>NZ_KQ948987.1 GCF_001514235.1 Streptomyces caeruleatus | reverse complement strand
AGTTCGGGCAGGCGCGTGTTGTTCTCCAACGCCCACCGCACGGTCCGCGGTGGGTGTCCGAGCAGGGTTTCCAGTTGGTCGGAGAGGGCGTCGTACCGCCCGCTGGCGATCAGCCTGGTCTGGATCCTCAGGTGCGCCGCCACGTGCCGGGCCGCACCCGGATCGCCCAGGGCCTCCTGCAGGACGGTCTCGTCGAGGAAGGCCTCGTTCCAGGCCTCCACTTCCTCAGGGACGTAGGTGACCTGACGTCCCAGCACGGCTGCGTAGTCCTCAGCGAACCCGTACATGTCCTTCAGCTCCGGGCCGGTGAGCGCGTAGGACTTCGAGATGTGCGGTGCGGGGTCGACCAGCACCTTCACGCACACCTCTGCCACGTCGTGAACGGCGATGGGCGCGAGCCGCTGCTTGCCGAAGGGCAGGCGCAGTTCACCGTTGCTCAGCGGGCCCTGTTGCATCCATGTCAGATGGGGGTTCTCGGCGAACAGGGTCGGACGCACGTTGACGGTCGGCAGGCCGGACCAGTCCAGCACCCGCTCACAGACCCAG
>NZ_KQ948986.1 GCF_001514235.1 Streptomyces caeruleatus | reverse complement strand
TGACTGCCTTCTCGCACACCGCCTGTTCCAGAGCCGCCATCGCCAACTCCGGCTCCATCGGCAGCACACCACGCCGCCGATACCCCTCCACCAACTCAGCACCGCCTCGCCCATCCCCGGGCCCGCCCAAACTCCCCATGCCACCGACGTCGCGGGCAGACCCTGCGCGTGCCGGTACCCTGCCAGCCCGTCCAGGAAAGCGTTCGCCGCCGCGTAGGCAGCCTGCCCGCCAGCGCCCCAACTCGCCGCACCCGACGAGAACAGGACGAACGCGTCCAGATCCAGCCCCGCGGTCAATTCGTGCAGATGCCACGCCGACACCATCTTCGCCCGCAGCACCGCATCCAGCCGCCCCGGCTCCACTTCCTCCAGCGGCACATACCCGTCACCGATCCCGGCTGCGTGCACGACAGCGGTCAGCGGGCAGTCCGCCGGCACCCGCCCCAGCACCCCGGCGAGCGCTTCCCGGTCAGCGACGTCACACGCCTCCACCGTCACCCGCGCACCCAACTCCTCACACAGAGCAGACACACCGGGAGCGTCCAAGCCACGACGGCTGACCAA
>NZ_KQ948985.1 GCF_001514235.1 Streptomyces caeruleatus | reverse complement strand
ACAGCTTCCAGCTCTCCGCGAACCGCCACCCCTCCACCACCGACCGAACCCGACGACGCTCACGCCACGCCGTCAGAGCCGGCACCACCTCAGCCACAGCCCGCTCATCGACCCCCAACTCCGCCGACAACGCCCCCGCATCCACCCCCCGAACCACAGACCACAACTCGTCATCCACCCCGCCAGGCCCCGACACCGCCTCAGGCCAGAACCGCTCACGCTGGAAGGCATACGTCGGCAGATCGATCGCCGAGTTCCGGCCCACCACCGCAGACCAGTCCACCCGCACGCCACGGACATGCAACCGGGCGACGGCGGTCAGCAGTTGCTCGGACTCGTTCTCACCCCGGCGCAGCGTCCCCGTCACGACCGCTGCCGGGTGGGACTCGAAGAGGGTCTCTTCCAGGCTGGGAGTCAACACCGGGTGGGGGCTTACTTCGACGAACGTCCCGTGACCGGCCTCGGCCAGCACCCGCGTGGTGTCGGCCAGCCGCACCGTCTCCCGCAGGTTGCGGTACCAATACTCCGCACCCAGCTCACGAGTGTCGGTCAGCTCACCGGTCACGGTGGAGTAGAACGCGACCGTGCTCTCCAGCGGAG
>NZ_KQ948984.1 GCF_001514235.1 Streptomyces caeruleatus | reverse complement strand
TCGGCCGTGGCGGGCGGGGGTGTCCTCGTTCGGGGTCAGTGGCACCAATGCTCACGTGATTCTGGAGCAGGCTCCTGAGGTTGAGCCGGCCTCCGATGCGGAGCCGTCCGCGCCGGTGGTGTTGTCGTCGGTGGTGCCGTGGGTGGTGTCGGGGCGGTCGGAGTCGGCGTTGCGGGAGCAGGCGCGGCGGCTGGCGGCGTATGTGGAGGCGGCTGCGGGGCTGGACCTGGTGGGTGTGGGTGCGGCTTTGGTGTCGACCCGGGCGGGTCTGGAGCATCGGGCGGTGGTTCTGGGCGCCGACCGCGATGAGTTGATCGCCAGGTTGGCGGGGTTGGCGTCGGGGGAGCCGGGCGCGGGTGTGGTGTCCGGGGTGGCTGGTCGGAGTGCGGCTGGTGGGCGTGGTGTGGTGTTCGTGTTCCCCGGTCAGGGGGCGCAGTGGGTGGGGATGGCGCAGGAACTGCTGGCGTCCTCGCCCGTGTTCGCGGAGCGGATGGGGGAGTGTGCCCAGGCGCTCGCTCCGTTTGTGGAGTGGGATCTGCTGGAGGTGTTGGGGGATCAGGCGGCGCTGGAACGCGTCGATGTGGTGCAGCCGGTGTTGTGGGCGGTGATGGTGTCGCTGGCGCACCTGTGGCAGTCGCTGGGCGTGACACCTGCCGCTGTGGTGGGGCATTCGCA
>NZ_KQ948983.1 GCF_001514235.1 Streptomyces caeruleatus | reverse complement strand
CGTACCCGTCGGCGGTTGTGACGGGGACTTTGCGCCGGGGTGAGAACGAGTCCGAGCAATTGCTGACCGCCGTCGCCCGGTTGCACACCCACGGCGTCCCGGTGGACTGGTCCGCGATCGTGGGCCGGAACTCGGCGATCGATCTGCCGACGTACGCCTTCCAGCGTGAGCGGTACTGGCCGCGCCCCCGAGCCGTGGCCGGAGACGTACGCGGCGCCGGACTGACCTCCCTCGGCCACCCGCTGCTGGGGGCGGCGGTGGAACTGGCCGGTGGCGAAGGTGTGGTGTTCACCAGCCGACTGTCCCTGGCCTCCCACGCCTGGCTGGCCGACCACACGGCGCAGGGTGTGGTGTTGCTGGCTGGCACGGCGTTCGTCGAACTGGTCGTGCGGGCCGGTGACGAGGTGGGCTGCGGTGTCCTGGAGGAGCTGGCGTTGGAGCGGCCGTTGGTGCTGCCCGAGCGCGGGGCTGTGCAGGTGCAGGTGGTCCTCGACGCGCTGGAGGAGTCCGGCCGCCGTGCGGTGAGCGTGTACTCCCGCCCTGAGGAGGAGACGGACTGGACACGCCACGCCAGCGGAACGCTGAGTGCGTCAGTCGCCCCCGTACCGGTGTGGCAGGAAACGGCATGGCCGCCGCCGGGAGCGGAACCGGTGCCCGTGGACGGGTTCTATGAGGCCATGGCCGAGACGGGCTACGGGTACGGCCCGTCCTTCCAGGGACTGCAAACAGCTTGGCGGCGAGGCGAGGAAGTCTTCGCCGAGGTGCGGCTGTCCGACGAATCGGCA
>NZ_KQ948982.1 GCF_001514235.1 Streptomyces caeruleatus | reverse complement strand
GCGAGGGTGACGGCTGCCTGGTAGGACTCGGCGGTCTTGTCGTAGCGGGTAGCGATGCCGCGCCATTGCTTCAGGCGGTTGAAGCACCGTTCCACCACGTTGCGCTGCTTGTAGAGCTGCTTGTCGAAGGCCAGCGGGCGCCCGCCTCGACTGCCCCGTCGGAGCCGGTTGCGGACCTGGTCGGCCCGCTCGGGGATGGTGTGAGTGATGCCCCGCCGCCTCAGCCAGGTGCGGATGGCCCGGGAGCTGTAGCCCTTGTCGCCCAGGACGTGGGCGGGCCTTGTGCGGGGCCGTCCCGGACCGAGGCGGGGTACCCGGATCGCCTCCATCACGGCGGTGAACTGGGTGCAGTCGTTGGTGTTGCCGCCCGTGAGCGTGAAGGTGAGAGGGCGGCCGACACCGTCGCAGGCCAGGTGGATCTTGCTGGTCAGGCCACCTCGGGAGCGTCCGAGGCCGGGACAGCGGGCCCCCCTTTTCGGGCCCCGGCGGCGTGCTGGTGGGCGCGGACGACAGTGGAGTCGACCGACACCAGCCACTCGATGTCCCCAGCCGCGTCGGTGTGCGCCTGGGCGACCCGGAGCATGCGCTCGAAGGTGCCGTCCAGCGCCCACCGGCGAAAACGAGTGTGCAGCGTGGCCCACGGGCCGTACCGCTCGGGCACGTCCCGCCAGGCCGTCCCTGTGCGGAACTTCCACACGATCCCGTTGAGCACCTTGCGGTCGTCCACCCGCTTCCGACCCCGCAGTGACACCGGCAGCAGCGGTCCGACGAACTCCCACTCGGCATCGGACAGTTCATGGC
>NZ_KQ948981.1 GCF_001514235.1 Streptomyces caeruleatus | reverse complement strand
AAGCGGTACGCGATCACGGACGCCGGGATCACCGACGTACAGCGGTGGCTCGCCACGCCCGAGAAGCCGGAGCCGTACCTCCAGTCGACCCTCTACACCAAGGTCGTCCTCGCCCTGCTCACCCGGCGCGACGCCGCCGACATCCTCGACACCCAGCGCGCCGAGCATCTGCGCATGATGCGGATCCTCACCGACCGCAAGCGGAAAGGGGACTTGGCGGATCAGCTGATCTGCGACCACGCCCTCTTCCATCTGGAAGCCGACCTGCGCTGGCTGGAACTCACCGCCGCCCGCCTCGACAAGCTGGCCGAGGTGGTGGTCAAGTGACGCCTCCTCCCGGTTCCCTGCTCACGGCGCAGGAGCTGCGCAAGGCCTACGGTCCGACCGTCGCGCTCGACGGGGCCGAGTTCTCCATACACCCCGGCGAGGTCGTCGCCGTGATGGGGCCGTCCGGCTCCGGCAAGTCGACGTTGCTGCACTGCCTCGCCGGCATCGTGCCGCCCGACTCCGGGTCCATCACCTACAACGGGCACGAGCTGGCCACCATGAGCGACGCCCAGCGCAGTGCGCTCAGGCGCTCCGAGTTCGGGTTCCTGTTCCAGTTCGGCCAGCTGGTGCCGGAGCTGACGTGCGTGGAGAACGTCGCCCTGCCGCTGCGGCTGAACGGCACCTCCCGCAAGGAGGCCGAGCGGGCCGCGCTGACCTGGATGGAGCGGCTGGAGGTCGACGACCTGCGCAAGAAGCGGCCCGGTGAGGTCTCCGGCGGTCAGGGGCAGCGCGTCGCCGTCGCCCGGGCGCTGGTCACCGACCCGCG
>NZ_KQ948980.1 GCF_001514235.1 Streptomyces caeruleatus | reverse complement strand
GGTGTGGTGTTCGTGTTCCCCGGTCAGGGCACGCAGTGGGCCGGTATGACGCGGGAACTGCTGGCCACCTCGCCCGTCTTCGCGGAGCGGATGCGGGAGTGCGCCCAGGCGCTCTCCCCGTTCGTGGAGTGGGACCTGTGGGAGATGCTGGGGGACGCCCAGGCGTTGGAGCGGGCTTCTGATGTGGTGATGCCGGTGTTGTGGGCGGTGATGGTGTCGCTGGCACACCTGTGGCAGTCGCTGGGCGTGACACCGTCCGCCGTGCTGGGCCACTCCCAGGGGGAGATCGCGGCGGCGTGTGTCGTGGGTGGGTTGTCGCTGGATGACGGCGCGAGGATCGTGGCGGTGCGCAGCCGGCTGTTCGCGAGGTCGTTGGCCGGGCGGGGCGGGATGGTGTCGGTGCAGTTGCCCCGGGCCGAGGCGGAGGTGTTGATCGCCCGGTGGGAGGGGCGGTTGTCGCTCGCGGCGGTCAACGGGCCGTCGTGGGTGGTGCTGTCGGGCGACACCGAGGCGGTGGAGGAGCTGATCGCGGCGGGGGAGGCGGAAGGCTTCCGGGTCCGTCGGATCGGTACGGACTGCGCGGGGCATTCCGCGCAGGTGGACCAGCTCAGGGACGAGATGCTGGAGGAGCTGGCCGGGATCACTCCGCTGGAGAGCGCGGTCGAGTTCTACTCCACGGTGAACGGTGAGCTGACGGGCACGCAGGAGTTGGACGCGGAGTATTGGTACCGCAACCTGCGGGAGACGGTGCGGCTGGCCGACACCACGCGGGTGCTGGCCGCGGCCGGCCACGGGACGTTCCTGGAGGTCAGTCCCCACGCGGTGCTGATCCCCAGCCTGGAAGAGACCCTGTTCGAGT
>NZ_KQ948979.1 GCF_001514235.1 Streptomyces caeruleatus | reverse complement strand
TTAGACCGTGTCCTACGTGGTGAGGCGGACGTTGGCTTCGGTATGGGGCGGGGCACGTGGAGTTGGATTGTTCCTGACGGGCTGTGGGAGATTGCGAAGCCGCTGATCCCGCCGTCGAGAGTGCGGCCGCAGGGCGGCGGAACGCCGGATACACCTGACGAGACGTTGTTCGCGGCGATCGTCTACGTCCTGGTCAGCGGCTGCGCCTGGCGCGCTCTGCCGCCTTGTTTCGGCATATCGAAGTCGACCGCCCACCGCCGGTTCCTGATCTGGTCGAGAGCCGGCGTCTGGGGTCGCCTGCACGAAGCGGTCCTGCACCGCCTTGACGATGCCGGCCTCATCGACGTCACCCGCGTAGTACTCGACACCGCCCACGTCAGGGCTAAAAAGGGGGCGAACACACAGGTCCGAGCCCCGTGGACCGGGGCAAGCCGGGTTCCAAGATGCACGTCCTGTCGGACGCGAACGGACTGCCCCTCCTCGTCGGCATCTCGGCCGGCAACGTCCACGACAGCGAAGGGCTGAAGCCCATGATCGAGGGCCACCAATCGAAACACGACCCTCACCGCGGCCGGTACTTCAAGCCCCAGCGCCTACACGCAGACAAAGCCTACGACCGCGCCGACCTGCGCAGATGGCTCCGATGGAAGCGAATCGGAGTACGCATCGCCCGGAAAGGCATCGAATCCAGCGAGCGATTAGGACGTCGGAGGTGGGTGATCGAGCGCACGATGTCGTGGCTCTCCGGCTACCGCAGACTCAGTCCCCGCTACGAGCGCCACCCCCTCAACTACCTGGCATTTCTCGGACTTGCTGCCGCTCTCTGCTGCTACAAGCGACTCGTCCGCCTCACCACGTAGGACACGGTCTT
>NZ_KQ948978.1 GCF_001514235.1 Streptomyces caeruleatus | reverse complement strand
TGAAGTTTCCCCGTGATGCTGGACACTCGATGCTTACGCCGCGAGGGCGTGTACTTGTTCGTGTCGCTGCCGGGTCTCCAGCGGTGTGAGGTAGCCCCAGACTGGATGCCTTCGCAGCCGCTTGCGGTTGTAGAAGGTCTCGATGAAGGTGAAGATCTCAGCGCGGGCAGTGGTCCGGTCGGGCCAGCGGCGGGTGCCGATCTCCGCTTTCAGCAGCGCGAAGAAGCTCTCGGCGGCGGCATTGTCGTAGCACGAGCCGGTTCGTCCCATGCTCTGCTGCAGCCCCAACCGGCCTATCTCCCGGCGAAGTTCGTCAGCGGTGTACTCCGCTCCGCGGTCCGAGTGCACGATGCAGCCGGGCTGGAGGTCGCTGCGACCGGCGGCCATCGCCAGTGCGTCGACCACCAGGGATGCGCGGTGGTGGTCGGCCATCGAGTAGCCGACGATCTCGCGGGTCGCCAGGTCCAGCCAGGTGGCCAAGTACAGCCAGCCCTCGTCGGTGGGGATGTAGGTGATGTCCCCGACCAGCTTCCGGCCCGGGGCGTCGGCCGTGAAGTCGCGGCCGATGAGGTCGTGAGCGGGCACCGCCTTCTTCGCGGGGCGGGTCAGCGACCGGCGCCTGCGCCGGGTGACCCCGGTGATGTCGCGCTCACGCATGACCCGCTCCACTCGCTTGCGGTTGACCCGCCGGTCCAGCCTGCGCAGTTCGGCATGGATGCGCGGCACCCCGTAGGTGCACCGGGAGGCGATGTGAAGGACGGTGATCTCGTGGGCCAGGACGTCGTCGGCGGCCCGGCGGACGGCGCGGGCCTGCGCGCCGGCCATCCAGGCGTAGAAGGAGGACCGGGCCACCTTCAGCAGCCGGCACAACAGAGCGACTGGGTGGGTGGTCTTCTCCGCCTCGATGAACGCGTATACGTCGTTCATCGATCGCTCTCCTTCGCGAAGAAGACCGCCGCTTTTCGCAGCACCTCGATCGTCTCGGCCTGCTCACGGTTCTGCCGCCGCAGCCGACGCAGTTCCTCCCGCTCCGCGCTCGTGAGCTCGCCCGGCGTCCCCTGCCCACGGTCGACCGTGTCCTGCTTGACCCAGTTCCGCAGGCCCTCGGCGCTGACCCCGATCTCCCGGGCCACCTCGGTGACGGTCCTGCCGGAGGAGCGGACCAGCGCGACCGCGTCGCGCTTGAACTCCTCCGAGTACCGCCTGCTGCGGTTGCTCTTGCTTCCCACCTGGCACTACTTCCTCTGGAACCTCACGTCCCAGTCTCCAGGTGTCCAACATCAAGGGGAAGCTTCA
>NZ_KQ948977.1 GCF_001514235.1 Streptomyces caeruleatus | reverse complement strand
GACGATTCCTAATAGCGTTGTCAAGCGGCCGGGGCGACGGATGGTATGGGCTGGTAGCACCGTCCGTCACGCAGGAGTGCCCACAGAACGTTGACCCTGCGCCGGGCGAGCGCCATGACGGCCTGGCTGTGTCTCTTGCCTTCGGCGCGCTTCCGGTCGTAGAAGCGGCGCGACTCGTCGCAGCAGCGGATGCTGATCAACGCGGAGGTGTAGAAGACGCGTTGGAGACGGCGGTTGTAGCGGGTGGGGCGGTGTAGGTTGCCGCTCACCTTCCCGGAATCGCGGGGTGTCGGAGAGACGCCGGCGAAAGCTGCCAGCCGGTCCGCGCTCGCGAAGGCGCCCATGTCTCCACCGGTGGCGGCCAGGAACTCGGCGCCCAGCAGAGCACCGATGCCGGGCATGCTGGCAATCACCTCGGCATTGCGGTGGCGGCGAAACCGGCCCTCGATGAGTTTGTCACTCTCGGCGATCTTTTCGTTGAGGGCTATCACCTCCTCGGCCAAGGAGCGCACCACATGAGCGGTCATGGTCTCGCCGGGGACGCTGGTGTGCTGGCTCTCGGCGGCCTGGACGGCCCTGGCAGCCAGTTCGTCGGCGCTGCGGACCTTGCGGTTGCGCAGCCAGGTGGCCAGACGCCGTAGACCGGCGCGGCGGATAGCAGCAGGGGTCTGGTAGCCGGACAGGAGGACCAGGGGTCCAATGTTGCCCAGGTCGAGTTCGCCTTCCAGGCTAGGAAAGATCTCGTTCAGGTGGCCGCGGAGCCGGTTGATGGTCCGGGTGCGGTCGTCGCTGAGGTCGCGACGATGCCGGGTGAGGACCTTGAGTTCGGCCACCAGGTCGTCGCCGGTCCGCAAGGGCGTGAGATCACGCCGGATTCGGGCCTGGTCGGCGATGACCGCCGCGTCCTTGGCATCGGTCTTGCCGTCACCTCGGTAGCCCTCGGAGGCCCGGTTGACCACCCGCCCAGGGATGTAGAGCAGCTGCTGGCCATGGTTGAGCAGGATCGCGATGACCAGGGCGGCCCCGCCGTCTGCCAAGTCAATGCCCCAGATGGCTTCGTCGCCCAGTCCGAGCACGTCCCCGAGGAGCTTGAGCAGCTCGCTCTCGTCATTGGCGACGCGCCGGGACAGCAGCCGCTTGCCAGTGTCGTCGATCACCACGCAGTGGTGATGGGTCTTCCCTGCGTCGATACCGGCCCAGATCGCTGTCACTCGCTTCTCCGCAGGTCGTTGGTACAGGAACCACAGACGACCTCGCTGTCGAGTCCCTACTGAGCGATCAGTGCCGCAATTCCTAATGAGCAGCCGAGTCGTCGTGGGGCGCCGGGCGGCCAATCGTCAGAAGCCACGACAACGGCAGACTGGTGAAAGCCACACCCGGCACCCCTGGGTGAGCCAACCCTACGAATGGCTCGCTCAGCCCGATCAACAAGGTAGGGACTGGTGA
>NZ_KQ948976.1 GCF_001514235.1 Streptomyces caeruleatus | reverse complement strand
GGCACTGACATTGATATTGGTACGCAGGTTTCGGCGGTCGTGACTCTGGCACTGACTGGCGCCCTGCTGGGCTGTCCCCAAGTTGTTCTGTCCGGCTGCCGGAGCTGGTTCTCATGGCTCCGGCCGGGCGGAACATGACCTGATAGGAGCTTGGTCAGAAGCCCCCTCAATGTCCTGTCTGCGCCACCCGGCCGGCGCCCACCTCCGGCTAGGAAGGCGTCACCAGCATGACAGCAGCGGTCGAAGAGGACACGGTCGGCCAGCGAGTGTTCGGCGGGGTCGACTCCCATGCCGACACGCTTCACATCGCGGTCATCAGCGACAACGGCGGCCACCTCGCGGACGCCGAGTTCACCACGACTGCCGCCGGATATGCCGCAGCCCTGGCCTTCCTGAACGCCCACGGACACGTGAGCGCGGTCGGCGTAGAAGGCACCTCCTCCTACGGAGCCGGCTTCACCCGCACCGCCCGCCGCCAGGGCCTTCACGTCATCGAGGTCAACCGGCCCGACCGCGCCGAACGCCGCCGCATCGGCAAGTCCGACCCCATCGACGCCTACGCCGCCGCCCGCGCCGCACTGTCCGGGCGGGCCCACGCCGCGCCCAAGGACGACGCCATCGCCGGCATACGCGCCCTGCACAACGCGGCCCGCTCCGCCGTCAAGGCCCGCACCGCCGCACTGAACCAGATCGGCCACGTCCTCATCAGCGCACCCGAGGCCATCCGCGCCAAGTACGGCCGTCTCACGGGCCGCGCCCGCACCGACGCCCTCGCCCGGCTGCGGCCCGCCGGTAACGCCGTCAACGTCGCCGTCCTGACCGCGCTGAAGAGCCTCGCCCAACGCGTGAAGGAGCTGACCGACGAACACAAGGCGCTCACCAAGGCCCTGGACGCCGACGTCACCGCACACAACCCGGGCCTGCGGGCCACTCACGGAGTCGGCCCCGACACCGCAGCCCAGCTGCTGGTCACCGCAGGCGGAAACTCCGACCGCATGCGCAGCGAAGCCTCCTTCGCCGCGCTGTGCGGAGCCGCACCGGTCCCCGCCTCCAGCGGCAAAACCAACCGGCACCGCCTCTCACGCGGCGGCGACCGGGCAGCCAACGCCGCCCTCTACCGCATCGCCCTCGTGCGCATGTCCAGCGATCCGCGCACCCGCGACTACGTGACACGGCAGACCACGGCCGGGCGGACAAAGAAGGAGATCATCCGGCTCCTCAAACGCGCCATCGCCCGGGAGATGTTCCGCTGCCTCACCACCGCGGTCCTCGTTCCCGGAACCGACGATCTGCGGCCCCTACGGCAGTCCAAGAACATCACCCTCACCGCCGCAGCAGGCCACTTCGGAGTCTGGCCAGCCACCATCTCCACCCTCGAACGAGGACTCCGCCGCGACGACGCCCTCGCGCATGCCTACCGCGACTGGCTCAAAGCCGCTTGACGAGCAATAGGAGCATCAAC
>NZ_KQ948974.1 GCF_001514235.1 Streptomyces caeruleatus | reverse complement strand
GGGCCACAGGGACTGGAGGGCGGTCACCAGGCGTTCGGCGACACCGTCGGCACCGCCCTGCCACATTTCGATCATGAACCAGGCCGCGGTGACGAGCATCAGCGCGGTGGCCGTGAGGGACGGCACGGGGCGCAGCCCCCAGGGTGCGGCGCGGTGCCGATCGGCGGCCAGCACCGGCCACACCGCCAGCAGCGCGAAGCCGACGGCGACCGCCGAGCCGTGACGCAGGGAACCTCCGCTGCTGGGCGGTGGGAGGAGGGCCACCGCGAACGCGGCCGCTCCCCCCGCGCCCAGCGCCAACCGTCCGGGCAGCGCGGCCGGGCGCAGTCCCAGGGCGGTGATCATGTGGCAGACGCCCAGAGCGGCCAGCGCCCCGGTCATCACCCAGTAGCCGGCGGCGCCGTAGGCCGCCAGGGCACTGATCGTCTGGGTGGCGGGGTCGTAGGCGGGTCCTTCGAGCAGCGCCGCGATCGTCCAGCCGCCGATCAGCACGACAGGCGCACATCCCGACGAAAGCAGGGCCCATCTTGGGATAGATCGCATCGAAACACCGTAAAACGCACCCAGGGTCCGTCAGCCGCTGCCACGCATACACCGCGTCGGCGGACCGAACAGCGCTGCGCTATTCGAACAAATCCACCGCAAACGCCACACTGCGCCACCCCTTCCGGCACATAGAAATATCCACCAGCATGAAGGGCCCTGTCCGGGCAGGCAGACGGACGGACGGGCGGGGTCGGCTAGTGCTGGGGGTAGGGACATGCAGCGCACCATGGGGAAACAGGCCGTCGAGTGGCTCGCCGCGGCCGCCGCGGATCCACGGTCGTGCAAGCAGCAGTGGGGCCAGGGCGCGGACGCGGTGCTGCTGGAGGCCGGACGGCTCTGGGACGTGCTCAGCGTTCCCGAACACGTCGGCCTGGGCGCGCTGGATCTGCTGAGACGGGCGCGGCCGCGGGCGTCCGGACCCGTCCTGGTGAACTGCGGGGCGCGAAGAGTCGGCTTCTTCCTGCCGCCCGATCCCGTCACCGAGTGGTTCGGCCCCGGAGTGCGCCATGCCGGCAGGGGGTCGTGGGTCGCCGTCCCGCCGCCTTACCAGTCCGCCGGGTGGCGCCTGGAGTGGCTGCTGCCGCCCGACGGGACCGGCGCGCTGTACGACCCCGAGGCCGTGGAACGCGCGCTGCGCGCGGCCGCCGGGGCTCGTGCCGCCCGGACGCGCTTCAGTCGGCCGGGCGCGGAACGGCGACGCTGACGCGTCCGTTCCCGCCGCTCCACTCCCACAGGCCCACCGGTCCGGGAAGGCCCCGGGGGACGACGACGGCCGGTACGCGTTCGGGGGTTCCGCCCTGGCGGTCGCCCGGCGGTTCGGCCTCGACGGCCCGGGCCGGCCCGGCGAACCGGCCGACCGCCCAGGAGGTGACGGTCTGCCCTTGTCCCTCGCCGGCGCCCACGGCGTCCCGCCAGGTGTCGCGGCGCTCCGGCACCGCACGGCCCTTGGCGTGCCACTCCGCGACCAGCGCCGCGTAGATCGACGGCTGGCCCCGCAGGCCGGTGGCCGGTACGACGTACGACGCGGGTGCGGCATCGCCACCGAGGACACGCCGCGCCGGCTCAAGTCTGTCCATGCCGGGGCAACGCCATGGCGTACGCCGGTGGTACGCCCGCCGCCCCCGCTACCACCCAGTCGAGTGAGACCGTCCCCCGGATGGAGTCATGGAGTACTCCATCTCCCCTTCCCTCCCGACATCGTCAGCCCTCGATCGAGACAGGAGCCGCTTCCATGGACCGCGACGACAGCGACGAGACCACCGACTGCCCGTGGTGCGCCGCGCTGAGTGAGCCGAGCCCGTCGCCGACGGCGCAGCCGTCCGTGTCACCGGGCCGACGGCACGACCCGTACGTGTCGGGGACACAGTACGACGCC
>NZ_KQ948973.1 GCF_001514235.1 Streptomyces caeruleatus | reverse complement strand
CCCTCACCGTGACGGACACGGACTGGGAGCGGTTCGCACCGAGTTTCACCGTAGAGCGGCCGAGTGCGCTGCTGTCGGGCATTCCCGAGGCCCGCAAGGCGCTCGCACACCTGGGTACGCAGTCGCCAGGTGAGTCGGCGTTGCGGCGCAAGCTGGCCGGGATGGGGGAGAAGGACCGTGCGCGGGCGTTGCTGGACCTGGTCCGGCGGGAGGCGGCCGTCACCCTCGGTTTCGACAACGCCGACGCCCTGCCACGCAGCCGCGCTTTCCGCGATATCGGGTTCGATTCGCTGACTGCAGTGGAGCTGCGCAACAAGCTTGCAGCGGCGACGGGTCTTGTGCTGCCCGCGAGCCTCGTCTTCGACTACCCGACCCCCTCTGCACTGGCCGAACACCTGGAAACAGCGCTGCTGGGCACGGTCGAGGCCGTGCAGGTGACGCCGGTGAGTACGACGGCGGTGGACGAGCCGATTGCCATCGTCGGGATGGGCTGCCGGTTCCCCGGCGGGGTGTCGTCGCCGGAGCAGTTGTGGGATGTGGTGGCGTCGTCGGTCGATGCGGTGGGTGGGTTCCCTGGCGATCGGGGCTGGGATCTGTCCGGTGACGATTTTGCCCGGGTGGGTGGATTCGTCGAAGACGTGGCCGGGTTCGATGCGGGGTTCTTCGGTATCTCGCCGCGTGAGGCGTTGGCGATGGACCCGCAGCAGCGGTTGTTGCTGGAGACGGCGTGGGAGGCGCTGGAGCGGTCCGGCATCGACCCGAACGCGCTGAAGGGCAGCAAGACCGGAGTCTTCGTGGGCGGAGCGATCTCGGGTTACGAGACCGTCGGAAACGCTGCGGAGGAAATGGACGGATACCGGATCATCGGCGGCGCGAGCAGCGTGCTGTCGGGGCGGATCGCATACGTGCTGGGGCTCGAAGGGCCCGCGATCACGGTGGACACGGCGTGCTCGTCGTCCCTGGTGGCCCTGCACTGGGCCGTACAGGCACTGCGGTCGGGAGAGTGCGACCTTGCACTGACCGGTGGTGTGGCGGTGCTGGCCACCCCGGGAGCCTTTGTCGAGTTCTCCTCGCAGGGCGTGTTGGCGGGCGATGGCCGCTGCAAGTCCTTCGCCGCGTCGGCGGACGGCACCGGGTGGGGTGAGGGTGTCGGCTTGGTGGTGGTGGAGCGGTTGTCGGACGCTCAGCGCAACGGCCATCAGGTGCTGGCGGTGGTGCGGGGTTCGGCCATCAACCAGGACGGCGCCTCGAACGGACTGTCAGCGCCGAACGGTCCCGCGCAGCAGCGGGTGATCCGACAGGCGCTCGTCAGCGCCGGTCTGACCACGGCCGACGTGGACGTGGTGGAAGCCCACGGCACGGGTACTCGGCTGGGTGACCCGATCGAGGCCCAGGCACTTCTGGCGACCTACGGACAGGACCGGCCGGAAGACCGCCCCCTATGGCTGGGGTCGCTCAAGTCCAACATCGGTCACACCCAGGCCGCCGCCGGTGTCGCCGGTGTGATCAAGATGGTGCTGGCGATGCGGCACGGGCAACTGCCCCCCACCCTGCACGTGGACCAGCCGACCCCCGAGGTGAACTGGTCGGCGGGCGCGGTGGAGTTGCTGACCGAACAGCAACCGTGGCCGACGGTCGACCGGCCGTGGCGTGCAGGCGTGTCCTCGTTCGGCGTCAGCGGCACCAACGCCCACGTGATCCTCGAACAGGCCCCCGAATCAACGCCGTTGTCCGACACGGACGTTGCTGCCCCGCCGGTGGTGCCGTGGGTGCTGTCGGCCAGGTCGGAGACAGCGCTGCGGGAACAAGCTCGACGCCTCGCCGCACACGTGGAAGCGGCCCCGGAACTGAACCCAGTGGACGTTGGCGCCGCACTCGTCTCCACCCGGGCGAACCTGGAACACAGGGCGGTCGTCCTGGGCACCGACCGCGACGAGCTGATCGCCAGGCTCACCGGACTCGCCGCCGGGGAACCGGGCACCGGTGTGGTGGCCGGTCGGAGCACGGCCGACGAGCAT
>NZ_KQ948972.1 GCF_001514235.1 Streptomyces caeruleatus | reverse complement strand
CATCACCCCCGAAGCCGCCGCCCGCCGCCGGACCAGCCGCATCTACCCCGCAAGCCCCGGACTCGCCCACGCCCGCGCCTACGCCACCCTGAACGGCCACCTCGCCTGCAGCAAAGACACCCACCACGACGGCTTCGCCCTGGGCGACTGGCTGACACAAAAACGCCGCGCCGCCCGGCAAGGCCGCCTCTCCCCCACCACAGCTCACGCCCTTGAAAACCTCGACCCCTGGTGGTGCCCGCCCTGGCCCCACCCCTGGCAACGCACCTACCAACAGGCCAAGTTGCACCACCACACCGGCCAGGACCACTGCCCCACCCTCCAGCAATGGACCGAGCAGCAACGCACCCACTGGACCACCCTCCACCCCACCCAGCAGAAGCTCCTCTCCGCCATCGGCATCCACCCCGGATAGAACCGACAACAGCGGCACTGTCAGACCCATACGGAACAATCCCTCCATGGGTGAATCCCTCGCGACACAGCTCCTCAGCGCGGACCACGAGATGGCCTGCCCCAACTGCGGATACCTGATGTGGGTCCGCTACTCGGAGATCGTGGCCCAGACCGCCGTGACCTGCCCCTGCTGCTACACCCACATCTGGCTGGTCGACCAGACCGGCAGCGCACAGAACGCGGGCGACGTCCTCCAGCAGCAGATCACACAAGCTCTGAAAGGCCTCTTCCGGTGAAGTACCAGCAGCGCCTCCAGGTCGCCGTACGCGAACGCCTGCGCAAACTCATGACCGCCCCCTTCTCCAGCGCCGGCCACGAAGTCCACCTCGCCGTCACCTGGATCAACAGCCAACCAGCCCTCACAGGCCTCCTCGAGGAAGCAGCCCGGGCAGAACCAGACCTCGACTACGACCGCTTCCGCGCCGGCCTGGACGGCGACATGCAGTTCATCTGGTGCAGCCGGACCGAAGAGGGACGCGCCACCCTCATCTGGCGACTCATACAGGACACCGCCAAGGACGAGGCAGCAAACCCCTCTTCCGGCTGGCGCATCGCAAGCGGCTACAGCAACAAGAGGAACATCCAGGACAGCTGGCGGGAGTTCGCCGAGGACATCCTCCAGCCCTTCTTCGACTACCTCAGCGAACGCGTCGGCGCCGAAAGCAGCATCCTGCACACCCTCGAGCGCTACCGCACCCGCATCGAGTGGTTCGACCGTGACGAGTTGCACACGCGCTTCGAGGCTGACCGGCCCAACGGCGAAGAGGTCTACAACCTCGACCTGCAGCGCTTCCTCTTCCTCGAGGGCGACCACATCACCCACGCCAAACCGCGCTCAGCATCCGGCGAAGCCGACCTCATCGGCGACCTCGACGGCCGTGATCCCCTCGTCTGTGACGGCAAAATCTTCGACGGCCAAGGACGCGGCAAGGGCTACCTCGTCAAAGGCGTGCACCAGATCATCAAGTACGCCCACGACTACGGGCAGCACACCGCCTACCTCGTCATCTACAACATCACCGACAAGCTCCTCGACCTGCCCACCGACGGCACCCCCGGCGCATGGCCCCCCTACACCGAACTCACCGGCGTCCGCGTCTACTTCATCCACGTCCGCGTCCTGCCACCCACCACCACCGCCAGCAAAGCCGGCAAAGCCACCCGCGTCACCCTCACCAAAGACGACCTCACCAACCCCGACACCACCTGACGCCGCGCCACTTCAAATCGCAGCCCATGGGAACTGCACCACGATCAACCGATCTGCACAGACGGCATACACACAGTTCAGACAGACACCACTCCGCCCAGCCCCACACTCCGAGCACCCTCAGGCACCGCGAACATCACCCAGAAGAACTGAGAAACCCCAGCTCACAGCCCCAACAACAACTCAGAAAAATCGGGCGACGACACCCGCGCAGGCCTCCTGTCCGCCCGCACCCTGCAAGAACTCACCTTCCTCGACCCCTGGTGGAACCCGCCCTGGCCCTTCGCCTGGCATCGCAAATACCACCAGCACCGCGCTCTCCACGCCACAGGCCAGCCCCTCCCGCCCGAACTCCAGCGCTGGGCCCGCAAACAGACCACCCTCTGGCACCAACTCCACCCCCACCAACAGGTGCTACTGAGCACCATCGATATCCGCCCTGGCCCCCAGCCGACAAGGCGCCTTGCCTGGAGCGTGACGGTAAGACTTCCGAGAGTG
>NZ_KQ948971.1 GCF_001514235.1 Streptomyces caeruleatus | reverse complement strand
AAGCTCCTACGACTCCGGATTCCCCGACGAATACGCCTTCGAGGACTGGCTCTACCGCCTGGAGATCCTCTCCGAGGACGCCCAGGCCATCGAGGACGGCGAGTACGTCAGCGGCCCCGCCGCCGACGCCTACCGCCACCGGGGCACCGCCGCCACCCGCCAGTTCGCCGGGCACGTTCTCACCAGCGATCGCCAGGCCCGTGATCTGCTGGGCAACCCTCTCCTACAGATCCACCACGGCCAAGGGATGACCTGCGTTCTCGACCCCGCCCAAGCCCTTTGCCGCCTACGCGGCACCATCGACGACCCGTTGGTCACCCCGGACACCGACGACTGCCGACCCCAGTGCCGCAACATCGCCCGCACCGACCGCGACATCCAGCACGTCCGCCTACACCACGGCGAACTCGCCATCATCGTGGACGACCCACTGGCCCCGCCCATCCGACACGAACGCGAACTCCACGAGCTGGAGAGGCTGAAGCGGATCCTCGACACCCACGACACGAAGGGGATCAACCAGTGACGGCACCCCGTCCCACCGACGCCGATCCGGTCCGCACCGCGATCCTCGCCGCCATGGACCGGCTCCTCGCCGGCACCCCCCTGCGCTCCAGCGGACGCCTCAGCGTCTCCCAGCTCGCGATCGAAGCCGACGTCAAACGCTGGCACCTCACCCACCAGCACCTCGATCTGAAAGAACTGTTCCAGGCCCGGGTGAAGGCCCAGGACAGCACGCCCGAGGCGTTCAGCCACAAGCTCAGCGAGCACGAGCAGCTCAAGAAGAAGTACGCCGACCTCCGCCAGCACTGCGCCGACCTGGAAGAACGAATCCAGGTCTACGCCGCCGCGATCAACCTCCTCGCACTGGAGAACCCCGCCGTGAGCGCCAGCGACGTCGATGCACGCGTTGTCCCAATGCGTAGGCCGGAGAGCAGGCCGTGAACTGTCAGTGCCCCGGTCCACACTGGCGAGCACAGAGCGCCACAACGCCGTGCCAACTACGGCGGAAGAGGAGGGCTGGATGCAGTCTGCAGCGGAGAAAAAGCGGGTCGGCGATCAAGCAGAGGAGGCGGCAGAGGCCGCGCTCACCGCCATGGGCTGGGACGTGATCAACCTCAACAAGCTGGCGAAGAACTTCCGGTTCGCCGACCTCCTCGCGAAGCGGGGCTCCACACGAGTTCTCGTCCAAGTCAAGGGTACGACGACCGGCGAGGGGATGTTCGGGGCGTTGCCCGAACCCGCACGGGCCCTGCATGCCCTCGCCGGCCACCTTGAGGTCCACGCCGTCTACGCCTTGGTCCGTCTGGCGCGGAGCGGACCAGAGATCCGATTCGGATCCGCCGAGGACGCGGCTGCGCTCGCCGACCAGCGCATCGCCGACTACCCCGGCACACTCCGCTATCACCTTTACGTCAGCGACTTCGAGCACACCGCGGAGGACCTCCAGGAGCTCTTGCCCTGACCCCACTAACTGTGCTGTCACAGCACGTTAGTTGGGTCCTCAGTTGGCTTCCTTCCGCCTCACGGGATCTTAGGGTGCAATAGCCACCATGCTGAGCTCAGGGTTTCTCTCGTGGGTCGTCTACGCACTGGCCGGTCTGGGGCTGTTGGTCCTGGTGCTGCTACTGGTCTTGGCTGTGTGGTCTTGGTGGGACAGCCGCAAAGACTCACACGCGAGTGATCTCTACGGCCCAATGCCGTCCCCCGAAATGATCGTGACAGTGCTGGGCTCAGCAGCGATCGGCCCCTTCGTGATGGCGTTCGCCACAAAACTCGGTGAGCGCCTCGGGGCGTCAGTGAACATCCGCCTGCCACGGCGACGGCGATCCTCCGGGGATCAAGTGGAATTCGTTGTCACGTCCGACAGCCTGCCGACCAACAGAAGCTCCGTCACTGTTGAGGTAGCTGCGGAACTGACCGACGAAGCCCGGCTCGCGCTGATTGAGTTGGATGTGCGCCGGCCGGAGCTGTGGGGGCACCACCTTCGTTGGGATGAGGGCGTGAAAGCCTGGCTTCCAGTGCCGCGGAGAGAAAGCACAGAGGTGACCGACTGAGTCCCGCCCCCCACTCCGCATTGGCGGGTTGCCTGCCGGTGGGCACGGTGGCGGGTCGTGCCGCAGCTTCTAGTGTCCTGAGTCGGAAGTTCGCTGGCGGTTATAGGGTGGGA
>NZ_KQ948970.1 GCF_001514235.1 Streptomyces caeruleatus | reverse complement strand
CGGCAGCGACGTGGGGAGTGACTCCGGGCCGGGGAGTTCCGACTCCTCCTCGTCGGATTCCTCTTCCTCCGATTCCAGTTCCTCCGATTCCGGTTCCTCCAACTCTTCGTCCTCCGACTCCAGCTCGTCGGGGTCGGACTCCTCCACATCTACGCGTTCGGGCAACGGCATCCCCGGCGCGAACATAGGCAGCGGCATCTCCGCCGACACAGGCGGCAACGACATCCCCGCCCCCAACATCGGCGCAGGCCCCGACTCCGGCTCCGGACCGGGATCCGACTCCGGGAACCCGTCCTCCTCGGACAGCCCTTACTCCAGGCCGACACAGTCACCGTCGAGCTCGTCCCTGTCGGACTTCGACGACCCCTCGCCCAGCGGGCCGTCGTCCAACGGCTCCGACTCCAACGGCTCATCCAGCACCCCGAGCACGTCAGGCCCCTCGCACTCCGGCGGCGGCTCCCCCGTATCCGGTCTGTCCTCCCCGAGCCCGCAGTCCGCGCCCACGTCCGGGGCCACGTCGTCGAGCGGTACGTCGTCCTCGCCGGGTGGCGGCTCGATCGGCACCCAGATCGACGGCCTGGCCGCCAGCACACCCACACAATCCAACGCGGCACCTACGCCGACGACCACCGACTCGTCTCCCTCCAGTTCCGGCGGCCGGTCGGACGGCGGCGGCTCGGGCATGCCTACGTCGCCTTCGGCGCCTTCGGCCGGGGGCGCGCCTCCGGCAGGTGGCCACCACAGCCCGGGGGGCTCAGGTGGCGGTGCCTCCTCCGCCACGAGCCCGAATCCCAGCTCCGGTCCGGCGAGGAATCCTTCCTCCAGTACGCCTGGCACGCCCTCCGCCACAGGGACGGGGCCTGCCTCCACACCGAGCCCCACCTCTCCTACGACGCCTCGGAGTACGCCTGCAACGACGCCGGACGGGCGCGTTCCGGGGACAGCGCGGGACGGCCGTACGCCGGGTACACCCGCGCAGAACACGCCGGACGGTCGGATACCGACCCAGCGCCCCGGGGGTACGACCCCGGGAGACGGCAGTACGCCGCGGAACACCCCCGGCACGACGCCCGGCGACCGCACTCCGCCCCGCAACAACCCCGGTACCGCCGCCACTGCGGGGGACGGCAGCACGCCTCGCAACAACCCCGGGAACACGACTCCGAACGACGGCACCTCCTCCCGGAACAACCCCGGTACGACGCCTGGCGACCGCACTTCGCCGCGCAACAGCACGGACTCGACCAGCGGCAGCCGTACCAACACCCCGGGCCAGAACCCGAGTACGGCCACCCCGAGTCAGAACCCGGCGCAGTCCACTCCCCCCAGGACCGCGTCGCCCTCCACCAGCACTCCCACGACGTCACCCTCCCCGTCGACCGGCAGCGGACCTGACCGCGCCTCGACACCGAGCAACAGTGGTACGCCCAGCTCGTCGACACCGAGCAACAGCACCCCGAACTCCTCGCCCCAGCCCGGTCCCGCCGCCCACAGCCCCGCCTCTCCTGGCACGCCCGGCACACCGAACCAGCCGAACGCCGGCTCCACCCCCACCAGGCCGCCCCACCAGCCCCCGGGCAGCACGCCGAACGCCCCGAGCCAGCCGGGCGCGCAGCCCAACACCCCCCAGCCCCCGGCGAACACGCCGAACCAACAGCAGCAGCAACAACCGCAGGTCGTCCCGGTGCCGGTGCACCACGTGGTCACGACGCCGAACAACCAACCCCCACAGTCCACCCCACACACCCCGGACTCCAACAACAACAGCCATCAGCAGAACTCTTCGGACACCCCGAGGCCGAAGGAGACCCCGACCCCGGCCTCGGAAACCCGCAACACCAACCCCCCGGGCGGTGTCACCGACCCCACCCGCGCAGAACAGGGCGCCCTCGAGGACTCGGTCCCCAGAGACGAGAACGGCGACCCCACCCGACCACCGGACCCGGCGGACGGCCCCTGGGTGCAGCGCATCAACGGCGACGGCAGGGACGCCCCCGGCCGCAACAACAACTGCGTCGACGTCGCCCTGTCCACCGTCGACACCTACGCCGGCAACCCCACGACCGCGGGGGCCCGTACCCCGGACCTGAACGCCGACGGCAACCCCTCCGACCGCGGCGAAAAGGGCGGCCGCGACCGCATCGAGAACACCCTCGGCGCCCGCTTCAACGACCTCGGTAACGGCCGCGACGCCTTCAACCGCCTGGAGAACACCCTCCGCAACAGCGGCCACGGCTCACAGGCCGTCATCATCACGCAGGACGCCAACGGGCGGGCCCACGCCTGGAACGCCGTCAACCACAACGGCAAGATCACCTACATCGACGCCCAGACGGG
>NZ_KQ948969.1 GCF_001514235.1 Streptomyces caeruleatus | reverse complement strand
GGCTCCTGATGTGGGCGTGACATTTGAAGACAACTCCTAGGCCGGTGGGGCGAAACCGGTGGACGGCCGGTCGGCGGAGGGAGTGGGGGGCGCCGGGGCCACCTCCATGCCGTACGGCGCACGCGAAGGCGGTGCAGCGGTAGCGGGCGCAGGAGCCGCGGCCGGCACGACCGATGGGCCGTACGCCCCAGGTCCCCCCACAACACTCCCTGCACAGGCGTCGACGGACCCCCCACCCCCAGCCGACCCGTTGCCGAAGGCCCGCCGCGCCTCCCGCGTCTGCCGTTCCTGAAGCACCGCCGCCAGATACGCTGCCGGGGGCACACCCTGCGGCGCCGGAGCACCCGTCCGCGCCGCGAGGTCCGTCGCAAGACGCTCCGCCATGCGCCCGCCGACCTGAGGGTCGAGTTGTTGCATCCGCATCAGGTACTGGCGAATGGCGAGCCACAGGTCATTCGGCACCGCCGAAAGGTCAAGCCCCGAGAACCGCCCCGCCAACCACGGCGGAGGCGGCGGAACGAACCCCGTCCGCGCGACGGGTATCCGTTCCCGCACGACGAGCGTCCCGGCAAACACATCACCGAGCCGCCGCCCGCGCGCGGACACCAACGAAGAGATGACAGCGATGACGCCGAGCGTCATCAGAATCTCGATCACACCTATGAGGCCACGCACCAGAGCGTGCCGGAACCGGATCGGTCCGCCGTCATCGCGCACCACCCGCAGCCCACACGCAAGCTTCCCGAGCGAGCGCCCATGGCTCAGCGTCTCGACCGCGATCGGCCCGCCGACCAGCAACAGAACGAACGTCGCAATCGACAACGCCGTCTGCGCCGCCTCGTCCAGGGAAGCCGTCGCCGCCACCACACCCAGGGTCACGACGATGTACGCGATCACTGCCACGGCCAGATCGAGCAGCACGGCCAGCGCCCTGCTGGGCAGCTTCGCGGGACGCAGCTCCAACGCCACCGCCTCACCCGTCACCAGCTCACTCACGCCGACCGTCCTTCCCCTGACCTGCCCTCGGAATGGCCAGTCTGCCAAGCTGAGGGCGCATCGCGCCGCAGTACGACAAGCTGACACCCACGACGAGTCGCCGACGAACAGCCGAGGAGCAGAAAACCAGATGGACCTCGACGTCTTCGTCACCGCCCACCGAGCTGAGTGGGACCGCCTCGACGCCCTTCTCGGACGCCAGCGCCGCCTCACCGGCGCCGAGGCCGACGAACTCGTCGCCCTGTACCAACGCACGGCGACCCATCTGTCCCTGATCCAGTCCAGCGCTCCCGACCCTCAGCTGACCGGTCGCCTCAGCCAACTCGTGGCACGCGCGCGTAGCGCCGTCACAGGCACCCGACGCGCCTCATGGCGCGACGTCACCCGCTTCCTCACCCAAGGATTCCCAGCCGCCGTCTACCGGTCACGCCACTGGTGGGTCCCCACCGCGCTCCTCTCCACCCTCGTCGCGGCCCTGCTCGGCTGGTGGATAGGCACCCATCCCGAAGTACAGGCCACCATCGCGGCCCCAAGCGAACTGCGCGAGCTCACCCGCCCAGGTGGCCAGTACGAGACGTACTACTCCAGCCACCCAGCGGCGTCCTTCGCGGCCCAGGTCTGGACGAACAACGCCTGGGCAGCCGCTCTCTGCCTGATCCTCGGAGTCTTCCTGGGCCTCCCAGTGCTCTGGATCCTCTTCCAGAACATGCTCAACCTGGGCGTCGGCTTCGGCCTGATGTCCTCGGCAGGTCGCCTGGACACCTTCCTCGGCCTGGTCCTGCCGCACGGCCTCCTCGAACTGACCGCGGTCTTCGTCGCCGCCGGCACCGGCCTACGTCTGGGCTGGACCCTCATAGACCCGGGCCCGCGCACCCGACGCTCAGCCCTCGCCGAGGAAGGCCGAGCCGCGATCGGCATGGCGATAGGCCTGGCCCTGGTCCTCTTCGTCTCCGGCGCCATAGAAGGCTTCGTCACCCCATCGGGCCTGCCCACCTGGGCGCGCATCAGCATCGGCGTCGTCGCTGAACTCGCATTCCTCGCCTACGTCTATGTCCTCGGCGGACGTGCCGCTCGCGCCGGCGAGACGGGCGACGTCGAGGCGGCCGAGCGCAGCGCCGCCGTTCCGACCGCGGCCTGATGTGCGTACACGCCTGTTGAGCTGCTAGTCTCCTCTTCGCCCCGCAGGAACCGTTGACACGGAGCTGGCGGGGAGGTAGATTCGAACAGTTGCCTGGAAGTGGATGCAAGTCCCGCCGGGCAGAGTGAGTGTCTGTCTGCTTCAGCGGAACATTGATTCCCGAGAAGCCCCCTCCCGAATGAATCGGAAAAGAGTGGCTGGTCAGTCCGGCCCGGAACTTCTGATAAAGTCGGAGTCGCCGGAAAGGGAAACGCA
>NZ_KQ948968.1 GCF_001514235.1 Streptomyces caeruleatus | reverse complement strand
TCAACCACCGGCCACGGCCGCTGCTCAGTCAGCAACTCCACCGCACCCGCCGACCAGTCCACCTCAGGCGTCGGCTCATCCACATGCAACGTCCGAGGCAACACACCCCGCTGCATCGCCAACACCATCTTGATCACACCAGCCACACCAGCAGCCGCCAACGTGTGACCGATGTTGGACTTGACCGACCCCAACCACAGCGGACGATCCGCAGGCCGATCCTGCCCGTAGGTGGCCAACAGGGCCTGGGCCTCGATCGGGTCACCCAACCGAGTCCCCGTCCCATGCGCCTCCACCACATCCACCTCAGCCGCAGCCACACCAGCACTGGCCAACGCCTGCAAAATCACCCGCTGCTGCGACGGACCGTTCGGCGCGGTCAACCCGTTCGACGCACCGTCCTGGTTGATCGCCGAACCCCGCACCACCGCCAACACGCGGTGCCCGTTACGCCGGGCGTCCGACAGCCGCTCCACCACCAACAACCCGGCACCCTCACCCCACCCGGTGCCGTCGGCCGACGCGGAGAACGCCTTGCAACGGCCGTCCTCCGCCAATCCTCCATACGTGGCGAACCCGCCAAAGATCCCCGCCGTGGCCATCACCGCCACACCACCGGCCAGCGCCATCGTGCACTCGCCGGAGCGGAGCGCCTGGGCCGCGAGATGCAGGGCCACCAGCGACGACGAACATGCCGTGTCCACCGTCACCGCGGGCCCCTCCAAGCCCAACGTGTAAGCGATCCGCCCCGACAGCACGCTGCTCGCGCCACCGATCAACGTGTAGCCCTCGGCGTCACCCGAGACGTCCCCGACAGTGTCGTACCCGGAGACCGCCCCGCCCACGAACACACCGGTCTTGCTGCCCTTCAACGAGTGAGGGTCGATGCCGGACCGCTCCAGCGCCTCCCACGCCGTCTCCAACAGCAACCGCTGCTGCGGATCCATCGCCAACGCCTCACGCGGCGAGATACCGAAGAACCCGGCGTCGAACTCCGCCGCGTCGTAGAGGAAACCGCCGTACCGGGTGTAACTGGCGCCGCGGTCCGTGTCGTCGGGGGTGTCCAGCGCCCAGCCGCGGTCGTCGGGGAAATCGGAGATCGCGTCCGCTCCGTCGCTGAGCAGCCGCCAGAGGTCCTCGGGTGAGGTCACTCCGCCGGGAAAGCGGCACGCCATCCCGACCACCGCGATGGGCTCCGGTGTGGTCAGTTCGGCATTGCGGCGGCGGAGTCGCTCGGTCTCCTTCACCGACTCACGGAGCGCTGCGAGAAGCCTGTCCTGCGAAACCGTCATCTCAGTGCCTTTCGTCCAGGACGAAGTCGATGAGCGCTTCCGCGTCCATCTCGTCGAGCTGTTTCTCCGTGTTCGTGGGAGCGTCGTCCTCGCTCGCGCCGGCCAGCCGCAGCAGCACGTCCATCAGTCCTGCGTCCCGCAACCGCGTGAGCGGGATCGAGACGAGCGCTTCGCGTAGTCGTGCCTCGGCCGGGTCGGTCTCTACGGTGGGCGCGAGCCGGCTGTGGAGGTATCCGGCCAGCCGCGACACTGTGGGATGGTCGAACGCGAGCGTCGCGGGCAGTTGCAGACCTGTCGCTGCCGCGAGCCGGTTGCGCAACTCCACCGTCGTCAACGAGTCGAAGCCCATCTCCCGCAACGCCTTCTCAGGATCGACGACCCCTGCCGAGGTGTGCCCCAAGACGGTCGCGACATGGCCACACACCAGATCGAGAAGCAGCTGTTGCTGATCGGCGCCGGTCAGGGCGGCCAGCCGCTGGACCAGGCCGGAGCCGTCCTGGTCACCCGCTCGGACGACCTGCCGGGCCGGCCCACCGACGACCAGTCCTCGCAACAGCGGAGGCACCGGCTCGGATCCGCCGTGTCGGGGGAGGCCGAGGCGGATCGGGGCGAGATTCGCCTCCGGGCGTCGGCAGGCCAGGTCGAACAACGCCAACCCCTCCGCCGCCGGCATCGCACGCACCCCGGCCCGGTCCAGCCGGGCGTGGTCGCTGTCGCCCAGATGCCCGGTCATACCGCTCGCATCGGCCCACCAGCCCCACGCCAACGACGTCGCCGGCAGACCCTGCGCCTGCCGGTGCAACGCCAGCGCATCCAAGAACGCGTTGGCCGCGGCATAGTTGCCCTGCCCCGCAGCACCAGAAGTCGCCGCGAAACTTGAGAACAGGACGAACGCGTCCAGGTCCAGCCCGGCAGTCGCCTCGTGCAGGTACCACGCCGCGTCCGCCTTCGGACGCATCACCGTGTCCACGCGTTCCGGCGTCAACGACGCGATCGTCCCGTCGTCCACCACACCCGCCGTGTGGATCACCGCGGTGAGCGGATGCTGTTCCGGTACCCCGGCGATCAGTTCGGTGACGGCGTCCCGGTCCGATACATCACATGCCACCACCCTCACCTGGGCGCCGAGCATCGTGAGTTCCTCGACCAGTTCCTGCGCCTCCGATGCGGACGGCCCTTGCCGCGACACCAGCGTCAGGTGCCGCACTCCGTGGCGGTCGACCAGGTGCCGGGCCAGCAGAGCACCCAGCGTGCCGGTGCCACCGGTGATCAGCACCGTGCCGTCCCAGGCGAGGCCGTCAGGAGCAGGCAGGGTCAGGG
>NZ_KQ948967.1:1796-3210 GCF_001514235.1 Streptomyces caeruleatus | reverse complement strand
AACACAGTGGACGCGAGCAACTGAGGACAAGCCCTCGGCCTATTAGTACCGGTCACCTCCACACGTTACCGTGCTTCCAGATCCGGCCTATCAACCCAGTCGTCTACTGGGAGCCTTACCCCATCAAGTGGGTGGGAGTCCTCATCTCGAAGCAGGCTTCCCGCTTAGATGCTTTCAGCGGTTATCCCTCCCGAACGTAGCCAACCAGCCATGCCCTTGGCAGAACAACTGGCACACCAGAGGTTCGTCCGTCCCGGTCCTCTCGTACTAGGGACAGCCCTTCTCAAGACTCCTACGCGCACAGCGGATAGGGACCGAACTGTCTCACGACGTTCTAAACCCAGCTCGCGTACCGCTTTAATGGGCGAACAGCCCAACCCTTGGGACCGACTCCAGCCCCAGGATGCGACGAGCCGACATCGAGGTGCCAAACCATCCCGTCGATATGGACTCTTGGGGAAGATCAGCCTGTTATCCCCGGGGTACCTTTTATCCGTTGAGCGACGGCGCTTCCACAAGCCACCGCCGGATCACTAGTCCCGACTTTCGTCCCTGCTCGACCCGTCGGTCTCACAGTCAAGCTCCCTTGTGCACTTACACTCAACACCTGATTGCCAACCAGGCTGAGGGAACCTTTGGGCGCCTCCGTTACTCTTTAGGAGGCAACCGCCCCAGTTAAACTACCCATCAGACACTGTCCCTGATCCGGATCACGGACCCAGGTTAGACATCCAGCACGACCAGAGTGGTATTTCAACGACGACTCCACGAACACTGGCGTGCCCGCTTCAAAGTCTCCCACCTATCCTACACAAGCCGAACCGAACACCAATATCAAACTGTAGTAAAGGTCCCGGGGTCTTTCCGTCCTGCTGCGCGAAACGAGCATCTTTACTCGTAGTGCAATTTCACCGGGCCTATGGTTGAGACAGTCGAGAAGTCGTTACGCCATTCGTGCAGGTCGGAACTTACCCGACAAGGAATTTCGCTACCTTAGGATGGTTATAGTTACCACCGCCGTTTACTGGCGCTTAAGTTCTCAGCTTCGCCACACCGAAATGTGACTAACCGGTCCCCTTAACGTTCCAGCACCGGGCAGGCGTCAGTCCGTATACATCGCCTTACGGCTTCGCACGGACCTGTGTTTTTAGTAAACAGTCGCTTCTCGCTGGTCTCTGCGGCCACCCCCAGCTCACCGAGTAAATCGGATCACCGAGCGTGGCCCCCCTTCTCCCGAAGTTACGGGGGCATTTTGCCGAGTTCCTTAACCATAGTTCACCCGAACGCCTCGGTATTCTCTACCTGACCACCTGAGTCGGTTTAGGGTACGGGCCGCCATGAAACTCGCTAGAGGCTTTTCTCGACAGCATAGGATCATCCACTTCACCACAATCGGCTCGGCATCAGGTCTCAG
>NZ_KQ948967.1:0-1242 GCF_001514235.1 Streptomyces caeruleatus | reverse complement strand
CCTACACCCTTACCCCGGGACAACCACCGCCCGGGATGGACTACCTTCCTGCGTCACCCCATCACTCACCTACTGCAAGTCTGGTTCAGCGGCTCCACCACTCCCCTTTGCCCGAAGGCTCCGGGGCGGCTTCACGGCCTTAGCATCGCCTGGTTCGATGTTTGACGCTTCACAGCGGGTACCGGAATATCAACCGGTTATCCATCGACTACGCCTGTCGGCCTCGCCTTAGGTCCCGACTTACCCTGGGCAGATCAGCTTGACCCAGGAACCCTTAGTCAATCGGCGCACACGTTTCTCACGTGTGAATCGCTACTCATGCCTGCATTCTCACTCGTGAACCGTCCACCACTGCCTTCCGGCGCGGCTTCACCCGGCACACGACGCTCCCCTACCCATCACAGCAGGCGTTGGCCCTTATGCTGCAATGACACGACTTCGGCGGTACGCTTGAGCCCCGCTACATTGTCGGCGCGGAATCACTAGACCAGTGAGCTATTACGCACTCTTTCAAGGGTGGCTGCTTCTAAGCCAACCTCCTGGTTGTCTCTGCGACTCCACATCCTTTCCCACTTAGCGTACGCTTAGGGGCCTTAGTCGATGCTCTGGGCTGTTTCCCTCTCGACCATGGAGCTTATCCCCCACAGTCTCACTGCCGCGCTCTCACTTACCGGCATTCGGAGTTTGGCTAAGGTCAGTAACCCGGTAGGGCCCATCGCCTATCCAGTGCTCTACCTCCGGCAAGAAACACACGACGCTGCACCTAAATGCATTTCGGGGAGAACCAGCTATCACGGAGTTTGATTGGCCTTTCACCCCTAACCACAGGTCATCCCCCAGGTTTTCAACCCTGGTGGGTTCGGTCCTCCACGAAGTCTTACCTCCGCTTCAACCTGCCCATGGCTAGATCACTCCGCTTCGGGTCTTGAGCGCGCTACTAAACCGCCCTATTCGGACTCGCTTTCGCTACGGCTTCCCCACACGGGTTAACCTCGCAACACACCGCAAACTCGCAGGCTCATTCTTCAAAAGGCACGCAGTCACGAGATGAAAGCAAGCTTCCATCCGACGCTCCCACGGCTTGTAGGCACACGGTTTCAGGTACTATTTCACTCCCCTCCCGGGGTACTTTTCACCATTCCCTCACGGTACTATCCGCTATCGGTCACCAGGGAATATTTAGGCTTAGCGGGTGGTCCCGCCAGATTCACACGGGATTTCTCGGGCCCCGTGCTACTTGGG
>NZ_KQ948966.1 GCF_001514235.1 Streptomyces caeruleatus | reverse complement strand
CCCTCACCGTGACGGACACCGATTGGGAGCGGTTCGCACCGAGTTTCACCGTAGAGCGGCCGAGTGCGCTGCTGTCGGGCATTCCCGAGGCCCGCAAGGCGCTGGCCGGGCCGAGCGGACGGCCGGCCGGTGAGTCGGTGCTGCGGCGCAAGCTGGCCGGGTTGGGGCAGAAGGACCGTGCGCGGGCGTTGCTGGACCTGGTCCGGCGGGAGGCGGCCGTCACCCTCGGTTTCGACAACGCCGACGCCCTGCCACGCAGCCGCGCCTTCCGCGATATCGGGTTCGATTCGCTGACTGCAGTGGAGCTGCGGAACAAGCTTGCGGCGGCGACGGGGCTCGTACTGCCCGCGAGCCTTGTCTTCGACTACCCGACACCCTCTGCACTGGCCGAACACCTGGAAACAGCACTCCTGGGTTCGGAAGCGCAGATGGTTGCTCCTGTCCTGGTGAAGGCCGAGCCGGACGAGCCGATCGCCATCGTCGGGATGGGGTGCAGGTTCCCGGGTGGGGTGTCGTCGCCGGAGCAATTGTGGGACGTGGTGGCGTCGTCGGTCGATGCGTTGGGTGAGTTTCCTGGTGATCGGGGCTGGGATCTGATCGGTGACGGCTTCGCCCGGGTAGGTGGATTCCTCCATGAGGCGGCGGAGTTCGATGCGGGGTTCTTCGGTATCTCGCCGCGTGAGGCGTTGGCGATGGATCCGCAGCAGCGGTTGTTGCTGGAGACGGCGTGGGAGGCGCTGGAGCGGTCCGGCATCGACCCGCATGCGCTGAAGGGCAGCACGACCGGAGTCTTCGTAGGCGGGACAGTCTCGGGTTACGACACTGTCGGTAATGTCGCGGATGACGCCGAGGGCTACATGCTGACCGGTGGCGCGAGCAGCGTGCTGTCGGGGCGGATCGCGTACACGTTGGGCCTGGAGGGGCCTGCGGTGACGGTGGACACGGCGTGCTCGTCGTCGCTGGTGGCGCTGCATCTCGCGGCCCAGGCACTGCGGTCCGGCGAGTGCTCGATGGCGCTGGTCGGTGGTGTGACAGTGATGGTCACCCCGCGAGGCTTCGCCGAGTTCGCCGCTCAGGGCGGGCTGGCGGGCGATGGCCGCTGCAAGGCGTTTGCCGCGTCGGCGGACGGCACCGGGTGGGGTGAAGGTGCTGGGGTGGTGGTGGTGGAGCGGTTGTCGGACGCCCGGCGCAACGGCCATCAGGTGCTGGCGGTGGTGCGGGGTTCGGCCATCAACCAGGACGGGGCCTCGAACGGGCTGTCAGCGCCGAACGGTCCCGCGCAGCAGCGGGTGATCCGACAGGCGCTCGTCAGCGCCGGTCTGACCACGGCCGAGGTGGACGTGGTGGAAGCCCACGGCACGGGTACTCGGCTGGGTGACCCGATCGAGGCCCAGGCCTTGTTGGCGACTTATGGACAGGACCGGCCGGAAGACCGCCCCCTATGGCTGGGGTCGCTCAAGTCCAACATTGGTCACACCCAGGCCGCCGCCGGTGTCGCCGGTGTGATCAAGATGGTGCTGGCGATGCGGTACGGGCAACTGCCCCCCACTCTGCATGTGGATGAGCCGACGCCTGAGGTGGATTGGTCGGCGGGTGCGGTGGAGTTGCTGACTGAGCAGCGGCCGTGGCCGGTGGTCGACCGGCCGTGGCGTGCAGGCGTGTCCTCGTTCGGCGTCAGCGGCACCAACGCCCACGTGATCCTCGAACAGGCCCACGAATCAACGCCGTTGTCCGACACGGACGTTGCTGCCCCGCCGGTGGTGCCGTGGGTGCTGTCGGCCAGGTCGGAGACAGCGCTGCGGGAACAAGCTCGACGCCTCGCCGCACACGTGGAAGCGGCCCCGGAACTGAACCCAGTGGACGTTGGCGCCGCACTCGTGTCCACCCGGGCGAGCTTGGAGCATCGGGCGGTGGTCCTGGGCACCGACTGGGACCAGTTGACGCAGGGCCTGCGCAAGTTGGCGTCCGGGGAGCCGGGTGTTGGTGTGGTGACCGGGGCAGCCGGCCAGGGGGGCCGGACGGCGTTGCTGTTCACGGGTCAGGGTGCTCAGCGGGCTGGTATGGGGCGGGAGTTGGCCGAGGCGTTCCCGGTATTCGCGGATGCCTTCGAGGAGGCGTGCGCTGGTTTCGCCGGGATGTTGCCGGGGTCGTTGAAGGACGTGGTGTTCGGGGGCGAGGGCCTGGACCGTACGGAGTGGACGCAGCCCGGGTTGTTCGCGTTCGAGGTGGCGCTGTTCCGCCTGCTCGAGTCCTGGGGTGTGACTCCGGATTACGTGGCTGGTCATTCGATCGGTGAGCTGACCGCGGCGCATGTCGCGGGGGTGCTTTCCCTGCCGGATGCGTGCCGGGTGGTGGCAGCAAGGGCCGGGTTGATGCAGGCGTTGCCTGCTGAGGGGGCCATGCTGGCGGTCGAGGCGAGCGAGGCCGAGATCGCCGGGGCGGCGGGTGAGATTGCCGGCTGGGGCGAGAAGGCCACCGTCGCAGCGGTCAACGCTGCCCGGTCCGTGGTGCTCTCCGGCGATGCCGCAGTGGTCGGGGCGATGGGCGAGCTGTGGCAGGGGCGGGGCCGGAAGGTGCGGCGCCTGCGGGTCAGTCACGCGTTCCACTCGCCGTTGATGGATCCGATGCTGGATCCGTTCGCTGAGGTGCTGGGGCGGGTGGAGTTCGGGTCGCCGTCGTTGGGGATGACGGTCCCAGCCGCTGAGGTGTGCAGTGTGGAGTACTGGGTGCGGCAGGTGCGTGAGCCGGTACGGTTCGCCGACATGCTGGCCGGGCTGAGCGCCCAGGGCGTGACGCGGTTCGTGGAGATCGGCCCGGACGGTGTGCTGACGGGGCTGGGATCGGGTGCGGTGGACGGCGTGTTCGTCGCCACCCAGCGCCGGGACAGGCCCGAGATCCACACAGCGATGACCGCCTTGTCCACCATGCACACCCACGGCGTCCCGGTGGACTGGTCTGCGGTGGTGGGCCGGGGTTCGGTGGTGGA
>NZ_KQ948965.1:1792-3939 GCF_001514235.1 Streptomyces caeruleatus | reverse complement strand
CCCACCCGTCGGCGGTTGTGACGGGGACTTTGCGCCGGGGTGAGAACGAGTCCGAGCAATTGCTGACCGCCGTCGCCCGGTTGCACACCCACGGCGTCCCGGTGGACTGGTCTGCGGTGGTGGGCCGGGGTTCGGTGGTGGATCTGCCGACGTACGCCTTCCAGCGTGAGCGGTACTGGCCGCGCCCCCGGGCTGTGGCGGGGGATGTGAGGGGCGCCGGGTTGATGTCGGTGGGTCACCCGTTGTTGGGGGCGGCGGTGGAGCTGGCTGGTGGTGAGGGTGTGGTGTTCACCAGCCGGTTGTCTCTCGCCTTGCATGAGTGGCTGGCTGATTACGTGGTGGGTGGTGTGGTGGTTGTGCCGGGCACCGCGTTGGCGGAGTTGCTGGTGCGGGCCGGTGACGAGGTGGGGTGTGGTGTTCTGGAGGAGCTGGCGTTGGAGCGGCCGTTGGTGCTGCCCGAGCGCGGGGCTGTGCAGGTGCAGGTGGTCCTCGACGCGCCGGAGGAGTCCGGCCGTCGGGCGGTGAGCGTGTATGCGCGGCCGGAGGAAGAGACCGACTGGACACGGCACGCCAGCGGAACGCTGTCTTCTGAAGCGACGGTGCCGGGTGTCGAGTTGACGGTGTGGCCGCCGGCGGATGCCATCAAGGTGCCGGTGGACGGGTTCTATGAGGGCCTGGCCGAGACGGGTTACGGATACGGTCCGGCCTTCCAAGGCCTGCGAGCCGCGTGGCGGCGGGGCGAGGAAGTCTTCGCTGAGGTGTGGCTGGCCGATGAAGTGGCTGAGCGGGCGGGTGAGTTCGGTATCCACCCGGCGTTGTTCGATGCCGCCCTGCACGCTGCCGCGTTCCTGCCCGCAGCCGGTGAAGGCGGACTTCCGTTCTCCTGGAGCGGGGTGTCGTTGCATGCCTCGGGCGCACGGTCGTTGCGGGTGCGCGTGTCGGCGGTCGGAGACAACACGATGTGCCTGGACGCGGCTGACGAGACCGGCGCCCCGGTGGTGTCGGTGGACGCGTTGGCACTGCGGCCGGTGGAGGCGGAACTGCTGGAGGCCGGGGACGAACAGCGGTCTCTGTCTAACCCGCCACGGCGTAGCGGACCGGCCCGGCCGGTTGCCCGCGCGGGCAACCGGGATGGCTCCGGCCTGGCCGGACGGCTGGCCGCCCTGACCGCCGCCGATCAGCAACAGCTGCTTCTCGACCTGGTGTGTGGCCATGTCGCCGCCGTCCTGGGACACGCCTCGGCAGGGGTCGTCGATCCTGAGAAGGCGTTGCGGGACATGGGCTTCGACTCGTTGACGACGGTGGAGTTGCGCAACCGCCTGGCGGCAGCGACGGGTCTGCAACTACCCGCCACGTTGGCGTTCGACCACCCGACCGCCTCACGGCTGGCCATCCATCTGCGGCAGCGGCTGATCGGCGCGGCTGAGGCCGTCTCGGTGGCTCCCGTTGTGGTGAAGGCCGAGCCGGACGAGCCGATCGCCATCGTCGGGATGGGGTGCAGGTTCCCGGGTGGGGTGTCGTCGCCGGAGCAGTTGTGGGCTCTGCTCACGGACGGTGTCGATGCGATCTCGGCGTTCCCGACTCAGCGTGGTTGGGATGTGATCGGTGATGGTTTTGCCCATGTGGGTGGCTTCCTCCACGGGGCGGCGGAGTTCGATGCGGGGTTCTTCGGTATCTCGCCGCGTGAGGCGTTGGCGATGGATCCGCAGCAGCGGTTGCTGTTGGAGACGGCGTGGGAGGCGCTGGAGCGGTCCGGGATCGACCCGCATGTGCTGAAGGGCAGTAAGACCGGGGTGTTCGTGGGCGGGGGCGGTTCGGGGTACGAGGCTGTCGGGGACGCCTCGGAGGAACTGGACGGATACCGGATCACCGGCGGCGCGGCCAGTGTGCTGTCGGGGCGGATCGCGTACACGTTGGGCTTGGAAGGGCCTGCGGTGACGGTGGACACGGCGTGCTCGTCGTCCCTGGTGGCGCTGCATTGGGCCACCCAGGCGTTGCGGTCCGGCGAGTGCGATCTGGCACTGGCCGGCGGTGTCACAGTGATGGCCACCCCGGGAGTCTTCGCCGATTTCGCTACGCAGGGCGGGCTGGCCGCGGATGGCCGCTGCAAGGCGTTCGCCGCGTCGGCGGACGGCACCGGGTGGGCC
>NZ_KQ948965.1:0-1172 GCF_001514235.1 Streptomyces caeruleatus | reverse complement strand
TGGCTGCGGCTGAGGTGGATGCGGTGGAGGCGCACGGCACGGGCACCCGGCTGGGTGACCCGATCGAGGCCCAGGCTCTGTTGGCGACTTATGGGCAGGACCGGCCGGAGGGTCGTCCGCTGTGGCTGGGGTCGCTCAAGTCCAACATCGGTCACACCCAAGGCGCGGCGGGGGTGGCTGGTGTGATCAAGATGGTGTTGGCGATGCAGCGGGGTGTGTTGCCTCGGACGTTGCATGTGGATGAGCCGACTCCCGAGGTGGACTGGTCGGCGGGTGCAGTGGAGTTGCTGACTGAGCAGCGGCCGTGGCCGGTGGTTGATCGGCCGTGGCGGGCGGGGGTGTCCTCGTTCGGGGTCAGTGGCACCAATGCCCATGTGATTCTGGAGCAGGCCCCCGAATCAACGCCGGTCTCTGGTGCGGATGTTGTTGTCCCGCCTGTGGTGGTGCCGTGGGTGGTGTCGGCCAGGTCGGAGTTGGCGCTGCGGGAGCAGGCGCGGCGGCTCGCGGTGCACGTGGAGGCGGATCCGGAGCTGGATCCGGTGGACGTCGGTGCGGCGCTGGTCTCCACTCGGGCGAGTTTCGGGCACCGGGCGGTCGTTCTCGGCACCGGCCGTGACGAGTTGATCGCGGGGCTGGCCGGGCTGGCTGAAGGGGAGCCGGGTGTTGGTGTGGTGACCGGGGCAGCCGGCCAGGGGGGCCGGACGGCGTTCCTGTTCACGGGTCAGGGTGCGCAACGGGCTGGTATGGGGCGGGAGTTGGCCGAGGCGTTCCCGGTGTTCGCGGAGGCCTTCGAGGAGGTGTGCGAGGGTTTCGCCGGGATGCTGCCGGGGTCGTTGAAGGACGTGGTGTTCAGCGGCGAGGGTCTGGACCGTACCGAGTGGACGCAGCCCGGGTTGTTCGCGTTCGAGGTGGCGTTGTTCCGCCTGCTCGAGTCCTGGGGTGTGACACCGGACTACGTGGCCGGTCATTCGATCGGTGAGCTGACCGCGGCGCACGTCGCGGGGGTGCTCTCCCTGCCGGATGCGTGCCGGGTGGTGGCCGCAAGGGCCGGGTTGATGCAGGCGTTGCCTGCTGAAGGGGCCATGCTGGCGGTCGAGGCGAGCGAGGCCGAGATCGCCGGGGCGGCGGGTGAGATTGCCGGCTGGGGCGAGAAGGCCACCGTCGCGGCGGTC
>NZ_KQ948964.1 GCF_001514235.1 Streptomyces caeruleatus | reverse complement strand
AGAGGGGCGGACGTTCACGGTGTACGGCCCTGAGTGCGCTCTCGGTGTCCCTTGACGTCGGGTTGGCCGACGTGCCCCTTGGCGCGCTCGGATTCGCCGAGCCAGAGGTGCGGGACGTACTGCTGGACCGCCGAGACCATCTCCCCTCGACAGGGGACGGGGAAGGCGAGGCGGTGGCGCAGGCGGGACAGGTCGGGGTGCAGCGGCTCCTCGTCGCGGACGAGGGTCCACAGGAGAGGGTCGTCGCGGTCGATGGGGCCGGTGGGGAACAGTTCGAGGGAGTAGACGGTCTGGCGGCCGTACTTGCTCCAGTACAGGCCGACTCCGGCGAGGCCCTGCCAGGGGATTACGGCGCGGTGCTTTCCGTTCTCGATCCACAGGCCGGTGGCGTCGACGAGGACCTGGGTGCGGCGGTTGGCCCAGTTGACGACGAAGAGGCACACACCGAGCGCCCCGAGCAGCAGCATGAACACGAGGCCCGCGTAACCAGCCGGGCTGGACGCTCCCTTCTGGTTCCCGGTAGCAATCACGACTGCGCCGAAGACGCCGACCGCGCCCAGCGCGATGAGCAGGACGGAGCAGGGGAGTCCGGTCATGGCACCGCGGCGGCCGGTCCGTATGACCGTGGCGTCGGGCGCGGGGGAGGGCGTGTGCGAAGGCAACATGGTGCGTGAGCTTAGCGAATTGACCTACGCTCCCTCCTCATGACGACGCACGGCCGGGAACGCGGCGGGGAACAGGTACGGACGCAGCCGCGAGGCGACGAGGGTGATACGGCCCCGCCCGGCGTGGACGAATTGAGGGCGAGTTTCTCCAGGCAGTCGGATCCGGGCTTCGCGAGACAGCGGTCCCAGCAGGCGCGGAGCGCTCGCGTGGGGCTCATGGCCGCCGGCGCGTTGGTGGCGCTGGTCTGCCTCGTGGTGATCGTGGGGCAGCTCAACAGCGGTTCGCAGGTGGGCGTCGGGACCGTGGTGTACGGCCTGTGTCTCGCCTCGGCCGGCCTCAGTGTGGAGTTGGCGCGGCGCGGACGGACCCGTCTGGCCATGATGGCGATCATTCTGGCGGCGGCGGGCGCGTCGCTGGCGGACGCGCTGCCCTGACCGGCCCGGGTCATACGGATCAGATCTCGGTGAGTATCTCGGTGAGTATCTCGTGACGGCGACCCTCCACACTTCGACCACCGGGGCCCAACGGGGAACCCATGAGTGACGCGAGATACTTCAGGTGTCGAGAGTCGAGGAGAAGCGAATGACCAGGAAGCCCGAGAACTCACCCAACCCGCACGGCTCTTCGCAGGAACGCGGTGTGATCGACGAGGCGCTCGAACCGGAGCAGATCCGTTCCCTGAACTCCGCCCTGCGCAAGCTGTCCGAGACCGACGGTGCGAGCAAGGAACTGCAGGAGGCGGCCAAGAAGCTGCTCTCCGGCCGCGTCGCCCTGCGCGACGCCCTGGACGACCCCACGGTGTCCCGCGCCCTGGGCGGAGGCCTGGCGTCCCTGCGCGGCCAGTGGGAGTCGTTGTCGGAGGAGCAACGCGACCAGGTCAGGCAGGGCGAGCCGCTGACCGGCGACGGACCCTCCTCCGGCCCGTCCGAGCCAAGGCGGTCGGAGGGCGAGAACCCGCAGTCCGGGAAGAGGAACCAGGGGCGGCACAGCGGCGGGTTCTCGCTGTACTGATCACACACGCCGTGGGTGTGACGATGAACCCCGCCCGCCTGGGCCGGTCACGACTTGCGCTGTCCGGCGAGCACGGTCTCGCTGCTGTCGGGCGGCTGCTCAGAACCCCCTGCGCCGCACCAGGTCGGCATCACGGCCGCCGTCCGGGCGGTCAGGTTGGGCCGAGGCCGAACCGGCGGCGAACGGCCTCGGCGTAGTCGGGGAGGCCGTCCTCGACGAATGCCGTCTCCAGCAACGCCGCGCGCCGCATGACGGGTGCCTGGGTGCGGGTCAGCACGGGGGCCGTACGCAAGTACGGACGAGCCGGTGAGGCGAGTTCCGCGATCGTTACGGCCTCTACGGCGGCGCGCGGCGGAACCGGATCGGCGTGGACGAACAACCCCGGGCTCGTGAGGAGTTGGGGCCACAGGCCTGCCTCCAGGGTGTGGCTCCCGATGTGGTCGCGTACGTAGGGTCGGCCTTGTTCCAGTCCTGCTCCGGGACGGCCTCCAGAAGCGCTATCGCTATCCGGGTCTGGACGGAGCGGACGTCGGGAAGGCCGGCGCGGATCTCATCGCCGACGGCCGGATGGAGCGGTCGAAGCAGACTGCGCCCGCCGTTTGCTGAGTCCTGGTCGGGCTGAACCGACTCGACGAACGGTTCCGACAGCGCACGCCCGCTCTCGACGACGTCAGCCATGTCCTTGCCCGCGAGGGCGTTGACCAGCCGCTGAGCGGGCCATGGGGCGGCAGGGACGCACGGACCATGTGGTTACGGGAAGCGGCCATCGGGTGAGACAAGATCCCAGGTATTGTCCTCGAAGTCGTAAGGCCCGAGCACGACTTGCCACACTTCGCCCTCCAAGGCGACTGGGTCGATCTCGCGGCACCACTCCCGCAGAATCCCGTGCCAGTCCTGTCGATCCGCCCGGCTGGGATAAAGGGCCTTACGGTGTTCGTCGAAGAGGCGCACCATGGTGAAGAACTGGGCGAGGCTGCTACCGGCCAGCGTGGTGTCCGGCCCACCAGTGGTGTCGCGCAGCACTTGGCCCGTGCTTCCGTCCAGCAACAGCCGCGAACGCATCCAGAAGCCGATGTCGAAGAAGGGGCCGTCGGAATCGGAGATGCCGACTTTCGCGTCCGGCGGCCACGGAACTGCCCGCAAGCCGTCGTCATGGGGCGAGCGGGTACGCAAGTGGAGGAACCCCTCAATGGCTGGTAGCCCGACGTCGATCAGGAAGCGCCGCGCACGCTCGTTGCCCAGCCCTTGTGGAATATCCGAGACGGACAACCGCTTGCAGGTTCCCGAGCCGAAGCTCTGCTCGTACCAGGGTTTGCTGGAGGCGTCACCCCTTGCCGCCGCCTGCGCGGCGTCAGGGATCCGGGGCACCGCGAGTCCCACGTGCTCGGTTACCAAAGGCTCCGGTAGCCAGCTCACGGGTTGCGCGTCAGTATCGGGCGGGAGGACCTTGAGCGGGGGCACGGAAACAGCGAACAGGCCTCCGTCGCCGGCGAGTACCCACATGCCCTCGACCAGGACGGCATGCCTCACTGTGGCTGGAACGCGAGGCGGAGGAGGCACCGTCGCGTCATCGACACGCCAGCCCGTCGGCGAATGAATCGCGAAGACGGCAGACACGTCGTCGGGAGCGCGCTCGTCGAAGAACCAGTCGGCTTCGTCCAGAGACTCCTCGACGACTGTCTCCTCGCCCATTGGGTTTCCCGTGGCGATTGCCCATTCCTGAAGCACATACGAGAACTCCGGCAGAGCGGTTTTACCTGTCGTGGTGTCCCGTGCTGTCAGGACGCGCAATCCGGCATCAGGATCTCCTCGGAGGCCGATTTCATCGACACGCCCTGCTTCGCCCTCACGTCCGCCGAAAAGGCCGCTAGTGTCCTGAGTCGGAAGTTCGCTGGCGGTTATAGGGTGGGG
>NZ_KQ948963.1 GCF_001514235.1 Streptomyces caeruleatus | reverse complement strand
GCGCCCACCAGCCGCACTCCGACCGGCCACCCCGGTCACCACACCAGCACCGGGCTCCCCTTCAACCAGCCCGGTCAACCTGGCGATCAGCTCCTCCCGGTCGGTGCCCAGGACCACCGCCCGGTGCTCCAGGCTCGCCCGGGTCGACACCAACGTCGCGCCCACGCTCACCAGTTCCAGTTCCGGGTCCGCCTCCAGATGCGCCGCGAGCCGTCGCGCCTGCTCCCGCAGCGCCGACTCCGACCGGGCCGACAACACCCACGGCACCACCGGCGGAGCAACAACATCAACAGCGGCCGGTTCAACCTCAGGAGCCTGCTCCAGAATGAGGTGGGCGTTGGTGCCGCTGATCCCGAACGAGGACACGCCCGCCCGTCGCGGCCGGTCGGCCGTCGGCCACGGCCGTTGTTCGGTCAGCAGTTCGACCGCGCCGACCGACCAGTCCACCTCTGTGCTCGGCTGGTCCACATGCAACGTCTGCGGCAGCACACCGTGCTGCATCGCCAGGACCATCTTGATCACACCAGCCACACCTGACGCGCCTTGGGTGTGACCGATGTTGGACTTGAGCGACCCAAGCCAGAGCGGACGGTCCGCAGGCCGGTCCTGTCCATAAGTCGCCAACAGAGCCTGGGCCTCGATCGGGTCACCCAGCCGGGTGCCCGTGCCGTGCGCCTCCACCACGTCCACCTCGGCCGTGGTCAGACCGGCATTGGCCAGCGCCTGCAAGATCACTCGCTGCTGCGAGGGTCCGTTCGGCGCCGACAGTCCGTTCGACGCGCCGTCCTGGTTGATGGCCGAGCCCCGCACCACCGCCAGCACGCGATGGCCGTTGCGCCTGGCGTCCGACAGCCGCTCCGCCGCGACCAGTCCAACGCCTTCTGCGAGTCCGGTGCCGTCGGCCGACGCGGCGAACGCCTTGCAGCGGCCGTCCCCCGCCAGCCCGTCCTGAAGGGCGAACTCGGCGAAGATCGCCGGTGCGGACATCACCGTCACACCGCCGGCCAGTGCCAGATCGCATTCCCCGGACCGCAGGGCCTGGACGGCGAGATGCAGGGCCACCAGCGACGACGAGCACGCCGTGTCCACCGTGATCGCGGGCCCTTCGAGCCCCAGCACATACGCGATCCGCCCCGACAGCACGCTGTCCGAGCCGCCGGTGAGCCGGTATCCGTCCAGTTCGTCGGCGGCGGCCCCGACAGTGTCGTACCCAAAGCTTCCCCCGCCCACGAACACCCCGGTCCTGCTGCCCTTCAGCGTGTTCGGGTCGATGCCGGACCGCTCCAGTGCCTCCCACGCCGTCTCCAGCAACAACCGCTGCTGCGGATCCATCGCCAACGCCTCACGCGGTGAGATACCGAAGAAATCGGCGTCGAACCCGGCCACGTCCTCGATGAATCCACCCAGCCGGGCGAAGTCGGCACCGGTCAGGTCCCAGCCTCGATCGCTGGGGAAGTCACCCACCACGTCGGCCGAGGACACCACCGCATCCCACAGCTGTTCCGGCGACGACAGCCCGCCGGGGAACCGGCAGCCCATGCCGACGATGGCGATCGGCTCGTCCGGCTCGGCCTTCACCACGACGGAAGCCATCGGCATGGCCTCGGCCGCGCCGGTCAGCCGCTGCCGCAGGTAGGTGGCCAGCCGCGAGGCGGTCGGGTGGTCGAACGCGAGGGTCGCGGGCAGCTGCAACTCCACCGCCGTCGCGAGCCGGTTGCGCAGCTCGACCGTCGTAAGCGAGTCGAAGCCCATGTCCCGCAAGGCCTTCTCAGGATCGACGACCCCTGCCGAGGCGTGCCCCAAGACAGTCGCGACATGGCCACACACCAGATCGAGAAGAAGCCGTTGCTGATCAGCAGTGGTCAAGCCGGCCAGCCGAGCAGCGAGACCGGAGCCGCCCTGACCGCCTGCTCGGGCGACCGGCCGGGTCGACCCACCGGTCACCACTCCTCGCAACAGCGGCGAGACCTGCCCGGATCCGCCATGCCGTGGCAGCTCCAGTCCGACTGGGGCGAGGTTCGCTTCCGGGCGTCGGCAGGCCAGATCGAACAACGCCAACCCCTCCGCCGCCGGCATCGCACGCACCCCGGCCCGGCCCAACCGGGCGTGGTCGCTGCCGCCCAGATGCCCGGTCATACCACTGGCATCGGCCCACCAGCCCCACGCCAACGACGACGCCGGCAAGCCCTGCGCCTGCCGGTGCAACGCCAGAGCATCCAAGAACGCGTTGGCCGCGGCATAGTTGCCCTGCCCCGCAGCACCAGAAGTCGCCGCGAAACTTGAGAACAGGACGAACGCGTCCAGGTCCAGCCCGGCAGTCGCTTCGTGCAGGTACCACGCCGCGTCCGCCTTCGGACGCATCACGACATCTACCCGCTCCGGGGTCAACGACGAGATCGTCCCGTCGTCCAGCACACCCGCCGTGTGGATCACCGCGGTCAGGGGGTGGTCCGCCGGAATTCCCTCCACCAACCCGGCCACCGCCGCGCGGTCCGATACATCACATGCCACCACCCGTACCTGGGCGCCCAGTCCGGTCAGTTCCTCGACCAGTTCCTGTGCCCCGGACGCAGACGGCCCCTGCCGCGACACCAGCGTCAAGTGCCGTACCCCGTGCCGGTCGGCCAGGTGCCGGGCCAGCAGACCACCCAGCGTGCCGGTGCCACCGGTGATCAGCACCGTGCCGTCCCCGGCAAGACCACGGGGAACGCGCAACACGATCTTGCCGACGTGCTCGCCCCGGCTCATGAGCCGGAACACCTCCGGCGCCTGCCGCAGATCACGCACCGTCATCGGCAGCGGGGACAGGGCGCCCTCGGCGAGCAATCCGACGCACTCCGCGAGGATCCGCCCGAGCCGCTCCGGCCCCGCCGCGGGCAGCAGGTCGAACGCCTGGTACCTGACCCCCGGATACTCCGCGGCCACCGCGCCGGCGTCACGGACATCGGTCTTGCCCATCTCCACGAAGCGGCCACCGTCGCGCAACATCCGCAGCGACGCGTCCACCAACTCGCCCGCCAGGCTGTTCAGTACGACGTCGACGCCCTCACCGCCGGTCGCGGCCAGGAGGCGCTCCTCGAACTCCGCGCTCCGCGACGACGCGATGTGATCCGGAGCCACTCCCATCGCCACCAGCGCGTCGTGCTTGGCCGGACTCGCGGTCGCGAACACCTCCAGCCCCAGGTGACGCGCGATCTCCACCGCGGCCATCCCCACACCACCGGCAGCGGAATGGATCAGCACCCGCTCACCCGGCCGGGCACCAGCCACATCCACCAGCCCGTACCACGCCGTCGCGAACACCACCGGGACCGCCGCCGCGTCAGCGAACGACCACCCCTCCGGAACCGGAACAAGAGCGCGATGATCAGCGACCACCACCGGTGCGAACGCGTCCGCCAGCACGCCCATCACTCGATCGCCCGGCATCAGCCCGCTCACACCGGGACCGACCTCGGTCACCACACCCGCACCCTCACCGCCCAGGCCCAAGGCATCAGCAGACACCACCCCCAGAGCCACCAGCACATCCCGGAAGTTCACTCCCGCCGCCCGGACCGCTACCCGGACCTCACCGTCCGCCAGCGCCGCGGCCCCGCCGGCATCGGCGATGAACGTCAGACCGCCCGGAGTGCCCACGCCCTCGGCACCCAGCCGCCACCCATCATCCGCAGGCAGGGTCAGCG
>NZ_KQ948962.1:1872-4527 GCF_001514235.1 Streptomyces caeruleatus | reverse complement strand
CCGTCACCGTGACGGACACGGACTGGGAGCGGTTCGCACCGAGTTTCACCGTCGAGCGGCCGAGTGCGCTGCTGTCGGGCATTCCCGAGGCCCGCAAGGCGCTGGCCGGGCCGAGCGGACGGCCGGCCGGTGAGTCGGTGCTGCGGCGCAAGCTGGCCGGGTTGGGGCAGAAGGACCGTGCGCGGGCGGTGCTGGACCTGGTCCGGCGGGAGGCGGCCGTCACCCTCGGTTTCGACAACGCCGACGCCCTGCCGCCCAACCGCGCTTTCCGCGATATCGGGTTCAGCTCGCTAACCGAAGTGGAGTTGAGGAACAAGCTTGCGGCGGCGACGGGTCTTGTGCTGCCCGCGAGCCTCGTCTTCGACTACCCGACACCCTCTGCACTGGCCGAGCACCTGGAAACGGTGCTGCTGGGTTCGGAAGCGCAGGTGGTGGCTCCTGTCGTGGTGAAGGCCGAGCCGGACGAGCCGATCGCCATCGTCGGGATGGGGTGCAGGTTCCCGGGTGGGGTGTCGTCGCCGGAGCAGTTGTGGGCTCTGCTCACGGGCGGTGTCGATGCGATCTCGGCGTTCCCGACTCAGCGTGGTTGGGATGTGATCGGTGATGGTTTTGCCCGGGTAGGTGGATTCCTCCATGAGGCGGCGGAGTTCGATGCGGGGTTCTTCGGTATTTCGCCGCGTGAGGCGTTGGCGATGGATCCGCAGCAGCGGTTGCTGTTGGAGACGGCGTGGGAGGCGCTGGAGCGGTCCGGGATCGACCCGCATGTGCTGAAGGGCAGTAAGACCGGGGTGTTCGTGGGCGGGGGCGGTTCGGGGTACGAGGCTGTCGGGGACGCCTCGGACGAACTGGACGGATACCGGATCACCGGCGGCGCGGCCAGTGTGCTGTCGGGGCGGATCGCGTACACGTTGGGCTTGGAAGGGCCTGCGGTGACGGTGGACACGGCGTGCTCGTCGTCGCTGGTGGCATTGCATATGGCCGCGCAGGCGCTGCGTTCCGGCGAGTGCTCGATGGCGCTGGCCGGCGGTGTGACGGTGATGGCCACGCCGGGGGTTTTTGCCGAGTTCGCCGCTCAGGGTGGGCTGGCGGGGGACGGCCGTTGCAAGGCGTTTGCCGCGTCGGCGGACGGCACCGGGTGGGCCGAGGGCGTTGGGTTGGTGGTGGTGGAGCGGTTGTCGGACGCTCAGCGCAACGGCCACAAGGTGTTGGCGGTGGTGCGGGGTTCGGCGATCAACCAGGACGGTGCGTCGAACGGGCTGTCGGCGCCGAACGGTCCGTCGCAGCAGCGGGTGATTTTGCAGGCGTTGGCCCGTGCTGGTGTGGCTGCGGCTGAGGTGGATGCGGTGGAAGCCCACGGCACGGGTACCCGGCTGGGTGACCCGATCGAGGCCCAGGCCTTGTTGGCGACTTATGGGCAGGACCGGCCGGAGGGTCGTCCGCTGTTGCTGGGGTCGCTCAAGTCCAACATCGGTCACACGCAGGCCGCTGCTGGTGTTGCCGGTGTGATCAAGATGGTGTTGGCGATGCAGCGGGGTGTGTTGCCTCGGACGTTGCATGTGGATGAGCCGACTCCCGAGGTGGACTGGTCGGCAGGCTCGGTGGAGTTGCTGACCGAACAGCAACCGTGGCCGACGGTCGACCGGCCGTGGCGGGCCGGGGTGTCCTCGTTCGGGATCAGCGGCACCAATGCCCATCTCATCCTGGAGCAGGCTCCTGAGGTTGAACCGGCCGCTGTTGATGTTGCTGTTCCGTCGGTGGTGCCGTGGGTGGTGTCGGGCGGGTCGGAGTCGGCGTTGCGGGAGCAGGCGCGGCGGCTGGCGGCGTATGTGGAGGCGGCTGCGGGGCTGGACCTGGTGGGTGTAGGTGCGGCGTTGGTGTCGACTCGGGCGAGTCTGGAGCATCGGGCGGTGGTTCTGGGCGCCGATCGGGATGAGCTGATCGCCAGGCTGACCGGGCTGGCCGAAGGGGAGCCCGGCCCCGGTGTGGTGACCGGCCGGAGCGGGGCCGACGGGGATGGTGTGGTGTTCGTGTTCCCCGGTCAGGGGGCGCAGTGGGTGGGGATGGCGCAGGAACTGCTGGCGTCCTCGCCGGTGTTCGCGGGGCGGATGGGGGAGTGTGCCCAGGCGCTCGCTCCGTTTGTGGAGTGGGATCTGCTGGAGGTGCTGGGGGATCAGGCGGCGCTGGAACGCGTCGATGTGGTGCAGCCGGTGTTGTGGGCGGTGATGGTGTCGCTGGCGCATCTGTGGCAGTCGTTGGGCGTGACACCTGCCGCTGTGGTGGGCCACTCCCAGGGGGAGATCGCGGCGGCGTGTGTGGCGGGCGGGCTGTCGCTGGAGGATGCCGCGAGGATCAGTGCCGTCCGCAGCCGGATGATCGCTGGGTCGCTGGCGGGGCGGGGCGGGATGGTGTCGGTGGGGCTTCCGCTGACGGAGGTGGAGTCGCTGGTCGCCCGGTGGGAGGGGCGGTTGTCGGTCGCGGCGGTGAACGGGCCGTCGTGGGTGGTGGTGTCCGGTGATGCCGAGGCGGTGGCTGAACTGGTCGCGGGGGGTGAGGCGGAGGATTTCCGGGCCCGTCGGGTCGAGGTGGACTACGCGTCGCACTCCCCGCACGTGGAGGAGATCGAGGCGGAGCTGATCGAGGCTCTGGCCGGGATCA
>NZ_KQ948962.1:0-1327 GCF_001514235.1 Streptomyces caeruleatus | reverse complement strand
GTGGTGTTCACCAGCCGGTTGTCTCTCGCCTTGCATGAGTGGCTGGCTGATTACGTGGTGGGTGGTGTGGTGGTTGTGCCGGGCACCGCGTTGGCGGAGTTGCTGGTGCGGGCCGGTGACGAGGTGGGGTGTGGTGTTCTGGAGAAGCTGGCGTTGGAGCGGCCGTTGGTGCTGCCCGAGCGCGGGGGCGTGCAGGTGCAGGTGGTCCTCGACGCGCCGGAGTCCGGTCGTCGTGCGGTGAGTGTGTATGCGCGGCCGGAGGGGGAGACCGACTGGACACGCCACGCCAGTGGAACGCTGGCCTCCGAGGCATCCGTGCCGGTGTGGCAGGAAGTGGTGTGGCCGCCGGCGGATGCCATCAAGGTGCCGGTGGACGGGCTTTATGAGGGCCTGGCGGAGACGGGTTACGGATACGGTCCGGCCTTCCAGGGGCTGCGAGCCGCGTGGCGGCGAGGCGAAGAGGTCTTCGCTGAGGTGTGGCTGGCCGATGAAGTGGCTGAGCGGGCGGGTGAGTTCGGTATCCACCCGGCGTTGTTCGATGCCGCCCTGCACGCTGCCGCGTTCCTGCCCGCAGCCGGTGAAGGCGGACTTCCGTTCTCCTGGAGCGGGGTGTCGTTGCACGCCTCGGGCGCACGGTCGTTGCGGGTACACCTGTCGGTCACCGAGGACGGCGCACTCTGCCTGGACGCGGCTGACGAGACGGGCGCCCCGGTGGTGTCGGTGGATGCGTTGGCACTGCGGCCGGTGGATGGGGAACTGCTGGGGTCCGGGGCGGGGCAGCGGTCGTTGTTCAGCGTGCAGTGGACGGTGTTGCCCGGTATCGGCGGTGAAGTGCGGGCTGGGTCGTGGGCGGTGATCGGTGCCGGTGCGCCGGAGGTGGAGTCGCTGGGAGCGGTGCGTTACGCCGGGGTGGCGGGTCTGCTGGAGGCGGGTGCATCGGTGCCTGAGGTGCTGGTCGTTCCCTGCGCCGGGCCTCTGGAAGGTGACAGGGGTGTGCAGGCGCGGGCGTTGACCGGCCAAGTGCTGGGCGTGGTGGGTGAGGTGTTGGCCGAGGAGAGGCTGGTCGGCTCTCGGCTGGTGGTGCTCACACGCGGTGCGGTGGCTGTGGGGGCCGGTCAGGATGTGTCGGATCTGGCGGGTGCCGCAGTGTGGGGGTTGGTTCGTTCGGCGATGTCCGAGCATCCCGGTCGGCTGATGTTGGCGGATGTGGAGTCGTGGGTCGGGGACGTGCCGGTTGTGGTGGGGCTGGCGGGCGGTGACGAGCCTGAGGTCGCGGTGCGTGGTGGCCGGGTGCTGGTGCGCCGGCTGGCCCGTCCCGACACCGGCG
>NZ_KQ948961.1:5425-6430 GCF_001514235.1 Streptomyces caeruleatus | reverse complement strand
GGCGTCGCGGAGGTCGGTCTTGCCGAGTTCGACGAACCTGCCTCCCTCACGCAGGGTTGCCAGCGAGGCGTCCACGAACTCGCCCGCCAGGCTGTTGAGGACCACATCCATCCCCGTGAAGCGATCCGCGAACTCCGTGGTCCGCGACGACGCGATGTGGTCCCGCGCCACCCCCAGCCCACGTACTGTCTCCTGCTTGCCGGGACCGGCCGTCGCAAAAACCTCCGCCCCCCACAAGCGAGCCAGCTGCACCGCAGCCATCCCCACACCACCGGCAGCCGCATGGACCAGCACCCGCTGCCCCGCCTCCAACCGGCCCGTCTCGCGCAACCCGTACAGCGCGGTCAGGAACGCCACCGGCACCCCGGCCGCCTGCGCGAACGACCAACCCTCCGGGATCCGCGCCACCAGCCGCGCATCAGCCACCACCGCCGGACCGAACCCGCCGACCGCCATCGCCATCACCCGGTCACCGACCGCGACGCTCGACACACCGGACCCTGTCTCCAGCACCACACCCGCGACCTCGGCACCCAACGCGAACGACTCGCCCGGATACATGCCCAGCACATTCAGCACGTCACGGAAGTTCAGACCCGCCGCGCGCACCGCGATCCGTACCTGCCCGGCCTCCAACGCGACTTCAGCCTCAGGAGACGGCACCAACACCAGATCATCCACACTGCCCCGACCGGCCAGCCCCAGCCGCCACGCCCCCACACCCGCCGGTACAGTCAGAACCTCGCGGGTGCGGGCAGGCGTCAACCGGGGGCAGTACGCCTGTCCGGCCCGTACGGCGAGTTCCAAGTCGTCCTCGTCACCAGGCGCGAGCACAGTGGGCAGGCACTGCCAGGACTCGGCGCCGCCGTCGACGTCCACCAGACCGAACCGGCCCGGATGCTCCGACCGCGCCGACCGCACCAACCCCTGCACCCCGGCCCCGGCCACGTCCTCGACCCGGTCGGCCGATCCCGTGGACACCGCGTTCCGGGTCACCACCACCAA
>NZ_KQ948961.1:3567-4981 GCF_001514235.1 Streptomyces caeruleatus | reverse complement strand
GCGGGCTTCAGAGCGCTCATCGCTGTCCAGCCACTCCTGCACCAAGTCCAACACCCGGGACACTTCCGAACGCGCCGCCACGGCCACGTCACCGTCGTCCGCTCCGACGGCATCAGCGCCCGCGGGCAGGAGGACAAGATCCGCCTCCGGGCACTCGGACAACTCCCGATGCCAGGGAACACCCAAGACCTTCGCCAGATCCTGACCACCGACGCCTGCCACCACACACCGCGACACATCGCCCGCACCAGCCGGGACAACAGGCTTGAGAACCCAGTCCACGCTGAACAGGTTGTCCTGGCCGGAGCCAGGTGAACTCAACTGGCCTTGTTGTGCCGGTCGTACCACCAGCGAGTCCACCGACACCACCGGGGTGCCGGTGTCGTCGGCCGCGTTCAGGCAGAGTGCGCCGTCCTCGGTGACCGACAGGTGTACCCGCAACGACCGTGCGCCCGAGGCGTGCAACGACACCCCGCTCCATGCGAACGGGAGCCCGCCTATGCCCTCACCGGGCAGGTATGCGGCGGCGTGCAGGGCGGCGTCGAACAATGCCGGGTGGATACCGAACTCACCCGCCCGCTCAGCCACTTCATCGGCCAGCCACACCTCGGCGAAGACTTCCTTGCCTCGCCGCCAAGCTGTTTGCAGTCCCTGGAAGGACGGGCCGTACGCGTACCCCGTCTCGGCCAGGTCCTCATAAAGCCCGTCCACCGGCACCTTGATGGCATCCGCCGGCGGCCACACCACTTCCTGCCACACCGGCACGGATGCCTCGGAGGCCAGCGTTCCACTGGCGTGGCGTGTCCAGTCCGTCTCCTCCTCAGGGCGGGAGTACACGCTCACCGCGCGACGGCCGGACTCCTCCAGCGCGTCGACAACCACCTGCACCTGCACAGCCCCGCGCTCGGGCAGCACCAACGGCCGCTCCAGCACCAAGTCCTCCAGGACACCGCAGCCCACCTCGTCACCGGCCCGCACGACCAGTTCGACGAACGCCGTGCCAGCCAGCAACACCACACCTCGCGCTGTGTGGTCGGCCAGCCAGGCATGTGAGGCGAGGGAGAGTCGGCTGGTGAACACCACACCTTCGCCACCGGCCAGTTCCACCGCCGCTCCCAGCAGCGGGTGGCCCACCGACATCAATCCCATGCCCCGCGCGTCTCCGGCCACAGCGCGGGGGCTCGGCCAGTAGTGCTCGCGTTGGAAGGCGTAGGTCGGCAGGTCGATTGTCGAGTTCTGGCCCACGATCGCGGACCAGTCCACCGGAACGCCGTGGGTGTGCAGCCGGGCGACGGCGGTCAGCAGTTGCTCGGACTCGTTCTCCCCCCGGCGCAGAGTCCCGGTCACGACCGCTGCCGGGTGGGACTCGAAGAGGGTCTCTTCCAGGCTGGGAGTCAACACCGGGTGGGGGCTT
>NZ_KQ948961.1:1777-2751 GCF_001514235.1 Streptomyces caeruleatus | reverse complement strand
TTGGGAGTGGCCCAGTACGGCGGCAGGTGTCACGCCCAGCGACTGCCACAGATGCGCCAGCGACACCATCACCGCCCACAACACCGGCTGCACCACATCGACGCGTTCCAGCGCCGCCTGATCCCCCAGCACCTCCAGCAGATCCCACTCCACAAACGGAGCGAGCGCCTGGGCACACTCCCCCATCCGCCCCGCGAACACCGGCGAGGTGGCCTGCAGTTCCTGCGCCATGCCGGCCCATTGCGAGCCCTGGCCGGGGAACACGAACACCACGCCATCCCCGTCGGCCCCGCTCCGGCCGGTCACCACACCGGGGCCGGGCTCCCCTTCGGCCAGCCCGGTCAGCCTGGCGATCAGCTCGTCGCGGTCGGTGCCCAGGATCACCGCCCTGTGTTCCAGACTTGCCCGGGTGGAGACGAGTGCTGCACCGACGTTCACCGGGTTCAGTTCCGGGGCCGCTTCTACGCGTACCGCGAGGCGTCGCGCCTGCTCCCGCAGCGCCGTCTCCGACCTGGCCGACAGCACCCACGGCACCACCGACGGAGCAACAACGTCCGCGTCAGAGACCGGCGTTGATTCCGGAGCCTGCTCCAGGATCACGTGGGCGTTGGTGCCGCTGATCCCGAACGAAGACACCCCGGCCCGCCACGGCCGGTCGACCGTCGGCAACGGTCGCTGTTCGGTCAGCAACTCCACCGCGCCCGCCGACCAGTCCACCTCGGGAGTCGGCTGGTCCACGTGCAGAGTGGGGGGCAGTTGGCCGTGCCGCATCGCCAGCACCATCTTGATCACACCAGCCACACCGGCAGCCGCCAGCGTGTGACCGATGTTGGACTTGAGCGACCCCAGCAACAGCGGACGACCCTCCGGCCGGTCCTGCCCATAAGTCGCCAACAAGGCCTGGGCCTCGATCGGGTCACCCAGCCGAGTACCCGTGCCGTGGGCTTCCACCGCATCCACCTCAGCCGCAGCCA
>NZ_KQ948961.1:0-1142 GCF_001514235.1 Streptomyces caeruleatus | reverse complement strand
ACCCCACCCGGTGCCGTCCGCCGACGCGGCGAACGCCTTGCAACGGCCGTCCCCCGCCAGCCCGCCCTGAGCGGCGAACTCGGCAAAGATCCCCGGTGTGGCCATTACCGCGACACCGCCGGCCAGCGCCATCGTGCACTCGCCGGAGCGGAGCGCCTGGGCCGCGAGGTGCAGGGCCACCAGCGACGACGAGCACGCCGTGTCCACCGTGACCGCAGGACCTTCCAAGCCCAACGTGTACGCGATCCGGCCCGACAGCACGCTGCTCGCGCCGCCGGTCAGCATGTAGCCCTCGGCGTCACCCGAGGCAGCGCCGACGGTGTCGTAGCCCGAACCTGTCCCACCTACGAACACGCCGGTCTTGCTGCCCTTCAGCGTGTTCGGGTCGATGCCGGACCGCTCCAGCGCTTCCCACGCCGTCTCCAGCAGCAACCGCTGCTGCGGATCCATCGCCAACGCCTCACGCGGTGAAATACCGAAGAACGCCGCGTCGAACCCGGCCGCATCCTCGATGAACCCACCCACCCGGGCGAAACCATCACCGGTCACGTCCCAGCCTCGCTGAGTCGGGAACTCCGAGACAGCGTCGACACCGCCCGAGAGCAGGGCCCACAACTGTTCGGGGCTCTCCACGCCGCCGGGGAACCGGCAGCCCATCCCGACGATGGCGATCGGCTCGTCCACCGCCGTCGTACTCACCGGCGTCACCTGCACGGCCTCGACCGTGCCCAGCAGTTCCGACTCCAGGTGTTCGGCCAGTGCAGAGGGTGTCGGGTAGTCGAAGACGAGGCTCGCGGGCAGCACAAGACCCGTCGCCGTCGCCAGCTTGTTCCTCAACTCCACCGCAGTCAGCGAGCCAAAACCGGCGTCGCGGAAGGCGCGGTTGGGCAGCAGGGCGTCGGCGTTGTCGAAACCGAGGGTGACGGCCGCCTCCCGCCGGACCAGATCGAGCAACGCCCGCGCACGGTCCTTCTCCCCCATCCCGGCCAGCTTGCGCCGCAGCACCGACTCACCGGCCGACTGCGTACCCAGGTGTTCGAGCGCCTTGCGGGCCTCGGGAATGCCCGACAGCAGCGCACTCGGCCGCTCGATGGTGAAACTGGGCGCGAACCGCTCCCAATCGGTGTCCGTCACGGTGAGGG
>NZ_KQ948960.1:1906-7240 GCF_001514235.1 Streptomyces caeruleatus | reverse complement strand
ACAGCAGAGTTCAAAGCCGCTGCACAGCGGGAACAACGGGGTCTTCGCGATTCCGCTGGACTCCAACCGGCAGCCGGTGACGCAAAGTACGCCCACGGCAGACAGCAATGGACAACCCCGTCGGGAGGCAGCGACCACGCCCGCCGGATCGGATCGCCGCCCGCCCGAAGACCCCGCGGGCACAAAGCCCGATGACCCCGACGCACCAAAACGATTCGACCCCGAACAAGTTCGAGGCTCCACGCCCTTCGGCGAACGGCAAGGAGCCGATCACCTCCATGAAGGAATGCCTCTCGAAAGCTCGCAGGCCACTCTGCGGACGACACACCACGTCTCCCAGGTCGATCTCGGGCCAGTACTCAAAAATGCCCATCGCTGGGCCGCGGACGGTTCCCTGAATCGCGTAGTGGCCGAAGCCCGGGACAACGGACATGTCACCCAGTCGCGGCTCAACGAAATCCTCGGGGATGATTTTCGACAGCTCAACGATGACCAGAAGATGGCAGTCGTAGCCGGTATCGCACGCATCAGCAGCGGTTTCCATGCGGCGCATGCCGTCGGAAACAATCCGGTAGAAGCGGACCCAGATCGACGCAGAGAAAAGGCAGTGGACCGGGGCATGAACCCGCTCCCGGGCGTCGGCATGCACGAGAATCACAGAGTCCGTCGCGGCGATGACAGTAAGGATTCGGGGCCTCTGGACGTCCGCGCCCGGAAGTACGCAATTTCCCAAGAGGCAGGAAATGATGCGGCGGCACGGAAGAAGGCCCAGGACAAATTCGACGACCTTTGGGGTCAACAGAAGGACGGCGATCTAAGACCTGACATGTCAGGCAAGAACTACGCCGTACTCGAAGTTCACGAACAAGTAGACGGCAAGACCGAGGTGCACTACGTCATAGACACGTCGATTTCGCCCGGCGCATACTACCATCAGGATCACTCGGAACCTCATCTTGGCGAGTGGATGCGGCAGGTGGAATCCCTGGAGCCGGGAAAATACAAAGCAGTCAACCTGTACACAGAATTCGAACCATGCGGCGACAGGACCGGCACAGGCGGAGCGAACTGCTCAGACTATCTGAGTTACGACCGAGAACGCGACGACGACACCCCCCGCGCCAGGAGAAACGAAGACCGCAACAAGCGTCCCGCCGAGCTGAAAGAGAACCCGCCGAAGAGCGATCTTCGCATCTCCTACGGCATCGGCTACCGCGCGGGCGAAATGGGGAACGAAGCGAAAGCTGCGGCGAAGGAGTACGCCAGCGAAACCGAACGCACTGCGGCCATCGAAAAGGGCAAGAAGGCCGACAATGCGGAGCGTAAACGCGTGAAGGGCATCACCGACGAACAGATGGTCCAGTACCGCGGCGAGTGGTTGAGGGTATGGCAGACCGCCGCTGGCGGCACCTCATGATCTTCCGTGATCATGACCTAATGTGGGACTGGCAATCCGAGAAGTACGGTGAGAAGTACGGTGAATCGAGGATCGGATGGAGTTGACCCCTGAGAGGGCCCTGGAGCAGGTCGAGGACTGGCTGGCGACGCCTCATCGCCTGGATCCGACACTCGCGATCCGCGGCGCGGCCGGGTCAGGCAAGACCGAGTTGCTCCGGAAACTCTCCGAACGAATGCCGCACGCTGTCTACTTGGACTGTCAGCGCATGGAGGCAGGTGACATCGCCCGGCATCTCCTGCAGGAGTGGGGTGCCGCACACGAGGGTCACTCACTGGCCGCCGCCGCTCGAGCGATCACGGGGGACGGAGTTGCTCTACTGGCGAATGTGCACTGGGCGGGCAGCCTCGTCACGTCGAACGAAGCCAGTCGGATCACGCAGGACATGGTGAGCCACTTCCGCCGATCCGCGCGGCCGATGATTTGGTTCGTCATTGAGTGCGAGGCGGACGAACCATGGCTCTTTCTGCCGTCCGAGAATGAGCTCTTTCTCCAGGCGCCCGGAGATCAGCAGGTCCAAGCGGCTGAACTGACAGCGTTGCTCACGGTCCAGCCGGCGTTGTGGGCGCTTGCCGCGTCGGAACTCCGCGACACGCCGCTCGCGGTGTGGGCAGAGTTGTGCCGCACATTTGAAATCCCTTCTTCGGATGAGGAATTGGCCAGGCTGGCCGACCACCTTGGGGATCTGGTCGACAGGTCTTCCGACGGAACAGGGGAAGTCACAGTCAGTTTTCGCTGGGAGTCGCTACGCCATCGGATCCGAAAGCTACGGCCGGTTGATCACGGGGCAATCTTCGCCGCATTGTTGCGTTCCCTTGATCAACGCGCTGGCGGACCCTGGAGCTCGGTGGGGCCTGTCGGGGCATACGCGGCACGCACTCTGGGACTCCATGCTGTCCAGGCCGGCCTGCTCGATGAGGTTCTGAGCAACGGCACCGTCTTGGCCAACCTCGATCCGGCCGACCTGTTGCGGGCCCTCGCCGCCAGATGGCCCGACGGCATCCCCCCAGGAGGCATCGCCCAGGACATCCACTACCTGGAACGGCTAGGGCTGGACTCGGCGCCACAAGAGGAGTGGGTTGCCTGGCTGCACCACTGCGCGCTGAGCCGCGGAGAGGAACGCCTCGCGGAGGCGATCGTACGAGAAGCCGGAGCACGGCTACCCTGGCGAACAATCTGGTCCAACTGCCGCCCCTACGGAATGTTCGGTCGCTTCGGGAAATCGGACAACGGGGCACTGGGACACCCGTCGAGCGGGGCGACCAGGGCAAAGGACATAGCAGCTCAGGCTACAGAGAGCCCCAGCTGGCCGTTCCCTGAACTGGTGCCACCTGTCCGCCATATATTCAACAGGAGCCGCGACGACTTCAGCCACTTCCGGTCAAAGCGACTGGAATCTGGGCACTGGCTACTCGTTGGATCATCGGGAACTTTCGTCGTCGACGTGCAAACCGTTCCCGAACAGCAGCCGCATCTGTCCCACATGCCGTCCGCCTTCATGGAGGAGCCCATTACCAGGGCCAGCGTGTGGGAATGCCCCGCACCGGCTTTGACGAAGGGTGCGCCGAGCCGGGAATGGCTGGAGGCGACCTTCGGCCGCGGAACTTGCCGGCGCCTACGGGAAGATGAACTGCCGTCCGGACTCACGCACGAGGAGAGCCGCCAGTTCCTCATGGAGACAGGGCTGCCTGCCCTGTCCCACCAACTGCCCTTCATGAACACGATCGATGCGGCGGGAACAGGTCTTGTACCCCTCCGGTGGGCGGACGATGCGGTACCGACCGAACTCTCAGGCCCCTTCTATCATTTGGGCAACTGGACCGGAGGCAACATCCTCCTTGATGGAGAGACAGGAGCAGTCGTCCAGGACGGCAGCACAGGCTACGACGATGTAGTCCTGGCAAGTAGCCTTCGAAAGTTCTTCATTCTGCTCCGGCTGTGCCATGAGTTCCTGGTCAGTGACTTCGCCACGAACTACGAGCGCGACGATGCCCTGGAAAGCCTGCAGGAATGGGCCACCAAGATCGACCCGGTCACGGAGGACGCCCTCATATGGGAGCATGCCCTCGACACAGAGCTGAATCCCTGGGTCGCAATGTGATCATGCATTACGAGGGCCAGCCGGTATCTCGGAGCAGGCGGACGCAGCGGGGCCCAGGGTGTGCTCCCGGCGGCCACCGGGAACGATGAGTGGCGTTCGTACAGCCCACCCCTCCGTATCAGCTCACCGGGCCCCCATGGCTACTGCGCCCGGGCGATCGGTCGTGATCACACAGGTGGGCTGGGAACAGAGGCATCGCGTACCGGATGCCAAGACCGGCGAGGCACTCGCCGGCACCTGGCCGGACGCCCGGCATGTGGGAACCGGTATGGCCTCCGGACACTGAATGCGATGTCACCCCGCTTGGATCGATCCGACCGAGTACGAATCCTTGAGCCTTCCCTGGCAACCAGCCTCGCGGCATCTTCGCCGTCGAAGCCAGCGGCTCAGCGAAGGCGACCGTGCTGAGCGTGGTACACGGTTGTCGATGCCCGATGACGCTGAGGTTGAAAGGTAGGGGTGACGACATCGCACCACCAGACCTCGTCGTCACCCCTACCTTTCACCCCTCAGCCGCAACTAGCTGAAACCCCTAAACAGGCACATCCTGAACGCGGCCGCTGGAACCGCCATTCGACCGGATTGAGGACGTGCCATCGTGACCATGAGCACCGACGACCTGCAAAGAATCGAAGAGTGGGCGGCCTCGTCACCGAACCGCAAGCGGCCACTCATCGTGCTGGGCCCTGCTCGCTGCGGGAAGTCCGAGCTCATCAGAGCCGCCGCTGAAAGGATTGATGGAGCGGTCCTGCTGGACTGCGCGGGCTTGACCGCTGATGAGGTGGCTCGGCGCATTGTGACCGAAACAGGCGGCGCCCCGAGGCCATCGGGTCGGCGCTGGCCGCGCCATGTGCTGCACACAGAAGTCAGAGGTGATCACATCCTGCTGTTGACCAATGCGCAGTGGGCCGGCTCACTCGTCACCTCAACCGAGCCATCGAGAATCGGACGGATTCTGCTGCGAAGGCTCCTGTGGGTCCCGCGTGCCTCCCTTCGTATAGCCATCGAATGGGACTCGGATCTTCTCGGAGCTCCGCCTTCCTACAGCACGACGATCGCGCTCCGCGAGACAGCTGATTCTGGCGCTACGGCGGGATCACTTGAGGATCACTCCCCGGCGGAACGGGCTCTTCAGGCCTTGAGTCGTTCTGAGTTGCCGATCACTCCGCTGCCCGTGTGGCAACTTCTCGTCCGGGCAGTCGAACCGGCCGGCGACCTTCCGACCGAGGCCGACCTGCGCGGAATCATCAGGGACATGCCGGAGACTCTCCTTTTGCACGACGGGTCAAGGGAATCAGGGGTTGGTTTCCGCCATCCGTCCTTCACTCTGAGCTACCGCCGGAGCCATCCAGCCAGCCAAGAAGAGCAAGGTCGCATCGTAGACTTGCTCACGGAGCAGTTGGGCGCCTCGGGGCCCGGCCGAGCGTGGCACGAGCTGGGAGAGGTAGGCCGTTATGCGGCGAAAGCCCTGCCTGTGCACGCGGCACTGGCAGGGGACTTGGACAGCCTCCTTACACAGGGGACGGCCCTGGCGAACAGTCAGGCTTCGTCGATGTGGGAGGCATTGGGCATCGCCTTTCCCGACGGCGTGCCCATGCTCAGTATCGCTGCCGATGTCCGCGCTCTCGAAGGCCAAGGAGTTCAGCCTGCTGACCAGGGTGAGTGGGTGTCGTGGCTCCACCATGCCGCCGTGGCCAGCGGACGCACAGAAGTCGCCCGGCAACTGCTCCAGAGCGGCGTGACGATGCCGTGGCGGACGGTATGGTCGCAATGGCGT
>NZ_KQ948960.1:0-1092 GCF_001514235.1 Streptomyces caeruleatus | reverse complement strand
CCTAGTGTCCTGAGTCGTTAATTCGTGTGCAGTAGGCGGCGAGTGTGTCGAGGATGTCGTCGGCGGCCTTCGTCCAGACAAACGGCTTGGGGTTCTTGTTCCACTCGTTGATCCAGCTGCGGATGTCCCGTTCGAGTTCGACGACGTTGCGGTGTGCCGAGCGGCGGAGTTTGCGGCAGGTCAGCTCGGCGAACCATCGCTCGACGAGGTTGAGCCAGGACGCGCTGGTCGGGGTGAAGTGCAGGTGGAAGCGGGGGTGTCGTAGCAGCCACTTCTTGACCGGCTCGGTCTTGTGGGTGGCGTAGTTGTCCAGGACCAGGTGGAGTTCAAGGTGCTTGGGGACGGCTGCGTCGATGACCTTCAGGAAGCGGAGGAACTCCTGGTGGCGGTGGCGGCGGTAGTGCTGGGCTATGACCGAGCCGGAGGCGATGTCCAGGGCGGCGAACAGGCTGGTCGTGCCGTGCCGGACGTAGTCGTGCGTCATCTTCGCCGGCGTGGCAGGCGTCATCGGCAGCACGGGCTGGGTTCGGTCCAGCGCCTGTATCTGCGACTTCTCGTCCACCGCCAGGACCAGGGCGTTCTCCGGCGGCGACAGGTAAATGCCCACCACGTCACGGACCTTGGTCACGAACTGCGGGTCGGTCGACAGCTTCCACGTCTCCACGATGTGCGGCTTGAGGCCGAACGCCCGCCAGATCCGCGAGACAGCCGCCTGCGACATGCCCGCCGCCTCGGCCATCGAACGCGTCGACCAGTGCGAATCACCCGTCGGCGGCGCCTGGTCAAGGGTCCTGGCGACCAGGGCTTCGACCTGCTCGTCCGTAATCTTCCGCGGCGCCCCCGAACGCGGCCGGTCCACCAGGCCCTCCAGCCGGTCGGCGGCAAACCGGGACCGCCACTTACGCACCGTCTCCCGCGAGACGCCCAAGTCGTCCGCGACCTGTGCGTTCGGCAGACCCTCTGCGCACGCCAGCACGATCATCGACCGCAACACCAGTGCCTGAGACGCGGTCTGTTTGCGCAACCAGCCCCGCAACACCCTGCGTTCGTGATCGGACAACTCCAGCGACAACGGCTTCGGACCGGGCATCA
>NZ_KQ948959.1:5135-8116 GCF_001514235.1 Streptomyces caeruleatus | reverse complement strand
CGGTGGCATGTGATGTATCGGACCGGGACGCCGTCGCCGGACTGATCGCCGGGGTACCGGAACAACACCCCCTCACCGCGGTGATCCACGCGGCGGCTGTACTGGACGACGGGATGATCACGTCACTGACGCCGGAACGCGTGGACACGGTGATGCGTCCGAAGGCGGACGCGGCGTGGTACCTGCACGAAGCGACCGCCGGGCTGGACCTCGACGCGTTCATCCTCTTCTCGTCCGTGTCGGGAGTGTTCGGCGGGGCCGGTGTGGCGGCGTACGCGGCAGCGAACTCCGTGCTGGACGCGATGGCTCAACAGCGTGCCGCCCTCGGCGAGCCCGTCGTAGCGCTGGCCTGGGGCTTGTGGGCCGATGCCGGCGGCATGATGGGGCGCCTGGGCCACACCGACCTCGCTCGGTTCGGCCGGGCTGGGGTGCGTGCCATGTCGGCGGCCGAGGGGCTGGCGTTGTTCGATCTGGCCATCCGGCGCCCGGAAGCGCACCTGGCTCCGGTCGGGCTCGACCTGCCACGGCACGGCGGGCCGGAGCAGGTGCTGCCGCTGCTGCGAGGCCTGGTGAGTGCCGGCGGTCCGGCCCGACCGGTCGCCCGCGCGGCAGTCCAGGACAGCTCCGGCCTGGCCGGCCGACTGGCCGCCCTGACCACCGCCGATCAGCAACAGCTGCTTCTCGACCTGGTGCGCGGCCATGTCGCCCCGGTTCTCGGTCACGCCTCCGCACAGGACATCGATCCTGAAAAGGCGTTCCGGGACATGGGCTTCGACTCGCTGACGACGGTGGAACTGCGCAACCGCCTGGCGACGGCGACCGGGCTGCGGCTGCCCGCGACGCTCGCGTTCGACCACCCGACCGTGTCACGGCTGGCCGACTACCTGCGGCAGCGGCTGACCGACACGGTCGAGACCGCCTCGGTGACGACGGTGACCACTGCGGCGACGGACGAGCCGATCGCCATCGTCGGGATGGGCTGCCGGTACCCCGGCGGGGTCGAGAGCCCTGAGCAGCTGTGGACCCTGCTCACGGCCGGTGTCGACGCCATCTCGGCGTTCCCGACTCAGCGCGGCTGGGATCTGACCGGCGACGCTTTCACCCAGATGGGTGGCTTCCTCCACGAGGCGGCGGCGTTCGACGCCGGGTTCTTCGGTATCTCGCCGCGTGAGGCGTTGGCGATGGATCCGCAGCAGCGGTTGTTGCTGGAGACGGCGTGGGAGGCGCTGGAACGGTCCGGCATCGACCCGAACACGCTGAAGGGCAGCAAGACCGGCGTGTTCCTGGGCGGGACAGGATCGGGCTACGACACTGTCGGGGACGCCTCGGGCGACGCCGAGGGCTACATGCTGACCGGTGGCGCGAGCAGCGTGCTGTCGGGGCGGATCGCGTACGTGCTGGGGCTCGAAGGGCCCGCGGTGACGGTGGACACGGCATGTTCGTCGTCGCTGGTGGCCCTGCATCTCGCGACCCAGGCACTCCGCTCCGGCGAGTGCGATCTGGCACTGGCCGGCGGTGTGACGGTGATGGCCACCCCGGGAGTCTTCGCCGGGTTCGCCATCCAGGGCGGGCTGGCGAGCGACGGCCGCTGCAAGGCGTTCTCCGGGACCGCTGACGGGGTCGGCCTCGCGGAAGGCGCCGGGTTGCTCGCGGTGGAGCGGTTGTCGGACGCCCGGCGCAACGGCCACCAGGTGCTGGCGGTGGTGCGGGGTACGGCGATGAACCAGGACGGCGCGTCGAACGGGCTGACCGCGCCGAACGGTCCCTCCCAGCAGCGGGTGATCCGGCAGGCGCTGGCCAGCGCAGGTGTGGCCCCGGCCGAGGTGGACGTGGTGGAAGCCCACGGTACGGGTACCCGGCTGGGTGACCCGATCGAGGCCCAGGCTCTGTTGGCGACTTATGGGCAGGACCGGCCGGAGGGTCGTCCGCTGTGGCTGGGGTCGCTCAAGTCCAACATCGGTCACACGCAGGCCGCTGCCGGTGTGGCCGGTGTGATCAAGATGGTGCTGGCGATGCGACACGGCCAGCTGCCTCCCACCCTGCACGTGGACCAGCCGACCCCTGAGGTGGACTGGTCGGTTGGCGCGGTGGAGTTGCTGACCGAGCAACGGTCGTGGCCGACGGTCGACCGGCCGTGGCGGGCCGGGGTGTCCTCGTTCGGGATCAGCGGCACCAACGCTCACGTGATCCTTGAACAGGCCCCTGAATCAACGCCGGTCTCTGGTGCGGATGTTGTTGTCCCGCCTGTGGTGGTGCCGTGGGTGGTGTCGGCCAGGTCGGAGTCGGCGCTGCGGGATCAGGCGCGGCGGCTTGTGGCGCATGTGGAGGCGGATCCGGAGCTGGATCCGGTGGACGTCGGTGCGGCGCTGGTCTCCACTCGGGCGAGTTTCGGGCACCGGGCGGTGGTCCTGGGCACCGACTGGGACCAGTTGACGCAGGGCCTGCGCAAGCTGGCGTCCGGGGAGCCGGGTGTCGGTGTGGTGACCGGGGCAGCCGGCCTGGGGGGCCGGACGGCGTTCCTGTTCACGGGTCAGGGTGCGCAACGGGCTGGTATGGGGCGGGAGTTGGCCGAGGCGTTCCCGGTGTTCGCGGATGCCTTCGAGGAGGTGTGCGCTGGTTTCGCCGGGTTGTTGCCGGGGTCGTTGAAGGATGTGGTGTTCGGGGGCGAGGGTCTGGACCGTACTGAGTGGACGCAGCCCGGGTTGTTCGCGTTCGAGGTGGCGTTGTTCCGCCTGCTCGAGTCCTGGGGTGTGACACCGGATTACGTGGCTGGTCATTCGATCGGTGAGCTGACTGCGGCGCATGTCGCGGGGGTGCTTTCCCTGCCGGATGCGTGCCGGGTGGTGGCAGCAAGGGCCGGGTTGATGCAGGCGTTGCCTGCTGAAGGGGCCATGCTGGCGGTGGAGGCGAGTGAGGCCGAGATCGCCGGGGCGGCGGGTGAGGTTGCCGGCTGGGGTGAGAAGGCCACCGTCGCGGCGGTG
>NZ_KQ948959.1:3598-4448 GCF_001514235.1 Streptomyces caeruleatus | reverse complement strand
TGCCCAGGGCGTGACGCGGTTCGTGGAGATCGGCCCGGACGGTGTGCTGACGGGGTTGGGGTCGGGTGCGGTGGACGGCGTGTTCGTCGCCACCCAGCGCCGGGACAGGCCCGAGGTCCACACAGCGATGACCGCCTTGTCCACCATGCACACCCACGGCGTCCCGGTCGACTGGTCCACGATCGTGGGCCGGAACGCGACGATCGACCTCCCGACGTACGCCTTCCAGCACGAGCGGTACTGGCCGCGCCCCCGCGCCGTTGCCGGAGACGTACGAGGCGCCGGACTGACCTCCCTCGGCCACCCGCTGCTCGGAGCGGCGGTGGAGCTGGCTGGTGGTGAGGGTGTGGTGTTCACCAGCCGACTCTCCCTCGCTTCCCACGCCTGGCTGGCCGACCACGCAGTACGGGGTGTGGTGTTGCTGGCCGGCACAGCGTTCGTGGAACTGCTGGTGCGGGCCGGTGACGAGGTGGGGTGTGGTGTCCTGGAGGAGTTGACGCTGGAGCGGCCGTTGGTGCTGCCCGAGCGCGGGGCCGTGCAGGTGCAGGTGGTGGCCGAGGCGCCGGAGGAGTCCGGCCGTCGTGCGGTGAGCGTGTACTCCCGCCTTGAGGAGGAGACGGACTGGACACGACACGCCAGCGGAACGCTGGGTGCGTCCGGGGCCTCCGTACCGGTGTGGCAGGAAACGGCATGGCCGCCGGCAGGAGCGGAACCGGTTTCGGTGGACGACCTGTACGACGGACTGGCTGAGACAGGCTACGGATACGGCCCTACTTTCCAGGGACTGCGGGCTGTATGGCGGCGGGGCGAAGAGGTCTTCGCCGAGGTGTGCCTGGCGGAGGAAGTGGCC
>NZ_KQ948959.1:0-3181 GCF_001514235.1 Streptomyces caeruleatus | reverse complement strand
TTCTCAAGCCTGTTGTCCCGGCTGGTGCGGGTGATGTGTCGCGGTGTGTGGTGGCAGGCGTGGGTGGTCAGGATCTGGCGATGGTCTTGGGTGTTCCCTGGCATCGGGAGTTGTCCGAGTGCCCGGAGGCGGATCTTGTCCTCCTGCCCGCGGGCGTCGATGCCGTCGGAGCGGACGGCGGTGACGTGGCCGTGGCGGCGCGTTCGGAAGTGTCCCGGGTGTTGGACTTGGTGCAGGAGTGGCTGGACAGTGATGAGCGCTCTGATGCACGTCTGGTGGTGGTGACCCGGAACGCGGTGTCCACGGGATCGGCCGACCGGGTCGAGGACGTGGTTGGGGCCGGGGTGCAGGGGTTGGTGCGGTCGGCGCGGTCGGAGCATCCGGGCCGGTTCGGGCTGGTGGACGTCGACGGCAGGGCCGAGTCCTGGCAGTGCCTGCCCACCGTGCTCGCGCCTGGTGACGAGGACGACTTCGAACTCGCCGTACGGGCCGGACAGGCGTACAGCCCCCGACTGACGCCGGCGAGCGTGGGTGAGTCGTCGGCCCCGTCGGTGGAGGCACGACCGGTCAACCCTGAGGGCACCGTGCTGATCACGGGTGGGACCGGGACGCTGGGCGGGTTGGTGGCGCGGGATTGGGTGCAGCGGCACGGGGTGCGGCATCTGCTCCTGGTGTCACGGCAGGGGCCGTCCGCACCGGGATCGCAGGAACTGGTCGACGAGTTGACCGGACTGGGCGCCCAGGTGCGGGTGATGGCATGTGATGTGTCGGACCGGGCGGCGCTGACCGCCGTGCTCGACACGATTCCGGATGAGCATCGCTTGACGGCGGTGGTGCATACGGCGGGTGTGGTGGACGACGGGATGGTGACGTCGTTGACGCCGGAACGGGTCGATGCCGTGATGCGTCCGAAGGCGGACGCGGCGTGGTACCTGCACGAAGCGACCGCCGGGCTGGACCTGGCCGCGTTCGTCCTGTTCTCGTCTCTGTCGGGTGTGCTGGGTGCGGCCGGACAGGCGGGGTACGCGGCGGCGAACTCCGTGCTGGACGCGATAGCCCAACAGCGCGCCGCCGGCGGCGAGTCCGCCGTCTCGGTGGCGTGGGGCATGTGGGCGCCGACCAGCGCGTTGACCGGGCAGCTGTCAGAAACCGACCGTCTTCGGATCGGCGCGACGGGGGTTGTGCCGCTGACGGCGGAAGAGGGAACGGCACTGTTGGACCGTGCCGTACGGTCGGGGCGGTCACTCGTGGCGGGGCTCCGCTGGGATCCGGCCGGTGTGCGTGCTGGTCAGCCGGTGTCGGGGCTGTTGCGCGGGCTGGTACGGGGCCCGGTCCGTCGTAGGAGTCTCGCCACTGTGCGGGACGGCGAGGCGGCGGGTACGGCGCTGAGGCAGCGCCTGGCCGGGCTGTCGGCCACTGAAGCTCAAGCCGTCCTGGCACAGGTGGTCACCACTCACACGGCGACCGTTCTGGGGCACGCCAGCCCGGAGTCGATACAGGCTGCTTCCGCGTTCCAGGAACTGGGCTTCGACTCGATGACCGCTGTCGACCTGCGCAACCGGCTCAACACGGTCACCGGCCTGCGCCTGCCGGCCACGCTGGTGTTCGACTACCCCACACCGGAGGCGGTGGCCGACCACCTTCGGTCGGAGTTGCGCCCCGACACCCTGGTGGCGGAGCCGTCCGAGGATGCGGACGTCCGTCTCGGAGAGACCTTGGCGGCCATCCCCGTCAGCCGCCTGCGCAAGGCGGGACTATTGGACCTGTTGCTACAGCTCGCTGGTGAAGACGGCGAGGCCGCGCAGACCACCACGTCCGGCGACGAGGTCTCGATCGACGAGTTGGACGGCGAGAGCCTGCTGCGCCTCGCGGCTGAGAACACCACGAACTAGCGACGATCGAGAGGTATTCCGATGAGTGACTCCATCGAGAAGTACGTTGAAGCGCTGCGGTCGTCGCTGAAGGAGATCGAACGCCTGCGCAAGCAGAACGAGCAGCTCGCCACGGCCAGGCTCGAGCCGGTGGCGATCGTGGGGATCGGATGCCGGTACCCGGGCGGGGTGTCCTCGCCGTCAGACCTGTGGGATGTGCTGGCCGGCGGGGTGGACGCCACTTCCGGGTTCCCGGTGGACCGGGGCTGGGAGCAGGCCGACGCCGATTTCCGCAGGGGCGGCTTCCTCCATGACGCGGCGGAGTTCGACGCCGGGTTCTTCGGTATCTCGCCGCGTGAGGCGTTGGCGATGGATCCGCAGCAGCGGTTGTTGCTGGAGACGGCGTGGGAAGCGCTGGAACGGGCCAGAATCGACCCTCACTCGTTGAAGGGCAGCAAGACCGGTGTGTACGCCGGGCTGATGTACCACGACTACAGCGAGCCGTTGAAGACGGCGGCAGACGAGATAGGGGGAATTCTGGGAATCGGCACTGCGGGAAGCGTGCTGTCGGGCCGGATCGCGTACGCGTTGGGCTTGGAGGGGCCCGCGGTGACGGTGGACACGGCATGTTCGTCGTCGCTGGTGGCCCTGCATTTGGCCACCCAGGCACTGCGGTCCGGGGAGTGCGATCTGGCACTGGCCGGTGGTGTGACGGTGATGGCCACCCCGGGAGCCTTTGCCGAGCAGAGCGGGTTGGCGGGCGACGGCCGCTGCAAGTCCTTCGCCGCCTCGGCCGACGGCACCGGGTGGGCCGAGGGCTCCGGCTTGGTGGTGGTGGAACGGTTGTCGGACGCTCAGCGCAACGGCCATCAGGTGCTGGCCGTGGTGCGGGGTTCGGCTGTGAATCAGGACGGCGCGTCGAACGGCTTGACCGCGCCGAACGGGCCGTCACAGCAGCGGGTGATCTTGCAGGCGCTGGACAGCGCTGGGCTGACCGCGGCTGAGGTGGATGCGGTCGAGGCGCACGGTACGGGCACCCGGCTGGGTGACCCGATCGAGGCCCAGGCTCTGTTGGCGACTTATGGGCAGGACCGGCCGGAAGGCCGTCCGCTGTGGTTGGGGTCCCTAAAGTCCAACATCGGTCACACCCAAGGCGCGGCAGGCGTGGGTGGTGTGATCAAGATGGTGTTGGCGATGCAGCGGGGTGTGTTGCCTCGGACGTTGCATGTGGATGAGCCGACGCCTGAGGTGGATTGGTCGGCGGGTGCGGTGGAGTTGCTGACTGAGCAGCGGCCGTGGCCGGTGGTTGG
>NZ_KQ948958.1 GCF_001514235.1 Streptomyces caeruleatus | reverse complement strand
CGTACCCCTGGAGCATTCGAGTATGGAGATGGCCGTACTGAATCGAGGCGGCCACCAGGCCGCGGGGGCGACGCCTGATGAACCAGGCGAGCGACCGGCGGAAGCGGGAGGGGGTGAGGAGGCCGCGCTGGTCCCGGGGAATGACGTCGGTGCGGCCCAGACGCTGGCATTCCTTGTTGACCCAGGTGACGAACTTGGCGAGGTCTCTGGCGATATGGCCGTCGGTGCGGGCCTGGCCCCGGCGCTTGGTGTGGCGGAGGTGCTCTTGGTGCGGGGTGATCCGGTTCGGGAACAGCAGCGGGTGAGGGTGGAGGGATTCGAGCACGGTGACAGCGCGGGCGACGGGTTCGACGACGACCCACGGGTCGCGTCGGGGCGCTCCCGCAGGGAGCTTGTTGCCGTCCGTGTCGACGGCGTTCTTGTGGTGGCGCCCGTTCATCAGCCACAGGTCGTTGGCGGAGTCGTGTTCGACGCAGCCGCGCCGCAGGTTCAGGACTTCCCCGGGGCGAGCGCCACTGAGGTAGGCGATGACCACGAAACATGCCGTGCTCAGCAGGCGGGCGAGTCTGGGCGCCTCGTGGAAGGCGATGCCGTGCTCTCGCCAGAGCAGGCCGTCGAGCCGGCCGGTGACCGGCGTGCTGAGGTAGGCGCCGTCGGCGATGGTGATGCCCGACTTGGCCGCCATCCGGCCGCTGGCCGTGAGCCGGACCGATGAATCGCAGCCCAGGATCCTGCCGATGTGCCGCCAGTTGATCACCAGCGCGCCGTCAGCGGTGGTCCGGCCGGGCAGCATCCCGCCTTGCTCGCGCAGCCGGTCCAGATAGGCGGTCATCCGTGTGCGGATCTTCTCTGGTGACTGCGGGGCGCCGCTGGGCTGGCGCAGGCGTGATTCCTCGTATTCGGCGTGGGCGGCCACGATGTCATCGGCGAACTCCTCGGTGAACCGGATCGCCCAGCTCAGCAGGTGCTGCATCGTCAGTTCACCGATGCGGGGTGTGCGGTTGTCCCGGTCCGGGCGGATCCGCCCGAACAGATCGCGTGACTCCTCTCCGTCCCAGGGCGGAAGGGCCGGCAGCCGCATCCGCGCCGGGAGAATGCCGCGGGTCGACCACAGCCGCCGTACTTCGCCGGCACGCCGGTACTTGGGCCACATGCTGACGTGCTCGTCCTCCAGGTCCAGGCGGTATGCGTCCAGAAGGGCGGGGGTGACCTGGGCGAATGCGGTGATGCCCTGGCGGTGCAGCCATGCCATGAACGCCTTGAAGGCGCTGAACACCGTCAGGATCGTGGCGATGGCGGGGCGGCCGCCGCCGGAGTGCCTCATGCTGCCGGGGCTCGGGTGGTTGATCAGCTGCCATATGTAGTGCTTGGCGTCCTGCCGCAGCGGCCGGGGTATGGTCGCGAAGTTCAGGCTCTTGGCATTGGCGTGCTCCTCGAAGATCGCGGGGTCGACGTTCCAGCGGTCCTCGGCAAACCGGGACAGGGCCAAGGAGTTGGTGCCCGGCCGCAGGGGGCGGTGCAGCAGCACCACGGTGTCGGGGCCGGGCCACTCGGTGCCGACGGGCACGGTGTCCCAGTCGGCGGATGGCTGGGAGAGGGTGCTCATCGAAGATCGAGTTCTCTGTTCAGGAACCGTGCCACCACGGCTCGGTCGGCGTCGGCGATGTTCGCCCGGGCGTCGGCGACATCAGCCTCGTCGTGCTGGGAGACCAGGTCGGCGAGCTGGGAGTGCGCCAGCGCGAACCGCTGCGTCCACTGCATGGGCGTCATGTCCGATCGGCGCTCGGCCAGCCGGTCGTGGACCAGGACCTGCAAGGGCAGGTGGCGGGGAAGCGCGCGGGCGCAGGGGCAGCCCAGGCAGAGCATGAAGGAAGCCCGGCAGGGCTCACCGGGCGGGGCATGCGGGCCACCCAGGTGATCGACGCAGGCGTTCATCACCGTGTCCAGCTCCCCTGCGATCATCCGCCTCAGGGTCGTGGCGTCGATGCCGTACTCGTCGGCGACCGGAGCCGCGTCGGTGCGGGCCCGCTCCAGGTCAGTGCGGGTGAGGCGGGCCATCACGCCGCGGACTCTGGCCTTGGCGACCTCCTCCTCCAGGGCCTCGGCGACGACCTTCCGGTAGGCGGCGAGATTGCCGCGGTTGCGGGCCAGGTAATCGGTCGCCAGAGTCTGCTCGGTGTGGGCGACCGGCGTCTGGTGAAGTTCGACGTAGGTGAGCCGGAGCATCTGCATCGTGACGGTCAGCGGCACCGGGTGGCCTTCGGCATCGGACTTGTCCGCCGTCAGGCCGTGCCCGCGTGCCCAGCGGACGATCCACCGGTCCCCCGTCTGCTGCCGCAGCCCGCGGCCGACGCTGCCGCCGCCCGTGCTGCTCCAGCCGATCATCAGCCTGTCGGTGCCGGTCAGCTCCCGCGACCGCGAGGTCAGCTCGTGCAGCAGGAGGTAGAGCCCGAAGGGAGTGTGCAGTTCATCGCGGGCGGAGACCTCCTCGAGGTTGGAGGGGATGCTGATCCAGTCGGGCAGGTCACTCAGGGCCAGGCTTATGTGCGCGCGGCGGCCCCGGCGCGGCTTGTGGGCCCCCACCATCGCCGTCGGCGTGGCGCCGGCGTAGCCGTCGGCCCGGTGATGGACCGCTGGGGTCTTCAGCAGCACACTCTTGTTCTGGCCCGTCATCGCGGTCAGCAGCACGAACCCTGCGGTGACCTCCATGCCGGACAGGTGCAGCTGGCAGACGAGGTCGTCGATCGGTCCGTAGCGAAAGACCCACCGCTTCACCACGTCCTGGCCGGTCCGGCGTCCGAGGGTGCCAGGCCGGCGCGGGACGTCCCCGAACCGGTCGACCAAGTCCAGCAGCTCCAGCCGCCGCCGGTCCCCACCGAGGTCTTCCCCCTGCCGGAACCGGCGCAGGACCTCGCGGTTCTTCCGGATCCGTGCAGCCGCGGCGCGCAGATCGGCGCGGGCCGCAGCGGCGATGCGCTTGAACTCCTGGGCGCTGTAGCTCTCCTTGGGGCTCTCCCGCCGCGGTCGTTTGGGGTTGCTCTCGCCCAGCTTCGCCGTCATCGCCTCGCTAAGGCCCTCGGCGCGCTTCAACAGGCGCTTGACTTCGGCCAGTTCATCCCCGGCCGTGCGGCTCACGGTGTCCTTGCGACGGGCGATGAAGCCGTCCAGATGCTCGGGCAGCAGGTGAGAGACCTCCGTCGGCGGCCAGGCCAGGGTCGACAGGTAGCGGGCAAAGACCACCGCCGCCCGGTAGGCGCGGGTCATCGACTCCAGCGACGCCAGCCCCGCCCCGGGCGCCGTGCGGCGGTTGAATGCCTCTGCCAGGCTCTGCCGCAGCCCCTCGGCAACCGGCAGGTCGCCGAACCGGTAGTCACTGAATGCGCTGCCGTCCTCGGCGATGCAGCGCACCACCAGGCCGTCCATCGGCCCGTGGGCGGTTGGGTTCGGCCGGCCGGGCAGGCTGGCCCGCCTTCCCCGGGGGCTCACCTGGACCCCGCCAGCGGGTCGGTGCGGACCCGGGGATGCCCGGCGAAGGCGTCGGCCATGAACCGGGCCACCGGGAAGCCCTCCGCGTGTGCCAGCAGCAGTTCGACCTGCAGACTTCTGAACGGCTCGAGGTAGACCTCCTTCGTGGTTTCCACCCGCCGGTGCCCGAGCATCGTTTGCACCAGGTGCCAGTGGTCGCCCAACAACTCCCGGAAATCCTGGGCCTCTTCGTCCGTCAGGCGTCCCAGCCGCTGTGCCCAGATGAGTTTGCCGACGGAGAACCATTTCAGGGCGAAGGAGTGGCGGTGCATGTGGGCGGTGCAGGTGAAGTGCTCCAGCCCGAGGTCCGCGATCCGGGTGTTCGCCGCGTCGAACGTGTGGTGTCAGCCGTGCGCATCGCGCGGCAGCCCGTCCTAGTTCAGCCACAACGACAGCGGCTCCAGGCCCTGCGGCGTCTCCACGAACAAGCGCTGCTGACCTGCGGGGACAGGTCATTCCACGCATGGCGGGCGGTGTCGCCCTTCCCGTCCGGGATCTCGACCCCCTTGCCCCGCCGGGGCAGCTGGACCACCCGCAGCCCGCGGACCGTCTCGTAGAGACCGGACTCCTGGGCCCGCCGGACCGCCCGGGCCCGCGCGCCCTCCCGATAGGTGGGCACCCCGGCGGCCACCGCCCGCGGCATCCAGGAGGTGTAGCCGTAGCCGCCCTTGGCGCACTGATCGGCAAGCGAGCAGGTGAAGTACCCTCGCCCCGGCGCGATGCGCGGCACCTCGGGCAACACCACGCTCGCCCACGACGTCAGCCGCAGGCCCGTGCCGTAGAGCCCGTCCACGAACACGGCGTCGCGCTGGTCGTTGCGCCCCCGCCACCAACGGTCCGCCCGGCCGTCCAGCCCGCGTCCCCGCACCCCCAGGTCGCGCCACCGCCGGATCGCCGCCGGGTCGAGCCACTTCACGTTCTCCTGCCGTCGGCCGCGGCCGTACTGCAGCTCGTCGAACGGATCACAGACCCGGTAGCGCTTGCCCGCCCAGCGGTAGAACTTCTTGCAGCCGGCGACGTCCCGCGCGAACGACGATGTCTGCACCCGCCGGTCGTTGCCCGGATCGGTCAGCCGCCAGAACTGGAACTCCGCAGCGTCGTCCTCGGTCGCTTCCCACCAGCTACGTCCCACCGCCAGCAGGAAGTTCAGCCACAGAGCCAGGGAATACGCGTAGTCCCGGTTCGTCAGATCCGACAGATTGCGCATCGTGGGCGACGCGAAGAACGCGTTCACCCGCTGATCGGGCAGTCCGTCCGGACCGAGAAGGAACCTCTGCCCGTGCCGCTCACCGAACCTCTCTACCCATGACCGCAGATCCGGCGCGTACACGGATAAGTACTCAGGTAGTTCCTGCGAGGGACGTTCCAGGTCGTACCGATACACATGCCAGCCAACAGAGTTGGCGACCACATCACTCTCTTCAGTAACAAGCACGCGCCGACTACAACAGCTTCGCTGCTATAGAACCTGCGCGCAGCCACACAGGTTGCACAGCCGGGTTCCCGGACTCTCCGCGACGTTCAGCGCGTGCTCCAGATCGAGCAGCGGCGCGCCCTGCGGCGCTTCGTCGCCGTCCACCACGTGCAGAACACCCCGGTCCGGGCCGCGCTCGCCGCGCAGCTGCGCCAGGACCCACCCCGAAGGCCGGCGTTCCCCGAGGACCTCGCGGACCACCGACTGCGGCGACCGCTCCAGCCGCTCGGTGAGGACCTGGTCGATCCTGCGTGACGGCCGCGGATTCGTTGAACTCACCCTGCCCGACGCCGACCCCCAGCAGCGCCGCGACCTGGAACGGGCCACCTCGTACCGGTACGAGCTGTACCGCGAGAACACACTGCTCTACTCATCACCACGGTTGACACTGAGTGAGACCCGGAGGGCGCGTGACGGAGCTCTGGTGGTGGCCGGCTCTCCTGGCTGACTGTCGCGTCATGACCGACGCCCTGCGCCTCCCCGAACCATCACCGAAGCGGGACCTTGGGCTGAGAAGCCGTTGAGCAACCTCACCGTGAGTGACGGCCACTGAGGAGGGCCAGTCCCGTCCGTCGGTGTGGCGAGCGGTTGCGCCTCCTTTTGCGCCCCTGTCTGAGAGGTTCATACGACAGCGAGTTCGTGATACGGCCGGCCTACCTGGATTCTTGGACTCTCCAGCAGGGAAGTCCCTGAGTGGGCCTTTTCGCCCTCACGTCGGTGGTGGCCCCGTAAGAGTCGGATTACCCCCTTGGCAGCCGGAAGCCGGCACCCATCGACGAGAGAGGCATGCCCGGTGGCGCTCATGTCTGGCACCAATCCGTATTCGGTCCCCGGCTGTGTTCAGCGGCAAAAGGAGGTGCCGCTACTGAGCTTTCCTCGCGCGGTTCAGCTCAGCCCGTACTACGTGACGGTACGACCCCGGGTACACGAGTGGTTCATCTCGAAGGGCGTACTGCCTCCACGGCTGTTGGCCCCGTTCCTCGGCCAGGACCACACCCTGCTGACCTCGATGATGCATGCCGAGAGCAGTCCCGAACGCCTGGAGAACATTGCCCGCTACTACACGCTGTGGTTCGCCATGGAGGAACGGGACGAGGAGCTTTGGGCCCGGCGCGGAGGCGTGCGCCAGTTCTACGCCAACATCCTTGAGTATCTCGACACTGGCCGGATCCTCTCGGAAGATCCTTGGCTGCTTGCCTTTGCCGAGACGGTTGAAGGCATGGCTTTCCCATCACTTCTCGGCGCCCGCTATCGGAAGTGGAAGAAGGACTGGATCGAAGCTGAATTCAGGGTCGCTGACTACGGCAACACCCCTCACATCGACTTCCTTGAGGACCGTCACCACGCAGTCGGCATGATGTTGGGCCTGGTTGTCTTCACCCAGTACAGCCTGGGCCTGGATCTGCCGGACTCCGTCATGGAGGACCCGGCAATGGATGACCTGCTGTGGGCCTTGGTGCGGTTGTCGTCGTGGCAGAGCGATCTGCTCACTCTGGGGTACGAGAAGGCTCGGCACGAGAACGTCAACGTCATCAACGTCCTGGTCGCACACCGCGGCATGACCCGAGACCAGGCTGTCGCAGAGGTCTGCGCCTGGTACCGCAGGGACCTGGCTGACGCCTATCAGAAGCTGGCGGCTATCCTCGCTCGCTCTTGGGAAGCGCCCCCGCTCGTCATAGACGGGTACTGCAACGGGCTGCTGGCGACGACCGCAGCGTTCCTGGCCTGGAACCAAATCACTGATCGCTACTCGGTCGAGTTGTCATCCCAGTACGCGCCCGCCCTGTCACAACATGCGCGTCCCTAACCGGCTCCGCCTGGATCCGGCGGGCCCTGGACCAACTGGTCCGTGACCCGCGGGCATACCAGAGAGCACGATGATCGGGAAGACGGATGCCGCCGCCATCATGGCCACGATCGCGCCGAAGCACCGCCCCGCCCGGCGCAGCAGGTCCCGTCGCGCCGCCGGCGCGGCCAGGCCGTACAGGACGCCGACGACAACGGGGAGGTCGCCGCCAGCACGAGGGCGCTGGTCCACGACTTGTCGACCTGCTCGTCCGCCGCATCGCTGAGCTTGGGGGCGAGCTTGTAGGCGTAGGACATCCACGGGAACGCGCCCACGCCGACCAGGGTCCTGATCTTCCGCATCCGCGCCACCTCAGGATCCGAGACGATGCCCGGCCGTGACGGGGTGAAGACCCTGCGCGCGGTGTGGATGGGGCCGATCCGCCGCCGCAGCCGGGTGATCGGCCCGCCCGGCGGCGGCACCGGCGGCATCCGGATGCACTGGAAGGAAGACCAGGGCTGGTTCTACGCCCTGATCGGCATGAGCCCGCAGCACGTCCTCCTCTACTCCGTGCTCCCCACCTTCCGCACGATCTTCCCGCCCCCGCCGGACGTCGCCGACGTCGCCGAGCACCTGGTCCGCCTGCGAAGGTGCCCGAAGTCGAGCACCGTACAGAAGGGTTCGAGGCGATCGGCACCCGCCGGCGGGGAGGTCGCGGTGCAGCCGGACGAGGCGAGCCGGCGGGCCAGCCGCCAAGTCGTCAAGCCCGTCACCCGCCCACTTCGCGCAGCAGCGCCGCCCATCAAACGGAAGCGCTGTACCTCACCGACGCCACCGCGTGGACCATCGGCAGATCGTAGGCTCGACTCGCCACCGAGACTAGGAGTTCACGTGCCCCAAACCGCCCGTCGGGCCCCCGACACCACGGCGGCCCGCGAGGCCCTGCACCGCGCGCTGCGGCTTCTGGACGACCAGGACAACCCGGACGCGCTCGCCGAGGCCCGGGCGGCTGCCCAGGCGGCTGCCCAGGCGGCTGCCGACGCTGTGCCCTACCCGTGGCGGGCGACGCACTGTACCGCGAACCGGCGCAACGCGAAGGAAGACACCTGCCACAGCAGCACCTGCACCCGCTGCACCGCGTTCAGGGCCGGCGATCCCATGCCGTTCGACGACTACTGATCAGCAAGCTCTCCAACGAGACACACCGGCGAGATCCTCCGAGACAGGTCCTGACCTGGCCCGGACACACCACGGGCCCCGGGGAGAGCGGTGCATCCCCGGAGCCCTGCGTTATGGAGTCACGCTGTTCAACGACGTCACGAGGCGGACGTCACGCGGGAGTCGGCTGCGGTTCCTCCGGCGCTTCGGCGATCTTCCGCGCCATCCGACGGCCTCGCGACCTCAACGTCACGTGCCTCAGCACCTGGTGAGTTGGAGCCGGGGGAACACTGCCCGGAATCTGCTGTACACCTGGCGGCATGAAGTTGAGCGACCTTAGCCCACTGATGGCAGCGCGTCGTGAAGACCTCAACTATGACCGTTTCCGTGCCGACCCTGCACTGGCATCCCTGCACTGGCCGGACGACGTCCTTGAGCAATTCCTCTTCGATCACGGCGACAACGGTGCTTTCGTGTATGACTACGGCGACATCGACCTGTGCGACGTCAAGTGGCAGCTCGAGACGATCCCGGCCTCGGACTTCAAGGAGATGCCCACCGGCGCGTCCGATGCCGGCTGCATCGAGAGCTACGCCAAGGACCCGGTGTACTGGGTCGAACGTCGCTCTTATGAGGTCGGACAGCACTGGGAAGATCACGGGACGTGGCTACGCCCGCCGATCCTCATTGACCGACGACTATTGGACCCGTCGGACACAGGTCTTCAGGTCGTGGAGGGCAGAACACGCGTCGGAGTCATACGAGGTCGGATGCGTGAGGGACTACGCGTCGCGCCCCACCATCGAGCCTGGGTCGGACGCCCTTCGACGGCAATGCCCTCTACAGCAGCGGCCTGGTGCGCTGGAGATTAAGCAGGGTGGGTGGCAGGCCAAGGTCGTTCATCGTCCTGTCGATGGTCGACTTCATGGGGTTGCCCAAGAGCAGTGGACTGATCGCGGCTGCTGCCTGAAGGAGCGCAACCGGAATCCACAGACGCTCAGCGGTGATGTCGGCCTCGCCACCCTTGGGCTCCGTGGTGAACTTCAGCTTGCCCTCGTCCACGATCAGAAAAGCGTCGGCGGTCGCGCCTGTGGTGTGCGAGTAGGCGGACTGGTGGCGATAGACCCGGTAGACGTCAGCGGTGCCGTACGCCTTCACCATGGTGTCGAAGTTCTCCAGCTCCCCCATCAACTTCTTGTGAATTCGCTCGCTCTCGGGGTTGGCGAACACCAGCGGTTCGGAAGCGGGCGGGGTGATCACTTCCGGGAGGTTCCAGGTCTCGTTGACGTTGTTTGCCAGCTTCCGCTTGTGCTCACGCCAGTACTCGCTGAGCGCGACGACGGCTGGCTCGCCACTGTCAGCGAGCCAGTTCATGGCGTAGGAGTGACCGAGCAGGTTGCGCATAAAGGGAGCTGCTTCGATCGTGTAGCCCTGGTCGTACAAGGAGACCAGAGCCTTCGCGGTCCGATTGGTGGACTGCCACCAGCCCATCATGGGGATACACGACGTTCTGGTGTTCGTGCGGCACCCGCACGCCCTGTGTGGTCACTTTCTCCGCAGCCTGCACGATCACTGGGATCACTGCTCGACAGCGTCGTAGGCACTGCTCATTAGGACCGAACTTGTAGACCATGGCGGGAAACCTATCGGCGCGAATCTTCGGGGCACGAGCGAGGCGAAACGGCTCGGATGCTGCTCAGCGTTTCGCTTGGTTGGCGCGCCACCGTCTCGCTGTGTCCCTCGCGAAGGTCTCCAGCCGAGTGCTCCGAGGGTGCATGTAGACGTAGTGGTCAGCGGCGCGGATCTGAACGGTGTTGAGGTCGTTGACAGTGGTCCGGGGAATGGTGCCGACCAGGTTTACCCGTCCCAGCGCCAGCAGGTGACGGGGACTGATGGGCAGGACGATGGAGTGGGCGTCACCGAAGGCCATGTTGTACGAAAAGGGCCTTACGTCCGTGCGTACGGATACGGCTGGATTGTCGCCGACCAGGAACTGCCCACTTTCCGGAGTAAGCACCTCCAGACTCCATTTCGCCGCCGCAGCACGGACCTTGTTGAACATGCCCTCGATGCTGGTGCGGAACAGCTTGCCGTTCTCGAACTCCTGGGTAACCTCGGACTGCTCGATGAGGCGCTCGGCGAAGGCGCCGAGGGGGCCCGAGCCGGCCAGGTGGAGCCTGGTCTGCCGTAGCGCCTCGCGGCGGAGCTGCTCCGGATATTGCTCAACGAGCTGACCACGGAGCTTCACGCTCACGGTCTCGAACGCGTTGGTGTACACGCTGCGATAGCGGTGCGAGCGCACATAGTGGAGCACGACCAGGTCACGCAGAGCCTCAACGTGCAGGGGGTCGGCAAATGGCGTACCGGCGTGTACGGCCTCGAAGGCAGCGGGAGCACGCCTCTCCACGGAGCTCCACAAATTCTCGGCAGAGGCGGAGTCGAACGCCACGAAGGTATCGGCCCAGCCGCACGTCCGTGTGCTCGCCAGCTTGTTCCGACGCTCCGGGTTGCGCACGTCGACGGGACGCAGTTGGCGGCCGCTACCATCCTGCCCGGCTGTGGTGAACTGCTTGAGCAGGACCTGCGAGACGAGGTGCTGCCGGGATATCTGAGCTGCCTTCACCTTTCGGATTCTGGCAAGACCCCGACGTATGGAGCCAACGGTTTGCCGAACGAGGCTCCTTGATCCGGCGCCTTACCCGCCCCGCGAGAGCGGGCCGCCTTGAGAACCGCGAAAGGCCACAGGGCCCTGCCGCGGGGAGAAGAGCACAGCCGGGGAGGGGACCAGTTCCCAGTCCCAGGGCTTACACGCACACCCGTGCGATGCCGGCAGCTCAGAACCACCGGGCATTCGCACCCCAGTGCGTTAGGACCTGGCACGACGCTGCTGCGGGGCGACAGCTACCTTCCGGCTGGCTCCGGGCTGGAGGATGGCCAAGTGGTGCGTTGATGCGCTCAACCTGTGGCAATCTAGGTTCCGTTGGGGGGATCAACTGATGACCAATTGCGCGTGCACGGAGTGTCCTTTTCAGGCTGAAGGTCTCGAAGATCTGCAGCGGCACTCACAAGAGACGGGCCACGTCGGCATCTGCAAGAGCGATGCCACGTCAACTGGAGGCAAGCTCACCAAGCGTCTGGTGGTAGCTCAGGGCGTGACCCTTACCGCCCTCGGAGCCTCCATCTGGGCATGTACGTACCTGTACGCCAAGTGGAGGTCGCAGAAGACGAGATCGCCTACCTGAAGTCACCAAGTGGTGCAGGCCGCAACCTCAAGAACCAGGACAAGGGGCGAGGCAAGGAGTGAGCTGGGCGAGGCCTGCGCCGCTGC
>NZ_KQ948957.1 GCF_001514235.1 Streptomyces caeruleatus | reverse complement strand
AGGGAACGGCTCCGCTGACGCTCCGCCAGATTCCCCGCGCAAGCGCGGGAATCGAATTCCGCAAGCGGAATTCTGATTGCGTGTCAATTCGCGCAAGCGCGAATTGAAGGAATCCCGCAAGCGGGATTCCTGAGGCTGGCAGTAGGGGGTGGGTGCATCAGGCGCGGGACTGTGTAGGGCTTGGGATTCCCAGCTACCACCCTTGCAACGGATGTGACGGGCCATCGGCCTGACGGGGTGCCGGCCTCACGGTAGTGAGGGGTTCCGCTGCGCTCCACCCTGAACCCCTCCCCCATCGCCTGACTGTCCCGACACGTTCACCAGCCCCTTGCCAGCATACAGGGAAACCAGGCTTTCGTGAGTGAGATTGAGCCATGTGTCACCCTCGTAGGCGAAGCTGATTCGCGGGTGATGCATCATGAGACTCGACTGTGTAGATTCTGGGATCAGAGGTTACACCCCAACCTTGCGCCTGGATTCCATTTGTTATTACGCGCTACATTCCGCGAAAAGGAGAGCACGGGGCATGGCCGTGAAGTTGCGTGATCACCAGATCGAGGCCGTTGCTGCCATTGTTCGGGGTCTTGATGTTCCGCCGGGTGGTATTCCCTGGAATGGTCTTCGTGGGCAGGTGCACGCGGCGTGTGGGACGGGGAAGACGATTATCGCGGCGGCGTCGGCGAAGCGGCTTGTGCCCAGGGGGCGTGTGCTGGTGTTGGTGCCGACACTGGATCTCCTGGCGCAGACGGTGAGGGCGTGGCACGAGGCCGGGCACAAGGGGCCGGCGGTTGCGGTGTGTTCGCTTCAGGACGATCCGGAACTGTGGTCGTTGAAGGTGCGCTCTACGACGAACCCGATCCAGTTGGCGCTGTGGCACGGGCAGGGGCCTGTCACCATCTACGCCACCTACGCGTCGCTGGGTGTCCTGGCAGAGGCTTTCGAGGGTGCCTACGGTCAGAAGCTTGCTCCAGTAGACCTCGCGGTCGTTGATGAGGCCCACAGGACTTCCGGTTCGATGGGTAAGGCCTGGGCCGACATCCACGACCAGACCGTCATCCCGGCACACCGCCGCCTGTACCTGACGGCCACACCGCGGATCTGGGAAGAGCGGCTCAACCGGGAAGTCGCCGAAGGGGTGCGGGATCCGCTGCCGCGGGAGTTGGCGGCCTCCATGGACGACGAGAAGGTCTTCGGGCCCGTCCTGTACAAGCTCTCGCTCGCTTCTGCCGTGTCGCGCGGACTGTTGGCGCGGTATCAGATCATCGTGCTGGAGCTGAAGGACCCGGTCGTCACCCCGGAGAAGTTGATGGGCGAGGAGCGGCACACGGAAGAGGTACGGGGGCAAAGGCTCGGAGCCTTGCAGGCCGCGTTGCTGCACACGATGGCGCAGCACGAGTTGTCGACGTGCATCACCTTCCATCACCGGACGATCGAGGCGCAGGCGTACGCGGAGGGCCTGGAGCGGGTGGCGGCGAAGCTGCACGCCGACCAGCCGGAGAAGTACCCGGCGAAGATCTGGGCGGACTGGCTGTGTGGCGAGCACGTCCCCGAGCGTCGGCGGGGAGTCCTGGGCGGCTTCGGGTCCACAGCGCTGCGGGCCGTCCTCTCGAATTGTCGCGTTTTGGGTGAGGGCGTCGACATCCGCGCCGTGGACAGCGTGGCCCTCCTTGATCCCAAGGGCTCTCCGCACGACATCGTCCAGGCCATCGGCCGGGCGCTCCGTCAGAAGCCCGGACAGGGCAAGGTCGCCTCCCTGATCGTGCCCGTCTTCCTCCAGCCCGGAGAAAAGCCGGAAGACATGTTCACTTCCGGCTCCTACCGGCCCCTGGTGAAAGTCCTGGAGGGCCTGCGGGCTCACGATGAAGAGGTCGTGGAATTGCTGGCGATTCCACAGGAGCCGCAGAAGGGCGTCGCGCAGCCGTCCGTGAACATCGGCTCTGCGCCCGAGGAAGGCGAAGACGAATCTCGTCTCCTGCTCCGTTTTGCCGCCCCCCGGGATCCGGTGATGGTCGCGGACTGGGTCTCCTTCAACGTGATCGACACCGAACGCCAGGACTGGGCACGCGGGTGGGCGAAGCTGAAGACGTACGTCGAGCGGGTCGGGAACGCCCGCGTGCCCTACGGACACCGCGAGGGCGCGACACCCCTTGGACAATGGGTCGCGGAACAACGACGCGCCTACGCAGCCGGACAGATGACCGGCCAGCGCGCCCGCCGACTCGAACAGCTCGGCATGGTCTGGTCGCCGGCCGATGAACGCTTCCAAGAAAACCTCGAAGCCGCCAAGGCCTACTACGACCAGCACTGGACACTCTGCGCCCCCCGCACCGCGACAGCGCTGGGCAAGCCGTTGGGGATGTGGCTCGCGAATTTGCGGCGACCCGGCGCGCTGGAGGTTCATCCCGAATGGAAGACGGCACTGGAGGCCGTGGACGAGGACTGGAACCCGGACTGGCCGGCGGAATGGCAGCGGCACTACGCCGCACTGCGCGAACTGGTCGCCGACGAAGAAGGCCAAGCCGGCCAGGTGGAGGTCCTGCCCGGCGTCACCGTCCACGGCATGGACATCGGGAAATGGCTCGCCGAGCAGCGCAAGCCCGAGGTCTGGCAGACCCTGACAGAGGGGCAGCGCCAACGCCTGGAGGCCATCGGCGTCGTGCCGCTGGCTCCGCCCGCGGAGCCGAAGGCACCCGCCGCGGCGCCCCAGACGGCCTTGAGCGCCTTCGAGAAGGGCGTTGCGGCCCTGGCGCAATACAAGACCCGCACGGGCTCCCTGACCGTCCCACGAGGGCACGTAGAGGCGTTGCCGGACGGAACCGAAGTCCGGCTCGGAGTATGGCTGACGAACACCAAGACCCGCCGGGCCAAGCTCACCGACGACAAACTCACCGCACTCGCCACGCTGGGACTGGAATGGGCGCGGTAGGGTTAAAGAGTGGGTTAAATTGTTGGTTAAGAAGTCTCGGGTTCTGGCGTGAAGGTGCAGGGACATGGCATCTGAGGAAGAGCTGTTCGCGTCCGTCGACGCTCTGTTGAACGAGGAGCCGCACCTGCCGCCTCCGGCGGAGCGTGCCCGGCTGCGTGAGGCCGCCGGTATCACTCAGGCCCGTCTCGCCACCGCGTTGAAGACCACGACTCAGTCGGTGAAGAACTGGGAGAACGGCCGTAGTGAGCCGAAGTCGCCGCGCCTGGACGCCTACCAGCGGCTGCTGAACGGATGGGCGGCGAAGTACCCCGCCCCCGGCGCGGCGCCGACAGCCTCGGTTGCGGCATCGGCTCCCGCGGCGTCTGCCGAACCGGCCGCGTCCAGGGTGGAGACGGCAGATGTCCCGCAGGCTCCCGCCGTTGCGGCTGCGGCGCCGGCGCGCCCCGTCATCCGGCCCGCTGCGACATCGCGGCGTCCGGCCATGAAGAAGGCGGCGCAGCCCGCAGCCGGCCCGCGTTTCCCGCACGGGCCCCTCGCGGTCCTGGACGGTGACGGCTGCGCGTACGGCGTGGACGGGATCGTGCTGGACTGCCCGGCGAGCACCGTGGTGGAGCTGGTGGAGTGGACGCTGCGCGAGTCCGGCCTCGGAGCGCCGAAGCTGAACCGCTACGGCAAGGACAGTGATCCGCTGATCGTGCTCACTGCCGCGGCTGCCGTGAAGCTCGGGCTGCCCGAGCGCCTGGAAGGCCACGAACAGCGCCGCTCCCTGCGCCTGCCGGAGGATCACCCGGTGGTCAAGCAGGTGGTGAAGGCGAAGTGGCGGCTCACCCAGCGCGGGTTCGGCCCGTGGGCGAGGATCTACCGCAAGGCCCAGGGGCGTGAGCGGCAGTGTGTGCAGTTGGCGATCCTGTCCTGGGACGCCCTCGATGAGCGGTCCTGGCCAGGCGTCTCGGAGATGGAGCCGGCCGACGTCGCCCGCGTCCTCGGCGTGTACGCCCAGCGGGTCATCACTCCGCGCGGCTCCACCGCCGTCTCCGGGCTGGAGCTGATGACCGCGCTGCGCCCGCCCACCCGCGCGGTGCGCGACGAAGCGAGCGGGACCTGGGTGCCCGGCCATAATCCCGGCTCGCTGGGCACGGAGCCGATGGAGCCAGCGCCGCCGGAGGCCACCCCCGAGTACCCGGTCGTCGTGACCTCCGGCTGGACGGGTGGGTTCCTCAACGAGGAGGCGTACCAGTGGGTGCGGCCGGTGGACCTGCTCACCGATGAGGAGTGCACCCTGCCCTTCGCAGTCGGCCTGGACCTCAACACCGCCTTCCTCGCCGCAGCGGCCCGCCTGGTCGTCGGCCTGTCCGCCCCCGACCACTTCGTGGGCCCGAAGTTCAACCCGAAGATCCCCGGCTCCTGGCTGGTCGACCTGTCCCACATCGAGGTGGACCCGCGTCTGCCCTCGCCCTTCACTCCGGACGGCACCCGGCCGACGGAACCTGCCTGGTACCAGACGCACACCGTCGCCTACGCCCAGGAGCTCGGCTACAACGTGACCCCCCTCGAGGGATACCTGCGCCGCGAGACCGGCGCGTACCTGGACCCGTGGCACGACCGCCTCAAGGCCGCCTACGTCGACACCCTCGCCGACCTCGGCGTCACCAAAGACCTGACCGACGCGGAGTTCCTAGCGGCCATGGAGCGGCACAAGGAGGTCGACCCGGCGATGGCGGCCGTCCTCGCCGCCATCAAGGCAACCGTGAAGGGCGGCATCGGCAAGCTGCGCGAGCGCCCGCAGGGCAGGAAGTACAAGGAGGGCGAACGGTGGCCGGCTCTTCAGCGGCCGACCTGGCGCCCCGACATCCGCGCCGCCGTCATCTCCAAGGCCCGCATCAACATGCACCGCAAACTGCGCAACATGGCCACGATGACAGGCCTGTACCCGCTCGCCGTGCTCTCCGACTGCGTCGTCTACCCCTCACCCGGCGACAGCCCGCTGGACTTCCTCCCCTACGCCGCGTCGGGCAAGCCGCAGCCCGGCGGATTCCGCCTCGGGCCCACACCTGGCCTGGCCAAACTCGAAGGCGTCCAGTCCATGCTCTGGGCGGTCGACCTCATGGAACAAGGCCTCAACCCGGCCCGGCACATCAAGGGCGGCGACGCCGTCCTCGACGAAGGAGAGTAGCCGTGGCCGGGGAGATCGACGACGCCATCGAACGCGCCGACCGGGAAGCCTTCACCCGCCAGCCGCCCAAGACCCTCCAGGCCCGCATCAACTTCCTGATGAAGCAGCTCAGGACGACCAAAGCCGTTGCCCAGGAGATCGGGGTCAGCCAACGGTCGGTGGAGCGCTATCGCAAGGGCGAGCGCAAGCACCCGCCCAAGGCGATCGCGGACCGGATCAACGCTGCGGTACGGCAGCGGTGGCAGCCGCAGGTCCGCAAGCGCCGCCAGAAGCAGGCCGCCACCACGCGCGGCATCACGGTGGAGACACGGGCCCGGTTCGGGTACACCGCGCCCATCGGCACGACCGACGACGGTCGCTTCCGGCGCCTGACCGTGCATCTCCCCCCGGTGTACGCGCAGCGCCTGTTCAACGCCCGCGAGGCCGGAGCCAGCGACCAGCAGATGCGCCAGATCATCGCCGAAGGATTCAAAGAGATCTACTTCCAAGACAGCGGAGCCCGCGCCATGGGACTCTCCGACGTCACCCTCAACGACATCGACTACCTCGACCTCGACTACTGACCTGACGCTGGCCGCAGGCCAGCACCTGCTTTGTGACTCAGGGGTGGGCGAGGGCGGCAAGTTGGGCGGTGACCTCTAGCCTTGTGCAGTCGGCCCTCGGAACCCGGCCGGCCCGCCGGAGGCGAGCCACCCAGGCAGGGGCCGCGGGCTGGCTGTGAGGCGCGTGTGGGGCTGGCCCTGAGCAGGAGCAGGAAACGGCATCGGGGGTGTGGTGTGGCAGCGGGGGTGTTGCGGACCGTGCCGCTGGCCGGGGAGCTGACCGCATCGTTGATCAGCCGTGTGGCGGCCCGCTACGGTCTCCCGACCGCCGGTGTGCTGCGGCTGTGGACATGCCGCAACTCCCCTGCCCGGCACGACGGCGGCGGTGCGCGGGCGGACGCGGAGGTCGTCCTCAACGGGGCCGGGCGGCGGGTGCTCGCCGAGCTGTGCAGGGTGGAGCCCAAGGTACTGGCGCGCGCTTTGCCTGCCTTCACCATGGACGACCCCAAGATCAGCACCGGCCGGGAGGCCGGGGTGGCACAGGCACGGTGGCGGGCGGCGGGCACGGTGTCGGGTCCGGCCGCGTTCGGCTGCCGGCTGTGCACCGCGCGGCGCACCGGACAGGCACTGCGAGCGGTGCGCTACCTGCCACGCTGGCATCGGGTCTGCCTTGGCACGGACGCTGGCTGCTGGACGCGGACGCCGACCAGCCGCTGGAACACCTCGATGTGCGCGGCGCGGCGGAGGTGGTGGCCGCGCAGCGGCGGTGGACGGGCGTGGCGCGGCGTGCGGTGCGGGCCGGGGTGGAGCCGGAGCAGGCGTTCACGCTGGCGCATGCGGTGGTGGCCCGCTGGTGGGAGCAGGCCCTGTACTGGGAGCAGGAGGAGGTCTGGCCGCGCCGTCTGCATCAGCTGGCGGGCGGCAGCGTGGGGTCACGGCTTGCGTGGTGGCGGATCGTGGGCCGGGACGCGGCGATCTTCCCGGAGGTGGTGGCCGTGGCGCAGGCGCTGCTGGAGCCGGCGATGGCCGAGGTGGCCTGGCAGGCAAGCGGCGGGATGCGGCCTCGGGTGCGGGGCGCCGACGATGCGTTCTGTCACCGGATGGGCGAGTGGGTGGGCCGCACCTGGCTGGGCCCGGAACTTGCGGCCGACCACGGCAGCCCGCTGAACGGCTGGAAGGGCGCGATCTTGCGCGCCCGCCGCCACGAGACGGGACCGCCGGGCTGGCGGGAGGATCCGTGGCACCTGAAGCGGGAACAGCAGCCCGCCACGATGGCCGGCCAGTTGCGCGTCATGGCGGCAGAAGCCCAGTCGGGCGGCTCGGGGACCCGGTGGCGGGCCACCGTTCCTGCCGAACAACGGTTCCGCATCACGCAGTTGGTCGACGAGGCACGCGAACAGCTGGTGGAGCTGCGCGGCGTGCACAGCGGCACCACCGCCGAGGTGGCCCGCACTCTGCTGGTGCACCTCAGCCACAGTGCCGATCTGATCGACCGGGCCCTCGTACATACCGCCGCCGCAGCCGTCGCCGCCGGGGTGGCACTGGAGGAGGTCGCCGCGTGGTCCCGCCTGCCCGCCCAGGAGCTGGCCGAGGTACTCGCCGCGGGTGAGGGCGGGGACTGACACGACCGGCGGCAGCCCATTGGCGGCGCAAGCCGGTCGGCAGTCGGCCAGCCGTTGCCGACAGGGCGCTGCGTGGCGGAGTGAAAGTGCAGAACTCTGCACTGACACCGGTGCCCCCGCCCGGCACCCGGGATGCCCCGCGCAGCCCAACAACCCGCGGCTGCACCGACATTGCGGTTACCGGCCGGTTCTCCTGCGCGGCAGGTCAGGCATGGCGTTGTGTGGAGTACGTGATCATCGACAGCAGCCCGGAGGCCGCATCGTTCGCGGTACCCGAGGGCGGGTGCCGCATCCCCGAGCCGCACAGCACGGATGGTGCTGTGCGGCTCGAAGGCGCTCCAGCCGTAGACGCCAGCCTGATCGATGTGCGCTTTCTAGAGCCTCTGGGGTGCCCGCGTCAGGTCCCGTGGCTTGAGGCTGCGCAGGACGTCCCCTTCGAGGACTCTCCTGCGGTACGGCCTTTTCCCGTCCGGCCCGGGCGGCGTGTGGCTCCGGGCTGGTGGTGGTCGTCGACGACCGGGCGGCTGGTGGCGTACGGGTCCGGTGTCATGCGGACTCAGCTGATGCTGCTGGACCGGGATCCGGCGGTGGTGGCGCTGGCCTGCCGGCCGGTGGAACTGGTGTGGCCTGAGGAAAGCAGGGTCGTCGGTCATGCGCCGCAGCTGATGGCCAGGCTTCAGGACGGAAGCGGCCTGTTGGTCGACTGCGCGGGACGCAGCGGCCCCTCTGCCCGGCTGGCCAAGCGGGCACGGGTTGTGGCGGCTGCCGCCAAGGCAGTGGGCTGGTCCTACCGGCTCGCGGGGCCGCCGGATCCGGTGCTGGTGGCCAACGTGCGGTGGCTGGCGGGTTACCGGCATCCCCGGTACGCCGCAGGGTCGTGCATGTCGGCTCTGCTGGAGGCCTTCGGCAGTCCACGGCCGGCGGTGGAGGCGGTGTGTGAGCTGGGGGATCCGATCGCTGTGTGGCCTGCGGTCTTTCACGCGCTGTGGAACGGTGTGCTGCGGGTGCGGCTGGACGAACCGCTGCACGAGCGCGTGGTCGTCTCGGTCGCACGGCAGGAGGCCGAAGCGGCGTGACGCAGGCGGTTGTCGAGGTCGGGGCGCGCCTTCGCTACGACGGACGGGTATGGACGCTCGCCGTGCTGGAAGGCGCCCGGGCCACGCTGGTGAGTGACGAGGGCGCCTCGGCGGTGGTGCTGCTGCCCTACCTGTTCGCCGATCCGTCCTTCGGCGTGGAAGGCGGGCCGGCGCCGGGCAGGGTGCCGCCGTTCGGGCTGTTGGAGGCGCTGCCGGTGGAGGTGCGGGAGCGGGCTCTGGCGTGGCAGCGGCATGTGCGGGAGGTGGAGACCGGCTTTCCTGACGCGGTCGGGCAGGGCGCCCCGCGTGAGCAGTTCGACCCGGCGACGCGGAGCCTGGCGCAGCGGGAGCTGGCGAAGGCCGAGGAGTTGACGGCGGCAGGCTGGGCGGCGAGTACGGCGACGGTGCGCCGGATGCGGGCACGCTACCGCAGCGAGGGCTTGTGGGGGCTGGTGGACGGCCGGGCGGTGCGGGAGCGATCGGCGATGGGGCGGGCCGATGAACGGGTGGTCGCGGCAGTCAGGAAAGTGCTGGAGGGGCAGCGGGAGCGGTCGACGGGCACGCTGGTGCGACTGCGCCGCCGGGTGGGGTGGCTGCTGGAGGAGGAGCACGGCGCCGGAGTAGTGGCCCTGCCGCCGGTGTCGACGTTCAACCGGCTGGTGCACGCGGTGGCCGACGGACAGGGCCTTTTGGGGACGGCGGCGCAGCGGCGGTGGCATGCGTCGCGGCCGGCGCCGCCGTTCACGCCGACGGTGGCACTGCGCCCGGGTGAGCTGGTGATGCTGGACAGCACGCCGCTGGATGTCCTGGCGGTGCTGGACGACGGTGTGACCGGCCGTCTTGAGCTGAGCATCGCGCTGGACGTGGCGACGCGCAGTATCTGCGCGGCGGTGCTGCGGCCGGTGGGCACGACGTCGGTGGACGCGGCGATGCTGCTGGCGCAGATGGTAGTGCCGACGGCGATGCGGCCGGGGTGGGATGCGGCGCTGTCGATGCAGCGGTCGGTCATCCCGTATGAGCGGCTGGTGACGTTGGACGCGCGGCTCGAGGGGGCGGCTGCCCGGCCGGTGATCATGCCGGAGACAGTGGTGGTGGACCAGGGCCGGGTGTACGTGTCGGCGTCGTTCGTCTCGGCGTGCGAGAGCCTGGGGGTGTCGGTGCAGCCGGTGCCGCCGGCGAACGGCCCGGCGAAGGGGAACGTGGAGCGGACCTTCCGCGCGATTGCCGACGGGTTCAGCCAGTATCTGCCGGGCCACACCGGCTCGGATGTCTCCCAGCGGGGCGCGGCCGCGGAGCAGGATGCCTGCTGGAGCCTGACGCAGCTTCAGGAGCTGCTGGACGAGTGGGTCATCTGCGGGTGGCAGGAGCGCCGGCACGAGGCGCTGCGGCACCCGATGATGCCGCAGGTCGCCGTCTCACCCAACGAGATGTGGGCGGCTTTGGTGGCGGTGACGGGGCATGTGCCGGTGCCCTTGTCCGCCGACGACTACGTCGAGCTACTGCCCCTGCGGTGGCAGGCGATCAACGACTACGGCGTCCGCTTCGGCTACCGCACCTACGACCACCCCAGCCTGAACCCCTACCGGCGCCGCCGCTCACCGCGGGCGGACAAGAACGGCCGCTGGGAGGTCCACCACAACCCCTACGACCCGAACCGGGTGTGGGTGCGCCTGCCCGAGGGATGGCTCGAGGTGCCGTGGGTCCACGCAGGGGCGGTCAGGCGCCCGTTCACCGCGTTCACCTTCGACCACGTCCGCCGCACCGTGGAACGCCGGCATGGCCGTGAAGAGCACGAGGCGGCGATCGCCCAGGCACTGGATGCGCTGCTGCTCCGTGCCGGCCAGGGACTGGGCAGCAGGCGAGAGCGGACAGTAGCCGCCCGGGCCCAGGCGGCCGCGCAGATGACCGATCCCTCCCCCGCCGCCGCCCCGCAGCAGTGGCCTGCGCCTCTCGCGCCGGGGGCCTCGTTCGGGCTGCCCGGTTCCTTCACCGTCCCGCTTCCAGATGCCGGCGGCTGGGACGCCGACGACAGCCTGGACAACATCGAGGACAACCAGGACGACGAGGACTACCTTCTCGCCGCCCTCGCCGACGGCCAGGACGCCGCGGCAGGCCACGCGGATGAGGCCGAAGCATCCGGGCCGACGTCCGAAACGGCCCGGGACCAGGCCGCTGAGCAGACGCTGGACGCCGCCGGGGCGGGCGGCATGCGCATCTACGACCCGTACCAGGAGGCCCAGGCATGGTGACAGCGGCCCAGCCCGCCACCACGAGCACATTCAGTCCGCTGACCACGTGGGACGGGTGGCAGCAGTTCGTCGACACGCCCCACGCACCGGCACGGGAGGCCGACGACCAGGAGTGGACGCTGGAGCAGCGGGAGGACTACCACGCACGGTTCGTGGTGCTGAAGACCCCCGCCATGGACGCCATCTCCACCGCGGTACGCCGCCTACTGCTGCTCAACCGCGGCCAGCAGGGCGGAGCCCGGCGCGGCCTGATCATCTCCGGGCCGGCCACCACCGGGAAGACCACCGCGATGCAGCAGCTCGGGCGCACCGTCGAACTCGCCGACCGGCGCCGCCACCCGAACCAGGACGGGCGTCTGCCGGTGCTGTTCATCACCGTGCCGCCGTCCTCCACTCCAAAGATGCTCATCAGCGAGTTCGCCCGCTTCCTCGGCCTGCCCGCCCTGGAACGGATGAACCAGATCCAGATCACCAACGCCGTGTGCGAGCTGCTGTGCCAAATGGGCACCCAGCTCGTCCTGGTCGACGACGTACACCTGATGGACACCCGCAGCCGGGCCGGCGCCGAAACCTCCGACCAGCTGAAGTACCTCGGCGAGCGGATCCCAGCCACCTTCGTCTACTCCGGCATCGACGTCGAAACCTCGCCCCTGCTGACCGGCGTGCGCGGCTCCCAGCTCGCCGGCCGCTTCAAAATCGTGCGCAACCAGCCGCTGCGCTACGGCAGCCCGGCCGACAAGCAGATCTGGCACGACCTGGTGCACGGCATGGACAGCGCGCTGCGGCTGCGCCACCACCGGCCCGGCACGCTGGTCACACACGCCGCCTACCTGCACGCCCGCACCGGCGGCCGCATGGGCAGCCTCTCCCATCTCATCCGCGAAGCCGCTCTGGTCTCGCTGCTGGACGGCACCGAGAAGATCACCAAGAAGCTCCTCGAACAGATCGAGCTCGACACCGCCGCCGAACAACGGGGCCGGGCACCGCACCGCCGCCGGACGCCCCCGCAACGCCAGCCCTGACCGGCGGCGTCCGCCGCAACCGTCTCCGTCCCGATCCCCCGTTTGGCCACTGCCCGGATGCTGGTACATCCAAGCCCGCCAGGAACGACCTCTACCCCTGTGATGCACGACTTTCCTCCACCACAGCCGCAGCCACCGCGGACAGCAGCGGCACGTCCGGGGCCGGTACGGCTCGCGCCGCTGCGGGGCGAGACGAACCTGTCGTACCTGGACCGGCTGGCCGACCGCTACCGGCTCGGCGTCAGAGACCTCATCCCCGCACTCCTCCAGGTCGGCGGAGGCCTGTTCAAGGGCTACCGCACGGACGGCGAGATCTACCTCAACGCCGAAGCCCGCGCCCGCATCTCCGCGTTCAGCCGCGTGCCCGAGGAGATCCTTCAGCAAGCCCTGCCCGCCTGGACCGCCCAAGAGCCCGTCTCACCGGACGGGGCGGGTGCAGCCGGGCGGTTCCGCTTCGGGGCCGTGGTGCCGTCCGCAGGGGAAGGCTGCCAGCTGTGCACGGCCGCACGCACCGGACGTACCAAGCCCGCCCGGGTGTATCTGCAACCGCACACCCGGATCTGCCCGCGCCACCGGCGCTGGATGCTCGGCACCCACTGGATCGACGGCGCACCGGCCGACACCGAACAGGTCGACCTGGCGGAGCTGCCGCAGATGGTCACGGCGCACCGGCGGCATCTGGATCTGCTGCGCCACCGGCCGGACGCCACCCAGGCGTTCGAGGTCGCCCACGCCGTACTCGTCTCCTGGTGGGCGCAGCAGTGGCCCGAAGAAGAGCAGTGGCCTCACCGGGTACGCCAACTCACGCCCCAGGGGGCCGATCCCGGCTGTTGGCGGCTGCTGGCCAGGGACGCGGTCACCTACCCCGAGACCGTCGCCCTCACCTCAATCCTCACCGACGCACGCACCAGGCAGCAGTTGCTCGCCGACACCGGCGGACATCTGCCCCACACGCTCGCTCACGCCCCTGGTCTGGTCGGCGAACTGGCGCGGGTCACGGCGCGACCGTGGCTTGCCGAGCGGATCGCCTCGACCTCGGCCGGCCCTTTGCTGCTCTGGGCACAGCACTGCGTACGGGCCGACGCGGACGCAGCCGCCGCCGACCGGCTGTGGACGCTGCACATGGCGCACCGGCCCCGCCCCATCGCCCGCGAACTCCCGCCTACCGCGACGCCGCACAGCAGCCGGAGAAGACGGCGGACGGCAGGCGGCTGCACCTGGGGCTCCGGCACAGGTCGGATCAGGCGTTCACGACGGGTCTGGCACACGCCCGTGCCTACGCCACGGTCCACGGCCACCTCGCAGCTCCGATCGGCGAGCGGTTCAACGGCTTTGCGCTGGGCCGATGGCTGCCGAATCACCGGAAGTTCCCGGCGATGCCGCCCGAACACGTCGCGGAACTCGAGGCGCTGGACCCGTGGTGGCGGCCGCCGTGGACGGTCATGTGGCAGCGTTCCTACTACGAAGCCCGCGACCACGCCCGCGCCCGGGGCGGCCTGCGGCCCGAACACGGCTTCCCCGCTACCAGCTTCGGCCTGGGTGAATGGCTGTACAACCAGTGCACCGGCTACACCCGCCTGCACCCCGCACAACAGCGCCTCCTGGCCGACATCGGCCTCACCCCTGAGGCGGTACGGGCGGCCCGGCCCCGCCGCAAGCACATGGCCACCCACTTCCAGCGCGCCCTCGCCTGCGCCAGCACCTTCGCCGAGGCGCACGGCACGCTGGTGAACGCGACCACCGACACCATTCAGGACGGACTGAAGCTGGGGCAGTGGCTGTCCAACCAGCGCAGCAAAGACCGCGCCTACCAGCACCGCCACGGCACCCCCTCACCCCGGGCCCTGGCACTGTCGGCGATCGATCCCTGGTGGAACCCGCCCTGGACCCTGGAATGGCAGCGCTCCTAGCACCAGGCACACACTCACGTCCAAGGCGGCCACGTCCTGGACGCCGCAGCGGGATTCCCCGGCACCAGCAGCGCGCTCGCCACATGGCTGACCACCCAGTGCGCCCAGTACGACACCCTCCAGCCCGACCAGCAGGACCTGCTCGCACGTATCGGACTGACAGGGGAGACTGCTCGCAGCGCTGCCGCCCGGCCCGCCGAACGCGAGGCCGACTTCGCCGTCGGTCTCGGATACGCGCGCTCCTACCACGCAACGCACCGAACCCTCGCTGCCCCGATCGACACCGTCCACGACGGATTCCAGCTCGGGCGATGGCTGCGCCGGCAACGCCAGCACGCCCGCACCGACGCCCACCGGAGCGGGCCTCCGTCCACCCAGACGAAGGCGCTGGACAGGATCGATCCCTGTGGTGCCCGCCCTGGAACCTGGCGTGGCAACGCGCCTGGCAGCACATCCACGACCAAGTCCGAGCCGGCCACCGGCTCGACGCCGACCACCACTTCCGCAGCTTCGCCCCCACCCAGCGCGCCTGGCTACGCCTGCAGCGCACCCACTACGACGACCTCCACCCCGACCAGCAGCGCCTCCTGGCCGACATCGGCCTCACCCGCGAGACGGCCCGCACCAGGCCCATCACCCCGTACGCCGAGACCGCACTCACGCATGCCCGCGCCTACGCCGCGGCCCACCACACCCTGGCCGTGGCCTACTCCACCGCCCACGACGGCTTTCCCCTCGGCCGCTGGCTCAACGACCAACGCCAACAAGCCCGACGCGAGACCACCCCCAACGCCCGCCACCAGGCCCTCACCGCGATCGACCCGTGGTGGAACCCGCCCTGGGACCTTGCCTGGCAACGCGCCTACACACGCGCCCGCACCACACAAACCCGCCCCACCGGCCTGCCGGCCGACGTAAGAAGCTGGATCAGAGCACAACACGCCGCCTGGACACATCTACGCCCCCAACAGCAACAACTCCTTACCGACCTGGACATC
>NZ_KQ948956.1 GCF_001514235.1 Streptomyces caeruleatus | reverse complement strand
CCGCACAAGCCCAAACCCTCTCCATAACGGCAGCAAGGGCGTCTTCGCAATTCCCCTGGACGCCAACCGTCAGCCGGTGAGAGCGGACGGAGCCGACGTCAGGGACTCCAACCGGCCTGGTTCTGAGCGTCCGGCCGATCGCACCCTCCCCGAGCCGTCCGTCGGCGGGGATCGGCGAGCTCCCGCCACCCCGGCAGGCCAGCAGTCGCAGGACAAGGACGACGATGGGAAGGACGTCGGTGACGAGGACGCCAAGTCGAAGGCAGGCCTCGAGCCGCATCCGGACGACTCACATCCGCGTCTGGAACGTGAGCGCGGTGATGTCACCACGCTGCGGAGCGGCCTCCCTCCGGACGACGCGCAGGCACGGGTGCGAGAGAGCAACCCTGTATTCCGCCTGCAGCACGGGGAGGTCGACCAGCAGCTGGAGACATGGGCCAAGAACGGACAGCTCGCCCATGTCCTGAGAGTGGCGTCAGGCCAGGACACCGATGCCAGCACGGCTGCCGACCGGCCCAGGACGTTCACAGCAGAAGGCCTGAACAAGGCTCTGCCCGGGTTCTCGTCCCTAAATCGGGGCGAACGAATGTTGGTGATCTCCACACTGGCCCGTCTGAGCCACTCGGCTCACGAACAGTACGGCGTAAGCAGCAATCCGATAGACAATGGCCAGGCGTCTGAAGGTGTGGCCAAGCATAAAAAGATCAGCCAGCAGGTCAAAGACCTGATGGCAAGCCTGGGCAACCCGACGAGGCACAAGCCCGACCTGACTCAGCGAAATTTCGCGGTCGTCGAGATTACGCGGGGCGACGGCACCATCGAGTACGTAACAGACTCTTCCTTCCCGAACCGGAAGGGCGTTTCAGGTCTGCACTCGGAGCGACATCTTCATGAATGGATCAATGAAGTCAATAATGCATACGCGGAAACCGGAAAGAAGTACGACATAACAGCCCTGTATACCGAACGCGAACCGTGCGGCGACAAGAAGGGCGGGCTGAAGAGTGGCAACTGTTCGGATCTGCTAGGTAAAGAACTTGCCGGAGTTCCTGTCTACTACAGCACCACTTACCGGGCCGATCAGGTCGTGGACCAGCAGCGAGCGGACCTCAGGCGGGAGCTACAAGAACAGCGCAGGAACGAACTAGGCCTCACTCCCACGCAGGCTCTCCCCAAAGAGGAAAAAAGGGTAATCGCCCGTGAGGTCAGCAAGGAATTCCCGCCGACCAATGCCGAGAAAGAGCGAGACCAAGAGATACGGGACCGAGTCAACAAGGTGAAAGATCTCTGGAAGGCAATCGCGCCAAGTCTGTAGACTGCGCCCGCAATCCATCCCAATGCAGTAGACACCTCACTGAGAGTCAGTAGATCAGTCATGAGCCCTGAGATGCCCAACCTGACACCCGTGCCACCGGAACAGGCCTTGGCCGAGCTGGTGGAGTGGCACAGTCGTGAGGCTCATGGGGTGGCGGAATTGACCGGACCTCAGGACTCCGGACGAACCGAGACACTGCTCAGACTGCTTGAGATCGTCCCCGACGCGACCTTCCTGGATGCCACCGACTTGACCTCCGAGGACCTCATCCAGCAGGTCATGGAAACAGCGGGAGTCGGCATTCCACAGGAGCGCCGTGCCGACTGGGGTTACGTCTTGCGAAATTCCTCGTCGGCAGGCAGCTTGGTCATCGTCGCCAACGCCCAACGGGCAGGTCGAACACGACGCTCCGCAGAACCTGATCGGATGGTTCACCGTTTCGCGGTGGAGCTGGCCGTGGCCGGCCGCGTCAAGGTCCTGATCGAACGGGACCTGCCGGATGTCAGGAGATGGCACAGGAACCTGGTGGTGACCCTCCAGCCGAGAGCGGGCTCGGAGCTAGCGGTACAACAACTCGTCGGCGCGGATACGGACGCCCTGCAGGCGCTGGCGCTTGCCGAACCGCGTCGCGTACCTATGGCCGTGTGGGAGCGACTCGCCCTGGCGCTGGAATCGCAGTATGGCCGACCAGTGAACATCACCGCAGCACTGGAGTCCCCGAGCGGAATGCTGGAGGTGGACACCGACGGCTGGGTCCGGTTCCGTGACGAGCGCATCGCCGAGGCGTGTCGGCGGGCTGTCGAGCCCGAAGTCGTCCGTGCCGTGAATCTGGAAGTCGTCGAGTGGCTACGCAGTCAGGCCTCGACCGGGACACCAAACCCCTACCTGACTCAGGGACTTGCCATGCACGCGGTGCAGGCAGGCGAGTTCGCATCGGTGCAGTCTTCCGGCCGCCTGGTGGCTCACCTCGATCAGGTCTCCCTGCTCGATGCAGTACGCAGTGAAGACCCCCGCACCGTCGTGGGTGAATCCCCCGCTGGCGACGCGGTCAATCTGTGGACATGTGGCGTCGATTCCATGCCGCAGGGTGAATGGGCATCATGGCTGCACCTGATGAGTACCGCGCGCGGCGACCTGGAGACCGCTGCCGACATCGCGCACTCAGGTCTTCCGCTTCCGTGGCGCGTACGGTGGGCGCATTGGCGGCCACCGGGTGCGTTGAGCGCGCAGTTCGTCCGGCCCGGCCCCTTGGGGCAGCCGACCGTCGCCCCCGACGGCTACTGCCCCGGGCGGCGTGCGGTCATCGCCCCAGGCCAGTGGGATGAGCGGTACCGCGTCTGGGATGCCCAGACCGGTGAGGACCTGGCCGGGCCCTGGCCTGATGTGGTGCCGGAACCCGGGCAGCGCGAGACGCTGTGGCTTCCGGACACCGAACGCGGCGTCACACCCTCCTGGGTCGACCTGACCGTGTTCAACACCTTGGAACCCCCCTTCATCTCGGGCCAGGTAACGGTGGGCGACGTCGTGGTGGTTGCAGGGCTCGGTGGCATCTTCGCCATCGAACCCAGCGGCTCCCCCACTGGGGGGTTTGAACTCGGCAAGGTTTATGGCGAACCAATGTTCGACGACCGCGGATTCCTACCCGCCCTGTACACCAGGACACCACAGCGGTCGGGCTCGTACGATGCCGGTCTCTTCGAACCGAGCGTCGTGCGCCGCATGCCCGAGGAGCAGATCCCGGAGGGGCTGACGGACCCTGAGGCACGTCGCATTCTCACGGAGGTCGGCCTGCCCGCCTTCGAGGGCGTCGCGATGCAATTGGTCGCTCTGGACGAACATGGTCTGACCGAACCGGACTCCGACAGCTTGCCGGACGACGCCCTCCCCGGGACGTGCTACAAGATCGGCACATGGGTGACCAGTGACATGGTGTTGCATGGCCCCACCGGGCAGGTCCATCTGCTGAACGCAGACGACTGGGTCAGCGCTGACGACCCCGACGACTATTTCGAAGACGACGAGGACGACTTCGAAGACGGCGAAGTGCAGGCCGACGCAACCCTGTTGATCGCCAGCAGCCTGGGCGCGTTCATCGATCTGCTCCAGCACTACGTCATGGTCCGGTGCATGCTCGCAGCAGCCGGCAGCGAGCTCGAACGCACAGCGATCAGAGAGGACCTGGCAGATTCGCTGCGCGGCATCGACGAGGCAGGAGCCACCTCGGGCCCCTGGATGGCTGACCTCTCGGAAACCGACTGACTCACAGCACCGCCAACCACTCACCCATGCTCGAGTGCGACGCCTGGTCCCTACCGCGTGTTCGGTCGCTGGGGGAAATCGGACAACGGGGCATCGGGTTACCCGTCGCTCGGAGAGCCCACGGCGGAGGACACTGCGGGGCAGGCAACAAGGGGCCCCAAGGGCCGCCCAGAACAGTGGCAACGGAGATTGACGAGATTCGCTGCGGACTGCACCGCGGCCTACGGAAGATCCGTTCACGTCGCGCACCGTCATCTGTGGGTACCCTGCGGGGCCCCGGTGGTCGAAGTGGAGAGGGCCGGGAGACCTTCGGGAGGACGGGTCGCCGGCTTGGGGGTGCAGGCTCCGGGGGCGCAGGCCCGGACGCGTCGAAAGGTAGCGTGCGCCTTTCAACTCTGCGTTGACCTTCATCCGTTCAACCGACCACGGTGTCTTCCAGGCATGTCCACGCCTCCACCGCAGTACCAGAACCAGCCGCCGTACGGTCAACCGCAGCAGCCGTACGGACAGCAGCAGCAGCCGTACGGCTACCCGCAACAACAGCAAGTCCGTACGGATATCCGCAGCAGCCGCAGCCTCCCGGCGGTCCTCAGCGGCTTCAGCCGGGAGGTCTGTTGCGGGCTGTGAAGTCAGCGGTCGTCGTCATCGCGGTGTTCGGCGCCGTCGGCTACTGGGTCTGGGACTACAACACCAGCCCGACCGGCGGCAAAGCGAAGGCTTCGGCGTCCGCGGCGGCCGAAGAAGCCAAGACGCACGATCCCGAGATCGGTGACTGCGTCAAGGTCGCGGACCCCCAGGGCGAGCCGCTGCCGACGGTCGTCGACTGTGGCTCGCCCGAGTCCGAGTACAAGACGGGTGCCCTGCTCCCCGGCCAGGACAAGGAATGCTCGGCGGAGTGCGACTATGGCATCCAGTACCGCAACAGCCGAGGCTTCGACTACACGTTGTGCTTCACCAAGGTCTGATTCCCCTGCCCCTGATCCGAACGGCCTGAACCGACCTTCGGCCTCGCTGACGACGGCCCGGGAGGGTCAGGGCACCGTGTCAGGGAGTCGGGCACAATCCCGAGCACGACCGGGACGGCCGACCCTATGCGGACTCCAAGCGCTCCGACGGTACGGCCGATGTGACAGCACGTTCGTCGTCGACTCCTCGGTCCCGGCGGACAGCAGTGGTGTCAGTCCCCGGCACTCGGAGAAACATCTCCTCGACTGGTTCGACAGGACGAACTCCGGTCCGGAGGGCACGAAGTACCGGATGGCCGGCCTCTACACGGAACGTGAGCCGTGCGGTTCCGGGCAGGGACACGCCGATTGCTCGACACGGCTGCGTACGCACCCGGAGTTGAAGGACGGAAAGGTGCCCGTCTACTACAGCATCACATACCGGACCGATCCCGACGGCGTGGCCAAGCGGGACGCGGAACGTGCCAAGTTGAAGGGCAAGCAGGAGCAGAGCGGGCTCACCGACCAGCAGATTGCCAACAGGGTGAAAAAGATCCGCACCGAGAACGAAAAGGAAATGCAGGCTGAGATGGATCGCCACCTCGCAGCCATCGGCTCGGTTTGGGCGAAGGCTATGCTGCACCTCGATCCGCCGCAGTAGGGAGCCACATGTCCGAGTCGTCCCCAGACCCCGAACGCTTCGCTCCGGACCCGGCAGTGGCACAGGTACGTGACTGGTGGCGTGACGGCGCCCCCAAGAAGAAGCGCTTGGACGTCGTCAGCCTCACCGGCACCACGGGTGTCCTCGAGGAAGCGCACCGGCACATCACCCAAAGCGTGCTGCTCGATGCCACGGAAGCGGATGCGGAAGACGTGTTCCGAGACGCCCTCAGACTCATCGGGGTGCCCGATGAGCAGGTGCAGCCCTACGTCTGGGACAGGGCCGCCCGCCTGCACGGGGGCGGCAAGCTGGTTCTGATCACGCGCGCTGGACAGGCCGGGCTCACCCGCAGGTCCGCCCAGCCGGCGCTCGTTCGCGACCATGCGGCGGAGCGACTCTCCCTCCTCGGACCGAGCGTTGTGGTCAATACGCTGCCATCGGTTCTTGGCGCGTCGCCGTACCGCAGGCTCGCGGTCTGGCTGGACAACACATCCCCCGATGGCCCGCAGAACGCACTCGCGGCCGCCGTCGCGACCGCCTCGCAGTCCCCGCAGCTGCGCGCACTGGCCCTGTCCGAGCCGCGACGTGTGCCCTGGGCAGCGTGGAGCGAGTTGGCCCAGGCCGCCGAAGCCCCGGATTTCGACGAGGCGGCCCTGCACGAGCTTGCCGACCGTTTCCCCGAACTCGTCACCGTGACCGACGAGGAGGTCTCGTTCACCGACGATGCCGTGGCCGAAGCAATGCGTCGCGAGACTCCGGCGGAGGTGAGCGAGCGGGTGAACTGCCACATGGTCCGGTGGCTGCGAGGGCTCGCTCCCCGATTGCGGCATCCGGAGGGCTGGGCCGCCTCCGGTCCGCTGGGTCGTTACGCCGCCCAGGGCCTGGCCATGCACGCGGTACAGGCGGGCGAGTTCGACGGACTGCTGCGAGACGGCGGCGTACTGGCCAATCTTCCGCAGAACGCCCTCCTGGACGCTGCCCACTGCGCGCATGACGGCTCGGTGCCCGGCTCGAACGCGGCTGCCGACGCGGTGTACTTGTCGATGTACGGGGTGGCGCCGACGGATCAGGGTGAGTGGGCGGCGTGGCTGCATCTGATGGCCATGGCGCGTAACGACACCGAACTGTGCGCCGACATCGAACAATCCGGCCTACGTCTTCCCTGGAAGGCCCGTTGGACCCACTGGCGCCCACCGGGCGGATACGACCCGGGATACCTCGAACCCGGTCCGGTCTACGCACTGTTCGAGGTGCGCTGGCGCGGTCGGCCGGCGGTGGCCGCGAAGGCCGGGGACAAGGGGGTGCGGGTATGGGACACGGAGACCTCGGAGCTCGTGGCGGGCCCCTGGTTCGACGAGGACTTCCCCAACGAAGCCGCGAATGTACTGACCTGGCCGCCGGAGACGGGCCGGGCTGGGCCGACCCGTCGCAGCGAACTCCTGGCCCACGACGACAGCGCAGGGGGACCCGATGACGAGTTCCTTCCTGTCTCACTGCGTCTTGGCAGCCTGACGGTGTTCGCCGGCCCCGGAGGCGTCTTCGCCGTGGAAGGCACCGATACGGAAGCAGAGCACGTGCTCGATCCACTCCGCGGGGCGCCGCTCCTCGGCGCAAAGACCGCCGCAGGCCCCACCCTGCTCATGGAAGCCTCCACGACGACCGCGGCAGATTTGGCAAAGCTCTTCCCCAACACGCCCGTCCTGCGCACCGCGCCGGAAAGGGAATCAGGCTGGAGCCCGAGTACGAACGTTTCCTGTGGGAGTTGTCCTGGACCAAGGAACTCGAACAGCCCGCAGAGAACGGCCCGTTCTTCCAGATCGGTTTGTGGATGGGCGCCGAGATCGTGATCGACGGCCCCTCCGGGCACGTCCTGCGCATGCCGCGTACCGCCGACGAGAGCGGACTCGACGGCTTTCTCGTCGCAACATCCCTCGACCGCTTCCTGGCCATGGTCACGTGGTGGATCGCCGGACGCCGCATTCTCGGGACACTGGAGAACCAGGACGAAGACCATCTGTTCCGGCAGCACATCGAAGATGCCGTCTGGGAAATCGACGCGGCCGGCGCCCAGTCCGAAGCGTGGACGTACGCATTGCACAACGACTGACGCCCGGTCTGCGAAGGCGGAGGACGTGAAGGACGTGAAGGACGTGGAGGACGGGGAGGACGGGGAGGACGTGGAGGACGGGGCAAGCCGTTGAAGGCACGCGGTACGACAGCCTGGGAGAGCGCCGCCCCCGGCGCCTACGCGGGGCGGGCAGCCGGGCTCCATGGCGGCAGGCATCGGCTGGGCGGACGGCGGGCTCGATCGCGAGCAGCGGCCCAAGCCGCTGGATACCTGGCACACCATGGAGGAGGAGACACCGCACGGCGGCCGAGTTGCCGCATCGTGAGATTCGTGCGGTAGTCCACCGCGACCACCAGCACGGCTCGGCCAGCGACACCGACTACGGTCGTCCCCGCAAAGTGCCGTTGCCGCCCCGCTCCCGCGCCACCTTGAGCGGACGCACAAACTGCGTCACTCACCTGCAGCCCGGTGAACATCTCCGCCCACACCCGCTCAGCCCTTAATATCCCAGCTATACGAGGGAGATGCCCTGCTCAGAGCCTTGAGCAACACCCCTTGCCCCGTCCCTGTGTGAACACTCCGAGAGTCAGCAGATTCAGCGATGAGCCGCCGGGCACCCACCCCTTCGCCCATGTCAACCGAAGAAGCCCTGGCCCAGCTCCTGGAGTGGTCGGCGAGCGGGACCCAGCGAGTGGCCGAGTTGACCGGCCCTCCTGGGTCCGGACGGACAGAGACACTGCTACGGCTGAGTGAGGCCCGCGGCGAGGCGGTGCTCGTGGATGCCACCGGGCTGACCTGTGAAGACCTCATCGAACGGGTCATGACTTCTGCTGGGTTCCCCGCTCTGCCGGAGAAGCGGGCGGACTGGGGATTCGAGCTCGAAGACTCCCCGCTCGGTGGCGGACTGGTCATCATCCTCAACGGCCACCGTGCGGGCCGTACTCGGCGCTCCACGGAGCCCGCTCGCATGGTGCACCGCTTCACCGGTGAGCTGGCCGTGGGCGGCGGTCTCAAGGTCGTGATCGAACGGGACCTGCCGGATGTCCGGGCGGCGCACGATCACCTAGTCATGGCACTGCAACCGGGCAGTTCCGAAGAGGCGGTGGGGCGCCTGCCCGCCGGCACGGACACCGAAGCGCTGCGTGCGCTGGCGCTGGCCGAGGTCCGTCGTGCGCCCTTGCCTGTGTGGACCGTCCTCGCCCGGGCGCTGGGGTCCCAGGTGCGCCGGTCCCTGGATGTCGCCGCAACGCTGGAGGCTGCCGGGGAGCTACTGGAGGTGGAGGACGACGGCTGGGTCCGCTTCCGTGACGAGCGGCACGCCGAAAGGCTGCGGCTGACCACCGATGCCGAGATCGTACGAGCCGTGAATGTGGAGCTGGTCGCATGGCTGCGCGATCAGCCCGCGGCAGCAGGCACGACCGGCCAGTACCTGGCAGAAGGACTGGCGATGCACGCCGTGCAGGCCGGCGAGTTCGACGCCGTTCAGCGCTCCGGCCGGCTCGTCGCCCGTATCGATCAAGTCGCCCTGATCGACGCGGCCCACGCCGACGACTCCTACGTGGTGAACAGTGCGTCTCCGGCCGGGGACGCGCTCAACTTGTGGATGTGCGGTGTCGATTCCCTGTCCCAGGGCGAATGGGCATCGTGGCTGCACCTGATGAGTACGGTGCGTGGCGATACGGAGACCGCCGCCCAGATCGCCGCGTCCGGCCGGCCGCTGCCGTGGCAGGTGCGCTGGGCCCATTGGCGGCCGCCGGGGGCCTTGAACGCCGCGTACGTTCGGCCCGGTCCACTGGGGGACCCGGTCATCGCCCCTGAGGACTACCTACCTGGCCGGCACGCCGTTTCCGCTCCGGGGGAATGGGACGAGCGATACCGGGTCTGGGACGCCGAAACCGGCGAGGAGCTGGCCGGCCCCTGGCCGGAGGCGATACCGGCACCGGGGCGACGCGAGCCGCTCTGGCTCGCCGACATGGATCGCAACGTCACACCCGACTGGGACGATCTGACCGTGTTCGACACCCTGGAACCCCCCTTCGTGTCGGATCAGGTGAGGGTCGGCGACCTTGTGGTCGTGACGGGGCTCGGCGGCATTTTCGCGGTCGAGCTCCACGACCCCGCCCTAAGTCCGCGCATCAGCAAGGTGCACGGAGAGCCGCTCTTCGACGACTCCGGTTTCCTCCCCGCACTGCACCGCGGGACAGCACGGCGCCGAGGCTCGTACGACCACGACCTCTTCGAACCGGGCGTCGTACGTCGCCTGCCCACCGGCCTCCTGCCCGAGGGGGTGACGGACGCCGAGACACGCCGCATTCTCACGGACGTCGGACTGCCCGCCTTCGAAGGCGCCGCCATCCGGCTCGAGGCTCTGGACGAAGTGGGTCTGCCCCGGCTCGCCCCTGACGACCTACCGGCAGACGCCGTCCCAGGTGCGTCCTACAAGATCGGTACGTGGGGTGCCGGTGAACTGGTCCTGTACGGCGGGACGGGGCAGGTAGTCCTGTTCGGTGCAGACAACTGGAGCGGCGCAGAAGACGACTTCGATGCCTACTTCGACCACGAGCCCGACGAGTTCGACGGGCCCGACGACGGCGGAGAACAGGAAACCCCCGCCGTGTTGATCGCCGGCAGCCTTGTCACGTTCATCGACCTGCTCCAGCACTACCTCGTGGCCCGGTGCATGCTGGCCGCGGCGGGGAGCCGTACCGAGCGCGTCGCGATCAGAGACGATCTGCAGGACACGCTGCCCGACCTCGACGACGACGCAGACACCACCTTCTGGACTGCCGCACTGCGAACCACCGACTGAAAACCGATCCCCCTGACCGACCGGTGACCCTGCTCGCACCTCCTCCCCCCCCACCTCAACGAGGACCGCGCCAGCAAGGGACAGGATCCGCTCGTCCCCGCGCACCCAGTACGCGGCAACCAACAGGACGCGATCTGCCAGCGGCAGCCGCCTGGGCCTGCCCCGCTGTAGTCACCACTCATGGCAAGTCCACGCACCCACCGCCACAACCGTTAGGGGACAACCGCTGGCGCACGTCTGCCGGAGGAAATGGGGGACGACCTACGTCACGGCTTGACTTACCACCGACGCCAAAGCGTCCTACACAGAGGGAACCTGACGGGAGGGAAGACCTGACGCATGAGTACCAGCCCCGAACCCGGATGGGCGGCAGTCGGCAGCCCCCTGACGACAAGCAGGCCGAGCTGCGCAGGACCAACCCCGTGTACCGCATCGAGCACGACCACGTCGACCAGCAGATGCGCGACTGGGCCAACGACGGAAGCCTGTACGAGGTGCTGCGGATCGCGGCCGGAGATTCCCCTCACCCCGATGGAGAGGACGCGCGCAATCCAGGGTTCTCACTGACAGACAGTTACAGGACGCGCTTCCTGGCTTTGAGCAGCTGAACCGTGGCGAGCGTGTGGCAGTGATCTCCCCGCTCGCTAAGGGTTGCCCCGTAATCGCTGGTCACGCGTCGCCAAACGCCCTCATGCCGGCTTGGGGACAGCGGGGTCGTCACTGGGGCTCGATGCACAGGTCCCGGGTGTACCAGTCGAGCCGTGTCCCGTCCTCGCCATGCGTGTGCTTGCCGGGGATGAACCCCGCCCGCTGGGCGACTGCGGCAGATGCGGAGTTCTCCGGCTCTACCCGGATCACCACCTCCTTCCCGCCCTCACTTGCCGCGTACCGGGAGACCAGGAGGACCGCGCGGGTGGCCAGGCCGCGCCCCCTCCAGGACGGGTAGAGGCCGTAGGCGACATTCACCTGGCCGGGAGCCAAGCCCTCTGCTGCGAACCGCAGGTCGATCGTCCCCGCGAGCGTCTCGTCGGCGCCTACCCGGATGCCGAAAGCGCGGAGTGGCCCGGCGGTCTCCCACTGTTCCCGGCAGTGCCGGATGTACGCTTCGACGCCCTCGCGTGTGCCGGGACCGCCGCTGAGCCAGCGAACCAGCGGCTCATCCTCCCCCGCGAGGTGCGCCTCCGCATCGTCCAAACGCAGCGGGGACAGAGCGATGATCCCGTCGGACAGCTTCACTTCACGCATCCAGCGATTCTTGACGCCGGAGCTGCGTCGCGCCATCAAATTCAATTCCGCGGGGTATCGCGCAGAGCCACCACCACAGAGGACGATCTTGGTGTGGCTGGTGTGATCACGGCGTCGGAGCCGTCCTGGATGGCCCCGTTCACCGGGCTGGGCCCGCGTCAGTTCCGCAAGCTGATCACCGCGTTGCGGGGCGAGGGTGCGGATCCGGTACGCAGGAGCCGGCCGTGGAACCTGCCGCTGGAGGACCGCGCGCTGCTGGTAACCGCGTACTGGTGGACGAACCTGACACTGCGCCAACTGGCGCCACTGCTCGGGGTGTCCAAGTCCGCTGCCAACCGGATCGTCGATCACCTCGGCCCGTCGCTGGCACTGCAGCCACGCAAACGGTTCCGCCGCGACGCCGCGCTGATCGTGGACGGCACTCTGGTCCCCACCCGAGAAGGACGCTGTCGGCCGCACCACGGTCATCGCGGTCGGCGGCTACCGGGGCACCGGGGTACCGGGGTACCGGCCCGGGCATCCCGCATCGCCGCGAGAGAGGCCAGGCCGAACTCCCCGCCTGGAAAGAGGACCAAAACGCCGCCCACCGCAAGGTCCGCGCCCGTGTCGAGCACGCCTTCGCCCGCATGAAGACCTGGAAGACTCCGCGACTGCCGCCTGAAAGGCGACGGCGTCCACCACGCCATGCGAGTCACACGTTCCACCAGGAATACGGCGTTACGTCGAATCCCGTGCACGGTCCAGAGTTCGCCAAGACCCTGCTGGCCAAGGTCAGCAACCCCTCGGAAAATACCGAAAAGCAAACTCCTGACCTGACCGGCCGCAACTACGCTGTGCTTGAGACCGTCGACTCGGATGGCAATATCAGGTATGTGGTGGATTCCAGCGAAGGACAGGGCGGGAGTCACTCAGAACGAAGTCTCCTCAACTGGATGGATCAGGCAAACAAGGGCGACAAAAAGTTTACGGCCACCAGCCTGCATACCGAACGCGAGCTTGCGGCGACAGGAAAGGCGCCCTGGGCGCAGATAGGAACTGCTCGAAAATCCTGCAGGACAGACTCAAGGGCGTCCCGGTGTACGACAGCACGATGGAGAAGCAGTTCCAAGCCCGGACGCAGCTTGCCGAAGAGCTCTGGCTGGAGATCGCCGAAGGGGTATAGGAAAAGCGCAGATAGGCTGCCTGGAGCGGGAAACTCTCCGGCACCTTGAGAGGACGTCATGGCTCCAGATCCCACCAATGCCCCATCATCCGCAGACCAGTGCGTCTCCCGAATTCAGTCGTGGTGGCACGACTGCGGCCCTGAGCGGTCGGTGGAGCTCCTCGGGACTGCCGGGACCGGAAGGACCGAGGTCCTGCTGCGACTGCGGGACGCACTCCCCGACCCTGTGTGGGTGGACGCCACCGGGCTCACCGCCGAGGAGATCCTGGGAAAGATTCTCGACGCCTTCGAGGTGTCCGATCTAGGGTTCCAGCGGGTGGACTGGGTGTGGGCGCTCGAACGTGCGGGAGTGGGCAGCCGACCTCTTCTCATCGCCAACTCGCAACGGGCCGGGCGTACGCGTCAATCCATCCAGCCCAGCCGTGTCATCAAGCGGGTACTGGGCCCGCTGGTGATGGAGGCAGGAGCCAAGGTGATCGTCGAATCGCACCCAGAGGACCGTTGGCTGCGGGACTGGCTGACCCTCCATCTGGAAGCATCAGCGGTCTCACCTCCTGGCCTTGTTGTCGCGCGTAGCCAGCCGGCACTGCGTGCTCTCGCGTTCGCCGAGTTGCGTTGGACGCCTTTCCCGGTCTGGTCGTCACGCGGCCGTCGTCACAGCGCTTGTGGACTCTCTCGGTGAACGAGCAGCCGGGTCCTGGCGAACCGCGGGACCTGTCGGGGAGTACGCAGCCCGGGTCCTGGGGCTCCACGCCGTCCATGCGGGCATGCTCGACGACTTGCTGAGTAACGGCCGAGTCCTGGCGAACCTGGATGCGACCGGACTCCTGCAAGCCCTCGCTGTCCGGTGGCCCGATGGTGTGCCCCAAGGCGGTCTCGCCATGGACGCTCACTACCTTGAGCGACTGGGGCTGGCCGCGGCACCGCATGACGAGTGGGTGGCCTGGCTGCACCACTGCGCGCTGAGCCGCGGAGAGGAGCAGCTCGCGGAGTCGATCGCGGCAGAAGCCGGAGCACGGCTTCCTTGGCGCACGGTCTGGTCCAACTGCCGCCCCTACGGCGTATTCGGTCGGTTCGGAAAATGGGACAACGGGGCGTCGGGCTACCCGTCGAGCGCAGAGCTCGCGGTGGAGGACATCGCAGCGCAAGCCGCGGAGAGCCGCAGTTGGCCGGTCCCTGAGACGGGGCCTGCTGTCCGCAGCATCTTCAACGGGTGGGAGACCCGCGACGACTTCGGTTACTTCCGATCGAAGCGGCTAAAATCAGGAAACTGGCTGTTCGCCGGTGCGTCCGGGACTTTCATCGTGGACGCGCAAGCCGTTCCCGAGCTGCTGCCGGACCTGCCTGCCATGCCGAGCCCCTTCATGGACGCACCCATTACCCGAGCCGGTGTCTGGGAATGCCCACCACCTGCATTGGCCGAGGGTGCGCCGAGCCGCGCATGGCTGGAGGCCACCTTCGGCCGCGGAACTTGCCGCCGGCTACGGGAAGAGGAACTGCCGACCGACCTTGTACACACAGAGAGCCGGCAATTCCTTATGGAAACGGGACTGCCCGCACTCTCCGACCACCTGCCGTTCGCGGCCACCATCGATGCGGCCGAGGCAGGGCTGGTTCCCGTGCCGTGGCCGAGGGACGAGAAACCGGCTGAGGTCTCGGGTCCCTTCTACCTCTTGGGCTACTGGACCGGAGGCGGACTTCTCCTCGATGGAGGGTCCGGAGCGGTAGTTCAGGACGGAAGCACAGGCTATGACGAAGTGATCGTGGCGAGCAGCCTTCGGAAGTTCCTTGTTCTGCTCCGGTTGTGCCACGAGTTCCTTGTGAGTGACTTCGCCACGAACTACGAGCGCAACGACGCCCTGGAAAGCCTGCAGGAATGGGTCACCAAGATCGACCCGGTCACGGAGGGCACCCCGATGTGGGAGCACGCCCTCGATACGGATCTGAATCCATGGGTCGCAATGTGATCATGCGCTAAGCGGGCCAGCCGCTACGTCGGGAAACAGGCAGGTCAGTAATTCCAGCAACGCACGACCGCTCATGAAAGGGATCACCCCAGTGCCCGAGATCGACGCCGAGGACTGGGCCCGTATCGAGGCATGGCGGGAGCTGCCCGCACGGCAGCGGCGGGTGTTCTCCGTTCTCGGCCCTGCGCGCTGCGGCAAGTCCGCGTACCTGCGGGCAGTTCGGGACCGCTGGCCCAGCGCCACACTGATCGACTGCCGGGGCATGAGTGCCGACACGGTGGCCACTCGCATGCGGGAAGAATGCCGAGCCGCCCCTGCCGGTCGCCCCTGTGTCCTCCTCCTCGCCAACGTGCAGTACGCGGGTGAGCTCCTGACGTCGACCGAACCGGCCCGTGTGGCGGAGATCCTGGCACCGGGATTCAGGCGGTTCGAAGGTCGTCAGGTCTGGGTCATGGCGGAGTACGACCCGGGCCTCGTAGCCCCGCCCCGGATCGCAGAATACGAAGTCACCCTGCCCATGCCGACTCCGGCCGGCGGGGCTGCCGAGGAGGACCCAGAGGATCCAGCTGCGGCCCGACGACTGGGGGCACTGGCCGCGGCCGAACTACGTCAGGTGCCACTGCCGGTCTGGCAGTTGCTGTCCTCTGCGAGCGGTGTGCCCACAACGGTGCACGCCCTCCTCTCCTTCGTCGAGCAGCAAACGGACGTCCTGGTCGTGGACGAGGGCCGGTCATCGGTCGCTTTCCGGTCCGAAGCGGTCCTCCATGCCTGGCGGAGCAGGCAGCCCTGGGATTCCGCCGCCCAATCCCGTGCCGCCGAGGCACTGGTGTCCGCAACAGCGAACGCCGGACCGGGGCTGTGGACCGAGCAGGGGCCGGTAGGGCAGTACGCCGCCCATGCTCTTCCCATGCATGCGGCGCTGGCCGGCGACCTGCCCCGCCTCCTGGACAACGGGCAGCTGCTGGCCCAGTGCTCGGCCACAGCACTGCGTGAAGCCCTCGCCGTTGCCTACCCCGACGGAGTGCCGTACGCGAGCGTGGCAGCCATGCTGCACTATCTGGAAGTCCAGGGCATCTCCCCCTCGTCGCAGGGTGAGTGGGTGGCCTGGCTCCATCACACGGCACTCAGCACGGGTCGCACGGAGCTGGCCGAGGAGCTACTGGCTTCGGGAGTTCCGTTGCCGTGGCGGACCATGTGGACGCACTGGCGCCCCGCGGGCACCTTCGGCCGCGTCCAGGGCGAGGCCGGTCGCGTCGATGAACTCGGCGTGGTGGCCGGAGAGTCGGGCCTGACCGTCGTCACGGCCCGGGACGTGACCACCGGCAAGAACGCCTATCCCAAGCACCGGTACGTCCGTCAGGAGTGGAACCCGATGACCGGGGAGCCTGTCTCAGCTCCGGTCGAGGTGCACGCCTCCCTGTCGGAGGGCGCTCTCCCCTGGAGCAACGCACGACGCTCCGCCGTACCCGAGGCGCCGGACGTCACTTTCGCCGAACACACGGACACGGGATGGCACACGGACACCGGATGCCACGTGGGGACACCCACACTCCCTGATCCGCCCGCCTGCCCCTCCGCGGTGACACAGGGCCTCTACGTCGACGGTCGCTGGGTGCTCACCGGCGCCGGGGGCCTCTTCGCCGTATCCGTCCAGGAGGCTGACAGCACCGCACAGGACACGTACCCCAAACGACCCCCGGTCGCCGCGCACACCCGGCCCGCTCCATGGCCGCTGCCGCCGTCCGCGTCCGCCGCCCTGCGCGGTGACGGAATGCGGGACTGGCTCGAGGAGACCTTCGGCGCAGGGACGTGTCATCGGCTGGCCGAGGATCAGCTCCCCCGCGGCCTGGCTGACCCTGCCGCGCGGGAGTTCCTCACCCGGACGGGCCTGCCGGAAATCAGCGACTTCCTGCATCTCGCCATCACCCCGCGCGGCGACGGCCCCTTGCCCGAGGTGGCCTGGCCCGGCCGGGGCCGGGACGTGCCACGGCAACGCCGTGCCAGGAACGAGGCACCCAGCGCCGGCCCGTTCTACGAGCTCGGTACCTGGATGTACTCCAGGCTCCTGCTCGACGGCACCACCGGTCGGCTGTACAGGGACACCACGGGTGGCTCGCCCGACCCCGCCGCCGGCAGCAGCCTCATCCAGTTCTTCGCCATGGTCCGGTTGTACGACGAGTTCCGCAGGACGCACTTCCCGTACGCCGCCGACCACAAGGACGCACTGCACAACCTCGCCAGGTGGTGCGAACAGATCGACGGTGCCGCCGCCCGTGCCGAGGCCTGGACCCTCATCCTCGAGGGGTACGACTTCGAGGACAGCACCTGGGACTTGGCCTCCTACGGGCCGTGAAGGTGAAGGGCAGTCGCCCCCAGTGAATACTCCCCTCCGCCCGCAGGATTTCTCGGAGCAGCTCCCCTCGCAGGTGGCCACAGCGTGAGGTCCTGGTGTCAGGCGACTCCTGACGGCATCGGGTCCTCCCCGAAGCCGGGTATGGCGGTGGACTCAGCGCCAGTCGTCGATCACGTAGGCGTCCGGGTGGCTGTAGCCAGGTTCGTTCGGCTTGTGCATGGTCACGCCTTGCAGCCAGGTACGGAACCCGCGGTCGACCATGCGCCGGTAGGCGTCCTGGCGGGCCAGGTTCATTCCGGCGTCCAGTTGCCCCAGTCCCTTCTCGGTGGCCAGCTGCTCGCACGCGTTCAGCAGTCGTTCGAACCGGTCGGGGGCGTCCGGGCCAGGGCGTACGGCGCCGAATTTGACGAAGCACACGTCCTCCCCGGCCTCCGATCCCGCTCCGCAGTGGCAGACAGCCAGACCGTCGAGGGCGGAGTCGGCGCCCTCCAGGAGGACGGTGTCCCCGAGCCCCTGCGCCTGTGTGGCCATGATCTCGCGCTCCAGGCTCAGGCCCTCGTACACGGCCCCCGTCAGCGCGCGGCTGAGGCTCAGCACGTCGGGCCGCTCAGCGGCGGTCAGCTCGCCGTACAGCACTCGGCCGGGGACTGCGGCACTGACGGCGACCTGTTTCTTCATGATGGCTGTCAGGAATCGGGGCCAGAAACCGTAGTGGCGGTAGAGCTCGAGGTGCTTGGGACTGTGCGAGAAGGTGAACAGGCCGAGGTGGCGGTTCTCCCAAGTGTCGAAGCGGGCCATGACCGGTTCCATGAGGCGCCTGCCGATGCCCTGGTCCCACAGGTCCGGGCGTACGGTCAGCGGGCCGAAGAAGCCGACGCTGCCCCAGTCGGCGGCGAAGTTCGATCCGACGACCTCGCCCTCGACCGTCGCTGCGAAGGCAGCATGCGGATCTGCCGCCCAGCGGGTGCGGACATAGTCGGCTGTCCCGAAGAACGTCTCCGGCTCAGGGGCCCCGAGGAAGGTCCCGAAGGCGACCCTGAAGATCTCGTCGGCCCGATCCAGGTCCGGCTCGACCAGCGGGCGGACCGACACCGAGGCGGCGACACTCGTTCGCTTCGCTGCGGGCATGATCGCTCTCCTTTCCGCCCCCGGTTCCATCGCACCACGGAGGTGCGCCGCGGGCGAAGTGACGGATCCGGCGGCACCTCAAGGATCGAGCGGCCGCGTTCCCCGACGGCCGGGCAGCCGCCTTCCTGCCGGTCGACCACCCGGTGGGCCCCGGTCCGCCGGGGTCTCCGAAGAGCCGGGCAACGCCGGCTGTGCCTGCTCTGCAGCCTGCTCTGCAGCCTCGCCCCGCCATGGTCATCACCGCCGAACAGTTCGCCCAGCGAACTATTGGAGCCCGCCACGGCTACTTGACCTTGAAAGCGGGATGCCGTCGTGGTGGCTGGCGTCGCGGACCGGGGGCTGGGGCCGGGGCCGGTACCGGGGTCCGGCGCTGGGGCCGGTACTGGTACCGAGGCTCCACGTGGCCCCCTGCCAGTCCGCCTCAGCCTGTCAGCACAGCCTAATCGGCCTCGCCGCTCGTCCCAGACGGATCGCATCCGGCCCCCGCTAGCCGCCAACGGCGGCAACCCGCGGTCCCAGATGACGCCGCCCCCCGGGGCCACCTCAAGTCGCCTGATCTTCACCAACCACCGGCAGAATGCGGCCAATTGGAGTCGCCTTGGTGGGGCCGCTGAACGTCGCCCTAGCCATGCAGGCCAGATAGTTGGACTCGGTGCAGCGCTCCGCCCGCCACGTCGCCCATCTCGACCAGGTCGCCCACCTCGACCAAATCGCCTGATCGACGCGGCCCATTGCGCCGATCCCTACCGGGTCGACCACGCCTCCTCCCCCCCCTCCCCCCCGCCGGAAACGCCGTCGATCTGTGGATGTGCGGGGTCGACTCCCTGTCGCAGGGCGAATGGGCGTCCTGGCTGCACCTCATGAGTACGGCACTCGGCGACCACGAGACCGCCGCCGACACCGCCGCTTCCGGACAGGACCTCCCGTGGCGGGTGCGCTGGGCGCACTGGCGGCCACCGGGAGCGATGAGCGCGGCGGCGTTCGTACGGCCCGGCCCTCTGCATCAACTCGCCGTCGCCCCGACGACTACTTCCGAGACCGGCGAAGCACTCGCCGGCCCCCGGCCCGACGCCGTACCCGCGCCCGGCATACGGGAGCCGCTGTGGCTACCGGACGCCGGACGACGAACGCGGTGCCCTAATTCCCCACCTGACGCGCTATCAGTTCCATT
>NZ_KQ948955.1 GCF_001514235.1 Streptomyces caeruleatus | reverse complement strand
GGTGCTGTTCGCCGACGAGCCGACCGGCGCGCTCGACTCCCTCAACGGCGAGCGCGTGATGGAGCTGCTGACGGACGCCGCCCGGTCGACCAACGCCGCCGTCGTCCTCGTCACCCACGAGGCGCGGGTGGCCGCCTACTCCGACCGCGAGATCGTCGTACGCGACGGAAAGTCCCGCGACATGGAGCGTGCCGTATGAGTCCGCGTCAGTGGGCCACAGATCTGGCCATGGGCGCCCGCTTCGCCGTCAGCGGCGGGCGCGAGGGCTGGGTCCGGATGACACTCACCGCCGTCGGCGTCGGCCTGGGCGTGGCCCTGCTCCTGCTGTGCACCGCCCTGCCCAACGTGTTCGCCGCCCGCGCCGAGGTGGAGGACGCCCGCTTCGACTACACGTACTCCGAGAAGACCCCGCCGAAGGCGGACAACACCTTCCTGATCGCCGACACCGACACCACCTGGCACGACGACGACATCCGTGGGCGGCTCGTCGAGCCCGAGGGCGAGCGGGCGCCGCTGCCCCTGGGGGTCGACAGCTTCCCGGGCAAGGGCGAGATGGTGGTCTCCCCGGCGCTGGGGGACCTGCTCGCCTCGGACGGCGCCGGGCTGCTGCGCGAGCGGCTGCCCTACCGGATCACCGGCACGATCGGTGAGAGCGGACTCATCGGCTCCCACGAACTGGCCTACTACGCGGGCGCCTCGGGGCTGGAACTCACGGACGTCTCCCCGGTGCACCGGCTGACCGAGTACGGCAAGCCGGACGCGGAACCCGAGAGGACCGACCCGGTTCTGCTGCTCATGGTCCTGGTCGTGTTCGTCGTGCTGCTCACCCCGGTCGCCGTGTTCATCGCCGCCGCCGTCCGCTTCGGCGGCGAGCGCCGCGACCGCCGGCTGGCCGCGCTGCGCCTGGTCGGTTCGGACAGCCACATGACCCGGCGGATCGCGGCGGGCGAGGCACTCGCCGGAGCCCTGCTCGGCCTGGTCGTCGGCACCGGCTTCTTCCTCCTGGGTCGTCAGACGCTGGGCTCCACCGAGGTGCTGGGCGTCAGCGTCTGGCCCAGCTACCTCGATCCCTCGCCCGCGCTCGCCGCGCTGGTCGCGGTGGCGGTCCCGGTCGCCGCCGTACTCGTCACGCTGCTCGCGATGCGCGGCGTGGTGGTGGAACCGCTCGGTGTCGTGCGCGCGGCCAGGCAGCGCCGCCGTCGGCTGTGGTGGCGGCTGCTGCCGCCGCTGGCCGGCCTCGCGATGCTCTACCCGATGATCGGCAAGGGCCGTAAGAACGGCGAGTTCAACCAGTACCTCGTCATCGGCGGCGTGCTGATGCTGCTGATCGGCATCACCGCGCTGCTCCCCTGGGTCGTGGAGGCGGTCGTCGTCCGCCTCGGCAAGGGTGGGCTGTCCTGGCAGCTCGCGGTACGGCGGCTGCAGCTGAGCAGCGGAACCGCCGCACGCATGGTCAACGGCATCGCCGTCGCCGTGGCCGGAGCCATCGCCCTGCAGATGCTGTTCACGGGAACGCAGAGCCAGTACACCAAGGCCACCGGTGAGGACCCCGGCCGGGTCCAGATGCAGGTCGACTTCAGCGACCGCAAGCCGCTGTCCGGTGTCGAGCGCGAATTCGCCGGCACCAAGGGGGTACGGGCCGCCGTGTCCCTGGCCAACTTGCAGTACGCGGACGCGCGTCGCGACCCGGAGGACAGCTACGGCCTGACCGTGGCCGACTGCACCGCCCTGCGCGAACTCGCCACGCTTCCCTCCTGCAAGGACGGCGACGTGTTCGTCACGCGGACGAGGAGCCACTACGAGTCCCCCGGCAACGCCGAGGAGATCGCCCTGGTGAAGCCCGGTCGGCAGCTCTACATCGACCCGACGTACACCGGCGACACCACCGAACGCGGCATCGAGGCACCCTGGACCGTTCCGGCGAACGTGCGGGTCGTGGAAGCGCGCGAGGACTCTCTGCAGGACTACAACAGTCTGCTGGTCACCCCCGCCGCCCTGCCCGCCGAGACCGCGCCCGCGTTGTTCTCGGAGGGGGTCTACCTACGTCTGGACCCGTCGGTGCCCGACTCACGGGAATACGCGCGCAACGTCCTCGCCCGGATCGACCCCCTGGCGCGCGCCTACAGCTGGTCGGCGACCCAGGAGAACGAGAAGTACGCCTCCATCCGCACCGGCCTGTACGTCGGTTCCGCCTTCGTGCTGGCGCTGATCGGCGCGAGTCTGCTGGTCTCCCAGCTGGAGCAGTTGCGCGAGCGCAGGAAGCTGCTCTCCGCGCTGGTCGCCTTCGGCACCCGGCGCCGCACGCTGAGCCTGTCGGTGCTGTGGCAGACGGCCCTCCCGGTCGGACTCGGCCTCGTACTGGCCACGACGGTGGGCGTCACCCTCGGCTCGGTGCTGCTGAAGATGACCCGTACGCCGGTGGCCATGGACTGGGCGAGCGTCCTGACCATGACCGGTGTGGGCGCTGCCGTGGTCGGCGTGGTCACGCTGCTCAGCCTGCCGCCGCTGCTGCGGATGATGCGCCCGGAGGGTCTGCGCACCGAATAGCCCCGCACACATCCAGGCAGGGTCACGGACAGTCATGGCGTTTCTGGAACGCCTCGGTCATCTGCGCGCCGATCTCCGGGGTCAGCCGCCCCGTCAGCTCGAACCCGAGTTGATGGGCGACGTCACGGCCGTGCATGTCGACCGAGGCCTCCACGAGGTCCGCGTACACACCGACCGAGCGGCGGATCCGGCGCGGCGACACCGACAGCAGCCAGAGCCCCGGCACGAGCGCGGGCCACCAGTACGCGCCGACGGCCAGACAGGCCATGCCCCACACCGGCGTGCGGGCGGCCGAGGCGCACCGCTCCTGGACCGTCGTCAGCTCCGCCCGTGCCGCGTCCGGCAGTACCAGCCACAGCCGGGGCCACGTGGTGGTCAGGTCGAGGCCGGTGCCGCGGCGGACGCGGTCGGCGACGGCACGCAGCTGGTCGCCCGCCCACGTCGGGCCGTTCGGCTCGGTTTCGCAGATCGCGTCGCGGCGCAGCACGGCGCGCCGCGCCGTGGCCCTGGCCCGGCGGTCGTCCGGGGCGGCCAGCACCGCCCTGATCGCGGTGTCCGCTCGCGCCGCCGCCCGGTGCCAGCGGCGGTGGCGCAGCGCGGTGAACGGCCGGCCGATGCCCGTTCCCGTCGCTCCCCAGGAGCCGGTCACGACGTCGCCCAGCGCCGTCACCGCGAGCCCCACTGCGGCGGTCGCGGCGAGGAAGCCCGTCGCGGTCCACACCAGGGCCGGCCCGGTGGACACCGCCGTCACCCGGCTCCGCAGCAGTGCGAAATCGAGTGCGTGCGCGGGGCCGAGCACGACCGCCGCCGCCGCGAGGGCAACGAACACCGCGGCGGGCAGCGCGAGTACGGCGGCCCAGCGACCAGCCAGGTTCCTGCCGAGCTCCGTGAGGAAGGCGTTCACAGTTCGAGCCGGATCGCGCGGAACGGCTGTCCGGTGAGACGGCACGACAGCTGCTCGCGGGTCGTCTCGCGCGGGCACGCGCCGGTCGGGCACTGCCATGCCGTGGCGACCACGGCCCGTGGTCCCGGCCACGGCGCGTAGTCGCGGTTCGGCCGCGTCAGGCTGTCGATGCCGTGTGCGGCGAAGGCGCTGTCGAGCAGATCGAGGTCGGCTTCCGGCACCTCGCCCAGAGAGGCCGCCGCGACGACCCTGGCCAGCACGTCCGCGACGCCGTACCGCGCTGCGCGTTCCGCCAGTGCCTCTCCCGCCTGCTTGCAGAGGGCTCCGACACGCGGGCCAGTCGCTGGTGCCATGCCGACTCCCCACCCCCTTCGCCACAGATCCCGGCCACGCTACCGTGGAGACAACGGATCGGGGGACCGCGTGTACGACGATGTCCGGTTGGTAGTCGAGAACTTCGGGTCCTCCGCTGACGTCGGCGCACTGCTCGCCGCCGCCCTCCCCCCTCCGGCCCACTGCCCGCCGTACCTGCTGCCCCACCTCGCACAGGCCCACTGGCTCCGCTACCGCGCGCAGAGCGGGTTCGACGGCCTGATCGACCGGGAGTTCTGGGCGTCCCTCGCGGGCGCGGACGCCGATCCCGCGGTCGCCGCCGTCACCGCCGCCGAGGAGTACCGGGAGTTGACGGAGGCACGGGCGGACTTCGTCGCATGCCAGGACCCCGAGTCGCTCGTCGACTTCGTGAACGCCTACACCGCGTTGATGGACGCCGTGGACGACGAGCGGATGAAGGCCGCGCTCACCGTCGACCAGTGCGCCCTGCTGCTCATGCTCGACGAGTACGACGGCACGAACACCTACGCCGAGAAGGTCCTCAACGCGCTGGGCTGGGTGCTGGACCGCACACCCCGCGACGACCCGCAACGCGCCCGCCGGCTGGTCGATCGCGCCCGCGCGCAGGCGAACGCGGGCAGGCGACGAGGGCAGGTGCTCGCCGACTACCGGGCCGCCGCCCAACTGGCGCTGCGCGAACGCCCGGTGTGGCGCGACGTCGTGATCGAGTTCGCGCAGTACCAGTCCGACCTCTACTCGAGCGGCGCCGCGCCGATCTATCTGGCCGGCGCGTTCGTCACCTGCCGCGACCTGGCCGACGCGCTGGAGCGGGACTTCGGCAACACGATGACCCTGTCCGCGCTCGCCGAGCTCGAACAGGAGGTCAGCCGTGAGATCGGGCCGGACGTGGCGCGGTTCCTGCGGACCTGCCACCGTGATCCCGGCGCCCTGCGGGCGCAGCACGACAAGGTCACGGCCCTGCTGCGGCGGAACATCGTGCCCGGCGTACTGGTGGAACGGCGGGACCAGGCGTGGTTGCTCGCCATCGGGCTGCCGCTCGACCACGAGGACAGGCCGGCCGCGCTGCTGGACCTCTATCACCGGCACCTCGACCTCTGGGAGCTCGGCGGGGACACCGCGGCGATCGGGCTCGCCTACGACACGGTCTTCGAAGCGATGCTCACCACGTCACCGGACGACGCTCGCAGAGCCGAGCTGTTGAAGGCGCTCGCCCATGCCGCGGCGACCATCTCCGTCCAGACCGGCTCCCCCGAGGACGCGACCGTCGCGGTCGCCGCGGCACGCGCCCTGCTGGAGATGCCTGCCCGCGACGAGGAGCAGCGAGCACTGTGGCTCTCCACCCTGGCGTCCGCGCTGGTCGAGCAGTTCGAACGCGGTGCCAATCCGGCGGCCGGCCGGGAGGCCGTCACGGTCGCGGAGGAGGCCGTCGCGCTGACCGCGCCCGACGACGAGAACCTGCCGCTGCGCTGGTCGACCTTGTCCGTGGCGGCGCAGGCGGTGGCCGCGGCCGGGGACCACGACCTGTTCGCCAAGGCCGTCGAGGCGGGCGCCCAGGCGGTGGCCACCATCCCCGCGGACGACGTGCGCCGGATCGGGATGCTCTACAACTACGCCTCCGCCGTGCAGTACCAGGCGGTCTCCACCGGTGTGACGGACGCCGAGCCGTTCCACGAGGCCGAAGGCGCCTACCGCGCCGCGCTCGCGCTGCTGGCTCCCGACCACCCCGACATCCCGCGTATCGAAAGCACGATCGCCGACGTGCTCTACCACCGGTACTACCAGTGCGGCGATCTCGACGCACTGGACGACTCGCTCGACCTCGCGGTGAAGGCCGTGCGTGAGACGCCGCTGGACCATCACTGGTGGCCGCTGCGGGCGTTCGCACTCGCGCGCTCGGCCCGCGCGCTGGCGACGTTCGGCGGACCGCGCGCCGACGAACTGCGCGAACAGGCGATCACCTCTTACCGGGCCGTCGCCACGCACCCGGCCGCCACCGCCCAGTACCGGATGCTGTGCGAACGGGGACAGGCCGAGATGCTCGCCGAGGCGGATCCGGCGACGGTGCTGGACGCGCTGGAACGCGTGATCGCCGCCATTCCCGCGACGGTCAGCCGGGCGCTGCCGCGCACCCAGCGGCTGCGGGCCGTACGGCAGTTGGACGGGCTGGCCGACCAGGTGGTGGACGCCGGGCTGCGGTCGGGCGAGCCGGACCGGGCGCTGGAGCTGCTCGAACAGTGCCGGGCCGTGCTGTTCGGCGACGCGTGGGGAATCCGCCGCGGCTGGGCGAAGCTGGTCGAGATCCGGCCGGAGCTCGCCGAGAAGCTCAGCCAGGTGGAGAAGGATCTCGCCGACGCCGACTTCTACTCCGATCTGACGTTCACGATCGAGGTGGAGTTCCGCGGCCGGACCTCCACCAGGGACTGGGATCCCCGACCGAAGGCCGTGGAACGGATCAGGCGGCTCGCGCAGCGGCGGGACAGCCTGATCGAGACCGCGCGGGCGGTTCGCGGGTTCGAGAACCTGCTGATGCCGCCGGACATCGAGGTGTTGCGCGAGCGCCTGACCGGGCACACCGCGGTGATCGTCAGCGCGGCGGGCACGGCCTTTGTCGTTCCCGGCGACTACTTGGAGCCCGTGGAGGCCGTGCCGCTGCGGCAGTTGACCGAGTCCACGGCCCGTGCCCAGGTCCGGAGACTGCGGGCGGCCATCGCTGACGTGAAGAACCCCGAGTGCTCGTTCGACCGGCGCGAGCAGGCCCAGCTCGATGTGCACGCGGTGCTGGAGTGGCTGTGGGACAGCGCGGCCGGGCCGATACTGGACCGGGTCGGGGACCAGCGGCTGTGGTGGTGCCCGATCGGCGTCGTGGCGGGGCTGCCGCTGCACGCGGCGGGCAGGCACCGCGACCGCGCCGGGCGGACCGTGTTCGACCGTGTCGTCTCCTCGTACACGCCGTCGCTCACCGCGCTGGCCGACACCGTCACCATGCCCACCCCGAGCCACGTACGCCCCACCGCGCTCGCCGTCGGTGTGGGCGGGAGGGCAGGCGTGCCCCTGCTGACGGGCGCACGCCAGGAGGCCGAGGCGGTGGCCGCCCTGTTACCCGGCTCCACCGTGCTCCTCGACGCCGATGCCTCCGCGGACGCCATCAAGGAAGGCCTGAAGAGCCATGCGGTCGCCCACTTCGCCTGCCACGGCCGTGCGGTCAGCTCAGCCGAGCACCCCGACCTCGGCGGGCTGATGCTCAACGACGGGATGTTCGTGCCGTCCTTGGTGCGGGACCTGCGCACCACACAGGCGCAGCTGGCGTTCCTGTCCGCGTGCGACACCGCCAGTCCCGACCCCGCGCTGCTGGACGAGCCGCTGAGCCTGGCGTCGGCGTTCCACCTGGCGGGCTTCCGCGGCGTCATCGGCACGCAGTGGCACACCGCGGACAGCACCGAGACCGCCGTGGCGGTGTACGCGGCGCTCACCGCGCACGGCACCCGGCCCGCCGACACCGCTCAGGCGGCCGCCACGCTCACCGAGACGCTGCGCCGCGTGCGGGACACGCATCCGGCGGTGCCGACGCGGTGGGCCGCGCACGTGCATGTCGGCGGCTGATATCGGCGACTGATAGCGGGGATCGGCGGGCGCACAGGGCGGCTCGGGTGCGCTCAGCCCTGCTGTCCCGTCGCCGTCGGGGCGGGGCGGTTGTTCGCGGCCCGGGTGCCGGCCGGCACGCACTGTGCCGCCAGGTCCCTGGAGGCGATGCGGTCCATGTGGCGTGCGAACACGGCCTGGGCGTCGGGGTCCATGCGGGCCAGGGCGACCATGCCGGTGACGATGACGTCGCAGATCTCGGCCTTGACGTCGTCCCAGGTGTGCGAGTGCCCCTTGCGGGGGTTCTGCCCCATGGCTCCGATCACCGCCTCGGCGACCTCGCCCGCCTCCTCCTGGATCTTGAGGAGCTGGAGCAGGACGCGTTGCTCGTGGGGGAGGTCCGAGTGCTCTTCCAGCAGGTCGGCCAGGCGGGCGATCGTCTTCCAGGTGTCAGTCATGTGTGGCTCGCTTCCGTGCGGCGGGGGTCGACTCTGTTCCGGTGGGCGATGCACGGCATAACGATCGAGCGTCCTACGTCTCGCCCAGCAGTACGCGGACCGAGTCCCACGCCGTCGCCGCGACCCGCCGTAGGGCCTCGGTGGTCGCGCCGTCGCGGGCGCGGTGGGACATGCCCTGGACGATGACGCCGACGAACTCGGCGACCGCTCGGGGGCCGGTGGTGGGTGGGAGGGCGCCGGCGTCGATGTCGGCTCTGATGTGGGACTCCAGGCGGTCGATGTTGGCGTTGCGGATGTCGCGGAGGCGGTCGGCGACCTGCTGGCCCGCTTCGGAGACGCGGCTGGCGGAGCCGATGACCAGGCAGCCGCCGGGGCCGTCGGTGTGGGTGTAGGTCTCGGCCGCCTCGTACAGCAGCCGCCGGATCAGGGCGGGCGCGCTGTCCTCCTCGTCGAAGGCGCGCTGCATGAAGCTGCCCCGGCCGTTGTTGTAGTACTCGACGGCGGCGAGGAAGAGGCCCTCCTTGCTGCCGAAGGCGGCGTAGAGGCTGGGGGCGTTGATCCCCATCTCGCGGGTGAGGGTGGCCACCGAGGTGCCGTCGTAGCCGTGCCGCCAGAAGGCGAACATGGCCTTCTCCAGGCTGTTTTCCAGATCGAACTTACGGCCCTGGCCGCGTACGCCTGCCATCGGGTGCTCCCACGTCGTCGTCGGTGAGCGTGCTCATGTCGGGGGCGCGGGCCGGGACGCGGCTTCACACCGGTGTGATCCATTATTCATGTAGCGATCGATAAACGAATGATAGTGTCGCCGGGCCGGTGAGAGGAACCGGTACGCCGAACGGGCGTGGTTCCTCGCCGCACCTTCATGCGCTCACGCGGCGTGGCGACAGAGCGGTCGCCGGCCGCGACGCATCAAGCCTGTCCACAGGGGGACTTCACGTGCACAACAGTGCCGCTTTCATAGATGGCTTAACCCGCAGTCACTCCGCCTCCCCGTCCTGGACCGTGGAGGCCATCAAACAGGTCCGGTACCACGTCGTCGAGGCGTCCGGCCTGTTCGAACCCGGCAGCACCCTGCTGCTCTCGGGCTGCGAGGACGCCCCGCTGCGACCCGGCGACCGGCGTCTCGTCGTGATCGACTCCACCGTGGACGAACTCCACGGTGAACGCATCACCCGCTATTTCGACCACCACGGCATCACGGTCACCCTCCTGCCCCTGCGCGCCGACGAAAGCGTCAAGCGGTGGAGCCTGGTCACGGACGTGGTCGACGCCATGAACGACTTCGGCATCGACCGAAGGCGCGAACCGGTGATCGCGATCGGCGGCGGCGTCCTCCTCGACGTCGTCGGACTCGCCGCCAGCCTGTACCGGCGCGGCACTCCCTACCTACGCATCCCCACCACGCTGGTCGGCCTGGTCGACGCCGGCGTGGGTGTGAAGACCGGGTCAACTACGGGCAGGGCAAGAACCGGCTCGGCACCTACGCGCCGGCCGTGGCCACCTTCGTGGACCGCTCCTTCCTCGGCACCCTCGACGCACGTCACCTCTCCAACGGCCTCGCCGAGATCCTGAAGATGGCGCTGATCAAGTCGGCGGAACTCTTCGGCCTTCTCGAGGACTTCGGGCCGCTGCTGATCGAGGACCGCTTCCAGGGCAGCACCCCCGCGCTGGAGACGGCGGCCCGCCGGATCGTCTCCGAGGCCATCCACCTGATGCTGGAGGAGCTCCAGCCCAACCTGTGGGAACAGTGCCTGGAACGGTGCGTCGACTACGGGCACACCTTCAGCCCCACCATCGAGATGGAGGCGCTGCCGGAGCTGCTGCACGGCGAGGCCGTCGCCGTCGACATGGCGCTCACCACCGTGATGGGACGGATCCGCGGCGACGTCACCGAGCATCAGGCCCAGCACGTCCTGGCCCTGATGGACCGGCTGCGGCTGCCGCTGTGGACCGACGTCCTGGCCCGCCCCGGCATCCTGGACGGCGCCCTCGCCGACACGGTGCGCCACCGCGACGGACAGCAGCGGCTGCCCCTGCCGGTCGGCATCGGACACCACCGCTTCGTCAACGACGTCACCCCCGAGGAACTGAACGCCGCGCTCGGCGAACTCGACGCCGCGCGACGGCGCACCGGGCAGGACATCGGACCGGTCGCCGGACTCGTCGGGGCCGGTGAGGCAGCGTGAAGTGGGACAGCCTCTACATCGAGGGCTTCGGCTCCTATCTGCCCGAAGAGCGTGAGTTCGCCGCCGAGATGGTGGCGAGCGGACGGTACAGCAAGGTCGAGCACCGCAAGACCGGCCAGGTGTCGGCCGTCGTGGCCCGGCCCGAACGCGGCGAGACCGCACCCGAGATGGCCGTCGCCGCCGGACGCTCCGCGCTCACGGACGCCGGCACCGACCCCGCCGACATCGATGTCCTCGTCCACGCCGTGGTACTGCACAACGGCCTGGAGGGCTGGAACTGCGGCGCCTACCTCCAGAGCGAGCTGGGCATAGAGGAGTGCGTACCGATCGAGATACGCACCGCCTGCGCGGGCGCCGTCGTCGGTATGGAACTCGTCGGCCGCTGGTGCGCGGGCTCCGGCAAGGGCATGGTCACCGCCTCCGACGCCTGGCAGCTGCCGCTCTTCGACCGCTGGTCCTCCGACAGCGGACTCGTCTACGGCGACGGCGCGGGTGCCCTGGTCCTCGGCCACGACGGCGGCCCCTTCCGGGTCCTGTCGACCTCCGTGGTCAGCGACCCGCTGCTGGAGCGGATGCACCGCGGCAACGACTCGATGGCGATGCCGTACTACGGCTCCGGCGCCCCCATCGACCTGCGCCAGCGGGTCGCCGCGTTCGCCGAGGCCCGCAGCACCGAGGAGTTCTGGACCCGGAACACCGCCGCACTGTCGCGCTGCGCCGAGACCGCGCTCGCCGACGCCGGCACCGCGCACGCCGACATCGCCCACTGGCTGGTGCCGAACTTCGGCAAGGTCCTGCTGCGCAAGCAGTGCTTCGGCCCGCTGAAGATCGACGCCGGCCAGACGCTCGCCGCACGCGGCTGGGAGATCGGGCACACCGGCGCCGCCGACCCGGTCGTAGGCCTCGACCTGCTGCGCCGCTCCGGCACCCTCACCCCGGGCGACCGGCTGCTGCTCACCGGCATAGGCGTCGGATTCACCTGGGGCTGCGCGGTCCTGGAGTACACCGGCGCGCCCGCGCCCACCACCGACACGAACAAGACGAACGAGACGAAGGAGGGCGTCCGTTGACCGCCACCACCGGGACCGAGACCGCGACACCCGCACGGGAGGCGGGCGCGAACGCCGCCGTGTTCTGGATGCTGCTCGCCGTCTTCGGCGTCGGCACCGTCGAGTACCTCGTGGCCGGCGTCCTGCCCGACATCGCCGGCGACGTCAAGGTGTCCGACGCCACCGCCGGCCTCCTGGTGACCGTCTACGCGGTCACCGTGATGATCGGCGGCCCGCTGCTCACCATCGTCACCACCCGGGTGCCGCGCACTGCCCTGATCATCGGCTCCATGGCGGTCTTCGTCATCGGCACCCTCGGCACGGCGCTCGCGAACAGCTTCGCGCTGCTGGTCGTCTTCCGGATCGTCACCGCGCTGCCGCACGCCACCTTCTTCGCCCTCTGCCTGGTCCTCGCCACCTCGCTGGTGCCGCCGGAGTTCCAGGGCCGGGTGATCGCCCGGGTCTCGCTCGGCCTGAACCTGGCCACCGTGCTCGGCGTGCCGCTCGGCACCCTGATCGGCGGCGAGTTCGGCTGGCGTACCTCCTTCGTGGTCGTCGCCGTCTTCCAGACCCTGGTCACCGTCGGGCTCGTGGCCGTCACCCGGCGCGCCCCGGCCCGCCCGGCCGGGTCGATCTCCGCCGAACTCACCGTCTTCACCCGCCCGGCCGTGTGGGCGGCCCTCACCCTGACCGCGCTCAGCCAGGCCGCCCTGTTCGTCGTCTTCACCTACATCGCGCCCTACCTCCGCGACCACACCGGCTTCTCGGCCGGCCATGTCACCCTGCTCCTCTTCGTCTTCGGCATCGGCTCGGTCGTCGGCAACCAGCTCGGCGGACACTTCGCCGACCGCTCCATCGACCGCACCCTGCTCGTCGCGCTCGGCGCGCTCACCGTCGCGCTCGGCCTGCTCGCGGTCTTCGGCTCCAGCACCTGGTTCACCGCGCCCTGGCTCTTCGTCCTCGGCGCAGCGGGCTTCTCGATCATCCCGCCGCTGGCCTCCAAGCTGATCTCCGCGGCGAGCGAGGCCCCCAACCTCGCGGCCACGGTCAACATCGCGGGCTTCCAGCTCGCCAACGCCGCCGGCGCCTGGATCGGCTCGGCCACCCTCTCCCTCGGCGCGTCGCTGGGCACCCTCCCCGCGGTCGGCGCCGGCCTCGCCCTGGCAGCCGTCCTGGCCCTCGCCGTGGGCACCCGCCGGACCCGTGACCGCCAGGCGGGTGAGGGCAGTTGATGCGGGCCGCCGTCATAGACAAACCGCACACCGCGACCCTGGTGGAGACCGCCCGACCGGTCGCCGGGCCCGGTGAGGTGCTGGTCAGGATCGCCTACGTCGGCCTGTGCGGCAGCGACCTGGAGCTCCTGCACGGCACCTCCGCCTACCTCGCCGACGGACGGGCCGTCTTCCCGCACCGGTTCGGCCACGAATGGGCCGGCACCGTCGAGGAGTACGGCCCCGGCGTCACCGGACTGCGCCACGGCGAGGTGGTCACCGGCTCCACCATGATCCCCTGCCAGTCCTGCCGTTCCTGCGCCTCAGGCCACCGCAACCTCTGCACCGAACTGCGCGAGGTCGGCCTGTACGGCTGGGCCGGCGCCGCCGCCGAGTACCTGGTGATGCCCCGTCACGCCGTGGTCCCCTTCGGCCCCGGTACCGAGCGGCCGCGCCCCGCACACGTCCTGGTGGAACCCCTGGTCACCGTCCTGGAGGCGGTCCGCGCGGCCGCCCCCGGGCCCGGTGACCAGGTCCTGGTCGTCGGCGCGGGCACCATGGGCAGCCTCGCCGCCGCCGTGCTCGCCCGCTACCCGGTGACCGTCGACATCGCCGAACCCGGCAGCGTCGGTCACCTCCCGCCCGGCAGCTACCGCGACCGGGTCACCAGCACCTCGGACGCCGCCACCGGCTACGACATCGTCCTGGAGTGCTCCGGCGCCCCCGGCACGCTCAACGCCGCGCTGGACCGGCTGCGCCCCGGAGGCCTGTGCCTCCTGGTCGGCGTCCCCGCCGGCACCGAGACCGTCGACCCCGGCCGGATCGCCCTGGCCGGCATCCGTATCGCCGGAGTCCGGCACGGCGTCGACCACTACGCCCGCGCCGTCGCCCTCGTCGACGAACTCGCCGCCGGCCTCGTCGACCAGGTGATACCGCTCGACGAGGTGGCCCGCGCCTTCGACGTGCTCCAGCAAGGCCGGACCAGGCCCAAGGTGGTGCTGAGCCTTGTCTGACCAGCACACCACCCTGATCACCGGGGCCAGCAGCGGCATCGGCCGGGCCACCGCCCGCGCCCTCGCCCGCCCCGGCCACCGGCTGCTGCTCGGCTACGCCACCGGAGAGGACCGGATCCGCCAGGTCGCCGGGGAACTCCAGCGCACCACCGGCGCCGAGTGCGTCCCGGTCCGGGCCGACCTGCGCGACCCCGAGGCCGCCGTCGACAGCTGCATGGCCGCCGTCGAGCGGGCCGGGCGTATCGACTGCCTGGTCAACAACGCCGGCGTCAACGACCGCAGCGCCGCCGACGCCCTCGAACTCAAGCGGGCCGACGAGGTGTTCGCGGTCAACGCCCTCGCTCCCATGGCGCTCGCCTCCGCGGTGGGCCACCACATGATCCGGGGCGGCGTCCGGGGCAGCATCGTCAACGTCACCTCCGTCCACGAGACCGTGCCCATCACCGGTGGCGCGCTCTACTGCGCCAGCAAGGCCGCCCTCGGCATGGTCACCAAGGTGCTCGCCCTGGAGTTCGGCCGGTACGGCATCCGGGTCAACTCCGTGGCGCCCGGCGAGACCGCCACCGCCATGAACGGCGTCCACGACGAGGACGCCTACCGGGAGATCTCCCGCCCCGACATCCCGCTCGGACGCCCGGCCGGCGTCGAGGAGATCGCCTCGCTGATCGCCCACCTCGCCGGGCCCGGTGCCGGCTACATCACCGGCGCCTCGGTCCTCGCCGACGGCGGACTCGCCCTGACCGCGGCGGAGGCCAACGCCCGCCACGCCTTCACCACCGTTCCCCCGAGGGAGAACCCACCCGCATGAAAGCCGTCGTCTTCCACCGCACCGGCGACCCCGACGTCCTGGCCCTCGACGAGGTGCCCGAACTGCCCGTCGGGCGGCAGGACATCCGCGTCACCGTCACCGCGGCCGCCGTCAACCCGGTCGACGTCAAGACCCGCTCCGGGTTCCTGAACCTGAACCTGACCTACCCGGCCGTCCCCGGCTGGGACGTCTCCGGCGTCGTCACCGAGACCGGCGGCGAGGTCACCCGGTTCACCGTGGGCGACCAGGTCATCGGCATGGTCGCCCAGCCGGCCCACCGCTACGGCACCTACGCCGAACAGGTCGTCGCCGACGCCCGCCTCTTCGCCCGTGCCCCGGGCACGGTGCCGCTGGAGGAGGCCGCCGCGCTTCCGCTCGGCGGGCTCACCGCCGTCCAGACCCTCGCCAAGCTCACGCTGCCGCCCGGCGCCCCGGTCCTCGTCACCGGCGCCGCCGGCGCGGTCGGCCGGATCGCCGTCCAGCTGCTGCTGGCCGACGGTCACCCCGTCGACGCCCTCGCCCGGACCGGCGACACCGACGCCCTTCTCGCCCTCGGCGTCGGCACCGTCCACACCCGGCCCGAGGACCTCCCCACCGCCACCCACACCGCCGTCGTCGACACCGCGGGCGTGGCCGCCGCGATCCGTACGGTCGCCGACGGCGGCCAGTTCGTCGCCATCGACGACAACGAACAGCCGGCGCCCGAGCGGGGCATCACCCCCCGCAAGAGCTACGTCGAGCAGGACGGCGACCAGCTCCAGACCCTGAGCGACCTGGTCACCGCCGGCCGCCTCACGGTCCCGACCGGCCGCCGCTCCCCCCTCGCCGACGCCGCCCAAGCCCACCGCGACTTCGCCGCGGGCGGCCTGCGCGGAAAGGTCCTCCTCCAGCCGTGAGGCAACCGCCCCCGCGCCCGGCTGCCGACCCGGTTCCGGTTCCGGTACCGGTACCGGTCTCCGGGCGCCCCTCGGCCCCGGCGACCGGCCGGTACCCGCTTCCGGCGACCGGTCGGTACTCGTGCCTGGCCCCTGGCCGGTCCTCGCTTCCGGCGACCGGCTGGCGCCCGCTCGCGGCGACCGGCCGGTGTGCGCTTCCGGCGACCGGTCGGTACTCGCGCCTGGCCCCTGGCCGGTCCTCGCTTCCGGCGACCGGCTGGCGCCCGCTCGCGGCGACCGGCCGGTATGCGCTTCCGGTGACCGGTCGGTACTCCTGCCCAGCCCCTGGCCGGCACCCGCGCCTGACCGGCGGCCCGGTCCAGGCCCCGGCCCCCGCCTCGCCCCCGGCCCTCACCTCCCAGACAACCCAGGTCGTCGATCCGGCCCCGCACCCCGAAGGAACCCCCGTATGAGCACGGTCCCGGATGTCTCCCTGAACCCCGTCGCGGGCACCCGCGCGCCGGCGCACCGGATCACCGTGGCGGTGCCCGACGTGGCGGAGGCCACCGCTTTTCTCGCCGAGCTGGTCGGGCCCTCCGCCGTGGACCGGGACGGTGGGGCCGGTGTCGTGTCGTTCTCGGCCGGTGTCGAGGTGCGGTTCGTTCCCGCCGTGCCGGACGCGGGCTCCGATGCCCCGCCCCGGCTGGTCGACATCGGCACCAACCACCTCTGCTTCCGCGTCGGCGACATAGAGGCGGCCGTCGCCCATCTGGAGAAGCTGCCCGGCGTCGACGTCCTCGGCGACATCATCACCATCCCCGAGGGGCCGATCCGCGGGAACCGCTGGATCTACTTCCGTGCCCCCTGGGGCACCCTCTTCGAACTCCAGCAGTGGCCCGACGTCCCCGGATACGCCGACAGCACCGAGGAGCGGCTCCACCACGGCCAGCGGCCGGCCGCCGACGCGCCGCTGCCGACGCTGCTCGGTCTCGACCACACCGGCTACAGCGTGCAGAGCCTCGACGCCACCGTCGACCACCTGGTCACCCACCACGGCGCCAGGGTCGTCCTGCGCACCGAGATCGCCGCCGACCGGGCCTTCATGCTGCGCCAGTTCGGCCTCGACGTGGAGGGGACCTCGGCGATGGCCATGGTCGTCGTCGACGACGCCCTCAACCTCGAACTCTTCGAGCACGGCATCCCCGGCCAGGAACCCCCGCGCCCCCTCGACCGCCTCGGCGGCAACCTGCTCGAACTGCACGCCGCGCCGCACCCGGTCGACACCGCCCACCACGCCCCCTTCGGACTCACCCTCCCCGGGCCGGTGACCCCGTGAAATTCGGCATCAACCTGCCCAACTTCGGCGCCCAGATGACCCCGGAGGGCATGCTCACCTGGACCCGCGAGGCCGAACGGCTGGGCTTCGACACCGTCCTGGTCTCCGACCACCTCGCCCTCACCGACGACGCCCACCGCCGCTCACCCGCCCCGTTCTACGAGAGCCTCGCCACGCTCTCCTGGCTGGCCGGGCAGACCGAGACCGTACGGCTCGGCGCGGGCGTCCTCATCGCCGCCCACCGGCATCCGATCGCGCTCGCCCGCGCCACCGCCACCATCGACCGGCTCAGCGGCGGCCGCCTCGTCGTCGGCTTCGGCGTCGGCTGGGCCCCGCGCGCCTTCGACGTCCTGGGCGTGGACTTCCGCAGGCGCGGCGCCCTGACCGACCACACCCTGGACGCCCTGGTCGAGGCCTGGACCTCCGACACCGTCACGTACCGCGGCCACCGCGTGCACACCGCGCCCCGTCCCGTACAGGACCCGCACCCGCCCCTCTGGATCGGCGGCAACGGACCGCGCGCCCTGGAACGCGTCAACCGCGTCGGCACCGCCTGGCACCCCCTGCACCCCGACCGGCAGCTGTGCGCCCGGGCCGCCGGGGTCCTCGCGGAGGGCAAGGAGTTCGCCCCGAGGATCTTCTTCCTCCCCACCAACACCCCGGTCGACCCGAACTCGCGGCCCCTCGGCTACGGCACCCCCGACCAGATCCGCGCCGACATCGCCTTCCTCCGCGACGCCGGCGCCGACCACGTGATCCTCGACACCGACCCCGGCGACCAGCGTCTGCGCAGGCACTGGAAGGAAGACCTCGAACTGATCCGGTTCGCCGCCCAGACCCTGGAGATCGGATGACCGCCCCCCACGCCGTGACGGCCCGCGCCCTGCTCTTCGACATGGACGGCACCCTCGTCGACTCCGCCGCCTCCATCGACCGCGTCTGGGGGGAGTTCGCCGCCCGCCACCGTCTCGACCCCGCCACCGTGCTCGCCGCGCTGCCCGGCCGCACCGCGCACGACATCGTCGCCGGGCTCCTCCCCGCGGCCGGCTTCACCACGGTCACCGACGAGGTCGCCTGGATCCGGTCCCGCGAGGAGGCCACCGCCGACACCGTCACCGAGATCCCGGGCGCCCACCGGCTGCTCACCGCCCTGCCCGCGCACACCTGGGCCGTCGTCACCTCGGCCTCCCGCACCATGATGGAGCGCCGCCTCACCGCAGCCGGACTGCCCCTGCCCGCCGTCGCCGTCTGCGCCGACGACGTCCAGGCCGGCAAACCCGACCCCGAGGGCTTTCGCGCCGCCGCCCGTCTCCTCGACGTCGACATCGCCGACTGCCTCCTCTTCGAGGACTCCGCCCCCGGGCTGCTCGCCGCCCACCGCTCCGGCGGCACCCCCGTCGCCGTCGCCGCCCCCGCCGCCGAACCGGCCCCGTACCGCGTCGACGACCTCACCGCCGTCACCGCCCAGGTCCACGACGGCCGTATCCGCCTGGAGATCCGGCAGCCCCTCGCCCACGCCGCACCGGCAGAGGGGATACGGCTGTGAGCACGCGGGCCCCGGCCCTGGCAGCAGACCGCGACGAGCGGGTACGTACCGACGTCGCCGTCGACCTCGGAGGAACCTGGCTGCGGATCCGCGCCGGGTCCGGCGAGACCGTACGGCTGCCCGCGCCCAGCATCCTCAACCGGCCCGGCGAGGATCCGGCGGCGCTCCTGGAGCAGCTGATCGAGACCCTCGCCGAGGCGGTGCCGGCGGGCGCGCGGGTGGCGATGTCCTGCGGTGCCGCCATGGACGAGGAGCACGGCGTGCTGCACGGCTCGGGACCGCTCTGGGGCGGTGGGCCGGACCGGCCCGTCCCGCTGCGTGCCCTGCTCACGGCCCGCCGCCCGGACGTGAGCTGGCACCTGTTCAACGACGTCACCGCCGGTCTCGCGAGCTTCGTCGAGCGGTTCGCCCGGCCCGGGCACCGCCGCGCCGTGTACGTCACGGTGAGCAGCGGCATCGCCCTGCGCACCGCCGACCTCACCGAACGCTCCGTCCCGGTCGACGCCCACGGCCTGCAGGGCGAGGTCGGCCACCTCCCGGCCGTCTCCACCGCACCCGCCGCCGTCCGCGCCCTGAGCTGCCCCTGCGGCGGCACCGGCCACGTCGCCGCCCTGGCCGCCGGACCCGCCCTGCCGCACGTCGCGGCCGCGCTCGGCGTCGAACACCCCGAGGGCATTCGCGACGCCCTTCCCGCCCGGCTGCGGTCCGGGGACCCCGCCGCCCGCCGTCTGCTCAGCACGGTCGTGGAACCCGTCGCCGAGCTCGTGCGCACCCTGCGCTGCCTCGACCCCCGTATCGACCTGATCGGCATCGGCGGCGGCTACGCGGAGGGCCTCGGCGACCCCTACCGCGCCGAACTGGTCCGCCAGGTCAGCGAGGTACGCAGCTACGCCGACCGCGACACCGGCCCCGACCGGGCCGCGCACGGTCTGCGGCTGTGCCGCCCCGGCGAGGTGGACCCGATGGCGGGCGCCGTCGCGCTCTCGCACGGAGCACTGACCGTCACCAAGCGGTGAGCCCCGCCCAGCCCCACCACCCAGGAAGGACCCCCATGCCGGCCACGGCCACCCACCTCGCGATCGTCCGCCACGGCACCACCTGCCGTATCGAAGAGGTCCCCACCCCGGACCCCGGCGACGGCGAACTCCTGCTCGCACCCGAGCAGGTGAGCCTCTGCGGGACCGACATCCAGATCCTGCGCCGCGACCGCGACGACCCCTCACCCGTCGTCGGGCACGAGGGCGCCGCCCGGGTCGTCGCCGCCGGACCCGGCACCGACGGCTTCGTGCCCGGCGACCGGGTGGTCGTCAACCCGACCCACCCCGGCGACCCGTCCTTCCTCCTCGGCCACAACGTGCCGGGCCTCTTCCAGCAGCGCGTCCTCATCGGTGCCTCGGCCGTCCGCGCCGGGCTGGTCTCCCGCCTCCCCGACGACCTCCCCGCCGCCCGAGCCACCCTCGTCGAGCCGTACGCCGTCGTCCGCTACGCCCTGTCCTGCCTGGCCACCTCGGCGCCCGACACCCTGGTCGTCCACGGCGACGGCCTCACCGGCAACCTCGCCGCGCTGCTCGCGCCCCGCTTCCTCTTCCCCACGGTCCGGGTCGTCGTGGTCCACCGCACGGAGGCCGGGCTCAAGTGGACCCAGGCCCACGTCCCGCACGCGGTGAGCGTCCTCGCCTCCGAGCCGCTCGACCGGCAGGTCACCGGCGCCGTCGCGCTCCTCGTCACCACGCATCGCGGCGGTACCGTCCCCGCCGTCGAGGCCGCCGTCACCGCCCTCGGGGAGCGTCTGGTCGCCGTCCACCCCCTCGGCGGTGTACCGCCCCTCGCCACGACCCCCCTGCTACCCGGCGTCGACCTGGACGGCGTCCGACGAGCCAACACCGGCGGCCCCTGGCCTCCGGCCACCACCACCTTCACCCGCCCCGGCCTGAGCCTCACCCTCAGCGGCAACCGAGGCGTCACCAACGCCCAGCTCCTCGCCGCCGCAGAAGCCCTGCGCGCCGACGGCAGCGCCGATCCGCTCCTCACCCACGTCATGCCCCTGGAGCCCGGCGTCCGCCACCTCAACCGGATCATCGGCGACCGCACCCGCACCGTCGACGGCGAACTCGTCCTCCGCCTGGTCATCGACCTGGGTCACTCGCACACGATCTCGTCGCGCGGCGTGTAGTGCGTGCGGAACGGCTCCCGCTTGACCTCTCGGCCGTCGGTGACGAAGACGCGTTGCACGGTGATGTCGAAGCCCTCCAGCGGAGTCTGCGGGACGCACTGTTCGTCGGAGTCCACCTTCTTCTGCGGCGGCTCGACGTTGGTGCGCGGTCCGGTGACGGAGCCGATCTCGTCGTACTTCTTGGTGCCGAGGAAGGTGATGGTCACAGAGGTGTCGGTGGACTCGGCCCGGATGTAGATCGCGTTGCCGGAGTCGTTGTTGAAGCGCAGGTCCAGGCTGCCCCAGGCGACCGTCGCCTCGCGGCCCGCCGGGTAGCGCTCGATGTAGAAGGAGTGGGCGCCGTACTCCACGGGCTTGACCCCGGCGAAGAACATCGCGTTGAACACGGTCGTGGCCACGGCGGAGACACCGCCGCCGGGTGCCTTGGTGAACTCGTCGTTGAGGATCATGATGCCGTCGACGAAGCCGTTGGCCTCGGTGCGTTCGCCCACGGTGCGGTTGAAGCTCCAGGTCTTGCCCGGCATGACGACGGAGCCGTTGATGAGCTCCACCGCCCGGCCGATGTTCCGCGTGCGGTACGGCGCCGCTTCGAAGTTGACCGTGAAGGACGACATCTTCTCCCGCAGCCCCAGCCGCTCGGCGTTGTCGTCGGTCACCTGCGGCTGGATCACCCGCGCGGCCACCTCGCCGGTGCGGGCGGTGCCCGCCTTGGTGAGCAGCGGCATGACGGCCTCGCCCAGCGCCTCGTCGGTGATCCGTACGCCGGGCCTGGCGTCGTCGGCCGCCACGACCCGGTCGCCGACCAGGCGCAACGTGGCGTTACGGGGCTCGGCGGGCAGGCCGAACAGGTTGCGGGCCACGACGGGCGAGGCGCGCAGGCCCTCGGCGTCGAGCTTCGGGATCAGCCTGCCCTTGGCGTCCGGCCGCATCGTCAGGTACTCGCCGAGGTCGTCCGGGGAGATCGTGAACCGCCGGTCGGCCGCCTCCAGCCGGATCGGACCCGACATGGCCGGTTCGGCGAAGTCGCGTACCGCCCGCCGTACCTCCGCCGAGGTGACCTCGGGTTTCGTCTCCCGGACGGGCAGGTCCGTCACGGCGCCCGCGTCGCCGCGCAGGAAGGCGTCGCGGACCGGGGCGACGGCGGCGTCCGTGTCCAGCGCGTAGCCGTCGTGCGGGGCGACCTGGCGGACCTCGCCGTCCGCGAAGCCGACGGCGCCCTCGCGGACCTTCTGGTCGAGTGACTTCGCCACCGTCTTCAGGGCGGCGTGGGCCTTGTCCTCGTCGACGCGTACGACGGGCTGGACGGGGCCGCCCGAACGGAACAGCCCGCCGATCACGGTGAACGGATCGGCGGCGTGGGTGCGCGCCGCCCGGTCGACGGTCGCGGCGAAGTCGAAGGTGATGCCGGCCCGCCGCGGATCGACCGCGCCCTCGCGGTCACCCACGGTCACCGCGAGGGCGCGCGCGCCGGCCGACCCCAGCCGCTCCTCCAGCTTCCGGACGGCCTCCGCACGGCTCAGCCCCCCGATGTCGACCCCGCGTACGGTCGTACCGGCGTCTATGTCCCCGCCCGCCAGCAGCAGCCCGGCCAGATACAGGCCGCCGACACCGACGGTCAGGGCGCCGCCGGCCAGGGCGATCGGCGGAATCGAGGCGATCCGGGATGCGGAGGGGTTTCGCGGAACGGAGGGTACGCGCAGGCGCATAGGTCTCCCAGGCGGACGATCGACAGGACAACGCGCCCGATGACGCGACGCTGTGCGCGAGGCAAGCACATCCAGCTAGCCATAATCGGGCGAAAACGCCTATGTCGTAGACCACGTCCACCGCAGATCACGCGCACGCCGCAGCGGTGCCCCTCCCGGGGGACCGGGTGGGGGCACTCCTGGCTGGCCGCCGAAGCGGCAACCGCCCGGTGGGGGCCGAGCCTCGACGCCGAGCGCGGGTCCGGCTGTGCCCACCCGTTCCGCCCGGCGGGCCGACTGCCCACAGCCTGGCGGTCTGGCTGGCCG
>NZ_KQ948954.1 GCF_001514235.1 Streptomyces caeruleatus | reverse complement strand
CGCGTTTCCCTTTCCGGCGGCTCCGACTTTATCAGAGATTCTGAGTCGGATTTCCCGCCCCTCCGGGGACTGGTTCCAGCACACGAAGTGGCCGGGTTCCCGTTCTGGCGGAGCCGTAAACGTACTGGAGCGGGGCGCCCCGATGCAAATCGAGGCGCCCCGCTCCTGGTTCACGCGGCCGAGTGTCCGACGGTCCGTCAGACCTCCACGACCACAGGGAGGATCATCGGCCGACGTCGGTACGTGTCCGAGACCCACTTGCCCAGGGTCCGGCGCACCAACTGCTGGAGCTGGTGGGGTTCGACCACTCCGTCCTGGGCCGACCGCTCCAAAGTCTCCGTGATCTTCGGGATGACCTCGCTGAACGCGGAGTCCTCGATGCCGGAGCCGCGGGCCTGGATGTGCGGGCCGCCCGTGATCTTGCCGGTGGAGGAGTCCACCACTACGAAGACCGAGATGATGCCCTCGTCGCCGAGGATCTTGCGGTCCTTCAGTGCCGGCTCGCCGACGTCGCCGACCGAGAGGCCGTCGACGTAAACGTATCCGGCCTGGACCTTGCCGGAGATCTTGGCCTTGCCCTCGATGAGGTCGACGGCGACGCCGTCCTCGGCGATGACGATGCGGTCGTGCGGGACGCCGGTCAGGGCGCCCAGTTCGGCGTTGGCGCGCAGGTGGCGCCACTCGCCGTGGACCGGCATCAGGTTCTTCGGGCGGCAGATGTTGTAGAAGTACAGCAGCTCGCCCGCGGACGCGTGGCCCGAGACATGGACCTTGGCGTTGCCCTTGTGGACGACGTTCGCGCCCCAGCGGGTCAGGCCGTTGATGACGCGGTAGACCGCGTTTTCGTTGCCGGGGATGAGGGACGACGCGAGGATCACCGTGTCGCCCTGGACGATCCGGATCTGGTGGTCGCGGTTGGCCATGCGGGACAGGGCCGCCATCGGCTCGCCCTGGGAGCCCGTGCAGACCAGGACCACCTCGCTGTCCGGGAGGTCGTCCAGGGTCTTGACGTCCACCACCAGGCCCGGCGGGACCTTCAGATAGCCCAGGTCGCGCGCGATGCCCATGTTGCGGACCATCGAGCGGCCTACGAAGGCGACCCGGCGGCCGTACTCGTGGGCAGCGTCGAGGATCTGCTGGATGCGATGGATGTGGCTGGCGAAGCTCGCCACGATGATCCGCTTGCGGGCGTTCGCGAAGACCTGGCGCAGGACGTTGGAGATGTCCCGCTCGGGCGGGACGAAGCCCGGGACCTCCGCGTTCGTCGAGTCCGAGAGGAGGAGGTCGATTCCCTCCTCGCTCAGCCGTGCGAACGCGTGCAGGTCGGTCAGGCGGTTGTCCAGCGGGAGCTGGTCCATCTTGAAGTCGCCTGTGTGGACCACCATGCCCGCGGGGGTGCGGATGGCCACGGCTAGGGCGTCGGGGATGGAGTGGTTGACCGCGACGAACTCGCAGTCGAAGGGGCCGATGCGCTCGCGGTTCCCCTCCGCCACCTCGAGGGTGTACGGGCGGATGCGGTGCTCCTGGAGCTTGGCCTCGATGAGGGCGAGGGTCAGCTTGGAGCCGATCAGCGGGATGTCCGGCTTCTCGCGGAGCAGGAAGGGGACGCCGCCGATGTGGTCCTCGTGGCCGTGCGTGAGGACGATGCCCTCGATGTCGTCGAGGCGGTCCCGGATGGATGAGAAGTCCGGCAGGATCAGATCGATTCCGGGCTGCTCCTCCTCGGGGAAGAGCACTCCGCAGTCGACGATCAGCAGGCGGCCGCCGTATTCGAAGACCGTCATGTTTCGGCCGATCTCACCGAGGCCGCCGAGTGGGGTGACCCGCAGGCCCCCGTCGGGGAGCGGCGGGGGCGGGCTGAGTTCAGGATGCGGATGACTCAAAAGACTCTCCTCACCACGCGCGCCACGTACCGGTAGGGCACGTGGCGCGCGTGACGTTCGTGCAGAAGCAGTTGTCGTTGTGGGGTGCAGGCACCGGTGGCCCGCTTATTCAGTTGTGGAGTCTGGTGCGCGCCCAGCGCGCGAAGTCTGGTGTTAGAGCTGTACCCCGCCTGCAGCAAGATCGATCTTGAGCTGGTCGATCTCCTCGGGCGAGCACTCGGCCATGGGGGCGCGCAGCGGTCCTGCGGGCAGGCCCTGGAGGGCGAGCGCGGCCTTGGTGGTCATGACGCCCTGGGTGCGGAACATGCCGGTGTAGACCGGGAGCAACTTCTGGTGGATCTCCGTCGCCTTCTGGACGTCGCCGGAGACGTAAGCGTCGACGAGCGCGCGCAGGTCGGGGGTGACCAGGTGGCCGACGACCGAGACGAAGCCGACGGCGCCCACGGAGAGCAGCGGCAGGTTCAGCATGTCGTCGCCGGAGTACCAGGCGAGGCCGGAGCGGGCGATGGCCCAGCTGGCTCGGCCGAGGTCACCCTTCGCATCCTTGTTGGCGACGATGCGGGGGTGCTCGGCGAGGCGGACGATCGTCTCGGTGTTGATCGGGACGCCGCTGCGGCCGGGGATGTCGTAGAGCATCACCGGCAGCTCGGTGCTGTCGGCGATGGCCTTGAAGTGCCGGTAGAGGCCTTCCTGCGGGGGCTTGTTGTAGTACGGCGTGACGACCAGGAGGCCGTGTGCGCCGATCTGCTCCGCCGTGCGGGCGAGCTCCAGGCTGTGGCGGGTGTCGTTGGTGCCCACGCCGGCCACCACATGGGCTCGGTCGCCGACGGCCTCCAGTACCGCCCGTACCAGGTCCGATTTCTCCGCATCGCTGGTGGTGGGGGACTCGCCGGTGGTGCCGTTGATGACCAGGCCGTCGTTGCCTGCGTCCACCAGATGCGTGGCGAGCCGCTGCGCGCCGTCGAGATCGAGTGCGCCGTCCGCCGTGAAGGGCGTGATCATGGCGGTGAGGACCCGCCCGAAGGGGGTCTGCGGAGTGGAGGTCGGAGCCATGGGTTACACGCTACTCGTTGCGCTCGGCCTGGTCTGCCCTCGGGGGTGCGGGAAAGTCAGGACAAATATGGAGCCCGGCACTGCCTGCTCGGGGGTTCAAGCAGTGCCGGGTCCGTTTGATCAGGCTAGATGAACTTCTCTAAATGCCGCAATACGGACACTTCGCGCGGGTGGGCCGTGCGGCCGTGCCCGGTCGGGGGACAGCGGGTGCGCTACGGCGCCACACGGCCGTTCGCATTGAAGGCCGCGTACGTCAGCGGCATGAGCTTGGCCCACTCCGCCTCCATCAGCTCGCCGACCATCTCGATCTCCCGCTGCGGGAAGGACGGCACCTTGGCCAGTTCGTGCTGGGTGCGCAGGCCGAGGAAGTGCATCAGGGAGCGGGCGTTGCAAGTGGCGTACATCGAGGAGAAGAGGCCGACCGGGAGGACGGCGCGGGCGACCTCGCGGGCGACGCCTGCGGCGAGCATCTCCTGGTAGGCCTCGTACGACTCCCGGTACGAGTCCTCCATGACACGGCCGACCAGCTCCTGCTGGGCCTGGGTGCCCTCCACGAAGACGTACTTGCCCGGGCGGCCCTCCTGGACGAGCTTGCGGGACTCGCCGGGGACGTAGAAGACGGGCTCGAGCTCGCGGTAGCGGCCGCTCTCCTCGTTGTACGACCAGCCCACGCGGTGTCGCATGAACTCGCGGAAGACGAAGATGGGGGCGCTGATGAAGAAGGTCATCGAGTTGTGCTCGAAGGGGCTGCCGTGCCGGTCCCGCATCAGGTAGTTGATCAGGCCCTTGGAGCGCTCCGGGTCCTTCTTCAGCTCGTCCAGGGACTGCTCGCCGGCGGTGGAGACGCGGGCGGCCCACAGCACGTCGGAGTCGGCCGCGCTGTGCTTGACCAGCTCGACGGTGACGTCGCTGCGGAAGCTTGGCTTGAGGTCGTCGGCGGGGGTGTCGGTCACGGCTCGGGGGGTCCTTCCATCACTTCGCTGGGCGGCGCCCACTCTACGGCCCGGCACTGACAACGGGGCGTTCGGTGCCGGGTCGCGACATACGGCGGCGAACTTCGGCGAATTTCTGTGAATTCGGCGAAACCGGGCACCTTTTGGGGCACTCGCTCGTCTGTGTTGGTGACGGTCACCCACACGATTCCGAGAGGAGAAGTTCCTGATGTTCGGTCGGCGCGAGCCCGTTCCGTTCGCCTTCCTCGCCGAGGCCGACAGGTTCCGCAGCAATGTCGCTCCCCCGCCCCGTGAGCGGGCGTCGGTCGGTCAGATGGCCGGGCGCTGGCTGCTGGGACTCACCATCGTCGCCGGGCTGGTGGGCTCGCTGGTGGTGGGCATGCCTGCGCTGTCCACGGACACCGCGACGCAGACGCAGCAGTCACAGGCCTCTCAGGGGCACTGACTCAACCGGCCCCCCAGGAGTGGTGAGCGGGGGTGCGGGTCGATTAGCCTCACCGGGCACAGCCCCTGCATGGATTGAGTGAGGACCAGCCGTGCCCCTGCCCTTCCTGACGGCCGACCGTGCCTTCGAGACAGCCGATGACGTCGCGCTGCCCTTCGATGACCTCGACCGCTGGCGGCGTCCCTACCGGCCCGGGCCGTGGCGTGTGGGCGTGGCCGCGCTGTGGCTGTTGCTCGCCTCGTATGTGCTGTTCGCGGCGGTGGTCATCGCCCTGACCGGCACGGTGACCGGGGCCGCCGTCGTCTTCGGTGTCGCGCTGGCCATTATTGCCGGTGCCCTGCGGCTGCTGCGTATGGGCGTGTGGGTGAGTGCTCGGGGGCTGCGTCAGGTGAGGTTCCTCGTCACGCGTACGGTGCCCTGGGAGCAGGTCGCCGCCGTGCGGACCGTGCAGCAGCCGGTGCGCTGGCTGGGGCTGCCGCGCACGGTGCAGGGGCAGGCGCTGCTGCTCGTACAGCGCGGTCGTGCGGCGGGTGACATGCCGACGCTGATGACCACGCACAACACGGACTTCCTGGCCCGGGTCACCGCGTTCGACCGGGCCGCCGACGCGGTCGAGGTGTGGGCCTCGGAGAACACTCGCGGCTGAGCGCGACAGGCATACGAAGGGGCCGGCCCGCGGTAGCGGACCGGCCTCTTCGGCATACGGCTTGCTCGTCGACGTACGGCTTGCTCGTCGGCGTAGGGCTTGCTCGTCGGCGTAGGGCTTGCTCGTCGGCGTAGGGCTGACGCGTCGGTGTGTGGCCGGGGCGTCGGCGGGTGCCGGTTCGCGGACTCAGGGCCGGGCCATCGACGCAGCCGGCTCACCGGCGCACGGTCGGCCCCTGGATCCCGCGCCGGTCCTAGTACTCAGGCCTCGACCGTCCTGCCCTCGTGCAGGGCGATGGCTCGCTGCATCGCCTTGCGGGCTCGTGGGGTGTCGCGGGCGTCGTGGTAGGCGACGGCGAGGCGGAACCAGCTGCGCCAGTCGTCCGGGGACGCCTCCGTCTCGGCCTTGCGGCGGGCGAAGACCTCGTCGGCCGAGTCGCGGTCGATACGGCCGCCGGGGGTGCGCTTCAGCTCGTCGACGGGGAGGCCGCCCTCGGCGTCGAGTTCGGCGGCGAGGGCGTTGGCCTTGCGGACGAACTGGGTGTTCTTCCACAGGAACCACACGCCGATCACCGGCAGGATCAGCACCGCGACCCCGAAGGTGACGGTGATGACCGTGCCGGACTGGATGAGCATCACGCCTCGGCTGCCGACCAGGACGAAGTAGACGACCAGGACGGCGGCCGTTATGGCGTAGGAGATCTTCGCGCGCATCTGTGGGTCTCGTGTCAGCTCAGGTCCAGGAAGTGTTCCAGGCCGAAGGTCAGGCCCGGAGTGGTCACCACGCGGCGCGCGCCGAGCAGGATGCCCGGCATGAAGCTGCTGTGGTGGAGGGAGTCGTGGCGGACGGTCAGGGTCTCGCCCTCGCCGCCGAGCAGGACCTCCTGGTGGGCCAGCAGGCCGCGCAGGCGGACCGCGTGGACCGGGATGCCGTCGACGTTCGCACCGCGCGCGCCGTCCAGGGCGGTCTCGGTGGCGTCCGGAGCCGGGGCCGTGCCGGCCGCCCGCCGCGCCTCGGCGATGAGCTGGGCCGTGCGGGTGGCGGTGCCGGAGGGGGCGTCGACCTTCTTCGGGTGGTGCAGTTCCACCACCTCGACCGACTCGAAGTAGGGCGCGGCGATCTGCGCGAACTTCATCGTCAGGACGGCGCCGATGGAGAAGTTCGGCGCGATCAGCACGCCCGTCTCCGGGGCGGCGGACAGCCAGCCGTTCAGCTGCGCGAGGCGCTCGTCGGTCCAGCCCGTCGTACCGACGACCGCGTGGATGCCACGGTTCACGCAGTAGTCGAGGTTGGCCATCACCGAGTCGGGCGTGGTCAGTTCGACGACTACCTGGGCGCCCGTCTCCGCCAGCGTCTCCAGCTTGTCGCCCCGGCTCAGGGCGGCGACCAGCTCCATGTCCTCGGCGGCCTCGACCGCTCGTACCGCCTCGGAGCCGATCCGGCCCTTGGCGCCGAGGACCGCCACGCGCAGCTTGCTCATCTCTTGTGCTTCCTTCACCAGGGAATGGTCAGGCGACGGCGTCGTGCAGCCGGGATGCCTGCTTGTCCTTCAGTGGGCCGATGACCGACAGCGAGGGCCGCTGTCCGAGGACCTCGCGGGCGACCGAGCGGACGTCGTCCGGGGTCACCTCGGCGATCCGGGCCAGCATGTCGTCGACGGACATCTGCTCGCCCCAGCACAGCTCGCTCTTGCCGATGCGGTTCATCAGGGCGCCGGTGTCCTCCAGGCCGAGGACGGTGGAGCCACGGAGCTGTCCGATGGCGCGGCCGATCTCGTCGTCGGACAGGCCGTGCTGGGCGACGTGGTCCAGTTCGTCGCGGCAGATCTTCAGCACGTCGTGGACCTGCGACGGCCGGCAGCCCGCGTACACGCCGAACAGGCCGCAGTCGGCGAAGCCCGAGGTGTACGAGTACACGCTGTAGGCCAGGCCGCGCTTCTCGCGGACCTCCTGGAAGAGGCGGGACGACATGCCGCCGCCCAGCGCCGTGTTGAGGACGCCGAGCGCCCAGCGTCGGTCGTCCGTGCGGGACAGGCCGGGCATGCCGAGGACGACATGGGCCTGCTCGGTCTTGCGGCCGATCAGCTCGACGCGGCCCGCGGCACGGACGGAGCGCCGTCCCTCGCGCGGGGCGATGGGCGTGGCGTCCAGGTTCTTGAGGGCGCCGGCCTTCTCGAAGGCGGCGCGGACCTGCCGTACGACCTTGTTGTGGTCGATGTTGCCGGCCGCGGCGACCACGAGGTGCGTCGGGTCGTAGTGCTTCTTGTAGAAGCGGCGGATGCGGTCGGCGGTCAGGGCGTTGACCGTGTCGACCGTGCCGAGGACCGGGCGGCCGAGGGGGTTGTCGCCGAACATCGTGTGCGCGAACAGGTCGTGCACGCAGTCGCCCGGGTCGTCCTCGGTCATGGCGATCTCTTCGAGGATCGCGCCCCGCTCGATGTTGACGTCCTCTTCGAGGATGAGGGAGCCCGTCAGCATGTCGCAGACGACGTCTATGGCGAGCGGCAGGTCGGTGTCGAGCACGCGCGCGTAGTAGCACGTGTACTCCTTCGCCGTGAACGCGTTCATCTCGCCGCCGACGGCGTCGACGGCGGAGGAGATGTCCAGGGCGGACCTGCGGGTGGTGCCCTTGAAGAGCAGGTGCTCCAGGTAGTGCGTGGCACCGTTCAGCGCCGGCGTCTCGTCGCGGGAGCCGACGTGCGCCCAGATGCCGAAGGTGGCGGAGCGGACGGACGGCAGGGTCTCGGTGACGATGCGCAGGCCGCCGGGGAGGGTGGTCTTGCGGACCGTACCGATGCCGTTGCTGCCCTTGATCAGGGTTTGGGTACGGGCGACGGCCCGCGCCTCCGAAGAGGTGCGGGCCGTCGTCGTGGAGCTACTCGACGTCACTTGTCGGTGTCGTCCTTCTTGTCCTCGGAGCCCGCGGCGGAGCCGCCATTGGACTCAGCCTCGCCCTCGATCACGGGGATCAAGGAGAGCTTGCCGCGGGAGTCGATCTCGGCGATCTCGACCTGGACCTTGGCGCCCACGCCGAGCACGTCCTCGACGTTCTCCACGCGCTTGCCGCCGGCCAGCTTGCGGATCTGCGAGATGTGCAGCAGACCGTCCTTGCCCGGGAGAAGCGACACGAACGCGCCGAAGGTGGTCGTCTTCACGACCGTGCCCAGGTAGCGCTCGCCGACCTCCGGCATGGTCGGGTTGGCGATGCCGTTGATCGTGGTGCGGGCGGCCTCGGCGGACGGTCCGTCGACCGCGCCGATGTAGATCGTGCCGTCGTCCTCGATCGTGATGTCGGCGCCGGTGTCCTCCTGGATCTGGTTGATCATCTTGCCCTTGGGGCCGATGACCTCACCGATCTTGTCCACGGGGATCTTGACCGTGATGATCCGCGGGGCGTTCGGGGACATCTCGTCCGGCGTGTCGATCGCTTCCATCATCACGTCGAGGATGTGGAGGCGGGCGTCACGGGCCTGCTTCAGGGCCGCGGCCAGGACGGAGGCGGGAATGCCGTCCAGCTTGGTGTCCAGCTGAAGGGCGGTCACGAACTCCTTGGTGCCGGCGACCTTGAAGTCCATGTCGCCGAACGCGTCCTCCGCACCGAGGATGTCGGTGAGGGTGACGTAGTGCGTCTCGCCCTCGATCTCCTGGGAGATCAGGCCCATGGCGATACCGGCGACGGGGGCCTTCAGCGGCACACCGGCGTTCAGCAGCGACATGGTGGAGGCGCAGACCGAGCCCATGGACGTCGAGCCGTTGGAGCTCAGCGCCTCGGAGACCTGGCGGATCGCGTAGGGGAACTCCTCGCGCGTCGGCAGGACCGGGACCAGGGCGCGCTCGGCGAGGGCGCCGTGGCCGATCTCGCGGCGCTTCGGGGAGCCGACGCGGCCGGTCTCGCCGGTGGAGTACGGCGGGAAGTTGTAGTTGTGCATGTAGCGCTTGCGGGTCACCGGGGAGAGGGTGTCCAGCTGCTGCTCCATGCGGAGCATGTTGAGGGTGGTGACGCCCAGGATCTGGGTCTCGCCACGCTCGAACACCGCGGAACCGTGCACGCGCGGGATGGCCTCGACCTCGGCGGCCAGGGTGCGGATGTCGGTGACACCGCGGCCGTCGATGCGCTTCTTCTCCTTGATGACGCGCTCACGGACCAGGGTCTTGGTCAGCGAGCGGTACGCGGCGGAGATCTCCTTCTCGCGGCCCTCGAACTCCGGCAGGAGCTTCTCGGCGGCGAGCGCCTTGACGCGGTCCAGCTCGGACTCGCGCTCCTGCTTGCCGGCGATGGTCAGCGCGGAGGCGAGCTCCGGCTTGACGGCGGCGCTGAGCGCCTCCAGGACGTCGTCCTGGTAGTCCAGGAAGATCGGGAACTCGCCGGTCGGCTTGGCGGCCTTCGACGCGAGGTCGGCCTGGGCCTTGCAGAGCACCTTGATGAAGGGCTTCGCGGCTTCCAGACCTGCGGCGACGACCTCCTCGGTCGGCGCCTCGGCGCCGCCCTCGACCAGCTTGATGGTCTTCTCGGTGGCCTCGGCCTCGACCATCATGATCGCGACGTCGCCGTCCTCCAGGGTGCGGCCCGCGACGACCATGTCGAAGACGGCGTCCTCGAGCTCGGAGTGCGTCGGGAAGGCCACCCACTGGTTGTTGATCAGCGCGACCCGGACGCCGCCGATCGGGCCGGAGAAGGGCAGACCGGCCAGCTGGGTGGACGCGGAGGCGGCGTTGATCGCCACGACGTCGTACAGGTGGTCGGGGTTGAGCGCCATGATCGTGGCGACGACCTGGATCTCGTTGCGAAGGCCCTTCTTGAAGGACGGGCGCAGCGGGCGGTCGATGAGGCGGCAGGTGAGGATGGCGTCCTCGGAGGGGCGGCCCTCACGGCGGAAGAAGCTGCCGGGGATCTTGCCGGCGGCGTACATCCGCTCCTCGACGTCCACCGTCAGGGGGAAGAAGTCGAGCTGGTCCTTGGGGTTCTTGGAGGCGGTGGTGGCCGACAGCACCATGGTGTCGTCGTCCAGGTACGCCACGGCGGAGCCGGCGGCCTGCTTGGCCAGGCGGCCCGTCTCGAAGCGGATGGTGCGGGTGCCGAAGGAGCCGTTGTCGATGACGGCCTCGGCGTAGTGGGTCTCGTTCTCCACTAGCGTTTTCTCCGTTACTTTGTCGTCTTTTGTCCCGTCGCTGCCCGTGTGGCAGGGGGACGGTGGCGGAGAAGCGCTCCGTGCGGTGCGGGCCGGTCTTCGATCGAAGCACCCGGGGCTCGCTTCCCCCGGGGGCCACTACCGAGGACCGGCGGCGGCTAGGCGCGCTTCTCCTCTTCTTGTCGTGCGGTGTCGTCTTGTCGTGCTGTGTCGTTCGTATTGCGTTGTGCTACCACACTACAAAGCGGGTGTGACACTCCGCATGTTTCCGCACGCACGGTTGACGTGCCGCACGTACAGCAAAGGGAGCGGCTCCCGATCCTTCCGGGAACCGCTCCCCTCACGGCGTCTTACTTCGCGCCCGCCGCACCGCGGCGGATGCCGAGGCGGTCGACCAGCGTACGGAAGCGCTGGATGTCCTTCTTCGCCAGGTACTGGAGAAGGCGGCGACGCTGACCGACCAGGATCAGCAGACCACGACGGGAGTGGTGGTCGTGCTTGTGGGTCTTGAGGTGCTCGGTCAGGTCCGAGATCCGGCGCGAGAGCATGGCGACCTGGACCTCGGGGGAGCCGGTGTCGCCCTCCTTCTGGCCGAACTCGGAGATGATCTGCTTCTTCGTAGCGGCGTCGAGCGGCACGCGTACTCCTCGTAGTCTTTGAATGGCCACCGAGTGCCCCCGGTCTGTGTCTCGGGGGAGCTTCCGTTACTCGGGAGGCGGGGATCCGCTGGGCGCATCCCCCAGGCGAACCCGGGGGCGCGTACACAAACGGCCGTCACACAGCGTACCAGCACATGGGCGCGCCCCTGACGGACGGTCCCGGGCGGCGCTGGTCAGAGACCGCCGCGGACCTTGGCGTAGACGTCGAGGACGGCCAGGCAGATCGGGACCAGGGAGAGCAGGACCAGCGAGTCGGCGAGGTCCAGCATGCGGCCCCAGAAGGGCGAGAGGCCCTTCTGCGGGACGATCAGGGCGATGGCGATGAGCAGCAGCACTCCGATGCCGACCGAGGCGCCGAGCCACAGGGTCCGCACGTTGACCGGGCCGGAGTTGTTCTGGAGCAGTTCCATGATGATGTCGGCCGGCGGCGAGATCGCGAGGCCGAGGACCAGCAGGGCGAGGGTGACGACACCGGCCACGAACAGGCAGGTGACCTGCGCGGTGTAGCGGAACAGGCGGGCCCGCAGCATCGCGGCGAGGCCGGTGCACAGGGCGAGCAGCTGGGCCCAGCCGTTGTCGCTGAAGCCGAGCACGGCGCCGCCGGCGCCGATGATGACGGCGGCGCATCCCCCGACCAGGCCGAGGAGCAGTTCGTGGCCGCGGCTGGTCTGGGCGACGATGCGCTGGACGTCGACGGCCTCGAGGTCGCCCTCGCGGCCGTCGCGACGGGCCCGGGCGAGGTCCTCGGGGTTGCGGAAGCCGATCGGGAGCTTGGCGAAGCGGGACGACCAGCCGGGCAGGAAGCCGACGACCGCGAGGGCGACGACCGAGGTGCCGGCGGCGATCTCGCGCGGCTCGGCCTCGGTGAGGACGCCGCAGAACACGGCGAGCGTGCCGATCGCCGAGGCGAGCGCGGCGGCCACGAACGGGGCGTCGCCCTGCGGCAGCAGCATGATCAGTACGACGGAGCACAGCAGTACGGCGACACAGCCGACGAGGAACTGGATCCGTCCGGGGCCTTCGCCCGCGTCCTGCGGAAGGGCGCCGGAGCCGGCGATGAGCGCGTGCGGCAGTGCCGAGATGCCGAGTGCGACGGCGGAGCCACGGTCGTCGTACACCCGGGCCCGTACGCCGGCGAGGGCCGTCAGTGCGAGCGCGGTCACGCCGGCGAGGATGCCCTGGAGTCCGTGCATGTCGTGCCGGATCGGGTCCGCGAACCAGAAGACGAAGCCGAGCATGACCAGCAGCAGCGATCCGGCGACGAGGCCGGCGACCCGCATCAGGTTGTCGTTCCAGCTGCGGGTGTCCTGCTTCACCGCGGCGGCGATGGCGTCCACGACGTCGTCGTGCACGGCCGGCGGCAGCGAGTCGGCGAAGGTGCGCAGCAGCAGCACCTCGCCGTCCCTGACCCGGTGCTCGAGCAACGAGCGGCTCGCGTCGAGCACTTGACCCTCTCGGGTCACAAGGTGGTAACCGGAAGGACTCGTATCCGACTGGACCAGGCCCGACAGCCTGATGATCTCAGGAAAGAGGTCCTGGATCGGCAGGTCCTCGGGCAGCGCCACATCGACTCGGCTGTCCGGCGCTGCGATGGTGATTCGGCAGAAACCTGTCGAAGTCCCCGTGCTCACCTGGTGTTCCCCCTGCTAGACAAGGCTTCCTCGCGCCGCTCGTACGACGCGGAGCGCCACCATATCCGTTGCGGTACCGGCTGCAGGACCTACCTCCCCCATTCCTCCCAGGACCTGCTCCGCATCTCCATCCGCCTGCCTCACTCGGGCACGTCACGCATCAGTAGGATCGACGCCTACGCGAACGACGCCTACGCGAACGAGAACACGTCGCGGTACACGGGGGCGTCGGTGCCAAGGACGTATCACGTATCAATCGCGAAGGATGAGTGCATCGGTGAGCGTCGTCATCATCAAACGACCACCGCGGACAGTGCCACCGGCCGTCCCGGACGGCGAGGTCAAACTCGAGACGCCGCCCGAGATTCCGCGCGAGGGCGACGACAGCATGCTGATGAACATGCTGCCCATGATGGGCATGCTGGGTTCTGTCGCCTTCTTCTTCACAGCCGGCCAGTCCTACATGAAGGTCGTCGGCGGTCTCATGCTGGCCTCGACGGTGGCCATGATGGTCGCCCAGTTGGCCAAGGCCCGGCAGGGCCCCGGGGCGGGCATGGCCCAGGACCGGCGTGACTACTTCCGCTATCTGGAGCAGGTCCGCAAGGACGTGCACAAGACGGCGGAGCTGCAGCGGCAGAGCCAGCTGTTCCAGCACCCCGACCCGGAGCAGTTGTGGGCGGTGGCGGCGGACGGCAAGCGGCTGTGGGAGCGGCGCCCGAACGACGCGGACTTCGCGTCCGTACGGATCGGCCGCGGTACCCAGCAGCTGAACACCCCGCTGGTGGCCCCGGAGACGGCGCCCAAGGACGAGCTGGAGCCGCTGACGGCGGCGGCCATGAAGGCCTTCCTCGACGCGCACGGCAGTCTGCACGACCTGCCGGTCTCCATCTCGCTGCGTGCCTTCTACCACGTGACGATCTGCGGTGAGACCGACACGGTCTACGGCAACGCCCGCGCGACGCTGTCGCAGCTGGCGACGCTGCACTCGCCCGAGGACCTGATGATCGCCGTGGTGGCGCACCCCTCCGCAGCGGCGGAGTGGGACTGGATCAAGTGGCTGCCGCACAGCCAGCATCCGAAGGCGAAGGACGGAGCGGGTTCTTCCCGGCTCCTCTTCGACGACCTCGGTGAGCTGGAGGAGGCGCTCGCGGACCAGTTGGACGACCGGCCCCGCTGGAACCGTGAGGCGAACCCCGTCTACGACCAGCCGCACCTGATCGTCGTCCTCGACGGCGGCACCGTGCCGCCGGACTCCGAGCTCGCCGGTGCGGAGGGCCTTCAGGGCGTCACGTTCCTGGAGATCGCTCCCGGCGAGCTGGAGGAGGAGCTGCGCGCCGGTCTGACGGCGTATGTGAAGCCGGACCGGATGCGGCTGTTCGTCGGCCACGAGTCCGCGTACACCGGCAAGGCGGATGTGCTGAACCCGGCGCAGGCCGAGTCCCTGGCGCGGCAGCTGGCCCCCTTCCGGGTGGGCTCCGCGGAGGAGGGCGAACCCCTTCTGTCCAACCTGGACTTCACGGACCTGATGGGCATCGGCGACGCGGGCACGGTCGACGTCTCCCGCACCTGGCGTCCTCGTACGCTGCACGAGCGGCTGCGGGTGCCGATCGGTGTCGGCGAGAACGGCGAGCCGGTCATGCTGGACCTCAAGGAGGCCTCGCAGGAGGGCATGGGCCCGCACGGCCTGTGCGTCGGCGCCACCGGTTCCGGCAAGTCCGAGGTGCTGCGTACGCTGGTGCTCGGTCTCGCGGTGACGCACTCCTCGGAGACGCTGAACTTCATCCTCGCGGACTTCAAGGGTGGCGCGACCTTCGCGGGCATGGCGGACATGCCGCACACCGCGGCCGTCATCACCAACCTCGCGGACGACCTCACCCTCGTCGACCGTATGCGTGACTCGATCATGGGTGAGACGCAGCGCCGTCAGGAACTGCTGCGCTCGGCCGGCAACTACGCCAACCTGCACGACTACGAGAAGGCCCGGGCCGCGGGTGCCGCGCTGGAGCCGATGGCCTCGCTGGTGATCGTGCTCGACGAGTTCTCCGAACTCCTCACGGCCAAGCCGGACTTCATCGACATGTTCATCCAGATCGGTCGTATCGGCCGTTCGCTGGGTGTGCACCTGCTGCTGGCGTCGCAGCGCCTGGAAGAGGGCAAGCTGCGCGGTCTGGACACGTACCTGTCGTACCGGATCGGTCTGCGGACCTTCTCCGCCGCCGAGTCCCGTACGGCGATCGGTGTCCCGGACGCCTACCACCTGCCGTCGATCCCCGGTTCCGGTTACCTGCGCTACGACACCGACACCATGGTCCGCTTCAAGGCGGCGTACGTGTCGGGGCCGTACCACGGTGAGGGCCCGTCCCGGGTGCACCGCTCGACGCAGCTGCGTCCGGCGCTGTTCTCGGCGGAGCACGTGGCGCTGCCGCCGCAGCCGGTGATCGAGGAGCCGGAGCCCGACAACCGGGTGGACGACGCGCTCGCCGACACCGTCCTGGACGTGCTGGTCGGCCGGATGATCAACCAGGGGCCGCCCGCCCACCAGGTGTGGCTGCCCCCGCTGGAGGAGGCGCCGTCGCTGGAGCAGCTGCTCCCGCAGCTCGCCGTCGCCCCGGACCGCGGTCTGACCGCGCCCGACTACACGGCGCTCGGCCGGCTCAACGTGCCGGTCGGCCTCGTGGACAAGCCGTTCGAGCAGCGGCGTGACGTGCTGTACCGGGACTTCGCGGGCGGCGCCGGTCACGGTCTGTTCGTCGGTGGTCCGCAGTCCGGCAAGTCGACGCTGCTGCGCACGCTCATCTCGTCGTTCGCCCTCACCCACACGCCGTCCGAGGTGCAGTTCTACTGCCTGGACTTCGGTGGTGGCGGTCTGATCTCGATGGAGGAGCTGGCGCACGTCGGCGGCGTCGCCAACCGTCTCGACGCCGAGAAGGTGCGTCGTACGGTCAGCGAGGTCGAGGGGATCCTGAACGCGCGCGAGGAGTACTTCCGCGCGAACAACGTCGACTCGATCCAGACGTACCGTCAGCGCCGCAACTCCGGTCAGCTGCCGGACCAGCCCTGGGGCGACGTCTTCCTCGTCATCGACGGCTGGGCCACGTTCAAGACGGACTACGAGATGCTCGAGGCCACCGTCACCGAGATCGCCACGCGTGGCCTCGGCTTCGGTGTGCACGTGATCCTGACGGCCAGCCGCTACACCGAGGTGCGGCCCGCGCTCAAGGACATGCTGCAGAACCGTATCGAGCTGCGCCTCGGTGACCCGACGGAGTCGGAGGTCGACCGCAAGGTCGCCCAGAACGTCCCCGCCACCGTGCCGGGCCGCGGTCTGACGCAGGACAAGCTGCACTTCATGGCGGCGCTGCCGCGCGTCGACGGCTCCTCGGAGACGGACGACCTGTCCGAGGCGACGTCGATCCTCATCCGCGGCATCAACGACAACTGGCAGGGCCAGCACGCTCCGGCCGTACGCCTGCTGCCGACGATGATGCCGGCGGACCGGCTGCCCAAGGGCTTCGAGCACCCGGACCGCGGTGTGGCCATCGGCATCGACGAGTCGTCGCTGTCGCCGGTCTTCGTCGACTTCGAGACCGACCCGCTGTTCATCGTGTTCGGTGAGAGCGAGTCCGGTAAGTCCGCGATGCTCAGGCTGCTCGTCAAGCAGATCACCGAGCGCTACACGCCGGACCAGGCGAAGATCGTCATGGGTGACTACCGACGCGCCCACCTGGAGGGAGTGCCCGACTCGCACCTGTCGCGGTACTGCGCCTCGGCGCCGGCCCTGACGGAGACGCTGGAGGGCCTCGCCGGCTCGATGCACCGTCGTATGCCGGGCCCGGACGTCACGCCGGAGCAGCTGCGCAACCGCAGCTGGTACAACAGCCCGGACGCGTTCGTCATCGTCGACGACTACGACCTGGTGGCGACCGGCGTGAACCCGCTGGCCCCGCTCCTGGAGTACCTGCCGTTCGCCCGTGACGTCGGCCTGCGCATCATCATCGCGCGCTCCTCGGGCGGTGCGAGCCGGTCGCTGTACGAGCCGGTGATGCAGCGGATGCGTGAACTCGGCGCCCAGGGCCTCGTGCTCTCCGGCGACCGGGCCGAGGGCGCGCTGCTCGGCAACATCACGGCGACGCAGCTGCCGCCCGGCCGTGGGTACTTCCACACGCGCCGCCGCGGTGGACAGCTGATCCAGACGGGGTGGCTGCCGAACCGGTTCTGACTGGTTCCGCCGAACCGGTTCTGACTGGTTCCGAGGAACGGTCGGACGGTCGTTTGAAGGCCGGTCGAAGCAGGAGGGGCGGTACCCGCGAGGGTGCCGCCCCTCTTCGTTGTCCGTGGGCGCGCCGTTAAGCTGGGGTCACGACAGAAATGACGAGCCACGGGGGGCAGTTGTGCCGTCGGACTACATGGACTCCGATCCTGAGGTACTGAAGACCGAGGGATTCCACATGTTCAACGCCGGTGTGGAGTTCTCCAAGGCCGTACACAAGCTGACGACCGGCCTGGGCGCCCTGGAGAAGGGTGACACCCCGCCGTGGGGTGACGACGACATCGGCGAGAAGTTCGGCGTCGTCTACGAGGGCCTGCGCGACGGCATGTACGACTCGATGGGCAGCCTGGCGGAGCGGATCGCCGGCATGGGAGCCGCCCTGGCCAGGATGGGCGTGGCACACGAGCAGAACGAGGCCGCGCAGAACGACATCTGGAAGAAGACGATGGCCGAGTACGACGGTCAGGTGGAGGTTCCGCCCGGGGTCGCGCGCGGCGAGATCCACACCCGTTCGACCACCTGATCCGCGACGCCCGTGTGGCGGCCCACCCGCGCCAGTAGGGTGAGACGCACACTTCGTTCGCACGTCAGGAAGAGGCCCAGCAGCATGACCGAGGCTACCGAGCCACAGAACAACGAGGTCGGGACTCAGGCCGAGGACACCAAGGCACGCAAGGAGCGGGAGCGGGACGAGCTGTACGCCCTCGACATCTCCGGGGTCGAGTGGCACTGCGCGCCCGGTACCGAGGAGCACGAGGAGCGCGTCGAGATCGCGTACCTGCCGGAGGGGGCCGTGGCCATGCGCTCGTCCCTGGACCCCGACACCGTGCTGCGGTACACCGAGGCGGAGTGGACGGCGTTCGTACTCGGGGCGCGGGACGGGGAGTTCGATCTGGAGCCGGCGCCGCACAATGGTGGGGTGGGGGCGGAGTAGGGCGGCTTCGTCGGGGTGCCTCGCGGGTGTTCGCGGGCGGCCCGACCGCTCGCCCGCGAGGCCTGTACGGCGCCTAAGATCGGGGCCGTACGAGAAGGCGTCCGCGATGGCGGAGGACGGGGACCCATGACCGGCTCGACCGAGGACTACGCACCGCACCCCCACATAGGCGGCCGGGCCGCGGCACTGCGCGCCCTCACCGTATGGCGGGCAGCCGCGCCCGGCGCTCCGCGCGTGGTCGTCGTCACCGGCGGTTCCGGCAGCGGGCGTTCGCGGCTGCTCACCGGATTCCTGATGCTCTGCGAGCCGGAGTACCGCAAGCAGCTGCCGCTGGACGAGATGGATCCCTCGACGGTGCCGCCGGAGCTGCCGGCCCCGGCCGTGCCCGCCCCCGAGGGGCTGACCGCGGCCCAGGTCCTGTGGCTGCTCGCCGAGCACTACGAGCTGGACGCCACCAGCACGGAGGGCGTGTACGCCGAACTGGCCGCACTCGGCGAGCCGGTGACCGTCGTCGTACCGGACGTCGACCGTGCCGGGCCGGTACGCGCGGCGGGCGAACCCGCCCGGCTGGTACGGGAGGTGCTCGCTCCCCTGGCCGCCACCGAGACGGTCCGGTTGCTGGCCGAGGTGCCACGTCCCCTGGTCGCCGAGCTGGCCGGGGGCCTGCCGTCGGACGCGGTGCAGATCATCGATCTCGACGAGCCGGAGTGGGCCGACCCCGAGGGTCTGGTCCGGCACGCGCACGCGGCGCTGAGCCCCGAGTTCGGAGCACCCGAGCTTCCGTTCACCGTGGATCCCGCGGCCCGTCTCGCCCTGGGAGCGGCCATCGGCCGCCGGGCCGGGACCAGTCCGCTGGTCGTCCAACTCGCCGTCAACTGCATCCTGATGGCCCCGGAGGGCTTCGACCCGGCCGACGAGAGGTTCCTGCCGACGTCTGTCGGCGAGGCCCTGGACCTGCACGCCAGGCGGCTCGGCTCCGACTCGCAGACACTGCGGCTCCTGCTGGCACCGCTTGCCCTGGCCGAGGCCGACGGCATACCGGTCCACCTGTGGGTGCGGCTGGCGAGTGCGGTGGCCGGGCACGACATGAGCCGGGCCATCGCGGACGGAATGCTGCTCGCCGGACCCTTCGTGCAGCCCGAGGAACAGGAAGCGGACGCAGCGGAGGGCGAGCAGGCGGACGGCGGGCGCACCTTGCTGCGGCTGATGCACCCGGCCATCGGAGACGAGATCCGTGCTGGTCTGCCGAGCGTCGCCGCCACTCAGAGTCAGATCGCGATGGCTCTGCTGGAGGCCGTGCCGGAGCAGGACTGGAGCAAGGCCGACCCCTACGTGCGCGACCACATCGCCGCCCACACCCTGGAAGCCGGGCTGCTGCCCCAACTCCTCACGGATCCCGGCCTGTTCGTCCACGCCGACCCGGTTGCGCTGCGCGCCGCCGTCGAGGCCGTACCGGCTGAGCAGTTGGGCGCACCGGCCCGTACGTACCGGCGTACGGCGCCCCTGCTGACACGTACGCAGGCGCCCACCATCATGCGGGCCGCCCTGCTGGAGACCGCGTTCGTCGAGGACGGACTGCCCGAGTACGCCGGGGCCGTACACCAGCGGCTCGGGCTGGAGCTCTCGTGGGAGACGCTGTGGAGCCTGTCTCTGCCCGGCGTCAGTGCCGTGACCGTGGGCAGCCTGCCCCGCCCCGACGGATCTGCCACGCCGGTCGCCGTGCTGGTCGTCCCCGCGGGCACACCGGGCGCACGGCCGATCGGTGCGCCCGGCGAGGAGTCCGGTTCCGCGGTGCTGGTCCATGGCCTCGTACAGCCTGATCACCTCGGTGACGTCGATCCCGCGCAGATTCTTCGTCCGTCGGAGGAGGAACGCGCCGCCGCCCCGCTGGGCCTGAGCCGCGGCGCCGACTACCTGCGCGTCTGGAACCGGGCGGATCAGGAGGTCGTGGCGGTGCTGATCTCCGACACGCCCTTCACCGCGTCCGATCTGTCCCCCGACGGCATCCTGCTCGTCGCCACCGAGCGCGGGGCGAAGGCCCTCCGTATTCGCGCGGCGAGCGCGGAGATAGCCTCGTAGGCAGCCACAACCCATGACTTCGAAGGAGCCTCCCCGTGACCAGCCAGGAGCAGGCGCTCGCCATCGCCGACCGTTGGCTCAACCCGGAAGGCTCGACGGAGCCTCGCCGCGAGGTCCGGATGCAGGAGTTCGACCTGGGCTGGGTCGTGTGGGCGGCGCCGGCGGAGCCCGAGCGTGACCCGGAGACCGGGGCACGGCGGCCGCCTGCCGACATCGGCAACGCGTGCGGGGTCGTGGACCGCCGTAGTGGGGAGCTGACGGTCTGGCCGTCGGTGCCGGTCGACGAGGTCGTTCAGATGTACCGGCAGAAGCACGGCGGTGCGGGCGCGTCCGAGGGCGCCGCCCGTCCGGTCACCGGTCCCGGCAACACCGCGGTCTTCACATACGTGGACCCGGCGAACGGCGAGGAGACCACCCTCTTCCGCACTTCCGCCCCGGGTCTGCCCCCGGCCGAGTACCAGGCGTGGGCCGAGCTGCGGCGGATGAACGTACCCGCCGACAGTGTCGTGGCCATCCACACCGACCTGCGCCCCAGCCTGCTCCCCGGCGGCTACACGGCCGAGCTCCTCAACACCTTCCGCAACGCCCAGCTTTCCTGCTCACAGTCCTACGGCGCCCGTCCCGAGGCTCGTGCGGAGGGCATCACGGCGTTGGTCGAGCAGGTCGAGACGATGCACCGGATCGCCGGCCAGCAGCCGCCGCCCCGCCCGCACCGCGTACCGGTCCCCGCCCAGGTGGCGCCGGCGGAGCCGATGCGTGACGTGGCGCTCGGACGGCACCTCGCCGAGGTGTTCGGCGAGGAGGGCGTACGCCGCTACGACGCCGACGACATCGCCGGGAGTCCGTTGCCCGAGGCTGCCGGGGCGACGCTCACCTGGGCCGGGCTCCCCGCCGACCTGCCACTCTTCTTCACCGCGGACCGGCCCGACGCGCCTCCGGCCGGCGGCCTGTTCACGGACGTCGCCACGAATCTGCGCGAGCGGCGCAGCCCGGCCGGCGAGGAGAAGATCGGGGCCCTGTCGTACCTGGTCCGGATCGGCTTCGACGGCGTCGCGGTGATCGCGGTGCAGTGCCAGCCCGGCAGTGGGCAGCCGGATGGTCTCGGTGCGCTGTGGGCCGTGGACCCGGTGACCGCTTCCGTCCGCTACGTCAACGCCTCGGTGGCCGCCTTCGCCCGCTCCCTGGCCTTGCTCGCCGGCGCACGGCAGCGGATCCAGGGCCTGGACCCGGTCGCGGCCGGTGCGGAAGTGGCGGCGCTGCAGGAGCAGTTGGCGGCCGTGGACGCGTCTGCGCTGGGCAACGCGGAGACCTGGTGGTCGCTTGTCGTCGAGCAGATGTGGCACGGGTTGTTCTGACCGAGACACAGCAGGGGTGACAAGGAGAGCGACCCGTGACCTCGGACCACCCGGCACCGCCCACCACCTCCGAGGAGGCTCTCGCCATCGTGCGCGGCCGCTACGCGCGGCCCGAGCTGCCGGACGGCACTCCGGCCGAGCTGCGGGTGGAGGAGTTCGACCTCGGATATCTGGTGTACGCGGTGTTCCCGCCGGTCACGGACGCCGCCGGGCGGCCTCAGCCCGCTCCGCCCGGCGGCAGCAAGATCGTCGTCGCCAAGGACACCGGCGAGACGGCCACAGTCCCCAACTACCCGACTGAGGCGGCCATCGCGCTGTACCGGAAGCAGCGCCGGTCGTAACCCGCCGGTGCGTGTGATCAGTACAGCGAGACGGGACGACCCGTCCTGTGGGCCCTCGTCCGCGACGAGGAGCCGCTCCGCCCCGGCCTGCCTCGCCTGCGCCACCGACACCGTGAGCGCACTCAGGGCCGTACACCATTAACGTCCGCCCCTGTCCCCGACCCTTCGGACAACCTCGGCGGCCTGCAACTGACTTGTGACAGCAAACCCCTGAAGTCATCGGCAGGTGAGTCCGTAAACTTTGCGGACGGCTGTACTCCTGTGTGATTTCCCTTGGCTGGTGAGGGATGTGTACGGCCGTGCTGTCTGACGGGGGTGCTTTCTGTTGTGGCGATGATGTTGCCGGACGAGGTCGAGTGGGTCCTCCAGATGCTGGGCTACAAGTGGCCCACGGCGAACGAGGACAAGCTCAGAGACTGCGCGGCCGTGTGGCGGGAGTTCGGCCAGAAGGTCAACGAGCTCCACACCACGGCGAACGGCGCCGCCCGTCAGGTCACCGCGCACAACGCCGGTGAGTCGATCGACAAGTTCACCAAGACGTACGAGAAGTTCGACGGTGGCGGCGGCAACGACGGCTACCTCCGCAGCGCAGCCGAGGCCGCGTTCCTCATCGCGAACGTGCTGGAGGCCTGCGCCTACCTCGTCGAGTTCGCCAAGTGGGCGGTCATCGCCCAGCTCATCGCCCTGGCCATCCAGATCGCCGCCGCCGCTGCCGCCGCGCCCTTCACCTTCGGTCTGTCCTCGGTAGCGGGAATGGGCGCCACCCAGGCCGCCCGCCTCATCGTCCGACGCCTCCTCGACGAGCTCAAACAAGCCATGTTCGAGGCGCTCATCGAGATGATGAAGGAACCCGCGATCTCAGCGGTCGAGGCGATCATCACCGACCTCATCCGCCAGACCGTCAACGTCGGCTTCGGCGCCCAGGAGGGCTACGACGTCGGCGCCACCCTCAAGGCCGGCGGCGAGGCCGGCCTCGACGCCCTCCGACAGAGCCCCCAGACCTTCGCCGAGGGCGTGCGCGACAGCCTCGGCCAGAAGGCGGGCAGCCGGGCGCGGCATGCGGTCGACAGCCGGATCGACGGGTACGACGGCCCCTCCGGGGGTGACAT
>NZ_KQ948953.1:28210-29419 GCF_001514235.1 Streptomyces caeruleatus | reverse complement strand
ACTGCCGGTGGTAACTCGTACAATGCAAAGGCAAATTGGCTGCGCCTGACCAGGGCGTACGCAGCATACGCGCCCTGTGAGCGCAAAGGAGAGAAGCCATGAATACCCGCCATCTACTTCCTGACCTGAGGCTCTGGAGGCCGCGTCATGTCCGGCGAATCCGGCAACACCACCACACCCATTATCAGCCCGTCCGGCGCGTCGTCCGTTCCGGCCGGGCGTTCCGTCGTGCTGGCGGGCGAACAACGAATACAAGCGCTCTCAGAGGCGGACCGTGACCTCATACGGCTCCTGAAGGATCCGCTCTTTTCGCGCTGGAAGGAGCAGATCAAGGCCATCGGTGGCTGCGCCCACCCGATCTACCTGTCCGGCTCGACCATCACCCGTGATGCGGTCACCGGTGAGGTGCTCTCGGCCTACTCGACGGACGGGGAGCCGGGTGAGCGGCTGGCGGTGCGCTGCCGCAACCGGCGTGCCTCGGTGTGTGAGCCGTGCGGATACCTGCATGCCGGGGATACCTTCCAGCTCGTTCGTGCGGGCCTGTCCGGCGGCAAAGGTGTGCCCGATGCGGTTCAGGATCGCCCTCGGCTGTTCGTCACCCTGACTGCTCCGTCCTTCGGGCCGGTGCATCGGGTGCGCGAGGGCGAGCGGTGCCGTCCTCGCCGGGATGATCCGCGCTGCGAGCACGGGCGGCTGCTGGGCTGCGGCCTGGTGCACACCGAGGATGACCCTCCGGTTGGTCTGCCGTTGTGCCCGGACTGCTACGACTACGTGGGCCATGTGCTGTGGCACGCGCACACCGGGCGGCTGTGGGACCGGTTCACCACGGCCGTGCGCCGCTACCTGGCCTCGGCCGGTGGGGTGCCGCGCTCCAAGCTCGGTGACCACCTGGTCGTGTCCTTCGCCAAGGTCGCCGAGTTCCAGCGGCGCGCGGCCGTTCACTTCCACGCCGTCGTGCGGATGGACGGGCCGGACGGTCCCTCCTCGTCCGCCCCGGACTGGGCGACAGAGGACGTGCTCTTGGATGCGGTCGAGCATGCTGCCGCATCCGGCTTCGTCACGGTGCCCGCCTCCGAGGCGTACGGCATGGAGCGGGTCGGCTGGGGAGGGCAGTTCGACGCTCACCCCATTCGCCGGCATTCCGAGACCGGCCAAGCTGACGATCTCTCAGGTGGTGCGGTTGCCGGGTATGTAGCCAAGTACGTGACC
>NZ_KQ948953.1:0-27628 GCF_001514235.1 Streptomyces caeruleatus | reverse complement strand
TACACCGCCAGGGCGAAACCAAGGGCACGGACGGCCCGGACGCGGTCACGGAATCGGCCTGGCGCTACGTCGGCTCCGGATACACCCCCGGCGAGTCGGACGTTGCCTTTGGCATCGCCGAAGACATCGCCATAAACCGCCAACTGGCCAAGGAGGCGCGGGAGGACGCGGAGCAGTGGGGTGAGTGGCTGTGAGGGGTGGCAGCAATCTGCTCATGACGCCGGATGAGGCGGCCGTCGAACTCGGTGTCACGAAGCGGGTCCTCATGGACTCGTACCGACGCTGGGGCATTCCGTTCCTCAAGGTCGGCAAGCATGTCTGATTCCGAACTCGCGATCTACATAACTGGGTTGAGGCGCGCATGCAGCACAACTAGGCTGACGATCAGTCGCTAACCAATCAACATGTGGAGGCTTAACAAGCGTGGCGACCATCAAGAAAGAAGACTGCACCTGCCCCCGGCGCAAGAAGCCCACGTGCCCTCACAAGCCGTACCGGGTGTCGTACCGGGAGCCCGGGGGCAGGGCAGGCAAGCCCCGACAGGTGTCCTTCAAGAAGCTCGAAGACGCGGAGGCGTTCGCGGTCAAGGTCGAGCGGGACAAGGACCTCGGGACCTACATCAACCCCAAGGCGGGGCAGCGGACGTTCGCCGAGATCTGGAACGAGTGGGTTGAGGCGGGAACGCTCGAAGAGTCCTCGAAGAGGAACTACCAGAGCGTCTACGACAACCACTACGGGCCGTTTTTCGGGAGCAAGCCGATCGCCAGCATCACCCCGACGACCATCCAGGAATGGGAGGCGGATCAGAAGGAGCGTGGCTACAAGGAGACCGGCATCAACGGACGTAAAAACGTCCTCTCGTCCGTCTTCAACTATGCGGTGGCAGCCGAGATCATCGGCCGCAATCCGTGCAAGAAGGCGAACCCCCGTAGGCGCTCGGGACAGCAGCTCACGCCGGTCACCGACAATGACATCCCGACCATGGAAGAGGTGTTGGGGATCATCGCTGAGGCCCCCAAGCTGATCCGCGCTGGCTTCTGGGCCATGGCGGGCTGTGGGACGCGCCCGGGGGAGTCCTTGGCGCTGGCCGACGAGTCAATGGACTGGGAGCGCAGCACCCTCGCTGTGGATCACCAGGTCTCGGCCTACGGCTGTCAGGAGATCTCCGGCTTCCGGCGCGGAGTGAAGCGGGGTACCAAGCATCGGACGTTCGATCAGGCGCGGCGTACGCCAGTGCCCGAATCGATCAACGAGATCTTCAACGATCACATCGACGCGTTCGGTACCTGGGGAGAGCGGGGCTGGTTCTTCGAGTCGCCTCGACTGAATGACCGCCACCCGTCCTACGACTGGTTCCTGGATCAGTTCAAGGCGGCGGCCAAGCTGGCGGGGACTCCGCAGTACACCCCCAAGAGCTTCCGGCACTTCTTCGTCTCCGAAGCGATCCACGCCGACATCCCGCTCTTCGAGATCGCGGCGTGGGTCGGGCACCGGACCACGAGGACGACGGAGCTGGTCTATGGCCACCTGGTCCGCCGGGCAATGGACCGAGGCGCACGCACCATGCACAACCGCCTGGGTCTCAAGCTGGAGCCCTTCAAGGGCCTCATCGTCCCGCCCTCGCTGACGCCCTCAGAGGACGACATCGAGGACTGGGACGACGTGGCGTAGGAGGTTCGCCGTGATCGCGTGTCGACCTGGTGCAGACTTCAGACCGGATTGGATGCGGCCTCAGGCGCCGCCCGCCTCGGTCGTGGTGTTCAGGATGTTCACACTCCGGAACATTGCTGACGGGCACCCGTGCGAAACGGCAGCGACCTGCCCAGGTTGGGCCTTTCCGCAGTTGAAAGCCCCTCCGAGTACGTAGGTCTGGGGGCCTCCGACAGCCTCCATGGCACCCCAGAACTGGGGGGTCACCCCCTGATATGCAAAGTCCCGGACCTGCCCCGCAAGGCGGCCGTTCCGGATCATGTATGCCCTCTGACCCGTAAACTGGAAGTTGTAGCGCTGCATGTCGATCGACCACGACCGGTCGCCGACCACGTAGATCCCGCGGTCCACGCTCCCGATCAGGTCCTCGGTCGACATCCCGGCCGGATCCGGCTGCAACGACACATTGGCCATGCGCTGCACCGGCACATGCCCGGGGGAGTCGGCGAACGCGCACCCGTTGGACCGCTCGAACCCGGTCAGCCTCGCGATCCGCCGGTCCAGCTGGTAGCCGACGAGCGTGCCGTCCTTCACGAGGTCCCAGGACTGGCCCGCGACGCCCTCGTCGTCGTAGCCGATGGTCGCGAGGCCGTGCTCGGCCGTGCGGTCACCGGTGACGTTCATCAGGTCGGAGCCGTACCGGAGCTTGCCGAGCTGGTCGAAGGTGGCGAAGGAGGTGCCGGCGTAGGCGGCCTCGTAGCCGAGGGCGCGGTCCAGTTCGGTGGCGTGCCCGATGGACTCGTGGATCGTCAGCCACAGGTTGGACGGGTCGATGACGAGGTCGTACGGCCCCGCCTGAACGCTCGGCGCCCGAATCTTCTCGGCGAGCAGAGCGGGGATCTGCTCCAGCTCACTCTCCCAGTCCCAGCCGGTCCCCGTCAGGTACTCCCAGCCGCGTCCGACCGGCGGCGCGATGGTGCGCATGGAGTCGAACTCGCCGCTGGACTCGTCGACCGAGACGGCCGTCAGCTGCGGGTGCAGCCGTACCCGCTGCTGGGTGGTCACGGTTCCCGCGGTGTCGGCGTAGAACTTGTTCTCGTGGACGGTCAGCAGCGAGGCGTCCACGTGATTGACGCCGTCCGCCGCCAGCAGCCGCGCGCTCCAGTCCGCCAGCAGCGCCGACTTCTCCTCGTCGGGCACGGAGAACGGATCGATCTCGTACGACGAGATCCACGTCTTGTCGGCGTGTACCGGCTCGTCGGCGAGCTCCACCCGCTCGTCCGACCCGGCGGCCTTGATCACCTGCGCCGACAGCTTCGCCATCGCCACCGCCTGCGAGGCCACCTTGGCCGCGGCGTCCAGCGTCAGATCCACCCCGGACGCGAACCCCCAGGTCCCGCCGTGCACCACCCGCACCGCGTACCCGAGGTCGGTGGTGTCCGACGACCCGGCGAGTCTGGCGTCCCGCAGCCGCCAGGACGCGCTGCGCACCCGCTCGAAGCGGAAGTCCGCGTGCTCGGCGCCGAGCGCACGCGCGCGTGCCAGGGCGGCGTCGGCCAGGGCGCGTAGCGGAAGCGCCGTGAAGGCTTCGTCGATCGTATGAGGCACGGAGGTCTCCCTGCTGTCGTGGCCTGTCGGCACCGATCATGTCGCGCGGGCGGGGCCACGGACCACACGTTTCCGGCTGGAGCCGTCATCTTTCTGTAGGGACCCGACAGCGACACCCGTACGCCACTGTCGGTGCCCGAATGTCCCCGGACCGGACCGGCCCGATAGGTTTTCGGAGAAGCCGCCTGTCATCCAGCTGTTCGGGCGGATGTGTCAGACCCCTATCGAAAGGGTGATCCGTTGAGCCGCTCGGTTCTCGTCACCGGAGGCAACCGGGGCATCGGCCTCGCCATCGCCCGCGCATTCGCCGACGCCGGCGACAAGGTCGCCATCACATACCGCTCGGGTGAGCCGCCGGCCGGCTTCCTGGCCGTCAAGTGCGACATCACCGACACCGAGCAGGTGGAGCAGGCCTACAAGGAGATCGAGGACGCGCACGGGCCCGTCGAGGTGCTCGTCGCCAACGCCGGCATCACCAAGGACCAGCTCCTGATGCGCATGTCCGAGGAGGACTTCACCTCGGTCATCGACACCAACCTCACCGGCACCTTCCGCGTCGTCAAGCGCGCCAACCGCGGCATGCTGCGCGCCAAGAAGGGCCGCGTCGTCCTCATCTCGTCGGTCGTCGGTCTGTACGGCGGTCCCGGCCAGGCCAACTACGCCGCCTCCAAAGCCGCCCTGGTCGGCTTCGCGCGCTCCCTCGCCCGTGAGCTGGGATCGCGCAACCTCACCTTCAACGTCGTGGCGCCCGGCTTCGTCGACACCGACATGACCAAGGTGCTCACCGACGAGCAGCGCGCGAACATCGTGTCGCAGGTCCCGCTCGGCCGGTACGCGCAGCCGGAGGAGGTAGCCGCCGCGGTGCGCTTCCTCGCCTCGGACGACGCCTCGTACATCACTGGAGCCGTCATCCCCGTTGACGGCGGACTGGGAATGGGTCACTGATCACCATGAGCGGAATTCTCGAGGGCAAGCGCATCCTGATCACCGGTGTGCTGATGGAGTCCTCCATCGCCTTCCACACCGCCAAGCTGGCCCAGGAGCAGGGCGCGGAGATCATCCTCACCGCCTGGCCCCGGCCCACGCTGACCGAGCGCATCGCCAAGAAGCTGCCCAAGCCGGCCAAGGTCCTGGAGCTCGACGTCTCCAACGACGAGCACCTCGCCCGCCTGGAGAGCCAGGTCCGTGAGCACCTGGGCGACCGGCTCGACGGCGTCGTGCACTCCATCGGTTTCGCGCCGCAGGACGCGCTCGGCGGGAACTTCCTGAACACGCCGTTCGAGTCCGTGGCCACCGCCATGCACGTCTCCGCCTTCTCCCTGAAGTCGCTGACCATGGCCCTGCTGCCGCTGATGACCGAGGGCGGCTCCGTCGTCGGCCTCACCTTCGACGCGCAGTTCGCCTGGCCGCAGTACGACTGGATGGGCCCCACCAAGGCCGCGCTGGAGGCCACGAACCGCTACATGGCGCGTGACCTCGGCAAGCACGACATCCGCTGCAACCTGATCTCGGCGGGCCCGCTCGGCTCCATGGCCGCCAAGTCCATCCCCGGCTTCGCCGAGCTGGCGTCCGTCTGGGACAGCCGCTCCCCGCTGGAGTGGAAGCTGGAGGACCCGGAGCCGGCGGGCAAGGGCGTCGTCGCCCTGCTGTCGGACTGGTTCCCGAAGACCACCGGCGAGATCGTCCACGTGGACGGCGGCCTGCACGCCATCGGCGCCTGATCTCCCGTACGCCGTCCGACGCCCCGTTTCCCGCCCGTGCGCGGGGAGCGGGGCGTCACCCGTTCGGCCTATCCGGCCGGGCGGGCCGGGCCCGCAACTGCGCACTCTGGAGTACGCGTTCACTTCGCGAGCCCCTCCCCACCACGGCCGAGGAGGTCCCCTTGTGCGCTTGTCCCGCCGCCTGGCCTCAACGACCGTCGCCGTCGCTCTCGTACTGCCCCTGTCGTACGACGCGATAGCCCACACGCGCGTGCACACCGCGGAAGCGGAAGCGGAGCCCGAGGATCCGTTCGGCGCCGCCTGCCGGATACGCGTCACCGGCTCCCATGTGACCGCGTACTGCCACAACCCCTATCCGGAGACCGACAGGGTGAGCCTGCACGTCGAGTGCGCCCGCTGGTGGGACATCGACAGCGACGGCTCCTCGGTGGCCGCCGAGCCCGCGCAGACCGTACGGCTGACCGGGCGCTGCTGGAAAGAGGTCGCCTCGGTGTGGGTCAGCCACCGGCAGGAGAGCTGAAGCGCCCCGGACGGCACAGGAACGGATAGCTCGCCGCCTCCGCCGCGGCCGCCTCCGCGTCGCCCGCGCGGATCGCGTCGACCAGACGCGCGTGGTCCATGTGGGTCTCCGGCGTCAGCTCCTGGCCGATGTCCTCGCGCAGCCAGTCCCGCAGGACCTCGCCCAGGTCGGCGTACATCGCGGTCATCACGTCGTTGTGGGAGGCCGCCACCACTGCCAGATGGAAGGTCGCGTCGGCCGCCACGAACGCCTCCGCGTCACCCGACTCCCAGGCCTCCTCGCGCCGCACCAGCAGGGCGTCCAGCTGTTTGAGGTCCTTCTCCGAGCGCCGCTCGGCGGCCAGCTTCGCGGCGGCCGACTCCAGCGTGGAGCGCAGCTCCGCGATGTGCCGGGGGTCGGCGTCGGCGAAACGGCGGTGCATGACGCCGGCCAGCTCGCTGGTGGCCACCACATAGGTGCCGGAGCCCTGGCGGATGTCCAGCAGGCCGTTGTGAGCGAGCGCGCGGACGGCCTCACGGACCGTGTTGCGGGCCACGCCGAGCTGCTCGACCAGCTCGGGCTCGGTCGGGATCCGGGCGCCGACCGGCCATTCGCCCGACGTGATCTGGTGCCGCAACGCTGCGATGACCTGCTCGGACAGCGCCGAACGACGGGGGTGGCTCAAGGGCATGGCACACCTTCGCACGGGAGGACGGGCACCGGGCGACCCGGAGGTGGACAACCAATCATCCCATGATTCTATGATAGGCCTCATGGCACGCGAGGAACACCGGACGGCGACGTCCACGCGAATACGCACGGCCCAGACCCGCACCACCGAGGCTCCCACCCCCACACGGCCCGCCACGCGCGCGTGGACGACGCGGCTCGTGGTGCTCGGCATCGTGCTGACCGCGTTGAACCTCCGCCCGGCCATCACCAGCCTCGGCGCCCTCCTCGAAGAGGTCCGCGACGGGCTCGGCATGAGTGGCAGCGTGGCCGGACTGCTCACCTCCGTACCTCCGCTCTGCTTCGCCCTCTTCGGCGTCATGGCCCCCCGGCTCGCCCGCCGCTTCGGCCCCGGCGCCGTGGTCTGCGCCGGCATGGCCGCCATCACCGCCGGCCTCTTCCTGCGCCCGTACCTCGGCAGCACGGCGGGCTTCCTGGCCGCCAGCGCCCTCGCCCTCATGGGCATCGCGCTCAGCAACGTCCTGATGCCGGTCATCGTCAAGCGCTGGTTCCCCGACCGGGTCGGCTCCATGACCGGCCTGTACTCGATGGCCCTCGCCCTCGGCACCGCGTCCGCGGCGGCCGTCACGGTGCCCATGACCGAGGCGCTGGGCGGCAGTTGGCAGACCGGGCTCGCGGTGTGGGCGGGCCTCGCGGCGCTGGCCGTACTGCCGTGGATCCCCTTCGTAAGGAACCGTGACGCCGACCGGGAGCGGGGCCGGGACGGGGAGCACCGCCCGGACGGGGGAGCGGCGCCGGCCGCCTCCGCTCAGGAGAAGCACGCGCGCGTGGAGGCCCCCACGCTGCGGATCACCCGGAGCCGCACCGCTTGGGCCCTCGCCGTCTACTTCGGTCTCCAGGCCACCGGCGCCTACATCACGATGGGCTGGATGGCGCAGATCTTCCGCGACGCGGGCGTGCACGCCGGCACCGCGGGGCTGCTGCTCGCCGTCACCATGGTCATGGGCGTACCCCTGGCCTTCGTCATCCCGCGCCTGGCCACCCGGCTGCCCCACCAGGGCCCGATCGTGCTCGCGCTGGGCGTCTGCGGCCTCGTGGGCTATGCCGGCCTTTACCTCGCGCCGGTCGCCGGGTCCTGGGCCTGGGCCCTGCTGCTCGGCGTCTCCAACTGCTCGTTCCCGCTGGCCCTCACCATGGTCGGCATGCGAGCCAGGACCAGCGCGGGCGTGGCCCAACTGTCGGGCTTCGCGCAGAGCACCGGCTATCTGATCTCCATCCCCGGCCCGCTCCTGGTGGGCGTGCTCTACCAGCACAGCGGCGGCTGGGGGCTGCCGATCGCGCTCATGGCCGGCCTGATGATCCCGCAGATGGCGGTGGGCGTCCTGGCGGGACGCGACCGCACCGTGGAGGACGAGGCGGCCCGCTGAGCCTGACCCCGGCGCACCCGCCGCGGACCGCGGGTGCGAGACTTCCCGTATGCCAGTGCTCGACCCGAACCCCCAAAACGGCCAGAAGAAGATGCTGCTCGTCTTCGGTGCCTTCTTCGCCATCTTCGTGATCATCGCCATCGTGGCGACGATCGCCGCGCCCTGAGCCGAGATGGCCGCCGTGTCCTGAGACAGGGTCCGCGCCGCGCCCTGAGACGGGGTGAAAGCCGCGCTCTGAGGCGGGATGATCACGGCCCCTCCGTGGGTGACGGCCCCTCCCTGACGCGTGGCCCGTCGCCGCTTCCCGACACGTGGCCGTCGAGATCGTCAAGCCGATGGTGGGGCTAGCACCACCATCCCCTAGGGGGCGAGTGTCAGGGTCAACTGGGTGGATCACCGGATGGGTTGACGGCCGGGAAGTCCGTAACTTCGAAGTGTGACCGCGAGAGGCGGGCACGGACACTCGAAGACCACGGAGGCGACATGTCGGCCCGCACCCACACCCCGCCCCACCCGGCGTCCACGGGCCGTGCCGACATCCGGCTGCCCTGGTGGGCCCTCGCCCTGCCGACGCTCGCTTTCATCACGCTGCTGACGCTGATCCTCAACCCCTCCGACGCGCACGCCGCGACCGCCGAGCCCGCGATCACGCAGCTCTTCGAGCACATACAGCAGTTGATCACGCGCTGAGCACTGCGGAAGCCGCCCGTCAACTCCCTGCGCCCCGTGGCGTGTTTCATGCGAAGCTGGATCTCATGAGCGTCGCTGAACCCCGCAGGATTGTCCTCTTCCGGCATGCGAAAGCCGACTGGCCACAGGTGAACGACCACGAGCGGCCGCTCGCCGACCGGGGCCGAAAGGACGCGGCAGAGGCCGGCCGCAGGCTGGTCGACACCGACGTCCCCTTCGATCTGGCCCTGTGCTCGACCGCGACCCGGACCAGGGAGACCTGGAAGCTCGCCGTCCACGAGTTCCCGCACAGGCCGAAAACCATCTACGAAGAGCGGGTCTACGAGGCCTCGCCCGGCGAGCTGATCGCCCTGCTCAACGAGACACCCGACGACGCGCAGAACGTCCTGCTGATCGGCCACAACCCGGGCGTGCAGGGCCTCGCCGAGATCCTCTCCGGCGCCACCGAGAGTGACGCACGCGAGCGCATGAGCCGCCGCGGCTTCCCGGCCGCCGCCTTCGCGGTCCTCTCCTTCAGCGGCAGCTGGAAGACCCTGGAGCCCGGCGTGGCCACGCTGCTCGACTACTGGGCCCCCTCCGAGTGACCGACCCACGCGAAGGGGCCCGGCACCGTGACGGTGCCGGGCCCCTGTGCACGTAGAACCTGGAATGCGGTCGAGGCGGTCGAGGCGGTCGAGGCAGTCGAGGCGGTCGAGGCAGTCGAGGCGGTCGAGGCGGCGGATGCGGCCGGCGCACCCGATGTGCTCGGCGCTCCCGACGCGTCAGGCCGTCAGGCCTCGTCGTGACTGTCCGCCGTCTCGACCTCTTCGCGGGTGACGCCCAGCAGATACAGGACCGTGTCCAGGAACGGCACGTTCACCGCCGTGTGCGCCGCCTCCCGCACCACCGGCTTGGCGTTGAAGGCGACCCCCAGGCCGGCCGCGTTCAGCATGTCCAGGTCGTTGGCGCCGTCGCCGATCGCCACCGTCTGGGACAGCGGGACCCCCGCCTCGGCGGCGAACCGGCGCAGCAGTCGCGCCTTGCCCGCCCGGTCCACGATCTCGCCGGTGACCCGGCCCGTCAGCTTCCCGTCGACGATCTCCAACGTGTTCGCCTGGGCGAAGTCGAGCCCGAGCCGCTCCTGGAGGTCATCGGTGACCTGAGTGAACCCGCCCGAGACGACACCCACTTGATACCCGAGGCGCTTCAGCGTACGGATCAGCGTGCGCGCGCCCGGCGTCAGCCGCACCTCGCTGCGCACCTTCTCCACCACCGAGGCGTCCAGCCCCTCCAGCAGCGCCACGCGCGCGTGCAGCGACTGCTCGAAGTCCAGCTCCCCGCGCATCGCGGCCGCCGTCACCTCGGCCACCTGGTCCTCACAGCCGGCGTGCGCCGCGAAGAGCTCGATCACCTCGTCCTGGATGAGGGTCGAGTCCACGTCCATGACGACCAGGCGCTGTGCACGCCGGTGCAGCCCCGCGGCGACGACCGCGATGTCGACACCCAGTGCCGCCGCGTCGGTCACCAGGGCGGTGCGCAACGGCTCGGTCTGCGCACCGGACACCGCGAACTCCACCGCCGTCACCGGGTACTTGGCGAGGCGGAAGATACGGTCGATGTTGGCGCCGGACTTCGTGATCCTGGCGGCGATCGAGGCCGTGGCCTCCGCGGTCAGGGGGTGTCCGAGCACGGTCACCAGGGAGCGTCCGTGGCCGCGCGGCCGGTTGTCGCCCAGGCCGGAGATGATCTCCGCCTGCATCTTCATCGACTCGGCCCAGCTGTGGACGGTCGCTCGGAGGTCGCCCTCCATACCGGCCGGAGGCTGCGTCACGAGAGCGCACAGCGTGATCCGGCCACGGGTGACGACCTGCTCGATGTCGACCACGTCGACCGAGTAGGCGGCCAGCGTGTCGAAGAGTCCGGCCGTGATGCCCGGCCTGTCCTTCCCGAAGATCTTGACGAGAAGGGTGGGGATGTCGGAGGTCTGCGAAGCGCTCATGGTGCTTCCACCGTATCCGGCACCCCGTGCCTGCCGCCGCTGAGGTCCGTCTAGCGGACACGGAACACTGGGTGTCGGCCGGGTGGCGTGAGCCTTACGTCACGGCCACGACTGCCTCGGTGACGCTGAGGCGGCCCAGGCACACCGGGCGCCCCCGACGCACCGGGCGCCCCAGACGCACTGTGAGCCGACGCCGGGGCGGATCCCCACGAGACGTGCCGAGCCGGCTCGTGCCTCAGGAGCGCCTCTGGTGAATCAGGTACGCCCCTTCGGGTTCCCCGGTGGCGGGGGAGCCGGCGGCGGTGGGGGTGGAGGCGGCGGTGGAGGGGGTGGCGGCGGAGGCCCGTCGTCCGCTCCGGCCGGCGGCCGTTTCCCACGCCCCCGAGGAGGCCGCGGCGACCTGGGAGGCGGCCCGATCGGCCGGACGACCGTGGGCGCGCCGTACAGGTCGTCCTCACCGTCACGCGCCGGAACGTCCTCGGGAGACCTCGCACCCTCGGGAGACCTTGCACCCGCGGGAGACCGCGCACCCTCGGCTGGCGGGCCCACTCCTGGCGGTCGCGCGTCCTCCGGTTCGCGCGACTGGTCCGGCACGCGCAGATACGGGTTCGTCGCCGGGTTCGGAGGCCGGTACGGGGCGCCGGGGGCGTACGGTCCGGACCGTCCTGCGTACGGCGAAACCCCGGCACCCTCGGCCGTAGGCCCAGCGGCACCACGGTCAGGCCCACCGGGCCCACCGGCAGGCCCACCGGGCCCACCAGCAGGACCAGCCGCAACCGCAGGCCCCCTAGCCCCCACGCCCACCCCCGGCGCCACCCCCGACACCCCCGCCACCCCCACAGCCAACGCCGCCACCCACCGCCCCGCAGCCCCGCTCGCCCGGGCCAGCAGCGCCCCCACGGCCCCCGCCCCCGCGCCCCACGCCGCCCCGAGGACCAGCGCCATACCGAGGTTCCCCCGCAGCCGCACCCCGGCTCCGAACGCGTCGAAGCCCAGCACCGACAGCGACGCGTCCACGGACAGCTCCGTAAGCCACACCAGCAACGGCAGCGTCAACGCCGTGGCGACCCCGAGCCGCAGCGCACACCGCCCGGCGAAACGGAGGGCCCCGGGATCCCGTACACCCCCGGGATCGCCCCGGCCCCCCACCGGCGTCCGCACCGCCGTCAGTACCCCCGCGAGCAGCATCATCACCGCCGCCGCGACCCCCAGCAGCCACACCCGCCCGTCCAGCTCGGCCAGCCTGCCCAGCGTCACGGACTGGTCGGCGCCGCTGTCGAGCAGGTCGTCCAGGGGGGCCGGCAGCAGAGCCGCCAGCGGCCCCGTCGCCCTGCCGTCGAACGGTACGAACAGGCCGACCGGGATGCCGAGCCACACGCCGTTCGGGGCGCCGAGAAGGACGGCGCCCGCGATCCGCCGGGGGTGGGCGTCGCCGACCGCCGCGTACGCCGCCGCCGCGAGACCGGCCGCGACCGCGATCAGCACCACGGTGACGAGGGCGGACGCGGCGGGCCGTACGACACGGTGGACGGCCTCCCAGCCGCGCGGCAGCGGGGTGCGGCGCGAGGCCAGCAGGGCGATCAGCAGGATGCCGGCGGACCAGCCGAGGCCGCCGAGCAGCGTCGGCGCCGTGTCCACCGTGAAGCCGACCGCCGCCTTCGCGTCGACGAGGTCGCCGATCTGGTCGGGCAGCAGCCTCCCGATGTCCCCGATGTCACCCACGCCGGGGATCTCGATCCCGCCAGCGCCCCCGTCACCCCCGCCGCCTCCCGGCAGGTCGTCGAGCCCCAGCGAGCTCCCGTCGATCGTGATGACGTCGTGCCCCGCCCAGGCCAGTCCCCCCAGCATCGCCACGAACAACGCGACCACCGTGCCCGCGCGCGCGAGCAGTTCGGCCGGCGCGATCACAACTCCTGCGCCCCGCAAGGACCGTAAGAAGAACCACGACAGGAGAACCGCGCCGACCAGGCTGACCCCCAGTGGCGTGATCTCGACGGCGGTCGCCGCCTCCGCGCCCGTCAGCCCGAAAGCGGACACATCGCCGGACGGCGTGACAGAACCACCTGCCCCAAGGGCCACCACCGCCGCGGTCATGGGGCCGAGAGAGGCCGAGCTGTCGGCCTCCAGCAGATGCAGTCCGAGTGCCGCGGTGCCCGCCATCCCGATCAACGCCCAGCTCACGCAGGCGATTGCGGACAGCAGGATGTCCCCCCACGGCAACCGTGTGCCGTGCCTCGCGGACTCGACGTTCGTGGACGCGCTCATGGCAGACCCCCCGATCCGCGGCGCGGCGACTGTTCGCCGCGCATGTCCCCCTCGCGTGGATTACCACTCTCCGGACTGATTTCAACCCCGTCAACGGAACCAGTCGAAGCGCGGACGCGTGCTCCTCCCAAGGCCCGACTTTCGGTCAGGGGGCGGAGCCTGAAATAGTTCCCGACGATGTTCGACATCCCTAGACTCCCTGTGTTGGGGGTAACTCGGGGGACTACTCAGTGGGGCATGGAGTGCCGGAACTCGTACTGGAATTGAATGGACGGACCTGGACGCTGGACGCGTCCAGGCCCTACACCCTCGGACGCGATCCGCAGGGTGACATCGTGCTCGACGACGCAAGGGTGTCCTGGCGGCACGCCACGATCAGCTGGAGCGGCCGCAGTTGGGTCATCGAGGACCACGGCAGCACCAACGGCACGTTCGTGCAGGGCCAGCGGATCCACCACCTGGAGATCGGCCCCGGCTCGGCCGTGCACCTGGGCAACGCGACCGACGGACCGCGCCTGAACCTCTCCGGCACCGCGGCCTCCGTCGCCTCGCCGCAGGCCCAGCCGCAGCAGCAGCCGTACGCCGCGCAGGGCGCGAACCCCGGCTGGGCGCCGCAGGCCCCCGCTCAGCAGGCGCCGCCCCAGCAGATCCCGCAGCAGCAGGCCCAGCCGCAGCAGGCCCCGCAGGCCGGCTGGCAGCAGCCGACGCCGCAGCAGCAGCCGCAGTCCGCGGCGAAGGTGCCGCACCAGCAGGGCCCCGGTGGTGGCGCGGGGGCGCCGCCGGTCTACGGCGACCGCAGCCCCACCACGTTCCACCAGTTCTCCGTCGGCCGCGTCATGCGCATCGGCCGTGCCCTGGAGAACGAGCTGGTCGTCTCCGACCTGCAGGTCTCCCGGCACCATGCCGAGTTCCACTCGACGCCCGACGGCCGCATGGAGATCCGCGACCTCGGCTCCCACAACGGCACGTACGTCAACGGCCAGCCGATCGCCAAGGGCGGTTCGCAGCTGCTGGGCCCGGCGGACGTCGTCGGCGTCGGTCACTCGACGTTCCGGATCGTCGGCGACCGGCTTGAGGAGTTCGTCGACACCGGTGAGGTCTCCTTCTCGGCCCGCCACCTGACCGTCACGGTCGACGGCGGCAAGCAGATCCTCAAGGACGTCTCCTTCGGCGTCCCGGAGAAGTCCCTGATCGCGGTCATCGGACCGTCCGGCTCCGGCAAGTCGACGCTGCTCAAGGCGCTCACCGGCTACCGCCCCGCCAACCAGGGCGACGTCCTCTACGACAACCGGAACCTGTACAAGCAGTTCGCCGAGCTCCGCCAGCGCATCGGTCTGGTCCCGCAGGACGACATCCTGCACAAGGAGCTGACCGTCAAGAAGGCCCTCAAGTACGCGGCCAAGCTCCGCTTCCCGGCCGACACCACGGCCCGCGAGCGCGAGCAGCGCATCGACGAGGTGCTGCGCGAGCTCAAGCTGGACATCCACAAGGAGAAGAAGGTCACCTCCCTCTCCGGCGGCCAGCGCAAGCGCGTCTCGGTGGCCCTGGAGCTCCTCACCAAGCCGTCGCTGATCTTCCTGGACGAGCCCACGTCGGGCCTCGACCCGGGCATGGACCGCGACGTCATGCAGTTGCTGCGCGGCCTCGCCGACGACGGCCGTACGGTCCTCGTCGTCACGCACTCCGTGGCCGAGCTGGCGATCTGCGACAAGCTCCTCGTCATGGCGCCGGGCGGCGCGGTCGCGTACTTCGGCCCGCCGGAGGAGGCACTGAACTTCTTCGGCTACGACACCTGGGCCGACGTCTTCTCCGCCTTCGAGAACTACCGCGACTACGACTGGGCGGGACGCTGGAAGGGCTCGCAGCACTACCAGATGTACGCCGCGGACATCGACGCCATCGCGCCGCAGTCCGTACAGATGCCGCCGATGCAGGCGATGAAGCCGCCGAAGCCGCAGGGCTGGCTGTCCCAGTTCGGCACGCTGGTACGCCGCTATGTCTCGGTGATCGCCTCGGACAAGGGCTTCCTGGCCCTGTCGATCATCCTGCCGCTCGTGCTCGGCTCGGTGAGCCTGCTCATCGACTCCGGCAAGGACCTCCTGGTCAACACGGAGATCAACCCGAACACCGGCAAGCCCGTCGCCAACGGCACGGCGCTGACCGTCCTGCTGATCCTCGCGGTGGGCGCCTGCTTCGCCGGCGCCGCCAACTCCGTCCGTGAGCTGATCAAGGAACGGGTCATCTACGAGCGGGAGCGCGCGACCGGCCTGTCCCGGTCCGCGTACCTGATGTCCAAGGTGTTCGTGCTCGGTCTGATCACCGTGCTGCAGGGCCTGATGGTCGGTGTCATCGGCTTCTCCAGCCGCACGATCCCGGACGAGGGTCTGGTCCTCGGCAGCCAGATCCTGCTGGAGCTGTGCATCCCGATCATGGCGCTGGGCTTCACCGCGATGATGTTCGGCCTGATCATCTCGGCCCTGGTGAAGACCGCCGAGAAGACCATGCCGCTGCTGGTCATGTTCGCGATCGTCCAGGTCGTCTTCACCGGCTGCCTGTTCCCGCTGGCCAACTCCATCGGCGTCAACGAGCTCTCGTACCTGATGCCGTCGCGCTGGGCGGTCGCCGCCGCGGGTGCCACGCTCGACTTCAACCAGATCAGTCCGCCCGCCAAGGGCGACAGCAACGACCCGTTGTGGGAGCACACGGTCGGCGCCTGGTCCATGGACATGATCGCCCTGATCGTCCTCGGCGTGATCTGTGGCTTCTTCGTGGCCCGCTTCCTGCGCCGCCACGAGCCCGAGGTCATGCGCAAGTAGTCGCGTCCCGTACGACGCCCGAAGGGCGGCACCCCGTCAGGAGGGTGCCGCCCTTCGGCGTACGGATCGCAAGGCCCGCGCCTACCTCGCTCAGTACGCGCTGTCGACGTTGTCGATCGAGCCGTACCGGTCGGCCGCGTAGTTGGCCGCGGCGGTCAGGTTGGCGACCGGGTCGTACTGGCTCCAGGCGGTGCCGGCGACGTGGTAGGCGTCGAAGGTCGGCTTGATGACCTGCAGCAGACCGATCGACGGCACGCCGTTCTGGGCGTTGATGTCCCAGTTGTTGATCGCGTTCGGGTTACCCGAGGACTCCCGCATGATGTTGCGGTGGAGGCCGTCGTAGGTGCCCGGGATGTTGTGCTTCTTCATGATGTCCAGCGCCTCGCGGATCCAGCCGTCGAGGTTGTTGGCGTAGGTCTTCGCGGCGACCGGCTGGGCCTGGACGCGCTTGGCGGACCGGCTCGCGGCCTCCTTCGCCTCGCGCTCCGCCTCGGCCTTCTTCTTGGCGGCGGCAGCGGCGGCGGCCTTCTTCTTCGCGGCGGCGTCCGCGGCCTTCTTCTTGGCGGCGGCCTCGGCGGCCGCCTTCTTCTTGGCCGCGGCCTCCTGCTCGGCCTTCTTGGCCGCTATGTCCTCGGCCTTCACGCTGGCGGAAGCGAGCTGGTCGGTGACGCTGCCCTTGACGTCCTTGATCTGCTCGTTGCTGTACGCGACCTTGCTCGTGGGGGCTTCGGCCGTCGTCGTCTGGGCGTTGCCCGGTACGGCGGACAGCGCCAGAGCGGCGGCACCGAGCGTGCCGACACCGGCAATCGCGATCTTGTGCCGGTTGGTCAGCGTACGACTGAGTCGGTTCTTGGCGTTCTTGAGCATGGCAGTGGGACCTCTTCGAATAGCGCGGAGGTCGCTCGCTGTCCGTCGGGGGACACGGGTGCTTCCTGCACAAACGCCGCGGGGAAAACCCGCGGCGCTGAGCGACGAGAGCAATTCTTAGCGGCCGCAAAATTGCGTGGCAAAGGTGTGACGTACGATCCCCGGTAGTGGACCCATGAAGGGCAAATCGGGACAGACGGGACCGTCTGTCCCGCTCAAAAGGGACGTCGCTACCTACTACGGACTTTCGTACGTGACCTGCGCCCTATGCGCGGGCTCACATCGGCCGCGTGGCGGTCTCACCGGCAGTTGCTGCAGCAATGCTCTGCGTGAGGACCCTCCGCCGGCAGGATGAGATGCACGTCGCCGAACTCGTGCCACAGGTAGAGCCCCTGCAGCGCCGCCTCGTAGCTGCGCTCGATCGCGGCCCGCCCGGCGACCGCCTCCAGCATCAGCAGATGCGAGGCCTGCGGCTCGTGCAGCCCGGTCAGCAGCCCGTCCACCGCCCGCACCCCGCGCTCCGGCGTGACGACGAGGTCCGTCCACCCCGCACGCGCGCGTACGACCCCGTCGGCGTCAACCGCCGACTCCACGGCCCGCACGGCCGTCGTCCCGACAGCGACGACCCGGCCACCCCCGGCCCGCACCGCGTTGATCAGCCGCGCCGAGGCCTCCGGCACCGCGAACCGCTCCGGATACGGCGGCTCGTGCGCCTCCGCCGACGCCACCCCGGTGTGCAACGTGACCGGCGCGAACTGCACCCCCCGACTCACCAGCTCCGTCACCGTCCGCATCGTGAAGGGCCGCGCCGCACTCGGCATCTCCGCACTGCCCGCCCCGTCGCCCGACGGCAACGCGAACACGGTCTGATACACGGACAACGGCTGGTCCCGCTCGGTATAGGAGTACCGAATCGGCCGCCCGTACTCCCGCATCACCCGGAGAATCCCGGTCCCGTCCTCTTCCGCGGCCGCGGGTCCGTCGGCCTGCGGATGGGCTCCCCACAGCCCCTCAGCACCTACTCCTCCTGGCCCCTCAGTACCTGCTCCTCCTACCCCCTCAGCTCCTGCTCCCCCTACCCCCTCAGCTCCTGTACGAGCCCCACCCCGCCCCACGCCCCACACCCCACCCGACCCCTCTCCCGCGCCCCACCCCCGACCGACACCGGCACTCGAGGCCCTCGCCCACCAAAGCCGCCCGCTCCCCGGGCCCAGCGGCTCCTCCAGCACCAGCCCCGCCCCACCCGGCAGCCGCACCTCAGTCCCCGCGGGCCCGCCCGTACGCGCGCGCGTGGTGCCCCGCCCGTCGGGATCCCGCAGTTCGACCGCCCACCGCCCGTCGTCCCCGCGCGTGGAGAAGTGCACCACCACACGCGCGTGCCCGACCCAGCCGTCCACGGCGGCGGCCAGCGTCTGCGACGTGTTCACGACCAGAACATCCCCGGCCCGCAACAGCCGCGGCAGCTCCCCGAACGCGTGGTGCGACACGTCGGTGCCCCGAGACACCAGCAGCCGTACGGCGTCCCGGCCCAGCCCCGGTCCACGCTGCTCGGCGGGAACCCGCGCCGACAGCTCCTCCGGCACCCGCACCGCGAGCGTCACCGCCGCCCCTCCAACAGCGCCGGAGCTCCATAGCGACCGCTCGCCGGACGCTCGTCCAGCAGCCGCAGGAACGCCGGCACCACGCTGGACGGCGCCGGCCGCGGATCGTCGTCGTCCGGTACGGCCGCCGCATACAGGTCGGTGGCCATGTCCCCGGGATCCACCGCCCACACCCGCAGCGCCGGCTCCTCCTCCCCGAGCACCGCCGCGAGATGGTCAAGGGCGGCCTTCGACGCCCCGTACCCGCCCCACGTCTCGTACGCCTCGGCGGCCGCGTCCGAGCTGACCGTGATCACCGCCCCCGCCTCGGACGCCCGCAGCAGCGGCAGCGCCTCCTGTACGAGGGCCAGCGCGGCCACCACGTTCACCTCCAGCGCCCGCCGCAGCCCCTCCAGAGGCAGCGCGTCCAGCCGTACGAGCGGCTCGGCGCCCAGCGCGCTGGCGTTGCTCACCAGCAGATCGGCACCGCCCAGCCGCCACGCCGCCGCCACCAGCCCGGACCGGTGCCCGGTGTCCGTGACGTCCCCCGGAACGGCCGTCACGCGCGTGCCGTACGCACGAAGCCCGGCCACCGTCTCCTGGAGAACCTCCGCCGTCCTGGCATCGAGCACCAGATCCCAGCCGCGCGCGGCCAGCGCCTCGGCGAGCGCCCGCCCCAGCCCCTTGGAGGCCCCCGTGATGATCGCTACCGGCATGACAACCGTCCCCTCGTCTCCGGCCGCCCCGATCGGCGGTGCCCTCAACGTAGGAACGGGCCCGCCCGCCCCGCCTCGGACGCGGGCCGCAAAGCCGCGGGGCCCTTGGTCCTACGCCGCGCACTGCGGGCCTTTCGCCCTACGCCGCCGAACCTGCGACCGCAGGCCTAGGTCCCGCGCCGCAGCCGGCCGCCGCCACAGGTCCGATCCGGCTGTCACACCCCGCCGGTACCGTGAGGGCATGAGTCAAGGCCCCAGGTCCGGCCTCGCCGCGGTGAGCTCCGCGCTGCTGGCCATGAGCAGGCACCTCGAAGTGCGCGACGTCCTCAAGACGATCGTCGCCTCGGCCCGCGAGCTGCTCGACGCGCAGTACGCCGCGCTCGGCGTCCCGGACGACCACGGCGGCTTCGCCCAGTTCGTGGTCGACGGAGTCAGCGACGACCAGTGGAAGGCCATCGGCCCGCTCCCGCGCCAGCACGGCATCCTCGCCGCCATGCTCCAGGAGGCCAAGATCGAGCGCCTCGCCGACGTCCGCAAGGACCCCCGCTTCGAGGGCTGGCCGTCGGCCCACCCCGACATGTCCGACTTCCTCGGCCTGCCGATCCGCGACGGCGACGAGGTCATCGGCGCCCTGTTTCTGGCCAACAAGAACTGCCCCAAGCCGGAGGGCAGCTGCGGCTTCACGGCAGAGGACGTGGAACTGCTCTCCACCCTCGCCCAGCACGCCGCCATCGCCCTCACCAACGCCCGCCTCTACGAACGCAGCCGCGAACTGACGATCGCCGAGGAACGCTCACGCCTCGCCCATGAACTGCACGACGCGGTCAGCCAGAAGCTGTTCTCCCTGCGCCTGACGGCCCAGGCCGCCGCAGCCCTGATCGACCGCGACCCGGCCCGCGCCAAGGGCGAACTGCACCAGGTGGCCGCGCTCGCCGCCGAAGCCGCCGACGAACTGCGCGCCGCGGTCGTCGAGTTGCGCCCCGCGGCCCTCGACGAGGACGGCCTGGTAGCCACCCTGCGCACCCAGATCCAGGTCCTCGACCGCGCCCACACCGCGCGCGTGACCTTCGCCGGCCACGGCGTGAAGGCCCTGCCCGCCGCCCAGGAGGAGGCCGTTCTGCGCGTCGCCCAGGAGGCCCTGCACAACGCCCTGCGGCACTCCGGCGCCGAGCACGTCGAGGTGACGCTGGACCGGCGCGGCAGCGGAGCGGTCCTCCGGGTCACGGACAACGGCAGCGGTTTCGACCCGAAGGCGATACGCCGAGCCGGACGCCACCTCGGCCTGGTCTCCATGCGGGACCGGACGAGCGGGGTCGGCGGCACGCTGACCGTGGAATCGGCGCCCGGCAAGGGCACCACGATCGAGATGGAGGTCCCCGGTGGGTGACGCAATCAAGGTGCTGCTCGTCGACGACCACCAGGTCGTCCGCCGGGGCCTGCGCACCTTCCTCGAAGTGCAGGACGACATCGAGGTCGTGGGGGAGGCCGCCGACGGCGCCGAGGGAGTGGCCCGCGCCGAGGAACTGAAGCCGGACGTCGTGCTGATGGACGTCAAGATGCCGGGCATGGACGGCGTCGACGCCCTGCGCAAGCTCCGCGAACTCGACAACCCCGCGCGCGTGCTGATCGTCACCAGCTTCACCGAACAGCGCACGGTGATCCCGGCCCTGCGCGCGGGCGCCGCCGGGTACGTCTACAAGGACGTGGACCCCGACGCCCTCGCCGGAGCCATCCGCTCCGTCCACGCCGGCCACATCCTGCTCCAACCCGAGGTCGCCGGCGCCCTGCTGTCCCAGGAGGAGGCCAACTCCGGGCAGGGCAGGGCCGGCTCCCTGACGGAGCGCGAGCGCGAGGTGCTCGGGCTGATCGCGGACGGACGCTCGAACCGCGAGATAGCCAGAGCCCTGGTGCTCTCGGAGAAGACCGTCAAGACACACGTCTCGAACATCCTGATGAAGCTCGACCTCGCAGACCGCACCCAGGCCGCCCTGTGGGCCGTACGCCATGGCGTGACCGGCTGAAACGCTCTCCGCAGGGCATGACGGACGGCAATACGGAGGGTTCCGCTCCGGACTGAGATTCATACCGTCGTGGGAATGTCCCCCGGATGGCGCATCCTTCGTGGATCTCCGCCGTTTTCCAATGCGTGCTGCGGCGACTGCCGCGGCAATCGCAAGGAGGGCTTGAAAGTGAAGAACCTGAAGAAGGCCGTGGCTGTGACGATGGTGGCGGGTGGCCTCATGGCCGCCGGTGCCGGAATGGCCTCCGCCACCGACGGCGCGCACGCCGACGGCAAGGCCGTGGGCTCCCCGGGCGTCGCCTCGGGCAACCTCGTCCAGGCCCCGATCCACATCCCGGCCAACGTCTCGGGCAACACCGTGAACGTCGTGGGCATCCTGAACCCGGCCTTCGACAACCTGGCCGTCAACCGCTGACGCCACCCCGAAGCAAGCAGTGACCTCCGGCCTCCCGGCCCACCCCGGGAGGCCGGTCTGTTTCCAGCCCCTAGCCCGTCCGGCGTTTGAGGACGAGGCCGTTCAGGCCGATACGGGGGTCTGGGGGCAGAGCCCCCAGGAAACGGTCACACCAACGCCGATCACCAACAGGCCGACGTCACCGAACCCCCCGCTCCCGCTCCTCCACAACGGAGTTGTACGCGGCGACGAGCGCCCGCCGAGCCACCCGCTCCACCGGCCGCAGCGCCTCCGCCCGAGCCCCCATCTCAGCGGAGCTGACCGCACCCCCGTGCCCGTTCTCATAAGCCAGCGAGACCAACAACCCCACCCGCTGCGCAAGCTCCAGAACCCGCACCGCCCGCGGCGGATACCCCGGCGCCAACACCTCCCGCCCTCGCTCGGCCCGCGCCCGATACGCATCGATCGCCGCCTCGGCCACCGGCCCCGACCCGGCGACGTCCAGCCGCGACAACACCTCCGTCGCGTCCCGCAGAGCCTCCGCGAGCTCCCGCTCGGCCTCACCCAGCGACGGCACATCCGCAGGCGGCGCCTCCCGCACCGGCAGCACATGCCAGACGACCTCGACATGCACATCACCGTCGGGCCCGGCCTCGTACACCTCCGGCACCAACCCGAACGCGGCGCCGTGACAGACCACCGCCTCCTCGGCATCCATCGCCCGCGCGTTGAACTCAGGCGGCCCGCTCAGCCCCAGCGGATGCCCCGGCACCGGCAGAGCGACCCGCAGCCCGTTCACCCCGAGCGTCCGCAGCCGACCCAACGCCAGCGTGAGCCCGACGGGCGCCGACTCACCCGGTAGCCCCTCCACCCGGTGCACGGCGTCGTCCCCGACGATCTCGAGCACAGCGTCATCCGGCGAGACAAGTCCGGCCAAAAGGGCATTTCCCCAAGCGGCAAGGCGTCCTGAACGTGGTTCCGAGAGCATGCCCCCACCCTAAGGACCGGACCGATGGAATGAAGCGCCCGACCGGTGGCGTAGATTTCCTAGAGGGCTGCGCCCACCGGCGCACGCGACCACCGAGACGCCGAGACGCCGAGACCGGTCACAGCAAGGGGAGACAACGCGCTCATGAGCGATGTTCTGGAGCTTCAGGACGTATCCGTGGTCCGTGAGGGCCGGGCTCTGGTGGACCAGGTCTCCTGGTCGGTCAAGGAGGGCGAGCGCTGGGTCATCCTCGGCCCGAACGGGGCCGGCAAGACTACCCTCCTGAACCTCGCCTCCAGCTACCTCTATCCGACCGCGGGCACCGCCACCATCCTCGGCGAGACCCTCGGCAAGCCCGGCACCGACGTCTTCGAGCTGCGCCCGCGCATCGGCATGGCCGGCATCGCCATGACCGAGAAGCTGCCCAAGCGCCAGACCGTCCTCCAAACCGTGCTGACCGCCGCGTACGGCATGACCGCCACCTGGAACGAGGACTACGAGGAGATCGACGAGCAGCGCGCCCGCGCCTTCCTCGACCGCCTCGGCATGAGCGACTACCTCGACCGGAAGTTCGGCACCCTCTCCGAGGGCGAGCGCAAGCGCACCCTGATCTCCCGCGCCCTCATGGCCGACCCCGAGCTCCTCCTCCTCGACGAGCCCGCCGCCGGCCTCGACCTCGGCGGCCGCGAGGACCTCGTCCGCCGCCTCGGCCGCCTCGCCCGCGACCCGATCGCCCCCTCGATGCTGATGGTGACCCACCACGTCGAGGAGATCCCCCCGGGCTTCACCCACGTCCTGATGATCCGCCAGGGCAAGGTCCTCGCCGCCGGCCCGATGGAGCTCGAACTCACCTCCCGCAACCTCTCCCTCTGCTTCGGCCTCCCCCTCGTCGTCGAGCAGGTCGGCGACCGCTGGACCGCACAGGGCCTCCCGCTCTCCTGACCCCCTCTCAAACGATCGGCGCCCTGTCCGCGACAGGGCCCACGGTCCTACCATGACCATGTGGAAATCGACGCGTGGGTTTGGTGGTTGATAGGCGCGGCAGCGCTCGGCATCGGGCTTGTGATCACCGCGATGCCCGAACTCGGCATGCTGGCGGTCGGCGCCGTCGCCGCCGCGGTGGTCGCCGGCATCTTCGGCGGTGACGCCGTCGTCCAGGTCGTGTCCTTCGTCGTCGTCTCGACCGCGCTCATCGCCGTCGTACGGCCCATCGCGAACAGACATCGCGCCCAGCGGCCCCAACTCGCCACCGGCATCGACGCGTTGAAGGGCAAACAGGCCGTCGTCCTGGAGCGCGTCGACGCGTCCGGCGGCCGGATCAAGCTCGCCGGAGAAGTCTGGTCCGCACGCTCCCTCGACACCGACCGCGCCTTCGAACCAGGCCAGGAAGTGGACGTCGTGGACATCGAGGGGGCCACGGCGATCGTGATGTGACCTCGCACGACGTAAGTGGCGCGTTCGCGCCACGGGCCGCGCGACGGTCTGTCAGACTCGACCAGCAAGATCTTCAACAACCATAAGATCTGCCGAAGTTGCCGCAGCGGAGAAGGGGTACGGGGAAACGACGATGGAACCGGTCATCATCGTCTTGATCATTCTGGTGGTGTTGGTTTTCATCGCCCTGATCAAGACGATCCAGGTCATCCCACAGGCGAGCGCGGCCATCGTCGAACGCTTCGGCCGCTACACGCGGACACTCAACGCGGGCCTCAACATCGTGGTCCCGTTCATCGACACCATCCGCAACCGCATCGACCTGCGCGAACAGGTCGTACCGTTCCCGCCGCAGCCGGTGATCACCCAGGACAACCTGGTCGTGAACATCGACACCGTCATCTACTACCAGGTGACCGACGCCCGCGCCGCCACCTACGAGGTCGCCAGCTACATCCAGGCGATCGAGCAGCTCACGGTCACCACCCTCCGCAACATCATCGGCGGCATGGACCTGGAGCGCACCCTGACCTCCCGCGAGGAGATCAACGCGGCCCTGCGCGGCGTCCTCGACGAGGCGACGGGCAAGTGGGGCATCCGCGTCAACCGCGTCGAACTCAAGGCGATCGAGCCCCCCACCTCCATCCAGGACTCGATGGAGAAGCAGATGCGCGCCGACCGAGACAAGCGCGCCGCGATCCTCACCGCCGAGGGTACGCGCCAGGCAGCCATCCTCACCGCCGAGGGCGAGAAGCAGTCCCAGATCCTCCGCGCCGAGGGCGAGGCCAAGGCAGCGGCCCTGCGCGCCGAGGGCGAGGCCCAGGCCGTCCGCACGGTCTTCGAGGCCATCCACGCCGGCGACCCCGACCAGAAGCTCCTCTCCTACCAGTACCTCCAGATGCTCCCGAAGATCGCCGAGGGCGACGCCAACAAGCTCTGGATCGTCCCCAGCGAAATCGGCGACGCCCTCAAGGGCCTCTCCGGCGCGATGGGCAACCTGGGCGGCCTGGGCGGGGGTTCGGGCAACGGCGGATCCGCGAACATCCCCGGCCAGGCGACAGAACGCCGAGAGAAGCCGTCGATCGACTGAGATCTGTCGTGCGTACGCAAGAGGCCCGCCTTCTCGACAAAGGCGGGCCTCAACGCCCTCAGGGGCGCGGGGAACTGCGCGACAAACCACAACGAACCCGCGGCCCACGAACTACCGATGGACTCACGGCGAATGGTCAGGCCGCGTCCGTTGCCAGCCAATCCGGCAGCGCGGCAAACTCCTCGGCCCCCAGCGTCAGCAACATCGCATCAGCCGGCGTCGGCTCGAACGGCTCCCGAAGCAACGGCATACCCGCCTGCTCAGGCGTCCGGTCAGCCTTCCGATGATTGTCCTCCGCACAGGAGGCGACCGTATTCAGCCACGTGTCCTGCCCACCCCGGGACCGCGGCACCACGTGGTCCACAGTCGTCGCCCGGCGCCCGCAGTACGCGCACCGGTGCCGGTCCCGCACCAGCACACCCCGCCGCGACCACGGCGCTTGTCTTCGGAACGGCACCCGTACGTACCTGCACAGCCTGATCACCCGGGGCGCGGGTATGTCCACCGCGGCCCCACGCATCCGCAGTTCGGGGTGGGCCTGCTCGACGACGGCCTTGTCCTGAAGCACCAGAACGATGGCTCTATTCAACGTCACCGTCGACAGCGGCTCGAAGCTCGCGTTCAGTACCAGCGTGTCCCGCATTGCAGCCCACCTCCCGTGCGCACCTGCCCACCCCCTGGCGGGCTGGGATCAACTCTGGCCGGGCACGCCGAGATGGACAACGAAATAAAAAGTGCCCGCCCCCGATCACTTCCATGACCAGGGGCGGGCAAACGTTCCATGAACGTCAGGCTTCGGCAGGCACCTCGTACTCGGCGATCACGTGTGCGCGAGCGATGGCGTGGAACCGCAGGTTGAACCCGACGAAAGCCGGGCTCGCATCCGAGTCAGGACCGAGCTTCTCCTGATCCACGGCGTACACCGTGAACACATAGCGGTGCGGCCCGTCACCCGGCGGAGGCGCGGCACCACCGAAGTCCTTCGCCCCGTAGTCGTTCCGCGCCTGCACGGCACCCTCCGGCAGCCCCTCGAACTTGCCGCTGCCCGCACCCACCGGCAACTCGGTCACCGAGGCCGGGATGTCGAACACGACCCAGTGCCAGAACCCACTGCCCGTAGGGGCATCAGGGTCGTAGCAGGTCACGGCGAAGCTCTTGGTCCCGGCCGGGAAACCCTCCCAGCGCAGCTGCGGCGAGGTGTTGCCGGCCGCGTAGACCTGAGCGTCCTTGAGGGTCCCGCCGGACTCGACGTCCTCACTCGTGACCGTGAAGGACGGCACGGGCGGATGGAAGTCGTGGGGCAGCGGCCGCCTCTTGAGCTCGGTCACTTCGATACCTCCTGACGAAACAGTGGAATCAGCTGTTCCGAGCCTAGAACCAGTTGCGCTTGCTGCCGACCTCGGACAGCCACTGGTTGAGGTACGCCGCCCAGTCGGTCCCCTGGAAGTCGTTCAGCCCCACCTGGAACGACCGGAAGGTGTCGCTGCCCTCACTGAACAGCCCCGGCTTCTTGTCCATCTCGAGCACGACGTCCATCGTGTGCTCGTCGGCGACGAAGCTCAACTCGACCTGATTGATACCGCGGTACTGCTGCGGCGGGAAGAACTCGATCTCCTGGTAGAACGGCAGCTTCTGCCGCGTACCCCGGATGTGGCCCCGCTCCATGTCCGCGCTCTTGAAGCGGAAGCCCAGCTGGATGAGGGCGTCGAGGATCGCCTTCTGCGCGGGCAGCGGGTGCACGTTGATCGGGTCCAGGTCGGTGGAGTCCACGGCCCGGGCGATCGACAGCTCCGTCGTCACGCCGATGTTCATGCCACGCAGCGTCTGACCGTCGATCGTCGTGACCGGCGTCTCCCACGGGATCTCCAGACCGAACGGCACCGCGTGCACGGCCCCGGCCTGGAGCTCGAAGGCGCCACCCAGCGACATCTTCGTGAACTCGATGTCCTGCTTGTACTCCGAGTCCTGACCCTCGACCTCGACGCGCGCCTGAAGGCCCACCGACAGGCCCTCGATGTTCTGGTTCACGGACCCGCCCTGAATCCGCACCTCACCCTGGACGACACCGCCCGGAACGACGTTGACCTCCGTCAGCACCGTCTCGACCGAAGCCCCGCCGGCACCCAGGCTCGCGAGCAGCTTCTTGAACGCCATGACTCTCCTCTTTTCAGAGTGGATCCTTGATCCCTACAAACGCGATCCGGCCGTGGCCGGTTCCGCGTCCCCACCCTGGCAAGACGCACGCCCCCTGACCACCCCGTCGCGACCACCCGTCTGCACTACCCTCGGACGGCATGATCGCGACCCCCGACCGTACGCCCTTGCCCCGGGACTTCTTCGACCGCCCCGTCCTGGAAGTCGCCCCCGACCTCCTCGGCCGCATCCTGGTACGCACCACCCCGGACGGTCCGATCGCCCTCCGTCTGACTGAGGTCGAGGCCTACGACGGCCCTAACGACCCCGGCTCCCACGCCTATCGCGGCCGCACACCCCGCAACGACGTGATGTTCGGTCCCCCCGGACACGTCTACGTCTACTTCACCTACGGCATGTGGCACTGCATGAACCTGGTGTGCGGCCCCAACGGCCAGGCATGCGCGGTCCTGCTCCGCGCCGGCGAGATCGTCGAGGGCGCCGAGCTCGCCCGCACCCGTCGCGTCTCGGCCCGCAACGACAAGGAACTGGCCAAGGGCCCGGCCCGCCTCGCCACCGCCCTGGACGTGGACCGAGCCTTGGACGGCACGGACGCATGCGCCACCGGCGAGACCCCGCTGAGGATCCTGACCGGCACCCCGACCCCCTCCGACCAGGTACGCAATGGCCCACGCACCGGCGTGGCAGGCGACGGCGGAAACGGTGACATCCACCCCTGGCGCTACTGGATCGCCAACGACCCCACGGTGAGCCCCTATCGGGCCCACGTCCCGAGGCGCCGCCGAAGTTGACGCGCCCCGGTGAGGCGCGTAACGTGGCCCGAGCCGCTGAACCGGGTACTGCGAAGTCAGCAGCCGGAGCGGCCAACCCACTACTAACGAAACACCCTCAACGGGGTCGTTTTTTGGCGTGCCCGCATGCCTGAATTCGAGCCCACGGAGCCCGATTATGAATCGGGCGGGGGAATCGGCTAACGTAGTGAATGTCGAAAGGCCGCAGGGCGAAAGCCCAAAGCCAAACAGCAACCCCCCCGACAGGGAA
>NZ_KQ948952.1 GCF_001514235.1 Streptomyces caeruleatus | reverse complement strand
CGCGTTTCCCTTTCCGGCGTTTCCGACTCTACCAGATCCTTTCGGGCCTGACTCCCAGTCAGCGGGGCTTGTCTTCGCGGCCGTTGGGCCGTTCCGACGAGTGAGACTTTAGCGGATTCCCTGCTCCCGAGCTAATCGGGGGCGGCGTTCTATCGAACGCGGATTCCTCATTCCGTAAATACGCATGCCAATGAAACGACGGCAGACGGATCGACTGTCGTCGAATGATGGTTGGTACTTGCGGAGTGGCTGTCCGGGGACCGACCGAAGTCGGCGCTCACGTCGGACAACTCGGAGAACACTACGGATCGGGTCAGGGCGTGTCAACTTCACGCCGGACGGCACCCCCGGGGCGTACTCTGGGACGCATGACGACGCATACGTGCATCCAGCTCTGGTGGGCCGCCTGACGGCGGCCGTAGTCACGTATGCACTCAACGGCCGCCGCCTCGGCGGCCGTTCTCGTTTCTCCCTCCAGAGCTCCTGAGGGTCGGCCGGCCGGGGGCGGCGGCCTCGACCAGGAGGTGGAGAGAGATGAAGCGGGTTTTCAGTGGGGTCAAGCCGACCGGGCATCTGACGCTGGGGAACTACCTGGGGGCCATGCGGCGGTGGGCGACCGTCGATCAGCACCAGGCCGACGCGTTGTTCTGCATCGTCGATCTGCACGCGCTGACCGTGGACCACGATCCGGCGCGGGTGCGAAGGCTCAGTCGGCAGGCGGCGACGTTGTTGCTTGCGTCGGGGCTGGATCCGGAGCTGTGCACCGTGTTCGTACAGAGTCATGTGGATGAGCACGCGCGGCTGTCGTACGTGCTGGAGTGCGTGGCCACGGACGGTGAGATGCGGCGGATGATCCAGTACAAGGAGAAGGCCGTGCGGGAGCGGGAGCGCGGGGGGAGTGTGCGGCTGTCGCTGCTGACGTATCCGGTGCTGATGGCGGCGGACATCCTGGCGTACGGGACTGACGAGGTGCCGGTCGGGGACGATCAGACGCAGCATGTGGAGCTCGCGCGGGATCTGGCGGTGCGGTTCAACCAGCGGTACGGGCACACGTTCGTGGTGCCCCGGGCGACGCCTCCGCAGGTCGCGGCTCGGGTGATGAACCTGCAGGATCCGGCCTCGAAGATGGGCAAGAGCGATGACTCCGGGCCGGGGATCGTCTATCTGCTCGACGAGCCGGATGTGGTGCGGAAGAAGGTCATGCGGGCGGTGACCGACAGCGGGCGGGAGGTTGTGTACGACCGGGCCGCGCAGCCTGGGGTGGCGAATCTGCTGGAGATCCTGGCTGCCTGTACGGGTGGGAACCCATCGGAGCTGAGCGGTGTATATGAGTCGTACGGCTCTTTGAAGTCGGCCACCGCGGAGGCCGTGGTCGAGGTTCTCAGGCCCGTGCAGGAGAGGCACAGGGAGCTGTGCGCGGATCCTGGCTATGTGGAGGGGGTGCTGCGGGATGGTGCGGAGCGAGCTCGGGCGATGGCCCGGCCGACCGTGGATGCCGCGTATCGGGCGATCGGATTGCTGCCGGCGGCGGCCACTGCGGGCGGGGCTGCGACTGCCGATATCGAGGTGACCGTCTAGGGGTGTGCTCGGGGCCGCCCTGGGGTGGGGCGGCCCTGGGCGTCACTTGGTGTTGCTGCCGGAGGCCAGTTCGCGGCTGCGGTCGCGGGCGGCTTCGAGGGCGGCGATGAGGGCGGCTCGTACGCCGTGGTTCTCGAGTTCGCGGATGGCGTTGATGGTGGTGCCGGCGGGGGACGTCACGTTCTCGCGGAGCTTGACGGGGTGTTCGCCGCTGTCGCGGAGCATCGTCGCGGCGCCGATCGCGGACTGGACGATCAGGTCGTGGGCCTTGTCGCGGGGCAGGCCGAGCAGGATTCCGGCGTCGGTCATGGCTTCGACCAGGTAGAAGAAGTACGCCGGGCCGGAGCCGGAGAGGGCGGTGCAGGCGTCCTGCTGGCCCTCGGGGACGCGGAGTGTCTTGCCCACGGCGCCGAAGATTTCCTCGGCGTGGGCGAGGTCGGCTTCGCTGGCGTGGCTGCCGGCGGAGATGACGGACATGGCCTCGTCGACGAGGGCGGGGGTGTTCGTCATGACGCGGACGACCGGGGTGCCGGCGGCGAGGCGGGACTCGAAGAAGGAGGTGGGGATGCCTGCGGCTCCGCTGATGACCAGGCGGTCGGCGGGGACGTGCGGGGCGAGTTCGTCGAGGAGGGTGCCCATGTCCTGCGGCTTGACCGTGAGGATCAGGGTGTCGGCGGTCTTGGCGGCTTCCGCGTTGGTGACCGGGGTGACTCCGTAACGGGTGCGGAGTTCTTCGGCTCGTTCCGCGCGGCGGGTCGTGACCAGGAGGTCGGCCGGGGCCCAGCCGCCGCGGATCATTCCGCTGAGCAGGGCTTCGCCGATCTTGCCGGTGCCGAGGACTGCGACTTTCTGGGTCATGGCTGGGGTGCCCTCCGGGGGTTGCGTCGTCCAGGTTCATCCTCGCATCGGGGGCGGCTTCGGAGGGGGCGTGTCCGCTGGGCGGGACGGGCAAGCCACCGGAGCGGTCATGGCGTCCTGCGCCTCAGGGTCGCCGCGCCGAGGGCGAGGACCAGCAGGGCGCAACCGGCCACGATCAGGGCGTCGCGGACGAAGTTGGCTGTCATGTCGGTGTGCTTGAGGACTTCGTTCATGCCGTCGACCGCGTAGGACATGGGGAGGACGTTGGAGATGGCCTCGAGGGCGGGGTGCATGTTGTCGCGGGGTGTGAAGAGGCCGCAGAGGAGGAGCTGGGGGAAGATCACGGCCGGCATGAACTGGACGGCCTGGAATTCGGAGGCCGCGAAGGCCGAGACGAAGAGACCGAGCGCGGTGCCGAGCAGTGCGTCGAGCAGGGCCACGAGCAGGAGTAGCCAGGGGCTGCCGGCGACGTCCAGGCCGAGGAACCAGAGGGCGAGTCCGGTCGCCAGGGCGGACTGGATGATCGCGAGGGTGCCGAAGGCGAGGGCGTAGCCGGCGATCAGGTCGCCCTTGCCGAGGGGCATGGCGAGGAGGCGTTCGAGAGTGCCGGAGGTGCGTTCGCGCAGGGTGGCGATGGAGGTGACCAGGAACATCGTGATCAGCGGGAAGATCCCGAGGAGGGAGGCGCCGATGTTGTCGAAGGTGCGCGGGCTGCCGTCGAAGACGTAGCGCAGCAGGAACAGCATCAGGCAGGGGACGAGGAGCATCAGCGCGATGGTGCGCGGGTCGTGGCGGAGCTGGCGCAGGACCCGGGCGGCGGTGGCGGTGGTGCGGGCCGGGTTCAGGGCGCCGGTGGGGGCGGGCCGGAGTGTGGTGGTCGGGGTCGTCGTGGTGGTCATCGCGTGGTCTCCTTCGCGCGGGCGGCCGCGGTCGCCTCGTCGACCAGGTGCAGGAAGGCGGCTTCGACGGTCTCGGACTGCGTACGGGTACGGAGGGCGTCCGGGGTGTCGTCGGCGAGGATCCGGCCCTCGCGCATGAGGAGGAGGCGGTGGCAGCGCTCGGCCTCGTCCATGACGTGGGAGGAGATGAGGAGGGTGGCGCTGCGGGAGGCCGCGATGTCGTGGAAGAGGTTCCAGAGGTCGCGGCGCAGGACGGGGTCGAGGCCGACCGTCGGTTCGTCGAGGACGAGGAGTTCGGGGGTGCCGAGGAGGGCGACCGCGAGGGAGACGCGGCTGCGCTGGCCTCCCGAGAGGTCGCCGGCCAGGGCGTCGGCGTGGCTGGTGAGGTCGACGTCGGCGATGGCGCGGGTGACGTTCTCGTGGCGCCGGTCGGCTGCCGCGCGGCCGGGGTCGAGGATCGCGGCGAAGTAGGCAAGGTTCTGGCGGATGGTCAGGTCGTCGTAGATGGAGGGGGCTTGGGTGACGTAGCCGATGCGGGTGCGCAGGGTGGGGTGGCCGGCGGGGCGGCCGAGGACGTCGAGGGTGCCGGTGACCTTGGCCTGGGTGCCGACGACGGCTCGCATGAGGGTCGTCTTGCCGCAGCCCGACGGGCCGAGGAGCCCGGTGATCTGGCCGCGCGGGACGGTGAAGTCGAGGTCGCGGAGGACCTGGCGGGTGCCGCGTACGACGTTCAGGGTCTCGGCTCGGATCGCGGCCTCGTCGGGAGGGTCGGATCGGACGGACGAATAATTCATCATGCGATGAATAATCCTCCGGTGGGTGAGCGGCGTCAAGCGGCGGGGCGGCCTAGGGCTGCGGTATGGCGAGACATGGCTCGCCCGCCCTCGCCGCGGTGTGGCGGGGCGGGCGGGAGGAGGAGGGAGAAGGGGGGGGAGAAGGGGGACGGTGAGGGGCCGTGTCGGTGGTCGTGGGGTCAGGAGGTGGTGGGGTCAGGAGGTGGTGGGGTCAGGAGGTGGTGGCGACCAGGAGGTCGACGTCGTAGGTCTCTTCGATGGTTCCGTCGGGGAAGGCGGCGAGAAGGTGTTGCTTCTCCTCGGCGAGGAAGGCGGTGCTCGCCTCGGTGCCGTGGACCAGGAAGATCGAGTGGCTGCCGAGGTTCGCCAGGTGCGTGTCGAGGGGGACGCGGCGGCTCCAGCGGACCTTGCGGCGGGTGAAGTCGAGGCGGCCGGTGGGGTCGGTCAGGGCGGCTCGGGCTCCGCTGCCGTTCTGTTCGACGACGGGATGGTTGCCGAAGCTGCGCTCGATGCGCTGCGCCTGGGCGATGTGCCAGGGGATGTCGAGCGGGGTGGTGTTCCACCACAGGGCCAGTGCGCCGCCGGGGCGTAGGACGCGGAGGGCCTCCGGCGCCGAGTGGGTGGGGTCGGTCCAGTGCCAGGCCTGGGCGTAGGTGACGAAGTCGACGGAGGCGGTGGCCAGGGGGAGGGCGTTGCCGTTGCCGCGGACTATCGGTATGTCGGGGTGGTTGAGGCGGAACTGGGCCGCCATGCCGTCGCCGGGTTCCACGGCGAGTACGTCGGCGCCGCGCCCGCGCAGGAGGGCGGTGCCGATGCCGGTGCCCGCGCCGACGTCGACGACGCGCGCGCCGGTGAAGGGGCGGCCGGCGAGTTCCTCGATCGTGTCGAAGAGGGCGGGTGGGTAGGAGGGGCGGTTCGCTGCGTACTGGGCTGCGGCGGCGTTGAAGGAGCGGGCGCGGTCGGTGTGGGAAGGGGCCGTCATAGGGCCATGGTGGCCCTGGTTGGTGCGGGGTGCTCCGAGTTTGGCGCGAGGTGGGTTCGGTGGTGGGTGGCGCGTCTCGTGCCCGAGGAGAGGGAGGGCGTGGCTCTTGTCGGTGTTAGCTGCGGCGGCGCTTCTTTGAGGGGTTGCCTGTGCGGCGGGTGGTGCGGCTCTCGTGTTGTTTGCGCGCCGTTTCGTATTCCTCGCGGTGGAGCTTCTCGCCGGGGGCCTCGGCGAGGGAGCGGAAGAAGTAGGCGAGGAGGGAGCCGACGAAGCCGATGGCCAGCAGGCCGCGGAGGGAGGCCTGGCGGTCGAGGTCGGGGCGCTTGCCGAAGCCGTCCCAGGTGTGGCGGTAGGCGAGCGCGCTGCAGATCGCGAACATCACGACCATCAGGACGGTGACGAAACCGCCGATGTCGGAGAGCTGGAGCCCTTCGTAGGCGAAGCGCAGGACCAGGCAGGAGATGGTGGCGGTGGCGAGGGAGCCGGCGGACACCGCGATGCGGCGGGCGGTGTAGCCGTTGTCGTGGTCGACCCAGGTCGTGCCGAAGAAGCGGAGGGGCTCGGGGCGGGGGCCGGTAGAGCCCGCGGGGGTGGTCGGGGTGCCGTTCTTCTCGCTCACGCGTCGATTATGGCTCCGGCGTGTCCGCGGGCTCCGTTCGGGATCCGTACGTGTTCCGCACGGGGTCCGGTGAACCGGGTCCCGGGCCCGGCTCGGGACCCGAAAGGGACCCGGCTCGGGACCCGAAAGGGACCCGGCTCGGGACCCGGAAGAGACCCGGCTCGGGACCCGGCTCGGGACCCGGAAGGAGCCTGGCTCGGCTCGACATCCGGAAGAGACCTGGCTCGGGACCCGGAAGGAACCCGGCCCGGGACCCGGAAGGGACCGGAAGAGACCGGGTTGGGACCCGGGTCTGGTCAGGTCTGGTCAGGTCTGGTCAGAAGGAGCAGCGTGGGCGGACGTAGCCGTCGCTGCCCGTGTTCACGTAGGCGTCCGAGACGAACTCGCCGTCGTCGATGTTGTCCCAGATGTTCGAGGTGCCGTAGGGGCCGGTCACGTTGGTGCCCGGTGTCTGGCAGAAGATCTGGATCTGGGCGCCCTCGGGCAGGACGCGGACGACGGAGTAGTTGGTGCCGGGGCCCCGGCGGACGTTCAGGCGGACGCCCGGGGCGACCGAGTAGTAGCGGAGCGCCGAGGCGCTTGCGGTGGCTGTCATCGTCGCCACGGCCTCGTCGGTGTCGGCACCCCCGACTTCTGCGGCTCTTTCGACACCTTCAACGCGATCTGCGGACATGGCAAAACCTCCCCCGTTGATCCCCATGGCTGCCATGGGGTCCCGTTGATTCCCCTAAATCACGCCACGCACACATGTGCGTGTTGGGAACACGGAGGCTAGCAAGTCGCCTCTGTCTCGTACGAGTCATCGACTAGGCTCCGTGCGTCGCGCGAGCGGACGAACAGCACGGGGGTGGTCCCATGGCGCCACAGCAGAACGCCGGAGCGGGCGCGGAAGCGGAACTTCCCGAGTACGCCGGTCACTACCGCCTGGAGTCGCGCCTGGGGTCCGGCGGCATGGGCATCGTCCATCTGGCCCGGAGTACTTCGGGCATGCAGCTCGCGGTGAAGGTCGTGCATGCCGAGTTCGCCAGGGATCCCGAGTTCAGGGGGCGGTTCCGGCAGGAGGTAGGGGCAGCCAGGAAGGTCAGCGGGGCCTTCACCGCGCCGGTCGTGGACGCCGATCCCGAGTGCGAACGGCCCTGGATGGCCACGCTGTTCATCCCCGGTCCGACGCTCTCCGACCAGGTGAAGCGGAACGGGCCGATGGAGCCCGCGCAGTTGCGGCGGCTGATGGCCGGACTCGCGGAGGCGCTGCGTGACATCCACCGGGTCGGCGTCGTGCACCGGGACCTGAAGCCCAGCAATGTACTGCTCGCCGACGACGGACCGAAGGTCATCGACTTCGGCATCTCTCGGCCAAAGGACAGCGAACTGCGCACCGAGACCGGGAAGCTGATCGGTACGCCGCCGTTCATGGCACCCGAGCAGTTCCGGCGGCCGCGCGAGGTCGGGCCCGCCGCAGATGTCTTCGCGCTCGGGTCCGTGATGGTGCACGCGGCGACGGGGCGGGGGCCGTTCGACTCGGACAGCCCGTACGTCGTCGCCTACCAGGTCGTCCATGACGAGCCGGATCTGACCGACGTACCGGCGAATCTCGCCCCGCTCATCGCGCGCTGTCTGGCCAAGGAGCCCGAGGACCGGCCCACGCCCGACGAGTTGATGCGGGAGCTGCGGTCGGTTGCGGCGTCGTACGACACCCAGGCGTTCATACCGGCGCAGCGGAGCACGGAGGAGCCGTCCGGCCCGGGCGTCGGGTCGGGGGCCGGCTCGGAGGTCGAGTCGGAGGTCGAGTCGAGGGCCGAGCCGAAGGCCAGGGCGAAGGCCGGGGCGAAGGCCGAGCCGAAGGCCGAGCCGAAGGCCAGGGCGAAGGCCGAGCGGAAGCCGCGTGTCGAGGGGGAGGCCGAGCGGCTGCCCGGCGAACGCCGACGCCGGAGAAAGGTGTTGGCCCTCGGGGCCGGGAGCGTCGCGCTCGTCGCGGTCGCCGCGCTGGTCTCCGTACAGGTGCTCGACGGTCTGGAGCCGACGCCGGAGCCCAGGAGCTCACGGACCATGTCGGCCGGGTTCAGCGGGTGGGCGACGTCGGGGCCCGAGAAGGACACGCCGCTGTGCTCCCGCGGGGTGGGCAAGGTGGTGTGCGCGCAGGAGGGGCTCGTCTTCGCGCTCGACCCGATGGACGGCCGGCTGCTGTGGCGGCACCCTGTCGACACGTCGCAGGTGGGCGGGCCGCCGGCCGTGGCGGGCGGTCTCGTCCACCCGTGGTCCGGGGAGGGCCGGCGGCTGGAGGCGCTCGATCCGGCGACGGGCAAGGCGCGTTGGCAGCGGGACGTGCCCGCGTACGGCGCTTCGGTGCCCGTCGAAGACATGCTGCTGCTCACCGGCACCGACGGCACGGTCACCGGCGTGGACGCCGGGTCGGGGGACACGAAGTGGAGCCGGCGCGTGCCCGGTCTTCAGGCGCCGAACTTCGTCTCGTTCGCCGGAGACCCGCTGGCGTACGCGACGAGCACGTCCGTGGACGGTTCGGGCACGCGGGTCGTCGCGCTCGATCCGGGCACGGGTGACGTGCGTTGGGACGCCCGGATGGAGGGGACGCTGAAGCCCGTCGGCACGTCGGACGGGTCGGTCTGCTTCGTCTCCATCGAGGGTGTCTACAGCGATGCGCGGGCCCTGGTCCGCTACTCCCCCGCCGACCGGTCCTCACGCCGCGTGCCGCTGCCCCTCCCGCTCTCGCGTGCGCACGGCACCGTGCGCGGGGACGTCGTCTACCTCGTGGGCGGTGACGGGAAGGTGAGCGCCGTCGACATGGAGGCGCGCAAGCAGCTCTGGAGTCTGGAGACGTCCGTGCTGCGTACGTCGTCGCCCGTCAGTGACGGCCGTCATGTGTACGTCAGTGCCCCCGACGGCCGGCTGCTCGCCGTGGACGCCGACGACGGCCGGCTCGTGGGCCAGACGCCCCCACGGCTCAGCGCGGGCTCGGACCAGATGGCGGCCGATCTGCCCGAGCCCGTTCTCGCCGACGGCCGCGTCTACGCCACCGCCCCCGACGGCACCGTCTTCGCCGCCGACGCCCGGGACCCGTCGGCCTGGTGACAGGCGCGGGGGCCGCCCCCTGAGGAGACGGCCCCTGCGATACGTACGCGTGCGTCGAGGGCACCGGCACGTACGCCAGTGACGGCCAGGCGCCGCTGCCCTACGTCAACCCGGCTCGGCCATCACCCCAGCCCGGTCATCACCCCAGCTCGGCCATCAGCCCAGCCCGGTCATCACCCCAGCTCGGCCATCAGCCCAGCCCGGTCATCACCCCAGCTCGGCCATCAGCCCAGCCCGGCCATCAGCCCAGCTTGGACACATCCCGGACGGCGCCCTTGTCCGCGCTGGTCGCCATCGCGGCGTAGGCCCGCAGTGCCGCGGACACCTTCCGCTCGCGGCCCTTCGGGGCGTACGCCCCGTTCAACGCCTGCTCGCGACGGGCGAGTTCCGCGTCGTCGACGAGCAACTCGATCGAGCGATTCGGGATGTCGATGCGGATACGGTCGCCGGCCTCGACGAGGGCGATCGTGCCGCCGGACGCGGCCTCCGGGGAGGCGTGGCCGATGGACAGGCCGGAGGTGCCGCCGGAGAAGCGGCCGTCGGTGATCAGGGCGCAGGTCTTGCCGAGGCCGCGGCCCTTGAGGAAGGACGTCGGGTAGAGCATCTCCTGCATGCCGGGGCCGCCCTTGGGACCCTCGTACCGGATGACGACGACATCACCATCGGTCACCTGCTTGTTGAGGATCTTCTCGACGGCCTCTTCCTGCGACTCGCAGACGACAGCCGGTCCCTCGAAAGTCCAGATGGACTCGTCGACACCGGCCGTCTTCACGACGCACCCGTCCACGGCGAGGTTGCCCTTGAGGACCGCGAGGCCGCCGTCCTTGGAGTACGCGTGCTCGGCGCTGCGGATGCAGCCGCCCTCGGCGTCCTCGTCGAGGGCCTCCCAGCGCTCGGACTGCGAGAAGGCCTCCGCGGAGCGGACACAGCCGGGGGCGGCGTGCCACAGCTCGACGGCCTTCGGGGAGGGGGATCCGCCGCGCACGTCCCAGGTCTTCAGCCAGTCCGACAGGGAGGGGCTGTGCACGGCGTGCACGTCCTCGTTGAGCAGCCCGGCGCGGTGCAGCTCGCCCAGCAGGGCGGGGATGCCGCCGGCGCGGTGCACGTCCTCCATGTAGTACGTACGGTCCTTGGCGACGTTCGGGGCGACCTTCGCCAGGCAGGGGACCCGGCGGGAGACCGCGTCGATCTCGTTCAGCCCGAAGGGGACACCCGCCTCCTGGGCCGCGGCCAGCAGGTGCAGGATCGTGTTCGTGGAGCCGCCCATCGCGATGTCGAGCGCCATGGCGTTCTCGAACGCCGCGAAGGTGGCGACGTTGCGCGGCAGGACCGTCTCGTCGTCCTGCTCGTAGTAGCGGCGGGTGATGTCCATGACCGTGCGGGCGGCGTCCTCGTACAGGGCCTTGCGGGCCGTGTGCGTGGCGAGGACCGAGCCGTTGCCGGGCAGGGAGAGGCCGATGGCCTCGGTCAGGCAGTTCATCGAGTTGGCGGTGAACATGCCGGAACAGGAGCCGCAGGTCGGACAGGCGTTCTCCTCGATACGGAGGATGTCCTCGTCCGAGATCTTGTCGTTCACCGCGTCGGAGATCGCGTCGACCAGGTCGAGGGTGCGGACCGTGCCGTCGACGAGCGTGGCGCGGCCGGACTCCATGGGGCCGCCGGAGACGAAGACGGTCGGGATGTTGAGCCGCAGGGCGGCGTTCAGCATGCCCGGGGTGATCTTGTCGCAGTTGGAGATGCAGATCAGGGCGTCGGCGCAGTGGGCCTCGACCATGTACTCCACGCTGTCGGCGATGAGGTCGCGGGAGGGCAGGCTGTACAGCATGCCGCCGTGGCCCATCGCGATGCCGTCGTCCACGGCGATCGTGTTGAACTCGCGCGGGATGCCGCCGGCCTCCCTGATCGCCTCGCTGACGATCCGGCCGACGGGCTGGAGGTGGGTGTGGCCGGGCACGAACTCGGTGAACGAGTTCGCCACCGCGATGATCGGCTTCCGGCCGATGTCCGCACCGGGTACACCGGAGGCGCGCATAAGGGCGCGGGCGCCCGCCATGTTGCGGCCGTGGGTGACTGTGCGGGACCTCAGCTCGGGCATCGTCGCTCGCTCCTTAGGGACTGCAAGACTGCAGAGACTGCGGTCAGAGACTTCTGACTGCTAACGAGCGTACGCCGGTCATCCAGAGGGCGGGACGAGGTGTCCGGAATACGGGACGGATGTCTCGCGGAACAGCCATCCGGGGTCGGCCGGCCCCGGACGGATGTCTCGCGGAACAGCCATCCGGGGGTCAGCCGGCCCGCGGAAGTCCCGCGGGTACCACCCGGCGAGACCAGCCCTCGACGGTGTCACCGCCCGGTGAGATGCCCCTGCACCACCGGCGCCACCCGCCCGATGATCTGCTCCACGTCCACCGAGGCGACCGGCTCGATCTTGATGACGTACCGCATCATCGCGACGCCCACCAGCTGCGCGGCCGCCAGCTCGGCGCGCAGCTCCGCGTCCGGGGCGTCGATCTCACCGGCGATACGGCGCAGCAGCTGAGCGGAGACGAGCCGCCGGAAGACGGCGGCCGCGGCGTCGTTGTTGACGGCGGACCGCACGATCGCCAGCAGCGGCTTGCGCGTGACGGGGTTCTCCCAGAGTCCGAAGATGACGCGGGTCATACGCTCCCCGACGTCATCCAGAGGTCCTTCCAGCACCACGTCCCGCACCTTCAGGGCGGGCGCGAAGGCGACCTCCACCGATGCCTCGAAGACCTGCTCCTTGGTGCCGAAGTAGTGGTGCACGAGCGCCGAGTCGACCCCGGCCGCCTTGGCGATCCCCCGCACGGACGTCTTCTCGTAGCCCCGTTCGGAGAACTCCTCGCGGGCCGCGTCGAGGATGCGGTCGCGGGTGTCGGCGGATTCCGTACGAGGGGGTCGGCCGCGGCGTCGGGAGCTCACCCCGCCCGGTCCCGAGGTGGTGTCGGTCACGGCCGGGGCACCTTCACCGCGGAGGCCAGATGCAGCCGTGTGAAGGCGAGGGCCTCGGCGAGGTCGGCCTCGCGTTCGGCGCTGGACATGGCGCGGCGGGTGTTGACCTCGATGACGACGTGACCGTCGAAGCCGGTCAGGGCGAGCCGCTCCAGCACCTCGGCGCAGGGCTGGGTGCCGCGGCCGGGGACGAGGTGCTCGTCCTTGGCCGACCCGCGGCCGTCGGCGAGGTGGACGTGTCCGAGGCGGTCGCCCATGCGGTCGACCATCTGGAGCGCGTCGCTGCGGGCGGTCGCGGTGTGACTGAGGTCGATCGTGAAGTGCCGGTAGTCGTCGTTCGTGACGTCCCAGTCGGGGGCGTACGCGAGCATCTCGCGGTCGCGGTAGCGCCAGGGGTACATGTTCTCTACGGCGAACCGCACATCCGTCTCGTTCGCCATCCGCCAGATTCCCTCGACGAAGTCGCGGGCGTACTGGCGCTGCCAGCGGAACGGGGGGTGTACGACGACGGTGCCGGCGCCCAGCTTCTCGGCGGCCGCCTGGGCGCGCTGGAGCTTGGTCCAGGGGTCGGTGGACCATACGCGCTGGGTGATCAGCAGGCACGGGGCGTGGACGGCGAGGATCGGGATGCGGTGGTAGTCGCTGAGCCTCCGCAGCGCCTCCATGTCCTGGCTGACCGGGTCGGTCCAGACCATGACCTCGACGCCGTCGTACCCGAGGCGCGCCGCGATCTCGAAGGCCGTCGCCGTCGACTCCGGATAGACCGAGGCCGTCGACAGGGCGACCTTCGCATCCGGGATGCGCACCACTGGTTCTGCCACGGGGACAGCGTACGGGGCGGGGGTGGGCGCGGGGGAACCGATGGGTTCGTGGCTGGGAGGAGGGGGGTAATCGGCCAGGGGTGCGAACTGGGGTTATGCCGGGGGTGGGGGTGGAGCAGTACGGGCGAGCGTGTGGCGGGCCTCACGCGCCCCCGCTTTCCTCGCCCCCGCCGCCCCTACCCGTCCCATCCCCAGGGGCTCCGCCCCTTCGACCCCGCTGGGGGCTGCGCCCCCAGACCCCGCTGTCGGCCCTTCGGGCCTCGTCCTCAAACGCCGGACGGGCTGAAAATGACACGGCCCCGACCCACCACCCCACCGGACAGCCACGGACCGCCGCAGGCATCACCCCACCGACAAGTGATCCAACTTCCGCAGGATCACACCCTCCCGCAACGCCCAAGGACAGACCTCCAGCGTCTCCACCCCGAACAGATCCATCGCGCCCTCAGCCACGAGCGCCCCCGCCAGCAACTGCCCCGCCCGCCCCTCCGAGACCCCGGGGAGTTCCGCGCGCTGGGCCACCGTCATCCCCGCCAGGCGCGGGACCCACGCCTCAAGGGACTCCCGCTTCAGCTCGCGCTGGGTGTACAGGCCCTCCGCGGAGCGGGCGGCGCCGGCGATGCGGGCCAGTTGCTTGAAGGTCTTGGACGTGGCGACCACGTGGTCCGGCGCACCGAAGCGGCTGAATTCGCCGACCGTACGGGCGATCTGCGCCCGCACATGCCGCCGCAGCCCACGTATGTCCTCGGCCTCCGGCGGATCCCCCGGCAGCCACCCCGCCGTCAGCCGCCCCGCCCCGAGCGGCAGCGACACCGCCGCGTCCGGCTCCTCGTCGATGCCGTAGGCGATCTCCAGCGACCCGCCCCCGATGTCCAGCACGAGCAGCTTCCCGGCCGACCACCCGAACCAGCGCCGAACGGCGAGGAAGGTAAGCCGAGCCTCCTCGGACCCGGTGAGAACCTGCAGTTCAACGCCGGTTTCAGCCTTCACACGCGCGAGTACGTCATCGGCGTTGCTGGCCTCCCGCACCGCGGACGTCGCGAACGGGAGCACTTCCTCGACGCCCTTGTCCTCGGCCGCCTGCAGCGCCTCGTGAACGACGCCGATCAGCTTGTCGACCCCCTCGGGACCGATGGCGCCACTGTCATCGAGGAGTTGGGCAAGGCGCAGTTCCACCTTGTGCGAATGCGCGGGCAACGGGCGCGCGCCCGGGTGCGCATCCACCACCAGCAGATGCACCGTGTTAGATCCCACGTCGAGGACACCGAGTCTCATGTACGGAACGCTACTGCCACCGGGCGTTCCCCCGACCTTCAAGGTCCTCGAAGCCGCAGGTACGGACGCCGTACCCTGGACCCGTGCCAAAGACGAAAAAGGCGAAGACCGACAAGACGGCCAAACCAGCCAAGGGTTCTTCGCAGGCGAAGGCGGCCACGAAGTCGAAGAAGCCCAAGAACGACTCCCCGGAACCGGACGAGAAGGGCCTCGACTTCGCGCGCGCATGGGTGGAGTTCCCTGATCCGGCGGACGACGAGCAGGTCTTCCGCTGCGATCTGACATGGCTGACCTCCCGTTGGAACTGCATCTTCGGCAGTGGCTGCCAGGGCATCCAGGCGGGCCGCGCGGACGACGGCTGCTGCACGCTGGGCGCGCACTTCTCCGACGAGGACGACGAGAAGCGGGTCGCCGAGCATGTGGCGAGGCTCACGCCGGAGATCTGGCAGCACCATGACGAGGGCATGGAGCACGGCTGGATCTCGGAGGACGAGGACGGCGACCGCCAGACCCGCCCCTTCAACGGCTCCTGCATCTTCCAGAACCGCCCCGGCTTCGCGGGCGGCGCGGGCTGCTCGCTGCACATCCTCGCCCTGAAGGAGGGCCGCGAGCCGCTGGAGACCAAGCCGGACGTCTGCTGGCAGCTGCCGGTCCGCCGGACGTACGACTGGATCGACCGGCCCGACGACACCCGGGTGCTCCAGGTGTCGATCGGTGAGTACGACCGCCGCGGCTGGGGCCCGGGCGGCCATGACCTGCACTGGTGGTGCACGTCGGCGACCTCGGCGCACGGCGCGGGCGACCCGGTGTACGTGTCCTACCGGCCGGAGCTGATGGAGCTGATGGGCAAGGCGGGTTACGACCGCCTGGTCGAGCTGTGCGAGCAGCGGCTGGCCTCGCAGCTGCCGCTGGTCGCTCCGCATCCGGCGGATCCCGTCGACTAGGGCCTCCCCGCCCACCGGGCGGCACCGGCGCCTACGGCCCCGACGGGCTCGGGTCGCCGCTCCCGCTCGGCGGCGGCGTCGAGCCCCCCGGCCCGGACGGACCCGAGGGATCTGACGGGCCGGTCGGATCGGACGGCGCCGGGTCGTCGGCCGTGGGCGACGGATCGGGGTCGGGAGACGACGGCGGCGGGTCGCTCGGCGTCCCCGGGTCGGTCGGGGCCGGTGTCGTCGGCGTCGGGTCGGGTCCGGAGGACGAGGGCGGCGGCCCGCTGGGCGTCCCGGGGTCGGTCGGATCCGTGGGGTACGGATCGGGGCCAGGTCCGTGGCCGGGGTCGGAAGGGCTCGGGGCGGTGCCGTAGCCCTCGATGGAGACGAGGGCGCCGGCCGGTGAGATCGCCACGCGCGCGCTCCAGTGCCCGGACGGCTCGCGCAGATGGTCGACGTACACCTTGATCGTCAACGACTCGCCAGGCGCCAGGGTTCCCGCCGACTGGCTCAGGTAGAGCCAGTGCGCACCGGTGCTCGCGGACCAGCGCACCGGCGCCCGCCCCGTCGCCGTGAGGGTGACGAACGTCGTGTCACCGCTGTGGCCGGCCGAGACCTCCAGTCGCCCGGTCCCCGCCGCGTGCGCGCCGCTGACGCTGATGACCTCCACGGAGACGTCCGGTGTGCCGCGCTCGCCGAGCCGGTCCCCCCGCCTGGCGCTCGCGTTCCCGGCGTTCTCGTAGCCGTCCCCCGCGGCGTCGCCGTCGAGGGCGCCCGGGCCGCGGGCCTCGCTCGCGCTGGCCGAGTGGCCGTCGACGCCCTCACCGGTCGCGGTGCCCCGGTAGGCGGCCCACAGGGCGATGACCGGGGCGCCGACGACGGTGGCGACGACGGTCGTGGTGACGGCACGCGCGCGCAGACGGTCCCTGCGGGCGGCGCGGTCCTTGGGGTCCATCGGGAAGCCGCGCCGGTCGAAACGCGGTACGGCCACGCCACGCGCGCGTGGGGTGTGCGCGAGGGCCATGTGGAGGGCCGCGCGGGGGGCCTGGAGGACGGGCAGTTCGGCGGGGGTGACGGCCGCGCCGGGCCACCGGCCGGGGACGGCGCGCTCGGCGGTGCGACGGCAGCGCGGGCAGTCGTCGACGTGCCGGACGAGCTCGCGGCGCAGGGCGGTGCCGAGGACGACCTGGTTGTCGCCGGTGAGGCGGGCGACGCTCGGGCAGGCGCCGGTCTCGACGACGGCGAGGGCCGCGCGGGTGCGCTCGACCTCGCAGGCGGCGGAGGCGAGCAGTTCGCGGGTGGCGGCCAGGTCGATGCCGAGGACGGCGGCGACCTCGTGGGTGGCGAGGTGGTGGCGTACGGCGAGTTCGAGGGCCTCGCGCTGCTCCGGGGTGGTACCGGCGGCCTCGGGCCAGGCCAGCTGGGCGAGTTCGCGGCGCCGCTGCTCCTGGACCTCCTCGGAGACACCCGCCCGGGCGGACTGCGCCCCCGTCTGCCGATGGGCGCCGGGACGGCCCGCCGCATGGCTGCTCTGACGTTTCTGCTTGGCCTCGGCCAGCTTGCGCAGACACGCCCAGCGGGCCAGCGCGTACAGCCAGGGCCTGCGGTCCGCGGCGGTCTCCGGCACCCGCTGCCCGCGCCGCTCGGCGAGCGCGAGGACGTCGCCGAGGGCCGCGGTCGCGGTGTCGTGGTCGCACAGCACGGACAGGCAGTAGGTGAACAGCCCGTCCAGATACGGCTCGTAGCGCGCGGGCGGCCGCTGCGCCAAGGTGCGCGCCGCCGCACGATCACGCGCCTCCCGATGCGCCCGATGCGCGCCGGCGGTGCGGGTCGAGGTCTCCGGACTGCTGCTCGTCATTCGTGGACCGTAGGCGGCCCGGCGTGGCACCTTCCGCCCGCTTGAGCAGTTTTAATCCGTACGGGTGAAACGATCCCTCAAAGGGGTACAGGAACCCGGGATTCCATGGCTTGTGCATGACGAGTGGCCCGAGGCGGCGGCCCCCGCGGAAGCCCGCCGAGCGGCCCCTGTGCCGGCCCGGAGAGGCGCCGTGTGCGCGACCGTGCGGCGTTGTCAGTGGGCTCGGTTACGGTTCTTCGCATGGCTGCCCGTACCAAGACCACGAAGGACCGCCCGTCCTACCGCTGCACGGAGTGCGGCTGGCAGACGGCCAAGTGGCTCGGCCGCTGCCCCGAGTGCCAGGCCTGGGGGACGGTCGAGGAGTACGGCGCGCCCGCGGTCCGTACGACGACCCCGGGCCGGGTGACGAACTCCGCGCTGCCCATCGGACAGGTCGACGGCCGACGGGCCACCGCGCGGTCCACCGGCGTGCCCGAGCTGGACCGGGTGCTCGGCGGCGGCCTGGTGCCCGGCGCCGTGGTCCTCCTCGCGGGCGAGCCCGGCGTCGGCAAGTCCACGCTGCTGCTGGACGTGGCCGCCAAGTCGGCGAGCGACGAGCACCCCACCCTCTATGTCACCGGCGAGGAGTCGGCCAGCCAGGTGCGGCTGCGCGCCGACCGCATCGGCGCCCTCGACGACCACCTCTATCTCGCCGCCGAGACCGATCTGGCCGCCGTGCTGGGCCACTTGGACGCGGTGAAGCCGTCGCTGCTCATCCTCGACTCCGTGCAGACCGTGGCGTCCCCGGAGATCGACGGGGCGCCCGGCGGCATGGCCCAGGTCCGGGAGGTGGCCGGCGCCCTGATCCGCGCCTCCAAGGACCGCGGCATGTCCACGCTGCTTGTGGGACACGTCACGAAGGACGGCGCCATCGCCGGCCCCCGGCTCCTGGAGCACCTCGTCGACGTGGTGCTCCACTTCGAGGGCGACCGGCACGCGCGCCTGCGGCTCGTCCGGGGCGTGAAGAACCGCTACGGCGCGACGGACGAGGTCGGCTGCTTCGAACTGCACGACGAGGGCATCACGGGCCTCGCCGACCCAAGCGGACTTTTCCTGACCCGTCGTGACGAACCTGTCCCCGGCACCTGCCTGACGGTCACCCTGGAGGGCCGCCGCCCGCTGGTCGCCGAGGTACAGGCACTCACCGTCGACTCGCAGATCCCCTCCCCGCGCCGTACGACGTCCGGACTGGAGACCTCACGCGTCTCGATGATGCTGGCCGTACTCGAACAGCGTGGCCGGATCAGCGCGCTCGGCAAGCGGGACATCTACTCCGCGACGGTCGGCGGCGTGAAGCTCTCGGAGCCCGCCGCGGACCTCGCCGTCGCCCTCGCGCTGGCCTCCGCCGCCAGTGACACACCTCTCCCCAAGAACCTCGTCGCGATCGGCGAGGTCGGCCTCGCGGGCGAGGTCAGACGGGTCACGGGCGTCCAGCGCAGACTGGCCGAAGCGCACCGTCTGGGCTTCACCCACGCCCTCGTTCCGGGCGACCCGGGCAAGGTCCCCGCGGGCATGAAGGTGCTGGAAGTGGCCGACATAGGGGATGCGCTCCGGGTCCTTCCGCGGTCGCGTCGGCGAGAGGCCCCACGGGACGAGGAGGACCGCCGGTAGACTTTGCCCTGGTCTCGCCCGTCCGTACGAACCGAGTGTGCGAAACGGGAGCGTCCCAGAACCTGCGACCGGAGGAGTGCAGTGGCAGCCAACGACCGGGCAGCAGCTCCCGGAAAGTCCGGTGGGAGCTCCGGTGCCGATGGCCTGATGCGCGCCTCACTGAGCGCCGTGGCACCCGGCACGGCCTTGCGCGACGGGCTTGAGCGGATCCTCCGCGGCAACACCGGCGGACTCATCGTGCTCGGCTCCGACAAGACCGTCGAGGCGATGTGCACGGGCGGATTCGTCCTGGATGTCGAGTTCACGGCGACGCGTCTGCGTGAGCTGTGCAAGCTCGACGGCGGCATCGTGCTGTCGTCGGACCTGTCGAAGATCCTGCGCGCCGGCGTCCAGCTGGTCCCGGACCCCACGATCCCCACGGAGGAGACCGGCACCCGGCACCGCACGGCGGACCGGGTCAGCAAGCAGGTCGGCTTCCCGGTCGTCTCGGTCTCCCAGTCCATGCGGCTGATCGCGCTCTACGTCGACGGCCACCGCCGCGTCCTGGAGGACTCGGCGGCGATCCTCTCCCGCGCCAACCAGGCCCTGGCGACCCTGGAGCGCTACAAGCTCCGCCTCGACGAGGTCGCGGGAACGTTGTCAGCGCTGGAGATCGAGGACCTGGTGACGGTCCGCGACGTCTCGGCGGTCGCCCAGCGGCTGGAGATGGTCCGGCGCATCGCGACCGAGATCGCGGAGTACGTGGTGGAGCTGGGCACCGACGGCCGTCTCCTGGCTCTCCAGCTGGACGAGTTGATCGCGGGCGTGGAGCCCGAGCGCGAGCTCGTGGTGCGCGACTACGTCCCCGAGCCCACCGCCAAGCGCTCCCGCACGGTCGACGAGGCGCTGTACGAGCTGGACGCCCTCACCCACGCCGAGCTCCTGGAACTGCCCACGGTGGCACGGGCGTTGGGCTACACCGGATCCCCGGAGGCGCTGGACTCGGCGGTCTCCCCGCGCGGCTTCCGTCTGCTGGCCAAGGTGCCGAGGCTGCCGGGCGCGATCATCGACCGTCTGGTGGAGCACTTCGGCGGCCTGCAGAAGCTGCTCGCCGCCAGCGTGGACGACCTCCAGACGGTGGACGGCGTCGGCGAGGCGCGGGCGCGCAGCGTGCGGGAGGGCCTGTCGCGGCTGGCGGAGAGCTCCATCCTGGAGCGGTACGTCTAGCGCTCCGCCGGAAACACCGCGACAGATCGCTGCTCGGGTGCGTCGCCGTCATGGCCGTACGTGCCCGCGCGGCGGAGCCGCATGGTGAGTACAGCACCGCGCCCCTTGAGGGCGCGGCCTCCCGACAAGCGCTCAGTCGTTCTCCAGCACGAACGACGTCTGTGCCGTGCCGAACCCCGGTGCCTTCGCCTCCACCAGATAGGTGCCCGCGGCGGCGGACCCCGCGGGCGGCGTCGCGCACTGCGGGGCGCTGGCCTTGCGGTCCCACTTCACGGTGTAGTTGATGCTCTCCCCGGCGGGCACCCGGAACTTCAGGCTGCCGGCCACCTCGGGACAGTCGGCGGAGGACCAGAAGTCATCCTCGGAACCCGCCTGAGTGACCGTCACCACCGTGTTCTTCGGGCCGAGATCGACCTTGCAGTCGTAGCTGGAGGAGTTCGTCGCGATCAGCAGCAGGGCGGGCTTCTCGCCGGGCTCGTACGCGTTGTGGAGGCTCTTCACCGTCACCTTCACCGCGCCCGCGACACAGTCGGGCAGCGCGGAACCGGCATCGACCGTGTCGTCGACCCCGACGCCGCTGCCCGAGCCGCCGCCCGCGGATCCGCCGCCCGAGCCGTCCGAACCGCCGGAGTCCCCGGAGCCGTCCCCGGACCCGCCGTCGTCACCGGACCCGGTGTCCGACCCGGAGCCGTCGCCCGATCCCGAGCCGCCGGTGTCCGCGCCGGGCGACTCGTCGCGCCCGCCCGGCGCCTGACTGATCGCCGGGCCCGAGCCCGAGGGCCCCGGGGTGATCGTCGAGGGCGCGGGATTCTTGCCGTCGGACCCGCCCGCGTTGTTCTTTCCGCCACCGTCGCCCGAGGTGAGTACCCAGGTGGCCAGTAGCGCCAACAGGGCGACCACAGACAGCAGTACGGCCCTCCGTCGCCAGTAGATGGTGGAGGGAAGCGGCCCGACCGGATTGCGCAGAGATCCCACGGCGCAAACTGTACGAGAGATCGGTGCGCCAACAGGCTCCACCCGCCGCCCTGGGCCGCAACTTTTCCGGATCATCATCCCGGAGACCGCGCCCCGGGGCCCGTGCCACCCCTGTCTTCCGTCAGGTGCGGCCCCTGCCGATCGCAGGATGTGACGGGATCGGCCCGCCGCCTACGGTCCGTGACCATGGACTTCGAGGACGCCGAGCTCTACCGCGACATCACCGACTTCGCCCGCGACACCCCAACGTGGGTACAGCACACCGCCGAGATATGGACGGAGGCCGGGCTGCTGCTGTTCGGCGCGCTGTTCCTCACCACGTGGTGGCGGGCCCGACGGAGTACCCCCCGGGCGTTCGCGATAGCGGCCCTTGCACCTCTGGCCACGGCTGTGGCGTACGTATGCAGTGAGCTCCTCAAGTCGGTTGTCGCGCAGGAGCGTCCGTGCCGGGCGGTACCGGGAGCGACCGCCTCGCTCGCCGCCTGTCCGCCGCCCGGCGACTGGTCCTTTCCCAGCAACCACGCCACCATCGCGGGCGCCGCGGCGCTCACCCTGGCCCTGGCCAGGCACACCCTCCTGTGGCTGACGGCTCCCCTGGCCCTGCTGATGGCCTTCTCCCGCGTGTTCGTCGGCGTCCACTACCCGCACGACGTCGCCGCGGGCCTCGCCTTCGGCGCGCTGGTCGCGGTGGCGGCCGTACGACTGACCACGCGCCCCGCGACCCGGCTGGCCGAGGCCATGCGGGCGGCTTCGGCACCGGCGTTCGTGCGGTGGGTGACGGGGCCGCAGGTGACGGGGCCGCAGGAGTCCCGGCCGTCGTATCGCCGCTGACCGGCGCGGCAGCCGGGCGTGGCTACCGCACCAGCCCCGCCTCGTACGCCACGATCGCCGCCTGCACCCGGTTGCGTACGCCCAACCGGTCGAGCACCGCGCTCACATACGCCTTCACGGTGCCCTCGACCAGATGCAGCCGGGCGGCGATCTCCGGGTTGGACAGGCCGGTGCCGACCAGGCCGAGCACCTCGCGCTCGCGCGGGCTGAGCTCGGCCACGCGTGCGCGTGCGGCGGCCTCACGGCCGAGGCGGCCGTCGCTGCCGCCCAGCCCGTCGATGACGTACCGGGCCACCCTCGGCGACAGAAAAGCGGCGCCGCCCGCCACCGCCCGTACTCCCGCGATCAGTTCGTACGGGTCCCCGGACTTCAGCAGAAAGCCGGTGGCGCCGCCGCCCAGGGCGCGGGCCACGTAAGCCTGTTCGGAGAAGGTGGTGAGCATCGCCACGGCGGTGCCGGGGACGGTCCGTACGATCTCCTCGGCGGCGGCGAGCCCGTCCAGGCAGGGCATACGGATGTCCAGCAGGGCCACGTCCGGGCGGTGGGCCCGGGCCAGTTCGACCGCCTCGCGCCCATCACCCGCCTCGGCGACGACCTCGGTCTCCCCGCCGCTCGTAAGGATCGCGCGCACACCGGCCCGCACCATCGCCTCGTCGTCGGCCAGCAGTACACGGATCACTGTGCGAACTCCTCATGCGGGGCGGGACGTTGGGCCTGACCGGCCCTCGGGACCACGTCCTTGGCGACGAGCCGTCCCTCGTCGTCGAAGCACAGCCTGAAGTGGTCGACGGAGACGAGGAGTTCGCCGCTCGCGCGGTAGTAGCGGCAGTCGCTGCCCGGCGGGGGCGGCGTGGGGGCGCGCTCCACGGGCGCGTCCCGGACGGTGCGGTCCGGCAGGACGCCTGCGATGTCGTGGTCCGGCGTCCCGAGCCGCAGCTCGGCGTAGGCGGCCGGCGACAGCACCGAGTGGGTCTCGGTGTACGCGTACCAGGCGAAGGCTCCGCCGACGAGCAGGACGCCCGCGCCCACGGCGGCCACGGCGGCTAGGGCGACACGACGGCGGGCGTGCGTGAAGGGGGCGTAGGGCGCCGGGGAGGGCCGTACGGCCGGGGCGGCGGGCTGGTCGGGGACGTACGCCCGGACGCGGAAGCCGCCCGGGTGCGGGCCGGCGGCGAAGTCGCCGCCGACCGAGGTGACGGCGGCGCGCAGGGCCTGCAGGCCGGTGCCGCCGGAGGAAGGGGAGGGGGCGCCGCTCCGCCCGCTGGTCACCGTGACCGTCGTGCCGTCGGTCTCCCGGCCCGCCGCCACGGTGACCGCGGCGCCCGGCGCGTGCCGGGCGGCGTTGGTGAGCGCCTCGCGGACCACCCGGTACAGGACCCGTTCGGCGACGCCCCCCGGCTGCGGCACGGCGCGGGCCGCCTCGTCCCAGCGCACGGGCAGCCCCGACTCGGCGGCGCGGGCGACGAGTTGCTCGACGGTCTCCCCCGGCGGGGTCAGGGACGCCGGCTCGTCCGCCTCCCGCAGGACGCCGATGATGCGGTGCAGCCGGTCGGTGGCGTCGGAGGCGGCCGCGCGCAGGTCGGCGGCGGCGTCTCGATGGTGGTCCGGCAGGTCGGGGGCGACCTGGAGGGCACCCGCGCGCAGCGCGATGAGGCTCAGCTCGTGCCCCAGGGAGTCGTGCATGTCCTGGGCGATCCTGGCCCGCTCGCGCAGCCGGGCCCGCTCCTCGGCGACGCGCTGCTCGCCCTCCAGCCGCGCGGCCCGGCTCCAGCCGGCCTCGGTCAGCCGACGGCTCTGCCGCCAGTAGCGTCCGGCGAGCCACGGAAAGACACACCCGAACAGCAACGTGCCCGTCAGCACGGCCCATTCCGGCGCCGGGTCGACCCCGAGGAGCGCGATCCGCGCCGTACCGAGACAGCCGACGGCCCCGAAGAGGGCGGCCGCCGCTCGCACGCCGTCCGCGCGCAGGCCCAGCAGCAGCGCGAAGACGCCTAGCGCGGGGCCGTAGGAGACGGTGAACAGGGCGGGGGCGGCGGCCAGACCCAGTACGGCCGTCAGTGCGAACGCCGCCAACGGGCGCCGTCGGGATACGGCGACCGCGGCGGCGAGCACGGCGAGCCCGGTCGCCTGCTGCCACCCGGCGCGCGGCTCGTTCATCCCGAGGCGGTCCGCCGTGAGCGCGGGCAGCGCGAGGGCGGCCCAGAGCAGACAGGCCCGCCATATGTGAGGACGTTCCATCCGCCCGACGCTACAAGCGAGGGGCGGGGCGCGACTGCTGCCGATCGTCAGGTGCGGGGCGTTCTTGCGGCAGGTCAGCCGAATCAGCCCGTCCGGCGCACCCCCAAGGACCGCAGCCGACCGCAACCCGCAGCCGCACAACGCACCGGCACCACCACCTACCGACCCGGCCGCCCCCAACATGGCAGGATCGGAAAGGCCATGACTGCGCCCACAAAGCCCTCACCCGACAACCCCGCCAACGCCCTCTCCGGCTCCCCCCTCGGAGAGAACCTGCACAGCCCCGTGATCGACTGGTTCGACGAAAACGCCCGCGACCTCCCCTGGCGGCGCCCCGAGGCGGGCCCCTGGGGCGTGATGGTCAGCGAGTTCATGCTTCAGCAGACGCCGGTGAACCGGGTCCTGCCCATCTACGAGCAGTGGCTCGCCCGCTGGCCCCGCCCCGCCGACCTGGCCAAGGAGGCCCCCGGCGAGGCCGTCCGGGCCTGGGGCCGGCTCGGCTACCCGCGCCGCGCGCTGCGGCTGCACGGCGCCGCCGTCGCCATAGCGGAGCGGCACGGCGGGGACGTACCGACCGACCACGCCCAGCTGCTCGCGCTGCCCGGCATCGGCGAGTACACGGCCGCGGCGGTCGCCTCCTTCGCCTACGGTCAGCGTCACCCCGTCCTGGACACCAACGTCCGCCGGGTCCTGGCCCGGGCCGTGACCGGCACGCAGTACCCGCCGAACGCCACGACCGCCGCCGAACGCAAGCTCGCCCGTGCCCTGCTCCCCGAGGACGAGCGCACCGCCGCCCGCTGGGCCGCGGCCTCCATGGAACTCGGCGCGCTGGTGTGCACGGCGAAGAACGAGTCCTGCCACCGCTGCCCGATCACCGCGCAGTGCGCCTGGCGGCTCGCGGGCAAGCCGGAGCACGAGGGCCCGCCACGGCGCGGTCAGACGTACGCCGGCACGGACCGCCAGGTGCGCGGCAAGCTGCTCGCCGTCCTGCGCGAGGCCCATGTGCCGGTGCCGCAGGCGGACCTGGACCGGGTGTGGCACGAGCCGGTGCAGCGGGCCCGTGCGCTGGACGGCCTGGTGGCGGACGGGTTGGTGGAGCCGCTGCCCGGCGGGATGTACCGGCTGCCGCTGAGCTGACGCTCGGACACATCACAGCCGTAGGGCCTCTGCAACATCCGACGCACAGTCATTCCACGGGAACAACTCGGACAAACCCTTACATACGCCACCCAACTCCCTTGTCGTTTTACCCCTTTCCTTCTTCCGTTACACAACCGACGGACAGCCGAGCGCTAGCCGCAGGCTGCTTCGGACAGCCCCGTGACAACGCCTCCGTAGCTTCATTTCCGTACCCGGCAGACGGGGACGACTACGAAGCACAGGCAGTGACACCGACGGCGAACGAGCCGGCGGGAACGGGGAATCGGAGGCGGTCAACATGGCGCAGGGAGAGGTGCTCGAGTTCGAGGAGTACGTCCGCACCCGGCAGGACGCGCTGCTGCGCAGCGCCCGCCGGCTGGTCCCGGACCCGGTGGACGCGCAGGACCTGCTGCAGACGGCGCTGGTCCGGACGTACCACCGCTGGGACGGCATAGCGGACAAGCGGCTCGCCGACGCCTACCTGCGCCGCGTGATGATCAACACGCGGACCGAGTGGTGGCGGGCGCGGAAGCTGGAGGAGGTGCCGACCGAGCAGCTCCCGGACGCCTCGGTCGACGACTCCACCGAGCAGCACGCGGACCGCGCCCTGCTGATGGACATCATGAAGGTTCTGGCACCGAAGCAGCGCAGCGTCGTGGTGCTGCGACACTGGGAGCAGATGTCCACGGAGGAGACGGCCGCCGCCCTCGGCATGTCGGCCGGAACGGTCAAGAGCACGCTGCACCGGGCGCTCGCCCGGCTCCGCGAGGAGCTGGAGAGCCGCGATCTGGACGCACGCGCGCTGGAGCGTGAGGAGCGGGAGCGTTGCGCGGCCTAGGCACGACGACGGGCGGCACCGGGCGCACGGACAGGGGTGACAGGGACGCGGACGGGGCCTCCGGGTCCGCGGACATGGGCTTCCCCCCACCCGGACCCGTGCGGGTCCGGGGGAGCTTGCAGGCGGCGTTCACGGCGATGGCCGTGGTCGTCGCCGTCGCCCTTTTCGCCTCCGCCTGCGCCACCGGCGGCACCGGCGCCCGCGACGAGGGCCCGGCCCACGCCGACTCGGTGAGCGGCGCGGACGCCTCGTCGTCGTTCGCCCCCACGCCCACCGCCTCCGCGTCGGCCTCGGCGGTCCCGGACCGGACCGAGGCCGTCCGGCTGGTCAAGGCCGATCCCGCGGTGTCGGGGGAGGTCAAGCGGGCGCTGAAGCCGTGCGTGTCCGACGACTATCCCGTCGACGTGTCGTACGGCGATCTGACCGGCGGGCCGGTGGACGACATCGTGGTCAACGTCCTGTCCTGCGGCGACGCGGTCAGTGTCGCCTCGTATGTGTACCGGGAGCAGGGCGGCGCGTACCACAATGTGTTCAAGACCGAGGAGCCTCCGGTCTACGCGGAGATCGACCGCGGCTACCTGGTGGTGACGAAGCAGGTGTACGCCAAGGATGACGCGCTGTCGAACCCGTCCAGCGAGAACGTGCTGTCGTACCAGTGGGTCTCCGGCCGCTTCGTCCAGCGGTACAACACCCGCACCGACTACGGCACACTCGGCGGCGACGAGGAGTCGGCGGCGCCCGACGGCTGAGGACCGGCCGGGGCGGCAGTGAACGCTTCGGCCGATCCACGCGTCCCCCAAGTGGACGCCCCCTCCATGGACCTGTCCGACGCACCCCCAGCAGAACACGAGGACTGAGAGCACCGGGATGGCAGACCAGACCCACGTCCTGTTCGTCGAGGACGACGACGTCATCCGCGAGGCCACCCAGCTCGCCCTGGAGCGGGACGGCTTCGCGGTGACCGCCATGCCCGACGGGGTGTCGGGCCTGGAGGCGTTCCGGACGAACCGGCCGGACATCGCGTTGCTCGACGTCATGGTGCCCGGCATGGACGGCGTCAGTCTGTGCCGCCGTATCCGCGACGAGTCGACGGTGCCGGTGATCATGCTGTCGGCGCGCGCGGACTCGATCGACGTGGTGCTGGGCCTGGAGGCGGGCGCGGACGACTACGTGACCAAGCCGTTCGACGGTGCCGTGCTGGTCGCGCGGATCCGTGCGGTGCTGCGCCGCTTCGGGCACGCGAGCGGCGGCGACCGCGGCGTGGACGAGGCCGACGCGGGCGCCAACGGCGGGGTGCTGGCCTTCGGGGACCTGGAGGTCGACACCGAGGGCATGGAGGTGCGCCGGGGCGGGCAGCCGGTCGGTCTCACGCCGACCGAGATGCGGCTGCTGCTGGAGTTCTCCTCGGCGCCGGGCACCGTGCTGTCGCGGGACAAGCTGCTGGAACGCGTGTGGGACTACGGCTGGGGCGGGGACACCCGGGTCGTCGACGTCCATGTGCAGCGGCTGCGGCAGAAGATCGGCCAGGACCGGATCGAGACGGTCCGTGGCTTCGGCTACAAGTTGAAGGCCTGAGCGGGGCGGCATGCGGGGGATGTTCAGACGCGCGGCTCCGTCCGGGATGGCGCACTCGGCGGGCCTGACGGACGCGACCGACGTGAGCGATGCCACGGCCGGCGCCGCTGTCGCGGGCCGACGGGCCGGGATCCGTACGCGCGGGGGCACAGGCGGCGACATGGGTGACCGCAGGGGCACGGGCCTCGGCACGAGTGGTCGCACGGGCCTGCGGGTACGCCGGCGCGGGGGCAGCCGGGTGGCGATCCGCACGGGTCTGCGGTGGAAGCTGAGCGCGGCCATCGCACTGGTCGGCGCGCTCGTGGCGGTCGTGCTGAGCCTGGTGGTGCACAACGCGGCCCGGGTCTCGATGCTGGACAACGCGCGCGACCTCGCCGACGAGCGGATCCAGATCGCCCAGCGCAACTTCGAGCAGTCCAAGCGGCTGAACTTCCCGAACGCCACGATCGACGACCCGGAGCTGCCTCAGGCGCTGCGGGAGAAGGTCGAGGAGGGCCGGCGGGCCACCTATGTCACGGACTCGCCGAACGGCACGCCCGACATCTGGGCGGCCGTGCCGCTCACCAACGGGAAGGTGATGTCGCTGCACACCGGGTTCACCGACCGCAGCGAGGACATCCTCAAGGACCTCGACCAGGCCCTCGTCATCGGCTCCATCGCGGTGGTCTTCGGCGGCAGCGCGCTCGGCGTGCTCGTCGGCGGGCAGTTGTCGCGCCGGCTGCGCAAGGCGGCGGCCGCGGCGCACCAGGTGGCGAGCGGGGAACCGGACGTCCGGGTGCGGGACGCCATCGGGGGTGTCGTACGGGACGAGACCGACGATCTGGCGAGCGCGGTGGACGCCATGGCGGACGCGCTCCAGCAGCGGCTGGAGGCGGAGCGCCGGGTGACGGCGGACATCGCGCACGAACTGCGGACGCCGGTGACGGGTCTGCTGACGGCGGCGGAACTCCTGCCGCCCGGCCGGCCCACGGAACTGGTCCTGGACCGGGCCAAGGCCATGCGCACGCTCGTCGAGGACGTCCTGGAGGTGGCCCGTCTGGACAGCGCTTCGGAGCGGGCCGAGTTGCAGGACATCCTGTTGGGCGAGTTCGTCAGCCGGCGGGTCGCGGTGAAGGATCCCGCCATCGAGGTGCGGGTCGTCCACGAGTCGGCGGTCACCACCGACCCGCGGCGGCTGGAGCGGGTGCTGTTCAACCTGTTGGCGAACGCCGCGCGGCACGGCAGGCCGCCGATCGAGGTCACCGTCGAGGGCCGGGTCATCCGGGTCCGCGACCACGGGCCCGGTTTTCCCGAGGCCCTGCTCGCCGAGGGCCCGAGCCGCTTCCGCACGGGCAGCAGCGACCGCTCGGGGCGCGGCCACGGCCTCGGCCTGACCATCGCGGCAGGTCAGGCCCGGGTCCTCGGGGCCCGCCTCACCTTCCGCAACGTACGTCCGGCGGGTGCCGCCGACCACGTCCCGGCGGAGGGCGCGGTGGCCGTGCTCTGGCTCCCGGAGCACGCGCCGACGAACACGGGCAGCTACCCGATGCTGCCGTAGCGGCGCGGGGGCGGGAACCGATGGAGGCACGCACCACCGACAGGGCCGACCGGGAAGAGAGTGCTACTCCTTCGGCCCCGCTCCCTTGAGCGGGACCTCCTTCACGAAGACGGCCGCCGCCAGCGCCAGCACCGCGATCACGGCACCCAGCAGGAACGCGGAGTGGGTGCCGGCCGACACCGCGTGCTGGTACGCCTCCCGCACCGCCTCCGGCAGCTTCGCCAGGCTCGCCGCGTCCAGCTGTGCCGACTGCTCGGTGATCTTGGAGCCCAGTTCCCCGCCCCGCTCGGTCATGACGTCCTGCACCCGGTTGTTGAACAGCGCGCCCATGATCGCGACGCCGAACGAGGAGCCGAGCGTACGGAAGAGCGTGGTCGACGAGGACGCGACGCCCATGTCCTTCATCTCGACGCTGTTCTGCGCCACCAGCATCGTGATCTGCATCAGACAGCCCATGCCGAACCCGACCACGGCCATGAACACCCCGGACGTGAACCGCGAGGTCCCGGTGTCCATCGTCGACATGAGATACAGCCCGACGACCATGAGCACACTGCCGAGGATCGGGAAGACCTTGTAGCGCCCGGTGTTCGTGGTGACCCGTCCGGCGATCAACGAGGTGACCATCATCGCGCCGAGCATCGGCAGCAGCAGGAGTCCGGAGTTGGTGGCGGAGGCGCCCTGGACCGACTGCTGGTACAGCGGCAGGAACAGCGTGGCGCCGAACATCACGAACCCGGTGATGAAGCCGATCAGGGACATCAGGGTGAAGTTCCGGCTGCGGAAGATGTGCAGCGGGACGATCGGCTCCGCCGCCCTGGTCTGCCAGAACACGAATCCGACGAGCGTGGTGACGCCGATGCCGATGAGCTCCATGATCCGCGCGGACGTCCAGGCGTACTCCGTACCGCCCCAGGTGGTGACCAGCACGATCGCGGTGATTCCCACGGTCAGCAGCGCCGCGCCCAGGTAGTCGATCCGCGCCTGCGCCCGCTTCTTCGGCAGATGCAGCACGGCGCTGATCGCGGCGAGCGCGACGACGCCGAGCGGCAGGTTGATGTAGAAGGCCCAGCGCCAGCCCCAGTGGTCGGTGATGGTGCCGCCGACCAGCGGGCCGCCGATCATCGCCAGCGCCATCACGCCGGCCATCATGCCCTGGTACTTGCCGCGCTCCCGCGGCGGAATCAGGTCGCCGATGATCGCCATGACGCCTACCATCAGGCCGCCCGCGCCAAGCCCCTGCACCGCCCGGAACGCGATCAGCTGGCCCATGTCCTGGGCCATGCCGCTGAGCGCGGAGCCGATCAGGAACAGCACGATCGAGGACATGAACATCCCCTTGCGGCCGTACATGTCGCCGAGCTTGCCCCACAGCGGGGTGGAGGCCGCGGTCGCCAGGGTGTACGCCGTCACAACCCACGACAGATGCTCCAGGCCGCCCAGATCACCCACGATCGTCGGCATCGCGGTGCCGATGATCATGTTGTCGAGCATCGCCAGCATCATCGTGATCATCAGCGCGAGCAGTACGACCCGTACGCTCCTGGGCTGCTTGGCGCCCTGCTCTGCTTGATCGGCTTTGTCCGCCGCCCCTGTGTCCACCGACACCGTGTCCGCCATGATTCCCACTCCCCCGGCCACTTACTTGCCGCCCGGCTAGTTGTCTACACTCCGGGAAGGTAGATGCGTAACTAGCCGGGCGTCAAGTAAGTTTTGTGGAAAGCCAAGAGGCACGAGGATGGGCGGCACCATGGACGGCACCAAACAGCGGCGCCGCGGGAACACCCGCCAGCGCATCCAGGACGTAGCCCTCGAACTCTTCGCCGAGCAGGGCTACGAGAAGACCTCCCTGCGCGAGATCGCCGAGCGCCTGGACGTCACGAAGGCGGCCCTGTACTACCACTTCAAGACCAAGGAAGAGATCATCGTCAGCCTCTTCGAGGATCTGACGAGGCCGATCGAGGACCTGATCGAGTGGGGCAGGCGCCAGCCGCACTCCCTGGAGACCAAGCAGGAGATCGTACGGCGCTACCACCAGGCGCTGATCGACGCGGAACCGCTGTTCCGGTTCATGCAGGAGAACCAGGCGACCGTCCGCGAACTGAGCATCGGCGAGATGTTCAAGAACCGCATGATCGGCATGCGCGACATCGTCATCGACCCGGACGCCGATCTGGTCGACCAGGTGCGCTGCATCAGCGCCCTGTTCACGATGCACGCCGGGATGTTCGTGATGAAGGACGTCGAAGGCGACCCCGAGGAGAAGCGCGAGGCCGTCCTGGAGGTCGCCATCGATCTGATCACCCAGGCGCACAAGGGCGCCTGACCGACTCCGGATCCCGGATCTTCAGATCTATAGATCTACAGATCTCGGATCAGATCTTCAGACCATTGGCCCGCAGGAAGGCCACCGGGTCGATGGCGGAGCCGTAGTTGGCGGTCTTACGGATCTCGAAGTGCAGGTGCGGGCCGCTGGAGTTCCCGGTGTTGCCGGAGCGGGCTATGTGCTGGCCGGTCTTGACGACCTGGCCGACCTTCACGTCGATGCGCGACAGGTGGGCGTACTGGGAGTACGTGCCGTTGCCGTGCTTGATGACGATGGCGTTGCCGTACGCGGGGCCGTCACCGGCGCCGTTGCCGCCGGCCTTGACGACCGTGCCGCCGTGCGCGGCCATGACGTCGGTGCCGCTCGGGACGGCGAAGTCCTGACCGCTGTGGGTGGACTGCCACATGCCGCCGGCCTGCGCGAAGCTGGCGGACTTCGTGTACTTCTTCACCGGGCTGACCCAGGACGCGGCCTTCTTCGCGGCGGCGCTCTGCGCCTGCACGGCGGTGGCGGCAGCGGGGGCGGACGTCATCTCGGCGGCGACCGCGCCTCCGGCGCCCAGCACGACCGAGGCCCCCAGGCCGGCGGCCAGCACAGCGGCACGGGTGCGGAAGGTGGACGTACGGGACGAACGGAAGGAGAAGCGCGGGGACATGCGAAACCTCATGGGGAAGACGACAAGGGAAACCACCCGACGCACAGGCATTCGCCGGATGGCCATCCCTTGGTAACCCCGACCCCGCCGCTGGCCAAAACCCTCTATCTACGACGGAAGCTAGTACTCCCCCATAAAAATCACCGCATCTTGACAGAGCGGCTATTCCGGACGAACCAGTACGGATACCGAAACCTACGGACGACTTCGGCGTAATAAGTCCGCTTTCTCCCTACGTCCGTTTCCACTATTCCCACTAGTAACGGACAAATCGCCTGTGCGGCATGTCACCGCTGAGCGCAATCACGAGACCCCGGAATGTGACGGGCGCTACGCCGTCGACGCGGCCCACGGAGTGCCCTCGGAAAGCCGCCCACGACAAGTTCAACCGCGTCATGTGACGCACACCTCTAGCGACTTACCGCTCAGTAACCCTATCTTTCCCCTCACGCCATCCCCGCCCACGAACATGCACGCGACAACAACACAGCGCACGTGACGTGAGAGGACCCCCCACATGACGCTTCGCCGCCCCTGGGCGCACCGGATAGCGGTCGGCACCGTCTCCGCGGCCGCCCTCGTGGCCCTCGCGGTCCCCGCCGAGGCCGCGACGCCCGCCACCGCGACGAGCACCTCCACCTCCACCGCCGCCGCCGAGGACGTCGACTACGGCACCTGGCAGCAGGACTGCCAGGCGGTCATGAACCAGGCGCTGCCCTATCTGAAGCAGCGGATCGCCGGCACCAAGCCGGGTGAGAAGCAGGCGATCGTCTTCGACATCGACAACACCACCCTGGAGACGGACTTCGGCTTCAGCTACCCGCAGCCGGCCAACCGCCCGGTTCTGGAGGTCGCCAAGTACGCCCAGGAGCACGGCGTCTCCCTGTTCTTCGTGACCGCCCGGCCGGGCATCATCGCCTCGGTGACCGACTACAACCTCAAGCACGTCGGTTACCAGGTCTCCGGCCTGTACGTGCGCAACTTCCTCGACCTGTTCAAGAACGTCGCCGAGTACAAGACGGCCCAGCGCGTCGCCATCGAGAACAAGGGCTACACGATCATCGCGAACGTCGGCAACAGCGCCACCGACCTGTCGGGCGGCCACGCCGAGAAGACGTACAAGCTGCCGGACTACGACGGACAGCTGTCGTAAGCCCCCCTTTGGGCATGCGAAAGGGGCCGGCGCTCCAAGAGCACCGGCCCCTTTCTTCGGCTCAACCCCCAGGGGGTCAGGCGTCCTTGCTCAGGTTCGGCCCGCCCGAAGGACCGGCCGCCTGCTCGATCGGCGGGACGTCCGGCAGGGCCGCCTTCTCCTCGCCGCGGAAGGTGAAGGTCTTGGTCTCACCCTCGCCCTCGGTGTCCACGACCACGATGTGGCCGGGGCGCAGCTCGCCAAAGAGGATCTTCTCCGACAGGGAGTCCTCGATCTCGCGCTGGATGGTCCGGCGCAGCGGCCGGGCGCCCAGCACGGGGTCGTAACCCTTCTTGGACAGCAGTTCCTTGGCGGACTGGGAGAGCTCGATGCCCATGTCCCGGTCCTTCAGGCGCTCGTCCACCTTGCCGATCATCAGGTCGACGATCCGGAGGATGTCGTCCTGGGTCAGCTGCGGGAAGACGACCACGTCGTCGACGCGGTTGAGGAACTCGGGGCGGAAGTGCTGCTTGAGCTCGTCCGACACCTTGTTCTTCATGCGCTCGTAGTTGGTCTTCGTGTCACCCGAGGCCGCGAAGCCCAGGTTGAAGCCCTTGGAGATGTCCCGGGTGCCGAGGTTGGTCGTCATGATGATGACCGTGTTCTTGAAGTCCACGACCCGGCCCTGGGAGTCGGTCAGGCGACCGTCCTCCAGGATCTGCAGCAGCGAGTTGAAGATGTCCGGGTGGGCCTTCTCGACCTCGTCGAAGAGGACGACGGAGAACGGCTTGCGGCGGACCTTCTCGGTCAGCTGGCCACCCTCTTCGTAGCCCACGTAGCCGGGGGGCGAACCGAAGAGACGCGAGACCGTGTGCTTCTCGCTGAACTCCGACATGTCGAGGGAGATCAGTGCGTCCTCGTCACCGAAGAGGAACTCGGCGAGCGCCTTGGACAGCTCGGTCTTACCGACACCGGACGGACCCGCGAAGATGAACGAACCACCCGGACGCTTCGGGTCCTTCAGACCGGCGCGCGTACGGCGGATCGCCTTCGAGAGCGCCTTGACGGCGTCGTTCTGGCCGATGACCCGCTTGTGGAGCTCGTCCTCCATGCGGAGCAGGCGGCTGGACTCCTCCTCGGTCAGCTTGAAGACCGGGATGCCGGTGGCGGTCGCGAGGACCTCGGCGATCAGCTCGCCGTCGACCTCGGCGACGACGTCCATGTCGCCGGCCTTCCACTCCTTCTCCCGCTTGGCCTTGGCGGCCAGGAGCTGCTTCTCCTTGTCGCGCAGGGAGGCGGCCTTCTCGAAGTCCTGCGAGTCGATCGCGGACTCCTTGTCGCGGCGCACGCCCGCGATCTTCTCGTCGAACTCGCGCAGGTCCGGCGGCGCGGTCATCCGGCGGATACGCATCCGGGAACCGGCCTCGTCGATCAGGTCGATCGCCTTGTCCGGCAGGAAGCGGTCCGAGATGTACCGGTCGGCCAGGGTGGCGGCCTGGACCAGCGCCTCGTCGGTGATGGAGACGCGGTGGTGGGCCTCGTAACGGTCGCGCAGACCCTTGAGGATCTCGATCGTGTGCGGCAGCGACGGCTCCGCGACCTGGATGGGCTGGAAGCGGCGCTCGAGGGCCGCGTCCTTCTCCAGGTGCTTGCGGTACTCGTCCAGCGTGGTCGCACCGATGGTCTGCAGCTCACCGCGGGCCAGCATCGGCTTCAGGATGGAGGCCGCGTCGATGGCGCCCTCGGCGGCACCCGCACCGACCAGCGTGTGGAGCTCGTCGATGAACAGGATGATGTCGCCGCGGGTGCGGATCTCCTTGAGGACCTTCTTCAGGCGCTCCTCGAAGTCACCGCGGTAGCGGGAGCCGGCGACCAGCGCGCCGAGGTCCAGGGTGTAGAGGTGCTTGTCCTTGAGGGTCTCGGGCACCTCGCCCTTGACGATGGCCTGGGCGAGACCCTCGACGACGGCGGTCTTGCCGACGCCGGGCTCACCGATCAGGACCGGGTTGTTCTTGGTACGGCGGGACAGCACCTGCATGACCCGCTCGATCTCCTTCTCGCGCCCGATGACCGGGTCGAGCTTGGACTCACGAGCGGCCTGGGTGAGGTTCCGGCCGAACTGGTCGAGGACCAGGGACGTCGAGGGGGTGCCCTCGGCAGGCCCGCCGGCGGTGGCGGTCTCCTTGCCCTGGTAGCCGGAGAGCAGCTGGATGACCTGCTGCCGCACCCGGTTGAGATCAGCGCCCAGCTTGACCAGGACCTGGGCGGCGACGCCCTCGCCCTCACGGATCAGGCCGAGCAGGATGTGCTCCGTGCCGATGTAGTTGTGGCCCAGCTGAAGGGCCTCGCGGAGCGACAGCTCCAGGACCTTCTTGGCACGGGGGGTGAAGGGGATGTGCCCGGACGGGGCCTGCTGCCCCTGCCCGATGATCTCCTCCACCTGCTGGCGGACCGCCTCGAGCGAAATCCCGAGGCTCTCAAGGGCCTTGGCGGCGACACCCTCACCCTCGTGGATCAGGCCCAGGAGGATGTGCTCGGTGCCGATGTAGTTGTGGTTGAGCATCCGGGCTTCTTCCTGAGCCAGGACGACAACCCGCCGCGCGCGGTCGGTGAACCTCTCGAACATCGTTAATCGCTCCTCAGAGCGGTCAGGCAGTGGGGGGAACTTCCCCTCCCTGTCCTTCCGCAGCTTAGTCCCGCAAGCGGGGACCGCTCATTCCAACTGCCGACACCGTCGATGGCCTCCTGACCCGTGACGCCGACATCTGCTCCAACCCGATGGTGCGAGACGATGTTCCCGCAGGCCAGGTGGTTACCCTCACCATCAGTACGCCGATGGCGAACGTGAGACCCACTGTCCTGCGTGTCGCCCCCTCCCACTAGGGATGTCTTACCCGCTGGGACTGACACTCCATGCCGCGCCCCCCGGTTCCCTCCGCTACGGGCGAACAACCTTGCGCCACCCCACACCCCCGCGCGCCCCCTTTTTCGACACTCTGCGCATACGTCGGAACACCCAGCGTAACCCGTACGCCTTTTCGGTGGTTTCACTTGGCATGGCTGGCATGCGCCCCGCGACTCTCCCGGACCCCGCCACGATCCCCCTCCCCCGTCGGCCGCTCGATCCGAGCGATCAGGTCCGCCGGTGGTACGAGAACGAACTGGGCTGGCCGGTGGTGCCCGCAGCACCCGGATCGCCGCCGCTGCTTCGCGTGGGTCCGTGCTTCGACGTCCTGGACGTCCCGGCCGAGGCGGGCCTCGCGGCACTGCGGCATCTGACGGCGCTGTCGCCGGTGGCCGTCCAGGGCGACCGGATGCGACTGCTCCTGGCCGCGGGCAGCGCCGAGGAGGTGCCGGGGGTGCTGGACTGGCTGGAGTGGGGCGCACTGCCCCTGGACCTGACGGCGCTCGGCGAGGGCGATCTCATGGAGGCACCCCTGCCGCCCGGGCAGCGGCCGCTGTCGGCCGTACGGCGTCCCGTCGACCAGGCGCCGAGGGGGGCCGTGCGGCAGTGGCGGGCCGGCCTGCCGGGGCCCCGCGGGGCGCGACCGCTCCCCCTGGACCGCCGGGCTTCAGTACAGGGGGCCGCCGTGTGGCTGCGGCCCCCCGAGCCTGGGGGCGAGGTCGAGGCCTCGCTGCCGACGCTGTCGGCTCTGGGGGGCGTTGGGGGCGCCCCCGATCTCGTGCGGGTTCTGGACACGGTGGCAACGCGGTGCCACCGACTGTGGCTGCGACGCGCGTGCGCCCAGTCGTCGGCCTGTCCGTAGATCAGGCGTTGGCCTTCTCGTACGCCTCGCGAATGGTCGCCGGGACGCGGCCGCGGTCGTTGACCTCGTAACCGTTCTCCTTGGCCCACGCGCGGATCTGCGCGGTGTCCTGGCTGCCACCGGAAGCGGCGCGCGCCTTTCCACGCCCACCCGAAGCACGACCTCCGGTACGACGGCCGCCCTTCACGTAAGGGTCGAGAAGGCCACGGAGCTTGTCCGCATTGGCAGTCGTGAGATCGATCTCGTACGTCTTGCCGTCCAGCGCGAACGTCACGGTCTCGTCCGCCTCGCCGCCGTCGAGGTCGTCGACAAGAAGGACCTGAACCTTCTGTGCCACCGGATTTCCTTTCATCGATAACTTGAGGGCCGGGGGTCTGCGGCGTCCGCCGTTTCGCCGTCCCCTGTTATATGCAGTACTGCAGTACGTCGGAAAGCAAACCGCTTTTGCTGGAAAAACACAAACCCCCGGGAGAGACCCACAGGTCGAGTGCGGTCCGGAAACATGCGCGTTTCGGACATAGGGCACCCGGGCACGGGCGGTCCGGGCGGAATACGCCTTCCGGAAGCTTGACGAAGCTTGCGGAACCCTTGGCGAAGCTTGGCGAAGGGGTGGTGAAGCTCGCGGACGTTGCGGAACGCCGAGGAACCTCGGCGATCACAGATGCAGAAGCATGCGGCTGTTGCCCAAGGTGTTCGGTTTCACTCGTTCGAGACCGAGGAACTCCGCCACGCCCTCGTCATAGGAACGCAGCAGCTCCGCGTAGACATCGGTGTCCACCGGTGTCTCGCCGATCTCGACGAAGCCGTGCTTGCCGAAGAAGTCCTCTTCGAAGGTCAGACAGAAAACCCGTCGAACGCCGAGCCAGCGCGCGGTGTGCAGCAACTTCTCCAGCAACTGATGACCGACGCCGGCGCCCTTCAGGCCGGGCTTCACCGCGAGAGTGCGGACTTCCGCGAGGTCTTCCCACATCACGTGCAGGGCGCCGCAGCCGACGACCTCGCCGTTGTCGTCCCGTTCCGCGACCCAGAACTCCTGGATGTCCTCGTAAAGCGTCACCGTGGCTTTGTCGAGCAGGATGCGACGCCGGACGTACTCGTCAAGGAGACGACGTACCGCGGGGACATCGCCGGTACGGGCCCGCCGGACGGTGATGGCTTTAGCGGTGACTTCCGGGCTCTGAGCCGCGGGGCTCTCGGCCGAGTGACTCTCTGCTGACATGAGCGGACGCTATCGCCCGTCGGACTCCTGCGCCGAGGCGGGGTTCTCATCGGCGGTATCGGGGCGGGTATCCGGGACGGTATCGGCGCGGGTATGCGGGGTGGCCGTATCGGGGTCGGTATCGGCGCCGCGCGTATGTGGCCTGCCCGTATCGGCGCTGCCCGTATCCGGCCTGCCTGTATCTACGCTGCTCGTATCGGTGCTGCTCGTATCCGTACTCGTAACGCCTCGTGTATCGGGCGGTTCCGTGGGTTCGGGTGTTTCCGGGCCCTGGACGATGCGTACGGCGTCCCGCAGGGCGTGGCGCTGTTCGTCGCTCATCATGCCGAAGAAGGCGACGAGTGCGGCGGCGGGGTTGTCGCTCTGGGACCAGGCGTCGTTCATCAGGGCCGCGGCGTAGGCGGCTCGGGTGGAGACCGCCTCATATCGATAGGCCCGGCCTTCCGCTTCGCGGCGTACCCAGCCCTTCTGATGGAGATTGTCCAAAACGGTCATCACCGTGGTGTACGCGATGGACCGTTCCTGCTGGAGATCTTCCAGGACTTCTCGAACGGTCACCGGGCGGTTCCACTTCCACACCCGCGTCATGACCGCGTCTTCGAGTTCTCCCAATGGGCGAGGCACAACTCAGCACAATAGTGGGAGATCTGGGTGTTGGCGTGCCGGACGGGCACTTTCTCTGGAAAACGGGAATAAAAAGGGCGTACGACTCGGAAAGCGTTGCAGCTTGGAGTCGTACGCCGGGTTCGGGCGTCCTGGTGCGGACGTCCCGGGCTGGGCGCCCTGGTCTAGGCGTCCGGGCTCGGGGAAGCCTGGCGGGGGGCCTCCACGCGCGAGAGGGCGGCGTCCACGGCCGCGTCCTCCTTGGCCTTGTTGGCTCCGCCCTGGGTCTTCACGATCACCCTGATCACACCGATGAAGAACACGGCCATGACGACCGGGGGGAGGAGTGCGGAGACGTAGTCCATGCGTCCAGGGTAGCCAGCGCTCAGCCTGCGGCGAGCTGCTGGGGCGTGGTTTCGGAGGGCGGGGCCGGTTTGCGGCGGGGGAAGACCTCGCCGGGGGTGGGGATGGGGCGGTGCGGCTTGGGGGTGGGCTGGGGGCCTGGGGCGGGGGCGGGTTTGGGGGCGGCCGGGCGTTCGGCGGGCTTCTTGCGGGGCTGCTTGGCGGGGTCCTGGCTGCCTGCGGCCTGGGCGGGGAGGTCGACCGGGAGGCGGGGGGCGGTCGGCTCGGAGAGGCCGCCGGGGAGGGCCAGGAGGTGCGTACGGGACGCGGGGACGGCCGGGCGGACGGCGCCGGGCCTGCCGGGCGCTAGGCGGGCTCGTACGGCCTGGAGGAGGGTGGCCGCGGCGGGGTTGCCGCGCAGGGCACGCAGGGCGTTGAGGTCGGCGGGTTCGGGGTGGTAGCCGGCCCCGAGGGCCTCCTCGAGGAGGGTGAGGTAGCCGGCTGCGGTGCCGGGGAGGGCGGCGCGGTAGCGGGCGAGGTCGGCCACCAGGAAGGCACGCAGCCGGGCGCCCTCGCGCATCGCCTCGTCGAGGGACTCGGCGAGACGGAGACAGGCCTGGACCTCCTCGGGGGAGGCGGGGCGGGGGTTGAGGGCGAGGGCGAGGGCGCGGCGGAGCACACGCAGCTCCTCCGCGCCGAACGCCATGCCGCCGCGGGATCCGTAGGGCGTGGGCATGCGGTGACGATACGCGCTAATCAGACAAACGCGACATAGGGGGTGGGTGTGGCGCGGGGAGCCACTCGGGTGGAGGCGCCCGCTTTCGGCGCCGGTCCGGGCCCTGTCAGCCCGCCCGGCGTCTTTGAGGACGAGACCGCCCCCAACCCCCACCCACCCGCACAGGGC
>NZ_KQ948951.1 GCF_001514235.1 Streptomyces caeruleatus | reverse complement strand
TGCCCCTACGCTTCCACGCGATCAGTGACAAGCGACGGAGAGGCTGCCGTGCCCACCGAGGACATGACCATGAAGCGCATCGAGGAAGCCATGGTGCTGCAGCACGCGGGCGACAGCTCCGGTGCTCGGCAACGGTTCGCCGAGATCTGGGAAGAGATCGCCCCGGACGGAGACCCTTTCCACCGCTGCGTCCTCGCCCACTACATGGCCGATCTTCAGCCGGACCCGCAGGACGAACTGGACTGGGATCTGCGTGCCTTGGACGCCGCCGCCTCGGTGACCGACGAGCGGGCCAAGCAGCACGACTCGGCCTTGGCCATCCGCGGGTTCTACCCGTCCCTGCATCTCAACCTCGCCGCGGACTTCCACAAACTCGGAGACACCACGCAGGCTCGCACGCACCTGACCCAGGCGCAGGAGCACCTCGATGCGCTCGACGACGACGGCTACGGCCAGGGCATCCGATCCGCGATTCAGCGGCTCGCCGGCCGGCTCACCGAGGAAGACCCCATGACGTCGGCGAACGAGGAAGCGAGTAACTGATCACCGCACAGTGCCCAAGTGGGCACGCACCCACCCGGGTTGACGGCGCGGCGGATGGCCGGCGTGCGCGGATTCGTCCGTGTCGCTCACGACAGTCATCGGCCTGGGGACAGCACCCCGAGCTCTGACTCTCAACGCCTGCGGGCGCGTTGGTGGACATCCACAGCAGCCGCTGCTGAGGGTTTGAAGGATCCGCGCCGCAACCCTCGTGTTCCGGGACTACATGCCGGGCTATGTCTTCAACACCGCCAAGACCCCGGCGGCTGCCGCGCACGCCTGGCTGATCCAGGCGAAGATCCGGGTACGGGCTGGCGGAGGTGCTGCCCTCTCGGACCATCGGCTCACCGGGGCCGTTGTAGTCGTCCACCACGCTCGCCTCGAACCCGAGCGACTTGTGAAACGCCACCGATCCCGTGTTGCCGGTGCTCGTGATCGCCTTCAACCGCACAGCGCCCTGCCGCCGCGCGGCCTCGCTGAACGCCTCGTACAGCGCCCGGCCCAGCCCGGTTCCCTTCGTGTCGTCACGCACCGCGATGAGGTGCACGTAGCCCGTACCGCCCGGCGTCATGAAGCCGATCACATACCCCCGGGTCCCGTCCTCGGCGCGGGCCACGAGGCAGGTCTCCGGGAACTCCTGCACCAGCGCGCGGAGATGGAGTGCGCGCAGGTCGCGGTCGCCCCAGTAGCGGGGGTAGGCCGCGAGGACTTCGTGGAGGTCGGTGATGCGGGCGGGGGTGATGGGTGCGGGCATGGGAGCAGGATCGGGAGGGGAGGGGCCGCACCGCTCGCGGTCTTGGGCTGACTGCTCAGACTTGCCGCCCCGGTTTGTGACTCCAGCGCGATCGGCCGCAACGGTTCGCGGATCTAATGACGAACCAGTAGGGGAGCCCTTCGCTTGCGAGGTCATCGATGACGCAATCCGCCGCTTTGCCCTTTCCTCAGAACCGTACCTGCCCCTTTCACCCGCCCGGCGCCTACGACGCGCTGGCACGGCCGCTGTCGCGGATCACCCTGTACGACGGCCGCGAGGTGTGGGCGGTCACCGGCCACACCGTGGCCCGCGAACTGATGGTCGACCAGCGCGTGTCCGTCGAGGCGTGGCGCGACGGCTTCCCGATCCCCGACCCGCGTTTCGCGACGGGCGTCCGGGACCGCCGTCCGACGGTGTGCGGCATAGACGATCCCGAGCACGCCGCCCAACGACGGACGCTGATCCCGAGCTTCACACTCAAGCGGACGGCCGAACTCCGACCGCAGATCCAGCGAACCGTCGACGAGCTGCTCGACGCGATGGTGGCCCAGGGCCCGTCGGCCGAACTGGTGAGCGCCTTCGCGCTGCCCGTGCCGTCGATGGTGATCTGCTCGCTGCTCGGCGTCCCGTACGAGGACCACGAGTTCTTCGAGACGCAGTGCCGCAGGATGTCGCGTGGCCTGCCCGAGGACGCCTTCGACGCGGGCTCCCAACTTGACACGTACCTCGGCGAGTTGATCGACCGCAAACAGGTGACACCCGGTGACGGACTGCTCGACGACCTGATCCGGACGCAGATGGTCGAAGGGGAGATGGAGCGGGCCGACCTGGTCGCCCTGGCGTTCATCCTGCTGGTGGCCGGGCACGAGACGACGGCGAACATGCTCTCGCTCGGCACCTTCACCCTGCTCCAGCACCCGGACAAACTGGCCGAACTGCGCGCCGACCCGTCCCTGTGGCCCGCCGCGGTGGACGAGCTGATGCGGTTTCTGGCCATCGCGGACGGGCTCCTGCGGCTGGCCCTGGAGGACATCGAGATCGCCGGTACGACGATCAAGGCCGGCGAGGGGCTCGTGTTCGCGCCGTCCCTCATCAACCGCGACACCGAGGTCTTCGACAATCCCGACGAGCTGGACTGGCACCGCCCGGTCCGTCAGCACCTGGGGTTCGGCTTCGGCGTTCACCAGTGTCTCGGGCAGAACCTGGCGCGGGCCGAGATGGAGATCGCGCTGCGGACACTCTTCGAACGGCTGCCCGACCTGAGGCTGGACGCGCCCGCGGAGGAGATCCCCTTCAAGCCGGGCGACACCATTCAGGGAATGCTCGAACTTCCCGTGACCTGGTAGAGGTTGGCCGACATGCGTATCGAGATCGATCAGGACACCTGTGTCGGCGCGGCCCAGTGCGCCCGGACCGCACCCGGTGTCTTCACCCAGAACGACGAAGGGCTCAGCGAGCTGCTGCCGGGCCGCGAGGACGGCGCCGGGGACCCGCTCGTGCGGGAGGCCGTCCGCGTCTGCCCGGTCCGGGCCATCAGCATCTTTGAAGAGTGAGCAGTGGAGCTTTTGGTGCCGTGCCCCTGGCGGGAGAGCGAGGGGCACGGCACCGGCGCGTCGTCCGGCCCTCTCAGGCCCCCGCACCTCCGCGATCGTCACCGGACGGTGCTCATGCAGCGACAGCGTGCACGCCTCCGCGATCCAGCCCGCCTCCAGAGCGTCCTCGATCGTGCAGGGGGACGGGCGAGTACCCGTCACGACCTCGGTGAACGCGGTCAGCTCCGCGCGGTACGCCGCCGTGAAGCGGTCCATGAAGAAGTCGTGCGGGGTGCCGGACGGGAAGGTCACGCCGGGCTCCACCGGCCGGAGCGGCAGCTTGTCCTCCAGGCCCACCGCGATGGAGTCCGTGAAGCCGTGGATCTCCATGCGGACGTCGTAACCGCGGCCGTTGTGCCGGGAGTTGGAGACGACGGCGATGGTGCCGTCGTCGAGGGTGGGGATCGCGCCGGTCGTGTCGGCGTCCCCCGCCTCCTTGATGTAGTCCGCGCCCCGGTTGCCGCCGACGGCGTACACCTCGGTGACCTCGCGGCCCGTCCCGCAGCGGATGATGTCGAAGTCGTGTACGGAACAGTCCCGGAAGATACCGCCGGACGCGGCGACGTACGCGGCGGGCGGCGGAGCCGGGTCCAGGGTCGTTGAGCGGACCGTGTGCGGCGTGCCCAGCTCACCCGCCCGGACGGCCGCGCGCGGCGACGAACCCGGTGTCGAAGCGCCGGTTGTAGCCGATCTGGATCGGCACCCCGCTGTCCTGGACGGCCTTGAGGACCTCGACGCCCTCGGCCATGGTCCTCGCGACCGGCTTCTCGCAGAAGACCGGGATGCCGGCCTCGACACCCGCGCGGATCGGCGCCGGGTGCGCGTCGGTCGCGGCGGCCACGACAATGCCGTCCACACCCGCCGCGAGCAGCGTCCTCGGGCGAGTCGACGACGTCCCCGCCGAACCTCTCGGCGGCGGCCTTCGCGGCATCGGCGAACGGGTCGGTCAGGACGAGGGAGTCGACGGCGTCGAGTCCGGAGAGGGTCTCGGCGTGGAAGGCGCCGATGCGGCCGAGGCCGAGGATTTGTTTTTGGCATCACCCTTAGGAGCTGCACCCTCATGCGCATCGGAGGCCGAGGTGCGGCGGCCGGCGGCGGTGTGGAACGCGGTGGAGACGGACGTACGGGACCTGGTCCGTATCGGTCCGTTCCGGGGTGTGCCGGAGCAGGGGCGTACGGTCGGCACCCTGCGCGGTTGGCGTCGGCGCATCTGCCGGGAACTGGAGGAGGAGCGCCCCGGAGGGCAGGGCGGTGATGAGCCCAGACCGTCGTCCCAGTTGGCAGGGCCGTCAGCCTGTGACGGACGTGCACGGTCCAGCCGTCCCGCAGCGCCCGTACCGGGACGAACTGCGAGGTCAGCTGTACTCGGCGCTGAGGCGCAAGCCCGGAACCTCCCGTCAGGTGGCCGGGTGGCTGTGTGCCGTCTGCGGTGCGGCGCCGACCGCCGTACTGGATCACTGCCATGAACACGGGTACGTCCGCGGCCCCGGTCTGCCCGTCCTGCAACACGCTGGAGCGCCCCGACCACCTGTACGGCAACGACATCCGCGTCGCCGGCCGCTACCGGCGCCTCTTCGACACCGACGCGGCCGGCTGGCTGCGCCACTGGCACCGCTGTCCGGGCTGTCGCACCCGCACCACCCTGCCGCTGCCCCGCCTCGCCGCATGACCGCCCACACAGCCAGCCGCGCCCTGCACCCCACCCACCCGGGCTCCGGAGGGCGCAAACCCTGCGGAGTGCTGCGCGTCTCGTGGACGGGCAGTCAGAACGCCCCCCGATCCTGCCTGCTTACCGTCTCCGTCGACCTCTGCCCCTCTGGCGAACACCGCGTCCTGGCACGGGTGCCCTACCGGGAGCCCGTCGAGCGGTTCCGCACCTGGCTCGCCGAGACCGCCCCCGCCGTGGCCGCCGAAGCCGGCCCCGACCGCCTGGACGACCTCCCCACCGAGCCCCGCCCCGTCATCGCCGACACCAGCGGTGAAGGCATGTCACTCTTCTGACCGCCACCGGCGAAGCGGCTCCCCGGCCCACCGGACGGCGTCCGATGCCGGGTGCGCTGCGGCAGGGGCGTCGAGCGGTCCGGCGGTCAGGCTCGCCGCTTGCGTGGGTGTCGCCGGGAGTGGGCGGCCGTTGCGGAGTCGCTCCCGGTGTCGGGTGCGCTGCGGTAGGTGGGTTGAGCGGTTCGGCGGTCAGGCTCGCCGCTTGCGCGGGTGTCGCCGGGAGTGGGCGGCCGTTGCGGAGTCGCTCGCGGTGTCGGGTGCGCTGCGGTAGGTGGGTTGAGCGGTTCGGCGGTCAGGCTCGCTGTTCGCGCGGGTGTCGCCGGAAGCCGGCCGCCGTCCCGGAGCCGCTACGTCACGCAGGCGCCGGAGACGCCCGGTACCGACACCGCCCGAAGTCGGCCGCCGCTGTCCCGCGGCCACCCCCGACGCGTCCTCGCGCGTACGCCCGTCCCCCCGCCCCGCTCCTCGAAGCCGCCGCCGTCCCCCCCCGCCCCGCTCCTCGAAGCCGCTGCCCTCCCATCGCCCCGCTCCTCGAAGCCGCCGTCCCGGAACTACCCCCAACGCGCCCCGGCCCGCTCCTTGAAGCCGGAACTGCCCCCCGACCCGCCCCCGCCCACCCTTCAAAGCCGCCGCCCCCGCAGCCCTCCGGCTGCCCCGCGTCGGTCTTGGGACGGCTACTCAGACTTGGCGTCCCGCTTTGTGACTCCAGCGCGATCGGTGGGGGCGCGTGAGTGTGTTGACTGCGTAGCGAATCCTGCTGGTTCGCGCGCGGAACGGTGGTCACGTGGGCACGGAGTCGGAGACATACCAACTGGGCATCCTGGGCGCCGGCGTCATGGGTTCGGGCATCGCCGCGCTCGCTGTCGGGCACGGGGTGCCCGTGGTGCTCATGGACACGGATCCGCAGGCGCTGGAGCGTGCGCGGGCCGCCGTCGCCCACCAGGTGCGGCACGCCGGTCTGGTCGCGGCGCTGCCCGCCGGGGTCCCCCGGGGCGAGCTGGTCCTCAGCACCTCTCCCGAGGACCTCGCCGGTGTCACGGCCGTCGTCGAGGCCGTCACCGAGGACTTCGCCGCCAAGGCGAAGGCGCTGGCGACGGCCGCCGAGGCGGTCACCCCCGGCACACCGCTGCTGACGAACACCTCCGGCATCCCCGTCGACGAACTGGCCGACGGCCTGCCCCGCCCCGGCGACGTCATCGGTACGCACTTCATGAACCCCCCGTACCTGATCAAGATGGTCGAGGTGAGCCGGGGCCCGCGCACCGCAGACACAACCCTCGCGGCCACCGAACGGCTGCTCACCGGGCTCGCGCGGCAGCCCGTGGTGATACGCGACGCGCCCGGGTTCGTCACCAGCCGGCTCCTGCACCCGATGATCAACGACGCGATCCGGGTCGTCGCCGAGGGCACCGCCTCGGCCGAGGCGGTCGACCAGCTGATGCGGGGCTGCCTGGGCCACCCGACCGGACCGCTGCGCACGGCCGACCTGATCGGCCTCGACAACCTCGCCGATGCGCTCACCGCCCTGCACCTGCGGACCGGTGACGAACGCAGCAAACCCTGCGTGCTGCTTCTGGAGAAGGTGCGCGCCGGCGACCTCGGACGCAAGACGGGCCGGGGGTTCTACGACTACGGAGAGGGTCTGAAGTGAGCGACACGGAAACCGCCTCGGCGGACGAGGCGGAGATCTCCGCCTCTCTGACGCGCTACCTCCACGACAAACTGAAGGTCGAGGTGGCACCGGACGACGACCTGTTCGCCACGGGCCTCGCCAACTCGATGTTCGCCATGGAACTCGTCGTCCACCTGGAGCAGACGTTCGGCGTGATGATCGAGGGCCAGGACCTGAAACTCGACAACTTCCGCAGCGCCCGTTCCATGGCAGGACTCGTCACCCGGCTCCGGTCATGAGCACCGGCGTCACCGAGGAGACCGGCGAACGGGCACTGATCGCCGGTCTCGTCGGTGACCGGCCCGGGGTCTGGGACCTCGCCGGGGAGATTCCCACGGCCGTGCTGCGGGAACTGGGCCGGCAGGGCCTGCTGTGCGCCCAGGTCCCCGAGCGTTACACCGGACGCGGGTACACCAGCGAGCGCAACGGCGAGCTGACCGCGTACGTGGGCAGCCTGTGCAGTTCCCTGCGGAGTGTCATGACCTCCCAGGGCATGGCCGCGTGGACCGTCCAGCGGCTCGCCGACGCGGGGCAGCGCCAGGCCTATCTGCCCCTGCTGACCGGCGGCAAGCTCGCCGCGGTCGCCTTCAGCGAGACCGAGGCGGGCAGCGATCTGTCCGCCATCGGCACCCGGATCACCGAGGGCGGGGACGAGGTGGTCGTCGACGGCGCGAAGGTCTGGGTGACCGGGGCGAGCTACGCGGACCTGGTCCTGGTCGTCGGCCGCTGCACCGACGGCGCCGGTGTCGTCGTCGTCCCCGCCGACGCGCCCGGGGTACGGATCGAGAAGGTCGCCGACCCGCTGGGCTGCCGGGCCGCCGGACACGCCTCGGTGCGGCTGGACTCCGTGCGGCTGCCGTCGTCCGCGCTGCTCGGCGGTGGCGGGCAGCCGCTGCCCCTGCTGGTCACCACGGCGCTCGCCTACGGCCGGATGTCCGTGGCGTGGGGCTGCGTCGGCATCCTGCGCGCGTGCCTGGACGCGGTCACCGAGCACGCCCGTACCCGCTACCAGTCCGGCCGGCCACTGGCCGAACACCAGCTCGTCGTCCGGCACCTGGCCGAACTGCTGGTGGCCGAACAGTCCGCGACCCGGGTCAGCGAGCACGCCAGCCGCTGCTGGGACGGCGGGGCCCCCGACCAGGTCACGGCGACTGTGCTGGCCAAGTACCTCAGTTCCGTGCACGCCGTGCGGGGCGCGGCGTCGGCCGTGCAGGTCCTCGCCTCGGCCGGGGCGACGGACGGTCACGTGGTGGCCCGCGCATACCGCGACGCGAAGTTGATGGAGATCATCGAGGGCAGCAGCGAGATCTGCCAGCTGATCCTCGGACAGCACGCCCTGTCCCGGTGACATGAACTCAGGAGCGAGGGGAGAGGCGATGTCCGGCGACACGCCGCCGTTGGTGAAGTGTCTGGTGTGGGACCTCGACAACACCTTGTGGCAGGGCACCCTGCTCGAAGACGACCGGGTCCGTTTCGACAAGGCGGTTCGGGACGTTCTGGAGCGTCTCGACGAACGCGGCATACTCCACTCCGTCGCCAGCAAGAACGACCACGACCTGGCCTGGCGCCGGCTCGAAGAGCTCGGCGTCGCCGACTACTTCGTCGTCCCGAAGATCGGCTGGGGGCCGAAGTCAGAGTCGATCCGGCGCGTCGCGGAGGAACTCCGGTTCGCCCACAACACCCTGGCGTTCGTCGACGACCAGCCGGCCGAGCGCGCGGAGGTGGCCTTCCACCTCCCCGAGGTCCGCTGCTACTCCAACGATCAGGTCCTCTCCCTCCCCGGCCTGCCGGAGTTCACCCCGGCCCGGACGACCGCCGACGCGCGCCACCGCCGGTCCCTGTACCAGGCAGGCTTCCGGCGGCAGGCCGCGCAGGAGGATTTCGCGGGACCCGACAGCGCCTTCCTGCGCACCCTGGACATGGAACTGCGCATCGGTCACGCCAGCGCCGAGGACCTGGCCCGGGTCGAGGAACTCACCTTGCGGACCAGCCAGATGAACGCGACCGGGGTCCACTATTCGGACCACGTGCTGCGCGGGCTCATCGACGACCCCGGCCATGCCGTCCTCGTCGCCACCCTGACCGACAGGTTCGGCCCGCACGGGGCGATCGGCGTGCTGCTGCTGCGGACCCAGGCGCGGGTGTGGCACCTCAAGCTGCTGGCCACGTCCTGCCGGGTGGTGTCCTTCGGGATCGGCGGCGCCTTCCTCAACTGGCTCATCGGCAAGGCCCATGAGGCCGGTGCGCACCTGGTGGCCGACTTCCGCCGCACCGAGCGCAACAGGATGATGGACATCACCTACCGGTTGGCGGGGTTCACCGAGGAGGACTGTTCATGCCTGGGGCACCTCGCGCCGGGTCCGCAGGACGACGGCGTCGTCGTCCGGCTTCACCTCGTCCCGGATCAGCGGGCGCTCCCGGACACCCTCAGGCTCGTCGCCCCGTCCAGCCTCGTGGAGGAGCATCCGGTAGCCCGGCCGTGAACGCCCGGCTTCCCGGCCGTGAACGCCCGGCTTCCCGGCCGTGATCAGGCGGCCGGGAAGCCGGGCGCGAGAGGGTGGCGAAGAATCGTGTCTGCAAGCGGGCGCGGCCTCACCCGGCGCCGGCGGCCGACTTGAGGCTGCTGTCCGGGTTCCAGTCGAGGGACGCGTCCTGGTTGAGGATGCGCAGATGGAGATTCCGCAGGTCCTCGCCCGGCTCGCGGTCGAGGTGCCGGACGAGCGCGAGCCGGGTGCGGCGGTAGACGGCCAGGGCGTCGAGCTGCCGTCCGCACCGGTACAGGGCCACCATGCACTGACCGGTCAGGCGTTCATGGGGGATCTGGACCTCGGTCAGGGAGACCAGGTCGGCGACGATGTCGCGATGCCGTCCACAGGACAGCGCGATGTCGAAGATGTCTTTCAGCACGGTCTGGCGCCGGTGTTCCAGAGTGCGCAACTCGGGCCAGGACATGCCCGATTCGGTCAGATCCTCCAGCACGGACCCCCGGGACAGCGTCAGGGCCTCCGTGAGGGCACGGGTCGCCGTTACCGGGGATCCGGTGAGGTACGCCTCCCGGGACCGGCTGATCAGGGCGAAGAAGCGCGTGCAGTCGAGTCGCGCGGGGTCGACACGCAGCATGTAGCCGCCCTCGCCGGTGATGAGTTCCGGTCCGGTGCCGGAGGAGGACGCGCCGGCCAGCAGGGCGCGGAGCTTGGCCATCGCCTTGTGCACCATCTTGACGGCCGTCGCGGGAGGGTTGTTCCGCCACAGGGCGGTCACGAGACGGTCGGTGGTGACGACGCGGTTGATGCGCAGCAGCAATAGCCCGAGGGCTGTGCGCTGGTGGGTTCCTGTGAGGAAGAGGGGGGAGTCGTCGGCGACTACCTTCAACGGACCGAGTATGAAAAAGTGCATCCCTTGCTCTTTCGGCCGCAGACATGTCCTGATGATCTTCTCTGCCGCAGATTCTTTCCCCCCACGGCGACTCTACGTCCCGGCCAGGGACCTTGCTGATGCGATCTTGACGCCCCCGTTCGTTTCGCCGTACGGGACACAGGCGCCCGTGCCGGTGAAGATCACCCCCGAGTGCGCCGGCGCCCGGTTCAGCACCCACAGCCCGATCAGCGTGGCCAGCGTGAAGACTACGGCGACGACTACGGCGACGACGAACCGGCGCCGGCGTTCGCGGCGCAGCCACCCGCCGCGCGCCGTGCGGTAGGCGTCCGGGGTGCCCTGGATCCCCCCGGCGAGGGCGGCCAGGGCCTCGGTCAGCTCCCGCTCCGTGCGGCTTCGGCCGGTGTGGTTCATCGCCGGGCCTCCATCACCTGGGTCAGCGCGGCGAGGCCGCGCGCGGTGTGCGTCTTCACCGAACCGCCGGAGATGCCCATCGCGGCGGCGATCTCGCTCTCCTTCAGCCCGAGCCAGTGCCGCAGCACGAGCGCCTCACGCTGCCGAGCCGGCAACTGCCGCAGCGCGCCGATCAGGACGCGCTGGTCGTCGCGGAGCAGCGCCGCGTTCTCGGCGGAGACGACGGTCTCCTCGGGCGGGTTCTCCACATGCTTACGGGCGACCTGGAGGTGCCGTATCCGCATCCGGGTGAGATTGCAGACCGTGGAGCGCAGATACGCCTCCGCCGCCCTGGCGTCCCGGAGCCTGCGCCACTTCCGGTAGAACTCGTAGTACGCCTCGGCCACCACGTTCTCCCGGTTGCTGGTGCGGGGTCAGCAGCAGCGCGTCGCCGCCGATCCGCCGGGCCGCCCCGTCGAAGACGGCACCCGGGCCGCCGAGCCGCTCCAGCACCCTCTATGCGCTCTTCGGTGTCGCCAACCAGCTCCTCGCGGCGCTCGCCCTCGCCGTCTGCACCACGATCCTCATCAAGTCCGGGCGGACCCGCTGGGCCTGGGTCACGGGCGTTCCGCTGGCCTGGATCACCGTGGTCACCTTCACCGCCGGCTGGCAGAAGATCTTCTCCGACGACCCGAAGGTCGGCTTCTTCACCCAACGGGCCCGGTACGCCGACGTCCTGGACGCAGGACAGGTCCTCGCCCCGGCCAAGCACCTGGCCGACATGCACACCGTCGTCACCAACTCCACCGTCGACGGTGTCCTCATCGCCCTCTTCCTGGTACTGGTCACCGTGGTGCTCGGCAACGCGGCGGTGGTCTGCGTGCGCGCGGTGCGCTCCGGTGTCCCGATGCCGACCACCGAGGCGCCCTACGTCGAGTCCCGCATCGACGTGTCCGACCAGCCCGCCGAACCGCTCGCCGAAGTCCACTCGTGAGGCTCCGCCGCCGGGCGCGCGCCGTGCGCTGGTACCTGCGCGAGCTGACCGGGGAGGCGGAGTACGACCGCTACTGCGGGCGGCACCGGCTCCACCACCCCCTGGCACCGGTCCCGACCCGCCGCGAGTACCAAGTGCCGCGCGCCGCCCAGCAGGAGAGCCGGCCGGCCGGCCGCTGCTGCTGACGCACCCACGGACCGGCGAGGCGGCGCTCACCCACGCCGCCTCGCCGGTCCGCGCGTCGGCGCCCCAGGTGTTCAGGGGGTGCGCTTGCGGGCGAGGGTGATTCCGTCGGCCATGGGCAGGAGCGAGAGGTCGACGCGGGGGTCTCGGTGGAGGAGGGCGTTGAGGGCGCGGATGGCGGTGGTGTCCTCGTGCTGGTCGGCGGGGTCGGCGACGCGGCCGAAGAGGGCGGTGTTGTCGAGGACGGCGAGCCCTCCCGGCCGCAGGAGCCGCAGGGTTTTCTCGTAGTAGTCGTGGTAGCCGGTCTTGTCGGCGTCGATGAAGACGAGGTCGACGGTGGATTCACCGTGTTCGTCGAGGAGCGCGCTGAGGGTGTCGCGGGCGTCGCCTATGCGGACGTCGATGAGGTGGTCGACTCCGGCGCGCTTCCAGTAGGGGGCGGCGTAGCGGGGCCATTTGGGGTTGGTGTCGCAGGTGATGAGCCGGCCGTCGGGGGGCAGGGCGCGGGCGAGGCAGAGAGCGGCGTAGCCGGTGAAGGTGCCGATTTCGACAATGGTGCGGGCTTGGGTGAGCGAGGCGAGAAACCCGAGGAACTGACCCTCTTCGGGCATGACCTGCATGGTGTGTCCCAGGGGGAGTTCCCGGGTGTTCGAGCGCAGGTCGGCGAGGATGTCGTCCTCGCGCAGGGAGATGCCGCGGAGGTAGGTGAGCAGTTCCGCGGAGAACTCTGTCTGGTCTGCCACGTGCTGGGTCCTTCCTTGGGTTTGTGAGGAGTCTTTCGGGATTCGGTACGCCTCTGATTAAGCCGCTTGCACGTAAAGGTATACATGGTGAACGAATGGTGAAATTACTGGGAGGCAATCCGGATTCAGGGCAGTGCTTTGCCTGGTTAGCGGCTTATTTTGGATTATGTCTGAGGAGGGTTGGGTGAGACTTGACCTGGGGGTTCTGGTGTGCCGACCGGGGTAGTTGTATGTTCAACATCGACCTGCATGTGAAGCCGAGAGCGGAGGGCGGAATGGTGGAGTTTCAAGTCCTGGGTTCGCTTCGGGTAATCGCTGAAAACGGCGAGATTCCCCTTCCTGGAGCGAAGGGGCGCGCCGTTCTCGGATATCTTCTGCTCCATCCCAATCAGGTCGTTTCGAGCAGTGCTCTGACCGCCGCATTGTGGAACGGAAAGGAGCCTGCTTCCGCCCGCAAGATTCTCCATAATTCCGTGATGCAGATACGCAAGACGCTTTTCGGGCATTCGGTCGACCGGAACGGAGTCGCGGTGGAATTGCTCACCCGGGCTCCGGGATATCTGCTGAAAGTGGACGAGGAACTGATCGACGTCACACGTTTCGGCGCGCTGGTGCGGCGCGGACGCACCCTGATGGCCGGCAGCGGCCCCGAACGGGCGGCGGCGGTCTTCCGCCAGGCGCTGGACCTGCGCCGCGGGCACACGCTGGCGGACCTGGTCGAGGCCGGTATCTCGTGGCCCGAACGGGACGCCGTCGAGAACGCCTGCCTGGACGCCTTCGAGGACTACGCCGAGGTCGAACTGATGTGCGGCCGGCATGAAGAGGTCCTGGTGGAACTCCAGCGGCTGACCCGCGCCGAGGGGCGGCGCGAATGGCTGCTGGGCCTGTGCATGATGGCCCTGGCCCGGTGCGGCCGACAGGCGGAGGCCCTGGACATGTACGAACGCCGGTGCGCCGAACTGGAACTCGCGTTCGGCATCGAACCCGGCCCCGAACTGCAACGGCTCCACCACGCGATCCGCACCCGCGACCCCGTCCTCCTGTTGCCCGGCGCCGGCTCGGTATGGTCCCCGGCCCGCTGTCCGGCCCCCGCCGCGGACCACGCGCTCGCATGCACCGCCCGAGACCCCGGCACCCCGCGGCCGCTCCCCGGTTCCGGCGCCGCCGCACCGCCCCCCGGACGCGCCCACCGGCCCCCGACGGAGCGCAGGCAGGTCACCGTGCTGCAGGTGCGTGTCCTGTGGCAGTGGACGGACCTGGGCACCCTCCCCGAGTCCGTGGAGGAGAAGCAGACGCAGATGCACACCGCGGTTCAGGAAGAGGTCGCCCGCTTCGGCGGGATCCTCCTGACCCGGATGGGCGCCAACTGGCAGGTCGCCTTCGGCGCCGACCCCTGCCACGGCGACGATCCCTACCGCGCCGTCCTGTGCGCGCTGGCCCTGCGCGCCCGGTTCACCCGGGGCGACCGCGACGCCGGGACGACCGGCGCCTTCCCGGCACCGGACGGCGGGGTACTCGTCGCCGTCGCCTCGGGGCTCGCCGTGGTGCGCGCCAGGCCCGACGGCGGACCCCCGGCTGTCACCGGAACGGTCGGCGAGATGTGCTCCTCGCTCCTGCCGTACGTCCACCGCGACGAGATATGGGTCTGCGACCGGACCCGACGGGCCACCGAGGCCAAGATCGTCTACCACCGCGCGCAGATCCAGAGCGTGGTGTGGTGCGCGATCGGCGTCCAGCCCTACGGCCACGACCTGGCCGCCCCGCAGCCGACGGTCGGCCGCGACTGGGAACGGAGGCGACTGGACGCGGAGTTGGACCGCTTCCTCGCCGGGACCGGACCCCGCCTCGTCTCCCTCGTCGGGGACCCCGGCACGGGAAAGACCCACCTCGCCGTGGAACTCCTGCGGACCCTCCGGCAACGTCACGCCCACGAGCCGCCGCCCGTCGTACGGCTGCCCGCCGTGCTGGACGACTGGTCCCTGGCCCACGCCCTGCGGGACTGCTGCGGCATCACCGCGCAGGACCCCTCGGACGTGGCGCGGGCGAAACTGGGCCGCACGGCCGCCGCCGTGGCGCGCACCCCGGACGAGGCGATGCGCACCCGCGCCGCGCTCCTGCCCCTCCTGGAACGCACGCCGGACCGTGACCGCACCGGCGACACCGACCGGCCACAGACCCTGATGACCCTGCTGGAGTCCATGGCCCACGCGCGCCGGCTCGTCCTGGTCGTCGACGACGTGGAGTACGCCGACCCCCTGGTCCTGGACTTCGTCGACCGGATCTCCCAACCCTTCGGCGGCGCCTCGGCGTTCGTCATCGCCGACACGCGCCGCACGGCGGGAACGACCTGGCTGTACGGCACGACGGTGACGGTGCCGCCTCTCGCGGACCGGGATCTGCAGACCCTGTGGGACCGTCTCCTGCGCCCCACCGTCCTCGTCCCCCACCCGGTGGACGACGACGGCACCCTCGACGAACTGCTCACCGCGCTGCGCTGCGTGCTCGTACCGGTCTGCGCGGGTCTGCCCCGGGTCGCCCACGACTACGTGCGGCTGATCCGGGACGCCCTGCGGCGGGGCGGTGAGCCCACGGCGTACGACAAGCACGCCGAACGCCTCGTCCACGCCGTACCCCCCACCCTGCGATGGCGGTCCGAAGCCGCGCTGGACCGGCTGCCGGGCACCCTGCGCGTCACGCTCCAGGACGCCGCCACCGTCGACACCGTGTTCTGGGCCGACGCGGTGGCGGCGGCGGGCGGCCGGGACCGGCAAGAGGTCCGCGCCGACCTCGCCGACCTGGTGCGCCGCGGCCTGCTGTCCGTCTCGTACGGCGACGCGCCCTGCCAGGATCCGCACTACGTCTTCCGCGACCCCGTCGACCGCCATGTGGCCCACGCCCGCATCCCGCTCCAGGAATGCGCGCACAAGAGCGCCAACTACGCCCTGTGGATCAGCGGGCAGACCCCCGGTCAGCGGGAGGAGTTCCTCCGCCACTGCGCCCGCGGCACAGGGGCGCCCCTCCCCGGGCCCGGCGACGACGCCGGGACGCCCGGCCTGCCCCTGTGGTACCCCGATCAGCTGGCCCCCCTCGCCGAGGGACTCAGGGCACTGCTCTCCCTCGACCGGCAGGCACGGACGGCGTTCCCGTTTCAGCACGGCGCCCCCTGCCCCGCCTCCCCGTAGAGGCGCCGCCAGTCGACGGGCAACCCGTGCACGTACGCGTCCGCGAGCGCGGTGACGAAACGCCGCATGCCCCCCTCGTCGCGGCGCAGGCTCGCCAGAAGCGACACCGGGGTCCCCGACTCGTCGGCGATCCCCTGGAGGCCGATGTTGAGCACCGGCTGTGGACCGCACTCGACGAACGTGTCGTAGCCGTCCGCCAGGAGCGCCGACACCGTTTTGTGGAACCGCACCGTCTCCCGGAGATTGCGGTACCAGTAGTCGCCGCCGAGCCCGGCCGGTCCGATCCGCCCGGCGGTGACGGTGGAGTAGAAGGCGACGCCGGTGTCCTGGGGGCAGGTCTCCTTCGACAGGCGCAGCACCTCGTCCCGGACCGCCTCCACCTGCCCGGAATGGGCGGCGAAGTCGACTCCCGGCAGCCGCCACCGCAGGATCCGGGCGGCCGACAGAGCCGACTCGAACGCGCGGACGTCCTCCACGCCGCCGGAGACCGTCAACGCGCCCGGCCCGTTGACGGCGGCCACCCACAGCCGCCCCTCCCAGCCCGCCAGCATCTCCCGCACCTGCTCACCGGAGCCCATGATCGTGACCATGGCCCCGTCGCCGCGGATCGCCTCCAGCGTCCGGCTGCGCAGGGCGACCAGCCGCGCCGCGTCCTCCAGCGAGAGCGCCCCCGCCACGTGCGCGGCGGCGATCTCGCCCTGGGAGTGGCCGACGACGGCGGCCGGCTCGACCCCGAACGACCGCCACAGCGCCGCCAGCGACACCATGGTCGCGAACAGCACGGGCTGCAGGACGTCGACGCGCTCCAGCGACGGCGCGCCCGCGCGGCCGGTCAGCACCTCTTCCAGTGACCAGTCGACGTGGGGGGCCAGTGCCTGCTCACAGGCACGGACGCGGTCGGCGAACACCGGCGCCGAGCGCAGCAGGTCCGCGGCCATCCCGGGCCACTCGGTGCCCTGACCGGGGAACACGAACACCGCCCGGCGGCCCGCCTCGCCCCTGCCGGTGAGGAGGTTGGGCGCCTCCTCGCCCGAGGCGAGCGCGTCCAGCCCCGCGAGCAGCCCTTCCCGGGTGTCGTCGACGACGACCGCACGCTCCCCGGACGGCGTGCCACCGGCGACGAGCCGCGCGCCGATCTCGGCCGCCGACGTCGCAGGATCCGACCGCGCCTGCCCGCTCAGTCTGGCCGCCCGAGCGGCCAGACCGGCGCCGGTTCTCGCCGACAATACCCAGGCCACCGGTACGGAAGTGGATTTTTTGTGACCGGCCTCATCAGTCATGCGCGGAGTCTAGATAACACCTGGCAACCCACGGCTCATCGCCGGGTATGAGTAACTCCGCCGACCACTGATACTCCGCAATTACCCAGCGATTCCTCGGCTGTCGAACGCGGGTGCTAGCGTTGGGATCACTGAAAGGGAAGTGCCGGAGGATGTGCTTTGATACATTTGCTACGCCCTTTTGAGCAAGAAATACTGAATCAGTCGTTCATCAATACCCCACTGCTCGACCAGGCGATTTCCGTGGCCGGTCCGGAAGCAGTGGGCTGGGCTCTGGAGAAGAGTCGCGTCCTCGTCGACCGGGTGGCCGAGAAACATGCTTCCGACGACCTCGGTCCACATGTCGATCCCAAGCTTTTCGAAGCGGTCTCCCTGTGGGGGGTGTTGCGGCTCGGCGCGCTGGAAACCCTGCCGGAGAATTTGAAGAACGAAATCGGGGACATAATCCGCAAAGGTGTCGAATTCGGCATGCAGGTCGACCCACTGCTCCGTTGCGTACGCTTCATCCATGCGGAACTCATGCAGGAATTCTTCGATTCCTGCACCATCGCGCTGCCCATGGCGGAGCGCCCGGAAGCGATGCGGCGGCTCTCCGCGGATCTCTTCGACGGCATGGAACAACTGTCCCTGTTCATCGGCAAGGAATTCGCCGAGTGCCGAGCGCGCTGGCTCGCCGGATTCGCCCGAGGACGCATCACTCTCGTCAACGCGATCCTGGAAGGCCGCCCGGTCGACCTGGCGAGCACGGTGCAGCGCCTCGGCTACGACCTGACGCTGCACCACATCGCCCTGATCCTCACCTGCGAGGAACCCGTACCCGACGGCGTCGGCGGCCTCAAGGACACGGCACGCAACCTGCTGGAGGCGGCCGGCTGCTCCTCCACACTCCTGTTGCCCGTCGGCACCACCCGGCTGTGGGCGTGGGGAGGCCGCAGCACCGCCCGCCCCACGGCATTCCGGCACATCGAGAAACCCCTCTCGGTGCCCGCCCACATCCAGGCGTTTTCCGGACTTCCGGGCGACGGCATCACCGGCTTCAGCCAGTCCCACTTCCAGGCCCGCGCCTGCGAACCCCTGGAGACGGTGGCGGAGACCCGGCCCGCCGGCGTCCGCGACTACGGCGCACTGGAACTCCTCCTGCTGCTCGGCAACGAGATGCCCGCGGCCACGGACTTCGTTGTTCGCGAACTCGGCCCGCTGGCCGCCGATGACAAATCCACCGCCGCGCTCCGCGAGACGGTCCTGTGCTACCTCGAACAGGAGCGCAGCGTCGCCGCGACCGCCGAACGCCTCTACGTCGCCAAGAACACCGTCCTGTACCGCGTCAGGAAGGCCGAGCACCTGCTCGGCAAGTCCCTGCGCGAACTGGGCGAGGACCGGTTGCGCCTGCACAGCGCGCTCTACCTCGTCCACAAACTCGGCACCGGCATGCTCGCCCCCCGCGAGAAGGGCGCGCCGCCCGCCGCCACGCGCCGCCGGTCCGCCTGACCGCTCAGCCCGATCCGGCCGGGTCCTTTGGTTCGCGTTACAGGTTCGGGCGCGAAGTTGGGACCGCGAAGCGAGAACCCGCACGCGCGTGGACGGTCTACTCACCGCATGCTGAGCTCGCGACCCGCCCCACCAGAGGTACGGCCGACCGACGGCGCTCCGCCGGTGAGACCGGATTCGTTCGTCGGCCGCCGGAGCGAGCTGCGCAGGGTCCGGCAGGCGACCGCCGGACACCGGCTCGTCACCCTGACCGGGCCGGGAGGATGCGGCAAGACCCGCCTGCTGCTGGAGACCCTGCGCGGCGCACGCGCACGCACCGACCGCACCGTGTGGTGGGTGGACCTCGCATCGGCGACCGACGGCGCCGCCGTCACCGAACTGATCGCCGCGGCGATCGTCCCCGCACCGGTCGACGGCACGCCGGTCGACCGGCTGGCCTCCGCCATCGGTGACCGGCACGCCGTGCTCGCCCTGGATACGTGCGAGCGTGCCCTCGAACCGTGCGCCCGGCTCGTCGCCGAACTGACCAGCCGCTGCCCAGGACTGCGCGTCATGGCCACCAGCCGGGAGCCCCTGGCCCTGCCCGGCGAAGCGGTCGTCCCGGTGCCACCCCTCTCGGTCCCCCCACCGGAACACCGGCCGAGCCTGCGGGAACTGCGGAGATCCGAAGGCGTCCGCCTGTTCGTCGACAGGGTACGCGCCGGTGCACCCGACTTCGAACTGACCGAGGCCGACGCCACCGCCGTCGGCACGCTCTGCGCTCACCTCGACGGCCTTCCGCTCGCCATCGAGCTCGCCGCGAGCTTGGTGCCGCGACTGCCGGTCGAGGAGATCCTGCCCACCCTGTACCGCGGCGACGGCGCCCACCGGCAGGCGAACCTGCGCGCCGTCGCCGACTGGAGCTACCGACTCCTCGGCCCGCGTCACCAGGCGGTGCTGCGCAGGCTGTCGGTACTGCCCAGGGACGCCGCCTTCGACGCCGCGCAGGCGGTGTGCGCCGTCGGTGACGTGTCGGCGGCCGAACTGCCCGGTCTGCTCGCGGATCTCGCGGCGAAATCGCTGCTCACCCGATGTCCGCCGGCCGCCGGAGGCGGAATCCGGCAGTTCGAGACGGTCCGGCGGTACGCAGCCGAGCGCCTCGTCGAGGCCGGCGAACTGCCCGCCGCCCGACAGGCCCTGACCGCCTGGCTGAGCGACCGCGCCACGGAGTTCGTCCAGGCGGGGTACGTGCCGCAGGAGACCGCACACTGGGTCGCCGCACACAGCGAGTACCTGGCCCTGGCGGTCCGGTGGACCGTCGACACGGACCGCGAGCGGCACCTCCCTCTGGCCGCGATGTTCGGCTGGCACCTCGCACAGACCGGTGACTCCCGGGCCGCCGAACGTGTCCTGGAACAGGCGCTGCACCGGTCACCGGCCACGCCGCACCGCGAGGTGCTCCTCACCCATCTCGCCGGGGCGCGGCTTCGCACGGGCGCGCGGGCGGCCGGGATCAGGGGCCTTGAGCAGGCGGTGTCGGCGCTGGAAGAGGCCGGGAACGACGCCGGCCTCGCCGCGGCGCTGATGGCCCTCGGCGCCGCACGCGCACGCGAAGGCGAGGTGGAGTCGGCGATACGGCACTACGAGGACGCCCTCACGTCCCTGACCGCGCGCGGCGAGCACGCCGGCATCGCCGCCTGCCGCCAGTACCTCGCCTGGCTCGCCACGCGATGCGCGGACCACGAGCGCGCGCAGCAGGGCACCGAGCAGGCCCTGCCGGTGCTCCGCCTGTACGGCGAGACACGGCTGATCCCCTTCGCGCTGAGCACCACAGGCACCGCCGCACTGGTCCGGGGCGACCTCCTGACCGCCGAGTCGATGTTCACGCAGGCCGTCGAGTGCGCCGCCGACGACGAACTGTCGCCCGCCCTGGACGGCCTCGCGGCCGTGGCCGCGAGCACGGGCCACCACCGGCGGGCCATCGTCCTCAAGACAGCGGCGGAAAGACTCGCACGCACACCCTCCACCTCCCCGTGGCACAGCCTCTTCGCGGGCAAGCCGCTCATCGCCGGCTCTCTGCTGGAAGCGGGCGAGTACCGCGCCGCCGAACGACTGTCACGCAGGCTGACCCGTCAGCAACTCCTCGATCACGCGCACGACGGCACCACACGCCCCACCACCGCCGACCCGGCGCTGAGCCGCCGGGAGAACCAGGTCGCCGAGTCCGTCGCGGCCGGCCTCACCAACCGCGGCGTCGCGGCGAGGCTACAGATCTCCGAACAGACCGTCGGCTCCCACATCACCAGCATCTACTCCAAACTGGACCTGAGTTCCCGCTGCGAACTGGCGACGTGGCTCACCGCCAGAGCCTCAGGTGAGTGATGACGACACCCTTCTCGCGGTGCCTGTCCTGCGCGGGCCCCCTGCCCACCGGACGGCCAGGACCCGCCGCGAAGTACTGCTCCAACGCGTGCCGGCAACGGGCCCACCGCCGCCGCAAGAACGACCGCACCGCCCGCACCGGCGGCATCGGCGGCGTCAGCGCCCTCCAGCCCACGGCCGACAGCTTCATCGGCCGCGAAGCCGACCTAGCCCACCTGACCCGACTCCTCCGAAGCCACCGGCACCTCACACTCGTGGGACCGCCCGGCGTGGGGAAGTCCCGGCTGGCCCACGAACTCGCCCACCGGACCAGGCAGTCCTACCCGGGCGGAGTGTGGCACCTGGACCTGGACGCCGTCCCGGAGCCCGCCGACGCCCGCGCCGACATCGCCGGAGTGCTCGGCCTCGGACGACACCCCGCACTCGTGCTCCTGGACAACTGCGACGAGGCCCTCGACGCCGCCGCCGAACTGGTCGCCTACCTGTCGTGCCGGTGGCAGCACGCGACGACACTCCTCACCAGCCGGGAACCGGTACGGCTCCCCGACGGGACGACGCTGGCGCTGAGCCCCCTGCGGACCACCGGGCGGGCCGACCGGGACACGCCCGTCAGCGCCGCCGTCCAGCTCTTCGTCGAGCGGGCCCGCGCCACCGACCCCTCCTTCGCCCTGGACGGAACCAACGAGGACGACGTGGCACGCCTGTGCGCGCACCTCGACGGACTGCCGCTGGCCATCGAGTGCGCCGCGCGCAGAACCGGGTTCTTCACGCCGGGAGAGATCCTCGAACGGCTCGGCGACGGCATCGGCCTGCTCAGCGGGCCCGCCCGGACCCCGCCCGGCCGCTCCCGGGGCCCGCGCGAGGCGCTCCGGCGCAGCTACCGCCTGCTCGGCGGGGGTGAACAGGCGGTGCTGCGGCGGCTGTCCGTGCTGGGCACCGAGTTCGACCTGTCCGACGCGACGGCCGTGTGCGCGGGCGCCGACGTCCCCGAGGACGCGGTCGCAGCCCTCCTCGCCCGCCTCACGACGACCTCACTCGTCCACGCCGCCGACGGACGATACCGCCAGCTGAACGTCGTACGCGCCTTCGGCCGCGAAGTCCTCGCCGCCGAGGGCGAGGAAACCGACGTACGCGACCGGTGGATCGCCGCGCTCGTCCGCGACATGGAACGGAACGGCAGTACCAAACCGCACATCGCGGCCGACCGCGACACCCTGCTGGAGGCATGCGCCTGGGCAGGAGAGCGCCGTCCTGAATGGAAAGCGCCGCTCGCCGTCGCTCTCGGCCGCTGCCTCCTTCGCCACGGACACGTCCGGCAGACCGACTACGACCTCGTACGGTCCGCGCGCACCGGCCTCCCCCCGGCCTCCCCGTGGGCGGGCCCCCTGCTGACGGAGTGCGCCGCTCTCGCCAACTGGGTCGGCGACCCGGCCGGCGCCCTGACGTACGCGCTGGACGCTGTCGAAGCCGCGCGCGCACAGGGCCGGCCGGCGTTGCTGGCCCGGGCGCTGCTCGAACTCGGTGTCGCCCACTCCACGGCAGGTGAACTCACCCCCGCCAGACACTGCCTGGAGGAAAGCCTCGCCATGCACCGCGCGGCCGGGCAGACCGGGCAGGCCGGCGCGTGCTTGTACCGGCTGGCGGCCGGCGCCCTGTCCCTCGGCGACGGCCACCGCGGCGGCGTCCTGGCCGCCAAGGCCGTCGAGTCGCTCCGGGTGCCGGGCCCCCGCCCGACGCTGCTGCTCGCCCTGCACCTGGCCGGTCACGCCGCCGTCGTACGAGGCGACGTCGAACACGCTCGCGCGCGCTTCACCGAGGGCCTCGACGCGGCCGAGGCACACCCCTGGGCCACCGCCCTCATGCTGGAGGGCCTCGCCGTCGCATCCGTGACGGACGGCTACGCGGCACAGGGGCTCTACATCGGCGGCGCGGCGCTCCGCCTCCGCGCCGCGGCCCCTCTCCCCGCGCCGGGCTGGGACCAGTTGGTGAGGACGACTCTGGAGCGGGCCCGCGCCGAACTCGACGCACGGGAGATCCGGCGCATCGGCGCGGCAGCGGCCCGGGCGACCCTCCAGGACATGGTGTCCTACGTCCGGCCGCGCGGGTCCTCCGAGGACGACCCGACGGCACTTCCGCTCCTCGCCGAACGGGAACGCGACCTGCTCACACTGATCGGGCACGGGCTGACCAACGCGCAGATCGCGCGGCGGCTGCGGATCTCACCGCGCGCGGTCGCCTACCGCCTGACCGGCGTGCGCCGCAAGCTCGGCCTGCGGTCGCGCACCGAACTCGCCGTATGGGCGGGCCACCAACCGGGCTCCCTCAGGGAGCCGGAAGGACCGTGAAGGGCGCTCAGGCGGGGACGAGGACCTCGCTGATCGCCCGGACGACCTGCGCGCGATGGGCGTCGAGGTAGAAGTGGCCACCGCTGTAGGTGTGCAGGGTGAACCGCCCGTTCGTCTGCTCGCACCAGTCGGCGGCCTCGTCGGGGGTCACCCGGGGGTCGGTGTCGCCGATGTGCGCGTGGACGGGTGTTTGGAGCCGGGGACCGGGTTCGAAGCGGTAGGTCTCGACGGCGCGGTAGTCCGAGCGCAGCGCGGGCAGGACCAGCCGCACCAGTTCGTCGTCGTCGAAGACCCGCGCGTCGGTGCCGCTGAGCTTCTTGACCTCCGCCAGGAGCCCGGCGTCGTCGCGCTGGTGCACGCTCTCCCGGCGCAGGCGGGTGGGCGCGACCCGTCCGGAGACGAACAGGGCGAGGGGCACCGTACCGGCCCGCTCCAGCCGCCGGGCCACCTCGAAGGCGACGCTGGCGCCCATACTGTGTCCGAACAGGACGGTGGGCCGGTCGAGCGACGGCAGCAGCACCGACGCGATCGTCTCGGCGAGGGCCACGAGGGACGTGACGCCCGCCTCGTGCCGCCGGTCCTGCCGACCGGGGTACTGGATCGCCAGGACCTCGGCTCCCGGGGCCAGCGCTCTGGCGACCGGGAGGAAGTAGCTGGCCGCACCGCCGGCGTGCGGGAAGCACACGACCCGGCACGGTGCGTCCTGTGCGTCGGCGAACCTGCGGATCCACAGGCCGTCGTCGTTCCTCTCAACCATCCCGCAGTTCCTTCCGTCGTCGGGAAAACACCATGCAGACCGCCACCCGGCGATCAGTCTCGTCCGGTCGGGAAATAACCGGTTTCGGCGAAGAAGCGCGCATACAGGTCGATCAGCTCGGGGCCGATCTCGGGGCAGGTGATGCCGGATCCGGCGAGGGCCTGTTCGGTCCCGGCGACGTCGACGGGGACATGGCTCGCCTCGCCCAGCCTCATGAGCGCGCTGAAGACGTCGATGACCGGGAACAGCGCGTTGTCGCGATCGGCCCGTACGGTCGCCACGAAGTCGTCCCAGGCCGTGTCGTCGAGCGGATGGCCGGACGCGCGGAGCCGGTCCGCGATCTCCCGGAAACTGACCGGCTTGCGGTTCTGCAGATGGAACGTCCGGCCGGCCGCCGACGGGGTCAGGGAGAGCTGCGCCATGGCCGCGGCGACATAGTCCACCGGGATCATGCCGATCACCGCGTCGGCGTCGGACGGCAGCGCCTTCGCCTGCAGGCCGCCTCTGAGGCTCAGCCAGATGAAGTCGCGGGTCTGGCACGCCCCGTTGCGCTGGTCGCCGCAGACGGCGTCGGCCCGGTAGACCGTCACCGGCAGGCCACGGCTCCTGGCGATGTCGATCATCCGTTCCGCCACGTACTTGCTCTGGGTGTACCCGGTCAGCAACTGCGAGCCCGGCCCCGCCGGGTCGGTCGGCGCCAGCGCGCCACCGTGCTCCGCGCGGCGCGCGAAGACACCGGTCGACGACAGGTAGTGCACCGGCACCGCGCGATACCGAGTGGCCAGCCTCAACACCTCCTCGGTGCCGGTGACGTTGGCCGCCTTCAGCGCCGAGTAAGGCCGCAGCCAGTTGACGTCGGCGCCGACGTGGTAGATCACGTCGACCGTGCGAGCGAGCGCGTCGGACGTCTCAGGCGTCAGCCCGAGACCCGGCCGGGAGAGGTCGCCGACGACGACCGTGAACCGCCGCGCGTCGATCTCGTCCCACAGCCGGTACTCCGTGAGGGAGGCGCGCAGCCGGTCGAGCCCGGCCGCCTCGGTCTCGGCGCGGACGAGACAGTGGACCTTCGCCTCGGTCGACCGCATGATCTCCCTGAGCAGGAACGCCCCGACGAACCCGGTCGCGCCGGTCAGGAACACCTCGCGGACGTCCTCGGGAGCCGGGGCAGCCTCGGCGGGGGGAACCACGTCGGCGGCGAGCCGGATCTCCGCGTCGAAGTCCACCACCGCCCCTGACGGGCCCGCGGCGGCGAGCGAGCCGCCCACCAGCTCGGCGTGCAGGTGCTCGACCAGCGCCGTGAGGTTCTCGTGGTCGAACAGCGCGCTCGGCGGCAGGCGCACACCGGTCGCCGTGCTCAGCCGGTTGCCGAGTTCGACGGCGGTGAAGGAGTCGAGGCCCAGCTCCTTGAACGGATGGCCGGGATCGATGGCGGTGAGGTCGTCGTAGCCGAGGGTCGCGGCCAGCTCGGAGTGGGTGTGGCGCAGGAGCCGCTGGTGCTGTTCGTCGTGGGACAGGCCGGCCAGCTGCCGGAGCAGGGGCGGGGTCGCGTCGTCGGCGGTGGAAGCGGGGGCGTGCCGGTCCTGCGACAGGTCGGCCAGCAGAGGGCTGGGACGGTGTGCGGTGAAGGCCGGGACGAACCGCCGCCAGTCGGTGTCGGTGACCGTCAGCAGCGTGTGACCGTCGAGCAACGCCCGCTCCAGCGCGGCGAGCGCGGGCGCCGGGTCCATCGGCCGCAGCCCGATGCGGGAGAGGTGTTCCAACAGCTCCTCACTGGCCAGGCCGTCACTGCTCCAGGTGCCCCAGGCGATCGAGGTGGCGGCCAGACCCCGGCCGCGACGGTAACCCGCGAGCCCGTCCAGGAACGCGTTGGCGGCCGCGTAACCGGGGGAGCCCGCGCTGCCCCAACTGGCCGCACCGGACGAGAACATCACGAACGCTTCCAGCTCCACGCCCAGTTCGCCGACCATCTCGTGCAGGAGCCACGCGGAGCCCGCCTTGGCCCGCCACAGCCCCTCCAGCCCCTCGGCGGTGATCTCACCCACCGGGGCGTCCCCGTCGCCCACGCCCGCCGCGTGCACCACCGCCGTCAACGGGAACTCGCCGGGAATCGCCCCCAGTACGGCCGCCAGCCCCGCCCGGTCCGCCGCGTCGCACGCGGCCACCGTCACCCGCGCCCCCGCCTCCTCCAACTCGCTCCGCAGGCCGGCCGCACCGGCGGCGGCCGTGCCGCGCCGCGACACCAGGACGACGTGCTCGGCGCCCCGCGCCACAGCCCACCGCGCCACGTACGCCCCGAGCGCCCCCGTGCCGCCGGTGATCAGCACCGTTCCGCGCACCGCCCACGCACGTCCGCCCTCCCCGGCGCCCGGAGCCGAACGCACGAGCCGCCGCGTGAACACTCCGGCCGGACGTATCGCGACCTGGTCCTCACCACCCGTGCCACCGGCCACCACTGCCCGAAGCCGCCCGGCGACCTCCTCGTCGACCTGTTCGGGCAGGTCGACCAGTCCGCCCCACCGGCGTGGCAACTCCAGCGCCGTGGCCCGGCCCAGCCCCCACAACGCGGTCTGCTCCGGCGCGCGCACCTCGTCCCGCGGCCCGACCGCGACCGCGCCCCGGGTCACACACCACACAGGCGCCGTCACCCCCGCCCCGGCAAGGGCCCGCACCAGCCACACCGTGCCGGCCAGGCCCACCGGCACGGACCCGACGACACCCTCCGCGAGCCCCAGCAACGAGACGACCGCGGTCACCTCACGGCCCCGCGCACCCGCCACCGCGTCCACGACGGCCTGTTCCCCACCGGTCGGATCCACCTCGACCGGCACCGCCGCGCCCAGACCCGACACCACCGCCTCCGCCCACTGCGCCGGCACCCCCTTGGGGACGACCACCAGCGAGACGCCGTCTAGCGCCGAGACGGAGGGCACCTCCCAGGGACGCCAGCGGTCCTCATAGCCCCACGCCTCGCAACCGTCGCCCTGCGCCGATGCCGCCGAAGGCGACGGCGGGGCGAGCCAGTACGGACTGCGCTGGAAGGGGTACGTCGGCAGGTCGACCCAGCGCGAGCCGGTACCGGCGAACGCCGCGCGCCAGTCGATCCCGGTGCCGAGGACGTGAGCCTGGGCGAGGCCGGTGAGCAGCGTCCGCACCTGCGGCCGGCCGCGCCGTTGCAGCGCGACGAACCCGGCGTCGACGCACTCCCGGCCCAGGGCGGCCAGGACGGCGTCCGGCCCGACCTCGACGAACCGGGTGACGCCCTGATCGCGCAGCCGGCGCACCTGGTCGGCGAACCTGACCGGCCGCCGTACGTGCTCGACCCAGTACTCCGGCGTGGACACCTCACTCGCCGGCGCGGCCATGCGGACGGCCGGTGTCCCGAACGCGAGCCCGCCCGTGACGGCCCCGAACTCGGCCAGCATCGGCTCCATCAGCGGCGAGTGGAAGGCGTGACTCACCTTCAGCCGGCTGACCTTGTGGCCGCGTTCGGACAGCGTGCGCCCCAGGGAGGAGACGGCGTCCTCGCTGCCGGAGAGCACGACGGACCGGGGGCCGTTCACCGCCGCGATCCCCACCTCCGACTCGCGTCCGGCCAGCAGCGGCAGCACCTCGTCCTCGGCGGCCTGGACGGCGAGCATCGCACCGCCCTCGGGAAGCGCCTGCATCAGCCGTCCCCGCGCCGCGACCAGACGGCACGCGTCCGGCAGGGAGAGCACTCCCGCGACGTGCGCCGCGGTCAGCTCACCGGTCGAGTGTCCGGCCACGTAGTCCGGTGTCACACCCCAGGACGCGAGCAGCCGAAACAGCGCCACCTCGAACGCGAACAACCCGGGCTGCGTCCACTCCGTACGGTCCAGGCCCTCGCCCCCGAACACCACATCCTTCAACGACCCCGGCAACAACCCGGCGAAACCCTCGCACACCTCCTCGAAGGCATCCGCGAACACCGGGAAGGTCTCGGCGAGTTCACGCCCCATCCCGGCCTGCTGCGCACCCTGACCGGTGAACAGGAACGCCGTCTGGCCCTCACCGGCCACTCCGTGCGGCGTCGTGGCGCCGGGAGCGCCCTCGGCGACGGCGCGCACGCCCGCGACGAGGTCGTCGACGTCCTTGCCGAGCACCGCGGCCCGGTGCGGGAAGGCGGTGCGGCCCGTCGCCAGCGAGTACGCGACGTCACGCGCCTCGACCTCGCCCGCGGACTCCACGAAGGACACCAGCCGGGCGGCCTGCGCGCGCAGGGCCTCGGGAGTCCTCGCGGACAACATCCACGGGATGACCGGCAGCGTGCGATCGGCGTCGGCGTCGGCGGTGGCGTCCGCGTCCGCGTCGGCGGTAGCCGGTTTTGAGGCGGGTGCCTCTTCGAGGATGAGGTGCGCGTTGGTGCCGCTCACGCCGAAGGCTGACACGGCGGCGCGGCGGGGACGGTCGTCCTCCGGCCAGGGCAGCGGCTCGGTGAGCAGTTCGACCGCGCCCGCCGACCAGTCGACGTCAGAGGTGCGTTCCTCGGCGTACAGGGTGCGCGGCATGAGCCCGTGCCGCAGCGCCATGACCGCCTTGATCACCCCGCCCACCCCGGCCGCCGTCTGGGCGTGACCGATGTTCGACTTCAGGCTCCCCAGCCGGACGGGGCGCTGCGCGGTGTGCGCCTGGCCGTAGGTCGCCAGCAGCGCCCGCGCCTCGATCGGGTCGCCCAGCGGCGTTCCGGTGCCGTGCGCCTCGATGAGACCGACGTCCGAGGGGGCCAGCCGGGCGTTGGCCAGCGCCTGCCGGATCACCTGCTGCTGTGCCATGCCGTTCGGCGCGGTCAGTCCGTTCGACGCGCCGTCCTGGTTCACTGCCGAACCGCGGAGCACCGCCAGCACCGGATGCCCGTTGCGCTCGGCGTCCGACAGCCGCTCCAGCAGCACCATCCCCACACCCTCGGCGAAACCCATGCCGTCGGCCGAGCTGGAGAACGCCTTGCACCGCCCGTCCGGGGACAGGCCGCGCTGCCGGCTGAACTCGACGAAGAAACCCGGGTTGGCCATCACCGTCGCACCACCGGCCAGCGCCAGGGACGACTCGCCGCGCAGCAGCGAGTGAGCGGCCAGATGCATCGCGACCAACGACGACGAGCACGCGGTGTCCAGCGTGATCGCGGGCCCCTGGAGTCCGAGCGTGTACGAGATACGGCCGGACGCCACGCTCGACGACGTACCGGTCATGAGATAGCCCTCGGTGCCCGCCTCGGACTCGTCGCCTATCCCGTAGCCGTTGTAGAGGACGCCCGCGAACACGCCGGTGGCGCTGCCCCGCAGGGAACGCGGATCGATTCCGGCGCGCTCGATCGCCTCCCAGCCGGTTTCGAGCAGCAGACGCTGCTGGGGATCCATCGCCAGCGCCTCACGGGGGGACGACCCGAAGAACGCGGCGTCGAACCCCTTGACGTCGGAGAGGAAGCCACCGCCGCGGTTGTAGAACGTGCCTGCCTTGTCGGGGTCGGGGTCGTAGCCGCTCAGGACGTCCCAGCCCCGGTCCGACGGCATGTCACCGATGGCGTCGACGCCGTTCGACACGAGGTGCCACAGCTCCTCGGGTGACGACACACCACCGGGGTACCGGCAGCTCATCCCGATGATCGCGATCGGCTCACGCGGGAGCGCCTCCAGCTCCGCTATCCGCGCTTCGGCCCGGTGCAGGTCGGCGGTGACCCACTTGAGATAGTCGAGGAGCTTTTCGCGTTTTTCCATCGGTGGCCGATCCTTTTCCCGTGTCCCGGCGAGACTGACCCACGCTGATCGTCGGAGCTTCCCCGCCCCGGAGCAATCAGGGCTTTGGGAAATCCGACCCGTAACACGGGCGCGCGTTACAGGTCGTGCTTCCCGAACCGGCTATTGCCGGTGCGTCACCAGGCCCCCGACGATGCCAAGGCACCGAGGACCGGGGACCGGTCTGCGGCAGCCACCACCTGATTCACGTGAGGAGCCACCGTGGCAGGTCCGACCCGTTTCTCCGACTCGTGCCTGACCGAACTGCTCGGCGCTTTCGGGACCGATGTCGAATACGTCCGGGCGAAAGGCGACACCCTGTTCCACCGAGCGAGCGACGGTACAGAGGTCGCTGTGCTGGACCTCCTGAGCGGGGTCGGATCGCTGATCCTCGGACACAATCATCCGGAACTCGTGGCCGAGGCGAAGAAGTTCCTGGACGCCGATTCACCCGTCCACACCCAGGTGTCCGTGCACGAAGGCGCCGACGAGGTCGGGCGCCTGCTCAACGAGATCATCCACCGCGAGTTCCCCGGCACGGAGGACTACCTCATATCTCTCGCCAACTCCGGCGCGGAGGCGGTCGAAGGAGCGGTCAAACACGCCGAGTTCGACCGGCTGCACAAGGCGATGCGGCTGATCGAGGAAATCGAGTGGAACGCCGGAAACGCGATCGCCGCCGTCCGCAGCGGAGCGGTCCAACTGTCCGACGGACTGTCACCGCTGCCCTCGGGCCGGCCGGCGCCCGCCACCGTCGAGGAGTTCGAGAGCGCGCTCGCCGAACTGCTCGCGGGCAACCGGGAGAAGCTCGGCAAGCCCCCGGTCTTCTTCGCCCTGGAGCGGAGTTTCCACGGCAAGCTCGTCGGCAGCGTCCAGCTGACGCACGGCCCCTCCTACCGCGCGCCGTTCGCGGCCCTCGGCCTCGCCACCCGGTTCGTACCGCCGGACCAGCCGGGGGTACTCCGCGCGATCGCCGACGAGGAACGGGCCACGGTGTACGACGTCGTAGTCGGCGACGGCCGGATCGACATCGTCGAGCGGGACTTCCCCGTCTTCGCCGCCCTGATCGTGGAACCCGTCCAGAGCGAGGGCGGTATTCACGTCCTCACCGAGGAGTTCGCCGCCGCCGTCCGGGCGATCTGCGACGACATCGGCTGCCCGATCATCGTCGACGAGATCCAGAGCGGCATGGGCCGCTGCGGAGCGTTCTTCGCCGGCTCGCTCAACGGCTTTTGTGGCGACTACTTCACCCTGTCGAAGTCACTGGGCGGAGGGCTCGCGAAGGTGTCCGCGACCCTCGTCCGCGAGTCGCTGTACCGCAAGGAGTTCGAGTTCGTCCACAGCTCGACGTTCGGCCGGGACGGCTTCTCCACCGCCATCGCCCTCAGGACGCTGCGCCTCCTGGAGGCGGACGGCGGGAAAGCCTACGAGCGCGCCGCCGAGCGGGGGGAACGCCTGCTGGAGATGTTGCGCGCTCTCGCCGGTGAGTATCCGGACGTCATCGCCGACGTCCGCGGTCGCGGGCTGCTGATCGGCCTTGAGTTCACCGGCCCGTACACCGCGACGTCCGCGATCATCAGGCAGCACGCGCTGTCCGGCACCTTCGGCCAGGTCGTCGCGGGCTACCTGCTGCGGGTGCACGGAATCCGCATGCTGCCGACCGGCAGCGCACCCAACGTGCTCCGCATCGAACCCTCGATCTATCTCGGTGACGACGACATCGCCCGGCTGAAGGAAGCGCTCACCGAACTCTGCGTGGTACTGCGCAACCAGGACGCGCTGCACCTCGTCCACCCGGTGATCTCGCCGGAGACGAGGCCCGCCGTCGCCGTCAGGGACTTCTCCGCGGCCCCCGCAGACCAGGCCGCCCCGCCGGACGACCAGCGCCCGGCACGCAAGGTCGCCGTCATCAGCTACCTGCTGACGCCTGGCACACTGCGTGAACTCGACCCCTCGCTCGGCGAGTTGGACGACGACCGGCTGGAGCTGTACGGCCGCAGGATCGAACCGCTCAAGGCGATGCCACCCCTGCCGCCGACCCGGATCGACTCCCCGCTCGGCACGTCGGTGGAACTCACCGTGTTCCCGCTGACCGTCACGGCACAGCGGATGGCCGAGCGGATCCGGCTGGGACAGCACGACGAGATCCGGCAGGACATCGAGGCGTACCTGCGCATCATCAAGGGCCTCGGCTGCGACATCGCCGCGATCGGCCTCCACGCAGGGGCGGTCACCGACCGCAGCGCCGTCCGCGTCCCCGGGATGACGGCCGGCTCCGGCCTGGCGCTCACCGCGGCGACTGTGCTGCGGGACCTGACGACCGCCGCCGAGCAACATCACGGCGGACTCGACGGGCTCACCCTGGCCGTGCTCGGCGGGGCCGGGCGCACCGGCTCCACCTGCGCGGCACTCGCGGCGGAGCACGTCTCGAAGATCGTCCTCGTGGGCAGCGGCCGCGACGGCAGCGAGGCCCGGCTGCGCGCCGCGGCCCACCGGGTCTACCAGGAAGCCTGGTCGTGCGTCGCCGACGGCGGGGAACTGTCGGGCATCCCCGCGCTGCTGCGGAAAGAACCACTGATCGACGGCTGGCTGCGGGAACAGCGCCCCGGCGACGAACCCAGCGGTGAACTCATCGCCCGATACGTCGAGGACCGGTACGGAACCGATCCCTTCGTCGTCGTCACCGACGACCTCTCCGCGCTCGCGGAAGGGCACCTGGTGCTGTCGGCGGTGACGAGCCCGACACCGGCGCTGACCGGCGAGTACCTCCGTGCGGGCGCGGTCGTCTGCGACGTGGCCGTACCGGCGAGCACCGTGGACGGCGCCGCCCTGCTCCGTGCCGGCATCCACTACGTCCGCAGCGGAATCCTGACGGCACCCGGCGGGGCGAGCCTGCCCGCCGGCGCACGAGGCGGCCTCGGCGACGGAGAGCTGTTCGCGGGCATGGCCGAGGCGGTCGTGCTGGCGCTGGCCGACGCCGGCCCCGAACAGTACGGCGCCCAGGTCACGCGGTCCCGCCTGCGCGACATCCGCGAGCTGGCCCGCCGGCACGGGTTCGCGCTCTGAGGCATCGGCCCCAGGCGCCCTGGCGCTCGGCTCTTCGCGGAACACCAGCACGCAGAACTCCGACACCTCCCTAGGAGAAGAAACCATGACCGCAGACTCCGCCGCCCCGGAGCCGGCCGCCCCGGACGACCCGCTCGCGAAGGCCCACGAACTCATCCCGATGCTGCGCTCCCACTCCGCACGCTCCGAACACGACTCCACCCTCGCGCCCGAGGTCGTGACGGCGCTGCGCGACGCGGGCCTCTTCCGGCTGACGACCCCGGCGAAGTTCGGCGGCCACGACCTCAACCTGTCCGCCCAGGCGCGCGTCATCGCGGCGGTGGCCAGGGGATGTGCGTCGGCGGGATGGGTCGTCGCGGCCGAGGCGGCGTCGACGATGCTCTGCAACGTGGTCTCGGAGGCGGCGATGGCGGAGGCCTTCGACGGCCGGCCGGACACGCTGATGCTGTCCACCGCCGTGGACCAGACCAGATCTGTGGCGACACCGACAGAGGGCGGCTTCCTGCTCTCCGGGTACTGCCGCTACGCGACGGGAGCCGAGATCTCCGACTGGGCGCTCGTGAGCGCGATCCCGGTCAAGAGAGGCGACGAGGACCACGTGTTCAGCTGCATGATGCCGATGAGCGACGTGACGGTCGAACGGAGCTGGAACGTGACCGGCATGGGCGGCACGGGAACGCACGGGCTCGTCATCGACAACGTGTTCGTCCCCGAACACCGGACCCGGCAGTTCCGCGTCGCCGAGGTACTCGCCCTCGACGAGGACGACCGGCCCACCTACTTCGTCCAGGCCAGCCTGACGACACTCGCGGCGCTGGTCGGCGCCGCCCAGGGCGCCCTCGACGTCGTTCGGGAGACGCTCCTGAAGGACTCGCTCCCCAAGGACGCGCAGACCGACTACCGGGTCAACGGCGCCGTCGAATCAGCGGGCATCCGCCTGTGGTTCGCCGAAGCGGCGCACCTGATCGACAGCAGCATGCTCCACCTCATGCACGCCATGGGCCGGCTCGACGGCGTCGCCTACGAGGAACCCGTCCCGTGGCTGGAACGCGCCGACCTCAGGATGCACGCCTCCACGTCGGTCCAACTCGCCCGCCAGGGCATGGAAAAGCTCCTCGACATCAGCGGAACGCGTGGCTTCGCGTTGAGCAATCCGCTCCAGCGCTACTGGCGCGACCTCGGCGTCGGCAGCCGCCACGTCTCGTTCCACGGGCCCACCCTGCTGGAGGACTACAGCCTCGCCCTCTGGGGCAAACGCCCGTCGCTCATCCTCATCTAGCCGGTCGAGAGTTCGAAGGAGGACACCATGGACACACTGTCCGAGGCCGTCTTGGCCGGCGCCCCGCCGGAGGAGCTGGAGCGCATCGCGCTGCCGCCCGAGTACCTCGCCGCGCACCTGCGCGCCGAGGACGTGGACATGTTCGACGGCGTCGCCGACAAGGACGTACGGAAGTCGCTGCGGGTCGGACACGTACCGATGCCCGAACTCGCGCCGGACGAGGTGCTCGTCGCGGTGATGGCCAGCTCGATCAACTACAACACCGTCTGGTCGGCGATGTTCGAGCCGATCCCGACGTTCAGGTTCCTGCGCCAGCTCGGCCGCCGGGGCGGCTGGGAGGCCAGGCACGACCAGCCCTACCACGTGATCGGGTCCGACGCGGCCGGCGTGGTCGTCCGCACCGGGTCCGGCGTCCGCCGGTGGAAGACCGGCGACCACGTGGTGGTCAGCCCGATGCACGTCGACGGCGAGGAGCCGATCGCGCACGCCGACGGGATCCTCGGCGAGGACCAGCGGGCGTGGGGGTTCGAAACCAACTTCGGTGGACTCGCCCACTACGCGGTGGTGCGCGCGAGCCAACTGGCGGCCAAGCCGGCGCACCTGACGTGGGAGGAGGCGGCGAGCAACCCGCTGTGCGCGAACACCGCCTACCGGATGCTGGTCAGCGACCGCGGCGCGCGCATGAAGCAGGGCGACGTGGTGCTGATCTGGGGCGCCGCCGGCGGTCTCGGCGCGTACGCGGCGCAGCTCGTGCGCAACGGCGGCGGCATCGCCGTCGGCGTGGTCAGCTCGCCGGAGAAGGTCGACCTGGCCCGCGAACTGGGCTGCGACGTGGTGATCGACCGCAACGAACTGGGCATGCCGGCGGACGGCCGGCCCACCCCCGAGCAGACCATCGAGGTGGGCAAGCGGCTGGGGTCGATCATCCGGCGCGAGGTCGGCGAGGACCCGCACATCGCCTTCGACCACGTGGGGCGAGCCACGTTCGGGATCTCCGTCTTCGTGGTCCGCCGCGGCGGCACGGTCGTCACCTGCGGATCGAGCAGCGGCTACGACCACTCTTTCGACAACCGCTACCTGTGGATGCGGCTCAAGCGGATCGTCGGCAGCCACTCCTCCAACCTCCAGGAACACGCCGAGTGCAACCGGCTCCTGTCGCTCGGCAGGCTCCAGCCGGCGCTCAGCGAGGTCCACCCGCTGGAGGCGGTCGGCGAGGCCGCCCGACTGGTCCAGACCAACGCGCACGCGGGGAAGGTCGGCGTGCTCTGCCTCGCCCCCGAACCCGGCACCGGCATCACCGACCCGCAGCGGCGCGCCGCCATCGGGGAGGACCGCATCACCCTGTTCCAGCGGGCCGCCGCGGCAGGTGCGCGATGAACCCGCCCGAGTGGCTCAGCCGCGTCGGAGTCGTCGGCTGTGGGGTGATGGGCACCGGCGTCGCCGAACTCTGCGCCGTCCGAGGGCTCGACGTCGTGGTCTACGGACGCCGCGAAACCTCGACCGACAGCGCCCGCGAACGCCTGGCCACCTCACTCGACCGCAGCGTGCGCAAGGGCCGCATGACCGAGACCGACCGCAAGGAGGCACTCTCCCACACCTCGTTCACCACCGACCTCGGCGCACTCCACGACTGCCGGATCGTCGTGGAGTGCGCGCCGGAACAAGAACCCCTCAAACGGGAGATCTTCACCGCACTGGACCGGACCGTCACCGACGACGACGCCGTCCTCGCCTCGGTCACCTCGTCGCTCCCCATCACCCGCCTCGCCCGCGCCACCTCACGGCCCGCCAAAGTCATCGGCACCCACCTGTTCAACCCGGCACCCGCCATGCCGCTCGCCGAACTGGTCCCCACCCTGCTCACCGACGACGAGACGGTACGCCGGGCCGAGGAGTTCCTCGGCGACGCCCTCGGCAAACAGGTCATCCACGCACCCGACCGCGCGGGCTTCCTGGTCAACACACTGCTGGTGCCCTACCTGCTGTCCGCCGTCCGCATGGTCGAGGCGGGCGTCGCCTCGGCCACCGACATCGACCGGGCCATGGCGGGCGGCTGCGGACACCCCATGGGACCGCTGGCGCTGGTCGACCTCATCGGCCTCGACGTCATCGCCCAAGTCGCGAACAGCCTGTACGACGAGTACAAGGAACCGCTCCACGCCCCGCCCCCTCTCCTGTCACGCATGGTCGAGGCCGGAATGCTGGGCAAGAAGACCGGGATCGGCTTCCACAACTACCGGGATTGACCGCTCCCGGGCCCCGACGGTCCGCGCGAGCCCCCGACTGTTCACAAGGAGATTGGCATGCCCGTCGGCATCCTGGGAATTGGTTCGTACCTGCCGGAGAACGAGGTCTCCAACGCGGAGATCGCGGAGCGCGTCGCCGTCAACGAGGACTGGATCGTCACCAAGACGAAGATCGAGGCACGGAGGTTCGCCGCCGCCGACGAGGCCACCTCCGACCTCGCCGCCCACGCCGCCCGCGCCGCGCTGGACTCCGCCGGACTGACCCCCGACGACATCGACATGATCATCGTGTCGACGTCCACACCGGACTCCCCGCAACCGCCGACCGCCTACCTCGTCCAGCACCTCCTGGGCGCCCGGCGCGCCGCCGCGTTCGACGTCAACGTCGTCTGCAGCGGCTTCGTCTACGCGCTGGCCCTCGCCCAGGGCCTCATCGCCGAACGCTCAGGCCGACGCGTGCTCGTCGTCGCCGCCGACCTGTACTCCCGGTCACTGGACTTCAGCGACCGCCGCACCGCCACCCTGCTCGGCGATGGCGCCGGCGCGGTCGTCGTCGGACAGGTCGGCGACGACTACGGCATCCAGCGCATCGACCTGGCGGCACGCGGCGACCTCCAGCGGCTCATCCGCATCGAGGCCGGCGGAACCCGCAGGCCAGCCTCCTACCAGACAGTGGACGACGGCGGGCACTTCTTCCGGATGGAAGGCCGACTCGTCCGGGAATTCGTCCTCGAACACATACCGCCGGCACTCGCCCACCTCGTGAAAGAGGCCGGAGTCCCGCCCACCGAAGTCAGCCACATCGTCCCCCACCAGCCCAACGGCGCACTCCTCGACGAACTGGACAAGCAGTCCGGATTCCCCAACGCCCGCCTGCACCGCACCGTGGAGCGCTACGGCAATGTCGGCAGCGCGTCTGTGCCGGTGACTTTGGATGCCGCACATCGCGAGGGTGCGCTGAACGACGGGGATCTCGTTGTGCTGACCTCGTTCGGTGGGGGTATGTCGACCGGGCACTGTCTGCTGCGTTGGCGGCACATCGAAACACGCTGAACTCGAACCTCCGGGGCTCCGGGGCTCCGGGGCGACGCGGAAGAAGGCCCTCCGGGGGCGGACGGGATCCGCACGGAGGGCATCGGCGGTGCCTGCCCGCATGTTCGGGATCTTGTGCGCCGCGAGAACGGTGACGGCACTGGGGTGTGCCGTGACAACGGTGACGGCACTGGGGTGTGCCGTGACAACGGTGACGGCACTGGGGTGTGCCGTGAGAACGGTGACGGCACAGAGGTGCGACAGCGCCGGGATCGAAGCTGATCCCGCCCGGCGCGACGCGCTCGTGCCCGCTTGGCGAGCCCCGCTCCGCCCCGTCGGTATTGACGGCCACTCCCAGGCGGCGGGCCTGCTCGGCTCTTGAACGCAGGATCAGCTCGGTGTTTTGGGCTGGCGAACCTACGGAGCCGATCCGGCCCACATGTTTACTCCCAAAAGCGCGAATCCACCCAGGTCTTGTCGGCAAGGGGCAGCGATGAATGGTGTTGACGCAGCACTCACGGACGGTAAGGCCGATGCCGGCGAGATAGCCGTCGTCGGCCTGTCCTGCCGCCTGCCGAAAGCGGCCGGTCCGGCCGAGTTCTGGCGGCTGCTGCGCGACGGCGTCGACGCGATCGGTGAAGCGCCGCACGACCGGTGGGTCGGCGACACGCACTCCCCCCGCCGTGGCGGGTTCCTCGACCAGATAGACCACTTCGACGCGGACTTCTTCGGGATCTCCCCGAAAGAGGCCGTGGCGATGGACCCGCGACAGCGGCTCCTGCTGGAACTGAGCTGGGAGGCTCTGGAGGACACACGGATCGTCCCGGCGACCCTGCGCGGCAGCCGTACGGGCGTATTCGTCGGCGCGATGGGGGACGACTACGCCGTCCTGATGGGCCGTCTCGGACAGGAGACGATCGGCCAGCACACCCTGACCGGGTCCAGCCGCGCGATCATCGCCAACCGCGTCTCGCGTTTCCTCGGACTGCGCGGACCGAGCCTGACGGTGGACACCGCGCAGTCCTCGTCCCTGGTCGCCGTCCACATGGCCTGCGAGAGTCTGCGGCGCGGCGAGTCCACCCTGGCCATCGCGGGCGGGGTCACCGTCAACATCCTGGCCGAGAGCACCGTCAGCGCGTGGAAGATCGGGGCACTCTCACCGGACGGGCGCTGCCACACGTTCGACGCCAGGGCCAACGGCTACGCCCGCGGTGAAGGCGGCGCCGTGGTCGTCCTGAAGAAACTGGCCGACGCTCTCGCCGCCGGCGACAAGATCTACTGCGTCATCGCCGGTGGCGCCGTCAACAACGAGGGCGAAGGCGACGGCGACGGCAGTGGCCTGACCGTCCCCAGCCGCTCGGCCCAGACAGACGTCATCCAAGAGGCGTACCAGCGAGCCTCGGTGGATCCCACCGAGGTGCAGTACGTCGAACTGCACGGCACAGGTACCAAGGTCGGCGATCCGATCGAGGCCGCCGCGCTCGGCGCCGCGCTCGGCACCCGGCGTCCGGCCGACTCCCCGCTGCTGGTCGGCTCCGTCAAGACCAACGTGGGTCACCTGGAGGGCGCGGCCGGCATCACAGGCATGCTCAAGGTGGTACTGAGCCTCCGGCACCGCCTGCTCCCGCCCAGCCTCAACTTCGTGGAAGCCAACCCCGACATCCCGCTGGACGAGCTTCACCTGCGCGTGCACACCCAGCTCGCGGACTGGCCCGAGCGGTCCCGGCGACTGGTGGCCGGGGTGAGCGCGTTCGGGATGGGCGGAACGAACTGCCACCTGGTACTGGCGGAAGCGCCCGTGCGGGTCCCTGACGGGGAGCCTGCGGAGTCGTCCGGGCCGGTGGTGTTGTCGTCGGTGGTGCCGTGGGTGGTGTCGGGGCGGTCGGAGTCTGCGTTGCGGGAGCAGGCGCGGCGGCTGGCGGCGTATGTGGAGGCGGCTGCGGGGCTGGACCTGGTGGGTGTGGGTGCGGCGCTGGTGTCGACCCGGGCGGGTCTGGAGCATCGGGCGGTGGTTCTGGGCGCCGACCGGGACGAGTTGATCGCGGGGCTGGCCGGGTTGGCGTCCGGGGCGCCTGGTGCGGGTGTGGTGACCGGCCAGGGCACGGCCGACGGGCGTGGTGTGGTGTTCGTGTTCCCCGGCCAGGGTTCACAGTGGGTCGGGATGGCCCAGGGGCTGCTCGCGGTCTCGCCGGTGTTCGCGGAGCGGATAGGGGAGTGCGCCCAGGCGTTGGCGCCCTTCGTGGAGTGGGATCTGCTGGAGGTGCTGGGGGACCAGGCGGCACTGGAGCGGACAGATGTGGTGCAGCCGGTGTTGTGGGCGGTGATGGTGTCGCTGGCGCACCTGTGGCAGTCGCTGGGCGTGACGCCTGCCGCTGTGGTGGGCCACTCGCAGGGGGAGATCGCCGCGGCGTGCGTGGCGGGCGGACTGTCGCTGGAGGATGCCGCCAGGATCATCGCCGTCCGCAGCCGTCTGTTCGTCAAGGCGCTGTCCGGGCGGGGCGGAATGGCGTCGGTACGGCTGCCGCTGGCCGAGGTGGAATCGCTGCTCGCCCGGTGGGAGGGACGGCTGTCCGTCGCGGCGGTCAACGGGCTCTCGTGGGTGGTGGTGTCCGGCGACGTCGAGGCGGTGGCCGAACTGGTCGCGGCGGGCGAGGCGGAGGGCTTCCGGGTCCGCCGGATGGCCGCGGACGGCGCGGGACATTCCGTGCATGTGGAGCGGATCAGGGACGAACTGATCGAGTCCCTGTCGGGGATTGTTCCAGGGGAAAGCCGTGTCGCGTTCTACTCCACCGTGACCGGTGAGCTGACGGACACTCGTGAGCTGGGTGCGGAGTATTGGTACCGCAACGCGCGGGAGACGGTGAGGATGGCCGACACCACGCGGGTGCTGGCCGCGGCTGGATACGGGACGTTCGTGGAGGTCAGTCCTCATCCGGTGTTGGTTCCCAGTCTGGAAGAGACGCTGTTCGAGTCCCACCCGTCGGCGGTTGTGACGGGGACTTTGCGCCGGGGTGAGAACGAGTCCGAGCAATTGCTGACCGCCGTCGCCCGGTTGCACACCCACGGTGTCCCGGTGGACTGGTCTGCGGTGGTGGGCCGGAGCTCGGCGATCGA
>NZ_KQ948950.1:26537-73241 GCF_001514235.1 Streptomyces caeruleatus | reverse complement strand
TGCCTCTACGCTCGGGAGCGATGGCACAGGCATGGAGATGCAAGGGGCTGCGGTGGTCGGCGGACGGCCCTGAGCTGGCGTGGAGCGGCGGTCGGCGCTCCTCGCTGACCTGGGGGAAACGGGTGGCCTTCGCGGTCGCGGAAGGGGGAGCGCGGACCTGCGTGGGAGCACGGGGACACGCGTGTCCGCTGCGCGCGACCGTGCCGGGGCGCAGTACGGGGGCGCGCTGCGAGGAGTGCGCGCGGTTGGACCGGGCGCACTCGGTCGCCGCCGACACGATCGCGGACGACCCCCGTCCCTACCACGTCTATCTGGCCTGGTTCGGCCCCGGCATGACCAAGGTCGGCATCACCGCCCTCGAACGCGGCTCGGCCCGGCTTCTGGAACAGGGAGCCATCTGCTTCACCTGGCTCGGCGCCGGCCCCCTGATGGCGGCCCGCCGCACCGAGGAACTCCTGCGGGCCGCCCTTCGGGTACCGGACCGCATTCCCTACGCCGACAAACGGGCCGTACGGTCCGCCCTGCCGACGTCCGCGGAGGAGCGGGCGACCGAGGTGACGTCCCTGCACGCCCGCGCAGTCGCCCTACCGGGCTGGCCGGAGTCCCTCACCCCCGCGCCCTGCCAACCGGTCGACCACGCCGGGGTGTTCGGCCTGGCCGACCTGCCACCTGCCGTCGGGGCGGTGGCGGAACTTGTCGCGGGCGGGGTGGTGAGCGGGCGGTTGGTGGCTGCTGCGGGGCCGGATCTGCATCTGGACACGGGTGGGGAGGGAGACGGTGGTCTCGGTGGAGAGGGTGGGGGCGGGGTGGTCGTGGTTGATACGCGGTTGATGACGGGGTGGGAGCTGGTGCCGGCGGGTGGGGTGGGGGGAGTGACGGTGCCGGTGCGGGAGTTCGGGGAGCGGGGGGTGGGGGTGCAGGACGGGTTGTTCTGAGGGTCACCCGCTCCGATGGATCACACGCTGCATGGTCTCCATGCCCGCCCCCGAGTCGATCCGTGCGTCGCCGCACAACTGTAAGGGGGCGCCTCCGAGCCAGACAGAGGGCGAGTACGCACTTCACGTGCTGCACGTTCCTGAGACGCGAGGTCCCCGGAGTGATCCGGGATGTCTGTGTGCACTCGGCAGGAATTCGGACCTGCACAGCCCCCACAACCAGCCGCGTCGTCGAGGGCTGGGGATGTGCCGGTTCGCGCGTGCTGTCGGCGGTCCGCCGTCCAGTCATGGTCGGGAGCGCGGCCGCCCGAGCAACCGGTAGCGGCGTAGGCCAACCACTCCCCAACCACTCCCCAAGCGCTCCCTGAGAACCACCTGTGCGTTTCTCAGGAAAATCACAGGTTTCAGAAAGCGTGTTCTCAGAGGACCCCGACATCGTGTCCAGCATGACCACGACCTCGCCCCAGGGGCGCACCGAACTGCTGAGGCCGGACGGGAGCCCCGTCCGAGTGCTTGTGGTGGACGACGAGTTGTCGATCACCGAACTTCTGTCGATGGCCCTGCGCTATGAGGGCTGGCAGATCCGGAGTGCGGGGGATGGCACGGGTGCCGTCCAGACCGCGCGGGAGTTCCGGCCCGACGCCGTCGTCCTGGACATGATGCTGCCGGACATGGACGGGCTGGCCGTCCTCGGGCGGCTGCGCCGCGAACTGCCGGACGTGCCGGTGCTGTTCCTGACGGCCAAGGACGCGGTTGAGGACCGTATCGCCGGGCTCACCGCGGGTGGGGACGACTACGTCACCAAGCCGTTCTCGCTCGAAGAAGTCGTCGCGCGGCTGCGCGGGCTCATCCGGCGGTCCGGGGCGGCCGACCGGCGGTCCGACTCCGTGCTGGTCGTGGGGGACCTGACGCTTGACGAGGACAGCCACGAGGTGTCGCGGGGCGGGGAGAACATCCACCTCACCGCCACCGAGTTCGAGCTGCTGCGCTTCCTGATGCGCAATCCGCGGCGCGTGCTCAGCAAGGCCCAGATACTCGACCGCGTGTGGTCGTACGACTTCGGCGGTCAGGCCAACGTCGTGGAGTTGTACATCTCCTATCTGCGTCGGAAGATCGACGCCGGTCGCGAACCCATGATTCACACCCGGCGTGGTGCCGGTTATCTCATCAAGCCCGCGGCGTCATGAGCGGGCGGCGACGACCGCGTACGCAGAAGAGACGGGCGGGTCAGCCGCGCACACTGCGGGCGCGGCTCGTCGTCGCGTCGGTGGTGCTGATCGCCGTGGTGTGTGCGGTGATCGGTACGGTGACGACGCTCGCGCTGCGGTCGCATCTGTACGAGCAGCTGAACGGGCAGGTCGACGAAGCCGGCAAGCGTCTGTCGGGACCCATGAAGCCCGGCACTGAGGACGACCCCGACGGGCGGGACAGACTCACCGGCTTCGTCAAAGGACCGGCACAGCCGCAGACCATCGCCGCCGAGGTCGGCACCAACGGCACGGTCACCCGGGCGTTCATCGCCAAGGCCTCCAGCGACGACGGTCCCTTCCAGCCGAACTCGCCCGTCGCGCTCACCGACGAACAGAAGTCCGCCTTCGCGAAGGTGCCCGCCACGGGCACGCACACCGTCGAGGTCCCGGGCCTCGGCGAGTACCGGGTGCAGTACGTCCCCGGACCCGATGGAGGCGGCTACTACGTCGCCCTGCCCACCGAGTCCGTCACCACGACCATCAGCACGCTCATCCTCGTGGAGGTGAGCGTCACCGGCGCCGGCCTGGTCGCCGCCGCCATCGCGGGCTCCGTCCTCATCAGCGTGGCCACCCGCCCCCTCCGCCGAGTCGCCGCCACCGCCACCCGCGTCTCCGAACTCCCCCTGCACACCGGCGAGGTGAACCTCAGCGAGCGGGTGCCCGAGTCCGAGACCGACCCGCACACCGAGGTCGGGCAGGTCGGGGCGGCCCTGAACCGGATGCTGGACCATGTCCACGCGGCCCTGCACTCGCGGCAGCAGAGCGAGACGCGGGTACGGCAGTTCGTGGCGGACGCCAGCCATGAGCTGCGTACGCCGCTCGCGTCCATCCGGGGGTACGCCGAGCTGACCAGACGGGGAAGGGAAGAGGTCGGGCCGGACACCCGACACGCCCTCGGGCGGATCGAGTCCGAGGCTGGCCGGATGACCCTCCTCGTCGAGGATCTCCTGCTGCTTGCCCGGCTCGACGCGGGCCGCCCCCTCCAGTTCGAGCAGACCGACCTGATCCCGCTCGTCGTCGACACCATCAGCGACGCCCGCGCGGCCGGCAGGGACCACAACTGGCGGCTCGACCTGCCCGACGAACCCGCGCTCGTGTCCGCGGACGCGGCCCGGCTGCAACAGGTGCTGGTCAATCTGCTCGGCAACGCCCGTAAGCACACGCCACCCGGGACCACGGTCACCGCCCGTGTTCAGCGGCGCGGTCCGTGGATGTGCGTGGACGTCGAGGACAACGGACAGGGCATCCCGGCCGATCTGCTCCCGCACGTCTTCGAACGGTTCGCGCGCGGCGACTCCTCGCGCTCGCGTGCCTCCGGCTCGACCGGCCTGGGCCTCGCCATCGTGCAGGCCGTGGCGACCGCGCACGGCGGTGCGGTGACCGTCGACAGCGTGCCCGGACGGACCGTGTTCACGGTGCATCTGCCGGCGCTGCCCGCGCAGCCGCGGCCCGAAATGAGCTGGCAACAGCACTCACAGGCACAACACAGCGTCACCACATGGGCGGAACAGGGCGCCTGACGAAAGTCGGTTCCATGCGAACCGACTCTTCTCCCGGCACCCTGCCGGCGCGGGAGCACCTCCCGGCCGGCGACGCCGGTACGCCTGTCCTGGACGTAGTGATCCCCGTCTACAACGAGGAGAAGGACCTCCAGCCGTGTGTGCTGAGACTGCATGATCACCTCAAGCGCACCTTCCCGTACGCGTTCCGCATCACGATCGCCGACAACGCGTCGACGGACACCACCCCCCAGGTGTCCCAGCGGCTGGAGGCGGAGCTCCCGGAGGTCAGGGCGTTCCGGCTGGAGCAGAAGGGCCGCGGCCGGGCGCTGCGGACCGTCTGGTCCGCCTCGGACGCCCCGATCCTCGCCTACATGGACGTGGACCTGTCCACCGACCTCAACGCCCTCCTCCCCCTGGTCGCCCCGCTGATCTCCGGCCACTCGGACCTGGCGATCGGCTCCCGGCTGGCCCGTAGCTCGCGGGTGGTGCGCGGCCCCAAGCGGGAGTTCATCAGCCGGGCCTACAACCTCATCCTGCGCGGCTCGCTCCAGGCCCGCTTCTCGGACGCCCAGTGCGGGTTCAAGGCGATACGGCGCGATGTCGCGCAGGTGCTGCTGCCGCTGGTCGAGGACACGGGCTGGTTCTTCGACACGGAGATGCTCGTGCTCGCCGAGCGCGCCGGGCTGCGGATCCACGAGGTGCCGGTCGACTGGGTCGACGACCCGAACTCCACCGTCCACATCGTGAAGACGGCGACCGACGACCTCAAGGGCGTGTGGCGGGTCGGCAGGGCCCTGGCCACCGGTTCGCTGCCGCTGGACCGGATCGCCCGGCCCTTCGGCGACGACCCCCGCGACCGCGAGATCAAGGACGTACCCAAGGGACTGGCCCGTCAGCTCGTCGGCTTCTGTGTCGTCGGCGCCCTGTCCACCCTGTTCTATCTGCTGCTCTACACCGGCTTCCGCGTCTTCACCGGCTCCCAGGTCGCCAACGCGCTCGCCCTCCTGGTCTCCGCGGTCGCCAACACGGCCGCCAACCGGCGCCTCACCTTCGGAGTGCGCGGCCGCGGCGGGGCCGTACGGCACCAGGCGCAGGGCCTGGTCGTCTTCGGCATCGGTCTCGCCCTGACCAGCGGTTCGCTCGCCGCCCTGAACGCGGCCAGCAGCGACCCCGCGCACTCCACCGAACTCGCGGTCCTCATCGCCGCCAACCTCGCGGCCACGGTCCTGCGCTTCCTGCTCTTCCGCGCGTGGGTCTTCCCGGACCGCGAAGGCGGCGACCCGATGGTGGTCGCCGCGCACAACCCCTCCTCGCCCACCTACTCCACCCGGCAGACCCCGGTGCCCTACGGCCCGCTGCCGCAGCGCACGCCCCAGTACCCGTACGACACCGCCCAGTTCCGCGCCGGTGCAGCCGCGGACGGCACCTGGCGGGACGCCACCGTGCAGCTGCAGCCGGTGCGCCCGCACGACACCGACTCTAGGGACTCCCGATGACCGTCCACTACGACCAGCAGACCCAGCAGACCCAACAGACCCAGCAGGCCCAGCAGACCGAGCCGGCCCAGCAGACCCAGCAGACCGAGCCGGCCCGGCAGAGCGGGCAGCACAACGGCGACAGAGGCGGCAGCCCCGACACCTGGGGTCCGCCCCCGACACCCCCGCCCGGCACACCCGTTCCCGACGCCGGTGAACCCAGGCAGCCCTTCGTACGGCGGCTGTGGCGCGGCCGCCCCGAGGACCCCCGCTGGGCGCGCCCTGCCTTCCTCGGCCTCCTCCTCGCCACCCTCGCGCTCTACCTCTACAACCTGAGCGCCTCCGGCTACGCCAACTCCTTCTACTCGGCGGCCGTCCAGGCCGGCAGCCAGTCCTGGAAGGCCTTCTTCTTCGGCTCGCTGGACGCGGCCAACGCCATCACCGTCGACAAGCCGCCGGCCTCCCTGTGGCCGATGGCCCTGTCGGTCCGCCTCTTCGGCCTCAGTTCGTTCGCGATCCTGCTCCCCGAGGTCCTCATGGGCGTCGGCACGGTGGCCGTGGTCTACGCGGCCGTACGCCGCCGGTTCAGCCCCGCGGCCGGTCTGATCTCGGGCGCGGTGCTCGCGCTCACCCCCGTCGCGGCGCTGATGTTCCGGTTCAACAACCCGGACGCGATGCTGGCCCTGCTGATGGCCGTGGCCTGCTACCTCGTCATCCGTGCCCTGGAGGACGGCCGTACCAAGTGGCTGGTGTGGGCCGGAGTCGCGATCGGCTTCGCGTTCCTCGCCAAGACCCTCCAGGCCTTCCTGATCCTGCCGCCGCTCGCGATCGTCTACGCGGTCTGCGCGCCGGTGCCGGTGAGGAAGCGCATCGGTCAGCTGGCCGCGGCCCTCGCCGCGATCGTCGTCTCCGGCGGCTGGTGGGTCGCCATCGTCGAGCTGTGGCCCGCCTCCTCCCGCCCCTACATCGGCGGCTCCCAGAACAACTCCTTCCTTGAACTGACCTTCGGCTACAACGGCCTCGGCCGCCTCAACGGCGACGAGACCGGCAGCGTCGGCGGTGGTGGCGGCGGAAACGGCGGCGGCAACTGGGGCGAGACCGGCTGGGACCGCCTCTTCAGCTCCTCCATCGGCGGCCAGATCTCCTGGCTGATCCCGGCCGCTCTGATCCTGCTGGTCGCGGCCCTGGTGGCCACGCGCAAGGCCCGCCGGACGTCGGTGACCCGCGGTTCGTTCCTCGTCTGGGGCGGCGCGCTGATCACGACCATGCTGGTCTTCAGCTATATGCAGGGCATCTTCCACGAGTACTACACCGTCGCCCTCGCCCCCTACATCGCCCCGCTGATCGGCATGGGTGCGGCCCTGCTCTGGGAGAAGCGCGACAAGGTCTGGGCCTCGCTGAGCCTCGCGGCCGCGATGACGGCCACCGCGGTCTGGGGCTACGTCCTGCTCAACCGCTCCTCCGACTACCTGCCCTGGCTCAAGTGGGTCGTCCTGGTCGGCGGTCTGACGGCGGCGCTGGGCCTGGTCTTCGCCGGCAAACTCGGCCGTCAGCTCACCCTGGGCGTCGTCGGCCTCGGCCTCGCCGCCGCACTGGCAGGCCCGGCCGCGTACACCCTCACCACGGTGAACGAGGGCCACACCGGTTCGATCGTGACCGCCGGCCCGTCAGTTGCGGGTGGTCGGGGTGGCCCCGGCGGTGGCGGCGGCCCCGGTGGCGGCGGCGGTGGGGGCTTCGGCGGCGGCATGCCGGGTCAGCAGGGCCGGCAGAACCAGCAGGGTCAGAACAACCAGCAGGGTGGCCAGAACCAGCAGAACGGCAACGGCAACACCCAGAACCAGCAAGGCCAGAACCAGCAAGGCCAGAACCAGCAAGGCCGGAACCAGCAGGGCGGTATGCCCGGCGGTGGTCAGATGGGCGAAGGCGGCGGCATGGGCCGCGGCGGTGGGGTCGGCGGTCTGCTCAACGGCGCCAGCGTCAGCGACGAGGCCAAGGCTCTCCTGGAGAAGAACGTGGGTGACTACACCTGGGCGGCCGCGGCCATCGGCGCCCAGAACGCCGCGAGCTACCAGCTCGCCACCGGCGACCCGGTCATGGCGATCGGCGGCTTCAACGGCACCGACCCGTCCCCGACGCTGGCCGAGTTCAAGGAGTACGTGGCGGACGGAAAGATCCACTACTTCATCTCCAGCGGCTTCGGTGGCGGCATGGGCGGCAGCAGCAGCGGCACGTCCTCGCAGATCAGCGAATGGGTCCAGGCCAACTTCAAGAAGGTGACGGTCGGTTCGGCGACGTTCTACGACCTGACGCAGAAGGCGAGCAGCTGACGTAGCCGGAGAACCGGAGAAGGAGGGCGGCGGCCGTACAGGGCCGCCGCCCTTTCCCGTATTCCCGTATTCCCGTGTTCCCGTAACTCCGTTGTACGGTGTATGGGAGATGTTCTACGGTGTATGGCATGTCGACGTCTCCCCAGGAAAAGACCCTGGCCCCGGCCGAGGACGGCCACCCGCAGCGCTGGCTGATCCTCGGTGTCCTCTGCCTCGCGGTGCTGACCGTGGTGCTCGACAACACCGTCCTGAACGTGGCCATCCCCTCGCTCACCCGAGAGCTGGACGCGGGCACCTCCGACATCCAGTGGATGATCAACGCCTACTCGCTCGTGCAGTCGGGTCTGCTGCTCACCGCGGGCAGCGCCGCCGACCGCTACGGCCGTAAGAAGATGCTGGCCGCGGGCCTGGCACTGTTCGGCGTGGGCTCGCTCGTGGCCGGTCTCGCCGACTCCACGGGTCAGTTGATCGCCGCGCGCGCCGGGATGGGCGTCGGCGGCGCGCTGCTGATGACCACCGTCCTGGCCGTGGCGATCCAGATCTTCACGCCCGAGGAGCAGCCGAAGGCGATCGGCATCTGGGCCGCGGTGAACTCACTGGGCTTCGCGGCCGGCCCCCTCCTCGGCGGCTTCATGCTGAACCACTTCTGGTGGGGCGCGATCTTCCTGATCAACATCCCGGTCGCGGTGCTCGCCCTGGTGGCCGTCATAGTGCTCGTCCCCGAGTCCAAGAACCCGCAGGGCGACCGCCCCGACCTGCTGGGCGCCGTGCTCTCCACGATCGGCATGGCCGCCCTGGTCTACGCGATCATCTCCGGGCCCGAGCACGGCTGGGCGTCCGGCCGGGTCCTGGTGACGGCGACCGTGGCGGTCGTCGTGCTGGGCGTCTTCGCGTACTGGGAGAGCCGGATCCCGTACCCCATGCTCGACCTGCACTTCTTCCGGAACCGGCAGTTCACGGGAGCGATCGCGGGAGGTGTGCTGATCACCTTCGGGATGGGAGGCTCGCTCTTCCTGCTCACCCAGCACATGCAGTTCGTCCTCGGCTACGAGCCCCTGGAGGCCGGCCTGCGGACGGCTCCGCTCGCCCTGATGATCGTGGCGCTGAACTTCACCGGTGTGGCGGCGAAGGTGGCGGCCCGGCTGGGAATGCCGCTCGCCATCGGGCTGGGCATGGCGGTCATGGCCTGCGGCCTCGCCTCCATCGCCCTGATGCCCTCCGGCGACTACACCGGCACGCTGCTGGGCCTGGTGCTCATCGGTACCGGGGCCGCGGTGGCGAGTCCGGCGATGTCGCACGCGATCATGAGTGCGATTCCGCCGGAGAAGGCGGGGGTCGGCGGCGGGATCAACGGCATGGTGGCGGAGTTCGGCACGGGGTTGGGGGTGGCCGTGCTGGGGGCGTTGCTCAACTCCCGGTTCGCGGCGCTGATTCCGGTGGTGGCGGCGTCCCTGCCGGGGGCGTTGGCGGCTGCGGGGTCGGCTGGGGAGAGGGAGCGGGTGCTGGAGGCGTTCTCCTCCGGGCTGGAGACCAGTTTGTTGGTGGGGGCGTTGGCGGTGTTGCTCGGTGGGTTGGTCGCCGGGGCGTTGTTGCGGCGGGCCGAGAGGGCAGATACCGCTTAAGAGCTCGGGGCATACGGTTGGTCAGGCGGCTGCGGGCCGTTGTGGCTGGTCGCGCCCACGCGGCGGAGCCGCACATCAAGCAGAGCCCCGCGCCCCTGACGGGCGCTCTCGCGACCGGCGATTCGAATGTCTAGGAAGGTGCGCCATGGCTAGGGCAGGTCGGGATGCCGCGCGGGCCAGTGTCTGGCTGGAGGGCAAGGAGCGGCGAGGCGGGCGTGGCGGCGGACAGCCCTCCGGGCTCGACCGGGACCGCATCACCGCGGCCACCGTGCGGTTGCTGGACGCCGAGGGGCTGGCCAAGTTCTCCATGCGGAGGCTGGCGGCCGAGCTGAACGTGACCGCGATGTCCGTCTACTGGTACGTCGACACCAAGGACGACCTCCTCGAACTCGCCCTCGACGCCGCGTTCGGCGAACTCACGCTGCCCGACCCGGAGGCGGACGAGGACTGGCACGACCAGCTGCGCGCACTGGCCCGCGGCTACCGCGACCTGCTGGTCCGTCACCCCTGGCTGTCGCCGCTGATCGGCACCTACGTCAACATCGGCCCGAACAGCCTGGAGTTCTCCCGTCTCGTCCAGCGCGTCATCCGCAAGACCGGCCTGCCCGCACACGGCCTGGTGGCCGCCATCTCCGCCGTCTTCCAGTTCGTCTACGGCTTCGGCACGATGGAGGGCCACTTCATCACCCGCAGCGCCGCCTTCGGCATGACCCCGGACGACTACTTCCAGCACGCCATGAGCACGGTCACCCAGGCCCCCGACACCGCCGACATCGTCCAGGAGTCCGCGGAACTCATGGAGGCCCGCGGCGGCGACACGGTCGAGGAAATGTGGCAACGGGACTTCGAGTTCGCCCTGGACCTGTTGGTGGCAGGCATTGAAACGATGGTGGCGCGAAGCGCCCCATCAGGGGCGCGGGACTCTGCCTGATGTGCGGCTCCGCCGCGTGGGCGCGACCAGCCACATCGAACCCGCAGTCGCCAGATGGCCCGCACCTCCCGAGTTCTTAGGCGCCGTCCGAAACCAGCCGCGCTGGAAACCCACCCGTCGCCACCGGCCCCCACGACTCCGGCGTAACCCGAATGATCGACTTCCCCTGCTTCACCATCGCCTCCCGGTACTCGTCCCAGTCCGGATGCTCCCCGGAGATGTTCCGGAAGTACTCCACGAGCGGCTCCACGGACTCCGGCGAGTCGATCACCTCCGCGGAACCGTCGATCTGCACCCACGGCCCGTTCCAGTCGTCGCTGAGGACCAGGACACTCACCCGGGGATCCCGCTTGGCGTTGCGCGTCTTGGCCCGCTCGGGATACGTGGAGACCACGATCCGCCCCGAGTCGTCGACCCCGCAGGTCAACGGCGAGGCCTGCGGGCTGCCGTCGGCCCGCCGGGTCAGCAGCAGGGCGCGATGACGGGGCCGTACGAAGTCCAGCAACTCTTCGAGCGATACGCGGGTGTTCGTAGCGATGTTCGGTGCCATGAACTCAGCCTAGGGGCAGCGACTCCCCCTGCACGGCCTGGATGTCCAGCTCCACCTTCAAGGTCGTCCCGATGGCCGCGATGCCGGCCTGGACGACCTGGTTGTAGTTCATGGCGAAGTCGTCCCGATGCAGCTCCGTCGTCGCCCGGAACGCCGCCCGGGTCCCGCCCCAGGGGTCCGCGCCCGTGCCGAGGTAGGCCAGGTCCAGGTCCACGGGCCGTACGACGCCGTGCATGCCGAGCTCGCCGTGGACCGTCCAGCGGTCGGAGCCCGTGGCCGCCGTGACCCCGGTCGACCGATACGTGATCTCGGGATACCGCTCCACGTCCAGGAAGTCCGGCGACTTCAGATGCCCGTCCCGCATGTCGTTGCCCGTATCGATCGAGTCGGCCCGGATCACGGCCTCCACGCGGGACTTGGTGACGTCGTCCGGCGCGATCTCGATGGCGCCGGCGAAGTGCGTGAACCGGCCCCGCACGCTGGAGATGCCCAGGTGCTGGGCGACGGCGGCCACACCGGAGTGCGCCGGGTCGATGGTCCACGGCCCGGGCGGCGGCAGCTCCGTGCCGCCCTGCCGGGCCAGCGTCACCGTGCCCACCTCGGCCCGTCCGCTCGCCGTGACGATGGCGCTCGCGGCGGCGGGCGCGTAGCCGACGGCGGTGACGATGACGGTGTACGCCCCCGGGGCCAGCGGGTTCGCGTCCCGTACGGCCCCCTCCGCGTCCGCCTCCGCCCGCAGCACCTGCGTTCCGGTCATGTCGGTCACGGTGACGACCGCGTGCGACACGGCCCATCCGTCCCGGGTGCGGATCCTCGCGGTCAGTCCCGTCAGTCCCATCCCGTCCAACTCCCTGCAAAAACTTACAAATTGGCCAAAAAGAATCCGGCCCGTGGCGCGGCGCACCTCCGCTCAGAGCGCGCCAACCGCCACGGGCCGGGGGGTGGCCCGGTCGTCAATCTCCCGCCTGCCGCGCGGCGCCTGGCACGACCGGGCCACGCTACTCGCCCGGGTGGGCGAGCGTGATGTCGTGGTCGTCCGCGCCGCGGCCGGTCACCGTCAGCGCGGTCGCCACCGGCGGGTAGCCCGTCGCGATGACCGTGTACTCGCCGCCGTCCAGGTCGGTGAAGGCGTACGCCCCGTCCGGACCGGTAGTCGCGGTACCGACGACGTTGCCCGCCGCGTCGACCAGGGTGACCCGCGCGTCGGCCAGCGGACCGTGCGGCGCCCGTACGACGCCCTGGACCTGGGCACCTGCCTCCAGGTCGACCTCGATCCGGGTGACGCCGGTGCCGCCGATCTCGACGGGCAGGGCGCGCGGCCGGTATCCGGCGGCGTTCACCGCGACGGTCACGGCACCCGGCACCAGCTCGGCGAAGCTGAACTCGCCCTGCTCACCGGTGGCGGCCGTGGCCAGCAGGTCGCCGCGGACGTCGGTGACGATCACCATCGCGTCCTTGACGGCCAGCGCGCTCCCCGCGGCCCGGACCACACCGCTCAGCCCACTGGTGCCGCTGAGCAGGATGTCGTACGCCACCGGCTCGTCGCCGTTCACGACGATCGTGGAGGCCTGCGGCTGGAAGCCGTCGGCGGAGGCGATCAGGACGTAGGAGCCCGCGCCGGGCGCGTCCACGGCGTAGGCACCGTCGGCCTGCGCCACCGAGCGGCCCAGCTGCCGTCCGGCCAGCGAGATCAGCGTGACGGCGGCCTGCGGCACGGGCGCGCTCTCGGCGCCCCGGACGAAACCACGGACGGGCACCCCGCCGGCCGAACCGGCGGTCTCCTCGGGCCGGGCCACCGTGGCCACGGCGGCGAGCTTCTGGGTGCCCTCAGTCGAGACCTCGGTGTCGGAGGCGGCGGTGGCCCAGCTCGGGACCCGCTCCTGCGCGGCGGCCGGCGCGGCCGTCTGGGCGGGCTCCGGCGTCGCGGGCTCGCTGCCCTCGGCGGCCTGGGCCAGGGCGCCCTTCGTCTTCAACGGGACCTCCTTGATGAACAGGGCGAACAGGAGGGCGAGGAAGGCGATCGGCGCGGCGTACAGGAAGACGTCCGCGACGCCGTGGCCGTACGCGCCCTCGATGACCGTGCGAACGGGGGAGGGCAGCTTGTCGAGGTCGGGGATCTCCCCGTGGCCCGACGAGCCCTGCACGCCCAGCTTGGTCAGGCCCTCCTCGGCGTAGTGGGTGATGCGGTGGCTGAGGACCGCGCCGAGCGCCGAGACGCCCATGGCGCCGCCGAGGGAGCGGAAGAAGGTCACCACCGAGCTGGCGACGCCCAGGTCGCTCGGGTCCACCTGGTTCTGCGTGGCGAGGACCAGGTTCTGCATCATCATGCCGACGCCGAGACCCAGCAGGGCCATGAAGATCGCGACGTGCCAGTACTCGGTGTCGTAGCGGATCGTGCCCAGCAGCCCGAGGCCCGCCGTCACCAGGACACCGCCGGCCAGCAGCCAGGCCTTCCAGCGGCCGGTACGGGTGATGACCTGGCCGGAGACGGTCGACGAGACGAACAGGCCGACGATCATCGGGATCGTCAGGACGCCGGACATGGTCGGCGACTCGTTGCGGGCCAGCTGGAAGTACTGGCTGAAGAAGATCGTGCCCGCGAACATCGCGATGCCGACGAAGAGGGAGGCCAGCGAGGCGAGGGTGATGGTGCGGTTGCGGAAGAGCCGCAGCGGGATGATCGGCTCGCTCGCCTTGGACTCGACGAGGACGAAGATCAGCAGCAGTGCCAGCGCGCCGCCCGTCATCGCGTACGTCTGCCAGGACAGCCAGTCGTACTTGTCACCGGCGAAGGTCACCCAGACCAGCAGCAGACAGACCGCGGCGGTGATGAAGAAGGCGCCGGCCCAGTCGACCTTGACCTTCCGGCGGACGACCGGGAGGTGCAGGGTGCGCTGCAGCACGATCAGCGCGACGACGGCGAAGGGCACGCCGACGTAGAAGCACCAGCGCCAGCCGAGCCAGTCGGTGTCGGTGATGACGCCACCGATCAGCGGGCCGCCGACCATCGCGGTGGCGAAGGTGGCGCCGAGGTAGCCGTTGTACCGGCCGCGCTCACGCGGGGAGATCATCGCGGCCAGGATGATCTGGGCCAGCGCGGACAGACCGCCCATGCCGATGCCCTGCAGCGCGCGGAACCCGATGAGCATCCCGGCGTTCTGCGACAGACCGGCCAGCGCGGAGCCGGCCACGAAGATCACGAGGGCCAGCTGTATGAGCAGCTTCTTGGAGAAGAGGTCGGCGAGCTTGCCCCACAGCGGGGTGGACGCGGTCATCGCCAGCAGCGAGGCGGTGACCACCCAGGTGTAGGCGCTCTGGCCGCCGCCCAGGTCCTTGATGATGTCGGGCAGGGCGTTGGAGACGATCGTCGACGACAGGATCGCGACGAACATGCCGAGCAGCAGCCCGGTCAGCGCTTCCATGATCTGCCGGTGCGACATCGGAGCGCCGTCGGCGTGGGCGCCCGACGAATGCTTGGCGTGGGCCCGCACACCGGCTGGTGTGGTCGTTGCCATGGGCTTCCTTCTCTTACTGGGTGATCGCGGGTGTCGCGGGTGTACGGGGGGACTGTTCGTCGAAGCACGACCTGAGCCGCGCCATGAGCCGGGTGAGCTGGGCCACCTCGTCGTCGGTCCAGTCGCTCAGGCGCCGGGCGAGCATCTCGGTGGTGCACCGGGACAGCCGGTCCACCTGTGCCTCGCCCGCGGGCGTGAGACGCAGGATGCGCGAGCGCTTGTCCGCCGGGTCGGGGGACCGCTCGATCCAGCCCCGCTCGACCACGTGCGTCACATGGCGGCTGGTGACCGACATGTCCACGGCCAGCAGCTCGGCGAGCTTGCTCATGCGCATGTGCCCGTGGCGGCTCAGCAAGGTCAGTACGGCGGCGGAACCAGCGGGGCAGTCGGACGGCAGCGTCCGTCCCATCTCCCGCTTCACGGCACCGAAGGCGCTGAACTGACGGACCAGCTCCTCGTACTGCGCCTGCTCGGCCATCACACCTCCGTAGTTTGTTGCTTAGGGCAACCATAGAAGCTGTTGGTTGCTACAGGCAAACAAAAGAGGAGGCTGAGCCGCAAAAACTTGGCAAAGGCAAGTATTGCGACCGTAAATGTGCAGGTGGGGTGGGTCCTGTGACCCCCTGTGCAGGGCGGGAGCCCCCACTTGGGCCGAACGGGCTAATTCGCTAGGGTCTCAGGCCATGGCTAACACCCAGGGCCCCCAGGGCAACCACGACCCCGCAGGCAACACCCAGATGTTCCGCGCGTTCGTCGACGAGGGCCCCCAGGGCGGTCGTCAGCAGCAGGCCGCCGCCTCCTCCGGTCCCCGCATCGGCGTGATCCTCGGCGTCGTCCTCGCCGTGGCGGTCGTCGCCGCGGTGGCGTGGCTGGCGTTCAAGTAGGCCGTACGGCCGCTACTCCCACCGGACGGTGACGTCCCGCGTCTCGACGTGCATGCCCAGCGGCACACGCCAGGCGTCGAGGCACACCGTCCACGTCTGTTTCTTGCGCTTCCCGGCCCCGATCGGCGCCGGGAGCTTCTCCGTGGACTCGACCGTCGCCCAGTCGATGCCTAGCGCGCCGATGACGTGCGTGCCGAAGGTGACGGTGCCGGAACGGACGGCGGTGCCGCCCGAGTTGCGGAAGCCGAGGGTGACCTTCTCGCACCAGCGCTGGTCCGTGGGCTCCCGTACGGGGGCGCTCACGGTCAGCTTCGCCGGCGAGGCGGTTGCCGGGGGAGCCGCCGAGTCCGAGTCCGAGGGCGTCGAGGAGGCCGAGGGCTCGGGTGAGCTTCCCGGCCGTGGGGCCGCGCCGCTTGCGGTGGCCGTGGAAACGGGGCCGCTCGAAGGCCGGGCCGGGCTCTGACCTGCTCCGGGTGAAGCCGGGGACGCCGGCTCCTGACTCCCCTGCCGTCCCGGCATGTTGCTCGCACCGCCGCCGCTCTCCGGCCCGTCCAACGGCACCAACGGCACCAACGGCACCAACGTGACCTCGCCCGTCGGCGCCCCGGCCGTGGCGGAGACCCTCGGCGGACCGCCCGCCGCCCCCGTCGCGACGTACCCGTCACCGCTCCCGCCGCCACCGCACGCGGCCAGCACCCCGCCCAGGCAGACGACGGCCGTCGACGCGCCGATCAGGGCGCACCGACGGCCGGGTGTCGTGGTCGTCCATATCCGGCGAAGCATCGGGCCATGGTGACTGACGCTCCGTCAAATATGAAGGGAGCGGAAGGGGTCAGTCGGAGATCAGGCCCTCGCGCAGCTGCGCCAGGGTCCGGGTCAGCAGCCGGGAGACGTGCATCTGGGAGATGCCGACCTCCTCGCCGATCTGCGACTGGGTCATGTTGGCGAAGAAGCGCAGCATGATGATCCGCCGCTCGCGGGGCGGCAGCTTGGCCAGCAGCGGCTTGAGGGACTCGCGGTACTCGACGCCCTCCAGCGCGGTGTCCTCGTAGCCGAGCCGGTCGGCCAGGGAGCCCTCGCCGCCGTCGTCCTCCGGGGCCGGGGAGTCCAGCGAGGAGGCGGTGTACGCGTTGCCGACCGCGAGGCCGTCGACCACGTCCTCCTCGGACACGCCCAGCACGGCGGCGAGTTCGGTCACCGTCGGGGAGCGGTCCAGCTTCTGGGAGAGCTCGTCGCTGGCCTTGGTGAGCGCCAGGCGCAGCTCCTGGAGCCGGCGCGGGACGCGCACCGACCAGGAGGTGTCGCGGAAGAACCGCTTGATCTCGCCGACCACCGTCGGCATCGCGAACGTCGGGAACTCCACGCCCCGTTCGCAGTCGAAGCGGTCGATCGCCTTGATCAGGCCGATGGTGCCGACCTGGACGATGTCCTCCATCGGCTCGTTGCGCGAGCGGAAGCGGGCCGCCGCGTAGCGCACGAGCGGGAGGTTGAGCTCGATCAGGGTGTCCCGGACGTAAGCGCGCTCGGGGCTGTTCTCGTCCAGTGCGGCGAGCCGCAGGAACAGGGAGCGGGACAGGGTGCGGGTGTTGATCGAATCCGACGTCGGAAGGGCCGGGGCCGGCACGGCCTCCAGAGCCGTGACGTCGTCGAGAACGGCGTCGGGCGCGGACTCGCTCTTTGTGAGCGTGAGCACCTTCGAGCTGCCCTGGTCTGCGGACATGCCACCCCCTTTGGGTCGCGGGACGGTATGGCGAACGCTCCGATCGAGGAACGCCAGCCTTCACCTGAATACCGGAGCCGAAGCCACGGCAAACGCGCTTCCCGAAGAATGTCACATGTCGGCAACACGCTGTAGTGACATGTCGACATGTGAGACTTGAATCGGCCCTGGATAAAGGGGGTCTGACGGTCTTTCGGCCCAGAACTGTCGGGATCCGCCCTGGTGAGCGATTCGCTCGGGACGGTGACCGCTCGCTCCTGTTTCCGGTTAGGCGTCGATCCGGTTCGCCGAACGCAGCCGCTGGAAGCTACGCGCGAGTAGCCTCGAAACGTGCATCTGGGATACCCCGAGTTCCGCACTGATTTGCGACTGGGTGAGGTTGCTGTAGTAGCGCAGAAGCAGGATTCTCTGCTCGCGTTCGGGAAGTTGCACCAGTAGATGCCGGACCAGGTCGCGGTGCTCCACGCCGTCCAGCGCGGGATCCTCGTAGCCGAGCCGGTCCAGCAGTCCGGGCAGCCCGTCGCCCTCCTGCGCGGCCTCCAGTGAGGTCGCGTGGTACGAGCGGCCGGCCTCGATGCAGGACAGCACCTCGTCCTCGGTGATGCGCAGCCGCTCGGCGATCTCGGCGGTGGTGGGGGTGCGTCCGAAGGCGGTGGTCAGGTCCTCGGTCGCGCTGTTGACCTGGACCCACAGCTCGTGCAGCCGGCGCGGTACGTGGACCGTGCGGACGTTGTCGCGGAAGTACCGCTTGATCTCGCCGACGACAGTCGGCATGGCGAACGTCGGGAACTGCACGCCCCGGTCCGGGTCGAAACGGTCGATGGCGTTGATGAGCCCGATGGTGCCGACCTGGATCACGTCCTCCATGGGCTCGTTGCGGGAGCGGAAGCGGGCGGCCGCGTAGCGCACAAGCGGCAGGTTGGCCTCGATGAGCGCCCCGCGCACGCGGTTGTGCTCCGGTGTGCCCGGCTTCAACTCCTTGAGCTCCCCGAAGAGCACCTGGGTGAGCGCCCGGGTGTCGGCGCCGCGGCTGCGGGGCGGCGGGGACGCGGGAGTGTCCTCCTGGGGTGAGTGGGTCGGGGCTTGAGGCGCAGTACTGGCCGGCACGGTCAACTCCACCTCGTGATCCATCAACTCATCCGTCAAAAGCGGTCATAGCATCACAAGACAGTTCATTGTGTTCAAGTACCGCATAATCCCGTGTTGGGAATGGATCGGTGCGTAAGACACGCGAAAGCCCCCCGTCGTTACGGCGGAGGGCTCTGGGGGTTCCGGGTGGACCGGGGTGCCGCGCCTCAGAATTCGTAGTCGGCGATCACCCAGGTGGCGAACTCCCGCCACAGCGTGACGCCCGCCTGGTGCTCGGGGTGCTCCACGTACGCGCGCAGGGCGGCCGTGTCCTCGAAGGCGGAGTTGATCGCGAAGTCGTAGGCGATGGGGCGGTCGCTGATGTTCCAGCCGAGCTCCCAGTGCCTCAGCTCGGGGATCTTGCCCTCCAGCGACCGGAAGGCCTCGACGCCCTCCACGACCCGCGGGTCGTCGCGCTCGACGCCCTCGTTGAGCTTGAAGAGGACCAGGTGGCGGATCATGTGCGTACTCCCTAGCTGCCGCCTCCGTTGGCGACCCACGTCATGAAGTCACCGATGGCCTTGGCGGCGTCCGATATGCCCTGGAACCCTATCTGTACGTAGTCGGCGGCCCCTTCCGGGTCCGTGATGATCACGTAGAACACGAAGACCACGACGACGTAGACGGCGACCTTCTTCGAATTCACCGCCACGGCGGCCTCCCCTGTCTCTTTTGCCCCATCGACCGCACATGATCGCACGAAGGGCCCCGTCTTTCGACGGGGCCCTTCTGAGAGCGGTAGCGGAGGGATTTGAACCCTCGGTGACTTGCGCCACACTCGCTTTCGAGGCGAGCTCCTTCGGCCGCTCGGACACGCTACCGAGGGAGACCTTACAGCACGCCGGGCCGTGCTCTGAAATCGGTATTCGCCGGGCTCGTATCGCCCTCCGCGGAGGGCCCGCGGGTCACCGGTCCCGGAAGAACTCGGTGAGAATCCGGGCGCAGTCAGCGGCGAGCACGCCCTCGATCACCTCGGGCCGGTGGTTGAGCCGCCGGTCGCGCACGACGTCCCAGAGGGAGCCCGCCGCGCCGGCCTTCTCGTCCCGGGCGCCGTACACGACCCGGTCCACCCGGGACTGCACGAGCGCGCCGGCACACATGGTGCAGGGCTCCAGCGTGACGACGAGCGTGCAGCCGGCCAGCCGCCACTCGCCCACCTCTGCGGCGGCCCGCCGGATCGCCAGCACCTCGGCGTGCGCGGTCGGATCGCCGGTCGCCTCACGCTCGTTGTGGCCGACGCCGAGCACGGTCGTGCCGTCGGCGGACAGCACGACGGCGCCGACGGGAACGTCCCCGCCCCGGACGGCCAGTTCGGCCTGGTCCAGGGCGAGCCGCATCGCGGCCCGCCAGCGGTCGCGTACGGGGTCGGGCACGTCGGGCGCCGACCCCCGGTCGGACGAGGTCAGCGGACGGTCTCCAGCACCTCCGAGGCGCCCAGCGCCTCGGCGATGGCACCGAGCGCGTCCTCGGCGTCCAGGGCCTTCAGCTCCTTCTCGCCGACGCCGAGGTCGTCGAGGATCTCGGTATCGCCGACGGGGCTGTGCGGAACGGCTTCGGCGGAGCCGCCGTCCTCGTCGTCCTCGGAGTCGCCGTCGGGCTCCTCCGTGCCGTCGAGGTCCAGGGAGTCCAGGTCGGCGCTGTCGTCGCCGGGCTCCCTTCCGAGCAGCTCGTCGGTGAGCAGGATCTCCCCGTAGCTGCTGCGGGCAGCGGCGGCGGCGTCCGAGACGTAGATACGAGGGTCGTCCTCGCCGTCGATCCGGACGACGCCGAACCAGGCGTCCTCCTGCTCGATGAGCACAAGCACCGTGTCGTCCTCGGGTGAGGCTTCACGGGCCAGCTCGGCCAGGTCCGACAGGGTCTCCACATCGTCGAGCTCTGTGTCGCTCGCTTCCCACCCGTCTTCGGTGCGCGCGAGCAGTGCGGCGAAGTACACCGTGACTCTCCCACTGGTCATAGGCGTGCCGGTTGGGGGTCCCCCCGGCGGAGGTTGGGGGCGGGGAGAGCTGTGCTCCGAGCCCACCCACTCGGAATCGTGGCAGAAACAAGGCGTTCAGGGGACGTCTTCGGCTCCCTGTGTCCGGCAGTTTTGATCGCGTTGGCCCGAGGGGGTCCGCGAGCACGTCCGTGAAGGACTCACCAGCACACTCGTTGCCGCCACGTGCGGATCGTACGCGGCTTTTCCCGCTGTCCACGCACGACCACCGCTCCAACGCCCCCGACGGACGCGGATCTTCCCCGGGACCTCGCCCTACCAGCGGAACGTTCGCATGCGCAGGGCGTGGCGCAGACGGGCCGCCTTGGCGCGGCGCGGCTGGACGCGGTCCCGCAGGGCGCGGGCCTCGGCGAGTTCCCGCAGGAACTGGGCGCGGCGCCGACGGCGCGCTGCGTCCGCCTCCCCCTGCGCGGTGTCCGCTGGGGACTCACGATCAGGCATGGGCTCACCACTCCCGGACTGCCCCGGACTACCCCTGGTTCGTCCCTCCCACTTTCCCTCTGATGGGCGGTTTGATGCCAGCGTGAGGGTGAAGTGTTGGCCCGGGGCTTGCCGCGCGTGAGGACGCTGGGCCCACCGGGCCCGGTTACTGTTGTGGACATGCGTCTCCACGTCGTCGACCACCCCCTGGTCGCCCACAAGCTCACCACGCTGCGCGACCAGCGCACCGACTCCGCGACCTTCCGTCGGCTGGCCGACGAGCTGGTCACCCTGCTCGCCTACGAGGCCACGCGGGACGTGCGCACCGAAGCGGTCGACATCACGACCCCGGTCACCGAGACCACCGGCGTCAAGCTCTCCCACCCGCGCCCGCTGGTGGTGCCGATCCTGCGGGCCGGCCTCGGCATGCTGGACGGCATGGTCCGGCTGCTGCCGACCGCCGAGGTGGGCTTCCTGGGCATGATCCGCAACGAGGAGACGCTCCAGGCCTCCACGTACGCCTCGCGGATGCCCGAGGACCTCTCCGGGCGCCAGGTGTACGTCCTCGACCCGATGCTCGCCACGGGCGGCACGCTGGTCGCGGCGATCCAGGAGCTCATCAAGCGCGGCGCGGACGATGTGACGGCCGTGGTGCTTCTCGCCGCGCCCGAGGGTGTCGAGCTGATGGAGCGGGAGCTGGCGGGGACGCCGGTGACGGTGGTGACGGCCGCGGTGGACGACCATCTGAACGAGCACGGGTACATCGTCCCGGGCCTGGGCGACGCCGGGGACCGCCTCTACGGGGCCGCTGAGTAGGGCGGGCTCGTTCGCCTGTGCGCCGTAGCGGGACGGTCGTGTGGCGGCTGTCCCCTTGAGGGGCGCTTCAGCAGGCTTTCTTGTCAGTGGGCGTCGGTTTCGGCTCGGCCAGGGCGGCCAGGGTCTTGTCGGCGTCCGCCCTCTTCGTCAGCTCCTTGAAGCCGTTGCCGATGATCAGGTCGACGGCTTCGCCCTCGCGGGCGGGGTCGGTGCGGCGTTCGGCGGTGCTGAGCTGGGTGGCGAGGACGGGCAGCGAGGTGTTCAGGGACGCGGCCGGGCCCAGCAGGAGGCCGGTGCCCTTGACCTTCTTGTCGAACTCCTTGGCCGCGTTGCCCACGTCACCGATCTTGAAGCCGCGCTTCTTCAGCTCGTCCGCGGTCTGCTTGGCGAGGCCGCTGCGGGTCGTGGCGTTGAAGACGTTGACGGTGACCTTGCCCGGCTTGGGCAGTGCGGCCGGGGCGGTGGGCGTGGCGGACGGGGTCGCGCCGGTCCGGCAGTCGGCCTTCGGGCCTGCCGCCGAGGCCTCTCCACCGCCGCCCGTGAAGACGTCGATGAGCTGCAGTGTGCCCCAGCCGATCAATCCGACCGCGGCGGCCGAGGCGACGGTGGCGACGACGAGCCTGCCGCGGCGCCGGGGACGGCGCATCCGCGGGTACTTGTCCCCCTTGATCCGGTACTGGCCGCCCATGCCCGGGGGAGTCAGCATGCTCATGGGCGCAGCGTAGTGCGCGCGAGCGGCAATGCCTACTAGATGATCATTCGAGGCCGCGCGGTCCAACCCGAAAGGGGCAACTGGCTACGTCCTTACGCCCCGGCCGCGTCGGACCGGGCGCGGGGTCAGTCCAGTTCGAGGACGCGCGCGTGCAGTACCTGGCGCTGCTGGAGCGCCGCTCGCACCGCGCGGTGGAGGCCGTCCTCCAGGTAGAGGTCGCCCTGCCACTTCACGACGTGCGCGAAGAGGTCGCCGTAGAACGTCGAGTCCTCGGCCAGCAGTGTTTCCAGATCGAGCTGACCCTTGGTCGTCACGAGCTGATCGAGGCGGACCGGGCGCGGCGCGACGTCCGCCCACTGCCGGGTGCTTTCCCGGCCGTGGTCGGGGTACGGCCGGCCGTTTCCGATGCGCTTGAAGATCACACGGAAAGCCTACCGGTCAAGACCTTCCGGGCGCAGCCATGACGACGGAGTGCGGTGCTGGAAAAGAGGTGGCAAACGGGGAGGAATCGGCAAAGCCGGAGGAAGTGGTGGGGGGAACGGAGGGTTACGCCCCCGCCGCCCCTACCCGTCCCATCCTTCTGGGGCTCCGCCCCAGACCCCGCTCCTCAAACGCCGGAGGGGCTGAATTTGCTCTTTCAGCCCGTCCGGCGTTTGAGGACGAGGCCCGTAGGGCCGACAGCAGGGGTCTGGGGGCGCCAGCCCCCAGGGATGGGACGGGTAGGGGCGGCGGGGGTTAGGGCCTGTCCTGCAGGACCGGGCCGAAGCTGGTGATCGTGACCCGAGGTCGGGGACGCCGACAGGCCGAAGCGTCGAAGGCTTTCCTTGACTCGATCGCGCAGACCGTGCGGCTGATTCGCTCGAAAGGGGGCGGCGTCTTCTTCGTGACGCAGACGCCGGTCAGTTGGGCAACCGCGTCCAGCACGCGCAGGTCCGCGTCGTACCGGCGGTATGCACAGGCTGTGGACGGAGAGTCGGCGGACGAGAGGCTGGAGGCGTCGCGCGGGGCCAAGGGGCCGGACGGGATGCGCGAGGCGTCCGTCGTGGAACAGGTCGTCGGGAGCGGCATGTTCGGTACGGCGCGGCGGAGGCGGTGACCCGGAGAAGACCCGCCTCCGCCGCGCCCGCATTCAGCCGCGCTCCCGGTCCTTCGGGGGATGCTGCGGTTTGTCCTTCTTCGACTGCGGCTTCGGAGTGTTGCGTACGGCTTCCGCGCGCAGGAGGGCGCGCAGGACCGCGTAGTGGTCGGTGGGCATGACGGTGCTCCTGCTCCTTGTGTCGTACCGCTCGTACTGACTGGCCTCGTGACGGGGCGGGGCGGTCAGCAGCGCAGGACCACGGTGCGCAGGAGGTGCGGGAGGCGGGGGAGGTGGGAGGCGTACGACGGCCGTGGCGGGGCGGTGCGTGCCGGTCGAGGCAGCGGGCCGGGACCGCGTCGCCCCGGGCGGGACGCGTCGCGCCGGTCGGGGCGGGCCGGTGGCCGCAGGACCGTGTCGAGGACGTCGTGCTCGGCGAGTTCACCGGAGGAACCCATGGCGCCGGCCACGGTGGGCAGGGCGGCGGCGTGGGCCTGGGCGTGGGCGCCCGGTACCAGGAGGGCGAGCAGCAGCACGAGGACCCGCAGCCAGGCGCGGCTGAGCGAGGGGCGTCGTGCGGTACTCGCGGTACTCACGGAAGGTCATCTCCCCGGTGGCCGTACGAGGTTCATCCCGTTCGGGGGGAGAACCGCCCGCTCGGCGTACCGGTTCGCGGCGCGTATCACAGCTCTCGCGGGACCTGGCGGGCCCGCCCCCGGATCCGCAGCGCCAGAACGATCTCGACGACACCGACCGCGACCAGCCAGCAGCCGCCGAGCACCATCAGCACGGTGACCGACTCGATCGGGGAGTCGATCAGCACGATTCCGCCGAGGACGGTGACGATCCCCAGGAGCATCTGCCAGCCGCGCGCCGGCATGGACTTGTCGGAGGCGGCGGCCAGCAGCTGGGAGATGCCACGGATGAGCCAGCCGATGCCGATCCACAGGGCGAGCAGCAGGACCGACTGCATCGGGCGGCGGAAGCAGAACAGCCCGAGGACGACCGACAGGGTGCCGCTGATGAACGCCAGCACCCGTAGCGAGGTCGTCCGGTGTGTGCCGAAGGCCGCGACCAGCTGGAAGACGCCGCTGATCAGGAGGTAGAGGCCGAAGAGGACCCCGGAGACGAAGAGCGGGGCACCCGGCCAGACCAGGACCAGGACGCCCAGGACCAGCGAGCAGACGCCGGTGCCGAGGACGACCTGCCAGGCGGCGCGGGAGAGGGCGTGCAGGGGGCCTTCGAGCGGTGGCTCGGGCTCATGGGCGGCCGTGCCGGTTCCCGGCCCGGGCGTGTGCCCGGCATGGACGTGCCGGTCGTCGTAGTCCCGACCCCACGGGGAGCCGGTCGGTGACTCGCTCATGATCCATGCTGAGAACGACCCGGCCCACCTCGCCATCGGGGACGGGCCACTCGAATGACAGCACGGAGCGGGCCCCCCTCTACTTCCCCGCGCTCTTCGCCGCCTTCGCGGCCGCCTTCATCTCCTGCTTGTGCGCCCGGACCTTGGCCAGCGACTCGGGGCCGGTGATGTCGGCGACGGAGCGGAAGGACTTCGTCTCGCCGTAGGCGCCGGCTGCCTCCTGCCAGCCCTGGGGGCGGACGCCGAGCTGCTTGCCCAGCAGGGCGAGGAAGATCTGGGCCTTCTGCTTGCCGAAGCCGGGCAGGTCCTCCAGGCGGCGCAGCAGTTCGCGGCCGTCGTCGACGCCCTTCCAGACGAGGTCGGCGTCACCGTCGTAGTGCTCGACGAGGTACTGGCACAGCTGCTGGATCCGCTTGGCCATGGACCCGGGGTAGCGGTGTACGGCGGGCTTCTCCGAGAGCAGGGAGGAGAAGGCGTCCGGGTCCTGCGCGGCGATGTCGTGCGCGTCCAGGTCGTCCGCGCCGAGGCGGTCCGCGATCGTGCGCGGCCCCTTGAACGCCCACTCCATCGGCACCTGCTGGTCCAGCAGCATGCCGACCAGCGCGGCGAGCGGGCTGCGGCCGAGGAGCGCGTCGGCCTCGGGGTCCTGGGCGAGGTGAAGGGTGACGTCCATGCCCCGATCATGCCTCCTGGGCCCCTGCCCCGCAGCCGTGGGCGCTGCTGGCGAATCCGACGGGGACAGGTCGGCTGCGCGCGGAGTGCGACAGATTTCCGGAAACCGTCGCACTTCGCGCCCACCACCCCACGAGCCCGCGGCCTTCGGCGGGCCGGGCGCCGGGGCCCCGGCCCGTCAGGCGCGCCAGTACCCCAGCGAGTTCACCCGCTGCTTCGGCAGGCCCAGCTCCTTGCGGACGTACGACGTCAGGGCCCGGGTCGTCGCCGTGTCGCAGGCGATCCAGACGTACGGGTCGGAGGTGCCCTTGAGGAGGTCGGGCAGGGCCTCCTTTACCTCGGCGACCAGGTGGGCGCCGGCGTCGCGCCTCGGCAGGGTTCGTATGTCGTGGCGGGAGGGGGTGGTGCGGAAGGGGAGACCGTCGTGCTCGCCGCCCTCGAACCAGACCGTGGCCGGGGACGGGTCCAGGGCGGTGAGGAGGGAGTTGAGTGCGGGGAGGGAGGCCGGGTCGGCGACGGCGAAGACGTGGGAGGGGGCGGGGTCGGGCTGTTCGAAGCCCGTGCCGTGGATGGTCGCCTCGATCGTGTCGCCGGGCTTGGCCGTGCGCGCCCAGTCGCTGGCGCACCCCTCGTGCAGGGCGAACTCCAGGCTGAAGGTGCCGGCCGCCGGGTCCGGGTCGACCAGGGTGTAGGCGCGCTGGTGGGGCTTGCCCGCGTTGTCGAACCACAGGCGCACCCACATGGTTGGGTGGACGCCGGTCGCGGCCAGCATGCCGCCGTCCGCGAGGTGGACCCGGCGGTAGTGCTCGGTGACGTCCTCGGCTCCCGTCACCGTGAACACGAAGTCCTTCGCGCGCAGCAGCTTCAGGACCGCGCCCTCCCAGCCGTGCCCCTGCCCCATGGCTTGTTCACCCTTCACGTACCATTCCTGCACCAATGACTTAGGCAAGGCTAACCTAAAGCAAAAAGCAAAGGAGGGGCACAGGTGACCGGCGAGATCTTCCGCGATGCCTGGGGCATTCCGCATCTCCGCGCCGACGACGCGAGACGACTCGCTCGCGTCCAGGGCCGCGTCACCGCCCTCGACCGGGCCTGGCAGCTGGAGGTGGAGCGGCACCGGTCCCAGGGCACCTCCGCGTCCTTCCTCGGCGCCGCGGCCCTGCCCTGGGACCGGTTCGTCAGACGGGCCCGCCTCGACGACACGGCGAGACGCTGCTTCGCCGAGTTGGAGCGGCGGGACCCGGAGACGGCGGAGTGGGTACGGGCGTACGTCGGCGGGGTCAACGAGGCGCTGGCCGAGGGGGCGGGGCGTACGCCGGAGTTCGCCCGCACCGGACTCGAGCCGGGCCGCTGGGAGCCCTGGACCCCGCTCGGCGTCTGGCTCGGCATCCACATCCTGTTCGCCGGCTTCCCGGCCAAGCTCTGGCGCGAGCAGGTCGTACGGCATCTGGGCGCCGACGCGGTCGCGCTGTTCGCCACCGACGGGCCCGGTACCTCCGGCAGCAACGGCTGGCTGGTGAGCGGCGAACGGACCGTCACCGGACGCCCGATCATCGCCGGCGACCCTCACCGCTTCATCGAGGAACCCGGCGTCTACCAGCAGATCCACCTCTCCTGCCCCGAGTTCGACGTCATCGGCCTCGCCGTCCCCGGCATCCCCGGCATCGCCCACTTCGGCCACACCGGCACGGTCGCCTGGGCCATCACCAACGCCATGGCCGACTACCAGGACCTGTACCGGGAGCGGTTGCGGCGTACGGGGGCCGGGGTGGAGGCCCTGGGTCCGGACGGGGTGTGGCGGCGCGCCGTGCGGCACACCGAGGTCGTGGAGGTGGCGGGGGAGGAGCCGGTCGAGGTCGAGGTGATCGAGACGGAGCGGGGGCCGGTGGTGATCGGGGGGCCGGAGGGGCTTCCCGATCTGCAGGAAGGTTGCTCCGAAGGGGGCGATGGGGTCGAAGGGGTCGAAGGGGGCGATGGGGCCGAAGGGGGCGATGGGGTCGACGGGGGCGATGGGGTCGACGGGGTCGACGGGGCCACTGGGTTCGACGGGGCCGATGGGTTCGACGGGGCCACTGGGTTCGACGGGGCCGAAGGCTTCGACGGGGAGGGAGCCGAACGGCTCGATGGGGCCGAAGGCTCCGAAGGGCTCCCCGACCCCGACGGGCTCCCCGGCCCCGAAGAGCTCCCCGATCCCCTGGACGACAACGACCCACCCTTCGCCGTCGCCCTCCGCTACCCGCCCCGCGTCACCTCCGACCTCGGCTTCAGCGCCCTCCTCCCCCTCCTCCGCGCCCGCCGCGTCGCCGACGTCGACCGGGCCGTCGACCTCTGGGCCGAGCCCGTCAACGTCGTCCAGGCCGCCGACACCGAGGGCGGCCTGCTGCACCGCGTCGCCGGGACGGTGCCGGTGCGGTCGGAGGCCAACCGGGTCCGGCTCGTTCCGGCCTGGGAGCCCGGTCACGACTGGCAGGGCCGGCACGAGACGCCCCGGGGCGGGCTCGTCGACGGCGTCGCCGCCATGGCCAACCATCGCGGCCTCGCCGCACCCCTGGGCGTCGAGTTCGCCCCACCGCACCGCGTGGACCGCATCACGGCCCTGCTGGGGGAGAGGGAGCGCTGGTCGGCCGCCGACATGCCGGTGATTCACATGGACACCCAACTGGCCTCCGCGGCCCCGCTGCTGGACCTCCTGGCCGCCCTGGACGGCCTCACCCCCGAGGCCGACCGCATCCGGCAGACCCTCCTTGCCTGGGACCGCCGCATGGACGCGAGCAGCGTGCCCGCGGCCGTGTACGCGGCGGTGCGCGGAGCGGTCGTACGGCGACTCGCCGCGCACCCGGCCTTCGCCGCGCTGTCCGTCCCACCCGCCTACCCCGAGGTCCTCCTGCCCTGGCTGGCCCTGCTCCCCCGGATCGGCTTCGCGCTGGAACACCTCCTGCGGGTCGAGGAGTTGTACGGCGTCGACCGCCCCGGGACCGTCCGCGCGGCGGTCGAGGAGGTGGCGGCCCGGTCCACCGGGGCGGGGCACGACACCTGGGGCGACACCCACCGCCTCGCCCCCTGGCGGGCCCTCGCCGACCCCTCGTACGACGCACCCGGCCTCTCCGGCGACCACGACTGCGTGCTGTGCACCTCGGCCGTCCCCGGCCTGACCGACCTCAGCGCGCGTGGCCCCGCCGCCCGCTACGTCTGGGACCTGGCCGACCGCGAGGCGAGCCTCTGGGTGGTCCCGCTCGGCGCCTCCGGCATCCCCGGCTCGCCCCACCACCGCGACCAACTCCCCCTGTGGCTGGAGGGGGACCTGGTCCCGGTCGTCACCGATTTCACGAGGCTGGAGAAGGAATCCGATGTCTGAGCTCTCCGAGTTGTCTGAACTGTCCGAGCCGGTTCACGAGGAACTGATCGAGGGCTTCGGTACGGTCCGGATCCGCCCGCTCGACCCGCACGCCGCCGCCGACGCCGAGGTCGTCCACGGCTGGGTCGGCCAGGAACGGGCGTCCTTCTGGGGCATGAACGGCCTGACCAGGGATCAGGTGGCCGGGATCTACGCCCACATGGACACACTGGACACCCACCACGCCTTCCTCGTCCTGCGGGACGCCACCCCGGTAGCGCTCCTCCAGACGTACGAGCCGGAGGCGGACCGTGTCGGCGAGTGCTACGACGTCCTGCCAGGCGACATCGGCATCCACCTGCTGCTCGCCCCCGCCGGCCCCGAGGGCGGGCGGCCCGGCTGGACCTCGGCGCTGGTGGGCGTCGTGGCGTCGTACGTCTTCCGGACCCTGGGCCGCCGCCGGGTGGTCGTGGACCCGGACGTGCGCAACGGCAAGGCCATGGCGCGCTTCCTCAGGCAGGGCTTCACGGCCGGCCCGGTGGTGGTACTGCCCGAGGTCGACCTGCCGGACGTGTACATCCCGGAGAAGAAGGCCCAACTGGCGTTCCTGAGCCGGGGGTAGCCTTCGGGCGTGACTCCGGAAGAACTCGTCGCGCACTACTCCCTGGAGCCGATCCCGCGCGAGGGCGGGCTGTTCCGGCAGACCTGGGCGGGGCCCGAGCGGTCCGACGGGCGCCCGCAGGGCACGGCGACAGTCGTCCTCCTCACGGCGGACGACTACTCGGCCCTGCACCGCCTGCCGTCCGACGAGGTCTGGCACTTCTACCTGGGCGACCCCCTGGAGATCCTGCTCCTCGCCCCGGACGGCACCTCCCGCACCGCCGTCCTAGGCCCCGACATCCAGCACGGACAGCACATCCAGCTCACCGTCCCGGCCGGGACCTGGATGGGGGCGCGGGTGGCGGCGGGCGGTTCCTGGACCTTCTTCGGCTGCACGATGGCGCCCGGCTTCACCTACGAGAGCTACGAGCACGGCGACCTGGCGGAACTGACGGCGCGCTATCCCGCCGAGGCCGCCCGGATCGCGGGACTGTGCCGTCCATGAGCGGACGCGGACTCCTGGAAGGACAGGTCGCCCTGGTCACGGGCGCGGGCGGCGGCATCGGGCGGGGGATCGCGACGCGGTTCGCCGAGGAGGGCGCTGCGGTCGTGCTGCACTGCCGTACGGCGGTGGAGGCGGCGGACGAAGTGGCGCGGGGCGTTTGGGAGTCGGGCGGGCGGGCCCTCGTCCTGCGGGCCGACCTGACGGACGAGGACGCGTGCCGGCGGCTGGTCGGCGAGGCCGCCGAGTGGGGTGGCGGCCGGCTGACGGCGCTGGTCAACAACGCGGGCGTCCAGCCGACGCGGGAGCTGGCCGGGATGTCGGTGGCGCAGTGGCGGGCGGTCGTGGACACCAACCTGTCGAGTGTCTTCGCGTGTACGCAGGCCGCGGTCGAGGTCATGCGGGAGCAGGGCGGGGGCGGTTCGGTTGGCGGGGGCGGTTCGGTGACCCACATCGCCTCCATCGAGGCGAGCCACCCGGCCCCACTGCACGCCCACTACTCCGCCTCCAAGGCGGCGGTGGTGATGCACGCCCGCGCGGCGGCTCTGGAGTACGGCCCCTTCGGGATCCGCGTGAACACGGTCTCGCCCGGGCTGATTCACCGGGAGGGGCTGGCGGAAGCCTGGCCCGACGGCGTACGCCGCTGGGAACACGCGGCCCCGACCGGGAGGCTGGGGCGCCCGGAGGACGTGGGCGACGCGTGCGTGTTCCTGGCGTCGGGGCTCGCGTCGTGGGTCACGGGGCACGACCTGGTGGTGGACGGCGGGGTGTCGGCGCGGCCGCCGTGGTGACTGTGGGTCGGTCCCGACCCTGCCGCCGTACGGCCGTCACCCGATGCTTTGTACCGAGGCGCCGTCCGCACCCCCGGACTCGCCCCCCCGCCGGATCCGCGACCACCTTCCGCCCCGGCTGACAGTGCTGCTCCTCGTCGAGGTGTCCCTGCTCGTCGCGCTCCCCGTCACCGCGACCGCGATCGGCTCCCCGGACGACAGGGACCGGGCGGGACGCGCGCTGACGATGACCTGTCACGGCGTGACCGAGTCCCACGACCCCTGGCCCGGTTCCTTCTACGCCGGTCCGGTCCTCGCCTCCCTGGCCGTCGGTACCGGCGCCTGCGGATACGCCCTGCGGCACATCACCCGCCGCCCCAGGGATGAGCAGGAACGCCGGACCCGTGCCCTGGCCATCACCGCCGCGTGGGGACTGCTGATCTCCGCCCCGCTGGCCGTGCGCCGCGTGGATCCCGTGCGGGTGGACACCGCCAGCCCCGTCCCTCCGGCGCTTCCGGGACGAGGCACGGGCGCTCGGCGCGGACGACGCGGCGACACGCAAGAAACCGCCAAATCAAAGGTCAAGTATTGGTAAGGTAAAAGCAAAGCAATAGAAAAGTCACCTGGATTTGATGGGGGAGTCGTGGGCATCAAGACCCTTCTGGACCTTGCGCTGTCGACCGCGAACAACCTGGCGGCGCAGCGGTGTGTCATCAACTTCACCTTTGCGCCGCAGGTGACGATCACGACGGGCGACATCGACATCCTGGAAGACGTCCTGGAGTACCTCAATATCGGCCGAGGCTCGATCATCCTCTCCGAGGCATCGGAGTCCTAGCGCCGTTGGACTCAGTCGAACAGCTCGAAAATCCCGTCCCAGAACGCGGAGTCGTCCACGAACGGATCCACGTCGATCATGCGCCTACGCAACTCGCCGGCGGCGGCAACGCGTACCGCGTCGTCGGCCGAGTCCAGCGCGTCGCTCGACTCGGCGATCAGGGCGAGGAGCACAGCCAGCTTGGGGAGGCTGTCGGCGGCCTCTCCCTGCCACCCGGCGCCGTGGTCCCACCCGTTGGGGTCGTAGTGGGTGATGCCACCGAGGTCCGCGCCGAGCATCAGGTGCTGGTCGGAGCAGGTGGCGATGGTGAAGCAGAAGTTCTTGGGCGGGGAGTCGTCGTCGGGGTAGCGCTCGCCGTAGATCTCGTCGGCGTCGAACGGTTCCAGCCCGTCCTCGTCCCGCAGGTGCCTTGTGTCGATTCCCACGACTTCGAGGTGGACGGCGGGGAATCCGACCGTGAGCAGGAACTCCCGCGAAGAGGCGTGGGTCAGCTCGGCCGGCAGATCGCCCTCGCCCGGTCGCCAGAGCGAGCCCTTGCCCAGCCGTTCCTCCAGCCATGCGGCGTCCGGTATCAGCGGAACGTCGTTGCTCTTCACCTTGTGGCCCCCATGCATCGCGGGTCGTGTCACCGGTCGTCTCGCCGGTCGTAGCGCGCGCCGTTCGGTCATCGCGGACCCAGTCAATCGGATGGGAGACCTCCGCCGCCTCTTCCCCTGCCGGACCTATGCGTCCGTCGGCGGCTCAGGGGGTTCCTCGGCCGTCGCCTTGCCGCGACCGATGGTTATGGACCAGCGCAAGGTCGTCGGTGCTTCGACGGAGACGGTGCCCTCGTCCTCTGCTCCGGCGATGTCCACCTGGTTGTGGACGGTGGTCACTTCGCTGTCGTGGCATTCCAGCGGGAAGGAGACGGCTGTGGGTCGCACGGTGACCTTGATGGTCCCCTTGCCTTGGCATCGCACGGCGACGATGAGCGCGTCGCCCTTCCTTCCCTTGCCGAAATCGAGGCTGCGACTGCCGCGCGTCTCCCCCTGCCGCACGGCAACGGTCTCGGTTTCGTCCAGCTCCGGGGGCTGCGCCACGGGCGGCTCCGTCGAGGCGTCGGAGGGGGCGGTTCCGGTCTGCGCGGGTCCGCTGGGCGTGGCGGGCTTCGTGGGTTCCTGCGCTCCGGAGTCGCCCGCGGAGCAGGCGGTCGCGGGAAGCACGGCAAGCGCGACGAGGCTCAGGACAGCCAGTGTTCGACAGGACATTGCACATCTCCCAGATGGCCCAGCAAGGCGCCGGGGAGTGTAGAGCGTAGTCATCGCGCAAAACCGCCGCCCCGACGCTGAGCCCCTGGGCCTCCCCGTCCGTACATGTCCCTGAGGCCTCAGTCCGACGACGGAGATGTGACACACGTGGGGTGCGATGACCGACGACGACCGCGGCGCCGATCCAGCGGACGGCGGGGGCTTCAGCGGCTGGTGCTGCTGGGCACCCTGCTGGTCCTGTTCCTCCTCGGCGGCACGGGACCCGCGTCGGCCCACGCGGCCCTCCGTGCCAGCGACCCCGAGGACGGAGCCCTCCTCAAGTCGGCCCCCCGCCACCTCACCCTGACCTTCACGGAGTCCGTCGGGCTGCTCGAGGACTCCTTCCGCGTCCTGGACCCCGACGGGCGGCGCCTGCGCACGGGTGAGCCGACGCACACCCCGGACAGCAGCCGGACCGCCCGGGTGACGTTGCCCGGGAAGCTGGCGCAGGGGACGTACACCGTGGCCTGGCGGGTGGTGTCGGCCGACAGTCATCCGGTGTCGGGCGCGTTCACGTTCTCGGTCGGGAAGGCCACCGTCACCACGGCCACCGTGGACCCCGGGCCCACCGAGGACCCGGCGACCAAGGGCCTCTACAACATCGCCCGCTATCTGGCCTACCTCGCCGCCGCCCTGCTCATCGGCACGGCCACCTTCGTGGCGCTGTGCCGTCCGCCGGACGCGCCCGTGCTGGGCAGGCTGCTGCGGGCCAGCTGGTGGACGCTGCTCGGCGCCACCCTCGCCCTGCTGGTGCTGCGCGCCCCGTACGAGACCGGCGAGGGGCCCCTGGGGTCGCTGGGCGTCGACTCCCTGAGCCGGACGCTGAGCAGTCGGCCGGGGGCTGTCCTGCTGGTGAGGCTGGGGCTCCTGGGCGTGGCCGCCGGGTATCTCGTACGGCTGGCCCGGCGGCGCAAGCCGTACGGCTGGGGCGGCGCGGCACTCGCCGTCGGGCTCGCCATGACCTGGGCCGCCGGTGAACACGCCTCCGCGGGCATCCAGGTGCCGGTGGCGATGACGTCCTCGGCGCTGCATCTGCTCGCCACGGCGGTATGGCTGGGCGGGCTGGCGGCTCTGCTCGTGACGCTGTACCGCGCCCGTCCGACCCCGGCCGCGGTGACCCGCTTCTCCCGGCTCGCCTTCGCTTCCGTGACCGTCCTCGTCGTCACCGGCGTCTACCAGTCCTGGCGCGGCCTCGGCTCCTGGGACGCCCTCACCGGCACGACGTACGGCCGGCTCCTGACCCTCAAGCTGGTCGCGGTCGCCCTGCTGCTCGGGGCGGCGGCCCTCTCGCGTCGCTGGACGGCGCGGCTGGCGACGTCGGCCGACACGGAGGCGGTCGTACGGGAACCGGAACCGGAACCGGAACCGGAACCGGAGCCGGAGCCGGAGCGGGAGCGGGAGCACGAAGGGGAGCGCGTCCCGGAGGCGGTCGGGGGACCGGCGCTTCCCGAGCCGCCGGCACAGTCCGACGTACCGCCTCCGACGGACGACGTACCGCCTCTCACGGACGACGCACCGTCTCCCCAGGACGACGTACCGCCTCCCCCGGACCCGAACCGTCGCGCCCTGCGCAGTTCCGTGCTCGCCGAAGTCGTAGTCGGGGCCGTGGTGCTGCTGGTCACCACGATCCTCACCAGCACGCTGCCCGGCCGGGCGGAGGCCGACGCGGGGGCGGGGGCGCCCACGGTCATCGGGGCGTCCGTCACCAACGTGCCGTTCGACGTCGGCACCCCCGGCGGTCACGGCAAGGTGCAGGTCACGCTCGACCCGGGGCGGGTCGGCGACAACTCGATCGAGGCGCTCGTCTACGGCCCCGACGGCGGCGTGTCCATCGTGCCCGAGCTGCGGATCTCCTTCACCCACCCGGCCAAGGACATCGGCCCCCTCGACGCCGAACTCACCGACAAGGGCGGCTACTGGGCCAACAGCTTCCTCAACCTGCCCATCGCCGGCACCTGGGAGATGAAGGTGACCGTGCGGATCTCGGAGGTGGACCAGGTGAGCGAGACCGAGTCGGTGGTCGTGCGCTGAGACCGCGCCGGCGGGGCGATCTTCGCGGGGTCGCGGGGGCGTTCAACACAGTGTTGAGGGTTGGTTCGAGATGTCGGTCACGTTTCCAAAACGGCGATCGTCATCTCTTGACGCATGACCTGACAAACGGCTGTTATTGCGCCACCGTGTTCGGTCAAGTTGATTTCTGATCGGTTACGACGGGCTTCGACAACGCCCAAACCCTCATGATCGAACCTTGCCATCAGGAGCCGTAGATGCCGCACCTCTCTCCCTCCGGTCTCTCACTGCCTTCGCCCAGCCGCCGCTCCCTGCTGCGCGGCATAGGCGGCGCCGCCGTCCTCGGCGCCGGAATCCCGCTGCTGAGCGCCTGCGGCGGCAGCGGTTCGGCGAGTGACCCGAAGACCGTCACCCTCGGCTCCAAGGCGTCCGACCCGGTGCCGAAGAAGGCGTTCGCCGACATCTACGCGGCCTACAAGAAGAAGACCGGCATCACGGTCGACGTGAACACCAAGGACTCCAACACCTTCCAGGAGCAGATCAACTCCTACCTCCAGGGCACGCCGGACGACGTGTTCACCTGGTTCGCCGGCTACCGGATGCAGTTCTTCGCGGCCAAGGGCCTGGCCACCCCGATCGACGACGTGTGGAAGACCATCGCGGGCAACTTCCCCGAGGCGATGCAGAAGCTCGCCAAGGGCGAGGACGGCAAGTACTACTTCGTGCCGCTGTACACGTACCCGTGGGCGATCTTCTACCGGAAGAGCGTCTTCAAGGAGAAGGGCTACGAAGTCCCCACCAAGTGGGACGACTTCGTGGCGCTGTGCAAGCAGATGAAGAAGGACGGCCTCGTCCCGATCGCCTTCGGTGACAAGGACGCCTGGCCCGCGCTCGGCACCTTCGACCAGATCAACTTCCGCCAGAACGGCTACGACTTCCACGTCGAGCTGATGGCCGGCAAGGCCTCCTGGACCGACGCCAAGGTGCGCAAGGCCTTCGACCTGTGGGCGGAGATCCTCCCCTACCACCAGGAGGGCGCGGTCGGCCGCACCTGGCAGGACGCGGCCCAGACGCTCGCCTCGAAGAAGGCCGGCATGTACCTCCTCGGCACCTTCGTGGCCCAGCAGTTCACCAACAAGGCCGACCTGGACGACCTCGACTTCTTCGCCTTCCCGGAGATCGACCCGGCGTACGGGCAGGACACCGTCGAGGCGCCGACCGACGGCTTCATGATGAGCAAGAGCCCCAAGAACAAGGCCGAGGCCGTCAAGCTCCTGGAGTACCTGGGCACCCCGGACGCCGAGGACATCTACCTCAAGTCCGACCCGAGCGTGGTCCACGCCTCCACCAAGGCCGACACGTCGTCGTACACCCCGATCCAGAAGAAGGCGTACGACATGATCGCCGGCGCCAAGTCCCTGACCCAGTTCATGGACCGCGACAGCCGTCCGGACTTCACCTCCACGGTGATGCAGCCCGCGCTGCAGAAGTTCATCCGTGACCCCAAGGGCGTCGACAGTCTGCTGTCCTCGATCGAGCGCCAGAAGAAGACGATCTTCGCGTCCGGCTGACCGACTGTGCGGCTGACCGACTGACCGACTGACCGACTGACCGGCTGACCGACTGATACGGCAGATCTGGCTGATTCACATGACTACAGACATCACCAAGGAGAACCCGGAGGCGGCCGCCGTGCCGCCTCCGGGCGCTGCCCCCGCCGAGAACGGCCCCAAGAAGGTGCCCCAGGGGCACAAGCGCCTGCTGACCCGCCGTGACCGGATCACCCTCGGGTTCATGGCCGGTGTGCCGACGATCCTGCACATCGCCCTGGTCTGGGTGACCGCGCTGGCCTCGATCGCGCTGGCCTTCACCACCTGGGACGGCATCGGCTTCGACTCCATCAAGTGGGTCGGGCTGCAGAACTTCAAGGAGCTGTTCACCAACAACCCGCAGTTCTGGCCCGCCGTCGAGCACAACGTCATCTGGTTCGTCGTGCTGATCGTGATCCCGACGCCGCTCGGCCTGTTCCTGGCCGTGCAGCTGGACAAGAAGATCCGGTTCAGCAGGGTGTACCAGACCGCGTTCTTCCTGCCGGTCGTGCTGTCCATGGCCGTGATCGGGTTCGTCTGGCAGCTGATCTACAACCCCGACACGGGCCTGATCAACAGCATCATCGGGGCCAACGAGCCGGGTAAGTACATCGACTGGATCGGCGACCCGGACCTCAACCTCTGGGCGATTCTCGTCGCCGCGTCCTGGCGGCACACCGGCTACATGATGATCCTGTACCTGGCCGGCCTGAAGGGCGTCGACCCCTCACTGCGGGAGGCCTCCGCGCTGGACGGGGCCAACGAGTGGCAGACGTTCAAGAACGTCATCTTCCCGACCCTGCGGCCGACCAACACCGTCGTCCTGGTCGTCACCATCATCGAGGCCCTGCGCTGCTTCGACCTGGTCTTCGTCTTCAACAAGGGCGCCGAGGGCACCGAACTGCTCTCGATCCTGGTCACCAACAACATCATCGGCGAGTCCAGCCGCATCGGATACGGCTCCGCCATCGCGGTCGTCCTGCTGCTGATCTCCCTCGTCGTGATCATTCCCTACCTGGTGGCCACCTTCCGGAAGGAGCGGCGCGCATGAGCACCCCCACCGCCACGCTGGGCAAGCAGCGCACGCCCGTCCGCCCCGGCCGGATCCTGCTGCACCTCTTCCTCGCCTCCATGGCGCTGGTCTGGATCGCGCCGCTGGCCTGGGCGATCTACTCGGCGCTGCGGCCGTACAGCGAGACGAGCGAGAAGGGATACGTGTCCTGGCCGGACACGCTGAACTTCGACAACTTCACGAACGCGTTCACGCAGTCGGACATGAGCCACTACTTCGTCAACACGATGATCATCGCCGTCCCGGCGGTGCTGTTGACGCTGTTCCTGTCCTCGATGGTCGCGTTCTACGTCAGCCGCTTCGACTTCCGTGTCAACCTCGCGCTGCTGCTGGTCTTCACGGCCGGCAACCTGCTCCCGCAGCAGGTCATCATCACCCCGCTGTACCGGCTGTACCTGCTGATCGACCTGCCCGGCATCACCATGAGCGGCAAGCTCTACGACTCCGCGCTCGGGCTCGTCCTCATCCATGTCGCGTTCCAGTCCGGGTTCTGCGCCTTCGTGCTCAGCAACTACATGCGCAGCCTGCCGCACGAGCTGACCGAGGCCGCCCTCGTCGACGGCGCCTCGGTGTGGCGGCAGTACTGGCAGATCGTGCTGCCGCTGTGCCGCCCGGCGATGGCCGCCCTGGGCACCCTTCTCTCCATCTGGATCTACAACGACTTCTTCTGGGCCCTCGTCCTGATCTCCACCGGCGAGAACATGCCGATCACCTCGGCGCTGAACAACCTCACCGGCGCGTACTTCACCGACCCCAACCTGGTCGCCGCCGGCGCCCTGCTCACCGCGATCCCCACGCTGATCGTGTACTTCGTGCTCCAGCGGCAGTTCGTCAGCGGTCTGACGCTCGGCGCCAACAAGGGCTGATCCGCGTCAACAAGGGCTGACGGCCCCTTTCTTGAAAGAGACACCCGTGCACCCCTTCACCCCCGTCGCCTCCGTGCCCGTGGACCCGGCCAACGCCCGCGTCCACGAGGAGGGCTGGCAGTCCTGGAGCCCCAGCGGCTCCTACGCCCTCGGTGACAAGCCGTACCGCCCGACGAACGACAACTGGGCGACGGTCTGTTACCGGCCCGGCGTCACCGCCCCCGAGGACACCTTCCAGGGCGAGGGCCTGCTGGCGCTCGACCCCGGTCACGGCTCGCCGGTCCGGCTGTGGGCGGCCGTCGACCCGACGCGTGAGGTGCCGTCGATCCGGCTGACCGTGACGGACGGCGCGGTCGCGGAGGTCAGCGCCGACGGCCCGGTGAAGGAGTGGACGGGCGCCACCGTCCAGTCGGTGCTCGGAGACTGGGCCGACAGCCTCCAGCTGCCCGCCCCCGGCCCGGCGCCCACCGTCTGGTGCTCCTGGTACGAGTACTTCACCGCCGTCACCGAGGACGACATCCACGAGAACCTCCGTGCGATGGACACCCTCGACCTGCCCATCGACGTCGTCCAGATCGACGACGGCTACCAGAAGGCCCTCGGCGACTGGCTCACCCTCTCCGGCCGCTTCCGCTCCCGCGCGGGCATCGCGGACGCGATCAGGGCGAGGGGCCGCCGCGCCGGCATCTGGACGGCGCCGTTCCTGGTCGACCCGGCGAGCGACCTGGCCGCCGAGCACCCCGAGTGGCTGGTCCGGGACGAGGACGGCGGCTTCACCCACGCCGGCCGCAACTGGGGCCACGACCTGCGCGTCCTGGACACCACGCACCCCGAGGCGGCGGCGTATCTGACGGAGGTCTTCCGGACGCTGCGCGCCGAGGGCTACGACTACTTCAAGGTGGACTTCCTCTACGCGGGCGCCCTGGACGGCGTACGGCACGACGCGGAGGCGGACGCGCTGACGGCGTACCGCTCCGGGATCGAGCTGATCCGTGAGGCGATCGGCCAGGACGCCTACCTGCTGGGCTGCGGCGCACCCCTGCTCGCGTCGATCGGCCTGTTCGACGCGATGCGGGTCAGCCCCGACACGGCACCGCACCGCCGTCCCGAGGCCGACGACTACAGCCAGCCCGGCCAGGACGCCGCCGAGTTCACGGGTGCCGGACGGCAATGGCAGCACGGCCGGCTCTGGATCAACGACCCGGACTGTCTGATGGCCCGCCCGGCCGTCGAGACCCGGGAGCAGTGGGCCGCGCACGTCGAGGCGACCGGCGGTCTGATGGCCTCCAGCGACCGGCTGCTGTCCCTGGACGAGTGGGGCGTGACCACCACCCGCCGTCTCCTCGGCGGAGGTGCCCGGTGAAGCGCGAACTCTCCGTCCCCGGCATCGCCTACGGCGGCGACTACAACCCCGAGCAGTGGCCCGAGGAGGTCTGGGCCGAGGACATGCGCCTGATGCGCGAGGCCGGGGTCACCATGGTCAGCGTCGGCATCTTCTCCTGGGCGCTGCTGGAGCCCAAGGAGGGCGCGTACGACTTCTCCCTCCTCGACCGCGTCCTCGAACTGCTGCACACCCACGGCATCGCGGCCGACCTCGCGACCCCGACGGCGGCGCCCCCGGCGTGGTTCTTCAGGGCCCACCCCGAGGCACTGCCCGTCGACAAGGACGGCCGGGGGCTGTCGTACGGCAGCCGTCAGACGTTCTGCCCGAGCAGCCCGGCGTACCGCGAGGCGGCGCTGCGGATGGCGGGGGAGATCGCCCGGCGGTACGCGGGCCATCCGGCGGTGGCGATGTGGCACGTCCACAACGAGTACGGCTGCCACAACGCCGAGTGCTACTGCGACGAGAGCGCGGCCGCGTTCCGCCGCTGGCTGCGCAGGCGGTACGCCGATGACCTGACCGCCCTCAACGACGCCTGGGGCACCCGTTTCTGGAGCCAGTGGTACTACGACTGGGACGAGATCATCCCGCCCCGCCCCACCGGCGCCGTCCCGAACCCCACCCACCAGCTGGACTGGCGCCGCTTCTGCAGCGACGAGCTGCTGTCGCTGTACGAGGCGGAGCGCGAGGTGCTGCTGGAGGCGGCCCCGGACATCCCCGCCACCACCAACTTCATGGCGATGTTCAACTTCGACGCCCTCGACTACTGGCGCTGGGCCCCGAAGCTGGACATCGTCTCCAACGACCACTACCTCCAGTCCGCCGACCCCGAGTCGCAGATCGACCTCGCGCTCAGCGGCGACCTGGTCCGCTCCCTCGCGGGCGGCCCCTGGCTGCTGATGGAGCACTCGACCGGTGCGGTGAACTGGCAGCCGGTGAACCGGGCGAAGGGGCCGGGGGAGTTGCGGCGCAACGCGCTCGCCCATGTGGCGCGCGGTGCGGACGGCATCGCCTACTTCCAGTGGCGGGCGGCCAAGGCGGGCGCCGAGCAGTGGCACTCGGCGATGCTTCCGCACGCGGGCACGGACAGCCAGATCTGGCGGGACGTCGTCCGACTGGGCGCGGACCTGCGGGCGCTCGCCGAGGTGCGCGGCAGTGTCGGCACGGCCGAGGTGGCGATCGTCTGGGACTGGAACGCCCGCTGGGCGATGGAACTCCCCTCCCAGCCGAGCGGTGAGCTCCGCTTCCACGACCTGGTCCGTTCCTGGTACGAGCCGTTGTGGCGCGCGGGCGTCGCCGTGGACTTCGTACGTCCCGACGCCGACCTGTCGGCATACCGGCTGGTCCTGGCCCCGAGCCTCTACCTGGTGGACGACGAGGGCGCGGCCAACCTCACCGGTTTCGCCGAGCGCGGCGGCACCCTGGCCGTCGGGTTCCACAGCGGCGCGGTCGACGAGAACTGCCATGTCCGGCTGGGCGGTTACCCGGGCGCGTTCCGGGAGGCGCTCGGCGTGCGCACCGACGAGCTGTTCCCGCTGCTGCCGGGCGAGTCGGTGGGTCTGAGCGACGGCGGCGCCGGGACCCTGTGGTCGGAGCGGGTGCGCCTCGCCGGGGCCGAGTCGGTCACGGCGTACACCTCCGGCCCGCTGAGGGGTGTCCCGGCGGTGACCCGCAACGCGCACGGCACCGGCGTGACCTGGTACCTCGCCACGCTGCCGGATCCGGACACGCTGGCCGCGCTGATGGACCGTATCCGCGCGGAGGCGGGAGTCGAGCCGGTGCGCGGCACCCCGGAGGGCGTCGAGGCGGTCCTGCGGCGCGGCCCGGAGGCCGACTACCTCTTCCTGATCAACCACACCGACCGACCCGCCCATGTCGCGGTCGCGTCGGACGCCACCGAACTGCTCACGGGCAGGCCGGTGCCGGGGGCGGTCAGCGTCGCGGCGGGGGAGACGGCGGTGGTGCGGGAGCCGCGCCGAGTGGCAGGGTGGGAGGACATTTCGTAGGGGGCGTTCGAGGGGCGGGGGCGGCATGCCGGAGCTGAGCAAGGGCGGGAACACCGTGGTGGGCTCCGGGCCCCTCCTCGCCGAACTGCACGCCGTGGGCGGCACCGTCGATCTCAGTGCCCTGCTGGTGGCGGCGGACGGCAAGGTCAGGTCCGACGACGACCTGGTCTTCTACAACCAGCCGTCCGCCGAGTCCGGTGCCGTACGGCACGTCGCGGCTGACGCCCAGGGGCCCGAGCGTGTCGAGATGAACCCGGCCGCGCTCCCCGCGGACGTGGACCGCGTGGTCCTGGTCGGCAGTTGCGACCCCGACGACACGAGCCGCACCTTCCGCGAGGTGCAGGACGTCATGGTCCGCGCCTCCCAACTCGGCGCGGACCCCGTCCACTTCCGTCCGCCCGCCCTCACCGACGGCGAACGCGCCGTACTCCTGGTGGAGCTCTACCGCAGGGGCGAGGCCTGGAAGCTGCGTGCCATCGGCCAGGGATACGCCGACGGGCTGGCCGGCCTCGCCACCGACTTCGGCATAGAGGTGGCCGAGGCGGAGGCGGAACCGGAGGAGGGGCCCGGGGCGCCGGACGTACCCGAGGAGTCCGCGCGGCAGCCTCAGAAGGCTCAGGCGGCCCCCGCCGCACCGCCCATGAGCCTGCGCAAGCCCCCGCTCGGCAAGATCAGCCTCGACAAGGGCGGCCAGGTCTCGATGAGCCTGGACAAGGCGGACCGCGAGCTGGTGGTCACGGCGACCCTGGAGTGGGACGGCGGCAGCGACGAGCGCCGCAGGCGGGGCGCCGACCTCGACCTCTACGCCCTGTTCGTGCCGGCGTCCAAGGCGATACGCGGCGAGCGGCCGCCCGGCACCCTCGTCACGCCGAAGAAGAAGTCGCGCCCCGCGGCCGACCCGGACTCGGCGAAGAAGGGCAAGGGCGGGGACGTCGTCTACTACAAGCGCCTCGGCTCGCTGAAGAACCGTCCCTTCATCCACCTCGACGGCGACGCCCGGGTCCCCGGCCGCGAGACCCTCCGTATCGTCCGCCCCGACCAGCAGGGCTACGTCCTGCTCTGCGCCTACTCCGCGGTCAGCAACGGCTTCGGCTCCTTCCGCAGCTTCGGCGCGAAGGTCGTCGTCACCGACGGCCGCGGCTCGACCGTGACGGTCCCGCTCTTCGAGAACACCAAGACCCGCTACTGGGTGGCCATCGCCCTGGTCGACTTCACCGAGTCCGACGGGGCCGCGATCCACCACGTCGAGGCCTACAGCGGTCGGATGACCGAGCGCCGCCCGGTGCTCCACGCGGACGGCACGGTGGAGATGAACGCGGGGCCGGTGGAGTTCAAGAGGCGCTGACGCGGGGGCCGGCCGGGCCGAGCACCTCGCGAGGGCCGAGCATCTCGCGAGGTGCAAATAGCGCCAAAAGGGGCAAACAGTAAAGATGCACGGCATCCGCGCCCCGAAGACCGGCCCCCATGCCTGAGCTGCCGGACGTCGAGGGCTTCCGCGAGGTGCTCCGGTCCTGTGCGCAGGGCAGGGTCATCCGTCGCGTCGACGTGCGCGACCCGGGCGTCCTGCACGGGGTGAGCGCGCGGGGCCTGCGGGACGCGCTGGAGGGCCGCCGGATCACCGGGACGCGGCGGCACGGCAAGTGGCTGCTGGCCCGCACCGGCGGCCCCACCCTCGCGCTGCACTTCGGCATGACCGGCCTGCTGCTCTGCGCCCACCCGGACGACACGCCCGAACCCCACGACCGGGTCCTGTTCACCCTGGCCCGCGACCGCCAGCTCCGCTACCGCGACCAGCGCAAACTCCAGGGCCTCTGGCTGGCCCACGACGACTCCGACGTCGAACGGCTGCTGGCGCACCAGGGCCCCGACGCCCTGACGGTGGACCGCGCGGAGTTCGAGACCGCGCTCGCCTCGCACCGCGGCCGCGTCAAGGCGGTCCTGATCGACCAGTCGGTCCTGGCCGGTCTCGGAAACCTCCTGGCCGACGAGATCCTGTGGCGCGCGAGGCTGCGCCCCGCCGCCCCGGCCAACACCCTCACCGAGCCGGAACGCCGCCGCCTCTACACCCAGATGCGCCGCACCCTGCGCCCCGCGGTCACCGCGGGCCGGGTCCCCCCACGCCCTGGGTGGCTCACCGGCCACCGCGACAGCCCCGACCCGCACTGCCCGCGCTGCGGTGCCGCTCTGCGCCGGTCGCGGGTGGGTGGCCGTACGACGGTGTGGTGCCCGGGGTGTCAGGGGCAGACGAACGGGGATGGGAAGGGGGGAGAGGCGTGAGCCGTGTGCGGTGCCGGGGCCCCCGCGATACCGAAGCGAGATGAAAGATCATGGACGAGCCCGTCATCACCGGCCGGACGACGACACGGCCGCTCGACGAGGTGGTCGGTGAGGCCCTCACGGCCCGCGTCACGGTCGACGAACGCTCCACGGTGACCGGGTGGAACGCGGGAGCGGAACGGCTGCTGGGGTACCCGGCCGACCAGATCGTCGGGCACCCGGCGGCCGAGCTGCTGGCCGAGCCCGTCCCCGCCGAGGAGCTGCCCCCCTTCGCACGGCTGCCCCGATGGCACGGCGACGTCGCCGTCCGGCACCGCGACGGCCGACGGCTGGAGATCAGGGTCCTGGCACACCACCGCACCCCCGAGACCGCAACCGGAACCGCAACCGCAACCGCAACCGCAACCGGAACCGGAACCGGAACCGGAACCGGAACCCGAACCGGCACCGGTGTCGGCGCGGGCGAGTGGCTGCTGGTCTCCGCCCTGACCGGGCAGGAGCCCGAGCCGCTCGACGACACCTTCGTGACCTGGAGCTTCGCCCAGTCCCCGTGCTGTGCGCTGGCCCTCTACGACACCCGGCTCCGCCTGCGCCGCGCCAACGCGGACATGGAACGCTCGGTCGCCCTCACCGAGCGGGACATGATCGGGTTGCGCGTCAACGAGATCGTGGACAACCTGGCGGGTGACCGGGCGGAAGCGGCCATGGCGCGGGTACTGCGGACCGGCGAGCCGGAGTACCAGGAGAACTTCCTGCGCGCCACCGGTGAGAACCGCGAGCACGCCTGGTCGGTCTTCCTCTCGGCGTTGCGCGACGCCTCGGGCGAGGTGCGGGGCGTCTGCCTCACCGCGCACGACATCACCGAGCAGTTCTGGGCCCGCAAGCGCCTCCAGCTGATCGCCGAGGCCGGCCGGCGGATCGGCACCACCCTCGATGTGATGCGTACGGCGCAGGAACTGGCGGACGTGACGGTCCCGGAACTGGCCGACTTCGTCAGCGTCGACCTGCTGACCTCCCTCGACGACCCGCACGAGCCCCTCCCGGGAACCGGCCCCCCGGCCGGCCCGCTCGCGCTGCGCCGGGCCGCCCACCAGTCCGTGACCCTGGGCCTGCCGGAGGCGGTCGTCGCCCTCGGGGCCGTGGACGAGTACCCGGAGGGCTCTCCGCAGGTCGAGACGCTCCGCTCGGGACAGGCGAGGGTGTACGAGATGACGCACCCCGCGATCACCGCGCTGGTGGCCCGCGACCCGGTCCGGGCCTCCCGGGTCCGCGAGTTCGGCATGCACTCGGCGATGGCGGTGCCGCTGTCGGCCCGCGGCACCATCCTGGGCGTCGCCGTCCTCGTCCGCCACCGCCAGCCGCAGGTCTTCCAGCAGGACGACGTGGTGCTGGCCGAGGAACTGGCGGCCAGGGCGGCCGTCTGCATCGACAACGCCCGCCGCTACACCCGCGAACGCGGTACGGCGGTGATGCTGCAGCGCAGCCTGCTGCCCCAGCGGCTGCCCGAGCAGGCGGCGGTGGAGGTCGCCTCCCGCTATCTCCCGGCGGGCGCGCACGCCGGTGTCGGCGGCGACTGGTTCGACGTGATCCCGCTGTCCGGGGCACGGGTGGCGCTCGTCGTCGGCGACATCGTCGGCCACGGCATCCACGCCTCCGCGACCATGGGCCGGCTACGGACCGCCGTACGCACCCTCGCCGACATCGACCTGGCTCCGGACGAACTGCTCACCCACCTGGACGACCTCGTCGCCCGCCTCTCCACCGACCGGGAGGGCGCCCGGCCGACCGCCGAGGCCGACGCCGGCGGTGAGGTCGGCGCGACCTGTCTGTACGCCGTGTACGACCCGATCTCCCAGCGCTGCACCCTGGCCAGGGCCGGGCATCCGCTGCCGGCCGTGGTGAGCCCCGACGGCACCGCCGACCTCGTCGACCTCCCGGCCGGCCCCCCGCTGGGCCTGGGCGGCCTGCCCTTCGAGTCGGCCGAGATCGACCTGCCGGAGGGCAGCCTGCTCGCCCTCTACACCAACGGTCTGATCAAGTCCCCCGACCGCGACGTAGACGAGGGGGTCCTGCGCCTCCGCCACCTGCTCACCGGCCCGGAGCCGACCCTCAACGCCCTGTGCGACCGCATCCTCACCGACCTCCTCCCGCCCCGCCCACCCGACGACGTCGCCCTGCTCATCGCCCGCACCCGGGCCCTCGACACGAGTCAGGTCGCCACCTGGGCCGTCCCGTACGACCCCTCCGCCGTCGCCCAGACCCGCAAGGACGCCCTGGCCCAGCTGGAGGCCTGGGGCCTGGAGGACGCCGCCTTCATCACCGAACTCGTCGTCAGCGAACTCGTCACCAACGCCATCCGGCACGCGGAACCCCCCATCCAGCTGCGCCTCATCCACCTCACCCACGACACCTCCCTCATCTGCGAGGTCTCCGACGGCGGCACCACCGCCCCCCACCTCCGCCGCGCCCGCACCTACGACGAGGGCGGCCGCGGCCTCCTCCTGGTGGCCCAGCTGACCCAGCGCTGGGGTACCCGCCAGACGACCAAGGGCAAGACCATCTGGGCGGAACAGCGTCTGGTCCCGGGCTAGGGTCCCCGGCTAGGGGATGCCACCCTGTTCCGCGGCAGCGGCAGCGGCAGCGGCGGCGGCGCGGGCGAGCACGAGGGCATGGTGGCTGTTCAGGGTGTCGGGGTGGGTGTCGCCCAGGACCTGCACGTGCTGCGCGAGGGAGGTCTCGCACAGGGGGACGGCCCGGTCCAGGTCCCCTGCCGTCAGGTAGGCCCAGGCAAGCTGGCCGCGGCTGTGCAGGGTGTCGGGGTGGAGGTCACCCAGGATCCGCTCGCGCTGGGCGAGGACCGCCTCGTACAGGGGAAGAGCCCGTTCGAGGTCCCCGGCCGCCCGGTAGGCGAAGGCGAGGGTGTTCCGGCTGTTCAGGGTGCCCGGGTGGGTGTCGCCCAGGATCCGCTCGTGCTGGGCGAGGGTGCTCTCGCACAGGGGAACGGCCCGGTCCAGGTCCCCTGCCGTCACATAGGCGTAGGCGAGGGTGTCGCGGCTGTTCAGGGTGTCCGGGTGGGTGTGGCCCAGGATCCGCTCGTGCTGGGCGAGGGCGCTCTCGCACAGCGGGACGGCCCGCTTCGGACTCCCTGTCGTCGCATACGCCCAGGCGAGCGTGTTGCAGCTGACCAACGTGTCTGGATGGGTCTCGCCCAGGACCCGCCTGTGCTGGGCGAGGGTCGCCTCGTGCAGGGGCATGGCCCGTTCGATGTCTCCGGCCGCCTGAC
>NZ_KQ948950.1:0-26065 GCF_001514235.1 Streptomyces caeruleatus | reverse complement strand
CCTCGTGCAGCGGGATGGCCCGCTCCAGATCCCCCACCACCCGGTAGGCGAAGGCGAGGTTGCTGCGGCTCGCGAGGGTGTCGGGGTGGGTGTCGCCGAGTATTTGCTCGCGTTGGGCGAGGGTGGTCTCGGACAGTTGGACGGCCCGGCTCAGATCTCCGGCCGCCTGATAGGCGAGCGCGAGGCTGCTGCGGCTCGCGAGGGTGTCGAGGTGGGTGTCGCCGAGTACGCGCTCGCGTTGGGCGAGGGTGGTCTCGGACAGCTGGACGGCCCGGCTCAGATCTCCGGCCGCCTGATAGGCGAGCGCGAGGTTGCTGCGGCTGGTCAGGGTGTCGGGGTGGGTGTCGCCGAGGACCTGCTCCCGCTGGGCGAGAGTGGCCTTGTACAGACGGATGGCCAGCTCCAGGTTCCCCGCCAGGTGATAGGCCCAGGCGAGGTGGTTGCGGCTGTTCAGGGTGTCGGGGTGGGTGTCCCCGAGGACTTGCTCACGTTGGGCGAGGGCCGCCTCGTGCAGCGGGATGGCCCGGCCCAGATCTCCGGCCGCCTGATAGGCGAGCGCGAGGCTGCTGCGGCTGTTCAGGGTGTCGGGGTGGGTGTCGCCGAGGACCTGCTCGCACTGGGCGAGGGTCGCCTCGTTCAGCGGGATGGCCCGCCCCAGGTCCCCCGCCGCACTGTAGACAAGCGCGAGATTGCTCCGGCTCCGCAAGGTGTCCGGGTGGGTGTCGCCGAGCACCCGCTCACGTTGGGCGAGAGTCGTCTCGCACAGCGGGATGGCCCGTTCCAGGTCCCCCGCCATGTCGTAGGCGGCGGCGAGGTCGCTCCGGCTGACGAGGGTGTCGGGGTGGGTCTCGCCGAGCGCACGCTCCCGCTGGGCGAGCGTCGCCCTGTACAGCGGGACCGTACGGGCGGAGTGGCCCTGTTCGTGCATGCGCTCGGCGGCGGCCTCGTACCAGTCGGCGAGCGGGTCGTCACGGGGCCCCGGCGGGGTGGACGCGGCGAGGGCGATCAGATGCGGGATGAGCGCGTCCCACTGGGCTTCGGAGGCGCTGTCCTGGCCGGGCGGCGGGGTGAGGGCGTGGATGACGGCCTGCTCGGCCAGCCCGCGTCCTCCCTGGTCGTGGTCCGCGGGGCGGGACAGGGAGGTACGCAGGACGGCCTGGACGAGGCGGTGGACGCTGACGTTCTGCCGGTCCGCGCTGTAGGAGATCATGTTGTACGAATGCAGCACGCCCAGGGCCTCGCCGAGCGTGCGCATGTCGCCGCACAGCGGGGCGAGCAGGGTGCGGGGGATACGGTCGGGTGCCAGCCAGGCCATCGCGGTGAGCAGGTTCACCGCCTGGGGGTTGCGGCGTTCGATGGCGGTCAGGGTGTGGCGCCAGATGCGGGCGATGGTGCGTTCGGGGTCGATCCCCGCTGTGGCGGTGTCCATGACCTGGCTGAGCAGGGTTCGGTACTCGGCCATCGACGTACCGGTCTCGAAGAGATAGGCGCCCGCCTGTTCCAGGGCCAGCGGCAGATGGCCGAGGTCGGCGGCGAGAGCGCCGGCCGTCTCGCGCTGGTGCGCGGTGGGAGTCTGCCCCTCTCCGAGAGCGAGGGTGCACAGCAGACGCACGGCCGCATCGGCGTCGAGCAGGCCCAGGGGCATGGTGGGGGCGACGGCGTGCCAGCCGGTCGCGGTGCGGCTGGTGGCCAGGTGGTGGCCGTCCGGCAGGGCACCGAGGTAGCGGCGCAGGTCGTTCGGGTGCTCGACGTTGTCGAAGACGAGCAGCCAGCCGGGGTGCCACTGCAACCACAGGATGGCCCACGCCGCCCGCTCCTGGAGGTCCGCGGCGGCCGCCCACTGCGGGCACAGCCGCACCGCGAGGGAGGCCAGACCGGAGACGATCTGTTCGGCGGTCGCCGCGTTGAGCCACCACACCAGGGTGTAGGCGTGCCGGTGGGTGTGCGCGTAGTGCAGGGCGAGCGTGCTCTTGCCGATCCCGCCCAGCCCATGGATCGCCCGCGTCCCCGGTGCCTGGGTGACGGCGGCCTCCCCCTCGTCGGCCAGGAGCCGGCGCAACGCGGCGAGTTCGCCCTCCCGCCCGACGAAGACGCCGGACGCGGACCCCGGAAGGTTCCCGGCGCCCGGCGGCGCCTCCACCTCTCTGGCCCACCGCACCGCCTCGGCCGGCAGCATCACCACCTGGGCCCCGTCGCCGGTGATCGCCACACCGACGCCGCCACCCACCGCCACGGACTGCGGCCCCGTCGCCTGCGGCCCGCCACCGCTCGCGGGCCGCACCATGCCGTCCGTCATGGCCTGATCGTCGCGTTGTCCCCGGTGACGGCCGTACCTATGCTCTGCGCGGCGATGGACCGCCGACCCGAAGCCGTCACCTTCACCGTCTCACCGGCCGCGGGCAGCATCCGGGCCAGCTCGGCCGGCAACTCGACGTCGTCGCGCAGAGCCCGCTTGACCTGCTGACGCACAGCGGCAGCCGCGTCGGCGTCGTCCGGCGCCGCGTGGGCATCCCGCACCGCGGCCGCCAACGCCTCCCGCCCCCGCTCGTCCTGACGAAGCCACACCGCCTGAAGCATCCGCCGCCCCGGACCGGCCGTGGCATCCACGCCCGCGCCCTCCCCCCGCGCGAACACCGCCACCCCGTACGCGCTCACCGCAGTGGCGAGATACGGCCCCGCCTGCTCCACCAACTGCCCGATGTCAGCACTCACTTGCCCCCCCCGACCCGCGCTCCCGGAACCACCCAGCGTAGCCAGAGCAGGGGGCAGGCCGGGCGTTCTCTCAAGGAACCGACGACACGAAGCAGTCCCGGTTGACAAAGCATGCGAGCGAGTCAGGGTGCCGACGGTCACGGGCAGCGTTGCTCATCGGGCCGGGAGCCACGCGTCGAGGACGGCTGTGAGTCCGTCCGTCCTGCCCGGTGAAGACGTGTCCGCTCATGCCGTTGGCCCGCGCGGCGCGGACGTTCTCCTCGCGGTCGTCGACGAAGAGGAAGTCGGCGGGGGCGGCACGCAGGCCGACGGCGCAGTGGCGGAACGCCTCCGGGTCCGGCTTGGCCGACAGTCGTACGGATCGTCGACCTGCCGGCCGGAGCCGAGTTCGCGAGGAGAGGGGACTGAGGGCCGGCCGCCGCCGGGCCGAGTGCGGCACCGGAGGGCGGGCCGCGCGAAGTCCCACTCTCCGGGTTGACGCCGGCATGGGGCGGAACGATGGCGGCCGTCGATGCGCTGGACAAAGGCCAGGACAACGAGCAGGACGATGAGAGCCAGTCTCGCCATGGCGAGTTGATCAGCTCTGTGGTTCAGGGCCCGCGGAAGCGCGCCCCATCAGATGAGGACAACGTCGAAGGGCCCCACCGCGAACGGTGGGGCCCTTCGACATCGTGCCCGGTGAGGCACTGGCGGAGGATACGAGATTCGAACTCGTGAGGGGTTGCCCCCAACACGCTTTCCAACTGTGGTGGTGGGGTGGTGGGCGTCGTTCGGGGCCATTCACCTGGGTTCATGGGCGGATGACCACTGGCGTGGGGACGGCTCCGGGGCTCGCCTGAACGGCCGTGAACGGCGCTGAATGAGACGGAAACTGAGACGGCCGCGTTCCTCCGCAGCACCGGAGACGGCCCGTGGCGGGCTGCCGAAGTCACCGTCATTCGTGGAGCTAAGCCGCCTTGGGGCGCGCCGCACGCATGCCTGAGGCGGGCTCCTGCGCATCGTCGAGTAGGAAGATCTCGTCTTCCCTGAAGTCTGGGGCCTGGAAGGGGTTCGTCGTCGGAGGCGGCGATGCTGCAGTGGAGCAGCGGGGTTGCTCTTCCAGAGCGGAGAACAGCGACGTTGGCTCGATGAGAGATCTCTCTTCCGTTACAGGCCCCTGATGGGGCCTGGCGTGCCGTGACCCGGGCACAGTGGTCCTACAGCTTGGTCATCTTGGCGTACGGGCTCAAGATCCGCATTTGCGCCGAGCCGAAATCCACCAGCGCCGCGATTCCGTCCTCGACGCCGATTACCCGGCCGAGACCGTACACGTCATGTGTGACCTGGTCGCCCGTGGCGAAGTGCTTGGGAGTCGGTGTGACCGGGGCCTTGAAGGGGCTGGTAGGCAAGTGACGCTTCAGTGCAGCAGGCTTTGTCATGACTCAGTATGAGCCTACGTCTATCCCGCTCGCTGTGGCCGTCGGCACAGATCCGGACGAGAGTAACCGCGTCATGCCACTGACCTGCGGTTTCGAGACCTGGTGAGGCGAAACTCGGCCGTATGCTCCTTCGCTGACCGTGGCTGAGCTCTGCAGCTGGCACGGTTGGGGCACGAACCTCAGCCGACGACAGTCAGCCACGATGGTGAGTGCGCCGACCGATCAGGCGGGCGGGCGCTCCAGCCACGCCCACCGGCTGCGGTCAGCTACCGGCTCGCGTCGTCGACCAGAGCAAGCCGCGGCGGCCGGCCCGCGAAAGCAACTCAGAGGGTGCCTGACCCGCAAGGCTCTCAGCTTGGGAAGCTGAGGGCGTGGGGCTTGCTCCGGACCTGACCTGCGGCGGAGGCACACAGACGCCTGGTGGGCGGGAAGACGTCGACCTGGACGCGGGATAAGTCCGCATCCGCAAGAACCGTCTGCGCCCGAAGTACGCCCACGGCTGTGGTGCCGATCCGTGCGGGCGGAAGGCTGGCTGCGGAAGGTTGGCTGCGGAAGGCTGGCTATCGCCCTCAGCGACAGCAGACCCGCGGCGAGCACAAGTCCACGAAGTCCCGCGCGGGCCGTCGAACCATCGGCCTGTCCGATCCGCTGATCAAGATTCTCCGCCAGCACCAGGAGACACAGGAACGGGAACGGATCGCAGCCGGTGCCGACTGGGAGGGCAAGGGATACGTCTTCGCCTCCCCAACCGGTGGCCCCCTGAGCCCGAACACCGACTTCCACATCTGGAAGCGACTGCTGCGGGACGCGGGCGTACGAGGCGGCCGTCTCCATGACGCTCGCCACACCGCCGCGACCGTGCTCCTGATCCTCGGCGTCCCGGACGTCGTGATCGACTCGATCATGGGTGCCAACTGAGACGAAAGCTGGGCCCGGACAACGTCGAAGGGCCCCACCGCGAACGGTGGGGCCCTTCGACATCGTGCCCGGTGAGGCACTGGCGGAGGATACGAGATTCGAACTCGTGAGGGGTTGCCCCCAACACGCTTTCCAACTGTCCGCGCGGCCGTACGGGGCCGTTCACGGGGGGTCGCGCGGCAGGTCAGACGGGGTGCGCGTACGCCAGTGAACGGGGGTGGCCGTCCGCGCACTGGACAAAGAACAGGACAACGAGCGGCAAGCCGTGCAGCGTGGCTCAGGCGGATTCGAGCAGGTGGCGTCCGTCATGGGCGCGCACGTGGGGCGTGACCGTGGAGCCCAAGGCGTCCAGCACGCGCACGGCGTAGACCTCACCCATCCACTTCTCGACTTCATCGGGAGTCAGCCACTCCACGGCCGTCGACTCATTCGACGTGCGCTCCACACCGTCGACCGGCCGGCACCGGAAGACGAGAGCCACGATGCCCCGGCTCATGTTCTTGTAGACGCCGGTCAGGCGCTCGACTGAGACGCGGATGCCCGTCTCTTCCAGCACCTCCCGCACCGCGCCGTCCTCGGGGCGTTCGTCCAGTTCCAGGACTCCCCCAGGGGGCTCCCACGTGCCGTTGTCCGCGCGTCGGATCGCGAGCACGCGGCCGTCATCGCGCACAACCACGCCAGCGACCGAGACCGAGTGAAGCGGCATTGACGCACCCTCCGGGTAGCGTTGCTTATGTACAGGAGCTTAGGAGGAACAGTAGGACATGCCCACGTCTTCCAGAGACTCGGGAAAACCAAAGTACCTACAGATCGCTGACGACCTGGTCCAGCAGATCAAGGAGAAGATCCTTGCCCCGGGGGATCAGGTACCCAGCGAATCTGACCTCATGAAGAAGTACGCCGCTTCTCAGGGCACGGTTCGCAAGGCGTTCGCCGAACTGCGGGCCACGGGGCTCATCGAGACGCGTCACGGCAAGGGGTCGTACGTGAAGCGGCGGCCCCCTGTGCGCCGGAAGTCCTCGGACCGGTTCCGCCGATCGCATCGCACTGCGGGCAAGGCTGCGTACCTGGCTGAGGCGGAGCAAGCGGGCAGTACGCCCAGCGTGAGCGTCCTGTACGTCGGGCCGGTCGACGCTCCGGAAGAGATCGCGGAGAGGCTGTCGGTTCCGGTCGGGGCAAAGGTGCTGGCGCGGCGCCGTCTCTACTTCAGTGATGGCACTCCGACCGAGGAAGCCACGTCCTACCTCCCGTGGGACATCGCGAAGGACATCCCGGAACTGTTCGAGGAGAACCCTGGTGGTGGCGGCATCTACGCCCGGCTGGAAGAGCACGGGCACAGGCTGCGGGAGCTCTCAGAGACCGTTCGCGTCCGTCTGGCCACCAAACAGGAGGTCGCTGCCCTGAGCCTGAGCCCCGGCTCGCCCATCATCCACCTGACCCGGAACGCGGAATCTGAGGCGGGCCGGGTGGTCGAGGTCTGCGACACCTTCATGGCCGCTGACCAGTTCGTTTTGGAGTACCGGATCCCTGCCGGCGACTGAACAACCCGACTCCTGAGCTCCGGCCCGTCGCAGCAATTTCGCGCGGCGGGTTGACTCATGTACATGAGTTGGGCACTCTCTTACATGTCACTCCTACACATGAGTGCAGGAGTGCAGGAGTCCGCCATGTGCGGCTCCTGGCGACAACTCCACAGCGTGATCCGCCACAGATACGACGGCCGTGACGACTCCGGCCGAGGTGAGCGGAGACCAGTCGGTCATCTCCCGTCAGGGACACGTGCCGACTCAAAAGAACGGATCTGCCCAAGGGCACGCACGCCGCGCGAAGAGACCGAGATGCGATTCCTCGGAGGAGCGGGACTGAGGCACAGATCCATATCGCGTAGGACGGGCCGTCACCTCCCGCAAAAGGTGTCCAGCGCGGCTCAGGCCCGCGCATCTCCTGACCTTGACCGTTCCGCCGCACTTGGTGCGGCGGCCGGTTGCCTCCCCTGCCCGTCCGGCCCCGTGGCTGTACGGGCAGGGCGTGGGGAGCCGGATCTACCGACTTCAACGGCCGCGGCTCCGGTGCTGACACACCGGAGCCGCTGTTCTTTGGGCCGTTTCCGCTTGAGAGGAGCACGCCCTATGAAGTACATCGTTGCCGGTCATCAGGCCGTCACCGACGCGGAGTTCGCGGAACTGGCGCTCGGCACCCCGGTTGAGCTGTGGCTCGGGGTCGAGGGCGAGAGCGACGAGGAGCGCGCGGCCCGTCTGGACGCGGCCCATGACATTCTCGCCGACCCCGAGTTCCGGGAGCTCCCGGACGACTTGATCCGCCTGGCCGCGCGGGTGGTCGCGGACCACCCGGACCTGTTCAACGTGGTCCCGCTGGCCCGCCCCGCCCGCCGCCGTCCGGTCCGCCGGGGGGTTGCGGCATGAGCGAGCGTCTGACGCTGGACGGTCTCTCCGTGCCGCTGCGGGCGTTGCGCCTGCTGGCTGTTGACTTCGGTCACCTGCCCGCACCGGAAATCGACGTCTCGACCATCTACCCGGACCGGCTGGTACTGAGGTTCCACGGCGGTCTGGCCGACTTCGAGACGTGGCGGAATGCGCTGGGCATCGCCCCTGACGACGTGGTGTATCGCGAGCAGAGTGACGGCCGTACGCGCGTGCTGAAGACGTCCATCGACTACGCGGGCGCCGTGCTGGAACTGACCGGCTACGGTGACGTACCGGCCCCGGCCCCGGTGGGGAGGGCCGCATGAACGCGTCACCGGCGCCCCGCCTGCGGGTGCTGTCGCTGGGCGCCGGGGTGCAGTCCACCACGCTGCTGATACTGGCCGCGGAGGGCCGGTTGCCAAAGTGGGACGCCGCGATCTTCTCGGACACCGGCTGGGAACCGCGCAAGGTGTACGCCCACCTTGACCGCCTGGAACGCGAAGTTGCCCAGCCTGCCGGCATCCCGGTGTACCGGGTTCGGGTGGAGGGCGGCAATGCCCAGCGCGTGAGCGGCAACCTGCGTGCGGACTCGCTGAATCCCGGCTCGTTCGTCCGCATGCCGGTGTTCGTCCGGGACCGCTCCGGCACCCGGGCCGCGATGGTGCGGCGCCAGTGCACGGAGGAATACAAGGTCAAGCCCATCAAGGCCAAGGTCCGCTCCATGCTGGGCTATCCGCACCCCAAGCCGGTCCCGGCGGGGGTGTTCGTCGAGCAGGCCATCGGCATCAGCCGCGATGAGTTCGAGCGGGCCAAGGACGCGTCCGTGCGCTACCTGCACAACGTCTTCCCCCTGCTCGACTTGGACGGCGCCGCGGACGGCCGGTCCGGCTGGACGCGCAATGACTGCCTGCGCTACCTGCGCTCGCACGGCTGGGGAGAGACTCCCAAGAGCGCCTGCATCGGGTGCCCGTTCCACGGCAACCGGCAGTGGCGCGAGCTGCGCGACCACCACCCCGAGGAGTGGGCGGACGCGGTCGACTTCGACCACCAGATGCGCCAAACGCAGCTTCGGGGCATCAAGGAAGCGCCGTACCTGCACCGCAGCTTGTTGCCGCTCGATCAGGCCCCCATCGACCGCATCACCCGCAACGAGTGGAACGACCGGCAGGGCGACCTGTTCGACGCCATCGCCGACCAAGAAGCCGAGGACGGCGCCGCGCTGGGTTGCTCGCCGTGGTCTTGCCGCGGCAGCGACCCGGAGGCCGCCTGATGTCCGCCGCGTGGGGCAAGTGCTACGACCCGACCGGCGCCCGCTACGGCGTCCCCACCTACCCCTGGCGCCTGGCCCCGGACGGCCTGGCCACCCGCCGCCAGCTCCGCACGAGGGGCTTACGGCCCGGTGGCCAGCCGATCGCGGCACAGGTCATGCGCGTCAACCGCAGGGCCGGGGGCGTGCGGGTCAGCTACCTCTACCGCATCGACCGCGCCAAGCCGGTCCGCCCGATGACCTCCCGCAAGTGGGGCGCGCTGGCGCTGGCGATGCTCGCCCGGTGCACCTGCCCGCAGTGCGGGATCACCTACAGCTACTGCCTGCCGACGTCGCTCGGCATGTGCCTGCTGTGCGCCTTCCCCGACGACCAGAAAGCCGCCTGACCGGCCTGGACGGGCGGCAACCTCCCGATAAGGAGAGAGCAGTGAAGCATCCCCCGGAACGGTCCCTGAGCAGGGGCCAGGCATGGATCCTCGGTGCCGCCGCGGTGCCCATGGTCGCGTTCGGCGGCTTGGGTGCGGTCGGCACCTACAGCAACATCACATCGGTGTTCCACCGGTCGGCCACCGCGCTCGGTGTGGTCGCCGCGGGTGAGGGCGCCACGCTGGTGCTCGCACTGGTCCTGGTGGGCCTGACCATGCTGGGGCAGTCGGCCCCGGCGGCCGTGCGGGTCGGGCTGTGGACGCTGCCCGCGGTGGCCTCCCTGACCGGTGCTGCGGTCGCCAAGTCCGTGACGGAGGCGGTGGTGTTCGCCGTCACCCCGATGGCCATGTGCGTGTCCGCGGAGGGCATGGGCCTGCTGGCCCGCCGCATCGTGGTCTACCGCACCGGCGTGGACGCCGAAGCCCAGCGCCGCAATGCGGCCGTCATGCAGCGCCTCGCCTACCACAGGGCACGCGCCGCGAACCATCCCGACGAGAAGGCGCGCAAGGGCTCGGAGCTGGAGTCGTGGAAGCTTGCCAAGAAGGTCGGTACGGGTGACGCCCTGCTCGGGGCGCACCTGGTCGACGTCCAGCGCGAGCGGATGACGGCCGGCGCAGACGCCGCGCTTGCGGGCATGTTCGCCCTGCCCGTCACGGCCCCCGCCCCCGGCGTGACGGCCGCCCCCGAGCCGCCCGCGATCGAGGGCGCGGACGAGGAGGGCGTCACACCCCCCGTGACGGAGGAAGACACGCAGGTCACGGCCGCATTCGAGACCGTTCCGCCAGAGCCCGTCACGCCCGTGACGCCGCCCGCGGAACTGCCCGTGACGCTCGAAGAGATCGCGGCCGTCGCGGGCGTGCCCGCGCCGGTGGTGGGGGAGCCGCTGACGGACGTACAGCTTGTCGTCGTCCTGCGGCACCTGCGCTACTCGGACGATCCGCCGCTGTCCTACCGCCAGGCCGTGGCCGCGTTCCGCGAGTCGGGGTTCGTCGGCGGGGAACAGCGCGTGCGCCGTGCGTGGGGATCGCTGATGTCCCACGAGGAATCCGAAGCCTGACCGCACGTCCGGCACGACGCAATGAAGGCCAGCCCAGGGAAAGTGGGCTGGCCTTCGTCGCGACTGCCGGAAGCAGTCGACCGCACCAGTGAAGCAGACCCGGTGAGCCCCGGCGAGCGGCACCCTCGCAGACCCGGCGCGCAGACCCGGTGAGCTGACATTTCGCGCACCGCACAGCACCCCCCAACCACCCCTCCGACCAAGGAGCTTGTCGCTGTGTCCAGCCGTACCCGTGCCCGCGGCATGAAGGCCGCGAGCGTCCACACGATCAACATCCCGCGCCAGCGCGGACGCCGCGGAGCGCAGCCGTTCGTGGTCGTCGTCCCCGAACGGCCGTCCCTGACCCGCGAAGCGCTCGGCTTCCTGGGGCGCTCACTGTGGAGCTCCCGCCGCGCGCTCGCACCGACCGGCTTTGCCCTGCTGGCGCTCATCGTGACCGCACTCCTGCACGTGCTGGGCTGGTGGTCCGGCCTGGCGCTCGCGCCTCTGGCCGCGGCCCCGGTGCTGTGGCTCGGCATCATCCAGCGCCGTCGGCCCGCGCACGGTTCCGCGCTGGCCTGGCGTATCGGCCTGGCCGCGCTCTCCACGCTCGCGGGCGGGTGGGCGGCGCTGGCCGCGGGGTTCGGCCCGCTGGCTGGCCCCCTGGAGCTGGTCTGGCTGCTCGGCTTGATCGCCGCGCAGACCGCGTGGCTCATCGTCCGCCGCACGCACTGACCTCAAGGGAGACTGCCTGATGGCTCAGACCACCAACGGCCAGCGTCGGCGCACGCCGACGAACAACACCAACGGCGCGGCCAACAAGCCGAACAAGTTCGCCAACGCGGGCGCCGCCGCGGGCGGGTTCGTCGGCGCGATGGGCGGCTCGTTCGTCCCGCCGATCAACGTCACCGTCAACAACAACAAGAGCGTGGCCCGCGCCAGCGGGGGCCGTCCGCACGCCGATGCCCTGTTGCCCTCCCCGGAGTTCACCTCCCCGGCGCAGGTGCGGAACTACTGCAACACCCTGCGGGCGGCCGGTGTGGCGCTGTCCATCGAGGTGGCCATGGCTGCCGAGATCCTCAAGGGCGTGCTGGCGGCCGTGCCCGACCCGGAGGGCCGCGCGTTCGGCTCCCGCATTCGGGCGCAGAAAGTGGCCCGCAAGATGCAGAAGTCCGCGGACGCGCTGCGGGACGCGGCGAAGAACGCTGCGGCCTGCTATTCCGCCTTCCAGCAGCAGTACGAGGAAGAGATCAACCGCGTCCGTCACCGTGCCCGCAAGCCGCAGCAGCCGGTCATGAACTGGGCTCAGCAGTAAGGAGGTCGACCATGGCTCACAAGTGGACTGACCAGGACGGCCGGACCTACCCGCTCGCCGTCCCCGCCGTCACGAACGAGGGTACGGGCGGCACCGTCCGGGCGTACCTGTTGAACCGGGCCAAGCCGCACCTCCCGCCGTGGCTGGGCTGGGCAGGTACCGGCGTGGCTGGCGCCCTGGGCCACTGGCACTGGGGAGAGAGCGCGGCGGCCGGCGTGGGCCTGACCCTCGCGTCCGTGGCTCTGACTGGCGCCACGTGGCTCATGGGCAAGTCCACAAGCCAGCAGCGCCGCATCCATTCGGCCGTCACCGTGGCGGCCGGATCAGCGTGGCTGACGGCCGCCTGCCTGGCCGGACCGACCGCCGGGCCGGTCGACGACCTGTACCTGATGGGCGGGCCCGTCGTGGCGCTGTCGTGGAACGTGCGCATGGCCCTGCGCCACAACCCCGAGGGCGCCGCCGGCGGCAGCGCGGACGGCGGTCTGCTGGAGAAGGTGGGGCTGGCGCGGGCGCAGATCGGTGCCGCGAAGGTAGAGCCCAACCGGGTCACCGCGCCGCTCGCGCTGGAGCCGGGCGAGCAGACCAACGACGACGTCACCAAGGCCCTGGCGCGGATCGCGTCCGCGCTGGACCTGCCGAAGTCCGCCGTGCGCTACTCGCCCGACCCGGACTCCGAACGGCGCGGGGACCTGGTCATCGTGCCGGAGGACATGCTGTCCGAGGTGGTGGAGTGGGAGGGCCCGTCGAACCTGGGCGGCTCGATCGCCGACCCGCTCAACCTGGGCCGCTACGACGACGGCGCCGATCTGCTGGTCTGGCTGCCCGGGGATCCGGACGCGGGCCGCAACTCCACGCACCTGCTGATCGCGGGCGGCACGGGTTCCGGCAAGGGCGACACCGCGCTGAACGTGCTGACGGAAATCCTGTCTCGTACGGACGTGGTTGTGTGGTTCTCGGACCCCAAGGCGTTCCAGGACTTCGCTCCCCTCCGGGCCGGTCTGGACTGGGGAGTTGAGGGCGGCACGCCCACGGAGGTGATGGTGGCGGGTGTCGAGGCCGCCATCCCCGCCCGAACGCGCTGGCTGGGTGCCCACGGCTACCGCCAGTGGGTCCCCGAGGCGGCACAGACACAGAACGACCCGGCGCACTCCTGCCGGAGCGACGGCCGGGCGTGCGGCTGTGCGGGCATGCCGTTCCTGGTCGCCTGGTTCGAGGAAGCCGCCAACACTCTGCGCGCGCTGGGCGATGACGCGTTCACCGGGATCGCGCAGGAGGCTCGCTCCGCGGGCATCTCGCTGGTGGTGTCGCTTCAGCGTCCGTCGTACGACCAGATGTCCACCTCCACCCGCGCATCCTTGCCGTCCGTGATCGCACTTGGCTGTGACCCGCGCGACGAGGGGTTCTCGCTGCCGGAGACGGTCATCGACGCGGGCGCCCACCCCGGGGCGTGGGGCAACCGGCGCCCCGGCTACTGCTACGTCGTATCGCCGGGGATCGACGAGTCCCGCTACCCGTCCCCGGGCCGCACGCGGCGCTTCACCATCCGGGCCGTGCCCGTCATGGAACGGCTCGCCGCGTGGGCGCAGCACAACGGCGCGGTCGCCGACCCTGTCACCGCCGGCGCGGTCTCGGGGGTCGCCGGTCGCGCCTATACCGGCCGCACCGCCGACGACAACGCAGGGCAGCCGGTCGCACTGCGGGCCGTCCGTAGCGAGGAGGACGAGGACATGGACCACGGCGGACTGCTGGTCGACCCCGAGGACATCGACATTGACCCCGAGGCCGAGTTGCCCGACCCGCAGGAGGGCGACGACGCCCCGATCTTCGGGCAGGAGACGGGTCACAAGCCGTCGCCGGAGGAGGCACGGCGGCTGTTCGCCGCGGCGCTCGCGGAGTTCGAAGCCGACGGCCACATGATCGTGGGCCCGAAGGACTTCACCGACTGGTGCGACCGGCACAGCCTGTCTCGCTCCTGGGTGTCCTTGCGGCTGAAGGAAGCCGCCCAGGAGGGCCGGTTGGACGCCACCAACGCCACCGGCCGGTGGCGCATCGTCCCCGCCCTCACGGCCGCCTGACACCCGTAACGCGTTACGCCTGCCTAACACCCAAACCCCTAGGCAGGCGCATGCGTTACGCGCCCTAACAGCGGCCGTTCACACCGCCTAACACCTGCTCGTAACACCTTCCCGCGGGCCCGCGCACACCTTTCGTGCGCGGGCCCGCAGCCTTCCCGAAGGGAGCTCCCGTGACCCACCTCGAACGGCCCGCGGCCGTCGAAGTCCACCAGCCCATACCCATCACCGCGCACGCGCCCACGGCCGCCGTCGTGCCGGTCCAGCCGGGCCCGCCGCCAGCCGTGCAGAGCGTCGTACTGCCCGACGGCCGCGTCGTCACCGGCTACACCCTCACACCCGCACCCGCCCCGGCGCCGGTCGACACACGTCCGGCCGTCTCCCGGACGGCGGTGAACATCGCCCTCGGAGGCATCGGGTTCGCGGCGGTGTGCGGCGGCCTGGTCCTGCTCACCTCGTTCATCGCCGCCCTGACCGCATTCATCACCCAACTCATCACCCTCGCCGCGGTCATCTTCGGCGGCTGGATCGCCGTGCAGATCTTCGGCGCGACCGGCCACCACCACCGCGGCGGGACCACGGTCAACATCCGCAAGGCCGTCATCAAGCGCAGCCACTTCCACGGCTGAAGGGGGTACCGCTTGCGCTTCTACCTGACCACCCACAAACGCCACTGGGTCCGGCTGACCGACGTGCCGCTGTTCCTGAAGTCCGAGCACTTCGCCAACGCGGTCAAGCTGGATCCGGCGCGCGGCCCCTACGCGGTGGACTCCGGCGGGTTCACGGAGCTCCAGCGCCACGGCCGCTGGACACGTTCGCCACGCCAGTACGTCGATGACCTGCGCCGCATCTGGGAATGCGTCGGCCCCTACGACTGGGCCGCCCCTCAGGACTGGATGTGCGAAGACCTCATCATCCACGGCGGCACGGCCGGACCGCTCACCTTCGCCGGAACCCACCTGAGCGTGCCGGAGCACATCCGCCGCACCGTCGCCAATTTCCTCGAACTGCGCTCCCTCGCCCCCGACCTCCGGATAGCTCCGGTCCTTCAGGGGCGCACCGTCGCCGACTACGAGCGGTGCGCGGAGCTGTACGAGCGGGCCGGAGTCGACCTGACCCGTGAACCCACGGTCGGGCTCGGCTCTGTTTGCCGCCTGCAGTCCACCCGCGAAGGCGCCGCGATCGTGACCGCCATGGCCGCGCGCGGGCTGCGCCTGCACGGCTTCGGTTTCAAGATTCTCGGCCTGGAACGAGTCGGCCACCTGCTCGCCTCCGCCGACAGCGCGGCCTGGAGCTACCACGCCCGCAAGCGGCCCCCGCTGCCCGGCCACACGCACAAGAACTGCGCCAACTGCCTGGAATACGCCCTGCGCTGGCGCACCCGCGTCCAGGCCGCCCTACCGGCCTGGCAACAGCCCCTGCTCACCGCCGCCTGACCAAGGAGTTCCGTGTTCGAGATCCGCGTGATCTGCGCGCCGGACGACGCCGACCGCGTCAGCCGGGCCCTGGCCGCCGCGTTCGACACCGGCCCCCCGCGCCAGTACCCCACCCGCGACGGCAAGCGCACCCGCCTCTACTTCACCGCCGACCACTGCCCCACCACATCCGAAAGCGAGTGATCACATGTCGTTCGGAGAGACCCCGATCACCATCATCGGCAACCTGACCGCCGACCCGGAGCTGAAGTTCACCGCCTCCGGCCAGGCTCTGGCCAAGTTCACCGTCGCCTCCACGCCGCGCGTGTTCGACCGCGAGTCGAACCAGTGGAAGGACGGTACGTCCACGTTCTTCCGCTGCGCCGCCTGGCGCGCGCTGGCCGAACACGTCGCGGAGTCCCTGGGCAAGGGCTCGCGGGTGGTGCTGTCCGGGCGGATCCGTCAGCACGACTGGCAGACCACGGAGGGCGAGAACCGCTCGATGCTCGCCGTCGAGGTCGACGAGATCGGCGCGTCCCTGCGCTTCACCACCGTCACGATCAACGGCAAGCGCACAAGCGGCAACGGCGCCGCCCCGTCCGGTGACCCGTGGAACACCGGCAGCAACCGCCCTGAGCCGGGCAACGAGCCGCCGTTCTAGCACCGCCCGGGGCGACCGCCCCATCTCGCCAAAGACACGCGGTCGCCCCGGTTTCCAGCACCACTTCAGAGAACTGGAGACCACCCAGCATGACGCATGACGCACGCTCCGCGCTGCTGTCCGCAGCGCTGCAAGCCGCCGCCTACGGGTGGCACGTCCACCCGCTGCGCCCCGGCGGCAAGGGCTCCGCCCTGCACGGAGAACGCTCCTGCCCCCACACGGGCGAGTGCGCCGCCGGACACGTGAAGTGGGAACAACGCGCCACCACCGACCCCGACCGCATCCACGCCGCATGGGGCGCGGGCCCGTTCAACGTCGGCATCGCCACCGGCCCCTCCGGCCTGGTCGTCGTCGACCTGGACATGCCCAAGGACAAGAACGGGAAGGGCAGTTCGGACGCGCCTAGCGGCGCGACGACCTTTTCGGCGCTCTGCGAGCGCGCCGGACGGCCCTGGCCCGCCACCTACACGGTGCGGACGCCCTCAGGCGGCATGCACCTGTACTTCACCGCCCCGCCCTGCACGGTGCTCCACAACACGGCCGGCACGGTGGCCCCGTTGGTGGACACCCGAGCGTGGGGCGGGAACGTCGTGGCCGCGGGCAGCATCACCCCGCAGGGCGCCTACGAGGTAGCCGACAACGCCCCCGTGGCTGGCCTGCCCGCCTGGCTCCTGCACGTCCTCCAGACCCCGCCCGCGCGTACGGCAGCACCCGCCCCGCTCCTGATCCCCGGGCAGGCCACCCGCCGCGCGAGCGTGGCACTGGAGCGTGAGACGGCCACCGTCAGCAACACGCCCGAGGCGGGAGGCCCACAGGGCGGCCGGAACAACCAGCTGATGGTGAGCGCCCGCGCCCTGGGACGGTTCGTCGCCTGGGGCGAGATCGCCCGGGACGTGGTGGAGCAGGCTTTTCAGGCCGCCGGCGAGACGGCCGGACTCGCCCCGGGCGAGTGCCGGGCCACCATCCGCAGCGCCCTGGACTGGTCCATCCGCACCGCCCGACCGAGGGAGGCCGTGTGAGTCCTCGCCGCGGCGCTGAAAAGCCTGCGTACCCCGAACCGGGCCGACCGCGCCTGTCTGCTCCCGACCCCGACAACGGCCGTGGCACGAAGGACGACGGCCGACAGGCCGTCCTTTCAGCCCTTCCCCCCGACCAGGACTCCAGCGCCCCACCTCGTGGTGACGGGCGCTTCCCCGTGGCCTGGCTCCACATCCGCGCACCCCGCGGCGCCACCCCCACCGCCACCTCCAAGTGCCTGTGCGGCAGGGACCGCAGCGCCATCGGCCACCGCAAGGTGCACGCCCTGATCACCGACCACGAAGCCCACCGCGACCTCTGCCCGCTCCGCACCACCCAGGAAGGGAGGAACGCCGCATGACCAGCACCAAGGCGCCCACGTCGTCCATCGACGGCGCGGCCCTGCTCGATGAGGTCGAAGCGTTCCACCGGCGCTTCAACGTCTTCCCCACCGAATCCGCCTACGTGGCGGTTGCTCTGTGGGACGCCCACGCCCACCTCATCGACGCGTTCGACGGCACGGCCCGCCTGGCGTTTCTCTCGCCGGAGCCCGGGTCGGGCAAGTCCCGCGCGTTGGAGATCGTGGAGACCCTCACCCCGAACGCCGCGATCACCGTCAACGCTTCCGCCAACGCCCTGTTCCGGCTGGTCGAAGCCACCGACGGTCTACCCACGCTGCTCTTCGACGAGATCGACACCGTGTTCGGCCCGAAGGCCGGCGACAACGAACCCGTCCGAGGGTTCCTCAACTCCGGCTACCGCCGCGGTGGCAGTTCACTGCGCTGCGTCGGGGACGGCTCCAACCAGAGCGCCGGATGGTTCTCGTCCTACTGCGCCGTGGCCATGGCCGGACTCGGCTCCCTGCCGGACACGATCCTGACCCGCTCCGTCATCATCCGCATGCGCAAGCGCGCCCCGAACGAGAAGGTCTCCCCCTACCGGCGCCGCACCCACGAGAAGGAAGGCCACGCCCTGCGTGACCGGCTCGCGAAGTGGGCCGACACCGTCCGGGATGCCGTCGCCGAAGCCTGGCCCGAGATGCCCGAGGGCGTCACCGACCGCCCCGCCGACGTGTGGGAACCCCTGCTCGCGGTCGCCGACGCGGCTGGCGGGCACTGGCCCGAGCGCGCCCGCGCCGCCTGCCTGGAACTGGTCCGCGCCGCCCACGAGGGCGACGATTCCTCACTCGGCATCCGCCTGTTGACCGACCTGCGCGACAAGGTGTTCTGCGGAGCTGACCGCATGCCCACCGCGGTCATCCTCGAATGCCTGCTGAGCTTGGACGACAGCCCCTGGGTGGATCTGGACGACAAGCCCCTGAACGCCCGGACCCTGGCCCGGATGCTCAGCGCGTACGTCACACCGGCCAACAAGCCGATCAAGCCCCGTACCTTCCGCACCGCGTCGGGAACGCCCAAGGGCTACTACGCGGAAGACCTGGCGGACGCGTGGCTGCGGTACTGCCCGCCTCCCCCCGAGGAATCCGCAACATCCGCAACAGCCGCAACACCGCAGGTCAGCGGGGGCGAGTCTGTTGCGGACAGCCCGGACGGCATCCGCAACACGACAGCGGAAACCGCCACACTCCCGCTCCCCGTCGCTGGCTGATCAGCGCGGATTCCAAGGCGCCGCCACACCCAGGTGTGGCGGCGCTATCCGCAACATCACTGCCATCCGCAACAAATCCGAGCCTCTGACCAGGCGTGTTGCGGTGTTGCGGCTGTTGCGGATCCCCGGAAGGGGCTTAACCGCACCGTCGTAAGACGAAGGAGAGTCCTCCGCATGGACACGGCCCACGTCGCCGAGGTCATAGACACCACCCTCGTTCTGCTGACCGTCGAAGAGGCCGCCCGCCGACTCCGGATCGGCCGCACCGTCTGCTACCGGCTCATCCGCTCCGGAGAGCTGGAGTCCATCACCGTCGGCACCCTCCGCAGGGTCCCCGCCGACGCACCCGCCGCATACGTCGCTCGCCGACGCGCGGCTCAACGAGCCGCTTGACCGCGCCCGAGACGGCGGGCCTCCCCAACGGGACAGCCCGCCGTCTCGGTCTCCGTCTCGACAGTGAGGAAGCAGGAGCCTGCCTGTGGCAGAGAAGAAGAAGGGCACCCGCCGCGCCAACGGCGAAACCGCGATCTACTTCGGGGCTGACGGCCGTTGGCACGCCCGTGTGCCGATGGGTTACAAGGACAACGGAGAGCCGTACCGTCGACACATCACGCGCCCGACGCGTGACGAACTGGTGGAAGAAGTCAAGCGGCTTGAGAAGCAGCGCGACGCGGGTTCGGCGCGTCAGCCCGGCAAGCCGTGGACGGTTGAGAAGTGGCTTCAGCACTGGGTTGAGAACATCGCCAAGCCGACCGTCAGCGAGAACACCTACGACGGCTACGAGGTCGCCGTTCGCGTCCACCTCGTGCCTGGTGTTGGCAAGCACCGCCTTGACCGCTTGCAGCCCGAACACCTGGAGAGCTTGTATCGCCGCATGCAGGCGAACGGGGAGCGCAAGGCCGGTACGGCTCACCAAGCCCACCGCACCGCCCGAACCGCGCTGGGGGAGGCGGTACGGCGCGGCTACGCGGCGAAGAACGCCGCCGCGCTGGCGAAGCCGCCACGGATGGAAGAGGACGAATCGGAGGTTGAGCCCTACTCCGTGGAAGAGGTTCAGCGCCTACTGCTCGAAGCCAACAAGCGCCGGAACAGCGCCCGTTGGATGCTGGCGCTGGCGCTCGGACTGCGGCAGGGCGAGACGCTCGGACTGCGCTGGTCTGACGTCGACCTGGATAACGAGTACCTCAAGCTGCGCAGGAACCGTCTGCGGCCCAGGTACGCCCACGGGTGCCCGGAAGCCTCACCATGCGGCCGGGCGAAGGCGGGGTACTGCCCGGACAAGGTGCAGGTCCGGCGCGAGACCAAGAACACCAAGTCGCGCGCCGGCCGCCGCGCCGTGCCTCTGCCGGGCCCGCTGGTCGCCATGCTCCGAGCACACGCCGTGACGCAGGAGCGCGAGCGCAAGGAGGCCGGCGACCTGTGGACCGAGTCGGACTACGTGTTCACCAAGCTGCTGGGTGGCCCCCTGAGCCCGAACACGGACTACCACGACTGGAAGCGTCTGCTGGAAGACGCGAAGGTTCGGGACGGTCGCCTGCACGACGCCCGGCACACGGCCGCCACCGTGCTCATGCTGCTCGGTGTCCCGGCCCGCGTCATCGATCAGATCATGGGGTGGGAGCCGGGCACCTCCGCGAGCATGCGGGCGCGGTACCTCCATGTGCCGGACGCCATGCTCAAGGACGTGGCCAAGAAGATCGCCGATGCCATTTGGGGACCCCCGGAAACACCCCCTGTGGACAAAAACCAGGACAACGGCGGCTGAGGACAACGACGAAGGGTCCCACTGATGATCAGCGGGACCCTTCATATCGCCTGTTCAGGCGGCTGCGGAGGATACGAGATTCGAACTCGTGAGGGGTTGCCCCCAACACGCTTTCCAAGCGTGCGCCCTAGGCCTCTAGGCGAATCCTCCGCCGCAAACAATACAAGACGTTGAGGAGTGCTCGCGAACTCGTTCCCGCCCCCCGCCATCGGGTACTGTTTGGGCAGCCCCTCACGCGGCGCTATCTGACTGAACTCCCCCAGGGCCGGAAGGCAGCAAGGGTAGGTCGGCTCTGGCGGGTGCGTGGGGGGCGCTTGCGTTCCCGGGCGGGGTGGGTTGTCAGTGGGCGCCTATAACCTCGTATGCGTGTCGTCTCTCGCGCTGTACCGCCGCTATCGCCCGGAGTCGTTCGCCGAGGTCATCGGGCAGGAGCATGTCACCGACCCGTTGCAGCAGGCGCTGCGCAACAACCGGGTCAATCACGCGTACCTGTTCAGCGGGCCGCGCGGATGCGGCAAGACGACCAGCGCGCGGATCCTGGCCAGGTGCCTGAACTGCGAGCAGGGGCCCACGCCGACCCCGTGCGGGGAGTGCCAGTCCTGCCGTGACCTGGCGCGGAACGGCCCTGGCTCCATCGACGTCATCGAGATCGACGCCGCGTCTCACGGTGGTGTGGACGACGCCCGTGAGCTGCGCGAGAAGGCCTTCTTCGGGCCCGCCAGCAGCCGGTACAAGATCTACATCATCGACGAGGCCCACATGGTCACGTCGGCCGGCTTCAACGCGCTGCTGAAGGTCGTCGAGGAGCCGCCGGAGCATCTGAAGTTCATCTTCGCGACCACCGAGCCGGAGAAGGTCATCGGGACGATCCGGTCGCGGACCCATCACTATCCGTTCCGGCTCGTGCCGCCCGGCACCCTGCGGGAATACCTCGGTGAGGTGTGCGGCAAGGAGAAGATCCCCGTCGAGGACGGCGTGCTGCCCCTCGTCGTGCGGGCCGGCCAGGGCTCCGTGCGTGACTCCATGTCCGTCATGGACCAGCTGCTCGCCGGAGCGCGGGAGGAGGGTGTGACGTATGCCATGGCCACCTCCCTGCTCGGGTACACCGACGGCTCGCTCCTCGACTCCGTCGTGGAGGCCTTCGCGACCGGTGACGGGGCCGCCGCCTTCGAGGTCGTGGACCGTGTCATCGAGGGGGGCAACGATCCGCGGCGGTTCGTCGCCGACCTGCTGGAGCGGCTGCGCGACCTCGTCATCCTCGCCGCCGTACCCGACGCCGTCGAGAAGGGGCTCCTCGACGCCCCGGCCGACGTCCTGGAGCGTATGCAGGCCCAGGCCGGCACCTTCGGCGCCGCGGAGCTCAGCCGCGCCGCCGACCTGGTCAACGAGGGGCTGACCGAGATGCGGGGCGCCAACTCGCCCCGGCTCCAGCTGGAGCTGATCTGCGCGCGCGTGATGCTTCCCGCGGCGTACGGGGACGAGCGTTCCGTGATGGCCCGGCTCGATCGGCTGGAGCGGGGCGTCAACTTCTCGGCGGGGGCGGCCCCGGCCGCGGGCGGCGGTGGCATGCCCGCGATGGGGTACGTGCCGGGCCCGGACGCCCACGCGGGAGCGCCCGCCGCCCAGGTTCCGCCGGGTGGCGGTCCAGCGGCGGCGCGGGCTGCCGTACGGGCTTCGGGTGGGCCTGGGCAGACGCCGACGCCGCCCGCCACCGGTCCCGGGGCGGCTGCCGGTACGGCCCCGGTGGGGCAGCCCCCCACCGCACCTCCGGCGCCCGCGACACCCGCCGAGCCGCCTCAGCCCCCACCCCAGCCTGAGCCCCAGCCCCAGCCCCAGGCCCAGCCCCAGCCACAGCCCGCTCAGGCTCCGCCGACCCCTGCGCCCGCGCCCACACCCACGCCCGCCCCGGGCGCCTGGCCCACCGCAGCCTCCGCGGGCGGCGGCCGACGTCCCGGCGGCTGGCCCACGGCAGCTCCCGCGGGCGGCGGCACCCAACCCCCCGCCCCGTCGAGCGGCACCCCCACGCCCCCGCCCCCGACCGCGACGCCCCCGTCCGCTCCCCCCACCGGCACCGCCCCCGCCTACGCACCCCCCAGCGGCGGCGTCGACCCCCGCATGCTCTGGCCGAACATCCTCGAGGCGGTCAAGAACCGTCGCCGCTTCACCTGGATCCTGCTCAGCCAGAATGCCCAGGTGGCCGGCTTCGACGGCACCACCCTCCAACTCGGCTTCGTGAACGCCGGCGCGCGTGACAACTTCGCGAGCAGCGGCAGCGAGGACGTACTGCGGCAGGCGCTGGCCGAGCAGTTCAGCGTCCAGTGGAAGATCGAGGCGGTCGTCGACCCGTCGGGCGGCGGTGGCGGTTCGGCTCCGCCGCCACCGGGCGGAGGCTCATCCGGCTTCGGCGGCGGAGGCGGCGCCGGCGGCGGTTACGGCAGTGGCGGCACCACCGGCTACGGCGGTGGCGGTACGTCCGCCCAGCGCCCGGCCCCTCCCCAGTCGACGCCCTCGGCACCCGCCCCATCTCCGTCGGCCCCCGCGCCGTCCGCCGCCCCCGCCCCGGCGTCCCGGCCCTCCTCCGCCCCGGAGCCGCCGCCCCCGGTGTCCATCGAGGACGACATCCCGGAGGACGACGACCCCGACCTCAACGAGTCGGCGCTGTCCGGCTACGAGCTGATCGTGCGGGAGCTGGGGGCGACGGTGGTGGAGGAGTTCACGAACGAGTAGCGGGAGGAACGGGAGCAGCGGGAGCAGCGGGAGCCCCGTGACTTGGAGGAACGTACAGGTCATCAAGGCCCGGCCCCTCATCACCCCGTACGAAAACCCCGTTAGGCTGACCCCCGTGAAGGTCCTCGTCATCGGTAGCGGCGCCCGCGAACACGCCCTGTGCCGCTCCCTGTCCCTCGACCCCGACGTCACGGCGCTGCACTGCGCCCCCGGCAACGCCGGCATCGCCGAGGTCGCCGAGTTGCACCAGGTCGACGCCCTGGACGGCGCGGCCGTCACCGCGCTCGCCCAACGGCTCGGCGCCGACCTCGTGGTCGTAGGGCCGGAGGCGCCCCTCGTCGCCGGGGTCGCCGACGCCGTGCGTGCGGCGGGCATCCCGGTCTTCGGCCCCTCCGGGGAGGCCGCGCAGATCGAGGGCTCCAAGGCGTTCGCCAAGGACGTGATGGCGGCGGCCGGCGTCCCGACGGCCCGCTCCTACGTCTGTACGACACCCGCCGAGGTCGACGAGGCCCTGGACGCCTTCGGCGCCCCGTACGTCGTCAAGGACGACGGCCTCGCCGCCGGCAAGGGCGTCGTCGTGACCGCTGACCTCGACGCGGCCAGGGAGCACGCCAACTCCTGTGAGCGCGTCGTCATCGAGGAGTTCCTCGACGGCCCCGAGGTCTCCCTCTTCGCCATCACCGACGGCGAGACGGTCCTCCCGCTCCAGCCCGCCCAGGACTTCAAGCGGGCGCTCGACGGGGACGAGGGCCCGAACACCGGCGGCATGGGCGCGTACTCCCCGCTCCCGTGGGCCGACCCGAAGCTCGTCGAGGAGGTCATGGAGACGGTCCTCCAGCCGACCGTCGACGAGATGCGCCGCCGCGGCACCCCGTTCTCGGGGCTGCTGTACGCCGGTCTCGCGATCACCTCGCGGGGCGTACGGGTCATCGAGTTCAACGCCCGCTTCGGCGACCCCGAGACCCAGGTCGTCCTGGCCCGCCTGAAGACCCCGCTGGCCGGTGTCCTGCTCGCCGCGGCCAAGGGTGACCTCGCCGACCTGGAGCGTCTGCGCTGGAGGGACGACGCCGCGGTCACCGTGGTCGTCGCCTCCCACAACTACCCGGGCACGCCGCGCACCGGCGACCCCATCACCGGCCTCGACGAGGTGGCCGCCGAGGACGCCCCGCACGCGTACGTCCTGCACGCCGGTACCCGGCAGGACGGTGACGCGGTCGTCAGCGCCGGCGGCCGTGTCCTGTCCGTCACGGCGACCGGCAAGGACCTCACTCAGGCCCGCGACCGCGCGTACCAGGCCGTCGCCCGCGTCAAGCTCGACGGTTCCCAGCACCGTACGGACATCGCGGCGAAGGCGGCGGAAGGCGCGTAACCGGCCGGAGTGCCGAGGGCGTCGGCCCCGGATAAACCGGCCCCGGACAAGCCGGCCCCGAACAAACCGGCCCCGGACAAGCCGGCCCCGAACAAACCGGCCCCGGACAAGCCGGCCCCGAACAAACCGGCCCCGAACAAACCGGCCCCGGATAAACCCCGAAGGCCCCGAATCCGTCTCAGGATTCGGGGCCTGACGCATGCCGGGACCGGGTCCCCGAAACCCGCCCGGATCAAGGGCCTGATCCTCGCTGTCCGTCATCCACCTTTCCCCAAAGCCATTCCATCGAGTGACCGATGCCCCATCCGGCTGACGTGGGCCGAAGCCCCAACTAGGGTGCGGCGCAAGCGTTCCGGCACTTGGCCCACCGGCATTGCGATGTCAGTGGTGGGTGCCACAGTGGGGGAGTGAGCAAAGCCAGGACAGTTCGGACAGCCAGGGCAGCGCGGAGGGGGTGAGGTCCGGCGTGACCGGTATGGGTGTGGAGGTCGGTGCGCAGGCAGCGCGTGCCCGGGCCATGGCCGTGCTGCGGGTCCGCAGCCGCGCGCTGGCCGTCGCGGTGCTGCCCGCGGCGTTCGCCGTGGTGCTGCTCGCCGGCCCCTCCACCGGCCACCTCGTCGGCCCGGGCTGGCATGCCGCGCGATGGGTCGTCACCCCCGTCGCCGTCCTCGTCCTGCTGGCCGCCGCCGCCATCGCCCTGGTCGTCGCCCGTGCCCAGCCCGCCGTCAGCCCCACGGTCCCGATCGGTGAGGAGCAGGCGCCGGACCTGTACCGGATGGTGCGCGACCTCGCCGACCGCCTCGACGTCCCCGCCCCGTCCGCGATAGCCCTCACCCCGGACTGCGACAGCTGGCTGGAGGACCGCACCCACCGGTCCCACGTCCCGCCCGCGGCCGAGGGCGGCATGGAGGACGGGCTCAACGGCCTGCACGGCGGCAGCAGAGGCGGCGCCCATCGCCGTACGCCCGACGCGCCTGTCCTCGTCATCGGCTCGCCGTTCCTGTGGTGGATGCGCGTGGGAGAGCTGCGCGCCGTCCTCGCCCCGGTCGTCGCCGGTACGGGACCGTCGGCGCACCTGGACATAGCCCAGGCCCGGCGCTTCGTCCGGGGTCTGGACGCCGCCGTAGCCGTCGCCTCGACGCGCGGCCGCTGTCCGGGGTCGCGGGCGGTGTGCGCGGGCATCGGCTGGGTCGCCCGACTGCTGCTGCGCAGCTGCCGGGACCACGCGGCCGAGATGGAACGGGGGGTGGCCTCGGCGGCCGCCGAGCGTGCACAGGCTGTGGATTACGGACTGCGGATCGTCGCCCAGGAACAGGTCGGGCTGGCGTACGCCGGCTGGGACCGGCTGCTGACGCGGGTCGCGCTGCCCGCCTGGCGGATGGGCCGCTGGCCGTCCCGGCTGGACGCGGGTGTCGTCGCCGCGCTCACCGAACTGTCCCGGCGGGACCGTCTGGCCGAGGGCTTCGCCTCCCGACTGGGCGAGCGCCCCGCCTGTGACCTGCTCGAAGAGCCCGGCGCGATCGACGAGGCCGCCTCGCTCCTGGCCGCCCGCCTCTTCCACGGTGGCCCCGCCGAACCCGGCCCTGACTGGTCCCCGGTGGACTGGCAGGAGTACCCGGAAGAGGTCGTCGACCGCAAATGGCGCACCGACGCGGCCCGCCTCCACCGAGTCCTCGACACCCTCGGCGTCCGCCCCACCACCGAAGGCACGCCCCGACACGCCGACGGCCCCACCCTCTCCCGCGTCCTGGACCACCTGACAACCCCACCGGACACCCCACCCACCTGGCCCCCCGGCGACCAGACCGCCCCCCACCCGGGCCCCGAGGGGACCCCCGAGGCACAGCCCCACCACAGCCCCGCCCCAGCCGCCGGCCCCGACGGGGCCCCCGAGACGCACGCCCTTCAGAGCCCGG
>NZ_KQ948949.1:75395-85929 GCF_001514235.1 Streptomyces caeruleatus | reverse complement strand
AACGTATCACCCGACCATGATCCACCACTCAAGATCTTTTGAAGACACGACCTAGTGCGCCGTTGATGTACTCGAGCCGGACTGTCTCCGGGGACCGACGTTCAAGTTCCTCGAAGTCCTCGACGTTGAGAGGGCTCTTCGTGTGAAGCCGCCCATCGACGAATTCGTGCTGCACGTGATGCGGCGCCACGTCGGCCAACTCCTCGAAGTCCTCGCGGTACAAGTGCGGGTCGTCCGTCACTGGCGTGTCCTCTGTCGTCGTTCAGACATCTCGGCGCGAATCGCTGCCGCACGGGCTTGGACTGTGAGGGCCTGGGGTGACACACGGCGGGTGGGAGCGTGTTCGCCCCGGCACGCGCCGCAGACGCCGCCCGGTAGGGCCTCCGGGCGGCCGGGGACTCCGCATTTCGCGCACTCCAGGATGCGCAGGGGCGGGCGGGCCGGGGCCGGTTCCGGCGGGAGCTTGCTGGTCAGGCGGGTGCGGAGCAGGGCGGCCGGGTGGTGGACCGGGGTCGGGAGGCCGGTCGTCAGGGCGCGGCGTACGTCCGCGTCGGTGGCGCCTCGCGCGTACCACTCGGCGACCAGCGGCGCGAGCATCGCGCACTCGGCGGCCGACAGCGACAGCGCGGGGGCCTCGCGGCCGAGGGCGGCCAGCAGGATGTGGGCGCGGGAGCGGGTCGGGCGGGGCGGGCCGTCCGGTGGGGGTTCCGTCGGCTCCTTCGGTACGTCGCCCCTCGTGAACGCCGCCCACCAGGCGTCGTCGCGTGCCGTACGCGAGAACCACGATCGGGTGATCCAGCGGGCGGCGCCCGATGCGGAGGTCAGGTGCTCCCGGCCTCGGCGCAAGTGGCCTGCCCGTTGAAGGTTGTTGAGGGCCGTGCGGAGCGCGCACTGTCCGTACGGGAGCTGCTTGGCCAGCGTCTTTACGGAGATGTCGGCGCCGTCGGGCAAGCGGTCGATGTAGGCGGCGATGGCGGCTTCGCGGGGCGGGAGGGCGGCGAAGTCGTGGTTCGTGCGGCGGTGTTGGTCGGGTGCCGACCGTTTTCCGTAGCCCGGATTGGCCATCGGGTGCGGGGTCGCGTGCGCGGGCAGGGAGGTAGCACTAAGCTTGGCGTCAGCCACGGGATCGGGTCCTTGTCAGTCGATCTCGTAGGTCAAGCCCCCGCAGGTGTTGCTAGCACCTGGCGGGGGCTGTTCGTTATTCGGGCACGCTAGACGACCATCACTGTGCGTGGCAAGCCGAACGCTCCAAGTCAACTCGCGGGGTGGGAGGGTGGGTTGAGGCCCTCCAACCATTCCTTGCAAAGAGGGCTCGGGGCTGGTCGCTTGAGCTTCGGGGGCACTCAGCCCATGCTCTTCGCGCCGTCCAGCGCCTCGCGGATGATGTCGGCGTGGCCGGAGTGCTGGGCCGTCTCGGCGACGACGTGCATCAGCACCCTGCGGGCCGACATCCGAGCCCCGGGCTCGTTCCACGGGGCCTTGGGCAGCGGGTGGCTGACGTTCAGGTCGGGCAGGGTGGTGACCAACTCGTCGGTCCGGGCGGCCACTTCCTCGTACGCCGCCAGTACGCCGGCCAGCGTCTCGCCGGGCAGCATCCGGAACTCGTCGGCCCGCGCGGCCCAGTCCTTCTCCGTCATGGCGGTGAAGTCGGGCATCGCCGACGGGCCGTGCTGGATGAACTCGACCCAGTGCCGCTCCACCGACGTGACGTGCTTGATCAGGCCCCCCAGACACAGCTCACTGACCGTGGTCCGCTGCCCCGCCTGCTCGTCGGTCAGGTCCCGCGTGGTGAACCGCAGGAAGTGCCGCTGCTTGGCGAGCGCTTCCAGCAGGTCGGCGCGCTCGCCGGTGGCAGGGGCGGTGGCGTTGTCGTGCGTGGTCTCAGTCATGACAGCCACGCTAGGAGGCAACTAGGTCAGATCCTGACCGCTTCGACGAAGGCCACCCAGGCGGGTGCGCGGAATATGAGCTTCGGGCCGTGGGGGTTCTTGGAGTCGCGGACGGGGACGAGGGTGGGGTGGCCGTCGGCTACTTCGAGGCAGTCGCCCCCGCCTCCACCGCTGTACGTCGACTTGCGCCAGCGGGCAATTTCCAGGCACTCGTTGCCGCCCCCGCCGCTGTAGCTCGACTTGTGCCAGGTAGCCGTGCTCAGGTCGTACTCAGGGATGTTCCTCATGTGCGTAATCCTGCGCCACCTGCTCGATCAACGCCAGGGACTTCTGAGGCGAAAGCGCGGAGGCCGTGAGGAGTTCGAAGGTGAACCTGAGCTGGGCGACGGTGGCCGGGTCGTCCTCAAGTCGCCCAGTGCTGGGCCCCTCGAAGTAGACCAACGGAGGGGCGTCCTCGAAGTCCATCAAACGCAGCGAACCCTCCATCGACTTGTGTGCTCCCGCACTGAAGGGAAGTACCTGCACGATGACGCGGCCCCGCCGGGCCAGGTCGGCGACATGGCTCAGGGCCTCCGCCATCACCGCCCGCCCGCCCGTTTCGCGGCGCAGCACCGCCTCGTCAAGCACCATCCACAACATCGGCGTTGTTGGGTTGTCGAGCAGACGTGTCCGTTCCATCCAGCCCGCCACCCACTCGTCGATGGTCTCTTCGGGTGCCGTCGGGTCATAGGCGCGGTTCACGGCGTGGGCGTACCCCGGTGTCTGCAGCAGCCCCGGGATCAGCAACGGCGCGTACTGCCTGATCGCCGTCGCCTCCGCCTCTGCCTCCGCCGCCTCCGCGAAGTGCTCCGGGTACCTGGACTTGTTGGAAGCTTCGCAGTTCCGCTCGAAGAAACCGTTCGTGCCCAGCACCTCATCCACCAGCGGAGCCATCTCCGGCCGCAACCGCCGCGTCCCCGCCTCCAGTTGGCCCACGAACGTGCCGCTGACGAACAGCCTCAGGCCCAGGGCCTCCTGGCTGAGGCCCTTTCTTTCGCGGGCGTGACGTAATTCCGCGCCCAGCAGCGCGCGGGGCGATGACGACGGGTCGAGGTTCTTGGGTCCCGGCATGGCAGCTCCAGGTCGAACATCGGAGATGTTGGTGTCTCCCGTATGGCCAGGCTAGAGCCGTGCCCGACACGCTGTGTTGTGAATCGCAAACTCTGTGTGGACGTGGGAGGCAAGTGTGCCGTCGACCGAAGAAGTGGTGGCGTCGTTGCGGGAAGCCCTCGTGGGTGCCGGGGTCGTCCTGCCGTCTCTGTGCGTGGATCCGGTGACCGGCGCCAGTGACGAGCCGTTCCCGCTCGTGGACCTCGGGCGCTGCAATGTCCGTGTCGCCGAGAAGCTGGCCTCGGTGGTGCGGGGCGAGCGGCCGGCCGTCGGCAGTCATGCCGTGGATGTACGGGACGGGCGTATCGGCGAGGTCAGAGGGCACGTGGGCGGCAGGGTGCAGTTGCGGCCCGTCGAGGGTGGGCGGGAGTGGGACTGCCCGCCGGACGCGGTGGAGGTGGCGCCGCGCGGGGAGGTGCTGCGGGCGCAGGTTCGGGGCGCCAACCGGGAGGGACAAATGCGTTGCTGAGCCAACGGCCCGCCCGACCGGGCCGGCCGGGCGGGAAGGGCGTTGGAGACCAGACCTTCCCAACCTTCCCACCCGGTCCTGCCGGAGGCCGTATCAGCCGAGCTTGGTCGCCTGGGCCTCGACGACGGCCGTCGGCTGCTCGAAGGCCTCGCCCCGGGTGACCGCCGCGATGTTGAAGGACGAGAAGCCTGCGAGCGTGGCGCCCTGCCGGAAGACGACGACCTTGGTCTCGCCGGCGCTGCCGTCCTGCGTCGTGCCCACCGTCCAGGCGACGGCGTCCTCGCCGGCCGTGAGCTTCTCCTCGCTGACCTTCGTGACCTGCTGCTTCTCACCGTCGATCGTCATGGCGAAGCCTCCGGCGCACTTCTTGCCGGCCTCCCTCAGCGTGGCGAGGGTCTGCTCGGCACCGTCGTCCTCGTAGGACCAGAGGGAGGTCATCGTCTTGGTGATGTCGAGCGAGTCGAGGGTCGCCTCCTCGGCCTCCTTCTCCGTCATCTCCGCGAGCTCCTCCATCGAGGGCATGCCCTTCTTGGACGCCTCGGACTCCTGGACCACGAGGCGCTGGACGGTCGCCGTCGGCTTGCCCGCCGGCAGGGCCGACAGCACCTGCCCGACGGCATCGCACTCGGCCTTCTCGACAGACACGGAACCGGGCGCGAAGACGTCCGCCTTCCCTGGCTTCGTGATCTTGTGGCCCTCGACATCGCCCTGGGCGACCACGAGCTTCTCCAGCTCGGCGGCGGTGAGCGTCTTCGCCGCGGGCTTGTCGGACGTGGACGTGGTGCCGCCCTTCGCCTGCTTGTCCTCACCACCCTGCTCGCCGCCTCCGCAGGCGGTGACCACAAGCGCGAGGGAGACCGCGGAGGCGGCCAGGACGGTACGACGGATGGCGGTGGCTGACATTGGTGCTTCTCCCGTGCTCAACGCCCTGCGCCTGGTTGCGGCGCAGAGTTCACGCACACAAGACCAACGTGACCGGGGCAGGGTTGTGCGGGCTACGGGGGTTCTGTGGTGGCGACGCGGTCCAGGCGGTCGTACTGCTCCTGGGTCAGCCGCACGGCGCCCGCCCCGACGTTCTCCTCCAGGTGCGCGACGCTCGTCGTGCCCGGGATCGGGACGATCACCGGGGAGTGCGCGAGCAGCCAGGCCAGGACGACCTGGGTCGGGGTCGCGTCGACCTCCTTCGCCACGGCGGCGATCCCGGCCCGCGCCCCCGACTGCCCCGCCGCCACCGGCCGCCACGGCAGGAACGCGACTCCCGCCGCCTCGCACGCCTTCAGTACGGGCTCGTACTCGCGGTCGAGGAGGTTGTAGCGGTTCTGCACGCTTGCGATCTCGACGACGGACCGCGCCTCGGCGAGTTCGTCGACCGTCACCTCGGACAGGCCGATCCGGCCCACCTTGCCCTCGTCGCGCAGGTCACGGAGGGCGCCGACCTGGTCGGGGAGCGGGACGGCCGGGTCGAGCCGGTGGAGTTGGAGCAGCTCGATCCGGTCGAGGCGGAGCCTGCGCAGGGCCTCGTCGACCTGGACGCGGAGGTCGGCCGGCTCGCCCGCGTGCCGCCAGCCCTCACCGGCGGTGGTGTGGCGGATGCCGACCTTCGTGGCGATCACGAGGTCGTCGGGGTACGGGTGCAGGGCCTCGGCGAGGAGTTCCTCGTTGGCGCCCCAGCCGTACAGATGGGCCGTGTCGATCAGGGTGACGCCGAGTTCCACGGCCCGCCGGGCGACCGCGAGGTGGGCGGCGTGGGCCTCCTGGTCGGGGTCGGGCCGCAGCCGCATGGCCCCGAATCCGAGCCGTCGTACTTCCAGGTCGCCGCCGATGCGGAAGGTCGTCGGAGCCGTCATGTCGTCACGCTAACAGGGGAGTTGGCGGGTCAGGGCGAACTCAGGTGGCCGATGCCAGCGCGGCCCGCAGGTGGCCGTCCGACTCCTCCAGGAGCCGGGCGGCCGTGGCCCCGTCCACGTCCGCCAGCAGGACCAGGATCGCGGTCTTCACCTCACCGTCCGCTTCCGCCAGCGCCCGCTCGATGTCCGTCTCCCGCGCACCCGTGGCCAGCGCGACGATACGGCGGGAGCGGGCCCGCAGCTTGTCGTTGGAGGCACGGACGTCGACCATCAGGTTCCCGTAGGTCTTGCCCAGCCGGATCATCGTGATCGTCGACAGCATGTTGAGGACCAGCTTCTGCGCGGTACCGGCCTTGAGGCGGGTCGAGCCGGTCAGCAGCTCCGGGCCGACGACGACCTCGATGCCGTGCTCGGCCGCCGCCGCGAGGGCGCTGCCCGGATTGCAGGCCAGGCCGATCGTCAACGCGCCCCGCGCACGGGCGTGTTCCACCGCCCCGATCGCGTACGGCGTCCGCCCGGAGGCCGAGATGCCGACCACCGTGTCGGTGGCGCCGAGTGCGAGGGCGTCCAGGTCGGCACGGGCCAGCTCCTTGGAGTCCTCGGCCCCCTCGACCGAGGTGACCATGGCCTCCGGCCCTCCCGCGATGATCCCGACGACCTGGGAGGGGGCGGTGTTGAAGGTGGGCGGACACTCGGAGGCGTCGAGCACACCGAGGCGCCCGGCGGTACCGGCACCGGCGTAGACGAGGCGCCCGCCCCGCGCCATCCGCTCGGCGACGGCGTCGATGGCGGCGGCGATCTCGGGAAGCCGCGCCGCGACGGCCGCCGCCACGGAGGCGTCCTCGCCGTTCATGAGCCGGGCGATGTCGAGCGTGGGGAGTCGGTCGATCTCCGCGAGCTCGGGCCGGAAGGCCTCGGTGGTGAGGGAGTCCAACTCGGAACGGAGGTCACGGGGGTTGGAGGTGGAGGTCATGAGGAGGCGGCTCTTTCCAATTCCGGTGTGCTGTCTGACCTAGGGGCGCGGGGCTGGGCTGATATGCGGCTCCGCCGCGTGGGCGCGACCAGCCACGACGGTCCCGCAGACGACCCACAACCTTCGGACCTACGGTCTAACGACGATGCCGATGCGCCAGCGCCTCATAAGACGCCGACAACGCGGGCGCCGCCGTCTCATACGTCCGCTGAGCCACCCCCACGAACAGGCAGTCCACGACAAGAAGCTGACTGGTCCGGGAGGACATCGCCGCGGGCCGCAGTTCACTCTCCCGAGCCGTGGACGTCGTAAGAATGTGATCGGCGTACTGAGTCACCGCCCCGTCCGGCCGCCCCGTGATGGCCACCGTCGTGGCCCCCCGCTCGAACGCGACCCGCAACGGCTCGATGACATCACCCGTGGACCCGGAGTGCGTGATGGCGATGGCGACGTCACCCGCCCGCAACTGCACCGCGTTCGTCACGGCGAGATGCGGATCGCTGTGCGCGTGGGCTATGAGCCCTATCCGCAGCAGCTTCTGCGTGAGGTCCTGCGCGACCAGCCCGCTCGCACCGACGCCGTACACATCGATACGGCGGGCCGCCGCGGCAGCCGACACGGCCGCCGCGAGCTGCGCCGTGTCGAGGCCGGCGGCCGTGTCGGCGAGGGTCTGCTGTTCGTCGTAGGCGAGCTTGGCGACCACGTCCGCGATCGGGTCGTCCACGGCGATGTCGGTCGTGATGGCGGGGGCGCGGCCCGACTGCTGCTGGGCGGCGAGGCCGGCGAGGGCGAGGCGCAGGTCGCGGTAGCCGGGGTAGCCGAGGAGGCGGGCGGTGCGGACGACGGTGGCCTCGCTGGTGCCGGTGAGTTCGGCGAGGCCGGTGACCGTGAGGGCCGCGCAGCCCGCCGGGTCGTGGGCGACGGCTTCGGCGACGCGCTGCATGGAGCGGGTCATCGACGGGGCGAGGGTGCGCACCTTGGCGGCGAGGGCGGCGGGTGCGGGTGCGGCGCCCACGCGCGCTCCGAAAGTTTCCTTCACGTCACGGGTCACCCTTGAAAGGTATTTTCAACACCGAGGCGTGGTCAAGAGTGCGCACAATAGGTCCATGGAACCCATCAGTCCGCTGGAGCAGGCACTGCACACGGCCCGCGCCCTCGTGCTCGCCGACCTGGTCGCGGGCGAGGTCGCCGAGGCGGACGTCGTGTCGCTGGTCGAGGAAGCGGTCGTACAGCGGCGCTGGTGGGTGGAGCAGTGGCCGGACGGCGTGGAGTACGTGGCTGGGCTGGTCGCCCAGGACGTACAGGACGCGCTGCTCGACCGGTACGGCCGCTGGCCGCTGTGCCCGGTGTGCGGCTCCGGGGATCCGCATGCGCTGGAGGTCGAGCCGGAGCTGGGGCCGGATCCGCACTGGGTGTGCCACCAGGCGGGTGTGAAGGTCGCGGCGCTGGGGGCGCTGAGGTCGGCGGGACCGACGGGTCCGACGGGTCCGACGGGGCCAACGGGGCCAACGGGGCCAACGGGGCCAACGGGGCCGACGGGGCCGACGGGGCCGACGGGGAGCGCGTGACGTCGTGGCGATCTACATAGACCCCCCGACCTGGCCGGGGCACGGCCGGATGTGGTCCCACCTCGTGAGCGACGTGTCGTACGACGAACTGCACGAGTTCGCCGACGAGTTGGGCGTTCCGCGACGGGCCTTCGAGCGGGACCACTACGACATCCCGTCCCATCGTTACGCCGAGGTGGTGCGGGCGGGGGCGGTGGAGGTCAGCAGCCGTGAGGTGGTGCGGTTGTTGCACGGGGCGGGGCTGCGGAGGCCGAAGGGGCGGGCGAATGGTTAGTGCCCGCGTCCCCCGGCCTCGGGCAGAACGGCTTGCTCGCGACCGGTTCTAGGCGAACTGTCCCGGCTGGTAGCTGCCCGCGGGCTGCTGGATCATGACGTTCAGCCGGTTGTAGGTGTTGATCATCGCGATAAGGATCACCAGGGCGGCGAGCTGTTCCTCGTCGTAGTGCTTGGCGGCGTTCTCCCAGATCTCGTCCGGGACCCCGCCGGCCCCGTCCGCGATGCGGGTGCCCTGCTCGGTGAGCTCCAGGGCGGCGCGCTCGGCCTCGGTGAAACAGGTGGCCTCCCGCCAGGCGGCGACCAGGTTGAGCCGCAGCCAGTCCTCGCCGGCGGCCACCGCGTCCTTGCTGTGCATGTCGGTGCAGAAGCCGCAGCCGTTGATCTGGCTGGCCCGGAGCGTCACAAGGTGCTGCGTGCCGAGCGGCAGCGGCGAGTCGTGCACCGCCTTGCCGGCCGCGGCGAAGTGCTTGATGACCTTGCCGGCGATGGGGTTCTCGAAGAGGTTCAGACGGGCGTTCATGGCCAACTCCCTTGCCGTTGTCGTCGGGTACACAGCTATGACGAGACGGCTCGGCGGGTTGTGACATGGGGGGATGTGACGTGGGTCACTGTCGGATGTAGAGCTGGAGCGTCCCGTCCGTGTCCTGCTCTTCCAGGTCCGGTTCCTCCGGTTCCTCCTGGGGCGCCCTTGCATACCCGGCGCGGGTGGCCACGGCCTGGGAGGGGAGGTTGGCGGCCTCGACGGTGGCGCGGAGGGCGTGGACGTCGTCCCTGGCCAGGGCCCACTCCGACAGGGCGGTCAGGGCCTCGCTCGCGTAGCCGCGGCCGCGGGCGCCCTCGACCAGGTCGTAGCCGACCTCCGCACGGCCCTCCTCGTCGGGAGCACCGTGGAAGCCCATGCCGCCGACCGCCAGGCCGTCCTCCTTCCGTACGAGGACGAACAGGCCGAACTCGGGCCGGTGCACGCCCGCCTCACGGGCCTTCAGCACCATGCCGGCCGCCTCCCGCGTCCCCGCGTAGGGGCCGCCCACGACCCAGGCGAACCCGCCGTCCCCGCCCACGCTCAGATCGGCGGCGGACGCGGGGGTGACGCCCTGGAGGGTGAGGCGCTCGGTGGAGAGGACGAGGTTGTTGTGCCAGCGCCACTCGGTGACCGGCTCCCGGCCGGGCAGGTCGCCGCGGCCGGTGGCCCAGAGCAGGGTGCGCCAGTGGTCGGGGCCGGGCTGGACGTCCGGGAAGATCCGGGTGAGGACGAACTCGGGGAGTGCGGCGGGCGGTTCGTACGCGACGCCGAGCCCCTCGGCGATGTCGTGGGTGTGGAGGATGACCTCGGCGACGCCCATCGCGGCGAAGCCCTCGCGGTTCGCGCTGCGGAACGGGTACGGGTGGAAGGCTCGTACCTCGGGGGGTGTGGTGCGGATGGTGGCGGTGAGGATGGCGCCGGTGGTCTCGATGATGTGGATCAGGTCCGCGTTGTCGACGCCGTCCTGCAGGGCGATCTCGAACGGGACGTACTTCTCCCGCGCACGTCCGGCCAGGTTGCCGGCGTAGGCGGCGAGGTCGTCGGCGACATGGTGCGCGGTGTCGCGGCAGTTCCAGTCCAGCCGCCCGGCCCTGGCGGCCGTCCAGTCCCGGTCCGCCACCGTGCGCAACAGCGCCGCGCAGCTTTCGACGGCCTGCTCCACCCGTTCCCCGCTTATGTCTCGCATGCCGTGCAGGCTACGGCGGCGGGCCGGTCAGAGCGACAGCATTTCCAGCTCGGAGGAGAGGTTGTAGCGGGCCGTGGCCGCCCACTTCTCCTTGCCGTACGGCGTGCTGAACAGGCTTGGCAGGTCGAGGAGTTGACGCAGGATCGCGGCCCGGCCCTCGCGGAAGGCGTCGTTCGGAACGAAGTGGTACTCCTCGCGGACGGCGGCCGTGTACGCGGCGTACGCGGAGGGCGGCGCGGCGAGGATCGCGAGGTCGGCGTCGCAGAGGACCTGGCCGTCGTGGTCGTCGGGGGCGGGGGCGTGGGTCGTGGTGAGGCGGACCAGGCGGGCCACCTCGGCGGTGCGGTGTGCGGGGACGCCGGCTTCGGGGAGGGCGCGTTCGGCTAGGCGGGCGGAGCGTTCTTCGTTCTCCGAGCGGTCGGGGAGGTAGACCGCGTCGTGGAACCAGGCGGCGAGGCGTACGACGTCCGGGTCGTCGGCGTGCTCGGCCAGTTCGTCGATGTGGTCCAGGACCGCGGTGAGGTGGGTGAGCGTGTGGTAGTGGCGCTGGGGCTCCTGCCAGCGGGTGAGGAGGTCGTCGGCGTACGGGGTGGGGTCGGGGGTGGTGGAGGGGGAGCGGGCTGCGTTGAGGGCTGGGGCGAAGCGGGTGTGGAG
>NZ_KQ948949.1:0-75030 GCF_001514235.1 Streptomyces caeruleatus | reverse complement strand
CATGGGGGCATTGTCCCTCCGGGGGGTGGGGGTGGGGGTGGGGGCGTGAGGTTTCGTGGTGGGGTGCGGGCTGGTTGTGGCTGGTCGCGCAGTTCCCCGCGCCCCTGGGGGGTGGGGGTGGGGGTTCGTGGTGGGGTGCGGGGCGGATGTGGCTGGTCGCGCAGTTCCCCGCGCCCCTTAGGTCTCGGGGAGGTGAGGCCTCGTGGTCGGCTGCGGGCCGGATGTGGCTGGTCGCGCCCACGCGGCGGAGCCGCATATCGGCACAGCCCCGGGCCCCTCAGGTGTCGGGGAGGTGAGGTCTCGTGGCAGGCTGCCGGCCGGCTGTGGCTGGTTGCGGGCGGCGTGGCGGGGTCGGATATCGGCACAGCCTTGCGCCGCTGGGGGGTTGCGGTGGGTGTTCGTTGGGTGAGGGGGTGGGGGTTATGACTTCTGGTGATGGGCTTGGTGTGCGGGATCCCGGGTTGGCGGGGCGGTTGTTGGTTGGTGAGCGGGATGTGTTGGTGCCGATGTTGCGGGGGCGGGCGGAGGGGGACTTCGGGGTGCCGACGGTCGCGTGTCCGGGGTGGTCGGTGCGGGATGTGCTGGCGCACTGTTCGGCCGCGTTGATGCGGGTGGTGGAGAACCGGTTCGAGGAGGGGGTGTTCTCGCCCGAGTCCAACGACCGGGACATCGCCGAGCGCGCCGACTGGAGCCCCGCGCAGATCGTGGACGAGCTGGAGCGCGGGATGACCGAGGCGGGGCCGGTGATCGCCGAGGCGGGCGGGGCGCTGGACGGTATCGCGCTGGGGGAGTGGGTGCATGCCGGGGACGTACGGGAGGTGCTCGGGGAGCCGGGGGCGTACGCGGGGCCCGGGTTGCCCGACGCGCTCCGGCTGCTCGCGTGGCTGACCCGCGAGCGGCGGCACGTGCCGTTGCACGCCGACCTGGACGACGTCGACGAGCCCCTGCGGCTCGGGGAGGCGGTGGCTTCACGGCCGCCGGCGTGGTACATCGGGGACGCGGCGACGCTCGTACGGCTGTATGCGGGGCGGCCGGTGGGGAGGGCCGCCGCCTATGAGCTGGTGGGGGTGGAGGCGGCGGAGCTGAACATCTTCAGGTGACGGCCGTCCGCTGCTGAAACCGTCGCTCATGGGATCACGAGCGTCCCCTCTGGGCAGTGCTGCCGCGAACTCAGGCGTACTCTGGATTGGACTAGACCTGTAGTCGCCGTCGAATGCCGTCGAATGCCGTCGAACGCCGAGGAATGGGGTCCCATGAGCAAGCGTGCAGTCCTGGAGGTGATCGCCCTCGGCGTCGAGGACGCCGTCGCCGCCCAGGCCGGGGGTGCGGACCGGCTCGAACTGGTCGCCGACATGGCCGCCGACGGGCTCACCCCTCCCGTGGCGACCTTCGCCGGGATCCGTGCCGCCGTCGACATCGACCTGCGCGTGATGCTGAGGCCGGCGGAGGGGTTCGCGGTGGGGGACGTGGAGCCGGTGGTGCGGGCGGCTCGGGCGATGCGGGACGCGGGGGCCGAGGAGTTCGTGCTCGGGTTCCTCGATGCCGACGGCGGGGTGGACCTCGGGGCCGTGGAGCGGGTTGTGGGTGCCTTGGACGGGTGCCGGTGGACCTTCCATCGCGCGATCGACCGGGCTGCGGACCGGGATGCGCTGCGGAAGCAGTTGGACGGGATGCCGGGGTTGGACACGTACCTCACCGCCGGGTCGGCGGCCGGCGTGGACGACGGGCTTGCCACGCTGCTCGCGGAGGCGGCGCGGGATGGGGAGCCGGGGTACGAACAGCGGCTTCTGGTGGGGGGCGGCTTGCGGCTCGACCACGTGCCGGCCCTGGTGAAGGCCGGCATCGACGCCTTCCACATCGGCGGGGCAGCTCGTCCCGCCGGCTGGGACGAGCCCGTGTCCCCCACCGCCGTCGCCAAGTGGCGAACCGCACTGGACGGCACTTCCTAACCACCGGTGTGACTGCCCGAGCGACACGGGCCTAAGGGGCGCGGGGCTGTGCCGATATGCGGCTCCGCCGGGTCATCCCCGTCCCGGCGCCTGCAACCCCCTAAGGGGCGCGGGGAACTGCGCGACCAGCCACAGCCGGCCCGCAGCCAAGCACGAAACCTCACCACCTCAGCGGCATCGCCGGGTCATCCCCGTCCCGGCGCCTGCAACCCCCTAAGGGGCGCGGGGAACTGCGCGACCAGCCACATCCGGCCCGCAGCCAAACACGAAACCTCACCCGCCCCGACCCCCCCGTCACGCCAACGGCCCCGGCACCCCCGCCGCATGCACCACGATCAACCCCGACACGGCTCGCGTCAGCGCGACGTACAGCCGCCGCAACCCCGTCCGTTCGTCCGGTTCGCCGTCCACCACCGCCTGGGGCTCGTCCAGGACGACGTAGTCGTACTCCAGACCCTTGGCGAGGGACGCCGGGACCAGCGTCAGGCGGGTCTGGTGGGTCGTCTCCTCGCCGGGGGCGAGACAGGTGACCCCCGCCGAGGCCAACGCCTCCGCCAGCACCCCGACCCTGGCGTCCGCGGCGATCAACCCCACCGACCCCTCGTTGCGCAACAACTCCTCACACGCGGCCACGACATCACCGGTAGGTGAGGAAGCCGGACGGACCTCGAAGAACCCGGGGTTCTCACGGATCGACGCCACCGGCGTCAGACCGGGCGCGATGGAGGGGAGGAGGCGGGAGGCGTACGTGATGACGTCGGTCGGGACGCGGAAACCGGCCGTGAGTTCCTCGATCACGCCCTCCGGCTTGCCGAGGTGAGCCAGCGCCTCCTCCCAACTGCGCGTCGCCCAGGGAGTCGTACCCTGCGCCAGGTCGCCGAGGACCGTCGCCGAACCGGTCGTACAGCGCCGGCCCACCGCCCGGTACTGCATGGGCGAGAGGTCCTGCGCCTCGTCGAGGACCACGTGCCCCAGAGACGGCGTACGCGCCACGATGTCGTACGCCTCGTCGATCAGCACCGCATCCGCCGCCGACCACTTGGCCGACTTCACACTCCGCGCCGGCTTCGCCCAGAGAATCGTCTTCTGCTCGTCCTCGCTGAGCACCCCCTCCGCGTGGACGGCGAGGAAGTCGGCGTCCGCGAGCAGCCGCAGCACGAGCTTCGCCGGGTCGACGGGCGGCCAGACCGCCTTCACCGCCGCCTTCACCGCACTGTTGCGGGCCACCGCGTCCTGCACCCGGTCGTCCGGCGCCTCCCCCGACCGCTCCATCTGGACCAGCACGGCATGCGCGATCCGCTGCGGAAGCGCCTCGCGGGCGGCACCGTAACGGATGTCCCGGGCCAGCAACTCCCTTACGGTCTCTTCGAGTTCGTACGCGGCGACCCGCCAGCGCCGCGACCCGCGTACGACGACCACCGGCTCCGTCGGCATGCTCACATGCGAGTACACCGCCCGCCGCAGCACCTCCGCCATCCTCGCGTCGCCCTTGACGACCGCGGCCGCCGCGTCGTCGGTGCCGCGCACCTCGACGTGGGCGACCAGGTCGTCGACCGTGGCCTGACGGACCGACAACTCGCCCAGCGCCGGCAGGACCTGCTCGATGTAGTGCAGGAAGGACCTGTTCGGCCCGATGACGAGCGTGCCGGTGCGGGCGAGCCGCTCGCGGTGGGCGTAGAGGAGGTATGCGACCCGGTGCAGGCCGACGGCCGTCTTTCCGGTGCCAGGACCGCCCTGCACGCACACCGTCCCGCCGAGACCCGACCGTACGATCTCGTCCTGCTCGGGCTGGATCGTCGCCACGATGTCCCGCATCGGGCCGACGCGCGGGCGCTCGATCTCCTGCTGGAGCAGCTTGCTGGTCCGGGCCGCCTCGGCCGGGTCGGAGAGGTGCTCGTCCTCGTACGCCGTGAGGTCGCCGCCCGTGTAGCCGAAGCGGCGGCGCAGCGCGATGTCCAGCGGGTCCTTCTTGGACGCCCGGTAGAACGGCTGGGACACCGGCGCACGCCAGTCGATGACCATCGGGTCGCCCTCGGCGTCGTGCACATGCCGACGCCCGATATAGAAGCGCTCGCCCTGCGCGCCCTCCGCCTCCTCGGCGCCCGGAGCGTGCAGATAGTCGAGGCGGCCGAAGAACAGCGGGGTGTCGCTGAGGTCGGCCAGCGCCTTGATGCGGTCGTCGATCTGGCGGGCGAGGACTTCGGCGTTGACCCAGTTCGCGGTGACGTCGCTGATGTCGAGGGATTCGACGTCCTCGCGCATGGCACGCAGGGCGGCACGGGACTCGGCGAGGTGGGAGCGCTCTCGGGTGAGCGGGTCGAGGGAGTCGTCGACGGGCGTGGACAAGGGGGTGCCTCCGGAGGGACCTACAGGTAGGTGATCGAGAGAGCCGACCGGTTTCCGTCCGGACGGCGGCACTCCGCGGGGGAGGCGGGCAAGAGCGGAGATCCTAGGTGAAAGGGGTTGGCGAACGCCAACGAATATTCGACCCCGGTATCCGTCCCCTAGGGGATGCGCCCCTCCTCCCTGGGGGTGTGCGCTCCGTCCAGGGATGTACGCAGGCAGTAGCCGGCTTAGGCCGCTGGACCGATGCCCGCTTTATGTCCGCGAACGCATCATGGAGACATGAGCGCAGCAACCATCCACCCAGCACCCGTGGGTCCCCGCGGAGCGACCGCGCTCCAGGGGAACCACCGTCATCGCCTCGGTGAAGCCCTGCGTGCCGTCAAGGTGTTCGCGGGCGCGGCCTTCGACGTGATCATCCTCGGTGAGTACGGCGAGGAGGCCGGCGTCCGCCGCAAGTGACGCCCAGGTCCTCCTTCCGGCCCGCTACCCTTCCGGCCCCCTGTCCCTCCGGCCCGCTACCCCTCCGGCCGCTACCCCTCCGGCCCGCTACCCCTCCGCGAGGATCTCGTCCGCGTCCACGATCCGGTACGCGTACCCCTGTTCCGCCAGGAAGCGCTGGCGGTGGGCGGCGAAGTCCTGGTCGATGGTGTCGCGGGCGACGACCGAGTAGAAGTGGGCCTGGTGGCCGTCGGCCTTGGGGCGCAGGACGCGGCCGAGGCGCTGGGCCTCCTCCTGGCGGGAGCCGAAGGTGCCCGAGACCTGGATGGCGACCGTGGCCTCCGGCAGGTCGATGGAGAAGTTCGCGACCTTGGACACGACGAGGACGCTGATCTCGCCCTCCCGGAACGCGTCGAAGAGCTTCTCGCGCTGGGCGTTGGACGTCTCGCCCTTGATCACGGGGGCGTTCAGATGCTCGCCCAGTTCGTCGAGCTGGTCGATGTACTGGCCGATGACCAGGATCTGCTGGCCTTCGAAACGCCTGACGATCGCCTCCGTCACCTTGCGCTTGGTGTCGGTCGTCGCGCAGAAGCGGTACTTCTCCTCCTGCTCGGCGGTGGCGTACGCGAGCCGCTCGGCGTCGGTGAGGTTGACGCGGACCTCGACGCAGTCGGCGGGCGCGATGTAGCCCTGCGCCTCGATCTCCTTCCACGGCGCGTCGAACCGCTTGGGGCCGATGAGCGAGAAGACGTCGGACTCGCGGCCGTCCTCCCGGACGAGGGTCGCGGTCAGGCCGAGCCGGCGGCGGGCCTGGAGGTCGGCGGTGAACTTGAAGACCGGCGCGGGCAGCAGGTGCACCTCGTCGTAGAGGATCAGACCCCAGTCACGGGAGTCGAAGAGTTCGAGGTGCGGGTACACACCCTTCCGCTTGGTGGTGAGCACCTGGTACGTGGCGATGGTGACGGGCCGGATCTCCTTGCGCGTCCCGCTGTACTCGCCGATCTCCTCCTCCGTCAGCGACGTCCGCTTCACCAGCTCGTGCTTCCACTGCCGGGCCGAGACGGTGTTCGTGACGAGGATGAGCGTGGTCGACTTCGCCTGGGCCATCGACCCGGCGCCGACGAGCGTCTTCCCGGCGCCGCACGGCAGCACCACGACGCCGCTGCCGCCGTGCCAGAAGTTCTCCACCGCCTGCCTCTGGTACGGCCGCAGCGCCCAGCCGTCCTCGTGCAGCTCGATCGGGTGCGCCTCGCCGTCGACGTACCCGGCGAGGTCCTCGGCCGGCCAGCCCAGCTTCAGCAGCGTCTGCTTGATCTGCCCGCGCTCGGAAGGGTGCACGGCCACGGTGTCCGGGTCGATGCGGGCGCCCACGAGCGGCGCGATCCGCTTCGAGCGCAGCACCTCCTCCAGGACCGGGCGGTCGGTGGTGGTGAGGACGAGGCCGTGCGTGGGGTGCTTGGAGAGCGTGAGGCGGCCGTAGCGGTCCATCGTGTCGGCGATGTCGACGAGCAGCGCGTGCGGGACCGGGTACCGGCTGTACGTCACCAGCGCGTCCACGACCTGCTCGGCGTCGTGCCCGGCCGCGCGCGCGTTCCACAGCCCGAGCGGGGTCACCCGGTAGGTGTGGATGTGCTCCGGCGCGCGCTCCAGCTCCGCGAACGCCGCGATGGACCGACGGCACGCGTCCGCCTGCTCGTGATCGACTTCCAGGAGCAGGGTCTTGTCCGACTGGACGATCAGTGGTCCGTTCACGTACGTGCGTCCTTCCGCTCGGCCACCCGACCAAACGTCCAGTGTGCCTGATCGATTCCTGATCGAATCCGGAGTCGTACAGGATGTCTTTTCATTCCTGTGAGTGGTGTGGTTTCACCTGGACGGCGGAGGCTGCGAAGAATGCGACCGTGCAGGCCATCTCTCGTGACCCGTCCCCGCCGTCCACGACCCTCGGGTACGCCCTGTTCGCCACCCGCTGGCTGCAGGCCCCGCTCTACTTCGGCCTGGTCGCCGCGCAGGGGGTGTACGTCTACAAGTTCTTCAACGAGCTGTGGGCGTTAGTCCTGCGGTGCGTGACCGGGCGGGCGACCGAGACGTACGTGATGCTCGCCGTGCTGAAGCTGGTGGACGTCGTGATGATCGCCAACCTGCTGATCATGGTGATCGTCGGCGGCTACGAGACGTTCGTCTCCCGCATCGGCCTCCAGGGCCACCGGGACCAGCCGGAGTGGCTCTCGCACGTGAACTCCAACGTGCTGAAGGTCAAGCTCGCCACCGCCATCGTGGGTATCTCCTCCGTCCATCTGCTGCAGATGTTCGTGGACGTCCACCACACCTCGCGGCACGCGCTGCTGTGGGGCACGGTGATCCACATGGCGTTCATCGCGTCGGCGGCGATCCTCGCGTACATGTCGGGGCCGATGGCCGCGCAGAGCGAGCGGGGGCATCAGCAGGCGCAGCACGGGGGCGCCTCCGCGCCGGCCGCCGCGCAGGAGCCTGCCGCGAACGCGAAGGTCTTCGTCCCGGCGCAGGCCGCCGCTCCCCGGCACGACGACGCGCCCAGCACCGAGGAACGGCTGCGCGCCGCCGGGTTCCCGGCCCGGAAGCTGCTGGAGGAGTTCGACTCCGAGTACCCGCACTCCTTCGACCGCGAGACCGTGGCCCGGCTCGGCAAGCTGGACTTCGTCGCCGCCCACCGCAACGTCGTCTTCGTCGGCCCGCCCGGCACCGGCAAGACCCACCTGGCCGTCGGTCTCGGCGTGCGGGCCTGTCAGGCCGGGCACTCGGTGCGGTTCGCTACCGCGGAGGAGTGGGCGGTACGGCTGGCCGGTGCGCGGGATGGGGGGCGGCTGGCCGATGAGCTCTCCGCGCTGGACGAGTACGCCGTACTGATCGTCGACGAGGTCGGCTACACGCCCTTCGACGCGGGTACCGCCGGGCTCTTCTTCCAGCTGATCGCCCACCGCTACGAGCGTTCCTCCCTCGTCGTCACCACCGACCGCCCCCTCGGCCGCTGGGACGAGATCTTCGGCGGTCCCTCGGCCCTGGCGATGGTGGACCGCCTGGCCCACCACGCGGATCTGGTCCGGATCGACGGGGAGAGCTATCGGATGCGGCGGGCCACTTCGGCGTGGGCGGATTGAGGGGGGCGGGGAGGTTTCGCGGGCGGCTGCGGGCCGGTGGGGGCTGGTCGCGCCCACGCGGCGGAGCCGCATATCGGCACAGCCCCGCGCCCCTTGGGGGGTGCAGCCGGGGGTGTTACTTCAGTGCGGGCAGGGTGATGTTGTTGACCAGGGGGCCCTCGACCGTGAGGCCCTCCGTGATCAGGGACTCGCCGCTGGAGGCGGGGAGGGGGAGGGGCAGGGGGGCGGGGGCCGCGGTGGCCTCGGGGGTGAGGGTGATCAAGGCCGCTGCCGAGAGCAGGGCGGTGACGGTGGCGGTGCGGACGGGGCGCATGGGGGCTTCGGGGCCTTTCGCGTGGGGAGAGGGGCGTCGGGCCGGCCCAGGAGTCCGGGGCCGGCCCGAGGGCTCGTGTCAGACCTGCGGGGTCTCGATGACCAGCCCGGCGATGTCGACGCCGACCGCCGAGGCCTGGGTGGTGAAGCCACCCATCATCAGGGCTGCGGCGGCCAGGACGGTGGCAAGGCGACGAGCTGTGCGCATGGGACAACTACCTCTCTGTTGCGCTCACTTGAGCGTGATCAGGACACCCGGTGGCTGCCCTGCGCCGCGAGAGGCGATGCGGAAACGCCCCGAAGGTCCCTCAAGAGTTGGAAAAGCCCGGCGTGGCGTGCATGAACGGCCGCGTACACCCGAACGAGTGGGGCGCCGTCAGACCTGGTCGTCCGCCAGCTCCGCCACCCCTGTGATCCGGTGCAGCGGATACGTCCGTACCTCGTCCGCGGTGTGGTCGTACGCCGTCACGAACCCGCCCTCGACCCGTACCGGCGCGATCACCCGCTGACTCGCGGCGCCCTCGGCGTTCACGTAGCCGATCCACAGCGCCTCGCCGGTCAGGACGGCGGCCTGCATGGTGGCGAGGGTCTCGGCGGAGGTGGTGCGGGGGAGTTCGCCGCCGGTCACCGCGGGGGCGGTCGCGCTGGGCTTGCGGGGCGTCGTGGAGGCGAGGTCGCCCGCGCGGATGGCGCGGATCGCGGCCGCCAGCAGCGTGGCGTCCGGCGTCGGCGGGCCGTCCGGGACCGGCTCGGGGGCGGTGCGCGGCGGGGTGCGGTGGGCGTCGGCGCGGGAGATCAGGACGTCGCCCTCCGCCGACTCGGCGGCGGGCGCGAAGCCCATCGCGCGCAGCCCCTCCAGCAGGGCGGCCGGGTCGGCGACGGTGGCGAGCACCGTCGGCGCGAGGCGGCGCAGGCGCAGACCGGCGGCCCGCTTGTCGGCGAGGATCTCGTTCAGCACGGCGTCGTCGTCGCAGCGGACGTACGCCGAGGCGGCGCCCACCCGCAGGTGCCCGTGCTTACGGGCGACGTCGTCGATGAGGTACGCGAGCGGCTGCGGCACCGGCGTACGGGAGTGCTCGGCGAGGAAGGCGTGCAGGTCGGAGGCGGTACGGCCGGCGTCGAGGGCGCGGCGCACCGAGCCGGGCGTGAAGCGGTACACCGTCGCGCCGCCCTTCGACTCGACGTCCGCGAGCACGCCCAGCATGTCGGCGAGCGGGCGGCGCAGCGGGCCGGGTGCCACGGCCGTCAGGTCGGCCTGGAGAAGGACGTGGTCCAGGGGCTCGGGGAGGAGGGGGGCCAGCAGATGGGCGGCCGTGGCGGAGGCGGCGGCCTGCTCGGCGGGGGAGAGGGGCTCCGGGGGCGGGGTCGGGCGGTGGTGCACGGGGAGCTTGTCGCCGGGGCCGGCCGGCTGCTCCTCGGCCTGGGCCGCCGGTTCCGGCCGCGGCACCCCCAGCAGCGCCCGCCCGTGCGCCGACAACGCGCCCCGGCCCGTCACCCCGAGCATCTCCGCCTCGCTCAGCGTCCACTGGGCGAGGCGGCCGCGCAGGTCGTCGTCGCGCTGCGGTCCGCGCAGCGGACGCTCCCAGCGCAGGCGGGCCAGCACCGACTCGGGGGACGGCGACGTCCCCTCCGGGAGGCCGGCCAGCAGCGTCAGCACCCGGTGCCGTACCTCCGGGGCCGCCGAGCGGTCCAGGCCGGGGCCCAGCGCCGACAACGTACGGTCCTTCGCGTCCCGTCCGCCGACCACGCCCGCCGTACGCGTCGCCGTCAGCCACGTCTGAGCCAGCAGGGCCCAGCGCTGCGCGGCGGGCTGCTCCAGCCACTCGTCGTAGGCCGGGGTCGCCGCGTACCGCTCGTCGGCCTCGCCGTCGGAGGCCAGGAGCCCGGCGGCGTAGGCGAGCTCGACCCAGAAGGCGGCCAGCGGTTCGGAGACGTCGAGGGCTACGGCGGTGCGCTTGAGGTCGCGCACGCTCAGACCGCCCGCCCGCAGCACGGCAGGACCGCCCTCGTGCCAGTCCTTCAGCAGCTCCTCCACGGTCGCCAGCGCGGTGTACGCCTGTCCCGCCGCGGTGCTGTCCACAACCTGTGGACGGTGCGTCGCGGCCGCCTCGACGGGCGGCGGCAGCGGCTCGGTGGTGCGGTGCGCGCGGCCGGCCCGCAGATGCAGGGCGACCTCACGGGGGAGTACGACCGTGCCGGGCGCCGTCGGCAGGAGCAGGCCGCGGTCCAGCAGCCAGCGCAGCCGCGGCGCCGGGTCGGCGGTGACCTGGCCGTACGGCGGCCCCCAGACCAGGCGGGAGAGGACCTCCCGGGACTCCTCGGGGGCGTCGGCGAGCAGGGCGGCCATCCGGCGCCGGTCGCCGAACAGGGCGGACAGCGACGACACGGCGGACACCGCGTCGTGGGTCGAGGGCAGCCCGGCCGTCGTGACGATCTCCTGGATCCGGCCCGGCGACATGCCCGCGGTGGCCTCCCGGACGGTCGGGCCGAGGCCGGTCGGGGACGGGTGCTGCGGCGAGGGCGCCAGCAGCTCGCGGGCCGTGCGGACGAGCCGCAGCCGGTCGTCGGCGCCCCACACCAGGGCCTGTTCGCGCAGCGTGCCGAGGGCGTGCGGCAGCGCCGCGACGACCGCCGGGTCGCCCTCGTCGCCGGCCATCAGCGCGAGCAGTTCGTCGTACGTCGCCGGATCCGCCGCCACGGCCAGCGCCTCCGCCGTCTGCAACGCGCACCGGTCCAGCCGCTCCAGGGCCCGCACGACGGAGGCCCGCGTGCCGGCCCGGGTCGCCAGCTGGGTGAGGTCCGTCGGGACGGGGGTGATGAGGTCGGGGCGGCTGCGCAGGAGTACGGCCAGGGAGGCGTCGTCCCGCGCGCGGAGCGCTTCCGCGAGGGAACGGGGCGGTGTAGCCGGGTCGCTCATCCTGCCCACGTTAGCGGGTGGGGGTGGGGGGTGCTTTGAAAGGGCTGTGCGGTGCCCGCGGTGTCCGGTGCGTGCCCTCGGCGTGCCGGACGAAGGCCCTCGATGGGGGTCCCCCCGCGCGAGGTTGTTCGAGCGTGGGGGAGGAGCTACTTGGGTCTTTGGCCGGTGCGGCGAGGGTGCGTGCCGGGCGCCGCGGGTGCTGTGCGGCCCTTTCAAAGCACCCCCCAGGACACAGGGGGTGTGCCGGGGGGCCGGAACGGGTCCCGGCAGGCGAACAGAACGTTTCACAGATGGCCCCCGGATGAACATCACCCGGAGGATTCCGACACCTCTGGCAACACCGTGCACCCACTCGTCACCCTGGGCTCCCTGCCAACTACTTCACGGCTCAAGGGAATCGGGGGGAAGCGGTGAGTGAGCAGGCGGAGCAGTGGATCGCGATCCTGAGTCTTACGTTTCCCGTCGCGGCGTTCGTGTGGGAGTTCGCCATCGTCGGCCGCAAGCGGCTCGGCTACCGGGTGCAGATGGACACCCTCGCCGCGGACGCCGCCGACAAGCCGTACGCCGACGTACTGGGCGACATGCGGCACGACGGCCACCAGCTCAAGGACCCGTCCTTCGTCCTGCTGCGGATCGAGAACGCCGGCTCGGCCAAGATCGTGTCCGACGACTACCTCGCCGACCCCGCCGATCCCTACGGCATCAAGGTCACCTTCAGAAACCGCCGGGTCGCGGCCGTCGTCCTCACCGACCCGAGCCAGGACGAACTGCGGGACTTCTTCTTCGAGGAGGTCACCGAGGGCACCGACGTCCGTATCGGCGCGAAACCCGGCTTTCGCCGCACCAACAACGAGGGCGAGCGCACGGGCATCATCCGGCTGCCGAAGGTGACGCTGCCCCGGGGCTCCGAGTACAAGGTGCTCGTCGTGCTGGAACGCTGGCCCGAGGACAACGGCACCGACCCCTTCCCCGACCCGGTCGTCCGCGGCGCCGGCGGGCACGGCCGCTGGTACGACCCGCTGGTGCGGTTCTTCCGGCTGAAGGCGACCCGGACCGAGAGCCATGTCTTCGCCTCCCGGCCCGCCTGGTGGGCCATCTGGATCCTGATCGCGGCCGTCGTCGTCCAGGCCTCCTACACGCTCTTCCTGCGCGACGACCGGCGTCCCCCGCTGGACTGCGTCGGCGGCACCCTGTACCTGCACGGCTCCACCGCCTTCGCGCCCGCCGTCCGCGCCGCCGCCGAGGACTACCTCACCCGGTGCGAGGGCGCCGGAGTGGCCATCCCGCTGGAGAGCGACACCTTCAAGGGCAGCACCGACGGGGTCACCGACCTGGACAAGGCCGGCCTGGACGCCGACGTCCCGGTCGGCGAGGGCCTCGGCGACCACCTCGCCTTCACCGACGGCCTCGCCTCCGACGGCCACCCCCGGCTGATCCCGAGGCCCGTCGCCTTCTCGGTGTTCACCCTCGTCGTCAACAAGGACGCGGGCGTGGAGAACCTCGAACTGGACCAGATCCGCAGGGTCTTCGCCGGGCAGGTGCGGAACTGGTCCGAGCTCGGCGGCAACGACGTGCCGGTCCACCTGATCAACCGCGACCCCGGCTCGGGCACCCGCAGCACCCTCGTCACCAAGGTCCTGAACGGCAAGGAACCGCCCCAGTTCACCGTGACCGACTGCGCGGCCCTCAACCCCAGGCGCTACGGCCGCTGCGAGGTCACCAGCACGGACACCATGCTGAACACCACCGCGGCGGTCCCGGGCGCCATCGGCTACAGCGAGGCCGCCGGAGTCGCCGGCCACAAGGCCGCCGCCGGAATCGTCAAGCTCACGATCGATGGCAGGAAGCCGACCGCGCAAGGCGTCGAGGACACCAACTACCCCTACTGGCAGACCGAGTTCGCCTACACCTACGGCGAGCCCCCGGCCGGCTCCGTCGCCGCGGCCTTCCTCAACTTCCTCACCCAGCAGAGCGGTCGCGACATCCTGCACGAACACGGCCACGGGCTCTGCTCCGAAGCGCACAACGCGGGCGAGTGCCGACCGGTCTGACCCGCACCGCACACCTTGTCCTGCGCTAACGTCATCCCCGCGGGGTTTCGGCACACCCACCCCGGAGGGGACTTCGTGGGGATCGAGAGCGACCAGGTCGTCTACGAGTATCTGAGCCGCGTCGGCGACGTGGCCCAGCAGCGGCAGCTGCCGTCGAGCGCCCGTATGCGCCTGGTGAACGAGCTACGGGGCGAGATCGACCGGCGCCGCGCCAAGGCGCCCGTCGACAGTCCCGCCGCCGTCCGCCGCATCATCGCCCGGCTCGGCTCCCCGGACGAGGTCGTCGCGGCCGCCGGAGGCTCCACCGCCCCCGCACCCCAGGCACCGGTCACCTCCGTGCCCGTACAGCCGGACAGCGGGGCCGACGAGGAACGGCCCAAGGGCCTGCGCCGACTCGTGCCCCGTCCGCGCCCCGCCGAGGCCCCGGCCGTCCCCGACGACGCGCCCCCGCCGCCGCACCTGGCCGGCACGGCGGACCTCGGCGGCAGCGCGGTCCAGGCGGACTGGTGGCGGGCGGACAGCAGCCCCTTCGGGCCCGGCGAGGACGTCCCGGGGTTCGTCGGGGGCGTCGAGATCCCGGAGATGCTCAGGCGCCCGCCCGCGCCGGGGGCGACGCGGCTGGAGAAGAAGGACGTCGCCGGGGAGCCGGAGGACCCGGCCGCGGCGGAGGTCGCCGAGGAGGAAGCGCCGAAGGCCCGCCGCCGCCTCATCCGCCGCCTGACCCTGCCCAACGGCCGCTGGAGCAACCCCTTCCTCCTGCTCGCGGCCGCCCTCCTCGTCGCCGGCGCCGTCCTCGGCAACCTCATCGCCCTGCTCCTCGGCTGGCTCATCGCCTGGGGCTCCCGCCGCCTGAGCGACGCCGAGACCAAGTGGGCGGTCATCATCCTGCCCGGCCTCTCCCTCACCGCGGGCGTCGTCTGGCTGTGGGGCCGCACCAACGGCCGCTGGGGTGACCCCATCGCCGAGGGCCACATGAACGCTGCGCTGAGCGAGACGTGGCCGTGGGTGCTGCGGGGGGCGGCGGTGGCGTCGGCGCTGTTCATCGTCTGGCGCTCACAGAAACAGACGTGAGTGGTCCGCTGGGATCGTCGTTCGTCTGCGGCACCGTCGTGGCTGGTCGCGCAGTTCCCCGCGCCCCTAAAAGCCTTCAGGGGCACGGGCTGTATCGATGTGCGGCTCCGCCACGTGGTCGCGACCAGCCCCACTGGCCCGCAGGCGAAGTCCTTTAGGGGCGCGGGGCTGTATCGATGTGCGGCTCCGCCGCGTGGGCGCGACCTGCCCCCACCGGCCCGCAGGCGAAGTCCTTTAGGGGCGCGGGCTGTATCGATGTGCGGCTCCGCCACGTGGTCGCGACCAGCCCCACTGGCCCGCAGACGACGTCCTTTAGGGGCGCGGGGCTGTATCGATGTGCGGCTCCGCCACGTGGTCGCGACCAGCCCCACTGGCCCGCAGACGACGTCCTTTAGGGGCGCGGGGAACTGCGCGACCAGCCCCCACCCACCCGCAGCCGCCACACAACCGACAGCCCCGAGCTGCCCGGCGACGGCACAATGAACCCCATGGCTGCTGCAACCGTCGGCTTCGACCTCGACATGACTCTCATAGACTCCCGCCCCGGCATCCACGCCTGCTACAAGGCGCTGTCCGAGCGCACGGGGACCTTCATCGACGCCGACTTGGCGATCACCCGGCTGGGACCACCCCTCGCCGACGAGCTGATCAACTGGTTCCCGGCGGACCAGGTCGAGGCCATGGCCGGCCTGTACCGCGAGATGTACCCGGCGATAGCCATCACCGCCACGCCCGCACTCCCCGGCGCCCGCGAGGCCATCACCGCCGTACGGGACGCCGGCGGCCGCGCGATCGTCGTCACCGCCAAGTACGAGCCGAACGCCAAGCTGCACCTGGAACACCTCGGCATCGAACCGGACGCCGTCATCGGCAACCTGTGGGCCGAGCAGAAGGCCGAGGCCCTGCGCGAGTACGCGGCGAGCGTCTACGTCGGCGACCACCAGGGAGACATCCGCGCCGCCCGCGCGGCCGACGCGCTGTCCGTCACCGTGGCGACCGGGCCGTACAGCGCCGAGGAACTCGGCGAACTCGGCGCGGACATCGTCCTCACCGACCTGACGAAGTTCCCGGACTGGCTCTCCGGCTACCTGGCCGCGCCGCGCGCCTGACGCCGCCCCGCCGAGATCGAGCGGAGCACTCCCGCGCCGGCGACGAGGAATCCGACGCCCATCAGCATGCTCAGTCCGAACATGTATGTGGGAAATGGCGTCGTTCCGAGCAGGAACGGGGTCACGGTGACCAGAGTGGCCAGGGCACCGATGAAGAACACGACCGCACCGGCACGGATCAGTCGGTCACCGGGGGCGGCGGAATTCGTTTGGGTTTTGTCAGGCACCGGACCAGGGTAGTTCCCTGCGCGAAGGAACAACCGGGCGACGTCTTGTCACCGGCTCCGGGAGCATTAGCCTTGGTAGCGGCGGGTCATGGTCGACCCGCTGTAGTGCTATCAAGAGCCGTTTTCAGAAGCAGTTTTCCGACGAGTACGAGGACGAGGACAGACGTGCCTACCGGCAAGGTCAAGTGGTTCAACAGTGAGAAGGGCTTCGGCTTTCTCTCCCGCGACGACGGCGGTGACGTCTTCGTTCATTCCTCGGTCCTCCCCGCCGGAGTAGACACACTCAAGCCGGGACAGCGAGTGGAGTTCGGCGTGGTCGCCGGTCAGCGCGGTGACCAGGCACTTTCGGTCACGATTCTGGATCCGACCCCCTCGGTCGCGGCCGCCCAGCGCAAGAAGCCGGACGAACTGGCCTCCATCGTCCAGGACCTGACGACACTCCTGGAGAACATCACGCCGATGCTGGAGCGCGGCCGTTACCCGGAGAAGACCGCCGGCAAGAAGATCGCCGGACTTCTGCGCGCGGTCGCCGACCAGCTCGACGTATAGCCGTCAGACGTAAGGATTCAGGGAAAATCCAGCACACCCGGGCCGAGGGGCGGCACCAGCCCCTCGGCCGCCGCACGTGTGAGCAACCCCCGCACCGCCGCATAACCGTCCACGCCCAGGTCGTGGGTGAACTCGTTGACGTACAGGCCGATGTGCTGGTCGGCGACGGACGGGTCCATCTCCTGGGCGTGTGCCATGACGTACGGGCGGGAGGCCTCGGGGTCGTCCCAGGCGGTGCGTACGGAGGTGCGGATCGCGTCGGCCAGGAGGGTCAGGCGGTCGGCGCCCAGGGAGCGCTTGGCGATGATCGCGCCGAGCGGGATGGGCAGTCCGGTCGTGTCCTCCCAGTGCTCGCCCATGTCGGCGAGCTTGTGCAGGCCGTAGTTCCGGTACGTGAAGCGCGCCTCGTGGATGACGAGTCCCGCGTCGACCTTCCCGTCCCGCACGGCGGGCATGATCTCGTGGAACGGCATCACCACGATCTCGCCGACCCCCGCGGGGAGGGTGTCCGCCGCCCAGAGACGGAACAGCAGATACGCCGTCGACCTCTCGCTCGGCACCGCGACCGTACGGCCCGTGAGGTCCACGCAGGCCTCGCGGGTGAGCACCAGCGGGCCGCAACCCCGGCCCAGGGCGCCGCCGCAGGGCAGCAGGGCGTACTCGTCGAGGACGTACGGCAGCACGGCGTACGACACCTTCAGCACGTCGAACTCGCCGCGCTCGGCCATGCCGTTGGTGATGTCGATGTCCGCGAAGGTCACGTCGAGGGCGGGTGCGCCGGGGACGCGGTCGTGGGCGAGGGCGTCGAAGACGAAGGTGTCGTTCGGGCAGGGCGAGTACGCGATCTGCCAGGGCTGTCGCTGCTGTTCACCGGTCATGCGGTTGCCAACTCTCCAGGACGGGTGCGAGCTTCCCGAAGGCCTCGGTGAGGGCCGCGAGGGCGTCGCCGATGCGCCAGGCGGCGCGGTCGCGCGGGCCGACGGGGTTGGAGATCGCGCGCAGCTCCAGCACGGGCGTGCCGTGCGCGGCGGCGGCCTCGGCGACGCCGAAGCCCTCCATGGCCTCGGCGAGCGCGCGGGGGTGGCGGGCGCGGAGTTCCGCCGCGCGCGCGGCGGTGCCGGTCACCGTGGAGACGGTGAGGACGGCGCCGGGGTGGGCGCCGGTGGCCGACACGACGTCTCGTACGAGTGTTTCCGGCGGACGGTGGGTGACGGTGCCGAAGCCCAGTTCGGTGACGGGCAGGAAGCCGTCGGGGGTCTCCGCGCCCAGGTCGGCGGCCGTGATCTCGTCGGCGACGACGAGGGAGCCGACGGGGGCGTGCGGGGCGAAGCCGCCCGCGATGCCGGTGGAGACGGCCAGGCCGTAGGGGGTGCCTGCCAGGGCGGCCCGGGTGAGGGCCGTGGCGGTGGAGGCGGCCGCGAGGGCGGGGCCGACCCCGGCGGCGATCACGTCCACGCCAGGGAGGTCGAGCGCCCGAGCCACCGCGTCCCGCTCGGCGGGGACGGCGGTGGCCACCAGGACACGTACGGCGGACGTGGTCAGCTGTCCTTCTTGAGCTTGAAGGACCACAGGCCCGTCACGTCCTTCTCGCCCCCCTTGATGGAGACGAGCGTGGAGTCGCCGCTCGCGCCGTACTGGGCGTTGAAGAACACGCTGCCCGGGACCGTGCGGTAGGTCTTCGTGCTGGAGTCGGTGAGCGGCTGGCCGTTCATGAGGATGGTCCAGCCCTCGTCCGCGATCTCCGGGTCGACGCCGAAGCGGACGGTGTCGTCCGGGTCCACCTTGATGGACTCGATGCCCTTGTCCTTCAGGCAGCCGGCCAGGTCCGCGGTCTCCACGGCCTTGCCCTCGCCACCGCAGGTCGCCTCGGAGTGGACGGAGGAGGTGCCGACGGTGACCGTGGCCAGCGGGGTCGGCTTGTCGCAGGCCGACAGGGCGAGCAGTCCGGCGGAAACGGCGCCGGCGGCGGCGAGCGCGCGGCGGCGTCGCGATACGGAGTGCGTGGTCATGGGCGAAGGCTATCGGGCCTGTGTGACGCTCTCTCCATGTGGGGGGCGGCGTGCCGCGGGGCATGTGGGGGCCGACGCGTGCGTCACCTCGCCGTCAGGCCACCCGGGGCCGGCCGTGCCCGCCGTGCCGGGCGGAGCCGATCAGGCCCTTGACGGTGGTCAGCCAGCCGACGGCGACGATCGCCGCGCCCACCAGCAGCCCGAAGGAGCCCTTCAGCGGCAGCACGATGCCGACCGCCCCGCCGAGCACCCAGGACATCTGCAGCAGCGTCTCGGAGCGCGCGAACGCCGATGTACGGACCAGCTCCGGCACGTCCCGCTGGATCAGCGCGTCCAGTGACAGCTTCGCCAGGGCCTGCGCGAACCCGGCGGTCGCCGCGAGGAACGCCACCAGGACCGCGCCGAAGAAGATCGCGGCCGCGAGTGCGGCGAGCAGCACGAAACCCACGACCGTCACGATGATGATCTCGGGCGCCCGGGAGCGCAGCCACGCCCCGACCGCCGTACCGCAGGCGTTCCCGACCCCGGCCGAGACGGCCACTATGCCCAGGGAGACGGCCGCGCTCTGGCCGGACATCGGGTGCTCGCGCAGCAGGAACGCGAGGAAGAAGATCAGGAAGCCGGACAGACAGCGCAGGGCGGCGTTGGCCCCGAGGGCGTGGGTGACGGCGATGCCCACCGTGCGCAGGCCGGGGCGCTTGACGGGTTTGAGGTGCGGCCCGTGCAGATGCTGCTCGTCGGCCGCCAGCAGCGCGGTGTCCTCGCCCTTGGCCGAGTCGACCTTAGGCGGCAGCGTGAACGACAGGAACGTACCGGCGACGAAGATCAGGAAGGCGCCGTACAGCGGATAGCGCGGTCCCAGGGCCTGGAGCCCCGCCCCGATGGGCGCGGCGATGCCGGTGGCGAGGAGGCCGCCGAGGGTGACCCGCGAATTGGCCTTCACCAGGGAGAAGCGGGGCGGCAGCAGCCGGGGCACCACGGCGCTTCTGACGACGCCGTAGGCCTTCGAGGCGACCAGCACCCCGAGGGCGGCCGGATAGAGCTCCAGGGTGCCGGTGACGACCGCCCCGGACAGCACCAGCGCGAGCATGGCGCGGGCGAACATGGCCCCGGCCATCGCGGCACGGCGGCCATGGGGGAGACGGTCGAGGAGCGGGCCGATCACGGGCGCCAGGACGGTGAACGGCGCCATGGTGATGCCGAGGTAGAGCGCGACCCGGCCGCGGGCCTCGTCGGTGGGGACGGAGAAGAAGACGGTGGAGGCGAGGGCGACGGTGATCATCATGTCCCCGGCGCCGTTCACCCCGTGCAGTTCGATCAGCTTGCCGAGGCCGGACTCGCCCGCCCCGTGCGCGTGGGTGGCCTTGCGGATGCCGCGCGCGGCGCCGGTGAACGGGAAGTGCAGGGCACGGCCGACCGCACGGAAGGGGCCGCGCCCACGGCCCGTTCCGCCACCTCGACTGCGGCGGCCCTTGGCCCCACCGATACCGGTGGCTCCTTCGGGCCGCCTTGCGGTTGCCACGACGCAATAGTGCCCCGAAGTGGGGGTGGGTAGTGCGGTTACGGCGCGTATGGAGGGCAAGGTCCCGCATCCGCGGAGGGCGCCGCGCGGCGGTGAATGGGCCGTCGGTGTAGGCCCAGCGCCCGGGAGCAGGTAGCGTGCGTATCTCAGCCATCCCGCACAATGGATGACGTAGGTGCGCCCGAGCGCGATTCGGGTGCGGACGTCGACGCGGCCCACAGGTCCGCTCCGTCTGCTCCATCGCCTCACGGCAACCGCACCCGAGAGACGGCGTAGGAGAGAAGCGATACCTGTGAGCGCAGCGACAACGCGAAGCCGCACCCCCGACCGTCTGTGCGCCGAGGCGGTCGACCTCGCCCGCGGTGCCGCCGAGGAGGCCGCCGCGCCAGGCGTGGTGGGTGAGCACGCGGGGCTGCTGTCCGAGGGCGACCGCGTCGTCACGCACTACTTCGAGTGCAAGGAACTCGGCTACCGCGGCTGGCGCTGGGCGGTGACGGTGGCGCGGGCGTCCCGCGCCAAGGTCGTCACGCTGGACGAGGTGGTCCTGCTCCCCGGCCCCGACGCCCTCCTCGCCCCCGAGTGGGTGCCCTGGAGCGAGCGGCTGCGCCCCGGCGACATGGGCCCCGGAGACCTGCTCCCCACGGATGCCGAGGACCTCCGCCTGGAGCCCGGTTTCTCCGGCGAGGACGAGCCGTTGCCGGACTCGGCCGTCTCGCACGAGATGGCGGAGCTGGTGGAGGCGGAGGACGCGGAGGTCACGGCCGGCGTCCCGGCCAACCTCGTCGTCGCGCCCTCCCGCGGCTCGATCGCCTCCGTCGCGGAGGAACTGGGCATGCGCCGCGCCCGCGTCCTGTCCCGCTACGGCCTCCACGTCGCCGCGGACCGCTGGGAGGAGGCGTACGGCGCCAAGACCCCCATGGCCCAGGCCGCCCCCGCCTCCTGCGTCACCTGCGGCTTCCTGGCCCCCATCGGCGGCTCCCTCGGCCAGGCCTTCGGCGTCTGCGCGAACGAGTTCTCCCCGGCCGACGGCCGCGTGGTGTCCCTGACCTACGGCTGCGGAGGCCACTCCGAGGCCGCGGTCATGCCGAAGCCCCCGCGGCCGGCTCCGCCGGTGATCGACGAGACCCGGGTGGACCCGTTCCCGCTGCGTCCCGCTGCGGATTCGGGGTCGGTGTCGGTGGGAGTGGACGGGGACCTCGGGGAGCTGGGCCACTCGTAGGGGGCTCGACCGACGAGAAGCGCCAGAGCGACGGCTTCTCTCCCCCGGCCGGGGTCAGGTCAGGGCACGAGGTTCTTGAGGTCGATGTCGGCCGGGAAGGGGACGGCGGCCCTCAGCCGGCCACGGTGAATTCCGGTGGCCACGTATGCGCTGGTCATGGTGTCGAGTTCGTAGGTGTGGACGGTGGGTGCGCCGGCCTCGTCCTCGACACGCCAGAAATGGGGGATTCCTGCCTGCGCGTACTTGAACGGCTTCAGGGACCGGTCGCGGTCCGCCGACTCCTCCGAGACCACCTCGATGACCAGGGCGACGTCGGCGGGCGCGTACCAGGTGCGGTCGGGGTCGTAGGCGGCGGTGGTGACCAGGATGTCGGGTTCCGGACGGCTCTTCTTGTCGAGCCGGACGGTCATCTCGCGCTCGGTCTCGAATCCGGCCGGGGCCGCTTCCTCCAAGGCGACGGTCAGCCTCTGCACGATCCGGGAGTGCCAGGACCGCTGGGGCGACATCATGAAGATCAGGGCTCCGTCGATGAGTTCGGTGTGCCGCGGTGCTTGCGGGAGGTGGTCGAGGTCGTCCGCTTCCCAGCCGCTCGGCCTGGGCGGGATCATCCAGTCGGGGAGTTCGGCAGTCATGGCTTCCTCCAGGTGCTTCACGGGCGCGGCGGTCAGGGGCCCTGATCCCGGATCACGGACATGGCCCGAACACCTGGCGTCAGCGTAGTTGACGGTGGTTCCGCGAGCGGCGCCTGTTGCGGTCCCCTCGGGGCCGCGTGGATGCCGGTGAGGACGGTGCTGGTTCCCCATCCTCAGCTCTGGCCCTTGGCCTCGGCCTCGGCCGAATAGCGAGGCAGGTTCTCCGTCGAGATCGTCGAGATCGTCGAGTCGCCGATAGCGATGTCCTCTCCGTACACGAAGTCCTTACGGGTCGCGTAGCGCGGGCCGTCGGGGGTGGAGTGGATGTCGGTGAGGACGGCGCCGGTGGCTGTGCGGGGGAAGGGTCCGGGTGGCCTCTTCGGCTCCGAGGGCGTACTCCCATTTCCAGCTCACTCGCGAACTGCCTTCATCGACTCGTCGAGAACGGCGCACAGCTCGCGAAGGGCTTCCCCTGCGATGGCCGGATCCTCGTGCTCCAGGTTGTTCTTCGCCTGGGCGTAGCGAGCGGACATTGCCCCGGCCAGCGTAGCCGGGCGGGTGAGGAACGGGACGGAACGGGCTCAGGAGGTTGTGGCAAGGGAAGCGCGGCAGTCACGGCAGAGTCCTGGGGTGGGTGAGCGGAAGGCGCGTTCGCAGCCTTCGCAGGTCTGCCAGGGGTGGTGGACGGGCGGTGGCGGTGCTGGTGCCCGGAACGGGGGTGGGGGTGGTAGCTGGGTGGTGAGGCGGTGGGCCAGCAGGGCTGCCGGGCGGCACAAGGGCTCGGTTGGCAGGTCCGTGGTGAGGGCTTGGCGTACGGCTGTGGGGGTGACGTCCCGTTCCAGCCAGGCGGCGACGCCGGGGGCCAGGTGGGCCGTGTCGCTGGCGGAGAGGAGCAGGCGGGGGTCGTGGCGGCGGAGGTCTGCGAGGAGGTCTGTGGCCGTCTGGAGGAGGGCGGGGGCGGGGTAGGCGGGCTTCGGGACGGCGGGGAGGGGCTTGCGGGGTGTGCGCTTCCTCGGGGGTGGCGGCCTGTGCTCGGCCTCGCGGCGATGACCCGGCTGGTTGCAGGAGATCGTGCGGGTGACGATGCGGCCGGTGGGGGTGCGTTGACGCTCGCGGCGCAGGTAGCCGTGGGTTTCAAGTTCGCGCAGGGCGGCGGCGATACGGGTCGTGCCCTCGGGGAAGCGGGCGGCGAGGGTCTTGATGTCGACGCGGGCCCCTGCCGGGAGGGACTGGATGTAGACGCCCAGGCCGATCGCGAGGCCCGAGAGGGAAGGGTGCTGGGCCAGGTGGTTGCCGACCACCGTGAAGCGGGTGGTGTGGCGGGTGTGGTCGTGGACCAGGCCACCCGCGTGGGCCTGACCGTGAGGGTGGTTTTTGCCCGCGATTCGGGACTGGGGGCGTGTGGGGGCGCTAGGGTTTTGAGTGTCCATCGGGAAGGTCGGCTTCCTAGGTGGTCAGGCCCTCGCAATGGGATGCCAGTCCCTGCGAGGGCCGTCGTATGTCTGGGGCATATCTGCGGTGGTGCTGCGGCGAGCGTAAGCCCGGCAACCTGTCCCGAATCCAGCCGAGTTGGTGATGTTCACCCGAGTGGGTGAGTTTGCGCTGCGTGCGGGAGGGAGGGGGTGGGTTTGGTCGGGTTCTTTCACCCTCGTGTTTCTTTGAGGGGACCGCTCGACCCACCGCAGCACGGATTTCTGGCGATCGGTGGAAGGGCGATTTCGGCCCACACGGTCTTGCGCGGCGCCGGGCCCTCGGAGAGTCCCCACCGGTCCGCGAACGCCTCCACCAGCAGCAGCCCACGGCCCGACTCGGCCTCGGGGGTCACGTGTTGGGGGTGCGGGAAGCGGTCACCGCACGTGTCCGTGACCTCGATACGGAGGGTGTCGCCGACGACGTAGAGCAGCAGGAGGAAGTCCCGGCCGGGGACGCGGGCGTGGGTGACGGCGTTGGCTGCCAGTTCGGCGACCACGTTTGCCGCCGGGTCCAAGGGCAGGCCCCAGCTGCGGAGTTGTTCGGTGGTGAGGAGGCGGGCGAGGCGGGCGCCGCGTGGGGTTGAGGACAGTTGCTGGCTGAAGTTGCGGACGCGGGTGACGAGTTCGGGGGATTTCTGGTTCACGTCACTCAGCGTGGTGGTGCGTGCTTACTGTGAACAGTGACTCTCCGGGTGCGTCGAGTGACTGTCCGGAGCTTGTCCGGTCGTGTCCAGGCTGTCGGGACCGGCTCGCGGGTAGGGCGCTGCTGCATCGCGGTGGCACGGACGGAGGGGTGCGGATGTCGGTCGAGGTGGACACGGGTCGGCTCAAGACGGAGGCGGACGAGCCGGGTTGGGAGGTGGATCCCGACGACGAGTGGGGTGTGGCGGTGATCGCGACCGTGGGGCGGCAGTTGAAGCTGCGGCGGGAGGCGGTGGGGATGCGGGCCGCCGACTTCGCGCAGGCGGTCGGGTACGGGGAGGACCTGGTCTACAAGGTCGAGGGTGGGAAGCGGATTCCCCGGGAGGAGTACCTGGACAAGGCGGATGAGGTGTTGGGGGCCGGGGGGTTGATCTCGGCGACGTGGGAGGACGTGAAGAGGGTTCGGTACCCGAAGAAGGTGCGGGCGTTGGGGGAGATGGAGGCCAAGGCGGTCGAGATGCAGCTCTACGACCCCTTGAACATCCACGGCCTTCTGCAGACGCCGGAGTACGCGCGCGGGCTGCTCCTCATGCGGCGCCCCGCGTACACCGAGGACGAGGTGGAGCGGTTCATCTCGGCGCGCGTGGCGCGTAAGGCCGTGTTCGAGCGGGATCCGGCGCCTGAACTCTCCTTTGTCCTGGAGGAGTGGACGCTTCGGCGTCCCCTCGGGGGGAGGGCGGCGCTGCGGGGCCAGCTCGAACATTTGCTGGCGGCAGGGCAGTTGCGGAACGTCGAGCTTCAGGTGATGCCGATGGATCGCGAGGAGCACGCTGGACTGGCCGGTGGTATCGAGGTACTGAAGTTCGAGGACGGCTCTGCCGTTGGGCGTTCACCAGCCGTGGCCAACGGCCGCCCGGTGACCGATCCCAAGCAGCTCCGTATCCTGGAACTGCGGTATGGCATCATCCGGGCGCAGGCGCTCACACCACGTGAGTCGACGGCCTTCATCGAACAACTGCTGGGGGAAACATGATCCGCAACGCCTCGGCCGGGCGCGCCTCCGAGCTGCTGTGGTTCAAGAGCAGCTACAGCAGCAGCAGCGAGGGTGACTCCTGCGTCGAGATCGCGGCAGCGCCCCGCACCGTCCACGTCCGTGACTCCAAGTACCGCGACTCCAGCCCCCGCCTCGCCCTCGCGCCGCAGGCCTGGTCCGCTTTCGTCACGTACGCCGCCAGGTGACCGATCACGTCGGCACCGGGCCCGGAGCCGCGGGCCGGTGAGCCCGTACGCCGGGTTGCTCGTAGATTGGTAGTGGACGGCAGTCGTGCTCGCCGGCTGCAGAGGGCGCACACACCATGGCAGCGGACATCAGCTTCACGGCCTTCTTCGAAGCCACGCCCAGCCCACTCCTCGTGATGGACAGGGGCCTGGTGATCCGCTACGCCAACCCGGCATACCTGCAGGCCACCCGGCGGACCAGGGAAGAGCTGATCGGGAAGTACTTCTTCGACGCCCTGCCGGAAAACCCCAGCACCCCCGGCGACGCGGAACGCACCCTCAAGGAGTCACTGCAACGGGTCCTGGACACGGGGGCCCCGGACACCCTGGTGCTGCAGCGGTACGACATCCCCGACTCCGACCAGCCGAGCGGCTTCGACGAGCGGTGGTGGTCCGACATCCACACCCCGATCCCCGGGCCGGACGGCACGGTGGCATGGATCGTCCAGCGGTCCGAGGACGTCACCGCATTCGTCCGCTCACGCTGGGCGAGCCAGCTCACCGAAGAGCTCACCGACCGGGAAAAGGGCATGGCGGCCGAGCTCTACGGGCGGGCCCGCGAACTGCAACGGCTCAACCAGGAACTGCGCCAGGCCCACGCCCGGGAACGCCAGGTGGCCGTCGCCCTGCAGGAAGCCATGCTCCAGGCCCCCGACCTGCACCAGCACTACGACAACATCGCCGTGCGGTACCTGCCCGCGGCCACCTCGCTCAACGTGTGCGGCGACTGGTACGACGTCGTCGACCTGCCCCCCGACCGCTACGCCGCGGCGGTCGGAGACGTCGTCGGCCACGGCCTCCAGGCGGCGGCCGTCATGGGCATGCTCCGCAGCGCCCTGAGCGCGGCCATTCGCGCCATCCCCAGCCCCGCCCAGGCCCTGGAGGTCCTCGGCCTCTACGCCCGCTCCATCGAAGGCGCGACAGCCGCGACCGCGGTCAAGGTACTCATCGACACCCGCAGCAGGCTGATCGTCTACAGCAACGCGGGCCACCTGCCGCCCGTCCTGGTTCACCCCAGCGGGGCCTGCGAGCTGCTGGACCAGGCCACGGATCCGCCTCTCGGCGCCCGCCCCTACCACGTCCCCCGCCCCCAGGCCGGCCTGCCCTACACGCCCGGCGACACCCTCGTCCTGTACACCGACGGTCTCATCGAACGCCACGACGAGGACATCGACGCCAGCCTGGCCCGCCTGCTCTCAGCCCTGTCCCGGGACAGCACCCTCGCGCCCGGCCAGCTCGCTGACGACTTGCTGGCCCGCCTCAGCGTCGCCAGCGGGGCCCGTGACGACATAGCCCTGGTCGTCATCCGCCTGTGACGGACCGCGCCCACCTCCGGGCGCCGCGTACCCGCGACGGTCGGCATGCCCGTGTCGCTTCAGCAAGCGGTACCTTCAACATCACGCCGATGAGGAGAGTCAACGTGAGCAAGTTCGTGCGGCCCGCGGCCGAAGGCGCCGACCCCTTCGGTACGGCCCGGCTGCGGCGCGGAGTCCTGGACGCCTGGGCCACCAGTCCCGCCCGTTTCCGGGAGGACGCCAACGCCGAGGAGGACCTCGTCCTCGGCGGGTACCGGGACCGGCTCGTCGTCGAGCTCGCTCAGAACGCCGCCGACGCCGCGGCGCGGGCCGGGGTGGCCGGGCGGCTGCGGCTCACCCTCCGTGAGGGTGTTCTCGTCGCCGCCAACACGGGTGCTCCGCTGGACGCGGGCGGCGTCGAGTCACTGTCCACCCTGCGGGCCTCGGCCAAGCGGGACACGGTTTCCACCGCTTCCACGGCTAACACCGCTTCCACGGCTAACACCGCTTCGACTGCTTCCGTGGGGCGCTTCGGTGTCGGGTTCGCCGCCGTCGTCTCCGTCACCGACGAGCCCGCCGTCGTCGGGCGGCACGGCGGAGTGCGGTGGTCCCTCGCCGAGGCCCGGGAGCTGGCCCGGGAGACCGCGCGGCACAGCCCGGGGCTGGGTGACGAGATCCGGCGTCGGGACGGGCAGGTGCCGGTCCTGCGGCTGCCGTTCGCCGCCGAGGGCACCGCCCCCGATCCGTACGACACCGCCGTCATCCTCCCGCTGCGCGACACCGCGGCCGCGGATCTCGCCGAGCGGCTGCTGCACGCCGTCGACGACGCCCTGCTCCTCGCCCTGCCCGGGCTTGAGGAGGTCGTGATCGAGGTGAACGACGACGCCCCGCGCACGCTGCGCCGCCGGACCGACGGCCCCTTCACGGTCGTGGAGGACTCCCGCGACGGCGTCGAGAGCGTCACCCACTGGCGTACGTCCGCCGCCGACGGCCCGCTCACCCCCGAGCTGCTCGCCGACCGGCCGGTGGAGGAGCGGCTGCGCCCGCACTGGTCGCTCACCTGGGCCGTGCCCGTCAACGCCGCCGACAGCGCGCCCGCCCGGCCCCGCACCGCCCCCGTCGTCCACGCGCCCACGCCCAGCGACGAGCCCCTCGGCGTCCCCGCCCTCCTCATCGCCTCGTTCCCCCTGGACACCACCCGCCGCCACGCCGCCCCCGGCCCGCTCACCGACTTCCTGGTGCAGCGGGCGGCGGACGCGTACGCCGAACTGCTCGGGGACTGGCGTCCGGTGGGCGAGGGCATCATCGGCCTCGTGCCCGGGCCGCTGGGGAAGGGGGAGCTGGACGGGGCCCTGCGGCAGGCGATCCTGGAGCGGCTGCCCCGGACTTCCTTCCTGCCGCCCGCCGTCGAGCCGCGTGAACACGACTCCGACGACCTGCCCGAGTCCCTCCGCCCTCGTGACGCCGAGGTCGTCGAGGGCGCCGGTGCCGACACCGTGCGGGTGCTGGCCGAGGTGCTGCCGACGCTGCTGCCCGCCGGGCTGGAACGGCGCGTGGAGCTAAGGACGTTGGGGGTCGCCCGGGTCCCGCTCACCGACGCCGTCGACCGGCTGGCCGGGCTGGAGAAGGAGCCGGGCTGGTGGCGGCGGCTCTACGACAGCCTCGCCGGGGTCGACCCGGACCGCCTGTCCGGGCTGCCGGTGCCGTTGGCCGACGGGCGGACCACCATCGGGCCGCGGCAGATCCTGCTCCCCACCTCCGACGGCGCCCCCGTCGACCCCGAGATCCTCACCCGTCTCGGCCTCAAGGTCGCCCACCCGGACGCCGCGCATCCGCTCCTGGAGAAGCTCGGCGCCCTGCCGGCCACGCCCCGCGCGGTCCTCACCACACCCCAGGTGCGGGCCGCCGTCGCCGCCTCCCTGGACGACGACGGTGGCGTCAGCTGGGAGGAGGACGTGCCGGACGCCGACGAGCTGGCCGACACCGTGCTCGCGCTCGTGCGGGACGCGGGCCTGGAGCCCGGTGACGAGCCGTGGCTGGGCGCGCTCGCGCTGCCCGACGAGGAGGGGGAGCTCGCGCCGGCCGGTGAGCTGGTGCTGCCCGGCAGTCCCTTCGCGCAGGTCATGCGGGAGGACGAACTCGCCACCGTGGACGCCGAACTGGCCGACAAGTGGGGCGAGCAGCCGCTCGCCGCCTGCGGGGTCCTCGCCAACTTCGCGCTCGTCCGGGCCGCCGACGTCGTCCTCGACCCGGATGAACTGGAGCCCCGCGAAGGGGACTTCGCCGAGCCCGACGACGCCGGCCTGCTGGACGCGGTCGACGTCTGGTGCGAGGACATCCTCGACCGCTTCCCGGACACGCCCGTACCGCCCGTCGCCACCGAGCTCATCGCCGTACGCGATCTGGACCTGGTCGACGACGACAAGTGGCCGCAGGCCCTCGCCCTGCTCGCCCAGCCGCCCCTGCGGGACGCGCTGACCCAGCAGGTGCGGATCCTGCTGCCCGACGGCACGCACGAGGTCGTACGGCCGTACACGGCCTGGTGGCTGCGCGGCAACCCGGTGCTGGACGGCCGCCGCCCGGCCGGACTCCTCGCCTCCGGCGGTGACCCGCTCCTGCGCGGCCTGTACGAAGAGGCCGACGCCACCGGCTTCGACGACGAACAGGTGCTGCGGGCCCTCGGCGTGCGCACCTCCGTCGCCGCGCTGCTCGACGAGCCGGGCGGCGCCGCCGAGCTCCTTGACCGCCTCGCCGACCCCGACCGCCCCGTCACCTCCGCTCAACTGCACGCTCTGTACGGTGCCTTGGCCGACCTGGACCCCGACCAGGTGACCCTGCCGGACGAGCTGCGGGCCGTCGTCGACGGGCGGGTCGAGGTCGTGGACGCGGCCGACGCGGTGGTCGTCGACTCGCCGGACCTGCTGCCCTTCACCGAGGGCGTGCCGCTGCTGCCGGTCCGGCCGGCGCGGGCCGCCGAGCTGGCCGAGCTGTTCCAGGTCCGGCGGCTGAGCGAGTCCGTCACCGGCGAGGTGACCAGCGAGGGCACCGAGCACGACGTACCGGAGTCGGTGCGGGTCCTGCTCGGCGCGCGGACCCCGGAGTCGTACGTCGAGCACGAGGAACTCGTCGTCGACGGCGTGGAGATCGACTGGCGCCTCACCCACGACGGCGCCCTGCACGCCGCCACCCTGGAGGGCGTCGCCGCGGGTCTCGCGTGGGCGGCGGGCCAGTGGCCCCGGCGGTTCGAGGTGGCGGCCCTGCTGGAGGACCCGTCACGGACGGGGGAGCTGGCTCGGGACCGGTGGTTCGACTGAGGCGGCCGCTTCGCCGGATCTTGAAATTTCCCGCACAAATTTCTCACGAGCCGTACAACCATTCGTATGTCTCGCGAATCTGATCACGTGGGTCAACAGACCCTCTGATCACTTGGGTCCCGTTCCGCCCCACGAGCCACAGGCGCGGCGGGCGGCGGGACCCTCTCCACGTGGGGAACACATACATGCGCATGCGTGCCACCCTCGGCGTCGTGACCGGCGCCCTGGCCCTTTCCGCTCTTGCCGTGCCGGCCGCGCAGGCCGACGAGGTCGAGGGCGACACGACGATCTCGAACGTCGTGGTGAACGGTGGCAAGGCGGCGGTCGTCGGCTCGACCGCGAAGAAGACCATCACCGTGTCCTTCACCGTCAAGGACAGCTCGGGCGTCGACTGGGCCCAGGCGATCCTGTACCACGGTGCGAACATCGACAGCTCCGACTCCGGCGCCGTCGCCAACAGCAGCGACGGCCGCGCCAGCTGCACGCGGGTCAGCGCCACGACGTCGAACTGCAAGTCCAGCTTCGACCTCCGCCCCGGCTACAACCTGATCAACAGCGTGGCCGGCGGCTGGAAGGTCTGGGCCATCGCGGCGGGCAAGGACGCCGACTACGTCCAGAAGGACAACGCCAAGAGCTTCAACGTGCAGCGCCTGTCGAAGCTCACGGTCAACGCCTCCCCGGAGCCCGTGAAGAAGGGCAAGACCATCACGGTCACCGGCAAGCTGACCCGCGCCAACTGGGACCGCGGCACGTACAACGGCTACTCGACCCAGCCGGTGAAGCTCCAGTTCCGCAAGAAGAGCAGCAGCACCTACACCACGGTCAAGACCATCAAGACGTCCACGACGGGCGACCTGAAGACCACGGTCAAGGCCACCCAGGACGGCTACTTCCGCTACTCCTTCGCGGGCACCTCGACCACCCCGGCGGTCAGCGCCGCGGGTGACTTCGTCGACGTGAAGTAGTCCCCGGAGCGGTAAGGCCGTAAGACGGGCCGGGCTCGCGTCACGAACTCCCTGTGACACAAGGGAGTTCGTGACGAAGCTCACGAAGATTCCGACCGCGCCGCACAACCGGCGACGCCCGGCGCCTATCTGATCACATGGACCAACAGGTCCCACGATCACCCGGGCCCCGATGTGACCAGCAGTGCAGGGAACGACGACCAGCGGGGCCCCCTTTCCGTAGCAGGGGAACGCATGCGCATCAGAGCCACCGTGGCCGCCGTCTCCGGCGCCCTGGCCCTCTCCGCCCTCGCTGTGCCGGCCGCCCAGGCCGACGACACCGCCGCCTCCTACCGCGCGGACGTCGCGAAGGTCCGCCAGGCCGCGCTCGCCGCGTCCGACAGGGCCCCGGCCGCCGAGGGCAAGCCGTACGCCCTGAACGTCTCCTTCTCCAACTTCAAGATCGCCAAGGCGGTCAAGGTCGGCACGACCAACCACGTCTCCACCACGGTGACGTACACGCTGACCCACGGCGAGGACGTCAAGATCACCGCCGCGGACTTCATCACCGACCCCGTCATCTACCGGGGTTCCGCCACCGCGCCGGACAACATGCTCTACGGCAACAAGCCGGCCAAGTGCACCGCGACCTCCGCGACCACCGCCAACTGCAAGGGCACCATCGACGTCTACCCGGGTGACCACGAGCTGGTCAACACGGACGCCGGGACGTGGCGGGCGGCCGCCGAGGCCACCGCCTTCAACGGCCAGAATCCGGGCGGCGAGACCTTCGACATCACCAAGGTCGGCTACAAGAGCCAGAGCGGCCTCGGCACCACGCTGATGCAGCGCTCATCCAAGCTGACGGTCAACGCCGCGCCGGAGCCGGTGAAGAAGGGCAAGACCATCACGGTCACCGGCAAGCTCTCCCGCGCCAACTGGGACCGCGGCACGTACAACGGCTATGTCGGGCAGCCGGTGAAGCTCCAGTTCCGCAAGAAGAACAGCAACACCTACACGACGGTCAAGACCATCAAGACCGACGCCACGGGCAACCTCAAGACCACGGTCAAGGCCACCCAGGACGGCTACTTCCGCTACACCTTCGCGGGCACGACGACGACCCCGGCGGCCACGGCTGCGGGCGACTTCGTCGACGTGCAGTAACTGCTGCAGTAACTGCTGCCGTAACTGCTACGCCGGGAAGCGGCGGTCGACCCACCTCCAGGTGAACTCCAGGGCGGCCGCCGCCACCCCCGCGATCCCCACCGCGATCCACGGCATCGTCACCCCGACGAGCCGCAGCGCGAAGAACTCCTGCAGCCACGGCACCACCAGCACCAGCAGGAACCCGAACCCCATCGCGGCCACCAGGGCGATCCGCCACCAGGTGTAGGGGCGGGCGATGATGGCCAGCACCCACATCGAGATCAGGAAGAGCGTCAGCGTGGCGACGCTGGTCTCCGCGTCCAACGAGCCTTCCCCGGTGTAGTGGTGACGGGCAATCAGATACGTCGTGAACGTCGCCACCGAGGCCACCACCCCGCCCGGGATCGCGTACCGCATGACCCGCCGCACGAAGTGGGGTTTCGCGCGCTCCCTGTTGGGCGCGAGGGCCAGGAAGAAGGCCGGGACGCCGATCGTGAGGGTGGAGAGCAGGGTCAGATGGCGCGGCAGGAAGGGGTACTCCACCTGCGTGCACACCACCATCAGCGCCAGCAGCACCGAGTAGACGGTCTTGACGAGGAACAGCGTCGCGACCCGCGTGATGTTGCCGATCACCCGCCGCCCCTCCGCGACCACCGACGGCAGCGTCGCGAAGCTGTTGTTCAGCAGCACGATCTGGGCGACGGCCCGGGTCGCCTCCGACCCCGAGCCCATCGCCACGCCGATGTCGGCGTTCTTCAGGGCGAGGACGTCGTTCACGCCGTCGCCGGTCATGGCGACGGTGTGCCCGTGGGACTGGAGCGCGCCGACCATGTCCCGCTTCTGCTGCGGGGTGACCCGCCCGAACACCGTGCCGTCGTCGAGGGCCGTCGCCATCCCGTCCCTGTCCTGCGGGATCCGGCGCGCGTCGACCGTCGTCCCGGTCAGCCCGAGCTTGGTCGCGACCGCGCCCACGGACACCGCGTTGTCCCCGGAGATCACCTTGGCGCGGACGTTCTGCTCGGCGAAGTAGCGCAGGGTGTCGGCGGCGTCGGGCCGCAGCCGCTGTTCCAGTACGACGAGGGCGGCGGGCTTGGCGCCGTCCGCCACGTCGGGATCGTCGAGGTCGCGGCCGGCGCGGGCGAGCAGCAGGACGCGCAGTCCCTGTTCGTTCAGCCGATCGGTTTCGGCCAGTGCCGGGTCGTCGGCGGGCAGGAGTACGTCGGGGGCGCCCAGCAGCCAGGTGCCGGCCTCGCCGTTGCCCTCGCTGAAGGTGGCGCCGCTGTACTTGCGGGCGGAGGAAAAGGGCAGGGACTCGGTGCAGCGCCAGTCCTCGGCGTCGGGGTAGGCGTCGATGACGGCCTGGAGGGAGGCGTTCGGGCGGGGGTCGGACTCGCCGAGGGCGCCCAGCACCTTGCGTATGTAGTCCTCGTCGTTGCCGCTCAGGGGCCGCAGCTCGGTGACGTCCATGCCGCCCTCGGTGAGGGTGCCGGTCTTGTCGAGGCAGACGGTGTCGACGCGGGCGAGGCCCTCGATGGCGGGGAGTTCCTGGACCAGGCACTGCTGGCGGCCGAGCCGGATGACGCCGATGGCGAAGGCGACGGAGGTGAGGAGCACGAGCCCCTCGGGGACCATGGGCACGATGCCGCCGACGGTCCGGGCGATCGAGTCGTCGAGCTCGTTGTCCTTGACGACGAGCTGGGTGATGATCAGGCCCGTCGCGGCCGGGATCATCATCCACGTCACGTACTTGAGGATCGTGGAGATGCCGGAGCGCAGCTCGGAGTGGACGAGTGTGAAGCGGGAGGCCTCCTCGGCGAGCTGGGCGGCGTAGGCCTCGCGGCCGACCTTGGTGGCCTGGAAGGCACCGCCCCCGGCGACGACGAAACTGCCGGACAGCACCTGGTCCCCGGGCCGCTTGACGACCGGGTCGGCCTCCCCGGTGAGCAGCGACTCGTCGATCTCCAGCCCGTCGGCCTCGACGCACACCCCGTCCACGACGGCCTTGTCCCCCGGCCCGATCTCTATCAGGTCGTCCAGCACGATCTCGGACGTGCTGACCTCGGCGGCGACCCCGTCGCGCCGCACCGTGGGCCGGGCCTCGCCGATCACCGCGAGCGAGTCGAGGGTCTTCTTCGCCCGCCACTCCTGGATGATCCCGATGCCGGTGTTGGCGAGGATCACGAACCCGAACAGGCTGTCCTGGATCGGCGCGACGAACAGCATGATCACCCAGAGCACGCCGATGATCGCGTTGAACCGGGTGAAGACGTTGGCGCGGACGATGTCCGCCATCGACCGGCTGCTGCGCACCGGCACGTCGTTGACCTGCCCCCGCGCGACCCGCTCGGCCACCTCGGCGGCGGTCAGCCCGCCCGTCGCCACCGGGGCGGTGGCGGGGTGCACGGCGTTGTCCACTTCGGTGCCCGCGTCGGCATGCGTCATGCATTCGACGGTACGTGCGGATTTACGGCTTCACCCGCCGAGTGCGCGGAAGTTCCGACCGGGGGAGGACGGGGGTCGTACCGAGGTCGTACGGCGGGTCGGTCAGTGGGTCGGTCAGTGGGTCGGCCGGTGGGTGGCCGGTGGGTGGCCGGTGGTCAGTCCGCGGACGGTGCCGGTGACTGCTCGGTCTCGGACCCGGTCTCCGCGGCCTCCTGAGCGGCCGCCCGCTTGAGCGCGGCATCGCGCTTGCGGACGTACCAGATGCCGATGAGTCCGAGCCCGCCGCCGGCCAGGCAGGTCCACACCCACCAGGTGAGGTCGCGGTCGTCGAACCAGCCGTAGAAGGGGAGCTGGACGACGAAGAGGACGAACCACAGGATCGTGCCGCCGGTGATGGTGGCGACCACGGGGCCCTCCAGGGGCTCCGGCGCCTCGTGCTTGGGGGTCCACTTCGCCATGGGGGACAGCTTACGAGGCGATCGGATCCAGGTACGAAGCGATCGGATCCACGCGGGTCTACGCGCGGAGATCGCCGTTTCCGGCTTTATATGTTCATACTGAAACGGTTTATGCCTGACCACTTCTCTTCGTAGGAACAGCCAAAGCATGCCCGCATACGGCGCACTCGACCGCTACTTCAAGATCTCGGAGCGGGGCAGCACCCTGTCCCGGGAAATCCGCGGCGGTTTCGCCACCTTCTTCGCGATGGCCTACATCATCGTGCTGAACCCGATCATCCTCGGCAGCGCGAAGGACATGTACGGCCACCAGCTGGACAACGGACAGCTGGTGACGGCGACGGCCGTGACAGCGGCGTTCACCACGCTCCTCATGGGCGTCATCGGCAACGTACCGATCGCGCTCGCCGCCGGACTCGGCGTGAACTCGGTCGTCGCGCTCCAGCTGGCGCCGCGCATGTCCTGGCCGGACGCCATGGGCATGGTGGTCCTGGCCGGCTTCGTGGTCATGCTGCTCGTCGCCACGGGGCTGCGCGAGCGCGTCATGAACGCCGTGCCCTACAGCCTGCGCAAGGCCATCTCCATCGGTATCGGTCTGTTCATCATGCTGATCGGCCTCGTCGACTCCGGCTTCGTCTCCCGGATCCCGGACGTCGCCCAGACGACCGTGCCCCTCCAGCTCGGCGGCGACGGTCACCTCAACGGCTGGCCGGTCCTGGTCTTCGTCCTGGGCGCGCTGCTCACCCTCGCGCTCATCGTCCGCAAGGTCTCCGGCGCGATCCTGATCTCGATCGTCGCGATGACGGTGCTCGCCGTGATCATCGAGGGCGTCGCGAACGTGCCGTCCTGGGGCCTGACGACCCCGAAGTGGCCCGGCAACCCGGTCGCCAGCCCGGACTTCGGCCTGATCGGAGAGTTCAGCCTGTTCGGCGGCTTCGACAAGGTCGGCGCGCTGACCGGCACCCTTTTCGTCTTCACCGTCCTGCTGTCCTGCTTCTTCGACGCCATGGGCACGATCATGGGCGTCAGCGACGAGGCGAAGCTGACCGACGCCCAGGGCCAGATGCCGGGCATCAACAAGGTGCTGTTCGTGGACGGCCTCGCCGTCGCCACGGGCGGCGCCAGCTCCTCCTCGGCCACCACCGCCTTCGTGGAGTCCACGGCCGGCGTCGGCGAGGGCGCCCGTACCGGTTTCGCGAACGTGATCACCGGCGCCCTGTTCGCCGTGGCGCTGTTCCTGACACCGGTCGCCACGATGGTCCCGTCCCAGGCGGCCACCCCCGCCCTGCTCGCGGTCGGCTTCCTGATCATGGCGAACTCCGTCAAGGAGATCGACTGGGCCGACTACACGGTCGCGATCCCGGCCTTCGTGACGATGCTGATGATGCCGTTCACCTACTCGATCACCAACGGCATCGGCATGGGCTTCATCACCTTCGCGGTGCTGCGCCTGGCCGCCGGGCGGGGGCGTGAGGTGCCGGTGGCGATGTACGTCGTGGCGGCGGTCTTCGCCTTCTACTACCTGATGCCGGCACTGGGGCTGACCTAGGGGGCGCGGCTCATGTGAGGCCGTAGAACTTCTCGGTCTCCTCGACCGCGGACTGGAACCGCTCGTCGAAGTCATCGCGGATGAGCGTCCGGACGACATAGTCCTGGACGCTCATTCCTCTTTTCGCCGCATGCTCCTTGAGTCGTTCGAGCAGCTCGTGGTCTATCCGCAGGCTGAGCACGCTGGTCCCCATGGCACGAGGGTCGCGGCACTCTTCGGTGCGGTGTGTCACGTTCCGCTGCCGGATCACCCATATGAGTGACGCCGCGCTTCAGTGGCGAGCATCACGGGCATCGTTGCGTGCCCTCTGTATTTCCGGGTGGTCTTTAGCGAGAGTAATGAGTTACTCTAAAGAACATGTCGGACCTTACCCATGGCGACAACGTAGCCGCCGTGAACTCCCTGCGCTCCGCAGTGATGCGACTGTCGCGTCGGCTCAAGCACCAGCGGGTCGACGAGTCGCTGAGCCCCACCGAGATGTCGGTGCTGGGCACCCTCTCCCTCTGCGGCAAGGCCACCCCCGGTGAGCTCGCCCGCAAGGAGCACGTCCAGCCGCCGTCGATGACCCGCATCGTCGCCCTGCTGGAGGCGAAGGGCCTGGTCCGCCTGGAGCCGCACCCCGAGGACCGGCGCCAGAAGGTCGTCACGAAGACGGAGCAGGCCGAGGCGATGCTCGAGGAGAGCCGCCGCAAGCGCAACGCCTTCCTGGCCACCCTGGTCGAGGGCCTGGACGAGGACGAGTGGGCGAAACTGCGCGCCGCCGCCCCCGTGCTGGAGAAGCTCGCACATCTGTAAGCAGTCACGAGGAGGCGAACCCTTTTGAGTACGGGACCCGGAGCAGACTCCGCCCCCGCACCGACCACCCACGACTCCCCGCCCGCCCCCGAGCCCCGCAAGTCCTCGATGTTCAGCTCGCTGAAGGTCAGGAACTACCGCCTCTACTTCCTCGGCCAGGTCGTCTCCAACACCGGCACCTGGATGCAGCGCATCGCCCAGGACTGGCTGGTGCTCAGCCTCACCGGCTCCGCCACGGCCGTCGGCATCACGACGGCCCTGCAGTTCCTGCCGATGCTGCTCTTCGGTCTCTACGGCGGTGTCCTCGTCGACCGGCTGCCCAAGCGGCGCACGCTCCTGGTCACCCAGTCCTCGATGGCCCTCACCGGCATCGCGCTGGCCGTCCTGACCCTCACCGGTCATGTCGCGGTCTGGCACGTCTATCTGGCCGCCTTCGCGGTCGGCCTCGCCACGGTCGTCGACAACCCGGCCCGTCAGTCCTTCGTCAGCGAGATGGTCAATCCGGACCAGCTGCAGAACGCGGTCAGCCTGAACTCCGCGAACTTCCAGTCGGCCCGGCTGATCGGTCCCGCCGTGGCCGGCCTGATGATCACCGGCGTCGGCACGGGCTGGGCGTTCCTCGCCAACGGCCTGTCCTTCGTCGCGCCCATCGCCGGTCTGCTGCTGATGCGGACGCGTGAGCTGTACGACGTCCAGCGGGCGCCGCGCGGCAAGGGCCAGCTGCGGGAGGGCCTGCGCTATGTCGCCGGGCGCCCCGAGCTGATCTGGACGATCGTCCTCGCCGGGTTCGTCAGCACCTTCGGCTTCAACTTCCCCGTCTACCTTTCCGCCTTCGCCGACGACGTCTTCGATGCCGGCGCCGGCTCCTACAGCCTCTTCAACACCCTGATGGCGGTCGGCTCCCTGGCGGGCGCGCTGCTCGCGGCCCGGCGCGGTACGGCCCGGATGCGGGTGCTGGTCGTGGGGGCGGTGGCCTTCGGCGTGATGGAGATCGTCGCCGCGTTCGTCCCTTCCCTGTGGCTGTTCGCCCTGCTCATGGCCCCGATCGGCATGTTCGGCATGACGGTCAACGTCACCGCCAACAGCAGCATCCAGATGTCCACCGACCCGAGCATGCGGGGCCGGGTGATGGCCCTGTACATGATGGTCTTCATGGGCGGCGCCCCGCTCGGCGCCCCGATCGCCGGCTGGATCACGGACGCGTACGGCGTCCGGGCGGGCCTGGCGGTGGGCGGCGCGATCACGGCGACCGCGGCCGTCGTCATCGCCCTGGTGCTGGCCCGCGTGGGCGGACTGCGGCTGTCGGTGGGATGGGATCAGGGGCGTCCGCGCGCCCGGTTCGTTCCTCGTGAGGAGCGGGAGGAGCAGTTGGCCACGGCTGCGTAGTCAGTCGCGCGGGAACTCGTCGGTCTTGAGGGCGAGGCCGACGACGGTCCCGGTCAGGTCGATCTCTTCACCGAATCCGAAGCTGACCTCGGAGTGGTACTGGCCGTCCTTCGGCAGGGTGTGCAGGTGCCACTGCGCGGTGTACGGGTTCACGATGAGGTACACCGGCACTTCGGCGAGGGCGTAGGTTTCCTTTTTCGGGCCGTAGTCGTTGCCCGCCGTGTCCTTGGAGATGACCTCGGCCACGAATTCGACGTCCTGATAGCGCCAGCGGCCCTTGCTGTCCTTCACCGACCGCTCGGCCATGGCCGCCAGATCGCAGGCGAAGCCGTTCAGATGGCCGGGAAAATCGATCCGCACGTCCGATGCCAAGCGCTTTTGCGAGTACTTGGCGTCCAACTGCTTCGCGATGCCGAAGATGATCTCCCAGTGGTTCTGCCGCTGCGGTGACATGAAGATGTTCCCCCCGACGATCTCTACCTTCGTACCCTCGGGGATGGGCATCTTCTGAACGCACTCGAACAAGACGTCCAGAGTCAGCTCGCCGTGCTCCTCGGCCATCTCGATCCTGTCGTCAAGGACGGTCATCGTGGCGCTCCTCCCCGGCTGCTCCTCGGACGAGTGCAGCCGCGCAGTACAACGATACGCACGGTGACCGGGGCACGTGTGGTCATGGTCACGTCGCGGCCGGAGGTGGCTAGACCCTCCGTGCCAGTACCTGCCCCGGCCAGTCGTCCCTGCCCGTGTACGTCTCGGTGCGGACGAAGCCGTTGTTCTCGTAGTAGCGGACCAGCTTGCCGTCGGCGCCCGCGTAGCAGTCCACGCGGAGCAGGGAGACGCCCGCTCGGCGGGTTTGCTCGGCGGCGTGGTTGAGCAGGGCGCTGCCCACGCCGTGGCCCTTGAAGCGGCGGTCGGAGGCGAGCCAGTGGATGTAGCGCTCGGGTTCGCCGGGTGGCGGGAGGTGGGCGAGGTAGGCGCCGGGGGCGTCGGTGAGGGTGAGGGTGGCGGCCGGGACGCCGCCGGCCTCAGCGATGAAGACGCTGCCCTCTTGCATGTGCCGGGTCACCGACTCCACCGTCCTGGAGTTCTGCGACAGCGGCTCCGTACCCCACTGTCCGGTGCGTCCCTGCCCGACGAGCCACTCCACGCAGCTGTCGAGCATGCCGAGTATCGCGGGGATGTCGTCGCGTCCGCCGTCCCTGATGGTGATCTCCATCCCGTCATGGTGCCAGGCTGGATGCATGAGACTCTTCGCCGCCGTACTGCCGCCCGAGGACGTGGCCGATGAACTGGCCGTCGAGGTCGCCGAGTTGCGGAACCTGCCCGGCGCGGACGGGCTGCGATGGACCGGCCGCCCCGGATGGCACTTCACGCTGGCCTTCTACGGCGAGGTCGACGACGACCTCGTACCGGATCTGTCGGCGCGGCTGGAGCGGGCCGCGCGGCGCACCGCCTCCTTCGCGCTGGCGCTGCGCGGCGGCGGCCAGTTCGGGCACGGCAGGGCGCTGTGGGCCGGGGCGGAGGGGGACCTGGCGGCGTTGCGGCTGCTGGCGGACCGGAGTGAGGCGGCGGCGCGGAAGGCAGGGGTGCCGATGGGGGAGCATCGGCGGTACAAGGCTCACCTCACGGTGGCGCGGAGCCGGTCGGCGGTGGACGTGCGGCCGTACGTCGAGGCCCTCGGGGAGTTCACCAGCCGGACCTGGACCGTGGGCGAGCTGGCGCTGGTGCGCAGCAATCTGCCGAAGTCCGGGGTGGCGGGCGAGCAGCCCCGGTACGAGGTGGTCGCCCGCTGGCCGCTGGAAGGGGCCGGTTAGGCTCGGTCCCGTGGACCCGAAAACCCGGAACCGGATCATGGCCGGTGCGCTTGTGCTGATGTTCGTGCTGGTCGCGGTGGCGGCGGTGCTGGGCAGGTAGGTGGCTGGGCGGCTAGGTAGCTAGGCAGGTAGGCACGCCGGGGGACTGCGGGGCCCGTCGTTCGGCTGCGGGCCGGTGGGGGCTTGTCGCGCAGTTCCCCGCGCCCCTTGGGGGTTGGGGGCGCCGGTCTTTAGCAGGCGACGTGCGCTCCTTGGGGCGTTGGGGCGCCGGCCCCTAGTAGGCCACGCGCCCCCCGGAGCGTCGCAAGTCAGCGGCCCATTACCAGGCGAAGGCCTCCGGAGACGGGCCCGGGCCGGGGAAGATCTCGTCCAGGCCTGCCAGGAGCTCGTCGCTCAGTTCCAGTTCCACCGCGCGCAGGGCGGAGTCGAGTTGTTCGGCCGTGCGGGGGCCGACGATGGGGCCGGTCACGCCGGGGCGGGTGAGCAGCCAGGCCAGGGCGGCCTCGCCGGGCTCCAGGCCGTGCTTGTCGAGCAGGTCCTCGTAGGCCTGGATCTTCGCGTGCACCTCGGGGCCGGACATGGCGCCCGCGGCCCGCCCCTCGCTGCGCCGGCCGCCCTTGATCTCCTTCTTCAGCACGCCGCCGAGCGCACCGCCGTGCAGCGGCGACCACGGGATGATGCCGAGGCCGTACTCCTGCGCGGCCGGGATGACCTCCATCTCGGCGCGGCGCTCGTAGAGGTTGTAGAGGCACTGCTCGCTGACCAGGCCGATGGTGCCGCCGCGGCGGGCCGCGACCTCGTTGGCCTGGGCGATCTTGTAGCCGGGGAAGTTGGACGAGCCGACGTAGAGGATCTTGCCCTGCTGGACCAGGACGTCGATGGCCTGCCAGATCTCCTCGAAGGGAGTGGCGCGGTCGACGTGGTGGAACTGGTAGAGGTCGATGTGGTCGGTCTGCAGCCGCTTGAGCGACGCGTCGACGGCCCGCCGGATGTTCACGGCCGACAGCTTGTCGTGGTTGGGCCACGCCTCGCCGTCGGCGCCCATGTTGCCGTAGACCTTGGTGGCGAGGACGACCTTCTCGCGGCGTTCGCCGCCCTTGGCGAGCCAGTTGCCGATGATCTCCTCGGTACGGCCCTTGTTGTCGCCCCAGCCGTAGACGTTCGCCGTGTCGAAGAAGTTGATGCCTGCGTCCAGCGCCGTGTCCATGATCGCGTGGCTGTCGGCCTCGTCGGTGTGCGGACCGAAGTTCATGGTGCCGAGGACGAGCCGGCTGACCTTGAGTCCCGTGCGTCCGAGCTGCGTGTACTTCATGGCACTCCACGCTAGTCGCGTGGAGTGCGCTCTAGGCAAGCGCTTCCCCCGTTCCGGGCACCTTGATCCTTGACGCTAACCATTGGTTAGTGCTTTCCTCTGGTGAGTACTAGCTTGAAGTTTCAATATGCTCGGAAAGAGGGCACCGTGACCCCCACCTCTCCTGCCCGCAGGGCCCTTGTCGCCGCGCTCGCGGCAGTAGCCCTCGCCGTCCCCGCCGCGCCCGCGGTAGCTGCCCCGCCGAGCGTCGCGGCGCACCAGATCGGCTACGGCGACCAGGCGCGCCTCGCGTATCAGAAGTACGTCGCCGCCCGCGTCCTGAAGGGCGTGTTCGAGCAGGGGGACACCGAGGTCGTCGACCGTTATGTCCGGCCGGACTACATCCAGCACAACCCGCTGGCGCCGGACGGCTCGGAGACGCTGAAGAACCTGGGCAAGTTGATTCACGAGCAGTTCCCGGACGCGGAGTACGACATCAAGCGGGTCGTCTCCGAAGGGGACCTGGTGCTGGTGCACTCGAACGTCGTCATGACCCCCGGCACGCGCGGCCAGGCCGTCTTCGACATCTTCCGCTTCCAGGGCGGGAAGATCGCCGAGCACTGGGACGTGGGGCAGAACGTGCCGGAGGGCTCCGCCAACGGCAACGACATGTTCTCGACGGTGAGCTGGCCGCGGACGGAGCAGCCGGGGGCACCGTGGTCAACCGCCTACAACGAGCGGCTCGTGACCAAGGCGTTCGACCAGCTGCTCGTGCGCAAGGACCTCTCGGCCATTGACCGGTACTGGGGTTCCGAGTACCACCAGCACAACCCGACCATCGCGGACGGGGTGGCGGGCGTGAAGGCGGGGCTCGGGGCGTACTTCGAGGCGTTTCCGCAGCTCAAGGTCGTGCCGAAGCGAGTGATCGCCGAGGGCGACCTGGTCGCCGTCCACAGCCACTACGTGAACGCGCCGGGAGAGCGCGGGCAGGCCGTCCTGGATCTGTTCCGGGTGCGGAACGGGAAGATCGTGGAGCACTGGGACGTGATCCAGGACGTCCCGGCGACGTCCGCGAACGACAACACCATGTTCTAACCGACAACACCATGTTCTAACCGACAACACCATGTTCTAGCGGTACGGGAGCCGAGGAAGGCCAGGCGACCTGGCCGTGTGTGAGGCGGCCTCCTTCAGCCCCGAGGGGCCGGGTGCAGGACGGCGAACAGGGCTCGCGCCCGGGTGTAGTCCGGCGTCTGCCAGACACCGGTGAGGTGGCCGACCGCCCCCTGGGGCACCGCCAAGTCGGTTCGCAGGACCCGGTGCAGGCGCAGGGCCGCCCCGTCGGAGGCGCGCAGCTCGGTGCCGTGCTGGTCGTCCGTGGCCGTCATGAGCCGGTCGCCGGCGGGCAGGCCGTCGCCGGTGTAGGCGGGGGCGACCTCGTGGTCGGGGGTGTCGCTGATGCTCTGGGCCATCGCCTGGGCGCGGCCCTCGATCAGGGCCAGCAACTGGGCGACCAGCACCGGGTCGTGGACGCCGTCGTAGGCCCAGCGCGGGCCCAGCACGCCGTGCTCCATCGTGCCGACGAGGGCGTGCTCGGCGCCGGGGAGGGGAGCGCCTCGGTAGGTGAGCGGTACGAGGTAGGGGACCGGGGCGGCGCCGGAGGTGTCCGTGGCCACCATGAACTCGATGCCGACCTCGCCCTCGGGGTCGTCCAGCCGGAAGCCACCGGCCTTGGTCAACTCCGGTTCGCCCGTGCCGACATACCAGGGGCGGGTGGGCAGCCAGGAGGTGAGCAGTTCGAGCTTGGTGGGCTTGAGGGTGGTGCGGTGGATGATCGCCATGCCGCACAGGCTCTCATCGGACCAGGGTCGGGGCGAGGAGGGTCAGGGCGCGTAGGGCTCGCCCAGGTCCCACGCCTGGTACATCGCCCCCGCGAACGCCTCCGCGATCTTGTGCTCGCCGCTCGCGTTCGGGTGCGTACCGTCGTAGGTGTCGAGGTGGATGTCGTACGACGGGGGTGGGGACGTCAGCAGGAGGGGGGAGCGCGGCTCGTCGAGGTCCGCGAGGGCCTTCGCGAGGAGTTCGTTGAAGCGGGCGACCTCGGTGGCGAAGGGTTCCTCCGCCTCGGCGCGGATGTTCGGGATCACCGGCAGGACGACGATGCGCACCCGGGGGTTCGCCGAGCGGGCCTCGGCCACGAAGGACCGTACGTTCTGCGCGGTCTGCTCGGCGTTCGTGTAGAAGCCGAGGTCGATCAATCCCAGGGACACCAGCAGCACGTCCGCACGGCACGACCGCACCGCCCCGCCGATCAGCGGCGCCATGTGCAGCCAGCCCTCGCCCCAGCCGGCCAGGTGGGCGCGGGGGAAGGCCGGGTCGGGGTCGGCGTACTCGTACGAGGTGGGCGCGTCCGTCGCCTTGTCGTAGAGCGTCTCGCGCGGGCCGACGAGGGCGAAGGGGCCGCCGTACGTCTTACGCAGGTGCTGCCACATGCGGTAGCGCCACGTGTGTTCGCCGGCGCTGCCGATGGTCTGGGAGTCGCCGACGGGCATGAACCTGAGCATCCGCTCATGATGGACGATCGCTACCGGAGGGTAGGAGCGGGCGGGGGTGTGAAGCCTGCCACGCCTGCCACGCGCCTGCCACGCCGGGTGGGGCGGTGCGCGGAGGTGGCGGACGGGCGCCGCCCCCCGCCCCGCCACCGTCCGCCGACCCGTCCGCCGACCCGTCCGCCGAATCGCCGGGCCGGATGGCAGGCTTGGCTCATGCGTCGACCGATCGCCCTACTCGCCGGACTCCTGCTCGCGGGGGCCTGCGCCCTGCCTGCCTCCGCCTCCGCGGCCGACGGAGACGGCAAGGGCAACGAGGACTTCACGATCAAGGACCCGCGCATCACCGAGTCCAGCGGTCTCGCCGCCTCGCGTCAGCACCCCGGTATCTACTGGACGCACAACGACCAGGACGAGGGCGCCTACCTCTACGCCGTGGACAGCGGCACCGGCGAGACGGTCGCGAGGATCACCATGACCGGCGTGGGCACCCCGCGTGACGTCGAGGCGATCTCCATCGGGCCGGACAACGAGATCTGGGTCGGCGACATCGGCGACAACGACGGCGTGCAGTGGCCGTACGTCTGGATCTACCGCCTCCCCGAGCCCAAGACGCTGAAGGACCAGACGATCCGGGCCACGCAGTACGTCGTGAAGTACTCCGACGGCACCCGTGACGCCGAGTCGCTCGCCGTGCACCCCAAGACCGGGCGCGTCTACATCATCGACAAGCAGGAGGACGGCGGGCACCTGTACGAGGGCCCGGCCAAGCTCTCCGCCTCCGGCACGAACGTCTTCAAGCCCACTGTCCCCGTCGACCTCTGGGCCACCGACGCCGCCCTCTCCCCGGACGGCCGGACCCTCGCCGTACGCGGCTACTTCGGCGGCATCGCCTACGACTGGAACGGCGGCAAGCTCAAGCGGCTGGAGCGCATCAGCGTCCCCCTCGGCCAGGGCGAGTCCGCCAGCTACTCGACCGACGGCACCAAGCTGATGCTCGGCAGCGAGGGCGTCGGCAGCGCGGTGGTCGCGGAACCCGCGCCCGGGGACGCCGGGTCCTCCGACTCGTCGTCCGGAAGCGGCAGTTCGGCTTCGTCGGACGACGGGGGCCACGGCCCTGACGGCAAGCTCAAGGTGGGTGCCTTCGCGGTGATCGCCGCGTGTGTGGTCCTGTTCGGGATGCGGCGGCTGTTGCGGAGGGGATGAGGGGGGATCGCGCAGGATCGCGAGCGGGCGGCGGGGCCTGACGGGGCCCCTGATAGCGTCACCCGGGCCCAGCCCGCCGATCTTGCGACCTTGCGACCTTGCGACCTTGCGACGTTGCGATCGTGCGCCCCAGCGATCTCGTGCGAAGGACCATCCCGCTCCGCATGGACAACCCACCCGTGGCACCCGACATCGCCCAGGTGCTCAAGCACAACCGCACACTGCTGTACCGGCACACGGCCGCGCGCCTCGCGCTCGCCGCGGGCCTGTTCGCGGTGCCGTTCGCGGCGCACACGGTCGGGTACGACGCCGCCCTGCCCGCGTACGGCATCCCGGCCGCCTTCTTCGTGCTGATCTTCCTCGCGCTCCGGCTGCGCCACGGCTCCCGGCTCAAGGTGTGCGGGCAGGTGCTGCGCACCTATCCGCTGGAGTACCGCACCCGGGTGTCCAAGAAGGGCTCCGAGTGGAAGTACCTCGGCACGGTGCACACCGTCCGGCTTTCGTTGCGCGGGCAGCACGGTGCCCCTTCGCTGCGTGCGGTCAACGCCTCGACGGTGCGCGGCTGGCCGGAGGAGGCCGAGGAGGGCGGCGCCTGGTTCGCCGGTGACCCGGCCTTCGGCGGCGTCATGATCGTGCCGGGGAGCAACGCCATGCTCTTCGTGCAGCCCGCCCCCTGGGAGAAGTACGAGGAGGAACGCGCGCAGGCCGGGCCGCAGCGCACCTTCCTCGCCGAACAGGCGGGCATCTCCCGGCTGTTGGAGAAGGAACCGAATGTCATGGTGGCCGGATGAAGCGCGTCCTCGGCTGGGTCTCCGGCGTCCTCCTGGCCCTCGTCACCGCCTTCTGGTGCGTCACCTCGACCGCCGACCTGGCCCTTTCCGCCGGCCTCTACGGCACCCGGGGCACATACAAGGTCGAGCGCTGCTACGACACCGATCCCCGGGGCAAGAACTCCGACTACGACTGCTACGGCGACTTCACGCCGGACGACGGCACCGCCGACGACGCGGTCTCCGTGGACCTCGAGGACACCGGGCGCGACTACCCGGACGGCAGCGAGTTCGAGGCGCGGCAGGGCATCGAGGCGCAGACCGTTCAACGGGTCGGGTTCTGGGGCGTCGTGGGCGAACTCTGGCAGGTCTCCCTCTGCGTGGCCGTCCTCGCGGTCCTCGCCTACCAGGCGATCAAGCCGCGTGGGACGGACCGACGCCGCGAGGACCCTCGCCGGGAGCCGTCGAGGCGCCAGAAGGTGGCCGACCGGGTGGGGTACGCCGTCCTGGTCGCCGTACCCGTGGGGCTGCTGAGCTGGATCGCCATGGTGGCGGAGCCGACGTCCTAGGTCGACGACAACGCGGCTGGGGCCCCATGCCCCGGTCCTCCTCTACGGCTATGTCTTCGGCAGCGCCATGAAGGTGCCCGGCGGCGGGGACTACAAGGACTTCCTGATGCCGGGCATGTTCGTGATGACGATGGCCTTCGGCTTCATCAACACCGCGACGCTGGTCGTCTTCGACTCGACCAAGGGCGTCATCGACCGCTTCCGCTCCATGCCGATGGCCTCGTCCGCCGTGGTCGCCGGGGCGCGGGATCACCGATCTGCTGGCCGCCTGCGCCGAGTTGGCGATCATGATGCTGACGGCCTTCGCGATGGGCTGGCGGCCGGACGGCGGCCTCGGCTTCCTCGGCGCCTTCGGTCTGCTGCTGTGGCTGCGGTTCGCGCTGATCTGGATCGGCGTGTGGCTGGGGCTGCTGGTGCCCAACCCGGAGGCCGCCGGTGGCCTGTTCGCCGTCGCCTTCCCGCTCACGATGATTTCCAGCATCTTCGTCGCGCCCCAGCTGATGCCCGACTGGCTCGGCTGGTTGGCGGCCTGGAACCCGATCTCCTCCACGGCGGCGGCCAGCCGCGAGCTGTTCGGGGTGCCGGGCGAGGCGGTGGCCGGGGACTCGTGGGTCGAGCAGCATGCGCTGCTGATGGCGGGGGTGTGGCCGGTGATCCTCACGGCGATCTTCCTGCCGCTGGCGGTGCGCCGGTTCCAGAAGCTGAGCCGGTGACGGGGTCTGGTCGGGTCCGATTGCGGTCCGGTCGGGTCCGATCGTGGTCGGTCGGGTCCGATTGCGGTCCGGCGGGTCCGATCGTGGTCCGGTCGGGTCCGATCGTGGTCCGGTCGAGCCCGACCGTGCCCGGGCTGAACCGGAGAATGCCCGCGCACCTCCTTGACGTGCCCATGGCGCGTCAGTTTCCTGGGAGGTGCGCGGTGCATGGGAGCGCTCCCATCGTTCCGGGGCCGCGCTACCCCGAGAGGAACAAGGGACATGTTCCGCAGCTTGCGAAGAGCGTTGTGCGTGGCCGCGGCGGCGCTGCTGTTACCGCTGGGGGCCGGGGCGCAGGCCGCCGACGCGGCGAGGCCCGGCGAGGTACGGGCCGCCGCCGAGGCCGGCGCCGGCTACTGGCACACCAGCGGCCGGCAGATCCTGGACGTGGCCGGGCAGCCGGTCCGTATCGCCGGCATCAACTGGTTCGGCTTCGAGACCGGCAACCACGTCGTCCACGGCCTGTGGGCCCGCGACTACAAGAGCATGCTCGACCAGATGACCTCGCTGGGCTACAACACCCTCCGCCTGCCCTTCAGCGACGACATCCTCAAGTCAGGCACGATGCCGGACAGCATCAACTACGCCGACGGCAAGAACGCGGACCTGCAAGGGCTGACGTCCTTGCAGGTCATGGACAGGATCGTGGCGTACGCCGGTCAGATCGGCCTCAAGATCGTCCTCGACCGGCACCGTCCCGACGCGGGCGGCCAGTCGGCGCTCTGGTACACCTCGGCGGTCCCCGAGTCGACCTGGATCGCCAACCTCAGGTCGCTGGCCACGCGTTACGCCGGCAACCCGACCGTCGTCGGCATCGACCTGCACAACGAGCCGCACGACCCGGCCTGCTGGGGCTGCGGCGACACGACCCGCGACTGGCGCCTCGCCGCCCAGCGGGCCGGCAACGCGGTCCTGGCCGCCAACCCGAACCTCCTCGTCATGGTCGAGGGTGTCCAGTCGTACAACGGCGTCAACGGCTGGTGGGGCGGCAACCTCATGGGCGTCGCCCAGTACCCGGTCCAACTGGACGTCCCCAACCGGCTCGTCTACTCGGCCCACGACTACGCCACCAGCGTCGCCCAGCAGCCCTGGTTCAGCGACCCGTCGTTCCCCGACAACCTGCCGGGCGTCTGGGACAAGTACTGGGGCTACGTCTTCAAGCAGAACATCGCCCCGGTCTGGCTCGGCGAGTTCGGTACGACACTCCAGCCCGCGGCGGACCAGAAGTGGCTGGCCACGCTCGTTACCTACCTGCGCTCGACCTCGACGTACGGCGCCGACTCCTTCCACTGGACCTTCTGGTCCTGGAACCCCAACTCCGGCGACACGGGCGGCATCCTCAAGGACGACTGGCAGACCGTCGACACGGTGAAGGACGGCTACCTGGCGAGCATCAAGGCACCGGGCTTCCCGGCCGGCGGCGGAGGTGACCCCGACCCGGACCCCGACCCGGACCCTGACCCGGGTGGCGGTTCGGCCGCATGCACCGCCGCCTACAGCGTCAGCAGTGACTGGGGTGGCGGGTTCAATGCGGAGGTGAAGGTGGCCAACACGGGGACGACTCCGCTCAAGTCCTGGAAGGTGACCTGGACCTGGAGCGGCACCCAGAAGGTCACCAGCATGTGGAACGCCTCCTACACCCAGAGCGGCGGCACCGTCAGCGCGTCGAACGCGGACCACAACGGGGCGATCGGGGTCGGTGGTTCGGCGAGCTTCGGCTTCTCGGGGGCGCCTGGTGGTGGGGGCATGCCTGGTGTGAGCTGCACGGCGACCTGAGGACGAGGTGCGCGGCTACGTGAGTGTGAGGGGCGCCCGGGTTGGTGCCGGGTGTCCCTCCGCCCCCTGGGGGCCGGCCATGCGTTCATGTTCTTGTTCATGTTCTTTCCGCACCCGTGCGGGACAGTTGTGCGCGCACCCATGCATGACCGGGGTTGACGTGCGGCCGACCTGCCACGACCACGGTCGGCACGGTCTCGTCGCCGTCGTTGGCCGCCCTGACGGATGCCGCTCCAGCGGGGTCCTGCCAGATGTCGACCCAGTGCAACCGGTGGGCATCACGGCCCAGCCGGATGCGCAGTCGCAGGCAGTACTTGCACCCCGGCCGCCAGAACACGATCGGCCGGCCGTCGACCGCACTGCGGCGCTGAGCCTCCAGCGCCCCGATCGACCTCGGGAAGAACAGAGGCGAGTTCACGCCCGCGAGCAGCACGAACAGCATCAGGAGTGCGGCGGCCGCGCCCGGGGCCCCGCTGAGGACCAGCCCGGCGGCCACGACTGATCCGCAGAGCACGAACAGCGTCGGCAGGAACCAGGCGCGCGTCATGGGGATGAAGGTTATCCGCGGTTGTGCAAGGTGCGCGGCGCACGCGGATGTCGCCCCCTCATCCTTGCAGCGGACACGGGAGTTCGCGGGACTGGTGGCTCGGGTCGCACATCACCAAGGCCAGGGAAAGGTACGAGGGTCGTTCGAGGTAAAAGCCGAGGGACACGTCGCTGCCTGCTGCCAGCCGCTCGGCGGTGGAGGTGACGAGACGGGTGAGGTGACGGGCATCGCGCTGGGCCGGGGAGGCGAACCGGGGCGTGTACTCGGCCAACCGGTCGCTGAGCCAGGCGGCCCCTGCCCTCGGGTCTTGCCAGGTGCCACGGACCAGCGAGCGTGGTTTGACGAGCCAGTACGCCGTTTCCAGCGGTGGCAGATCCGATGCGGGGAACTCCGCGGCGACCTCACGGTAACGCTGGATCAGTTCGGGCCTGCTACCGGCCGGGGGCGGTTCGGGGTGGGGCGGGCGGCGCAGTGCCTCCTGATCGAAGCGGGTCTTCGGGCCGATCCAGAGGTAGCCGTGGTGGTGCACGGGGTGTCCCGTTCCGTTTCGGTGCCGTCTTGCTGGAGTCGGCGGTCCTGGCCGCGGTTGCCCTGAGCCAGGACCGGCCCTGGGAGTGGAGGCTGAGGAGGCTCAGCTGGACAGGCCGAAGCGCGCCGGATCGATGCCGGCCACGGTCAGTTCCTGCGTGGTGAAGCGGAGGGGCTGCGCGTCCGGCCGTTTGCTGTCACCGAGCGCCCAGGCGTCGTCGCCGATCCGGGCGAGGGTTACGCAGGACTCGCCGTCGGGGTGGGTGTTGCCGCCGCAGGCCCTCGCGAAAGCGGCGTCGGATAGGTCCAGCGCGTACAGGTCACTTCGGTTCGGCATTGCTGCCCCTTCCTGTTCGGTGTGCGGTGGGCGTGTGCACGCCAGAGGAGTGGTCCCGGATCTCGGTGGCGTGGCGCGCGGCCTGCGTGATGTCGCCGGACTGCTTACAGGCCACGAGCTGCCGCCAGTTGGCGGCGCAGACGTCGCAGTCGGAGATGGGCATGCAGTCCAGCAGCCATGCGTCGAAGCCGTCAGGTAGCTGTGCTGAAGGCCGGGAGGGGGCTCGTGTGGCGATGGCCGAGGGATGGCTTGTGCCCTGCCTCATGGTGGCGCTCCTCAGCGGCGTCGGCCAAGCCTCGGGAGGCTCAGCTGCCTCGCCGGGGATGGTGGTGCGTCACCAAGCTAGGAGGGAGACGGGCACCGGATCCAGTGATGTGCACCAATGTGCGCATGGCGTTTTAACAGGGTGATTACTGCACTGCCCTCTTGCCCGGACCGCCATTGAAAGCCACATTGGTGCACATCAATGCACGGCAACGAAAGTGGAGGGAACCATGCGCTTACAGTTCATCGGGATCGACCCGGACACGGGGAAGATCGGGTCCCCAACCGCGTGGGTGGACGTGGAGAACGCGGACATCGTTCTCCAGAGCTACACCGCCGACGAGGAGACGCGATCGGAGTGCGTGAAGAACACCGCACCCGGGCATGCGCAAGGCATTCCTGACCACGAGACGGTGATCCGCATTCCCGCCCGCCTGGTGCCGATGCTGAGGGAGGCTTGTGATGCCGCAGAGCGTGCCCAGCTTTGACGAACTCATGGCGGCCGCACAGCGCTCCGCCGTACACCTCGAAATGCGCGACCAGTACGCCGTCGGTGACGAGGCAGACGACTTCGACAACTGGCTGAGTACAGGCCGGAGGGACACCGATCCTGCCTCGGAGTACTGGGCGCCCTGGGTCGACCTGATCTCTCGTACGGTCGCCCGTGGCGTCGTCGTTCGCCGTGCTCGTATCGTCTCCGAACCGGCCACCGACTACATCCGCTACGAGCACGCGAGCACCGCCGTCAATGTGACGGCGGGCGAACAGGTGCGGTGGCTGCCCCGCTCTCGGGCGGTCGATCTGATGCTGCCGGGCGCGGATCTGTGGATCTTCGACGGGACACAGGTCCTCTTCAACCATTTCACCGGCGTCGGTGAATGGGCCGACCCGGCACATGAGTTGCGCACCGAGCCGAGTATCGTCAAGCAGTGCTCGGACGCCTTCGAGGCAGTCTGGGAACGCGCCGTTCCACACGACACATACGAGATCCACTGACAGAAGCGTTGTTGGCCAGCTCATGTCCCAGTCGCCGTCCTCCTCCGCCCAAGCCGCGCGTGAGAACGTGGCGCGGCGACTGCGCGACTTGAGGAGGAACGCCGGCCTGACAGTCACCGAGCTGGCCAACGAGTGCGGTTGGCACCACGCCAAGACCTCACGCATCGAGAACGCCCGCACCCCTCCGTCACCGACGGACATCCGCCTGTGGTGCCGCGCGGTCGGCGCCATCGATCAGGCCCCAGATCTGATCGCGGCCTCACAGCACGCGGAATCCCTGTACCGCGAGTGGCGACAGCGCGTGCGCACGGGCTTGGCAAAGCTGCAGGACAGCTATGTCGAGCTTTACCGGGCAACCGAGTTGCTGCGCGAATACTCCCCGGTTCTGGTCCCGGGATTGCTCCAGACCGAGGGATACGCGCGGGCCCTGCTGAGTATGAGCGCCCACTTCCTCGGAGTTCCCGACGATGCGGCGCAGGCCGCCGCGGCGCGGGTTCAGCGGTCGCAGGTGATCCATGAGCCCGGCCATCGGTTCGTGCTCCTCATCGAGGAAGCGGTACTTCACTACCAACTCGGCGATGCCGAGGCGATGGCCGCGCAACTGGGATACCTCCTCACGGCCGGGGCGCTCCCGCAGGTGTCATTCGGCATCATCCCGACGGCGACCCGTGACCGAGCTATGTGGCCGCAGGAGACGTTCACCGCACACGACGACACCCTCGTGTCCGTGGAGCTGGCCACAGCTGAGGTGAACATCACCCAGCCCTCCGAGATCGCGCTCTACCTGAGGGCGTTCGAGCAGCTTCGGAGCATGGCCGTGTACGGAGCGGACGCCCGGGCCTTGATCGTGAAGGCCATCGACGCCCTGCGCTGATCAGGACGGCGTGACGCACCTTCAATGTGAATAAAGGGAAGGGCAGAGCCATGACCAAGGCTGAAAGCCGGCAGGTACGCCCCTGGCAGGAACGAGTGGAAGCCGGGCATCGGCCTGTTCAGGAAGAGTGGAAGTCCCTGGTCCACGCTTCGCAGACCTTGCGCTCCTGGGTGCCTGGCATTGTTCCTGGCCTGTTCCAGACGGCCGACTATGCGCGGTGCATCTTCGAAAGTCTGGCGGAGCTGAGGAACACCGCCAGGGACACAGATGACGCGGTACGCGCGCGTATGGAGCGACAGGAGTGGCTGCATCTTCCCGGCAAGGAGTTGCATGAGCTGATCTGGGAAGGGGCGCTGTGCGCCCGGCTCGGTTCACCGGAGGTCATGGCGGTGCAACTGGACAGGATCCTCGCAGCGTTGGACCTCGACAGTGTGCACCTTGGCGTGGTGCCGTTCGACGCCGTGCTCCGGCTGCCGGTCGGCAACGCCTTCACGATCGTGGACGACCGTCTCGTCGTGATCGAGGACTGGTACGCCGAGCACTGGCTCGACGCCCCGGATGCGGTCGCTTTGCACCGACGGGTCTGGGAGACGCACGCCGCGTCTGCCGTGTACGGCTCCGAGGCCAAGCGGATCGTCACCCGGCTACGTCGAGCCCTCGACGGCTGAGTGCAGCACGTACAGGCGTACCGGATCGTCCCCGCCGCGCCAGAGGGGAGGCCCGGGGTGGCGGGGTGGAAGCTGCCAGCAGGCTTCCTCGGGCAGGAAGGCCAGGTAGCGGCCGGCTGCGCGGTTGCGCCTGGCCCAGCGGCGCCAGCGGGCGTCGTGCGGGTTCGGTAGCCGCGGTACGTACGGGTCTGGCGCCCTGACCTCCCGCGCAAGGTCCCGCTCCCGCACCGCCGGGCGGCCGAGCAGTCGGGCGACCGCGTCATAAAGCAGCCGGAACATGAGCCCTCGCCATCGACTCGGTGAGCGTGAACCGGGCCCACACACACTTCGCGTACGGCTCCTGCCGGTGCCCCCAGGTGTCGGCAAGCTCCCCCACGAGAGCGAGTCCGCGTCCGCCCTCCTCGTCCGGGCCGGAGTCTTGGGTTCGGGGCAGCCGGTCCCTGTCCGGGTCGCACACCTCCAGGAGCAGCTCCCGTCCGTCGAGGGTGAGCGTGACCTTGACCTGGGCGTAGGACGTGCGGCAGTGGGTCACGGCGTTGGTGACGAGTTCGTTGGCCGACAGGAGGACGGCGTCGGCGAGTTCATCTGTGATGCCCCAGTCCGCGAGGGCCTTCCGGATGTGCTGGCGGGCGGTGGGGACGTGTCGTCTGCGCTTGGGGATGCGGAAGGTTTCGGTTGCGGGCATGGGCGGGCCTACCTCCTGACGCGACGTCAAGGATGCGCTCTGTCGAAGCGCCTTTCGAAGCTATGGGCTCATCCAGAATCCGCGCAACAAGAATCGGTGTATGCATGCACAGATGTCGCTCGATCGTGGGATGTGCTCCCGGAGTTGGTGGTTGGTGTGGCATCGTTTCCGCCGGAGAGGGGAGGTCCCATGCCGACAGGTGCACGGCCGACGGTGCGCAGCAGGCGCCTGGGCGCGGCGCTCAGGCAGTACCGGCAAGCCGCCAAGCTCGACCAGCCGCAGGCTGCCGAGGTCATTGCATCAAGTCAGGCCAAAATCAGCCGTGTTGAGAGTGGGCACTCCACGCCGCGCGTGATCGAGGTGCGGCTGCTGCTGGACGCGTACGGCGTCACGGACTCGGAAGTGCGCTCCAAGCTGGAGGAGTTGGCCAAGCACTCCAAGAAACAGGGGTGGTGGCGTGAACACAAAGGGCACCTGCGGCCGGACTACCTTGATTACATTGCGTTGGAAGACGATGCTGTTCATATCCGCCAGTGGCAGTCGGTCCTGATCCCGGGACTTCTGCAAACCGCGGCTTACGCGGAGGCGGTTATCTCGGGTGGTCCCACAGCCCTTGCCTCTGACCATGTCGCCCGTTTGGTGGAGGTGAGGAAGCGACGGCAGGAGAGGATCGCGGAAGGTGGGGCAAGATACTCCGCCGTCATCTGGGAAGCGGCCATTGAACATCCCCTGGCGAGCGTCGACATCCACCGAGAGCAGCTGTCGGCGCTCATTGAAGCCGGGGAGAGGGAGAATGTCACCGTGCAGGTTCTGCCGTTCAGTGCAGGAGCACTGGTGGCTGCCACCTCTGCCTTCATCGCCTTCAGCTTCGACACCGAGTCGGCAGTCGAGGTGGTGACCATGGACGACCTGATGAGCACATCGGTCCTTGAGTCCCCTGCCGATTTGGTGGTGTTCGCCAACGCATTCGACCTGCTGTGCTCATCGGCGTTGACGCCGGAGGTGAGCGCGAAACTTATCCAGAGCAAGCTGCGAACCTTCGAGAAAGGTACGTCGTGACCGGTGTCACGGGCTCGTTCCAGAGGTCCTCTTACTCTGCGCAACTCAACGAATGCGTAGAAGTGGCCGTTACCGAGACCGGCGGCCGGGCCGTCCGCGACAGCAAGCAGCACAACGGCCCCCTGCTCATCGTCTCCCGCGACAGCTGGCAGGCGTTCCTGCAGCAGATCGTGTAGTCGTCCCGCACACGACGAAGGGCGCCCCGCGGTGATCCGCCGGGGCGCCCTTCGCTGTTCTGTGCCGAGGAGCACATTCTGTTTACTCGACATTACGTAATAACGTAATGTCGAGTGGGACTGGTGATCTCGACGGGGGAGCAACCCATGAACCGAAGGAAGTTTCTCGGCGCGACGGCGACGGCCACGGCGGCGGCAGGAGTGTCGTTGCTGCCGGGCAACGCCGCGGCCGCCGGCGACGGCCTGCCCGCGCTGGTCAGGCGATACCTGGACCAGGCAGTGGCCGCGGGCAGTCCGAGTGTGATCTGCGGGGTCGTCCGCGGCTTGCGTACGTACGTGGAGGGCGCCGGCGCGGCGGTGGGGCGGGCGGCGCCGGACGGCAGGACGGTGTTCCAGCTCGGGTCCATCACCAAGACGCTCACCGCCACGGCTCTCGCGCGCGCCGTCGGCACGGGCGCGGCCCGCCTGGACGCGCCGCTCGTGCTGCCCGCTGGGTTTCCCGTGCCGCGCAAGAGGGCTCGGCGGATCACCCTGGCCCACCTGGCGACCCACACCTCCGGCCTGCCCTCCCTGCCGCCGAACCTGCTCGCGGAAGCGGATCCGTACGACCCCTACGCGCACTACACGCTCGACGACCTGGCCGCCGGACTGCGCGACACGGAGCTGAGCACCGAACCGGGGGCGGTCTACGCGTACTCGAACCTGGGGTTCGGATTGCTCGGCCAGGCGCTGGCCTTCGGCGACGTCGACGCGATGCTGCGGCACCGGGTGGCGGCGCCGCTCGGCATGGTCGACACGACGACGACCCTGCGGCCGGACATGGTGTCCCGCAAGGCTGTCGGGCATGTCGGCGGAGAGCCGGTTCCTGACTGGCACGACCGGGTGCTCAGCGCGGCCGGGACGTCGATGTACAGCACCGCCGACGACATGGTGCGCTTCCTGCGCTCCCAACTGCGGCCCGAGATCTCGCCGTTGCGGGACGCGATCGAACTGACCCAGCGGCCCCGGTTCACGGTGAACCGGAACCTGCGACTGGGGCTCGGCTGGCACCTGAGCCGGCTGCCCGGCGGTGCCACCATGACCTGGCACAACGGCGGCACCGGCGGGTTCAGCACCTGCGCGGCGTTCAGCCGGGAGAGCGGCGTGGCGGTGGTCATGATGGTGAACACCTTCAGCGAGGAGACCCCGACCGCCGCCCGCCCGGTCGACGCCCTCACCTTCCGGCTGCTCGGCGAGCTCGGCGCGGCGGCCTGAGTACGACGAAGGGCGCCCGGTGTTCGCCGGGCGCCCTTCGCGTGTCGTACGAGAGAACGACTACAGCTTCTCGATGACGTAGTCGATGCACTTCGTCAGCGCCTCGATGTCCGCCGGGTCGATCGCCGGGAACATCGCGACGCGGAGCTGGTTGCGGCCGAGCTTGCGGTAGGGCTCGGTGTCGACGATGCCGTTGGCGCGGAGGGTCTTGGCGACGGCGGCGGCGTCGATCTCGTCCGAGAAGTCGATCGTGCCGATGACCTGGGAGCGCTTGGCCGGGTCCGTGACGAACGGGCTGGCGTACTTGATGTCCTCGGCCCAGCCGTACAGCGTGCGGGCGGAGGTGGCCGTGCGGCGGACCGCCCAGTCCAGGCCGCCCTGGCCGTTGATCCACTCCAGCTGCTGGTTCAGCAGGAAGAGGGTGGAGAGGGCCGGGGTGTTGTACGTCTGGTTCTTGCGGGAGTTGTCGATCGCCGTCGGGAGCGAGAAGAACTCCGGGACGTGGCGGCCGGACGCGTGGACGCGCTCGGCGCGCTCGATCGCGGCCGGGGAGAAGACGCCGATCCACAGGCCGCCGTCGGAGGCGAAGGACTTCTGCGGGGCGAAGTAGTACACGTCGGTCTCGGAGACGTCGACCGGGAGGCCGCCGGCGCCCGACGTCGCGTCGACCAGGACCAGGGAGCCCTCGTCCGCGCCCGCCACACGCTTGATCGGCATCGCGACACCGGTCGAGGTCTCGTTGTGCGTGAAGGCGTAGACGTCGACGCCCGCCTCGGCCTGCGGCTCCGGGTGGGTGCCGGGGTCGCTGGCGATGACGGTGGGCTCGGCCAGCCAGGGGGCCAGCTTGGCGGCCTTCGCGAACTTCGAGCTGAACTCGCCGAAGTTCAGGTGCTGCGACTTGTTCTCGATCAGGCCGTGCGTCGCGACGTCCCAGAACGCCGTCGAGCCGCCGTTGCCGAGGATGACCTCGTAGCCCTCGGGGAGCTGGAACAGCTCGCGGATGCCCTCGCGCACCTGGCCGACCAGGTTCTTGACCGGGGCCTGGCGGTGGGAGGTACCGAGGAGGGAGGCTCCGGTCGCGGCCAGCGCGTCCAGCGCTTCCGTCCGCACCTTGGAGGGGCCCGCGCCGAAACGTCCGTCGGCGGGCTTGATGTCAGCGGGAATCTGGATCTCAGCCACGGGGGGAGCGTAGCTGTTTCGGGAAACCTCGGTGAAACCTCGTCCGTCGGGTGAGACGGCGTTTCGGCTGGCGTCGGAGCTGGGGGCCGCCGCCCCCAGAGCCCCGCTTCGGCCTGAACGGCCTCGTCCTCAAACGCCGGACGGGCTGGAATGGCGGACGTCGGCTGGTTTGCTGGAGGGATGAGGGATCTCGAAGCCGCGCTGCGTACCGCCGTCCAGGGTGAGGTCCGGTTCGACGTCACCGCCCGGGCACTGGTCACCATGGACGCCTCCAACTACCGGCGTGTCCCACTCGGTGTGGTCGCACCACATGACGCCGACGACGTCGCCGCCGTACTGGAGGTGTGTCGCGACCACATGGTGCCGGTCGTGGCCCGTGGCGGCGGCACCTCGATCGCGGGACAGGCCACCGGCACGGGCGTCGTCCTGGACTTCACGCGGCACATGAACAAGCTCGTGTCGCTGGACCCCGCGACCCGTACCGCCGTCGTCCAGCCCGGCCTCGTCCTCGACCGTCTCCAGGACGCCGCCGCCCCGCACGGGCTCCGCTTCGGGCCCGACCCCTCCACCCACAGCCGCTGCACGCTCGGCGGAATGATCGGCAACAACTCGTGCGGCTCGCACTCGGTGGCGTGGGGGACGACCGCGGACAGTGTGCGGGGGCTGGACGTGATCACCGCGCGGGGGGCGCGGCTGCGGCTCGGGCAGGAGTGGGCCGGTGCGCCTCAGGGGCTGCGGGAGCTGGTGGAGGGGGACCTGGCCCGGCTGCGGACCGGCTTCCCCGAGCTGCCCCGCCGTATCTCCGGATACGCGCTCGACGCGCTGCTGCCCGAGAAGGGCGCCGATGTCGCCCGGTCCTTCTGCGGGAGCGAGGGCACCCTCGGAATCCTCACCGAGGCGGTCGTACGGCTGGTGGAGGCGCCACGCGCGCGTGCGCTCGCCGTGCTGGCGTACCCCGACGAGAGCGCGGCGGCGGAGGCGGCCGCCGGGCTGCTGCCGTACGGGCCGCTCACGGTGGAGGGCATGGCGGCCGACCTGGTGCCCGACCCGGCCGCGCTGCCGGCCGGCGGTGCCTGGCTGTTCGTCGAGACGGGCGGGGAGTCGGAGGGGGAGGCACGCGCGCGTGCGGAGGCGATCGTGCGGGGCGCCGATGTCGTCGACGCCCTCGTCGTCACCGATCCCGCCGGGCAGCGGGCCCTGTGGCGCATCAGGGAGGACGCGAGCGGTACGGCGACCCGGATGCCCGACGGGAGCGAGGCCTGGCCCGGCTGGGAGGACTGCGCGGTGCCGCCGGCGCGGCTCGGGGCCTACCTGCGGGACTTCCGCGCGCTGCTGACCGCCCACGGGCTGCGCGGGACGCCGTACGGGCACTTCGGCGACGGCTGCATCCACGTCCGCATCGACTTCGACCTGCTCACGGAGGCGGGCGTCGGCCGCTTCCGGCGGTTCTCGGAGGAGCTCGCCGAGGTCGTCGTGGCACACGGGGGCTCGCTGTCCGGGGAGCACGGGGACGGGCAGGCGCGGGCCGAGCTGCTCCCGAGGATGTACGGGGAGGAGATGGTCGGCCTCTTCGAGCGGGCCAAGGGGGTGTGGGATCCCGACGACCTGCTCAACCCGGGCATGCTGGTGCGCCCGGCGCCCCTCGACTCCAACCTCCGCTTCTCCGTGCTGCCCCGGAAGCCGGTCGACGTCGCCTTCGGGTACCCGGCCGACGGCGGCGACTTCTCGGCGGCCGTACGGCGCTGCGTCGGGGTCGCCAAATGCCGTACGACGTCGGCGACCGGCTCCGCCGTCATGTGCCCGTCCTTCCGGGCCACCGGCGACGAGGAGCACTCCACGCGCGGGCGTGCCCGGCTGTTGCACGAGATGCTCGCCGGGGAACTGGTGACCGACGGGTGGCGTTCGACGGAGGTGCGGGACGCGCTGGATCTGTGCCTGGCCTGCAAGGGCTGCCGGTCCGACTGTCCGGTCGAGGTCGACATGGCCACGTACAAGGCGGAGTTCCTGCACCACCACTACGAGGGGCGGCGCCGCCCGGCCGCGCACCACAGCATGGGGCGGCTGCCGCAGTGGCTGCGCCTGGTGGCACGCACGCGTACCGCGTCGCTGGTCAATGCCTTGGCCGGCGTAGGGCCGTTGGCGTGGGTGGCGAAACGGCTCGGTGGCATCGCGCCGGAGCGGGAGATTCCGCGGCTGGCGACACGGACGTTCAGCCGGTGGTGGGAGCGGCGGCGCGGGACGGCGGCGGCCGCCGGAGAGGGCCTGGGCGGGGGCGGTGAGCTGGTCATTCTGTGGCCGGACACCTTCACCGAGCACCTCTCGCCGTCCGTGGGGCAGGCGGCCGTACGTGTGCTGGAGGCGGCCGGGCTGCGGGTGGCGTTGCCGCCGACGGTGCGTATGAGGACGCCCTCGGGGGAGGGGGGAGCCGACGGGGGCGTGGCGGTGGCGATGGACCCGGTCTCGCTGCTCCGGGGGCGGGGGCGGGTCTGCTGCGGGCTGACGTACGTCTCCACGGGGCAGCTCGACCGCGCCCGCGCGGTGCTGCGCCGCACGCTCGACCTGATGGAGCCGGTGCTGGAGGGCCCCGCGCCGGTCGTCGTCCTGGAGCCCAGCTGCGCGGCGGCTCTCCGCTCGGACCTGCCGGAGCTGCTGCACGACGATCCGCGGGCCCGCCGGCTGGCCGACCGTGTCCTGACCTTCGCGGAGGCCCTGGAGCGGCTCGCTCCCGACTGGACGCCGCCGCGCGTCGAACGGCCTGTGGCCGGCCAGACCCACTGCCATCAGCACGCGGTCCTGGGCGACGCACCCGATCGCCGTCTGCGCGACGCGGCGGGTCTCGCCGGGGAGCTGAGCGGCGGCTGCTGCGGTCTCGCGGGCAACTTCGGCTTCGAGAAGGGGCACTTCGAGGTGTCGGTGCGTTGCGCGGAGGAGCAGTTGCTGCCGGGCGTGCGGGCGGCGCGGGAGGGGGCCGTGGTGCTGGCGGACGGGTTCTCGTGCCGGACACAGCTGGAACAGCTGGCTGGGGTGCGGGGGCGGCATCTCGCGGAGGTCCTGGCGGACGCGCTGGACGGCGGTGGCGATGTGGTGAGCGAAGCGTGAAGGGTTCGGTCCCGCATTGCCTACTGATCAGTCGTGCTCTACGTAATTGATCGATCAAGTACTTCACAGGGGTGCGGCCCATGAGGGGGCGGCCCCTAGAGGAAAGGACGTACCACGTCCATGAAACCCCCCACCTCACGCCTGCTGCGCGGAGCCCTCGCGACCACGGCCGCCGGTCTCGCCGCGCTGCTCCCCCTGGCCGGCACCGCGACCGCCTCGCCGTTCGTCGGGCACGCCCACCGCACCGTCACCACGGCCGACGGTGACACCTTCCGGCTGAAGCTGGCCGCCGCCCCGGCTGTCCTGCCCGCGCAGGGCGGCACGGCGTACGTCAAGGGCACCGGATACAACCGCGCGCAGGGCATCTTCCTGGCCTTCTGCGTGATCCCCGACAGCGTCCGCGTGGGCGACCCCGCCACGTACACCCAGGTGCCCACTCCGTGCCTCGGCGGCCGGGAGGCGACGGACGGCTCGTCCCGCCGCATCACCGACACCGGCACGGGCACCCCCGGGGTCACGATCCCGTACGAGGAGGGCGGCTCGTTCCGTACGACGCTCAACCTCAGGCCCGAGATCGCCGACGGCGTCGTGTGCGATGTGAACGTGCGCTGCGCGATCGTCACCCGGGCCGACTTCACGGCCACCGGAGTGAGGCTCTACGACCAGTACATTCCGGTCCACTTCGGCCGCTGAGTGGCTTCGTAGGCTGGTCTGATCCCGTCCGGTCCAGCTTGGTCCGGCCCGAGTCGGCTTGATCCGGCTCGATCGACCGTCCGCAAGGAGCCCCGCCCGTGACCCGACCGCCCCTCCGCGTCCAGCTCCTCACCCGCGACCAGCACCTTGCCTTCGTCGCGGCCCGTCCGTCCGCCAGCCATATGCAGATGCCCTCCTGGGGCGAGGTGAAGCCGGACTGGACGCCGGAGAGCCTGGGCTGGTTCGACGAGGAGGGGCGGCCGGCCGGGGCCGGGCTCGTGCTCATGCGGCCGCTGCCGAAGCTGAGGAAGTACCTGGCGTATCTGCCGGAGGGGCCGCTGATCGACTGGCACGCGCCCGACCTCGCCGAGCGGTGGCTCGCGCCGATGCTCGCGTATCTCAAGGGCAGGGGCGCCTTCTCGGTGAAGATGGGCCCGCCCGTCGTCGTACGCCGCTGGAGCAGCGAGGCGGTGAAGGCCGCCATCGCCGACCCGGCCGCCCGGCGACTGCGCGACGCCGAGCCGACCTCCCGCGACCAGCGTGCCCTCGACATCGCCGAAGGGCTGCGGCGGGCGGGCTGGCGGCAGGCCGAGCCGGGGAGCGAGGAGGGCTTCGCCGCCGGGCAGCCGCGGTACGTCTGCCAAGTGCCCTTCGCCGGGCGCTCGTTGGACGACGTCCAGCGCGGCCTCAACCAGCAGTGGCGGCGCAACATCAAGAAGGCCGACAAGGCGGGCGTGAAGGTCGTGCGGGGCGGCTACGAGGATCTGCCCGTCTTCTACGACCTCTACGTCGAGACCGCCGAGCGGGACCGTTTCATCCCGCGCCCGCTGCCCTACTTCCAGCGCATGTGGGACGCGCTCACCGCCGAACACCCCGACCGCATGCGGCTCTACCTCGCCCACCACGACGGCGACACCCTCGCCGCCGCCACGATGCTGACCGTCGGCACACATGTGTGGTACTCCTACGGCGCCTCCACCGGCCGCAGGCGCGAGGTCCAGCCCAACAACGCCATGCAGTGGCGCATGATGACCGACGCCCACGAACTCGGCGCTTCCGTCTACGACTTCCGGGGCATCACCGACACGCTGGAGGAGTCCAACCATCTGCTGGGCCTGCTGCGGTTCAAGGTGGGGGCGGGGGGCGAGGCGGTGGAGTACCTGGGGGAGTGGGACTTCCCGTTGAACCGGCTGCTGCACAAGGCGCTGGATCTGTACATGGCGCGGCGGTAGTCCGGCAGTCCGGCTGGGTGGGGCCGTTCGCGTCCGCCCGCCCACACTCCCCGCCCACACTCCCCGTCCACACTCTGGGACAGCGGCGTAATGGGTTCACACACCTGACGTGGTCTACTACCCTGAACTGAGCAGTACAGCACGGTGAACGAACATCCGCCCGAGTCGAGCCCTGGAACGCCCGTGAGTACCCCCGACGCCCCCGCCACCCCCGCACCGACCCGCGCCCGGGCCGTCCCCGAGCCGACGGTCGGCGGCCCGCGCCGCCTGGGCTCCCTCGGGCCGGTGGGGCTCGTGCTCGCCGGAGGGATCTCGGTGCAGTTCGGCGGCGCGCTCGCGGTGAGCCTGATGCCGCGGGCCGGTGCGCTCGGCGTGGTGGCGCTGCGGCTGCTGGTGGCGGCGGTCGTCCTGCTGCTGATCTGCCGTCCCCGGCTGCGTGGCCACTCCCGCACCGACTGGGGCACGGTGATCGTCTTCGGGATCACCATGGCGGCGATGAACGGCCTCTTCTACCAGTCCGTCGCCCGTATCCCGCTGGGCGCCGCGGTCACCCTGGAGGTGCTGGGTCCGCTCGCCCTGTCCGTCCTGTCGTCCCGTCGCGCGGTCAACGTCGTCTGGGCCGGACTCGCCCTCGCCGGTGTCTTCCTCCTCGGCGGCGGAGGCTTCGACAGCCTGGACCCCATAGGTGTCGCCTTTGCCCTGGGTGCCGGCGCCATGTGGGCGGCCTACATAGTCTTCAGCGCCCGCACGGGCCGACGCTTCCCTCAGGCCGACGGGCTGGCACTCGCCATGGCGGTGGGCGCCGTACTGTTCCTGCCCCTGGGCATCGCCGAATCCGGCACGAAGCTGCTCGACCCGGTGACCGTCGGACTGGGCGCGGCCGTCGCCGTCCTCTCCTCGGTCCTCCCCTACACCCTCGAACTCCTCGCCCTGCGCCGCCTGCCCGCGGCCACCTTCGCCATCCTGATGAGCCTCGAACCGGCCGTCGCCGCGACGGCCGGCTTCCTCATCCTCGACCAGGCCCTCACCGCCCCCCAGGCCCTGGCCATCGCCCTGGTCATCGCGGCGAGCATGGGGGCGGTACGCACGCAGGTGGGGCGCGGGAAGCCGAAGGCCGTCGCCAACGGCTAGCCCCGCGGGCAACGGGCCGTCGCCAACGGCCGGCCCGCGGGCAGCGCTCGTGATCGAGACGCCTAGCGCATCAGCAGCCCCTGCACGGAAAGCCCGTGGTTCACGCGCAGCCGGCGCAGCTCCCACAGACCCACCGCGGTCACCGAGAGCGGGGCGCCGAGCACGAGCAGGATCCGGACCGTTATTTCCACGCCCGCGTAGGCGTCGGTGAACAGGTCGACCAGGGCCATCTCCCACACCAGTGTCATGGCCAGCAACGGCGGCAGCGTCTCGTGGATGTCGGCGGTGCGGAAGACATGGGTGAGCGCCAGACCCACGCCCCAGACGATGAAGGGCAGCACCCACACGAAGACGACCGCGAGGACGACGACCGTGACGACGGTCATCGCCGGGCCGGTCGCGAAACGACCCTCGGCGAAGCCGGTGAGCACGATCACCGGGAACACGAACACCGCGGCCAGGAGCGCCACGATCGCACCGAAACACCTGGCCGAACGGCGCAGCAGCTCGCGCCGGGCCGTGTCCGGCACCAGGGCGAGCAGGATGCCGACCGCGAGCGGGAACGTCACGGACAGCAGCAGGACGCTGGTCCAGGACTGGTCGGTGCGGTTGTCGACGACGTCCCCGATGGAGTCCGCGATCTTGTAGGTGACCGACATCCACACCACGGCGGCCAGGCCCACCAGGGTGCGGATCTTCTGCATACGGGCCACCGCGGCGTCCTCGACGATGCCCGGTCTGGACGGCTTGAAGACCCTGCGCGCGGTGTGGACGGGACCGATCCGCCGCCACAGCCGCATCAGGGGGCCGGGCGGCGCGGGTGCCGGTGGCACCGGGTACGGCGGGTACGGGTACGGGTACGGCGGGTTGGGATGTGGCGCGTACGGGTGCGGGCCGTGGGGCGGTTGGCCGTCGGCCGGTGGGGTGGGCTGAGGTGGGTACGGGCCCGGAGGCGGCGGGAACTGCGGCTGTCGGTGTGGGTCGTAGGGCGGCTGTCCGCCCGGGTTCCAGTTGCTCATCCCTGTGTTTCCCCCGATGTGTGAGAGACGCGTCGCCCATGCGACGGGCCCGGCGGCCGAGTGTATTGATCGCAGGCCCCACCCCCACCCCCGCCCACACCCACAAGCTTCCCTGGGTGAACACTTCCCAATTAATGCAAGCGTGCTTGCTTGTTTCTGATCCCGCTGCCATGCTCCTCACCACGCCGTGCCAGAGGGGAGCGCACCGTGTCCGATCCGACGCCCGTGTTCGACGATCTGCGTGAGGAGAGCGAGGAACTCGACCGGCTGGTCGCCGAGTTGGGAGCCGCTCAGTGGACGCTCACGACTCCGGCGCCCGGCTGGACCGTCGCCCACCAGATCGCGCACCTCGCCTGGACGGACCACTCGGCGCTGCTGGCGGTGACCGATGTGGACGCCTTCCACACGCTGGTGGAGAAGGCGCTGGTGACGCCGGGGTCGTTCGTCGACGAGGGCGCGGAGGAGGGGGCCGCTCTTTTGCCCGCCGAACTGCTGGCGCGGTGGCGGGAGGGGCGGGCCGCGCTCGACACGGCGTTGCGCGAGGCCCCGCATGGGGTCCGTTTCCCCTGGTACGGGCCGCCCATGTCCGCCGCCTCCATGGCCACGGCCCGGCTCATGGAGACCTGGGCCCACGGCCTGGACATCGCCGAGGCGCTGGGTGTGGTGCGCACACCCACCGACCGGCTGAGGCATGTGGTGTGGATCGGGGTGCGGACGCGGGACTTCGCCTTCGGTGTGCACGGACTCCCCGTACCGCTCGACGACTTCCGTGTCGAACTCGTCTCGCCCTCCGGCGAGGTGTGGGCATACGGCCCCGAGGACGCCCCGCAGCGCGTGACCGGCCCGGCGCTGGACTTCTGTCTCCTGGTCACCCAGCGCGCCCACCGCTCCGACCTCGCCCTGCGCGCCGAAGGCCCCGACGCCGACCGCTGGTTCGACATCGCCCAGGTCTTCGCGGGCCCGCCCGGCGCGGGACGCGCACCTAAGGGGACGGCACAGTGACCCCGCCCGGCTCGCCGACCCCGCCGAAGTCCGCGACCTCGCCGCCGGTCCTTCCGCCCTTGCGGATCGGCAACGCCTCCGGCTTCTACGGCGACCGCTTCGACGCCATGCGCGAGATGCTCACCGGCGGCGAACTGGACGTCCTCACCGGCGACTACCTCGCCGAGCTGACCATGCTGATCCTCGGCCGCGACCGGCTGAAGGACCCCGGCGCCGGATACGCCCGCACCTTTCTGCGGCAGCTGGAGGAATGCCTCGGGCTGGCGCACGAGCGGGGGGTCAGGATCGTCGCCAACGCGGGCGGGCTCAATCCGGCCGGGCTCGCCGACGCCGTACGGCAGCTCGCGGACCGGCTCGGCGTCCCCGTCCGCGTCGCCCACGTCGAGGGCGACGACCTCACCGCCTCCCACCCCGGCAGCCTGGCCGCCCACGCCTACCTCGGCGGCTTCGGCATCGCGGCGTGTCTGCGGGAGGGCGCGGACATCGTGGTCACCGGGCGGGTGACGGACGCGGCGCTGGTCACCGGGCCCGCCGCCGCGCACTTCGGGTGGGGTCCTGGGGACCATGACCGGCTCGCGGGGGCTGTGGTCGCCGGACATGTGCTGGAGTGCGGGGCACAGGCGACCGGCGGCAACTACGCCTTCTTCCACGAGAAGGGTTATGACCTCGACGGACTCCGCCGTCCCGGCTTCCCCCTCGCCGAACTCCACGAGGACGGCACCTGCGTCATCACCAAGCACCCCGGCACCGGCGGCTTCGTCGACGTCGGCACGGTGACCGCCCAGCTGCTGTACGAGACGGCCGGTGCCCGATACGCCGGGCCGGACGTCACCGCCCGGCTGGACACCGTACGTCTCACCCAGGACGGCCCGGACCGGGTCCGCGTCGAGGGCGTACGGGGGGAGGCCCCGCCTCCGACCCTCAAGGTGGGCGTCAACCGCCTGGGCGGGTTCCGGAGCGAGGTCGTCTTCGTGCTCACCGGCCTCGACATCGAGGCCAAGGCCGCCCTGGTGCGCGCGCAGATGACGGACGCGCTCACCAAGTCTCCGCCCACCGAGGTCCGTTGGGACCTCGTGCGCACCGACCGGCCGGACGCGACGACCGAGGAGACGGCGAGCGCGCTGCTGCGGCTCGTCGTGCGGGACCGGGACCAGGAGGTCGTCGGGCGGGCGCTGAGCGGGGCCGCGGTGGAGCTGGCGCTCGCCAGTTACCCCGGCTTCCATGTGGCGGCGCCACCGGGAAAGGGCTCGCCCTATGGGGTCTTCGAGGATGTGTACGTCCCCCATGGTGCCGTCGCCCATGTGGCCGTCCTCCACGACGGACGCCGGTTCCCTGTGCCGTCGGCCCACGACACCGCCGTACTCGACGACGTACCGGCCCCGCCCCTCCCCGAGCCGCTGCCACCCTCGCCCACGAGACGCGCCCCCCTCGGTCTCGTCGCGGGCGCCCGCAGCGGTGACAAGGGCGGGAACGCCAACGTCGGTGTCTGGGTGCGGACGGACGACGCCTGGCGTTGGCTCGCGCACGAGCTCACCGCCGACCGGTTCCGGCAGCTGATCCCCGAGAGCCGGGAACTCAAGGTCACCCGGCACGTCCTGCCCGAGCTCCGCGCCCTCAACTTCGTCGTCGAAGGCATCCTCGGCGAGGGCGTCGCCGCCCAGCACCGCTTCGACCCGCAGGCCAAGGCACTCGGCGAATGGCTGCGCAGCCGCCACCTCGACATCCCGGAGATCCTCCTGTGACCGTCCTCGCCTCTTCCCTGGACCCGAAGAGTCCCGAACACGCGGCCAACCGCGAGGCCATGCTCACCAAGCTCGCCGAACTCGACGCCGAGCACGCCAAGGCGCTCGCGGGCGGCGGCGAGAAGTACGTCGCACGGCACCGGGCGCGCGGCAAGCTCCTCGCCCGTGAGCGCATCGAGCTGCTCCTCGACCCCGACACGCCCTTCCTGGAGCTGTCCCCGCTGGCCGCCTGGGGCAGCGACTACACGGTCGGCGCGTCCCTCGTCACCGGCATCGGTGTGGTCGAGGGCGTGGAGTGCCTGATCACCGCCAACGACCCGACCGTGCGCGGCGGAGCGAGCAACCCCTGGTCGCTGAGGAAGGCCCTGCGGGCCAACGACATCGCCCTCGCCAACCGGCTGCCCGTCGTCAACCTCGTCGAGTCCGGCGGGGCCGACCTGCCGTCCCAGAAGGAGATCTTCATCCCCGGAGGTGCCATCTTCCGGGACCTGACACGGCTGTCGGCGGCCGGGATCCCCACCGTCGCGGTCGTCTTCGGCAACTCGACGGCCGGTGGGGCCTACGTCCCCGGCATGTCCGACCACGTGATCATGGTCAAGGAGCGCGCCAAGGTGTTCCTCGGCGGTCCGCCCCTGGTGAAGATGGCCACCGGCGAGGAGAGCGACGACGAGTCCCTGGGCGGTGCGGAGATGCACGCGCGCGTGTCGGGTCTCGCCGACTACTTCGCCGTCGACGAACCGGACGCCCTGCGCCAGGCACGCCGCGTGGTCGCCCGCCTCAACCACCGCAAGGCGTACGGCGACCCGGGCCCGGCGGCCCCGCCCAAGTGCGACGAGGACGAACTCCTCGGCATCGTCCCCGGCGACCTGCGCACCCCCTTCGACCCGCGCGAGGTCATCGCCCGCATCGTCGACGCCTCCGACTTCGACGAGTTCAAGCCGATGTACGGGACGAGCCTGGTGACGGGCTGGGCGGCCCTGCACGGCTATCCGGTCGGCGTGCTGGCGAACGCCCAGGGGGTCCTGTTCAGCGAGGAGTCCCAGAAGGCGGCCCAGTTCATCCAGCTGGCCAACCAGCGCGACATCCCCCTCCTCTTCCTGCACAACACCACCGGCTACATGGTCGGCAGCCAGTACGAGCAGGGTGGCATCATCAAGCACGGCGCGATGATGATCAACGCGGTCGGCAACAGCCGCGTACCCCACCTCTCCGTCCTCGTGGGCGCGTCGTACGGCGCCGGCCACTACGGCATGTGCGGGCGCGCCTACGACCCCCGCTTCCTCTTCGCCTGGCCCAGCGCCAAGTCGGCCGTCATGGGCCCCCAGCAGCTCGCCGGAGTGCTCTCGATCGTCGCCCGGCAGTCGGCGGCCGCCAAGGGCCAGCCGTACGACGAGGAGGGGGACGCGGCCCTGCGCGCCATGGTGGAACAGCAGATCGAGTCGGAGTCGCTGCCCATGTTCCTGTCCGGTCGGCTCTACGACGACGGTGTCATAGATCCCCGCGACACCCGAACGGTCCTCGGTATGTGTCTGTCCGCCATCCACACCGCGCCTTATGAGGGCGCGCGCGGTGGCTTCGGCGTCTTCCGGATGTGAGGGATCACCAGTGATCACTTCTGTGCTCGTGGCCAACCGGGGCGAGATCGCGTGCCGTGTCTTCCGCACCTGCGGTGAGTTGGGAATCCGGACGGTCGCCGTGTACTCGGACGCCGACGCGAACGCCCTCCACACACGCGTGGCCGACGCCGCGGTACGGCTGCCGGGCGCGGCGCCCTCCGACACGTATCTGCGCGGCGACCTGATCGTGAAGGCGGCCCTCGCGTCCGGCGCGAACGCGGTGCACCCCGGCTACGGCTTCCTCTCCGAGAACGCCGACTTCGCCCGCGCGGTCCTCGACGCCGGGCTCGTCTGGATCGGCCCGCCTCCGGAGGCGATCGAGGCCATGGCGTCCAAGACGCGCGCGAAGGAGCTCATGGGCCTGGCACCCCTGGGCGAGGTCGCCGACACCGATCTCCCCGTCCTGGTCAAGGCGGCCGCGGGCGGCGGCGGGCGCGGAATGCGTGTCGTACGGCGACTGGAGGAACTGGCCCCCGCCCTGGAGAGCGCCCGCACCGAGGCCGCGAGCGCCTTCGGCGACGGCGAGGTGTTCGTCGAGCCGTACGTCGAGAACGGCCGCCACGTCGAGGTGCAGATCCTCGCCGACACCCACGGCACGGTCTGGGCCCTCGGCACCCGCGACTGCTCCCTCCAGCGCCGCCACCAGAAGGTGATCGAGGAGGCCCCGGCCCCGGGCCTGGCGCCCGAACTGGCCGACTCCCTGCACGACATGGCCGTACACGCCGCCCGAGCCGTCGACTACGTGGGCGCCGGCACCGTCGAGTTCCTCGTCGCCGGCGACAAGGCGCACTTCTTGGAGATGAACACCCGCCTCCAGGTCGAACACCCCGTGACGGAAGCCGTCTTCGGCCTCGACCTGGTCGCCGAACAGCTGCGCATCGCCGAGGGCCGAGCCCTCCCCGACGAACCGCCACACGCGCGTGGCCACGCGATCGAGGCCCGCCTCTACGCCGAGGACCCCGCCCACGACTGGGCCCCGCAGACCGGCACCCTGCACCGTTTCGCCGTCCCCGACGGCGTCCGCCTGGACACCGGCTTCACCGACGGCGACGACATCGGCGTCCACTACGACCCGATGCTCGCCAAGCTCGTCGCCCACGCCCCCACGCGCGCGGAGGCGATCCGCAAACTCGCGGGCGCCCTGGACCGGGCGACACTCCACGGCCCGCCCACCAACCGCGACCTCCTCGTCCGCTCCCTGCGGCACGAGGAGTTCACGACCGCCCGCATGGACACGGGCTTCTACGACCGCCACCTCCCCACCCTGACCGCCCCGACCCCCGACCCCCACGCCCCCCTGGCCGCCGCCCTCGCCGACACCCACGGCCGCTCCCGCTTCGGCGGCTGGCGCAACGTCCCCTCCCAGCCGCAGACCAAGCGGTACGCGCTGGCGGGCGAGGAGATCGAGGTCCGCTACCGGCACACGCGCGCGGGCGGCCTGGAAGCGGACGGGGTACGGGTCGTACACGCCGACGCGCGTCTCGTCGTCCTCGAAGCCGACGGCGTACGAAGGACCTTCGAGGTCGCGCGATACGGCGACGAGATCCACGTCAACACCACCCGCCTCACCGCCCTGCCCCGCTTCCCGGACCCGACAGCCCAGCACGCGCAGGGCTCGCTGCTCGCCCCGATGCCGGGGACGGTCGTACGAGTCGCCGACGGCCTGACCGAGGGGGCCGCCGTACAGGCCGGCCAGCCCCTGCTGTGGCTGGAGGCGATGAAGATGGAGCACAAGGTCCTAGCGCCGTCCACAGGCACGCTGAGCGCTCTGCATGTTGTACCTGGCCAGCAGGTGACGGTCGGCTCGTTGCTGGCGGTCGTGCGAGAAACCTAGGGGCGCGGGGAACTGCGCGACCAGCCACACACAACCCGCACTCGGAAGGAGTCCCATGCCCACCACTCTCGAATCCGAAGAACACAAGGCCCTACGAGCCGCGGTATCCGCCCTCGGCACCCGCCACGGCCGCACCTACGACCGCGAGACCCTCTGGTCCGAGGCAGCCAAACTCGGCTACCTCGGCGTCAACCTCCCCGAGGCGTACGGAGGCGGAGGCGGCGGCATAGCCGAACTCTCCATCGTCCTCGAAGAACTCGGCGCCGCAGGCTGCCCCCTGCTCATGATGGTCGTCTCCCCGGCGATCTGCGGCACAGTGATCGCCCGCTTCGGCACGGACGCGCAGAAACAGGACTGGCTCCCCGCCCTCGCCGACGGCACCCGCACCATGGCCTTCGGCATCACCGAACCCGACGCCGGCTCCAACAGCCACCGCATCACCACCACGGCCCGCCGCGACCCGGACACCGGAGACTGGATCCTCACCGGCCGCAAGGTCTTCATCTCCGGCGTGGACATAGCCGACGCCACTCTCATAGTCGGCCGCACCGCGGACGCCCGCACCGGCAACCTCAAGCCCTGCCTCTTCATCGTCCCGCCCGACGCCGAAGGCTTCACACGCCGCCGGATCGACATGGAACTCGACGCCGCCGAGAAGCAGTTCGAGCTGACCCTCGACGACGTACGGCTCCCCGCGGACGCGCTCGTCGGAGACGAGGACGCGGGCCTCCTCCAGCTCTTCGCCGGCCTCAACCCAGAGCGCATCATGACGGCCGCCTTCGCGATCGGCATGGGCCGGTACGCGCTCGCCCGCGCCGTCGAGTACGCCCGCGACCGCACCGTCTGGAAGGCCCCCATCGGCGCCCACCAGGCCATCGCGCACCCCCTCGCCCAGGCGCACATCGACCTCGAACTGGCCCGTCTGATGATGCAGAAGGCGGCCTGCCTGTACGACGCGGGAGACGACGTCGGCGCGGGAGAGGCCGCCAACATGGCCAAGTACGCGGCCGGGGAGGCCTGCGTGAAGGCGGTCGACCAGGCGGTGCACACCCTCGGCGGCAACGGCCTCACGCGCGAGTTCGGGCTCGCCTCGCTGATAACCGCCGCGCGCGTGTCTCGTATTGCTCCGGTGAGCCGGGAGATGATTCTCAACTACGTCTCCCACCAGACCCTGGGCCTGCCCAAGTCGTACTGACCGGCACCCGCCCGGCACCGTGTCGCGAGGAGGAACCGTGTTCCGCAGCGAGTACGCAGACGTCCCGGCCGTAGAACTGCCCATCCACGAGGCCGTACTGGGCCGGGCCGCAGAGTTCGGGGACACGCCCGCGCTCGTCGACGGCACGGACGGCACCACCCTCACCTACGAGCAGCTCGACCGCTTCCACCGGCGCGTCGCCGCCGCCCTCGCCGAGGCGGGCGTCCGCAAGGGCGACGTACTCGCGCTGCACAGCCCGAACACGGTGGCCTTCCCGACGGCGTTCTACGCCGCCACGCGCGCGGGTGCCTCCGTCACGACCGTGCACCCGCTCGCCACGCCCGAGGAGTTCGCCAAGCAGCTGAAGGACTCGGCGGCCCGCTGGATCGTCACCGTGTCACCGCTGCTGGAGGCGGCACGCCGGGCCGCCGAACTCGCGGGCGGCGTCCGGGAGATCTTCGTGTGCGACAGCGCGCCGGGGCACCGGTCGCTCATCGACATGCTGGCTTCCGCCGCGCCCGAACCACAGGTCGACATCGACCCCGTGGCGGACGTCGCCGCCCTGCCGTACTCCTCCGGCACCACCGGCATCCCCAAGGGCGTGATGCTCACCCACCGCCAGATCGCCACCAACCTGGCCCAGCTCGAACCCGCGATATCGGCGTCCCCCGGCGACCGCATCCTCGCCGTGCTGCCCTTCTTCCACATCTACGGCCTCACGGCCCTGATGAACGCGCCCCTGAGGCAGGGCGCGACGGTCGTGGTGCTGCCCCGCTTCGACCTGGAGACCTTCCTCGCGGCCATCCAGAACCACCGCATCACCGGCCTGTACGTGGCCCCGCCGATCGTCCTCGCCCTCGCCAAGCACCCGCTGGTCGCGCAGTACGACCTGTCCTCGCTGAAGTACGTCGTCAGCGCCGCCGCGCCCCTGGACGCCAAGCTCGCGGCGGCCTGCTCGCAGCGCCTGGGCCTGCCGCCCGTGGGACAGGCGTACGGCATGACGGAACTGTCCCCCGGCACCCACGTCGTCCCCCTGGCGGCCATGCGGGACGCCCCCGCCGGCACCGTCGGCCGGCTCATCGCCGGCACCGAGATGCGGGTCGTCTCCCTCGACGACCCCGACAAGGACCTCGGCGTCGGCGAGTCCGGCGAGATCCTCATCCGCGGTCCGCAGGTCATGAAGGGCTACCTCGGCCGGCCCGACGCCACTGCCGCGATGATCGACGCCGACGGCTGGCTGCACACGGGGGACGTGGGCCATGTGGACGCCAACGGCTGGCTGTTCGTCGTGGACCGCGTCAAGGAACTGATCAAGTACAAGGGCTTCCAGGTGGCCCCCGCCGAACTGGAGGCCCTCCTGCTCACCCACCCCGGCATAGCCGACGCGGCGGTCATCGGCGTCTGCAACGACGACGGCAACGAGGTGCCGCACGCCCACGTGGTCCGCCAGCCCACCGCCACCGACCTCTCCGAGGGCGAGGTCATGATGTACGTCGCCGAACGCGTCGCCCCGTACAAACGCGTCCGTCAGGTCACCTTCATCGACGCCGTCCCGCGGGCCGCCTCCGGCAAGATCCTGCGCCGCGAGCTGCGGACACCAAGGGAGCACACATGACGCTGATCGGCCGCACGCGCGCGCGTGGCGTCGAGACCCTCACCCTCGACTCGCCGGCCAACCGCAACGCCCTCTCGGCCGCCCTCGTGGGCGAGCTGACCGACGCGCTGACGGACTGCGCCAAGGACGCCGACGTACGCGCGATCGTCCTCACCCACACCGGCAACACGTTCTGCGCGGGCGCCGACCTGCGCGACCCGCCGCCCCCCGAGGCACTGGTGGCGCTGCTCCGGCAGATCGTGGAACTGCCCAGGCCGGTCGTCGCCCGGGTCACCGGCCACGTCCGCGCGGGCGGCCTCGGCCTGCTCGCGGCCTGTGACATCTCCGCCGGGTCGACACAGGCCACCTTCGCCTTCACCGAGGTGCACATAGGCGTCGCCCCCGCGGTCATCTCGCTGCCCCTGCTGCCCCGCACGGACCCCCGCGCCCTGGCCCGCTACTACCTCACCGGCGAACGCTTCAGCGCCCCGGAGGCGGCCCGCATCGGCCTGCTGACGGTGGCGGGCGAGGACGTCGACGCCACCCTGACCCCGGTCCTGGACGGCCTGCGCCGGGCCTCCCCGCAGGCCCTGGCCGAGACGAAGGCGCTGCTCACGGCTAAGGTGCTGGAAACCTTCGACCGGGACGCGGCCGACCTGACCGCGCTTTCGGCCCGGCTGTTCTCCTCCACGCAGGCCCGCGAGGGGATGACGGCCTTCCTAGAAAGACGGGATCCGGAATGGGCGGTGTGAGCACAGTCGGCGACCGCGTGGACCGAGCGGACCGCGTGCCCAAGCAGGACCGCAGCCGCGCCACCCGGCAACGGCTCCTGGAGGCCGCCGTGGCCTGCCTCGCCGAACACGGCTGGGCGGGCTCCACGGTCTCCGTCGTCGCCGAACGCGCCGGCGTCTCCCGAGGCGCGGCCCAGCACCACTTCCCGACCCGCGAGGACCTCTTCACGGCGGCCGTGGAGTACGTCGCCGAGGAGCGCTCGACGGCACTGCGGGCCCTGTTCCCGGAGGGCGCTGCCGGGGACCGCCGGGTGGTGGTGTCGGCGCTGGTGGATCTCTACACCGGCCCGTTGTTCCGCGCGGCGCTGCATCTGTGGGTGGCCGCGTCGAACGAGGAGCAGCTGCGGCCGCGGGTCACGGAGCTGGAGGCCCGCGTGGGCCGCGAGACCCACCGGATCGCAGTCGACCTGCTGGGCGCCGACGAGTCCCGGCCGGGCGCCCGCGAGGCCGTGCAGGGCCTGCTGGACATGGCCCGCGGCCTGGGCCTGGCCAACCTGCTCACGGACGACACGGCACGCCGGGACCGCGTGGTCGCGCAGTGGGCGGCGCTGCTGGACGAGGCGTTGGGCTGAGGGC
>NZ_KQ948948.1 GCF_001514235.1 Streptomyces caeruleatus | reverse complement strand
CACCGGACGCGCGACGGCCAGGGCCTGCCCGGTGGACAGGCCCTAGCAGCGCCCGCTGGAGCTTGCCGACGACGCCTCGGACGCGGTCGTGCTCCCGGGCGTGCCGGATGTGGGAGGCGGCGCGTTCGGCGAGCAGGGCGAGCAGCTCTGCCTCCGGCTGGGCGAACGGCGAGCGGCCCCGGGCGCAGACCAGCACGCCGTAGGAGTGGCCGTCGGTGGCCAGGGGGACGCAGACCGCCGGTCGCGTGCCGTCGGACACCGGGGAGGGGGTCGCCTTCCCGTCCGAGCCGGCCGCTTCCCGGGCCGCCGCACGGGAGGCAGTGTCGCCGGGTCGCCGTGGACGGCCTCGTACGCCGGTCCGCCCTCACCGCCGAACCGCAGCACCGCCGCCGTGCCGCCCGTCTGCCCGGCGGCCTCCCTGGTCAGCTCCGCGCAGGTGGCGTCCTCGTCCAGCGTGGTGCCGATCCGGGCCAGGGCCGTACGCACCGCGGTCAGCCGGGACGACACGCCGAGGTCCGGCTCGGGTGTGCCACGGGACGCGACGGGGCGCGCCCTCGACGATCTGTGAAACGTCTGAAACCAGCGCACCACCCTGAACACCCAGGACGCGGGCGCGGGCGGACACAGGGAGCACGGGGGCGCACGCGCTGCATATATCTGCCGGTTTGGCGCGCGGGCGCTCGCCCCATACGGGGAATTGAGCCCCCGCCGTATGGCCGGGACACCGGGCAGCCGGTGCACTGAGGCCTCCATCTCGGTCGTCGGCGCACCACAGGGAGGCTCTACATGGCACTCACGGAGTGGACGAAGTCAATGGAGTGGCTGGCAGCGGCATCGGAGGATCCCGGCGCCTGCAAACAGGAGTGGCAGAACGGCAGCACCGGGGTCGCGCTTCTGGCCGCCGGACGGTTCTGGGACGTACTGATCGTGCCGGAGGCACTCGGGCTGCGCGTCGCCGACCTCCTGGAAGAGCTGCCCCTGCTCGACCGCGGCCCCTGCCTCCTGGACACCAGACGGCGCACCGTCGGCTTCCTGCTGCCCCCGGAGCCGCAGACCGTGTGGATCGGCACCGGCGTACGCCTGCTCGGCGCGGGCACCTGGATCGCCACTCCCGCCCCGCACTGCCGCTGGGGCGCCCTGCGCTGGCTCGTCCCGCCGGACGGCACCGGAACCCTGAACATGCCGGAGGTCCTGGAAATGGCCTTACAGCGCTGCGCGAGCGAGCTGTCCCGCACCCAGGGACACCCCGCGCCGGCCGCGTGCGCCACAGGGGGACGCGTACGGCCCTGACCGGCCCGGAGATGCCCCTGTGACGCGGCTGTGACAGTCGACGGACAGCGCCATGACGTCCACCGGCCAAGGTATTGGAAACGGACAAATTGCAGCTTTCGGACATCCATCGCTTCCGGTGATGTGAGCGGAGATGACCGAGTCGATCTGTCAGAGGACCCCCATGAGCTTCACCATCACCACCCCGCACGACGAAGCCACCGCCCCCGCGCTGGCCCCGCGCGAGAGGGAGACGCTCCAGCACATCGCCCGAGGCTGCACCTACCTCCAGGCGGCCCGGCTCATGGGACTGTCCAAGCACACGGTCGACGCCTACCTCCGTCGTATCCGCGCCAAGCTCGACATCAACAGCACCGCCGAGCTCACCCGGACGGCCATCGCCCTGGGTCTGTGACCCCGTCCGTAACCCCCGCCGCGCCCCGCGTCAAGTAACGAACAGCCGGGGCTGGGGCGTTCGTCCCCGACGAGGGACGGTTGCAGTCCACCCCCCACCGCAGACCCGAACAGGTTCCCCATGAATGACATCGCCATCGTCGGACTCGGCTGCCGCTTCCCCGGAGCCGCGGACCTCAGGGCGTACTGGAAGCTCCTCCTCCGTGGGGAACGGCAGTTCACCGCGGTCCCGAAGGACCGCTGGAACCATGACACGTTCCACCGGCCCGGCGACCCACAGGCCCCCGACAGCGCGTACACGGACCAGGTCGCTTTCCTGCGGGACGTGGACCGCTTCGCCGCCGGGCACTACGGTCTGCCGCCGCGTCGCGCCGAGGCCATGGACCCGCAGCACCGCCTGGCGCTCGACGTCACCCGTGAGGCCCTCGACGACGCCGGGCTGGGCCGCGGCGGCTTCGACCGGGAACGCACCGGCGTCTTCTTCGGCCTCTCGGTGTCCGACTACCGGGAACTCGCCACCGTGCGGGCCCGGGCCCTCGGACTCGCCGACGGATCCCTCGGCATGACCGCCGACACCGACGCCCTGAAGGCGCTCAAGGCCGGCGCCGCCCGGGATCTCCCGCCCATCGGCACCTTCACCATGCCGGGCGTCCTGCTCAACATGGCGCCCGCCGCCGTGAGCCGGCACTTCGGCCTCGGCGGCCCCAGCTTCACCGTGGACGCCGCGTGCTCCAGCTCTCTGGTGGCCCTCGACCACGCGGTTGCGCAGCTGCGTCGCGGTACCTGCGCGGCCGCGGTCGTCGGCGGGGTCTACCTGAGTCTCACGCCGGACAGCCTGGTCGGTTTCTCCCGGCTGGGCGCGCTGTCGGCCGCGGGGGTGTGCCGTCCGTTCGACACCAGGGCGGACGGCTTCGTGCTCGGCGAGGGGGCCGGCGCCGTGATCCTCCGGCCGCTCCAGGACGCGCTCGTCGACGGCAACCGCGTCTACGCCGTCATCAAGGGCATCGGCTCCGCCAACGACGGCGCCTCGGCGGGACCGCTGACGCCGAGCGCCGACGGACAGCTGCGTGCCATGCGCGGCGCGTTCGACGACGCGGGCCTGCCTCCGGACGCGGCCTCCTTCATCGAGGCGCACGGGACGGGGACCAGCGTCGGCGACCGCGCGGAGGTGGAGGCGCTGCGCCGCCTGCGGACCGAGGGCGGGGACCGGGACCCGGGCGTCTGCTACCTCTCCTCGGGCAAGGCCCTCATCGGGCACTCGCTGTCCGCGGCCGGCATCGCGGGCCTGATCAAGACCGCGCTGGTGGTGCACCACCGCACGGTCGTGCCGCAGCCCGACGTCATCCCCCATCCCGACCTGGGACTGGACTCCGCCGGCCTGCGCGTGGCCGACACCGCGCGGGCCCTGCCGCAGCCGCGGTCGAAGGGGGCCGCACCGGTCTGCGCGGCCGTCAGTTCCTTCGGTTTCGGTGGCACCAACGTGCACGCGGTCCTCCAGCAGGCGCCCGTCTCGACCTCCGTCCGGCGGCCTTCGTACTCCCCTCGGACAGGTGGCGTCGACGCCGTCCGGGACGCCGAGCCCCAGCTCGCGCTGATCTCGGCCGGCAGTCCGCAGTTGCTTCGGGAGCACATCGACGACCTCCTCGGCCATTTGGAGCACCCGGGCTCCCGGCCCATGCCGTCCATGGCGGCGCTGGCCCACACCTTGGCCGGGCGCGAGCCGCTGCCGAGCAGGCTGGCGATCGTCGCCGGTGACACGGCCGAGTTCACCGAACGGCTGCGCAGAGCACGCCGGCAGCTGGCCGAGGGGGCCCGGGGCGACCTCGGTGACGGTGCCTTCGCCGCGGACGCTCCGCTGCGGCCCGCCGCCCGCCGGATCGCCTTCGTCTATCCGGGCCAGGGCAGCCAGCGCCCCGGCATGATGCGGGAACTCCACGACCGGTACCCCGACTTCCGCGACGCCGTCGACGCCCTCGGCGCCGAAGCGCGGCGGCACACCGGCGTCGACCCGGCCGATCTGCTGTACGGGCCGGCGGCGGACTCGGCGAACGACACCGGCCTCAGGCGCCGCCTCGCCCCCACCGAGGTGTGCCAGCCGCTGCTCGGCACCGTGCAGCTCGCCGCCACCGGGCTGCTGGCGGCCTGCGGTGTCGGCCCGGATGTCGTACTGGGCCACAGCGTGGGTGAGTTCGCGGCCGCGGCGACGGCCGGTGTCCTCCCGGCCGAGGAGACCGTGGCCCTGCTGGCCCGGCGAGGCGCGGTCCTGCGGGACGCGGAGGGCGAGCCGCGCGGCGCGATGCTCGCCGTGCAGACGGACGAGGAGACCTGCCGACGGCTGGTCGAGGACGTCCGGGACGTGTGGATCGCATGCTTCAACGAGCCCCGGCAGACGGTGGTCAGCGGCACCAGGGAAGCCCTCGACGCGCTACGGCGACTCTGCGCCGAGGCCGGTGTCGCCACGAGGGCGCTCGAGGTCTCAGGCGCCTTCCACTCGCCGCGGCTGACGGCCGGCGACGAGGCCATGCGCGCCGACCTCGAAGGACGCCCGCTCACCGACCCCCGCCTGCCGCTGGTCTCCTGCGTGAGCGGGACCGTGTGCGACGACCCCGACGAGCTGCGCCGGCTGTGGTCGCGTCACGCCTCCGCGCCGGTCCGCTTCAGCGACGCCGTCCGCAGCGCCTACGACGCGGGCGCCCGCCTCTTCGTACAGGTGACGGGCGGCAACTCGCTCCTCTCCGCCGTCCGCCGCAATCTCGCCGAGCAGGACGACGTCCACGTCGTCGCCGTCGACAACCCCGCGCCGGACGGTCAGCGCGGCTACCTGGCCGCCCTCGCGCGCCTCGCCGTCCTGGGCGTCGACGTGGACGTACGACAGCTGATCGAGCCGGCCGACCGCCGACTGCTGGACCTGCCGATCGCCCGGCTGGAGACGCAGTCCTACTGGTGGGGGCACCGGCCGACAGCGGCGGCCCACGAGACCCCCTCCGCGCCGGCCACCCCCACGCCCCCGCCGACCCCCGCCGACGCGCCCCGCCCCCGGACGTCCCCCACCCCGACCAAGGACCACCCCATGCACGAGCTTCTCGACCTGATCCAGCACCAGATGACCCTCCTTGACCGCCTCGGCGAGGCGCTGACCGCGGCGCACTCGGAACCCGGCCAGCACGCCCAGCACGCCCAGCACGCCGAGCACGCCGAGCACGCCGAGCACGCCGAGCACGCCGACGAAGCAGTGGCGGGAACAGGGCCAGAGGTCGAGGCCGATGCAGGGGCGGAGGCAGGGGCAGAGGCAGAGGCAGAGATAGAGATAGAGGCAGAGGCGGCAGTGCAGGCCGCGGTGTTCGAGCAGATAGCCCGGATCAGCGCATTCCCCGCCAGTGATCTGCACGCCGGTCAGCGGCTGGTGGACGACCTCGGTTTCGACTCGCTGATGCTGACGGACCTGTTCACGTCGCTCAAACGGCGCTGGCCGTCCCTGACGGTCGACGAGAGGTGCGCCCGGCCCACGGTCGGCAGCGTCACGGCGATGGTGCGGGAGGAGGCGACACCCGGCCTGTCGGCCGGGCTGAGTCCGCTGCCCCGGCCGGCCGGTCCCCCGGTCCCCGAGCCCAGGCACGCCGAACCGAGGCACCCGGCACGAAGGCACCCCGAGCCCGCCCCCGCCGACTCCTCGCCGCCGCCGGCCGACCGGCTCCCGCAGGACCGGACCCGCATCGACCGCTTCCCCGAGGTGGCCGCGCACCAGGAGCGCATGAACCTGCTCGACCGGCTCGCCCTGCCGAACCCGTACTTCCGCGTGCACGAGGGCGACATGACGGACACCACCGTCGTGGACGGCCGTGAGCTGATCTCCTTCTCCGGCTTCAACTACCTGGGGCTGGCCGGCGACCCCCGGACAACCGAGGCGGCGGCGGAGGCCGTCGCACGGTGCGGTACGTCCGCGTCCGCCAGCCGGCTGCTGTCCGGCAGCCGTCCGCTTCACCTCCAGTTGGAGCGGGAACTGGCCGACACCCTCGGTACCGAGGACGCGATCACCCTGACCAGCGGCCACGCCACCAACGTCACCGTCATCGGGCATCTCGTAGGGCCGGACGACCTGATCGTCCACGACTCACTCGCCCACGACAGCATCCTCCAGGGCTGCAAGCTCTCCGGGGCCACGCGACGGCCCTTCCCGTACAACGACGCCGCCGCCCTGGACGCCCTCCTCACCCGGATTCGGCACCAGTACCGCCGTGTGCTCGTCGTCGTCGAGGGCGTGTACAGCATGGACGGCGACATCGCCGACCTGCCCGCGCTCATCGACGTCAAGCAGCGGCACGGCGCGCTTCTGATGGTCGACGAGGCGCACAGCATCGGCGTGATCGGCGCCACCGGGCGCGGTATCGGTGAGTACCACGACGTCGACCGCCGGGCCGTCGACCTGTGGGGCGGCACGCTGTCCAAGGCGCTGGCCGGGTGCGGCGGTTACATCGGGGCCGGCCGGAGTGTCGTGGAGTACCTCAGGTACACCGCCCCGGGGTTCGTCTACAGCGCCGGTATGACTCCCGCCAACGCCGCCGCCTCCCTGGCCGCGCTGCGCACGATGCGTGCCGAACCGCGGCGCCTGACACGCCTGCGGGAGAACTCGGCGCTCTTCGCGAGCCTGGCGCGCCGGGCCGGCGTCGACATCGGCGCTAGCCACGACTCGCCGATCGTCCCGTGCATCGTCGGGGACTCGGCGAGGACCCTGCAGTTGGCGGAGGCGCTGTTCCGGCAGGGCATCAGCGTCAACCCGATCCTCCACCCGGCCGTCCCCGAGGAGCTGACCCGACTGCGGTTCTTCGTCACCTGCGACCACACCCCGGACCAGATCCGCCACACCGTGGGCGCACTGCGACGGCACCTGCCGTACGCCGGTACCACCACGGCCGCCGCGGCTGCGGCCTGAGACGGGTCCGGCACCGTGCCCTCGTCCCCCGTCCCCGAGAACGGCCGAGCGGCCCCGCCGGGCCGGGTCGCCGCACTGACTCAGGTCCTCTTCGAAGCCGAGGTGTCTCCGTCATCTCCGTCAGCACGGGAGACGGCGAGGACGGCCGCCGGTGCGGCCCCGTGACTCACCGGCGGGCAACGATTCCGACGTTTCGTTTCGGACGGGGCGTCAGCCGCCGAGCGCCGCGAGCACCACGGACCTGGCCTCCTCCTGGACCTGGCGCAGATGGTCGGTGCCGAGGAACGACTCGCCGTAGATCTTGTAGACGTCCTCGGTGCCCGAAGGGCGGGCCGCGAACCAGGCGTTGGCGGTGGCCACCTTGATGCCGCCGAGGGCGGCGCCGTTGCCGGGCGCCTCGGTGAGGACCGTGGTGACCGGCTCGCCGGCGAGGGTGTCGGCGGTGACCTGACGCGGGGACAGCTTGGCGAGCAGGGCCTTCTCCTCGCGGGAGGCCGGGGCGTCGACGCGCGCGTAGGCGGGGGCGCCGAAGCGGTCGGTGAGCTCGGCGTAGTGCTGGGAGGGGGTCTTGCCGGTGACCGCCGTGATCTCGGAGGCGAGCAGGGCCAGGATGATGCCGTCCTTGTCGGTGGTCCACACCGAGCCGTCGCGGCGCAGGAAGGACGCGCCGGCCGACTCCTCGCCGCCGAAACCGAGCGTGCCGTCGGACAGGCCGTCCACGAACCACTTGAAGCCGACGGGGACTTCGACCAGCTCTCGGCCGACGTCGGCGGCGACCCGGTCGATCATGCTGGACGACACCAGGGTCTTGCCGATGCCGGCGCCCGCGGGCCACTCCTCGCGGTGCGAGAAGAGGTACGAGATCGCCACGGCCAGATAGTGGTTGGGGTTCATCAGGCCCGCGTCCGGGGTGACGATGCCGTGCCGGTCGGCGTCGGCGTCGTTGCCGGTGGCGATGTCGAAGCGGTCGCGTTGCTCGATGAGGGAGGCCATGGCGTACGGCGATGAGCAGTCCATGCGGATCCTGCCGTCCCAGTCGAGCGTCATGAAACGCCAGGTGGGGTCGGTCAGCGGGTTCACGACCGTGAGGTCGAGGCGGTGTTGTTCGGCGATCCGGCCCCAGTAGGCGACCGAGGCGCCGCCCAGCGGATCGGCGCCGATGCGCACACCGGCGGTCCGGATCGCCGCCAGGTCCAGCACGTTCGGCAGGTCGGCCACATAGGTACCGAGGAAGTCGTAGCGGCCCGTGCCGGACGCGGCCAGGGCGCGGGCGTACGGGATCCGGCGTACGTCCTTCAGGCCGCCGGTGATGATCTCGTTGGCGCGGTCCTGGATCCAGGAGGTCGCCTCGGAGCCGGCGGGGCCGCCGCTCGGCGGGTTGTACTTGAAGCCGCCGTCGGCGGGCGGGTTGTGCGAGGGGGTGACGACCACGCCGTCGGCGAGAGCGGACGTGCGGTTCCGGTTGTGGGTGAGGATGGCGTGCGAGACGGCCGGGGTGGGCGTGTAGCCGTCGGCCTGGTCGATGAGGACGGTCACGTCGTTGGCCGCGAAGACCTCCAGCGCCGTGATCCGGGCGGGCTCCGACAGGGCGTGGGTGTCGGCGCCGAGGAAGAGGGGGCCGTCGGTGCCCTGGGCGGCGCGGTACTCGCAGATGGCCTGGCTGGTGGCGGCGATGTGGTCCTCGTTGAACGCCGCCGCGAGGGACGAGCCGCGGTGTCCCGAGGTGCCGAACGCCACCCGTTGACCCGGTTCGGCCGGGTCGGGGTGCAGTGCGTAGTACGCCGTGACCAGGCGGGCCACATCGATGAGGTCCTCGGGCCGGGCGGCCTGCCCCGCTCGCGCGTCCTGCATTTCCCCGCTCCTCCGCACAGCTAGACCGTTGGGTACGGCCCTCATTCTCCCCTGCCCGGACCGTCGGGACGCGCATCGGGCCGCCGTTGTGGCACGCGTCCGACGGGTGCGACGATGCGGGCCGACGAGCGGAGGGACACCGACGTGGGGCACGACGACGTGAGACACGAGGACGTCAAGCGCCAACGGCCGCCCGCCGCCGCGCTGTTCGACGCGCTGGGCGCCGACTACGAGAAGGCGTTCGGCCGGGCCCCCGCGCACCTGGCCGCGCTGGAGTGGCTGATCGAGCGGCTGCCGCCCGCCGCGCGGACGCTGGACGTGGGCAGCGGCACCGGGCGGCCCACCGCGGCCGCGCTCGTCGGGGCGGGGCACTCGGTGCTGGGCGTCGACGTCTCCCCCGTGATGGTCGAACTCGCCGCCCGTCAGGTCCCCGAGGCCGAGTTCCGCCACGCCGACGTCAGGGAGCTGTCGTTCGAGGCGGGCTCGTTGGACGGCGTGTGCGTGTTCTTCTCGCTGCTGCAGATGACCCGCGCCGAGCAGTCGGCGCTGACGCGACGGCTGGCCCTGGCGCTGCGGCCCGGCGGGCATCTGGTGCTGGCCACCGTGCCCGCGGACGTGGAGGGTGTGGAGGTGGTCTTCATGGGCCGGCCGGTCCACGCGACCAGCTTCGCCGAGGAGGGCGTCGTCGGCATGGTGGAGGCGGCGGGGCTGACGGTGCTGTCCCGGCACAGTGTCACTTTCACGCCGGACCACCCCGGCGCCGGGCCGGAGCCCCACCTGTTCCTGTACTGCCGCCGCGACGGGACCGGCCGCTGACGCGACCGGACCAACTGGCTTCTCCTGCCCGTCCCTTCGGCCGAAGGCCACCTACCCCGACCGGGCGGGGCCGGACACACTGAGACGTCGGCCGGTCTCGACGCGGCGTCGGCGGGCAGCCCGTGGCCGCGTCCCGTGCGGCCGTGCGCCATCACTCGAACCTGCCCTACCGTCCCCGGGAGCCTTCAGTGAGCACAGTGCGCCGCACCCCCGTCAGACGTCGTCCACGGCTGGTCGCCTCGGTCGTGAGCCTGGTCGTGGCGGCAGCTCTCGCCATGTCCGACACGAGCGCGGCCGCAGCGCCCACGGCCGACGCCGGACCGTCCGCCGCGTCGGTGGCCGGCGCGGCCTCGGCCGTCGAGTCCCTGGGCGTCGCCGGGACGGCCTGGACCGTCGACGAGCGCACCGGGAAGCTGCGCGTCCTCGCCGACTCCACGGTCACCGACGCGGACCTGGCCAGAATCCGGCGGGCCACCGGGGCCTTCCCGGGTGTCGCGACCCTCGAACGGCTCGACGGCCGTCTGCGCACCCTCCTGTCGGGCGGCGACGGCATCTACGCGGCCGGCCGGCGCTGTTCGGCAGGGGTGAACGTGCGCAGCGGCAGCACGTACTACTTCGTCACCGCCGGCCACTGCACCGACACCCTGCCCACCTGGTACACCAGTTCCGCCATGACCACGACGGTCGGCGCCACCACCGGCACCAGCTTCCCCGGCAACGACTTCGGTGTCGTCCAGTACTCCAACCCGTCCGTGCCGCACCCGGGCACCATCGGAACCGTCGACGTCACCGGGACCGCGACCGCTTATGTCAGCCAGAGCGTGTGCCGCCGGGGCGCGACCACCGGGGTCCACTGCGGCGTGGTGACCGCGCTCAACGCGACCGTCACCTACCCGGAGGGGACCGTCTCCGGCCTGATCCGGACCAACATCTGCGCCGAGCCGGGCGACAGCGGGGGCCCGCTCTACGCCGGCGACAAGGTCGTCGGGATCCTCTCCGGCGGCTCCGGGAACTGCGCCTCGGGCGGGAGCACCTACTACCAGCCGATCCAGGAGGTACTGAGCGCCTACGGGCTTTCCGTCTACTGAGCCGTCGGTTCGAGACGGACGCAGCAGTGGCCGGCCCCGGGCGCCAGACACGCCTGGCGGCCTTGCTCGTCGAGCCCTTCGAGGACGCCGCGGAGCAGGTGGAGGTTCATGCCGCAGACGGTCTGCGTGTGTTCGCGGGCGAGCGCGTGGAAGGGGCAGTTGCCCAGCACGATCGCGTCACCGTCGTAGCGGGGCTCGAAGCCGTACTCCTCCAGCAGGTCGAACACGCCCGTGCGCTGCCCGGCCAGCTGGGTGCCGACCCCGTGGGCCTTTCGGTGCAGGACGGAACGGACCGGTTCGCCGGTGGCCTCGGACTCCTCCAGGGCCTGGGCCAGGAGCCGTCCGGCCAGCTCGTACTGCCGCTCGGGAAGATTGACGGTGACCTGCTTGGCGGAGCGCCGGTACAGCTTGGCCGGCCTGCCCGCTCCCGGGCCGGTGCGGCCGCTGCGCCGTTCGTAGACGACGTCGAGGAGTGACTCGTCCGCCAGTCGGTCCAGGTGGAAGGCCGCGGTCTGGCGCGCGAGCCCGAGCGCGGCGGCAGCCTCGTCACGGCTGACAGGCTCCTGCTGGCGCACGACATGGTCGTACAGCCTCCGGCGCGTCGGTTCGTCCAGAGCGGCGACGGCGGAGACGTCTGGGCGGCTGGCTTCGTTCGGACGGTCCACGAACACCAGTGTAAAACCCATGCCCATTGACTTAAGAACGCTGAGGCTGCTTCTATCGACAGTGAGAGTTGTTGTTAGAAGACGCGAAGGAACAACGCCATGTCGTCCACCACCACAACCACGTCGGCCGGGCCTCGGCGAGCCGCGCTCGCCGACCCCCGCTACCAGGCATTCGTCATCCTGCGCACCGGGTTCACCGTGGCGCCGATCCTGTTCGGACTGGACAAGTTCGCCAACCTCCTCGTGGACTGGCCCGGCTATCTCGCGCCGTGGATCAACGACGTCGTTCCGGGCAGCGCCCAGGCGGCCATGTACGCCGTCGGTGTCATCGAGATCGTCGCGGGTCTCGTCGTCGCTCTGGCCCCGCGCTTCGGGGGCTGGCTGGTGGCCGGATGGCTCGCCGGCATCATCGTCAACCTCCTGACCATCCCCGACTACTACGACGTCGCGCTGCGCGACTTCGGACTGCTGCTCGGCGCGGTGGCCCTGGCCAGGCTCGCCCAGGGCTACCACCGCGAGGGGCTGTCGCGCTGACGCCCCCGCGGTGACGCGAGCCTCACCCGCCCCGCCTGCCGGGGGATCCCGGCGGTCAGGGGCGGTGTGACGGCTTGCGGGGTGGGGTGCGGCGGTGCAGCCGGATCGCCAGGGGCGCCGCGGTGCAGACGGAGGAGCAGGTGCCGACCGCGAGGCCGATGAGCAGGGCGAGCGCGAAGTCGGTGAGCGAGGAGCCGCCCAGCACGGCGAGGGCGGTGAGGATGAACGCGGCGCCCATGCCGGTGTTCACGGTGCGGGGCAGGGTCTGCAGGATCGCCTGGTTCACGATGCCGGCGAACGGCGCCCGGGAGGCCTTGCGGGCCAGTTCCCTGACCCGGTCGAAGAGCACGACGGAGTCGTTGACCGAGTAGCCGACCACCGTGAGCAGGGCTGCCAGGAACACCCCGTCGACGGGCTTGCCCAGCCAGGCGAACACGCCGAGCAGGATCACCACGTCCTGGGCGAGGGCGACGACCGCGGCGGTGCCGAAGACCCAGCGGAACCGCACGGTGAGGTAGACGAGCTGCGCCCCGAGGGCCACGGCGAGCGCGATCAGCGCACCCTGGCGCAGCTCCTTGCCGAGGCTCGGGCCGATCAGCTCGTCACGGACCTTGTCCGCGCCGCCCGCGACGTCGTCCACGGCGCCGCCGACCTCGGCCGCTTCGGCGTCGGTCAACGTCCCGGTGCGGACCGTCAGGCCCGAGTCGCCCGAGGACTGCACGACGGCGCGGGGCAGTCCGGCGTCGGCGAGGGCGGTGCGGACCCGGTCGGGATCGACGGGGCCGGCGGTGGCGTACTCGATGAGACGGCCACCGGTGAACTCCACGCCGAGGTCGATCCCGCGCACCGCGATCCCCGAGCCGGCCAGCACCAGCACCGCGGCGGACGCGGCCAGCCAGCGCAGCGGCCGGCGCATCAGCTGGGGGTTGCGGCGGACCAGGCGGTCGCGGACCGCGCCGGTGGTGGCGATGCCGGTGAGGCGGGGGCGCCGGCGCACGCTCGGGCGGCTCGCCGCGAACTCGGCGAGGAGGCGGCTGATCACCAGGGCGCTGAACACGGCGGCGAGCACACCGATGCCGAGGGTGACGCCGAAGCCGCGGACGGGCCCGGAGGCGAGGAAGAACAGCAGGGCGGCCGCGATCAGCGTGGTGATGTTGGAGTCGGTGATCGCGCTGAAGGCGTTGCGGAAGCCGGCCGCGAGCGCCGAGCGGGTGCTGGGGCGGCGGCGGGCCGCGTACTCCTCCCTCGCGCGTTCGAAGACCAGCACGTTGGCGTCCACGGCCATGCCGATGGCCAGCACGAACCCGGCCAGGCCCGGCAGGGTCAGGGTGGCGCCGAGGGCGGCCAGGGCGGCGTAGGAGACAAGGCCGTAGCAGGCCAGGGCGAGGGCGGCGAGCCCGCCCAGCAGCCGGTAGACGGCGATGATGAACAGCGAGGTCAGCGCGGTGCCGATGGCGGCGGCCCAGGCGCTGGCGGCGATGGCCTGTGCGCCCAGGGTGGGGCCGACGGTGCGCTGTTCGACGGTTTCGACGGGCACGGGCAGGGCGCCGGCGTTGACGAGCAGGGACAGCTCGCGGGCTTCCTCCGGGCCGAAGGAGCCCGTGATCTGGGTGGCGCCGTCGCGGATGCCGGCCCCGCAGCCGACGGACGGGTCGACCTGCGGGGAGGAGATGACCTTGTCGTCGAGGACGATGGCGACCCTTCGCGCCGGGTCGCCCGCCGGATGGCAGGCGGCCTCACCGGTCAGCCGGGCCCAGCCGTCGCGGCCGGTGCCCTCGAAGTCGACGGTGACATGCCAGCCGGTGGCGCCCTGCTGGTCGAACCGGGCGGCGGCCTCCTTGACATGCTCGCCGGTCAGGGCAGCGGCCCCGAGGCGCAGGGGCGTGCCTGACTCGTCGGGCAGGACGCGTTCCCGTGGCCGCTTCGGCAGGGGGCGGGCGCTGTCGTCGGCGCTGTCGGCGGTGCCGAGCACCTGGTGGAAGGTGAGCTGTGCGGTACGGCCCAGGACGTCGGCGGCCTTCTTCGGGTCCTGCACGCCGGGCAGTTCGACGACGATCCGGTTCTCGCCGGAGCGGACGAGGGTGGGTTCGGCGACGCCGAGTGCGTCGATGCGGCCGCGCAGCACCTCCAGGCTGCGGTCGGTGGCCTCGCTGTCGGCTTCGGCGGTGGCGGTGGAGCGGGTCTCGAGGACGATCTGCGTACCGCCTCGTAGGTCGAGTCCGAGCCGGACCGGGACGGTGACGGCGATGTACAGGGACACGGCGAGCACGGCGAGGGCGAGCAGCGCCCGCACGCGCAGGGAACGGTTCAACGGAGCCTCCGGCAGGCACACCACCGCGGCGGCCGGCGCGGGCCGCCGCGGGGCGAGAGGGACGGGACGGGGAGAGGGGCGTCAGGTGCCGGAGGACACCGGGGGCGCCCGCCCGCGGTCGTGGGCCGTGTGGGGCTGTGAGGACGGCGAGTGGGGTGTCGTGGCCGGGGGCCGTACGCCCTGGGCAGGGGCGGCGGTGTCGGTGTCCTGGCCAGGGGCGAGGAGGGGGACGCGTGGGGCCGGGTGTTCGCTGGGCGGGTCGTTGCGGGTTGCGGCCCGGACGGCGCAGGCGGCGTCGCAGCCGTCGTCGGCGCGCGGCCCGTCGTCCCGGTGCTGTGCCGCCGCCACGGGTGCGCCGACGACCGGCGGGGCGGCGGCGCCGAGGGTGGTCAGCAGTGCCAGGAGGACGGCTGCCAGCAGTGCTACGGCGGGGGTATGTCGCACCTGCGGCGCGGTGCCGTTGGTCCCGGGGGCGATGGGCGCGGCGTCGGGCATGCGGTCAGGGTTCGATCAGGCCGGCGCGGATGGCGTAGCGGGTGAGGTCGAGGCGGTCGCGCAGGCCGAGTTTGTGCAGGAGGTTGGCGCGGTGGCGCTGGACGGTCTTGATGCTGATGAAGAGCAGGTCGGCGATCTCCTTGGACGAGTGGCCCTCGGCGACCAGCTTGAGGACCTCCTCCTCCCGGGGGGTGAGGATCTGGTCGGGGGTCTCCTGGCCGTGGCGGGCCCGGTCGAGGTAGTTGCGGATCAGCGCGGTGACCGCGCCGGGGTACAGGAACGGCTCGTCCCGCATCGCGGCCCGGCAGGCCTCGACCAGGTCCCGGTCGGCGACGGACTTCAGCACATAGCCGCTCGCGCCGGCCTTCAGGGCCTGGAAGAAGTACTGCTCGTTGTCGTGCATGGTGAGCATCAGGATCCGCAGCCCGGGCTTGAAGGCGGCCAGTTCACGGGCTGCCTGGAGTCCGGTCAGGCGGGGCATCGCGATGTCCAGCACGGCCAGGTCGACGTCGTGGGCGCGGGCCAGTTCGATGGCCTCCGCCCCGTCCCCGGCTTCCGCGACCACCTGGAGGTCGGGTTCCTGGTCGAGGATGAGCCGCACACCGCGGCGGACCAGCGCGTGGTCGTCGGCGAGCAGGATGCGGATCGTGTTCGTCCCCGCCGCGGCGGTGGTGGTCGTCTCGGGCATGGTCAGTGCTTCCTGGATACGGGCGCGGTGAGCTGGACACGGGTGCCGGTCCCGGGCGCGGGGGCGATCTCCAGGCCGCCTCCGATGAGCAGGGCCCGCTCCCGCATGCCGCGGATGCCGGCGCCCTCACGGGCGGCCTCGACCCCACGGCCGTCGTCGGTGACGGTCAGCTCCGCGCTGTCGTCGGTGTGGCGCAGGGCCACGGTGACGTGTGCGGCGTCCGCGTGCCGGGCGGCGTTGGTCAGCGACTCCTGGGCGACGCGGTAGAGGACCAGTTCCGTCTCCGGTGCCAGGGCGGGCAGGTCGGTATCGAAACGGCGGGTGATCCGCAGCCCGGTGTGGGTGGCGAAGTCCTCGGTGAGCGAGGTCAGCGCGCTGATCAGGCCCAGGTCGTCCAGCACGCCGGGCCGCAGCCGGCGGACCAGGCGACGGACCTCGTCCAGGCTCTCCCGGGTGATCTCCTGCACTTCGTGCAGGTCCTTGCGCAGCGGCTCCGGCGCGTCGTCCGCCGCGCGCTTGAGGCCGAGCAGGATCGCGGTCATGGTCTGGCCGACCTCGTCGTGCAGTTCCTGCGCGATGCGGCGGCGTTCGGCCTCCTGGGCCAGCAGGGCCCGGGCGCTGCTGGTGGCCCGCTCCTGTTCGAGCCGCTCCAGCATCGCGTTGAACGTACGGATCAGCTCGGCGACCTCACGGCCGCCGGCGGCGGGCAGACGCTGGCCGGGGCGCAGCAGGTCCACGGTGGTCATCAGCCTGGTCAGCCGGTCCAGCGGGGCCAGGCCGAGGCGCAGCAGCGCGGCGTTGGCGACGAGCATGACGGCGAGACCGGCGACCAGGATGACCGCCTCGGTGAGCAGGACCGGCACGGACACGGTCACGGGGGCCCACAGCAGCAGTGCCGTGGCCAGGCCCAGCACCACGGCGTTCAGGGCGAAGATCCGCCAGAACAACGACACCGGCCGCACGCCTGCCCTTCCACCACCTCGGTTCACCTCCACTGTCGGCCATCAGGCGGCCCACGGCGTGTGCGACTCCGGGATGCGTGACTGACCTGGGGCCAGGCTGCCTCGTCCCGAGCGCGCCGTCGATGGGCGCTGACCCCCATTTCCCCGTACGCCCGCCACCCATGGGGCGGCCGTATGGGTCCCCTGCCCCGGGGGAAATGGAGTCCGCGACCGATAGGTGTCCGCGGCGCGTCCGGCCAGGGTGGAGGGCACCGGGGTGGAGGACGGACGTCCACCCCCGCCGAGACGAGAAGGGCACCGAATCATGTCGCTCGATGTCACCCGGGCCGAACCGCCGCTGCACGAGGCCCGTCAGCGCCTGGAACACGCCCGTGTCTCCCGGCTGGCGCAGCTGCACGCCCTCGGCGAGAGCGGGCACAGCGCGGACGATCCGCTCCGGTCCGCGCAGCTGACGGCGATGAAGCGGGTCCTGAAGGAGATCGAGGACGCCTTCGCCCGCATCGAGGACGGCACCTACGGAACCTGCGCGGGCTGCGCCAAGCCCGTCCCGGCGGAGCGGCTGGAGATCCTGCCGTACGCCCGTCACTGCGTCGCCTGCCAGCGTCGCGCCGTCTGAGAATCGTCCGTACCGACCTCCTACGCCCTGCCTCAAAAGGGGTGACGTGGTGAACCACCAGACCATCGACGAGAGCACGACGCAACTGTCGGCCGAGGACCTCGCCGCGCTGCGCGAGAACCTGCACGAGCAGCGGCTGTTCCGCCAGGAGCAACTGCGCCGTCTCACCGGGCCGGACACCTCCCGGGCGGACGACCGGGTCCGGCGGCGGGCCGCCTCGCAGATCGAGGTCCACGTCAAGCTCGTCGCGTCCGCCCGCATGGTCCTCGCCGATGTCGAAGCGGCCCTCACGCGGATGAACGAGGGTGGCTACGGCGCCTGCCACCTGTGCCGGCGCCCCGTCGACCGGGAGCGTCTGATGATCGTGCCGCAGGCCCGGTACTGCGCCCGCTGCCAGCAGGTCAAGGAGGCGGGGCGATGACCGGCACCCCCCTGCCGCGCACCGCCGTCGCCCGGCACCGGCCCTGGCCCTGGCCCTGGCCGGCGTGCCGGCGCTGCTGCGGCATCGCGGTTGACATGGGCAGTGCCCGTACCCGCGCCTGGATCGCCGGCAAGGGCGTGGTCGTCGACGTGCCGACCGTCGCCTTCCCCGGGACCGGCGCGGTGTACCCCGTCCGGCGCGGGACCATCGTCGACGCCGAGGGGTGCGGTCGGATGCTGGAAAGGCTGCTCGTCCATCGTCTGCCGCGCTCCACCCGTCCCCTGGTCATCGTCACGACTCCCGCCCTGGACGGCGTCGCCTACCGCGCCCGGGCGCGTGCCGCCGTGGAGGTGCTGGAGCCGTGCGGTGTGCTGACCGTGCCCAGCGCGCGCGGTGTCGCCGTGGCCGCCGGCGCGGACCTGTCCCGTCCGCTGCTGGTGGTGGACATCGGCGCCCAGCTCACCGAGGCGGTCCTGCTGAGCGACGGCGCCGTGACCGACGCCCACCACGCGGCCGTCGGCACGAACGACCTGGACGACCCGACGTCGGCGGAGCAACTCGTCGAGGCGGTGGGCACGATGCTGACCGGGATGCTGCGCCAGGACCGCACCTCCCTCACCGTCGACGCCCTGCACCACGGCGTCCTCCTGGCCGGCGGGGGCGCGCTGCGTCCCGACATCACCTATCACCTCACCGGCCGCCTGCACGCACCCCTGCGCGTGGTCCCGGCCCCGCACACCGCGGCCGTCCGTGGCGCCGCCCAGCTCCTCCGGTCCGCCCACGTCCACCCCTCGGCCTGCGCGTCCGTCCCGTCTCCCGGCCGACCCGACTAGGCCGCCCCCGTCCCCGCATCCGGTCGGCACCCCGCATCCGCCGCGTCCACGCCGAAGGGAGGAGCCTTGCCCGGTCGTATGCCCCCGTGGCCGCCTCCGCAGGAGCTGCCCCGGGTCATGTTCTGGCGCCTGCGGCGCAACCCCCTGCGCCGCCGCAGCGACCTGGCCCAGGCGTGGATCGGCCTCGGTCTGGCACTGACGGTGTCGGCGGGCACCCCTCTCGCGATGTTCGCGGCCGGCGACGCGGCCCACCGCCACTACGCCCGTACCGCCCAGCACCAGTCCGCGACCCGCCACCACACCACAGCCGTCCTCGTCGAGGACGCCCCGCGCCACCCCGAACCCGGCTCCGCCGAAGCGAGGAAGACCCGCTACCCCACCCCCGTCCGCTTCACCGACCCCGACGGAGACACCCACACCGCCGAGGCCGACGTCCAGCCCGCCCTGCCCAAGGGCAGCACCGTCCGCGTATGGGCCGACACCGACGGAAAGGTCACCGACCCGCCCCTGACTCCCCACCAGGTCCGCAACCACGCCATGGGCTCGGCCGTCATCGCCGCCCTCGGCGTCCACGCCGCCGCGGCCGCCGCGTACGCCAGCGCGGCCCGCGCCATCCAGCGCCGCAACCTCGCCGCCTGGGACACCGCCTGGGCCGAGACGGCACCCCGCTGGACCACGTCTCCGTAGCCCACCAGGCCTGACCGAGGAAGCTCAGCCGGACCTGACGGTCAAGGTCGGGCCATAGCCTCAAGTTCTCGTTTCAACCGGGCGATGGCGCTTTCCGGTGTCTCTCGCTGGGCCATGGCGTCGTTGACGACGGCCTGAACCGCGAGATTCACCTGGTCGTAACGCGGGGACTTGGGCCGCGGCTTCGCGGCCGGCACGGCCTCGCGCAGGGTGGGCAGATAGGGGCACTGCCGAATGAGCGCCGGGTCGCTGTAGAGGTCGGCCCGGACGGGAGGCAGGCCGCCGTCGGCCAGGACCTGCCGTTGGACCCGGTCACTGGGCAGGTACGCCAGGAGATCATTCGCCGAGGCACCGTGCCGGGAGTTCGCGTTGATCGCGAGATTGGAGCCGCCCAGGATCCCGGCTGCGTGGTCCCGCGTACCGGGCAGTGGCACCACGCCGAACTTGCCGGCGACTTCGGAGTCCGCGCCATTGGCCCCAGTCCAGGCGCCGGCCACGGTGATACGCGTACCGCTCAGCTCTTTGTTCCCACCGTATTTCTCGGCGAGTCCGGAGCATGCAACGCTGGAAACCAAAATGAGTGCGATACAGCTGGCGAGCGGGGTGTCTTGTCGACGCATTGTCGTTGATGTCCTTCCCGGGGCGGCGCAGTGGCGGTCTCACCGGGTGGGGTGGTGCTGCCGAGGCATGCGAAGGCCCGGATATCGGCCAGCGGAATGCACGCATGCTAAAGAGGGCTTCCCGAGGTCTCAACGAGCGCGCGCAAAGCGTGCACCTTCGGGCAGAGGGGCGCCTGCCGCCGGACAGCGGCCACGCGACCGCCGCGTCGGCGGCGTCCTCAGCGGCCGGCTCTTACCAGCCGTCGACAACCGCCAAGGCACCCGAGCGCGGTCAGGCCCGTGGGTACTGGACGGCCGCCCCGGCCCGGCACCTGTCCACGGGGAGCTACAGACCGTCCTAAAATGGAACAAATTATCCATCGATGATCGAGGGCAACGTGTCGGCCAACGGTGTGCCATCGAGCTTGTACCCGTTCGGTGCCGTAAGTGTCGGCGAAGCACCCGAGCGCGACGACGCGCTGGTCAGTGCCATCGTCGGTGCCGTGGAGCTGACCGGAGCACATACCGGAAGCGTGTTTCTGCTCTCCGGCGACCACCGCTCGCTCGTAGTGGCCGCGTCGTGCGGGTCGCCGCCCTCCCTGCTCAGCGGATGGCGTCGGATCCCGGTGAACGGCGGTCTGCCAGTGGCGGAGGCGTACCGCTCCGGGCGCATGGTCCATCTGGCCGGCGCGGAGGAGACGATGCGGCGCTTCCCGCAGCTCTCGGTCGCCCTGCCCTACCCGTTCGGCTCCGCATCGGTCCCCGTACGGGCGGGCGAGCGGACCTTCGGCACCATGGCCGTGGTGTGGACGGCCAGGCCGGACGGGACAGGGCTGTCGAGGGCGCAGCGCCGGAAGCTGCGCTCCGCCGCCGACCGGCTGGGCGCCACCCTCGCCGGACTGCGGGCCCGCGGCGCGCTCGGTGAGTACGACGAACGGACGGCTCCGGTAGTGGTCCCGCTGCCATCCGCCCCGGTGATCCGGGTGGGCCTGTTCGACTGGAATCTCGGCACAGGAGCCCTCACGGCCGACGACGAGCTGTGCGCGATCTTCGGAATGCCGCCCCGCGAGTTCGACGGACGGGCGGCCACCCTGGCGGCCATGATCGAGCCCGCTGATCTGCCCGGCTTCCGCTCCGCCGCCCGTGCCGCGGTCCAGGAACGCCACGTACTGGCACACTGCCTGCGCATCCGGGACGGCCGCGGAGGCCACCACGCCGTCGAGCTGTGGGGCCGGGTGCCCGAGAGCTCTGACGACCCTCAGGCCTCGGCCCATCTGGTCGGCGCCGTGCTCGGCTCCGGGAGCCACATGGCCGCCGTGGCGGCGATCGAGCAGCTCGCGGACGGCTTCTTCGCGCTCTCGCCCGACGGACGCCTCGCCTACGCCAACCACAGCATGGAGAATCTGCTGGGGGTCCGCCAGGACGAACTGCTCGGCCGACGCCCCTGGGACGTCCTGCCCTGGCTGGCCGATCCCGTGTACGAGGACCGCTACCGGGCCGCCCTGGTCTCCCAGCAACCGGTCTCCTTCCTGGTCCGCCGCCCACCGGCCACATGGCTGGTCTTCTCCCTCCACCCGGGCGCCCAGGGCATGACGGGGTGGGCGGCACCCGTGCGACAGCCCGTACCGGCCGACACCGGACCCGGGGCAGCCCTCGCGGAAGGGAGGCCGCCCGTCTCCTGGTCGCCTCCGCCCGCGGCCCCGCGCGTGGGTTCCCTCTACCGGGTGCTCACCCTGGGCAGCGCGCTCACCGAGGCGGTCACCGCGCACGAGGTGTTCGAGGCCGTCGCCGAGCAGCTGCTGCCCGCTTTCGGAGGCCAGAAGCTGGCCATCGCCGTGGTGGAGGAGGGGCGCCTGCGCCTGCTCGATCAGCGCGGCTACTCGAAGCGCTTTCTCGCCCGGTTCGAAGGCACTCCGCTGCATGCCCGGCTGCCCGTGACAGACGCGCTGACCTCCGGGGCCCCGTTGTTCGTCGAGTCCCGTGAGGAGCTTCTCGAGACCTACCCCGGGATCATGGTCAGTCAGTCCAACTCCTGGGCGTTCTTGCCCTTGATCGCCTCGAACCGCCCGGTCGGCGTCTGCCTGCTCGGCTTCAACGACGTCCACCGATTTCCCGACGAGGAGCGCGGAGTCCTCACCGCGCTGGGCGGTCTGATCGCCCAGGCCCTGGAACGCGCCAGGCTCTACGACGCCGAATTCGCCCTCGCCCGCGGCCTGCAGAACGCGCTGCTGCCGCACCGGCTGCCCACGCTGCCGGGCCTTGGTGTCACCGGGCGCTATCTTCCGGGCACCCGAGGGATGGACATCGGCGGCGACTGGTATGACGTCATCCCCACCGGCGACGAGGTCGCGCTGATCGTCGGGGACGTCGAGGGGCACAACGTGGCCGCCGCGGCCGCCATGGGCCAGCTGCGCAGCGCGGTGCGAGCCTTCGCCACCGCCGGCCACCGGCCGAGCGACGTCGTCGCCAACACCAACCGGCTCCATATGGACCTCGACCCGGCGCTACTCGCAAGCTGCTGCTACGCCCGCCTCCATCCTCGCTCGGGAGTCGTGCGCATCGTCCGTGCCGGCCACGTCCCGCCCTTGCTGCGCCTGCCCGACGGGCAGGCCGAAATCCTGGATGTGCCCGGCGGCCCTCTGCTCGGCATCGACACAGCGGCACACTTTCCGGAGTCGGAGCTGCACCTCGTACCCGGGTCGGTCCTGGCCTTGTACACGGACGGACTGATCGAGAGGCGTGACTCGGACATCGATTCCGACATCGACCGGCTCCGGGCGTCACTGGCCCGCATGGGCGGGGGCCGCCTGGAGGATCTGGCCGACGCGCTGCTGCGGAACGCCCGCCGTTCCGCCGACAGGGCGGACGACATCGCCCTCCTGCTCACCGAGTACGCCCCGCCACCGCAGACGGCGACATAGCCGGCTTCCGCACAGGCCGGCTTCGGCGCGTCGCCGTGAAGCAGCAGGCTCTCCGACGCCGCTGTCCCCTGCCCCGGATCTTCCGGTACGCCCCCTGGTGACCCGACGGGTCCCAGGTCCTGGCGCTGTCCTTGTTGGCGGCCGTGGTGATACGGAAGGGGGCCACATATCCACCGGCCGAACGGCCGGAGGAGGCTCGGTCGCGGCTTGCCGACTGCAACGTGGCCGCCGAACTCAAGGGCACGCACGCGTACGCGCCTCCGTTCGCGACCCCCGAGGACTGCCTGGCCGCGAACCACGCCGAGCGTCCCACCGCGCAGGAACTGCCACGCCTTCGCCCCCGGCGACGCCCCGCACTGGTCGGCGCGCTCGTGGCGGCGTCCTGCTGAGCGCCACGACCGTGGCCCACGCCCTCTGGGACGAGGCCCCAGCCGCCGCGTCCGCACCGCCCACCTGCGAGAAGCCCACGGTGTACGAGGACGAGAAGTACGGCCGCGGCTACACGGTGGGCGAGAACGGGACATGGGAATTCACCATCAAGCGCGGCGACGGCGGCACCCAGGTCCGTGAACTCCAGTGCCCTGCTGCGGCACCTGCACGGCATCACCGAAGTCGGCGAAGTAGATGGCGACTTCGGCCCCATGACTCACGGAGCTGTCATCACCTTCCAGAAGCGGGCGGGTCTGGACGCCGACGGATCCGTCGGCCCGCAGACCCGCAAGGCGGAGGAGGCCTGACACCTGACGCCGGCGGCTGACCACCTGGGCCACCGCCAGACGGACCACCTCCTAGGAAGTACCGGGGCGGGACGCTAGTGGCTGATGGTCTTGACCCGGTGGAAGATGCGGGTGCCGGTGCTGTCGTAGACATGGACGCCGTCGCCCTGCATGACCTTGTGGAAGTGGTAGGCGCCGCCGTCCTGGGACTTGGTGGTGTCGCCCCGATGGAGCTCTACGAACCCGAAGAGGCCGGCGCTCTTGTAGCGCACGGTCGAGCCGACCCAGACGAGCCGGTCGTCGGCCTTACTCCAGGTGGCGTCCCCGACCATGCCGTCGGCGGTGAGCCCGCGACTCTGCTGCCACTCGATGGTGGCCGCCTTGGTCTTGGGCCCGAAGGTCCCGTCGGCCTCATGGAAGTCCAGGTAGTGCTCGGCGACCAGGATGGCCTGCCAGAGCACGACGATGTCGGTGTTCGACGACTCCCCGCAGCCGTAGCACAGCGAGTTGCCGAGTTCCTCGAAGTGGTCGCCGAAGTCGTCGGTGAGGGCGCCCGCGCCGTCGACGAACGTGGTCCCGTAGGAACCGGAGTTGCTCGCGTAGGCCGCCTGCGCCGAGCTCATGGGAAGTACGGTCGCGATCGTCGCGCTCAACGCGACGAGACCCAGCTTCCACCGTCTGCTGTTCATGTGTCTCCCTTGTATCGGATCAGTCGGGTGCTGTGCTTGCAGCGCACAGGATTGCCGATAGTGACGCCGAGGGGACCCTGCAATCTTCGAGGTTCCCCAAGCCCCCCTCATGAGTGACGGTCTGACAGCGGGGTGTCGTGCGCGCCCCTCTGGTCTCGGAACGAACCCGATGGGGGACATATCGCATGGAAGATCCCAATGTGCTCGCGGCTCAGCAATGGGTGAACGCGACCTACGAGGGCGTGGCCGAGGGCTACGTCCGCTGCACCCCGGACGGCAGCACCGGATGGGAGACGGTACTCAGCCTCACCCAGGGCCTCCAGCACGAACTGGGGATCTCGCCGACCGTGCGGAACTTCGGCCCCGGCACGTTCAGCAAGCTCGAGGCGCGCGGCGGCATCCGTCCCTCCGAGACCAACGCCAATCTGGTCAGCATCATCAACTACGCGCTGTGGTGCAAGGGGTACCGCGGCGCCTCACCGGCAAGTCAGTGGACCGCGACGACCACCGATTCGATGAACGAGCTGATCGGCGACGCCGGGTTGGCGTCGGCTGCCACCATCTCCAACATCCCCACCAGGCTCCTTGTGCAGTTCATCAAGGCGCTCATGCGCATGGACCAGTTCCGGCGCGTGTCCGGCGGCACGGAGGAGATCCGGAAGTTCCAGCAGCATCTGAACCAGGTCTACGTGTACGGCGAGGACATCACCACCATGGACCTCGCTCCGTGCGACGGCGTCTACTCGCGTGATGTGCAGCAGGCCGTGATGAAGGCCCTCCAGTTCGAGATCGGCATCCCACGGTCGGAGATCGGCGGGTACTTCGGCTCGAACACCAAGGCGAAGCTCAAGGAGCAGCCGGCGCTCGGCGTGGGCAGCAAGGGCAACCTGGTCCACTTGTTCACGGCCCTGTGCGTCTTCAACTCTCCGGTCGTCGACGGCGAGGAGGAGACCACGACGCGTATCCGCAGCGACTACATCGACCTGACGGAGATTTTCGTCCGGGCCTTCCAGAGGTTCAGCCAGATCACCGTGACCGGCAAGTCGGACTTCGACACCTGGGCGCAGCTCCTCGTCTCCACCGGCAACGAATACCGCACCACCACCGCGAGCGACCAGGCAGCCCCACTCACCCTCGCCCGGGCGCGGGCGCTCAGTGACGCCGGGATCCAGATCGTGGGCCGTTACCTCGACGAACATCTCGACCCGGGCGATGAGCACTACCTGGGGAAAGCGCTCACCAGTGCCGAGCTGAGCGACATCATCCGCGGCGGCCTGAGCGTGTTCCCGATCTTCCAGTGGAACGGCACGGTCAAGGCCAACTTCACCTACGACAAGGGATTCGAGCAGGGCTCGGTGGCCGAGGACAGGGCTCGGGAGTTCGGCTTCGGCCAGGGCACCTGCATCTACTTCGCCGTGGACTTCGACGCGACGGGGGCGGACATGGATGCGGTCCTCGACTACTTCCGTGGCGTGCGCGCGGCCCTGGGCCGGACGAACCGCTACACCTACGGCGTCTACGGCTCCCGGAACGTGTGCATCAACGTCACCCACCGCGTCGGTGCCACTTGGTCGTTCGTGTCCGGCCTCTCCTGGGGCTTCTCCGGCAACCTCGGATACCCGCTGCCCGCGAACTGGTCGTTCAACCAGATCCGCAACGGCACGTTCAGCTACGGCAGCGGCAGTTTCGGCGAAGCGTGGGAGATCGACCGGAATGTGTGGCGCCGCTTCTCCGACCGGGGCACGTCCGTCCTGAATCCCACCGGGTCACCCGCACAGGATTTCATCGGCCTCATCGAGCGTCTGACCACAGCCGCCCTGGAATACGACGCGGGAATCGACCCCGTGAAACTCGTCTGTATGTTCTTCCGGAAGGACAAGTACAACTCCTCCTCCTGGAGGGTGCTCCTGGAGTCAGGAGTCGACGAGGGCTGGATAGCTCATCTGGCGGAGCAGGGGCTGACCCTCGCCGCCAGGAGGGACTTCACCGATCCGGTGACCGGGTCCCCCATCGGTACGGAGCACCTCATGGCGACCCTGGAGATGTGCCTGAAGTACCCCTCGACAACCGACCTCGTGACGGCGGGGGACATCGGTGGCTGGGCCGGTGACCTCGCGTCGTTCTACGAACAATGGCGCGAAGCCAAGGAGCAGTACCCGAACCCCATGCTCTACGCCCAGGACTACCTCGGAAGACGTGACACCGTATCCAAGTTCGCGAACGTGGACTGGGTTCAGGACGCCGACGCGTTCAACATCATGCGGCTCATGAGGGCGGAGGAGCTCAGTCTCCCCAGGGCGATCGCCCGCTACTACGGCACCGACAGTCCGGCAGCCGGCGACCGGGTCTGCCAGCGGCGCTACTCGCTGTTCTACGGCGAGCGTTTCGACAGCGACAGCACGAAGACGCAGGTCCTCGCGAGGAACATGCTCCTCGGTGAGAACTCGGCTGTCGAAGCGATCGGGGGATCGTGGTACCTGAGCGGCGGCTTCGGCCTCGGCTCGGAGGACCGTCCGGGCAACATCGACCCGGCCAAGCTCAGCAGTTTCGTGCTCGCGTACGCGTGGGAACTCGAGGAACGCGCCGATGCCGAGAAGGGCATATGACATGACACTGACACGACGAGCCGTACTCCTTTCCGCCGGCGCTCTGGGCGCGGGCCCCACGCTGAACGGCGTCCTCACCGGACCCGCGGCCGCGGCCGCGCCCGGGGCCGAACCCTCGGCCGAGACCAAGTGGACCGCACGGCGCAGCGACAACGGCTGGGCCATCGACCCGGATGCCGTCGACTCGTTCCGCGTCGAGGGCTCCCCTGCCACCGTGCGGCTGCACCGCGATGCGTCGGCGGTGCTCCTGCACGTGGCGAGACGCTGGCACTACGAGGTGGTGCCGCTGCACAGCTCCCGGGACGCCCTGGGACATCGCACCGACCGCGCCGTGCGGGCCGCGTACGAGTCGAATTACCTCTCAGGCAGCGCGATCGCGCTGCTCGGGGCGGGCGACGGCCTGTGGCCGCACCAGGAGGCGATCGTCCGCGACATCCTGGCCGACTGCGGCGGCGTGGTGCGCTGGGGCGCGGACCTCTCCCCCGCCGCCGCGTGCCACTTCCAGATCGACGTCGGGCCGGATGCCAAGCCCTTCACTCAGCTCACGAAGGCCCTCCGCGACCGCGCCGTGCACCACAACGGCCCACGCCCCGGCGCGGTGGAGGACCCGGCCGCACCAGAACGCCGCGCCAAGGCACGCCGCCTGGCCAGGACTCAGAGCAAGAACTGACAACTGTCGTCCTGCGCTCGGGACGATGGAAGTTCGGCCTCGGCCTTCTCGCCGCTGGTCTGGTCGACGGTACTGATCGCCGCCCCGGCACGGGCCATATCCGCCAACTCAGGGGTGCGGGACCTCACCGACGACTTCGGTGACCACTTCTCGGAGGTCTGCCACTGCCTGCACCATGGATGGGCTGACCCCAGCACCGACAACATCATGCTGCCGTGGCTGGCCCGTCCGGCTGCGCGTACTCATAGCCAACGGGGCACATGGCCGCCGAGATGGCTGGGGCACATGTCTACGCCCCAGCCTTCACGACGCCTGCCACACGCCGCGCGAACTACTCAGGCCCGAGCTCACCGAGCGGGGAACGCGGGTCCCGACCGACCGCCGACATCTGGGCCTTCGGCGTCCCGGCCCGCCAGGCGCTCGCCAGCTGCCCCCTGCAGGAGTCCGCCGCGCCGTCCAGCACATCCGAAGCTGAGAGCCCCCAGGCGTCCCCACGTCCTGTGACGTCGAGTCAAGCCACCTTGCGCGTAGTCGACTTGGGGGACCGGCAACACAGCAGCACCCTACCTACGGCTTCATTGTCACCGCGTCGCTCGATGTCGGCTGGGTGCCCAGTGGGTTGCAGAGTGCGAGCCAGACTCGTTTGGTACGGCCGGACCGCAGACCTACAGTCGGCACCCTCATCACGCAAGGAACGACAACCGCACCTGCCGACGAGGATTGTCCTTGTTCGTATCGACGAGGCACACCGACTGCCACGTCCCGAGCTCCAGCCGTCCGTCGATCACCGGCAGTGTCGCGTGGGGCGGGACGAGGGCCGGGAGGACGTGGTCGCGGCCGTGGCCGGGGCTGCCGTGGCGGTGTTGCCAGCGGTCGTCGGCGGGCAGGAGGGTGTGCAGGGCGGCCAGGAGGTCGTCGTCGCTGCCGGCGCCGGTTTCGATGACGGCGATGCCGGCCGTGGCGTGCGGGACGAAGATGTTCAGCAGACCGTCGCGGCCCGCGGCCGCCTCCCGCAGGAAGGCCTCGCAGTCGCGGGTGAGGTCCACGACCCGCTCCGAGGAGCCGGAGGCGACGTTCAGAACTCGGGTGGTGAAGGCGTCTGACATGTACTCCATCCTCGCCCATCCACCCAAGTTCACGAGGCAGGGGACGCCGACGAGACGGCCGAGCCGTGAAGCGCGAGGTCCACTTCGCGAGACACCGTTGACCATGACCTCGTCATCTGGCTAGCTTCTGCGGCATGTTGCGTTCAGCCCTGCTCACCACGCGCGGTCACATCGACCTGCTGCGGGTGGCCTCCGCCGCGTGTCGCCGCGGCTGCTGACGCCCCCTTTCTCCGCACCCCTCACCCGCGCTTCCCGCGTGCGCCTGCCCGGTTCTGATCCCGCCCGGCGGCGCTGAAGCGCGTCCCCGTTCACGCTCATCGCCCTCTGGAGCACTCATGAGCATCAGCCATGCCCCACCCGACTCTCCTAAGACGGATATATCCGTCAAGTCAGATCTTGAGCAGCCGGTATCAGCCGTCGAGGTCGTCCCCCTCCTCCCCGCCTCCTCCCGCCGCACCCGCGTCCCCCGCTGGCTGCGCCGCACCGCCGGCCCCGTCCTGCTTCTCCTGCTGTGGCAACTGCTCAGCAGCACCGGCGCGTTGACGGCCGACGTGCTCGCCTCGCCGGGCCGTATCGCCCAGGTCGGCGGTGACCTGATCGCCGACGGCTCGCTGGCCTCGGCCATGGGGACGTCCCTCCAGCGCGTCGCCGCCGGGCTGGCGCTCGGCACGCTCGTCGGGACCGGACTCGCGCTTGTCTCGGGCCTGTTCCGGGTCGGCGAGGACCTCGTGGACGCGCCCGTGCAGATGCTGCGGACCGTGCCGTTCGTCGGGCTGATCCCGCTGTTCATCATCTGGTTCGGCATCGGCGAGGCACCCAAGGTCGCCATCATCACGCTCGGCGTGACGTTCCCGCTGTACCTCAACGTCTACGCCGGTATCCGCGGCGTGGACACCCAGTTGATCGAGGCCGGGGAGTCCCTCGGGCTGTCCAGGTGGGGTCTCGTACGGCACGTCGTGCTGCCCGGCGCGCTGCCGGGCGCCCTGACCGGCCTGCGCTACTCGCTCGGCATCGCCTGGCTCGCACTCGTCTTCGCCGAGCAGGTCAACGCCGACTCCGGCATCGGGTTCCTGATGGTGCAGGCGCGGGACTTCCTGCGGACCGACGTGATCGTGGTCTGCCTGATCGTCTACGCCTTCCTCGGCCTGCTCGCCGATTTCGTCGTCCGCTCTCTCGAAAGGCTGCTGCTGCAATGGCGACCGACGTTCACCGGCCGGTGAGTCCCCGGGCCGCACAGGCCGGACCGACCACGCAGGCCGGACCGACCACGCAGGCCGTACCCGTCCCACAGGCCGTACCCGTCCCACAGGCCGTGCACGTCGACGGGCTGACCCGCTCCTTCGACGGCCGTGCCGTCATCGACCGGCTGCGACTCGACGTCCGCCCGGGCGAGTTCGTCGCCCTCCTCGGCCGCAGCGGCTGCGGCAAGTCCACCCTGCTGCGGATCCTGGCCGGCCTCGACCGTGACATCGAGGGCACCGTGCTGGTACCGCGCCGCAAGGCCGTCGCCTTCCAGGCGCCGCGGCTGATGCCGTGGAAGAAGGTGTGGCGCAACGTGCTGCTCGGCCTCCCGGGCAAGCCCGACCGTGCCGTGGCCGAGCGGGCATTGAAGGAGGTCGGCCTCGACCACCGTACGGACGCCTGGCCCAAGACGCTCTCCGGCGGTGAGGCCCAACGCGCCTCGCTCGCACGGGCGTTGGTCCGAGAGCCCGATCTGCTGCTGCTCGACGAGCCGTTCGGCGCGCTCGACGCGCTCACCCGGATCAAGGCCCAGCGTCTGGTGGGCGAGTTGTGGCAGCGGCGCGGCTGCGCGGTCCTGCTCGTCACGCACGACGTGGAGGAGGCCGTACTCCTCGCCGACCGCGTGCTCGTGATGGACGACGGGGTCATCGCCCACGAACAGCGCATCGACCTCGACCGCCCCCGCGACATCACCGACCCGCGGTTCGCCGAACTGCGCGCCGGACTGCTGGAGCGGCTCGGCGTCGACACCGCCGCCGAAGCCGCCTGAACCCGCCTGAACCCGCCAAACAACAAGCGCCCCACACACAACAAGCGCCCCACAAAAACAGCGAAGCCCCTCTACTCCTCAGTTCCACAGAACGGATCCGTCATGCGACGTCGCCTCGTCCCCGCCGCGCTGCTCCTCCCCCTGGCCCTGCTCCTGTCCGCCTGCGGCGGCAGCTCGTCGGCCTCGACCGGTGGCGACACCGACGGCTCGGGCTCCCTCACCCTGAACGTCGGTGACCAGAAGGGCGGTTCGGAGGCCATCCTGCGGGCCGCAGGAGAGCTGAAGAACCTCGACTACAAGATCAAGTGGTCCACCTTCACCTCCGGTCCGCCACTGCTGGAGGCCGTCAACGCCAAGGCCGTCGACATCGGCGGGGTCGGCAACACGCCGCCGGTCTTCGCGGCGGGCGCGGGTTCGAAGATCACTGTGGTGGCCGCCTGGCACGGCACGTCCAAGGGTGACACCATCCTCGTGCCGAACGACTCGAAGCTGAGCGGGACCAAGCAGCTCAAGGGCAAGTCGGTGGCCGTGGCCCAGGGCTCCTCCGCTCACTACCAGCTGGTCGCCTCGCTGAAGCAGGCCGGGCTGAGCCTGAGCGACGTGAAGGTCAAGTACCTGCAGCCGGCCGACGCGCTGGCCGCGTTCACCTCCGGCAAGGTCGACGCGTGGGCGGTGTGGGACCCGTACACCTCGCAGGTGCTCAAGGGGAAGCAGGGCCGCGTGCTGACCACCGGTGACGGCATCACCAACGGCCTGACCTTCCAGGTGGCGGCGCCGGGCGCGCTGAAGGACAGGAAGAAGGCCGCCGCGATCAAGGACTACCTGGAGCGCCTGCGGCGGGCCTACAAGTGGGTCTACACCCACGAGGACGAGTGGGCGAAGGTCTGGTCGAAGGAGACCGGGCTGCCCGAGGACGTGGCGCTGGCCGCCGTGAAGCGGACGTACACCACCCGGATCGCGGTCGCCGTCGACAAGCCGCTCATCGCCTCCGAGCAGGAGATCGTCGACGCCTTCGCCGATCTGAAGCTGATTCCGAACAAGGTCGACTTCGGCGGCTTCACCGACACCCGGTTCAACGGCGACCTGCCGCCGTCGACCACCGCGTCCCGCCCCTCGGAAGGTTCGTGACACGAGGGTCGATGCTCGTCGCGAGCGGCGCCGACGGCCGGGGGCGGGGGCAGGGGGCGGCCCGGGGGGGGCGGGGGGCGGCCCGGGGGGGGCGGGGGGGGCGGCCCGGGGGGGCGGGGGAAGATCCTTGCCTTCGAGGCTGTTAGTAGAAGCGTGAACGATATCGAGACGGTCGAGTCCGTCGACGTGGTCGTCATAGGCGCTGGTCAGGCCGGTCTCTCCAGCGCCTATCACCTGCGGCGCACCGGCTTCGAGCCGGACCGCGACTTCGTGGTGCTCGTCCACTCCCCCGGCCCGGGCGGCGCCTGGCAGTTCCGGTGGCCGTCGTTGACGTACGGCAAGGTGCACGGGATGCACGCGCTGCCCGGCATGGAACTGACCGACGCCGCTCCCGAGCGGCCGTCGTCCGAGGTCATCGCCGAGTACTTCGACCGGTACGAGCGGACGTTCGACCTGCGCGTCCGGCGCCCCGTCGACGTGCGTGCCGTGCGCGAGGGCACGGACGGGCGGCTGCTCGTCGAGACCTCGGCGGGGACCTGGTCGACGCGGGCGCTGATCAACGCGACCGGCACCTGGGACCGGCCGTTCTGGCCGCGCTACCCCGGCCAGGAGACGTTCCGGGGGCGGCAGTCGCACACCGCCCAGTACCCCGGGCCGGAGGAGTTCGCCGGCCAGCGGGTCGTGGTGGTCGGCGGTGGGGCATCCGGCACCCAGCACCTCCTGGAGATCGCCCGGTACGCGGCCGCGACGACGTGGGTCACCCGGCGCCCGCCCGTGTTCCGCGAGGGGCCCTTCACCGAGGACGTGGGCCGTGCGGCGGTCGCGCTCGTCGAGGAGCGGGTCCGGCAGGGGCTGCCGCCGAAGAGCGTCGTCTCGGTCACGGGGCTGCCCCTGAACGACGCGATCCGGGAGGGGCTAACTGACGGGACCCTGGACCGGCAGCCCATGTTCGACCGGATCACCCCGAGCGGCGTGGAGTGGAGCGACGGGCGGCGCCTGGACGCCGACATCATCCTGTGGGCGACCGGCTTCCGAGCCGCCATCGACCATCTGGCCCCACTGCGCCTGCGTCAACCAGGCGGCGGCATCCGCGTCGAGGGAACGCGCGCGGTCGCCGACCCCCGCGTCCACCTCGTCGGCTACGGCCCGTCCGCCAGCACGATCGGCGCCAACCGAGCCGGCCGCGCGGCCGTGCGGGACATCAGGCGGTTGCTGGCGAAGGAGCAGGGGGCCGAATCGGTCGCCGCATGACCTCCCGTCGGGGGTGAGGCGCCTGGCAGGTGCTGCCGGGCCCCGCAGGGATGCACCAGGGAGCCGCAGGGATTCACCAGGGACCCGCAGGGATTCACCAGGGACCCGCAGGGATTCACCAGGGACCCGCAGGGATTCACCAAGGACCCGCAGGGATTCACCGGGGCCCCGCTGGGAGGTACCCCGTGGCTCACTTCGTCGGCTTCGGGGACGCCTTGCGTTGGGCCTTGTCGAAGTCGTCGACATTGCGCTGGTGTTCCGAGTAGTCGGCGGTGAAGCGGGTGTCGCCCGGCTTGACGGTGACGAAGTAGAGCCAGTCGCCGGCGGCCGGGTTGATCGCGGCGCGCATCGCGTCCTCGCCCGGGTTGGCGATCGGCGTGGGCGGCAGGCCCATGCGCTGGTACGAGTTGTAGGGGCTCTCGATCCGCGTGTCGGCGTCGCTCGTCCTGAGCGTGCGGCGGTTCAGGGCGTAGTTGACGGTGGAGTCCAACTGCAACGGCATGCCGCGTTCGAGCCGGTTGTAGATGACCCGGGCCACCTTGCCCATGTCGGCCTTCGTGGCGGCCTCGGCCTGCACGATGCTCGCGATGGTGACCGCCTGGTAGAGGTTCATCGCGTTGCGCTGCGCCCCGGCGGCGATCGGGGCGCCGCTGAACTTCTGGTTGGCGGCGTCGACCATGGCCGACAGCAGGGAGTCCGGCGTCGCCTTCTTGCCCGCGCGCTCCAGCGGATACGTCGCCGGGAAGAGATAGCCCTCGGGGTTGCCGTCGGCGTCGTTGGGCAGTTTGAGGTCGAGCTTCGCGAGGGACTTCTTGGTGGACCCGGGCGGCAGGGTGAGGGCCTTGTCGATGGCCTCGTAGACCTGGCTCGCGCGCCAGCCCGCCGGAATCACCAGCGAGGTCGGCTTCGCTTCCTCGTCCTCGCCCAGACTCAGCAGCGGCACCGCCACGACGGTGCCGGCCACGACGGCGCCGGCGGCGATCAGGGCGATACGACCCCGGCGCGTCAGTCGAATCGTGCTCCGTGACGGAGTGTTCATGTGCATGCGGGCACGGTAACCCGCACATGCTCACAAACCCGGCATAACGTCACCCCGTCGGCTCCAGTTGGGCGTCACGGCGGACCAGCGCCGCATACCGCCCGCCCCGCTCCAACAACTCCTCGTGCGTACCCCGCTCCGCCACGCTCCCGGCGTCGAGCACGACGATCTGGTCGGCGCCCCGAACCGTGGACAGACGGTGGGCGATGGTGACCGTGGTTCGGTTGGCGGAGAGGGCGTCGATGGCTTCCTGGACGGCGTGCTCGGTCCGGGTGTCCAGCGCGCTGGTCGCCTCGTCGAGGATCAGCACCGGAGGGTCGCGCAGGATGGTGCGGGCGATGGCCAGCCGCTGCTTCTCACCGCCGGAGAAGCGGTGGCCGCGCTCGCCGACGACCGTGTCGTAGCCGTCGGGCAGGGCCGCGATGTGGTCGTGGATCTGGGCCGCCCTGGCCGCCTCGTACAGTTCCTCGTCGGTCGCGTCCGGCTTGGCGAAGCGCAGGTTGTCGGCGACCGAGGCATGGAAGAGGTACGTCTCCTGCGAGACGACGCCGACCGCGCGGGCGAGGGTGTCGAAGTCGAGGTCGCGCACGTCGACCCCGTCGAGGGTGACCCGGCCGCCGGTCACGTCGTACAGCCGCGGCACCAGATGGCCGAGCGTGGACTTCCCGGCGCCGGTCGGGCCGACGACCGCGAGGCTGCCGCCCGCCGGGACGGTGAGGTCGATGCCGTCGAGGATCGGGCGGCTCCTGCCGTCGCCTCCGCCGTCGCCTCCGCCGTGGCCTTCGCCGTCGCCGTCGCCGTCGTAGCGGAACTCGACGTTCTCGAAGCGGACCTCGCCCTTGACCGCGTCGAGGTGGACGGGGTCCTTCCGCTCGGTGATGTCGATGGGCAGGTCGAGGTACTCGAAGATGCGCTGGAACAACGCGAGCGAGGCCTGGATCTGGACGCCGGTCGACAGCAGGCTCACGGCCGGGCGGAACAACCCCTGCTGGAGCGAGACGAAGGCGACGATCGTGCCGATCGAGACCTGTGGGCCGCCCAGTTGGAGGGCCGCGCCGGCGGCCCAGTAGATGACGGCGGGCATCGCGGCCATGACCATGCCGATGACGGCCATACGCCAGCGGCCGGCCATGTTCGACCGCACTTCGAGATCGACCAGCCGCTCGGACTCGTCCGAGAAGGCCGTGGTCAGCGAGTCGGAGCGGCCCATGGTGCGGCCGAGCAGGATGCCGCTGACCGAGAGCGACTCGGTGACGGTGGCGGCCATCGCGGCCATCTGCTTCTGCCGCTGGGTGGTGATCTTCTTGCGTTCCTTGCCGACGCGGCGGCTGATCCAGACGAACACCGGCAGCAGGAGCAGTGAGACGGCGGTCAGTCGCCAGTCGAGGGCGATCATCGCGACGATCGTGGCGACCACGCTGGTGAGGTTGGAGACCAGGGAGGTCGCGGTCGAGGTGACGGTGGCCTGCATGCCGCCGATGTCGTTGGCGATGCGGGACTGGACCTCGCCGGTGCGCGTGCGGGTGAAGAAGGCGAGCGACATGCGCTGGAGGCGGCCGTAGACGGCCGTGCGCAGGTCGTGCATGACGCGCTGGCCGACCGTCGTGGAGATCAGGGTCTGCAGGACCCCGAAGACGCCGGTCAGCATGGCGCTGAGGATCATGCCGAGCGCGAGCAGGCTGAGCAGGCCGGTGCGGCCTTCGGGGATGGCGACGTCCAGGATCGCCTTGAGGAGGAAGGGTGTGGCGACGCCTACGAGCGACGAGGCGCCGACGAGGAGGCCGACGACGGCCAGGCGTCCGCGGTAGGGACGGAAGAGTCTCAGGATGCGGCGCACCTGCCGGGGCTGCGGCTTCTCCGCGTTGTTCGCGTCGTCCGCATGGCTCGTACCGGGCTTGCTGCCGGCCTTGTTGCCGGCCTTGTTGCCGGCCTTGCTGGCGGCCTTGCTGGCGGCCTTGCTGGCGGCCTTGCTGGCGGCCTTGCTGGCGGCGGCAGGTGGCGTCCAGGTGGGTTCGTTGTCGGGGTGCATGGGCTCCTTCGGGGGTGTGGTGATGCGAGACTGGCGGAGCTTAGCTCATTGTTACCTATGCTCACAATGAATGTCGTCCTGATATTGTTCCCGCATGACCAGCCCCGATCCCGACGGCCCGCTCGCCGAGCAGCTGCTGCGCTTCACCCGCCGGGCGCACCGGATCCAGAAACGCCACCTGCTGGAGCGCGACCTGGGGGTCACCCCGGCCCAGTCACGCCTGCTGCGCACCCTCGCGCACTATGACTCGCCGCCCCGGATGGCCGACCTCGCCGAGCGCCTGGAGGTGGTCCCGCGCGCGGTGACGACGCTGGTCGACGGCCTGGAGGCGAGCGGGAAGGTACGCCGGGTGCCGGATCCGACGAACCGGCGGGTGATCCGGATCGAGCTCACCGACGACGGCCGGGGGGCCCTGCGGGAACTGCACGGTGCTCGTCGGTCGGCGGCGGAGGAGATCCTGGCGCCGCTGACGGACGACCAGCGGTCGGTGCTGGGCGAGTTGCTGGACACGCTGATCGACGGGACCGCCGCGCGAGGGTGCTGAGCACGAAGGCCGCGGCCACCGCTCCGTACTGCCGGAGGGGTGGCCGCGGCCCTTGCTGAGCGCTTGCTGAGCCCTTGCTACTGAGCCGAGCGAACGTCAACCGGCCTCGGGGGAAGCTCCCTTGTCCGTCCGGACCGGTACGGCGACGACCGGATCCTCGGACGGTACCGGGACACCCTTCTCCGGCTCCGCCGCGTCCGGCTTCTTCAGTTCCGGCTTCTTCGGCTCCGCACCCTCCGGACCCTCGCCGTCCGGCTCCTCGTCGTCCAGTTGGACCACGATCTCGCCGTCCAGGACCTTCCTCGCCCGCTCCCGGTCGAGCGCGCCCTCCCAGCGCGAGACCGCGAAGACGGCGACGCAGTTGCCGAGCAGGTTGGTGACGACGCGCATCGAGTCCATGATGCGGTCCACGCCGAGCAGCAGCGCGACGGCTCCGGCCGGGATCGCGCCCAGCGAGGAGGCGGTCGCGGACAGGGCGAGGAACGCCGAACCGGGGATGCCCGCCATGCCCTTGCTGGTCAGCATCAGCACCAGTACTACGGTGATCTGCTGGCTGAGGCTGAGGTCCACGCCCACGGCCTGGGCGATGAACAGCGTGCCGATGGACAGATAGAGCGAGGCGCCGTCGAGGTTGAAGGAGTAGCCCGTCGGCAGCACCAGACCCACGGCGTCGTCACGGGCGCCCGCCTTGCGCAGCTTCTGCATCACGCGCGGCAGGACGGACTCGGTGGAGGCGGTGCCGAGCGCGAGCAGCATCTCCTCACGGATGTAGCGCAGGAACTTCCAGAGGCTGAGCCCGGTGACCACCTTGAGGGCGACGGCGAGCAGCGCGATGAAGAGCGCGGCGGCCGCGTAGCACAGGATGATCAGCTTGCCGTACGTCTCGATGACACCGAGGCCGTAGTTGCCGATCAGGACGGCCATCGCGCCGAACACGGCGATCGGGGCCAGCCGCATGACGAAGCCGACGATCGCGAAGATGATCTCCTGGGCCTGCTCGATGGCCGGCAGCACCTTCGGCACCTTGGTGTGACCGAGGTGCAACAGCGCCGCACCCACCAGACAGGCCAGAATGAGCACCTGAAGCAGCGAGTTCTCGGCGAAGGCGCCGATGAACGAGGTGGGGATGGCCTCAAGCACGAACTGGGCCGTCGACGGCAGATGCCCACCGCCGGTCTTCGCGTCGACCGCCGAGGCGTTCAGCGTGGACGGGTCGACGTTCATCCCCGATCCAGGCTGGACGACGTTGGCGGCGAGAAGGCCGATGACCAGCGCGAGCGTGCTCGCGACCTCGAACCAGATCAGGGCCTTCAGCCCGATCCGGCCGAACGCCTTCAGGTCACCGGCCTTGGCGATGCCGACGACGACCACGCAGAACACGAGCGGGGAGATGATCGTCTTGATCAGCCGGATGAATCCGTCGCCGAGCGGCTGAAGATCCGCGGCGAAGCCGGGCCACAGCTTCCCGACGACGATTCCGAGCACGAGCGCGCAGGCGACCTGCGCGAAGAGAGAGGTACGCAGTGTGCGTGCGACGCGTCGCGGCAGGGACGATTCGGACGGCGGCACGGGAACTCCTAGGTGACGGAGGCACACAGAAGCCAGGGACGGGGGCTTCTGCCATACGGAAAGCGAATTCCGTGGCGATCACTTTGCTGGTGATGTTGGTCCCGCACAAGACCTCCGTGTTGCATCCGTGTAAATCGCTTACCGAGTGACGCATCGCACATCGCCGGCTTCAGCAGGCCCGGCGGTCCTCGGTGAGCACCCCCTGAACGCTGGTGAGAGAGCGGTCGTAGCACCCCTTCGAGCCGTGCAGCCGAAAGCGCTCACTGGTCGTGCCGACCGCGTGCCGCTGGTCGCGCGGCACGTTCAACGTCCATGACGCGTCGCCCTCGACGGTGTCGTCGAGCCACGACCACGCGATCCGCCGTCCGGCCCGGGTCGTCCCGACCGCGGCCCGGTCACCGAGGGTCAGCACGGTACGGAGCCGGTCGCCCGCACCGATCGTGATCGAGCCGTCCATCGTGTACGTCCGCTGGGTACGGGTCGTTCGGGCGGGCCCGCGTCCGTCGACGGTGACCGACTGGTCGTCCTTCCAGGCGGCGTCGAGCGCGTCCAGGTTCTCGCCGTCGGTCCAGCGGTGCGCGGAGGTGTTGGTGAGCGACCGGCTGACGGTGGTCGTGACCCGGCCGTGCGAGGTGTCGACGTATCCGCCGACGGTCAGCCGGTGCCTACCCTCGGTATCCACCCGATGCTCCGAACCGGGTGTGTACGTTGAGGAGTTGGCGAGTTCGCCGACCTTGTGCCCGGTGAGCCGCCCGGTGACGTGCGCGCTCTTCGCGTCCTGCCAGACGAGGACGTTCACGGGTGCGCTCCAGCCGCTCTGCCCCTCCGGGACGCCGACGACGGAGACCTCGACGCGGTGCGGGCGGCCGTCGTTGAGGAGGCCGGCGAACGGTGTCAGGTCGTATTCGATCGGCTTGACGTCGAAGGCGCGCGGTCCCGGAGTGACGTACCAGAGGAAGGGGTTGGACCAGCCGCCCGTCCAGACGTGCGGGAACGGTGCGGCGATTCCGGCCAGTCGGCCGTCGACCTCGATCTGCACCTCACGGTAGGGGCCGTCGCCGGCCTTGCAGGAGTAGGGCGCCGGGTCGGGCGCCGACAGGTACCAGAACTCCTCGCAGCCGCCACCGGATCCGGTGGCGTACACCTCGGCGACGATACGTTCGCTGTTGCGCGGGGTGGTGACGGTGCCGTCCTGGAGGGTGAGGACGCGGTCGGGGGTGAGGACGCGGTCAGGGGTGGGGTCGGGGGTGGGGGTGGAACGGGTGGTGCTCGTGGCGGGCCGGGCGGCGTTCGTGACGGGGCTGGCGGCGGTCGCGGAGGGGCGGGCGGCGGTCGCGGAGGGGGCGTAGAACGTCAGCGTGACCTTGACGTCGATGACGCCGGTGTAGGTGTCGTCGACGACGTTCCCGATGAGCATCTCGACGTCCTGGCCGCGGCGGAAGGTGTCGCTGTACCGCGTGACGTCCTTCTCGACGGACCACTCGATCCCGTCGGGTGACGGCTCCGGCGTCGACGTACGGAAGATCTCCACCCCGCCGACGTGCAGATGTCCGAGCCGGTCGAACTGGCGTCCCTTGACCTTGCCGTCCATCCGCAGCACGACCTTGCTCCACCGCTCACCGCAGCCCTCGGGCGGTGTGTAGGTGCCCTTGTACGGGGTGAAGTCGCGGAACTGCGCCTCGGCGAGGGTGACTTGACAGGACTTGCCGGACGGCTTGGCGACGGGCGGGGCGGCCGTGACCGGGTCGTGCCAGTCGGTGCCGAACTCGGCAGGCGCATCGGCCGATCGGGCGGGGGCCGCGCCTAACAGCGAGCTCGCCAGGAGGGTCGCTCCTGCGAACATGGACATGACGATTCGTCTCTTCATGGCCGGTGTTCTACGGGGAGTCGGGCCGCCGCCGCAATGACGCCTCCCGCGTCAGCGTGAGCGTTTTAGGTCTGCCCAGTCCCCCATCACCACCACGGGATGCCGATCCGGATCGAGCGTGCGCAGCAGATACGCCATCGCCGATTCGGACAGGCTGACGCAGGCCGAGGTGCCACTGCCGTGGTCCATGTGCAGCCAGATGCCCCCGCCCTTGCCCTGACCCTCGGGGCGGGTGGGGTCGTTGGGCGGGGTGCCTTTGACGCGGTTGTAGTCGATGGCGATGACGTAGTCGAAGTCGTGCCAGTACGACTTCGCCCACCAGCGCGGTGCGGCGAAGGCGGCGGAGCGTGTGTACGGCAGTTTCGACCCGGGGTCGTTGAGGACGCCGCCCGCGTCGCTCAGCGTGAACACGCCCACAGGGCTGCGGTTGTCGCCCTCGTGGTGGTTGGTCGTCCAGCCCTTCTTGCCGTTGTGCGCGGGCCAGCTGTGGACGCGGTCCCAGGTGGAGCCCTCTCTGGCGTAGAGCACGACCGTCGCGCTCGAGGAGTCTCTGCCGTCGCCGTAGACCGCCACGACCTGGCGGGAGTCGGCGGGGATACGCCGCTGCCATCGGTCGCCGACGCCCGGGATTCGCGTCGGATCCTGGGTGGCGGCCGGACCTGTGCGCGCACCCTTGCCGACGTCCGCACGGCTGCCGTGTTCCGCGCCGCTGCCGTGTTCCGTGCCGCCGCAGGCTGTCACGGTCGCCAGAGCCGTCACCGCCGTCAAAGTCGTCAGGGCCGCCCGGAGGGATCCGAGGGCCGACCTCGCGCCCGTCGCACGCCGTGCTCCGCGCGCCCCGCGCACCCCGCGTCCCTCACACACTCCGCGCACTCCGCCGTTCCTCATCGGTCCATGGTGGCACCCCGCTTGGCACGGCAGCCGGATCTGTACGGCGGCGTGGAAAACCGTTTGCGTCCGGCCACGCTGCGACGCGAACCTGTCACGGTTTGCTGCCGCCGTGCGCTGCCCTGTTCCGCGCATCGGTACCCGACTCACACCCCTTTCCCCTCCCTGATCCCCCCACTGACACGAGCCACTGGGACGTCATGCAGATTCAAGACCTTCCGTATCCCGATCCAGGTGTGCCGGACGCGCGCTCGGGTCCCCGATTCCTGTGGTGGCTCTTCAGGAACCAGGTGGGCGGACAGCTCAAGGCCCTGGCCTGGGGGCTGCTGCACTTCCTGTCGGTTTCCGCGCTGCCGTTCTGCGTCGGCGTCGCCGTGCAGGCCGTCGTCGACCGTTCCGGTGGTCAACTCGCCCTCGCGGGCGGGCTTCTGGTCCTGTGCTGCGCCGGGAACGCGCTCGGCGAGACCTTCCTGCACCGCACCGCCGTCACCAACTGGATCACGGCCGCCGCCCGCGTCCAGCAAGTGCTGGCTCGCAAGGCCGCGCAGTTGGGCTCGGCGCTGACACGGCGTGTCGCGGCCGGTGAGGTCGTGGCCGTCTCCACGGGTGACGTCGAGAAGATCGGCTGGTTCGTCGAGGCCTGGTCACGGTTCACCGCGGCGGCGGTCACCCTGGTGGTCGTCTGTGTCGGCCTGGTCGTCTACCAGCCCGCGCTCGGTGTGATCGTCGCCGTCGGCCTGCCCGTACTGGCGGTCGCCGTGCTGCCCCTGCTGCCCCCGGCGACCCGACGGGCCGACCTCCAGCGCGAGAAGGCGGGCCGTGCCACCGAGCTGGCCTCCGACACCGTCGCCGGACTGCGCGTCCTGCGCGGCATCGGCGGTGAGGAACTCTTCCTCGACCGCTACCGCCGAGCCTCCCAAGAGGTACGCCACGCCGCCGTACGCAGCGCCCGGATGTGGTCCCTGATCTCGGCGATCCAGGTTCTGCTGCCGGGACTGCTGCTGATCGCGGTCGTCTGGTACGGCGTCCACCTGGCCCGCCAGGGCCGCGTCACCGTCGGCGAACTGGTCACCGTCTACAGCTCGATCATGATCCTCACCTATCCGCTCCGGCACTTCGAAGAGATCGCGATGGCGTACTCCTTCTCCCGGCCCTCGGCGCGCCGGGCCGCGCGCGTGCTGTCCTTGGAACGCGCCACCGACACCACCGGGACGCGCGACGGGTCCGAGCCGGCCGCCGGAGATCTGTACGACCCGGCCACGGGTCTGCTCGCACCCGCCGGCCGGCTCACCGCCGTGGTCTGCGGCGACCCGGACACGGCGGGCCGGCTGGCGGAACGGCTGGGCGGACATCCCTCGCAAGACGGGGCCACCTCGGTTCTCCTGGGCGGCGTCCCGCTCGACGAGCTGCCGCTCGACAGCGCCCGTACGGCCGTCCTCGTACAGGACAAGGACCCGGTGCTCCTCTCCGGCACCCTGCGTGAACTGCTGGACGTGCCCAGGTCCGGCGACGTCGGTGCCGAGGAGGCGCTGGCGGCCGCGCAGTGCGCGGACGTCCTGGCCGCACTGGTCCAGGGGTCGCTCGACGCCGACGACCCGATGGACGCCCGCATCACCGAGCGCGGCCGGTCCCTGTCCGGCGGCCAGCGCCAGCGCCTCGCGCTCGCCCGGTCGCTGATCACGGACCCGGAGGTGCTCGTCCTGGACGAACCGACCTCGGCCGTGGACTCGCACACGGAGGCCCGGATCGCCGAGGGCGCGCGGGACCTGCGGGCCGGGCGCACGACGGTCGTGTTCACCTCGTCGCCCCTGCTCCTGGACCGCGCCGACCGGGTCGTGCTCGTCCATGAGGGCGAGGTCGCGGCGGTCGGCGTGCACCGTGAACTGATCCACGCCGAGCCGCGGTACCGGGCCGTGGTGACCCGGGAGACCGACGACGAGGCGGCCCTGAACGCCGCCGCCCTGGACGAAGGCGAGGCGCCGGCCGAAGGGACCGGGGCCACCGCCCTCGACCACGGTTTCAAGGAACTGCAAGACATCGAGGAGTCAGCATGATCGGCGTCGCGCCACCGGCGTACGACCCGGCGGCCCCGACGACGGCGAACACCCTGCCGGTCGGCGCCCCCACCACCGTACGCGCCTACGTGGTCGAGCTGTTCCGTCGGCACCGCCGCGCCTTCCTCCTCCTCATCACCGTCAACACGATCGCCGTGGTGGCCTCGATGGCGGGCCCCTGGCTGCTGGGCGGACTGGTGGAGCGGGTGTCGGACGGCACCGGCGACCGGGAGCTCCATCTGGAACGCACCGTCGGACTGTTCGTCGCCGCTCTCGTCGTCCAGGCCGTGTTCGTACGCCAGGTCCGGCTGCGCGGCGCGATGCTCGGCGAGCGGATGCTGGCCGATCTGCGCGAGGACTTCCTGGTCCGCTCGGTCGGACTGCCACCCGGTGTCCTGGAGCGGGCCGGGACCGGCGACCTGCTGTCCCGGATCACGACGGACATCGACCGGCTGGGCAACGCGATGCGCGAGGCGGTGCCCCAGCTGGCGATCGGCGTGGTCTGGGTGATCCTGCTGCTGGGCGGGCTCGTCGTCACGGCGCCGCCCCTGGCCGCCGCCGTGCTGCTCGCCGTGCCGCTGCTGGTAATCGGCTGCCGCTGGTACTTCAAGCGGGCGCCGTCCGCCTACCGCTCGGAGGCCGCCGGGTACGCCGCCGTGGCCGCCGCCCTCGCCGAGACCGTGGACGCCGGGCACACCGTCGAGGCCCACCGTCTCGGCGAACGCCGCGTGGAACTGTCGGAGCGGCGGATCAAGGAGTGGACGGCCTGGGAGCGCTACACGCTCTGGCTGCGGACGGTGCTCTTCCCGTTCATCAACGTCACCCACGTGATGATCCTCGCCTCGGTCCTGATGGTCGGCGGTGTGTTCGTCCTCCAGGGCTGGATCGGGGTGGGTCAGCTGACGACCGGCGCGCTCATCGCGCAGATGCTGGTCGACCCGGTCGGGCTGATCCTGCGCTGGTACGACGAGCTCCAGGTGGCCCAGGTGTCGCTGGCCCGGCTGGTCGGGGTCCGGGACATCGAGCCGGACGCCGGAGACGCCCGGCTGGCGCCCGAAGGCCGCGACGTGCACGCCGACCAGGTGCACTTCGGTTACCTGGAGGGCGTGGACGTGCTGCGCAAGGTCTCCCTGGAGGTCGCCCCCGGCACCCGTCTGGCGCTGGTCGGCCCGTCGGGCGCCGGCAAGTCGACCCTGGGCAGGCTGCTGGCCGGCATCTACGCGCCCCGGGACGGCCGGATCACCCTCGGCGGTGCCGAACTGTCCCGGATGACCGCCGAACGGGTCCGCTCGCACGTGGCCCTGGTCAACCAGGAGCACCACGTCTTCGTGGGCTCCCTGCGCGACAACCTGCTGCTGGCCCGCACCGACGCGACCGACGCCGAGCTGTGGGCGGCGCTGGACGCGGTCGACGCGGACGACTGGGCCCGCGCGCTCGACGACAGCCTGGACACCGAGGTCGGTTCGGGCGGGTTCGCCCTCACCCCGGCCCAGGCCCAGCAGATCGCCCTGGCCCGCCTGGTCCTGGCCGACCCGCACACGCTGGTCCTGGACGAGGCGACCTCGCTCCTCGATCCCCGCGCGGCCCGCCACCTGGAACGGTCCCTGGCCCGTGTCCTCGACGGCCGCACCGTCGTCGCCATCGCCCACCGCCTCCACACCGCCCACGACGCGGACGTCATCGCCGTCGTCGAGAACGGCCGGATCAGCGAGCTGGGCAGCCACGACGAGCTGGTCAGGGCGGACGGGGCCTACGCGGCGCTGTGGCGGTCGTGGCACGGGTGACGGGAGTCGGCAGGCCGGTCGACCGGGGCTGCCGGCGGTCTCGGCCGACCGCGCCGGAAGCACCGTCGGGCAGGGCCGGGGTCCTCGCAGGCCGGGGGCGCCTGCGGGGTGGGCCACGGTCACTTCCGCTCCCGGCGACCGGCTGAAGCAGCGGGCAGGTCGCCCCGCGAGCCGCCGGAACCACAGCCGGAACCCAGCAGGAGGCCGACAGCACCGACCGGCCGCGGGGTTGGGCTGAAGGGACGGGCCGTCCGTGGGGGTGGGACGGAGCGACGGGCCGTCCGTGGAGGTGGGATGAAGGGACGGGGCCGTCTCCGCCGGAGGCAAGGTCGCCCCCAGGCGGGTGCACTGTGCCAGCCATGGCCCGGAACGCGGGCCGGCACACGGCGGGCCTGGCTGCGAAGGCCACACACCCCCCGGGAAGCGGCTGTGAGCGACCACTGCGGAGGCGAACCCGATGGCGTGCGCGCCCGCCTCCCGGCCGGGAGATCCCCATCCCTCACCGTCGCCTCCTCCTGTCGTACCGGAGGGCACCCGTGCCGTTGCGCCGGGGTGAAAAGGGGTGGAAGGCTGGATAGCGGCACCGGTTCGGGGAGCACCCGGGAACCACGCGGTTCGTGCCGGGTGCGGCTTGTGCCCCGCGCCGTGGCGGCCCGCCGCCGACCGCGGTGAGCTCGGGCCCGTCCCCACCACCTGGAGGTACCCGTGAACAGCGCCGACGGATGGGGTGACGACGTCTACCAGCCCGACGCATCCGATCAACGTGAGGACACAGGGCTGCTCGACGCGGAGGACACCCTGGAGAACGACGGCGTCGACGACCCGTTGGACCGGGGCTGGTCCCCTCCGGACAGACCGTTGGCGGTGGAGCACACCGGTGTCACGGCCGCCGAGCGCCATCGGGGCGAGACCCTCGACCAGCGGCTCGCCGAGGAGCAACCCGACCTCGCCGCCCCTGACGGCGACGGCCTCGGCGACGCCGACGGCACCGACGGGGAACTCCTCGACAACGAGGTCGGCGCCCTGCGCTCCGGCCGCCTCGTGGCCCCCGACGAAGGCGCCCACGAGGACGACGAGAGCGCCCTCGTCGCGACGGACGTGGGCATCGACGGTGCGGCGGCGTCCGCCGAGGAGGCCGCCATGCACATCGTCGACGAGGACGCCCTGCACGGCTGACCGGCGCGGTACCGGCACGGCTGATCCCCGCAGCCCCTGTGCCGCCGTCCCCGCGCCTTCGGCGCCCGGCCGTCGGCCTCTGCCGGCGGCCGCCATCGAGGCCATCGCACCCGAGGAGCTCGCATGCAGCAGGACAAGCACCCCAACTACCACGCGGTCGTCTTCCGCGACCGCGCCGCCGGCTACGCCTTCCTGACCCGGTCCACCGCGGCCAGCGACCAGACCATCGAGTGGGACGACGGCGAGACCTACCCGGTCGTGGACGTCGAGATCTCCTCGGAGAGCCACCCCTTCTACACCGGCAAGGCCCGAACGGTGGACTCCGAGGGCCGCGTCGCGGCTTTCGAACGGCGCTACGGCGGCGGGGCGGGACAAGGCGACTGATCCGCGGACCGGCCCGGAGCCCCCTGGCGCCGCCCGGCCGCGAGGTACCGTCGGCGGATCACCGGCGTGCGGCTCGCGGGAGTGAGGATCAAGGGCGTGTGGATCACGGACGTGTGGACCGTGGGAGTGCGGACCGTGGGAGCGCGGACCGTGGGAGCGCGGACCGTGGGGGCGCGGACCGTGGGGGCGCGGACCGTGGGAGTGCGGACCGTGGGGGCGCGGACCGTGGGGGCGCGCACCCCTGACACGACCACGTGACGGCCCCCACCCGCTCAGATCACGTTGAGCGCCGCGGCGCAGCCCACTCCGCCCAGCACCATGAACACCGGCATCAGCACCTTGAGCTCGACCCAGCTGCCCGCCCGGAACCGCATGGCCTTGGGCGGCCCCAGGGGATACCAGCGCTTGCGGCCCACCGGGATCGGCCACAGGATCGGACAGCCGGACACCGTGAGCGCGTCCCCGATGTCGTGCACCAGCGCACCCAGCACGATCGGCAGCCCCAGCCACAGATACTCCTGGCCCGGCGCCGTGAACAGCCAGTCCGAACCGTTGCCTGGCTTGTCCAGTACTCCGGCGAGGATCCAGGAACTGGTCGCGGCGAGCAGCCACACCAGCACATCGGCACTGGCGCCCCGGGTCGCACGCCACAGCAGGCCCTCGATGGCCAGCACCAGGTGCGCGAAGAGGATCGCCAGCACCGCCCAGCGGCCGCCGGTGATCGCCAGGACGGACGCGCCCCCACCGATCATGACCGCCCACACCCAGGTGTGGGTGAGCGTGCGGTGCCCACCGGAACGACGTGGGTCGCCCTGCTTCCTCGTCGCCTTGTAGACGGCGTACGACAGCTTGTCGACGATCTCGCACAGCCAGCGTGACAGCGGTCCGAAGGCGCGCGAGATGGTGGCCGCCTTGTGATCGAGGTCCGGGGCGAGGGCGGCCCCGGCACAGATCAGCGCGCCGGAGAGGAGGACCGGCCAGGGCATTCCGTGCCCGGCAGCGGCGGCCGCCGCTCCGACGCCGAGCCAGGCTGCAGCGCCCGACAGTGAGTGTGCTGGTCCCATCATCGCCGTTGCCCGCCCCATTCCTCGTGTGCCGCTGTCCAGTTGACCGGGTTCGCTGACATGTAGTCGGCGACACAGCGTAGCGTTCGCGATCTTCGTGCTCGCAGCCGATTCCCCTGTGAGGGAGGAGGGCAGGCAAGATGGGTGGGTGACCCTCATCGATCAGCTGCCGCCGACCGCCGACCCCGACGCCCTCTACGAAGCCTTCGAGTCGTGGGCCGAGGAGCGCGGTCTCACTCTCTACCCCCACCAGGAGGAGGCGCTGATCGAGGCGGTTTCCGGCGCGAACGTGATCGTGTCGACACCGACCGGCTCCGGCAAGAGCATGATCGCCGCGGGTGCCCACTTCGCCGCGCTGGCCCGTGACGAGGTCACTTTCTACACCGCTCCGATCAAGGCGCTGGTCTCGGAGAAGTTCTTCGAGCTGTGCAAGATCTTCGGCACCGAGAACGTCGGCATGCTGACCGGTGACGCGTCCGTCAACGCCGACGCCCCCGTCATCTGCTGTACCGCCGAGGTGCTCGCGTCGATCGCGCTGCGCGACGGCAAGGACGCGGACGTGGGCCAGGTCGTCATGGACGAGTTCCACTTCTACGCGGAAGGGGACCGGGGCTGGGCCTGGCAGATCCCGATCCTGGAGCTGCCGCAGGCGCAGTTCATCCTGATGTCGGCCACGCTCGGCGATGTCTCGATGTTCGAGGAGGACCTCACCCGGCGCACCGGTCGCCCGACGGCGGTGGTCCGCTCGGCCACCCGACCTGTGCCGCTCTCCTACGAGTACAAACTCACCCCGCTCACCGAGACGCTGACCGAACTGCTGGAGACCAAGCAGGCGCCGGTCTACATCGTGCACTTCACGCAGGCGCAGGCCGTGGAGCGGGCGCAGGCGCTGATGAGCATCAACATGTGCTCGCGCGAGGAGAAGGACCAGATCGCCGAGCTGATCGGCAACTTCCGCTTCACCACCAAGTTCGGCCGCAACCTCTCCCGTTACGTGCGGCACGGCATCGGCGTCCATCACGCCGGCATGCTGCCGAAGTACCGGCGCCTGGTGGAGAAGCTCGCGCAGGCCGGTCTGCTGAAGGTCATCTGCGGCACGGACACGCTGGGCGTGGGCGTCAACGTCCCCATCCGCACGGTGCTGTTCACCGCGCTGACCAAGTACGACGGCAGCCGCGTCCGCACGCTGCGAGCCCGCGAGTTCCACCAGATCGCCGGCCGCGCCGGGCGGGCCGGCTTCGACACGGCGGGCTTCGTCGTCGCCCAGGCGCCCGAGCATGTCATCGAGAACGAGAAGGCGCTCGCCAAGGCCGGCGACGACCCGAAGAAGCGTCGCAAGGTCGTCCGCAAGAAGGCACCCGAGGGCTTCGTCGCATGGACGGACAACACCTTCGAGAAGCTCATCGCCTCCGAACCGGAGCCGTTGACCTCCCGTTTCCGGGTGACGCACACGATGCTGCTGTCCGTGATCGCCCGTCCCGGTAACGCCTTCGAGGCGATGCGGCACCTGCTGGAGGACAACCACGAGCCGCGCAAGCAGCAGCTGCGGCACATCCGGCGTGCCATCGCCATTTACCGTTCGCTGCTGGACGGCGGCATCGTCGAGAAGCTCGACGAGCCGGACGCCACGGGCCGCATCGTCCGTCTCACCGTCGACCTCCAGCAGGACTTCGCGCTCAACCAGCCGCTGTCGACCTTCGCACTGGCCGCGTTCGAGCTGCTGGACCCGGAGTCGCCGTCCTACGCCCTGGACATGGTGTCCGTCGTCGAGTCCACCCTGGACGACCCGCGGCAGATCCTCGTAGCCCAGCTGAACAAGGCGAAGGGCGAGGCCGTCGCCGCGATGAAGGCGGACGGCGTCGAGTACGAGGAGCGCATGGAGCGCCTCCAGGACATCACCTACCCGAAGCCCCTGGAGGAGCTGCTCTTCCACGCGTACAACACGTACCGCAAGAGCCACCCCTGGGTCGGTGACCATCCGCTGTCGCCGAAGTCCGTCATCCGGGACATGTACGAACGGGCGATGTCCTTCACGGAGTTGGTGTCCTTCTACGAGCTGGCCCGCACCGAGGGCATCGTGCTGCGCTACCTCGCCAGCGCCTACAAGACCCTCGACCACAACATCCCGGACGACCTCAAGTCCGAGGACCTCCAGGACCTGATCGAGTGGCTCGGCGAGATGGTGCGCCAGGTCGACTCCAGTCTGCTCGACGAGTGGGAGCAGCTCGCCAACCCGGAGGAGATGACCGCCGAGGAGGCCCAGGAGAAGGCCGACGAGGTCAAGCCCGTCACCACGAACGCGCGTGCCTTCCGCGTCCTCGTCCGCAACGCCATGTTCCGCCGTGTCGAACTCGCCGCTCTCGACCAGGTCGAGGAGCTCGGCGAGATGGACGCCGACGCCGGCTGGGACGCCGACGCCTGGGGCGAGGCGATGGACAAGTACTGGGACGAGTACGAGGACCTCGGCACCGGCCCCGACGCCCGTGGCCCGAAGCTGCTGGTGATCGAGGAGGAGCCGGCGAACCGGCTGTGGCGGGTCCGTCAGATCTTCGACGATCCGGCCGGCGACCATGACTGGGGCGTCAGCGCGGAGATCGACCTCACCGCCTCCGACGCGGAGGGCCGCGCCGTGGTCCGCGTCACCGACGTAGGCCAGCTGTGAGCGCTGTGAGCACAGGAGAATCTCACCCATGACGACGAACCCGGCCGAGAGGCTCGTCGACCTGCTCGACCTGGAGCAGATCGAGGTCAACATATTCCGTGGCCGCAGCCCGCAGGAGTCCCTGCAAAGGGTCTTCGGCGGCCAGGTGGCGGGCCAGGCACTGGTCGCCGCCGCGCGCACCACCGAAGGCGACCGGCCTGTGCATTCGCTGCACGCGTACTTCCTGCGCCCGGGGCGGCCGGGGGTGCCGATCGTGTACCAGGTCGAACGGGTGCGGGACGGCAGGTCGTTCACGACCCGGCGGGTCACCGCGGTGCAGCAGGGCCGCACGATCTTCAATCTCACCGCCTCCTTTCACAAGCCTGAACAGGGGAGCTTCGAGCATCAGCTGCCGCCGGCCCGCAAAGTGCCGGACCCGGAGTCGCTGCCGACGGTCACCGACGAGATCCGGGAGCATCTGGGCACGCTGCCGGAGCAGTTGGAGCGGATGGCACGGCGTCAGCCCTTCGACATCCGCTATGTCGACCGGCTGCGCTGGACCGAGGAGGAGGTCAAGGACGCCGAACCGCGCAGCGCGGTGTGGATGCGCGCGGTCGGGCCGCTGGGCGACGACCCGGTCGTGCACACCTGCGCGCTGACCTACGCCAGCGACATGACCCTCCTCGACGCGGTCCGTATCCCCGTCGAACCGCTGTGGGGTCCGCGCAGCTTCGACATCGCGTCGCTGGACCACGCCATGTGGTTCCACCGGCCCTTCCGCGCGGACGAGTGGTTCCTGTACGACCAGGAGTCACCGATCGCGACCGGCGGGCGTGGCCTCGCCCGTGGGCGGATCTACGACCTGGAGGGTCGACTTCTGGTGTCCGTCGTCCAGGAGGGGCTCTTCAGGTCGTTGTAGCCCGGCGGTTTCTGCGACGGAACCGGCTCAGCAGGCCGCGTGGCGGTTGCGGCTCCTCGGGCCGTCCCAGTTCCTCAGGGCGTCCCGGCAGCTCCCTCCGTTCCCGCTGTTCCGGCAGTTCCGGTTGCTCGGTCCGCGGCGATCCGACGTGCGCCGGATGCGTGGGCACCGGGGTCCGTTTGCCCGTGGGGCGCGGGGCGGGTCGCCTGTCGCGTGCCTCTTCCAGGACCGACGCCAGGTCGGCCCGCAGCAGGCTGATCTCGTCCGGGTCGTCCGCCGTCATGATCCGGCCGGCGATCAGCGAGGCGGGTGAGCCCGGCGCACCGGCGGCCGGTGGCCCTGGCCGGAAGCGGTTCAGGTGGGAGCGCTCATAGGGGTCGGGGACGATTTCCGCGATCTGGACTGGATCGAGGAAGGCGGCCAGGGCGCCGGCGCTCTCCCATGGGTCTTCGGCCAGTCGCAGCAGGAACCCCCTGTGGCGTCCACGCCAGTTGCGCGCACGCAGGTCCAGTCCCGCGTCCAGCAGACCGCGCGGGCCTTCCGGCATACGGCGGGCGTGCAGCAGAGGGGCGCTCTTCTCGTCGGCGGCGGACTGCTTCAGCTCTTCGGCGAGATACAGCCAGACCACGGCCCGATAGCGGTTGAGGTACCACTTCACCGGCACCACCAGGCCCAGGCGTGCGAGGCGAGTGAACCTGCCGGGCGGTACGCCCATGACGTCCGCCCCCTCCGTCGTGCCCACCACCTGCACGCGGTGCCGCAACGACTCGGGAAACCCCTCCCCCGTACGCAGACGCTCGATCTCCGTCCGTGGGACGCGCCTGCCTCCGCCTCCTTCGTCAGGCACGGTCCGGATGAGTCCGAGGTGGACGGCCAGGTCCAACTCGCCTCGCTTCAGGCCCAGTTCCCGGGACGCGCGGCTCGGCGTGAAGAAGAGGCGGTGCGGTGTGGTGATGGTGTCGGACATGGTCGGTCTCCCCCGCGGAGTCAGTGGCTCACGCTCTGTGCGTTCGCCGTGACAAAACCGTAGCCGCTCCGGCGGATCTCGCGGCAGGCCTGTGGATAACTCCGCGGGGGATAACGATCCAGCAGGTCAGAGCTCTGTGACCGGTTTCCGCTCGGGCTGTCGGGCGTCCACGTCGAGGTGCTCACCGACCCGGTTGACGAGCAGGGTCATCTCGTAGGCGATCTGGCCGATGTCGGCTTCCGCCGCGCTGAGCACGCACAGACAGCTGCCGGTGCCGGCCGCGGTGACGAACAGCACGGCGTCGTCGAACTCGACCATCGTCTGACGGACTCTCCCCGCGCCGAAGTGCCGTCCCGAGCCCTTGGCCAGGCTGTGCAGTCCGGACGAGACGGCCGCGAGATGCTCCGCGTCCTCGCGTCGCAGCCCCGTGCTCGCACCCGTCACCAGACCGTCGTTGGACAGCACCAACGCGTGCCGCACATGATCGACGCGTTCTGTCAGGTCGTCCAGGAGCCAGCCGAGTCCCTGGTTCTGCGCCATGATCCGGTCTCCCCGTGTAGATGTCTCCCCCTGCGCCGGAGGTCTCTTCGCCACCCTTCCCGACGATCCGGCCCATGGGCAAGGAGGATGGGGGCATGGCGCAGAAGATGACCGATGAGGAATGGCGGGCGTTCGTCTCGCAGGGCACCCGCACCGCGAAGCTGTCGACCGTGCGGTCCGACGGGAGCCCCCATGTGACACCGATCTGGTTCGTGCTCGACGGGGACGACTTGGTGTTCAACACCGGCAAGTCGAGTGTGAAGGGCCGCAACCTGGCCCGGGACGGCCGGGTGGCGTTGTGCGTGGACGAGGACCGGCCGCCGTACGACTTCGTGGTGCTGCGGGGACGGGCCGTGGTTTCGGAGGATCTCGATGAGTTGAGGCACTGGGCCGGTCGCATCGGGGCGCGTTACATGGGCGAGGAGCGCGCGGAGGAGTTCGGGGCGCGCAACGGTGTGCCGGGTGAACTCCTCGTCCGCGTCACGATCGACAAGGTGCTGGCGGAGAAGGGCGTCGCCGACTGACCGCGGGCCGGACGCCGATCAGCCCACGGAGTCCAGCAGCCGGGCGGTGTGCATCCGTCCGGCGTACTCGACGAGTCGGATCAGCACCTCCTTGCCCGAGTCGCGGTCCCGTGCGTCGCACAGCACGACCGGTGTCCCCTGGTCGAGGTCGAGGGCGCGCGAGACGTCCTGGGCGCCGTACGTCCGTGCGCCCGCGAAGCAGTTGACAGCCACGACGAACGGGATGTGGCGGTGCTCGAAGTAGTCCACCGCCGGAAAGCAGTCCTCCAGGCGCCGGGTGTCCGCGAGGACCACGGCGCCCAGCGCTCCCTGTGAGAGCTCGTCCCACAGGAACCAGAACCGGTCCTGGCCGGGGGTGCCGAAGAGGTAGAGGGACAGGCCGGAGCGTATGGTGATGCGCCCGAAGTCCATGGCGACCGTCGTGGTGACCTTCTGGTCCACGCCGTCGGTGTCGTCCACCAACTGCCCGGCTTCGCTCAGCAGTTCCTCGGTGCGCAGCGGCCTGATCTCGCTGACCGCGCCCACCAGGGTGGTCTTGCCGACGCCGAAACCGCCGGCGACGAGGATCTTCAACGCCAGCGCGGCGGTCTCGCCGTCGGAGGCGTCGGGGTGCTCGGAGACCATCGATCACTTCTCTCGGGAGTACCGGCATAGGTCGACGTCACGGTGCGAAGTCAGCATCATGACAACTGCGGCTCCTCTTCGTGGGGTTGGACCGCTTTTGGCTGGTTCTGAAAGGACGTCTACAGCGCCCGCAATCCTTCGATCACCTCGCGCAGAATCCGTTCGTCGGGGAGCTGCGCGGGCGGTACCGGACGGCTGACGGTGACGCGGCCGCGTTCCAGGAGGTCGCCGAGGAGCACCCTGACGACCCCCACGGGCAGATCGGCGCCGGCCGCGAGTTCCGCGACCGACTGCGTCTCGGGTCGGCAGAGGTCGATGAGGGTCCGGTGTTCCGGCCCGAGCGCGCTGTCGTCACCGGCGCCGGTTGCGGTGGCGTCGAGTGTGACAAGGGCGATCAGATCGAAGCGGACCCCGGTGGGCCCGGGTTTGGTGCGTCCGCCCGTCATGGCGTACGGGCGGACGAGGGGCCCGGCCTCGTTGTCGTACCACTGGCTGCCCGGCTCGCGCGGGGCGTCCGTCGTGTCCTCGGTCATCTGCGCGGACCGCCCTTCCGGTTCATCCCGCGGCGGGCGGGCGCGCGGCGGCACGCGCGGGCGTGTAGAGGTGCTCGCCGACGCGCTTGACCAGCCGTGCCATCTCGTACGCCACCAGTCCGATGTCGGCGGTGACTGCGGTGAGGACGGCGAGGCAGGAGCCGTCGCCCGCGGCGGCCACGAACAGGAAGGCGTCGTCCATCTCCACCATGGTCTGCCGCACGCCGCCGGCGCCGAAGTGCCGGCCCGCGCCCTTGGCCAGGCTGTGGAAGCCGGAGGCGACCGCGGCGAGGTGCTCGGCGTCCTCGCGGCGCAGGCCCGTCGAGGCGCCCACGGTGAGGCCGTCGTTGGACAGCACCACGGCATGCCGTACTTCGCTCACCCGCAGCACCAGGTCGTCCAGCAGCCAGTCGAGTTCACCGGACCTCCCCCACTCTCGGCTCTGCTCGTTCGGGGGGACCCCCATGCCGGCCCTCATGCTCGGATCCTGGATCATGCGAGGTCTCCTTCGTCGGCGTCGCTGTGCTCTGCGGAATCGGGTGCGCCCCCGTGGCCGGGCTGCCTGCCGCCGCCGCGCGCCCAGCCGTCGCGGTAGGCCGCCATGCGGTCCCTGACGAGTTCGGGGGTGCGCCGGTCGTCGTCGCGCGAGGTGGCTGTCGCCGGTTGTTCGTCGTGGCGTCCCGCGCGCAGTTGGGGGGCGAGACTCGCCTGGCGTACGCGGCGTGGGAGGTCGTCGGAGGCTTCGGAGTCGTCCGGGGGGCGATGCAGTCGCAAGGTGGTGACTCCGCGGGGTGGGGTGTCGGTTCGGGGCTCCGCCGCGGTCGGCGCGGAAGCCACCAGCGCGGGCCGGTCGGCGACCGCGTGGACGGGCTCCTGGTGCCGGTCGGCTGCGGGCACGCGCGCGTACGCGCGTTCGGCGGGCCGGTCGGCGTCCGCCTGCTGCTCGAGGGAACGTTCCGCCGTGGCGTTGTGCAGCAGGGCCGTGGGCAGCAGGACGACCGCGGTGGTGCCACCGTAGGGCGAGGCGCGCAGGTGCACCTTGATGCCGTGCCGGGACGCGAGCCTGCTGACGACGAACAGTCCGAGCCGGTCGCTGTCGAACAGGTCGAGCGCCTCGGACTGTTCGATGCGCCGGTTGGCCTCGGTGAGCGTCTCCTTGCCCATGCCGAGGCCGCGGTCCTCGACCTCGACGGCGTAGCCGTTGCCGACGGGTTCGCCGGTGACGCGCACGCGTGTGTGGGGCGGTGAGAACTGGGCGGCGTTCTCGATGATCTCGGCGAGGAGGTGGGTGAGGTCTGCGACGGCCGCGCCGACGACGGACGTCTCGGGGAGCTGTCGTACCTCCACGCGCGCGTAGTCCTCGACTTCGGAGACGGCCGCGCGGACCACGTCGGTCAGGGAGACCGGCTTCCGCCAGGCCCGCCCGGGCGCCGCCCCGGAGAGAATGATCAGGCTCTCGGCGTGGCGTCTCATGCGGGTGGTGAGGTGGTCGAGCCGGAAGAGGTCGCTCAGTTCGTTCGGGTCGTCGGAGCGTCGCTCCATGCTGTCCAGCAGGCTCAGTTGGCGGTGTACGAGGACCTGGCTGCGGCGGGCGAGGTTGACGAAGACGCCGGAGATGCCGCTGGCGAGTTCGGCGCGCTCCACGGCGGCACGCAGGGCGGCGCGGTGGACGGTGCCCAGGGCCTCGGCGACCTGACCGGTCTCGTCCTCGGCGGGCGGTCCGGTCGGTGCCTCGGCCTCGACGTCGATCTCCTCACCGGCGCGCAGTTTCCGCATGGCCTCGGGGAGTTTGCGCCGGGCGATCTCCAGGGCGCTGTTGCGCAGGCTCACCAACTCGACGACCAGGCCGCGGCCGATCCGTACGGAGATCACCAGTGACGCGGCGACGGCGGCGAGGCCGAAGAGAACGGCGGCGCCGGCCGGGGTGAGCAGACCGCGGGTGAACGGGTCGGCGCGGTCCGCGACATCGCGCCCGGCGTCCTGCTCGACCGTCCGCATCGCGTCCTGCACGTGTGCGTGTGCCTTGCCCCAGGTGGCTTCGGCCGCGGCGTCGATCGCGTGTGCGCCCGGTGCGGTGGCGAGGACCTTGTCCTCGACGGCGGCCACGGTCGCGTAGTCGCCGCCGGCTGCGAGGTTCTGCCAGGCGGCGCGTTCCGGGCCACGCAGGTCGGCCACGGCGGACTCGGTGAGGGTACGGCGGGTGTCGACAGCCCCGGTGAACAGCCGCAGCCGCTCTCCGTCGAGGCGTCCGGCGAGGCGTGCGCTGTCCAGCACGACGTTTTCCTGGGCCAGCGCCTCGCCCGCGCGGGCGAACTCGAGCAGTACGCGCGCGTCGGAGCCGAGTTCGGCGTCCTGGATGCCGGTGAGCGCGCCGCCCACCGAGAACGCGCTCTCGATGGTCCTCGTGTACCGCCCGTACGCTTCGTCCCAGCCCGAGCGACGATCGAGCACGGCGGTCCGTACGGTGCTCAGTTGCTCGGCGCCGGTGACGAACGCCTCCAGCCGGCGGGCCACTCCGGCGGGGAGTTCCTCGCCGTCGGCGACGGTGTTGCGGTCGCCGAGCCGTAGCCGCGCCACCGCCTTGTCGGTGTCCGCCGCGAGCTTCTTGTAGTCGTCGCTCGATCCCGCCGACGGGTCGGTCGCGTAACGCACCGCGGCCTCGCGTTCGGCCTGGAGGGCGGCGACGGCGGCCGCTGCCGGCGACCTGATCTCGGTGTCCACGCGCTGCAACTGGCGCAGCCTGGAGACGTCCTGTGCGGTGCTGACGGTGGCGTAGGCCCACAGGGCCAGCAGTGAGACGACGGGCACCATCAGGAGGCAGACGATCTTGGCGCGGACGGTGCGCGGACGTATGCGCCAGCGCTCCGCACGCGTGGGCGTGTCCTCCGGCGTCCCGCCCAGGGGCGCCTCGGGGCCTTCGTCGGCCGGCGGTCCGGCGTGGGCGCGGCGGCCGCGCACGAGGGGCTGGGACGGCGTCTGGGCGCCGGCTGCGATGGTCCTACGGGGTGTACGCATGGCCTCCTCGCTCGGAAGTAATTCGGGGCGTGCTGTTCCGGGCCGTCACGGGTCCGGCTCCGCCGGCCGCTAGCCGGTGACGCTCTCGACCGGTTCCTGGGCCGAAGCGGATGCCGCACGTTCCCCCGTGGTGGGCGACAGCGCGACGAATGCCGAGGTCAGGAAGAGGTAGGACCCGAGGCCGACGGCGAGGGGGAAGATGAACTGCATCGCCGTGGCCCCGGGCAGGACCGCGCCGGCCGGTGTGACGTCCACGCTCACCGCGAACATCCCGGTGTAGTGCATGCTGCTGACCGCGGCGCCCATGATCAGTGAGGCGATGGTGACGGCGACGGGCGACTTAATGTTGAGCGCGGCCCACAGGGCCGCCGTCGCCGCGACGATGGCGATCAGGACGGAGAGTCCGACGAGAACCGGGTCGTAGGTGACGTCGCCGTGCAGGCGTACGGCGGCCATGCCCAGGTAGTGCATGCTCGCCACACCGAGCCCGGTGGTGAGCCCGCCGAGGAAGAGCGCGCGGGCGCGGTCACGGCTGTATCCGACCGCGAAGACGCCGCCGCAGACGACGGCCATGGCGACGAGGAGGCTCACGATGGTGAGCGGCACGTCGTAGCGGATGTCGGTGCCGCTGACGCTGAAGCCGAGCATGGCCACGAAGTGCATGGTCCAGATGCCGGTGCCGATCGCCGAGGCGGCGGTGATGAGCCAGTTGCGGCGCGACCGGCCGGTGGCGCCGAGCGCGCGGACGGTGCAGCGCAGCCCCAGCGCGGCGCCTATGCACGCCATCACGTACGACAGCACGGGGGTCAGCCAGCCGAGGGCGGCGTGGTCCAGGTGTCCCATGGCCCCGGGACGCTAGTCGGGGCAGGGGCGCGCGGAGGGGGCGCATTTCGAAAGCTGTTGGAATATGACGCAGAGATGCAGCGGAACGATCGCGTCACGCTCGAACGTGTGCACAGCAGTGTCATCCGTGCCGGTGAGGGATCATGCGGAACATGAGCGACGACCACACGCATGTGCAGGAGTTCTTCACGGCCCGCGCCGCCGCCTGGGACAGCAGGTTCCCGGACGACGGGCCCGCCTTCGCGGCCGCGGTCGCGGAGCTCGGGCTGCGCGAGGGGGACCGCGTGCTCGACGCGGGCTGCGGCACGGGGCGGGCCCTGCCGCCGCTGCGTGCCGCCGTGGGCCCCTCCGGACTGGTTCTGGGTGCCGATCTGACCCCGGCCATGCTGGAGGCCGCCGTACGGGCGGGACGCGGCGCGGACGGGCAGTTGCTGCTCGCCGACGTGACCGCGCTGCCGTTGCGGCCGGAATCACTCGACGCCGTGTTCGCGGCCGGCCTCGTCGCGCATCTGCCCGACCCCGCCGAGAACCTGCGGGAGTTGGCCCGCGTGGTGCGCCGCGACGGCATGCTCGCGCTGTTCCACCCGATCGGCAGGGCGGCCCTCGCGGCCCGCCAGGGTCGGCAGATCACTCCGGGTGATCTACGCGCCGAGCCCAACCTGCGCCCGCTGCTGGCCGGTTCCGGGTGGCGCATGACGTCGTACGTCGACGAGGACGACCGCTTCCTGGCGCTGGCCGTCCGGGATTCCTGACGTCTCAGCCCCGCCCGGCGACGGCGGCCACGAACGCGTCCGGGTTGTCGAGCATGACGTTGTGGCCGGCGCCGGGCACGGTCACCACACGCACACCCGCGGCCTCCAGGGCCGCGCTGCCGGCGAGTTCACCAGTGAGCTCGCCCTGAAGGAACACACGGTCGACCGGCAGACCCTCGAGGATGTCCCGCATGATCGGGTCGGAACCCCGCCTCAGCCATGTCGCGCTGCGATGGAGGGCCCGCGGGTCGGCCAGCCGCATGGTCGACGCCCACAACGGGCCGACCGCGTCCAGCACGCGCGCGTACGCCCCGCCGACGAACTCCTCCTCCTCGTAGGCCGTGATCCACGCGCTCCCTGCGGCAGGCGGGGGCGAGGCGTCGAGGTTGGCCTCGGTGAGGACCAGCCGGGAGACGAGGTCGGGCCGACGGTGGGCCAGCACCAGGGCGACGGAACCGCCCATACTGTGCGCGATCAGCTCCGCCCCGCTCTCACCCGCCGCGTCCAGGGCCGCCGCCAGGGCGTCGGCGTGGTCCTCCAGCCGGTAGCCGAAGTCCTCGGGCCGGTCGCTGATGCCATGCCCCGGCAGGTCGACGAACAGACTCCGTCGGCCCGCGAGTTCGGGCCGTGCGGCGATATGGGCGTGGTACACGGAGGAGACCGACCCCAGTCCGTGCACGTACACGCGCGCGGGTCCCTCCCCCGGCGTCTCCGTCCAGCGGATGCAGCTGCCCTTGCCGTCGAACTCGGTCTGCCTCATCGCGTCCTCCCCTTGGAGCCTTGTCGGCCATGACTCGGCGGCCGTGACCCGGCGGCCGCGACTCGGCGGCCGGGCGAGTCGGCCACGCCCGGCCTTGGCTGTGCCGTGCCGTGCCGTGCCGTGCCGCTGCGCCTTGCCGCTTCACGAAGGATATACATCGTCACCGATGTATCAACACCTCGATGTACTCCGCCTTGGATATACAACCCATGCGAGCGAGAATGTGGCCATGCTGGAGCTCGCCATCCTCGGATTCCTCTACGACACCCCGCTCCACGGCTACGAGCTGCGCAAACGCCTGACAGCACTGACAGGGCACGTGAAGCCGGTCGCCGAGAGCACGCTGTACCCCGCGATCAAACGCCTGGAGAAGGCGGGCCTGCTCGCCCGCGCCACGGAACCCGGCTCCGTGGCCGCGCCGCGCCACGTCCTGACGCTGACCGAATCGGGCCGACTGGAACTTCGCCGCCGGCTCGCCGAGCCGGACCAGCGCGACATCAGCGACGAGAACCGGTGGTTCACGGTGCTCGCCTTCCTGCGGCACCTGGGGGACGCGCCCGCCCAGTCGGCCGTCCTCCGGCGTCGGCTGGCCTTCCTCGAAGAGCCCGCGAGCTTCTTCTACGACGGTGAGCGGCCACTGCGCGCCGAGGAACTGGACGATCCCTTCCGGCGCGGCCTGCTCACCATCGCGCGGGCCACTTCCCGGGCCGAACTCACCTGGCTGCGCGAGACGATCGCCTCACTTGACGGCTGATGGAAAGCGCTTCACCGCACCGGCCCTCTTCTGTCGCCGAAGCTCCAACTCTAGGTTGAACAGTGGAAGATGAACGATCAGCCGGATCAGCCACACAGGGGGAAGGCGGTCATCATGTGGGACACGGTGCGCAAGGCGTGTTCGAGACTTTTCCGCTCCTCGCACACCGAGGAAGTCAGCAACCGTGAGGAGCACACGCACAAGGAGAAGCGCACGCACAACCTCTTCGAGGCCGCCGCCGTGTACGTGTCGGCCTGCGCGGAGGACGACCAGGATCAGATCGACGAGGCCTCCGGATGGGTCTCACCGGAGGCGCTGTCGTTCGGGGTGAGCGAGCTGGCGTGCCGGGCCGTCATCGCGCTCGCCCGGGAGCGCGACGAGTCGCCGCAGACCGTCGCCCGGACCCTGCTAGGGCTCCCGGCGGCCTGACACCGTGGACGATCTCGGTCGATTCGCCCCGACCAGTCGGAAAGCTGCAGCTCGGGTGTGCCGGGGAGTCGTGACAAGCGGCTTCCGCTCGCACTAGGGTGCGCGCCGATGGACGAACCGATGGGGAGGCTGGGATGGCCGGGACGGACGAGGAGGCCGTCGCCGCCGCGGACGATGCGCTCTATGTGCTCACGGCGGTGTTGCTGACGCCGGCGAAGTTCCCGAGCGTGCTGGGCGACGACTACCCGGAGGCCTGTGCGGCGCTCGGCCTCGCGCCGCTCGCCGACGGGTACGGCCTGGTCCTCGGCCAGGACGGCGACGGAGCCCGGTGGACGGTCGTCATCGACGACGTCTCCCTGGTCGCCGTCGCCATCGCGTCCTGGGACTGCGGCATGGAGTACGACCTCTCACCCGACGAACGTACGGTCGTGGCCGCGCTGCCCGGATGGCCTCTCGCGGTCGCCGTCGCCGCCCCCAACGTGCCGGATCCGCACGATCCTGACCCCGACGTCGCGGACGGTCCGCCGTTGGCGCCGCCGGACACGAGCGTGTGGGGGCCGGCCCAGCGGCGCCTGGGCGCCGACGAGATCGCCTTGCAGTGGGCGATCTGGCGCGAGCAGATCGACGACACCGACTTCGCTACACCGGGCGGTGGGGCGACGGACTCCACCGAGGCCACGGACGCGGACGCGGGCGCGGGCGCGGGCGAGCGCGAAAGCGAAGGGACCGAGAAGGGCGACCGCGGCGAGCCCCAGAGTGGCCACGGCGGCATCCGAAGGGTCCTCGCGGAGGCTCGCGCCTACGTGGACTCGCCGCCGCCCCTCGGCCGCGTCAGGTCCTCGTTCGCCCCGGGCGACGCGCGGACCCTGCGTGCGGACGGTCCCGGCTGGTCGCTGGTCGCCAGGACCGACGACATCGCGTTCGTACTCCTCGACGACGAGCCCGGCGAGGTCCTGCCGGTGGGTCGCGGGCCGGAGCTGCCCGGGCTGCTGGAGGCGCTCGACAAGATGGCCGTACGTCCCAGCTGAGCGGCGCGCGGACGGCATGGCAGCGCCCGAGCACGGAACAGGTCGGTGTCAGGCGACCCCATCTCGCGATGACGTTCAGGTGGCCCCGACCCATGGATGGCACGGAACCAGGACCGCACCATGAGGCAGCCTTCACGACGCCGGCGGTCGCGGCCGGCTGCACCGCTACTACACGATCACGGGCGGCACTCATGTCGACGGCCTGTACGACACCTATTCGGACCGGCTCCGCCCGATCTGCCGTGCTACCGGTCAGCCTTAGACGCGCTGGTCTCCTGGGTGGAGCGGGGCACCCGACCGCCCGCGGACCACACCGTCGGCAGGCCCGCGAGCGGCGACGTCCTCAACTCCTGCCCGCTGTCCGTCCCGGCAGCGCGGGCGGCCAGGTGAGGGTCAGCGACCGAGCTCCTTGCGCGTGACACGGCGCAGCCTGCGCCGCTGTGACGGGTCGAGCGTGAGGTACGCGGCGGCCGGGACTCCCAGGACTATCAGGAGCGCGGCCCACCAGGGCAACCAGATCAGCAGGATGAGACCGGCCGCCACACCTCCCACGGCGATCTTCGCGTTCTTCGACATGTGCGTCGCCTCCTTCGCGGCCACTGCCGCTCTCTGACCTGAAAACGGGTCCGCGCTTCCAACGGTTCCGAACCGCGACCCTGAGACGACCCTGAGGTGCGGCCCCTACTGGTTACGGAGCTCCGGCGCCGACCGATGTGCGATCAACGTGCCGGGTTCCGCAGGAGGGAGATACCCAGTCGACTGGACGGTGACTCAGGTCACACAGTCGGCTCGTCCGGGGAATGCTCGAATGCTGTACCCTCGGCGACTCCATGCGGGTAGTCAAATTTGAGGAGTGTCGCAGAGTCGTGCCGAGGCTTCCCGACGCAACACTGTCCGAGATCTCCGAACTGGTTTACTGCTGTGCCGTCTTCGTGCCCGGCGACCCGGCTCGCACCGGCCGCGTCGCCTTCTGGCGTGCGGACGGGGGCGCCGTGCCGCTCGTCGCGTGCGGATCCGTCGAGGAGCTCGCTGTCGCGCTGCCCGGCGACGACTGTGTGGAGCTGGTGACCGTGCCGGCTGTCGTGGTTCCGGTGCGTGCAGCCCTGCCGGTCCTCATGCGTGCGCGTACGTCCGCTCAGGCGCACCGCGCGGGCGTCTTCTGGGGCGCGGCCGCCGTGCTGGCCCTTCAGTTGGTGGCCCGTGGGCTGCTGCTGCCCGGCCTCTCGGCGAACGACCACGATGCCTGGCGCACCGGCCCTCTGCGACCCGAGGACATCGAGCAGGTCCGCGCGCTTGCCGCCGCGATGCCGCCCGAGGCGCACGCACTGCCGTTGAGCAGCGTGCGGCCGCTACGGCTGCCGGACCCGGAGCGGCTGCTGCGGGCCTTCCTGGACGCGGTCGCCGATGTGCTTCCCCGCTCGCCCGCGGCGGCGCTCGTGACCGGCGGGCCCGCCTACGCCGTGCAGGAGCCTCAGCACGTGCCCGACCAGCGGGCGTGGGCCGCGGATGTCGCCGCCGGCCACGACGAGGGCGTACGGCTGTCCCTGCGGCTCGACGCACCCGGCCTCGGCACGGCGGCCTCCGACGACGTGGCCCCGTCCTTCCGGGCGGTGCTGCAAGTGCACAGCGTCAGCGATCCGACGCTGGTCGCGGACGCCGCCGACGTATGGGCGGACTCCGGAGCCTTCGGCCCACGCGCGCGGATGGACGCCCTTCTGGCACTGCGCCGCGCGGCCCGCGCGTGGGCGCCGCTCACACCGCTCCTCGCCGCGGCCGTCCCGGACGCGGTGGAACTGGCCGACGACGAGGTGGCCGACCTTCTTCGAAAGGGCGCTCGGACGCTCGCCGGAGCCGGGATCGACGTGCACTGGCCCAAGGAGTTGGCTCACAAACTGACCGCTCGCGCGGTGATCGGTCCGCCGGACGACGAGGCCGCTCCCGGCCGGGTCTTCTCCGACACGCCGTCGCTCCTGTCGGCCGACGCGCTGCTCGCCTTCAACTGGTGGTTCGCGATGGGCGACCAGCGGCTCACGCGCGAGGAGCTGGACCGGCTCGCCGAGGCGAACCGCCCCGTGGTGCGGCTGCGCGACCAGTGGGTCCTCGTCGACCCTCACGAGGTACTTCGCGCCCGGGCGCAGCAGGACCGCAAGGTGACGCCCATCGACGCGCTCGGCGCCGCGCTGACCGGCTCCACGGAGGTCGACGGCCGCCAGGTCGAGGTCCAGGCCACGGGCTGGCTGGCGGCGCTGCGCGAGCGGCTCGCGGACCCCGAGGGACAGGAGCCGGTGGGCCAGCCGGCCGCCCTCGACGCCACGCTGCGGGACTACCAGCGGCGCGGCTTGAACTGGCTGGCCCGGATGACGTCCCTGGGCCTGGGCTGCTGCCTGGCCGACGACATGGGCCTCGGCAAGACGATCACGCTGATCGCGCTGCATCTTCACCGGCAGTCCGACCCCGCGTCGACCGGACCGACGCTGGTCGTGTGTCCGACGTCCCTGATGGGCAACTGGCAGCGCGAGATCGAGAAGTTCGCTCCCGGCACGCGCGTGCGCCGCTTCCACGGCTCTCGGCGCGATCTGGGTTCGGTGACGGACGGGGAGTTCGTACTGACCACGTACGGCACGATGCGCCTGGACGCCCGCCGCCTCGCCGAGGTGCCGTGGGGCATGGTCGTGGCGGACGAGGCCCAGCACGTGAAGAACCCGTACTCGGCGACCGCGCGCGAGCTGCGTTCCATCGACACACGCGCACGCGTGGCGCTCACCGGCACCCCCGTCGAGAACAACCTGTCGGAACTGTGGGCGATCCTCGACTGGACGACGCCCGGCCTGCTGGGCCGCCTCGGCACCTTCCGCACGCGCTATGCCCAGGCGGTCGAGGGCGGGCAGGACCCGGCCGCCGCCGAACGCCTCACACGACTGGTACGCCCGTTCCTGCTGCGCCGGCGCAAGTCGGACCCAGGGATCGCACCCGAGCTCCCGCCGAAGACGGAGACCGATCGTGCCGTGTCCCTCACCACCGAACAGGCGGGTCTGTACGAGGCGGTGGTCCGCGAGACGCTCGCGGAGATCGCCGGAGCCGACAGCATGGCGCGGCGCGGTCTGATCGTGAAGCTCCTGACGGGTCTGAAGCAGATCTGCAACCACCCGGCGCAGTTCCTCAAGGAGGAGCGGCCGAGGATCGCCGAGCGCTCCGGGAAGCTGGAGCTGCTGGACGAGTTGCTCGACACGATCCTCTCCGAGGGGGCGAGCGTCCTGGTCTTCACGCAGTACGTGCGGATGGGACGCCTCATCGAGCGGCACCTGGCGGCTCGTGGCGTACCCTCGCAGTTCCTGCACGGCGGAACACCGGTGGCCGAGCGCGAAACGCTGGTGCGGCGCTTCCAGGACGGTGAAGTGCCCGTCTTCCTGCTGTCGTTGAAGGCCGCGGGCACCGGTCTGAACCTGACCCGCGCGGAACACGTCGTGCACTACGACCGCTGGTGGAACCCCGCCGTCGAGGCGCAGGCCACCGACCGCGCGTACCGCATCGGCCAGACCCGGCCCGTGCAGGTGCACCGGCTGATCGCCGAGGGAACCATCGAGGACCGTATCGCCGACATGCTGAGCCGCAAGCGCGAGCTGGCCGACGCTGTGCTCGGCGCCGGCGAGGCGGCACTCACCGAGCTGACGGACGCGGAGCTGGCCGATCTGGTGGAACTGCGAGGGGGCGCCCGATGACTGGACACGACGCTGACATGGAGCGCACTTTCGCGGCGCTCCCGCCCGCGCACGGACGCGGGTTCGCGCAAACCTGGTGGGGCCAGGCCTGGCTGAAGGCGCTGGAGGAGACGGCGCTGGACTCCCGGCAGCTCAAGGCGGGCCGCGGGCTCGCGCGCGCGGGAGCGGTCGGTGCGGTGTCCGTGCGTCCGGGGCGTATCACGGCTGTCGTGCAGGGCCGCGACCGTACGGCGCACCGGGCCGACGTGCTGCTGGAGGAGCTCACCGACGAACAGTGGGACCGCTTCCTGGACATGGCCGTCGAACGAGCCGGGCATGTCGCCGCGCTGCTGGACCGCGAGATGCCGCCGCACCTGGTGGAGGACGCGGCAGCCACGGGCATCGAACTGCTGCCGGGCATGGGCGATCTGGAACCGGAGTGCGGCTGCGGCGCCTGGGACCACTGCGGGCACACGGCGGCCCTCTGCTACCAGATGGCACGTCTCCTGGACCAGGACCCCTTCGTGCTGCTGCTGATGCGCGGACGGGGCGAACGCGGCCTCCTGGACGACCTCCAGGCCCGCAGCGCGGCACCCGCCGAAACACCGTCCGAACGGTCGGCGTCGCCCGAACCGGAGGGAGTGGACGCCGAGGAGGCGTACGCGACCTGCGAGATCCTGCCGCCGCTGCCCACTCTGCCCGAGCTGCCGGCCGAGCCGGGACGGCCTCCGTCGCTGGACACCGAGACGCCTCCCGCGCCCGGCGTCGACCCGGCCGCCCTGGAGTTCCTGGCCGCCCGGACCGCCGCGGAGGCACACCGCGCGCTCGCGGAGATCCTGCGCACCAGCGGCTCGGAACAGCACGCCACCGAGACGGAGTTGACACTCAGTCAGGACGCGGTACGTCTCGCCGCCGGCTCCCCCGTCACGGATGTGGCGGAGCGACTGGCCGAGGGTTCGGGACGCGGCCGGGAGGAGCTGGAGATCGCCGTACGCGCGTGGCATCTGGGCGGTGTCGCCGCGCTGTCCGTGCTGGACGAGGAGTGGACCGTGGAGGGCGAGACGCTCGCACGTGCGCGTGCCGCCCTGGAAGCCGCGTGGGACGACGAACGGCCGTCGCTGCGGGCGAAGGGCAACCGGTGGACGGTGGTCGGCGCGCAGAGGCAACTCCGCCTGGGCCGGGACGGCCAGTGGTGGCCTTACCGCGAGGAACGGGGCCGCTGGGTGCCCGGAGGAGGTCCCGCGCAGGATCCGGCAACCGCACTGGCCTCGGTGGACGTGGCGACCGCGGAGGAGCAGGGGTGAGGCCCGCGCGGCGGTGACGTCGGCTCGCCGAGCGCCCGTCGTCCCGCGTTCACCCAGCTGTCGTACGGCGTTCCGCGGGGGCTCCAAATCTGGCCGCTGTCCGTGAACTTGGTCCCCTGGATGCCCGATGTCCCCGCACCGCACCGGCCGGCGCCGTGCCCACCGTTTCGTCGCCGGGGGCGTGCCCCTCGCCGTGATCGCGGCGCTCGCGGCCGCCGGGCCCGCCGTCGGCGCCGGGGGCCGGGACGGCGACGGCGACGGCGACGCACACGTCGTGCGCACGGCGACGCTCGGCGACATCCCGCTCGGCGCCTTCAGCAACGCGTTGCTGCCCGGCACCGTGGCCGACGACCGTGGTGTGGATCTCGGCGGCATCGGGAGCGACATCTTTCCGGCTGGCCGTAAGGGCGAGTTCTGGACGGTCACGGACCGCGGCCCCAACGGCCAGATCAAGATCGACGGCACGAAGCGGCGTACGTTTCCCGTGCCGGGCTTCGACCCCGCGATCGTGAAGGTCCGGGTGTCCGCAGGCAGCGTGCGCGTGCTGGACGCGATCCCGGTCACGACCGCCGCTGGGAAGCCCGTCACCGGGCTGTCGAACCAGAAGGGTCGCGACGAGGCGCCGTACTCCTACGACGCGCGTACTCCTCTGTCGTACGACCCGAACGGGCTGGACACCGAAGGCATCGTGCGGGCCGCGGACGGGAGTTTCTGGCTCGTCGACGAATACGGACCATCCTTGGTGCACGTCTCCGCGCGCGGGAGGGTCCTCACGCGCTATGTGCCCGAGGGCCTGGGGCTCACCGGCACCGGCTACCCGGTCGTGGAGGCCCTGCCCTCCGTCCTGCTCCACCGGAAGATCAACCGAGGCTTCGAGGGGCTGGCCCAACTTCCGGGCGGCGACCTGGTGCTGGCCGTCCAGAGCCCGCTGTCGCTGCCGGACACGGATGCCGGGGAGGCGTCGCGCACCGCGCGGCTGCTGCGTTTCTCACCAGCCAAGAAGTCGGTCACCGCCGAGTACGCGTACCGCTTCGACCCGGTGAACGTGGTGGACCCGAGCGAGGACGACACCTCGGAGCTGAAGATCTCGTCAGTCGTCGCGGTGGGCGGGAACCGGCTGCTGGTCGAGGAGCGCACCGACAAGGCCGCTCGGCTGCACCTGGTACGACTGGACCGTTCCGCCGACATCCTCGGCGGCCCCTGGGACGACGACACGACGTCTCCCTCGCTGGAACAGCTCGACGACCCGGCGGCCTCGGGTGTGCCGGTGCTCGCCAAGAAGCTGGTCGTTGACCTGGGCACGGTCGCCGGTGTGCCCGGCAAGATCGAGGGCATCGCGCGCGTGGACCACGACACCCTTGCTCTCGTCAACGACAACGACTTCGGGATGACGGACGGCGAGGGCGCGTTCGACGGCCAGGGCAGGCTGGTGGACAGCGGGGTGGAGACGTCCGTGGTCTACGTGCGGTTGCCTCACGGGATCTGATCGCGGCATCGAACTCGCGGCACGCGTGCGTGGCCGCCGAAGGGGCGGCACGCGCGCGTGCCCTCGACCGTGCTCTTCCCGGGCCGCCGCTACGGCAGCTCGTCGGCGAACGACGGGAGAAGCGATTCCAGGTCGCTGGGAAAGCCACTCGGAAGTTCCGTGGGAAACCCTGACGGGAGCGATGTCGGCAGTTCGCTCGGCAGCTTGCTGGGAAGCTCGGTCGGGATGCTGAAAGACGGCTTGGGCGAGCTGCTCGTGCTCTCGGCGGGCGATTTCTCGCCGGGTGAGTCGTCGCTGCCCGAGGCCATCAGGACCACGGCCACGACGGCTCCGACGGCGACGATCACGACGAGCAGGATGACCAGAGGGCTGGGCCGCCGCCTCGGTCCACCGCCTCCGCCAGAGGGCTCCTGCGGAGGCCAGCCACCGTACGTGGGCGGGCCGCTGTCCCCTGGAGGGGGCCCGTAGCCGCCGGTAGGCGGTCCGAAGCCACCGCCCGGAGGCGGCGTGTCACCCGGCGGTCCCGGCGGCTGAGGCGGTACGGGCGGCATGGCCATACCGTCAAGGGTCGCCCCGTGGCGGCCGGCACGCGACCCCCGCGCGGGAGTTGATACCGGCCCATGCCATGGATCGCATGGTTCCGGAACATTACGCACGAAAAACGGTCAACCACCCGCACGCGTGTGACCGGATCCCCGGCGCCCTGGGCGTCGGGCGGTCACACGCGCTCGGGTACGCACGCGTGGTCTCAGCCGCGGGCGCCCAGCAGGTGGTCCATGGCCAGCTGGTCGAGCCGCTCGAAGGCCATCCCGCGCGCGGCGGCCGCCTCGACGTCGAACTCCTCGAAGGCCGTGCGGTCGGCGAGCAGCGCCTTGAGACCGTCCGCCGCCGTGGGCTGCGCCAACTCGTCCAGGCGTGAGGCACGCAGGGCCTCCTGGACCTCCGGGTCGGCCCGGAAGGCGGCAGAACGCTCCTTGAGGATGAGGTAGTTGCGCATGCAGCCGGCGGCCGACGCCCACACGCCGTCGAGGTCCTCGGTCCGCGGCGGCTTGAAGTCGAAGTGCTTCGGACCGGCGTAACCGGCACTCTCCAGAAGGTCGACCAGCCAGAAGGCCGAGCGCAGGTCGCCGGCGCCGAAGCGCAGGTCCTGGTCGTACTTGATGCCGGACTGGCCGTTGAGGTCGATGTGGAAGAGCTTGCCCGCCCACAGGGCCTGTGCGATGCCGTGCGGGAAGTTGAGCCCGGCCATCTGCTCGTGGCCGACCTCGGGATTGACGCCGTACAGCTCAGGGCGCTCCAGGCGCTCGATGAACGCCAGGGCGTGGCCGACGGTGGGCAGCAGGATGTCGCCGCGCGGCTCGTTGGGCTTGGGCTCGATCGCGAACCTCAGGTCGTAGCCCTGCTCGGTGACGTACTCGCCGAGGAGGTCGAAGGCCTCCTTCATGCGGTCCAGAGCGACGCGTACGTCCTTGGCGGCGCCGGACTCGGCGCCCTCACGGCCGCCCCAGGCGACGTACGTCTGCGCGCCCAGCTCGGCCGCCAGGTCGATGTTGCGGATCGTCTTGCGCAGGGCGTAACGGCGCACGTCGCGGTCGTTGGCCGTGAACGCGCCGTCCTTGAAGACGGGGTGGGTGAAGAGGTTGGTCGTGGCCATCGGCACCTTCATGCCGGTGGCGTCGAGCGCCTCGCGGAAGCGCTTGATGTGCGCCTCGCGCTCGGTGTCGGAGGACCCGAAGGGGATCAGGTCGTCGTCGTGGAAGGTGACGCCGTGGGCGCCGAGCTCGGCCAGGCGCTGCACCGTCTCGACCGGGTCGAGGGCACGGCGGGTGGCGTCGCCGAAGGGGTCCCGCCCCTGCCAGCCGACGGTCCACAGGCCGAAGGTGAACCTGTCCTCGGGGGTGGGCTGGTAGCTCATGCCGCGGCTCCTTGCTTGCTGACGACTGCTTGCACGACTCGCTACGACTATTTCGTCATGGCGCTTTACAAATTAGTATGCCCACGCGCCCCTGGGAAGGGACAAGATGTCCCCGAAGGGGTGAGGGCCGGGTCGTGACACTCCGGGCACCCTCGAAACAGCAGGTCAGAGCCCGTAGAGCCGCGGAAAAGGGAGAGCCCGATGTCAGCAGCCGAGGGTCCGCTCGTAGTCGGCGTGGACACGTCCACCCAGTCCACCAAGGCGCTGGTCGTCGACGCGGCGACGGGCCGGGTCGTCGCGAGCGGCCAGGCACCGCACACGGTGTCCTCCGGGGCCGGCCGCGAGAGCGACCCGCGCCAGTGGTGGGACGCCCTGTGCGAAGCGCTGCGCCAGTGCGGCGACGCGGCGCGCGAGGCCGCAGCGGTGTCGATCGGCGGCCAGCAGCACGGCCTGGTCACCCTGGACGGCCGGGGCGAACCGGTCCGTCCGGCTCTGCTGTGGAACGACGTGCGCTCGGCGCCGCAGGCCCGCCGGCTGACCGAGGAGCTGGGCGGCGCGAAGTTCTGGGCCGAGCGCACCGGCTCCGTCCCGGCCGCCTCCTTCACCGTGACGAAGTGGGCCTGGCTGGCCGAGAACGAGCCGGAGTCCGTCCGGGCCACCAGGGCCGTACGCCTCCCCCACGACTATCTGACCGAACGCCTCACGGGGCAGGGCACCACCGACCGCGGCGACGCCTCCGGCACGGGTTGGTGGGCGTCGGGGACGGAGTCGTACGACGAGGAGATCCTCGCGCGCGTGGGGCTCGACCCGGCGATGCTGCCCCGCGTGGTGCGGTCCGGCGAGGTGGCGGGCACGGTGCGCGACAGCCATGACCTGCCGTTCTCCAAGGGCACCCTGGTCGCCCCCGGCACCGGCGACAACGCCGCCGCGGCGCTGGGGCTCGGCCTGCGTCCCGGTATGCCGGTGCTGAGCCTCGGCACGTCGGGCACGGTGTACGCGGTGTCGAAGCGCCGTCCCGCCGACCCGACCGGCACCGTGGCGGGCTTCGCGGACGCGCACGGCGACTGGCTGCCGCTGGCGTGCACCCTTAACTGCACGCTTGCCGTCGACCGCCTCGCGTCCCTGCTGGGCCTCGACCGCGAGGCCGTGGAACCCACCACCGGCCTCACGCTGCTGCCCTACCTGGACGGCGAACGCACCCCGAACCTGCCGAACGCCTCCGGCCTCCTGCACGGCCTGCGCCACGACACGACCGCCGGCCAGCTTCTCCAGGCCGCCTACGACGGTGCCGTCCACGCGCTGCTCGGCGCCCTGGACCTGGTCCTGGACGAGGACGCGGACCGTTCGGCGCCACTGCTGCTGATCGGCGGCGGCGCCCGTGGCACGGCCTGGCAGCAGACCGTACGGCGGCTGTCGGGGCGTCCGGTGCAGGTCCCCGAGGCAAAGGAACTGGTCGCCCTGGGGGCCGCGGCCCAGGCGGCCGGTCTGCTGACCGGCGAGGATCCGGCGGCGGTGGCCCGGCGCTGGAACACCACCCGGGGGCCCGTACTCGACGCTGTGGAGCGCGACGAGGAGACGCTGGCCAGGATCAGCGGGGTACTCTCCGACGCGGCCCCGCTGCTGGAGCGGAGCTCCGAGACGCATTGAGGACTGACGGAGGCATGACCGCACCGCCGCACGAGGCCCACCCGACCGGAGTGGGACGCGCGCTGCCCAACACCCAGCAGGGAATGCGCCGCCGCAACCTCGCCAAGGTGATGCACACCGTCAATGCCGAGGGGCCTCTCTCGCGCGCCGCCGTCGCCTCCCGCATCGGGCTGACCCGCGCGGCCGTGTCCACCCTCGTCGACGAGCTGATCCGCTCGGGGCTCCTGGAGGAGCTCGGCCCCGAGCGGCCCGGCCGGGTGGGCCGTCCCGGATCGGCGCTGGCCGTCAGCGGGCGCGGCCCGGCGGGGATCGGGGCGGAGGTCGGTGTCGACCATCTCGCGGTCTGCGCGGTCGACCTGCGCGGTGAGGTGCGGTCCAGAGCGGTGCGGCACGGCGGGAACCGGGGCCGCGACCCCGAGCCGGTGATCGAGGAGCTCGGTGAGCTGGTACGCCGGGTCGTCGCCGAGGCCGAGAGCGAGGGGCTGTGGCCTGCCGGACTGGCGGTGGCCGTGCCCGGTCTGGTGGCGCGCGACGCCCGCACGGTGGTACGCGCCCCGAACCTCGACTGGCGCGACCGGGACCTCGGCGATCTGCTCTCCGTCGACTTCCCGCTGACCGTAGGCAACGAGGCCAACTTCGGCGCCCTCGCCGAACTCTGGCTCGGCGACGGCACGCCGCGTGACTTCCTGCATGTGTCGGCGGAGATCGGCATCGGTGCGGCGGTCGTGGTGGACGGCGGTCTGCTGCGCGGAACGCACGGTTTCGCGGGCGAGTTGGGGCACGTTCCGGTCCAGCCGGACGGACCGGACTGCCCGTGCGGGGGGCGCGGATGCCTGGAGCAGTACGCCGGTGAGGAGGCGGTGCTGCGCGCGGCCGGGCTGGAGCCGGGCGAGGACCGCGTCGGACTGCTCGCGGGGCGTGCCGCCGAGGGCGACGCGGACGTACGGCGTGCCCTGCGCGACGCGGGAACGGCGCTCGGTATCGCGCTGACGGGTGCGGTCAATCTGCTGGACCCGGAGAGTGTGGTGCTGGGCGGTGCGCTGGCCGGGCTCGCCCCGTGGCTGCTGCCCTCGCTGGAGGCCGAGCTGGACCGGCGCACCGCCGGGCCGGCCTGCCCGGTGTCCGTGTCGGGCCTGGGTCCCGAGGGGCCGCTGCTGGGGGCCGCCCACTCGGTGGTGCGCGGCGTGCTGGACGATCCGGTGGCGGTCGCGGAACGGGGCTGAATCCGGGCGGGGGGTGAGTCCGGTTCCGCCGCGTGGGGGGGGTGAGTCCGGTTCCGGGCGTGGGGTAAGTCCGGTTCCGGGTGGTGAGACGCATCCGGTGCCGGGCATGGGGCGTGTCCGGTTGCGGGCGATAAAAACCCCTGTTCCAGACCGAGTTCACCCACGAGGGTGAGCGAGTTGTCCACAATCCCGCGCCTGTCCACGGAACCCAGGCTCGCCCTTCTGCCCAACCCGCGGGCGACGTACCGTGATTCACGCGAGGAGCAGCCGTCGTGGCACGGCGACGGGGGCACGAGGTCCAATTCGACGGGCCCGGCCCTCCAGCCGACCTCAACTCGGAAAGGCAGCACCCTTCGTGAACCGCAAGAGACCACGCCCCAGCCGACGTCAGCTCCTCCAGGGCACCGCCCTCGCCGCCGTCCCCTACGTCCTGCTCCCCGAATGGCAGGCCGGTGCGCATGTCCCCGGACCTGACTACCCCCTCGCCGAGTGGCGGCCGGCCAGCGCCGCGAACTACACGGCGGCGAACCGCCCCATGACCCATCCCGTCGATCGAGTGATCATCCACATGACACAGACCACCTACACCAAGACCCTGTTCCTCTTCGAGAACCCCAAGAAGAAGGTCTCCGCCCACTACGTCGTCCGGTCGGCCGACGGACACACCTCCCAGTGCGTTCGCGAGTCGGACATCGCCTGGCACGCCGGGGACTGGGACCACAACACGCGGAGCATCGGCATCGAGCACGAGGGCTGGGTGGACCGGTCCGGCTACTTCACCGACGTCATGTACGAGGCGTCCGCCCGGCTCACGGCGGCCGTCTGCACCAGACACGGCATACCGAAGGATCGCGCGCACATCATCGGGCACTACGAGGTGCCGGGCACGGACCACACCGACCCCGGACCGAACTGGGACTGGGCGCACTACATACGACTGGTCAACGGCGTCTGAGGGCGCGCAGGGTTCGCACCGCCGCACCCAGGGGTGCCCATCGTTCGGGTGAGCCGGGTCGAAGAGGTTGTCCGGGTGCGCACCCGGAGTGACGATGTCCCCAGCCGCATCGCCTTCCGGGGAGGCCGAGTTGAGCGATCCATGGGTGGCCCTGGAGCCGGGGGCCGACGCCGCCGAGCGGGTACGGGTACTGCGCCGTGCGCATGAGACGTTCACCGAGGCGGGCACCGTACCCAAGCCTGTGCGTGCCGTGGTCGCGGACTCGTGGCGGCGTTCCGCGCGGGCCGGGGTCGGCCCGGACGTGACGGCGAGCGTGGAGCTCGCGGACAGCGATCTCGGCGCCTATCGCGCGGAGCATCCGCTGGCACGGGTGATGCCGCTGTTCCGGGAGTTGCTGGGCACGTTCGCCGCCGACGGCGAGCATCTGCTCGCGGTGTGCGACGCGCACGGCCGGCTGCTGTGGGTCGAGGGCCATCCGACGACCCGGCGAAGGGCGGGAGGGATGAACTTCGTGCCGGGCGCGCGGTGGGCGGAGAGCGCCGTCGGGACGAACGCGCCGGGTACGGCGGTCGCCGTGGACCGGCCGGTGCAGGTGTTCGCGGCCGAGCACTTCATCCGCCGGGTGCAGCCCTGGACCTGTGCGGCGGCACCGGTGCACGATCCACGCACCGGGCGGGTGCTCGGGGCGGTGGACATCACCGGTGGGGACGGGCTCGCGCATCCGCACAGCCTCGGGTTCGTGCAGGCGGTCGCGCGCGCCGCGGAGTCCCATCTGGCGCTGCTCGCCCCGCAGTCGCCCGCCGCGGACGCGCCCGAGCTGAGCGCGCTGGGCCGCGACGAGGCGCAGCTGCTCATCGGCGGCAGCAGGGTCAGACTCACTCGCCGGCACAGCGAGATCCTGGTGCTGCTCGCCCGCCATCCGGAGGGCCTGACCGGTGACGAGCTGCTGTGCGCGCTGTACGAGGACGAGTCGGTGACGCCCGTGACCCTGCGTGCGGAGCTGGCCCGACTGCGCCGGATCCTCGGCCCCGGGCTGTTCGGGTCACGGCCGTACCGGCTCACGGTGCCGGTCGAGTCGGACGTGGCGGTCGTCGAACGGCGCCTGGAGGCCGGTGCGATCACCGGGGCGGCCATGGCCTACGCCGGACCGCTGCTGCCCGGCTCCCAGGCGCCGGCGGTGGTGCGGCTCAGGCGGCGCCTCGCCGACGGCCTCCGTGCGGCGCTGATCGCCCGTCGCGATCCCGACCTGCTGGCCGACTGGGCGCACGCCCCGTGGGGCGAGGACGACCTCGACGTGTGGCGAGCACTGGCCGCCGTACGCCCGACGTCGGCGGTGCGGTCGCGGCTCGCCGCGCTGGAGTGCGAGCTGTCGGCAGCGCCGCCCCCCTGGCGGCACCCTCCGGCCCACTGACCACCCACCCCCGCGGCCGCGCAACGTACTTGCAACCTCGCCGTTGCTAGCCTCGCGGCGAGAGCTGCCCAACGGCGGGCAGCGCTTCTTCGGGAGGCAGAGCAGTATGACCCGTTACGCGGCGCCCGGCACCGAGGGTGCGATCGTCTCCTACCAGGCGCGCTACGACCACTTCATCGGCGGTGAGTACGTGCCGCCGATCCGGGGGCAGTACTTCGAGAACCCGTCGCCGGTGAACGGGCAGCCGTTCACCGAGATCGCGCGGGGCACGGCGGAGGACGTGGAGCGTGCGCTCGACGCGGCGCACGCTGCCGCGCCCGCGTGGGGCCGGACCTCGGTGACCGAGCGCGCCGACATCCTGCTGAAGATCGCCGACCGGATGGAGGCGAACCTGGAGAAGCTGGCCGTCGCCGAGAGCTGGGAGAACGGCAAGCCGGTACGAGAGACGCTGGCCGCCGACATGCCGCTCGCCATCGACCACTTCCGCTACTTCGCGGGGGCGATCAGGGCGCAGGAGGGCTCGCTCGGCGAGGTCGACGACGACACGGTGGCGTACCACTTCCACGAGCCGCTCGGCGTGGTCGCGCAGATCATCCCGTGGAACTTCCCGATCCTCATGGCGACGTGGAAGCTCGCGCCGGCGTTGGCCGCGGGCAACGCGGTGGTGCTCAAGCCGGCCGAGCAGACCCCGGCCTCCATCCACTACTGGCTGAGCCTGGTCGCGGACCTGCTGCCACCGGGCGTCGTGAACATCGTCAACGGCTTCGGCGTGGAGGCGGGCAAGCCGCTGGCGTCCAGCGCCCGGGTGGCCAAAGTGGCGTTCACCGGCGAGACGACGACCGGCCGGTTGATCATGCAGTACGCCTCGGAGAACATCATTCCGGTGACCCTCGAACTCGGCGGCAAGTCCCCGAACATCTTCTTCGACGACGTGTGGGCGGCGAACGACGACTTCCGGGACAAGGCCCTCGAAGGCTTCACCATGTTCGCGCTCAACCAGGGCGAGGTGTGCACGTGCCCGTCGCGGGCCCTGGTGCAGCGCGGCCAGTACGCCGAGTTCATGGAGGCGGCCGTCGCCCGCACCGAGCAGATCAGGACCGGCCACCCGCTGGACACGGACACGATGATCGGCGCGCAGGCCTCCAACGACCAGCTGGAGAAGATCCTCTCCTACCTCGACATCGGGCAGCAGGAGGGCGCCCGGGTCCTCACCGGTGGCGAACGCGTCGAGCACGAGGGTGAGCTGAAGGGCGGCTACTACGTGCAGCCGACGATCTTCGAAGGCGACAACCGCATGCGGATCTTCCAGGAGGAGATCTTCGGTCCGGTCGTCTCAGTGACGCCCTTCGACGACTTCGACGACGCCGTCAAGATCGCCAACGACACGCTGTACGGGCTCGGCGCGGGGGTGTGGACACGGGACATCAACACGGCGTACCGCGCGGGCCGCGCGATCCAGGCGGGCCGGGTGTGGACGAACTGCTACCACGCGTACCCGGCCCACGCGGCGTTCGGTGGTTACAAGGGGTCCGGCATCGGGCGTGAGACGCACAAGATGATGCTGGAGCACTATCAGCAGACGAAGAATCTGCTGGTGTCGTATTCGCCGAAGAAGCTGGGCTTCTTCTAACGAGCTCGTGCACGGTAGGCGGTGAGACGTCGAGGGCTTCGGCGGGACTCGGTGCTCACGTCTGCTGTGCCGAGGCGAGGTCCGCGGTTTGCTGGTGGGACAGCAGAGCGGCGACGGCCTGGACGATGTCACTCATGTGCTCGCGGCGGCCGAGGTGGCGGGCCAGCGCGATGCAGTGGTGTCACCACGCGTCCACCGGTCTGGGCGCCCAGGCCCTGGTAGCCGGCATCCGCGAGGATCTCCACCGCGGGCCCATCGGCCAGAAGCTGAACGAGCCCCAACTGGCGGGCGTGGGTGATGTCCGCGCAGCTGCCGGGACTGGTCGGACTGCAGAACAGCACCCGGCCGTCCCCGTCAGTGACGACCATGGTCTTGACCGCGTTCTGCTTGTTCTTGCCGGAGATGAACGCCTCCCGGTCCTTGCGCCCGGCGGCCGGCCGGCGGACCCGGATCTCGGTGCCGTCGACGATCCCGGTCTTCCCGTCGGCACCGAGGGGGTAGATGACCTCGGCCAGGGTCCGCAGCCGCACCCCCGGGCTGATGGTGCAGCCTCGCTCGGCGAGCAAGGGCCGCACTTCTGCGATGGCCCGGGTGATGGTGGAGCGGTCGACACCGAACCAGCAAGCGAGAACGTCGTGCGTGGTGGCATGCCGGAGGTGCACGAGCGTGGCCAGGAGCCGGTCGACGAACGCCAACCGGTGCTTCGCGCCAGCGCCGATCGCTCGCTTTCGCGGCTTGGACGCGAGCTTGGCTTGGTGCCGTTCGTGCCACAACGGGCCCAGCTCTGTGACGATTTCAGCGATCACGTCGCCCGACAGGCCAGTGATCCTCCGGTCGCTGATGATCGCTGCACGAGACACGTTCCCCACCACACGACCGTGATCAACGATCAGCAGCTCAACGTCTCACCGCCTACCGTGCACGAGCTCGTTAGCTGCGTTCCTAAACTCGACGATGACGGGCGATCCGTTCTCGTCCAGGCCGAGCGAATCGATCCGGCCCCCGTGGACCGGCCCGGTGCCGTACTCGCTCGCCAGGAATCGGACGCCCAACAGCGTCTCCATGTGCGCCTCGACCAGACCTTGCACTTCGGCCTCGACCTCAGCAAGGCGCGGCGTGACCTCGGTGACGCCGCTATTCGTGGTGTCCGTACGGAACAGCTTCAAGCCGACCACCCCCGTTATCGCATCGGAGATCGACAACGTCGGGCGGGCGGTGATTTGTTTCCGCAACGGCCGTTAAGCCTGCGAAGAACGTGTGCTGGAGGGCCGATCGACAGGGTCAGTGCCCCGGCTCACGGAACGAGCGCCCCCGGCGCACGCGCGTTCCGTCGGCATCCAGCACGAATCCAGCACGGTAAACATCAAGGGGCCTGACCCCGAAGAGCCAACCCCCATGTGACCTGCGTGTTTGCCAGATCAGCGAAGTGACGCTAGGTCACCCGCTACACGTTGAAGCGGAATTCCTCACACGCCCCGTCCTGCCTGCCATACTCCTTGCTCCGCACTGGTCCCCCCGGCGAGAGATCCACTTCTGGCGCGGCAGCCCACAGGGCCGAGCCGACGGTTGGCCGCGTGGCCAACAGCGGCCAGGAACAGTCAGAAACACCTGAATAGGGGCCGATCCAGGCGGGAATCGAGAACTCCCGGTCGGAGGGCAAAACACCTGGTCAGGCGCCTGCTTTGGCTAAGACGGGCCAGGGATGGCGGCACCGGTCGTCTCCGCAGTTTGCCCACTCTGACCTGGGGTTTCCTCAGATTCCATGACCAGCACCGCCCACGCGTGACCAACCGGCCAGGAACTTCATGTGACCTCGTCCAGCACCATGCGCCGAGCTGTCCCCGACGCGGGCTTACGGGCCCTCCGGCCCGTCACCGGGTGTAGGAACGGTGAGCATCAGCGACTGCCGCAGAATGCCGGAGAGGGCTGAGCGGCGGCGGATCCGGAGTTTGCGGTAGACCCGCGTCAGATGCTGCTCGACCGTGCTCACCGTGATGAACAGCCGCTTGGCGATCTGCCGGTTGGACTTGCCCTCCGCCGCCAGTGACGCGACCCGCCACTCCGCTTCCGACAGTCTCGACGTGGCCTGAACGGTCTGTGGGACCACCGCAGGGTCCGTGCGCGCCATTGATGGGAAGGGCGGGGGAAGCAGCACCTGTTGTGACACACCGCACCAAGGGACCAGGTCCAGCGCCTCGTTCTGACGCGCACGGGCCTCGCTCGTGTTCCCATCGGCAAGAGCGAGGCGGCTCAGTTGCGTGAGGACCGCAGCCAGCGGCAGTCGGCTGCCCGTGAGCCGGAGAGCTTGCTCGGCCTCCTCCAGATGGGCTCTGCGCTGCTCCGGGGCATCGGCCAGGACAGTCACGGCTCGGCCGCGGTCGTCGGACGGCCGCGGACACAGCGTGGCGAGTTCCGCTTCCGTCATGCGCCGCGCCTCCTCCGGCGCACCCAGCGCCAGATATGCCTCCGCGGCACTGGCACGCCAGCCGAGCAGGTCGATCCCCCGGGCGTGGGACGGCTCGCATGCCGGAGCGCATGAGAGGAAGGCGTCCAGCGCCGCGTCCGCCTGACCCGCAGCCAGGAGCCATCGGCCCCGCGCCATGGCGTACAACGCTCCGAAGAACGATCCCTGCATGTTTGGGGGGACCGGGCGTTCCAGGTAGTCGGCCGCACGGTCCAGGTCACCCAGCACGGTGTGAGTGTTGATCAGCGTCGACAGGGGGAGACCTATGGTGATGCCCCAGTTGTGGTCGGGCAGGAGCTGCAGGGCGGATGCCGCCTGTGCCGCGGCGGTGCCCACGTCCCCGAGAGTCCAGCGGATGTGGGCGTGTACACCGGCCAGGAAGGCCTGCCGGGCCGGAAGGCCGCGAGGGGGGCGACCCAGCAGTTCGGCGCAGGAACGGTCGGCGAGCCCCAGGTCGCCTTCCCACACCAGCCTCAGTACGGACACGAGGTCGGCGGTCCAGAACCGGCGAGGGCCATTGATTCCTTCGCACCCCGGGGCACCGTCCGGATCCGGGCCCCCTTCGTGCGGCTGAGCCCAGCGCGCAGCGCCGGCCGCCGGGAACCCCCGTGGGGGAGTCCGGTGCTTGCCGGACCGCGAACCAGAAGAAGCACGGTACTGGGTGAGCTCTTCCAACAGCCCCGGTCGCAGATATCCGAGCAGCGTCCGGTAATCCCGTACCAGTTCCTCGCTGGGGTCGTGACCGGGACCGCAGAGTTCGACCACCTCGGCGAGTGTCTCCCGCGCGAGATCAATCTTGCCGAACCAGAGGAGCCAGGTAACCGACAGCCGCAGGGAGGCGCAGCAGACCTGACGCTCACGCGCCGCTGCCAGCAGGCGCCGAACCTCCGGCTCCGCCGCCGCGGGGCTGGTGCACCACAAGGTGTCGATCAGCGCCGTGGTGACCTCGTCGCGGGACTGGTCGTCGAGGTCCGCCCGGTCGGCAAGGCGCAGGCAGGCGACGCACTCCTCCACCTGGCCGTCGAGCAGCAGTTGGTGCGATGCGTGCAGCAGCACACTCACCTGCGAGACGTCCGGTACGCCGCCGGTTATGACCAGGTGCCGGGCCACGACAGTCGTCGGCGCGCCGTCCGCGAAGAGGAGCTCGGCGGCCCGCCGGTGAAGATTTCGCAGACGGTCGCCGTCCATAACTCCCAGCACGAAGCCAGGAACGGCCGGGTGCCGGAACCCGTTGTCCGCCAGCAGGCCCGCCGCTTCGAGTTCCTCGAGGTGGCTCCCCGTCACCACCGGGCACTGTTCCAGCAGCCGTGCCACCCGGGGCGGGGTGGCGTTCTCGCCCAACACGGCCAGCCCCTCGACGCACCTGGCGAGATGCGGATGACGGACCAGCAAGCCGAGATAGGCGGTCCGGAAGCCGTCACCCACCGGGACGGCGTCCCCGCAGTGCGCAGGACCCACCTGGCCCAGGTCGCGGAGGAGTGCCGTGACCAGAGCGGGGTTTCCTCCGCTGATCGCGTGTACGCGGGAGGTCAGTCGACGGGCGGTGGCGACGTCGGTCCGCTCCCTCAGCAGCCGGTCCACCTCAGCCTCACCCAACACGGGCGTCTCGATCAGACGGGCGCCGAGGCCGACGAATTCCAGCGGACAGAGGGCGCCGCCGTCGGAAGTCCGAGGAAAGACCAGCGCCACAGTGATGGCATGGGGTTCGATCCGCCGGGTGATATGCAGAAGACACGACTGCGAGGCCGTGTCCATCTGATGGGCGTCGTCGATGAGAAGTAAGAGGGGTTTCCGGGCCGCACACGCGGCCATTTCCGAGACGATTTCCCGCATTAACCTGGGTAACAGGCCCGGGTGCTCCCCCTCGTCGATCAGTCGTAAAAGAGCGGACTGTAAGTCCTCCGGAATTCCCGGCGTGTGCGTGAGCTGGGACAGAATAGCGAAGCGAATGGGTCGCTCGTCGCGGAACCCACTCGCGTTCAGACACAGTGCGCCGGATCCCATGGATTTTCTTCTGATGTCCGCCAAGGTGTGGCTCTTACCTGTTCCAGGACCGCCCTGAATTACCAGAACACCCATCACAACACCCCTGTCCGCAGGATTCACGGAGCCGTTCAGTTACGAGTTCATGGTGTGTGGGAGTTCCCCCACACACCATGATCAATTCTAGGACACGATGGATGTCCGTCCGGCTTACGAATCAGACCTTGGCCTTGTCCTTACCTATTCATGAAGGACTGATTGATTAGGCGTAAGCCGCTTCACTTGGTGCCGACGACCATGTACTCGGGACCGTCGAGATGGGTGACGGAGACCTCGCGGAAGCCTGCCTCCGTCAGCCATGCCCGGCACTCGGCACCGGTGTAACCGAGCCCGCCGGCCGACACCAGGGAAACGTTGAGGCTGGTTAGCATGCCCGTGGTGTTGCAGCGCCGCTCGTCGTCTACGAGCATCTCGTAGACGAGAAGGGAGCCGCCCGGCCGCAGTGCCTCGTACGCCTTGCGGATCAGCATCTGCTTGATGTCGAGGTTCCAGTCGTGCAGGACGTGCCCCATCACGAGAACGTCCCCGGACGGCAGCGGGTCCGTGAAGAAGTCGCCGGGCGCGAATCGGACCCGGTCAGCGATGCCGACACTTTCCAGATAGACCCGGAAGCGGTCGGCGACCTGCGGAAGGTCGAACCCGGTGCCGGTCAAGTGCGGGTGGGCGGCCATGACATGGCCGAGGAACGCGCCCTCGGAGCAGCCGACGTCGATCACCTCGCGCACCTCGCTCCAGTCGAAGGCGGAGGTCAGCGCCTGGTGGGCGCCCAGGCTGAACCCGGTCATGGAGCGGACGAACCCGGTGACCTGCTCGGGGCTGGCAAAAGCCTCGCCGAAGGTGTCAGCCTCGGCGTCCGCATCGGTGAGCACGGCACCCGAGGCCGTCGAGGCGCCGCCATCGGCCGCCGCCCGGAGAGCCTCGGAGAAGTCGAGCCGGTCACCGCTGCGGAGCACCGCGGACATCTGGGACCAGGCGGGGAAGGCGGAGTTGAGGTACTCCAGGTAACCGGAGATGTCCTGGGCGGGCTTGCCCGGGTCCAGGTAAGCGTCCGCCAGTTCCGTGTTGCGGTACACCCCGTCGTCGGAGCGCTCCAGCAATCCGATCGAGACCAGGACATCCAGGAAGTCCGACGCGCCCCGCCCCTTCAGGCCCAGCCGCGCGCACAGTTCCCCGGCGCTGATCGGCCCCTTCACCAACTCCGCAAAGACGCCCATTTCCACCGCGCTGAGCAGCGCCTTCGAGGTCCAGAACGCGGTGGCGATGGAGATGATCTCGTGCGGGGAACGCCGTCCGGGCGCGCTCGTGTCCGTGTTCGTGTTCGTGTTCGTGTTCGTGTTCGTGCTCATTCTGCGGCTGCCTTTCGTGAGGGTTTCATTTCATGAGGGTTATGCGACGGTGTGTCTCATAAGGTGAGGCGGAGGTCCTCGTACGCGGCGTCGCCGATGGCGAGTGTGGGCCTCATGGCGGGACTCCACGCGAAAGCCCAGCCCCGGTCGGCGTTGCCACAGGGGTGGTCGGTCAGGCCCACCCGGTGGCGGGCCGTCATCGCTGTGGATCCAACCGGAGGCCACCGTCCTCGAACAGCGAGGTGCGTTGGGCACCAGTGCCCAGCAGAAGTGTTCTGGCCGCGGCGTGGGCGAGATCGAGCGTGCAGGTCGGCCGCCCGGTGATCGGCCCCGGCCGGAACCGCAGGGCGCCGGTGGTCAGATCGGCGAGGAGTTCCACTACCGCCGCGGTTCCGTCAGGCGCGTCAGTGACGCGCAGTCCGCCCCGGATGGCCGTCTCCTAGTCTGGCGGCGCACCCCCGCATGCCACATCCGCCGCCGCGAGCCAAGCCGGGGCGAACAGCGGGTACCGGCCGTTCCGGGCCGTCGGCGAAGCGGTGACCGCGTCGGCCGCGGTGACGGCCCGTACGCCGGCCCGTACGCCGGCCCGGCGAAACGTCCGTGTCACTCACCGGGGCCTCCGCGCCAAAGTGAACCGGACTGTCGACCTGCTGGTCAGGCTCCCGTCCGGGGCGGTCAGCCGGGCCAGTTCGGCGTTCACCGCGGCCTCGGCTGCGGGGCGGGAGTCCTCGGGTACTCCCTCCCAGAACTGGCGTCCCGCGGTCGACCATAACCACCGCCACCACTGCTCCGCGTCGGCGAAGCGGGTGACGCACTCCTCCTCGACGGTCTCCACCTCGGTGAATCCCACTTCGGCCAGCAGAGCGTGGAACGCGGGGACGGAGCGGAACGGACTGGCGTCGCCGACCGTGTGCCAGGATGCCGCCCGGCCGTAGGGGGCGCTCGCTACGAACACCGGGGTCCAGTGTGGATCGCCCTCGCCCCACCAGGAGACCGCCAACCGACCGCCGGGGCGCAGCAGTTCACGGTAGCGGGCGGTCGCGACATGGGGGCGGGGGAAGAAGAACAGGCAGATCCCGGCAAGAACGGCGTCGAGGGAACCGGCCGCGACGGGAAGGTCCCGCGGGGAGACCGTCTCCGCGTCGCCCTGTACGGCGCGGGCCTGGACGAGTCCGAGCCGGGCGATCTCCTCCCTCGCGCGGGCCACCATGCCCGCGGACAGGTCCAGGCCGGTCACCTCCCCGTGCACACCGACCGCGCGGGCGGCGGGCACCAGTACGGCTCCGGTGCCGCAGCCCACGTCCAGGACGCGCTGCCCCGGCCGGAGCCGGGCGTGGGCGACCAACCGCTGTCCGAGCTGCGCGAAGTGGTCCACGCCGACCCGCTCGTAGCTCGGCGCATTGCGGTCGAAGAGCCCGGCCAGCGCCTCTTTCCCGTCCGGTTCTCCGCAGGTTCGCCCGTCCGGCTGCCCAGCCCTCTGCGGGTCCGTCATCCCGTCGGTGTCGACACCGGCCGCGTGGGGCGATGTGCTGTTCACAAGATCCTCTCCTTGAGAGCGTCGTAGGCCGGTACCGGCCCGTCGATCCGCTGGGGCCGGCCGGTCGCGGCGGACTTGTAGACGGCGCTCACCACGGCCACCGCCTGCCGCCCGGCCGCCGCGTCGACCAGCGGCGGCCGGCCCTCGCGCACCGCGTCGCAGAAGTCCACGAGCTGGTCTCGGTGCGGCTGGTACAGCAGGCCGCAGCTGTCGCGAGCGGTGTCCCGGACCAGTGCCGAGGCATATTCGTCGGACTGGTCGGCCGCGCCGAACGCCCCGTAGGCGGGCGCCTGTTCGCCCTCCGCGGCCAGATGCAGATAGGCGATTTCATCGTCGTCGATGACGACCGAGCCCCGGTCGCCGTGCACCGCCAGCCGGGCGGTGCGGCCCGGGTAGGCGGCGGTGGTGGCGAGCAGTGTGCCCAGGGCGCCGCTCGCGAAGCGCAGGGACGCGGTGGCCACGTCCTCCACCTCGATACCGGGATGGGCCAGGCGCGCGGTGTGCGCGTGCACCTCCACCACCGGCCCGGCCAGCCACTGCACCAGGTCCACCGCGTGGATCGCCTGGTTCATCAGGGCACCGCCGCCGTCCAGCTCCCGGGTGCCACGCCAGGTTCCGGAGGCGTAGTAGGCGGGGCCCCGCCACCAGGCCAGTTCGGCCGTGGCGGAGGTGATCCGGCCCAGCCGGCCCGCCCGGACCGCCTCGTGGGCGAGACGGGCGGCCGGATCGAAGCGGTGCTGCGACACCACGCCGAGCACCCGTCCCTCGGCACGGGCCACGGCTGTCAGCCGGTCGGCCGCCTCGGGCGTGACGTCGACGGGCTTCTCCACCAGCACGTGTTTGCCCGCGCGCAGCGCGGCCTCGGCCAGCTCGGCGTGGGTACCGCTCGGGGCGCACACCAGGACGGCGTCCACGTCCGGCCGGGCCAGCAGACCCGGCACGTCCAGCGCGGCACAGCCCACCTGTGCCGCCGCGTCCCGGGCTCGGGAGGCGTCCCGGCCGGCGAACGCGGCGAGGCGGGCCCGGCCCGCCAGCAGCGGGTCGTCGCGGGTGAGGAGCCGGGCGAGGAAGCCGCCGATCGACCCGCTTCCGATGATGCCGAAGGTCAGCACGGCCGCCTCACCCGGCCACTGCCATGGCGTTGCCCAGATAGTTGGGCAACGCGGTGAGTCGGCGTTCCTGTCCGTCGAGGTCCGCCGGGTACCGCTCGCGGTAGCGGCGGGTGACCTCACGGACCTCTTCCCAGGTGGCGGGCGCCGTACCACCGTTGAGGTCGGCGGCCAGCTGGTCGTAGAGCGGGGTGCCGGGGCGCAGGAACAGCTGGTTGAGGCCGAACCAGGCCGGCATCTCCGATGCCCAGTCGACCAGCCAGTCGGAGACACAGGCCTCGTCGTCGGGCAGGCCGAGCAGGATGAAGGCGAAGGGGGTGATGCCCGCGTCCTTCAGTTTGAGCACCGCGTCGCGGATCTGCTGCTCGGTGACCCGCTTGTGCACACTGGTACCGGCCACCGAGGGTGACTCGGCGCCCAGCCACATGCCCTGGCACCCCGCCTCGGCCCACTGCCGGACATCGGTCTTGAGGACGATCTCCGCCCGGGTCTGGCCCACCCAGCCGATGTCCCGGCCCTTGAGCCGTTCGCAGATCTCGCCGTAGAAGGCCTTGTTGATGCCGAAGACGTAGTCGAGGAAGAACTGGAAGCGCAGTCCGCCGCGCTGCTGCGCGTCCACCTCGGCCAGTACGCGGTCGACCGGGTTCAGCCGCATGCGGGTGCCGAACGGGAGATGGCAGAACGTGCAGCCGTAGGTGCAGCCGCGGGCAGCCAGCACCATGCCGCTGGGGCCCCGTTGCGGCAGGCCGTCGACGATGACCTCTGCCGTGTAACGCTCCAGGGGGACCAGGTCGTAGGCGGGCAGCGCCCACTCGTTCAGGTCGAGGTTCGGGTAGGGGCGGGGGCTGTTGCCCACGACGGTGAGAGGAACCGCGCCGGGTGCCGGAAGATCCCCGTACAGCACCGGGGCGGTGATTCCGTCGGTGAGTGCCCGGACCCCGTACACGGTCGCCGAGTCGGACTCACCGACGGCCACGTGCTCCACACCCAGCTCGATCAGGGTGGCTCCGGGCAGCTGGGTGCCGTGCGGGCCGACCGCCATCGTGCGGGCGGCCGGGAAGTGCTGCCGCGCCCGGTCAAGGGCGACGCGGACGGGAGCGAGGTCCAGCGGGTAGCACTGGGCACGGTCGGCGATGGCCGTGGAGAGCACCAGCAGGTCGGGGGCCTCGCCTTCCGGGGGCGTCTCCTGCAGGCGCTGGTCCCAGACGGTGACGGTGTGCCCGTCGGCCCGGAGCCGGCCGGCCGCGGTCAGGACGTCCAGCGGGACCTGGATGAAAAACCGGTCGAATCGATTGGTGGGAATCACCAGGCAGATACGCATGGGGTGGGGGGACCTCACAGACGGATGGAGGGCGTGTCGGCCGGAAGCCGGGAAGGAACCGACGGTGTGCGCGAGGAACGGGCCGCCTCGGCGAGCAGGCCGATGCGCGACACCCCGCGCAGGTCGAGGGCGGGCGGGCCGGACGGGGACAGCAGTGCCGCGATCGACCAGCGCAGTGCGGTGTCCAGCGGGGAGTCGTGGACGAACCACTCGCGCCGCAGGTCGGGACCGGTCGCGGTCAGCCAGTGGGTGTTGCGCGGCAGCCGGGTGCCCTGCGGGAGGGTCACCGGATCCAGGGTCAGGCCGAACCGGATCAGTCCGGCGTCGACCTCGACGTAGCGCTGCCGGCTCTCGTCTGCCGTGACGGGCAGGTCGAACCAGCCCGGCATCGGCACCTGGCCGCGGGCCGCGGGACCCACGACGGTGGAGTACAGCTCCACGGCGACTCCGCCGGCCTCGGCCACCTCGTGTGCGGCTGCGCTGACCAACTCGGGGTCGCTCGCCACGCGCAGGTGGTCCGGCTCGGGGGAGGCAGCGAGATAGGCGTCGAAGGACTCTTGCGGCAGGGCCTCGCGCAACAGGGCCAGCATGTGCAGCCACTCGTAGCCGAACACGCCGTGGTCCCGGTCGACGAACCGGCCCGCCGCGATGTCGTCCCGCCGGTCCTTGCCGAACCCCACGCGCACCGCCCGCAGCGGGTGCTGCGGGGCGAGCTCCCGCAGCATCGAGCGCAGCAGGGCCATCGACGTGGTGTGCCGGTACTGGTCCATGGTGACCAGCCGGGCCTCGGGGTGGGACGCGAGCAGCGCGGTGATCCGGGGGATCTCCCAGGTGCGGCACAGCGGTTTCTCCACCAGCAGCCGGGCCTTGGGGTCCGTTTCCAGAATGGCCGCCACGGTGTCGACATGAGTGGCGGTCGGCGAGCACACCGACCAGATGTCCACGGCACGGTGCCGTACGGCGGCGTGGATCCGGTCGAAGGCCGGCACCCCCGGGGGCGGGGCGACGGCGGACGGGTCGACCACACTCAGGGCGAAGCCGAGGTTGCCCAGCAACCGCAGGTGCAGCCGGCCGGCGGCGCCGTGACCCACGACGCAGACATGCGCTCCCGACGTATGAGGGGCCTCGGGACTGCCGGAGTCATCGGGCAGGCCGGTGGCCCCGGGTGCCGTCATCGGGTCTCCGAGGTCGTGCCGTCCTGCGCCGGGGCGGCCGGACGGCGGCTGCCCGGGGCCAGGTACTGCTCGTAGTACGCGGCGAACAGACCGGCCTCATCGATCACCTGGTCGACGGGTTCCAGATGAAGACCGGGACCGAGCCGGTCCGCCTCGCGGCACAGCAGCCTGGCGGCGATCAGCGTGCCCGCCCGGTAGGCGTCGTACCCCCGGTTGGCGATGCCCTCGTACTCGAACAGGTTGAGCGAACGACCGTCGCCGAGAAGGGTCGCTGTGGTGCCCGTGGGCAGGGTGTAGCGCACTCCGACGTACGGGATCTCGGTGGAGCTGAGTCCCTCGAACCCCTCGCTGAGCACGCTGAAGTCCTTGGTGGCGAACCCCGCCAGATACACCCCGTCCGGCAGCAGCGGCAACTCCTCGTGGGTGAGGGCGAGTTCACCGGTGTTGCCGATGACGAGGAAGGGGGAGTGCGCCCGCAGTGCCTCGGCCGTGCTGGTGTAGGTCTCGTAGCCGTGCTCGGCGGCCGTGATCAGCGCGAGCATGTCGGTGTCCACCACGGCGACCCTGACGCCCTGGGAGCGCAGGTAGTGCGCCACGCGCGCGCCCAGCGTGCCGAAGCCGAGCAGCAGCACGTGCCGGCCGAGGAATTTCTCGCCGGGCAGGATGGCCCGCAGCCGGCGAACGCAGGAGTCGGCGATCTCATGGTAGCCGAGCATGGTCTTCAGTCGGGAGCGTGCCATGTTCAGTACGGGCACGGTCAGTTCGCCCGGTGCGCCCGCGATGCGCTTCAGACCGCTGACGGTCAGCTCCAGCGCGCCGTCGATGTGTTCGTCCAGCACACCGTCGGCACCGTAGCCCTGGGCCAGCAGTCCACCGTCGTCGATCACCAGAACCTTGCGCCCCGAGGCGTGTGCCTGGCGGATGAACTGGTCCACCTGTTCGTTGACGGCGAGAGCGTAGGCGCGCTCCGCCGTGTCGGCCGAGCCGTTGATGACCGAGTTGTCGAGGACATCACTGCGGTACCCGCGGTGCAGGAACCAGGCATGCACCCGCTCCCTGTGCAGGGTCCGGTCGCCCTTGGAGAGCGCGAAGATCCACTTCGGGTCGATCCCGGCGCGCTCCATGCCGAGCAGGAAGCCGACGCTGTTCTCCACGTAGTGGTCCCGGAAGACCAACGCCCAGTCACGGAACGCGGGTTCATCCGTCGCGTACCGGTCGACCAGGGGCATGCCCCGGACGATCGAGTCGATCTCCGCGTCGGTGTAGCACTGGCCGCGCAGGTTCACGGCCCGCACCAGCCGGGCGAAGACGGCGTCGGCGCGCTCGGAGAGTGGTCCGGCAGCGGCGATCAGCACCTGACTGAGGACGGCCGGCGGGTCGGCGGCGTCCAGCGTACCGGGGGCCGATTCCGCGATCTCCCGACTGCGGATTCGGACCGGAACGCCGTCCAGAACAATCCGGTATTCCCCGGCGCCTGGTTTACCTACGTCATGGAGTTCATCGAGCGGTATTCCCTCTCCGCGCAGCACCGAAAGCACGATGTCAAGCAGGGCCGACGTCGCCATACGACTGTCGATAATTTCATAGCGGCCGTCCGGTAAACATGCGGATATTCCATCTTCGACTGCGGTGACCGAAGATTCGCTTGCAGAAACATCCATCGACTCGACCTCTTCTTGTGAATTATTCCGACACTCCATTCAGCTGCCCGAAATTCTACGGACGCCGAGGCGAGGCCTCCCACCCCCTACACCCCCTACAGACCCCTACAGACCCCTACTCGAGGGGGAAACCTCCGACTTCGGCCTTCACCTCTGGTTCGCGTACGAAAAGGCGCCATGGGGTGCCAGATAATGAATAGGACAAGAGAGGGGCGACGGTGGAGAAAATGGATGGAATTGAGCATTCGGCAGGTCTATCGTCCGTCGCTGCCGGAACACACCGCGAGCTGTGCTCCCTGGAGGCGTTCTATCTGATGCCCCGCGCCCGGGCATTGCTGGCTACGGTGTTCCGGGGCGACCCGGACGCGAAACGCCTTGCCGAGGCGTTCGCCGCCAAGGTGGCTCAGCACCCCTCGCTGCGCCGCCGAGTCGTGATGGCAGGCGAACGCCCCGCCTTCCAGCCGCTCCAGCCGGCGGAGGCACCCGCCCTCGGCCTGCGGCCGGGCAGCCCGGAAGCGGTCGAGGACGAGTGGAACAATCCCCTGCAGGCGGACGGGCCGCTCATCCGGCCACTCTGCTGAGCAACGGGGACGAGCACACCCTCGTTCTGTGCGCGGACCACCTCGTCTGCGACGGCGGGAGTCTGTTCGCACAGCACGCCGGGATCTGGCACTTGTACGGCGAGCCGGCCGACAGGCGCGCCGCGACGGCGCTCCCGCCGACGGCCTTGCCGCCTCCCATCTCCCAGCCCCTGCCGCCGAGCCGTCCCGAGGACGCCGCGGAGTTCGCCGCCGGGCTCGTGGAGCAGGTCCGCCGTCACCCCGTCTCGGCGCTGCCGTACGAGGCACAGCGCATCGGCTGGCGCCGGGCTCCGTCCGCACCCGCCGTGTCCTGCTCGAACTGGCCGCATGTGCCCTGTCTCGGGTGGTTTGATCAACTGTTAGCTGTTCCTTGCGAATCGGTCGGGTTCCCCACAGGCATGCCGGTGCCCGGGTTGAGGGTCCTGGCCTCTCGGAGCCTCGCGGTCCCTTGACCTGCGAGCCGAGAGGTCGACGGACGCACCGGATGGCAAGGAGAACAGTCACCGTGGTCGACATCGTCGAGATTTACGTGCACTGGTACGCGGGCCGGTCCAAGAGCCAGGTGGCCGCCTCGCTGGGGGTGGACCGCAAGACGATCAGGAAACCGCCGCAACCACCACCTGGGGAATTACGTGACCATGCCCCCTGGGGCTTTACGTGACCGTCGGCGCTCCCCCGACATCGCGTCCACTTCGATGACGGATCGGTGGCCGGCCTTGAGTGCCTCCTCCTTCCGCCATTGCTCATCGCGCCCTTTGCTGGATCGATTCATACGCCACAACCACCACCCGCCGGACGCACTCCCGACGAGAACGACCCCACCGACGAGGTACGGCCAGATCACCTTCCAGAACACGACCAGCAGAACGAGGCAGACGACACCCGACCCCTCGTCGTCCGCGACGAACAGCCCGCGCCCCTTGTGCGCCCGCACCCGGTGCGCCGCGTCCGGCAAACTGCGTCGCGCCGCGGACGAAGGCGTTCCCCTCGTGGACGAGCTGACCTACCTACGACTGCTGGAGAATGTCCAGCCCGGCCAGGCCAAAGGCACAGCCCGCGCAGGCACAGCCAGGCAGCGCCGCGCGGCCGATAAACCCGAGGATGCGACGACCGCACAGCCCGCGTCCGTCCCGAGTGTCCCGGCACAGCGGACGGCCGCAACGACCCTGCCTGCTGCCGGGGAAAGTCAGTTGCTGGCCGGGCGTCGGGTCCTGGTTCTGGGCGGTACGCATGAAGAGGCCGTGGCCGCACGAGCTCGTGCCGTTGCTCTTGGTGCCTCCGCGGCGGTCAACCTCTCGGCCAGCAAGGTTGGTGGCGGGGCCGTAGAGAGTGCGCAGACTGGGAGGAGCGCACCTCGACCGACTCTGGAGGACTACCCGCGGGAGATCCAGCGCCGTCTGTTCGGCTGAGGGCTCCGGCCGGTCCCCGCAACGGGCGAGGGGCCTTGCCGGATCTCTCCGGCAAGGCCCCCGGCGGGCGCTGGACTCCTACCGTTCGTCGCGGCGGAAACGCCGGTCGAGGAAGGCGAGTACCTCCTCCTCGCTCGCGTCCTGGAGCGTGTCCACCGTCTCGGCGTGGCCGTCGCCGCCGCTGGGACTGAACGTGGTCTGCCAGCGCGACACGATCGCGTCGAGCCGCGCAGCGATCGCCTCGCTCTCGGGGTGTCCACCGGCGCTTGGTCCCGCAGGCAGGGACATCAGCGCCGCTTCCAGCCTGTCCAACTCGGCCAGCACGGCCCGCTCGGGGCTCTCCTCGGTGACGACCAGCCGGCTGACGAGGTGGTCGGCGAGGTCGGCGGGCGAGGTGTACTCGAACACCAGCGTGGTGGGCAGCTGCAGACCGGTCTTGTCGGTCAGCTGGTTACGGAACCGCACCGCCGCCAGCGAGTCGAACCCGGCGTCCCGGAACGAGACCTCCGGTGCGACCTCACCGGCGCTGGCGTACCCCAGTGCCGTCGCCGTCTCGCGGCGCACCAGATCCCGCACGTACTGCACGGCCTCGCCCCTGGGCAGCTCCGCCAGCCGCTCGGCCAGCGGCTTCTCGGCGCCGGCCGCATGACCGGCGCTCTGGATCGTCAGGTCCGGCAGCAGGGACCGCAACAGCGCGGGCACCCGGACGCCGCCTTGTGCGAGCCGGTCCAGATCCAGCGGTGCGGGGACGACCGCCGCCGGACCGTCGAGCAGGGCCCGGTCGAACAGCCGGGTCGCCGTCTCGGCGGTGATCGCCCTCAGCCCCAACTGCTTGGCCGCCGCGGCGGTGTCGTCGAACAGCCCCCAGGCCAGCGAGACCGCCGGCATGCCCTGCGCCCGGCGATGCTCGGCCAGACCGTCCAGGAACGCGCTCGCCGCCGCGTAGTTGGCCTGTCCCGGCATCCCCAGGACCCCCGACACCGAGGAGAACAGGACGAACAGGTCCAGCTCCAGATGCCGGGTGAGCTCGTGCAGATGCCAGGCTCCGTCGGCCTTCGGCCGCAGGACCTCGGTGACCCGTTCACCGGTCAACGAGGTGACCACCCCGTCGTCCAGCGCTCCGGCCACATGCACCACCCCGGTCAGCGGGTGCTCCTCGCCGATCCCGGCCAGCATCCGGGCGACCGACTCGCGGTCCGCCACATCACATGCCACGAACTCCACGTGGGCGCCCAGTCCGACCAGCGTTTCCCGCAGTGCGTCCGCCTGCGGCGCCCCGGCCCCGCGGCGGCCGGCCAGCACCAGATGCCGTACGCCGTGACGGGTGACCAGATGCCGGGCGAACATCGCTCCCAACGCGCCCGTGCCCCCGGTCACCAGCACAGTGCCACCTTCCGCCAGGGCCGGCCGGGCAGGCCCGCTGTCGGCCGTCCGGACCAGTTGGGGAACCAGCAACTCGCCGTCACGTACCGCGACTTGCGGCTCGCTCGCGGCGGCCTCGGCCACGCGCGCCCACGGCACCGGCCCACCGGTGCCCGCGGGGATGTCCACCAGGGTGATGCGGCCCGGGTGCTCCGACTGTGCCGCCCGCACCAGTCCCCACACCGCCGCACCCGCGAGATCCACCACGGCCTCGCCCTCGCTCGCCGCGACGGCCCCACGGGTGAACACCACCAGCCGGTTGTCCGGCAGGTCGTCCCGGGTGACCCACGCCTGAAGCACGGCCAGCACGTGCTGTACCGCCCGGTGCACCGCGGACGGCAGCTCACCGTCCGAGGCGGACACCGCGGGTGATTCGGCGACGAGGATGTCCCATGGCTCGTAGGACCCTGCGGCCTCGGTGACGTCGGCGAACCGCAGGAATCCCGCCTCCGGGAACCCGCCGCTCACGTCACCGAGCAGCGCCACCACATCCTCGTCGTGGCGTTCCCCGATGTCCTCCAGCGGCCCGACCGGCACCCACTGCACCCTCAGAAGGTCGTCCTCCGCTCCCCGCTCGCCGGCGAGGGCGTCGGTGGACACGCACTCCCACTGGGAAACCTGGGCCGTGGCCACGGTGTTGCCGACTTCGTCGGCCAGGTCGAGCCGGTACGCGTCGTCGCCCACCGGGGTCAGGGCGACCCGCAACGCGGTCGCGCCCGTGGCGTGCAGCGAGACGTCCGTCCACGTCAACGGCGTCCGGACGTCCCCACCCGCAGCGATCAGCAGGGGGTGCAAAGCCGCTTCCAGCAGAGCCGGGTGAACGCCGAATCGGGTGGACTCGCCGGTCGCCTGTTGCGGCAGGGCGACCTCGGCGAACACCGCGCCGGCCCGCCGCCACACCGCTCGCAGCCCCTGGAACACCGGCCCGTACCGGTGCCCACGCTCGGCGAGCATGCCGTAGGCGTCCTCGACCGGTACCGGACGGGCGTCCGCCGGCGGCCAGGTCCGCTCGGTCCACGCGGGTTCGCCGGCCGCCGCGGAGAGCAGACCGGTGGCGTGCGCGAGCCAGTCGTCGTCCGTGTTCTCCCCACGCGCGTACACGGCGATCGAGCGCCGGTCCTCCTCATCAGGGCTGCCGACCACGATTTGCACCTGCACCGCGCCCTGGTCGGGAATCACCAGGGGCGTACGGACGGTCAGCTCCTGCACGACAGCGCACCCGGCCTCGTCACCGGCCCGCATCGCTATGTCGACGAGCGCCGCCACCGGCAGAACGGCTGCCGCGCCGATGCGGTGATCAGCCAGCCACGGGTGGGTGGCCTGCGACAGCCGGCTGGTGAACACCAGCTCATCACGGTCGGCCAACCGCACCACCGCGCCGAGCAGAGCGTGCCCGGCAGTGGACAGGCCCGCCCTGGCGACACCGCCCGTTCCCGAGGCCGCCAGCCAGAACCGTTCCCGTTGGAACGCGTAGGTCGGCAACTCGACCCGCTGGGTGCCCGAGACCCGCTGGGCGCCCGAGCGGGCGAACACCGCGCGCCAGTTGACGGCCACCCCACGGGTGTGGAGGAACGCCAGCGCCGCCATGGCCTCCCACACCTGCGGCCGGTCCTGCCGTTGCACGGCGACGAACTCGGCGTCCACGCCGTCCGGCCGAAGCGCGGTCAGCGCCGCGTCCGGGCCCAGCTCCACGAACCGGGTCACTCCCTGCTCACGCAGCCGGTCCACAGCTTCGGCGTACCGTGCCGGCCGCTCCGTGTCCGCTACGGCGAACACGGGCCGCTCTCCGACGAGTTCGCCGCTCTCCAGCGACACCAACGCGATCCGCGAAGGGCCGGACGACAGGGTCTCGGCAACCGCCGTCCCGCTCTCGTCGTCCCCGGTGGTCAGCAGCTTGCGGGCGTCGTCCAGCGACCACGCTCCCGCCACGTAGGCCGCCACCGCTTCGCCGGTCGAGTGCCCGGCGACGTAGTCCGGCGTGACGCCCCACGACGACAGCAACCGGAACAGGGCGACCTCGAACGCGAACAACGCCGCTCGCGCCCATCGGGGATCGGCGAGTTCGTCGTCGGTCGACGACCCCGCCGGCCACTCGGCGAACTGTGCGCGTACTTCGTCGTAGGCGTCCGCGAACACCGGGAAGGCTGCGGCGAGTTCACGGCCCATGCCGGCTCGATGAGCAGCCTGACCGGTGAACAGGAACGCTGTCCGGCCGCCTTGAGCGGCTGCTCCGGTCACCACACCGGCAGCGGGCTCCCCTTCAGCCAGTGCGGTGAGCCTGGCGATCAACTCGTCCCGGTCGGTGCCGAGAACGACCGCCCGGTGCCCGAAACTCGCCCGGGTGGAGACGAGTGCCGCACCTACGTCGACCGGGTCCAGTTCCGGGGCCGCTTCCACGTGTGCCGCGAGGCGTCGAGCTTGTTCTCGCAGCGCTGTCTCCGACCTGGCTGACAGCACCCACGGCACCACCGGCGGGGCAGTGACGTCCGCGCCCGTGACCGGAGTTGGTTCGGGGGCCTGTTCGAGGATGACGTGGGCGTTGGTGCCGCTGATCCCGAACGAGGACACCCCGGCCCGCCACGGCCGGTCGACCGTCGGCCACGGTTGTTGTTCGGTCAGCAGTTCCACCGCGCCAACCGACCAGTCCACCTCGGGGGTCGGTTGGTCCACGTGGAGGGTGGGGGGCAGTTGGCCGTGTCGCATCGCCAGCACCATCTTGATCACACCGGCGACACCAGCGGCGGCCTGGGTGTGGCCGAGGTTGGACTTGACCGATCCCAGCCACAGTGGGCGGTCTTCCGGCCGGTCCTGTCCGTACGTGGCCAAGAGTGCCTGGGCCTCGATCGGGTCACCCAACCGGGTGCCCGTGCCGTGGGCTTCCACCACGTCCACCTCGGCCGGGGCCACGCCGGCACTGGCCAGCGCCTGCCGGATCACCCGCTGCTGGGAGGGACCGTTCGGCGCGGTCAAGCCGTTCGACGCGCCGTCCTGGTTGATGGCCGAGCCCCGCACCACGGCGAGTACCTGGTGGCCGTTGCGCTGAGCGTCCGACAGCCGCTCCACCACCAACAAGCCGACGCCTTCCGCAACGCCGAACCCATCGGCGGTCGCTGCAAACGCCTTGCAGCGGCCATCGCCGCCCACCCCGCCCTGCATGGCGGACCCGGCGATGAAGACCCCTGGGGTGGCCATCACCGTCACACCGCCGGCCAGTGCCATCGAGCACTCGCCGGAGCGGAGTGCCTGGGCGGCGAGATGCAAGGCCACCAGGGACGACGAGCACGCCGTGTCCACCGTCACCGCGGGCCCCTCCAGGCCCAGCGTGTACGCGATCCGGCCCGACAGCACGCTGCTCGCGGCACCGGTGAGCAGGTATCCGTCCACTTCCTCCACGGCGTCCCCGACAGTGTCGTAGCCCGATCCTGTCCCGCCCACGAACACACCGGTCTTGCTGCCCTTCAGCGTGTTCGGGTCGATCCCGGCCCGTTCCAGCGCCTCCCACGCCGTCTCCAGCAGCAACCGCTGCTGCGGGTCCATCACCAGCGCCTCACGCGGTGAAATGCCGAAGAACGCCGCGTCGAACCCGGCCACGTCCTCGACGAACCCGCCCACCCGGGCAGAGCCGTCACCAGTCACATCCCAGCCGCGCTGTGTCGGAAACGTCGAGATGGTGTCGACACCGGCCGTGAGCAGGGCCCACAACTGTTCGGGGCTCTCCACGCCGCCGGGGAACCGGCAGCCCATCCCGACGATGGCGATCGGCTCGTCCACCGCCGTCGTACTCACCGGCGTCACCTGCACGGCCTCGACCGTGCCGGTCAGCCGCTGCCGCAGGTAGTCGGCCAGCCGTGACACGGTCGGGTGGTCGAAGGCCAGCGTCGCGGGCAGCCGCAGCCCGGTCGCCGTCGCAAGGCGGTTACGCAGCTCCACCGTCGTCAGCGAGTCGAAGCCCATGTCCCGCAACGCCTTCTCGGGGTCGACGACCTCGGCGGAGGCGTGTCCCAGGACGGTGGCGACGTGGCCGCGCACCAGGTCGAGGAGCAGTCGTTGCTGGTCGGCGGTGGTCAGTGCGGCCAGTCGCCCGGCGAGGCCGGTGCCGTCCTGGACTGCCACGCGGGCGACCGGACGGGCCGGACCGCCGGCACTCACCAGGCCCCGCAGCAGCGACGGCACCGACCCGGGCCCGCCGTGCCGTGGCAGGTCGAGCCCGACCGGGACCAGATTCGCTTCCGGGCGCCGGATGGCCAGATCGAACAACGCCAGCCCCTCGGCCGCCGACATGGCACGCACCCCGGCCCGGCCGAACCGGGCGTGGTCGGTGTGGCCCAGCCCGGTCATGCTGTTGCTGTCAGCCCACCAGCCCCAGGCCAGCGATGCGGCCGGCAGGCCCTGGACCTGACGGTGCGACGCCAGCGCGTCCAGGAACGCGTTGGCCGCGGCGTAGTTGCCCTGCCCCGCACCGCCCGAGGTGGCCGAGAAACTTGAGAAGAGGATGAACGCGTCGAGGTCCAGCCCGGCGGTCGCTTCGTGGAGGTACCACGCCGCGTCCGCCTTCGGGCGCATCACCGTGTCCACGCGTTCCGGGGTCAGTGACGTGATCGTCCCGTCGTCCAGTACAGCCGCCGCGTGGATCACTGCGGTGAGGGGGTGTTGTTCCGGTACCCCGGCGATCAGTCCGGCGACGGCGTCCCGGTCCGATACATCACATGCCACCA
>NZ_KQ948947.1 GCF_001514235.1 Streptomyces caeruleatus | reverse complement strand
GTGTGACGGGCCGGGGCGGCGACCCCCGTGCGGCGCCCCGGCCCGTCGGTCCGGTCGGCCCTACGGCAGGGCCCGCTGGTAGTACTTGTCGTCGTCGGAGTCGTAGATCAACGTGCCGTCCGCGTCGTAGCCCTTGATGTGCGGTGCCAGGGTGACCTGCTGTTTCAGTACGCCGGACGCCACGAACCGGCCGTCATCGAGGGCCGCTTCGGCGCTGGATTCGCCGTAGGAGACCGTCACCCTGGCCACCGACGGCTTGACCGTGCCGATCACACCCCAGCGGAACGGAAGCTTCCAGTGGCCGCGGTCCAGGAAGGACTGCTGGAAGAGCCTGCCGCTGTTCGGGTCGACGTACACCGGGCCCTCGTCCGGGACGGCGCCGGCGTCGTCGCCGAAGCCGGAGACGGCCTGGGTCTCGCCGTTCTTGATGTTGCAGACCACGTGGACCCGCTCCGGCTTCTCGCGCAGCGCGACGACGTACATGCCGTCGCCGGGCGCGTTGGAGTCGCCGGTGCTGTTCATCGCCAGCAGGACCCGGTAGTCGGCCGGCGCGCCCGGGTCGGCGGCGCCGGAGATGCCGCCCGACCGCTGGTACTCCAGGCAGCTCTCCAGCCCCTCCGCCGCCTGCGCGAAGGTGATCCCGTCCAGCAGCTGCCCCTTGGTCGCCGGCCGCGCGGGCCCGCTCGGAGTCGGCGTCGGAGTCGGCATCGGCGAGGCGCCCCGCGTGGCACCGGCCGACGCCCCCGGCGGCGTCGCCGTGTCCGTGCCCGTACGGCCGCCCAGCGCATACGCCCCGACCGGCATCGCCGCCAGCGTCACCAGCACCGCCCCCGCCGCGGCGACCCGGCGCCGCCGCTCGATCACGCCCCGGCGCCGGATCACCGGATAGGGCGCGGTCGGTGGCCGGAACGTGTGCGCGGTCTCGGCGAGCAGTTCCCGCAACTGTTCCTCGAAGTCCGCACCCTCGTCGCCGTCCGCGCTGTGCCGCTGCTCGTCGTCGTTCACCTGCTGCCTCCCTGCACGGACGGCGTCTTCCGGGCCAGACCCGGATACGCACGCAACTTCGCCAGCCCTTTCGACGCCTGGCTCTTGACCGTGCCCGTGGAACAGCCGAGCACCTCGGCGACCTCCGACTCGGACAGGTCCTCCCAGTAGCGCATGACGACCACCGCCCGCTGTTTCGGCGGCAGTTGGGCCAGGGCGTCGAGGAGCGCGCCGCGCTCGTCCACGTCCGCGAAACCCTGTTCGCGTCCCGGTGTCTCCGGTGGTGCGGCCGTCAGTGACTCGGCGACTCGGCGCTTGCGGAAGCGGTCGCTGTTGCAGCTGACGAGCATGCGGCGTACGTACGCCTCCGGGTGGTCGGCCCGCGAGACCCTCCGCCACGACCGGTACGCCTTTGCCAGCGCCGTCTGGGTCAGGTCCTCGGCGTGGTGCGCGTCGCCCGTCAGGAGATACGCGGTCCGCACCAGGTGGGACCACCGCGCCCTGACGAATTCCTGGAACTGGGCCTCTTGTTCGGCCTGCATCAAGCACCCTCCCTCGCCCTCCAGACCGCCGATCCGAGGAATTCGGTTGCCCACCCGACAAATTCGCCCCCGCCGCCCCTACCCGTCCCATCCCCAGGGGCTCCGCCCCTTCGACCCCGGGGTCGTCCTTCGACTGCGGCCCCGGTGGGGGCTGGTCGCGCAGTTCCCCGCGCCCCTTCTGGGGCTTCGCCCCAGGCATTTTCAGCCCGTCCGGCGTTTGAGGACGAGGCCCGCAGGGCCGATCAGGGGGGTCTGGGGGCGCAGCCCCCAGGGATGGGACGGGTAGGGGCGGCGGGGGCGAAGGCAATGGGGGTGTGGGCGGGGCCTCAGGTGAGGGTTTCGGTCAGCAGCTTGGCCGTCTCGACGATCAGGGCGTGGTCCGGGGCAGCGTCCTGCTCCGGCTTCGTCGTCTGGACGACGAGGACGAGCGGGGTACCGTCGTCGGTCCAGGCGATCCCGGCGTCGTTGTTGGTGCCGTAGGACCCGCCACCCGTCTTGTCGGCGAGCGCCCAGGTCTCGGGCAGAGCGGCGCGGAACCGGTTGACGCTGGTGGTGTTGTTCAGCAGCCAGTGCACAAGAAGGTCGCGGTCGGGACGGTTCAGGGCGTCACCGAGGACCAGACGCGCATACGTCCGCCCGATCGCGCGCGGCGTCGTGGTGTCCGTACGCCGCCACGGCTCGGCCGAGTTGAGCTCCGGCTCCCAACGGTCGAGGCGGGTCACCGGGTCCCCGAGGGAGCGGGCGAAGCGGGTGATCGCGCAGGGCCCGCCGAGCTCGCGCAGCAGCAGATTCCCGGCCGTGTTGTCGCTGCACCGGATGGCCGCGTCGGCGAGTTCGGCGACGGTCATGCCGGTGGCGACGTGGTCCTCGGTGATGTCGGAGTTCTCCACCACGTCGTCCGCCGTGTAGTAGACCCGCTTGCCGAGCACCTCGCCGTCCCGGTCCAGGTCGCGCAGTACGGCAGCGGCGGCGAGGGTCTTGAACAGGGAGCAGATCGGGAAGCGCTCGTCGGCGCGGTGGTGGACGGTCTGCCCGGTGGCGAGGTTGTGGGCGAACACGCCCAGCCGGGCACCGTGTCGCGACTCCAGTTCGCGGAGCCGGTCGGTGGTGGCGGCGTGGGCCGGGGCGCCGGCGAGGAACGCGGCGGCGGTGGCGGTGCCTGCGGTCAGCAGGGTGCGGCGGCCTAAGATCTCGGTCTCCTTCGTACGGATTTCGACTGACGGGCAATGACGATCTCTTCAGTGATCGACGCTGTCTGTCATTCCTTGGTTGCGGCGCCGTAGACCATCGGCCGACGGCGACACGGCTCCGCGCTCGCGAAAGTGGCGGTATGGACCGTATGGAGAAGACCACGGGGATCAGCAGGGCAGGGTTTCTGGCGGGCGCGGCGGCCGTCGGACTGGCGGGGGCGGTACTGCCCGCGGGACAGGCAGCGGGGCAGAGCGCGGCGACGGCGCGAGAGCCGGACCGCAGCGGTACCGGCGGGAAGCACAGGGGGCTGAGGCACAGGGGCGTCGTCTACACCGTCGGCGCGGGGGAGACGCCCGGCACCGCGTGGAGCGCCGCCCGGATGCGCGAGGACGTCCGGGTCATCCGCGACGACCTGCACGCCGACACCCTCGACGTCACCGGCGACGGCGTCGACCGCCTCGTCGCCACCGCCGCCGAGGCAGCCGAGCGCGGGCTGCACGTCTGGCTCCAGCCGACCCTCGGGGACATCCCGGAGAAGGAGATCCTGGACTCGATCGCCGAGTGCGGGCGGTTCGCGGAGCGGCTGCGGCGGCAGGGCGCGAGCGTCGACTTCAGTGTGGGCTGCGAATTCTGGCTGTTCGTGCCGGGGATCGTACCCGGCGAGACGGTCCTGGAGCGCGTCGAGAACCTCCAGAAGGGCACGGTCGACATGGCGCGGATGCAGCGCCGCCTGGCCCGCTTCACCGCGAAGGCGGCGAAGACCGGCCGCTCCGTCTTCCACGGCCGCCTCAGTTACGCCGCAGCCCAGGACGAGGAGTTCGAACCGGTCGACTGGCACCTCTTCGACGTCATCGGCATCGACTACTACTCGTACTTCCCTCAACGCGCGGACTACGTACGGGAGTTGCGTCGCTACCTGCGCTGGAGCAAACCCCTGGCCATCACCGAGTTCGGCACGTGCGCGTACGTCGGCGCGCCCGAGGCCGGGGGCATGGGCTGGAACATCGTCGACTACACGAAGGAGCCGAACGAGATCAAGGGCCACGTCGTCCGCAGTGAGCGCACCCAGGCCGCCTACCTGGGCGACCTGCTGGACGTCTTCGAGTCGATGGGCCTGTACGCGGCGATGGCCTTCGAGTTCGTCACCCCGGACGCCCCGCACCGCCCCGACAACCCGCGCTACGACCTGGACCTGGCGAGCTACGCCCTCACCAAGCCGATCAAGGACCGCCCCGACGACCCGGCCTCCGGCTGGCACTGGGAGCCGAAGGAGGCCTTCCACGCGGTGGCCCGCCGTTACGGCCGACGGGCGTAGCCCGCCGCGCGGGAGGACCATGTCCCTGGGAGGTGCGCTCATGGACTGGACCCTGGAAGTGGTCGTCGTACCGGTCACGGACCTGGACCGCGCCAAGGCCTTCTACGTCGACCAGTGCGGCTTCCGCGCCGAGATCGACGCGCCCTTCTTCGAGGACGTCGGCCGCTTCGTCCAGCTCACCCCACCCGGCTCCCGCTGCTCCGTCGTGCTGGAGTCCGGCATGCCCGAGTCGCCGGGACAGCCGCGGATGGCCCCCGGCTCGATGCGGGGCCTCCAGCTCTGTGTCACCGACATCGAGGCGGCCCGCGCCGAGCTGACCGGCCGCGGGGTCGACGTGACCCCGGTGATGCACGTGAGCGCGTCCGGATGGGCTGAGGGCCGGGGCGAGGCCGGCTGGAACTGCTTCCTCTTCTTCCAGGACCCCGACGGCAACGGCTGGACGATCCAGGAGGCCCCGGCTCCGCTCACCGAACGCTGACTCGGAGAACCAGGGCCTGTCGTTCGGATCATGCCGGCGTCAAACGACAGGCCCTAGGCCACCCACCGCGATCCGCTCCGCCGCGCGGCAGGTGACATGCCGTGCCCGAGCTCTTCCGTGTGCGCGGAGCCGAGCGCGGCGGTCAGCGTGGTGTCGTCCTCCAGGATGCGCTGGTGCAGCTCGCGCAGGGCGGGGCCGGGCTCGATGCCCAACTCCAGGTCCAGCAGCTCGTAGACCTGCCGGTAGGCGGCGAGCGCGTCGGCTCGCCGCCCGCACCGGTACCGGGCGAGCATCAACTGGCTCCACAGTCTCTCCCGGTGCGGATACCGGGCCGTGAGCAGCCCCAGCTCGGCGTCGAGCAACTGGTGCTGGCCCAGCGCCAGCCGCGCTTGCGTACTGTCCTCCAGCGCGGCCACCCGCAGGTCCTCAAGCCGCGTCACCAGGGGCCGCAGCGACTCGGACAGCTCCAAGTCCTCCGCCACCGACTCCCCCGCCACAGCCCCAGGGCCGCCGTCAGCTGCTGCGAGGCCAGCGTCAACCGCCCCGCAGCGCAGGCGGCCTGCCCGTCGTGCACCAGCCGCTCGAACACCAGGTGATCCAGCTCCTCGTCGCCGGCGTGCAGCTGGTAGGAGCCGGGACCGGTTTCCAGACGCGGCGCCTGATCAGCGAACAGGCGCCGCAGCTGCGCGACATAGGACTGAAGATTCGCCAGCGCGGAAGCGGGAGGCCGCTGCCCCCACAGCTGGCCGATCAGTTCATCGACGGCCACCTTCCGGTTGGCCTGAAGCACCAGCGACGCCAGTAACAACCGCTGCTTGCGCCGCGTGCCGTGTAATAACGCACCCGACACGGTGCGTACTTCAAATGGGCCCAGTACACGAAACCGCACGCTGTGCATATTTCCCCCGTTCGGTCGGTGCTGCCCTGATGGGTCGGACAGCCGGGGCCAAGGTAATGGCCAGGTCACGCACAGAGGACCTGCAACTTTTCAGGGGCCCTTGGTGTCCGAGGTGTCCAAGGTGTCCTTGGCGCCCTTGCGGTCGTATGCACCCACACACAACCGTATGGCCGTTGTATGCCGCCGCTCCGTAGCGTCCTGTCCTGTGCACCGCGGCAGGGACCCGGTTCACGGGAATTCTTGATCGCCGTAGCCATTGCCATGTGAGGGGGATTTTCATGCGTCAGACAGTCGGGGCCAATGCGTGGTTTTTCGTGGCGCTGCCTGACCACGACGCAGCCAAAAAGGTGGCGGACCGGCTTGCGCCGTCCTCCGGTCTGGTCGCGGAGCATCCGTCAGGCCGCCCGTGGCTGCTCGGGAGTGTGCCCTCCACTCAGGTGGTGGTGCACAACGAAGGTGCCCACCGACTGGCACTGGTGGGTTCGACCGCCGTTACCCCCGCGCAGCTCGGACGAGTGAGCGACGGTGTCCGGTCAGTGGGCGAGATGACACAGGTGTCCGCACGGTTCGCCGGGAACTACTGCGTCGTCGGCTCGCTCGGTGGTCTGGTCTACGCCCAGGGCTCGGCCATGGGCATACGCAGGGTCTTCCACGCGCTGGTCGACGGTGTGCGGGTGGTCTCCGACCGGGCGGACGTGCTGGCAGAGCTGGGCGGACTCCCGATGGACGACACCGCGCTGGCACTGCGGCTGGCGGCGGCACTGCCACACCCGATGCAGGAAACCCCGCTGTGGCACGGGCTGCACCCGGTCGCTCCGGAGGACTACGTCACGGTGGACCGCGACGGCCGTAGTTGGCACACCGGCACGTGGTGGCGTCGCCCTGAGCCGGGACTGTCCCGGGCCGAGGGAGCACGGAAACTGCGCGCCGCCCTGGAAGCGGCGGTCCATGCCCGCACTGCCTCCGGCGACCCCGTCGCCTGCGACCTCTCCGGCGGGATGGACTCCACTCCGCTGTGTTACTTCGCCGCGAAAGGGCCGACCGGTGTGCTCGCCACGACGATGTACACCCCGGATCCCGGCGGGCGGCAGGACCTGGAGTGGGCACGCAGAGCTCTTCCGAGCATGCCGGGGGTGCGGGAGCATGTCGTGGGGTCGACCGACGACATGCCGGACTTCTTCGGCGGACTGCTGGAGATGCACGCTCGGCTCGACGAACCGACGCAGGCCGCGCTGGCAGCGCCACGGATCGTCTCCGTCCTCCGGGACGACGCGGCCCGCGGGATCGGCACCCGGATCAACGGACTCGGCGGGGACCATCTGCTGCGCGGCCAGAACATCGTCGAGCACTCCCTGTTCCGAACCCGGCCGCTGCTGGCCTGGCGCAGGGCACGTGCGGCGCACGTGCCCGAGGGCCACGGTGTGCGCACCACGTTGCGCGAGCTGCTGGACGGCAGCTCGTATCGACAGTGGCTGCGCAAGGTCATCACGGACGCGCTGAACGACGTGGTACCGCCCGAGCTCCCCCGCGTCAGTGACTGGGCCATGCCGCCGGCGCTGCCACCGTGGCTGTCGGCCGACGTCCGCGAAACGGTGGCCGTGAAACTCCGTGACCTGGCCCGCACCGCCGAACCTCTCGGCCGCGACCGCGCGACGCACTTCGAGCTGCTCACGCTGCGGGACGGTGCCCGGCTCACGCGGGGTGCCGGCCAGATCGGACCCCACGCGGGCGTGGCCTACGACGCTCCGCTGCTCGACGACCACATCGCCGAGGCCGTCCTGGCCGTGCGACGCGAGGAGCGCGACACGCCGATGGAGTGGAAGCCGTTGATGAAGGCTGCCATGCGAGGGCTGCTGCCGGACGAGTTCCTGCGCCGCACCTCGAAGGTCGGTGGCTCGGCCCAGAGCGTCCGTGGCTTCGCCGCCCACCTGCCGGACTTCCGCGCGCTCATGGAGAGTTCGGGACTGGCGAGTTCGGGGCTGATCGACATGACCAAGCTGGCCGACACGACCCGGCCGGACCCGAAAGCCATGCCGCCGACACATATGCACAAGGCCCTCAACATGGCCGTTTTTCTACGCAACCAGGCCGGTAGCCGGGCATTCGACAGGGGCGAGGGCGACATGATCGGGGGACAGCGATGACGGCCTTCACCGTCAGGGACGGGATCTCGCGGGTAGGAACCGAATACGGCGATGTGATCCTCGACGAGACCAACGGGCGCTACTGGCACGTGAATCCGACGGCCGCGCTCGTGCTGGACACCGTGGAGCACGGCGGCGACGGCGAGAAGGCAGCCGAACGGCTCGTTTCCCGGTTCGGCATCGACCACGGCACGGCACGTACGGATGCCGAGAAAATCCTCAGTCGCCTGGTGGAGCTGGGGGTTCTGAAATGAGCGATGTGCTTCCGGACGCACCGGCGCGGGCGTCCTTGCCCGACAGGCTTCTCATCGGCCTCATCATTCCCGCCTCCAGGGTCCTCAGCCGCAAGTCGCCGCGACAGCTGCGGAAACTGCTCGGCAGACTGGCCGCGGGCGCCCGCCCGGCGAGCTACTCGGAAGCCAAACTGGCGCGAGACCAGATCCTCACGGCGAGCCCGAGATGCCGAGGAGGCTCGGCGTGCCTCGTCCGCTCGCTCTCGGTGGCACTGCTGTGCCGGTCCCGGGGCGTCTGGCCGACCTGGTGTGTCGGTGTGATCGCGACTCCCCCGTTCTCCGCGCACGCCTGGGTCGAGGCCGATGGACGTGTGGTCGACGAGCCCTTGGACAGCGCGGACTTCCGCACATTCTTCACTGTCCCCACAGACCCGGTGCCGGCGTCCCGCTCAACCCAGGACGTCGGCGCCGCACCAAAGAACAGAGCACGAGCACGGAATGGAGGTGAAACAGGATGAGCACTGACTACGAGGCTCCGGAAATCGCCGAGCTGGGCGACTTCACCGAGGAGACCGGGCACGGCATCGGTCTCAGGTTCGAGGGGTGGGTTCCGATCCACGACTACTCCTGAGCGGCACCGAACCAGAGAACAGAGCACGAGCAAGGAATGGAGGTGAAACAGAATGAGCACCGATTACGAGGCTCCGGCCGTCGCCGAGCTGGGCGACTTCGCCGAGGAGACCGGCGAATGGTTCGGGCCGCACGACGAGCAGATCCTTCTCTGGGAGGACTACTCCGCCTGATACGACGCTGACGGGATTCCGCAGCAGTAGGTGAATCCGGTCAGCACCAACCGCTCGTTGTGGGGCGGACCCAAACCGCCCCACAACGAGCGGCACCGTGCCCGCACAGGCTCGGTGCCACCGGCCGCGTCAACGGAACTTCCCGGTTGGCGGCCGGTAACCCCACCACCACACGAGGGGCTTGTCAGAAGATGTCGCGGACCACAGGAAGTCGTCAAGCAGACGGCGATACCGCTGTCACGGCGGCACCGGACGAGGTCCGCCCTGGCACGGAGCCGGGCAGGCGGGGGCCGGTGGTCATCGAAACCCGCGGGCTGCGCATGCGGTACGGCACCACCGACGTGCTGAACGGGGTGGATCTGCGGGTGCACCAGGGCGAGGTGGTGGCCCTGCTCGGGCCCAACGGGGCAGGCAAGACGACCACCATAGAGATCCTGGAAGGCTTCCGGAGACGCTCCGCGGGCCAGGTGCGCGTCCTCGGCACCGACCCGGACCACGGGGACGAAGCGTGGCGCGCGCGGCTGGGCGTCGTGTTGCAGTCGTGGCGCGATCACCGCCGGTGGCGGGTCCGTGAACTGCTGAGCCATCTCGGCAGCTACTACGCCCCCTACGGCACGCCGGGGCGCCCCAGGCCGTTCGACCCGGACGAGTTGATCGCCCGCGTCGGGCTGACCGGGCAGGCGACCACCATGCTCACGAAGCTCTCCGGCGGGCAACGGCGTCGGCTGGACGTGGCCATCGGCCTTGTGGGCAGGCCTGACCTGCTCTTCCTGGACGAGCCGACCGTCGGCTTCGACCCCCAGGCCCGGCAGGAGTTCCACGACCTGGTGCACCGGCTGTCCGCCGAGGAGGACACCGCGATCGTGCTGACCACACATGACTTGGACGAGGCGGAGAAGCTCTCCGACCGGATTCTGATCCTGATGGGCGGCCAAATCGTGGCCGACAGCACCGCGGCCCAGCTCGCGAGGCAGGTCGCCGGCAAGACCGAGGTCCGGTTCACCCACGCCGGCCGGTCCCATGTGCGTACGGTCGAGGACGCCACGGACTACGTGCGTGAGCTGTTCGCCCGCCACGGTGCGGCGATCGAAGACCTGGAAGTGCGCAGGGCGCGCCTGGAAGACGTCTACCTGACCATGGTGCGCGAGTTCGAATCCGGCCGGCCCTCCGCGGTACAGAGCGCGTGGACGGAGGCCGCCCTGTGAACCCCCGCGCAGCCGCCGTCCGCGCGGGACTGACCCGCGGCCGGATCGAGTTCCGGCACAACCTCGGCCAAGCCTATGGATATGTGTTCTTCCCGACCATCGCACTGATCGTGATGTACGTCCTTCGGGACAACACGGTGCCAGGTACCGACTTTTCGCTCGGGGACCGGGCGATTCCGGGCATCCTCGCGATGAACCTCGTCTTCACCGGAGTCATGGGCCTGGCCGTCATGCTGATCACGGAGCGCGAGGACGGCACGCTGCTGCGCGCGAAAGCCACACCGAACGGCGTGCTGGGCTACCTCACGGGCAAGGTGACCAGCCAGGCCGCCATGTCCATCGCCACCATGTTCATCGTCTTGGTCCCAGCGGCACTTCTCTTCGACGGTCTGCGGCTGGACGCCGTCTCACCCTGGCTGACACTGGCCTGGGTACTGACCCTCGGCCTGGCCGCGACCCTGCCCCTCGGGGCGATCATCGGCTCACTGTTCACCCATCCACGGAACCTGCGCTTCGCCACGCTGCTGCTCATGGGGCTGGTGGCGATCTCCGGGGTGTTCCGCCCCTTGGACGCGCTGCCCGAGTGGCTGCGCTGGGTCGGCCAGGCGTTCCCGCTCTACTGGCTCGGCCTCGGGATGCGTTCGGCGATGCTGCCCGACGCACTGGCCAGTGCCGAGATCGACGGGTCCTGGCAGCGCCTGGAGACGATCTGTGCCCTCGGAGCATGGGCGGTCATCGGCTTCGCGGCCGCCCCCGCCATACTGCGCCGCATGGCCCGCCGCGACTCCGGGACGAGGGCCAGGGGCGCCAGGAGGGCCGCACACCGCGAGAGAACCGGGCACAGGACGGGTTGACCCTCCGACAGCGTTCACGGTGACCTGACGGCCGGCGACGTCCTGCTCGTCCGCAGTGCGCCGGGCGCGGCTACTCGCAGTAGTGGTCCCCGGCCGGTCGCTGTCCTGTAGCCAGGAACCGGGACACCGTCGCGTCCCCGCACGCGTTCCCGTTCTCCAGGTAGGCGCCGTGGCCGGTGGAGTTCACGGTGACCAGGACGGCCCGGCGGCCGAGGGCCTCGCGCATCTTCAGGGCGCCGCTCAGCGGGGTGGCCACGTCCCGTTGGTTCTGCACCAGCAGGACGTTGGACGGCCCGTGGTCGGTCACCCGGGGCGGTGCCTCGCTCGGCTGCCGGTGCCAGGCGGCGCAGACCATGGCGTTCCTCGGCATGCCCGCGGTCAGCGGGTACTTGGCCCGGCTCTCGGCGACGCCCTTCTCGTACACCGCGGCCGACCTCGGCCAGGCGGCGTCGTTGCAGATGGTCGCCGCGCCGACCGCGAGGTAGTTCTGCAGCATCTCCTCCGGCGGGTTCGCCGGCGCCGGCGGCAGCTTGCCGGCGTCGGCGGCCAGCATCAGCTTCGCCAGTACCGGGTAGTCCTCGGGGTCGTACAGGCTGTCCAGCATCGTCTGGCGCAGCCCGTTGCCGTCGAGCTCCGCCGGGTTGGCGCCGGGCCAGGGGAGGGGCTCGCGGTCCAGGCGGGCGGCGAGGGCGAGGAAACGCGAGCGCACCTCGGCCGGGGTGCCGGCGACACGGTCCGGGTTGGCGGGCCCGGAGGCCCACTTGGCGAACTCGGGGAAGTTGTCCTCGACGCCCGCCTCGAACGACTCCAGCCAGGCGCGCTCCGCCCGCACGGGGTCGGGGTTGTCGTTGCTGTCCAGCACGATGCGGTCGGTGCGGTGCGGGAACAGCGTGGCGAAGGTGGCGCCGATGTAGGTGCCGTACGAGTCCCCCCAGGCGGACAGCCTGCGCTCGCCGAGGGCGGCTCGGATGCTGTCGATGTCGCGGGCGTTGTTCTTGGTGCTGATGTGCTTCATCAGCTCGCCGCCGTTGCGTGCGCAGGCGTCCGAGATGCGCCGGGCGGTGTCCATGTTCTCGGAGACGGACCCGTCCGGGGCGGGCCAGGGGCGCAGGGCCGTGCGGGCGAGGTCACGCTGCTCGACGTCACAACTGACCGGCGTGGAGGGCGCGTTGCCGCGCGGGGCGAACCCGATCAGGTCGTAGGTTTCCCGCACTTTCTTCGGCAGCCGCTGCCCCTTGTCCGAGGGTTCGGCGAGGCTGTGCCCGCCGGGGCCGCCGGCGATCAGCAGCAGCGCGCCCCGGCGGGCGGACGGCTTCTCGCTGGGGATGCGGGAGACGGCGATGTCGATCCGCTCGCCGCCGGGGTCGGCGTAGTCCATCGGCACGGACACGGTCGCGCACCGCTGGCGTGGATCGAGCCCCTCGCCCTCGCACTTGCCCCACTTCAGAGGTGTGGGCGCACCGGTGGCGGCCGCGGTGAGCGGGGTGACGAGCCCGAAGACGACTCCGGACGCGGCGGCGATCAGGGCGGCACTCTTCGCGATCTGCTTCATGCACAGCAGCCTGGCCGAGACGGACGGAACGTCACATCCCGGTAACTCCCGTATGGGGGCGGGGGATTACCCCCGGGGCACTACTACCCCTGGCCCAACCCCAGTCTCATGATGAGCCGGTCCTCCCCAGGGCCCAGATAATCCCTGCGCACCCCACCCTCCGCGGCGAACCCCAGCGTCCGGTACAGCATGATCGCCGCCGCGTTCGTCGGCTCCACCGTCAGCCGCACCTCGCGCACCCGCTCCCTGCGCAGCTGCCGCAGCACCTCCAGCATCAGCCGCTTGCCCAGCCCCCGCCCCCGCTGGTCCGCGCTGACGGCCAGGCTCAGCACCCACGTCACGAAGCCGTCCGAGGTGGTGACGAAGAGGACGTACCCGTGCAGGCACTCCCCGTCGTCCAGGACAAGGACGCGGTCGCCGTGGACGTCCAGGTGCTGCCGCAGTACGAAGTAGGGGTACGGGTCCTCCGGAAAGACCTCCCTGTCCACGCGCAGGAGCTCGGGCAGATCCGCCTCGGTGACGCCCCTCATCGTCAACGGCCGGTCACTGCTGTCGGCGAAGAACGCCTGGTCGGAGCGGCGACCCAGCGCAGGGAAACGTTCCTCCGGCATAGCCATCAACTGCCCCCTATGTGATGGATTGGAGTCACTCGTGCGGGTGAGCACCCGTTGCCTGCCGTTTCAGGCGCTCGGTTCGAGATCAGCCCATCTTGAGCAGGGCCATTCCATGGAACAAGAGGGCGAGGGTCTTATGCCTCGACGCGCTCCCGGTGCGCCTTCTTTTGGTACCGTGAGTGAATGACCCAGAGATCGTCGGGGGACGTCCAGTTGAAGAACAAAGATGTGCGCTGGGCGGCGTTCGACCCGATCGCCTACGTTGATCACAACTACCGCGACTTACAGGCAGAGGACGCGGAGATCCTGCACATGATCCGGGATCATTTCGGCGGTCATTTCCGGAAGCAGGGCAGTGGTCCCGTCTCCGGTATCGACGTAGGCGCCGGTGCCAATCTCTATCCCGCACTCGCGATGATGCCGTGGTGCGACGAGATCACCCTCTTCGAGCGCTCGCCCGCGAACGTCCGGTACCTCACCCGCCAGGTCGACTGCTACGACCGGAACTGGGACCAGTTCTGGGACGTCCTGTGCGAGTCCGAGGCGTACGACTCCCTTGGCGTGGCCCCGCGTGAGAGATTCCGCAAGGTCGTCTCGGTCGAGCAGGGCAACCTGTTCGACCTGGCGCGGTACCGGCGCCAGTGGTCCATGGGGACGATGTTCTTCGTCGCCGAGTCGATGACCACGTCCCATCAGGAGTTCTCACTCGCCGTCGAGCGTTTCCTGCGTGCCCTGGCCCCCGGGGCCCCCTTCGCCGCCGCCTTCATGGAACATTCGAAGGGCTATCACACGGGTGAGCATTTCTTCCCGGCATGTGACGTGGGAGAATCCGAGGTCCGTGCGAGCCTGGAGGCATTCGCGGGCGACTTCGAGGTACGGCGACTCGAATCCGCGGCCGAGGTGCGCGACGGGTATTCGGGAATGATCGTCGCCTACGGTTGGCGGAATTCGGATTCGCTCATTCCGGTCGGCTGAACGGCGGCTGAGCGGTGAGTCTTCACAACAGCACAGCGATATTCCTCAAGTGATGGCAGTGCGACCTGTGTGAGGGGCATGGGATGCAGATCAAGCCACGCCAGCATCTGCTGGACATTTGGCAGGCGGTGGCCCGCCACTCGTTCGAGAACGGCGAGTGGGAGTGGGGTAAATGGGGCAAGCAGAGCAGCGTCGCGGATGCCGAGCGCTTGCTGTGCCTGCTGTACCCGGCCACGGAGATCCCGGCGTTCCGCCTGGACCAGCCCGACACCACGCAGGATGACGTCCTTCAGGTGATGAGGAAGGCCGGTGGCCGACTGGACCTCCCGGCCAACATCGTCATGGCTGCCGCCGACTTCATGCGCACCCATACGGGGGAGGACAAGAGGCCCACCTTCGCGGGCGGTTACTACTACACGTCCCGGGACGAGACCAGGGACCTCAGCGAAGAACAGCGTGAACTCGGCGTGGTCGACTCCTTCTCGATGTCGATCACCCTGTGCCTGGCCGTGCTCGGCTTCCTCAAGACCTACGAGTCCAAGACCCGGCGCAGCGACGTCCAGGAGACGATCGGGGAGCTGCGCACCGCCACCAGCAACCGGCTCACCGCCGCCATGGTGAGTCTGCTGCGCTCCTTCACCGTCAACGTCTTCGACACCGACTCCTCGCAGGGCCGTACTCTCGTCGAACTCCTCGGCCAGGGCAGACAGTCGCAGCGGCAGGTGCTGAACAAGTTCCAGAACCGCTTCCGTCCGCTGCGCGCCGCGATCGTCGAGAGCATGAGCCTCGGTATCGACGTCCAGGAAGGGCTCAAGGACGAGAACCAGCTCTTCGAATGCGGCTGGGCGTGGAGCCTGGTGCGGGACGCCCCCGAGATCGAGACCAACGAACCCATCGGGTCGCAGCCCGAGGGCGTCGCCAACCCGGTGCCGTACCTGTACTTCACCGTGGTCGCCCTCGACGGTATCCAGGACCTGTTCTCCGACCGCACCCTCACCCTCGGCCTGCTCAACGCCGAACAGCAGAAGCTCGCCGAGGCGCTCCGGCTGCGCTGGGAGCTGACCCAGCAGTTCTGGTCCGGCATCGCCCGCTTCGACCCGGACCGCTGGCCCCTGGAGGACATTCCCTGGCGCACGACGGGACAGAAGCTGGAGTCCGAGTACTTCTCCCTGTCCGTCGCCGCCATTCTCGTCCACGACCTGATGCGGCGCCGGGCCACCGACGACGACCTGACCCGCACGGTCAACATCATGGAACGCCTCGCTGAACGCGCCCGCATCACCAGCCGCATGACGCGTCACGACCCCGTCATCCAGCTGCACAACCCCGGCGTCACCCTGCCGTTGCAGGGCAGTGAGCGGACCGGCCTGCCGATGCAGTGGAAGATGACCGACTTCTCGGCCCAGCTGCTGAAGCGGACCGTGCAGCTGTGCACGCTCTCCCGCAACCTGAACGCGCACGACCGGCTGCTCCGGCTGGCCGAGGACGTCTTCGGCCATATGTGGCGGCGCCGAATCAGCGACGGCGAGGGCGTCGGCATCTGGGACAACGTGTTCGCCGTGTACCCCGACTCACCCGCCCACCACGGGCCGGTGTCCTGGGCCATCACCGAGCGGGTCGTCGAGGCGATGGTCCAGGTCCACGAGATGTACAAGCAGCCACCGATCCGCAGCCTCGAACTGACCGAGCTGACCAGGGCGTTACTCAGCGAGTCCACCCATCTCCTCGGCAACGAGCAGTTGGAGTCCGCGCCGAACGACGACGGCCGCCACGGCATGCAACTCCGCAACATCGAGGTCAAGTTGCGTCGCGCCCGGGACCTCGCGGACGAACGGCCCGGCACCGCCTACTCGTTGACGCTCGACGTGCTGGGACAGCTCGACTCGCTCGCCCGCGCCCGCGAGGCCGCGGACCGGGGAGTGTGAACCGTGCTGATCTTCGCCGCCTCCGACAAGGGAGGCACGGGCCGCTCCGTGACCAGTGCCAACCTCGCCTACCACCGGGCGCTGGCCGGCGACGACGTCTGCTACCTCGACTTCGACTTCGGCTCGCCCACCGCGGCGGCCGTCTTCGACGTGGCCGACGCCCGCCAGGCCACCGAGGACCGCGGCCTGCACGCCTATCTGACCGGCGAGGTCAGCGAACCCGCCCGGATCGACGTCTGGTCCGAAACCGAGCACCAGGTGCTGCGCTACCCGCCGCCCGGCTGCGGCCGGCTGGTGCTGATGCCCGGTGACGTCAGCGGCGGCGAGTTCGCCACCAGCGACGACAACCTGCGCCGCTGCGTCGACCTGCTGATGACGCTGTACTACGAGTTCGACCTGGTCGTCGTCGACCTCAGCGCCGGCCGCTCCTACGCCGTCGACATGGCCCTGGAAGCCACCGCACAGCCCGAGATGCGCGACGTCACGGCCCGCTGGCTGGTCTTCCACCGCTGGACCCGCCAGCATGTGGCGGCCGCCGCCAGCCTGGTCTTCGGCAAGCGCGGCATCGTCGCCGGCGGCGCCGACCGAGGCCACGACGAAGCGGCACTGCGCAACTCCATCCGCTTCGTGAGGGCCGCCGTGCCCGACCCCGAATCCCCGCTCTGGTCCCAGGTCTCGCCCACCCAGTCGGCGTGGATGCGCAAGGCCGACGGCGACCTCAAGCAGCTCGCCTCCACCCACGGCATCGGCTACAGCCAGGTCCTCGGCTCCGTACCCCTCGAACCGGTCCTCCAGTGGCGTGAGCAGCTCATCACCGACGAGGACGTGCTCGACAGCCAGATCGCCAACGAGGCGACCTGGGAAGCGCTGCGGCAGCTCTCCGTACGGCTGACCGACGACAAGTACTGGGAGGAGGCATGACCGACACCGCCTTCCGGGAGACCACCGCCGAGCCCGTCACCAAGTCCGTGCCGCTCGCCCACCTCTCGCTGGAGCTCGGCCACCTCTACATGGAGGACTTCGAGGCGGGCCCCAAGCGGCTGGGCGAGCACTTCGCCGAGGTACGGGTCTGGGCGGACGCGGTACGCGCCTCGGCCGCCCGCCGCAGCAAGCGCCCCCGCATCAGCACCTGCTTCCTGATCGACGACTACTTCACCCGCTTCTCCACCCCGGCCGAGCTGATCCCGATGATCCTCAAGGAGGCCGAGAAGGCCGGCCTCGTCATCGACTACCTGGCCCGCGAGTCGAGCTGCGCGGTCGCCGACCGCATAGAACTCGCGGAATCGGTCATGCACCGCCTCGTCGAGTCACCGCCCCCCGGCACCTACGGCTCCCGCCCACCCGTCAGCCAGACCGGCTGGCTCCCCAACGGCCAACGCACCCCCTCGACCTCCCGCAGCGCCCTCGGCGCGGTCAAGGGCTGGGAACCGCCCCAGGAGACCGCGGCCCGCAACCACTCGGTCTTCATGGACGTCGAGCTGTGGTCCGAGCGGGACGGCAAGCGCCTGTGGTCCTGCCCGTTCCTGGCGGCCGTCTGGCAACTGGCCCGCCTCGGCCTGTTACGGCACCTGGGCGAACCCGTGCTGGTCCCGAAGGACTGGGAGGGCGAGGACTTCCCGCACGACTGGGACCGGCTGCCCCCGCTGACCAGGCTCACCGACACCAAGGCCGCCTTCAGCGCCTACCGCACCTGCACCCTGATGCCGAATCGCTTCCTCGCCGTAGAGGACGCCGTACGGCTCATCCTCGACCAGACGGACGTCGACGCCGGGGCGCTGCGGCAGGTCGCCGAGCGGTCGGCGGCCGAAGGGATGCCGGTCCCGGCCGCGGTCGCCCAGCGCGCCACGTACGTCTTCTACGAGGAGCCCGGCGACTCCTCCGAGGCCGAGGAGACCTGAGATGACGGCGGCCCCCGGCCAACCGGCGCGTTCGGTCCTCGCCTGCGGTGAGGTGCGCACCTGTCTGCTGCCGTCCGTCCAGGCCCTGGACGCCCGGGCCGCCGCCCAGCTGCTCAGGCTGCGCGCCGACGAACACGTCCGGGTCTCCGAACGGCCCAGCATGTACGCCCTTTCCCCCGAGATCCTCACCGGGGTGGACTGCCGACTGCCCGCCTCCAACGGCACGAAGGTGCGCGGCGTGGGTACGGTGGCGGCGCGCGCCGTGCTGACCGAGGGCCGGCTGCTGCAGTCGACGGCGTACTTCAGCCTCCCGGCCACCGGGCCCGACATGCGGCGCCCGTGGGGCCAGTACCTCGTACGCCCCGGCCTGGTGGAACCTTTCGGCAAGCTGCCCCAACAAGCCACCGCCGACGGCGTGTTGCGGGGAGCGGGGCGGGGCGAGCTCGACCTCGGAATGATCTCCGAGGGCCTGCTGGCGCAGCTCCGCCGCCATGCGCTGCTCGACCGCAGGGTGCCGTTCAAGTCCAGTCCCACACGCCTGCGTTGGGTGGCGCGACGGGTCCCGGCGGGGGAGCGGGCGTCGCTGGCGAACTTCACGGTGGCCGAGGGCGGCCTGCGGACCATGGAGCTACGGCTGCCGGAGGGCATCCCGGCCGCCTCGGCAGCGGGCCTGTGCGAGGATCTCGCCCTGCACGACTGGCTTTTGACGACAGTTCAGCACATGCTGGACAACAACCGGATCGGTGCCATAGACGGACCCTCGGTGGTCGAGGCGCTCCATCCGGTCGTCGTCCATCTGCTGCATCTGTGGATGCCGCGCGCACACGTGGACCCCGCACTGTCCCACCTGTGGGACGTGTTGGAGGACAAACCCGGCTTCTCCCGCCAGTGGGAGAACCTGAGCCGGCGCATCAGGGACCGACTGGCCCTCCAGGCCGTGGCGATGCCGCACCAGGCGCTCAGCACGAGTTGAGGGACGGGTCCCGGACCGAATACCCGACGGGGGATGAGAAATGAGCGGAGCGTCATCGTTAGGAGCAGGTGGCAACGGGCACGGGGCCCCGCGTCCGGAGCCGCGCATGCCCAAGATGTTCTGGCGGATCGTGATCACCGCCGGGGCGGCGGGCGGTGCCTTCCTGCTGACCAGCATCCTGGACCAGGACGACGGCAACATCTGGCAGTGGGTGGCGTCCATCGTCATCGGCAGCGCGGCACTGATCGTGCAGTACCTCATCGACTTCGGGGAGCGGTTCGAGAAGGTCGACCGGCGCTTCAACGAGATCCTCGCCGCGACGGAGCTGTTCAGCCAGGTGGACGGCTCCGTACTGCGGTCCGACGAAGTGACCCGGCTCGTCCTCGGCTACACCAAGGTCCGTGAGCGGGGCGGCGACATCGTGCAGGCCTTCGCCGAGAAGGAACTGGGCCGCCTCGCCAAGATGATGGAGGGCCTCGGCAGCGGCACCGCGGACTGCCCCGGCGAGAACCACGAGTGGCTGATCGACATCACCGACTGCGTCAAGATGACCCTCGACGCGACCAGCACCTCGGTGGACCGTGAGTTCTGGACCAGCGGCCCCGCCGACCGGTACCTCGCCGCGCAGGAGAAGGCGATCAAGCGGCGGGGCGTGGAGATCCGGCGCCTGTTCATCGTACGGACCGAGGACGAGGTCACACCGGAGCTCAGGGCGCTGTGCGACAGCCAGCGCAGGCGGGGCATCGACGCGCGTATCGCGGTGCGGTCGCTGATGGAGTCCAGCCCCAGGGTCAGCGACTTCATCGTCTTCGACGGCGAACTCTGCCACGAGACCAAGCCGGACCAGGAGAACAACCCCGACAGCACCCTGCTGAGCGCCGAGCCCGACCACATCGAGGACCACATCACCCAGTTCACGGAACTGTGGGCCGAGGCGGAGCGTCAGCAGACGGCTGCACAGAGGGCTCCCCGGGTCACCGCAGAGACGTGACGAAGCCCTGCCAGGCGGGCGCGGGGAAGAGGAGTACGGGGCTGTCCGAGCAGAGTTTGCTGTCTCGGACGGGGACTGCGCCGGGGATGCCGTCGGCTACCTCGACGCAGTTCCCGCCGTCGCCGTTGCTGTAGCTGCTCTTGCGCCAGCGGGCGGCGCCGGGGAAGTCGTAGGCGACCTCGATGCAGTCCTCCCCGCCTGCGCCGCCGCTGTAGGTGCTCTTGCGCCACCGGGCGTTGCTCAGGTCGTACGCTCGCATCGTCTGTAGTCCTCCGCCACCGACTCGATCAGGGCCAGGGAGTCTTCCCGCGACAGTGCGGTGGCCCTGAGGAGATCGTAATGCGCCTGGGTTCGCTTCACCACGGCCGGATCGTCCAGCAAAGTCCCCGAAAACACGCCTTCTGTATAGACAGTTGGCGGAGCGTCCTCGAACTCCATGAGCTTCATCATCTTGCCCATCTGCGCGTGCGCCCCAGCGGTGAACGGCAGCACCTGGACCAGCACCGTGCGCTCCCGCATCAGAGCCGCGATGCGGTCGAGTTGGCGGGCCATGACCTCCGGGCCGCCAACCGGGACGCGGAGGGACGTCTCGTGCAGGACCGCCCAATACACGGGTCGTGTAGCGTCCTTGAGGATCCGGGCCCGGTCCATGCGGCCTCTGACCAACTCCTCGATGTACTCGTCGGTGGCGAACGGATTGTTCGCCAGGAACACCGCCCGCGCGTACTCCGGGGTCTGAAGGAGCCCAGGCACCACCATCGGCGCGTACTCGCAGATCTCTGTCGCCAGCCGTTCCAGCTCCACCACATGCGCGAAGTACTCCGTGTACGGCTGCTCCTTGATGAGCTTTCGCCAAAGCCGCTCGAAAATACCGTCGGTTTGCAGCGACTCGTCAATCCTCTGCGCCACGTCCAATTGGGGTTTTCGGATCGCCTGTTCGAACTGGCCGATGTATCCGCCGGAGACAAATACCCGAGCCCCCAGTTCCACCTGAGTGAGCCCCGCATCCTCCCTCCGCCGCTTCAGTTCCGCGCCGAAGAACTCCCACGCCGCCTGACGTGAAGCATTGGCCATGGCCAACCCCCTTGCACTTCCCCGCACTTGTAGGGCACAGACTCCTGCAGAGTGTAGGCGTCGCAGGTCAGGATGGAGATGAAATGAGTGAAACCCAAATAGAGGGGGAGTGACCGTGACGGCACGACACTCGGCGCACTGCGTCGAAGAAGCGGAGGAAGCAGTGAAGGAATTGCGGGCGGTGCTGCAGAAGGCAGGAATTACGCTCCCGACACTCCGGATCGACCCGGCGAGTCTTGCGCGTGAAGCCCCTTGCCCGCTCGTCGAATTGGGCCGGTGTTCGGTCGAGACCGCGCAGCGCCTCGCGGCGGCACTGCGATGAAGCCACCGATCGGGTCGTACGTCGTCGATACGCGCAACGGAAGAATCGGCATCGTCATGGGACACGAGGGACCGTACGTCCAACTCAGACCGTACGGCGGCGGCAAGGAATGGGACGCCGAGCCCGGGGTCGTCCGTACGGCCAGCCCCGCCGAACGGCTGCGCGCGGCGACCGCGTACGCGAACGCACGAAGTCGGGGTGAGGTTCCTTGACCCAGGGACGGGCCCTGGGTCCGGGGGCCGTCCCGTAGGGTGCGGCGGCATGGGTTTGTGGAGATGGAGACGGAGAGGGCCCAAGGCCGCCCGCCGCTACCCCGTGCCGCTCACCACGCACCAGCTGTGGATGGTGTCGCTGAGCGCGCCGGTGAGCAGGGACCGGGGTGCTTCGCGGACCACGTTGTACCCGTTCACACGGATCGACGACGACGGGGCCCGGCGCTGGCTGGCCGAGCAGTGGGAGATCACCTCGCGTGCGCAGCTGGTCGGCCGGCTCGACGAGCTGTCGCGCAGCGGGTACCGGGCGCGGGCCTACCGGGTCACCGGCGTCTCGCCGCTCGCGTGGGACGCCGCGCTGTACGTCGACATCGCCCGCCGCGGCTTCGCGTGCGGGCTGATCGACGAGCCCGACGCCTGGACCGCCCTGAAGAACATCGTGCCGGCGGTGGTGGGGACGTACGCCTCCTGGCAGGAGTACGCCGCTCACTACCTGCTCGGCCGGAAGGTCTGGCGCGAGGGGCTGCGGGGGACGGCGGACGACGGTTTCCCGGCGCCGCAGGCGACCGCCGACGCGCATCTGCGTGCGCTGCTGGACCCGGAGAATCGTTCCAGCCCATGGAACCTGGCCCCCTGGAACACCATCAGCCACCCCGACCGCATCCGCTGACTCCGGGCGTACGCGAGAATGGGTCCATGAGTCAGAGGCTGGGCGGAGGCGTGCGATGAGTCTCTTCCGGGATGACGGCGTCGTCCTGCGCACCCAGAAGCTGGGCGAAGCGGACCGGATCATCACGTTGCTGACGCGGGGGCACGGGCGGGTGCGGGCTGTGGCTCGGGGGGTGCGGCGGACCAAGTCGAAGTTCGGGGCGCGGCTCGAACCGTTCTCCCACGTCGACGTGCAGTTCTTCGCGCGGGGGAGCGAGCTGATCGGGCGCGGGCTGCCGTTGTGCACGCAGAGCGAGACCATCGCTCCGTACGGCGGCGGGATCGTCAGCGACTACGCCCGCTACACCGCCGGGACGGCCATGCTGGAGACCGCCGAGCGGTTCACCGACCACGAGGGCGAGCCGGCGGTCCAGCAGTACCTGCTGCTGGTGGGGGCCCTGCGGACGCTCTCCCGCGGTGAGCACGCCCCGCACCTCGTCCTCGACGCCTTCCTGCTCCGCTCCCTCGCCGTCAACGGCTACGCCCCCAGCTTCAGCGACTGCGCGAAGTGCGGCCTGCCCGGACCGAACCGCTTCTTCTCCGTGGCCTCCGGGGGCTCGGTCTGCGTCGACTGCCGGGTGCCCGGTAGCGTCGTACCGTCACCGCAGACCCTCGAACTGCTCGGTGCGCTGCTTACGGGAGACTGGGACACGGCCGACGCCTGCGAGGCGCGGCACGTCCGGGAGGGCAGCGGGCTGGTGTCCGCCTATCTGCACTGGCATCTGGAGCGCGGGCTGCGCTCGCTTCGGTACGTGGAAAAGTAAGCGGTAAGAGGAGACGAGAAGCACATGGCCGTGAGTGGGTTCCTGGGGCGTCGGCGACGCGAGTACAGGGCGCCGGAGCCGCACCCGTCCGGCGCCCGTCCGCCGAAGCTTCCCGGTGAGCTGATCCCGAAGCATGTGGCGATCGTCATGGACGGCAACGGCCGCTGGGCCAAGGAGCGGGGACTGCCGCGTACCGAGGGGCACAAGGTCGGTGCCGAACGGGTGCTGGACGTGCTCCAGGGCGCGGTCGAGATGGGTGTGGGGGCGATCTCCCTGTACGCCTTCTCCACCGAGAACTGGAAGCGCTCGCCCGACGAGGTGCGCTTCCTGATGAACTTCAACCGTGACTTCATCCGCAAGACCCGTGATCAGCTCGACGAGCTGGGGATCCGGGTGCGGTGGGTCGGCCGGATGCCCAAGCTGTGGAAGTCGGTCGCCAAGGAGCTTCAGGTCGCCCAGGAGCAGACCAAGGACAACGACAAGCTGACGTTGTACTTCTGCATGAACTACGGCGGGCGGGCCGAGATCGCGGACGCGGCGCAGGCGTTGGCGGAGGACGTGCGGGCCGGGCGGCTGGACCCGTCCAAGGTCAACGAGAAGACGTTCGCCAAGTACATGTACTACCCGGACATGCCGGACGTGGACCTGTTCCTGCGTCCGAGCGGTGAGCAGCGCACCTCCAACTACCTTCTCTGGCAGAGCGCTTACGCCGAGATGGTCTTCCAGGACGTGCTGTGGCCGGACTTCGACCGGCGTGACCTGTGGCGGGCGTGCCTCGAGTTCGCCTCCCGCGACCGGCGGTTCGGCGGGGCCATCCCGAACGAGGAGTTGCTGGCCATGGAGGGCCGGCAGGACTGAGGGCGGTCGGTGGCGTGGGCGGGGCGTTAGGGTTCCGCCCATGGATCACCAGGGGCGGGACATCATTCCGGGCGCGGACGCCGTCGAGTTGGCGTACCAGCCTGCGCGCGAAGACTTTCTCAAGGCGGTCCTCGTGCGGGAGCGCATACGTCGACTGCACCTGCTGCGCTGGGCTCTGGTCGCGCTGTTCGTCTTGCTCACCGTCAGCCAGGTGATGTCGGGATGGCCGTTGTCGGCCGTGCTCAGCTTGATGTGCGCCGCCGCGATCTGGGGGATCCCGCATGTGCAGGCCCATCACGGGCTGCGGACGGTCTCCTGGCAGGGCGGGTATCGCACGACCGTCAGTGACACGGGGGTCACCACGGTCACGGACCATATGACGCTGGCCCAGCGCTGGTCGGTGTTCCGGGGGTACCGGGAGACCCGCGACCACCTGGTCCTTCTCAGCCGGGACCCGAACGTCCTGCTCGTGGAGGTCCTTCCCAAGCGGGGTGCCGCGGACCCGGCCGACGTGGACCGCTTGCGCGCCCTGCTGGACCACCACCTGCCCCGCCTCTGACCCCCACCTGGATTCGCCCCCGCCGCCCCTACCCGTCCCATCCTTCTGGGGCTCCGCCCCAGACCCCGCTCCTCAAACGCCGGAGGGGCTGGATTTGCCGGGCCGGGGCTGGATCTTTCAGCCCGTCCGGCGTTTGAGGACGAGGCCCGAAGGGCCGAAGCGGGGGTCTGGGGGCGCAGCCCCCAGGGACGGGACGGGTAGGGGCGGCGGGGGCGGAATCCGTCAGGGCGCGGAGCAGTCCGCACACGTGCCGAAGATCTCCACCGTGTGGGCCACGTTCACGAAGCCGTGCTCCGCCGCAATCGCGTCGGCCCACTTCTCGACCGCCGGCCCCTCGACCTCGACCGCCTTGCCGCAGACGCGGCAGACGAGGTGGTGGTGGTGCTCGCCGGTCGAGCAGCGGCGGTAGACGGACTCGCCGTCGGCGGTGCGCAGGACGTCGACCTCACCGGCGTCGGCGAGGGACTGCAGGGTGCGGTAGACCGTGGTGAGCCCGACCGAGTCGCCCTTGTGCTTGAGCATGTCGTGGAGATCCTGCGCGCTGCGGAACTCGTCGACCTCGTCAAGGGCCGCCGCCACGGCGGCCCGCTGTCGAGTCGCGCGGCCCTTTACGGGCGGTCCAGCGACTGTCACCGGTTGCCTCCTCACGTCTGCACTTGCCGGGCCATTGTGCCAGCCCGGTCTGCCAGCGGTCAGACGCCGACCTTGCCCGCGGCGTCCCGGCTGGCCGGAATCGCACACTCCGCCGGGTCCCCGGAGGGCTGCGCGGCGGCCAGGGCACGGGCCCTGCGCCGGGCCAGCGGGGTCGCCAGCGCGGTCAGCGCGATGAACGCGCCGATGGTCAGCAGGACGATCGTCGCGCCGGGCGGGACGTCCTGGTAGTACGACGTGACCGTGCCGCCGATCGTCACCGTGATGCCGATCGCCACGGCGATGGCGAACGTCGCCGCGAAGCTCCGGGTGAGCTGCTGGGCGGCCGCCACCGGCACCACCATCAGCGCGCTCACCAGCAACAGGCCGACCACGCGCATCGCCACCGTCACCGTCACCGCCGCGGTGATCGCCGTGAGGAGGTTCAGGGCTCGGACCGGGAGGCCGGTGACCCGCGCGAACTCCTCGTCCTGGCTGACCGCGAACAACTGGCGGCGCAGACCGAGGGTGACCAGGACCACGAAGGCCGCCAGCAGGATGATCGCCGTCACGTCGGACTCCGACACCGTCGACAGGGAGCCGAAGAGGTACGACGTCAGGTTGGCGTTCGAGCCGTTCGGCGCGAGGTTGATGAACATCACGCCGCCGGCCATACCGCCGTAGAAGAGCATCGCGAGGGCGATGTCGCCGCGCGTGCGGCCGTACCAGCGGATCAGTTCCATCAGGACCGCGCCGAGGACCGACACCAGGGTCGCCATCCATACCGGGGACCAGGAGAGCAGGAAGCCCAGGCCCACGCCCGTCATCGCGACGTGGCCGATGCCGTCGCCCATCAGGGCCTGGCGGCGCTGGACCAGGTAGATGCCCACGGCGGGGGCCGTGATGCCGACCAGGACCGCGGCGAGCAGCGCCCGCTGCATGAAGTCGTAGTTCAGGAAGTCCATCAGCTGAGCAGCCCCGTCCGGATCGGTTCGGCGTCGTGGGCCGCGTGCGGGTGTACGTGGTCGTGGCCGGGCAGCGCGTGCTGGCCGACGGCCTTCGGCGGCGGGCCGTCGTGCAGCACGCAGCCGTCGCGCAGGACGACCGCCCGGTCGATCAGGGGCTCCAGCGGCCCGAGTTCGTGGAGCACGAGCAGAACCGTCGAGCCGGCCGCGACCTGCTCCCTGAGCGTCTGCGCGAGCACCTCCTGGCTGGCCAGGTCCACACCCGCCATCGGCTCGTCCATGATCAGCAGTTCGGGTTCGGAGGCGAGCGCGCGGGCGATCAGCACCCGCTGGTGCTGGCCGCCGGAAAGGGCGCTGACCGAGTCCTTCACGCGGTCCGCCATGCCGACCAGCTCCAGGGCGCGCCGTACGGCCGCGTGGTCGGCCTTGCGGAAGACGCCGAAGCGGGTGCGGGAGAGGCGGCCCGAGGAGACGACCTCGCCGACCGTGGCGGGGACGCCGCCCGCGGCCGTCGTGCGCTGCGGGACGTAGCCCAGCCGCGCCCAGTCGCGGAACCGGGCCCGCGGGGTGCCGAACAGCTCGATCTCGCCCGCGCTGACCGGCACCTGGCCGATGATGCTGCGCACGGCGGTCGACTTGCCCGAGCCGTTGGCGCCGAGCAGCGCGACGACCTCACCGCGGTCCACGGTGAGGTCGATGCCGCGCAGGACGGGGCGTGAGCCCAGCTCGGCGCGGACGCCGCGCAGGGAGATGACGGGCTCGACGGGATCGGCAGGCTTGACGGGCTCGGTCATGCCGTCCTCCGTAGGGTGTGGCTCACTTGGCTCCCAGGGCCGTCTTCAGGGCCGTGAGGTTGGACTCCATGACCTCGAAGTAGTCGTCGCCCTTGGACTTGTCGGTGATGCCCTCAAGGGGGTCGAGGACGTCCGTCTTGAGGCCCGCGTCGTTCGCGAGGGTCTTCGCGGTCTTGTCGGAGACCAGTGTCTCGTAGAAGACGGTGGTGACGCCGTCGGCCTTGGCCTCCTGCTGGAGCTTCTTGATCCGGGCCGGGCTGGGCTCGCTGTCCGGGTCGACGCCGGAAATGGCCTCCTGGGTGAGGCCGTAGCGCTCGGCGAGGTAGCCGAAGGCGGCGTGGTTGGTGAAGAAGACCTTGGTCTTCGTGTTCTTCAGGCCGTCCGTGAACTGCGTGTTCAGGCCGTCGAGCTTCTTGACCAGCGCCTCGGTGTTCTTCTTGTAGTCGGCCGCGTGATCCGGGTCCGCCTTCTCGAAGGCGGTGCCGACGCCCTTGGCGATCTCGGCGTACTTCACCGGGTCGAGCCAGACGTGCGGGTCGAGGGCGTGCCCCTCCTCCTCGGAGTGCCCCTCCTCCTCGGAGTGCGCCTCCTCGCCCTCGTGCTCGTGCTCGACGTCGCCGTGGTCCTCCAGCTTGGTGAGGGTCGCGGCGTCGATCTTCGTCTTGAGGCCCGACTGCTCGACGGTCTCGTCGACGGACGGCTGGAGACCCTTGAGGTAGAGGGCGGCGTCGGAGTCCTCCAGCTGCGCCCGCTGCTGGGCGCTGATCTCCAGGTCGTGCGGCTCCTGGCCGGGTTCGGTCAGACTGGTGACGTTCACATGGCCGCCGCCTATCTGCTCGGCGAGGAAGGCCATGGGGTAGAACGACGCGACGACGTCGAACTTGTCCGTGTTGCCCGCGGCCGCGCTGTCCGAGGAGCAGGCGGACAGCGTGCCGGCACCGAGAGCGGTGACGGCCGCCAGGGCGAGCCCGGATATGTGATGTCGTCGTACGTTCATGACAGTCATTTTCAGCAAAATTGGAAACGATTGTCAACAAGCGTGATGAGCGGTCCACAGAGGGCAACCGATTTGGTTGAGGGGGATCCCCCGCCGGTACGCTGAAGCATTCGCTGTGAAGCGCCTCGCTTCGTCGCCCGTCGTCGTAATGAAGAGAGCACCGTGGCCGCCGACAAGATCGACACCATCGTCAGCCTGAGCAAGCGCCGTGGCTTCGTATTCCCCTGCAGTGAGATCTACGGCGGCCAGCGTGCCGCATGGGATTACGGGCCGCTGGGTGTCGAGCTCAAGGAGAACCTGAAGCGCCAGTGGTGGCGCTACATGGTGACGTCGCGCGAGGACGTGGTCGGTATCGACTCGTCCGTCATCCTTGCCCCCGAGGTCTGGGTCGCCTCCGGTCACGTCGCCACCTTCACGGACCCGCTTACCGAGTGCACCTCCTGCCACAAGCGCTTCCGCGCGGACCACCTGGAGGAGGCGTACGAGGCCAAGAAGGGCCACCTCCCGGAGAACGGCCTCGCCGACGTCAACTGCCCCAACTGCGGTAACAAGGGCCAGTTCACCGAACCCAAGCAGTTCTCGGGTCTTCTCTCCACCCACCTCGGCCCGACGCAGGACAGCGGCTCGATCGCCTACCTGCGCCCGGAGACCGCCCAGGGCATCTTCACCAACTTCGCCCAGGTGCAGACCACTTCGCGCCGCAAGCCGCCGTTCGGCATCGCGCAGATGGGCAAGTCCTTCCGCAACGAGATCACGCCCGGCAACTTCATCTTCCGCACCCGCGAGTTCGAGCAGATGGAGATGGAGTTCTTCGTCAAGCCGGGCGAGGACGAGACGTGGCAGGAGTACTGGATGGAGCAGCGCTGGAACTGGTACACCGGCCTGGGCCTGCGCGAGGAGAACATGCGGTGGTACGAGCACCCCAAGGAGAAGCTCTCCCACTACTCCAAGCGCACCGCTGACATCGAGTACCGCTTCCAGTTCGGCGGCAACGAGTGGGGCGAGCTGGAGGGCGTCGCCAACCGCACCGACTACGATCTCGGCGCGCACTCCAAGGCCTCCGGCCAGGACCTCTCCTACTTCGACCAGGAGGCCGGCGAGCGCTGGACTCCCTACGTCATCGAGCCGGCGGCCGGTGTCGGCCGCGCGATGCTCGCCTTCCTGCTCGACGCGTACGTCGAGGACGAGGCGCCCAACGCCAAGGGCAAGATGGAGAAGCGGACGGTGCTCCGCCTCGACCACCGGCTGGCCCCGGTGAAGGTGGCCGTCCTTCCGCTGTCCCGGAACCCGGAGCTCTCCCCGAAGGCCAAGGGCCTCGCCCAGGCGCTTCGGCAGAACTGGAACATCGAGTTCGACGACGCGGGCGCGATCGGGCGGCGTTACCGGCGCCAGGACGAGATCGGTACGCCGTTCTGTGTCACGGTCGACTTCGACACGCTGGACGACAACGCGGTCACGGTGCGTGAGCGGGACTCGATGAAGCAGGAGCGGGTGTCTCTCGACCAGATCGAGGGGTATCTGGCCAGCCGACTGATCGGTGCGTAGCACCTAGCCGGTGGAGCTGACGGGGGATGTTGCGTCTCCCGTCAGCTTTTGGCCGTCGAGGCGGGCCACGGTGCACATGACGTAGCGGAAGCCCTTCTTCCAGTCGTCCTCGTGAGGCGTCCAGGTGTACAGCTCCGTGCCCTCCGGCTTGCTCACCGACTGGTATTTGTTCGCGCACAGCTTTGTCGACTCGGATTCGATGGCGCTGAAATCCATGCCCGCGGGCGCCTCTACGAAGCCGACGACCTCGTCGTCGTGGGCGAGGGTGCAGCTCGCGAGGTAGCTGGTGTAGGTGCCTCCGCTCTCCTGTTCGTTGAAGCAGTCTCCGACCGCGGAGTTGGTCACGAGGATCTGCTTGCCGACGTCGCGGAAGCTGCCGACCTGTCCGTACAGCGGAACGGACTTGTTGAAGACCAGGCAGGCCGTACTGCGCACGCCGGAGTCCCACCCCTGCTCGTTCGGCACGAGTGCGTACGACTGGGCGTCGGCCATGCTGCGCACAGTCTTGTCCAGTGAGGACTCGCAGCGGTCGGCACCGTTCTCCCTCGCGTCATCGAGGGATGTGGCCGTTTCCGTCCTCATCACTTGCCCGTCCACCGAACTGGACTCCTCCAGGCAGTCGACCACCCCGACGGAATTGGGCTCACCCTTCAACTTCCCCTGACCCCAGACCGTCGAGACACAGTCCCCCTGTTGCAGCTCCTTGGTCAGATCCACGTTCTCCCCGTACATCCGCACCGGGCCGGTCGGGCTGGGTGTGTCCGAGCCCTCGCTCCCGTTCTCCGTGCCGACCAGGGACGCGCCTGCCCACAAGCCGCCTCCTATGAGGAGTGCCGCTACGGCGATGAGGGTGACGAGGATGCCTCGGGAGGGGCGGCGGTGGGGTGGGCGGGGCTTTGGCTGGGCGTCGGCCGGGGGTGGGGTGTCGCCGGGGCCTGAGGGATGGTCGATCACCGTCTCGCCGGTGGGCGGCGGGGGCGGGGGCGGGGGCGGGGTCGGGGGGCTGTCCATGACGGTCTCGGCCGGGACCGGCGTCGGGGCCGGCTGCTCGGACCGGGCCGCCTCGGAGAGCAGGCGTGCCGCCTCCTCGCCCGGCATCCGCTGGTCGGGGTCCTTGGCCAGCAGGCCGGTCAGGACCGGGGTGAGGGGGCCCGCGCGGTCCAGGGGCGGGGGTTCCTCGAAGAGCAGGGCGGTGAGGGTGGAGGCCTCCGAGCCGCGGTCGAAGGGGCCGTTGCCGCTGACGGCGAAGTAGAGCGTGGCCCCGAGCGCGAAGAGGTCGGCGGTGGCACTCGGCGGTGCGCCGCGGGCCCGTTCGGGGGCGAGGAAACCGGGGGTTCCGACGAGCGCGGAGGTCGCGGTGAGGCGGGGTTCGCCGGAGTCGGGTTTGAGGGCGACGCCGTAGTCCGCCAGCAGGACCTGGCCGGGGGAGCGGTGGAACGAGGCGTCGGATCCGGAGCTCGCCAGCAGGATGTTGGCCGGTTTGACGTCGCGGTGGAGGATGCCGATGCGATGGCCCGCCATGAGGGCGTCCAGGACGGCCAGGCCGATGCGGGCCGCCTCCGGCGCGTCCAGCGGGCCCCGCTCACGGACGACCTCCCCGAGGGTCGTCGCGCCCGGAACGTACGCCATCACGATGTACGGCAGCCCGTCCTCTTCGACGACGTCGTGCACCGTGGCCACGTGGGGGTGGTCGCGCAGGCGGGCGGCCAGGCGGGCCTCCTGCCGGGCCCGGGCCACGCGTCCGGCGATGTCCGCCTCCGGCAGGTCCTGCGCGAAGGTGATCTCCTTGACGGCCACCTCGCAGGCCAGATCGAGATCGTAGGCGAACCAGACGCGACCCATGCCGCCGGCGCCGATTCTGCGCAGCAGCCGGTAGCGTCTCGCGATCACCCGTCCCGCGCTGTCGTCGAAGCCCGACATCACAAGCCTCCGCCGAGACGTGAGTGCCCCTGTAACGACCGTAGACCCATGGTATTTGGGGTGCAATTCGGGCAACTGGGGCTGGAGTTGGTTGCCTGGTCAACCGGCCGAGGAGTTCTGTGTGCTGCTGGTCGAGACCGAGCGGGAGGCGTTGTCCGCGTCCGCCTGAGCGGAGGGCTCGGTGGTCATTGGTCCCGGATACAGGTCGCTTTGGCCCTGTGGGCGGTACCGCCGAGCGCCCAGGCTGGGGCGTATGAGCATCGCTTTCCTGCTGACCACCCTCGTGGTCGTCGCCACCCCCGGCACCGGCGTCGTCTACACCCTCGCGGCCGGGCTCTCCCGCGGCCGGCGCGCGAGTGTCGTCGCGGCACTCGGCTGCACGCTCGGGATCGTGCCGCACATGCTGGCGACGGTCACCGGGGTCGCCGCCGTGCTGCGCGCGAGCGCCACGGCGTTCCAGATCCTCAAGTACGCCGGTGTCGCCTATCTCCTGTACATGGCGTGGGCCACGCTCAGGGACAAGGAGGCGCTCGGGGTGGACGAGGGGGAGGGGGCCGCGCCGGTCTCGGCCGGGCGCGTGGTCGTGCGGGGCGTTCTGGTCAACCTTCTCAACCCGAAGCTGACCATCTTCTTCTGCGCGTTCCTGCCCCAGTTCGTGCACTCCGGTGAGACGAACGCCCTGCCGCGGATGCTCGCGCTCAGCGGGGTGTTCATGCTGGTGACGTTCGTGGTCTTCGCGGCGTACGGCGTCCTCGCGGCCTCCGTCCGCAGTCATGTCACCTCGCGGTCCCGGGTGATGACCTGGCTGCGGCGTGGGTTCGCCGGGTCGTTCGTGGCGGTGGGGGCGAAGCTGGCGGTGACGGCCCGTTAGGGCCCGGGCCCTGGAACTGAATCCATCTCGAACGGAGTTCGTCGCGCAGGCGCCGGGCGACCTGGCCCATGAGGGCGTCGGCGCCCGGCTGCCGGCCGGCGGCCACCCGGGACTCGGTCAGACGGCTATCGCGTACGCCTGGCCGTCGGTGTGCTCGACCACGCCGGCCTCGTGGCGCAGGTTGAGCAGCATGCCGGTCTTGGACGACCAGGTGGAGGCGTCGGAGTCGAAGTCCGGGGCGAGGCGGGTGCGTACGAGGTTGTTGGCCATGAAGCCGCGTACCTGTGCGGCGACCCCGGGGTGGACCGTCGAGGGCTCGGTGGCGCCGGGGCGCCAGAGGGCCTGGAGGAGGTCGACGAAGGCCCGTGCCGTGCCGGTGTTGGCGCGTGAGATGTCGAGCTGGGGGACCCGGTGGCCGCGGCCCGGGGTGCCGGCGTCGATCGCTAGGGCGTGCGCGAGGTGCACGTCAGCGGGGTCGAAACGCTCCACCGGCGTCTCCATCAGCTCGCGCATGGTGTGCCGTACGGCGATGCCGCGCAGTCCCGACTCCCGCAGGACCGCGCCGACTCGGTCGGGCGGGGTGAGGGCGAAGAGGGCGTCGGCGGCGCTGTTGTCGCTGATGCAGGTGCTGAGGTAGATCAGGTCCTCCACGGCGATGCGGGCCGGGTGCCGGAAGCGGCTGACGCCGGTCGGGCCGGGCGTGGTGATCCGTCCGGGCGGCACCTCGATCACCTGGGCACCGTCGAGTTCCCCGCGCCGGATCCGCTCCAGCGTCACCAGGGCGAGCGGGATCTTCACGAGGGAGGCGACGGGCAGCTCGATGTCGGGGTCGATGCCGATCTCGTCCCCTGCGGGGCTGACAAGTATGGAATGACAGATATTGAAATCTGTCAGCTGTTACGGCATGGTGGAGGCATGACGACGACGACACGAACCCGCGCCCTCGGAACCACCGGCCCCCAGGTCTCCGCCCTCGGCCTCGGCTGCATGGGCATGTCCGGCATGTACGGCGAGGCGGACCACGCCGAGTCCGTCGCCACCATCCACGCCGCCCTGGAGGCCGGCGTGACCCTGCTCGACACCGGCGACTTCTACGGCATGGGCCACAACGAACTGCTCATCAACGAGGCCCTGCGCACCGCCCCGGCCGCCCTGCGCGAGAACGCGCTGCTCAGCGTGAAGTTCGGCGCCCAGCGCGGCCCGGACGGCGAGTGGTACGGCTTCGACGGGAGCCCGGCCGCGGTGAAGACCTCCGCCGCGTACTCCCTCCAGCGCCTCGGCGTCGACCACATCGACGTCTACCGCCCCGCCCGGCTCGACCCGGACGTGCCGATCGAGGAGACCGTCGGCGCCATCGCCGAACTGGTCGAGAAGGGGTACGTCCGCCACATCGGCCTCAGTGAGGTCGGCGCCGACACCATCCGCCGGGCCGCCGCCACCGCCCCGATCGCCGACCTCCAGATCGAGTACTCCCTCATCTCCCGCGGCCCGGAGCGGGAGGTCCTGCCCACCCTGCGCGAACTGGGCATCGCCGTCACCGCGTACGGCGTGCTCTCCCGCGGCCTGATCTCCGGCCATGTCACCGACGGCCAGCAGTACGCGGCCACCGACTTCCGCGCCCACTCGCCCCGCTTCCAGGGTGACAACCTCCGGCACAACCTCACCCTGGTCGAGTCCCTGCGCAAGATCGCCGAGGAGAAGGGCGTCACCGTCGCCCAGATCGCCATCGCCTGGGCGCTCTCCCGGGGCGAGGGCATCGTGCCGCTCATCGGCGCCCGCACCCGTGGGCGGCTCGACGAGGCCCTCGGCGCCCTGGACGTGACGCTGGACGCGGCCGACCTCGCCGCCGTCGAGGCCGCCGTCCCCGCGGACGCGGCGGCCGGTGAGCGGTACGCCCCCGCCCAGATGGCCATGCTCGACAGCGAACGCTGATCGCGCCGCCGGCCCCGGGTACCGTCTAGACATGCCTCCGACCAGCGAGACCCTGACCGCCGAGCGCATCCTCGAAGCCACCGAGGAGGTGCTGCGCCGCCACGGACCGGCCAAGGCCACCGTGGTCGACGTGGCCCGCGCGCTCGGCGTCAGCCATGGCAGCGTCTACCGGCACTTCCGTACGAAGGCGGCGCTGCGGGACGCGGTCACGAAGAAGTGGCTGGACCGGACGTTCGACTCCCTCTCCGGGATCGTCGCCGCCGACGACCTCGATCCGGAGGCACGCCTGCGCGCCTGGTTCACGGGCCTGTTCGCCGCCAAGCGCCGCAAGGCGGGCGACGAACCCGAGCTGTTCGCCACCTTCTCGGTGCTGGCCACCGAGAACGGCGAGGCGGTCGGCCAGCACATCGCCGACCTGACCGGCCAGCTGACCCGGATCGTCCAGGCGGGCGTCGACGCGGGCACCTTCACCTGCGCCGACCCCGCGACGACCGCCCGTGCCCTGTTCCACGCCACGGGCCGTTTCCACGACCCCGGGTACGCCCGGGAGTGGGAACAGCCCGGCGTGGAGGGCGAGTTGGAGGCGGTCGTGGATCTGCTGGTGCGGGGGCTGCGGGCCCGCGACTGAGCCGTACCGAGGTGTTACGGGACTGAGGGGTCGAGGGGTCGAGGGGCCGAGGGGCCGAGGGGTGTCACAGGCTGTCGAGTTCCCTCGTCGTACGCCCGAGGTAGGTGACGGGGCCCGGCTCCGGTACGGCTATCTCGTGGAAGCCGAGGCGGTCGTAGAAGGCCCTGGCCGGGGTGTTGGCCGTGACCATGGAGAGGTGCACGGCCGGGACGCCCTTGTCCTGGAGGGCCCGCAACAGGGTGCGCATCAGCGTGCGGCCGTGGCCCTGGCCCTGCCATGCGGGGAGCAGGTCGATGTGCAGATGGGCCGGGTAGGCGGCGACCTCCGGGACGAGCATGCGCTCCGGGTGGTGCAGGAGCCGGATCATCGCCCCGTCCGGGGTGGTCGGCGGCCCCACGGGCTCCGGGTAGCGCTCGGCCGCCGACGGGAGCCACTCGGTGCGGAAGGCCTCGACGAAGCGCGGTGTGTCCGCGGTGCCGAGGATGTAGCCGACCGCCCGGCCCGCCCCGTCGTCCAGGACGAAGGCGAGGTCCGGTTCGAGCACGGCGTACGGGATCGCGAAGGTCGTCGGGAAGATGCCCGGGTCCTGGTAGTGGGGCCGGCTGTCGCCGCCCTCGTGGGCCGTACGGACGCAGATGTCCTCGACGGCCTCCCGGTCCTCGGGGCGGTAGGGGCGGATGCGCGTCGTCATCGGTCGGACTGCGCCTCCGTCGGGTCCACCGTCGCCTGATGCGCCTCCGCGAGATGCTCCTCCGCCTTCAGCCAGGGCAGGAACTGCGCGCCCTTGCGCCAGCCGCAGGTGTCGCATCTGATCGTGCGTTGCGCGCCTTTGCGCTGTACTCGTACGACGTGCTCGCGTCCGTGGTGGTCCCAGCGGCTCACCTTGCTCGTGTTGATCTCCAGCATGACGCCTCCAGCGTCCGAGGACATCGAAGTCTGCGTGCGCGGCGTCGCGCAGCAAGCAGTGTGCCGGACAGGCTCAGAGGTTCGCACTCCTTCGCAGGCATCAGGTACGGCGTGATGGACCTGATGGCCTTTCTTACTGCCTCGGCCAGTTGTCAGGACGGATGGAGAAGTTGGCGATACTTCGGGCAGCTGACATTGGTCTTGCTGCACACTGCTTCCCGTTCGCTGGGCAGTTTGCCCGCATAGGATGATTCGCTCTCCGCCCTGTTGGGCTGGAGTCCTGGACCGGCAGTCTGGTCCGGTGGCGATCGGCCCGTTCCTGGAGGATCTGCCGTACCCGCGTGTGCGGTGTGTGCAGGGAGATGTCAGGGTCTCCATCTCGCTCCAGGACGTTGATCGCTCCCGCGTGGTCTGCTTGCCATACGTCCCCACACTGGGTGCAGTGAAGCCGGTCCCCTAGGCGCTTGCCGAGGATCTGGCAGCAGGGGGCGACTTGTGACGTGTAGGCCGCGTTGACCAGCGTCAGCGCAGAACCTCTGCGCTCTGACACGTGTGTGAGTGCTTCGGCCGTGATGCCTTTCGTCCATGTGGCGAGGCGGCGATTGGTGTCTTTGCCGAGTCTCTTCCGCGATACGAAGGGTCGGGTGAGGTCTTCGGCGATGATGTGTTTCGCTTTGTCCACGACGGCGTGGACGGCGGTGAAGGTCACTGTGCGCACGCGTGATGTGAACCGACGGTGGCGCCGGTCCCGTTTGATGGTACCGAGGTTGTTGGCCGCGATCCGGTCGGCCTTTGCATGGTCACCCGCGTTTCGAGCTCTCTCGATGACGGCTCGGATTCTGGCCCGACGGGCGTTCTTGGTCTTGAGGTAGTCGGATTCGGTTCGCAGTAGATCGCCGAGTTCTTGACCATGGTGCGTACCCTCGGAGTCGGTGAGAACCTCGCTGTATCCCTTGTCCACAGCGATCTTCGCCGTTCCACAGGGACGCAGTTCACGCAGATCGGCCGCGTCGATGGCGTAATGGACTTCAACGCGCATGTCGCGAACGATGAGACGCAGGGTGCCGGTGGGCGCGACAGTGGTGTTCAGCGGAATGCTGATCATCTTCCGGCGCGCCAGGGACGGGACCGCGAGCCAGACGTTTCCCTCTCCGGGCAGGGTGAAGGTGCGGTACTGGTCAGAGCGCACCACGATCTGGTTCACAGTACGGGAGACACCGTGGCGCCAGTGCTTACGCATGAGTCGACACAGGAACGCATCGCTCGTCCAGGTGTCGCGCTTGAGTGCGGCGTAAGCATCCCTGCGCTCTTTTTGCGTGTGATAGTGATGATGGATTGCCTTACGTACAAGTACTTTTGCGGCTTCGCGAGATGCCTTGATATCGGCCATCGCGTCGCGCACGGTCTCCTTCCAGGCGTTCGCCAGGACACTGAATGCCTCAGCAGTGCCGTCAGCCAGCCATTGGTCGCGGATCTGCCGGTCCGAGATGCCGACTCCGTTGATGGATCCGAACCTGCGCCACACCAGGGCTCGTACCGCACCCAGCCGGTGCGCTTGTTCGACGAGTTGGCTGTACTTCGCTCTGTTGAGATTGTTGCTGTATGCGATGCGGGTGACCTTCACTGCCTGCCGGTGCCCCAGCTCGTGCGAAGTCGAGAGTGAGTCTTCCTTAGTCCGCCCATCCCCTGCCCCTGCTCAAGTCTCGCTATGACGACTCCGTCACTGATGCCCAACGACGGCCCGCCACCAGAGGTCACGCATTCGATATCGAAAAATCTGTTCTCATTCGATTATGGAACGTTGGCTGACGCGCACGTCGGCAGGACGGCTCGGGCGCGGTGAACGGGAGTGCAGCGGCGGGTGTCGCTCAGGCTCGTACCCTCGACGCGTCGCGAATCTCAGCCGACTCCAGCCTCTCAGCCGTCCGTTCAGCCGTGCGCCGAGCCCAACGCCCACTGGTCACCATCCCCGCCACGAGAACCACAAGCCCGCACCCGGTGAGGATCCACCACCCCGGCCCGGCGGCCGACACGAACGTCTCCTTGTACGACGACGCCCCCACCCCGGCCGCCAGTACCGCCCCGACCACCGCCACCCCCAGCGTCTGCCCCAGCTGACGGCTCGTGGAGGCCACCGCCGCCGCGACGCCGGCCTGCGCCCGCGGCATCCCGGACACCGCCGTGTTGGTGATCGGCGCGTTGACGAACCCGAACCCGATCCCGAACACGGCGTACCCGAGGACCAGCGTGACGTTGGACGTCTCGGCCTCGAACAGGGCGAACAGCGCCGCGCTCAGCGTCATCGCGGTACCGGCGATCAGCAACGGCAGCCGGGGACCCCGCGTGCCGACCAGCCGTCCGGCGAGCGGTGCGCATACGAACATGGGGGTCGCCATCGGGAGCATCCACAGCCCTGCGTGCAGGGCGTCCAGCCCCCGTACGTTCTGCAGGTACAGCGTCGACAGGAACAGGAACCCGCCCAGTGCGGCGAACGCGCCGATCGCGATCACCGTGGCGCCGCTGAACGGGGCCGAACGGAAGAACCGCAGGTCGATGAGGGGTTCGGCGCGGCGCGGCTCGTACCAGAGAAGGCCGAGCAGGGCCGTGAGGGCGATGATCGCGAGGGGCAGGACCGCGGTGAACCCGGCGTTCGGGGCCTCGATGATCGCGTACGTCAGTGAGCCGAACAGCGCGATCACCAGGAGCTGGCCGACCGGGTCGAGGCGGCGGGGCCTGGGGGCGCGGGACTCGGGGACGTGGAGGAAGGTGAGGAGGAGGGCGGCCAGGCCCACCGGCAGGTTGACCCAGAAGATCGCCCGCCAGCCCACGGAGTCCACGAGCAGGCCGCCGACCAGCGGGCCGGCGCCCATCGATATGCCGACGACCGCTCCCCACACGCCTATCGCCCGTGCGCGTTCACGCGGGTCCACGAAGGTGTTGGTGATGATCGACATCGCCACCGGGTTGAGCATCGAGCCGCCGACCGCCTGGACCATCCGGAACGCGATCAGGGAGTCGAGGTTCGGGGCGAGGGAGCACAGTGCCGAGCCGATGGTGAACAGGACGAGGCCCGCCATGAAGACGCGTTTGCGGCCGACGCGGTCCGCCGTGGAGCCGGCCAGCATCAGGAGGGAGGCCAGGACCAGGGTGTACGCGTCGATCGTCCACTGGAGGCCCGACGTGCTGGCGTCGAGGTCGCGTTGCATCGCGGGGAGGGCGACGTTGAGGGCCGTGGTGTCGAGGCTCACGATCAGCAGGCTCATGCAGCAGATCGCGAGGACCAGCACGCGGCGGCGTGGGCTGAGCTCCGGCATTCTTGAATAGTACGCCTAACTAATGAATTTCGCCGCTGTCCGTCCGGTACGTGAGAATGGGGGGATGTCCATGACCGTCCCGCCCGTCGCTTCGTCCGCTGCCTCGTCCGCTGTCCCGTCCGCTGTCGCGTCCGCCGCGTCGCCCACCGTTTCGTCCCTGCGGATCGGGCCGCACACGGTTCAGCCGCCTGTCGTCCTGGCCCCCATGGCCGGGATCACCAACGCGCCCTTCCGCACGCTGTGCCGGGAGTTCAGCGGGGGCAAGGGGCTGTTCGTCAGCGAGATGATCACGACTCGGGCGCTGGTCGAGCGCAACGAGAAGACCATGCAGCTGATCCACTTCGACGAGAGCGAGAAGCCTCGTTCGATCCAGCTGTACGGGGTCGACCCCGCCACTGTCGGCAAGGCCGTCCGCATGATCGCGGAGGAGGGGCTGGCCGATCACATCGATCTGAACTTCGGGTGCCCGGTGCCGAAGGTGACGCGCAAGGGCGGGGGGTCCGCGCTGCCGTACAAGCGGAACCTGCTGCGGGCGATTCTGCGGGAGGCGGTGAGCGGGGCGGGGGAGCTGCCGGTGACGATGAAGATGCGCAAGGGCATCGACGACGATCACATCACCTTCCTGGACGCCGGGCGGATCGCCGTCGAGGAGGGGGTGACGGCGATTGCGTTGCACGGGCGCACCGCCGCTCAGCACTACGGGGGGACCGCGGACTGGGATGCCATCGCTCGGCTGAAGGAGCATGTGCCGGAGATTCCCGTGCTCGGCAACGGGGACATCTGGTCGGCCGGGGACGCGGTGCGGATGGTGCGGGAGACCGGGTGTGACGGGGTCGTTGTCGGGCGGGGGTGTCTGGGGCGGCCGTGGTTGTTCTCCGATCTGGTGGCGGCGTTCGAGGGACGGGACGGTGACGTCGCGCGGCCGGCGCTGCGTGAGGTGGCCGACGTCATGGTGCGGCATGCCACGCTGCTCGGGGAGTGGATCGGGGACGAGGCGCGCGGCGTCATCGACTTCCGTAAGCACGTGGCCTGGTATCTGAAGGGCTTCGCGGTCGGTTCGGAGATGCGCAAGCGGCTGGCGATCACGTCTTCGCTGGCCGAACTCCGCGCTGGGCTGGACGAGTTGGACCTGGATCAGCCGTGGCCGGTGGGGGCCGACGGGCCGCGTGGGCGTACGTCCGGCAACAACCGGGTGGTGCTGCCGGACGGGTGGTTGCGGGATCCGTATGACTGTGCGGGTGTGGGGGAGGACGCTGAGCTGGACACCTCCGGTGGTTGAGCGGGCGGCGAGGGAGTCGGGTGCTGTGCGGGACTTCCAAAACACCCCCTAGTTGGAGGGGTGGGGGGTGGAGCCGTAGGCCGTGAGGAACCGGTCTCGGAAGGAGCTCATCTTCCAGACGGGGGCCTTGGGGGCGGGCTGGAGGCCGTCCGTCCAGTTCCAGTCGGTGATTCTGTCCAGGACTTTCGGGTCCTTGGCGACGATGGAGACCGGGACGTCTCGGCTGGCCTTGGTGCCGCTGACCCGGGCCATCGGCTGGTGGTCGCCGAGGAAGACGAGGACGGTGTCGTCGGTGCCGTAGCGCTCCAGCCACTGGGTGAGACTCGTGACCGAGTACGAGATCGACTTGCCGTACTCCTGCTTGGAGCGGGTGGAGTCGGAGATGATGTCCGACGGCTGGAGGCCGGCCTGTTGGATGGGCTTGAAGAGTGAGCCGTCGCCGAGGTCGTTCCAGTCGACAGTCCTGGGGATCGGGGCCCACGGTTGGTGGCTGGAGGTCAGGATGATCTCCGCCATCAGGGGCTTGTCCCGCTTCTTGCCGTGGACCTGGCGCTGGAAGGCCTCCAGGGCGTACTGGTCGGGCATCGTGGACCAGCTGAACTTCGGCCCCTTGTAGCCGAGTTGGAAGGCGTTGTAGACCTTGTCGAGGCCGTAGTACTTCTGTTCCGGCCAGCCCTTCTGTACGCCCGGCATCACGCCGACCGTGTCCCAGTCGCCGGTCTTCTGGAAGGCCTTGGTGAGGCTGAGGTGGTCGCTGGCCATGACGGTGCGGTAGCGCTGCTGGTTGTCGATCCACAGCCCGGAGAGGGTGGTGGAGTGGCCCAGCCAGCTGCTGCCGCCGTACGTCGCCGAGGTGAGCCAACCGCTCTTGGCGTGGAAGCCGGCGTCCGCGAGGGCTTTGGTGCTGGTGTCGAGGGTGCTGGTGACGCCGGGGGCGATCAGGGGGTCTGCGAGGGCGCTGCGGCCGTAGCTCTCTATGAAGGTGAACAGGACGTCCTTGCCGCGTAGGTCCGGGACCAGTTGGGCGGGGGGCGTGTTGCCGAAGGTGTCCGACCTGGCGTCCTTCGCGAAGGCCGCCTCGTCGCGGAGGGTGTCCATCGCGCGGCGGGCGTGGACCTTGATGACGCCGGCGGTGTGGTCCGCGGCGATTGGTACGCCGGCGATCTGGAGGCCGAAGGCCGTGCAGGTGATCCAGACGGTGCCGGCGATCAGGGCGCCCCTGGAGGCGGTGGGCTTGTGGTGGGCGAGGGTGTTGGCGATGCGGATGGTGGCCAGGGCGACGAGGGTGATGAGGAGTACGACGAGGAGGATGACGCCGATGGTGAGGAGGGTGGTGGTCGTGCTGCCCAGGGAGTCCTTCAGGTAGGACTGGGCGTCGTCCAGGAGTTCCCAGTCCAGGACGATGTTGAAGTGGCGGCCCAGGTATTCGTTGTAGCCGATGTCGAGGATGTTGAGGGCGGTGAGGGCGCCGAGGGTGGCGCCGGAGATCGCTGCGGTGATGAGGCGGGGGCGGCGGGGGAGGCTGAGGAGGAGGGCGGCTCCGACGATGGCCTCGGCCGGGAGGCGTAGGAACTCCGTGGCCTTGAGGTTGCCGAGGGTGTTCGGCATCTGCAGGCAGATGTGGATGAGGGCGGCGGAGAGGGCCGTCAGGGTCCAGCGGAGGTAGGGGGCGGGCGTCCTGTCGGCCTCGGCTTCGCCTTCGGCCGAGTCTTTCCCACCCGCACCACCCGTGCGGCTTTCGTCGTCGGCTGCGGGTGGCCCCGGTGGGGCGCCCTCACCGCCGGCGGCCGCGGGTTCGTGGACGACGCCTGCGGGCTCGGGGGTGGGTGGTGCGGGCTCGGTGGTGGGGTGCGCTGACTCGGCGGTTGCCGGTACGACCTCGGCGGAGGGCGCCGCAGGCTTCTCGGGCAACGGGGCGGCCCCGCCGGTCGCCGACTCGCCGGTACCGTCGCCCGACCCCGTAGCCTCCCCACCTGGCGGTGACGCCTCCGGCGCGTCGGTGGGGGGCTGTGTGCCGGGGGGTGAGGTGGGGGCCGTTTTGCCCGGTAGCTGGCGTAGGCGTGTGAAGACGGGCACCCGGAGGTCCTTCCGTGCGAGTCCCCTGGTGGAGTGTGTGGCGGGCCTCGCTGGGGAGGCTGGGGGCCCGCCACACCCTCGTACGGGCCGTCGTCGGGCCGTGTTCAGCCACTGCGCCCCAGCGCTCGGCAAACACCCGGCAAACGCCAGGCCAACACGTCCGCGGCGGCCCGCGGGCAAGCGATCCGCACGCTCCGCCTACGCGCCGCCCACCGCCGTGAGCAGGGCCAGCGGGGCCGCCGCCGAGCGGGATTCGCGGACGCAGGCGTGGGGGTAGGGGACCGGTTCGGGGTGGGTGTCGCGGCCGTAGCCGGCGAGGACCTCGGGCAGGCGGTGGCCGGTGGTGGTGGCCGCGTCCACCAGGGCGTGGGCGACCGTGCGGGCCTCGTCGTGCAGGCCGTAGCGGGCCAGGCCCAGGGTGATCAGGGCGTTGTCGTGCGGCCAGACGGACCCTCGGTGGTAGGAGAGGGGGTGGTAGGCGGGCTGGCCGGAGGCCAACGTGCGCACGCCCCAGCCCGAGAAGAAGTCCGGTTCGAGCAGGCGGCGGCCCACCGCCTCGCCGTACTCCTTGTCGAGCAGGCCGGACCAGAGCAGGTGGCCGGCGTCCGAGGCGAGGGCGTCGACCTGGTGGCCGGCGCCGTCGAGGGCGAGGGCGGGGAAGGAGTGTTCCGGCATCCAGAAGTCCTGCTGGAAGCGGTCGCGCAGGTCGGCGGCCGCCTGTTCCAGGAGCGCCGCGTAGGTCTCGTCCTGCCAGACCGTGCGGGCGAGCCACGCCGTGCGGCGCAGGGCGTCGTACGCGTAGCCCTGGGCGCCCGCCGCCATGACGGGGCCGCCGGGGCGGGTGCCGTCGGCGGAGCAGATCGCGCCGGGGGAGTCCTTCCAGTTCTGGTTGGCCAGGCCGCCCTGGTCGGCCCGGTAGACCAGGTAGCCGCGGGAGGTCAGGCCGCCGTGGTCCAGCATCCAGCCGATCGCCGCGCGGGCGTGGGGTTCCAGGCGGCGGGCGAGGGTGGTGTCGCCCGTCTGCTCCGCGTGTGCGCCCAGCAGGATCAGGAAGAGCGGGGTCGCGTCCACCGAGCCGTAGTAGCGGCCGTACGGCACCTGGGCGAAGTGCGCCAGCTCGCCGTGCCGTACCTCGTGCACGATCTTGCCGGGCTGGGAGACGGCGTCGGGGCCGGTCTCCGTCGCCTGGGTCGCGGCGAGGGCGGGGAGGGTGGCGGCGGCCAGGCGGGGGCGGTAGGGGAGGGCGAAGAGGGAGGTGAGGAGGGCGTCCCGGCCGAGGAGGGTCAGGAACCAGGGGGCGCCGGCCGCGGGGACGCGGAGTTCCTCGCCGTCGGGGCCCGTCGCCGGGACCTGGAGCGCCGCCAGGTCGGCGAGGCCGCGGGCGCAGGCGGCGGCCAGTTCGGGCCAGCCGGTCGGGAAGGCCACTCCCTCGACGAACTCGCCTTCCAGGGAGAGGAGTTGGGTGGTGAGGGCGGAGGGGGAGCGGGGGACGCGCAGGGCTCGTTTGTCGCCGTGGGGGCGGGCCATCACCCGGAGGGTCAGTTCCTCGGTGCCGTGCGGGGGCAGGTCGAGGGTCCACAGGAGGCGGCGGGCGCCGGTGCCTGTTTCCTCCACCGTGTCGGGGGGCGGGTCGGCCGTCACGGTGGTCAGTGAGCGCCAGTCGGCTCGCTGGTATGTGAACTCCACTCCGTGGTCCAGGACCTGGCGGGAGCGGGTGGCGCCGGACTTGGCGTAGGTGCGGTGGTCCGAGCGCAGCTCGAACTGGTCGGTGAAGTCGGCGTCGGCGGTGATCGCGAGACGGATCGTCGTCGGCACGGGACGGTTGCTCGTGACGCGGAGGGACTCCACGAACGAGTTGTCACCGACGGCCTGTTCCCGGAAGAGGGTGTAGGCGGGCGGTTCGTTGCGGCCGCCGCGGGGCACCAGGACGCAGCGGGCCGTGTCCCCGTCGGCGACCGGCGTCAGGGTCTCGGGCACCGCTCCGTCCACGGTGAGCTGCCAGCGGCTGAGGTGGCGGGCGTCGCGTACGAACAACCCCTCCGGGGAGCCGGCGGTCCGTACGCCGCTGATGTCCCCGCCGTCGCCCACGGCGGCGAACGTACCCCCGAACACGAGCAGATGATGCCGGTCCGTCATCCCCGGTTCCCTCCCTTGAGTTCCCTGACCGCGGTGGGTTCGGTGTGGCAGTGCAACAGATCCAGCGAAAGTGCTGCAGTCCAGCTGAAGCAGGTCGCCCCGCAGGCCTCGCCGGTGTACGGGTCCACGTACTCGGCGAAGTCGGAGCTGTGCGCGATGTCCAGGGCCGCCTGGCGCAGTGCGTCGGCCCGGCGGTGCTCCCCGTGTGTCCGCAGGCCCCGCTCCAGCAGCCAGTTGGTGTTGAACCAGGCCGGGCCGCGCCAGTAGCGGTGCGGGTCGAAGGCCTCGCCGAGGAGGTCGTAGCTCGGGACCAGACGGGTGGAGGTGCCGAGGCCGAAGTGGGCGGACTCCGTCGTACGGACCAGGCGGGTGGCGATGTCCCTGGGCAGGTCGGGCAGGAGGAGCGGGATCAGGCCCGAGACGGCCCGCTCGGCAACGAGCCCCCCGCCTCGGACGTCGCGGCAGAGGAACATGTCCCTCGCCGGGTCCCAGAGGCGGTCGGTCAGCGTCGCCGTCAGCCGCCGCGCGCGTGCCTGCCGGGCCGTGCCACTCGCGCCCAGTTCCTCGGCGATCCGGGCCAGCGCGTGCTCGGAGGCGATGAGCAGGGCGTTGAAGGAGGGGTCCTCGACGGCGAAGTCCCCTGCGCCGTCCGCGTAGCCGCCGTCCCGGTAGTCCGCCGCCAGTCGGACGTAGCGGCCGTAGTCCAGGTCCGTCGGACGGTCCTCGGCCGCCCCGTGGTCGAGGTCGGCGCGGCGGAAGGAGCGGGCCGGGGCGGGGGTGACGCGGGCCAGCGGGGCGTCCCAGCAGGGGCTGTTGTCCATGCCCTGTTCCCACGGGTGCACGACCGACGCGAGACCGGCGCCGCCCAGGTCCCGGCGGTGCAGCAGGTAGCGGTGCCAGGCGGCGAGGCGGGGATACATCCGGGTGAGGAAGCCGCGCGCCCGGGACAGTCCCGGGTCGGCGCGGTGCACCAGCCAGGCGGCCAGCGCGTGCACCGGTGGCTGCACGATGCCGGAGGTCTGTACGGTGCGCGGGGCGCCCGCGGCACGGCCCGCCGTCGAGGAGCGCCAGAAGTCGGGGCTCGGGAAGTAGGCGTCGAGGGGGACCGAGGGGTTGAAGACGATGTGCGGGACACGGCCGTCTTCCCACTGGGCGGCGAGCAGTGTCTCCAGCTCCGTCTGGGCGCGTAACGGCGAGAGGTGCCTGAGGCCGATCGCGATGAACGCCGAGTCCCAGGACCACTGGTGCGGGTACAGGCTGCGGGAGGGGACCGTGGAGGTGCCGGTCCAGTTGTCCTCCAGCACCTTCGCGGCTCTGACGTGCGGCGAAGGCGGTGAACCAGGTGGATCGTATGCGATCGAGCGTTCCGTGGAACGGGCGACGAGTTGGGCGGTGCGATCCACTCGGCACTCCCCGAGAGACGTGCGGCTGACCGGTTCGGCCAGTGCGACCGTAGAGTTACGTCTATTTAACACGCAAAACTCAATATGTAATGCACGCTTGAGAAACACAAGGGGGTGCGCATGACTGGACGGGGTATGGCTGGACGGGGTCAGACCGGCGCCGGCGATCTGCTCCAACTGGTGCGCAGCGGCAGGGCCGTGACGCGCGGAGCACTCCAACAGGTCACCGGGCTCTCCCGGGCCACCGTCGGCCAGCGCCTGGACCGGCTGTTCCGGGCGGGGTGGCTGCGCGAGGGCGCCGGAGGGCCGGTGGACTCGCCGTTGGGCGGCCGCCCCTCCATCACCCTGGAGTTCGACGGCGAGCACGCCGTCGTCCTCGCCGCCGACCTCGACACCCGGCACGCGCGTGCCGCCGTGCTGTCGCTGACCGGCGAGATCCTCGCCGAGCACAGCGGCGCGCTGGTCGTCGAGGACGGGCCGGACGTGGTGCTGGGCGAGCTGGGGCGCTGGTTCGCCGAACTGCTGGAGAAGACCGGGCGCCGGGCCAGCGAGGTGGGCGGCATCGGGCTGGCGGTGCCGGGGCCGGTGGACAGCGAGACCGGCCGGGTCGTCCAGCCGCCGATCATGCCGGGCTGGGACGGCTACGACATAAGGGAGCGGCTCGCCCGGGCCTTCGGCGAGCACACGGGCGCCGCGGCGGTGCCGGTCCTCGTCGACAACGACGCCAACCTCATGGCGTACGGCGAACAGCGCACCGCCTACCCCGACTGCTCGGCGTTCGTCCTGGTCAAGGTCTCGACCGGCATCGGTGCCGGCGTCGTGGTCGACGGCGCGATCTACCGGGGCATCGACGGCGGCGCGGGCGACATCGGGCACATACGGGTGGGCGCGGACGCGCTGTGCCGGTGTGGTTCGTACGGCTGTCTGGCCGCCGTGGCCAGTGGTCGTGCCGTGGCCCGGCGGCTGGCCGAGGGCGGCGTGCCGGCGGCGTCCGGATCGGATGTGCGGGATCTGCTGGCGGCCGGGGATCCGGGGGCGGCCGCGCTGGCCCGGGAGGCCGGGCGGCAGGTCGGGGACGTGCTGGCGACCGTCGTGACCCTGCTCAACCCGGGGGTGCTGATGATCGCCGGGGACCTGGCCGGGACGCCCTTCGTCACAGGTGTGCGGGAGCTGCTGTACCAGCGGGCACTGCCGCGCTCCACCGCTCATCTGGACGTCGTCACGTCGCGGCTGGGGGAGCGGGCCGGTCTCGTGGGGGCCGGGGCGCTGGTCGTGGAGTATCTGTACGCCCCGGAGCGGGTGGAAGAACGGCTGGTCGCGCTGGGTGTGTGACGGGGAGCGGGGCGGTGCGCGCCGTCGTGCGCGAAGGTGCTTGTGACGGTGCCTGGGGCGGTGCGTGTGGCGGTGCCTGTGACGGGCGCGTTTCCGTCCCGGGAGCACGTCCGCATGGTGAAATCCGGTCCTCTGTGGCAGCGTGATTCTCGCCACCCTTGATAAGGGTTGCGCTCAGATGAGCGGATCTTGAGCGGCTGCACTTCTCCAAGGGGTGGCACTGGGTGCCACCCCTTGATCGTTCATCGATCGAAATCAAACGTGCGGGATGGGCGCTCAGATGAGCAGGAAAGCGCACTAGTGGGCCCTCTTGCGTTCAGGAAGTGAAAACATCCGCCCGTCACCGCTTGCCAAGCCTTGACTTTCGATCCACTGGCGGACGGGTGGTTACAGGCGTATGACGCGTGAGTAGACGTACCCAGACGCCTTCGATCTGGGTATGTTCCTCGCCGTCAGGGCAGCCACCGCGTCCTCGAGGGAGTCGAGACCGTGTCGGAAAACAAAGATCCCCACGTAGCGAAGTTCGTTTACGACTTCACCGAGGGAAACAAGGACCTCAAGGACCTCCTGGGTGGCAAGGGCGCCAACCTCGCCGAGATGACCAACCTGGGCCTTCCCGTTCCCCCCGGGTTCACGATCACGACGGAAGCCTGCAAGGTCTACCTCGACAGCGGCGAGGAGCCGGCGGCACTGCGTGACGAGGTGAGTGCGCACCTCGACGCCCTTGAGACCAAGATGGGCAAGAAGCTCGGCCAGGCCGACAACCCCCTGCTGGTCTCCGTCCGTTCCGGCGCGAAGTTCTCCATGCCCGGAATGATGGACACGGTCCTCAACATCGGGCTCTCCGACAAGTCCGTGCAGGGCCTCGCCAAGCAGGCCGGCGACGACCGCTTCGCGTGGGACTCCTACCGCCGCCTCATCCAGATGTTCGGCAAGACCGTCCTCGGCGTCGATGGCGACCTCTTCGAGGAAGCCCTCGACAAGGCCAAGGAGGCCAAGAAGGTCACGGTCGACACCGACCTGGAGGCCGCCGACCTGAAGAAACTGGTCACCGCCTTCAAGAAGATCGTGAAGAAGGAGGCCGGCCGCGACTTCCCGCAGGACCCGCGCGAGCAGATGGACCTCGCCATCGAGGCGGTCTTCAACTCCTGGAACACCGACCGCGCCAAGCTGTACCGCCGCCAGGAGCGCATCCCCGGCGACCTCGGCACGGCCGTCAACGTCTGCTCCATGGTCTTCGGCAACCTCGGCCCGGACTCCGGCACCGGCGTCGCCTTCACCCGTGACCCCGCCTCCGGCCACCAGGGCGTCTACGGCGACTACCTCCAGAACGCCCAGGGCGAGGACGTCGTCGCGGGCATCCGCAACACCGTCCCGCTCGCGGAGCTGGAGTCGATCGACAAGAAGTCGTACGACCAGCTGATGCAGATCATGGAGACGCTGGAGAACCACTACAAGGACCTCTGCGACATCGAGTTCACGATCGAGCGTGGCCAGCTGTGGATGCTCCAGACCCGGGTCGGCAAGCGCACGGCGGGCGCGGCCTTCCGTATCGCCACGCAGCTCGTCGACCAGGGCCTCATCGACGAGGCGGAGGCGCTCCAGCGCGTCAACGGCGCCCAGCTCGCCCAGCTGATGTTCCCGAAGTTCGACGAGGAGGCGAAGGTCGAGCAGGTCGGCCGGGGCATCGCGGCGTCGCCGGGTGCGGCGGTCGGCAAGGCGGTCTTCGACTCGTACACCGCGGTGAAATGGTCGCGTTCGGGCGAGAAGGTCATCCTGGTCCGCCGGGAGACCAACCCCGACGACCTCGACGGCATGATCGCGGCGGAGGGCATCCTGACGTCTCGTGGCGGCAAGACGTCCCACGCGGCCGTCGTGGCGCGCGGTATGGGCAAGACGTGCGTGTGCGGCGCGGAGGAGCTTGAGGTCGATACCAAGCGGCGCCGTATGACCGTCCCCGGCGGACACGTCGTCGAGGAGGGCGACGTGATTTCCATCGACGGGTCGTCCGGCAAGGTCTACCTGGGCGAGGTCCCGGTCGTCCCGTCTCCCGTCGTGGAGTACTTCGAGGGCCGGATGCACGCCGGCGCCCAGGACGCCGACGAGCTGGTCGAGGCCGTCCACCGCATCATGGCCTTCGCGGACCGCAAGCGCCGACTGCGGGTGCGGGCCAACGCGGACAACGCCGAGGACGCGCTGCGCGCCCGTCGCTTCGGCGCGCAGGGCATCGGACTGTGCCGTACCGAGCACATGTTCCTCGGCGACCGGCGTGAACTGGTCGAGCGCCTCATCCTGGCCGACACGGAGGCCGAGCGCGAGGAGTCTCTGAAGGAGCTGCTCCCGCTCCAGAAGAAGGACTTCGTGGAGCTGTTCTCGGCGATGGACGGCCTGCCGGTGACGATCCGTCTCCTCGACCCGCCGCTGCACGAGTTCCTCCCCGACATCACGGAACTCTCGGTCCGCGTGGCCCTCGCCGAGTCCCGCCAGGAGCCCCACGAGAACGAGCTCCGCCTGCTCCAGGCCGTGCACCGGCTGCACGAGCAGAACCCGATGCTGGGCCTGCGCGGCGTACGCCTCGGCCTGGTCATCCCCGGCCTGTTCACCATGCAGGTCCGCGCCATCGCGGAAGCGGCGGCGGAGCGCAAGAACGCCAAGGGCGACCCGCGCGCCGAGATCATGATCCCGCTCGTCGGTACCGTCCAGGAGCTGGAGATCGTCCGCGAGGAGGCCGACCAGGTCGTCGCGGAGGTCGAAGCCGCTACGGGCGTTCGCCTGAAGCTGTCGATCGGCACGATGATCGAGCTGCCGCGCGCCGCGCTGACCGCCGGTCAGATCGCCGAGGCGGCCGAGTTCTTCTCCTTCGGCACGAACGACCTCACCCAGACGGTGTGGGGCTTCAGCCGGGACGATGTGGAGGCGAGCTTCTTCACGGCGTACCTGGAGAAGGGCATCTTCGGTGTCTCCCCGTTCGAGACCATCGACAAGGACGGCGTGGGCTCCCTGGTCGCCGCCGCCGCGAAGGCCGGCCGTGAGACCCGCCCGGACCTGAAGCTCGGCGTCTGCGGCGAGCACGGCGGCGACCCCGAGTCGGTCCACTTCTTCCACGAGGTCGGCCTCGACTACGTCTCCTGCTCGCCGTTCCGGATCCCGGTGGCGCGGCTGGAGGCGGGGCGGGCGGCATCGGAGTCGGTGGGGAGTGATCACCGGTAGGTCCTGCGGAGCCGGTAGGTCCCGCGGAGCCGGTAGGTCCTGCGGACCCGGTAGGTCCTGCGGCCACTGATCGGCCCCACGGCCCCCGATAGGCCGTAGGGCCCGGCGAAAACTCCGGAGTCGTCGCCTGTCCCCGACCCTCAAGACCGATGGGCGGCGACTCCGGTGCACGAAAGAGGGCGGCATCCTGTGCGGGGGTGCCGCCCTCGCCTGCATTGTCTGGGGAGACTGTCAAGGCAAGCCGCTGACCAGGCCAAATGGCGTTTGCTGGCGTTGGCTGACGTTGAACCCGCCTGAAGCTGTTGTGCCCTCGTTGCGCCCTCCGGGTGCGCCACGCGAGGTAGCAGCCGGCGAGCACGCCTAGCGTGGCGTGCCCCTGGAGGAAGTGCGCTCCTCCTGGTCGGGCCTGATTCATATGAGTTCCGTCCCGTACCGATGACGAGCATGGTGTGGGCGAGTGAAGACGTCACCGTCGAAACGTGGGATGCCCCTACGCGCAGCGCCATGTGCGCGGCTGCACCATCACCTAGCCCTCCCCGTTTGGTCGTTGCACAGGTGCGCCCGACAGCCAATTTCCCCATTCGTCTTGCCCACCCAGGTCGCTCATCGCCAAGATGGGAGTTGACGATTCACATAGGCGCATCGCACGTGGGGGGCCTCGCAGATGGCTGTGAAGAGTAATGATCAACGCCTGCTCGACCGCGTCCTTGAGGACAAGAGGCGCCTGCTCGCCCCGAATCAAAAGATGGACGACTTTTTCAACTATTTCGCGGCGAGCGCGGCTCTACAAGATTTTGATCTCGACATCGATGAACTCCGCGACGGGATAGTCGACGGATCTCACGATTGCGGCGTCGATGGCCTCTGGGTTTTCGTTGACGATCGATACATGTCTGCCAGTATCGATCGTCACAAGGAATTTCGGGGCAAGAAGATACAACTCGTCATCCTCCAGGCTAAGACCTCGTCGGGGTATCAGGAAACAGCTTTCGAAAAACTGCACTACCACCTCCCATTGCTTTTCGATATGGACCGCAACGCCGGAGAGCTTGCCGATTCAACGAACGCAAAGCTGCTTGACCGCACTGGCAGGTTTCTCAACATCCTGGAAGCCCTAGCGTCTTCCTTTCAGGAGATTTCCATCCGGGTCGTATATGCCACGCGTGCCGTGGAACCCCCACATCCCAACGTTAAAGCAAAAGGTAACAGGCTCGCCCGCGAACTAGAGAAAGTCGCTTCGCGAACGAAGTGCCAGATTGATTACCTGGGGGCCGCGGAGCTCAGGGAATTGGCAGGCCGCGGAGCTTCGACCGTCCTCACTATGACGTTCATTGAAACGCCAATGAGTACGTCACTTGGTGAAGGTTACGTATGTCTGGTGCGCCTCGATGAGTACTACAATTTCATCACCTCACACAATGATGCACTGCGCCTTGAGCTATTCGAATCTAACGTACGCGATTACGCGGGGCGCACTGCGGTCAACACGGCAATCGAGGGTACATTGAAGTCGAGCCATCGGGAAGATTTCTGGTGGTTCAACAACGGCGTGACCATCGTGGCAGAAGAAGTCAGGATCGCTGGAAAAAAAATCGTAGTCACGGATCCTCAGATCGTTAACGGTTTGCAGACGAGCCATGAGATCTTCAATCATTTCCAGGGCTCTGGCCGCCATAATGACCGATCAATACTGGTCCGGATCATTGTTCCACCGTCCTCGGGGAGCGCCAGGGATGTCATTATCCGTGCGACCAACAGTCAGACCGAGCTACCGCCAGGCGCGCTGCGCGCCACGGAGAAGATTCAAAAAGATCTTGAGGAAGCGCTTGCGCGCTATAACTACCGTTACGAGCGGAGGTCGAATTACTATAAGAATCTAGGTGTCCCACTGGAGCAAGTAGTCAGCATGTCGCGGCTGGCGCGAGAATACACGGCGTTCGTGTTGGGAGAACCGCACTCTGCCCTCAGGCACTTGGATACATATCTTCTTGGGGACTTTCACTACGACAAAGTCTTCTCGGTCGAGATTGATATCGACCTATACGGGCTCGTCCTTGATGTGCATAGGCGCATCGGCGAGTTCCTGACGCACTACTCTCAAGATCGACCGTTGTTGGGCAACACTGCCGAGAACTGGCGGTACCACGTTGCGTACATGAGTAGCTTCACTCTCACTCGCTTGAGGCGGCCGACACAGAGGGATCTCTTGAACATCAGAAGCGAACACCTGACTGACGCCCTTTTGGGCACCATGGTTAACCTTCTGGATCGTGAGTACCGCAGCGCGCTCAGAGGGAACAGGACTCAAGGAATCGACAGGGTCGCCCGAAGTGACGACTTCACAACCAGGCTGCGCCAAGCCACGATTGCGATGCGGCGCTTCAAGATTGACCATTGAAATGACAGAGCCCTGCACTCCGAGATCACTCGGTGTGCAGGGCTGTTCCGCTCCGTCTGCGCTACCGCTGCTGCTTCGGCATGAGTCGGCTAGTGAAGCCTTCGGCACATAGTCGCTCAAAGGCGGCAACGATGGTGTCTGGTACGTCCTGCTCGATGGCCAGGCCCAACCTCGGGAAGACGAGCACTCGTTGCAGGGCCCCCACAATCATGTCGATCACCATCCGAGCGTCTCCGATGGAATCGGCGTACTCCTCCAAGCCCATGGACGTGGAAGCGCACACCACTTCGACCTCGGGCCAGAGCTTCCGCATCATGGCGCAGGAGCGCCGTTCTTCGTACGGCTTGGACACGAGCAGGACGGACGACACCTTGACGTCGGCCTCCGCAACACCGCCTTGGAGAACTCGATGTTCTCGCCGGTGTTCGTGGCACGCGGCTCCAGGAGCACGGCGGATTCAGGCACGCCTAGCTGCAATGCCCGCTCTCGGTAGTGGACAGCCTCACCGCGCGGCATGCGTGCCTTGGTCGTGGGGCTGGTGGCCCCCGTGAAGACGATGACCGGAGCCATGCCCTGGTGGTGCAGCTCCGCTGCTACGTCGGCCACGCCAAGGTCGTGGCTGCCCAGCCCTACGGCCGCCGAACAAGGCCGCGGGTGGTGGTGCATGAAGTGGTAGTCCCACAGGAGTCGAGCATCCGCCCATTCCTGCGCCGAGATCATTCCGCCGAGTCGGGAACCTTGAAGTCGTACTCCCACGCGAAGCGGGAAGCCGAGTGAACGCCTACTGCGAACTCGACCACCGTGCCATCTGCGGTGAACGTGGTCCGGTGCAGCTCGACTACGGGCTCACCGACGGGGAGCTGTAGAAGCTGCACTTCGTCCGTTGTCGGGACACGGGCGAACAGGGCTTTCTCTCATGTGGTCGATCTCGTATCCGGCGTCGTAGAGGACCCGGTATCCGCCGCCAAGACCGGCAGGGCCCGGGGTGGGGTCGACGATGCGTGTCCCCTCGACGTGCTCCGGCCGGTAGTAGCTGGTCAGGGTGTGAGTCGGCTGCACCCCTTCCTTCACGAGTCGGGCGCGTGCGTACACCTCGGAGCCGACTGGCACGCCCCGCCCCTCCGCTACAAGGCTGTCGGCCTCGACACGGCTCACGGTCTGCGTCTGCTCGTTGCGTTTGTACGCTCGTCCGGATGCGACGCGGTCAGCGATGAACGCGACTTCGTCACCGTCGCGCAACTCGCCTTGCCATATCGGGCAATGCCGATCGGTCCGCGGTCGTCGGCCCCCGTCGACGTTCGCGACGCCGTGGAACGTCTGCACCACGTCCGCGAGATGGCCCATCCGGTGCGCATCATCCCGGAGTACGCGTGGGAAAGCCTCAGCCGCCCGAGGTGATTTCCAGGGAATTCTCCCGCTCGACGACGAAGGCGGTGAAGGCACTGATTGTCGCTGCGGCCTCGGGGTCTAGAAGACAAGGAGCCGGCGAAGGCCGTGACGGTCAGGCAGCAGATGATCGGCCCCACTCCCAGCTCAGGGACTCGGCCACGCGCATTGTGCGAACGTGCCGCCGTCTTGAGGTTGATTCCGTGCTGTAGCGGTCGGCCAAAGGAACTGCCGATCCACCGTTGCCCGCTGGGTCTGCTGCCTTATGGCGAAGTCATGACTTACTCCCAGCGGGGAGTGTGTGACAACCGCAACCGCAACTCGGCAGCAGCAGGATGCCGTAGGCGTGAGGAAGGGGCACGTCGTGCGTCTGGCGGCACGCCTTGTGCAGGTCCCCGTATCCGGGCCGCTCGGCGAGTGCGCACTCGGCCGACAGGGTGTCCGGATCCTCGGAACTGAGGGGTGCCGTGCCGGTGGCCACGGCAGCGCGTCTTCTGGACCGGGCGTTGGCTTCGGCTACGCCAATGCTCAACGCTTCTCGTGCGCCGATCGGTGTCAGGTGCTCCAGCTGCGCGTCCCACTCCCTGCCACCATCGACCGGTCTTAGTTGTACGTACGGCCCGACGAACCCCATTACCCTGCCAACCTTGTTGGAGTCGGTGTCCTTCACGAAGTCGTTGATACGCGGCGCGTTCGTCATGACCGCCCTCACCTGGACACTTCCTGCAGCCGTTCCTTCGGTGACACCACGTATGCGCGGACAGGTGAGCCGGCGCCCCTAGCGCGTGTGGGCGGCAGCGGCCACAGGTGCGGGGCTCTTCGGTGCCTGGCCCGTGCCAGGATGCGCTCCCATTCGCGCTTTGACGGGCATCGCGGCGGTTGGCGGGCGTCGGCTGATGGAGCGTCAAGGGTGGGCACTACGTGGTTGATCCTGCGTGATCTGCGCAGAAGGGTTGTTAACCCGTCGAGAGTCCGTGCTACGAGATGCAAGTCGACTCCTTCGCAGTCGGCCGAACCCCGGGCCGTGTCAGCGGCGCCGGGCTTGGCGTGGGGCGGCATGCATCAATGCCCGCCCCTCAGCTTGTATATCCAAGTAGCGAGAGCCTAACGGTCAGTGACTTGGATATACAAGTAGTTCTAGGGGGCACACTCAGAAGAGCCGGAGGCCTGCCGTCAGGGCACGTCAATGACGTACTGGAAGGCGTGACGATCACAAGGCACGCGTGAGTCCAACACCTCGACCACGCGTCCGTCCTCCACTTGGGCACTGCGCAGCACTCGCGCCAGTGGGACGCCGGGCGGAATACGCAGTGCGTCGACCTCTGTCGGGGTGGGCATACGGATCTCCAGATCCTCGACGAATCGCACGATCCGCTGTCCCAGGGGCCCTGCAGGATCCTCGATCAGGGCGCTCACGCCACCGGCGATGCGCCGACGCTCCTCCATCGGGGTGCCGGCGAACAGCTCCGCCGGGTAGTACCCGTCGGCCAACTGCATGGGCTCGTCGTCGACGAAGAACGCGCGTCTACGGACGATCACCGAGGCGCCCTCGGGCATGCCGAGCCGATCGGCGACCTCGGCCGGCGCGGGAACCTGCCCCACCGACAGGATCTCTTGGCGCGCCCGGAGCCCCTGTGCAGCCGCCTCGGCAGTGAAGTTGCTCATGCCGGTCGCACGTCGCTCGCGGAAGTTCGCGCCCGTTGTCTGCAAGCGCACTTTGGGCTGCTGGCGTACGAAGACGCCTCGGCCCTGTTCGCTGATCAGGAGTCCGTCTGCCTTGAGCAGGGACAGCGCCTTGCGCACGGTGACCCGGGTTGTGCCGTACTGGTCCTTGAGCTCGTTCTCCGACTTCAGCTTCTCGCCCGGGGCAAGTTTTCCCTTCGCGATCGCTGCCCGCAGGTCGTCGGCGATCCGACGGTACGGAGGAAGGTCTTGGTCCGGCATGTACGTCACCTCGGGGTCGGCTGTCCCGCCAGGCTATGCGAACGCCCAGCCGCTCCATTGCTCCACCCGAACGGCGACCACGGGGCCTTGGGGAGGGGACTGCTCGTACTGCTCGTACTTGTCGCACAGCAATCCCACCGCGCGATCCCGCTCTGCTTGTCCGTCCTCCAGGACCTCTCCGCGTCCGTCGGCGCGAGCCCACCACAGCGTCGACCAGTCCTCGTTGTAGTGATCCACCAGCACTGCCACCGCGGGGTTCTCCCGGATATTGCGCAACCGCCGCAGATTCCACGTGCTCTTGGGCTTGTGGTCGACCGCGAAGTACAACACGTCGTCCAGGGCGACAAAGGTGACCGGTACCGCATGGGGCACGCCCTGCGCATCTGCGGTCGCCAACCGGGCGACGGGTGACGAGAAAAAGCGGTCCCGAGCGGCGTTCGGCGAGAGCTTCATGTGTTCCAAGGTAGCGAGGCCCAGGGCCGACGGGTTCAGTCGACCTACGGCGTGACGCATAGCCGCCACGAAGGCGCGAAACCAGACCTGGCCGGACCTGAAGCTCGGCGTGTACTGCGAGTGCGGAGGTGGCCCCGAGTCGGTGCAAGTTCTTGCTACTGATTGTTACGGATAGGCCCTACGGCCGACGAAAACTTCGGGAGCTGTCGCCTGCCCCCAACCCTCGAGGTGCCCTTTGCCGGCGGTGGTAGGCCCGGGTGGTGGCGCCGGGATTCGAGAGGTCCCGTGTCCTTCGTGCTCTGCTGAATTCCGCCCGCCCGCAGCCAAGTTGACCAGCTCCCCGTGATTACGCCAAGCCAGGGCGACGGCAGGGTTAAGAGCTGGTCAGTGTCGGTCAGGGTGTACAACCGCCCGGAAGTCCCCCTTGTCTCACGCGGGTGAAGTCACCACCCAATTCATCGAGCGTGGGGAAACCGAAGATCATGCGCAGACGCGTCACTGCCGCCATTGCCACCACTGCCGCCTTCGGCGCCCTCCTGGCCGTAGCCGCTGTCGCCGGACCGGCCGCCGGGGCCGCCCAGGACGACTCCCGTACGGCGTTCTGGAACATCAATGTCAATCACGACCGGGACTACACCGTCGGTGTGCAGGCCGCGCGGAAGAGGGTGTTCTCGGTGTCCGCCACGGTCAGCGACCCGTCCGGCGTGCGGAGTGTGTCGTACGAGCTGTGGCACGGGACGGACCGCGCGAAGGCCGACGGGGTCATGGCCGGGGACGCCGAATGCGTGAAGCTCAATGAGACGACCTCCTTCTGCGAGGCCCTCGTGACCGCCGACCCGAACGTCAACCTCCGCAGCAACGCCCTGGCCGGTGTCTGGACCATCAGCCCCGTGGCCACCGACGGCGACGGCGACGTCACCCGCGGGGAGGGCGCCTACCTGGCGCGTATCAAGCGGCAGACCTCCATGTCCCAGACCGTCGCCACCCCGCAGCCGGTGAAGAAGGGCAAGGAACTCAGGGTCGAGGCCCGGATGAGCGTCGCCAGTTGGGAGGCGCGCAAGGACGTGCCCCTCATCGGGCACCAGGTGCTGCTCCAGTACCGCAAGGGCACGAGCGGCCCCTTCGTCACGGTGAAGAAGGTCAAGACCGACCGCAACGGCTGGGCCACGGCCACCGTGAAGGCGACGGCGGACGGCGCGTACCGCTACGACTTCGCCGGTACGAGCCTCACCGTGGCCACGGCCGGCTCGGCCGACTTCGTCGATGTGAAGTGAGCCCGTCCCGGTGAAGTCTCCGTCCGCCACGACGTCAGCTGTCGCAGCCCCCCCCGTCGTTGTCGCGGTCGAGGTGGGAGGCGTAGCCCGGCTCGCCGCGGTGTACGGGGGCCGCGCCCGCCGCGCGGGCCTCGGCGCAGTTGGCGTAGTAGACGTCGCCGCCGGGGGAGTCGCCGTCACGGGCTCCGTCACCGGCTCCGTCTTCGGCGGCGGCGCCGGTGTCCGCGGCGGGTGTGGCGGTGACCGTCGTGGTGACCTTGACCGTCTTGGTGGCCGTCACGGTCGGGGCCGGTTCCGGTTCCGGTGCCTTGGCCGTCATGGTCGCGGTGACGGTGACCGTGGGCTGCGGCGAGGCCGCCTGGGCGGTCGCCTCGGTGTCCTTGGAGCCCTCGCCGGACGCGCCGCCCGCGCCGATGCCCAGGAAGAAGGCCAGGGCGAGCGCGGGCAGTACGTAGCGTTTGCGGGCCCACTTCGGGGCCGGGCGGAACGGTGGTTGCGGTATGGGTGCCGTGCCGTACGGATTGGTCATGTCATCCCCCCACTGGTGTTGCGTGAGGGGATGACCGTATTGCCCTGCGGCTGAATATGGAGAAGATGTGGCTGTTTTGTGACCGCTAGGCGCGGAAGGGGCCCCTCACCTCGTACGTGATCCCACCCGACGAACTCCCACTGGTCCCCCGCTGGCTGGAGAAGTACAGCCGGCTGCCGTCCGGGGAGAACGCCGGGCCCGTGATCTCCGAGCCCGACTGGCCGTCGATGCGCAGGAACGGGGCGATGACGTCGTCCGGGGTGATGACGCAGATCTCCATGTTGCCGCCGTCCTCGGCGACGAAGAGGTCGCCGGAGGAGGAGCCGGTGATGTTGTCGACGCCGGTGAGGGGGGCCGTGCCGGAGGTGACGAGGGAGTCGTCGTACGCCAACTCGTAGGTGTTGGACGTCAGGTTGAGCTGCCAGACACGGTTGTCGCCCTTGGTGGTGAACCACACCGTGTCGTCGGCGTAGTGGCAGCCCTCGCCGCCGTTGAAGGACTTCGAGCCCGAGACCTGGGAGCGGGTGGCGGTCGGGGAGCCGTCCGGGTCGGGGACGTTCGACCAGGTGAAGGAGCCGGACGTGGCGCTGCCCGCGACCATGACCTGGAGGGTGCCGGAGGAGAGGTTGCCCCAGGTGTTCGGTACGAAGCGGTAGAAGCGGCCGTTCGTCTCGTCCTCGGTCAGGTAGATCACCTCGCGCACCGGGTCGGCGGCCGCCGCCTCGTGCTTGAAGCGGCCCATCGCCGGCCGCTGCACTGCCGCGTTCACCCCCCAGGGGTCGGTCTCGTAGACGTAGCCGAGGGAGACCTCCTCGCAGGACAGCCAGGTGTTCCACGGGGTCTTGCCGCCGGCGCAGTTCTGCCGGGTGGAGGACAGGATGCGGTACGCGGCCGTGATCGCGCCCGTCGAGGAGAACTTGACCGCGCTCGCGCCTCCGGAGGGGTTGATCTCGGAGTTGGAGACGTAGATCCAGCCCGACCCGTCGGCGTAGCAGGCGCCGCCGTCAGGGGCGTTGTGCCAGGTGTACGACGTGCCGGAGACCGTCTGGCCGGAGCGGGCGATGACGCGGCTGGTGAAGCCGCTGGGGAGTCTGATGCCGTTGGCGTCGGGGGAGCCCAGTGCCCCGTAGGGGCCGGTGCCGGGCTGGGCCGGGGCCGCGTACGCGGCGCCTCGCCACAGGGTTCCGCCGAACACGGCGGTCGAGCCGCCGAGGACGGCCGCACGCAGAAGGCTACGACGTTCCACTCTCACTCCAAGAGGTGCCGTACCGCCCCGTCGCCGGTCGACGACGGGGTCGTGCGTGGGGGGCGGCATGGAACCTAGGGGAGCCGGGTGGACGGGCCGTAGCCAGTTGGTGACCGTGGGACGGCGTACCTGAGAGCTGCCTGTGGGTGCCCATGCGCCCGGTCGGTCCGTGCCCGAAGGTGCCAGCCGGCGCTCACGCACGCAACACCGGCACCACCCGTTTGCGCTGTGCCGGCCGGTCGACGCCCGATTCGTGCCCCTCGCGCGGCGGCTCCGCCGACGGCAGCCGGATCACCGCGTCCAGCCCGCCCGCGGCCGAGGCGTGCAGGCTCGCCTCGCCGCCGCTCGCGTGCGCCAGACGCTGGACCAGCGACAGCCCCAGTCCGGTACCGCCCTTGGGGGCGCCCGGCGCGCGCCAGAACCGGTCGAAGGCCCGGGCGCGCTGGTCCGCCGTCATGCCGGGACCCTCGTCGGTGATGTGCAGGTCGACCCAGGCGGGGCGGGCGTCGCGCAGGGCGCGGCGGGCGGGGACGTGGAGCCGTAGCTCGACGGTCACGGTGCTGTCCGGCGGGGAGGCGCGCAGGGCGTTGGAGAGCAGGTTGTCCACGATCTGCTCGACGCCGCCGGGGACGGCGAGGACCGGTCCGACACTGCCCGCGAACAGCACCAGGGAGACCCGCCGCTGCTCGAAGAGCGGCAGCCAGGTGCGGTGCCGCTCCGCGCAGATCGCGCCCACGTCGACCGGCGCGGGCGTCGCGGAGGCCTCCTCCAGGCGGGCCATGGCCAAAAGCCCCTCCACCATCCGTGCGAGCCGGTCCGTCTCCGTCACGGCGGCCGTGAGACTGCCGAGGCCCGGGTCGCAGACGTTCGGCTCCAGGTTCTCCAGCCTCAGCCGCAGCGCGGCGAGCGGCGTCTTCAGCTGGTGGGACGCCTCGCCCGCGAACGCGCGCTGCGCGGCGAGGAGATGGGCGAGCCGGGCCGCCGTCCGGTTGAACGCGGTGGCCAGCCGGCGGACCTCGGGCGGGCCCTTCGTCATCGTCACCGGCCTGGCCCGGCCGCCCTCCGCCAACTCGTGGGTGGCACGCTCCAGTTCGCGGATCGGCCGCCCGGCCCAGCACGCGATGGCGAACCCGACCACGGCCACCGCCGTGAGCACCCCGAGCCCGCCGAGCGCCAGCAACAGCCAGACGTGATGGACGCGTTCGTGCACCGTCCGGGTCGGCAGCGTCAGCCATACGGCACCCTGGAGCCGCCCGTCGCGCTGCACCGGCCCGGCGACCGACAGGTACTCGACGCCGCCGATGGTCGACGTACGGACGTCCACCGTGGAGGTGCCCCGCAGGGCGGCCGCGATGCCGGGACGCGAGGCCAGGTTCGACGACATGATGGCGGCCAGCGGATGCGAGGTGGCGAGCAGGGCGCCCGAGGCGTCCACGACGACCACCTTCCCGCCGATCCGCTCGGCGCAGTGCGCCACCCGGCGCGCCAGATCCCGTTCGGCCCGGCCCGCGCTGAGCGACAGCGAGGCGTACGCGGAGACCGACTCGGCCTCGTCCTTCGCCGCGCCCACCACCCGCTCGCGCTCGCCGCGCGAGTACACGAAGCCCAGCGGGACCTCAAGGCAGAGCAGCACGAGCGCGGCGAGCGAGAGATAGCTGAGCAGCAGCCGGCGGGTCACGGCGAGGACACCCGCGGCCCGCCCGGCTCGGTCCGCACGGCCAGCCGGAACCCGACCCCGCGCAAGGTCTGGATCCACCCCGGGTGCCCCAACTTACGTCTGAGCGCCGCGACATGGACGTCCAGTGTCTTGGTCGGACCCTCGTAGTGCGGGTCCCACACCCGGTCCAGGATCTGCTGCCGGGAGTACACCGCACCGGGATCCTCGGTGAGCAGCGCCAGCAGCTCGAACTCCTTCGGGGTGAGGGTGACGGGGATCTCGCCGACCCAGACCTGACGGGTGCGGCGGTCCACGACGAGGGGGCCGGGGGCGCTGTACGAGGGCTGAGGGCCGGATTCCTCGTCCGCGGCGGACGGCTCGGCCTCGTACGACGGCGCGGCGGGGGACGGTGCGGCCACCGGCGCGTTCACCGCCTCCGCGCGCAGCCGCTCCACCAGCGCCTCCGTACGCCCACGCCCGCCCGACGGCTCCGCGCCCACCGGCTCGGCCACCACCGCCTCCGTGCGCTGGGTCCGCCGGGTCACCGCCCGCACCCGCGCCACCAACTCCCTTACGCTGAACGGCTTCGCCAGATAGTCGTCCGCGCCCAGTTCCAGCCCCAGCACCCGGTCGGCCTCCTCACCCCGCGCACTCAGGATGATGACCGGCACGTCCGAGACCTGTCGGATGCCGCGGCACACGTCGATGCCGTCCATGTCCGGCAACCCGAGGTCGAGCAGGACGACATCGCCGTACGGCCTTCGCAGTCCCTCGGCGCCGGTGGTCACGTGATCCACCGTCAGCCCGAAGTGCCCGAGGCCCTCGGCGAGCGGTTCGGTGATCGTCTCGTCGTCCTCGATGAGCAGCACTCGTATGCCCATGCATCCTGTCTCTCCGTGAATTTGCATTCTCTGCCCTGACGTCGACACGCTACAAGAAACAAGCGCTTGCAGGGCGTTGCGACAAAGGATGTCCAATTCCTGGACGCGCTCTGGCCTTTACTTAACCTTCCGCTGGTGTGCGCTCCCCTACGGTGCTGTCAACTGGCCGAACTCCCCATCGAGGAGGCATCGTTGAAGGCGCTGCTGGACCGTGCCCGCTCGTTCAAGCGTCGGGTCGACTTCGAGAGCGGTGAATACCGGAAACTGGCCGAGGGGCAATATCCCGAAGCCCTCTTCATTACCTGCTCGGACTCACGTGTTATTCCCGCGCTGATTACCGGCGCCCGGCCCGGAGAGATATTCGAGCTGCGCAACGCGGGCAATATCGTGCCACCGTACGGCAGCCCCGGCGTGTCCGGGGAGGCCGCCACCATCGAGTACGCACTGGAGGTGCTCGGGGTTCAGGACATCGTCGTGTGCGGTCACTCACACTGCGGTGCGATGGGCGCGCTGAAGGCGGGCGACGACCTGTCCGCGCTGCCGGGCGTGGACGCCTGGCTGGGGCTGGCCCGCCCCGACCTGACGCCGGTCCTCACGGCCGCCTCCGACGACCCGTCGCTGCCCGACGTGGCCCAGGGCAATGTCGTCAACCAGCTGAACGTACTGCGGACCTACCCGGTGGTCCGGCAGCGGCTGGACGGCGGACGGCTGCGGCTGCACGGCTGGTACTACGAGGTCGACACCGGGCAGGTGCACGAGCTGGAGGGCGACGGGCTGTTCCGGGTGCATACCGGATGAGCGGGGCGCACGCGCGCGGGCGGGGTCCGGGGCGTACGAAGCCGGCGGCGGCGAAAACGGTGCCGAGGGCCGCGACCGCGAGGACCGTGACCGCGAGGACCGCGAGGACCGCGAGGACCGCGACCGCGACGACCGCGACCGCCTCGGCCGCGGGGGCGTCGTCGGCGAAGACCGGCCCCAAGCTCGACCTGGCCAACGAGATCACCGCCTCCCTCGTCGTCTTCCTCGTCGCCCTGCCCCTGTGCATCGGCGTGGCCGTCGCCTCCGGTGTCCCCGCCGAACTCGGGATCATCTCCGGGGTGATCGGCGGTCTGGTCGTCGGTGCGGTCCGGGGCAGCACGCTCCAGGTCAGCGGGCCGGCCGCCGGGCTCGCCGCGCTGGTCGCGGAGACGGTGCTGGAGCACGGCGTGGCGATGCTCGGCGTGATCGTGCTGTTCTCCGGCATCCTCCAGATCGTCCTCGGGGTGGTGCGCCTCGGGCGGATGTTCCAGGCGATCTCCCTCGCCGTGGTCCAGGGCATGCTGGCCGGCATCGGGCTGCCGCTGATGTTCAGCCAGGCCTACCCGGTGGCCGACGCCAAGGCGCCCGGCACGCCGATCGAGAACATGGCCGGCGTTCCGGGCCTGTTCGCCGACATCCTCACCGACCCGCAGGCGATGATCGCCACGCTGCTCGGCGTCGCGACGATCGTGCTGAGCTTCGTGTGGAAGAAGGTGCCGGGCCCGGCCAAGAAGATCCCGGCCGCGCTGGTCGCGGTCGGCGTCGGCATCGCGGTCGCCGCGCTGCCCGGCGTCGAGGTGAAGACGCTCCAGGTCGGCAATCTGCTGGCGTCGGTGCAAGTGCCGGGGGCCGAGCAGTTCGCGGGGCTCGCGCAGCCCGCCATCCTCACCTCCATCCTGACCTTCACGGTGATCGCCTCGGCGGAGAGCCTGTTCACGGCGGCCGCGGTGGACCGTATGCACAGCGGCGCCCGGACCCGGTACAACACCGAACTCATCGCCCAGGGCGCCGGAAACACGGTCGCGGGCATCCTCGGCGCCCTCCCCATCACGGCGGTCGTGGCCCGCAGCTCCGCCAATGTCCAGGCCGGCGCGAAGACCCGCATCTCCCGCACCCTGCACGGCCTGTGGCTGCTCGCCTTCGCACTGCTGCTGCCGCAGGTCCTGGCCCTCATCCCGATCTCGGTACTCGCGGGCGTCCTCGTGCACAGCGGCTGGAAGCTGTTCGCGCCGGCCGAGTTCCCGAAGATGTGGCGGCAGGACCGGGGCGAGTTCGTGGTCATGACGGTGACGACGTCGGTCATCGTGGCGACGGCGCTGTTGGAAGGCGTCCTCGTCGGTCTGGCCGCCGGGATCGTGCTGGCCGCCCTGCGCATGTCGCAGACGGTGATCCGGCAGCACGTCGAGGACGACACCGCGAAGGTCGTCATGGCCGGCAACGCGACGTTCCTACGGCTGCCCCAGGTCATCGAGGCCCTGGAGGCCGCCGCGGCCTCGGGCAGGCCCCGGATCCGCCTCGACCTGACCGGCGTCACCCATCTGGACCACGCCTGCCGCAACCAGGTGGAGGAGTTCACGGCCCAGCAGCGGGGTCTTGGCCTGCGGGTGGAGCTGCTGATGCCGGGCCCGGCGAAGCAGGCTCCCACGACGACCGAGCCGACACCGGCGCCGGCGCCGACACCAGCGCCGATGCCGGCACCGCCCCCCACCTCACCCGCCGCTCCCGGCCCGGACGCCGAGTGGTTCTACCTGGACACGCGGCCCCTGCCGGACGCCGCCACCGGCTACGCGGAGCGCCCACCGCTCGTGGGCTGACCGGCGCCGAAATTCGCTTCGCTCCGTGCGGGCAGCGCCCTACTGTGACGCGATGACCACTCGGATGATCATCCTCAACGGCGGTTCCAGCTCGGGGAAGTCGGGGATCGTACGGTGTCTCCAGGCCGTACTGCCGGAGCCGTGGCTGACGTTCGGGTGCGACTCGTTCGTAGCGGCGCTGCCCGCCGGCATGCAGGCGTCGGACGCGGGGATCACCATCGGTCAGGACGGCGGGGTGAGCGTCGGGGCGGACTTCATGGAGCTCCAGGCGGCCTGGGCGGACGGCGTCGTGGCGATGGTCCGGGCGGGTGCCAGGGTCGTCGTCGACGACGTCTTCCTCGGCGGGGCGGCGACCCAGCGGCGGTGGCGGCACCATCTCGGCGACCTGGACGTGCTGTGGGTCGGCGTCCGGTGTGCGAGCGCGGTCGCGGCGGGGCGGGAGATCGCGCGCGGGGACCGGGTCCCGGGCATGGCCGCACTGCAGGCGGACCTGGTGCACGAGGGCGTCGTCTACGACCTGGAGGTGGACACCACGCACCTCGAGTCCATGGTGTGCGCGCGCACGATCGCCGCACACGTGGGCTGACCGCGGACCGCGATCTCGCCGTCGATGATCCGGCGCCGCAGGCTGGCCTGACTGGCCGACCTCCTGGTGCCGGAGGTCCTCATCGTCGCCGCCGAGGCCGCGACGGAACCCTCCGCCGTGCTGCTGGGTGGGCGCGAAGCGGCCCCCGGCCGGGAGGCGCATCACCCGCCGGTGGCCCGTACGCTCAGGCCGTGGCCCCGCTGTCCACCACCAGGTCCGTGCCGACCACCGAGGACGCGTCGTCCGAGGCCAGGTACAGGACCGCGGCGGCGATCTCGGCCGTGGACGAGACACGGCCCAGGGGGAGCGTGCTCCTCGCACGGTCGGCGCGGTCCGGCTCCGACTCGCCGGGGCGCAGGGACATCGGGGTGTCCACGGCGCCGGGGCTGACCGCGTTGATGCGGACGCCGTCGCGGATGTGGTCGAGGGCGGCGCCCCGGGTGAGGACGGAGACCGCGGCCTTGGTGGCGGCGTACGCGGCGGCGCCGGGGTGGCGGGTGTGGGCGCCGAAGGTGGAGGCGATGTTCACGATCGCGCCGCCGCCGGGCTGCGAGCGCATCTGGCGGATCTCGCACTGGAGGGCCAGGAAGACGCCGGTCAGGTTGATCGCCACCTGCTCGTGCCATTCGGACTCCGGCAGTTCTGCCAGCGGCTGCCCGCCACGGAACACCCCCGCGTTGTTGACGGCCACGTCGAGCGAGCCGTAGCGATCCACCACGGCGTCGACGAGGGCCCGCAGCTCCGTGGCGTCCGTGACGTCGGCGGTGACCGCCAGCGCCTTGCCGCCCGCCCGCTCGATCAGGGACACCGTCTCGTCGAGCGGCTCGCGGCGCCGCCCGGCCACGGCGACCTGAGCCCCCTCGGCGGCCAAGGCCACGGCGACCGCCCGGCCGATCCCCGAGCCGGCGCCGGTGACCAGCGCGGTCCTGCCGGTGAAGCGTGTCCTGGTCATCTTCTCCCCTATTATTGACCGTTCGGTTCAATATGGCGGCACAAAAAAGGAGCGGCTCAGTCGAGCAGCGCCAACGCCTGTTCCGCCGCGTCCCGCACCCGCGCCGGGTCCGCCGACGCCTTGCCCACCACACGCAGCCCCTGGAGCAGGACCAGCAGCATGCGGGCGAGCGTGAGCGGATCGTGGTCGGCGGGCAGTTCGCCCTGCGCCTGGGCGCGGATCAGCGCCGAGTGCAGCACGGTCTCCAACTGGTCCCAGTTGCGCTGCACCTGCCGGGCCGCGGCCGGGTCGTGCGGGGCGAGCTCCGCCGCCGCGTTCGTCACCATGCAGCCGTTGAGGCGCAGTTCCTCGTCGGCTGCCTCGGTCGCGTATCGGCGTACGAGCGCCCGCACCGCCGGCAGGGCGGGGCCCGGCTGGGACAACTCCCGCATGATCGGCGGGAGTCCCGCCCGGTCGTAGCGTTCCAGCGCCTTCAGGTACAGCTCGTGCTTGCTGCCGAAGGTCGCGTAGAGGCTGGCCCGGCCGATGCCCAGGTGCTCGACCAGGTCGGCCATCGACGTCGCTTCGAAGCCGCGCCGCCAGAACAGCTCAAGTGCTGCCTGGAGCGCGGCCTCGGGATCGAACTCCTTGGTCCTGGCCATGCCAGGCAGCCTAGGTTCAATCAGAACGATCAGTCAAGAAATCCGCTCTCCCCGCGGTCGGCGGATACGCGGTCGGCGGCTACGCGGCCGGCGGCTACGCGGTCGGCGGATACGCGGCCGGTGGCTACGCGGCCCGCACCTCGTACGTCGCCACCCGCACCGACTCGTCGTCCAGGCACACCCCGGTCTCCAGGTCGAACCGCTGCTTCAGCAGGGGCGAGGCGACGAACGGCCGGCCCTGGTGGGTGCCGGTCAGGCCGCGGGAGAGGACCGCCGCGCCGCCGAACGGGTCGCGGTTGTCGATGGCGTACAGCTTGCCGGAGCGGTCGCGGAACAGGGCGGCCTGACGGCCGTCGGGCAGCAGGGCCGCCACACCGCGGCCGGGGAGCAGCCGGGCCAGTTCGCAGACCGTGAACCAGCCGCTCTCCAGCTGGAGTTCGATCTTCAGGTCCGTCGTCTCGGGTGCCAGGGTCATCGCTGGGCGCTTCCTTCCAGGGGGCGGTGGCCGATGGTCAGCAGCGGCAGGTCGGGCTTGATCTGGTCGCGCTCGGGGACGAAGCCGACGACCGGGTCGGGGGTGTCCGGGGCGTTCACGAAGGACACGAACCGGGCGAGCTTCTCGGGGTCGTTGATGGTGGTCGCCCACTCGTCGGCGTAGTGCGCGACGTGGGCCGTCATCAGGGACTCCAGCTCCTCGCAGATGCCGAGGGAGTCCTCCACGACCACGTCACGGACGTGGTCCAGGCCGCCGGGGATGCGCTCCAGCCAGGTCGACGTGCGCTCCAGGCGGTCGGCGGTGCGGATGTAGAACATCAGGAAGCGGTCGATCAGCTTGATCAGCTCGGCGTCGGAGAGGTCCTGGGCCAGGAGGTCCGCGTGGCGTGGGGTCGCGCCGCCGTTGCCGCCGACGTACAGGTTCCAGCCGGCCGAGGTGGCGATGACGCCGAAGTCCTTCGACTGGGCCTCGGCGCACTCGCGGGCGCAGCCGGAGACGGCGGACTTGAGCTTGTGGGGCGACCTGAGCCCTCGGTAGCGCAGCTCCAGGTCGATCGCCATGCGGACCGAGTCCTGGACGCCGTAGCGGCACCAGGTCTGGCCGACGCAGGACTTCACCGTGCGCAGGGACTTGCCGTAGGCGTGGCCGGACTCGAAGCCGGCGTCCACCAACCGGGTCCAGATGAGGGGGAGTTGCTCGACCCGCGCGCCGAACATGTCGATCCGCTGGCCGCCGGTGATCTTCGTGTAGAGGCCGAAGTCGCGGGCGATCTCGCCGATCACGATGAGGCCCTCGGGGGTGATCTCACCGCCGGGGATGCGCGGGACGACCGAGTACGAGCCGTTCTTCTGGAGATTGGCCAGGAAGTGGTCGTTGCTGTCCTGCAGGGCGGCCTGCTCGCCTTCCAGGACGTAGCCGCTGGCGCCGATCGTCGGGGCGAGGGAGGCGATGATCGAGCCGACCGCCGGCTTGCAGATCTCGCAGCCGTCGCCGCCCTTGGCGCCGTCACGGCCGTAGCGGTCCAGGAGGTCCTGGTAGGTGTTGATCCGCAGGGCGAGGACGATCTCGTACAGCTCCTCGCGGGTCTGCGAGAAGCAGCCGCACAGGCCCTTGTCGACCTCGACGCCGGACGCCTCCAGCTCGGCGGTGACCAGCTGGCCGAGGACCTTGACGCAACTGCCGCAGGTCGTACCGGCCTTGGTGCACTTCTTCACCTCGGGCACGGTCGTGCACTGGTGGTCGGTGACCGCGCCGCGGATCGTGCCCTTGGTGACGTTGTTGCAGGAGCAGATGATCGCCTCGTCCGGCAGCGCGGACGGGCCGAGGGCGACGGGCGCTCCGGCGCCGGCCGGCAGGACCAGCGACTCGGGGGAGACCGGCGGGACCGAACCGGTGAACGCCTTCAGCGTGCCGTACGCCTCCGCGTCACCGACCAGGATGCCGCCGAGCAGCGTGCCGTCCCGGCCGATGACCAGCTTCTTGTACAGGCCCGCGCGGGAGTCCGAGTAGACGACGTCCAGGCAGTCCTCGGCGGTGCCGTGCGCGTCACCGAAGGACGCCACGTCCACGCCGAGCAGCTTCAGCTTGGTGGACAGGTCGGCGCCGGTGAAGGTCAGCTGTTCCGACTCGTCGGCGGCGATGGTCGCGGCGGCCGTCTCGGCCTGCTCGTAGCCCGGGGCGACCAGGCCGTACACCCGGCCGTCCGAGGCCAGCGCGCACTCGCCGATCGCGAAGACGTGCGGGTCGGCGACCGTACGGCACTGCTCGTCGACGGTGATGCCGCCGCGCTCGCCGACCGTCAGGCCGCAGTCGCGGGCCAGCTGGTCGCGGGGGCGGACACCGGCGGAGAACACGACCATGTCGGTGGCGAGTTCGGAGCCGTCGGAGAGCTTCATGCCGGTGACGGCACCGTCGGCGTCGACCACGATCTCCTGTGTGCCGACGCCGGTGTGGACGCTCAGGCCCATGTCCTCGATGGTGCGCAGCAGGGCCGCGCCGCCGCCCTCGTCGACCTGCACCGGCATCAGGCGCGGCGCGAACTCCACGATGTGGGAGGTCAGTCCGAGCCCCTTCAGGGCGCCGGCCGCCTCCAGACCGAGCAGACCGCCGCCGACCACGGCACCGGTCGTGCGGGTCTTCGCGTACTCCTCGATGGCGAGGAGGTCCTCGATCGTGCGGTAGACGAAGCAGCCCTTGGCGTCCTTGTTGGGGACCGGCGGCACGAACGGGTACGAGCCGGTGGCGAGGACGAGGGTCTCGTACTCGAAGACCTCGCCGGACCGGGCGGTGACCTTCTTCGCCTCGCGGTCGACGGAGACGGCCGGGTCACCGACGTACAGCTCGATGCCGTGCGTCTCGATGAACTCCATGTCCGTCATGGACAGGTCCTCGGGCGTCTTGCCCGAGAAGTACGAGGTGAGGGCGACACGGTCGTACGCCGGACGCGGCTCCTCGCACAGCACGACCACGCGGTGCGTGGCGGTCAGGCCGCGCGCGGCGAGCGCTTCGAGGAAACGCTGGCCGACCATGCCATGGCCGACGAGCACGATCGTGGGGGTGGCCTCCGTGGCCTCCGGGGTGGCGGTCATCAGGAGCCTCCATCGTTGGTGAGCAGGTGGAGCAGCGGGCCGTCGTCGGGGAGCGGCTCTGCTCCCTCCCAGGCGCGGGCGAGCGCGCCGACGGTGCCGAGTTCGCCGACGAGAACCCCGCCGACCAGGCGGTCGTCGCGGACGACGACCTTGCGGTAGGTGCCGCGGGTGGCGTCCGTGAGCTGGACGACGTCGTCCCCGGGGAGGGGCTCCGTCTCGCCGAACGCGGCGAGGTCGAAGAACCCCTCACCGGCCAGCGTCAGCCGGGTCAGCGCGCGGGTGCCGGTGTAGCGGGCGGCGGTGTCACCGGCGTCCGTGGCCAGCAACTCGGCCAGGACGTCGGCCTGTTCGAGCGCGGGCGCGGCCAGCCCGTAGACGGTGCCGTTGTGCTGCGCGCAGTCGCCGACGGCCCGGATGTGCGGGTCGGACGTACGGAGTTCGTCGTCGACGACGATGCCCTTGCGGACGTCCAGTCCCGCGGCCTGCGCGAGGCCGGCGCGCGGGCGGACGCCGCACGCCAGGACCACGATGTCCGCGTCGAGCGCGTATCCGTCGGCCATCTCCACCGAGCGGACCGCACCGCCGACGCAGCGCACGTCCCGCACCCGCAGGTCGGTGTGGACCTCGACGCCGAGGTCGCCGAGATGGCGCCGGACCAGCTTCGAGGCGGCCGGGTCGAGCTGGCGCTCCATCAGCCGCTCGGACTGCTGGGCGAGCACGACCTGCGCGCCGCGCATCGCGAGCGCCCGGGCCGCGGACACCCCGAGGAGCCCGCCGCCGATCACGACGGCCCGCACACCCGGCCGGACCGCCTTGGACAGGCCCAGGCAGTCGTCCATCGTGCGGAAGGCGTGGACGCCCTCCGGCAGTTCGTGGTCGGGCGTGAACAGGCCGCGCAGCGGCGGCAGTACCGGGTTCGAGCCGGTGGCCAGCACCAGGGTGTCGTATGCGATCTCCGACCCGTCCGCGAGATGTACGGCTCGCGCCTCGCGGTCGATGCCGGTGACCCGGCCGCGCGTCAGCTCCGCGGGCGCCGGGAGGGCGATCACCTCGGGGCTGTACCGTCCGGCCAGCACCTCGGCGAGCAGCACCCGGTTGTACGGGCGGTGCTCCTCGTCGCCGACGAGCGTCACGGGCGTGCCGAGCTCGCCGAGCCGCCGGGCGAGTCGTACGCCCGCGAGGCCGGCGCCGATCACCACCACACGCGTATTCGAGGTCATGGCATCGAGCGTGCGGTGCCGGTGTTTCCCGACCGCATCGCATCTGTTTCCCGCGAGGAACGCTGCCCTCAGCGGGCGCGAGGGGCGGGTGTGAGGGTTCCGCGGGCACGGTGCGGGCGGGCTGTGAGGTCGAGCCGGGCCGAAGCTCAGATACTCCTCATGTACATGGACGGCACACGCACCGTCTGCCTAAGGTCGCGATCATGCCCGACATATCGCTGACCATGGTCGTCGTCCTGTGCCTCGCGGCCCTCGTGGCCGGCTGGATCGACGCCGTGGTCGGAGGCGGTGGCCTCCTGCTGCTCCCGGCCCTGCTGCTGGGCCTCCCCGCGAACACCCCGGCCGCCTACGCGCTCGGCACCAACAAGGCGGTCGCGATCGTAGGCACGACCGGCGCCGCCGTGACGTACGCCCGCAAGGCGCCCGTGGACGTGCGGCTCGCCGTGCGCATTGGCCTCGCGGCGCTCGCGGGCTCCTCCGGCGGTGCCTTCTTCGCGGCCGGCATGAGCACCGAGGTGCTGAAGCCCGTGATCATGGTGGTGCTGCTCGCGGTGGCCGCCTTCGTCATCCTGCGCCCCGCCTTCGGCACCGCCCCCGCGACCGGCCCGGCCTCGCCCCGCCGGATCCTCGCCGCGATCGGCCTGGCCGGCCTCGGCATCGGCTTCTACGACGGCCTGATCGGCCCCGGCACCGGCACCTTCCTGGTCCTCGCCCTCACCGCCGTCCTCCATCTCGACCTCGTCACCGCCTCCGCCACCGCCAAGATCGTCAACTGCTGCACCAACGCCGGCGCGCTCGCCACCTTCGCCTGGCAGGGCACGGTCCTGTGGCAGCTGGCCGCGGTGATGGCCGTGTTCAACCTGGCGGGCGGCATGCTGGGGGCGCGTACGGCGCTGAAGAAGGGCAGCGGGTTCGTCCGGGTGGTGCTGCTGAGCGTGGTGTTCGCGCTGGTGGCGAAGCTGGCGTACGAGCAGTGGATCGCCTAGGGCGTGGCGCTTGGTGCGCACCGGGGGCGTGGGGTCAGCGGCTGCCGGTGAGGTGCGCGAACACGACCACGTTGCCCTGATAGCCGGTCGTCCGTGAGTAGCCGCCGCCGCAGGTGATCACCCGCAGCTCGGGCCGCGAGGCCGCGCCGTACACCTTCTCGTCGGGGAAGGCCTTCGCGTCGTACACCTCCACGGCGTCGACCGAGAAGAGGGCCGTGCCGCCGTCCCGTCGGTCCACCTCGATCGCGCTGCCCCGCTTGAGGGCGCCGAGCCGGTAGAACACGGCGGGTCCTTCGGCGTTGTCGACATGGCCGGCGACGATCGCGGTGCCGGTCTCACCGGGCGTGGTGCCGGCCTCGTACCAGCCGGCGAGGTTCTTCCGCTCGGCGGGCGGGACGTCGAGGCTGCCCGTCCTCGTCAGGCCCAGGCCCATGAGGGGGGCGTCGACGCCGAGCGAGGGGATGCGGATGCGGTCGGGAGGGGAGGGGGCGAGCGCGGGGGCGGCCGCCGGGCGGGGGTGCGGGTCGCCCTGCGCGGCCGACGGCTGCGGCGGGGCGTGCGTCGCGGTGCCGTTGCGCAGCAGCCAGGCGCCGGAGCACAGGGCCAGGACGGTGACCGCGGCTATGACGCCGTTGCCGACGTTCCTCTGGATGCGCACGGGAGCCTCCTGGGACTCTCCTCGGGCCGCCCGATCCCCCTCCGGGCCGCGAGGGGCGTCGGACCCGGAGGGGGAGGGGACATGCGGTACCGGCGGACGGACAGCGGAGGGTGTCCGTCAGATCCCGTCGCCTCTCGCCCGGCGATGCAGGAGCCAGGTACCGCCCGCGGCGGCTACGGCGAGAGCCGTCACGCCGGCCGCGGTCTGCACGGGGTCGTGGCCGAACGCGCCGCCGACCCCCGTCTGCACACTTCCTCTGGGATGCGCCTGCCCCGGCGTCGACGACAGCGTGACCACCAGGTCACCCGCCACCCGCCGACCGCCGTCGGCGCAGGTCGCGACGATCTCGTACGTCCCCGGTTGCGCGCTCGGCGGCACCCGGAACCCGCCGCCCCCGTCCTCGTCGTCCGAGCCCGGCGCCAACGTGAACGAACCGGCCCCCACCGCGCTGGCGTCCCCCGCCGCCCCGCCGTCCCGGCACGCGGAGGTGTTCACCGTGACCTCCCCGCCCGGCACCACCGACGACGGCCGCAACTGCAGATCCCCGCTCCCGTCGTCGTCCCCGTACGCGGGCGCGACGACGAGCCCCACGGCACCGACGGCCAGCGCGGTCCCGGCCAGCACACGGGCGCTACGTCGCATCGAAGCTCCTCCGAGCGCACGGACCCACGACCCGCGACACCCCCAAGTGCCGCCGCCTCGGCCGAGCCCCTGCTCTTCCGAGGTAAGGGGGTCGGGGGCGGGAGCGCTTGTCGAGAAGGCGCCGGGAACGGGGTGAACGGGTGGCGCAGGGGAGGGCGCGGGCCGCCGATACGACGGTGTTTCAGCAGGTCATGGCCGTAGTGAGGGTGGGTCGGGGAAGAGAAGGCGTTGGTGCAGGGCCGCGGGTGTGAACGGGTGATTCTTCGAAGCGGGGCAGCAGGTTGAGTGGGAAACGGTTGCTGTACAGCCAGCCCCGGGGCTACTGCAACGCGGCCACCGCTCTCCCCACGTCACCCCAGCCAACCCAAAAGGGGCGCGGGGCTGTGACGATTTGCGGCTCCGCCGCGTGGGCGCGACCAGCCACGACGTACCCGCACCCGGCCACACACCCCGCACCCCCACGGCGCCAAGCCCCCCTCAGCCCACATTCACCGCCTTCCACGCAGCCCCCACAGCCCCGTACTCCACACTCCCAGCCCCATACAGATCCTTCGCCGCACTCAGCATCGAGGCCCGCGCCCCCGCATAGTTCGTCGAGGACGTCATGTACACAGTCAGCGCCCGATACCAGATCCGCCCCAACTTGTCCCGCCCGATCCCCGTCACCGAAGACCCGTCACAGGTAGGCGAGTCGTACCTCACCCCGTTCACCGTCCGCGCCCCGCTGCCCTCGGCCAGCAGATACGCGAAGTGATTCCCGACCCCCGACGAGTAGTGCACGTCGAGATCCTTCGTCCCCGCACTCCAGCAGTCGACCGACACCCCGTCCTTCGACGGCTTGTCCATGTACCGCAGAGCGCTCCGCGGGAACCCGGACCGCACGACCTTCTCGCCGATCAGATAGTCCCCGGGATCGGCGGAGTTGCCCGCGTGGAACTCCACCAGCGTGCCGAAGACATCCGACGTGGCCTCGTTCAGCCCGCCGGACTCGCCCGAGTACGTCAGCGCGGCCGTCTTCGACGTCACGCCGTGCGTCATCTCGTGCCCGGCGACGTCCAGCGACACCAGCGGACCGAGCTGGGTGCCGTCACCGTCGCCGTAGGTCATGCAGAAGCAACTGTCGTCCCAGAAGGCGTTGTTGTAGTCGTTGCCGTAGTGCACCCGGTTGAACGACCCCTTGCCGTCACCCGCGATGCCCTTACGGCCGTGGACGTCCTCGTAGTAGTCCCACGTCATGTCCGTGCCGTACTGCGCGTCCACCGCGGCCGTGGAGCGGTCGGTCGCCGCGCCCGTGCCCCAGTGGTTGTCGGTGTCCGTGAACACCGTCGCCGGGGCGCGGTTGAGGCAGATGGCGAGGATGCACAGGTCCGTCCTGTTCGCCGCGTCGCCGGTGTACGTGCCGCCGCGCGTCGCGTCCTTCAGCTGGTACGTCGATCCGGACGCCGTCGTCTCCAACGGGACCGTGCCCCCGTACAGCGACTTCCCGTCGCCCGCCGCATGCTCGACGCTGTCCCACGCGTCGATCTTCGTGCCGGTGCGGGCGTCGGTCAGCGTGGTGCGGGCGACCGGGTTGCCGGCCGAGTCCTGGGCGACGGCGTCGGTCCGCCAGGCCAGCTTCGGGGCGCCGTGCAGGGCGTCGACGACCAGCTCGGGCCTGGACGTCAGCCGCTTCAGCGTCTCGCCCACGTTCGCGGCCCGCAGCACGGCCGCCGCGAGGTCGGCCGCCTTCGGCGCGGAGACCTTCGGCGTCACGCTCGACAGGGAGATCGCGTTCCGGGTGGCGCGGGAGGCGTCGCGGTACGTGCCGTCCTTCGCGAGGTGGACGACGAAGTCACCGCCGAGGACGGGAAGTTGGCGGTACGTGCGGTCGTAACGGACGTGCTGAGTGCCGTCCGTGTCCACGATCACGTCCCGCACGCTGGTGCCCTGAGCGGCCGTCAGCCCCAGACTCCCCGCCCGGTCCTTGAGGGCAGCCGCCGCGTTCCTGATCGCGGTGGCCCTCGTCGGACTCTCGTCCGCGCCGGCCGTGGGGGAGAGTGCGGTGGCCAACAGGGTGGCGGAGGCGGCGACGATGCCCGCCGTGGCGAGTCGGGAACCTCGGATGTGCGGCCGTATTCGGCTCATCGGTCTCCTTGAACTGGGGCGGCGCAGAGGATGACCAAGATTCAAGGGGGCGTGCACATGCCGTGACCAGGGTGGATACGTGGAGGTGTGTGAGGGGAGAGAATCGTTTCCGTGACCCTCTCTCCCCGACTCCCGTTCTTCGTCTACGGCACCCTGCGCCCCGGAGAGCCCAACCACGACCACTTCCTGCGCGGCCGCACCCTCACCGAGGAGCCCGCGCGACTGGTGGGAGCGGTGCTGTACGACGGCCCGGGCTACCCGTACGCCGTCGAGGAACGCGGCGACAGGGGCACCGTCCACGGCGAGCTCGTCACCGCCCGCGCCGAGGAGTACCCGGCGCTCCTGGCCGCCCTCGACCGCCTGGAGGAGTTCGCCCCCGGCGACCCGCGCAACCTCTACGAACGCGTCGCCCGCGAGGTGCTGCGCGCCTCGGACGGAACGGCCGTACAGGCCTGGGTGTATGTCGCCGCCCCGTCCGTCGCCGCACGGCTGCGCGCCGACGGCAGGCTCATCGCCGGCGGCGACTGGGCTACGACTTCACGGCCTCCACGCGCACCGCACACGCTTTGAACTCCGGCATCCGCGACGTCGGGTCCAGCGCCGGGTTGGTGAGGGTGTTGGCGCGGCCCTCGCCCGGCCAGTGGAACGGCATGAAGACGGTGTCCGGGCGGATGCCGGTCGTGATGCGGGCCGGTGCCACCGCCCGGCCCCGGCGCGACACCACGGCCACCGGGTCGCCCTCGGCCGCCCCGAGCCGCGCCGCCAGCCGCGGGTGCAGCTCCACGAACGGGCCCGGCGCGGCGGCGTTCAGCTCGTCGACGCGGCGGGTCTGGGCACCTGACTGGTACTGCGCCACGACGCGCCCCGTCGTCAGGAGGACCGGGTACTCGTCGTCGGGTTCCTCGGCGATGGCCCGGTACGAGACGGGGGCGAAGCGGGCCCGGCCGTCCGGGGTGGCGAAGCGGTCGAGGAAGAGGCGGGGGGTGCCGGGGTGCGCCGGACGGTCGGTCCCGGCGGCCGGCGAGTCATCCTCACCGCCCGCGGCGTTCCCCGTACCCGGCACCGCCGGACACGGCCAGAACACCCCGTTCTCCTCCGCCAGCCGGTGATACGTGATCCCCGAGTAGTCCGCGGCCCCGCCCGCGCTCGCCCGCCGCAGCTCCTCGAAGACCTCCTCGGGGTCGGTCGGGAAGCCCTTCTCCAGGGCCCGTTCCCCGCCCAGCCGCGCGGCGAGCTCGTGCATGACCTCCAGGTCGCTGCGGACACCGTCCGGCGGGGTGATCGCGCGCCGCCGCAGCAGCACCCGGCCCTCCAGGTTGGTCGTCGTGCCCGTCTCCTCCGCCCACTGGGTGACCGGCAGGACGACGTCGGCGAGGGCCGCCGTCTCCGACAGCACCACGTCGCACACCGCGAGGAAGTCCAGGGACTTGATGCGCTCCTCGATGTGCGCGGCCCGCGGCGCCGACACCACCGGGTTGGAGCCCATCAGCAGCAGCGACCTGATGTCCGTGCCGAGTGCGTCCAGCAGCTCGTACGCACTGCGCCCGGGGCCCGGCAGGCTGTCCGGGTCCACGCCCCACACCTCGGCGACGTGCCGCCGCGCCTCCGGGTCGTCCAGCTTGCGGTAGCCGGGCAGCTGGTCGGCCTTCTGGCCGTGCTCGCGCCCGCCCTGTCCGTTGCCCTGCCCGGTGAGGCAGCCGTAGCCGGACAGCGGGCGGCCCGCCCGGCCCGTCGCCAGGCACAGGTTGATCCACGCGCCCACGGTGTCCGTGCCCTTGGCCTGCTGCTCGGGTCCGCGCGCGGTGAGCACCATCGCGTGCTCCGGCTCGCAGAACAGCCGTACGGTCTCCCGGAGCTGGGGAACGGACACCCCCGTGATCCGCTCCACGTACTCCGGCCAGTGCGCCATCGCCGCGGCCCGCGCGTCCTCCCAGCCGGCCGTGCGCTCCCGGACGTACTCCTCGTCCACCCGGCCCTCGGCGACGACCAGGTGCAGCAGCCCGAGGGCCAGCGCGAGGTCGGTGCCGGGCCTCGGCATCAGGTGCAGGTCGGCCTGCTCGGCGGTCTTCGTGCGGCGCGGGTCGATGACGATCAGCGTGCCGCCGTTCTCCTTCAGCTCGTTGAAGAAGCGGAGCGACGGCGGCATCGTCTCCGCCAGGTTCGAGCCGACGAGGATCACACAGCCCGTCCTCGGGATGTCCTCCAGCGGGAACGGCAGCCCCCGGTCGAGCCCGAACGCCTTCATCCCGGCCGCGGCGGCCGACGACATGCAGAAGCGGCCGTTGTAGTCGATCTGCGAGGTGCCGAGCACGATCCTCGCGAACTTGCCGAGGCTGTACGCCTTCTCGTTCGTCAGACCGCCCCCGCCGAAGACCCCGCACGCGTCCGGGCCATGTTCCGTACGCGTGCGTGTGAGGCCCTCGGCGACCCGGTCCAGCGCCTCTTCCCAGGTGGCGGGCACGAGCGTGCCACCCGAGCGCACCAGCGGCGAGCTCAGCCGGACGCCCGACGCCAGCACCGCGGGTGCCGTACGGCCCTTGCCGCACAGCGCTCCCTTGTTCACCGGGAAGTCCGGGCGCTCGACCACCGTGACACCCCCGTCCTGCGAGGGCGTGAGGTTCATACCGCACTGCAGGGCGCAGTACGGGCAGTGCGTGGGCGTCACGGAGTTCGGCATACCGTTCAGCGTGCTTCCGGCGTGTTACGCGCACGGCGGCTCCCTGTTACGCGGCCGGGACGGTGACCTCCCCGTCGCCGTCCGGCCGCAGTGAGCTCCGCTTGTAGTCGCCGCTGGGTTCTGCAGTCGTTCGTCTGCGGCGCCGTCGTGGCTTGTCGCGCAGTTCCCCGCGCCCCTAAAAGAGGGGCGTTGCCCTCTGGCGTCCTTATCTCCGCACGGCGTTCGAAATACCGCATCTCGAAACAGCCCGTCAGGAGGTTCTCCGACCATGCCGCTCCTCCATCGCGCCGCCGAACACCGGGGCGCGACGATCACGTACGGCGAACTCGACCGGTACGCCGACCGCCGAGCACGCCCACCGCGTTTCACCGGCCGCTGAACCGGAGACCGAGTCGCCGGAATGCCGAGGGCGGGAGCAGGGCAACGGCCCCACTCCCGCCCGATCAGGGACGGCCCCTGGTCAGAGGGCCCCCTGGGTCAGCACCCGTACGTCCGATTCGGCCGCTGCGCCTCCGAGTCAGCACTCGTAGGCGTAGTACGGCTCGTCGCCCGGCTCCAGACCGATCCTGCCGACCGCACCCGGACCGATCTGGATGCACGGCGGATCGAAACCGTCGACCTCGACGGTCGCGCGGATCGTGTAATCGCACTCGTTCCAGATGTCCGCCCAGCCGTAGCCCTGGCCGACGACATGGGCGCAGCCCGGCTCCCTCGCCTGCGCGTCGTCGGCGGCGGTGGCGGTTCCGGCGGCGGTGCCCGCGCTGATCAGTATGGCCGCGGCGGCCACGGCGAGTACGGACCGAAGACGAGTCATCAGTTGTCCTTTCCCCCAGGTCGCGGCGGTCGGCCGGATCCGCCGCCGCACACCCATGGACGCTATGAGTGGCCGCCTGATTACGGAACGCGTCCGCCGGGTTCTTCACGCGGTTGGCTGGCGTGCGCGCGACAAAACGCGCGCACGAGGCATACGCCGCTCCCGCCGGGCGCCTCTACCGCTCCGCCGCCAACGCGTTCGCCACCCCGGTCTCCCGCGGCCCGAGGAACCGGGGGCCGGGCTCGAAGACGGCGTCCAGGGCCGCCTTCCCGGCCGCGAAGATCTCCCGCGCCCCGCCGTAGTACCAGGTGGCGTCGTGCTTGGCGTCGACCCCGACGCCGTACGACGCCACCCCCGCCTCCTGGCACAGCGCGACCGCCCGCCGGATGTGGAAGCCCTGGCTGATCAGCACCGCCTCGTCGACGCCGAAGATCTTCTTGGCGCGGACACAGGAGTCCCAGGTGTCGAAGCCGGCGTAGTCGCTGACGATCCGCGAGTCGGGCACACCGTGCCGGGTCAGATACGTACGCATGGCGTCGGGCTCGTCATAGTCCTTGCGGCTGTTGTCGCCGGTGACCAGGACGACCTTGATCCGGCCCTCGCGGTACAACTTCGCCGCCGCGTCGAGCCGATGGGCGAGATACGGCGACGGCTCACCGGCCCACAGACCGGCCCCGAAGACGACGGCGACGTCGGTGCGCGGCACGTCCGCCGCGGTCCGCAGCCGGTCACCGGTCACGAGGTACATCCAGGTGGCCGGAAGCAGCCCCAGCACACACCCGGCCATCACGGCCTGCACCAGCCGCCGCTGCCCCGTGCGCGTGCGCGGCAGACGTGGTCGAGGCAGCTTCGGTCGGCGCATCGGAATGGTCCCTCCCCCGGTCGGCTCACGGCCCGTTCTCGACAGTCAGGGACGTCCCACCGGCCCCCGCGGTTCACCGCCCGTGACGTGATCAGCTTCACTACGTTCGCCGAATCCGCAGGTCACGTACCCTCACACGGTGCCCGTCCCGCATCGTGAACCCGGTGTAAGAACCCGTCATTCCCGCGAAACGGGAAGGCAACGTCCCGCCGCCACCATCGGTTCATGACGGCGTCGAACCCTCTTCACGACGAGTCCACGACCGCCCACCTCGACAGTACGGCGCACCTCATGAACCGGATCAGCAGCCAGCTCGCCAGCCAGCTCAGCCTCGTCTCGCTCGACGGCAGGCGGCGCCCCGACGCGCCCGCGCTCGTCGTCGTGGCCCACGGCAGCCGCGACCCGCGCGCCCTGAGCACCGTACGCGCCCTCCTCGACAAGGTCCGCGCCCAGCGCCCCGGCCTGCCGGTCCACCTCGGCCACATCGAGCTGAACGAGCCCCTGCTCCCGGACACCCTGGCCTCCCTCGGCGACCAGGAGGCGATCCTCGTCCCGCTCCTGCTGAGCCGCGGCTACCACATCAAGCGCGACATCCCCGAGATGGCCGCCGAATCCCGGGTACGCGCACGCGTGGCCGGCGCCCTCGGCCCGCACCCCCTCCTGGTCGAGGCCCTGTACGCCCGCCTGGTGGAGGCCGGCTGGCGCACCCGCATGGACGAGCCCACCCGCCGCAGGACCGCCGTGGTCCTGGCCGCCGCCGGCTCCCGCGACCCCGAGTCGAAACTCGACACCGCCCACACGGCCCACCTCCTCGCCAACCGCCTCGGCGTCCCGGTCATCCCGGCCTACGCGACGACGGCGGCCCCGACGGTGGAGGACGCCCTGAAGTCGTTGTCGGCCCGAGGCCGTACGCGGGTCGCCATCGCCTCCTACTTCACGGCCCCGGGCCGCTTCGCGACGGAGTCCGCGGAAGCGGCCCCCTGGATAGCCTCGGCCCCCCTGGGCACCCACCCCGCGATGGCCCGCCTCCTCCTCCACCGCTACGACCAGATGCTGAACACGCGGGTCACGACAGCACAGGAACTGGCGTCGGCTTAATCCGCCGGGGATGGAGACGTCCCTCAGGGGCGCGGGGCTGTTTCGATGTGCGGCTCCGCCGCGTGGGCGCGACCAGCCACACACAACCCGCACCCGCAAACGAACAACACCCGGCAGACGACTAGGCGCAACACAGCCCTCCGTTTGTCAGTGTCTGCCCGTACTGTCGGTGCATGTACTACGACGAGTCGGCAGTCGAACGCTGGGCCCCCGAACCCGACAAACGCCCAGGCCGCACGGCCTTCCAACGCGACCGCGCCCGCGTACTGCACAGCGCAGCCCTCCGCCGCCTCGCAGGCAAGACCCAAGTCGTCACCCCAGGAACCCACAGCCACGCCTGGGACCCCAGCCCCCGCACCCGCCTCACCCACTCCCTGGAGTGCGCCCAGGTCGGCCGAGAGCTCGGCGCAGCCCTCGGCTGCGACCCCGACCTGGTGGAGGCCGCCTGCCTCTCCCACGACCTCGGCCACCCCCCCTTCGGCCACAACGGCGAAGTCGCCCTGAACGAATTCGCCGAGGACTGCGGCGGCTTCGAGGGCAACGCCCAGTCCCTGAGACTCCTCACCCGCATCGAACCCAAACGGTTCACCCCGGAGGGCTCCGTCGGCCTCAACCTCACCCGCGCCACCCTCGACGCCGCCACCAAGTACCCCTGGCCACGCGGCGCCCACCCCACCGCCCCGAACTCCCCGAAGTTCGGCGTCTACGAGGACGACCGCCCCGTCTTCGACTGGGTCCGCAAGGACGCCCCCGGCACCCGCACCACCTTCGAGGCCCAGGTCATGGACTGGTCCGACGACGTGGCGTACTCCGTGCACGACGTCGAGGACGGCCTGCACGCCGGCCACATCGACCCCAACTGCCTGCACGCCGAGCCGGAACGCCAGGCGGTCTTCCAGGTCGCCATCGGCCGGTACGTCCCCGAGGACACCGACCCGGCGGACCTGTCCGCCGCCCTCGACCGACTCCAGGAAGAACCGTGGTGGCCGCACGGCTACGACGGTTCGGCCGTCGCCCAGGCCCGCCTCAAGGACGCCACCAGCCAGCTCATCGGCCGTTTCTGCCTGGCCGCCGAGAGCGCCACGCGCGCGGCGTACGGCGACGGACGGCTCTCCCGCTACGGCGCCGAACTCGTCGTACCCCACGAGACCCGCCTGGAGTGCGCGGTCCTCAAGGCCGTCGCCGACCGGTACGTCATGCAGCGCGCCGAGCAGGAGCGGCTCCGCGCCGACCAGCGGATCGTCGTGGCCGAACTCGCCGAAGCGCTCACCGCCCGCGCGCCCGAGGGGCTGGACCCGCAGTTCCGGGCCCTGTTCGACACGGCGGCCGACGACCGTGCCCGCAAGCGCGTGATCGTCGACCAGATCGCTTCCCTGACGGACGCGTCGGCACGCTCCCTGCACGCGCGGCTCACGCGCGCAGCGTGAGGCGCGGGCGCTCACCCGCGCGGGACGGGTGAGGCCCAAGAGGCGAACGGGCACTCGAAAGTGACCCTGCGTGGCCTGATCGGGTCACCCCCTCTTCCCGCATCACGCTGCGTGCGGGACGCTCATGTGGCGGCACCTGACGAGGAGGCATCAAGTGGTCGACGCGGATCAGACATTCGTCATCGTCGGAGGAGGACTCGCCGGCGCGAAGGCGGCCGAGACCCTTCGCGCGGAGGGCTTCACCGGGCGGGTGATACTGATCTGCGACGAGCGCGACCACCCGTACGAACGACCGCCGCTGTCCAAGGGCTACCTCCTCGGCAAGGAGGAGCGCGACAGCGTCTTCGTGCACGAACCCGCCTGGTACGCGCGCAACGACATCGAGCTGCACCTCGGCCAGACCGTCGACGCGATCGACCGTACGGCGAAGACGGTGCGCTTCGGCGAGGACGGCACCGTCGTCCACTACGACAAGCTCCTGCTGGCCACGGGCGCCGAGCCGCGCCGCCTGGACATCCCGGGCACCGACCTGGCCGGCGTCCACCACCTGCGCCGCCTCGCGCACGCCGAGCGCCTCAAGGGCGTCCTCGCCTCCCTCGGCCGGGACAACGGGCACATCGTGATCGCCGGCGCAGGCTGGATCGGCCTGGAGGTCGCGGCGGCGGCCCGGGAGTACGGCGCCGAGGTCACCGTCATCGAGCACAACCCGACCCCGCTGCACGGAGTGCTGGGCCCCGAGCTGGGCGGTCTCTTCGCCGAGCTGCACCGCGAGCACGGGGTGCGGTTCCACTTCGGGCGGCGGCTGACGGAGATCGTCGGCCAGGACGGCATGGTGCTGGCCGCGCGCACCGACGACGGCGAGGAGCACCCCGCGCACGACGTCCTCGCGGCGATCGGCGCCGCTCCCCGTACGGGGCTGGCGGAAGCGGCGGGGCTGGAGATCGCCGACCGCGCGCACGGCGGCGGCGTGGTCGTGGACGAACAGCTGCGCACCTCCGACCCCGACATCTATGCCGCCGGCGACGTCGCCTCCTTCCCGCACGCCCTCTTCGACACCCGGCTGCGGGTGGAGCACTGGGCCAACGCGCTGAACGGGGGGCCGGCGGCGGCGCGGGCGATGCTCGGGCAGGGCGTCACCTACGACCGGGTGCCGTATTTCTTCTCCGACCAGTACGACCTGGGGATGGAGTACAGCGGATGGGCGCCCGCCGGGTCCTACGACGAGGTGGTGATCCGGGGGGACGCGGGGAAGCGGGAGTTCATCGCGTTCTGGCTGAAGGACGGACGGGTGCTGGCGGGGATGAACGTGAACGTGTGGGACGTCACAGACCCGATCCAGCGGCTGATCCGGTCCGGGGCGCGGGTGGACACGGAGGCCCTGGCGGATCCCCACGTCGCGCTGGAGGGGCTGATCGCCTAGGCGTCTGCTGCTCGGGCGGACATGTCACTGGCCCCCCGTAGAATTCACGCGTGGCAGGACGGATCAACGACGAGGACGTGAAGGCGGTACGGGACGCGGTCCCGATCGACGCCGTGGTGTCCGAGTACCTCCAGCTGCGTAACGCGGGTGGCGGGAACCTCAAGGGGCTGTGCCCCTTCCATGACGAGAAGTCGCCGTCCTTCCAGGTCAGCCCGAGCAAGGGACTCTTCCACTGCTTCGGCTGCCAGGAGGGCGGCGACACCATCACGTTCGTGATGAAGGTCGACCACCTCACCTTCTCCGAGGCGGTCGAGCGCCTCGCCGCCCAGGCCGGCATCACCCTGCGTTACGAGGAGGGTGGGTACAACCCCTCCCACCAGCGCGGCGAGCGCATCCGCCTGGTCGAGGCCCACAAGATCGCCGCCGAGTGGTACGCCGAGCAGCTGGCGACCAGCCCCGAGGCCGACACCGGCCGGATCTTCCTCGCCGAGCGCGGCTTCGACCAGGCCGCCGCCGTGCACTTCGGCGTCGGCTACAGCCCCCAAGGCTGGGACCACCTCACCCGATTCCTGCGCGGCAAGGGCTTCACCGACAAGGAGATCCTCCTGTCCGGCCTGGCGCAGGAGGGCCGCCGCGGCCCCATCGACCGCTTCCGGGGCCGGCTCATGTGGCCGATCCGCGACATCGGCGGCGACGTGGTCGGCTTCGGCGCCCGCAAGCTGTACGAGGCGGACAACGGGCCGAAGTACCTGAACACCCCCGACACGGCGATCTACAAGAAGTCCCAGGTCCTGTACGGCATCGACCTCGCGAAGCAGCACATCGCCAAGGCCAGCCGGGCCGTCGTCGTCGAGGGCTACACCGACGTCATGGCCTGCCACCTCGCCGGCGTCACCACGGCCATCGCGACCTGCGGCACGGCCTTCGGCGGCGAGCACATCCGGATCCTGCGCCGACTGCTGATGGACAACGGCTCGGCCCGCGTCATCTTCACCTTCGACGGCGACGCGGCGGGCCAGAAGGCGGCCCTGCGCGCCTTCGAGGACGACCAGAAGTTCGCCGCCGAGACATACATCGCCATCGCGCCGGACGGCATGGACCCCTGCGAACTGCGGCTGGCGAAGGGGGATGAGGCGGTCGCCGACCTGGCCGAGCCGCGCACCCCGCTCTTCGAGTTCGCGCTCCGCCAGATCGTCAGTCGCTACGACCTGGACACCCCGGCGGGCCGCGCCTCCGCGCTGGACGAGGCGGCCCCGATCGTCGCCCGCATCAAGAACAGCGGAGCCCAGCACGAGGTCGCCGTCCAGCTCGCGGGCATGCTCGGCATCCTGGACACCCAGTTCGTGGTCAAGCGGGTGGCTCAGCTGGCGCGTTGGGCGAGGGACCGGGGCGGCCGCGGCCCGGGGCCGACCTCCCGCGACGCACACCAGCCGTACGACGCCGCCCCCGCGCCCCGCACCTCCGGCCCCGCCCTGACCCTGCGCAACCCCGTCTACGCCACCGAACGCGAGCTCCTCAAACTCGCCCTCCAGCGCCCCGAGTTGGTCTCCCCGGCGTTCGACGCGTACGGCATCGACGAGTTCACCGCGGCGCCCTACGCCGCCGTACGCCAGGCGATCATGGACGCGGGCGGCGCCGAGTACGGCATCCAGGACGCGCAGGAGTACCTGGTCCGCGTCCGGGACGCCGCACCCGACGACCAGGTCCGCGCGATGGTCACGGAGCTCGCGGTCGAGGCGATCATGCGCAGGACGGTCGACGAGAACTACGCCGGCGAGCAGCTCGTCACCGTGCGCCGGCGCGCCGTCGAGCGCCGGGTCCGTGACATCCAGAGCCAGCTGACCCGGCTGGGCGCGGGCGGCGACCCCGCCCAACTTGCCGCCGTGCAGAACGAGCTGTGGGTGTTGCAGCAGTACGACCAGGCATTGCGGGGGCAGGGCGCGGCCGCCCTCTGAGCAGGCGGTCACGGACCGGACGCAAAAAGTCACCGCACGCCCCTCGTGGCGGCGATGTGTCGTACTCCACACTGGGTTCCGGTGCCTGAGTCCTCGGAGCGCGGCCGACCCGTTCCCCACGGGTCCCACACCCCCGCGGTTCCGCTCATCGCGTACGGGACGGACAGCGGCGAGGCCGCCGACTCCGCCCTCGAAGCAGCGCTGCCGTACGCCTCGGCAGCGATCATCCTGGAGGTCGCCCCCGTGCAGACCCAGACCCGCAGCCAGACCGACGCCAGTACCGATGGCACGGAGCCGGACGCGGAGACCGACGTTCTCGTCGCGGTGCCGCCGCAGAGCCGTGTCGCGCACCACCCGGAGGCGGGGCCGGAGGCCTCGCCCGAGCCGGCGGAACCGCCCGCCGACGCCCTGGCCGCCGATGCCGCCGGTGCCGCCGAGCCGGTCGAAGCACCGGTGCCGGCCCGCGCCCGAGCCGCCGACACCAGCGGCCCCTCCTCCGACCTGTTCCGCCAGTACCTGCGGGAGATCGGCCGTATCCCGCTGCTCACCGCGGCCGAGGAGGTCGAACTCGCCCGCCGTGTCGAGGCCGGCCTGTTCGCCGAGGAGAAGCTGAGCAGCACGCCCGACCTGGAGAGCCGCCTCGCCCTCGACCTGGACCGGCTGGTCGTGATGGGCCGGATGGCCAAGCGGCGCCTGATCGAGGCGAACCTGCGCCTGGTGGTCTCGGTGGCGAAGCGGTACGTCGGCCGCGGCCTGACCATGCTCGACCTCGTCCAGGAGGGGAACCTCGGCCTGATCCGGGCCGTCGAGAAGTTCGACTACGCCCGCGGCTACAAGTTCTCGACGTACGCCACCTGGTGGATCCGCCAGGCCATGTCCCGCGCCCTCGCCGACCAGGCCCGCACCATCCGGGTGCCGGTGCACGTCGTCGAGTTGATCAACCGGGTGGTTCGCGTCCAGCGCCGCATGCTCCAGGAACGCGGCTACGAGCCGACGCCGGAGGAGGTGGCCGCCCACCTCGACCTGCCGCCCGAGCGGGTCAGCGAGGTCCTGCGGCTCGCCCAGGAACCGGTGTCGCTGCACGCGCCCGTGGGCGAGGAGGACGACGTCGCCCTCGGCGACCTCATCGAGGACGGCGACGCGACATCGCCGGTCGAGTCGGCGGCGTTCCTGCTGCTCAGGGAGCACCTGGAGGCGGTCCTCTCCACCCTCGGCGAACGCGAACGCAAGGTGGTCCAGCTGCGGTACGGGCTGGCGGACGGGCGTCCGCGCACGCTGGAGGAGATAGGCCGGATCTTCGGCGTGACGCGGGAACGGATCCGGCAGATCGAGTCCAAGACGCTGAACAAGCTGCGGGACCATGCCTTTGCGGATCAGCTGAGGGGTTATCTGGACTGACGCCGGGTGCGGGCCCGGTGGGGGCTGGTCGCGCAGTTCCCCGCGCCCCTTGAGGGCGTTGCCTGCACGCCCCTTTTAAGGGGCGCGGGGAACTGCGCGACCAGCCACAACAGACCCGCGGCCTCAGTCCACCTCGGCCACCGCCTGAGCGAACTGCGCCTTGTACAACCGCGCATACGCCCCGTCCGCCGCCAACAGCTCCCCGTGCGCACCCTGTTCCACGATCGAACCGTTCTCCATCACCAGAATCGTGTCCGCGTCCCGGATCGTCGACAACCGATGCGCGATCACGAACGACGTCCGCCCGTGCGCCAGCTTCGCCATCGCCTTCTGGATCAACACCTCCGTCCGGGTGTCGACCGACGACGTCGCCTCGTCCAGCACCAGGATCACCGGATCGGACAGGAACGCCCGCGCGATCGTGATCAGCTGCTTCTCACCCGCGCTGACCCCCGCCCCCTCGTCGTCGATCACCGTGTCGTACCCGTCGGGCAGCGTACGGATGAACCGGTCGGCGTGGGCGGCCCGCGCCGCCTCCTCGATCTCGCCCCGGCCGACGTCCCGCGACGCCCCGTACGCGATGTTCTCCGCGATCGTGCCGCCGAACAGCCACGTGTCCTGGAGCACCATCCCGATCCCGGCCCGCAGCTCGTCCCGGGACATACGGGAGATGTCGACGCCGTCGAGCGTGATACGACCCCCTGAGACGTCGTAGAAACGCATCAGCAGGTTCACCAGCGTCGTCTTGCCGGCCCCCGTCGGACCGACGATCGCGACCGTGTGCCCCGGCTCCACCGTCAGCGACAGGTCCTCGATCAGCGGCTTCTCGGGGTCGTACCGGAAGGACACCCCCTCCAGCGCCACCCGGCCGCGCAGCTCCTCCGGCCGCACGCCCGGTACCGGATCGGCCTCCTGCTCCTCCGCGTCCAGGAGTTCGAAGATCCGCTCGGCCGAGGCGACACCCGACTGCACGAGGTTCGCCATCGACGCGACCTGCGTCAGCGGCATCGAGAACTGCCGCGAGTACTGGATGAAGGCCTGCACGTCGCCGATGGAGAGGGAGCCCGACGCGACCCGCAGGCCGCCGACGACCGCGACGAGGACGTAGTTGATGTTCGACACGAACAGCATCAGCGGCTGCATCACACCGCTGTTGAACTGCGCCTTGAACCCGGCCTCGTACAGCGCCTCGTTCTGCTCGGCGAACTGCTTCGCCGACTCCTCCTGCCGTCCGAACACCTTCACCAGCGTGTGCCCGGTGTACATCTCCTCGACATGCGCGTTGAGCTTGCCGGTGGAGCGCCACTGCTGCACGAAGTGCGGCTGCGACCGCTTGCCGACCCGGGTGGCGACCACGAACGACAGCGGCACGGTCACCAGCGCGACCAGCGCCAGCAGCCACGACACCCAGAACATCATCGCCAGCACACCGACGATGGTCAGCACCGAGTTGATGAGCTGCCCCATCGACTGCTGGAGCGTCTGCCCGATGTTGTCGATGTCGTTCGTGGCGCGGGACAGCACCTCGCCGCGCTGCCGCTTGTCGAAGTACGACAGCGGCAGCCGCGACAGCTTCGTCTGCATGTCCTCGCGCATCCGGAACATGGTCCGGTTCACGGCCCGGTTCACCAGCCGCGTCGCCACCGCCATCAGCAGACCGGCGACGAGGAACACGGCGAGCGCGAACAGCAGTACGTTCCCCACCGCGCCGAAGTCGATGCCCTCGCCCGGTGTGAAGGCGGTGCTGCGCAGCATGTCGGCGACCTGGCCGTCGCCGCGCTCCCGCATCGCCGCGAGGACCTGGTCCTTGGTCATCCCGGGCTCGAACTGCCGCCCGACGATGCCCGCGAAGACCAGGTCGGTGGCCTCACCGAGGATCTTCGGCCCGGCGACCGACAGGCCCACGCTCACGACCACACAGAGCAGCAGCGCGTAGATCGTCAGCCGCTCGGGCCTGAACTGGGAGACCAGCCGTTTGCCCGACCCCTTGAAGTCCAGCGACCGCTGGTCGGGGCCGCCGCCGGCCATCATCCGTCCCATCCCGGCCATCAGGCAGCCTCCGCTTCCGTCAGCTGGGAGAGCACGATCTCCCGGTAGGTCTCGTTGTCCGCCATCAGCTCGTGGTGCCGGCCCGTGCCGACGACCCGCCCCTCGTCGAGGACGACGATCCGGTCCGCGTCCCGGATGGTCGCCACCCGCTGGGCGACGATGACGACGGTCGCCTCGGCGGTCTCCCGCGCGAGCGCCGCCCGCAGCGCGGCGTCGGTGGCGTAGTCGAGGGCGGAGAAGGAGTCGTCGAAGAGATAGATCTCCGGACGCTGTACGAGGGTCCGCGCGATGGCGAGGCGCTGGCGCTGACCGCCGGAGACGTTCGTGCCGCCCTGCGCGATGGGGGAGTCGAGCCCGTTCTCCAGCCGCTCCACGAACTCCTTGGCCTGCGCGACCTCCAGCGCGTGCCACAGCTCCTCGTCCGTCGCGTCCGGATTGCCGTAGCGAAGGTTGGTCGCCACGGTCCCGGCGAACAGGTACGGCTTCTGCGGGACGAGGCTCACGGTCTTCGCCAGCAGCCGGGGATCGATCGCCGACACGTCCTCGCCGTCCACGAGCACCCGCCCGTCGGTCGCGTCGAACAGCCGCGGGACCAGCCCCAGCAGCGTCGACTTCCCGCTGCCCGTCGAGCCGATCACGGCCGTCGTCTCACCCGGCAGCGCGACCAGGTCGATCGCCTTCAGCACCGGCTCCTCGGCACCCGGATAGCGGAAGCCCGCGCCCCGGATCTCCAGATGACCGTGCCGGCGCAGCTCCCGCACGGGCGCCACGGGCGGCACGACACTCGACTCCGTGCCCAGGACCTCCTGGATCCGCTCGGCGCACACCTCCGCGCGCGGCACCATCATGAACATGAAGGTGGCCATCATCACGGACATCACGATCTGCATGAGATAGGCGAGGAACGCGGTCAGATCACCGATCTGCATCCCGCCGCTGTCGATGCGGTGCGCCCCGAACCACACCACCGCGATGGACGACAGGTTCACCACGGTCATCACGATCGGGAACATCAGCGCGAGCAGCCTGCCGGTTCCCATCGCCATGTCGGTGAGGTCGGCGTTGGCCTTGCGGAACCGCTGCTGCTCGTACTCGTCGCGCACGAACGCGCGGATCACCCGGTTGCCGCTGATCTGCTCGCGCAGCACCCGGTTCACCGTGTCGAGCCGCACCTGCATGCTCCGGAACAGCGGCCGCAGCCGCCGTACGATCAAGGTCACGCTGATGCCGAGGACGGGCACGACCGCGACCAGCACGGCGGACAGCGGCACGTCCAGACCGAGGGCCAGCACGATGCCGCCCACGCACATGATCGGCGCCGACACCATCAGCGTGAACGTCATCAGCGCCAGCATCTGCACCTGCTGGACGTCATTGGTCGTCCGGGTGATCAGCGAGGGCGCGCCGAAGTGGCCGACCTCCCGCGCCGAGAACGACTGCACCCGGTCGAAGACGGCGGCCCGCATGTCCCGGCCGAGCGCCGCCGCGGTCCGGGCGCCGTAGTACACGGCACCGATGTTGCACACGACCTGCGCCAGCGAGATGCCGATCATCAGGGCGCCGTAGGACAGGATGTAGCCGGTGTCGCCGTTGACGACGCCCTGGTCGATGATGTCCGCGTTCAGCGTGGGCAGGTAGAGCGTGGCGCAGGTCTGCAGGAACTGCAGCAGCACCAGCCAGGCGAGAGGTTTCCGGTAGGGCCTGAGGTAGGTCCGCAGAAGTCGTATGAGCACGCTGCTTCTCTCGGAGTGGGCGGATCGTCGATGGGGGCGTTTGGTTGCCCTTGGCCCCTATCGTCGAACACTCCACCCGCGTTACCTCAACCGATTAAGCCGTCAGTGCGGCTTCGTACGGCCTTACGGGTACGACTCCTACCGGTCTCTTACGTTCCGCCGCCTCGGCCCTACGCCCTCCCTACGACCGGAACGCCCCGGGATGCGTCTGCTCCCGCACCGACACGAACTGCTGCCGCACCGCCTGCCCCACCGCCAGTTCCTCGCCCGGCTCCAGCACCTGCGCGGCCGCACCCTGCCAGACCGGCGGCGTGCGCGGGTCGAGCGTGCCCTGCGACACACCGAGCGCCCAGGCGGCCTGCCGGGCCGCGCCGATCGCCGCGTAGTCCGCCGGCTGCGGTACGACGACCTGCGCCCCGAACAGCGACGGCGCCGCCGCCTGCACCGCGGGCAGCTCGGCCGCCGCGCCCAGCAGGAAGACCCGCCGCACCTCCACGCCCCGGCCGCGCAGCACGTCCAACGCGTCCGCCAGTCCGCACAACATGCCCTCGAACGCGGCCCGCGCAAGATGCTCCGGCTTCATCGACTCCCGCCGCAGCCCCGCCAGCGTGCCCGCGGTGTGCGGCAGACTCGGCGTCCGCTCACCCTCCAGATACGGCAGCAGCACGAGCCCGTGCGACCCCGGCGTCGACTTCATCGCCAGGTCGGACAGCCCCTCCAGATCGGGCACCCCGAGGAGTTCGGCGGCGCCGCGCAGGGTGCGTACGGCGTTGAGGGTGGTGACGACCGGGAGATGCATACCGGTCGCGTCGGCCAGGGAGGTGATCATCCCCGAACTGTCGACGAGCGCCTCGGGGTGCACGGCCATGACAGAACCCGACGCCCCGAGCGACACCACCGCGTCCCCCAGCCCGATGCCGAGCCCGAACGCGGCCGCCATGGTCTCGCCGGTCCCTGCGGAGATCAGCAGCCCCTCCGGGGTCGTACCAGCCGCCTCCGCCGGCCCGATCACCTCGGGCAGCATCGCCTGATGGCCGAGCGCCAGCTCCACGAGATCACTGCGGTAGGCGCCGGTGGCCGCGGACCAGTACCCCGTCCCGGAGGCCCCGCCCCGATCTGTGGTCCTTCTCACGGGCCGCCCGAGCAGCTGCCACACCAGCCAGTCGTGTGCCTGCATGAGAACGGCGGCGCGTACGGCGTTCTCGGGCTCGGTCTTGGCCATCCACCGCAGCTTGGTCACCGGCTGCGCGGCCTGCGGCACACACCCCACGGCCTGCGCCCACGCCTCCCGGCCGCCCAGCGCGTCGACCAGATCGGCCGCCGCCACCTGCGCCCGCTTGTCGCCGCCGACCATCGCCGGACGCACGGTGTTGCCCTGCGCGTCGAGCGGGACCACCGCGTTCTGCTGCGCCGACACCCCGATGGCCTGCACACCTTCGAGCAGCCCGCCGCCGGCCGCCTCCCCGAGGGACAGCAGCCAGGCCTGCGGATCGACGTCGGAGGGCCGGGAGCCGGAGCCCTCCGGCGCGTCGACCGGATGCGGGGCGTACCCCTGCCTGAGCACGGCCCCTGAGTCCGTGTCGCATACGACGATGCGCGTGAAATCGGGCGAACTGTCCAGCCCGGCGACTATCCCCATGGCCCAAATTGTGCCGTAGCGCTGCGCTGGCTTGGGCCGTGGGCGGCGTGGGGGTTCGTGTGGGTTCTCGGGTGCGGGTTGTGGGTGGCTGGGCGCGCAGTTCCCCGCGCCCCTGGGTTGGCCGGCGTCACCGGCGTCCAAGAGGTGCTGCCAGCTGCTGTCACGTGTTGCTGGTGCCCCAGTCGTCCTCTGCGCCTCCGTTGTGGGCGCTGCGTTCTCGGAGGGAGCGGACCCGGTCGGCGACCGAGGTGGGGACTCGGTCGGAGACCTTGTCGCTGACCGTGTGGTACGCCTTGCCCGCGAAGTGGCGGCCCTGCTGGGCGGCCGACTCGGCGGTGTTGCGTACGGCGGGGTTCTGGGAGATCTCCCGGGCCGTCTTCTTCAACTGCTCGTAGCGCTCGCGTCCGGCGCGTGTGCCGAGGACGTAACCGACGGCGAGCCCGATGACGAACGTGAGCCGGTAGCGCATGGCTGCCACCCTTCCCTTGCGTAGGTCCCTGGTGCGGCGTCGGTGCCGAGGGGAACCGATTGGCGGAGCACCCCCCTGCTTGCGCTAATGTATGTGTCGCAGCGAGCGCACGCCCCCTGGCGAATACCCAGGTAGGTGCGTTCGATGCAAAACGAGACCTTCCTCGGTAGCTCAATTGGCAGAGCAGCCGGCTGTTAACCGGCAGGTTACTGGTTCGAGTCCAGTCCGGGGAGCTCGGTCCTCCGTAGCTCAATTGGCAGAGCAGCCGGCTGTTAACCGGCAGGTTACTGGTTCGAGTCCAGTCGGGGGAGCACTGAACGAGGACCCCGTAGGGGTCCTTTTTCATGTTCGGGTTCATGTCCTGGAACCGTGCAGGTCGCAGGGGAGTCCTTCAGGGCATGCGAAGTCGACCATACGAAGCAGGAGATCGTATGAGCGGCTATGCTGCGGCAGACGGCGCGCACACATGTACGCGACACGCCGCTATGGGGCGGTAGCTCAGCCGGTTAGAGCAGCGGACTCATAATCCGTCGGCCGTGGGTTCGAGTCCCACCCGCCCCACTCTCACGGTTTGATGCAGGAACGTTTTCACCTGCGGAAGCAGGTCAGCCCCTCCGTCTCGGAGGGGCTCTTGTCGTCTCTGAAGATCGTTAGCTCAGCCGACGCTCAGCCGAAGTGCTGCCGATCATGGCGAGAGGCTGCGGATGGGATCCGTGCCGGGAACCCTGGCAGGAGTCGGATCGAACTGGGGAGGAACCGTGTCTGAAGACCCTACGGGCGGCTACGCCACCAATCCGCGCGAGACGAAGCTCCTGATGACTCAGAGCATCGAGGACGTGACGCGATTCATGGAGGGCGCCGAGATGCTCGGGACAGGCCTCCAAGTGCGGCGGGTTGCAATCCCGAAAGGGCACGCCGATCCCTACGTCTTCCAGGAGTGGTGGGAAGTTCGAGTCTTCGACGACCCCCACCTTGGCCGTGAGTACGAACCCAAGCGGACATGAAGGGGCGTGCCGCCCTCCAGGTGCTCACGGAGTACGAGGGCGGGCTACCCGTGCCCGGCACGCCGTCGCGCCGGGTCCAGGCGTCTACCAGTTGGTGCGCGTACACGGATGCCAGTGCCTGCCGCTGCGTCCGGTCGGCAGCGTGCAACGCCTGCCTCCGCCCGGGTGCTCCTGCCAGCAGTAGCGGTGTCCGTTGGGAACGCGGATCGGGGTGGTGGTCTTCACGGGCTGGTCTCTCTCGTGCGGGCTCGCGGGTCAGCCGTCAGAGAGGGTGCGGACGATCAGGATGCGGGCCAGGAGGCGTTCCGGTGTGGGGTCTGGCTTCACCAGGCCCGCGTGCTCGCGGTGCGCGTAGGCATCCCACCCCGGCCCACTCAGGTCCGGCTCGTGCCAGAGGAACACCGCGTCATCCGGGTCCGTGATCAAACCATCGCAGTCCCTCGGCGCACTCAAGGTTGACGTTCGCACCGTGGGCGTCCACGGCCTTGCAGGTCGGACACGTTACGCAGTGTTCTCCCAGACGCCGGAAGGCGGCCTGCTGCCGTGTCTCGCTCCCGGGGGCGAGTCGCTCGAAGTGATCACACGGGGCGTTCAGGACGCGGGCTCCTCGAAGGGGCACCCCTTCGAGCCGGCCTCGATCGCGACGGCGGCGATCTCCGGGTTCTGCCACGGATGGTGCTCCAACAGGTGGGCTTCCAGTTCCGGGTAGCGGGCCCGGGTGGTTGTCAGCAGTAGCCTCCCCTAGGCTTCGCAGAGGAGGTCCATTTGACCTGCGTAAACGCGGTGGATGGGTTCTTTTATCCCGTTTTTTGTGCTGACGTGTCAGCGTGGTGGTGCTGACGGATGACCCTCGACCCCCATTTTTCGGGGGTTTGCACGACGCTCGTCTCGGTGGCAGTCGAGGTGAGAGAGCTCCTGGGGTCTATTCGAAGCTGCGACGGAGCGTCAGCTGGGCGGGCAGGTATGGGAAGGGGTTTCGACGGGGTGGTCGTCGCAGACCGTCAGAGGTCTGTCATCGAGGCCTTTCGCGGAGGCCCTGGCGGACGGTGTGGATGAAATGGTCCGCGTTGGCGGAGCCGATGGTGGCGGTGTAGCCGCGTCGCGGCAGTGACCACACGCCTTCGATCGGGGTTGAGTTCGGGTGCGTGTGCGGGTAACTGGAGGGCGGTCAGCCAGTCCTGGCCATCAATGAACGCGAGCTCGTTGGCCCGTAGTAGCTCCCTAGGCGGTCCCATCTGACCGTTGCGTGATGCTCTGGCAGCGGCGCTCGTGTTCGTCGACCCAGACCTTCAGCAGGATGTGATGGTCGGCACCGCAGGCGCGGGCGAAGCGGATGGTTAGGCGTCGGCTGGGGAAGCGGTCGCCGGACAGGACGGCGGCGACGCGGGTTGGATCCACACCGATGCGGCGGACGAGTTCCTCGGTGGTCAGTCCGCTCTGGCGCTGGATCTGCTCCATGACCAGGCCGATGTGGGTCGCGTGGAATAAGGACGTGCGCGGTGTTTGACGCATGTGCAGGACCCCGCGTGTGCTGGAGGGTTGGTGTTCGGGTTGGTGAGGGGGTGCTGTCTGGGCAGCACCCCCTCGCGGTGGTCAGTGGGGCTGGTCGAGGAGATCGTGGCCGTGCCGGTGGCGGGTGAGGCGCAGGCCGAGCAGGACCAGGAATCCGGCGGTGCTCAGCCAGTGCCCCTGCGGCTGGAGGAACAGCACCTGGCCGGCCTGCCCCAGCGCGAGTTCAAGGCAGCCGCTCAGGCACGGCTCGCACACGCGGATGCGTGCGGTGCGGGGACGGGCGTGGCGCGGTTTACCGCGTCGTCGCCGAGGGGAGGGGGTCATAGCGCTCTCCTGGATGGAGGGTTGTGGACACGGGGCCCCGGCGAAGGATTCCCACATCGCTGCTGCCGGGGCCTGGTGCCGCCCGGTCCTGTGGCCGAGCGCGACCGACGGTAGGAGAAACACGGCAGGCCGTCTGGCTGTTCGTCGCGCCGACAGCGCGCCCGCGCTTTTGGTGCGACGAACAGAGTTGGGTTCGCCTGCTGCGAACCTGAGTTGAGTGTTCGACCGCTGCGATCCGTATGAGCCGTATGTGATTCATCTTCGCGCTGGTGAAAGACCTGCCTCCCTTGGCGCGCGGACGTGTGTGCGGGTGCGTTCGAATGATGCGCTGGAGGTCGGGACGCGTTCAGGTGGTGCTCTGATGACGCGATGAACACGGTTGGCGCGGACGCGCATTTGCAGGCAGCTCGACAGTTGATTCAAGACATTGTCGCTTCAACCAGGCATATCTGCCGGAAGGTGTGGCGATCCTCCTAGCGTCGGACCGAAATGCAATTGCATTCGGGCAACGGGGTGTTCGTTCGCCGCAGGAGGTCGTCCGGTGGAGAAGCCGACGCGTGTACACAGCAGTTCCGCGGACAGCGGCCGACGGGGTCGGGTCGTCTGGCGGAAAAGTTCGCACAGCACGTCCAACGGGATGTGTCTGGAGGTGGCGGAGCCGTCCGAAGGTCAGGTCTGGTTCCGTGATTCGAAGGTGCCCGGCGGCTCGGTGATCGCTTTATCCAGGGGGGCGGCGTCCTTCTTCGCCTCCGCCGTGGGGCGCGGGGAGCTGTAGCCGGGGTATGGAGCGGTGCCGTCCGGTCGTGTACGCACCTGCAAAGGCGCGTGTCCGGGCGGCTGCCGTCGGGCCGAGGTTGCCGGAACCTGTGATTCCGCGATCGCGTCCGGATGCAGAGGTGCTCGGAAGTCTCACAAAGTCATTCAGTGCTCGACATTCCCGGTGACGGCCTGTAATCAGGAGCACAATGCAAGTGCATTCCGCCGCTGACATGGGCGGACGGTCGCGGGGCGTCGGGAGGATCATGGTGGGCGAGCAGTCCGGGCCTGCGTGCAGCAGGGGAACGGACTTAGGCCAGGGCAAGGCGCACAGTGCACGGATGTACGACTACTTGCTTGGTGGGAAGACCAACTACGCGGTAGATCGCGAAGCGGCCGAGACGGTCATGCGCCTGTTTCCCGCAGCCGAGACCGCGGCCCGCGTCAACCGGGCCTTCATGCACCGCGCGGTACGGGCCCTTGCCCGGCTGGGGGTGCGCCAGTTCATCGATCTGGGCACCGGGATACCGATGTCACCCAACCTGCACGAGGTCGCCCAGAGCGTCACGCCGGAGTGCCGGATTGCCTACGTGGACAACGACCCGATCGTGCTCGTCTACGCCGACGCTCTCCTCAATGGCACTGCCGAGGGCGAGACCCGCTGCGTCCAGGCCGACGCGACCGAGCCGGCCGCTGTCATCGACGCGGTCAGGAGCGAGGGCGTCATCGACTTCGGACAGCCGGTCGCGCTGAGCCTGCACTCCCTGCTGGAGTACGTCACCGACGATCACGAGCCCTACCGCATTGTCCACCGCCTCATGCAGGAGCTGCCCTCGGGCTCGTACCTGAGTCTGTCGCACGCCACCGGGGACTTCGTGCCGGACGCCTGGGAGTCGATCGTCGACGTCTACACGCAAGCCGGAACGGCCATCCAAGTCCGAACCCGGGCCGAGGTGTTGAGGTTCTTTGAGGGGCTGGAGCTGATCGAGCCGGGCCTGGTCGTCGGGCACCGATGGCGGCCCGAGCCGGGCAGCGGCCCGGTTCTGGTGAGCGATGCGCAGGTGTCCCTCTATGCCGGCGTGGCCCGTAAACCCTGACCGACGGGGCGGGAGCGGCTGCTCAGCGGCGGTAGTGACGCAAGAGGAGGTCACTGATCCTGCGGCGGGCCTGATGGGGCGCCAGCGAGGCATGTAGCAGCGCGTCGAATGCCTTGACGCGCTGGTCGACCGCCTCGTCGTCTTCGATGATCAGACCGCCATCGAACCCCTCTGCGTAGACGAGGGTGGGCAGCCTGCCGGCGAAGTCGAAGATCGTCGTCGGTCCCAGCTCGACGGGCAGGTCATAGCGACCCAGTTCGGCAAGCCGGAACTGGTAGCGCCGATCGGTGGACAAGTCGAGCAGATGCTCCAACTGCCCGCGCATGACCTGTGCGGATCCGAACGGCCGGAGCAGGGTGGCCTCGTCGATGATGAAGATGCCGTGCTTGTCTGCGGGTGCGCCGGCAAAGCGCGCTGTACGTTCCTGGCGCAGCTCTGTCCGGGCATCGCGTTCCTCGACCGTGCCGCTCCCTCGGCTGATCACGGCCCGCGCATAGGCCTGGGTCTGCAACAGGCCATGAAGCTGGAGAGGCTCGTACGACCTGATCCGCTCTGCCATGTCCTCAAAACTCACCGCTGCCTGCAGGTACTGTGGTGCCGCCCACGACCACGGCTGCCACCACGCTGCCTCGTTGGCCTCGGCGGCCAGTCCGCGCAACCGCTCCTGCTCGATGGGATCGCTGACGTTGTACCGCTGGAAGAGCGCGGGCAGGTCGCGGGCCGGGACCTTGAAGTACCCGCTCTCCATTCGGCTCACCTTCGAGGACGAACCGCCCAGGAAGCGGGCTACCTCGCTCTGCTTCAGGTTGAGGCGGTCGCGCAACTTGCGCAGGGCGTAGCCCAACATCATCCGCTTGCCGGACGGCGCGGGCTCGTCCCGCAGGTACCGCACGCCACGGCCGGATTTGGGGCTCCCGTTGTTGCACGGGTCCTCGGCCCCTGCGAACTGCTGGACCACTGTTGCTCCTTGACGCTACAAACGTAGAGTAAACCTTTCAGCACTCATCGTGCATGAATCGCGCGGCTTCGGCAGTGGAATCGTAAGAAAGTCCCAATATCGTTTGCATGCGTGACTCGCACCGCCCCGCCCCGCCCGCCCGCCCGCCCACAAGAAAAGCGAAGGCGCACACGCCGCGTCAACGTGGCGTTGGGTGGCGCGAGTTGGCGCCCATCACGGCGCGCTGCTTCTCGGACACCGGGCCGGAGGGCATCTCGTCAGGTTGGCTGGAATGGGCCTGCGGGGCAGATCACCGGCCCGTCCGGCTTGGCGTGACTGCCCTGCCCGTCGGGCGGCGGGGCCACCCGTCGGGAGTGTCAGTCAGGACTTTCACAGTGAGTAGCGTGAGCGATCTTCCTGACCGCGGCCGACTGTCGACGACCTCTCTCAGCTCATCCCAGAGGTGGTCCCGGACGGCGAGGCAGACCCGGAACTCGTCACCATCGGCGAGCGTTACTGGGCTCTGGCCGGCTTCGCCCCGGAGCTCGGGACACCCGTGTGGTGCGAGAAGGTCAAGGACATCGACACCTCGGGCTGGGGCCGCCAGATCTACGCTGTCGCGGCGGCCGGCGTGCGGGCCGTCGTTCCTGGACGCTTGTGCCCCCAGTGCGCGGGGCCGCTCAGTCTCACGTCGCGGACCGCGTTCCAACAGCTCTGCGACGGTCAGGATCCCGTCTGTGTGGAGTGCACCGAGTCGCTGATGGCCGCAGTGCGCATCGTCGTTGACCCGGCGCGTAAGGCCAAGCGCGAGTGTAGGATCTCGCGGCTCGTGGCAATTGTGGTCGCTTGACCTGCTGTTTCGCGGGTTGTCTCACGTCCTGGCCAGGGTGCGCTGTCTCAACGTCGTGTCATTTCCTCACGAGAGTCTTCTTGGCCGCGTTGCGTGGTGTCGTGTCTTCCTTCGCCTCTAGTTGCCGCCGCGGTTCAGCCAGGCCCGGACGGCGCCACCGTCGTACACGACGAGGTAGTCAGCCTTGCCGTCGCCGCTGATGTCGGCGAACTGCACGTACGGGCGGGGGTAGCCGGACTCGCGGGCCCAGTTGTAGCGGGCCTCGAAGCTGCCCTCGCCTCCGCCACCCCGGTTGAGGAAGGCGTGCACAGCCGCACCGTCCGCGCCGACCTGGAGGTAGTCGGCCTTCCCGTCACCGTCGGCGTCGGCGAACCGGACGGCCTGCAGCGACGACCCCCTGGTGCCGCCGGCCCAGTCGAGCCGGAGCTTCCAGGCGTCCGCGGCGGGTTTGCCATCGCTGTCCTGGCCGCCCTGGTTGACGTACACGTGGGCGGCGCCTGCGTCGCTGACGCGCAGGATGTCGTCGCGGCCGTCGCCGTTGATGTCGGCGAAGCGGAGGTGGTCGCTGGTGAAGCCGTCGCCGGCGAAGACGACTCCCCACAGCTCGAAGTTGAGGCGGGACGCCTTGCCGGGGGTGCTGCTCTGTCCGCCGCCGGTGTTGCGCCAGGCGCGGACGGCGCCGTTGGGGCTGACCTGGAGGTAGTCGTCGCGGCCGTCGCCGTCGATGTCGGCGAACCGCACCTCGCCGTCGACCTTGATGTCGTACCGGCCGACGTCCGCCCAGTCGGGCTGGCCGGGCTGGCCGACGGTGTTGATCGAGGCGCGGAAGTTGCCGTCCGCCGCGACCTGCACGTAGTCGGCGCGCTGGTCACCGTTGAGTTCGGCGAGGACCGGGCGGCCGAACCGCTCGCCGTAGCCGGGCACGATCACGCCCAGGCGACGCCACCCGTCGCCCAGCGCGGTGCCGCCGGAACCGACACCCGATCCGGTGCCGTCGCCGTCCTCGACCCCGGGGTTGTGGTCCGGGTCGCAGTCGGTGGGCGCCTGCTCCGGCAGCGGGGTGCTGATCCAGCCCTTGGCCTCGGCCTGGACCACACCGGCGTACCAGGCGTCGGCCATCTTGGCGTACCCGGCGTCGGTCGGGTGGGCGTCGTTCTCCAAGCCGTCGCTGACCAGGACGCGCTCCATGTCCACCAGCAGGACGTGCTTCTTCTCGCTCTGCAACTGGCCCACCACGTCGGTCAGGGCGGCGTTGTAGGCGTCGATGCGCGGTTGCAGCCCGGCCTTGCCGGTGGGGATCAGCTTCGCCACCAGGACGACGGCGCGGGGTGAGTCCTTCAGCGTGCGGTCGACCAGGGCCTTGAGCCGGGCGGGCGCGGTCGGCAGGCGGAAGTCCTGGTTCATGTCGTTGGTGCCGGCGTGCAGGGTGACGACGTTCGGCTGGTACCGCGGCACGCTGCACGCCGCGAAGCCGGCGATCTCGTCGATCCGGTCGCCCGGGTGTCCCTCGTTGTCGGGGTCGCTCATCGAGCCGGCCCGCACCGACCCGACGAAGTCGACGGTCTGCGCGGACCGCTTGATCTTGTCGTGCAGTTCGTCGCGGTAGCCGTTGCCGTCCGAGCTCGCCAACCCGAAGGTGATCGAGTCACCCAGCGGCATCAGACGGATCCGCTTCTCCTCCAGCGGTCCCGGCTCGGTCGGCTCCGGGTCGGTCGGAGGGATCTCGGCGTCCGTGAAGTCCCACTTGTACGTTCCCTGGCCGAAGCCGATCACCGGGTGGTCGGCGCCGGGTTCGGTGATCGCCTTGAGTGCCCGCGGCTCGTTGGCGTACGGGTCGATGAGCGACCCGCCGGACAGCCCCCAGTCCTGGTCCTTGTTGTTCACATCGCACGAGTCCCAGAAGCCGTCGCGGGTCAGGCAGCGGCCGGACTCCTCGAAGGTGACCTTCAGGCGGTAGGTGCCACGCAGGCCGAGGAGAAGGGTGACGTGTTCGTTCGCGGTGCCGGCCTTCTTCTGCAACCTCGCCTTGTCCTCCCGGGGCGCCTTGACCAGGACCCAGTCCCGCCAGCGCCACTCCTGCGGAGACACCCGGAACCTGTACCCCACCGCGGGAAGGCAGTAGTCCTCCTCCGCCGCCGCGGCGCGTGCGGCCAGTGTCTGCGGGGCCCGGCAGCCGCCGGCGCCGCCGCCGTTGCCGATGTGGGCGCCGATGGCGATGATGATGGAGTAGTAGACCATCCAGTGGTCGGAGTTGACGCCGCGTGACCGGACGTTGAAGTTCCGCTGGTTGCCCCGGCTGTGGTAGGCGAAGTCAGGTTCGCTTCCGTGCTGATGGGTCGGCTGGAACGAGCGGATGATGTGCCGTTGCAGCGCGTCGGGCAGCCTGGCCGGATCGTAGTTGAAGTCGGCCAGCACCATGTAGTCCGAGTTGGGCGAGCTGAGCTCGATGTGCCGCCCGGCCATCCGGATGATTTCCCGGTGGTCGTTGGCATTGCCGCCGTTGGACTGGGCGTGGGCGGTGAAGTACCAATGTTCGCCGATCTGGATGCCGAGCATCGGCCGGTCACCGCCCGTGGACCAGTTCACCGCGAGCTGCGCGGCGTCCCGGACGGGGCCGGTCTCGGAGGCCGGGTCGGGGGATCGCACCGCGAACGCGAGGCCGTTGCGCTGCTGGCCGGTCGAGGAGAAGTAGATGTAGACGTTGCGGGGGCGGGATGTGGTGCCGACGTTCCAGCGGTACTCGTAGACGCCGCCGTCCCCGAGGATCCGGCCGGTGAACTCGGCTGATTCGGGCTGCGTGTTCCCCGCTTCCTGCAGGGCGATGACGTCGATGCCCTCCGCGGCCGTGTCAGGGAACTCCGGCGCGATGCAGGGCCGCCAGCGGTCCTCCTTCTTCCCGCAGTCGCCGTTCTCCTTGCCGTTCATGTTCCACGAGGCGAACTTCTTCGGGAACTCGCCGTCGTCCGCGGCCGACACCGACGTCGGTGCCGCGACGATCGCGAGGCACGACGCGGCGATGATCGCCACCGACACGAGCACCGCGAGTAACCGGCCACGGGCCTTCGCGGCGCGATCCAGCAGACCAGTCACGGTGTCTCCTCGTGGCGTCGTCCGACGCGTCGCTCGATGGCATCGCACGTCGTCCCGCGGGGCACGGGTCAGGTGGGCCGAGAGATCACACTAGCGTGCTAATACATATTGATCTGAAAGAGTAGGTATTCTGTGTCGTTGGTCCCTGCGTGAGTGAACTGGTATGGGACGCGCGGCAGTTGTCGCCGTCGGCGCAGGAGGCTCTTCGGCTGCGGGCGGTGGCGGTGTTGGTGGCGGGCCGGACTCGCGAGGATGTCGTGGCGGTGTTCCAGGTCTCGCTCAAGGCCGTGGACAACTGGTGGGCTAAGTGGTGGGCAGGCGGGCGCGAAACACTCGTGGCTCAGCCGCGCGGGCGCAGGGTCGACGAGCATCAAATTCTCGATGCGGTCGAGCAGCAGGCGATCCGGCAGACCGTGCTGGATTACAGGCTTTGTGACCTGGGACTGTCCGGACAGTGACTCTGTCCTGCAATCGGTGCTGCGTGGTAATCACTGGAGGAGGAGTCGGTGGCGGAGCAGGGGGAACCCGGCTCGGCCGTTCATCTGCCTCATGATCCGCTGGGTCGCGTGTTGACGCCCTCGGTGCGTCCGTTGTGGTACGGGAGCATGAGACCGGCGTCAACGGCGGCGCGGTCGAGTTCGAGACCGTTCGCGAAGGAGTGCAGGTGGGGCACGTCGGTGGCGCGGACTGTGGTGATCCAGTCGGTGAGCTTGGCGTCGTTGTCCTCTGCTGGGCCAGTAGCTGAGCGAACTCGCCGGTGAGGCGGGCGTGACGGCCGTGTCCGGACCGATCCCGACCAGGGCGACATCGAGCCGGTCCTGCGCAGGGCGGCGGCGTTGCAGGAAGCTCCGGGCCGCCCGCCTCATTCACGACGACTCACCGCTCCCCCCGGGGGGCACCATGGGCAACGCATCCGGGCGGGCCGCGGCCGCCGCTACTTCCCGCACCGTGTGTCCTGACGCGGGACGCAAACTGCAGCGGGCCAGGACAGTAGCCACATTGACCACCATCGTCGCCCAGACGTAGGCATCTCCGATGCATTTGCGGCTCCCCGCGCCTTAGGGAATGAACGCCGATCTGGGTAGTGCAGGCCCATCCGGCAGCCACCGGTGCGGGTCGAAGCGCTCGGGACCCGGGTACACACTCGGGTCCTTGTGCAGGGCGTAGAGGCTGAAGCCCATCTCCGTACCCGGGGGGATCGAAACGCCGCCGATGGTCAGAGGCTGGATTGCGCGACGCATGAAGAAGGGAAGCGAGTGCAGGCGGGACGCTTCGTTGAGGACCCGGTTGGTGTAGTCGAGCTTGGGGAAATCTTCATAGCGGACCGGCCTGGCGGTCACCTTGGAGTTCCTCGGGCCGCTCACGATCGCCCTCGCCGCCTCGCCGCCTCGCCCGCGCCGCCGCGTCGACGCCTTCTTCGCGATGGTCGCCGCAGCCGTCGTGATCACCCTGATGCGCCCCCAGCCCTCGACCGACTACGTCGGGATGGGCCTGGGCCCGGGCCTGCTGGCCGCGTGCTGCTGGGCGTCGTACATCCTCCTCGACCGCACTGTCGGCCGCCGCATCCCGGGCGCACAGGGTTCCGCCACGGCGGCCGGCATCTCCGCGCTGACCTTCCTGCCGGTCGGCATCGTCCTCGTCCCGCACCGGACGCCGACCGCCGAGGTCGTCGGCTATGCCGTCGTGGCCGGTGTGCTCTCCTCCGCGGTGTCCTACCTCGCCGAGCTGTTCACCCTGCGCCGCGTGCCCGCCGAGGCGCTGGGGCTCTTCATGAGCGTCAACCCCCTTCTTGCCGCCCTCGTGGGCTGGATCGGCCTCGGCCAGGAGCTCGGGTGGCAGGGGTGGGCGAGCATCGCCGCCGTCGTGGCCGCCAGCACCCTCAGCATCCTCGCGCGACGCGGCTGGCCGCAGGTGACGTGACCGGTCCCGCACGGCCTACACGCCAGGTGTATACATGCCGCGTATACACGGCGTGTAGAGTGCCGCTCATGTCCATTGGTCACACCCTCCTAGGGCTCCTGGAAACCGGCCCGCGTCATGGCTACGACCTGAAGCGGGCCTTTGACGAGAAGTTCGGTCACGACCGGCCGCTGCACTACGGCCAGGTCTACTCGACGATGTCCCGGCTGCTGAAGAACGGGCTCGTCGAGGTCGACGGGATCGAGGCGGGCGGCGGGCCCGAGCGT
>NZ_KQ948946.1:57927-120525 GCF_001514235.1 Streptomyces caeruleatus | reverse complement strand
AGGCCCGACCGTTCACAGCGTCCTCGCTGTGTTTATTTCAAAGGAACCTCGCCCCAGCAGATGCTGGAGACGGGGTATCAACATATCTGGCGTTGATTTTTGGCACGCTGTTGAGTTCTCAAGGAACGGACGCTTCCTTTGTACTCACCCTCTCGGGCTTTCCTCCGGGCGCTTCCCTTCGGTCTTACGTTTCCGACTCTATCAGATCCTTTTCCGATCCGATTTCCTCGGTGCTTTCCAGGTTCCCGCTCTCGCGTTTCCCTTTCCGGCGACTCCGACTCTATCAGATCCTTTCGGGCCTGACTCCCAGTCAGCGGGGCTTGTCTTCGCGGCCGTTGGGCCGTTCCGACGTCTCAAACCTTAGCGGATCCTCTCGGCGATTCCCAATCGGGCCGCCGAGTCCCAATTCGAATTGAATTCGGGCACGCCGAAATCAACCCCGTGGGGAGATCGTGCTGGTGGTTTGGTTTGCCGCTTTCGCGGCGGGAGGTGCTGTCGCAGAACCGTTACGGCTCGGCGGCAACCCGAAGAACTCTACGGATCCGGGAGGGGGCTGTCAAGAACCCCTTGTCAAGATCTTTTCTGCCGGGGCAGCGGTCCTGGTCAGTCCAGGTCGCTGAGGCGTCCGCCGGCGTCCGGCTGGGCGTGCTCCACCCTGCGGAGCAGGCGGGTGAGGACTTCGCCGAGGGTGGTGCGCTCCTCGGCCGAGAGGTCCTGGAGCAGGTCCTCCTCGAAGACCGACGCGAGCCGCATCGCCTCCAGCCACTTCTCCCTGCCCTCGACGGTGAGCTCGACGATGACGCGGACGCGGTTGGACTCGTCGCGCTCCCGGGTGACCAGGCCCTCGGCGACCATGCGGTCGATCCGGTGGGTCATGGCGGCCGGGGTGAGGCCGAGGCGCTTGGCGAGGTCGCTGGGGCCCATGCGGTACGGGGCGCCAGAGAGGACCAGGGCCTTGAGGACCTCCCACTCGGCGTTGCTGATGCCGAGCGCCGCGGTCTGACGGCCGTAGGCGACGTTCATACGGCGGTTCAGGCGGGACAGTGCCGAGACGACCTTCTCCACCTGGGGGTCGAGGTCCTGGAACTCGCGCTGGTAGGCGGCGATCTGTTCTTCGAGTGTCGGTTCGCCGATGTCGCGGGTGTCGCCCATGGGCCGAGTATGGCATGGGTCTGCTTGGCGTTGAAGTCCTTGGATGTGTACTCTTTAGCTTCGAACTTTAGCTTTGAAGTCTTCAGATCTACATCGAGAGAGGTGAACGTGACCAGGGCGATGGGCGCAGCGATGCGCCGGATCCACGTGGGCAACGCACTCAGCGCGTTCGGGCTCGGCTTCACCGTCCCCTACCTGTATGTCTATGTGGCGCAGGTGCGGGGGCTGGGGGCCATGACGGCGGGGCTCGTCCTCGCCGTCTTCGCCGTGGCGGCGCTGGTCGTACTGCCGTTCGCCGGACGGGCCATCGTCCGGCGGGGCCCGCTGCCGGTGCTGCTCGCCGCCCTGGTCACTGCCGCGCTCGGGGCGCTGAGCCTGGGACTCGCGGGGAGTGCGGCGGCCGTACTGCTGTCTGCGGCCGCGCTCGGGGCGGGGCAGGCCGTGATGCAGCCGGCACTCGCGACGATGATCGTGGACTGCTCGACCGCGGAGACCCGGTCGCGGGCGTTCGCGATGCAGTTCTTTCTGCAGAACCTGGGGCTGGGGGTCGGCGGGCTGATCGGGGGGCACCTCGTCGACGCGACCAGCGTTTCGTCCTTCACTCTGCTGTTCGCCATCGAAGCGGCGATGTTCCTGCTGCTTGTGGTGGTGATGGCGACGGTGCGGATGCCGAGTGCGCCGCGGATCGGTGGGGCGCCGGGGGCCGGGGCGGGGAAGGGGAGCTGGAAGCAGTTGCTCCGGAATCGGGCGATGGTGCAGCTGTCCGTGCTGGGGTTCGTGCTGTTCTTCGCTTGCTACGGGCAGTTCGAGTCGGGGTTGAGCGCTTACGGGGTTGAGGCTGCCGGGGTTTCCACGTCTGCGCTGGGGACCGCGTTGGCTGCCAACACCGCGATGATCGTGGTGGCGCAGTTCGCCGTGTTGAAGTTCGTCGAGCGACGGAGGCGGTCGCGGGTGATCGCGGCTGTGGGGTTGATCTGGGCCGTGGCGTGGGTTGCCGCGGGGTATGCGGGGCTGGGGCACGGGAGCCAGGAGATGGCTACGGCGGCCTTCGTCTTCACGTATGCGTTGTTCGGGCTGGGTGAGGCGATGTTGTCGCCGACGGTCGCGCCGCTGGTGGCGGATCTTGCGCCTGAGGGGATGGCTGGGCAGTACAACTCTGCGTTTGCCCTGGTGAAACAGCTTGCGTTGGCTTTGGGGCCGGCTGTGGGTGGTCCTATGGGGGCGGCGTTGCACGGGCCGTATGTGGTGACGTTTCTGTTGTTCTCGTTGGGGATCAGCTGGCTCGCGGTGCGGTTGGGGCGTGAGTTGACCGCTGTGCAGGATCAGCCGTGGTTGGGGAAGAGTCGAGTGGTGGCGCAGGGGGTTGTGGCGGGTTCTGGGCAGCCTCGGGCGCACGCCTGAGTTTTTCGCCCCCGCCGCCCCTACCCGTCCCATCCCTGAAGGGGCTCCGCCCCTTCCACCCCGCCAGGGGGCTCTGCCCCCTGGACCCCCGCCCCTCAAACGCCGGAGGGGCTGGAATCAGGCTGGATCAGCCGGGCGGGGCTGTCTTCGGTAGTGCGAACTCGCACCACACCGCCTTGCCGCCGCCTGGGGTTCTGCGGGAGCCCCAGGCTGAGGAGATGGAGGCGACGATGGCGATGCCTCGGCCGGATTCGTCGGCTGGTTCTGCTCGGCGGCGGCGGGGGAGGTGGTCGTCGCCGTCTGTTACCTCGATGATCAGGCGGCGGTCGGTGCGGCGGAGGCGGAGGCGCATTGGTGGGGTGCCGTGTTGGAGGGAGTTGGCGACCAGTTCGCTGGCGGCCAGGACGCCCAGGTCGTGGAGGTCGGGCGGGAAGCGCCAACTGGTGAGGACGCCGGAGGCGAAGGCACGCGCGCGGGGGGCTGCCTCGATGCCGCCGAGGAGTTCCAGGGCGGCGTTGCGGAAGAGGTCGCTGTCGGGGCCGGTGCGGGCGGGGTGCTGGAGGACGAGGACCGCCACGTCGTCGTCGTGGTCCGCCGTGACGCCGGCCGAGCGGACCAGGCGGTCGCAGACGACCTGGGGGGTGCCGGTCGCGCCGGCCAGGGCGCGTTGCAGGGAGGCGATGCCCTCGTCCAGGTCCTCGTCGCGGCGTTCCACCAGGCCGTCGGTATAGAGGACCGCCGTGGAGCCGGGGCTCAGGGCGATCGAGCCGGACGCGTGCATCCAGCCGCCGGTGCCGAGGGGCGGGCCGGTGGGTTCGTCGGCGCGCTGGACGTCGCCGTTCTCGTCACGGACGAGGATGGGGAGGTGGCCGGCGGAGGCGTAGACCAGGCGGCCCTCGTTCGGGTCGTGGATGGCGTAGACGCAGGTGGCGATCTGGTTGGCGTCGATCTCCGTTGCCAAACCGTCCAGGAGCTGGAGGACCTCGTGCGGGGGGAGGTCCAGGCGGGCGTAGGCCCTGACCGCTGTGCGGAGCTGGCCCATCACCGCGGCCGCTCGTACTCCTCTGCCCATGACGTCGCCGATCACCAGGGCCGTGCGGCCGCCGCCCAGGGTGATCACGTCGTACCAGTCGCCGCCGACCGCGGCCTCCGTGCCGCCGGGGTGGTAGGTGGCGGCGATGCGCAGGTCGTCCGGTTCTTCGAGCTCCTGGGGGAGGAGGGAGCGCTGGAGGGTGACGGCCGTTTCGCGTTGGCGGCGTTCGCTGGCGCGGAGGCGTTCGGCGGCCTCGGCGTGGTCGGTGACGTCCGTGGCGAAGACGAGGACGCCGCCGTCGCCCTCCGCGACGGGGGTGCAGGTGAACGTGTAGGAGCGGCCGTCGGGGGCCTTGCGGGACTTGAGGGTGCGGGGCTTGCCGCTGCGCAGGACCTGGTCGAGCAGGGGGAGCAGGCCCAGTTCGGCCAGTTCGGGCAGGGCCTCGCGGGCCGGTTCGCCCGGGGGGCGTACGCCGAAGGCGGCCACGTACGCGTCGTTGACGTAGGCCAGACGGTGTTCGGTGCCGTGGACCAGGGCGACCAGGGCCGGGACCCGGTCCAGGACCTCACGGACCGGGAGTTCGTCCACGGCGGGGATCGGCTTGGTGTCGTCGGTGAGATGTTCGGCGCGGGCCGCGGGGACGGCGCCCGGGCTCTCTCCTCTGCGGTCCTGGGTGACCGCCGCAGCGGGTTCGGTCCGCGCTGCGGCGCGGCGCTGCGTTCCGGGGAGCCGGGCGCTCCAGCGCGTGAAGTTCACGAATCCTTGCCTCGTGTCGTCGTCTTCGGCCAGCTCCGGACCCGGCCTGGGGTCTGAGGGGTGGCACCAGCACCCCCGGGTTGCAGCACTGTGGGGAGAGCCTTGTGGGTCGTAGGGCGGGCGGGTGCCCGTCCAGGGTCGGGATCGGTTCAGATCGGTTCGGGATCAGTCTGGCAGTGCGGCCGAGCCGGCCGACACCCGTCAGACGCCTGCCCCGTCGGTGGAGTTCCTGGGTCCGGTCAGGACGACCCCTTCGGGTCGTCTTCCGGCTTGAGGTGATGCTTTCCACCGGCCGCGAGTTCGAACTCCGCTCGGGGATGTTCGAGTGAACCGAGGGAGACGACCTCCCTCTTGAAGAGGCCCGAGAGGGTCCATTCGGCCAGGACACGGGCCTTGCGGTTGAAGGTCGGCACCCTGCTGAGGTGGTAGACGCGGTGCATGAACCAGGCAGCGTAGCCCTTGAGCTTGCGTCCGTAGACCTGTGCGACACCCTTGTGGAAGCCGAGGGAGGCGACCGAACCGGCGTACTTGTGGGCGTACGTCTCCAGGGGTTCGCCACGCAGGGCGTGGACGATGTTGTCGCCGAGGACCTTCGCCTGGCGCAGGGCGTGCTGGGCGTTGGGGGCGCACTCCTTGCCGGGTTCGTCCGCGGTGACGTCGGGGACGGCGGCGGCGTCTCCCGCGGCCCACGCGTGCGTGGTGCCTTCGATCGTCAGCTCGGGGGTGCACCTCAGCCTGCCGCGCTCATTAAGTGGCAGGTCGGTCGCGGCGAGGATCGGGTGCGGCTTGACGCCGGCCGTCCAGACGACCGTACGGGTCGGGAAGCGGGCGCCGTCGCTGAGGACGGCGACGCGGTCGGCGCAGGACTCCAGGCGGGTGTGCAGCCGTACGTCGATGTTGCGGCGGCGCAGTTCGGTGACGGTGTAGCGGCCCATGTCCTCGCCGACCTCGGGCAGGATGCGGTCCGAGGCCTCGACGAGGATCCACTTCATGTCCTCGGGGCGGACGTTGTGGTAGTAGCGCGTGGCGTAGCGGGCCATGTCCTCGAGTTCGCCGAGTGCCTCCACGCCCGCGTAGCCGCCGCCGACGAAGACGAAGGTGAGGGCCGCGTCGCGGATCGCGGGGTCGCGGGTGGAGGAGGCGATGTCCATCTGCTCGATGACGTGGTTGCGCAGGCCGATGGCCTCCTCGACGGTCTTGAAGCCGATGGCATGGTCGGCGAGGCCGGGGATGGGGAGGGTGCGCGCGATGGAGCCGGGGGCGAGCACGAGCTCGTCGTAGGAGAGCTGTTCGCTGCCCGTGCCCTCCTCCTCGGAGGCGAGGGTGGTCAGGGTCGCCGTGCGCTTGGCGTGGTCGATGGCGGTGGCCTCACCGATGATGACCCGGCACCGGGACAGGACGCGGCGCAGCGGTACGACCACATGGCGCGGGGAGATCGAGCCGGCGGCCGCTTCGGGGAGGAATGGCTGATAGGTCATGTACGGGTCGGGAGTGACCACGGTGATCTCGGCTTCGCCGCGGCCCAGTTCCTGTTTCAGTCTCCGCTGGAGACGCAGGGCCGTGTACATCCCGACGTAGCCGCCGCCGACAACGAGAATGCGCGCACGTTCCTTCACCATCCCATGACGCACCCGGCGCTTGCGTTTGTCCACAGGCTCGACAATTTGTGTGACCGGAGGCCGTCGACGGCGCGGTTTGGCCGAATTGCCGGAGTGCGCGGAAAGTCCGCAGGTCAATGGGTGTGCGCCGGGGGATCGCAGGTGGCGCAATCAGGGCGCAAACGCCTCGTACTCCGATCGGGGGGTGCTCCCTGCGGAACCTGCCCCTTCTGAATTGACTCCCTCTCAACTATGTTCGTGTGTCGACGGGGTGTAGGGGGATGCGCTCATCGGGTCCGTGAGTCACACAGGGCGGGCCTGTTTGTCCGGGCTTGTTCCGTGACGCTCCGGCATTGCAATGACGGGGAGAGTCTCCGGGGGGAGACGTCATTACCGGGGGATCGCTTATGCATGTTCAGGATTCACGTTGGTCTTCCGCATCCGCCATCACAACGGGCGGCGGGGCGGTGGGCGGCACGATCGGCGCGGCTGCGGGCCACGGACGCGGGGACGCCTCGCGTTCGACGCCGCTGCGCGTGGACGCACAGCGCAATCTGGAGCACGTGCTGCGTGCGGCGCGCGAGGTCTTCGGCGAGCTGGGATACGGCGCGCCGATGGAGGACGTGGCGCGGCGCGCGCGGGTCGGCGTCGGCACGGTGTACCGGCGCTTCCCGAGCAAGGACGTCCTGGTGCGACGGATAGCCGAGGAGGAGACGTCCCGGCTGACCGACCAGGCACGTGCCGCGCTCGGCCAGGAGGACGAGCCGTGGTCGGCGCTCTCGCGCTTCCTGCGCACCTCGGTGGCCTCGGGCGCGGGCCGGCTGCTGCCGCCGCAGGTGCTGCGGGTCGGCGTCGAGGACGGCGTCGCACTCGACGAGGCCCGGGTGCCGCAGCAGCGGGTGCAGCCGGGCACGGGTGAGCTGCGGCTGGTGCCCGAGCAGTCCTCGGCGGGCGCGGTCGACGCGGTGGACGACGCGGGCGCGGCGGCGCTGCTCGACGTGGTGGGCCAGCTCGTGGAGCGGGCGCGCGCGGCGGGTGAGCTGCGGCCCGGCGTCTCGGTGTCGGACGTCCTGCTGGTGATCGCCACGGCGGCGCCCTCGCTGCCGGACGCGGCGCAGCAGGCGGCGGCCTCGGCGCGGTTGCTCGACATCCTGCTGGAGGGGTTGCGGTCGCGCCCTCAGGCATGACCCGGCCCGGGGTGAGGCCGTGCCGTCGACGGCCGAGTGATGCGATGGGGTGACGGCGAGGCGGGGTGCTGGACCGCCCCTCGCCTCGAACACCGTCACCGAACACGCCGGGCAGGCCGCGCCGCGGTGCTCAACTCCCGTCCGGCGAGCGCTGCTTGAGTCTTCCCCGTACGGGCGGGGGCCAGTACGACGCTGTGGGGAGTCCCCACGGATGAGTGGATGTTTGTACGGGTGGGTCCTGACGAAAAGCCAATATGGCACCCTGACCCGGTGTCCGGGACTGGTAGAGCTGGCAGCGGGGGCTTTCCGCGATGAGCGTAGACGGGTGGGACGAGTCGCGCGGTGACGACGACTCGGCGACTCCGCAGGTGCCGAGTCAGGGCGGACGGGCGGACCTGCCACCCGGCGCCGACCCCCTGGAGGGCCGCACACCGGGCCGTGCGGAAGTCCGTCCGGACGCGCGCGCGGAGGGCAGCGTCCCGGCACAGCGCGACCGGCGCGAGGACAGCACACTGCCGCTGCCGCGCGAGATGCCGGCACCCCGCGAGATGCCGCTGTCGGACGCCGACCTGATCGCGCGGATGCGCTCCGGCGACGACACCGCCTACGAGGAGCTGTACCGGCGCCACGCGGAGGCGGTGCGCCGGTACGCGCGCACCTGCTGCCGCGACGCGCACACCGCGGACGACCTGACGGCCGAGGTCTTCGCCCGCATGCTCCAGGCCGTGCGCGGCGGCTCCGGCCCCGAGCACGCCGTACGCGCGTATCTGCTCACCTCGATCCGGCGGGCCGCGGCGGACTGGACGAAGTCGGCGCGGCGCGAGCAGCTGGTCGACGACTTCGCGGTGTTCGCCGCGCAGTCCGCGCGGGTCTCCGCAGTGTCCGACGACGACACGCTCGACCTGGGCGCCGACGTACGGGCGATGCACGAGGCCGAGCAGTCCATGGCCATGCGGGCCTTCCGGTCGCTGCCGGAGCGCTGGCAGGCCGTGCTCTGGCACACCGAGGTCGAGGACGAGTCGCCGAGCGAGGTCGCCACGCTCTTCGGGCTCGACGCCAACGGCACGCGCGTGCTCGCCAGCCGCGCCCGCGAGGGACTCAAGCAGGCCTACCTCCAGGCCCACGTCAGCGCCAGCCTCGCCGGCGACGAGGAGTGCGCCCGGCACGCCGACCGGCTCGGCGCCTACGCCCGCGGCAGTCTGCGCACGCGTGCCGAGCGGGGCCTGCGCAAGCACCTGGAGGAGTGCGCCAAGTGCCGGCTGGCCGCGGGCCAGATCCAGGAGGTCGCCGGCGGTATCCCCGCCGTCGTGCCGGTCGCGGTCATCGGCTGGTTCGGCGCCGCCGGATACGCCAAGGCGGCCGGGCTCATCGCCGGGGGTGCCGGGGTCGGTGCGGCCGGTGCCGCGGCGGCGGCCTCGGCGGCGGGCGGCGGTTCCTCGGGCGGGGCGAGCTCCGGGGGCGGGGCGGCGGCCTCCGAGGGGCTGGGCGCGCCGGTGAAGGCCGGTATCGCGGCCGGTGTGGTCGCCGTGGGCGTGGTCACGGCGATCGTGCTCGCACTGGCCGGCAACGAGAGACCGGCCGACAGGACCGACGCCAAGCAGCCTCCCGCCCCCTCCCCCATCGTCGAGGAGACGCCGACGCCCACGCCGCCGGAACCGTCGGAACCGGAGCCCTCGCGGAAGGAGCCCGCTCCACGGCCGCCCGCGATCGAACCGGCCGCCGAGCCCGCTCCCTCCCCGACCCCCACGCCCACGCGCACGCGCACACCCAGCCCGACACCCACGCCCTCCCCGACGCCGACCCCCACACCGACGCCGACGCCCACCCCCACGCCCACTCCCCCGGCCCCGCCCGCCCCGGTCGTCTACCAGTGGAGCCAGCTGTCGTACGACCTCACCGGCGACGGCACCGCGCCCGAGATGCGGCTCCACGGCAGCAGCTGGGTGTGGCAGCGGTACGGCGTGTCGATCGGCGACGAGCGGTACGCGCACGGCGTCACCGTGCACGGCCGGTCCTCCGTCACCATCGACCTCAACCGGCGGTGCTCCGCCTACGACGCGATGGTCGGCGTCGACGACTCGACCCTGGGGCTCGGCGAGTTCTCCTTCTCGGTCTACGCCGACGGCGTCCGGCTGTGGCGGTCCGGAGCGCTCAAGGGCGGGGACCCGGCCGTACCCGTCCATGTGAGCCTCGCCGGGCGCGAGACCGTCCGGCTGGTGGTCGAGCCGCGCAGCACCTTCGACAAGCTGCTGTTGGCGGACTGGGCGGAGTCGAAGTTCAGCTGCGTGTAGGGCCGATCAGCGGGCCCTTGGCGCTTAAGGCGTTGGCTCGACGGGATCGTGGAGGCCACGTACCGCCTCGGCGAGGTCGTGCAGCACGTCGTCGTGGGTGAGGACGGTGCCGCGCGTGTGCTCGGCCGCGAACCGTTCGGCGCCCAGGATGGTACGGGCGGTGGCCTCGGCCCGCTCGGCGTGCTCCCGCTCCGGCAGGGGGCGCGGGTAGCCGCGACGCCAGTGCTCCGAGGCGGCCAGCAGACGGACCGCGCGCGGGTGGTCGCCGAGACGGGTCAGCAGGTCTGCCGCCGCGTCCGCGAGGGCCGCCGTGATCACGTCGGCACACCGGCTCTCCACCGCCGCGCGCAAGATGTCGGCCAGCAGCGGCAGTCCGTGCTCCGGGCCCGACTCGGCCGTCACGACCATGGCCTCGATCGCGTGCAGCATCACGACGAACTGCGGCGGTGGCGTCCCCCGGGTCGTCTCCACGCGGGCCGCTTCGCACATCTCACGCGCGCGTGCCGTGTCCTCGTCGTCCAGTGCGAACTGGGCCCGCATCAGCAGGACGAACGCCCGTGAGTCCGCCACGCCGTACCGGTCGGCGGCGGCGCTCGCCTCGTCCAGCGCGGCCAGTGCGGCCCCGCGGTCGCCCGTGCGGTAGGCGATCTCCGCGAGCCGGGTGATCAGGAACGGTGTCTCGGCGTGCGCGCCCACCTCGTACGCGAGGCGCAGCGCCTCCTCGTACTCGCCCCTGGCCTCCTCGAAGCGGCTGCGTGACATGGCCGTCTCGCCGGCCGCGCTGCACACCTGGGCCCGCATCCAGCGGTCGCCGGCGCGGCGGCTGAGGATCCTCAGCTCCGCGAGGGCGTCGTCGACGTCGTCCGTGCCGCCGGGTGAGTCGACGACCATGTGCGTACGGAACATGAGCAGCACGCCGACCTCCCACTCGCCGCCGTGGACACGGCAGTTGGCGACGGCGACGTCCATGGCGGCCTGGACGTCCTGCGGACTGCTCAGGAAGAAGTCGATCACCGGCCAGACGAGCCCCGGCAGCCGCGCGGCCAGCGGACCTCCCGGCTCGAAGAAGCTCCGTACGGCCATCAGATAGCGCCGCATCCGCTCGCCCTGCCACGCGTCGATCGACTCGGTCTCGGACTTGAGGAAGAGGTGCAGGAGGCGCAGCTGCATCCGCGGGACGCGCAGCGGGTGGTGGGCCTCCTCCTCCCCGGCGGCGAGGAAGGCGTCGATCGGGTCGAGGGAAGCGTCGGAGGGGGCGTCGGAGGCAGATGCTGCCTTGAGGGCTGGGGAGGCGTCGGGGGCTGGGGGAGCCTTTGGGGTGCGGTCGGTGGTGTCCGAGGCGACGCCCAGTCGCAGGACCCGGTCGATCCAGGCCGTGCCCTCGTGGCGGTAGGTGCGCAGCCACCAGAACCAGCCCATGGCGAGGGCGAGGGCCGCCGCCTCCGGTTCGTCGTCCGCCGTGAGGGCGCGGTCGAGGGCCGCCCGGATGTTGTCCAGCTCCGTCTCCAGGCGGGCGATCCAGGGCAGCTGGCTCGCGGAACGCAGCTGTGGATCCGCCTCTTCGACGAGCGCGCGCACCCACGCGCGGTGCCGGCGCTCGGCCGCGAGCCGCGGTGCGGGGAGCTCGGCGGCGCGCTCCACGGCGTACTCGTGAATGGTCTCCAGCATGCGGTACCGCATGCCGTCGGAGCCGTCCCGGTCCCACGGGGTGGCCACGATCAGGGACTTGTCGACGAGGGCTCCGAGGGTGTCCGCGACCGGGCCGGTGCACACGGCCTCCGCCGCCGTGAGGTCCCAGCCGCCCGCGAAGACGGACATCTCGCGCAGTGCCGTGCGTTCGTGCTCGTCCAGCAGGTCCCAGGACCAGTCGACGACGGCGCGCAAGGTCTGTTGGCGGGGCAGGACCGTACGGCTTCCGGAGGTGAGGAGGCGGAAGCGGTCGTCGAGGCGGTCGGCGATCTGCCGGGGGGTGAGCAGCCGGAGCCGGGCGGCCGCCAGCTCGATGGCGAGCGGGAGTCCGTCGAGGCGGCGGCAGATCTCCGCGACGGCCTCCTGGTCGCGCCCGTCACCCGGCGCGGGGTCGGTGCCGGGGCCGGTGCCGGGGCCGGGGCCGGGGGCGGGGCCGGGGCCGGGGGCGGGGCCGGGGCCGGGGCCGGGGGCGGGGGCAGGGGCAGGGGCAGGGGCAGGGGCAGGGGCAGGGGCAGGGGCAGGGGCAGGGCGAACGGCCGCCGCGCGCTCCGCGAAGAGGCGGTGCGCCTGGTCGGGGAGCAGGGGCTCGACCGGGCGGACCAACTCGCCGGGGACGCCCAGGGGTTCACGGCTGGTGGCGAGGATCGTGAGGCCCGGGCATTGGGTGAGGAGCGTTTCGGCGAGGGTGGCGGCGGCGCCGATGACATGTTCGCAGTTGTCAAGGATCAGGAGTTGGCTGCGCTGGGCGCAGTACTCGATCAGCAGGGCGACGGGGTCGTCCTGCTGGGCCGTGAGCTCGTTGGTCATGAGCACGGTCTCGCGCAGACCGAGCGCGTTGACCACCGCGCCTGGCACCGCCTCCGGCCGGTCGAGCGGGGCGAGCTCGACGAGCCATGCCTGGGGGACGCCGGCTGCGGCCTCCTCGGCGAGGCGGGTCTTTCCAGAGCCGCCGGGTCCGGTGAGCGTGACCAGTCTTGCCCTGTGCAATTCGGAACGGATGGCGTCGAGTTCGAGTTCCCGGCCCACGAACGAGGTAAGACGGGGGCGGAGGTTGCCGGTTTGTTCGAGGGGTGGTTGGAGAAGTGCCGGTGGGAGTGGTTGGGCGTTCGGCGTGGGTTCTGGTTCGGGTGGGGTCAGCAGTTCTGTGTGCAGGGCGCGGAGTTCCGGGCCGGGGTCGGTGCCGAGGGCTTCGGCCAGGGCTCGGCAGGTGGATTCGTACGCGGCGAGGGCGTCGGCCGGGCGGCCCGTGTCGCGCAGGGCGCGGATGAGGAGGGCGTGGAGCGGTTCGTCGTACGGGTGGGCGGCGGTCAGTTCCCTCAGCTCGGGTACGGCGTGCTGGGCGCGGCCCAGTCGTAGGTTCGCCTCGATGCGGGCTCGGGTCGCCTCCAGGCGCAGGGCCTCCGGGCGGGTGGCGGCGGTGTCGCGGTCGGGGAGGTCGGCCAGGGCGGGGCCGCGCCAGAGGGTGAGGGCGGCGGTGAGGGTTTGGGCGGCGGTGGAGGGGGCGTTGGCGGCGAGGGCGGTGGTGCCTTCGTGTACGAGGCGTTCGAAGACGAAGAGGTCGACGTCGTTCTTAGTCGCCGTGAGGCGGTAGCCGCCGGGGGCGGAGGTGACGGTGTGCTTGCCGAGGGTGCGGCGGAGGCGGGCGATGAGGGCCTGTAGGGCGGCTTGGGCGTCCTTGGGTGGGGCGGTGGGCCAGACCTCGTTGATCAGGGTGTGGGGGGTGGTGAGGTGGCCTGGGCGTAGGGCCAGGGCGGTGAGGAGGGCGCGGAGGCGGGGGCCGCCGAGGGGGATGACGGTGCCCTGGTCGTCCACTGCCTGGGTGACGCCCAGGATTCTGTACCGCACCGGGTCATTGTGGCGGGGGTGGCTGTGGGCGGCACGGGGTTTGTGGTGGAGGTTTTCGCCCCCGCCGCCCCTGCCCGTCCCATCCCTTGAAGGGGCTCCGCCCCTTCGACCCCGCTGGGGGCTGCGCCCCCAGACCCCCCTGTCGGCCCTTCGGGCCTCGTCCTCAAACGCCGGACGGGCTGAAAGTGCGGCTCGTCCTCAAACGCCGGACGGGCTGAAAATGCAAACGCCGGACGGGCTGAAAGTGCGGCTCGTCCTCAGACGCCGGACGGGCTGGAATGGCTGACCCCCGTGCCCAGTGCCCCCCGCTGTGGCTTGATGCCCGCTGGTACTGCTCGTTGGCGGGCGGGGGTGCCGGTCCAGCAGGTGCCTCGGCGGGCGAGGAGGCGGTGTAGCCAGAGTTCCAGGGAGACTAGGTCGGCGAGGCCGTCGAGGGGGAGGGGTTCGCCTTCGGCGGCGGCGCGGAGGGCCTTGCGGACCACTCGGGCCTCGACCAGGCCTGCCTGGGCGAGGAGAGGGGTGCCGAAGAGGGCCATCAGGGGGTCGGCCGACAGCCGGATGCCGGTGCGGGCCGCTGCTGCCGCCGGGGCGTGGGACGGGGCGCCCCAGCCGGGTGGGAGGTCGGCTACTCCGGCGCCCTCCAGGACGGTGCGGAGGATGGCGGCGCGGGCGCCGGGCTGGACGCGCAGGGCCTCGGGGAGGGCGCGGCACGCGCGTACTACCTGGTTGTCGAGGAACGGGGTGTGCAGGCGCTGGGAGCGGATCTCGGCGGCTTGTTCCAGGACGCGGATGTCGGCGGCGTGGCGGGCGAGGGCGGCACGCGCGCGGTAGTCGCCGGGACGTTGGCCCGGGCCCACTCCGTTGCGGCTCGTCGCGGCTTGCAGGCGAACCGATACTTCAGCCAGGGCCTCGCCGGTCAGCCAGCGAGCCGCGGGGCCCGGTCTGGCCCAGGTGAGCGCGGCGAGCGACGCCCCTACGGCACCTCCGGGTTCGTCGAAGCGGCGGTCCATCAGGCGGGCGGCCAGGGACTCCAGGCCCGTGCGGTACGGGGTGCGGGCCAGCTTCCGTGCCGCGCCGTACACGCGCGCGGGGACCAGCACCGAGCCGTCCGCCTTCGCCAGCGCCGCGACCGGGCGGACCAGGTGGCGGCGTTTGCGGTCCATCAGGAGGTCGGCCAGGCGGGCCGGGTGGGCGTCCAGGACCTGGCGGGCGCCGTAGCCCGTGAAGTGGTCGGCGCTGCCGGCGGCGAGGCGCGCGCGGTGTCGGGCGGCCGTCACGAGGCTCGGGCCCGGCTCGTCCGTCAGCGGGCCCTCCAGGTCGGCGTACGGGAGGGTCTCCTCGCCGCCCGTCACCACCACGTGGTGCAGGCGCGGGTTGGCCGCCAGGTTCCCGGCCCGCTCCAGCTCGGCCTCGCGGCCGCCCACCGCGAGGTCGTTGAAGGTGACCGCCAGGAGTCGCTCCCCCGCGCCCGTGCCGTGGCCCAGGACCGTGCCCGGCATCCCGGGGAGGCCGGCCGCGAGCAGCGCCAGGGTGCCTGACGCGGGGCCGCCGGACAGGTCCGCGCCGATGCCCGGTACCGGCATCCCGCGCGCGGCACGCCGTTCGGCGGGCCCCATGCCCGGGACCGGTCCTGGGTCTATGTCGGTGCCGGGGACATGGCGGGGCGCGGACAGACGCGCGCGTACCGCCTCCACCAGGGCGTCCCGTACGGCGTCCACCGCGCTGTCCGGGTCGGCGGTGGGCGCCGCGACCGCCAGCGAGGCGACCGGCTCGTACCCGGCGATCTCGCGCGCCCCGGTGCGCAGGATCAGCGCATGCCCCGGCGGAATGCGCCGTACGCCGTCGTACGGGGTGGAGTCGTGCAGGGCGGCCGGCACGTCGGGGGCGGCCAGCAGGGCGGCGAGGTGGCCGAAGTCGAGGTTGGCCTCGATGAGGTCGGCGAGGGGGAGCGCGGCGGTCGCGTAGGCCGTACCGCCCGCCCATGGGGTGTAGAACACCGGCCGTGCGCCCGCCAGATCGCCGCACACCGTGACCCGGCGGCCGACCTGGACGACCGCCGTGTAGCTGCCGGACCAGGCCGTCAGATGCCGAAGTGCGCCCCCGCGCGCGGCGAAGAGGCCGAGGCGCAGCTGTTCGTCACTGGCGCCGCAGGTGCCGAGGACCGCGATCCTGTTCTGGGCGTCGGCCTTGACCACGCGCACCTCGTCCGGGCGCCAGTCGCCGACGGCCCACAGGGGATCGGGGTCGCCCCACAGGAGTTGGGAGCCGACCGGGTGCAAGGTCTCGCCGTCGCTTCCGGTCGCCCCCGCGGAGCCGATACCGGAGGCCACCGCGGTGGTGCTGCTCCATCCCACCAACCACCGCATCGCCGCCTCCACAGGCTGTGGACAACCAGTGCACCGCACGAACCGGTCACCATGCTGCCATGAAGGACGCGCGCCGGAGCGGCGGCGGAGCCGCTCGAGATCGGGTTTGTCAGCGCGTGAAGACCGTCGCGCGATCCGAACGCCCTGGCGAGGCAAGGGGATCGGCCAGCGGCTGCGACCTGAATGCGCCCCCGATGCGCTCCCCGAAAACGCCCTTCGCGCCCTCAAGTCCCATGGTCGGAGCGGTATTCACCCGGGCGAGGCGGGGTCGATTTTCAGCCAAATCGGCGACGCGAGGACAGGCTCACGCACACTCCGTGCAACCCCCGCACGCTACTCGGTGTGCTCGCGGTGCGCGCAGTCCGGGGAACGGTGTACGCCCCCCGGACCGTTCCGCCGCCCGCGGGGATGTAGGCGGCGGAATCCCCCAGCCCGCTGGATCCAGTACAGCGGGCCGACCCACGCATGAGCCATGGAACCGCTCCCCCGGTGGCTGGAGAAGAGCGCACGGACGGGCGCACGGCCACACAGCGGGAGCACGTCACAACTGTGCGTAGGGGCTGCGCACTTGAGTACGGACCACAATCCCGCCATCCGGAAGAATGCCCCTTAACGCTTGGGATGCGGCGAACTACGCTGGGTTTACGAATGCCGCGTGGTTATGCCAGCGCGGCAGCCGTCTGTGTCGAGGGGTGGCGCATGTCCAGGGAGCAACGCGGGCCGAACGAAAAGCTCGGCGCCGTTCTCGCCCTCGCGGGAATCAGCAACGCAGGACTCGCCCGACGCGTCAACGACCTTGGCGCTCAGCGGGGCCTGACTCTTCGCTACGACAAGACGTCGGTGGCGCGCTGGGTGTCGAAGGGCATGGTGCCGCAAGGTGCCGCGCCGCACCTCATCGCCGCCGCGATCGGCCAGAAGCTGGGCCGCCCGGTGCCGCTCCACGAGATCGGCCTGGCGGACGCGGACCCCGCACCCGAAGTGGGCCTCGCCTTCCCCCGGGACGTCGGACAGGCGGTGAAGTCGGCGACGGAGCTCTACCGTCTCGACCTCGCCGGACGACGCGCCGGCTCAGGCGGCATCTGGCAGTCGTTGGCCGGTTCGTTCGCAGTAAGCGCATACGCAACGCCCGCCTCACGTTGGCTGATAACCCCGGCCGACAGTTCGGTGGCGCGCGAGGTGAGCCCGTCCGAGGGGGCCGGCGCACCGCTCAAAGTCGGCCACAGCGATGTGCAGAAGCTGCGGGAGGCCGCCGAGGACGCCAGGCGCTGGGACTCCAAGTACGGAGGCGGCGACTGGCGTTCGTCCATGGTGCCGGAGTGCTTACGGGTGGAGGCGGCACCGCTGCTGCTCGGCTCGTACTCCGACGAGGTCGGACGGGCGTTGTTCGGCGCGAGTGCCGAACTCACGCGTCTCGCCGGGTGGATGGCCTTCGACACCGGGCAACAGGAGGCCGCCCAGCGGTACTACATCCAGGCGCTGCGGCTCGCCCGCGCGGCGGCCGACGTACCCCTCGGCGGGTACGTGCTGGCGTCGATGTCGCTCCAGGCGACCTACCGGGGCTTCGGCGACGAGGGCGTCGACCTCGCCCAGGCCGCGCTGGAGCGCAACCGGGGGCTGGCCACGGCCCGCACCCTGAGCTTCTTCCGTCTCGTCGAGGCACGCGCACACGCGCGCGCGGGTGACGCGCAGGCCGCCGGTGCGGCACTGAAGGCGGCGGAAGGCTGGCTGGAGCGGTCCAGGGAGGGCGACAACGACCCGTCCTGGCTCGGCTTCTACTCCTACGACCGCTTCGCCGCGGACGCCGCCGAGTGCTACCGCGACCTGAAGGCACCACGTCAGGTACGGCGGTTCACGGAACAGGCGCTGTCGAAGCCGACGGAGGAGTTCGTGCGCTCGCACGGGCTGCGGCTGGTCGTCTCGGCGGTCGCCGAGCTGGAGTCGGGCAACCTCGACGCGGCCTGCGAGCAGGGCGTGCGGGCGGTGGAGGTCGCGGGGCGGATATCGTCCGCGCGCACCACGGAGTACGTGAAGGACCTGCTGCACCGCCTGGAGCCGTACGGCGACGAACCGCGGGTGGTCGAGCTACGGGAACGTGCACGGCCGCTGCTGATGGCTCCGGCGTAGGCGGCCAGCCGTGGGACCGGCGGCTCGACGAGGCCGAGCCGCCGGTCGTGGCAGCACTACGGCGTCACGGGATCACGAAGGTCACGACACGCCACGGCACGTCACGACTCGCCACGGCACGTCACGACACGACACGTCATGACACGTCACGACGCGCTGTTCGTGCGCCCGAAGCAGCGCTCCAGCTCGTCGAGGTCGTAGAAGGCGCTGTTCTTCGCGATCGGGTGGCAGCCGGCCTTGAAGGCGGTCTCCTTCTCGTTGTAGAGCATCCGCACCAGGTAGGTGTCGGCCTTGCCGCCCGTCCCGGCCTTGCGGAAGACGTCCCACTGGACGTTCGAGCCGAGCGGCGCCACGGACGCGCCCCGCCAGGCGTTGTCGGCGTAGGTGTACGGGCGCTCTGCCGTGGCGCCCTTCGTGCTGCCCGGCAGGCCCATCAGCGCGGCCAGCGGGATGATCTCCTCGGCGTGGGTGAAGCGCAGCTCGGCGCCCAGGTCGCTGGTGCCGGCCCGCTTGGCCTCGACCTGCTTGAAGAAGTCGTCGAGGAGGACGTCCGCCATCTTGTACGTGATGTCGCTGCCGGCGAAGCCCGGGCCCTTCTCGTAGAAGTCCTCGACATCGCTCAGGTACCCGAACCAGGCCGCGTCCCGCTTGGAGAGGAACCGCTCCATGCCCCAGCCCTTGCCGCCGGGCCTCTCGTCGCTCATGGCGGGCGCGATGGCGTACAGGTTGTAGACGGCCGTGGCGGCGGCCACGCGGTCGGCGTCGGAGAGCTGGTCGACGAAGTCGCCCTTGAAGAGCTTCTTCAGTACGTCACGGGCAGCGCGGTGGGTGGCGGGCTGGTCGGTGATCGACTTCAGGGTGCTCGCGAGGCGCTGGTCGTTCGCGATGTAGTCCCGGTAGGCCGCACCGCCGGCCGCCTTGTGGAAGTACAGCAGGTCGACGTCCGTGCGGGTCGGGCCGATCAGCGGCTTCAGGGCCGGGTCGGCCTCGGCGAGGCCTGCCGCGTACAGGTTCGCGCTGTCGACGGCGCGGCCCTGCCCCGAGCTGACGACGTCGATCTTCTCCTTCTCCCCAGCGATCTTCTTGAACAGCCCCGGCAGCCGCCGCTGCGTCCGGACGGCCGTGTCGTGGATCTCGCGCTTGCCGCGCCCGCTGAGATCGCCGTAGCCGACGGTGCTCATGGCCTTCTGGAGCGCCTGCGCCTTCGGGCCGAACGCCCGGCCCTTCGCGGTGAGCCGGCCGGCCGCCCCGGCCTTCTTCCACAGCGCCAGGACCAGGTCGGCGTCCTCGCCGTCGGTGGCGGCGCGGGAGCCGTGGCGGGAGACGTTCTCCGTGAAGACGGGGGTGAAGCCGGCCGGGGGACGCTGGTAGGTGCGGGCGTTCTGGCCGGGGGCGTAGGTCGCCTTGGTGCCGTAGCTGTCACGGGTGGCGGTGTTCGTGGCGGCGCCGGCGGGGGCGGCCGGGGCGGTGGCCAGGAGGGCGGCGAGGCCGAGGGCCAGGGCCGGAGTCAGGGCCGGGGGCAGGCGTCTCATGAAGGTGCCGTTTCGTTCAGTGCCGCTGCGTCGCACCGAGGCGGCAGTCCGAGGTGATCTGGCCGCATCGTCGAAGCGGCGCGTGAACTGCTCGTGGCGGGATCACGGCGGACGAGTGGCCGGATTTCCCGCCCTTGCCCAAGGTTCCCCCTGGGAACCGTCACGCCGAGGCACCGGGCCGGGCATCCCCGTCCCAGCGCGGTGGTCCCTTGGGTTTGAGTGCGTTGTCAGTGGCGCAAGGCATTATCGAAACCGGGAGGTGGGGCAGGTGCGGACGCTCGCTTACGACTGTGACGTGCTCGTCATCGGCGGTGGGATCGTCGGGCTGTCCACGGCGTATGCGATCACGCGTGCCGCGCCGGGGACGCGGGTGACCGTCCTGGAGAAGGAGCCGGGTCCGGCCCGGCACCAGACGGGGCGCAACAGCGGGGTCATCCACAGCGGGATCTACTACCGGCCGGGGTCGCTGAAGGCGCGGTACGCGGTGCGTGGTGCCGCCGAGATGGTCAAGTTCTGCACCGAGTACGGCATCGCGCACGCCGTCACCGGCAAGCTGATCGTCGCGACCGAGCGGGCCGAGCTGCCACGGCTGCACGCGCTGGTGCAGCGCGGCCGGGAGAACGGCATTCCGGTCCGGGAGCTGGGCGCCGCGCAGATCGCGGACTACGAGCCGGAGGTGCGCGGGCTGGCCGCCATACACGTCGGGACGACGGGCGTGTGCGACTTCGTCGGGGTCGCGCGGCAGCTGGCCGAGGCGTCCGGGGCGGAGATCCGGTACGGCGCCGAGGTCGAGCGGGTGGACCGGCGGGCGGAGCTCGGGGTCGCGGTGCGGACCACGCGCGGGGACGTCGTGCGGGGACGCGTGCTGGTGAACTGTGCCGGGCTGTACTGCGACGAGGTGGCCCGGATGACGGGGGACGAGCCGGAGGTGCGGATCGTGCCGTTCCGGGGGGAGTACTACTCGCTGGCGCGGCCCGAGCTGGTGCGGGGGCTGGTGTATCCGGTACCGGATCCGGCGTTTCCGTTCCTCGGGGTGCATCTCACGCGCGGGATCGACGGCGGTGTGCACATCGGGCCCAACGCGGTGCCGGCGCTGGCCCGGGAGGGGTACGGGTGGGGGGTCGTACGGCCGCGGGAGGTCGGGGCGACGGTGGCGTGGCCCGGGGTGTGGCGGATGGCGCGGCGGCACTGGCGGTACGGGGCGGGGGAGTTGCGGCGGTCGGTGTCGCGGGGGGCGTTCACGGAGGCGGTGCGGAGGTTGTTGCCTGCGGTGACCTCGGATGATCTGGTGCCGGCCGCGGCAGGGGTGCGGGCGCAGGCCGTGTTGCGGGACGGGGGGCTGGTGGATGACTTCTTGATACGGGAGGGGGTACGGGCTGTGCATGTGTTGAACGCGCCGAGTCCTGCGGCTACCGCTGCGCTGCCGATCGGGAGGGAGGTGGCTCGGCGGGTGTTGGGGGTGTTGGGGGCTGCGTGAGTGGGGGGGCCGTGGGGTGGGGGTGCGGGGCTCGGTTTTCGCCCCCGCCGCCCCTACCCGTCCCATCCCTTGAAGGGGCTCCGCCCCTTCGACCCCGCTGGGGGCTGCGCCCCCCAGACCCCCTGTCGGCCCTTCGGGCCTCGTCCTCAAACGCCGGACGGGCTGAAAATGCAAACGCCGGACGGGCTGAAAGTGCGGCTCGTCCTCAGACGCCGGACGGGCTGAGAGGGGCCGGGCGGCCCGTAAAATCGGTTTCACTGTGTCTGATTCTCTCAACGCCTCCGACGCCCCCCAGCCCGAGCACGCCGGGGATGCCGGTCATCACCCCGGTGTTCCCGTTCGGCACACCCGGGCCAAGGGGGAGCCGCGGTTTCCCGACGGGCCCAAGGCCGATCCGGCCGGGTCGCACTTCGAGCGGCGGATTCGGAGTTTTCAGCCGCGGCGGAGTCGGGTGACCGCGGGGCAGGCGGACGCGTTGCAGCGGCTGTGGCCCAAGTGGGGGCTCGACATCGACGGGCAGCGGGTCGTCGACCTCGCCGAGCTGTTCGGGAACGACAACCCCGTGGTGCTGGAGATCGGCTTCGGGATGGGCGAGGCGACCGCGCAGATGGCCGCCGGGGACCCGGGAACCAACATCCTCGCCGTCGATGTCCACACCCCGGGGCAGGGCAATCTGCTCAATCTCGCCGACCAGAACGGGCTGTCCAACGTCCGGGTCGGCAACGGCGACGCCATCATCCTGCTCCGCGAGATGCTCGCGCCGGACTCGCTCGACGGGCTGCGCGTCTACTTCCCGGACCCCTGGCCCAAGAAGCGGCACCACAAGCGGCGGCTCATCCAGCCCGAGTTCCTGAGCCTCGCCGCGACCCGGCTGAAGCCCGGTGCCGTCGTGCACTGCGCGACCGACTGGGAGCCGTACGCCGAACAGATGCTCGAAGTGCTGGCCGCGCACCCCGACTTCGAGAACACCCAGGAGGACGGCGGTTTCGCGCCCCGTCCGCGGTTCCGGCCGCTGACCCGTTTCGAGGGACAGGGACTGGACAAGGGTCATGTGGTGAACGACCTGCTCTTCCGCCGCGTACAGCGGTAGCAACAGCAAGCAAACCCCACCGGCGCCCGAGCCCCTCGCGCTGCTGCGGGCGGCGCCCCTGCCTCGTTAGGGTCAATGCCGTGGCCACCTGTCCCCCGTACCCGACGCACCCCACCGGCCCCACCGGCCCCACCGGCCCCACCGGCGGCGCACCGCGGCACGCGCACTGGTGGCACAAGCGGTGGGTGCGTTACGGCGCGCTCAGCACACTGCTCGCGCTCTCCGGGCTGGTCATCCTCGCCCTGGTGCGGGAGCAGACCGGCACCGAAGGGTTCCTGGTGGGGCTCGGGCTCGCCGTACTGCCCGTGCCGCTGCTCGTCGCCTCGTTCCGGTGGCTGGACCGGGTCGAGCCGGGCCCCTGGCGCAATCTGCTGTTCTCCTTCGCCTGGGGTGCCTGCGCGGCGGCGCTGATAGCGATCGTCGCCAACAGCTTCGCCACGAGATGGATAGCCACCGCGACCGCCGACCCGTCGCATGCGGACACCCTGGGCGCGACCGTCATAGCGCCCGTCGTGGAGGAGATCGCGAAGGCCGCGGCCGTACTGCTCGTGTTCCTCTTCCGGCGACGGGACTTCACCGGCATCGTCGACGGCGTGGTGATAGCCGGGGTCACCGCCACCGGGTTCGCCTTCACCGAGAACATCCTCTACCTCGGCACCGCCTTCGGTACCGACCAGCTCTCCGGCGACAGCGGCATCGCCTCCGTGACCGCGGCGACCTTCTTCGTCCGCGTCATCATGTCGCCCTTCGCGCACCCCCTCTTCACCGTCCTGACCGGCATCGGCTTCGGTATCGCCGCGCTGTCGGGCGAGCGGCAGCATGTGCGGCGCGTTCTCCTCCCCCTCACCGGGCTGTTGCTGGCCATGGGCATGCACGCCCTGTGGAACGGCTCGTCGAGCTTCGGCGAGTTCGGGTTCTTCGCGGTGTACGCGGCCTTCATGGCGCCCGCGTTCGGGTTGCTGACGTGGCTGGTGATCTGGACTCGGCAACGGGAGCTGCGGACCGTGCGGGAGGAGCTTCCCGCCTACGTCGTCGCCGGGTGGCTGGCGCCCGGGGAGCCGTACGCGCTCGGTTCGATGCGGGCTCGGCGGGTGGCCCGGACGTATGCGCGGCGGCTCGGGGGGCGCAGGGCTGCGCGGGCTGTGGCGGAGTACGAGGGGTACGCGACGTCGTTGGCGTTTCTGCGGCGGCGGGGGCGGCGAGGGCGGGGTGGGGGTGACTTCGTGGTGCGGGAGCGGGAGTTGTTGCAGGAGTTGTGGTTGCGGCGGGAGGTGGCCCGGGGGGTGTTGGAGCGGGCTGCGTTGGAAGGGGTGGCTGTGCAGGTGTGGGCCGCGTACGGGTATGCGGGGGTGGGTCACTGGCCAGGGCAAGGGCACTGGCCAGGGCAAGGTCACTGGCAGGGACACGGGGCGGCGCCGTACCCCGCGTACAACCCGTATCGGACGTGAGCTGGGATCGGCTCGGTTCGGGTGGGGCCGGTGCGGCGACCTGCGGAAACGCGCCTCGCCCCCCCTCGGCCCTCCCGCGCTGCCGGCTGTGAAAACCGCTGTCCGATGGTGGGAAGGCGGTGATAGAGAGTCCGGGTGACAACGACACTTGAGTTCCCCGATCTGCTGCGACTGATCGACGAACGGTCGACTGCCTTCATCGCCGCGGTCGCCTCCGCGCCCAGCCTCGACGCGCAGGTGCCGACCTGCCCCGAGTGGACGCTGTTCGATCTGGCGGAGCACATCGGCGACGGGCGCCGCGACTGGGCCGCCACCGTCGCCGCGGGGCCTGCTCCGGCCAAGTCCGCAGCGGAGGGCGCCTCGGCTGCGCCTCGGGAGCGCGAGGCCCTGCTGACCTGGTTGGCGGAGTCCACCGAGCAACTGCTGGACGCATTGCGGGAGGCCGGCCCGGATCGCGGTTGCTGGACGTGGTGGGGGACCTCGCAGTCGCCGCAGACCTCCGGTGCCGTGGCTCGGCACCAGCTCCAGCAGATGGCGGTGCACACCTACGACGCCCAGATCACCGTGGGTGCCCCGCAGCCGCTGCCGGCCGAGGTGGCACTCGACGGTGTCGACGAGTTCCTGTCCACCTGCGTCGCCACGACGAGTGCCTGGCCGCACGAGCCCGCTGCCATCGACTTCCACGCCTCCGAGGGCCGCTCCTGGCGCCTCTCGCTCTCCGCCGACGGCGCACGGACCGCCCGTCTCCCCGGGCCCGGCGCCATATCGGCCACCGCTGCCGACCAGGACCCGGACGCGGCCAACGCCTCCGCCCGGGGCACGGCCGACGAGCTGGTCCTCATCCTGCACGACCGTATCCCGTTCAACTCCCTGCGGCTCGACGGCGACCGACGTCTCTTCGACCAGCTCAGCGCCTGGGACCCGGATGAGTAGGACGCGACGACGCGCCCCCGCGTACGCCCCGAGGCCTACCTCCCACCAACGGCTACAGCCACGCCGCGGTGCCCTCGGGGCCGCTGGGGGAGCAGACCGCCACGGCTGCGAAGCGGCTGGTCAAGAGCGGCGGGCCGACGCCTCCGCAAGCCTCCCCACCTCCTCCTCCGTCAGCCTCAGGCCGTCCACCCCGAGCAGGGCCGGCAACTGGTCCACCGTGCGGGCCGAGGCGATCGGGGCGGTGACCGTTGGCTGGGCTGCCAGCCAGGACAGGGCGACCGTGGCGATCGGGGCGTCGTGGGCGGCGGCGATCTCGTCGAGGGCGGTGAGGACCTTCTGGCCGAGCTCCGAGGCGGCGTGCTTGGCGGCGCCCTCGGCGCGGGGGCTCTGGACCGTCGTACCGGGGCGGTACTTGCCCGTGAGGAACCCGGATGCCAGCGCGAAGTACGGGACGGCGGCCAGGCCTTCGCGCTCGGCGAGGTTCTGGAGTTCGCCCTCGTAGGTGTCGCGGGAGACCAGGTTGTAGTGGGGCTGGAGGGCGACGTACCGGGCGAGGCCCTCCCGGTCCGAGAAGGCCAGGGAGGCCTCCAGACGCTGCGCGGAGATGTTGGACGCGGCGATGTGCCGCACCTTGCCGGCCTTCACCAGGTCGTCGAGCGCGCCGATGATCTCCTCGACCGGCACTTCCGGCTTGTCGAAGTGGGTGTAGTAGAGGTCGATGTGGTCGGTGCCGAGGCGGCGGAGCGAGGCGTCGGCGGCCGCCTTGATGTTGGCCGCGGTCAGGCCCTGGAAGTCGGGGTGCTGGCTGACCTTGGTGGCGATGACGACGTCGTCCCGGTTGCCGCGCGCCTTCAGCCAGTTACCGATGATGGTCTCGGACTCGCCGCCCGCGTTGCCCTCGACCCACGCCGAGTACGAGTCGGCCGTGTCGATGAAGTTGCCGCCCGCGGCCGTGTAGGCGTCCAGGACAGCGAAGGACTGGGCCTCGTCCGCGGTCCAGCCGAAGACGTTGCCGCCGAGGGAGAGCGGGAAGACCTCGAGGTCGGAGGAGCCGAGCTTGCGAAGTGATGCGGTCATGCTCGGCATCAACGTCCTGGCCGGAGGCCCCTCTTCCGGCACCGTCGCAAACTTCCCGTAAACAAGCGGAGCCCGACGCTCCGGGAACCGGCAGCCCTGACGTCGGGGGGTTGTCGCCAGGACCGCCGGGGATCAGGGCGGCCGCAGATCGGGACGGCCTCAGAGCAGGACGGCCTCAGAGCAGGACGACCTCAGAGCAGGACGACCTCAGAGCAGGACGACCTCAGAGCAGGACGGCCTCAGAGCAGGACCGGCGCAAAGCCGCCCCGCGAAGACATCCCTCCGCGAGGCCCCCACCGCACCCCCCGAAGCCTCAGGGAGTGAGCCCCTTGCCGCGCAGCCACGCCATCGGGTCGATGCCGCTCGCGCTGCCGCCGGGGTGGACCTCAAGGTGCAGATGGGCCCCGGTCACGTTGCCCGTGGCGCCCACGCGGCCGATGACGTCGCCCGTGTTGACCTTCTGGCCGACGCTCACGCTGATCGAGGACTGGTGGGCGAACCAGATCTCGGTGCCGTCGTCGAGGGTGAGCTCGGTCTTGTAGCCGTACGACCCGTCCCAGCCGGCGAACGTGATCGTGCCGCTGTGCACGGCCTTGATCAGCGTGCCCGTGGGGGCGGCGAAGTCGAGGCCCGTGTGGTAGCCGGAGGACCAGTAGGCGCCGGCCTGACCGAAGGTCGAGGTGATGGTGTACGAGGAGGTCGGCAGCGTGTACTGCTTGGCCAGCTCGGCGAGGCGCTCGGCCTCGGCCTTCTTGCGGGCCTCCTCCTCGGCCTTGGCCTTGGCGGCGGCGGCCTTGGCCTCGGCCTCCTTCTCCGCCTTGGCGGCCGCGGTGGCGGCCTCCTTCTCGGCGGCGGCGACGGCGGCCGCGGCGGCCTTGCTCTCGATCTGGTCCTGCTGCTGCTCGGCCTGCGCCATGATCCGGCTGCGCAGCGCCTCGCCGGCGTCGGTGGCGTCCTGCGTGGTCGCGTCGGTCGCCGCACCCATGGTGCTGAGGGCGGTACCGGCGTCCTCGGCGGGAGCCGCGTCGTCGTCGGAGATCAGGGGCAGGTCCGGCATGGTGATGGCCACCGGCGGCTTGCCGCTGTTGGCGCTGGCCATGCCGCCCGCGCCGACGGCGGCTATGACACCGACGCCGAGAACCGTGGAGCTGCGGGCGAGTCCCCCGCCGCGCTGCTTGGAGACGCGATGCCTGCCGCGTACCGGACGAATGGACTCCGCGGTGGGGTTCCACTCCTCGAACGGGCCCTCGTCGGTGCGATGGCGGTCGTAGCCGAAGGTCTCGGTGGTGCGCTGGTTCGGCACGAACGGGGCTTGCGGGGCAGGCCGGTTGGACGCCACGTGGGCGTACTCCTTTCCTTCCTTCTCGCCTACCGGGTTAGCTGACGGGTTCGGAGCAGGAAGGTCTCCTACGCGCGTATACCGGCCGTGAGTTCCCGGCGGTATCCGTGCGATTCACCCCAAGGTGGTGGTTCCCCGGTTCCCTTGCGGGATTCGGCGCGTGCGCACGGAGCCGCCTCTTGTGACGGCTGGGACGACCGCGCTGCGTTATCGAACGTTAATAGACGGGGGGTGCGGATTCCAAGCTGTTCCACTTGATCATTAACGTTTTTCGCCTGGACTTACAGGTCATGAGCGGCCTAATTCGGGCGAGTTGGCCAGCCCTCAGGGGCCACACAGGCATTGACGGTATGTCAGTTGTTATGCGGAGGGGGGTCACTCGATCACCGTTGGTGACAACGATCACGGGTGTGGCTCCACAAGATCTCCATGAGGCTCTCGGAGACTCCTGCCTCAGGGACGGCGTACGGCGATGAGGGCCATGTCGTCCGCCATCCCGCCGCCGGAGTGCCGGCGTACCTCCGCCGCGAGCGCGCCGAGCAGCGCGGTCGGCTCGCGCCGGGCGTTGGCCCGCCCCGCGAGTCCCGTCTCGGGGTCGTAGAACCGGTCCGTCTCGTCCCGGGCCTCGGACAGGCCGTCGGTGTACACGAGCAGCGTCGCACCGGTCGGGAAGCCGGCCTCCTGAGCCCGGTCGGGCCAGGCTCCCAGCTCCCGCATGCCCAGCGGCAGGGCGGGCTCGGGAGCGGACAGCGCGCACACGGTGCCGTCGGCGTACAGCAGCAGTGGCGGGGGATGCCCACGGTTGACCAGGCGTACGATCCCGTCGCCGTGCGGGAGTTCGGCGAGGACGGCGGTGGTGAACCCCTCGGCGGGCTCCACCCCCTCGCGCCGCGTGCGCTCCCGCGCGAGCGCCCGCTCCAGACGCTGCGCCACCGCCTCCAGCGTGACCTCCTGCTCGGCGGCCTCCCGGAAGGCCCCGATGACCACGGCGACGATCCCGACCGCCCCCATCCCCTTGCCGCGCACGTCCCCCACGACGAGCCGCACACCGTGCGGGCTGTCCTGCACCGCGTACAGGTCACCGCCGATGAAGGCGCCCTCCTGCGCCGCCTCGTAGCGTGCCGCGATCTGGTAGCCGCCGATCCGCTCGGCGGGTTCGGGCAGTACGGCGCGCTGGGCGGCCTCGGCGATGGCGCGGGCGGAGGCGAGGCGGGCGTCGCTGCGGCGGACGAGGAGGTTGATGAGGACGGCGAGGACGGAGACGGTGACCACGGTGACCAGCTCGGTGATCACCTCGGCCCGGGGCAGGCCGCCCAGACTGGCGCGGAGCACGAGCAGCGCGCCGACCGCCACGACGCCGGTGAGCACCGTGCCGCGCTGCGAGTAGAGCGGGGCGGCGACCAGGGGCGCGGCGGTGAAGAAGGGGGCGCCGGTGAAATCCGTGGGCGTGACGTAGTCGTACCCGCATCCGGCGGCGATCAGCAGGGCGGGCAGCAGCCGGACGAACCGGCGTGCGTACGAGATCCGCCGTTCCTCCACCTCACCAGGGTTGCCGAAGGCGGGGCCGGGGGCGAGTGGTGAGGGCCGACCGGAGCAGCGGGCGGCCGGGCCAGCGGGCGGCCGGGCAGAAAAGCCGCCGTGGAAAACCATGGAGAGTCGTGGAAAACACTCAGGGCCGGAACTTTTCAGTTCCGGCCCTGAGTCTTCAGTAGCGGGGACAGGATTTGAACCTGCGACCTCTGGGTTATGAGCCCAGCGAGCTACCGAGCTGCTCCACCCCGCGGCGATGACTCAATAGTACGCCATCCGCGGGACGGAAAGCACACGCGTTTCCCGGGGCCGCCGCGAGCGGCGTTTTCCGAGGCGTGTTCAGGGCGCCGGTGTCACGGCAGGAGGTGGCTGTTCGGGGCCTTGGCCCGGGCCTCGTACTCGGGCAGGACGACCACGTCCACCCCTTCCCCCGCCAGCAGCCCGCTGCCGTCGGCCCCCGCCACGAAGGTGTCCGGCTCCCGCCAGGCCGTCACCACCCGGCGCACCCCGGCGGCGAGGATCAGGCGCGCGCACGGCACGGGACGGGACGCGCGGCGCGTGCACGGCTCCAGGCTGGTGTAGACCGTGGCGGACGTCACACGAGGGTCTCCGGGCGCGATCTTCGCCAGCGCCGCCTCCTCCGCGTGCACCACGGGGTCGCCGCCCTCGCGGGAGTGGCCGCGCGCCAGCTCGGTCCCGTCGGCGGCCACCACGACCGCCCCGACGCTGAAGGCCGTCCCCGACGGCGGGCACTCGGCCGCCAGCTCGCACGCCAGCGCCAGCCATCTCCGGTCGGCGGCGGACGGCAGCACACCGGCGCCGGGCGCGGTGGGCTCGTAGCGCATCAGTACGACGTCCTCGATCCGCCGCGTCTCCAGCAGGCGCAGCCGTCCGCCCTGGTACTCCCCCGGGCCGAACAGCCGCGGCGCCTTGGGATCCCCCACGAACAGCGGCGCCAGCACCAGCTGGACCTCGTCGGCGAGGCCCTGCTGGAGCAGCTGCGTGTGGATCGTGCCGCCGCCCTCCACCATCAGCCGCTCGACCCCGCGGGCCTCGCGCAGGTGGCGCAGCAGGCCCCGCCAGTCCAGGTCAGAGCCCAGCGCGACCACGTCCGCGGCGACCGGCACCCGGCGCAGCCGCTCCGCGCCCCGCTCCGTCGTATAGACGATCTTCTCGCCGCCGGTGTGCCAGAAGTTCGCCGTGGGATCCAGTTCGCCGGACGCGCTGACCGTGACCTTCAGCGGGTACTCCGGCTTCCCGTCCGCCTTGCGCGCGGCCCGCCGCTCGGCCGAGTTCACCAGCAGCCGGGGGTTGTCGGCCCGGATCGTGCCGGCGCCGATCAGGATGGCGTCGACGGACGCCCGTACCTCGTCGACGCGGTCGAAGTCGGCCGGGCTGGACAGCAGCAGGCGGTCGGGGCCGGTGTCGTCGAGGTAGCCGTCCAGGGAGACCGCGGCGGACAGCAGGACGTAGGGGTACGACGGCATCGGCGCGCTCTCCGGGTCAGGGGTCTCGGGGCGGAATCCCGGGACGGGATTCCCGGGTCGGAAGCCTGGGGCTTGGTTCAAGTTTGAAACAAACCTACACTGGTCGCATGACGACTCGCTGGCTCTCCCCCGAGGAGCAGCGCGCCTGGCGCGCGTACATCGCCTCCGTCGCCCTCGTGGAGGACGCGCTGGACCGGCAGCTCCAGCAGGAAGCCGGCATGCCCCATCTGTATTACTCCATCCTGGCCACCCTGTCCGAGACTCCGGAGCGCAAGCTGCGCATGACCGACCTCGCGGAAGAGCTGAAGATCACCCGCAGCCGGCTGACGTACGCCGTGACGCGGCTGGAGAAGGACGGGCTGGTGGGGCGCGAGGACTGCCGTTGGGACAAGCGCGGCAGCATCGCGACGCTCACCGAGGACGGGATGCGCGTCCTGGAGCGCACTGCGCCGGGTCATGTGGAGACGGTACGGGCGCTGCTCTTCGACCGGCTGACCCCGGAGCAGGTCGGGCAGCTGGAGGAGATCTTCACAGCGGTCTCCGAGGGGTTCCAGGGGGAGGACGCGCGCCCCACCGCGGAGGACGTGCCCTGGCGGCGGCGTTCGGGCAAGTCCTGTTCGTGAAGCGGGAGTCGTGAGGCCCGGGCCCGGCCTGTGACCCGTACGACAAACTGGTTGCTTCAAATTTAAAGCATGGGGTAGGGTCCTGACCGAGGAGCTGCTTCAAATCTGAAGCAGCAAGCCCCCGTACGGAACCCGGAGACCCCGCATGCCCGACTTCACCGCCGCCGCCACCCAGCGCGCCCGCGTCCGGGTCCCGCTGCGCTTCCAGGACGGCTACCGCGTCGACGCCGAACTGGTCACCTTCCACGGCCTGACCGACGGCCTGGAGCACGTGGCCGTCGTCCTCGGCGACCCGGCCCCCGGCGCCACCCCGCTGGTCCGGCTGCACTCCGAGTGCCTCACCGGCGACGTCTTCGGCTCGGCCCGCTGCGACTGCGGCCCCCAGCTGCGCGAGGCCGTCGAGCGCATCGCCGAGCGCGGCGGCGTGCTGCTGTACCTGCGCCAGGAGGGCCGCGGCATCGGGCTCTACAACAAGCTGGACGCGTACGCCCTCCAGGACCAGGGCCTCGACACCTACGCCGCGAACGCCGCCCTCGGCCTGCCCGAGGACGCCCGCGACTACACGGCGGCCGCCCAGATGCTCGCCGCCCTCGGCATCGGCGAACTGGACCTGCTCTCCAACAACCCCGACAAGGCCGACCAGTTGCGCGCCCTCGGCATCCAGGTCCAAGACCGCGTCCCGACTGGCGTCTTCGCCACCCCGGACAACGTCCGCTACCTGCGCGCGAAGGTCCTCCAGACCCAGCACACGCTGCCGCTCGGCGAGCTCGCGGGGCTCAACGTCGGCTGACGGCACGGCGGCTGACGGCTGACGGCTGACGGCTGACGGCTGACGGCACGACCGTCGACGGCAAGGCAAGAGGGGCGGGCGTCCGGATCGGACACCCGCCCCTCAACCGTGCGTCATACGGCTACGGCGTGACCTTCTCGATCGTCACCCCGCCCACACCCGCGGTCGTCCCGCGCGTGTTCACCAGCCGTACCTCGCCGAAGAGCTGCCGGCCCTCGGGCACCGCCCGCGCGACGGTGACGTCCGCCGCCACCTTCGCGGAGTCGCCCGTGCCGAGCTTCACCGGCGCCGACTCGTCGACCTTGACCGAGCCGAGCGCGGAGGAGAAGAACGCGTCCCGGTAGTCGTACGCGGTCGAGCCGGACGGCACCTCGAAGCCGACCACCTCGACGGTGTAGGTACCGGCGGCCGGGGCGGCGATGGAGACGGACTCGTCGGAGTCGCCGTCCGCGGACTGGCCGACGAGCTTGCCCTCGGCGTCGTACACGTTCAGGTCGAGGTCGGAGCCCAGGTCGGAGACACCGCCGATGGCGACGTCCAGCGACGTGGTGCCCTCGGGGACCTCGACCGTGCTGGTCTGCGTCGCGCCGTCGGCGATGGTCGGCCGCGTGGACTTCGACGAGCCCAGCGCGCCGCCCTTGAGGTTGCCCTCGACGGCCGCCAGCTTGTTGGTCACCGTCCAGGAGGCGGCGACCGGCGTGCCGACCTTGGCCTCCGGCACGGTCACGGACTCCGGGTCGAAGGCCGCGCCGAACACGGTGGCGTTCAGCTGGTACGGGTTGTCCAGCAGCGTCGACGTACGGCGCGCGTCGACCTCGATCTCCCAGACGCCGGGCACGGGGTCCGCGTAGGAGGCGATGTCCGTCGTGTTCACGTCGTTGTCGGCGACCGTGACGCCGTACGGGCTGATGGCGCTGAACAGCGTCCGGCTGCCCTCCTTCAGGCCGCCGAGCGTGACCTGGAGCGACTTGGCGCCCTCGGGGACGGTCACGAAGTACGACCTGAAGTTGTTGCGCTCCACCGAGCCGGACGCGGTGAAGGTGTGCTGGACCGGCGTGGAGACCACGACCGTGTTGAGGATCTGCTTGTCGACGCCCGGCGTCCTCGGGTCGTCGGCCTCCAGGATCACGCTCTTGATGCCCGCGCGCCTCGGCGCGGCCTGCACCTTGACGGTCACCGCCTTGTTCAGCGGCAGGTCGACGACCTTCGGGCCGAGGACGGAGAAGGTGCGGGCCTTGTTGTTCGCCAGGCGCAAGGTGTGCGGGAGCGAGCCGGCGGGGCCGGACGTACGGGTGATGGTGACGTCGTACGACTTCTTCTGCCCGGCCTTCAGGCCGCCCTCACGGTCGTAGACGCCCGTGCCGATGCCCGGCGTCTTCAGGGCCTGGTCGAGCGCGGTGTCGACCGGGGCCCTCACGGCGTAGTCGTGGGCGGTGGCGCCCGCCCTGACCGCCTTCCAGGCGTCGACGACGTCGATACGGCCGGCACCCTCCTCGTACGCCTGGAGTCCCTCGATGTGATGGGCGGTCGAGGTGAGGGCGGTGCGCAGCTTCTCGGGCGTCAGGGCGATGTTCTTCTGCTTGGCGGCGCTCAGCAGCAGCGCGCTCGCGCCCGCGGCCTGCGGGGACGCCATCGAGGTGCCGTTGTACATGGCGTAGCCGGCGGGCAGCTTCCAGCCCGCCTCGGCGATCGGCGCGCCGGGCATCCAGGCCGGGATCGTGCTGACCGCGGAGCCGGGGGCGACGACGGTCGGGGTGAAGCCGCCGTCCTCACGCGGGCCGCGCGAGGAGAAGTTGAACAGCTGGTACTTGCTGCGCACGCCGGTGCCGTAGTTCGCGGCGAAGGTCTCCTTGGAGACGCCGGCGCCGACCGAGATGACCTTGTCGGCGAGGCCGGGGTCGCCGATGGTGTTGGCGCCGGGACCGGAGTTGCCGCCGGAGATGACGAGCTGGACGCCGTAGGTGTCGATGAGGCGCGTGTAGAGCTCGGCGCGGGCGTTGTTGCCGTCGTTCAGCGGGGGCAGGCCGCCGATGGACATGTTGACGACGTCGACGCCACGGCCCGCGACGAGGTCGATCATGCCCTCGGTGAGCGCGACGCTGGAGCAGCCGGGGCCGAAGACGCAGGCGCGGGCCGAGACGATCTTCGCTCCGGGGGCGGCGCCGTTCATGTGCTTGCCGCCGAACATGCCGTTGGCGGCGGTGATGCCGGCCACGTGGGTGCCGTGCGCGCCCGCGGTGAGGCCGATGTTGACGAAGTCGGCCTTCTTGCCGACCCAGTCGCCGCCCAGCGGGTCCATCGGGACGTCCTTGCGGACCTGGACGACGAAGTCCTGCGTCTCGGGGATGTCGGTGGCCGGGTCGTCGGTGCCGAAGTGGCCGACCTGGTGGCCGTCCTTGTACGGCTTCATCGGGGTGTCGTCGGTGAAGTCGCCGTTGGCGTTGACATCGACGGTCACCGTGCCGGCGGCCGGGTCGTACAGCACGCCCCAGTCGTCGGTCGTGTCCCCGTCGCGGTTGACGTCACCGTCGGCGTCGCCGTCCGTGACCTTGCCCTGGTTGGTGACGGCCTCACGGAAGGTGCTGATCAGATACGACCCCGCGGCGGCCTTCCAGCTCTTGCCGCCGTAGGTGAAGGCCGGCCCGGAGACGGAGGTGGTCATCGCGCGCCAGGTGCCGTCGCCGTCGACGATCGGGTCGGTGGCGGTCACCCAGTCGACGATCTTGCGCTCACCGGTCGTGGTCTTCTGGAGCGCGGGGCTGCCGAGGTCGACCCCGGTGTCGAGGACACCGATGGTCACTCCGCGTCCGTCCGCCTTCGGGTTCTTCTTCACGAAGTCGACGGCGCCCGTCTCGAAGGACGGGTTGTACGGGTTCTTGGCGGCGGTGTCCTTGCCGGGCCCGGGGTACGCGGCCACGGAGGCGCTCGACTTGGCGCCGGCGTCGAGGCTCGGCTCCTCCAGGGGTATCTCGTCCCGCAGGTCGATGGCCTGCACGGAGGAGAGCTTCGCGGCGGCCGCGATGGCCGAGTCGGCCTTGCCGGTCGGCACGGTGGCCCGTACGTACCCGAGCTTGTCGTACGTACGACCGACCGAGCCGCCCTTGATCGCGTCCAGCTCCGCGGCGACCTTCTCGGTCTGACCCGGCGCCGTGGCGATCATCATCGTGACGGTCTTGTCGCGCTGTGCCTTGGCCTCCGCGAGGAGGTCGGCGTCGTCCGAACCGAGCTTGTCGTGCGCGGACTTCACGCCGGGGTCGGCCGCGGCAGCGGGGGCACCGTCCGCGGCGAGGGCGAGGGGTATGGGCCCGGCCGCGGACAGCGCGGCGACGAGCCCGGCGGCCACGGCGACCCGCGCGACGCGTCGCGCGCCGCCCGGTATCGGGGCCGGGTGGGGGGTGGGGGGCATGGTGATCCCTGGTGCTGAAGGAATGAAGGTCGGCGGCCGGATCGAGCACCTTCGACCGCCGCGGTCCGGAATGTGATCCCGGATGATCGCTCAGCTTCCCTCAAGGGACCGATTTCTGTTGATAGTTCGGGGCGATGAGATGCGTCACTGACGCAAACTCGCCATACGTCAGCGAGTACTTAACGGATCAAGCTGTGACATCCCTGTGGGGTGCCCCCCTGACCGCGGCGTGTTGACCTTCCTTGTTGACCTTCCTTGTTGACTTCCTTGTTGACTTCCTGACGCAAGCCGTGCAGGTTCTGCGGCACTTACGACATTCCGCTTGTGATCAACCTTCGCCCGTTGCTACCCAGATCACATGACGGGGGACGAATCCAAGGTCTTCGGCGCACCACGACGACGTCAGCACAGGCTGCTGGGCTGGGCCATGCGCCTGGTCGGCACTCTGATGTCGATCTTCGGCGCCTTTTTCTTCATCGCGGGCTTCAGCAGTATGCGGACCGTTCCCTGGCGGCCGGGAGCCACTGACCCGCTGTGGTACCGGGCGTTGATCGTGGCGGCGGTCGCCGCGGTCGGCGCCGTGTCGCTTCTCGGTGGCCGCAGGCTCAGACGACGAGGGCGCCGCCACAGTGTTCCGGTGCTGCGGACGATGGCCGACGCGAAGCGCGGCGCCTACGTGTTGTACCTCCGGCCCTTCACATCGGACGCGACGGGGGCGTCCATGCCGCACGCCTTCAGCCGGTTCCAGCGCGTGGGAGGCTCGCTCGTCGACACCGGCACGCGCACCGTCGAAGAGCGCATCTCCCGCGTCTTCGGCACCCTGGGGCGGGTCATCGCCGTCGGCCAACCGGACGAATCGCTCCCCTTGCTGGGAGCCGCGCGACTGTATCTGCCCCTGAACGACTGGCAGCCGACCGTCGCCTCCCTCATCGAGGACGCTCGCCTTGTGCTCCTCGCCGCGGGAACCTCCGAAGGCACCCTGTGGGAGCTGCGGCGGTGTCTGCGGCGACGCGCTCCGCAAACACTGCTCATCACGATCTACGACGAGAGTGACTACGCGGCGTTCCGGGACAGGGCTGAGGTGATCTTCCGGGAGGAGGCGGACGCGATGCGCCGCGGGAGCGGTGCGGACTGGCGCCCGCCGAGCCTGCCCGCCTATCCGCCACTCAGCGACTCACACCGCCTCAAATGGCTCCCGGTGCCACGCGGATACATCCGTTTCGACGCCGACTGGACCCCTCATCTGGTGAGGCTTGACCCGACTTCCACCCGCGGATGGACGGAGGAGGGCCGCAGCCGCAGGATGAACCGCGAGCAACTGGTGCCGTTCATGGAGATCGTGATCCTTCAGCTGTTGGACGCGGAGGACGCGGCGGATCAGGCTGACGCAGGCCGGTGCATGACGATCGCCGACCTGGAGGCGGCGGTGCGCGCGGCGCGGTCCGACGGGGCGGATGATCAGACTCAGGTCAGCCTCCTGATGTCGGGAACAGGGCGGTTCCTTGCCATCGCGGACGAGCAGCAGGACAAGCAGCAGGACAAGCAGGAGGACAACGGGCCAGGAGCCGGGGGCAGGGACGTACGCGGCGGTTCCGTGATCGCGCAGGCAGGCGGACGGCCACCCTTCACCCTCGACCTGCCGTTGCCGCTGGTCGAGGAGCTCCTCCGCGAAAGGAGGGCCGAGGGAGCCACCGACGCGGACACGCTCCAAGTGGAGTACAGCCCCCGTGGGCGGCTGCGCGGGGTGGGGCACAACCCCGGCGGCCAGGCCGCCGGAGAGCCGCCTGCCCTCGTGGACGACAGCGGCGCGGGACACTGACCCGTCGATGGACCGCTTCCGCGTGCGGGACTGGATCGCAAGTCCCGCTCGAAGAACCCGAGTTGCCGCCCGGACACGGGGTGGCGACGACCTCGCACCGCTCGTCATGCTTGGGGCATGAGCGACATCGGGGATGCGTTGTGGAACGAAGCGGTCGGCCCCTCCAATTACGCGGAATCACATGACCGTTACCAGCAGGCGATGCTCGAGCAGTACAAACTCTGCGTCGAGATGGCCGACCGGGTCAGCGCCCGCCGCAACCTGACCAACACGTTCTTTCTGTCGCTCAACAGCGCGGTGGCGGCGGTCGTGGCGGCCGTATCGGGCCGGACCCTGGCCGACGCGCCGGTTCTGCTGCTCGTGGCCGGACTGGTGATCCTCGTCGCTCAGTGCGTCGCGTGGTTCGTCATCGTGCGCTCCTACCGGCAGCTCAACAGCGCCAAGTGGGCCGTGATCGGGGCCTTCGAGGAGCGGCTGCCGGCGTACGCGTACTCCCGGGCGGAATGGGGAGCACTCAGCGGGGGCAACGACTGGCGTAAGTACTTGCCCCTGACGCATGTCGAACAGTGGGTACCCGTTATCTTCTCCGCCTCATACATCGTGGGCTTCTGCACGCTTGTCGCCTTGTGACACGAAGTCCGTGGGCAGGCGTGCCCGGAAGGGGGAGTGACGACCGTGCCAACCATCGCGGTGACGGGACACATGGACCTCACCCCGGACAGCGTCCCGCTGGTCCGTGCCGCCCTGGACGACCTGCTCAGGGGGTACGCCGTTGACGGCGGTCTCATCGGCGTCTCCTGCATCGCCGAGGGCGCCGACTCCTTGTTCGCGGAAGCCGTCCTCGCGGCCCGCGGACGCCTCACAGTGGTCGTCCCCTCCCGGGACTACCGCCAGACCAAGGTCGGCCCCCACCACGCCGCGCTCTTCGACCGCCTGGTCGAGGCCGCCGAGGAAGTGGTCGTCATGCCCCACGACACGGCCGACAGGCAGGCGTACGAGGCCGCCAACTCCGTACTCGTCGAGCGTGCCGACCGACTCGTCGCCGTATGGAACGGCGAACCGCCCAGCGGAACGGGCGGGGGCACCGCCGACACGGTCCTCGAAGCACACGCGGCCGGCATTCCCGTGGACGTGGTGTGGCCCGACGGAGCGGCCCGCACCAGCTGAGGACACGCGCACGGACACTCGCACCGACGAAGCGACGCCCGAGCCGACCCAAGCCGACCCGGACGCCGCGCGGCAGGTCAGAAGGGGTTTCCCCTTCTCCGCGTCCGTAGGCCCTGTGGGACTCGAACCCACAACCAATGGATTGAAAGTCCTGGCGTGATCTTGCTGGGTGGTTCCGGACGCTGCTTCGGTGTCCGGAATCGCCTGGTCAGGACAGGTGTGGCTCGCTGCATGGTCTCCTCCGTGATGACCAGTGCGGCTCCGTCCGCTCACGCATCGCTCACGCAAGGAGGCAGGCTGAACAGCCCTTTCATCGTCGCCGTTGCCCGCGCGCCTGAGCCTCCGGCAGATACGTCCGCCCGCCTCGGACCGCCATCCACGACGGCAGCGGCAGCATGTCCCGCACCAGCGCCACTCAGCATCGCTCATGTCCGAGACAGTCACACCCTGGTAGCCCTACCAGTGCCTGTCCGATGGGTCGAGGGCGTGCGTCGCCCCCCGAGTAGTCGAAGAGGTCAGCCGCGCGGGCTGCACCAGCGCCAGAACTGGTCCGAGTACGGTCCGATCTGGTCGACCTCCAAGAGGCTCTCCGCCAGCTGGGAACTCTCGACCGGCGAGATCACCAGTCCTCCTGACCGAACGCCCGCCCTCCTGCTCCGGGGCGGGCGTTCGGTCCTCTGAAATCAGCCCCGCGGCGGGGCATTCATCCCTAGTTCTCGTACTGGATGGGCGGCCCGAGGCGGACGATGGTGGAGCACTCCAGCTGCTGCTGGTACTGCTCCGAGCCCTGCCGGTACCAGAAGCGGCAACCCTTCAGCGCACCCTGGACTTGGCCGGTGACCTTGACCCGGGCGACGTAGTAGATGTCGCTGCCGGACTTCGCCTTCACCTTGACCGGGTGGCCCGCGTAGTTCCTGGCCTTGAACAGGTCGGGCATACCGCCTTTGCCGTCGGTGCGGGCGAACAGGATGTTCCCGTCAGTCTGATTGCCGTTGAGGGCCCGGTACTCGATGACCTTCAGCCCCTTGGGGACCTGGGAGAACTCCGCCTTGGTGATCTCCACGTCCTCAGCTGTCGTATTCCAGGTGAGGGGAAGGCCAGCCCAGTACTCCTCGCCGATTTGGGCGTGCTCGTACCCGATATCTCCGGCCGACTGCATGCCGCCGTCGAGCGCGGAGCCCTCGCGGACCCCGCCTGCCGATGAGTCTGTGACTGCCCAGGCGGCACCGGCCAGGGTTACGGCGCAGAGTCCGGCAACGAGAATGATGCGCCGCCTAGAAGGAGTAGAAGACGCCTGGCTTGTCGGAGACAGGCCCATTCTTCCCCCAGATCTCATGCTTTGCGTCCCTGCGGTTACCCGCAGTGATCTTCTGCTTGTGGTTCTTGTCGTATCCGGTGGTGACGCTGAGCGCGACGCCCATGAAATTGACGCCGTTGCCGAATTTACTCGACTTCTTCCTGGAGAGCTGGAAGTAAGTGCCCGGCTCGACCTTGGCCCGATGGCTCCTGGGCGAGTTGGCAAAGGGGGGTGAGCCGTCCTTGTTCGCGACGTCCTTGCCGAGCTTGCCGACCGAGCCGCCGGAGGGAACCTTGTAGCGGCCGGCTTCGATCGTGTACCAGGTGGCGCGGACGCTGCCGGAGCAGACCCGCTGGTGCTTGTACTTGTTGTACTCGATCGGCACCTTGTACTGGCGGGCGTAGTACGGGCCCTTGTTGACGTAGCCCGTCGACACGCCCGTCTCATGCGACACCTGCTTGGTGCCGCCGACCTTCCAGTCCCCGTTGCTGTTGACGGCGATGTCGATGCTGCTGTTCATCGTGTCGTCGTACTCGAACGCCGCCTTCGCGTCCCAGTGCGCGTGAGCTTCACCGACCACAGTGTATTTGATCTTGGAAGACTGCTTGTACCGCCACGTGTCGCACGACCCCGAATCACGGGGCGTGATCTTCTCCCCGCTAATGTCCTTGCCGCCCGCCAGGTAGGGGTTGTAGTCGGCCGCCAAGGAGCCCCGGTCCGACTGCCACATCGGAGTCTTCTCGTCCGTCGCCTTCGGGTCGGCCTCCGTCTGAGCGGCGAACGTCCGCTTCTCCTGATCCGGCGTCGGCTCCTTCGCCGCGGCGTCGTCGACCGTGTTCGGCAGCATCGGCACGCTGTGCCCGTCATCGATGGCCTCCGTGAAGTAGGCCATCTCCTCGCTGCTCGCGGCGCGCAGGGTCGCGGACTTCGGCGGTACGGCGACCAGGGCGTCGACGCCCAGGACGGAAGCACCGGACGAGGTGGTGCCGGACGTGGTGGCGTTGAGGTTCAGGGCGCCGCGGTTGTCGTCCATCGCCTTCTGCACGGCCGTCGGCAGGGTCGACGGAAGCGTCAGGGACCAGGTGCCGTCGGCAGCTGTCGTCGCGTTGCCCACCACGGGCTCTGTCGCGCCCGCGGCGCGTTCGCTGCCGGCGACGACGTCGGCAGCGGTGACCGTGACCTGCAGACCGGCCGCGGGCTGCCCGTTGCCGAGGGTGAACTTGCCGGTGACGGTGTTCGACGGCTGCGGTGCGGCGGTATCAGACGGCTCCTGCGCGATCGGGACATCGCCCTCGTCGGTCGGCGGGGCGCCGAAGTAGGGCCGAACGCCGAGGTCCGGGGCGGCCAGGCAGGAGGCGGTGTCGGCCATGACGTCGCCGAGGATGCCGGTGCTCACCTCGTCGTTGATCCCGGTGAAGGGGCCGGTGGTGTACTTGCTGATGCGGCCCGTGGTGTCCGGGTCGTCGGTGAGGCTGAGGGTGTTGATGGCGCCGGGACCGGGGCTCCACGCCTGCGTGACACCGCTCAGGCCGGTCTTGTCGGTGACGGCGGCGCCGATCGAGGTCGTGATGGCGCCCGGGGATCCCCCGGTCTCCAGGTAGGTCTGGTGGGCGATCGTGCCGTCGGTGCTCAGCGTGTAGATGACCGAGCCGACCATCCACACGTCCTCGGCGTTGAGGATCCCGGTCAGTCTGTTGGACCGCGGCAGTGTGGTGACGAGGCTGATGGTGCCGTCGCCGGTGGCCGGGGCGGTCTGCTCGAACACGTTCACCGTGTTGTCATCGTTGATGACGAAGATCCGCTTGCCGTTGGACCACACCCGCTTGGCGGTGGTCCAGTTGGGCTTGTACGTCTTCACCGGCGTCAGAAGCGAGCCGCCGGCGGCGGTGTTGTCCTTGTACGCCTTCAGCGGCGCATCACGATCGCTGCTGGATATCTCGTAGATCACGCCGTTCGGCGCAGAGAACAGCTTGCTGGTGCCCGGTATCTGGGCGGTGAACTGCGTATCGAAGAAACTCGACTCGCTCGACCTCGGCCCCCAGTCCATGTACTTGGACAGGGTGCGCTTCTTCGCGGGATTGGTGCTCGCCGGGCTCAGGACGTAGGTACCGACCGACGAGATGCACGAGTCGTCTGCGGCGTACGCCGTACTCGGCGCGATGGCCTGCGGTACGACCGCGGCGGATGCGATGAGAGAGCCCGCGCATACGGCCCAGACAGCACGCAACGTGGACCTACTGATGGCATGAGGTGTCATGGTTCCCCCCTGAGGTAGTGCGTGACGGCATGGGCGAGCTGGTCGGGCTCACCTGGCCGGGATGAAACATGCTGGTCAGGCAGCGAACCGGAGTACTGCTTTCCGAGTGTGCCCAAGATCGTTGAAACAGCAAAAGCTATGACCACCCCGTGAAGCAATGGTGTTGAGCATCTTCTGAGCTCGATTGCTCATTCCTGCCGAGCCCGCCGCCCGCGACGCTGGGCGCTCCGGCTGCGCGGCGCTCGAACAGCACAGGGATACGGCCGATCCACTGACAGGGAGCGTGACGCGAGGCGTTGTGCGGGCCGCAGCGGCGCGGGCTCATCGTCGACACGTGCAACTCGGGCCCGCATCTGCTCACAGGCCCGTGACGGGCCGCCCAGTGAGTGCTTGGCGGATCTGCCAGAGCTGGTCACCCCGTGAGCTCACAGCCCGGCTGTCTCGGACACCCACGGTGTCCCCCTGCCGGTCGCCGCCTTCGGCCTGTCCGCCTGGCAGAGCCTCCGCCACCCGCTCATACGCAGCGCTCCCTGTACGGCCATTCATGGCCGTACAGGGAGCGCCTTGTCATTTCAGGCTGCCTTCTTGCCGCGCGACTTCACGCGCTCGCTCGGCGGGGGTACGCACGACCTGCAGCGACGCGTACGGCCTGAGGCCGGTGCGCAAGCTCCGCAGGTGATCGTCCCCTCGCGCAGAGCTGATCATCTGAGGTTCGTCGAGGAACTCGTTCCAGGTGTCACAGGCTGCCTCGACGTGCCGCATGGTCATCTGTCGCTGAGCGATCACCCCGAGGGGGTGGACGCGCCCCTGACGTTCTTGAAGGCTGGGGGCAGCGTTGGAGCGGCGCAGGGCCTTGATGCTGCCCGGCCCATCCTTGAGGGACCACCTGACGTGTGCCTCGTGTTCCACAAGCAGCCTCGTCGTAACAGGACTCAGGAGGTCCTCCGCGGCCTGCAGGACCTCAACCCGACCGAGTACGGCAGCTGGTCGTTCCGAACCTCAAGGCCGCCCTCGACGACGCCGGGCACGGCGAAGACAAACCGGCGGCGGCAAGATGCACGTCACTTGCTCGTGGTCACGAGACGGCAACACACCACACGCTGACCCTTAACAGCAACACATGATGCCCTCTCCAACACGCACGTCCAGGGGGGACCATGCGTACCTGTACAACTGCCGCAGCCACGGCCCTGCTCTTCGCCACGCTCACCGCCTGCCAGAGCCCCAACGAGCGAGTAGTTGGCGCCGACAAGGTCAGCGAGTCGGATACGTCTAGGACCGCGAAGGCCAACGCCACACCCAGCCCAACCGAGGACGAACCGAGAGGCTTCGGCGAGGTGCTCACCTTCAACGACGCCGTCGGAGACGTCACCGTCAAGGTCACGGTCCTCAGCTACGAGCAAGGCATCAAGGCACAGACCACCGCCGACCAGGAGTTCAGCACGGACGGATACGAGTGGGCGGCCCTTGAGATCAAAACGTGCATCGCGAAGGGCACGGGCGGCACCACCCGCTACCCATGGATCCTCGCTTACGAGGACGGCGCCCGCGTCGAGCCGAGCAGCGTGACCTACGGCGACTTCCCCAAGCCCGAATACCCCTACGAAGCGACCGTGAAGGCCGGTGACTGCGTGCGTGGGAAGACCGTGTTCGCCGTGCCCGGCAACCAGCGGCCCGAACGCGTGCTGTACACCCCGGAGGCGCTGCCTGAGGGCGCCGAGTGGGCGGTCCCTAAGGCGTAAGCCAGGCGTAAGCCAGAAGCCCCCGGCGCAGCCGTGACAGGCCGTCCGGGGGCTGCGCCACATCAGCGCCGCTACGGCGCCCGTGTACGTCTCTCGGGGGGCTACGCGCGCTCGCCCATGGCCGCGCGCAGCCAGTCGAGCGGGGCCTGAGCCAGCAGCTGGTCGGCGAGCAACTGACCGGACTGGGTGACGATCCGGGCCCGGCTGTTGTCGACCCAGCGCTGGGCCGCCTCGTACCCCTGACCCTTGTACTCCAGACCCTGCAACATGCACTCCAGCTTGTCCGCGTCACGCGCACAGATGGCCTCGGGCGTCTCGCGGGCCTCGTACTCGGCGACAACCGCACGGACCGCAGACCGCAGCACCTCGGGCATGCCAGCTGTCTGATCCGCCGTCACCGCCACCGGATCGCCCGGTGCCGCGTACTTCTTCCCCAGGTGGTTCACGTCGCCCGTGCGCGTCTCCTGCGAGTCGTGCCACACCGCCAGGTGCGCGGCCCGCGCGGCATCCGCGCCCTCCAGGGTGGCAATGACCGAGGCGATGACGGACGTGCGCCATGCGTGCTCGGCGACACTCTCGGGGTCCCGAACGCCCGCCATCCACCAGCCCGTTCGACGGGCCGTCTTCAACGTGCCTGCCTCCCATAGGAAGTGGGCTACGTCCGCCAGGTCCTGGTCACCCACAGGTGTCCCCTTTCACGCCTCGGCGAGGCGGATTGCGTACCGGATGCCCTCCAGCTCCCGCCGAGCCTGCGGCGAAAGCCCTGGATCATCCAACATCATCGGCAGTCGTTCGCGTAGGGCCCGCCCTGCGGCCGACTGTGCGCGCAGCAGGTTGGGGCGCGCGGCGAGAAGGGTCCACAGGGTGTGAACGTTGAGGTCGAAGAAACCGTGCCGGGGTGTGAGGCCGCGGACCAGGTGGGCCATCAGCAGGTTGCCGTGCCAGGGGCCGGGTGTCGCCTCGCCGATGAAGTCGTCCGACAACTGGACGTGCTGCGCCTCCCCGATCCAGTACGCCCAGTAGTTCAGGTTCGCTGCCTCGGCACGGTCGTTGTCGCCGAGGGTGCGGCCGATGAAGTGGGCCATTCGGTCCCGGTCGCCCTGGCGCGCGGCCACGGCGGCGGCGGAGCGGGAGTTGAGCCACTGCGTCAGCCAGTCGTCTGGCCGCTCGGTCCGCTGCTGGTGCGCCAGCCACTCGGTTGTGTCTGCGTCCTGGTCGAACCCGGCAAGGTACAGGGCCTGCCGTCGCAGCAGGAAGTCCCGGCCGCCTCGGGCCTGCTCCGCAGTCTCCCGCATGCGGCTGAAGAAGCGGCGCCGGTCGACCGTGGGCAGGTCGGGCGCCGTTGGCACCGGGCCGCGGCGTGGGCGAGGGGGCGCGGGGAGGTCGCGCACGGGACTGGGCGGGACCCCGTTGAGCGGCCAGGTCAGGACCTCGACGAGATCCCTCTGCATGACCCAGGCCCCGAGTGGGTTGGGCCCGGCCGGCGCCTCGTCCTCCAGGGCGCTGGCTAGCAGCATGTCGGCTTCCATCGCGCGTTCGAGGGCAGCGAGCAGGGCGGGCGCCGTGCCCATCTGCATCAGCCGGTGACGGTGTACGAGCATCTGCCCAACGGGCAGGGAGATGAGTGGCCGGCGGCCTGTCTCCCAACCGGCGACGGTGTCCGGCGCCACCCCAAACGCCTCGGCGAGGCTGTCCTGTGTGTGGCCTAACTGCTCGCGGATGACCCGGAAGACGTAGCCCGAGATGATGCCCGCGCGGCCTCGCCCGGGCGTTCCCTGACCACCGGTCGGGGCTCCCCTCGTCCGCTGCCCCATGGCGCTCCCCTTGCCCGCTCGGGACGGGCCCGTACCCGTACCCACGGTCACTACAAGCGGTAATCACGCCTGCCTACCGTCATTGGTGACAGCCGGACAACACAGCGTAGTGGGAGTGATGTCAGCATGACCGCCCGCGGGGACAACAAACTGACGCCCAGCCGTCTGGGCTTCGAGGCCCGTCCGGTGAACGCCACACAGGAGCAGACGGACTGCTCCGCGCCCACCACCGCGACCATGCGCGCCGCAGCGACCTGGTTCCTCGACCAGCCCACGTTGCCCCGCCACGAGAGCCTCAAGCTCTGGCACCAGGATCTCGGCGGCTTCCTACGGCACCTGATGCCCGCCATCGAAGCGCTCGCCGCAGACCTCCCCGAGAACGACGTGCCCGCCAGGGTCGCCATGGTTGGCGTCGGCGAGGCGCGGCGACGGCTGCACGAGCCGGAGGCGGCCGGTCTGCTCGGCGAAGCGCAGCGCGTGCAGCGGATGGCCCGCTCCGTCGTGGCCCTGTGCGATCACCACGACGCGCTCGCCGGTATGCGCATGTGCCTGGCCTGCGACAAGCCGATCGAGGACGGCGAGACGTGGCTGCCATACGACAAGTTCAGCCCCTCGGGCGGAGCGGCTCAGTCCGGTCGCATCCATGCCTCATGCGCGAGCGTCGGGCGGCCCCGCCGCTGACGCCGTTCTGAACCCCCCTCCCTCCGGAGTGCCGCACGCCTTCGGCGGGAGGGGCTGCAAGACCCCGCCGCGGTGCCATACGCCCCTGGACAGGTCGGGCGCCGAGGCGGGGCGGCAAGTCCCCGTCAAGAGACCGACCGACTCTGACCGTAGTCGGCCGGCGACTCCGAGAGGAGGTGCCATGCGCCGCAAGCTGTCGGCAGCCGTCGCGACTTGGCCGCCCGTGCCCAAGCCCGACGACGACCCGCCCACCCCGCCCGAGAACGACCAGTAGGAGAGGTGACATGGCCGCCAGCAGGTACCGACCACCCACGCCTCGGGAACTCGCCGAGGACGACTGGCAGACCGACAACGCCCGAGGGCGCCGGTACTGCCCGGTACACCCCGACCAGCAGATGATCGCCATGCTGGCCGGGCCGGACGTCGACATGTGCCCTCTGCCTCACGGCGAGGACAAGCCGACGAGCTAGCGGCTAAGCCCCGGCCGCCCCTGTACCCCGTGAGCTCCTGGGGGCGGGCGGCCCCCTGCGGCCCCGGTCGGCCCCTCTGGCCCGGCCGGGGCCGCTCCATGCCCATGATCGGCAGCACTTCGGTTGAGCGTCGACTGAGCTAACGATCTTCAAGGCCCCACAAAACGCTGCGAGCCCCAGTTCAGAAGCGGTCTGAACTGGGGCTCCGTTGTAGGCCCTGTGGGACTCGAACCCACAACCAATGGATTAAAAGTCCGCGGACGCCCCATAGGGCCCTGAACGATCTCATCCGGTCTCGTCGGCCGGGTGCCGCTCCTGCCCAGCTCACGACCCGTTTCCGGTCGCCCTCCGCCGACTCGCTATCGGGTCTCGTCGGGTCTCATCCGGTCTCGTTGGCTGGCGTTCGGGCCAGCAGCGGGCCAGCAGAAAGGCCCCGCCACCTGCGGTGACGAGGCCTCCTCTGTCCAACAACAACGCTACTCCGCCGGGGCCTTGGCGTCACCCCTCCGCGCCCTCGGCACCGCGGCCGCCGCCTTCTCGACGAGCTCCTCCTCGTACTCCTCGAACAGCTCCATGTACGTGTCCGAGGTCAACACCACGGTCGAGTGCCGCAGCTTCTTCTTGGCGTCATGGATGTCTCCGCCGCCAGCCTTTACGAGCGCGGCCGCGCCATGCCGGAGGTCACGCAGGTTGATGGGAGGCAGCCCGGCCCGCTCCCGGATCCGCTGGAACTCCTTGCTGAGGACGTCGGGGTGCAGCCAACTGCCGTCCTCCGCCGCCAAGATCTTGCCGGTGTCGATCCAGTCGTGGGCGTCCTCGCCCTCGGCGCGCAGCTGCGCGGCCCGGGCGTTCCAGGCGTCACGCTCGGACAGCTGGCGCACGCGGTGGTCCTGGAGCACCTCGACGGTGGCACGGTCGATCACCACGGACGCCACAGACGAGTCCGTCTTGGGCGCCGTCTCGACCGGCGTCCACCCGTCCACCACGATCTCCGTGAGCACGTCGATACGGGGCGGCCGCGCGTCCAGGTGGGCATCGTCCCAGCCCTGCCCGCATCCCTCGCCGCGCCGCAGACCGTGGTAAGCGATGAGGTGGTACCCGGCGTACAGCCTGCTGCCCTCGGCCTCATCGAGGAACTGGCCGAGCTGCTGCGGAGTCCACACCATGACCGGGCCGGGAGTCTCGCCCGTCTTGCGCCAGCGCTTCACGCGCTCGTCGGTCCACAGCAGGCCCTTGGGGCGTGCGGCGGAGCCTAGTTCGACGTGGGCGGCCGCGTTGAAGGTGATGAGCTGCTCGGCGATAGCCCGGTTGAGGGCCGCACGGAGCGTGCGCCGGATAGCGTGCCGCGTCGCCGCGGTGTTGGCCTTCCGGTACGGCTTCATCTCGGACAGCTTCGCGCGCTCGGCCGCCAGGCGCTCGCGCTCCTTGGCCGGCGGCCTCCCCGGCCGGGACCACTTGGAGCGGGCCACCTGCTCGCGGCGGGCCTGATTCTCCGCGCGGATGACGTCGGACTCGTCGGCGATGGCGTCGAACATCTCCTGCACGTGGCCGACGTTGAGCCGGTCGAGGCGCAGATGCCCGATGCGGGGCTTCAAGTGGACACGGATGTGGGAGCGGTAGCCGTTGTTTGTGGTCGGCCGCGTCTTCTTCCCCGCCATCCACTTGTCGAGCCAGTCGCCGACGGTCATCTTCCCGTCGAGCGGTACGCCGACGCCCAACTTCCGGGACACCTCGGTCGGATCGGGAATCGGCGCGCGGGTCTTCATCACCTCTTGCAGGAGGTCGCCGACGCGGCGCTGCCCGTCCTCGTCATCCCCGGGCAGGTCGAGGATCGCCTGCAGCTTCGTCAGGTCGGCCTGCGCGTCCGTGACTTTGGCGTAGCCAGTGCGGCGAAACGGCCGGCGCTTCCCGTTGGCGTCCAGCGGGAGTTCCTGCCGCAGCTGCACGGCACCGTGGTTCTTCTTCTCCAGCTGCGGACACGACTTGCTCAGCAGCTTCCCGTCCGGGCCGCGGCACTCACACCGCTTGCTGATGCCGCCGGCACGGCGAGATGCGGTCATCGTCCCTCCCCTCCGAATGCGGGCGCACGCCCAGCAGTATCGAGCCTATGCCGCTGACGCCCCCTCAGGCCGACTTCCTGTGCTCGTCACAGTTCGGGCAGGGCAAGAGCCCGCGCGCCTGCTGATCAAGTATCTGCTCGTACAGCTCTGCCGTCTTCTGGGCTTTCCATTCCTGTTGCTGCTGCAGGAACTTCTCGCACATGGCGTCGACCTCAGCGTGCAGCCGCATTTCGCGAATGGCCAGATATTCGTCCGCGACCCTGATTTGCTCCTTGCCGCGCCGGACTTCCCTGCCCTTCAGGACGAAGCAGTAGCTCGAGAAGAAGATGGCATGAAGCATCATCCAGATGTCCACAAGAGATGCTTCATTCCAGAAGGGCAGGCCACCCCAGATGGGTTCCCCTTCTTCCTTGGTGAAGTTGAGCCAAATCCACGGCACGCAGGGGGCGTAGAGAAGGACTCCGAACGTCCATACCCGCCAGCCGGTCACAGTCCATTTGACGCCCAGCTGGTAGGAAGACCGCGGGCTCGGCCACGGCGGGGACCGGAATATCGGTTGTCCCGTCCTCTTCTTCCGGTCCCTGAGCCCCAATATGACGCCCAGCCCGCCAGCTACGACGAACACGGCGGCCATCACCAACAAGAACCCGGCTTGACCACCGTTGGTCGGCAGCCATGGGGCAGAAGGTTTTTTCTCATCCTCGGCCAAGAGCACGGGCGTCACGGCCATCGCGTAGGCCGCGCACACTATGCCGAGACCTCTCAGAAGCCGCACTGTGCGCCGCTCCGACCACCACCTTGGGAGCCCCGAGCCTCTCCTCCACTCCCGCATCAGCATTCAGGCACCTCTCCCCTGTCGGACTTCTTTGTCCGCCTCTTCCTGGTCAGCGAGCGTCTTTGCCATAGCCGTAAACATCTGGACGCGGTCCGGGCTTCGAATCCCGAGAGCGCGCGCAGCTGCTTCCGGCGTGAGTGGGGGGGTTGGCGTTAGTGACGTGTCCGGCGTCGATGCCGGTTTGCGCGCCCTCTGGCCGGCCTTCTCTGAAACTACGCCCGAGCGCACGAGCAGTTCCATCAACGAGACGCCCAGCACCTCGGCAAGCCGCTCAAGGTGCACGGGCTCGGGCAGCGTCTGACCCGCGAGCATCCGGCCCACGCTGGAGGCCGACATACCCGTGGCCTCGGCCAGCGCCTTCTTGCCGCCGCCGCGAGGACTGTCGATGTCGTAGCCGGCGGCCACGACGGCAGGGCGGATGTACTCCGCGAAGCTTTGCGCTCGGCTCGCCTGCGAGGCAGGGCCGGTCTCTGTCGTCGGCATGCCATACACGCTAGCAAGCAAGTACTGGCTTGGGAACACGCACATAACCGGACAGGAGTGGCTTTGTAACAGCTACTGTTACAGATGCTTGCTTGCACGCCTGCAATCACAGGCGTAGCTTGCTTGCACGGCAGGAGTTAATAGCTCCCAAGCCAGCAAGCAAGGAGACCCTGATGTCCAGCTACCGCCTGAGTAACAGGCGCCTCCAGGAGGCCGCCGCCGCCAAGGGCGACCACACCAACTACGCCATCGCCAAGCGCACCGGCCTCAACCAGACGACCCTGTCGCGCGTCTGCCGCGGCATCGTCCAGCCCGCCGCCGCAACGCTGCTCACCCTTGCCGCCACCTACGGCCTCAGCGTCGACGAGCTCATCGACCGCAACGCCGACGGCCAGGCCGAGGGGGACGCGGCATGAAGACCCGGGCCCTGACCGCCGCCGAAGTCATCGCACTCCCGGCCATGCCGACCGCGCAGGACGCGTTCGCCGCCCTCGGCATCTCCGGCGACCTCGGCTACCAGCTGATCCGCGACGACGAGTTCCCCATCGAGGTCATCAAGCTCGGCGCGCGCGCCCTCCGCGTCCGTCGCAGCGACGTCCTGAACTTCCTCGGCCTGGCCGAGGAGAGCGGCGTCGTCCCGGAGGTCCAGTCCGGGGTGCCGACCGCACAAAACGAAGAGGCAGCCGGGGTCCAGCCGGCCGCCTCTGTCGAGCAATCCACCCCTACCGCGAAGCAAGAGATCGGAACACGCTCATGAGCAACAGTGCCACGGCGGCAGCAGCGCCGTCGACCCCGGAATCCGCCAACACCCCGCGCACCTGGTCCTTCACCAACAAGGAGACGGGCCAGCTCTGCACCGTCACCTGCATGCCCGGGTGCACCATCGACCACGACCGGGACGCCGAGACCCCCGCGTACCCGGTGGACGTCTACTGCTGGACTGGCAGCGGCGACGACGTCACCCTGCCGATCGACAACACCGGGACCCCCGAAGAGTTCCGCGTGCTCAGCACCCGTATCGAGGTCCACCCGTTCGCCGGGACCCTCGCCCACCGCATGCCGTTCGCCGTCGTCGAGGTCATCGACGAGCACTGGATCGGCGGCCTCGACCCCGACGCCCTGGCAACGGTCATCAACACGCTCGCCGGGCGCCTGGACGCCATGCGCCGCACGCACGCCGAGCTGGTCCGCGCTCGCGCCGACTACGCGGCCGAGCAGATCCTCACCGCCCTCCGCCAGGACACCGAGGAGGCAGCGGCATGACGACCCACGACCTCACCGTCTGCGCCTACGAGGGCGGTCCCGCCGCCGCCGTACTCACCGGCGAGACCGGCATCCAGTACGGCGTCTGCGCCGACTGCAAGGCCTGCCACGACAAGCAGCTGCTCGCGGCGCCCCACATCGCCACGATGGAGGCCTTCCGCGCCCAGATGCGGGCCATCGGCCAGGCGACGCCCGCCGTCGAGAAGTTCACCGACGACATGGTGCTCCTGCTCGTGGTCACCGACGACCCGCAGCGCTGCCTGAACACGATCCTGGCGGCCCTCGCCGGGGCCACCGAGGAGCAGCTGCGCACGGGCACCTGGCAGGTGACCGCGTGAACACACCGCTCGACACGTTCCTGTCCGACCAGGCCCTGGCCACCGCCCGCGACCTGGCCGGACGCGGAACCCCGGCTGTCGTGGTCCTCCCCGACACCGGCACCTGCAACTGGTGCGACTGCGACGTCCTCGCCAAGGGGCACGACAGCGAGTTCTGCGCTGGCTGCCCCCGGGAGGCCGCGAGCGCCCTGCACGTCTACAGCGCGACCACGGGCCAGCGCGAGTGGCACATCACCATCTGCCCCAGCCACAAGGACGACGCCATGCGGTTCATCACGGCGATCGTCGCCTCGGGAGGCCTCCAGTGACCACCACCGTGGCCGCCGTCCTCCACGTCGACCTCATCAAGCCCCGCGCCCGCTACGAGTGCTTCCGGCCCGGCTGCCCCCAGCCCGTCGAGCAGCCCGCGCGCGGAGACGACCTCCGGCACTTCATCAGCGGCATCAAGACCGAACACCTGGCCCGTTTCCATGGGGAGCACCGTTGAACGACGCACAGCCCACCCCCGACCTCCGGGCTTCCGCTCGCGAGCTGCACGACGCTGGCCTGTGCGTCCTCCCCATCAAGGCGGACGGCAGCAAGGCGCCAGACATCCGCTCATGGACCCCGTACAAGGTCACCCGGAGCACCCCCGCCGACCACTACCAGTGGTTCGGCGGGGGCCGCCCCCACGGCATCGCCGTCGTCTACGGCGCCGTCTCCGGCAACGTCGAGATGCTGGAGTTCGAGGGCCTCGCCATCCGTGAAGGCCTGCTCGACGAGGTCACCGAGATCATGCAGGCGTCCGGCCTCGGCGACGCCTGGGACGCGATCCTCAACGGCTGGGTGACCGAGTCGCCCAGCGGCGGCCGGCACTACCGCGTCCGCCTCGACGGCGCCGCCGTACCGCCGAACCGCAAGCTGGCCTCCCGGCCCGCGCAGGAAGACGAGTACACCCCCGAGGAACGCCAGCGCCTCGCCGAGAAGCCCAACACCAAGGTCGTCCGCGTCCTCATCGAGACGCGCGGTGAGGGCGGTTACGGCCTGGTCGAGCCGTCCGGCGGTCCGGTCCACGCCACTGGTCGCCCCTACCTCCGGGTGGCGGGCGGCCCGGGCACCATCCCCGTCCTCGACGCCGACACGATGGACGCGGTGCGGGACGTCTGCCGCATGGTCGACCAGATGCCGACCCCGGAGGCGCCCAAGACCGCGCCTCGCCCGGCCCCGCCGCTCCCCGGCGGCGGGATGCGCCCGGGCGAGGACTACAACGTCCGCGCCGACTGGACGGAGATCCTCTCCGGCATCTTCCGGCCGCTCGTCACCCGAGGTCACACCACCTATTGGGGGTGGGCCGACGGCGCGCGCGGCGTGAAGGCGACCACTGGCCGGGACCCCGAGGCCGACCGGCTCTGGGTGTTCACCACCAGCTCCGAGTTCCAGGCCGACGTGCCGTACAGCAAGTTCGGCGCCTTCGCGCACCTGCGCCACGGCGGAGACTTCAAGGCCGCGGCCGCCGACCTCCGTAACCAGGGGTACGGCTCGGAACCCCCACGGCGGCGGCTGAACGTCGTGCCCTCGCAGGGTCGGCACTTCAGCGACGGCTCCTCGGCCCTCGACCCCGACCACGCCCCGGACGTACAGGAGGAGTCCGAGGCAGGCCCGGGTCTGCGTGTCGTGCACACCAAGCCCGAGCTGGACATCACCAATGAGGCCGACGCCATCGACGGGCTGCTCGACATCATGGCCAAGGACCAGCTCCCCGGCCTGTACAAGCGGTCCTCCGGCCCCTGCTGGGTGTACGAGGACGACCAGGGCAACCCGCTCGTCAAGCAGCTCGGCACGGACAACCTGCGGGCCTACCTCGCCGAGCACGTCCTGTCGTACACCGTCGTCTCCGACCCGGCCACCGAGGGCACCAAGGAAGTCCGCGAGCTGGTCATGCCGAAGACGTGCGGCACGATCCTCGGACGCCGGGACTGGCCCCTGCTGCCGCTCCGAGGCATCGTCACCTCGCCTGTCGTCCGGCCCGACGCCACCCTGGTCACGGCGCCCGGATACGACCGGGCGACCGGCCTGTACCTGCACCCGCGTGTCCCTCTGCGCAGGCTGGCCCCGCAGGTCACCCCCGAGTCCGTACAGCGGGCCAAGGACATCGTCCTCGGGCAGATGCTCGCCGACTTCCCGTTCGTCGACGACTCCGACCGTGCCCAGTACCTCGGCGCGCTGCTGTCCCCGATCATCCGGCCCTACATTCCCGGCCCGACCCCGATCGTGGTCATCACCAGCACGTCGCAGGGCTCCGGCAAGACGCTCCTGAAGGACGCGTTCGGCTACGTCTACGGCCTCGCCGAGACGCCGTGGCCCGAGAACGATGCCGAGCTCCGCAAGGCCATCACCGCGAAGCTGTGGGACTGCGGCGACCCCGTCATCGCGATGGACAACCTGCCCAACGGGCACATCATCAAGTCGCCGATCCTCTCGTCGCTCGTCACTCTGGCCAACTGGAGTGACCGGCTGCTCGGCAGCACGAGCAGCGTCACCATCCCCAACGACCGGCTCTGGGTCCTGACCGGCAACAACCTGCGCACCGGCGGCGACAACGCCCGCCGCACGCTGTGGGTACGCCTGGACCCCGACTGCCCCGACCCCGACCAGCGCGACAACTTCACCGTCGGCGACCTGCGCGGGTGGCTCGGCGACAACGCGTCCACCGTCGTCGCCGCACTCGTCACGATGGTGCGCGGCTGGCTCGCGGCCGGCGCCAAGACCGTGAACACCCGCATGGGCGACTACTCCCGCTGGGCGTCCGTCATCGCCGGGATCCTCGACTACCTGGAGGTCCCCGGCTGGCTCGCCAACCGGGACAACGCCGCGGCGACCCTCGACGACGAGGCCCAGGAGTGGGCCGCGTTCCTCACGGCCTGGAACACAGTCATCGGCGACCGCGCCGTCACCACCAAGGAGTTGCTCGGCCTCAAGGAGGACGTGCCGCGCCTCCACAACGGCGACGCGCCGTCCACCAAGCAGCTGGGGCACTGGCTCAAGGCCCGCACGGGCCGCTACTACGAAGATCTCAAGGTCGTCCTGGTCTACGACCGGAACCTGAAGCAGAACCGGTGGCGCGTCGAGCGGTACGGAGGCGCCCGGTGATCGCGACATCCCCGCATCGTGCGGGGTTTTCCCGGGATTCCGGAACCGCCCCTGACCTGCGCGTTTGCGGGAGTGCGGGGATTTCCGGAATCGGCGCCACTCCCCCCGTATACGGACCCGCATCACATACACCACGTGCAACACGGATGTGCATGCGTCCCGTAAAGATCACCTCCGGCTCTATACGTCAGCCTCAAGACACATTCCGGAAAACCCCGCAAACCCCGCTAAGCGGCAGGTCAGAGCGCATTTTCCAAGGTCCGGAAATCCCCGCAGACATCCCCGCAACATCCCCGCAGAACCCCGCAACGGGGAACCGAGGTGACCGCCATGTCTGATACGCCCGAGACGTTCACTCCCCGCCCGTACCAGGCCGAGGCCATCCATGCCCTCATCACCGGCTGGACCGGCCCGAACAACCGCCTCGCCGTCGTCCTCCCGACCGGCGCAGGCAAGACCGTCGTGTTCGCGAACCTCATCAGCCAGCTGCTCGCCAAGCTCGGCGGGCAGCGCGCCCTGGTCATCGCCCACCGCGAGGAGCTCATCGAGCAGGCCGCCGCCAAGATCCGCGCGGTGCGCCCGGATCTCCGGGTCGGCATCGTCAAGGCCGAGCGCGACGAGCATCACGACGTGGACGTCATCGTGGCCAGCGTCCAGACCCTGGCCGTCGAGAAGCGCCGCACCGCCATCCGCGACATTGGGGTGGTCATCGTCGACGAGTGCCACCACGCGGCCGCCCCCAGCTACATGACCGTCCTCCAGCACTTTGGCGCCTGGCGCGGCGTCCCCACCGCGGGGTTCACCGCCACCCTCACCCGCGCCGACGGTGGCCTCTCCGACGTCTGGCAGGACGTCGTCTACCAACTCGACATCCTCGACCTCATCACCGCCGGCCACCTGGTCGACGTCCGCGGCAAGCGCGTCATCGTCGGCGACCTCGACCTCGACAAGGTCAAGACCCGCGGCGGCGACCTCCAGGAGGGGCAGCTCGGCCGCGCCCTGGAGGAGTCCAGCGCCGCCGCCACGATCGCCCAGGCCTACCGCGAGCACGCCGCCGACCGGCCCGGCGTCGTCTTTACGCCCACCGTCAACTCCGCCAAGGTCGTCGCGCAGGCCATGACCGCCGCCGGGGTCCCCACGGGCGTCGTGTGGGGCGACATGCCCAAGGAGGACCGCACCGCCACGCTGAAGCGCTACCAGGCTGGCGACTTCCAGGCCCTCGCCAACTGCATGGTCCTCACCGAGGGATTCGACGCCCCGCACACCTCATGCGCGGTCATCGCCCGCCCCACCAAGTCCCCCGGCCTGTACGTGCAGATGGCCGGCCGCGCCCTGCGCCTGGCGGACGGCAAGAAGGACGCCCTGATCCTCGACGTGATGGGCGCCTCCACCCGCCACAAGCTCGCCTCCCTCGTCGACATGTCCGACCGGCTCCCCGCCGAGCCGAAGGAAGGCCAGTCGCTCCGGGAGGCCGCCGAGGAACCGCAGTACGTCCCCACCGCCCCGGGCGTGCTGGAGGTCGAGGACATCAACCTGTTCGCCGACTCCCCCGTCCGGTGGCTGCGCACCTACAACGGCACGTGGTTCATCCCGGCCGGGGACGACAAGCTGCTCTTTCTGCTGCCCGACCTGGCGGAGCGCGGCTACCGGCTGAGGATGTGGCAGGACGGCGAGATCGTGACCCCGGCCCGGGACATGGCGTACCCGCTGGCGGACGCCATGCAGTGGACCGAGGTCCACGCCCGCCGGATCGCCCCGCGGCAGTTCGTGTCCCGGGATTCACGGTGGCGCGCGGCGGCGCCGTCGCAGAAGCAGCTGGCGTACTGCCGGTTCAACCGGATCGTCGTCCCGCGCGGCAGCACGGCCGGGGACGTCTCAGACCTTCAGGCGTCGCATCGGGCGTCGGGCCGGATCGACCGGCAGACGGCCCAGTTCGCAGCCTGACGGCCGGGCCTGTCCGTATCAGGCCCGGCCTCCCACCCAGCACACCACAGAAGGAGTTCGCCATGGCAGGCGAGACCGTGATCACCCTCGTCGGCAACCTGGTCGACGACCCCGAGCTGCGCTTCACACCGGCCGGCGCCGCCGTCGCCAAGTTCCGTATCGCCTCCACGCCGCGCGTCTTCAACCGGGAGGCGAACGAGTGGAAGGACGGCGACGCCCTGTTCCTGACCTGCTCGGTGTGGCGGCAGGCCGCTGAGAACGTCGCCGAGTCCCTGCAGCGCGGCATGCGCGTCATCGTGCAGGGCCGCCTCAAGCAGCGCTCTTATGAGGACAAGGAGCAGGTGAAGCGCACGGTGTACGAGCTCGACGTCGACGAGGTCGGCGCGGCTCTCTCCCGCGCCACGGCCAAGGTCGAGAAGAACCGGCCGAACGGCGGCGGCCGCGCGCCCGCCGGACAGGGCCCCGCGGATGACCCCTGGTCCACCGGCAGCCCGGCCAACGGCCAGCAGCAGGGCGGCGGGTGGGGCGGCCAGCAGCAGCCCGCCGCGCAGGCCGGCGGCTACTCCGACGAACCCCCCTTCTAGGAGATCGACATGACCCCGAACGAGCTCCAGATGCTCGTGTGCGGCGTCCTCATCGGCGTCTACACGATGCTGATCGCCGACATCTACTGGACGTGGCGCGACGCCCGCCGCGACCGCCAGCGAGCCCGCGCCGTCCGCCGACGTTCGGCGGGCGACCGCTACCTGAACAGCCTCCGCCTGTACCAGCTCCAGCAGCGGAGCCGGGCATGAGCGCCTCCTGCGGCCTGTGCGACCGCGCCCTGGAGCTCGGCTACCTGTGCCCCGGGTGCACGCTCGGCACCGCCCAGCGCCTCGACCGCATGCCCGCGATGTACGAAGCCCTCGCCGCGTTCCTCCACCCCGGCGGCCGCCGACCCGAGCTGGGCCGTACCCAGCCCGTCGAGGCGCCGCTGCCGATCGCCGAGCCCGCGTTCAACCTGCGCGGGCCCGGCGGGATGGTCGGCGTCCTGGAGGACTGGCGCAGCGCTATGCAGGCCGACCGCGAGTGGGGGCAGCCCGCCCTCACCGGGGACACCGAGCGACGCATCACCGTCGCCGCGCGCGCCCTGTCCATGAACCTGGACTGGATCGCGTCCAGCTGGCCGATGGCCGGCGCGTTCGCCGAGGAGATGCGTGGCCTCGAACGTGACGTCGCGTCGATCGTGAACCCACCCTCGCCGTCGTTGCGGCTGGGCAACTGCCCAGCCGTCTTCGTGGACGGCGAGGTGTGTGGTGCCGTCCTGCGCGTTCCGCACGGCACGGCGGAGGTCGTGTGCCGGTGGTGCGGTCACTTCTACCCGCAGTCGACATGGCTCTCCCTGGCGGCTGGCCATCTGGCTGGCGAGGTAGCGTGAAGACCTTGAATCCAACCCCGGGTTGGATTAGTGTGGTTGCGATGGAACCGAAGCCCTGGCGGGACCGGATCCAAGACGAGGACGCGCTGTTGCAGCAGCTCACCGGCCTCGTCACCGAAGCCGCCGACCGCCGCGCCGAGGCGCTACTCGAAGGAGTGGCCGACCTCGGCACCGTCGCCGACGTCGCCCGTGACATCGGCCTCAGCTGGAACGCCGTCGACAAGGCGATCAAGAGGTACGAGCGCAGGAAAGTCGCCAGCGACGGCAGCACAACAACCGAATAGACAGCGAGGGCCGGGCAGCAGCTCGGGGGTTGCAGCCCCCGGCGCGCGCGCCACCCGACCCTCTACCGAACGTCCTGACTACACCAGGAGTCGGCATGACCGATCATTTCGCGCGCCCTCTGCGGGCCGCAAGTTCCGAACGCGTCGCTGAGCTGCACAGGCTGGCCGACGCCGACTACGCCAAGGGCCAGCAGGAGCGCGCTACCCCGCACCTCGCCCCCTCTTACGCGGCCCACAGCATGGCCGGCCTCGGGTTGGCGCCCGAGCCCACCGACCTCGATGTCGCCATCCGCGTCGCCCAGCAGCTGCTCGACAGCAGCGACGCCGTCATCCTGCGCGAGTCCCTGCGCATCCTGCTCCGCGCGCTCGGCGCCGAGCCGCTCACCGCGGACGAGGCCGTCCGCCGCTCCGTCGACGCCCAGTTCCCCACCATCGCCGCGTTCCTCGCCGACGAGCGAGGTGGCCAGTGAGCACCGAGCCCCGCACCGTCACTCTGCCCACGCTCGACCACGGCGACGTGACAATGCCCGAGCCGTCCTGGTGCCGAGGCCACGACGACCACCGGCCCGACACCTACCGCGTCGACCTCGACCACAAGGGCGTCGAGCACACGCTCAGCCACCTCGGCGAGCCGCTCTTGCGTGCGTTCCTCGGCCAGGCCCCTTTCGCCAGCCGCCCCGAGCACCGGACTATCGGCCTGTACGTCGAGCAGGGCAGCTACGCGCGCACCCTCAACGACGCGGCCAGCCTGTACGACCTCGCCGCCACGTTCGAGGCGCATGCCGACCGGCTCCGCGAGCTCGCTGACCAACTGGCCACGATCCTCGACGGGGGTGGCCAGTGATCCGCGTCCGCAGTGTCCTTGCCCGCTGGTTCCGCCGCCCCGCACCGGTGTCCGGTCGCCGTCCGGCCGCCCCGCTGTGGGTCCGTGGCCTCACCGCCGGTGGCCGCCCCGTCGTCCTCAGCGTCGCCCTGCTGATGTGCGCGCCCGGCGAGTACCACCTCGCGGCCAACGCCGGATGGCGCGACCCGTTCACCTACGGCATGCCGGTCGTCCTGTCCGCCTACGCGGGCATCGCGGCCGCCGTCGCCTCCACCCGCCGCACCGGCGACCGGGGCCGCTGGTCCGCCATCATCGGCGCCTGCCTGGCCCTCGGCCTCGCCATGGCCGCCCAGGTCGTCAGCCACCTGATCGACACCGGGCACCTGGTGGCCGACCAGCCCGCCCTGATCGCCGTCACCTCCCTGGTACCGCCCGCCGTCGTCGGACACCTGCTGCACCTCGCGGCAACCCCGCCGGACGCACACCAGGACGCCCCGGAGGCTCCCACCGTCCTGAGCGTCCCGCCCGCCCCTGAGGTCGTCCCGTCGGGTGTCCGGCTGCTGCCGATGGCGGCCCGGCCGACGCCCACCGTGACCCTCGAACGCGAGGAACCCCGGGACGCCGACAGGACGCTGGAGTTGGAGCCCGGGACAGCACAGGACGCCGAGGACGGCGATGACGGACCGCCGCCCGAGCCGCCCCTGATGACGTCCGCCGACGTAGCCCGGCACTACGGCATCACCCCGTCCACCGTCCGCAACTGGGTGGCCGCAGGACGCATCCCCGTCCACTCCAAGGACGTCTCGGGACGCAACCTGTTCCACCCCGAGCAACTGCCCAACTTCTACGTGGGGGTGCCGTCATGAAGCTGCTCATCCTCGGCGCCCTGCTCGCCCTGATGCTGCTCTTCCCGTCGCTCGGTGCCGCCGTCCTCGGTGTGGCTGTCGCGGTCGTGTCCGAGCCCCTGGCCGTGGCGTTCGCTCTCGGCCTGGTCGCTGGTCTCCGTGCCCGGTCGAGGGGATGGTCGCGATGAACGACGACCTCACCCCGCTCGACAAGGCGGAGGCTGCCGCGAGAGAGGCCGCGGTGAACTCGGCGGCCGTACAGATCGCGCTTGCCGCCGTCGAGCTGGCCAAGGCGGCCCAGGCCCAGCCCACCCGGCAGCCGCACCACTGCGAGCACCAGCACAAGCCGCGTCGCAGCGCGGGCGAGTGGATCGGCATCGCATGCGCGGTGTGCGTCGGCGGCGTCGGTGTGGCCTTCGCGTCGCTCGCGCTGGCCATCCTCGGCGGCGTCGCCGCGATCGTCGTCCTCGTCCTGCGGGACATGTGGCGCGACATGCAGCGCAAGGGCCGCTGACCGGCTGCCTGTCCGCCAGGACCATGCGCCTGGCGGACGGGGAACCACTCAGCGTTCCAACGCCTACCGAGAGAGGTCCGTCCATGGCCAAGAAGATCACCGTCATCGACAACAACGGCACGACCACCGAGATCACGGTCACCGACGACGACACCGCCCGCCACTACGAGGACCTCCCCTTCACGGCCCCTCACATCACCGTCGTGACCGTCACCGACGACAACGAGCGCTGACCGCCACTCAGGAGGAATCCAATGACCCGCGAACAGCGACTGACCATGGCCGACATCGCCACGACCAGGGCCGCAGGCCTCGCCCGCGAAGCGGAGGACGCCGCCCGCAGCCTCAACTCCCGGCACCATGCCGCGCCGCTCGCCGCCGCCGGCGCACTGTGGGCTGACCTGGCCCGGGCCCACGCCGCCATCGCCGCCGTCCTGCCCGAGACGGAGCCCACCGATGGCTGACGACATCAAGTTCGGCGACTTCACCCGCGCTGAAAAGGTGCGCATCGCCGCCCTCACCGCCCGCATGGCCACGCCCCGCGCCAACCTCACCGCCCTGCGCCGCAAGGTCGAACGAATCGAGCAGGACGCGCTCCGCCGCAAGAACGGCAAGTAGCAACGCCCCGGGGACGGCGTCCCACCTCCAAGCAAGTCGCCGCCCCCGGGGCCTCCCGACCCCAGCAAGAGGCAGGAAGCCCCAGCATGACCGTCACCCTCATTAAGGCGCCAGCGGACGCGCCCCCGGACGCCCAGGACGCCCCCGTAGCCGGGGCGTCCTCGACCCGTCCCGAACGGCGCCGCGCACGGTACAGGCGCATCGCCAAAGCCGCCCTCGACGACGAACGCGTCCGCACCACAGGACGCATCGCCGTCCGCCACGCGTCCTACATCGCAGGCGGCACCAAGGTCATCGGACGCCGCGTCTGGGACAGCCGCAGCAGCTCCCGCTACGAGCGCATGATCCGCGCCGCCGAAGCCGCCGGCCTCCTGGAGGAAGTCAAGGAGTGGGAGGCCCGCGCGCAGGCGTACCGGGCCGCCCGCCACCGCCGCCGCCTCGACATGCTGCAGCTGATGATCCAGGCGCCCAAGGCCATCGCCTTCGCCACCACCGGCGCGGCCGGCACTCTCCTCATGCTGGGGATCCTGCTCGCGTGGGGCAGCGGTGACGTCCGGGACGTCCTCACGCCCATCGAGACCGTCATCGACCTGGTGCAGCTGCTCGCCTTCCTCGGCAGTGTCATCTGGGACCCGTTCCTGTTCGCCGCCCCCTGGATCGGCCTCTTCGCCGTGTGGGCCGTCGGCCAGCAGCAGCACACCGCCCCCCAGTGGGCGCTGCCCGCCAGTGCCCGCACCTTCGGCGACGCCATCACCCCGCACATCGTCGTCGTAGCCTTCCGCGACCTGGGCATCTCGCCGCTGCGCAAGGCCATCGAGGGCATGGGCGACGTCGGCGCCGCCATGCTGTCCCCCATCAAAATCGCCGGGTGCGGCGTCCAGGTCGACGTACACCTGCCCTCCGGCGTCTCCACCGAGGAGATCCAGAACAAGCGGCGCAAGCTCGCCGAGAACCTCAACCGGCACGAACACGAAGTGTTCATCACCATCCCGCCGCAGCCGCGCACCGTCCGCCTGTGGATCGCCGACTCCGGCGCCCTCGACGAGCCCATCGGCCCCTCGCCGCTCATGCTCGACGAGGACATCACCGCCGACTACTACACCGGCTCCGCACCGTGGGGGCAGAACCTGCGCGGCGACGCCGTCGGCGTCAGCGTCTTCCAGCGGCACATCCTGCTCACCGGCCTGTCCAACCAGGGCAAGACGGCGTCCCTGCGCGCCCTGGCCCTGTGGCTGATGTTCGACATCACCGTCGACTTCTACATCGCCGACCTCAAGGGTGTGGGCGACTGGCGCGGCTTCCTCGGCCTGGCCCAAGTCCTTATCCAGGGCCCCACGGACGAGCACGTCGCCCTGGCCACCGACATGGTCGAGTGGGGCGTCGACGAGATGCAGCGCCGTATCGCCCTGCTCGAAGAGTCCGGCGCGACCGACGGGGTGACCAGGGAAATGGCCCGCACCGACCCCCGGTTCCGGCCCATCGTCCTCATCGTCGACGAGGCCCAGGTCGCCTACGGATGCGGCGCCAAGAGTCTCGACGGACGCCCCTACGGCGGCAGCAAGGCCACGTCCCGCTACTTCCAGGCCGTGAAGAAGATTCACGACCAGGGCCGCGCCGTGAACGTCACCATCTGGGAAGGCACCCAGGACCCCACCGACGAGAACCTGCCCAAGCGGTCCCGTGAGGGCAACCACATCCGCGGCAGCCTGGTCCTGGGCACCGAGTCGCAGGCCAAGATGGCGCTCGGCGAGGCCCCGGTCGAGGCCGGCGCCGCCCCGCACAAGCTGCGCCGCGACATCGACCGCGGCACGCTCGTCGTCGCGGGCGGAGTGAAGATGGAGCCCGGCGAAGTCTCCGTGACCGTGCGGACGCACTTCATCTCCGGCGAGGACGCCATAGCGCTCACCGACCGGGCCAAGGCCCTCCGCGAGGACGTCGCTACCGTCCTCCAGCTCGAAGTCGTCCCCGACTTCGACCACCTCATCGACCTCGCCGCCGTCGTCGGCTCCGAGAAGCGGGTACGAACCACCGAGGTTCTGCACCGCCTCAAGGCCCGCAACCACGCGCTCTACGAGCAGTGGACCGGCGGCCGTCTGAAGGCGCTCCTGGCCGAGTACGGGGAGGAGCCGGGCACCTATGACGGCTATCCGGTCGTGAGGCTGGAGAGCGTCGAACGGGCCCTCGCCCGGCGCGCGGAAGAGATCGCAGAGGCTCAGTGACCCGCCAGTGGGCAGTGACTTTCCACTAACGGGGTCACTGGATCACCCCACTGGCGTTGATCAGGGGAAACGGCGATCTAGTGACTCAGTGAGCCCGTATCCAGGGACGCCCAAGAGCCCCCGGATACGGGCTCTTGCGCGTCCACCACAGCCTCACTCACTGCCGCATCATGGGGTCATGGAGTCGCAGATGATCCGGCCCGGCCACCTCACAGCACACCAGACCGCGCAGCAGCTCGGCATCACCCTCGAAGGCGTCCGCAAGCTCGTCCAGCGCGGCAAGCTCACCCGCTCTGGCGGCACCCCGCGACAGGCCTGGTACGCCGTCCCCGACGTCACGGCGCTCCAAGTCGAACGCCGCACACGCAGCGCCGCTTGACCGCAGGTCAGACGCCGTGTCACGAT
>NZ_KQ948946.1:0-57411 GCF_001514235.1 Streptomyces caeruleatus | reverse complement strand
CCCGGTGAACACCTGTGCCCTCAACCGGCACCACAGACGCACACGAAGCCCCGGCTCGGTCCCCCCGGCCGGGGCTTCGTCGTGCCAGCCACACGGCGCCGTCACAGCCTCGTCACACCGCTTACACCCCACCCCCACACCTGCGCATGATGGACAGTCACCACGCAGGCACAGGGGGAACCATGCGTCTCCGCACCATCGCGGCCGCCATCGCCGCACTCACACTCACCAGCTGCGGGACCAACCAGCAGGACGCCGGCACCACGGCCGCCCGTGCGTCCCAACCCCAGGGCGGACACCCGCGCATCGGCCACACCGACCTAATCCTCCCCGGCGCCACCAAGCAGGACGCCCAGGACGCCATCCGCAACCGGGCCAAGACGCTCACCGGATACGAGCTCTACTACCTCAAGGTCACGCACAGCCGAGACGCCGCACAGTACGTCTGCCGAGCCCGCTGGTACGCCGACCCGGACGCCTACAGGACGCACAGCGGGACGCAGGACGCATGGCCGGACGCATGGCCACACCTCGCCATCAACTGCCCATGACAGGAGACGCGATGATCCACACACCCAAGGTCGTCGCCGAGATCCGAGAGCTCTCCCCCGTAGACGGATGGGCCAGGTGCGAGGCCACAGGGCGTGCCTGCCTCACATGCCCGTGCGGGCTGAACACAGGATGGATCCCCCGCCACGACGTATCCGTCCAGGCGCGCACGCATACCTCCCGTGGCGCGTAAGGCGCTACAGGTCTGCCCCACACCTGGTTGCCCCACCCTCACCCCAGGAGGGCGCTGCCCTGCCTGCCAGGCCAAGACCCGAGCAGCCAGACCCCAGCCCAACCAGCGCGGCTACAACACGGCATGGCGCAAGGCCAGCGCCGAGTACCTGCGTGACCATCCCTGGTGCGAGTGCACCGAGTGCGCTGCCCTCCCCCTGCTGCAGCGCGACCTCGCCACCGAGGTCGACCACATCGACGGCCTCGGACCACTCGGTCCCCGCGGCTTCGACCCGAGCAACTGGCAGGCCATGAGCAAGCGGCACCACTCCCGCAAAACCGCAGCCGAAACCTGGGGAACGTGACGCACGGTCACGCGACCCAGGGGGGTGACCCCCAACCGGCCCGGGGGTGAACAGCGCGGGGGAGGGCGCTGCCTGGTCCGTCGGGTTCAGAGGGTCCCCGCTGTCACGCAAGGTGACGGCTTGGTGCTGCGCAATGCGGCGCGTTGAAGGAGTGATCGACATGCCCCGTGGTGGAGCGCGCGCGGTCTCCGGGCCGCCGCCGGACCCTCGGTCTCTGCGCAGCACGAGGTCCCAGGACAAGGGCGGGTGGCGGACGCTGCCCGCCGAGGGCCGCCAGGCGCCGGCGCCCGAGTGGCCGCTGACTACGCCGTCCGACCGTGAGCTGGATCTGTGGGATGAGCTGTGGGCGAAGCCGCAGGCCGTGGCGTGGGAGGACATGGGGCAGGAGCTGGAGGTCGCGCTGTTCGCGCGGACGCTCGCCGAGGCGGAGCGCGCCGACGGCCGGGTGGACGTGAAGAAGATGGTGCGCGGGTACCTCGACTCGCTAGGCCTGAGCGTGGCGGGCATGAACCGCAACCGGTGGAAGGTCGCCCCCGCAGTGGAGGGCGACGACGAGGGAGCGGCGGAGACCGCGGCCCCGGCCGCGCGGCGCCCGTCGGCCCGTGACCGGCTGAAGGTCGTGCCCAGTGGCGAAGGGGCCTGACGCCGGGCCCGAGTTCGTCGTCGACTTCCCCACCCTGTGGATCGTCCCCGACTGGATCGAGCGCCACTGCCCGGTCCCGGACGGCTTCCGCGCGGGCGAGGACATGCAGCTGTACCCGTGGCAGCTGTGGTGCACGGCCAACCACTACCGGGTGAAGCCCGGCGTCGATCCGTACCGGGAGAACGGCGAGCGGCGGTTCGCCTCCGCGTTCCACTACCGGCGCAGTCAGATCGTGGCCCCGCAGAAGACGGGCAAGGGGCCGTGGTCGGCGACGATCGTCCTCGCCGAGGCGGCCGGCCCGGTCGTGTTCGACGGGTGGGCGCGCGGCGGTGAGCGGTACCGGTGCTCGGACCACGGGTGCGGGTGCGGCTGGTGGTACGAGTACGAGCCGGGCGACCCGATGGGTACGCCGTGGCCTACTCCCCTGATCCAGTTGATGGCCACGTCGGAGTCGCAGGTCGACAACGTCTACCGGCCGCTCCAGGCGATGGTGAAGAAGGGCCCGCTCAGCGAGCTGATGAAGGTGGGCGAGGAGTTCACCCGCGTCGGCGACGACGGCAAGATCGAAACGGTCACGTCGTCCGCGCTGTCCCGGCTGGGCAACCCGATCGTCTTCGCCATGCAGGACGAGTCCGGCCTGTACACCGCGGCGAACAAGTTGCGGAAGGCCGCCGAGACCCAGCGCCGCGGCGCGGCCGGCATGGGCGGCCGCTCGATGGAGACGACGAACGGGTGGGATCCGTCCGAGGCCTCGGTCGCCCAGACGACGCACGAGGCCAAGGCGAAGGACATCTTCAAGTACCACCCCGAGGCTCCGAAGTCCCTGTCGTACAGCAACAAGCGGGACCGCCGGAAGATCCACGCCGCGGTCTATGCGGGCTCGTCTCACGTCGACCTCGACGCCATCGAAGCCGAGGCTTCCGAGATCATGGAGAAGGACCCGGCGCAGGCCGAACGGTTCTTCGGCAACCGGTGCGTGGCCGGTACGGCGTCCTGGCTGGACGGCGCGAAGTGGGCGACCAAGGCGAAGCGGCGTCGTGTGCCTCCGATGACGCGCATCGTGCTCGGGTTCGATGGCTCGGACGTGGACGACTGGACCGCGCTGCGCGCAGAAACGATGGACGGCTACCAGTTCACGCCGCTGTACGGGCCGGACGATGCGCCGACGATCTGGAACCCCGCCGACTACGACGGCCAGGTGCCGCGCGCCGAAGTGCGGGCGGCGATGAACCAGGTGATGCGCCGGTACGACGTGGTCCGGCTGTACGCGGATCCGCCGTACTGGGAGACCGAGGTCGACGAGTGGGTCGACGAGTACGGCGAGGAACGGGTGATCCGCTGGCACACCCGCCGCATCGTCCAGATGCACGCGGCGTGCGAGCGGCTGAGAACGGACGTGCTGAAGCGCAACGCCACGGGTGCCGCCTTCACGCATGACGGGTGCCCGATCACCCAGTCGCATATCGAGAACACCCGCGCGGCCGCGCGGCCGATGGACCGGTACGTCCTGCGTAAGGCAAGTCCCGTCCAGAAGATCGACGCCACGGTCACCAGCGTCCTGGCGCACGAGGCGCTGGGCGATGTCATCGCCGCGGGTCTGGCCGAGCGCACCGTGTCCTACTACTACGGCGGTTGAGGAGGGCCTGATGGCTACGGAGGGGCAGGCTCTCCAGCTGGTCGCGCTGCTGGAGAACGAACTGATCCGCCGGCGAGGACCGATCGACCGGTACAACGCCTACTACCGAGGCGACCACCCGCTGAAGTTCGCGTCGCCGGAGTTCGCGAAGTTCCACGGCGCGCGCTACAAGGACTTCAGCGACAACTGGACCCAGGTCGTTGCGGACAGTCCGGTCGAGCGGCTGACCGTGACCGGCTTCCTGGCCGACGGCGAGACGCAGGCCGACAAGGATCTGTGGCGGGTGTGGCAGGTCAACGGCCTCGACGCCGACAGCCAGCTCGGGTTCCTCGGCGCTGTGACGGGGGCGCGCTGCTTCGTGCTGGTGTGGGGTGACCCCGACGACCCGGACATGCCCGTCGTCACCTTCGAGGACGCGTCGCAGTCGATCGTCGCCTACGAGCCCGGCTCGCGCCGGAACCGCAGGGCGGCACTGAAGCGCTGGCAAGACGGCAACCAGGACTTCGCCACGCTGTACCTGAAGGACGAGGTGTGGAAGTTCTGCCGCCCGCTCGCGCAGCAGGACAAGTCCCCGCAGATGGCCGACGTCGACGAGGAGCTGAAGACGTGGCGGCCGCGGGACATGGGCGACGAGCCGAACCCGCAGCCGAACCCCATGCTCGTCGTCCCGATGGTGGAGCTCCCCAACAAGCCGATGCTCGTCGAGGATCCGATCAGCGACGTCGGTGGCGTCGTCGCGATGCAGGATGCGATCAACCTGGTGTGGGCGCAGCTGTTCACCGCGAGCGACGCGGCCTCGTTCCCGCAGCGTGTCGTCATGGGCGCGGAACGCCCGATGATCCCGAAGCTGAACAGCGCAGGCGAGATCATCGGACAGCAGCCCGTCGACCTCGACAAGTTCATGGTGGACCGGGTCGCGTGGATCACCGGCAAGGATGCCCGGATCGACTCGTGGCCGGCCGCGAACCTGGCCATGTACACCGGGATCCTGGAGGTTGCCGTCGGCCACCTCGCCGCGCAGTCCCGCACCCCGCAGCACTACCTGATCGGGAAGATGGCCAACCTCGCCGAGGGCGCGCTGCTCGCCGCAGAGACCGGCCTGGTGAAGCGGTGCGACGAAAAGATCCTCTGGTACGGGCAGGGCCTGCGCGAGGTGGCCCGGCTGATCGCCCTCGCCAAGGGCGAGGACGCCAAGGCCGAGGCGCTGCGCTCGGGCCGCGTGCTGTGGGCCGATACCGAGTCCCGCTCGCACGCGCAGATGGCGGACGCGCTGCTGAAGATGAAGCAGCTCGGGTTCCCCTTCGAGTGGCTGGCCCTGCGGTACGGGCTCACGCCGACCGAGGTGGCCGAGGTCGTGAAGATGCGGGAGCGGGAGATGGAGATGGACCCCGTCGCCGAGATCACGCGCACCCTGACCGCCGGGACGCCCGAGCCTCCCGGTGAGGACGACCCGGACGCGGAGGGCGAGGACCCGGATGAGCTGGAGGACTCGGAGGCCGCGGCATGAGCCCGACCCCGGACGCGGTCGCTCACATGGAGGCCCGTGCTCGTCTCGTCGAGGCGACTGGGCGCGCGGCCCGCAGCGTGTGGCACGACCTGGACCGCGACAACATCTACACGTCGTGGCTCGGTCTCCTTACCCGCACCGTGGCGCTCGTCGCCGCCGGGCAGTTGGCCGCCGCGCGCGGCGCTGAGCCGTGGCTTGAGGGGCTGCTCGGCGCGGATCCCGAACAGCCGGAGTCCGGACGCCTGGTGCCTGCTGCGCTGGCCGGTGTCGACGGCGGCGGGCGGCCGCTCGCGAGCGTGCTGATGGCGCCGATGTGGGCCGCGCTTCGGCTGGTCACCGCGGGCAGGCCTATCGCCCAGGCGATGTTCAGCGGTCAGGCACTCCTGGACGTGATCGTGCAGACCGCGGTGGCGGACGCGGGCAGGGTCGCCGACCAGGTCGCCATGGTGTCCCGGCCGGCCATCAAGTCCTACGTGCGCGTGGTGGAGGCCGGCGCCTGCAACCGGTGCATCATCCTCGGCGGCGTCGAGTCGTCGGTGTCCCGCGCGTTCCAGCGTCACCCGAAGTGCAAGTGCTCGATGGACCCGGTCACGGCCGACCACCGGCCGACGGCCACCAGCCCCGAAGAGATCTTCGACGCGATGTCGCCCGCCGAGCGCCGCAAGACGTTCGGGCAGGCCGGAGCGAAGGCGATCGAGGACGGCGCGGACATCGCGCAGGTCGTCAACGCCCGCCGGGGCATGACTTCGGCGACCGTGTTCGGCCGACGAGTGCAGGCCACGTCCGAGGGCATCACGTCCCGCGGCTTCGCAGGGTCCCGCCTGAAGAACCTTCAGAAGGTGCAGGGCCAGCGCTACCGCGTCTCGCAGACTCCGCGGCTCATGCCGGAGGAGATCTACCGGCTCGCCGACGACCGCGACCACGCGGTGCGCCTGCTGACCCGGCACGGCTTCATCGCCTGATCTGACCGCGCGCAACGCCCGGTCCCTTACCCCGCAACGGGAGACACATCATGCACGCACCCCTGCCCGTACACCCGCGCACCGGCGCCCGCGCGCTGGGCTGGCGCAAGGCCCGCCCCGGCGAGGACGACAGCGAGCTGTACCCGGTCTGGCCGATCCTCGGCGGCGCCGAGGACGAGGACCAGGACGGCGACGCCGACGACCAGGGCGACGACAGCGGGAACGCCTCGGACGACCAGGACGACTCTGGCGCCGACGACAGCGACGGCAGCGCGGACGACGACGCGGACCCCGAGGGCGCCGACGAGCTCGGCGACAAGGGCAAGCGCGCGCTCGCCTCCATGAAGGGCAAGTGGCGCACCGAGCGCGACAAGCGGCGGGAGTTGGAACGGGCCCTCGCGGAGAAGGACGGCGCCGACGACGCCGAGCAGGCCCGCCGCAAGGCGGAGACCGACGCGATGGCCAAGGCCAACGACCGCATCCTCAAGGCCGAGATCCGGGCCGCGGCCAAGGGCCGTCTCGCGGACCCGAAGGATGCGATGACGTTCCTCGACCTCGACCAGTTCGAGGTGGGCGAGGACGGCGAGATCGACCCCGAGGAGGTTGAGGAGGCCATCACGGATCTCCTCAAGTCCAAGCCCTACCTGGCAGCCGCAACGGCAAAGAGGTTCCAGGGCACCGGCGACGGCGGAGCAGCGCGCAAGGCGTCCCGGCCGAAGCAGCTCACCCAGCAGGACCTGAAATCCATGACCCCTGAGGCGATCGACAAGGCCCGTATCGACGGGCGGCTCGACGACCTCATGGCGGGCAAGTAGCCAGGAGGCACACCCATGACCGTGCGGAACTTCGTTCCCGAAATCTGGAGCTCGCGGCTGCTCGTCGCGACCCGCAAGGAGCTCATCTACGCGAGCCCCACCGTGGTCAACCGCGACTACGAGGGCGAGATCGCGGAGGCGGGCGACACTGTCCGCATCACGTCGGTGTCCCGGCCGTCGGTCGGCACCTACACTCCCGGGTCGACGACGATCACCCCGGAGAACCTGACCACCGGCCAGCGCACGCTGCTGGTGGACCAGTCGAAGTACTGGGCGTTCTCGATCGACGACGTCGACAAGCGGCAGGCCAAGTCCAACCTCATCCCGCAGGCGATGAGCGAGGCCGCCTACGCGCTCGCCGACACGATCGACCAGTACGTGGCCGGGCTGTACACGCAGATCCAGTCCGCGAACTTCCTGAACGTGGTCGGCTCGCCGGTCGACACGTACACCACGCCGACGGACGCCTACGACGACGTCCTGGTGCCGTTGCGCACGAAGCTGTCCAAGGCGAACGTGCCGAAGATGGGCCGGTACGTCATCGTGCCGCCGGAGTTCTACGCGTCGCTGCTGAAGGACGACCGGTTCGTGAAGGCCGACGCGGCGGGCACGGACCAGGGACTGCGCAACGGGTTCGTCGGTCGGGCGGCCGGCTTCGACATCTACGAGTCGAACAACTGCCCCGTGCCGACCGGTGACACCACGGTCGTCCAGGCCGGCGTGAAGGAGGCCGTCACCTTCGCCGAGCAGATCAACAAGACCGAGGCCTACCGCCCGGAGAACGGGTTCGAGGACGCGGTCAAGGGCCTGGCCCTGTACGGCGCGAAGGTCATCCGCCCGGACCACCTGGCCGCCGCGTTCATCAACCCCGCCGCCTGATCGGAGACCTGAACCATGGCGACAACCGCGCTCAGTTACACGAATCTGGTGGCGAACGACAACGTCACCCAGCCCGCCGGCACGACGCTCGTGGCCGCGCCGACGAACAACATGCAGCTGGCCAACGCGTTCCCGGAGCTCACGGTGCTCCGCGTGACGAACACCGACGACGACACCGCGCTCACGTTCACGGTGAAGGCGGGTGACTCCCCTCCCGCGCTGGCCGCCGGGCAGGGCGACCTCACCGTCTCCGTGGCGTTCGGCACGGCCGAGTTCATCGGCCCGTTCGAGTCCGGCCGGTTCGTGCAGTCGGACGGCTCGATGATCTTCGAATCGACGACCACGACCGGCACGGTCACCGTCCTGAAGGTCGCGAGGAACACCTGACATGGCCGAGACGATCTATGTGCGCGGGGAGGGCGGGGCCATCTTCGTGATGGACCTGCCCCTGCCCGAGGCAATCGCGGATCGGCTCGCCAAGGGCCAGATCAAACGCGTCAACAAGGACGGCTCCCCCTACTCCGGCGCCGCCCCGGCACCGGGCCCGGCGGCCGAGCAGGGCAGTGCTCTCACCGAGGGTGCCGTTCCCCGCCCGGGCGCGCGGGCGAGCAAGGACGACTGGGTCCTGTGGGCCATGGCCACGCACGCCATCCCCGAAACGGACGCCGAGGCGATGACCAAGGCGCAGCTGCAAGAGCTGCCCGAGAAGCCCACCCCAGCGGCGCCCAGCGACGGGCGGCCGGACGAGGACGCACCCAAGGCGGAGTGGATCGACCACATCGTCCGCAAGGGACTCCTGTCCCGCGAGGACGCCGAGGCGTACACCAAGGACGACCTGATCGCCATGGTCGGCTGACCAGAAAGGGGGGATGGCCATGGCGCTCGATCCCCTGGCGACTCTCGCCGACCTCACCACGCGCGGCCTGGACGTGACCGCGGAGGAGGAACCCGTCGTTGAGACCTACCTCGACGTCGCCTCCACCGCGGTCCGTGAGGCCGCCGGCGTACCGATCTCGCAGACCACGTCCACCGTCGTCCTGGAAGGGCCGGCCTCCGAGTGGCTGACCCTGCCGGGGCTGCCGATCCTGTCGGTCGCCTCGGTCGAGTTGGACGGCGAGGCGGTCGCCGACTGGCGGCTGCGCTCGCACCGCCTGTGGCGGGCGTGCGGCTGGTCGCCGGACTGCGGCCCGTCGGAGGTCGAGGTCGTCCAGACGCACGGCCTGGATCCGGTGCCCTCGGACATCGTCGACCTGGTGTGCCGGATCACGGCGACCGCGCTGACCGACTTCCGGGCCGACCCGGAGGGCGCCGGCCTGGCCGCCGCCGACATCCGTTCGGAGCGGATCGGCGACTACTCCGTCACCTACGGGGACTCCGGGCTGATCACCACGATGGAGCTGCCGAGCTACCTGCGCGAGCGGCTCGCCGCACGGTTCGGTGGCGGCGCCGCCATGGTGAGGTTCCGGTGAGAGGCCGCGGCAGCATCGGCCGGTACCTCAACCGTCGGCTGGAGGTGCACCGGCCTGAGACTGCCGACGACGGGCACGGCGGGCAGACAACGACGCTGGTCCTCAAGGGCACGGTGCGGGCCAAGGTCGACCAGCCCTCCCCGACCGAGCGGATGGTCGCGGCATCGACCCTGTCCCGGCATTCGCACGACATCTTCATGCTGCCGAGCGCGGACGTCCGCCGCGGCGACGAGCTGCGCGGTACCGACGCGCTCGGCAACGACCAGGTGTTCCGTGTGCAGTCCGTCGTGCAGCCATCAACGCCCGTCTACAGCAAGGCTCTTGTCGAGCTCACTCAAGGAGAAGGGGAACCCGATGGCTGACCTCAGCCTCACCACGGTGCCGGTCGCCACCGGTACCGCCGATGTCGCGGCCGCGGCGACCGCGGCCAACGCCGGCGGGGACACCGCCCCGGTCGGCCCCGGTCGGTTCCTGTACGTCAACAACGGCTCCGGCGGCTCCATCACCGTCACCATCGCCACCCCGGGCACGGTGTCCGGGCTTGCCGTCGCGGACACCGCGGTGGCTGTGGCTGCCGGGAAGCACGCCATCATCCCGCTCTCCAACGTCTTCCGCGGCTCGAACGGCCGGGCCGCAATCACCTACAGCGGCGTCACCTCCCTGACGGTCCGCCCCTTCGAGCTGGGCACGTGACGGCCGGGCAGGAGCGGCCGCGCCTCCCGCAGCTGGAGGCGCAGGAGTGCCGCGCCCGTGCCGAGGAAGCCCTCGCCGACAACGCCCGCGTAGACGTGCCGCGTGCCATCGCGTGGGCCCTGCTCGCCGTCGCCGGCGAACTGCACACCATCCGCAAGCAGATCAGCAGGAGGTGACGGCGATGGCGGCATCGGTAAGGGTCACCGGCACAGCTCGACTGAAGGAACGCCTCCAGGACCTGCCCGACCAGATCAAGGATTCCGTGGTGGAGGCCGTGAAGGAGTCGGCCGAGGCGGTGCGCGACGACGTCAAGCGCAACGTGCCGGTCGACACGAGGGGCGGCGACAGCCACCACCTCAAGGACGCCGTCGACATCCGATTCCGCGAGGGCGGCCTGGTCGCCGATGTCGGCTGGTTCGGCCCCGAGAACTCCTACGCCACCTATGTCGAGTTCGGTACCCGCAGGCGGCCCGCGCAGCCGTCGCTGTATCCGGCGCTGGAGCGGGAGCGGAGCCGCTTCGCAGCCCGGCTGACGGAAGAAGTACGGCGGGCCCTGCGGTGAGCAGCCCCATTCCGGGGCTGGCTGCGCTGCCCACGCAGGACGGCCTGCGTAACGCGCTGCTGGCCGACGCGCCGCTCATGGACCTGATCAAGGGCGTCTTCGACTGGGTCAACGAGAAGCAGCCGTACCCGTACATCGTCATCGGTGAGGCGGTGGAGACCCCGTCCAACGCGCACGACCGGTTCGGCTCCGAGGTGCTGGAGACCTTGCACATCTGGGACCAGAACCGCGGCTTCGCCACAAGCCTCACGATCGCGGCCCGTGTGCTCCAGGTCCTGGACCACACACCGCTGACCATCGAGGGCCACGTCCACCGGTGGACGCGGTTCGTGTCCCTGCAGACGCTCAAGGATCCCGAGCCCCCGGGCGACATCCGGCACGTACCGATGACGTTCCGGGTCGGCACTGAGGTCGCCCCCGCGTAATCGCTCGATCCACGACCGGCCGCAAAGCGCCGGACAAACTCAGAAGGGCGGAGACCATGGCCGGTCTTGACGCATTCGGTACCCAGCTCAAGCGTGACTCCAACGGCGCCGGGACCTTCGTGGCCGTCGCCAACATCTCGGACGTTTCCGGTCCTTCGAGGTCGAGGGAGGCCATCGAGGTCACCGCCCACGACTCCCCCGACAAGTACCGGGAGTTCGTCAAGGGCCTGAAGGACGGCGGGGAAGTCGAGATCACCATCAACTACGACCCCGGCGACACGACCCACCAGGCGCTCGACGACGACTTCGAGGAGGACGACCTGCGTGAGTACCAGGTCGTCATCCTCCCGGGGAAGGCGGACGAGCACACATGGGAGTTCTCCGCTCTGATCACCAGCCTCGGAGACGAGTTCCCGCACGACGACAAGATGGAGCGGACGGCCACGTTCAAGATCTCCGGCAAGCCTGTGCTGTCCGCGACTGGCGCCTGACGAGAACGGGGAACAACGCACCATGGCACTACTGACGAAGGCACAGATCAACTCCGCCGTGGACCGGACGTGGGAGGACGTGCCCGTGCCCGAGTGGGGCGAGGGCGCGATGGTCCGTCTCATGGAGCTGACGGCCGCCGACCGGGGCTACATCGAGGCTGGCAGCGTCGTCGCCAACGGCCAGAGCCCACAGCTGCGGATCGAGTCGCTCAAGACGTACCGAGAGAAGCTTGTCGCCTTCGGACTGGTGGACGAGAACTTCGAGCGGCTCTACACCAACAAGGAGATCGGCGAGCTGAGCAAGAAGTCCGGCGCGGTGATCGAGCGGCTGGCAGCCAAGGTCCAGGAGCTCTCACGCATGGGCCGGTTCGCCGTGAAGGAAGCAGAGGGAAACTCCGACGCCGCCCAGAGCGGCTCTTCCGTTTCCGACTAGCGGAGCATCTCGGGATGACGGTGGCCGACCTCGACTCCCGGCTGGGTTCGGCCGAACTGACCGAGTGGATGGCCTTCGAGAAAATCACCGGCCCACTCGGCAGGCGCCGACACGACATCCAGGCGGCCACCATCGCCGCCACCATCGCCAACGCCAACCGGGGCAAGGGCAGCAAGAGATTCACACCGCAGGACTTCCTGCTGCCCTACGGAACCGAACGGAAGGGGCCGCAAGAAATGCTCGCGGCCATCCGCGGCATCAACAGGTCGATGGGGGGTGACGAGCATGTCCGACGTGACAGTTGAGATCGCCGCGGACATCGGCAACACGTCCGCAACGATCAATGACGCAACCACCAGCATCGACGGACTGGGCGACGCGGCCAGCTCTGCCAGCGGCGACCTCAACCAGGCGGACAGCCAGGCCGGCGGTCTCGCCAGCAGCATGGACAAGGTCGGCGTCGGAGCGCTCGGGGCCGCAGGCGCGTTCGCCAGCATGGGCGACATCGTCAACGGCGCCGTCGACCTCTGGAACACGGGAGAGCAGCGCGCCGACGACCTCGCGCGCGCACAGAACGACGTCGCCCAGGCCGCGCTCGACGTCAAGCAGGCCAACCAGGACATGAAGCAGTCCCAGATCGATGCCAACCAGGCGCAGGTGGACGGCGTCCAGTCCGGCATCGACCTCAAGCAGGCCCTGCTCGACCAGAAGGTTGCCCAGAAGGAGTACAACGACGCGGTCAAGGAGTTCGGTCCCAACTCCCTTGAGGCTGAGCAGGCGCAGATCGACCTGACCCAGGCGGACGCGGATGCCAAGCAGGCCAAGCTCGACGGCAAGCAGGCGACCGAGGACTACAACCAGGCCCAGCTCGACGGCAAGCAGGCGGCCATCGACGCCAAGGGCGCGCAGATCGACCTCAACGAGGCACAGCGCAACCAGGTCGGTGCGGGCGTCATGGGCAGCTGGGTCGGCACGATCTCGCAGATCGGTACCGCGCTGTTCGGTCTCATCGGCACCTTCGCCCTGTTCGGGGCCGGGACCGTCGCCACCGCCGCGACCGCTGTCGGCTCGGCCATCGCCACGGCGGCGGCATGGGTGGGTTCCTGGATCGCCATGGCTGCATCCGCCACCCTGAGCGCGATCACTATGGCGGCCGCGTGGCTGCTGTCCATCTGGCCGATCGCGCTGATCATCGCGGCTGTCGTAGGTCTGGCAGTCGTGATCATCAAGAACTGGGACACGATCAAGGCGTGGACCATCAAGATCTTCAGCGCGGTCTGGGACTGGCTGAAGGGACTGTGGGACGACATCGTCGGCATCTTTAACTGGGCTGTCGACATGGTGAAGACGATCTTCTTCAACTTCACCCCGCTGGGCATCATCATCAAGAACTGGGGTGCGATCACCGGCTGGATCTCCACCCAGTGGAGCAACATCTCCAAGTCGGTCTCTGGTTGGGTTTCGAAGATCGGCGGATTCTTCGAGGGCATGTGGGATGGCGTCACCGACGGCCTGAAGTGGGCACTCAACGGAATCATCGGCCTGCTCAACGACGGCATCTATGGCGTGAACAAGCTGATCGCCGGGGCCAACAGCATCCCGGGCGTCGACATCCCCTTCATCCCTTACATCCCCTACCTCGCCGAGGGCGGCGTCACCACCGGGCCGACCCTGGCCATGATCGGTGAAGGCCGAGAGCAGGAGGCCGTGCTTCCCCTGAGCAAGCTCCAGGGCCTGCTGAACATGCAGGGAGACGGAGGGCGCCCGATCGTGCTCCAGATCAACGGCGGCGGCTTCCGTGAGTTCCTTCAGGAGAACGTCCGGGTCACGTCCGGAGGCGACATCGTCAAGTACGCGGGAGGTTACTGATGCCGAGCCTGCCCCCGCCCATCTGGGCCGACCTGTTCTACAGCGGGGCGTGGAACGACATCAGCCAAGACGTCCGCTCCACGTCTACGGTGACCGTCACCCGCGGCCTGTCCGCCGAGTCCTCCTCTGCAGCGGAGCCGACCAGCTGCGAATGCGTCCTCGACAGCCGCGGCTACAAGTACGCGCCCCGCGCCCCGCAGTCCGCGCTGTATGACCTGATCGGCCGCAACACCGGTTTCCGGTTCGGCTACAAGGTCGGCTCGCCGTGGGCCGAGCTCCCCGGAGGCCTCGACTACAACTCGCTGTTCGTCAACGACAACGCCGCCCTGGACGTCACCGGCGACTTCGACCTGCGCCTGGACATCGCCCTTGAGGACTGGTCGGAGTCCCAGATGCTGGCCCTGCGGTACGTGCCCAGCGCGAACGACTGCTGGGCCCTGGAGATCCTCGACGGCGTCCTGACGTTCCTGTGGTCCCCCGACGGCACGTTCGCCAGCCGCGTCACGCAGGCCGCTACCGAGACGCTCAAGGCGTACAACGGGCAGCGGCTGGCGCTGCGCGTCACCCTCGACATCAACAACGGGGCGGGCGGCTACGAACTGCGGTTCTACACCGGGCGCACCGTCGACGACACCGAATGGCACCTGCTCGGCGACCCGATCGTGGGCGGCTCCACCACCTCCGTCTACGCAGGGACGGCGTACATGGAGATCGGTGCCGGCTTCACCTTCAACCTCACCCCCGCAGGCGGATCCCTGAACCGGATGCGCGGCAAGGCCTACGCGCTGAAGCTGCTCGACGGCAGCACCGTCAAGGTCAACATGAACACCCGGTCCGCCACCCCGGGCGGCACCACGTTCACCGACTCCACCGGCTTGACGTGGTCGCGCGGCGGGAGTGCCTCCGTCTTCACCAACAGGCACATCCGCATGGCCGGGGAGGTGCCCGCCTGGCCGCCCACCCGGGACCGTTCGGGCAACGACAACTACGTCAGCATCGCGCCGGCCGGTGTGACGCGCCGGATGGACGCGGGCAACAAGCCCACCGACAGTGCGTTGCTGCGGTTCATCCGGGCAAGCAACCCGATCGAGTGCTGGCCGCTTACCGACGGCATCGACTCCGACGGCGCCAAGTCCCTCGTCGGCGGCCGCGACATGACGTACTACCTCGACACCGGGTTCGGCGGCGACACGCCCGTCCCGCAGGGCGGCAAGCTCAAGGACTGGATCGAGGACGTCCTCCAGCTCAAGGCCGAGACCATCGGCGTGCTGTCCGGGGGCGTCCCCAACAGCACCTCGGCGGCCTCCGCCTGGTCCGTGGACTTCTTCATGGGTGGCGGCGGCGAGATCTCCAACGGCACGTGGTCGATCAACGACCGGGGCGCGGGAACCGACAGCGACAACCGCTACCGCGTCCAGCTCTCCTACGACGCGACCACCAACGAGATCACCGTCCTGAGGAGCATGTTCGGCGAGACGTCCTCGGGCGGGCTTGTCCTCACCACCATCACCAGCGCAGGCATCTTCGACGGGCGCGGCCACCACATCAGGGTGACCATCGACCCGCTGGCCACCACCACCGACTGGGCCGTCTACATCGACGGGGTGCAGCGGGCGTCCGGCAACATGAGCGGCATCGTCTTCAAGGCGGTCCGCGACATCCGCCTGAACTGGTCGCTGGTCGCTGGTGCGGGCTTCAGCTCAGCCGACATGTCCGTCGGGTTCATCACCTACTGGGACGGCAACGGCCCCACCGCCGGGGAGATGTACGACGCGTTCACCGGTTTCCAGGGCGAGCGTGCCGGGGACCGCATCGTGCGCCTCGCCACCGAGGCCGGGTACGTCGCCTCGGTCGCCGGGGAGACGGTGTTCCAGCAGCGCATGGGCATCCAGGGGTCGAAGAAGCTGCTGGAGCTGATGAACGACTGCGCGCGCACGAACTTCGGCTACCTGCTCGATGCCCGGGACCGGACCGAGGTCATCCACCGCGGGCAGTCCACGCTGTGGAACCAGCCCCCAGCGCTGACGCTCGACTTCAAGGCCGGGCTGATCAGCGCCCCCTTCAAGCCCGTCGACGACGACAAGCTCACCGAGAACGACGTCAGCATCAAGAGGGAGTACGGCTCCGTCCCGGCCCGGGAGGTGCGCGAGGACGGCAAGCTGTCCGTCCTGGATCCCGAGGACGGCGGTGTAGGCCGATACGACAAGGCCTACACGTACAGCGTCGAGACGGACGACCAGGCCCGCCAGGTCGCCAGGATGCGTGTGCATCTGGGCACCTACGACGGGGTCCGGTACACGCGGGTCACGATCGACCTGGCCAACCCCCGCGTCTTCCAGATGATCGACGACATCCTTCGCATCGACGTCGGCGACAAGCTGCGCCTGACACGGGTGCCCGATGACCACGGCCCCGACGACGTCGACGTCCTCGTCAACGGATACACCGAGGAAGTCGGCCCGGACGTCTGGCGCATCACCTTCAACTGCGTGCCCGGTGAGCCGTGGACGGCCGGCGTGGTCGGCTCCACCACCTACGGGCGCGCGGACACCGCCGGATGCCAGCTCGCGGAAGCGCTGGACGCCTCGGAGACCGGGGTCGACGTGCTCACCACCGCGGTCGCCCGGTGGATCGACTCGGCCACCTACGCCTCGGAGTTCCCGTTCGACGTCCGCACAGGCGGCGAGGTCATGCGGGTGACCGCCTGTACCGGGACCACGACCAGCCAGACCTTCACCGTGACCCGCGGCATCAACGGCGTCACCAAGGCGCATGCAAGCGGCCAGCCCATCAGCCTGGCCCACCCCGTCTACGTGGCGATGTAAGGAGGCGGCTGTGACCGTATGGCTGTCCGGCATGGTGATGACCGCCGACCGGCTCAACGACTACTCCCTGGACGACGAGACGACGTCCGGTTTCGTCATCGCGTCCGGCTGGACGTTGAACAACTTCTGGGCCAACCGCCAGGGCGCCACCGTCGAAATGAACATCTACGTGCAGCGCACCGGCGGCGACATCACGACCACGAACGGCGGATTCGCCGACGTCACCGTCGGCACCGCTCCCTCCGCATGGCGCCCCAACTCCGCATCCACCATCAGCGGATCGTTCGACAACGGCGTCACCGGGTTCGGCGGGTGCGTCATCGGCACGGACGGCATCGTCACCATCCGGAACTCCATCTTCACCGTGACGAACACCAGCAACCTGCGATTCCACTTCACCTTCAACAGGGAGCCCTAAATGCCCCTCGGAACCCCTGAAGGGCCTACCGCCAGTCAGTGGAAGGTCACCGCGCAAAGCCTCACGACGATCGGCGAGTACGGCGTCACGTTCAACGTGACGGCGACGACCGACAACCCCGACGACCCGGGGATGGCCGACATCGTCCAGGCGTTCGTCGACCTCATCGCGTCCTCGCCGGACTTCCGGCTGAACTCCGCGTCGCGGTCGTACTCCTACTCGGAGCCGATCACACCGACCGGCTGACCTCCCCCGCTTCCCCGCCCCGTGCCGCTGGCCGGGGCCTTTCTCATGTCTGGAGTCACGTTGGCTACTCCTCTGACAGCGGCGACGTTCCTCTCGAAGCTCCGCGCCGAGGGCGTGAAAGTCCAGGAACACGGTGACTGGCGCACCCACAACCGCAACAGCAAGGGCGCCTGGGGCCCGGTGAACGGCGTGATGATCCACCACACCGTCACCAAGGGCACCGAGGCCTCGGTGAACATCTGCACCGACGGTTACGCGGGGCTTCCCGGGCCGCTGTGCCACGGGGTCATCGACAAGGCCGGCGTCGTCCACCTCGTCGGCTACGGGCGCACCAACCACGCGGGCTTGGGCGATGACGACGTGCTCGCCGCGGTCCGCGACGAGAAGGCGCTGCCCGCGGCGAACGAGGCCAACACCGACGGCAACGCCCGCTTTTACGGCTTCGAGTGCGTGAACATGGGCGACGGCCAGGACCCGTGGCCCGCGGCGCAGGTCGAGGCCATCGTGCGCGCCTCGGCCGCCCTGCTCCGGGCGCACGACTGGAACGCGGACGGCGAGGGCGCCATCTCCGTGATCGGCCACAAGGAGTGGCAGCCGGGCAAGGTCGACCCGCGCGGCCCCGGGATCTCCATGGCCGACGTCCGTAAGCGAGTCGCCGAGCGCCTCAAGCACGAGGCTTCCTGGTCGCCCGGCACGACCGTCACCTACACGGTCGCCAAGGGCGACACCCTCTGGTCCATCGCCGCCTCCAAGCTCGGCGACGGCAACCGCTGGCGGGAGATCGCCGTCCTCAACAAGCTCGCCGACGCCGACGCGATCACGCCCGGCCAGAAGCTCAAACTCCCCAAGAAGTGAGGTAGCACCATGGCATCTCCGTCTGCCCCGATCGAGAAGAAGGTCAAGGCGGGCTCAGTGCTCGCCTACCTGGCCAGCCTCGCCGGGCTCGCCATCCTCGGCGCCGTCACCGACGACCCGTCCCTCATCTCCGGCATGCCCGACGCGCTGGAACCGTTCGTCCTCGCCCTCGTCCCGGCCGCCGCCTCAGCGGTCGCCGGGTGGGCCGCGCCGCACACCCCGCGCGCCGACATCTGATCGGAGCCACCTTGGACGCCACCACCATCGGCAGCGTGATCGCGCTCGTCGGGGTGTTGTCCGGCTCGGTGGTGGCGTACCTCGGTAAGCGGGGAGAGAACGCGACCACCCGCTGGAACTCGGAGCTCGACCAAGTCCAGGAGGAGCGCGACAAGCTACGTGAGCAGCTCACGGCGCGGGACCAAAAGATCGAGCAGCTGCTCGAACAGCGCATCGCAGACCGGGAAGAGAACGCGCTCCTCCGCATCCGACTGATCAATATGGGAGGCGATCCACCGTGACCCGTGCTGAACGGGCGCTCGCCGGGCGCTGGCGGTGGATCGCCGTCTTCTGCTGGCTGCTGGCCCTGTCCGGGGCCACTGTCGTCGGCTGGTCCTGGTACAGCCAGCTCGCCGACGAGGCCGACCGGCGTGGGGTCGCCGTGTCCACCCTCGCCGGGGACGTGCGCGTGCTACGCGCTCAGGTACAGGCGGCAGGTGAGACACCCAAGGCGCCCGACCCGAGCAAGGCCGTCGAGGATTTGGACGACCGCGCCCGCGTGCCGGTCCCGATCCCCATCCCAGGGGAGAAGGGTGAGAAGGGCGACCCGGGCAATCCGGCTCCCACCATCACCCCCTCGCCGGGCGCCTCGGGGGCATCTGGCGCGCCCGGCCGCCCCGGGGCGGACTCCACAGTGCCCGGGCCATCCGGACCGCCAGGAGCCGACTCCACCGTCCCAGGCCCTAGCGGGCCACCCGGCAGAGACGGACGCGACGGCGTCGACGGCAAGGACGGACAGACGTGTCCCGACGGCTACTCGCTCCAGGCCCCGAGCTGGGATCCGGACGCGCTGGTGTGCCGCAAGGACGGCGCCCCCGACCCGGAACCGACCGATGACGGCGGGCTGCTCTCCATGGCCCTTCCGTATCGCCGCCAGTACCCGTAACGACCGCGGCCCCGCTCTCCTTCGGGAGGGCGGGGCCGCTTCGTCATGTACTGAAACGTCAACCACCCGGCGTCTGACCGTAGATGGACACCCACCGGTCACCTCGCATGATGACGTCCGCGGTCTCGACGGGGCGACCGGTGGCCTGGTCGTAGTAGGTCCGCTCGATGGCGAGAACCGGGCCGGGCGGCGTCATGCCGAGGGCCTGCGCCTCGGCTCGGGTGGCCATGCGGGCACGCACCCGCTCCACGGGATCGCCAACCTCGATGGAAAGCACGCGCATGCGCGCGGCCACGCCCACGCCCGCATACGGGCCGACCTCGGGCAGCGCGATCAAGGACTGGCCAGTGAGCGCGAGCGGCTCCCACGACTCCGCCAGCTGCACCGGCTGCTCGTCGGCGAGGTACACGTAGCTCGTGTGCATGACCGCGTCGCCCTCGGCGATGCTCAGCCGCCTGGCGACGACCTCGGAGGCCTGCTCGGTCGTCGACTCATGCCGCCACGTTCCGACCGCGCCCTGCCGTGCAGCGCCCTCGGCAAAGGGGGAGTCCTCGGACCGGCGGCGGTGCTGCCGCACGAGCAACTCGGGGCTGTCTGCGCCTCGGACGTAGTACCCGGCGCCGTGCCGGGAGACGACCAGGCCGTCATCGACGAGGACGCGGTAGGCGCGGCTGGGTGCGGAGTTGCTGCCGCCGTACTGGCCGATCAGTTCGGAGACGGAGGGGAGCCGGGCGCCCGCTGGCATGTCGCGGATGAGGGCGCGCAGGTCCTCGGCGATCCGCAGGTACAGGGGCGTTTCGTCGGTCACTGTCCGCCTCCTCTCAGTGTGACTTGCGTGACAGAGTAGTGGCCCGGTGGCTACTCTCATACGAGAGTCATTCTCTCGCACGAGAGTAGGGGTTTTGTTGTGCCGATCAGCCTGCGAGCAGCGGCGTTACGCGCCGCACTGGAACGCGCGACCGGCACCCCCGTACACCTCCTCGCCGCCGAGACCGGCCTGCGCCTGTACCTGCCCGCCCCCGGCGACGGCGACCCCGCATGGGCCGCCGTCCTCCAGGCGATGCGCAGCGCAGACCGGTGGGGCAGTACCAACACCAGCGGCGCCACGGAGATCTGGGTCGAGGTCGACGACGAGGCGAAGCAGCCATGAAGTGGCAGCCCCAGCCACCCGCGGCGACGTCCCTGACCCGGGCGCAGTACTCCGGGTGGAACTGCTGCTGGTGCAACGCGCGGTTGACCAACGGGGCACGGTCCGCCGGCCGCGCCCAAGGATCCATCGGCGCGCACGACATGAGCGTCGAGGTGTACGAGTGCCGACCGCAGTGCACACAGCGGCCCCGGCACCCGAGGCGAACCCCGGAGAAGGCCGACCAGGGAGGCACCCCATGATCAAAATCTGCATCTGCTGCGACAAGTCGATCCGAGACGGCGAGGCCTACATCAAGGTCGACAAGATGTCGCCGTCCGGCGCCGGGACGACGCTCTACCAACACTCCCGTCCGTGCAAGCCGGTGCCGACCCAGACAAGCCAGGTACCTCTCCGCCCCTGACCATCGTCACCGACGTGGTGCGCCGATCGCGCCGGTGACGATCCCCGCGGCCCCGGCCGACAGCCTCCCCCGACTGTCGCCGGGGCCGCTTCATGCCTTGATCATCTTGCTTTCGGGCCAGCAGGGGGCCAGCAGACGCTCACGGGACCCCCTTAAAACGGACACGCCCCCAGCTCGAAATGCCTCTGAGCTGGGGGCGATTGCGTAGGCCCTGTGGGACTCGAACCCACAACCAATGGATTAAAAGTCCACTGCTCTGCCAATTGAGCTAAGGGCCCAGGCGATGTTGCCTCCCCGAGCATAGCCGCACGTGGCCGAGACTCCGATCGGGTATCGGGGTCACGGCCGCGTCGGCGGGGGCGGAGGGCCCTGGGGCGAGCCCTTTCGGGGCACGTGCGCGCCGGAGTGCTACGGGTCCGCCGGTTCGGGCGCCCCGGCGCGGGCGGCGTGGCGGGCGATCGTGCGCGCGTGGTCGGGGTTGAGGAACCAGTGCCGGGCCGAGGCCAGCCACCAGGTCGCGGCGAAGCCGAGGACGACCAGGGCGACGGGGGCGTAGTTGAAGGTCTCCCAGGTCACCGGGGACACCTGCGGCAGCATGAACAGCACCGTGATCACGCCGACCCACGTCACCGCCACCACCCCGACGGCCCCGGACCAGCGCCCGAGGTGCCACGGCCCCCGCTCGAACGCCTCGCCCTTGCGCAGCCGCAGCAGCGTCGGGACGACGTAGGCGATGTACAGGCCGATCACCGCGATCGAGGTCACCGCCGCGTACGCCGTGACGTTGATCAGGTACGGCAGCCCCAGGAGCAGCGCCCCGCCGGAAAAAGGCGTAGATCATGCGGCTGTTGGCCGTCACGGACGCCATGCCGCAGAACAGCTGCGCGCCGACGACGACCAGCAGGAGCAGCTTGCCCGCCGTCGCGCCCAGCGCGTCGAGCAGGATCTGCGCGGGCGGCGCGCCCGTCGGGGACGCCAGCGCGCCCTCGTAGGACTGGATGGCGAAGGTGAAGCCGAGCAGCAGGACGAACCCCGCGATCCACGAGGTCCAGATGGACCGCACGATGCCCTTCGGGCCCGCGGTCGACGCGTAGTGCGTCTCCTCCGTCATATGGGCCGAGGCGTCAGCGCGCCGACGACGACCGCTGCCGTCATCTGTCATGTCCCCAGCGATTCCCTCGCCGGGGACGTGACATGCGTCACGGCTTGGCCAAAAAGTGCCGCTAGAAAACGCCCTTGTAGCCCTGCCAGCCGCTCGCGATCTTCACCCGGGCCCCGAACGACCCCTTCCCGTCACCGCTGTTGCGCCACACGTTGCCGCTGCCGTCCCGGGAGACGAGGTCCGCCTTGCCGTCTCCCGTGATGTCCCCGGCGCCGACGATGACGTTGTAGCCCGTGCCCCAGCCCGAGAAGACCTTCACCCTGTCCTTCAACAGCCCGTTGCCCAGGCCGTTGTAGCGCCACAGCGTCCCGGCCTTGTCCCGGGCCAGCAGATCCCCGTGACCGTCGCCGTTCAGGTCCCCGGCCCCCACGATCCTCGTGTAGCCGCTCCACGCCGAACGGATCTTCTTCCCCGCCGCCAGCGTCCCGTCGCTCTTCGCCGCGAACAGGTAGATGTCCCCGGTCGACGCCTTCCGCGCCAGCAGATCGGCCCGCCTGTCCCCGGTCAGGTCCCCCGGCGAGGTGAGCACGTCGTAGGCGTTCCAGCCGGTGCCGAGCTTCGTGTACGACGTCGAAGGCGTCAGCGCCTGCCCGCACTTGGCCTTGTAGCCGCGCAGCGAGCCGTCGCTCATCCGCACCAGCACGTCGTTGCACCGGTCGCCGTTGAGATCCCCGAAGGGCACCGCGACCGACTTCGTCGACCAGCCGCTCCCCGAGACCTTCCCGGAGAACGTGCCCTTGCCGGTGCCCTGCTGGAAGGTCAGGGCACCCGAGGAGTTGAGGGTCAGCAGGTCGCCGACGCCGTCCGGCAGGCCCGCCGCGCCGACGTGGTCCCGGCGGACCGCGTCGCCCCTCACCAGCCGGACGGTGCCGCGCACCTGCAGCGGGGCGCCGACGCCGTCGGCCGGGGTGACGGTCAGGGTCCAGTCGTAGGAACCGTTCGGCACGAAGGCGTCCCCGGTCCTCGTCGGGTCGTCGCCGTGCCAGCCGACGGCCAGCTCGCCGCGCGCCGCCGTTCCGTCCACACCGTCGGTGTAGACCTTGCCGGTCGCGCGGTCGCGGACGGTCAGGTCCCAGCCGGAGGAGGGCTTGGACAGCAGCACGGTGGTGAGGGTGTCCGGCACGCTGTCGGTCGTGCGGGCCGTGACGGTCGCCGTGCTCTGCGCGGGACCCAGCAGACGGAGCGGCTGCTGCGCGACCCCGGACGGGATGAGGTGCACCCGCTCCTGATCGTCCACATAGGCCGCGTTCGCGCCGGCCTCGTCGACCGTCCAGCGCACGTCCCGCTGCGAGACCCCGGTGTCGGGCAGATCGCCGATGACCCGGCTCGCGGCGGTCCCGTCGGCGACCGTCGTGAGCGTCAGCTTCCCGGCCTGCCGGTCGTGCGTGACGACGAACCCGTCCCCGAGCTTGGCCTCACCCGTCGGCACGGCCACGGACGTCTTCGCCGTACGGTCGTAGACCCCGGCCTTGTCACCGCAGGTCCAGTACAAGTACCGCCCAAGCGCCTGGAGTTCGGTCGGCGCACAGCCCGAGGCGAGCGCCACCGTCTCGGTGGTCTTCTTCGTCGTCAGGTTGTACGCGGTGACCGTGCCGGGGGTCGCACCCCCCGTCCACAGGGTGTCGCCGGAGAGGGCGGCGGGGCCCCGCGTGGCGTACGGCTCCGCCTGGTCACCGATCTTGTAGGCGTACACGTTGCTGGGCGTCGTGTAGAGGACGTACCGCCCCGACACATCGAGGATGCGCCCGTCGATGGGCACGCTCCGCTCCCACAGGCCCGCGCCGGTGGGGCCGTTGACGCGCAGGCGGTCGGTCTCGGAGCCGTACTCCATCCAGGCGATCCGCCCGTCGGCCGTACCGAAGACCTGCGAGCAGGCCACATCGGTCACCGGGCAGGTGCCGATCACGCCGGCCGAGGTGGGCGTGAACGAGGAGCGCTCACCGAAGGTGGGGGCGCCCGTGACTGCGACAGTTCTCAGATAATCGTTGCGCTGTGTGCTGCCACCGGTGTCGGTGACGACCAGCCGGCCCTGCTCCAGCGAGATGCCCTGGATCGGGGCCGGCGGTTTGGGGAGCGCCTTGACCTGCGTGACGACCGGACTGCCCGACGCGTCGGCGTGGATGCGCTGGATACCCCAGTCGTCGGCCGCGGTACGGCCGATGGCGACGGCGGCGCCGTCCGACACGGCGGTGACCTCGCTGCGCGAGGCGGTGAGCAGGGTCACCTCGGCACCGCCCGCGATCGGCTTGGCCGTGATCTGGGTGCTGCCGGTGGGCTGGTGCACCAGCCAGTCGCCGACGACGGCCAGGTCGTCGACATAGTTGGCGCTGGGGCTTCCGGCGAGGCCCACCTCCACCGGGGCGGCCGCCAGGTCGGCGCGGGGCACGACCAGCACCTTGGTGTTCAACGCCTTGCTGTAGACGGCGACATGGTCCGGCGAGAGCTTGACGTAGCCGTAGGCGAGGGAGGGCAGCGGCTGCGTCCAGTTCTGCACACGTCCCGTGGCGCGGTCGACGGCGACCATGCGGGCGGTGCCGTCCAGTGTCGCGTTGAAGATCAGGCCCTTGTCGTCGGCGCCGCGCGGCTGCCCCAGCGTCATGCCCGCGGGCGCCCCGCCGACCTCCGTGTCGACGACGGTCCCGTCCTCGCGTACGTCCAGCAGGTGGACGACCCGCGTGGCCGTGCCGTCGGCGTCCGTGACGTTGGCAGCGGTGACGACCGTGGTGCCGTAGATCGTCAGCACGGTGTGGCCCGTGGGCAGCTGAAAGGTGCGGGTGGTGCCGTCCGCCGCGTTCCAGAAGTCGATCCGGCCGCCCGAAGCCCGGTAGGCGAGCACATCGGTGCCGGTGCCCGCCATGCTCGCCGTGCCGGTGGGTACGGGCGCCTCGGAGGACCTGCCGTCGGCGTACCGCGTCCACAGCAGCCGGGAGCTGCCCTCCAGCCGGTGGAAGACACCCTCGGCGCCGGCGCCGTTCGCCCCGGTCGTGGTGTCGGAGAACTGGAGCGCCGCGGCCAGGTTCGTGGTCCGCGGGGTCGACGGTACGACCGTCTCCTGCGGCACCTCCGCCGCCGACGCGGCCGGCAGCAGCGGGCTCAGCCCACCCGCGAGCGCGGCGGACGCGGCCACGGCGACGGCCGCGCGTCTCGCTCTCGAACGACCTGCGAAGACATGGCGGGCCAAGGCGATCCTCCCCTGAACACGGGAGAGGGAGCGGCGCACTGTTCTCAGATGCCCCCGGCCCCCCGGCCGTCGCATCCCCCTCATAAGTCGGCTGATCTTACAGCTCTTTCACAGATGCCAGGAGAGCGTTTTCCGACCGGCCCCGCACACGGGAAAGCGCCGGGCCCCCACCCGGAGAGATGGGGGCCCGGCGCTCAGTGCCTTACCGGCGGAGGTCAGCCGTTGCGCTTCCAGCGCGGCTTGTCGTCGCGGCGCCCGAAGGAGCCGGAGGTGCCGGAGGTGCCGCCACGGTGCTCGTCACGACGGCCGTACGGACGCTCGTGCCCGCCGGAGCGGAAGCCGGGACGGTCGTCACGGCGGTCGCGGTTGAAGGGGCGGTCGCTGCCACGGTGCCCGCCACGCTCGTCACGGCGCTCGAAGGAACGCCCGGCGGGACGGTCGTCACGGCGGAAGCCACCGCGGTCGTTGTCCCGGCGCTCGAAGGAACGGCCGCCACGGTCACGGTCGAAGGAACGGCCACCGCGGTCGTCCCGACGGTCGTCGCGACGGAAGCCGCCACGGTCGTTGTCCCGACGCTCGAACCCACGGTCACCGCGGTCACCACGGTCACGGTTGAACCCACCGCGGTCGTTGTCCCGACGCTCGAAGGAACGCCCACCACGGTCGTCCCGACGGTCATCGCGACGGAAGCCGCCACGGTCGTTGTCCCGACGCTCGAACCCACGGTCACCACGGTCACGGTTGAACCCACCGCGGTCGTTGTCCCGACGCTCGAAGGAACGCCCACCACGGTCGTCCCGACGGTCATCGCGACGGTCGTCACGGCGGAAGCCACCGCGGTCGCTGTCCCGACGCTCACGACGCTCGTACGCCGGGGCCTCGGCCCGGTCGACGTCCTGCGCCACCGGCTGCTCGGGCACGGCCACCTCGACGGCCTCGACCGCCGCCACGGCCTGCGCCTCGGCCACCGCGGCCTCCGGGTCCTCGCCACGCTCACGCGCCGCGCGGGCGACGAGCCGGTCGGACTCCTCGCGCAGCTCGGCGGCACGCCGCTGCGCACGCTCCAGCTCCTTGGTGAGCTGAGCCACCTCACGCTCGGCCTGCTGCGCGGCGTTGCCCGCGGACTCCGCCTGCACCTCGGTCATCGAACGGGCGCCGGTGATCTCGGCGACCTCCGGGTCGAAGGCGTTGCCGCCCTGGATGATGTGGCGCGAGGCGTCGACGCCCGCGTCCTCCATCAGCCGGAAGATCTGACGGCGCTGGTGCGGCAGGGAGAGGGAGACGACCGTCCCGGAGCGGCCCGCGCGAGCAGTACGGCCGGAACGGTGCAGGTAGTCCTTGTGGTCACCGGCCGGGTCCACGTTCAGGACCAGGTCGATGCCGTCCACGTGGATACCGCGGGCGGCGACGTCGGTCGCGACGAGCGCGTTGACGTAGCCCTTCTTGAAGTCCTCCAGCACGCGGGTGCGCGCACCCTGCGTCATACCGCCGTGCAGCGCGTCGGCCTTCACACCGGAGTCGCACAGCTGCTCGGCGATACGGTCGGCGCCCAGCTGGGTGCGGACGAAGATGATGGTGCGGCCCTTGCGGGAGGCGATGGCCGCGGTGACCGGCGCCTTGTCCTTGGGCTTCACGATCAGGATGTGGTGCGACATGGTCGTGACGTTGCCCTGGGCGCTGTCGACCTCGTGCGTGACGGGGTTGCTCAGGTAGCGCTTGACCAGCGTGGAGATCTCGTTCTCCATGGTGGCCGAGAACAGCATCCGCTGGCCGCCCGCCGGGACCTGGTCCAGCAGCTCGGTGACCTCGGGCAGGAAGCCCAGGTCGGACATCTGGTCGGCCTCGTCGAGGACGGCGACCTCGACGTTCTCCAGGGAGCAGGCGCCGCGGTTGATGATGTCGCGCAGACGGCCCGGGGTGGCGACGAGGATGTCGACGCCGCGCTCCAGGGCGTAGATCTGGTTGCCCATCGACGTACCGCCGCAGACGACCTTCATCTTGAGGCCGAGGACGTCGCCGTACGGCTGGAGCGCGTCCGCGACCTGCATCGCGAGCTCACGGGTCGGGGTGAGGATGACGGCGCGCGGCTTGTGCTTCTCGGTACGGCCGCCGGACAGACGTGCCAGCGTCGGCAGACCGAACGACAGCGTCTTGCCGGAGCCGGTGCGGCCGCGGCCGAGGATGTCCTTGCCGGCCAGGGCGTCCGGGATGGTCGCGGCCTGGATCGGGAAGGGGGTGGTCACGCCGTTCTGCGCGAGCTTGCGCACGACGCCCTCGGGGAGACCGAGGTCGGCGAAGGTGACCTCGGGGGTCTCCTCGACGGCCGCGTTCTCGTCGTTCTCGGGCACGACGACGTGGTCAGGACTGGAAATGGACATGCGTAAGCGAAACCTTCCGGAGTCTCGTCGGCACGCGCCCGTCAACTCCGTGATTCGCAATACGACCGCCTCAATGCGGTCAGCCACGGCAAGGGAGAGAACGCGCCACACGGCGCGCTCTGCAGTGGCGCCGGGCAAATGGGATCAAACGATCTACCACCATACGCACCCCAGGCCCCCCAAGGCAAACCGACCGTCAACCGTGTAGGCAACGTCACGTCCGCCACCCCCTCACCCCCACCTCAGGCCGGCGCCCCCGCGGCCGGCGCCGGCTCCCGCTGGGCCAGCTGCGGCCCCGTCTCCTCGTGCGCCGAAGACGACGGCTCCGCAACCGTGGGCGTCGGCGAGGCGGTCGTCGGCTGCTCGGTCGGCGTCGGCTCCGGATCCGGCGTACGCGTGGGCGTCGGCTCGGCCGTCCGGGTGGGCCCCGGCTTCTCCGTCGTCCCCGGCTCCACCGGCCCGCCCCCCGCGGGCGCGGAGGCGCTCACCGCGGCGGACGGCGAGGCGGAGGGGGACGCCGACTCGGCACCCTTCCCCTTGCCCTTCCCCTTGCCCTTCTTGACCTTCTCCCGCTTGCCGTCGTCCGCGTGCGCCCCGTACCCGGCCCCGCCGCCCGACACCGCCGACCCGCCGTCCGGCTCCTCACCCCCGCGCTGCCCCGCCGAGTGCGACGGCTTCGCGTCCTTGCCACCCCCGTCGTCACCCACGCTCATACAGCCGGCGGCAGCGGCGACGGCCATCACCGTGGCGGCCAGACGGACAGGTACGTACAAGGGGCGCACGGGAGCCACCTCCGGGGGCGGGCGAAGAAGTCAACCTGCCCAACTCCCGCCGCCCACAAGAGGACACGCCCCCGAACAAGCCGGACAGCACCCGTCACAGACGCACTCTCACCCGTACCCGAGCGCATGCAACCGGGCATCGTCGATCCCGAAGTGATGCGCGATCTCATGCACCACCGTCACCTCGGTCTCCTCGACGACCTCCTCGCGCGACTCGCACATCCGCAGCGTCGGACCCCGGTAGATCGTGATCCGGTCCGGCAGCACCCCGGCGTACCACTCCCCGCGCTCCGTCAGCGGCGTCCCCTCGTACAACCCGAGCAGCTGGGGGTCGTCCGCCGGCGGTTCGTCCTCGACGAACACCGCGACGTTGTCCATCAGCCGCGTCAACTCCGGCGGAATCCGGTCCAGCGCCTCGGCGACCAGTTCCTCGAACTCCTCGCGCGTCATCTCCAGCACAGGCCCATTGTCAGGCACCACACCGCCACAAGGAGCCGCGAACGGCCCCGCATATCCACTTCCGCGCCTGGGCATACGGGACCAATGGCCCGCGTCCCCGCCGCCGTCACGAAGGCCCTCGGTCACCTCCCCAGGGCCCCACGCGCCCTCGCCCGCCGCTACGCCACCCGCCGCCCGAGCCCCACACCGGAACTCGTCACCCAGCCCCACCCCTGGACCAGAGCCCTCGGCCTGGTCACCGTCGTCCTCCTCGGCACCTGGCTCGGCCTGCTCGTCGTCGGCAACGTACGCGTCCCCGTCGGCCCCATGAACACGACGATGACCCTGCGCCCCTCCGTCACCGGCGGCACGAAGATCAACGTCTCCCCCCTGGGCGCCCTCCAACTGGACAGCCACATCGCCCCCGTCCGCCTGGACGTCAACGTCGACCAGCTCGACCCCGTCCGCGCCCAGGCCCTCGTCGACCACCCCGAACGCCTCTCCGGCCTCCAGGACGAGGTAGCCCAGGACGTCACCGACGGCACCCGCGACCTGGCCGTACGCAGCTGCGTCGCCGTCGTCACCGGCGCCACCGCGCTCGGCCTGGCGGTCTACCGCCGCCCCCGCCGCGCCCTCGCCGCCGGCGGCCTCGCCCTCACCCTCCTGGCGGCCTCCGGCGGCACGGCGTACGCCACCTGGAACCCCGAATCGGTCCTGGAACCGAAGTTCTCGGGCCTGCTCTCCTCGGCCCCGTCCCTGGTCGGCAACGCGCGCAGCATCGTCACCGAATTCGACGTCTACCAGAAGGAGTTGGCCCGCCTGGTCACCAACGTGACCAAGCTCTACGACGCCACCTCCACCCTCCCCGCCTACGCGCCGGACCCCACCACCATCCGCGTCCTGCACGTCTCCGACATCCACCTCAACCCGGCGAGCTGGAAGATCATCGCCTCACTGGTGGACCAGTACAAGGTCGACGTGATCGTCGACTCCGGCGACACCATGGACCACGGCACGGCCGCCGAGAACGGCTTCCTGGATCCCATCGAGAACCTCGGCGCCCCCTACGTCTGGGTCCGCGGCAACCACGACTCCCGCGTCACCCAGCGCTACCTGGAAGGCCTCAAGAACGTCCACGTCCTGGACGACGGCGAGGCCCAGCGCATCGCCGGCCTGCGCTTCGCCGGGATCGGCGACCCCCAGTTCACCCCCGACCGCTCCCAGATCGCCGGCGGCGACGCGGCCAACGAACTCGCGGGCGCGCGCCTCGCCACCTCCCTGCGCGACCAGAAGGCCGCCGGCACGCCGGTGGACGTGGCCATCGCCCACGAACCGGTGGCGGCCCGCCAGACCGACGGCGAGGTCCCCCTGGCCCTGGCCGGCCACATCCACCACCCGGAGATGGAACTCCTGCCCTACGGCACCCGCCTCCGTGTCGAGGGCTCCACCGGCGGCAGCGGACTGCGCGCCATCGAGGGCAAGCACCCCGACCCCATCCAGACCTCGATCCTCTACTTCGACCGCGACACCCGCCGCCTCCAGGCCTGGGACGAGATCGAACTCGGCGGCCTCGGCCTGACCACGGCGGAGGTCAGCCGCCACCTGGTCGAGGAGAACCAGCCGGGCGCGACCGAGTCCCCGACCAACTCCCCGGCCGGATCCCCCACCCCCACCCCGTAAACCGTTTTGGCGATACCTCCCGCCATCCCATATGCTTCTCACGTCCCCGACGCGCTGAGAAGCGCCCAGGCGGGCCGATAGCCCTCATCGTCTAGCGGCCTAGGACGCCGCCCTTTCAAGGCGGTAGCACGGGTTCGAATCCCGTTGGGGGCACGCAAAACCGTGTGCGACACTGGTGGTCGCCCACACAGCTTGGTCCTGTGGAGCAGTTTGGAGTGCTCGCCACCCTGTCAAGGTGGAGGCCGCGGGTTCAAATCCCGTCAGGACCGCTGAGGCTTCCAGAAGCCTCATGGCTGGGTAGCTCAGTTGGTACGAGCGATCGCCTGAAAAGCGATAGGTCGCCGGTTCGACCCCGGCCCCAGCCACAGCAAAGGCCCCGATCCCCGGATCGGGGCCTTGTTGTATGCCGGTCGGCCCCACCGCCGGCGGCAAAAGTGTTCGCCATCGATTTCGGTGGGATGAGATCCTGGATCGCGTATGTCTACGCACCCTGCCCCCGCCCTCGGCGCCCTCGCCCCCCGTCTGACCGAGCTGTCCCTGCGTGATGCGCAGCGGCTCGGGCGGCGGCTCGAAGGCGCGCGCAAGATCCGTAAGCCGGAGGCGCGTGCCGCCGTGCTGGCCGAGATCGAGGCGGAGATCGCCAAGGGTGAGGAGCGTATCGCCACGCGGCGCACCCTTGTGCCTGCCGTCACGTATCCCGAGCAGCTGCCGGTCAGCCAGAAGAAGAGCGACATCGCGGACGCGATCCGCGATCACCAGGTCGTGATCGTCGCCGGTGAGACCGGTTCCGGGAAGACCACGCAGATCCCGAAGATCTGTCTGGAGCTCGGGCGTGGCGTGCGCGGCATGATCGGGCACACGCAGCCCCGCCGTATCGCGGCGCGCACGGTCGCGGAGCGGGTGGCGGAGGAGCTGGACACGCCGCTCGGGGAGTCCGTCGGCTGGAAGGTGCGGTTCACCGACCAGGTGAACCCGGACGCCACCTTCATCAAGCTGATGACGGACGGCATCCTGCTCGCCGAGATCCAGACCGACCGCGAGCTGCGCGCCTACGACACGATCATCATCGACGAGGCCCACGAGCGGTCCCTCAACATCGACTTCCTGCTCGGGTATCTGGCGCAGCTGCTGCCGAAGCGGCCGGACCTGAAGGTCGTCATCACCTCGGCGACCATCGATCCCGAGCGTTTCTCCCGGCATTTCGGCGACGCGCCGATCATCGAGGTCAGCGGGCGTACGTATCCGGTGGAGGTGCGGTATCGGCCGCTTCTCGAGGAGGACTCCGAGGACTCCGACCGGGATCAGATCACCGCGATCTGCGATGCCGTGGAGGAGCTCCAGGGCGAGGGCAAGGGCGACATCCTCGTCTTCCTCTCGGGTGAGCGGGAGATCCGTGACACGGCGGACGCGCTCACGAAGAAGCAGTACCGCTTCACCGAAGTGCTGCCGCTCTACGCCCGGCTCTCGCACGCCGAGCAGCACCGCGTCTTCCAGCCGCACACCGGCCGAAGGATCGTTCTGGCGACCAATGTCGCCGAGACGTCGCTGACCGTCCCGGGCATCAAGTACGTCATCGACCCCGGCTTCGCCCGCATCAGCCGCTACAGCCACCGCACCAAGGTCCAGCGGCTGCCCATCGAGCCGATCTCCCAGGCCAGCGCCAACCAGCGCAAGGGCCGCTGCGGCCGGACCAGCGACGGTATCTGCATCCGGCTCTACTCCGAGGACGACTTCGTCGCCCGCCCGGAGTTCACGGACGCGGAGATCCTCCGGACGAACCTCGCCTCCGTCATCCTCCAGATGACCGCGGCCGGCCTCGGCGACATCGAGAAGTTCCCCTTCATCGACCCGCCGGACCACCGCAACATCCGCGACGGCGTCCAGCTGCTCCAGGAACTCGGCGCGATCGACCCGGCCGAGAAGGACGTACGCAAGCGGCTCACGCAGACCGGCCGCAAGCTCGCTCAGCTGCCCGTCGACCCGCGCCTGGCCCGGATGGTCCTGGAGGCCGACAAGAACGGCTGTGTCCGCGAGGTCATGGTCATAGCGGCCGCGCTCTCCATCCAGGATCCGCGTGAGCGCCCGGCCGACAAGCAGGCCCAGGCCGACCAGCAGCACGCCCGCTTCAAGGACGAGACGAGCGACTTCCTCGCGTATCTCAACCTGTGGCGATACGTCCGCGAGCAGCAGCGCGAGCGCGGCTCGTCGTCGTTCCGCCGGATGTGCAAGCAGGAGTACCTGAACTTCCTGCGCATCCGCGAATGGCAGGACATCTACACCCAGCTCCGCACGGTCGCCAAGCAGATGGGCATCCATCTCAACGAGGAGGACGCGGCCGGCGACCGCATCCATCTCTCCCTCCTCGCCGGCCTCCTCTCGCACATCGGCATGAAGGACGTGAAGGACGGCGCGAAGAACGAGTACCTGGGCGCCCGCAGCGCCAAGTTCGCGATCTTCCCCGGCTCGGCCCTCTTCAAGAAGCCCCCGCGCTTCGTGATGTCCGCCGAGCTCGTCGAGACCTCCCGCCTGTGGGCCCGGGTCAACGCGAAGATCGAGCCGGAGTGGGTCGAGCCGCTCGCCGAGCACCTGCTGAAGCGGACGTACAGCGAACCGCACTGGGAGAAGGACCAGGCGGCGGTGATGGCGTACGAGAAGGTCACGCTGTACGGCGTACCGATCATCGCCCAGCGCAAGGTGAACTACGGCCGGATCGACCCGGAGGTCAGCCGCGAGCTGTTCATCCGCAACGCCCTGGTCGAGGGCGACTGGCGCACCCACCACAAGTTCTTCGCCGACAACCGCAGACTCCTCAGCGAGGTCGAGGAGTTGGAGCACCGGGCCCGGCGCCGGGACATCGTGGTCGACGACGAGACGCTGTTCGACTTCTACGACGAGAAGGTCCCGGAGCACGTCGTCTCCGGCGCGCACTTCGACTCCTGGTGGAAGCACAAGCGGCACGAGCAGCCGGAGTTCCTGGACTTCGAGCGCGAGATGCTCATCCGGGAGTCGGCGGAGGCGGTCACCAAGGCCGACTATCCGGACTCCTGGCGGCAGGGTGCGCTGAAGTTCCGGGTGACGTACCAGTTCGAGCCGGGCGCGGACGCCGACGGCGTGACCGTCCACATCCCGCTCCAGGTCCTCAACCAGGTCACGGACGAGGGCTTCGACTGGCAGATCCCGGGTCTGCGCGAGGAGTTGGTGACGGAGCTGATCCGTTCCCTGCCGAAGCCGATCCGCCGTCACTACGTGCCGGCGCCGAACTTCGCCAAGCGCTTCCTGGACACGGCCGTGCCGCTCCAGGAACCCCTGGCCGTGACCATGGCCCGCGAGCTGAAGCGCATGGTCGGCGTCCCGTTCACCGCCGACGACTTCGACTGGTCGAAGGTTCCGGACCATCTGCGCATCACCTTCCGGATCGTGGACGAACGGCGTCGCAAGCTGGCCGAGGACAAGGACCTGGAGGCGCTGAAGCTCCGCCTGAAGCCGAAGGCGCGCAAGGCCCTCTCCCAGGCCGCCGCGGCCACCGCGTCCCGCCAGGGCGGCGAGTCCCTGGAGCGCGCGGGCCTGACCGACTGGACCATCGGCGCCCTCACCCGCGTCTTCGAGACCCGCCGCGCCGGCCAGCCGGTCAAGGCGTACCCGGCGCTGGTGGACGACGGCGACACGGTCTCCGTACGCCTCTTCGACACCGAGGCGGAGCAGCAGCAGGCGATGTGGAAGGGCACGCGCCGGCTGATCCTGCGCAACATCCCGGTCAACCCTGCGAAGTTCGCGTCCGAGAAGCTGACGAACGCCCAGAAGCTGGCCCTGTCCGCCAACCCGCACGGCTCGATCCAGGCCCTCTTCGACGACTGCGCGATGGCCGCGGCGGACAAGCTGATCGGTGACTTCGGCGGGCCGGCCTGGGACGAGGAGTCGTACCGCAAGCTGTACGACAAGGTGCGCGCCGAGATCGTCGACACGACGGTCCGTACGGTGGGCCAGGTGCAGCAGGTACTCGCCGCCTGGCAGGCCGCCGAGCGCCGTCTGAAGGCCGTACGCAGCCCTGTCCTGCTCGCCAACCTCACGGACGTACGCAAGCAGCTGGACGCCCTCGTGCGGCCCGGTTTCGTGACGACGGCCGGGCTGCGCCGGCTGCCCGACCTGATGCGCTACCTGATCGCGGTGGACCGCCGGCTCCAGCAGATGCCGACCAACGTCCAGCGGGACACCACCCGTATGGAGAAGGTCCACGAGATGCAGGACGAGTACGCCTGGCTCCTGGAGCAGATGCCGCAGGGCCGCCCGGTCCCGCAGCAGGTCCTGGACGTCCGCTGGATGCTGGAGGAGCTCCGGGTCAGCTACTTCGCCCACGCGCTCGGCACGGCGTACCCGGTCTCCGACAAGCGGATCGTGAAGACGATCGACTCGCTGGCGCCGTGACCAGGCGTGCACGCTGGGTGAGTTCGACCCGGGGGCTCACCCTCCTGTACAGTCTCTTCTCGCAGCGCAACGCACGAATAGCGCCGCGAAACCTGGTCCTGTGGAGCAGTTTGGAGTGCTCGCCACCCTGTCAAGGTGGAGGCCGCGGGTTCAAATCCCGTCAGGACCGCAGTGAGAGTAAGGCCCGCATCCCCTTGGGGACGCGGGCCTTCTTCTTGTCCGGCCGCGGTGCCGGGTGCCCAGGAACCGGCGTGATCGACATGGCCGGCGTAACCGGCGGAGCCACCACGCCACCTTGACGGCGTCACATTCGCTCGGTACCCAGAAACCAGGGCCCTTCCCGGTGTGGCCCCCTCGGAGGTGGCGTATGGCGGCATCGACTAGGCACGAGACGCGGGCGTTGCTCCGCGCGCACCTGGCAGCCGCCGCCTCTTACCGACATCTCACCCGCCACTGCCCGATCTGCCACCGTCTGCTGCGGCTGGCGATGGACTCCGCCCCGCGGAGCAGCAACCCGGCGCCCACGGCGCCCGACGACGTCAGCAAGGACGAGGCCACGTCCACGGCGTGACCGCGGCCGTGACCGTGCCCGGTACCAACGTCAACTCCCGCTCTGGCATGGGCTGCTGGATCAAGCAGGCCTCCTTAGCGCACCGAGCCCACGGGCAACAAGCACCGCGTGATGTGACGGGTGTCACCGCATGAGTTTCCGGAATCACGGTACTTACACCCTGCCTACAACTGGTCAATTTAATATGTGCAATTGCACCAGCTTCTAGGCATCCTCCGGCGCACACTCAGTGACACCCCGGGGCGGGTCCACAGGAGATTCGACACCCCTCCCCAGGCTCCGACGAGGCCACCCACAGGTCGGCCTGCCGGCACACATCCCGCGCACAAAAAGATCGCGCTGGACTCGGCGGAGTCCAGCGCGATCGACGACGCACCCTCGTTGCGTGCCTGAAGAGCTCTGACGGCTCGGGCGTGGGCTCTGTTGGGGCAGAACCCGCGTCGCTTGGAGCTAGGGTTCGGGCGCCGCGGCGAGTTGGGGGAACTGCCGTTTTGCCCGGTTATGGAGTTGTTCAGGCCTCGCTGCGCTGCTGCGGGATGCCCGCGAGCAGTGCGCGGACCTCAGCCTCGCGGTAGCGGCGGTGTCCGCCGAGCGTACGGATGGAAGTAAGCTTCCCGGCCTTCGCCCACCGCGTGACCGTCTTGGGGTCCACGCGGAACATCGTGGCGACCTCAGCCGGGGTCAGCAGCGGCTCGGCATCAGGGGTGCGAGCGGTCATGAGCGGCCTCCTCGGGAGAACCGAACCTTCTCGGTTCTTTCCTCTAAATTCTGCACCTTGACCCGCGTTGCCCGAAATGGCGGACGCGAGTCGAGTCGGTTATAGGACGAACGGCTTGTCCTCGGCACTACAACTACACCATCTGTCCAGCCGCGTCGGCCAAACCGATGGAATTGCCCTCCCAGGTGTTCATCAGCGACGGATGCCGATGGACCATGCCATAGCGGACAGTCACGCCACTGTGACGATCAGTCACAGTGGCGTGCAGGAGTCCCAAGACCCCCCAAAGCGTGCAATGTCGAGATGGAGTCCTCCCCGGACTCCTTGTCCTATTTTGGCACGAGGGGGGGTTAGGGGCGCAAGAGCCGCGTACGTGCGGTCCGTCACGCTTACGCGCGTTGAAGCAGTCTTGACGCATACGCCCGTATCGGGTTCTACGTCCCTTGTTGACGAGACATCAGGAACCCCAGAGCGAGCACGAAACCCCAAAACGGGCGTCTCGTCAAACGCCAGTTCGTTACGTCACACAGTGCGTCAGATCACAGGCCTCGCCGTGCCGTGGGTCACACCGGCCGGCTCAGTTCGCCGAACGCCGGTCCCGCACCGACCGCCACCGCTCCACCAGCCGCCCGTAGGCCTCCCCGGCGGCCTCTGCGTCGCCCCGCCTGAGCGCGTCGATGCCGTGGGTCACATCGGCGGCCGAGTGGTCGTCCTCCAGCTCGCCGGCGGGCAGGGTGTGCACCAGGCCGCCGTAGTCCAGCTCGACCAGGGACCGCGGGTGGAACTCCTCCAGCCAGCGCCCGACGTCCAGCAGACCGTCGATGAGCGGCCCCTCGTCGATGGCGTCCTTCAGGGTCCGCAGGGCCCGCGCCACGCGCCGCCGCGCCTCCACCATGGGTGTGCGGTAGCGCAGCATCGGGGGGATGTCGCCCGAGCCCTTGTCGAACCGCCGCTCCTCGTCGGACACCAGCACGAACCAGTGCAGCGGCACCTGCCAGGTCGAGGTGCGGATCCAGGGCCGGGCGTCCGGGTTGCGGGCCAGCCAGCGCTCGTAGTCCTGGGCCGCCTGACGCCGTACGACCTCCGGCAGCACCGCGTCCAGGACCGGCTTGGGCAGCTCGTCGCCCAGCTCGCCGAGCGCCTGCCAGCCACGCAGCCGGGTGCGCCACGGGCACACGCACAGCACCCCGTCGACCTCGGCCACGAAGGCGTCGGCGCTCTCCTGGACCGGCACCGCGACGGGCGGGGTGGGCAGCAAGTCGGCCAGTGAGCGGCGCAGTTCGTCCTGGTAGGACGGGCGGTCGGCGCGGCGGGCGTAGCGGGCCCAGTGGTCGCGCTCCGGTTCCGGGAAGGCGGCCAGTGGCTCGTAGACGCGCAGATAGGTCGCGTACGGGACGATCACCGAGGACACCTTGGGCACGCCTGCTCTCTCCCCCGCCCTCTGCCAGGAAAACCCGCGGAACCCGCTCACAAACATGCGGGAAAACTATGCAAATCGTCGCACGGCCGTACTCCGCGCGTAGGTGATCCTGAGCACTGCGGGATGGACGGGCGCCAACGGGTCTAATCTCATGCTCACAGCCCCCGCCACCCGTACGGGAGCTCCGCTCCAATCGCCGCCAGTACTCAGGAGTCACCACAGTGACCGACGTAACACACGGCGTCCTGCACACCCTGTTCCACTCGGACCAGGGGGGTCATGAGCAAGTCGTGCTCTGTCAGGACCGCGCCAGCGGCCTCAAGGCCGTCATCGCCATCCACTCCACCGCCCTGGGCCCGGCCCTCGGCGGTACGCGCTTCTACCCGTACGCGACCGAGGACGAGGCCGTCGCCGACGCGCTGAACCTCGCGCGCGGGATGTCGTACAAGAACGCCATGGCCGGACTCGATCACGGCGGCGGCAAGGCCGTGATCATCGGGGACCCGGAGAAGATCAAGTCCGAGGAGCTGCTGCTGGCCTACGGCCGGTTCGTCGCCTCCCTGGGCGGCCGCTACGTCACCGCGTGCGACGTCGGTACGTATGTCGCCGACATGGACGTCGTGGCGCGCGAGTGCCGCTGGACGACCGGGCGCTCCCCCGAGAACGGCGGCGCGGGCGACTCCTCCGTGCTTACCGCCTACGGCGTCTACCAGGGCATGCGCGCCTCCGCCCAGCACCAGTGGGGCGACCCCTCGCTGCGCGGCCGCACCGTCGGCATCGCCGGCGTCGGCAAGGTCGGCCACCACCTGGTGGAGCACCTGCGGGCGGAGGGCGCCGAGGTCGTCATCACGGACGTGCGCGAGGAGGCCGTGGGCCGGATCCTCGCCGCGCACCCGACGGGCGTACGGGCCGTCGCCGACACCGCGACCCTGATCCGCGTCGAGAACCTCGACATCTACGCCCCCTGCGCGCTCGGCGGCGCCCTGAACGACGACACCGTGCCCGCGCTCACCGCGAAGGTGGTCTGCGGCGCGGCCAACAACCAGCTCGCCCACCCGGGCGTCGAGAAGGACCTCGCGGACCGCGGCATCCTCTACGCGCCCGACTACGTGGTGAACGCCGGCGGTGTCATCCAGGTCGCCGACGAACTGCACGGCTTCGACTTCGACCGGTGCAAGGCGAAGGCCGCGAAGATCTACGACACCACGCTGGCCATATTCGCACGTGCGAAGACGGATGGGATTCCGCCGGCCGCCGCGGCCGACCGGATCGCCGAGCAGCGGATGGCGGAGGCCCGCGGGGCGCACTGATCCGGGCGCGCCGTCGGCCGAAGATCACCCCAAACAGGGGTTTGGCAGGTACCCGCCGGTGGGCTGTTGGAGAGAACTCTCACTTCTACCGGCGGGTCGACCGCCGATAAGTGGTTAAAATCGCGGTTGACCAGCGAGGACGGGGCACCTCGAAGGTCCTGTGCACACGCGCGTGCTGCGGGCGACGTACCGTATGGGCGCGGGCTCAGGTACCGTGGAAGCCCTACGGACCGGTCTCTCCGAGGAGAGCCCGTTCTAGATCATGAACGCGTGTCAAGACTCTGGGGCCGTCGAGCCCCGTCACCGAGGGGGTCGAGCCATGGGGCGCGGCCGGGCCAAGGCCAAGCAGACGAAGGTCGCCCGCCAGCTGAAGTACAACAGCGGCGGGACTGACCTGTCGCGTCTGGCCAACGAGCTGGGCGCTTCGACTTCGAGCCAACCGCCGAACGGCGAGCCGTTCGAGGACGACGAAGAAGAAGACGACCCGTACGCCCAGTACGCGGATCTCTACAACGACGACGATGAGGACGACGAGGACGACGAGTCCGGTCCCACGTCGCAACGACGCCGCGGCGCTTGATGCCCGCGGCAGCCTAGCCGTGCTCCTCCCGGTCCGGTGCAGATGCGCCGGACCGGGTTTTGTGCTGCTGTCGCGGGGCCCCGCCCCGGCCCCAGCCCCTCAGAAACCGGAGGGGCTGGTTCTGGCCGGAGGGGCTGGTTTCAGGCGTAGTCGCCCACCAGCTCCGCGCCGGTCGCACGGTCGCCGCGGTCCGTGATCTCTCCGGCTACCCATGCCTCGACCCCGCGGTCGGCCAGGGTCGCCAGGGCCGCGTCCGTGGACTCCTCAGGGACGATGGCGATCATGCCGACGCCCATGTTCAGGGTCTTCTCCAGCTCCAGGCGCTCGACCTGCCCCGTCCTGCCGACGAGGTCGAAGATCGGGGCCGGGGTCCAGGTGGTGCGGTCGACGATCGCGTGGAGGCCGTCCGGGATCACCCGGGCCAGGTTGGCGGCCAGACCGCCGCCCGTGACATGGCTGTAGGCGTGGACGTCCGTGGTGCGGGTGAGGGCCAGACAGTCCAGCGAGTAGATCTTCGTCGGCTCCAGCAGCTCCTCGCCGAGGGTGCGGCCGAGGTCGTCGATCCGCGTGTCCAGGGCGAGGCCGGCCTGGTTCAGCAGGACGTGGCGGACCAGCGAGTACCCGTTCGAGTGAAGGCCGGACGCCGCCATGGCGATCACCGCGTCACCCTTACGGATGCGATCCGGGCCCAGCAGCCGGTCGGCCTCCACGACACCCGTACCGGCGCCGGCGACGTCGAAGTCGTCCTCGCCCAGCAGACCCGGGTGCTCGGCCGTCTCGCCGCCCACCAGGGCGCAGCCGGCGAGGACACAGCCCTCGGCGATGCCCTTGACGATGGCGGCGACGCGCTCGGGGTGGACCTTGCCGACGCAGATGTAGTCGGTCATGAACAGCGGCTCGGCGCCGCACACCACGATGTCGTCCATGACCATCGCGACCAGGTCGTGGCCGATGGTGTCGTAGACGCCCAGCTGGCGGGCGATGTCGACCTTGGTGCCGACGCCGTCGGTGGCGGAGGCGAGGAGGGGACGCTCGTAGCGCTTGAGGGCGGAGGCGTCGAAGAGGCCGGCGAAACCGCCGAGGCCGCCGAGGACCTCGGGGCGCTGGGTCTTCTTCACCCACTCCTTCATCAGCTCGACCGCGCGGTCGCCCGCTTCGATGTCGACGCCCGCGGCTGCGTAGCTGGCACCAGTTGTCTCAGACATGGCAGTAGAGAACCTTCGTGTCGTACGGCAGGTGTGACGGGCCCGGTGCTACGGGCGGCGGATCGCGTCGGCGGCGGCCGTGGCGGCCGGGCCGGCGGCCAGCTCCGTCTCCAGGAGCTGCTTGCCGAGCAGCTCGGGGTCGGGGAGCTCCATCGGGTACTCGCCGTCGAAGCAGGCGCGGCAGAGGTTCGGCTTGGCGATGGTGGTCGCCTCGATCATGCCGTCGATGGAGATGTAGGACAGCGAGTCGGCGCCCAGCGAGGTGCCGATCTCCTCGATCGACATGCCGTTGGCGATCAGCTCGGCGCGGGTCGCGAAGTCGATGCCGAAGAAGCAGGGCCACTTCACGGGCGGCGAGGAGATCCGGATGTGGACCTCGGCCGCTCCTGCCTCGCGGAGCATGCGGACCAGGGCGCGCTGGGTGTTGCCGCGCACGATCGAGTCGTCTACGACGACCAGACGCTTGCCCTTGATGACTTCCTTGAGGGGATTCAGCTTGAGTCGGATGCCCAGCTGGCGGATGGTCTGTGACGGCTGGATGAAGGTCCGGCCGACGTACGCGTTCTTCACCAGACCGGCACCGAACGGGATGCCGCTGGCCTCCGCGTAGCCGATCGCCGCCGGGGTGCCGGACTCCGGGGTCGCTATGACCAGGTCGGCGTCGACCGGGGCTTCCTTGGCGAGCTTGCGGCCCATCTCCACGCGGGAGAGGTAGACGTTCCGGCCGGCGATGTCGGTGTCCGGGCGGGCCAGGTACACGTATTCGAAGACACAGCCCTTGGGCTTCGCTTCCGCGAATCGGGAGGTGCGCAGGCCGTTCTCGTCGATGGCGACGAACTCGCCCGGCTCAACCTCGCGGACGTAGCTGGCGCCGCAGATGTCGAGGGCGGCGGACTCGGAGGCCACGACCCAGCCGCGCTCCAGGCGGCCGAGGACCAGCGGGCGGATGCCCTGCGGGTCACGGGCGGCGTAGAGGGTGTGCTCATCCATGAAGACGAGCGAGAAAGCGCCCTTGACCTGCGGAAGGACCGTGTGGGCCGCCTCCTCGATGGTCAGCGGCTTGCCGTCCTCGTCGACCTGGGCCGCGAGGAGCGCGGTCAGCAGGTCGGTGTCGTTGGTGGCCGCGACGCGCGGGGTGCGGCCGCCCTCCTGCTTGGGGAGGTCGGCGACCATCTCGGCGAGCTGCGCCGTGTTGACCAGGTTGCCGTTGTGGCCGAGCGCGATGGAACCGTGCGCGGTGGCGCGGAACGTCGGCTGGGCGTTCTCCCACACGGAGGCGCCGGTGGTCGAGTAGCGGGCGTGTCCGACCGCGATATGACCCTGGAGCGAACCGAGAGAGGTCTCGTCGAAGACCTGGGAGACGAGGCCCATGTCCTTGAAGACGAGGATCTGGGAGCCGTTGCTGACCGCGATTCCCGCGGATTCCTGGCCCCGATGCTGGAGGGCGTAGAGCCCGAAGTACGTGAGCTTTGCGACCTCTTCACCCGGAGCCCAGACACCGAAGACGCCACAAGCGTCCTGGGGGCCTTTCTCGCCGGGAAGCAGATCGTGATTGAGTCGACCGTCACCACGTGGCACGGTTCCGAGTGTAGGCGAGGTCGACCACTGGTCCGAATTGGGGATACGCGACCGTAAAGGATCACTCGGCGGCGGTCGCGTTCACTCGTTCGCCGTTTGTGCTGGTCAGAGTCAGGTTGCGGTGATCGATTCCGTACTTCACCGTGCCGCCGAAGAGGCCCAGGAGGGTCTTCTCCGTTTTCATGAGTGAGGTGTCGCACACCATTCGCGTGGTGGACGCGGTGCCGAGCGTGATACTGCCGTCGCGGACCGTTGCCTCGGCCTTCACTTTGTTGCAGCCGAGGCTGCCGCTGACGTGTCCGGTTTTCTCGTCGAAGGTGAGGTGCGCCTTGCCGTCGGCGTCCGGGCTGGTGATGTTCCACTTCGTGCCCTTGAGCGGGGCGGCCTCCTGCTTGGTGAGGGCGACGCGGTCGCCGTCGGCCGTGGTGAGGGTCAGCTTGTCGCCCTCGACCTCGGCTGTGAGGTCGCCGTCGGAGAGGGTGCGGGCGAGGGTCTGTTCGAAGCCCGCGGGGACGCCCTCGCAGGCCATCTCGGTCGCCCGCACCTTGTCGAAGGTGACGTGGCTGTCGGCGAAGGCCGCGTCTGCGCCGAAGTTGTTGCAGCCGAGGTTGCCCTTGACCTCGCCGTCGTCGGCGATCCGGAGATAGGCGTCGGCCGGGGCGGCGCTCTTCTTTCCGTCGACGGTGACCTCGTCGACGGCCCAGTAGGCGCCGGAGACGGAAGCCGAGGCCCCGGGGCCGACCGAGTCACTGCCCGCGTCCTCGCTGCCGCAGGCGGCGGCGAGCGGGATGAGGGTCAGCGCGGCGAAGGCGGCCAGTCGCTGCTTGTCCTTGCCGAGGGTGCCGAGTGTGTTCATGCCGGTGGGACGGGAGGGGCGCGGGACTGGTTCCGCGGGTTCCGCTTGTCCGGGGCGAACGGGTCACCCCATGAGCGGCAACAGCCCGCTCAGGTCCGCCCGCTCCCCGCTCGCGCTCACCTCGGCCCCCTGAACCGCGTCCCGCCACGTCACCCGCCCGGTCGCCAGCCGGATCCAGGTCAGCGGGTCGGTCTCGACGACGTTGGGCGGGGTGCCCCGGGTGTGCCTCGGCCCCTCGACACACTGCACCACGGCATACGGCGGGATCCGCACCTCGGTCGAACCGCCGGGTGCCTTCGCGGCGAGGGCGTCGGCGAGCAGGCGGGTGCAGGCGGCGAGGGCCTGGCGGTCGTACGGGATGTCGAGGCCGGGGACGGCGGCGTTGAGGTCGTCGGTGTGGACGACGAGCTCGACGGTGCGGGTGACGAGGTAGTCGGCGAGGGTCATCGCGCCGGTGCGGGCGGCGAGGACCCGGTCGCCGGACGCGTCCGCGAGCCGCCGCGTGAGGCGGTCCTGGGTGCGGGCGTAGAGGTCGTCCAGGTCGGAGTTGGCGGCGGCGAGGTCGCGGGTGTCGTCGGCGATGTCCCCGGCACGGGAGACGGTGGCGAACGGCCAGTCCAGCAGGGCGAGCTCCGCCTTCGCGGGCTCCTCGCGGTCGAGGTTGCGGCTGACGGTCTCCACGGCCATGGTCACGTGCGCGGCCAGGTCCCGCACGGTCCAGCCCTCCAGGCGGGTGGGAAGCGCGAGCTGCTCGGGGGTGAGGGTGCGGATGGCCTGCCGTACGTTTCCGAACTGCGCGAGGATCGCGGCGCGGATCTTGGCGGGGTCGTAGGCGCGGGTGCGCTTCTTGGCCGGGGGCATGGGGCGAGCCTATGCGGCTGCGCTGTCGTGGCCGGCCGGTGCCGGTGAGCCCGCCCGCGGCTACTGGTGGGGGCCGCGGGAGTCGCGGCGCGCTCCGATGAGTTCGGCGACGGTGTCCAGCCAGCGGGCGGCACGGGTCTCGGCCTCCGGATCGGCCACCACGTCCGCGGCGGCAGCCAGCCAGCCGCGCAGCACCTGCGACGCGCCGGCCGAGGGAAGTGGTTCGGGCAGCTCGGCGACGTACCGCACGCCCCCGGCCCGCACCGTGTCGGCGAGGAACGCCACCGAGCGCGACAGCACCCCGAGGCGGTCCAGGGTCACGGCGGCCGCGACGGCCCCGTCGCCGAAAAGAGCGGTGCGGAAGGCGTCCCGGGTGAGCCCGTAGAGCAGCAGTCTGCCGATGTCGGTAGCTGCGCGCAGTTCGTCGTCGGTACGGGTGGCGGGGTGGGCGGCATGGCGATGGTCCTCGGCTGCGCGGCGATCAGCGGACAGTGATCGTGTAGAGGTAGCAGGTGGGGTTGTCCGTGTCGTCCGGGGTGGCGCCGGCGGCTGCCGTCGCGATCGGCAGGGGCGACGCGGTGCCCCCGGGGGACGGCGCCGTGACGTCGGCCGCGCTGTGACACAGACCGTGCGGGCAGTACAGCAGCTTCACCGTGGTCCTGCCGGGCGCCACCGCGGTTCCCGGCGGCGTCCAGCTTGTCCGCCTCCGCGTCCAGCCCGCCGGCCTGTACCTCGTAGCCGCTCCCGGCCCCCGCGGCGCTCATCGCGCGCCACTTGAGGTACGGGCGGAGGACAGGCCTATACGGGCTGCGAGGTGGTCGTGGGTGCCTCGAACGCCTCGTGGTTGCGGGGAACGCCGATGCCGCGCCAGGTGAAGGGCACGCCTCGGGCGCTGTCCGGGTCCGGGGTGTCCATCAGCTGGAAGTGGAGGTGGGGCTCGGTGGAGTTGCCCGAGTTTCCGCAGCGGGCCAGCGGCTGTCCGGCGCTCACCCGGTCGCCCTCGCGGACGGTGAGCGAGCCGCGCCGCAGGTGGGCGTAGAGCGCGTAGGCGCCGTCGCCGAGGTCGAGGACGACGTGGTTGCCGACGATCCGCTTGGCGCCGAGCAGGTCGCGTACGGACGCCTCCACGAGCATCAGGTACAGCAGGGCGAGCGGCGAGGTGCGGCTCAGGTGGTCGCGCTGGCCGTCGGTGGCCCGTACGACGGTGGCGTCGGCGACCGCGAGGAGCGGGGCGCCGAAGGCGGGGAAGGCGCTGTTGCGGCGGGCGATCGGCCAGAGCCGGCTGAACGCGGGGCGGGCGCCCGGCTCGGGCTCGGCGACGACGTCGATGGCGAAGGTCTGGCCGTACGCGTGCGTGCCGTGGCTCGGTGTGCGGTCGGCCGGGCTGTTGAGCGCGGTCCAGCGGCCGGTGACGGGCGGGGCGACCTCGACGGGTTCGCGGGCCGCGCGCGGGCTGTCCGGGGTGCCGCCCCAGCGGTTGACCACGACGACGAGGGCGTAGGCCAGGACGATCGGCAGGAAGTTCCACCACCACGGGTACCCGAGGTTCAGGGCGGCGTGCGCGATCACCAGGCCGAGGAAGGTCAGTTGCAGACCCCGGTAGGCGAGGGTGGCCAGTTTGCGTGCGGACATCGTTCCCCCTTGCTCAGGTCTTCTTCACCCGCGTCCTCTTCGCGTCACGGCTTGGCTGCCGACAGCGCCACCAGCAGCGGTACGACCCGCCCCGGCGGCACCTCGTAGCGGCCCCGGCCGGTCGTGTGCAGCCAGCCCGCGCCGGTCAGTTGACGCAGGTGGTGGTAGATCTGGCCGGTCGTGCCGATCTCGTCCAGTTCGGCGAGTTCGGCCGCGGTGCGCCGGCCGCCGACGACCTCGCGCAGCAGCCGCAGCCGGACCGGGTGCCCCAGCGCCGCGAACGACTCGGCGGACTCGGTCCAGTCGTCGTCCAGCAGGCCCTCGGTCAGTGCGCCGTGCTGCCACTCGTACTGCTCGCCGGTCGGCAGCCGTACGGCACCGGTGAAGAGCACGCCTCCGTCGGCCGCCTTCAGCTCGGCCAGCTGGTCCTTGAACCCGTGCAGGGCCCAGAAGTCGCCCTCGCCCAGGCGGGGGGCGGTGTGGTGCGCGTTCTCCAGTGCCGCCAGCCGACGCTCCAGGTCGGCGACGCGTTGTTCGAGGCTCACACCCAGAGATTACGGAGCTACGTAATTTCGTGCAACCGTCGGACGGGCGTACGACGAAGCCCCCGCCCGGCGGACCGGACGGGGGCTTCACAGCCGTAGAACCGCTGTCTACTTCAGCAGCGCCGGGATCGTCTCCTCGTGCACCACGCGCAGCTCCTCCAGAGAGAGCGCGAACTCGCCCTGGAGCTCCACGGAGTCGCCGTCGACGACACCGATACGGGTGACCGGCAGGCCCCGCGCACCGCACATGTCGTTGAAGCGGACCTCCTCGGAGCGCGGGACGGCCACGATCGCGCGGCCGGCCGACTCGGAGAAGAGCAGGGTGAAGGCGTCGAGCCCGTCCGGTACGACCAGACGCGCGCCCTTGCCACCCAGCAGCGCCGACTCGACGACCGCCTGGATCAGACCGCCGTCGGACAGGTCGTGCGCGGAGTCGATCATGCCGTCGCGGGAGGCGGAGATCAGGATCTCGGCGAGCAGTCGCTCGCGCTCCAGGTCCACCTGCGGGGGCAGGCCGCCGAGGTGGTCGTGGACGACCTGGGACCAGGCCGAGCCGCTGAACTCCTCACGCGTGTCGCCGAGGAGGTACAGCAGCTGCCCCTCCTCCTGGAAGGCGACCGGCGTACGCCGGGCCACGTCGTCGATGACACCGAGGACCGCGACGACCGGCGTCGGGTGGATGGCCGCCTCGCCCGTCTGGTTGTAGAGCGAGACGTTGCCGCCGGTCACCGGGGTGCCGAGCTGCTGACAGGCGTCGGCCAGACCGCGCACGGCCTCCGCGAACTGCCACATCACGGCCGGGTCCTCGGGCGAGCCGAAGTTCAGGCAGTCGGAGACGGCGAGCGGCTTGGCGCCGGTGGTGGCGACGTTGCGGTACGCCTCGGCGAGCGCCAGCTGGGCGCCGTGGTACGGGTCCAGCTTGGCGTACCGGCCGTTGCCGTCGGTCGCGATGGCGACGCCGAGGCCGGTGGCCTCGTCGATGCGGATCATGCCGGAGTCCTCGGGCTGGGCGAGGACGGTGTTGCCCTGCACGAAGTGGTCGTACTGCGAGGTGATCCACTTCTTGGAGGCCTGGTTGGGCGAGCCGACCAGCTTCAGGACCTGGTCCTTCAACTCGTCCGACGTCGCGGGCCGGGGCAGCTTGTTCGCGTCGTCGGCCTGCAGCTCGTCCTGCCAGGACGGGCGGGCGTACGGGCGCTCGTAGACCGGGCCCTCGTGCGCGACCGTGCGCGGGTCGACGTCGACGATCTTGCCGCCGTGCCAGTAGATCTCCAGGCGGTCGCCGTCGGTCACCTCACCGATGACGGTGGCGATGACGTCCCACTTCTCGCAGATCTCCAGGAAGCGGTCGACCTTCGCCGGCTCGACGACCGCGCACATGCGTTCCTGCGACTCGCTCATGAGGATTTCCTCGGGCGAGAGCGTGGAGTCACGCAGCGGTACGTCGTCCAGGGTGACGCGCATGCCGCCGGAGCCGTTGGACGCGAGCTCGGAGGTGGCGCAGGACAGGCCGGCCGCGCCGAGGTCCTGGATGCCGACGACCAGCTTCTCGGCGAACGCCTCCAGGGTGCACTCGATCAGGAGCTTCTCCTGGAAGGGGTCACCGACCTGGACGGCCGGACGCTTCGAGGGCTTGGCGTCGTCGAAGGTCTCGGAGGCCAGGATCGACGCGCCGCCGATGCCGTCGCCGCCCGTGCGGGCCCCGTACAGGATGACCTTGTTGCCCGCGCCGGACGCCTTCGCGAGGTGGATGTCCTCGTGCCGCATCACACCGATGGCACCGGCGTTGACCAGCGGGTTGCCCTGGTAGCAGGCGTCGAAGACGACCTCGCCGCCGATGTTCGGCAGGCCCAGGCAGTTGCCGTAGCCGCCGATGCCGGCGACGACGCCGGGCAGGACGCGCTTGGTGTCCGGGTGGTCCGCCGCACCGAAGCGCAGGGGATCCACGACCGCGACCGGGCGCGCGCCCATCGCGATGATGTCGCGCACGATGCCGCCGACGCCGGTCGCCGCGCCCTGGTAGGGCTCGACGTACGACGGGTGGTTGTGCGACTCGACCTTGAAGGTCACGGCGTAGCCCTGGCCGACGTCCACGACACCGGCGTTCTCGCCGATGCCGACGAGCAGGGCGTCGCTCTGCGGGGCCTTCTCGCCGAACTGGCGGAGGTGGACCTTCGAGGACTTGTACGAGCAGTGCTCGGACCACATGACGGAGTACATGGCGAGCTCGGCGCCGGTCGGGCGGCGGCCGAGGATCTCGACGACCCGCTCGTACTCGTCCTTCTTCAGACCGAGTTCGGCCCAGGGCAGCTCGACGTCGGGGGTCGCGGCCGCGTGCTCGACCGTGTCCAGAGGCGTCCGGCTCATGCGTTGACCAGCTTCTTGAGGATCGAGGTGAAGAAGGGGAGGCCGTCGGTGCGGCCGGTGCCGATGAGCGGCTCCACGGCGTGCTCCGGGTGCGGCATCAGGCCCACGACGTTGCCGGACTCGTTGGTGATGCCGGCGATGTCGTTGAGCGAGCCGTTCGGGTTGAAGTCCAGATACCGGAAGGCGACCCGGCCCTCGGCCTCCAGCTTGTCCAGCGTGTACTGGTCGGCGACGTACCGCCCGTCCATGTTCTTCAACGGGATGTGGATCTCCTGACCGGCGCTGTAGTCGCTGGTCCAGGAGGTCTCCGCGTTCTCCACCCGCAGCTTCTGGTCGCGGCAGATGAAGTGCAGGTGGTCGTTGCCGAGCATCCCGCCGGGGAGGAGGTGGGCCTCGGTGAGGATCTGGAAGCCGTTGCAGATACCAAGGACCGGCAGGCCGGCCTTCGCCTGTTCGATGACGGTCTCCATCACCGGCGAGAAGCGCGCGATGGCTCCGGCGCGCAGATAGTCGCCGTAGGAGAAACCGCCGCACAGCACCACGGCGTCGACCTGCTTGAGGTCCTTGTCCTTGTGCCAGAGGGCGACCGGTTCGGCGCCCGCGAGGCGGATCGCGCGCTGGGTGTCCCGGTCGTCGAGACTCCCCGGGAAAGTGACGACGCCAATACGAGCGGTCACTTCGCGGCCTCCGCGACTTCTTCCACCTTCACGGTGAAGTCCTCGATCACGGTGTTGGCGAGGAAAGATTCCGCAAGATCGTGGATGCGGGCGAGCGCGGCGTCGTCGACCGGCCCGTCAACTTCCAGTTCGAAACGCTTTCCCTGACGTACGTCGGAGATGCCTTCGAAACCCAGCCGCGGCAGTGCGCGCTGCACCGCCTGGCCCTGGGGGTCGAGGATCTCCGGCTTGAGCATGACGTCGACTACGACGCGTGCCACTGGCACTCCCGGTGTGTGGTGCTGAGCAGGTTCCTTCAGACTACCCGTACAAAATTTCTACGCGAGTAGAGTTGTAGGAAGCTACGTGATGGCCATCACGATCCGGTATCAGACAGGGGTGTTCACGAAAAGTTACGGGAAAGATCCCCGATCAGCCGCGGATAGCTATTGCGCTCGGGACACGCGGACAGATTTAGTCGGGCTTCACATTGCATTGCCGGGCACTGTACAAATGAATTGGCAAATAGCCGAGACTCGGCACGTCGTCGCAGCTGAGCTGCATGAGGTGCCGGACGAAGGGACCGATATTCGTGGCGCAGAAGGTCGTGGTCACTCTCTTTGACGACATCGACGGCTCGGAAGCGGCGGAAACGATCGCCTTCGGACTCGACGGCAAGTCGTACGAGATCGACCTGAATGAAGCCAATGCCAGGAAACTGCGCAAGGCGCTCGCGCCCTACGTGGAAGCCGGCCGCAAGCGGTCGAAGTCAGGCAAGGCGTACAAGCAGACCGAGGTCGCCCCGGACCCGGCGGCCGTCCGGGCCTGGGCCCAGGCCAACAAGATGGAGGTGCCGGCCCGCGGCCGCATCCCCAAGAAGGTCTACGAGGCGTTCGCCTCGGCGCAGTGACATGAGTCGCGCGGTGTTGTCCTCAGGGCCCGTCAGCAGGCCTTGAGGACAGCCGACTTGGGCCGGTGCGACAACCGACTTGCGCTACCCCCCTGCTGATCAGCTAATGTCTGGAGCACGCCGCCGGGCGGGACAGAAAAGTCCAGCTCGCCGAGCATGCGGGTGTAGTTCAGTAGTAGAACATCCCCCTTCCAGGGGGAAGGCGCAGTGTGCAATTCCTGTCACCCGCTCTGCACCGCCGGTCCGACCACTGATGTGGATCAGGTAGGCTGGTGCTCGCACCGATCGGTGAGAGCTGATCGGGAGCAATGCGGACGTAGCTCAGTTGGTAGAGCGCAACCTTGCCAAGGTTGAGGTCGCGAGTTCGAGCCTCGTCGTCCGCTCGGGAATGAGACCCCGGTCCTGATGGACCGGGGTCTTTTCGTGTATCCGCGACTCCGCACGAACGGCCCTCTGACATTTGTCATGTGGAGTGGTGACAGCGCGCACTGCTGCCGGCCCTGTTTCGCCGGGACGCTGGAACCATGAACGGAAACGAACACGAACACGTTATTGAGGTCACTGACCTGCGGCGTGTGTACGGGGGCGGGTTCGAAGCGGTGCGCGGAATCAGCTTCTCCGTGAACCGCGGGGAGATCTTCGCGCTGCTCGGCACCAACGGCGCGGGCAAGACGTCGACGGTCGAACTGCTGGAGGGGCTCGCCCGGCCCGCCGGGGGGCGGGTGCGGGTGCTCGGGCACGATCCCTACGCCGAGCGGGCCGCCGTACGGCCGCGGACCGGGGTGATGCTTCAGGAGGGCGGCTTCCCCTCCGAGCTGACCGTCGCCGAGACCGCGCGGATGTGGGCCGGGTGTGTGAGCGGGGCGCGGCCGCCGCTGGAGGTGCTGGAGCTCGTCGGGCTGGCCGGGAAGACCGGCGTACGGGTGAAGCAGCTGTCCGGCGGGGAGCGGCGGCGGCTGGACCTGGCGCTCGCGCTGCTCGGGGACCCCGAGGTGCTGTTCCTGGACGAGCCGACGACCGGGCTGGACGCCGAGGGGCGCCGGGACACCTGGGAGTTGGTGCGGCGGCTTCGGGACGCCGGCACGACCGTGCTGCTGACCACGCACTACCTGGAGGAGGCCGAGGGCCTCGCCGAGCGGCTGGCGATCCTGCACGAGGGGCGGATCGCTGCGGCCGGGACACCGGCCGAGGTAACCGCGGCCCAGCCGTCGCGGATCTCCTTCGAACTGCCCCAGGGCTACTTCGTGGGCGATCTACCGCCCCTCGACGGCATGGGCGTGAGCGGCCACGAGGTCGACGGGCGGGTCGTACGGCTGCACACCCACGAGTTGCAGCGGACCGCGACCCGGCTGCTGGTGTGGGCCGAAGGGGCCGCCGTGGAGCTGCGGCGGCTGGATGTGCGGCCGGCGTCGCTGGAGGAGGCGTTCCTGGGGATCGCGCGGGAGGCGGCGGCCGAGGCCGCCGGGACGAGGACGAAGGAGTACGCGGCATGAGTACGGCGACGACCGCCCCGGTGGGGCGCATGGCGGCGCTGGCGCGGGCCGAGCTGACGCTGCTCGGGCGCAGCAGGGGCACGCTGTTCGCGGCGCTGTTCGTGCCGCTGATCCTGCCCTTCAGCGCGCGGGAGGCCGCGAAGCAGATGGACCTGGCCGAGGTGGGCCTCACCCTCGGCACGGTCCTCCTGCCCGCCTCCATGGGCTTCTCGCTGCTCTACGCGGTGTACGTGACGCTCGTCAGCGTCTACACCGCCCGGCGCGAGGAACTCGTCCTCAAGCGGCTGCGCACCGGCGAGCTGCGGGACAACGAGATCCTCGCCGGGGCCGCGTTCCCGGCCGTGGCCACGGGCCTCGCGCAGTGTGTGGTGCTGACGGCCGGCTGCGCCGTCCTGCTCGACGTGGGCGCGCCCCGCGCTCCCCATCTCGCCGTGCTGGGCCTGCTGCTGGGGTTCCCGCTGTGCGCCACGCTCGCCGCGGTGACCGCCTCCTTCACCCGGAGCGTCGAGAGCGCGCAGGTCACGACGCTGCCCGTGGTGTTCCTCTCGATGATCTTCTCCGGCATGTTCGTGCCCCTGGAGATCCTGCCCGACCGGGTGGCGTCGCTGTGCGAACTGCTGCCGCTGACCCCGGTGATCACTCTCGTGCGGGGCGGACTGACCGGGGAGCTGTCGGCGTACGAGGCGCTGGGCGCCGTGGCCACCGCGCTGGCCTGGACGGTTCTGGGCGTGTTTGCTGTACGGCGGTGGTTCCGCTGGGAACCGCGGCGTTGAGGTAGGGGGAGCGGGCGCATGCGCGGGCCGGGTACATGGTGGCGGGGGAAGAGCACTCCGGCGAAGGTGGAGACGTACACACGGGGGTCGTTCCACTTCTTCGCGGTGATGGAGGTCGCCGGGGCCGGGGTGCCGCTCATCGGCCAGGTCGGGGGCGCGCCGAGTGCCTGGCTGCTGCTCCTGGTGTGCGCGCACGCGGCGATCTGCGTGCTGACCGTGTCGCGCGCGGTGGACTGGCTGCGCGGCCGGCGGGCGCAGCCGCTGCGGCTGATGTGCGCGCTCGGCGCGGCCACCGCCGTGGTCGCCGTCACGGCTCTCGCCGTCGCCGAGTACGGCTCGACGGACGACGGCGCCGACTCGGCGGCGGGCAGTGTCTTCGGGGTCACCATGATCTTCGGGGTGGGCATCATCGCCCTCGGCGTGCGGCGGCGCAGGCATGTGTACGCCGTCGTCGCGGGCTTCGCGGCCGGTACGGCGATCGTCGTGCTCGCGATCACCCGGTCCCCGCTCGGCGCGCTGGGCACCGCGCTGATCGTGCTGGCCAGCAGCGGATTCCTCGCCTTCACCGCGGTCTTCTCCGTCTGGCTGCTCAAGGCCGTCTACGAACTCGACGAGGCCCGCGAGACCCGGGCCCGGCTCGCCGTCGCCGAGGAGCGGCTGCGGTTCGGGCGGGATCTGCACGACGTGATGGGGCGCAACCTCGCGGTCATCGCGTTGAAGAGCGAGCTCGCCGTGCAGTTGGCGCGCCGCGGGCGGCCCGAGGCCGTGGAGCAGATGATCGAGGTGCAGCGGATCGCGCAGGAGTCGCAGCGCGAGGTGCGTGATGTCGTACGGGGATACCGGGAGGCCGATCTTGGGGTCGAACTCGCCGGTGCGCAGGGGGTGTTGACCGCGGCCGGGATCGAGTGCCAGGTGACCGGGGAGGCGGCCGGGCTGCCCGCCGAGGTGCAGTCGGCGCTGGCCTGGGTGGTACGGGAGGCGACCACCAATGTGCTGCGGCACGGGGATGCCGAGCGGTGCGCGGTGGGAGTACGGGTGAGGGAAGGGCGCGTGGTGTTGACGGTGGAGAACGACGGGGCTGCCGCGGCCTCCGACGAGAGCGAGGTCTCCGGCGGCGCGGACGCCGGCAGGCGCGGCGGCTCCGGGCTCGCGGGGCTGCGGGAGCGGCTGGCCGCCGTGGACGGCACCCTGGAGGCCGGCCGGGCCCGGGAGGGAGTGTTCCGGCTGGTGGCTCAGGTGCCGTTGGCGGGAGCGGGCGTGCCGGAGGCCGCCGTATGAGTGGCCGTACCGCCGGGCCCGTGCGGCTGCTGCTCGCCGACGACGAACATCTGATCCGGGGCGCGCTCGCCACGCTGCTGTCCCTGGAGGACGACCTCGTGATCGTCGCCGAGGCGGCCAGCGGACCGGAGGCGCTGGCGATGGCACGGGCCCACGAACCCGACGTCGCCGTACTGGATCTTCAGATGCCCGGGGCGGACGGTGTGAAGGTCGCCACATCCCTGCGGGCCGAACTGCCCGGCTGCCGGGTGATGATCGTGACCAGCCATGGGCGGCCCGGGCATCTGAAGCGGGCTCTTGCGGCGGGTGTACGCGGGTTCGTCCCCAAGACCGTCAGCGCTCAGCGGCTCGCCGAGATCATCCGGACCGTGCACGCCGGAAACCGCTACGTCGACCCGGAGTTGGCCGCCGACGCCATCGCCGCCGGTGACTCGCCGCTGACCGCGCGGGAGGCCGAGGTGCTGGAACTCGCCGCCGACGGGGCGCCCGTCGCGGAGATCGCGGAACGGGCCGCGCTGTCGCAGGGGACCGTGCGCAACTATCTGTCCTCGGCCGTCTCGAAGCTCGGGGCGGAGAACCGCCACGCGGCGGTGCGGCTCGCTCGGGAGCGAGGTTGGGTATAGTGGGTCTTGCGCTTCGGCGCATGCGAACGTAGCTCAGTTGGTAGAGCGCAACCTTGCCAAGGTTGAGGTCGCGAGTTCGAACCTCGTCGTTCGCTCCAGATCAAGGCCCCGGTCATCGACCGGGGCCTTTGTCATGGGGCCCTTGGGTCAGCTCCAGCTCGTGCCGGTCAGGCGCTCGTACGCCTCCACGTACTTCGCCCGGGTCGCGTCCACGACCTCCTGCGGCAGCGGCGGCGGGGGCTGCTCGCTCCTGCGGTCCCAGCCGGACGCCGGCGAGGTCAGCCAGTCACGCACGAACTGCTTGTCGTACGACGGCTGCGCGCGGCCCGGCTGCCACTGGTCGGCCGGCCAGAAGCGGGAGGAGTCCGGGGTGAGGACCTCGTCGGCGAGGACCAGGGTCTCCCCGTCGAAGCCGAACTCGAACTTGGTGTCCGCGAGGATGATGCCGCGCTCGCGGGCGATGTCCCGGCCGCGGGCGTAGACCGCGAGGGTCGCCTGGCGCAGCCGGGCGGCGGTGTCGGGGCCGACCTGGCGGGCGACCTCCTCGTAGGAGACGTTCTCGTCGTGCTCGCCGACCGCGGCCTTGGTGGCCGGGGTGAAGATCGGGGCGGGCAGCTCGCTGCCGTCGACGAGACCCTCCGGGAGGGCGAGGCCGCAGACGGTGCGGGACTCGTTGTACTCGACCAGGCCGGAGCCGGTGAGGTAGCCGCGGGCCACGGCCTCCACCGGGATCATCTTCAGCGACTTGCAGACCAGGGTGCGGCCCGCCCAGTCGGCGGGGGCGCCGGCGGGCACGTCGGTGCTCAGGACGTGGTTGGGGACCAGGTCGGCGAGCTGGTCGAACCACCACAGGGAGAGCTGGGTGAGGACGCGGCCCTTGTCGGGGATCTCGGTCGGCAGCACCCAGTCGTAGGCGGACATACGGTCACTGGCGACCATCACGAGGTCGCCCGCCTCGTTCTGGTACAGCTCGCGCACCTTGCCGGTGTGCAGGTGCACCAGGCCCGGAACCTGAATCGGCTCGGGCTTTTCTACGAATCCGGACACGGTTCCTCCCCGTGGTTCTGTCCAACAGCGTCGATTGTCCCGTATGGGGCTCTGACCTTGGACTGGGGGTGTGCTGGGGGCGTGCTGGGGGTGTGCTGGGGGCGTGCTGGGGGCGTACTGAGTGAGCTCAGTCACGTTTGCAGATGCGGTCCAGGAGGTTGGCCGTGGCGCGCTGGACGCGGGCGTCGACATGGCCCGGGCGGTCCAGTGCCGGGGACCAGGCGAAGGTGCCGGACGCGAAGACCAGGGCGCCGGAGGGGGCGCGGTAGAGGGAGGTCTCCTGGTGGCGGAGGGTGCCCTCCTTGTCCGGGTACGGGGAGTGTGCGAGCAGGATGCGTTCCTCGTGGTCCGGGAGCGGGGTGCGCGGGAAGTAGCGGTCGGCCTCACCGGCGACCAGGCCCTCGATCTCGTCGCCCTCATCGGCACCGGTCGCCTCCCACAGCCAGTGGTCGGCGTTGCGGACGATCAGGGGGTGGGGCTCGGGGACCTGGCCCGCGTACTGGATGCCGATCACCTCCTGCTCGGGGCGGTCGATCTCGCGCCAGAGCACCGGGCGGCCCGGGCCACGGCGCTTGCGGCAGGTCATCAGGCGGTCGGGCACGCCGGACGGGGACGGGCCCAACTCGACCTGCCAGTACATGGAGTTGGCGGAGAGGAAGACCAGGGACGTGCCGTTCTCCCGGGCCAGCTCGACCGTGCGGCGCATGTTCGACGACCAGTACTCGTCGTGGCCCGGGAAGACCAGGCCGCGGTAGCGGGTGGGGTCGACATGGCCGGCGTGCAGGTCGCGGGCGTCGGCGTAGGCGATGTCGTAGCCATAGCGCTCGGCCCAGCGGATGAAGTCGTAGGCGTGGCCGACGTGCAGCGGGAGGCCGGCGCCCGCGTAGGGGCGGTCGAAGGAGACGGTCGTGGCGGCGTCGTTCTCGCCGAGGAGACGGCCGTCGTCGTCCCAGGCGTGGTAGAGGCTGGCGCCCGTGCGGCCGTCCTCGGGGTAGAGGTTGTAGGCCTGCCAGGTGACGTCGGGGAGGAGCAGGAGCAGGTCGGCGGGGTGGTTGTCGCGGACCGTGAAGGGGATGTGGGAGCGGTAGCCGTCGGCGGTGGTGAGGACGGCCACGTAGGCGCCGATGGTCCAGTACGACGGGATCTGCAGGCGCCAGGACAGCCACCAGTGGTGGCAGGAGACCGTGCGGTCGGCGGTGAGCGGGGGTGGCTGGACGATGCCGGAGAGGCGGGGGCTGGTGGTGATCTTCGCGGCGCCGTCACCGCCGTAGTGGCCGATGCGGTAGACGTCGACGGCGAATTCCTGGGGCGGGTCGACGGTGATGTGGAAGTCGACGGCCTCGCCGGGGGCGACCGCGCCGGTGGAGGTGAAGCCCTTGATCTGGCGGCGGACGTCGTCGGCGGAGCGGGGGCTTCCGGCCGTGCGCGGGCCGGGGATCCTGGGGGTGCCGGCCGTCGGCGGGTGGGCCTGGCCGTCGACGTACCAGGGGACCACCTGGCCGGTGTCGTCGAAGTACGTCACGTTGCCGCGCAGCCAGGGGACGGGGCCCTGACCGAAGGGGTCCGTCACGGCGTGCGCGAGTGCCCCCGACTCCCAGCGGCGGATCTGCTCCGACCCCATGGCCCTACCCCTCCCTCGTTCCCCCGTGGCCGTGCGTCCGTGGTGGTGCGTCGTGCCTCGTGCCTCGTGCATCGTGCCAAGTGCCTCGTGCCAAGTGCCTCGTGCGACATGGTGTTTGTGTGCCTGTCGTATGTCGCAAGCCCTTGCCATGTGCGCTATCGATCCCAGCACATCACATTGCGCACGCATCCTGTCACTATTCGTTGCGAATTGGCCGAAAGTGGAACCAGGGGTTCCGGCCGCATACGGCACGCGCGGCGAGCTGGGACAGCCGGAAGGGCGGCCGTCAGACCAGGCGTACCGGCTTCTCCGGGCGTATCCCCGACTCCACCAGCCAGGCGCGCAGGGGCGCCGGGTCGCCGTCCTCGATGAGGCTCAGGACTCTGGGGGTGAGGTCGGCCGCTCGTGCGCCGTTGATGAGGAGCGTGGGTCCGTCGAGCCAGTCCAGCCCCGGGGTCGCCCCTGCGGTGTCCATCGCGGCGCAGCACACCATCGCCGTCACGTGGTCGGTGAGCAACTCGCGCGAGGTGCGGGGTGGCTGGAGCGGGAAGAGGGGGAGCGTGCCGATGTCCAGGAGGGTGGCGCCGGGCGCGAGGGACGCGTTCTGCGCCACAGGGGCCGCGGCTTCCTCGCGGGCCAGCTCGGCGGTGAGGCCGGCGGCGAGGGCGGCGGCGAGGGCGGAGCTTCGCTCGGTTTCCTGGTCGTCGCCCGGGTGGTCCTCGGCCATGGAGGCGTAGGGAGCCTTCGGGGGCTTGGGCGGCTTCTGGGGCCTCGGGGACTGGGCGGGTTCGGGCTGCTG
>NZ_KQ948945.1:131418-132627 GCF_001514235.1 Streptomyces caeruleatus | reverse complement strand
GCTGCCGATGGCAACTCATACAATACAAAGGCAAATTGGCTGCGCCTGACCAGGGCGTACGCAGCATACGCGCCCTGTGAGCGCAAAGGAGAGAAGCCATGAATACCCGCCATCTACTTCCTGACCTGAGGCTCTGGAGGCCGCGTCATGTCAGTCGAATCCGGCACCACCACCACGCCCACTATCAGCCCGTCCGGCGCGTTGTCCGTTCCGGCCGGGCGTTCCGTCGTGCTGGCGCGCGAACAACGAATACAAGCTCCCTCAGAGGCGGACCGTGACCTCATACGGCTCCTGAAGGATCCGCTCTTTTCGCGCTGGAAGGAGCAGATCAAGGCCGTTGGCGGCTGTGCCCACCCGGTCTACCTTTCTGGGGCGTCCATCACCCGTGATGCGGTCACGGGCGAGGTGCTCTCGTCCTACTCGACGGACGGGGAGCCGGGTGAGCGGCTGGCGGTGCGCTGCCGCAACCGGCGTGCCTCGGTGTGTGAGCCGTGCGCTTACCTGCATGCCGGGGATACCTTCCAGCTCGTTCGTGCGGGCCTGTCCGGCGGCAAGGGTGTGCCCGATGCGGTTCAGGATCGCCCTCGGCTGTTCGTCACCCTGACTGCTCCGTCCTTTGGGCCGGTGCATCGGGTGCGCGAGGGCGAGCGGTGCTGTCCTCGTCGGGATGATCCGCGCTGCGAGCATGGGCGGCTGTTGGGCTGTGGCCTGGTGCACACCGAGGATGACCCTCCGGTTGGTCTGCCGTTGTGCCCGGACTGCTACGACTACGTGGGCCATGTGCTGTGGCACGCGCACGCTGGACGGCTGTGGGACCGGTTCACCACGGCCGTGCGCCGCTATCTGGCCTCGGCCGGTGGGGTGCCGCGTTCCAAGCTCGGTGACCACCTGGTTGTGTCCTTCGCCAAGGTCGCCGAGTTCCAGCGGCGCGGGGCCGTTCACTTCCATGCCGTCGTGCGGATGGACGGGCCGGATGGTCCCTCCTCGTCCGCCCCGGACTGGGCGACAGAGGACGTGCTCTTGGATGCGGTCGAGCATGCTGCCGCGTCCGGCTTCGTCACGGTCCCCGGCTCCGAGGCGTACGGCATGGAGCGGGTCTGTTGGGGAGGGCAGTTCGACGCTCACCCAATTCGCCGGCATTCCGAGACCGATCAAGCTGACGACCTGTCAGGTGGTGCGGTTGCCGGGTATGTGGCCAAGTACGTCACG
>NZ_KQ948945.1:4133-131025 GCF_001514235.1 Streptomyces caeruleatus | reverse complement strand
AACATCGTCAGGGCGACACCAGGCGCACGGACGGCCCGGACGCGGTCACGGAATCGGCCTGGCGCTACGTCGGCTCCGGATACACCCCCGGCGAGTCGGACGTTGCCTTTGGCATCGCCGAAGACATCGCCATAAACCGCCAACTGGCCAAGGAGGCGCGGGAGGACGCGGAGCAGTGGGGGGAGTGGGGGCCGTGACTGTCATCGCCCCCGAACCGTCTGCTCAAGCTTCGTTGCTCCCGTGCTCGTCACGAACCCACGCGGCGCGAAGTGCGGGCGCGATCGAGAGCGAGATTGTGATCATCGACGACGACGGTACTGAAGAACCGTTCGATCCCTCGTCGTGGTTCTCGTAAGAGAAGGGGCCGCCTCCCCGAATCCATCGGGTAGGCGGCCCCATGCGTGCGTCGCCTGCTCCGTGTCAGAAGGCTTCCGCGAAATCGTCTTCCTTGAGGATCAGACGCTTCCGCACATCCTTGGGAATCATGAGCTTCATGCGGATGCTCGGGGCGCGTACGCCCTTGACCTTGGTCCGCTTGATTTTGCACTTCACGCCGACCCGAAGGAGATCGGTGGCCATTGCTTCCATGCCGCCTTCCTCCCAGTGGGCCCGGAACGACTTGCCGTTGTGCACGGCCACCCATCGGTCCTTGGTGGACTCGGGGTCCATGGCCTCCAGCTTCTTGATGAGGTCGTCCAGAGTCTTCTCAGCTTTCTCCTTGGTGAACCGCGTCTTCGTGAAGCGGCCTCCGGGCTCAAGCCCGGTCATGTAGTAGCTGACGGACTCTTCGAGCTGCTGCTGTTCCTTGCGGGCCTCAGCTCCCTGGCGGTACTCGCGTGTCATGACCGGCTCGTCCCCGAGAACCTTCAGGACGTCGTTGACGAGCCTGCTGTAGACCTCTTCCGGGTTGGGAGCCCCCTGGCCCCCGCTACGGCACTTGCCGCAGCGCAGATACGCGTACGACCTACCTTTGTTGCTGGTCTTCTGCACTGTCATGTTGGTATCGCAGTCCTGGCAGATCAGGACTCCAAGGAACTTGGTAGCGCCGTCGGGGCTGCGGGTGGGCTGGTTCTTGCTTCGCCGGTCCAATGCCGTCTGAAGGCTTTCGAACTCGTCCTTCTCGAAGATCGGCTCTGCCACGCGTATCGGCTTGGCGTCGCTGCCCAGCACGATCTTCGACCGGCGCACGCCCCCGTTCTTGTCCTCTTCTACGCGATACCCCATGAGCGCCGGATTCCTGAGGCGACGGAGCAGGGTTGCCGCAGTAAGGCCCGGTCCGCAGAGCCCAGCCCGTACGAGAACCTTGACCATGCGCCGGGCGGAAGCGGGCCTTACCCTCATGGCGGCGTCACGGCACCAACGCAGTGCCCTGCGGGCGTCCTGGTCGATGACGAGCACGACCTTGCCGCTCTCGTCCTCTGCCGTCTCGTATCCATAGGTGGGCTTGCCCACAAGCCATTCGCTCTGCGTCTTGGTGTAGTCCCAGAGACTCGCGACACGCGTGCTCGTGTTCGCGGCTTCGATCTCGGCGATGCCACCGACGATCGTGACCATGATCTTCCCGGCCGTCGTGGTCAGGTCGATCGAGTCGTTCTTGGAGACGAGGTTCTTCCCGTACTTCAGGCACCAGTCGATCATGGTGCTCAGGTCCGTGAGCCTGCGTACGAAGCGGTCCAGCTTCCAGAACAGGATCTGGTCGAACTCCGGCGCCCGGTTGTTGAGCCAGTCCCCTAGCTCCTTGCGCTTCCACGGCGGGACCTTCGTAGCCGAGACGTTCAGGTCGCTGGCGACACCGACCACGCGGCACCCGCGCTCCCTGGCGAGCATGCGCAGATCGAGTTCCTGCCGTACCGGCGATGTCGTGTCGTCAGTGAGGACGGACAACCGCACGGACAGCAGCGCGCGCGGAGCGTCGTCCGGCAACAGTGCCTCCGCCCTTTTCAGCTCCTCCAGAAGTGCGAGGTCTGCCGGTGACCATTCGGCCTCCACGGCGTACTGCCTCTGGTCTGCGGTGGCTCGCGTCCTCGTTCGTTTCCCCATGTTGGCAAGGGTAACTAGGATTTTGAGCTGTTGGTTTATGGCCGCAGATGGACACGCACATCCAGATCGGCCCGACGGGCAAGAAGCTGCTGCCTCTTACGGTCAAGAACGCAGCGCCGGCGCCGAGCGGTCACTCTCACTGAGAGTGAGGACGAGGTGGCGGCCGCGCCTGCAGCGGCCGGCACTTCGACAGCTCGCCCCGCGGTGCCCTCACCGTCGCGTCGAACGCCGCTGACGGGTCCTGGAGGATCATGGACAGCCACGGTCAGAACGATGCCTGGAACCTCGTCAGCGCAAAGATGACCAGGAGGTCAAGCGTCATCACCGGGATGGCCCACAGCGGGTAGTACGGAACGAACATGAACTGGGTGATCAGGCTGACCCCTGCCGCCGCTGCACCGGCTCCGCGACCCCAGCTCTGGTTTGTCACGACTCCCATGCCGGCGATGACGAGTGCCAGTCCGACCACAATGTGAATCCAGCCCCAAGCGGTCAGGTCGAACCGATAGGCGTACTGGGACGCGGCGAACAGGTTGTCCCCGGCGATGCCGGATGCACCCATGAGGATGCTGAGCGGCCCGCTGAGCATCATCACGGCTCCGGCGAAGACGGACGCGCCGCTGAGCCTTTCGCTGCTGTCTGGCCCCCGCTGTCCTCTCTGAGTCTCGTTCGGCATCGCTGCCATGGCCGCCACCTTCCTGTAGGCGGGGCGCCGACGTGCAACGCCCATGCGACGCCGGCCACGCTCCACTGCCAGGATCACCGCGATACCTCGGCACCGCGACTGCAACCCCCATGGGGACAGCGTGGACTCCTACCGCACTGTCCGGTGCTCGGCCCCGGGCCGGGCTGGGCCGTTTCCGGGCCGTCCGAGGTCGCTCAACGACGACCAACTGGCAGCGACGACGAACAGGGCAACGAAACGAGCGACGGCCCCCTGCGCGACCCTCACCCGTGGGGATGGAACTCGACGTCCAGTAAGCCCAGCTCAGCCTGCCGTAAGGACCTTGCCGCAACGGTTCCCACAGGCTTTGGGCTGTCACTGGACGCGGCGATCCGCCGCGCGGCAACGAGGGGCAGGAAGCCCGTATGCACACATTCACATCTGGTCTGCGAAGAGCACTGGGGCGAACCGGCATCGCGGTGGCCACGGGCCTGGCGCTCGTGCTGACCGCGCCCGGAGCCGCGCTCGCCGCACCGGGCGACCTCGATCCGAGTTTCGACGGTGACGGCAGAGTCGTCACCGACTTCGGCGGCTACGACGAGAGCCGTGACATGGCGCTGCAGCCCGACGGCAAGATCGTCACCGTAGGTCTCTTCCAGCCCTACGAAAGCGGAGAGGTCGACTTCGGCCTCGCCCGTTACAACCCCAACGGGACTCTGGACCCCGGATTCGGGACCGGCGGCAGGGTGATCACCGACGTTCGCGGCAGTGAGGACTACGCCAACGGGGTGGCGGTGCAGGCCGACGGCAAGATCGTCGTGGTCGGCCGCACACCGGACCCCGAGACCCTGTTCCCCGAGTTCACCGTGGTCCGTTACAACCCTGATGGGACCCTGGACACCGGTTTCGGGACCGGCGGTACGGTGGTCACGGAGTTCGGGACGGGTGGGCCGGCCGAGGCGTTCTCCGTAGAAGTGCAGGCCGACGGCGGGATTGTCGCTGTAGGCAGTAGCGGCCCCGCCTTCGCGCTGGCCCGTTACAACGGCGACGGCAGCCTCGACACCGGCTTCGACGGCGACGGCAGGGTCACCACCGCCTTTGCGGGCGGCGCGGCGACCGCCTTCGACGTGGCGTTGCAGTCGGACGGGAAGATCGTCGCTGCCGGTCGCGCGGGGTACAACTATCCGGCCAACGCCTCCGATTTCGCGCTCGCGCGCTACAACGGCGACGGCAGCCTCGACACCGGCTTTGACGCCGATGGCAGGGTGACCACCGCCTTCGCCGATGCCGATGTGATCGGTGGAGTGGCGTTGCAGTCCGACGGAAAGATCGTCGTCGCAGGTTTCAGCGACTTCGACTTCGCCCTGGCCCGTTACAACCCCACCGGCACCCTCGACAGCGGCTTCAGCGGCGACGGCAAAGTCACCACCGACTTCGGGAGCGGAACCCTGGACAGGGGTACCGACCTGGCGTTGCAGTCCGACGGGCAGATCGTCGCCGTGGGGATGAGTCAGGCCGAATTCGCGGTGGCCAGGTACAACCCCGACGGCAACCTGGACGGCGGCTTCGGAACCGGCGGCAAGGTGACCACCGATGTTGCCAACGGCTTCTTCGACACAGCCAGCGCGGTGGCGTTGCAGCCCGACGGAAAGATCCTCGTCTCCGGCAACACCGGCGACGACCGCGGCCTGGTCCGGTACCAGGTGGCCGCCACACCTCCGCCACCGTCCGGCGTGGACCTGTCGGTCAGGAAGACCGGTCCCACCACGGTCAGCATCGGCGACCGGCCCACGTACAGCGTGACCGTGACCAACAACAGCACCACGACCTCCGCCACCGGCGTCTCCCTGTCCGAGACGCTCAGCGGCCCCGCCGCCTCGGTCGTTTCGGCGACGCCCAGCAGGGGCACCTGCACCGTCACGGCCACCAGCGCGAGCTGCTCCCTGGGCACCCTCGCGCCCGGCGCCAGCGCCACGGTGCAGATCGCGGCCGAGCCGCGGGCCACCGGCGCCCTCTCCGACCGGGCCACGGTCGGCGCCACACAATCCGACCCGGACTCGGGCAACAACACCGCCACGGCGACTACCACGGTGAACAACGCACGTGGTTGCACCCGCGTCGGAACCAGCGGCAACGACACCCTCAACGGCACGTTCGGCCCCGACGTGATCTGCGCTCTCGGAGGGGACGACACCGTCAACGCCGGCTTCGGCGGTGACACCGTGTACGGCGGTTACGGCAACGATCGCCTCGACGGCAGCTCCGGAAACGACGTCCTCAACGGGGGCCCTGGCAATGACAACCTGATCGGCAACGACGGCAACGACAGCCTCAACACCGTCGACAACGTGTCCGGCAACGACACCGCCAACGGCGGCTCCGGCACGGACACCTGCACGACGGACTCGGGCGACACCCGGATCAGCTGCCCCTAGGCAAGGGTTCTGCAGCTTGGGTGTGGTGGCTCGCGAGCCGAAACGTGGCTGGTGGCAGCTACGTGGCCGCACGTCACGGCCCCCGACCGACGCTCCGGTCAGGGGCCGTCGCACCTCTCCGGGTACTACTGGACGTCCACGAAGTCGCCGGTCGCGTTGACCGCCGGAGTCGTCGCGGTGCCCGCGAAGCTGTAGCGGAAGTAGCCGTCGGTGGAGGCGGTGACGGTCGTCTTGAGGTTGCCCGTCGAGTTGGACTTGATCGTCTTCACCGTGGTGTAGGTGGTGCTGCCCTTTTTGCGGAACTGAAGCTTCACCGGCTGGTTGGTGTAGCCGTGGTACTGGTTGTCCTCCCAGTTGGCCCGGGAGAGCTTGCCGGTGACGGTGATGGTCCTGCCCTTCTTCACCGGCTCCGGCGAGGCGTTGACCGTCAGCTTCGAGTAGCGCTGCACCTTGAACGTGGTGGCGGCGTCCCGGTGGATGTAGTCGTAGTCGTGGGCGGAGACCAGGGTGGCGAGGTTCCAGGTGGCCGCCGCCGCGTTGTTGACGAAGCCGGTCGCGGCCTGCGGGTCGAAGGTCAGCGTGCCGGTGCAGGTCGAGGTGGTGGCGCTCGCCTTGACGCAGGTGATGTCGCCGTCGTCGTACCAGATCTGCGCGTAGTTCGGCTTGGGGCCGAAGGCGCTGATGTACGTGGTCTCGACGATGCCCGAATCGTCGGAGGCGGTCACGGAGACCTTGGCGGACACCACGTTGGTGGTGCCGACCACGACCGGCTTGCCGCCGTTGACGACGACCTTGTCGATCGTGATGTTGCCCGAACCGCCGTCCGTCGCCTGGGCGGCGGTCGCACCGGTCGCGGTGGTGACCAGCACGACGCCGGTGCCGAGCAGGGCCAGGCGCATGGTTGCGCGCATGAACGTCCCCCCATGGAGTTCTTGTTGGATCAACGGGAGCGTACGGCGTTGGCCAGAGGTTCACCACGTTGTTGTTGCCTGCGGCCGGTCCCGGTCGCGGGCGGCGTAACCGGACCCGACGATGGGGACAAGGCCCGGCCCCCTTCGGATCCGGCGAGGAGGAAACCATGGCTGACCAGCGCGACGGGGCGGACCGCATCGTGGTCGGGGTGGACGGGTCGGACGCGTCGAAGCAGGCCCTTCGGTGGGCGGTGCGGCAGGCGGAGCTCACGCGGGGCGAGGTGCTGGCGGTGACCGCCTGGGACATGCCGCAGTTTCACGGCGCGCTCGGCTGGCTGCCGCCGTCGAGCAGCGACGAGGGGGCGCTGGAGGGCCGGGCACGTGACGACCTCAAGCGGGTCGTCGAGGAGACCGTGGGGGCGCGGCCACCGGTGGAGGTGCGTACCGAGGTGCACTACGGCACCCCCGCCAGCGTGCTCCTCCGTATGGCCAGGGACGCGTCCCTGCTGGTGGTTGGCAGCCGGGGGCTCGGGGGGTTCGCTGGGCTGCTGTTGGGATCCGTCGCCCAGCACTGTGCGCAGCACGCGGCCTGTCCGGTCGTCGTGTTCCGGGAAGGGGTCGGCGCTGGTGGCGGGGAGAGTGGCGGTGGCGGTGGCGGTGACGGTGACGGGGAGGGCGACGGTGACGGGGAGGGCGACGGTGGCGGTGGCGGTGGACGGTGAGTCCGGTCCGCGTCCCGGCATACGGCTCCCGCCGCGGCCGGCGGCTCCCGATGTCACCGGAACGCACTACCGACCCGGCTCCCGGATCGCGATCCCCCGCGATCCCCGGGACCGTGGTGAGGACAGCGGTGTGCGGCGGCAGGAGGGACGGGGCGGTTGAAGGCGTTCGTCATGAAGGAGATCGGGCGGGTGGGCTTCATGGACAAGCCCGTCCCGCGGCTGGGTCCGGGCGACGCCCTGGTGCGGACGACCCGGGCCCTGATCTGTACCTCCGACTCCCATACCGTCCAGGGCGGTATCGGTCCCCGGGAGAATCTGACGCTGGGGCACGAGGCGGTCGGCGTCGTGGAGGCCGTGGGGAGCGAGGTGAAGGACTTCCGGCCCGGCGCCCGTGTGCTGGTCGGGGCCATCACTCCGGACTGGGGCGATCCTGCCTCGCAGAACGGCTTTCCCTCACAGTCCGGCGCGCCGCTCGGCGGATTCAAGTTCGTGAATTCCAAGGACGGCGTCTTCGCCGACTTCTTTCACGTCAACGACGCCGACGCCAATCTCGCGGAGATCCCGGACGACATTCCCGACGCGGCGGCGGTGTATTGCGCCGACATGATGTCCACCGGATTCATGGGGGCCGAGCACGGAAACATCCCGGTGGGCGGGACCGTCGCCGTTCTCGCCCAGGGGCCGGTGGGCCTGATGGCGACTGCAGGGGCCAGGCTCCTCGGCGCCGGGCTGGTCATCGGGGTCGAGTCGGTCCCCAGCCGGCAGAAGCTCGCGCAGATGTACGGCGCGGACGAGGTCGTCGACTTCACCAAGCAGGACGTCGTCGAGCGGGTTCTCGAACTGACCGACGGACAGGGAGTCGACACCGCCATCGAGGCGCTCGGCGCCGACGTGACCTTCCAGACCGCGGTCAAGGTCACCAAGCCCGGCGGCACGATCTCCAACACCGGCTATTTCGGCGAAGGGGAGTTCGTGCGCATTCCGCGCGTCGAATGGGGCGTCGGCATGGCGGACAAGACGATCCGTACGGGACTCTGCCCCGGCGGAAGACTGCGTATGGAACGACTGCTGCGGGTGCTCGGGAGCCAGCGCGTCGATCCGTCGCACCTGACGACCCACGAGTTCCACTTCGACGAGATGGAGCGGGCCTTCGAGGTCGCGGACAAGAAACTCGAGGACGTCGTGAAGGTGATGATCAGCTTCTAGGGAACCCCCTCTAACCCCCTCTCCACCCTTCAGGGCACCGGTCTCTCGCCATCGCCGAAACGAGGCGGCATGCACGATCCCGATCCACCGTTCCGGCCGATCCGTCGGCGGGAGGGCTACCTGCCGCTGGAGGACCTCGGGCTCATCGGGGACGGCACGACCGCCGCGCTGGTCGGCCTGGACGGGTCGATCTCGTGGATGTGCCTGCCGAGGTTCGACTCCGACCCGCTGTTCTGCGGCCTGCTGGATCACGCACGGGGCGGGCACTTCACCGTGGCGCCGGAAGATCTGGTCGAGGCGCGACAGCGCTACGAACCGGACACCGGCGTACTGACCACCGAACTGCGCGCTCCCACCGGCCTGGTGCGCGTCACCGACGCGCTGACCCTGCGCTCTGGCGCCGACCTCACCGACGACGCCCCGGCCGGCCGGTCCGAACTCGTGCGGTCCGCGGTCGTCCTGGACGGGCACGTCCGGCTGCGAGCGGACCTGGAGCCCCGCGGCGGCGCGCGGACCCGGACCCTGTTCAGCGGACTGGAGGTGCGCCCCTCCCGGCGACCGGACCTGCGCCTGCACCTGCGGTCCAACCGCCCCCTGACCGGCCTGCGCAGCACCCACGACCTGCGCCAGGGCGACCGCCTCGACCTCGTGCTGTCCTGGGGCCGCATCCACCGTCACCACCGCCTCGACACCGACGCGACCCTGCGCGCGACCGTCGACGCCTGGCACCGCTGGATGCGGCACTTCGACTACGACGGCCCAGAGGAACCCCTGGTCAGACGGGCCGCGTTGACGCTGAAGACGTGCGACGACTGGGTCAACGGCTCGCTCGTCGCCGCCCCCACCTCCTCCCTGCCCGCCCCCATCGGCGGGATCCGCAACTGGGACTACCGCTACGCCTGGATCCGCGACGCCGCCTTCGCCGTGTTCGCGCTGCGCCGCATCGGCTTCCGCGGCGAGGCCGACGCCTTCCTCGGCTGGGTGCTCGACGCCTTCGAGTACAGCCGGCGGCCACGGATCATGTACGACCTGCGGGGCGCACCCGTGCCGGACGAGGTCGAGGACCGCGAGCTGGAGGGCTATCAGCGCTCCGGCCCGGTGCGCTGGGGCAACGGCGCCGCCGACCAGCGCCAGCACGACGTGTACGGCGAGATCCTGGACTGCGCCGACCAGTGGCTGCGCAGCGGCGGCGAGATCCAGCCCGAGCTGTGGGCGAGCCTGGCCGCGCTGGCCGACACCGCCGAGCGGGCCTGGCGTCAGCCCGACCAGGGCATCTGGGAGGTGCGCAGCGAGGGCCGGGCGTTCACGTACTCGGTCGGGCTGTGCCAGGTGGCGCTGGACCGGGCCGCGCAGATGGGGGAGCGGCTGGCCCTGCCCGGGCGGGTCGCCCAGTGGCGGGCCTCGGCAGAGGAACTGCGCCGGCTCATCCTGGAGCAGTCCTGGGACGAGCGGGCCCGGACCCTCAGCGCCCACCTGGACGGCGGCGGCGTCCTGGACGCCAGCCTGCTCGCGCTCCCGCTGCGCCATGTGGTGCCGGCCGATCACCCGAGGATGGTGGCGACCACCACGGCCGTCGCCGAGCGCCTCTCGGCGGGCGACGGGCTCCTCTACCGCTATCTGCACGGGGAGTCACCCGACGGCCTGGCCGGCGACGAGGGTGCCTTCGTGCTGTGCAGCTTCTGGCTGGTCGACAACCTGACCGGCCAGGGCAGGATCGACGAGGCCGAAGAGCTGTACGCCTCGCTGTGCGCCCGGGCGAGCCCGCTGGGGCTGCTGTCGGAGCAGATCAACCCGTCCACAGGAGAGTTCATGGGCAACTTCCCTCAGGCGTTCAGCCATATCGGGGTCATCGCCAGCGGCGTGAACCTGGCCCGGGTGAGGGCGGGGGCGCCGGCATGATCGACCGGCTCGTCGTCTTCGGCGCGACAGGGGACCTCACGGCCCGCTACCTGCTGCCGGCGCTGGCCGCCCTCCAGGAGGCGGGACATCTGGGCGACGGGTTCCAGCTGACCGGCGCGAGCAGGGAGGACTGGAGCAGCGCACAGTTCCGGGAGTGGATGGCCGCCCAGCTGGACCGGCACGGCGGGACGTATCCGGCCGGGGCGCGGGAGGCGGTCGTGGACGGCGCCCGCTATGTGCGGGCCGACGTCACCAGCTCCGCCGACATCGCCGCGGCCGTCGCCGGGGACGGGCCGGTCGCCGTCTATCTCGCCCTCCCGCCGGCCCTCTTCCCCCGCGCGGTCACCGCGCTGCACGAGGCGGGCCTGCCGAAGGGGAGCCGGGTCGTGCTGGAGAAGCCGTTCGGCGAAGACCTGGCGAGCGCGCGGGAGTTGAACGGGCTGCTCGCCGACCTGGTACCGGAGCAGGCGGTGTTCCGCGTCGACCACTTCCTGGCCATGACGACCGTCCAGAACGTGCTCGGCAGCCGCCTGGCCAACCGGGTACTGGAGCCCATCTGGAACAGCACGCACATCGCCGAGGTGGAGATCACCTGGGACGAGACGCTCGCGCTGGAAGGCAGGGCCGGCTACTACGACCACGTCGGCGCGCTCAAGGACATGATCCAGAACCACCTCCTCCAACTGCTCTGCCTGGTCGCCATGGAACCCCCGATCACCCTCGGCGAACGCGACCTGCGCGACCGGAAGGTCGACGTGCTCCGGTCGGTGCGGCTGCTGACCGAGTACGACGTCGTGCACCGCACCCGCCGCGCGCGCTATCTGGCCGGCCGGATCGGTGACCGCGACATTCCGGCCTACGTCGACGAGGAGGGCGTGAGCAGCGAACGCCGTACCGAGACCTTCGCCGAGGTGGAGCTGGAACTGGACAGCTGGCGCTGGGCCGGCACCACCTTCCGGCTGCGCAGCGGCAAGGCCCTCAACGAGGACCGCAAGGAGGTGGCGGTGCGCTTCCGCGCCGTACCCCATCTGCCGTTCGGTCCCGGCGGCGAGGCCCTGCCCAATGTGCTGCGGTTCCAGCTCGAACCGGAAGGGCTGTCCCTCGACCTGACCGGCATCGGCTCCCAGGCGCACGAGCTCACCCCGCTCTCACTGACCGCGGGCATGGAACCCCCGGACCTGCCCGCCTACGGCCGGCTCCTCCTCGACGTCCTCCAGGGAGACCCGGCCCTGTCCATCCGCGGCGACGAGGCCGAGGAGGCGTGGCGGGTCCTCGAACCCGTACTGGACGCCTGGCAGAAGGACCTCGTCCCGCTGGAGGAGTACCCGGCCGGCTCGGACGGGCCGCCGCCACCCTCGCCGTACGAGGACGGCCTCCAGCGGCGGGAGGATCTGCTGCACGAGCCGGCGGCCCCGCCGGACGACGTCTGAAGGCTCCCTCGATGCCAGAACGCGCCGGGCCGCCCCCCGGTTCCCGCCGTCACCCCCTGTGCCTCGTGGTCATAGGAGTCTCCGGTACGGGCAAGACGACCATGGCCCGCCTTCTCGCGGAGAGGCTGGACATCCCCTTCTCTGAGGCCGACGACCTGCACCCGCCGGCCAACATCGCCAAGATGTCGGCGGGCATCCCGCTCGACGACGCGGACCGCTGGCCCTGGCTGGAGTCCATCGGCCGCAGACTTCGGGAAGGCGAAGCGGCCGGCACCGGCTGCGTGGTCGCCTGCTCGGCGCTGAAGCGGCGCTACCGGGACACCCTACGCACGGCCTGCCCGAGCGCCTTCTTCCTGCATCTGACCGCCGAGCGGAAGGTGCTGGAACAGCGCCTCGGCGACCGTGCCGGCCACTTCATGCCGAAGACGCTGCTCGGCTCGCAGCTCGCCGCGCTCGAACCGCTGCAACCGGACGAACGGGGCGCCGCGCTCGACGTGGGACCGGCCCCCGAGGTGATCGCCGAGACGGCCGTCGCGCTGCTGCCGCGGTGACGAGGGGCGCTGAAGACGTCCCGCAAGGGCGTCGGACTGTTCGAGGTGACGGCGGCCGGCGTCGAGGCACACGCCGGCCTCGACCCCTACGCGGGCGCGAGCGCCGTGCACGCCCTCGCCGAAGCCGAACTGGTCACCCGGATCGCCGCCCTGGGCTCCCGGGAGCGCGGCACGACCGTCAACGTCGGCGTGATCAGACGCCGAGTAGCGCGGAGCGGCTGCTCAGGCCTCTGCTCAGTAGTTGCCGGATCGTGTCCCTGACCCGCATCCGACCAGCCGGTTCCATGCGTCTACTGGGGTATGGATCTCGAAAAGCCGCCACCACCACAGCGCCAGGAACCCCAGGGGTGCCTGGTGGTCGCGATCCGCGTTCCGGTGCGGATCGTCGTCCTCGTGCTGGTCGTGCCGGTACGGATGGCGTGGGACGCGCTCGTCGTCGCCGGACGCTTCCTGAACGACACCGTGCTCCGGCCGGTGGGTCGGGCGCTGCTGTGGCTCGGCCGGGCACTGTTCGTGTGGCCGTTCGTGGCGCTGTGGCGGTACGTCGTGGTTCCCGTGGCGCGGGGGCTGGCCTGGCTGGGGAACATCCTCTTCGTCGTGCCGCTCGTGTGGCTGTATCGGTACGTCCTGACTCCTGTCGGGCACGCGTGCGCGTGGGTGGCGCGGGGGATCGGGGCCGGCCTGGGATGGCTCTACGCGCGCGTGCTCACCCCGATGGGGCACGCGGTGATGTGGGTCCTGCGCGGCCTAGGCACCGTACTCGCCGCGATCGGGCTCGGCATCTTCGCCGCGGTGGCCTGGCTGACGCGGTACCTCCTCGTCGTCCCCGCACGGTGGGTGTACGAGTGGATCCTCACACCGGTCGGACACGCCGTCGCCTGGTGCGCCAGGGGTCTCGTGTGGCTCCTGAGCACGATCGTCACCGGCATCGGAATCGCCCTGTACTGGACCGCCCGCGTGCTGTTCGTACTGCCCGCGCTGGCCCTGTACCGCTGGGTCCTCGCACCCGTCGGCCGCGTGCTCGCCGTCGTCGGCAAGGAGATCTGGGACGCGCTCGGACATGCCTGGCGGGTCGCCGGACGGATCTCGCTCGCCGTCGGACGGTTCCTCGCGAGCCTCTTCCGGTGGACCTTCGTGGAGCCGGTGCGCTGGGTGTACCGGACGGTGCTCACACCGGCCGGCCACGTCGTCCGGGACGCGGTGCTGCGGCCCGTCGCCGAGGCCGCGCGCAGTGTGGGACGGGCCACCCGGCAGGCCCTCACCGCCGCCCGCGAGTCCGTACGGCAGGCGCGGGCCGACTTCCGGCGGATGCTCTTCGGCGAGCCGAAGCAGCCGGAAGCAGTCGCCCGGCGGGAACCTCTGGGCCGCGAGACACGTACTCTTGGTAGCAGTACGACCGCTCTCACGAAGGACTGAACGACACTGGGCAAGCGACAGCCCGTAGGCCCGCCGCCCGCACCCGCGGTGCAGCGCATCCGACTGCGCTACACCAAGCGCGGCCGCCTCCGGTTCACCAGCCACCGTGACTTCCAGCGCGCCTTCGAGCGTGCGCTGCGCCGTGCCGAGGTGCCCATGGCGTACTCGGCGGGGTTCACGCCGCATCCGAAGGTGTCGTACGCCAATGCCGCACCCACCGGCACGGGCAGTGAGGCGGAGTACCTGGAGATCGCGCTCACCGAGGCGCGCGACCCGGAGCAGCTGAGGCTGCTCCTCGACGAGTCGATGCCCGCCGGGCTCGATGTCGTCGAGTCGGTCGAGGCCCGCACCTCCGGGCTCGCCGACCGGCTCACGGCGTCCGTCTGGGAGCTGAGACTCGACGGCGTGGACCCGGCCGAGGCCGACCGCGCGGTCGCCGTCTTCAACGCAGCGGAGGCCGTCGAGGTCCAGCGCATGACCAAGAACGGCGTACGCACCTTCGACGCCCGTCCGGCGGTCGCCCACCTGGAAAGCACCAACGGAACAGAAACACACAGTACGCAGGCTGATAGGCCGACCGACCAGCCCTGTGCGATACTGCGGCTGGTTGTTCGGCACGTGACGCCTGCCGTACGACCCGACGACGTCCTGTCCGGTCTCCGCGCCGTGGCCGACCTGGCGCCGCCGGTCCCCGCAGCGGTGACCAGGCTGGCGCAGGGGCTGTTCGATGAAGAGACCGGCACGGTAACCGACCCGCTCGCGCCCGACCGCGAGGCAGCGACGGCCCCAACCGAGGCCGAGAACGCTGCCGCCGCGACGGCGCCGGCGTAAGGAAGGTTCCGCGTAGGGACGGACGTCGAAGCGCCGCCCTCGTACTCGGGAGCCACCTGGGTCGGGCAGCGCACCGACCAGAAGACTTTCGCCAGGCCGTACGCATTCGGCGTACGGAACCGGCGAGACAGGACACAGAGAGCTCCCGTGCGGCGCCCGCGCCCCGGACGGCGGCAGTCGCGCAACGCGCGAGCCGCGGACGTCACCGGCATACCGCCGGACCAGGCGCGGCGCCCGGGAGCCTGACGGGAGAAACGCCCGCATGCTCGAACCGACCGAACCCACCGAGGGTTCCGAACTGAACACTCCCAGCGACACCCTGCCGCCGCGTCGTCGGCGCCGTGCCGCGTCCCGACCGGCGGGCCCGCCGACGGCTGCCGCCGAGACCCAGCCCGCAGAGGTGGTCGAGCCAGCCATACCGGTCGCCGAGGCCGCCGATGTGGCGGCGCTGAGCGACGAGGCCGAGACGGCTGAGAAGCCGGACGAGAGCGTAGAGGCAGTCGAGGCCGAAGCGAGCGCGGAGACCGAAGCGGCAGAAGAGACGGCCGAAGAGGTCGCTGAAGCCGCACCTGCCGGCCGTACGCGTCGCCGCGCGGTGCGCCGCGCGTCCGCGCCCGCCGGGGCCCCCGCCGCCGAGGCCGCCGAGACCGTGGTCCCCGTGGCCGCCACCGCGCAGGTCGCCGAGGAGTCCCCGGCCGCGGCCGAGAGCACCGAGGTGACCGAGGAGGCGGCGCCGCCTCGCACGCGTCGTCGTGCGGTGCGCCGCGCGTCCGCCCCTGCCGGCGCCCCCGCCGCGGCCGAGGCCGCCGAGAGCGCCGCCCCCGCGGAGGTGCCGGCCGCCGCTGAAGCAGCCGCCCCCGCCGCGGCGGAGGAGACCGTCGAGGCTGCCGAGGAGGCCGCCCCGCGTCGTTCGCGTCGCCGCGCCACGCGCCGGGTGTCCGCACCCGAGAGTGCTCCGGCCGACGAGAGCGCCGAGGCGCCCGCGAGTGCCGAAGCCCCCGCCGCGGCGGAGGAGACCGTCGAGGCTGCCGAGGAGGCCGCCCCGCGTCGCTCGCGTCGCCGTGCCACCCGCCGTGTCTCGGCTCCCGCCGAGGCCGCTGCCGAGGAGGCTCCCGCCGAGACCCCGGTGACGGCGGAGACGCCCGTGACCGCCGGTACCGAGACCGAGGCCGCCGCTGTCGCCGCGCCCGCCGAGGCGCCCGCGGCCGAGGCCGACGAGGACGCCGGCCCCCGCCGTCGCCGCAGGGTCGTCCGCCGGGCCGCCGCCGGATTCGCCGCGCCCGCTCAGGCCGCCGCCGGCGACTCCCCCGAGGCTCCGCGCCCGGCGCGCCCCGCCGTGGCCGTGTTCCAGGCGCCCGTGTTCACCGAGCCGCAGTTCCAGACGCCCCAGCGGGCTGCCGCCGAGGCCGCCGCCGAGGCGGAGACGGAGGACGTGGCGGAGGACGTGGCGGAGGCGGAGGCTCAGGAGCAGCCCGCGGCCGCGCGGCGGCGTCGTCGCCGCCGTGGCGCCGGCGAGGAGACCGAGGCCAAGGCCGTCGAGACCCCCGTCGAGGACGAGACCGAGGAAGCCGACGAGGCCGCCGAGGACGCCGTCGAGGGCGAGGACTCCGACGAGACCGAGGAGACCGGCTCGCGCCGTCGCCGTCGCCGCGGTGGCCGTCGCCGTCGTCGTGGTGAGGCCTCCGACGCCGACTCCGAGGACACCGAGGGCGACGAGGCCGCTGCCGAGCAGGCCGAGCAGGACGCCGAGGACACCGCCGAGCAGGAGGAAGAGGACGACGAGGACGCCCGCGAGGAGGGCGGTGGCTCCAGTTCCAGCAGCCGTCGCCGCCGTCGCCGTCGTCGTCGCGCCGGTGACTCCGCCGTCGACACCGAGCCCGGTGACGGCGACCCCGAGCGCACCGTCGTCAAGGTCCGCGAGCCCCGCCCGAAGGCCGAGCCGTCCGACGAGGTGCAGTCCATCAAGGGCTCCACGCGTCTGGAGGCCAAGAAGCAGCGCCGCCGCGAAGGCCGTGAGCAGGGCCGCCGCCGCGTCCCGATCATCACCGAGGCCGAGTTCCTGGCCCGCCGTGAGGCCGTCGAGCGCGTGATGGTCGTCCGGCAGAGCGGCGAGCGCACGCAGATCGGCGTCCTCGAGGACAACGTGCTCGTCGAGCACTACGTCAACAAGGAGCAGGCGACCTCGTATGTCGGCAACGTCTACCTGGGCAAGGTCCAGAACGTGCTGCCGTCGATGGAGGCCGCGTTCATCGACATCGGCAAGGGCCGCAACGCCGTCCTGTACGCCGGTGAGGTCAACTTCGAGGCGCTGGGCATGGCCAACGGCCCGCGGCGCATCGAGTCCGCCCTGAAGTCCGGCCAGTCCGTGCTCGTCCAGGTGACGAAGGACCCGATCGGCCACAAGGGCGCCCGTCTGACCAGCCAGGTCTCCCTCCCGGGCCGCTACCTCGTGTACGTCCCCGAGGGCTCGATGACCGGCATCAGCCGCAAGCTGCCCGACACCGAGCGCGCCCGGCTGAAGACCATCCTCAAGAAGATCGTCCCCGAGGACGCGGGCGTCATCGTGCGCACCGCCGCCGAGGGCGCGAGCGAGGACGAGCTGCGCCGCGACGTCGAGCGCCTCCAGGCGCAGTGGGAAGAGATCCAGAAGAAGGCCAAGAACGGCAACGCCCCGACGCTGCTGTACGGCGAGCCGGACATGACCGTCCGGGTCGTCCGGGACATCTTCAACGAGGACTTCTCCAAGGTCGTCGTCAGCGGTGACGAGGGATGGGAGACCATCCACGGGTACGTCTCGCACGTCGCGCCCGACCTCGCCGACCGGCTGCAGAAGTGGACCAGCGAGGTCGACGTCTTCGCCACGTACCGGATCGACGAGCAGCTCGCCAAGGCGCTGGACCGCAAGGTCTGGCTGCCCAGCGGCGGTTCGCTGGTGATCGACCGGACCGAGGCGATGGTCGTCGTCGACGTCAACACCGGCAAGTTCACCGGCCAGGGCGGCAACCTCGAGGAGACGGTCACCAGGAACAACCTGGAGGCGGCCGAGGAGATCGTCCGCCAGCTGCGGCTGCGCGACCTCGGCGGCATCATCGTCATCGACTTCATCGACATGGTGCTGGAGTCCAACCGGGACCTGGTGCTGCGGCGCCTGCTGGAGTGCCTGGGCCGGGACCGTACGAAGCACCAGGTCGCGGAAGTGACCTCGCTGGGCCTCGTCCAGATGACCCGCAAGCGGGTCGGCCAGGGCCTGCTGGAGTCCTTCTCCGAGACCTGCGTCCACTGCAACGGCCGCGGTGTCATCGTGCACATGGAGCAGCCGACCTCCGTCGGAGGCGGCGGCAAGCGCAAGAAGCGTGCGCGGGCCGGTGCCGGTCCGGAGCACGTCCACGAGGCAGCCGTCGCCGTCGAGCCGCAGGAGACGGCCGAGGAGGAGGCGGAGACGGAGGCCGAGGTCGCCGCCGAGGCAGCCGAGCCCGCCGCGCTCCCGGAGCCCGCCTTCGCGCCGGACGAGGAGCTGTACAGCAGCGTCGCCGAGGCGGAGGCCGCGGCCGGCCGTGGTGGCCGTTCGCGCCGCCGTGGCGGTCGGCGGGCGTCCGCTCCGGCGGGTGCGCCCAGGAAGTCCGAGGCCGTTCCCACGGCCCAGGACGTGACCGTCGCCGACGAGGTCGCCCGCCCGGTGCAGCCGGAGTCGGCCGCCGAGGCGAAGGCCGAGCCGGTGGCCGTGGAGGACGCGGTCGTCGAGGCCGCGGCCAGCGAGGCCCCGGCCGTCGAGGAGGCCGCGCCCAAGGGGCGTACGCGGCGTCGCGCCACCCGCAAGGTGTCCGCGCCCGCCGGGTCGCCCGCGGGCGCAGAGGCCACCGTGGTGACCGTCGCCGAGACCGCGGCGCAGGCGCCCGAGCAGGTGGCGCAGGCCCCGGCCGAGGCTCCGGCGGAGCAGCCCGAGGCGCCGGCGGCCGAAGCGGTCGCCGAGAGTGCCGCCCCGGCCCGCCCGCGGCGCCGTGCCGTGCGCAAGGCCACCGCGCCGACCGCCTCCGAGGACACGGCCGTCGTGGTCGTCCCGGCCGCGGAGGCCGAGGCCACCGCTGAGGCCCCGGCCGCCGAGGAGGGCGTCGAGGAGACGGCTCCGGCCAAGAAGACGGCCCGTAAGACGGCCAAGAAGGCGACGGCGAAGAAGGCCGCCACCAAGAAGACCGCGGCCAAGAAGACGGTCGCGAAGAAGGCGACGGCCAAGAAGGCGGCGAAGACCGCCAAGACGGCCGCTGCCAAGTCGACGGCGAAGAAGACCACGGTCTCGGCCGCCACCGACGAGAGCTGACCCGCGGGGTGTGCGGCCGGTCCACGTGACCGGCCGCACACCTGCGGGGCCCGACCCGGTTTGACCCCCTCGGCCACGGCCCCGTAACCTTGACCGTCGGCGTGTCCGTGGATATAGGCACGCCACATCCCCGTAAACCCTTTTCCTCCGGAGCACTGGGTGCCCTGGAGAGGCTGTCCGCGTGCGGGCGGCTGGACTGCGGGGGTGCCGTTCCCGAGCGAGAGAGTGAGATCCGCGTGTACGCCATCGTGCGCAGCGGTGGTCGCCAGCACAAGGTTGCTGTCGGCGACATCGTTGAGGTTGACAAGATTTCCACTGCCAAGGTTGGCGACACGGTCGAGCTCTCGACCCTGCTCGTTGTCGACGGCGACGCTGTGACCAGTGACCCGTGGGTGCTGGCCGGCATCAAGGTCCAGGCCGAGGTCGTGGACCACCACAAGGGCGTCAAGATCGACATCCTTCGCTACAAGAACAAGACCGGCTACCGCCGTCGTCAGGGCCACCGCCAGCAGTACACGGCGATCAAGGTCACTGAGATCCCCGCGGCTGCGAAGTAAGGGACTGAGGAGAGATGGCACACAAGAAGGGCGCATCGTCCACCCGTAACGGTCGTGACTCCAACGCTCAGCGCCTCGGCGTGAAGCGCTTCGGTGGTCAGGTCGTCAACGCGGGCGAGATCCTGGTCCGTCAGCGCGGCACCCACTTCCACCCGGGCGCGGGCGTCGGCCGTGGCGGCGACGACACGCTGTTCGCCCTGGAGGCCGGTTCGGTGCAGTTCGGCACCCACCGTGGCCGCAAGGTCGTGAACATCGTTCCGGTCGCCTGATCGGAAGCTTTCGCGAGGCGGACCTCACTTCCCTCACGGGAAGCGGGTCCGCCTTTCGCGTGTTGGTTCTCAGAGAACACCCCGTACGTAACTGGAGGCACATCCCATGACCACCTTCGTGGACCGCGTCGAGCTGCATGTCGCCGCGGGTAGCGGAGGCCACGGCTGTGCCTCCGTCCACCGGGAGAAGTTCAAGCCGCTCGGCGGGCCCGACGGCGGCAACGGCGGGCGCGGCGGGGACGTGATCCTCACCGTGGACCAGTCGATCACCACGCTGCTCGACTACCACCACTCCCCGCACCGCAAGGCCACCAACGGCAAGCCCGGCGAGGGAGGCAACCGGTCCGGCAAGGACGGCCAGGACCTGGTCCTCCCCGTGCCGGACGGCACCGTCGTGCTGGACAAGGCCGGCAACGTCCTCGCCGACCTGGTCGGGCACGGCACCTCGTACGTCGCCGCGCAGGGCGGCCGGGGCGGCCTCGGAAACGCCGCGCTGGCGTCGGCCCGGCGCAAGGCGCCCGGGTTCGCGCTGCTCGGCGTGCCGGGGGACCTCCAGGACATCGTGCTGGAGCTGAAGACGGTCGCCGACGTGGCGCTCGTCGGGTACCCGAGCGCCGGCAAGTCCTCGCTGATCTCCGTGCTGAGCGCCGCCAAGCCGAAGATCGCGGACTACCCCTTCACGACGCTCGTGCCGAACCTCGGTGTGGTGACCGCCGGTTCGACCGTCTACACCATCGCCGACGTCCCCGGTCTCATCCCGGGCGCCAGCCAGGGCAAGGGCCTGGGCCTTGAGTTCCTGCGGCACGTCGAGCGGTGCAGCGTGCTCGTGCACGTCCTGGACACCGCGACGCTGGAGTCCGACCGCGACCCCGTCTCCGACCTGGACATCATCGAGGCGGAGCTGCGGGAGTACGGCGGGCTCGACAACCGCCCGCGGATCGTCGTCCTGAACAAGATCGACGTACCGGACGGCAAGGACCTCGCCGAGATGGTGCGGCCGGATCTGGAGGCCCGTGGCTACCGGGTCTTCGAGGTGTCCGCGGTCGCGCACATCGGGCTGAAGGAGCTGTCGTTCGCGCTGGCCGAGCTGGTCGGCAAGGCGCGTGCCGCGAAGCCGAAGGAAGAGGCGACGCGGATCGTGATTCGGCCGAAGGCCGTCGACGACGCCGGGTTCACCGTGACCCGCGAGGAGATCGACGGCGAGCCGCTGTTCCGGGTGCGCGGCGAGAAGCCCGAGCGCTGGGTGCGGCAGACCGACTTCAACAACGACGAGGCGGTCGGGTATCTCGCGGACCGGCTCAACAGGCTCGGTGTCGAAGAGGAGTTGATGAAGGCGGGGGCCCGCTCCGGTGACGGTGTCGCCATCGGACCCGAGGAGAACGCCGTCGTCTTCGACTGGGAGCCGACCGTGATGGCCGGCGCGGAGATGCTCGGCCGGCGTGGCGAGGACCATCGCTTCGAGGCGCCGCGGCCTGCCGCGCAGCGGCGGCGTGACAAGCAGGCAGAGCGGGACGAGGCGGCGCAGGAGTTCGACGACTTCGAGCCGTTCTGAGGAAGCGGTGGCTGAGGGGGCGCCCGGCGTTGCCGGCGCCCCCGCCCGGGAATCGCCGCCCCCAGGCCCCCGCCCCCACTGGCCGATTTGGTTAACGTCGAGAAAACTCCCGGCGTACCCCGGGGCAACCCCCTCGCTCCCCGGTGAGTCGTACTGGGCGGCGCGGACGAGGATCTTGAACCTCGCCGCGCACTCCAACCGCCCTTCCGATTCCCGGAGTCGACGTGGTCCCCAGAAAGCTCGCCCTCGCCACCGGTATCGCCGTCGCCCTCGGCGCGCTCACGGCACCCGCCGTCCATGCCACCCCCACGAACGCCCCGGCCGCCGCGCCGAGCGGCAAGCCCGCGCACGACGACTTCAACGGTGACGGCTACGCCGACCTCGCGGTCGCGGCGCCCGAGGCCACCGTCGACGGGAAGGTGCGGGCCGGGTACGTCGCCGTGGTGTACGGGTCGGCGAGCGGTCTTGACGCCGGCTCCAGGCAGGTGGTCAGCCAGAACACCCCCGGCGTCACCGACTCCGCCGAGACCGACGACGGGTTCGGCAGCGCGGTCAGCAGCGCCGACCTCGACCAGGACGGGTACGCGGACCTGGTCGTCGGCGTCACCGGCGAGGACTCCGTCGAGGGCGGTGCCGAGACCGGGCTCGTGCAGGTGGTCTGGGGCGGGGCGGGCGGCCTGTCCGGCGGCGCGCCGCTGGCGTACGGGCACGACACCTACGACCGGCTCAGCGCCCGGGCGCAGCTCACCGTCGGGGATGTCGACGGCGACGGGGCCGCGGACCTGGTCGTCGTCGAGGGCCTCGCCAACCTGCGGGTCATCAAGGGCCCCTTCGGACGGGACGGTTCCACGAGTGCCGGGGAGCAGATCGTCCACGACGACTCCGATCCCCGTTTCCTGGACCTGGCCTCCGGCGACGTGAACGGCGACGGCGTCGACGACGTCGTCGGCACCATGAACGACGGCGACGAGTACGACGCCCGCCGCGTCACGTACTGGCAGGGCACGCGGGACGGGCTCGCCGCGGGGGTCGTGCTGCGCGACAGCAGGGGCTGGCGGGTGCAGGGCGGTGAGTCGCTCGACCTCGGTGATGTGAACGGGGACGGGTACGAGGACATCGTGGTCGGCCGGCCCGTCGACGGCTACGACAGCGACGTCGACACCCCGATACCCCTGGGTGGCCGGGTCGCCTTCGTCCCGGGTTCCGCGAACGGGCCCGTCGGCACCAAGGCGATGTACGTCAACCAGGACAGCGCCCAAGTCCCGGGCGCGGCCGAGCGCTCCGACGGCTTCGGCTCCGACGTCGCGGTCGCCGACGTCGACGGTGACGGGTACGCCGACGTGTCGACGGGCGTACCCGGCGAGGACTTCGACGGGCTGAGCAACGCGGGCGGGGCGATCGTGCTGCGCGGCGCCGCGAGCGGCCTGTCAGGCACCGGTGCCACGGGCGTCAACCAGGACACCGCCGGCGTGCCGGGCGCGGCGGAGACCGACGACGCCTTCGGCCGCACCACCCATCTGGTCGACGGCGACGGCGACGGCCGCGCGGAACTTGTCGTCGGCGCACCGGGGGAGAACGCGAACGCCGGGTCGGTGTGGGTGTTCAGGTCGACGTCGGCCGGGGTCACCGCGACCGGGTCCGTCACCTTCGGAGCCGGGACCCTCGGCACGGTCGCCGCCAACGCGAAGCTCGGCTCCGGGTTCAACTACTGATCGACCGCCAGACCCGTTGTGGCAAGGGCACGTTCCCGTGCCATGACGGGTCTTCTGTTGTCTCCCTAGTTGTCATGCACGCGAAGCTCGCAGTTCAGCAGCCGGACCGCCCACGGGCGTGAGCATCCGAAGTGTCCAAGAGGCCAGCGAGGCAGGGGAGTTCGTTGATGACCGGTGTTTCCGGATCCGTATCGCCCGACCGACGCCGCTTTCTGACCGCCGGAGCGGCGGTGCTCGGCGCGGCGGCGTCCGCCCAGCTGTGGCTGCCGACCGCCGCCCGGGCCGCGGAAACCCCGCTGCCCGACGGCGTGTTCAGCCTGGGCGTCGCCTCTGGTGACCCGCTGCCCGACGGCGTCGTGCTGTGGACGCGCCTCGCCCCGGACCCGCTGAACGGCGGCGGCATGCCCGACCGCGCCGTGGCCGTGGAGTGGGAGGTCGCCGAGGACGAGCGGTTCAGAAAGCCGGTGCGCCGCGGCGTCGCCCAGGCCCGGCCCGAGCTGGGGCACAGCGTCCACGTCGACGTACGCCGGCTGCGCCCGGGCCGGACGTACTGGTACCGCTTCCGCGTGAGCGGGCAGATCTCGCCCGTCGGCCGCACCCGCACGGCACCCCACCCGGCGAGCTCCGGCGGCCGGCTGCGCATGGCGCTGGCCTCCTGCCAGAACTGGCAGCACGGCTACTTCACGCCGTACGCCGACATGCTGGACCAGGACCCCGACTTCGTCCTCTTCGTCGGCGACTACATCTACGAGTCGGCCCCGTCGGCGACGGGCGTGCGCCGGCACGAGGGCACGGGCGAGCCGTACAGCCTGGTCCAGTACCGCAACCGGTACGCCCAGTACCGCACCGACCCCGACATCGCCGCGATGCACGCGAACGCGCCCTGGGTGGTCACCTTCGACGACCACGAGGTCGACAACGACTTCGCCGGTGACATCCCGCAGGACCCGGACAAGCAGCCGCACGACGCGTTCGTGGCCCGGCTGACCGCGGCCTACCAGGCGTACTACGAGCACATGCCGGTCAGGGCGAGCGCCGTCCCGAACGGCCCGCACATCCAGATGTACCGCCGTCTGGAGTTCGGCCGCCTCGCCCGGCTCAGCGTGCTGGACACCCGCCAGTACCGCAGCGACCAGGCCACCAGCCAGGAAGGCGCCCAGGACTCCTCGCTCACCATGCTCGGCGCCGAGCAGAAGCAGTGGCTGCTCGACGGGCTGCGGCACTCGCCGGCCCGCTGGAACATGATCGGCTCGCAGATCATGATGGCCGAGACCGACCTCAAGGTCGGCGAGGGCAAGCTCTGGTACTACGACGCCTGGGACGGCTACCAGGCCGAACGCAACGCCCTGATGCGGGAGTTGAAGAAGGTCCGCAACCCGGTCGTGTTCTCCGGTGACCGCCATCTGACGATGATCAGCGACCTCAAGGAGGACTACGCCGACCCGAACTCGGCCGTCGTGGGCGCGGAGTTCGTCGGTACGTCCATCTCCAGCAACGGCGACCAGGACCAGGCCGCCTTCCACAAGGAGTGGGACCCGCGCCTGCCGGACAACCCGCACTGGAAGCTGCTCGACGCCCACCGCGGCTACCACCTCTTCGACATCCGCCGCGACGGCATCGACGCGCAGGTGCGGATCGTGGACACGGTGCGCCAGCAGGCGGCCACGCCGAGCACGCTGGCGAGGCTGCGAGTCGAGGCGGGGCGGCCGGGCGTCGAGGTCGTGTGACCCCGTAGCGGCCGGACTCCTCGTAACTCCCGTAACGGCTGGTGAGTGACCTGGGACTCATCCGTGTCCCAGGTCACTCTCAGCACAGTCTCAGGAAGCCCTCTTGCCGTCCTCTGACCATAGAGACGGACCCGGCACCCCATGGAGGCGGTCCTGGCCGCCTGCGCCCGCACCGGGATGATGGGCGACACCGCGCCGACCGAGCGGCACTGGGAGCGGTTCCTTGAGCAGGTGCGCGCCACCAGCAGAACGGTCTGCGCATGGGCTACGGGGACTGGCTGGAGCACATGCTTAGGAAGCCGCCGTACGAGAAGCCCAACCCCAGCTTCTGGCACCGGCACCAGCACCGGCACGACCGACTCGTGTCTTCGAGGCGCTGCTTGGGGCTGCCCGCGCAGCTGCTGAACCCCGTTCCGAACGCGGTGAATCGCTCGCTCACCCTCGCCGAGACCGAAATGCTGCGGAATCTTAATAAGGAATTCCGCGCCAATGAACTGCCCGCGGAGCTCTATTCACAGCTTGTTCGGAACGGCGCCGTGATGCGTATGAAGAACACGTGCGCCCCCGGTCCCAAAGGCGTGAAGATCCGGACCCCGCAGTGGGCCGTGGAGGCCGCCGCCGAGATCGGTGCGGAGATCGCGGAGCGTATTGACGGCACGGGCGTACGGGTCATCGGCGACATGCGCCTTTTGTCCGCAGTGCAGTTGTCCGCCACGCAGCACTCCGCGACCCGGTCCGACCAGGAGCGAGCCGCGCATCGCCCCCGAGGCCGCGGCGCAGGCGCTCTACGGGGCTCTCGCGGCGGCGGCCGCCGCGCCCGTGCGGCACACCGTGGCCGCCAAGTCGCGCACCGTTCACCAGGCGTCGTCGAAGGAACTCGTGCGGGTACTCGGCCATCGTTGCCTCAAGCGGCTACGGCTTCGCTGAGCCTGTGCCGTTACTCACAGCAATTACCGTGAACCGCCGCAGGGTCTCTCGGCAATGACCATGCGTACAAGGTGAATGACAGGTTGCGCGCACATATGCGGCCGGGGACGCTCACCTTGCACTGCGGTAACCCCAAGTGGGACCATTTCCAAGTTCCCAGTCGCCACAAGGTAGGTCACCTGTGTCCCAGCACATAGCCAAGCCCCGTACCACCGCAGTGATCCTGGCCGGTGGCACCGGTCAGCGCGTGGGTCTGTCGATCCCCAAGCAGCTGCTGAAGATCGCCGGCAAGGCAGTCATCGAGCACACGCTGACCACCTTCGAGAAGGCGGACTCGATCGACGACGTCATCGTGCTGATGGCACCCGGTTATGTACCGGACATCGAGAAGATCGTCGCAAAGGCCGGATTCACGAAGGTCAAGAAGATCATCGAGGGCGGCTCGACCCGGAACGAGACGACCGAGCGCGCCATCGACGCCCTCGGCGAGGGCCTGGCCGAGGGCGAGGACCTCAACGTCCTCTTCCACGACGCCGTACGCCCCCTGCTGTCACAGCGCGTGATCGACGACTGTGTCGTGGCGCTGGAGCGTTTCCAGGCCGTCGACGTCGCCATCCCGTCCGCGGACACCATCATCGTCACGCGCACGCACGGCGAGGACGGCGAGTTCATCACCGAGATCCCGGACCGCTCCCGGCTGCGCCGCGGCCAGACGCCGCAGGCGTTCAAGCTGTCCACGATCAAGCGGGCCTACGAGGTCGCCGCCGGCGACCCCAACTTCCAGGCCACCGACGACTGCTCCGTCGTACTCAAGTACCTGCCGGACGTGCCGATCCACGTCGTCGCGGGTGACGAGTACAACATGAAGGTCACCCAGCCCGTCGACGTCTTCATCGCCGACAAGCTGTTCCAGCTGGCCTCCACCGCCACGCCCGAGCAGGTCTCCGAGGAGGCCTACCGCGAGCTGCTCACCGGCAAGACCGTCGTCGTCTTCGGCGGCAGCTACGGCATCGGCAAGGACATCGCCGAACTCGCCGAGTCCTACGGCGCCACGGTGTACGCGCTGGGCCGCTCCACCACCGGCACCCACGTGGAGAACCCGGAGGAGGTCGACGACGCGCTGTCCAAGGCGTACGCCGAGACCGGGCGCATCGACTACGTCGTGAACACCGCCGGTGTGCTGCGCATAGGCAAGCTCGCCGAAACCGACAACGCCACCATCGAGGAGGCGCTGAAGGTCAACTACCTGGCCCCGGTGCAGATCGCGCGCTCCTCGTACAAGTACCTGTCCGAGACCAAGGGCCAGTTGCTGCTGTACACCTCCAGCAGCTACACCCGCGGGCGCGCCGAGTACAGCCTGTACTCCTCGACCAAGGCCGCCATGGTGAACCTCACCCAGGCCCTGTCCGACGAGTGGGCCGGCGACGGCATCCGCGTCAACTGCATCAACCCGGAGCGCACCGCCACCCCCATGCGCACCAAGGCCTTCGGCCAGGAGCCTTCGGGCAGCCTGCTCTCCTCCGAGGCCGTCGCCCGGACCTCCCTCGACGTGCTGCTCTCCGAGCTGACCGGCCATGTGATCGACGTCCGCCAGCAGGACCCGACCGCCCCCGCCGGAAAGGCGTCCGGCTTCGAGCAGGCGCTGGCCAGTGTTCTGGACCGCCAGGACGGCATGGCATAATCGGCAGTTAATAGCCTTATGGAATTCAGGCCTCTGCGATTCTTCGTTCACGAAGAATTCACAGGGGCCTGAGTCCTTCCCCCTTCAGACCGGCCCCTCTCCCTGAGCAGGTTCTCCGTGATATCCACCGCTATTCGCGTCGCCCGGGTGGGCAGCGCGGCCGAGCTGGCCGCGGCGGCCTTCATGATGCTGGGCTTCCCGGCACTCATGCTCGCCGCGCTCGTCCCGAGCGTCCCCGCCTTCGCGGCCGCGGCCGCCGTGACGTACCTGGCGGACCACTATCTGCACCGCAAGAGCAGCTATCTGGTCAACCGCCTCAGCAAGGTGCGGGCAGGTCTGTCGATCCGGTTCCTGATCAGACAGCTCCTGCTGATCCTGCTGCTGGCCCGGATCGGCCTCGCGGACGACCTGATCTACTACGGCGCCATCGCCTGCTTCATCGCCTTCTACGGCCTTCAGGCCCCGCACGGCGCGCTGGTCACCCTGATCCGCAACCGCCGCCGTATGCCGGTCGCCACCCGCAACATCGACCTCGCCTCGCGCATCCGCATCCCGGACGCCCCGCCGCGCGGACTGCTGCACCGCTCCGCCGAGAAGATGCTGCACCTCGACCTCGCGGCCGTCGCCGGCATCCTCGTCTCGGCGTCCCTGGAGTCGTCCGTGGCCGGCTTCGTCGGCATCGGCGTCACGGTCGGCGTGGGTTGCCTGTACGTACTGGCGCTCGTGCCGTACGTCCGCGGCGCGAAGGTCCCGCCGAACGCGGAGAAGGTCCTGGCCGCCGTCGACGCCTGGCTGGCCGAGTACCGGCCCGAGACGGTGCTGTACTTCTCCGGCTCCAAGGACTCCGCCTACCAGGTCAACATGTGGCTGGAGACCATGGAGCAGCTGGACTCCAGGCCGCTGATCATCCTGCGTGAGCGGGCCATCCTGAACAACCTGGCCCCCACCACGGTCCCCGTCGTCTGCGTGCCCGGCGGTGTGCACCTGATGAACCTGGACCTGTCCAACGTGCGCGTCGCGCTGTACGCGGCGAACGTCGGCAAGAACATCCACCTGCTGCGCGTCCCCACCATGAAGCACGTCTTCATCGGCCACGGCGACAGCGACAAGCTGGCCAGCGTCAACCCGTACAGCAAGGTCTACGACGAGGTGTGGACCGCCGGCCGCGCCGGCCGCGACCGCTACGCCATAGCCGACGTCGGCGTCCGCGACGACGACATCGTCGAGGTCGGCCGCCCGCAGCTGGCGCCGATCCAGGGCTGGAGCGGTGTCCCCGAGGGCCGTATCCCGACCGTCCTGTACGCGCCGACCTGGGAGGGCTGGGACGGCAACCCCGGCAACACCTCGATCGTGCTCGCCGGCGAGAACATCGTGAAGAAGCTGGTCAAGGCCGACCCGCCGGTCCGCGTCCTGTACAAGCCGCACCCCTTCACCGGCACCGTCAGCAAGGAGGCCGGCGCCGCGCACCGCCGGATCACCGCCCTGGTCGAGAAGGCCGCCGCCCAGCGCGCCACCGACGCGCGCTTCACGGCCGACGCCGCCGCGCAGACCGCCGCCAAGGCCGAGCTGAGCCGCATCGAGGCCCGCCTCGCCGAGCTGGCCGGCAAGGCCGCCGGCAACGGCAAGGGCGACGAGGCCGAGGCCACCCGTGACGGGCTGGTCGACGTGGCCCGGCACGAGGAGGTCGCGCGGCTGCGCGCCGAGTGGAACACCGCGTACTGGCGTTCCTTCCCCGGCCACGAGCACCGCGTCATCACGGGCGCCGAGCCGCGCCTGTACGACTGCTTCAACGTCTCCGACGCGATGGTCTCCGACATCTCCAGCGTCGTCTCCGACTTCATCGCCAGCGGCAAGCCGTACGCCGTGACGGACTCCGCCGAGCTGGGCGTGGAGGAGTTCAAGCGGCAGAACACCGCGGTGCGCGCCGCGACGATCCTGTCCAACAGCGCGGCCGAGCTGGGCGAGCTGCTGGCCGCCGTACGGGACCCGGCGGCGGACCCGCTGGCCGAGGACCGGGGCGACCTCAAGCGGTATCTGCTCGGCCCGGACGAGCCGACGTCCATCGACCAGTTCAACACCGCCGTGGCGAACCTCGCGATCAAGGCGGAGGCGCGCAACGTCGGCCAGGAGTCACGGACGGCGGCCGGAGCCGCCGAGGCCCAGCCGGGGGGCGTGCCCGCCCAGCGGGTCGTGACGGCAGAGGACGACGTGACGGCCTGACCCCGCGCGACGACAAACGGCGCGGCCCCCGAGGAGCGAATCCTCGGGGGCCGCGCCGTTTCTGGCGGGCCTCTTACGTTGCCCGATTAACGTGATCCCATGTCAGCTCCTGTTTGTGACCTGAGTCACGAAAACACAGGTTCTAGGCAACCGGTTGCATCGCTTGACCGTCTGACCAGTTGGCGAATGAGGCGATACGGGGGAGATATCCCGTTAACAAGGGGGAAACGTGACCGCTGCGCAGCCTGATGTGAGCGTGATCATCGGGGCGTACGAAGCGATGCCGTATCTGGTCGAGTGCCTGGCATCTGTCGAGGCACAGACCATCGACCCGGAGCGCATCGAGGTCATCGCCGTCGACGACGGTTCGACGGACGGGACGGGGGAGTGCCTGGAGGAGTTCGCGGCCCGGGTGGCGATGCCGGTGACCGTCATCCGGCAGGAGAACTCCGGCGGGCCCAGCGGCCCGCGCAACGTCGGCCTGGGCAAGGCGGCCGGGCGGTACGTCTTCTTCCTGGACGCCGACGACCGGCTGGGCCCCGAGGCCCTGGAGCGCATGGTCGCGATGGCCGACCGGAACGGCACCGATGTCGTGCTCGGCCGGGTCGAGGGCGTCAACCGCACCGCGCCCAAGTCGATGTGGGGCAAGACGCTGGACCGCACCGACGTCTACTCCTCCAACATCAAGTTCACGCTGAGCGCGCAGAAGCTGTTCCGCCGCGAGCTGCTGACCCGCCATCACATGCGTTTCGACGAGTCCCTGTGGACCGGCGAGGACGCGCTGTTCACGATGGAGGCCTACCTGCGGGCCGACGGCGTCTCCGTCATCGCCGACTACACCTGCTACTACCTGGTCGGCCGCGACGACGGCAAGCACGTGACGAAGAGCGGCGGTTACACCCTGCGCTTCGACTCCGCGCGCGCCCTGATGAACCTGATAGCCGAGCTCGTACCCGCCGGCGACCGCCGCGACCTGCTCATGGTCCGCCCGTTCCTCATCACCCTGCTCCCGCAGTTCGGGCCCAAGTACGCCAAGGACAGCGAGAAGGTCAGGCAGCACAAGCTGGAACTGGCGAAGCCCCTCATGGACGCCTACTGGACGCCGGACATCGCCCGCCGCCTCAAGGTCGAGGAACGCCTGCGGCTGCACCTGGTCGCCGCCCAGCGCGCCGATCTGCTGCTGCCCGTCGTGGAGTTCGTCAAGGCCAAGAAGCAGGCGGCGGCCCTCCTGGAGAAGAAGGGCCGCCGGGTCTACCTCGCCTACCCGTACTTCCGCGACGCGGCGGCGGGCATACCCGACTCGGTGTACCTCGCCGAGCCGCGTGAGGCCCGCGTCTTCCCGGGCTACCGGGAGGGCGGCGCGGACTCGTTCCTGCGGCGGGCGGTGCGCAAGGCGCGGCGAGTGCTGAGGTCCTCGGGCCGGGCTACGCCGGGTGGGCGGGCCGCCGCGGCGTGACGGACCGCCGCTGATCGGGGATCTCGGGGGCCTCCGCCGCCATGCGCTCGGCCATCCGGGCCCGGTGTTCCAGCGCCGCCGAACACAGCGACTGCACGGCCTCGTTGAAGCGCACCTGCGACGTCGGCTCGTCCGGCCCCAGCAGGTGGCGCTTCAACTCCGCCCGCGCCTCGATCAGTTCGTCCTTCTCCGGGCGCCGCACCGTGTCCAGCAGCTCCGGCACCCCGGCCGCGTCCGGCGTCAGCACGGTCGCCGCGCGCACGGTCGGGAAGGCCTTGCGGAACACGTCCTCCGCCAGGCCGCTGGTGTTCGCCACGGCATACGGCTTCCCGCTCGCCAGGAAGTCGCTGATCACGCTCGACACATCGCTGATCAGCAGGTCCGCCTGGTTGTAGCAGGCGTACAGCGTGGGCCTGACGTCGGTGACGATCTGGTGCTCCCACTCGGGCAGCGACGCCCAGTACGCCTCCTCCCAGGCGGCCGTGGCCCGCGCCACCGCCTCCGCCCGCCCCGGCTCCGGCGCCGACTGGTGCAGCATCCGCTCCACCTGGTCGGCGCTGGCCCGTCCGGCGATCGTGGTCAGGTCGTCCAACTCCGCGGTCAGGCGGGCGAGTTCCTCGCCGCCGCCCGGCCGCTCCCCGGTCCGCTCCCGGTTCGCCGCCCTGATCAGCTCGCGGATCCGCAGATCGGCCGCCCCGGCCCGCGGATCCACGGACCCCGTGAGCGGGTGCGGCTTGTACAGCAGCCTTACGGCCGGGTCCGCGAGCAGCGCGCGCACGAGGTTCTCGCCTGCCTCGATCACCGAGGTGTTGCCGGGATTGCCGTCCCAGCCCTCCCACGTCGGCGCGTACAGCACGGTCGTGCACGCCCCGGCCGGCGCGCCCTCGTACGGCCGTACGCCGTCCAGCTGCGGGCGGCCGATCTCCACCACGTCCTTGTCCTCGACGCCGACCTCGGCGTACGCGTACCGCTCACGCGCCGCCGGACCGGCCACCCACACCTCGTCGTAGGCCTTCGCGTACGGGTTGCAGGACGACAGCTTGTCGCTCTCCCCGTGGTTGACGAAGGTGTGCTTGAGCGTGGGGATGCGCAGGACCTGGGAGGTCTTGCCGGAGTTCGAGGGGTGGATGAGGACCTGGAGCGAGGACTCCTCCAGCCGCATCAGCGTGGAGACCTTCGGCAGACACAGGATCGGGACGTCGGTCGGCGCGATCTTCTGCACCATGAACCGCTCCCGCAGCACGATCAGCGGCCGGCCGTCCAGCTTCGCCAGCGGCTCCAGCCACATGTTCGCCTGGTACGCCGAGGACGCGCCGCCGGAGAAGTAGAGCCCGACCGTCGGCCGGTACTCCGCCAGCCAGGCGTCCAGCCACTCCAGCGACTCCCGCTCGCTCGCCGGGCGACGGCTCGGCAGCAGCCGTACGAGAAGGTCGTACAGGCCGAGGAGGGCGAGCCCCAGGGACAGCGCGATGCCGAGGGCCCCGCAGCGGGGGTCGTCGGTGGCCGCCGTGGCCAGCAGGCCCGCCGTGGCCGGGAGGCCGAACACCAGCAGCCGGTGGGCGGGGCGGCGCAGCAGGACCGACGGGGCGGCGGACAGGCGCAGGGCGGAGGCGTCGATGTTGCGGGTGACCACCGGCAGCGTGCGGGTGCGGCGGACCAGCACCGAGACCGCCTGGATCGCGCAGTGCAGGGCGTAGAAGGCGAGCAGCCCGGCGACGAGCGGCGTGTACAGCGTCTCCCGGTGCTGCTCGCCGAGCCGCAGCAGCGCCACGACCAGCAGCAGGTCCCGCAGCACATGCCGCACGGTGATGTCCGCGTGCGACTTGGCGAACACCGACAGCACGCCGCGATGCCAGCGGTACAGCACGCCCTCGACGGCCAGGGACACGACCGTCGCGGCGAGCAGCAGCGGGACGTGCGGACGCAGCGCCGCCACGGCCTGGGCGCAGAAGGACGCGGCCAGCAGAGCCGTGACGAGCGCTCTGGCCGGGATGCGGGACAGGGGTACGGGCAACGCGGTCACTCCAAGGTCGGCGCGGGACGTCGTGCGTCCGGGTTAACGCGCGGCGGCCTGCAGACGACACGCATGTGTCCCAAGGGCCCGGCGGCGGGCGCGGACGGTCACCGCCGCCCTGTCCGGGGGCTGGAATCCCCGCGCGCCGGACGATCCACTTCGCGTAGATTGCCGAGCAGGCAACCGGATGGACGCGAGGGGAAAGAGCACAGGTGGCAGGGGCAAGGCAGGGTGTGCGCGAGGCCCGCAGGATCGTCGTCAAGGTGGGCTCCTCGTCGCTGACCACCGCCTCGGGCGGCCTGGACGCCGACTGCGTGGACGCGCTCGTCGACGTCCTCGCCAAGAGCCGAAGCGGCGGTGAGAAGGAGGTCGTCCTCGTCTCCTCCGGCGCCATCGCCGCCGGACTCGCCCCGCTGGGCCTGCGCCGCCGCCCCAAGGACCTGGCCCGCCAGCAGGCCGCCGCCAGCGTCGGTCAGGGCCTGCTCGTCGCCCGCTACACCGCGTCCTTCGCCCGGCACGGCGTCCGCGTCGGCCAGGTGCTGCTGACCAGCGACGACATGAGCCGCCGCGCCCACCACCGCAACGCCTCGCGCACCCTCGACAAGCTCCTCGCGATGGGCGCCTTCCCGATCGTCAACGAGAACGACACCGTCGCCACCGACGAGATCCGCTTCGGCGACAACGACCGCCTCGCCGCCCTCGTCGCCCACCTCGTCCGCGCCGACCTCCTGGTCCTGCTGTCCGACGTGGACGGGGTGTACGACGGCGACCCCAGCAAGCCGGGAACCTCGCGGATAGCCGAGGTGCGCGGGCCGGAGGACCTCGCCCACGTCGAGATCGGCAGCGCGGGCAAGGCCGGCGTCGGCACCGGCGGCATGGCCACCAAGGTCGAGGCGGCCCGGATCGCGGCCGCCGCCGGTATCCCCGTGGTCCTGACCAGCGCGATCCACGCGGCCGAGGCGCTGCACGGCGGCGACACCGGCACCTACTTCCACGCCACCGGCAAGCGCTCCGCCGACCGTCTGCTCTGGCTCCAGCACGCGTCCACCCCGCAGGGTTCGCTGACGCTGGACGACGGCGCGGTCCGGGCGGTCGTCGAACGCCGCAAGTCGCTGCTGCCGGCCGGCATCGCCGCCGTCGAGGGCGACTTCAGCGCGGGCGACCCCGTCGAACTGCGGGACACCACCGGGCGCGCCGTCGCACGCGGGCTCGTGAACTTCGACGCCAAGGAGATTCCGCAACTGCTCGGCCGTTCGACACGGGAGCTGGCGCGGGAGCTGGGCGCGGAGTACGAGCGGGAGGTCGTGCACCGGGACGACCTGGTGATCCTGGAGCCGTAGCCACCTCCCGAAAACAGGGGGAACGCCCCGCTTCAAACGTCGCCCTGAGGTGGACGTTCCGCGCCGCATTGCCCCGGGGGCCAACCCCCGGACCCCCGGCCGAAAACAGGGGGAACGCCCCGCTTCAAACGTCGCCCTGAGGTGGACGTTCCGCAAAACCGCCCCGCGAGCCCGTGCGGCCTGCTCAACTTTGTCTCAGGGACATTCCGCACGACCACCGAGTCGGTCACTGCGTAAAGGAGGCCGTCGTGAGACGAGTGCGCCCTGGGACGGCGTCCCGCAGTGCCGGTGGGGCCTCGTCCCGCGCGGCCGGTGAGGAGCGCGCCTTGACGAGCGTCGCGGCCGGCGACCGGTACGAGGAGCCCAAGGACCTGCCCCGTCTGTGGCACGTCACCCTCAGCGTCTCCGGCCAGGAGGCCCCGCTGAAGGAGGTGCGGCGCGCCCTCGAACAGCTCGCCCACGACCACCCCTTTCTGCTGACCAGCCGGTACGCGGGCGACCACGCCGAGATCCGCTACTGGGAAGAGGCCCGCGACCTGCACGACGCGGCCGCCGTCGCCCTGCGCCTGTGGGGCGAGCACCGGCAGAGCGCGGGACTGCCGCCCTGGGAGATCGTCGGCCTGGAGGTCATCGACCGCGAGACCTACCACCAGCGGATCGCGGAGGGGTACGGACTGCCTCCGGCGAGCCCGGTGGGAGTACATCCCTATTGACCGGCCTTGAGTGACCTGCGGTCCTTGTCTCGGGGTTTGGAACGAACGCTGGACCGGCCTCGCAGTCGCACTACCCTTCTTTCATGACCACGCTCTCGCCGTACGACTCCATGTCCCCGGTCAACCGGGCCGCCTACCGCGCCAAGTCCGCCGCCGCCGACCTCGCCCCGCTGCCGCGGGCCGAGAAGGACGACGCGCTGCTCGCCATCGCGGACGCGCTGGAGGTCCGTACGAGCGAAATCGTCGAGGCCAACGCCCGGGACATCGCCAAGGCCCGCGAGGCCGGCACCAGCGAGGCGATCATCGACCGGCTGACGCTGACCCCGGAGCGCGTGCGGGCCATCGCCTCCGATGTGCGCGACGTCGTCGCCCTGCCCGACCCGGTCGGCGAGGTCGTCCGCGGCTCCACCCTGCCCAACGGCATCGACCTGCGCCAGGTCCGCGTCCCGCTGGGCGTCGTCGGGATCATCTACGAGGCCCGCCCGAACGTCACCGTGGACGCCGCCGCCCTCTGCCTGAAGTCCGGCAACGCCGTGCTGCTGCGCGGCTCGGCCTCGGCGTACGAGTCGAACTCGGCACTCGTCCGGGTGATCCGCGACGCCGTCGGCGGGGCCGGGCTGCCCGCCGACGCCGTGCAGCTGGTGCCCGGGGAGAGCCGGGACAGCGTGCGCGAGCTGATGCGGGCCCGCGGCCTGGTCGACGTGCTGATCCCGCGCGGCGGCGCCTCGCTGATCCAGACCGTCGTCACCGAGTCCGTCGTCCCGGTGATCGAGACCGGCACCGGCAACTGCCACGTCTACGTCGACGCCCACGCCGACCTCGACATGGCGATCGAGATCCTGATCAACTCCAAGGCCCACCGGGTCAGCGTCTGCAACGCCGCCGAGACCCTCCTGGTCCACCAGGACATCGCCCCCGAGTTCCTGCCGCGCGCCCTGGACGCCCTCGCGGAGGCCGGCGTGACCGTGCACGCCGACGAGCGGGTGACGGCGTACGCCAAGGACTCCAAGGCGACGGTCGTCGAGGCCACGACCGAGGACTGGGAGACGGAGTACCTGTCGTACGACATCGCCGCCGCGGTGGTCGACTCCCTCGACAAGGCCGTCGAGCACATCCGGCTGTGGACCTCCGGCCACACCGAGGCCATCGTCACCACCTCGCAGCAGGCCGCCCGCCGGTTCACCCAGCTGGTCGACTCCACGACGGTCGCCGTGAACGCCTCCACCCGTTTCACCGACGGCGGCCAGTTCGGCTTCGGCGCGGAGATCGGCATCTCCACGCAGAAGCTGCACGCCCGAGGGCCGATGGGGCTGCCGGAGCTGACCAGCACCAAGTACATCGTCACCGGGGACGGGCACGTACGGCGCTGAGCAATCCCCCGCACCGGGGGCGCGCCCCCGCTGACGGGGGCGCGTCGGAGCGCCGCTCGGCGCGTGACGCACCCGAGGTGTCTCGCAGGCCGGATGAATTTCCATACCGTCTGCCCAAATTGACCCCCCAGGACTACTCTGGATCCGTGCCGGAGGACGTGGGGGGCACGCCGTTCCCTGACGGCTGGGAGCCCGACGACGACCACGACCGCGGGGTGTCGGACGAAGAGTTCGCCTCCGTGGTCTTCGACGAGGCCTTCGTACAGGCGGCCGTGGTGCACGAGCCGACCGCCGTGGAGCGCCTCCTTGCCGCCGCCCAGGCCAGAGCGGAGGCCTCCGAGGCCGAGGCCCGCCGGGCACACGGCCGGGGCGAGCGGTACGACGACGGGTACGGCCCCGACGGCCGCACCGCTTTCGGCCATGATCCCGAGCTGGACGATCTGGACGACCCGGACATCCTCGAAGGTCGCTACGGCGCTCCCGGGGCGTACGGCAAACAGGTCCGCTGGCACCGTCCCGTCGCCTGGATGCTCGCCCTCGTCATGGGCATCGGCATGGTCGCGCTGGCCTTCACGGCGGTCTACCGGGGCGCGTCCTCGAACAGCAGGGACCAGGTTCCGCCGCCGGCGTCCACGGGTCTCGAACAGGGCAGGGAAGCGTCGCCGTCGGCGTCCGCCGACTACTCCCAGCCGGCCGTCTCGGCGACACCGCGCACGCCCTGACCGGACCCCGACCCATGGCCTGAGCACTACCGAGGGCAGCCTTCCCGTCCTGGTGAGAACCTGTCAGAACTTGTCGTGTAGCAGGGCGTTTACCGGACCTCCCGGCGACCTACCCTGAAGATATGGGAGGGCCAGGCGACCCACCTGAGGGGACACCTGAGGGCAGCCCCGGAGGTGGCGAGGACGAGTACCGATCCGTCGTCTTCGACGAGTCGTTCGTCCGTGCTGCCCGCCTCCAGGAGTTCTCCGCGCAGGAGCGCATGGCCGACCACGCGCCCGCCGTACGCCGCCGCGCACCACTTCGCCGGGGCCTGTCCCGGCAGGCGCTGGTCCTGGTCCTGCTGATCGCCGTGGCCTTCGGTACGGCGATCTACATGGGTGTACGGCACCCCTACCAGACCCCCGCGAACTCCGGGCCGCCCGCCGAGCCGCTGCGCATGACCGTCATCCCGCTCGCCCCGCAGGGCACGGTGCCCGGGGCGACCGATCCGGAGTACCTGTACGCGCACAGTCCCGCCGCCCAGTTCCGCATCGGCGCCGAGGGCATCCCGCTGCCGGCCGCGCGGCGCACCGCGCACTTCTCGGACAGTCAGGTGACGAACGCGCTGAGCATCGCGAAGGACTACATCGTGCGGTCCGCGCTGTATCCGGACGTGCTGACCGGCGACCAGATCCGTCCGGTCCGGGTGCTGCTGGACCCCGAGCAACTGGACCAGTTCGATCAGAGCTTCGGGCATCCGGCCGCGGACGGGCGGCATGCGCCGACCGGGTGGCTGGTTCGCTTCGACGCCTCCCAGGCCGAGCTGGCCGACCGCAGGATCCGCGTGCAGGGCACGCTCCAGGCAGCGGAGACCGACTCCGCGACGCTGGAGGTCACGGCCGATCACACGTTCGTGTACGCGTTGCGGGCCGCGGAAGGGGAGGGCGCGGCCGAGGCCTCGCTGTTCACCGTGCGGCGGGAGCTGCACTTCCGCTTCGACCGCGAGGACCTGCGGCTGCGCCAGGCCCAGCTCGTCGTCTCCTATGTCCAGGCGGGGCCGCTGTCCTGCGCCGAGGACTCGACGAACCGGCTCCATCCGCTGCTGGCCGGGCAGACGGCCAAGGAGGGCGGTCCCGCGGGCACCGACCCGTATGCCACGGGTGGGGCTACGGCGCTGTGCGGGTCGTTGGCGGTGGGATCACAGCCGAAGGTGTGAGCGGACGGTTTTCCGCCCCCGCCGCCCCTACCCGTCCCGTCCCTGGTGGCTGCGCCCCCAGACCCCCGCTGTCGGCCCTCCGGGCCTCGTCCTCAAACGCCGGACGGGCTGAAGTAGTCAGCCTCTCCGGCGTTTGAGGAGCGGGGTCTGGGGCGGAGCCCCAGAAGGATGGGACGGGTAGGGGCGGCGGGGGCGGAAAACCGCTGCGGAAGCCACAGGTGGCCGTCAGGCGTTGCCGTCCCCGCCGTCCTCCCGGCGCGGCTCCTCCTTGGGAGCCGTACTCGTGAAGCCGCCGAAACCCCGCCGCACCCGCCCGCTCAGATCGCCCGCCCCGCCCGCGATGTCCGTGACCAGCTTCATCAGGGGGTCCTTGGAGGACTTCACGTGCGTGGCGTAGTGGGAGGCCGACTCACGGAAGGAGTCGGTGACCGAGGTGTCCTTGTCCTCCGCCCGGCGCGGATAGTGCCCGTCCATGATCCGCTGGTGGTCGCGGGACTCGGCCCACTTCTTCAGCTCGGCCGCGCGGACCGTGGTGAAGGGGTGGGATCGGGGCATCACGTTGAGGATCTTCAGAACGGAGTCGCGCAGATCGCCGCCCGCCTCGTACTCCTCGGCCTGCTTCAGGAACGCGTCCACGTTCATCTCGTGCAGATGGTGGCCGCCCGCGAGCTTCATCAGGCCGCGCATCGAGGCCGTGAGGTCCTGCCCGACGAGCAGCCCCGCCCGGTCGGCGGACAGCTCCGACTTGCGGAACCACTCCCGCAGCGCCGTCACGATCGCCATGATCGCTATGTTGCCCAGCGGGATCCAGGCGACCCGGACGGCGAGGCTGGTGAGGAAGAGGAGGATCGTGCGGTAGACCGAGTGGCCGGAGAGGGCGTGGCCCACCTCGTGGCCCACCACCGCCCGCATCTCCTCCTCGTCGAGCAGCTCCAGCAGCCCCGTGGTGACCACGATGATCGGCTCGTCCAGGCCGATGCACATCGCGTTCGGCACCGGGTCCTGGTTGACGTACATCGGCGGGACCTTCTCCAGGTCCAGGATGTAACAGGCGTCCCGCAGCATGTCGTTGAGGTGCGCGAACTGCTGGTCCGAGACGCGGACCGAGTCGGACAGGAACAGCAGCCGCAGACTGCGCTCGGGCAGCAGGCCGCTCAGGGCCTTGAAGACGGTGTCGAAGCCGCTGAGCTTGCGCAGGGCCACCAGCGCCGAGCGGTCCGCCGGGTGTTCGTACGCACGCGAGGAGATCCCCGGGAAACGCCTGCGCTGCCTGCTCGGCACGTTCTCGTGCCCGTCGTGCTCGTGGCCTTCGGACATGTCTTCCCCCATGTGCGTCTGGATGGCTCTGTGCGGCCCTTTGCAGAGCCTTGTTCCGCCCTTTGCGCCCCCGAAGCAGAGCCCAGCCTAAGCGGAGTTACCTTGGACGGGCACTACAGCGAAGGAGTTCCGCGTCATGGAGCACAACCCCCCGGCCACCTGGCTCACCGAGGCCGCGAGCGCGGCCGAGCAGCAGGGGGCGGGGAATCTGCTCCGGGTGGTGCTGATCGTGATGGTCGTGGGCTGTGTGCTGACCGCGTGGTTCCTGCTGCGGGGCTACAGGCGGAAGGACGACTGAGCCCCCGGGAAGGTTCCCCGCCGGCCGCCCCGGCGCCCCAACGGTGGAGTCGGCGTGATCCCCGTCATGGTGCCCGCTTACGATGGGCCGACATCTTTATCCCGCCCACACCCGATAGGTCACGCCGAAGATGAGCTTCCACAGCGCCGCTGCCCAGTTGGTCACCCTCGCCGCCGAGGGCGAGGAGCACGGCGGCAACCACAACAGCATCAGCCCGCTGCTCACCGGGGGTGGCGCCTTCGTCATCCTGCTGCTCCTGCTGTGGATCACCACCCGCTTCAACCGCGACCGCTGAGTCACGGACAGGCCTGGGCCCTCAGACGGGGCCGGTAGGGTCTGCACGCATGGGAGAGCAGGACATGCCTACCGGCCCCGGAAACGGCCCGTCGAACCCCGGCAAGCGCCGCCTCGGCGTCATGGGCGGAACGTTTGACCCGATCCACCACGGCCACCTCGTCGCGGCCAGCGAGGTCGCCGCGCAGTTCCACCTCGACGAGGTCGTGTTCGTGCCCACCGGACAGCCGTGGCAGAAGAGCCACCGCCACGTCTCCCCGGCCGAGGACCGCTATCTGATGACGGTCATCGCCACGGCCGAGAACCCACAGTTCTCCGTCAGCCGCATCGACATCGACCGCGGCGGCCCGACGTACACCGTCGACACCCTGCGTGATCTACGCGCGCTCAACCCCGACACGGACCTCTTCTTCATCACCGGCGCCGACGCCCTGGGCCAGATCCTGACCTGGCGGGACTCGGTGGAGCTGTTCTCCCTCGCGCACTTCATCGGGGTCACCCGTCCCGGCCACGACCTCACCGACGCCGGGCTCCCGGAGGGCGGAGTGTCGTTGGTCGAGGTTCCCGCACTGGCCATCTCGTCCACCGATTGCCGCGCGAGAGTCGCAAAGGGCGACCCCATCTGGTATCTGGTGCCGGACGGAGTCGTGCGCTACATCGACAAGCGCGAGCTGTACCGCGGCGAGTGAGGCGAGTGAGCCGAGAGGGGCGACCGGTGAACGACCGATACGACGCGGGGGCCGCGGGATACGAGGCCGACCAGTACGAACTCGTCGGCTACGACGAGTACGGGCAGCCGGTCTACCGGCAGATCCCGGCGCAGCAGCAGCCACCCCAGCACCAGTACGACCCGTACGCACAGCAGGGCTACGGCTACGACCCGTACGCGACCGGCAGGCAGCAGCCGGTCCCGCCGTACGACCCCTACGGGACCGGCGACACCGGCCAGCAGCCGCCCACGCCGTCCTACGACCCGTACGGCACCGGCACGCACCCCCAGCAGGCCGGCGCGCACTCGCCGCCGTACGACCCGTATGGCCGAACCGCCACCAGCGGACAGCAGCACCGGGTCGCCGAGCAGACCGCCTACATCCCGCAGCAGGCCGGACCGGTCGAGGAACCGCACCCGCAGCCACAGCCCCAGGAACGGGGCGACCGGGAGTACCGCACCGAGCAGTTCGCGTTCGTCGAGGAGCCCGACGGGGACTCCGAGGACGTCATCGACTGGCTGAAGTTCACCGAGAACCGCACCGAGCGCCGCGAGGAGGCCCGGCGACGGGCACGCGCGCGTGTGATCGCCCTCGTGGTCGTCCTGGCGGTCGTCGCGGCCGGCGGCGCCGGCTACCTCTGGTACGCCGGGAAGCTGCCCGGTCTGTCGTCGAGCGACAGCAAGGAGGGCACGGCGACAGCCGTGGGCGCCCAGAAGCGTGACGTGATCGTCGTCCATCTGCACAACACCGCGAAGGGCGGCACCTCCACGGCGCTGCTCGTCGACAACACCACCACCAACCAGGGCACCACCGTCCTGCTGCCGAACTCCCTCGCCCTGACCGGCGACGACGGCACGACCACCCTGGCCAAGTCGGTCGACGACGACGGCTCCTCCGGGACGCGCGACTCGATCGACACCGTCCTCGGCACCCAGATCCAGGGCACCTGGCGGCTGGACACCCCGTATCTGCAGAACCTCGTCGACCTGGTCGGCAACATCGAGGTCGACACCAACGCCGACGTGCCCGACCCGGACGCCAAGGCCAAGGGCAGCGCGCCCCTCGTCCGCAAGGGCAAGGGCCAGACCCTCAGCGGCAAGATGGCCGTCGCCTACGCCACCTACCAGGGCTCGGGCGAGGCGCAGAACGCGCAGCTGGAGCGGTTCGGGCAGGTCATGCAGGCCACGCTGCGCAAGCTGACCTCGGACACCCAGGGCGCCACCGTCACCGTGCAGACGCTGGGCATGATCATCGAGCCGCCCCTGACCGACAAGGACCTCGGCGCCTTCCTCGCCAAGCTCGCCGAGCTCGCCAAGGGCGGCGACTACAAGACGGCCATGCTGCCCGTCCAGACCGACGGCACCCTCAGCGCCGAGGCGAGCGCCAGTGTCGTCAAGAACGTCCTCGGCGGCACCGCCAAGAGCCCCGACAAGGACGCCGCGGTCCGCGTGTCCATCCGTAACGCCAGCGGCGTCAAGGACAACACCGAGAAGGCCCGCGTGGTGCTGCTGAACGGCGGCTTCACCTTCCTGGAGGGCGGCACCGCCTCCGCCGAGGCCACGTCCGAGGTCGTCTACGCCGACGCCGCCGACAAGGCCGACGCCACCGAGGTCGCCAAGACACTCGGACTGTCCGCCGACGCCGTCACGAAGGGCGATGTGTCCGGGAACGCGGATGTCTCGGTGGTGCTCGGCCAGGACTACAAGCCGTCGTCCTCGTAACCCCAGCCTGCACAAAACCGCAGGCCACCCCACGTGAGCCGGTAATCACGTGGGGTGTTGTCACTGGTCCGTGAGACCCTTGAGGTCGATTGAAGCCAAGTGCCCGCCGACCGAAAGCCTTGTAGTGACCGCTACCGACCGTTCCCTCGAGCTCGTCAACACCGCCGCCCAGGCCGCCGCCGACAAGCTCGCGCACGACATCATCGCCTACGACGTCAGCGACGTACTGTCGATCACGGACGCCTTCCTGCTGGCCTCCGCGCCCAACGACCGCCAGGTCAAGTCGATCGTCGACGAGATCGAGGAGCGGCTCCAGAAGGAGCTCGGCGCCAAGCCGGTGCGCCGCGAGGGCGACCGCGAGGCCCGCTGGGTGCTGCTCGACTACGTCGACATCGTCGTCCACGTCCAGCACAGCGAGGAGCGCGTCTTCTACGCCCTGGAGCGGCTGTGGAAGGACTGCCCCGAGCTCGACCTGCCCGAGGACGCCAAGGCCACCCGCGGCAAGGCCGCGGAGCACGCCAAGCTCCAGGCCGCCGAGGAAGCGGCCGAGCTGGGCGGTGAGTGGCGATGAGCACCACCGACGAGGTGCCCACCGGCAGGCCGGGCCGCCGCGTCATCCTGTGGCGGCACGGCCAGACCTCGTGGAACGTGGAGCGTCGCTTCCAGGGCACCACGGACGTCGCCCTCACCGAGGCCGGCCTCGCCCAGGCCCGCCGCGCCGCCCGCCTCCTCGCCGGTCTCAAGCCGGACGCGATCATCGCCTCCGACCTCCAGCGCGCCTCCCGCACGGCCGCCGAGCTGGCCGCGCTCACCGCCCTGGAGGTGACGCACGACGAGGCCCTGCGCGAGACCTACGCGGGCACCTGGCAGGGCCTGACGCACGAGGAGATCATCGAGCGGTACGGCGAGGAGTACGCGGCATGGAAGCGCGGCGAGCCGGTGCGCCGCGGTGGCGGCGAACTGGAGACCGAGGTCGCCGACCGCGCCGCCCCCGTGGTCCTGCGGCACGCCGAGAAGCTCCCCGACAACGGCACGCTCGTCGTGGTCAGCCACGGCGGCACGATCCGTACGACCATCGGGCGCCTCATCGGCCTGGAACCCCGGTCCTGGGAGAGCCTCGGCGGCCTCTCCAACTGCTGCTGGTCCGTCCTCGGCGAGGGCGCCCGCGGCTGGCGTCTGCTGGAGCACAACGCCGGCACCCTGCCGGAGCCGGTCCTCGGCGACGACGACTGACACCGACGACGACTGACGCCGGTCCGGATTTCACTTTCTGGCAGGTCGCAGGCTAAAGTTCTTCTTGTTCGCCCCGCCGAGCGGGGCGAAACACCATGTGGCTCCGCCACGTGGGACCAGGGGCTATAGCTCAGTTGGTAGAGCGCCTGCATGGCATGCAGGAGGTCAGGAGTTCAATTCTCCTTAGCTCCACAGCGAGACAACAAGATCCCGCCGATCGCTTCGATCGGCGGGATCTTCTGGTATCCGCCAAAGTGTTCGGGTCCGGCTTGAGTGACTAGGGCCTCGCGGGCGTATACCTCTCAGGAGGCGCTTGGGGGTGCGGGACCGCACGGTCCGTACGGCGGCGAAGGCTGCTGTGTCCGGACTGGTACTGAGGCGTCGCTGACCGTATTGGTCCGGCCGTGGCAGAATCAAACGGCCGGAAGGGAGCGCGGCCCGACGGGAGGGAGTAGTGATGCCTGCGAGCATCCTCGAGGAGGTCGGTGGCCTCCTCGAAGCAGCTTTGACACGGGATACGATCACCCGCCTCAGCTGCCCTTCCTGCGGCTCCGTCCATGTCGCCCAGCTTCTTGGCGACAACGGCGGAGTTTCCTACGTGTGCACGGCCTGCGGCCACAGCTGGAGCTGATCGATGGGTGCACACAGGCGAAAGTGCGACTGGTGCGGCAGCGGAACACCGATCGTCCGCGACATGGAACCCGTGAACCCCGACTACCAGTACTGGTGCGAGGAATGCGCGCGGGCGCTGATCATAAAAGGCGACCCGATCGAGACCTACCGTGAACTCGAGGGCGAACCGATCTACGGCCGTCTCCTCGAAGAGCACTGCACGCTCAAGCGTTTCTATTCCTTCGTCACGGCTTGAACCGGACATAAGCATCCGTATCGGACCGCACGGGAAACGATTTGGTGCTGCACCAGGTGGACCGGTAATGTTGGCGTCGCCGCCGGGGAAACCGGGCGGACCAAAGCAAGGGGCTATAGCTCAGTTGGTAGAGCGCCTGCATGGCATGCAGGAGGTCAGGAGTTCAATTCTCCTTAGCTCCACAGTAAGATCCCGCCGGGTCGATCGACCCGGCGGGATCTTTTTTCGTTGCGAAGGCCTCTGGGTTCGGCGGCAGTTGAGGGGCCGTCCTGTTTGACGGCCCCTCAACGGGCATCTGCCCGCCCTCGGTCTCAGCGGCCCAGCGCGCGCCTGCCGCGGCCCTGGGAGAGGACCGGCAGGTTGTTGCGGGAGGGGGCACCCGCGCGGGTGTCCTCCTCGATGCGCAGGGCGAGGGCGGGGCAACGGCGTACCGCGCGCAGGGCCTTGGCCTCGGCGTAGCGCGGGACCTTCGCCTGGGCGACGGTCGGGAAGCCGTCGGCGCCCAGTTGGAAGACCTCCGGGAGGATGTCCGCGCACAGGCCGTGGCCGCGGCACAGCGTCCAGTCGACGTAGATCTTCTGCCTGCTGGGGCCGTTCTCCTCCGACTCGGCACCGCCCGGGATACCCGACGGGGCCCTGCCGCCCTCGAAGAGCGGCAGAACGCCCTCCACGGGCCGTCCGCAGCCGTTGCCGAGGACATGCGCCGCCAGGTCGTCGGTGAACGCCTTGATGGTCGACTCCAGGAACATCGCGGAGCCGTCCGGGTGCGAGCAGGCGCCGCGCCGCTTCACGTTCTTGGCGACCTGCTTGAGGGCCTCCAGGGCGGCCGGGCCGCCGCCGTTGAGGATGTCCTCCAGACCGCGCGCGGCGGCCGGTAGACCGAGATAGCAGGGGCCGCACTGGCCGGCGCTCTCCTCCGCCAGCCACTGCGCCACCCGCAGCGACTCGCCCAGTGGGCAGGTCTCCTGAGTGATCGGCAGGATCGCGCCGGCGCCGAGCGCGCCGCCCACCGCGTCCAGGGAGTTGCGGGAGACGACCGCCTCGTTGACGGTCGCGGCGTCGATCCACTTGCCGTGGTAGCCGCCGGTCAGCACGCCCTGCGGGACGGGCGGGGCGCCGGCGAGCTGGAGGACGTAGCGCAGCGGCACGCCGGTGGGGACCTCGATGACCATCGGGCGGGCGACCGCGCCGGAGACCGTGAGCATGACGGTGCCCGGCTCGTCGTACAGGCCGGTGTTGCCGTAGCGCTCCGGGCCTATGCGGGCGGCGATGGCCAGCTGGGCGAACGTCTCGGCGTTGGAGAGCAGGGTCGGGGCGCCGCCGACGCCGTTCTGCGAGGCGCTGACCTTGCGGCCGGGCGGGATCGCCGGGCCGCCGTCGATCGAGCGGATCAGGGAGGCGGCGGCGCCGGTGACCATGCGGACCGGGTTGCGCTGGACGAACGCGCGTAGCGCGGAGCGACGGCTGTTGCTGAGGCCGCGTTCGGCGAGGGCGGCCTCCATGGAGCGCTGGGTCGATTCCCGGGTGACCCCCACCACGAGCGTGCGGGCACCCAGGGCTTCGGCGCACAGCAGCGCGCCGTCCAGGATGAGATGCGGGGCACGGTTGATCATCACCGTGTCCTTGCGGCAAGCGGGTTCGTCCTCGCTGCCGTTGACGACCACGACCGGCCGTACACCGCGCTTGATCGCGGCCTCGGCGACCGAGCGCAGTTTCTTGTGGAAGGGGAAGCCCGCTCCGCCGCGGCCCTTCAGATTGATGTTCTCGGCGAGCTTCGCGAGCTGCTCGCCGCCCATCGGTTCGAGCGGCCCGTGCACCTTGAGGTGCATGGGCAGATCGAGTCTCTCGACAAGGTCGAAGCCCGACGTGAGCTGGGGAAGCCCGACCACGCGGACTTCGGGTACGTCGGGCAGGGCCTCGTTCACTTAAAGCCTCCGGAAGGCGTGTTCCAAGGTTCGCCCGAACCCGGTGCGTCGAAGTCGTAGGACGCACCGGGCATTGATTCAGTGGCGGGACCGCTGTTGTTGTACGTGTCGTTCTGGTTGTACGTACCGAAGACGGCGTTCGTCTCAGCGGTGTCGTACACATCACTCGAGCCGTAGCCCGCGGCGCCGGTGCCATAGCCCTGGGCGCCCGAATTGTCGTACACGGGGATGTTGTACCCCGTGTCGTTGAGCGGGTCGTAGGACGACGGGGGCGCCTCGCCCACGGGCGGCGGGGACGGGATCGGCCAGCTGCCCGAGGTGCTGCCACCGCCGTCCACGCGGGGGATCGCCTCCGTCGGCTGCATGTCCAGGGGCAGGTCCATACGGGCGGTCTGGTCGGCCGCGTAGGACTGCTGTTGCCCGCGGGAACGGGGTGAGACGGCGCGGTAGGCGGCTGCGAAGCCCGAACCGGACGCCTGGGCCGAGGGAGCCTGGTACAGGGGATCGGAGGAGGGTGTCGCCCGGGGCTGGGATCCCGTCGTCGGTTCGGCCCGCCTCGACCGCCTTTCCCTGCCCTCGGAGCCGGGCAGCGGGGACTCCGACGACCGGGCCCTGCTCGCCTCCAGTTCCTCGCGGCCCGCGGGCTCGCCGTTGCCGATGAGCCCGGCGATCCGGTCGGCGACCTTGCGCTTGAACGGGCGCGGTGCCGCGCGCAGGGCGAGGGCGGCGGCGACCGCGACGACGCACAGCTCGTAGGACACCATGAAGAACGTCTTCGCCGGGCGGCCGGCGAACAGGCCGTGGACCAGTGCCGCGCACCAGGCCGGGTAGGCCAGCATGTGCATCGCCCGCCAGCGCGCCGCGACCGGCGCCGGGGACGCGAAGCGGTTGCGCAGCGCGCCGGTGACGCCGACGAAGATCATGAGCATGGCGGCCAGGGAGCCCAGGCCGACGAGGAAGGCGCTGCCCGGGATCTCGCTGCCGCCGGCGAAGAGAAGGCCGAAGGGGATCAGCGCGGCGATCGGGCTGGCGTGGTCCAGCGCCAGCTTGACACCGATGTGCACCAGCAGGAACGCGATCGACGCCACGGCGGTCACCCGGTGGATGGCCTGTGCGATGAGCCGCTGCCGGGTGTTGAGGATCATCCGGTCCTGGGCGACGAGACCCCAGATCACCGAGCAGGTGAGGCAGACGAGGGACAGTACGCCGGCGCCGAAGTTGAGGAACTCCAAGAAGGCGTCGTCCATCACGCTGTCGTTCGGATCCGTCGTCACGGCATGCCTCCCGAGAACGCGATGAGGGGTATGGGCGACCGAGTGTCAGCGACCGACGCCCCCCGGGCCGGGAGATCCGTCCTGGGGGGCGGGCTGGTGTGGGGACGAGGGTTCATGGGGGCAACTCCGAACGGTTCGGGAAGGCGGTCCCGTTGCCGCACTCTAAGTGGCTCCATACCGACGGGTACGGCGTTTGAGTTATTGCGCTGTTATCTACGTACTGGGCGGGGCGTGTGCTGTCCCTTAGCGACTGTTACGCCAGGTAACAGTTGAGCGTTGTTCAACTTTTCGAGGTCTTCACAACTCTCAGGTACGGAACCCGGGGCGCCCATGTTCACGCGCGCCCCCCTTGAGAAGACCGTCGCGCCCCGGATGGAAGCCCGTCGCGACCCGCTCGGGCGCTGCGGTACCCTGACGCCATGCGTGCCGTACGCCTTCTGCTTAGCGGGCCGCGCTGATCAGTCCCGACCACCGGGCGAAACGGATGGTCGGAATCGGCGCGGCGTCCCCTCCTGTGCGAGGGGATTTTTCGTTTCCAGAGAACCGAACCGCAGCCGCTGGCAGAGACGATCGATGGAGCTTTGAGGATCATGAGCGAGACGAACCCCGCTGCCGCCGCCGAGGCGGCAGCGCCGCACCGCTACACGGCGGCCATGGCCGCCGACATCGAGGCACGCTGGCAGGACTTCTGGGACGCCGAGGGCACGTACGCGGCGCCGAACCCCAAGGGCGACCTGGCGGGCGACGCCGAGCTGGCCGCCAAGCCCAAGAAGTTCATCATGGACATGTTCCCGTACCCCTCCGGAGCGGGCCTGCACGTCGGCCACCCCCTGGGCTACATCGCCACCGACGTCTTCGCGCGCTTCCAGCGCATGACCGGCCACAACGTCCTGCACACCCTGGGCTTCGACGCCTTCGGCCTGCCCGCCGAGCAGTACGCCGTGCAGACCGGCACGCACCCGCGTGTCTCCACCGAGGCCAACATCGAGAACATGAAGGTCCAGCTGCGCCGGCTGGGCCTGGGCCACGACAAGCGCCGGTCGTTCGCCACGATCGACCCGGACTACTACAAGTGGACCCAGTGGATCTTCCTGCAGATCTTCAACTCCTGGTACGACGACAAGGCGAACAAGGCCCGCCCGATCTCCGAGCTGATCGCCCAGTTCGAGTCCGGTGAGCGCGCCGTACCCGGTTCCGACGGCGGCACGCGCGCGTGGAGCGAGCTGAGCGCCGCCGAGCGCGCCGACGTCCTGGGCGGATACCGCCTGGCGTACGCCTCGGACGCGCCGGTCAACTGGTGCCCCGGGCTGGGCACCGTCCTGGCCAACGAGGAGGTCACGGCCGACGGCCGCTCCGAGCGCGGCAACTACCCGGTCTTCAAGGCCAAGCTGCGCCAGTGGAACATGCGGATCACCGCGTACGCCGACCGCCTGCTGGACGACCTGACCGAGCTGGACTGGCCCGAGGCCATCAAGCTGCAGCAGCGCAACTGGATCGGCCGCTCCGAGGGCGCCCGCGTCGACTTCCCCGTGGACGGCGAGCGCATCACCGTCTTCACCACGCGCCCCGACACCCTGTTCGGCGCGAGCTACATGGTGCTGGCGCCCGAGCACCCGCTGGTCGAGAAGTTCACCCCCGACGCCTGGCCCGAGGGCACGCACGAGGTGTGGACCGGCGGCCACGCGACCCCGGCCGAGGCCGTCGCCGCCTACCGCGCGCAGGCCGCCTCCAAGTCCGACGTCGAGCGCCAGGCCGAGGCCAAGGACAAGACCGGCGTCTTCATCGGCGCGTACGCGACCAACCCGGTCAACGGCGAGCAGGTCCCCGTCTTCATCGCCGACTACGTCCTGATGGGCTACGGCACCGGCGCGATCATGGCCGTACCCTGCGGCGACCAGCGTGACTTCGAGTTCGCGCGCGCCTTCGAGCTGCCGATCGTCTGCATCGTCGAGCCGACGGACGGGCGTGGCACGGACACCTCGACCTGGGAGGACGCCTTCGCGTCGTACGACGCGAAGATCATCAACTCCGCCAACGACGACATCTCCCTGAACGGCCTGGGTGTCGTCGAGGCCAAGGCCCGCATCACCGACTGGCTGGAGCGGTCCGGCGTCGGCGAGGGCACGGTCAACTTCCGGCTGCGCGACTGGCTGTTCAGCCGTCAGCGCTACTGGGGCGAGCCCTTCCCGATCGTCTACGACGAGGACGGCATCGCCCACCCGCTGCCCGAGTCGATGCTGCCCCTGGAGCTGCCCGAGGTCGAGGACTACAGCCCGCGCACCTTCGAGCCGGACGACGCCGACACCGAGCCCGAGACGCCGCTGTCGCGCAACGAGGAGTGGGTCAACGTCACCCTGGACCTGGGCGACGGACCGAAGCGCTACCGGCGTGAGACCAACACCATGCCCAACTGGGCCGGTTCCTGCTGGTACGAGCTGCGCTACCTGGACCCGCACAACAGCGAGCAACTGGTCGACCCGGAGATCGAGCAGTACTGGATGGGCCCGCGCGAGGGCCAGCCGCACGGCGGCGTCGACCTGTACGTCGGCGGTGCCGAGCACGCGGTGCTGCACCTGCTGTACGCGCGCTTCTGGTCCAAGGTCCTGTTCGACCTGGGCCACGTCTCCTCGGCGGAGCCGTTCCACAAGCTGTTCAACCAGGGCATGATCCAGGCCTACGTCTACCGCGACAGCCGTGGCATCGCGGTACCGGCCGCCGAGGTGGAGGAGCGCGACGGCGCCTACTACTACCAGGGCGAGAAGGTCTCCCGGCTGCTGGGCAAGATGGGCAAGTCCCTGAAGAACGCGGTCACCCCGGACGAGATCGCCGCCGAGTACGGCGCCGACACGCTGCGGCTGTACGAGATGGCGATGGGCCCCCTGGACGTCTCCCGGCCGTGGGACACGCGCGCGGTGGTCGGCCAGTTCCGGCTGCTGCAGCGGCTGTGGCGCAACGTCGTCGACGAGACGACCGGTGCCGTGACGGTGGTGGACGCCGAGCCCGACGAGGACACGCTGCGTGCCCTGCACAAGGCCATCGACGGGGTGCGCGGCGACCTGGAGGGCATGCGGTTCAACACCGCCATCGCCAAGGTCACCGAGCTGAACAACCACCTGACCAAGGCCGGGGGTGCGGTGCCGCGGTCGGTCGCCGAGGCGCTGGTGCTGATGGTCGCGCCGCTGGCCCCGCACGTCGCCGAGGAACTGTGGCGCAAGCTGGGCCACGAGGACTCGGTCGTGCACCAGGACTTCCCGGTCGCCGACCCGGCCTACGTCGTGGACGAGACCGTGACCTGCGTCGTGCAGATCAAGGGCAAGGTCAAGGCCCGCCTGGAGGTCTCGCCGGCCATCTCCGAGGAGGACCTGGAGAAGGTCGCCCTGTCCGACGAGAAGGTCGTGGCGGCACTGGACGGCGCCGGGATCCGGAAGGTGATCGTGCGGGCGCCGAAGCTGGTGAACATCGTTCCGGCGTAGGTCGGCGGTGTAGGCCTGCGGTGTAGGTCTGCGGCCCAGGGCTACGGCACTGGGCTACGGCGCCCGCTCACGGCCGAGATCTACGGCGAGCGCGCCGGGTCGGGCTGCCGTGACCGCGGTGGGCCGGCCGGGGCGGTCATGACCTCGGCTTTCGGCTCGGCGTGATCTTCGCTCGGTGTGATCTTCGCTCGGTGTGCTCTTCGCTCGGGGTGATCCCCTACGGGCAGGTTCGGGGTTCTGCTGGAACTCCGGGCCTGCCCGCTGCGTTTACCGTTGAAGAGTGACGCGGTGTGTGCCGCGGCCGGTCGGAGGAGGAGTTCGTGGAAGCAGTGATCGCAGTCGTGGCCCTGCTCTTCGTGCTCTTCGTCGCGCTGGGCGCCTACGCCACGGTCAAGGTGGTCGGCGCCGCCAAGCGCCGCGTCGACGACACCATCAGCCACGCCCGGCGCACGGTCGAGGACCACACCCTGCGGGCCAAGTCCTTCGCCCAGCCCGGGCCGGCAGGCGAGCTCGCCCAGCTGCGGCTGAAGCTGCGCACTTCCATGCGGGCCACTCAGGACGCGCTGCACGCGGGCGTGGCCGAGGACGAGTCCCTCAAGGAGTCCCTCGACCTCTTCCAGCGCCTCAGCGCGCACGGGCACGAACTGGACGCCGAACTGCGGCGCCTGGAGTCCGAGCCGGACCGCGCGACACTCGCCGAGCGGTTGCCCGACCTGCGCGAACGCACCGAGCGCATCGTCCATGCCGCCGACTCGCTGCGCTGGGCCGCCCGCGACCGGGCTCGCCGCTTCGCCGACGACGACCTGGACACGCTCAGCGCCCAGATCGACGTGGAGACCGGTGCCCTGCGGCACTGGCAGACGGAGGAGACCCTGGCGCCGCCCTCGTCGTCCTCGACCTCCTCCACGACACCCCCGCCCCCGTGGCCGGAGGCCCCCGCCGCCCAGGCCGAGCCGACGGCCGAGCAGACCTGGTCGGACACCTCTCGGACGCAGCGGGCCGAGGAGCCCACGCGGCCCGCGATCACCCCGGCCGACCCTCGCCCGACCTACCCCTGGCAGAAGAAGCCCCGCCCCGAGAGCACGACTTGAGCCGGTTGAACGCCAGTTGATCCGGTCAAGGCATTTCCAGGTGAGCGGGGTCGGGCTGCCGCCCGGGCGCTACGGCAGGTAACCTCCAGCTCATGTCCCGCCATGTCGCGATCGTCACCGATTCAACGGCCTACCTGCCGCCGCGGACGATGGAGCGCCACGGCATCACCTCAGTACCCCTGACCGTGGTCGTCGGCGGTCAGGCGCTGGACGAGGGCACCGAGATCTCGACCCGTTCCCTCGCCCAGGCGTTGCAGAAGCGACGCCCCGTCACCACCTCGCGCCCCAGCCCTCAGGTCTTCGCGGAGCACTACCGCGAGGTCGCCGAGGCGGGCGCCACCGGCATCGTCTCGCTGCACCTGTCCGCCGAGCTCTCCGGCACCTACGACGCGGCGGTCCTCGCGGCGCGTGAGGCGCCGGTGCCGGTGCGGGTGGTGGACACCGGGATGGTCGCGATGGCGCTCGGGTTCAGCGCGCTCGCCGCGGCCGAGGCGGCGGAGACGGGCGGCACGGTGGACGAGGCCGTCACGGCCGCCGAGAAGCGGGCCGGAAGCACGGCCGCCTACTTCTACGTCGACACCCTCGACTATCTGCGTCGCGGCGGCCGTATCGGCGCGGCACAGGCCCTGCTGGGCTCGGCGCTCGCCGTGAAGCCGCTGCTGCAACTGGAGGGCGGTCGGATCGGCCCGCTGGAGAAGGTGCGCACGGCTTCCAAGGCCATCGCCCGCCTGGAGGAGATCGCGGCCGACCGGGCGGGCAGCGCGCAGGTCGACATCGCGGTGCACCATCTCGCCGCTCCCGACCGGGCGTCGGCCCTGGCGGACCGCCTGCGGGCGCGGGTCCCGGGGCTCGCCGACCTGCATGTGAGCGAGGTGGGGGCGGTGATCGGGGCGCATACCGGGCCTGGGTTGCTGGGGGTTGTGGTTTCGCCGCGGTGACGGGGGCTCAGGGGACCGGCGACAGGTTCTCTGAGGGGGAGCCACTCGTGTGGGTGGCGGAGTTTTCCACAACTGGGTGGTAATCCCCGGGAATTGAGCAAGATCATCGCGGGTGGGGCGAGGTGTCCGATCCTCGTCGCATGGCACTTCGATCACGCACACGTACCACGACGGCGACCAGCGGCCCGGGCCGAGGCCCCCACTCCGACAGCCGCATCCACCATCGACGACGCATGCCCGTCCGGGGGCGGGCGCGGCAGCACCATGCGTCGGCGGCGGAGTTGCGGCGCAGGGCGGAGGTGATTTTCGCCGAACGGGCCGAGGAGTGGCGGGAGTCGGGGGCGGGGCCGCCGGAGGAAGGGGGCGGTCGGTACGACGACTGGGTCGAGGGGTCCGAGGTGTTGGACGCCGATGCCGATGCCGATGCCGACTCGGACGCCGGGGCCGGGGTCGGGGTCGGGGTCAGGACACGGGGCCGAGTCGAGGGCGCTGCCGGTGACGCGGGTGGCGGGGCGGCGGCCTGGCGGTCGCGGGCCGGGTCGGCTTTGCGGGAGCGGATGCCGGTGTGGTTGCAGGCGAGGTGTGGGCTGGAGCGGCGGAGCTTGGTCGCGCTCACCGTGGTTCTCGTCCTTGCCGCAGGGTTCGCCGTGCAGCACTTCTGGGCCGGGCGGGCGCAGTCCGTGCGGGCGCCCGAGGTGGTGCGGGCGGCAGCCTCCTACGGCGGAGAACAGCAGGGAGGGGAGGCCGGGGCGGGTGCGTCGGTGGGCGGTGCGGCGGGTTCTGCGGGTGCGTCGGGTATGCCGGGGCCTGCGGGCACGGCCGCGCCCGAGATCGTCGTGGACGTCAGCGGCAAGGTGCGCGAACCCGGTATCCACCGCCTGCCCGCGGGCTCGCGGGTCGCCGACGCCCTGCGCGTGGCCGGCGGGGTGCGTCCCGGCACGAACACCGACAGCCTCAACCGGGCCCGCTTCCTGGTGGACGGCGAGCAGGTGATCGTCGGCACCCCGGCCGCCGTGGCCGGGACCGCTGCCGGTGCGGGCGTGGGCGCGGGCACCTCGGGGGCCGCCGGGGCGGCACCCACCGCACCCGTCTCCCTCAACACAGCCACCGTGGACCAGCTCGACACCCTCCCGGGCGTCGGCCCGGTGCTGGCCCAGCACATCATCGACTACCGCACCCAGCACGCCGGTTTCCGCTCGGTGGACGAACTGCGCGAGGTCAATGGCATCGGCGACCGCAGGTTCGCCGATCTACGAAATCTCGTGCGGCCGTGAGGACCGGGATGGCTGTGAGGACCGGGATGGCCGTGAGGACCACGATGGCTGTGAGGACCGAGATGGCCGTGAGGACCACGATGGCCGTGAGGGCCGGGGCGGTCGGTCGGGCCAGGGCGGTCGGTCGGGTCAGGACGGCCATGGGGCACGACGTCCGCGCACCCGGCCGCGCTGCCGTTCACGCCGCGTCCGGGAGCCGGCTGGGTGCCTCCCATCCCCGGCAGGAAGGGCCGACGGACCTCCGACTCGTGCCTCCGGCGCTGGCGGCCTGGGCGACGGCGGCACTGATGCTGGACGCGTCACCGGAGTGGGCGGTCGGGGCGGCGGTGGTGGGCCTGGTCGCGGCAGGCGTACTGCTGCTGGTGCGGCGAGGAGCCGGGGGTGGGACCAGCGATCGTGAGGGCACTGGGGCCATTCCGGCCACTCCGGCTACTCGGGCCACTTGGGCCACTCCGGCCTCCCGGACCACCCGGGTCACTCGGGCCACCCCGGCCGCCCCGACCATCCGGGTCACCCATGGCACTCAGTCGCGAGGTCAACGCCCCGCGCCCCCGCGCACCACCTGGCCGCGCATTTCAGTCGCCGCGGTGCTGCTCTGCGTCGCCGCGGCCGCCGTCTCCGCAGGGTTGCACGGGGCCGATCTGCGACGTGGGCCCGTGCCCAGGCTGGCGCGGGAGTATGCCAGCGTGACCGCGGAGGTCGAGGTCACCTCCGATCCCCGGCTGACCCGGCCCCGGGTCAAGGGCGATCACATGGCGCCGACCTCCGTGCTGATCAACGCGGATGTACGGCGCGTGGAGGAGGCGCACGGCACGGCGGTGGTCACACGGGCGCCGGTGCTCATGATCATCGACGCGGGTTGGGGGTCGGGGATCTCCAGGGCCGTCGACGAGAGGCCGAACGCGCCCGGGAACGCCCAGGCCCCGCCGAGGTCCGCCGACGGTCGGACTTCACCATGGCTGGGGCTGCTGCCCTCCACGCGCTTGCGGGTGACCGCGACGCTCGCGCCCTCGCTGACGGACGGGGATCGGGTCGCGGCGGTGCTACGGGTGCGGGACCCGGGGGTGCCGGAGGTGGTGGGGGAGCCGTCGGCGGCGCAGCGGTTGGCCGGGCGGCTGCGGGCCGGGCTGCGGGAGGCGACCGACGGTCTGCCGGCGGATGCGCGGGCGCTGTTGCCGGGGCTGGTCGTGGGGGACACCTCGCGGATCACCCCGGAGCTGGACGAGGCGTTCAAGGAGACCGACCTCGCGCACACGCTCGCCGTCTCCGGCAGCAACCTCACGATCATCCTCGCCCTGCTCATCGGCCCACCCGGCAGAGCGCAGTTGGCCGAGCGCCGTGGACTCGCGCCCCGCCTCGGTTTCTCCCTGCGGACGACCGCGTTGCTCGGCGGCGGGCTCACCCTCGCCTTCGTCATCGTGTGCCGGCCCGACCCGAGCGTGTTGCGGGCCGCGGCTTGCGGAGCCGTCGTGCTGCTGGCCCTGGCGACGGGACGCCGCAGGTCGCTGATCCCGGCGCTGGCGACGGCTGTGCTGCTGCTGGTGCTGTACGACCCGTGGCTGGCCAGGAGTTACGGCTTTCTGCTGTCCGTCCTGGCCACGGGTGCCCTGCTCACCCTCGCGCCCCGGTGGAGCGCGGCGTTGCGACGGCGCCGGGTGCCACCGCGGTGGGCCGAGGCGCTGGCGGCCGCGGCTGCCGCGCAGGCCCTGTGCGCGCCGGTCGTGGCGGTGTTGTCGGCGCGGGTGAGTCTGGTGGCGGTGCCGTGCAATCTGCTCGCGGAGTTCGCGCTCGCACCGGCCACGGTGCTGGGCTTCGCGGCGCTGGCGGCGGCACCGCTCGCGATGCCGCTGGCCAAGATGTTGGCCTGGGGCGCGGGTTGGCCGGCCGGGTGGATCGCGGACGTCGCCCGGACGGGTGCCGCACTGCCAGGGGCGGGTGTGGACTGGCCCGGCAGCTGGGCCGGGGCGGCGTTGCTCGCCCTCGCCACGGTGGTCGTCCTGCTCGCCGGGCGACGGCTGCTGCGGCACCCCTGGTGGTGCGGTGTCTGCGGGGTGCTGCTCCTGCTGGTGGTGGTGCAGCCGTCACCGCTGACCAGGGTGGTCACGGGCTGGCCGCCACCCGGGTGGCGGTTCGCGATGTGCGACGTGGGGCAGGGCGACGCGACGGTGCTCGCGGCGGGCGAGGGCACGGGCGTGGTCGTGGACGCCGGCCCCGATCCGACGTCGGTCGACCGCTGCCTGCGCGCACTCGGCATCACCCGGATTCCGCTCGTCGTCCTGACCCACTTCCACGCCGACCATGTGGCGGGCCTGCCCGGCGTTCTGCGCGGGCGTGCGGTGGGCGCGATCGAGACGACGGGGCACGAGGAGCCGGTGGATCAGGTGGAGTTCGTGCGCAGGGAGGCGGCGGATCGGCACATCCCCGTGACGCGCGCCGCCGCCGGGGAGGAGCGGCGCACCGGGGCGCTGAGCTGGCAGGTCGTCTGGCCGCCGGCACAGTCGTCGCCCACGGCCATGGCCCCGGACGGTCCGAACGACGCCAGTGTCACCCTGCTCGTGCGGTCGGCCGGGCTGCGGTTCCTGCTGCTGGGGGATCTGGAACCCCCGGCCCAGCGAGCGCTGTTGAGATCACCGGCCGGGGCCCTGTTGGGCGGCGTGGATGTGCTCAAGGTCGCCCATCATGGCTCGGCGTACCAGGATCCGGAGCTGATACGCAGGGCGGCGCCGCGGCTGGCGTTGATCAGTTGCGGTGCGGACAACCCGTATGGGCACCCGGCTCCCAGTACCGTCGCGGCGCTGCGGGCGCAGGGCGCGGTGGTGCTGCGGACGGACGAGGACGGGGCGCTGGCGGTCGCGGGTACGGGCGCTCAGCTGCGGGTGGCGGGAGACTGAGGGCATGGATTCCGTTGAGGTTGATGCCTATCTCCGGCGCCTGGGGGTCGAGCACCCGGCGTGGCCCACTGTGGACGTGCTGCGTGAGCTGCATCTGCGCCATCTGCAGACCGTGCCGTTCGAGAACCTGTCGGTGCACCGGGGCGAGGAGATCGTCCTGGAGGAGAAGCGGCTGCTGGACAAGGTGGTGGGCGCGGGACGGGGTGGGTTCTGCTACGAACTGAACGGCGCGTTCGGGGCGTTGCTCGGCGCGCTGGGCTTCGACGTGACGCTGCTGGCGGCTCGGGTCCACGGGCCGGAGGGGAAGCTGGGGATTCCCTACGACCACATGGCGCTGAAGGTGCGGACGGTGGACGGCGGCACCTGGTTGGCGGACGTCGGCTTCGGGGCGCACAGTCACCATCCGCTGGCGTTCGAGGCGCGGGGCGAGCAGAAGGATCCGGCGGGCGTGTTCCGGATCGTCGAGGCCGGGCCGGACGCGGCCGGGGTGCGCGGAGGGCACGACGCGGCGGACCTGGATGTCGTCATGGACGGCAGACCGGAGTACCGGCTGGAGCGGCGGCCACGGGTGCTCGGCGACTTCGTGGCCGGGGCGTGGTGGCACAGCACCTCACCGGCCTCGCACTTCACGCAGTCGCTGGTGTGTTCGCGGGTGACGGAGGAAGGAGGGCGGATCACGCTCAGCGGTCGCACGTTCAAGGCGACGGCGGCCGACGGGACACGGGAGGAGTGGGAGCTGGGCACGGACGAGGAGGTGCTCGGGGTGTACCGGGAGCGGTTCGGGATCGAGCTGGACCGGGTGCCGACGGTGCGGGAGCCCGGCCGGGCGGGCTGAGCCGGCAGAGGGGCAGGGGCGCCCGGGGCTGGGCGAGTGAGCGACCCCGGTACGCGTCCGGTGCTCGTCGGTGCCCGAGAATTGTCCCGTGAGCGATGTGAGACATGTGCTGGTGCTGCCCGACCGTGATGCGGCGGAGGAGGTCGCGGAGGCGCTGGGGGAGCGGTTCGGGATCGACGAGGAGCCGCGGCTGGTGCGGGACGCGTTGGCGGGGGAGGACGACGCCGAGGACGCGCAGTGGCTGGTGCTGCTGCGGGACGAGGCCGAGCGGCTCGAACCCGCGGCGCTGAACGAGTTCGTCGGGGACTGGGACGGCTGGCGGGAGGAGCCGTAGCCTGGCTGGTGGCTGGCGGGAGGAGCCGTAGCCTGGCTGGTGGCTGGTGGCTGGTGGCTGGTGGCTGGTGGCTGGTGGCTGGTGGCTGGTGGCTGGTGGCTGGTGGCTGGTGGCTGGCGGCCGGTGACCTGAGACGGGGCATCCCACGCCGCACGCGCTGGCCGACTGTGACCCGCGCCCCGGCACCCACTGGGCACCCGGCACCCGCTGGGCACCCGGCACCCGCGCCCCCGGGCCCCGCCAGGAACCCCGGCGACCTGCGCCCCGCGCCCATCCCCCGCCGGGGCACGCCGCACCCGGCGGGGGTCAGCCCCCCACCCTCAGCGCTCACCCCCCCCAGCGCTCCCCCAGCCGTCACCACCCCAGCCCTCACCCCCTCCAACCCCCACCCCCTCCAACCCCCGCCCCCTCCAACCCCCGCCCCCTTCCCTCGGCGTCGGTTGTCAGTGGCCCGTGCCATGCTTGTCGCGATGGCCAGGAAGAGTGCGAACGACGATCCCCTCGCCCCCGTGACCCTCGCCGTGGGTCAGGAGGAGCTGCTGCTCGACCGTGCCGTGCGGGAGGTGGTGGTTGCCGCCCGGGCCGCCGACGCGGACACGGATGTGCGGGAGCTGACCTCGGACCAGTTGCAGCCGGGCACGCTGGCGGAGTTGACCAGCCCCTCGCTGTTCGCGGAGCGCAAGGTCGTGGTCGTGCGGGGTGCGCAGGATCTGTCGGCCGACACGATCAAGGACGTGACGGCGTATCTGGGGGCGCCGGCCGAGGAGATCACCCTCGTGCTGGTGCATGCCGGTGGGGTCAAGGGCAAGAAGCTGCTCGACGCCGCCCGCAAGGCGGGGGCGCGGGAGGTGGCGTGCCCGAAGATGACCAAGCCGGCGGACCGGTTGGCGTTCGTGCGGAGCGAGTTCCGGGCGACCGGGCGGTCCGCGACGCCGGAGGCCTGTCAGGCGTTGGTCGACGCCATCGGGAGCGATCTGCGGGAGCTGGCGTCCGCGGTGAGTCAGCTGGTCGCGGACGTCGAGGGGACCGTCGACGAGGCCGTGGTCGGGCGGTACTACACGGGCCGTGCCGAGGCGTCGAGTTTCACCGTGGCCGACCGGGCGGTCGAGGGACGGGCAGCGGAGGCGTTGGAGGCACTGCGGTGGTCGTTGGCGACAGGCGTGGCGCCCGTCCTGATCACCAGCGCGCTCGCCCAGGGCGTCCGGGCCATCGGGAAGCTCTCCTCCGCGCGCGGTGGCCGCCCCGCCGACCTGGCGCGTGAGCTCGGCATGCCGCCCTGGAAGATCGACCGCGTACGGCAGCAGATGCGCGGGTGGACGCCCGACGGGGTGGCGGTGGCGTTGCGGGCGGTCGCCGAGGCGGACGCCGGGGTGAAGGGCGGCGGGGACGACCCCGGGTACGCGTTGGAGAAGGCGGTCGTGACCATCGCGCGCGCGGCTCGCTCCAGGGGGCGGGGCTAGGGCCTGTCGTTTGGATCCTGATCCAGAAGACACCTCCCAGGACAAGAGGGGACAATCAGGCGTATCGGCCGTAAAGCCTCGGATTGGGAAAGGTGGCGACCGTCATGGCTGAACACCCGCACGCTGCTCTCGTCCGCAAGGGCTACGAAGCCTTTCAGCGCGGGGACATGGACACCCTGCGCGGGATGATGACCGGGGACTGCACGCACCATGTGCCCGGCTCGCACCCGCTGTCGGGGGACTTCAAGGGGATCGACTCGATCCTCGACGGGTACTACGGCCGGCTCTACTCGGAGACGGGCGGGTCGTTCCGGGTCGAGCTGCGTGACATCTTCGTCGACGGCCGTGGGCACGCCGTGTCCGTGCACCGGTTCACCGCTGACCGGGGCTCCAAGCACATCGACGAGAGCGGCGGCATCGTCTTCCGGATCGTCGGCGACAAGATGACCGACCTCGACGAGTGCGTCGCGGACATCGACATGGCCAACGAATTCTGGACGTGACACGGCCGACGAATTCTGGACGTGACACGGACAGCGGTCTCTGGCCGTGACCCGACAACGGTTTCTGGCCGTGCCCCGGACAGGGGCGCGGGCATGCCGAAGGCCCCGGCGCCCGCCCTGGGGAAGGGCGAGGCGCCGGGGCCTTCGGATCGAGATGCTGGATCCGCACCCGCGTGGCGAACGCAGGCCGCGTGCGGATCCGGGGTGCCGGACGGGAGCGGATGAGAGAGGGCCCGCTCGATTCCCTCCGGCGGTCAGATCAGAAAGGTGTCAGCCCTTGAGGGTCGCGACCTTCGAAGCAAGCGCCGACTTCTTGTTGGCGGCCTGGTTCTTGTGGATGACGCCCTTGGAGACGGCCTTGTCGAGCTGACGCGCGGCAGCGCGCTGGTACTCAGTGGCCTTCTCGACGTCACCCGCGGCAGCGGCCTCACGGGCCTTGCGGATCGCGGTCTTCAGGGAGGACTTCACGGCCTTGTTGCGCAGCCGGGCCTTCTCGTTGGTCTTGATCCGCTTGATCTGGGACTTGATGTTCGCCACGAATGAGCCTTTTCAGGTTCAGGCACGGGGCCAGGAGCCTCACGCGGAGACCGGGTCCCGTACCAGGTGATTTCTTGAGGATGTGCCTCGCGCTGAGAGGGCATGAGACACAGCCACCCAGAGTACCAGTGGGTCTGCGGACGGCCCAAAACGGTCCCCGGTCGCCGCCCGTGGGACCATGGAACCTACGTATCGATCCGACCCGAGGCATAAGGCGCCTCAAGAGACAGGACCCTGCGTGCCCGCGACCCCTAACAATGTGCCCGAGCCGAGCCGTACCGACCCGGCTCTGATCCGCAATTTCTGCATCATCGCGCACATCGACCACGGCAAGTCCACGCTCGCCGACCGGATGCTCCAGCTGACCGGTGTGGTCGAGCAGCGGCAGATGCGTGCTCAGTACCTCGACCGGATGGACATCGAGCGCGAGCGCGGCATCACGATCAAGTCCCAGGCGGTGCGGCTGCCGTGGGCTCCCACCCACGAACCCGGCAACACGCACATCCTCAACATGATCGACACGCCGGGGCACGTCGACTTCACCTACGAGGTCTCGCGGTCGCTCGCCGCCTGCGAGGGGACCGTCCTCCTCGTCGACGCCGCCCAGGGCATCGAGGCCCAGACCCTCGCCAACCTCTACCTGGCGATGGAGAACGACCTCACGATCATCCCGGTGCTGAACAAGATCGACCTGCCGGCCGCGCAGCCCGAGAAGTTCGCCGAGGAGCTCGCGAACCTCGTCGGCTGCGACCCGGACGACGTGCTGCGGGTGTCCGCCAAGACCGGTCTCGGTGTCGATGCCCTGCTCGACCGGGTGGTCAAGGAGGTCCCCGCACCGGTCGGCGTCAAGGACGCCCCGGCCCGCGCGATGATCTTCGACTCCGTCTACGACTCCTACCGGGGCGTGGTCACCTACGTCCGTGTCATCGACGGCCAGCTCAACAAGCGCGAGCGCATCAAGATGATGTCGACGGGCGCCACCCACGAGCTGCTGGAGATCGGGACGAACTCGCCCGAGATGCTGGGCGCCGACGGCCTCGGCGTCGGTGAGGTGGGCTACCTCATCACCGGTGTGAAGGACGTGCGCCAGTCCAAGGTCGGTGACACCGTCACCAGCCAGCAGAAGGGCGCGACGGAGGCCCTCGGCGGGTACAAGGACCCGAAGCCGATGGTCTTCTCCGGGCTCTATCCGCTGGACGGCTCCGACTACCCCGAGCTGCGCGAGGCCCTGGACAAGCTCCAGCTCAACGACGCCGCACTGGTCTACGAGCCGGAGACGTCCGCCGCGCTCGGCTTCGGCTTCCGCGTCGGCTTCCTGGGGCTCCTCCACCTCGACGTGATCCGTGAGCGGCTGGAGCGCGAGTTCGGGCTCGACCTGATCGCCACCGCGCCCAACGTGGTCTACCGGGTCGTGATGGAGGACGGCAGCGAGCACACCGTCACCAACCCGAGCGAGTTCCCCGAGGGCAAGATCAACGACGTGTACGAGCCCGTCGTACGCGCGACGATCCTCGCTCCCTCCGAGTTCATCGGGGCGATCATGGAGCTGTGCCAGACCCGGCGCGGCACCCTCCTCGGCATGGACTACCTCTCCGAGGACCGCGTCGAGATCCGCTACACGCTCCCGCTCGCGGAGATCGTCTTCGACTTCTTCGACCAGCTGAAGTCCAAGACCCGTGGCTACGCCTCGCTCGACTACGAGCCCACCGGCGAGCAGACGTCCTCCCTGGTCAAGGTGGACATCCTGCTGCACGGCGACAAGGTGGACGCCTTCTCCGCGATCACGCACAAGGACGCGGCCTACGCCTACGGTGTGCGGCTCGTCGCCAAGCTGCGTGAGCTCATCCCGCGGCAGGCCTTCGAGGTGCCCATCCAGGCCGCCATCGGCTCCCGGGTCATCGCCCGCGAGACCATCCGCGCCATCCGCAAGGACGTCCTCGCCAAGTGCTACGGCGGTGACATCTCCCGTAAGCGCAAGCTGCTGGAGAAGCAGAAGGAAGGCAAGAAGCGGATGAAGATGGTGGGTTCCGTGGAGGTTCCGCAGGAGGCCTTCATCGCGGTGCTCTCCAGCGATGACAGCGCGGGGTCGGGCAAGGGCAAGAAGTAACCGCTGGTAACGGGCGGTGACCCGGCAAACCGGTGCAACAGGGGCTCGTCGTACGCAAGTGCGGCGAGCCCCTGCATGTACCTGGGGTGACTCTCTGGTGGAAGTGACAGGCCTCGGACCCTTACGCGGTGGCCGGTCGACCTTTACTCTGATCCCTGCTCGATAGTTACTCGCGAGTTAAACAACGGCACGCGAGTGAAGACCGCCGTAATGAGCCGGCCGCACCAGCCGGCTGTTGAGCCAGCCGCACAGTCGCGGGCCCCCGGAGGATGTCGTGAGCGACACACAGACACTGATCGAGAACCGTCCGCCGAGCGTGGCGACCCTCTTCCTGGAGCGTGTGGCGGCCACACCGGACGCCGAGGCGTATCGCCATCCAGTGGCACCGGCCTCGGGCGAGGGCCCGGACGAGTGGAAGTCGCTGAGCTGGGCGCAGGCCGCCGAGCGGGTCTACGCCATCGCGGCCGGACTCATCGAGCTGGGCGTCCAGCCCGAGCAGCGCGTCGCCCTCGCCTCCTCGACCCGGATCGAGTGGATACTGGCCGACCTGGGCATCATGTGCGCCGGCGCGGCCACCACCACCGTGTATCCGCAGACCAACGCCGAGGAATCGGCGTTCATCCTCTCCGACTCCGAGAGCCGGGTGCTGATCGCCGAGGACGCGGCCCAGCTGGCCAAGGCGGTGGAGAAGCGCGCCGAGCTGCCGAACCTCACCCATGTCGTCGTGGTCGACCCGGCCGGCGTCGAGACCGCCGACTGGATCCTCACCCTCGACGAGCTGGAGAAGCGCGGCGCGGCCCGGCTGGAGAAGGAGCCCGGGCTGGTCAAGCAGCGGGTCGGCGCGATCACCAAGGACCAGCTGGCCACCCTGATCTACACCTCCGGCACCACCGGCCGCCCCAAGGGCGTGCGGCTGCCGCACGACAACTGGTCGTACATGGCGAAGGCCATCGCCGCGACCGGGCTGGTCGGCCCGGACGACGTGCAGTACCTGTGGCTGCCGCTCGCGCACGTCTTCGGCAAGGTCCTCACCTCCGGACAGATCGAGGTCGGCCACGTCACCGCCGTAGACGGCCGCGTCGACAAGATCATCGAGAATCTGCCGGTCGTACAGCCGACGTACATGGCGGCCGTCCCGCGCATCTTCGAGAAGGTCTACAACGGGGTCGCCGCCAAGGCCCGCGCGGCCGGCGGCGCCAAGTACAAGATCTTCCAGTGGGCCGCCGAGGTCTCCCGCGAGTACGCCAAGGTCACCCAGGACAACTTCCGGCGCACCGGCACGCACTCCGCGCCCTTCGGGCTCGCCGCCAAGCACAAGGTCGCCGACACGCTCGTCTACGCCAAGATCCGCGAGGCCTTCGGCGGCAACCTGCGCGCCTGTGTGTCCGGCAGCGCCGCGCTCTCCCCGGAGATCGGCTACTTCTTCGCCGGCGCCGGCATCCACATCCTGGAGGGCTACGGGCTCACCGAGTCCTCCGCCGCCTCCTTCGTGAACCCGGGCGAGGCCTACCGCACCGGGACGGTCGGCAAGCCGCTGCCCGGCACGGAGGTGCGGATCGCGGACGACGGGGAGATCCTGCTGCGCGGCCCCGGCATCATGGAGGGCTACCACGGGCTGCCCGACAAGACCGCCGAGGTGCTGGAGTCCGACGGCTGGTTCCACACCGGTGACATCGGGGAGCTGTCGCCCGACGGGTACCTGCGCATCACCGACCGCAAGAAGGACCTGATCAAAACCTCGGGCGGCAAGTACATCGCACCGGCCGAGGTCGAGGGGCAGTTCAAGGCGGTGTGCCCGTACGTCTCCAACATCCTGGTGCACGGGGCCGACCGGAACTTCTGCACGGCGCTGATCGCGCTGGACGAGCCCTCGATTCTGACGTGGGCCGAGGAGAACGGGCTCGGCGGGAAGTCGTACGCGGAGGTCGTCGCCGCGCCGGCCACGGTCGAGATGGTCGACGGGTATGTGCGGCAGCTCAACGCCGGGCTGCAGAAGTGGCAGACGATCAAGAAGTTCCGGTTGCTGCCGCGGGATCTCGATGTGGAGCACGGGGAGATCACGCCGAGTCTGAAGTTGAAGCGGCCGGTTGTGGAGCGGGAGTACAAGGGGCTGATCGAGGAGATGTACGCCGGTACGCGGGAGGCGTAGCGCGGTAGGAGAGGGGGGCGGGGGACCGTTGGCGGCTGCGGCTGCGGCTGCGGCTGCGGGTTCGTGGTGGCTGGTCGCGCAGTTCCCCGCGCCCCTGAAGGTGGGGACGCGCGCCCCTAGACGATGAGTCGGCGTATCTCATGGACCCGTGCGCGAAGGTCCGTCATGTCCGGAGGCGTGTCCTGCGAGAGCTGTGTCTCCAGGGCTGCCAACTGAGCGCTCAGCTCCTTGCTGTGGCCGTGTTCCCGGCTCAGTAGGCGTTCCAGCTGGCGATTCTTGCGGTACAGGTCCAGGAACACCGTCACCTTCGCGCGTAACACCCAGGGGTCGAACGGCTTGGTCAGGTAGTCCGCGGCGCCGGTCGCGTAGCCGCGGAAGGCGTAGGCCGGTTCGTCCTCCGCGCCGGTCAGGAAGATGATCGGGACGTCCTTGGTCTGGTCGAGTCGTTTGATGTTGGTGGCGGTCTCGAAGCCGTCCATGCCCGGCATGCGGACATCGAGCAGGACCAGGGCGAAGCGCTGCCGGAGCAGCGCCTTCATCGCCTCCTCGCCGGAACGCGCGCGGACGAGCGGTTCGTTGAGGGACCCCAGGACGGCCTCCAGCGCGATCAGGTTGTCCTCCATGTCGTCGACCAGGAGGATGCCGGCCCGCTCGTCGGTCGTTGCCTCAGCGCTCATGATGAAGTGGCCTCATTCGGTGATGGTGGGCGGGACCTCTTCCCCCTCGGAAGCGTCCGGTCCCGGTCCTACGGTGTTCTTCGGCTCCGCGACCTCGGGGTCCAGGAGGTCGCAGACGACGGTCAGCAGCTGATCCACGTCCACCGGTTTCGGCACGTAGTCGTTGGCGCCCCGCGCGATGGACTTCTCCCGGTCGCCGGGCATGGCCTTCGCGGTCAGCGCGACGATGGGGAGGTCCGTCCAGCGCGGGGTGCGGCGGATGGCGGAGATCGTCTCGTAGCCGTCCATCTCCGGCATCATGATGTCCATCAGGACGAGTTCGACGTCCGGGTTGCGCTCCAGTGTCTCGATGCCCTCGCGTCCGTTCTCCGCGTACAGGACCGGCATGCCGACCCGGCCGAGGACATGGGTGAGCGCGAAGACGTTGCGGATGTCGTCGTCCACTATCAGCACCCGCCGGCCGGGGAGGACCTGGCCCGCCCGGCCCGTCTGCCACGCCTCCAGCTTGGTCGGCGTCGGCCATGACTCGTCCGCGTCGTGCGCGGCCGGGTACGGCTCGGCCGACAACTGCTCCGGCACCGGCAGAGCCCGGTCCTCGGGCGTCGGGCCGGTGGCGGAGTGGCCGGGGCTGACGACCGGGACGTACAGCGTGAACGTGGAACCCTTGCCGGGTTCGCTCTCGGCGACGATACGGCCGCCCAGCAGGCCCGCGATCTCGCGGCTGATGGAGAGGCCGAGGCCGGTGCCGCCGTACTTGCGGTTGGTCGTGCCGTCGGCCTGCTGGAACGCCTCGAAGATCACCGGGAGTTTCTCCGCCGCGATGCCGATGCCGGTGTCGGACACCGAGAACGCGATCACCTCGTCGCCGTCGCGGACGTAGTGGTGGTCGGGGTCCTTGACCCGGTTCACCCGCAGCTCGACCCGGCCCGTCGCGGTGAACTTGATCGCGTTGGACAGGAGGTTGCGCAGGATCTGCTGCAGGCGCTGCTCGTCCGAGTACATCTCGCGCGGCACGTCCTCGCCGACCGACACCTCGAAGGCGAGCCCCCGGTCCAGGGTGAGCGGGCGGAACGTGGCGTGGACGTAGTCCAGCAGCTTGATGAGCGGCAGCTTCTTCGGGCGTACGTCCATCCGGCCGGCCTCGATCTTCGACAGGTCCAGGATGTCGTTGATCAGCTGGAGGAGGTCCGAGCCCGAGCGGTGGATCGTCGTCGCGAACTGGACCTCCTGGTCGGTGAGATGGCCGTCCGGGTTGTCCGACAGCAGCCTCGCCAGGATCAGCAGGGAGTTCAGCGGGGTGCGCAGTTCGTGCGACATGTTCGCCAGGAACTCCGACTTGTACTGGGAGGAGGTCGCCAGCAGCGCCGCCTTCTCCTCCAGCTCGGCGTTGGAGCGCTGCAGTTCCGCCTGCTGCATCTGGAGTTCGTCCGAGCGTTCCTGGAGCTGCATGGCCAGGCGCTGGGACTCGCCGAGCAGGGACTCCGTACGGGAGTTGGCGATGATCGTGTTGATGGCGACGGCGATGGTGTTCACGAACTGGTCGAAGAAGGCGAGGTGGACGTCGGAGAAGCGGGAGAACGAGGCCAGTTCGATGACGCCGAGGAGCTTGTCCTCGAAGAGGATCGGGATGATGACGACGCTGGTGGGGGCCGCCTCGCCGAGCCCGCTGTTGATCTTGATGTAGTCCGGCGGGGCCTCCTCGACCAGGATCCGCTTCTTCTCGCGGGCCGCCTGCCGGACCAGGCCGTGCACCGGGAGGCCGCCGGTCTCGACGGTCGCGCCCTGCGCCGAGCCGTATCCGGCGATGAAGGCCAGTCCCTTCGCGGGGACCGTCGTCCGCAGCGCGGCGCTCTCCTCGTCCGGGTCGGCCAGGAAGAACGCGCCGTACTGGGCGTTCACCAGCGGCGTCAGCTCGCGCAGCAGCAGGTCGGCGACCTCCATCAGATCGCGGTGGCCCTGCATCAGGGCGGCCAGGCGGGCCAGGTTGGACTCCAGCCAGTCCTTGGCGCGGGTCGTCTCGCGCAGGTTGGCCACCATCAGGTTGATGTTGTCCTTCAGCTCGGCGACCTCGCCACGCGTCTCCACGGTGATCGAGCGGGACATGTCGCCCTGGGCCACGGCGGAGGCGACCTCGGCGATGGCGCGGACCTGCGTGGTCAGGTTCGACGCCAGCTCGTTCACGTTGGTCGTCAGGCGTTTCCAGGTGCCGTACACGCCCTCCACCCGCGCCTGACCGCCCAGCTGGCCCTCGGAACCCACCTCGCGGGCCACGCGGGTGACCTCGGAGGAGAAGGAGGAGAGCGTGTCGACCATCGTGTTGATGGCGGTCTTCAGCTCCAGGATCTCGCCGCGCGCGTCCACGTCGATCTTCTTGGAGAGGTCGCCGTTGGCGACGGCCGTGGTGACCTGGGCGATGTTCCGCACCTGTGAGGTGAGGTTGTCGGCCATGTAGTTGACGTTGTCCGTCAGGTCCCGCCAGACGCCGGAGACGCCCAGTACCTGGGCCCGCCCGCCGAGCCGGCCGTCCGTGCCGACCTCGCGGGCCACCCGGGTCACCTCGTCGGCGAACGCGCGCAGCTGCTGCACCATCGTGTTGACGGTGTCCTTCAGCTCCAGGATCTCGCCGCGCGCGTCGACCGTGATCTTCTTCGACAGATCGCCGTTCGCCACGGCCGTCGTCACCTGGGCGATGTTGCGGACCTGCGAAGTCAGGTTCAGCGCCATGAAGTTGACGTTGTCGGTGAGGTCCTTCCATACGCCGCTGACGCCGCGCACCTGGGCCTGCCCGCCGAGGTTGCCTTCGGTGCCGACCTCGCGGGCGACGCGGGTGACCTCGTCGGCGAAGGCGGAGAGCTGGTCGACCATCGTGTTGATCGTCGACTTCAGCTCCAGGATCTCGCCCTTCGCCTCGACCGTGATCTTCTTGCCGAGGTCGCCCTGGGCCACGGCGGTGGAGACGAGGGCGATGTTGCGGACCTGGGAGGTCAGGTTGTCGGCCATGAAGTTGACGTTGTCGGTGAGGTCCTTCCAGACGCCGGACACGCCCCGCACCTGAGCCCGGCCGCCGAGGTTGCCTTCGGTGCCGACCTCGCGGGCGACGCGGGTGACCTCGTCGGCGAAGGCGGAGAGCTGGTCGACCATCGTGTTGATGGTCGACTTGAGTTCGAGGATCTCGCCCTGGGCGTCGACGGTGATCTTCTGGCTCAGGTCGCCGTTCGCCACGGCCGTCGTCACCTGGGCGATGTTGCGGACCTGCGAGGTCAGATTCGACGCCATGAAGTTGACGTTGTCGGTGAGGTCCTTCCAGACGCCGGACACGCCCCGGACCTGGGCCCGTCCACCCAGCTGGCCTTCCGTCCCGACCTCGCGGGCGACCCTCGTCACCTCGTCGGCGAAGGCGGAGAGCTGGTCGACCATCGTGTTGACGGTCAGTTTGAGTTCGAGGAGTTCGCCGGTCGCCTCGACGGTGACCGTACGGGTCAGGTCACCGCGGGCCACCGCCGTGGTCACCAGGGCGATGTCACGGACCTGGGCGGTCAGCCGGGACGCCATCGTGTTGACGGCCTCGGTCACGTCCCGCCAACTTCCGGACAGACCCTGCACCTTGGCCCGGCCGCCGAGCCGGCCCTCGGTGCCGACCTCGCGCGCCACCCGGGTGACCTCGCCGGTGAACAGGGAGAGCTGGTCGACCATCTTGTTCACGGCACGGCCGAGGCGGCGCAGGTCACCGCGTAACTGACGGCTGCCGTCGTGCAGGTCGACGCGCTGGGTGAGGTCGCCGCCGGCCACCGCGTCCAGCACGCGCGTCGCGTTCGCCGCCGGGGCCACCAGGGCGTCGAGCACCTGGTTGACGTCGTTGACGCGGGTCGTCCAGTCGCCCTGACCCGGGCTCGCGGAGAGCCGCTCGTCCAGCCGGCCGTGCCGCACCAACTCCCTTTTGACCCGCTGCACTTCACCGTTGAAGTGGGTGCTGCGGTCCATGATCTGGTTGAAGACAGCCGTCAGCTCGGCCGCCACCCCCTCACCGGTCTCCGGGAGCCTGCGGAAGTCGCCGTCCCGGGCCGCGGTCATCGCGGCGAGCAGCGGGCGCAGTTCCGATGCTCGAATTTGACCGTCTTTCTGTCCGTCTTCGAGCACACGCGTAGCACGGTTCTCACTCATGGCGGCCCACTTCGGTAACTCGGTGCTTATGGGCGTGGCCAGTCTGTCACTCTGTCCGCGTCGACTGAGGCGTATTCGTCCGAACCGTTCGGGGAGCTGTCCATGGGGGCCATTCCGGCGCAACGGGAGACCGTTACCCGTGCCTCTGGTGTGCCTGTGCACGGGGGCGTGGGCGCGGAAACCCGCACCACCCTCCCCGGTAGCGCGCTCTCCCCGGGCTCCGCGCGCACCCTCGTACGCAGCGCCCTCACCGAATGGGCCGCCTCCGGTCTCCCCGGCACCGAACACCTCAGCGACCGGCTCGTCGACGACGCCGTCGTGGTCGTCAGCGAACTCGTCACCAACGCCGTCGTGCACGCCGGTACCGACGTCGAGCTCGCCTGCCGCCTGGAGGACGAGAGCGGTGACCTTCTCGTGGAGGTCCTGGACCACCACCCCTCGCGCGCCCCGCGCGACGGCGAGGTCGAGGCGCCGTACGAGACACCGGAGTACGGCCGCGGCCTGCGGCTGGTGTCCCGGCTCGCCGAGTCCTGGGGCGTCACCTATCGCACCGGCTCCAAGACGGTGTGGGCGCGGCTGCCCGCCGAGGACCCCGTGGCCGCCAGGGACGACATCGAGGCGTACGCGCAGGAGCGTGCGCTGGAGCGCGGGCTGCGCGTCGCCGAGATCCTCGCGCCCGAGCCCCAGCGCGCCGAGCGCGACCGGGACTGGCTCAACCGGGGCGCCCTGTCCTTCCTCGCCGAGGCCTCCGACCTGCTCGCCGGACAGCTCGACGAGAACCTGGTCGCCGCGCTCGCCGGCCAGCTGATCGTGCCGCGGCTCGCGGACTGGTGCGCGGTGTGGCTGGAGGACGAGGTCGCCGGGCGCTGGGGCTACCCCCGGTCGGGCGAGGCCGAGGGCGGCTGGGCGGTCGACGGCACCGCGGGCACCGGGCCCCGGCTGGCCCGCGTCTGGCACGGCTCCGAGAACCTCATCGAGGAGCTGCGCCGAGCCCTGGAGAAGGAGCCGCCGCTGCCGCCCGACACCCACCGCACCGGACCCGCCGTCTACCCCTGGCCCGGCGAGGCGCTGGGGGCGCGCGGGGTGCGCGGCACGGCGCTCGCGTACCGTCTGGTCGCCGGTGGCCGCCCGCTGGGCACGCTGGTCATCGGACGGGCCGGCCTCATGCGCTTCCCCGACGAGGTCACCGGGCTTGTCGAGGATCTCAGCCGCCGGGTGGCCCTCGCCATCGGCGCCGCCCGCCAGTACGCCCGGCAGGCCACCATCAGCCGGGTCCTGCAGCGCGGACTGCTGCCCGGCGCGGTCGCGGAGATCCCCGGGGTGGTCAGCGCCCTCGTGTACGAGCCGTGCGACAAGGGTGGGCCGAGCGGCGACTTCTACGACCTCTTCCCGGCCGGCGACGGCCGCTGGTGCTTCGCCATCGGGGACGTCCAGGGCAAGGGGCCGGAGGCGGCCGTGGTGATCGGCATCGCCCGCCCCTGGCTGCGCCTCCTCGCCCGCGAGGGCTACCGCGTCGCCGACGTCCTCGACCGGCTCAACCAGCTCCTCCTCGACGACGCCACGGAGGCCGCCGACGCGGCCGCCCGCGCCCTCGTCGGCCCGGTCGCCCCCGGCGACGGCCCCCAGACCCGCTTCCTGTCCCTCCTCTACGGCGAGCTCACCCCCTTCGACGGCGGCGTCCGCTGCACCCTCGCCTCCGCCGGACACCCGCTGCCCCTGCTGCTGGGCTCGGGCGGCGAGGTCCACACCGCCGCCCACCCGCAGACCCTCCTCGGGGTCGTCGAGGACGTGACGTACACCTCCGAGACCTTCGAGCTGCGCTCCGGCGACACCCTGCTGTGCGTCACCGACGGGGTGACCGAGCGGCGCAGCGGCTCCCGCCAGTTCGACGACGCCGACGGCCTCGCGACCGCCCTCGCCGGGTGTGCGGGGCTGAACGCCCAGCTGATCGCGGAACGCATCCGCAGGCTGGTGCACGAGTTCAGCGGCCGCCCGCCGGAGGACGATCTGGCGCTGCTGGTGCTCCAGGCCGAGTAACCGGCGCGGTACGGGAGAATGGAGGACATGCCCTCCGCACTCCCCGACGGCGACCCCGTCCCCGCCGACGGCGCGCTCCCCGCGTCCGCGCTCACCGGCTCGGCCGACCGTCCCCTCGGCTTCTACCTGCACGTCCCGTACTGCGCGACCCGCTGCGGCTACTGCGACTTCAACACCTACACCGCGACCGAGCTGCGCGGCACGGGCGGGGTTCTGGCCTCCCGCGACAACTACGCCGAGAGCCTCGTCGACGAGATCCGCCTCGCCCGCAAGGTCCTCGGCGACGACCCGCGCGAGGTCCGCACGGTCTTCGTCGGCGGCGGTACGCCGACGCTGCTGGCCGCCGATGATCTCGTACGGATGCTGCGGGCGATCCGCGACGAGTTCGGATTGGCGCCGGACGCGGAGATCACCACGGAGGCCAACCCGGAGTCCGTCGACCCGGCGTATCTGGCCACGCTCCGCGAGGGCGGCTTCAACCGGATCTCCTTCGGCATGCAGAGCGCCAAACAGCACGTACTGAAGATCCTCGACCGCACCCACACCCCCGGCCGCCCCGAGGCCTGCGTCGCGGAGGCGCGCGCGGCGGGCTTCGAGCATGTGAACCTGGACCTGATCTACGGCACACCGGGGGAGTCGGACGACGACTGGCGGGCCTCGCTGGACGCGGCGATCGGCGCCGGGCCGGACCATGTGTCGGCGTACGCCCTGATCGTCGAGGAGGGCACCCAACTGGCCCGCCGGATCCGCCGCGGCGAGGTCCCGATGACGGACGACGACGTCCACGCGGACCGGTATCTCATCGCCGAGGAGATGTTCGCGGCGGCCGGTTTCGACTGGTACGAGGTCTCCAACTGGGCCACCTCCCAGGCCGCCCGCTGCCTCCACAACGAGCTGTACTGGCGCGGCGCCGACTGGTGGGGCGCGGGGCCGGGAGCCCACTCGCACGTGGGCGGGGTGCGCTGGTGGAACGTGAAGCATCCGGGGGCGTACGCGGGGGCGCTGGCGGCGGGGAAGTCGCCGGGGGCCGGGCGGGAGCTGCTGTCCGAGGAGGACAGGCGGGTCGAGCGGATCCTGCTGGAGCTGCGGCTTCGGGAGGGGGTGCCGCTGGGGTTGCTGCGGGAGGCGGGGCTGGCGGCTTCTCGGCGGGCGCTGGGGGAGGGGCTGCTTCAGGAGGGGGCGTATGCGGAGGGGCGTGCGGTGCTGACGTTGCGGGGGCGGTTGTTGGCGGATGCGGTGGTCAGGGATTTGGTGGACTGATCACTCGGACGTGTGAATCGGTGCGGAACGTCGGTTCGGTCCCTAACCTGATTCGTAGGCTGCCGCTAAAAGGACGCGGCGGATGTGGAGGGCCACGGAGATGACCGCTGTGGACGAGCGTGGGATGACCAAGTACTTCGAGGAGCTTGAGCCTCCCGAGGGCGTCAAGGTCGAGCTTCTCCGGGGGGAAATCGTGATGATGGCCAGCCCTGATCTTGTGCACAACATGATCGTGGAAGATGTGCTGGACCAGATCCCACGTAAGCGGTGGTCTCGCCTACAGACCCAGGACGTCGACATTCTCGATGAGGCCAGTGAGCCAGTGCCGGACTTGGTGGTTCTTGAGCGCGAAGCCAGGCCCGCCTCGGGTCGCCTGCTGCCGTCCTCGCTGAGCACGATGGTTGTCGAGGTGGTCTCCAAGACCAGCGTCCAACGGGATTACGAGATCAAGCGGTCCATCTACGCTGCCGGCAAGGTGCCCGTCTACCTCATTGTGGATCCGGTCATGGCGCAGTGCGTCCTGCTGACGAGGCCTGTCGGGAGGGGAGACAACGCCGATTACCAGCGGCAACAGGTCACCAAGTTCGGGGCGCCCCTGCCGGTGGAGGAACTCGGGCTCGAACTCGACACCACCGAGTTCGGAACCTTCCCCAACGTCAGGCCCCACCGCTACCCGTAACGAAGTCGATCAACTCCTCCACCTTCCCCAGCAACTCCGGCTCCAGGTCCTTGTAAGACCCCACCCGCTGCAGAATCGCCTGCCACACCGCCCCGGTGTTCTCCGACGGCCACCCCAGCGCCCGGCACACGCCCGTCTTCCAGTCCTGCCCGCGCGGGACCTTCGGCCACCCGGCGATTCCCAGTGACGACGGCTTCACCGCCTCCCAGATGTCGATGTACGGGTGGCCCACGACCAGGGCGTGCTCACTGGTCACCGACTCGGCGATCCGCCACTCCTTCGTGCCGGGCACGAGGTGGTCCACCAGGATCCCCAGCCGGGCGTCCGGACCGGGTGCGAATTCGGTCACGATCGACGGCAGGTCGTCGACGCCCTCCAGGTACTCCACGACGACGCCCTCGATACGCAGGTCGTCGCCCCAGACCTTCTCGACCAGCTCGGCGTCGTGGCGGCCCTCGACGTAGATACGGCCGGCGCGGGCCACGCGTGCGCGTGCGCCGGGGACGGCGACCGAACCGGAGGCCGTGCGGGTGGGCCGGACCGGAGCCGCGCTCGACGGGCGTACGAGTGTCACCACCTTGCCCTCCAGCAGGAACCCGCGCGGCTCCAGCGGGAACACCCGATGCTTGCCGAAGCGGTCCTCCAGCGTCACCGTGCCCGCCTCGCAGCGGATCACCGCGCCGCAGAAACCCGTGCCCGGCTCCTCCACCACCAGACCCGGGTCCGCCGGGACCTCGGGGGCCGGCTTGGGCTTCTTCCAGGGCGGGGTCAGATCGGGGGAGTACTGGCGCATTCGGATGACGATAGGAGAAGCCCGGCCCGCGCGTCCCGCCGTTCAGCCCGACACGCCGAAGCGGGCGGCCAACGCGTCGCGCTGGCGGCGCACGAACTCCGCGTCCACCACCGCTCCGTGACCGGGCACGTACAGCGCGTCCTCGCCGCCCAGGCCGAGGAGGCGGTCCAGGGCCGCCGGCCAGTGCGACGGTACGGCGTCCGGGCCGGCCTGCGGTTCACCGGACTCCTCCACCAGGTCACCGCAGAAGACCACCTCCCGCTCGCCAAAGACCCCGCCCGGCACGAGCACGACCAGATCGTGGGCCGTGTGGGCCGGGCCCACGTTCGCCAGGAGGACCTGACGGCCGCCGTCCAGGTCGAGGGTCCACTCGCCGCTCACCTGGTGACGCGGGTGGACCAGTGCGTCGACCGCCTCGTCCGCCGCGTCCTGGTCCAGGCCGTTGCGCACGGCGTCCGCGCGCAGTTCCGCCCGCTCGTGCGCGAACACCGTGTCGATGCCCACCGCCCCGTACACCTCGGCCCCCGCGAACGCCGCCGCCCCGAAGACATGATCGAAGTGCGGATGGGTCAGCGCGAGATGAGTCACACGGTGACCGGCGAGCCGCTGCGCCTGCGTCCGCAGTCGCACGCCCTCCCGGAGGCTCGACCCGGCGTCGACGAGCAGTGCGCCACCCTCCCCGACGACCAGCCCCGCCGTGCAGTCCCAGCCCGGCAGCCGGCACCGCCCGACCCCGGCCGCCAGCCGTTCCCACCCCAGCTCTTCCCAAGTCACCGTCATACCGCGACGCTAGCCAAGACGACGGCATCGGGCACTGTGGTCCGTGACCGGCCTTGCCCGGGGCGTACCCCACCGCCGTACACTGGCCGGGGACGGTTGGCACTCACCAGCGCAGAGTGCCAGGCGAGGCGCCGAGGGGACGACTTCTGGAGGTGTGCGCGATTGCTGAGTGAACGCAGGCTTCAGGTGTTGCGTGCCATCGTCCAGGACTACGTCGGGACCGAGGAGCCGGTCGGCTCGAAGGCCCTGACCGAGCGGCACAACCTCGGTGTCTCCCCGGCAACCGTCCGTAACGACATGGCGGCCCTGGAGGACGAGGGTTTCATCGCCCAGCCGCACACCAGTGCGGGGCGTATCCCCACCGACAAGGGCTACCGGCTGTTCGTCGACAAGCTCGCCGGCGTCAAGCCGATGACCCCGCCGGAGCGGCGCGCCATCCAGAACTTCCTCGACGGCGCCGTGGACCTCGACGACGTCGTGGCCCGCACCGTGCGGCTGCTCGCGCAGCTCACCCGGCAGGTCGCCGTCGTGCAGTACCCGTCGCTGACCCGGTCCACCGTCCGTCATGTCGAGCTGCTGTCCCTCGCGCCCGCGCGCGTGATGCTCGTACTGATCACGGACACCGGGCGGGTCGAACAGCGGATGGTCGACTGCCCGGCGCCCTTCGGCGAAGGGTCGCTCGCGGATCTGCGCGCGCGGCTCAACAGCCGGGTCGCGGGGCGGCGCTTCAGCGATGTGCCGCCCCTCGTCGAGGACCTCCCCGAGGCCTTCGACCTGGAGGACCGCGGCACCGTCTCGGCCGTGCTCTCCACCCTGCTGGAGACACTCGTCGAGGAGAACGAGGAGCGGCTGATGATCGGCGGAACCGCCAATCTCACCCGCTTCGGACATGACTTCCCCCTCACTATCCGGCCCGTTCTGGAAGCTTTGGAGGAGCAGGTCGTGCTCCTCAAACTCCTTGGCGAGGCAGGGGATTCGGGCATGACCGTGCGCATCGGGCACGAGAACGCCTACGAGGGACTCAACTCCACGTCCGTCGTGTCGGTGGGCTACGGTTCGGGCGGCGAGGCAGTCGCCAAGCTCGGCGTGGTCGGACCGACCCGCATGGATTACCCGGGAACGATGGGAGCGGTACGCGCAGTGGCACGGTACGTCGGACAGATCCTGGCGGAGTCGTAAGTGGCCACGGACTACTACGCCGTTCTCGGCGTGCGTCGCGACGCGTCGCAGGAAGAGATCAAGAAGGCCTTCCGGCGGCTCGCGCGCGAGCTGCACCCGGACGTCAATCCGGATCCGAAGACCCAGGAGCGGTTCAAGGAGATCAACGCCGCTTACGAGGTGCTGTCGGACCCGCAGAAGAAGCAGGTCTACGACCTCGGTGGCGACCCGCTGTCCCAGGCGGGCGGCGGAGGAGCCGGCGGCTTCGGCGCGGGCGGCTTCGGGAACTTCTCGGACATCATGGACGCGTTCTTCGGTACGGCGTCGCAGCGCGGTCCGCGCTCGCGTACGCGCCGGGGCCAGGACGCCATGATCCGGCTGGAGATCGAGCTCGACGAGGCGGCCTTCGGCACGACGAAGGACATCCAGGTCGACACGGCTGTCGTCTGCAACACCTGTAACGGTGAGGGGGCCGCTCCCGGCACCTCCGCCCAGACGTGTGACATGTGCCGCGGTCGCGGTGAGGTGTCGCAGGTGACGCGGTCCTTCCTGGGCCAGGTCATGACGTCCCGGCCGTGTCCGCAGTGCCAGGGCTTCGGCACCGTGGTCCCGACGCCGTGCCCCGAGTGCGCGGGCGACGGGCGGGTACGGTCCCGCCGGACGCTGACCGTCAAGATCCCGGCCGGTGTCGACAACGGCACGCGGATCCAGCTCGCCGGTGAGGGCGAGGTCGGGCCGGGCGGGGGTCCCGCCGGTGACCTGTACGTCGAGATCCACGAGCTGCCGCACGCGATGTTCCAGCGGCGCGGCGACGATCTGCACTGCACGGTGACGATCCCCATGACGGCGGCGGCCCTCGGCACGAAGGTGCCGCTGGAGACGCTGGACGGCATGGAGGAGGTCGACATCCGGCCCGGCACCCAGTCCGGTCAGTCGATCCCGCTGCACGGGCGGGGTGTGACACATCTGCGGGGCGGCGGGCGCGGCGACCTCATCGTGCACGTCGAGGTGCAGACGCCGACCAAGCTGGATCCCGAGCAGGAACGGCTGCTGCGCGAGCTGGCCAAGCTGCGCGGCGAGGAGCGTCCGCAGGGGCAGTTCCAGCCGGGGCAGCAGGGGTTGTTCTCCAGGCTGAAGGATGCGTTCAACGGGCGCTGAGCCCGGCTTCGACTTGTGCTGATCCCCGTGGGAAATTGTTGGCCTATGCCAAGGGGAAGGGCCGATTCGGACTTGTTCGGGGGACGTGACAACATGCCGTCATGTCCTCCGCGCTGACCGATCTCTTCCCCCATCCGATCGTGCAGGCCCCCATGGCGGGCGGCGTCTCCGTGCCGCAGCTCGCCGCTGCCGTGGCCGAGGCCGGTGGGCTGGGGTTCCTCGCCGCCGGGTACAAGACCGCCGACGGGATGTACCAGGAGATCAAGCAGCTCAGGGGGCTGACCGGGCGGCCGTTCGGGGTCAATCTGTTCATGCCGCAGCCCGAGTACGCGGACGCGGCGGCCGTGGATGTCTACGCCCATCAGCTCGCCGGTGAGGCCGCCTGGTACGAGACCGAGCTGGGCGATCCGGACAGCGGGCGGGACGACGGGTACGACGCCAAGCTGGCCGTGCTGCTCGACAACCCGGTGCCGGTCGTCTCCTTCCACTTCGGTGTGCCCAGCGGCGAGGTGCTGGAGTCCCTGCGGCGCGCCGGGACGTTCACCCTCGTCACCGCCACCACCCCGGACGAGGCCCTCGCCGTGCAGCGGGCCGGTGCGGACGCCGTGATCGTGCAGGGCGTGGAGGCCGGCGGGCATCAGGGGACGCATCGCGACAACCCGGAGACCGACGGGTCCGGCATCGGCCTGCTCTCCCTCGTCGCCCAGGTCCGGGAGACCGTGAGCCTGCCCCTCGTCGCCGCCGGCGGCATCATGCGGGGCAGCCAGATCGCCGCCGCCCTCGCGGCCGGGGCGAGCGCCGCCCAGCTCGGCACCGCCTTCCTCGCCACCCAGGAGTCCGGCGCGAACGCCGTGCACAAGCAGGCGCTGACCAACCCGCTGTTCGTCCGGACCGAGCTGACGCGCGCGTTCTCCGGCCGCCCGGCGCGCGGCCTGGTCAACCGCTTCCTCCGCGAGCACGGCCCGTACGCCCCCGCCGCCTACCCCGAGATCCACCACCTCACCTCGCCCCTGCGCAAGAAGGCCGCCTCCTCCGGCGACCCACAGGGCATGGCCCTGTGGGCGGGGCAGGGGCACCGCATGGCCCGTGACCTGCCCGCCGGACAGCTGATCGAGGTCCTGGCCGCCGAACTGGCCGCGGCGTCGACAGCGTTGTCGGCCTTCCCGCAGGGCGGTGCCGGCCGATGACCGCGCCGGTGTTCGTCGTCGAGTCGCTGGAGCGGGGCGCCGCCCCCTCGGGAGGCGAGTACGTCCTCGACGGGCCGGAGGGGCGGCACGCCGTCTCGGTGAAGCGGCTGCGGGCCGGCGAGGACGTCGTCCTCACCGACGGGCTCGGACGCTGGGCCGAGGGCGTCGTCAAGGCGGCCGAGGGCAAGGACCGGCTGGTGGTGGAGCTGGGGGCCGTCGCGCAGGAGCCGCCCGCGCAGCCCCGGATCACCGTCGTCCAGGCCCTGCCCAAGGGCGACCGCGGGGAGCTGGCCGTCGAGACCATGACCGAGACAGGCGTCGACGCGATCGTGCCGTGGGCGGCCGCCCGGTGCATCACGCAGTGGAAGGGCGAGCGGGGCGCGAAGGCCCTCGGCAAGTGGCGGGCCACCGCGCGTGAGGCGGGCAAGCAGTCGCGCCGCGTGCGTTTCCCGGAGGTCGCGGAGGCGGCCACGAGCAAGCAGGTCGCGGCGCTGCTCGCCGGGGCCGACTTCGCCGCCGTACTGCACGAGGACCGCGACTACGGCAGCGAGCCGCTGGCCACGGCGGCGCTCCCCGCCGAGGGCGACATCGTGCTCGTCGTCGGACCCGAAGGCGGCGTGAGCCCCGAGGAGTTGGCCCTCTTCGAGGAGGCGGGGGCGAAGGCGTACCGTCTGGGCCGTACCGTCCTGCGGACCTCCACCGCCGGAACCGCGGCGACGGCACTGCTCCTCGGCCGCACCGGCCGCTGGTCCTGACCCGGGAGGGACGTACGCCGTGGAACTCGCCCAAGTACGACTGCTGGTCGGCGACTTCCCGGCCTGCTACCGCTTCTACGCCGACGTCCTCGGCCTCAAGCCGCAGTCGGGCGCGGTGAACGGGCCGTACGAGAAGTTCAGCCCCGCCACCGGCTCGGCCGGGATCGCCCTCCAGGACCGGGCGATGATGGCCGAGGTGTTGGGTGAACTGGGCGACGCGGCCACCGGCCATCGCTCCCTGGTCGTACTGCGGGTCGACGACCTGGACGCCTGCTGCGACCGGATCACCGCACGCGGCGCGACCCTCCTGCACGGTCCCGCCCCCATGACGGACCGTATGCGCGTCGCCCACCTCAAGGACCCCGAGGGCAACCTGGTGGAGCTTCAGGAGTGGCTGCTGCTGCGGTCCTGATCCCGTGGGGGAGTGGCCGTATGCGCTCTACCGCGGCGGCCGGGACAGTGGCAGGCTGCCCTCTCATGGGGGCTTTCAGCAGGGTTTGGGGTCGTGTCGGACGGCGCCCGCGCGTGGCGGGTGCGGTCGGAGTGGCCGTGCTCGCCGTCGGCGGGATGACCGCCTGTGATCCCGGTGGGCTCAGCAGCGCGACCGTGGCGTTCACGACCGACCAGACCGTGACCGCGGAGCTGGAGCGGCAGAAGGCCGATGTGCGGTGGCTCAACTGCACCGGCTCGTACGACAACGACGGCGACGGCAAGTCCGGTGGGGCGACGGCCAGCGCGAACACCGTCGTCAAGGTCGACTGCGAGGGCGAGACCTCCGACGGCAAGGACATTGTCGTCACCGGCCGGATCACCCGGGCCGTCAGCGGTTCCTGTGTGCGCGGGGACCTGGTCGCCAAGATCGCCGGCAAGGAGTGGTTCCACGTCAACGGGCTGGGCGACTGCGACGCCACGCCCTCGCCGGTCAACCCGTCCGGCGGCGGACAGCAGCCCGGGCCCACCGTCACCGTGACCGTCACCAAGACCGTCTACTGCAAGCAGCACCCGAACTGCTGGCCGGAGGGCAAGTGAGCGCTTTCGGCCGGGAGTTGGGCAAGTGATCCAAAGGTCTGTCCCCGGAGGCCGCCCCTGCTTATGGTGATCGGGTGACTCAGCCCGCGACGCCCGGACCGTCTTCCTATCTCCGGTATCCGCATCTCCACGGTGACCTGGTCGCCTTCACCGCCGAGGACGACGTGTGGCTCGCCCCGCTCGACGGCGGCCGCGCCTGGCGGGTCAGCGCCGACAACGTGCCGGTCACCCTGCCGCGCATCTCGCCCGACGGCACGACCGTCGCCTGGACCTCCAGCCGCGACGGCGCCCCCGAGGTGCACATCGCGCCGGTCGACGGCGGCCCCGCCAGGCGCCTCACCCACTGGGGCAGCTGGCAGACCCGGGTACGCGGCTGGACGCCGGACGGCCGGATTCTCGCCATCAGCACCCGGGGCCAGGCGGGCAGCCGCCGCACCTGGGCGCACACCGTCCCGCTCGACGGCGGCCCGGCCACCACCCTGCCGTACGGCCCCGTCGCCGACGTCGTGCACGGGCCGCAGCTCGTGCTCGCGTCCGCGCCGATGGGCCTGGAGGCCGCCCGCTGGAAGCGCTACCGGGGCGGCACGGCGGGGAAGCTGTGGATCGACCTCGCGGGCGACGGCGACTTCGTACGGCTGCACGCGGACCTGGACGGGAACATCGAGTTCCCCGTGTGGGCCGGTGACCGGCTCGCCTTCCTCTCCGACCACGAGGGGGTGGGCGCGCTGTACTCGTCCCTCGCGGACGGGTCGGACCTACGACGGCACACTCCTGTCGACGGTTTCTACGCCCGGCACGCCGCGAGCGACGGCACCCGCGTCGTGTACGCCCGCGCCGGGGAACTGTGGCTCCTGGACGACCTCGACGGGGCCGAGCCGCGCCGGCTCGACATCCGGCTCGGCGGACAGCGCACCGACCGGCAGGCGTACCAGCTGAACGCCGCCCGTGCCTTCGGGGAGGCCGCGCCCGACCACACCGCGCGCGGCAGCGCCGTCTGCGTCCGGGGCGCCGTGCACTGGGTCACCCACCGCGCCGGCCCCGCCCGCGCCCTCGCCGCCGAGCCCGGCGTACGGGCCCGGCTGCCGCGCACCTTCCGGGCGGAGGGCGAGGAGTGGGTGGTGTGGGTGACGGACGCGGAGGGCGACGACGCCCTGGAGTTCGCCCCGGCGACCGGCCTCGCACCGGGTGCCACGCCGCGCAGGCTCGGTGCCGGTCAGCTGGGCCGGGTCCTGGAGCTCGCCATGGCACCCGACGGAAGCCGGGCGGCGGTCGCCGCGCACGACGGGCGGCTGCTGCTCGTCGAGCGGGAGTCCGGCGAGGTCCGCGAGGTCGACCGGAGCGCCGACGGCGACGTGTCCGGTCTTGTCTTCTCGCCCGACTCGGCCTGGCTGGCCTGGTCGCACCCCGGCCCGCGCCCGCTGTCCCAGCTGAAGCTCGCCAACACCACCGACCTGTCCGTCTCCGAGGCGACCCCCCTGCGCTTCCAGGACTACGCGCCCGCCTTCACCCAGGACGGCAAGCACCTGGCCTTCCTGTCGACCCGTGCCTTCGACCCCGTCTACGACGAGCACGTCTTCGACCTCGCCTTCGTGGTCGGCTCCCGCCCCCACCTGATCACCCTCGCCGCGACCACTCCGTCCCCCTTCGGCCCGCAGCGGCACGGCCGTCCCTTCGACGCGCCGGACAAGGAGGAGACCCCCGACAGCGAGGGCACCCCTACCACCCGCATCGACCTCGAGGGCCTCGCCGACCGGATCGTGCCGTTCCCCGTGGAGGCGGCCCGCTACACCAACCTGCGGGCCGCGAAGGACGGCGTGCTGTGGCTGCGGCATCCCGTGCGCGGCGCGCTCGGCGCGACCCGGGCCACGCCCGACGACCCCGAGCCCAAGACCGAGATGGAGCGCTACGACCTCGTCCAGCGGCGGATCGAGCATCTCGCCGACGACGCCGACCACTTCGAGGTCAGCGGCGACGGCAAGCGGGTGCTGCTGTGGACCGACAGCCGGCTCAAGGTCGTCCCCAGCGACCGGCGGGCCTCCGGCGACGACGACAGCGACTCGAACATCACCGTGGACCTGACGCGGGTACGGCAGACGGTCGACCCGTCGGCGGAGTGGCGGCAGATGTTCGACGAGACCGGCCGCATCATGCGCGACCACTTCTGGCGGCCGGACATGAGCGGGGTCGACTGGACGGGCGTACTGGACCGCTACCGCCCCCTGCTGGACCGGGTCGCCACCCACGACGACCTGATCGACCTGCTCTGGGAGGTGCAGGGCGAGCTGGGCACCTCGCACGCGTACGTCGCGGGGCGCGGCGGCTACGGCGGCGGGGCCCGGCAGGGCCTGCTCGGCGCCGACATCTCCCGTCATAAGGACGGCAGTTGGCGCATCGACCGCATCCTGCCGTCGGAGACCTCCGACCCCGACGCCCGGGCGCCGCTGGCCGCACCCGGGGTCGCGGTGCGGGCCGGGGACGCGATCCTGGCGGTGGCCGGGGTGCCGGTGGACCCCGTGACCGGGCCCGGGCCGCTGCTCGTCGGCACGGCCGGCAAGGCGGTGGAGCTGACCGTCTCACCGGCCGGGGGCGGGGAGGCACGGCACGCGGTCGTCGTACCGATCGCCGACGAGCAGCCGCTGCGCTACCACGCGTGGGTGGCCGACCGGCGGGCGTACGTCCACGAGAAGTCCGGCGGCCGGCTCGGCTACCTCCACGTTCCGGACATGCAGGCGCCGGGCTGGGCGCAGATCCACCGTGACCTGCGGGTCGAGGTCGCCCGTGAGGGCCTCGTCGTGGACGTCCGGGAGAACGGCGGCGGGCACACCTCGCAGTTGGTCGTGGAGAAGCTGGCGCGGCGCATCGTGGGGTGGGAACTGCCGCGCGGGATGCGGCCGTACAGCTATCCGGCGGATGCTCCGCGCGGGCCCGTGGTCGCGGTGGCGAACGAGTTCTCCGGGTCCGACGGGGACATCGTCAACGCGGCGATCAAGGCGCTGGGGCTCGGGCCGGTGGTGGGGACGCGGACGTGGGGCGGCGTCATCGGGATCGACAGCCGTTATCGCCTGGTCGACGACACGCTGATCACACAGCCGAAGTACGCGATCTGGCTGGAGGGTTACGGCTGGGACGTGGAGAACCACGGGGTGGACCCGGATGTGGAGGTGGTGCAGCGTCCGCAGGACTGGGTGGCCGGGCGGGACGCGCAGTTGGACGAGGCGGTGCGGCTCGCGTTGGCGGGGCTGGAGGAACGGCCGGCCAAGTCGGCACCGCAGCTGCCGGACCGGTGAGGGAGTCTGTGTCCTCGGCGATAGCATGCCCGTGAGAGATCACCCGGCGTGAGGAGGCACACGCATGGCAGGGGAATCGAAGGACGACTGCTTGTTCTGCAAGATCGTCGAAGGGCATGTCCCGGCGACGATCGTCCGGGAGACGGAGACGACCGTCGCCTTCCGGGACATCAACCCCCAGGCGCCCACCCACGTCCTGGTCATCCCCAAGGCGCACTACAAGGACGCCGCAGCCCTCGCCGCCGCCGACCCGGCCCTCGCCGCGGACGTCCTGCGCGAGGCCCAGGCCGTGGCCGACGAGGACAAGCTGGAGAGCTACCGCATCGTCTTCAACACCGGCGCCGGCGCGGGCCAGACCGTCTTCCACACGCACGCCCACGTCCTCGGCGGCCGCGGCATGCAGTGGCCCCCCGGGTAACTCGCCATGTCCGTACGTGAACTGGTCGTCCTCGGCACGGCGAGCCAGGTCCCGACCCGGCACCGCAACCACAACGGGTACCTGCTGCGATGGGACGGCGAAGGGATCCTCTTCGACCCCGGCGAGGGCACCCAGCGGCAGATGCTGCGGGCCGGCGTCGCGGCGCACGACCTGAACCGGATCTGTGTCACCCACTTCCACGGGGACCACTCGCTCGGGCTCGCCGGCGTCATCCAGCGGATCAACCTCGACAAGGTCCCGCACCCCGTCACCGCCCACTACCCGCTCTCCGGACAGCGCTTCTTCGACCGGCTGCGGTACGCCACCGCCTACCGCGAGACCGTCGACCTCGCGCAGGCGCCGGTCAGCGAGGACGGGGTCGTCGCCGACACCGGTGGCTACACGCTGGAGACCGCCCGGCTGTCGCATCCCGTCGAGTCGTACGGCTACCGCCTGGTCGAGCCCGACGGCCGCCGCATGCTGCCCGAACGCCTCGCCGCGCACGGCATCAAGGGGCCGGACGTGGGCCGGCTCCAGCGGGACGGGGTGTTCGGCGGGGTCTCCCTCGCGGATGTGAGCGAGGTGCGCCGCGGGCAGCGTTTCGCGTTCGTCATGGACACCCGGCTGTGCGACGGGGTGTACGCCCTGGCCGACGGCTGCGACATGCTCGTCATCGAGTCGACGTTCCTGGACGACGACGTCGAACTCGCCGTCGAGCACGGCCATCTGACCGCCGGTCAGGCCGCACGCGTCGCCCTGGAGTGCGGCGTACGGCATCTCGTGCTCACCCACTTCAGTCAGCGCTACAGCGAGCCGGACGAGTTCGAGCGGCAGGCGCGGGACGCCGGTTTCGACGGGGAGCTGACGGTGGCGTACGACCTCTTGCGGGTGCCGCTGCCGAAACGTCGGTAATACCCCCGTACGATGCTTTGATGTCTCTCCCGAAAGCAGAACTGCACCTCCATATCGAAGGCACCCTCGAACCCGAGCTCGCCTTCGAGCTGGCCGCGCGCAACGGCGTCGAGCTGCCGTACGCCGACACCGACGAGCTCCGCAAGGCGTACCAGTTCGAGGACCTCCAGTCCTTTCTGAACCTGTACTACGAGCTCATGGCCGTCCTGCGCACCGAGCGGGACTTCGAGGACCTGGCGAACGCCTACCTCGCCCGTGCCGCCGCGCAGGGCGTGCGGCACGCGGAGATCTTCTTCGACCCGCAGGCGCACACCAAGCGGGGCCTGGAGCTGGGCACGGTGGTCGAGGGGCTGTGGCGGGCGCTGGGGAGCAGCGAGGCGAACCACGGGGTCTCGACCCGGCTCATCATGTGCTTCCTGCGCGACGACTCCGCCGAGTCGGCCATGGCGACGCTGCGGGCCGCCGAGCCGTATCTCGACCGGATCGTGGGCATCGGCCTCGACTCCGCCGAGGTCGGCCATCCGCCGGTGAAGTTCCGCGAGGTCTACGAGGCCGCCGCCGCGCTCGGCCTGCGCCGCGTCGCGCACGCGGGCGAGGAGGGGCCGCCGGCGTACATCACCGAGGCCCTCGACATCCTCGGCGTCGAGCGCGTCGACCACGGGCTGCGGTGCATGGAGGACCCGGCGCTGGTCGAGCGGCTGGTCCGGGACCGGGTGCCGCTGACCCTCTGCCCGCTCTCCAACGTGCGGCTGCGGACCGTCGACGTCCTCGCCGACCACCCGCTGCCCGCCATGCTCGACGCCGGCCTGATGTGCACGGTCAACTCCGACGACCCGGCCTACTTCGGCGGCTACGCGGGCGACAACTTCGACGCGGTGCGCTCGGCGCTGGGCCTTGACCGGGAACGGCTCCGGGAACTGGCCCGCAACTCCTTCCTCGCCTCCTTCCTGGAGGACGACGAGGAGCTGCGGGCGCGGTATCTGGCCGAGGTGGAGGCGTACGAGTTCGGGTAGCCGGGCCGGCGGCGGTTCAGGTCGCCGCGGTCAGGCGGTCCGGGGCCGTCGGGGTGGCTTCCGTGGTGTCCAGGGGGATCTCGACGATCTCCATGATCTCCGCGCCTTCGGCCACCTCGACCGTCTCCTGCGGGCGTCGGGCCAGGGCCACGACCGTCATCGGTACGGCGACGACCAGCAGGCCGGCCGCGAGGACCGTGCCCATGGCGGGAAAGCCGGCCTGGGCGGACAGGACGCTGCCGGTCAGGGGGCCGGCCGCGGTGCCCAGGGAGGACGCCGAGCCCACGAGGACCGCCCAACGGCCCCGTGAGTCCAGGGAGGCGGCGAGGCCGATGACGTACGACAGGACGATCGGGTAGAGCGTGTTCCAGGCGATCTCGCCGGTCGCGAAGGTCGTCAGGTCGGTCGCGGACGCGCTGAGCGCGATGCACACCGCGATGAGGGCGGTACCGGCGCCGACGGGAAGCGCGCGGCCGAGGCGCGGGCCGAGCGCGCCCGCCCCGGTCACGCCCAGCAGCCCGGCACCGAGCCCGACAGCGAACACCGCGCCGACCGTCGCCTCCGTCAGCCGCGCCTGGTCCAGGCCGATCCGGCCGCTGACGCCCCACAGGGAGTTCTGGGCGAGGGACCAGCAGAGCATGCAGGCGGCGAGGGCCAGACCGTGGCGGAGGTGGGGGAGGCGGGTGGTGGCCGCCCGACTCCGGGGCTGCGGCGCCCCGCTGGGCGTCAGACGGGCCGTCAGCGGCCATACGGCGAGCGCGGTGAGGGCGATGGCGGCCAGTGGCTGGCCGTGGCCCGCGCCGAGGTGCGGCACCGTCAGGTAGACGGCGCCCGCGAGGGCGGAGACGCCCAGGAGGCCCAGCGTGGTGGCGCGGTGAGGGTCGCGCAGGGCGGCTATGCCGGTGGCGGCGACCGCCGTCGCGGTACCCGAGCCGAAGCCGCCGACCAGGACGCCCAGCACCACGGCCGGCAGGGCATGGGCGAGCGCCGCGCCGCCGTAGCCGAGCAGGGCCAGGGTGAGGCCGATCCGGGCCAGCCGCTGTGCCCCGATCCGGTCCACCCGGGAGGCCAGCGAAAAGCCCGCCGACGCCGAACTCAGCAGCAGCGCACTGCCGACGGCGCCCGCCTGGGTGGGGGTGAGCGGAAGTCCGGAGTCGAGTCTGCCGACGACCGTGGGCAGCAGATACGGAGCGAGGTACCCGGCCGTGAAAAGGGCGACGAGGGGCCAGGGAGTGGTGCGAGGGGCGAACACGGGCGTTCCCAGGGCATGCGAAAGGAGCGGCTCAAGAGGGGGAGGAGCGCAGGCCGTCGACGGACAGGAACGCGCGGGCAATTTGTATCAAGCGGGGGGAGGGGGGAAGAAGCGCGGGTGGTGTGATCTGGGGCACGTTCTGTTTGGGGTGGGGGATCACGGGTAGAAGATGCCCTCATCTGCGCCGCGAAGGCGCCCTCATCCGTGCCGGAAAGCGGACCTCACCTGCGCCAGTGCACGGCCCCGCCCCCGCCGCTCCCGCCGGGAACCGTCGCCTCGATCTTCGCCCTGATCTCCCGCATCACCGCCACGATCCGCTCCTCGTGGCCCGCCGACAGCCGTGCCACCGGCACCGAGCAGCTGATCGCGTCCTGGGCCGGGACCTCGTAGCGCAGCGCGAAGCCGAAGCCGACGATGCCGGGGACGCCCTCCTCGCGGTCGATCGAGTAACCGCGCGCCCTTACTTCGGCGAGGTCGGCGGCGAGGGACTCGCGGGTGGTGCGGGTGTGGGGGGTGAGGGGCTCGTACGGACCGTCGGGGAGGTCGGTGTCGGGGCGTTCGGCGAGCAGGGCCTTGCCCAGGGCGCCCGCGTGCGCGGGCAGACGCCGGCCCACCCGGCTGATCGTCCGCAGGTATTCGTGCGACTCGCGCGTCGCCAGGTACGCCACGTCCCGCCCGTCCAGCCGCGCCATGTGGATCGTCTCGCCCAGCGCCTCCGACGCCTCGTCGAGATACGGGCGTACGACCCGGACGCGCGGGTCGGAGTCGAGGTAGCTGGTGCCGGTGAGCAGGGCGTGGATGCCGATGCCGTAGAGGGAACCGGTGACGTCCGTGCGGACCCAGCCGCGCGAGATCAGGGTCTGGAGCAGCGCGTACATGGAGCTGCGCGGCACGTCCAGCGCCTCGGCCAGTTCCTGAAGGCGGGCGGGGCGGTCGCCGCGCGCGGCGAGCAGCTCCAGCAACTCCACGGTGCGCGCCGCCGACTTCACTTCGCGGACGCCGCCTGTCTCTGACATGGGCCGATGGTAATCGTCGCGCCCTCGTACGGACGGCGCCATTGACGCTGGTGGTTCGCCTATCTAATCTCGATTCTCATACGTGGATGACATCTACATCTGGAGATGGGGAGAGATGGCGAGGGTAAGCCTCGATACGGGTACCGACACGCATACGGTCACGATCCGCCGCTTGCGGGACGGCATGGCACAGGGCGTGCTGTCGTTCCCGCTCACGAGCTTCCACGACGACGGCACGCTGGACCCGGACGGCTTCCGCACCCATGTCGCCGCCCAGCTCGCCACCGCCCCCGGCGCGGTCTTCCCCGCCTGCGGCACCGGCGAGTTCTTCTCGCTGGACGAGGACGAATACCGGCAGGTCGTCTCGATCGCCGTCGAGGCGTCGGGCGGGCGCGTCCCCGTCGTCGCCGGCGTCGGGTACGGCTGGGCGCAGGCCGCCCGGTTCGCCCTGATCGCGGAGGAGGCCGGCGCCGACGCCCTCCTCGTCCTGCCGCACTACCTCGTCGCCGCCCCGCAGGACGGCCTGGTCGCCCAGCTGGAGCAGCTCGCCGCCCGGACCCGCCTGCCGCTCATCGCCTACCAGCGCGGCCAGGTCGCCTACACCGCCGAGTCGTTGCGGCGCATCGCCCGCATCCCGAACGTCATCGGGCTCAAGGACGGCCACAGCGACCTCGACCGCCTCCAGCGCCTCACCCTCGCCGCCCCCGAGGACTTCCTCTTCTTCAACGGCGCCGCCACCGCCGAGATCCAGGCCCGCGCCTACGCCACCGTCGGCGTCCCCGCCTACTCCTCCGCCGTCCACGCCTTCGCCCCCGAGATCGCCAACGCCTTCTTCACCGCTCTCCACGGCGGCGACCAGGGCACGGTCGACAAGCTGCTGCGCGACTTCTACGTCCCGCTCGTCGAGATCCGCGACCGGGTGCCCGGCTACGCGGTGTCCCTGGTCAAGGCGGCCGCCCGGCTGCGCGGCCGCCCCGTCGGCCCCGTACGCGCCCCGCTCACCGACCCCTCGGCCACCGACCTCGCCGACCTGCGCACCCTCCTCGCCACCGGCCTCGACCTCGTAGGAGCCGCCCTGTGAACCTCACGATCACCGAGGTCCGCCTCACGCCCATCCTGGTCGCCGACCCGCCTCTGCTGAACACCCAGGGCGTCCACCAGCCGTACACACCCCGGCTGATCGTGGAGGTCGTGACCGCCGACGGCGTCACGGGCGTCGGCGAGACGTACGGCGACACCAAGTACCTGGAACTCGCCCGGCCGTTCGCGGAGAAGCTCGTCGGGCGCCAAGTGGGCGATCTGAACGGCCTGTTCGTCGTCGCCGACGAGGTGTCCGTCGACCGGTCCCGGATCCAGGGGCAGGTCGACGTCGGGGGGCTGCGCGGCGTCCAGACCGCCGACAAGCTGCGGCTGTCCGTCGTCTCCGGCTTCGAGGTCGCCTGCCTCGACGCCCTCGGCAAGGCGCTCGGGCTGCCCGTGCACGCGCTGCTCGGCGGCAAGGTGCGCGACGCGGTCGAGTACAGCGCGTACCTCTTCTACAAGTGGGCCGAGCACCCCGCGGGCGTCGCGGCCGAGAAGGACGACTGGGGTGCCGCCGTCGACCCGGCCGGGATCGTCGAGCAGGCCCGGAAGTTCACCGAGCGGTACGGCTTCACCTCCTTCAAGCTCAAGGGCGGCGTCTTCCCGCCGGACGAGGAGATCGCGGCCGTACGGGCACTCGCCGAGGCCTTTCCCGGGCACCCCCTGCGGCTCGACCCCAACGGGGCCTGGTCCGTGGAGACCTCGCTGAAGGTGGCGCGCGAACTCGGGGACGTCCTGGAGTACCTGGAGGACCCGGCGCTCGGTACGGCCGCCATGGCCGAGGTCGCCGCGCGGGCCGGGGTGCCGCTGGCGACCAACATGTGCGTGACGACGTTCGCGGAGATCAAGGAGGCGTTCACCAAGGACGCCGTGCAGGTCGTGCTCTCCGACCACCACTACTGGGGTGGGCTGCGCAATACGCAACAACTCGCGGCGATCTGTCGCACTTTCGGCGTAGGGGTGTCCATGCACTCCAACACCCACCTGGGTATCTCCCTTGCCGCGATGACCCACGTCGCGTCCACCGTCCCGAACCTCCACCACGCCTGCGACTCCCACTACCCCTGGCAGTCCGAGGACGTCCTCACCGAGCGCCTCACCTTCGAAGGCGGCAAGGTCGCCGTCTCGGACGCGCCCGGCCTCGGCGTCGAGCTGGACCGCGCGAGGCTGGCGGAGCTGCACCGGCGGTGGCTGGAAGACGACGGCTCGCTGCGGGACCGCGACGACGCCGCCGCGATGCGGGTCGCCGAACCCGGCTGGGTCACGCCCTCGGTGCCGCGCTGGTAGTGCCCCGCCGACCGGGCGGGTGATCCCGTCCACGCGGGCGCGGGCGGGATCACGGTGGCGTTGTCGGTGACGTGGTGCACACTGGCCAGATCAGCACCACGTCAGGGAGCGCACCGTGACCACGCCCACCGCGTCCACCGCGCCGACCGGAAACGGAAGGGGTCCCTCGCCCCAGGGATCCCCGTCCCACGGCCCGTCGACCAGGGCGGCCAAGCCGTACCGCCGGAGCCAGGTCGACCCCCTCGCCGGTCTGCGCACACCCGCCGACCCGCCCTGGGACGTGTACCTCACCGGCACGGTCTTCCTCGACATCATCTTCACCGGCCTCGACTCCGCCCCGGTGCGCGGCACCGAGTCCTGGGCGCGCGGCATGGGGTCGAGTCCCGGCGGCGTGGCGAACATGGCGACGGCCCTGGCCCGCCTCGGCCTGCGGACGTCCCTCGCGGCGGCCTTCGGCGACGACCACTACGGCGAGTACTGCTGGGACGCGCTGGAGCACGGCGAGGGCATCGACCTCTCACCCTCGCGCACCGTCCCCGGCTGGCACTCACCCGTGACGGTGTCCATGGCGTACGAGGGAGAGCGCACGATGGTCTCCCACGGCCACGAGCCGCCCCCGGAGGAGCCCGCCCCGGACTGCCCGCCGCGCGCGCGTGCCGCCGTGGCCTCCCTCGTCCCCGGTCGGCGGGCCTCCTGGATCGCGCAGGCCGCGAGCAAGGGCGCCCGGATCTTCGCCGACGTCGGCTGGGACGACACGGGGGCGTGGGACCTGGCCGGACTGGCCGACCTGGAGCACTGCGAGGCGTTCCTGCCGAACGCCGAGGAGGCCATGCGGTACACCGGCGCCGACTGCCCGCGCGAGGCGGCCCACGCCCTCACCGCGTACGTCCCGGTCGCGGTGGTCACCCTCGGCGCGGAGGGCGCGTACGCGGTGGACGGGCGGACCGGGGAGACGGCCGTGGTGCCCGCCATCGCCGTGGAGGCACTGGACCCGACGGGCGCCGGGGACGTCTTCGTGGCCGGCTTCGTCACCGGCACCCTCGCCGACTGGCCGCTCGCCGACCGCCTCGCCTTCGCCGGGCTCACCGCCGCCCTCTCGGTCCAGGAGTTCGGCGGCTCCCTGTCCGCCCCCGGCTGGGCCGAGATCGGCGCCTGGTGGCGCAAGGTCCAGTCCCTCGACCGGCAGGACCCCGAGGCGCTGCGCCGGTACGCGTTCCTGTCGGACCTGGTGCCGGAGGAGCAGGGGAGACCGTGGCCGCTGCGGCGGGCGGTGCCGACGATCGGGTTCCGCCGGTCGGCGTGAGGACTCAGCTCGGAGGGGCCGGCTTCAGCACCACGAAGTCCGCGTTGGCCGGGTCCAGGCAGACCGCCAGCCGGCCGACGCCCTCCGCGTCCTCCGGTCCCATCTGCACGCTGCCGCCGTTCTCGGTGACCCTGGCCACCGCGGCGTCGCAGTCGTCGACGTTGAACACCGGGTGCCAGTACGGCTTCCCGCCCGCCAGTGCGAGGTTCTCCGCGGGCAGTTCCATCAGGCCGCCCTGCATCCGGTCCTCGGGCCGGCCGGCCGGGGTGATGAGGGTGTACGCGCCCCCGCCGCCCGGCAGTTCCATCTCGCTGTACTGCCAGCCGAAGATCCCGCCGTAGAACTCCTTCGCGGCCGCGGCGTCGCTCGTGTACAGCTCGGTCCACGACAGTGAACCCGGCTCGTCCGCCAGCTCGAAGCCGGAGTTCTTGCCCGGCTGCCAGACGGCGAACTGGCCGCCCAACGGATCGCTGAACTGGGCCATCCGGCCCCAGTCCTCCAGGTCCATCGGCGCCACCCGTACGGTGCCACCCGCTTGCTGCACGGCCTGTGCCGACGCGTCAGCGTCGTCGACCGTGTAGTAGATCATCCAGGCCGGGCGGGCGCCCTCCTCGGTGAGCTTGCCGAGGCCGGCGACGGTCTTGCCGTCCTTCTTGAACATCCCGCCTTCGAAGTCCTCCGAACCGCCCATGGACTCGTACTCCCAGCCGAGTACCGCGCCGTAGAAAGCTGCGGCCGTCGTGACCTCGGGGGCGCCGAGGTCCAGCCAGCAGGGCGAGCCGGGAGTGAGGTCAGTGGTGATCATGGCGAGTCCCTTCGCAGATCCCCTGCCCTCAGCCTGACACCCCCCACAGCCCCCCGCCCACCGAAACCCGCCCCCGCCGCCCCTACCCATCCCATCCCTGGGGGCTCCGCCCCGGCCCCCCCTGATCGCCCCTCCGGGCCTCGTCCTCAAACGCCGGACGGGCTGAAGACCCTCGCCTCCTGCGGGGGGGGGTGGGGGTTGGGGACGGCGGAGACTCGTCCTCAAACGCCGGACGGGCTGAAGATGCCTGGGCCGGCAGAGCCCTCTGCGGCAGAGCCTCGTCCTCAAAGGCCGGACGGGCTGGAAGGTCGGAGCGGGGTCTGGGGCGGAGCCCCAGAAGGGGCGCGGGGCTGTGTCGATTTGCGGCTCCGCCGCGTGGGCGCGACCAGCCCCCGCCGGGGCCGCACTCGAAGGACGACCCCGGGGTCGAAGGGGCGGAGCCCCTGGGGATGGGACGGGTAGGGGCGGCGGGGGCGAGAGAAGGTCGGGTCTCAGCTCGCCGGCACGGTGGCCCGCACCACCCCGTCCACCCCCGCCACCAACACCGGCGTCCCCGCCCCCCCAAGGTCCCGCACAGCGGCCCGATCCTCCGCCGGAACAACCTCCGCCTCCGTCACGACCGCCGCCGCCTCCAACGACGTCGCTCCGGAAGCCACCGCCATCGCCACAGCGGTCCGCAGCGCGCTCAGCTTCAGGGAGTCCAGTTCGACGGTCCCGGCGACATACGTACGACCGGTGTCGTCCCGTACGGCCGCCCCCTCGGCCACACCGTTGCGGGCCCGCGCGGAACGGGCCAGGGTGACGATCTTGCGGTCCTCGGGGTCGAGCGCGCTGTTGTCGGTCATGAGCTGAGCATACGTAGCGCCACCGGCCCTATCCGGCCACGGGGTACATCGCCCCGCGCCGCCCCTCGGGCGACGCCAGCCACTGAAGCTTCGCCGCCGTGTTCGCCTCGTTCAGCGGCGTGTGCAGCACGATCGACAGATCGGGCCGCGCCGGCATCTGCATCACGCTCGACTCCAGACACAGCTCCCCGAGCAGAGGATGGTCCAGCTCCTTGAGGATCTGCCCGGCGTCCTCGATGTCCCGCCGCTCCCACAACTCGGTGAACTCCGGACTGGACGCCCGCGCCTCGGCCAGCACCGCCTGGAACCCCTCGTCGTCGGGCGAGGCCGAGCAGAGCGCACGGAACTGCGCCACGACCGTACGGGCGTTCTGCTCCCAGTTCCTCGCCCGCGCCCGGTACATCGGGTCCGTGAAGAAGTCGATCAGGCAGTTCCACCGCTTGCCGGGCCGCATGCCGAGCACCGTCGCCGCCGCGTCGTTGTGCAGCACGCCGTTGTAGTACCGGTCCATGATGTGCGCCGGATACGGCATCCACGTGTCGATCAGCCGCCGCAGCCCGTCGCACATGTCCTGCTTCTCGGGCTCCACCTCGCGCTCCGGCGGATTCAGCCCGGCCAGCAGATACAGATGCCGGCGCTCGGCGTTGCTCAGCCGCAGCACCCGGCCCACCGAGTCCAGCACCTGCGGCGACACGGAGATGTCCCGCCCCTGCTCCAGCCACTGGTACCAGGAGGCACCCACCCCGGCGAGCACGGCGACCTCCTCGCGCCGCAACCCCGGCGTACGCCGCCGCGCGCCACCATCCGGAAGTCCCGCGTCGGCCGGGGTCACCCGGGCCCGCCTGCTCATCAGGAACTCGCGCAGCTCGCGCCGCCGATGACTCTTCAGCGCGTCCACGGACACGTACCGATCCCCCTCGTTCTGGTGGCTGGTGGTGCCACCACCAGCACAACTTGCCGCTCCCCACGGCTATTCCGACGCCAGCAGGCTCTTACCCATGGCGATCGACACCACCAGTCCCACCACGACCAGTCCCACCACGACCAGTCCCACCACGACCCCGACCTCGACCTCAGCCCCACCACTCGACACCCCCGGGATGTCGACGCGCGACAAACTCGTCCTGTTCGTCCTGTGCGCCGCCCAGTTCATGGTCGCCCTGGACTTCTCCGTCCTGAACGTCGCCCTGCCCGTCCTCGGCGCCGACCTCGGCATGAGCCAGTCGGCACTGCAGTGGGCGGTCACGGCGTTCGCGCTGCCGTCCGGCGGCTTCCTGCTGCTCTTCGGCCGCATCGGCGACCTGTACGGCCGCCGCAAACTGTTCCTCACCGGGCTCGCCCTGTTCGCCGCGGCCTCGGTGCTCGCGACGCTCGCCTGGCACCCCGCGTCGTTCCTCGCGGGCCGCGCCCTGCAGGGTCTCGGCGCCGCGGTCATCGTCCCGACCGGCATGTCCCTGCTGACCACCACCTTCGCCGAGGGCCCCGCCCGGGACCGCGCCCTCGGGATCTCCGGCACGCTGATGTCGCTCGGCTTCACCATCGGCATGGTCGCGGGCGGTGTCCTGACCGACGCGTTCGGCTGGCGCTCCACCATGGGTCTGCTCGCCGTCTTCGCCCTGATCGTGCTGCCGCTCGCCCCCGGCCTGCTGCCCGAGTCCCGCACTCCGGACCGCCCCCAGCTGGACGTCCCGGGGGCTGTGACCGTCACCGGCGGTCTGCTCTCCCTGATCTACGCGCTGACGACGGCCGCCGACCACGGCTTCGCCCGCGTCGACGTCGTCGCGACCCTGATCGCCGGCCTCGCCCTCCTCGCGGCCTTCGTGGCCGTGGAGTCCCGCACCGCGGCACCCCTGGTCTCCCTGCCCATGCTGCGCCGCCGCACGGTGGCCTGGGGCAATCTGGGCGGCCTGGTCACCTTCTCGATGATGTCGACCGTGATCTTCGTCCTCACCCTGTACCTCCAGGAGATCCTGCGCCTGTCGGCCTGGCAGACCGGCCTGGTCTTCGGGGTCCAGGGCGTCATGTCGGTGCTCGCGGGCACGCTCACCCCGAGGTTCCTCAGCCGCCTCGGCGCCCGCCGCACCCTGGTCGTCTCGCTCGCGGGGCAGGGCGCCTTCATCGCCGGCCTGGTGTTCCTCGACGCCCACACCTGGTCCGTCTGGCTCGCCACGGCCGCCGTCTCGCTGGCGAGCATGTTCCACCTGGGCGCGATCATCTCCTACGGCCTGACGGTCACCTCAGGCGTCCCCGACGAGGAGCAGGGCCTGGCCACCGGCCTGGTCACCTCGACCCAGCAGATCGGCCTCACCGTCGGCATCCCGCTGCTGGGCGTCCTCGCGACGACCTCCGGCGACCTGCTGTCCGGCACCCGCACGGTGCTGGCGCTCGACGCGGGGATCGTGCTCGCCGCGGCGGCCCTGGTCGCGGTCGGCCTGCGGACCCGGCGGACGGCCCGCTCGGTGTGACGGTCGGCTCAGGGGCGGTCGAGACGGAGCCGGTCGGCCCTCGGCAGGCCCGCCACGACCAGGTCGTACGAGTCCTCGACGAGCTCCCGGACAAGCCGGTCCGGGAGCTCACCGTCGACCGTCACCGTGTTCCAGTGCCGTTTGTTCATGTGGTAGCCGGGGATGATCAGGCCGGGATGCTCGTCGCGCAGCCGGACCGCGTCCTCCGGGTCGCACTTGAGGTTGACGGTGAGCGGGCGGGCGTCCATCCAGCTCAGGGCGAACATCTTGCCCAGGACCTTGAAGACGGAGATGTCCGGGTTGAAGGGGAAGTCCTCCACGGCGGCGTTGAACGACAGACAGAAGCCGCGCAGCTCCTCGGGACTCACTCCGCCTTCGCCTCCCGCTGCTCCTCCGCCGCCGGCACCGGGGTCACCGGCTCCACCAGCACCGTCACGATCTTGTTCCGCCGGCCGGCCGCCGCTTCCGCGGTCAGCCGCAGGTCACGGCCGTCGGGCAGCTCGACCACGGACGACGCCCCGGCGATCGGGACCCGGCCCAGCGCCTTCGCCAGCAGCCCGCCGACGGTCTCCACGTCCTCGTCGTCGTACTCGTCGAGGCCGTACAGCTCGCCCAGGTCGGTGATGTCCAGCCGGGCGGTGACCCGGTAGCGGTCCTCGCCCAGCTCCTCCACCGGGGGCAGCTCACGGTCGTACTCGTCGGTGATCTCGCCGACGATCTCCTCAAGGATGTCCTCGATGGTGACGATGCCGGCCGTGCCGCCGTACTCGTCGATGACGACGGCGACGTGGTTGCGCTCCTTCTGCATCTCGCGCAGCAGGTCACCGGCGTTCTTGGTGTCGGGCACGAAGAACGCGGGCCGCATCGCCGTCGACACCAGCTCGCTCTCCGCCTCCCGCGAGATGTGCGTCTTGCGGGTCAGGTCCTTCAGGTAGACCATCCCGACCACGTCGTCCTCGCTCTCCCCGACGACCGGGATCCGCGAGAAACCGGAGCGCAGGGCGAGGGTGAGGGCCTGGCGGATGGTCTTGTACCGCTCGATGACGACGAGGTCGGTCCGCGGGACCATGACCTCCCGTACGAGGGTGTCGCCCAGCTCGAAGACCGAGTGCACCATCCGGCGCTCCTCGTCCTCGATCAGCGACTCCTTCTCGGCGAGGTCGACCAGCGCCCGCAGCTCCGCCTCGGAGGCGAACGGGCCGCGCCTGAAGCCCTTGCCGGGGGTCAGGGCATTGCCGATGAGGATCAGCAGATACGGGATCGGGCCCATGATCCGGGCGAGCGGCAGCAGGACGTACGCCGCCGCCGTCGCCGTGTTCAGCGGGTGCTGGCGGCCGATGGTGCGCGGGGAGACCCCGACGGCGACGTACGACACCAGCACCATGACCGCTATCGCGACCAGCAGGGCCTCGGTGGTGCTGTCGAACGCCCGCAGGCAGGCGTAGGTGACGAGCGCGGCGGCGGCCATCTCGCAGGCCACGCGCACCAGCAGCGCCACGTTCAGATAGCGCGTCGGGTCGGCGGCGACGAGCGCGAGCTTCTCGCTGCCGCGCCGCCCGCCGCGTACGGCCTCCTCGGCGCGGAAGCTGGAGACGCGCGCCAGGCCGGCCTCGGCGCAGGCGGCGAGCCAGGCCACGACCACCAGGGCGATGGCGCCGGAGACAAGGGGAAGGCTCATGACACGGTCGGGGCCGGCGACGGACCCGTCAGCCCCTTGTCCGAGCGCCAGCCGTCCACGATGGCGGCCTGGAGACCGAACATCTCGGCCTTCTCGTCCGGCTCCTCGTGGTCGTACCCCAGCAGATGCAGCACGCCATGGACGGTGAGCAGCTGGAGCTCCTCGTCCATGGAGTGCTGCGTGGGCGCCTCGGCGCCCTGCTTGGCCGCGACTTCGGGGCACAGCACGATGTCACCGAGCAGCCCCTGGGGCGGCTCGTCGTCGTCCTTCGACGGCGGGCGCAGCTCATCCATCGGGAAGGACATGACATCCGTCGGGCCGGGCAGGTCCATCCACTGGATGTGGAGCTGCTCCATGGCGTCGGCGTCCACGACGATCACCGAGAGCTCGGAGAGCGGGTGGATGCGCATCCGCGCGAGCGCGTAGCGGGCGATGTCGAGGATCGCCTGCTCGTCGACCTCGGTTCCGGACTCGTTGTTGACGTCGATCGACATGGTGCTGCTCGGTCTCTACTTCCCTTTGTGCCCGGACTTGCCCCGGCTTGGCCCCTTGTGCGTGCCGTTCTGGGTGCCGTGCTTGCTGTCGAACTTCTCGTACGCGTCGACGATACGGCCGACCAGCTTGTGCCGGACGACATCCTGCGAGGACAGCCGGGAGAAGTGGACGTCCTCGACACCGTCCAGGATGTCCTGCACCTGCCGCAGACCGGACTTGGTGCCGTCCGGGAGGTCGACCTGGGTGACGTCACCGGTGATGACTATCTTCGAGTCGAAGCCGAGACGGGTGAGGAACATCTTCATCTGCTCGGGCGAGGTGTTCTGGGCCTCGTCGAGGATGATGAAGGCGTCATTGAGCGTACGGCCCCGCATGTATGCAAGCGGCGCCACCTCAATAGTCCCGGCGGCCATCAACCGAGGAATCGAGTCCGGGTCGAGCATGTCGTGCAGCGCGTCGTACAGCGGGCGCAGATAAGGGTCGATCTTCTCGTAGAGCGTGCCCGGCAGGAAGCCGAGCCGCTCACCGGCCTCGACCGCGGGCCGGGTCAGGATGATGCGGTTGACCTGCTTGGACTGCAGGGCCTGCACCGCCTTGGCCATGGCGAGGTAGGTCTTGCCGGTGCCGGCGGGGCCGATGCCGAAGACGATCGTGTGCTTGTCGATCGCGTCGACGTACCGCTTCTGGTTGAGGGTCTTCGGGCGGATCGTGCGGCCGCGCGAGGAGAGGATGTTCTGGGTGAGGACCTCGGCCGGGGTCTCCTCCGGGCCCTCTCCGTTCTCGCTGGCTCTGAGCATGGCGATCGAGCGTTCCACTGCGTCCTCCGTCATCGGCTGTCCGGTGCGGAGCACCAGCATCATCTCGTCGAACAGGCGCTGGATGAGGGCGACTTCAGCGGCGTCGCCGACCGCGCTGATCTCGTTGCCCCGGACGTGGATGTCGGCCGCCGGGAAGGCCTTCTCGACCACGCGCAGCAGGGAGTCGCCGGACCCCAGCACGGTCACCATGGGGTGCTGGGCGGGGACGGTGAACTGTGCTCTCGCCTGCCCCTGCGCGGGTGTGTGAGCTGTGGGTGTCTGAGTCATGGGCCGGCTCGTAGGCCTTGCTCGTCCTCCTCGATACGACTCGCCCGCCACATGGGCGGCCTGGCGATTTCCAGGGTACGCCGGGGCACTGACAAGGCCGTAGGGCTTTTCGACGAGGACGTTTCACGGGGTGCGGGTCTCGCGTTCGGTGCCTGTGTTGTGGCGCTGTGTCACCGTTTGGTGGCCGCTAGTTGACCCGTCGGTAGTTGAGGCCGGAAATCACCCTTGCCGACCCTCACCCCACGCGCATCAATGGAAACGGCAGTTCCGACGGACCGTCAGATCTGTCCGGGCCGTCAGGTTCGGCTCTCCACCGCAGTGTGTCCGCATCCACCTGCCGAGCAATTCCCCCACCCCCCCACGCCAGGAATTCCCCCACCTCGAAACGGAGCGGATCCCCATGAGACGCATGCGCATCGGAGCTGGTGCGACGCTGGTCGCCGGGGCCCTCGCGGTCACCGGACTGGCCTTCGCGCCCGCCGCCCTCGCCGTCGCCCCCGGCACGGCCACGATCACCGCCGACTGCGGCAGCTTCGGCGGCGGCGAGGCCACCCTCACGGCTACGCAGGACGGCACCGCCGCCACCCTCACCCTCAACTCCTCCGCGATCACCGCGCCGATCGCGCTCGGGGAGGACTCGATCTCCTCGACGCTCACCCTGGTGAGGGCGAGCGGCGGAACGGTCGCCTTCAGCGGCACGGAGAACCCGGCGATGGCCGCCGGCGACCCCGTCCAGGTCGGCCCCCTCAGCGGCACCGTCGCCCCCGGGGACAGCCTGGAGGCCTTCGGCGGCTCGCTGCAGATGACCGTCTTCGGCATCACCATCACGTGCACGGCGACCGGGCCGCAGTCGCCGGGCCCGTTCGTGTTCGACTGACCTGCGTGACGTATTGACGTACCGAGGAACGGGCGCGGTCCCGGCGCCGCTACGGCTCTACAGCGCGTCGGGGCCGCGCTCGCCCGTCCGGACCCGTACGACCGTGTCGACCGGCAGCGCCCAGACCTTGCCGTCGCCGATCTTGCCGGTCTGGGCGGCCTTCACGATGGCGTCGATGACGTCGTCGGCCGCCGCGTCGTCGACGACGACCTCGATCCGTACCTTCGGCACCAGGTCGACCTGGTACTCCGCGCCCCGGTACACCTCGGTGTGGCCGCGCTGACGGCCGTAGCCGCTCGCCTCGGTCACGGTCAGACCGTGCACGCCGATTTCCTGGAGGGCGGTCTTGACCTCGTCGAGCCGGTAGGGCTTGACGATCGCGGTGATCAGCTTCATGCCTGCTTCTTGACCTTCTGCGCGGCGGGGACGGAGGTGGCGAGAGACGAGGTGACCGGGGCGCCGTGCCCCAGGACCCCGTGATCGTAGGCGCTCTCGGCGTGCACCGTAAGGTCCAGGCCCTTGTGCTCCTGCTCCTCGCTCGCCCGGAAGCCCATGACCTTGTCGATGACCTTGCCGATGCCGTAGGTGACGAGGAAGGCGTACGCCGCCACGACCACGATCGCCACCGCCTGCTTGCCGAGCTGCGCGAGCCCGCCGCCGTGGAGCAGGCCCTCGGCGCCGCCCGTCATGGTGGCCGTCGCCAAGACGCCGATCAGCAGGGTGCCGATGACACCGCCGACCAGGTGGACGCCCACGACGTCCAGCGAGTCGTCGTAGTCGAACCGGAACTTCCAGGCCACGGCGTACGAGCAGACGACACCGGCGGCGAGGCCGATGACGAGCGCGCCCAGCAGCGAGACCGAGCCGCAGGACGGCGTGATGGCGACGAGACCGGCGACCGCGCCGGAGGCGGCGCCCAGCGTCGTCGGGTGGCCGTCGCGCCTCTGCTCGACGAAGAGCCAGCCGAGCAGACCGGTGCAGCCGGCGGCGAGGGTGTTGAGGAAGACGGCGGCCGCGAGGCCGTTGGCGCCGAGCGCGGAACCGGCGTTGAACCCGAACCAGCCGAACCACAGCAGGCCCGCGCCGAGCACGACCATCGGCAGGTTGTGCGGCCGCATCGCGTCCTTCTTGAACCCGAGCCGCGGCCCGAGGACCAGGCAGAGCGCCAGTCCGGAGGCGCCGGAGGTGATCTCGACGGGCAGACCGCCGGCGAAGTCGAGGGCGCCGAGGTGTTCGAGGACCCAGCCGCCGGGGCCCCAGGTCCAGTGGGCGACCGGAACGTATACGAGCAGCGCCCACACCGGCACGAACACGACCCACGCCCCGAACTTCGCCCGGTCCGCGACCGCGCCGCTGACCAGCGCGGCGGTGATCACGGCGAAGGTCAGCTGGAAGGTGGCGAAGAGGAGGGTCGGGACGGTGCCCTGGACGCTGTCCGGGCCGAGACCTGCCATCCCGGCGTGCTCCAGCCCGCCGATCAGCCCGCCGGCCGCGTCGTCCCCGAAGGCGAGCGAGTACCCGCAGGCCAGCCACACGACGGTGACGAGCGCGATGGACACGAAGCTCATCAACAGCATGTTGAGGACGCTCTTGGCGCGGACCATGCCGCCGTAGAAGAGGGCCAGGCCCGGGGTCATCAGCAGGACGAGGGCGGTGGCGGCGAGCAGCCAGGCGGTGTCGCCGGTGTCGACGCTTGCGGCGGCGAGGGTCACGGTCGTCTCCAACGGTGCGAGGGCTCGTCAGAGATTCACCGGTTAGCGTTTCCGGCCGCGTACGGGTGTGTTTCGGTGACGTTTCGTTGCGCGGGGGTTTCCGGAAGCTCACCGGGCGGGCCGCGGTCGGGCGCGTGTGCGGCCGGGCTCTGTGGATCAGGGAGAATGGGCGCCATGAGCGTTCGCAGTAAGTCATCCGAGCCGTCCGAGGCGCCCCATCGCGCCGGCTTCGCCTGCTTCGTGGGCCGCCCCAACGCGGGCAAGTCCACGCTGACGAATGCTCTGGTCGGCCAGAAGGTGGCGATCACCGCGAACCAGCCGCAGACGACGCGGCACACCGTGCGCGGGATCGTGCACCGGGAGGACGCCCAGCTGATCCTGGTCGACACCCCCGGTCTGCACAAGCCGCGCACGCTGCTGGGCGAGCGGCTCAACGACGTCGTCCGGACGACCTGGGCCGAAGTCGACGTGATCGGCTTCTGTCTGCCGGCGAACGAGAAGCTCGGTCCCGGTGACCGCTTCATCGCGAAGGAACTCGCGTCGATCAAGAAGACGCCGAAGATCGCGATCGTCACGAAGACCGACCTCGTGGACAGCAAGGCGCTCGCCGAACAGCTCATCGCGATCGACCAGCTCGGCAAGGAACTCGGCTTCGAGTGGGCCGAGATCGTCCCCGTGTCGGCGGTGGGCGACAAGCAGGTGGGTCTGCTGGCCGACCTGCTCGTCCCGTTGCTGCCGGAGGGGCCCGCCCTCTACCCCGAGGGTGACCTCACCGACGAGCCCGAGCAGGTCATGATCGCCGAGCTGATCCGTGAGGCCGCGCTGGAGGGCGTCCGTGACGAGCTGCCGCACTCCATCGCCGTCGTGGTCGAGGAGATGCTTCCCCGTGAGGACCGGCCCGCCGACAAGCCCCTGCTGGACATCCACGCCTTCGTCTACATCGAGCGTCCCAGTCAGAAGGGCATCATCATCGGGCCCAAGGGCAAGCGTCTGAAGGACGTCGGTATCAAGTCCCGCAAGCAGATCGAGGCGCTGCTGGGGACGCCGGTCTTTCTGGACCTGCATGTGAAGGTGGCCAAGGACTGGCAGCGGGATCCCCGGCAGCTGCGGAAGCTTGGCTTCTAGGGTTCTCGCCCCCGCCGCCCCTGCCCTCCCATCCCCAGGGGCGCCGCCCCTTCGACCCCGGCCTTACGGGGGCCAGCCCCCGGACCCCCGCTCCTCAAACGCCGGAGGGGCTGATTTCGCCGGAGGGGCTGAATTCGGGGTCATGTCCTGAAGGCCCACCACGCGCAGCAGTTGCAGGCGCTCGTAGGCCTCCGTGCCCGGGCGGGCGGTGTGGACGACCAGGAGGTGGTGGTGCTCGTGGCTGACCATGACCTCGCAGTCCAGTTCCAGGAGGCCGACGACGGGGTGGACGAAGCGTTTCGTCGCTCTGTTGCGCTGGGACACCTCGTGTTCGTCCCAGAGGCGGGCGAACTCCTCGCTGGATGCCCGTAGTTCGGCGACCAGCGAGGCCGGTTCGGGGTCGTCGGGGCGGGCCGCGGCCACCGCGCGCAGGGTGGCGACGTGGGCACGTGCGTGGCCGGCGAGGTCCTCCTGCGGGAAGAGGGTGCGCGCGGTCGGGTCCAGGAAGAAGAGACGGGTCAGGTTGCGCTCGCGGCGCGGGCGGGACATCACGTCGCCGACCAGGGCCTTCGCCATCGCGTTCTGGGCCAGTACCTCGCCGCAGTCGTTCACCACCTGCGCCGGGGTGTCGTGCAGCCGGTCCAGGATCAGCAGCAGCCCCGGGCGGACATGCGCCGACGCCGTCTCGCGCCGCGGGGGCTCCTCGCCGGCCAGGTGGAAGAGGTGGTCCTGCTCGACGTCGGTCAGGCGCAGCGCGCGGGCCAGTGCCGTCAGCATCTGGCGGGACGGGCGCGGGCCCCGGGACTGTTCGAGGCGGGTGTAGTAGTCCACCGACATGCCCGCCAGCTGCGCCACCTCCTCGCGGCGCAGACCGGGCGTGCGACGCCGGGTGCCCGGCGTCAGGCCCACGTCCGACGGGGTCAGCCGGGCGCGGCCACGGCGCAGGAAGTCGGCGAGTTCGGCTCGGTTCACCTCTCCAGCCTGCGGCAGCACGCCCCGGTTATCCAGGGACTGCCGATCCCCTGATCAACGGGTCTCTCCCGCTCTCCCCGGCCCCGTCCGAGGGTGGTCGGTGACGAGAGGAGCAGGACATGCTGACGTTGGTGACGGGTACGACAGGACAGGTCGGCCGGCGCTTCGTGCCGAGGCTGCTGGCACAGGCCAGGGCGGGGGAGAAGGTCAGGGTGCTGGTCCGGGACGCGGCGCGGGGCGAGCCGTACGCGGAACTGGGCGCCGAGGTCGTCGTCGGCGACCTGCGGGACGCGGAGGCGCTCGGCAAGGCGGTCGCCGGGGTCGACGCCGTCGTGAACGTCGCCGCGTCCTTCCGGGGCGTGCCCGACGAGGAGGCCTGGGCGGTCAACCGGGACGCGGCCGTCGAGTTGGGCCGGGCCGCGCAGGCCTCCGGCGTACAGCGGTTCGTGCAGGTCAGTACGGGGCTGGTGTACGGCACCGGACGCGGCCGCCCGCTCACCGAGGACGACGAGAGCCGGCCCGGCGGGCCGATGTGGGGTGCCTACCCGGAGTCCAAGGCGGCGGCCGAGCGGGAGTTGCTCGCGCTGGAGGGCATGGACGTACGCGTCGGGCGGCTGCCCTTCGTCTACGGCGAGGGCGATCCGCATCTCGCCCAGTCGCTGATGTGGGCCCGGCACTGGGCGGCCACGCAACGGCTCCAGATGGGCCATCACGCGGACGTCGCCCAGGCGCTGCTGCGCATCCTGCACGCGCCGGGCATCGCGGGCCGCGTCTACAACATCGCCGACGACGCCCCCGTCACGGCGGTCGAGTTGCACCAGCTCAACGGCGTCGACGTCCCGGCTGAGCTGTACGACCGTACGGATCCCGACCCGTGGCACGTGATCACCTCCACTGTCCGTATCCGCCGGGAGCTCGGCTACCGCCCGCTGTACCCGTCGGTCTACGCGGCCCGGGAGGCCGGAGCGCTGTGACCGGCCTCCGGTTGCCTGACAGATGTCAGGGACCGGTGCCCTGAACCACGCGCGATGCTGGGTCACTCGGGGGCGGCCCAACTGACCAGGGCTGCCCCGAGTGACCGGAAACGGAGGGGCGACATGGTGAAGGCACGGTTGCGCGAGAAGGCCGGCATGGGTGTGGCGGCAGTGCTGATGATGGGCGCCATGGGTGTGGCAGCGGCGCCGCCGGCGACGGCCGCCCCGGCGGACTGCCCCAGGGAATACGTCTGCGTGTGGAACAACGACACGGCGTCGGGCAAGCCGACGTGGAAGTCGAAGGGGAATCTGTACGACCTGCGCTCGGAAAACGGGGTGACCATCGTCAACAACGGTGTGCGCCAGCCGGGTGCCGACCACATCTGGTACAACCTCACCACCACGCCGGAGAACGGTGGCAACTTCAAGGGGTGCCTGCACTACCCGAACGACACCAACATGGTGACCTTCGAGGGCCCCGTCACCCTGCACAGCGCACGGTGGGGCCGCGAATGCTGAGCTGATCACCGCCCGGCCCGCCCGCCCCAGCCCCCAGGGCAACACGCCCTAGTCCACACCCCTGATCCGCCCCACCAGCACCGCCCCGGCCAGCCCCACCGCCGCCGCCACCAGGTACAGCATCCGGTAGCCGCCCAGGTGGGTGACGATCGGTGCGGCGAGGGCGGGTGCCGCGACCTGGGGCAGGGCGTTGGCCACGTTGATGACGCCCAGGTCCTTGCCCCGGTCCCGCGCCGTGGGCAGGACGTCCGTCATCAGCGCGAAGTCGACCGACATGAACACCCCCAGGGCCACGCCCAGCAACGCCGCCACGACGATCGCGCCCGTCCAGGTCTGCCAGCCGGCCAGCAGGGCCGTGGCCGCCGCCATCAGCACCCCGGACCACCTCACGAAGGGCTTGCGGCGGCCCACGCGGTCCGACCAGACCCCGCCGACCACGACCGTGGCCAGCAGTGCCACGGTGTCCACGGCGGTGAGGATCAGCACGCCCTGCTCGGGGTCCTCGTGGTGGAGGCGGTCCCGCAGGTAATACAGCAGATAGAGAAGCACCAGCGCGTTGCTGAGGTTGATCAGGAAGCGGGTCAGCCAGGCCCAGCCGAAGTCCGGGTAGCGGCGCGGGCTCAGCCAGAAGCCGCGCGCGAAGGCACCCCAGGACCACGCCGGACGCTCCGCGGCCCCGAGCCGCAGGTCGCGGTACCGCAGCACGTACGGCAGCACCCCCGCCGCCGTGAACACCGCGCACGCCACGTACCCCGCCGCGATCCCGCCGGCCGCCGTCGCCAGGCCCGTGCCGACGACCGCCCCAAGGATCTGCGCCGCCCCCAACCAGCCGCCCACCGAGCCCCGTTGGAGCCGCGGCACCCGGTCCGGCACCGCCGCCGTCACCGCCGCGAAGGCCGCGTTCAGGGTCAGCTGCACCAGGCACCAGCCGACCGCCATCGCCCACAGCCCGCCCGCCCCGGCGAGCAGCAGCAACGACAGCGCGCCGCCCGCCGCACCGGCCACGATCCAGGGCGTACGACGGTCCCAGCGGGCCGCGGTGCGGTCCGACAGCGCGCCGAAGAACGGGTTCGCCGCCAGCGACACCGCCGCGCCGACGCCGGTCACCCACGCCAGCAGCGTCTCCTTCGACATCCCGGTGCCGGGCGCGAAGTCCTCCGCCTGCCGGGCCAGCAGGATCTGCAGCGGGCCGTACCAGCCCACCCAGATCGCCACGTTGGCCAGCGACAGCGCCGCCGTCCACCCCCGGCCGACCCGCTCCGTGGGATCGGCCAGGGCGTCGGCCTTCACCCCCGGGCCCGCAGCACCTGGGCCCGTAGCACGTCCCGCAGCCAGCCGTACGACGCCTTGGGCGTCCGCGTCAGCGTCGCCGCGTCCTCGAAGTCCACGTGCACGAGCCCGAACCGCCGCGCGTATCCCTCCGCCCACTCGAAGTTGTCGAGCAGCGACCACACGAAGTACCCGCGTACGTCCACGCCCGCCTCCACCGCCCGGTGCAGGGCCCGGATGTGGCCGTCCAGGTAGGCGATCCGCTCCTGGTCGTCGACGCCCTCGTACGAGCAGCCGTTCTCGGTGATGACGATCGGCGGGAGCCGGTCGCCGTAGCGGTCGCGGAAGCCGGTGAGCAACTCCGTCAGGCCCTCGGGAACCACCGGCCAGCCGAAGTCCGTCGTCGGCACGCCCTCGATCTCCTGGACCGAGAAGGGCAGTTCGGCCGGCATGCGCACCCCGCCGAACTCGATCTCGGTGCCCTGCGGGGCGCCCACCCGGGTCGGCGCGTAGTAGTTGACGCCGTAGAAGTCGAGGGATTCCGAGATCACCTTCAGGTCCGCTTCGACGTCCCCGGGCATCAACTCGCCGATGCCGTCCGGGTACGCGCCCAGCAGCAGCGGGTCGGCGAACAGCCGGTTGAGCAGCAGGTCGTAGAAGCCCGCCGCCTCCAGGTCCGCCTGTTCCTGGGAGGCCGGCCAGGTCGGGCCGTGCGAGTTGGCGATGCCGACGTCCGTCGCGCCGGCCGCGCGCAGGGCCTGTACGGCCCGGCCGTGGGCCAGCAACTGGTGGTGGGCGACGGGGAGGGCGTCGAAGAGGAGCTTGCGGCCCGGGGCGTGGGTGCCGAGGGCGTGGCCCAGGAGGGTGTGTTCGGCGGGTTCGTTGATCGTGATCCACTTGCCGACGCGGTCGCCCAGCCGCTCGGCGACCACGGACACGTACGCGGCGAAACGGTCGGCCGTGTCCCGGTCGAGCCAGTCAAGACCGGCCGGCAGATCCCAGTGGAAGAGCGTCGGCACCGGCCGTACGCCCGCCGCGCACAGCTCGTCGACCAGCCGGTCGTAGAAGTCGAGGCCGGTCGGGGTGTTCACGCGGGGCCACGAGATCGAGAAGCGGTACGCGTCCACGCCCAGGTCGGCGAGGAGCGCCACGTCCTCGGGGTAGCGGTGGTAGTGGTCGCAGGCCACCTCGGCCGTGGAGCCGTCCTTCACCCGGCCCGGCTCGGCCGTGAAGTCGTCCCACACGGACCGCTCGCGCTCGGCCACGGCGCCCTCGATCTGGTGGGCGGACGTCGAGACGCCCCACAGGAAGCCGGCCGGGAACCGGGGTATCGGACTCTGCGTACCGCGCTCATCGATCGCCATGCGCCGGATCATCCGTACCGGCGGTAACGGAAGTCAACGGGCAGGCGCGAAGAACCAGTTACGCCCCTTCCTTCAGTACCCGGCTGATCAGCTTGCGCTGCTCCTCCGTGAGCCGGGGATCCGCGCAGTACACCGTGCGGCCGTCCACGGTGATCCGGTAGCTGAAGCCGTCCGGGACCCCGACGGGGGGCGTGCCCCGGCCGGACGCGAGCGCGCTCTCGGCCAGGGCGTGCCACTCCTGGGCGTCGGGGCGCCCCGAGGTGTCCACCTCGGCGTCCCGCTCGATGCCCGCGAACCCACCCGTGCGCCGTACCTGAATACGCATGGGTCAATGTCTAGTACGGGCTCACAGGATCCGCACCCCGACCTGTTCCCAAGCCTTCTCCACGGCCTGGAGCTCCTCGCCGCCGTCGCCGAAGCGCTCGCGCGCGGCCTTCACGGTGAGCTTCGCGAAGTCCGTGAACAGGGCCCGGTCCGACAGCTCGCCGCCAGTCAGGACGTCGTACCAGACCTGCCCGGCCTTCTCCCAGGCGTGGCCGCCGAGCGCGGTTGCGGCCAGGTAGAAGGCGTGGTTGGGGATGCCGGAGTTGATGTGGACGCCGCCGTTGTCGCGGCCGGTGCGGACGTAGTCGTCCATGGTCGCGGGCTGCGGGTCCTTGCCGAGGACGTCGTCGTCGTACGCGGTGCCCGGCTCCTTCATGGAGCGCAGCGCCTTGCCGGTGACGCTCGGGGCGAGGAGCCCGGCGCCGATCAGCCAGTCGGCCTCGGCGGCGGTCTGGCCGAGCGTGTACTGCTTGATGAGGGCGCCGAAGACATCCGACATCGACTCGTTCAGCGCGCCGGGCTGGCCGTAGTAGGTCAGGTTGGCCGTGTACTGGGTGACGCCGTGGGTGAGCTCGTGGCCGATGACGTCGATCGGGATGGTGAAGTCGAGGAAGATCTCGCCGTCACCGTCGCCGAACACCATCTGCTCGCCGTTCCAGAAGGCGTTGTTGTAGTTCTCGTCGTAGTGGACGGTGGCGTCCAGCGGCAGGCCGTCGCCGTCGATGGAGTGGCGGGCGTACGCCTTGAGGAAGAGGTCGAAGGTGGCGCCGAGACCGGCGTAGGCGCGGTTGACCGTGGCGTCCTGGCCGGGGTCCTCGCCCTCGCCGCGGACCTTGGTGCCGGGCAGGGCGGTGCGGTGCTCGGCGTCGTAGATGGTGCGCAACGGCTGGTCCGACGGTGCCTTCGCCGTCGGGGCGGCCGCGAGGGCGAACTCGGTCGTCACGCGGCGCCTGCCGCGCAGCTCGTGGTCGCGCATCAGGGTCCGGCGAGCCGGACCGGAGAGTGCGGGGTCGTCGTTCCGGGCCAGTTTGTCGAGGACGTGCGGCGGTACGACGGTGCAGAAGACGGGCTCGAAGCCCCCGTTGGTCGTCATGCCCGGCACCTTTGCACTGGGTCACCGAGCTGTCACTACCCGCCACCATGATTGGTGAAATATGGGGACAGGGAGCCGCACGCTCCGTGACGAAGTGGTATGGAACACGTTTTGTCCCATTCGTCCCCCGGGTCCCGCATACTGATACGACGCCCCGCACGGGGAGTGGCTCGGCTAGCATGCTGCGCATCATGCGTTTCGGGCTGCTTCTTCTTAGCTGCCGCGGCGAGGGCCTGTAGTCCAGGTCGACTCCCTCCCCGCGGAGCTTCGCGTTGCGTCGTCGGCCGTCCTTCCGGACACCCTGAGGAGCCCGAAGCATCATGGCCAACCGCCAGCAGCCCAGTTCCATGCCGATCCACAAGTACGGCCGCTACGAGCAGGTCGACATCCCGGACCGCACCTGGCCCCAGAAGCGCGTCACCACCGCCCCCCGCTGGCTCTCCACCGACCTGCGTGACGGCAACCAGGCCCTGATCGACCCGATGTCGCCCGAGCGCAAGCGCCGGATGTTCGACCAGCTGGTCAAGATGGGCTACAAGGAGATCGAGGTCGGCTTCCCGGCGTCGGGCCAGACGGACTTCGATTTCGTACGGTCGATCATCGAAGAGCCGGGCGCGATCCCCGACGACGTCACCATCTCCGTGCTGACCCAGGCCCGCGAGGACCTGATCGAGCGCACCGTGGAGTCCCTGAAGGGCGCCAAGCGCGCCACGGTCCACCTGTACAACGCCACCGCCCCTGTCTTCCGTCGCGTGGTCTTCCGCGGTTCCAAGGACGACATCAAGCAGATCGCCGTCGACGGCACCCGTCTGGTGATGGAGTACGCCGAGAAGCTGCTGGGCCCGGAGACCGAGTTCGGCTACCAGTACAGCCCCGAGATCTTCACGGACACCGAGCTGGACTTCGCGCTGGAGGTCTGCGAGGCGGTGATGGACGTCTACCAGCCCGGTCCCGGCCGCGAGATCATCCTCAACCTGCCCGCCACGGTGGAGCGTTCCACGCCCTCCACGCACGCGGACCGCTTCGAGTGGATGCACCGCAACCTGTCGCGCCGCGAGCACGTCGTGCTGTCGGTCCACCCCCACAACGACCGCGGTACGGCCGTCGCCGCCGCCGAGCTGGCGCTGATGGCCGGCGCCGACCGCATCGAGGGCTGTCTGTTCGGACAGGGCGAGCGCACCGGCAACGTCGACCTGGTCACCCTGGGCATGAACCTGTTCTCGCAGGGCGTCGACCCGCAGATCGACTTCTCCGACATCGACGAGATCCGTCGCGTCTGGGAGTACTGCAACCAGATGGAGGTCCACCCGCGCCACCCGTACGTGGGCGACCTGGTCTACACGTCCTTCTCCGGCTCCCACCAGGACGCCATCAAGAAGGGCTTCGACGCGATGGAGGCCGACGCGGCCGCCAAGGGTGTCACCGTCGACGACATCGAGTGGGCCGTGCCGTACCTGCCGATCGACCCCAAGGACGTCGGGCGGTCGTACGAGGCGGTCATCCGCGTCAACTCGCAGTCCGGCAAGGGCGGTATCGCGTACGTCCTGAAGAACGACCACAAGCTGGACCTGCCGCGCCGGATGCAGATCGAGTTCTCGAAGCTGATCCAGGCCAAGACGGACGCCGAGGGCGGCGAGGTCACCGGTGGCGCCATCTGGGAGGTCTTCCAGGACGAGTACCTGCCGAACCCGGAGAACCCCTGGGGGCGTGTCCAGGTCAAGAACAACCAGTCGACGACCGACACCGACGGTGTGGACACGCTGAAGGTGGAGGCCACGGTGGATGGTCTGGACACGGTGCTGACCGGGTCCGGGAACGGTCCTATCTCGGCCTTCTTCGACGCGCTGCAGTCGATCGGGATCGATGTGCGGCTGCTGGACTACCAGGAGCACACGATGAGCGAGGGTGCGTCCGCGCAGGCCGCGTCGTACATCGAGTGTGCGATCGACGGCAAGGTGCTGTGGGGGATCGGTATTGACGCCAACACGACTCGGGCGTCGCTGAAGGCCGTTGTCTCCGCCGTCAACCGGGCTGCTCGCTGACGGTTCCCTCCGTGGGGGAGCGGTGCGACTACGGATGTGCCGCGATGTGTTGTCGGTCGTCTGCAGCGCCGTTGTGGCTGGTCGCGCAGTTCCCCGCGCCCCTGGCGGCGCTGCTGCGCCCGGCGTTTGAAGGCCCCGTCCGCCGTATTTCGGTGGGCGGGGTCCGCTCATTTCCAGCCATTGACCTGTGCAGGTCACGGAAAGGTCTCGTTCGGGGTACTGACTGCGCGTCCATGATGTGGCTAACATCACGCAAGCGCGGCGACGTTGCCGTGGGCTTACGGAGGTGCGACGTGCTGCCAGGACGGGGACGAGACGGCCGTGCTGCCAGGGCTGCGCGCATCCTGGGCACCCGCACCGCGTGGTCGGCCGTCGGGGACGGGGAGTTCTTCTGCCCGGGCTGCGGGGGCGACCGCAACTACCAGCGGCTGAGCGGGCATCGCCGCTTCACCTTCCTCGGGCTGCCGGTGCTGCCGCGCGGTGAGACCGGGCCCGTCGTGGAGTGCGCGGCCTGTCAGCGGCACTTCGGCACCGACGTGCTCGACCATCCGACCACCACCCGGTTCTCCGCGATGCTCCGCGACGCCGTCCACACCGTCGCCCTCGCGGTGCTGGCGGCGGGCGGCACCTGTGCCCGGCCGGCCCTGGAGACGGCGGCGGTCACGGTGCGCGCGGCCGGCTTCGACGACTGCACGGGGGAACAGCTCAACGCCCTGGTCGAGGCCCTCGCGGCGGACACCGGACGCGTCTTCTCCGAGCCCTGCGGCGCCGGGCTGGCCATAGAGCTCCACGAGGCGCTGGACCCGCTGGCCCCGCACCTCGCACCGCCCGGCCGGGAGTCGATCCTGCTCCAGGGGGCGCGGATCGCCCTGGCTGACGGCCCGTACACCCCCGCCGAACGCGACGTCTTGGCGACGGTCGGCGCCGCCCTCACCATCGGCGCGGAGGATGTGCCCCGCCTGCTGGCAGCGGCGGCCCGGACGCCCTCGTAGCCGTCGTGGCCCCGGACGTCAGCGGTACGCCGCGGCCGCGACGACCAGGACGACCGTGCCGACGAGCACCTGCAGCGCCACGCTGACGACGGCGCGCAGCAGGTACGGCAGCGCGGCGGTCAGCAGGACCACGCCGCCGGCGATGCCCACGTAGAGCCAGTCGACCGTGAAGACGACGTCGGAGTTGTCCGCGCCCGGGTCGAAGGGCTGCCAGTCGCCGCTGACGTCGATGCCGAGCAGGAAGGCCGCGACCGCCCCGACGGCGTCGAGGACCAGCAGCCCGACCGCCAGGGCGATGTCCGCGGCGATGTGCAGGTGCGGGCGTCCGGTGGGCGGGGGCGGCACATTGGCGCCGCGGAAGTGCGGGAGGCCGGCGGGGGCGGTCATGCGGGCCAGCATCGCCGGGATGTGGGGGCCGGGGCCTGAGTACGGATACTCAGGTGCTCCGTTCCGCCGTACTCCCCGGGGAGTAGTCGCGCCGTCGTGCCGACCCCGGCAGTAGGCCCCAACTCGCCCTCCCGCCCGACGAATCCGCACCCCGGCGCCGGAAGTCTGGAAACCGACCCAGACACCCGACCCGGAGGGGGGCCCGTCTCATGGGGGCCGCAAGGACAAGTACACGGCGCAGGCGGGCCGTGCCCTGGCTCGTGCTGGGGTTGTGGATCGCCGTGCTCGCGCTCGCGTCGCCGTTCGCGTCGAAGCTCGCGGACGTGCAGCGGGACCGGGCCGTCGACTATCTGCCGGCGAGCGCCGACTCCACGCAGGTGGCCAGGATCGAGGACCGGCTGCCGGGTGGCGAGGCGACCGAGATGATCGTCGTCTATCACCGGGACGGTGGGCTGACCGCACGGGACCGGGCGGCCGCCGCCGCGCAGATCGAGCGGATCGCCGGCGCTCATCGGCTCACCGGTGAGCCGCAGGGCATCCCGTCCAAGGACGGCGCCACCCTGATGTACCCGGTCGCCAGCACCGAGCCGGGGCAGGACGAGAAGGCGCGGGACGCGCTCGTGGGCGACGTACGGGACATCGCGCGGGGCGGCGACGGGCTGAGCGTCGACGTCGGCGGGTCGGGCGCGCTCGCCACCGACGCGAGCGAGGTCTACGACTCGCTCGACGGACCGCTGCTCTACACCACCGCCGCCGTGGTCGCGCTGCTGCTGATCCTCATCTACCGCAGCCCGTTCCTCTGGCTGGTCCCGCTCGCCGTCGCCGGCATGGCCGACTATCTGTCGATGGGCGTCGCCTACGGCCTCAACCAGGGGTTCGGGACGTCGGTTTCCGGCCAGAGCTCCGGGATCATGACCATTCTCGTGTTCGGGGCGGGGACGGACTACGCACTGCTGCTCGTCTCCCGGTACCGGGAGGAGCTACGGCGGATCGAGCGGCCGTACGACGCCATGGTCGCCGCGCTCAAGGGCTGCGGGCCCGCCGTGCTCGCCTCCTCCGGCACCGTCGCCGCCGGACTGCTGTGCCTGCTCGCCGCCGACCTCAACTCCAGCCGGGGCATGGGCCCGCTCGGCACCGTGGGTGTGCTGTGCGCGCTCGCCGCGATGCTGACGCTGCTGCCCGCGATCCTCGTCCTGCTGGGCCGCCGCGTGTTCTGGCCGCTCGTGCCCCGCTACGGCAGCAGGCCCAAGGCCCGCCGGTCCCTGTTCACGGCGATGGGCGGCTCCGCCGAACGCCGCCCGCTGACCGTCCTCGCCGCCGGCGCCGTCCTGCTGGGCGCGCTCGCGCTCGGCGTCCTGAACCTGCCCGGCAGCCTCAAGCAGGAGGACTCCTTCACCAGCAAGCCCGACGCCGTCGCCGCCATGGAGACCCTCGCCGCCGCCTACCCCCAGCGGGGCACCCAGCCCATCAGCGTCATCACGCCGCAGGAGCGGGCCGACGAGACCCTGGCCTCGATCCGCGGCACCCGCGGTGTCGACAGCGCTCGGGAAGGCCGTACCGGAGACGGCTGGACCGAGATCTCCGTCCTCGCCACCGCACCGCCCCAGTCCGCCGGGGAGACCGCCACCATCGAGGCCCTGCGCGACCGGCTCGACGGCTCCTACGTCGGCGGGGCGAGCGCCGAGCAGATCGACCTGAAGGACACCAACGCGCGCGACCGGATGGTCGTCGTGCCGATCGTGCTGCTGTCCGTGCTGCTGATCCTGGTCGCCCTGCTGCGCTCGGTCGTCGCGCCGCTGATCCTGGTGGCGGCCGTGGTCGCGGTGTGGGGCGCGGCGCTCGGCATCGGCGGGCTTGTCTTCGAGCCGCTCTTCGGCTTCGAGGGCACCGATCCGGGACTGGGCCTGCTGTCCTTCGTGTTCCTGGTCGCGCTCGGCGTCGACTACGGCATCTTCCTGATGCACCGGATGCGCGAGGAGTGCCTGAGCGGCGCCGAACCGGCGGCGGCCGCGCTCACCGCGCTGCGCACGACGGGCGGTGTCATCGCCTCCGCCGGGCTCGTCCTCGCCGCCACCTTCGCGGTGCTCACCAGCATGCCGCTGGTGCCGCTCGTCGAGCTGGGCTTCGTCATCGCGGTGGGCGTGCTGCTCGACACGTTCCTGGTGCGCACCTACCTGGTGACCAGCGCGAGCGTCGCCCTGGGCCGCAGGGTGTGGTGGCCGGGCCGGCTCTCCCGCGAACCCGGCGGGCCCCGGCCGCCCGTCCCGCCGAAGGAACCGGAGCCCATGGCCGTACCCGTCCCCTGACCGACCGGCGCCCCTCCCCTGACGGAGGGGCGCCGCCGTCCCGGAAGATGAACCCCGTGCAGGCAACCACGACAGCCCAGCGGCCCCGCGTCGGCGAGCGGGTCATGGCCGCCATCAACCGCGACCCCCTGACCGCCCCGCACCGCACCCGCAACGACGCGCTGCTGGCCCTCGCCTGGGCCGTCCTCGCCACCGCCCTCGCGTTGCTCGGCGACCAGGTGATGCGGCCCGACGCGCTCGGCTGGACCCTGCTGTTGGCCGCCCACATACCGCTGGTGTGGCGGCGCAGCCGTCCGCTGCTGGTGCTGCTCGCGGTCATGCTCTGCATCGCCCCGTACCACGCGCTGGAGAACAACCACTCCGCGCCGATCTTCGCGACCATGGTGGTGCTGTACACGGTCGCGGCGACCGGCACGGTGCGCCGCACCCTGCTCAGCGGCGTCGCCGTCCTCGGCGTGACCCTGCTCCTCAACGCCCTCACCAACCCCGACGGGACGATGGAGCTCCTGCGGATCTCGGGCTGGGTCTTCGCGTTCCTCTTCTGCGGCATCGACGTCCGCTACTACCGCCAGTACGTGGCCTCCATCGTCGAACGCGCCGAGCGCGCGGAACGCACCCGCGAGGAGGAGGCCCGCCGCCGTGTCGCCGAGGAACGCCTGCGCATCGCCCGCGACCTGCACGACCTGCTGGCCCACAGCATCACCGTCATCGGCGTGCGGACGTCGGTGGCCGCACACGTCCTCGCGGCGGACCCGGAACGGCTGGACCGCCGGTCCGTCGCCAAGTCCCTCGACGACATCGCCGAGACCTGCCGCACGGCCCGCGGCGAACTCCGTACGACGCTGGAGGTGCTGCGCGAACAGGGCGTCGAGGGTGAGGCACGCGGCCCGCTGCCCGGCCTCGACGGCGTGCCGGACCTGGTGGCGGCGGCACGGCTGGCGGGGGCGCGGGTCGAGTCGACGGTACGGGTGCGCCGCGCGCCGCCCGCCGTCGGGGCGGCCGCGTACCGGATCGTGCAGGAGGCGCTGACGAACGTCGTCCGGCACGCGGGCCCCGGACCGGCCGTACGGGTCGAGCTGTACGAGGAGCGCGGCGCCCTGCACCTGTCCGTCACCGACGACGGTCCCTGCCCCGCCGCCGGCACACAGGGCAACGGCTACGGTCTGGTCGGTATGCGGGAGCGGGCGCGCAGCGTCGGTGGCACACTCGACGCCGGACCGCGTGACAAGGGGGGTTTCGAGGTGAGCGCCGTGCTGCCGGTCGGCGCCGGCCTCGTCACCGACGGGGGAGGAGACCGATGATCCGCGTCCTGCTCGCGGACGACCAGACGCTCGTACGGGAGGCGTTCGCCATGCTGGTCGAGTCGGCCCCGGACATGGCGGTCGTCGGCCAGGCGGCCACCGGCCGGCAGGCCGCGGAACTGGCCCGCAGCGCCCGCGCCGACCTCGTCGTCATGGACATCCGCATGCCCGACCTCGACGGCATCGAGGCGACCCGGCTGATCGCGGCGGACGACGACCTCGCCGGGGTGCGGGTCCTGGTCCTGACCACCTACGACACCGACGAGAACATCGTGGACGCGCTGCGCGCCGGTGCCTCCGGGTTCCTCGTCAAGGACACCCGCCCGGCCGAACTCCTCGACGCGATCCGCACGGTGGCCGCGGGGGAGGCGCTGCTGTCGCCCGGCCCGACCGCACGGCTGATCGAGCGGTTCCTGCGCAGCCCCTCCGCACCCACGGCGGCCGGACCCGAATGCCTCTCCGAACGCGAGCGCGAGGTGCTGGCCCTGGTCGCGCGCGGCCTCAACAACACGGAGGTCGCCGAGGCGTTGGGGCTCAGCCCGCTCACGGCGAAGACCCACGTCAGCCGCATCATGGGCAAGCTCGGGGCACGGGACCGGGCGCAGCTGGTCATCGTGGCGTACGAGTCGGGGATGGTGACACCGGGAAGCCTGTGACGGACAGGTCGATGCTGACACTCCGTCAAGGGAGCTCGAGGGAACTCGATGGCCATCCTGAGCCGCACACTCGGTCGTACATACCTAGTCACCGCAGTCCTCCTGACCACCCCGCTCACGACGACCGGCACCGCCTCGGCGGACCCCGGCTGCGCGTCCTCCGTCCCGTACGTCTCGGGCGAGGGCGGCTACGACACGTACCGCATCCCGGCGACCCTCACCACCCCGCGCGGCACGGTCCTGGCCTTCGCCGAGGGCCGGCACGACGGCGCGGGCGACACCGGCGACATCGATGTCGTCCTCAGACGCTCCCCCGACGGCGGCTGCACCTGGGGCCCGCTGACGGTGGTCGCCGCCGGGGAGGGGGACACGCGGGGCAACCCGGCGCCGGTCGTCGACCCGGCCACCGGCGCGGTCGTGCTGGTCACGTCCTACAACAGCGGGGACGTGACGGAGGCGCAGATAATGCGGGGCGAGGTGACGGCGGAGCAGAGCCGTCGGGTGTTCGTGCAGCGGAGCGCGGACGACGGGCGGCACTTCACGCCGCCACGCGACATCACGGGGCAGGTGAAGCCGGCGAACTGGCGCTGGTACGCGACCGGCCCCGGCCATGCGGTCGCACTCACCCGCGGCAGGCACGCGGGACGGCTGGTCGTCCCGTCGAACCACTCGGTGGCCCCGGCGAGCGGGTCTTCCGACACGGGTCAGGAGGCCAGGTACTACGGCGCACACGCCATCTTCAGCGACGACGGCGGACGCTCCTGGCGGACCGGCTTCGTGGACGACACCTACGACGGCTACAGCAACGCCAACGAGTCCACCGCCGCCGAACTCCCGGACGGCAGGCTGTACTTCAACTCCCGCGACCAGCTCGGCACGAGCGCCGGGAACCGGCTCGACAGCGTCTCCAGCGACGGCGGACAGACCCTGGACCGCCCGTACACGGTCCAGCCCTCGTTGAACGACGTGCCCGTGGTGGAGGGCAGCGTCCTCCAACTCCCCGGCCGTGACGGCCCGTTGCTGTTCTCGGGCCCGTCCGTGCCCACCGCCCGTCAGTCGATGGCCGTGTGGCGCAGCACGGACGGCGGGGCGACCTTCACCAAGGCGCTGACGCTGTCCCGGCAGCGGGCGGCGTACTCGGACCTGGTGCCGCTCGGCCGGCGGACGGTCGGCATCCTGTACGAGACGGGGGTGGCGGGGCCGTACGAGTCGATCGAGTTCCGGCGGCTGCCGGCCGACGGGCCGCAGGGGGTCGGGGCCGGGGCAGGGGCAGGGGCAGGGGCCGTCACGGTGCCGACCGGATGACGAAGGCCTGACTGTCCTTCGGACGGCACGGCACCACCACGGCCTCGGCGCCCTCGGCGGTGTCCGCGTCCCTGATGGCCACGCAGCCCCGGCCGTCGACGCGCAGAGAGTACCGCCGGCTTCCGTCGGGCCCGGCCGGCTCGACACGGAACGGGGTCGTCCGCCCGCAGTCGTCCCACGGCTCCAGCAGCCCGGCGCCCGCCCCCTCGGCCAGGGCCGTCAGACAGCCGGGGCCGTGGTCGGGGTGGTACCAGCGGATCCGGAAGGTGTTCCCGCCGAGCGGCACCAGCGTCGTCTCCTGGGGCGCGACCTCGTCGCACGGCCGCTGCACGGCGACCAGCGACTCGTACCGGCTGCCGAAACCGGAGGGACGGGGAACGGGGGACGCGGGGGCCGGGCCGGTTACAGCAGCCCGGCCCCCGCGAGGTACTTCCCGACCCGCTCCACCTCGGCCGCCGACAGCGGCACCTGGGGCTCCGCCGTCGCCGCGCAGTCGATGACCCCGCGCAGACGCAGCGCCGCCTTGAACGCGCCCAGCGCCGACGAGCTGCCGCCCATCCGGCCGGGATCGCCGACCCTCACCATGCCGAACAGCCCGCACAGCCGCTCCTGTTCGGCCCGGGCCGACTCCAGGTCGCCGGACCGGTACAGGCGGTCGAGGCGGACGTAGCCGTGCGGGTCGACGTTGGCCAGTCCCGGCACCGCCCCGTCCGCGCCCACCTCCAGTGCCGCGTCGACGACGAGCTCGGAGCCGGTCAGCACGCTGAAGTCCTTGACGTCAGAACGGGTGCGGGCGCCGACGACGACCTCGCGGAAGCCGGCGAGGTCGCCGCTGGAGTCCTTCAGGCCCGCCAGAGCGCCCTCGGCGGCCAGGTCGAGGACGACCTCGGCGGGGAGCTTGGTGTGGACCGCCGACGGGATGTCGTAGGCGACCACCGGCACCGGGGAGGCGGCCGCGATCAGGCGGTAGTGGCGGGCGATCTCGGCGGGGTGGGTGCGGGCGTAGAAGGGGGCCGTCGCCACCACGGCGTCGGCACCCGCCTCCGTGACGTCCCGTACATGGTCCAGGACCCTCGGGGTCGTCATGTCGATCACACCGGCCAGGACGGGCAGCCCACCGGCCACGTGCCCGGTCACCGACTCCACCACCAGCCTGCGCTGCCGGTCCGTCAGATAGGCGGCCTCCGACGAGGAGCCCAGCACGAACAGGCCGTGCACCCCGCCCCGCACCAGGTGGTCGACCAGCCTGAGCAGGGACGGGACGTCCACCTCGCGGTCCGGTGTCAGGGGGGTGCAGACGGGCGGGACGACACCGGTGAGCGGGGTGGGGATGGTCATCAAGGCTCCTTCGCAAGGTTGCTCTGTCGTACGAGGTCGCGGGTGGCCTCGCCCTCCTCCACCGGATGGTGGCACCTGAAACGGTGCTCCGGGCTCGACGCGGCCGTGAAGTCCGGCATCTCCCGCGCACACACCTCGTCCGCCTTCCAGCAGCGCGTCCGGAAGGGGCACCCGCTCGGCGGCCGGGTCGCCGACGGGACCGGACCGACCAGCGGGATCGGGTCGATCGGGTCCAGCAGGCCGGGGGTCGCCGAGAACAGGGCGCGGGTGTACGGGTGCCGGGAGCCGTCGGTGACACCGCCCGCCGGGGCCTCCTCGACGATCCGGCCGAGGTACATCGTGATCACCCGGTCGCTCATCCGGCGTACCGTCTGGATGTCGTGCGAGACGAACACCAGGGCCAGCCCCAGCCGCTCCTTCAGGTCGAGGAGGAGGTTCAGGATCTGGGCGCGCACCGACACGTCCAGCGCGCTCGTCGGCTCGTCCGCCACCACCAGGTCCGGGTCCAGGGCCAGCGCCCGGGCGATGGCGACGCGCTGGCGCTGACCGCCCGACAGCTGGCCGGGCAGGGCGTCGGTGAGGGCCCGGGGCAGGCCGACCAGGGACATCAACTCCCGTACCCGCTCCTCGCGTTGGGTTCGCGTCCCGCGGGTGTGCACGTCCAGCGGATCCCGCAGGATCTGCCGGATCGTCAGACGGTGGTTCAGCGCGGTCGACGGGTCCTGGAAGATCATCCCGGTTCCGGCGCCGACCGCCGTCCTGCGCTCGGCCGGGCTCATCGCCCACAGGTCCCGGCCCCGCAGGGACACCGTCCCGGCCGTCGGCCGCTGCACTCCCACCAGCACCTTCGCCAGCGTCGACTTGCCGCACCCGGACTCGCCGACCACGCCCACCGTCTCGCCGGCCGCGACGGTGAGATCGGCACCGGTCAGGGCGTACACCCTGTCCCGGGTGAACAGCCCGCCGCTGCGGGCCCTGTGCACGACGTGCGCGTCCGACAGCCGCACCAGCGAGTGCACCGGACCGCCCTGCGTCTTCGCGTTCACTGGACGACCCCGCTCTCCTCGCGATCCGTCGGCGCCAGCAGGATCGCCGGGTGGTGGCAGGCCGCCGTGTGGGCCGGCGGGCCGGTCAGGACGGGGGCCGTCGTGCGGCACACCTCGCTCGCCAGCGGGCAGCGGTCCGCGAAGCGGCAGCCCGCCGGGAAGTCCGCGGGGGAGGGGACGACGCCCTTGATCTGCGTCATCCGCTCCTGCGCCGATTCGAGGGACAGCACGCTGCCCAGCAGGCCGCGCGTGTAGTGGTGCGCCGGGGACTCCACCAGGTCCGCGGTCACGCCCGTCTCCACGATCTGCCCGCCGTACATCACGACCACCCGGTCGGTGACGTCCGCGATCAGCGCGAGGTCGTGCGAGACCAGGATCAGGGCGAAGCCCAGCTCCTCCCGCAGCCTCAGCAGCAGCTCTATGATCTGCGCCTGCACGGTGACGTCCAGCGCGGTCGTCGGCTCGTCGGCGACGATCAGCTTCGGGTCGCGGGACAGGGCCATGGCGATGAGGACGCGCTGGCGCTGGCCGCCGGAGAGTTCGTGCGGGTAGCTGCGCAGGGTGCGGTCGGGGTCCAGGCCGACCATCGTCAGGAGTTCGTGCGGGGTACGGCGGCCTCCACGGCGTACGACCTGCCCCAGCTGGGAGCGGATCGTCATCGCCGGGTTCAGGGACGACAGGGCGTCCTGGTAGATCATCGCCATCTCGTGGCCCAGCAGCCTGCGGCGTACGCGCATCGGCTCGCCCACCAACTGCCGCTGGTTGAACCGGACATGGCCGCGCACCCGGGCGCCCTTCGGTTCCAGACCCATCACCGCGAGCGCGGTCAGCGACTTCCCGCAGCCCGACTCGCCGACCAGCCCCAGCACCTCACCGGGCTGCACCTCGAAGCTGATGCCGTCGACGATGTCCACGCCGGCATGACGCCCCTCGAAGCCGATCGCCAGATGCTCCACCGCGAGCACCGGCAGCTGCCCCTGCGGCAACGGACGTGCCCGGGCCCGCAGCCGCGCCGCCGCCTCCGTCAGCCCCGGCAGTTGCAGTACCTCTCCGCTGCCCGGCTCCGGTGCCTCAAGACGGTCCGCGGCGTCCCGTACGTCGACCTCGCGTGCCGAGGGCGCCGCCCAGGCGTCCGACACGCCCTCGGAGAGGATGTTCAGCGAGAGCACCGTCACCAGCATCAGCAGGCCGGGGAAGACGGTCGCCCACCAGCCGCCGGTCAGCACCATGTTCTTGCCGTCGGCGATGACACTGCCCCAGGACGGGTCCGGCGGCCGTACGCCCGCGCCGATGAAGGACAGCGACGCCTCGAAGACGATCGCCTCCGCCACCTGGACCGTGCAGAACACCAGCACCGGCGCGGCGCAGTTGATCGCCACGTGCCTCAGCACGATATGGGGCGTCCGGGCGCCGATGACCCGTTCCGCCGTGACGTAGTCCTCGCCGTACTGGTCGAGGACGTTCGCCCGGACGACCCTCGCCACCGGCGGTGTGAACAGGAAGGCGATGGCGCAGATCAGGACGGTGATCCCGCCGCCGAACACGGCCACGAGGACGGCGGCCAGCGCGATGCCCGGGAACGCCATCACCACGTCCAGGCAGCGCATCAGCGTCTCGTCGACCGCCTTGCGGGAGGTCGCCGCGACCGCCCCGATCAGCGCGCCCACGACCAGCGCGAGCCCGGTCGCGCCGAGCCCGATCGCCAGCGACCAGCGGGCGCCGTACATCAGCCGGCTGAGGATGTCCCGGCCCAGGCTGTCCTGGCCCATCCAGTGGCCGGCGGACGGATGCCCGGTGCCGTCGACGGGCGGCTGCTGGTCCAGCGGGTCGTGCGGGGCGAGGAGCGGGGCGCACAGCGCCAGCAGGACCACGACCGTCAGGAAGCAGACGGCCGCCTTCGACAGCAGCGGCAGCCGGCGCCAGCCGCGCAGCCGGATGCCGGGCCGGGACAGGGCGTCGGCCAGACGCCTCCGGTTGAACGTCATGTCGCCTCCCGCAGGCGCGGGTTGACCAGCAGATACAGGATGTCGATGACGAGGTTGACGACGACGAAGCCGGTCGCCGTGGTGAGCACGACGCCCTGGACGACCGCGGGGTCACCGTTCTTCACCGCGTCGATCATCAGCTTCCCCATCCCGGGAAGGGAGAAGATCGTCTCGATGACCACCGCGCCGCCCAGCAGATAGCCGACCCGCAGTCCGAGCACGGTCAGCGGGTTGATGAGGGCGTTGCGCAGCACGTTGCGGCCGACCACCACGCGCGGCGGCAGGCCGCTGCCGATCGCCGTGCGGACGTAGTCCTTGTCGAGCTCCTCCACCACCGCCGTCCGCACGATCCTGGTCAGCTGGGCCGCCACCGGCAGGGACAGGGCGAGGGCGGGGAGCGTCATGGTCTTCAGCCAGCCGGTGACGGAGTCCGCCGGGTTGATGTAGCCGCCGGTCGGGAACCAGCCCAGGTCGACGGCGAGGTACTGGATCATCAGCAGCGCCAGCCAGAAGCCGGGTGCGGCAACGCCCGTCAGTGACACGACCCGGATGATCTGGTCGGGCAGACGGTCGCGGTAGATGGCCGCCGTCACGCCGCCCAGCAGCGACAGGACGACCGCGATGCCCAGGCCCAGGAAGGTGAGCTGGAGGGTGAGCGGCAGCGCGGTCATCACCTGGTCGACGACCGGCGCCCGGGTCAGGGCGCTGATGCCCATGTCGCCGTGGAGCAGGTCGCCGATGAAGGCGGCGTAGCGGACGGGGAGGGGATCCAGCAGGCCGTTCTCCTCGCGGAAGTCGTGCAGTTGCTGGGGGGTGGGGTTGGCGCCCTGGAAGAACGCGGACGCCGGGTCGACGTCCGAGAAGCGCATGACCAGGAACACGAACAGCACGATGCCGAGCATCAGCGGCACGAGCAGGGCGACACGGCGGGCCAGGAGCCTGACGACGGCGATCACGGACAGGCTCCTAGGCCCACTTGGCCTGGAGGAGGTTGATGCCGGGATACGGCTGTGCCCTTATGCCGCTGAGCTGCTTCGGGTTCCAGGCGGTCATCAGCTCGTTGTGGACGACCGGGTAGAGCACCGCCTGTTCGGCGACGATGTCGATGTAGTCCTGGACCATCGTCTTCTTCTTCTCGGCGTCCGGCTCCCGGGTAGCCCGGTCCATGTCCTTGAACAGCGCCCTCGCGACGGAGTCGTCGGCCCAGCGCGTGTACTGCATCCACAGGTTCTCGGGGCCGTAGTTGTAGTGCATGATCAGGTCGGCGTCGAGGCCGAACTGGTTGGGGTTCGAGGCGGCGGCGACGACCTGGTAGTCCTGCTTCTGGTCCATCTTGGTGAAGACGGCGGTGGTCTCCTGCGGGGACAGGGTCGTCCCGACCCCGATGGCGTCCCAGGACGCCTTGATGGTCGGCAGACAGTCCACGATCCAGCTCACGTTCACGGCCAGGATCTCGATCTCGAGACCGCTGACCCCGGCCTCCTTCAGCAGCGCCTTCGCCTTGTCCGGGTCGTGGTCGTAGACGTTCTTCGCGCGCCGGTAGCTGGGATTGGCCTCGTTGAGGAAGGACGAGGACGCCTTCCCGTGCCCCTTGAGGGCCACCTCGATCATCTTGCCGGTGTCGATGGCGTAGTGCAGGGCCTGCCGGACACGGACGTCGTCGAACGGCTTGTGCCTGGTGTTGAACATCAGGAACAGGTTGTTCATCCCGGCACCGCCCGCGACGGTGAGCCCGCCGCTCTCCAGCTGCTGGATGTTGGCGTACGGGATGTTGTCGGCGATCACCGCTCCCGCGCTCGCCCCGGAGATCCGGGCCACGCGCGGCGCCGCGTCCACGATCGTCAGCCAGTTCATCTTCTTGAAGGCGGCCTTGCGCGGGCCGTTGTAGTCGGCGAACGCCTCGAACGTGGTGTTGGACTTCGGGTGGTGCGCGGTCTGCCGGTACGGCCCCGAACCGATCGCCTTGCCCTTGATGGCGTCGTCCCAGGCGCCCGGCTGCGAGAACACGTGCTTCGGCATGATCTTGGCGAGGGTGAGCCGCGAAAGCCCGTCCGGGAAGGGGAACTTCAGCACCAGCTCGACGTTCTGCGCGTCGACCTTCCGCACTTCCTTCAGCCAGCTCGCGAAGAACCCCTTGGCCAGGGTCTGGGTCTTCGGGTCGAGGATCCGGTCGAAGACGAAGACGACGTCGTCGGCGGTGACGGGCTTCCCGTCGTGGAACTTCGCGCCCGCCCGCAGCGTGAACTTCCAGGTCGTGGCGTTCGGGTCGGCCGGTACCTGGGTGGCGAGCGCCGCGTACGGCTCCCGGGAGATCGGGTCGGTGTCCAGCAGCCCCTCGTAGATGTGGTTGTTGGCGGCCATGCAGAACGCGGACGCGGTCTGGGTGGGGTCCCAGCTCCCGTCGTTGCCGTAGCCGATCACTGCGGTCAGCGTCCGGTCCCGGCCACCGCCTCCGCCGGTCTCGTTCGTGGACTCGGGCCCCGACGAACAGGCCGACAACGACGCGGAGACGGCGGCGGCCGCGCCCAGCGCGCCGGTGTACTTCAGGAACGACCGGCGGTGCAGCGCCGGCACGTCGTGGGTCACGTCGCGCACGGGTCCTCCAGCGAGGGATACGAGGGATGCGAGGGATACGTCGTGCGCCGGTGAGGAGATACGACGTCCTACGTCCTCCCGGTCAGCGCGACCATAGGTGGGGTGGTGGGGGCGGTCAAGGGATCTCACACGAATGGCGCATCTGCCACAGGTCGGACCAATGACACTGTGAAATGGCGTGAGTTGACCCCCTGTCAGGTCCGTATCGCGCGGACATGGGACGTGGGACGTCCGGGTGCGCGTACGATGCGCCGCATGCCCGGGCAGCCCAGGAACAGTCGTACGTCCGAGGAGCCGGAGTCCAGGAACAGCCGGATCCAGCGCCAGGTCATGCAGCTGATCATCGACCGCAGGCTCCAGGCGGGCGCGCTGCTGCCCACCGAGGCCGAGCTCATGGACGACCTCGGCGTCAGCCGCAACTCCGTCCGCGAGGCCCTCAAGGCCCTCCAGGCCCTCGACATCGTGGAGATCCGGCACGGCTACGGGACGTATGTCGGCCAGGCCTCCCTCACGCCGCTGATCGACGGGCTGACCTTTCGCACGCTGGTCCGGCACGAGCGCGACGACTCCGGGGCGCTCGCCGAGATCCTTCAGGTGCGGGAGGTGCTGGAGGAGGGGTTGATCCGGCGGGTGGCGGCGAGCGTGACGGAGGGGGAGCTGGACCGGCTGGACGCGGTGGTGGCGCGGATGGAGGTGGCGGGGCGGGCGGGGCGGTCCTTTCCCGACCTCGACCGTGAGTTCCATGAGCTGCTGTACGCCTCGCTCGGGAACGATCTCGTGCCGCAGTTGTTGGCCGCGTTCTGGACGGTGTTCCGGCGTGTTTCCGGTGCCCGGGGGCGTCCCGACGACCCGTCTCCCGATCTCACTGCCCGTTGGCACCGGGACATCGTGACCGCCCTGCGTGCGCGGGACGTGGAGGGGGCGCAGCGGGCGATGACCGTACATTTCCACGGCATCGCGACCCGCACGGCCACCCCCGACTGACGT
>NZ_KQ948945.1:0-3546 GCF_001514235.1 Streptomyces caeruleatus | reverse complement strand
CGAGGGAAATCGGGGCGGGTGGGTTCGTCAGGAATCGAGAAGCGGGGCCCCCGGCCCACGGCTAGCGTGACGGACATGGACATCTCGATTCACGCCAGCTTCCTCCCGCACGACGACCCGGAGGCCTCCCTCGCCTTCTACCGCGACGCCCTCGGCTTCGAGACCCGCACCGACGTCGGCCAGGGCAAAATGCGCTGGATCACGGTCGGCCCACCCGGCCAACCCGCCACCTCCATCCTCCTCGCACCCCCCGCCGCGGACCCCGGCATCACCGACGACGAACGCCGCACCATCGCCGAGATGATGGCCAAGGGCACCTACGGCTGGATCCTCCTGGCCACCGCCGACGTCGACGACACGTTCGAGAAGGTCCAGGCGACCGGCGCCGAGGTCGTCCAAGAGCCCACGGACCAGCCGTACGGCATCCGCGACTGCGCGTTCCGCGACCCCGCGGGCAACCTGATCCGCATCCAGGCCCGACCCTGAGCCCTCACTCACCCGCAGATGGAGACACGATGACCGCGCCGCACATCGCCGACAGCCACGACCTGATCCGGGTGCACGGCGCTCGCGAGAACAACCTCAAGGACGTCAGCATCGAGATCCCGAAGCGCCGTCTGACGGTGTTCACCGGCGTCTCCGGCTCGGGCAAGAGCTCGCTCGTCTTCGACACGATCGCCGCCGAGTCGCAACGGCTGATCAACGAGACGTACAGCGCCTTCCTGCAGGGCTTCATGCCGAACCTCGCCCGCCCCGAGGTCGACGTACTCGACGGCCTGACGACAGCGATCACGGTCGACCAGCAGCGCATGGGCTCCGACCCGCGTTCCACCGTCGGCACCGCCACCGACGCCAACGCGATGCTGCGCATCCTCTTCAGCCGCCTCGGCAAGCCGCACATCGGCCCGCCCGCCGCGTACTCCTTCAACGTCGCCTCGGTCTCTGGGAGCGGCGGCTTCACCGTCGACCGGGGAGCGGAGAAGACCAGGACCGAGAAGGTCAGCTTCAGCCGCACGGGCGGCATGTGCACCCACTGCGAGGGCCGCGGCACGGTCTCCGACATCGACCTCACGCAGCTCTTCGACGACTCGAAGTCGCTGTCCGAGGACCCCTTCACCATCCCCACCTACACCGGCGACGGCTGGGTGGTCCGGGTCATCGCCGAGTCCGGGTTCTTCGACAAGGAGAAGCCGATCCGGAAGTACACGAAGAAGGAGCGGCACGACTTCCTCTACCGGGAGCCGACCAAGGTCAAGATCAACGGTGTCAACCTCACCTACGAGGGCCTGATCCCGAAGCTCCAGAAGAGCTTCCTGTCCAAGGACCGCGAGTCGATGCAGCCGCACATCCGGGCCTTCGTGGACCGCGCGGTCACCTTCGCCCGCTGTCCCGACTGCGACGGCACCCGGCTCAGCGAGCTCGCCCGCTCCTCGAAGATAGCCAGGATCAACATCGCCGACGCCTGCGCCATGGAGATCCGCGACCTGGCCGAGTGGGTCCGGAAGCTGAAAGAGCCCTCCGTGGCGCCGCTGCTCACCAAGCTCCAGCACACCCTCGACTCGTTCGTGGAGATCGGCCTCGGCTATCTCTCGCTGGACCGCGCCTCCGGCACGCTCTCCGGCGGCGAGGCGCAGCGCACCAAGATGATCCGCCACCTCGGCTCCTCGCTCACCGACGTGACGTACGTCTTCGACGAGCCGACGATCGGTCTGCACCCGCACGACATCCAGCGCATGAACAACCTGCTGCTGCGCCTGCGCGACAAGGGCAACACCGTGCTGGTCGTCGAGCACAAGCCGGAGACGATCGCCATCGCCGACCATGTCGTGGACCTCGGTCCCGGCGCCGGCACGGCGGGCGGCACCGTCTGCTTCGAGGGCACCCTGGAGGGGCTGCGGGCGAGCGACACCGTCACCGGGCGCCATCTCGGCGACCGGGCCGCGGTCAAGGAGACCGTCCGCAAGGCCACCGGCACGCTCGCGATCCGCGGCGCCTCGGCGAACAACCTCCAGGACGTCGACGTCGACATCCCGCTCGGCGTGCTCACCGTCGTCACCGGCGTCGCCGGCTCCGGCAAGAGCTCCCTCGTGCACGGCTCGATCCCCGCCGAGGAAGGCGTGGTGTCGGTCGACCAGACCCCGATCCGCGGCTCCCGGCGCAGCAACCCGGCGACGTACACCGGCCTGGCCGACCCGATCCGCAAGGCCTTCGCCAAGGCCAACGGCGTCAAGCCGGCCCTGTTCAGCGCCAACTCCGAGGGTGCCTGCCCCACCTGCAACGGCGCCGGGGTCATCTACACCGACCTGGCGATCATGCAGAGCGTGGCCACCACCTGCGAGGACTGCGAGGGCAAGCGGTTCGAGGCGTCGGTGCTGGAGTACCGCTTCGGCGGCCGGGACATCAGCGAGGTGCTCGCGATGCCGGTGACCGAGGCCGAGGAGTTCTTCCGCGCCGGCGAGGCCCGCACCCCGGCCGCCCACAGGATCCTGGAGCGGATGGCCGACGTCGGCCTCGGCTACCTCACCCTCGGCCAGCCGCTGACCACCCTGTCCGGCGGCGAGCGGCAGCGGCTGAAACTGGCCACACACATGGGCGACAAGGGCGGCGTCTACGTCCTCGACGAGCCGACCACCGGCCTCCACCTCGCCGACGTCGAGCAGTTGCTCGGCCTGCTCGACCGCCTCGTCGAATCCGGAAAATCCGTCATCGTCATCGAGCACCACCAGGCCGTCATGGCCCACGCCGACTGGATCATCGACCTCGGCCCCGGCGCCGGCCACGACGGCGGCCGGATCGTCTTCGAGGGCACCCCCGCCGACCTCGTCGCCGAGCGCTCCACCCTCACCGGTGAGCACCTCGCGGCCTACGTCGGCGGCTGACCGCGGATGTGCACAGCGTCCGCACCGGTGCTGGCCTTCCTCTCCTCCCGCGCCCGCCAGAACCGGGCGCGGGAGTGGACGAGGTGGGAGGCCGCCCGGGAAGATACGAGTGTGCGATCCAGCCACCCGTCCTCGGCCTCGACGACCTCGACGTCGGAGGAACAGCGTCTGCGCACCCTCGTCGCGCTGCGCCGCGTCCGCGACCGGATGGACCGGGAGTACGCGCAGCCGCTGGACGTCGAGGCCCTCGCGCGGGGCGTGCACATGTCGGCCGGGCACCTCAGCCGCGAGTTCAAGGCCGCCTACGGCGAGTCCCCGTACGGCTATCTGATGACGCGGCGCATCGAGCGCGCGATGGCGCTGCTGCGCCGCGGCGACCTCAGCGTCACCGAGGTGTGCTTCGAGGTCGGCTGCTCGTCGCTGGGCACCTTCAGCACGCGGTTCACCGAGCTGGTCGGGATGTCGCCGAGCGCCTACCGGCGGCAGACGGCGGACGCCGCCGCGGACGCGACGGCCGGGATCCCGTCGTGCGTGGCGAAGCAGGTGACCAGGCCCCTGCGGAAGCGGGAGGTGCCGTTCAGCCTGGCGGCCGCGGTCAACGGCGCGATGCCGGTGGCAGAGCCGTGAAGCAGGGCGACTGGCGACTGGTCATTGACGACTGACGACT
>NZ_KQ948944.1 GCF_001514235.1 Streptomyces caeruleatus | reverse complement strand
GGACGGGGCGTTGTCGGACGGCTCTGCGCCGATGGTGTCTGTGCCTTCGGTGTCCTTGCCGGAGGGCTCGGTGCCTTCGGTGTCGCTGCCGGAGGGCTCGGGGTCGGGCGGGTCGCTGCCGGGTGGTGCTGTGTCCGGTGTGCCTTCGGGGTTGCTGGATGTCGGTGGTTCTGGTGGTGGGGCCAGGATGCCTGGCGCTGGCGCTGGCGCTGGCGCGGGTGCTGGTGGCGTGTCGTTGGGGGAAGTGCCGGTCTCTGGCTCTGTGCCTGAGAGGGCGCCTGGTGCCGGTGCTGGTGCCGGGATGCCGTTTATGCCGATGGCGCCTGGGGGTGCTGGCGGTGTGGCGGGGGAGGATCAGCCGTCTGATGCGTCCGGGTTGGTGGCGCGTGGTGTCGAGCCCTGGTCTGGTCTGAGTGCTGAGTCCTCTGGTGAGGGTGAGGTTCCTTCTGGGGCGGGTGCGGTTGCGGGTGGGCCTGGGTTGGTGATGCCTGGCCGGGGTGCTGGTGAGGTGCCGGGTGGTGTGAGGGCGGGTTCGGTGACGCCGTTGCCGGACGGGGCGTTGTCGGGCGGGTCCGTGCCCACGGTGTCTGTGCCTTCGGTGTCCTTGCGGGAGGGCTCGGTGCCTTCGGTGTCGCTGGCGGAGGGCTCGGGGTCGGGCGGGTCGCTGCCGGGTGGTGCTGTGTCCGGTGTGCCTTCGGGGTTGCTGGATGTCGGTGGTTCTGGTGGTGGGGCCCGGATGCCTGGCGCTGGCGCTGGCGCTGGCGCTGGTGAGGGTGCCGGTGGTGTGTCGTTGGGTGCAGCTCCGATTTCTGGCTCTGTGCCTGAGAGGGCGCCCGGTGCCGGTGCTGGTGCCGGTATGCCGTTTATGCCGATGGCGCCTGGGGGTGCTTCTGGTGTGTCGGGGGAGGAGCAGCCGTCCGATGCGTCCGGGTTGGTGGCGCGTGGTGTCGAGCCCTGGTCGGACGAGCACGGCGATGTGTCCGGCGACGGCGACGGCGAGGTCGCGTCGTTCGCCGGGACGTCCGCGGGTGGTCCGGGACTGGTGCATCAGGGCACCGGTGTGACGGTGCCACCGAACGCCGACGTATCCGCGCCGACGACGTCCCGAGACCGCGACCATGACGCGGTGCCCGTTCCGGCTCCGTTTCCGGTGTCCCTGCTGCAGCCGGGTTCGGTCCAGCCCGGTCGGCCGGTGCCGCCGGTGGCCGGGGGAGTCGGTGCGGGCGAGGTGACCCCGGTGCGGCCGGGGACGCTGCCGACGCCGCCTCGGGTGGGTGTCGGCGGCGTGGCGGTGCCCACCGGAGGTCCGGTAACGGCCGGCGGGGCGGCATCGGTACAGGGCGCGGCCTCGCGGGAAGCGGGCATGACGCCGCCGTACGGAATGCCTGGTGGCGCCTCCAGCGGCGGTGACGAGCGTTCGGACGCGTCTGGACTGCTGCTGGCCACGGAGCAGGGCTGGGCCGATCCGGAACCCGCGGGCCTGCCGACCCCGGGGACCCCGGCCGGCGGGGCGACTCTGAGCGGCACGGACGGCGCGGCGTCGGACGGGCTTGCCGAGGACCGCGTAGCGGTGGTCCCCGACGCAGAGGCCTCGCAGGACACGAGCGCGTGGGAGGCCTCCGATCTCGCGATGCTGTGGGCGCCCGGCGGACGCCGTCCCGCGGACGAGGAGGAACAAGAACTCCAGCCCGGCTACGTCCTCAGCGACGACGACGGCTGGAGCGACGAGGACGGCGCCGTGCCCGAGGCCGGAATCGGCGGCGAGGACGAGCGCCCGCAGGCGGAGGGCGAGTTCGCCGCGGCGGAGGAGCCGGGGTGGAACGACGAGGACGGCGCGGCCTTCGCCGTCGGCCTCGGCTTCCCGCAACGCCCCGCCTCGGACAGCGCCTCCGCCCAGCCCGTCACCGGTCCGGGTCTGGCCACGTGGCGGCCCGACCGCTCCCAGGCCGCGGACGCCGAGGAGCCGCCGCTGCCGGCCACCGGGTACTCCGGGATGCTGCTCAGCACCGCGGACGTACCTGATGACGAGGAGGAGGACGAGGAGGCCGAGGGCACGCAGGACGACGGTGACGAGACCGGGAACAGCCGCGGCATCGCCGATCTGCTCAGGCAGGGAGCCGATTCCTGGGGCGCCGTCCCCGACCGTACCGACAGGCTCGGCTGACCAGGCGCCCGGCTGTGTGGCGGAGCCGGAGCGCGCCAGGTTCCGCCCTCGGCTCCGCCATGTCTGGCCGTTGGGGCAGAGGTCTGTGTCCGTCGGGTCATCGACGGGCCGGATCGGTGTGCGCAGGCGCGGTCGACCGGTTTCCTGATCTTTGACGAGTCCGCCTGATCAGTCTGTGTGACGAGTCCGCGGGACCGCTCCTCGCAGCGGGGCGCGTCACAGCAGACGGGAGAGGAACACCGTGACGAGCAGTCCTTACGACCAGCACATCGAAGAGCTGCTGGGCGAGTACCGCAGGCAGCGGGCGCAGGTCGGCGAGGTCCAGCGCACCATGCGTGAGGTCAAGGCGAGCGCGACGGCTCCCCGGCAGGCTCTGAAGGTCACCGTGAACTCGCAGGGCGAGGTGACCGAGATCGAGTTCCCCACCGGCGCCTACAAGCGCATGGCTCCGGTGGAGCTCTCGCAGATGCTCCTCACGACCATCCAGAAGGCACGTACGGATGCGATGGCCGAGGTCGCCGAGGTGCTGTCCGGCCACCTTCCCGCGGGGATGTCCGCGACCGATCTCCTGCAGGGCAAGGCCGATCTGGGCGGACTGCTGCCGGAGGCGCCGGCCATGGCCGAGGAGGTCCAGGAGTACCTCGCCAACGGCCGTCCGGGCCGGGCTGCCGGCGGTTCCCGGATCGCGCGGCCGACGGATTCCTGAGGTCTTTTGAGACCGAGAGCCTGAGCTCTCTCCCCGCTCGTGCTGATGTGAGAAGGAGGTAGCCGTGTCTTCTGACTACTTCGCGGTGGACCCCGAGGGTCTGGCGAAGAACGCCCCCAACATGCGTGCCTATTCCGACCAGATGAGGCAGGTCCTCACCCGTCTGCAGTCCCGTCTCAACGAACTCGGTGACTGCTGGGGCGACGACCCGATGGGAAAGGCGTTCGCGGAGCAGTACCTCACCCCCCGCGACCAGATGTTCAGCGGACTGCAGGGGCTCGTCGACGTCCTGGACAGCACGGCTGACGGTCTCGAGACCATGGCCAAGGGATTCCACCAGACCGAAGAGCAGAACACCGCGACCGCCCGCGGCTTCGAGCGGGCGACCGACGCCGCAACCGGTCCCGACATGGACCCCAGGACGTCGGGTGGTTCGCACAGCAGCGGTCGCGCGCGCGGCTGAAGTACTGGTTTCGGTGGAAAGGCCCCGTAAGTCATGAGCATCGTAATTCCGCCGGAATTCCAGCCCATTGCCAAGATTACCGTCGGTCAGGAATTCCCGACGGGGAACGAGGACAACCTCGCGCAACTGGGAGCGTTGTGGAACACGACCGCCCAGGAGCTGAACCAGCTTCTGGGCGGGCTCAACCCGGCGACCGCCGCGACGTTCGAGAGCCTGGGCGGGGCCCCGGCCGAGCAGTTCGGTCAGTTCATCAACCAGCTGGGTTCGACGCTGCCCGTGATGGCCACATCGGCCGCCCAGCTCGGGCAGATGGCGGAAGAGATCGCGCTGCAGATCGAGTACGCGAAGTACATGATCATCCTGCAGTTGGCGTGGATGGCAGCGGAGATCGCTTATCTGTCGGCAACGCTGTTCGGCGCTGTGGCGATTCCCGCGGTGATCACGGCGGGCCGGTTCGCCGTCCAGATGATCCTGCGGGAGCTGTTCATCGCGGTCATCTCGTCGATCGTGATGCAGGTCGGCATGGACGTCGCGGTGCAGGTCCTCCAGTTCCTGAAGGGCGACCGCACGCACTGGGACCTGAACGCCACCAAGAGCGCGTTCGAAATGGGTGCGATCGGCGGGGCCATCGGCGGCGGACTGGGGCAGATCATGCGCCACCTGGCCCCGGATTTCTCCAAGTCCTTCATCGGCAATGTCAGCCACGGTGCTCTCACCGGCCTGGGCTCGACCGCGGCGGCCGCTGCCATCTCCGGTACCCCCCAGGACCTCGGGTTGGGCACCGCGGCAGGCGCGGTGGGCGGGGCCATCGCCCATGGGCACAGCCTGCGCGGCGGGGCCTCGCCGGAGAAGATCGACGTACCTGTTGTCGACAAGCCGTCCCTTCCCGAGTTCCTGAAGCAGGGGCTTACGAGCGGGACGGGCACGAGCGCGCCCGACCGTCCGGGGGCAGGGTCAGTACCCGGCGACCGTCCGGAAGCGCAGCCTGTCGGCGCGCGTCCGGAGGGTCAGCAGCCTGTCGGCGCGCTTCCGGAAGGGCAGCAGCCTGTCGGCGCGCGTCCGGAAGGGCAGCAGCCTGTCGGCGAGCAGTCGGACGGGCAGCCTGTCGGCGACAACCCCACTGGTCGGCGTCCCGACGACGAAGACCTCCAACTGCCGGACGCCCCGAAGCCGTTCGACGCGTCGGAGCTGCCCGACCCCTCGCCGAGCGCACTCGTCACGAACCTTCCCTCCGCTCCGAGTGGTACCCCGGCCCCGTTGCGGCAGCAGGTCCAGGGCCGCGTGAGTGAACTCACCAAGATCGCGCAATCGGCGGGGCTGCCCGAGACGCAGTGGCGGCCGCAGGCCGACGCGGTTCGCGAGGCGTCCCGTTCAGGCGACTGGGCCGGGGCGGCCCGCGGTCTGCAGGATCTGCGGACGACCGTCGAGCACCGGGTTCTCGACCAGCGGCTGGCGGACTTCCGTACCCATGTGGAGAGCGGATTCGACAGGCTGCGCGAGCTGGGGGTGCAGGAGGACGCCTGGCAGTCCCGGGTGGACGCCGTGGAACAGGCGCAGCGCACGGGCAACCCGGTCCTGGTGGACAGCCGGCTGAAGGAGTACACCGACTTCGTCGAGCGTCACCTTCCCGTCGAGGTGGTCGCCGAGAACGCCCCGCGGTCCTTCGACTCGGGTGTGGAGCAGCTGCGCCGGGAGATCGCCACCGTGAGCGATCCGACGGTACGGGAGACGCTGCAGAAGGATCTGGAGTGGCACCAGCAGGTTCAGGAGCGCCTGGGCCGGCTGGCGCAGTCCGACCCCGAGTCCGATGCCATGCGGCGCCGGACGATCGCGCAGGAGGAGTCGGCGCGGACGCCGGAGGAGGCGTCCCAGGCGCGTGAGCGGCTTCAGGAGTTCGAGCAGCAGCGCGACATGCAGCGACAGCTCGACGAGGCGCGGCAGGGCACGGCCGCGAACGAGCTGGAGCGGCGGCTGAACGCACTGCGCGAGCGGGCGGTGCCGGACGCGCGCGGGCAGGAACTGCTGCAGCGGGTGCTGGACGCGACGACGCCGCAGGAACACGAGACCGCCCTGCGGGACCTGGCCGCGCACCACCAGCTGACGCAGCAGGAACGGCAGCTGAACGCCCTGCGCGAGGGACTGCTCCCCGCCGACCCGCAGCGCGAGCAGCTCGTCCAGCAGGTGGAGAACGCCCGGACGCCGGAGGAGGCGCGCGAGGCGGAGCAGGCGCTCAAGGAGTACACGGACCGTCAGACGCAGGAGCAGCAACAGGACTTCACCCAGCGCCTGCACACACAGGCGGACGAGCGCACCCAGGCGGCGGACGAGGACCTGCTGCGGCGTCTCGACAGCCTGCACGACGGCACGCCGCAGGATCCGCGCGAGGCGGAGCTGCGCCAGCGGCTCGATGCCGCGACGGACCCGCGGGAGCGGTCGCAGATCATCCACCAGCTGGGAGTGCACCAGCAGGGCGTGCTGCAGCAGCGCGTCGATGCCGCGACGACGCCGCAGGAGCGCAAGCAGGCGCTCGACGCGCAGGCCAAGTTCAACAACTGGACGCCGGTCGAGCGGCGGCTGGCCGAGCTGCGTACGGTGCTCAACCCGGGCGGCGCACCGGAGGCGGACTCCCACCGGGCGGACCTCGTGCGGCAGGTGGAGAACGCACGTACGCCGGAGGAGTCCCGCCAGGCGGAGCAGGAGCTCAAGCAGTACACGGATCGTCAGATCGAGCAGCAGACGCGGCAGTTGGAGGAACGGCTGCGTCAGCAGGGCGGTGGCGGCGCCGGGGCGGCGGCACAGGCCGACCTCATGCGGCGGTTCGAGGAACTGCGCGGCGACGGGTCGCATCAGGACCCGCGCGAGGCCGAGCTGATCCGGCGGATGGAGGCCGCCGACAGCCCGCAGGAGGCTCGGGCGGCCGAACAGCAGCTGAAGGACCACATCGCCGGCCGGGAGCAGGAGCGCCAGGTCGCCGAGCAGCAGCGGCTGGCCCAGGTCCGTACCCACGAGCAGGAAGTCGGCCGGCTGCGCGACGAGCTCACCCTGCAGCGCCGCACCGGGGCGCCGGAGGAGGCCGTACAGCAGACCCAGCGGCAACTGGACCAGGCGCAGGAGCGCCTGGCTTCGACGCGGACCCCTGACGAGAACACCGCTGCGCTGCGCCGCGAACTCCAGCAGCAGATCGACCAGCCCGCGTCCGGCTCGGACCGGCCCGGCGCCGGGTCCGGCCGCGGCGGCGGAACGGAGGGCGGTGACACGGGCTCCGGGAGCCGGCTGGACCGGCTGGTCCAGGAGGGCGTCTCCAGGCGGGCCGAACAGGAACTCGCCCGCATGCAGGAGGAGCAGCAGTTCCTGCGTCAGGACTCCGACGAGCACGTCCCGTTCACCCTGGACGAGCTCGATGATCTGCCCAGCGCCCCCAACGCCAGGCCCGAGTCCCTGCCGAACGTTCCCACCGACGGGCTGGACGGTCTGCCCGACGTGCCCACCGGCAGGCCCGAGTCCCAGTCGACTGCCGCCACGGCGTCGTCGGATGCCCTGCCGAGTGCACCGGTCACCCGGCCCGAGCCGTCGACCGCAGGCCGGCCCGATTCGTTGCCGAACACCGGCACCGGCACTGGCACCGGCACCGCGCACGAGGGGACGGTCGCGCCCGAGCCGCGCCGGGCCGGGGACGACGAGTCGCGTACGCCACTGTCCGACGAGGCGGCCGACAGGATCACCTCGGAGATCGAAGGCCTGCCCAGCGCGCCGGTGAGCCCCTTGGTACGTCCGGGTGACGCGCCGACGGGTCAGGGCCGCACCGAGGCGCCTGCGCCCGTGCGAACGGACCGTGTCGAGCCGTCCGTACCCCGACCCGGGGCCGACGTCACCCAGGCTCAGCGTCCCCGTCCCGCGGCCGACGCGGAGCTGCCGTCCGTGCCGGCTTCCGGTCCGTCCGTCGACAGGGCCACGATGCCCTCGCGTGTCCCTCAGGTCGCGGACCTGGAGCGGACGCTCGCGGAACTCGATCGCCAGGACGGGACCCCGACGCGCTCTGACGACACCTCGGCGGCGACGCTGCCCGAGCAGCTCACCATGCCCACGGAGCCGAGTACCGGGCCGGACCGGCCTGCGGAGCACGCTGCCCAGTCCTCTGAAGCAACTCGCACGCAGGCGCCCGACGGTGCGTCGGCGACCTCGCCCGCGGCCGACCGGGATGTCACCGCCGGCGATGCCGGCGGTTCGGGCGCCACGGACGGCGCCGTTGACGGCGGTCGTGACTCCCTTGCCGAGGGCGCCCAGGCCGACGTCCGGAACGGCGCGTCGGCCGTGCCGGCCGCGGACCGTATCGACAGCGGCGACACAAGCGTCCCGAAGACGGGCACAGGCGCCGGCCTGGTTGCCGAGGTGGCCCCGGCGGACCGTGCGGGCGGGCCGGACGGTCAGGGGGCACCGAACGCGGTGGGCTCCTCGTTGGCGGCGGCGATCGGTAGTGCACCGGAGCCTGGCGCGGACGGGCCGGATGCGGCGCAGGAGACGGTGCAGCCGGCGCCAGGTGCCACGGCCGGCGGTCGGCCGGAGGCCGCGCGGCCGGGCGGGGCGGACCGTCAGGCGCCGAACTCGGAGGTCTCGTCGGCCGTGACAACCGGCCACGCCAAGGAGCCGGGTGTTGCGGGGCCGGGCGCAGCGGACGAGGCGACACCGCCGGCGCCCGGTTCCGAGCCGGCCGGTCCGCGCGAGGCTGCGCGGCCCGGGGAGCCGGAGCCGCCGCAGACGCTGTCCACGCAACGCATCGTGGCTGACGGGCCGGAAACGGTGGCCGAGCCCGTCATGCCCGTGGCGTCGGCGTCGGCGCCGGGGACGGCGGACGTACCGGGAACGGTGGAGGCCGACAGGCCTGCTCAGGGCGTCGGTCCCGAGTCGTCGATCGCTGCCGAGCCGCACCTGTCGGACGTGTCGGAGCGGGGCGTGGCGCCTTCCGAGACGCCCTCCACACCCGCCGAGGCCCCGTCAGCCCGCAGCGCCGGCGATCCGGACGCGCCGTCCGCGTCCGCATGGGCCAGGACCGCGACCGACGAGGGACGCGCTCGGACGGAGCGGTGGCAGGAGTTCCGCGCCGCGCGAGACGCGGACTTCCGTGGCCGTCTCGCCATGGCGGAGCAGCGTACGTGGCACACCGTCGACCTGGACGACGACGTCGACTCGGCCGTGGCCCGCTTCCGGGACGAGGACCTGTCGGGCGGCGCCCATCTGGCTGACGACAGCGCCGCGCTGCGACGAGTACGTGAAGGCTTCCGCGAGGACGTCGAGGCCGCCTTCGCGGCGGGCTGGCACGAGGCCGGCGGCCGGATGATGCCTCCGTCCGCCTGGCAGGCCAGGCTGGAAGCCCTGCGGTCCACCCTGTCCGACCGGTTGGCCGGGGCGAGCGAGGGGGAGCGACAGGCGGCGGCGTGGGACGCGCACATCGACGACGCCCTCACACGGTTCCAGCAGGACGACCCGTTCGGCGGCGCCCACCTGGACGACCCGCGGGTGCTGGCGGAGTTCCGCGCCGCAGAACGCGCCAGGGTCGGTGACGCGGCGGCCACGGTCTGGGAACAGGCCGCCGGGCGTTCGCCCGAGTGGCGCGCGACGCGGCTGGAGTCCGCGCTGGACGAGCTGCGCTCCGGGCTGGGTGAGCGGCTGCGCGAGGAAAGCGGGCTGCAGCGCTACCTGTGGCACGGCGAGCGGGAGTTCGGCCACGCCCTCGACGGGTGGCGCGAGGCTCGCGGGGACGGCGGACAGCTCGGGGAGGCGGCCGTCGCGCGGACCCGTCAGGAGTTCGCCCAGGATCTGCGCACCGCGTGGGGAGAGCCGACCGACGCCTCGGCGCGCCGGAGCGCGTTCGACGAGATGGTGGCCGGTCTGCCGCGACGCCTGGAGCACGCACAGTTCCGCGAGCTGCAGTTGCAGCGGGCCCGGCAGGTTCTGGACGAGGCCTTCGAAGGGTTCGAAGGCGACGTCGCGGCCAGCGGCCGGCTCAGCGAGGCGGCGAAGGAACGTGTCGCCGCGGAGTGGACCCGGGCCGTGGAGTCCGCGCTGGACGAGCACCGGTCCGGCACGCCCGACCGCGCCGACTCCCGCGTACGGCCCTCGGACACGCTCTCCGGGGAGCCGGCGCCCGGCACCGCCCGGTCGTCCTGGGAGACGACGTTCGAGCGGCTGACCGGCACGCTCGCACACCGGCTGGAGCACGAGTCCGCCCTGCGTACCGTGTCGAAGCGGGCGGCCGAGGATTTCCGCGCCGTCGCCCGCCGCCCGGAGAACCCGGCACACCGCTACGACATCTCCGACGAGGCCCTCAGGGCGCTCGCGGACGACTTCCGCCGCGAGACCGTCACCGCCTACAACCGCGTCCTGGGCCCGGAGAACCACGACACCGAGGCCTGGCTGCGTCACGAAGCCGCCCACGAGAACACCTTCGCCACCACGCTGGACGAAGCGCTGACCGCACCCCTCCCGGCGACCGGTGACGACACCGCGTCGGCAGCGGGCGCAGAGCAGCCGACGGCCACGCCGTCGCAGGACCGGCAGTCGCGCCCCGGCCAGGGACAGACGGACCGTGCGCGAACCCGCGTCGGCGCCGTCGAGCCCGACGCATCACTGCGCCGGTTCGCCGAGCAGCGGTTCGGCAAGCTGGACCAGCCGACGGCACGTCGCCTGTGGACCGAGGCATGGGGCATCGTCGCGCAGCACCAGCCGGCCCGCCTCACCATCGCCGAGGGGGCCGGCGGCCTGCTGCAGCGCGACAGCGAGCGGTACTGGGCGACGATGCGGGTGGCGCAGGTACTGCACCAGAACGAGGGCACGCCGGACCGCGAAACGCGGGCTGTCGCCGTGGCCGCGGAGTTGGCCGCACAGCGTGGCATGGGCATCGCCTCCGGGCGGCAGGGCCTGCTGGGCGGGGTCGCCGCCCGCATGGCCGAAGCCGCTGAGGGCCCCCTGGTACCCCTGGCACAGGAGGCCGGGGACGCCGGCGTGCGGCAGGCGGACTCCCTCAAGACCTTCCTCGCCCGGATCGAGGGCACCGGGACGTCCTCCGAGGTGCCCGCACTGCACACCGACGCGTGGGCCGCCGGGTTCGCGCCCGTCGCCGACCTGGTGCCCGACGCCTCCCTCGCGCCCGCTGCCGAGCGCGGCCTGCGGGTCCTGTACGCGGACCCGGCGTACGCCCCGGCGGCCCGGGAGTTCGAGAAGCGGCTCGGCGCGTACGCGTACAGCCGGCCGAAGGCGCTGGAGGCGATACGGCAGGGCGTGGCACGGCTGTTCGACGTCCTCACCCAGGCCCACCCCGACCTGAGCGAGCAGGAGATCGCGAAGGTCTTCTTCGCCGACACGCTGACGTCGGCGGGGCAGATCGGCGCCGACAACGGGCTGACCCGCCTCGAAGAGCTGCTGGAGCAAGGCACCGTACGGGAGTTGATGACGGCCTTCTTCAACGCCGTCATCGACAACGCCTCTCCGCTGACGTTCAGGTCGCTTCTCCAGGAGATCGCCGACTCGGGCGACTGGGAGAAGGCGGGGCAACTGGGCCTGAACGTAGGGGCGCTGCGCGACCAGGCCGCCTACCTCGCCGGCGATCTGCGGGCCCGGCTGCGTGACGCCGTGGAGCGGATCGCGCCGGCCAAGGCGGCGATGTTCGACCGGGACTTCTTCGGTCTCGGGAACATCGCGGCGCAGGCTCCGTCGTGGCGGCGGGAGGCCGCGAAGTACTGGGGTGACGAGCACTTCAGGCACCGCGTACCGCGTCCGGAGGCCGACCGCCGGAAGGGCGAGAACGCCGCCACGCCGAGCGAGTGGGCGCGTCTCGGCGTCGGCCTGAGCGAGCGCGAGGTGGCCTTCCTCGCCGCCAACCAGGGCGCTCTGCGCGTACTGGGCTTCCGTACGGAGAACGTGCCGCTGGAGCAGGTGACCTTTGACGAGCAGGGTGCGCCGCTGCTGGACGAGCTGCGCTCGGCTCCCGGCGTACTGGGCGTCGAGGTGCACTACAGCGCCCCGGAGGGCACCGCTGACCGGACGGTGACCGGGATCACCGCCGTCGTCGAGGAGCCCGCGGCCGTGGACGAGCCGCGCGCGGGCGACCTGGGCCCGGACGAGCAGGGTCCGGAGATCCCGATGAGCTCCGTCTCGGGCAAGGCCTGGTTCGCCGTGGACGAGGACTCCGAGCTGTTCCGGGAGATGCACGGCCGACGGGGCATGCCCCTGACCGCGGGCCTGTCGGGCACCGCGGCGCGGATCGGGAACGCCTTCAAGCTGCTGCAGGTCCCCGGTCTGGACACGGAGGGCCTGACCCTGGCCCTGATCGGCTGGATGCTCCCGCTCCAGGACCATTCGCTGTACGAGATCCTGGCGGGCCTGCAGACGGCGGATGTGGTGCCGTCGCTGGCGGCGAACCCGCTGGACGACGCGGTGCGCATGTACCGGTCGGTTCCGGGGCTCCCGCTGGCCGAGCTGCGCGAGCAGGTGGGCGACGACGGCATGCTGCCGCACGAGGCCCTCTACTGGTCGAAGGTCATCCCCTTCTCGAGCGAGGAGAGGGGCTTCACCGGACTCGGCGTACTCGGGCTGTCCGTCGTCCAGGAGCACAGGGTCGACTTCGAGCGCCTCGTGGACCAGCCGCTGCCCGTGGACCCGGACGAGGACACGTGGCCGCAGAGCTGGCTGCGCCAGAACGGCATGACGGCGCGACAGCTGCTGGAGCGCCTGACCCCGGCTCACTTCGCCGCCCTCACGACCTACACCAGCTCGACCTACCAGCTGATCAACCCGATGCTCAAGTCCGAGCCCGGCGAGGCTCGTTCGGCGCTGCGGCGTCAGGTCGACTGGCTCGTCGAGGAGTCTCTCGAAGGGAACGTCCTGCCGCACGCGCTGCGCGATCACCCGGAGATCGCCGCGCTCGAAGATCTGGTCGCCCAGGAAACCGACCTCGGGGGGCCCTACCGGCATCGTGAGCGGTTCCAGGAGGTGGTCGACCAGTTGCTGCCCGCCATCGAGCGGGAGATGGCGGCCCACGCCACCATGCTGGCGGACGCGCTGCGGCAGTTGCCGCCCGCGACCGGTGAGGTCTGGCGCGGCACCCGCCTGGTGGGCCACGAGGGCTTGGAGCTCTCCGTCGGCAAGTTCGCCAGCTTCAGCCGTAATCGCGAGTCGGCCGAGGACGTGTTCCTCCAGGCCAGGAAGATTCCGCTGGACGGTTCCCACCAGGTGCTCGTCCACGCCGAGCTCACCGGCAACGCAGGCCGGGACATCTCCGTCTTCTCCCTGAACGAGGACGAGCGGGAGGTGCTGCTGCTGCCTTCGGCGCGCCTGGACATCACGTCCCGTGAGATCCACAAGTACCCCGGCAGCGAGTACGAACTGATCGAGGCCGTCGAGGAGCTGCCGGAGCTCCCGCGGACCCCGCTGAGGGACGCGTTGCAGCTGATCACCGGCTCCGGCTCGGTGGTCAGCCACGACGACCTGCTGCCGCTGGCCGGCCGGATCGGCGCCGCGGACGGCCGGCAGGTCTGGCAGCTGGGCGCACTCGCCGACGAGGTGTACGGCGGGCCGGAGCACCTGACGGTCGAGCGGCTGACGGACGTGCGCCGTACGGCGGATCTCGCCCGTGGCGTACTGCGGCTCGACGAGGACACGCAGATCGACCGGACGCACCTCGACACGCTGCTGCGCCGCCTGGACGACACCGGGACGGACACTCCGGTCGCCGCGGACGACCGGTCGAGGCTGGTGGCGCTCGTCCGTCGGCTGGAGACGCCCGGACAGCAGGTCACGTACCCCCGGCTGGCCGCCGCGTGGCAGGCGGAATCGGCTGTGCGGGAGCAGGAGGACAGCCGGTTCTCCGAGCGCGGCCTGGCGACGCTGCCGAACCTCAAGCGGTTCGTGACGGCGCTGGGCAAGCTGGACGAGCGGGCCGCCGGGGAGCTGTGGAGTGCGGCGGCGCGGATCACCGCGGAGCACAACCCGTTCCGGCTGACCCTCGACGAGGACAGCGAGTCGCTGCTGGAGCGGGACTCGCGGCAGTTCTGGGCGACGATGCGTGTGGCCCAGGTGCTGCACGAGTACCGGGACGAGGCGGACCGGACCGAGCAGGCCGTCGCCATGGCACAGCAGCTCGCCGAGCGGCGGGGGGTCCGTGCGCTGCGGGAGGGGCTGCTGGGCGGCTCCCCGGACGTCCCGGTCGCCGAGTCCGGTGAGCCGCGCGCGGCGGCGACGGGCTCCGATGCGGCGCAGACGTCCGATGCGGCGCAGACGTCCGATGCGGCGACCGGGACGGAGCCGGATCTGCTCGCGGAGGGTGTCGGCCGTGTCCTCGGGCCGTTGTTCGCCGACCCCGGATATCTGCCGAAGGCGCAGGAGTTCGAGGAGCGGCTGGCTCGGTTCGCGGCCGATCACCCGACGGCGCGGACGGCTGCCCGGCAGAGCCTTGCCCGACTGTTCGAGGTGCTCGACGAGGCCCATCCCGGGGAGCGCCGGCAGGAGATCGCGAAGACCCTCCTCGGTGACCTGAAGCCGCGGGGCTGGAGCTGGCGGGACACCCCGCACTCACGTCTGCGGCGTCTGCTGAAGCGGGGCGGTTCGCGGGAGCTGATGGTCGCCTTCACCAACGGCGTGGTGCTCCACAACACCCCGCTGATGCTGAAGTCGTTGGTGCGGGGCATCGCCGAGTCCGGGGACTGGGCGCAGGCCACGAGGCTCGGGCTGAACACGGAGGCGCTGCGGGACGGGCGAGTCCCTCTGGAGGGTCCGGAGCTGCCGTCAGGTCTGTTCGCCAGGGTGGCCGCCACGCTCGGTAACGCCTTCAGGCTGCTGAACATCCCCGCGGTGGACGGGGAGGCCTTCGCGCTGGCCGTCATCGGGGGGATGCTGCCGCAGGAAGAGGCTTCGCTGCAGGAGATCCTGGCCGGTCTGCAGGCGGCGGACCTGGTGCGTTCGCCGGCGGAGAACCCGTTGGACGACGCGGCGCTGGTCTACCGGTCGATCCCGGGGGTGTCGCTCGCCGAGGTGCGCCGGCAGGTCGGCGAGGACGGCATGCTGCCGCACGAGGCCCTCTACTGGTCCAAGGTCACCACTCCCGCCTACGCGGGTGGCCTTGCCGAGCCCGGTGGGGAGGGATTGTCCACCGCGCTGCTGAAGAGGGAGAACTTCGAGGCGCTCGTCGGCGTTTCGGTGAGCGAAACACCGCCCAGCGACTGGCTCGGGGAGTCCCCCACCCGGCGTTGGCTGCGAGAGAACCGTGTGACGGCGGCACAGGTGCTCGAGCAGTTGAGTCCGGCTCACTTCGCCGCGCTGATGGCGTACACCGGCACCGGCTCCGCGCTGGTGAACACGGTGCTGAAGTTCGGCCCCAGCGAGGTTCGGCCGGCGCTGCGCAACCGGATCAGGCGGCTCACGGGGGAGTACCTCCGGGACTTCCGCGAGCCCAAGAAGAAGCTCAGTCTCGCGCTGGCCCACGACCACGAATTCATCAAGGCGTTCGAACGCCTCCTGGTTGACGAGGGCAGTGATCCCGAGAAGACCGCGCGGCTGACGGAGCAGCTCCATGCCCAGGTGGAGAGACTGCTGCCCGCCGTCGAGCAGGAGATGGCGCTCCACGCGGCGATGCTGATGGACGCCCTGCGACAGATGCCCGCGGCGTCCGGTGAGGTCTGGCGGGGCAAGCGGTCCGTCGAGGACCTCCACGCCGGGATCCGGCCGCTCGACTCCTCCGCACCGGGCCACGCCACTCTGTCTTTCCCGGCGTTCTCCAGTTTCGCCCGGAGCGAGGAGGAGGCACGTGAGTTCATGTACGACGACCACGTGCCGGGGGTCCGTCCCGTCCTGGTCCGTGCCGAACTCGCCGGGAACATGGGCCGGGACATCTCGGCCTTCTCACGCCATGCGTACGAGCGCGAGGTGCTGCTGCTGGCCGGGGCAGGCCTGAAGATCGTCTCCCGTGAGGTGGTCTCGACCTCGGGCGGGATCGGATACGAACTGATCGAGGCCCGGGAATCGGCACCGCCCTCCGCGCAGCTGCGGCGGTTCGCGGTGACGTTCGGCAAGCTGGACGAGCGCACCGCCGGGGAGTTGTGGCGTGAGGCGGCGCGGATCACGGCGGAGCACGGCACGTTCGGCCTGACGGTGACCGAGGGCGCCGGATCGCTGCTGCAGCGGGACCCGGAACAGTACTGGGCCACGATGCGTGTGGCGCAGGCACTGCACCGGTTCGCCGGTGAGCCGGACCGCCTCGACCGGGCCCGGGAAGTCGCCGCGCGGCGGGAGGCCGGTGCGGTGCGGGAGGGCCTGCTGGGCGGCTCTCCGCTCGAGGCGGCCGGTGAGACGAGCCGGGCCGGCGCCACGGCGGATGCCGACGTGCCCATGGGCGAGGCCGAGGCGGTTCCGGACTGGTCGTCGGTGTTCGTCGAGCCCCCGGGGCTACGAAGCGTCCTGTACACGGACCCGGCGTACGTCCCGCTGGCGCGGGACTTCGAGGACGAGCTGGCCGAGTACGCGGCGACTCACGCGAGGGCGGAGGAGAGCGCGGAGACCACCGTGAACGCCCTCTTCGACGTGCTCTCCAAGGCGCATCCCGACCTGGACGAGGAGGAGATCCTCAAGGTCTTCCGCCCGGACGACTGGATGGTCGAGGACGAGGCGGACGAGGCCGTCTGGCCGACGACCATCGACGACCTGATGGAGTCGGACGTACGGGATCTGATGGAGGCCTTCCACCAGGCGGCGCTCTCCAGTGACTCCCCGCTGGCGCTGCCGGCACTGCTGCGTCAGATCGTCGGCTCGCATGACTGGGCGAGGGCTCGGGAGCTGGGCCTGGACGTTCAGGCGCTGCGCGAGGGCACCACGCGGGTGCCGTCGACGGGACGTGCGTCGCAGATCGCCGCAGGGCTCGGGAACGTCTTCCGCATGCTGATGCCCGACGCGGACGAGGACGGGTTCGCGCTCGCCCTGATCGCGTGGCTGCGCGGGTGGCGGGACGAACCTGTCTACGAGGTCCTGGCGGGTTTGCGGACGGCGGGCATGCTGCCGTCGCTGGCCGGTGACGCCCTGGAGGACGCCGCACGGATGTACCGGTCCATCCCGGGACTTGAACTCGGTGAGGTGCGCGGCGAAGTCGCTGACGGCGGCCTGCTGCCGCACGAGGCCGTGTACTGGGGCAAGATCCAGGACGGCACCTTCGTCGAGGCCGGAGAGGCCATCCTGCGGGATGCCCGGGAGCGGATGGACGAGTTCTCCGACCTCTCCATCGACGGGGCACTGAGCGATGTCGTACTGGCCGACATCATGGGCGAGCCGACTGTCGAGCGCTGGTTGCTCATGCACGACCTGGCCGCGGACGACGTGCTGGAGCGCCTGAGCCGCGCCCACTTCGTGGCCTTGATGGTGTACACCGACACGGGTTCCTCGCTGATGAACACCGTGCTCAAGTCCGCTCCGGGCGACGTCCGTTCGGCGCTGCGCCAGCGTGTCAGACGGATCATCGACGAGCGCTTCAGCAAGCCACTGGCCGCCGTCAACCGGGTGCTGACCTCGGACCCGGTCGCCGGACAGCTCTTCGCCGCCGAACACTGGAACCTGACGACGGAGGCGAACGCGCGGAACACCGGCGAGCTCTACGCCATCGCCGAGAGGCTGCTGCCGGCCATCGAGCGTGAGATGGCGGCCCACTCCGTGATGCTGCTGGACGCACTGGAGCTGCTGCCCCCCGCGGTCGGTGAGGTCTGGCGCGGCAAGCGTTCCGCGGAGGAGATGTTCGCGGGGACCGATCACGGCGACCCTGCCGACTCCGGCCGATCCGAGTTCTCGTTCCCGGCGTTCGCCAGCTTCACCCGCGACGAGGGTGTTGCCAACGGCTTCATGCGGCGCTCCGCTCTGCCCGCGGTACGTCCCGTCATGATCCGGGCGCAGCTCGTGGGAGACCAGGGCCGGGACATCACGGCGTTCTCGGCGAGCCCGGACGAGGAAGAGGTGCTGCTGCTTCCCGGGGCCCGGCTGAAGATCGATGCCCGGTGGAACGAGAACGCCGGCGACGGCGAGCACGAGCGGCTCGACACCACGGAGCTGGCCGCGCCGTCCGTCGAACTGCGACGGTTCGCGGTGACGTTCGGCAAGCTGGACGAGCGGGCCGCAGGGGAGCTGTGGCGTGCGGCGACGTGGATCACGGCGCAGCACAACCCGTTCGACCTGACGGTGACCGAGGGGGCCGCTTCGCTCCTGGAGCGGGACTCCGAGCTGTACTGGGCGACGCTGCGGGTGGCCCAGGAGCTTCATCAGAACGCGGGTGCGCCGGACCGGGACGCCCGGGCCGCCAGGGTGGCCCAGGACCTCGCCGCGGAGCGGGGCGTCGATCCGGCACGGCCCGGACTGCGGGGCGGAGCCATCGACATCCCGGCCCCGTCGAGGCCGTCCCGCGAAATGCCGGAGCCCAGGCCGGCCGAGGGTACGGGGACGAGAGCGGCTGCGGGCACGGCTGCCGGGAGCAGCCTCCGCCCGGCCCGGATGCGGCCCATCGCCGAGCACCAGGACATCGCGCTGCCCGGCTCCGACCACGTCATCCGGGTCGACGCCGAGACGGGACAGCTGCTGTCCGTGTCGTCCGGCGGGAACGACGCCGGCACGGACGTACGCGTCGAACCGGCGCCGGACGGCGGCCTGCTCGTCCATGTCGAGGACCCGACGGACTCCACGGCGACGTGGCACTACAACGCCGACCGTGAGCTGGAGTCGGTGGAGCGCCCCCTGACCGCGTACCGGGGCACCCCCCTCGACGGTCAGCGCGTACGCCTCCGCTTCGCACCGGACGGCGCACTGCGCGCCGTCCGTCTCGTACCGCAGGTCGCCGGATCGCGGCTGCACGCCGACGTGTTGCGGGGCGAGGCGGCCACGCGGCTGCCCGGCGGATTCCGGGTCACCGATCTGAGTACCTCGACGGAGTACCACTTCGACCACACGGCACAGCAGGTACCGCCGCCCGGGCCGGTCACCCGGCACATCCGCTTCGACGGGGGATCGCACCGGCTGTCCGCCGAGGCCGTGCGCGCCATCGACGCGCTCGCCCGGAGCACGGTGCAGGAGGGTCTGGCGGCCCACGAACAGGGACGGCCGCTGCCCACCGTGTCGATCAGCGGTCACGGCAACGGCACGGTGCTGGGGCGGCCGCACTACGGCCGTGCCGTCGTACGGGGCCGGGAGCGGGCCGAGGCGGTGGCCGCCGCCTTCGACGGCAGCCTGCGCAGGCACCTGGAGGAGGCGGGGGCGCCCGCCGAGCTGCATGCCGCGTTCTCCGTCGAGGTCACGTCACGTGGCCGGGACTACCCCTCCGGCATGAGCGCCGCCGACGGTCCGGCCGCGCTCCGCCGGGCGGTCATCACCGTCGTCCAGCCGAGGCAGACCCTGGAAGACCTCTTCGCGAGTGGAGCGGCACAGCCGGCCGGCGACGTGGAGGCTGCGCCGGAGGTGCTTCCGGCTGAGGCGGTACGCGATTCCCAGGAACTCACGGCTGCTGGGGCGGATGTGCGGGCCTCGGACGCGGTGAGTGCGCCTGAGGCTGCGCGCGGGGCGGCGCAAGTCCCGTCTGCCGCTGGAGAGGTGTCGGCTTCGGAGGAGTCCTCTGCGTCGACTGGAGTCGGCGTGTCGAAGCCGGCCCGTACGGTGGAGGAAGTCCCGGCCGACGCCCCCGAGCAGGTGACCCCCGCCCAGGAGGCCCACGCACCCGACGAGGTGGTCGCCTCCTCGTCGGCCGAACAGACCGGCCGGCAGGAGGCCCTGGAGGACGCACCACAGGACGCGCCACAGCACGCGCCACAGGACTCACCGGCCGCCGAAGCGCCGTGGTACGTCGAACAGGGCGCTCTGGGCGAGGCGGTCGTCCACGACGCCGAGACGCTCGGTGAGGACCTGGCGCGGCAGTGGGCGAACCGGATCGCGTCCGAGGTGACGCGGCCGGAGGACGCCACCGCGCTGGTCGAGGGAATCCGCGACGCGCTCCGCGGGCTGCTGGTCGGCGCGCCCGCGACGGGAACGGCGGACGACCGCGGCGCGGACGAGCACGCTTCCGCCGGACCCGCCGCCGTCTGGGACAAGGCGCTGCAGCGCGGCCTGCTGCTGACAGCCGGCGACCACGTGGTGTGGCTGCGGCCGGTGCTCAGGGAGCTCACGCCCGTTGCGCCGGAGCCGCAGGAGGGGCCGGCGGCGCGCGAGTACAAGGTGTCCTTCGCCGGGCTCTCGTCCACCTTCAAGACCGCGCAGGAGCGGCCGCACGGCGCGGACGTCGTCCCCCTGACGATCATGTCGCTCGCTCAGGGAGCCGGCTCCCTGCTGCCCGTGATCCCGGTGATCGGCGCCGAGTGGGGCCGTCAGCGGTCCGCGGAACTGGAACGCTCCGTGGTCGCGGGGCGCAAGGTCTTCGTCAAGGACACCATCCGGTTCCGGGCGGGCGGCGTGCGGGTGCACGTCTTCGTGGACGGCGAGCGACGCCCCTACCGCTCGGAGGAAGAGCCGGACGTTCCGGCCGGGGTGACGGTGGACCTGCCGTCGGAGTTCACGCAGCGGGACGGCACGCGCCGGACTGTGGTGGAGGGGCCCGCCCAGCAGGGCAGCGGCGTCGTGCGCCCGCACCACGCCCGAGAGGTGATCAACGCCATCGACCTGGTGCCGGTGGCGGCACAGCTGCAACGGCACCTGCGCTCCGAGGGGTTCCCCGCCGAGTCCGTACGGAAGATCGCCGAGACGGTGCTGTCCGTTCTCAACGAGAAGTCGGCCCGCAACCGTGCCAGGTACCTGCTCGGCAACGGCGTGCTGTCGAACCGGGTGGTCGTCCCCGCGGGACGCAAGGAGTTCCACGGCTACTTCGCCGTCCAGGCCCGCATCAACGATCTGCGGTACCTGGGCGACACCCCCGAGATCGCGGTGCGCGAGGACTCCGGCGTCGGCATCACCGCCGCCCGCTCGCGGACGGACAAGGGACGGCTGTCGCTCGGGTTGGCCACCACGGGCGGCAAGGGCGGCACCGTCCAGTTCATGCCCTCCGCCGCGCTGCTGTACGACCGCAGCCGCAACGCCGGGCACGGCCTCGCCGAAGTCGCGATGAGCCACACCGTGCTGAACGCCACCAGCGAACAGGCCCGGTATCAGGCAGGGCTGCAGGTGACGGTGGAGGTGCGGTCGGACACCCACCGCATCGCCCCTGTGCGGCACATCGTCGACGCGGAGATCGGCCTGCCGGGCCGGGAAGCCGCGGACTTCGAGAAGCGGCTGCTGGGCGAGGACGCGGCGCCGCTGCGGCAGGAGGCGCCCTCGCTGCAGGGCCCCGTCGACGCGCAGCCCAACGTCGCGCGACTCCTGGCGCTCGCCGCCGAACACCGGGTGGAACTGCCGGAGTCCGCCTATGAGAGGCCGCCGCGGCTGGACGCCCCGCTGCCGCAGCCGCACCCGCGTGAGCCCCTGGCGCTGGCGTCCCGGCTCGGCCAGGGCTTCGGCATGGGCATCGCCCTGCCCGGCGCGGAGCTGGTGCTCCCGCAGGTCCGCAGCGTGCTGGCCACCCTGCACCGGCAGGCCTCGCGTGGCCGGACGGTCGACTGGTCGAAGGCCGACGAGGCACTGGTCGCGTGGTTCGACCGCCCGGCGCTGGAGGGCGACCTGCCGCGGCTGCTGGCGGGTGTGTCGCACGGGATCACCCTGGGCGGCCGGACGTACACCGTGGCCGTCTCGGCACGCCTGCTGGAGCGGGTCCACGGCCTGACCGGCGTGCACGCCTACCCGATGACCGTCAACGCGCGGGCGCTGGAGAGCGCCGCCGCGACCGGGAGCAGGGAGACCTCCTGGGGCCTCGCCGCCCAGCTCGGCGGCCGGCTGAACATCAAGTTCGGCACGAGACTGCGCCTGCAACTGGGCAACGCCGTCGCCACCGTCGGCGGCGGACAGGGCCGGACCAGCGAGTTCGCCGGCGGGGCCAAGTCCTACCGGCGCACGGAGACGGTCGGCTCCGTCGACGAGCACGTCTACAACATGGTGTACGAGCTGTCGGTGCGCTCGTCCGACGCGGCGCCGCACCGCTGGTGGATCGACCGTCCCGGCGACGCCGTGGCCCGGATCGTCGTACCGCACCAGCACGTCCCGGCGCAGCCCGTGACCGCCGAGGCCATCGGCGAGGCCGGCCGGGTGAGCCCGCTGGACGGGCTGCCGGCGACCGCCGACCACTTCCGTACCGGCGGGGTCGCCGGCGTCTTCCCGGCGTTCCTCACGCCCCGCGAACTGCCGCTCGCGGCGGCACGGGTGTACCAGCAGGCGGCGGAGCTTCCCGAGGCCTGGCTGGAGGACTGGGGCAACTGGCCCGCCGCGCTGAGCCGGACCTTCTCCGCCACGGACCTGGCCGCCCACTTCGCGGAGCTGGCCGGACCGAACGGCCTGCTGGTCGACCTGCCCGACAGCGACGGGTGGCATCACATGCTGCGCGTGCGGATGGTGGTCACCGAGCCCAGGCACCTCACCGCGCACACCGCCAAGGGCGAGGAGGTGGAGATCGAGCAGTACTCGCAGGGGCAGGCACAGCACAAGACCGGCCGTGCGGAGGAGCGTTCGCACGGTCTGAACCTCGGTGCCGGTCTGCGGTTCGAGCTGGGCGACGAGGAGCGGGAGGACGCCGGGCACGTCCGGCTCACGGGCATCGGCAAGGCGCGCTGGGGCTGGGGCCGCAGCAGCGAGGAGAGCGCGGGTACGGGACCGGTCGGCATCACCCGTGCCACCTACGGCGGCGCCTCCCACACCTACCGTGCCAACCCGGTGTTCGAAGTCACCGTCCACCGGTGGAAGAACCGCCGCGTACTCGACCGGCTGACCGGTCCGCGGCACAGCGTGCTCAGCAGGACGCAGGTCGTCCAGGTCACGGACGGACTGGAGTTCGTCGTTCCCGAGCGGCGGATCCCGGATCTGGGCCTCCCGCTGCCGCCGGGCGTGACGGTGGCACCGCCGCAGGAGCCGACGGGCCATGTCGAGCCCGCGCTGCTGCCGGGCGCGAGCCACGCCGAGGTGCTGCACGCCGACGGTGTGCTGCAGTTGATGAAGGGGTGGCTCACCGAGCAGGGCCTGGTGAAGGACCGCGGTGACGGACACCGGCCGAGCCTGCTGCTGCGTGAACTGGAGCGGTCCTTCTCGTCCGAGGCGCTGCTCAGCCAGCACGCGGTACTCACCGGCGGCGGCGTGTCGCGGTGGCTCGCCGTGCCCTCCGTCTTCGGCGCCCGCTACCTGTGGGTCCAGGTGACCGCGGAGGCGGGGCCGCCGCGGGAGCAGCGCGACCGGCCCGAGGTGAGGCTGACGCTGCGCAACCAGGCGATGCGGGCGACCGGCAAGTCGGCGGCGACGTCCTTCGGATGGCAGGCCTCCGTGGAGGGGCGCGCCCGAATCGGCAAGCAGGTCCACTTCGGTCCGGAGGCCGAGGCGGGCTACAGCCGCGAGACCGAGCGCGGCCACGAGAAGGCCGAGAAGGAGATGGAGATCTACCGGGCGCAGACCCGGGAAGGCTCCGTGGAGTTCGGCCACGACCTGACGTTCCGCATCCGCATGGGGCTCGCCCATGAGCTGCCCGACGTCCTGCGCGCCCCCCTCGGCCTGGCGCGCGGCACCGCACTGACGGTGGCCGGCTGGACCGGGCACCGCCAGGACGCGGAGACCTGGTGGCAGGCCCACGAGGCCTTCGTCAAGCGCTTCCCGGAGCCGGAGAACGCCGACGCCGGCACCGTCCGCGGCGAAGTGCGCCTCCTGGTCCCACGCCATCTGGTCACCCCCGGCGAGCCCCCGCCCGCACGGACCCGGTCGTACGGCACCGACCCGGTGTGGGAGCAGGCAGCCGGCCCGCAGCAGCCCTCCACCAGCGCGACGTCCACGGTCGTGCTGGAGCGACTGCTGGCGGACGGCCACCCGTGGGCGCTGCCCGCGGCCGCCGCGGTGCACCGGTGGGCGGCTCTGGCCGCCACCCCGTCCCGCGTGCAGCTCGACAACCTGGAGGCCTCGGCTCCGGAGACCTGGAACGTGCCCGGCCCGCACATCGCGGCCGGTGTGACGTACGCCCACTACACGGGCGAGAACATGCTGCGGGCCAGCTTCGAGCAACTGCTGAGGCATACGTACGAGGTGCCGGTCGGCAAGCGCGGCGTCACCGTCGGCATCGACGTGACCCGCGTCGAGCGCACAGGCCCGGCGGACCCCGTCAACTTCAAGGCCCGCCACTACACGCAGGTCCACGCCTCGGAGCAGGACCCGGACAAGCAGTCCTCCCAGTGGTTCGTCGGGGCAGGCATGGAGGGCGGCCAGGAACCGGAGTCGGGTCCCCGGTTCATCAACCGTGCCCCGTACACCTACGCGTGGGAGCGCAGCCAGGAGGTCTCGGGCGAGGCGAAGGACGTCGACGAGAGGAACCGGGAGCGGTCGAACCAGCCGTACGTCTACTACAAGGCCGATCTCGGCCTCGTCCTGACCGGTCCCCGCGGACAGCTCCGGGTCGCCGTCCCCGACGGCCTGTACTTCATGCTCCCGGCCGACCTGGCCCTGGACGAGCCGACGGAACGGCCCGAGACGTCCACGCCGGCGCCGATCGAGGAGGCGGCGGCATCCGAACCGCCGCTGGAGATCGGCGAGGGCGACGCTCACGCGCCCTCGCAGGCCCCGGCCGACGGGGTGGCCGCGCCGAGCGGGCCCTCCCGGGCGCCGCAGGAGATGGCGCAGCCGGTGGCCGATCCGGTACTGCCGGAGCAGTGGGAGCACCGGCGGGACGGAGCGCCGGGCGCCCGGTTGGCGACCGAGCGGTTCGATCCGATGCGCGGGAAGCCGCTCGCGGGTGGCTGGCTGGCCGGGAACACGACGCGGATCCGGGCGACCGTGCGGCGGATCCAGGCCGAGAACGCCCGCTGGGTGCGCGATGTGACGCTGCACCTGCCGGTGCGTTTCGGAGCGGGCTTCACGGCACGGCAGCTGCCGGAGTTCGAGCGACGCTGGCGCGGCGCGCTGGACCGCTACTTCAATACCGGTCTGCAACTTCCGCGATCGGGCGACCAGTTGCACATCGGGCTGCGGCTGACTCCCGTCTTCGACGGCCGCGAGGCCATCGAGCTGAGCATGACGCCCCAGCCCGGACGGTCGGACCAGCTGCACTTCCGGCTGCGGTCCGAGGACCCGGCGCTCGACCCGGCGGAGCTGCGGGCCCGCCGCAGCCACAACGACCTGCTGGGCCTGCACGAGCTGGCGCACTTCGCCGGACTGCCGGACACCTCGCTCGACCCGGAGTCCGTGTTCCGCGACACCCCCGGCAAGGCCACCGACACCGGCATCATGGCCAGCCTCACCGCGGCGCTGGGCACCGGTGTGCCCAGGCGCTACCTGGAGATCATCGAGAACACCGTCGACTCCGGCCCCGTCGTGCCGGACCACCCCCTGCCGTCGTACGACCCGGTCGACCGGGCCGAGGTGTTCGAGGCGGTCCTCGCCGAGGCGCTGGCCGTGGTCGACGGCGTCCGCCCGGGTGACGGTCCCGATCTGTCGGGTGTCCAGGAGCTCATGAACCTGATCGAGGACGACTTCGGGAAGCATTTCCCGCAGGACGACTTCGACGTTCGCCCGGTGGGGCGGATCGAGGAGATCGCGCCCGAGATCGTGACGGCGCTGGAGCAGGCGGGCCGGTCCGCCAACCTGATCCACCCGAACGTCGTGGACGCGATGGCCCGGGGCCGCGAGCAGCTGAAGCTTCAGGCCAAGCGCGCTCTGAACAGCTACCGCAACCTGCCCTTGGCCGAGCGGCGCCGGGTTGTCACCGGGGGACAGGCGAGCTCGTCCGCCCGCACGGTGACGATCGGCGACTTCACCGTCGTCCCCGCATCGCGCGAGGTGCCGGGCGGGGGCGTGTACCAGGTCACCCACATCCCCACGGGGCTGCGCTGGGGCTTCGGCGCCGGCCGGGAGGAGACCTACCACGAGGCCTTCATCGGTAGCGTGGCCCGCGACATCCCGGCCGAACTGGAGGGGACCAAGGTCGCCTTCACCGGCGGTGCCGTCGCTTTCGCCGAGCCGTCCGAGGCCGTCGGCCGCTTCACCCCGACCACGCAGACCCCCGAGGGAGTGGACGCCGCCTTCGGCATCGCCGACGGGGCCGGTACGACGTGGTACTTCACCGCGGAGGGCGTCTACAACGGCCGGGTGGTGCGGCTTTCCGACGGGACCGGGTCGCTGCACTTCGGGGTCGGTCTGCCCGAGACCACCGAGCCCGCGTTCCTCGATGCCGCGGGACGGCGGGACGACACCGTGCACGCCGGACTCCTCGGGGCCGGGATGGTCGCTCTGCGGCGTGAGGTGCCCGGCAGCCGACCGCTGGAGCACACGGTCTACCGCGCGCACGGCGCCCTTCAGGAGACGACCGTCGCCATCCGCCAGAAGGCCGGCGTCCCGTCCGGCGAGCACTGGCGGATCGACCACACCACCGGCACGGCGTCCCGCGTCGACGCGGCCGGCAACCCGGTGGCGGGCCCGCACAGCTTGGCGACCGTCGACGCCTCTGCTACCGGCGCGCTGCGCCTGACCAGCCACGACGAACCTGACGCCATCCTCTTCGAGCAGGAACCGCTCGACGGCGGTCACATGCTGCAGGTCGACCGGGACGCCACGGGCAAGCTCCGGTGGACCGAGTTCGACGCGGACAGGAACCGGGTCGCGCACGGCAAGCGCACCTGGGACGCCCGTACGCGGACCTTCCACGACACGCGCACCAGCCGCCTGCCACGGATGGACCTCCTCGACGTACGCACCTACCACCCGACGCCCGACGGCGGTGTGGTCCGCGCCCAGCGGGCCGCCGGCGGCACCTGGACCTGGACCCGCTTCGACGCCGACGGCACCGAGCGGCTCTCGGGCACCCGGCGCTGGAACTGGACCCGTTCCGGCTACAAGGACGTCTACGTCGATCCGGAGACGGGCCGGGAGGCCGTCGCCCGGCGCAGCGGCGAAGCGTGGCCGTTCGTGACGGGGACCGGCGGGCGCCCCGGCGTCCCGGTCGGCGCTCCCACCCGGCAGAACATCGCCGGCCAGGCCGAAGGCAGCTCGGAGCAGCCGCGGGCCGGGCAGTCGGAGGCGCCGGCGGATCTCGGGTTCAGCGGAGACCAGCCCGCGCCGTCGATGGCTCCTACGGCCACCGCACAGCCGTCGGAGACGACCGCGGCCGTCGAACTCGCCGTACAACAGGCCGCGAGCCCGCGGGTCGTCGCCTTGTCGCCATGGTCGGCTTCGGCCGCGTCGACGCCGCGTCGTGAGTTCCTCCCGACGCTGGACGCGGTCGCCGAGGCCTCCGAGGACGAGACCGTCGAGGGCATGCGGCTCTTCGGCGCCGATCACGTCGCCGAACTCGCCGCGACCAGGCTGCAGTTGAGGGATTCCCTGCGCCCCGTCCTGGTGGACCGGGAGGGGGTGCCCCTGCCCGGCGTGGTCGTGACGCCGCGCGCGGAAGGCGGCTTCACGGTCGCCGGGCTTCGGCCGGGCACGCTGCACTTCTCCGCGGCCGCGCAGTTCCAGTTCCGCACGGTGCGGTTGCCGGGCACGGACCGGCTGCTGCGGTTCCACACCCCGGCGGGCGTGGACGGCGGGGTCCGCCTGGCAGGACCGGACGGCGCGCTGTCGGCGGATGGTCCCGTGCTGGAGACCGCCGCCGACGCCCTCGGCGGCCTGACGGTGCGGATGCCCGCGACGGACGTGCCCGACGGGCCGGTGTTCGAGTGGCACCTGGACGCCAACGCCGAGGTGCGGGGCCTGGACGTCCCGCTGCGGGGCGAGGGGATCGGCCTGCCCTCCGGGCTGCGGGTCCACACCGACCTCCTGCCCGGCACGGACGGGGACGTCGCGTGGCGCACGCTCCGCGGACCGCTCGACACCCTCTTCGGCCTATCGGTGCAGGAGCCGACGCCGTCGTCGGTGGAGCGGCTGGACGACGGATTCACCGTCACGGAGGCGAACGGTGGCTCCGTCCACCACTTCGACGCGCTGGGCGTGTCGCAGTCCGTGTCCGCGCCGGACCCGGAGACGCGGGTGGCTCAGCCTGCCGACGAGGAGCCCCTCTCGGACGAGGACGTGTTGTCGGACGACGAAGTGCTGTCCGACGACGAAGTGCTGTCCGACGACGAAGGGCTGTCCGACGAGGACGAGGACCTCGTCTCGGCACTGACGTCGTTTCCCAGGACCACAGCTCCGGCGTCGAGGCGGGTCTTCGCCCCTCTCTCGGGCCATTCCGACCTGGGTGCGGTGTCGCAGGCGGCGACGGTGGACGAGGAGGCCGCTTCGGACGACGAGGAGGTGTCCGACGAAGAGGCTGACGTTGTCTCGGAGTTGGGGTCCTTCCCGAGGTCCTCGACTTTCGGGTCGACAAAGGCTCTGCCGTCCCTTCCGAGCTTCGGTTCGGTGTCGCACGCGGCGCCGCTGGACGAATCCGCGTCCGACGACGAGATGCTGTCCGACGAGGAGTCGGACGATGTCTCTGAGCTGACATCGGTCAGGGTGTCGCCTGCCGGATCGCTGAAGATCTCCGAATCGCTGAAGATCTCCGGACCGCTCGCGGCGGAGTCGAGGAGCCGGGAGTCGGAGGCCGTCGCCGCTCCGGTGGCCGGCACCGCGACCTCGCAGGTGGAGGCTCCGGCGCCGGTCGCTCCGGTCGCCGGTGGGCACCGTGCGATGCGGGCGCTCTACAACGACGCGCAGTACTTCCCGAAGGCGCAGGAGTTCGAGGCCCGGCTGGGTTCGTTCGCCGCCGAGCACCCCAGGGCGCGCGTGGCGGCTCGGCAGGCCGTGTCCCGTCTGCACCAGGTCCTGCTCGACGCGCACCCGGGCGCGGCCCAGGAGGAGATCGCGCGGGTCTTCACGGCCGACGCCACCGCGACCGGCCTGCGGGACCTGCTGGAGCAGGGCACCGTCGGCGAGTTGATGACGGCCTTCGCACGTGCCGCCTTCGCCGCCCCCGACTCGACGTACACGCTGCGCTCGCTGCTGCGGGACATCGCTGACACCGACGGCTGGGCCCGGGCGGAGCAACTGCGCCTCGACGCCGACGCCCTGCGGGACCAGACGTCGTTCCTGCGGGAACGGCCGGGCGGACTGCGTACGCGCGTGCAGGAGCTGATGGGCCGGGTGGATCCGGCCAGGGCCGCCGCGTCCGCGAGGGACTTCTTCCTCGGGGAGCAGGGCCCCGAGCTGCGGCCGAGCCTGGTCACCGGCGAACCCAGGACCGCGATCGACCCGCGTTCCCCCCTCTACCGCGAGATGCACGACAAGCGGGGCGTGCCTCTCGTCTCGGGCGTCTCCGGGACGGCGGCGCGGCTTGGCAACGCCTTCCGGTTGCTCAACCTGCCCGACGCGGACGCCGAGGGCCTGGCCCTGGCACTCGTGGGCTGGATGCTGCCGGGGCAGGAGCACTCGCTCTACGAGGTGCTGGCGGGCCTCCAGAAGGCGGACGCCGTGCCGTCGCTGGCCGGCAGGCCGCTGGACGACGCGGCGCAGATGTACCGCTCGGTCCCGGGCGTGCCACTCCGTGAACTCCGGGAGCGGGCGGGCGAGGACGGCATGCTGCCGCACGAGGCGGCCTACTGGGCCAGGGTCTCGGCCTCGCCCGCTGACGGCGGCTTCGTCTCACCCGGCGTGGACCTGCGGGCGGCGGAGGCGCGCCGCAGGGCGTTCCAGGAGCTTGCCGAGCGCAGGGCGGGCCAGTCCGCGCTGCTCCCCTCGCAGGCCGAGCTCTGGGTGCGCAACAACGGAATGCCGGCGCGGGAAGTGCTGGAGCGGCTGAGCCCGTCCCACTTCGCCGCCCTCCTCGCGTACACCGTCGCGGCCTTCCCGCTGATGAACGTGCTGCTCACGCACAATTCGGGGGCCGGGCGCATGGCACTGCGCGTCCAGGTCAAGGCGATGCTCGGCAAGGCGCTGCGTGGCGAGACGTGGAACGTGCCGCTCGTCCTCGGGTCCTACCCCGAGATCAGCGAGCTGCTCGACACTCACCGTGCCGACATGACGCCGCGGGAGACGGCACGCCTCAAGGCACGTATCCACGCCGCCGCCGAACGAGCGCTGCCCGCCATCGAGCAGGAGATGGCCGCCCACTCCGCGATGATGCTGGAGGCACTCGCGCAGCTGCCGCCCGCGACCGGCGAGGCCTATCGCGGCACACGTTCCGTCGGCACGCTCGACTCGGGCATCGGCCGGTTCCTCTCGCCCGGTTTCGGCGGCTCGGAGCTCTCCTTCAGCGCGTTCGCCAGCTTCAGCCGAGAGGAAAACCTGGCGCAGGGCTTCCTGCACCGTCCGGCCCGTCTGCCCCTGACCCACCCCGTGCTCGTCCGGGCCGAACTCAGCGGCAACTGGGCCCGTGACATCTCCGCCTTCTCGTGGACCCCGCAGGAGCAGGAGTTGCTCCTCCTTCCCGGGGCCCGCCTGACGGTCACCTCGCGCCGGGTGCAGGGCCACGACGGCCTGCGGTACGAGGAGATCAACGTCGTCGAGAGGGAGCCGGACTTCTCCGCGGCCACGCTCGGCGAGCCCGCCGTGTCCGAGGCCCGTGTCACCGAGCTGCGCCACGCCCTGCAGTCGCTCAACGGGACCGGTCCGCTCGCGACCCACCGGGACCTGGAGTCGCTCGCCACGCTGATCGGCGCGTCGAACGGACTTGACGTGTGGCGCCTGGCCGCCCTGGCCGCCCAGGCGTTCGACGGCCTGGCGCACCTGACCGTCGAGGGCCTGACGAACGTACGCCGCGTGGCCGACGTGGCCCGCCGCGCCCTGAGGCTCGGTGCGGACCAGCCGGTGACCGGCGGCCACCTCGACGACGTGGTGCGCCGTCTGCGGGCCGACGCCGCCGACGCCGACGCCCCGGTCACGCCGGAGGAACGGCAGCGGCTGCTCAACCTCGTCGCCGGGCTCAAGACGCCCGGCCGTCCCGTCACGTACGCCCAGCTCGCTGACGCGTGGCAGGCGCCCACCGCGACGGGGCAGCCTGCCGTGACGGAGCCGCCCACCGTGACGGAGCAGCCCCCCGCTACCGAGCAGCCCTCCGCTACGGAGCAAGGGGTCGCCTCTTCGAACGAGGACGGCTGGCACCACTCCGACGCCAAGGTGATTCCGCAAGAAGCCGCGGACAACGCGGGAACGAGCGAGATCCAGCCGGCGTCGGACGCGCAACAGGCACCGGAGCCTGACGGGGACCCGGTCGGCACCGCGATGCCGCAGGTCACCACCGTGCCGGTGCCCACCGCCGAGCCGGACCTGCCGGAACTGCTCGCGCTCGGCCACCACCGTGGCCTGCGGGAGCTGTACTCGGATGCTTCGTATTTCGAGAGGGCGGAGCGGTTCGAGGCACGGCTCGGCGCGTTCGCGTTCAACCAGCCGCGGGCGCTGGAGACGGCGAGGGCAGGCGTCACGCGCCTGTTGGACGTGTTGACGCGGGCTTACCCGGAGCTCTCGCGGGACGAGGTCGCCCGGGTCTTCCTCAGCGACAACGTGACCTCGGCGGGCCAGGTCGGTGAGAGTGCGCCGTCGTCCGGTCTGCAGCAGCTCCTGGAACGGGGCAACGTCCGTGAGCTGATGACGGCGTTCTTCAACGCCGCCTTCTTCAACGACTCGCCGCACACGCTGAAGTCCCTGCTGCTGCGGATCGCGGACCGCAAGGACTGGGCGGAAGCCGCGCGACTGGGCCTCGACGAGCGGGCGGTGCGCGAGCAGGCGGCCTTCCTGCGCGGTGCGCTGCGCTCGCGGACGCATGCCCTGCTGAGCCGCGTGGCGCCGGGCAAGGAAGGAGCGTTCGACAAGGACTTCTTCGCCATCGCCAACGTGGCGGCGCAGTCGGCGTCGTGGCAGCGGGAGCTGCCCAAGTACTGGGGCGCGTCCCGGCGTATGCGCCCGTGGCGGGAGCGGCTGGCGGGGGACATCGCCAGGACGCCGCGCGAGTGGGCGCGGTTGGGCATCGGTCTCAGCGAACGCGAGACGGCCTTCCTGGCGGCGAACCCGTTCGCTCTGGGGGTGATCGGTTTCCGTACTGAGCAGGTCCCGCTGGAGGACGCGCCGCCGCTGGACGAACTGCGTGCGGCACCCGGCGTGCTCGGTGTCGAGGTGCAGTACAGCGCCCCGGAGGGCCGCGAGGGCCGGACGATCACCAGGATCACCAGGATCGTCGCGGAGCCGGCGGTCATCGAGGACCAGCGTGCGGGTGACCTCGCTCCGGGTGAGGAGGGTCCGGAGCTGCCGCTGACCGTGGTGTCGGGCCGGGCGTTCTGGGCGATGGAGCCGGGCTCGTCGCTGTACCGGGGCATGCGCGACGAGCGGGGGATGCCGCTGGTCGCGGGCATCTCGGGTACGGCCGCGAAGATCGGCAACGCCTTCAAGCTGCTCGACACTCCGGGAGGCGACCCGGACGGACTGGCGCTGGCCCTGCTCGGATGGATGCTGCCGGTCCAGGACCACTCCCTGTACGAGATCCTCTCCGGCCTGCAGACCGCCGACGTCGTACCGTCCCTGGCCGCGAACCCGCTGGACGACGCCGCGCGGATGTACCGGTCCGTTCCGGGTGTGCGGCTGGCCGATCTGCGGGAGCACGTGGCCGAGGACGGCATGCTGCCGCACGAGGCGGTCTACGCCTCCAAGCTCGACACGTCGGCCGCGCAGGGCGGCTTCCGGGAGCCCGGCAGGGCGAAGCTGAACAAGGCCGCCGAGCGCCGGGCGGACTTCGAGTACTTCCTCGACCGCGGTGTCCACGTCGTCCCGGAGCGGCGGTCGCACACCGAACACTGGCTGGTACGACACGGAATGACGGCACGTCAGGTGCTGGACCGGCTGAGCCCCGCCCATTTCGCCGCCGTCATGACCTATGCCGGGGCGGTCCACCCGCTGATGAACGTGCTGCTCACGTTCAAGTCCGGCGCCACCCGGGCGGCGCTGCGCATCCAGGCCAGGAGCGGCGTCGACGCGCACGTCGACGCCGAGGGCAAGGATTACCCGCTCGCGCGTGTGCTGGGCGGCGACCCGGCCGTCAGGGAACTTCTCGGCGGATTGCGCGAGGGCATGCCCTCCAGCGAGAAGGCGTCGCTCAAGAAGCGGTTGTACGCCGCAGTGGAGCCCCTGCTGCCGAGCGTCGAGAAGGAACTCTCGATGCACACGGCGATGTTGCTGGAGGCCCTCGCGCAGATCCCGCCGACGGTCGGTGAGGCCTGGCGCGGAACCCGCTTCGTGGGCGACCTCGACTCGACGACGGGACGGCTGCTCGCCGGGCTCGGCGGCTCGGAGCTCACCTTCCGGCACTTCACCAGCTTCGCCCGCGCGGACTTCATGGGGCACTTCTTCCTGGGCCGGCAGCGCCGCCTTCCCATGACCCGCCCCGTGCTGATCCGCGCCGAACTCACCGGGAACTTCGGCCGGGACATCTCGGCCTTCACGTACAACCCGGACGAGAGTGAGGTGCTGCTCCTCCCCGGCGCCCGGATGACCGTCACTTCCCGTCAGGTCGTCGAGGTGCCCGAGCCGCAGCCGGGCGAGGCGCGGCCGAGGTACGGCCTCGAAGACGGCATCACCAGGTACGAACTGGTCGAAGCCCGTGAACACCTGCCGGAGTTCCCGATGGGGGACTGGGCGGATCCGTTCGCCGCTCAGACCCGGGCAGCGGAACTGCGCAGCGCCCTGCAGCGGCTGTCCGGAGCGGGCCCGATCACCAGGCGCGCCGATCTGCGTCCGCTCGTCACGCGCATCGGCGCGGACGACAGCCTGCACGTATGGCGTACGGCTGTCCTGGCCAGTGAGGTTCACCCAGGCGCCGAGAACCTGACCGTCGAGCGTCTGGCGACCGTACGCCGCGCCGCGGACCTGGCCCGCCGCGTCCTGAAGCCGGACACCGGCCGGCCGGTCACGGTCGAGGACCTGGACGCCCTGGTACGCGACCTGGACGGCGCCGAGGCGAACACCTGGGTCAGCCGGGCCTCGCGGCTGCGGCTGCTCGACCTGATCGAGGAGCTGAAGACCCCGGGGCGGCGGGTCAGCCACGCCTCGCTCGTGGCGGCGTGGCGGACGTCTGCCGCGACGGCGGACCCGACGGAGCGGCAGTCGACCGAGCAGCCCGTTGAACTGGTGGACAACCCCGGGAGCGACTTCGGCACCGAGTCGGGCTCCGAGACCGGCTCCGAGATCGGCTCCGAGGCCGGGGACGAGCAGTCGCAGCCGGCCGAGGCGGCCCCGTCGCACAGCGATGGTGAGCAGCCTTCGCAGGCGCATGGTTCCGACGTGTCGGCGGCGACCCCTGCGGCGGAGTTCGATGCCGCGGAGCCTGATACGCCGGAGCGCGGCACGGAGGCATCGCTCGACAGCGAGTCGGACGCCGACGAGCTCGCCTCGGAGTCGGCGGGCCAGGTGCTCGCGGACCCAGGACTCGAATCCGGGCCGAGTATGCAGGCCTGGGACCTCGGATCCGAGTCGGGGACGGGGTCGGAGGCCGCGGAGCCCCAGTCGGGGACTGCGGTGGACACCCAACCCTCGACCGACGACCTGGATCTGCTCGACGACCTGGATCTCGTCGACGACCTGGATCTGGACGACGACCTGGATCTGGACGACGAGCTGGAGCCGGTGGAGCGCCTCGATCCGGTGTCGGGGTTCTCCACTGTCATGGACGAGTCCCTCCAGCAGGAGCACGACTCGGTGGACATCGCCGGCCCCGGCGTGCTGCGGACGCTCGCGGGAGGTGCGGCTCTCGGCGCGACGGGCCTGATGCACACGATCGCGGCGCGGGACACGGCCGGCGGGAGCCGTGCGCTGCGTGTGCTGTACGCGGACGCGGGGTACGCCGCACGGGCGCGGGAGTTCGAGTCACGGCTGGGGTCGTTCGCCCAGAACCACCAAGGTGCGTCGGAGGTGGCGCGGCAGAGCGTCGAGCGCCTGTTCACCGTCCTGTCCACGGCGCACGGGCCCGGCAGCCGGGAGGAGATCGAGAAGGTCTTCCTCACGACCGGTTCCAGGCTGTCCACGCTGACGGATCTGCTGGAACGCGGCAACGTGGGCGAGTTGATGACGGCGTTCGCCAACGCGGCGTTCCTCAGCGAGTCGCCGTTGACGTTGCGGGCGCTGCTGCTCGGGATCGCGGACCGCGGTGCCTGGGAGGAGGCGCGGGAGCTGGGCCTTGACGTCCAGGCGCTGCGGGACCAGGCGGCGTTCCTGCGGGGCGGTCTGCGGTCGCGGATGCACGCGGTGCTGAGCCGGGTGACGCCCGGTAGGGCAGCCGCGTTCGAGAAGGACTTCTTCGCGGTCGGCAACGTGATCGCGCAGTCGTCCTCATGGCGGCAGCAGGCGGCCAGGTACGCCCGCTCGGGTGCCACGCCGAGCGTGCGAGAGACGCTCATGGCGGCGGACCCGGTCGCCCTGCACGTGGTGGGCTACCGCGTCGAGGAAGTACCGCTGGAGGAGGTGCGCTTCGACGAGCAGGGCGCGCCCCTGCTCGACGAACTGCGCGCGGCGCCCGGTGTGCTGGGCATCGAGGCGCACTACGACGCCCCCGAAGGCACCAACGGCCGGACGGTCACGGCGATCACCAGGATCACCGAGGAGCCCGCGGTCATCGAGGACCCGAGCGCGGGCGACCTGTCGCGCGGTGAGGAAGGCCCCCGGCTGCCGCTGGACGCTGCCTTCGGTCAGGACCGGCGCACCGTGGACGCGCGGGGCATCGTGCTGGGCACGGGTGCGACGGCGACGGCGACGGCGGCGAAGGTCGCAAACGCCTTCAAGCTGCTGAACGTCGGGGACCCGGAGGGCCTGGCCCTGCCGCTGCTGGGCTGGCTGCTCCCGCTCCAGGAGCACTCGGTGTACGAGGTGCTGGCGGCGCTGCGGACGGCGGACGTGGTGCCGTCGCTGGCGGGGAACCCGCTGGACGACGCGGCGGCCATGTACCGGTCGGTGCCCGGCGTACGGCTGGCCGAGCTGCGCGAGCAGGTCGGCGAGGGCGGCATGCTGCCGCACGAGGCCGTCTACTGGGCCAGGCTGACCACGCCAGCCGAGGACGAGCGCCTTTGGGAGCCCGGCGGGGAGGCGGTGCGGGACGCGATCTCCCGCCGCACGTCCTTCGAGCGTCTGACCACCCGGCAGCACCGCGCGAGCCTGATCGACGACGACATCAAGCAGTGGCTGCAGAACAACGGCATGACGGCCCAGCAACTGTTGGAGCGGCTGAGCCCGGCCCACTTCGTCGCCCTCATCACCTACACCGGTCCGGCCTTCGCGCTGATCAACGTGCTGCTCACGTTCAAGTCGGCGGGCACCCGGATCGCCCTGCGCACGCAGGCCAGGCGGCTTGTCGACAGGTACCTGGACGGCGCGGACCTTCCGGTCGTGCCGGTCTCGCTCCGTAGGGACCCGGACGTCCGCGACCTGTTGTTCGCCGCGAGAGAGGCAGCTACGCCCCAGCTGAAAGCCGACGCCAAGAAGCGGCTCTACGCCGCCGTCGAGCGGCTGTTGCCCCGAATCGAGAAGGAGTTGGCGCTCCACACCGCGATGGTGCGGGACGCCCTGACGCAGTTGCCGCCGGCCGTCGGTGAGGTGTGGCGTGGTACGCGTTCGCTGGGCGATCTGCACTCGGGGATCGGCCGGTTCGTCTCGCCCGGCATGGGTGGCTCGCAGCTCTCCTTCAAGGCGTTCTCCAGCTTCAGCTGGGACGAGGACATGGGGAAGATGTTCCTGGGGGTCCCGGCCACCCTGCCGATGACCCACCCGGTGCTGATCCACGCCCGGCTGACCGGCAACCGGGGCCGGGACATCTCGGTCTTCTCGGCCAACCCGATCGAGCAGGAGGCCTTGCTGCTGCCCGGGGCCCGCATGAAGATCACCTCACGGCGGATCGTCCAGGGCCAGAAGCCGGACGCGAACTCGGACATCGTTGCGTACGAACTGATCGAGGCAGTCGAGGAGTTGCCGGAATTCCCGCTCCTCGACCTGGAGAACACGGCAGCCGCGCACGCGCGGGTCGCGGCGCTGAAGGAGGCCCTGCACCGGATCTCCGGCGTACCGATCCGTCGGCGCGGTGATCTCACGCCGCTCGCCCGGACGATCGGCGCGGCCGACGCCCGTCAGGCCTGGTACCTCGCGGGCCTGGCCGGCGACGTGTACGGGGGAGTGGAGTCCCTGACCGTCGAGCGTCTGACGACCGCGCGCCGTACGGCGGATCTCGCCCGGAGCGTGCTCGGCCTCGGCTCCGGCCTGCCGGTCACGGTCGAGCACCTGGACGCCCTGACGCGCCGCCTGGCCGGTACCGCGGAGGACGCCCCGGTCGCGCCAGGTGCGCGTCGGCGGCTCCTGGGCCTGGTGGCCACGCTGAAGACACCGGGCCGACGGGTCACCTATGCCCGGCTGGCGGCCGCGTGGCAGACCAGCGGCCCGGCGCAGAGTGAGACCGACGATGGCTTCGAGTCGCTGGGTGAGGGCAGCCAGTACCTCTACGACGGTTCGGTCTATTCGGAGTTCGCTGACACGGAGTCCGAAGCGGGGTCGGAAGGGGCGTCGGCTTCGGACGACCAGTCCCAGGACCTGTCCCAGGCGGATCTGACCGACGGCGGTTCCTGGCACACCGACGACGAGGCGCGGTCGGAGGCCGGGCTGGAGGATTCGGAGGCCGGGCAGGAGGAGTTCGAGCTCCTTCCGGGCACCGATTCCGTGCCGGGCGTGCTCGCCGGATCCGGCGAGCACGAGACGGATCCGCTGCCGTCGGCTCCGGACGGGGTGACCGTCGCCGGTGCCCTGCGAGCGCTGTACACGGACCCGGAGTACTTCCAGAAGGCGCAGGAGTTCGAGGCGCGCCTGGGGACCTTCGCATCCGGCCATCCACGGGCGCTGGCCGCGGCTCGGCGGAGCGTGGACCATCTGTTCAGGGTGCTCAGGCGCGCGTATGCGGGCCACAGTCAGAAGGAGATCGCCGACGTCTTCCTCGCGGACGGCACCCAGCGGCGCGGGTTCCGGGATCTGCTGGAGCGGGGCGGCGTCCCGGAGTTGATGACGGCGTTCTTCAACGCCGCGGTGCTGCGGGACGCGGCACCGGGACTCGGCTCCCTGCTGCGCGGCATCGCCGACTCCGGTGACTGGACCCGGGCCGAAGAGCTGACGCTGGACGTGGAGACGCTGCGGGAGCAGGGGCCGGAGCTGCCGCAGAGTGCGCTCGCGGGTCTGGGCCGGGCGTTGGAGCCGGACTCCCCGGAGTTCCGTGAGCTGCACGACGAGCGGGGCATGCCGCTGGGCGCGGGTGTCTCGGTGACGGCGGCGCGGATCGGGCACGCGTTCAAGCTGCTCAACGTGGCAGGGGCGGACGCGGACGGTCTGGCGCTGGCGCTGGTCGGCTGGCTGCTGACGACCCGGGAAAACTCGCTGTACGAGGTGCTTGCCGGTCTGCGGACCGCGGGCGTGCTGCCGACGCGGACCGGCGACCCGCTGGACGACGCCGCGCGGATGTACCGGGCGGTCCCCGGTGTTCCCCTCGCGGAGTTGCGCACACACGTGGCCCAGGACGGCATGCTCCCGCACGAGGCCGTCTACTGGTCCAAGATCGTCACGCCGGCCGAGGACGGCGGTTTCGCCCTGCCGGACGGATACGTGTCGCAGTTGGCCGAGCGACGTCGGCAGGCCTTCGAGGTCCTGGCAGGCGAGTCGGCGTACGAGTTGTACGGGCCGTACGACTCACAGGCCGGGAAGTGGGTGAAGGAGAACGGCATGACGGCGCGGCAGGTGCTGGACCGGTTGAGCCCGGCCCACTTCGCCGCACTGATGACGTACACGGACGTGGCCTACCCCCTGATCAACGTGCTGCTCAGGTTCAGGTCCGCGGGCGCGCGGTCGGCGCTGCGCGTCCAGATCATGCGCAAGGCCGCCGGCCACCTCGACCGACCGGACATGATCATGCCGGCCATACTGGACCCCTTCCCCGGCATGCAGGACGTGCTCGACTCCCGCTCGGGCCTGTCCCCGACGCAGTACAGGGCGCGGTTCTCCGCCGCCCTGGAGAAGGTGCTGCCCGCCATCGAGAACGAGATGGCCGCCCACTCCGCGATGCTGGTGGACGCCCTGTCGCTGCTGCCTCCCGCGCGGGGTGAGGTGTGGCGCGGTACGCGTTCGGTGGGCGACCTGTACTCCGGGATCGGCCGGCTCGTCTCGCCGAGCTTCGGCGGCTCGGAGCTCTCCTTCAAGGAGTTCTCCAGCTTCACCCGGTCCAACAGCATCGCGGAGTCGTTCCTGAAGGTGCCGGCCCGCCTGCCGATGACCCACCCCGTGCTGGTCCGTGCCGAACTCACCGGGAACTGGGGCCGGGACATCTCGGCCTTCTCGGCGTCGGGGCGCGAGGGAGAGGTGCTGCTGCTGCCCGGTGCCCGGATGAAGATCGGTTCCCGTATGGTCGTGGGCCGCGGGGACGAGGCGTACGAGCTGATCCAGGCCACCGAGAATCCGCCGGAGTTCCCCCTCCTGGCTCCGCAGAACCCGGCCGCCCACTCCCAGGCCGCGGCTCTGAGGGACGTCCTCCAGCGGCTGGCCGGCACCGGCCCCGTGGTGCGGCGCGCCGACCTCAAGCCCCTCGTCACGCGCATCGGCGCACGGGACACCCTGCAGGTCTGGCACCTCGCCGGGCTGGCCGCCGAGCTGCACGACGGCCCCGAACGCCTCAGCGTCGAGCGCCTGACGACCGTACGCCGCACCGCGGACCTGGCCCGCCGGGAGCTGAACCTCGCGTCGGACCGGCCGGTGACCGTCGAGCATCTGGACGCCCTGGTCCGCCGCCTGGGCGGGGACACGGACGAGGCCCGTCCCGTCGAGCGGGCCGAACGGCTGCGCCTGCTGAACCTGGTCTCGGTGCTGAAGACGCCGGGGCAGCGGGTGACGTACGCCCAGCTGGTGGGGGTGTGGCCGACGACGGCCCCCGCCTCCCACCCGCTCCCCGCGGAGCTCTTGCAGGTCGCGGACGAGTTCACGGACCCGCCGGCCTCCCTCGACGACCCGTCGCCGCACGGGCCCTCGCAGGCACCGCTCGACGATTCCGCGGAGGCCGAGGGCTCGATCCAGACCGATACCGCCATGGCGCCCGGCACGGGCACGCGGCTCACCGGCGTCGACCGGATACCCGAACTCGCGGGCGTGCGCGTCGAGTTGGGGCAGCCGATGGGCTTCGTCCTCGTGGACCGTGATGAGGTTCCCGTTCCCGGCGTGGTCGTGACACCGCGCGAGGAAGGCGGTTTCACGGTCGCCGGGATCGGGGCCGGCACGCTGCACTTCTCGGCGGCCGGGCAGTTCCAGTTCCGTACGGTGCGGCTGCCGGGCACGGACCAGGTGCTGCGGTTCCCCACTCCCGCGGGTGTGGACGGCGGGGTCCGCCCGGCGGGTCCGGACGGCGTGCTGTCCGCGGACGTGCCCGGGCTGGAGATCGCCGCCGCTGCGGACGGCGGCCTGACCGTGCGGATGCCCGCCACGGACGGGCCGGACGGTGGCGTGCTGGTGTGGCAGCTCGATGCGAACGCGGAGGTGCACACCCTTCAGGTCCCGCTGCGCGGCGAGGAAATCGACGCGCTGTCCGGGCTGAGCCTGCGCACCGAGTTGCGCTCGGGCACGGGCGCACCCGGCGTGACGCGGACGCTGGTCGGCGGCTTCGCGCGGTTCGTGCACTCGGTCGGGTCGCTGCCGGAGGCGCTCGCCGACCGGCTGCCGGGCGGGTTCACCGTGACCGAGACGGTCGGCGGACGGGCGCTGCACTTCGACGCCCAGGGTGTGCTGCGTGAGGTGACGCAGGCGTCGCGGCCCGCAGGGGCGGCGGAGCCGGACACCGGGCACGAGTCGGTGTCCGTGGCGACATCCGAGGAGGCGGACGCCGTCGGACCGCGGCTCCGCGAGAACCTGTCGGAGGAGACCGCCGCTGACGCGCCGGACGCCGACGGCCTGCACACAGGGACCTCCGCTTCCGAGGAGACCCCGGACATCGCCGGCGTAGAGCGACTGGTCGTGGACGCCAGGGCAGCGCTGGCCGGGACCGGCGTGGATTCCGGTGACTACCACAGGGCGCTCGAACAGCGGGATGCCGCCTACGACAAGCTCTACCAGGACGCGGCCGACGCGACGCGGGAGTGGCTCCAGGCGGCCGGGCAGGCCCAGCAGGCGCAGGCGCACGTCGACGGCTTCGACCTTGCCTCGACGGAGGACGGCGGTATCGCCGCGGTGCATGCGGTGACCGGGCTGCGTACCACGTTCGACCTGGTCGACGGCGGGCTGGAGTGGACGTCGCGCGAGTTCCGTCTGGTGGACGCGCCGGCGGAGATGGCCGGCCTGAAGGTCGTCGTCGAGCGGACGAGGGGCGAGGACGGGGAGGAGTCGCTATGGCGAGACCTGGCGGGTGAGCCCGGCAGAGGGGCGAAGGCGCGATTCCTTGCCGACGCCCTGGATCCGGACGACGAGATCGGGCTCCCGGAGGGGTCGTTGGAAATCCGCGACGACGCCTACGACCACCGCTATGCCGTCGACCCCACCGGCGTGTTGCTAGACCGTCAGATCACGGTGGGCGGCGGCCTGGGCCGTCTCTGGTTCGACGCGACCAGGCCGGGCAGGGCGCCCGTGGCGCTGGCGGCGGACGGCACGGAGTCGCAGGACTGGAGCGCGGACCTCCTGGACGACGGCCGGGTGCGGCTGGTGCGCGCCGATGCACCGGCTGGTTCCTTCGAGCAGCTGGAAGTCGACGGCCGTACCGGCGAGCTGCTCAAGGAGACCGTCGCGGTCCGCGGCAAGCGAGGAAAGATCACCGGCTTCTGGGAGATCGACCATCCGGGTTCCTCGGCCGTGCGCCTGGACGCGACAGGTCACCCCGCGCCCGACGACGGCTCCGCGCACGCGGTGGCCGTCACCGGGCAGCACGGCGGCCTCCAGCTCTTGGGCGGAGCGGAACAGGGCTCCAAGCCGCTGTTCGAACGACCTCCGTTGGGAGACGCCGCGGAAGGCCACCGACTGCCGGTCGGCCCCGAGACGTTCGGCTTCCACCTCGGGTTGCCGGGCGGCGACCGGGCGGTGCGGATCGACGCACCCATGGGGGCGCCACAGGCGCTGCGCCTCGTGGACCGGCACAGCGGCGAGCCGATCGATGCGCCGGTGGAGTTCTCGCGGGCGCTCCGTCTGACCGTCGAGGTCGCGGTGCCCGGAGCGCCGGGCGACGCCAGGGCGCTGTACGAGTTCGACCACCACGGCTCGCCCCACGGGGAGAAGCTGCCCCTGACAGGTGGCGGGGACGAGGCGGCGTTCGGCGATCTGCGGCTCCTCGTGCGGTACGTCGCGGGGCAGGAGAACTTCAGCCTGGACGGCCCCGAGGCCGCGGTGGAGCGGTTCGGTATCGGGCCGGTGCCCGAGGACCTGGCACATGACCCGGCGGTCACGTTCACCGTCACCGACTCCCGGACGGCCATGCGCTACCACTTCAGCCGCGGTGCGCGGTTGGTGGCGCAGGACATGCCGCTGCGGCTGGCGGCGGCCGGCGAGCAGGTGCGGGACGGCGGGGAACCGTTGTTCCTGCGGCTTGGTGACGACGTGGAGGCGACGCTCGTCGGCTCCCGCGGGCCAGTGGCCGGGGAGCAGCGGCTGAGGACCGAGCCCGAGGGCGACGGCCGGCTGGCGGTGATCCGCACGGACGCCGCCGGGCGGGAGGAGGCCCGGCTCACGGTCGACACCGCGAGTCACCGTGTGCTGGAGGAGACCGTCGCCGCTTCGCGCGAGCGCGGCGCACTCCTCGGCTACTCACACTGGAAGTTCGACTTCCGGTCCGGGACCGGCGTGCGTCTGGACGAGGACGCCAGGCCCGTCGGCGGTGAACTCGACAACGGCCTGCTGGAGGTCGCCGACGACGGCAGGCTGCGGGTCGTGCGACCGAGCCGGAACGGCGGGGCCCCCACGGTCCTGTTCGAGCGCCCCGGCACGGTGGGCGGCGCTGTCGCCTGGCTGCAGGACGAGCAGGCCATCGCGCCGGCCTCCGACGAGGCGGCCGCGCACCTCCCGCAGAGCGGCGCCGACCAGGAACGAGTGGCCTTCCTGCGGGAAGCCGAGCGCTTCGAGCGCAGGCTGGGCGCCCATCTGGTGCAGCACCCCGAGGTGCGGCGACAGGTCGCGAAGTTCGTCCAACTGGCCTGGGAGTACGCGGATCCCGAGGAACGGTTCAAGTTCGCCACCGAGCGTCGTACATCGGTGGGCGCCGTGGGTCCGGGTGAGGAACGCGCCGAGGAGGTCATGCGGCACGGCAATTTCCGTGAGCACATGGGCTTCCTCATGAACGGCAGCTACAACGGCGTCATTCCGCACAGCCTTGACATCGACTTCGAGGACATCCGGGGAGGGAAGGAGAACGAGTCGCCCTGGGAAGACAAGAACCCCACGGTCGTGGAACCGGCCCATGCCGGATACCGGGAGACCGTCCCGCTGAGCGAGCGGGAGAACGCCTGGTCGGACGGTGGGACGTCGTGGAAGAGCGGCGGCCAGAAGACAGGCATACGCTTCCTGCCGCTCGGCGACAACGGTGAGCTGGTGCCGTTCGACGACAAGGTGTTCGGTCAGGGGCTGCACGTGGGCGCCCAGCGCACGGGTGGACTCATCGCGTCCGGGATCTCCGGCACGACCCAGATCTTCCTGAAGGAGGCAGACGCGGCCAACCGTGTCTGGGACGCCGGACTGGATCTGCGATGGATCCGCGCCGCCATCGTCGGCGACATGCTGTCCGCCGGTCACCACACGCTGCACGAGATCATCGAGGGCGCGGACCAGTGGGCCCGTCGGGCGGGTCAGCAGTCGCTGGGCTTCCAGAACCATGACAACTGGGAGCGCTACCGCCACTTGGCCCCGCTGACGGAGCAGGAGTTGCGTGATCACGTCACGCCGGACGGCCTGTTCCCGGACGAGTTGGTACGCGGCCCGGGGGTCGCGGCCTACGACCCGGTGGACGACGCCCGCCAGGCTCTGAGCGACCACCTGCGCGACCGCCGGCGGAACCGTTCGAGCCGTACGAAGCGTGCGAACCCGGACTTCACCATCACCGAGGTGGACGGCGGCCATGAGGTCGTGCACGGGCCCACGGGCCTGGTCACCCGCTTCGGCGGCGAGCGTCACGAGGTCGTGTACCACGAGGCCGTTCCAGGCTTCGGTTCCAGGGCGTTGCGCGGGCTGAAGGTGGCTGTCAAGCACGACCGGCAGGAGGACGGCCGGGTCGTCCCGGCGTACCGGCTCCTCGGCGACCCCGCGGTGCTGGACGCGTTCGAGATCCATGAGGCGCCCGGTGACCTGCGAGAAGGCCGGCAGGCGGCGTTCAGCGTGCTGGAGAAGGACACCGGACGGAGACTGCACTACTTCGCCGACGGCAGGGTCGTCGCCAAGGACCAGCCGCTCGATGGCGGGCGTGGCTATCTGCGGTTCGACATGCTTCGGCCCGGCGGCGCCCCGCGACTGCTGGACGCGGCGAGCATTCCGTCGACGCGGTACCGGGTCGAGGACCTGGGCGGCGAGCAGGTGGCGCTGGTGCCCGCCGGGGGCGGTGCCACGCCGTTGGAGCGGATCGTGGTCGACGCCGAATCCGGGCGTGTTCTGGAGGAGATCGTCGCCGCGCCGAACCTTCACGGTGAACTGCCCGGGACCCATTGGAAGTTCGACCACCGGGCCGGGATCGCCGTGCGCGTGGGCGACGACGGAAGGACGGTCACCTTCACCGGTGGCCGGTTCGACCACGCCCAGCTCGAGACCACCGACGACGGCACCGTGCGGGTCGTCCTCCCAGGGCGCGACGGCATGGAGTCCCGGGTCCTGTTCGATCGGTCGGGCGCACACCAGCCGGAGACCGAGTACGAGACCCCGGTCGCGGAGTCGGCCGCCTCGGAGCTGGAGTCGGAGTCGGAGCGGGAGCCGGAGTCGGAGTCGGCGTCGGAGCTGGAGCCGGAGCCGGAGCCGGAGTCGGCGCAGTCGGACGAGGAAGAGGATCCGGAGGTCGCCGAGGCGTTCCGGGCGTTCAGGGAGAGGGCGCAAGCCCGGCTGACGGCGGAGGCGTTCGGGGACCTCGACCACGAGGGCCCGCTGTCCACCGCAGGGTCTGACGACGAGAGGCAGCCGACCGGCGCGGTCGGGACACCGTCCGCCGAGACGCGCCAGGAGCGTCCCGCCGAGCCGGACGCCACGCAGGAGATCCGGGAGGAGTCCGAGCAGGCCGAGTCGGAGCAGAGCCCGACCGAGCAGCCGGAGATCCGGCAGAACGAAGCCGGACCCGACCGGCGGACGATGACCGAGCTGTTCGCCGAGGCCGACCTGGAGGATGTGCTCGGCCGGAGCGGCAATCCGCTCGACCCCGCCGAGCTGATGCGTCACGCCCGGGTGGAACGGCCCGACGTGACCGGCGAGATGGACGGCTCCGAGATACGCGCGGCGATCGTCCGGATGGTCGGACGCGCCGCCGCCGACCGCGGTACGTCGGTCCTGATCGGCAACGCCTTCTCGGACGAGATGCTCAAGGAGAACTTCCACCGCGCCCTGGACGGCGGCTACAGCGTCGACTTCAGCGCCCGCGCCAACGGCGGGCCCCAGGTGGTGGTGGAGGCCGTGGGCCTCGGCACGCCCCACGGACTGACCTCGGGTACCAGCGACTTCGGGTTCGGCCGGGCCCAGGTGGCGGAGGACCGCCGGTCGTCGGTCGCGCGAGAGCCGGTCGGCACCGAGCCGCGGGCGGTCCGTGTCCCGCTGCCGTTCCTGCAGATCGCCGGAAAGATCGCCGGGATGATCAACGCCCGCGCCACCAGTCTGTCCGCGAGGACCAAGCGGAGTGTGAGGACGAAGGTCGTCGAAACCGGGGTGCCGGTCCGGACCGCGGGGCACACGGTCGCGTACCGCGTCTCGGTGCGCAGGCCCGGTCGCCTGCCCTGGAGCAAGCCCAGGACGCAGGAGGACGTCGTCCACGTCCCGGTGACGCTCGCCTGGCCCAGGCCGGCCGCGGACACCGCCCCGCCGCAAGACGACACCCAGGTCGCCGCGCAGCGGAGTACCGAGGAGATGCTGCACGCCGAGTTCAGCGGCGTCGGATCCGGCGTCTTCCACGCCGTGGAGGGCGCGCTCGGCAGCGAGTTCCCGGTGAACGATCCGGCGGCGCGGGAACTGCGTGCCTGGCTGGACCAGCTGCCCGACCACGCGCCGGAGCTGTTCGGCGGTCAGGTGGTGCGCAAGTCCTTCCCGTTCAAGGGCCGATGGGGGAGGACCCAGGTCGCGGTGGCCGTCGCCAAGGACCTCGTCGTACGGGATCTCCCGGAGGCGGAGGCCACCGTCACCCGTACCCATGAGATCAGGGAGGAGAGCACCTCGGGGCAGGGAGTGACCCGGCGCTGGGGTGGCGGCGTCACGCTGGGCGTGGGTAACACCACCCACATGACCGGCGGTATCGGCCCGGTCGTGCTGGGCTACGGCTCGACCAAGAACCTCAGTGACGTCACCGACACCCGTGTGCAGGCCTCGACGGAGACGTACACGGGACCGATTCACAAGCGACGGGTCGAGTTCGGCCTCGTCGTCCGCGTGGGCGGCCCGGACGGCGCGGCGACGCGGGTGGACGGCGGCGTGGCGACGCTGTGGACGCGGGAGCGCGACGCGGCGCCGCAGCCGGCTGAGACCCAGGACGTGGTGACCGCCGAGACAGCCGCCGAGACAGCCGGCGAGACAGCCGGCGAGGCAGTCGGCGTGGCGGAGGAGTCCGCCACCGCGCGGCCCTCCGTCCCGGAGCCGGTGGGCGTGAGCCGGTTCGCCGTCGTGGACCGGCTGGACGCCGCGTACCGGCTCGCGGACGAGACGGTGGAGGAGATCGCCGGCCGGGTGCTGCACCGTCTTGCGGCGGAAGGGCATCTGGACGCCGCTCGGCTGCCGGAGACGGCGGCGGAGTTCCGCGCCTTCCTCCGGGCGCATGCCCGGGAGGTGGCGAACGGCGGGGACGGTGTGCGGTTCCCGTTGAGCGCCTGGCGCAGTGGCGCGACGGACGTCTTCGTCCGCGGTGTGCTGCGGCCCGCGGAGGGCAGGTACCTGGGCGACGTCGCGGAGATGTCGCTGAGCGGTTCCATTGCCGCGAACCACGCCCAGAACACCGAGGTCACCCGGCGCAAGGACCACACCCTCGGCGTGGCGGCATCGGGGTACATCGTCCCGGAAGAGGATCTCGAGTTCCTCCAGGCCGGGCTGGCGTACAAGTCCAACCAGATCGTCACCCAGAAGGTGATGCAGACTCTGGGAACCGAGCGGGAGCTCGGCGGTGGCAGCGGAGTCCATCGCTTCGACTTCCCGGCCGACTTCGAGATCCGGGTGGGGGGCCGCTGGTCGGTGCCGGGTGAGGTGGCGCGGTGGCGTGAGGCGGACGGCGCCGCGGGCTACACGGCCACGACGGTTCCCGGCCGGGTCGGGGTCACGGTGCCCCAGCGTGCCGCTGTGCCCGTGGCCGAGCCGTCGGAGCGGCCGGACGAGCCTTCCGCCCCGCTGTGGCAGGACGGGGAGGCGCCGAGGACGGCCCAGCGTGAGGGGCACCTTCCCGCCGGGTACGTGCTGGACTCGCTGAAGCCGGTCCCGGGGCTGCAGACCACGGTCGCCGGGATGCTGGCCGCACCGCGTGGGACGGGCTGGCGCGAGCTGTACCGTCGGCCCCTGCTGGGCTCCGCCCCGGCCGCACTCGACCAGCACCAGGGCCGGAACTGGCTGGAGCGCAAACCGGACGAGATCAACGAGCTCAACGCCTCGCTGGACGTCCTGGAGAACTTCACCGGACCGGCGGCCCGGATGGCCGGCTTCGAGTCGATGGTGGCGTTCAAGGACACCGTCCGGCTGAAGAGCCACAACCGTGCGGGACTCGTCGGCAGCCGCGAGCTGTTCGCGCGCGTGGACCTGTCGGCTCGGATCGGCGACCCGCGGATCCTGGCGGTCGACGAGGAACACCGGTTCGGCGGTACGCGTTTCAGCCAGGTCGAGGGAACGTCGGACGCCCAGCAGACCTGGGGCGTCAGGGGCAAACTCGGCGGCGGCATCCTCACGCCGGCCGGCGACCGCATGATGGTCGGTGCCGAACTCGACGGCACGCTGACCTACGCCAGGACGCAGGGCGCGTCCTCCGTGCGCGGCGCGAAGGACGTGTCCGCCCGTGAGTGGACCGAGCGCGGCTACCTGGTGGGCTTCGACGCGACCTATGAGGCCCGTACCACCAGCGGCCGCGCCTGGCTGGACATCACGGCGCTGATCCACCGGAGCCCGGCGCAGGAGCGGTCTCGGTGGGTGAGCGTGTCCGACGCGGTCACCGTGTGGGTACCGGCGGGTGAGATCCACCGGATCGGAGAGCTGACCCGGTCGGACATCGAGAAGCTGGCGGCGGACGACGCCGAGCGGTACCTCGCGGTGGTTGACGACGCCGATGCGGAGCCGGACGAAGTGGGCGCGGACGAGGCCGCCGTGGGCGAAGCCGGCCCGCGGGAGAACGACTCGGACACCGCGTCGCAGCCGGCCGAGGACACGGTGGTGGACCAGCCGTCCGAGGACACGGTGGTGGAGCAGCCGTCCGAGGACACGATGGTGGAGCAGCCGCCCGTATTCGCCACGACGCCGGACGTCCCGGCCCTGCGGGCTCCGGCGAACACCGGCCGCGGCAGCGGTCGCGTCGAGTTGTACCGGCTGGAGGCCGGCGGTGAACTCGTCCAGCAGATCGCGCGCCGACTGGATCAGTGGTCGGTGGAGAACGGGCGGATGTCCCGGAGCTGGCTGGACATCGCCCACCAGACGCTGGGGTGGCCGGCGCGGTCGCAGGCCGAGCCCGCCCGGGTGGCCAAGTTCGACCGGATCAGTGACCGCCTCGTGCACGACGTGCTGGGCCCGACACTGCCGGCGTCCGGCTTCGGTGCGGCGATCGAGGACATGCTGAACGGCGGACGGCCGCTGTTCCTGGAGGGCGAGACACCCTTCGGCAAGGTGGAGCAGCTGGTGGTGTTGCGAGCGCGCCTGGGGGAGGGGCGCCACCACGCCACGCTCTCCCGCCACAACTCGCGGGAGGGCCTGGAGACGACCGAACGAGCGGCCGACACGACCCAGTCCGGCTGGTCCGCTCTGTGGGGTCTGTACGCCCTGGCCAACCCGGCTGTCGCGGGGCGGCCGGGCGCGATGCTCATGGCCGGAGTCGGCGGCGCGCACGCCTGGACCACCCAGTGGGAAGTGTCCCAGGAGCACACCGAGTCGGTCACCGACTCCGGGTCCGCCGAGAGCGTGCAGTTCCTCCACGATCTGCTGGTGACGATGGACGTGTACCCGTACGCGCGTCCCGGGTACTACAGCAGGCTTCTGCCGGACTGGATGCCCAGATTCGGCGGCCGCTCGTTCGGCGGTTCCTGGACCGCGCAGTTCGCGCTGCCCGGCGCGGCGCGTTCCACGGTGCCCGTGCAGGAGGCGCTGCCCCCGGCGGACGAAGCAGAACCGTCGGCCGAGCTGCCGGTCCACGGCTCGCTGGCCGAGTGGCAGCAGGGCGCCGGGCTGCCGGTCGGCCTGCCCGCGAAGACACTTGTACGTCTGTTCGACGCGCCGCAGCTGCGCGCGGTGCTGGACGAACTCGCCTTCGGAGGCCGTGAAGGGCGGCCGGTACTGCGCCCGCGTGCGGGCTTCGAACTGCAGGCGCAGACGGGCTCGGCCCTGCTGCGGTCGAAGCTGACCGAGGCGATGTCGGCGCAGGGCTACGTGATCGAGGTCTCCGGCGACGCGCTGGCACAGGTGACGGTCAAGGTCGATGTGACGGCGCGGGAGGTGGTCCGGACGATCCGCGGCGGCTCCCTGACCAGAACCGCATCCGACACCTCGCACGCCGGCACGACCTGGACGAACGCGGGCGAAGCGGGCCCGATGCCGTACGCCGACTTCCGCCCGCCGACGATCCAGGTGGAGGATCACACCGCGGCGAACCGGCCCTACCTCTTCGTCGGGGACGGGTACAGCACCTGGCTGAAGTACGGCACCCCTGAATCCGTCGCCGCTGACACGACCGTCGAGGTTCCGCAGCCCGAGGCGGCAGACGAAGCAGGCCCGCGCTACCTCGTGCGGCTGACGCCTCGGTGGACGGTCACCCCCGCCTACCACGAGAAGAAGGTCTTCCCCGCCCGGCGCCGCCCGGTCCCCGAGGAGTGGCGGGCGCCGGTCACCACCGGGCCGGACGAGCCCATCCTCCTGGTGGTCGACCAGGACGGACTGACCCGACTGGGCCTTCGCGAACCCGGTGACGACACCGGCCCGGGCGCCGAACTCGGACAGGAGGATTCCAGGAGCGGGCGGACCGCCTCGCGGCCCACGGTTCCCCTCGTGCCGGAGGAGCCGGAGGAGCCGGAGGAGCGGGAGGACCGGGAGGAGTCGGCGGAGCACTCGGACGCCCACCGCGGCGACCAGCTGTCGCCACCCGCCACCGAACCGACGGTCCGGGTGGTCGAGGAGCCGCTGCACGGCGGCCCGCAGCTCGCCGGCCACCGGCTGCGGCGGACGGACATCGCGGCGACGGAGACGTCCCCGGCGTCCTCGCGGCTGGAGCTGGTGGACGCCGAGGGCGAGGTGGTGCCGGACCGGACGCTGCTGCCGCGTGAGGGCGGTGGGTTCGTCGTCCGTGGGCCCGAGGGCGATCTGTACCTGGACACCCGTGGCCGGTTCGAGTACCGCGAACTGGAGTTGACGGGCGTCGATCACGTGGTGCGGCTTCGGGAGCCGGCGGGCATCGAGGGCCCGCTGGAACTCCTGGACCGGGAGGGCGTACCCGTGGACGGCGGACGGCTGGCCCGGTTCCCGGACGGCCTGACCGTCACCGTCCCGCTGGCGGGCCCGTACGAGGGTGCCAGGACTCAGTGGCGATTCGACTCCCGGGGAGCACTGGTCGGCCGGACGCTGACGGAGCTCGGCGAGTCGTCCGGCAGCACGGACACGGATCACGGAAAGGCGCCGGTGGGCGCGGGCGTGAGCCCGTCGGGCGAGGTGCGACAGGAACAGGCGGCCGAGGCGGAGACGTCCGGCTCCTCCATGGCGGAGGCGGCCGGCGATGTCAGGGCCGATGTGTCCGGTTCCGCCATGGCGGAGGAGTACGGCGGCGATCACACGGCCGAAGTGTCCGGCGACGCCTCCTCGGAGGCGCGTGAGGAGTCTGGGCCGACGGGGTCCGGCGGCGGCAGCCGGCGGGCGCGGTGGCGGCCCGTGCTGCCGAACGTCCCCGAGGGCCTGCCCGCGGTCCCGGAGTTCCGGTTGGTCGTGCCGTCCGCGGAGGCGGCCGCCCGGTACGAGCTTCTGGGTCTGCCGGCCGTCCCGGAGGTCGTGGACGCGAAGCTGAAGCGGGTGCCCGGTTGGACGGTGACATCGCGGGCCGACGGCGGATACACCGCGTCCGGCGACGCGGGGAACGTACGCTGGCAGTTCGGTGCGGACCGGTCGCCGCAGGCGCTGGACGTGCGGCTGTCGGGAACGGAGGACTTCCTGCGGTTCGCCGCCGGTGAGGACGGTCCCGAGCTGTCCGTGGTGGGCGAGGGCCGGTACCGGCTGGGAGACGTGCGCGACGCGTCGGGCACGCTCACCGAGGTGTGGGTCGACGCTGACGGCGACGACCTCGGGTGGCGCTTCGACGGCAACGGCGTGCCCCGGGACGTCGAGGTGTCGCTGTCGGGCGAAGGGCTGCCCGATCACCTCGCGGACGCGGTGATCCGCAAGCGCCGCGTCCCGGTCTCCGAGAGCGCGCCCAGGGGCTGGGTCGCGGAGCTGGCCGCCGGCGATCCGTGGGTCGAGGCGACCCACGCTCTGCAGACGACGCCGGACGCGTACGTCCTGACCGACCGGGTGACCGGCGCCGAGCTTCGTTTCGGGCCGGACGGGGCCCTGATGCCCCCGCGTCAGAGCCGTCGGGCGCCCTGGCGGGCATGGCTGCGTCGCCTGAACGAGGGGCTGTTCGCGAAGCGTGCCCCCCGGGTGAAGCCGCAGAACCATGTGGGCACGGTCGGCCTGGAGTTCGACCCGGAGCTGGCCCGGATCTTCGAGGAGACCCTGCCCAAGGCGCGGCGGACCGGCACACGCGACGAGTCGGCCTCGTGGCTGATGCCGTTGATCTCACGCGATGCCACGGACCACCTGCTCGGTATGGGGTTGGACCCGTCGGAGGACTCGGAGGGCCTCGCCGAGCTGCGGGCCGGTGCCCACGAGACGTTGTGGGCGGACGCGCGGCGGGTGCTGGAGGAGGCCGGCCCGGTCGCGGACGCGGCCGGACGTTCCATGGACGGGTTCACGGTGCTGCCCGCGCAGCCGGGTGGGCTGCGCCGGGTGGTGCACGAGGCCACGGGCCTGGAAACCGGCTTCGGGCGCCGGGGCGAACTCGTCTCGCACCAGGTCTACCTGCACGAGGTCCCCACGGAGCTGGTGGGACAGCCGGTCGAGGCCACCCACATGCCGGACGGGGAGCTGGAGTTCGCCTGGGCGCGCACGGCACGGGCCGAAGAGCACCTCACCGTCGGCCGACCGGTCGACGAGCCCGGGGAGGACAGGGACCCCCGCCGTCAGTTCCTCGTCGAGGACCGGCGCGCCGGAGTCACGTTCTTCTTCACCGCCGATGGCACGCTGACCGAGACCGTCCAGGCACCGGGGGGCCCGTGGTCCCCGGCGTCCGGCACCGATGACTCCGAGGCGTCCACGGACGCCGTGCGGGAGGGCGGGCGGCTGACGGATGTGTCCGTGGCTCCCGCCGGGCCGCAATCGCCCCGTGCCGAGGTCCCGCCGTCCCTGGAACAGGACGGCGTCGACGGCGCGTCGGCCGAGGCGGAGGCCGAGGCGGAGGTGCCGGGCGACTCGCTGTCGCGGGTGGACGAGGCGGAGCGGGCGGAGACGCCCACCGACGCCGTGCGGGCGCCCGGCACCACGGCCGGCCCCGCCGGGCTCGCCGAGCAGACGGTCCGGCCACACGCCGAAGCCCCCTGGTACATGGGCCGGGACGGCGTCCACGCCCACGGCGAGCTGAACATCACCGCCGTAGAGCCCTGGGACGAGGCGCTGGTCCGGCAGTGGGCCAACAACATCGCGTACGCCGTACGGCGCGACGGCGACAGCCCGGAGCTGGAAACGGGCATCCGCGAGGGCCTGCGCACCCTGCTGCGCGACGGGGCCGTGCCCGCGACGCTCGCGGCCGGCGGGGACACCGCCGGCACAGCCGCGGCAGAACGTGAGCGGCGACTGGACTTCTGGGAGGGGGCCCTCCAGCGCGGGCTGCTGCTCACCGCGGGCGGCCGTGTGCTGTGGCTGCGGCCGGTACTGCGGAACGTCGAGCCGTCGCCGAACGAGGCCTCCGCGATCGACCAGTACACCCTCAACTGGGGGTCCTTGGCCACGACGCACCAGTCCGCGTGGGAGCGGGGCTGGGCCGGCGTGAACTCCCTGCTGACGGCGGTGTCCACGGGCGCGAAAGCCATGTCGTCGGTGACGCCGACGCCCGTGCTGAGCGTCGCCGCACACCGCACGGGCGGGGCTCGGACGAACCGCAGGGTGGTCTTCGACCGGAAGATCTGGATGCAACAGAGCACCCCGTTCCGCGCGGGCCTGCAGGTGCGCGTCTTCGTCGACGGCGAGGAACGCCCCCACGACCTGGTCACCGACGCCCGCCTCACCGTGCGCCTCCCCAGGGCGCTGACCGTCCCGGACGCTCTGCACCACCTCTCCCGGGCCGCCGCCGAGCGAGACGGGGAACAGCGGGAGGCCCGGCGTCATCGGGCGCGTACGGTCATCAACGCCATCGATCTGACAGCGGCGGCCGCCGAGTTCGAGCGCCGACTGCACAGCGCCGGGCTGCCCACCGATGTCGTACGGGCGCTGATGGACCGAACCCTCACCCAGCTGAACGAGCGGTCCGCCATCAACCGGAGCCGGTACCTCCTGGACAACGAGCTCGTGACGGACCGGGTCTCCCTCCCCGTGGGACTCGGCCGGTCCTTCAAGGGCCATGTGGCGATCAGCGCGACGATCGAGGGGCTGACGTACCTGGGCGACACCGTCAAGGTCCCGGTGCGTGAGGACTCCGCCAGCACGCTCGTCGTTCACCGGAGGCAGGGCTCGAAGAGCGGCCTGACCATGGGCGCGCGGATCGCCGCGGGGCCCGCGGAGTTCTTCTCGCTCACCGGCCAGGTCCAGCGCGACACCGGTCAGGGCCTGGCCGTGACGACCGGCATCCACACCGTCGTCCAGACCACCGACGACCAGGCGCGCTACCGCGCCTGGCTGGACGTCTCCCTCGAGGTGCGCTCCACCACGCACCGGATCGAGCCGCTCACCGTCCTCGTGCCGGCCGAGCTCGGCGTGCCCAGCCATGAGGCCGCCGACTTCGAGCGCGGCGTGCTCGGTCAGGACGCCCCGCTGCTCCGGCAGCCCGGGCAGGAACCGAACGGCCCGGTCGAGGCACGGCCGTACGTACGGTCGCTGCTCGCCGCGGCCGGCGAGCTGGGCGTCGGCCTGCCCGACACCGCGTTCCAGCGCCCCGAGCGGCTGGACGCGCCCCTGCCGGAACCGCACGAGCGTGAGCCGCTGGCCCTGGCATCGCGGCGAGGCCTGGGCTTCGCGGTCGTCATCGGGCTGCCCGGTGCCGAACTGGTCCACGACCAGATCCGGACGGTCATCGGGGCGACGCATGAGCAGCTGGCCGGCCGTCGGCTGACGCCGACCAGCCGGCCGCCCTTCGTCAAGCCGGGCGCCCCCCGCGTCAACTGGGCCATGGCGGACCGGGAGTTGCTCACCTCGTTCGGGCGGCCGGCCCTGGAGAGCGATCTGACGCAGTTGATGTCCGGCGTCGAGGACTCCGTGCGGCTGGGCGGCCGGACGTACCACGTGTCGGTGACCGCCCGGCTGCTCGACCGGGTCGCAGGCGCCACCGGTGACGAGGGGCGGCCGATGTCGCTCAACGTCCGTTCCGGGCAGGGCGCCACCGTCACCGGCGAGCGGGAGAACACCTGGAACGTGCGGACCTTCCTGGGCGCACAGGCCCGCGTGGCGCCGGCGAAGCTCATCGGTCTCCGACTCGGGCGGGCGGGTCTGGCCGGCAGCATCGGCGGCGGCACCGCGCACCAGTTCTCCGGTGGGGCGCAGTCCACGCAGCGTGCCGACATGGGTGGCTTGGCCGACGAGCACGTGTACGACGTCGTCTACGAGCTGTCCGTGCGCACGGACGGCCACCCACCGCAGACGTGGTGGATCGACCGGCCGGACGAGGTGGTGGCCCGGGTGGCCGTGCCGCATCTGCATGTGCCCGCGGAGAGGCTCCCGGAGCAGCTGCTGGCCGAAGCCGGCCAGGTCCACACCCTTCAGGAACTGCCGCCCCCGGACCGGCTGGTGGACTTCGCCAGCCACGGCACCGCCGCGGTGTACCGGTCCTTCCTGTCCGTGCCCGAAGTGGTGCGCGCGGCGGCGACGATGTACCAGGAGGCCAACGGCCATCCGGACGAGTGGCTGACCGACTCGGCGAACTGGCCCGCGGAGATCGCGACGTTGTTCTCGCCCAGCACGCTGGTGGCACACTTCCCGTCGCTGACCGGCGCTCAAGGGTGGCTCGTGGACCTGCCCGACGGGCCGGACGGGTGGCACCAGGCCCTGCGTCTTCAGGTCGCCGCCACCGAGCCGCACCACGTGCGGGCGCACAGCGGGGCCGCCTTCCAGCTGTGGCAGAACACCAGTGGCGACGCCAAGTACGAGCGCAGCGGCGAGCGCAGCCGTGCCCTCGGCATGGCCGGCCGCATCGGTCCCTTCCTCCACATAGGCCCCGGCGAGGACGAGGGTGCCGAGATCGCGGCCGGCGTGGACCGGGCGCCGAGTGAGCCCGTCGGCGGGGAGCAGGCCCCCCTGACCGTGGACCTCGGCGTCACCGTAGGCGCCGGACTCGAATGGGGATGGGAGACCGGCCATGGCACCGCCGTCGGACCGGTCGGCATCACCCGGGGCACGTACGGCGGGCCGAAGCACACCTACCGCGCCCACGCGGTGTTCCGGATCACGCTGAACCGGTGGCGGGCGCCCCGCGTGACCGACGGGCTGACCCGCACCGCGTCCGGCATGAGCGCCGTCGAGCGGGTGCTGGAGGTCAGGCACGGCCTGGAGTTCGTCGTCCCCGAGCGGCGGATCTTCGACCTGGGTCTGCCGGTGCCGGACGGCGTGACCCGCGTCGAGCCGCAGCAGCCGACCGGTCGCTTCGACCTGGCGCTGCTGCCCGGAGGTTCGCACCCCGAGGTGCTGCGGTCGGACGGCGTGCTCGAGACGATGCGGCAGTGGCTCACGGACCAGGGCTTGCTGCGGCCCGGCCCCGACGGTTCCAGTCACATGCCGAGCCTGCTGTCGAGTTCCCTGGAGGCCTCCTACTCGCCCGTCGCCCTGCTTGAGCAGTTCACCCTGCTGAACACGACCGGCGTCACGCGGTGGCTGCCCGTTCCGTCCGCGTTCGGTGCCACCCGGTACCTGTGGACCAAGGTCACCGCCGAGACCCTGGAGCCGATGTCGCAGCACGACCGGCCTGAGATGACCATGATGCTGCGAGGCAAGGCGATCACGGAGAAGACGACCAGCACGTCCCGTTCGAACGAAGTCGAGGCCGAAGGCGAACTGCACGGCAGGATCGGTGCTTCGGCGGTCGCCGGAGTACAGGCCGCGATCGGCTGGTCCGGGAAGTCGGACTCCGCCCACGATCGGCACGGGGAGAGCGTGGAGGTCTACTGGGGCCAGACCCGCAACCCGTCGGTCGAGTTCCAGTTGCGGCAGCGGTTCAAGGTCGAGATGGTCATCACCGAGCAGCTGCCCGAGGTCCTCTCCGCACCCGTCCGCGCCTTCCACGGGGTGGCGCTCGCCGCCTCCAGCCTGATGGGGCGCCGGCGTCGGGAGGCGACCCGCTCCCAGCGGCGTACGCCGTTCCTGGCCAGGTTCCCGCAGCGGCCCGAGGACGGGCACGTCGACGGCTGGGTGCGGGTCATCGTCCCCGCGCACCTCGTCCAGCCGGGCCCGGAACCCCAGCGCGTCCCCGGCCGCCGGCAGGACCCGGCCCCGGTGTGGGCGTCCCGGGAAGAGCCGCTGAACGACGCGCTGGTGGACCTGATGTCCGAGCACGCGCACCCCTGGGCGCTGCCCGCCGCGGCCACGATCAACCGCTGGGCCGCGCTGCCCGCCGCCCCTTCCACAGTGCGCCCCCGGCCCGAGAGGCCCGAGTCCTGGCGCCCGGACGGCACCACGCTGCTCGGCATGCTGTACGACCACCTCACCCATGAGGTGCACATGCGGCTCAGCATGGAGCGGCTGCTGCGGCACGGGTACCAAGTGCCGGTCGGCGGCGAGCAGGTGACCGTGGGTCTGCGGATCACCCGCGTCACCCCACTGCCGACGTCCGACGTCGACATCCTTTCGCGTCACTTCGTCCAGGGGCGCGAGTCGCAGGAGCACCTCCGCGGCCGAACCGGCGGAGCCTTCGCCGCGCTCGGCCCCGTCGTCGGCCAGGAGACCGATGAACGCTCGCTGCGGGACTCGCTGGCCCTCCGCCATGAGACAGAGAGGTCGGCGGAGCGCGCCGCGGAGTCCGAGGAGATCCTGGAACGCAACGTCGCGTCCGTCCGGCCGTTCCGCTACTACAAGGCCGATACCGAGATCGTTCTCTCCGGCCCGCACGGGAAGCTGCTCGTCCAGGCTCCCGACGGTCTGTACTTCATGCTGCCCACCGCCCTCGCCGACGCGCCCGCCCTGCGGGAGATCCTTGCCGAGCCCTCCGGGAGGACTTCCGAAGCCGATCTGCCGGACGGACAGGACGGTCCCGGCAGCGGGGAAACCTCGCGGCACTCGGCGCCTCAGGCCCCGGCCACCCCGGCCGCCACCCTAGAAGCCATCGGAGAGGCCATCGAAGAGGCCGCCGAAGAGGCCGCCGAAGAGGTCACCGAACAGGGCCGCCCGTCGGATGCCGTACCCGACGCCGTCACCCTGGCGCTGCCGTTCGACGAGCAGGCGCGCGCGGTCTCCGCGCAGACCGCCGATAGCGACCACGCGGACCCGTGGTCGCTGCCGACGGAGCCCGGCGAACTCGCCCGCAGGGCGCGAGCCGACCGGCCGAAGCTCCTGAACCACATCGACGGGGCGGAGATACGGGCCGCGATCGACCGGTTGCTCGGCACCGCGGCGTCCGACCGGTCCATCCGCGAACTCGTCGAGAACGCCTTCTCGGACGAGAGCATCAAAGCGAACTTCCACCGGGCGCTCGACGGCGGCCAGGTGGCCGATCTCAGCCCCGGGGTCAACGGCGGCCCGCAGATCATCCTGGAGGCGGTGGGCCTGGGAAGCCCGCACGGACTGAGCTCCGGCAGCACGGAGTTCGGGTTCGGCCGCAGCCAGGAGCCGACGGGCCGCAGCACGTCGAGCGGCCGTGCCCGGTCGCTGGTGGAGCCGCGTCTGATCCGTCTGCCGATTCCCTTCTTCCTCTTCTTCGGAAGGGTTGTCGGACTCGTCAACCACCGGAGTTCGGCGCTGTCCTCCGCCGTGGAGCGCGGCGGGGAGACGAAGGTCGTGGAGGCGGACACGCCGAGCACCACCGCCGCGCACACGGCCCTCTACCGGCTCTCCGTCCGGGTGCCCGGACGCCGGCCCTGGAGCAAGCCGGTGACCAGGGTCGACTACGTCCCCGTGGACGTCACGCTGGCCTGGCCCCGGCACGACCTCGCGGCGGGAACGAACGCGCATACGAGCGCGGGCGCGGGCACGGTCGCCGGGGCACCGGCACTGCGGCCCCGGGCGATCGAACACGCCGTCCTCGCCGGTCTCGGCGACGTCGACAAGGCGGTGCAGAGTGCGCTGGGCAGCGACTTCAAGCTGAACGACCCCGCGGCGCGGGAGTTCCGCGCGTGGCTGGACCAACTGGCCGACCATGCGCCGGAACTCCTCGGCGGGCAGGTCCTGCGCAAGTCCTTCCCGTTCGCGGGCCGGTGGGGGAGGACCCGGATCGCGGTGGCGCTCGCCGACCTGGTCGTGCGGGACCTCCCGGAGACGGAGGCGAGCATCGCCCACACGCGTACCGTCGGTGCGCAGAGCACCTCTGAACAGGGCTACGTACGCCGCGCCGGCGGCGGCGTCATCGTGGGCGTCGGCGGCACCACGGCGCTGACCGCCAACCTCGGCGTGGTCCACATGGACTACCGCCTCACCAGGACCGGCACCGGCACCACCGGGCGGCGCGAGCACGTCGCGGAGGAGACGTACGCCGGTCCGGTCGCCAAGCAGCGAGCCGAGTTCACCTACGTGGTGCAGGTGGGCTCGGGCCCGAAGAGCGTGGCACAGCGGGTGCCCGGCGGCACCGCGACCCTGTGGACGCGCAAGCCCGACGAATCGCCCGCGCCCCTGGTGCCCGCGACCGAGCCGGCCGGCGTGAGCCGGTTCGAGGTCCCCGACCGGCTGGAGGCCGCGTACCGGATCGGGGACGAGACGGTGGAGGACATCGTCGGCCGGGTGCTGCACCGACTGGAGGCGGAGGGCCTGCTGGAGGCCCGGCATCTGCCGAAGGCGGCGGCCGACTTCCGTGCCTTCCTGCGCGATCGGGCGCGCGAGGCCGCGGTCGGCGGGGACGGTGTGCGCTTCCCGTTGAGCGCCTGGATCAACGGCGCGCCGGATGTGTTCGTCCGCGGCACGATGCGGGTCGTTGACGCGCGGTACCTCGGTGAGGGCGTCGGGGTGGCGCTCGGCGGCTCGATCGGAGCCAGCCACACGCAGCACAGCGCGGTCACCAAACGCAAGGACACGTCCACGGGCATCGCCGCCGCCGGGTACACCGGCGACCAGGAGATCGAGTTCGGCACCTTCCAGATCACCTACAAGAAGAACAGCGCCGACACGGAGAGGGCCGGGCAGAAGGTCGGCTTCGAGCAGCCGCTGGGTGGCGGTGAGCGCATCCACCGCTTCGACTATCCGGTCGACTTCCAGGTGCTGGTGGGCGGTCGCTGGTCGGTCCCCGGCGAGGTGGCGCAGTGGCGCGACGCCGAAGGGGCCGCGGGTTACACGACGGCGATCGTTCCCGGCCGGGTCGAGGTGGTGGTACCCGAGCGCGAGGCGGCGGTGCTGGCGGAACCGTCGGACTCGGCCGACGCGGACTCCCGCCCGGTGTGGCAGGACGGTGCCGCCCCCGAGGCGACCGAGCGGGAGGGACAGCTGCCGGCCGGTTACACGCTGGAGTCGTTGAAGCCCGTCCCCGGGCTGCGGGGAACCGTGGCGGAGATGCTGGCCGCACCCGGCGGGACAAGCTGGCGGGAGCTGTACCGGCGGCCGCTGCTGGGCACCGCTCCGGTGGCGTTCGACCGGCACCAGGGCCGGAACTGGTTCGAGCGGATACCGGACGAGCCGAACGAGCGCAACGCGTCCTTGGACGTCCTGGAGACCTTCACCAGCCCCGAGGCCCGCATGGCCGGGTTCGAGCAGGCGGCGGGCTTCAAGGACACCGTGCGTCTGAAGAGCCACAACCGGGCGGGTCTGGCCGGCACCCGGGAGCGGTTCGCACGGCTCGACCTGTCGGCCCGGCTCGGGGGCGCCCGGGTGCTCGCGCGCGACGACGAGCATCACTTCGGCGGCACGCGGTTCGGCGAGACCGCCTGGGAGAAGGACGTGCAGCAGGGGTGGGGCGTCAGAGCCAAGCTCGGCGGCGGCGTCATGGCCGAAATCCGTCATGTGCTCGGCTACTTCGGTCCCGACCTCGACACCGCGGCGATGTACTCCCAGGTGAAGGGCGTCTCGGCGGGCGACGCGGCCAAGGACGTCGCGGCCGGGGACTGGGTCGAACGTGGGTACCTGGTGGGCTTCGACGCCACGTACGAGGTGCACACCGCCGTCGGCCGGGCGTGGCAGGACGTCTTCACCCTGCTCCACCGGGGGACCACTGAGGAACGGTCGAAGTGGGTGCGGGTGCCCGAGGCGGTCAAGGTGTGGGTACCGGCGAGCGAGATGCACCGGATCGGTGCGCTGACCGAGTCCGATGTCGCGAAGCTGGAGGAGGCCGACGCCGGGCGCTACCTGGCCGGCCGGACGGAAGCCGCCGCGCAGGCCGCGCCGGAGGAGCACCTTTCGACCGTGGAAGTGCCGTCCCCGTTGCCGCTCTCGTTGCCGCCCGCGGTGCGGGCGCCGGTGAACGTGGGCCGGGGCACCGGTCGGGTGGAGCTGTACCGGCTGGAGTCGGCGGGCGAGCTGGTGCAGCAGATCGCGCGCAGGCTGGAGCAGTGGTCGGTCGAGAACGGCCGGATGAGCCGGAGTTGGCTGGGGCTCGCGTATCAGACGCTGGGCAGGCCGGTGGAGCCGCAGGGGCCCGCGCGCGTCGCGAAGTTCGATCGGATCAACGACCGGTTGATCCACGATGTGCTGGGTCCGGCGCTCAGCCCGTCCGGCTTCGGCGCGGTGATCGAGGAGATGCTCAACGGCGGGCGGCCGATCTTCCTGGAGGGCGACACGCCGTTCGGCAAGGTGGAGCAGCTGGTGGTGCTCCGGGCCAGGCTGGGGCAGGGCGACTACCACCGGGTACTCACCGGCCACACGGCCCGCTCCGGCCTGGAGTCCACCCGGCGCACCGGCGAGATGAGGCGCACCGGTTGGGAGTACGAAGCGATTCCCACCACCTTCTGGTATCCGGCGGTGGCGGGGATGCCGACGTCGCTCCTCATGTTCGGTCCCCTCTCCGGTGTGCACGCCCGGACCAAGGAGTGGGAGTTCTCACGGGAGTTCGAGGAGTCCGTCACCAGCGCCGGGTCCCAGGAGAGCGTGCAGTTCCTCCACGACCTGGTGGTGACCATGGACGTGTACCCGTTCGCGAGTCCGGGTCATTACAGCCGGCATCTGCCGGAGCGGCTGCCGAAGCTGGGTGGGCGCCGCTTCGGCGGGAAGTGGAGTGAGGAATTCACGCTGCCGGGTGCGGCGCGGTCGACGGTCCCGGCGGACGAGGTGCTGCCGGCCCGGGCAGACGCCGACACACCGGGCGCCGTACGGGTCGACGACTCGTTGGTGGCCTGGCAGCAAGGCGCGGAAGTGCCTCTCGGATTGCCGGCGAAGGCACTGGTGCGCCCGTTCGACGCGCCGCGGTTGCACGCACTCCTGGACGAACTGGCGCTTCCCGGGGCCGAGTCGGAGCGCCCGGTGCTGCGTCCCTGGGCGGGCTTCCAACTGCAGGCGCAGACCGGCTCGGTGCTGCTGCGTTCAAAGCTGCGGCAGGCGATGTCACCGGAGGGCTACCGCGTCGAGGTCGCCGGGGACGCCCTGTCCCACGTGACGATCGCGGTCGACTTCGTCGCACGAGAGGTCGTCCGGGCCATCGAGGGCGGCTCCCTGACCAGCACCTCGGCGGAGAGCTCGCACGCGGCGACGGCGTCGGAGGTCGTGAACGAAGGGGGCCCGTACTGGTACACGGACGTGCGAGGGCCCGACGTCCACGCCGGACACCACGAGGCGGCCTACCGCCCGTTCGGCATGGTCGGTGACGTGGCCGCCAACTGGCTGGAACGGGAGCGCAGGACGGACGCTTCCTTCAGCACGGAGCGGCACGCCGATGCCGATGCCGATGCCCGGGGCGGCGGCCGGCGGTATCTGCTCCGGTTGACCCCGCAGTGGACGGTCACCCCGGCCTACCGGGAGAAGAAGCGCTTCCTCAGGGGCCGTGAGGCAGTGCCCCCGCAGTGGGAGATGCCGCTCATCACCGGACCGGACGAGCCGATCCTCGTGGAGGTGGACCGGGACGGCCTCGCCCAGCTGGGCTTGCAGGCTCCGATGCCCTTGCCCCTCCCCGAGAAGGGCACCACCACGGCGGACGCCACGGCGACCACCGCCCGCGACCACACCGGCACCGCCCCGATGGCGGTTCGTCGGGACGAACCCGACATGGTGCCGCACCAGTCGGCCGGAGCGGAGACCACCGAGGCCAGCGCGGAGAGGTTCCTCGCACGCCTCAGCCGTGATCACCGCAGTGCCGGTGCGGACAGCCGCACCGACACAGAGCAACGAAGGGAACAACGCTGAAAATGAGACCAGAAGACGACGCCGCCGAGCAGCGCGGAGGAACGGGCGGTGCTGCCGGACAACCTCAGGCACAGGCTGCGGTCGCACCCGCACCGGCCCCCGTACCCGCCTCCGCGCCGTCGGCGCCCGCCGCGGCCGACGCCCAGGACGGCAGTGACTCCGGACAGCGGGCCGGCGCCGTATGGGACCAACCGCTTCCGTGGGCCGCGTCGCAGGACGATGGTCAGCGCCAGAGCACCGAACCGCCCACATCCGGGCGGGCCAAGACGTCCGAGGCACCCGCAAGCCCGACCGTCCTGACGGCCGCCGTCCGTGATGAAGCCGGAAACGGTACGACGGACCGCGCGGAGGCCGACCGGGAGGAGTCCGACGCCGAGGTGTGGCAGGCGGCTGTCGCCGAACAGCGGCGCGGTGCGCATTCGGCGCCCACTCCTGTGCGGGCGGGCGTCGGTGCGGGCGGCGGGCACGCGGTCTCGAGGTGGATTCTCGGCGCCGCTGTCTCGGTCGGTGGTCTGCTGGCCGCCGTTGGGGCCGCCAAGGGACTCGGTTCCCATCCGTCCGCCGCGACGGCCCAGGAGCGGACCGAACCGATCCTGGGTCCCGACAAGGGCATGAGCCCGGAGGGGACGCCGAAGTCGACCCCGAGTTCGGTCCCGACCTCGAGGAAGCTCCCGACGAAGACACCGACCGGTCACGCCCCGGCACGCCCCGGCCCCAAGGCCGTGACCGGGCTTGCCGCGGGCGGCGCGGCGGTCGTCCACCCCGGCAGCGACCACGCTGCGGAGGCGGCGGTGACGGCCCACGTCTCACCTCAGCAGGTGCCCGAAAAGCCCGCGGAGACCAAGGCGAGCGGCTATCTCTCCGCCCGGACCTCCGTGGTGTCCCCGAACAGCTACTGGAGCAAGAGCGTGGTCACCGTGACGACCACGAAGAAGCTCACCGCGCTCAAGGTCGTCGTGCGTGTTTCCCAGACCGGCGGTGTGGCGAACACCGGCACCTGGACTTCGCTCGGGGACAAGGCGAGGGTCAGCAGCGCGGCCAGCAGCGGTTCCGTGGATTACATCGTGACGCTCAGTCCGGGCGTCACGCTCGACCCCGGAACGTACACCTTCCAGTTCCAGTACAACCACAACAAGGGCCCACGCGACGCGAACCGTGACATCTACAGCGTCGTGAGCACGGCCCCCGATGCCGGTACGGAGGTTCGAGAGGGGCGCTTCTGACACCGGGCCGGTTCCTGTCGCCCGGTGAGGGAGCCGATGGCCGGCCGGGAACGTCCCCGGTTGGCGCGGGGCCGTGACATCCGGGTTCCGCTTCTTCCCGGGCGGGCGACAGCGCCCGTCCGGGAAGTGGGGAGTGGCGGAGCACCGCCGGTCGTCGCCCCGGCCATCGGCGGCGCGCGCCACTTGCCCGGGCAGGCAGATGCGACGCAGCTCCCGCGCGTCGTTACCCAAAGGTAACCGAATGTCTTTCAGTTAGGTCTTCCAGGTCGTGGGGTGCTCGCCTATATTGCCGGTAACCGAACACCATTCAGTTTACTGAAGGGGTGCGATCGGCTTGAAACCTCAGCTCTACGGAAGGGCAGAACCCGATGACCTCCACCCTTGACGACCCCACCCTCGCGTCCGCGACTTCCTCCCGTTCCTCGAGGGGCGTCTCGCTGCAGGCCTATGACACCGGCCTGCTGATCATGCGGATCGGGCTGGGCTTCCTCCTGGTCGGGCACGGCACGCAGAAGCTGTTCGGCTGGTTCGGAGGCGGTGGCCTCGAGGGAACCGGTCAGTTCTTCGCCATGGCCGGCTTCCCGGCCGCCAAGGTCATGGCGCTCGTCGCCGGTCTCACCGAGACCCTGGGCGGGCTGGGCCTTGCCCTCGGCCTGCTCACGCCGCTGGCCGGGGCCGCCGTCTTCGGCACGATGATCAACGCGGCTGTGGCCGTGAACTGGCACGGCGGCTTCTTCATGATGGATCAGGACGGTGGCATCGAACTCGACGTCCTGGTGGCGGTCGGTGCCGCAGGGCTGGCCTTCACCGGTCCCGGCCGTATCGCCGTCGACCGTTACCTCCCGGTACTGCGCGCCCACCGGGTCGGTTACGGCATCGCCGCGGTGGCGCTCGGCACTGTGGTGGGTGCAGCCGTGCTGCTCATCCGTAAGTGATCGCCTTCAGCTGATCGCCTTCAGCTGATCGCCTTCGCCGCCAGCGATGACCTCAGGGATACCTCCCTGCCTGCGGTCGAGCGAGGCTCGGGGCTCCGGGCTCGTGGAAGGTGCTGTCGCAGGGCATGGTGCCCAGCGCGCTGACGCGGTGGCGGGGAGACGGAGGGCTTGGATCGGGGGCCGGGTATGGGCGGCCACCGCTGCAGTGAGGGCTTGTCCCCCGATCCCCTTGCCGACTGGTGGCGGGCGGCTCAGGGGAGGGGAGCGTCCGGCGCGAATCCGGCGGTGCTCGGCCCTGGAGCCTCGATGTCGGAACGCATCACACGTCACAATCCCTTCAGCCCTCGTAGTTGCGGAGGCTTCGGGTTCGAATCCCGAATGAGGTTCCACCGAATCCCAGCTCATATCTACCGAGCTGGGATTCTTCGTCGTGTCTCGCGCCCGTCGGTCAAGGGCGTGTGCCCGCGGTCCGGCCCGGGCCCCTTGGGTGCGTCGTCGGACAACTCCTTGGGGGCCATGGCGCTGTGGTGACAGGTTCGGGCCTCCGTTACCCAACGGTAACCGAACATCTTTCAGTTATGCCTTCCCGGCTGCCGCACCGCCCCCTATATTGCCACTAACCGAATGCCATTCAGTTATGGAGGGGCCACTATGCCCAGGCATAAATTCACCGTCCTGAACAAGGGCGTCCTCGTCGCTGCCGCCGGCATCCTCGCGTTCGCCGCCGGCGCCGGTCTGATGGCGACCGCCAATGCCGCCGAGCCGCAGGACGCGAAGGCTCCGGTGCCGAAGCTGGTCGTAGGGACGGTGTTCGCCCCGGTGAGCACGGCGCCTTGGGCTCAGGCGGTGACCTACAACCCCGAGCTGGTGCCGGCGGGCAGCAGAGTCCAGGTCAAGGAGGAACTGCGCCGCAACGGCGGCACGCGCATCGAGCTGCGCGTGCGCGACCTCGGGGCCGACCGCGTCTACGGGGCCCATGTCCACACCAAGCCGTGCGGCAAGCTGCCCACCGACGCGGGCCCGCACTATCAGGACCAGCTGGATCCGACGCAGCCCTCGGTGGACCCCGCTTTCGCCAACCCGAACAACGAGGTGTGGCTGGATCTGACCACGAACAAGGACGGCTCCGCCCGCTCGATAGCCACGCTGGACTGGCGCTTCCGTGACGGCGGAGCTCGATCCGTGGTGATTCACGAGATGGCGACCCACACGCATGCAGGTCACGCCGGAACGGCTGGTTCGCGGCTTGCCTGTGTGAACGTGCCGTTCATGTAGAGCCCCGCGCCCGGCATCCCCACTCCTGGGGCTGCCGGGCCGCCGTACCTCGCCCTGAAACGTCGGCCCTGCCGTTGCCGCGACATCCCCGCTCCGATCTCGGCCGTTCTCGACAGCCCGCGGGACGCGCCCGGGCCTTCGCCTCCGACCGGCCCGGCGGCCCGGCACGACGGTGGAAATCCTGCTGGCCAGGCCGCCAGGAGCCGCGACGCGAACCAGATCCCCGGCACTTCCGGATCCCCGAGGCGACGGTCCCGCCAGCACTGGTTGCGCGCAAGCTCGACCTAGCCGCGAGCGGACGCCCCGTCGTCTTCGCCGGTGATGTCTCGGTCGCCGTCTCGGCCGGCCCGATGGAGATCACCACCCATCGTCTATCTGGGCGCCTGCAGCCTGGCCGGCACAGGCCGCTTCATCATCCTGCGCCGCTACGTCTTCGCCGGCCGCCGCGGCCGGACCGCTGAACCGCCGCCGCAGCAGGTGACGGCGGCCGGCCTGTCTTTGCCGCTGCGTGGAGCGGCCCCGCTGGCCTCACCCCGATACCGGCACTGCCGCCGCCTCGAGATCGCCCACATGACGCCGGCATGCCGGTGTAGGGAGCTGCTACCGATGGGCGGGGTGTGCGGCCGTCCCGCGACCCCTCGAGCGTCGTTACCCAAAGGTAACCGAACGTCCTTCAGTAAAAGTCTTTTCGCCTGGCGCGGCGCCGCCTATATTACGAACAACCGAACATCATTCAGTTTTGTGGTCGGGGTGACGCAGCAGGTCAGGAAGGGGCACATCGCACGCCATGCATGCAGACATCGTCTTCACCGGGGGAGTCGTACGGACCGGGGATCCGGATGTTCCCGTCCGCGAGGCCCTCGCTGTCCTGGACGGTCGTATCTGCGCTGTGGGAGCGGAGGCGCTCGCCGCCCGTGGGCCCCGCACTGAGGTCGTGGATCTGGCCGGAGGAGCCCTCTTGCCGGCTTTCGGCGACGGTCATGTGCATCCGGTGCTCGGAGGTCTGGGCCTGCGCGGAGTTCCGGTCCGTGAGTGTGCCTCCGTCCAGGAGGTTGTAGCGGTCGTACGACGCTGGGCCGAGGAGCATCCGGACGTCGAGTGGGTCACGGGTGACGGCTTCAACCCGTGGCTGGCTGCCGAGGGCCGGTTCGATGCGCGGTGGCTGGACGCTGCTGTTTCCGACCGTCCGGTGGTGTTGCGGACGATGGATCATCACACTGCGTGGGTGAACAGTGAGGCTCTGCGGCGGGTCGGTTACCGTGCGGACACGGTGGATCCGGTCGGCGGAGAGATCGTGCGCAGGCCGGGAACCCGTGAGCCGCTGGGCACTTTGCGGGAGTTCGGCGCGCTGAATCCGCTTCTTGACCTCCTGCCCGCCCCGTCCCACGAGACGCAGGTGGCCGCGCTGCGTGAGGCAGCCGGACGGTTTGCTGCCGCCGGGGTGACCTGGTTGCAGGATGCGTGGGTCGAGCCGCACCACAACGATGTGTGGATCACTGCCGCGACCACGGGGCCCGGTCTTCCTGTCCGTGCCGATCTCGGGTTCGTCCTGCTGCCCGACAACTGGCGTCAACGGATCACCCGGTTCGTGGCCGACCGCGAGCGTGTGGAGAGCGCGGCGCCTGGCATGCTCACCGCGCACGCCGTGAAGTTCTTCGCCGACGGTGTGGTCGAGGCCGGGACGGCCGCCCTGCTTGAGCCCTATACCGACTGTCCGCACTCGCACGGCATCGCCAACTGGACGCCGGCCGACCTCGCCGAGGCGGTCACGGCGGTTGACGCGCTCGGTTTCCAGCCTCACATCCATGCCATCGGCGACGGCGGGGTTCGAACCGCCCTGGACGCCATCGAGGCCGCCGCCCGGGCGAACGGTGTCCGGGACCGCCGCCCGGTGATCGCTCATGCGGAGCTGATCGATCTGGACGACCTGCCGCGCTTCGCCGAACTGGGGGTGATAGCAAATCTTCAGCCGCTCTGGGCCCAGTGCGATCCGCTGATGACGGAGCTCATCCTGCCCCGGATCGGTCCGGAACGCGGCAGCCGGCAGTACCAGATTGCCTCCCTGCTCAGGTACGGTGCCCGCATCGCCTTCGGGAGCGACTGGCCCGTCACGTCGTACGAACCACTGCGGGGCATCGCCACCGCCGTCACTCGCCAGACGCCCGAGGGTACGCCTGAAGGCGGCTGGCTCCCCGAAGAGCGGATCACCACCGCCACCGCTCTGGCTGCCTACTCCGCGGGCTGCGCCCACCAGGCGTTCGAGGAGAAGGAATGGGGCCTCCTGCGCCCCGGAATGCGCGCCGACCTGGTGCATCTCGCCGCTGATCCGGTCGAGACCGTACCCGGTGACCTCGCGCACCTGTCCGTCCTGGGCACCTGGCTCGCCGGCCGCCGTACTCATGGCACCGGCACCGCCGACCGCCCACGTGCCGGGAGCCGCTAGAGCAACGCCCGCATCAGCACGGCGTCATCAGCGCTTCGTCTCCACCGGCCCGCATGCACAGGGAAACCGTCCCTTCGCCCGATCACACGCACGATGCGGAGATCTCATGACCGAGCCCATTGTCCCGACCGTCCCTCAGCAGTACGAAGATCCCGCAGGATCGCAGGCGAGCGCGCAGCTGCAGCGCGGCACCCTCGGCCTCGCCGATGTCGTCTTCTTCGTCGTCGCGGCAGCGGCCCCGCTCACGGTGATGGCGGGCGTCGCCCCGCTGGCCATCCTCTTCGGTGGCATCGGCGCTCCGGTGGCCTACCTGGCGATCGGCATCGTGCTGTGCCTGTTCGCCGTCGGCTTCACCGCAATGACGCCGTACATCCGCAACGCGGGCGCCTTCTACTCGTACATAGCCCGAGGCCTGGGCCGGCCGGCCGGACTCGGCGCGGCTCTTGTCGCGGTGTTCTCCTACAACGCCATGCAGATCGGCACGTTCGGCGCCTTCGGATTCTTCGCCGCCGGTACGGCGAACGATCTCCTCGGCGTCGACCTGCCCTGGCCGGTCTACTCCTTCGCCGGGGTCCTCCTCGTGTGGTTCCTCGGTTTCCGGTCGATCCACGTCGGCGCGAAGATCCTGGCCGCGCTGCTGATCGCCGAGACCGCCGTCCTGGTGTTGCTCGCCGGAGCGATCCTGATCAAGGGCGGGGCGGACGGGCTGAGCCTGGACTCCTTCGCGCCGTCCAACGTCTTCACCTCGCAGATGAGCGTGCCCCTCGGATTCGCCGCCGCGGCCTTCATCGGCTTCGAGGCCACCGCCCTCTACCGTGAGGAAGCCCGCGACCCCGACCGCACCGTGCCTCGGGCCACCTACCTGTCCGTCGGTTTCCTCGGCCTCTTCTACACGTTCATCGTCTGGGTCATCGTGCAGGCCTTCGGCAGCAACGGAGCCGTCGGGGCCGCGGCTCAGAATCCTGCCGAGATGTTCTTCACGGCCATGACCCGCTACGTCGGCCCCTGGGCCACCGAAGTCCAGCGCGTCCTCATCGTCACCAGCCTGCTGGCCGCCCTGCTCGCCTTCCACAACGCCATCACGCGCTACGTCTACGCCCTCTCGGCCGAACGCGCCCTTCCCGCCGCCCTGGGCCGCGTCCACCCCGAGCACGGCTCCCCCTGGATCGCCGGCATCGCCCAGAGTGTGCTGGCCGCCGCGGTCGTCGCCGTGTTCACGGCGCTGGGCGCCCACCCGTACAACGAGTTCCTCCTGTGGTTGAACACACCTGGGGTGGTCGGCATCCTTCTGCTGCAGACCCTCGCCGCCTGTGCCGTCGTCGGCTTCTTCCGTCGCAACGGGGCCAGCCGCGGAGAGGGCCAGATGCGCACCCGCACCATACCGGCGGTGGCCGCCCTCCTTCTCGCCATGGCCACCGGACTTGTCTGCACGCACCTGGACCTGTTCACCGGCGCAAGCCCCACTGTCAACTGGATCATGGTCGCGCTGAACCCTGCCGTCTTCCTGGTGGGCGTGGGCTTCGCGGCGCGGATGCGTCGCCGGCGGCCCGACCTCTACGCCAAGCTCGCCACGACCGACGTCGACGCCACCTGACAGAACACCGCCGTCCGCACGGTATCCACCGTGCGGACGGGCCTCATCGACCGAGAGTGAATGGTGTAGGGCCATGATGCTTGCACGCCGCAGGAAGCGGACTCCCCGGCTCGCGATAGAACTCGACGATTCGGAACTGGCCCGTGCGTGCGACCGGCTGGCGAGCCGAAGCACCCCGCATGCCCGGGTCCCTGCGGTCCCGATCCTTGAGCGGCTGCTCAACAGCGCCGGCCACGACTGGGACCGTCGAGCCCATCGCCTCGCCGTGCTCGCGGCGACGACCCGCCCGGCGACCCAGCGCGCCTGGGCGGAACAGCGCTCACGACACGCCGACGCCCACACCCTGTTCGCCTGGGGAGTGATGGCGCGCGGCGATCAGACACCGGTACACCTGGAAGAGGTCGAGGAGGCGCTCCGGGCCTGCGCGGCAGCGGCGATGCTCGACCCCTCCGATCCGAACCCGTGGGTCGTACGTCTCGGGCTGCTGCGCCAGCAGCGCCAACCGCCCTCCCACGTCTTCGCCGTCTGGCGGGAGATCGTCGCACGGGACCCCTGGCACCGTGAGGCACACCTTCAGATGTACGCGTACCTCGCGCCCCACGCATGCGGCTCGCACGCCCAGGTCGTTGAATTCGTCGACCAGGTCGCTGCCACGGCACCCATCACCGCACCCACCATCGGTCTCCCCCTGCGCGCACTCGTCGACCGCTACCACACGGCACAGGCGCACGGCGGCATCCAGGCGCTCACGGCGGACCACGTGTGGAGCGGGTACGAGGCCGTTCGCGTCATGGAGCGTGCCCACACGCACTGGCTGGGGCACTCCAGCCGCCTGGTCCACGCGGCAGCACTCGCCGACCTCAACCTGCTTGCCTATGCGCTCACCGCGGCCAAGGAGCCAGCACTCGCCCAGCCTGTCTTCGACGCCCTGGCGGGAGTGGTCACCTCCTTTCCCTGGGGACACGGCGGCCGCGATCCTGTCCTGGCCTTCGCCAACGCACAACGACGTGCCGACGACGTTGCGTGACCTGGGCAGGCACATGCGCTCTGTGGTGACCGAACCAATTCCACGGGTTTCACAAATGAGTCGTCAACGCCTCGGGCGCGAAGGGACGCCGGTCGGGCCGACCTTTCTCATCGATCTGGGCTCCCGGGTATGAGACGTCCGTGATCCATGGGCGGCCGTCAGATTCGCCTCGATGCGGCCGGAGTGTAAAGACCGCGCGGCGTTGTCCAGGGTCGACCCGGCGCGCTCTACCGGCTGCACTACTGCTCACTCCAGGCCGGCTCTGTTGATCACACCGCTGTCGGCGAGTCACGTGATTGTGGTGCTCAAGCCGGCGGTGGAACTGCTCCGCGGTCGGCTCAATCCCCAGGTGCCGCCTCTCGTGCTTGCCTTCTCAGGAAAGGACCACCTGTGACTGAACCGTGGCCGCTCGACCGGGCGGCACGGCGGGAGGACGCGTCCCACCCCTCATGGGTGCGGAGCCTTCTGGACAACCCTGGGGCGGCAGTGTCACTCAGCTTTGTGATACTGCTGGTTGTGGTAGCGGGACTGATGCCCGTGAACCTGGACACGGCTCACACGACCGCCGTCCTGGAATCGCCGGATAGCCACAGTCTGCTCGGCACCGACGGCTCGGGCCGGGACCTCGTCTCCCGACTCGTCATGGGCTCGCGCCTTTCACTGGAGGCAGCAGCCGTGGTCGCCGCGACCGCCGCAGTGACCGGTGTGACCGCCAGACTCCTGGTCGGTCAGTACGGCAAGCGATTCGAGCCTGACACGTCGTGGGTCACCAATGCGTTCATGGCGCTGTCGGGGCTGGGGGTTGTTCTGGCCGCGCGTACGGTGCTCGGGCCGTCTCTGTGGTCCACCATGACCATTCTCGGTGTCATTGTCGCGCCGGTGTTCCACCGAGTCGTCCATGGTGTCGACTCCTCGGTGCGCCATGAGTTCCACGTCGATGCGGCCGGCGTTGCGGGTCTGTCGGATCGGCGGATCGTCGCCCGGCGCATCCCACGGGTGGTCAGGGGGCCGGCAATCATCTGCGTGGTCGGCGGTGCCATGGCCGTCCAGGCAGTCCTGGACGTTCTCGGTCGCGGCAGCCGGTCGGTGCCGACCTGGGGTGGGACGCTCGGCGACGCCTTCACGAACATCAACACTCGGCCGATCACGATTCTGTGGTCGAGCCTGACAGCCGCGTCGGCCTGTGCTGCGCTGACCCTTCTTTCCAACGCGCTCCGCGACGAGTTGCACGGCGAGAGGCCGATGCCCGAGCCGTCTTGCGCCACGGACACGACCGTGGCCGTGCCGGCCGCGGGAGAAGACACCTTCGCTGACAGGGACAGCGAGGGTCCGTCAGACACGCTGCTCGATGTTCGCCACCTTTCCATCGGTTACGACCAGCCGGACGGGATGCTGAAGGTCGTCGTCGACGACGTCACCTTTGCCGTGCGCCGCGGAGAAGTTCACGGCCTGATCGGAGGGTCGGGATCGGGCAAGACCCAGACGGCATTCAGCATCCTGGGCCTGCTCCAGCGGGGCGGTCGAGTGGTGGGCGGCTCGATCACCTTCGACGGTACGGAACTCACGCGTCTGAACGAGCACGAGCTACGGCACCTGCACGGTACCCGCATCGCCTATGTTCCCCAGGGACCGATGTCCAAGCTGAATCCCTGGGTCACCATTGGCAGCCAGCTGGGCGACCCCCTTCGGGTCCGCCTGGGGCTGAGCAGGCTTGCGGCGCGCCAGCATGCCCTGGATCTGTTGGTGCTGGTGGGGATCGCCGACCCGGAACGTGCATACCGGAGTTACCCGTTCCAGATTTCCGCGGGCATGGCTCAGCGCGTGTTCATCGCTGCCGCCCTGGCCGGAGAACCCGACCTGTTGATCGTCGACGAGCCGACCACCGCGCTCGACGCCGCTGTCCAGGCGGAAGTCTTCGATCGCCTACGCGACTTGCAGCGAGACCTGGGCATGGCAGTCCTGCTTGTCACTCGTGACCTGAGCGTGGCTGTCAGCGTGTGCGACCGAGTGTCGGTGTTGCGGCACGGCCGGATCGACGAGACCGGGCCGGTTCGCCCACTGGTCCTCCAGACCAGTCATCCCTACGCCACGTCACTATGTGATGAGGTCCTCGCAGAACCTCAGGCGACGCAGCAGGACGACAGCGTCGGACGGACCACCTGATGATCCAGTCGTGCGCTGCTCCCGTGCTTCGCAGAGACCATCCGTGGTCGCCACTGGGCGCGATCCGGAGCCGCTTGCCCACCTCGTCGCCGAATTGAGCACCCAACCGAATCGAGCACACAGGCGCGTGCCGCCACGTCAGGGAGGCCGCCCTTGCCGCAGGCGCGTGTACGCGGTGCACTCCGGCGGCCGCGGCTTGGTTGCACCGGACTCCATTGATCGTCGTCCGCCGTATGTCCAGGGCGGCGGCCACCTCGTCCAGCGTGAGGGCGTGAGCTCGCGCAGGCGCTCGTGCTCCCCTCGGCGGCGGCAGATGGGACCGGAACGCGACCAGCGCGTCCACCGCATCAAAACAATTCGAATATGGGGGAACATCCGCCCTCATCCCAGCCTGATCAGTTTCCGCGCAACCGACACGAGTCCGGATGGAGCAGTTCCTCACCGCGGTCGGTCACTGCGGGAGCGAGTGATCGTCTGGGTCGAGAGAGACATGCGCCAGGTGCCCGCCTCCGTCGCGCGAGCCGGAGGCAGCCTCCGACAGGCTCTGAAGGGCGCCCGGTCGCCGTTGATCGCGTCGATTGTGCCCGCGAACAGCCGACGGCGAGACCCGCGATCCGGGCTGAAGGCCCAGATGCGACTCGCGCGCGCCACCGACTCACAAGCCCGCAGCAGAAGCGAGGTGACTGCCGGGGGGACGAGCATAGGTCGTGACAATTGCAGCAGACCGGGTCAAGGTGATCGCTATGGGCCTCCCCTTCGGGCGGCTGGTTTCTGGGCAGCAAGGCCCTGGCTGTGACATGTCTTCCGTCGTCGTGATAGCAGAGCCGAGCGGCCGCGTGACTTGTTGCAGTCCCGCCGCTCAGCGACTACTGGGTCATGTCCCCAACGGAGTCATCGGCAGGCCCGTGACCGAGTTGCTCTCCGACGACGGGAGACGGTTCCGGAACTGGCGGGGGCGAGGGGGCGGCGTGCAGGCGCGTCTGTACCCGCTGCAGGACGGTGGGGAGCGTGTCGGGTTCGTATTGACAGCAGCGGATACGGACCGGACCCACACGGTTACGGACAGCTCCGATGTGGATGATGGGCAAACCATTTTGCAGAGGGAATTCGACCAGTACCCCACCGCCCTCGTCATCTACGACCGTGATGGTCGGCTGCTTCGGATCAACGATAAGATGGCGGAGCTGATCGCCTCTACCGAGGACGAAATCCGAGGCCTGCATCTGACCGAATTCCTGAAGGGCCCGACGTTCGAGGAAGCCGAGCGTCGAATCTCCCGGGTTGTGGAGACCGGTGAACCGGACTATATGGAGCATGAGGATACTGCCCCGTCGGAAAGCAGAGCCCACCCTTGGACCGTCGATCTGTTCCCGCTCAAGGACGCGGACGGTCAGGTCTGTGCAGTGAGCCTGGCGGTGTGTACGACTACACCCAGCAGCACCATTCACGGCAACGGCTACAACTGCTGGGCGAGGCCAGGACTCGCATCGGCACCACCCTGGACGTGGCCGGAGTGGCCCGGGAACTGACGGAAGTCGCTGTTCCCCGCTTCGCCGACTTCGTCACTGTCGACCTGTTCGACGCAGTCTTCCAAGGCGAGCAGCCCGAGCCCATTCTCCCCGGCCGCGGAGCGGCACTTCACCGGGCCGCGCATCTGTCCGTTTACGAGCGGGCCGGTGAAGCAGCTCTCGCTCTCGGCCAGAGCCAGGTCCACCCACCCTCATCTCCCATCATCCGCTCCATTGCCACTGGTCGTGGCGAGTTGCATGCCCTCACAGACCCGGAGATCGTCGATTGGCTCGCCGATGATCAGGTCCGCGCGGACCGGTGCCGCAGGTATGGTGCGCACTCGCTGATCACGGTGCCGATCCGCGCCCGTGGCACCGTTTTGGGCGCGGTTCTGTTCCTGCGGCATGCAGCATGTCCGGAGCCCTTCAGCCCTGAGGATCTGGCGTTCGCGGAGGATCTGGTCGCGAGGGTCGCGCTCCATGTGGACAATGCCCGCCGGTACGCCCGTGAATGCGGCATCGCGCTGACGCTGCAGCGAGCCCTGCTGCCCCCGCATCCGATTACGCACGCCGCCGTGCAGACAGCCGCCCGCTACCTGCCAGCAGGCGGCGAAGCCAACGTGGGTGGCGACTGGTTCGACGTCATCCCTTTGCCCGGCGCGCGGGTCGGCCTGGTTGTCGGCGACGTCGTCGGCCACGGCATCAACGCCTCCGCCACCATGGGCCGCCTGCGTACCGCGGTACGTACACTGGCCGACATCGACCTGTCTCCGGACGAACTACTCACCCACCTCGACGACATCGTGACCCACGCAGCGTACGAGCGTGAGGGGGAGAACCCCGAAAGCGCCACTGCCTCCGGGGACGTCGGAGCGAGTTGCCTGTACGGGATCTACGACCCCGTCTCCCGTACCCTCTCCATTGCCCGGGCGGGCCACCCGGCCCCGGTTTTGGCTCATCCGGACGGCAGCACACAGGTCCTCGACCTGCCGGCCGGCCCGCCGCTCGGCCTGGGCAGCCTCCCCTTCGAAGCGACCGAGACCACGGTGCCGGAGGGCAGCCTGCTGACGTTGTTCACGGATGGGCACCTCCAGACTCGCGACCACGACATCGATGAACGGCTGGACACCCTGTGCCATGTCCTGTCCCGTCACGAACACTCGCTGGAAGTCCTCTGCGACACGGTCCTGAATACACTGCGGACCGAATCCCCGGACGACGACATAGCGCTGCTGATCGCCCGCACACGTGCCCTCGGCCGGGACCACGTCGCCACATGGGAGCTCCCGAGCGATCCGGCCGTCGTGGCAGAGGCGCGCAGGCATGTCATCGCCTGTCTCACCGCATGGGAGATGCTGGAGTCTGCCTTTGTCACAGAACTGGTGGTCAGCGAATTGGTCACCAATGCCATCCGTTACGGTGCCGACCCGATACGGCTGCGGTTGATCAAGGACCAGTCGCTCATCTGCGAGGCCTCTGATGGCAGCAGTACGAGCCCGTATCTGCGCCGAGCAGGACTGTCCGACGAGGGCGGCAGGGGCCTCCTCCTCGTCGCCGAGTTCACCGAACGCTGGGGCACCCGCCACACCCGCAAAGGCAAGATCATCTGGGCCGAGCAGCGCGTGGCATCCTGTGCCGCATAAAAAGGTCTGGGTCTGTCATCCTTCAGCGGCTGCTTACGGAGGCGTACGCCCTCTCGCCCCTCGAACGGTCAATCTGCCCCGGGGATGGATACCGTGGCCATCTCCGTCGGCGTATTGCCGTCATCGGGGACTTTTGGGAGGTCCGGTAGGTGGCGTAGGCGAAGTCCGCGTGGACACCGGCGCCGTCGAGGTCCTGCACCCACAGTCCCAGCATGGCGCCGGTGAATCCGAGGACGCGCAACTGGCCGTCGTGGAACTCGTCGGCGTGCTCGTCGGACAGGACGGTGGCGTCGAGTTCGATCGGCAGCAGCTGGACTCCCCGGCCGGTGTCGTACGAGAAGCGTAGGGCTGGCACGTCGAATTGTGCGTGCAGGACGACCGGGCGTCCGGGCTCCAGCGGTACGGCCGGCTCGTGTGCGACGAGACGGCCGGCCTCGCAGCTCAGTGCCCGCAGGGCGGGGGATCCGTCGTCCTCGGCCGTGACGTACAGGTAGTGCCAGTTGCGGGTGTTGTAGTAGGCAGTCAGACCGGCCAGGTGGTCGGGGGTGCGGGGCGAGAAGGTCAGGCTGGTCTCGAAGGAGCAGCGCGGGGCGGTCACCCGCCGGGCGAGCAGACTGGGCGTGCGGCGGCCCACCGGCGATTGGCCGCCCCGGATGCGCAGCCGTCCCGGGGCCGGTTCGATCCAGTCGCGGCCGGCCGGGCGGCGCAGGGTGGACCAGTCGGGGCCGAGGGCGGGAGCTTCGAAGCAGTCGTTCGCCGGTGGTTCGGGAACGGGTGGTTCGGGAACGCGCGCAGGGCTCAGCGCGGGCGCTGGTACCGCGACGGCGGGTACGGCTCCGGCGATGCGGGGCCAGCCGTCGTCGGTCCAGGTGACCGGCTGGAGCGCGGTCTCCCGGCTGAGCACGCACCTGCCCCGCTCCGTGTGGGGGCGGGCGACGATGTGGGCGGCGTACCACTGCCCCGTCGCCGTCTCGACGACAGAGCAGTGCCCGGCCTTCTGCAACTTCAGGGCCGGGTCGCCGCGGGAGGTGAGCAGGGGGCCGGCCGGATCGGCTTCGTACGGTCCGAGCAGGTCACGTGAGCGGGCCACGGCCGCGCCGTGTTCGTATCCGGTGCCGCCCTCCGCGTGCACCAGGTAGTCCTAGCCGTCGCGCCGGTAGAGGTGCGGGCCCTCGGCGCCCCCGGCGGAGGTTCCGGTGGTGATGGTGCGGGGTTCGCCGAGGAGGGACCGGGTTGTGCGGTCGTACCCCTGGATCTCGATCCCGGCGAAGCCCTCGCGGTCCGGGCGCCAGTCGAACCGCATGTTCAGCAGCCAGCTGCGGCCGTCGTCGTCGTGGAACAGGGACACGTCGAAGCCCCGGCCGTGCAGCGGGACCGGGTCGGACCACGGCCCCTCGATCGAGGCAGCCGTGGTGACGTGGTTGGGGAGGTCCTTCCAGCCCTCCGCATAGGTGTCGACGACGGTGAAGACGAGGTGGAACAGGCCGTCCGCGTACGACAGTCCGGGCGCCCAGATGCCACCGGAGTCGGGGACGCCGCTGAGGTCGAGCAGGCGCGTGCGGTCCAGAACCCCGCCCAGCGACCGCCAGTTGACCAGGTCCCTGGAGTGGTGGATCCGGACGCCCGGGTACCACTCGAAGGTGGAGGTGGCGATGTAGAAGTCGTCGCCGACCCGGAGGATCACGGGGTCGGGTTCGAAGCCGCGCAAGACGGGGTTGTTGATCACGGATGCTCCGCTCAGAGGGTGAACAGCAGGGTGCCGAAGCCCACGTGGTCGCACTGGAAAGCCGCCCCCGCCGGGCGGATCTTCCCGATGGCCGTGTACGTCGAGGGGGCGGGCAGGCTGCGGCGCTTGACGTAGTGGTTGAAGGCCATCTCGTAGATCGGGCGCAGATTGCCGCGCTCGACGGTGGAGATGGAGTTGAACGTGAGCTTGCAGGAGCCCCAGACGGCGTACGGGACGTCGTTGCCGGTGTTGTACTTCGCGGTGTACTCGAACCCGGCCAGCAGCCGGTTGGCGGAGGCGGAGTAGAGGTCCTGGCCCTGGACCCAGGCGATCTCACAGGCCTCGGCCATGCTGCCCAGGATGAGCTGGGTGTGGGCCTGGTCGCGGCCGCTGTCCACGCACTGGCCGGAGTCCCTGATCACCCGGCTGATCTTGCAGCAGTCGTGCCATCTCTGCGGCGGACCAGCTGCCCGAAGGGGCGGTGTACCGCATCAGCTCGGCTGCCGCCGCGAGTTTGAAACCGTAGATGGAGGCCGCGAGTTGGGCGTCCTTGCCGGTGATCGAGGTGAGTGTGGCCGACCATGCCTTGATGATCTGCAGAGCCTTGGCGGCGTGGGCGGTGGTACCCGTCAGGTTCCACATCAGCGCGTTCTGGTAGGCCGCGTTGCAGTCGTTCCAGAACTCCCAGTTGCCGACCTCGGTGGTGCCGCGGTCGATGGTCGTGAGCGGGCCCAGCATGGCGTAGGTCGACTGCGAGTATGCGTTTGTCCGGAACACGTTCCAGCCGCTGAGCCAGGGCTCGGTGCCGGCCGCGATCCGGGTCTTCATCCGCTGGATGTCGGAGAGCTTGTGCAGCACGCCGGGGTGGATGAAGGAGGTCAGGGCGTCCGCGGTCGGGATCGCGGCGAGCCCGGTGGCGGCCGCCGTGGTGCCGACGGCGGTGATCCGCAGGAAACGGCGGCGGCTCGGGGACGCGGGCGTGGTGGGCTGTGACTCGGACATGCGGGTTCCTCTTTCACTCGACGTTGAGTGCCAGGGGGGTAGAGGGGGGAGGGGGAGGAGCCGGGCGTCGGCCCGGCTCCCCCCGGGGCGGTCAGCCGGCCGCGCGCCGGCCCCGGTACAGCACGAGCGTGCTGCGCGGGCCGACCTTGGGTCGCTCTCCGGCGCCGACGACGCGGCCGGTGGCGAGGTCGCGCGCCGGGCCGAAGTCCTGGCGGGCGGGCAGGGTGTACGTCCGGTCGGTGCTGGTGTTCATGGCGATCAGGTAGTCGCCGTACTCGCAGAGGTAGAACGGCGCGCGTCCGACGAGCATGGTCTCCACGCCCTCGAAATGGACGCCGAGGGCCGGGTCCTGTACGTCCGCCGGGACCGGGGCCAGGTGGTAGACGTCACCGGCCAGCGTCTGGTGCAGGGTGTCGCCGGGCGGCGGGAAGCCGCCGGGCGGGATGTGCCCGGCCCCGGGGTCGTTGATCGCGTAGTCCCACAGGATCCAGTCGTGGACCGTGTACGTGTCGTCGGTGGCGCCGGCCGAGCGCTGGCGGATCGTCGCGGAGCGCTGGTCGGTGGGGGTGAGGTGGTGGATGCGGGCGTAGTCGTTGATGCCCTGGCGGGCGCGCCAGTACAGGGAGGCGAAGAGGAGTTCCTCGCCGTTCTTCACGGCCAGGACGCCGTTCTCCTCGTCGGTGAAGACGAAGTCGGGCCGTCCCCAGGCGGTGGGGATGCGACCCGGGCGGGCCGGGAGGGCCTGGAATGCGTCCCAGTCGCGGGAGACCAGCCGCAGTCCGGCGAGGCCGACGCGGGTCCAGGTGTGGTGGATGAGCAGGTCCAGCTGCTTGTAGAACTGCCCGTCGTCGACCATCTTCTGGGTCCAGCCGACGATGTCCGGGTCCTTGAACACCGCCGCCGACATCACCGGGTGCGAGTCCCACGCCGTACAGGAGGCGTAGGCGACCTCACCGGGGTAGACCTCGTTGCGCCAGCCGACGACCGTCTCGATACGGGAGACGCGGGCGCCCGTCTCGTCGACGTCGACGACCCGGAACCGCCCCCGGGCCTTGATGATCTTCACCATCTGCTCGCGCAGCTCCGGCGCCTCCTGGCCCCGGTATCCGCGCGTGACCGACTCGTACATCATGACCAGCCAGTCGTGGACCTCGCCGTAGCTGCCCACGTACCCCAGTTCGCGGGTCAGACCGGCCCGGCTGACCTGGTGGTAGCTCTCGCCGAGCGGCTTGGTGGGGTTGCCGTAGGCGTCCTCCTTGCCGAAGTAGGGCTTCATGCCGAGGGACTGGTACATGTAGTCGCGGGCTTTCTCCTCCGGCAGGGCGAGCTCCGGGGCCAGCAGGCCGAGGCCGCGGTTGGCCTGGTAGATGCCGATGGCGCAGATCTGCGACTTGTTGGTGTAGTGCGGGAAGTGCTGACGCCAGTAGTCCCGGCTCGACTTCAGCATGTCGACGTACGCGGCTCGGCTCACCGGTTGCTCGGGGGTTGCGGTGTCTGCGGGCAGGGTGACGGTCAGGTCGTCGAACCAGGCCGTGCCCGGGCCGCTCAGCCGCAAGTGGAACTCCACCTGGGTGGCGCCGTCGGGCGTCTCCAGGTCCAGGGAGACCTGCTCCCAGCCATGGGTGCCGGTGGTGGCGTACTTCCGGTGGTCGCTGCCGACGAGCTTGCCGCTCGCGTCGAAGAACAGCGGGTCGATGTGGGCGCCGGTGCCGGTGACGCCGTCCGTCCTGATCCACGCGCCGTATGTGTAAGTGCCCTTGCCGACCCGGGTCTTGGGGGAGGAGTAGACGGTGATGAAGCCGTTCGCCGCGCTCGCCGTGACCTTGAGCGAGGCGGAGCCCGAACGGGAGACGCTGGTGTCCCGCGCCCAGGAGGCGTCGGCGGTCTTCCCCCAGCCCGGCACCTCCCAGCCCATGGGAGTGTCGCCGCCCTCCTCGAAACCGGGGTTGGAGATCTCGTACGGCGAGCCGGTCACCTTCTCGTCCAGGCGGTTGCCCAGGTGCTCCCAGAGCAGCGCCAGCACAAGACCGACCCGGCCGAAGCCCTGCCACTGCTGGTCGGAGCCGGTCATCACGGTTGAGTCGTTCTTCCACGCCATGTACCGGCCGTCGAGGGCGCGCAGGACCCGGTCCAGCGCCGCCGGGTTCTGGTACGCGGGGCTGCCGGACCAGAGGTAGCCCTCGGCGAGCGACTGGAAGGCGAAGGCGTCCATGCCGGCGGGGTTGGCGCTGGGCAGGTAGAACTTCTGGTCCTTGGCGACGCGTTGGCGCACCGCCTCCAGCGCCTCGGGGCCCTCGACGGTACGGGCCGTCGGCACCGGCGCGGGACCTTGCACCTCGCCCTTGGGCGGGACGAAGTACGGCTCGGTGTGGGTGTAGAGGCGGTAGATGCCCCGTGACGGCGTGGTCATCTTGTGGTAGAGCTGGTCGGCGTTCTGGCCGTAGGACCAGATGCGGCCCATCGAGCGGATCTCCAGCGTCACCTTCTTCTTGCCCGCCGTCAGCTTCTCCGGCAGCGGCAGGGTGTGGAAGAAGAACCGGCCGGGCGTGCGCGGCGAGGTGTCGAGGATGTCCAGACTGTCGACGGCCCCCTCGTCCTGGTAGCCGACCTGGAGGCCGTCGCAGAACAGCTGTAGCCGCCACATGTTCTTGCCGGACGCCGCCTGCTGCGAAGTGGAGTCGTAGTCGTCGCCCCACAGCCGCACGGTGACATAGGTGGTCGCGGTCGGGCTGACAGCGACGTCGAACTTCAGAGTGCCGCCCCAATACCCGGCCGGTTCGGTGGGGTTGAGGACACGGGCCTTCTGGCCGAGGCCGCCGGTGACCGGGTCGGAGAGCGTGGCGGTGAGACCGTGCGCCGACTCGGAGCCATCGTCGCCGAAGACAACGATGTCCAGGGGCTTGCAGACGGCCGGCTGGAAGGCGGCGTCCGCGGCCGGAGCCGCGGCGGCGGACTGGGAGTTCAGCAGGCCGAGGCCGGCCGCGGCGACGCCGGTGGTGCCGGCGTACTTCAGGACGTCACGTCTTCTGGGTGCGTTGGGCACGGCTGATCCTTTACTTGAGGCTGCCCATGAGATTCCGCTGCGCCAGTACTTCTGGAGCGCGAACATGAAGACCGCGAGGGGAACGATCGACAGCAGGGACCCGGTGAGCACGAGGGTGTTCATGTCGCGGGCGGTCTGCGCCTGCTGGAGCCGGGAGTACAGACCCAGACTCACGGGGAAGGTCCGCTCGCCGGTGAGCATGAACAAGGGGAGGAAGAAGTTGTTCCAGATGTCGATGAAGACGAGCATGAAGATGGTGATGCCGCCGGTCCGCATCAGGCGCAGCGCGACCGACCAGAAGATCCGCAGCTCACCGGCGCCGTCGAGACGCGCGGCCTCCATCAGTTCGGTGGGGATGGAGCTGTCGGCGTAGACCTTGCCCAGATAGACCCCGAACGGATTGATGAAGTACGGGATGAGCACCGACCAGATGGTGTTGGTCAGGCCGATCTGGGCGAAGACGAGATAGAGCGGGAAGGCCAGCAGGGTGCTCGGCAGCAGCGAGGCACCGACGATGACCGCGAGCAGCGCGCCCCGGCCGCGGAAGTCGAACTTCGACATCCCGTAACCGGCGGCGAGCGAGACCAGGGTGGACCCGGCCGCGCCGAGCGTGGAGTAGAGGATCGAGTTGCCGATCCAGCGGGTGAACACCCCGTCGTGGTAGGTCCAGATCTCCTGGACGTTGTCCGCCAGGTGGTTGGAGAGAACCACAGGCCGAAGGTGGAGTACAGGTCCGTCTGGTTCTTGGTGGCGGAGACGATCAGGAACCACGTCGGGGCGAGCGAGTAGATCAGGAAGAGGATCAGCAGGCCGGTGGTGAGGGCCACCGCGCGGCGGGTGGGGCGCACGCCGCCCCCGGATGCGACAGCGCTCATGACATGTTCCTGTTCGTGACCCGGTAGAAAACGAAGGCGAGGATGCCGGTGACCACGGCCAGGACCAGTGACTCGGCGGCGGCGTACTGGTAGTCACCGGTCTTGAACGCCTTGTCGTAGATCTCCATCATCGGAGTGAAGTCGGTGGTGATCGACTCCGGTGCGATCTGCCACAGCAGCAGCGGTTCGGCGAACAGCTGGAGCCGGCCGATCAGGGAGAACATGCCGGTCAGCACCAGGATCCCGGTGATGTTGGGATCTTGACCGACCAGGCGATCCGCCACTCTCTGGCCCCGTCCAGCCGGGCCGCCTCGTACAGCTCGCGGGGCAGCGCCTGCAGCGAGGCGGAGATCAGGATCATGTTGAAGCCGATTCCCTGCCAGGTCAGCAGGTTGCCCAGCGAGAGATAGGTGTTGAGGCCGCCGAAGAACGTGACGTCCGTGCCCGCCCGGTGCGCGAGGTCGAGCAGTGGACTGCCCGTCGGGCTGTACAGGAACAGCCACATCACCGTGGACACCACGGCGGGCACCACGTACGGGATGAGCAGCGCCGCGCGGAAGAACCGCACCGTGCGGGCGGCCACTCCGTCCAGGAGCAGGGCGAGCAACAGCGCGAGGCCCAGCATCACCGTGATCTGCGCCGCGCTGAACAGCAGGGTGCGCAGCGTGCTCGACCAGAAGTCACCGTCACCGAGGATGGAGGCGAAGTTGGAGAAGCCGGTGAAGACGACCCGGGTCGGGCCGAAGCCGAGACCGCTGCTCTTCTTCTCCCGCAGGCTCTGGCTGAAGGCGTAGCCGATCGGCACGACGTACGTGGCCAGGAAGCCGAGCAGGAAGGGCAGCGCGAACAGCAGCCCCTTGCGGGCTCCCCGGCTCCCGGCCCGGCGGGGGGAGGACCGCCGGACCGGGGAGTCGGTGGCGACCTTCGGCGGTCGCGTCAGGGTGGACACGGGTGTCTCCAGAGGTGGGGCCTACAGGACGGCCTACAGAGATGGGGCCTACAGAGGTGTGGCCTGCGGGGGGATGTCAGCTGCCCGCGACGGCCTTGATGCCCTTGCGGTTGAGGTCGTCCACGGTCCACTTCTGCAGCGAGGTCAGCATGTCCTTGACCGTCAGCTGCTTCTTCGTGACCTGGCCCCACTGCTTCTGCATTTCGGAGTACATCGCCGCGTAGTTCGGGCCGTACTGCCACTGCTCGCCGACCCGCGAGGCGGCCGTGGTGATCACCTGCGCGCTGTCCGACCTCCCGTTGAACATCTCCGTCGGGATGATCTTGTCGACGTACGGCGAGACGTCCTTGACCGCGGGGAAGAGGCCCGACTTGGAAACCGAGTCGGTGAGTGCCGTCAGGGACTCCTTGGTGCTGCTCAGCCAGGCGGCGAACTCGGCGGCGCGGTCGGGGTGCTTGCAGCCCTTGAGGACGCCGGTGGTGTCGAAGTTGCTGGAGGTCTGCGGCTTCGCGATGTCGAAGACCGGCGAGTCGGCGAGCTGCCACTTGCCCTTGGACTTCGGGAAGTTGGTGTCGTAGATCGGCAGCCGCCAGGTCGAGGTGGTCATCGCGATGGTCTTGCCGAGGTCCCAGGTCTTGAAGACACCCGGGTCGGCGTACGACGCGCTGGAGGCGAGGTCGTTGTCGACGAGTTGCTGGACGATGTCACCGGCCTTGAGCGCCTCGGGGGAGGTGAAGTCCACGACCCAGTGGTCGCCGTCCACCCTGTACCACTGGGCGCCGGCCTCCCAGGACAGGTCGACGAGGGTGCTCGGGTCTTCGCCCGCCATGTTGTAGATCTTGACGTTCTTGTTCTTCTGCTGGACCTTCTTGCCGGCGGCGATCAGGTCGTTCCAGGTCTTCGGGGCCTGGATCCCGTACTTCTGGAACAGGTCCGCGCGGTAGGCCGTGAACAGCGGCGACGACCCCATCGGAATGCCGAAAGTGGTGCCGCCGGGGCTGACGGCGTTCCATGCGGCGACCGTGTACGCGTCCTTGTACTTGGCCGCGAAGTCGCTGACGTCGGTCAGCAGTCCGTCGGCGGCGAAGTTCGCCAGGTTCATCCCATCCATCTTGGACAGACAGGGCGCGGTGCCCGCGTTCACCGCGGCCCGCAGCTTCTGGTAGGCGGTGTCGCCGGCGGCGTTGACGAACTTGATCTGCGTCTCGGGGTGCTCCTTGTTCCACACCTTGGTCTGCGCCTCGATGCCGTCCGTCCAGCTCCAGAACTCCAGCGTGACGTCGCCCTTGGTGGTCGACGAGGCTTCGGAGCCGGAGTCGTCCGAGCAGGCGGTCAGCAGCAGGGAGAGAGAAGCGGCGGCGGCCAACGGGACAAGAACTCTGGGGCGGATACGGGACTTGGACATCGGTCCTCCACGAAAGGAACGGGACGGCGCCTGCGCGTGGGGGAGACGGCGCGGTCGGGGCGACGCGAGGGGAGAGAAACCGGTACTGCGCGGCGAGAGCGGTAATCGTTTGCTGCTGTGGACCGTGCGACTGAGGGAGCCGGATCCACAAGGGGCGGTGCCGGATTGTTTCGTCTGACTTGCAAGAACGTTGCCAGCCGAGGTGTTGACCAGTGTGGTTCGCGTCATCTCGGGGCGGGTGCGGACTCTCTGTGACGCACCCATGTCGCAGTGCTGGTCACCCAGCTCTTTCAGGCTTCTACCGTAGAATACGTTTACTGTGGCGGCCGACGCTCGGGCTTGTCGCCCATCGGCCCTGCGCGCCCTCTCCCCAGGAGCACCATGCATACGTCAGTGCAGCCGTTCGTCCTCTTCGCCATGAATCCAGTGCACTTGCCCGAGCTCTTCCCGCCTCCGCTGATGACCCGCCTCCAGCAACTGGCGCGGGTCGATCCCATGCTCGTCGTCCAGGACTTCTCCGATCCCGCCGTGGCCGAGGCCCTGGCCCGCGCCGAAGTGCTGGTCACCGGCTGGGGCTGCCCGCACCTCGGCGCGCAGACACTGGCGGCGGCGCCGCGGCTGCGCGCCGTCCTGCATGCCGGAGGCAGCGTCCGCCACCTCGTGGGTGAGCCGTTCTGGGAGCGTGGCCTCACCCTCTCCAGCGCGGTGCAGGCCAACGCCCTGCCGGTGGCCGAGTACACGCTCGCCATGATCCTGCTGGCCGGCAAGGACGCCTTCGGACTGCGCGAACGCTTCCGGGCCGAGCACGTCTATCCCGCTCCGACGGAATACGCGACGGTCGGCAACCTCGGCCGCCGGGTCGGCCTGATCGGCGCCTCCCGGGTGGGCCGCCGGCTCCTGGAACTGCTGCGGCCCTTCGACCTGTCGGTGAGCCTCTACGACCCCTACGTCGACGCCGCCGAGGCCGCGGAGCTGGGCGCGGTCCCGCTGGACCTCGACGAGTTGCTGCGCACCAGTGACATCGTCAGCGTGCACGCCCCCGACATCCCGCAGACCCACCGCATGCTCAACCGCGAGCGGCTGGCGCTCATCCCCGACGGCGGCGTCCTGATCAACACCTCACGGGGCGCCCTCATCGACCACACCGCGCTCACCGAGGAACTGGTGAGCGGCCGGCTCAGCGCGATCCTCGACGTCACCGACCCCGAGCCGCTGCCCCCGGACTCCCCGCTCTACCGCCTTCCGAACGTGTTCCTCACGCCGCACATCGCCGGCTCCCTCGGCAACGAACTGGCCCGCCTCGGCGGCACGGTCGTGACGGAACTGGAGCGCATGACGACGGGGCTGTCCCCGGCCCACCCGGTCCATCGGGCTGAACTGGAGATCAGCGCCTGAGGGCTCCGATGCCTGCGCGGCGGGGCCGGGGACGACGTCCGCCCGCCGGGCCCACGCGACGCCCGTCCCGTCGCCACCCCGTCGCCTCACCTCAGCCCGTACCCCCTTCCTCCGGAGGCCCCCTTGAGCACCACCCACACCGGACCGGTCCATCCCTCCGCGCGCGCCGTCTCCTCCCTGCGTCCCGCTTCCGTCGCCCGCATCGAGGGTGGTTTCTGGGCCGAACGCCGCCGGGTCAACGCCCAGGTCTCCCTCGCCGATTCCAGGACTCCGACGTCTACAAGTGGCTGGAAGCCGCCTGCTGGCAGCTCGCGGACACCCCCGAGGAGACACTCGCCGCCGAGGTCGAAGCCATCGTCGAGCTGATCGCCGCCGCTCAGCGCGAAGACGGCTACCTCCAGACGTACTACCAGCTCGGCGGCGGCATCCCCTGGACCGAGCCGGGCTGGGGGCACGAGCTGTACTGCGCGGGACATCTGATCCAGGCCGCCGTGGCCCACCACCGGGCCACCGGCTCCCACCGGCTGCTCGACGTGGCCCGCCGACTCGCCGACCACATCGACTCCGTCTTCGGTCCCGGCAAGCAAGTGGACACGGTCTGCGGCCACCCCGAGGTGGAGACCGCCCTCGTCGAACTCCACCGGACGACCGACGAGAAGCGGTACTTGGACCTCGCCCGCTACTTCCTGGAACGCCGCGGACACGGCACCCTCTCCTCCGGCGCCGACCGGGGCCACGACCGCGACCCGGGACCCGAGTACTGGCAGGACCACACGCCGATCCGCGCGGCGGACGAGGTCACCGGCCACGCCGTACGCCAGCTCTACCTCCTCGCCGGAGCCGCCGATCTGGCCGCGGAGACCGGGGACACCGAGCTCCGTACGGCTCTGGAGCGGCTGTGGCGGGACATGGTCACGACCAAGACCTACCTCACCGGCGCCGTCGGTTCCCGGCACGACTGGGAGGCATTCGGCGACGCCCACGAACTGCCCGCCGACCGCGCCTACGCCGAGGCCTGCGCCGCCATCGCCTCCGTCCACTTCTCCTGGCGCATGGCCCTGCTCACCGGCGAGGCCCGCTACTCGGACCTCGTCGAGCGCACCCTGTTCAACGGCTTCCTCGCCGGCGCCGGCCTCGACGGCCGCACCTGGCTGTACGTCAACCCACTCCACCGGCGGGCCCGTTCGCATGAACGCCCCGGGGACCAGAGCGCCCACCGCACGCCCTGGTTCCGCTGCGCGTGCTGCCCGCCCAACGTGATGCGCCTGCTCGCGGGCCTCCCGCACTACATGGCAACGACTGACGACAGCGGTCTGCGGCTGCATCAGTACGCCACCGGCCTCTACGGCGGTGACGGGCTGACCGTGCGGGTGACGACGGAGTACCCGTGGGACGGCACGGTGACGGTCACCGTCGACGACGCTCCCACCGCCCTGCCCCGCACCCTCTCCCTGCGCCTGCCGGCGTGGTGCGCGGGCCACACCCTGACCATGAACGGCACCGTCATCGAAGGCGGGGCGGAGGAAGGCTGGCTGCGGATCACCCGCGAGTTCACCCCCGGCGACACAGTCCGCCTCGACCTCGCCATGCCGGCCCGGCTCACCGTCCCTCCCGCGCGCGTCGACGCCGTCCGAGGCTGTGCCGCCATCGAACGCGGTCCGCTCGTCTACTGCCTGGAGCAGACCGACCAACCCGAGCGCCTGGACCCGGACACGGTTGCCGTGGTTCCGAACGCACCACTGACCGTTCGCAGTCGCCCCGAACTGCTCGGCGGGGTGAGCACGGTGACCGTCTCGGGTTGTCAGCTCCCCGCCGACGAAACGTCCGCCGACTGGCCCTACCCGCAGTACACCTCGGCGGCTTCGGGCCAGGTCCGGGAGAGCGTCGAGCTGACGGCGGTGCCGTACTACGCCTGGGCCAACCGCGAGGCGGGTGCCATGCGGGTCTGGCTTCCGCTGGCCGGCCGCGGATAGCGGCAGCCAGGATGCGAAGAGTCCCTGTCTCTCCGCAGTCATTCGACTGGTGGGGCAGGAAACAGGATGGTAAACGATTACTCCTCTCGCCGTGCGAGCAGTCGCTTCAGAGGGTCCGTGAGGGTGCCGGATGCAGTAACGTCGGAGCGTGACCGTGAATGGGAATGAATCGGCTGCGAGTACTGGCCCCTGAGCTGCCAAGCGTCGGCGAAGCAGCTCTGCAGGTGAGGATGGCCCGAGCACGATCCGTGATGTCGCGGCGCAGGCAGGTGTCTCCGTAGCAACCGTTTCCAGAACGCTGGCCGGCAACTATCCCGTCTCCGCCGCTACGCGCGAACGTGTCATGGCAGCGGTGGAGTCGCTTCGCTATGTGGTGAACGTGCACGCCAAGGCGCTCCGGGCGGGTCGCCGGCCCCATCGCCCTGGTGCTGAGGGACATCACGGGTCCCTCGCTCGCCCATGTCGCCGCGGGGGTCGAGCAGGAGGCAGCCCTGCGGGGCCGGTTGAGCCTGGTGTGCGCCACCCACGGGGACACGGAACGCGAGGACGACCTGGTGCAGCTCATGCGCGAGCAGCACGTGGCCGCGGTCCTGCCTGTCGGCGGAGCGGTGCAGGACGAGGCATATTTCCAGCGCATGGCCGAGTACGTGCGGGCGTTGGACGCCGCCGGGTCCCGTCTCGTGCTCGTGGGCCGCCCGTCGCTGCCCGGGGATCTCCCGGTGACTGTCGTGGACTACGACAACCGAGGAGGTGCCTTCCAGGCTGCCGATCACCTGCTCGTCCAGGGCCACCGCCGCATCCTCTTCCTGGGCGGCGATCCCCAGCTGAGCACTGCGAGCCGGCGGCGGGAGGGGTTTCTGCACGCTCTGCGCGCGCACGGGGTGGAGTACGCGGAGGAGCTGGACATCCCCGGCCCGTACACCCGTGTCTCCGGCTACCAGCGCACACGGGACGCACTGAAGAGAGGCGACTTCACCGGCATCGTCGCGGGCACCGACATGGTGGCGCTCGGGGCACTGGCCGCGCTCCGAGACCAAGGCCTCGATGTCCCCGGGGACGTCTCGTTGGTGGGCTTCGACGACGTCCCCTTCGCTGCGGACCTCAGCCCGTGGCTCACTTCGGTCAGGGTTCCGTACGAGGATCTCGGCCGTACGGCGGTGAGGCTGGCGCTGGAACGCGGTGAGCGCATCACCAGCGACGATCACGTGGTCCTGAGCACCCAACTGGTGATCCGCCAATCGGTACGCAGGCTGAAAGCCGGGTGACCGGCGGACCGGGCGTACACGCCAGGGCCTTCGTGGTGAGATCTCCCCTCGACCAGCGGGGTCAGTCCATGCCGAACACCATGATCGTCAGGCTCGTCGCCATGGCAAGGTACTCGGCGCTCAGGAGTCGCCTGCGGGAACGCGCACAGAGCCGAACGACAGCGACGGCCGTCCACGCGAGGTAGACCAGGACCGCCGCTACCACGACCAGATGGGGCGCGGTGGTGGCGCCGGATGCCGACGTGGGCATGCCCGACATGCTCATGTTGGGCATGTCGGGCATCGACGGTGGCGCTCCCCTGTGCGAGGGCATCGCTTGCCCGAATGCGAGGGCTGCCCCCATGATCACGGCACCGATCGCGCGATGAACTTCCACCACGCCTTCGTGACTGGCGAGCCGGGCTATGAAGACGGCACCGGCGAGCACGGTCAGGACGGCTGCTCCGACGTAGCGAACACCGGAGCCAGGGACGATGACGGACGCCAGCATCACCGCGGTCATCGTGACCGCGAGTGCGGGCCGGCCATCCGGTCCGCGCAGCCGGCGCCACGCAACATGACTACTTCGGTCATGTCGGATACCGGCCTTGCTCGACGACAGTCCGCCCATCGCATCCGGCCCGCCTTTCAGCGCCATGACGGCGCGGCAAACCCCCATGGCATCCAAGTGGGAAGCCGTACGTGCCGAAATTCTCATTTGGCTGCGGATCCACCGACACATCACCCAGCACGAAACAAAGAAACCCCAGGCCAGCGCCTTGTGCCGGCACCGTCATCGAGATCGCACAGGCGTGACGACGCCCGACCGATACAGGCTCCTCCCTCGCCAACGTCACTGCGAGTGACTCCCCGGCCGCCGGAGAGTGTCCCAGAGTGGGCCGCCCTGACATTGCCGATGGCACCAGCCACCCAGAAGACGCATCGGCACGACGCCCTCGAGCTCTGATAGAGCCAATATGGTATGTATGGCGCACATAATGGGACATGGGATGGACATGAACGCCTCGGCCAGTCGCTCCAGCCGCCGGGCTGCCAGCCACACTGCTCTGGCGACCGCCGTCCTCGGCAGCGAGGGCACCATCCTCCGCTGGTCTCGTGCCGCGACGGAACTACTGGGCCGCACCAGCGAGGAGGTCTGCGGCCACCTGGTCTGGGAGCTGTTCGCCGATGCCCTCGCCTACCCCTGGGGGAACGTTCGGCGTCGGTCGTTGTTCCCGGGGACAGGTCAGGCGCGGCTCCGGCACCGGTCGGGCAGCACGGTGGAGGTGGTCTTTCACGCGCTGGCGCTGGAGGGTGGCGAGTACGTCGTCCTGGCGGCCCCCAGCCACCTCGTGGCGGACGAAGGAGATGCCTGGTCTCTGGGAGGTCTGTTCCGCCAGGGCCGCATCGTTGTCTGCGTCCACGACACCGACCTGAACATCGCGCGGGCTGACGCCACCTTGCGGACGTTCACCGGAACGCCCTGGCCTGTCGGCGCTTTGCGGGACATTCTCTCTCCCGAGGAAGTCGAAGCCACCGAGGCGGCGCTTCGCCAGGTACTGGACACGGGCGTGCCACTCGTCGGGCGACCTGGCCGTCTGCGGTGGCCGCTGCCTCCTGGACGGCGGCGGACCATGTCCCTGTCCGCCTTCCAGCTGGAGAACGCGTCCGGGCACCCGACCGGTGTCGCCACGGTCTTCACCGACATCAGCGAGCAGGAGCGCATCCGCCGCCACCTGGCCCTGCGGCACGCGGCGGCGGAAAGGATCGGCGCGTCCCTCGACGTCAACCGCACCGCACAGGACCTGGCGGAGATCCTGGTCACCTCCCTCGGTGATCTGGCATGGGTGGTGCTCGCCGACGCTGTGTTCGAAGGGGACGAGCCACCCAAACTGGTCGGCGGCGGCCGGTGGCACATGCGTCGTGCCGCAGTGGCATCGGCCTCCGGTACCTGGCCCTCCCGGCTCCTGCCACCTCTCGCGGAATATCCCCCACTGCCGGACGGCCCCATCATGCAGCACCTGCAACGCGGCAAAGCCGTCACTGGCCATCGAACGGAACACCCCATGTTCCACATACCGGAACTGGAACCGCTCTTCATCCCTGAGCACGGGCACTCGTTCATGTCGTCACCGCTGTACGCCCGAGGACTGGTGCTCGGTCTCGTCGTCGTCTGGCGCACCGAGAAGCCGGACGCCTTCGACGACGTGGACTCGGGTGTGCTGACAGAGATCGCCTCCCGGGCGGCCCTGAGCGTGGACAACGCCCGCCGGTACACCCACGAGCGCCGCGCCGCCATCGCCCTCCAGCGGCACCTGCTTCCGCAGGCCACCACCAGCACCACAGCTGCCGATACGGTGGGTCTCTACCAGCCCGCCGGCGGCGGGGCGGAGATCGGCGGCGACTGGTTCGATGTCATCCACCTGCCATCGCTGCGCGTGGCCCTGGTCGTCGGGGACGTCATCGGTCACGGCCTGCACGCGACCGCCACCATGGGCCGCTTGCGCACCGCCGTCCAGACCCTCGCCGATCTGGACCTCGACCCCACAGAACTCCTGACGCACCTCGACGGCCTCGTCCAACGACTCGCGACCGAGACAACCGATGCCCAGGACAGCATCGGCGGCACGTGCCTGTACGCCGTCTACGACCCGACCAGCGGCCGCTGCACCATGGCCAGCGCCGGACACCCGCCCCCCGTGTGCGTCCAGCCAGGGGGCACCGCACGGCTCCTCGGGCTCTCGCCCGGCCCACCTCTGGGGGTCGGCGGCATGCCTTTCGAGAGCGCCACGATCACTCTTGAGCCCGGCAGCGTCCTCGCCCTGTACACCGACGGCCTGGTCCAGGGCGTCGACATCGACATCGATACCGGCACACGGCGTCTGGTGAGCAGCCTCGCCGCTCACTGTCGCTCGGGACACTCTCTGAACGACGCCGGTCGCGACGTGTTCTCCCTCCTCGGTGACGCCCCACCCCGCGACGACGTGACGTTGTTGCTCGCCCGCACGCGCGTGCTCTCCACGGACGACACCGCGCACTGGGAGTTCCCCGCCGACCCTGCCGTCGTGGCCAAGGCCAGGGGCGCCATCGCCGACCGGCTGTCGGCCTGGGGCCTCGACGACCTCGCCTTCACCACCGAACTCATCGTCAGTGAACTGGTGACCAACGCCATCCGCTACGCGGGCGGCCCGGTGGGGTTGCGGCTGATCCGTGAGGACAGGCTGATCTGCGAGGTCACCGACCCCAGCACCACCCAGCCCCGCCTGCGCAGAGCCCGCTGGACCGATGAAGGGGGCCGTGGGCTGTTCCTCGTAGCCCAGCTCACCACCCGTTGGGGCAGCCGCTACGGACGGTACGGAAAGACCATCTGGACCGAACAGCCCATCAACCGCGGGACTGCCACGTGATCTCAGCTCATGTGACGTCGGCTCATGTGACTTCGAACAGGCCGGCGGCTCCCATGCCTCCGCCGACGCACATGGTGACCACCACGTAACGGGCCCCGCGGCGGCGGCCTTCGAGCAGCGCGTGACCCACCAGCCGTGCGCCGGTCATGCCGTAGGGATGTCCGACGGAGATGCCGCCCCCGTTGACATTGCATCGCTGTGGGTCGATGTCGAGTTCATCGCGACAGTGCACCGCTTGCGACGCGAAGGCCTCGTTGAGTTCCCACAGGTCGATGTCGTCGATGGTCAGGTCGTGCCGCTTGAGCAGCTTCGGGATGGCGAAGACCGGGCCGATGCCCATCTCCTCGGGCCCACAGCCCGCGACGGCCATGCCCCGGTAGACACCCAGGGGTCGCAGCCCTCGGCGCTCGGCCTCCTTCGCCTCCATCAGCACTGACGCCGACGCACCGTCGGACAGTTGCGAGGCGTTGCCGGCGGTGACGGTCGAGCGTCGGGTGACCTGGCCGTCGGGCAGGACAGGGCGCAGTGAGGCCAGTCCGTCGAGGGTGGTCGAGGGCCGGTTGCCCTCGTCGCGGGTGAGGGTGACCTCTTCGACGTGTGTCTCGCCGCTGTCGCGGTCGACGACCTTTCTCCGGGTCGTCAGTGGCACGATCTCCTCGTCGAAGCGTCCGGCCTTCTGCGCTGCCGTGGTGCGCTGCTGGGACAGCAGCGCGAACTCGTCCTGGCGCTCACGGCTGACGTCGTACCGTTCGGCCACGATCTCGGCCGTGTGCAGCATGGGGTAGTAGATGCCCGGTTTGTGCTCGGCCAGCCAGGGATCGTTCGTCCGGTGGTCGTTGGCGTGGTCGTTCTGCACCAGTGATATGGACTCCACTCCGCCGCCGACCGTGATCTGCATGCCGTCGTGGACGATCTGCTTGGCCGCCGTCGCGACCGCCATGAGGCCGGACGCGCACTGGCGGTCCATCGTCATGCCCGGCACGGAGTCGGGAAGTCCGGCACGGAGCGTCGCCTGTCGGGCCACGTTCATTCCCGTGGAGCCCTGTTGCATCGCGCAACCGAGGATCACGTCCTCCACGTCGGCGCGATGCAGACCGGCTCGGCGTACGGCGTGCATGATGGCGTGGGCGGCCAGTTCCTGCCCCTGCGTGTCGTTGTAGGCACCCCGGTAGGCCTTGCCGATCGGTGTCCGTGCCGTGGAGACGATGACTGCTTCTCTCATGGGCTGCTCGTTTTCCTCTGCGGTGGATCGGTGAGCTGGAGAAGGAGGACTCGGTTCAGCACTCTGTTTCGGCGGCGAGGCCGAGATAGTGGTGCAGCTGTGCCGTCATGCTGTCGGTCTCCGACGCCGTGTGGGGATCGCTGATCTTCTCCCAGTGCTCGGCGATGCCCTCGGGGGTTCGCAGGTCCGGCGGAAGGAAGTGGCCGCGCGACTCGCGCATCGTGCTGACGGCGAACACTCCGCCCCCCGCCCCGATGATCGTCTTGTTGGGCGCGTCCGGCGACACAAGGAACAGCGCGCCGGGTGTGATCGCCTCGGGCCGCATCTCCTCCAGCGCCTCAGGAGCGAAAACGGCCTCCGTCATCCTGGTCGCCGCCAGCGGTGCGAGCGCGTTGACCCGGATGCCCTTGGGCTCGCCCTCAATGGCCAGCACGTTCATCAGACCGATCAGCGCCGACTTGGCGGCGCCGTAGTTGGCCTGCCCGAAGTTGCCGTAGATCCCTGATCCCGAAGTGGTCATCAGTATCCGGCCGTAGCCTCGGTCGATCATGTGCTCCCACACCGCTTTGGTGCAGTGCACGGTTCCCATCAGGTGTACGTCGAGGACCTTGCGGAAGTCCTCCACGGTGGCCTTGCGGAAGCTGGCGTCGCGCAGGATCCCCGCGTTGTTGATCAGGATGTCCACCCTGCCCCACCGGTCCACCGCCTTCTCGACCATGGCGTCGACCTGCGGGGGGTCGGTGACGTCGGCGTGGTCGGCGATGGCCGATCCGCCGCTCGCGATGATGTCGGCGACCACCCGGACGGCCGGCGCGTCGTCGGCTGCTGTGCCGTGGACGGTTTCGCCCGGGTCGTTGACGACGACGTGGACACCGCGGGCGGCCAGTGCCAAGGCGTGGGCGCGTCCCAGGCCACCTCCGGCACCAGTGACGATCGCCACCTGGCCGCTGAAATCGATGGTCATGAGGCAACTTCCCTGTCAAGTGGGTTCGGGGTCGTGTGGTGCGGTTGATCGGCCGCGGCGGTCTCGGCAGGCCGGGACCATGGGCGCCGTCGCGGCCCCTGGAACGTCGTGTGGAAGAGGAGGGCGGACGAGCCGAGGGATGTGCGGCCCGAACCGTGTACCGCGGCCGTCACTGACCACTCCGGGACGTGTGATGCCCGGGTGTCGGCCCGTGTGTCAGGTGAACCGGGCGGTCAGCCAGGCGACGATCTCGGCGGCGGCCAGAGAGGCCCCGGTGGGAGCACCTTCCTGGACAGGCCCGCCGAAGTGGGTGCCGGCGACCTGGACGTGCTTCTTGTCCGTGGCGCCGAGGGCCGTGTACATCGCTTCGGCGTCCTCGGGAAAGCACGCCTGGTCACCGGTGAGTTCGATGAACAGGGCCGGCGAGGTCACCCCGGGCGCGCAGCGCAGGAAGTCGGCGTTGGTGCTGAGCCCGGACCAGGTCGACAGCCAGGCGTCCGGAGTGGAGAAGCGGCCGAAGCCGACGAGGCCGTAATTGGTCAGGTCGGGGCGTCTGCCGAACAGCGAGCCGTAAGGGCGTTGATTGGGGCTCAGGGACAGATCGGTGAACCGCAGGTCGGCATCGGTGCGGTACACGGTGAGGATCCTGGGGGCGAGCGCGGCACGCCGGTCGGCCGACTGCCCGCCGCTTTTGTACCGTCGGCGCGCCGCCGCGGCCTCACCCACACGGTGGCGGGCGATCTCGTCGATGCGGGCAACACGCTCGCGCTGCGCCGCCCGGTACCGGCTCACGAACTCCGGCGCGTAGCCGGAGCTCTGCGGCGGTTCGGCGAAGCCGTTGGCCGGGGCGAACGGATCGAGTGCCGGGTCGGCCGCCAGCGGGTCCGCCTCGTCGACCACCGAGGGGTCGATCAGCCTCAACAGGAGCGCCCCCTGGCCCGGATGCGGTGCCATGAAGACGGCCGCGTCGGGCACCGGCATCTCCGCTGCCGCCAGGTCGATCGGACGGCCCGCCGGGGTGGCGGTCAGCCGCTGAGCCGGTGGCAGCCCGGCCTGCTGGTGGTAGAAGGCGAACAGGGTGCCTCCGCCGGAGTGGCCGAGTGAGACGACATGGTCGAAGTCCCGCTCGCGCAGGAACACCTGCCCGGCCGCGGCGTCGAGCAGCGCCTGTTCGTGCACCAGCGCGGTGTCGTTGTTGACGGACCGAGTTCCCTGGGTCCACACCGCGTACCCGCGTGCCAGGAGTTCGGGCACCAGCACGTGATGGGTCAGATCCTGGCGTGGGTGCATCAAGGTGACCACGGTCCGGGCACCCGGTACGGTCCGCAACACGCCGCTGACCTTCGATCCGTCGGCGGTCGCCAGCTCGTGAACCGAGGTAACCGTGGTGTCGGGGACCCGGGCGGCGTCGATGTAGCGGCCGGCGCCGAGCCGCCGCGTGCTGTCGCTCATCGGGACTCAACTCGCATGGCGTCCTTGTCCCATTGCGTGATGCGGGACCCGACCAGCCCGGCCACACTGCTGTACCACACGGCGTGACGGCAGCCGGTGGCGCGGCGGTCGATGACGATCGGCGCATCGGAATCGATCCGGTAGTACGGGCCGACCCGGCCGACGGTCACCGCCGGATCCTGGGCGGCCACCGCGGCGATCGGGCGGTTCTCCGGTACGTCGAGGACGAACAGGGTGGTCATCGTGCGGCCACCTCCGTCACATCCTGCTCCTGCTCCTGCTGCCATGCGGCGGCCCGCTCGACGATCAGTTCGGCCTTGCGCGCCAGCAGCGCGGCCATGCTGGGGTCGGGCCCCGAGACCACGTCGACGAGCGCGTCGATGGTCAGATTGGCGTCGAGGTCCTCCTGCGGGGTGACCGGGCGCAGCGCACGGGTGATCTCGATCATGTAGCCGTTGGGGTCGTGGGTGTAGATCGACTCGATGGTCTCGTGCTGGATCTGCATCTCCACCGGCCACTGACTGCCGTCGAGGCGGCGCCGGTACTCCAACAGGTCTTCTTCACTGTCGACATGGATGGCCAGATGCCGGGAGCGGATGAAGAAGACGGGCACGTCCTCGGTGAAGCGGGAGTAGGAGTCTCCCTGCGGTCCGCCCTCGAACGGCTGGAGTCCGAAGTAGTAGAAGAAGGCGAGGCGGTCGTCGTTGCCGATGTCGAAGAAGAAGTGGATGAAGTCGGGGTGCTTTTCCGGGCCCCATCCGGCCGCGCAGATCGAGTGCACGACGGGGAAGCCGAGCACGTCACGGTAGAACGTGACGGTGGCGGCCGGGTCGAACGTCGGATACGCGATGTGGTCGACGCCGCGCACCGTGTGTGCGAGCTGGTCCATGATGATTCCCTAGTCTCTCGGGCCGGTCCCTGGGTCGGCTCAGGCCGGCACGGGCTGCGAGTCGGTGCGCAGCAGGCTGCCCGCGTCCGGAATCTCGACGGGCAGCCGCAGGCTGCGCAGAATGCTGTAGGCGCCCGCGGTGGCGGCGGACAGGACGGGGACGCCGAGCTCCTGCTCGGCGGCCTCGACCAGGGGCAGTGAGGGCATCTGCACGCATGCGGAGATCACCAGTGCGTCGACGCCGGTGAGGTCGAGCGAGCGTGCCGCACCCATGACACGTTCCCCGGGGATGCATCCGACTTCCGCGTTGTCGGCGACCTCCAGTGCGCGCCAGTCGGCGACCGTGAATCCCTCCGCTTCGAGGTAGTGCACGACCTTCTCCGCCAGTGGCCGCAGGTAGGGGGTGACGATTGCGATGCGCCTGGCACCCAGGGCCTTGAGCCCCTCGACGAGAGCGCCGGCACTGGAGCGGATCCGCGCGGACGAACCACCGGTGGCGAGCTGCTCGGCTGCGGCGCCCTCCACTCGTCGGTGCTCCCCGGGCCCGCCGACCATCAGGGCAACCAGACACGCGTACAGGATCACGTCGGGGGAGGCGTCGGCGATCTCCATGACGCATCGTTCCCGCTGCGCGTTCATCGCGGCCAGCTGCTCGGGCGAGACCGTGTGCATCCGCATACGGGTGGAGTGGAATGAGAACGTCGACGCCGGATGTCGGGCCAGCAACGCCGGCATCTCGGTTTCGACGGTCACGTTGGAGCTGGGTACGACCAGCCCGATCCTGTGGATGCCCATGAGGTTGCCCTTCTGCGAGGAGGGTGGCACGAGGTCATCCCTCACTCAGCCCATACTTTTACGCTGACGACGATTATTCGACGCTTATGACAGCCTCGTCAAGGCTTGGACGCGTCGAACCCCGCGGCCATGACGGGCGTCGGGCGGCGAATACACGGGCGCGCGAGGCCGAGCGAGCGTCGGGAGGCCGATGGCATGCGCCGACCAGGCCATTCGGGTCTCGTGCGCCGAGATCGACGCTGCTGCGGGCCCACCTCGGCCGGCGTCACAATGGACCCGGAGAGGGGTGCTGCCCCTGATGCGCCCCGCAGGACGGGCAGCCCCTTCACTCCTCCGGTCGCGCGGCCGAGGCCAGTCTCCGGTCGCCCCACTCCGGCGATGACCGAGAACCCGCAACGTCGAGTGCGCATAGGAGCCCCACTCACGAACAGTCGGTCGGCGACAGGCAACGGAACACTGTGTTGTGCGGACCGATCCGTCGTTTCCGGGTGTCGGCGGCGACGGAGTCCCACCTCCGGGTCGGCGGCGTTGCGCATGCTCGCATTGCAAACACGCCGGCTCCGGATGCCCTCGCGACCTCCTGCCGCACAACCCTTGACAGCTCATCGGGCGCGTCAAATACTCGACACACGCGTAAGAAAGGTCTGAGCGGCAGGCTCCTGTGGCCGCCCGCCTCCCGTGAACGCAGCCTGAGCCGCAGGCGCACGCAGCCACCTCTCACTTCCCGAATCCGAGGGAGCATCAGCGCAATGGCATATGTAATCGGCGTCGACGTCGGTGGGACATTCACCGACGCCGTACTGGACGACAACGACGGAACGGTCCTCGCGGCCAAGGCACCGTCGACTCCCCCGGACTACTCAGTAGGCGTCCTCGACGTCCTGGAGGTTCTCGCCGAGCAACTGGGTCGCCCCCTCGACGAGATGCTGGCCGACACCCACCACATCGCGCACGGGACGACCTCGTCACTCAACGCGCTGGTGATGGGTAACGTCCCCCCGGCGGGCTTCCTGACCACAGCGGGCCACCGCGACTCGATCTACATCATGAACGTCGAGGGCCGCTATCTCGGCCGCTCCCCGGACCAGCTGCAGAACGTCATGGGGCAGACCAAGGCGCACAGTCTGATCCCGAAGAAGCACGCCCTGGAGGTCGTCGAGCGCGTCGACCGCGACGGCAGGATTGTCGTCCCCTTGGACGAGGACGCCGCCCGCGAGGCCATCCGCGCCCTGATCCACGACGGCGTCTCGGCCATCGCCGTGTCCCTGCTGTGGTCCTTCCGCAACCCCGCGCACGAACAACGCGTCCGCGAACTCGTCCACGAGATCGATCCGACGATGTTCGTCTCGCTCTCCAGCGAGGTCAGCCCCCGCATCCGGGAGTTCTCACGCAACGCCACCACCATCATGAGCTCGCAGATCGGCCCCGGACTGCGCAACTATCTCGGTGAGCTCGAGAGCAAGCTGCGCGCTCACAACCTGGCCGGCCCGCTGCTGGTGATGCAGAGCAACGGCGGGGCGGTCGCCGCGGCCGAGGCTCCCCGCCAGGCGATCAGCACCGTCGGCTCGATCCTCACCGGCGGCGTGGTCGGTGCCGTCTCCCTCGGCCGGCAGCTCGGTCACCGCAACATCATCGCCACGGACGTGGGCGGGACGACCTTCCTCGTGGGTCTCGTGGTCGACGGCGAACCGGTGCGCTCCAGCACCACCATCATCAACCACCACCCGATCAACGTACCCACCCTCGAGGTCCACGCCATCGGTTCCGGCGGCGGGGCCATCGCCTGGCTCGACGCCGGCGGAAACCTGCAGATCGGCCCGCACAGCGCGCAGGCCGTGCCCGGCCCGGCCTGCTACGGGCAGGGCGGTACCGAACCGACGAACGCCGACGCCAACCTGGTGCTGGGCATCCTTCCCGAGCGTGGCCTGCTCGGCGGACGCAAGAGTCTCTCCAAGGAGCTGGCCCGCGAGGCCATCCGCACCAGGATCGCCGAGCCGCTGGGGCTGACGGTCGAGGAGGCCGCCGCCGCCATCTACGCGGTGCAGAACTCGCAGACCGGCGACCTGCTGCGCAAGACCGTCGTCGAGGCGGGCCACGATCCGCGGGAGTTCATTCTCTACGCGTTCGGCGGCGCGGGACCCGCGCACTGCGCCAGATACGCGGCCGAGGTCGGCGTGCGCGAGGTCGTCGTGCCGCTCGGCCAGGTGGCCTCCGCGTTCTCCGCCTACGGGCTGGCCTCATCGAACGTGGTGCTGGCCGCGGAGCTGTCGGATCCCGCCGCGGTCCCGCTCGACCCGGCACGCGCCGAGGAGAACTTCGCCCGTCTCGAACAGCAGGTCCGTGAGGCACTGGACCGCCAGGGCCTCACCTTCACCTCCGTCGGGATCGAGCGCGAGATCGACATGCGCTTCACCGCTCAGCTCGCCGAGATCGCCGCTCCCATCTCCACCGGCCCCGTGACACAGACCGAACTGGACTCCGCCGCGGCCTGGTTCGAGCGCCGCTACGCCGAGCTGTACGGCGAGGGCACCGGCTTCCGCGAGGCCGGCATCCAGGCCATCACCTACCGGGTCCGCGCGACCGGTGTGCTGCCCTTCTCACCGACGCTGCCCGAGGTCGAGACCGCCATGTCACCGGACCCCTCCGTCGCCCAGATCGGATCCCGCCCCGTGTGCCTCGACGGGACGATCGGCTACGTCGACACGGCCGTCTACGACTACAGCAAACTCGCCTGCGGCCATGTGATCCCCGGTCCCGCCGTCATCGAGGTGCCCACGACCACCGTGGTCATCCCGCACGGCACCACAGGCACGATCGACCACCTCGGCAACCTGACGATCCTCGCCCACTAGGAGCATCCGCGATGACCATGCACATCCCCGGTTCCGAGGTTTTCGCGAGCCGCCCCGTGGACCCGGACGACTTCGCCCGGCGACTGCCCGCCTCACTTCCGCTGCACACCGTGACCCAAGAACAGATCGACGAGCTCGACCCTCTCACCTACGAGGTCGTGCGCCACCGTCTGTGGTCGGTGACCGACGAGATGGGCGAAGCCCTCAAGCGGATGTCCGGCTCGCCCATCGTCACCGACGCCAACGACTTCGACTTCGCCATCAGTGACGAACTCGGCCAGGAAGTTCAGGTCGGCCTGTACAACACCATGCTTGTCGGGGCCGTCGACCTGGCGATCTACTGGACGCTCAAACACCGCACCGTCCGCGAGGGCGACATGTTCCTGTGCAACGACCCCTGGGTCGGCGGCGGTCTGCACCAGAACGACGTCATCGTCTTCCAGCCGATCTTCGCGGAAGGCAAACTCTTCGGCTGGACCAGTGCGGTCTGCCACGAGCCCGACCTCGGCGGCGTCGGACTCGGCTCCTTCTCCCCGGCGGCACAGGACGTGTTCTCCGAAGCGGTCCCCACCCCGCCGGTGAAGGTGGTGCGCGACTTCGAACTCCAGGAGGACATCGCGGACCTGTGGATCCGCCGCTCCCGCGTCCCCCTCCTGGTCGGCCTCGACCTGCGGGCCAAGGTCGGCTCGAACACGGTCGGCCGCAACCGGCTGCAGGAGGTGATCGAACAGTACGGCGCCGATACCGTCAAGGCCGTGATGAAGCGGATGATGAACGACGCCGAGCAGCGCCTGCGCGGCAAGCTCGCGTCGCTGCCGGACGGCACCTGGAAAGCGACCGGCTACCAGGACCAGTCCCATGAGGGCGACCGCGGACTCCACAAGATCACGGTGGCGATGACCAAGACCGGCGGCCACCTCACCTTCGACTTCACCGGCACCGATCCCCAAGCCGGCGTCATCAACTGCACCTACGCCGGAATGCGCGGCGGCGTGATGCTCGCCCTGCTGCCCACCCTGGCCTCCGACATCCCCTGGTCGGCCGGCGGACTGATGCGGTGCTTCGACCTGATCTCGGAGGAGGGCACCCTCAACAACGCCCGGTTCCCAGCGGCCGTCAGCCGCGGCCCCATCGGGCCCGCCTGGCAGACCGGATCACTCATCGCCGAATGCCTGTCCCAGATGCTCGACCGGTCGGCCGAACTCGGTGACCGGGTGCAGGCCAGCTGCTGCGGCACCCACGACACGGCGGTGCTCGCCGGCCTCGACGCGCGCGGCGAACAGCCGGTGCCGTTCATCAACATCGTGATGGACGTGATGGCGGCTGGCTACGGAGCCCGCCCGAAGGCCGACGGCATGGACACCGGCGGACTGAACTGCATCCCCATGGGCCGCATCCCGGACGTGGAGATGACCGAGTACCTGTACCCGCTCATGACCCTGTGGCGCCGGGAAGAGCCCGACTCCGGGGGCCCCGGCCGCCACCGCGGCGGCGTCAGCGGCTCCAGCGCGGTGATCCCCTACGGCACCGACACCCCCATCGGTCTGGTCGTCGCTTCCTCCGGCAAGGCGGTCGCCCAGAACAACGGACTCTCCGGCGGTTACCCAGGCAACACCGCGGTGGGCATCGTCGCCCGCGGCACCGACGTCAAGGCCGCCTTCACGGCCGGCGCCCTGCCGACCTCGCTGGACACGGTCGGCGGCACACAGGAGCTGCGGGCCTGCTACGACCAGACCTTCCTCGCCCCCGACGACGTGCTCTACCTGCACTGGCAGGGCGGCGGCGGATATGGCGACCCGCTGCTGCGCGACCCCGAGGCCGTCGCCGGCGACCTCCGGGAAGGCAAGATCACCACGGCCGGTGCCGCCGACCTCTACGGCGTGGTCTTCGACGAGGACGGCGTCGACGAGGCCGCCACCAGGACGCGCCGCGAGCAGGTCCGCCGCGGGCGCAGCACCCGCTCGACTGCACCCTCGCGCACCGACGCTCCGACTCTGGACCTGTCCCGGGCCAAGCGCCTCGACGACAACCTCGTCGAAGTGCAGACCGAAGACGCCCTCGTGGTGGGCTGCGCCCACTGCGGCCGCCTGCTCGGTGACGCCCGCACCGACACGGAACTGGACCTCGCCCGCTTCGAGGGACCCGCCTCCGTCGCCGGACCCCACGTCACCTCGGATCCCTCCGCGTATGTCGACGAGCCGGTCGTATTCCGGCAGCTGTGCTGCCCCGCCTGCTGGACCGCCCTCTACTCCGGGCTGGTCCCGGCCGACCACCCGGACCACGCGCTCGACATCGGTCGGCTGCTGCCGACGAGTGCCCAGCGGTGACAGGCCGAGCCACGACAAGCCACTGGAGATCACGTGACCCACTCAGACTGGAACGGACGCCTCGTCTCCGTTCCTGACGACCGCGCCCGCCGCTACCGGGCCAGCGGCGAATGGAGCACCGAACCGACCGGCAGACGCCTGCACCAGGTAGCCCTCCGATTTCCCGGGAGAAAGGCGGTGATCACCCGGGACGAGTCGATCACCTACGCCGAGCTGGACACCCGCACGGACCAGATCGCCGCCGCCCTGATCGGCCTCGGCTTCCGGCGGCTCGACCCCGTCCTCTTCCAGCTCACCAACCGCATGGGCACCGTTCTCGCCTGGTACGGATGCCTCAAAGCCGGACTGGTGCCCGTGGCCACCCTCGCGGCCCACCGCATGCACGAGATCGGCCACATCAGCCGCAAGGTCGGCGCCGTCGGGCACATCGTCGAAGCCGGACTCCCCTTCGACCTCGTACGCTTCGCCCGCTCGCACGCCGACGGCCACCCCACCGTCAGACACGTCATCGCCGTCGGCGAGCAGTCGGCCGACGCGCCTGCCGCGACCCAGCTGGAAACCCTGGGAACCGACATCGAGCCCAGCCGTGCCCGCGCCCTGGTGGAGGCGGCCGAACAGGACACGGACCCGCTGGACGTGGCGGTGTTCCAGCTGTCGGGCGGCACGACCGGCGTGCCCAAGGTGATTCCGCGCACCCATGCCGAGTACTGGAACAACGGCCTGTTCTACGCACGCCACCTGGGCTGGGACGAGAACACCCGGAGCGCGCACCTGATCCCCGTCATCCACAACGCCGGCATCTCCTGCGCGCTGCACGCCGCCCACTCGGTCGGGGCGTGCCTCGTGCTGGCCACCGCCGACGCCCCGGCCGCCTTCGATCTGATGGCCCGTACCCGGACGACCGACGTCCTCATCGGTCACGGCCTCTATCAGTCGATTCTCGCCCCGGAGTTCGGGCCGGCACGGGCGCACCTGAAGCGTGTGGTCCTGTCCGGCGCCAAGGTGGGCACCGAACTGTTCGAGCGCGTCGACGGGCAGGGATGCTGGGCGGGACAGATGTTCGGCATGTCCGAGGGGCTGTTCGCGGTCAGCCCGCTCGATTCTCCGGCCGAGGCCCGCCTGACGACGGTGGGAGTACCGATCGCCGAAAGCGACGAGGTCCGCATCCTGGAACCCGGGACCGAGCGAGAACTCCCCGACGAGCAGGTGGGGGAGCTGTGCTGCCGCGGCCCCTACACCATCGCCGGCTACTTCGAGGCGCCCGAGCACAACAGCGTTTCGTTCACCCGGGACGGCTTCTACCGCACTGGTGATCTCGCCAAAGTCACCGTCATCGACGGACGCCGTTACCTGTCCATCGAGGGGCGCATCAAGGACCTCATCAACCGAGGTGGAGAGAAGATCAACGCAGAGGAAGTCGAAGCGCTCCTCCTCGCCCATCCGGACATCCGGCAGGCAGCCGTGGTGGCCATGCCCGACCCTCGTCTCGGCGAGAGGACATGCGCCTACGCCGTTTCGGCATCCGGTACGCCGCTGTCTCTGCGAGACGTACAACACCACCTGGAGTCCCTCGGGGTCGCCAAGTTCAAGTGGCCGGAACGACTGGAATGGGTCGAGGAGCTGCCGCAGACCAACGTCGGAAAGATCGACAAGAAAAGGCTGCGCGGCGAGATCGCCGACAAACTGACGGAAGAAGCTCCACCAGCGGCACGGAGACGTCTGGGCGTATAACCCGCCCTCGACGCTCATCACACGCAGGGCTCGTCTCCTGCGGGCGTTCAGCCACGTCGGGGATGAGCCCTGCTGCACGCATCCGCCAGCGCGCTCGGGAGCATGACCCGACATTGACCATCCAACTCTACGTTCAATAATTGCCCTGTTTGTCAGGAGTGTTCGTGAATCTCAGGAGAGTTGCAGTACTCGGCGGCGGCCCCGGAGGCCTGTACGCCGCGCGACTGCTCAAGCGCAGCCACCCGCAGGCCGATGTGGTGGTGTACGAACAGAGCCCGCCGGACAGAACCTTCGGATTCGGGGTCGGCATCGCCTCGCGAACGCAGCAGAATCTGCGCGATGCCGATCCGGAATCGCTGGAGTCCATCGTCGAGGCGGCCCACCCGCATGAGATGTCGATGCAGGTCGGCCGGCAGACAGCTCGTCTCTCCCACGGCCGCCTGCTGGCCATCGCCCGCACCCGGCTGCTGGCCCTGCTGCAGGGCCACGCCTCGGATGCCGGCGTCCGCCTGCACTTCGGCGAGCGACACGATGCCGCGGGGCTCGATGCGGATCTCGTCGTCGCGGCTGACGGGATCAACAGCGCGACCCGGACCGGCCTGGCGGAGCGGTTCCGGCCTCGGATCACCACCGGAAAGGGGCTGTATCTGTGGTGCGGCACCGATTTCGCCCTTCCCAGCGCGGTGTTCACCCCCGTCACGACGACGCACGGGACCTTCGTCGCTCACGCCTATCCCTATGCCGCGGACCGCAGCACCTTCCTCATCGAAACCGACGAGCAGACCTGGCGGCGAGCGGGTTTCGACCTCGCCACCGAGCAGACGGGACCGCAGGACAGCGACGAGGTGTCGTTGAAGTACCTCCAGGAGGCATTCGCCGAGACACTTCAGGGCCACGTGCTCATCGGCAACCGGACTCGATGGCTTCACTTCCGTACCGTCTCGTGCGAGAGCTGGCACACCGGCAGGACCGTACTCCTCGGCGACGCAGCTCACACCGCGCACTACTCGATCGGGTCGGGGACCAAGCTCGCCATGGAGGACGCGATCGCACTCGACCGCGCGCTGCTGTCCGCCACCACTGTCGAGGAGGCCCTCACCGAGTACGAGCGGATCCGACGGCCGGAGGTCGACTACCTCCAGCGCATCGCCCGGCGCAGCGAGTTGTGGTGGGAATCCTTTTCCGAACGGACCGACCTGCCGGTGGACCAACTGATGATCGCCTACATGACGCGCGCGGGGAAGGTCAGCGTGGACCGCTTCGCGGCATCCGCGCCCGACGTCGCAAGGAGGGGCCTCGCGGCCTACGCCGACGTGGCGTCGGAGTCGGTGCCCGCGCAGGACATCGCCGAGTGGATCACCAAGCAGCCCCTGACGATCCACGGAGGGCGGTTCGGCAGCCGCCTCGCGCCCGCCGATCTGCGAGATGACCCCACGACCGCGGTCGTCTCCATCGACCACCCCTCCGCATGGAACGCCGAGGCCGACCACACGGTTCACCACGCCCCCGGCGCACGCACCCTCTGGCTCACCGGCCCCAGTGACCGCTCAGCTGTCTTGAACCGGCTCGACGTCGCCGAGCGGCTCACCCGTCGCACCGACGCGGTCGTCGTCGTCGAAGCCCCCCGTTCCCGTCACGCGGACCTCGTCGCCGGGCTGGCGAGCGCGCGCACCCACCTCGTGCACCTCACACACGAGACCGCACCGGACGGCGACGAGGCGGCGGGTACACCACCCGACCCGGCCACCGATGCATCTGCGTGATCCACAAAGACACCGCGGGCTATTCTGCGGACATGGCTTCCAAGGACACCGACGTGACATCCAGCGCCCCCGAGCAGTCGAGCAAGCCGCGCAGGCAGTCGAAGCCTCGCCCCACGCGGCAGTCGGTGTCCAACGGTGCCCAGAGCCGCAGCAGCGCCCGTCGGGAACTGGTCGAAAAAGAGATCATGGAGCAGGCCACCCGCCTCTTTGCCGAGCGAGGGTTCGCCAGCACCACGCTCCAGGACATCGCGGCAGCCACGGGACTCACCCGCCCGGCCCTTTACCATTACGTCGCCAACAAGGACGAACTCCTTTCCCGCCTGGTCAGCGAGATCACCGAAGCGCCTGCGGTGCTGCTGCACGAGATCAACGAGCGAACCGACCTGAGCCCCCTCGGGAAGCTGCACGCGATGGCGACTTCCCTCGCGTTGCACCAGGCCGAGAGCCCGGACCGGTTCCTTCTCCTCGTCCGCTCCGAGGCGGAACTGTCCGACGACATCGGGGCGAAGTACCGGCAGAACCGCCGCCAGGTACTCAAGGAGTTCATCCGACTCATCGAGGCGGGCATACGGGCCGGCGAAATACGCACGGTCGATCCGCGCACCGCGGCTCTGGGCATCATCGGCATGCTCAACTGGATCGCCTGGTGGCACCGTCCCGGAGACCCCGGGGAAGACAAGGCCATCGCCACCGAACTCGCCAGAATGGCGGTGCAGTCCCTCGCGCAGACGGACGGCGCCGCCAAAGTGCCCGAGGGGCCCGCACAAGCCATCGGGTTGCTACGGCAGAACCTCGACCATCTGGAGCGGTTGCTGGAATCGCCGCACAACGGCACGGCTTTCCCGGAAGAAGACTGGTAATTCAGCGGATTTGGGATCGTGCCCGCCCGTCACTCACTTTTCGAGGTGCTGGCCGCGCCACCACATCAACTGCAGTGCTGCGCCGACGGCGATGGGGTTCTCCGACAGTGGCCTGGGAAGCAGTTCGTCGCACCGTGCCAGGCGTCGGACGATCGTGTTGCGGTGTGCGTAGAGGGATTCGGCTGCTCGTGCGGCGTTGCATTGTTCCTCGAGGTAGGTGCGCAAGGTGAGATGTAGCTCGGGCTCGGCTCGGGCGAGGTCGCCGAGGGTGTCGGCGACGAACTCGTCCGCCCGGCCGACGTCGTTGCTCAGCAGCGCGACGAGTTGGGCGTCCATATAGCTGCCAGCGCGCCGGACGGTGCCGAGACGGGCCATCATGCGTTGCACCGCGGCGGCCTCGAGGTGGCTCTGACGGAAGCCGTCCAGGTCGCGGCGTGGCCGGCCGAGCGCGACTCGGACCCCCGGGATCGTCGCGAGGTCGGTGTCCAGGTCCGGGACGCCGGGTGTTCGTTCGACCGGAAGCCACAGCCACAGCGACGCGCTGGTCGCCAGCACGGTGAGCCGCCTGGCGGCACCAGCAGCACGGAGGACCATTTCGGCGGCCAGTTCGAGGTGCTCGCCTGTGACGTCGGTGCCGCCCCACACGATGGCGGCCATGTGGCTTCCGGTCAGCGCATACCCGAGACTGGCCTCGGCCGCCGTCCGTGCGACCGGGGCGCCCTCCAGCAGCAGCGATACCGTGGTCAGGCGCTCGGCGTGGGTCCCCTGGGTGAGCTCGTGGCGCTCCTGGCGCATCACTTCGGCGACCGCCGCGATGGTGTCGTCGATGAACGTCGAGATCGACCTCGACGTGATCGCCAGGACCTCTTGCAATAGATGAGCGTCGCGGGTCAGCTCGAAGCAGATCTGCATCCACCGTTGCCAGGCGACGTTCTGTCCGAGCCGCCACGCGTCGAGCGCCGTCGCGTCCAGGTCGCGGCGGACCACGTCGCGGCTGGCCTTGAGGACCACCGGATTGAGGTTCGCGGCAACGCGGGCGCCGGGGCGTTGGACGTTGGCGGCAGCCCAGTGCAGCAGGTTCGAGAGATTCGAGCTGCGCATCCTCTCGGCCAACACGGGGTCGGACAGCGTCTCGGCGAGGCGCTCGTTGGTCAGGACCGCCTCGTTGAGTTCTGGCAGCCACTCCGGCCGTGGGTCCAGCGCCTGCTCGGCCCCGCGCCGGATGATCTCCTGAGCTGCCGCGGAGGGCATCTCCCAATCGTCGCTCATGGTGTCTATTTCACACCACGCAGGGGTCAGATGTGGGTCACCTTGTACATGGCGGGGGAGTGGAGGGGCGACCAGGCTTGGGGGCATCAACCGGAGCAGGGAGGACCATGGACACGCACTCCATCGAGACGGTCGACGTCCTGATCGTCGGAGCCGGCATCTCCGGCATCGGCGCGGGCCGCTACCTGAAGACTGAGCATCCGCGCAAGACGTTCACCATCCTCGAGGCCCGCGACGCCATCGGCGGCACCTGGGATCTGTTCAAGTACCCCGGCATCCGGTCCGACTCCGACCTCTACACCTTCGGGTACGAGTTCAAACCGTGGCGCGACAAGGAGACCATCGCGACGGCTCCCCGCATCCTGGCCTACCTCGAAGAGACCGCCAAGGAGAACCAGCTCGACCAGTACATCCGCTTCGGGCACAAGGTCGTCCGCGCCGACTGGCACACGCCCACCGCGCGCTGGCTCGTGGAGGTCGAGCAGACCACTCCCGAGGGCACCTTTACCCAGCAGATCAAGGCCCGCTGGATCTTCTGCGCCGGCGGCTACTACCGCTACGACCAGGGCTACACCCCGGTATTCGAGGGCGCCGATCGGTTCGGGGGCACCATCGTCCACCCCCAGCACTGGCCCGAAGACCTCGACTACGCCGGTAAGAGGGTCGTCGTCATCGGCAGCGGCGCCACAGCCGTGACCATCGTGCCGGCGATGGCGGGCACCGCCCGGCACGTCACGCTCCTGCAGCGCACCCCGACGTACGTCATGCCGGTGCCGCAGCAGGACCCGCTCGCCAAGCTGTTCAAGAAGCTGTTCAGCCCCGAGCGCGCCCATCAGCTGATCCGCGCCAAGTTCGTCCGCGAACAGCGGTTCGTCTGGAAGTTCTGTCAGCGGTTCCCCAATGCCGCGCGCCGACTCATCCGCCGGGTGAACACGAGGATGCTGCCCGCGGGCTATCCGGTCGACGAGCACTTCAACCCGCCGTACAACCCGTGGGACCAGCGTCTGTGCGCCGTGCCCGAGGGGGACCTGTTCAAGGCCATCTCCGACGGCTCCGCCGAGATGGTCACCGACCGCATCGAGACCTTCACCGAGACCGGCATCCGGCTGGAGTCCGGTCGCCTCCTCGAGGCCGACGTCATCGTCACCGCGACCGGTCTGAACATCCAGGTCCTCGGCGGCATCGACCTCAAAGTCGACGGGCGCCCGGTCAACTACCCCGACACCGTCGTCTACCGGGGCATGATGCTCAGCGGCGTCCCGAACTTCGCGATGGCCATCGGCTACACCAACGCGTCATGGACGCTCAAGGTCGGGCTCCTGTGCGAGTACTTCGTCAAGCTGCTCTCGCACATGGATGAGCACGGTCACGACGCCGTCTGGGCCGTTGCCGATCCCGACATGCCGACCCGTCCGGTCCTGGACTTCGAGGCCGGCTACGTCCAGCGCGCGATGGCCCGCCTGCCCAGGCAGGGCCCGGCGGCCCCGTGGCTGATGTCGCGTGACTACCTGGACGACCGCAAGCTCATCCGCAACGGCGCCCTCGTGGACGAGCACCTGCACTTCGCCGACGCGACCTCTGATGAGGCTGTTTCCGTCCGGGAGAGCCTCGCGTGAGCATCGCACACCACAGTGCCGACCGGTTCGCCGATCTGCGGGGCGGCATCCGGATCTGCTACCGCTCCGACGGCGACCCGGCCGGTGAGCCGCTGGTCCTCGTCGCCGGGCTCAACCAGCAGCTCACCGTCTGGCCGAAACGGTTCGTCGACGGTCTTGCCGCCGAGGGCTACTACGTGGTCCGCCTGGACAACAGAGACGCCGGTCGGTCGTCCAAGCTCGTCCAGCCCGCGCCGGGCAAGGTGCGTCTGCTCCTGGGACGGCCTCGGCCCGACGCCTACACACTGGGACACATGGCCGGCGACGTCGTCGAACTGCTCGACCACCTGGACCTGGTCCGGGTCCACCTGGTCGGCCAGTCAATGGGTGGCATGATCGCCCAAACCGTCGCCGCACATGCTCCCGGCCGTGTCGTGTCGCTGGTCTCGATCTACTCCACCACCGGTGAGCCGAAGGTCGGTCAGGCGAACCTGAAGACCAAGCTGATGCTGGCGCGCCGCGCCGCACGCAACGCCGACGAAGCCGCCGTCGGGCACCTGCGCATGACGCGCCACCGCCGGCGCCGGTCTGATGGCGTCCGCCAATGCCGCCGAGCCGCAGGACGCGAAGGCTCCGGTGCCGAAGCTGGTCGTAGGGACGGTGTTCGCCCCGGTGAGCGCGGCGCCTTGGGCTCAGGCGGTGACCTACAACGACGAGCTGGTGTCGGTGGGCAGCAGGGTCCAGGTCAAGGAGGAACTGCGCCGCAGCGGCGGGACGCGCATCGAGCTGCGCGTGCGGGACCTCGGGGCCGACCGCGTCTACGGGGCCCATGTCCACACCAAGCCGTGCGGCAAGCTGCCCACTGACGCAGGCCCGCACTATCAGGACCAGCCCGATCCGACGCAGCCCTCGGTGGACCCCGCTTTCGCCAACCCGAACAACGAGGTGTGGCTGGACCTGACCACCAACAAGGACGGCTCCGCCCGCTCGATAGCCACCGTGGACTGGCGCTTCCGTGAGGGAGGAGCTCGTTCCGTGGTGCTGCACGAGATGGTGACCTCCACGCATGAAGGTCACGCTGGAACGGCCGGCCCGCGGCTTGCCTGTGTGAACGTACCGTTCATGTAGCTCTCCAGGCCCGGCATCTCCGCTCCTGGGCTGCCGGGCCGTCGCGCCTTGTCGTCGACCCTGTCGCCGCCACGCCCCCTCCCCGATCTCGGCCATCCTCGACATCGCCGCGGGGCGCACCCGATTCTTCGCCGCCGACCGGGTCGGCATCACTGTCGAGGTCCTGCCCGAAGACGACTCCCGGAGTCGCGAGGTGAAGGCGGCGGAACAGGACCGATGTCGCATACGGCGACGGTGTCCTGCGGATCGAGGGCTCGGCGGCGAAGAGCCGGCTCCTCGCGCTTCCGGATCCATGGAGGTCGCCGAATTGCAGGGCGTCGGACGGCTCTGCGACGTCGACTCGAGCGTGCACCGGGCGCGGTCAAGCTCGGCTCGGCCGCGAGCGTCCGCCTCACTGCCTCCGCCCGTGAGGTCTTGGTCGGCCGTCTGGCGGCCCCGCGGAGTCTCCGCCCACACAACGAACGACTACGGCAACATCACTGCCCGCAGCCTTAGTGCTGCAACGGTCTTTGCCATGACTGCTGGCCAGCTCGGTCGTTGCTGTGGTTATGGGTGGGGACCCCGCTGTGGCCAGGTTGTGGGCGGGTGAACTGGGTGCTCTGCATGAGCGGTTCGTGCACCGGTTCAACCGGGAGGAGCCGCGTCAGTCGGCGCTGGCTTACATGCGGGGACTGATCGCTCCGTTGCAGCGGAAGAACGGCTGGACGCTGGCGGAGGAGGCCGGGCACGCGGGTCCCGACGCATCCACCGGCTGCTGAACCGGATCGAGTGGGACGCCGACGAGGTCCTGAACGACGTACGCGACTACGTCGTGGAACACCTCGCAGACCGCGAGGCCGTCCGATCGTCGACGACACCGGGTTTCTGAAGAAGGGCATCCGATCGGCCGGGGTGCGAAGGCAGTACTCCGGCACCGCCGGCCGCTCCGAGAACTGCCAGATCGGTGTGTTCCTCGCCTACGCCACCAGCCGCGGACGCACACTGATCGACCGCCGTCTGTATCTGCCCACCTCCTGGACGGACGACCGGGACCGCTGCCGCCGCGCGGGCATCGACGACACGGTCGACTTCGCCACGAAGGTTGCCATGGCCAAGGCGATGGTCCGCCGGGCCATCGCCGACAAGATCCCGTTCAGCTGGGTCACCGCGGACGCCGCCTACGGCTACAGCAAGGGCCGGCGGTTCGAGCTGGAGCAGGCGGACGTCTTCCACGTCATGGCCAAAACCGCCACGACACCGTCGTCACCCGCTGGTCCATCGACCACCCCGTCTACGACCTGTTTCCAGGCCTGCCGCGGCAGAAATGGAAACGCCGTTCCTGCGGCGAAGGAGCCCATGGCCGACGGATCTTCGACGGGGCCCGCGTCGCGGTGCGGCCCTGGCACCGCGAGGACCGCCGGCACCGGGTCCTCGCCCGCAGCAACGTCAGCAGGCCCGAGGAGATCTCCTCCTACATCGCCTACTGTCCCGCCGGCACCACACTGGACGAGCTGATCCGCATCGCGGGCAGCCGCTGGGCCGTCGAGGAATGCTTCCAGACCGCCGAGCAGGATTGCGGCCTGGACGACTACCAGGTCCGCCGCTACCCCGGCCGGCACCGCCACATGACCCTGGCCATGGCCGCCCACGCCTGCCTGACCGTCCTGCGGGACCGACAGCTGGACACGGACAAAGCAGAAACGGATCCTCCCAGCTCATCCACCTCAGCCTCGCCGAAATCCGACGCCTGATCACCCGCCTCACCGACCGCCGCCCCCACCCCGGTCGACCACATCCTGCACTGGTCGACCGGGCGCCGACGACGTCAGGAACAGGCCTGCCTCAGTCACTACGAACGACGCGGACACAGCCCCTGAAAAACTGCCCAGCACTCAGAACAAACACCGTGGCAGTATTAGACGGTGTCCTACGTGGTGAGGTGGACGTTGCCCCGGCAGGGGGCGGGGTACGTGGAGTTGGATCGTTCCGGACGGGCTGTGGGAGATCGCGAAGCCGCTGATCCCTCCGTCGAAGGTGCGGCCGCAGGGCGGCGGAACGCAGGACACGCCTGATGAGACGCTTTTCGCGGCCATCATCTACGTCCTGGTCAGAGGCTGCGCATGGCGCCAACTTCCGCCGTGCTTCGGCATATCGAAGTCGACCGCCCACCGCCGCTTCCTGATCTGGTCGAGGGCCGGTGTCTGGGGCCGCCTGCACGAAGCCGTGCTGCACCAGCTCGACGACGCCGGCCTCATCGACGTCACTCGCGTAGTACTCGACACCGCGCACGTGAGGGCTGAAAGGGGGCGAACACACAGGCCCGAGCCCCGTGGACCGCGGCAAGCCGGGTTCCGAGATGCACATCTTGTCGGACGCGAACGGGCTGCCCCTCCTCGTCGGCGTCTCGGCAGCCAACACTCACGACAGCGAAGGGCTGAAGCCCATGATCGAGGGTCACCAACGAGACACGACCCTCACAACGGCAGGTGCTCCAAGCCTCAGCGCCTGCACGCGGACAAAGCCTACGACCTGGCCGACCAGCGCAGATGGCTCCGGTGGAAGCGGATCGGAGTACGCATCGCCCGCAAGGGGATCGAGTCCGGCGAACGATTAGGGCGACGCCGTTGGGTCATCGAGCGGACCATGTCCTGGCTGTCCGGCTACCGCCGACTCAGCCCCGGATACGAGCGCCATCCCCGTAACTACCTGGCCTTTCTCGGACTCGCCGCCGCCCTGGGTTGCTACAAGCGCCTCGTCCGCCTCACCACGTAGGACACGGTCTCAGGGCCTCACGTCTCGCAGAGGGCGGGTAAGGCTCCACGACGACGGCAGTCGGTCAGCGGGCCGTCGGCGGGGGAACGGGCACCTGGGCGAGCACATGGTCGACCAGGCTCAGCAGGACGTCCCGACAGGCACCGCGCTCCCGGGCGTCGAACATGTGCACAGGAAACGTCGGTGGGAGAGCGAGAGCACTGCGGATCTGTTCGGTGCTGTGGTGCGTCCGGCCCTCGAAGCCATTGACGGCCACCACGAAGGGGATGCCACGTCTCTCGAAGAAGTCGATGGCGGCGAAGCTCGACTCCAGGCGCCACGTGTCCACCAGCACCACTCCGCCGAGGGCTCCGACCGCCAGGTCGTTCCACATGAACCAGAAGCGCTGCTGGCCGGGTGTACCGAACAGGTAGAGCACCAGGTCGGGGCTGAGCGTGATGCGGCCGAAATCCAGGGCGACCGTCGTGGTCGTCTTGGCTTCCACGCCGATCACGTCGTCCACCCCGACTCCCGCGACGGTCAGCCGTTCCTCCGTACGCAGCGGGGTGATTTCGCTGACGGCCGTGACCATGGTGGTCTTGCCGACGCCGAATCCGCCGGAGATCAGGATCTTGACAGCCTCGGGGCCGTTGTCAGAGCCGGGCAAGACCGTTCCTCACTCTCTTCAGCAGGGCGATCTGTGGGCTTTCGGCCACGTGGATGGGTGGGCGGGCGAAGATCCTGTCCTGGTCCAGCAGATCCGAGAGCAGGATGGTCGTCACGGAGACGGGCAGGTGCAGATGGGCGGAGATCTCGGCGACAGCCAGTGGCTGCGTACACATGCGCAGGATGCGCAGGTGCTCCGGCTGCAGGCCGTGGCCGACGGACGGCAGGGGCAGGTCGAGCGTCGTCACCAGGGTGATGAGCGTGAAGACGTCCCGGCTGGGCCGAGTACGGCCGCCGGTGAGGGTGAACGTCCGTACCGTCCGCCAAGCGCCCCCCTCGGGCTGTGCCCAGGACTCTTGGGGGCCACCGTTCACCGCTCGAAACCGCCTGTGCCCAGCGGGGCGGAGATCTCGGCGCGGGGGGCGGCACCGAGGTGTTCCCCGACCCTCTTCACCAGCATGTTCATCTCGAACGCCACCACCCCGACATCGGCTTGGAGGTCGGTCAGTACGGCGAGGTGCGCGCCCGCACCGGCTGAGGTGAGGATGAGGAAGCCGTTACGCATCTCCAGCAGAGACTGGACGACCGACCCGCCGTCGAAGTCGGCGCAGACGCCCCGACCCAGGCTCATCAGCCCCGACACGGTCGCGGCCAGCCGCTCGGCCTCGGGCCTGGGGAAGGCCGCGGACTTGCTGACCACCAGCCCGTCCTCGGAGACCACGACGGCGAATCGCACACCGGTCACCTGCTGTACGAGGCCGGTCAGCAGGAAGCCCAGGTGGTCGGAGGAAGTCGGGGCACGGTGCGGGTGAACGGTCATCTCGGGGCCTTTGTCGTCGCGGAGGAATCGGGGTCGAGGGCGGGGCGTGTGCCGAAGCCACGGGCGTGCTCGGTGCCGCGCTGGAAGGCGGACATCGTCCTGGCGACCTGCTCCGCCTGCGGTAGCGGATCCGGGTCTGCCGGGGAGGACTGAACGGGCGGGTCACGGCGCAGCTCTTCGGCAAGGCTCGCCTGGGGGACGCGCTGCGGGAGGCGCGGAGCGCCGTCGACGAACAAGGAGGCGGACGGGGGTGTGATCGCCGCAGGCCCGTCCGCGCGAGCGGTGCTCGAAAGCTGTGGGGTGACCGGGCGAGGCAGGGGGGTGAACACGGACGGGCGCTCCGACGCGGGATGCTCGGCGTGCTGAAAAGCGGGGCGGGGAGCCTGGTGGGTGTCCGGCTGCCAGGCCGTGCCGGCGACGGTCCCGGTCTGCCGGGTATCCGCCACGAGTGTGACCGGAGGAACCGGAGCACTCGGGACCACGGGGGAGTCCTCGATCAAGAGTCCCGAGGGGATCAGGACCACCGCCGAGGTGCCGCCGAACGGCGAGGAGCGCAGCGTGACCCGGATGTCGTACTGCGCCGCCAGCCGGGCGACCACGAAGAGGCCGAGGCGGGCGTCGTCGGCGAGAGCCAGGACATCGAACTGCGGCGGCTGCGAGAGTCTCCGGTTGACCTCGGCGTACTCATCCTTCCTCATGCCGAGCCCGCGGTCCTCGATCTCGACGGCGACTCCCTTGCCGACGTGCTCCGTCCGGACCCACACCGGGCAGACGGGCGACGAGTAGTTGGTGGCGTTCTCCATGAGTTCCGCCAGCACGTGGATCACGTCCGCCACGGCGTGCGCGGCCAGCTTCAGCTGTTCGTCAGCGTGCACCGTGATGCGCTGGTACTCGGCGACCTCTCCGACGGCGCTGCGTATCACGTCGACGAGGGCGACCGGCTGGGTCCAGCGACGTCCGGGCTGCCCCCCGCTGATGATCACGAGGTTCTCCTCGTAGCGGCGCATCTGGCTTGCCTGGGAGTCCAACTCGTAGAGCCCCTCCAACACCTCGGGCTCCTGGTGCTTGTGCTCCATGGTGTCCAGCAGGCTCAGCTGGCGGTTCACCAGGTTCTGGGTGTGCCGGGCGACGCCGAGGATGGCCTTCTGGAAGCCGCGGCGGGCGTCGGCCAGACTCACGGCACTGTGCAGCGCGGTGCGTTGGGCGGAGTTGAAGGCGTGGGCGACCTTGCCGAGTTCGTCGTCGCCGTAGTCGAGATCCGCGGCTTCGTACTCGACGTCGACGTTCTCCCCGCGGTTGAGACGGTCGATCAGGCTCGGCAACCGGGTGTCGGCCAGCTCCAGGGTGGCCTGGCGTAGGCCGGCCAGGCGCCGCATCAGGGAGCGGGTGACCCGCCAGGACAGCAGGGCCACCACGATGACGGCGACGAGCTCGGCCCCGCTGGTGAGGAGACCCTGCCACAGCAGAGAGTCGGCCCGGTCCTGGCTCTGGGCGATGAAGGCGATGATGGGGGCGACCGTGACCTTCTGCATCCGCGGGTGGATTTCGGCCTGGACGCGGGTCCACTGCCGGGCAACCGCTGGCAAGGCGGTGCTGTCACCATCCCGCTGGGCGATGACAGCGTCCTCGATCTTCTCCATGGTCTTCCACGCCCGGCTGCCGGTGAGCTTCTTCACCTCCGCCAGGTGCCGGGCGTCCAGCTGACCGGGCAGGCTCGCCATTATGTAGCGCCGCGCCCCCACCGCGTGGGCGAAGGCGGCCCGGTCCGCGGAGCTCAGCCGTCCGCTCGCGACGGCGGGTGCCAGCGTGGCGTCCTCCAACTGCAGCTGCTCACGGGCGTCGATCAGGAGTGCGTTCGGGATGGACGCCGTCACCAGGGACGCGTCGCTCACCTGGAAAGCTTGGGCGGTGCCGACGATCTCGGCATCGATGACGCGGGTGAACGCTGCGGTGGCCGTCCGGACATCGATGGACCGGCGATCGATCCGGGCCCGCAGGTTGGGCAGGTCCAGTGCCCGCATGGCGTCCGCGACCGGCTGGAACGCCGCCTTGGACCCTTGCGGGGCGTCCTCAAGCGTGCTGGGAAGCCCTGCCATCTCGGCCACGGCGATGTCCGTCTTGCGGCGCTGCGCCTCCAGGGCACCCCGCGAGGTGTCGGGGGCGGCGAGCCAGACCGCGCTCAGCGTCCGTTCCTTGGCCGCGGCGTCGATCATGTCACCGAACGGCTTGGCGACGGCCAGGTTGGTGGCCATTTCGGCGCGCAGAGTGAAGCCCTGTGACAGCACGCGGGCGCTCGTGGTGGCCCAGAGAGCACCGAGGGTCAGGCTGGGGAGGAGGGCGAGCAGCAGCAGCGAGGTCCGAATGGACCGGAGGCGCTGCATGGCAGGAGTCCGTGACGGCATCGCGCGTCCTTGGATGCATGGGGTGATCATGACCAGCGGCTGCATGTGTTCCGCTGCAGGTAGCGCTTGGATGTTAGGGTGAAATTGAAGGGGATTCAGTAAAGTTCGAGATTATTTTATGTCTCAACAAGGTTACGGTCATGCAGGGCGACGGCCCGTGCGGTACGTCCGTTAGGGAAGCGGCGTAGGGGCAGGTTGGGTGCCTTCGTACCGTGAGGTGACCTCCTGTTGAACCGCGCGGTGCTCGCCTGTCCGCCCTCCCTTTCGATCATGCTGGGGGTGATCCCTGGCGTCGGCGGTACCCAGCGTCTGGCCTGCCTGGTCGGGCGGGTCAGGGCGATGGGCATGGTTCTCGCTGCCCGCCCGATGTGCGCTCGTGAGGCCGAACGGGCGGGCCTCGTCTCGCGCGTGGTCCCCGACGGCCTGGTCCCGACGGGAGTCGCCCACGTGGCCACGACCCTTCCCTCCGGCCTCCCCTGCATGGAGCGGTCGCCTGGTCCAGGGGGCACCGCACCTTAGAGGTCGTTTTAATCTTCAGTGCGGTGCTATCTATCGTTTTGTGACCTCTGATGATTTGGTGCTGGTGAGTCTGCAGTGCGGGTCGCGGCTGGCGGGGCGGAGGGTGTGACGTCTGAGAAGGGGGCCGACCTACGCCTGTCTCATTCCAGGACACACGGATCTGTCCCGTGCTCCCGCGAGCCAGAACACACGCCTGGGCGCACGCCCCCCGATCGGCGGTATGCCCAGGTCATGACCGACCGTCGTGCGTATCCGAGTGATCTGTCCGATGCCCGCTGGGAGTTGATCGAGCCGGTACTGTCCGCCTGGCGCTTCGAACGCCGGGGCCCGGCGCTGGACTTCGGCCGGCCGCCCCAGCATGACCTGCGAGAGATCATGAACGCGATCCTCTACGTGGACCGCACCGGCTGCCAGCGGGCCTACCTCCCGCACGACTTCCCGCCCCACCAGACGGTCTACGGCTACTTCGCCAAATGGCAGACCGACGGCATCTTCATCCAGCTCAACGGCCTGTTACGGGAGTTGGTGCGCCAGCAGGAAGGCAAGCACCGACACCCTTCGGCCTGCGTGATCGAGGCCCAGAGCGTCAAGACCTCCACCTCCGTCCCCGCCAGGACGCAGGGCATCGACGCGGGCAAGAAGATCGTGGGCCGCAAGCGCAGCATCATCACCGACACCCTCGGCCTGCTGCTGGCGGTACTGGTCACCGCGGCCGCCGTCCAGGACTCCACCGCCGCCCGAACTCTCCTGGAGCAGGCCGCCATCGACCACCCCACCCTGCGCAAGGTCTGGGTCGACGGCGGCTGCCGCAAGCACTTCGTCGAGCACGCCGCCGCCCTCGGCATCGACCTTGAAATCGTCCAACGCACCCCCGGGACCAGAGGCCTCACCCCGATCCCGAAGCGGTGGGCGGTCGAGCGGACCTACGGCTGGCTGATGCTGCACCGGCGCCTGGCGCGCGACTACGAAACCCATCCCCACCGCTCCGAGGCCATGATCCACCTCGCCATGACCGACCTCATGGCCCGCCGTTTGACCGGCGAGAACACCACCTCCTGGCGCGGCCCGACACCAGCACATCAAAGCCGCATTCCGGGATGAAACAACAGGATGAAACGACCTCTAAGCACTCATCATCCGGGCATTACCAACACCCCGGACACCTAGGCAACTTGCTCTAGCAGCCGGGATCCCGCCCGAGCATCGCGACGACACCGCCGACCTTCGGCGTACTCGCTCAACCCATGGGAACATATCTGACGATTCATCAAGGGTTATGTAAATTCCAAGAAAAAGAAGTGGACATAAGACATAAAGGAGCATAACTGGCGGGTATTCTCTTAGAACTTTCAACTATCCGTGTTACGATCTTCAGGCTCGGAGTGACTCGCGGCAGGCTCCGATGTGCCCGTGCCTCGTGAACATGAACGGAGTGCCGTGCCGGAAACCTCTACTGTCCCGGCGGGAAAAATTCTCCAGGGTAATTGTCAATGGCTTTTGTCGGTCTGCACGGTACAGGATCCATTTGCCCCTCCTGGCCGGAAGTATGGGTGAGCTGGTTTTCGATCGAGTCGGCCGGTAACTTGCCGCCCGTCTCGGTTTTGGTTCAGCGGCTTGACTGGGGGCGTGTGGCTGGCGTTGGAAAGCGGAGCAGTCGGCTACATGCTGGAGGCCAAGATGCAACTGGTTTCCATCGGTGAGATTTTGCTGCGTTCTGACACCTGTAATCGCGGCGATTCGTCCGAGTTGCCGAAAAGGGTGATGGCCACGAAGTGGCCCTCAAATGTCATACCGAAAAGACCGTCAGTAACTATCTGGGCGGCATTTGCAGAAAGTTTCAGGTGCGTGTATGTAGGACAAGCGCACCATGCGGTGATATGAGGTGAGAAATGACTGGAATCATAGGCGAGTCGTTATCTCCGGTCGAGGCGCTCCGCCCGACGCCGGAGGAGGACAGGGTCGCCGACTTCAGAGCAAGGGTGCAGGCCGAAGGGCAGGAGTGGACCGGTAACGAGCCGGACGAACTGGTTGAGCTACTGACCAAGGCGGCAGCAGGTGATCCGAGGCTTGCCGCCATCGTGCGCGCCGGGAGCAACCTGCTGAAGGACTTCCTCGACGGATGCCAGCAAAAAACCACCGCGGACGTTTCACGTGATCTGGCAGGCGACCTCGCCGACGGTCATCCGCTGCCCGCGGACGTGCTCGAAGGGCTTACTCATCGATACCTGATCGCCGTGGTGAGGCTTGCGGAGCCCGCCTGCGGCATGGATGCGTTGCGCGCGGTAGCAGGACAGGACTCGCTTCTGACGCACCGGGACGGCAACGTCGTTCTCTTCATCCCGGCAGCCGGTCCAGGCAGCGGCCCTTGCTCGGTGACGAGGCTGAACCAGTGTCTTGGCGGCAGAGGTTGGCTCGCCACCGCGGAACGGGACAGAGAACACCTTGTCGATGGGTTCAACGAGGCATCCTACGTGATGAGGCTGGTGGTGGCCGGACTGCGCCCGAGTGGCGCCTACACGATCTCGGACGTGTTGGTCGAGTACGCGGTCACGTTGAACGAGAAGGTGCGAACCGACCTGGCTGCGGTGATCAGGCCTCTTCGGGCGCACAAGGTCCTGTGGGAGACGTTGGCCGCCTTCGTCGACTCCGACTACAGCAGGAACAAGGCAGCCCGCAGCCTGTACATCCACCGCAGCACGCTGGACTACCGCCTGAAGCGGATCGAGGACGTCACCGGTTGCGACCCGAACAGTGGCAGGGGCGCGCAGATGCTGACGGCGGCGATGATCGCCGAGGCCCTGCAGGGAGGATGATCACGTGTGCCCTGATCGCCGTGCAGGACGAGGCGTGGCCGACCGCCCGCCGCTGCTCCCCCAGCGGACCTGTAGTGGTCGGACGATGCTCACGACCTGGACGTGATCGCGTGCGTGCGGATGCAATGGCGTCAGGCCCCCCGCCGGCGATGTTCGTGGCCGGGTAACACTACGTCGCGAAGCACGCTCGCAAGCGAGCACAGCGCCGCGGCGAGCTCCCAAGCCGGATTCCGCTGAGATATAGGGCGCGGTGTGTCCGCGTTCGCTCCGCCCACGCTGGGGTGTCGGCCGTCGACGTGGGCTTCGGCGCCGATCTGCTGGTGCGGGCGGGCTTCGTGGCGTGCGCGGTGATCGACATGATTTTCCGCCTGACCTCGCGGCGCGCGACCCAGCTGTGCGGAAAGCCGAGCGGCCACTTCCTGTGGCGACTTGAGTGTCTCGCTTCCAGTCCGCCGAATCGTTTCTTCCCGTCCGTCACAGGTAGCTGCGCACCGAGATCGACGCGGCGCGCATGGCCACGCGGATGTCGTCGAGGACTTTGGCGGCGAGCTCGCCACGAGTCGGGGTGAGCGTGGGTGCCATCAGCCGGGCCGCCCCCAGCTCAGCAGGCAACACCATTCCCCGGCGCCGTCAATACAGGTCGGAGTTCCGCAAAATTTGGAGGGAATTCCGAGGTCGGCGAAAATTGACGGGCTGCAGGGCCGCGAGAGTGACAAGAGTGAATGATCCACTTAGAATTTTATTCCAGTACTTCTCGCTCTGCATTTCTCCGTTGCGGTCCTGGCTCAGTCGGCCGTACGGAATGGATGGGTGCCATGGATAAGGATCAGAACGGCTCCGAAGTCTGCCAGCCGGTCGATGGTTTGGTTCTCAGCTCAGTCCAGGCCAGGATCCTGGAGGGTGTCGCGGCCGGCTTCTCCAGTGGGCGACTCTCGAGAGAGCTGTACCTCAGTTCGAAGACCATCGACTATCACGTCCGCGTCATGTCCCACAAGTTGCAAGCGACGAATCGTGTCGCGTTGGTTTCGAGAGCGTTCGTACTGCAGGTTCTGCGAACGGACTCGTGGCCCCCGCGCATTTCGCCTGAGACTGTGGATTGACGCTCAGTGGTTGGCGAGATCGTAATCCGTACGCTCATGAGTGAACTGCATTTCGAATGCTGTTTCCCAGGTGTTTGCTTTGTCTCGCTCCTTCTGGTCAGGCCGGAGGCCAGGCGCCGGCCGGCCATGAGTGCGCGGACCACACCGTGACCTGTGACGAGCCGGTCTCCATGAAGGTATTGCCGGCAGCTGCACCGATGTCGGCCTCGCGTGCCTCACCTGGTCGCAGGACGGGCACGACATGATGTCCAGTTCCTCTGGCCGCACCCCGAGCGACTCCAGGATCTGCCTGCCCGCCTGGACCTCCCCGACCGGTGGTACGGACAGCGCGACGCGGATGGTGCCGTCGATGCCCCCGCGAGCAGCACGCCGAACGCGACCGCGGACTTGACACGTCCTGGAACCGGGGGCCTTTTCGCCCAAAGAGCACTCCCACAGCGCCGACTCCACCAGCGCTTCCGGGGTGACGCCGCCGTGCAGCAACCACTTGCCCAGCGTCCCGGCGTACACGCCGATCCGGGTCGGGATGCCCGTGTCCTTGGCCGCACGGGCGAATCGCGCCGACCTGGTCGTCGAGCTGGCGGATGTTGCCCGGCTTGACCCGTACCGCGGCGCAGCCGGCGTCGATGGCGGTGAACACGTACTTCGGCAGGAAGCGGACGTCAGCGACCACCGGGATGCCCGACTTGCGGGCGAATCGCAGGCGTGGCGCCGCGTCGTCCGCCGACGGGACGGCGACATGCACGAGCTCACAGCCCGTCGCGGTGAGTTCGACGCTCGGCTGCAGCGTGGCGTCGATGTCGGCGGTGGACGTGATGGTCATCGACAGCACCGACACCGGGGCGACGCCGCCAACCGGCACTGTGCCCACCATGATCTGGGGGGAGGTCCGCCCCGTGGCCACCGAGAGCGGGACCTTGTCCTTGCGGGGCAAGGGCATTCCCCAATCGACGGTCGTCAATGTTCCTCCCCTGAGCGAACCGGCCAGGTGCCGGGATGTCGATGCCTGCCCACGCCGGTGCGGCGTCGAGGCCGGGCAGAGGCTCCACCGCGATCCTGGTGATGTTCTGCGCGACCAGCCCGCAGACGGTCAGTAGCTCGGCCCTGGAGGCGTGGCTGAGTAACCGCCTCGGGATGCCGAACTCGCGCAGCGGGGTGTCGATGTCGGCGGTCCGCAGAGCCTGGGTGATCGCGGAACCGGCACCACCCGCGCGGCCGTTGTCCTGAACCGTGATCGCGTGCCGGTGGCGCCGGGCCAGGTCGGCCGGCGCGGGATTGACCCCGGTGCCCCACCTCGGGTCCACCACCGTCACCCCGATGCCCTGTGCGACGAGCGGTCGCTCCGGCCCGGCCGCGATGTTGTCGAGCGCCTCCCATGCCATGCCGCCGGTCATCGCGCCGTCGCCAGTGATCGCGACGGTCGCGCGGCCATGAGGATCTTGTGCACGTAGGACTCGTGCCCGATGCCCCACAGCAACCGGTCCCGCGGGGACTCGAACACCGTGTGGAACGCCATGGTCAGCTCGACCACACCCAGGTTGGGCCCGAGGTGTCTCCCGGTCGCGGAGATCCGCTCGATCAGGAACGTGCGGATCTCCCAGGCGAGGTCGCGGAGGGCCGGCACCGGTGGTCAGCTCACGTAGCCTCGCCGGGTCGCGCATGGATTCCAGCAGCGCCATGTCGAACAGTGCTCCTCACTGGGTGTGGTAGGGGCCGCTCTCTCGGTAGGTTCGGGCCGACTGCCCGGCGCGATGCCGATTCGGTCGACGGCCTCGTCTGCTGGCTGACGCCTGGAAGGAACCTCACGGCTTGTCGTGGCCGCGACCGGTCGGACAGGTCGGAACGACGCGGCTCACCGCCCACGCGCTGCCAACGAAGCCCGTGCCGTCGCCATCAGCGACACGGGAGCCCGGTCTCGATAGGTCACAGCACGTCCGTCCCTCCGGTCAGCCGCGCGGGCGGGGAGAACACGACGTCCTCGGTCGCCACCCGTTGCACGGATGGGTCCGCGAAACCCAGTTCGGCGAGCCGGTCGAGCAGTTGGTCGACGAGGATCTCCGGCGCGCTCGCCCCTGCGCTCACGCCGACCGTGTTCACGCCGGCCAGCCACGTGGGGTCGAAGTGGGTCACGTCCGGCACCAGTTCGGCCCTGCCGCCGAGCCTGCGCGCCACCTCGACCATCCGGATCGACTTGCTGGAGTTGGTCGAACCGACCACCAGCACCAGGTCGCACCGGTCCACGATGGCCCTGATGCCGTCCTGGCGATTCTGGCTGGCGTAACAGATGTCGTCTGTGGCGGGCCCGCGCAGGCCGGTGAACCTGCGCTGGAGCACGGTGATGATGTCCCGGGTCTCGTCCACTGAGAGCGTGGTCTGGGTGAGGTAGGCGACCGGTGCGTCGGGGGGAAGGTCCAGTGCCTTCGCGTCGGCGACCGTCTCGACGATGACCGTCCGGTCGGGAGCGTGTCCGTACCTGCCCTCGACCTCCTCGTGGTACGCGTGTCCGAGCAGCAGCAACGTCCGCCCGTCGCGGGCGAACCGGCGGGCCTCCTGGTACACCTTGGCCACCAGTGGGCAGGTCGCGTCGATCACGTCCAGCCCGCGAGCCTCCGCGTTCTGCCGTACCTGCGGGGAGACACCGTGCGCCGAGTAGACACACAGCCAGTTCGATGATGGCTATCGCCCGGCGTACACCGGCACACAGACTCCGCGGCTCGGCCAGCAGGACCTGCTTACCGCCAGTCATTCCCACTCCGTTCCGTGCCATGACGTCCGCGTCGAACGCCTGGCCCGCGTCGCTGTACAGGACCTCCCCGCCGGTCACTGGAAACCGAGTTCTTCTCGGGCAGCCTCGTCCGCCGTTGGTGCCGGCCGGCCTCATAACCGGCCTCGAATTCGACCTCGGTACCACCCGGCGGCTACCACTCCGCGGCGTAGTCTAATCCAGACCTTACGCTGTGTTCTTTGGGGTTTTTCCTAAAGTCGAAGATGCTCACACTGCGTCGTTGACACGCCCTGGGGCGCCCTCCCAGGATGGAGTCCGATAGCTGCCACCTATTTTCGATGTGACTCGACATTCCGGATCGTGCGGGCGGCTCTCCATTTCCAACTACCAGCAGGCGATTCGCCACAATTTCGTCGGCATCCGAGCCCTGGAGGAATGGCTGTGTCAAATCTGGATGAACTTTCAAGCTCATCTCAAAAGGTGCTGGAGCATCAGGACGAGACGCGATTGGTCGGTCAGTACTACGACGACAAAACGGCCAGGCTTGTTCGCAAATACGGGCCCGGACCCCGGATTCACTATCATGTCGGCCACTACCCCTCCTCCCGAACGCCAGTGGACGTTCACGAGGCGACGCCCGATGACATTCGGCGCAGCATACGACTCCACCAAGAGGGGTTGCTCAGGTACGCGGCCAAGATCTGGGGCGCCGAACACCGGCTGTCGGGGAGAATCCTGGATGTCGGCTGCGGGTTGGGCGGCGGCTCGCTCTTCTGGGCACAGGAATACGGCGCCGACGTCACGGCCGTCACCAACGCGCCGGAACACGCGCCGATCGTCGAGAGGTTCGCGCAGGAATCCGGTGTGGGCGAGAAGGTCCGCACGCTGGTCTGTGATGCGATGCATCTCCCCCTGGACGGCCCCTACGACGCGGCGGTGGCGATCGAGAGCAGCGGATATTTCAACCGTCCGCAGTGGTTCGAGCGTCTGGCGCGCGTGATTCGTCCGGGCGGCAGTGTCTGCATCGAGGAAGTGTTCATCACACGTCCTCACGGGGCCGATGTGTGGTCCGAGTACTTCTACACGAAACCGGCCACGGTGCGCGACTACGCGGAAGCCGCGCGGGCCGCGGGTTTCGAGCTGGTCGACGACGTCGACGCCACGTCGGAAACCGCGCCGTTCTGGGAGGAGAGCACCGCCTGGACGAAGGCGGTGCTGGACAGTGACAACAGCCTTTCGGCAGTCGAGCGCCGGCAGCTGAGGATATCCCTGATGGCGAACCAGGCGCTCGGCGCCGAATGGCGAGCGGGAGGCTTGCGGCTGGGTTTCCTGCGCTTCGAACTGAAGTGAGCGAAGAAGCAGATCACGTAAGGCGCTCGGCTGGCTTTGCCCAGTCGGGCGCAGCGGCTTTCCGCCCGCCTTCGCCCACCGTCGCCGACGTCGCGCCACCTTCACTCTTCACCACGAGTACGGAGATCCTCATGACGCAGTTTCCCGCTCCCAGCGACGTCGCCGGCGTGTACGACGGGTTCGGTCGCATCTACCGCACCGTGTGGGGCCCGAACATCCACTATGGCTACTGGGAAAACGATGCCGACGACAGTTCCATCGAGGAAGCCACACACCGCCTGACCGACCTGATGATCTCAGGTCTCGCTGCGCAGTCCGACGAGCGGGTCCTGGACATCGGCTGCGGCATAGGAAATCCCGCGCTGCGGCTCATCAGCGCTTGTGATGTCAACGTGGTGGGCATCTCCGTCAGCCACGACCAGGTGGCGCAGGCCACGAAACGTGCGGCCGCGGCGGGGCTCGCCGACCGGGCCACGTTCCAGTTCGCGGACGCGATGGACATGCCCTTCCCCGACGGCTCGTTCGACGCGGCCTGGGCGCTGGAGTCGATGTGGCACATGCCCGACCGCAGCCATGTGCTCGCCGAGACCGCCCGCGTCCTGCGCCCCGGCGGCCGGCTCGCCATCGCCGACGTCATCCAGCGCGGCCCGGTCAGCCCTGAGGGACGCGTGGTCCTGGACCACATCTGCGAGAACTACGCGGTGCACTCCTTGGGCACTGTGGACGAATACCGGATGGCGTTGGCCGCCAACGGTTTCGTCGACGTAGAGATCCGTGACATCACCGACAACGTCATCCGTACCCTCACACTCATGGCGGACGCCTTTGAGACCGTCCACGACAAGCTGGCCGATCTGGTCGGCGAGGAAAAGGCCACCTCGCTCATCGACTTCGTGCGTAGGTTCGGGGCCATCCCGGAGAGCGGCTACCTCTTCCTCACCGCGGTCCGCGCATGACGTCGGCGGCGTCCCCGGCCCCATCATTCCGACAAGCCGAAACGGCCCGCCAGTTGAACTGGCGGGCCGTTTCGGCTTGTCGGGGCCGGTCGGCATACAGATCTGCGGAACCGGGGGTCCTCGCACTCGATGCCGTCCGACGAGTGAGTCAAGTGAGCTCTGCGGGGGCCAACGTGTCGCCCAGATCTCCCGACGACCGCCCGGCCACCCGTCTCCGCTGCCGCACCCGCAATTCGCTCAACGCCCGCAGTGGGAACACCGGCCGGTGACATGGCGGCGGCCCCGGTGCCAGAGTCAGATCCGGCATCCTGGCGGCGAGGGCCTGTATCGCGACCTCCAGTTCCATGCGGGCGAATCCAGCTCCGAGGCAGAAATGGATGCCATGCCCGAACGCGAGATGCGAGGCGGACTCACTGCCCGGACTGAACCCGGCCGGACACGCGTGGGCGCGACTGTCCCGGCCGGCAGCTCCGTACAGCAGAAGCAGTCGGCTCCCCGCGGCCAGGTGGACGTCGCCGACCACCACGTCATGCAGCGCGGTCCGGTACATCCCGGCCAGCGGACTGTCGATCCGCAGTCCCTCCTCGACGAGGTCCCGTGGGGCGATCGTCCCGTCGACCACCTCGGCCCAGCCGCCGGGTGCCTGAAGCTGCTGGTAGAAGATCGTGCCGAGTGCCTCCGCGCAGGTCATGTGTCCCGCGAAGACGAGCGTGGGGATCTGGACAGAAACCTCGTCGGCGGTGAGCGTCCGGCCTGCCTTGCCGTCGTGGAGCAGTTCACTGATCAGGTCGTCCTGCGGTGAGACAAGCCGCTCCTGCGCGAGCGAGCGGGCGAACGCTCCGAATTCCATCAGACCACGGGCGTATTCACGCAGCGGGTCGGGATCGGTGTAGCTCTGCAACATCATGAGTTCGATGCGCTGCTCGGACCACGTGCGGAGGCGGTCGAGGTACTCGTCCGGAATCCCGAGGCGCCGGCAGATCACCTCAAGGGCGTACGGAACGGCGAATGCCGTGATGAAGTCGAACTCCGCCGCGACCGCGGTCCGTTCGGCGAGGTCGGCGGCGATCGAACGGACCGTGGGTTCGAACGCCCGGACCCTGGCCGGCGTGAACCCGACGTTGAGTACTTCCCTGATCCTGGTGTGCTCGGGAGGGTCGAGCGAGCCGACGGCCAGAGCACCGGCACCGCGCCAGGTACGGAGCATCCGGCTCACGTCCTCGGGCAACTCGACCGAGGAGCGGGGGTTGTGGTCGCGTGCCGAGAAGTTCCGGTCGTCTCGCAGCACGGCAACCATGTCCTCGCGCCGAGTGACGCACCACGCGTTGAGCAATGGGGCATAGAACACCGGCTCAGTGATGTCGGCCAGAAACGAATAAGGGTCGTCGCGGTGTGCGTCGTACGGGTCGAATGGCCTGCCTTCATGTAATTGGCCAGAACCAACTGACATAGCCATTCCGCCTCTCAGGCATTCATTCCAGTCCCCCCGGAGAGCGCGGCTAATAGCCGGACTCGAATTCGGCCTCGTACCGCCCGGTGGCAACCACTCCGCAGCGTAGTCTAATCCAGACCTCACGCTGTGTTCTTTGGGGTTTTTCCTAAAGACGAAGACGCTCACGTTGCGTCGTTGACACGCTCAGGAGAGGTCGTTCAGGATGGCGGTCGGAACGCTTGGGAAAATTCCGATGCATCGCTCCGGACCTACAGCTCGAGCGACATATTCAGCGCAGTGAGTTTCAGTAGTGCAACTCGCGAACCCCATACGCGCAGGTTCTGACGAGGAATGGGGAAGGCGTGCGACCGGAGGAGAATCTGGATGAGCGCACTCGACTCCTCGTCGACGGGGCTCCAAGCCGTCCTGCCGCCGAGGACGGTGCAGTCCACGGTGATACCCGTCATACGGCAGCAGGTCTCCGCTCTGGAGCCGACCCTGCCCGGATCTGCTCGTACCATCTTGGCTTCACCGACGAACACGGTGCCCCCAGCGGTGCGGAGGGCGGCAAGCAGACCCGCGCCGCCCTCATGCTGGCTGCGGCTGACGGAGTCGGCCTGGGGCCGGAGGATGTGCGGTGCCAGGCGGCCGCACTGGAACTGCTGCACAACTCGACCCTGATCCACGACGACATCATCGACGCGGACGAGCTGCGCCGCGGCCGCCCGGCCGCGTGGAAGGTGTTCGGCACCAGTCTGGCCATCCTGGCCGGGGACGCCTTGCAGGCGCTGGCACTGCGGATGGTCGTCGACGACCAGGGCCCAGGCCGTGCGGAGATCTCCAGCGTGTTCGCCGAAGCCATCGGTCTCGTTCTCGCGGGCCAGTCCCGTGAGTTCACCGTCCGACTGGGGCCGGGCACCGGCATCGCGGAGTACGACAGAATCGTGGAGGAGAAGACGTCCGCGCTGCTGGAGTGCGCGCTGGTGACGCCCGCGGTGCGGGCGGGCAGACCGGAGCACGTCCTGGCAGCCCTCTGTGGCGCAGGCAGGCATCTGGGTCTCGCTTTTCAGATCTGCAACGACATCGAGGACATCTGGGGCGACCCCGTAGTGACCGGCAAGCCCGCCCGGAGCGACATCCTGCGGCGCAACCCGAGCTTTCCGGTGCTGGCGGCCCTGTCCGCCGACAGCCCGGCCGGCGAACGACTGAGCCGGCTGTGGCACGCCGACGGCACCACGGCGGCGCATCTGCAGGAGATGGCCGACCTCGTCGAGGAATCCGGCGGCCGGCGCACGGCCGAGCAGCTGGCCCGCAGCCATCTGGACTCGGCGCTGGAGCACCTCGGACGAGCCGAGTTGTCCTCGGCCGCGTCCACCGACCTGACCGCGCTGTTCGACCGCATCGTCCATCGCAGGCCCACCGCGTGACCAGGACTTAGGACCCAGGACTCAGGACTCAGGACTCAGGACTCAGGACCCGATCAACCTGTGGCTGCGCGACATTCTGCTCACCGCATGTCTGAACCTCGATCACGGCGGAGGCCGTCAGTGAGTACCCCAGCTCAATTGCCGTTCGAGCAGACGAACGTGCTGCGACTCGCGCCAGGGCTGCGCACGCTCCAAGCCCAGGGCGCGGTCCATCGGGTTCGTACTGCCGAGGGCGACGAGGCGTGGCTGGTCACCGGTCATGCCTGGGTGAGGCAGTTGCTCGACGACGACCGGCTCAGCCGCTCCCATCCCGATCCGAAGGCCGCGCAGAAGGACAGCGGGTCGGCGCTTCTCGCCGGCCTGCTGGGCGGCTTCGCCACCGACCACGCCCGGTTGCGTGCCCTGTTGGAGCCGCACTTCTCACCCGAGAGGATGCTGGCCCTGCGGCCCTACGTCGAGAAACTGACCGGGCAGCTCCTGGACGCACTGGCCGGGCAGAAGCCGCCGGTTGACCTGCGCGAGGCGTTGGCGCTGCCGCTGCCGATCCAGGTGATGTGCGAGTGGCTGGGCGTGCCCCAGGAGGACAAGGACCGGTTCGGCGGCTGGACCCAGGACGCGGCGGGCGTCGGGGATCCGGCCAGGTCCAAGCAGGGGCTGGGCGAACTGTTCGGCTATTGCAGGCGACTCGTCGCCGACAAGCGGCGGAATCCGGGCGATGACGTGATCTCCAGGATCTGCGCGACCGAGGGGATCGAGGACGACGAGGTCCTCGGGCTGACGGCGTTGCTGCTGTTCGGCGGCTTCGAGACCACGGTGGCCCGGATCGGCACCTGTGTGTCGCTGCTGCTGGCCGACCGCGAGCAGTGGCAGGCGTTGCTGCACGACCCGGGTCTCGTCCCCGGTGCTGTCGAGGAGACCCTGCGGATGTCGATGCCGAACCCGCATAACGGTGGCATGCTCCGCTATGCGCTGACGGACTTCGAGGTCGACGGGGTCACCATCCGGGCCGGCGACCGCCTGCTGCTGAATATCATCGCGGCCAACCACGATGAGAGGGTCTTCGCCGACCCTGGCCGGGTCGATGTCACGCGTGACACTGCGGGCAGTCTCGTGTTCGGGTACGGCGCGTACGAGTGCGTCGGCGCGATGCTGGCCCGGATGCAGCTGCAGGTGGTGCTCACCCAGCTCGTCGCGCGATTGCCGACCCTGCGTCTGGCCGTCGGGGTGGAGGAGCTGGGGTTGCGCCACAACACGCTGATCGGCGGGTTGATCCAACTTCCGGTGACATGGTGATCGGATCCTGATGCTGCACAAGATATCGACAGGCGTCGTCTCGAAGAGCCCGAACTCGGTCCGCGCGTATCTCCTGCTGATGCGTCTGGACAGGCCCACGGGGTACGTGCTCTATCTGCTTCCAGGGTTATGGGCTGCCGTCCTGGCATCCGATCGACGACCGGGCCTCCTGGCGGTCGTGGTTCTGGCAGTCGCCGCGGTGCTGGTGCGCGGTGCGGCCTGCGCGGTGAACGACGTGATCGACAAGGACGTCGACGCCCGTGTCGCCCGCACCGTGTCGCGTCCTGTCGCGTCGGGGACGATCAGCGTCGGGAACGCACTGCTGTTCGCCGCCGCGCAGGCCGTGGTCGCACTGCTGGTCCTGTCGGTGGCGAACGTGGAGACAGCTCTGGTCGCGGCGGTCTCGTACCCGCTGATCGTCGCGTACCCCTATATGAAGCGTATCTTCGCCTGGCCCTCCGCGTTCCTGGCGCTGGTCATGAGCGTCTACGTGCTGATCGGCTGGACGGCGGCGACCGGGAGCTTCGACTACCCGCTCGCGGTGTACGGCCTGTACGCCTGCGGGGCCTTCTGGACCCTGATCCACGACGCGATCTACTCCCATCAGGACAAGGAGTACGACCGCAACATCGGTGTCAGGTCTTCCGCCCTGCTGTTCGGCACGGCCACCAAGGCGTGGCTGGCGGTGTTCATGGTGGCCGGCGTCGGCGGTGTGCTGTGGGCCGGTTCCCGGACGTCGATGGAGTGGGCGTTCTACCTGATCGTCGTGCTCGCGGGAGTCTTTCTGTCCTATCTGCTCGTACGTGTGGACCTGGATGATCCGAAGTCGTGCTGGGACGCCTTCGTCGCCAACACCTACTTCGGCTGGATCGTTCTCGCGGCACTGCTCGCCGGGCAGTTCGCATGAACGACGAGCTGACGGATTCGATGTGGCAGGGGAGCGGCGTCGACCTGGACGCCTACCTGAGCCGCGTGGGCTACCTGGGCGACGTCGCTCCGGACCTCGCCACGCTGCGGGGCCTGCACGCCGCCCACGTCGACGCGATCGCCTTCGACAACCTCGACGCGCTGCTCGGGCGCACGGCGGTGCCGCTGGACCTGGACAGCGTCCAGGAGAAGATCGTGCGGCGGGGGCGCGGCGGCTGGTGCCTGGAACAGGTCGTGCTGATGGCGGCCGTGCTGGACCGCATCGGGTTCACGTTCACGGCGTTCGCCGGCAGGACGCGGATCCGCACCGGGAGCAGGTTCGGGCCTGCGCTGCACGTGGCCCTGTGCGTGGAGCTCGACGGCGAACGCTGGCTCTTCGACGTGAGTTTCGGCGCATACGGGCCGCACGCCCCTATCCGCCTCGCCGAGAACTCCCGGCTTGAGGGTGATTGGCCCTTTGACCTGGTGCGGGAACCGAATGGTGAACACGTACTGCGGTTCCTGCGGCCCGAGGGGCCGGCAGAGCTCTACGGTTTCACCACCGACGCGCGCTATCCGTCGGACTTCGAGCTCCTCAACCACTTCTGCCTGACGCATCCGCGTTCGCCGTTCAACCACCGGATGGTCCTCCAGCGCACACGGCCCGAAGTGAGGCACCTCCTCGCCGGCAGCACTCTCACGGAAATACGTCCCGCAGAGCCGGCGATCGTCCGGGAACTCGATGTGGAGGAGATGCTCTCCGCTCCCGAGGAGATCTTCGGGATCACCTTGGCACCGGACGACGTCCAGACGCTCTGGAAAATATCGGACGGTCCATGATGCGTACCTTGCTGCTGGACAATTATGACTCGTACACCTTCAACCTGTACCAGTTGATCGCCGACATCAACGGCCAGGAGCCCGTCGTCATGGTCAACGACGATCCGATGTTGTCCAGCCTGCGGCTGGAGAACTTCGACAACATCGTGGTCTCACCCGGCCCTGGACGGCCGCAGAACCCTCGCGACGTCGGTCTTCTCGGCGACCTGCTGCGCCGCACCACGCTTCCCGTGCTGGGCGTCTGCTTCGGCCATCAGATGATCGCGCAGCTGGCCGGAGCGTCGGTGGTCGCCGCGCCTGAACCGAAACACGGGCACCTCGCCAAGGTCTCCCACGAGGGAGATCCCCTGTTCGCCGGAATTCCGCGTGAATTCGTCGCGGTTCGTTACCACTCGCTGTGCGTGCCGGAGCCCCTGCCCGAGGAACTCGTCGCCACCGCGTGGGCGGACGACGGCGTGCTCATGGCGTTGCGTCACCGTGATCTGCCGCAGTGGGGTGTGCAGTTCCACCCCGAGTCGATCGCTTCCCAGTACGGGCGTGAGATCCTGCAGAATTTCGCCGAGCTGACCCGCCGGACGCAGCACGGACAACGGCCGTCCGTCACGGTCACCGACACCGACACCGACACCGACACCGACACCGACACCGACACCGACACCGACACCGACACCGACACCGACACCGACACCGATACCGATACCGATACCGACCCCGCAGTGTCCGACGACACGCCCGGCGCGGTCGAGGGACTGGGAATCATCAGCACGGTCGTGTCGACCGCTGCCGATTCCGAGAGCATTTTTCTCGAGCTCTTCGACAACATCCCGTACTGCTTCTGGCTGGACAGCAGCCGGGTGGAGGAAGGCCTGTCCCGGTTCTCGTTCCTCGGCGACACGTCAGGTCCGCTCAGCGAGGTTCTGACCTACCGCACCGGCAGCGGGACAGTGGAAGTGCGCGATGCGAACGGCGTCCATATCGTCACCGGCAGCGTGTTCGACGTCCTCCAACAGCGGCTGCGCGAACGGCGCGTCCCCGACTCGGACCTGCCCTTCGACCTGACCGGCGGCTATGTCGGCTACTTCGGCTACGAACTCAAGGCCGAGTGCGGGGCCACGGCACGCCACACCGCCGAGACGCCGGACGCCATGTGGATGTTCGCTGATCGCGTCATCGCGGTCGACCACCAGGAGGGACTGACCTACCTGGTGGCCGTCCATGACGAGAAGACCCGGCGCGACGCGCAGGAGTGGGTGGAACGGACGTCCGCGCTTCTGATGGGTCTGAACCCGGCCGACGCCGAGCCGCCGCGCGAGCCTGCCGCCGGCCCGCCCCCGAGTGCCGAGGAGTACCTGGGCCGCGGCCGGAGCCAGTACTTGGCGGACATCGCGGAGTGCCGACGGCAGTTGTACCGGGGCGAGAGTTACGAGATCTGTCTGACGAACACGTTGCACATGCCGTTCCGTGACGACGGCACTTCCTTCTACTTGAGGCTGCGCCGGGTGAACCCGGCGCCGTACGCCGCGCTCCTGCGCCTCGGCGATGTCACGGTCTTCAGTTCCTCGCCGGAGCGGTTCCTGCGTATCGAGAGGGACCGTACGGTCACCAGCAAGCCGATCAAGGGGACAGCCCCGCGCGACGCCGACCCGGTGCGCGACGCCGAACTGGCTGCCACGCTCGCCTCCAGTGCCAAGACTCAGGCCGAGAACCTGATGATTGTCGACCTGTTGCGCAACGACCTGGGCCGGGTGTGTGAGGTGGGCAGTGTCGAGGTCGACCCGTACCTGGCCGTCGAGAGCTACGAGACCGTGCACCAACTGGTCTCCACTGTTCGGGGGCGGCTCCATGACGGGGTCGGCGCGGTGGACTGCGTCCGGCAGTGCTTTCCCGGCGGGTCGATGACCGGGGCGCCGAAGCTGCGCACCATGGAGATCATCGACCGCCTGGAGACGGAGGCCCGGGGTGTGTACTCGGGTGCCCTTGGCTACTTCGGTCTCTGCGGCGGCACGGACCTGAGCATCGTGATCCGCACCGCGGTCCGCGTCGGTGACCGGTTGACCATTGGTGCCGGCGGGGCGATCGTGCTCGGCTCCGACCCGCATGAAGAGTACGAGGAGATGCTGCTCAAGGCGGCGGCGTCGCTCCGCGCCTGGCGTGCGCCGACGGTGTCGGACGCGGGAAGCCTCCGACGATGAACCCAGCGATGAGCACAGCGACCGGCCAGGGCGTCCGCCGGTGGTGGGACGCCGATGGCGGCTGGTCGACGGCCGACGCCGCCGGGACGGTGCTGGTCATCGACTCCTGGCTCGTGGAGGAGGGGCGGGTGCGGGGACTCGACCGGCACGCCGAACGCTTCACTTCGGCCTGCGACCGGTTCTGCGGACCGGGAGCGGAGGTGACGGACCGGTTCCTTCGCTCGGCCGCCGAGGCGTTGCCCGCGCGAGGCCGATGGTTTCCTCGCGTCGAACTCGTGGGGACCGGGTCGGGAACGCGGCTGCGGATGTGGCTGCGCCCCGCGCCACCGCGCGCGGCGACCGTGCGGTTGTGGACCGCGGCGGGATCCGACCGCCGTCGGCTGCCGGCCGTCAAGGGCGCCGACCTGGACCACCTTGCTTCCCTGCGGGCTGCCGCGGCTGCGGCGGGAGCCGACGAGGCGCTGCTGGTCTCGCCGCAAGGGCACGTGGTCGAGGGGGCGTCCACGAGCATCGTCTGGTGGCGGGGCGACACGCTGTGCGGGCCACCGCCCGGCCCCGGTCTGCTCCCCGGGATCACCCGTGCCCTGCTCGGAGAGCTCGCCGGTACGGCAGGGCACCGGGTCGTCACCGAGCAGGCCACCGTGCCGGATCTCGCCGGCGTGCCCGTCTGGACGCTGAACGCCCTGCACGGCATCCGGCCGGTCATCGAGGGGCTGGGCCGGTTCCTGGACACGGACGCCGCAGTGGCCGGGTTCTGGCAGTCGCGCCTGGCCGCGCTCGCCGTTCCGGCCGGCGTCTCCCTGATTCCTGTGGTGAACCCACGAAGGAGGTTTCTTGATGGTCGCGGCACGTGAAGTGCCCGAGTACGAGCGTGACTTGCTGGTGCAGCTGACGCTCCGCTGGGGGAAGCGAGTGGCCGTCAAGAAGGACGAGCTCGACCTCGACGGTCACTTCGACGCGGCGCTGCCGGACTTCCCCGAACACCTCGTCCCGGTGCTGGGCCTGCCGGGTGCCGACCGGCTCGACCGGGACGCTCGCTCGCGCATCCTGTCCGCGGCGTGGATCGCCTACAACGCCAAGACCGCGGCCATCGAGGACGAGATCATCCTGCCGGCCTGCCGGTTGATGCTCCAGGAACGGATCCCCGTCCGCCGCGACGACATCGCCGTCGACGCGCTGCACCAGACGATCATCGATGAGCACTATCACATCCTGATGTGCCACAACGCCGTCGGCGTCACCCGCAGGCGGCGCGACCTGGCGGACGTGCGGTTCGCGCCGGGCGGCTGGTCGGTCGTCCAGGGACTGGCCGCGGCCCGCGCCGGGTTGTCCGGGTTCGACCGCGACATCGTCGGCATCGCGTTCTCGCTGGCCGCCGAGACGACGATCAGCGGGTTCCTCTCCGCACTGGCCACCGCCCAGGAGATCCAGCCGATGAACCGGATCACCACCGATCTGCACCGGCGGGACGAGAGCGGACACGCGGTGGTGTTCCGCGAGTTGTGCGGCTCGCTCTACCGGAACCTGGACGGCGCACAGCAGCGGACGTTCCGCGAAGCACTGGTCAGCGGGCTGACCGCGTTCCGCTCCGCGGACCTGGATCCCTGGGTGACTGTGGCGGCCCAGGGCGGCTTCGGGATCGACACCGGTCAGCTGAGCGAGTGGGCCGCGTCGCGTCCCGTGCCCGCGCGGGACACCGGGCCGTTGCAGCTGCTGCTCGACGACCTGGGCATCAGCCGCGACCTCGTCGTGCGAGGAGGTTGATCTCTGTATCCATGATCAGGAGGAGGACCCTGGCGAGGTGCCCGTCGTGCCGTTTCCCGGTGGGGTGTTCAGTGCCCGCTCCTAGGCTGTGGACATGACGTCAGCGAGGCACAAGCGCCTGGTCGGTGAACTCCCGGGCGATCCCGCCCGGTTGCATCTGCACTACGGTCACGGGCATCCCGTGGTGCCCTACGACTTCGAGGACACTCTGGAGTCCTGGTACGTCAAGGTCACCTATGGGATGGCGGGTGACGAGGAGTGGGAGGACGAGGGAAGCCGTGCTCCAGCTGCGGGCACCGAGGTCGGGCATGTGATCCTGTGGCGGCTGCGTGATGACACCGGTGACAGTGGGTGGGAGGCGGCGGATGCCGAGTCTGGTGATCTCGAGGTCATTGCCGCAGCCGTTCTCGGTCGGTCTGGACGCGCGGGCTACAGTGCCGCGTTCGAGAAGGCCGTCACCCATCCTGTCGGTGATCTGCTGATCCTCGACCGTGTCCATCTCGACAGGGCATGGAGGGGCTTCGGGCTGGGACCAATCCTGGTGGCCGAGACGATCCGCCGCCTGTCCGGCGGCTGTTGTGCGGTGGCGGCGTACCCGGCCATGGGCGAATACCCCGAGGACCGCGAGCAGGTCACCGAGGCGTCCCGCCGCCAGGCGAAGAAGAAGATCGCCGCGCTGTGGGAGAGCATCGGCTTCCAGCAGTTCCGCCGCGGGGTCTGGCTCCTGGACACCGCCCTGCGGCAGCCGGAGGAACTCATGCTCGCCCGTCGCGCTGAACTGCACGCGCTCAGCGCGGACTTCCAGCGGTCCGGCCTCTCTCGGAGCGGTCCGGTGGACGCTGTGAACGTCGTGGAAGACGGCAGCGAGGTGTCAGTGGCGCCGCGTACGATCTGACTCTTCCTGCAGGCGCTGCAGCGCAGATGGGAAGGCACACCGACGCGGGGGAGCGGGGCATCGTGGGGGAGCAGCAGCCGACGGACGGGGACATCCAGGACGCGCTGGGGCGGGCACGGCTGCGTCTGACGGAGTTGGGCTTCTTCAAGACGCAGGACGGACTGCGGTGGGCAGCCGCTTACGGGCTGGTCCGGTCCGTGTGGCGCAACGGCCCGATCGAGAACGCGCATGCCTCACGGTCGACCAGTCGGCGCAAGGCATTGCACGACGGGACGATGTTCGCCCGCAACACCTGGCTCACCCGGCAGGCCTTCGACGTTCTGGGCTCCGACGACCAGTTCCGTCCCTACGAGCTGGAGGACCTGGTCCTGGACCGGGACCAGGTCTGGCCGGGATGTGCGGGAACCCTGACGGACTTCGGCTGGGGATTCCTCGGAGACATAAAGAAGCACGCGAAACAGCGCATCGAACTGCTCGCGCACTTCGAGCAGAGGCTGTCGCCGGACGACTTCCTTGTCTTCGCCAGCGCACCTTGGTTCGGGGCCCGCGACGACCACTACGGGATGCCGAGATGGCCTGTCTGCGTGGAAGCGGCGGCGTGCCGCCTGCGTGGCGAGGACGAGGAGTTCTGGCGTGCGGAGGGCGACTGGATGACCCGGATCGGCCCGGCGCCAGCTGCCGTCACCGCGGACCTTGAGGTAACCCGGGAACTGCTGCTGGAGTCGCCGTGGGAACTGGGCGCCGAGAACCTGAACTGGTTCGCCTGGAACCCGATCCTGCGACCACGCTGCACGCAGGGATCTGAAGAGGCCCTGGGCTGATCGTCTCGGGATGTAGTGAACGGCGCGGGATTTCTGCACGGCTGCGTGGTCCGGGTAGCTAGGTTTGTGCTGGTCAGGGATTGGTCTGGTGGATCGTGTCTGTGGCCGAGTGCCGGAGAGAAGCAAGGGTGCGGGCCGGGAGTGGGTCGTCTACGCGCTGGACCGGCAGGTCGATAGCGCCTGCCTGCCGAACTCGCTGTCCGAGCTGCGTGGGCGGTGGCGAGCCCGGTCACCGGGTCCGGCACGATGACGCCGACACGCTGCCCGCGTTGGGCACCATGGCCACCCACCCCCTCATGGCGGCCGCGTGCCTGGGCGTCCTCGACGAGCTGGACGCGATCGACCACTCCGCCTTCGCGGAGCGAGGGGAACACCTCGGGGCGGGCATGCACTCTCCGACCGGTGTCGGGCCGGTGCGGCACGTACGTGGACTGGGCTTCCTCTACGGGGTGGAGGTAACCCCGGGGCAGCTCTGGCCCGTGATGGCGGCCGCGGAGGAACGCGGGGTGTTCTTCTACCCGTTCACCGGAGCCGGAGAGCCCAAGAGCGAGGGGCTGGTCGTGGCGCCCCCGCTTACGTCGACGGACGACGACATCGAGTTCCTGATCGCGGCCCTGTCCGGCGCGCTGGACGCCGTGGGCTGAACCGCCGGCACACGGTCGAACACGTCAACGAACCTCTGAGCGACCCGACTTGGGGCCTGCTCGCCAACCGATAGCGTCGGGGGCACACCGGGTCCGGTGTGCCCCCGACCAGACAAGGAAGACCTGCAAAATGCGTGTTTCCGTGATCGGCTGCGGTCACCTCGGCATCCCGCACGCTGTGGCGATGGCCGAACTCGGCCACGAGGTCATCGGCGTGGACGTCGACCAGAATCGGGTCGATCGACTCAACGCCGGCGAATGCCCCATCTACGAGACCGGCCTGCCGGAACTGCTCACCCGCCACACCGGGAGCGGGCGACTGCGGTTCACCACCGACATCCGCGAGGCGGCCGCATTCGCTGAGTTGCACTTCATCGGCGTCGGCACCCCCATCGACCGCGACGGCCGCTCCTACGACACCGCACAGGTCTACGGCGCGATCCGTCAGCTCGCTCCCCACCTCGACCGGCCGTGCACGATCGTCGGCAACTCCACCGTCACCGTCGGCACCACCACCCAGGTCACCGCCCTCGCCCAGCGCCTGGCGCCCGCTGGCGAACAGGTCGACGTCGTATGGAACCCGGAGTTCCTACGCGAAGGCCACGCCGTCGAGGACACCTTGCACCCCGACCGTCTCATCGCCGGTGTCACCACCGCCGAGGGCGAGAAGGCGATCCGCGCCGTCTACGCCGGGATCATCGACGCAGGCGTGCCGATCTTCGTCACCGACCCGCAGACCGCCGAACTCGCCAAGGGCGCCGCGAACACGTTCCTCGGCCTGAAGATCTCGTACATCAACGCCGTCGCCGACATGTGCGAGGCCGCGGGCGGCGACGTCTCCCAGATCGTGGACATCCTGGGCATCGACCCCCGCATCGGCGCAGGCGGCATGAGGCCCGGCATCGGCTACGGCGGCGGCTGCCTCCCCAAGGACGTCCGCGCCTTCACCGCCTCCGCCCAGCAGCTCGGCGCCGACCAGGCCGCCACCCTCCTGCGCGCCGCCGAGGAGATCAACGAGAACCGCATCAACGTCGCCCTCGGCCTCATCACCCGCGCCCTGGGCGAGCACCCCATCAAGGGCACCCGGATCACCGTGTGGGGAGCCGCTTTCAAGCCCGGCACCAACGACGTACGCGAGTCCCCGGCTCTTGCCCTCTGCCAGACCCTCCAGCAGGCCGGCGGCATCGTCACCGTCCACGACCCGCAGGCCGTACCCACGGCGATGGTCCGCAACCCGGAGCTGGACTACACCGACGACCTGGCCGACTCCCTGGACGGCGCCGAGCTCGTCGTCCTGGCCACCGAATGGTCCGAGTACCGGCAGGCCGACGCTCAGCTTCTCGTGGACCGTCCGGCCAACCCTCTGCTCGTCGACTGCCGCACCACCCTCGACCCCGAGCCCTGGCGCTCGGCCGGCTGGACCGTCCACCAGCTCGGCCGTCCAGGGAAGTAGAACCGGCGCGCCATGAGCAGCGACGACGTCCTCCTGCGCCGCGCCCGCGCCGCCGACGCACATGCCGCAGCCGATGTGTGGCTGCGCTCCTACGCAGCCGCGCTGCCCACCGTGCGCTGCGCTCACGACGACGCCGACGTACGGGACTGGTTCGCCCGGGTGCTTGTGCCCCAGTACGAGACCTGGGTGGCCGTCACGGAGAACAAGGTGCTGGGGCTCCTCGTGCTCAACGGCGGGGAGCTGAAGCAGCTTTACCTCAAACCGGATTGCCGCGGGCGCGGCCTGGGCGACCGCTTCATGTCCCTGGCCAAGCAGCAGAAGCCGGACGGCCTGTCACTGTGGACGTTCCAGATCAACGGCCCGGCCCGCCGCTTCTACCAGCGGCACGGCTTCGTTGAAGTCGAGCGCACCGACGGCCAGCGCAACGACGAGCGCGAACCGGATATCCGCTACATCTGGCAACCCCGGACGTAGCTGCCGCGGCCATACGGCGACGGCGAAGGCGGTCACCTGAACTCCGGGGGTGGCCGCCTTAGCCGTGGGACCCACGAGGCTACGGTGACGCGTATGACAATTCTGATCGTCGGCGGCAGCGGCTTTCTGGGGTCCGAGCTGATCCGGCAGGCGAGAACGGCGGGGCACACGACAGTCGCGACCTACTCGACCCAGCCGGGCGACACCTCCCCAAGCTCGTGGTGCCCCCTCGATCTGCGGGATACGGGGAGCCTGGACGCCGTCTTGGCGGAGGTGAACCCGCGTGTTGTCATCAACGCATCGAGCGGCCGGGCCGACTGGGCGGCCACTGCGGAAGGCCCCGTCCAGCTCGCCATAGTCGCAGCGAAGCGCGGAACCCGCATGGTCCACGTGTCCACCGACGCGGTGTTCTCCGGCACCGGCCGAGTCCACTACGACGAGTCCTGCCTGCCGGACCCCATCACGCCGTACGGCGCGGCCAAGGCCGCCGCGGAAACGGGGGTCCTCGAGGTGCACCCGAAGGCCGTGGTCGCCCGCACGTCGCTGATCATCGGCCACGGGCGTTCTGTACACGAGCGCCTGGTGCACCAACTCGTCACCGGTGCCAGGGACGGTGCCCTGTTCACCGACGACATCCGGTGCCCGGTCCACGTCTCGGACCTTGCGTCCGCGCTGCTGGAACTCGCGTCGAGCGACGCAGCGGGCATCCACCACGTCGCAGGCACCGACGCCCTGAGCCGCCACGAACTCGGCACCCTCATCGCCAGGCGCGACGGCCTCGACGCCTCACGTCTGCCTGCCGGCCTGCGCGCCGACAGCACAGTTCCCGGAGCCCTCGACGTACGCCTCGACAGCCAGGCGACTCAGCGACAACTGCGCACCGCACTGCGCGGCGCCCGGCAGTTCGTGGCCGCGGCCACGACGGCCCGCCTCAAGTAGAGGTGCCTCCGGGCCAGGGCATTCGTTGGCGGACAAGACCTCGTACGAGCCATCGAGGGTGAACCAGACGAGGTGGACGGCCT
>NZ_KQ948943.1 GCF_001514235.1 Streptomyces caeruleatus | reverse complement strand
AGTTCTGAGACAACGACCGTTGTCGGCTTTGAGCAGAACGCATAAATAAAAAGTGTGCTTGTTCGCTCGAAACCATTAGGGTTTCGGTGGTTATAGCGTGAGGGAAACGCCCGGTTACATTCCGAACCCGGAAGCTAAGCCTTACAGCGCCGATGGTACTGCAGGGGGGACCCTGTGGGAGAGTAGGACGCCGCCGAACAATCTTTGGGAAGGACCCCTGGTCACCAGCGTTCAGCTGGGACCAGGGGTCCTTTCGTTTTTACAATGCTTGTGTACCGAAGACAGGAGTCACCGATGTCCACCAACTCTCCCGACGACCGACCGGAGCGCGACCAGCGGCGACGGGACAGTGGTGACCGCGGTGATCGTGGCAACCGGGCAGACCGCGGCGGGTTCCGTCGTGACAACGACCGTGGTGGCAGCGGCGCCGGCCGCGGCGGGTACGGCCGACGTGATGACCGTCGTGACGACCGCCGGGGCGATGACCGCGGTGACCGGGGTGGCTTCCGTCGGGACGACAACCGGCGTGACGACAACCGCGGTGGTGGTTACGGCCGCCGCGACGACCGCCGTGATGACCGGCGGGGCGGCGACGACCGTGGTTCTCGGCCGCCGTTCCGGCGCGATGACCGGCCTGCTGGTCCCCGTCGTGACGACCGCGACCGTGGGTTCCGGCGTGACGGTGACCGCCCTGCCTTCCGCCGGGACGACCGAGGCGAGCGTGCTGAGCGCGGTGAGCGGCGGGGCGACGACCGTGGCGGCTTCCGCCGGGATGACAACCGTGGGGCCGGTGCGGGCTATGGCCGCCGCGACGACCGTCGTGATGACCGCCGGGGCGACGACCGCGGTAGCTACGAGCGCCGGGACGACCGCCGCGACAGTGGTGACCGCGGCGATCGTGGTGGATACGGCCGGCGTGACGACCGTGACCGCGGCTTCCGTCGCGACGATAACCGGGGCAGTTACGAGCGCCGTGATGATCGCCGCGATGACCGTCGGAGTGATGACCGTGGTGACCGCGGTGGGTTCCGTCGTGACGACAACCGGGGCAGTTACGAGCGCCGTGATGACCGTCGCGATGACCGTCGGAGTGATGACCGTGGTGACCGCGGTGGGTTCCGTCGTGACGACAACCGGGGTAGCTACGAGCGTCGCGATGACCGTGGTGGGTTCCGGCGTGACGACCGCCGTGACAGTGGCGACCGTGGGGATCGCGGCGGCTTCCGTCGTGATGACAACCGCAGTGAGCGCGGTGGGTTCCGTGGGCGGGACGACCGTGGCGGACGCGGGCCCCGCAGGGACGATCGGGGTGGGCGGCCCGGTGGCTTCCGTGGGCGGGATGACCGGCGCGGTGGTGACGACCGGCGTGGCGGTGGTCGGTTCCGTGATGAGCGGGATCGGGACCGTGGCGACCGCGAGCCGATCAAGCGGCTGCCTATCCCCGAGGATGTCACGGGCGAGGAGATCGACAAGGACGTACGGCAGGAGTTGCAGAGCCTGCCGAAGACGCTCGCGGACGACGTCGCCAGGAACCTGGTGATGGTCGCGCGGCTCATCGACGAGGACCCCGAGGGCGCTTACGGCTACTCCAAGGTGGCCCTGCGGCTGGCGTCGCGTGTCGCGGCCGTGCGTGAGGCCGGCGGGTTCGCGGCGTACGCGAATCAGAAGTACGCCGAGGCGCTCGCCGAGTTCCGGGCCGCGCGGCGGATGACCGGGTCCGCGGACCTGTGGCCGCTGATGGCCGACTGCGAGCGTGGGCTCGGGCGGCCGGAGAAGGCGCTGGACATGGCCGGGGCACCCGAGGTGCACAAGCTGGACAAGGCCGGGCAGGTGGAGATGCGGCTCGTCGCGGCCGGCGCCAGGCGTGACATGGGGCAGCTGGACGCGGCCATCGTGACGCTGCAGAGCCCCGAGCTCGCCTCCAACTCCGTACAGCCGTGGACCGCGCGGCTGCGGTACGCGTACGCCGACGCGCTGCTGGCCGCAGGGCGTCAGGGCGAGGCGCGTGAGTGGTTCGCCAAGGCCGTCGAGGCCGACAAGGACGGCAGCACGGACGCGTCCGACCGGCTGGCCGAGCTGGACGGTGTCGAGTTCGTCGACGCCCTCGACGAGAACGAGGGCGGGAACGAGACCGGGGGCAGTGGAGACGAGCAGGCTCCGGCCGGGTCCGACTCGGACGAGGGTGACAAGGAGTAGGCGCGGGTGAAGTGAAGGGCGGGATTCCGGAAGGGGTCCCGCCCTTCGGCGTTTCAGAGGTCCAGTGCGCGCAGCACCAGGCCCGAGGCCGGTTTCGGGCCGAATGACGTCGACTTGCGGGGCATCGTGACGCCCTGGCGGGCGAGGTCGCGTACGACGTCTTCGCGGACCGGGTGCATCAGGACGGCCGTACCGCCGTCGCGTTCTGCCTTGCTGACGGTGGCGGCGGTGTCGTGGATGTAGGCGATGCGGGTGGGGTCGTCCTCTGGGATGTGCCAGATGTGGGCGAGGAGGGTGGCGTGCAGGACCGTCGCGTCGAGGGTGCGCCAGGCGGCGGGGCGGTCGGGGGGGACCGTGCGGTCGAGGAGGGCCGGGTCCGGGTGGTCGAGGAGGTGGAAGGCGCCGTCTCCGGCGAGGAGGTAGGCGTTGCCCGCGCAGGCCGCGTCGGCCAGAGTTTCCAGGGCTTCGGCGAGCGGGACTTCGAGGCGGCGTACGCGGAAGAGGCCGTCGAGGGCGGCCAGGGCGTCCGATACGGGCAGGTTGTGCAGGAGGCGGTGGATGGCGCGGACGCGCAGGGGGTAGCGGGCCGTGTCGACCAGGAGGACGAGGCCGTAGTCCCAGGGGCTGGGGGAAAGGTGCTCCGCGCGTAGACGGCGGTAGGTCGCCCAGCGGTGGTGGCCGTCGGCGATCAGGGCCTGGTGGCGAGCCAGGTCGGACTGGACGTGGGCCAGGTCGGCCGGGTCGGTGATCGACCACAGGCGGTGGCTGAAGCCGTCCTCGGTGGTGGTCGAGAAGAGCGGCGGGCGTTCGACCGTCTGCTCGATGAGGGCGGTCGTCTCGGTGGCCGTGCCGGTGCCGCGGTAGGTCAGCAGCAGGGGTTCGAGGTTCGCGGAGGTGGCGCGCATCAAGTCCGCCCGGTCGGCGACCACGTGCGGTATGACGTCCTCGTGCGGCAGGACCAGGCCCTCCGAGGGCTCCGTCACGCGCAGGGCGCCGATGACGCCGCGCTGGAGCATGCCGTCGCCGTCTCGCTGTTCGTAGACATAGAGGCCGGGGTCGGGGTCGGCGGCCAGGACGCCCTCGGAGAGCCAGCGGCGCAGGGTCTTGGCCGCCTGTTCGTTGCGAGCGCCCGGGGTGGCGGCCTGGGGGAGGATCAGGCGGACGATGTTGTGCGGGTCGGCGTCCTGGAGTTGGTGCAGGCCGTCGGGGCGGACGACGACGTCGTACGGAGGGGATGTCACGGCGGCCAGGCCGCCGACCCGGTCGGGGTCGTAGCGAAGCCCTCGGAACGGTGTCAGTTCGAGGCCTCGGCGCTCCGTTGCTTCCGGGTGACCTGCTGTGTTCATCCCGGCATCGTACGGGTGTCAGTGGCATGGGGGATGATCGGGGGAAAGCCGTCGAACGAGGAGCGATGCGGAATGAGCCAGAGCGTCAGGACGAGGCCCGAGGGCAGTGGCCAGGCCCTGAGCGAGGCGTACGACACGGCGCTGCTCGACCTCGACGGAGTGGTGTACGCGGGTGGCGACGCGATCGTGCATGCCGTCGAGTCGCTTGCCTCGGCCCGGGCCGGCGGGATGCGGCTGGCGTACGTCACGAACAACGCTCTGCGGACTCCGGACACCGTGGCCGCGCATCTGACGGAGCTCGGTATACCGACCGGGGCGGGCGACGTCATCACCTCGGCGCAGGCGGTCGCGCGGCTGATCAGTGAGCAAGTGCCCGCGGGGGCGCGGGTGCTGGTGATCGGCGGGGAGGGGCTGCGGGTGGCGCTGCGTGAGCGCGGGCTGGAGCCCGTGGAGTCGGCTGACGACGATCCGGCGGCGGTGGTGCAGGGGTTCGGCGGGCCCGAGCTGCCGTGGGGGCGGTTCGCTGAGGCTTCGTACGCCGTCGCGCGCGGGGTGCCGTGGTTCGCGTCCAACACCGACCTGACGATTCCGAGCGGGCGCGGGATCGCGCCGGGCAACGGGGCCGCGGTGGAGGTCGTGCGGATCGCCACCGGTGCCGAGCCGCAGGTGGCGGGCAAGCCGTTGCCCCCGATGCACCGGGAGACGATTCTGCGGACGGGTGCCGAGCGGCCGCTGGTGGTCGGCGACCGGCTGGACACGGACATCGAGGGCGCGTTCAACGGGGAGGTGGACTCGCTGCTCGTGCTGACCGGCGTGACCGACGGGGCCCTGCTGCTCGCCGCGCCGCCGCAGCACCGGCCGACGTATGTCGACGCCGATCTGCGGGGGCTGCTCGGCGGGCAGCCGGACGTCGTGGCGGCCGGGGAGGGCTTCCGGTGCGGCGGCTGGACGGCGACCGCCAGGGCGGAGCGGCTGGAACTCGACGGTGACGGTACGTCCTTGGATGGGCTGCGGGCGCTGTGCGCGGCGGCCTGGACGGCGGCCGGGGACGGCTCGTGCACGCTGGACGCGGGGAAGGAGCTGGCGCGGCTGGGGTTGTGACGCCGCGGGGCGGAACCGTGGCCGGGGTTGTGACGTCGTGCGGTGGGATCGTGGCTGAATGGGAGGGTAGGCTAACCTAACTGCGTGTTGGTCGACAGTCCTACCGAACAGCGCGCGGAATCCCCGTCCGCGCCCCCAACCCGACGGACGATACGTGCCGTTGGGCTGCTCGTCTCTGTCCTGATCCTGGTGGTCGTCGCGTTGGCGAGCATCGCGATCGGGGCGAAACAGCTGTCCCTGGGGGAGGTCTGGCACGGACTGTTCGAGAGTTCCGGGACCTACGGGGACGTCGTGGTCGATGACCGGATCTCGCGTACGGTCCTCGGGCTGCTCGCGGGTGCCGCGCTCGGTCTCGCCGGGGCCGTGCTCCAGGCGCTCACCCGTAACCCGCTCGCCGATCCCGGTCTGCTCGGCATCAACGCGGGCGCGTCCGCCGCGGTCGTCACCGCCATCACCTTCTTCGGCGTCACCAGCCTGAGCGGCTATGTCTGGTTCGCCTTCCTCGGCGCTGCCACGGTCGGGGCGATGGTCTGGTTCCTCGGCGGCAGCCGGGGTGCCACGCCGGTGCGGCTCGCGCTCGCCGGTACGGCGATCAGCGCCGCGCTGTACGGCTATCTCCAGGCCGTGATGATCATGGACGACGCGGCGCTGAACAAGATGCGCTTCTGGACGGTCGGTTCGCTGACCTCGGCGACGGACTCGACCATCAGGCAGGTGCTGCCGTTCCTCGTCGTCGGCATGGTCCTCGCGCTCGCTCTCGCCCGGCCGCTGAACGCCATGGAGATGGGTGACGACACCGCCAAGGCCCTCGGCGCCAACCTGAACCGCACCCGGGTGCTGTCGATGCTCGCCGCCACCGTGCTGTGCGGGGCCGCGACCGCCGCCTGCGGGCCGATCGTGTTCGTCGGCCTGATGGTGCCGCACGTCGTGCGCTCCTTCACCGGGCCCGACCTGCGCTGGATCCTGCCGTACGCGGCCGTCCTGTCGCCTGTGCTGCTGCTCGGCGCCGACGTGCTCGGCCGGATCGTGGCCCGGCCCTCGGAGCTCCAGGTCGGCATCGTCACCGCGATCCTCGGCGGACCGGTCTTCATCTTTCTCGTACGACGGCGGAGGACGGCCCAGCTGTGAAGACCGCACTGAAGAGGGACGCGACGAGCGAAGAGGACAGCGGCGTGCGGGCCGGGGCGAGGAGCGCGGTGAAGTCGGCCCGGGCGTCCCGGACCAACAGTGCCGTGCGGGGCCCGGGCGGGCTCTCCGTCCGGCTGGACGTCCGAGCGCTGACCGTCGTCGTGCTGTTGCTGCTCGCCGCGCTCGCCGCGAGCGTGGTGCTGATCGGTACCGGCGACTTCCCGATCCCGGCGGGCGACGTGCTCAAGACGCTGCTGGGCGACGGGAACGCGGGGCAGGAGTTCATCGTCAACGAGCTGCGGCTGCCGCGGGTCCTGGTCGGGCTCCTCGTCGGGGCCTCGCTCGGCCTCGGCGGTGCGCTGTTCCAGGCGCTGTCCCGCAACCCGCTGGGCAGCCCGGACATCCTCGGTCTCGGGCAGGGGGCCACGGCCGGCGCACTGGTGATGATCGTGCTGTTCTCCGGGGACGCCGGCCAGGTCACCGTCGGCGCGCTCGTGGGCGGACTCGCGACAGGGCTCGCCATCTATCTGCTCGCCTGGAATCGGGGCGTGCACGGCTATCGACTCGTCCTGGTCGGCATCGGCATGTCCGCGATCATGACGGCGGTCAACGGCTATCTGCTGACCAAGGCCGACCTGGTCGACGCGGCCCGCTCGGTCGTGTGGATGACCGGCTCCCTCAGCGGCCGTGACTGGGCCCAGGTCTGGCCGCTGCTCGCACTGTGCGCCGTCCTCGTACCGCTCGTCCTCGCCAACGGGCGCGGGCTGCGGATGATGGAGATGGGCGACGACGTCTCGTACGCCCTCGGGGTGCGCGTCGAACGCGTACGGCTGCTGCTGATGCTGTCCGCCGTACTGCTCACCGCGGCCGCCACCGCCGCCGCGGGCCCCGTCAGCTTCGTGGCGCTCACCGCCCCGCAGCTCGCCCGGCGCCTGACCCGCTCGCCCGGCCCGAACCTGCTGCCCTCGCTGTGCATGGGTGCCGCCCTCCTCGTCACCGCCGACTGGATCTCCCAGCGGGTCTTCGGCGCCGACCAACTGCCCGTGGGCGTGGTCACGGGCGTGCTCGGCGGCGTGTATCTGCTGTGGCTGCTGGTCACCGAGCGCAAGGCGGGCCGGATATGAGCGCCGGCAAGAGCAACGAGAAGAGCAGTGGGCTGAACAACCGAAGGAGCACCGTGAACCGCCTGTCCGCCGACAACGTCACCCTCGCCTACGACCAGCGGGTCATCGCCGAGCAGCTGTCGGTGGAGATACCCGACAACTCCTTCACCGTGATCGTCGGCCCGAACGCGTGCGGCAAGTCCACGCTGCTGCGGGCCCTGTCCCGGATGCTCAAGCCCAGCCAGGGCCGGGTTCTGCTGGACGGGTCGGTCATCCAGTCGATGCCGGCGAAGAAGGTCGCGCGCACACTGGGTCTGCTGCCGCAGTCGTCGATCGCGCCCGACGGGATCACCGTCGCCGACCTGGTGGGCCGTGGCCGGTACCCGCACCAGGGCATCCTGCGCCAGTGGTCGACCGAGGACGAGCGGGTCGTCCAGGAGTCGATGGAGCAGACCGGCGTCGCCGAGCTCGCGGATCGCTATGTCGACGAACTGTCCGGCGGTCAGCGCCAGCGCGTGTGGATCGCGATGGCGCTCGCCCAGCAGACGCCGCTGCTGCTGCTCGACGAGCCGACGACCTACCTCGACATCCAGCACCAGATCGACGTCCTCGACCTGTGCGCGGAACTGCACGAGGAGCAGGGGCGCACGCTGGTCGCGGTGCTGCACGACCTCAACCACGCGGCCCGGTACGCCACGCACCTCATCGCCCTGCGCGGCGGGGCCGTGATCGCCGAGGGCGCGCCCAACGACATCGTCACGGCCGAGCTGGTGGAGGACGTGTTCGGGCTGCGGTGCCAGGTCATCGACGACCCGGAGACGGGTACGCCGTTGGTGGTGCCGGCGGCGCGGAAGGCGCGCGAGCAGGTCAGGAAGGAGCGGGTCGACCAGGGCGGCCGGGCCGAGAAGGTGGCGGCTACAGAAGCTTCCTGAGCGTCAGCAGGTCGCGCACGCCCGCGTGCAGCTTCACCCGGCCCGAGCCCCAGGCCTTGGCGAAGTGCAGCTCGCCGTCGACCAGGGCGACCAGGTCGTCGCCGGTCATGCTCAGTCTGATCTGGGCCTTCTCACGGGGTGGGCCCTGGAACGTCTCGTGGACATGGATCCGGCCGTCCGACATACGGCCGGCGAAGGTGACGTCCAGGTCGGTGATGTGGCAGCTCACCGAGCGGTCCAGGGCCGCGGCCGTGCGGGCGTCCCCTTCGGCGCGCTGCATGTTGTCCGAGAGCTTTTCGAGTGCGGCGCGGCACTCCTCAGTCGTGGCCATCGCGATCGACGGTACCCCAGCGGTTCGGGGTAGCGTCTGGGCATGAGCGACACGGTTCCGGAGACGGAGATCCCGGCGACCCCCGGGGAGGCGGCCGAAGGGATCGAGACGGCCGCGGCGGTCGAACCCGAGTACGACCCGGCAGCCCACGACCCGGCCGCCCCCGCCCCGCTGAACATCCCCCGCACCCCCACCGGCAACGCCGAAGTCGACGCCCAGCTGGAGCGGCTGGGTGATGCCGACCACCTCGCCACCGACGGGCACGTCGAGGTGTACGAGGATGTACACCGGGGGCTGCGCGACGCGCTCACCGCGCTCGACGCCCGCCCGGGACCTCCGGCGCCCCCGTCGATGCCTGGGATGAGGAGCTGAACCGAACGTGGCAGGAGTCGCACGCCGCCGTCTCGACGCGGAGCTGGTCCGCCGCAAGCTCGCGCGTTCGCGCGAGCACGCCAGCCAGCTGATCGCCGCCGGACGGGTCACCGTCGGCAAGACCGTCGCGACCAAACCGGCCACGCAGGTGGAGACGGCGGCGGCGATCGTGGTGTCCACCGACGACAGCGACCCCGAGTACGTCTCGCGCGGCGGGCACAAGCTCGCGGGCGCGCTGGAGGCCTTCGTGCCCCAGGGGCTCGTGGTGAAGGGGCGGCGGGCACTGGACGCCGGCGCGTCCACCGGTGGTTTCACCGACGTCCTGCTGCGCTCGGGGGCCGCCCATGTCGTCGCCGTGGACGTCGGATACGGACAACTCGCCTGGACTCTCCAAAGCGATGAACGCGTCACCGTCAAGGACCGTACGAACGTACGCGAGTTGACGCTCGAAGCGATCGATGGGGAGCCAGTGGATCTTGTGGTGGGGGATCTGTCCTTCATCCCGCTCGGCCTGGTACTGCCCGCCCTGGTGCGGTGCGTGAAACAGGACGCCGATCTGGTGATGATGGTCAAGCCGCAGTTCGAGGTGGGGAAGGAACGGCTGGGCAGCGGGGGAGTCGTACGGAGTTCGCAGCTGCGGGCGGAGGCCGTGCGGGGAGTCGCCGAGAAGGCGTGGGAAATCGGGCTCGGAGTGAAGGGCGTGACGGCGAGTCCGTTGCCCGGACCCTCCGGGAACGTCGAGTACTTTCTGTGGCTGCGTGCCGGGGCGCCCGCCCTGGACCCGGCCGACGTTGACCGTGCAGTTGCGGAGGGGCCGCGTTGACACCGAACCGAGCTCGTACTGTTTTTCTGCTCGCCCACACGGGGCGGCCCGCGGCGATCCGCAGCGCCGAGCTGGTGGTCAAGGGACTGCTGCGGTCGGGGATCGGTGTGCGGGTGTTGGAGTACGAGGCGGCCGACCTGCCGCTGCCGCCCGAGGTGGGACTCGTCAAGGAGGCGACTCCGCAGTGCCTCGACGGGTGCGAGCTGCTGATAGTGCTGGGCGGCGACGGGACGCTGCTGCGCGGCGCCGAGTTCGCCCGGGCGTCCGGGGTGCCGATGCTGGGCGTCAACCTCGGGCGTGTCGGGTTCCTCGCGGAGGCCGAGCGGGACGACCTCGACAAGGTTGTCGACCGGGTCGTCACCAAGGCGTACGAGGTCGAGGAGCGGATGACGGTCGACGTCGTCGTGCATCAGAACGGCGACATCGTGCACACGGACTGGGCGCTGAACGAGGCGGCCGTGCAGAAGGCGGGCGCCGAGAAGCTGCTTGAGGTCGTGCTGGAGATCGACGGGCGGCCGGTTACGGGGTTCGGGTGCGACGGGATCGTGCTGTCCACGCCTACGGGGTCGACGGCGTATGCGTTCTCGGCGGGTGGGCCTGTGGTGTGGCCTGAGGTCGAGGCGTTGTTGATGGTGCCGATCAGTGCGCATGCGTTGTTCGCGAAGCCGTTGGTGACGTCGCCGGATTCTGTGCTTGCGGTGGAGGTTCTGCCGCATGTCCCGCCGGGGGTTCTGTGGTGTGACGGGCGGCGGACTGTGGAGTTGCCGCCGGGGGCGCGGGTGGAGGTTCGGCGGGGCGCTGTGCCGGTGCGGCTTGCTCGGTTGCATCATGCGTCGTTCACGGATCGACTTGTGGCGAAGTTCGCGTTGCCGGTTTCCGGGTGGCGGGGGGCGCCTCACTAGCCATCCGTGGGGGGTGGTGCGGGAGCGCGGGCGGCTGCGGGTGGTTCGTGGTTGCTCGCGCAGTTCCCCGCGCCCCTTGAGGGCGTGACACTCGCCTGGGTGACAATGTGACGCCGATCTACATTCGTCACCTGCACCTTCACATCATGGACCCGGGGCCCGTCGCACTCCCCGCCCCCGACCTCGTAAGGTCGTGTCCGTGTTGGAGGAGATGCGGATACGGTCGCTCGGGGTCATCGATGACGCGGTCGTCGAGCTGTCGCCGGGGTTCACCGCGGTCACGGGTGAGACGGGTGCGGGCAAGACCATGGTGGTCACGAGCCTGGGTCTGTTGCTCGGAGGGCGGGCGGACCCGGCGCTCGTGCGGATCGGGGCCGAGAAGGCGGTTGTGGAGGGGCGGATCGCCGTGCCCTCGGGGGCGCCGGTCGTCGTACGGGTCGAGGAGGCCGGGGCGGAGCTCGACGACGGGGCGCTGTTGATCAGCCGTACCGTTTCCGCCGAGGGACGGTCGCGGGCGCATCTGGGCGGGCGCAGTGTGCCGGTCGGGATGCTGGCCGAGCTGGCCGACGAGCTGGTGGCCGTGCACGGGCAGACCGATCAGCAGGGCCTGCTGAAGCTGGCCCGGCAGCGGCAGGCGCTCGACCGGTACGCGGGGGACGCCGTCGCGGTGCCGCTCGCCAAGTACGGCGAGGCGTACCGGCGGCTGCGGGCCGTGTCCGTCGAGCTCGACGAGATCGTCACGCGCGCGCGTGAGCGGGCTCAGGAAGCCGACATGCTGCGGTTCGGACTGGATGAGATCGCGGGTGTCGAGCCGCGCGCCGGGGAGGACGTCGAGCTCGCCGAGGAGGCCGAGCGGCTCGGGCACGCGGAGGCCTTGTCGTCCGCCGCCACGGCCGCTCATGCCGCGCTCGCCGGTAATCCGGAGGACCCCGAGGGCATCGACGCGGCGACGCTCGTCGCGGGTGCGCAGCGGGCCCTGGACGCCGTGCGGTCGCACGACCCGGCGCTGTCCGCGCTGGCCGACCGGATCGGGGAGATCGGGATCCTGCTGGGCGATGTCGCCGGGGAGCTGGCGGGGTACGCCGACGACCTGGACGCCGATCCCCTGCGGCTCGCGGCCGTCGAGGAGCGGCGGGCCGCGCTGACCGGGCTCACGCGGAAGTACGGCGAGAACGTCGCCGCCGTGCTCGCCTGGGCCGAGGAGAGCGCCGCGCGGCTGACCGAGCTGGACGGCGACGACGAGCGGATCGACGAGCTGACCGCCGAGCGGGACGCGCTGCGGGCCGAGCTGGGCGGGCTGGCGCAGGCGTTGACCGACGCGCGGACGGACGCCGCCGAGCGGTTCGCCGCCGCGGTCACCGCCGAACTGGCCTCGCTCGCGATGCCGCACGCGCGCGTGTCCTTCGACATCCGGCAGACCGAGGACCCGGAGGGCGTGGAGGTCGGCGGGCGTACGGTCGCCTACGGGCCGGCCGGCGCGGACGAGGTCGAGCTGCTGCTCGCTCCGCACCCGGGAGCGCCGCCCCGGCCGATCGCCAAGGGCGCGTCCGGCGGTGAGCTCTCGCGCGTGATGCTCGCCGTGGAGGTCGTGTTCGCGGGGACCGATCCCGTGCCGACGTACCTGTTCGACGAGGTCGACGCGGGCGTCGGCGGCAAGGCGGCCGTGGAGATCGGGCGGCGGCTGGCCCGGCTGGCCAAGACCGCGCAGGTCGTCGTGGTGACCCACCTGCCGCAGGTCGCCGCCTTCGCCGACCGGCAGTTGCTCGTCGAGAAGACCAACGACGGGTCGGTCACCCGGTCCGGCGTGAAGGTCCTGGAGGGCGAGGAGCGGATCCGGGAGCTGTCCCGGATGCTCGCCGGGCAGGAGGACTCGGAGACCGCGCGGGCGCATGCGGAGGAGCTGCTGGCGACGGCCCGCGCGGACGCGTAGGAGGGCGGGCCTCCCAGGTGGGCGGGTGTTTGCCTGGGCGGGCCCGGCGCAGGGCCGGGTTGTCAGTGGCGGCCCGTAGGGTGGCCGAATGAGCGAACGTGCCTCTCGGACCACCGCCTTCGGCCTCTCCGCGGCCCTCACCCGCGCCGCCGTCACCGCCCTGCGAGCCAAGGCACCCGGTGGCCGTGACCGCTGGGAGCGGAAGAACTACGCCGGGCGGACCGTGGAGTTGTACGCCGGGCCCGCCGCCGCCCTGGCGGCCGCTGCCGGGGCCGGACGAATCTCGCCGGCCGCAGGGGCCGCCGTGGCGGTCGCGGGGATGTGCGGGGCCTACGACGACGTGGCGGGCGCCGATGAACCCCGGCGCGGGTTCCGGGCGCATCTCGGCGCGCTGCGGGACGGCGAAGTCACCAGCGGGGCCGTCAAGTTGTTCGGGATATCCGCCGCCGGGCTCGTCGCGGGGGCCGTCCTGAAGGAACGGCCTTTGGACAAGCTGCTCGCCGGGGTCGTGATCGCCGGCGCCGCGCACTTCGTGAACCTCGTGGACGTACGGCCCGGACGGGCCGCCGCCGCGGTGCTCGCGCTCGGTGCGCCGGGACTGCTGCGCTCCGGGCACGGTGGCGCGTTGGCCGCCGGTGCCATGGGGGCCGCCGCGGCCGTCCTGCCCGACGACCTCGGGGAGCGGGCGATGATCGGGGACACCGGCGCCCATGCGCTGGGCGCGGCCCTGGGCGCCGCTGTCGTCGCCGGGAACGGCCGGGCCGGGCTGGTCGCTCACGCGGCCGCCGTCGTGGCCGCGGCGGTGTACGGCGACAGGGTGAGCGAGGTGGCGCGGGGCGTCGGCGCGCCGTGAGGTCGGGTGTGGCTCGGTGCGCCACGCCGGTGCACGCCGGTCGCCGAGACGTGCTCCACGCGCGCATGTTCGGCCACAATCCCCACCTCGGATCACTCGTGCAGGTGACTCCGGCCACCGAGTTGCCCGGCGCCCGGGCCGCCCGGGGCCGGCCGGCGTTCCCGGAACGGCCGTATGTCCTGGCATCCTTGGCGTAAACACGTCGGACGCGTAGGGATCCCCCGCGGTACACCCCGTCCGCCCGATCCTTCTGTACGTTCTTCGTGACCGCCCGACCCGAAGCAGGAGCCCCGGCCAGGTGACCCCCGTGAGCAGCCATGCACCGCACGGCCAGTCCTCGCTGCGCACCGTGCAGGTGCTGGGCGGTGGCAACGCCGGCAGTAGCGCGCATGTGCGATCACTGGCGTCGGGGCTGGTCGCGCGGGGCGTGCGGGTCACCGTGTGTGCCCCGGTCGAGGCCGATCAGCTCTATGACTTCACGGGGGCCGGCGCCGACCATGTGCATGTGCCGCGCAGCAGCGATCCCGGCTCCGTGGCGGCCCTGCGGGCGGCGTGCGCGGACGCCGACCTGGTGCACGCCCACGGACTGCACGCCTCCTTCCGCGCGGTGCTCGCGCTGAGCGGGCGGCGCACCCCGCTCGTCGTCACCTGGCACGACCGGGCCCATGCCGAGGGAGCCCGCGCCCATCTCGTGCGGCTGTTGGAGCGGCGGGTCGTCAAGGCCGCCTCCGTCGTGCTCGGGACCACCTCGGCGCTCGTGGACCGGGCCCGCCGGACCGGCGCCCGGGACGCCCGCCTCGCCGCCGTCGCCATGCCGGGGCCCCTGCGTGCCGTCGAGCACGACGACCCCGACCGGCTGCGACCCAAGGTCCGGGCCGAACTCGGGGCCACCGGGCGGCCGTTGCTGATCGCCGTCGGCTCGCTGGAGCGGCATCGTGGATACGACGTGCTGCTGGACGCCTCGCGCGGGTGGCTGCGGCTCGATCCCGTGCCGTTGGTCGTGATCGCGGGGGAGGGGACGCAGCGGGCCGAACTCCAGCGGCGGATCGAGGACGAGGAACTGCCCGTGCGGCTCATCGGGCGGCGCGACGACGTCTCCGAGCTGCTGGCCGCCGCCGATGTGGCGCTGCTGCCCAGCAGTTGGGAGTCGCGGTCCGTCCTCGCCCAGGAGGCCCTGCACGCGCGCGTGCCGCTCGTCGCCACCGAGGTGGGCGGCGTGCCGGAACTCGTCGGGGACGCCGCCGAACTCGTCCCGTACGGCGATGCGAAGGCCCTCGCCGACGCCGTCGTCCGGCTGCTCGACGACCCCGAGCGGCAGGAACTCCTCAGGGAGCGCGGCGTGCGGCAGACGGCCACCTGGCCGACCGAGGACGAGACGGTGGCCCAAGTCCTCAGTGTGTACGACGAGTTGACGCAGCCCCGGTACGTGATCTAGGGGGTGTTCTGGACGCCGGCCCGCGCGTCCGCCCCCGCGATGCCTACCCCGCGTGTCTGCGCGCCCGCAGCGCCAGGCTCAACGCCAGCACCGTCTGCGGGTCGTCGAGGTCGGTGCCGAGCAACTCGCCGATGCGGGCGAGGCGGTTGTAGAGGGTCTGCCGGTTGAGGTGCAGCTCGCGGGCGGTCTCCGCCTTGCGGCCCGCATGGGCCAAGTAGGTCTCCAGGGTGGGCAGCAGGGGCGGTTTCGAGCGGTTGTCGTGGTCGCGCAGCGGGCCGATCGCGCGGTCCACGAAGGCCGCGAGGTCCGGGTGGTCCCGCAGCCGCCACAGCAGCAGGTCGATGTCCAGCCGCCGGGCGTCGTACCAGGGGCGGTCGGTCAGGCCCTGCGCCGCCGTCGCCGTCTCCGCCGCGTGTCTGAGGCCCGCCGAGGCCGCCGCCCAGCCGCCGGCCACGCCGACGACCACGACCGGCGGCGGCGCCCCGGGCCGCTGCACCCCGGCCCGCTCCACGCCCGCCCGCAGCGCCACCGCGACCCGGTCCGCGACCGCCGTCCGGTCCGCCTCCGCACGCAGGCCCAGCAGCAGCGGCACCCGGCCCTCCACGGGCCGTACGCCCAACAGCACCGGCACACCGACGGAGGCCAGCTCCTCGCCGACCGCGCGCGCCAGCACCGCCCAGCCGCCGCCTGGCGCCAGGGCGTCCCCCAACCGCATCACGACCGGCAGCAGCGGGCCGTCACCCGGCTTGAAGCCCAGCACGCGCGCCTGTGCCGGGGCGTCCTCGGCGGCGACCCGGCCCTCCGCGAGGTCGGTCAGGAAGTCGCCGCGCCCGCGCGCCGCCAGCTCCTCCTCCTGCCGTGCCTGCATCAGCACCACGGCCAGGATGCCCGCGGCCCGCTCGGCGGCGATCCGGTGCACCGGCGCGAGAGGGCCCCGTACGGGAAGGAGCGCGAGACGGGCCCGGACCGACACCGTCCCCGGGCCGCCCCCCGGAACGTCCACCAGCACCGAACCGACGGGCGGCGGCCCGTCCTTGTGCTGCCCGCGCAGCCCCTCCCACACCTGAAGCGGATCCGCACCCTCCGGACCTGCCCCGGCGGCGTACAGCAGCTGGCCGTCCGTTGTCTCCAGGAACACCGGGTTGCCGCTGAAGTCAGCCAGGATGCCCAGCACTTGGGGCACTCCGCCGCCGCCGAGCAGGGCCTGCGTGCAGCGGCGGTGCACCTCCTCCGCGCGCTGCAGCAGCGCGTAGTGGCCATTGACGATCTCGGTGTGTATCTCCTCGGTGACCGTCACGAACGGCACCTCGCGATGCAGCTGGACCAGCGGCAGACCGGCCGCGCGTGCCGTGTCGACCAGCGTGGCCGGCAGCCTGGTGAAGCGGGTGCCGAGTTCGAGGACCAGGGCCGCGATACCGCGCTCGGCGAGGGTGCGTACGAACGCGCGCTGGTCGGCGGGGCGGGTGCCGATGCCGTAGCCCGTGGTCAGCAGAAGTTCCCCGCCCTTCAGCAGCGAGGCGATGTTGGGCACCTCGCCCGCGTGCACCCAGCGCACCGTGCGCCCCAGCCGGTCGGCGCCCGCGAGGACCTCCGGGAGCCCGCTGCGCAGACCGGGCAGCTCCAGCGCCCGGCGCACGGTGATCCCGGCGCTGTGGGTGTCGAATCCGCTGCTCATACCGCCCGTACCGCTGTCCATGAGGCGGACGCTACCCGCGGGCACGCCGCCGCGACATATCCGGACCCTCGCACCCTGTGCCGCGGAGGTGGCGATCGCGCCGGGTTGGGAAGCGGGCGGCGGGGTAGCGGCGTCGGCATGGACTTCAGCGTGGTTGCCGTGGCACGGGAGGACGACAGTCCCATCGAGGAGCCGCTGCGGGTGGCGGTGGCCGCCGACCGGCTCGGATATCGGGAGGTGTGGGCGGGGGAGGGGCCGACCTGGGACTCCTTCGTCCTCGCCGCGGCCATCGGGCGGGCCACCGAGCGGGTCGCGCTGACGGCTGGTCCGGTGGCGGTGTCGGTGCGCGAGCCGTTCGGGATCGCACGGGGTGCCGCCTCGGTCGCCGCCGTCACCGGACGGCCGGTCGGGGTGGCGCTGGGGACGTCCAGCAAGCGGGTCGTCGAGGGTGTGCACGGGGTGCCGCGCGTGCGCCCCGCGGCGGCGATGGAGGCCTGCGCGGCGGCCCTGCGCGTCTTCCTGCACGGCGAGCCCGGTGAGCCGATCGTCCCCGGCAGCGTCTTCCCGCGCCGCCTCCCGCCGCCCGGCGGCCCGCTCACCGTCGCCGCGTTCGGCGACCGGGCCGTCGCCACCGCCGCGACGCACGCCGACCGGATGCTGCTCGACATCGTCTCGCCGGACCAGGTACGGACGCTGCGGGCCAAGCTGACGGCGGCCGCCGAACGCGCGGGCCGTACGCCACCGACGCTGGCCTCCTGGTTGCCGGCCGCCGTCGACCCGGACCCGGAGTCCCTCGCGCAGGTCCTGCGCAGCGTCGCCGGGTATCTGACGGTGCCGGGCTACAGCGACATGTTCGAGGCGGCCGGCTTCGGGGAGGCGGTCGAGCTGGCCCGTACCGGCGCCGACCCCGGCACGCTGGTCCGGGCACTGCCCGCGGCGGCGGCCGGCACGGTCGGCCTGGTGGGCGACCTGGACGCCGTACGCGCGCGTGTGGCGGAGTACGCCGACGCCGGGCTCGACGAGATCGCCCTCGTCCCGGCGACGGCCGCGGACCCGGGCGGCGAACGGACCCTGACGGCGTTCCGGCAGGCCTGGTGACGCTGGTCAGGCCGGCCGGATGTTGTGGTTGAACCGGAAGACGTTGTCCGGGTCGTAGCGCCGCTTCAGCTCCGCCAGCCGACGGGTGTTCCCGGCGCCCAGACCGGCCACCACACGCTCCGCGCCCTCGTCGCCGATGAAGTTCAGATAGACCGCGCCGCTGCTCCACGGCCGTACGTCCGCGCGGACGTCACGCACCCACCGCCTGCACCGCTCGTCGTCCGCCGGGTCCTGCCACATGCCGTACGGGTGGACCGCCCAGGGCGCGTCCCGGTACGGCACCGGGTACTCGTGCGGACCGGCGGAGATCGCCCCGCCCTGCGGCAGGAGGACGTGCTGGGTGCCGGTCGGCACGGGCATGGACCGCCCGGCCGCACAGTAGACGTCGACGAAGTCGTCCGGCGCGCCCGTCAGGTACTCCGCCGACCAGTAGTGCCGCATGCCGGGCGGATCGTCGATCATGCACTGCACATCGGCGTACGGCATCGCGCCGACGATCTCCGCCTCGTGCGGCAGCGCCAGCAGCGGCTCGGCGTACTTGCGCATGTCCTGCTCGGCACCGGCGTACGTCAGGAGCGCCCCGCACACCAGGTCGCCGACCAGGGACGGCGGTACGAACTCCTCGGGCGGGCCGGTGAAGTGGATGATGCCGCCGCTCACCTCGTCCGGGCCGGACTCGATCACGTCCCGGAAGGTGCGTACGGCGTCCGGCGCGAACTCGGGCCGGTACAGCACCATCGCGATGGCGAACTCGGGCAGCTCGTGCAGCTTCAGGGTGATCGCGGTGGCGATGCCGAAGTTGCCGCCGCCCCCGTGCAGGGCCCAGAACAGGTCCGGGTTCTCGTCGGGGCTCGCGTGGACCCGGCCGCCGTCGGCGGTGACCAGCTCCACGCCGAGCAGATTGTCCACGGCGAGCCCGCACCAGCGGTCCAGCCAGCCGGTGCCGCCGCCGAGGACGAAGCCGCCGACACCGGTGGTCGAGGCCCGGCCGCCGGTCGTGGCGAGGCCGAACACCTCGGTGGCGCGGTCCAGGTCGCTCATCGTCGCCCCGCCCGCGACCCGTACCGCCTCGGCCGCCGGGTCCACGGTGACGGCGCGCATATGGCGCAGGTCGATCACCACACCGTTGTCGTTCAGCGCCATGCCCGCGACGCTGTGCCCGCCGCCGCGCACCGCGACGTGCAGGTCCAGCTCGCGGGCGAACCGCACGGCCCGGACGACGTCGTCCTCGTCCACGCACTGGGCGATGACCGCGGGCCGCCGGTCGATCATGGTGTTGAAGACGACCCGCGCGTCGTCGTAACCGAAGTCCCCCGGCGCGAACACGTCACCGGCGAGATCCTCGCGCAGCGCGGCGAGGGCCGCGCCCGCCTTCGATGGGGAGGCCATGGGGCGCCCCCTTCCGTGCAGGGGCTGATGGATCCCAGCGTAGGCAGGCTTCGGCCGGCGGTCCTGTTCAGCCGCCGTAGGCCCCCGACGCCGTCAGCCGCAGGGCGGTGTCGATCAGCGGGACGTGGCTGAAGGCCTGCGGGAAGTTGCCGACCTGGCGCTGCAGGCGCGGGTCCCACTCCTCGGCCAGCAGACCGAGGTCGTTGCGCAGCGACAGCAGCTTCTCGAACAGCTTGCGGGCCTCGTCGACGCGGCCGATCATCGCCAGGTCGTCGGCCATCCAGAACGAGCAGGCGAGGAAGGCGCCCTCGTCGCCGGGCAGGCCGTCGACGTTCTCGTCGCCGCTGGAGGTCGGGTAGCGCAGGATGAAGCCGTCCGAGGTGGACAGCTCGCGCTGGATCGCCTCGATGGTGCCGATGACGCGCTTGTCGTCCGGTGGCAGGAAGCCCATCTGCGGGATCAGCAGCAGCGAGGCGTCCAGCTCCTTCGAGCCGTACGACTGCGTGAAGGTGTTGCGCTCCTTGTCGTAACCCTTCTCACACACGTCCCGGTGGATGTCGTCGCGCAGCTCGCGCCAGCGCTCCAGCGGGCCGTCGGCGTCGCCGGACTCGATGAGCTTGATGGTGCGGTCGACGGCGACCCAGGCCATCACCTTGGAGTGCACGAAGTGGCGGCGCGGGCCGCGCACCTCCCAGATGCCCTCGTCGGGCTCGTCCCAGTGGTCCTCCAGGTAGCGGATCAGCTTGAGCTGGAGCAGCGAGGCGTAGTCGTTGCGGGCCAGGCCCGTCATGTGGGCGAGGTGCAGGGCCTCGGTGACCTCGCCGTAGACGTCCAGCTGGAGCTGGTGCGCGGCGCCGTTGCCGACCCGGACCGGGGCGGAGTTCTCGTAGCCGGGCAGCCAGTCCAGCTCGGCCTCGCCCAGCTCACGCTCGCCGGCGATGCCGTACATGATCTGCAGGTTCTCCGGGTCGCCCGCGACCGCCCGCAGCAGCCACTCGCGCCAGGCGCGGGCCTCCTCGCGGTAACCGGTGCGCAGCAGCGAGGACAGGGTGATCGCCGCGTCGCGCAGCCAGGTGTAGCGGTAGTCCCAGTTGCGGACGCCGCCGATGTCCTCGGGCAGGGAGGTGGTGGGCGCCGCGACGATGCCGCCCGTCGGGGCGTACGTCAGCGCCTTCAGCGTGATCAGCGAGCGGATCACCGCCTCGCGGTACGGCCCGTGGTACGTGCAGTGCTCGACCCACTCCCGCCAGAAGTCCTCCGTCGCCTCCAGCGACTGCTCCGGCTCCGGCAGCGCGGGCGGCTGCTTGTGCGAGGGCTCCCAGGAGATGGTGAAGGCGATCCGTTCGCCCGGGGCGACCGTGAAGTCCGAGTACGTCGTCAGCGACTTGCCGTACGTCTCGGTCTCCGCGTCGAACCACACCGAGTCTGGACCGGCTACGGCGACCGTACGGCCCTCGTGCTTGTGCACCCACGGCACGACCCGCCCGTACGAGAAACGCATCCTCAGCGCCGAGCGCATCGGCACCCGGCCCGAGACGCCCTCCACGATCCGGATCAGCTGGGGCGCGCCGTCACGCGGGGGCATGAAGTCGATCACTCGGACCGTGCCGCGCGGCGTGTCCCACTCGGATTCCAGGATCAGCGAGTCGCCGCGGTAGGTGCGCCGGGCCGCGGTGGGCGGCGGGGCGTCGGAGGCGTGGGCGGGGCCGAGCCGCCAGAAGCCGTGTTCCTCTGTGCCCAGCAGCCCGGCGAAGATGGCATGCGAGTCGAAGCGGGGCAGGCACAGCCAGTCGACTGTGCCGTCCCGGCAGACCAGCGCCGCGGTCTGCATGTCTCCGATGAGTGCGTAGTCTTCGATGCGCCCGGCCACGTGCAACTCCAGTCGAACGGCCACGTCACCCCCTCTTCTGGCAAGGGGGCTCTCGCTTAGTGCGGTCAAGGGGTGGGTTTTGTAATGCGTCGTTGAGCGGTGAAGCAAAGCAGCCGTCTCCGCCGTGAGGCAAAACGACAGTCTCTTCTCGACGATCTCTGCTCAACGAACTGACGAGCTCTCGTTGTTCCGGTGGTTACGGGCGAGGGGTGGTGCCGTGTTACCGGCCGGGCCCGGCAGCGAATGTCCGAGCAGGATACGACGCACGTAGATGATCTGCGTGCCGCTCCGGGCAACCCGGGTCGGCCGAACGGGTGAGCAATGGGTGACCGATGGGTGGGAAACAGGTGGGGCGTGCGGATCCGTGCCGACTCGTGTGCGGAGCGTGGCCGGAAGCCATCGGTCCTAGTCGCTGATACCCTGGTAGCCCGTGGACCGGTGGGCGTGATGACCCCCGAACCGCACTTCAAGATCGCGACCACGGGAGCCCCCTCTTGGCCATGCCAAAATCCACGACGACCAAGCACATCTTCGTCACCGGGGGTGTCGCCTCCTCGCTCGGTAAGGGCCTGACGGCCTCCAGCCTCGGCATGCTGCTCAAGGCCCGGGGTCTGCGTGTGGTGATGCAGAAGCTGGACCCGTACCTCAATGTCGACCCTGGCACGATGAACCCCTTCCAGCACGGCGAGGTGTTCGTCACCAACGACGGCGCCGAGACCGACCTGGACATCGGCCACTACGAGCGCTTCCTCGACCGTGACCTGGACGGCTCGGCGAACGTCACCACCGGCCAGGTCTACAACACGGTGATCGCCAAGGAGCGGCGCGGCGAGTACCTCGGCGACACCGTGCAGGTCATCCCGCACATCACCAACGAGATCAAGCACCGCATCCGGCGCATGGCGACCGACGAGGTCGACGTCGTCATCACGGAGGTCGGCGGCACGGTCGGCGACATCGAGTCGCTGCCGTTCCTGGAGACCGTTCGCCAGGTCCGTCACGAGGTCGGTCGTGACAACGTCTTCGTCGTCCACATCTCGCTCCTGCCGTACATCGGCCCCTCGGGAGAGCTGAAGACGAAGCCGACCCAGCACTCGGTTGCGGCGCTGCGCAACATCGGTATTCAGCCGGACGCGATCGTGCTGCGCTGCGACCGTGAGGTGCCGGCCGCGATCAAGCGGAAGATCAGCCTGATGTGCGACGTCGACGAGGCGGCCGTGGTCGCCTGTCCTGACGCCCGCTCCATCTACGACATCCCGAAGACCGTGCACGGCGAGGGCCTGGACGCCTATGTCGTCCGCAAGCTGGACCTGCCGTTCCGCGACGTGGACTGGACGACCTGGGACGACCTGCTCGACCGCGTCCACAACCCCGACCACGAGATCACCCTCGCGCTGGTCGGCAAGTACATCGACCTGCCCGACGCCTACCTCTCGGTCACCGAGGCGCTGCGGGCCGGCGGCTTCGCCAACAAGGCCCGCGTCAAGATCAAGTGGGTCACCTCCGACGACTGCAAGACCCCGGCCGGCGCCAAGCAGCAGCTCGGCGACGTCGACGGCATCTGCATCCCGGGCGGCTTCGGCGACCGCGGCGTCCTCGGCAAGGTCGGCGCGATCAAGTACGCCCGCGAGAACAAGATCCCGCTGCTGGGCCTCTGCCTGGGCCTGCAGTGCATCGTGATCGAGGCGGCCCGCAACCTCGCGGACATCGGCGACGCCAACTCCACCGAGTTCGACCCGGCCACCGGCCACCCGGTCATCTCCACCATGGCCGAGCAGCTGGACATCGTCGCCGGTGAGGGCGACATGGGCGGCACCATGCGGCTCGGCATGTACCCGGCGAAGCTGGCCGAGGGCTCGATCGTGCGCGAGGTGTACGACGGCAAGGAGTACGTCGAGGAGCGGCACCGTCACCGGTACGAGGTGAACAACGCCTACCGGGCGGAGCTGGAGAAGAAGGCCGGCATCCTGTTCTCCGGCACCTCGCCCGACGGCAAGCTCGTGGAGTACGTGGAGTACCCGCGCGAGGTCCACCCCTACCTGGTGGCCACGCAGGCCCACCCCGAGCTGCGCTCGCGCCCGACGCGCCCGCACCCGCTGTTCGCGGGGCTGGTGAAGGCAGCCGTCGAACGCCAGCAGGGCGGCGGCGCAGGCAAGAATTCGAAGTAGCACGAGAGTTGTACGGTGGCCGGGGTGCAAACCTTCAAAGGTGGGCACCCCGGTTTTCCTTTGCGCACGTGGAAGGGCAGGGCATGACGATCAAGGACACCCCCGAGGAGTGGGAGATCCGGGCGACGGACACCCCCTTCGTCGGCAACAAGACCTCCGTCCGCACGGACGACGTGGTCATGCCCGACGGCTCGGTGGTGCGACGCGACTACCAGGTCCACCCGGGCTCCGTGGCCGTCCTCGCCCTCGACGCCGAGGACCGCGTCCTGCTCATCAAGCAGTACCGCCACCCGGTGCGCGAGAAGCTGTGGGAGATCCCGGCCGGACTGCTCGACATCCCCGGTGAGAACCCGCTGCACGCCGCGCAGCGCGAGCTGTACGAGGAGGCCCACGTCAAGGCCGATGACTGGCGGGTCCTGACGGACGTCTACACCACCCCCGGCGGCTGCGACGAGGCCGTGCGGATCTTCCTCGCCCGCGGGCTGTCCGAGGCGGACGGCGACCGCTTCGCGGTGGAGGACGAGGAGGCCGACATGGAGCACGCGCGCGTGCCGGTCGACGAGCTGGTCCGGGGCGTCCTCGCCGGCGAGCTGCACAACAACTGCCTCGTCGTGGGCGTCCTGTCGCTGGTCGCCGCGCGCGCCTCCGGCGGGGTGGAGGGGTTGCGTCCGGCGGAGGCGCCTTGGCCCGCGAGGCCGTTCGGGGTGTAGGTGGGGGCTTCGTTCGGGTGCGGCGCCGTAGTGGCTTGTCGCGCCCGAGCGGCGGAGCCGCACATCGACACGGCCCCGCGCCCCTGGGGCGTTGCTGAGAGGCCCGTCGGAAAGTGCCGGTCCTACCATCTGCTGATCCGATCGGGGGACGTCCCCGCCGTGCCCGCCACGCTCCGCCCGGAACGTAGCAGAGCGTGAACTAGGCTCTGAATACGCCCGAACCGGAGTCCCGGCGGGCTTGCGCGTGCGGTGGGACGGGAGTGTGACCCCGTGACGGATCAGGTCGTGGACACAGGCGGCGTGCAGGTGTTCGCCCGGGCTTCCGCCGGGAACCAATTCCTCGGCCGCACCCGTGAGTTGAAGGAGCTCCGCGCCGACATCGAGCGCGCGGGCCTGAACACCCTCTCCGGCCGCAAGGCGCCACGCGCGCGCGTGCTGCTCATCGCGGGCCGCCCCGGCTCGGGCCGCACGGCGCTCGCCGAGGAGCTCGTACGGCAGGTGGCGGACCGTTACGCCGACGGCGTGCTGCGTGCCCGCCTGAGCGAGCCCGACGGCACCCCCGTCCCCGTCGAGCGCACCGCCCGCGAACTGCTCGCCGCCGTGGACCGCCCCGCCCCGGCCGGCGCCGCCGAGGACGACCTCACCGCGGAGCTCCGCAAGACCCTCGCCGACCGCCAGGTCCTGCTGCTGCTCGACGACGCGGCCGAGTCCGAGCAGGTCGACGCGCTGCTCCCGGACGCCCCGGAGTGCCTGGTCGTCGCCGTCTCCCACGGCCCGCTGACCGGGATCCCGGACGTGCGGCCCTGCACGCTCGGCGGCCTCGACACCAAGTCGGCGGTGGAGCTGCTGTCCCGGCACGCCGGCTCGGTCCGCATCACCGTCGACCCGCGGGCCGCCGAGGGCCTCGTCGAGGTGTGCCATGGCCAGCCGGCGGCGCTGACGCTGGCCGGCCGCTGGCTCGCCGCCCGCCCCAAGGTGGCCGTCTCCGACCTCGCCAAGCAGGTACGAGCCGAGGGCGAGGAGGGCAGCCCGCTCAGCCGGGTCTTCCGCCTGGTGTACGGCGCCCTGCCGACGCCCGCGGCCCGGATACTGCGGCTGCTCACCCTCGCCCCGGGCGGCGTCGTCGACCCGCACACCGCCTCCGCGCTCGCCGGCTGCTCGGTGGACGGCGCCCGCGCCACCCTGGACGACGTCGTCGCCCTCGGCCTGCTGCACGCCGTGGATTCGCCGCTGCCGCAGTACGAGGTCCCGGCGTGTCTGCACCCGCTCCTGAAGGCCCTCACCGAGACCCAGGACCGCCCCGCCGAGCTCCAGCTCGCCCGCGCCCGGATGCTGGAGCGGACCGTACGGCTGCTCCAGTCGTGCCGGGCGATCACCGAGACCGACAGCCCCGAGACCCGCCAGAAGCTCCTCGGCATGCCCCAGGCCCTGCGCTTCCCCAATCCGCGTGCCGCCGCCGAGTGGCTCGGCATCCGCAGGCCCGCCCTGCTGGCCTCGGCCCGTGCCGCGGTCGCCGACGGCGAGCTGGACACCCTCGCACGCCGACTGATGTCCCAGCTGGTCAGGGCGATGGTCGCGCACCTAGGCACCCAGGAGGCCGCCGCCGACCTGTACGGCATCCACAGCCTGGTCCTCGACGTCGCCGAGCGCCGGAAGCTGCCCCGCGAGAAGGCCGCCGCGCTGCTGAACCTCGGCGACCTCGACGCCCGGACGGGGCGTACCCGCGAGGCGCTGGTGCGGTATCGGGCCGCTCTGGACGCCGGATGGGACGCGAACGACCCGTACGCGACCGGCCGCGCGATGGAATCCGTAGGCGGCGCCCATCTGGAGCTCGGGGACTACGACCGGGCCGCCGACTGGTTCGGCCGCGCGCTCGCCCAGCGGCTGGCCCGGGGCGAGCGGGCCGACGCCGCCCGGCTGTACGGCCGTATCGGCGAGGCGCACACCTATGCGGGCCGGTACGGCGACGCGCTGCGCAACTGGCGGGCCGCCATCGCCGGGCACCGCAAGAACGGCGATGTCGCCGGGCACGCACGGGCGTTGAGCGAGCTGGCCCGGGTCCAGGAGTACGCCGGCCGGCCCGAGGAATCGCTGCGCACCTGCCAGGAGGCGGTGGAGTGGGCACGGCGCGCCGAGGACGTACGGCTCCAGGGGGCCCTGCATCTGCGGCTCGCCGACACGCTGGACCATCTCGGCGACTCGTCGGCGGCGCAGCTGCACCGCGGCGCGGCCGAGCGGATGCTGGGAGAGGAGCCTCGGGAGTCCGATGTGGCCGTGTCTGAGCCCCGGCAAGGCGCTTTCGAGCCGGAACAAGACGCTAACGCCTGCGAAATCCGTAGTGCATCCGCAGAAGATTGATGCAATGAAAGGCTAGACAGCGGGAACACCTTCATTAGACTGGCTCTGCCGCACCTTCTCCTGCGGTGTACCCCGGTGTGCCCCCGCATGCCTGGGAATGTCATGCAATGCCCCACACCCTCTGAGCCAAGGACCGTGATCGACGTGAAGGTCGGCATCCCCCGCGAGGTCAAGAACAACGAGTTCCGGGTGGCCATCACCCCCGCCGGCGTGCTGGAGCTGGTGCGCCACGGCCACCAGGTCGTCATCGAGCAGAACGCCGGTGTCGGCTCGTCGATCCCGGACAGTGAGTACGTCGCCGCAGGCGCCCAGATCCTGCCGACCGCCGACGAGGTGTGGGCCACCGCCGACCTGCTGCTGAAGGTCAAGGAGCCCATCGCTGAGGAGTACCACCGCCTCCGCAAGGACCAGACGCTCTTCACCTACCTGCACCTGGCCGCCTCCAAGGAGTGCACGGACGCCCTCGTCGAGTCCGGCACCACGGCGATCGCCTACGAGACGGTCGAGCTGCCCTCCCGCGCTCTGCCGCTGCTCGCCCCCATGTCCGAGGTGGCCGGCCGGCTCGCCCCGCAGGTCGGCGCCTACCACCTGATGCGCGCCAACGGCGGCCGCGGTGTGCTGCCGGGCGGCGTCCCGGGCGTGCTGGCCGGCCGGGCCGTCGTCATCGGCGGCGGCGTCTCCGGCTGGAACGCCGCGCAGATCGCCATCGGCATGGGCTTCCACGTGACCCTGCTCGACAAGGACATCAACAAGCTCAAGGAGGCGGACAAGGTCTTCGGCACGAAGATCCAGACCGTCGTCTCCAACGCCCTGGAGCTGGAGAAGGCCTGCCTCGAGGCCGACCTCGTCATCGGCGCGGTCCTCATCCCGGGTGCCAAGGCCCCGAAGCTGGTCACCAACGAGCTGGTCTCCCGGATGAAGCCGGGAAGTGTTCTTGTCGACATCGCGATCGACCAGGGCGGCTGCTTCGAGGACTCGCACCCCACCACGCACGCCGAGCCGACCTTCCCGGTCCACAACTCGGTCTTCTACTGCGTCGCCAACATGCCGGGTGCGGTGCCCAACACCTCCACCTACGCGCTGACCAACGCCACGCTGCCCTACATCCTCGAACTCGCCAACCGGGGCTGGGTCGAGGCGCTGCGCCGCGACGCCGCGCTGGCCAAGGGCCTCAACACGCATGACGGCAAGGTCGTTTACCGGGAGGTCGCCGAGGCGCACGGCCTGGAGCACGCGGAGCTCGAAACGCTGCTCGGCTGAGCCGATCGGCTAAGTCACTTTCTGGTAAAGGCGATACGTCAACACAAGTCGTCAACCGAACGCACCCGGCCGGACCTTGCCCGAAAAGGTCCGGCCGGATGTGTGTATGGTCACTTTGCGACTCTCGGTCAACTCGCCTCGAACGCAACCCTTCGCCCGATTCGCACACCCGCGAAACCTGCTGTGCGACGGCCGTACGCCCTTGACAGCGGGATGTTTCATTGTCGACACATCTGCCCGGTCCGGCGGATTGTGTTGCTGCGGATGCCCGACACGCCATAGAGTCGCCGACTGTCGGCATGGTGCCACGCTGACCTGTCTAGAAGTTTCCTGGTCACCAAGGAGGTAAGACGACTTGTGAATGAGTCGACATTTTCTCCCGGGGGTGGTCAACCAGGAATGCCGGTACGGGGCCAGGGTCCCGCGGGATTCGAGGCTGTCGGCTCCGTTGCGGTGCGCACCTTCGCAGCCCACCAGAGTCACCAGATCTCAGGGTTGACTCAGACAGCACACCAGAGCATGGATGGCCATCACGTGAACGCCATGGCCGGCGACGGAAGTGGCGCGCCCCACAACCAATTCGCCGACTACGACGAACTGCCCGACGGGCACTTCTACGACCCCGACGCGGAGTACGAGCCCGACCCCGAGTACGCGGCCACCCTCGCGCCCGACGCTGCCCGGCAGCGCCGCGAGCGCATCGGCCCGACCGGGCGTCCGCTGCCGTACTTCCCGATCCCGGGTCCGCTGACCGACCACGGCCCCGCGAAGATCATCGCGATGTGCAACCAGAAGGGCGGCGTCGGCAAGACGACGTCGACCATCAACCTGGGTGCGGCACTCGCGGAATACGGACGCCGGGTCCTGCTCGTCGACTTCGACCCCCAGGGCGCGCTCTCGGTCGGACTCGGCGTCAATCCGATGGAGCTCGACCTCACGGTCTACAACCTGCTCATGGAGCGGGGCATGTCGGCCGACGAGGTGCTCCTGAAGACGGCGGTCCCCAACATGGACCTGCTCCCGAGCAACATCGACCTGTCGGCCGCCGAGGTCCAGCTGGTCAGCGAGGTCGCGCGCGAGTCGACGCTCCAGCGCGCCCTGAAGCCGCTGCTGCCCGACTACGACTTCATCGTGATCGACTGTCAGCCCTCGCTGGGTCTGCTCACGGTGAACGCCCTGACGGCCGCCCACAAGGTGATCGTGCCGCTGGAGTGCGAGTTCTTCGCCCTCCGTGGCGTGGCCCTGCTGACCGAGACCATCGAGAAGGTCCAGGAGCGGCTCAACCCGGAGCTGGAGCTCGACGGAATCCTGGCCACGATGTACGACTCGCGCACGGTCCACAGCCGCGAGGTGCTGGCCCGTGTGGTCGAGGCGTTCGACGACCACGTCTACCACACGGTCATCGGGCGCACGGTCCGCTTCCCGGAGACCACGGTCGCCGGTGAGCCGATCACCACGTACGCCTCCAACTCCGTCGGGGCCGCCGCCTATCGCCAGCTCGCCAGGGAGGTGCTCGCCCGGTGTCACGCCGAGTGAGTCTGCCGGGGGCCGACGAACTGTTCCGTACGACAGGGGGTATGGCGCTCCAGCCGTCCACTCCCCGGCGCCCGGCCAACGGCGAGGCCCGGGTGCCGGCTCCCGCGGGGGAGAGCGATCCCGCCGCGGCCGCCGAGGACGCGCCGCAGTCGGTGCCCGTGCAGGGCGGCGACGGTGACGGCGCGGAGCATGTGGCGGCCGACGCGGAGTCCGTCGACGCCGGTGAGTCACGCAGCCGGGCCGCGGAGCGCTCCGCGCGCCGGCAGGAGGGGGCGCAGGAAGGTTCTGCCGCGGGTGCCTCCGGCGGTTCTGCCGGGTCCGGAGCCGCTGCCGCTTCGGCCTCCGCCGCGCCGCGCAAGCGGGGGCGGAGCGCCTCGCGCCGGCCCAGTGGGCGTGAACGGCACGACGAGAAGATCACTGTGTACGTCTCCGCCGAGGAGCTCATGGACCTGGAGCACGCGCGTCTCGTGCTGCGCGGTGAGCACGGGCTGGCCGTCGACCGGGGGCGGATCGTCCGCGAGGCGGTGGCCGTGGTCCTCGCGGATCTGGAGAGCCGCGGAGACGCCAGCATCCTCGTACGACGACTTCGCGGGCGGTAGCGGTAGCCTGCGGGGGCCATGACCTCGAACGACGTTCCCGCCCCGGCCTCCGGCGCAGCAGCCGGTCGTCGGCGTGCGCTGGGGCGAGGGCCGGGGGCGGCTCCGCCGGTCGAGCCGGTTCCTTCGCCTCCTGCGGAGGCGGAGAGCGAGGCGCCGGCTGAGGTCCGGTCTCCGGCTCCGGCCCGGGGGCCGTCGTGCCCACCCGTTCCGCCCGGCGGAACAGCTGCCCACAACGGCGGCGGCGATGACGACGAGCCGACCGCTGCGCAGCCGTCGGAGGCCGTTGCCGAACGACCCGCCCAAGAGGCCGCGGCGGCCCCTCCCGAACCGCCCGCCGCAGAACCGGACGAGCCCGACGACGGCGTCTTCAAGGTCCGCCTCTCCAACTTCGAGGGGCCCTTCGATCTCCTCCTCCAGCTGATCTCGAAGCACAAGCTCGACGTCACCGAGGTCGCGCTGTCCAAGGTGACCGACGAGTTCATGGCGCACATCAGGGCCATGGGGTCGGACTGGGACCTGGACGAGACGACCGAGTTCCTGGTCGTCGCGGCCACGCTGCTCGATCTGAAGGCGGCCCGGCTGCTGCCCGCCGCCGAGGTGGAGGACGAGGCCGACCTCGCGCTGCTGGAGGCGCGGGACCTGCTGTTCGCGCGGCTGCTGCAGTACCGGGCGTACAAGCAGATCGCCGACATCTTCAGCCGACGGCTCGACGACGAGGCGCGGCGCTATCCGCGGACCGTCGGGCTGGAGCCGCAGCACGCCGAGCTGTTGCCCGAGGTCGTCATCAGCATCGGGGCGGAAGGATTCGCCAGGCTCGCGGTCAAGGCGATGCAGCCCAAGCCGAAGCCGCAGGTCTACGTCGATCACATCCACGCGCCGCTGGTCAGCGTGCAGGAACAGGCCGGGATCGTCGTCGCGCGGCTGAAGGAGCTCGGCGAGGCCAGCTTCCGGGCTCTCGTCGAGGACACCGACGACACCCTCACCGTCGTGGCGCGGTTCCTGGCCCTGCTGGAGCTCTACCGGGAGAAGGCCGTGGCCCTGGACCAGGAGACCGCGCTCGGGGAGCTCACCGTGCGCTGGACCGGCGGGGACGGGGACGAGACGCCCACGGTGACCGACGAGTTCGACCGGCCGCCCGAGCCGCCGAAGGAGGAGAAGAAGGCGTGAGTGAGGAGACCACCGAGCTTCCGGCCGGGCTGCGCGGCGTCGCGGACCTCGACCTCAAGCCCGCCCTGGAGGCGATGCTCATGGTCGTGGACGAGCCCGCGACCGAGGAGCGCCTCGCCAAGCTCCTGGAGCGGCCGCGGCGGCAGATCGCCGGTGCCCTGCGGGAGCTGGCCGACGACTACGTCGTGCAGGGGCGCGGCTTCGAGCTGCGGTTCGTCGCGGGCGGCTGGCGTTTCTACACCCGTCCCGAGTACGCGGCCGCCGTCGAGCGGCTGGTGCTGGACGGGCAGACCGCCCGGCTCACCCAGGCCGCCCTGGAGACGCTGGCCGTCGTCGCGTACCGCCAACCCGTCAGCCGTAGCCGCGTCTCGGCGGTGCGCGGAGTGAACTGCGACGGGGTCATGCGCACCCTCCTTCAGCGCGGGCTGGTCGAGGAGGCGGGCACGGAACCCGAAACAGGTGCGATCCTGTACAGGACGACGAACTACTTCCTGGAGCGGATGGGCCTGCGCGGTCTGGACGAGCTCCCGGAGCTCGCGCCCTTCCTCCCGGAGGCGGAGGCGATCGAGGCCGAGACCCAGGAAGGGGTGCCGTCGTTCGACCCGGACGCTCCCGATGACGGTCCGGGCACCTCGGTGAGCCGGGGTACCGACGACGTAGACGACCAGACGGAACTTTGATGCGAAGCAGCAGCGGCAGGAACAGCAGCGGAAACAACGGCGGGAGCCGTGGTGGCAACAGCGGCGGCCGCGGCGGGAGCAGCGGGGGCCGCGGCAACTACCGCGGCGCCGGCAACAACCGCGACGACAAGCAGGGCGGCCGGCCGAAGAAGCCGCGCCCGGAGGAGCGGCGCTACGACGTGGGCCCCGGCGCCACCCAGGACGGCCCGAAGTCGGGGCGCGGTGCCTCCGCGCGCGGCGGCGCCAAGGGCGGGCCCAAGCAGGGCCAGCAGCGCGGCACCGGTCGGGGCCGTTCGGCGCCGGCGACCTCCCGTGAGTACGACGCCCGCGCCGAGGAGCGCAACCGGGAGCGCTACGCGGGCAAGAAGGACGTCAAGCTGCCCAAGACCTTCCCGGGCGCCGAGCAGGAGGGCGAGCGCCTCCAGAAGGTGCTCGCGCGGGCCGGCTACGGCTCCCGGCGCGCCTGCGAGGAGCTCATCGAGCAGGCGCGGGTCGAGGTCAACGGCGAGATCGTGCTGGAGCAGGGCAAGCGGGTCGACCCGGAGAAGGACGAGGTCAAGGTCGACGGGCTGACCGTCGCCACGCAGTCGTACCAGTTCTTCTCGCTCAACAAGCCCGCCGGTGTCGTCTCGACCATGGAGGACCCGGAGGGGCGGCAGTGCCTCGGTGACTACGTCACCAACCGTGAGACCCGGCTCTTCCACGTCGGCCGGCTCGACACCGAGACCGAGGGCGTCATCCTGCTCACCAACCACGGCGAGCTGGCCCACCGCCTCACCCACCCCAAGTACGGCGTCAAGAAGACCTACCTGGCGGCCATCGTCGGCCCGATCCCGCGCGACCTGGGCAAGAAGCTCAAGGACGGCATCCAGCTGGAGGACGGCTACGCGCGCGCGGACCACTTCCGGGTCGTCGAGCAGACCGGCAAGAACTACCTGGTCGAGGTCACCCTGCACGAGGGCCGCAAGCACATCGTGCGCCGCATGCTGGCCGAGGCGGGCTTCCCCGTCGAGAAGCTGGTCCGCACCTCCTTCGGGCCGATCACCCTCGGCGACCAGAAGTCGGGCTGGCTGCGGCGGCTGTCGAACACCGAGGTCGGGATGTTGATGCAGGAGGTCGACCTGTAGGTCGCCCCCCAGCGTCGGCCGGTTCTGGAGTGGTCCAGGACCGGCCGATTCGTTTTCGCCGCTCCGCCGGTCTGTATCGGTGACGGAGGGAGCGGGGATGAACTCGACAGCGGACACGACTGCGGGGACGAACACGACCGGCCAGGAGGCGCCTCGGACGGCGCCTGAAGGCACGCTGACGGCCTTGCGGGGCCTGTCATGAGCTCCGGGGAGCTGCTGGAGCGTTCGCTCGCCTACGCGCTGGGGAGCGTCGCCGAGGTGGACGCGGGGGAGTCTCGGGGGCCGGACGCCGTGCGCCGGGTGGGATCTGGGGGAGTTGCTCGGGCATCTCGACGACTCCCTGGACGCGCTCTATGAAGGGCTGACGGGCGGGCGGATCGGGCTGTTCCCGCGCACCGACCGGGCCTGCGGCTTCCGTACGCGCGCGTGCGCCGTGCTCGGTGCCTGGGCGGCCGGACCCGCCGGGCAGCGCGTGCTGGTCGGTGAACGGCCGCTGGACGTACGGGTGATGGGCGCCGTCGGTGCCGTCGAGATCGCCGTGCACGGGTGGGACGTCGCCCAGGCCTGCGGTCGGCCCAGGCCCATCCCGGTGTCGCTCGCGGCCGAGCTGCTGAACGTCGCCCGCTGCGTGGTCACCGAGGAGGACCGGGGCGTGCGGTTCGCGCCGCCGGTCGAGGTGCGGCCACGCGCGCGTGCCGACGTCCGGCTGCTGGGCTTCCTGGGGCGTCGCGAGTCCTGTGCGTGAACGGGGGTTGTGGTGACCCCCTCGGCCTCTTTATAGTCGTACTGACTATTAAAGCTGTTGAGGGGGTGAGTGGTTCTCATGGGCACGGCCTACGACAAGTACGCACACGAACCCTTCGCCGTCACCGCCGACCTCGCCGTCCTCACCCTCCGCGACGGCGCCCTGCACGTCCTGCTCGTGGAGCGCGGGCAGGAGCCGTACAAGGGCCACTGGGCCCTGCCCGGCGGATTCGTGCAGCCCGACGAGTCGGCGGAGACGGCGGCCCGGCGTGAACTCGCCGAGGAGACCGGCCTGTCGGACGTCTCCGGGCTGCACCTGGAGCAGTTGCGGACCTACAGCGAGCCCGACCGCGACCCCCGGATGAGAGTCGTCACGGTCGCCTTCACCGCCCTGCTGCCCCATCCTCCCGAACCGCACGGCGGCAGCGACGCGGCCCAGGCGCGCTGGGTGCCGTACGACACGGCCGGACCCCTCGCCTTCGACCACGACCGGATCCTGGCCGACGCCCATGACCGCGTCGGCGCCAAGCTGGAGTACACCGGCCTCGCCACGGCCTTCTGCCCGCCCGAGTTCACGCTCGGCGAGCTGCAACAGGTCTACGAGACGGTGTGGGGCACCGCCCTCGACCGGCCCAACTTCCGCCGCAAGGTCCTCGCCACTGCGGGCTTCGTCGAAGCCGTGCCCGGCGCCGCCCGGCTCACCGGCGGCCGCGGCAAACCGGCCGCGCTGTACCGCGCGGGCACCGCCGCCACCCTCCACCCGCCCCTGCTGCGGCCCACCCCGGAAGGACGCCCCGCATGACCACGACCACCGTCCGCAAGCGCGCCGCCACCGGCTCCCTGCTCGGCCTCGCCCTCGGGGACGCCCTCGGATTTCCGACCGAGTTCAACGACGTCCCTTCGATCCTCGCCAAATGCGGGCCATGGGCCGAGATGGAGCTGCCGACGCCGGCGATCGTCACCGACGACACGCAGATGACGCTGGCGTTGGGGAAGGGGCTGCGGACGGCGACGGACATGGGTGTGCTCGGACCCGACGCGATGGTGGGGCCGGTGCGCGCGGAGTTCATCGCGTGGAACCGCTCACCGGAGAACAACCGCGCCCCCGGCAACACCTGCCTCAGGGCCTGCGACCTGCTGGAGCGCACGGACCTGCCCTGGCAGGACGCCAGCCAGATCGGCTCCAAGGGCTGCGGTGCCAACATGCGCGTGGCTCCGGTCGGGCTCATACCGGGGCTGAGCGACGAACAGCGGGCGGGCGCCGCCCAGTTGCAGTCCGCGCTCACCCACGGCCACCCGACGGCGCTCGCCGCCTCCGACCTCACCGCGCACGCCGTACGCCTCCTCGCGCAGGGCGCCGAGCCGACCGGGCTGGTCGGGCTGCTGCGGTCGTACGCCTACGAGAACCGCGGCCGCTACCACGAGCGCTGGCTCGGCGACCTGTGGACCCGCGGCCAGGACCCGACGCCCGAGCACTTCATCGCGCGCGGCTGGGACGAGTGCCTGGGCGTGCTGGACCGGCTCCAGGAGGCCGTGCGCACCGTCTCGCCCGAGACCGACCCGTGCCTGGCGACCGGTGCGGGCTGGATCGCCGAGGAGGCCCTGGCCACCGGGCTGCTCTGCTTCCTGTGGTTCGTCGACGAGCCGCTGACGGCCCTGCGGCGGGCCGCCTGCACATCCGGTGACTCGGACTCGATCGCGTGCCTGGCCGGCGCGTTCGCGGGCGCCCACCTGGGTGCCGAGGCGTGGCCGACGGAGTGGGCGGACCGCATCGAGTACCGGGGCGACCTGCTGACCCTCGGAGCGCTCTGGGACGCTTGACGGATGATCGACGCCCTGGACATCGACCTCGCGCCCGTCGTCGCCGAGCAGCCCGATCCGGTGCTGTTCGCGACGGTCTCCGGCGCGCATCTGTACGGCTTCCCGTCGCGCGACTCGGACGTCGACCTGCGGGGCGTGCACCTGCTGCCCACCGCCGACCTCGTCGGGTTGCGGGAGCCGGACGAGACGCGGTCGCGGATGTGGGTGCGGGACGGCGTCGAGATGGACCTGGTCACACACGACCTGCGCAAGTTCGTACGGCTGATGCTGCGCCGCAACGGCTATGTCCTGGAGCAGCTGCTCTCGCCGCTCGTCGTGCACACCACGGACGCCCACCGGGAGCTGGCCGGGCTGGCGCCGGGCGTGCTCACCAGCCATCACGCCCATCACTACCGGGGCTTCGCCACTACCCAGTGGCGGCTGTTCGAGAAGACCGGCGAGCTGAAGCCGCTGCTCTACACCTTCCGTGTGCTGCTCACCGGCATCCACCTGATGCGCACTGGCGAGGTGCAGCCGCATCTGCCGACGCTGATCGGGGAGGTCGACGCCCCCGGCTACCTGCCGGAGCTGATCACCGCCAAGGCCGAGCAGGAGCACGGAGCCGCCGACGTCGACCACGCGCGCGTGGCGGCCGACGTGGAGCGGCTGCACGGTGCGCTGGACGAGGCGCAGGCCGCCTCAGCGCTGCCCGATGCCCCGGCCGTCCACGACGCCCTGCACGCCTTCGTCGTACGGACCCGGCTGGAGAGCTGACGCGCGGCGGACGCCGATCAGGAAGTCCTCGACCCGGCGGCGGTCCGGCTCGGCCGGGAGCGGGCTGTGACGGCAGGCCTCCTCCGCCTCCCGCGCCAGGCGGTTCATCCGGGACTCCACCTCCGGCCACGTGACCTCGCCGCGCTTGACCTCCAGCAGCGCCTCGCGCCGGTCGCCGACGTCGATCGTGAGGCGGCCGGTGCGCAGCAGGTCGCGGGCGCTCGTCAGGAGGCGCAGGAGGTGCATCGCGTGCTTCCAGCGCGGGGCGCCGTGGGAGCGGACGTCCGCCTCCAGCTTCTTGCGCTGGCCCAGCGCGTAACGCGTGAACGTCTCCAGGGCCTGCCGGGACAGGAACGCCTCGCGCAGGGCGAGCAGCTCGCGGCCCGTGTCGTCGACGTACTCCACGAGCGGGGAGTGCAGGCACTCCAGGATGTTCGGGTTGGCGCGCAGGGCCAGCTCGCAGAAGCGTTCCAGCTCCCAGCTGAACTGTTCCTCCAGCGGGCCGTCGACGTGCGTCGGCGGCTTGTCGAAGCGCCAGAAGAGCGGCGTCGGGGCGAGGAAGACGCCGCGGCGGTCGGTGTCGCTGCCGTCCGTCGCCAGACCGAAGGCGCGCGAGCCCATCACGCAGGCGTAGATCGTGTGGTCGCGGACCAGGGTCTCGGGGCGCATGCCCGGAGCGTACGCGGCGGATCAGACCAGGCGGATCGAATTTCCGTCCACGGTGATCTTCTTCTCGGGCAGCGGCCGCGTCGCCGGCGGATGGGCCACCGAGCCGTCCGTGATGTTGAACTTGCTGCCGTGGCACGGACAGTTGATCGTGCCGTCCGCGACCGTCGCGACCGTGCACTGCTGATGCGTGCAGATGGCGGAGAAGCCCTTGAACTGGCCGGTCTCGGGCTGGGTCACCACCACCTTGTCGTCGGCGAAGATCTTGCCGCCGCCCACCGGGATCTCGGACGTGGTGGCCAGCTCCTTGCCCTCCTGGCCGGTCTGACCGTCCTGGTCGTCCTGGCCGGGGGAGGTGGTGGAGGTCGAGGCGGAGTCGCCGTCGCCGTCGGAATCGCCACAGCCCGCGACGAGCGCCGTCGCGCCTGTCGCGCCCGTCGCGATGAGGATCGTGCGCCGCGTCGGACGGTAGGTCATGTCGTCACTCCGAAAGTGCGGAAGAACCAGAGGGCGCCGGGAAGTCGCTCCGAGCGGAGCAACAGCATCTTTGCACCTAAAGCGCCGAAGGCGAAACAACTTGGGGCATAGTGCAGGAGAACGGGCGTTTCGTGCATTCGTCAAGGCGGGTCGGGTTGTCTCAGGGGGCGGGCGAGATGGGTCCGGCGCACCCGGGCTGACTAGGCTGGACAGCCGAAGAGTGATCCGTACGTCAGCAAGGAGCAGTGCCGTGGCGGTACGAGCGGTCCGGGGGGCCGTCCAGCTGGAGCGGGACGAGGCCGGCCACATGGACGAGCAGGTCGGTGCCCTGCTCACCGCGATCCTGGAGCGGAACGACCTCACCGCGGACGACCTGATCAGCGTCTGGTTCACGGCCACGCCCGATCTGCACAGCGACTTCCCGGCGGCCGCCGCCCGCAAGCTCGGCAGCGGCTTCGCCGACGTCCCGTTGATCTGCGCCCAGGAACTGGACATCGAGGGCGCCATGCCCCGGGTCGTTCGGGTCCTCGCGCACATCGAGTCCGACAAGCCCCGCGCCGACATCGCGCACGTCTACCTCGGCGCCGCGGCCGCCCTGCGCAAGGACATCGCCCAGTGAGAACCGCACTCGTCATCGGCACCGGCCTCATCGGTACGTCCGCCGCCCTCGCGCTGGCCAGGCGGGGGGTCACCGTCCACCTCGCCGACCACGACCCCGAGCAGGCCCGGACGGCGGCCGCGCTCGGCGCCGGCACGGACGAGGCGCCCGAGGGCCCCGTGGACCTCGCGATCGTCGCCGCCCCGCCCGCGCACGTGGCCGGTGTCCTCGCCGACGTCATGCGCCGGGGTGTGGCCCGCGGCTACCTCGACGTGGCCAGCGTCAAGGGCGGGCCGCGCCGTGAGCTGGACGCGCTCGGGCTCGACCTGTCGTCGTACATCGGTACGCATCCCATGTCGGGCCGGGAGAAGTCCGGGCCGCTGGCCGCGACCGGCGACCTCTTCGAGGGGCGGCCCTGGGTGCTGACGCCGACCCGGGACACCGACACCGAGGTGCTGAACCTCGCCCTGGAGCTGGTCTCGCACTGCCGGGCCGTGCCGGTCGTGATGGACGCCGACGCCCACGACCGCGCGGTCGCGCTCGTGTCCCACATGCCGCATCTGATGTCCAGCATGGTCGCCGCGCGGCTGGAGAACGCCGAGGAGACGGCCGTACGGCTGTGCGGTCAGGGCATCCGTGATGTGACGCGGATCGCCGCGTCCGATCCCGGCATGTGGATCGACATCCTCTCCGCGAACCCCGGGCCCGTCGCCGATCTGCTCACGGACGTCGCCGCCGATCTGGAGGAGACGGTGCGGGCGCTGCGGGCCCTGCAGTCCTCCGACGAGGACAAGCGGGTGAAGGGGACGGCCGGTATCGAGGGCGTGCTGCGGCGGGGGAACGCGGGGCAGGTACGCGTGCCCGGCAAGCACGGGGCCGCTCCGCGGGTCTACGAGGTGGTCGCCGTGCTCATCGACGACCAGCCGGGGCAGTTGGCGCGGATCTTCGCGGACGCGGGGCGGGCCGGGGTCAACATCGAGGATGTGCGGATCGAGCACGCGACGGGGCAGCAGGCCGGTCTGGTGCAGCTGATGGTGGAGCCCAAGGCCGCGCCGGTTCTGTCGGCGTCGTTGCGGGAGCGGGGCTGGGCGATCCGGCAGTAGCGGATTCTCGCCCCCGCCGCCCCTACCCGTCCCGTCCCTGGGGGCTGCGCCCCCAGACCCCCGCTGTCGGCCCTTCGGGCCTCGTCCTCAAACGCCGGACGGGCTGATCAATTCAGCCCCTCCGGCGTTTGAGGAGCGGGGTCTGGGGCGGAGCCCCAGAAGGATGGGACGGGTAGGGGCGGCGGGGGCGAACCCTGTGCGGCCGGACGAGTGAGTTGAACCCAGTAACCTTGTGCGGGGCGCCCTCGCGTCCCCGCACTCCCGTCACACCGCATCTGGAAGGTGTCCCCCCGTGGAAAACGGTGCCGCCAAGCCCGTGATTGTCGCCATCGACGGCCCCTCCGGCACGGGCAAGTCGAGCACGTCGAAGGCCGTTGCCGCGCAGCTCGGGCTCAGCTACCTCGACACCGGCGCCCAGTACCGGGCGATCACCTGGTGGATGGTGACCAACGGGATCGACATCGAGGACCCCTCCGCCATCGCCGCCGTGGCCGGCAAGCCCGAGATCGTCTCCGGCACCGAGCCGGGCAACCCGACGATCACGGTGGACGGCACCGACGTGGCCGGGCCGATCCGCACCCAGGAGGTCACCTCCAAGGTCAGCGCGGTCAGTGCCGTGCCGGAGGTGCGGGCCCGGATCACCGAGCTGCAGCGCTCCCTGGCCAAGTCCGCGGAGATCGGCATCGTCGTCGAGGGCCGTGACATCGGTACGACCGTGCTGCCCGACGCCGACCTGAAGATCTTCCTCACCGCCTCCCCGGAGGCCCGCGCCGCCCGCCGCAGCGGTGAGCTGAAGGGCGCCGACGTCAACGCGACCAGGGAGGCGCTGATCAAGCGCGACGCGGCCGACTCCAGCCGCAAGACCTCGCCGCTCGCCAAGGCCGACGACGCGGTCGAGGTGGACACCACCGAGCTCACCCTGTCGCAGGTCATCGAGTGCGTCGTCACGCTCGTCGAGGAGAAGCGGGCCGGAAAGTGACGCAGGCTTCGGAGCGGGGCGCCGAGGTCGGGCGGCGGATCGGCGTCGGCCTGATGTACGGGCTGTGGAAGCCGCGCGTGCTCGGCGCCTGGAAGGTGCCCGCGAGCGGTCCGGTGATCTTCGCCGTCAACCACTCGCACAACATAGACGGCCCGATGGTCATGGGCGTGGCGCCCCGGCCGACGCACTTCCTGATCAAGAAGGAGGCGTTCATCGGGCCGCTGGATCCGTTCCTGACCGGGATCGGCCAGCTGAAGGTGGACCGCGACACCACCGACCGTACGGCGATCACCCGGGCCCTCGACGTCCTCTCGGCCGGCGGCGTCCTCGGGATCTTCCCGGAGGGCACCCGGGGCGAGGGCGACTTCGCCTCCCTGCGTGCCGGGCTCGCCTACTTCGCCGTGCGCAGCGGGGCGCCCATCGTCCCGGTCGCCGTACTGGGAAGTTCCGAGAAGCGGGGACGGTTGATGAAGGGGCTGCCTCCGCTGCGCAGCCGTATCGACGTCGTCTTCGGCGACCCCTTCGAGGCGGGCGACGGCAGCGGACGACGTACGCGCAAGGCGCTGGACGAGGCGACCGAGCGCATCCAGAAGCAGCTCAGCGCACACCTGGAAAACGCCAGGCGACTGACCGGTCGCCGGGCGACACTGAAGTAACTGAGTAGTGGATCAGCCGGGGGACACCCGGTGTTCCACCGATCACCACGATGAACGACGAGGTACGGACTTCATGAACGACCACATCCACTCCGAGGGCTCGCTCGAAGAGCACGACCACGGAGAGCTTGGCGATGCCGAGTACGCGGAGTTCATGGAGCTCGCCGCGGAAGAGGGCTTCGATCTCGAGGAGGTCGAGGGCGCGATCGAGGCGGCCGGTCACGGTCCGCTGCCCGTGCTCGCCGTCGTCGGACGACCCAATGTCGGCAAGTCGACTCTGGTCAACCGGATCATCGGCCGCCGCGAGGCCGTCGTCGAGGACAAGCCCGGCGTCACCCGCGACCGCGTGACCTACGAGGCCGAGTGGGCCGGGCGCCGCTTCAAGGTCGTCGACACCGGCGGCTGGGAGCAGGACGTCCTCGGCATCGACGCCTCCGTGGCCGCGCAGGCCGAGTACGCCATCGAGGCCGCCGACGCCGTCGTGTTCGTCGTCGACGCCAAGGTCGGCGCCACCGACACCGACGAGGCGGTCGTACGACTGCTGCGCAAGGCCGGCAAGCCCGTGGTGCTGGCCGCCAACAAGGTGGACGGCCCGAGCGGCGAGGCCGACGCGACGTATCTGTGGTCCCTCGGACTCGGCGAACCGCACCCGGTCTCCGCGCTGCACGGCCGCGGCACCGGCGACATGCTGGACGCCGTCCTGGAGGCGCTGCCGGAGGCCCCCGCGCAGACCTTCGGCGGGGCCGGGGTCGGCGGCCCGCGCCGTATCGCGCTCATCGGCCGCCCGAACGTCGGCAAGTCCTCCCTGCTGAACAAGGTGGCGGGCGAGGAGCGCGTCGTCGTCAACGAGCTGGCCGGCACCACCCGCGACCCGGTCGACGAGCTCATCGAACTGGGCGGTGTCACCTGGAAGTTCGTCGACACGGCGGGCATCCGCAAGCGCGTCCACCTCCAGCAGGGCGCCGACTACTACGCCTCGCTGCGCACCGCCGCCGCCGTCGAGAAGGCCGAGGTGGCGGTCATCCTGATCGACGCCGCCGACTCCATCTCGGTCCAGGACCAGCGGATCGTGACGATGGCCGTCGAGGCCGGACGCGCGATGGTCATCGCCTACAACAAGTGGGACACCCTCGACGAGGAGCGCCGCTACTACCTGGAGCGGGAGATCGAGACCGAGTTCGGCCAGGTCGCCTGGGCGCCGCGGGTCAACGTCTCCGCGCGCACCGGCCGGCACATGGAGAAGCTGGTCCCCGCGATCGAGGCCGCCCTCGCCGGCTGGGAGACCCGCGTCCCCACGGGCCGCCTCAACGCCTTCCTCGGTGAGCTGGTCGCCGCCCACCCGCACCCGATCCGGGGCGGCAAGCAGCCGCGCATCCTCTTCGGCACCCAGGCCGGCACCAAGCCCCCGCGGTTCGTCCTCTTCGCCTCCGGCTTCATCGAGGCGGGCTACCGCCGCTTCATCGAACGCCGGCTGCGCGAGGAGTTCGGCTTCGAGGGCACGCCGATCCATATCTCCGTTCGCGTGCGCGAGAAGCGCGGCAAGAAGAAGTAGCGGCGAGCAGCAGCCGACATGACGGAAGGGCGGCCCTCAGCGGGCCGCCCTTCCGTCGTGTTCAGTCTGTTCAGCCTCTGCGCGCCGGCGGCAGCGCGGCCGGGACGTGGTGCATCCCCGTGTTGCCCTGCGGACCGATGTGGCCGACGCGCTGCCACTGCGGCTGCTGGTTGTTGCCGTGCCGGGCGCTGTGGGCGCCCGCGCTGTAGGCACTGTACGAGCTGCTGAACGACCCCGGGCGATGGCCGCCGTACGTGCCGGTACTGCGCTGGATGTTCCCGAACGCGACGAACCCCAGGTCCTCCTCACCGCTGCGATCACCCGGCAGCGAACGGAAGGACTTGACGTACTCGGCGTAGAGCGCGTCGTAGATCGGCGTGGGCGAGGGGCCGCCCTGGTGGCGGGGAACGTCGTATGCATGCACGTATGTCCAAACGACCCGGCACGGGAAGAGATGCGGCCGGGTATCGCCCCGAAGGGGCGCGGGGCTGTGTCGATGTGCGGGTCCCCGCTGAGCGGGCGCCCTCAGGTTCCCGCCAGAGGCAGAGCCGCCCCCACCAACTTCCCGTTCGCCGCCGCCTTGTCCAACGCGTCCCGCAACAGATCCTCCCGGGGCTGGCGTCCGATGGACCCCACCGGCGCCGCGAACATCAGCACCTGCTGGTGCTTGTTGGCGGCGGCCCGCCAGCCGTCGGTCACCTGAAGCGGCTGATGCGCCTGCCACCAGGCGACGGGCTGGCTCCCGTTCGGCCCCGGCTGCAGCACCGCGTGCAGCTGCCCCATCGCCAGCAGTACCGACCAGCCGTGCAGCACCGGCGGCACATCGGTCAGTTCCGTCACCGGCATGAACCCCTGCTCGATGAGCAGCGGCAGGAAGTCGTCCCCGGCGTCGACCGCCCCGGGGCGCACGATGGGCCCGGTCGGCTCCACGACCAGGGCGGGGTGCAGCTCCCCGGCGATCAGCACCAGCCCGCTGGTCACGCCGAGCACGGCCTGCTCCGGCACGATCGTCTCCGGCTCCAGATCGACGCGGTCACCGGTGATGGACTTCACGGCGCCCCGCAGCTGCTCCTCGGTGACCTGGACGACCTGGGAGGGCAGGCAGGTGGCGTGGGCGAAGGCGAGGACTGCGGTCTCGTCCCCGATGAACAGGACGGTGCTGGTGCGCTCCTGTTCGGAGTCGCCCGGGGTGCGGCAGGAGGTGCAGTCGTAACTGCCCGGGGCGTTCTCTCCGGCGAGCAGCCGGTCGGCCTCTTCGTCGCCGATCTCGGCACGTACCTCGTCGCTGACGTCGAGCATGCGCGGCACGGGTGGCTCCCTCGGGATGTGGCGTGGCGGGGCCGGGTGGCTCCCGGCCCGTGAACCGGGCGGCTCCCGGGCTCATGAAGAAGACAACGGACGATCTGTGGCGGGAGTCACGCACCACGGCGAACGGAATCGAACCATCCATCGCGCACCGTCACGCCCGGTGCGGAATCGCCCACTCACGGTCAACTCCTCGGAGAACAAAGGAGGTTGGTTGCGTGTGGTGTGTCACAGATCGTCAGGGGGTCTGGTCGACAAATCCTGAAATCAGCGAATGAAGTGGGTGGCCGAAAATCGCCGATACCTGGGGTAACGGCGAACTGGCCTGGAGTGACAAGGAGTTGGTTGATGCCGAACGGCCGCTGTCCCTAGATTCCTCGGCCGTGTGCAACGAGCACCGCTCGGGTACGTCCGCCGAACCGCACCAGCCAGCGCACAGCACCACCTCCGGCGGACGGGGCCGCGCCGCTCACCCGCCCCATGGCGTGGCGAGTGGCGTCCAGCCTTGGGGGACCCCGAGTGCTTCGAGAGGGAACTACATGTCCGAATGTGCCGATAACACGCGCGACAACACTCGGAAGGCGCCGAAGGCTTCGGCTCCGAACGGGAACCGGACCCGTACGACGGCGGTCCTCGCTGGAGCGGCACTGCTCGCTCCGCTCGGGCTGCTGGCCGCGACCGGCAACGCCGCGGCGGCGGACAGCGCAGTGTGGGACCGCATCGCCCAGTGCGAGAGCGGCGGCAACTGGCACATCAACACCGGCAACGGCTACTACGGCGGACTGCAGTTCGCCGCCTCCACCTGGCGCGCCTACGGCGGCACGGCGTACGCGCCGACGGCCGACCGGGCGAGCAAGGACCAGCAGATCGCCGTGGCGACCAAGGTGCAGCGCGCCCAGGGATGGGGCGCGTGGCCGACCTGTTCGGCCCGGGCCGGAGCGTCCGGGAGCGCACCCGCGGCTTCCGCCGCCGGCTCGGCCCCCTCCGCACCCAAGGCGGCCCCGTCCACTTCGGCGCAGACGCCGGAGCGTTCGGCGGGGCACACGAACCGCAGCTCGTCCCGCGGGGACTACACCGTCCGTACGGGCGACACGCTGAGCGGCATCGCCGCCCGGCACGGGACCACCTGGCGGCAGCTCTACGCCGCCAACCAGTCCGTCATCGGCGCTGATCCCCATCTGATCGTGCCCGGGCAGCGTCTCGAACTCTGAGTGTCGCTCCCTGGCCAGGGCACCGTGCCCCGCCCGGTCCGCCGACCGGGTGGGGCACCCGCTCCCGTCGGACGCGCCGCCCCGGAAGGTCGCAATAAGCTGCCTAGCGTGCTCATATGAAATGCACACCGCTCAAGATCGTCCTGGTCGCCGCCCTGTTCACCGCCGTGGCTCCGGGAACGTCGAACGCCACGCACGCGTCGAACGCCACGCAGGTGACGCGTCCGTCGAACGCCACACACGCGACGCACACAGCGCGCGCCACATATGCCACCCGCGCCAGTCATACGGCGCCGCGACCGGCCCCCGGACCGCCGCCCAAACGCGTGGCGTACGAGTGTGCCAAGGACCAATGGCCCTGGGGCTGCGTCGCCAAGTGCGAGAGCGGCGGGAACTGGCACATCAACACCGGCAACGGCCACTACGGGGGGCTGCAGTTCTCGCAGTCGACCTGGGAGGCTTTCGGCGGGACGAAGTACGCCGAACGGGCGGATCTCGCCACCCGTCAGCAGCAGATCGCGATCGCCCGGAAGGTGGCGGCCTCGCAGGGATGGGGTGCGTGGCCGCACTGCTCCAGGCGGTACGGGCTCAAGGGCCGCCTGGACATGGCCAAACAGAGCGTCACGGAGCAGCTGACGGAGAAGACCTCGCTGCTCATCCGGAAGGGGTCGACGCTCATCCGGAAGGGATCGACCCGGTTCGGCGCGCGGCACGGCGCTCCCATTCGCCCGACTCGCCGCTGAACACGACCGCGCCGCGCCGCAGTTCGTGGACGAGTGCCGCCCGGCCGTGCAGGACGGGCGGCAGTCGTTGCTCGGCGACGACCACACACGCGTGGAGTTCGCTCAGCAGCCTGTACGTGCGAGCGGCCACCGTGGGTGACATGCCCTGCGTGGGCTCGTCCACGAGCACGACACGCGCGCGTGCCGACAGGGCACGGGAGAGGGCGAGCATGCGCTGCTCGCCGCCGGACAGGGTGCCGGCGCGGCGGATGAGGAGGGGTTCGAGGCCGGGATAGGCGTCGAGGGCGATGTCGTACGAACCGGCCGCGAGTTCGAGGTGCTCGCGCACGGTGAGGGAGGCGAACACCGCCTGCCGTTCGGGGACCAGGCACAGTCCGCGGCGGGCCCGCTCGTGCGCGGGCACACGGGTCACGTCGGTGCCGTCCCAGAACACCGCGCCGCCGGACAGGGGCACGGTTCCGGCGAGGGCACGCAGGGCGGTCGTACGGCCGGAGCCGTTGCGGCCCAGCAGCACGGTGAGGCCGGGGCCGGGGGCGGTGAGGGTGACGCCGTGGAGGGCCTCCAAGGGGCCGTAGCGCACGCGCGCGTTGTGCAGGGAGATCTTGGTCGCGGGCGCGGGCGCGGGCGCGGGCGTGGGCGGGTTCGGGGTCATGCGGGGGGCTCCTGGGGGCCTGCCGTGTCGAGGACGCGGTCGGGAGGGCCCGAGGCGATGATGCGGCCCGCCGCCATGACGTGCACGGTGTCGGCGACGTCGGCGACCAGGTCCAGGTCGTGTTCGACGACCAGCAGGGCCATGCCGTCGGCGGCGAGGGCCTTCAGGACGCGGGTCAGTGCGGTGACTTCGGCGGTGTCGAGGCCGGCGGCGGGCTCGTCGAGGAGCAGTACGCGCGGGTTGCCCGCGAGGGCTCTGGCCAGTTCTACGCGTCTCAGTGTGCCGGTGGGGAGGTCTGCTGCGGGGAGAGCTCTCACGGGGCCGTCGAGTCCCAGGAGTCGGAGGGAACGTTCGACGGCGGACGGGTCTCGGGTTCTTCCCTGCTCGGCGCCTACGCGGACGTTCTCGGCGACGGTCAGGGAGGGGAAGACGGCGAGTTGCTGGAAGGTGCGGGCGATGCCCAGGCGGGTGCGGGTGTGTGCGGGGAGGTGGGTGATGTCGTGGGGGCCCAGGTGGACTTGGCCGTGGGTGGGGTGGTGGGTGCCGGCGAGGCAGTGGAACAGGGTGGATTTGCCTGCGCCGTTGGGGCCGATGACGGCGGTGACCCTGCCGGGTGGGACGGTGACGGTCACGTCGTCGAGGGCGGTGAAGCCGTTGTAGTGGGCCTGGAGGTGGTGGGTGGTGAGGGGGGTGGGTTCTGGTGCGGGTGTGTGGGTGGGCACGCGGCCTTCGGCCGCGTTGGGGGTCCCACCCGCACCACCCGTGCTGCTTTCGTCGTCGGGTGCGGGTGGCCCTTGTGGGGGTTCAGCGCCGTCGGCGGCCGCGGCCGGGTGGGGGGTCGCTGTCGGGCTGGGGTCTGCGGGGCTGGGGCCTGAGGGGCTGGCCGGAGTGGAGAGCGTCCGCCGCGCTACGCCTGACGCTGTCGGGCCTGTCGGGCCTGTCGGGCCTGTCGGGCCTGTCGGGCCCGTCAGCCCCGTGAAGCTCCGCCCGGGCGTAACCCCCCGCCCCACCTGCCGCAACCGCCCGCGCACCCCCATCCCCAGCGGCGTCAACCCCGTCCTCCGCCTCCTGCGGGACCGCCATGCCTCGTGCGGGCCCTCGGGGAAGCGGCCCACCAGTGCCGCCAGGATGCCGATCAGGGCCGCTGCCACGCCGCCGCGGGTGCCTGCGTCGAGGCCGACCAGGAGGGCTGCGGCGGCCAGGGCGCCGAGGGTGCTGTCGGCGCCGAGGACGATGACCGCGGCGAACCAGAGGAGGCCGCGGACGGGGTCGTAGGCGGACGGGTCGAAGGCGCGCAGGCCCATGCCGAGCAGGCCGCCGCCCAGGGCTGCGAGGGCGGCGCCCGCGACGAAGGCCAGGAGTTTGAGGGAGGGGACCTGGACGCCTGCCGCCGATGCCCCGGACTCGTGGTCGCGCATCGCGGCCAGGGCCCGGCCCGTGCGGCCCCGGCGCAGCAGCCAGGTCGTGAGGAGGGCGGCGCCGAGGAGCAGCAGTTCGAGGACGTAGTACGCGCGGTCGCCCTCGAAGCCCGCCGGGCGGTTCAGGGAGAGGCCCGAGATCGCGTACGGCTGGGTGAAGACGAAGCGGCTCACGCCGACGCCGACCGCGAAGGTCACCAGCGCCAACGCCAGGCCCCGGCGGCTGATCGCGGGCCAGCCGGTGAGCAGGCCCAGGGGAGCCACCAGGACGACCGCCAGGGTCAGGGCCGCGAGCTCCGGCAGGCGGGGCAGGCCCGGGAGGCGGCCCGCCGCCAGCAGGGCCGTGAACAGGGCGCCGAGGCCCGCGTAGGCCGCTTGGCCGAGGGAGATCTGGCCGCCGCGGCCCGTGACGACCACCAGGGACAGGAGCACCACGGCCAGCGCCGGCACCTGCACCGACGTATGCAGGTCCGAGCCCGCGAAGCCGAGGGGGAGGAGGAAGAGCACGAGCGCCACGATCCAGGCGCCCGGAGGTGTCGGTACGCGCGCGGTGGCCGTGCGGGGCAGGGCGTCGCGGGCGCCGACCGGGGGGAGGGCCAGGGCCGCGATCAGCAGGGCGACGACGAAGAGGTTCGTGCCGACGGCTTGGAGGAGGGGTGCGCCCCAGCCGGACGGGTGCAGGCGCGTCAGCTGGCTCTGGGCGACCCCGATCGTCACGGCCGTCAGTACCGCGACCGGCAGGCTGCGCATCCGGGCGGCCACCGCGACCGCGACGACCTCCATGACCAGCAGCGGCATGCCGTACGGGTCCAGACGCACGTACGGCGCCAGCAGGACGCCCGTCAGGCCCGCCGTGAACGAGCCGAAGGCCCAGCCCGCCGCCGCCACCCGGTCCGCGTCGATACCCCCGAGGACGGCCAGTTGCCGGTCGTCCACCACGGCGCGCAGTTCGCGGCCGAAGCGCGTCCAGCGGATGACCGCCGTGACACCGGCCGCCAGCAGCAGCGCCACCGCCAGTTGGCCCCACGGGTCCGCCGACACCAGTTCCGGCGCGTCGTCCCGTGCCCCCTGGCCCCAGAGCAGCACCGCGCCGCCCACCAGCAGCACGAACACGCCGATGGACGCGACCAGGGTCTGCGCCGGGTCGCCGCCCAGGACGGCCAGCGGGCGGAAGACGAACCGTTCCAGCACCACCCCGATGCCGGGCGCCAGGACCAGCAGCGTCACCGTCGCGCCCGCCCACAGCGGCCAGCCCCACTCGACCACGCAACCGCGCAGCGCGTACGCGCACACCATGGCGATGGCGCCGTGCGCGAAGTTCAGCACGCCGGTCGCCCGGTACGTCACGACCAGGCCGATCCCGGTGAGCGCGGCGGCGCCGCCGACCGACAGACCGGCCAGTGTGAGGTCGTACGTCAGCGAGGACATCGGCGTCCGCCTCAGTCGTCCGCTTCGGCGGGCTCACAGATCGGGCACGGGCCCAGCTCGCCGCTGCGCACCAGTTTCGCGTCGACGGGCACGGCCTCCGCCTTCCCGGCGACCAGCGGGCAGTCCGCGCGGTGCCAGAGGGTGCCGCCGGGCACCATCAGCAGGTCCCCGCTGACCGCCTGCGGAGCCGCGGCCGCCTGCCCGGACTCCTCGGCGTCGGCCGGTTCCACGGCCACCAGAAGGCCGTACAGCTCCTCCACGCGCGCGGCGGCGAGCGCTCCCCGGCCGTGGGTCAGCAGCACCGACCCGGCGATGATCAGCGCGGCGCCGGGGACCGTGCAGGACGCGAGGTACGGCAGCTGCCGCTCGGCGAACCGCTCGCCGGAGACGCCGTACCAGCCGATGACGCACAGCACCGCGCCGGCGGCGAGCGCGGCCCAGCCGGCCCACCGGACGGGGTGCACGGTCCGCAGTCGCGCTGTCCGCATCGCTGGCTCCCACACGTCGGGTCTGTGTGCATGCGCGCCGGGTTTCTGCGCATGTGCCTGGCGCTATTCCATGTCTGCCAATGGACTTGCACTATGCCTCCTGCAAGCTGACCCTGAAAGCACCGGGCGCGCACAGCCCGGATCGACACCCGGTGGTGAGCCAGATGGTTCTCGGGAGCGACGTCAGGCGGAGCAACACATTCAGGGGACGGGGGGCCGCACCGGTGGCCGCTCTGCTCCTCTTCCTCGCCCCGGCCCTTGCCGCGTGCAGCGACGACGAGGGAGGCGGCGGCGACGCGACGCCGCCGACACCGACCGTCGAGCGGACGGCCCCGGCCGCGACGGCGCCCCCCGACGTGGGCGCGGCCGAGACGGAGATCAAGCAGAACTGGCAGAAGTTCTTCGACCCGGCGACCTCCACGGAGGAGAAGCAGGCCGTGCTGGAGAACGGCGACCGGATGGGGCCGGTCCTGAAGGCGTTCAGCGGTGACGAGCGCGGCGGGCAGGTCGAGGCGAAGGTCTCCAAGGTCGAGTTCACCTCGCCGACCGAGGCGGACGTGACGTACGACCTGACCCTGAAGGGCGCGACCGCCCTGCCGAACGCCTCCGGGACCGCGGTCGAACAGGACGGCACCTGGAAGGTGTCCGTCAAGACGCTGTGCGCGCTGGTCCAGTTGAGCGGCAATGGGTCGCCGGTCCCGGGGTGCTGAGGCGGCGATCGTCGTGGTGCTGCTGGCGTTGAGCACGGCGTGCGGCAGCAGGCTGCCGGAGAGCGACTTCGAGCACCGTGACCGCGGCGGCTCCCCGGCGCCGGCCCGCGACCGCACCCCCATCCGGGTCGGGGTCGTCACCAGCGCCACCAGCCCGGTCGGCGGCAACGCCTTCACCGGCCCGCGCGACGGAGCCAAGGCGTACTTCGACCGCCTCAACGCGCGCGGAGGCGTCGACGGGCGCAGGGTCGAGGTCCGCGAGTGCGACGACGGCGGCAGCGGCGTCGGCAACAACGAGTGCGTGCACCGGCTGATCGACGAGGACGAGGTCGTCGCCCTGGTCGCCACCACCGCCCTCGACTACGCCGGCGCCTCCCGCGTCGCACGCGCACGCGTGCCCGACATCGGCGGCCAGCCCATCGGGGCCGCCTACGACACCTACCCGCACCTGTACGGCATCTACGGCAGCCTCGCGCCCCGCGACGGCACGACCGGCTGGGACGGCAGGCAGTACGGCGGCACGGAGGTCTACCGCTACTTCAAGCGCGAGCACGGCGCCCGTACGGCCGCTGTCGTCTCGTACAACCAGCCCGCGTCCGCCGCGTACGCCCGGCTCGTCGAGCGGGGACTGAAGGCCGAGGGCTACAAGGTGGTCACCGAGCAGGTCGACTTCGCGCTGCCCAACTTCCGCGCGGTGGCCGCCGATCTCAAGGAGCAGGGCGCCGACCTCGTCTTCGACGCCATGGACACGCACGGCAACGCCCAGCTGTGCGAGGCGATGGACGCCGTCGGCGCTGAGGTCACCGCCAAGGTCACGAACGTACAGAACTGGACGTCCACCGTCGCCGACGACTACAAGGACGCCCCGCACTGCCGCAACGCCCTGTGGGCGTCCGGCTCGTCCCGCAACCACGAGGACACGGAGCAGGACGCAGTACGGGAGTTCCGGGACGCCACCAAGGGGCTGAAGACGCACTCCCAGTGGCAACTGGAGGGCTGGGCGGCGGCCATGTGGTTCACGGACGCGGCGAAGTCATGTGCCGAACAGGGCGTCACGCGCGCGTGCGTGGACGACTTCATGAACCGCGGCCAGGGATACACCGCCGACGGCCTGCTGCTCCCGGTCAGGTTCGAGCGGCTGGCCGAACCGCCGAAGAGCCGCCGGACCTGTCTGTCGGTGGCCCGCTGGGAGGACGGCCGGGGCTGGGTCTCCCAAGGAGACATGAACACCACGTGCTTCGACGTCCCGCAACTGTCGTACCGGCCGTGACGGGCAACCATAGGGCCGTGTCACCGGTCCAACTGACGCAGCAGAACAGGGAGTAGACCGAGAAGCGAGTCCAGGGAGGTACCGCAGCGCATGACGCCCGTGTCGCACGCCGCACCACTGCGCGCCGACTGCATCGCGGATTCGGCCGGCGGACTGACCTTCGACGTCACGGCGGCCGGGGCCACCGAGACGGCCCACCTGGTCCTGCGCCATCGCGAGGGCCACGAAGAGGTCACCTTGCCCCTGACGCCGGCCACGAAGGGCCGCCTGCGCGCCGCGCTTCCCAGCAGCGTGGCCCTGCCGGAGGGGCACTGGGACGCGTACGCGCGCGTGACGGAGGGCGAACCGCACCGCTTGGCGCCGGGCGCGATGAAGGTGGATTCCCTCGCCTCCCGGGTCCCGTACGCGACCCGCCAGGGAAACCTCAGCGTCGAATGCCGGTTAGCGACAACGCCCTCAGGGGCGCGGGGAACTGTGCGATCAACCCCTACGAGCCCGCACCCGCCCGCGATATCCGTACCGCCGGGCTATTAGGCGACTGGCAGACTCGGATCATGCTGGACACCTCCGCCAGGCTCCTGCGACTGCTCTCCCTCCTCCAGGCCCACCGAGAATGGTCCGGCGCTCAGCTCGCCGAACGCCTCGGCGTCACCCCCCGCACAGTGCGCCGCGACGTCGACCGCCTGCGCGAACTCGGCTACCCGGTCAACGCCAGCCCCGGCACCGGCGGCGGCTACCAGCTCGGGGCCGGCGCCGAGCTGCCACCCCTGCTGCTGGACGACGACGAGGCGGTCGCCGTCGCCGTAGGCCTGCGCACGGCCGCGGGCCAGGGCATCGAGGGCATCGGCGAAACCTCCGTACGGGCCCTCGCCAAGCTGGAGCAGGTCCTGCCCAACCGGCTGCGCCGCCGCGTGGGCGCCCTCAACGCCTTCACCGTGCCGATGCTGCGCGGCCCCCAGCCCTCTGCCGTCGACCCGGCCGTGCTGACCGAGCTCGCCCACCTCTGCCGGGACGCCGAGCGACTGCGCTTCGAGTACCGCGATCACGAGGGCGCCCCCACCCGCCGCAGTGTCGAGCCGCACCGCCTGGTGTGCAGCGAGCGCCGCTGGTACCTGGTCGCCTGGGACCTCGACCGCGAGGACTGGCGGACGTTCCGCGTCGACCGCGTCACCCCCAGGCCGCCGCACGGCCCGCGCTTCACCCCGCGCACACCGCCCGCCGAGGACCTCGCCGCCTACGTCTCCCGGGGCGTCTCCACGCGCGCGTACGCCGCGCATGCCGTCATCCGGCTGCTGGTGCCCCTGGAGGAGGCCGCCGAGCACATCTCGCCGTCGGACGGGCAACTGGAGGCAGACGGTCCCGGCAGCTGTCTGCTGCGCACCGGCGCCGGAAGCCTCGACGTGATGGTGATCCATGTGATGCTGATGGGCTTCGAGTTCGAGGTCCTGGAGCCGGCCGAGCTGGTGGCGAGGATCAGGACGGCTCACGGCCTGCTTGCTCGCTCTTTGGCTCGGGCTGCGGAGCCTCCAACGCGTGCGCCGGATGGTGCAGGTCGAACGCCGGGGACTCGGAGCGGACCCGCGGCAGCGCGTTGAAGTTGTGCCGCGGGGGCGGGCAGGAGGTCGCCCACTCCAGGGAGCGGCCGTAGCCCCAGGGGTCGTCGACCTCGACCTTCTTGCCGTACTTGGCGGTCTTCCAGACGTTGTAGAGGAACGGCAGCGTCGACAGGCCGAGCAGGAACGCGCCGATCGTGGAGACCGTGTTGAGTGCCGTGAAGCCGTCGGCGGCCAGGTAGTCGGCGTAGCGGCGCGGCATGCCCTCCGCGCCCAGCCAGTGCTGCACCAGGAACGTGGTGTGGAAGCCGACGAACAGCGTCCAGAAGTGGATCTTGCCGAGCCGTTCGTCGAGCATCTTCCCGGTGAACTTGGGCCACCAGAAGTGGAACCCGGCGAAGATCGCGAAGACGACCGTGCCGAAGACGACGTAGTGGAAGTGGGCGACGACGAAGTACGAGTCGGAGACGTGGAAGTCCAGCGGCGGCGACGCCAGGATCACCCCGGTCAGCCCGCCGAAGAGGAACGTCACCAGGAAGCCGGTCGCCCACAGCATCGGTGTCTCGAAGGACAGCGAGCCCTTGATCATGGTCCCGGTCCAGTTGAAGAACTTCACACCCGTCGGCACCGCGATCAGGAAACTCATGAACGAGAAGAACGGCAGCAACACCGCGCCGGTGACGAACATGTGGTGCGCCCACACCACGATCGACAGACCGGTGATCGCCATCGTCGCCCCGACCAGCGTCAGATAGCCGAAGATCGGCTTGCGGCTGAAGACCGGGATGATCTCCGTGATGATGCCGAAGAACGGCAGCGCGATGATGTACACCTCGGGATGCCCGAAGAACCAGAACAGGTGCTGCCACAGCAGCGCCCCGCCGTTGCCCGCGTCGAACACCACCGAGCCGAACCGGCGGTCCGCCTCCAGCACCAGCAGGGCCGCGGCCAGCACCGGGAACGCCATCAGGATCAGGATCGACGTGAACAGGGTGTTCCACACGAAGATCGGCATCCGGAACATCGTCATTCCCGGGGCGCGCATCCCGATGATCGTGGTGATGAAGTTGACCGCGCCGAGGATCGTGCCGAAGCCCGCCAGTGCCAGGCCCATGATCCACAGGTCGGGGCCGATGCCGGGCGAGCGCTCCAGGCTGTTCAGCGGCGCGTAGGCGAACCAGCCGTAGGAGGCCGGCCCGTCCGGCACGATCAGCGAGCTCATCACGATCAGGCCGCCGAACAGGAACAGCCAGTACGAGAACATGTTCAGCCGTGGGAAGGCCACGTCCGGGGCGCCGATCTGCAGCGGCATCAGCTCGTTGGCGAAGCCCGCGAAGGTCGGGGTGGCGAACAGCAGCAGCATGATCGTGCCGTGCATGGTGAAGAGCTGGTTGAACTGCTCGTTGCTCAGCAACTGCATACCCGGCCGAGCCAGTTCGGCCCGCATCAGCAGCGCCATGACACCGCCGGCCAGGAAGAACAGGAACGACGTGATCAGGTAGAGATGGCCGATCTTCTTGTGGTCGGTCGTGGTCAGCCAGTCGACGACCACCCGGCCGCCGGGCTGTTTGCCTCGCATGGGTCGTGCCGTCGCCGGTACGGTCTGCGTCCCCATCGCTCGCTCGCCCCTTCGCTCGTCGCGCCCCGGGCCCGCTGAAGCCCGCGCCGCACGCGCCGACGCGAGCTCACGCCATGATGCTCGCGTCGACGGCGCTCCGACAGGGGGCGTACGGGGTTTCTGTGTCGGAACCATGTATTTTCTGTGCGGCATCGGATCCCGCGGCCCGTACGCCCACCGCGGCGGCAGCCATTGTCGCGGCGGCGGGAAAAGGGGTCGGCGGCAGTTCCCCGGGAACTTTTCCCCGGGCTATTGACCTGGTCGGCGCGACACGCGGAAATTACGATCGAATGCCTGCGGAAGGCCTAGGGAACCGCCCGTCCGTGTGACGAAGAGTGGCCGAAACGCGTGTCGTGATTCTGTGACAAAAGCGTGACCCCAGAGGTACGTGTGACCTGGATGGCCGCTACAAAGGCTCTCTGTCCGCTCTGGCCCGAACCCTCGCGCAGGGCCTAGCGTGGCGGCATGGCACCCATTCCGAAACCCCCCGCCGAACCGCAGGACAGCCCGGACACATACGTCGGTCTGGCCGCCGACCGGGCCGAGCGACTCGCCCGTGACCGAGGGTGGTCGACGGTGCGTTCCCTGCCGCCGGGGGCGATCATCACCATGGAGTACCGCAGCGGTCGCCTGAACTTCGAGGTGAAGGACGGCCAGGTGGCGCGGGCCTGGAAGGGCTGACGCAGACCGGCAGACGGGCGAAGGCCCCGGCTCCTGTCGAGGGGCCGGGGCCTTCGCCTTCACCGTGCGGTCGGGCGGGGGGTCGTGCGTACCGAACCCCGCCGTCCGGGCGGTCAGCCGCCCGTGAGGGGGCGGGCCGTCTGGGGCGCGCCGCGCGCGACGCGGTCCGTGTGCGGCGGCCGGCGGCTGCCGACCGGGGTCACCGGAGTGCGCTCCGCGCGGGCTGTGTGCGGGCCGGGTGCCAGGTAGACGGGCGGATGGAGGGTCGTCCGGGGCGAGCGGGCCGCGGTGGCCGCCTCGCGGGCGGCGGCCTCGTCCTCGGCGCCCACAGGGCAGGGCTTGAGCAGCACCGGGGCCTCGACCGGGGCGGCCGGCACGGTGACCACGCCGGTGCGGCGCTCGCGCCACCGGTCGCGCAGGTCGAAGATCCAGGCCTCGGAGCGGGCGATCAGCGGCTCGAACCAGGGCAGGGCCAGCAGGATGAGCAGGCCGGCGGCCCAGCCGAGCAGCACATCGCTCAGCCAGTGCGTACCCAGGTAGACGGTGGACAGGCCCACGCCCAGCGAGGTCACCGCCGACAGGGCCGACAGCCAGCGGCGCGCTCTCGGGGTCGAGGCCAGATAGGCCAGGATCCCCCAGGTCACCACGGCGTTGGCGGTGTGGCCGCTGGGAAATATATCGCCGCCCAGCCACATCTCGTTGGAGCCGACGGTCGTCGCGTAGTGCGGTCCGAGGCGGCCCATGCCGATCTTGGCGGCGCCGACGGTGACGTTCAGCAGCAGCAGGGAGACGCCGAGCGCGAGCAGCGGGCGCAGCGTGTGCTGCCGCCAGGAGCGCCAGCCGAGCCACGCCGCGACCATCACGGCGGTCGGGCCGCGCTGGCCGAGCACCACGTAGTAGTCGACGAAGGCGTGGATCTCCGCCCACTGCTGGTAGGGGCGGAAGAACATGACCTGCCAGTCCAGCCGGACCAGCCAGGAAGTGATGACGATGGCCCACACGATGGCCGCGTAGAAGGCCAGGGTCGCGCCGAGGAGCACGATCCGGTGTCGGCTCGTCGTCGGCACACTGATGTGGGCCGGTCGTTCCGGCTCACGATCCAGTCTGGCGAACACCCGGTCCAGACGGGTGGGCTTCGGTTTGGTACGCACCCAATCGACGTTACAGCGAGTGAGCTCGGATCCCGGTCGATTCACCGTCTTTGTGATGACGATGTGATGTGGGATTCCTCTCAGGGGGGAGTTTATTTCGAGCGAATGCGTAATCGTCGGAGACGGTGGCCCTCAATTCCTTTGATCATTCCGGACCGGGCGTTTATCGCGCTTTTGTATTTGTTCACCGGCGCATAATGCGGAATTCTCTCGGAGCTTCCCTGGGCCCACCGGCGGTCAGGGCGGACCGCTGCCGTTCAGCCAGAACCCCCCGTACGCCGCCGAGGCCACGGCCACAGCGCCCACCAGCAGCACCGACCTGCGGGTACGCAGGCCGGCGAGGGACCGGGCGAGCGGCAGGAGCAGCGGGAAAGCGGGCAGCAGCAGGCGCGGTTTCGAGCCGAAGTAGCTCGACGCGCACAGGGCGAGTGCGGTGACGACACCCGCGTACACCAGCAGCGGCAACGGCTGGCGCTGCCGTACGCAGACGACATACAGCCAGACCAGCAGGCCGACGCCGACCAGCAGCCCGACCCCTGCCAGGGCCGACGGCAACGACGTGAACTTTTCGGCGACGAACCGGGCGAAGGCGTACCCGCCGTCGAAACCGTTGCGCCAGCCCGCCTGGACGTCGAGATAGCCCAGCGGGCCCTTGCCGGTGCGGTGGCCGACCCACAGGACATAGGCGGCGACGCCGAGCGGGGCGAGCAGCATCCCCAGTGCGCGGCGCACCGGAACACCGCGGGGGAGTCCCGGGCCGCCCGCGCCCGGCGCCCGGGCGGCCCCGCGCTCCCGCACGAACGCGGCGATGCCCGCCACCCACACCGCCGCGACCACGGCCAGTCCCACCGGCCGGGTCAGCCCCGCCAGCAGGGCCAGGGTGCCCGCCGTGATCCAGCGGCCGGTCAGGACCGCGTAGAGGGACCAGGCGGCCAGCGCCGTGAACAGTGACTCGCTGTACGCCATCGACTGCACGACCCCGACGGGCAGGACCGCCCACAGCAGGACCGCGCAGACACCGACGCGGCGGCCGTACACATGCTCCGCCACCGCGAAGATCCCCCAGGCCGCGGCGAGCGAGGCCAGCAGGCTGACGACGAAGCCGCCGTCGGCGTACGACAGCGGGGACACCTCCGCGACCAGCCGCTCCAGCCAGGGCAACAGCGGGAAGAACGCGAGATTCGAGTGCACGTCGCCGTTCGGCAGCCGCACCTCGTAGCCGTACCCCAGCTCGGCGATCCTCGTGTACCAGAGCGCGTCCCAGCGGGCGGTCAGCAGGGTGTACGCGTCCTTGTCGCGCATCGCGCTCCACAGGGCCAGGACGAGCAGCCCGAGGGCGCGTACGGCCGCGTACCCGAGGAGCGCCGGGGCGGCCCGGCGCAGCGCCTCGGAACGGGCCGGGGTCACGCGCATCGCAAGATCGGTCACGGGCCCGATTATCGGCGGGGGCAGAACGGGGAGGTCGGCGGGAGTGCGACGGAAGGGGGCGGGAGTGGCATACGCCACACTGGTTCCGCACAGGTGTGAGAGGTCCGCCACTCGGCGCCGAGTCGGACTCGCGTACTCTGACGAGTCACTCGCCCTTCGTCGCGTGGGCCGGAGACCACCGCTCCTCTCCGGCCGGGCCACGGGGAGTCCCCACCCCGTGTGACCGCCGGGGGCGAGGGAACATCTGGGAGGTACGTACATGTCCGGGACGACCACGGCTGCCGCTGGGCTGCGCCGTCGGGCGGCCGGGGCCGGTGCCAACCGCTGGGTCGTCCTCGTCGTCCTCTGTGCCAGCCTGCTGCTCGTCGCGGTCGACGCGACCGTGCTGCACGTGGCTGTGCCGGCCGTCACCGAGGACCTCAGGCCCGGCGCGATAGAGCTGCTCTGGATCGTCGACATCTATCCGCTGGTCTGCGCCTCGCTGCTGATCCTCTTCGGCACGCTCGGCGACCGGGTGGGCCGCAGACGCGTCCTGCTCCTCGGTTACGCCCTCTTCGGTCTCGCCTCGGGCCTCGCGGCCCTCGCCCACGATCCACAGGTGCTGATCGTGGCCCGCGCCCTGCTCGGTGTCGGCGGCGCGATGATCATGCCCGCGACCCTGTCGATCCTGCGCCAGGTCTTCCCCGACCGGCGCGAGCGGGCCCTCGCCATCGGCATCTGGAGCGCCGTCGCCGCGGTCGGCGCGGCCGTCGGACCGCTGCTCGGCGGCTTCCTCCTCGAACACTTCTGGTGGGGCTCGGTCTTCCTCGTCAACATCCCGCTGATGCTGGTCAGCCTCCCGGTGGGACGGCTGCTGCTGCCCGAGTCCAAGGGCGACGGCAAGGGTCCCTGGGACGTCGTCGGCGCGCTGATGGCGGCGGCCGGACTGTTCGGCATGGTGCTGGGCGTCAAGCGGCTCGGCGGCGGGGAGCAGGTGGCCAGCCTGCTCACCCTGGTGCCGCTGGTGGTAGGCGCGGTGCTGCTGGTGCTCTTCGTACGGCGGCAGCGGCGCCGGGAGTTTCCGCTGGTGGACCTGCGGATGTTCGCGCGGCCGGCGTTCAGTACCTCGGTCGGCTGCATCGTGCTGGCGATGCTCGCGCTCGTGGGGCTCGAACTGATCGCGGCGCAGTATCTGCAGCTGGTGCTGGGACTCTCGCCGCTGGAGACGGGTCTACGGCTGCTGCCGCTGACGTTCGCGGCGATGGCGGCCGGGCTCGCGGGCGCGCGGATGCTGCGGCGGTTCGGGCCGCGGCGGATGGTGTGCGCCGGGTTCGTGCTGACGGCCGTCGCGGTGCTGCTGCTGACGGCGATGGGCGGCGAGGACAACCCCGGGCTGCTGTTGTTCGGGTTCGTGCTGCTGGGCTTCGGGCTGGAGACGACGCTCTTCGGGGCGTACGAATCGATGCTGAGCGAGGCTCCGCCCGAGCAGGCGGGTGGGGCTGCGGCGATCGGCGAGACCTCGTACCAGCTGGGCGCGGGGATCGGCATCGCGCTGCTGGGCAGCGTGATGAACGCGGCGTATGCCCCCGGGCTGGCGAACGTGTCGGGTGTTCCGGCGTCGGCCTCCGCGGCGGCTTCGCATTCGCTGGGTGAGGCGTACGAGGTCGCTGCGCGGCTGGGCGGGTCTGCGGGGGTGGCTCTGCAGCGGGCGGCTCGGGACTGTTTTGTGCACGGGCTGCATGTGACGTTGCTGGTGAGTGCGGGGTTGTTGCTGCTGGGGGCCGTGATGGCGTTGCGGTTGCCGCGGGTCATGCAGTGTGAGGCGCCCGCGGTGGAGTTGCCCAAGCCGAGGGAAGTCGTGGAGTCCCGCGTCTCCGCTTGACCAAAGCCTTCTCCCACCCACGCACCACCCGTTTACGGTTCGTTGACAGGTGGACGTCTCCCGTGGGGGCCGATCGCCGCCGGCGGCCGCCCCTACGTGGCGAACGAGTCCCGTGGGGGTCGTACTGGACGTGCGGGACACCGCGTCGTAGCGTCTGCCCAGAGTCGTAACTAGCGGCGCTAGTTTTAATCCTCCCGGAGGGTGTCCCATGTCAGCGTCCTCGAAGTTGCCCCCGTTCGACCCCGCCGATCCCCTCGGTATCGACGACCTCCTGGAGCCCGAGGACCTGGCGATCCGGAGCACCGTGCGGGCTTGGGCGGCGGATCGGGTCGTGCCGTATGTCGCCGAGTGGTACGAGAAGGGGGAGCTGCCGGAGATCCGGGAACTCGCGCGGGAGCTCGGGGAGATCGGTGCCCTCGGGATGTCGCTGGAGGGGTACGGCTGTACCGGGGCCTCCGCCGTGCAGTACGGGCTCGCCTGTCTGGAGCTGGAGGCCGCCGACTCCGGGATCCGGTCCCTCGTCTCCGTGCAGGGCTCCCTCGCCATGTACGCCATCCACCGGTTCGGGAGCGAGGAGCAGAAGCAGGAGTGGCTGCCCCGGATGGCCTCCGGTGAGGTCATCGGGTGCTTCGGGCTGACCGAGCCCGACCACGGGTCCGACCCGGCGTCCATGCGGACCTACGCCAAGCGCGACGGCGCCGACTGGGTGCTCAGCGGGCGGAAGATGTGGATCACCAACGGGTCCGTCGCCGGGGTCGCAGTGGTGTGGGCGCAGACGGAGGAGGGGATCCGCGGGTTCGTCGTGCCGGCCGACAGTGCCGGGTTCTCCGCTCCTGAGATCAAGCACAAGCTGTCGCTGCGCGCCTCCGTCACCAGTGAGCTCGTGCTGGACGACGTACGACTGCCGGCCGACGCCGTGCTGCCGGAGGTCGTGGGGCTCAAGGGGCCGCTCAGCTGTCTCTCGCACGCGCGGTACGGGATCGTGTGGGGCGCCATGGGGGCTGCGCGGTCCTGTTTCGAGGCCGCTGTCGACTACGCGAAGACGCGGGAGCAGTTCGGCCGGCCGATCGGGGGCTTCCAGCTCACCCAGGCCAAGCTCGCCGACATGGCGCTCGAACTGCACAAGGGGATTCTGCTCGCCCATCATCTGGGGCGGCGCATGGACGCCGGCCGCCTGCGTCCCGAGCAGGTCAGCTTCGGCAAGCTCAACAACGTCCGTGAGGCCATCGACATCTGCCGTATGTCCCGGACGATCCTCGGCGCCAACGGGATCTCGCTCGAATACCCCGTGATGCGGCACGCGACCAACCTTGAGTCGGTGCTCACCTACGAGGGCACCGTCGAGATGCACCAGCTCGTGCTGGGCAAGGCGCTCACCGGACTCGACGCCTTCCGGTGAGCCCACCAGGAGGGGGCAGGGCCGGTGGACGGCCCTGCCTCAGCTCTGGTTGTAGAAGCCGTCCTCGCGGTGCGTCGCACGCTCACCGCTGATGATCTCCGTGTCGGCCGGGGTCAGCAGGAACACGCGGTTGGACACCCGGTCGATCGAGCCGCGCAGACCGAAGATGAGGCCCGCCGCGAAGTCGACGACCCGCTTGGCGTCCGCGGGCTCCATGGCCGTGAGGTTCATGATGACCGGGACCCCGTCCCGGAACAGCTCGCCGATGGCGCGGGCGTCCCGGAAGCTGTCCGGAGTGACCGTGCCGATGCGGCGGCCCTTCTCCTCGGCGACGTCCGTGGCCACCTTGACCCGCGGGTCGGTGACCCAGGCCTCGCCGGGCTCGGTCCCTTCCGAGTAGTCGTCGTCGTAGTAACGCTCGTCATCGTTGTCGTCAACGAGGCCCAGCCAGGCACTCGCCTTGCGCACCGATCCCATGGACGCCTCCTCTCACAGCGGTCTCTCTTACATTCCGTATCCCTATGGTCATCCATGATGCGGACGTCGCGCCAAGTGGATAGACGCCGCGCGGGGGGTTTGTGACGGTACTGGTGCACAGCGAATACGTCGAGAGCCCGTGTACCCCAAGGGGCATGCCACGTACGGCTGCTGACTGTGAGTGAAATATGATTCTTCACGGCGTTTGGGTGATGTGAGGTGCGTACGGGTGAACGAGCCCGTCACGGCGTTCACTACTCCGCTCGGTACGATGCGGCAGCTCAGCGTCGTGAGTACACCGTAAGAACCTCGGGGGAGCGTCATGTTCGGAATGGTCAGGCCCTGCCGTCATCGACTCGGAGAGAAGCTCACCGGCCAGTGGATGGCGCATTTGTGCGGGCTGTGCCTCGCGCTGCGCGGCGACCACGGCCAGTTCGCGCGGATCGTGACGAACTACGGCGGCCTCCTCATCTCCGTTCTGACAGAGGCTCAGGCGGACCAGGACAGCGGACTGCGGCGCACGGCCGGACCGTGTCCGCTGCGCGGTATGCGCACCGCGTCCGTCGCGCAAGGCGAGGGCGCCCGGCTGGCCGCCGCCGTCTCCCTGGTGCTGGCCTCGGCCAAGGTGCGTGACCATGTGGCCGACGGCGACGGACTGCTGGCCCGTAAGCCGGTGGCGCTCGCCGCGCGCCGGGTCGCCACCGGCTGGGGTGCGGCGGGCGCGCGGAGCGGCTCGGCCGTCGGGTTCGACACCGCCGTACTCGTCGACGCCGTGGACCGGCAGATCGGCATCGAGACGCTCGCCGGGATCGGGACGTCGATCCTCACCGTGACCGAACCGACCGAGACGGCGACCGCCGCCGCCTTCGCGCACACCGCGATCCTGGCCGGACGGCCGCGGAACGCCGAGCCGCTCGCCGAGGCCGGGCGCCTCTTCGGCCGGCTGGCCCACCTCCTGGACGCCGTGGAGGACCGGGCGGCCGACGCCGAGGCGGGCGCGTGGAACCCGCTCACCGCGACCGGCACCTCCCTCGCCGAGGCGCGACGGCTCGCGGACGACGCCGTGCAGGGGGTGCGGCTGGCGCTGCGCGAGGTGGAGTTCACGGATCCGGGGCTCGCCCACCTGCTGCTGGTGCACGAGCTGCGGCGCTCGGTGGACCGCGCGTTCGGCACGGTGCCCGCTTGCGCGTCGCATCAGCCCGGTCCCTATGGGCAGCCGCCCCAGCAGGGGCCGTACGGGGCGCCGCAGAATCCGTACGCCGGTGGCGGGAATCCGTACGCCGGCGGGAACCCGTACGCGGGGGGCGGGGGCGTGCCCGGCGGAGGTGGCGGGGGCGGGGGTGACTTCGGGGGGTTCGGCGGGGTGCCGGCGCCCCAGCCGCCGAAGCGGCGTGGGTTCTGGGCCGGCTGCGGGATGTTCTGGCTGCTGTGCTGCACCTGCAAGCTGTGCTGTGCGAAGGAGTACGAGGGGCCGTGGTCGCGTAAGAAGCGTGAGGGCTGCTGTCGTGACTGTGACTGCGACGGGTGCGATTGCTGTTGCCCTTGCGACGGTTGTTAGGTGCTCCGCTCGGGGCGGGGACGGGCCCAGAACGCCGCTGACCGCGGCTGATGGCCAAAACGTAAAGGTGGTTCAAAAGTTGACGGCCGAAAGGCGCTCTTGCGCCAACCGGCCGTTCGGCCGAATACTCCCCCTCAGCGCTTGTCAGGGGCACGACGTGTTCGGGATCCGGAGACGACCGGCCGACTGACTGCGCCTCACGGGCCCCGACCCCCACGCGGGCCCCCGACTTCCCTTGGAGGGAACGAAAAGTGAGGATCAAGCGCACCACCCCCCGCAGTGGCATCACGAGACGGACCCGGCTGATCGCCGTTTCCTCCGGCCTCGTCGCCGCAGCCGCGATCGCGATCCCCAACGCGACCGCCGCGGAGACTCCCGCCACCTTCAGCGCCGCCGAGCTCAAGAGCGTCAGCGGCTCCGTGCTGAAGGCCGACGTCCCCGGCACCGCCTGGGCCGTCGACAGCAAGACCAACCGCGTCACGGTGACCGTCGACTCCACGGTCTCCCAGGCGGAGATAGCGAAGATCAAGCAGCAGGCCGGGGCGGACGCCGACGCGCTCACCATCAAGAGCGTCCCCGGCAAGTTCAGCAAGTTCATCCAGGGTGGCGACGCCATCTATGCGAGTAGCTGGCGCTGCTCGCTCGGCTTCAACGTCCAGGACAGCAGTGGCAACCAGTACTTCCTGACCGCCGGCCACTGCACCGACGGCGCGGGCACCTGGTACTCCAACTCCGGCCGCACCACGGTCATCGGCTCGACCGCCGGCTCCAGCTTCCCGGGCAACGACTACGGCATCGTGCGCTACTCCGGTTCCGTCAGCCGGCCCGGCACCGCGAACGGCGTGGACATCACCCGCGCGGCCACGCCCAGCGTGGGCACCACCGTCATCCGTGACGGCTCCACCACCGGCACGCACAGCGGCCGGGTCACCGCCCTGAACGCGACCGTCAACTACGGCGGCGGCGACGTCGTCTCCGGTCTGATCCAGACCACCGTCTGCGCCGAGCCCGGCGACTCCGGCGGTTCGCTCTACGGCAGCAACGGGACCGCGTACGGTCTGACCTCCGGCGGCAGCGGCGACTGCACCTCCGGTGGCACGACCTTCTTCCAGCCGGTCACCGAGGCCCTCAGCGCGTATGGCGTCAGCGTCTACTGACGGTCCACTGACGTCCGGTCGGCGCCCTGATCCCGATGGCTTGATCTCTACGGTCTGATCCGGGCGGATCGAAGCGCGGCCAGCAGCATGTGAGCCCCCGTACGCAACTGTCGTGCGGGGGCTCGTCCTTGTCGTGGCGCGGGGTTACCTTCGGGAGTACGGGCCGTACTCCTGGGGGTCGCTGATGATCGAGGAGCTGGTGGCGGCGGGGGTGGCGCTCGCGTCCGCCGGTGCGGTGTACGTCATGGCCGGGGCGCGGGTCGTCAAGCAGTACGAACGAGGCGTGGTCTTCCGCCTCGGCAGGCTCCGGCCCCAGGTGCGCGGGCCCGGGTTCACGATGATCGTGCCGGGCGTGGACAAGCTGCGCAAAGTGAACATGCAGATCGTGACGATGCCGGTGCCGGCGCAGGAGGGCATCACCCGGGACAACGTCACGGTACGGGTCGACGCCGTCGTGTACTTCAAGGTGTCCTCGCCGGCCGAGGCCGTTGTCCGGGTGGAGGACTACCGGTTCGCGGTCTCGCAGATGGCGCAGACGTCGCTGCGGTCCATCATCGGCAAGAGCGAGCTGGACGATCTGCTGTCCAACCGCGAACAGCTCAACCAGGGGCTGGAGTTGATGATCGACAGCCCGGCGGTGGAGTGGGGCGTGACGATCGACCGGGTGGACATCAAGGACGTTTCGCTGCCCGAGACCATGAAGCGGTCGATGGCGCGGCAGGCGGAGGCCGACCGGGAGCGGCGGGCGCGGGTGATCAACGCCGACGCGGAGCTCCAGGCCTCCAAGAAGCTGGCGGAGGCGGCGCATCAGATGGCCGATGCGCCTGCGGCTCTTCAGCTTCGGCTGCTGCAGACGGTGATGGCGGTGGCGGCCGAGAAGAACTCCACGTTGGTGCTTCCGATTCCGGTGGAGTTGTTGCGTTTTCTGGAGAAAGGAGCGCAGCAGGGGGCGGGCTCCGGGGAGCGGTCGTCCGTGGCGCCGCCGGCCGGGGAGAGTGAAGTTCCGTCTCCTGGGGCGCGCTTGGAATCGGATCCTGATGGGTCGATTTTGAGACAGGAGTAGACCTCACGCGTTGCGTATGGTTCGCTCGCTTGCGGTGTTTGCTGTGCGAAGAGGCCCCGTATGACTGTGCACGGTCAAGATGGCGGGGGCGTGCAACCGTGTTCTACGCGCGTCCGGAAGTCGACCTTGTGCGCTCCCCCGGGGTCTCGGAATAGTGAGCGTTGTTCAACCGGTGCGGGTGCAGCTTTTGTTGTGTGTCGCCCCCGTGACCGTACGCCTTCCGGTCCGACGAGGTCCCCACAACCTTTCGGGCCGACCCCCCACAGGAGGACGTGAGTTGAAGCACCGACGCATACCCAAGCGGCGTGCAGCCGTGGCAGGTGCGGGTATCGCCGCACTGGTCGCCGCGGGTGTGACCTTGCAGACTGCGAACGCGAGTGAGACGCCCGAGGCGTCGACGCCGAAGATCCTTTCGGTCGGCGCGGCCGGAAAGCTCGCCTCGACGCTCGCGAAGGACCTCGGCGGGGACGCCGCGGGTACCTACTACGACGCGCAGACCAAGAACCTTGTCGTGAACGTCCTCGACGAGGCCGCCGCCGACGCCGTCGAGGCGGCCGGCGCCAAGGCCAGAGTCGTGGAGAACTCGCTCGCCGAGCTGAAGAGCGCGCGTACGACGCTCAAGCAGGACGCGACCATTCCCGGCACCGCGTGGGTGACGGACCCGGCGACCAACAAGGTGGTCGTCACCGCCGACCGTACGGTGTCCGACGCCGAGTGGGCCAAGCTCGGCAAGGTCGTCGACGGGCTGGGCGCCACTGCGGAACTCAAGCGGTCGAAGGGGGAGTTCAAGCCCTTCGTCGCGGGTGGTGACGCGATCACCGGTGGCAGTGGGCGTTGCTCGCTCGGCTTCAACGTCGTCAAGGGCGGCGAGCCGTTCTTCCTGACCGCCGGGCACTGCACCGAGGGCATCACGGACTGGTCGGACTCCAGCGGCAACCAGATCGGCACCAACGAGGTCTCCAGCTTCCCGGACAACGACTACGGGCTGGTCAAGTACACCGCCGAGGTCGACCACCCGAGTGAGGTCAACCTCTACAACGGGTCCTCGCAGGCCATCAGCGGGGCCGCCGAGGCCACCGTCGGCATGGAGGTCACCCGGAGCGGGTCGACCACCCAGGTGCACGACGGCAAGGTCACCGGGCTGGACGCCACCGTGAACTACGGCAACGGTGACATCGTCAACGGGCTGATCCAGACGGACGTCTGCGCCGAGCCGGGTGACAGTGGTGGGTCGCTGTTCTCCGGTGACAAGGCGATCGGGCTCACGTCCGGTGGCAGTGGTGACTGCACCTCCGGTGGGGAGACGTTCTTCCAGCCGGTGACCGAGGCGTTGTCCGCCACGGGTACTGAGATCGGCTGACGGTTCGTCGGCTGCTTGCCGTGAAGTCCCGCCCCTTGTGTTGGGGGGCGGGGCTTTTCGTGTGTGTGGGCGGGGGCCTGCGGCGGCCCGTTGCGGTGGGTGGGGGTTCGCGTAGCGCGGTTCGGTGCGTTGTGGGTCGGGGCCGCGCCGGGGGGTGTCCGTCCTCGGTCGGGCGGCTCGGTTGGCTCTGGATGTGCTCTGCGTTGACGCCCGCCGCTGCGGGCGGACACCCCCCGACACGTCCCCTGCTCGCCGTGGGCGGCTGCGAGTGCGTCTCGGCGCGGCCCAGTGCAACTCCCCAGGGGCGCGGGGCTGTATCGATGTGCGGCTCCGCCGCGCGGGCGCGACCAGCCACTACGGACCCGCAGTCGGCGTCTGGCCTGGGTCCTTGCCGCGCACCATCGCTGCCAGGAGGGTGACGGCTGTGCCCGCTGCCGCCCAGGCCGAGAGGACCAGGAGGGAAGGGGTTGTGTCGTTGCCCCTGAAGTAGGCGATCGAGCGGGTGGTCCAGGTGCCCGCGCCCGGGGGCAGGGCCGGGCCGAGGTCTCGCCAGAACGGGGGGAGCAGTGGGGGCGGGAGGGCGCCGCCCGCGCTGGGGTTGCCCAGGATGACGACGATCAGGATGACCAGGCCGATGCCGGCCAGGCCGAAGACGGCCTGGAAGGCGAGGGTGGCGGCGCCTACCGCGAAGGTGATCAGGGCGCCCACGCCCCAGAGGGCGGCGATGCTGCCGGGGAGTGCGCCGAGGACGGGGCCGACGATGAGGGCGCCGCCCAGTCCGGCTACGAGGGCGACCGCGGCCATGGCGATGAGGCGGATCAGTGAGCGTCTCGGGGTGGGGCGGCCGGCGCCCGAGCTGATCGTCATGATCGATGCGCAGAGGTAGCCCCCTACGCACCAGCCGACGGTCACGTAGAAGGACGTGAGGCCGTTGGCGTCGTGCGGGTCGGCGGGGGCCACGTCGAGGGTGCGCAGGGTGCGGGCCTCGGATCTCTCCAGGGTGGCGAGGAGATTTTCCAGGGTGACGGCCAGGACTCTGCCGCCTCCGGTGGCCACCAGGAGGGTGTCGGTGGTGCCGGTGGGGTTGATGAGGAGGGCGCCGTCGATGTCGCGGTTCAGGATCTGGTGGCGGGCTGTTTTCTCGTCGGGCACCGTGCGGGGAGACAGGGGGTCGCCGGGCAGGCCTTCCAGCCGGTCCACCGTTTGCCGGGCGGCCACCTCGGGGGCCACGACGCCGAAGGGGACGTTCCTGGGCTTCGGGTCGTGGAGGGCGCCCACGTAGGAGGCGATGAAGAGCAGGGCGAGGGCGACCACGCCGGTCACGAGCAGGGTGGCCCGGGGGGTGACGGCGTCCTTCACTTCGGCGCGGAAGGGGCTGGGGGACATGCCCCCACGGTCGGGGGCTCGGGGCGTTTGCGCAGGTGGGAGGCGGCCGAATGGATGTCGTACGGATGTTCGAGAAACGGTCCCGGGATGGTCTATGGTGGGGGTGGGGGCATTGGGAACTGATGTTCGAGATTTGGTGTCCGGCCGGGTCTCGGGAGTGTGAGTCGGGAGGTGCGTGTGTCGGGGTTCGCGCATCTGCACACCGTCTCCGGGTTCTCCCTGCGGTACGGCGCCTCGCACCCGGAGCGGCTGGCCGAGCGTGCCTCCGAGCGGGGGATGGATGCCCTGGCCCTTACTGATCGGGACTCGCTCGGGGGTGCGGTTCGGTTCGCCAAGGCCTGTGCGGCGGCGGGGGTGCGGCCGCTGTTCGGTGTGGAGCTGGCCGTGGAGGAGTTCGCGTCCGGGGGCTCGGGGGCGGGGCGGCGGCGGGCTCCTGTGCGGGGCGGCGCCTTTGTCGACGAGTCGGCGCCTCGGGTCACCTTTCTCGCCCGGGACGGAGGGAGGGGGTGGGCCGATCTGTGCCGGGCCGTTTCGGCCGCGCATGCTGGTGAAGGGCCGCCGCTGCTGCCTCGGGGGGACAATCGGGGGGACGGGCTGATCGTCCTGCTCGGTGTCGAGTCCGATGTGGGGCGGGCGCTGGCCGCCGGGCGTCCTGACCGGGCGGCCCGGCTGCTTGGGCCCTGGCGGGAGATCTACGGCGACTCCCTGCGGCTGGAGGCCGTATGGCACGGGCGTCAGGGCACCGGACCGGGGTCGCTGCGGCTGGCCGCCCGTACCGTGGGCTTCGCCGCCGAGCAGCGGGTGCGGCCGGTGCTGAGCAACGCCGTGCGGTACGCGGATCCCGGGCTGGGGCCGGTCGCCGATGTGCTGGACGCCGCGCGGCGGCTCGTGCCCGTCCACTCCACCAAGGAGCTGGACTCCGGTGAGGCCTGGCTCAAGGGCGCGGGGGAGATGGCGCGGGTCGCCGAGCGGGTCGTCGAGGCCGCGGGCTTTCGGCGTGATGCCGCGTACCGGCTGCTGGAGCAGACCGGGGCCACCGCCGCCGAGTGTCTCGTCGATCCCGAGGACGATCTCGGTATCGGCACCGTCCACTTCCCCGAGCCGTATCTCGTCGGGGCCGGGCAGCGCACCGCCCAGCGGGCGCTCGCCTCGCGGGCGGTGGCGGGCATGGTGCGGCGCGGCTATGACGGGCGTCGGGAGTACTGGGAGCGGATGCACCAGGAGCTGGACATCATCGCCCATCACGGGTTCGCGTCCTATTTCCTGACGGTTGCTCAGGTTGTCGACGATGTGCGGAAGATGGGGATTCGGGTGGCCGCCCGTGGGTCCGGTGCGGGGTCGCTCGTCAATCATCTGCTCGGTATCGCGCACGCCGATCCCGTGGAGCACGGGCTGCTGATGGAGCGCTTTCTGTCCAAGCGGCGACTGGTGCTGCCCGACATCGACGTCGATGTGGAGTCCGCGCGGCGGCTGGAGGTCTATCGCGCGATCATCGACCGGTTCGGGAGTGAGCGGGTCGCGACCGTCTCGATGCCGGAGACCTATCGGGTACGGCATGCGATCCGGGACGTGGGCGCGGCCCTGTCCATGGACCCGGCGGACATCGACCGCGTCGCCAAGTCCTTCCCGCACATCCGGGCGCGGGACGCCCGGGCGGCCCTGGACGAGCTGCCCGAGCTCAGGCAGCTGGCGGGGGAGCGGGAGAAGTACGGAAAGCTGTGGGAGCTGGTCGAGGCGCTCGACGCCCTTCCGCGGGGGATCGCCATGCATCCGTGCGGGGTGCTGCTGTCCGACGCCTCCCTGTTGTCCCGTACGCCCGTCATGCCGACCAGCGGCGAGGGCTTGCCCATGTCGCAGTTCGACAAGGACGACGTCGAGGACCTCGGGCTGCTCAAGCTCGATGTGCTGGGCGTGCGGATGCAGTCGGCGATGGCGCACGCGGTCGCGGAGGTGGAGCGGGTCGCGGGGGAGCGGATCGACCTGGACGCGCTCGACTTCGAGCGGGGGGACGGCGACCCGGAGACGTACCGGCTCATTCGTTCCGCCGAGACCCTGGGCTGCTTCCAGATCGAGTCGCCCGGGCAGCGGGACCTGGTCGGGCGGCTTCAGCCGGCCACCTTCCATGATCTCGTCGTCGACATCTCGCTCTTCCGGCCCGGCCCTGTCGCCGCCGACATGGTGCGGCCGTTCATCGAGGCGCGGCACGGACGGGCGCCGGTGCGTTATCCGCACAAGGATCTTCAGGGGCCGCTGCGGGAGACGTACGGGGTCGTCGTCTTCCACGAGCAGATCATCGACATCGTGCACATCATGACCGGGTGCGGACGGGACGAGGCGGACCGGGTGCGGCGGGGGCTGTCGGATCCCGAGTCGCAGGGGCGGATCCAGGTGTGGTTCGCGCAGCACGCGGCGGCGCGTGGGTACGACGCGGAGACCGTCCGGCGGACCTGGGAGATCGTCGAGGCCTTCGGGTCGTACGGCTTCTGCAAGGCGCACGCGGTCGCCTTCGCGGTGCCGACCTATCAGTCGGCCTGGCTGAAGGCCCATCACCCGGCCGCCTTCTACGCGGGGCTGCTCACCCACGACCCCGGGATGTATCCGAAGCGGCTGCTGCTGGCGGACGCGCGGCGGCGCGGGGTGCCGATCCTGCCGTTGGACGTGAACGTGTCGGGAGTCGCACACCGTATCGAACTGGTGTCTGAATCAGGGGGGTCGGGGGCCGTCTGGGGGCTGCGGCTCGCCCTCTCCGACGTGTACGGCATCAGTGAGGCCGAGGCGGCGCGGATCGCGGACGGGCAGCCGTACGCCTCGCTGCTCGACTTCTGGGAGCGCGGACGGCCCAGTCGTCCGCTGGCCCAACGGCTCGCACAGGTCGGCGCGTTGGACGCCTTCGGGGCCAACCGGCGTGATCTGCAACTGCATCTGACCGAGCTGCACCGGGGAGCCCGGGGCAAGGGCGGCGGCGGGGGGCAACTCCCGCTGAGCGGCGGGCGGAAGACAGCCGCGGCCGGGCTGCCCGACCTCAGTTCGCAGGAGCGGCTCAGTGCCGAGCTGGGGGTGCTGTCGATGGACGCCTCGCGCAATCTGATGGACGACCACCGGGAGTTCCTGGACGAGCTGGGCGTGGTCAGCGCGCGGCGGCTGCGCGAGGCCCGGCACGGCGAGACCGTGCTGGTCGCGGGGGCCAAGGCGGCCACCCAGACGCCGCCGATCCGGTCCGGCAAGCGGGTCATCTTCAGCACGCTGGACGACGGGACGGGCCTGGTGGACCTCGCGTTCTTCGACGACTCGCACGACGCGTGCGCCCACACCGTCTTCCACTCCTGGCTGCTGCTGGTGCGCGGGGTCGTGCAGCGGCGGGGGCCGCGCAGCCTGAGTGTGGTGGGCTCCGCCGCCTGGAACCTCGCCGAGCTGGTCGAGCTGCGCGCCGAGGGCGGCCTCGACGTGGTGGCGGCGCGGCTGGCGGAGCCCGTGGCGGAGGGGGACGCAGACGATCCGACGCACGGCCGGCGCATCCACCTGCCGACCGGATACGAGATGCACCCGTGGGCCGATCTGCGGCCGGCGGGTCAAGAGCCCTCACAGGTACGGAAGTTGTGGCACCAGAGTCCGGGGAGTGCGGGATGACCATCCTCTGCGTACGTTTCCAGCTGCCGCCGACAAACGAGGCGGCCCTGCCCGGGCTGCTCGGACTGCTGGAGGACTTCACGCCGGTCGTCGAGGCCCTGCCGCCCGACGGGGCGCTGGCCGATCTGCGGGGCGCCGAGCGGTACTTCGGGCGCGACGCGCTCGAACTGGCGTCGGTGATCCGGGTGCGGGCCCTCGCCCACCACGGCATCGACTGCGCGATCGGCGCCGGGCCGGGCCCGATGCTGGCCCGCGTGGCACTGCGGGGCGCCCGGCCCGGGGTGACCTGCGCCGTCCCCGAGGGACCGGACGCCATCGCGGAGTTCCTCGCCGACCAGCCCGTCGCCGCGCTGCCCGGCGTCGGCGCCGCGACCGCCCGCACCCTGTGCGAGTACGGCCTCGACACCCTCGGCCTGGTCGCCGCCGCGCCGCTGTCCACGCTCCAGCGGCTGGTCGGCGCGAAGGCCGGGCGTGAGCTGCGCGAGAAGGCGAACGGAATCGACCGGGGCCGGGTCGTCCCGAACGCCGTCTCCCGTTCGCTGGCCACCGAACGCCCCTTCACCCGCGACGAGCTGGACCCCGACCGGCACCGCCGCGCCCTGCTCTCGGCCGCCGACGAACTGGGCGCCCGGCTGCGCGCCCTGGACAAGGTCTGCCGCACCCTGACCCTCACCGTCCGCTACGCCGACCTCCCCCACTCTCGAACAGGCTCGAGCGGGGGGACCCCCGCCTCCACAACCCGCAGCCGCACCCTGAAGGAGCCGACGGCCCACTCGGTGGCGCTGACCAGGGTGGCGTACGGCATGTACGAGGCCCTCGGCCTCCAACGCGCCCGCGTGCGTGCCCTGGCCCTGCGCGCCGAGGGGCTCGACCCCGCCGAACGGGCCTCCCACCAGCTCACCTTCGACCCGCTCGACGAGAAGGCCCGCCGCCTGGAGGAGGTCGCGGACCGCGTGCGGGCGAAGTTCGGGCCGCATGCGGTGATGCCGGGGTCGCTCGCCGCGTAGTGACGGTTCGTCATGGCTCGTGAACCGCTCTTGACTATCACTGGAAGTTTTTACTGACGCGTAACTTCACACGTCTACTACTCGCCCGTAACTTGACAAGTGAACAGCATCCTCGTGATCCGGATCACAGGGCGTAAGGCCGTCGCACCTCCCTTGAGCCGCAAGGAGATCACCCGATGCTGCCCTGGAAACGAGCGCTCAGACCCGTGGCCGCGCTGCTGCTGACCACCGCGGTCGTCGTCGTCCCCGCCACCACCGCCCAGGCGGCCGAAGCGGCGACGACCTCGCACAGTGGCTGGAACGACTACTCCTGCAAGCCCTCAGCCGCCCACCCCCGCCCCGTCGTCCTCGTGCACGGCACCTTCGCCAACTCCGTCGACAACTGGCTGGCCCTCGCGCCCTATCTGGTGAACCGCGGCTACTGCGTCTTCTCCCTCGACTACGGCCAACTGCCGGGCGTGCCCTTCTTCCACGCCCTCGGCCCCATAGACAAGTCGGCAGGGCAGCTGTCGACCTACATCGACACCGTGCTCGCCGCCACCGGCGCCGCGAAGGCCGACCTCGTCGGTCACTCGCAGGGCGGCATGATGCCTCGCTACTACCTCAAGTTCCTCGGCGGCGCCGACAAGGTGAACGCCCTCGTCGGTATCGCCCCCAACAACCACGGCACCACCCTGGCGGGGCTCACCAACCTGCTGCCGTACTTCCCCGGCGCCGAGGACCTTCTCACCACCGCCACCCCCGCCCTCGCCCAGCAGGTCGTCGGATCCGAGTTCATGACCAAGCTCAACGCGGGCGGCGACACCGTCCCCGGTGTCCGTTACACCGTCATCGCCACCAAGTACGACGAGGTGGTCACGCCCTGGCGGACCCAGTTCCTGAACGGGCCCGACGTGAAGAACGTCCTGATCCAGGACAAGTGCGCGGCCGACCTGTCCGAGCACGCGCTCCTGGGCCTGACCGACCGGATCGCCTTCCACGAGGTGACCAACGCGCTCGACCCGGCACGGGCGACGCCGACCACCTGTGCGTCCGTGGTCGGCTGAGCGACTGAGTGACTGAGCGACTGAACACCACCGGGGTCTGACCGGCCTGAGCCGCCGGTCAGACCCCGGAGCCTTGCGCCAACGGCGTCAGCGGCGTCCGCCGCCCGCCGCCCGTCGGCGCACCGACGCGAACAGGACCGCCGAACCGAGCGCGAGCGTCGCCGCACCGCCCACCGCGAGATACGCCGTGCCGCTGTCACCGCCGGTCTCGGCGAGGTTCTCGGTGGCGCCGGCCGCCTTCGGCCGGTTGGCCGGGGCGGACCCGGACCCCTCCTCCTCGGCCGCCGCGACCGGCTCCGCCGACGTACCGGCGTCCTGGTCACCGTGGCCGTGGTGCTCGATCGTCGACTGGTCGGCGCCGGCCTCGATCTGCTCCTCGGAGGGCGCGGAGGCACTCGGGGCGGGGGCGGCCGCCTCGCCGCTGGAGCCGGAGCCGGAACCGGGGTCGTCGGTGTTGTCGGAGCCGTTGCCCGAGCCGCCGGCGTCAGAGCCGCCGAACGCCACGTCCGAGCAGGAGTAGAAGGCCTCCGGGCTGTCCGAGCGCTGCCAGACCGCGTACAGCAGCTGCTTGCCGGAGCGCTGGGGCAGCGTGCCGGAGAACGTGTAGAAGCCGCCCGTGGCCGCCGGGTCGGTCGCCGTCGCTACTGGGTTCGCCAGGTCCAGGTCGTCCCAGGCCAGCGGCTTCGCCGGGTCGTATCCGGCCTTGGTGATGTAGACCTTGAAGGTGCCCTTGTGCGGGGCGGTCACGCGGTACTTGAAGGTGTACGACCCGCTGCTCACGCTCGTCGCCGGCCAGTCGGCGCGGGCCAGGTCGAGGCCCTTGAACTCCTCGCTGTTCGCGCTGCACAGCTTGCCGTCCGGGATCAGCTCCTGATGGCGGCCGTCCGCGTTGCCGATGCGTATGCCGTTCCAGTCGTAGAGGGCCTGTGTACCGCCCGCCGCGACCGCCGCCTTGCACGCATCGGACTTCGGGCTCTCCGGACCCTCCGCGTAACACTGCGAGACCCGGCTGACCGGATCGCCCATCGAACCGTGCGCGGAGGCGGGCGCGGTGGCGAGGGCGGTCAGGGCGAGCGGGGTCAGGCCGAGGGTGGCGACGGCGGCGGCCTTGCGGCGTGCGGGCATGGAAGATCTCCTCAAGGGGGTTCTGACGCGTGGGGTGAATCCCGGGGGGGGTGAATCCCGTGGGGGCGCTCAGAAGCTAGCCCGAGGAAACCGCGAAATCGCCTGCTGGAGGCGGGTGATGGCGATCTTTAGGGTCGCCTTAAGGGAGTGCTGAGACTGCGATCAGGTAGGTACCGTCGCGCTATGACGGACCACCACGCGCGTGCGCTGGGCCTGCCCGAGATCAGGCTCGGGCCGTACGACCGCGTCCACTACCGCAAGCGGCTCGACTGACGTGTCTCACCGGGGCCGACGGGCGTCTCAGCCGTCCGGCCACCAGGTGCGCGCGATGTCCTTGCGGACCTCGGGTCGTCCCGAGGGGCGCTCGTCCGCCTCCTCCTGGACCCGGCGGGTATCCGACTTCCTCTTCAGGGGCTTCTGCACGGTCACACGGCGCATGGCTGCCTCCTTCAGGGACTACCGAGTTCCTCGTTCTTGGGGAGGTAGACCCGTCCGGGGAGAGTTCCTCATCGGCGCCGGTCCTGTCAGTGGCGGCTGTCACGATCCGACTGTCAGTGGCGGGTGTCACTCTTGGCCCATGACGAACGGTGAACACGCCATCACAGGCACAGCGGCAAGCGCGGACGTGGACTGGGACGCGGCCGCCGCGGACTTCGACGACGAGCCGGACCACGGCCTGCGCGACTCCGAGGTGCGCCAGGCCTGGGCATCCCGGCTGCGGTCCTGGCTGCCCGAGCGCGCCTGCGACGTGCTCGACCTCGGCTGCGGCACCGGCAGCCTGTCGCTCCTCGCGGCCGAACAGGGACACCGGGTCACGGGGGTGGACCGGTCCCCGGCGATGGTGGACCTGGCCCGCGCCAAGCTGGCCGGACGGGACGCGGCGTTCCTCGTCGGTGACGCGGCGGTGCCACCGGTCGGCGAGGAGCGGTTCGACGTGGTGCTCGTCCGCCATGTCCTGTGGACGCTGCCCGACCCGGGCCGGGTCCTGCGGCACTGGCGCGGGCTGCTGCGCCCACAGGGGCGATTCGTGCTGGTCGAGGGGGTGTGGGGGACCACCGCACCGACGGTCGGCATACCGGCGGACCGGCTCGCCGCACTCCTCGCCCCGCTCGCCGACGACGTCCGCGTGGAGCGCCTGTCCGGGGACACACGGCTGTGGGGGAGGGCGGTGGACGACGAGCGGTACGCGGCCGTGGCGACGGTGGCCTGACCGGGGCGACCCGGCCAGACCGCAGGCCCTAGGCCCTGTCGTCAAATTCCCGCCTGCCCGGAGGTGTCTGGCACGCACGCTCGCCGCGTTGCCGAACCGCCCACGTGGCTCCGCCACGAGGGCGCTCCGGCGCCTTGCGATCGCACGCTCCCCCACGCTCGAACCGAGCTTCGCCCGGCTCGCGCGGGGGCACCCCCATCGCCTCCTCCGGGCCCGCCCTCCGGGCGGACGACGGGAATTTGACGACAGGGCCTAGGCCAGGAGCTCGCCGAACCCGGCCCCGCGGGCCAGGTCCTCCAGGGTGTCCAGCGCCGCCACGGCGGCCTCGGCGGCCTTCGGATCGGTCCGTTCGAGGCCGCTCTCGGCGAACTCGTCCTCGTCCAGGCGGCGTACGTCCGTGCCGTCCGCGGAGCACCACAGATCCAGGTCGAGATCCTCGACGACCAGCTCGGCGCCGGACAGCGTGGCCGGGCGGGTGACGTCGCAGTACCAGCCCTTGAGGGCCCCCGTGGCGGCGCGGACCTCCTTCACCGAGTACCAGCGGTCCCGCCAGTAGTACTCGGTGAAGACGTCGCCCGGCTCGAAGCGGACGAAGCCGAAGTCACGGACCCCGGCGCCGGCCCAGGGCGCGCGGACGACGATCCGGGTGCCGTCGTCGGAGAGCGGCTCGGCCGCGTAACGGATCTTCGTACGGCCGCCCTTGACCAGGACCACGTCCAGTGGACGTCCCTGGTCAGCCGAGTTCGCGGACATGGCGCACCTCCGTGGCGCAGATCTCGTAGCCGAACCACTTGTTGATCGCGAGCATGGGGCCGTTGCCGGTGTCGTTGCCCGTGAACGCCTCCGTGTACCCCGAGGCGCGGGCGCGGTGCAGGGAGTCGTTCTTCGCCAGCTTGGCCAGGCCGCGGCCGCGGAAGGCGCGCGCGGTGCCGGTCATGACGGTGCCGTACCGGGTGCCGCTGTCCGTGCGGGCCGCGCTGAAGGCGGCGGGGCGGCCGTCGACCAGGGCGACGGACGTCAGCTCGCGGCTGAAGAGGGGGTGGTGCCAGGTGTCCTGGAGCCAGGCCTCGTAGTCCGTGAACTCATAGGCGATGTCGCTCGGTTCGTCGGACAACGTCTCCGCGTCCAGCTCGAACAGCGGACGCGGATCGTCGGCGAAGTCGGCACCCGTGCGCAGCTCGACGCCCGGTGGGAGGCTCCGGAGCGGGGGCAGTGCGCCGTTCGCCAGGTCCAGGCGGAGGAAGTGCGCCGAGCGGCTCTCGCGGTAGCCCCGCGCCTCGGCGAAGGCGCGGTTGCCGGGCTCGTCCAGGACCCAGGCGAACAGCCTGGTCCCGCCCACTGCGGCCAGATGCCGCTCGGCGGCCCGGACCAGCATCGTGCCGGCGCCCCGACGCGTGCGCTCCGGGTGCACGTACACGTTGACGTAGCCCTGTCCGGGCTCCGGGCTCTCGTGGACGAGTCCGACCTGCGCCGTGCCGATCACCTCGCCGTTCTCCTCGGCGAGAAGTGGCTGGTAGTGGGCGTCGGGGTGCATGTGGGTGACGTCGTAGGAGACGGATTCCGGGGTGATCAGGTAGCACGGGAGGGCGAGGTGGCGGACGTGGGAGAAGCCCTCGGCATCGGCTCGCACGTCGGGGCGGAGCGGGCGCACGGTCATAGTCATCACCGCGCACGCTATGAGGCGGAGGCGTCGGGGTGCCTCTCATTTTCCTGCGGTGCGGGACAATCGCCCTGTGACCTTGAAGATCCACATCGATGACAGTGCCGCGCCGTACGAGCAGGTGCGGGCGCAGATCTCCGAGCAGGCACGGTCGGGGGCGCTGCCGGTGGGGTACCGGCTGCCGACCGTGCGGGGGCTGGCCGAGTCGCTGGGGCTGGCGGCCAACACCGTCGCCAAGGCCTACCGCGCGCTGGAGAGCGACGGCGTGATCGAGACGCGGGGCCGCAACGGCACGTTCGTGGCGGCCGCCGGCCCGGCCGCGGAACGGGAGCTCGCGTCGGCCGCGGCGGCGTACGTCGAGCGTGCCCGGCGGCTCGGGCTGACGGAGGGGGATGCGCTCGCCGCCGTACGGGATGCCCTGCGGGCGGCCTACGGGGAGTAGTCATCGCCCGGCCTTCGAGCGCCCGGCGAGCTCGGGCGTGCGGGTGACGGCAAGACCCGCCCGGGCCGCCGCCCTCCCGAAGACCACCGCGTCCCGCACCGCGGCCCCGCCGGGGTCGTTGTTGAAGTACGCGTACATGTCCGCGGCGTCGGACCAGGTGGTCGCGATGCGGTCGACCCAGGTCTCCAGGGAACGCCGGCCGTAGCCGGGCCAGGGGTGGGCGCGGCCCTCGTGGAAGCGGACATAGCCCCAGTCCGCCGTACGCCACAGGGGCGCCACCGGGCGGGCCTGGACGTCGGCCCAGCACAGGGCGGCCTTCCGGGACTCCAGCACCTCACGGGTCCGGGCCGTCCACCAGGACTCGTGGCGGGGCTCGACCGCGACCCGCGTGCCGGACGGGAAGCAGGCAAGACAGGCGTCCAGGAGATCGGGGTCGGCGCGCAGGGTCGGCGGGAGTTGGAGGAGCACGGGCCCCAGACGGTCACCCAGGCCCGCCGCGTGGGACATCAGACGGTGCACCGGCTCCTCGGGATCCTTGAGGCGCTTGATGTGGGTGAGATACCGGCTCGCCTTCACCGCGACCACGAAGTCCCCCGGCACCCGCTCCCGCCACGCCTCGAAGTTCTCCCGCGTCGGCAGCCGGTAGAAGGCGTTGTTGATCTCGACCGTGGCGAAGTGCTCCGTGTACTCCTCGAGCCACAGTCGCATGGGTACGTCGGCCGGGTACAGGACGCCCTTCCAGTCCCGGTACTGCCACCCCGACGTGCCGACGAACAGGGTCATACCTCCATCAAAGCACTACAGATACAGCCCCGCGTCCGCCCCGTCCCTCGGGTCGGGCAGCGCGGTCGGGGACGTGCCCCGCCGCAGCGCGTACAGCTCGGCCAGCGTGGCGCCCTCGCGGCCGATGCCCTCCTCCGTGCCCAGCCAGTTCGTCGCCTCCCGGCGCGTCAGCGCCCCCACCTCGATCCGGGCCAGGCAGCGCCCGGGCCGGACGACGGCGGGGTGCAGGCGCTCCAGGTCCTCGTTGGTCGTGACGCCGACCAGGACGTTGCGGCCCTGGCCCAGCAGACCGTCGGTCAGGTTCAGCAGCCGCGACAGCGCCTGACCCGCCGTGTGCTTGGCCTCGCCGCGGATCAGCTCGTCGCAGTCCTCCAGGAGCAGCAGCCGCCAGCGGCCCTTGCCCGTCGAGTCGTCCTCGCCGATCGCGATGTCCATCAGATAGCCGACGTCGCTGAACAGCCGCTCCGGGTCCAGGACACAGTCGACCTGGCACCAGTCCCGCCAGGAGCGGGCCAGGGTCCGCAGCGCCGACGTCTTGCCGGTGCCCGGCGGGCCGTGCAGCAGGAGCAGCCGGCCCGCGATGTCCTCCGGGGTCGTCTTCATCAGACGGTCCATCGCGTCCGCCACCGGCGCGGTGTAGTTGGCCCGCACCTCGTCCCAGGTGCCCGCCGAGATCTGCCGGGTCGTGCGGTGCGGGCCGCGCCTGGGGGAGACGTACCAGAAGCCCATGGTCACGTTCTCCGGCTGCGGCTCGGGCTCGTCCGCGGCGCCGTCCGTCGCCTCGCCCAGCACCCGCTCCGCCAGCTCCTCGCTGGTCGCGGTCACGGTGACGTCGGCGCCCCGGTTCCAGCGGGAGATCAGCAGGGTCCAGCCGTCGCCCTCCGCCAGGGTCGCGCTGCGGTCGTCGTCGCGGGCGGCGCGCAGCACACGGGCACCCGGCGGCAGCAGCGTCGCACCGGACCGTACGCGGTCGATGTTCGCCGCGTGCGAGTACGGCTGCTCGCCCGTCGCGAAGCGGCCGAGGAACAGCGCGTCGACGACGTCGGACGGCGAGTCGCTGTCGTCGACGTTGAGCCGGATCGGCAGAGCGTCGTGTGGGTTCGCAGACATGCGGCCATGATCCGGCACACGGCGGCCCGGTGCACCCGGTTTCCCCGGCATGTACCGCGGGCGGTCCAGAGTGACGAAACCCGCCCGAGGGGCCGTCACCCCCGTTACCGTGTCCTTGATGGGACGTCATGGGTGGAATTCGGGGGCACGGCGGTGGCGGCTCACCGCGCTGCTCGGTGTGGGCGTGGCCGCGCTGGCCCTGGTGGTGACCCTGCTCAACACACTTCCCGGGAACGGCGCGAGCACCGCGGGCACCACCCGCGACGGCGACAAGGTGCACGGCAGCCCGACCGCCACACCGGACGCCACGAACCCCGAGGTCGGCTGGGGGTTCACCCACACCCAGCACAGCGCGGACGAGGGCGCCGCCGCAGCCGTGAAGCGCGTCGAGGGACGGCTCGCGGACGCCGGAGGGCTGCCGCAGATCCAGCACATCATGGGCTGGGGCGCCGACAACCCCGAACCGGTCCAGGGGCGCTACGACTTCGAGGCGATGGACCGCCGGATCGACTTCGTCCGCGCCTCCGGCAGCACCCCGGTCGTCACCCTGTGCTGCGCCCCCGACTGGATGAAGGGCGGCGAGGCCGGCGTCGACGACACCGACTGGAGCCAGGCCGCCCTGGAGACGGCGCCCGAGCCCGAGCACTTCGACGACTTCGCCGCGCTCGCCGTGACCGTCGCCAAGCGCTACCCCGACGTACGCCACTTCATCGTGTGGAACGAGTTCAAGGGCTTCTGGAACGACGCCGAGGCCCGCTGGGACTACGAGGGATACACGGAGCTCTACAACCTCGTCTACAAGGCGCTGAAGAAGGTCAACCCCGACATCATGGTCGGCGGGCCGTACCTCGTGATGGACAGCGTCGACCCGCGCGCGGAGGAGGCATCGAAGGCCCTCACCGGCCCCTGGGGTGCCCTGGACCAGCGCACCGTCGACGCCTTCGCGTACTGGAACCAGTACAAGGCGGGCGCCGACTTCGTCGTCGTGGACGGCTCCAGCTACACCCGGGACGACGAGCTGCTGCCCGACGAGTTCACGGCCACCGACAAGTTCACGGCCGTCAGCCGGTGGGTGCGGAAGCAGACCGGTGGTCTGCCGCTGTGGTGGGCCGAGTACTACGTCGAGCCCGCCGACGGCAACGACGACCGCAAGGGCTGGTCCGAGGCCCGCCGCGTCGCCGTCCAGGCCGCCGGAATGATCGCGTTGGCCAAGGGCGGTGCCTCCTCCGCCTTCTACTGGAACCCGGAGGAGGAGAAGGGCACCGAGTGCGCCGGCTGTCTGTGGACGCCGACCGACACCGCGAGCGGCGGCGCGAAGCTGCCGATGTACGACCTGCTCTCCCGATTCGGCGCGGAGTTCCGGCCGGGGACGCAGCACAAGCCGGTGTCCGTCGCCGACGGCGACAAGGCCGACGTCCGCGTCCTGGCCACGGACAAGGCGATCCTGGTCGTGAACACCCTGGACCGGCAGACCAGCGCGACGATCGACGGCGACAAGGTCGAGCTCCAGGCGTACGAGGTGAAGTGGCTCAAGCGCTGAGCCACCGCACCTCTGCCCTGCCGCCTACTTGATCGTCAGGAACCGCTGCACCAGCGAAGCCAGCAGCACCGCCAGCAGCGGCAGCGAGAACCAGAAGCTGCTCTGCAACCAGCGCAGCTGCCGCACACTGGGCGCCGTCACCACCCGGACGATCTCGCGGGCCATCAGCAGCACGATCAGCGCGAGCGCCGCGAGCCCCCCGACCACCGACCAGGGCGTCCAGGTCACCTGCGGCCCGATCGGCCCGGGATCGGCCTTCGCCACCTCGCCCGCCGGCTGCTTGCGCAGCGCGTACATCGTCACGTCGGTGTTGGCGAAGACCTTCCTCAGCTCCTGCCGCTCGTCCAGATGCCGGATCAGCCGGGACTCCCAGGTCGCCGAATAGCCCACGTCCATCCGGAGATAGGTGACCTGACCCCGGTTGATCATCAGATACGAGTTCGGGCCCGCGTCCTTCAACGACTTGACCAGGCCCGACACCAGCACCGGGTCGGCAGGCGCCAGCGTCGGCAGGTACTCCACCTTCTCCATGTCCCGCGCGCCCCACGGCATCGACGGCGTCACCACGTTCACCGGGTCGTCGCTCAGCCACAGCAGCCGCACGGTCGGATCGTCGTGGGCGTACACGAACTCCATGGCGGCGACCTCACCGGGCCGGATCCGCTCGAACGGCTCGTTGCCCCACCGGGCCACCAGGAAGCCGCCCATCAGCACCAGGCCAGCCATCAGCGCGGCCAGCGGGGCGAGGCTCACCCGGTCCTTGTCGCGCTCCTTCGCGGTGACTCCGGTGCGCGGGAAGAAGGCCAGACCGGTGAGCAGTGCCGCGCCGGGCAGGGCGAACATGAAGACGCGCAGCGCCATCTCACCGCCGTACGACTGCATGCCGAAGCCCAGGAACGGCACGAAGGTGAGGACGAGCAGCGAGCGCTCCCGGTAGTGGTGGAAGCGCCGGCGCCACCAGCCCCAGCAGGCGAAGGCCATCACACCGCCGGCCAGGAGCACGCGCACGTACAGCACGAGCTTGTGCGTCGAGCTGCCGCCCTCGATCCGGCCGGAGACGGACGACGACACATTGCTGCCGACGCCGCCGACCCCGCCGAAGAGTTCGTCGAAGTGCCCGGACCAGTACGGCTCGGCCAAGAAGCCGATCCAGACCGTCACCATGACGCCGAACAGGATCGGCAGGCCGCGCAGTTCGGACTTGCCGATCAGCACGAGCCCGGTCAGCACGCCCAGCATCACGAACGGCGTGAGCTGGTGGGCCGGGACGCTCGCCGCGAACAGCCCGATGACGACCGCCAGCAGCACGGCCTGCTGCCGCCGGTTCGCCGGCTCCACCTCGACCTCGCCGGGCCGCCGCTTCGTCCAGATCACATGCGGCGCCCGGAACCAGACCAGCAGGATCGCGGCGAAGGCGAGATACAGCAGATAGGTGAAGCCCTGGGGCGAGAAGTAGTCCTGGCCCACCCAGCCGCTGAGCACGAACACCCAGATGCCGGTCCACTTGGCCCGCCAGCTCGCCCGCATCGAGCGCACCAGCAGGAACATCGGCACCAGGTACAGCAGTTGCATGGCCAGCGGCCACCAGCGGATGACCTCGGTGAGGTCGCCGACCCCGCACGCCTTCGCGACGAACGCGGCGACCGCGAAGAACCCAGGCCAGCTCCAGCGCGCGTCCAGGTCGGGCACGGCCGACCCGGTGCGGTCGATGTAGTCGAGGAAGCCGAGGTGCTGCCAGGCCGTCGCGAACCGTGGCTCGACCTCGATCAGCGCGGGCAGGGCGTGCAGCGACACGACCGTCGCGAGCAGGGTGACCAGCAGCAGCGCCCGGTGTTCCCGGCCCAGCCACAGCAGCGAGGCGAACACCACCGCCAGCAGCGCGGCCCCGACCAGCGTCGGCAGCGGCAGCACGGAGATCAGCCCGAGCCCGCCCATCCCGTCCAGGTCGGTCTCGCCGAGCCGCAGCGCGGGCACCCAGTACAGCAGCAGAGCGGCGATCAGCAGACAGCCCAGGACGACCCCGAGACGGGTCGGCAGCAACCGCTCCCGCCAGGTCGGCGCGAGCGCCTCGGGCTGTCGTACGGCCTCTTCGGGCATGGGCGGCTCTTCCCGTACGGCACTCTCCTCCCGTACGAAGGCCTCCTCCCGTACGGCAGCCTCCTCGCGCTCCTCCGGTCCGGCCTCTTCGCCCTTGCCCGCGTCGAAGTCCGTCTCGAACGGCGCGTCCACCTCGGCGGGCCCCATGGACGCCTCAGAGCCCGGCTCGCGCTCCTCGACCGGCAGCCCGACCTCCGGCTTGCGCGCCCAGGTCGGCCGGTGGTCCGGGCGTACCGGCGGGGTGCCCGTGGGCGGTGTGCCCGGCCCCGGGCGGACGTCGGGCCGGCGTTCCAGGTGGTCGAAGTCGACGTGGATGCCGAGCGCGAGGGTGTCGGTGTCGAGCGCCCACCCGGGGCCCCGCCTGCGCGCCCCCTCGGGCACCTCGCGCGCACCCAGGTCGGCGAGGTCACCGTCGGGCGCCGCGTCCTCGGGGACCTCGCCCGCGGTCGCCCGCGCGGTCCGGTACAGCTTGGGCGCCGCGATGGCGACGATCACGGAGAGGGAGACGATCTCGGCGACGCCGGCGCCGGTCAGGCCCATCCGGGGGAGCAGCACCAGCGTCAGACCGAGCACCGAGGCGCACAGCAGGCCCTGCAGCCAGGCCAGTCCGGCGGTGCGGCTCTGCGCGCGCAGGACCGCGAAGTACGTCTCCATGACGACCCGCAGCAGCGCCCCGACCGCGAACCAGCGCAGCAGCGGGGTCGCCGCGTCCGCGTAGCCCTGGCCGAAGACGCCGAGGATCCAGGGCGCCCCGAAGAACAGGATCGCGGCGACCGGCACCATGATCCGCGCCATGCGGCGCAGCGCGGCCCGGGTGTTGGCGGCCAGCCGCCTCGGGTCGTGCGAGCCCTCGACCGTGAGGGAGGCGCCCATGTTGATGGCGAGCAGGTTGACGGTGCCGCCGATCGTGGCCGTGATGTAGAAGTACGCGTTGTCCTCGGCGGAGACCCGCGCGGCCACGATCACCGGGATCAGATAGACCACGGCGAGGGAGAACAGCGAGCCGGTGTAGTCGCCCGCCAGGAACCGGCCGATCTCCCGCAGCGACGGCGGACGGGCGTGCTCCTCGGTGGCCGCCACATGGCGGGGCACCAGCCGCCGGAACACCAGCCAGCCCAGCGGCAGCACCGACACCGCGATGGCCGCGACCCACGACACGAAGACCCCGGCGGTGGGGATCGCCACCGCGAACGCCACCAGCAGACCCAGCTTCACCGCCGAGAACACGGTGTTGCCGACCGGCACCCACACCGCGCTGCGCAGCCCCGTCAGCACACCGTCCTGCAGGGTGAGCAGATTCCAGGCGATGACGGCCACGACGAAGAAGAGCCCGTTGACCGGCCCGTTCAGGAACCGGTACGACGGCCCCCACAGGTCCAGCGTCAGCAGGAAGACGCCGGCCGCCAGCGCCACCACGACGCAACTGCCCGCGTACGTCCGGAAGATCAGCCGGCCGCTCCTACGGCCCGCGACCGGGATGAACCGGGCCAGCGCGCCCGTCAGCGTCACCGCCGTAAGACCCGCGAGGAACTTCATCGCGGCGATGGCGGCGGACCCCTGACCGACCGCGGACTCGGAGTAGTAGCGGGCGGCGGCCAGCCAGAAACCGAGCCCCAGCACGGCGGAGACACCCGTGTTGATCATCAGGGCGTAGGCGTTGCGGAACAGCTGGCCGCCCCCGGGGGACCCGCCCATGCCGGGCAGGCGAAGGCGGCGCCCCGACTGCTCGGGCGCCGTGGCGTCGGTCGATGCGGGCTCGGTCGTGGTCGTCGTGTCAGACACGGGAACGGATGGCCTTCCGGCGGACCTGTCGTGCTCTGCGGACCACGGCGTACCCCTTGGTGAGGGCGCGGTCCCTGGCGAAGGCACGGGCGATGGCGCGGCCCTCGACCATCCGCCCGAACTCCTCGATCCCGGTGGTGCGGCGCACGGTCAGCCGGGTGAGGGCGTACGGACCCTGCCGGCGCCGCGCGAGGCCGTTGTTGACGGCGAGCGCCTGGGCGTACCCCGTCTCGTGCACCGCCTCGCGCACCCGGCGGCTGGAGTAGCCGTACGGGTAGGCGAACGAGGCCGGGACGGTGCCGAGTTCGTCGCTGATGATCTCCTTGCAGAGGATCAGCTCGGAGCGCAGTTTGTCGTCCGGGAGCTGGTCGAGCTGGGGGTGCGTGTGGCTGTGGCCGCCGATCTCGACGTCCGCCCCGGCGAGTTCGCGCACCTGGTCCCAGTCGAGCATGGCGTCCAGGCCGCCGCCGGTGTCGTGCGGGCCCCTCAGCCAGCCCGTGGAGACGAACAGCGTCGCCGGGAAACCGTGCTTGGCAAGCACGGGCAGGGCGTGCCGGTGCACACCCTCGTAGCCGTCGTCGAAGGTGATGAGCACCGGCCGCTCCGGCAGTGGCTTGCCCGAGCGCCAGCGCGCCGCGAGATCTGCGGTCCTGACGGGCGTCAGGCCCAGGTCGCCGATCAGCGCCATCTGTTCCGCGAACGCCTCCGGCGCCACCGACAGCTCGCGGGTGGCGTCGTTCGGCGAGGTGGAGACGGCGTGGTACATGAGGATCGGTACGCGCCCGTCGGTCATCTGCTGCCCCCCTCGATACCGGCCTCCCCCTCGACGCCGGCTTCCCCTTCGATGCCCACCACCGAGTATGTGACCTGGCCCCGGCGCGCTCGGACACTCCCCACGACGTACCCACCGGCCGCCGTCAGCACCCCCGCGACGATCGCGCCGGCCCGCCCCGCGCCCCCCGGCCGGGCCAGCACGGCGTCCCGCAGCCCGCGCGCCACCCCGGCCGGCAGCACCCGGGTGGTGTACCGGCGCTCGGACTCAAGTCCCTTGTCCGCGCCCACACTTCGGGCCACCAGCGCCTTCGAGAGACCCTCGGCGTAGGTCCGCGTGCGGAAGTACCGGAAGTGCTCGCGCGGTCCGGGCACCCGGTGGTGGATCACCGCGCGGTCGTCGATCAGCAGCACCGCGTCGGGCCGGGCCCGGGTGAGCCGGATGCACAGCTCCGTCTCCTCGCCGCCCAGCGGCAGCCGGTCGCCGTCGCGCCCGATGCCGGTGGCGAAGCCGCCCGCGAAGTCGAACGCCGTACGCCGGAAGGAGGCGTTGCCACCGAGGACGTTGCGCACCTTCACCCGGCCGCGCGGCAGGCCCCGGTAGGTGCAGCCCACCACCCAGTCGAACTCCTCCGGGAACCAGGCCGGCCGGCGCCCCGACGCCCAGACCGGCTCGGTGCGCCCGCCGACGGCCATGACGCTCGGGTCGGCGTACCCGGCGGCGAAGTGCCTCAGCCAGTCCCGCTCGGCCACCGCGTCGTCGTCGAGGAACGCGATCACCTCGCCGTAGGAGGCCGCGATACCGGTGTTGCGGCCGGCGGACAGGCCACGGGGCCCGGCGTTGGCCAGCACCCGCACCTCGCCCTCGCCTTCCCCGGACTCCTTGTACTCCTTGGTCAGCCGGTCCAGGAGCGCCTCGTTGTGGTCGACGACCAGCAGGGTCTCCAGGGCCGGATACGACTGCGCCCGCACCGAGGAGACCGCCGCGAGGATGTCCTCCCAGCGGTCCTCGGTGTACACGCAGATCACGACGGAGATGTCGGGACCGCTCAAGACACCTCTCCCCGCACCGAGTCGAGCATCGGGGAGTGGTGGCTCCGGCTGCGCAGGGCACGCCGGTTGGAGCGCTCCCGGAGGATCACCTTGAGTACCCGCAGTCCGTCCCGCACGGCCCGCAGATTGCTCGTGCCGTGGATTCGGAGGTACTCGTGGCTCGGGATCTCCTGCACCTTCAGTCCCGCCTTGACGACCCGGATGTTCATCAGGGTCTCGACCTCGAAGCCGGTGCAGTCGAGTTCGATCTTGTCCAGGCAGTGCCGCCAGAACGCGTTGTACCCGTAGCAGAGATCGGTGTAGCGGGCGCCGAACTTGCGGTTGACGGCCGTGCACAGCGCCCAGTTGCCCAGCTTGCGGATGAAGGTCATGTCGTCGGTGCCGCCGCCGTTGGCGAAGCGGGACCCCTTGGCGAAGTCCGCGCCCGAGACCAGGGCGGAGACATACGAAAGGATCTCGTTGCCGTCGGCCGAGCCGTCCGCGTCGACCATCACGATGATGTCGCCGGTGGCCGCCGCGAACCCGGTGGTCAGGGCATCCCCCTTGCCCTTCCCGCGCTGTCGCACGACCTTGACGTCCGGCCACAGCTCACGGGCGACCTCGACGGTGTCGTCGGTGGAGTTGCCGTCCACCAGGACCACTTCGTGTATCCAGTCCGGAAGTGTCTTGAAGACGTACGGCAGGTTCTCCGCCTCGTTCATGGCCGGGATCACCACGCTCACCGGTGGCGCGATGGCCAGGTGCGAGGAGACGGGCCGGTACTTGCCGGCTGTGGACGGACCTTGGTCCGCGACCGCCGGGCGCAGCACAGAGCTCATGAGTCTGGTCCCTCTCGTCCGGTGGACCGCCCGCCCCTGGGCGGCCCGGTGTTTTGTCCGGTTCGAAAGGGGGGTTTCTCACGTACGGCACGGCCGGATGGATCTCCGTGCACGCGTGGTGAGCTGGCATGTCTGGCCGGCCACCGATAATCGGCAGCCGGTCGCGCGGCACGACTCGGTCACCAGTGCGGACACTGTCACCGAGCACCCCCCTACCGCGCCCCGCGCCGGGCCTGTCGCGGTCTTGAGCCCTCCCCTAGAGCCGCGTTTGACAGTCCGATGCGAGTGAGATGTACGACGGTATTGATGATTGAGCCTGTATGGCAAGAGCTGGAACGAGCTCTCACGTTTTTGTTGGTTTGGCCGTAACCGGCCGTCTTGCACCGGCTGTCACCGACGTCCCGAACGGATCTTCCCCATGCTCCTGAGGAGGCGGTCCGCCGGTTCGAACAGCTCCGGCCGTGCCTGCACCGTGTTGCGCAGCGCCCGGACCGGAGCACGCCGTGCCCGGTGTCCGAACGCGACCGGGTGACGCCGGGTCACCCACCCCTCCGACACCGTCAGCTCACGTGTCTTCAGGGAGTCCTTGTACTCCTTCTGGCCCCGGCCGAGGTCCAGGTAGGCGATGCCGTCGGCGGCGGCCGCCTCGGCCATCCGCAGATGCAGCACCAGACCCGGCGAGTACTTCGAGAACGCCGGGTCGTAGGCCGGGAACCAGCACGCCAGCACCCGCTCGCCACGCAGCCCGAAGTGCCCGGCGACCGGCCTGCCGTCCGCGTACAGCACCGACAGGATCCCCGCGAACGGCTCCGAGCGGGTGTGGAACAGCTGCTCCACCAGCCGAGTGATCCACTCCTGCGCGAACCGGTCGCTGCGGCCGGTCCTGCGGTACTGCGCGGACTTCCACGCCATCAGCGTGCGCAGGGCCGCCGGATCACGCTCGTCGTGCACATACCGCACGCCCTCGTGGTCCCGGCCCAGCTTGCGCTCCTTGGCCAGCGTCGTCCGCGTGAACTTCGGTGACCGCTCCCGCAGTTGGCCCAGATACGCCTCGTACCCCTGGTCGATGTCCATGACCGGGGACGGGAACGTGCCGGACGCCTCCGTCTGGAACGCCGCCTGGCCCTCCACCAGGTGGTCGAACTCCCATACGGCGAGCCCGCACGCCTTCAGCAGCTCCCGCGCGTCCCAGGTGAAGCCGGGCCGGTGCACGACGCCCTGGGCGTCCGAGACGCCGAGTCCGATGGCCCGGCCGACGCCGGCCGCCGTGCGCTGGAACGGGAAGAACGCGGCCGGCTCGCCGCGTTCCCGGACGACCGCGATCCGCACCCCGCGCCGACAGCGGCCGATCGCGAGCGCGAACTCGGGCGAGAGGAACGGGTTGCCCAGCTCCGGCGAACCCTGGAGATGGGCCTTGGACTGCAGAGAGGTCCACGCCGCCCGGTCGGCGGAGCTCAGCTCGCCGGGGCGGTACACGCTGATGTCCACGTCAGTCAGTCCGCCTTCTCGACGTACGGCCGCGCAGCCGCCGCACCACAACCAGCAGGAGAATGAGCACGCTGATCGCGGTCACGGCCACGATCCCGCCGAGCACCGACCACCGGTGCACGGCCAGCATGCCCTGGGCCACCAGCATGTCGACGACGACCGCGCCCGCCACGGCGGCCACGGTCCGGCCGAAGGGATCCAGCCCGCGCAGCGCGGCGGCGATGGCCCCGGCCGGCATCGCGAGCAGGAAGAACAGCGTGAACGGCCCGCGCAGCGGCGAGCCCGAATCGACCAGCGCGAGTACCGCGCCGAGTCCCCCCACAGCCGTCGCGGCGCCCGCGAGCAGCGGCGTCAGGTCCCTCCCCGGCCCTGGCCGCGCACGCTCGGCGTCCTCGGACGCGGCTGTCTTGATACGTATGGTCTGCATTGGCGACTTTGCCCCCCGAAGCGCCGGATGCCGGGCTTCAATGTGGCTCAGCTCCGTGGGGGCCGTCAAGACGTCCCCCGGAACAGGGCGTTCCCCGGAGACGGCGGGCGTCTCCGGGGAACAGTGGGGTTCACATCGTGCGGTGCGGGGTTACGGCACGAGCTTCAGGAGCCGGTTCGGCGAACCGGTGCCGGGGCTGGTGACCACGTTCGCGGTGGCGCCGCTCGTCAGGGCCGAGGCGACCGCGGCCGGGGTGGCCGAGGTGTGGCTCGCCAGGTAGACGGCGGCCGCGCCCGCGACGTGCGGGGTCGCCATCGACGTACCGGAGATGGTGTTGGTCGCGGTGTCGCTGGTGTACCAGCCCGCCGTGATCGAGGAGCCGGGGGCGAAGATGTCCAGGACCGAGCCGTAGTTGGAGTAGCTGGCCCGGGCGTCGGTGTTGGTGGTGGCGCCGACGGTGATGGCCTCGGTCACCCGGGCGGGGGAGTACGAGGAGGCGTTGGCGCTGCTGTTGCCCGCCGCGATCGCGTAGGTCACGCCGCTGGCGATGGAGTTGCGCACGGCCGTGTCGAGCGAGGCGGAGGCGCCGCCGCCGAGCGACATGTTGGCGACCGAGGGGCCGGAGTGGTTCGCGGTCACCCAGTCGATGCCCGCGATCACGCCCGCCGTGGTGCCGGAACCGGCGTTGTCGAGCACCCGGACCGCGACGATCTTCGCCTTCTTGGCCACGCCGTACGTGGTGCCGGCGATGGTGGTGGCCACATGGGTGCCGTGGCCGTTGCCGTCGGAGGCGGTGGTGTCGCCGTCGACGGCGTCGTAGCCGTAGGAGGCACGGCCGCTGATCTGCTGGTGGGTGATGCGCACACCGGTGTCGATGACATAGGCCGTCACACCGCTGCCCGCGCTGTCCGGGTAGGTGTAGGTGCCGGAAAGCGGAAGCGCGGCCTGGTCGATGCGGTCCAGGCCCCAGGGGGCGCTGGACTGGGTGGTGTCGGCCAGGCGGACCGTCTGGTTCTGTTCGACGGACGCCACCGACGGGTCGGCTGCGAGTCTCTTGGCCTCGGTCGCGGAGAGGGTGGCGGAGTAGCCGTTCAGCGCGGCGCCGAACGTCTTGTTCACCGCGCCGCCGTACTCCTTGATCAGGCCTTTGCCGGCGCCGGAGGCGGCCTTCAGGCCCGCGGTCTTCTTGAGCGTGACGATGTAGCTGTCCTTGATCGCCGTGGGGGATCCGGCGGCCAGGACCTTGCCCTCGGCCGGGGCGGCCTGGGCGGGCAGGGAGGTGAGTCCGCCGACGAGGGCGGCGGTCGCCAGGCTGGTTATCGCGGCGAACCGGAAGGTGTTGCTACGCAGTTGTGCCATTACGAGGGAGTCCTCCTCCAGGCGGTGCGCATGGGTGGTGCGCGCACATGTGGGGGGTGCGTGCGTGGGGTCGCACACACGGCCTGGAACGTCGCGTTCCCGTTCTCGGGCCGAGGTAAAGGATCTGTGCTCCCGCAGTGCCGGACAAGGGAGTTGACGACCTGTCAACAATCCTGTCATGAACACGAAATCGAACCCATGGCGAACTCACAGGATGGGCGTCGCGATGAGGGGAAAAGTCTTGGCATGGACACTTCCCGTCAACACGCGTAGTTGGTACGACGGTTACGGCAGAGATCCTGCTATAGGGAGGTTCCATGAGACGTTCCCGACTTTCCGCATACGTCGCCTCACTCCTCCTCGCCGTCGGCACCGCCCTCACCGGCGCAGCCACCGCGCAGGCCGCCGACACCGCCGCGATCGGCGGCTATGTGGCCCTCGGCGACTCCTACTCCTCCGGCCTCGGCGCGGGCAGCTACATCGGCGCCAGCGGTGACTGCAAGCGCAGCACGAAGGCGTACCCGTACCTCTGGGCCGCCGCCAACTCACCCTCGTCCTTCGACTTCACGGCTTGCTCGGGCGCTCAAACGGGTGATGTCACCGCCGGTCAGCTCGCCCCGCTCAGCCCCGCCACCGCACTCGTGTCCATCTCGATCGGCGGCAACGACGCAGGATTCGCCGACATCATGACGACCTGTGTGCTCCAGGGCGACAGCGCCTGCGTGGGCCGCATCAACACCGCGAAGGCGTTCGTCGACTCGACGCTCCCCGGCAGGCTCGACACCGTCTACACGGCCATCCGCACCAAGGCCCCGTCCGCCCATGTGGTCGTCCTCGGCTACCCCCGCTTCTACAAGCTGGGCGCGTCGGGCTGCATCGGCCTCTCCGAGACCAAGCGCAGGGCACTCAACGACGCGGCCGACCACATCGACGCCGCGATCGAGAAGCGCGCCCTGGACCACGGCTTCACCTTCGCCGACGTACGACCCGCCTTCACCGGGCACGAACTGTGCTCCGGCAGCGCGTGGATGCACTCCGTGAACTGGCTCAACATCCCGGAGTCGTACCACCCGACGGCCGCGGGCCAGTCGGGTGGATACCTGCCGGTGCTCGACAGCGCGGCCTGACGACCCGCGGCTCCGCTACGAGCTCGGCGACTCGGTAGGCGTAGGCGAGACCCCGCCCGTCGGGGTCTCCGTCGCGCAGGTCACCGAGAACGGCACCGAGTTCGACTTCGTCTCCACCGGGTCGCGGACCTCGACACTGATCTCGTTCTCGAAGGTCCCGCTGTCGTCGTAGGTCGTCACGAACGCCCGGTCCTGCTTGGTCCGCCCGCCGCCCTCCGGGAACGACAGGGTCTTCCAGCCCTGATCCATGACGTCACCGTCCGCGGACACCCAGCGATAGCTCACCCGGGCCGGCAGCCGCCCCACCGTGAACGTCGCCGTGAAGGAGGGCGCCTCGCCGCTGGGCGGCGGACAGGCCCCGGAGTACTCGGTGTTCGACCCCGCCAGCGTCACCCGCACGGACTGCGGCGGGGGAGTGGTCGTACGGCTGCTGCTCGCGCTCGGCGTCGGGTCCTCACTTCCGCCGGACGCGTTCTCGTCCCCGGTGTCGGTCCCGGTCGGCGAGACCCCGCCGCCCGTCTGCGCGTTGGTCCCCTCACCGCCCTCCTTGCCGCCGTCGCCGCCCCCGCGGTCGAGCAGGGCGTACGTCAGTCCTCCCACGGCCAGCGCGAGGGCGGTGACGCCCGCGATCAGGACGTGGCGGGCGCGGCGGTCGCGGTCGGGACGGACGGGAGCCGTGTCCCGGTACGGAGCGGCGGCCGAGGTGGGCCTGGTCGGTCCGGGCGGTGGGACAGGGGCCGTCGCCGCCGTCTCCGGGGGCGTCGGAAACGCCGCCACGGTCGGGGTGTACGGAGCCGCCCCCGCGGCGTCCGCGCGCGGGGTCCCTCCCGCCCCGATGATCCGCAGCTCCTGCTCGGCCCGGTCGGCCGGCAGCCGCTCGGCCGGGTCCTTGCGCAACAGCCCCTCGATCACGGGGGCCAGCGGACCGGCCCGCCGGGGCGGCGGCAGTTCCTCGTCGACGATCGCCCGCAGGGTGCTCAGCGGGGTGTTCTGGCGGAACGGGGAGTTGCCCTCCACGGCCGCGTACAGGAGCACACCCAGCGACCACAGGTCGGACTCCGGACCGGGCGTGCGGCCCAGCGCCCGCTCCGGGGCGAGGAACTCGGGGGAACCGATGACCTCGCCGGTCATCGTCAGCGCGGAGCTGCCCTCGACCATCGCGATACCGAAGTCGGTCAGCACGACCCGGCCGTCGTTCGACAACAGCACGTTGGCCGGCTTCACGTCCCGGTGCAGCACCCCGGCCCCGTGCGCCGCCCGCAGCGCGGCCAGCACCTCGGCGCCGATGTGCGCGACCCGCTGCGGACTCAGCGGGCCCTCGGCGTCCAACTGCTCGGCCAGCGAGATCCCGCGGACCAGCTCCATCACGATCCAGGGCCGGCCGTCCTGCGTGGCCACGTCGTACACCGTGACGACATTGCGGTTGGCGACCCGCGCCGCCGCCCACGCCTCGCGCTCCAGCCGGGCGTACATCCGCTCGACCTCCGAGGTCGCCAGCCCGTGCGGCGCCCGCACCTCCTTGACGGCGACCTCGCGGTGCAGCAGCTCGTCGCGGGCCCGCCACACGGTGCCCATGCCGCCCTCGCCGAGCGGGGACAGCAGGCGGTAGCGGTCGGCGATCAGACGTTCACTGCCAGATTCTTCGGACACGGGCGTCCCCCATTCGCATCCGTGCGCATTCTCCACAAAAGTAGCTCAGGCGAGTGCGGATGCCGCCCCCTGGAGAACCAATCCGGCGCCGATCAGTACGACGAGCACCGCGGATCCCAGTGGTGCGGTCCTGCGGACGAAGACCGTGAGGGGATGGGCCATCCAGCGGGGCTGCCGGTCCAGCACCCTCGTCACTCCGCTACCCAGCCGCACGACGGCGAACCCGGCCGCGGTGAGGGTGAGCGCGAGCCCGGCGCCGTACGCCACGACGAGCAGCAGCCCGAACCACGCCTTCCCGAGCGCCGCCGCGCCGACCAGCACGACGACCGCGGAGGGACTCGGCACGAGCCCGCCGGCGAAGCCGAGGAGGATCGTGCCGCGGAGGGTGGGGGCGGTGGAGTGGGTGTGGGTGAAGCCGTTGTGGGTGTGGGTGAGGGGGCCGTGGGTGTGGCTCCGCGCGTGCTCGTGAGGGTGGCTGTGGTGGTCATGGTCATGGTCATGGTGGTGGGCGTGGCCCGGCGTGGGGGCGGGGGCCTTCGCCGCGGAGTGGGCGTGCGCGGCGACCAGGACCGGTTCGCGCTCAGGGGCGTGGTCGGTCTCGTGGTCGTGAGAGTGCCCGTGCGGGTGCGGGTGCGGGTGGTCGTGCCCGTGCGGATGGTCATGGTCATGGTCATGCCCATGGCCGTGCCCGTGCCCGTGCCCGTGCCCGTGGCCGTGCTGTCGGACGTGCCATGCCCGTCGTACTAGCGTCGCGCCCGCCGCGATCACCAGGGCGCCGCTCGCGACGCCCAGCCAGGTGATCACCGAGGGGGCCGCCGCCGAGCCCGCCGTCACCAGGAGGCCCAGGGCGACCACGCCCAGGGTGTGGGTGACGGTCACCGAGGCGGCCAGGGGCAGGACGTCCTTCATCCGCGCCCGGCCGCCGCGGGCCGCCGCCACCGCGGCCATCAGGGTCTTGCCGTGGCCGGGGGCGAGCGCGTGCATCGCGCCGAGGAAGATCGCGAGGACCAGGGCGAGGGCGGCGAAGCCGACGGTGAGGTCCTGGCGGGAGACCAGGCCGTCCAGGGCCCGTGTCCAGCGGTCGGCGCCGCGCGGCAGGACGGAGGAGGCGGGGGTGTCCTGTTCCGCCTGGGCGAGGGCGGGGCCGCCCGGGCGCACGCGCAGCGACGCGCTCTTGGTGTCGGCCGGCGAGGACAGCAACTCCCCTGGATACTCGGTCAGTTCGCGGGAGATCGACTCCTTCGGCACGTCCGAGGCGGCGAGCGTCATACGGTCCCCGCGCGCCGTGATCTCCCGCCAGCCGGGGCCTGCTTCCGCGCCCGCGCCGCGGAAACCGAGGGCGACCGTGGTGTCCTCGGGGAGCGGCGCCGTCAGCCGGCACTCCACGCGGAGGGTGTCGAGCCCCGCCTGACCGGGCCGCACGCGCGCGTGGCTGCTGCGCGGCGTCAGTTCGACCGTACGTCCGTCCACGGTGACCTCGCTGCCGCGCGCGGCGTCCGCGCACCGCTGCCGGGCCCACTCCGTCATCCCCGCCTTCTCGATGTCCGGCTCGGCCTGGGTCGCCGGGATCTCGGCGAGGTCCTCCACATGGTGGACGCGTAGTTCGCCGGGGGCGGCGACGAGACCGTCGTAGCGGTTGACGGTGAAGTTGCCGAGGGGGTGCGCGCTCGCGGAGCCGGTGGGGAACAGGGCGAGCCCGCAAGCCGCCGTGAGGACAGCCGCGGCGGAGGCGAACAGACGACGCGGGCTCACTTGGCTGCCTCCAGGTCCTTCAGGGCCGTACGGGCTTCGCGGGCGCCCAGCGGGGAGAAGCCGGGGTTCAGCCTCAGCGCGGCCCGCAGGTGCTCGCGGGCGTCCTCGGCGTGGCCGGTGGCGCGCTCGATGATCCCGCGGTGGTAGAGGAACGCGGCGTTGCGGTAGCCGGTGGCCGTGGCCCTGCGGGCGTAGGGAAGGGCTTCCTCGTCCTTGCCGTTGGCGTGCAGTGCCCAGGCGAGGGCGTCCGCGGTGTGCACGGTCCGCCGGCGGTCCCATTCGGCGCGGGCGGCGCGCAGCGCGGAGGCCTTGTCGCCGTGGTCGGCGGCCGCGAGGGCGGTGTCGAGGTCGGCGTTGACGCCGTTGGCGCGGGCGAGGGCCGTCCAGGCGTCGACCAGGGCGTACTGGTCGTCGGCCTCGACCTTGTCGCCGGCCGCCTCGTACAGCTCGCCGAGTTCGACGAGCGGGCCGGGGAGGGGGTAGCGGGAGACGACGTCCCGCAGGCCCTCCGTCGCGCCGCTCCGGTCACCGTTCGCGGCCTGGGCGCGGGCGCGGCCCTCCAGGGCGGGGACGTAGTTCTCGTCGGCGGCGAGGGCGCGGGCGTAGTGGGTGAGGGCGGTGTCGTAGTCGCCCTGGTTCCAGGCGAGTTGGCCGAGCTGCGTGGCGACGTAGGTGATGTCGCCGGGGGTGGTGGCGGAGGCGAGGGCCTGTTCCAGTACCCGCTCGGCGGTCCGTACGTCGCCGCGCAGCTCCTGCACGTACGCGTACCGCGTGAAGACCGGGATGCCGGGGCGGCGGTCGTCGGCTGTCCTCGCGGCCTTCGCCGCGTCGGCGTAGCGGCCCAGTTCGACGAGGGCGTCGGTGCGGGTGCACAGGGCGCGTTCGCTGTAGGGGTTCACCTTCAGGGCCCGGTCGGCGTACGTGAGGGCGTCCTCGAAGTCGTGCCGGGCCGCGGCGAGGGCGGCGCGGCCTGCGAGGGCCTGGTCGTTGTCGGGGTTCAGTTCCAGGGACCGCTTGAAGGCCTGGTCGGCCTGGGGGTAGCGGGAGGGGTCGCCCTTGGTGCGGGCCTGCTCCACGTAGGCGAGGCCGAGGGTGGCCCAGCCGGTGAAGTCCCTTGGCTGGTCGCGGAGGTGGGCCTGGAGGGAGGCGATGCCGGTTTCGAGGTCGCCGGTCGCGAGGAGGCCCGGGGATACGGCGGCGGAGGCGGGGGCGACGCTCGGGTTGTTGTCGTCGCGTGCCGCGCCGAGGGCTATGGATCCGGTGGTGAGGGCCACGGCGAGGAGGGTGGCGCAGCCGGCGAGGTGGAGGGCTCGGCTGCGGCGGGCTGCCGCGGCGACTCGGCGGACGGCGGCGATGCGCTGCTCGCGGCCCTTCTCGCCCCCGCCGCCCCTACCCGTCCCGTCCTCAAGGGGCTCCGCCCCTTCGACCCCGCTGGGGGCTGCGCCCCCAGACCCCGCTGTCGGCCCTCCGGGCCTCGTCCTCAAACGCCGGACGGGCTCAGAATTCTCCGCCATGCCCTCTCCTCGATCGGCATTCATGCGGCGCGGCCCGCGCCGTGGGGGATGAGTACTTCGCGGGCCGCGCCAGTCTTTTCAGGGGCGCGAAGCGCCTAGTACGCCCGCTCCCGCATCCGGCGCCACCACATCAGGGCTCCGCCGATCAGCAGGATGCCCAGTGCGCCGGCGCCTGCCGAGCCGGCGATGAGGGTCGTGTCGTCCAGGCCGGAGGCACCCGCCCCCGCCGGCTGGAGCGCGTCGCCGAGCTGGCTGCGGACGTCGGTCTCGCCGTCCGTGCCCTTGGCGAGCGGGCCGCGGGAACCCTCGGTGGGCAGGGCGACGTACGGGAAGGCCTTCTCGAAGTCCTTGTCGTTCTTGTCGACGGCGTCGCCCAGGTCGTTCTTGGCGCCGAGCAGTTCACCCTCGACGACCTGGAGGGAGGCGTCGATCACGTCGTCGGTGAGGCGGCGGCCGTTCGGGAAGCCCGCGGTGTCGCCGTCGAGGACACCGAGCCGCTTGGGTTCGGCGGCCGGCTCGATCGAGGTGTTCAGGCGCAGCATCTCCGACGGGGTCACGTGCGGCGGCTGGTTGAGGTCCTTCACGCCCTTGAGGAAGACGTCGACCAGGTCGTTGCGCGGCTCGTCCGGTGCCGGGATCTTGTAGATCGCCTCGATGAGCTTCGGCAGCTCGGGGTTGGTGACGTTCTTCAGGAACTGGGCGTCCTCCCAGGGCGAGGACGCGTTGAACTTGTCCTTGTCCTTGAGGGGGTTGACGACCTCGTTCACCAGCGGGCTGCCGAGGCGTGAGACCTGCTCGAAGTGGCCCTGGGCGTTCTTGCGCTGGGTCGTCGACCAGATGCCGACGATCGGCTGGTCCGACGACTCGGTGATCATGTGCGTCGGGACCTGGAGGGCGATGGAGTTGACGTTGTAGCCCTTGAGCGTGTCGTTGCCGACCTCGGAGAGGTTCCCGCCGTAGAGGAGGTCGAAGACCCGCAGGTCCAGGAAGAACGGGTCGTCGGCCTGTCCGGCGAACGACGTCGCGTCGCCCGCGAGCTTGTGCACGGCCTGCTCGCGCAGCTTGGCGTAGTCCGGCATCGACGCCTTGCCGACGTTCGACGGGGCCACCGGCACGTCGTTGGCGACCTTCGTCTTCGACACCGGGTACTGGTCCTTGAGCTTGATCAGCTCGATGTCGTACGTCTGCGTGATGTTGAGGTCCTTGTCGTCGAGGCTCTCGACCGGACCGGTGTTGTACAGGAACGTCTTCTTGTTCTTGATGTGCGTGTCGAAGGTGAAGCGGTAGAGCAGATCGCCCTGTGCGTCGCCGTTGTTGTCGATGTGGATGTCGTACTGCGCGTCCTCGGCGAACGTGAAGAAGTTCGGTCCGCCGGCCGGCTCCTCGAACGGGATCCAGTTCCCGATGATCGTCGTCGTGTCCGGCTTGTCCGGGCTGACGAACGCGTACACGTCCGTGTTGTCGTACTGCGGGGTCCCCGAGATCAGCGGGGCCTCCCGGTGACTGGAGGCGGAGGCCGCCCCCGGTTCCAGCGCGGTCACGCCGGCGGCTGCGAGCCCCCCGGCGGCCAGCGCACCACATACGAGGGTCGCGAGTCCCCTGCGTCCCGCACCGCTCCTGGAATTAGGTGTCATGCCGTCCGTCCTCAGTCCCAACTTGCCTGACGCACCCGATTCGGAGCCGTCGCCAGGGTGGATTGGTCGAATCCCAAGCGTTCTTACGGCGGAACTGAAAAGTTGTTTCATCGAGGGGCGACCCGCGTTTTCGGCCCGCTGATCCGTAACCCCATCCGGAGGTGGGTTCGTTGCGAATGCCTCGCGGGACGAGACGGCCGCGTTGCGGTCTGACTGGAGGGGGAGACGAGTTGGAGGCCGACGAGCTGCTGGTCCTCGTGGCGGGCGGTGATCAGAAGGCGTTCGAGGAGCTGTACGGGCTGGTCTCCGGGCCCGTGTACGGGCTCGTCCGGCGGGTGCTGCGCGACCCCGCCCAGTCCGAGGAGGTGGCCCAGGAAGTGCTGCTCGAACTGTGGCGGTCCGCGGCGAAGTTCGACCCGCGCCGGGGCAGCGCCCTGTCCTGGGTCCTCACCCTCGCCCACCGTCGCGCCGTCGACCGGGTCCGCAGCGCCCGCGCGGCAGGCGAACGCGAGCAGCGCGAGGCCCTGCGCGCGAACCACCCGGCCTTCGACCACGTCGCCGAGGAGGTCGAGGCCGGACTGGAGCGTGAGTGGGTGCGCCGCTGCCTGGACCGGCTCACCGCGCTGCAACGCCAGTCCGTGACCCTCGCCTACTACGACGGCTACACCTACCGTGAGGTCGCCGAGCGGCTCTCGCTGCCGCTGGGCACGGTCAAGACCCGGATGCGCGACGGACTCACCCAGCTGCGCAAGTGCCTGGGAGGTGTCGCATGAGCTTCGCCGACCGCCTCCTCGGCCGCGGGGACCTGCACTCCCTCGCCGCCCCCTACGCCCTGGACGCCCTGGAGCCCGCCGAGCGGCTCCGCTTCGAGAAGCATCTGAAGTCCTGCGACAGCTGTGCCGCCGAGGTGCGAACCCTGTCCGAGGACGCCGTCCGGCTCGCCTGGTCGACGGCCGCCCCGCCGCCGGCCGCGATGCGCGACCGCGTCCTGGCCGCCGTACGCACGACTCCGCAGGAGTCCGTCGGGCGGGAGCCGGCACACGCGCGTGCCACTCAGCTGCCGCCGCATGTGTGGGGCACCCAGCCGCCGCCGCGCACCCGTGCGCCCAGGACGCGCCCCTTGCTCGTGCCGTTCGCCACGGTCACGGCCGCCGCGGCCCTCGTCGTCGCCTCCCTCTTCGCCGTCCAGGCGAACAGGACGCAGGAGCAGCTGGACGCCCAGCAGGCCCGGGCAAGTGAGATCGCTAACGTTCTCGCGGCACCCGACGCCCGGGCGACCGCCGGCGAGGACGGGCGAGGGCGGACGATCGGAGTGGTCGCCTCCGCATCGGCGGGGCGGGCGATCGTCACTCTGAGCGGATACGGCGAGTTGCCGAGCGGCCGGGTGCACCAGCTCTGGCAGATGCGCCCCGATGTGCAACCACGCTCCCTGGGCCTCTTCGACGGCGACACGCCCTTGATCGCATCCGGTCTCGACAAGAAAACGACGTCACTGGCTGTGACCGTCGAGCCCGACGGGGGCTCACCGCAACCCACCAGCCAGCCAGTTGTCCAACTCGCCCTGAAATCGGTTGGATTCGGAGAGTAATCAACGACGAGTCGTCAACACCCTTACGGGGAAGGTGAATCCTGTGACCGCGATACACGCGTGCCCCACCGGGGAGATAGGGTTAACCTGCCCGGGCCGGGTGGACTCGTACGGGTGGGGAGTGACATGGATCAGATAACAGTGCGCAGCAGGGCGAGGGTCCCTGCGATCACCTGCGGGAGCAGCGCGACCAGTTCGCGTCTCGACCGCCATCTCTCGGTGCTGGCGGGTCCCGCCGTGCCCCAGGGAGAAGCGGCCGAGGCGACCTCGCTGATGCGTGAGCTGACCAGTCGTGACACCACGAAGCGCAGCGACACGGGCGCGCGGGTTCGCCGTGTCTCGCTCTTCGCGCCGCTGCGACGACTCCGCCGTTCGCTCTTCGGCGGACGCTGACCCGTATCCCGGCGACCCTCGACGACCTCGAAGGCCCGCGCCCGGCAGAAACCCCCGCATCGGCGCCTTACCACGCTGTCCCCGTCCGTCATCCCCACGGCAGACAGCGGCGCCACGAAGGGCTCTCCGGGCGCGGGCACACCCCCCCCACCCCCGCCCCCCGCTCATCGGCCCGCTTCCCTTGCGTAACAGATGTGTCATGAGATCCGCCACGCAAGGGAGTTGACGGGCTTTCGTCACACAGTGACCGTCACTCTCCGCGCGCGTACCGGCGTACGGCGAGCGGTACGAACACCGCGAGCAGGACCGCGCACCACGCCAGCGACCCGGCGACGGGATGCGCGACCGGCCAGGCGGCGCCGTCCGGTACGGGCGCGTTGCCGAAGAGATCCCGCAGGGCCATGGTGACCGCGCTGATCGGATTCCACTCGGCGAGCGTGCGCAGCCAGCCCGGCAGCCCCTCCGTCGGGATGTACGCGTTGGACAGCAGCGGCAGGATGAACGTCGCCCCGCCCAGCTGACCGGCGGCCTCCTCGTTCCGGGTCAGCAGTCCGAGGAATATCCCGGCCCATGAGGTCGCGAACCGGAACAGCAGCAACAGCCCCACCGCGCCCACGGCTTCGAGCGCCGACCCCTCGATCCGCCAGCCCACCGCGAGCCCGACCAGCAGGAACGGCACGGTCCCGGCGGCCGTCACGATCAGATCCGCGGCCGCCTGCCCCAGCGGTACCGCGGCCCGGCTGACCGGCAGGGTCCGGAAGCGGTCCGTCACGCCCCGGTGGACGTCCCCGGCGGCCTGGAACATGCCGGTCATCAGCCCGTTGGCCGCGGTCGCCACCAGCAGACCGGGTACCAGGAAGGACCGGTACTGCGCGCCGGGCATCGCGAGGGCGCTGCCGAAGACGTAGCCGAAGAACAGCAGCATGGTGATCGGCATGGTCTGCGTCAGGATCAGCAGCCCTGGGTTGTTCCGGATCCGCCGCAGCTGGCGGCCCATCATCGCGCCGCCGTCGTACGCCAGGGTGCTCATGCGGCACGCTCCTCTTCCTGGGACAGCTGGGTTTCCTGGACGTCCTGCGTGAGCCGCAGGAACACGTCGTCGAGAGTCGGCGGTTTGAGGCTCGCGTCGAGCAACGGAACGCCCGCTGTGTCGAGTTCGCGCACCAGGCGGGGCAGTGTGAGCGTGGCGTCCCGGGTGACCGCGGCGACGGCTCGCCGCTCGTGGTCGAACGACGGTTCGGCGCCGGTGAGTTGGTCCAGTACGGCCGCCGCCTTCACCATCACGTCCGGGTCGGTCACGACGACCTCGACATGCGCGCCGATCAACGACTTGAACTGGGCGGGCGAACCCGTGTGCGCGACCCGGCCCCGGTCCACCAGGGCGATGTCGTCGGCGAGTTGATCGGCCTCCTCCAGGTACTGCGTGGTCAGCAGCACGGTGGTGCCGTCGGCGGTCAGCTCCCGCACGGCGTCCCAGATCCGGTTGCGGCTGGCCGGGTCGAGGCCGGTCGTCGGCTCGTCCAGGAACAGCACCTCGGGGCGGCGGACGAGACTGGCCGCGAGGTCCAGGCGGCGCCGCATCCCGCCCGAGTACGTGGACGCCGGACGGTCGGCCGCCTCGGTCAGCCCGAAGCGGTCCAGGAGCTCACCGGCCCGCTCGGCCGGCCCGCGCACCCGGTGCAGCCGGGCGAACAGCCGGAGGTTCTCGCGGCCGGTGAGGTCGCCGTCGACCGAGGCGTACTGGCCGGTGACGCCGATGCCGCGCCGCACGGCCGCCGGGTCCCGCAGCAGGTCGTGCCCGGCGACCCGGGCCGAGCCGGCATCCGGACGCAGCAGCGTGGTCAGCAGCCGTACGGCCGTGGTCTTGCCCGCGCCATTGGGGCCCAGGAGGCCGCAGACGGTGCCCTGCGCGACGGCCAGATCGAGTCCGCGCAGGGCGTGGACCTCGCCGAATCGCTTTTCCAGGCCTTCACTAAGTACAGCGTACGTAGAAGTCATGGGGTGACCATAGCGCACTACGTACGGTGTACGTAACTAGGATGGTGTGCGAGGTGATGATCGATGGCTGGCAAGGCGGCCGAGCCCGGAGTGATCTGGGCGCGACCCGAGCGGACGGGGCGCGGGCCGAAACCGGCGTTCACCCGTGCCGACATCGCGGCGGCCGCGGTGCGTATCGCCGACGCCGAGGGGCTCGACGCGGTGTCGATGCGACGGGTGGCCGGTGAGCTGGGCTGCGGCACGATGTCGCTGTACAACTACGTGCCCCGCAAGGAGGACCTCTACGAGCTGATGGTGGACGCCGTCAGCGGGGAGCACGAGCTGTGGGAACCGGGCGGGGACTGGCGGGCGGAGATGCGCCGGGTCGCCCAGCAGACACGCGAGCTGATGCACCGGCACCCGTGGATGACGCGGCTGATGTCACCCGTCTACGGCTTCAGCCCCAACGCCCTGCGGTACCTGGAGCACTGTCTGGCCTGCCTGGACTCACTGGAGGCGCCGTACGGCATGAAGATGCAGCTCGTCGGGATGCTGAACGGCTGTGTGACGTCGTACGTCTCGACCGAACTGGCCGCCGCCGAGCGCACCCGGTCGCTGCCCTGGTCGGCGGAGCAGGAGGACGCGGTGCGGATCGCCTACCTCGGGAGTCAGGTGGCCACGGGGGCGTATCCGAGGATGGCCGCGGCGTTCACGGAGGATCCGGGGCCGATCGATCTCGACGGGGCGTTCGGGTTGATGGTGGAGCGGATGCTGGACGCGTTCGCCCCCAAGAGCGACTAGAGCAACGCGAACTGGCCTTCCGGGCCTTCCTCGTGGTGATCCAGCACCGACGCCGGACGGCGTGCCGCCTCCGGCACCGGGAGGACGCCCGCCTCCCTCAGCTCCGCGGCCGTGATCGGTGCCGGCACCTTCAACTCGCCCCGCCGGGACTCCGGTTCCGCGAGCAGTGCCAGCACCGTGATCAGCTCCAGCAGCTCCGAAGTCCATGCCTGCGGCCAGGTCGCCGGGCGGATCGCCGCCAGGGTGCCCGGCTCGGGCTCCGTGACGCGGGCGGCGAACCACTGCTCCAGGACCTTCGCGCCGGCCACCTCGAAGTCCCAGGCCTCCGGCGGAACCGGTGAGACGCGGCCCTCGTCCAGCAACAGGGCTTCCTCGGCACGGTCGTACTCGATCGTGAGCGGGCGGGAGGGCAGCGGCGCGCGGACGTACGGGCGGCGGCCGCCGGGCAGCTTCGGGCGGTCGCCGTTGCGCCGCATCAGCCACAGGGCGCGGCGGCCCGACTCCACGCCGCGTGCCCACAGGTCCGGGTCGGTGGTGAGGGGGACGGTGAGGTCGGGGCGTACGGTTGCCAGCGTCCAGGCGAGCAGGTCCAGCGGCTCGACCGGTACGCCGAGCCGGTCCCCGAGGTGCTCGACGAGGCCCGGCGCCAGGTTCGGTTCCGTGCCGCCCGGGCGGCGGTACAGCGGGCGGACGCGGCCCGGGCGCAGCAGCGGGAGCAGGGAGGTCGCGAGCAGGCCGGACTCCGGGGTCTCCAGGACGAAGACCTGGTGCTCGTCCGCCACCCGCCACAGCTCGGGGCGGGCCGCGTCGATCAGCCGGTGGTCGGGGATCAGCCACTGCTCGTCGAAGGGGGCGTGCAGGACCCGTACCGGCTCCGGGCAGGGCCCCGAGGCGCGGATAAGCTTCTCCGTGCCGGCGGACCGGCCGGGCAGCTGGCCGACGGCCGAGTGCAGCGTGCGGGAGCGCGTCGGCTCCAGCAGCGCCTCCCGGTCCGGGCCCTCCGCCTTCACGAAGGCGTCCCAGCGGGCTTTCAGGGATGCCGCGTCGGGGCCCGTCGGCCACCCCCGGCCGAGCCGCGGCGGTGCGACGGACCACGGCATGAGGTCCGCCAGCGGCGGAGCGTCGTCGTGCGTCACGCTGGGCATCGTACGACCTGGCCTCGGTGTGCGGGTCAGTTGGCTTCCAAGGTCACCGTGAAGGAGAAGCGGTCGCCCCGGTAGTGGATGACCGCCGCGTCCAGCACCCGTCCCTCCGCGTCGTACGTCACGCCCGTGTAGTGCAGGATCGGGCTCAGCAGCGGGACTTGGAGCAGTCGCGCCGTCTCCGGGTCGGCGAGACGCGCCTCGACCGTGTCCGTGATGCGGCTGATGTCCGCCCCGACCACGTCCCGCAGCACCTTGGTCATCGGCCAGCGGACGAGGTCGTCCAGGTCGATGCGGGCGGCGAGTTCGGGACGGACGTAGTTACGGGCGTGGTTGGTCGGTTCGCCCGTCTTGTCGTCGCTGCGCAGCCGGTGGTATGTCGCCACCTCGTCGACGTCCGGGAAGAACTCGGCGACTTCGGCGGGCACGGGCACCGTGCCGTGCTCCAGCAGCTCCGTCACCATGCCGGACTGCTGCGCCACGATCGCGTCCACCGAGCCGAGCAGCCGCACGGGGGCGCCCCGGCGGACGTCCGGCTCGATGAACGTGCCCCGCCTGCGGTGGCGCGTGATCAGGCCCTCGTCCTCCAGCTCCTTCAGCGCCTGCCGCATGGTCAGCACGCTCACGCCGTAGTGCTCCGCCAACTGCTCCTCGGTGGGCAGTCGCAGCGGGTCCTGCGGACGGCGGCCGAGTATCGAGGCGCGCAGCGACTGCGACACCTGGTACCAGAGCGGCAGCTTGCGGTTCAGGACGATCGAGTCAGGGGCGAAGGAGGTCACGGGGCCATCCGTACCGGTAGGGGATCTCTACTGCAAGGGGCGGAAGTGGCGCTCCATGCCGCGCCAGACGTCGTCGTAGCGCTGTTGCAGGTGGTCGGCGCCGGCCGCCTGCGGGGTGAGCGTCACCGGCCAGCGGGTCTCGAACATGAAGGCGAGACCGTCGTCGATCTTCTGCGGCCTCAGCTCCGCCGCGCTCGCCCTGTCGAACGTCTCCCGGTCCGGGCCGTGCGCCGACATCATGTTGTGCAGCGAGCCGCCGCCCGGCACGAAGCCCTCCGCCTTCGCGTCGTAGGCGCCCTCGATCAGCCCCATGTACTCGCTCATCACGTTCCGGTGGAAGTACGGCGGCCGGAAGGTGTCCTCGCCCACCAGCCAGCGCGGTGCGAAGACCACGAAGTCGACGCCCGCGAGGCCGGGGGTGTCGGACGGGGACGTCAGCACCGTGAAGATCGACGGGTCGGGGTGGTCGTAGGAGATGGTGCCGATCACATTGAAACGGCGCAGGTCATAGACGTACGGCACATGGTTGCCGTGCCAGGCGACCACGTCGAGGGGTGTGTGGTCGTAGGTGGCCGTCCAGAGGTTGCCGCAGAACTTGTTGACCACCTCCACCGGGCCCTCGACCTCCTCGTACGAGGCCACCGGGGCCATGAAGTCCCGGGCGTTGGCGAGGCCGTTGGCGCCGATCGGGCCGAGGTCGGGGAGGTGGAAGGGCGCCCCGTAGTTCTCGCACACATAGCCCCGGGCAGTCGGGCTCTGCCCGCCGTCAGATGCGGTATCCAGCAGCTCCACACGGAAGCGCACCCCACGTGGAATCAGCGCCACATGTGCCGGCTCCACATGCAGCCGCCCGAACTCCGTGTGCAGCAGCAGCCCGCCCCGCTCCGGCACGATCAGCAGCTCGCCGTCGGCGTCGCTGAAGACGCGGTCCATGGACGCGTTGGCGTGATACAGGTGCACGGCCATGCCGGTGCGCTGGGTCGCGTCGCCGTTGCCGCCCAGGGTCCACAGGCCGGCCAGGAAGTCGGTGCCGGGCGCGGGCTCGGGCAGCGGGTTCCAGCGCAGACGGTTCGGGTCCGGCACGGACTCGGTGAAAGGCGCCGTACGGATCGCGCCGTTGTCGGTGCGCGTGAAGGCCGGGTGCGCGGCCGACGGGTGGATGCGGTACAGCCATGAGCGGCGGTTGTGGGCCCTCGGCTCGGTGAACGCCGTACCGCTCAGCTGCTCCGCGTAGAGACCCAGCGGGGCGCGCTGGGGTGAGTTGCGGCCCTCGGGGAGGGCGCCGGGCACCGCCTCCGAGCTGTGCTCGTTGCCGAAACCGGAAAGGTAGGTCAGCCCTTCCGCGGTCTTCCGCGCGTCCCCGCTCATGGTCGCTCCTTAGCGTCTGATTCCTATGCTTCACCGTAGGATTGCGGTTTCGCAAGCGCAAGAGATCAGCGCTGCCTCCCCTTCGAGTACGACGAGAACCGGACGCGAACCAGCCTCAAGGGGGATCCGGCTGTCGGACCGTTGTTCTAATCTCCCGGGCATGTCATGGAACCGGACCCCGCTCGCCGCGCTCGCGGTCTGTGTCCTGCTGCTGACGGGGACCATGGGCTGCGACTCGAATGCCACCCCGGACCAGGGGCAGAACGCGGCATCTCCCGCCCCGGTGGGCAAGGTCGTCGACGACACCGACGACGAAGGGCGGCACTACCGCGAGGTGGGCGAGGGCGAGGCCCCCGAGGTCGGCATAGAGGTGCAGCCGGACGTGGACGGCGACGACGGCAGCTGGGACGTACGGCTGAGCGTCCGCAGGTTCCGCTTCTCGCCCGCCGACGCGGGGGAGCGGGCGGTCGCCGGGCGCGGGCTCGCTTACCTCTACGTGGACGACCGCCTCGTCACCAAGCTGCGCACCCCCGAGTACCGCCTCCCGGCCGGCCTCGTCCCGCGCGGCACCCACCAGGTCACCGTGCGGCTGTACGCCGACGACGGCACGGTGTGGGCCGTGGAGGACGGCCCCGTCCAGAGCACGGCGGACATCACGGCATCGGAGCCCGATCCGGAGCCGGCCCCCACGCCGTCATCGGAGCCGAAGTCGACCCTGACGCCGCCCCCGTCCCCCGCGGCACTGAGCGCGCCGGGTACCCGTCTTCGTACTGGGGGTCGATGTTCCCCGGACCGAGCCGGAAAGGCATGATGAAGACCGTGCCCCACCCAGAAACGCTTCGCCGGGCGCCCGTGCAGCGGCGCAGCGCCGAACGGCTCACCCGGATCCTGGACGCCTGCGCCGACCTCCTCGACGAGGTCGGCTACGACGACCTGAGCACCCGGGCCGTCGCCCAGCGCGCCGGCGTCCCCATCGGCTCCGTCTACCGGTTCTTCGGCAACAAGCGCCAGATGGCCGACGCCCTCGCCCAGCGCAACCTAGAGCGCTACATCGCCCGCGTCACCGAACGCCTGAAGGGCGCCACGGACGGCGACTGGCGGGTGGCGATGGACGCCGTGCTCGACGAGTACCTCGCCATGAAGCGCACCGCGCCCGGCTTCTCCCTCGTCGACTTCGGCAACCAGATCCCCGTCGGCACCCGCGGCGAACCCAACACCCGCGTCGCCGACCGCCTCACCGACCTGCTCTCCGGCTACCTCGGCCGCGAACCGGACGACGACCTGCGCCGCAACTTCCTCATCGCCGTCGAAACCGCCGACACCCTGGTCCACCTCGCGTTCCGGGTCTCCCAGGGCGGCGACGACCGGATCATCGAGGAGGCGCGGCAGATGTTGCGGGCCTATCTGGCGCGGGTGCTGGACTGACGGGCCGCGCTGACGGGCCGCGCTGACGGGGCCCCGCTGACGGGGCCGTGCTGACGGGGCCGCGCAAAGGGGCCCGCACCCGTGGCTCCGGCCGACGGCTCGCGAATTTCCGACCTCACCCCCGCTGGGACTCCCCTCCGTCCATACCGGTCGGTATGCTCGCCCGTGAACCGCGCGCCATCGCCGCCGCCACCCCGGGAGGACCCGTGTCCCGCACCGCACTGCGCATCTGCCCCCTGTGCGAGGCCACCTGCGGCCTGACGCTCACCATCGAGGGAACCGAGGTCACCGGTGCCCGCGGTGACCGGGACGACGTGTTCAGCAAGGGGTTCATCTGCCCCAAGGGCGCCTCCTTCGGGGCCGTCGACGGTGACCCCGACCGGCTGCGGGCGCCGCTCGTGCGCAAGGACGGCGAACTGCGTGAGGCGACCTGGGAGGAGGCCTTCGACGCGGTCGCCGCCGGGATCCGCACGGTCGTCGAGCGGTACGGGCCGCACTCGGTGGGCGTCGTCCTGGGCAACCCCAACGTGCACACCATGGCCGGCGCGCTCTACCCGCCGGTGCTGCTCGCCGGCCTCGGCACCCGCAGCGTCTTCACCGCCTCCACGGTCGACCAGATGCCCAAGCACGTCTCCAGCGGCCTGCTCTATGGCGACGCCCTCGCGATCCCCGTGCCGGATCTCGACCACACCGACCATCTGCTCCTGATCGGGGCGAACCCCCTGGAGTCCAACGGCAGTCTGTGCACCGCCCCCGACTTCCCGGGCAAGCTCAAGGCGCTCAAGGCCCGCGGCGGCACCCTCACCGTCATCGACCCGCGCCGCACGCGCACCGCGAAGCTCGCCGACCGGCACATCGCGATCCGGCCCGGCACGGACGCCCTGCTCCTCGCGGCGATGGCGTACACCCTCTTCGAGGAGGGTCTCGTGGATCCGGGCGAGCTGACCCCGCACCTCCAGGGGCTCGACGAACTCCCGGACGCCGTACGGGACTTCACCCCGGAAGCCGCCGCCGACGCCTGCGACGTGGACGCCGGAACCATCCGCGTCCTCGCCCGCGAACTCGCCGCCGCCCCCACCGCCGCCGTCTACGGCCGCATCGGCAGCTGCACCGTCCCGCACGGCACCCTGGCCAGCTGGCTGGTCGACGTCCTCAACATCCTCACCGGCAACCTGGACCGCCCCGGCGGCGCGCTCTTCCCGCAGGCGGCCACCGACAAGACGCCCCGCCCCGCAGGACCCGGCCGCGGCTTCGCGCTCGGCCGCTGGCACTCCCGGGTGAGCGAACACCCCGAGGCCAAGGGCGAGTTGCCGCTCTCCGCGCTCGCCGAGGAGATCGACACGGCCACCGAGGAGGGTGAGCCGATCCGGGCGCTCATCTCGGTCGCCGCCAATCCCGTGCTGTCCGCCCCCGACGGCGACCGGCTCGACAAGGCTCTCGGCTCGCTCGACTTCATGGTCAGCGTCGACCCGTACCTCAACGAGACCTCGCGCCACGCCCACGTCGTGCTGCCGCCGCCCCCGCCCTCGCAGAGCCCGCACCACGACTTCGCCTTCAACACCCTCGCCGTGCGCAACCAGGTCCGCTACACCCGCCCCGCCGTCCCGCTGGAGCCCGGCCGGATGGCGGAGACCGAGATCCTGGCCCGGCTGATCCTCGCCGCGACCGGCATGCACGGCGCCGACCCGTCCGCCGTCGACGACCTGGTCATCGGCCAGACCCTCGGCAAGGCCGTGAAGGAGCCCCATGCGCCGGTGCACGGGAGCGACCCCCACGAACTCGCCGCGCGGCTCACCGGGCTCACCGGCCCCGAGCGGCGGCTCGACATGATGCTGCGCCTCGGCCCGTACGGCGACGGCTTCGGCGTACGGCCGGACGGGCTGAGCCTGGAGAAGCTGCTCGCGCATCCGCACGGCATCGACCTCGGGCCCCTCACGTCCCGGCTGCCACAGCCGCTGAAGACCGTCAGCGGCAAGGTGGAGCTGCTGCCGCGGCCCGTCGCCGACGACCTGCCCCGGCTCCGGGAGGCGCTGCGCGAGCGCGCCGACGGGCTCGTCCTGATCGGCCGCCGCCATCTGCGGTCCAACAACAGCTGGATGCACAACGTCCCCGCCCTCACCGGCGGCTCCAACCGCTGCACCCTGCACATCCACCCGGACGACGCCGAGCGGCTCGGAGTGCGGGACGGGGCGGCCGTACGCCTCAAGGGCGCCGGGGGAGAGGTGACCGCCCCCGCCGAGGTCACCGACGTCGTGCGCCCGGGTGTGGTGAGCCTGCCGCACGGCTGGGGCCACGACCGCCCCGGCACCCGCCTCAGCCACGCCGCCGCCGACCCCGGCGCCAACGTCAACCAGCTCCTCGACGGCAGCCTCCTGGACCCGCTGTCGGGCAACGCCGTACTCAACGGGGTGCCGATCGAAGTGGTCCCGCTGGCCGAAAAGATCACGCCTCTGACCTGAGCAAAGCTCTGACCTGGAGTTTTGCGCTTATTGCTCGCATGTCAACGTCTTGTTAACGCTGTTTGAACGGACCTAACGTCGTCCCACCGCCGGCCCTGGTGGGTCGTTCAAGGGCGAACGTTAGGTATCCACTCATGCTGACCATCCTTGGCTTCGCCATGATCGCGACCTTCCTGGTCCTGATCATGATGAAGAAGATGTCGCCGATCGCGGCGCTCGTGCTGATTCCGGCACTGTTCTGCGTCTTCGTCGGAAAGGGCGCCAAGCTCGGTGACTACGTCATCGAAGGCGTCACCAGCCTCGCGCCCACCGCGGCGATGCTGATGTTCGCGATCGTCTACTTCGGTGTGATGATCGATGTCGGTCTCTTCGACCCGATCGTGCGCGGGATCCTGAAGTTCGCGAAGGCCGACCCGATGCGGATCGTCGTCGGTACGGCGATCCTCGCCGCGATCGTCTCCCTCGACGGCGACGGCTCGACCACCTTCATGATCACCGTCTCGGCGATGTACCCGCTGTACAAGCGCCTGAAGATGAGCCTGGTCGTGATGACCGGTGTGGCCGCGATGGCCAACGGCGTGATGAACACCCTGCCGTGGGGCGGCCCCACCGCCCGCGCCGCCACCGCGCTGAAGGTGGACGCCAGCGAGATCTTCGTCCCGATGATCCCGGCCCTCGCCGTCGGCCTCCTCGCCGTCATCGTCCTGTCGTACTTCCTCGGTCTGCGCGAGCGCAAGCGGCTCGGCGTGCTCACCCTGGACCAGGTCCTGGTGGAGGAGAAGGCCGAGCAGAAGGAGACCGAGACGGTGCTGGTCGGCGCCGGCTCCGGTGCCGGCGGCACGGGCAAGGACACGGTCGCCACCGGCGGCTCCGGCTCGGGCACCGACGCCGAGGACGACGACGAGGACGAGAAGAAGCGCTTCCAGGTCCTCGACCCGAACCGTCCCACCCTGCGCCCCAAGCTCTACTGGTTCAACGCGCTGCTCACGGTCGCCCTGCTCACCTGCATGATCATGGAGTGGCTGCCGATCCCGGTGCTGTTCCTGCTCGGCGCCGCGCTCGCGCTCACCGTGAACTTCCCGCACATCCCGGACCAGAAGGCCCGCCTGGCCGCCCACGCCGACAACGTCCTCAACGTCTCCGGCATGGTCTTCGCCGCCGCCGTCTTCACCGGCGTCCTGCAGGGCACCGGCATGGTGGACCACATGGCCAAGTGGATGGTCGACGTGATCCCCGAGGGCATGGGCCCGCACATGGCCCTGGTCACCGGCGTCCTGAGCCTCCCGCTCACCTACTTCATGTCGAACGACGGCTTCTACTTCGGTGTCCTGCCCGTCCTCGCCGAGGCCGGCGCCGCGCACGGTGTCACCCCGCTGGAGATGGCCCGCGCCTCCCTGGTCGGCCAGCCGCTGCACATGTCGAGCCCGCTCGTCCCGGCCGTGTACGTCCTGGTCGGCATGGCCAAGGTGGAGTTCGGCGACCACACCAAGTTCGTGGTGAAGTGGGCGGCCCTCACCTGCCTCGTCATCCTGGCGGCCGGGTTGCTCTTCGGAATCATCTGACCCGCACGCCCCGTTCCGCAGCGTTCCGGACCAGGCCCGGACGCTCCGGGAATCCTGAGAGGACACGATCATGGCGCCCGGTGGGAACCGCGGCTGGCTGCTCCGCCTCGTCATCGCCTTCAGCTTCGCGCAGGGGGCGGTGTCGATGGCCCGGCCCGCCGTCTCCTACCGGGCGCTGGCGTTGGGCGCGGACGAACGAGCGATCGGCGTGATCGCGGGCGTCTACGCCCTGCTCCCGCTCTTCGTCGCCGTACCGCTCGGCCGCCGTACCGACCACGGGCGCTGCGCGCCGCTGCTGCCCGTCGGCGTCGTGCTGATATCCGGCGGCTGTGCGCTGAGCGGCCTCGCGGACTCCCTGTGGGCGATGGCGGTCTGGAGCGGCGTCATGGGCCTCGGCCATCTCTGCTTCGTCATCGGCGCCCAGTCCCTCGTCGCCCGCCAGTCCGCCCCGCACGAACAGGACCGCAACTTCGGCCACTTCACCATCGGCGCCTCGCTCGGCCAGCTGGTCGGCCCGATCGCCGCGGGCGCGCTGATCGGCGGCCGGGACATGGCGGGGACCAGCGCGTTCGCCCTGCTGGTGGCGGGCGCGGGCGGCGCGGTCGCGCTGACCTCGCTGTGGCGCACAGAGCGCCGTACGACGGCTGCCTCCCGCAAGGAACGGGGCGACCGCGTCCCCGTCCAGCGCATCCTGCGCGCCCGGGGCGTGCCCGCCGGCATCTTCATCAGCCTCGCCGTGCTCTCCGCGACCGACATCCTCACCGCCTACCTCCCGGTGGTCGGCGAGCACCGCGGGATCGCGCCCTCCGTGATCGGCCTGCTGCTCAGCCTGCGCGCGGCGGCCACCATCGCCTGCCGGCTGGTGCTGACGCCCCTGCTGCGGCTGCTCGGCCGGACCCTGCTGCTGACCGTGACCTGTCTGCTGGCGGCCCTGCTCTGCGCCGGGATCGCGCTGCCGGTGCCGGTGTGGGCGCTGGCCCTGATGCTGGCGGTGCTCGGCTTCTGCCTCGGCGTCGGCCAGCCGCTGTCCATGACGACGGTCGTCCAGGCGGCCCCCGACGGCGCCCGCTCCACCGCCCTCGCCCTGCGGCTGACCGGCAACCGGCTCGGGCAGGTCGCGGCCCCGGCGTCGGCGGGCCTGATCGCGGGGCTCGCGGGGGTGGCGGCGCCGTTCGTGATGCTGGGGGCGCTGTTGCTGCTGTCGGCGGGGACGGCGCTGCGGGCGCCGGCGGGTCCGGCGGGTCCGGCGGGTCCGGCGGGTCCGGCGGGGGAGGAGGACGCCGGGAGGCAGGGCGGATCCAGCGCGATCTTGCGCCGAAAGAGTGGTATCTGATGGGCCGTAAGGCGCTGCTTCGAGGATTCGCCGGGCACATGTGAAAGAGAGTCAGACGAAGAGCGATTTGTACGAAAATCGTCTGACTCGGAGGACTCGCATGCCCACCACGCCTCTTCCACGCCGCGCCGGAGTGCGCATCGCCGCCGTCACGGCGCTGACCGCCGCGCTCACCCCGCTCTCCGGCCTGCCGACGGCGGGCGCCGCACCGATGGCCCCCGGGGACAACGGCACCCTCAAGATCCACACGGCGCCGTGGGACGGGGTCCCGCGCACGAACTACGGTGACGCGATCGACGAGCCGAGGGTCTGCCGGTTCTACCTCGACGCGGCCAACTTCGAGACCGTCGACGCCGTCAACTGGCGCATCGAGACCCAGCCGCCGGTGGCGGGCGGCGCCACCCTGCGCGGGACCCTCAACCTGCCGAACGACACCGGCATCGGCCACACCGAGGACCTGAACCTGCCCGACGGGCAGTACCGGCTGATCTGGTCGTTCACGGGCATGACCGGCGCCGAGCGGGAGAAGACGTTCACGGTCGACTGCCGGGCCTCGATGTCGACACCCGCCCCGCAGGGCGGTCCGCCCGCCGGGGGCGGCGGCATCGCGCGCGATGAGGCGTTCACCACGGTCGCCGGCGCGGGTGCCGTGGGCCTGGCCGCGGTGGGCGGGGTGGTGTGGTTCCGGCTCCGTCGTCGCTCGCATGGCGCGTAGGAGACGGCGAAGGCCCTGGTACCGCAGGCGCGCCTACCGCCTCGCGAGGACGGCCGTACTGACCGTTCTGCTGGTGGTGGTCGGCATCCGGATGAGCGAGCGGAGGGAGCCGCCCGCCGGGACGGTCGTGTCGGCTCCCGGCTCCCCCGAAGCCTCCGACGTCCGTGCCGGCGTCACCGCACCCGATGACGCCGGCACGGCCGCCCGGGAGGAGGGTGCCGGTCCGGACACCCGCGGCGAGAACGCCGGTCCCGGTGCCGCCGCCGACGCCCGCCCCGGAGCCGAGGCCCGCCCCGGAGCCGAGGCCCGCCCCGGAGCCGAGGCCCGGCCCGACGCCCCGGCCGGGCCGGGACGCGAGGCGGTCACCCCGGCCCCCTCGCCCTCCCGTCCGGCCCCCTCGGTGAAGGCCGGCAACCGCCCCGCGCCGCCCCGCACCCTGCCCCGCTCCCGTGCGACCCGCCTGGTCATCCCCTACGTCGGCATCGACGCCCCGCTCATCGACCTCCGTCTCGACAGCGAGCGGCGCCTGCCCGCGCCCCCGGAGGACGAGCCCGACGTGGCCGGCTGGTACGCGGACGGACCGTCACCCGGCGAGCAGGGCACCGCCATCGCCGTGGGCCACCTCGACACCAACACCGGCCCCGCCGTCTTCGGCGGCCTCGGCGAACTGAAGCGCGGCAAACGCGTCGAGGTCCGCCGCGCCGACGGGCGCACCGCCGTCTACTCGGTCGACGCCATCAAGTCGTACGAGAAGGACAAGTTCCCCAACGGCGAGGTGTACGGCGCCCGCAAGCGCCCGGAGCTGCGGCTGATCACCTGTGGCGGCAACTACGACCGCAGGACCGGCTACTCCGGCAACGTCGTCGTCTTCGCCCATCTCATCGCGACCCGCGGCCCGTCCAAGTCGGCCGAAAAGCGCTGAACGCGGCGGCCGTCCGCTTTCTCACTTGCCGGACCGGCAGGCCCGATCCGGCCCTTTCCCTTCCCTCGGCCGCACACATTCCGTTAACTTCCGTGACTCATACGCCCCGTACGACCCGCACGAGGCGTTCGACCGCGGAGCAAATGAGCCCTCGGGGGCAGCCGTCATGACACGCGCCATATCCCTGCACGACGTGAGCAAGGCATACACGCGAGGTGTCCGCGTCGTGGACCGCTTCTCGCTGGACATCGAACCCGGCGAGTTCCTCGTCCTTCTCGGGCCCTCCGGCTGCGGCAAGTCCACCGTGCTCAGAATGATCGCCGGTCTGGAGGACATCGACGAGGGCGAGCTGCTGCTGGACGGCGAGTACGCCAACGACCTGCTGCCCGCCGCACGGCGGATGGCGATGGTCTTCCAGAACTTCGCCCTCTACCCGAACATGACCACCCGCGACAACATCGGCTTCCCCCTGCGCATCGAGGCACCCGGCACGGACCCGTGCCCCCGCGTGGACACCACCGCCCGCATGCTGGGCATCGAGGACCTCCTCGACCGCTTCCCCGCCCAGCTCTCCGGCGGCGAACGCCAGCGCGTCGCCATGGGCCGGGCCATCGCCCGCCACCCCACCGCGTTCCTGATGGACGAGCCGCTGTCCAACCTGGACGCCAAGCTCCGCAACCACCTGCGCGCCGAGATCTCCGCCCTCACCCGCGAGCTGGGCGTCACCACGGTCTACGTCACCCACGACCAGGCCGAGGCGATGTCCCTCGGCGACCGGGTCGCCGTCATGCGCGGCGGCGTCCTCCAGCAGGTCGGCACCCCGCGCTCGGTGTACGCGCTGCCCCGCAACGTCTTCGCCGCCGCCTTCATCGGCACCCCGCGCATCAACCTGCTGCGCGGTGTCGTACGGGCCCCGCTGGACGGCGCCATGACGATCAGCCTCGGCAAGCAGTACCTCCGGCTGCCCGAACCGCTCACCCTGGACCACCAGTTGCTCCGCGTCCAGCAGGGCCGCGAGGTCATCGTGGGCCTGCGCTCGGAGGCGGTCCGGATCGCCGAGCCCACCTCCGCCCGGCCGGGCGAGGTGCACATCACGGGCCTGGTCGAACACGTGGAGTTCCAGGGCCACGAGGTCCTCGTCCACTTCAACACCGGCTCGCGCCCCGCCGTCGTACCCGACCTGGAGGCCCCGCGCCCCGTCCCCCCGGTCCGGCGCCGCCGCCGTGACGCCGGCAACGTGCTGGACCGGCTCCGCACCCGGGCGGGCGCCCTGCGCGCCGGGCCCGTGGTGACGCTGGAGCATCCGGCCGACGCCGCCCCCGACCCGGCGCCCCCCGAGGGCCGCCTCCCCGGCGACCTGATCGTCCGCACCACCCCCGACTTCGACCTCCGGCACGGCATGCAGGTGCCGCTCCTCGTCGACATCGCCCACCTGTTCGTCTTCGACCACCACGGCGAACGGATCTGCCCGGATCCGGCGCGGCTGCCCGATCTGGAGGAGTGACGGGCGCTCCGCTGGGGGTGCCGTGATGGGTCCTGCCGCTGGGGACCTGTTTCGGCTGCGGCGCCGCCGTGGCTGGTCGCGCAGTTCCCCGCGCCCCTGAGGGCGCTGCCGAACCGCAAACCAGACCTGTACCGTCACCGACCGCCAGTTCATGGCCTTCGTCGACAAGGAGGTCACACCGGACTTCCCGGACGGGCTCACGATCCAGTCCGGGCGCGGACAGTGGCGGGACGCGAGCGGGACGATCGAGAAGGAGCGGTCGTACGAGTTGATCCTGCTCTACCCGCAGGCGGCGGCGCAGAGCAGCGACCGCAGGATCGAGGAGATCCGCCGGGACTACGAGAAGACCTTCGGCCAGGAGGCGGTGGGGAGGGTGGACGACGAGGCCCGCGTCGACTTCTGATGTCATGGGACGTCTGGCATCTAAAAACTATCGCCGCTAGTTTATGTGTCGGACGTCAAGAAGGCCCGCCCGGGAGGAAACGCCATGAAGGCACACGACGGCATGTACATCGACGGCGCCTGGCGCCCCGCCGCGGGCCGGGATGTGATCGACGTGGTGAACCCGGCCGACGAGCAGGTCGTCGGCCGGGTCCCGGCCGGCACCGCCGCCGACGTCGACACCGCCGTACGGGCCGCCCGCGCCGCCCTCCCGGCCTGGGCCGCCACCCCGCCCGCCGAGCGCGCCGCGCGGCTCAGCGCCCTGCGCGACCTCCTCGACGCCCGCAGGGACGAGATCGCCGAGACGGTCACCGCCGAGCTCGGGGCGCCCCTGAAGTTCTCCCAGGCGGTCCACGCGGCCGTACCGATCGCGGTCGCGGGCTCCTACGCCGAGCTGGCGGCGACGTACGCCTTCGAGGAGAAGGTCGGCAACTCGACCGTCTACCAGGAGCCCGTCGGCGTGGTCGGCGCCATCACGCCCTGGAACTACCCGCTGCACCAGATCGTCGCCAAGGTCGCCCCGGCGCTGGCGGCCGGCTGCACGGTGGTGGTGAAGCCCGCCGAGGACACCCCGCTGGTCGCCCAGCTCTTCGCCGAGGCGGTCCACGAGGCCGGCGTCCCCGCCGGCGTCTTCAACCTGGTCACCGGCCGCGGCCCGGTCGCCGGCCAGGCGCTCGCCGAGCACCCCGGCGTCGACCTGGTCTCCTTCACCGGCTCCACGGCCGTCGGCCGGCGGATCGGCGCGGTGGCCGGCGCGGCGATCAAGAAGGTCGCCCTGGAGCTGGGCGGCAAGTCCGCCAACGTCATCCTGCCGAGCGCAGACCTCGCCACGGCGGTCAACGTCGGCGTCGCCAACGTCATGTCCAACTCCGGGCAGACGTGCAGCGCCTGGACGCGCATGCTGGTCCACCGGGACCAGTACGACGAGGCCGTCCGGCTGGCCACGGCCGCCGCCGCGAAGTACGGCGAGCGCATCGGCCCGGTCGTCAATGCCAAGCAGCAGGAACGGGTCCTCGGCTATATCGAGAAGGGCGTGGTCGAAGGGGCGCGCGTGGTCGCGGGCGGCCCCGAGGCCCCGCGTGAGCTGGGGTACTACGTCAGCCCGACCGTCCTCGCCGACGTGACGCCCGACATGACCGTCGCCCAGGAGGAGATCTTCGGCCCGGTCCTGTCGATCCTGCGTTACGAGGACGAGGAGGACGCCCTGCGCATCGCCAACGGCACCGTGTACGGCCTCGCGGGCGCCGTCTGGGCGGGCGAGGAGGCGGAGGCGGTGGCCTTCGCGCGCCGGATGGACACCGGGCAGGTCGACATCAACGGCGGCCGCTTCAACCCGCTCGCCCCCTTCGGCGGCTACAAGCAGTCGGGAGTGGGCCGCGAACTCGGCGCACACGGCCTGGCCGAGTACCTCCAGACCAAGTCCCTCCAGTTCTGAGCAAGTTCAAGGGAGCTTCCCCCATGGCCGTCCGTGCCGCCGTCCTGCCCGCCATCGGTGCCCCGCTGGAGGTCACCGAGATCGACCTGCCCGACCTCGGACCCGGCCAGGTCCGCGTCCGCCTCGCCGCGGCCGGCGTCTGCCACTCCGACCTGTCCCTGTCCAACGGCACCATGCGCGTCCCCGTCCCCGCGGTCCTGGGCCACGAGGGCGCGGGCACGGTCGTGGCCGTGGGGGAGGGGGTCACGCACGTCGCGCCCGGCGACGGAGTCGTCCTCAACTGGGCGCCGTCCTGCGGCAGTTGTCATGCCTGCGGGCTCGGCGAGGTCTGGCTGTGCGCCAACGCGCTGAACGGCGCCGCCGACGTCTACGCCCGCACCGCCGACGGCACCGACCTCCACCCCGGCCTGAACGTCGCCGCGTTCGCCGAGGAGACGGTCGTCTCCGCCGACTGCCTCCTGCCGCTCCCGGACGGCATCCCGCTCACCGACGCCGCCCTGCTGGGCTGCGCCGTCCTCACCGGCTACGGCGCCGTGCACCACTCGGCGCGGGTCCGGGCGGGGGAGACGGTCGCGGTGTTCGGCGTCGGCGGCGTGGGCCTGGCGGCCCTTCAGTCGGCCCGGATCGCGGGCGCGGCGAAGATCGTCGCGGTCGACGTCTCCCCGGAGAAGGAGGAGCTGGCCCGCGCGGCGGGCGCCACCGACTATGTGATCGCCTCCGAGAACACGGCCCGCGAGATCCGCGGCCTCACCGGCAAGCAGGGCGTGGACGTGGCCGTCGAGTGCGTGGGACGCGCGACCACGATCCGCACGGCCTGGGACTCCACCCGTCGCGGCGGCCGCACCACGGTCGTCGGCATCGGCGGCAAGGACCAGCAGGTCAGCTTCAACGCCCTGGAGATCTTCCACTGGGGCCGTACCCTCTCCGGCTGCGTCTACGGCAACTCCGACCCGGCCCGCGACCTGCCCGTCCTCGCCGAGCACGTCCGCGCGGGGCGCCTGGACCTCGGCGCGCTGGTGACGGAGCGGATCGCCCTGGAGGGCATCCCGGCGGCGTTCGAGAACATGCTCGCGGGGAAGGGCGGCAGGGCCCTGGTGGTGTTCTAGCCCTGCCCGCGGTGCGCCCCGGTCTCTGTGGGAGGCCGGGGCCGCAGGCATGCCCGGACTCCGCTCTCCGTGCCATGTACAGGCAAAAAACTGCTGTTGTGCGACCCGTTGACGTCCATACCGTCCGGTCAGTACGTTCCCCGGAATCCGCCCCACCCCCCGTTCCGTCCCCAGCACCCCGGAGTGTGCACGCATGGACACGGCACCTTCCGCTCAACCGCTCCCCACCACCGCTCCCGCCGACGGCAACCGCCGCCGCGTCGCCACCGCGGCCGCTCTCGCGTCCGCCGTGGAGTGGTACGACTACTTCGTCTTCGGCATCGCCGCCGCCCTGGTGCTCGGCGACCTGTACTTCCCGGCCGGGAGCCCCACGGCCGGAGTGCTCGCCTCCTTCGCCACCTTCGCCGTCGGCTTCCTCGCCCGCCCCCTCGGCGGCATCGTCGCCGGCCAGCTCGGCGACAAGCGCGGCCGCAAGCCGATGCTGGTCCTCGCGCTCACCCTGATGGGCCTCGCCACCACCGGCATCGGCCTGCTCCCGACCTACGAGACGATCGGCGTCGCCGCCCCGATCCTGCTGGTCCTCTTCCGCGTGCTCCAGGGCATCGCCGTGGGCGCCCAGTGGGGCGGCGCGATGCTGATGGCCACCGAGTACGCCCCCGAGGGCAAGCGCGGCATCTACGGCAGCTTCGTGCAGCTCGGCGTCCCCATCGGCGTGGTGACCGCCAACACGGTGTTCCTGCTCGCCGGGGCGTTCACGACCGACGCGGAGTTCGCGGCCTGGGCCTGGCGCGTGCCGTTCCTCGTGGGCCTGTTCGTCCTCGCGCTCGCCTGGTACATCCACACCCGCGTCGAGGAGACGCCCGAATTCCGGGAGGCGGAGAAGAGGCTGGCCGAGAAGGAGAAGTCCGAGCAGTCCTCACCGCTGCGCACGATCCTGCGCGGCCACCTCGGCACGGTCCTCCTCGCCGGCGGCTCCTTCGCCGTGAACACCGCGACCTTCTACATCATCATCACCGGCGTGCTCGACTACACGACCCGCGAACTCGGCATGAAGAAGAGCGCCGTCCTCACCGTCTCGCTCTGCATCAGCCTCACCCAGCTGGTGCTGATCCCGGCCGCCGCCGCGCTCTCGGACAAGATCGGACGAATCCGTATCTACGCGATCGGCGCGGCCGGCATCGGTCTGTGGGCGGTACCGCTGTTCCTGCTGATCGACACCGGTTCGCTGCTGTGGCTGGCCGTCGGCACCTTCGTCGCCAGCTGCTTCCTCAGCATCATGTACGGCCCCCAGGCGGCCCTGTTCGCCGAGCTGTTCACGCCCGAGATGCGCTACACGGGCGCCTCCCTCGGCTACCAGATCGCGGCCGTGCTCGGCGGCGGCCTCGCGCCGTTCATGATGGTGCTGCTGCTGGAGACCACCGACACCTCGATGGCGGTCTCCGGCTACATCATCGGGCTCTCGGTGATCGCCCTGCTGTCCATCAAGGTCCTCGCGGACCGGGCGCGCAGCCGCTGACTCACGCCGATTCGCGGGTCTGCTCGGGTTGTGGCGCGGCCGCCACGACCCGAGCGGACCGCGTCCGGGACCGCGACACGGCGACCCCGGCCAGACACAGCGCCCCGCCCGCCAGCGTCAGCGGCCCCGGCACCTCGCCCAGGGCCAGCCAGGACATCAGCACCACCAGCGCGGGCACCGCGTACGTGGTCGCGCCCATGCTGCTGGCGGTCGTACGGGCGAGGGCGTACGCCCAGGTGGTGAAGGCCAGCGCCAGCGAGAAGACACCCAGATAGACCAGGTTGAGGGTCGCGGACAGGGAGGCGTCGGCCGCGTCGCCGATCAGCTGCCCGGCGAAGGGCAGACAGAGGACCGCCCCCACCAGACACCCGTACGTCGTGACCTGGAGCGCGCTCGCGTGACCGAGCGCCGGCTTCTGCGCCACGACGCCGCCCGCGTAGCCGACCGCGGCGAGCAGACACAGCACCACCCCGAGCACCGAGGACCCGCCGCCGCCCGACATCGACAGTCCCACGGTCACCGCGCCGGCGAACGACACCGCCATCCCCGCCAGCAGCCGCGGCGGCATCGGATCGCCGAGCAGCCGGGCGCCCAGCAGCGCGATGAGGATGGGCCCGATGTTCACGACCAGCGCCGCGGTGCCGGCGTCCACCTGCTGCTCGCCCCAGTTCAGTACGACGCTGTAGAACCCGAACCACAGCAGCCCCGATATCGCGATCCCGGGCCAGGCCGCCCGGGGCGGCAGCCCCTCCCGCCGGACCAGACAGATACCGCCCAGCACCACGGCCCCGACGAGCAGCCGCCCCAGCGCGAGGGCGCCGGGCGAGTACTCCGAGCCGGCGCTGCGGATGGAGACGAAGGCGGAGGCCCACAGGACGACGGTGACGGTGGCTGCGCCTGCCGCGAGGAGTTCGGTGCGGCGGGTGGGGGAGGCGTTCATCATGCTCCAGAGGCTAGGAGAGGGGAGGGGGAGGGGGCTCGCGGATTTCGGACGGGGGACTAAGACTTCGCTCCGTATCTGCGGGTGCGTCGTGGCTGGTCACGCAGTTCCCCGCGCCCCTATGGGGCGCTCAGCGCAACGTCGCTGACTCGATGCCCAGGAGCCCGGCCAGCGCCCGCTCACCCGCCGCCGTCACCTTCACGGCCCGCTCCGACCCGATCCGCACACACCACCCCGCATCCAGCGCATGCCGGCACAGAGCCGCGCCCGCGACGCCGGCGAGATGGGGCCGGCGCTCCGTCCAGTCGAGGCAGGCACGGGCCAACGGGCGGCGAGTCGAACGGTCGAGCCGGATGCCCGCGGCGTCGAACCAACCGACCCCGGCATCGGTCAGCGCGAACCCCGTGTCCTGCCGCAGCAGCCCGCGCAGCGTGAACGCGTCCGTGACCGCGATGCCGAGCCGCCCGGCGAGATGGTCGTAGCAGGTGCGCCCGCGCGCCATGGCGGACCCGGCACTGGACTCCCGTAGGTTCCGGGGCCGTTGGTCCGCCCGCGGGCCGACCTGCGCGGCGAGGTCCTCCACCAGCTGGGCGACCCGCGCGTCGGCCAGCCGGACGTACCGGTGCCGTCCCTGCCGCTCCTCGGTGAGCAGCCCGCCCGCGACGAGCTTGCCCAGGTGCTCGCTCAGCGTGGACGCGGCGACCCCGGCATGCCGTGCCAGCTCACCGGCGGTCCAGGCCCGCCCGTCGAGCAGCGCCAGCAGACAGGCCGCCCGGGTCTCGTCGGCCATGAGCGCGGCGAGCCGGGCGAGGTGCGGTGCCTGGGGGTCCTTGGTGGCCATGCGCTCCAGGATGCGGCACGGACACTTCGGTGCGTGCCGAAGCGTCCTAGGCGGTCCGCCTGACCTGCTCGTACTGCTGCGCGAGGCCGTCCAGCAGCGCCGTCAGCCCCGTCTCGAAGGCCCGCTCGTCGATCTTCTCCTGCTGCTCGGCGAGGAGGTGGGCCTGCCCGAGGTGGGGGTAGTCGGCGGGGTCGTAGGCGCTCGCGTCGTCCACGAAGCCCCCGGCGAACGAGCCCAGCGCCGAGCCCATGATGAAGTACCGCATCAGCGCGCCGATGGAGGTGGCCTGCGCCGGTGGCCAGCCCGCCGCGACCATCGCGCCGTAGACGGCGTCGGCGAGCCGCAGTCCGGCCGGGCGGCGACCGGGGCCGCGGGCCAGGACCGGGACGATGTTCGGGTGGTCGCGCAGGGCGGCCCGGTAGGAGACGGCCCAGTCGTGCAGCGCGGTCCGCCAGTCCCGGCCGTCCTCGAACATCGACAGGTCGACCTGCGCGCTGACCGAGTCGGCGACCGCCTCCAGGATCTCGTCCTTGGTGCGGAAGTGGTTGTAGAGGGACGGCCCGCTCACGCCCAGTTCGGCCGCGAGCAGACGCGTGGAGAGGGCCGCGAGCCCCTCGGCGTCCACCAGTGCGCGTGCCGTGTCGACGATCCGGTCGGTGCTGAGCAAGGGCTTGCGCGGTCGGGCCATGGCGCACATAGTAGGGCTGCAACCGGAAACTAGCAGTGCTAATTTAAATGTGCAGCTTTCAAGGTCCGTAATTTGTGGGGTGACTCGGCATGAACCTGGAGCTCAGCGAGGAGCAGACCGCCGTCCGGCAGCTCGCCCGGGACTTCGTGGACCGCGAGATCGCCCCGCACGTGGTCGCCTGGGACCGCGCCGAGGAGGTGGACCGCTCGATCGTCAAGAAACTCGGCGAGGTGGGCTTCCTGGGCCTGACGATCGACGAGGAGCACGGCGGCTCCGGCGGCGACCACCTCGCCTACTGCCTGGTCACGGAGGAGCTGGGGCGCGGGGACTCGTCCGTGCGCGGCATCGTGTCCGTCTCCCTCGGACTCGTCGCCAAGTCGATCGCGGCCTGGGGGAGTGAGGAGCACAAGCGCCGCTGGCTGCCCGGCCTCACCGCGGGCGACCTGGTCGGCTGCTTCGGCCTGACCGAGCCGGGCACGGGCTCCGACGCGGGCAACCTCGCCACGCGTGCCGTGCGCGACGGCGACGACTACGTCATCAACGGCACCAAGATGTTCATCACCAACGGCACCTGGGCCGACGTCGTCCTGCTCTTCGCCCGCTCCACCGACGCGCCCGGCCACAAGGGCGTGACCGCCTTCCTCGTCCCCACCGAGACCCCCGGCCTGACGCGCCGCACCATCCACGGCAAGCTCGGTCTGCGCGGCCAGGCCACCGCTGAGCTGGTGCTCCAGGACGTACGCGTGCCTGCCTCGGCCATGCTGGGCGAGGAGGGCAAGGGCTTCTCGGTCGCGATGTCGGCCCTGGCCAAGGGGCGGATGTCGGTCGCCGCCGGATGCGTCGGCATAGCCCAGGCCGCCCTGGACGCGGCCGTCCGGTACGCCGGTGAGCGTGAACAGTTCGGCAAGCCCATCGCCCGGCACCAGCTGGTCCAGGAGCTGATCAGCGACATCGCCGTCGACGTGGACGCGGCCCGGCTGCTGACCTGGCGGGTCGCCGACCTGATCGACCGCGGGCTGCCCTTCGCCGTCGAGTCCTCCAAGGCCAAGCTGTTCGCCTCGGAGGCCGCCGTCCGCGCCGCAAACAACGCCCTCCAGGTCTTCGGCGGCTACGGCTACATCGACGAGTACCCGGCGGGCAAACTGCTGCGCGACGCCCGTGTGATGACCCTCTACGAGGGCACGAGCCAGATCCAGAAGCTGGTCATCGGGCGGGCGCTGACGGGAGTTTCGGCGTTCTGAACGCAATTCTGAGTACCGGCTGAGTACTTCAGCGGATGTGTCCGGCGCCACGGGCGCCGACCCTGTTCCCCATGAGTGACACACCGGTCAAGCAGCAGAGCACGGCCGCCTTCTACGGCCAGTCCGTCGCCTCCTTCGCGGTCGCCATGGCCGCCACCGGCATCGGCATCTACCAGCTGAACGCCAACGCCTGGGTGCGCGGCTTCCTGGCCATCGCGGTCCTCTACCTGGTGACCTCGGCGTTCACGCTCGCCAAGGTCATCCGGGACCGCCAGGAGGCCGGGCAGATCGTCAGCCGGGTCGACCAGGCACGGCTGGAGAAGCTGCTCGCCGAGCACGACCCCTACGAGAAGATCTGAGCCGCCGGGCTCTCGCTAAGCGCTCGCTCAGTATCGGCGGTATGGTGGGGGCTCTGTCAGCGAGAGGGGCGAGTGAGCGATGAGTACGGCGGAGGAGACGGCCGGCGGCGAGACGTCGGCGTGGGGTGAGGTCACGCCCGACGCGGCCCGGCGGCTGCTGATCGCCGCCGTGGAGGCCTTCGCCGAGCGCGGCTACCACGCCACCACGACCCGTGACATCGCCGGGCGGGCGGGCATGAGCCCCGCCGCGCTCTACATCCACTACAAGACGAAGGAAGAACTGCTCCACCGCATCAGCAGGATCGGCCACGAGAAGGCCCTGGAGATCCTCAGGACGGCGGCCCGGCGCGAGGGCACCCCCGCCGAGCGGCTCTCCGACGCCGTGAGCTCCTTCGTCCGCTGGCACGCCGGGGGGCGTACGACGGCGCGGGTCGTGCAGTACGAACTGGACTCCCTCGGCCCGGACGCCCGCGACGAGATCCTCGCGCTGCGCCGGCAGTGCGACGCCGAGGTGCGCGCGATCATCGAGGACGGGGTGGCGGCCGGCGACTTCGACGTCCTGGACGTGAAGGGCACGACCCTCGCCGTGCTGTCGCTGTGCATCGACGTGGCCCGCTGGTTCAGCGTCGACGGCCCCTGGACGCCCGACGAGGTCGGCGCGCTGTACGCCGACCTCGTGCTGCGGATGGTGGGAGCCCAGTAGGTTCCGCCGGGCGGCGGGGTCCGCCTACAGGTAGTACCGCGAGACGGACTCGGCGACGCACACGGGCTTGTCCCCGCCCTCGCGCTCCACGGTGAACGCTACGGCGACCTGGACGCCGCCCGTCACGTCCTCGACGCCGGTGAGGGTGGCGGTGGCGCGCAGGCGCGAGCCGACCGGGACCGGGGCGGGGAAACGTACCTTGTTCGTCCCGTAGTTGACGCCCATCTTCACGTTCTCGACCTTGATGAGCTGAGGTCCGAAGAGCGGAAGCAGCGACAGGGTGAGGTACCCGTGGGCGATGGTGGTCCCGAAGGGGCCCGCCGCGGCCTTCTCGGGGTCCACGTGGATCCACTGGTGGTCGCCGGTGGCCTCCGCGAACAGGTCGATCCGCTTCTGGTCGACCTCCAGCCAGTCCGTGTAGCCCAGCTGCTCGCCCACCGCCGCCTTCAGGTCGTCGGCGGAGGTGAAGATCCTCGGCTCTGCCATGTCCAGGCCTCTCGCGTCGCGTGTTCCAGAGTGCAATGTCTAAGCGACTGCTTAGCATGCTAGGAGGCGAAGCCCCTGTCAATGGACCGGTGGTGTGACGCGGTAGGTAGGTTTGAGGGCGTGCCCCAGATCCCCGAGAAGATCCACGAGCTCACCGTCGGCCAACTCTCCGCACGGAGCGGCGCCGCGGTGTCCGCCCTGCACTTCTACGAGTCCAAGGGTTTGATCAGCAGCCGTCGCACCTCCGGCAACCAGCGCCGTTACTCCCGTGACACCCTTCGCCGGGTCGCCTTCGTCCGGGCCGCGCAACGGGTCGGCATCCCCCTGGCGACGATCCGCGACGCCCTCGCGGAACTCCCCGAGGAGCGTACGCCGACGCATGAGGACTGGGCGCGGTTGTCGGAGGCGTGGCGTTCGGAGCTGGACGAGCGCATCAAGCAACTGAACCGTCTGCGTGATCACTTGACCGACTGCATCGGCTGCGGGTGTCTGTCGCTGGACACGTGCGTGCTGTCCAACCCGGACGATGTGTTCGGCGAACGGCTTACGGGGTCGCGGTTGATGGTGGAGCAAGGGGGAGGTAGGGCGCGCGGGGCGGGGGGCTGTGGTTGAGGGTGTGGGTCGGCTTGGGTTGGCTGTGGCCGAGTGGGACGCCTATGGGTTCGGGGCCTCCGGGGTTGACGGCGGCTGCGGGTCGTTTGTGGCTGGTCGCGCAGTTCCCCGCGCCCCTGGGTGGGGTGCGGCGCCGTCGGCTGTGCGGCTGAGCCATGTCGTCGGCGCAGAACAGACAGCCAGGGCATCCTGCCGCAGCCCGCAGCCCGCAGCCCGCAGCCCGCAGCCCGCAGCCCGCAGCCCGCAGCCCGCAGCCCGCAGCCCGCAGCCCGCAGCCCGCAGCCCGCAGCACGCAGTCGGCAGTCGGCTGTCCGTGGCCCGCTGTCCGCAGTCGGCAGCCCGCAGTCGGCAGCCCGCAGTCGGCTGTCCGTGGCCCGCTGTCCGTGGCCGGCAGCGCGCAGCCCGCAGTCGGCAGCCCGTTGCCTGTAGTCGGCAGCTCCCCGTAGCCCGCAGGCCCCTTAGCCTGTGGGCAGTTGTGCCGTTGGGCGGCATGAGTGGGCGTGGGCGGCGCTCGCCAGCGCGGGGGAGCGGTCTCACGCCCCCCCCCGGGCCGGGGGCAACGCCGGGCGCCGTTCACTCGTACTCGGTGCCGCCCTTGCGTGTCAGGTACGCCGGGCTGACCGCCTTGGCGATGGCGCGGCCGCCGGTCACCGGGCTGTAGCGGTCGGTGGTCGGGCGGATCACCACGCCTTCGCGGAGATGGAGTTCCCGGCCCGAGACCGTTTCGCGGCCCGTGGCGATCTCCAGGACGTGGTCGATGTCGTACGGGCCCTCGAACAGCCGCGGGACCAAGGGGAGTTCGCTGTCCAGTACCTCCGCCGGGTCCAGCCACCGCACCCGGCCGTCGATCTCCGCGGACACGTCGAACGCGGCGTACCCGAGGGTCTCCCGTCGACCGTCGGCGCCGTTCGTCAGGTCCTGCACCCCCGCGCCGTACACCTCGCCGAAGATGCCCACCCGGCGGGCACCCAGCCGCTGGGCCAGTCGAGCCGCCGCCTCGGCGACTCCGTGGCCGCGCACGGCCCGCCAGTACAGGTTCCGTGCCTCCTCCCGCAGCGCCAGCGACTTCGCGCCGAAGCCCTTGGAGGAGACGTACACCCGGTCCTCGTCGGCGGCATACGTCAGCAGGCACGCCGACCCGTGCAGCTTCTCGGTCAGCACCACGGGCTCGCCCGGCGTGAAGATGTCCGGATACCGCTGGATGTTCTCGATGTCGACCCAGGGCAGCAGATCCGGCGCCGACTCCACCTCACCGGACATCGTGGGCGGGATCGGCGGCACCCACTTGGTGACGCCGAGCAGTTCGGCGAAGTCGGCGCCCTCAGCGGCAGCCCGCGCCAGATCGACGTCGGCCAGCGCCTTCGGCCGGCACACGATGCCCTGCGACAGCTCACCGCGCAGCCGGACCGCCTTGACCCGGTCGGCCCTGCTGCCCGCCAGCCGTCCGGTCAGCCCCAGCTCCTCGATCAGCTCGGGCGGCAGCACGGCCTGCTCGGGGATGTACACGGCGGCCTCACCAGTGCGGTACGCGCCCTTGGCGACGACGGCCCGGTACAGACCCACCTGGGCCAGCTCCAGCGCGTCGGCGTTCGGATGTTCGTGGACGGTCAGCACTTCGGCGGTGACGCGCAGCGTCGACATGAGGGCTCCTCGGTGTTCCTCAGGTGAGTTTCATCGCCCCCAACTGTCCGGACGGGAATGGGATGGAGCGACCGGATTAGCGGCTGGTATCGTCGCGATCTTCGGCCGGCGGCCCACCGTCGCGCACGGAGTCCTGACGGGACCGACCTCCATGTCCTCAGCCGTCCTCGACGCAGCCCTCGCCGACATCGCCGCCGCCTTCAGCGGGTGCGCAAGCCCCGCCGAGACCGGCTGCGGCTACTGCCACGCACCCGAGGAGACCGCGTATCTGCGCACGCCGGACGTGCCGATACCGGTGGACACGGTGCAGTACTACCTCTTCGAGGTGCCCGACCACTTCGACGACCACCCAGCCGTGATGCGGCGCCTGCTGCCCCAGGGAGCACGGGCGATGGCCGACGGCAGCCTCGGCTCGATCGGCTACGGCGCTCATGGGCTCTCCCGGGTGGACTGGCGCTCATGGCCGCCCGAGCAGACCGCCGCGATCGAGGCGTTCCTGCGCGCCTGGTGGCAGGACGCCCTCGCCACGCCGGAGCCGCCGTACGCCATCGACACCGTCTTCGACACCTGCGCCACGATCGCCAGGACGGTGACCCCCTTCCTGGAGGGATGGGTGCCCGGCCCGATCGCCGACGCGCATCTCGCCCGGTGCGCCGACGTCTGGCTCTACGACCTGCTGTCCGACGACTCCCCGTTCTCCTGGTGGTACGACGACACCGTGGACGCCGGCGTCTCGGACCTGCGCGCCTGGCTCACCGGCCACGGCGCCGCACGGCTCCACGCGGCGGGCGAGTACGGCCTGGCGACTCGCGCCGAAGTCCTCGCCCTGCCTCAGAGTGAGCGCTGGGACCGTCTGTACTGAATCAGCCCCGTGACCACCAACTGAGCGTTGGACAAAGCCCGTTGCCCGTCCGGCAGGACCAGCGTGTCCTCCAGGCCGATCCGCGTCGCCAGCCCCAGCCGTCCCGCCAGCCGCAGCACCGGCCACGCCCCGTCGTCCTCACCGTGCAGCAGCACGGGACGGCCGAACGCCGGGCCCAGGTCGCTGAGGAGGGCGTGGGCGGTCGCCTCGGCCGTCTCCGGTGAGGGGTCCGTCACCTCGGCCAGTACCCGCAGCACCCTCGGCCCCAGCGGCGAGGCGGCGAACCGGGCCGCGCCGTCCGTGCCGGACCAGATGCCCGCCTCGACGCCCACGCCGCGCTCGATCAGCGCGGCGGCCACGTCCTCGGCGCCCTCCTCGTGCCAGTTGACCGAGGCGTGGTCCGGCAGCACCGTCCAGCTGCGTACGCGTGCCACCCGGGCCGCGGGATCCGGTTCCGCCCAGGCGCCCGTGGTCACCCCGACCGGGACCGGCACCCGGGCCCGTATGGCCGCAAGGGTCGGCGCGAGGACGCGCGGGGACAGGCTGTCCTGTCCGCAGGGAGTCTTGGCGTGGACATGGATGTCGGTGGCTCCGGCCGCGACCGCCTCGGCCGCGGAGTCGGCCAGCGCCTCCGGCGAGAGCGGCACCACGGCACCGTCGCCGGCCCCTCGGGGTCCGTTGAGACACACCTGGATCATGTCCTGATGGTGCCCGCCACCACTGACGACAAAAGGGGGTGCGGCATCCCCTGCGCACCCCCGTCGTACTAGGCGGACATGAGCAGTCGCCGTTCGCGCCGGGACGCCGACAGCGCTTCGGGCGTGAGAACCGGACGCGGTACGACGATCCCGCACTCCGTGCAGACCGGGCCCGACGACGGTTCATGGGCCAGGTCGTACTTGTAGATCAGCCGGTCCCCGCCGCACACCGGGCACTCGCAGCCCGGCTCCCGCTCCAGCGCGGAGATCAGCCGGCGCAGCACCTCGGCCAGCGGTTCGTTCGGGTGGACCCGGGGGTTGTCGCACCAGGCGACTCCGAAACCGCCCCAGGTCAGCCGGTGCCAGTCGTCCACACTGCCCGGCCTGCGCAGTCCGTCGTGCTTTTCCTTCTTGCGCCGCTCGGCGAACTCGACCTCATAGGCCAGCCAGACCGAACGCGCTTCCTCCAGCTCGTCCAACGCGGCCACGAGCCGCGCAGGATCGGGGGAGCGGTCCTCGGGGCCGAACCCCGCCCGGGAGCACAAGTGGTCCCAGGTCGCCCTGTGCCCGTAAGGGGCGAACCGCTCAAGGCACTTACGCAGCGAGTAGCGCCGTAGCGCCAGATCGCACCGCGGATCTCGCACCTGTCTCGCCAGACTCCGGAAACCGGCCATCGCCCTGCACCTCCGTCACACCTGCACCTGTACTTCGGTCACTTCGGCGTCGCCGCACGGACTTCGCGCGACGTTGACGAATAGACGTATCGACATGCGATTCGGCTCCATCCGATTTCCGTAGACCTCCACAGCGAGCCCTGGCGACTCCCAAACGTGACGCATGTTCATCTTCAATCTCGGGGATACCGCCGGTAACATCCCGGCTCACCCTCGTCGGTAGGAGCGGCCATGCCACGGCGTACCCCACGCAACGCCCTCGTCGGACTGAGAACTCCCGGCAGATTCCCCGGGTTCCTGAAGACCGCATCCATATGCGTTCTGATTGCCGGTCTTTTGTCGCCACTTTCCCCGGCGGCCGCCGCTCCCTCGGCCGCGGCGACCGAGGCGACGGCCGTCGCCGACCACTGCGGGAACCAGTGCTCCGACATCCTTCCGCCTGGTCAGAACGGCAATGCCACCCTTGCCCAGATCCTCCTCAACCAGGCCTTCGGCACCATGCCCGAACACGCCTCGGACCAGCTCGGGCCCTACGCCAACCTGGCCAAGGGCTACTCCGGCCTGACCAACGCGACGATCAACAACTTCTTCAACGACGCCTCGTTCGGCGTTCCCTCCGATCAAGTCGCCTCCACCGTCAGTCCCGCCGGGCGCGGCGACGTGACGATCGTCCGGGACAAGAAGACGGGTGTGCCGCACATCACCGGTACCACCAGATACGGCACGGAGTTCGGCGCCGGCTATGCGGCCGCCCAGGACCGGCTGTGGCTCATGGACGTCTTCCGTCACGTCGGACGCGGACAGCTCACCTCCTTCGCCGGCGGCGCGCCCTCCAACCAGGGCCTGGAGCAGCAGTTCTGGCGCCACGCGCCGTACACCGAAGCCGATCTCCAGGCGCAGATCGACAACGCCGTCGCCACCAACGGCGAACGCGGCCAGTTGGCCCTCGCCGACTCCAAGGCCTACCTCGACGGCATCAACGCCTACATCGACGCCTCCGACAGCGGCCGCTTCTTCCCCGGCGAGTACGTCCTGACCGGCCACAAGGACTCCGTCACCAACGCCGGCACCATCGAGCACTTCAAGATCACCGACCTGGTCGCGCTGGCCTCCGTGATCGGCGCCCTGTTCGGCTCCGGAGGCGGCGGCGAGGTCAACAACGCGATCTCCCTGCTGGCCGCCCAGGAGAAGTACGGCGTCGCCGAGGGCACGAAGCTCTGGGAGTCGTTCCGCGAGCGCAACGACCCCGAGGCGGTCGTCACCGTCCATGACAAGAGCTTCCCGTACGCCACCAAGCCCGCCGACCCCCAGGGCGAGGCCCTGCCCGACGCCGGTTCCGTGACCGAGGAACAGCTCGTGTACGACCGTACGGGCAGCGCGGCCGGCTCCGCCGCGAGCACCGCCTCCACCACGGCCGCCAAGACGGCCATGACCTCCGCCAAGCGCGGCATGTCCAACGCCCTCGTGGTCGGCGGCGAGCACACCGCCAGCGGCCACCCGGTCGCCGTCTTCGGCCCGCAGACCGGCTACTTCGCCCCCCAGCTGCTCCTGCTCCAGGAGATCCAGGGCCCGGGCATCAGCGCCCGCGGCGCCTCCTTCGCCGGCCTCAGCATGTACGTCGAGCTCGGCCGCGGCCAGGACTACTCGTGGAGCGCCACCACCTCCGGCCAGGACATCATCGACACCTACGCCGTCGAGCTGTGCCAGGACGACTACCACTACCTGTACCGCGGCACCTGCACCGCCATGGACAAGGTCGAGCAGAAGAACGCCTGGAAGCCCACGACCGCCGACAGCACCCCCGAGGGCTCGTACACGATGCGGGTCTGGCGCACCAAGTACGGCCCCGTCACCCACCGCGCCACCGTCGGCGGCAAGAAGGTCGCCTACACCACCCTGCGCTCCTCCTATCTGCACGAGGCCGACTCGATCATCGGCTTCCAGATGCTGAACGACCCGGACTACGTCAAGGGCCCGGAGGACTTCCAGAAGGCGGTGCAGCACATCAACTTCACCTTCAACTGGTTCTACGTCGACTCCGAGCACACCGCCTACTACAACAGCGGCGACAACCCGGTCCGGGCGACCGGCGTCGACGCGGAGTTCCCCGTCTGGGCGCAGTCGGCGTACGAATGGCGCGGCTGGGACCCGGCGACGAACACCGCGCAGTACACCCCGCCCTCGGCCCACCCCAACTCCGTCGACCAGGACTACTACATCTCCTGGAACAACAAGCAGGCCAAGGACTACACGACCGCCCCGTGGGGCGACGGTTCGGTCCACCGCGGCAATCTGCTGGAGAGCCGGGTGAAGAAGCTGGTCGACACGGGCGGCGTGACCCGGGCCTCGCTGGTGAAGGCGATGGCCGACGCGGGCCTCGCCGACCTGCGGGCCGAGGACGTCCTGCCGGACCTGCTCAAGGTCGTGGGCAGCTCGCCCGTGACCGACTCCACGGCCGCGGCGGCCGTGAGCAAGCTCCAGGCGTGGATCTCGGTCGGCGGCAAACGCACCGAGACATCGGCCGGTTCCAAGGCGTACGCCGACGCCGACGCGATCCGCATCCTGGACGCGTGGTGGCCGCTGCTGGTGAAGGCGGAGTTCGAACCGGGCCTCGGCAGCGAGCTGTACGGCGCGATCACCGCCAACCTGCCGATCGACGAGTCCCCGTCGGCCGCCCACGGCCCGACCGGCTCGCATGCCGGAAGTTCCTTCCAGTACGGCTGGTGGAGCTACGTCGACAAGGACATCAGGGCCGTCCTCGGCGAGTCCGTCCAGGGCCCGCTCGACCGGAAGTACTGCGGCGGCGGCAGCCTCAGCGCCTGCCGGGACCTGCTGATCAGCACCCTGAAGGAGGCGGCCGGCAAGACCGCGGCCCAGGTCTACCCGGGCGACGACCAGTGCTCGGCGGGCGACCAGTGGTGCGCCGACTCGATCGTCCAGCGCACGCTGGGCGGCGTCAAGCACGGCAAGATCAGCTGGCAGAACCGGCCGACGTACCAGCAGGTCGTGGAGTTCACGTCCCACAGGTGACCGGTCGGGCAGACCGGTGGCGGCGGGTCAGTGGATACGGCCCGCCGCCAGCACCACCCGCGCCAGCTCCCGGTGCGCGATGTCGCTGTGCGCCCCCGCCGGCGGCCCGCCCCGCTTGACGACCGCCGCCGCGTCGATGTTCACGCAGCCCGAGGTGGGCAGCTTCGCACTCAGCGCGTCGGCCAGCGTGAACGACCGGGTCCCCGGCACCGCCTGCACCCCGTCGTGCCCCATCGCACCCCACTTGTCGCCCAGCATCCGCCCGACGTCCAGGGCCGCGATCCCGCGCGCGTCCCCCGCCATCCGGGAAGCCAGCGGATACATGGTCGACAGGGCCGAGTCGTGCCGCGAGTAACAGCACACCAGGGGTCCGTCGACCCGGTTCTGCTGGCCCTCCAGCACCCCGCCCGCCCGCGCGTCGTGCGGCAGCCGGGACGCGAACGCGTAGTGCGAGAAGGCGCCTTGGAGCAGCGTCACGGACTTCACCGTGCGCACCCCCTTCGGTAGCCCGCGCAGCGCGAAGGACACCAGCCGGGCGCCGAAGCTGTGCCCGACGAGATGCACCCGCACCCCGCCCGCCCGCTCGGCCAGCTGCCCGATCACCCGGCCGAGCCCACGCTCACCCACCGTCCCCGCGCGCCGTTTCATGGCGTAGTACGTCGCCTGCCGCAGCAGCTCGTGCGCGCCCTCCCAGGGGTTCGGCAACGAGAACGAGGCCGCGCCGTCCGGGGCTCCGTCGGACGGTGTCCCGTCCGGCGCTTCGAGTCGTGCCAGCGCCCGCGCGAACTCCTCGCACAGGGCTGCGGTCGAGCCGGAGAACAGGTCCGGCGAGTCCTGCGGCACCCCCTCGCACAGCGTGTCCGCCGCGAACAGCGCCTGCGGCCCCGGCGGCACGACGTCCACCAGCATCCGCACCAGCCGCCCGAACTCCTCCAACTCGGCTTCCTCACGCGGCTGCTGGTCCAGCATCCGCGCGATCTGGTCGATCACGGTCGCCCGCCCGGGAAACGTCTCCAGCAGCGCGTGCCGCGTGTCCTTGTCGAGCACCGGCCGACGGGGCATCTCGGCCGCCACGGCCCGCGGGAAGTCCGGGATCGGCTCGTCCGAGAACCGCATCGACGGCCAGACCACACCGACGTACCCGATCCTCGCCGCCGGAGCGAGCTGCGGGATCGGCGCGAAGAAACGGTCGTAGAGCCGCGTGGCCCCCGAGCGGTCGCTGTTCCAGCCGTGCGCGAAGACGATCAGATCGCGGACGTGGTGCCGGGCCACCCCGGCCAGCAGCCGGTCCCGCCTGGCGGCGTCCGGATCCCCGTCCGCGTCGAAAGTCAGCTCCCAGTAGGGAGTCACGCTCACTGCCGGTTCCGCCATCACAGGCCCCCTCGTCCCCCGAATCGGTGCGATACGGGCGCATCGTCCTGCTAGCGGGCGGGATTGGCCATACGTCGTCACCCATCAGAGGCACCCGGCGGGGGCGCTCATGTGTACAGCAGGTACTCCTTGCGCATCCGCCGGAACGCCGCCAACTCCCGCTGCCAGCCCGCCACCACGTCGTCGGTGCCCGCTCCCGCGTCGATCATCGTGCGGACCCCGGTGGAGCCGGTGAGCTTGTCGATCCAGTTGTCGGGCCGCCAACCGAACCCGCTCCAGACCTTCTTGGCGGTCACGAGCAGGCCGATCCCGGTGCGGACGGGGTCGTACGCGGCACGGTCGTGCACATGGATCTGCACGCCGCCGATGGTCCGACCCTGGAACTTCGAGAAGGCCGGCGCGAAGTACGCCTCCCTGAAGCGCACACCGGGCAGGCCGAGTTCGTTCGCCGCGGCGGCCCAGCGGCCGTCGATGCCCTCCGCGCCCAGCAGCTCGAAGGGCCGGGTGGTGCCACGGCCCTCCGAGAGGTTCGTCCCCTCGAAAAGACAGGTGCCCGAGTACACGAGCGCGGTCTCCGGGGTCGGCATGTTCGGGCTCGGCGGCACCCACGGCAGATCCGAGGCGTCGTAGAAGTCGGACCGCCGCCAGCCCGTCATCCCTACGGTCTCCAGCGGCACCGGCGCGGTGAGGAACTCCCCGTTGAACAGCCGCGCCAGCTCGGCGACCGTCATACCGTGCGCCTGCGACACGGGCTGCCGGCCGACGAAACTGGCGAACTCCTTGTGCAGGACCGGGCCTTGGGCCGACCGTCCGGTCACCGGGTTCGGCCGGTCCAGCACGACGAAGCGCTTGCCGGCGAGTCGGGCCGCGTCCATGCAGTCGTAGAGGGTCCAGATGTAGGTGTAGAAGCGGGCGCCCACGTCCTGGATGTCGAAGACGACCGTGTCGACGCCGGAGGCCGTGAAGATGTCGGCGAGGGGCTGACCGCTCTTGAGGTACGTGTCGTAGACCGGCAGGCCGGTCGCCGGGTCGTCGTAGCGGCCCTCCGAGCCGCCGGCCTGGGCGGTGCCCCGGAAGCCGTGCTCGGGGCCGAAGACGGCGATCAGGTCGACGCGGTCGTCGGCGTGCATGACGTCGACGATGTGGCGGACGTCTCGGGTGACGCCGGTGGGGTTGGTGACGATCCCGACGCGGTCGCCGCTGAGCTGGGCGTAGGCGGTGGCGGCGAGGTTCTCGAAGCCGGTGCGCAGGTGCCTGCGGCGCTCGGCGGCCGAGGCGGAGGGGGCTGCGGAGAGGGCGGTTGCTGCCGTTGTCGCTGCGAGGAGAGCTCGTCTGGATAGGCGCATGGGGGGACCGTATTGCTCCCGCGGGTCGTGGGGAAGGCGGCGGTGGTTTGTGGCTGGTCGCGCCCCGCGGCGGAGCCGCATATCGATACAGCCCCGCGCTCCTAGGTTGGCTGCTGTTGCCCTTCCTCAGATACATACCGACCGGTTAGTCTGGGCCTTGCAGTCGAGCCGGAGTCGAAGGAGACCGATGGTGGAAGCCGTTCAGGGTGCTGGAGTGGTCGTCACGGGGGCTGGGGGTGGCATCGGGGCGGCGCTCGCGCGTCGGTTCGCCGCCGAAGGGGCCCGGGTGGTCGTCAATGACCTGGACGGTGCGAAGGCGGCTGCCGTCGCCGACGAGATCGGTGGCATCGCCGTGGCCGGTGACGCCTCCGCGATCGTCGCCGAGGCACGGGACGCGCTCGGCGGCACCGTCGACGTCTACTGTGCCAACGCCGGTGTCGCCTTCGCGGGCGAGGAGCCGGGGCAGGCGGTGGACGAGAAGTCCTGGGCGCTGTCCTGGGACGTCAACGTGATGGCACACGTGCGGGCCGCGGGCGCGCTGCTCCCGGACTGGCTGGAGCGTGGCAGCGGGCGGTTCGTGTCCACCGTGTCGGCCGCCGGGCTGCTCACCATGATCGGCGCCGCGCCCTACGCCGTCACCAAGCACGGCGCCTACGCCTTCGCTGAGTACCTGTCGCTGACGTACCGGCACCGTGGCGTGAAGGTCCACGCCATCTGCCCCCAGGGTGTGCGCACCGACATGCTGGACGCCACCGGCAGCGCGGGGGACCTGGTGCTGAAGCCCACGGCCATCGCGCCGGAGGACGTGGCGGACGCCCTGTTCAAGGGCATGGCGGAGGACCGCTTCCTGATTCTGCCGCACCCCGAGGTCGCCGGGTACTACGAGGCGCGGGCCGCCACGCCCGACCGCTGGCTGGCCGGCATGAGCCACATCCAGCAGAAGTGGGAGGAGGCCCGGTGACCGACGACTCCGCCTCCCGGTACGCGGCCAAGCCCTGGCTGGCCCTGCTCTCCGACGCCCAGCGCGCCCCCGTCGACCCGGCCCGCACCCTCGTGCACGCCCTGCGCCGGGTCGTCGCCGAGACCCCGGACCGCACCTTCCTCGCCTACTTCGACGGCCGCCTGACCTACCGCGAGGTCGACGAGCTCAGCGACTCCGTCGCCGGGCACCTCGCCGCCCGCGGTCTGGAGCGCGGCGACCGGGTGGCGATCCTGCTGCAGAACTCCCCGCACTTCGTGCTCGCCCTGCTGGGCGCCTGGAAGGCGGGGGCGGTCGTCGTGCCCGTCAACCCGATGTACAAGTCGGGGGAGGTCGGCCATGTCCTGCGGGACGGCGAGGTGGCCGCGCTGATCTGCTCCGACCGGGCCTGGCAGTCGTATCTGCGCGAGACGGCGGCGGACTCGCCGGTGCGGATCGCGCTCACCGGGTGCGAGCTGGATTTCCAGACGCGCAACGACGCGCGCGTGCTGTCCTTCGAGCGGCTCCCGCAGGCCGACGACACCGACGACGCCGACGACCTGACGGCCGTGGCCCGCGCCGGCCACAAGGCGCCGCAGGACCGTGACCTCGGACCGTCCGACATCGCCCTGATCAGCTACACCTCGGGCACCAGCGGCACCCCCAAGGGCGCCACCAACACGCACGGCAACATCATGTACAACGCCGAGCGGCAGCGGACGGGCCTGGAACTGCCGGACGCGCCGGTCTACTTCGCGCTGGCGCCCCTCTTCCACATCACCGGCATGGTCTGCCAGCTCGGCGCGTGTCTGGACAGCGCGGGCACGCTGGTGCTGGCGTACCGCTTCGAGGCGGGTGTCGTGCTCGACGCCTTCGCCGAGCACGGACCGCACTACACCGTCGGCCCGTCCACGGCCTTCATGGCGCTCGCCGCCCACCCGGCCGTCACCCGCGACCACTTCGCCTCCTTCCGGATGATCTCCTCCGGCGGCGCCCCGCTGCCGCCCGCCCTGGTCGAGAAGTTCCGGGCCGGCTTCGGCCCGTACATCCGCAACGGCTACGGCCTGACGGAGTGCACCGCTCCGTGCGCGTCCGTCCCGCCCGGCCTGGAGGCACCCGTCGACCCGGTCTCGGGCACGCTCGCCGTCGGTCTGCCCGGACCCGAGACGGTCGTCCGGATCGTCGACGACCAGGGCCAGGAGGTCCCCTTCGGGGAGCAGGGCGAGATCCTCGTCCGCGGCCCGCAGGTCGTCCCCGGCTACTGGCGGCGCCCCGACGCCACCGCCGAGACCTTCCCCGACGGGGAACTGCGCACCGGGGACATCGGCTTCATGGACGCCGAGGGCTGGCTCTACGTCGTCGACCGCAAGAAGGACATGATCAACGCGTCCGGCTTCAAGGTCTGGCCGCGCGAGGTCGAGGACGTGCTCTACACCCACCCGGCGGTGCGCGAGGCCGCCGTCGTCGGGGTGCCTGACGGGTACCGCGGGGAGACCGTCAAGGCGTACATCAGCCTCCGTCCGGGTGCGGAAACCGACCCCGGCGCACTCGCCGAGTACTGCAGGGAGAGACTGGCCGCCTACAAATATCCGCGCCAGGTGGAGATCCTGCCCGACCTGCCGAAGACGGCAAGTGGCAAGATCCTCCGACGGGAACTCCGTTCTCGCGTGAACGACGGCTAGACAACAAGCAGAAATCTCGGAAGGGCAGGTGGCGGCACAGTGGCCAGGACGACGGACGGAGACGGTACGCCCGTCCCGCAGCGGCTGCTCGCCGCCGCCACCCGGCTCTTCGCCGAGCGTGGCTACGACCGCACCTCGGTGCAGGAGATCGTAGAGGCGGCCGGCGTCACCAAGGGGGCGCTGTACCACTACTTCGGTTCCAAGGACGACCTGCTGCACGAGGTGTACGCGCGCGTGCTGCGTGTTCAGCAGGAGCGGCTGGACGCGTTCGCGGGTGCCGACGAGCCGATCGAGAAGCGGCTTCGGGGGGCGGCGGCGGATGTCGTCGTGACGACCATCGAGAACCTCGACGACGCGATGATCTTCTTCCGCTCCATGCATCATCTGAGCCCGGAGAAGAACAAGCAGGTGCGGGCCGAGCGGCGGCGCTACCACGAACGCTTCCGTGCGCTCGTCGAGGAGGGCCAGGAGGCGGGCGTCTTCTCCAAGGCGACCCCTGCCGACCTGGTCGTCGACTACCACTTCGGCTCCGTCCACCACCTGTCCACCTGGTACCGCCCGGACGGCCCCCTCACCCCCCAACAGGTCGCCGACCACCTGGCTGACCTCCTGCTCCGGGCTCTCCGCCCCTGACCCGGATCAGCGCCCCGTCCCATCCTTCTGGGGCTCCGCCCCAGACCCCGCTCCTCAAACGGGGCTGGATCTTTCAGCCCGTCCGGCGTTTGAGGACGAGGCCCGCAGGGCCGACAGCGGGGGTCTGGGGGCGCAGCCCCCAGGGATGGGACGGGTAGGGGCGGCGGGGGCGAGGAACCCCCGGCGCCCCCGGCGTCACAGGTACTTCTTCAGCTCCCGCCGAGCCAGCGACCGCTGATGCACCTCGTCCGGCCCGTCCGCGATCATCAGCGTCCGCGCCCCGGCGTACAGCTCCGCCAGCGGGAAGTCCTGACTGACACCCCCCGCACCGTGCAGCTGGATAGCCCGGTCGAGGATGTCCACCACCGCACGCGGCGTAGCGATCTTGATGGCCTGGATCTCCGTGTGCGCACCCTTGTTGCCGACGGTGTCCATAAGCCAGGCCGTCTTGAGGACCAGCAGTCGCAACTGCTCGACCGTCACACGCGCGTCGGCGATCCAGTTGTGCACGACCCCCTGCTGGGCCAGCGCCTTCCCGAACGCCGTACGGGACGCGGCCCGCCGGCACATCAGCTCGATCGCCCGCTCGGCCATGCCGATCAGCCGCATGCAGTGGTGGATACGACCGGGACCGAGCCGCGCCTGGGCGATGGCGAAGCCGCCGCCCTCCTCGCCGATGAGGTTGGCCACGGGCACGCGCGCGTGGTCGAAGATCACCTCGGCATGGCCGCCGTGGGAGTGGTCCTCGTAGCCGAAGACCTGCATGGCCCGCTTGACCGTGACACCAGGGGTGTCGCGGGGGACCAGGATCATGGACTGCTGGCGGCGGATGTCCTCGCCGTCGGGGTCCGTCTTGCCCATCACGATGAAGATCTTGCAGTCCGGGTTCATCGCCCCGGAGATGTACCACTTGCGGCCCGTGACGACGTAGTCGTCGCCGTCCCGCTCGATCAGCGTGGTGATGTTGGTGGCGTCCGACGACGCCACCTCCGGCTCGGTCATCGCGAACGCCGAGCGGATCTCACCGGCCAGCAACGGCTCCAGCCACTGCTTCTTCTGCTGCTCGTCGGCGAACTGGTACAGCACCTCCATGTTCCCGGTGTCCGGCGCGGCGCAGTTCGTCGCAGTGGGCGCGAGCTGCGGGGAGCGGCCGGTGATCTCGGCGAGCGGCGCGTACTGGAGGTTGGTGAGGCCGGCGCCGTACTCGGCGTCGGGGAGGAAGAGGTTCCACAGGCCCTGCCTGCGCGCCTCGGCCTTGAGCTCCTCGACCACGGCCGGGGTGTCCCACGGGGACGCCAGCGCGGCCCGCTGCTCCTCCGCCACCGCCTCCGCCGGATAGACGTACTCGTCCATGAAGGCGAGCAGCTTGGCACGCAGTTCCTCGGTGCGCGCGTCGAACGCGAAGTCCATGGCGGATCAGCCTTCCTGAAGGGTGGTGAGGCCGTGCTGGATGAAGACGGGGACCAGGTCGCCGATGCGGTCGAAGCCGCGGCCGACCGTCTGGCCCAGCGTGTAGCGGTAGTGGATGCCCTCCAGGATCACGGCGAGCTTGAACCAGGCGAACGCCGTGTACCAGGAGACCGCGGAGACGTCGCGCCCCGAGCGCGCGGCGTACCGCTCGATGAGTTCGGCCGGTTCCGGGTGCCCGGGCGCCTCGGCCGTGGTGGAGACGGGGGAGTCCGGCATGCCCAGCGGCATGCTGTACATCACCAGCAGCCCCAGGTCGGTCAGCGGATCGCCGAGCGTGGACATCTCCCAGTCGAGGATCGCCTTGATCGTGTCGTCCGCACCGATCAGGACGTTGTCGAGCCGGTAGTCGCCGTGCACCACGGTCGCGGTGGGGGAGGCGGGCAGCCGGCGGCCGAGCGTGGCGTGCAGCTCGTCGATACCGGCCAGCTCACGGTTGCGCGAGGCGTCCAACTGCTTGCCCCAGCGGCGCAGTTGCCGGTCGAGGAAGCCCTCGGGCCGGCCGAAGTCCGCGAGGCCCACTTCGGCGGGATCCACCGCGTGCAGCTCGACGAGCGTGTCCACCAGCGACAGCACCGCGCCCCGGGTGCGCTCGGGGCCGAGCGGGGCGAGCTGGTCGGCGGTGCGGTACGGGGTGCCCTCGACGAACTCCATGACGTAGAACGGGGCCCCGAGCACCTCCTCGTCCTCGCACAGCAGCACCGGCCGCGGCACCGGCACACTGGTCGGGTGCAGCGCGCTGATGACCCGGTGCTCGCGCTTCATGTCGTGCGCCGTGGCGAGGACATGACCGAGCGGAGGGCGGCGTACGACCCACTTGGAGGTGCCGTCGGAGACCGCGTAGGTGAGGTTCGACCGTCCGCCCTCGATCAGCCGGCCGGTCAGCGGACCCTGCGCCAGACCGGGCCGCTCACGCTCGAGCAGGCCGCGCAGTCGGTCGAGATCGAGACCGGGCGGATGGTCGGGGCTCATACGTCGCTCCTGAAAGGCAGGTGAACGGGACCTGACTCATGATGCCGACCAGTCGGTATGTAGTCCAGTGGGGGAGCCGAACGTGATCGGGGCCACGATAGGCCGACAGCTCCCCGCGTGGAGCGCCGGGGAGCTGTCGGTGGTGCCTTCTCGGCCAGTACGCCGAGGTGGCCGGGGCCTCGGGGCTGGGCTCAGTGGTCGTCCCAGTGGCCGTCGTGGGAGGCGTGCCGGTGGCCGTCGTGGAGGTAGTCGACGTGGTCGCCGTGCAGGACGCTCTCGTGTCCGCAGTCGGCGCCGTGCTGATGGGTGTGGCCCTCGTGCGCGACGTGCCCGTCCGGCTCGCACTCGTCCCAGTGGCCGCTGTGCTCGCGGTGCAGGTGACCGTCGTGCGCGTAGTCGGTGTGGTCGCCGTGCGGCACCGCGGTGTGCCCGCAGTCCGGACCGTGAGTGTGGGTGTGGGAGGGGTGTTCCGCGTGCAGGGTCGTCATGGTGCTCACCTTCGAAGGCGGGGGTCGTGACGTCGGACAGGCTGCCACGCGAACGCCGCATATCGGGTCATTCGGCTTGCGTGGCGTCCTGCCACCCCGGAGGGTCGAACCCATGAAGGGCATCAGCTACACACGCTACGGCGGGCCCGAGGTGCTCGCATACGGAGAGCTGCGCGAGCCGCGCGTCGGCCCCGACTCCGTGCTGGTCAAGGTGCGGGCGGCGGCCGTCAACCCGGTCGACTGGAAGTGCCGCGAGGGCCACATGGACCGGCTGCTGGAGCCGGCCTTCCCGGTGGTGCCGGGCTGGGACGTCTCCGGGGTGGTGGTCCAACCGGGCGTGTCGGTCACCGAGTTCGGAGTCGGAGACGAGGTCATCGGCTACGTACGCGAGGACCTCCTCTCCCACGGCACCTTCGCCGAGTACGTCGCCGCCCCCCTGCGCACCCTCGCGCGCAAGCCCCGCAACCTCACCTGGGAGCAGGCGGCCGGTCTGCCCCTGGTCGGGCTGACGGCGTATCAGGTGCTGACCAAGGTCCTGGAGGTACGGCGCGGCGAGACCGTCCTCGTACACGCGGCGGCCGGCGGCGTGGGATCGATCGCCGTCCAGCTCGCCCGCCATCTGGGTGCCCGGGTGATCGGCACGGCGAGCCCGCACAACCACGACTTCGTGCGCGGTCTCGGCGGCGAACCCGTCGAGTACGGCGACGGCCTGACCGAACGGGTGCGCGGTCTCGCGCCCGAGGGCGTGGACGCCGCGTTCGACACGGTCGGCGGCGAAGCGCTGAAGGCCTCGGCCAACCTCCTCGCCCCCGAGGGCCGCCTGGTGTCGATCGCCGACCCGGACGTCTTCGACTACGGCGGCCGCTACTACTTCGTCCGCCCCGACGCGACGGACCTGCTCCGGCTCTGCGAGCTCGCGGAGGAGGGCGTGGTGACCGTGCACGTCTCGGAGACCTTCCCCCTGGAACGGACGGCGGACGCCCACCGGCTCAACCAGGAGGGCCGCACCCGCGGCAAGATCGTGGTCACGGTGGACTGGGAGACCGAGGAGGAGCCGGTGGCACCGGAAGGGCTGTGGCAGGAGCCGGACCAGAGCCCGTAGCTCTTAGAAAGGCCCTGGAAGCGACCTCGGAAAGGGGCCTGGAGGGCCTCAGAGGACCAGGGCGGCGCCGCACACCGCCAGGGCCACCGTGAACAGGACGGTGGCCGTGGCATGCCGGGGGGCCAGCGGCGGGGGTTCGGGTGAGGCGGCCAGGGCGTGGATGCGGCGGTGGGCGAGGGCCAGGAAGGCCAGCCACAGGCCGCAGCACAGGGCGCACGCCACGATCCCGGCCACCGAGACGCCGCCGTGCAGCGCGGTCTTCACGGCGAGTACGGCGGCCACCGCGCCGGACAGTGTCGTACGGCGCCACGCCAGGCGCGTCCGCTCGGGCTGCAGTCCGGGATCGCGTACCGGCTCAGCGGCCTCGGCCTCCCCGGCGCTCACCCCTCCCACCCGACGAGGACGACGACGACCATCGCGACGGCGACGACCGCGACCACGAGGCTCAGCACCGCCGGGAACCGCGACACCGGCAGGTCCTCGCCCCGCCGCATCGCCCGCTCGCAGCGCACCCAGTGGTTGACCGCGCGGAGCGAACACAGCACGCCCGCCGCGAGCAGCGCCAGCGCGAGACCGACCCGCCAGCCCCAGCGCAGGTCCGGCAGGAACTGGTCCACCGCGAACCCGCCGCCGATGAGCGCGAGCGCGGTACGCAGCCAGGCCAGAAAGGTGCGCTCGTTCGCCAGCGAGAACCGGTAGTCGGGGGTGCCGCCCTCCTGCCGGACCTCCTGCGGCGCGAACCACAGCCGGACGTTTCGTACGTACTCGATCACATGCACGACCCTATCCGGGCGGCGGCCGAGGGGC
>NZ_KQ948942.1 GCF_001514235.1 Streptomyces caeruleatus | reverse complement strand
GTGAGGGAGGCGGGTCGCGGGGTCAGTCGAGGCCCAGGGCGCCGGAGAAGACGGCGTAGGGAACGCTGTCGGCCGGGGTGCCGGCGACGCCCTTCAGCGGCAGGGGTTCGAGGCTCTTGGCGAGATCGATGCGGTAGGCCACGACGGCCGTCGACACCGAGGCGGCGGTGCCGACGTACCAGGCCGCGGTGTCGTCCTGGGTGGTGCCGGTCTTGCCGGTGACGCGCGGGGCGGAGGCGGCGGTGGCCGGATGGGCCAGCGCGAAGGCGTCCCGCAGCGCGGACCGGACCTGCTCGGCCACCTTCGCCGGCACCGCGCGCCGGGAGGCGGGCCTGGCCAGCCGCACCTCGGAGCCGTTGCGGGTGATCCGGGCCACCGAGTACGGCTCGACATGCGTGCCGGCGGCGGCGAACGTGGCGTATCCGCTCGCCATCCGGATCGCGCTGGGCGTGGCACTGCCCAGGGACAGCGCCGGGACCTGCGGCCCGAAGCTGGAGCCGAGCAGCCCGGCCGCCTCGGCCGTCCGGCGCACCCTGTCCAGGCCGGTGTCCATGCCGAGCTGCATGAACGGCGTGTTCACCGACAGGGCGAGCGCCCTGTGCAGACTGATCCGCCCGTGGTCCTCCCCGCCGTCGTTGCGGGCCTTGACCTGCTTGCCGCCGCGGTCCCAGTAGGGGCCCTCGGGCGTCATGACCGGGATGCCGTCGTCGCCGTCGTACAGCGTCTGCGGCGTCACCTCGGTCGCGGCGCCGTCGCGGGTCTTGCGGACACCGTGGTCGAGGGCGGAGGCGTAGACGAAGGGCAGGAAGGCCGAACCGGCGGGCACGGTGGTCGCGTTGGACTCGTTGTAGCCCTGCGTACGGTGGTCCGGGCCGCCGTAGACCGCGAGGATCCGTCCGTCGGCGGCGACCGACGCGGCGCCGTAGTGCGCGGTCTTCGCCGTCGCCGGGTGGTCCTTGCGCGCCTGCTCGCGGGCCTTGGTCACGGCGTCGGTGAGCGCGGTCACCCTCTTGCGGTCGAACGTCGTGTAGATCTGGTAGCCGCCGAGGTCGAACTGCTGGTCCGTCAGACGCGCGGCCTTCTTGGCGTACTGCGCGGCCAGCTCCACCAGGTAGTCGCTCTGCTTGCCGGTGTCGTAGCCCTGCGCCTGCCGCAACGGCTCGGGGAACGTCCGGTACCGCGCCCGCTCGGCCGGCGACAGCCTGCCGATGTCGACCATGCGGTCGAGGATCCAGGACCAGCGCTCCACCGCCCGCGCGTGGTTGGCCCGGCTCAGCGCGGGGTCGTAGAGGGCGGCGCCCTTGAGGAGGGAGGCGAGGAACGCGGCCTCGCTGACGTTCAGCTCGCCCACGTCCTTGCCGTAGTAGGCCTGGGCTGCGCGCTGCATGCCGTAGGTGCCGCGGCCGAACCAGCTGGTGTTGAGGTAGCCCTCCAGGATGTCGTCCTTGCTCATCCGGTTGTCGAGCTTGAGGGCGAGCATGGCCTCGGTGAACTTGCGGCCCACCGAGCGGTCCTGGTTGAGGTAGACGTTCTTGACGTACTGCTGGGTGATCGTGGAGCCGCCCTGGGTGTCGCCCTCGCCGAGGGTGCGCCACACGGCTCGGGTGACGCCGCTGAGCGAGATGCCGGCGTCGGAGTAGAAGCCGGCGTTCTCCGCGGCGAGCACCGCCCAGCGGACGTCCTCCGGTATGTCCTCCAACGGCATGTCCTGCCGCCGCACCCAGCCGGTGCGGGCCATGGGCGTCCCGTCGGACCAGAAGTAGACGTTGTCCTGCTGGGTCGCGTACGCGTTGAGGTTCTCCGGGATGTCCGTGGCGGCGTACGCCACCGTCAGGGCCGCGGTGGTCAGGCCGAGGAAGGTCAGCGCGGCCCCGAGCCACTGCCGCCAGGAGGGCACCCAGCGGCGCCAGCCGGTGCGGCCGGGGCGCGGGTACCGGGGCCGCAGGCGGCGCAGGCGGCGCAGGCGGCGCAGGTGCGGTGCCCATCGGGCGGCGGCCGTCCTGAGACGGGACAGGGCCGCCTCGCGCGTGGCCTTCCGGCGGTGCCCCGGGGTGCGGGGCTCCCTTGTGTCGCGTTCGCCCGTGCGGGATAACTCCGCATCCACCGTCCGCAATTGCACGGTCTCGTCCGGCGGGAGCGCGGGGACCTTCAGCTGCATGGTCTCGTCCGGCTCCTGCCCAGCCCTGGTCACGGCTGCGCCCCTCCCCGCATTCGGTCGTGCCCGCGAGGAAGGGCATGGCCGCCGCGGTCAACGGCAGCGCGCCCCCTGTTCCCCCGGCCTTACGGCTCCTCGCGGCGATCGAAAAGTATCAGTGACCTTTTCAAATTCTCCACACCGGTACCGGACAGGGTTGACCGTGAGCTGATCGCAAACGGTCGCAGAGAGGGGTGTATCCGGTCAGGCCGATTAGTCTTTGACCATGCCTCGCTATGAGTACCGGTGCCGCAGCTGCGGTGACACGTTTGAACTGAGCCGTCCGATGGCGGAGTCCTCCGCGCCCGCCGCGTGCCCTGCGGGGCATGAGGACACGGTGAAGCTTTTGTCGACGGTGGCTGTGGGTGGGACGGCGTCCGCCCCCGCGGTGCCCAAGGCGGGCGGCGGGGGCGGTGGGTGTTGTGGTGGGGGCTGTTGCGGTTAGTCGCCTACGGGGGTGCCGCGCGGTGCCATCATGCGGGTGCGGCCTCGTTGTGGCTGGTCGCGCAGTTCCCCGCGCCCCTATTGGGGCGCTGTCGTACGGGTTGCCTTCAAGAACTCCCTGAGGATGCGCTCGCCCGCCAGTGCTCCCCGTTCCGGGAGGGCGGTGATCATTGGGGCCGTCCAGTTGGCGTCCGCCAGCTCGCCGTGTCCAGGCCGCCAACCCCGGTCCGCAGCAAGCAGCAGGTCGGCGTCCAGCAGGGAGTCGCCCGCGGCCAGTGTCAGGTCGGCGCCCGTGCGGCGGGCGACCTCGTGCATGGCGGCGCTCTTGGTGAGGGGCTTGGGGACGGCGTAGATCTTGCGGCCCTGCAAGGAGACCGTCCAGCCGCGGTTCTCCGCCCACACCGCGAGCTCCTTCACCCACTCCTCGGGCAGCAGCTCGCGCTCGACGACGAGGTAGGCGAAGAGGTCCTCGGCGATGCGGTGCTTGCGCACCCATGCCGGGGACGCCGTGGCCATCAGGTGGTCCTGGATCTCCGCGAGGGGCGCGCACTGTTCGGCGAGGCGGGCCTGGACCTGGGCGTGCCAGTCGGGGTCGGTGACGCCGTCCACGAGCAGATGGCCGCCGTTGGCGCAGATCGCGTACTTCGGGGCGGGCCCCGGCAGGTTGATGCGCTGGTACTGCTTACGGGTCCGGGTCGTCGTCGGCACGAAGACCGCCGCGTCGCCGAGGTCCGTGAGCAGCTGGGCCGCCGTCTCCGTCATGTACGACAGGGGCCGCGCCTCGTGCACCTCCACGCACAGCAGCCTGGGCGCCCGCGCGTCCGGCATGGTCAGCGCGAGGGCCGCGGCGGAGTAGATGAGCGTACGGTCGAGGTCGCTCGCCACCAGCACCGGCATCAGAGGTTCACCGCCCTGCCGTCGGCACCCGTCGCGCCCCGCGTGTACTTGGGGTGGATCAACCCCACGCAGGTGTACGGCAGTTCGGTGACCTCTTCCACCGGTACCCCTCTCTGTTCGGCCAGCAGACGTACATGGTCCAGGTCGGCGCCGGCACCGGCCCGCGCCAGGATCTTCCAGGGCACCCGGCGCAGCAGCACCCGCGTGGTCTCGCCGACGCCCGGCTTGACGAGGTTCACGTCGTGGATGCCGTACTCCTCGCTGATCCGCTCGACGGCGGCCCAGCCCTCCCAGGTCGGCGCGCGGTCGGCGGACAGCAGCTCCTTGGCGGTCGCCTCGACGGCGTCCACGACCTCCGGGAAACGGGCGGAGACGGCGTCCAGGAAGGCCACGGAGACGTCCGCGTCGGCGAGTTCGCGGTAGAACTTCGCGCCGTGGTAGTCATGCGGGCCGACCAGGTCGGCGCGCAGGACGGTGCGCGAGATCAGGCCGGAGACGGTGGAGTTGAGGCACGCGGACGGGATGAGGTAGTCGTCGCGGGTGCCGTACGTCCGTACGCACGAGCCCGGGTCGGCCAGTACGGCGATCTCCGGGTCGAAGCCGGTGATGCCGTCGGATGCCTCGAACTCCCGTATCGCCTCGGCCAGTTCGCGGGTGATGGCGCCCTTGCCGGTCCAGCCGTCGACGAAGACGACGTCACGCGGGTCGTGGTGGGCGGCAAGCCAGCGCAGGGCGTTGGCGTCGATGCCGCGGCCGCGCACGATCGACACGGCGTAGTGGGGCAGTTCGAGGCCGTGCCGGAACTGGGCCCAGCGGCGCATGAGGACGCCGACGGGGGTGCCGGCGCGGGCCAGGGAGACGAGCACGGGGCGCGGTGACCGCTCGGCGAGGACGAGCTCGGTGACGGCACCGGCCGCCTGTGCCAGGCGCGCCGCCGTCTCCTCCAGCGCGGCGTGGAACAGCGCCTGGTACTGCTCGCTCGGCTGGTACTCCACCGGCAGCGACTCGGCGTAGTGCGCGCCGCCGCTCTGGATGGCTTCCTCGCGCTCCTCGGTCGGCGCCTCCAGCGTCACATCCGAGAGGTCCTGGAGCAGCCAGCCGACCTCTTCGGGGTCGTACGAGGAGAAGGCGGGGCCGCGGAGGGGCTCGGGCAGCATCGGGGGCCTTTCGGGACGGGCTGAGGGTGCGCCGGGGACGTACGACGGTACGACCGCGAGCAGGACGTGCGGGGTGTGCGCGGCGAGCTGCGCCAACAGGCCCTCGGGGGCGTGCAGTTCGGGGGTGTCGGCGGCCGAGTCGACGACGGCTATGACGGCGTCGAAGCCGGCGCCGGCGACGTTGTAGGCGTAGCGCTCGCCGGGGCCGTCGGCCGGGTCGTCGTGGGCCGGGAACGCGAGGCGGGTGCGTATCGCGTACCCCGGGTCGTCGACCGCGAGGACGGGTGAGCGGGTGGTGGTCGAGTAGCGGACCTCCACGTCGGCGCTCCGCTCCAGCTCGCGGGCGATGCGCAGGGGGGCGTACATCAGCTCCTCGAAGCCGAGGACGAGGACGCGGCGGGTGTCGGCGGGGAGTGCCTCTGCCAGGCGGGCGGCCATGGCGGGGAGGGCGGCTTCCAGCCGGATGCGGTGAGCGGGCGTGAAGCCGTGACGGCCGCCGTCGGGGAGGCCGGGGGGCCAGTGCAGATCGATGCGGGCGGGGTCGTTCGTCGCCTGCGGGCCGGTGGGGGCTGGTCGCGCAGTTCCCCGCGCCCCTGGGGGGTTGCCCTGCTGGTCGGCTTCAGCGGCAACGCCGCCGCTCGGGGGCGCGGGGAACTGCGCGACCAGCCCCGACGCACCCGCACCAGACGACGAACCCTCCGCAGCAACGCCACCGCTCGGGGGCGCGGGGAGCTGCCCGGCCGACCCCGACGGCGCCGCAGACGACAAACCACCCTCCGCGACAACGCCGCCGCTTGGGGGCGCGGGGAACTGCGCGACCAGCCCCGACGCACCCGCACCCGACGACGAACCCTCCGCAGCAACCCCGCCGCTCGGGGGCGCGGGGAACTGCGCGACCAGCCCCGACGGCGCCGCAGACGACAAACCACCCTCCGCAGCAACCCCGCCGCTCGGGGGCGCGGGGAACTGCGCGACCGACCCCGACGCACCCGCACCCGACGACGAACCCGCACCCGCACCCGCACCCGCACCCGACGACGAACCCGCCGCAGCACTCTCGGCCTCGTACCGCGCCACCAACGCCTGCCCCCGCTCCAACACCCCCTCCGGCAGCCGCACGGTCCCAGAAGCGGCCGCCACCAGATCCACCCGCGCCCCGATCTCCCGCGCGAACTCCTCCAGCCGCCCCACATCCGCCGCCGACCGCATGTCCACCAGCGCGACCACCACATACCGCCGCCGCGGATACCGCGCATGCAGATCCCGCACGGTGTTCAGCACGGTGTTCCCCGTGGAGAACTCGTCGTCCACCAGGACCAGCGGCCCGTCGCCGGCCAGCAGGCCGGGATCCTCGGGCAGCAGCAAGTGCGACGTGGCATGCGAGTGGGACTCCTCGAAGCCCCCCGCAGGGGCGACCCCGGCGACCGGACGCCGCGTCGAGTGCAGATACGGCGCGTCCCCCACACCGTCGGCGACGGCGTGCCCGAGCCCGGTCGCGGTCTCCGCGTAACCGAGGACGACCGCGTCGCCCGCTTCCGCCGCCCCCAGAAGCTCCCGCACCCGGCGCCCGAGGGCGAACCCGGCGCCGTACACGACGGACGGCGACTGCGGCACATGCTTGCCGAGCACGTTGGAGACCAGCAGATGCGCCCGCTTGGGGTTGCGGCGCAGGGCGAGCCCCAGCATCTGCTTGAGCTCGTCGTCGCCCACGAGCTGGACTCCGAGCCGCTCGGCGACCCAGCTCCCGGACCAGACCCCGTTGTTCACTGCGTTGTTCATACGTCCCTTGGGTTGAGAAGCCGGTCGGCCCGGTCAGGCCGGGATGCCGGCGGCGAGCAGCTCCACGAAGCCGATGTCCTCGTTGGCCACACCGAAGACCTCGGCCCGCAGCAGGGTCCGCTCGGCCCAGGCGCGGTGCGGCTTCACCTCGTTCATCTTGTTCGTGTACTGCGACCTCAGTACACCCCCGCCGCAGCGCTCCGGCCGCAGGATGTCCTGGGCGTCGCTGAACTCCTCGTGACTGACCACGGACAGCGCGTGCACGGGCAGTACGTGGGAGGGGTGGATGCAGGTCTTGCCGAGGAGGCCGTTGGCGTGGTCCATGGTGATCTCGCGCAGCAGGCCGTCCATGGAGTGCTCGATGAGGGCCTCGCGCAGCTCCTCGGCCTGGCCCTCCAGGAAGGGGCTGCGGCGCAGCAGGGGCTTGAACATACGTTCCTGCACCCGGAAGTACTCCCACACCGGCCCGGTCACCGTGAACCCGGTGCCGTCGGCTCTGCCCAGCATGTTCACCACGTCGGCGATCACGGAGGCGACGATCTGGACGTCGTACGCCGTCATGTCCGGGGCCCGCCGCAGGCCGTACGACGAGCAGAAGTCGGTGACCCCGAGCCGCAGCGCCAGCACCCGCTCGCGGTACTTGTCGACCGCGCGGGAGACGCCCTCCAGGGTCTCCACGCGCGACTCCCGGTACATCAGCTCGGGCGACTCCAGCACGGGCATGGCGAACAGCCGCCGCCCGCTCTGCGCCTCGGCGCTCGCGAGGGCCTCCAGGAAGGGCATGCCGCGCTCTTCGGTGAACTTGGGCAGCACGAACCCGGACAGCAGCCGTACGGCGGGTCCGAGCCGTCGTACGAGGTCGGGGATCTGCTCGGGGGTGCGGACCCGGACGAAGAGCAGCGGCGGCTCCACCGGGCCCTGGCGTCCGGCGAGGTCGGCGAACTGCCGGACGAGGTTCTCCTCGCCCTCCGCCACGTCCTCGTCGCCGATGGAGTCCTCCAGGCACAGCACCATCGAGACCACGCCGCGCCCGGTCTGCTTGACGATGTCGTCGGCGAGCCGCGGCCGGGTGGCCGGACTGTAGAGCGTGGCACCCAGGGCCGCGGAGAGCAGCCGGGCCGGGGAGTCGGCGGAGAACTCGCACGGCTCCTGGTGGAACAGGCGCTGACGCACCTCTGGGGCGATGTGCCCGAAATGACGCATAGAGCTCCCCCGTGGTGACTCAGTGTCCCCTGTGACTGGTTCACAGGTGGCCGGTAATAGTACGTAGATACCCATGTCAGGGGTTCCCGCAGGGCATGAATTTCGGGTAACGCGGACGAACACAGGCGCGCACGGTCCGTCGCACCCCCGCGTTGTCGTGACCAGGACGGAGAGGGCAGGATGACCGTATGACGCACGCGATGTTGAAGGGGTCGAACGTCCCGCTCGAAGCCACGACGGTACGCGCCGTGCTGCGCTGGACGCCCGGGCAGGGGGTCCCGGATGTCGACGCCTCGGCACTCCTCCTCGGCCCCGACGGTCGTGTGCGCTCCGACGAGGACTTCGTCTTCTACAACCAGCCCCGGCACCCCTCCGGGAAGGTCTGGCGACTCGGCAAGAAGCGGGGCGCCGAGGGCCTCACCGACACGATCCAGACAGATCTGGCCGGTGTCGAGTCCGGCGTCGGTCAGATTCTCCTGGTCGCTTCGGCGGACGGCGTAGCCTTCGACCGCGTACGGGATCTGCGCATCGTGCTGTACGACGCCGCGGCCGCCGACGCCGATCCGCTGGCGTACTTCGACATCAAGCCGGAGACGGGCCAGGAGACGGCCCTGATCTGCGGCGAGCTGTACCGCCGCGGCGAGGGCTGGAAGTTCCGCGCCCTGGGCGAGGGCTACTCGGACGGCCTCAAGGGCCTGGCCACGGACTACGGCATCTCGGTGGACGAGTCCGAGGCGATGGACGGCCCCGCCCCGGCGCCCGCACCGGAGGTCTCCCAGCCCCTCCCACCGGAGCAGCCCACGACCGTGGTCCCACCCCAGCCGTCCTACGGCTACCCCCAACAGCCCCCACCGACCCAGCCGGCCTACGGCTACCCCCAGCCCACCTCCCAGTCGGGCTACGGCTACCCGCCCCCGGTGACGGCAGCAGCCCCGGGCCAGGAGTTCCGCCTGCCCCCACAGGGCCCGCAATTCATCGGACGGTGAGGGATGCGCCTTCAGGGGCGCGGGGAACTGCGCGATCAACCACGATCAACCCGCAGTCGCCACACAACACCAGGCCCCGAGCTCTCAGGCGACTACTTCTCCGCTTTGGTCTTGTATCCACGCCCCCACTGCAGCCCCCACCCGAACAACCGATCCAGCTCGGCCTGAAACCCGTAGACGAACTTCACCTCACGCCGAACCCAGATCTCGCCCTTCACGTTCTCGATCATCACCACCGCACAGGACCGAGCCTGCGGATGCCGCTCGTCGAGACCTATCTCGATCCGGGGCCCGTTGCTGGGATACAGCGTGACGATCGCATGCGTACGGTCGAACGCCGGCGTCTGGTCGTAGATGTACACGAAGACCAGCAGCCGCTTGATGTTCTCCTTGTGATCGAGGTTGACGTAGATCGTCTCCCCGGACGCCGACCCGAACCGGTCGTCCCCGCTGAGCTTCACGTACGGCGGCGCGTTCACGTCCCCGAGGAACCCGCCCAGCGGCTGGACGACCCCCTTCGTCCCGTCGGTCAGCTCGTACAGCGCCCCGAGGTCGAGGTCGACGTTGACCATGCTCTGGCTGTGCCCGAGCACCTCCGGCGGCTTGAGCGCCTTGAACGGGTGCCGCAGCAGACTCTCCCGCTGTGACCCCCCGATGTCGGACGTCCGCATCCGCCAGGTCAGGTTGATCCGCAGATGCCCGGTGGCGGCGCCCTGCTTGGTGAGCGACACCCGGTCGTGCCGTTTCGTCAGCTCTATCGAGTTCGATGACGCGCTGCCCGAGTCGAACTCGGCAGCCCGGCCACGCCAGAGTCCGTCCAAGAAGCCCATTCCGCCCCCACGTCCCACACGAAAGACCCACGTTCACTGGAAAACCAGCGGGGCGGCCGGAGGCCCGGCCGCCCCGCTGAGAGCGTTCCTCAACCGCAGGGTTGTCACACCCCGGACGAGACCTCAGTCTTCTCGTCCGAGGCCTCCGCTTTTCCCTCCGCGGCTGCCAGCGCGCGGTTGCGGCGCACCGAGGACCAGAAGGACCAGCCGATGAGGATCACACCGATCGAGCCGGTGATGAGCTCGTGGATCTCGTACTGGATGGTGACCAGCAGGATCATGGCGAGGGCGCCGATGGCGTAGTGCGCGCCGTGCTCGAGGTAGACGTACTCGTCGAGGGTGCCCTGGCGGACCAGGTACACGGTCAGCGAACGGACGTACATCGCGCCGATACCGAGACCCAGGGCCATCAGGACGATGTCGTTGGTGATGGCGAAGGCGCCGATGACGCCGTCGAAGGAGAAGGACGCGTCCAGGACCTCGAGGTAGAGGAACATGAAGAAGGCGGCCTTGCCGGCCATGGCGACCGCGGAGCGGGGCTTGCCGGTGCGCTCGGCCTCTTCCTCGGCCTCGTGCTCGCGCTCCTCCTCTTCTTCGAGCTTGTCCTCGAAGTAGCCGGAGAGTCCGCCGACGATCATGTAGGTGATGAGGCCGGCGATGCCGGAGAGCAGGACCGTCTCGGCCTTGTCGACGTGGGCGCCGCCGTGCTGGTGGGCGTGGGTCGCGAAGGTCATCGCGCTGATGAGCAGGACGATCAGGGCGATGCAGACGGACAGCATGTCGACCTTGCCGAGCTTGGCGAGCGGGCGCTCCAGCCAGGCCAGCCACTTGATGTCGCGGTCCTCGAAGATGAAGTCGAGGAAGATCATCAGCAGGAACATGCCACCGAACGCGGCGATGGCCGGGTGGGCGTCGGTGACGAGCTGCTGGTACTGGTCCTTGTCGCTCAGGGCCAGGTCGACGGCCTCGATCGGCCCGAGCTGGGCGCTGATGGCGACGATGACGACCGGGAAGACCAGTCGCATACCGAACACGGCGATCAGGATGCCGATGGTGAGGAAGATCTTCTGCCAGAAGGCATTCATCTTCTTCAGGATTCCGGCGTTGACCACCGCGTTGTCGAAGGACAGCGAGATCTCGAGCACGGAGAGGATCGCCACGACCCCCAGGGCGGTCCACCCCCCGAAGAGGAGCGCCGCAACCAGACCGAGCGCGGTGACCGCGAACGACCAACCGAAGGTTTTCAGAACCACTGGCTACCCAATCCTGTGTGTACGGGGCTCCCCCGCGCCGCACTCGGCTTTACGAACTTTTGAAGCCGAAGTCTAGTTCGGCACCTCTTCGCACCCCACCCGGGCCCGGCTTTTGCTCATATCGCGTTATGAGACGTTGACCCCGAAGTCGAGTGCGATGCCCCGCAGACCGGAGGCGTAGCCCTGTCCCACGGCCCGGAACTTCCATTCGCCCTGGTAGCGGTAGACCTCGCCGAAGATCATGGCGGTCTCGCTGGAGGCGTCCTCGCTCAGGTCGTAGCGGGCGAGTTCCTGCCCGTCGGCCTGGTTGACCACGCGGATGAAGGCGTTGCTCACCTGGCCGAACGTCTGGCCGCGCTCGTCGGCCATGTGGATCGAGACGGGGAAGACGATCTTGTCGCAGTGGGCCGGCACCTTGGAGAGGTCGATCAGCAGCGACTCGTCGTCGCCGTCGCCCTCGCCGGTGAGGTTGTCGCCGGTGTGCTCCACCGAGCCGTCCGGGCTCTTGAGCTGGTTGTAGAAGACGAACCACTCGTCGCCCAGGACGCGTCCGCCGCTGCACACCAGTGCGCTGGCGTCGAGGTCGAAGGGGGCTCCGGTGGTGGAGCGCGCGTCCCAGCCGAGCCCGATCATCACCTGGGTGAGATTCGGTGCGGCCTTGGACAGGGAGACATTTCCTCCCTTGGCGAGCGTGACGCCCATGTGCTGGTCCTCCCCGCGTGTTGCTTCTTTGGTTGTCCTGCGCATCCGGCGCCGCACCCAAACGAATGCGGCGCCGGACTCAGCCGGTGGTGTCCTGGACGGTCCCCCCTCGGATCGAACTCAGACGTTCACACCGAAGTCCTGCGCGATGCCGCGCAGACCCGACGCGTAGCCCTGGCCGATGGCGCGGAACTTCCACTCCGCGCCGTGCCGGTACAGCTCGCCGAAGACCATCGCGGTCTCGGTCGACGCGTCCTCCGAGAGGTCGTAGCGCGCGATCTCGGTGCCGCCGGCCTGGTTGACGACGCGGATGAACGCGTTGCGCACCTGGCCGAAGGACTGCTGGCGGTTCTCGGCGTCGTAGATCGAGACCGGGAAGACGATCTTCTCCACGTCGGCCGGGACGCCCGCGAGGTTGATCTTGATCTGCTCGTCGTCGCCCTCGCCCTCACCGGTGAGGTTGTCGCCGGTGTGCTCGACGGAGCCGTCGGCGCTCTTGAGGTTGTTGAAGAAGACGAAGTTCGCGTCGCTGCCGACCTTGCCTTCCGGGTTCAGCAGCAGCGCGCTGGCGTCCAGGTCGAAGTCGGTGCCGGTCGTGGTGCGGATGTCCCACCCCAGACCGACGATGACCGCAGTGAGGCCCGGGGCCTCCTTGCTCAGTGATACGTTGCCGCCCTTGCTGAGGCTGACTCCCACGAGTCCTCCATTGGTTTCCAGGGGCGGGGAGCCCCGCCGTGCGTTTGATATCGGATCAACGACTCGATCCTAGTGACGGGTTCCCGTGGCTCGCATGCCTTGGTACCGAAGAATCAGAGGGTGTCGAGCGCCTTGACGTACTCGTTCAGGTCGCGCGCGTCCGGCAGGGCGTTGACGACCGTCCAGCGGACGACGCCCTCCTTGTCGATAACGAAGGTGCCGCGCACCGCGCAGCCCTTGTCCTCGGCGAAGACGCCGTAGGCCCGGCTGACCTCGCCGTGCGGCCAGAAGTCGCTGAGCAGCGGGTACTCCAGGCCCTCCTGCTCGGCGAAGACCCGCAGGGTGTGGATGGAGTCGTTGGAGACGGCGAGCACCTGGGTGTCGCGGTCCGAGAACTGCGGCAGGTTGTCGCGCACCTCGCACAGCTCGCCGGTGCACACGCCGGTGAAGGCGAAGGGGTAGAAGAGCAGGACGACGTTCTTGGAACCGCGGAAGTCGGAGAGCTTCACGGTCGCGCCGTGGTTGTCCTTGAGCTCGAAGTCGGGGGCCTTGTCGCCGACCTGGATCGCCATCGTCGTAGATGTCCCTTCGTGGGGCTGTTCGGGTGGAACCCACCCTACGCAGCGATCACCGGGGGCCACGCAGGAGGCGGGGGCGGGACGCGGACGCCCGGCCCGGCCGGGCGCAGGGGCGGGGGCGGGCGTGGATGCACGGGCGGGACACGGATGCCCGGCCGGGCGCAGGGGTGGGGGCGGGGGCGGGGGCGGCCGTGGATTCGGGGCCGGGCGCAAGGCGGGGGCGAGACGCGGGTGCGGGGGGGGCCGGACGCAAGGCGGGGGCGAGACGCGAAAGCGGGGCCGGACGCAAGGCAGGGGGCGAGACGCCCATGCGGGGCCATGACGCAAGGCAGGGAACGAGCGCCCATGCGGGGCCGGACGCAAGGCGGGGGCGAGACGCGAAAGCGGGGCCGGCACAAGCCAGGGGACGAGACGCCCATGCGGGGCCGGACACAAGCCAGGGGACGAGACGCGGATGCGGGCCTCGGACGCAGACGCCGGGCCGGACGCGGATGCGAGGCCACGCAAGTGCCGGGCCGCCCGGGGATGCCGAGGCGGTGGCGGACGTGGATGCCAGGCCGCACGGGTGTCGGGCAGGGCGCAGAATGCTGGGCGGTACGCAAATGCCGGGCCGGGCTTCTCAGCCCGGCCCGGCACCATCAGCCCGTCCGGCGATTGAGGACGAGGCCCTTTCAGGGCCGATGCGGGGGTCTGGGGACGCGGCCCCCAGGGACGGCCACCCCAGTGGACGGCAGCGTTTCAGCCGACGGCCACTTTCGAACCGCTACTTCTTGGACTTCGCGGCCTTGGGCGTCACCAGCCGACTGCCGCTCCAGTCCTTGCCGACGCTGACGCTCTTGGATGCCGACAACCCCGCCGTGGTGGAGGCTTCCGAGATTTCGCTGGGCTCCACGTAGCCGTCACGGCCGGTCTTCGGCGTCAGCAACAGGATCGCGCCGCCCTCTTCGATGTACGTGGTGGCGTCCACCAGTGCATCCGTCAGGTCGCCGTCCTCGTCGCGGAACCACAGCACCGCGGCATCGGCGACGTCGTCGTAGTCCTCGTCCACGAGCTCTGTGCCGGTGACTGACTCAATGGCCTCGCGGAGTTCCTGGTCTACGTCGTCGTCGTAGCCGATCTCCTGGACCACCTGCTCGGGCTGGAACCCCAGCCTCTCGGCAAGGGTCCGCTCCTCCGCGTGGTCCGCGGTCGCGCTCACGGTTTGCCTCCTGATCATGTTTTGGGAATGTCTCAGCCACGCGCGTGCGCGAAGCATTGGCCGTAGTCCACACGGGCGGGGCGGATCGCGCAAGTACCCGGCCGTTCAGACCGCCGAAACGGTGACGATCGTGAACGTGTCACCGCAACTCCAGGCACGCCCTCATCGTCTCAGGGTGACGCGCACCACACCAATCTGCCCCCTTTGTGCGTTTGGGAATCATCGGTCACGGCTCCACCGTTGGCCAGGAAACGGTTACCTCGCAGTAGAGATGACGTTTGGCCCCCCGAGGTACACGATGGGGAGCGGTGCAGACGCCCAGAAACCCCCGAAACACAGCCCTCTGACAGGTAAGGACCAGCGTGGCTTCCGGATCCGATCGCAACCCGATCATCATTGGCGGCCTTCCGAGTCAGGTTCCTGACTTCGATCCCGAGGAAACCCAGGAGTGGCTCGACTCCCTTGACGCCGCTGTGGACGAGCGCGGCCGGGAGCGGGCCCGCTACCTGATGCTGCGGCTGATCGAGCGGGCCCGCGAGAAGCGTGTCGCCGTCCCCGAGATGCGCAGCACGGACTACGTCAACACGATCGCCACCAAGGACGAGCCGTTCTTCCCGGGCAACGAGGAGATCGAGCGCAAGATCCTCAACGCCACCCGGTGGAACGCCGCGGTGATGGTGTCCAGGGCCCAGCGTCCCGGCATCGGCGTCGGCGGTCACATCGCCACCTTCGCGTCCTCCGCCTCACTCTACGACGTGGGCTTCAACCACTTCTTCCGGGGCAAGGACGAGGGCGACGGCGGCGACCAGGTCTTCTTCCAGGGCCACGCCTCGCCGGGCATCTACGCCCGCGCGTTCCTGCTGGACCGCCTCAGCGAGCAGAACCTGGACGCGTTCCGCCAGGAGAAGTCGAAGGCGCGGTACGGCCTGTCGAGTTACCCGCACCCCCGCTCGATGCCGGACTTCTGGGAGTTCCCGACGGTGTCGATGGGCCTCGGCCCGATCGGCGCGATCTTCCAGGCCCGGATGAACCGCTACATGGAGGCGCGCGACATCGCGGACACCTCCAAGTCGCATGTGTGGGCGTTCCTGGGCGACGGCGAGATGGACGAGCCGGAGTCGCTCGGCCAGCTGTCCATCGCCGCCCGCGAGGGCCTGGACAACCTCACCTTCGTGGTCAACTGCAACCTGCAGCGCCTCGACGGCCCGGTACGGGGCAACGGCAAGGTCATCCAGGAGCTGGAGTCGATCTTCCGCGGCGCCGGCTGGAACGTGATCAAGCTGATCTGGGACCGCACCTGGGACCCGCTGCTCGCGCAGGACCGCGACGGCATCCTGGTCAACCGGATGAACACCACGCCGGACGGCCAGTTCCAGACCTACGCCACCGAGACCGGCGCGTACATCCGGGACCACTTCTTCGGTGACGACCAGCGGCTGCGCGCCATGGTCGAGGGCATGACCGACGACCAGATCCTGCACCTGGGCCGCGGCGGTCACGACCACAAGAAGATCTTCGCGGCGTTCTCGGCGGCCAAGGCGCACAAGGGCCAGCCGACAGTGATCCTCGCCAAGACGATCAAGGGCTGGACGCTCGGTCCCAACTTCGAGGGCCGCAACGCCACGCACCAGATGAAGAAGCTGACGGTCGACGACCTCAAGCGCTTCCGCGACCGGCTGCACCTGCCGATCGCCGACAAGGACCTGGAGAGCGGGGTGCCGCCGTACTACCACCCGGGGCGGGACTCCGAGGAGATCCAGTACATGCACGACCGCCGCCAGGGGCTCGGCGGTTACGTCCCGACGCGCGTCGTGCGGTCGAAGCCGCTGGCGCTGCCGGAAGACAAGACGTACGCGACCGTGAAGAAGGGCTCCGGTCACCAGTCGATCGCGACGACCATGGCCTTTGTCCGGCTCCTCAAGGACCTCATGCGGGACAAGGAGATCGGCAGGCGTTTCGTGCTGATCGCGCCGGACGAGTACCGCACGTTCGGCATGGACTCGTTCTTCCCGAGTGCGAAGATCTACAACCCGCTCGGCCAGCAGTACGAGTCGGTCGACCGTGAGCTGCTCCTCGCCTACAAGGAGTCGCCGCAGGGCCAGATGCTGCACGACGGCATCTCGGAGGCCGGCTGTACGGCCTCGCTGATCGCGGCGGGTTCGGCGTACGCCACGCACGGCGAGCCGCTGATCCCGGTCTACGTCTTCTACTCGATGTTCGGTTTCCAGCGCACCGGCGACCAGTTCTGGCAGATGGCGGACCAGTTGGCGCGCGGTTTCGTACTGGGCGCGACCGCCGGCCGTACGACCCTGACCGGTGAGGGACTCCAGCACGCGGACGGCCACTCGCAGCTGCTCGCCTCGACCAACCCGGGCTGTGTCGCGTACGACCCGGCGTACTCGTACGAGATCGCGCACATCGTGCAGGACGGTCTGCGGCGGATGTACGGGGGCTCCGAGGAGCACCCGCACGGTGAGGACGTCTTCTACTACCTGACCGTCTACAACGAGCCGATCCAGCACCCGGCCGAGCCGGAGAACGTGGACGTCGAGGGCATCCTCAAGGGCGTCCACCGGGTCGGCGAGGGCACGGCGGGTTCCATCCCCGCGCAGATCATCGCGTCCGGTGTGGCCGTTCCCTGGGCGGTCGAGGCGCAGAAGATCCTCGCCGAGGAGTGGAACGTGAAGGCCGACGTGTGGTCGGCGACCTCGTGGAACGAGCTGCGGCGTGAGGCCGTGGAGTGCGAGGAGCACAACCTGCTGCACCCGGAGGAGGAGCAGCGGGTGCCGTGGGTGACGCGGAAGCTGAGCGGGGCCGAGGGGCCGTTCGTGGCCGTTTCCGACTGGATGCGGTCGGTGCCGGACCAGATCGCGCGGTGGGTGCCGGGTACGTACCAGTCGCTGGGCGCGGACGGTTTCGGCTTCGCGGACACCCGTGGCGCGGCTCGCCGCTTCTTCCACATCGACGCGCAGTCGATCGTGGTGGCGGTCCTGACCGAGCTGGCGAAGGAAGGGAAGGTGGACCGGTCGGTGCTGAAGCAGGCGATCGACCGGTACCAGCTGCTCGACGCGTCGGCCGCGGACCCGGGGGCGGCGGGCGGCGACGCGTAGCCTCCGGCGTCCGTCAACCGTTTGACGGGGTGGTGTGCCCGTGGGTGACCCGCGGGCTACACCACCCCTTCACATTTCCTACGATGCGGCCATGAAGCGAGCGGTGGCACAAGCGCGTTGGGAACGGCACACCCAGCGGCCCCTTTTCGGTCTGGCCCTGGCGTTCGCCGTGGCCTACGCGGTGCCGATCGTCGACCCCGACGCGAGCGCCTCCGTGGTGGAGGTGTGCCTCGCGGTGGAGTGGGTGGTGTGGGGCGCCTTCGCGCTGGACTACGTCGTCCGGCTCGTACTCGCCGGGCGGCGCCGGGAGTTCGTACGGTCGCACTGGCTGGACCTGTGCGCGGTGCTGCTGCCGTTGATACAGCCGCTGCGGCTGCTGCGGCTCGTCTCGACACTGCTGTTGGTGGGGCAGCGGGCGCGGATGGCCTCGCAGATACGGCTGACCACGTATGTCGCCGGGGCGGTGGTGGGGCTGCTGATGTTCGGGTCGCTGGCCGTGCTGTCCGTGGAACGGGACTCGCCGAACGGGAACATCAAGACGCTGGGTGACGCGGTGTGGTGGTCGTTCACCACGATGACGACCGTCGGGTACGGGGATCACGCGCCGACCACGGGCGTGGGGCGGATGCTCGCGGTGGGGCTGATGCTGTCCGGGATCGCCCTGCTGGGCGTGGTGACCGCGAACATCGCCGCGTGGTTCATAGCGCGGTTCGAGATGGACGACGTGGAGGAGCGCCGCCAGACGGAGGCGATACACCTGCTGACGGAGGAGGTCCGTGCCCTGCGCGCGGAGGTCGCCTCGCTGTCGGGGGCGAGGGTGCCGGGGCAGATGGGTGAGGAGAGGGGGCGGTAGGGGACGCCTACGGACTCGGGGCCCTGGGTGCGACGGCGGCCGCGGGTGGTATGTGGCTGGTCGCGCAGTTCCCCGCGCCCCTGGGTGGGCCGCCGCAGCGCCGGCCGTCCAGCTGCTGTGGGCGCGCAGCGCCCTCTGTCCTGGGTGCGACGGCGGCCGCGGGTGGTGTGTGGCTGGTCGCGCAGTTCCCCGCGCCCCTGGGTGGGCCGCCGCATCGTCGGCGGTCCGGGTGGTGTGGGCGCGCAGCGCCCTCCTGGGGGCGGGGGGAACTGCGCGGCCAGGCACACACCACCCGCAGCCCGCGACGGTCGGTACCCCTACGGCGTTTCCGGCCGGCCCGGCCCGCCGCAGGCGAACGCGCGATCCGGCCCGGTCCGTGACCACGTCCGGCCACGTGAGCGGGGGCGCCTGCGCGTACCGTCAACTCCCTGATTCGGCGTTCGACTTGGCGAGTACCCACGGTGCGCTTCTCATGCCTGCGTGTCCGGGCCGCGGCGCGCTGACCCCCTCCGGCAGCGCGCCGCAGGCCCTGGCTTGACCCACTGTGACCTGCGGCGCACCCCGGCTGGGAGGGATCTTCAGGGCTGTCACCCTGATAGGGGAACTCAGATGTGCGCGGCCCCCGCGCCCGCCTCCGCGTTCTCCCCTCGCTTGGTGAGGAAGGCCACGAAGACCGCGACGACCGCAACGCCCGCGGCGACCAGGGACGCCAGGCTCATGCCCGAGATGAACGTGTCACGCGCCACGTCCGTGATCTTCGCGGCGATGGCGTCCGGCGTGCCCGGGGCCAGCGGCGCCACGCCGACCTGGACCGCCTCGGAAGCCTGGGCCTCCTGCGCGGCGGTCAGCGGCGGCAGCCCCGCGGACGTCCAGTTGCCGGCGAGTTCGCTGTCGACCTTGGAGGCCATGACGGCGCCGAGGACGGCCGTACCGAGGCTGCCGCCGATCTGCATCGCGGCCTGCTGGAGACCGCCGGCGACACCGGACAGCTCCATGGGCGCGTTGCCGACGATGACCTCCGTGGCGCCGACCATGACCGGCGCGAGACCGAGGCCGAGCAGGGCGAACCAGAGCGACATCACGCCGCTGCCGGTGTCCGTCTCCAGCGTGGACATGCCGTACATGGCGATGGCGGTGAGCGCCATGCCGCCCGCCAGCGGGACCCGCGGGCCGAGCTTGGTGATCATCGCGCCCGCGAGCGGGGAGCCGACGATCATCATGCCGGTGAGCGGGAGCAGGTGCAGACCGGCGTAGATGGGGCTCATGTCGTGGACGTTCTGGAGGTAGAACGTCACGAAGAACAGGCCGCCCATGAACGCGATGGCCATCAGGACCATCAGCACCACGCCCGCCGACAGCGGGATCGAGCGGAAGAGGGCGAGGGGGATCAGCGGCTCCCTCACCTTTGTCTCCCAGAGGGCGAAGAGCGCGAAGCCCACCACCGACCCGGCTATGAACAGCCATGTCTTGCCGTCGGCCCAGCCCCACGCCGGGGCCTTGATGAGCGCCCAGACCAGGCAGAACATCGCGGCCGACAGCAGGACGATGCCCAGGATGTCGAAGGAGCGCGGGGCGTTCTCGGCGCGGTGGTCGAGCAGGATCAGCACACCGAGGACGACGGCGAGGATGCCGACCGGCACGTTGATGAAGAACACCGACTGCCAGTTGACGTGCTCGACGAGGACGCCGCCGAGGATCGGGCCGCCGGCGGTGGAGGCGCCGATGACCATGCCCCAGATACCGATGGCCATGTTGAGCTTCTCGGCCGGGAAGGTCGCCCGCAGCAGACCGAGCGCGGCCGGCATCAGCAGCGCGCCGAACAGGCCCTGGAGGACACGGAAGACGACGACCGCGCCGATGCTGCTGGACAGGCCGATCGCTCCGGAGGCGGCGGCGAAGCCGACGACGCCGATGAGGAAGGTCTGCCGGTGGCCGAACCGGTCACCGAGCTTGCCCGCGGTGACCAGGGAGACCGCGAGGGCGAGGAAGTAGCCGTTGGTGATCCACTGCACCTCGGCGAAGGACGCGCTCAGGTCCTTCTGGATCGCCGGGTTGGCGATGGCCACGATGGTGCCGTCGAGGGCCACCATCATGACCCCGACCGCGACGGTGATGAGGGTGAACCAGGGGTGGCCGCGCAGCCCCTTGGCCGGCGCCGCGTCCGACGGGGCTTCTGGTGCCCGGTCCCCCGTCCCGGTCGTCTTGATGGTGGTCCGACTAGTCATGTGTTCGAGGCTAGTGACAGCCACTGACAATTGACAAACCATTTCACAAGTCGCTAACTGACACCTATGGAATCACTGCGCGAACGCAAGAAGCAGCGCACCCGGGAAGCACTGCTGCGTACCGCGCTGGAGCTCTTCACCACCGAGGGGTACGAGCGCACCACGGTCGACGACATCGCGGAGGCCGTCGATGTGTCGCAGCGCACGTTCTTCCGTTACTTCGCCGGCAAGGAGGAGGCGGCCCTCGCCCTGATGGAGGTGACAGTCGCGCACTTCCTCCAGTCGGTGCGCGAGCGCCCGCCGCACGAGGCCCCGATGGAGGCGCTGCGGCAGGCGGTGCTGGAGGGCTGGGACACGCTCAACGACGTGATCGAGGCCATCGCGCCGGTCGAGCTGTATCTGCGTATGTGCCGGGTGGTCGAGTCGACGCCCGCCCTGCTCGCCGCCCATCTGCGCCGCTCGGCCGAGGTCGAGGAGACGCTGGCGGCCGTCCTCGCCGAGCGTGAGGGCGTCGACCTGGACACGGATCCGCGGCCGCGGCTGGCGGTGGCGGTCTTCGGCGGCGTGATGCGGCTGACGGAGCGTCAGTGGAGTGTCGGGGAGGATTTCAGCCTGGACGCCATGCGGGCACTGACCGTCTCATATCTCGAACAGGTCGGCCCGGCACTCAGCGAGAGCTGGCGAACACACTGAGGTCATGGGCGTGTTGCCGCCACCTTGATCAAAACGTGATACCCATCACTTGGTTAACGCGAGACCCTCTCGTTCTCCTAGTGTGTCCTCCCAGTGACTTCCTTCGACACGTCCCCGCAACTGAACGTCTGGCGCGCTCTGCTCGCACTGGCCGTGGTGTTCGTGATGCTGGCGACCACGGGCTGGACCGCCCTGCGTCACCACCGGACCGCCTCTCCGCTCCAGGCCTCGCTCAGCGCCTGGGAGGACGGCAGCGTCGCCGGACACCGACTGCCGACCGCGACGTCCTCCCCCACGCGGCTCGCCCGGTTCTTCACCTCGCTCACCGACACCCAGCGCACGGATCTCGTACGCCGCTATCCGCTCGCGGTCGGCAACATGAACGGCGCTCCGGTCGACCTGCGCTACCGCGCCAACCGGCTCGCCCTCCACGAGGCACGCGAGGTCGAGCGCAAACGCATGTACGACAAGAAGCTCACGCCCGACGGGCAGCGCGAGGCGGGCCGCCGTATGCACCGCTTCGAGTCGATGATGCGGACGGACCGGAACATCCTCGCCTTCGACCCCGAGGGCTCGGGACGGGCCGCCGAGGTGTTCGGCGACCTGGCCAAGGCCGAGCGGATCTCGGTCGTCGTCCCCGGCGTCGACACCGACCTGCTGACCTTCCAGCGCACCAGCCGCAAGTACTCCGCGCCGGTCGGCATGGCCCAGTCCCTGTACGACGCCGAGCGCGAGGCCAGCCCGTCGACGCGTACGGCCGTGATCGCCTGGGCCGACTACACGGCGCCGAGCGGGCTGGGCATCGACTCGGCGACCGCGATGCGGGCCGCGGGCGGGGCCGTACGACTGGAAGCACTGGTGCGGGCCCTGCCCGGCGTCTCGCCGGTCTCCCTCTTCTGCCACAGCTACGGCTCGGTGCTGTGCGGGATCGCCGCGCCCGCGCTGCCGGAGCGAGTGGCCGACATAGCGGTGGCCGGCAGCCCCGGCATGCGGGTCTCGAAGGCCTCCCATCTGCGTACGTCCGCCCATGTGTGGGCGATGCGGGACGCCGACGACTGGGTGCAGGACGTGCCGTATCTCGAGGTCGGCGGGCTGGGACACGGGGAGGACCCGGTGTCCTCGGTGTTCGGCGCCCGGGTGCTGTCGGCGCGGGAGGCCAAGGGGCACGGCGGCTACTTCGAGCCGGGCACGGACAGCGTGGCGAACTTCGCCGAGATCGGGGTTGGCGCGTACCGCTCGGTGCGGTGCGCGGACGATGCCGAGGCCTGTCGGGCGGGTTTGTCCGACACGGCGTCGGCCGGACGCGCGTAGAGGCGCAGGAATTGCGGTGTGCGCGGGGTGGCGACGGAGGAGCACGTGCCGCATACGATGAGCCGCATGGGTGACGTACTGGCCGGATTTCATGCCGCCTGGGAGTTCGAGTCCGACTCCGTGCTCATCCGTTACGAACGTGGCATTCGAACACCCAAGCTGTTCCAGGCACTCGGGGAACGCCGGGTGCCTCTTGAGGCGATCGGCGGGGTGACGCTGACGCCGGGGAAGCGCGGGACGGTGGTGCTGCGCCTTGAGCTGCGGCCCGGGGCCGATCCGTTGATGGAGGCGGCGGCGGGGCAGCTGAAGGAGGGCGGCGACCCGTATCGGCTGGTGCTGCCGGCCGAGCGCGAGACGCTGGCCGAGTACTACGCCGACGAGCTGCGGGCGGAGCTGAAGGAGTCGGGGCCGGCCGAGGAGTTCCTCGTGGGTGCGCCCGAGGTGCCGATGCAGTTCAAGGCGTACGACGGGAAGGCGTCCTTCGACGGGCAGACGGTGCGGTTCCGGTGGTTCTGGACCGGGGCGTCCTCGGCGAAGTGGAAGGCCGGGGACCAGAGCTTCTCCGTCGCCGAGTTGAGCGGGGTCGAGTGGCGGTCGCCCGAGGTCTTCGAGGGGTACCTGCGGTTGCTCCGGCGGGACGGCGTCGACGGGCGGCCCGTGCCCGAGCAGGTCGACCACGATCCGGCCGCGGTGGTGTTCGGGCTGGGATACGGGCCGGTGCACGAGTCGTTGCCGTTCGCCGCGGCGGTGTTGTCGGCAGTGCGCTCCGCTGGGGGCGCGGCTGTCCCGGCCGGGGCTGTGCCGCGCCGGGACCCCGCGGATATCGCTGAGCGGATTCGGCACCTCGGGGAGTTGCATCAGGCGGGGCTGGTGACGGATGAGGAGTTCTCCGTCAAGAAGGCCGAGTTGCTGGCGGAGCTGTAGCGCGGAGCGTCTGCCGGGTTCGGCTGTCGGGCGGCGGCGGGGCGGTTGTGGCTGGTCGCGCAGTTCCCCGCGCCCCTGGTGGGGCTAGGCGGTGGCGTAGTCGGACAGGGCGGGTTCCAGCAGGCCGAAGACGTGGGCGGCTTCGGCGGTGATGGTCTGAGCGATCCGGTCGTTGGGGTGTCCGGCGAGGGTGAGCTCCTGGATGCGCTGGAACAGCGTGCGGTGAACGGTGCCCAGCAGTTCGGCGACGGTGCGGACGGTGATGTCGTCGGGCTGAGCACCGGTGGCCTCGGCGAGTGCCTGAGCGAGGTGGTGTGCGCGCTGGTCGTGCAGGCCGCGCACACAGGTGCTCAGGGTCGGACTGTCGGCGATCATGCGGGCGAACTCCTGACCGGAGAACCCGGCGACCGGGTCCTGGGAGGCGACGGAGTCGGCGAAGGCGCGGCGCAGCGCGGCCAGCGCTGATTCCCCCGGGAGTCGAGCGTCCACGGCTCGGGCCAGCGAGGCGGCGAACTGCTCCTGATGGTCCAGCGCCAGGTCTTCCTTGCGGGGGAAGTAGTTGGTGACGGTCTTCTTGGCGACGCGGGCGGCTGCGGCGATCTCGGCGATGGTCGTCTGCTCGAAGCCCTGGTCGATGAACAGTCGTGTCGCGTGGTCGGAGATGAGCTGCCGGGTCTCCTGCTTCTTCGTCTCACGAAGCCCGGCCGGGGGAGCCGGCATCTGGCCGCCTCCGCCGTCTCGCTGACCGTTGACGACGTCACCCGTTCACAGACGTTCTTCACCACCCACCTGGGCTACGTCGTCCGGCATGCCGCCGACGGCTTCGTGTCCCTGTCGCACGACGACGCGATCGACGTCATCCTGCTCGCCCGCGGTATCGAGGTACTGCCGCCCGAGCAGCGTGAGCAGCGCGCGAGCGGTCTGATCCTGGCCTTCACCGTCGCCTCCGGCCTGCAGGAGCAGGAAGAGCGGCTGCGTGCGGCCGGAGTTCGGATCACCATGCCGCTGCGCCAGGAACCGTGGGGCGAGCGCCTGTTCCAGGTCACCGACCCCAACGGAGTGATCATCCAGTTCGTCGAGTGGGCTGCTTCCGAGCAGAGCTGACCCCGTCCGGCACAAAGGATCGCGGGCTTGTCGCCCGACCCTCGCCGCTCACCGCCCGCTACCCGCTGCCCGCTGCCCGCTGCCCGCTGCCCGCTGCCCGCTGCCCGCTGCCCGGCAACCGACCCACAAGGAACCCTCTGTGCGCAAGCTCGTGTACTACATCGCCGCCACCCTCGACGGTTTCATCGCCGGGCCCGACGGCGCCGACCCCACAGGACCTGACGGCTTCTGGCCGATCCCCGGCGACTATCTGCGGCACCTGGCCGCGGAGTACCCCGAGACCCTGCCCGCCCCGGCCAGGAAGGCCCTGTCCATCACCGCGGAGGGCACGCACTTCGACACCATCCTCGAAGGGCGCAAATCGTACGAGATAGGCCTCGAAGCCGGTATCACGGACGCCTACCCGCATCTGAGGCACCTGGTGTTCTCCACCACCTTGGCCAAGAGCCCCGACCCGGCCGTGGAACTGGTCACGGGCGACCCGGTGGCGAGGGTGCGGGAGTTGAAGCAGGAGGACGGCAAGGACATCTGGCTGGTCGGCGGGGGCGGACTGGCGGGCGCCCTGTACACCGAGATCGACCAGCTGATCGTCAAACTGGGCCCCTTGACCATCGGCATCGGAATCCCGCTCTTCGGTCGCACAGCCGCATTCGATCCGCGTACCTGGAATCTGACGGACCATGTCGTCCTGGAGAGCGGGACAGCGTTCCTCACCTACACCCGCGACTGAGGGCGAGAGCCTCTACTCCCCGCCCGCCGACTACTCCCCGCCCGCCGACTACTCCCTGCCCGCCGACGCGAACCGCATGTCCGCGTACCTGTCGCCTGCCACCTGTGCCGCGATCGGGTCCAGGAGGGCCAACTCCTCCTCGGTCAGGACGATTCGCGTCGCCCCGGCGTTCTCCTCCACTCGGGTCGCCTTGCGGGTGCCCGGGATGGGGATGACGGGGAGGCCGTGCAGGGCTGCCTGTTGCTGGACCCAGGCCAGGGCGATCTGGCCCGGGGTGGAGCCGTGGGCCTCGGCGACGGTGCGGATCGGGGTGAGGAGCGCGGCGTTGGTCGTGGCGTTCTCGCCGGTGAAGCGGGGCTGTTGGCGGCGGAAGTCGTCGGTCGTCAGGTCCTCGGCCTTGGCGAAGGAGCCCGTGAGGAAGCCCCGGCCCAGCGGGGAGTACGGGACGAGGGCGACGCCCAGTTCGCGGGCCGTCGGCACCACGTTCGCCTCGATGTCGCGGCTGAACAGGGACCACTCCGACTGCACGGCCGCGATGGGGTGGACGCCCTGCGCGGCACGCAGTTCCGCACCCGTCACCTCGCTCAGGCCCAGGTGCTTGACCTTGCCCTCGCGGACCAGGTCGGCCATCACGGCGACCGTCTCCTCGATGGGTATGTTCACATCCCGGCGGTGCATGTAGTAGAGGTCGATCACGTCGACGTCCAGACGGCGCAGGCTCGCCTCGACGGCCTGGCGGATGTACGGCTCGTCGTTGCGGATGACGCGGCGGGTCGGGTCGTCCGGCGGGATCGCCAGAGCGAACTTCGTGGCGATGACGACCTCGTCCCGGTGCGCCTTGAAGAACGGCGACAGGAACCTCTCGTTCTCCCCCGCCCCGTACGCGTCCGCCGTGTCGTACAGCGTGACGCCCAGTTCCAGCGCGCGTTCCAAGGTCGCCCTGGACTCGTCCGCGTCGGCGGGACCGTACCCGAAGCTCATGCCCATGCAGCCGAGGCCCTGGACGCCGACCTCGGGGCCCGTCGCGCCGAGTCGTGCCGTCGCGATCCTGCTGTCCGTCATCCGGCCTTCTCCACCTTCTCCGTGCTGTTCTGCTCGTACGTCTTGTCCTGCTCGTACAGACGCCCCGCGTCCGCGTAGAAACTGATCTTCCGGTCGAGTACGGCCAGCGTGTCCTGGAGCTCGGCGATCCGGGCGAGGACGTCGCGGCGGGTCGTCTCCAGCAGCTCGAAGCGCTCGCCGAACGTGTGGTCGCCCTCGCGCACCAGCTCGGCGTACCGGACCATGTCGGCGACCGGCATGCCGGTGAGGCGCAGCTTGCCGACGAGGTCGAGCCAGTCCAGGTCGCGGTTGCTGTAGCGGCGCTGGCCGGTGTGCGAGCGGTCGACGTGCGGCATGAGGCCGATCCGCTCGTACCAGCGCAGGGTGTGGGCCGTCAGACCGGTGAAGGCGACGACCTCGCTGATCGTGTAGCTGTCCTGGCCCTGCGGCCGCCGGTGCGGATGCGGCGGAGCCGCACAGCTGTCGGTCCTGGTACTCGTGGTCTCCATCACCGTCATGCGCTCAACGCTATGGCCTTGGAGTGCGCTCCAAGCAAGCGGAAACGGTAAGAAAAGCACGGGACATGGCGTGATCGTCGACGCCTTGCGGAACACGGACCCTCGATGCGGCCGTACCGGTAGGCCGCTTAGGCTCGTGGGCATGTCCTTGCAGAGCCTCGCGTTGATCGAAGACTGGCCGGTTCCCACCGCCGCGGCGGGTGTCGTACGGGCGGACGGGACCGTCCTCGGGACCCACGGCCCCGTCGGGCACCGTTTCCCGCTCGCCTCGGTCACCAAGCCGCTGGCCGCCTACGCGGTGCTCGTCGCGTACGAGGAGGGGGCGGTCGAGCTCGACGAACCCGCCGGGCCGGAGGGGGCGACCGTACGGCATCTGCTCGCGCACACCTCGGGGCTGGCCTTCGACGAGCACCGGGTGATGGCGCCGCCCGGGGCGCGACGGTTGTACTCCAACGCCGGGTTCGAGCAGCTCGGGGACCATGTCGCGAAGGCGACGGACATTCCGTTCGCGGAGTATCTGCGGCAGGCGGTCCTGGAGCCGCTGGGGATGACGGCCACCTCCCTGGAGGGCTCCCCGGCGAAGGACGGGGTGTCGACCGTCGAGGATCTGCTGCGGTTCGCGGCGGAGGTGCAGGCGCCCAGGCTGCTGGACCCGCGGACGGTCGCCGAGGCGATGACCGTGCAGTACCCGGGGACGAAGGGCGTGCTGCCGGGGTACGGGCACCAGAACCCCAACGACTGGGGGCTCGGCTTCGAGATCCGGGACGGCAAGTCGCCGCACTGGACGGGCGCCTCGTCCTCGCCGCGCACCTTCGGGCACTTCGGGCAGTCGGGGACGTTCCTGTGGATCGACCCGGACGCCGGCGCGGCCTGTGTCGCGCTGACGGACCGGGCGTTCGGACCGTGGGCGGTCGAGGTGTGGCCGGGGTTCACGGACGCGGTGCGCGCCCAGCTGTAGTCCCGGCCGTGCCGAGGGCCTCGCCCGCTCCCTCGGTGTCGATGTGCGGGAGGATCCTGTCCAGCCACCGGGGCGTCCACCAGGCGTGTCTGCCCAGCAGCGTCATCACGGCGGGCACCATCAGCAGCCGGACCACCGTGGCGTCGATGAGCACACTGACGGCGAGTCCCAGGCCCAGCATCTTGACGACGATGTTGTCGCTGATGATGAAGGCCGCGAACACGCTCACCATGATCAGCGCCGCGCAGGTGATCACCCGCGCGGTGATCTCCAGGGCATGGGCGACCGAGTCCTTGGCGTCCCCGGTACGCAGCCACGCCTCGTGCACCCGGCTGAGCAGGAAGATCTCGTAGTCCATGCTGAGCCCGAAGATGATGGCGAACATCATCATCGGCACATAGCTCTCGATGGGCACCTTGCCGTGCACCCCCAGCGCGGGCCCGCCCCAGCCCCACTGGAAGACCGCCACGACGACGCCGTACGAGGCCGCGATCGACAGGACGTTCAGGACGGCCGCCTTCACGGCGACCAGCAGGCCGCGGAAGACAGCCAGGACGATCAGGAAGGCGAGGCCCACCACGACGGCGATGATCAGCGGCAGCCGCTGCGCGACGATGTCGCGGAAGTCGACCTGGGCGGCCGTGGTCCCGGTGACGTAGCCCTTGGCGTCGGTGCCGGCGGCCGCGTCGGGGAGGGTGTGGTCGTAGAGCCGGTTGGTGAGGTCGGTGGTGTCCTTGTTCTGCGGGGACACCGACGAGTAGACCGTGCCGACCAGGACGTCGCCGTCCTGCGTCGGCTGCAGCGGGCTGACGAAGGAGGTCCCGGACGCGTCGTTCAGGGCCTGCTGGGTCTTCGAGGCCAGGTCGGAGCGTTGCGAGTCCGGTACGTTCGTCTGGTCCACGACGACGGTGAGCGGCCCGTTGGAGCCCGCGCCGAAGGCGTCCGTCATCAGGTCGAAGGCCCGGCGGTCGGTGAAGGACGTGGGGTCGGCGCCGTCGCCGATGTGGCCGAGCTGGATCGAGAACACGGGGATGGCCAGCACCGCGACGGTGACGATGCCGGCGGACAGGTACCGCCACGGATGGTGCTCCACGCGCTTGGCGTACCGGTGCCAGGTGCCCTGGGACGTGTCGCCCCCGGCCGCTGCCTCGGTCTCGGCGATGGGCTTGCGCACATGCCAGCGGTCGACGTTGCGGCCGATCAGCCCCAGCAGGGCCGGGACCAGGGTCAGCGCGCCGAGGACGGCCGAGACGACCGTGACGGCCGCGGCGACGCCGAGCAGGCCGATGAAGTCCACGCCGGACACCCACAGGCCCATCAGGGCGACGATCACCGTCGTACCGGAGACCAGGACCGCGCGTCCGCTGGTGGCGGCGGCGTGCCCGGCGGCGCGCACCGGGTCGGCGCCGTCCATCAGGTTCTGCCGGTGCCGGGTCAGCAGGAAGAGGGCGTAGTCGATGCCGACGCCGAGGCCGATCATCGTGGCCAGCGTGGGCGAGACGGTGGCGAAGGTGAACGCGATGGCGAGCAGCCCGAGGCAGGCCAGTCCGCCGACCACGCCGATCAGGGCCGTGACCAGTGGCAGTCCGGCCGCGAGCACACTGCCGAAGCCGATCAGCAGGACGACGATGGCGACGCCGAACCCGATCGCCTCGCTGATCCGGTCGTTGCCGGCGGGCCGCTCCAGCTCGCCGAGCGATCCGCCGTACTCGACGTCGACGCCGGCCTGTCTGAGCGGCTCCACGGCGCTGTCGACGCCGTTCAGATAGCTGTCGCCCAGCAGGGAGGGCTGCTCGTTGAAGCGGATGGTGATGTAGCCGGTCTTCCCGTCCGATGACAGCGGCCCGACCTTCGAGGAGGTGGCCTCCAGCGGGTTCTGCACGCTCAGCACGTGCGGCAGCTTCTGGAGGTCGGCGACGGTGGTCGACATCTGCGAGCCGACCGAGGTCAGGGACTTGTCCGCGTCGTGCATCACGATCTGGCTGCTGTAGCCGCCGGCCTGCGGATCGTGCGCCTTGAGGACGTCCAGGCCCTTCTCGGACTGTACGTCGGACAGGGCGAAATTGTCCGAGTACTCGCCGCCGTGGATGTGGTTGAGGGCCTGGAGCACGCCGAGCGCCACGACCCAGGCGACGATGACGATCACGAAGTGGTGGGCACACCACTCACCGAGCCGTCGCAGGCCCCCCTTTTTCGGGGCGTCGCCCCGTCCCCCCTCGCTCGTGCGTCTCGCCATGGGCTCGGCTCTTCTCTGCCGGGCGGGTTGTCAGACACCTCCATTTGACGTCGCTCCGACCACTTAGGCATCTCGAGCCCCACCACTACCCGGGCTACCCGGGCTACCCGGAGTGCAAGGACTGCCCGGACTGCCCGGACTGCCCGGACTACCCGGCCATCTCCCAGATCAGCAGCTCCGCCGCGCCCATCCCCACCGCCTCAATCCCCTCGGCGCCGGTGATGCGTGCCGCGTCCCCGGCGCCCAGTTCCTCGCCGCCCAGGCGCACCGCACCCCCCACGACATGCACGTACAGGTACGCCCCGTCCGGGACCGCCGTCCGCTCCCCCGCCGCCAGCCGCCGCACATGGAGCATCGTGCCCGCCTCCGGGACGGCGTACGGCGTCGAGTCCGCGATGCCGTGGACGATCTCGTACGCCGGGTCGCCGCCCGGGGTCAGCGGGGCGAGCCAGGTCTGGACGAAGGTCAGGGGTACCTCGGCGTCGTTGCGCTCCACGTGCCGTACGCCGCCGGCCGAGCTGAGCCGCTGCACGTCGCCGGGCCCGACCCGCGTCTCGTGTCCCGTGGAGTCCCGGTGCGTCAGTTCGCCCTCCACCACCCACGTCACGATCTCGGTGTGGCTGTGCGGATGTTCGTCGAAACCGGCGCCGGGTTCGAGGCGCTCCTCGTTGCAGGCGATCATCGCGCCGAAGCGGAGGTTGTCGGGGTCGTAGTGCGGTCCGAAGGAGAAGGCGTGGCGCGACGAGATGCCTGCTGCCGGATCCCCTCCGGGGTAGCGCTCCGCGGCGCGCCGTACGTCCATCACGGCCCCACGGTATCCCTGCCGGGCCGGACAGCCGGGCCTCGACGCCACGCCCTCCGGTGCGTTTCCTCGCCCCCGCCGCCCCTACCCGTCCCATCCCTTGAAGGGGCTCCGCCCCTTCGACCCCACTGGGGCTGCCGCCCCAGACCCCGCCATCGGCCCTTCGGGCCTCGTCCTCAAACGCCGGACGGGCTGAAAGTGCGCCTCGTCCTCAAACGCCGGACGGGCTGGGGGTGCCCGGGCGGGCGGAGTCCCCTCGGGTTCCCACCCACCCGCGCTGTCTGCCGGACACCGGCCGCGAAGAGAGCCGCAGGCGACATGTGGCGCCCCGAAGGCGAACGAAGCAAGAGATTCAGCACCCCACCCCCGAAAGCACAACACAGCCCACCGAGCCACGAACCCCCACCACAACCCCCTCCGACACGCACCCCCGTCCCGATAAGGCAGTCTTGTCCCCGTGCCCGAACCCGTAGCCCGTAAGTCCGAACCCGCCGCGCACGACGTCCACCCGCACTCCGCGACCTTGAAGCGGCTCGAGAAGTCCTCCGGTTCTCTCGCCGCGCAGGCCATCGCGCGGATGGACGAGACGCTGCCGTGGTACCGGGCCATGCCCCCGGAGAACCGTTCCTGGATCGGTCTGGTCGCCCAGGCCGGTATCGCCGCCTTCACCGAGTGGTTCCGGCATCCCGACGCGCCCCAGGCGATCTCCACCGATGTCTTCGGGACCGCGCCGCGCGAGCTGACCCGCGCCATCACGCTCCGTCAGACCGTGGAGATGGTGCGCACCACCATCGAGGTGATGGAGTCGGCCATCGACGAGGTCGCCGCTCCCGGTGACGAGAGCGTGCTGCGGGAGGCGCTGCTCGTCTACGCCCGTGAGATCGCGTTCGCCACCGCCCAGGTCTATGCCCAGGCCGCGGAGGCACGCGGTGCCTGGGACGCCCGTCTGGAGTCGCTCGTGGTCAACGCCGTGCTCAGCGGCGAGGCCGACGAGGGCGCGGTCAGCCGTGCCGCCGCGCTCGGGTGGAACTCCCCCGAGCACGTCTGTGTCCTTCTGGGTACGGCGCCCGACGGGGACAGCGAGCTGACCGTCGAGGCCATCCGGCGGGCCGCCCGGCACGCCAAGCTCCAGGTGCTGACCGGGGTGCTCGGGGACCGGCTCGTCGTCATCGCGGGCGGCAGTGACAATCCCATCGCCGTCGCCAAGTCGCTGATCGGGCCGTATGCCGCCGGGCCGGTCGTGGCGGGGCCCGTGGTACCCGATCTGCTGGCCGCGACCCGGTCCGCGCAGGCCGCCGCCGCCGGGCTGAAGGCGTGTTCGGCCTGGCAGGACGCGCCGCGGCCGGTGCTGGCGGACGATCTGCTGCCGGAGCGCGCCATCGCCGGGGATCCCAGTGCGCGCGAGCAGTTGGTGGAGGAGATCTACAGACCGCTGGAGGAGGCCGGATCGGCTCTGCTGGAGACGCTCTCGGTCTATCTGGAGCAGGCGAGCAGCCTGGAGGGGGCCGCACGGATGCTCTTCGTGCATCCCAACACCGTGCGCTACCGGCTTCGACGTGTGACTGACGTCACCGGCTGGTCGCCTTCCGATGTACGCTCCGCGTTCACTCTGCGGATCGCGCTGATCCTGGGGCGTCTGGTCGACGGCGATCTTCAGCTCTAGGGTTTTGTCGGGGGTCCACAAAACCCCCTCGTGTTCTTCGTCCTTGTCCCCACGGGCGGCCGTGCCCGTCCCCAAGAGAGAGTGTGAGAGTGCTCGTACTCGTCGCTCCCGGCCAGGGCGCCCAGACGCCCGGCTTCCTGACTCCCTGGCTCGAACTCCCCGGTGCCGCGGACCGCGTCGCCGCGTGGTCCGACGCCATCGGACTGGACCTCGTCCACTACGGCACGCAGGCCGACGCCGACGCCATCCGGGACACCTCCGTGGCGCAGCCGCTGCTGGTCGCGGCCGGCATCCTGTCCGCCGCGGCACTGGGTGACATTGTGCCCGGGGCCGTGGCCGGCCACAGCGTCGGTGAGATCACCGCGGCCGCCTTCGCGGGCGTCCTCGACGACACCGCCGCGCTGACCCTCGTACGCAAGCGGGGTCTGGCCATGGCCGAGGCCGCCGCGATCACCGAGACCGGTATGTCGGCGCTGCTCGGCGGCGACCCGGACACCTCGCTCGCGCACCTGGAGAAGCTGGGTCTGACCCCGGCGAACATCAACGGCGCCGGTCAGATCGTGGCCGCCGGCACCATGGAGCAGCTCGCCGCGCTGAACGAGGACAAGCCCGAGGGGGTGCGCAAGGTCGTCCCGCTGAAGGTCGCGGGCGCGTTCCACACGCACCACATGGGCCCCGCGGTCGAGAAGCTGGCCGAGGCCGCCAAGGAGCTCGTGCCCGGCGACCCGCGGGTCACCTACGTCTCCAACAAGGACGGTCGGACGGTCGTCGCCGGCTCCGAGGTGCTGGAGCGTCTCGTCGGGCAGGTCGCCAACCCGGTCCGCTGGGACCTGTGCATGGAAACCTTCAAGGAGCTCGGTGTCACGGCCCTGATCGAGGTGTGCCCGGGTGGCACGCTGACCGGTCTGGCCAAGCGCGCGCTGCCGGGTGTGACGACCCTGGCGCTGAAGACCCCCGACGACCTGGACGCTGCTCGCGAGCTCATCGCAGAGCACGCCTGACAAGGAGCCCGAGCATGGCGAAGCTGAAGCCCAGCAAGGGCGCCCCGTACGCGCGCATCCTCGGCGTCGGCGGGTACCGCCCGACCCGGGTGGTGCCCAACGAGGTGATCCTGGAGAAGATCGACTCGTCCGACGAGTGGATCCGCTCGCGCTCCGGCATCGAGACGCGGCACTGGGCGAACGACGAGGAGACCGTCGCCGCGATGTCGGTCGAGGCGTCCGGCAAGGCCATCGCCGACGCCGGGATCTCCGCCGAGCAGATCGGCGGCGTGATCGTCTCGACCGTCTCGAACTTCCGGCAGACCCCGGCCGTCGCGACCGAGATCGCCGACAAGCTCGGCACGAACAAGGCCGCCGCCTTCGACATCTCGGCCGGCTGCGCGGGCTTCGGCTACGGCCTGACCCTCGCCAAGGGCATGATCGTCGAGGGCAGCGCCGAGTACGTCCTGGTCATCGGTGTGGAGCGGCTGTCCGACCTCACCGACCTGGAGGACCGGGCGACGGCGTTCCTGTTCGGTGACGGCGCCGGCGCGGTCGTGGTCGGCCCCTCCGAGGAGCCGCACATCGGTCCGACGGTGTGGGGTTCCGAGGGCGACAAGTCCGAGACGATCAAGCAGACGGTGCGGTGGACCGACTTCCGCATCGGCGATGTCTCCAAGCTCCCGCTCGACAGCGAGGGAAACGTCAAGTTCCCCGCGATCACGCAGGAGGGCCAGACGGTGTTCCGCTGGGCCGTGTTCGAGATGGCGAAGGTCGCCCAGCAGGCGCTGGACGCGGCCGGAATCACCCCGGACGACCTGGACGTCTTCATTCCGCACCAGGCCAACGAGCGGATCATCGACTCGATGGTGAAGACACTGAAGCTGCCGGAGCACGTCACGGTCGCCCGCGACGTGCGCACCACCGGCAACACCTCGGCCGCCTCGATCCCGCTCGCGATGGAGCGGCTCCTGGCGACCGGCGAGGCGAAGAGCGGCGACACCGCGCTAGTCATCGGATTCGGGGCGGGTCTCGTATACGCCGCGACGGTCGTTACTCTCCCCTAGGCACTCCGTGCCGGATCTTGTGAGCCGGCACGGGAACCGCACCACCCGTCGCTGCCGCGGCGGGAGCGAACACTCGCTGAACAACCTGAACAACAAAGAAGGAGCGCCAAGATGGCCGCCACTCAGGAAGAGATCGTCGCCGGTCTCGCCGACATCGTGAACGAGATCGCCGGCATCCCGGTTGAGGACGTCCAGCTGGACAAGTCCTTCACCGACGACCTGGACGTCGACTCGCTGTCCATGGTCGAGGTCGTCGTCGCCGCCGAAGAGCGCTTCGACGTGAAGATCCCGGACGAGGACGTCAAGAACCTCAAGACCGTGGGCGACGCGACCGACTACATCCTCAAGCACCAGGGCTGATCCTCCGATCACGCTTCTGGGCTGACTGCCCCGCCACCCGGCGGTGGCGCCGCTGAATCCCCATTCCTTGGAGAAAGAATTCCCGTGAGCCCGACCAATCGCACCGTGGTCGTCACCGGTATCGGCGCAACCACACCGCTGGGTGGCGACGCAGCCTCTACCTGGGAGGGCCTGATCGCCGGCAAGTCCGGCGTCAAGCCCCTGGAGCAGGATTGGGCCGCCGACCAGGCGGTCCGTATCGCCGCGCCGGTCGCCGTGGAGCCGACCGAGGTCATCCCGCGGCCGCAGGCCCGCCGACTGGACCGCTCGGCGCAGTTCGCGCTGATCGCCGCGCAGGAGGCGTGGAAGGACGCCGGGTTCGAGGCCAAGGCCGGCGAGGACCCGAACGTCGACCCCGACCGCCTCGGCGCAGTCGTCGCCTCCGGCATCGGCGGCGTGACGACGCTGCTCGACCAGTACGACGTGCTCAAGGAGAAGGGCGTCCGCCGCGTCTCCCCGCACACCGTCCCCATGCTGATGCCGAACGGCCCCTCCGCGAACGTAGGCCTGCTCGTGGGCGCCCGTGCGGGCGTGCACACGCCGGTCTCCGCCTGCGCGTCGGGCGCCGAGGCCATCGGCTACGCCATCGAGATGATCCGCACCGGCCGCGCCGACGTCGTCATCGCGGGTGGCACGGAGGCGGCGATCCACCCGCTGCCCATCGCCGCGTTCGGCAACATGATGGCGATGTCCAAGAACAACGACGACCCGCAGGGCGCGTCGCGTCCCTACGACGTCGCCCGCGACGGCTTCGTCCTCGGTGAGGGCGCCGGCGTGATCGTCCTGGAGTCCGCCGAGCACGCCGCCAAGCGCGGGGCGCGGGTGTACGCCGAGGCGGTCGGGCAGGGCATCTCCGCCGACGCGCACGACATCGTGCAGCCCGAGCCCGAGGGCCGCGGTATCTCGCAGGCCCTGCAGAACCTGCTGGACCGCAACGACCTGGACCCGGCGGAGATCGTGCACGTCAACGCGCACGCGACGTCGACGCCTGCCGGTGACATCGCCGAGCTGAAGGCGCTGCGGAAGGTGTTCGGTGACGACGCCGACCACATGGCGGTGTCCGCGACGAAGTCGATGACCGGGCATCTGCTGGGTGGTGCCGGTGGTGTGGAGACCGTGGCGACGGTGCTCGCGCTGTACCACCGGGTGGCTCCGCCGACCATCAATGTCGAGAACCTCGACCCGGAGGCCGAGGCGAATGCCGACGTCATCCGTGGGGAGGCTCGGAAGCTGCCTGTCGAGGGGCGGATCGCCGCGCTGAACGACTCGTTCGGGTTCGGCGGGCACAATGTGGTGCTGGCGTTCCGGTCTGTCTGAGATCGGCGTTGGTTGAGAATGGCCCGGACTCTGGGAAGAGTTCGGGCCATCGCCGTTGGTGGTGATTGTTGTCGGCCGACTGCGGGCCATCGTGGGCTGGTCGCGCCCACGCGGCGGAGCCGCAAATCGATACAGCCCCGCGCCCCTGAAAGCCCCTGCCCAGGTCTCTTCAGACGACCTGGTGGAGCCAGCGGACCGGCGCGCCCTCGCCCGCGTACCTGAAGGGCTCCAGCTCGTCGTCCCAGGGCTTGCCCAGCAGTTTGGCGATCTCGGCCTCAAGTTCGGTCTCGCCGCGCTGTGAACGGGCCAGGGCCGCCCTCAGTCGGTCCTCGGGGATGAGGATGTCGCCGTGGATGCCGGTGACGGCGTGGAAGATGCCCAGGTCGGGGGTGCAGCTGTAGCGCTCGCCCTCGGCGGTGGGGCAGGGCTCGGCGGTGACCTCGAAGCGCAGGAGGTGCCAACCGCGCAGGGCGGAGGCCAGCTTGGAGGCGGTACCGGCCTCGGCCTGCCAGGAGAACTCCGAGCGCCAGGTGCCGGGCGCGGCGGGCTGCCGGATCCAGTCGAGGTTGACGCGCGTGCCGAGCACCCCGGCGATGGCCCACTCGACATGCGGGCACAGCGCGCGCGGCGCGGAGTGCACGTACAGAACTCCACGTGTCGTCACCGGGACCTCCGGGCAGAGCGGACATCTTGCGAACTGGCGGACGATAGTGGCCGGACGGCCACGTTGATGGCGAGGCTACCGTGCGGCGGCGCAAGGAGTGTGACGTACCGTCGGTCCCGGTGGCGCGAAACGCCCGCCATTCACCCGGCAGGACGCTTGTACGGGTGTGAGCCGTTGCATGAGCCGGATGGGAACCCTCGTGCGTTGTCATGGGTTGGAGACCAATGACGGGGCCGAGCGAGGGGATGGACCACCGATGCCGAAGCGACGGCACCTTTCGCGCGCGGTGTTCGCCGCCGTGACCGCGACCGTGCTGGGAGTCGCCGGCTGTGACGCCGTCGGCGGCGACTCCCCGGCGCCGTCCGGCACCGGGGCGGGAAGCGCGCGCCCGTCGCCGAAGCCGACGCCGGCGTGGGACCGCAGTCCGGCGTCGATCGCGGCTGTCGGCGACTCCATCACGACCGGTTTCGACGCCTGTACGGTCCTGTCGGACTGCCCCGAGGTGTCGTGGGCGACCGGCAGCAGTCCGCAGGTCGACAGTCTCGCCGTACGGCTGCTGGGGAAGGCGGACGCGGCGAAGCGCAGCTGGAACTACGCGGTGACCGGGGCGCGGATGGCGGACGTGCCGGGGCAGATGGCACGGGCGGTGGCGCACCGGCCGGAGCTGGTGGCGGTGATGGCGGGGGCGAACGACGCCTGCCGGGACACGACGGACGCGATGACGTCGGTGGCCGAGTTCCGCTCGCAGTTCGAGGACGCGATGGGCACGTTGCGGGAGGCGCTGCCGAAGACGCAGGTGTATGTGGCGAGCGTGCCGAACCTGAAGCGGCTGTGGGAGCAGGGCCGGACCAGTCCGGTGGGCCGGCAGGTGTGGAAGCTGGGCATCTGCCCGTCGATGCTGGGCGACGCCGAGTCGCTGACCGCGGCGGCGAACCAGCGGCGCGAGACGGTGCAGGGGCGGGTGGAGGCGTACAACAAGGTGTTGGAGGAGGTCTGTGCGAAGGACCGCCACTGCCGGTTCGACGACGGCGCGGTGTACGACTTCCGGTTCGGTGCCACTCAGCTGAGCCAGTGGGACTGGTTCCATCCGAGTGTGAACGGTCAGGCACGGCTGGCCGAGATCGCCTACCGGAGGATCACGAACTAGTGTTCCGCTCATGAGCGAACACTTCGGCACACTTTCCGACGGTACGCAGATCCATCGCTGGACGCTGGAGCGCGCTGGCGTCCGGGTTCGGGTGCTGTCGTACGGCGGGATCGTGCAGTCGCTGGAGGTACCGGACCGGCACGGGCACCCGGCGAACGTGGTGCTGGGCTTCTCCGACCTGGACGGGTACCTCACCCACCCCGGGCCCTATCTCGGCGCTCTCATCGGGCGGTACGCCAACCGGATCGCGGGCGGCCGGTTCCCGCTGGACGGTCTGACGTACGCGCTCCACCCGAACAATCCGCCCAACTCCCTGCACGGTGGCGAGCGCGGCTTCGACAAGCGCGTGTGGGAGGTGACGCCGGTCGAGCACGGTGTGCGGCTCGGCCGGGTCAGTCCGCACGGCGAGGAGGGCTTCCCGGGGCGGCTCGACGTCTCGGCGACCTACACGCTGGACGAGAACGGGGCGCTGCGGATCGCGTACGAGGCGGTGACGGACGCGCCGACCGTGGTGAACCTGACCAACCACAGCTACTTCAATCTGGCCGGGGCGCAGGCGGGGAGCGCGGACGGGCACGAACTGCGGCTGGCCGCCTCCCGGTTCACTCCGGTGGACGCGGACCTCATCCCGACCGGCGCGCCGGCGGAGGTCGCGGGCACGCGGTTCGACTTCCGTGAGGCGCGGAAGGTCGGTGCGGGGTACGACCACAACTTCGTGCTCGACAAGGGGGTGACGGGGAGTGCGCGGGAGGTCGCCGAGCTGTACGACCCGTCGACGGGGCGGGCGCTGACGGTGGCGACCACCGAGCCGGGACTCCAGCTGTACACGGCCGACCATCTGACCGAGCCGTTCTCGCCGGGCGACGGCATCGCGCTGGAGACCCAGCACTTCCCGGACTCCCCGAACCGGCCGGAGTTCCCGTCCACGGTGCTGCGGCCGGGCGAGGTGTTCCGTTCGGAGACGGTGTACGGCTTCTCGGCCCGCTGAGCCCGCTGAGCCGCTGAGCCGGAGACAGACCAAAGCCCCGGCCCGGGCGTCAGGACCCGGGCCGGGGCTGTTCCTGGGGTACTTCTCCCGACTCAGACGTTAATCGCCGCCGTCACCCGGCGGTCGGTGATCGAGCGACTCACCTGGATCTCGTACGAACCCTTCACAAAGGTCCACGAATTGGTCGTCTCGTCCCACGTCTCGAAAGCGCGGCGCGGCATCTCGATCACCGCTTCGACGGTCTCCCCCGGCCCCGCCTCCACCCCGGCGAACCCGGCCAGCCACCGCGCCGGACGGCCGGCGTCGGGCTCGCCCGGCGCCAGGTACACCTGCACGACCTCGTGCCCCGCACGCTCACCGGAGTTGCGGACGCGGACCGTGACCGTGGTCCCCTCGACCTTGGCGGACTCGTACGTCCACTCGGTGTAGCCGAGGCCGTGCCCGAAGGGGTACGACGGGGCGCGGCCCTCCTTCTCCCAGGCGCGGTAGCCGATGAAGACGTCCTCGGTGTACGGGAGTTCACCGTCCGTGGGGACGACCTGGGTGACGGGTGCGTCGGCCAGGGAGCCCCAGGTGGTGGGCAGCCGGCCGCCGGGCTCGTGCGCCCCGGTGAGGACGTCGGCCAGGGCGGCGCCGCCCTCCTGGCCGGGGAACCAGCTGAGCAGCACGGCCGCGACCTCCTCCCGCCAGGGCAGCTCCACCGGGGAGCCGGAGTTGACGACCACGACGGTGTGCGGGTTGACGGCGGCGACGGCGCGGACCAGGTCGTCCTGGCGGCCGGGCAGGGTCAGGTCGGTGCGGTCGAAGCCCTCGGACTCCACGCGGTCGGTGGTGGCGACCACGACGACGGCCGTGTCCGCGTGCCGGGCGGCCTCGACGGCCTCGGCGATCAGCTCGTCGGCGTCGCGCTGGGGCTCCTGGTGGGAGAGCGTGAAGGCGACGACCTTCATGGGGATGTCCTCGGCGAACTCGACGACGTAGGTGAGGGAGACCTCGACCGGTTCGCCGGCGGTGAGCTCGGGGCGGGCGTGGGGGACGGGGGCGCCGAAGAAGGTGATGAAGGGGTCGTCCTTGGCGGGGCGCTGGTCGTCGTCGAAGTACGTGGTCCCGTCGACGGTGAGCTTGAAGGCGCCGATGCCCTTGATGCCGAAGGTGTGCGCGCCGGTCTCGCGCGGGGTGAAGGTGCCGGTGAGTTCGACGGTGTGCAGCGACTCGTGGGTCACGCCGTCGGGGAGGTCGTCGCCCATCCACTGGATCTGGCCGCCCGGGACGGAGCCGGTGCCGATGACGTTCCCGTCGGCGTCCCGGCACACGGCGCGCAGCTCGAAGCCCTTGTCGGCGACGCCGAGTTCGGTGTTCGGGTCGGCGCCGACGGCGTACGTCAGGGCGCCGTCGGGGAGGGCGGCGGTGAGGCCGTCGAGCGGGGAGACGATCCGGTCGGGGAAGACGGTGGCGGAGCCGCCGCCGAGGACGCGGGCGTCGCGGGCGGCGGCGCCGACGAGGGCGACCGTGCCGTTCGGCCGGAGCGGGAGGGCGCCCTGGTTGCGGACCAGGACGAAGGAGCGGCGGGCGATCTCGCGGGCCAGGCCGGCGCCGTCGACGGGCCCGGGGTGCTCGGTGACGGCCGGCTCGGCGCCGTCGAGGATGCCGACGCGGGCGGCGAGCCGCAGCACGTTGCGCACGGCGTCGTCGACCTTGGCCTCGGCGACCTGTCCGTTCCGTACCGCCTGGGCGAGGGCCTCGCCGTAGACGGTCTGCGGGCCGGGCATGGCGGCGTCGAGGCCGCCCTCGATGGCGGCGACGGTCGACCGGGCGGCCATCCAGTCGGAGACGTTGTAGCCGTCGAAGCCCCATTCGCCGCGCAGGACCTCGTTCACCAGGTGGTGGTGCTCGGTCATGGTCGTGCCGTTGACCGTGTTGTAGGCGGTCATGATGCCCCAGGGGCGGGCGTTGTCGACGATGATCTCGAAGGGCGCCAGGTACAGCTCGCGCAGGGCGCGTGCGCTCACCTTGTTGTTCACGGTGAAGCGCTCGGTCTCGGCGTCGTTGGCGACGAAGTGCTTGACGGTGGTGCCGACGCCGCCGGACTGGACGCCGTTCACATAGCCGGCGCCGATCGTGCCCGTCAGGTACGGGTCCTCGCTGTAGGCCTCGAAGTGCCGGCCGCCGAGCGGGGAGCGGTGGAGGTTGACGGTCGGGGCGAGCAGCACGTGGACGCCCTTGCGGCGGGCCTCCTGGGCGAGCAGTACCCCGGCCCTGCGGGCGAGTTCCGGGTCCCAGGTGGCGGCGAGGGCGGTGGGCGAGGGCAGGGCGACGGACGGGTCGTCGGCGGTCCAGCGCACACCCCGGACGCCGATCGGGCCGTCGGACATCACGAGGGACTTCAGGCCGATCCCGGGAAGCGCGGGCAGGGTCCAGGTGTCCTGCCCGGCGAGCAGCCGCGCCTTCGCGTCGAGGTCGAGCCCGGCGAGGGCTGCCTCGACGACCGCCTCACGCGCTTCGTCGGCCTGGGTGCGGGTTCCCGCCATCGTGGTGCCTCCTCGTTGAGTCCGTAGACCTTTGAATCCCACGCCATGGCGTGGTCTACTCCCGTCTCGGGATACTTCCGGCGTCCTGCACGACACACGCTCCGCCTCACCCCCCACCGTGACGGAAGGACCGTAACTCCCTTGAATTCCATACGTGTTCGGATCGGCGTCCTCGGACTCGCCCTGCTGGCCGGCCTCTCGGCTCCGACGGCCGGGACCGCTGTCGCCGCCGGGACGGCGGTCGCGCCGACCGTCGAGGAACAGCGCCTCGACAAGGCGGCCCCGCAGGAGATCCTGCGCCGCTCCGGATTCGACGTCCCGGCCGAGCAGTTCGCCGACGACCTCGCCGCCGCGCGCTCCTACGCCGAGGCCCGGCGTCTCGTCGTACGCGAAGGGTCGGCGCTGTGGCGGAGGGCCGTGGAGCGGGCGCAAGGGCGGGGGCCGGACGGGGGTGATCTGAGCCGGGACGACGACCGGCCGCTGTACTGGGCGCGGTTGTCGATGACGCGGGAGGTGCGGAGCTGGGAGCCCGGGTTCGGGCTGAGTGACGGTCAGCGGGCCGCGTTGCTGGACGCGTTGGAGCGGGGGTCCCGTGGGCAGATGGACATCCGCTATCCGCGGGGCGAGGGCGTCCGGCGCGTCCTGGTCACCGGGTTCGACCCGTTCACCCTCGACCATGACATCCGTATCTCCAATCCGTCCGGGGCGAGCGCGCTCGCGCTCGACGGGACGGTGATCCGGACGGCGCGGGGGCCGGCGCGGGTGGAGACCGCCGTGTTTCCGGTGCGCTGGTCGGACTTCGCCGCGGGGACGGTGGAGCGGACGTTGCGGCCGTATCTGGGGCAGGTCGATCTGTTCACGACCGTGAGTCAGGGGCGGGTCGGGCGGTTCGATGTCGAGCGGACCAACGGGGCCTGGCGGGGTGGGTTCGGGGACAACGAGAACGTGGGGCGGACCGGGACGATCCCTGTGACCGATCCGGCCTCGCAGCCGCAGTGGACGACCACGACGCTGCCGTATCGGGCGGTTGTGGCCGCGGACACCGGGCGGTTCCCCGTGTACGACAACACGAGTGTCACCGAGATTCCGGCGGGGGGTACGCAGGTCGTGGTGCGGCCGGACGGGCCGTCGGCCGGGTCCGCCGCGCGGGCCGGGGGCGGTGGGGACTACCTGTCCAACGAAATCGCCTACCGGGCGACGCTGCTGCGGGACCGGCTCGGGCTGCACGACACCCTGCCGGGTGGGCATGTGCATACGCCGGTGCTTCAGTTCGGGGCGGGTAACTCCGATCCGGCTACGGGGGCTGTGACGGATCCGGAGTTCGTGCGGAATCGGCTGGACATCGTGGCGCAGGTGCGGGCGGTTGTGGGGGTGGCGGTGGGGGCCTCGTAGGGGCCGGGCGGTTTTTCGCCCCCGCCGCCCCTACCCGTCCCCTCCCTTGAAGGGGCTCCGCCCCTTCGACCCCACTGGGGCTGCCGCCCCAGACCCCGCCATCGGCCCTTCGGGCCTCGTCCTCAAACGCCGGACGGGCTGGAGGTGCGCCTCGTCCTCAAACGCCGGACGGGCTGAAAGTGCCGGGGCCGGCGTCGGGAAGTGAACCCTTGTCCCGGTCCTCCTCGGTCTCCTCCCCCATCAGCTCCCGTGCCATCAGCGTCGCCCCCGCGACCGCCCCCGGCATCAGGAAGACCGCGACGAACGGCACCAGGAAGGCGGCGGCGAGGGGGGTGCCGAAGCCCCAGACGAGGGTTTTGCGGGAGCGGAGGAGGGTGAGGCGGGTGCGGAGTTCGACGCGGCGGCGTTGGAGGGCGACCGCGGTGAGTTCCTCGGTGAGGAAGAAGCCGGTGACGAAGACGCCGATCACGGGGACGGCCGTCTGGCCGATGACCGGGATGAAGCCGAGGGCGAAGAGCAGGACGCCCCAGAGGGCGGCGCGCAGGACGATGCGGAGGCTGTCGCGGCCCGAGATCCACAGCTCGCGCCAGAGCGGCAGGCCGGACTCGGGAGCGGTGCCGTCGGGGGAGACGTCGCGGTCGACCTTCTCGGAGAGGTTCTCGTAGAAGGGCTGGCCGACGAGGAGCGTGACCGCGGTGAAGGTGATCACGGAGAGGAGCAGGCCCAGGGCGAAGAGGACGGCGGTGAGGAAGCCGCGGAAGAGGCCCTGCCAGGGGCTCGACCAGTCGTCGGCGAACGGGGTCGACCAGGAGACGAAGTCCTCGCCCCAGAGCGCGAGCGCGACCAGGGCGGCCGCGTAGAGCAGCAGGGTGATCAGGCCCGGGATCAGCCCGAAGCCGTACTGCTTGCCGTGCCGGGCCACCCATCGCTGGCCCTTGAGGAGATATCTGAACCCGGTCCCAAGATCGCGCATGGACCGAACTCTAGTCGGGCCGTGTCACGCGTCAGTCACGGTCGCTTCGACGCCCGGTCACCACGGCCCCGGGGCGGGGAGATGCGCCATCCGGGGCATCCGTGACACCAACTCCCTCTTGTTGCGGTTGAGTCGAACAGGTACACCTCGCCGTACCGATCTCAGGAAGTTCCCGGAGGAGGTACGCGTGCGCAACACGAGAGGCGTTCCTGCGAGACCCGTTCCACTCATCGCCCTCGCCGTCACCACGGCGGGCTCCCTGCTCCTCGGCCCGGACGCCGGCGCGGCGGAACCCCGGCCCCCGGTCCACCGGGAAGCGGCGCTCGACCAGCAGGTGGCCCGGGCGCCCCTGGGCGCGGCCCAGCGGGCCCTCAGCGGTGCCGGGGCCGGGGCCGCCGCGGAGGCCGTCCTCGGTGACGACGGGCGCGGCTATCCCCGGCAGCAGGTCCTGCGCGCCGATCCCGTGAACCCGGGCGACAAGTCGATCAAGCTGGGGCTCACCCCGTATCACGGCCTCGCGCCGAAGTTGAACGCCCTCCAGGCTCTCGGCGACCGGGTGAGCGTCGAGGTCGCGGGTCGGTCGGCGGGCGGGCACCGGCTCTATCTCGTCACCGTCACCGCTCCCGAGACGGCCCGTCAGGCCCGCTCGCAGGCGCGGATGCGCGAGCTCATCGAGAAGACGCCCGCTCTGGCCGCCAAGTCGCCCGGAATCAAGCGCAGTTACAAGGCTCCGGTGTTCGTCAACAACAACATCCACGGCGACGAGTGGGAGGGCACCGACGCCTCTCTCAAGCTCATCCAGCGGCTGGCCACCGCCCAGGACGCCAGGACGCGCGACCTGCTCGCGCACAGCCGCCTGTACTTCAACATCACCGCCAACCCGGACGGCCGTATCGCCGGAACCCGCGCGAACGCGAACGGGTTCGACATGAACCGGGACTTCGTCACCGCCTCGCAGCCCGAGGTGCGGGCGATGCGGCAGATCATGGTGGGCAAGCAGCCCACCGTCATGCTCGACCTGCACGGCTACGTCAACGGCACCCTCATCGAGCCCACCACTCCCCCGCACGGCGAGAACTACGAGTACGACCTGTTTTTGAAGAACTCCTACGCCAACGCCCTCGGCATGGAGGCCGCCGTCAACGGGCTGGGGTACACGCCGCGGAAGGACGGCGTCGAGCCCGCGCAGATCCCGTTCCGCGACCTGGACGAGGGCTGGGACGACTGGCCGCCGATCTTCACCCCGCAGTACGCGGCCTTCCACGGCACGGTCGCCGCGCACACCGTGGAGATCCCGATGGAGGTGAACGGCTCCCTCTACGACACCCTGCCGGTCACCGAGCTGCGCCGCAGGTCCGCGATCAACGTCGACGTCGCCGGGGCCGCCCTGCGCGCCACCCTCGACTTCGTCCGGACGAGGCGCGCCTCGCTGGTGGCCGACCAGATCGAGGTCTTCCGTCGGGGCGCCGCGGGCGCCGCGCAGGTCCCGGTGTCGCCGGCGACCGTCCCGGGCGTCCCCGGCATCGGCCCCGAGGACGTCTACACGACCACCTTCCCCCGGGCGTACGTCATCCCGGCGCCGGGCACGACGGCCGCCGCCCGCCTCGTCGACCACCTCCTCGCCAACGACGTGCGCGTCAGCCGCGCCACCCACTCCTTCCGGCTCGGCGGCCGGACGTACGCCAAGGGCTCGTACGTCGTCGACATGCACCAGCCCAAGCGGGGGCTCGCGAACGTGCTCCTGGCGGACGGGCGGGACATCAGCGACAAGGTGTCGGCGATGTACGACATCTCCGGCTGGAGCCTCGGCCGGCTGTGGGGCGCGACGGTGCGGACCCTGCCGCGGATGCCGTACGGCGGTGTCCTGCGCCCGGTCCGTGCGGCGGCCTCGGTCGCGTACGTCGCCCCGCGCGGCGACCTGCGGCTGCGGCTCGACGACCCGAACGAGGTCGCCGCGCTCAACTCCCTGCTCCGCGACGGCGTGCGGGCGCGCCGGGCCGCCGACGGCAGCGCGATCGTGCCGGGCTCGGCACGGCGACAGGCCGGGGAGGCCGCCCGCCGGTACGACGTCGCCTTCCACGCGACGAAGCTCACCGGTACGGCACCGCTGCACCGCACCCGGGTCGCCGCCGCCGTCACCGCGGGTGAGCTGTTCGCGCTGCGGGAGATGAACTTCGAGGTCACGCCGGTTTCGACGGACGTGCTGAACGAAGGGTTCGACTGGTCGTCGGTGGACGTGCTGTTCGTGTCGGTGGGCTTGGACTACGGCGACCTGGGCGCCGAAGCCCGCACCGACCTCGACGCCTTCCTCGCCGGACACGGCCTCGTCGGCCGGGGCGTCACCGGCGCCGAGCTGAACACCGCGGCCGGACTGCTGCCGGTGAAGCCGGTCGAGGGGAACGGGGAGGCCAACGGTGTGGTTCGGGTGCGGAACTCGGGCAGCCTTCTGATGTCCGGCGCTCCGGACCACGGGTTCGTGTACGCACCCGTGTGGTTCACCGACCTGGGTCCGGAGGTGGAGGTCGAGCAGGCGTACGGCACCGGGAACCCGCTCGTCTCCGGGCACTGGCGGCCGTCGCAGGACGGTTCCGGCGGGCCGTCGGACGCGGCGGGGCGGGCGTCGGTGGTCAGCGGGCCGGGCGCCGTCCTGTTCGGCACCGAGCCCCTCTTCCGGGATCATCCGAAGGGGGAATTCGCCCAGGTCGGACGGGCGTTGTTCAGCATGGCGCAGGCCAGTGGCACCAGATGAGGAGAGCGGATGACGCAAGGGATCCACGGCACCGTGGCGGACGGCTTCGAGGCGGTGCGCGAGGAGTTCGCCACGTTCGTGGCGGGTGAACGGCCCGACTACGAAGGCCAGTTGTGCGCGTACGTGCACGGCCGGAAGGTCGTCGACCTGTGGGCCGGTGACGGCTGCGAGGCCGACTCGCTGTACGGCGTGTTCTCCTCCACCAAGGGCGCCGCCCATCTCGTGGTCGCGCTCCTGATCCAGGACGGCACGCTGGAACCGGACCGCAAGGTGACGTACTACTGGCCGGAGTTCGGTGCCGAGGGCAAGGCCGCGGTGACCCTGCGCGAGCTGCTCTCCCACCGGGCCGGGCTGGTCGGGCTCGACGCCGGGTTCACCCGGGACGAGCTGGCCGACGACCGCGCCATCGCCGAACGCCTCGCCGACCAGCGGCCGTTCTGGCGCCCCGGCACGGCCTTCGGTTATCACGCGCTCGTCATCGGCGCGCTGACGGGTGAGGTCGTACGGCGGGCTACCGGCCGGACGCTTCAGGAGGTGTACGAGGAGCGGGTGCGGGCGCCTTACGGCCTGGACTTCCACCTCGGGCTGCCCGAGGAGCTGGAGCCGCGCTTCCGCTCCGTGCAGCCGATGGCGCCGACGCCGGAGCAGCAGGCGGTGCTGGACTCGGTGCCGCAGGGGCCGCACACCCTGTCGTCGATCGCGTTCAACACGCATGTGCCGGAGCCGGGTGAGCTGGTGGACTACGCCAACTCCCGTGCGGTGCGCGCGAGCGGGCCGGCGTCGGCGGGCGGGGTCGCGTCCGCGCGCGGGCTCGCCGGGATGTACGCGGCGGCGATCAGTGAGTTGGACGAGCGGCCGCCGCTGCTGAAGCCGGACACGGTGGCGGAGGTGGGGCAGATCCATTCGACCGGGTACGACCTGGTGGCGCGGGCGCACAAGTCGTACGGGCTGGGTTTTCAGGCGACGGCGGACACGTGGTATCCGTTCCTGGGGGCCGGGGCCTTCGGGCACAGTGGGGCTGGGGGGTCGCAGGCGTTTGCGGATCCCCGCGCTGGGCTGGCTTATGGGTATACCCGGCGCCGGTGTGCGTTTCCTGGTGGGGCCGCCCCGGAGAACGGGCGGTTTGTGAGGGTGGTCCATGGCGCGGCACTCGCGTGACGCCGACTGCGCCTAGGAGCTCGGGGGGGGTTCGGTCGTGTCGCGGGTGCGGCTCTGTGGGGGCTGGTCGCGCCCACGCGGCGGAGCCGCAAATCGATGCAGTCCCGCGCCCCTAGGGGGTTGCGCCCGCCGCCGATGAGGCCGCACCCCGCGTCCAAGGGGGGACCCGTGGGAGCCGGTCGTGTCGCGGGTGCGGCTCTGTGGGGGCTGGTCGCGCAGTTCCCCGCGCCCCTGGGGGGTTGCGCCCGCCGCCGATGAGGCCGCACCCCGCGTCCAAAGGGGGACCCGTGGGAGCCGGTCGTGTCGCGGGTGCGGCTCTGTGGGGGCTGGTCGCGCAGTTCCCCGCGCCCCTGGGGGGTTGCGCCCGCCGCCGATGAGGCCGCACCCCGCGTCCAGGGGGCGCGGACCCGCGGGGACTGGTCGCGCCCACGCGGCGGAGCCGCAAATCGATACAGCCCCGCGCCCCTAGGGGGTTGCGGCCGCCGCCGATGAGGCCGCACCCCACGTCCAGGGGTGCGGCCTCCCCGTGGCAACGACCGTGTCAGGTGAGCGTCACGGTGATGTTGCCGCGGGTCGCCTTCGAGTACGGGCAGACCTGGTGGGCCTGCTCAATGAGGGACTTGGCGGTCTCGGTGTCGACGTTCGGGATGTCGGCGGAGATCTCGACGATGATGCCGAAGCCGTCCTCGTTCTTGCCTATGCCGACCTTCGCGGTGACGGTCGAGCCGGAGATGTCGGCCTGCTCCTGGCGGGCGACGACGCCGAGGGCGCCCTGGAAGCAGGCGCTGTAGCCGGCCGCGAAGAGCTGCTCCGGGTTGGTGCCGGCGCCGCTGCCGCCCATCTCCTTGGGCGGGTTGACGACGACGTCGAGCTTGCCGTCGTCGGTGGCGACCCGGCCGTCGCGGCCGTTCTCGGCGGTGGCGACGGCCGTGTACAGGACGTCGGACTGCTGGATGGACATGCGGTGTCTTCTCCTTCTCGGTCCGCCGTGACTCGCGCCCACGATCGACGGCGGTTTCGGAAAGAAGTTATCGCATGCCGGAAATCAGCAGAAGAGGCGAGCCCATCGGACGGCTCAGAGCTTGACGATCATCTTTCCGGTGTTGTCGCCGCGCAGGACCCCGAGGAACGCCTCCAGGTTGTTCTCGATGCCCTCGACGACCGTCTCGCGGTACTTCAGCTCGCCGGCGGCCACCCAGGGGCCGACCTCGGAGACGAACTGCGACTGGAGGTCGTAGTGGTCGCCGACCAGGACGCCCTCGACGCGGAGCCGGTTCTGGAGGATCTTGACCATGTTGCGCGGGCCGGGGGCCGGCTCGGTCGAGTTGTACTGGGAGATCATGCCGCAGATCACGGCGCGGCCGCGGAGGTTGAGCGCGCCGATGGCGGCCTCCAGGTGCTCGCCGCCGACGTTGTCGAAGTAGACGTCGATGCCGTCCGGGGCGGCCTCCTTCAGCTGCTCCCAGACCGGGCCGTTCTTGTAGTTGAAGGCGGCGTCGAAGCCGTACTCCTCGACGAGGAGCTTGACCTTTTCGTCCGAGCCGGCCGAGCCGATGACCCGGGAGGCGCCCTTGAGCCTGGCGATCTGGCCGACCTGGCTGCCGACGGCGCCCGCGGCACCGGAGACGAAGACCGCGTCACCCTCCTTGAAGGCGCCGACCCGCAGCAGGCCCGCGTACGCGGTGAGGCCGGTCATGCCGAGAACGCCGAGGTAGGTGGAGAGCGGCGCGGCGTCCGGGTCGACCTTGACGGCGCTCTTCGCGTCCACGGCGGCGTACTCGCGCCAGCCGAGGAAGTGCAGGACGTGGTCGCCCACGGCGATGCCCTCGGCGTTGGACTCGACGACCTCGCCGACGGCGCCGCCCTGCATGACCTTGCCGAGCTCGAACGGGGCGACGTAGGACTTGGCCTCCGACATGCGGCCGCGCATGTACGGGTCGACGGAGAGGTACTTGTTGCGTACGAGCACCTGACCCTCGGCGGGGGTCGGCAGCTCGGCCTCCACCAGGGCGAAGTCATCGGCCTTGGGCCAGCCGACGGGGCGGGACAGGAGGTGCCATTCGCGGTTGATCATGGGGGGTGCCCTTCCGATGTACTGCGGGTGTGCCGCGCTGCAATTACTTCAGTAGATGAAACAACCATGCTCCTGAATATTTCAGGATGTCAAGTAACGGGGGTACCCTGAGAGCATGGCCACTACACCCGAAATTCGCCGCCCCGATGAGCTGACCCTCGAAGTCGTCGACCTCATCGGCTCCGTCGTGGCCCGCTACCACGAGGAGTACGAGGAGGCCGCCGCCGAGCACGCGCTCACCGGTGCGCAGGCGCGGCTGCTCAGCCTGCTGTCACTGGAGCCGCTGCCGATGCGGAAGCTGGCCCAGCGGCTGCGCTGCGAGCCGTCGAACGTGACCGGAATCGTGGACCGCCTGGAGACCCGTGGCCTGGTGGAGCGGCGCCCGGACCCGGCGGACCGCCGGGTGAAGCTGGCGGCCGCGACGGACGAGGGCCGGCAGGTGGCCCGCAGCCTGCGCGACTCCCTGCGGTTCGCCCGGGAGCCACTGGCGGGGCTGTCGGAGGAACAGCGACTGACCTTGCGGGATCTGCTGCGGCGGATGCTGGGCGTGGAGGTCTAGGGGTGGTCTAGGGGGTGTTTTGAAGGTCCCGGGCGCCGGGGGCGTGGGTTGCGGGGCGAGGGGCCCGGAGCGAGGATCGGTACGTGGTGTCGTACCGCTCGGGCAGCCATGAGGGGTCTGACGGGCGTGGCGGGCGGGTCGTCCCGGTGGGGGTGACTCCGGACGGTGACCCGGTGCTCGCCGCCCGGCTGACCGTGCCGACGGTTCCGGAGACGTTCGTGCGCAGGGAGCGGCTCGTCGAGCAGTTGGCCGAGGGGGCCGGACGGCCGCTGACCCTGGTCAACGGGCCCGCGGGGGCGGGCAAGACGCTGCTGGTCGCCGACCGGGTCGCGGCCTGCGAACCGGGGACCGTCGCCTGGCTGACCGTGGAGTCCCAGGACAGCGCGCCCGGTGTCTTCTGGTCGTACGTGTTGCACGCCCTGCGGCACCACGGGATCGCCGTGCCCGAGTACATCCGCGGCCCGGCCCGGCCCGGCGAGGTGGACCACTCACTGCTGGCCCGGCTCGCGGCCTGGCTGAACGGACGGGACAGCCGGGTGATCCTCGTCCTGGACGAGTTCGACCGGGTGGCCGGCTCCACCGCGGTCGCCGACGAGCTGCAGTTCGTGCTCCGGCACGCCGGCGACGGACTGCGCCTGGTGATCATCAGCCGTACCGAGCCGCTGCTGCCGCTGCACCGCTACCGGGCCGCCGGTGAGCTCGTCGACATCCGCGCCGACGACCTGGCGTTCCGCGCCGAGGAGACGGCCGCCCTGGTCGACCTGCACGGGCTGCCGCTGTCGGCCGAGGCCGCGCGCACGCTGACCGAGCGCACCGAGGGCTGGGCGGCGGGGCTGCGGCTGTGCGCCCTGGCCGCGCAGCGGGCCGCCGACCCGGAGAGCTTCCTGAACGACTTCGAGGCCGGCCACAGCACGGTGGCCGACTTCCTGCTGGGCGAGGTGCTGCGCGCCCACCCCGCCGAGACCCAGGACCTGCTGCTGCGCACCAGCATCCTGGAGAAGACCCACCCCGACCTGGCCAACGCCCTCACCGGGCGGGACGACGCGGAGCCGGTCCTGGAGACGCTGCAGCGGACGAACGCGTTCGTCGAGCCCCTCGGGCACTCCTGGTACCGGCTGCACTCGCTCTTCGCGGAGATCCTGCGGGTGCATCTGCGGGTGCGGCACCCGGGCCTGGAGCCAGAGCTGCACCGTACGGCCGCCGAGTGGCTGAGCCGGGCGGGCCTGCTCGACGAGGCGCTGCGGCACGCGGCGGACGCGGGTGACTGGGAGCTGGCCGCCGCCGAGCTCGTCGGCCATCTGGCGATCGGCCGGCTGCTGACCGGGCTGGCCGCCGAGCGGCTGGACGGTCTGTTCGCCCAGATGGCGCCGGAGGCGTCCGGCCCCGCGCCCGACCTGGTGCGCGCGGCGCGCGAGCTGGCCCACCACGACGTCGACCGGGGTGTCACGTATCTGCGGCGTGCGGAGGAGAACCTGCCGGAGCGCGGCACCGACGACGCGGCGGCCGTGCGGCTGAGCTGTGCGGTGCTGCGGGTGCTGGCCGCCCGGGTGGTGGGCTCGGCGGACCTGGCGGAGACGGCGGCGCGGGACGCGGCGGATGCGGAACAGGACCTGCCCGCCGACCGGTTGGAGCGCAGTCCGGAGCTGACGGCCCTGATGCTCACCGACCTCGGTTCGGCCCAGCTGTGGGCGGGCCGGTTCGACGCCGCGCGCGCCACGCTGTCCGCCGCGGTCGAAGCCGCCCAGGGGCTGCCGACGGCGTTCCCCCGGCACGAGGCGCTCGGCCGGCTGGCGCTGATCGACTACCTGCACGGCCGGCCCGGCCAGGCCGAGGCGCATGCCCGGGACGCCGTCGCCGAGGCGGAGCGTTCGGGGCTGCCGGTGTCGTACCGCACCGGGATGGCCCAGCTCGTGCTGGCCGCGGTCGCCGTCGACCGGTACGACCTGACGGCCGCCGAGGAGCACCTCGACCTGGCGGCCGCCACGTCCGCCGCCGCCCGCGATCCCCTCGTGGCCGTGGAGCTGGCGATCCTGCGCTCCCGGATGCTGGTCGCCAGGGGCGACTCCCGGGCGGCGCTGCCGGCCCTCGACGACATGACGCGGCAGCCCCTGGTCTCCGCCGAGCCCTCCCCGTGGGTGAGCGACCGTATCGCCATGGCGACGGCGGCGGCGCATCTGGCGGACGGTGATCCGAAGGCGGCCGTGAAGGTCTTCGAGGAACAGCCGCTGCACAGCCCGGAGAGCCGGGCGGCCGAGGCCCGGGCCCGGCTGGCAGCGGGCGACGGCGAACGGGCGCTGCGCATCCTCGACGGCCTCCCCGAGCCCCACGACCAGGGTCCGGCCGTCGACGTGTGGCTGCTGCTGACCCGTGCGCAGGTCGTCGAGGCGACCACCGGTGACTCGCCGGCCGCGGAGGGTCTGCTGCTGCGGGCCCTGGCGGCGGCCCGTCCGCATCAGCTGAGGCGGCCGTTCCTGGAGGCGGGGCCGTGGCTCGGCCGGCTGCTGCGGCGCCGGCCCGCGCTCGCCCGGGAACACACCTGGCTGACCGGCGCGCTCGCGCCACGGCCGGCGCCGGCCCCGCGGCGGGAGGAGCCCGCGCGCCCGCTCACGGAGCCGCTCAGCGCGCGGGAGCTGGACGTTCTGGAACGGCTGGCCCAGCTCATGTCCACCGAGGAGATCGCCGCCGACCTGCATCTGTCGGTCAACACGGTGAAGACCCACCTGAAGAGCATCTACCGCAAGCTCGCCGCGAGCCGGCGCGGCGAGGCCGTCCGCCGGGCCCGCGAACTGGGGCTGCTCTGACACACCCGGGCAGCTCTGACGTACCCGTACCCGGGCCGCTCTGCCGTACCCGGACCGCTCTGCCGTGTCACCTCGCCCGGGTGATGCCACCCCGCGCCCGGTCGCCCAGCATGAGGGCATGCGCTACGAGATCCGCGTCGACGGGGAGATGTCGGACGAGCTGGCCACGGCCTTCCCCGAGTTGAAGACGTCCGTCGTCCCCACCCAGACCGTGCTGTACGGCCCGGTCGACGACGAGGCGCATCTCTACGGCCTGTTGGTCCGGTTCCAGTCGCTGGGGCTGCGCGTGGCGGAGTTCCGCCGCATCCCGGACTGAGGGCGCGGGTATCCGGAGCGGTGTGGGCGCGGGTTCGCTCAGCCCGCGAGGACCTTCGCCTTGGCCTGCTCGTACTCGGCGTCGGTGATGTCGCCGTGGTCGTGCAGTCCGGCGAGCCTGGTCAGCTCGTCCACGCGGGTCGCCCGGGCCTCGTCGGTGGCCGGGGTCCCGGCGGCGGCCTCCTGGACGTAGGAGCGGAACGCCTGCTCCTGCCGCTGCATCTGGCGCACGTCGCGCTCGCCCATGCCACGGCCGCGGGCGATCAGGTAGACGAAGACGCCGAGGTACGGCAGCAGACAGACGAAGACCGTCCAGCCCGCCTTGGCCCCGCCGCCCATGGTGTCGTCCCGGAAGATGTCGCCGATGACCCGGAACAGCAGCACGAACCACATGACCCACAGGAAGAACCAGAGCATGGTCAGGAACGCGTTGAGCAGCGGATAGTCCACGGTGTCCTCCACTTGCCGGCCGCCATGGGGCCACGGCGGCGCTCGAAGCTGACGCTCTCCACGCTGCGCCTGTCGGCCCGGGACGGCATCACCCGCGGCGGGTGGGTGGCGTCGTGGGCCGGGGTGCGGTCGCCGGGGCGGCGGTCAGGCGAGGATCAGCACGATGAAGACCACGCAGACCACGATGTTGATCAGCCAGCTGTGTGTGTTCATCCAGTCCCGCACATGCGGCATGGCGGCGGTCGCCCTGCGGTGGAAGAGCAGCAGGGACAGCAGGGGCAGCGCGGCGATCAGCACGGTGGCGCCGATGAACGGCAGCGCCTCGGCGAAGTTCGCGTCCGCCTGGGCGAGGTTGGTGCCCACCGTCAGCATGACGACGATGTCCGACGGCATCAGCAGGATGACGAGCAGTCCGACCTTCAGCGCCCGCTTGGCGTCCGCCGACATCAGTGTGCCCAGCCATTTCGGGGGCTGGACGGTCTCCCGCCGGATCCAGTTCTTGAGGGCGGACGCCGCCAGGAGGCCGACCAGCACATACTGGATGATCTTGCCGGCGGAGCCGCCGTCGTCGGGGTCGCCCAGGTCGAACGCCGAGGCGAGGCCGAAGGTGATCGCGGTGCCGGCGGTGGCGGCGACGGCGACGCCGAGGAGGAAGCCGAGCGAGACGCGGACGGCCCGGGGTGCCGTGACGAAGATGATCGCCGACATGATCTGCGGGCCGATCATCATGGTCACGGCCAGGGGCAGCACGTTCAGACCGTCCACGTCCGCCTCCGCGTCGGATCGAAGGTCGCCGGGTCGCCGTGTCGTCGGGTCGCCGTGTCGTCGGGTCGTCGGGTCGTGGGGGGCGTCAAGTCCTCAGGTCGTCAGGACCTTGGACTTGGCCCGCTCGTACTCGGCGTCGGTGATGGCGCCCCGGTCGTGCAGCGCGGCCAGCCGGCCCAGTTCGTCCGCCTTGGTGCCCGGCGGCTTCGGCTCAGGTGCGGCGGCCTGCCGGACGTACGCCCGGAACGCCCGCTCCCGGTCCTGTGCGCGGTGGAGCTCCCGCTCGCCCATCCCGCGGCCGCGGACGACCAGGTAGGCGAGGACGCCGAGGAACGGCAGCACACACACCGCCAGCGTCCAGCCGGCCTTGCCCCAGCCGCTGAGCGCGTCGTCCCGGAAGATGTCGGCGACCACGCGGAACAGCAGCATCAGCCACATGATCCACACGAAGAACCAGAGCATGGTCCAGAACACGTCGAGCAGGGGGTAGTCCATGGTGTTCCCCCATCGCTAATCGGACATGGGGTCCTTCCGGACCACGCAGAGCGCCCAGATGATGAACGCGTACAGCGCGATCAGCGTGAGCGACCAGACCGGGTAGTACGGGATGGACAGGAAGTTGGCGATCAGCAGCAGGGCCGCGATGCCGACGCCGACGACCCTCGCCCATGTCTTCGCCGTGAACAGGCCGAAGCTCACGATCACGGCCAGCGCCCCGAACAGCAGGTTGATCCAGCCCCAGCTGGTCAGGTCGAACTTGAAGATGTAGTTGGGGGTGGTGACGTAGACGTCGTCCTCGGCGATCCCCATGATTCCCCGGAAGACATCGAGGATCCCGGCGATGAACAGCATCACTGCGGCGAACAGCGTCAGGCCGGTGGCGGCGGTCTGCGCCCCTTCCCGATGCTGGGGGCGACTGGTGGTGGCCATGGCGGCCTCCCTTTCCTCGACGGGCTGCGGCGCGCAGCCGTACACCCCGAGCCTGATCCACGAGGCGCCGTCCGTCGTCACCCCCGGCGGGTGAGGGCGCGTCGGCCGAGGTCACGCCGCCGGATCGGTGCGGGCGGTGACGCGGCCGTCGGCGACCGCGTCGGCCAGTTCCCGGTGATCGCGTTCGTTCTGGTCGGCGTAGGCCTCGGCGAACCGCACCAGCGCCCGGTCGAAGGTGTCGCGGCGGCCGAGGTAGGCGGCGATGGCGATCGGGTCGCCGGAGCGGGCGTGCGCCCGGGCCAGTGAGGCGCCGCACAGCCGGGCGAACAGGCCCAGGGTCCCGGGGTCCATGGTCTCGGGCCGGGCGATGCCCTTCCAGTCCCGCAACTGCCGTACGTAGAAGTCGCGTTCACGGCCGTCGATGCCGGTGACGTGCTCCCAGCCGAGGAAGATGTCGCTGGCGGCCTGCATCAGCCGTTGCCCGGTCACCACCCGCTCGCCCTGGTTCTGGAACGGGCTCGCCCCGCAGTAGGGCGCGAGGACCGACTCGCCGGCTTCCTTGGCCTGCAACAGGAGCGGGTCGCCGTCGTCGCGGCCGAGCAGCAGGATGATCCAGCAGCGGGTGCCGACGCTGCCGACCCCGACGACCTTCCGCGCCATGTCGACCACGTGGTACCGGCTCAGCAGGTGCCGCCGCTCGGAGGACAGGCTGGAGCGGTAGTCGTGGACGAGGGTGCGCAGCATCCGTGCCAGGTCCTCGCCCTCGGCGCCGGGCAGCAGCTCCGCGAGGCGGGTGATCAAGGGGGGATCGGAGACGATCCGGGGGGTGCCGTCCACGACACGGGTCAGCTTCGCGGCCGCCTGGAGGCTCGTCCGGCTGCGGGCCTTGGCCGCCGCGCGGGTGGCGCGCCGCTCGTCCTGCTTGCCGGGCCGCTCGGGCAGCAGCGCCGCGATCTGGTCGAAGTCGTCGCGCGCGTACCAGACGTCCAAGGTGGGTGTCCCGGCGAACTCCCGCATGCGCTCGCGGTAGGCCTCCACTCCGGCGCGCACGACCGTGGCGCACTGCCTCACCGGGAACCCGTTGGCCCGGCCGGCGATCACCAAGGACGCGGCGAGCCGCTTGACGTCCCACTCGAAGGGGCCCGGCAGGGTCTCGTCGAAGTCGTTGATGTCGAAGACGAGATGGCGTTCGGGCGAGGCGAGGAGCCGGAAGTTCAGCAGGTGGGCGTCTCCGCAGAGCTGGGCGTAGAGCCCGGTGTGCGGCCCCGCGCCCAGGTCGGAGGCCATGATCGCGGCGGCTCCCCGGTAGAAGCGGAACGGCGATTCGAGCATCCGGCCGTAGCGGACGGGGATCAGTTCGGGGACCCGGGTGGCGGACTGCCGCTCGATGATGTCGAGGGGGTCGGGCCGCTTCTGGTCGGGCTCGAAGAACGCGTGGGCGGAGCGCGGGACGCGGGCGCGCGCCTCCTTGCCGAGTGCCGCGCGCTCGTCCGGGGAGAGCGGACCGTCGGGCACAGGTGCGAGCGGGCTGTCGTACGTCGTCGCCATGACCGGACCTCCTTGCCCGCATGGTCACAGCGGCGCGCGGCGGCGGGATCACCCGGAGCAGGTGATGCGGGGCCGGGGCGCGGGCCATGGGATGCCCCTGTGGGCGGTACGCGCAAGCCCGTTCAGACCTCCGGCCCGGAGCACCCTCCCCGCGCCGGGGCTCGACGGTGGGCGGCCCGCCTGGCCCTGCTGGTCGCGGGCGGCGCGATCGCTCTGCTACTGACGGCCGCCGGGGGCAGGAGCCTGGCGCTGCTGGTCGTCGGCCTGGCGGGGCTCGCCGCCACCGTCGCCGCCCTGTGGTGGGCCCTCGCCCGGCACGGAGCGGCACGGGCCGTCTCCGCCGCGCTCGCCGCGCTGGTGCCGCTCGCGGTACTGGTGTCCTACGCCACGGTGGGCCTGCTGTGGGCCGTGCTGTCGGTCCTGGTGCTGTGGGCCCTGGCGATGCTGATCGGGCGGGCCGCCCTCGCCGCCGACATCGAGCCGGCCGGCCCCCGCCAGTACGCGACCCCACCGCCGCGATCGCCGTTCCTGATCATGAACCCCCGCTCCGGAGGCGGAAAGGTCGGCCGGTTCGACCTCGTGGCCAAGGCCCGGGCCCTGGGCGCCGAGGTCGCCGTGCTCGACCCCGCTCACCCGCAGGACGTCGCGGAGCTCGCCCGCCGGGCCGTGGCGCGGGGCGCGGATCTGCTGGGGGTGGCCGGCGGGGACGGCACCCAGGCGGAGGTGGCGGGCGTGGCCGCCGGGCACGGGCTGCCGTTCATGGTGATCAGCGCCGGGACCCGCAACCACTTCGCGAGGGACCTGGGCCTCGATCGCACCGATCCGTCGACGGGGCTCGCCGCCCTCACCGACGGGGTCGAACTCCGTCTCGACCTGGGCGTCATCGGTGAGCGTGTCTTCGTCAACAACGCGTCCTTCGGTGTGTACGCGGCCGTCGTGCAGAGCCCGGCCTACCGTGACGGCAAGGTGCCCACCATCCTGCGGGAGCTCCCGGAGCTGCTGACCCACCGGACCGGACCGCGGCTGACGGTGCGCGCGGGCGGCACGGTCATCGACGCGCCCCAGGCGGTCCTGGTCAGCAACAACCCCTACCAGCTGGGCGACGCCGCCGGACTCGGCCGGCGCGCACGGCTGGACTCCGGTGTCCTCGGCGTCCTCGGGGTCAACGTCGACAACGCGGCCCAGGCGGCCGGGCTGCTGCGCGGTCACCACGGGCGCGGGCTCACCACGCTGGCCGAGCACGAGGTGGTGGTCGACGCCGACGCCCCGGACATCCCGGTCGGCGTGGACGGCGAGGCCCTGCTGCTGCCCACACCGGTCACCTGCCGTATCTCGCCCGGCGTGCTGCGGGTCCGCGTGCCGCGCGACCGCCCGGGAGCACCCGGTACGAGGCCGACGGTGGACTGGCGGACGCTGGGCCGGCTGGCGTTCGGACGCGACGTTCCCGCAAGAGCTGACGACCCCGCGGATTCGCGGAAGTGAACGGTTTACGTGGTTACGTGCACCACCACAGGAACCGGTCGCACTCCGTCTCCGACGGCGAGGGGTCGGGGGTCGGGTCGGAGGTGGTCGGGTCGGCGGTGGGCGCCGGGGCCTCCGGCTCGGACGTCGGGGTGGGGGCCGAGGTCGCGCCGGAGCCGCCGCTGCCCGTCGTCGCGGACCGGCCGTCCTTGTCGGGGGTCTTGTCCTCGTCCTTCTTCTTGTCGTCGTCCTTCGGCGACTTCGAGGCCGAGGGGGACGACGAGGGCGACGACGACGGCGAGTTCCCGTCGGTCCTCGTCGCGCCGTCCTTCGCGTCGGGGGACGCGGTCACCTCTTCCGAGGCCGCGCCCTCCGCCGACTCGTCCCCGGCGGCCGCCGGCTTCGGGCTGGAGCCCGGGGCGTCCATGCCGAGTTCCGCGAGGCTCAGGCCCCCGGCGGCCAGGACGAACCCGGCGGCGATCAGCAGGGTCCGGCGACGGCGACGGCGGTGCGCGGCGGCCTTGCGATCGCGACGGCTGGCGCCGGCCGAACCGGACTCCTCGTCCAGGTCGCCGTCGTCCTCGTCGTCGTACTCGTCCTGCTCGTCCTGCTCGTCGTCCCCGGCGGCGTACTCGTCGCGCTCGTCGTGACCGCGTCTGCGGCCGCGCCGCTGCGCCGCCCGCCGCGCGGCCCGTCCGCCGACCGGCGCGACATCCGCGGCCTCGGCCGGGGTCTCCTCGCCGTGCGTCTCGGAGTGCGGTTCGGAGTGCGCCTCGGCATAGCGGTCGTCGTACTCGCCGCCCCCGTACTGCCCGTACTGCCCGTACTGCCCGGCGCCGGTCCCGTACTGCCCCTCGTACGCCGCGTACCCACCCGGAGCCCCCGCGGCCCCCACAGGTGCCTGCACTGGCCGCTCGGCCAGCTGCGGGTACACCTCGCCGGGCACACCCGCGCCCGTGTAGGCGCCCAGCTCGTCGATCGCGGCGCCGCACCCCGGGCAGGCGAGGGCGCCGTTCAGGTGCCGTTGGCACGGGTGGCAGTAGTCCATGACGCGGGAAGACTAGGGAACCCACACACACCTTTCCTAGCGACTGCTGTGAAGGTTGTGTGCGGAACTGACCTTTCCGGTTTGGTCGGTGGGGTCAAGCCCGGCCATTCGGTGCGATCCTCCGCGCCAGATCCGTACGCCAACGTAAGGTGGCCCGTCGCACGTTCGCCGTGCGACGGGCCACGTCGGGCCAAGTGCCGAGGTCCGGCCTATGTTTGCTTGCGTGCCGTCATCGCCCGCTGGATCAGGATGAACGCGCACAGCAGCACACCCGTGGCGATCTTCGTCCACCAGGAGCTGAGCGTGCCCTCGAACTGGATGATGCTCTTGATCAGGCCCAGCACGAGGACGCCGAACAGGGTGCCCAGGACGTAACCGGAGCCGCCCGTCAGCAGCGTGCCGCCGATGACGACCGCGGCGATCGCGTCGAGCTCCATGCCGACGGCGTGCAGCGGGTCACCGGACTGGATGTACAGCATGAACAGCAGGCCGGCCAGCGCCGAGCAGAAGCCGCTCACCGTGTACACGGCGATCTTCGTGCCGCCCAGCGGAAGCCCCATCAGCAGCGCCGACTGCTCGTTGCCGCCGATGGCGTACACCCGGCGGCCGAAGCGCGTGTAGTGGAGTATGTAGAAGGCGGCGGCGAGGACGACCAGGGCGACGACGGCACCGATCGACAGCTCCCCCAGTCCGAGCGGCACCCGGGTCTGCGCCATGCTGCTCACCGTGGAGTCGCTGATGGAGATGGACTCCTTGCTGATGACCAGGCAGAGGCCGCGGAAGAGGAAGAGGCCGGCGAGGGTCACGATGAACGGCTGGATCTCGAAGTTGTGGATCACATAGCCCATGAGGAAGCCACCGAACGCGCCCACGCCCAGGGCCAGCGGGATGACCAGCAGCAGCGGCAGGCCCTGACGCTCCACCAGCCATGCCGTGAACATGGTGGTGAAGCCGATCAGCGAACCGACGGACAGGTCGATGCCCCCGGACAGGATGACGAAGGTGGCGCCGACGGCGGCGACCAGCAGATAGCCGTTGTCGATGAACAGGTTGAGGAAGACCTGCGGTTCACCGAAGCCGTAGTTCTGGTAGCGGCTGAGACCGCCGATGTACATCGCGAGGAACAGGCCGGCCGTGACCAGGACGGGCAGCCGCCGGTCGCCGAGCAGACGCGCGGCCGTGGACGCCTGCGCCGGCGTGGACGGCGTACGGCCTTCCGCTGCCGTACGGGTCTTGGTGGTCGCGCTCATCGCGACACCTCCATCTTCGGGGCGGCGTCGGCCGGGGTGGCGGGCTCCGCCGGGGCGGTAACCCGGGCGCGTCCCTTCGCGCCGAAGACCTTGGCCCGGAACTTCGGGGACTGCAGCAGGCAGACGACGATGACGACGGCGGCCTTGAAGACCAGGTTGGTCTGGGTGGGCACGCCGATGGTGTAGATCGTGGTGGTCAGGGTCTGGATGACGAGGGCGCCGATCACGGTGCCGCCGATGGAGAACCGGCCGCCGAGCAGCGAGGTGCCGCCGATGACGACCGCGAGGATCGCGTCCAGCTCGATCCACAGGCCGGCGTTGTTGCCGTCCGCGGCAGAGGTGTTGGAGCTGATCATCAGCCCGGCGATGCCCGCGCACAGGGCGCAGAACATGTACACCATGATCTTGATGCGCATGGAGCGGATGCCGACCAGACGGCTGGCCTCGGCGTTGCCGCCGACCGACTCGACGAGCAGGCCGAGCGCCGTACGGCGGGTGAGGGCGACGGTGACGGCCACGACGGCGGCCACCACGAAGATGGAGAAGGGCAGGGTCAGCCAGTAGCCGCCGCCGATGAGCTTGTACGGCTCGCTGTTGATGGTGATGATCTGGCCGTCGGTGATCAGCTGGGCGACACCGCGTCCGGCGACCATGATGATGAGGGTCGCGATGATGGGCTGGATGCCCATCCGGGCGACCAGGAAGCCGTTCCACAGGCCGCAGACCACTGCCGCCACCAGGCCGATGCCCATGGCGAGGAAGACCCCGGCCAGCGCGTTCTGGTCGGCTTGGTCGCTGATGTACGAACAGGTCAGGGCGCCGGTGATGGCGACCACGGCGCCGACGGAGAGGTCGATGCCGCCGGTGGCGATGACCAGGGTCATGCCGACCGCCACGAGGATCAGCGGCGAGCCGAACAGCACGATCGAGACGAGGCTGCCGTAGAGGTGGCCGTCCGCCATCCGGATCGCGAAGAAGTCGGGTGTGAAGGGGACGTTGACGAGCAGCAGGGCGACCAGGACCGCGACCGGCCAGAACAGGTGATGGTGCGTCAGTGCTCGCCAGCGGGCGGGGGTGGTCGCTGATGGGGTGCTCACTGGTGCTCTCCGCTCGCGATGGTCTCCAGGATCCTGCTGGTGGTGATCTCCGGCCCGTTGGTCAGCTGCGCCACCAGCTTGCGGTCGCGCAGCACTCCGATGGTGTGGCTGAGGCGGAGCACCTCCTCCAGTTCGGCCGCGATGTACAGCACGGACATGCCGTCCTCGGAGAGGGAGACCACGAGCTTCTGGATCTCGGCCTTGGCGCCGACGTCGATGCCGCGCGTGGGCTCGTCGAGGATCAGCAGCTTCGGCTGGGTGATCAGCCAGCGGGCGAGCAGCACCTTCTGCTGGTTGCCGCCGCTCAACTGGCCTACGCGGGCCTCGGGGTTGGCGGGGCGGATGTCGAGGGCCTTGATGTACTTGGCGACGAGTTCGTCGCGCTGGGAGGCCGGGATGGGCCGGGTCCAGCCGCGGGACGCCTGGAGGGCGAGGATGATGTTCTCGCGCACCGTGAGGTCGGGGACGAGACCTTCGGTCTTGCGGTTCTCCGAGCAGAACGCGACCCCGGCGCCGATGGCGTCGTTGGGGGCGCTCATCGGGACCTGCTTGCCGACGATCGTCACCTTGCCGCTGTCGGGCTGGTCGGCGCCGAACAGCAGCCGGGCCAGTTCGGTGCGGCCCGAGCCGAGCAGTCCGGCGAGGCCGAGCACCTCGCCCTTCTTGATCTCCAGGTCGAACGGGGCGATACCGCCGGTGCGGCCGAGGCCCTCGGCCTTGACGAGCGTCTCGCCGACGTCGGAGCGCAGTTGGTGCTCGTGCAGCTCCTCCAGCTGGTCCAGGGCCTTGCCGATCATCAGCTCGATCAGCCCGACCTGGTCGAGGTCGGCCACCATGTGCTCGCCGACCAGGGTGCCGTTGCGCAGCACGGTCATGCGGTCGCAGATCTCGTAGATCTGGTCGAGGAAGTGCGACACGAAGAGGATCGCGACGCCCTCGTCCCTCAGCCGCCGCATCAGGCGGAACAGTTCGAGGACCTCGTCGCGGTCGAGGCTGGAGGTGGGCTCGTCCAGGACGAGCACCTTGGTGCCGGAGCCCTCGCCGTCGCTGTCGCCGTGGCCCACCGACCGTACGATCGCGACCAGTTGCTGCACGGCCAGCGGGTACGAGGACAGCGGCGCCGTCACGTCGATGTCGAGGCCGAGCCGGTCGACCATCTCCGCGGCCTGCTTGCGTATCTGCTTCCACTGGATGCGGCCGGCGCGGGTGGGTTCACGGCCGATGAAGATGTTCTCCGCCACCGAGAGGTTGGGGCAGAGGTTGACCTCCTGGTAGACCGTGCTGATGCCGGCGTGCTGCGCCTGCAGCGGGCTGCCGATCCGTACGGCCTTGCCGTCGAGGGTGATCGTGCCGCCGTCCAGGGGGTGGACGCCGGTCAGCACCTTGATGAGGGTGGACTTCCCGGCCCCGTTCTCGCCCATGAGGGCGTGGATCTCGCCGGGGAAGAGCCGGAAGTCGACGCCCGACAGAGCCCGTACCCCCGGAAACTCTTTGACAATGCCCGTCATCTCCAGGACGGGCCGCGGCTCTGCCATGGCAGCGCTCCTCTTGAAATGCGTTCAGGCCCGCAGGGAGCCTCCCGGGACCGGATGGTCGCCGGTCGGCCGGAGACTCCCTGCCGGTGGGTGCGGTCGGTCAGTACTTGCGGGTGGGGAGCGCGTCCTTGGCCTGGTCCTGCATGAAGTCGCTCTCCTTGGTCTTGATCCAGCGCTCGACCTTGCCGCCCTCGTGGACCGTCTTCACGACCTCCATCAGCTGGGGGCCGAGCAGCGGGTTGCACTCGACGATGGCGTTGATCTTGCCTTCGGACATGGCGATGAAGCCGTCCTTCACACCGTCGACCGTGACGATGAGGATGTCCTTGCCGGGCTTCTTGCCGGCCGCCTCGATGGCCTGGATGGCGCCGAGGCCCATGTCGTCGTTGTGCGCGAACAGCACGTCGATGTCCGGGTTGGACTGCAGGAAGGCCGCCATGACCTGCTTGCCGCCGGCCCGGGTGAAGTCACCGGTCTGGCTGACGACGATCTCCCAGTCGTCCTTGTGCTCGGCGTCCATGACCTCCTTGAAGCCCTTGGCGCGCTCGATCGCGGGGGCGGCACCGGTGGTGCCCTCCAGCTGGGCGATCTTCACCTTGCCCTTGTGGCCGGCCTTCTGAAGGACCTTCTCCAGGATCTTGGCGGCGCGGCGGCCCTCGTCGGTGAAGTCGGAGCCGACCAGGGCGACGAACAGGGACTCGTCGCTCTCCACGGACCGGTCGGTCAGGACGACCGGGATCTTCGCCGACTGGGCCTCCTTGAGCACGGCGTCCCAGCCGGTGACGACCACCGGCGAGAAGGCGATGACGTCCACCTTCTGCGCGATGAAGCTGCGGATCGCGGAGATCTGGTTCTCCTGCTTCTGCTGCGCGTCGGAGAACTGCAGCTTGTAACCGGCCTCCTTGGCGGCCGACTTCACCGAGTCGGTGTTGGCGGTGCGCCAGCCGCTCTCGGAGCCGACCTGGGAGAAGCCGAGGGTGATCGTCTTGCTGCCGCCGGAGGAGGAGCCCGTGGAGGAGCCGTCTTCCTTGGCGCAGGCCGCCAGGCCCGCCGTGGCCGCCACGCCGACCGCCGCGGTGAGGAAGTTCCGTCTGTTGAGCATGTCTTCTCCTTCGAAGAGCCGGTCCGGGGACGGACCGCTGGTACGCGGTACTCGGTACTCAGCACTCGGTGAGTGCTCGTGTGGACAGGCTGCACTGCGTCCAGCCTGTCGATCATCGTTCGAAATATCGGGCACGCTTGCTCAAAGGGCGACAAGCGACCGGGTGGTACGGCGTCAGCCGGGAGCGACTCCAGGCTGAGGCAGGTACGGGAACGTGCTTGCGCGGACGACGAGTTGGGGTTCGATGGAGACCTGGGACGCCCCGGAGGGGGTACGGCCCTCGATCAGGTCCAGCAGCAGGGCGATGCTCCGCTTGCCCACCGTCGCGAAGTCCTGCCGGACGGTGGTGAGCGGCGGGGCGAAGAACTCCGACTCCGGAATGTCGTCGAAGCCGGCCACCGCGACGTCCTGGGGCGTACGCACGCCCGCCTCACGCAGCGCCCTCAACACCCCCAGTGCCATCTGGTCGTTGGCCACGAAGACGGCGGTCAGGCCGCGCCCCACCCAGCCCGCCAGTTCCTGGCCGGCCCGGTAGCCCGACAGCGGGCTCCAGTCCCCCCGCAGCAGCATCGGCGGTTCCACGTCCGCCTCCGCGAGGGCCGCCCGCCAGCCCTCGACCCGGTCCACCGCCTCCTGCCAGTCCTCGGGCCCGGCGAGATGCCAGACCCTGCGGTGGCCCGCGGCGAGCAGATGGCCGGTGGCCAGCCGTGCGCCCAGATTCTGGTCCACGTTGACGCTGGGGACCCCGGCGCCCGAGCCGGTGCCCACGGCCACCACCGGGAACGGGTGGCGGAGTTCGGCGAGAGCCTCGACCGCCGACCGCTGCGGGGCGATGGCGACGACCCCCTCCACGCCGCCCTCACTGAGGCGGTCCAGGGCCTCGGACAGCGTCTTGACCGTCAGCCTGCGCAGACTGACCGTCGAGACCAGATAGCCCTCGGCACGTGCGGCCTCCTCCAGCGCGAACAACGTACTGGCCGGACCGTAGAGCGTGGTGTTGGAGGCGACCACGCCCAGGGTGCGGGTGCGCCGGGTCGCCAGGGCCCGTGCGGAGAAGTTGCGGCGGTAGCCCATCTCCTCGATGGCGCGCAGCACCTTGGCCCGTGTCTCGTCCCGCACGTTGGGGTGGTCCCCCAGCACGCGGGACACGGTCTGGTGGGACACACCGGCCTGGCGTGCCACGTCGGCCATGGTGGGCGGCCGAAGCTGCGAGTGGGTCACAGCCGCACCTCCTTGGCGGTCGCCTGCCGATAAGACCTGCACCGAGGGCCGATGGTTCGGCGCGGGCCGCGTCATGCCGATGTTCCCGAAAGGCCAACGGCACGGGCCGGGAAGGCGAGTTGAAGCACTGCTGACACGACGCTCGTACCTCCTTGCATGCCGTCGGGGTCGACTGGTGAATGCGGACGTCATTGTGAGCGCTAACAATTCATGCCGGTCAAGGGGGCTGCGACAGAGAAGTCGTCACGGTTGAATAACGCGACGAGCGGCGAAGGCCGCGGGATCGATGGCGTTTCACCTGGTCAGGAGCGCTCCGAGCACCCACCATGGGAGACATGCACGCGCCTTCGACGAGCCCGGCACCCCGCGTGGCACACCCCGTCCCATCCGCCTCGCCGGCCGTCTCCGCCGCCAGTGCGAAACCGTTGTTTGTAGACCCATTGACACTCGCATGTGGTCGTCCCTACTGTCGCGATCAGCATTTCGAACGAGTGCCGAAATTTCGAACAACCGAACAGACCGAACAGATCGAAGAGGACAGGGAGTACCGTGCGCATCACGGGAATCAGCACACACGTGGTCGGAACGCCGTGGCGGAACCTGACCTACGTCCAGGTGCACACCGACGAGGGACTCACCGGCGTCGGCGAGACCCGCATGCTGGGCCACACCGACGCACTGCTCGGCTATCTGCACGAGGCGAAGACCAACCACATTCTCGGCTCCGACCCGTTCGCTGTCGAGGATCTCGTCAAGCGGATGAAGTACGGCGACTACGGCCGGGCCGGCGAGATCGTGATGTCCGGCATCGCCGTGATCGAGATGGCCTGCTGGGACATCAAGGGCAAGGCGCTGGGCGTGCCGGTCTGGCAGCTGCTCGGCGGCAAGGTCACCGACAAGGTCAAGGCGTACGCCAACGGCTGGTACACCACCGAGCGGACGCCCGAGGCGTACCACAAGGCGGCCCAGGGGGTCATGGAGCGCGGTTACCGGGCGCTCAAGATCGACCCGTTCGGGACCGGCCACTTCGAGCTCGACCACGAGCAGAGCCTCTACGCGGTCTCCCTGATCGAGGCCGTGCGCGACGCCATCGGCCCGGACGCCGAGCTGATGCTGGAGATGCACGGCCGGTTCTCCCCCGCCACGGCCGTCCGCCTGGCCAAGGAGCTGGCGCCCTTCAAGCCCGCGTGGCTGGAGGAGCCGGTGCCGCCGGAGAACCTGAAGGCGCTGGAGAAGGTCGCCGCCAAGGTCGACATGCCGGTCGCCACGGGTGAGCGCATCCACGACCGCATCGAGTTCCGGGAGCTCTTCGAGAGCCAGGCCGTGGACATCATCCAGCCGGACGTCGGCCACATCGGCGGCATCTGGGAGACCCGCAAGCTGGCCGCCACCGCCGAGACGCACTACATGCTGGTCGCGCCCCACAACGTGGGCGGGCCCGTGCTGACCGCCGCCTCCCTCCAGGTCGGCTTCACCGCCCCCAACTTCAAGATCCTTGAGCACTTCAACGACTTCGCGGACGCGGAGATCAAGAAGGTGATCAAGGGCGCCCCCCAGGTGAACCCGGAGGACGGCTGCTTCCACCTCTCCCACGAGCCCGGTCTCGGTGTGGAGCTGGACGTCGACGCCGCCGCGGAGTTCCCGCAGCAGCAGGCCCGGTTCGACCTGTGGGCCGACGGCTGGGAGCAGCGCAAGCCCAAGGGCACCGTGTGAGCGCCCACACCCGTCGGCCCGGCCCCAGGGAGTCCCAGTGAGCACCGCCGTCGTGATCGAGGCCCCGGGCGAGCACCGGCTCGTCCCGCACGAGCCCCGGCAGCCGGAAGCGGGCGAGGCCCTGGTCCGGGTGCACGCCTCGGGGATCTGCGGCAGTGACCGCGAGGTCTTCCAGGGCAACCGGCCGGAGGGGTACGTCCGCTATCCGCTCACGCCGGGCCACGAGTGGTCCGGGACGGTGGCGGCGGTCGGCGACGGCGTCCCCTCGGGCCTGGTGGGCCGCAAGGTCGTGGGCGAGGGCTTCAGGAACTGCCAGGTCTGCGACCGCTGCCACGCGGGCGAGACGACGCTGTGCACGGCGGGCTACGAGGAGACCGGCTTCACCCAGCCGGGCGCCATGGCCCCCACGCTCACGCTTCCGGCCCGGCTGCTGCACGTGCTGCCGGACGACGCGGATCTGACGGCGGCGGCGCTGCTGGAGCCGGCCGCGTGCATCGCGGCCGCCGCGCTCAAGGCGAAGGCGGTGCCGGGCGAGCGGGTGGCCGTGGTGGGCACCGGCACGCTCGGGATGTTCGCCGTTCAGTTCCTGAAGGCGGGTTCGCCGGCCGAGCTGCTCGTCGTGGGGACGCGTCCGGACCGGGCCGAGCTGTCGAAGCGGTTCGGCGCGACGGACTTCCGCACCAAGGACGAGGAACTGCCCGGCGACTTCGACGTCGTCATCGAGACCGCCGGGTCCGCGGACGCGGCGCGCACCGCCGCCGCCCTGCTGCGCCGCGGTGGACGGCTGATCCTGACGGGCATCCCGGCGCCGGGCGCCGACGGGCTCGACCCGACCGATCTCGTCGTGCGGCAGCTGGAGGTGCAGACCGTGTTCGGCGCGGCACCGGATGCCTGGGCGCACACCGTGCGGGTCTTCGGCGCCGGCCTCCTCGACCCGCTCCCGTTGGTCACGCACGAACTGCCGCTGGAGGAGTTCCCGCAGGCCATCGAGTTGGTGGGGTCCGGCGACCCGAAGGTCGGAAAGGTCCTGCTGCGGCCGTGACACACCCCTGAGCCGTACGCCGGTACGGGGTACCTGACGACTTCGTACCGGCGTACACCCAACGCCCCGCGCGACCAGAGCCGCGACCATCGTCCGAAATATCGAACAGAAGGACAGCTTGTGACCGACACCCACGCCCCGACGCCGCGCCGCCCCGGCGAGCAGGCGCTCGCCGCACTCGGCCTGGAGGCGCCCGCCCTCGACCCCTCCGACGCCTCTCCGCACACCTTCCCCGGCGGAGGCCGCTGGCGCACCGAGGTTCCCTCCGTGGAGGGCCCCGAGGCGCTCGCCGTGGTCCTCAAGGAGTCTTCGCGGCTCGATGTGCCGGTCCACCGGATCAGCCAGGGCAGCGGCATCTGGATGCTCACCGACGCCGAGATCACCGAGATGGTGGAGGCGACCGCCGAGCGCGACATCGAGCTCTGCCTGTTCACCGGCCCGCGCGGCACCTGGGACATCGGCGGCTCCACCCGTACCGACTCCAAGGGCGCCGGACTGCGCGCCCGGGGCCACGACGCGGTGGCCGGGTGCGTCGAGGACGCCGTCAGGGCCACGGAGTTGGGCGTCAAGTGCCTGCTCGTCGCCGACGAGGGCGTGCTGTGGGCGCTGCACCGGGCGCGCACCGCCGGGATCATCCCGGCCGACACGACGCTGAAGGTGAGCGCGCTGATCGGCCCCGTCAACCCGGCCGCGTACGCGGTGTACGAGAACCTCGGCGGCGACTCGATCAACGTGCCGAGCGACCTGACGCTCGACCACCTCACCGAGATACGGCGGGTCTCCGCCGCCCCGATGGACATGTACATCGAGGCCCCGGACGATCTCGGCGGCTACATCCGGATGTACGAGGTCGCCGAGCTGATCCGGCGCGGCGCACCGCTCTACTTGAAGTTCGGGCTCTCCAAGGCCCCGGGGATCTATCCCTACGGGCACCACATGAGGGACCTGACGCTGGCCACCGCCAAGGAACGCGTGCGGCGCGGACGCCTGGCGTTGGACCTGCTCGCACGGCACGGAGCCGACGGCGACATGGCGCCTCTCGGTTCACGGCTGCCCGGGACGCTGAAGAGATTCGAAACTCCCGCATAACGTTCCGGACAAACCCCCTTCACAGAAGACGACGCAGTCGAACACAATCCGACACACCCGGGGTCTGCACCGTTCAACCCTCGAAGCGTCCTCGCCACCGCCCCACCGAGCCCTGCTCACACACATCAAGGATGATGACCATGCGCACTCGCAGAGCCGCACTCGCCGCCATAGCCGGAGCCGCCTCCCTCGCCCTGACCCTGTCCGCCTGTGGCCAGAGCGGAGAGGGCGGCAGCAAGGAGGAGGGCGGGGACACCAAGGGCGCCACCATCGGCATCGCGATGCCGACCAAGTCCTCCGAGCGCTGGATCGCCGACGGCAAGAACGTCGTCGCGGACCTGGAGTCGAAGGGCTACAAGACCAAGCTGGTCTACGGCGAGGACGACCCGGACCAGCAGGTCTCGCAGATCGAGAACTTGATCACGCAGGGCGTCAAGGCGCTGATCGTCGCGGCCATCGACAACAAGTCGATGAACAACGTGCTCCAGCAGGCCGCCGACGCCAAGATCCCGGTGATCTCCTACGACCGCCTCATCCTCGGCACCAAGAACGTCGACTACTACGCGTCGTTCGACAACGAGAAGGTCGGCGAGCTCCAGGGCAACTACATCGTCGAGAAGCTCGGCCTGAAGGACGGCTCGAAGAAGGGCCCGTTCAACGTCGAGCTGTTCGCCGGCTCCAACGACGACAACAACACCCGCTACTTCTTCGGCGGCGCGATGAAGGTCCTGCAGCCGTACATCGACAAGAAGCAGCTCGTCGTCCGCTCCAAGCAGACCGCCCTGAACCAGGTCACCACCCTGCGCTGGGACGGCGGCACCGCCCAGAAGCGCATGGACGACATCCTGACGTCGGCCTACAAGAGCGAGCGCGTCGACGCGGTCCTCTCGCCGTACGACGGCATCTCCATCGGCATCCTCTCCGCCCTGCGCTCGGACGACTACGGCTCCAAGACCAAGCCGTGGCCGATCGTCACCGGCCAGGACGCCGAGGTCGCCTCGGTGAAGTCGATCATCGCCGACGAGCAGTCGATGACCGTCTACAAGGACACCCGTGAGCTCGCCAAGGTCGCCTCGAACATGGTCGACGCGGCGCTCAACGGCAAGAAGCCCGAGACGAACGACACCAAGACGTACGACAACGGCGCCAAGGTCGTCCCGGCCTACCTGCTCACCCCGGTCAGTGTCGACAAGGCCAACTACAAGAAGGAGGTCGTCGACACCGGCTACATCAAGGAAAGCGACCTCAACTAACCGCCGGCACACTCTGATTGGAAGGCACGACCATGGCGGGACCCGTCCTGGAAATGCGCTCGATCGTCAAGACCTTTCCCGGCGTCAAGGCGCTGTCGGACGTCACGCTGACCGTCCAGCAGGGCGAGGTCCACGCCATCTGCGGGGAGAACGGCGCCGGTAAGTCGACCCTGATGAAGGTCCTCTCCGGCGTCCACCCGCACGGCACCTACGAAGGGGACATCCTCTTCGAGGGGGAAGTCTGCGAGTTCAAGGACATCCGGGCGAGCGAGCACCGCGGCATCGTCATCATCCACCAGGAACTGGCGCTGTCTCCGTACCTCTCCCTCGCGGAGAACATCTTCCTCGGCAACGAGCACGCCAAGGGCGGGTTCATCGACTGGAGGGAGACCCTGCGGCACGCCACCGAGCTGCTGCGCCGGGTCGGTCTCAGCGACCACCCGGACACCCGCGTCGCCGACATCGGTGTGGGCAAGCAGCAGCTGGTGGAGATCGCGAAGGCGCTGTCGAAGAAGGTGAAGCTGCTCATCCTGGATGAGCCGACCGCGGCCCTGAACGACGAGGACAGCGGCAAACTCCTGGATCTGATCCTGGAGTTGAAGAAGCAGGGCATCACCTCGATCATCATCTCCCACAAGCTCAACGAGATCCGCAAGGTCGCCGACTCGGTGACGATCATCCGCGACGGCCAGACCATCGAGACGCTCGATGTGAAGGCGCCGGAGACCACCGAGGACCGGATCATCAGCGGGATGGTCGGCCGGGACCTGGAGAACCGGTTCCCGGACCGCACCCCGCACGAGCCGGAGGAGGGCTCCGCCCCCGCGCTGGAGATCCGCAACTGGACCGTGCACCACCCGATCGACCAGCAGCGCAAGGTCGTCGACGACGTGTCCCTGTCCGTGCGGCGCGGCGAGATCGTCGGCATCGCGGGCCTGATGGGCGCCGGCCGCACCGAGCTCGCGATGAGCGTCTTCGGGCGGACCTACGGCCGCTACCACGGCGGCACGGTCCTCAAGGACGGCAAGGAGATCCGTACGAAGTCCGTCCCCGAGGCGGTCAGGAACGGCATCGCGTACGTCACCGAGGACCGCAAGCACTACGGCCTCAACCTCATCGACACCATCAACCGCAACATCTCGCTCAGCGCGCTGGGCAAGGTCGCCAAGGGCGGTGTGGTCGACGAGCACGAGGAGCGGCAGGTCGCCGAGGGCTTCCGCAAGTCCATGAACATCAAGGCGCCGACCGTCTTCGAGCCGGTGGGCAAGCTGTCCGGCGGCAACCAGCAGAAGGTCGTCCTCAGCAAGTGGATCTTCGCGGGTCCCGATGTGCTGATCCTGGACGAGCCGACGCGTGGCATCGACGTCGGTGCCAAGTACGAGATCTACACGGTCATCGACCAGCTGGCCGCCCAGGGCAAGGCGGTCGTCTTCATCTCCTCCGAGCTGCCGGAACTGCTCGGCATGTGTGACCGCATCTACACGATGGCCGCGGGGCGGCTGACCGGTGAGTTCTCGCGGGCCGAGGCCTCGCAGGAATCGCTGATGCGTCAGATGACAAAGGACAAAGAGGTATCCCGATGAGCACGGATGTGACCGCCAAGACCCCGGCCCCCGCGCCGCCGGGCAAGAGCGGAGGGGCCGCGGGTGACGGCCTGCTCCAGCTGGTGCTGGACGGCATGCGCCGCAACATGCGGCAGTACGGCATGCTGATCGCCCTCGGCCTGATCGTGGCGCTGTTCGCCGTGTGGACCGACGGTGACCTGCTGCTGCCGCGCAACGTCTCCAACCTGGTCCTGCAGAACAGCTACATCCTGATCCTCGCGATCGGCATGATGCTGGTCATCATCGCCGGCCACATCGACCTGTCGGTCGGCTCACTGACGGCGTTCGTCGGCGCCATGGCCGCCGTGTTCATGGTCAAGCACGACATGCCATGGCCGCTCGCCGTGCTGCTGTGCCTGGCCGTCGGCGCCCTCGCGGGTGCGGTCCAGGGCTTCTTCATCGCCTACGGCGGCATACCGTCGTTCATCGTGACCCTCGCGGGCATGCTGATCTTCCGTGGTCTCACGGAGATCTTCCTGGAGGGCCAGACCCTCGGCCCGTTCCCCGAGGGCCTGCAGAAGGTCGCCAACGGCTTCCTGCCCGAGGTCGGTCCGAACACGAACTACCACAACCTCACACTGCTGCTCGGCTTCGCGATGATCGCGGTCGTGGTCTTCCAGGAGTTCCGTGACCGCCGCCGCCAGCAGGAGTTCTCCCTCGACGTCCCGCCCTTCAACCTGTTCCTGCTGAAGCTGGTGGCACTGGGCGCCGCCATCCTCACCCTCACCATGCTGCTGGCCAGCTACAAGGGTGCCCCGATCGTGCTGCTCATCCTGGGCGTGCTGCTCGTCGGCTTCGGCTACGTGATGCGCAACGCGATCATCGGCCGCCACATCTACGCGATCGGCGGCAACCTGCCCGCGGCCAAGCTGTCGGGTGTGAAGGACAAGAAGGTCACCTTCCTGGTCTTCCTGAACATGGGCATGCTCGCGGCCCTGGCGGGTCTGGTCTTCGCCGCCCGCTTCAACGCGGCCTCTCCCAAGGCCGGCCTCAACTTCGAGCTGGAGGCCATCGCCGCCTCGTTCATCGGCGGCGCGTCGATGAGCGGCGGCGTCGGCACGGTCCTCGGCGCGATCATCGGTGGCCTGGTCCTGGGCGTGCTGAACAACGGCATGAACCTCGTCGGCATCGGCACCGACTGGCAGCAGGTCATCAAGGGCCTGGTGCTGCTGGCGGCGGTCGGGTTCGACGTCTGGAACAAGCGCAAGGTCGGTTCGTAAGTACAGCAGGAGGGCCCCGCCGGAAGGCGGGGCCCTGTTCTTTTCAGCGACGGAGGCAACACGCCGGTGAAGTCCCTCTTCGGCACCCTCGCCGACGGCACCACGGTCCACAGCTGGTCGCTGGCCAACGGCGGCACGCGGATGAAGGTCCTCTCCTACGGCGGCATCGTGCAGTCCCTGGAGGTCCCGGACCGGCGCGGCCGGTACGCCAACATCTCCCTGGGCTTCGACAACATCGAGGACTACGTCGCGGGGAGCCCGTACTTCGGCGCGCTGATCGGCCGGTACGGCAACCGTATCGACAAGGGCCGGTTCACTCTCGACGGCGACGCCCACCAGGTCGATGTCAACGACGGCGTGAACAGCCTGCACGGCGGCGCCAAGGGCTTCGACCAGCACGTGTGGGACGTCGAGCCGTTCGCCAAGGGCTCCGACGTCGGCCTGCACCTGCACCACACCTCCGTCGACGGCGAGATGGGCTACCCGGGCACGCTCAAGGTGAAGGTGACGTACACCCTCACCAAGCACGGCGACTGGCGGATCGACTACACGGCCACCACCGACAAGGCCACCGTCGTCAACCTCACCAGCCACGTCTACTGGAACCTCGCCGGCGAGGGCAGCGGCACGATCGAGAACCAAGAGCTGAAGATCGCCGCGTCCCGCTACACCCCCGTCGACGCGGGCCTCATCCCCACCGGTGAGCCGGCCCCCGTCGCGGACACCCCCTTCGACTTCAGCCGCACCAAGCGCATAGGCGAGGACCTCCGCGAAGCCCACCAGCAGCTGCTGTACGCCAAGGGCTTCGACCACAACTGGGTGCTCGACAAGGGCATCTCGCCGCGCCCCGAGTGGATCGCGACGCTGAAGGACCCGTCGTCCGGCCGCACCCTGCGCATGGCGACGACGGAGCCGGGTCTGCAGTTCTACTCCGGCAACTTCCTCGACGGCACGCTCGTCGGCTCGGGCGGCAACGTCTACCGGCAGGGCGACGCGCTCTGCCTGGAGACGCAGCACTTCCCGGACTCGCCGAACAAGCCGTCGTTCCCGTCGACGGTGCTGCGGCCCGGGCAGACGTACCGCTCGACGACGGTGCACTCGTTCACCTGCTGACGGATCTTCACAGGTGGCCCACAAGTTCTCACCGATTCCTCAGTGGTTGAACAGCGCCACCCCAGCCTCCGTATGTAAAGGCGGCCCGTGCTCCCCCGCGCGGGCCACCCAAACTCGGAGGTTCCATGGCCGACAACGTCACCTCGCTGTTCCGCAGCACGGCGGCACACAGCCCGTCGATGGCGGCGCTGACGCGTGAGGGCGGCGAGGGAGCCGGTCCGGTCGACTTCTGTATTCCCTGCAACCCGTACTTCCCGACGCCGGAGATGTTCCAGGACATGGGGGCCCGGCTGCGGGACATCATCACGTACTACCCGAGCAGCGCGGACACGATCACGGCCGAGCTGTGCAGCCTGCTCCAGCTCCCGCCGCAGTGCGTGGCCATGGGCAACGGCTCCACCGAGCTGATCACCTGGATCGACCATCTCCTGGTCCGTGAGTCCCTCGCCATCCCCGTCCCCACGTTCGGCCGCTGGACGGACCAGCCCATGGAGACCGGCAAGCGGGTCGACATGTTCCCGCTCCAGGAGTCCAGCGGTTTCGCTCTGGACCTGGCCCAGTACGCCGAGTTCATCCGCGCCCGGGGGACCCGGGTGGCCGTGATCTGCAACCCGAACAACCCCGACGGCGGCTACCTCCACAAGCACGCGCTCGTGCAGTTCATGGACGCGATGGCCGACCTGGACCTGGTCATCGTCGACGAGTCGTTCCTGGAGTTCGCGGACGCCGAGCAGGAGCCCTCGGTGGTGCAGGAGGCGATGCTGCGCCCGAACGTCATCGTCCTGCGCTCCCTCGGCAAGAACTTCGGTCTGCACGGCATCCGCTTCGGCTACCTCGTCGCCAACCCGGCCCTGGCCGGCATGGTCCGCTCGATGCTGCCGAAGTGGAACCTCAACGCGTTCGCCGAGCACGTGGTGTTCATGCTCAAGAACCACGGCGCCGAGTACGCGCAGAGCCTGCACCAGGTGCGCCGGGACCGTCTCGACATGGCCAGCCATCTGGCCCAGCTGCCCGGCCTGACGGTGTATCCGTCGCAGGGCAACTTCCTCTTCGTGCGCCTTCCCGTCGGCGCGGAAGGCACCGTGGTCCGCGACCGGCTGCTCACCGAGCACCGGATCCTGGTCCGCGAGTGCGGCAACAAGATCGGTTCGTCCAGCCGCTTCCTGCGACTCGTGGTGCGCCCCCAGGTGGACGTGCGTCGCCTGGTGTCCGGCCTGGAGCAGGTGCTCTACGGGTCCAGGAGGGGAGCCGCCGTGCCCGAGCTGGGTACAGGGACCAACTACAGCTCGGGTACGGCGGCCGTGGATCGGTTGGTCAGCTCCACCAACGGCTCCGGCATGCCGGGCCTGGCCGCGCAGGCCATGGGCACCGCGATGCCTGCGGCGGCTCAGCCGCAGCCGGCCGTCGCGCAGATGCCGACGCCTATGCCTACGCCTATGCCTACGCCGATGCCGACTCCCATGCCGACTCCCATGCCGGCGCCCATGCCGGCGCCCGCACCTGTCGCTCCGGCCCCGGCCCCGATGCCGGCCCCCGCGCCCGCCGCGCCCGCCCCCGCGCCGATGCCGTTCCCGTCGCCTGTGGCGCCCGCCGCTGCTGTGGCGCCCGCCGCTGCTGTGGTGCCACCCGGGCCCACGCCGCCCGGGGTGCCGGCCCGGGGTGGGCTCACGGCGGCGCAGGTGCGGGGTACTACGGGGCCGGCGCCCGGATTGTCGCCCGCGCCGGCGACCGGATGGCCCAACAGTCAGAGTTGGCCCAATGCGGCGGGGATGCAGACCGGGTAGCGCCTTTTCGCCGTAGGGGGCGGGTATTTGTGCGACTGATCGATCGTCGTGGCTTGTCGCGCAGTTCCCCGCGCCCCTAAAAGACAGGGCGTTGCCGTTACGCCGGGTTCAGGCGCCACTGTTGGCAGTTGTTGCCCAGCCAGGACCACTGGCGTACGTCCGTGCCGTCCGTCGTTCCGCAGTTGGCGACGTCGGCGACCTTGCCGGTGGCCTGGTTGGTGATGCGGACGTAACCACCGTCAGTGGCGATGAATCGGAACCGCTGGCAGGGGTTGTTCAGCCAGGACCACTGCCTCAGGTCGGCGCCGTCGGCGGAGGAGCAGTCCTGGGTGTCGAGGACCTTGCCGGTTGCGACGTTCACGAGTCGGTGGGTGTCGTCGCCCAGGTCCTCCAGGCGCCACTTCTGGTTGTTGCCGCCGCTGCATGCCCACTGCTGGACGTTGGCGCCGTCGGCGGTCGAACTCCCCGCCACGTCAAAGCACTTGCCACTGTTGCGGTTGGTGAGCGTGTAGGTGGTGGAGGCGGTGGAGGGCTCTCCGGAGGGGCCTGTCTGGGAGGCGCCGAGGCGGACCGGGGTGCCGAAGTTGGGGGTGCCGTCGGAGTTCCAGGTGAACTTCTGGGCCCGGGTCGTACGCCCGTTGTCGCAGCCCTCGCTCGCGCTGTCGTTGGCGTGGTAGACGATCCAGTTCTCCCGGCCGTCGGGCGAGGTGAAGAAGCCGTTGTGGCCGGGCCCGTAGACCCCGTTGGCGTCATTGCGCTGGAAGACGGGCGTGGACTTCTTGGTCCAGGAGGCGGCGGCCAGCGGGTCGGAGCCGGTGAGTTCGAGTTGGCCGAGCTTGTAGTCGGGGGTCCAGCAGCCGCTCGCGGAGTAGATGAGGAAGGTCCGGCCGCCGCGTTGCAGTATCTCCGCGCCCTCGTTGACCGTGCCGCCCTGCCGCTCCCAGTCGTACGTCGCCCTGGAGATCGTCGAGTAGGAACCGCTGACGGTGTACGGGTTGGACATCGGCGCGATGACGAGGTTCTGGGTGCCGCTGGTGATCGCGCTGCCGAGCATGTACAGCCGGCCGCCCACGTTCAGGACGCTCGGGTCCAGCATCCAGGCGGAGTTGAGCTGGCCCTTGTAGGTGTACGGCCCCATGGGGTCGGAGCCCGCGCTCTCCAGCACATGGCTGCGCTGGGTCGGGTTGTAGTCGGCGATGTTCTGCCCGGCGACGTAGTACAGGTACCAGCGGCCGTTGAGGGAGTGCAGCTCCGGCGCCCAGATGTTGCAGCAGCGCGAGGCGGCGTCGCCCTGCCACACCTGGATGCTGGGGGCGGTGGCCAGGCCGGCGAGGGTGGTGGACTTGCGGATGGTGATGACGTCGGTCCAGCTCGTCGTCACCAGGTAGTAGTTGCCGTCGTGGTACGAGATCCAGGGGTCGGCGCCCTTGACCGACTTGACGGGGTTGGCGAACGAGGCGGCGCTGGCGGAAGGCTGGCCGATCGAGAGGGCCAGCAGCAGGGCTGCCAGCAGGGTCAGTAGGCGACGGGCCATCCGGTGCTCCAGCTCAAGAGGTTGATGCCCAGCTTGGGCGTGCCGTTGTCGTTGCCGTCGTAGTAGTGGTAGACGATCAGGTCCCCGTCGGCGTCGTTCATGATCGACTGCCCGCCGGGGCCGATGACGCTGCCGTGCGACTCCAGGACCGGGGTGCCGCCGTTGTTCATCATCGAGACGCCGTTCTTGTCGGTGTACGGCCCGGTGATGCTGGTGGCGCGGCCGACCTTGACCTTGTAGGTCGAACTGGTCCCGGCGCAGCAGGTGTCGTAGGACGCGAAGAGGTAGTAGTAGCCGCCCCGCTTGACGATGAAGGGTGCCTCGACGGCCTTGGTCCCGGTGGGGCGGGAGGCGAGCGAGTAGCGGGTGGTGTTGGAGCTCAGCTGCTTCCCGGTGGACGGGTTGATCTGGATCATCTTGATCCCGGTCCACCAACTGCCGAACGACAGCCACCACTTGCCGTCGTCGTTCACGAAGAGGTTCGGGTCGATGGCGTTGTAGTCACTGGAGGAACCGGACGTGTAGACCGTGCCCTGGTCCGTCCAGCTGCCCGGCTGGCCGGTGGTGGAGGTGGCGAGACCGATGGCGGACGTGTTCGAGCCGAACTTCGAGACGGAGTAGTACATCAGGTACTTGCCGCCGTGGAACGAGATGTCCGGCGCCCAGGCCTCCGGCACGGAGGAGTAGTTCGACCACCAGCCGGGGCGGCTGGAGAAGGCGTCGGCGCCGTTCCTGAAGGCCGTGCGGTCACTGGAGGTCTTGTTGGCGATGCCCCCGCCGGTCGCGTAGAGCAGGTACTGCCCGGACGAGGTACGGATCATCGACGGGTCGTGGGTGCGGACGTCGCCGGTGACCCGGCCGGGGTTGGGGTACGCCGAGGCCGTGGACGGGATCAGGGCGAGCAGGGCGGCGGTGGGGAAGGCGATCAGGGCGGTTCGTTTGCGGAGGGTGCGGGGCGTGCGGGGCGTGCGGGAGGCGCGGGAGGTGCGCGAGGTGCGGGAGGTGGGGCTCATGCGGGTCCTCCTTGCGGTGGGGGGTGACAGGTCGGCAGATATCTGGCCGCATCTGACCGATATCTCGAACAGTGCTCGCAAGTTCGAACGGACCGTAGAATCGAACCTCTTGCGCGTCAATGGTCCGCGCAGGATCAGCCGTAAAGATCGACTTCTGCACGGACGGTCTTACCGGGCGACCCGTCCCGCTCCACCACCTCCCACCGGTCGGCCAGCGCCTCGACGAGAACGAGGCCGCGGCCGTGTTCGTCGAGGGGGTGTGGCGGCGTTACGTCGCCGGGTTTCGGGGGGTGGGACTCCGTACGGGTGTCACTGACCTCGATACGGATGCTGCCTGTCGGGAGGGACACCCTCAGCTCGAAGTCCCGGCCGGCGACCCGGCCGTGGGTGACCGCGTTGGCGGCCAGCTCGGCGACGATCACGGCGACGGCGTCGGAGGCGGTACTGCCGTGCGGGATGCCCCAGGCGTGCAGCTGGTTCAGAGCGAGGTGCCGGGCGAGGCGGGCGCCGCGGGGGGTGGCACTGAGTCGCTGGGTGAGCGGTACTGGCATGCGCTCAATCTGGCGACCCTGCCGGGCAGTTCACCAGGTCGACGCCGCGTACGGTGCGGGAGCGTACGCGGTTACCCGCTGGACAGTACGCGTGACTGACCGTGACCATGTGCTGCGGGAGGTGACCTGCCTTGGTCGAGTGTGGTGAGCCGGAGTCGTCGGACAGTCTGCGGACGTTCGGGGCGGTTGTACAGGCCCTGCGGGAGCATGCGGGGTTGAGCAGGGAGGAGTTCGGGGACCGGGTGGGGTTGTCGAAGCACACGGTGGCTTCGCTGGAGTTGGGGCGGCGGATGCCGGATCCGACGTTTCCGGAGCGGTCGGAGCCGGTGCTGGGGAACACCGGGGCGCTGACGAAGGCGGCGCAGCATTTGGCTCGGCAGCCGGGGTTGGCGGCGTGGTTTCGGCGGTGGGCTCAGCTGGAGACCACGGCGATCACGCTGTACACGTATGAATGCCGGTTGATTCCGGGGCTGTTGCAGACCGAGGCGTACGCGCGGACTCTGTTCACGAACCAGCTGCCGCCGCTGAGCGACGAGCAGATCGAGGCGCAGTGGGTAGCGCGGGCGGAACGCCAGCGGTTGCTGCGGGAGCGGCCGAACACGGCCTTCGCCTTCATCCTGGAGGAGCATCTGTTTCGACGGCACACGGGCGGGATGGAGGTCACGCGTGGGCTCATCGACCATGTGCTGGAGATCGCTCAACTGCGGAACGTGGAGCTTCAGATCATGCCGACGGAGCAGGAAACACACGCGGGGCTGGACGGCCCCATGCGCCTGCTGGAGACGCCGGAGAACAAGTGGTTCGCCTACTGCGAAGGGCAGGAAAGCGGCCAGTTCATCGCTGACTCGAAGGTGGTCAGCATGCTCCAGATGCGGTATGCCAGGATGCGCTCACAGGCTCTCACTCTCAAAGACTCCATGAGCCTGTTGCAGCGGATGCGAGGAGACCTATGAGCACCGGCGAACTGGCCTGGTTCAAGAGCAGTTACAGCGGCGGGTCCGGCGACGACTGCGTCGAAGTGGCCCTCGCCTGGCACAAGTCCAGCTACAGCAGCGGCAGCCAGGGCGACTGCGTCGAGGTCGCCACCTGCCCCCACACCATCCACGTCCGGGACTCCAAGGCCCCGGAGAAGCGTCAGCTGGCGGTTTCGCCGGAGTCCTGGAGGGAGTTCGTCTCGTTCACCTCCGGCACGGCGAGGTGATTGATGACGTGGGCGCCGAGCATGTCGGCGCCCACAATGCTGGGATGTGACCCAGCAGTGCCCTGAATATGGACCTGACCCAGTCCTGGGAGGTCCCGCAGGTCCGTCAGATCGAGGGGCGCTACAACATCCGTGGCAAGGTCAAGTGTCAGTGTTTCCACACTCGGGAAGACGAGACACACCGCCGCCAGGGGACTGTAGTCCCGCATCCTGGTGAGCTGCAGACTTCGGACAGCAGGCAGCGGCGCAAGCTCGGTCAGGAGGTCGAGCGATTCCACCGCCAGTTCCAGACTCGCCAACCGCGGCGCCAGGGCAGCGGCTCGCAGTATCGTCCGCGTGACTTCGGCGTCACCGGAGAAGGACAGGCTCTCAAGGCTCGTCCAGCCGTCGAGGAGCTCGGACCACTCGTCGTTCTCGGATTCGAGTGCCGTGCACGCAATCACCTTCAGCCCTTGCAAATGCTTCCGCCTGCGTAGAAAGTCCAGGCGGGTCAGGGTCTTGTTGCGCGTCAAGGCGATCTTCACGACGTTCCGCGTCGGCAGACAAGCGTCCAGTTCCTCCGCGCGGTACGACCCCGCCACCGTGATGTCGCGGATCGAGTCGAGGTACGGCAGCTGAGCCAACTGCGAGCTGTTCAGCACGAACAGGCGTTCAATGCACGCCCCGGCCAGTACCTCTCGGGCGTACTGCTCCGCAGGTTGATCAACCCACCCGAGGGCAACCTCGAACTTGAGGCTGGGCAGGGGACTCAGCGCGAACAGCTTCAGCTTCCTTCGTGCCTCCTCCGTGCGGATCCTCGTAAGGGCATTGATGGTTCCCATGGCCCCGGAGACGTTGTCCCCTTCCGGCCCCGGCAGCAGTTCCACGACCCAGTCACCCAGGCTCGCGACGTCACGGGACTCCGAAAAACTCACCGGCGGCATCAGAGCCCGCACCCGCCCCCGCACGACCTCCATCAGCGCCGCGTCCAGCGACAGCAGGCTGCTGGCACACTGCGCCGCCAGCACATGCAGGTACCACTTCTCCTCACGCCCCTCCACGACGTCTCCGAACATCACCAGCTTCTCGATGAGCACCTGCGCATCCGTCCGCGTCGCGTGACCGACGGCCAGTACGATCACGTCCCGCCAGGTTTCCTCGCCCGCGTGGTTGAGGAGTTCCAGAACGTACCCGCTCTCGTGGAACTCCTTCGCCGCGAGGAAGTCCTGGAACGTCCGGTGGATGAACTGGATCGCGTCGTCCGTCCGTTCCTGAAGCAGTCCGCTGCGTTCGATGAGGTAGCGCAGGGCCCGGTCGGGTGTGGTCTGGGCCCGGATCTGCGGCATGTCACGTGTCGCGAGGTCGAGTTGCTGGGCCGCCTGCGCGTGGGTCATCTGCTGCTGTTCGGTCCGTACGAGCCAAATGGCCAGCCGTTGGAGCAGCACGTGCTGTTCGTCCGAGTCGAGGCTGATGTCGTCGGGGCGGGAGACGCCGCGCGCCGCGTCACGGCCACCGAGGAGCATGGCGAGGGCGGCTCGGTACAGGGACCAGCGGGTCGTGGGGAGGAGGCCACGGCGGCGGCGGTGCAGGGCACAGATGACGGCGCACAGGAGTGGGGTGCGGGCGAGGTCGCGGAGGGCTGTGTTCTGCTCCAGCTGGTGGGCGAGGTCGTGCTCCAGGGAGGAGAGGAGGTCTTTCTCGTCGCCGCAGCGGCGGACATCGTAGACGTACTCGGATTCGAGGCGGGCGGCGTTGTGCCAGGCGGAGACGAAGGCCTGGACGTCCTCGTCGCTCATGGGCAACAGCGTCAGTTCGGTGAAGCCCTCGGCGCGGAGCCAGTCCTTCTCCACCGCGTCCGGGCGGACGGTGGCCAGGCAGCGGGTGTCCGGATACCGGGCGAGGAGGCGGGAGAGCCAGTCGCGTGCCTTTTCCCGCTCCCCCGGCGGGACTTCGTCCAGACCGTCCACCAGGAGCAGCGCTCGGCCGGCCTCCAGGACGCGGCCGGCCCAGCCAGGCGGGGCGTCGTCATCGACGACCCGTCCGGCCGAGAGCAGCTCCGACACGGCCGGGAAGCGTCCGCCCCGCGCGTACACCTCACGCATCGGGATGATGAAGGGCACCAAGCCGTTCAGCTTCCAGAGCTCTTTGTCGAGGGTGCCGTTCGCCGCGTGGGCGGCGAGCCACCACACCAGGGTGGTCTTGCCGGCGCCGGCCTGGCCGCGCAGCAGGGCGCGGGGGCGTGTGACGAGCAGGCTGTCGATCCGCTGCGCCGAGTACCTGGCTTCCTTCCGGTCGCCCGGCGCGGCCGTGGCCTCGGCCTCCAGGCTCAAGTAGGCGGTGTCGAGGTCCCAGCGGGACTCGGTGCGGCCGAGTTCCTCGATGCCGAAGATCTCCGTCTTGCGGTACTGCGTGGCCAGGTCCTTGGCGTACCGGACCTCGAACAGTTCGTCCCGCGGGTGGACATCGGTGACGGTCTCGGCCTTGAACCCCCATCGGAACGACCGCGCCTCGGCCAGCACCGTGGTGATGGGGACCGCTTCGATCCTGAGGTGGGAGCGGCCCCGGGGCACCTGACGCACGACCCCGAGGAGCACCGCTCCGGCGAAGACGGGAGCTCCTGACAGCCCTGCCAACGGTGAGGCCCCGCTGCCCCGTTCCTCCGCGCCGGACACGTCGAGTTCGCAGACGAGGAGGTCCCTCATGCGTCCGGCCAGGGGTAATACGGTCGCGCGGAACTGGTCGTACTCAAGGTCCTCGGCCGGCTCGCCGTAGCGCTGGATCTCGGGGAATCCCACGATCTGGCAGTGCGGCAGCGGAGCACCGGTGCCGACGCCGCCCACTCGGATCTGCCCCAGGGGGCCGGACAGTTCGGGATCGATCACTTCCGAGTCCGCGAGAAGCACAGCGGCGTCGAGGGTCTCGTCGGCCCATGTGACGAAGCAGGGGACGGGATGCCGTTTCGACGGGTGGATCACCTCGACGTGCTCCCCGGCGCCCACGACGTGCTGCGCGGTGAGCACCAGGTTGGGGGCCAGCAGCACTCCGCTGCCCTGCCCCTCGCCGAAGACCGCTACGACCCGTTCCGAAACACTGCCCGCGATCACCGCTCGGCGCCGTCCCGGCCGAACCGCGCCACGCTCCCCCGGCTCTCGTTCCGCACCTTCCACGGCTGCCCGGTCACGGCGTCGACGGCCTTGAGCGTGACCGTGACCCGATGAGTACGCGTGGTGCCGCCACCCGCGTTTGCACCGGCCTCGACCACCCACGCCTTGACCTTCACCCCGCCCTTGACCTCCTTGCGCAGCTCGACGCCGAACTCCAGCTCGATGTCGCCCACTTCGAAGATCACGTCCTGCCCGGACGAACGGGCCGCGGCGGTGATCAGTTCGTCCCGTACCGCCTGTACGGCGTCGGCCAGTTCGATCCGGTTGTCGTCGGTCATGCACCCAACGCTAGAGAGACCTTGGCCTCCACCGCCATCGGTTCACGCCAAGGGCCCCGGAATCAAATGATCCAGGGCCCGTCGCAATCGTTTCGTCAGTGAGCGGCAGCGTGCGCGTTCACGCCCAGCGCGACGCCCTCCGGCGAGACCGCCGCGAAGACGTCGGCGCAGGCGACGGCGGACACGGTGTCGGTGAGACCGGCGACGCTGCCGGAGAGGGAGCCCGCGAGACCGAGGGCGGCGGCGCCACCCGCCTGACCACCGGAGATGTTGTCCAGAACGGTGTCGGCGATCTCAGCCGTCTCAACCTGAGAGGTGTAGCTCATAGCCTGCGGTTCCCTTCGCGTGAACGTACTGCGATAACGGCGGGGCTGCCCGATTCCCGGGCCCGGAATTCATTCCGACGCCTCCGGCCATGCGCAGGATCAAAGCACCCAGCAGAAGAGACCGCCAGCCGCATCGGTGCGACGCACGCCCCATTCCGGCGACCGGCTTCACCATTATGACCGCCGGGTCACCGAATACGTCGACTTCTTCACGGGACCTGTCGCTTTACCGCGTACATGGCTGTTGCGACCCGAGTTCCAAGGCGGACACTTCGGCGACAAGACGGCGCGTGGCGACCGGGGGCCTGTGAACGACAGGCCCCGCATGAACACCTGGTGCGCTGGTGTGGACGTTTGCCGGAGGTTCGGGCCGGTCACGCCGAACGCCGCACCGGAGGGGCTGAATCACCGTCCAGCAGCGACATCCCCAACGGTGTCACCGTATGCAGTACGGCCTTCCCCGCCTTGCAGGTGCTGACCAGCCCCGCCCGCCGCAGAATGCCGACGTGATGGCTGGCCGTGGCCGGGGAGACCCCGGTGTCGTGGGCGAGTTCCGTGGTCGTCACCCCGTGGTCGGCGACCGTTTCGAGGATCCCGGCGCGGGTGCGGCCGAGGAGGGCGTTCAGGGAACGGAGCCCGCCAGTGCTCCCGCCCACGCCGCCGCTCAGTACCGTCTCGTGGGTCATCGGGTAGACCACGACGCACGGCAGGGCGGGATCCTTCAGCAGGGTCGGCTTGCGCCAGCAGAAGTAGGAGGGGAGGACCAGCAAGCCCCGCCCGTCGAGCCGGACGTCACGGTCCGTCGCGCCCAGCCCCGTCACCTCAAGGACCGGTCGCCGCCAGACGAGGCCGGGATGGAGGGCGCCGAGCAGGGCGCCGAGGTCGCCGTCGGCCAAGTGCCGACCGTGGGCGGCCCGTTCGGCGTCGAAGCGGGCACGGACAGGGCCCCACCAGGGCGCCAGCGCGGTCGCGAAGTACGCCCGGAACGCGCGCGCGAGATGGACGACGGCCGCCTTGTCACCGTCGGCGAGCGGCCTCGCCCAGGAGGGCAGTCGCCGTCCGGCACGGGACAGTTCGACCATGTCGCCCCGGAGCCGCTGCGTCGGCGTCGACAGCAGGGCGCCGAGCCCGGCGTCCAGGCCGCCCGCGCCGGCGGCCGGGGTGAGGAAGTCCGCCGAGTAGCCGACGGGTGGGGCGAGACGGAGCAACGGGCGTACCGCCGTGGGAAGTTCGCGGCGCACTCTGCTCCGCCAGCCGCCGAAGACGGCGGAACCGGTGTTGGTCTGGAGCATGTGCATGCTGAGCAGCGCCTCCCACATGGGGTCGGGAGCCTGGGCCAGCCTGATGCCCGCGAGATCGTCGTCGGTTAAGTGAATGCGTACCACCATGTGAGCCATCCCCGTTCGGCACATCGTGCGTGCCCTCACATGGTCCGAGGATCTTCGGCTCTTGCCATCCTCAGATGTCATGGGGCTGTCCCCCTCCGGGCAGAGGGGGACAGCCCAAGTAGCCGTAGACCTGTCAGCAGGGCTCGACGGAACTCACCTGGTCACGCACCGGCGACGCGAGGTCGAGCGCCTGCCCGTCCAGGATCACCTGGATCTCGTTCTCGTAGTTGGCGTCCCGGTACAGGCACCAGTCGTCGCCGGAGATGTTCTTCACCGACCACACGTGGTCGTTGAGGCCGCCCGGCAGCTGGCCCAGGTTGGAGGCGCCGTCTGACAGCGAGTAGTGCGCGCCGCCGCCCTGGCCGTCGTGGTAGATGCAGAACTCGGACGGGTCGCAGGGCCAGGTGGCCGGATCGCCGGCCGCCTGCGCGGACGTGGGGATCGCCAGCATGGCGGCGCTGCCGACGAGGGCGGCCAGGCCGAGGGAGAGACGGTGCTTGCGGACGGAACGGATGGACATGAGGTCTTCCTTTCCCCGTGGTCTTGCGTACGACGTCCAGCCTGCGGTCCGGCCCCCCGCCCCCGCACCCGCCTTCGATCTGGATCGAATCGAACTCGCATGGCGGGGTCGAGGAACATCTGCGCCGACCCTTCACCTGCCGGTGAGACGCCAGAGTGAGGTGACTTCCGCGGCGCGGGCGGCGTGGAGGGGATCGGCGGTGTCCCTCGCTCGTGGGTGCCGCGGCCTGGTGTCGGTTCTGTCCACCACACGCAGGCCCGCCGCTTCGATGTCGGCCAGCAGTTCGCCGCGGGTCCTGAGGCCGAGGTGCTCGGCCAGGTCCGACAGGATGAGCCATCCCTCACCTCCTGGTTGGAGATGGGCGGTAAGCCCCTCCAGGAAGGCGCGGAGCATGCTGCCGCCCGAGTCGTAGACGCCCTGCTCCACGGCGGAGGTGGGGCGGGCCGGGATCCAGGGCGGGTTGCAGACGACGAGGTCCGCGCGCCCGTCCGGAAAGAGGCAGGGGCCGACGATGTCGATGCGCCCGGTGAGGTGCAGTCGGCGGACGTTGTCGCTCGCGCAGGCCAGGGCACGGGGACTGATGTCGGTGGCCACGATGTGGTCGATCCCCCGGCGGGCCAGGACGGCTGCGAGCACCCCCGTCCCGGTTCCGAGGTCGAACGCGGTGCGGCGGCCCGCGCGCCGGTCAGCGGGCGTGGGCAGTGGTGCCCGTGCGACGAGGTCGACGTATTCGCCCCTGACCGGGGAGAACACGCCGTAGTGCGGGTGAAGGCGAGCGGCGAGGGCCGGTACCGCCACGCCCTTCGTACGCCACTGGTGCGCTCCGGTCACGCCGAGCAGTTCCGTGAGCGAGACAGCCATCGCCTGGGACGGCGGACCGTATGCCTCGCTGCACGCCTGGCGCACGTCGGGGGCTCTGCGCAGGTTCAGACGGTAGTCGTCCTCCAGCAGAACGAGGAGCCTGCCCAGCACGCGGGCCCGGTGGTTGCGGGCCCGGCGATGCAGGCGGAAGGCCTCCGCCGGGCTGGCTGCCGGCCCGGCAGGCTTCCGGTTCCGGTTCCGGTTCCGGTTCCGGTCGATGCGGCGGCCCATCGCCTGGAGGAGTTGACGTGCGTTGTGGAAGTCGCCCCGCCACAGCAAGGCGGTGCCTTCGCAGGCCAGTCGGTAGGCAGTGTCGGCCGGCATGCGGTCGTCGGCGCCGATGACCCGACGGGGAGGGGCTGTGGCGTTCTCGGAATGCCAGTGGGCGGAACGGGGGGTGTTCTTCTCGGTCCAGTGGATGGTGGGCACCGGGGTACTCCTCGTGATCGAAATGATCGAACGTGCGGGGCACGAAGAGCACTTCGACGAGGAGCAGGGCAAACGGCCCGTGCTGCGGCACGGGCACGTGTGTCAGGGCAGGTGGGGCTACCGCTCCCGCGTCGAAGCGCGCGAGGAGAGGTCGCCGAGGACCATGCCGAGAACCATGCCGCGGGTCATGACCAGCCTTTCAGACAGATGACGTCAACAGGGTCGCACAGCTGCGTACTTGTGGGTGCCGGTGTCGGTGTCGGTGTCGGTGCCAATGCCGGTGTCAGCCGGACATACCCCCGGCGAACGGCATCGTCTCTGGTGAACGGACTCCGCCCGCACGCTCCTGGCCGCCGACCGGGGGATCGGTCATTCTTCTCTGCCGGGCCGAGCCGTGTTCTGGAGGAGATCGGCAGCGGAATCGATCGCCTCCGCAAGAGTGACCGCGTTCCTCACTCCACCCCCCGACGCGGTGTCCTCGACTCGGTAGGACCCTCCGGTGACCGGACAGATCTGGATCTCCCGCGCCCCCTGTCGCCCCAACTCTGTGGAAAGCCGCAGCATCCCGTGGCTGAGATAGGGGTAGAGCCCACGGAGGCGGCCGTCCCTATGGGCCGCCTCCACCAGAGGCCTTCGCCTTCGTAGACCTCCGCAGTCCGCAGCCATTCCCACTGAGCCGCGTTCGGATCACCGCTCTCATGCGCTCGGGCGAGTCGGCCGAGGCGCATGAACGGAAAGGTCCCGGCGAACTCGTCCACGGGCATTCCGCTCCGCCAGGCCGCCACCGCGCCGACCAGCTCCCGCAGATCGTCCGTCATTCCGTCCGCCCACGTGAATCCGCGCCCGCGAATGTCGAGGGAGAACATCCGCTCGTGCTCCCCGAGCAGCATGGACATCCTGCCGCGCTCGGTTTCGACGACGGCACTCTTGTAATGCCCCGGCCCCGATGCGTGACCGCCCCTTTCGATCAGGTCCAGGTACAGAGTGGAGTCCAGGAACGGGGACAAGTCCAGAAAGGAGTCGTTCGTCTCCACAGCGGAAAGGCTCCCGGTCAGCCGGAGGCGAAGAACTCGACGACGTGGCGGGCCACTTCGTCGAGTGTGTCGAGGGAGTACTCCCGGGGCTCCGGCCCGCATTCCTCCACACGGAATCCCGGCCCGTCCCTCCGAAACCGGAACAACCGCTCGTCCCGCAGGGGCGGGGGCATCGTGAAGCGGAGGTCGCCATAGCTGATCTCCGGATAGAAACTCCGCAGTTCGTCGAAAGGAGCGAGACTGACGAGCAGCCGCTGGCCGCCCGTGTGGTACTCCGAAGCCAGCAGGTCCTGCCACTGGGCTTCGGCGACCCTTCCCTCCAAGAATGCGTGGGCCAGCCTTCCCGGCTCCATGAACGGGAACTCCGACACGAAGTCGTCGAGAGGTTCACCCTCCTGCCAGGCGGCAACCGCCCGAAGCGCCTGCTCGACGTCCTCGGTTCCTCCCCTCGCCCACTCAACGCCGGGCTGGCTGATTGCCACGGAGAAGTCCCTCTGCCAGGCCCCGACATTGATCCAGACGTTACCGCGATCAGTGGCAAGCATTGCCCCGGGGGTACAGTCGAAAATCCCCTCGATCATCAACCCGATCCCCGCAGCTCGGCGCTCAAGCGCCTTGGCCAGGCCCTCGGACACGTCGAGGTCAGGGTAATACAGGGCCGGATCCCATGAGTCTTCCGGCAGCCTCTTGCTATTCATCCCAGGGAACCGACCCTTCACATTTGCACATGGTGAACGGACTTCTGACCGGATCGAGTTTGCCGAAGGTAGACCAATCAGGCTCAGCGAGGCGGGGCGCTGGGACGGACTTTCCACCCGGACCCACCTCGTAGAAGTGCACGGAATCCCATGAACGCTGACCATTGGCCACCGCCCTGGCGATCCAGCTCATCTCAAGCTCCGTGGCCAGGCCCCCCTTGAGACCGTTCCTCACCGCGCCCTCGAAATCCGTCTCCCACCCCGTGATGTTGACGCGAAGCGTGACATTGGGGTCGCCGATCATTCGCTCCACGGGGAACTTCCAGCCGTCATCGGGGTTGGCCAGCATGTGGGTGTAGCCATTCGCCTCCGCCCACTCCCCGGTCCCCTTGGTGCGCCACCCCAAGGCCAGGTTGCAGTTGTGCACCAAGACCGGCGTGGAACCGGCGAGCACATAGTACGTGTGCAGTTCCTCGACCGTGAGGTTGAACATCTCGGCCGCACCGGCCCGCTGCCGCACGCCGACCAGCCGGACGTCGCCGTCCTCCGCGGTGCTGAGGTCGTGGCCCACGGTGAGTTCGCCGGCCGGGATCCACGCGTGTGCCGTGGCGTCCCAGAAGGGGTGCTTGAACGTGGTGGGGATGGTGACGGTACGGCCTTGCTTGTCACGGATCCTCAGGTCGACCAGGTCCGTGTCGCGGTGCCCGCCCTGAGCGGTGACCGTGCGCGGCCCCTCGTGCCGGCCAGTCTTCGGATCCGCGGCCTCCACCTTGTCGCCGGGCTTGATCTTCCCGATCTCCTTGGTGCGCCCGTCCTTCATGAGCACGCGGGTCGAGGGGGTGAAACTGCACAGCACCCGCCCGGCCTTGCTCATCGCGCCGATGAACCTGGTGGCACCCCTCGCGATGGCACCGGCGTCCCCCGTGGACATGGCCAGGCCGAGGGTGTCGCACTTGTCCTGGTTGTCGTTGAAGGCGCACTGGTACCAGGGTTCGAGCATCGTCATATCACCGAAGGCGGACATGACGGTCTTCAGGAGCTGCTTGTCGTTGTCGATCTCCGCCTGGGTGTAACAGGTGTCGTACTTCGCGAGCGGCAGGACCGGATTACCGAAGCACTTCGACGGCTTGAAGAAGTAGTCGTAGAGTTTCTGCGCCTCCTTCTGCCGCTTCTTTCTGAAGTATTCCTCCGTCGCCTTGTTGGCCTTGTTGACCTTCTCGATGTTCTTCTTCACGCACGCCGAGTCGCAGCTGTTGTCCTTCTTGCCGCACAGCTCGGGATTGACGTCGCACTTCGTGCGGCCCGTGGGGTCGCTGTAGGTGACCGGGTTGTTCTCCGTGTAGCTGTAGCCGTTCATCTGCTGCGGGTCGGCCGAGTCCATGACGGGGTCGACGCTGATGAAGCGGCCGGTCGTGATGTCGTACTCGCGGGCGCCGAGGTGGGTCAGCCCGGTCGTCGTGTCCTCGGTGCCTCCGATGAAGCCCTTTTGGCCAGGCCATGAGGCCGGGGCCTCGCCCCGGGCGGCCCCGAAGGGGGTGGAGCGGCGCTGCTGCATGGACAAGTCGGTCGCGGCGACGGCAAGTTCGGAGGTGCCGTGGTGGTCGCCGATGAGGAACGACAGCTTGCCGTCGTCGGTGCGGATCGCCTGGTTACCGCCGCCGAGGTCGTAGTAACGGGTGGCCTTGGCGGTGCCGGCACCCTTGGCGAGGGTGATCTCGGTGGAGCCGAGGTAGAGGGTCGTGTCGGCGTCGGTGCGGCGGATCAGGCGGTTGCCGTCGGCGTCGTAGACGTAGGAGGTGGTCTTGGTCCCCTCGGTGACCTTGGCGAGGTGCCCCTCGGCGTCCCAGTCGAGGACCTGCTTGTCACCGCCGATGGTGCGGGTACGGGTGTTGCCGACCGTGTCGTACGTGTAGGTGTCGATCGCCGTGCCGCCGGGCCCGGCGGTGGTCACCTGGGTCAGACCGTGCGGCCGCGGGGACTTGGGCGCGGGATAGTCGTAGGTGCGCTTGACGTCCTTGGTGGCGTCGCCGGTCAGGTCGTGGAGCGTTTCGGTGCGCCGGTTGCCGGTGGCGTCGTAGGTGTACGACTGCCAGTAGGGTGCGGGGCCGCCGAGCAGGGACCCGGCGGTGGCGGAGCAGCCGGTGGTGCCCTGGGCCCAGGCTTCGGTGAGGCGGGCGAGGTGGTCGTAGCGGAAGCACTGGTTGTCGGTGCCGTCGCGCGACACGTCGCTGATCGACGTGATGTTTCCGGCCTCGTCGTAGCCGAAGGTGGACGACTTGTCGACGCCGGGCACGGCCTCGCGGTCGACCCGGGTGTTGTCCAGGCGCTGAGTGCCCCACTGGTAGGTATTGGTGACCTGGGTCTTCTTGCCGCCGCTCTGATAGGTGAACTGCAGCGGCTTGCCGGTGAAGCTGTAGGCGGTGTCGGTGATGTAGGTGACGCCGCCCGTGCCGGAGAGCGTGACCGGGCGCAGGACATCGTCGTACGTCGGAGTGAGGACGTCGGCGGCGAGGCTGCCCGCCGCCGGGTAGCTGCTCGACTGGACCGTGCCGTCGAGGTTGTACTTGATGTTCGACTGGTAGGCCCCGGCCAGGGCGCCCTCGGAGGCCGGGATCGTGGTGGTCACGCGGTTGGGGCGGTAGAGCGTGTCGTAGATGTTGTACGTGGTGGTGTACGCGCTGCCGCTCGCGCCGCCGACGTAGCGGGTGGCGGAGGCCGGCTTGCCCTCGTAGCCGGCCGGGTCCCAGACGCGCTTGGTCAGCAGCGGGCCGGTGTCGGTGCCGTCGTGGGTCTCCAGCTCACGGCCCAGGCCGTCGTAGACGTGGGTGATGGTCTGCTTCGGCTCGCGGTCGTCGGTGGTGGTGACCAGCTGATTGCGGTCGTCGTAGGTGTAGGTGGTCTCGCCCTTGTCGGGGTCCGTCGACCCGGTCTTGTTGCCCCGCTGGTCGTAGCGGTACGTCCACTGGTTGCCGACGGGGTCGGTGACCGCGGTGAGCCTCCCGGCGGGGTCGTAGTCGTAGTGGGTCGTGGACGGGGTCCCGGTCGGTGTGGCGGCGTTGTACTGCAGGAGGTCGGTGGTGCGGCCGCGGGCGTCGGCGATCGTGGTGCTCGGGGTGCCGCCGGCCGGCGGGGTGACCGTGGTGCGGTCGCCGAGGTAGCTGGTGCTGGTGGTGGCGAGCACCGTGCCGCCGTCGCCGTTGCCGGCCACCTGCTGGGACTTGGTGACGCGGCCGAGGCCGTCGTAGGTGTTCCAGGTCTGGGTCTCCACCGCCAGGGCGTCGTCGAGCTTCAGCAGGACTGTGGAGGGTGCGCCGGTGTTGTAGTACGGCGCGAAGACCTTGGCCGTCAGTCCGCGTTCGTCGTAGAAGACGTCGTTGACCAGCATGCCGCCGGACGGGCCGGGGGCCTGGGTCTGGCGGGCTCGTAGAAAGCCGTCGTACAGCGTGTACGAGGTGCGCTGTCCGCCGTCGTTCTTCAGCGTCTTCGTGGCCACCGCCACCGGCTTGCCATCGGTGATGGTGTAGTCGAACTCGTAGTTCGGCGTCTGGCTGTTGGCCTGGGAGCGATTGGGCAGCCAGATCCTGAGGGTGCGGCCGAGCGCGTCGTAGGTCTTGTCGGTGCGCCTGTTGTTGGTGTCCAGCACGGTCACGGGCATTCCGCGCAACGTGTCGTACGTGGTCGTGCTGGTCTGGGTGGTGGAGGCGGTGCCCGGGGTGGCCGGCGGGCTGGTGACGGTGACCGTGGTCGGGAAGCCGGTGGTCGGGCTGTACGCCGTGGTCGTCGTCCGGCCGTCGGTGCGGTCGGTGCGCGCCGGGGCGCCGGTCAGGGTCGCGGTGACCGTGCCGGTGATGTCGGTGCTGGTGAGCTGGCGACCGTAAGTGCTGTCGTAGGTGAGGCCGGATTCCAGGTAGGTCGCGGTGGTGCCGTTGTGGGACTTCAGGCTCGCGATCCGTGTGGGGGCGCCCTTGGTGGGGGCGGCGTTGTACGCCTGGCCGTCGTAGGCGGTGCGGATGTCGGACAGCACGTCCTTGGAGCGGTCCGGCGTGGCGTCACACTTGACGGCCACGGTCTCCACGCGCGAGGGCTTGGTCAGAATCCAGGCGGTGGTGTTGTCGACATAGGTGGTGCGGGTGCACTGGTCGTCGGTCGCGGTGCCGGTGTCGCCGAAGTCCTCGAGCTGAGTGACTCGGCCGGCGGTGTTCTCGTGGGTGTTGGTCTGGTACGTCTGCCGCCACTTGTCGCCCGCGCCGTCGTCGAGAGAGGTCCAGGTCCGGACGGAGGCGGTGCCGGTCAGGTTCGCGGTGGTGGTGCCCCACGCACGGACCCGGCTGGCCGTCTGGTGGTGCCAGGGTGTGCTGACGGTCTTTTCGAGGACCCGGCCGCCGGGCCCGCTGTAGTCCTCGGTCTTGTACTCGAATCCGGCCGCGGAGTCGTGGTCGGTGATGGTGCCGCCGTTGTCGTCGGAGACAGTGACGGACTTGGTGCCGTCAGTGGTGGACGGGCCCTTGCGGTCGCCGTCCATGCCTCGCAGGAAGTAGTGGTCGGTCTGCGACTTCATGCCGACCGGGTCCTGGCCGCCGGTGCGTTCCCGTACATGGCCGTACCCGCGCCACTGCGACCAGGTCTTGTACTTCTCCTTGGTCAGGCCGTCGTCGTCGGCGTAGTGCCAGGCCGCGCCGTCGAGGTAGTCGTAGCGGGTGACCATGTCGGGCGAGGAGTTGGTGCGGTCGGTCTCGGTGACCGACTCCACCACGTACTTGTTGAACCACTGCAGGGTCGGGTCGGCGTCGCCGGACTTGGTGAAGTAGACCGGGTAGCAGCGGGTGGTGTTGGTCTGCGGGGTCGGCAGGTTGCCCGCGTCGCAGGCCGCCGCGGAGTAGTTGACGTCGATCTGGCCGCCGGATTCGTCGGCGACGGTGGCAAGGCGTTCCTTGACGAACGGCGCGGTGTCGTCACCGGCGATGTCGAGGCGGTTGGCGTCCTGGTGGTACCCGAAGGTGACCTTGGGCAGGGTGATCTCGGGGGTGGCCGACCTGCCGGTGTGCTGGACCGAGTCGAGCAGCAGCTGGTAGTCGATGTCCGCCATGCCCCAGCGGTGGCCCAGCGACCAGGTGTCGATCGGGGCGTACGTGCCGTCCGGCTTCAGCACCTGCGTGGTGACCGCCGTCAGCCGCTTGCGGGTCCAGAAGCTCGGGGAGGCGGACTTGGTGCAGTCCTCCCCGGCCTTGCAGTTCAGGTCCCACGGCGTGTCGTACCAGTAGAACTTCTTGTCGTCGATGGTCGAGGCGTCGCAGGTCACACCGGTCTGCGGCAGGCAGCGCTCGGCCGAGGCGAAGGTAACCTTGGCCAGGGCCTTGGCCGAGTAGACGGCGTCCTTGCGCAGGCCGTACTCGATCCGGTCCAGGTAGCCGCCGCGGTCGTAGGCCGTCTCGTCGGCCACCTTGAGGTTTCGGGCGTAGTAGTTGGCTTCCTTCTTGTAGTAGTAGGCGATTGCGTTGCCGTGGACGTCGACGGCGTAGTCGAGGTTCCAGCGGTAGGCCTGTCGGCACCAGGAGTCGGCGAAGGTGGCGGCGTGGCAGGGCTCGCCCTCGTCGTCGCCGTAGACGGGGGTCGTCCAGGTGGAGTCGGTGGTGTCCTTGCCCGACGCCCAGCCGGGCAGACGGTTGTAGCCGAAGAAGTACTGGGTGCCGTCGGTCGTGGTGACCTTCCAGTACTCGTCGTTGCGGGCGCCGTTGGAGCGCACGTCGGTGGTGCTGCCGTAGACGCGCTGGACCTTGGTGCCGTCGTCACCCTTGACCCTGAAGGTGTCGTCACCGTCCGGGATCAGCTCGCCGGCGCGCCCGTTGAACGAGATGGTGGCGTTGTCGTAAGCCCAGCACATGTCGCCGGGCTTGTTGCCGTCGGCGTTCTTCACGTCGTCGTCGGCACAGCCCTTGTAGCTGCGCTCGATGGAGCCGGGCCACAGGTTGAATCCGTCGCCCGCCCAGGAGGACTGGTTGTTGGTCGACGAGGTACGGCCGTCGATGGCGCCGGAGGAGTAGGACAGGCCCACGCTGGGCGCGAACTTGCCCGGCACGCCCGGCACGGGCATGTCGTACGACCAGGAGAAGCTGCCTGAGTTCAGGCTCGTCGACCAGGTCGCGGAGGGGGACAACTGGCTGGCGGTGAAGTCGCCGTGGTCACTGGAGGCGCCGTCGGTGGCGGCTGTGGTGGCCGCCAGCATCATCGGCTCGGCGCTCGCGACGCTGACGTCGCCGGACAGCTTGGCGCCGTCGTTGTGGGCGTCGATCGGCCGCTGCGTACGGCACTGTGCGCGCTGCGGGGTCGTCGCGGCGCAGGCAGGCAGCCGTACCAGCTTCAGTCGGGCGGCGTAGGCGCCGCCGTAGGCCTGCGCGAAGGCTGAGGAGTCGACGCTGACGCCGACCTTGGCGCCCTTGGCCCCGGTTGCGCGCCGCACGGAGAACAGCAGACCTTCGACGCCGGCCTTGCGGGCCGCCGTCGCGTCCAGCACTCGTACGGTGGCGGCACCCGAGAACGCCTTCGGTACCTTCTTCGCCGCAGGCGCCGTCAGCGACACCGGCAGGGTTCCGGCCCGCCGCGTCACCGACTTCTCTCCCGGCCGCAGGGTCACCGTCGCCGACCCGGCCCTCGGCCATGCGTGCCGCGGCGCCACGGACGGCATCTTGCGCTCCCCGCCCGTACCCCGCGGCAGCGACTTCACCGTGTGCCCGGACAGCGCCTTCTCCGAGGCGGGGACCCCGGGCATGTCATCCGCCTGTGCCGCCGACGGCGTGAACGCCCCCTGCAGCAGGGTTCCGACCAGCACCGCGGACACGGTCACGGCGACTCTTCGCCGCGTTCTCGCCCAGGCCCGTTCAACCAAGATCATGCGTTGCCCCCTCACCCGCTGGTTCCTTTCGACGCCACGGCGAATCGGCGGTCCCATCGGGACCGTGGCTGCTTGTGTGAAGGCCGGCCATGCGCGAGGGCGGGCGTTGGGTCCGCCCCCGCACTGGTCAGCCGGTTGTCACGGGCCGGGGACCGTGGCCAGGTCCGTGCCGTTGGCCAGCCGGGCGATCTGCTCGTCCGAGGCCACGCCCTGGAGCGTCCACACGTCGTCGATCACGCCGGGCCAGTACTCGCCCCAAGTGCCGTCCGTCCGGCCGCGGCCAAGCTGAAGACCGGCGGTGGCGTTGAACGGCAGGACGTTGGAGTTCCAGGACACCGAGTCGGTGCAGCCCGCGACATCCGGGCTGCCGTCCTCGTCGCTGTCGGTGCAGACGACCTGCTGCAGGTTGCCGTCCACGTAAAGCCGCATCTGATCGGCGAAGGCGTCGTAGACCACCGCCAGATGGTTCCAACTCGTGTTGTTCATGAAGTTGGGATGCTCGGCCGTCGCCACGGTCGTGCCCTTGGCGTCGGAGCCCGGCATCGCCAGCTGCCACCGGCCGGCGTTCGCCGGGTCGGTCGCACTGGGCACGTACCGCACCGCGAAGCCGCTGTTGACCGAGCCCGCCTGCGAGAACACCGTCACTGGATGATCAGGCCGGGCCGCGGTGCTCACCCATGCGGCGGCGGTGAAGCTGGTCCCGGTGGAGACGGGCGAGGTGGCCGTGGCGGCATAGTCACCGTCGCCGTCCAGCAACAGCCCACCGGTGCCCACATAGTTGGAGCTGCCCGAGACATCGATCGAGGCGTTGCCACCCAGAGTCAGCGCCCGGTTGCCCGAGGAATCGTCGGTCGAGGTCAGCGGCGTACCGGAGCCGGAGTCCAGTTTCCAGCGCCCCTGCACCACCGGACGGGCCTTGTTCAGCTCCTTGACCTCGTCGCCGGACAGAGCCCGGTCGAACAGACGGACGTCATCGAGGTCGCCCTTGAGGTTGCCGCCGGTGCCGGTGGTGTAGTCGGCCGCACCGAGAGTGACCGGGCCGGAGGAGAGCCACGGGGTCGTGAAGGGCTGGGTGTCCTTCAGTGCCCCGTCGACGTAGAGCCGGATCTGTCCGGCGTCATAGTCGTAGACGCCCACGACATGCGTCCATTCGCCCAGTCTGGCGGCCGCACAGCTGACGTTCGGATCACAGGCGTTCTGCCGGGCCCGCACCAAGGGGGCGTCGGTGGTGTCGGCACCGGCCCGCATGAAGACCCAGCCGCCGAGTGCCGAGGAGTGGTGCAGGTCGAAGCCGCGTTGCTGGGTGCCGCCCTGGGTGACGGCGACCATGGCGCGCTGTTCCTTGTCCTTGGGCAGCCTGGCCCAGACCGAGACCGCGAAGCTCTGGTAGGTGTCCAGGACCGGTTGTGCGGTGCGCACGACGTCGTCGGTGCCGTCGAGGGTCACCGCCGTGCCGTCCACGCCCGCGGAGCCGAGCCGGGCGCCACCGGCCACGGTGGCGGTCACCTGCTGGGCCCGACCGGTGACCGAGGTGGCGTCGACGTCCTCGTCCATGGGCCAGACCACCTTCGCCGGGCGGAAGGTGTTGACCGGCTGTTTGGCGTACAGGCGGCCGATCTGGGCGTCTGTGAGTTGGTAGTCGAAGAGCTGGGCCTCGTCCAGATCTCCGGTGAAGTAGTTGCTCAGGGTGCCGTAGAGCTGGGTGGCCCCGAGGAGGGTGCGGCCGCGGGAGTCCCACGGCGTGGTGAACGCCGCGCTGCCGGCCAACGCACCGTCGACGTACAGCCTCATCTCCTGCCTGGTGTTGTCGAAGACGCCGACCAGGTGTGTCCACGTCCCCAGCCGTGAGGATGCGCAGGCGGTGTCGCCGGTCGGGCAGGCGGGTTGTGAGGCGCGAGAGATGCCCGGGGACGAGGCATCGACGCTGTGCCGCAGGAACTGCCAGCCGCCCAGCGCCGGGGAGTAGTAGATCTCGAAGCCGCTGGTGTTGGCGCCGGCCTGCGAGAGGGCCACGACCGGGGTGCCTGGCTGGGTGGCGGGCAGCTTGGCCCACGTCGCCACGGAGAAGCTCTTGGCCGTGTTGAGCACCGGGGAGGTGGTGGCGGCGTAGTCATCGGTGCCGTCGAAGTGAAGGCCGTGGCCCACGACTCCATCTCCGCCCGGCGTGGCGCCGTTCAACTGGGCGGGCCACTCCCCGCCCACACCGCTCACCGTGGCCGAGCCGGCCGCCTCGTTGAGCTTCATGTTGAGCCGGTCGGGCTGGCCTGCGTTGACCCGGAACTGGTAGGTGCGGATCTCACTGCCGTTGCCCGCGGTGTCGAATGCCTGCGCCGTGATGAAGTTGACACCGGATTTCGTCGGCATGAACTTCGTCGTCTGCGCGGCGCCGCCGGACGTGGTCAGCGTGTGCGCGCTGGTCGGGTCGCCGTTGATGCCGAACCAGTACTTGGACACGTCCGTGGACGAGGAGTCGATGGCGAAGGTTCCGTACCGGCCCACCCCGTCCAGCCAGGGGTCGTTCGGGTCCTCGGGGTCCGAGGCGGGGTACTGGGTGGAGGTGATCGAGGGGCCGGCGGGCACGCTCGTGTCATAGACCAGGACGCAGTCGGTCGCCGAACCGGAATAGCTCCACGGGGACCACTGCGCGCTGTCGTAGGAGCGCACATGCCAGCCGACGGTCTTGTTCTTGGGGATGCTCGTCGGAAGCGAGGTCGAGAAATCGGAGCCGGACTTCTTGTAGGTGGTCCGGGCCGAGGTCCAGCGTGCCGTGTAGCCCTTGCCGTCACCGGTGTCCCAGGACGCCTGGAACTGCACGGCGATGTTGTCGCCGTCCGGGTCCGTGACGTCGTTCGCCCGGATCTTGGGCAGGATACGGACCCGCTTGGCGGTCGAGGAGCAGGCGCCACCGGGGTCCTGTGTCAGCTGAGACATACGGATCTGCGTCGGCGGACGGTTGTACTGCACCCGCAGCCACGCGTCGTCGGAGAATCGCTTCCACGACAGCGCGTCGTTCTCGTCCCGGGCCTTCAGCCCGAACGTCGTGGTCGACCAGCCATTGGCCGCAGCCTGCTGCACCGCACGCAGCGCCCAGAACTCCAGACTGCCGCCCGGGCAGTCACCGCTGAAGCCCTTCGCCTCGCTCAGCGTCTTCTGCAGATCAATCCAGAAACCGCCGGCGGTCTGCGTGTTCCACGTGGTCGAGGAGTTGATCCCCTTCGTGCGATACAACTGCACATCGGTCTTGGTACAGCTGTAGGAGTGCGTCTCGTTGACCACGAACTCCGCTGACAGGATCGACTTGCCCGCGAAGCGTGAGGTCGGGATCGTGTAGAAGATCCGCTTGATGTCCTCGGGCGCGCAGCGCGCGTCACCCACGCAGTAGCCCATGCCCGAGTCGGAGTTGCCGTTGAACTTCCACTGCGGGGACGAGGCCCAGTAGCGGGAGACGAAGGTCCACCCTCCAGCCTTCGGTGAGTACCACTGCGGGTCTATGTAGACCGGGAACGTGGCGCTCTTCAGCAGCTCCTGGTCCGGCTTCAGCACCAGCGCGTCATCTTCCGGGGGGATGCTCACGCCGATGGGCGCGACCTTCGCGGACTCGCCGGGCCCATGCGTCGGATCGGCGGCCGGGGCCGCCTCTGCCGCCTTCCCGGCCGCCGTGCGTGCGGCGCCGGCGGAGGCGCCCTTGCTGGAGTCCCACATCATCGGCCGCGGGGCCTCGAATACCGATCCTCCGGCGCCCTTGTCGAACGCCGCGAGGCCACCGTCCGGCGTGGTGCGTACGTCCATGCCGTCCGCGTCCATGGCCAGCCTCAGCTCGGTCAGCTCCGGATTCGCCGCCGCTTCGGGTGTCTTGACGACCAGCACCTCCGAGGCGCCGTCGACGCTCGCCTTCACCCGAAGGTCAACGTCCTTCAGCACCGACGGATACGTCGCCGTGTCCCCGTCGATCACCGGCTCCGGCAGCGCGGCCGGCCAGGACAGAGACAGCTTCCGGCCCGCTCGCTCCAGCGTGATCAGCGGCTGCTTCGGCCCACCGCCGGAGAACGCGATACCCATCGTTGTCACCTTGGGCGCGATGCTGCCGTCCGCGCGCTTCTCCAGCGCGGTGTCTACCGCCTTCCACGCGCCACCCACCCTCGCCCGCACCGGGCGCAGATGCTCGACGGCCTCGAAATTGCCATTCGGCAGGGCGTACGTCTCGCTGGATTCGCCACGAAGCGAGGTGATCTCCACCTTGCTTCCCGAACGGGCGGCCTGACCGAATGCGGCGCTTTCCGTGTCTTTCGCCGCCGCGGCCTCCTGGGCCGCCTCCTGCTGCGCCCGCGGAGCGGCGACCGCCACCCCCGTGAAGGCCGGCAGGACCCCGCCCAGCAATGTCAGACCTGCAAAGGCGCTCACTGCGCGTGCAGCGGCGCGGCCCCCTCTGGGAACCCTCATCCCCAGCCCTCCCCAGGACTCATCGCCGAAAGACGATCAAGCTATTCGGCCAGTCGAAGTTAAAGGGGAGGGAACAACCGGTCCAGATCAATGAATAGGCAAATCCCGGGATTTGACCGACAAGCCACATGAAGAATCTACGTGACACACATCACAATATCTACACTTCGCCATTACAACACCGGGAAAGGAAAGCGTAATCCGAAATACAGAAGGCCTCAAGGTGAACCTGACATGTACTGCCTACATCATCGCGGGACCTCGATTCCACAACGGGGCGCCATCACGACTTGCGTGCTGAATCCCCTGAGCTCGACAGAGCCACCGCCGGCAAGCGGGAAACGCGCCTTGCGTCACGCGCCCGTCCGCCTCCCGCACTTCGAGCACACCGCCGTTCCGGGCAGCGGCGAAGCCAGCCTGCCGTTACGGGTCGGGTACCTTCATGCCCGTTTCCCCACAGGGCGCCGCCGGAACCGGCCCCCGCACCACCTCGGCGCGCAGCGCGTTCTTGGCTGCAGCTGGGCCAGGTTGGACGCACCGTGCGACAGCGCGTCCGTGGAGTGACTTGTCCTGCAAGGAACTTGACGGATGCTCACTTTGCCCAACTGACAGCCCATCAACAGCCTCCCCTCCTACGGTGCCGTGTCCATGACAGACACTTCGAGGGAAACCCCCACCACGATCGGCCGCCGCACCGTGCTGATCGCCGCCGGCGCCGCGGCCGCCTCCCTGGCCGTCACCGCCGCCGCACCCGAAGCCCCCACAGCAGAGGCGGCCGAGGCGGCCGACACGGCACCCGTCGCCGCCGCGGCCGTCTGCACCCTCACCAAGGAGATGACCGAAGGCCCCTACTACCTCGACGGACAGCTCGTCCGCGCCGACATCAGCGAGGACAAGACCGGCATCCCGCTTAAGCTCACTCTCACCGTCGTCGACGACGACACCTGCGCGCCGCTGAACAGTGCCCTGGTGGAGATCTGGCACTGCGACGCCCTCGGCGAGTATTCGGGCTTCGTCGGCAACAACGGCCACGACGAGCCGGACAACGGCACGTTCCTGCGCGGTGGCGTGCTCACGGGGTCGGACGGTGTCGCGCGCATCACGACGGTGTACCCCGGCTGGTACCGCGGCCGCTGCGTCCACATCCACGTCAAGGTGCACACCGACGTCACGCTCACCGACGACGGCTCCTTCACCGGCGGCCAGGAACTCCACACCGGCCAGCTCTTCTTCGACGAGACGGTCACCACGAGAGTCGCCGCGCTCGCGACCTACGCCGCCAACACCGTCCCGCGCACCACCCTCGCCCAGGACGGCATCTACGACGACGGAGGCGCCGCGTCCGGGCTCCTCACCCTGACCGCCCTGGGCAGCAGCCCCTCGGCCGGCTACGCGGGGACGCTCACCCTCGGAGTGGAGAGCTGACCCGACCCCAACGGGACCAAGTGCCAGGCCGTGCCCGGCGTCCGCAGCACGCTGCGTCTCACCGGGCACGGCCTGACGTGTCCGCCGGGGGGTTACTTCTCCGGGCACTCCTTCCACGCCAGGTGGTACACCGTGCTGATGTCACCGTCGGTTGAGTCCATGGTCATGAAGCTGACCTTGCTCGGCGAGGACGAGCCGAGGTTCACTCTCAGCTCGGTGTTGATGTTGAAGTTGCGCTGCACTCCGCAGGGCGCCCAGACGAGCTGGGCCCAGTCGGTCTCGTCGGTGGCCTGCCAGTTGTCGTTGAGCGGGCCGCTGTAGGCGTGGTTGCGGAACTGCGTGTTCGGTGAGCCCTGGAAGTAGTACGAGGCTCTCTGTATGGCACTCGCGCCGGGCTGGAGGGCGGCGAAGCCGCGGTAGTCGGCGCTGGCGATGGCGTAGGTGAAGCCACCGGGGACGTGCACGACAAGGCTGAGCTGGCAGTTCTTACGGAACGCCGTGGGGTCGGAGTTGCCGCCGACCTGGGCGAGGTAGTCGCTGTACGTCACCGTGAACGCGGTGTTGTCCTCGGAGACGGCGACGGCGGTGGTGCCCTGGGGGCAGCCGGAACCGTTCACCGTGGCGACCTTGATGACGATCTTGTCCGGCGGCGGGTCTTCGAACGCCGGGGTCGCCTGCGCGGGCAGCGCCGCGGTGAGCAGAGCGGCGAGTGCGCCGCCGCTCAGCAGGAATCGCAGGAGTCCACGTGCCATGGAGCGCTCCTTGGGGATGGGGGGTGGCTGTGCCCCCGGCCCGCGCCCACCTGTTGAATCCTTGAAGAATCAGTGGGGTTTCTGTGAAGGCCGGAGGCGTACGCATCGTAGGAGTTGCGCGAGCGGCCGACAGGGTCAACTCCAGCCATTCACAACGCGGTTGAGCGACGCGTCCCCGGGTGGCCGATTCCGGTCGGTCAGGCGCCGACGGACTGCCGCCCCGGCACGGGCTCGGCCGCGGCCGCCCGCGACTCCTTCAGGTGGGCGCGGATCGAGTACGTCAGGGCGGCGGCCCACAGGCCGTACAGGGCGACGTACACCGCCACGGCCGTAGCCCCGGAAACCGTCAGCCAGTCACTGTTGAGCAGGGTGCGGACGTTGGTGACGAGGATGACGCCGCCCACCGCCGAGCCCAGGACGCGGGGCGGCAGGACGCGCACCAGCCAGGCGGCGATCGGCGCGGCGACCAGGCCGCCGGCGAGGAAGGCGGCGACCCAGACGAAGTCGATGCCCTGCGAGCCCAGCGAGAACAGGAAGCCGAGGCTCGCGGCGACCGCGACCAGAAACTCACTGGTGTCGATCGAGCCGATGACCTTGCGCGGCTCCATCCGGCCGGAGGCCAGCAGCGCCGGAGTCCCGACCGGGCCCCAGCCCCCGCCTCCCGTCGCGTCCAGGAAGCCGGCGACGAGACCGAGCGGGGTGAGGAAGCGGCGGCGCAGGGGCAGGCCCACGCGGTCCTTGGGCAGGCCGCGGAAGGTGAAGCGGGACATGACGTACACGCCGAGGCCGAGGAGGATCAGGGACATCAGCGGGGCGGCCACGTCGGTGGACAGCTTCGACAGGACGGTCGCGCCGAGGAAGGCACCGACCGCGCCGGGCACGCCGATCTTCCCGACGACCTTCCAGTCGACGTTCCCGAACCGCCAGTGCGAGGCGCCGGACATCAGCGTCGTACCGATCTCGGCGAGGTGGACCGTGGCGGAGGCGGCGGCCGGGTTGGTACCCAGGGCCAGCAGCAGCGTGGTCGAGGTCACCCCGTAGGCCATACCGAGGCTGCCGTCCACGAGCTGGGCCCCCAGGCCCGCGAGGGCGAGCAGTATCAGCGTGCGCATGCGGCCGGTCCCGTCTTTCCGAGGTTTCCTACCGGGTTGGTAGGGATGGACGGGACCGGACTTTAGGGCATCTGGCTGGGGGCAGGCCGTGAGTGTCCGAGGTGTGGGACGGATGTCCGAGGCGTGGACCCCCTGCCCCCGGACCCCGCGCCCCGGCCGACCTCAGCCCAGCCGGATCACGTTCCAGGACAGCGGTTCCAGTACGGCGGTGAGGCTGCCGTCCTTCAGCACCGTGCCCTCGACCGGGTGCGGGGCTACCCGCTCGGGGGCGTCGAGGGTGTTGCGGGCGTCAGGGTCGGCGTCCGCGAGGGCGCTGTGCTCGATGACCCGCGTCAGGTCGAGGCCGTTCAGGGCGGCCTCCAGGGGAAGTTCCTCGGTGCGGCTGCGGTTGACCGCGAACACGGTGACCGTGCCGTCCTCGGCGCGTACGGCGGTGGCGTGCAGCAGGTCGGCCTCGCCGTACTTCTTCGTCTCGTACGTCGGCGAGTCCACCCGGACGTCCAGGACCTGGCCGCGGCCGTACTTCGAGGCCTGGGCGAAGGGGAAGAACGTCGTCTGCCGCCAGGCCGGACCGCCCGGCTCGGTCATGATCGGGGCGATGACGTTGACCAGCTGCGCGAGGCAGGCGACGGTGACGCGGTCGGCGTGGCGGAGGAGAGCGATGAGGAGCGAACCGAAGACGACCGCGTCCAGGACGCTGTAGTTGTCCTCCAGGAGGCGCGGGGCCTCCGCCCAGTCCCGCGCGCCGGAGTTCTCGATCTCGTGCCACTCCGAGATGTACCAGACGTTCCACTCGTCGAAGGAGAGGTTGATCTTCTTCTTCGACTTCAGCTTCGCGCCGATGTGGTCGGCGGTGGCGACCACGTTCTCGATGAAGGACTCCATGTCCACGGCGGAGGCCAGGAAGGAGTCGACGTCACCGTCCTCGGGCTGGTAGTAGGCGTGCAGGGAGATGTGGTCGACGAGGTCGTACGTCTCCTCCAGGACCGTCGCCTCCCAGGCGGCGAAGGTCGGCATGGACTGGCTGGAGGAGCCGCAGGCGACGAGTTCGACGTTCGGGTCGATCTGGCGCATGGCGCGGGCCGTCTCGGCGGCGACGCGGCCGTACTCCTGGGCGGTCTTGTGGCCGGTCTGCCAGGGGCCGTCCATCTCGTTGCCCAGGCACCACAGCTTGATGCCGAAGGGGTCCTTGTCGCCGTGCGCGACGCGGAGGTCGGACAGGGCGGTGCCCTCCGGGTGGTTGGCGTACTCCTGCAGTTCGAGGGCCTCGGCGACGCCCCGGGTGCCGAGGTTGAGGGCCATCATGGGCTCGGCCTGGGGGCCGACCTTCTTCAGGAAGGCGATGTACTCGGAGAGGCCGAAGCGGTTCGACTCCGTCGAGCGCCAAGCGAGGTCGAGACGGCGAGGTCGGTCTTGAGCGGGCCCTACCGAGTCCTCCCACTTGTAGCCCGAGACGAAGTTGCCGCCGGGGTAGCGGATGGCGGTGACGCCGAGTTCACGGACGAGGTCGAGGACGTCCTGGCGGATGCCGTCCGCGTCCGCGGTGGGGTGGTCGGGTTCGAAGATGCCGGTGTATACGCAGCGGCCGAGGTGTTCGACGAAGCTGCCGAAGATTCGGGGGTTCACTTGACCGACGGTGAAGGCGGGGTCGAGGGTGACGCGGGCGGTGTGCATGGTCGCCTTTCGGGGTGGGTGGTTCCTGGTGCGTTGGCGGGTGCGGATGGTCGTGGGCTGGTCGCGCAGTTCCCCGCGCCCCTAAAAGACCTTGGGCCAGCCGCTTCTTGTCCAGCTGAGCCTGTTGAGGCCCAGCTTTGGCGTGCCCTCGTCCTCCGCGTCGTAGTAGTGGTACGCCAGGACATCGCGGCCCCTGTCCTTGAACACCGACTCGCCTCCCGTGCCGACGAACCGGCCGTGTCCTGCCAGCACCAGGTCTCCGCCGCCCTCCAGCAGCGGCTTGCCCTGACTGTCGGCGTACGGACCGGTGACCGACGTCGAGCGGCCCACCCTGATCTTGTACGTCGAGTTGACGCCCGAGCAGCACTGGTCGTACGACGCGAAGAGGTAGTAGAAGCGGCCGTGCTTCACGATGTACGGGCCCTCGACGGCGTACGGGGCGTCGGGGCGGGTGGCCAGGTGGTGGACCGGTGCTTGCGTGGCCGCCTTGCCGGTGTCGCGGTCGAGTTCCACCATGCGGATGCCCGTCCAGTACGAGCCGAAGGACATCCAGAGGCGGCCGTCGGCCTGGATGACGGCGGGGTCGATGGCGTTCCAGGTGTCGGTGGTCTCGGAGGTGAGGACCTTGCCGTGGTCGGTCCAGGTGCCGGGCAGGCCGGAGCGGGACGTCGCGACGCCGATCGCCGAGTGGTTGGTGCCCCAGCTGGAGACGGCGTAGTACAGCCAGTACCTGCCCGCGCGGTAGGAGATGTCCGGCGCCCACGGGTCACCCGTGTCGTTGTACTCGTACCACCAGGTCGGCGGCTCGGCGAAGGCGTTGCCCGCGTCGGTCCAGTTCCGCAGGTCCTTCGAGAGGCGGGCGCCGATCGCCCCGCCGGTCGAGTACGCCACGTACTGGCCGGACTTCAACCTCAGGACCGTCGGGTCGTGGATGATCTGCTGGCCGGTGAGGGGCAGCGGGTCGGGGTAACTCTCCGCCGCCTGGGCGGCGTTGGGGAGGAAGGCGAGGAAGGCCGCCGCGACCACGGCCGTCACCGCTCTGCGCACTCTCACTGGCCCGCCAATCCCGTGTGGGCCACGCCCGCCACGATCTGTCGCTGGAAGAAGACGAAGACGACGATCAGGGGGAGGCCCGCCATGAGGCCGCCGGCCATGAGCTGGGCCCACTGGATGCCGTAGGAGTTCATGACGGTCGCGATGCCGTTCGGCATGGTCATCAGGTCGGGGTTGTTGGTCACCATGTAGGGCCAGAGGAAGTTGTTCCAGGAGGCGATGAAGGTGAAGATGCCGACCGCCGCCAACGAGGGCCTCGCGAGCGGGACGACGATCGTGAAGAAGACCCGCCAGCGGCCCGCGCCGTCGATGAAGGCCGCCTCCTCCAGTTCGCGCGGGATGCCCTGGAAGAACTTGTAGAGGATGTAGACCATCGCGGCGGGCGCGCACTGGGGAAGGATCATGCCCCAGTAGGTGTCGACCATCCCCATCTGCTGGACCGTGGTGAACAGCGGGACGCCGAGGACCGCCGGGGAGATCATCAGGCCTCCCATGACGATGCCCATGAGGACGGTCTTGCCGCGGAACTCGGTGCGGGCGAAGCCGTATCCGGCGAGGGCGCTGACGGCCAGCACGACGGAGGTGACACAGACCGACACCACCAGGGAGTTGACGAACCAGTTGGTGATGTTGCCGGTCTCCCACAGCCCCTTCCACGCCTGGGCCGTCCAGTCCTGCGGCAGCCAGTGCGGCGGGATCGCGGCCGCCTCCGCCTCGGACTTGAACGAGGTGAGCAGGGCCGCGGCGATCGGGGCCACGAAGACGGCGGAGACGGCGACGCCGATCAGCGTGAGGACGATCTGGCTGGGCGTCCAGGGCCTGCGGGGGCTCTTGCGGACCTGTACGGCGGTGGTCATCGGCCGCTCTCCTCACGGTTGCGCAGCAGCCACATCCGCGCCAGGGCGACGACTGCGATGATCACGAAGAAGATGATGGACATCGCGGAGGCGTAGCCCACGCGGTAGCTGGTGAAGCCCTGTTCGAGGGTGTACTGGACGAAGGAGCGGGTGGCGAGCTCGGGTCCGGGGCTGAAGTCCATCATCACGACGGCCTGGTCGAAGAGCTGGAGCGAGGCGAGGATCTGGAGCGCGATCACCAGGCCGGTGATGTTGCGCAGCATCGGCAGGGTGATGTGGACGATGCGGTGCCAGGCGTTCGCGCCGTCGAGCTTCGCGGCCTCGTACAGGTGCTCCGGGATGCCCTGGAGGGCGGCGAGGTAGAGCAGGAAGCTGAAGCCGACGGTCCACCACAGGGTCTCGATGACGATGGCGAGCATCGCGTACGACTTGTCGGTCAGCCAGGGCGTGTCGAGCCCGAAGGTCTCGTTGATCAGGCCGATGCCCTGGGTGAACAACCACTGGAACATGTTGGCGGCGACGGTCGACGGCAGCAGGAACGGCACGAAGAAGCACAGCCGCCACAGCCACTTGCCGCGCTCGATGTTGTGGGCGAGCAGCGCGAGGAGGAGGGCGAGGACCGTGATGCAGGGGACGACCAGCAGCGTGAAGTAGGCGCTGTTTCCGAGCGCGTCCCACATCGCCGGGTCGTTCAGGGCCTCGCGGTAGTTGTCGAGGCCGACGAAGCTCGCGTCGTCGCCGGAGATGTTGGCGTCCGTGAAGCTGAGGTAGACGCCACGCAGCAACGGCCAGATCACGAACAGCGCGAAGAGCGCCAGGAACGGCGCGACGAACCAGCCTCCGTGCTGGAAGCCCTGCCTCCGCCGGACGGTCGCGGTGGCGGTGGCGGTCCTGGCGCGTGCCGGTGCCACGGCGGTCTGTGCTCCGGTCGTCATGTGCGCGCTGGTCGTCATGCGACCGCACCTCCCTGCGCGGCGGTTCTGCCGTCCATCGGGTTCTTCGAGGCGAGGAGCTTGGTGAGGTGGCTCTTCATCGTCCCCGCGACCTTGTCCGGCCTCGCGGAGCCCATCGTCGAGGAGACGACGACCGGGCCGAGATCCTGGGCGAGGACGCCCGTGGAGCCCGCGAACCACACCTTCGGCTCGGTGGCCTGGTGGTCCATGGCGCCGACGTACTCGTTCTGCGGGGTGAGCTTCTGGTACGCGGCCGTGGAGAGCGTCGGCGTGTACGCGGGGATGTGGCCGCCGGCCGCCCACTGGAGGGCGTGCTTGACGACGTAGGCGGCGAGTTCGTGGGCGCCCTCGTTGGTGGCGCCGCCGCGGTCCGACTGGTGCGGCAGGACGAAGGCGTGCGACTCGGCGTGGGTGGCCTGGCTGCCGAAGACGGGCGGCAGCGGGGTCGCGCCGTAGTCGAGTTTCGCGCCCGAGAAGACCGGCACGGACCAGTTGCCCTCCCAGGTGAAGGGGGCGCCGTTGACGAACTGTTCGCCGGTGGGGGCGCCGGGGATGACGTAGCCGTCGGTGACGTGCCTGCGGAGGAACTCCAGGACCTGGGTGGCCTTGTCGGTGTCGAAGAGGACCTCGGTGTTGTCGTCGTTGAACCAACGGCCGCCGAGCTGGGTGTAGAAGGCGACGAAGAACCACCACTGGAAGTTCTGGTCGTTGGTCCACAGACCGATCGTCTGAAGGCCCTTCTTCTGGACGGCCTTGGCCCGCTTCAGCACGTCGAACCACTCGTCCGTGGAGGTGACCGGGATCATCCGGCCGTCGTCGCCGAGCAGGTCCGCCTTCTTCAGCACGTCCTTGCGGTAGAAGCAGAGCTGGACGTGGATGTCGAGCGGGAGGGCGTAGAGCTTGCCGTCGATGATGCCGCGCTGCCACAGCTTGGGGTTGAAGTCCTGTTCCCGTACGCCGTACTTGGCGAGCAGGCCGACGTCCCAGGGGTCCAGGAGGCGGCCGGGCGAGAAGCCGGTGACGCGGCCCATGTGCATCACGCCGAGGTCGGGTGCGCGGTTGCCCGCGGCGGCCATGGCGAGCTTGGTGTAGAAGGGGTTGCCCCACTGGAGGGTGGAGTCCTTCACGTCGATGTCCGGATCGGCCGTCCGGAAGGCGTCCAGCATCGCGATCATGTTGGCGCCGTCGCCGCCGCTGAAGAGGTTCCAGTACCGCACCCGCGTACGGGCGTTGGAGGCGAGCGCGTCGGCCCCGGTCCCCAGCGCAGCGAAGCCGAAGCTGCCGGCCACCGCGAGGCCTCCTGCGGTGGCCAGAAGTTGCCTGCGATTCAGGCCAGGTCGTCCCATTCCCCGCCCTAACTATTCGAGATATCGAATGGTGCACGTAACTTCGAACGGGACCGTAGGCGGCAAGCGCTTACCAGTCAATGGGTCGTGCACGAATCACGCGCGGCGGGGTGGGCGGGGCGGGTTCGGCCACAGGCCGACGTCGACCCCGGTCGTTCCCGCTTGAACTACGGCGTCGGATCGCATGACGCGGACACGCAGGGCCGCGTAGGCTCGAACGGCCCGCCGGGCGGCGGGGGAAACAGGGGGTGCGATGGACATCGCGGGCGCGCGCGAGTGGGCGGCCCGGGTCACTTCGGTGCTACGGGCGCGGCGCTCACGCTCCGCTTCCGGAATGCGCGACCTGGCCTCCGATCTGAGCGCCGCACTGCGTACCAGACCCCGTCCTCCGGCCGACGTCCACGAGCTGTGCCAGGCGCTGTGCGCGGAGATGAGCGCGCGGCGCGGCGGGCGGCCCGTCGAGCTGCGGTTCGAGCGGTTTCCCGACGAGATCGAAGTGACCGGGCTGTGGGTGGAGTTCCAGGACTTCGACCTGGTCATCGTCGAGCAGCGGGCCGAGGCCTTGCAGCAACTGGTCATCCTCGGCCATGAGTTGTGGCATCTGCACGCCGGGCACGGCCACCACCACACGGACGGTACGGCCGCCGCCCACGCCCTCGCCGGGACGCCCGGCTGGAAGGACGTCGCCCTCACGGTGGCGGCCCGCAACGGTTCCCGGGAGCGGGAGGAGTCCGAGGCGGACGACTTCGGGCACCGCTTGGCGGCCGCGTTCCGGCCGCTGCTGTCGGGGCGGGGGGCGGAGCCGCCGCTCGGGCCGGTGCAGCGGTCGATGGGGTACCGCGGGAGTGGGAGCGGGGCGGGGAGCAGGGCTGGGAGCAGGAACGGGAGGGTGGAGCGGTGACCTGGGCGACCGGGCCGGCGTCGGAGCCGGCCGCAGCGCTGGCGTCGACCTCGGCGAGGCTCTTCGGTGACGTGCAGATCTCGTTCTGGATCCCGACCGTCGCCCTCACCGCCGCCCTGGCGATCAAGCTGCCCAGCATCGTCCGGATGTGGCGGGACCCGCTGCTGCGCGCCGTGGGCGGTCTGCTGCTGTTCGCCTGCGCCGTGTTCGTCTTCGCCGCCCCGAGCACCATCGCCTGGACCAACCGCGTCACCGGCGTACCGAACATCTCGGCGCCCTGGGTGTACTCGCTCATCACCGCGCTGTGCGCGTCCTGGCTGCTGCTGATCATCGCCTGGCGCAACGGCCTGGCCAACCGCTCGGCCGCGACGCGCCGCGCGACCCGCTGGGTCGTCTCCGTCTACGCGGGCGTGGTCGTCGCCCTGTGGGCGCTCTTCGCCCTCGCCGACGCCCCCGTGGAACGGCTGCGGGACCTGGACACCTACTACGCCACGACGCCGTTCATGCGCGAGCAGATCCTGCTCTACCTGCTCGCGCACACCGTTGCCTGCACGATCACCGCCCGGCTGATCTGGAACTGGATCCGCACCGACGGCCTCGACGGCTGGCTGCGCTGGGGCCTCAGGTTCCTGGGCGTCGGCTACGCGACGAACCTGCTCTTCGACGCGGCCAAGCTCACCGCCGTCACCGCCCGCTGGAGGGGCCACGACCTGGACTGGCTGAGCACCGACCTGGCACCGGCGGCGGCCTGCGTCTCCGCGTCCCTGGTCGCGGTGGGCTTCATCCTCCCGCACACGGGCCAGTACCTGCACGAGCACTGGCGGATCCGGCTGCGCCACCGGCACCTGCGGACCCTCTCCGTGCTGATGCGGTCGGTCAGCGCCGCCCGCGAGCCCTTCACCTTGCGCGGCACCGCGGAACTGCGGCTGATCCGCCGGGAGACGTTCATCCGCGACGCGCTGCTCCAGGTGTCCCGGCACCTCGACGAGAACCTGCGCGCACGGTCGTACGACGCGGCCCTCGGCCTCGGCGTCGGGCCCGCGCGGGCGGAGGCCCTGGCCGCGGCCGTGATGCTCCTGGACGCCGTCGACACCCGGCGGCGGTCCCCCGAGGCCGACGCCTCCCCGTCCGGCCCCGACACCGCGTATCTGCTGCGGGAGATCCAGGCCGTGTCCCGAGCCCTCCGTCACCCCGACGACATCGAGGCGGTACGCGCCCGAGCGACCGCCCCGGCAGAGAGTGCCTCCGCATGAACGAACGCCCCGCCCCAGACGTCAGAACCGCCGTCGTCCTGGGGGGATCCCACACCGGCATGCTCGCGGCCCGCGCGCTCGCCGGTTTCGCCGACCGCGTGGTCGTCGTCGACCGGGACGCCCTGCCCGACGGCCCCGAGCCCCGCAAGGGGCTGCCACAGGCGCGCCACGCGCACATGCTGTGGTCGGGCGGGGTACGGGCCATGGAGGAACTCCTCCCGGGCATCACCGAGGTGCTCCGGGCCGCCGGAGCACAGCGGCTGCCCGTCACGACGGACGTGGTCGCCATGTCGGCCCGGGGCTGGTTCCGCCGCTGGCCCGAGTCGCACCATGTGATCCTGGCCGGCCGGGACCTGCTGGACGCGACGATCCGCGCCCAGGTCCTCGCCGACGACCGGATCGAGCTGGTCGACCGGGCGGAGGCCGTCGGGCTGACCGGAACGGCCGCCGCCGTCACAGGCGTACGGATCCGCACGCACGACGGCACCGAACGCGCCCTGCCCGCCTGCCTGGTCGTCGACGCCACCGGCCGCGGCTCCGGGACTCCCAAGTGGCTCGCGGCGCTGGGCCTTCCCGCGCCCGAGCGCCGCGAGGTCGACTCCGGCCTGGTGTACGCCAGCCGCCTCTACCTCGCCCCCGAGCACGCCCGGGACGGCTTCCCGGTCGTCAACGTGCAGCCCGACCCGCGCGACGGCGGGCCGGGCCGGGCGGGCTTCCTGCTGCCGATCGAGAACGGCCGGTGGATCGTCACCCTCTCCGGCACCCGCGGCGGCGAACCCCCCGCCACGGCCGAGGACTTCGCCGGCTTCGCCCGCGAGAAGCTGCGCCACCCGCTGATCGGCGACCTCATCGAGAACGCCGAGCCGCTGTCCCCCGTCTCCTGCACCCGCACCACCGTCAACCGCCGCCACTTCTACGAGCGGATGCCGGCCTGGCCGGAGAACCTCGTCGTCCTCGGCGACGCCCTCGCCGCCTTCAACCCGGTCTACGGCCACGGCCTCTCGGTCGCCGCCCAGAGCGCCCTGATCCTGCGGGACATGACGCGGCGTCACCCGCCGACGTCCCCCGGCCTGGCCCGGCGCGTTCAACGAGCGGTCACCCGCCCGGTCGCCGCCGCCTGGGACATGGCCATCGGCCAGGACGTCTTCTACCCCGGCGCGACCGAGAACGGCCCCACCCTCAGGGAGCGCCTCGTCGCCGCCTACGTGGCGCGCCTCATGCACACCGCCACCGGCAACGGCCGCATCGCCCGCCGGGTGACCGACGTGACGTCCCTGGAACGCGGCGCCGAAGTCCTCCTGGCCCCGTCCGTCCTCCTCGCCGCCGCGATCGGCCCGCTCAAGCCGGCGCTGAGCGGGCCGCCGCTGACGGCGGAGGAGCGGAAGGCGGGAGGCCTGGTCTGAGGAGGATCAGCCGTCCGGCTGCGGCAGCCCGGGGCCGGCTGTACCACCCCCACCCGGCTGCGACGGCGCGCGGCAGGGCGAGCGGGGGTGTGGGCGGCCGTCAGGGGCCGAGGCCCGGGCGCGTTCGAGTGTCCGGTGTGCGCCCCCGGGCGTCGGGCGGGTCAGCCCTTGAAGGCCGGTTGCGGCAGGCCCTTGCCGGCGCCCGGGACCACGAAGACCGACCCCGCCAGCGCGGGCGGCGACGCGAGGCCGACGCGGGCCGTCGTGATGTACAGGTCGGTCAGGTCGGGCCCGGCGAAGGCGCACGCCGTGACCCGGGGCACCGGAAGCGGGACCACGCGGTCCAGTTCACCGGCCGGCGTGTAGCGGCGTACGGACGCGCCCTCCCACAGGGCCACCCAGACACAGCCCTCGGCGTCGACGGTGAGCCCGTCGGGGAACCCGGCGCCGTCCTCGATCTCGACGAGCGGGCGCCGGTTCACGGCCCGGCCGTCCGTGAAGTCGAAGACGTCGACGCGACGGGTGGGCGAGTCGATGTAGTACATGAGGCTGCCGTCCGGGCTCCAGCCCGTGCCGTTGCTCACCGTCACGTCGTCGAGGATCACCTCGACCGTGCCGTCACCGGTGATCCGGGACAGCGTGCCGCCGCCCGGGGCCTCGTCGTAGCGCATGGTGCCGGCCCACAGGGAACCGTCCGGGGCGACGGCGGCGTCGTTGGCGCGGCGGCCGGGGACGGGCTCGTGGTGCAGCCAGCGAAAGGTGTCGTCCGGGTCGAGCAGTCCGACGCCGTCCCGCAGGTTCAGCACCAGGCCGCCGCCGGCGCGCGGCTTGACGGCGCCGATGTGCTGCGGGGTCGTACGGACCGAGCGACGGCCCGAGACGGGGTCGTACGTGTGGATCCGGGACGTGAGGATGTCGATCCAGATGAGCCGGCCGCTCGCCGGGTCCCAGGTCGGCCCCTCACCGAGCTCCGCCTCGGCCCGCACGGCCACCTCGTACGCGGTCGTCGTCATGCCACGCTCCGGTGTCCGAGCCGCTCCGACAGTTCGGCGGCCCCCTTGGCGGCGAGCTGCTCCAGCTCGGCGCGCCGGTCCTCGCTCCAGCGGATCATCGGGACGGAGATGGAGAGCGCGGCGACGACCTGCCCGGTACGGTCCCGCACGGGCGCGGCGACACACGACACGTCCGGGTTGGACTCCTGGCGCTCGACCGCGATCCCCCGCTGCCGGATCCCGGTGAGGGCCTCGCGCAGGGCGCCCGGGTCGGTGATGCTGTTGGGGGTCATGGCGATGAGCTCGGCGCCGTCCGCGATGCGGGAGGAGAGCTCCGGCTCGGAGAGGGAGGCCAGCAGCATCTTGCCGACGGACGTGCAGTGGGCGGGCAGCCGCCGCCCGGCGGCGGACACCATGCGCACCGCGTGCGTCGAGTCCACCTTGGCGATGTAGATGACGTCGGTGCCCTCGAGGATGGCCACGTGCACCGTCTCGTCACAGGTCTCCGCGACGGACCGCGCGACCTGCTGCCCCTCGGCCGCGAGGTCGAGCTGCTCGGCGTACCGGCTGCCGAGCTGGTACGGCCGCACACCCAGCCGGTACCGTCCCGGTTGACCCGGGACCTGGACGATGTACGACCGGGCTGCGAGCGTGGTGACCAGCTCGTGCACGGTGGTGCGCGGCAGCTGCAGCTTGCGCACGATGTCGGGGGCGGACAGTGTCCCGTCCCCGTCGAGGAAGAGCTCGAGAATGTCGAGAGCCCGGGTCACGGCTGGTACGAGGCGTCCCACGTCCGGCACCCTCCCTTGGGTGTCAGGCTGCGTTCGAAATTTCAACAGCCGATCGGAATAACGAACACAGGCTACTCAATCTCCTTTTCCCCCGGCAATGGCCTTGCGCCGACCAGCTCGAAAGCCGCGCCGGCAGCTACTCCGCGCGACGGTTTCCGCATCGGGTTCTCTTCTGTTCGTGACGGCGCGGGCTCGGGGGATGGGCAGGGAAGCTCGGGCGGAGCAGCTTCGATGCCGCCGCATACGCCCACGCCAGTACACCGGCTTACTCCCCCGGTAAGACGTGCCCACCGCCCGCCCCCGGCACCGTGTAGTCCATGTCTTCCACAAGCTCTCCCCCGTCCGCCAGGAAACTGAGCCGCCCCGTCCGCCGGGCCGTTCTCGTCGTGCATGTCGTCGCCTCCGCCGGATGGCTCGGGCTCACGCTCGGGTTGCTGGCGCTCGCGGTCACCGCGGCGGCCACCGGGTCGGCGGTGACCGTGGAGGCGTCCGTGCGGGCGATGAAGCTGTTCGCCGACTGGCTGTTGCTGCCGGTGGCGTTCGTCACGTTGGTCAGTGGGCTGGTGCTGGCCCTGGGGACGCAGTGGGGGCTGGCGCGGCACCGGTGGGTGTACGTCAAGTTCTGGCTGACCCTCGCCACGACGACGGCGACGGCGTTCGCGCTGCGGCCCGGACTGGGGTCCACCGTGTCCGCTGTCGCCGCGGGTGGGCCGCTGCCGGATGCCACCGGGCTCATGATGGGGCCGATCGTGTCGTTGTCCGCGTATGTGTTCATGACGGTGATCTCGGTGCTCAAGCCCTGGGGCCTGACCCGCCGCGGCCGCCGCCTGCGCGCCGGGACCGCCCGCTCACGGTCCGCCCGCCCCGAGCCCGGCCGGCCCGCCCGGCAGAATGCCTGACCCGCCTGCCATGGCCGGCAACCTCCACGGCCCCGGCGGCAACCAGGCAGGTGAAGTCCCGTCCCCCACCAAGGGAGTTCACCATGCGCACCCGTCTCGCACGGCTCGGTGCCGTCATCGCCGCGATCTTCGCGTTGATCGCCGCGCCCGCCGTCACCGCGGCCCCCGCCCAGGCCGCCGACCAGTGGTCCCCGCCGGCCAACCTCGTCCAGCCCCTGGGCGAGGTCTGGAACCACGTCGAGTCGACCTACCCCGACCTCTACGGTTTCCGGAACTACGGCTGGGACCAGATCATGGCCAACCGGGGCAGCGTCAACTACTGCGTCCGCTGGGAGTCGGACGCCCCGGTGAGCGTCGCCCTGCGCGACCAGGTCCACGCCGCGCTGAAGAAGCAGTTCGGCAAGTGGATGGCCGCGATGGTCGAGAGCAACGGCGCCGGGCACAACGCCTGGCCGTACACCAGCGTTCCCGTGAACGTCGTCGGCTGGGCCGTCAAGAACCGGTCCACCCTCCAGTGGAGCGACAACTCCGTCGACATCTACGCCGGCCGGCTGGACGGCGAGGGCGCCCCGCAGTGCGCGCCCGAGTGCGGCCGGTTCTTCCACCAGGACGGCGACTACTCCAAGTGCCCGGGCGGTGCCGCGCGCCACTACGACCAGTCGCTCTGGCTGACGAAGGGGTTCCAGGGCGGGGCCGGCGGCGACTGGGGGCAGCGGGTCGGGCAGGAGTACTTCACCTCGGCCCTGGGCCAGGAGAACATCCACATCTATCTGCATGAAGTCGGCCACACCTTCGGGCTCGACGACTTCTACGACTGGTCCCCGACCGGGCAGTGCTGCTTCCTGATGAAGGCCGGATCCGCCGCGCAGATCACCGAGTTCGACAAGTGGATGTTCCGGGACTTCTGGCGTCATCTGAAGAGCCGTTACGGGCTCTGAGCCGGACAGAGGCACAGCACCGCGGGCCACGGCGGCTGGCGGGGGGCTAGCGGGGGCTCTCGCCGAGGGCCCCCCTCAACCGCTGTGCCCGCAACACCAGTTCCAGCTCGAACCGCCGGTCCGGGTCGTCCATCTCGTCGCCCCACAGCTCCCGGATCTGCCGTAGCCGATAGCGGACCGTCTGGGGATGAACCCCCAGGCGGGCCGCCACCTCGGGCGCCCCGCCCCTGGTCTCCAGCCACGCCAGTAACGTCTCCGCGAGGCGTCGCCCGTGTGTGGGACCGCAGTGCCGCAGGGGCGCCAGGCAGCGCACCGCGAGGTCGTCGATCAGTTCCTCGGGCTGGAGCAGCACCAGCGCCTCGGTGTGCTCGGTGCAGTACAGGACGTCCCCGGCCGGGAGCAGGCGCCGTTCCATGAGGCGTACGGCCGCCTCGGCCCAGCGCAGGGACTTCGCGGCGTCGGCCAGCGGGACGGGCGGGCCGATGGCGCCGGACCAGCCGGCCAGGGCCCGGTGGAGGAGTTCGGGGCGCCCGCCGGCGTCGGGTTCGGGGACGACCATGCGCGGTTGCTCGTACTCCATGTCGAGCAGCACTCCCTGTCCCACGGCCGGTGCCATCGCCTCGCGCGCCGGGCGCAGAAGGACCCCTACGGCGACCTTCTCGGGCAGTGGCCAGCCGATGCGGGCCGCCCGCTCGGTCAGGGCGTCCGCCGGATCGCCTCGATGGTGTTCCGCCAACAGCAGTTCCATCAGGCGGCGTTGGAGGCGTAAGCGTTCGCCGGCCTGGCGGGCGGCCGCCTCGGCGTAGCCGCGCACGGACTGGTCGACGAGGCCGTCCAGGTATTCGTAGCCCGCGTCCACCAGCTCGTACATCGCGGGCGGCGGTATGTCGACGCGCTGCCCGATCTCGGCGAAACGGCGCCAGGCCAGCCGTACGCCCATCCGGTAGATGGCCTGGAGGGAGTCCAGGGAGCGGCCGCCCAGGCCCTCGCCGCGGCCGAAGTCCTGGAAGACGCCGGGCGGGACGGTCGGGCGGCCCTCCGAGGTCTCCAGGTGCTGGACGAACACCTCGATCGCGCGGCGGATGCCGACCAGGGCCATCGGTTCGCCCGACTCGTCGAGGACCAGCGGCAGATGCGGGTACTCGCGGCGGATCTCGCGCAGGATCTCCTCGGCGAGGGCCGGGGCGTCCGCCATCGCCAGCTCCGCGAAACGGCGGACCTGGAAGCGGGGTACGTCCCGCCAGGCCGAGCGGGTGACCGGGGGCGAGGCCGTCTCGGGGGTGGCGGGGGTCGCGGCCACGGTCAACTCCCCTGGCCCGCTTGCTCGTAGGTGATCAATGGTGTGTTGGGCTGGTCGGGCGTCGCTTCCAGCAGCGCGACGACGCCGAGCGCGGCGCCCACCGCGAGTACGGCGGCGAGCGCGACGGTCAGCGCGGCGGCGAGCAGTCTGGACATCGCAGGGTCAGCCTCTCTGCATCCGGAGGTCGTCCCCACCCCGGTGGTATCAGCCTGTTCCGGCCCCTGCCTGTCGGGTTCAGTCTCGACAAGCCGGGTCGGGCCGTCAAGACATTGACACTCCGTCAAGGGGCGCCTACGGTTCCCGGCCCAAGAACGGCCAGGCAACGACCGTGTGTCAATCCCCAGGAGTGCCGGATGCGCCGTACAGCCTCACCTCTCTCCTTGATCCTGCTGGGCCTCGGCACGTTTCTGCTGGTACTGGCGCCGATGCTCGCCTGGTACGTGACCCCGCGTGCCGCCGTGAACCCGATCGACATCGACACCACCGCCGTGTACGAGGGCACCGGCAGCGTCTTCGACACGGACAGGATCGAGACCGTGCCGGACCAGAAAATCACCGTCACCCAGCGGGTGCGCGGCAATGTGGCGGAAAGCGAGCGCAGCGGCAACGCCGTCTGGGACGTGATCACCACCGTCGACACGGACAAGTCGCTGCCGGCCGCCGACCCGCACGACGCGCTGGACTTCACCCCGCACCGCTGGGTGATGGACCGGAAGACGACCAGGCCGGTGCACTGCTGCGAGGAGTCGCCGTACATCGAGGGCGAGGCCTATCTGAAGTTCCCGTTCGACGTGCAGAAGCGCTCCTACCAGTGGTGGGACAACACCGGCGGCACCACGATCACGATGCGCTACGACGGTACGGAGAAGGTCCAGGGGTACACGGGCTACCGGTTCACCGGCACGGTCGCGCCCCGCAAGGTCGGCACCCGGCTCGTCCCCGGCAGCCTCGTCGACGAGCCGGACCGGCCGCAGGTGCTGGCCGAGGAGTGGTACTCCAACCACGGGTTCAAGCTCGTCGTGGATCAGGCCACCGGCCGGGTCGTGTACGCGCAGACCGGCCCGCGCCGCACCCTGCGGGCGCCCGGCGGCGACAAGGACGCGGCGGTGCTGCTGGACAGCGAGCAGATCGGGTTCACCACGGCCACGCAGAAGGAGGCCGTACGGCAGGCGAAGCGGGACAGCGGTCAGCTGCGCATGGTGGGGGAGACGCTGCCGGTCGGGGCTGCCGGGGCGGGATTCGTGCTTGCGGCGGTGGGTGCCGTTTTGGTGGTACGCGGGCGTAAGCGGCCTGAATCCGCCGGTACAGTCGAGATGCCCCAGCCCACGCTCACGATATGACGTGACGTCAGCTCTAACAAAGCCGGAAATTGTCACGTCGGTGAGTAGCCGTGGCGAACTGCTGGGCGAAAACTGTCCACCCCCACCCGGACACAGCCTGTCCACACCCCACGCACAACGACCGTAAGCAGTCCAGTACCTTCCAAATCCCCCCACGGGAACCCAAACCCTCCCCACCCCCACGCTGAGTTCCGCACCCTGAGACGAGTTGGAGCGCTGATGCCCCAGCACGTGCCCTCCCCTCTGCGCGCCGCCCTCCCCTGGGCGTCGCAGCAACCTTCCTCGGCGCTTCCCCCACATCCGCGCCGAATCGTTTTTCTCGCCCATCGAGACCTGGGCAACCGGTCCGCCGGCGGCTCCGAGCTGCTGGTCGACCGGCTCGCCGACGGCCTCACGAGACTCGGCCACCAGGTCACCCTGCTGTGCGGGGGTCCGGCGGCCTACCGCGACTACCGGGTCGTGTCGGCCGGCGGCTCGTACGGCCACTACCTGCGCGCCAGATCGGCCTTCGCCCGTCAGGTCGGGGACTGCGATCTGCTGGTCGAGGTCTGCAACGGGATGCCGTACTTCGCGCCGCTGTGGCATCGCGGGCCGACGTTGTGCCTGGTGAACCATGTGCACACGGATCTGTGGCCGATGCGGTTCGGTGGGGTCATGGCCCCGGCTGCCCGGCTGGGGCGAAGACTGGAGCAGTGGGCGCTGACGGGCGCTCGGCAGCGGGGTCTGATGGTTGCCGTTTCCCCGTCCACCGCGCAGGCGCTGCGCGGGATCGGGGTCGAGCGGGAGCGGATCCGTGTGGTGCACAACGGGGTCGAGGAGCCCGGGCCGCTCGGTGACCGGTCTTCCGAGCCCTTGTTCGTGGCTGTCGGGCGGCTGGTCGAGTACAAGCGGATCGATCTGCTGCTGCGGCTCTGGGAGCGGGTGCGGCCCGTGACCGGGGGGCGGCTCGTGATCGTCGGGGACGGGCCTGAGCGGGCGTCTCTTGAGCGGCTTGCCGGGCCCGGTGTCGAGTTCGTCGGTCATGTGCCGGAGGCGGAGAAGCATCGGCTGCTGTGTGCGGCGTGGTTGTTGCTTCATCCCTCGGCCGTGGAGGGGTGGGGGCTGGTCGTCACCGAGGCCGCGGCGCGGGAGACGCCGACCGTTGCCTTTGATGTGCCTGGGCTTCGGGATTCGGTTGTGGACGGGGAGACCGGGGTGCTGGCCGCGGGTGAGTCCTCGTTCGCGGCTGCGTGGTGCACGCTCGCGTTGTCGGGGCATCGGCGGGAGTTGATGGGCAAGGCTGCGCGGGATCGGGCCGCGGGGTATCGGTGGGATCGGACTGTGCGGCAGTTTCTGGCGGTTGCCTCGGAGGCGGTCCATCGTGGCGCCTAAGCGGTGGGGGGGTTCGGTTGTCTCGCGAGTGCCGGTTCGTCGTGGCTGGTCGCGCCCACGCGGCGGAGCCGCAAATGTCACAGCCCCGCGCCCCTTAACGGCGTCACCTCAACGGCGTTTCAAGGATCCCTCTCTCCAGCGCTCCTTTGCCCTCTTCCGGGCCTTCCTCCATGAGCAGGACGATCCCGAAACCTGCTACTCGCTGCTTGCCCGGGACTCCGTCGATCAGGTCGAGGCCTACTGCGGGGCCGTCGATGGGCGGACTGTCGTGGACGTCGGTGGGGGGAGTGGGTACTTCACCGAGGAGTTTCGGCGGCGGGGGGCGCAGGCCTATCTCTTCGAGCCTGACTTGAGCGAACTCGGGGTGAAGCCGCCCGGTGGGGCCGTGGTCGCCGACGGGTATCTGTTGCCGCTGCGGGACGGGGTCGCGGACGTCACGTTCTCCTCGAACGTGCTGGAGCACGTGGCGGATCCGCAGACGTTCCTGAGTGAGCTGGCGCGGGTCACGCGGCCCGGTGGGCTGGTCTACGTGTCGTTCACCAACTGGCTGTCCCCTTGGGGCGGGCACGAGTGGGCGCCCTGGCACTACCTCGGTGCCGAGCGGGCTCGGGCCCGCTATCAGCGGCGTACCGGGCGGGCCGCCAAGCACACCCTCGGCGAGAACCTGTTCGCCGTGCACATCGGCGCCACCCTGCGGCAGGTGCGTGCGCGGGACGACGTGGAGGTCGTCTCGGCGCGCTCCCGCTACTGGCCGTTTCTCGCGGAGGGCGTCGTGAAGGCGCCGGGACTGCGCGAGTTCGCCACCTGGAACCTCCTCCTCATCCTCCGGCGGTGTCCACCATGACGACGACCACGGTCCAGGCTCCTCCCCCGGCAGCCGTGCCCACCTCCGCGCCCGCGTCGGGGCCGCCGGAGGGGCCGCGGTCGCGGCGCTGGCTGCTGGGGTTCTGGGCCGTGGTGTTCGTGCTGTTGCTGGCGGTGCGGCCGGGGCGGCAGACCTTCGACACCAAGCTGGGTGTGACCGTCGATCCGGGGCGGTTCCTCGCCGATCTCGGCCAGTTGTGGTCCGACCAGGGCGGTTTCGGCGGGATCCAGAACCAGTACTCGGGCTATCTGTGGCCGATGCTGCCGTTCTACTGGCTGGCCGATGTCGTACGGCTGCCGGTGTGGCTGGCGGAGCGGCTGTGGCTGTCGCTGATCGTGTCGGTCGCCTTCTGGGGTGCGCTGCGGCTGGCGGAACGGCTGGGGGTGGGCAGTGGCGGGTCGCGGCTCCTCGGTGCTGTGGTCTATGCGCTGTGGCCCGTCTTCACGATCGTCGTCGGGTCCACGTCCGCCGCCGCGCTGCCCGGTGCGTTTCTGCCGTGGGTGCTGCTGCCGCTGACCAACGAGCGGTACGCGGCGCGGGTCGCCGCGCTGCGGTCGGCCCTCGTCATTCCCTTCATGGGCGGTGTCAACGCCGCCTCCACGCTGGCCTCGTTGCTTCCCGTCGGGCTGTATCTGCTGTCCCGGCCGCCGGGGCCCCGGCAGCGGAAGCTGATCGGGTGGTGGGTGCCGGGGGTCGTGCTGGCGACCGCCTGGTGGGTGATCCCGCTGTTGCTGCTCGGGACGTACGGGGAGAACTTCCTTCCGTACGTGGAGAGTTCGCAGACCACGACCGAGACGATGTCGGCGACGGAGGCGTTGCGCGGCGGGGGGAACTGGGTCGCCTATCTGCACTTCGGTGAGGCGTGGCTGCCGGCCGGGTGGACCGTCGCGGCGTCCGTCGTCGTGATCGTGTGCTCGGCGCTCGCGGCCGGGCTGGGGCTCGCGGGGCTGGCGCGGCGGGACATGCCGGAGCGGCGGTGGCTGGTGCTGACCGCGGTGACGGTCGCGCTGATCCTGCTGGCCGGGTACGGCGGGGCGTTCGGGGCGCCGTTCCACGGGGTCGTGCAGGACTGGCTGAACGGCGGTCTTGTGCCCTTCCGGAACATCTACAAGTTCCAGCCGGGGCTGGCTCTGGCGCTGGTGCTGGGCCTTGTCCATCTGGTGGGCGTGGCGGCCGAGGCGCGCGGGGCGCGGCCGGTGCGGGGGCGGCGGTTCGCGCCGCTGATCGCGGCCGTGCTGGTGCTGCCGGGGCTGACCTGGCCGTATCTCAACGGGTCGATCCTCAACCCGGGGTCCTTCAAGGAGATCCCCAAGTACTGGCAGACCACGGCCGACTGGATGGAGAAGTACTCCCCCGACGCCCGCGCCCTCGTCGTGCCGGCCACCGCGCACGGCATCTACACCTGGGGCTCCACCATCGACCAGCCGCTGGACGTCCTCGCCGACTCCCGCTGGGCCCAGCGGGACTACGTCCCGTTCGGCACGCCCGGCAACCGGCGCGCGATGGACGCGGTCGAGCAGGCGCTGACGAGCGGGGGTGAGGTGCCGGGTCTTGCCGACTTCCTGAGCCGGGCCGGTGTGTACTACGTCGTCGTCCGCAACGACCTCGATCCCGACCAGATCGGCCAGGTGCCGACCACGACGGTGAAGCGGACCCTGGAGCAGTCCGGGTACGAGCGAGTGACGGGCCTCGGGCCGGTCATGACCGGCGGGACGATCGCGCCGGACACGCCGCTGCAGGTGGAGGGGCTGTATCCACGGCAGCGGGCGGTGGAGATCTACAAGCCGGTGAGCGCGGACGTGCCGCGTCCGCATCAGGCCGGGCTTCAGCCGGTCGCCGACACGGCCGTGGTGTCGGGCGGGCCGGAGGCGCTGTTGCCGCTGGCGTCCGAACTGCGGGGCCGGGCGAGCGTGTTGACCGGCGACAACCATCCCGGGCTCGGCTCGCCGCAGGTGCAGGTGGTCGGCGACGGGCTGCGGCGTGCGGACACCCGGTTCGGGCTGATCAACGCCAACACGTCGTACCCGTACACCCGTGACGAGCGGAACGCGCCCGACGCCGCCCAGGACGCGGGCGAGAAGCCGCACCAGATCCTGCCGACGACCGGCCTCGACCACCAGACGGTGGCCGAGCTGCGCGGTGCGCGGTCGGTGACGGCGTCGTCGTACGGCAGCTGGCTCTTCCATCTTCCGCAGTTCGACCCGGTGAACGCCTTCGACGGCAATCCGGACACGGCGTGGACCGAGGGGTCGGAGGGGTCGCCGGAGGGTGAGTGGCTGCGGATCGGGTTCGCGGGCGGGTCGTACGACATGCCGAAGGCGTTCAAGGTGACGCCGTTGCCGCAGGAGGGCGTGCGGGAGGCGGCGACGCGGGTGCGGGTGGAGACGGAGAAGGGGGCGGTGAGCTCCTTCCTCCGGGCTGACGGTTCGACGCAGGCGGTCAAGGCGCCTGCGGGCGCGACGAGTTGGATGAAGCTGACGATCACGGACTCCGTGGCGCGGCGGGCCGGGCTGACCGGGGCGGGCTTCTCCGAGGTCGACCTGCCGGACGTCCAGGTGACCCGGCTGCTGCGGCTGCCCACCGACGCCGAGGACTCCGGTGCCGCCGCCGAGATCGTCTCCCTGTCCCGAGCGGCCGACCCGACCGGTCTTTCCCCGACGGGCACGGAGGCCGGACTGCACCGGCGCTTCACGACATCCACGGCCGGGACGTACGAGGTCCGGGCGAGTGCGGTGCCGGTGGCGGGCGAGGAGCTGGACGAGCTGCTGTACAAGGTGGCGCCGGAGCAGCGGAACCGGATCGTCGCCACCGCCGACTCCACGGCGCGGCTCGGGGCGGGCCTGTCGCCGCGCAACCTCACCGACGGCGACCTGACCACGGCGTGGATCGCGGGCGACCGGCCCACGCTCCATCTGCGCTGGCCCGGGAAGCAGGCCGTGGGAGAGATCGTGCTGGCACCGGCGGGCGGCCTCTCCACACGTCCGACCGAGGTGCACATCAGCTCGCCGGACGGTGCGGTGATCGCCGGGGTCGACGAGAACGGCTGGGTCCGCTTCCCGGCCATCACGACCGACCGCCTGGACATCACGATCACGCAGACCGCCCCGCTGACCCTCTACAACCCGATGGTGGGCGAGGACCTGCGGCTCCCGGTCGGCCTGACCGAGGTCTACGTCCCGGCCCTCGACCAGTACCGGACCCCGCAGCCGAGGGGCACCCGGCCGTTCTCCCTGCCGTGCGGTCAGGGGCCGGTCGTCGCGGTGGACGGGGAGCTGTACCGGACGAGCGTGCGCGGGACGGTGCGGGACCTGATGGAACGGCGCCAGGTGGAGGTGACGCTCTGTCAGCGAGGGCGTGCGGACGCCGGGGTGCGGCTGCCGGCCGGTGACCACCGGGTCGAGTCCGGGGACGCCGGTCCGCTCACGCTGACCGACGTGACCCTGACCCGCGGCACGGTCGCCGAGCCTTCCACGGCCGCGCGTGACCTGGAGATACGGGACTGGCTCGGCGACCGGCGCGCGGTGACGGTCGGCTCGGGAGCGGCGAGCTACCTCACGATGTACGAGAACTTCAACGACGGCTGGCACGCCACCCTGAACGGCAAGGAGCTGACGCCGGTCCGGCTGGACGGCTGGCAGCAGGGCTGGCGCATCCCCGCCGGGACGGCCGGCACCGTCGAGCTGTCGTACGAGCCCGCCGTGCTCTACGAGGGCGGGCTGATCGGCAGCGCGGTCGCCCTCGCCGTGCTGGCCGGCCTGGCGCTGTGGCGCCGCCGCGCCCCGAACCCGGACGAGCCCCAGCCCACTCCCCCGCTGCCGGGGCTGTGGCTGGGCACGGTCGCGGTGACGGTGGTCGCCGTGGTCGTCGCCGGCTGGTTCGCCCTGCTGGTACCCGCGCTGGCGGTGGTGGCCTGGCGCAGGCATACGTTGCTGGTGCCGATCGCACTCGCCGCCCTCGCCGGGGCCGGGGTCGCGGCGGCACTCGGCGCCGGGGAGCCGGTCGGGGCGCGGGAGGGAACGTTCGGTCCGGCGGCTCAACTGCTGGCGCTGATCGGGCTGTTCGCGGGAGTCGTGGGGGTGCGGGAGCCGCTGGGGGCCGCCGGGGTAGCGGGCGGTTCAGGCATGTCCGCGGGCGGACCGGGAAGTCCGGGCGGCCGGGGAGGCCCCGAACCCTTCGCGAGCGCCCCAGGCGGATCGGCAGGCGCGGGCGGTTTCTCGACCGGCCCAGGAGGACCGGGCGGCGCGAGCGGACCGGGCGTATCCGCAGGCGGCGCGGACGGGCCAGGCGCACCCGCAGGCACCCGGGAGATACCGGGCGCACCCACGACCAACCCCAACCAGCCAGGCCCACCCGCAAGCACCCGGGAAGCACCGGGCGCACCCACGACCAACCCCAACCAGCCAGGCCCACCCGCAAGCACCCGGGAAGCACCGGGCGCACCCACGACCAACCCCGACCGGCCAAGCACACCCGGCACATCCCCCGGCACATCCGCGACCAGCCCGTTGCCGGGCCCGGTGCCGGGCCCGGTGGCGGGCGGGCCCGGTGCCGCGGCTGTGGTGTCGCCCGGCGCCGGAGGCGGCGGCCTTCCGGGGCCCGCCACAGCGCCATCACCCACGCGGCCGCTGCCGCAGCGTCGGCGTGGGCGCAGTGCGATGGGGACGGAGCCACCCGTTTCGGCGAGCCCTGCCCCCGGTCCCGGCCCCGCCGCCACCCCTCGGGCCGAATCCGGTCCGACCGTCTCCGCACGCGGCCCCGGTGGGCCTGACCCGGATCCGCCGACCGCGCGCATCGGCGGGACGCGGAGGTTCCGGACGAGGCGCCCCGACGACACGACGCGGGCGCAGGGCACGCCGGAGCCCGGGGGCCCGCCGGAGCCCGAGGACCCTCGGAAGGGCGACACCACATGACCGCACTTCAGCAGCCCGCACGCGCCGGCGGTCCGCCGCGGCCGACCGTACGGGTCCCGTTCCCCGTCGTGGACGAGGTCGCCCGGCACTGTCTGCAGGAGGAGGAGCCGGAGACGGTGCACATCGAGGTGCATCTGCCGGGGCGGCTGGACGCGGGACGGCTGCGCACGGCGTTCGCCGAGGCGTTGCGGCGGCATCCGCGCATCCTGATGCGGCAGGCGCCGGGGCGGTGGTACCGGCGCCGGTACGAGTGGGAGCTGACGGCGGAGCCGGACGTGGAGGTGGTGGGCTTTCCGGCGCCGGGGCGGGACGCGTTGCGGGACGCCCGGACCCGGGCGCTGACGCAGGCGCCGCCCCTGTCGCTGTCGCCGCCGATCCGGCTGGAGGTGGTGGACGGAGCGGGGGCGGGTCCGGTCGAGGGGAGCGAGGCCTCCGACGCCGTGGGAGTACGGCCGCGCGCAGCCGACGGCGGTGCACAGCCACGTACCGCACCGGGCACCGTCCTCTTCCTCACCATCAACCACACCGCGCTCGACGGCCCCGCCTGCCTCCGCGTCCTGGCCACGGCCGCCGAGCTGTACGGCGGCAAGGACAACGCCCCCGCCGCACCCCCCGTACGCGCGGCTTCCGAAGCGCCGCCGCCGCCCGAGGACACCCCGTCCAACTGGTCCCGCCCGGCGCGGGTGGCACCCGGCAGCCCCGAACCCTCCCCCGGCAACGGCATGCTCGTCACCGAGCTGCCCCTCCCCCACCGGCCCAAGGGCTCCCCCTACACGGTCAACGACCAGCTCATGGTCACCACCGCCCTGACCATCGCCCACTGGAACCGGGAGCACGGCGCCCGCCCCCGCCCCCTGCGCATCACCATGCCCGTGGACGACCGCCCCCGGGACGCCTCCATGCCCATCGGCAACGGCACCCGGCTGGTCGAAGTGCCCTTCTCTCCCGAGGAGTTGGCGGCCCACGACCCGGCCGGCATCCCCGCCCTGCTGCACCGCACCGCCACCCGCACCCGCGCCCTCAAGTCCCTCCCCCGGCCCCAGCTCGGCCACGGCGCCTCCCTCCTCACCGCGCCCTGGGCCCCCGTCGCCGTCCGTGCCGCCCTCACCCGCGGGCTGCGCCGGGCCGCCGCGCCCTGGACCTCCACGACGCTCCTCAGCAACATCGGCCGCATCCCCTATCCCCTGGACTTCGGCGAGGGGGCCGGCCGGGCGCACGCCGTGTGGTTCTCGGCGCCGGCCCGGATGCCCCGCGGCCTGACCGTCACCACCGCCTCCACCGCGGGCCGTCTGCACCTGGCCCTGCGCTGGTCGCGCGCGCTGCTCAGCCACGGCGACGGCGCCCATCTGCGGGACCTCTTCGAGCACTATCTGCACACCACGGAGGCGACCCCATGACCACCTCCTCCGTGCAGCCGCGCGAACTGCGCGACTTCTACGAGAACCCCGCCGTCCCCGTGGCCTCCGGCACCCCCCGCAGCCGCCGCCAGGCCCGCATGCTCGCCGAAGCCCTGGGACCGGCAACCGGCAACCCCCGCACCGTCCTCGACATCGGCTGCGGCGACGGCACCGCCGCGGCCACGGCGGCTCCCTTCCTGACCGGCCACCGCCTCGTCGGCATCGACTGGTCCCAGGACGCCCTGCGCCGCGCCCGCACCCGCATCCCGTACGCCATCCGCGGCGAACTGACCGACGACGGGCTGCCGCTGCGCACCGGCTCCGCGGACGCCGTACTGTTCAGCGAGGTCATCGAGCACCTCGTGGACCCGGACGCCGCGCTGGACGAGATCCGCCGCGTACTGTGCCCCGGCGGTCATCTCATGCTCTCCACCCCGAACCTGGCCGCCTGGTACAACCGCGCCCTGCTGGCGGCCGGCGTACAGCCGGTCTTCTCGGAGGTCAGCCTGCGGGCGATCCACGGCCGGCCGGGACGTGAGGTCGTCGGCCACCTCCGGCTCTACACCGCCCGTGCGCTGCGGGAGTTCGTGGCCGCTTCCGGCTTCGAGGTCGTACGACTGCGCGGCGCTCCCTTCCACGGCGTGCCGCGCCCCCTGCGCCCCCTGGACCGGCTGGCCTGCGCCAGGCCGTCGCTGGCGTCGATCCTGCTGCTGCACGCCAGGAGGAAGTAGGCCATGTGGTGGGGAGTGGCGGCGGCGTTGCTGGCGAACACCTTGTACAGCCTCGGTTTCGTCCTGGAGAAGCGTGCGCTCACCGCACTGCCGCAGGTGAGCATCCGGCAACCGGCCCGGCTGCTGCGGCTGGTGCTCGGCAGCCCGCTGTGGATCGGCGGTTCGCTCGCCCTGGCCGCCGGGTTCGGCGCCCAGCTCGTCGTCTACCGCACGCTGCCGATCGCCGCCGCGCAGGGCATCTTCGTCTCGGGGCTCGTCCTGCTCGTGCTGCTCTCCGCGCGGCTGCTGGGCGAGGAGACCAGCGGCCGGGAGCGGTACACGCTCGGCGCGATCCTCGCCGCGCTGCTGATGGTGGTGCTGTCGCTGCGGGAGGGCACCGAGACCGTGAGTCAGGCCGCGCCGTACCCCCTCATCCTCCTCGTCTGCGTGCCGTCGCTCGCGGCGGGCGTCTGGCTGTACAACTCGGCCGAGCGCAGGACCCGCCACCGGCACCGGCTGCCGACGACGGGCGTCGAGTACGGCGTGGCGGTGGGCCTGCTCTACGGGGTCAGCTCGCTGGCGATCAAGGGGGTGTCGAGCCATCTGACGACGAGCGGGGTCGGCGGCGCGCTGCTCGACCTGCTCCGCTCCCCGTACCCGTACCTCCTCCTGTTCACCGGCGCGTTCGGCCTGGTCATGTCGCAGGCGGCGCTGCAGCGCTGCCGGGCCTCGCTGATCGTGCCGGTGTGCACGACGGTGACTTGCGTGTACACGGCCGTGCTCGGCACGCTGTCGTTCGGCGAGGCGCTGCCGGAGGACCCGCTGCGGCTGGCGCTGCGGGTGGCGGGCACGGCGCTCGCCCTGGCCGTACTGATGTCGATGCCGCGCCACGACCGGCGGCCCGCCGCACCGGCTCCCCAACACCCCTCACCGGCCAAGGAGTTGACCCCACCGTGAAGCCCGAAGACCCCCTCCTGCGGATACTGGCCTGCCCGCTCGACAAGGGCCCGCTGCACCTGGTCCCGCCGGACGACGCGCTGTACAACCCGCGGCTGCACCGCCGCTACCCGATCATCGACGGCATCCCCCAGCTGCTGCCCGCCTCCGGCGAGCAGGTCTCCGACGACGAGCACGAGGAACTCCTCAAACGGATGGCCCCATGACCCTGGCCGCGCACATCGCCCCGCTGCTGCCCACCCGGCTGGTCGCCGCCCTGGCCCGGGCCGTGTACCCGCGTTTCGAACCCGAGCTGGCCCGGCTGGCCGAGCTGTGCCCCGCCGGGTGCGGGACGGCCGTCGACGTCGGCGGCTGGTACGGCCCGTGGACGCGCCGCCTGTCCCGGCGGGCCCGCCGGGTGGTGACCGTGGAACCGGTCCCGCATCTCGCGCGGCTGCTGGCGGCGACGGCCCCGCCCAACGTGCGGGTCGTCCAGGCCGCGGCGGCCGAGCGCCCCGGCGCGGCCCGGCTCTGGCTGCCGGCCCACGACGCCGGCGACCGCGGGGTGTCCTCCCTGGTCCGGCGGAACATCCACGCCCAGGCTCTCCCGGTCAGCCTGGTCACCCTCGACGAACTCGGCCTCAAGGACGTCGGGTTCGTCAAGGTCGACGTGGACGGCAGCGAGCTCGCGGTGCTGCGCGGCGCGACCGGGATCCTCGCGCGCGACCGGCCCGCGCTCTTCGTCGAGCTGGAGTCCCGTATCCAGCCGATCGGCCCGGTGGTGACGTATCTGTCGCTGCTCGGCTACGACGGCTGGGTCCTGCCCGGCCGCGACTGGGTGCCGCTGAGCCGCTTCCCGCTGGAGACCCACCAGGCGGAGACCTCGTACGTCGTCACCCAGGGCCTGCTGCGCCGGGTGCTGCCCTTCCGGGGCCCGCGCTACGTCAATTCCGTGCTCTTCCTGCCCGACGGCCGCCGCCCGGTCGGCGACGATGGAACGCATGCCCTCCGGAAAGCACCCCGCTAGCCCGTTCACCCCGCTCGACTTCCAACTGGTGCTGCTGCGCCGCATGGCCGACCACAACCCGGACCGGGTGGAGGAGGCCCGCCGCGGACTGGGCGTCTCCCTCGCCGACATGCGTGAGGCGAACAAGCGCTGGCAGGCCATGGTCCGCTCCCCGCGGGCCCGCGGGGCCGCCTCCCGGTACCGCTCGGTGCTGGGCGCGCCCGACGCCGTCGTCACCCGCAAGGTCGGCGACCTGGACTGCGAGGCCTGGCTGTGGCCGGTGCCGCTCTGGCCCGACCTGCGCTTCGAGGTGCTGCTCGCCCCGAACGGCGCGGTGTGGAACGAGTGGCTCGTCCGCGCCCCCGGCGCCGCGGGCCCGCCCCTGCGCACCCTGTCCGACCTCACCCCCTGGTCCTGCACGGTCGACGAGGCGGCCCGCGCGTTCGCTCCCGCCCGGCCGCTGGAGGGGACGGCGCCGACGCGGTGGGGGCTGGCGTTCACGGCGCCGGACGGGGAGGGGGTGCGGCGGGAGGTGGTGGCCGAGTTCACCTGGGGGTTGTTGCAGCGGGTGGCCGTTCGGTAGGGGCGGCCCGGTGGCCGGGCGGGGCGTCAGAACGGAGGCAGCGCGCCGGAGACGATGTCGCGGACCTCCGCGCGCAGCCGCGCCGCCTCCTCGGACCGGCCGTGCGTGTCCAGCCGGATGGAGAGGGTGTTGACGCTGCGGGCCAGGGCCCGCCGGTACCTGCCCGGTTCGGCGGCGAAGAGCTTGCGGTAGAGACCGACCGCCTGACGGGCCGCGTCGATCGCCCGCGGCCTGCCCTCACCGAGCAGGTCGAGGGCCCAGGACCACATCTCCAGGGCGTCCGCCAGGTCGGCGCGGTGCAGGCCCTCCTGCTCGGCCTCCAGCTCGCGGTAGTGGCTCACCGCCTCGGCCGCCGCCGACACCGCCTCCGCGGGCCGGCCGAGGGTGCCGAGCCACAGGGCGAGGTTTCGCTGGGTGCGGGCGAGGGGCTGGCGGAGGTCGACGGCGCCGGCGGCGACGAGTTCCCGGTAGATGGAGACGGCCTCGCGGGCGGGGACCGGCGCGCGGTCGACCTGGCCCAGGTCGGCGAGGCTGACGGCGAGGCAGTTGAGGCTCTCGGCGTACTTCGGACGATGGACCCCGGGTCGCTGGGCGGCCAGTTCCCGGCGGATGCTCACGCACTCGGTGATCGCGGTGTGCGCCGCGGCCGCGTGCCGCAGCGAGCGCTCCCAGTACCAGCGCACATGCAGGCTGCGGGCCAGGTCGGCGCGGCTCTCCGGGTCGGACTGGGCCTGCGCCCGCCGGATGGCCTCCGCCTGGACGGCGGCCGTCAGGGCGTGCTCGGGCAGGCCGACCTCGCCGTAGCGGTTGGCGAGGCTGCTGAGGCAGACGGCAAGGGCCGCACGGTGCGTGTCCGGGTCGTCGGCGGTGAGCCTGCCCAACAGGTCGGCCGCCTCGACGGCCGCCTCCAGGGCCGGCTGGTGCAGACCGGTGCCCCGCAGCACGAGCGACCACAGGTGCAGGCTCTCGGCCAGCCGGGGCCGCTGGTCCGGCCGGGTCTCGGCGAGCCGGCGGCGCAGCGCCACCGCCTCCTCCACGAACGGCCGCGCCTGCGCCCACCGGTAGGCGTCGCACAGCAGGCCGGCGAGGCCGTACAGCGAGGCCCCCAGGGCCTGGTGGGCGCTTTCGGGCCGTCGCCCGGCGAGCGGCCGGAGCAGGTCGATCGCCTCTTGGTACGCGGCGACGGCGTCGGTCCGGCGGCTTGCCGCCGTGAATCGTTCCGCCAGGTCGGTCAGGGCGACGGCGGCCTCGATGCCGCGGTCCGGGCCCAGCAGCAGCATGTTGGACACGGCGCGCTCCCGGTCCGCGGGCGAACTCGCGCTGTCCCTGATCACCTCGCCGAGGAACGCGGCGGCCTCCTGCGCGTAGGCCTCCCCGAAGTCGGCCGGGTGCACGCCGTCCGGGAAGCGGCGCAGGGCGTAACGGGGGTTGGGGAGCAGCTCGCGCGGGACGCCCGTGGCGAAGTTCCGCGGTGTCGACGGGTACTCGCCGGGCCAGTCCAGGTCGACGGCCCGCATGAGTTCGCCGCCGGTGATGAACCGGTCCCGGGGCGACCAGCCCCACCCCTGGGGGCCGGTCTCCGGGCCGCTTTGCAGGAGCCGCACCAGCCAGGAGCCGAACAGCCTGTCCCAGCCGGCGTCGTGGGGCACCAGGACGGAGATCTGGCCCGTCCAGCTCGCCGTTCTCAGTGTCCTGGCCATCGGCCCGTAGACCCAGTCCTTGCCGCTGCCGGGCGCTCGCACGCTGTCGAGCAGTACGAGCACCTGGTCGGCGCCCGCCTGGCCGGCGAGGCGGCACAGTTCCTCAGCGGCCAGCAGGGTGCCCGGCCGGCCGGGGTCGCTGTCGCGGAAGGCGAGCTGCGGACCGGCGGCGGCCCCGCCGCGCAGGGCGTAGCCGTGGAGATAGACCACCAGCGGACCGTCGTGCGGCCGTGCCGCGAGCCGGGCGAGCCGCTCGGTGACCGCGGTGCGGGACGGGTCGGTGAGGTACTCCGTGGCGTAGGTGTCACCGAACGCGGCGCCCACCTCGCGGCACAGGTCGGGCGAGTGGTCGAGCGGGGGCAGCCCCTCGTGGTCGTAGCGGGCCGAGGAGATCCCGAGGAACCGCCCGGCGGGGCCGGCGCCGTGCTCGGGTACGGCGGCCCGCTCGTGCAGCAGGAAGACCTGGCCACGTGCGCTGCGCAGCAGCACCGGTCCGGAACCGACGTGGACGCGGAGCTGCCAGTCCACCGGCACGGACAGGTCCTTCTCCCGCATGCGCGGGCCACCGGCCAGGAGGGTCAGTACACGCGGGTCCGTGTCGGGCACGGGGAGGGCGTGGGCGCCGGGCGGCATCCCGGTGGTGGCTTCGGGGTCGACGGGCCGCCCGTCGATCTCCAGCTCGTCGCCGTCCCTGCGTACGGTGATCAGGACGTCGTCGAGGACACGGGCGAGGTCGCCGAGCCGCCGGGCGGGCAGCGGGGCACGTTCCACGCCGAACGGGAAGCGCCGGGCCGGGAAGCGGGGGCGTACGGTCTGGGCGAGCTGCCATGCCGTGGGCGAGTCCCGGACCGCCTGCGGCAGTCGGTCCCAGGCCGTGGCGAACCACTGTCTGAGGCTGTCGCGGTTCTGCCGGGTGATCGCCTTGAACGCGGGGGCCAGCGCGTCGTCGATCTCACCGTGCCGTCCGCACACGGCGAGCCAGGTGACCTCTTCCTCCAGCAGGAGGGCCGGAGAGAGGTCGGCGTGGACGTGCTGGACGATGCGCCACAGCGAGTGGACGGGTGCTTCCGGCCGCTCCCGCTGCTGCCGCAGCCATCGCTGCAGACGGGCCTGCAGCCGGTGGCGTTCACCGGTGTCGAAGACGAGGCCGCTGGGCCCCTGGGTCCGGGCGAGTCTGCTGAACCACAGCTCGGACTCGGTCTCCACGCCGAGCCGCGGGAACACCTCCAGCCGTACCGCCCGGATCAGTTCGGGCTCCACGCGCACCGCCACGCTGAGCGCGGTCGCCAGCTTCTCGACCGCGTCGACGGGCTGTCGGTCGCGGGGCACGGTCACCGCCGGCTTCCCACCAGTGCGGCGACCGTACTCACCGTCGTGGTCCGGTCCCAGGTGAGCGCGGCCAGCAGCGGGGTCAGCTCGGGGGGCACCCGGGTGACCGGGTAGGGCACCAGCGCCAGCACCGTGCAGCCGGCCCGGACGATCTCGTGGCAGACCTGGTACCACTCGGCGACCGAGGCGCGCCGTGGATGCAGCAAGGGCCCGCCGACCCCGAGGTCGGAGACGAGCAGCACCCGCGTGCCCGGGCTGGGCGGCCGGTACGGCTGCCAGGTGCGCGGGGAGGCCGGTCCCGTGCCCCGGTTGGGGGCGTCGGCGAAGTAACGGATCTGCGTGAGTTCGGCGCCGACCAGGCCGGTGATGCGGCGGGCGAGTTCCTGCTGGTCGCGACGGTAGGGCTGCATACCGTCGCCCTGGTCGATGAGGACCTGGACGCCGAAGCGGAGCGTGGGGCGGGCTGCCCTGGGCAGCCGGGTGAGCGGGATGCCGCGGGCGAAGGCGTCGACCAGGGCGTCGATGTCCGGTTCGCCGTCGTCGCGGACCAGGGTGGTCAGGGCGGCGTTGAGGATCGCGGTGGAGGACCGTTCGGTGAGCAGCGGCGCCAGCGGTGGCCGGGCGGGGCGAGGACGGTCGGTGGCCGTGGGGAGGGTGCGGACGGATTCCCAGTCGGTGGGGTCGGGGGCGTCGTAGCGGACTGGTTGCAGCACGGGCGGGCCGACCGGGCGGGCCCGGTCCGCGTACGGTACCGGGTCGGCGTACGGCACCGGGTCGGCGGCGGGGGCCGGTGGCTCAAGGAGGGAGTCGGCGTGGCCGGGGAGCCGGCCGGGCGGGGTGAGGGGCGCCTCCTCGGCCGACGGGGCGAGAGGCCGCGCCTCGGCCGACGGGGGGTGCGCGGGCTCACCGGCCGCTGGGGCCCGGCGTGCTCCGGGAGGCGGTGGTTCGGTGCGTGGTGAACCAGGGGGCGGTGGTTCGGTGGGTGGTGGCCCGGTGGTCGGTGGCTCGTCACCGAGGCCGAGCAGCCGGGCGACCCGGTGCCGCCGGGCCGGGTCGTCGCCCACCGCGGCCAGGGCCCGGGCCAGGTCGGCCAGCCAGATCTCGGGGACGTGTCCGGTCACGTCACGTTGTCCTGCTTCAGCAGGGCCATCCGGCGCAGGGTCTGCCACCGCTCGTCGCTGTCCGCGACCCGGATGCCCAGTTGCCGGCAGGCGTGGAACGCGTCCAGGAACTCGGCGGTGCTGGGCTTGCGGTGCGCCCTCCTGTCCGCGTCCTGCCGCAGACTCTGCACCACGTCCGCGAGTTCCATGGCGAGGAACCGGTCGTCGTCCGTGAAGGGGCCGTCATAGGCGTCCACATGGGCGCGGGCGACGTCGACCAGTTCCCGCGGTACGGGATGTTCGAGTTTCACGACCAGGCAGCGCCGCAGGAACGCCTCGGGCAGTTCGCGCTGCTCGTTGGTGGTGATCACCACCAGGGCCTTCGCGTCGTCCTCGGGATCGATGTCCCGGCCGGTCTGGGAGAGGGTGAAGCGGCGTGAACCCAGCGGGACGAGCAGTCCGTTGGGCAGTTCGGGGTCCGCCTTGTCGATCTCGTCGATCAGTACGACCGACCGGGTGCGTACATCGGTGGCCTCCGCCGCGCCGCTCCGCCGGACGACGGTCAGACAAGCGCCGTCGTCGCGGGCGCGCAGGGTGTGGGCGCGGGCGGAGCGCGGCGCGAACGCCTTCCACAGCACCCCGGGTTCCACATACGACTCGATGGGCCTGAGCCGCTGGGCCTGGGCGTCGGCCAGCCGCAGCACGTGGTCGAAGGACCACAGCAGGTCCGGTGCCTGGGTGCGGGAGGTCACCACGTGCTCGTGGTACGCCCAGCGGTTCTGCCACGCCACATGCGCGGCGAACGACGACTTGCCGGAGCCCGGGTCGCCGCGCAGCAGCAGTGGCCGGCCGGTGGCGAGGGCGACGTCGACGGCCAGGTCGAGGTCGCCGCGTACGACGTAGGCCCGGCCGTCGGGGCGATCGGGGGCGTTGCGCACGCTCGGTTCCGGCGGGATCGGCTCCGAGATCACCACACCTGGTCCTTTCCGCGGCCGTTGCGGTCGGCTCGGATCTCGTCCAGCGCCAGCCGGGTGCGCGCCACCCGCCGCTCGGCATCGGGGTGCAGCGGAATGTGCAGGGTGCGGCCGAGCTGGGCACCGAGGCCGGCGGGGTCGTCCTGGTCGGTGAGGACGATGACGTTCAGCCAGGGGAAGCGGTCGATCAGGGTGCGCACCAGGTTTCCGACGACGCCGAGTTCGGTGCCGGCCGGGTCGATGACGAGGAACAGCACCTGGCCCTCCAGGGGCAGCTCGTCCTCGTCCTCCGTCTTGAGGAGAGCACGCACGGCCGTCAGGCAGGCCTCCAAGTGCTCCTCTTCCTGGGCCTCGCCCGCCACCAGGGAGACCGCCTGGATGCAGTAGTCACCCGAGAAGTACGAAGCGCGATGGATGTGCTGTCTGGCCGTGTCGGTCCAGGCGCCGGCCAGGGTCGCGACCACGTGACGGCCGCCGGAGACCAGCGGTCGTACCCCCGCCGGGTCGATCCAGGTGGGCAGCAGCATGCTGATGAGGTTGTTGAGCCGGTCCAGCGCGAGAAAGAACTCGACCTCCTTCACGGCCCCCGGCACCCTCTGGGTGGGCACCTGCGTCAGGCACTGGTGCGCGATGAGGCGGCGCCCCTCCGAGGCGGTGGGAAACATCCACTCCGTCGTGGAGCCGAGCGCACGGGCCATGTTCCTCAGCGGAAACCGGTCGTTCACCTCGCCCAGACAGTGTTCGATCTTGACCGTCATCGAGCGCATCGCCGCGGTGGAGGCGCACGCGCCCAGCTCCCCCAGACGTTCGGCGACACGGGCGGCCACGGCCTCGCCTGCCATGTCCCCCTGCACGATGCACTGCGGATCGGCGAGCCGGGATATCTCCGACCGACGCAACTCCCCCGTCGTGTATCCCCGCAGCACCACGGGCACGACGGTCAGGCCCGCACCCGCCGCCCGTCGGTGCAGCAGGATCTCGACCTCGCGCTTGAACCAGGGCGACTTCGGCCAGTCCCTGCTCACCAGGACGACGGCCGCGTCACACTCCTCGAGCCACTGGTGAAGGACCCACCGCCAGTCCACTCCGGGCGGGAGCTGGTCGTCCACCCGGACTTCCCAGCCGAAGTCCGGCAATCGTTTTCTGAGTTCGCCCCGCACCGAATCGACGTTCGCCTGGTCTTCTTCGGTCTCCGCAGAGCTGTGACTGATGAAGGTGATCGCCATCGACCACTTACCGTCCTGCCGCACGTGCCCAGTAGGGACTCAGCCGTCCCTGTAGGACGGAGAGGTTGACAGGTGATAGGGACATAGGTCAACTCGGAACTATGTCGACGAATTGACGGTCCGTAAATAATCCGATCACGTGTGGCCGGCCCGGCGACCGGAAAGCCTCCCGGTGGCAGCGGACCGACCGGTCGAGTGAGAAACGGGGGAACGGCAATGGTGCCGCCCGACAGCGCACGTCCGGTGGTCGCGATCGTCGGCAGCGTCGATCCCGGCCGAACCTATTCGCCCGAGCTGAGGCACCCCGGATCCGCCCCCACCGCCTGCCGCGAGCTGGGCCGTCAACTCGCCCTGGCCGGTTACGACCTGGCCGTGTTCTCCGCGAACCCGAGGTACGTCGAGCACGACGTCGTCCACGGGTACGCCCAGGAGGACGGCGCGGTCTTCGCGCACGTCCCGCGCCACCGCGACGCCGACTTCGGCCTGCCGCCGGGCAGCCCGGCGGCCGTGCACACGGTGCGGGACACCGGCCCGGAGTGGGAGGTGTCGTTCTACCGGACGCTGCTCACCTGTGACGCGCTGCTGCTCGTCGGCGGCGGCCAGTCGACCCGGGTGGCCGGGGTGATCGCCCTGTCACAGCGCATCCCGATGCTGCCGGTCGCCGCGTTCGGCGGCGGCGCGAGCCAGGTGTGGGTCAACCTGGACAAGGTCCGCAACGACACGACCGACGACGACATCACGCTCCTCGGGCAGGACTGGCGGCCCGACTCCGCCCGCCGGCTCGTCGAGTGCCTGGACGGACAGCGGCTGCGCCGCGCCCAGTGGCTGCGGGAACGCGAGCGCGCCGGGCGCCGGGCCTCGCTCTCCACCGGCCTGGGCCTGACGGTGGCGCTGCTGTTGCTGGTGTGCGCGCTGCTGGGCTTCGGGCTGGCCGGTGAGCCCGGCCCGGCGACGGGGCGTCGGCTCGCGGTCCTGGTGGTGACGCCGTTGCTGGCCGCCATGGCCGGCGCGGTGATCCGCAGCTCCTTCGAGGCGGCCGACCAGTGGCCGAGGTCGGCGGTCCGGGGACTGGGCGCCGGGGTCGTCTCCGTCCTGCTGTACGTGGCGTCGCAGCTGCTCACGGTGCCGTCGCTGCTCGACGAACTCGACGTGCGCAGGCTCCTGTTCTTCACGCTGCCCCTCGGGTTCAGCGCCGGCTTCACCTTCGACCTCGTCTTCGAACGCCTGCGCTCGGGAGCGGCCCCCGATCCCCCCGCGCCCCCGGCCGGACAGCCGCCCGGGCCCGGCCCGGCCGACCGGCCGTGACCACGCCTCAGCGGGCCGCGGCCGCCACGATCGCGTCGACCACCCGCGGCACCGACCCGGTGTGCAGCGACAGGAACAGATTCGGCTCGACGAGTTCCAGCTCCATCACCCGCGGCGCCCCGTCCTCCCCGTCGACGAGGTCCACCCGCGCGTACAGCAGCTCCGGAGCCTGCGGTACGGCGGCCAGGGCGCGTTCGGCGACGGCGAGTTCGGCCGGGGTCGGGGTCCAGGGCTCCAGGCCGGGGTGGGCGACCTTGCGCTCGTCGTAGGGCGTCCCGGGGGTCAGGACGGCGCCCTTGCGGCTGGCGTGCAGGAGCCGGCCGCCGTAGAACTGCAGCGCCCGTTCGCCGCTGACGTCGATGCCCTTCACATACGGCTGCACCATCGCGGTGAACCCCTCGGCGTGCATCCGCGCGAGCTGCCGTACGGCCGTGTCGTGCTCGTCGGCCGTGTACCGGGCGGCGAACCGGGCGCCCGCGCCCGAGGTCGGCTTGACGACGTACTCGTGGTCCACGGGAGGCCGTCGGCGCCGTCGCCGGGGGCGAGGTAGCGGGTGGGCACGACGGGCACGCCGGCGGCGGCGAGCTCACCGAGGTACCGCTTGTCGGCGTTCCACCGCACCACCTCGGCCGGGTTCGCGAGCCGCGTGGCCTTGCCGCACCGCTTTGCCCACGCCAGGAACTCCGCCGCACGCCAGCTGTAGTCCCAGGTCGACCGGATCACCGCGAGGTCGTACCCGCTCCAGTCGACCGCCTCGTCGTCCCAGTACACGGCGTCGGCCCCGGCCCCCGCCTCGCGCAGCGCGCCCACCAGCACGGGCAGGTCGCGGTCGACGCTGATCTCGGGACCGGGGCGGCAGGTGACGAGGGCGATACGGGGCACGCCGGGCTCCTCCGGATGGGACGTATGTGCGATCGGCAGGTTAACAAGCACTTCCGGAACCGGGACAGACCGGAGCCCTCCCCTCCCGCCTCGGCCATTCCCCCGGCCCCGGCCCCGGCCCCGGCCCCGAAGAGCGCCGGGTCGTCCTCAGACCCGCGCCGTAGCCGGCCCGCCCTACGGCTCCCGCTCGTCCTCCGGCTCCCAGTCCAGCAGCCGCACCTTCGCGACCGTACGGACATGGCGGCGCATGGCGGCCGCCGCCTGCCCCGGCCGCTGGTCGGCGATGGCGTCCAGGATGGCCTGGTGCTGGGCGAGGGAGCGGGCCGGGCGGTGGGGCTGGCGCAGGGACTCGGTGCGGCTCTCGGCGATCTGGTCGGCGATGGAGCGCATGAACTCCGCGAGGATGCTGCTGTGCGCGGCGGCGGTGACCGCGGCGTGGAAGAGCCGGTCGCCCTCCACTCCGTGGCCGTCGTCCTCGACCTCCTTCGCCATGTGCGCGAGGGCCGACCGCATCGCCGCGAGGTCCTCCTCCGTGCGGCGCTCGGCGGCCAGTTCGGCGAGCTTCGTCTCCAGGGCCTCCCGCGCCTCCAGGACGTCGGGCAGCCGCCGCCGGCGCTCGACCATCCGCTCCACCGGCTCCACGTCGAGGCTGTCCCGCACGAGATACGTGCCGCCCCCGTGCCGCACCTCCACCAGGCCCTGGACCTCCAGGACCACGATCGCCTGCTTCACCGAGGCCCGGCTGACCCCCAGCCGCTGGGCGAGGTCCCGCTCGGTCGGGAGCCGGTCCCCGGCGCCGAGGCCGCCCTCGGCGACATACGCGCGCAGCCGGTCGAGCACCTGCTCGTAGAGGCGCTGCTTGGTCATGGGGCGCAGGGCGTCGTCGGTCACGGGGTCCCCCTCTCGCCGGGAGCGTAGCACCGGCGCGGTCGAGTGGTCCGGGGGTCGGGTGGTCAAGTGGCTGAGCCAATTCTGCGCCACCCCTTGACGTCCGGCCCCGGCGCGCCCACGCTATCCAGCCATCACCCCGATGTCGTCCGAAGTGGCTCAGCCACTCAGCCACTGAGGGGGTGTGAACCCGCAACCGCCCCGGGACCCAACGACGGGAGCCCGTATGTCCCCCGAACTCATCTCGATCCTCGTCCTCGCCGTGGTGTTCGTCATCGCCACCACCCGCTCGATCAACATGGGCGCGCTCGCGTTCGCCGCCGCCTTCGCAGTCGGCACCCTCGTCGCCGACCTCGACGCGGACGGCATCTTCGCCGGCTTCCCCGGCGACCTGTTCGTCGTCCTCGTCGGCGTCACCTACCTCTTCGCCATCGCCCGCTCCAACGGCACCACCGACTGGCTGGTGCACGCCTCGATCCGGCTCGTCCGGGGCCGCGTGGCCCTCATCCCCTGGGTGATGTTCGCCCTCACCGGCGCGCTCACCGCCATCGGCGCCGTCAGCCCGGCCGCCGTGGCGATCGTCGCCCCGATCGCGCTGAGCTTCGCCGCCCAGTACGGGATCAGCCCGCTGCTGATGGGCGCCATGGTCGTACACGGCGCCCAGGCCGGCGGCTTCTCCCCGATCAGCATCTACGGCTCGATCGTCAACGGCATCGTGGAGCGCGAGAAGCTGCCGGGCAACGAGGTTGCCCTGTTCCTGGCGTCCCTGGTCGCCAACCTGATCATCGCCGGGGTGGTGTTCGTCGTCTGCGGGGGACTGGGGCTGTGGCGCCAGGACTCACTCGCCAAGGGCGCGGGAGACGCCCCCAAGGGGCGCGGGGCTGCAATCGATTTGCGGCTGCCGCCGCGTGGGCGCGACCAGCCCCAACGGCGCGACACAGGGACGACAACAGAACCCGCCCCCCACCCCTCCCCCACAACCACCACAACCGTCACCCGCGAAACCACCCCCACCCCCGCCCTCCCCCTCACCCCACCCCGAATCGCCACCCTCCTCTCCCTCATCGCCCTCGTCGTCGCCGTCCTCGCCTTCGACCTGGACGCGGGCCTGACCGCGATCACCCTCGCCGTCATCCTCAGCGCCCTCTGGCCGGACGACAGCCGCAAGGCGGTCGGCGAGATCGCCTGGCCAACGGTCCTACTGATCTGCGGCGTCCTGACCTACGTCGGCGTACTGGACGAGATGGGCACCATCACCTGGGCCGGCGAGGGCGTCGGCGGCATCGGCGTCCCGCTGCTGGCCGCCGTACTGCTCTGCTACATCGGCGCGATCGTCTCCGCGTTCGCCTCGTCCGTCGGCATCATGGGCGCCCTCATCCCGCTGGCCGTGCCGTTCCTGGCCCAGGGCGAGATCGGGGCCGTCGGCATGGTGGCGGCACTCGCGGTGTCGGCGACCGTCGTGGACGTGAGCCCCTTCTCGACGAACGGCGCGCTGGTGCTGGCCGCGGCGCCGGACGTGGACCGTGAGCGTTTCTTCCGCCAGCTGATGGTGTACGGGGGGATCGTGGTGGCGGCGGTGCCCGCGGTGGTGTGGCTGGCACTGGTCGTGCCGGGCTGGGGGTAGACCCGGGACGACGGCAACCGTGCGGAATGGTCGAGCAGTTGAGCAGTTGAGCAGTTGAGCAGTTGAGTCGAGTACCTAAGGAGTACGACGCGTGTCCTCTCTCTTCCCGGCCCTGACGGGCGCCCCGGCGGAGCGGGCCGCCCTGCGGTTCGGTGACCGCTCCCTGACGTACGGCGGCCTCGGCGCCGCCGCCGGTGCCCTCGCGGCGCGGATCGGCGGGGCGGGCAGAGTGGCCGTCTGGGCGACCCCGGCGCTGGAGACGGCCGTGGCGGTGGTGGCGGCGCTGGAGGCCGGTGTGGCGGCCGTACCGCTCAACCCGAAGTCCGGGGAGAAGGAGCTCGGGCACATCCTGTCGGACTGCGGGGCGTCGGCGGTGCTGGCCGCGCCGGGGGACGAACTCCCCTCCTCCCTGGCCGACTTGGACCGTATCGACGTCGACGTCGACGTCGACGTGCGGGCGACCGGCCCGCTCGCCGCGGCACCGGCGTCCGACGAGGACCCGGCGCTGGTCGTCTACACCTCCGGCACCACCGGCCCGCCCAAGGGCGCGGTGCTCCCGCGCCGGGCCGTCTCCCACACCCTGGACGCGCTCGCCGACGCCTGGCAGTGGACCGGCGAGGACGTACTGGTCCACGGTCTGCCCCTGTTCCACGTCCACGGCCTGGTCCTCGGCATCCTCGGCCCGCTGCGCCGCGGCGGTTCCGTACGGCATCTGGGCCGGTTCAGCACGCAGGGGGTCGCGCGGGAGCTGGACGACGGCGCGACCATGGTGTTCGGCGTGCCGACGATGTACCACCGCATCGCCCAGGCCCTCCCCGACGACCCCGGGCTGGCCCAGGCACTGGGCAAGGCGCGGCTGCTGGTCTCGGGCTCGGCGGCGCTGCCCGTGCACGACCACGAGCGGATCACGGCCGCGACCGGGCAGCGGGTCGTCGAGCGGTACGGCATGACGGAGACGCTGATGAACACCAGCGTCCGGGCGGACGGCGAGCCGAGGCCCGGCGCGGTCGGCGTCCCGCTGCCCGGTGTGGAGCTGCGGCTGGTGGAGGAGGACGGGACGCCGATCGCGTCCTACGACGGCGAGACCGTGGGCGAGATCCAGGTGCGCGGCCCGAACCTGTTCACCGAGTACCTGAACCGCCCCGACGCGACGGCCGCGGCCTTCACCGGGGACGGCTGGTTCCGCACGGGCGACATGGCGGTGCGCGACCCCGACGGATACGTCCGGATCGTCGGCCGCAAGGCCACCGACCTGATCAAGAGCGGCGGTTACAAGATCGGGGCGGGCGAGATCGAGAACGCGCTCCTCGAACACGCGGGGGTGCGGGAGGCGGCGGTCACCGGCGAACCGGACGCGGACCTGGGCGAGCGGATCGTGGCGTGGATCGTCCCGGCGGACCCCGAATCGCCGCCCACGGCCGACGAGCTGGCGTCCCACGTCGCAGCCCGGCTGGCCCCGCACAAGCGCCCCCGCAAGGTCCACTACCTCGACGCCCTCCCCCGCAACGACATGGGGAAGATCATGAAGCGGGCCCTGACCCATGACTGAGCGGCGCCTGTCGGCACGCGAGGTCATCGCCCTGGTCGCCGACGAGACCTCGTTCGCCGAACTCCCCGCCCCGGAGCGGGAGTCCTGCTCCGAGCCGGACGGCCCCCTGTCCTGGCAGGGCTACGACGCCTCCCACGCGCGCGCCCGGGAGCGCACCGGCGAGGCGGAGTCCGTCATCTGCGGCACCGCGACCGTGGGGGGCACGCCGGCCGTGCTGCTGGCGTTCGAGTTCGGCTTCCTGGGCGGCTCGCTCGGCGAACGCACCGGCGACCGGCTGGAGTCGGCGTACGCCCACGCCCGCGCCCACCGCCTCCCGGTCGTCCCCCTGGTCGCCACGGGCGGCAGCCGTATGCAGGAGGGCATGCTCGCCCTCACCCAGCTCCAGCGCGTGGCCCGCCAGTCGATACTCACCAGAGAGGCCGGCCTCCCCCAGATCGCCGTCCTCCGCGACCCCACCACCGGCGGCGGCTGGGCCACCCTCGGCGCCGGCGCCGACATCACCCTCGCCCTCCCCACCGCCCAGATCGGCTTCGCCGGCTCCCGCGTCCGCCCACCGGACGCCGACCCGACGGCGTACACGGCGGAGGCGCAGCTGGCGGCGGGGGCGGTGGACGCGGTGGTCCCGGCGGAGGAGCTGCGGGGGGTGCTGGGTCGGTGGCTGGGGCTGCTGGCGGGCGAGGCGGCGCGGGGCGCGCCTCGGTCGGCGGTTCAGGGTGATCCCGAAGCGGCGACTCAGGACGCTTACGGCCCGCCCCAGGACGCTGCCGACACGGCGGGCCCGGAGGCTGCCGGCCCGACAGCCCAGGACGCTGCCGGCACGGCGGCTCAGGACCCTTCCGGCCCGACAGCCCAGGACCCTTCCAGCCCGACAGCTCAGAACCCATCCGGCCCGACAGCCCAGAACGCTGCCGCTGCGGCGGCCCCGGAAGCTGCCGGCCCGACAGCCCAGGACGCTTCCGGCCCGACCCAGGCCGCTGCCGACACGGCGGGCCCGGAGGCTGCCGGCCCGACAGCCCAGGACCCTTCCAGCCCGACAGCTCAGAACCCATCCGGCCCGACAGCCCAGAACGCTGCCGCTGCGGCGGCCCCGGAGGCTGCCGGCCCGACAGCCCAGGACCCTTCCAGCCCGACAGCTCAGAACCCATCCGGCCCGACAGCCCAGAACGCTGCCGGTGCGGCGGCTCCGGAAGCTGCCGGCGCGACCGCTGCGGGGACTCCGGGCCCGACAGCGCGACGCCCTGCGCCTGAGGCCGCCGCCGGGCCCGCCCCGGCACAAAGAGCGCCCCTGGACCTCGCCCCCCACGCGACCGCGACCGCGCCCCCGCCCCCGTCCCCCCTCGGCGTCACGGACCTCCCGGCCACCGGCTGGGACGCGGTTCAGCGTGCCCGGGCGGCTCGGCGTCCGCGTGCGGAGGCGTATCTGGCGGCCTATTTCGAGCACCGTGTCCTGATCAGCGGCGACCGGTGCGGTGGCGCCGACCCGGAGGGCATGCTCTGTGGGTTCGGTGCGCACGAGGGCCGTACGGTCGCGTACGCCGCGCAGACCGGCACGGCGACCCGCCCGGCGGGCTACCGGACCGCCGCCCGGCTGATCCGGCTCGCGGACCGGCTGGGGATCCCGGTGCTCACCCTGGTGGACACGCCGGGGGCCGCCAACGACGCGGAGGCCGAGCGGCAGGGGGTGGGCGCGTCGATCGCGGACCTGTTCGGGGCGGTGGCCGGGGCGCGTGTCCCGATCACCACACTCGTCATCGGCGAGGGCGGCTCGGGCGGGGCGCTGGCGCTGGCGGCGCCCGGCAACACCTGGGCCACGCCGGACAGTTACTTCTCCGTCATCGCACCGGAGCCGGCGGCGGCGATCCTCAAACGGGGACCGGAGGAGGTGGAGGCGACGGCGGACCAGCTACGGATCCGGCCGCAGGACCTGGTGGAGCTGGGGGTGATCCGGGGAGTCGTCGGCGGGCCGCCGAGCGAGGGCACGGCGTAGAGGAGCACGGCGTAGAGGAGCACGGCGTAGAGGAGCACCGGGTAGAGGAGAGCACGGCACCCCGGCCCATACCCGAAGCCCCCGCTCCCCCGCCGCCGACACGCCCGCCTGACCCCCCATCAGAAACAAAACCCCCCATTCAGCCGCACCCCACCCGGCCCCCTCCAAAAGGCGCCCCCCACTGGGCAGACCGCACGATCGGAGTCAAGGAGGTCCGTCGCACGGCGGCCCCGCGCCATCGACCCCACACCCCAAGCGAGGCCCGCCACCCACCCGGCGGACCCATGGTCTGCGTTTTCGGGAGGCCCCCCATGACCGCCACGCTGGAGCAGCTCCGCCGCTGCCACTTCGCCGTCGACCTGGGGGCGGCCAGGACCCGCGTCTATGTGAGGGGCGCCGGACTCGTCGTCGACCAGCCCTCCGCCGCGGCCGTCAACACCCGGACCGGCGCCCTCATCGCGGTCGGCGAGTTCGCGGAGAGGATGACCGGCCGTACCCCGGACTACATCCGTGTCGTACGGCCCGTCTCCGGCGGCACCGTCGTCGACATCGAGATGGCCCAGCGCATGCTGCGGCACCTGCTCGGCGACAAGATGCGCCGCGCCCTGCGCCGCAAGCCCTTCCTGCGGGCCGCCGTCTGCACGCCGCACGACGCCGACCCGCTCGCCCAGCGCGCCGCCATCGAGACCCTGGTCGGTCTGGGCGCCCGGCGCGTCGAACTCGTCGACACGCTCATCGCGGCCGCGGTCGGGTGCGGACTGCCCGTCGAGCAGCCCGAGGCCAGCATGATCATGGTGTGCGGGGCCGCGGCGACCGAGGTCGCGGTGCTCTCCCTCGGCGCCATCGTCACCGCCGAACGCATCCGCGTCGGCGGCGAGGCCGTGGACCACGCGATCGTGCAGCACCTGCGCCACCAGCACGAGCTGATGCTGCCCAGCCAGAACGTACGCCCCCTGCAGCTCGCCCTGTCCGGCAACGGGCTCACCGCCCAGGGCCCGACCTCCACGGAGATCCACGGCCGCGACATCTGCACCGGCCTCGCCCGTTCCGTCCAGGTCGACACCGCCGCCGTACGGGACGCCATCCAGACCCCGCTCACCGCCGTGCTCGACAGCATCGGCAAGGTGCTGCGCGACTGCCCGCCCGATCTGGTCGCCGACCTCGCCGACCGCGGGATCATGATGGTCGGCGGCAGCGCGCTGCTGCCCGGCTTCGACGAGATGCTGCGGCAGGCCACCAGCATGCCCGTGCACATCGCCGAGCGCCCCGACGTCTGTGCCGTCCAGGGCCTCGGCACCATGCTGGAGGGCAAGATCGCGGCCATGAAGCTGGACCAGGGCCAGAACGACGAGGACCAGGACCAGGACCGGCCAGGACCAGGATGAGGCCCAGGACCCTGTCGACTGAGCCGGGCTAGTACGGCAGGATCCGCCCCGAGGGTGTGCGCCGGTCGATCTCGCCCCTGGTGTCGCGGGGAGCGGCAGGCCGGCGGGTGACACGAACGCGAACGTGGGTCTGGCGGTTCATGGCGCCCTCCTCGTATCCCGGGTCCGTTGCGACCAGCCTTCTCTCCGCAACCTTTCGGCACATCGTGCCCACGGAGGCACTTGTCATGCCTCCGTGGGAGGAGCGGATGGGCGCACGGCTACGTCCCCCGGAGGAGACCGCCCCCGAGAGCGGGCCGCCGACCTGCGCTGGACCCGGCCCCGCAACAGGCGCACGCTCGTCTGTAGGGCCCTCAACCCGTACGGAAGTGATCTCGATGGCAGACAAGCAGAAGGACTGGACCGTCCGGATCCGCATCACCGAGGACGGCGACGACACCCGCGCCGAGGCCGTGCTGAGCACCGAGGACGCGGCCGAGGAGATCTCGCCCGTCACCGGCCGGGGCGTGGCCCACCGCAACCCGATCGACCGGCCCATCCCGGAGGTCGGCGACGAACTCGCCGCCAGCCGCGCCCTGGAGGACCTGGCGATCAGACTGCACGACATCGCCTCCGACGACATCGTGGAACTGGCCGGCCCGGTCGACCAGGGCGGCAGCCGGGCGTGGGAGCGGCCGTAGGGCCCTTGCGGCTCTCAGGGCCCTCAGGGTCTGTCCAGCCAGCTGTAGCGCCGTTCCGGGCGGCCCGCCTGCCCGTACCGCAGTGACACCTCCGCCTGCCCCGTGACGCTGAAGTGCTCCAGATAGCGCCGGGCACTCACCCGGGACACCCCGAGCCGCGCCGCGCACTCCGCGGCGGAGAGGCTGCCGTCGGTCGCCCGCAGCTCGCGTTCGATCAGCTCGGCGGTCTCCACGCTCATGCCCTTGGGCAGGGCTGCCGCCGGGCCGGACGGCGCCGCGCCCCGCGCCAGCGCCCGGTCCACGTCGGACTGTCCGCTGACGACCGCCGCGTAGAGGTTGCTGCGCCGTGCCGCGTACCGCTCCAGACGCGCCCGCAGGTCGTCGGCGTCGAACGGCTTCAGCAGATAGTCGACGACCCCCTGGCGCACGGCGCCCCGCACCGCGTCGGACTCGCGTGCGGCGCTGATCACCATGACGTCGCAGTCGTGTCCGGCGGTGCGCAGCCGGGGGATGATCTCCAGCCCGAACATGTCGGGGAGGTAGAGGTCGAGCAGGACCAGGTCGGGCTGCAGCTCGGCGACGGCGGTGAGCGCCTGTTCCCCGCAGTTCGCCGTGCCGATCACCCGGAACCCGTCGACGTCGTTGACGAATCCGCGGTGGATCCGGGCCACCATGAAGTCGTCCTCCACGATCAGCACATCGATCATCGGACCTGCTCCATCGCTCGGTCGGCCGGACGGCCGACGGACATCCGGGCGGTGAACATGGCGCCCGCCGGCGTGTTGGCCACCGACACCTCGCCGCCCCGGCGTTTGCACACCAGCCGGGTCAGGGCCAGGCCGATCCCCCGGTCGCCGCCCTGTGCGGCCTTGGTCGTGAACCCGTGCAGGAAAACCTCCTGCGCCAGCTCGGGCGCCACGCCCGGCCCCGAGTCCCGTACGACGATCTCCACGCTGGAGGCGTCCTGGCGCAGCTCCACCTCCACCCACGCCCCGGCCTCGCCGTCCTCCGTCCTGGAACCGCTCGCGGCCGCGTCGACGGCGTTGTCCACGAGGTTGCCGAGGACGGTCGCCACGTCCGCGGAGTCCGTCGGCTCCAGCCGGTCCAGTGCCGTGCGCTCGGAGATCCTCAGCCGTACCTTGCGCTCGGCGGCCAGCGCCGACTTGGCCATGAGCAGCGCGGCGACGGCCCGGTCGCGGACCCGGCTGGTGAGGTTCAGGTCGAGCGACTCGCGGTGTTTGCGCAGGGCGCGGACGTACCGTACGACCTCGTCGTGCTCGCCGATCTGGATGAGCCCGGAGATGGTGTGCAGCTGGTTGGAGAACTCGTGGGCCTGGGCGCGCAGCAGCTCGGTGGTGCTGCGGAAGGAGCCCAACTCCCGTTCCATCTGGGCGAGTTCGGTGCGGTCCCGCAGGGTGGTGACGGAGCCGAGGCGGCGGCCGTCCTTGGTGACGTCCATCCGGTTCATCACCAGGACCCGGCCTCGGCGTAGGACGACCTCGTCGCGGGGCGCGGGATCGCCGGGCTCGCCCTCGCGCGGGGTGCCGGCGAGGACGTCGTACAGCCGTCCCTCGATGCCCAGGTCGGCCAGGCTCATCCCGACGCAGTTCTCGGGCAGGTCCAGCAGACCGCGGCCGACGGCGTTGACGAGCGTGAGGCGCTGCTGCGGGTCGAGGGCCACCACGCCCTCGGCGATCCCGAAGAGCATCGCCTCGCGGTGTTCGGCGAGCCCGGCGATCTCGCTCGGCTCCATGCCGAAGGTCTGGCGTTTGATCCGCCGGGCCAGCAGCCAGGAACCGGCGATCCCGAGGACGCTGGCGACGCCGAGGTAGACGAGCAGATAGGACGAGGCGCCCACGAGCCGCTGCCAGACCGACGGCGAGGCCCGGCCGATCATCACGGTGCCGAGGTGGTTCCCGGCGTTGTCACCCGCCGCGCCGAGTACCGGCGCCTGCGCCACCAGCTCGGTGACGCCGTCGACCGGCAGCTCGCCGGACCAGCCGCGGCCCTCGGTGACCTGCGGGCCGTCGGACGGCATCCGAGTGCCGACGAGGGTGGGGTTCGTCGAGGCGACGATCTCGCCGCCGGCGTCCGAGACGGTGGCGGAGGTGACGCCGGACCGGGTGAGCGTGGACTGCAGGAGCGGCGCGAGCATCTCGGCCGGGGCGGGCCGCACCAGCTGGGTGCGGACGAGCGGGTTGCCCGCCAGCTCCTCGGCGAGCGCGGTCACCCGGCGCCCCTCGACCCGGTCGAAGGTCGCCTTCGACTGCGCCAGGGACACCCCGGCCACGGCGGCCAGCACGATCACGACAATGGCGAGCTGCCATACGAGCAGCTCACCGGCGAGCGTCTGGCTCCGTCTGTGCCGTTGGCTCCGCTTTTGCCGTGCCGTTATGACCACTATGAACTCAACCTTCAATGGTCACAGAACCGAGACGGGGTGTCTCAGGAATCGCACAATCATGGCGCCGGAACGGGCCGAGCGAAAGAGATGAGCCATGAGAACTCGACGAGCCGCAGTTGTCGGAGCTCTTGCCGCCGTGTCGATGGTCGCGGTCAGCGCCTGTGGCGCCACCGCCGACAAGGAGGAGGGCGGGGGCGGCGACGGCAAGCCCGTGACGGGACTGCGCCTCATGGTCCCGAACACCCCGGGCAGCGGTTACGACCTCACCGCCCGCACCGTCACCCAGGTCATGCGGGACACCGACGTCGCCTCCGGCGTCCAGGTGTTCAACCTGCCCGGCGCCAGCGGCACGGTGGGCCTGCAGCGCCTGGTGAACGAGAAGGGCAACGGCAGGATGGCCATGCAGATGGGCCTCGGTGTCGTCGGCGCCTCGTACACCTCCAAGTCGGAGGCGACCCTGACGGACACCACGCCGATCGCCAAGCTGATCGAGGAGGCCGGCGCGATCGTCGTGCCGAAGAACTCGCCGTACAAGACGATGGACGACCTCGTCACCGCCTGGAAGGAGAACCCCAAGAAGCTCGCCGTGGGCGGCGGCTCCTCGCCGGGCGGCCCCGACCACCTCCTCCCGATGCAGCTGGCGAAGGCCGTCGGCATCAAGCCGAAGGACGTCAACTACGTCTCCTACGACGGCGGCGGCGAGCTGCTGCCGGCCATCCTCGGCGACAAGATCGCGTTCGGGGCGAGCGGCTTCGGTGAGTTCCTGGACCAGATCGAGGCCGGTCAGGTGCGGGTCCTCGCGGTGACCAGCGAGAAGCCGATCGACGCGCTCAAGGACGCGCCCACGCTCAAGGACCAGGGCATCGACCTGGTCTTCACCAACTGGCGCGGCATCGTGGCCCCTCCGGGCATCACCGCCGAGCAGAAGAAGACCTGGGTCGACTCGCTGACCAAGATGCACGACTCCGACGAGTGGAAGGCGCAGCTGGAGAAGAACGGCTGGGTCGACTCCTTCGTCACCGGCGACGAGTTCGGCGCCTATCTCACCGAGCAGGACAAGGCGGTCGCCGACATCCTGGCCGAGCTCGGTCTCGCATGAGCTCCGAGGTGAAGGACGAACGGACCGTGGAGGACTCCCCTCCGCCGCGGGAGGGCGGGGACCGCGCGCAGTACGGCGTGTGCGTGTTCCTCGCCCTGCTGGGCACCGCCGTGATCGTGGACGCCCTCGGCATCCCGCACATCACCAGCGGCACCGACCCGGTCGGCCCGCGCGCGGTCCCGCTGATGCTGGGCGGTCTGCTGGTGCTGCTCGCGGCGCTGTACGCCGTGGACGTGGCCCGCGGCGGCCGCGGTGAGCCGGAGGGCGGCGAGGACGTCGACCTGACGAGCGGCAGCGACTGGCGCACCGTTCTGCTGCTGATCGCGGTGTTCGTGGCGAACGCGCTGCTCATCGAGCGGCTCGGCTGGGTGATCAGCGGGGCGCTGCTCTTCTGGGGCACGGCGTTCGCGCTCGGCAACCGCCACTACTTCCGCAACCTGCTGATAGCGGTGACGCTCTCGCTCACGACCTTCTACGCGTTCGCGATCGGCCTGGGCGTGAACCTCCCCGCCGGTGTCCTGCAAGGAATCCTGTGAGGCCTGGCCCGTGACGGACAACCTGAACAACCTGATGCAGGGCTTCGCGGACGTCATGGCCCCGCTGAACCTGCTGCTCGCCCTGGTCGGCGTCGTCATCGGCACCGCGGTGGGCGTCCTGCCGGGCATCGGCCCGGCGATGACGGTGGCCCTGCTGCTGCCGGTCACCTACGGCATGGAGCCGGTGCAGGCGTTCATCATGTTCGCCGGCATCTTCTACGGCGGCATGTACGGCGGCTCGACGACCTCGATCCTGCTGAACACCCCCGGCGAGTCCTCGTCCGTGGTCACCGCCATCGAGGGCAACAAAATGGCGAAGGCGGGCCGCGCGGCCCAGGCCCTGGCCACGGCGGCGATCGGCTCGTTCGTGGCGGGCACCATCGGCACGCTGCTGCTGGTCCTGATCACGCCGTTCGTGGTGGACTTCGCGGTCAGTCTGGGCGCACCCGACTACTTCGCGCTGATGCTGCTGGCGTTCATCGCCGTGACGTCGGTCCTGGGCTCGTCCCGCGTCCGGGGCTTCATATCCCTGCTCCTGGGCCTGACGATCGGCCTGGTCGGCATCGACTCGGTCTCCGGCCAGCAGCGACTCACCCTCGGCATACCCCAGTTGGCCGACGGCATCGACGTCGTCGTGGTCGCGGTCGGCATCTTCGCGGTCGGCGAGGCGCTGTGGGTGGCCGCGCACCTGCGGCGCAAACCGGCCGAGGTGATCCCGGTCGGGCGCCCATGGATGGGCAGGAAGGACTGGAAGCGGTCCTGGAAGCCCTGGCTGCGCGGAACGGCGTTCGGCTTCCCGTTCGGCGCGCTCCCGGCCGGCGGCGCGGAGATCCCGACCTTCCTGTCGTACGCCACGGAGAAGCGGCTCACCAAGCACCCCGAGGAGTTCGGCAAGGGCGCGATCGAGGGCGTGGCGGGCCCGGAGGCCGCGAACAACGCCTCCGCGGCGGGCACCCTGGTCCCGATGCTGGCGATCGGCCTCCCCACCAACGCCACGGCGGCCGTGATGCTGGCGGCCTTCCAGTCGTACGGCATCCAGCCCGGCCCGCTGCTCTTCGAACGCGAGGCGAGCCTGGTCTGGGTCCTGATCGCGAGCCTCTTCGTCGGCAACCTGCTCCTGCTGCTGCTGAACCTCCCGCTGGCCCCGGCGTGGGCGAAGCTGCTGCAGATCCCGCGGCCGTACCTGTACGCGGGGATCCTGTTCTTCGCGTCGATGGGCGCGTACGCCGTCAACGCCCAGCCCCTCGACCTGTTCCTCCTCCTCACGCTGGGTCTCCTCGGCTTCGCCATGCGGCGTTTCGGGCTCCCGGTGCTGCCGCTGATCGTCGGGGTGATCCTGGGTCCGCGGGCGGAGTTGCAGGGCCGGCGTTCCCTTCAGCTGTCCGGCGGCGAGTTGTCGGGTTTGGTGGGCGGCCCGGTGTCGTACTCGGTCTACGCGGTGATCGTGCTGGTCCTGCTGTGGCCGCTGGTTCACCGTTTCGTGGTAAGCCCCTTGCGTGCGCGAAACGCCGCCGCCTGAGACGTCTGGAGTGCAGAGATGACCATCCTGGTCGGCTACGTCCCCTCCCCCGAGGGCGAGGCGGCCCTACGGGCGGGGATCGACGAGGCCCGCCGCCGCGGCGAGAAACTGCTGGTGGTGAACACGACCAGGGGTGACGCCCTGGTGGATCCGCGCTTCGCCCAGGAGCCCGATCTGACCCATGTGCGCGAGGACCTCGCGGCCCTGGGCGTCGACTTCGACATCCGTCAGGTCCTCGGCGCGCGGGACGCCGCGGCGGAGATCATCGACCTGGTGGAGCAGACGGACGCGTCCCTGGTGGTGATCGGTCTGCGCAAGCGCAGCGCCGTCGGCAAACTGATCATGGGGTCCGCGGCCCAGCAGATCCTGCTCGGGGTGGACTGTCCGGTCCTCGCCGTGAAGGCGGCGGGGTGAGGTGACGATGATGCTGCGAACCTTCGGCTGGTCGTTCGCCATCACGGTGCTCGGCCTGACCTTCGCCGCGTGGCAGTGGGGCTGGGAGGCCTTCGGGATCGTCCTGATCCTGTCGATCCTGGAGATCTCCCTCTCCTTCGACAACGCGGTCGTCAACGCCGGGATCCTGAAGAAGATGAACGCCTTCTGGCAGCGGATCTTCCTCACGGTCGGCATTCTGATCGCCGTGTTCGGGATGCGGCTGGTCTTCCCGGTGGTGATCGTCGCGATCAGCGCCAAGGTGGGGCCCGTGGAGGCGGTCCAGCTCGCCCTCGACGACCCCGACCGCTATCAGGACCTGGTCACCGACGCCCACCCGGCCATCGCGGCCTTCGGCGGCATGTTCCTGCTGATGATCTTCCTCGACTTCATCCTTGAGGACCGGGACATCAAGTGGCTGACCTGGCTGGAACGCCCGCTCGCCAAGCTCGGCAGGATCGACATGCTGTCGGTCTGCGTCGCCCTGGTCGCCCTGCTGGTGACGGCGATGACCTTCGCCACCCAGGCCCACGTCAGCACGGGGCACGCGGACAAGGCGGCCACGGTGCTGCTGTCCGGTGTGGCGGGCCTGATCACGTATCTCGTCGTCGGCGGCCTCTCGTCGCACTTCGAGGAACGGATCGAGGAGGAGGAGGAGCAGGAGGAGGCGGCGGAGAAGAAGGCCCGGGCGGAAGGCAGGCCGGTCTCGACGGTGGCCCTCGCCGGCAAGGCCGCGTTCTTCCTCTTCCTCTACCTGGAGGTCCTGGACGCGTCCTTCTCCTTCGACGGCGTGATCGGCGCCTTCGCCATCACCAACCACATCTTCTGGATGGCCCTGGGCCTCGGCATCGGCGCGATGTACGTCCGTTCGCTGACCGTGTACCTGGTCCGCCAGGGCACCCTCGACGACTACGTCTACCTCGAACACGGCGCCCACTACGCCATCGGCGCCCTCGCCGCGATCCTCCTGGTCACCATCCAGCACCAGATCAGCGAGATCATCACCGGCCTGATCGGCGTCGTCCTGATCACCGCGTCCTTCCTGGCCTCCGTCCGCCGCAACAGGGTGCTGGCGGCGGAGGGGGCGGACGGGGTGCCCGAGGAGGAGAAGGGAGAGGTGCGGTCGGGCGCGTGAGGAGCGGCCTCCCCCCGGCCAGGCTGCGACCGGCCAGCCCGCCCGGCTGTGGGCAGCCGCCCCGCCAGCCAGGCTGTGGGCAGTCGTTCCGCAGA
>NZ_KQ948941.1:165534-188701 GCF_001514235.1 Streptomyces caeruleatus | reverse complement strand
GTGAGAGAGCCCCCGGCTGGGGATACCGGTCCGGGGGCTTTCTGCATTTCCGGGCCTGCACCGCCTAGGCTCCTGTCATGCGCTATGACCTCGTCATTTTCGACAACGACGGTGTGCTCGTCGACAGTGAGCCTATTTCCAACCGGCTCCTCGCCGCGTATCTCACCGAGTTGGGGCATCCGACCTCGTACGAGGACTCCATACGGGACTACATGGGTGCGGCGATGCATCGGGTGCATGAGTTGGTGCTGGAGCGGACGGGGCAGCGGCTTCCCGCGGACTTTGACGATGTGTTTCATGCGCGGGTGTTCGCTGCGTTCGAGCGGGAGTTGAAGGCGGTGGCCGGCGTCGTCGACGTACTCGAGAAGCTGGCGGCGGACCAGGTGCCGTACTGTGTCGCGTCTTCCGGGAGTCATGAGCGGATTCGGGTGGGGCATCGGGCGACGGGGCTGGACCGGTTCTTCGGCGATGGGCGGATCTTCAGTTCGCAGGATGTGGGGCGGGGGAAGCCGGCGCCGGATCTGTTTCTGCATGCGGCCGAGCGCATGGGGGTTGTGCCGGAGCGGTGTGTCGTCGTCGAGGACAGTCCGTTGGGGGTCCAGGCGGCGGGGGCGGCGGGGATGGACGTGTACGGGTTCACCGCGATGACGCCGGCGGAGAAGCTGGGCGGGGCCATGCGACTCTTCGGCGGGATGGGGGAGTTGATTGATGTGCTGCTGACTGCCGCCGACCAGGACGCCAGCTGAACTTGAGGGAAATTCATCTTTGGCTGGATCTACCCACCAGTATCCCGGGGCCTTACGCTCGCCGCCATGACTGATGTGCTGCGGCGCGGTAGGGCCTCGTTGGCGTTCAGCTTCTTCGCTCAGGGGGTCGCCTTTGCCCTGCTGGTGACCCGGATTCCGGCCATCCAGGACCGGTACGGGGTCTCCGACGCGCTGTTGCCCGCCTTTCTGGCTGCCGTGCCGATCCTGGCCGGCGTGGGAAGCGTCACGACCGAGCGGCTGGTGAAGCGGATACCGGCGAGCCGGTTGCTGCGGTGGTCCCAGCCGGTCGTGCTCCTGGCGCTGCTCGGGGTCGGGGCGGGGGAGCGGATGGTCGAGCTGGGTCTCGCGCTCGCCGCGTTCGGGCTGGCCGTGGGTGTGCTCGACGCCTCGATGAACATGCTCGGGGTGAGCCTGCAGCGGTCGTACGGGCGCAGCATCATGCTCAGCTTTCATGCCGTGTACAGCCTGGGTGGGATCGTGGGGGCCTCGCTGGCGTGGGTGGGGGCGCACTGGGATCTGGCGCTGGTCGTGTCGTATCTGCCTGTTGTGGTGGTGCTGCTGCCGGCCGCGTTGGTGGGGAGTCGGTGGTACGTCGATGGTGGCCCCCGGGGTGGCGTCGGGACTGATGTGGGGGCCCGAGAAGCAGGGGAGGCGGGGGCCGTTGCCTTCAAGGTGCTCCTGCCGCTGTGTCTGGTGATGACCTTCGCCTATATCGGGGACTCGACCGTCTCCAACTGGAGTGCGAAGTATCTCCAGGATGTGCTGGGGAGTTCGGAGCAGCTGGCTACCGTGCCGTACAACGTCTACATGGTGACCACGCTGGTGGGGCGGGCCATCGGGGACTTCGGGGTGCGGCGGTTCGGGGCCGTCGTGGTGGTGCGGGTGGGGGCCCTGGTGGCGGCTGGGGGGTTCGCGGTGGTGGCCGCGGCGCCGGGTGCGTGGGTCGGGATGGTGGGGTTCACGCTGCTGGGGCTGGGGCTGTGTGTGCTGGTGCCGCAGACGTTCGCGGCGGCTGGAAGGCTGGCTTCCGAGAAGTACGGGCCGGGGGCTTCGGATGCGGCTATTGCGCGGCTCAATGTGTTCAATTACGTGGGGTTTTTGATCGGTTCGCCTTTGGTGGGAGCGCTGGGCGATGCGTGGAACTATCGCGGGGCGATGCTTGTGCCGATGGTGTTGGTGCTGGTGACGCTTGTGTACGCCCGGTCGTTCGCCGCTCAACCGGACCGATACGGTGACGGGCATGAGCGGCCGCGCACAGCTGATGTGGGACGAGGCAGTAACGGGCTATGACTTCGGTCGGGACCATCCGATGGACCCGGTCCGGCTCGCCCTGACCAGGAGACTCGTCGATGCCTTCGGGCTGGACAAGCACGTGGACGTCGTCGCGGCGCAGCCGGCGGGGGAGTCGACGTTGCGGCTGGTTCATCGGCAGGACTACATCGAGGCCGTGAAGGCGGCCTCTGTGGATCCGGGGGCGGCGGACCAGTCGTATGGGCTCGGGACGATGGACGACCCTGCGTTTGCCGGGATGCACGAGGTGTCCGCGCTGATCGCGGGGCAGTCGGTGGGGGCTGCGGAGACCGTGTGGCGGGGGGAGGCGCTGCATGCGGTGAACTTCGCGGGTGGGCTGCATCATGCGATGCCGGGGGGTGCGTCGGGGTTCTGTATCTACAACGATGCCTCGCTGGCCATTGCTCGGCTGTTGGAGCTGGGGGCCGAGCGGGTCGCGTATGTCGATGTGGACGTGCATCACGGGGATGGGGTGCAGGCGGCGTTCTGGGAGGACCCGCGGGTGCTGACGGTGTCGTTGCACGAGCATCCCCGTACGTTGTTTCCGCAGACGGGTTGGCCGGAGGAGACCGGGGCGCAGTCCGCGGAGGGTACGGCCGTGAATGTGGCGTTGCCTGCTGGGACCGGGGATGCGGGGTGGTTGCGGGCGTTCCATGCCGTGGTGCCGGAGCTGATCGCTGACTTCCGGCCGCAGGTGTTGGTGACGCAGCACGGGGCCGATACGCACTTTGAGGATCCGCTGGCGCATCTTGCCGTGTCGTTGGATGCGCAGCGGGCTGTGCAGGTGGCGTGTCATGACCTGGCGCACGAGTATTCCGACGGGAAGTGGGTGGCGCTGGGTGGGGGTGGTTATGCCGTGGTGGAGGTTGTGCCGCGGTCGTGGACGCATCTGGTGGGGATTGCCGCGGGGCGGGCGATTGAGCCTGAGGCGGTGATTCCTGAGGGGTGGCGGCAGGAAGTGTTCGCTCGGACTCGGCAGTTGGGGCCGGCCCGGATGACTGACGGGCGGTGGCCTATTTCCTGGGCTGGGTGGGAGGCGGGGTACGACCCTGCGGATCGCTTGGACCAGGCGGTGTTGGCCACGCGGCGGGCTGTGTTTCCGTTGCGGGGGCTGTTGGCGTAGGCGGGGATTCCGGCCCAGGAGCCTCCCTCGCTGGCCGCCCGTCGCCTCCTCTGAGTGGCCTGCTGGTCGGCTTCTGCGCCGTATTGGCGGACGCGTTGTCGGCGGTGGGGTGTGCCGTTCTCACCCCGGCGCATGGTCGTCGTGTCGACATAACGGTTCGGTTTGGCCTACGCACGTACAACCTTGGCCACGTACGAGGAGTCGCGTCGGCGCGGGAAGCTGGCCTTTCCTTTCCGAGCACCGCACGTGAGACCGGCGCACACACGTATCCGCCGCTCCCGATTCGTGCCGCGCCGACGGCCGCGGCGGGGGCCGGCGGGCCTTTGCCGGAGTTGGTGGTCGGGATCACGGTTGGGTCTACGGGGCTGGTCAGCTGGAGTTTGAGGCCCCTGGGCCAGCCGAAATGAACGAACTCGCAGCCTTTGTGGGGGAGGCCGAGGGGGCCGTGTCTGCCGTCGTTTCACTTGATGACGTTGTGCGGTCTGATTACTACCGGCCGCTTACCCGCTACGTACTCAATCGAGCGTGTCTGTCCCAGTAGGCCGCCGATGGGGGCACCTCTTCCCCACTCGCATCACCCGCCCCTACATTGGGGACCAAGCACGTAGCGTGCTGATGTAGCGCCGGTGACCTGCGGAATTGGCTCGCAGCAGCATGAGTCGGTCGCAGACTCAAGCCCGGCGCAGGAGATCGAAAACCACCCGTAGCAGTCGGCGGCAGTGTGGGCCGTCGGCAGAACAGAGGTGCCCGGCCGTCGAGGACTTGGCGGTACCGACGGCCGGGCTGATGGAAGGACACGCATGCCCCTCACTGCCATTGTGGCGTTATCTCTGGTCGCTGTCGCCATGTTCGTGGCCTACCGGAACGAGCGGATCGGGTCGGCCATCCTCGTCGGATGCGGCGTGCTGGCAGCGTTCTATCTGCTGCTCGGCGCGCCGGAGGGCAACCGGGAGGCGCCGCAGGCCCCCACGGCGCCCACCGCATCGATTACGGCACCGGACGCTTTGGGAGGTGGACTTACTCGTAGCGACGGCTAGGCCCGTTTCGGCAGTGGGATGACGGGCGACGGGCGGGTACCGGCGGTCTTCCCTGTACGGCACGTGGGAGAGGATCCGCGTGGCGTCGGTGCCGCCGCCGGGCTCGTGGACGGCCTCGCGGCTGGGGACTTGGTCGGTAGGTCGAGAGCGGTGCTGTCTGCGGAGGTGCGAGCGGGCCTTTCCTGTTCCTCCCCGTTAACCCGACTGTGCGGTGTTTTCCCGTTCCTGTGCCCCTGTGCCGGTCCGGTCCGTCACCATCGCTCACGTGGTGAGTACTGGAGCCCTTCGCGCCCACCTCCTGGCCGCTCGGCTCGCTGGGACCGTGGCGACTTCTCGGGAGGCGAGTCTCAGGAGTTATCGGCTTTTTGCGGCTCGGGATCCTCGTGTGGTCATCGGGCTGGATCCTGAGGGGGCTTGGGGGGAGCGGGATCTGCTTCGGCTGATGGCGGAGAGGTGCGGGGTTTCGGCCGATCCGGCGTGTGTGTCCGGACTGGATGTGATCGATCCGGAGCGGACTTTGAGTGGGCTGGACGCCTTCGCTGATCGGATCGGGGAGGCCGCGCAGCGTCGGGTGCCCGTGCTGCTCGGGACGGGGCACCCGCATCGGCTGCTCGGTTTCTACGCCGCCTTGGCGGACGCGTTGTCGGCGGCGGGATGTGCCGTTCTCACCCCGGCGCATGGTCGCTGTGTCGACATAACGACCCGGTTCGGCCTACGCACGTACAACCTTGCCTACGTACGAGGAGTCGCGTTGGTGCGGGAACCCGGCGCTCCGAGCACCGGGCGTGAGACCGGCGCACACACGCACTCACCGCTCCCGGTTCGTACCGCGCTGGCGGCCGCGGCGGGGGCCGGCGGGCCGTTGCCGGAGTTGGTGATCGGGGATCACGGTTGGGTCTGCGGGGCAGGTCAGCTGGGGTTTGAGGCCATTGGTCTGGCCGATACGGATGACCCCGCGCTCTTTGTGGGGGAGGCCGAGGGGTCTGTGTCCGTCGTCGTTCCACTTGATGACGCTGTGCGGTCTGATTACTACCGGCCGCTTACCCGCTACGTACTCAATCGAGCGTGTCTGTCCCAGTAGGCCGCCGATGGGTGCACCTCTTCCCCACTCGCATCACTGGCACCTACATTGGGGAGTGAGCACGCAGCGACGAAGAGTCACCGGAAGGGGAAGCCGGTGGCCGTCGAGTGCGGAAGGTTCAGGTGTGTCATGGCTGCAGCTGGCGAGAGGCCTCTGAACGAGGTTCAGTTCCTTACCGTGGCGGAAGTCGCCTCGGTGATGCGAGTGTCGAAGATGACCGTGTACCGGCTGGTGCACAGCGGTCATCTGCCCGCGATCCGGGTGGGGCGTTCGTTCCGCGTCCCGGAGCAAGCGGTTCACGAATACCTCCGCGAGAGCTATGTGGGGGTGGAAACCGCCTGACGACAGTGGGTGCGAGGGGGGTCCTCAGGGCTCTTCGGGATTCCCCCTCTCCCCCTCGATTACGACCTCAGCGCTGGGGCGGGTAGGCTAGCCCCTCGTAGGTCGTATGGGCCCATGGCGCCCAACGCCGAGTGATGAGAAGTGAGCGAGGGTAGTCGTGGGCTCTGTTATCAAGAAGCGGCGCAAGCGGATGGCTAAGAAGAAGCACCGCAAGCTGCTCAAGCGCACGCGCGTTCAGCGTCGCAACAAGAAGTAAGCGCGGCGCGCCGCGAAAGTGGCGTGCAATGTGGCCCCCCACCAGATCCGAGATCCGGTGGGGGGCCACACGTGTATTCGATCGAGGTCGTGTGCGAAGGGCCGAACTCCGTGCGTACGTCTGGAGCGAGTCTGAGCCGTCCTGGTGGTACGCGGGGAAATCTCGTCACTTCATGCATTGGGCGGTCATCACAGCGCAACACCGACCCGCTAAGTTGGCCGCACACGGGGAACTCGGCAGGGTACGCAGCGGGACGAGTGCTGGAAGGAAGGCGCTGATCTTGGGCAAGGTCGTGCTCGTGACCGGAGTGGCCCGTCAACTGGGGGGCCGGTTCGTACGACGGATCCAGCGTGACCCGGAAGTGGACCGGGTGGTGGCCGTGGACGCGGTTCCGCCCGAGCATCATCTCGGCGGTGCCGACTTCATCCAGGCCGACATCCGGCAGCCCACCATCGCGCGGGTGCTGGCCGAGAGCGGCGCCGACACCGTCGTACACATGGACGTGACCGGAACCGCGCTCGGCAGCGGCAGCCGGACCACGGTCAAGGAAACCAACGTCATCGGGACGATGCAGCTGCTCGGCGCCTGCCAGAAGTCTCCGACCGTGAAGCGGCTGGTGGTCAAGTCCAGCACCAATGTGTACGGGTCGGCGCCCCGGGATCCGGCTGTCTTCACCGAGACCACTCCGCCCAAGTCGCTGCCCAGCGGCGGCTTCGCCAAGGACGCCGTCGAGGTCGAGGGCTATGTACGCGGGTTCGCTCGGCGGCGGCCGGACGTCGCCGTGTGCGTGCTGCGGTTCGCCAATATCCTCGGTCCGACCGCGGACACGCCGCTCGCCTCGTACTTCTCGCTGCCGGTCCTGCCGACCGTGTTCGGCTACGACCCGCGGCTTCAGTTCGTGCACGAGGACGACGTGATCGAGGTGCTGCGCGTCGGCTCGCACGAGCCGGAGCGGGGCACGCTGAACAGCGGCACTTTCAATATCGCCGGTGACGGTGTCCTGCTGCTCTCGCAGTGCTCCCGGCGCCTGGGCCGTCCCACCGTGCCGCTGCTGCTTCCCGCGGTCACCTGGGCGGGCTCCCTGGTGCGTACGCTGGGCATGTCGGACTTTTCACCCGAGCAGATCCGGCTGCTCACGCACGGTCGGGTGGTGTCGACGGACCAGATGCGGGAGACGCTCGGATTCAAGCCGAAGTACACGACGGCGGAGACGTTCGCGGACTTCGCCAAGAGCCGCGGTCCCGGACTCCTGCCGCCGGAGGCCCTTGCGGGGGCCGTCGACCGGATCGCCGCGCTGCCCGCCCTGGGTGGCGGCCACCTTCCGACGCAGAGCGCCAACTGAGGAGCGCATCAACGATGGCGGACGCCAAGGTCATTCCGTTCGACGACGACCGGTCCCGCGGGAGTGCCGTGCAGCGGCCGCAGCGGCGCCGGAGTGCGGGGAACCGGCGTAAGAGCGGTGAATCCGCGCTGGTACGCGAGGTCCAGCCCCTCCCGGGACGGGCCTTCGCGCAGGATGATGTTCCTGTGACACGTGAGGAACAGCCGCCCCAGCAGCCCCAGGATCACGGCGGCCTGGAGCGGCGGATCGCGAGCGGCCTGGCCTTCCTGCGCCGCCGGCTCACCGGGGACTACGAGGTCGACGACTTCGGGTACGACGAGGAGCTCACCGACCAGGTCCTGATGTCCCTGCTGCGCCCGGTGTACGAGAACTACTTCCGGGTCGAGGTGAAGGGTGTCGAGAACATCCCTTCCGAGGGCGGCGCCCTGATCGTCGCCAACCACTCCGGCACGCTGCCGCTGGACGGCCTGATGATGCAGGTCGCCGTGCACGACCACCATCCGGCCGGCCGGCATCTCCGTCTGCTCGCTGCCGACCTGGTCTTCATGTTGCCCGTGGTCAACGAACTCGCCCGCAAGCTCGGCCACACCCTCGCCTGCGCCGAGGACGCCGAGCGGCTGCTGGGCCAGGGGGAGTTGGTCGGCGTGATGCCGGAGGGCTTCAAGGGAATCGGCAAGCCCTTCAGCGAGCGCTACAAGCTCCAGCGGTTCGGCCGCGGCGGCTTCGTCTCCACGGCCCTGCGCAAGGGCACGCCGATCATCCCGTGCTCGATCGTCGGCGCGGAGGAGATCTACCCGATGATCGGCAACGCGAAGACGTTGGCTCGCCTGCTGGGCTTCCCGTACTTCCCGTTGACGCCGACCTTTCCGTGGTTGGGTCCGCTTGGTGGGATTCCGTTGCCGACCAAGTGGACGATTCAGTTCGGTGAGCCGATTCCTACGGATGGTTATCCGCCGGAGGCGGCTGAGGATCCGATGCTGATGTTCAACCTGACCGACCAGGTCAGGGAGCAGATTCAGCACACGTTGTACAAGTTGTTGGTGCAGCGGCGGTCGGTGTTCTTCTGACGGGCTGGCCGGAGACGTGTTTGTAGCGTGGGCACGGCGATGGGGGCGCCCCCTGAGAGGGGCGCCCCCATCGCCGTACTGCTGGTTTTGTGGTTGCTAGTTGGCGTCCTCGCCCTCGATGCCCAGGCCCGGCAGGAGGCCGGGGAGGAGGGGTGGGAGGGTGACGGCGGGTTCGGTGCTCGGTGTTGAGGTGGACGGGGAGGTGCCGGTGCTGCCGGTGTCCTTCGGGGGGTCGAGGAGGCCGCCGGTGTTGCCGCCGAGCAGGCCTTCGCTCTCGCCCGCCGAGCTCTCGGCGGATTTGCTGGGGCTGCTGGACCGGTTGCCGTCGGAGGAGCCGCTGCCGCCGGCGCTGGGGCGGGCGGACCGGTCGGAGCCGGACGTGCCGGTCGACGAGGAGCCGGAACCGCGCCCCTTGCTGTCGCCGCCCTGCGCCGGGGTCGGCGGGAGGAGCGACTGCAGCGGGGCGACCTCGTCGTCTATGGCGTCGAAGACCGAGGACACCTGGTCGCTGACGTCCCCGAGCTGGAGGGGAAGCCGCTCGCGGAGGTGGCCCCACGCCTCGCGGTGCGAGCGTGAGAAGGTGGAGAGGGCCTGGATGGGCCCCAGGGAATCAGGGTGACGCTGGTAGGCCTCGCGGAGCAGCCGGTGCCCCTCCGAGGCGTCGTGCCGCATCCCGGACAGGGCGCGGCGGATCTCGCCGAGCGACTCGTGGTCGAGTTGCCCGCCGCGGCCCCGCTCCATCAGCCGCCGGGCCTCGTTCAGCCGGGTGGAGGCCTGATCGAGGTACGTTCGCCCGCGCTCGTCGTCGCCGTCGGCCAGGACGTTGAGCTTGAAATCCTCTATGCCGCGCTTGAGGCCGTAGAGAGAGTCACCGGGCAGGGCGTCGGAACTCGCCGCGGCGACTCCGCCGAAGGCGCTGGCGGCGACACCGACGCTGAGTCCGCCCGCGGTCAGGCCCTTGGCCAGCCGTGAACGTGGTCGCAGCTTGCTTAGCGGGGACGCCCGATGCGCGCCTCTCGCCCGCTCCGAACGCTGCTCGGGCAGGACGGGTCCCGCCTCGCCTCCCGCAGCGCCCTCCTGGAGCATGGCCTCCATCGCGGCCACGAGCTGGGCCCGCTGGACGACCTTGACCTCGGGGTCGAGTACGGGCTTGGGCAACTCGCCGAGACTCGTGGTGAGGGCCAACAGGCGCCCCTGCTCGGACTGTTCCGCAGCAGCCGGTGCCGATGCCGACCCATCGGGCTGCTCGGCCTGCTCAGCCGCCGAGCCCCGGTCGGACAGCTCCTCCAGGGACTGGGCGAAGGCGTTCGCCCGCCGGTGTGCCGATACGTTCGCGATCACTGGCGGCACCTCCTCTCGTCATGACGGTCGACTCCCCAGGGGGTCCTGAGGGTTGCACGCCCTGACCGAATCCACACGATCGAGTGATCGATGTCGGCCAGGGAGTGACCACAGGGAGCCTGCATCCCGCACAACGAGCGGCTTGGCACTTGGGTTACGGACGGAGGATGAACGGACCGCGAAGTCAACGGACTTTCACCGAGGGTGAGTTGAAGGTTGCGGAGTGTGCTGGTTCGGTGTGGGGGACGCGCTCAGCGTGCGTCGTCCGGGAGGAGCCGGGCGAGGGTGCGGACGGCTCGGTACTGGAGGGTCTTGATGGCGCCCTCGTTCTTGCCCATGACGCGGGCGGTCTCGGCGACGGAGAGGCCCTGGAGGAATCGGAGGGTGACGCACTCCTGCTGCTGCGGGTTGAGTCGCCGTACGGCGTCGAGGAGTGCGGCGTTGGAGAGGGACTCGAGGACGGAGTCCTCGGGGGAGCGCTCGACCTCGTTGGCGTCGAGCATCTCGCCGGTGGTCACCTCCAGCCGGAAGCGGCTGGACTTGAAGTGGTCGGCGACGAGGTTGCGGGCGATGGTGACGAGCCAGGCGCCGAAGTCGCGGCCCTGCCAGGTGAAGGTGCCGATGCGCCGGAGCGCCCGCAGAAAGGTCTCGCTTGTGAGGTCCTCGGCGGTGGCCTTTCCTCCGACGCGGTAATAGATGTAGCGGTAGACGGTGTCGCTGTACTGGTCGTAGAGCCTTCCGAACGCGTCGGCCTCGCCGGCCTGTGCGCGTTCCACTAGATCCATCATTCGAGCGCTGTCGCTGTCAGCGGCAGGCCGACGGGCGGTTGCCGTACCGGCCGAGCGTCCCCGTCTGCCGACGGCGGCGCCGCCGTCGGCGAGCGCGTAGCACGGGCCTACGGGCGCGGTGGTTACGGCGAGGGCGGGGACGGCGTACGCGGTGGGGACGAAGCCGCGCAACAGGTCTTTGACCGTTGCGCGCAGCGTAGCCAGGCCCGAGGCGTCAACCCCGACGTGTGGGTACACGGGACTCCCAGAGGCAGAGCTTCCATCACGTGCAGTGCGGGACCGTTCACCCGTCGTAGCGACGGAGGGGTACCGGTTTGCGTCTGAGGAGAATAACGCTTCGTGCAGGCACTGCTACGCCCAGTTGCTCAAATCACCGGTTGCGTCTCTTCTGTAACCGTTTGGCGGCCGATCAAGTGCCGGAGAGTGATCGGTTGTTGATCGAATTCGTCCGTGTTCGGGCTGTCTCCGGGGCGTGTTGTGGTCGTGTGCAGCCAAGGGGACTGGACAGGGGGTTGTGGGGGTATGGGGTGCGGATTGGGTTGTGTGACCGGGCGTGGTCAACTTGGTGGCCGGGCCTGGGTTTTTCGCCCCCGCCGCCCCTACCCGTCCCATCCCTGAAGGGGCTCCGCCCCTTCCACCCCGCCAGGGGGCTCTGCCCCCTGGACCCCCGCTCCTCAAACGCCGGAGGGGCTGAAAAAGCGGCACACGCCGGAGGGCTGGGAAAGCGGCACAGGCCGGAGGGCTGGGAAAGCGGCACAGGCCGCAGGGGCTGAGGAGGCGGCACGCGCACGAGGGGCTCAAAGGCGGACCATGCCCGGGAGGGCTGAAGGGCGGCGCGCGCCGGAGGAGCTGAAGAGCGGCGCGCTGGAGGGGGCTGAAGGGTGGCGCGCGCTGGAGGGGGTGAAAGGTGGCGCGCGCCGGGGGGTGGGGGAACGGCGGTGGGGTGACGTGACTGTGGGTGACTAGCGGCGGCGTCTGTGCAGGGCGATTGCTGCTGCTGTGCCGCCGGCTACCGCTCCGACTCCTGCTGCGGCCGGGATGCCTACCTTCGCTGCCTTGCGGCCGGTGCGGTAGTCGCGTAGGCGCCAGTCGAGTTTGCGGGCGTGTTTGCGGAGCTTGGTGTCGGGGTTGATGGCGTAGGGGTGGCCGACGAGGGAGAGCATGGGGATGTCGTTGTGCGAGTCGCTGTAGGCCGCGCAGCGGGAGAGGTCCAGGCCTTCCGCGGCGGCCAGGGCGCGGACCGCCTCCGCCTTCGCGGGGCCGTGGAGGGGTTCGCCGACCAGTTTGCCGGTGTAGACGCCGTCCACGGATTCGGCGACCGTGCCGAGCGCGCCCGTCAGGCCCAGGCGGCGGGCGATCACCGTGGCGATCTCCACGGGGGCGGCCGTCACCAGCCAGACCTTCTGGCCCGCGTCCAGGTGGGCCTGGGCGAGGGCGCGGGTGCCGGGCCAGATGCGCTCGGCCATGTACTCGTCGTAGATCTCCTCGCCGATCGACTGGAGCTCGGCGACGCGGTGGCCCTGCACGATGGACAGGGCCGAGTCGCGGGCCTCCTGCATGTGCTCGGGGTCCTCGACCCCGGCCAGCCGGAACCACGCCTGCTGCCAGGCGAACTTGGCGAGGTCGCGGGTCTCGAAGAACTTCCGCTTGTACAGGCCCCGCCCGAAGTGGAAGAGGGCGGCGCCTTGCATCACGGTGTTGTCCAGGTCGAAGAAGGCGGCGGCCTTCTCGTCGCCGAGTACCGGGAACTCCGGTTCGGCGGTCTCGGAGACCTCCGTCGCTTCCTGCGACGATTTCCGCGCTGCCTCCGCCGAAGCCTCGCCAGCCAACACGCTCCGCGCCGTGGCGGAACGCCTACGGGGAGTGAGCCATCCAAGAGCGGCCATGACCGTGAGCATAGCCAGTTTGTTCGGTGCTTCCGGAGTCGAGAGGTTTGAAGGTTGTGAACTCTCCGCGACCGCGCAGTTAAACAGCGTGGTGGAGCAGCGGCCGGGCTTCCGCGTGGCGGCGCGCGAGAATGGCTGACATGAGCCCTCTTTTTCGTCGTGCCGCAGCCAAGTCCCCGCAGGACCGGCTCGTCACCCTCATCGGAAAGCCCGACTGTCATCTGTGTGATGCCGCACAGGGCGTGGTCGAGAAGGTGTGCGACGAGCTGGGGGTCGCGTGGGAGGTGAAGGACATCAACCAGGATCCCCAACTCCACGACCAGTACTGGGAACAGATCCCTGTCGTCCTGGTCGACGGAGCCCAGCACACCTTCTGGCGGGTGAACGAAGATCGCCTCCGCAAAGCACTGACCGGGCGGTGACCGAGTACTGACCGGGTAGTCCAACTTCGCCGAAAACGGCTTAGGATCGACGGCGACTTGGTCTCGGGGGCGGGGATCGTTGAGGAGAGTGTGCGGTTTTGCCCCCAAGAGATGAGGAACGGTGGTGCGTGTGCGCCGGTTCCAGATCAGTGCGCCGGGCGTGCGTGAGCCCGGTCACGTTGGGCGGGCAAATCGGACACCATCTTTGTGCACGCGTTCACAAAGACATAGCCTGCATTCGACGGGGCGGTCTGGGGACGACTGACCGCCGGCAGTCCCGCTCTACCCGCAGGAGCACCGTGGCAACTGGCCGAACTCACCGACCGGCGACCCGTAGCCGAGGGATTCCCGAGGCCACCGTCGCCCGGCTTCCGCTGTACCTCCGAGCCCTGACCGCGCTGTCGGAGCGCTCGGTACCCACGGTCTCCTCCGAGGAGCTCGCGGCCGCGGCGGGGGTCAACTCCGCGAAGCTGCGCAAGGACTTCTCGTACCTCGGGTCGTACGGCACGAGGGGTGTCGGCTACGACGTCGAGTATCTCGTCTACCAGATCTCCCGTGAGCTGGGGCTCACGCAGGACTGGCCGGTTGTGATCGTCGGTATCGGTAACCTCGGCGCCGCGCTCGCCAACTACGGCGGGTTCGCCTCCCGTGGCTTCCGGGTCGCCGCGCTCATCGACGCCGACCCCGCGATGGCGGGCAAGCCCGTTGCTGGGATTCCCGTGCAGCACTCCGACAACCTGGAGAAGATCATCCAGGACAACGGCGTGTCGATCGGTGTCATCGCCACCCCTGCCGGTGCCGCCCAGCCGGTCTGTGACCGGCTCGTTGCCGCCGGTGTCACCTCCATCCTGAACTTCGCGCCGACCGTCCTGACCGTTCCGGACGGCGTCGACGTGCGCAAGGTCGACCTGTCGATCGAGCTTCAGATCCTCGCCTTCCACGAGCAGCGCAAGGCCGGCGAGGACGCCCACACCGACGGCACCGGACCGGCCGCCGTCACCCGCGAGGAGCCCACCGAGGCCGCCGCGTCCGCCGACCAGGGGCCCGACGGGGACGTACCCGCGGTGATGCCGGCATGAGTCTCCTCGTCGTCGGGCTGAGCCACCGCAGCGCCCCGGTCAGCGTTCTGGAGCGCGCGGCGCTGAGCCAGGACGCCCAGATCAAGCTGCTGCAGGACACGGTCGCCGCCGAGCCCGCCACCGAGGCCGCGGTGCTCGCCACCTGCAACCGCATCGAGCTGTACGCCGACGTGGACAAGTTCCACGCCGGTGTCGCCGAGCTGTCCACGCTGCTCGCCCAGCACAGCGGGGTGGGGCTCGACGAGCTCACGCCTTATCTGTACGTCCACTACGAGGACCGGGCCGTCCACCATCTGTTCTCCGTGGCCTGCGGGCTCGACTCCATGGTCGTGGGCGAGGGCCAGATCCTCGGGCAGATCAAGGACTCCCTCGCCAAGGCGCAGGAGCTGCACAGTGCCGGGCGGCTGCTGAACGACCTGTTCCAGCAGGCCCTGCGGGTCGGCAAGCGCGCCCACTCCGAGACCGGCATCGACCGCGCCGGACAGTCCCTGGTCACCTTCGGCCTGGAGCAGCTGTCCGCCGGTACGGCCGTGGAGGACTGGGCCCGCGGCAAGCGGGCGCTGGTCATCGGCGCCGGCTCGATGTCCTCGCTGGCCGCCGCCACGCTCGCGCGGGTCGGGGTCGGTGAGATCGTGGTCGCCAACCGGACCTACGACCGCGCCGAGCGACTCGCGGAGATTCTGACGGCCACGGACGACACGGACGTGCTGGCCCGCGCGGTACCGATGGACGCGGTGCCGGGCGAGCTGACACGTGCCGATGTGGTCGTCTCCTGTACCGGCGCGACCGGGATCGTCCTCACGGCGGAAGAGGTCGCCGCTTCGGTGGAAGGCCGTACCGGTCAGCCGGTCGCCTTCGACGAGGCCGGTGACAGCGGTCGTACGACGGCCGCCGCCAGGAGCAACGCCGACGCCGCCGACGTACGGCAGACTCCGCTGCCGCCCACCAGCGTCGGCACCGACGAGGGCTGTCCGCTGGACATGGCCGCCGTGCAGGGAGGTTTCTCTGTCATGGGGGAGGCCGCCGTCGCCGGGATGGACGCGGCCACGCTGGAGCAGCACGCGAGCTGGGCCGCGGGCAGTGCCGTCGACCGGCGCGAGGCCGCCCGGCGCAGCCCCGAGGCCGACGCCGAACTGATCACCGCGCTCGCCGCGACCGTGGCCACCGTCGGCCGGATCCCCGAGCGGCGCAGGCCCGAGCCCGTCGCCGCGGCGGCCCGGCCCACGCCGGTGCTCTCGCTTCTCGACCTCGCCATGCCGCGCGACATCGACGCGGCCGTGCACCGGCTCGCCGGGGTGCGGCTGGTGGACATCGAGTCGCTGGCGGAGGCTTCCGCCACTGCGACTGATCAGCGGACTCCGTCCGCGGGTCCGATGGCGGCCGACGTCGACCAGGTCCGCCGTATCGTCTCCGACGAGGTCGCGGCCTTCGGGGCGGCGCAGCGGGCCGCGCACATCACGCCCACCGTCGTCGCCCTGCGCACGATGGCCGCCGATGTCGTGGCGAACGAGATCGCCCGTCTGGAAGGCCGGCTGCCGGGCCTCGACGACAAGCACCGCAGCGAGATCACGCAGACCGTGCGGCGCGTCGTGGACAAGCTGCTGCACGCGCCGACCGTACGGGTCAAGCAGCTCGCGGCAGAGCCGGGCGGCGCGGGGTACGCGGATGCCCTGAGGACCCTGTTCGACCTCGACCAGGAGACGGTGGCCTCCGTCTCCCGGGCCGAGGACAGCACCGAGAAGAACCGAGGCCCACGATGACCCATCAGCCACTACGGCTCGGCACCCGGCGCAGCAGACTCGCCATGGCCCAGTCCGGGCAGGTCGCGGACGCCGTAAGCCAGGTGACCGGACGGCCCGTCGAACTCGTCGAGATCACGACGTACGGCGACGTCTCGCGCGAGGCCCTCGCGCAGATCGGCGGCACCGGCGTGTTCGTCACCGCCCTGCGCGACGCGCTCCTCAAGGGCGAGGTCGACTTCGCGGTGCACTCGCTCAAGGACCTGCCGACCTCGCAGCCCGAGGAACTGACCCTCGCTGCCGTACCCGAGCGGGAGGACCCGCGCGATGTGATCGTCGCCAGGGACGCCCTGAAGCTCACCGACCTGCCGCGCGGGGCGCGCATCGGTACGGGTTCGCCGCGCCGGATGGCGCAGCTGAACGCGTACGCGCGCGGGCATGGGCTCGATATCGAGACGGTTGCGATTCGCGGGAACGTGGATACGCGGATCCGGTTCGTGCGTGATGGTGAGCTGGATGCGGTGGTGCTTGCTGCGGCTGGGTTGCGGCGCATCGGCCGGATCGACGAAGTGACCGACTTCCTGTCGGTCGACACTGTTTTGCCCGCCCCCGGCCAGGGGGCCCTGGCGATCGAGTGCACCGCGGGCAACGCGGACCTCGTCGCCGCGCTCGGCGAGCTCGACGACCCGTTCACGCGGGTCGCCGTGACCGCCGAGCGATCACTGCTCGCCGCCCTGGAGGCCGGCTGCTCCGCCCCTGTGGGCGCGCTGGCCGACCTGCTGGCCGACGGGCAGATTGTCAAGGAAATGCGCCTGCGCGGCGTCGTCGGTACGACCGACGGCACGCGGATGGTGCAGCTGTCCACCACCGGTCCCGTGCCCGAGACGCACGACCAAGCGCTGGCGCTCGGTCGCGAACTCGCCACCGAGATGCTTGCCCAGGGCGCGGCCGGTCTGATGGGGGAGCGAGCACAGTGAGCCCCACCACTCTTCCCGCCGGCCTTGAACACGGGCACGTCACCTTCCTCGGTGCCGGACCCGGGGATCCGGGGCTGTTGACTCTGCGCGCCGTGGAGGCGCTGGCGAACGCGGACGTACTCGTCGCCGAGCACGATGTGCTCGACGTGGTACGCGTGCACGCCAGGCACGGTGTCGCCGAAGTGCACACGGACACGGGTCCCGATTCGGACGCCGCTCCGGGCACAGGCACGCCTCAACTAGCGGTTGTTGACGGCGCGTCAACGACCGCTGCGCTACCCGCGGTGCGGGATGCCGCACATCTTGTCATGCAGGCCGCGCGGGGCGGCAGGCGGGTCGTGCGTGCGGTGTCCGGGGATCCCGGGCTCGACGCGTACGCCGCCGAGGAGATGCTGGCGTGTGCCGCGGCGGGCGTGCCGTTCGAGGTCGTGCCCGGTGTCGCCGCGGCCGTGGGTGTGCCGGCGTACGCCGGTGTGCCGCTGCGGGACGCGCAGGGCGCGGATGTGCGGTTCGTGGACGCGCGGACCGCGTCCGACCGGTGCTGGACCGAGGTCGGGGCGTCGGACGGGACCGTGGTCGTGTCGACGACGCTCGATGCCGTGGGTGCGGCCGCCGGTGAGCTGGTGTCCGCCGGGCGGAAGCCCGATACGCCGCTGACGGTGACCGTTGCCGGTACGACGACGCGTCAGCGGACCTGGACCGCCACGCTCGGGACCATCGCGCAGACGTTGAAGCAGGCCAAGGTGCTGCCCTCGCCGGAAGGCGGGCGGCCGGTGATAGCCGTGGTCGGTGAGCGTTCTGCCGCGGCTCAGCGTGATCAGCTGTCGTGGTTCGAGTCCAAGCCGCTCTTCGGGTGGCGGGTGCTCGTGCCGCGGACGAAGGAGCAGGCCGCTTCGCTCTCCGACCAGTTGCGGTCGTACGGGGCTGTGCCGCACGAGGTGCCGACGATCGCTGTCGAGCCGCCGCGGACGCCTCAGCAGATGGAGCGTGCGGTCAAGGGGCTGGTGACGGGCCGTTATGAGTGGATCGCCTTCACTTCGGTGAACGCGGTCAAGGCCGTGCGGGAGAAGTTCGAGGAGTACGGGCTCGATGCTCGGGCCTTTGCCGGGATCAAGGTCGCGGCGGTGGGGGAGCAGACGGCGAAGGCGTTGATCGCCTTCGGGGTCAAGCCGGATCTTGTGCCGAGTGGGGAGCAGTCGGCTGCGGGGCTGCTTGAGGACTGGCCTCCGTATGACCCCGTTTTCGACCCGATCGACCGGGTGTTCCTGCCTCGGGCCGACATCGCCACGGAGACGCTTGTGGCTGGGCTCATCGAGCTGGGCTGGGAGGTCGATGACGTCACGGCCTATCGGACCGTGCGGGCTTCGCCGCCGCCGGCGGAGACGCGGGAGGCGATCAAGGGGGGTGGCTTTGACGCCGTTCTCTTCACCTCGTCGTCGACTGTGCGGAATCTGGTGGGGATCGCCGGTAAGCCGCACAACGTGACGGTGATCGCGTGTATCGGGCCTGCTACGGCGAAGACCGCTGAGGAGCATGGGCTTCGGGTGGATGTGATGGCTCCGGAGCCGTCTGTGCACAAGTTGGCTGAGGCGTTGGCGGAGTTCGGGATGCGGAGGCGGGCTGCCGCCCTGGAGGCTGGGGATGCGGTTACTCGGCCGAGTGAGCGGCGGCCGGGGGCTCGGCGGAGACGGTCCACGACGTAGGTGTGGGCGGGGGTGTTTCGCCCCCGCCGCCCCTACCCGTCCCATCCCCAGGGGCTCCGCCCCTTCGACCCCGCTGGGGGCTGCGCCCCCAGACCCCGCTGTCGGCCCTTCGGGCCTCGTCCTCAAACGCCGGACGGGCTGAAGGTGCCCGGGTCGGCGTCGGAGAGTGGCCGCGTCCGTTCGTGAGGCCGGCGTCTCTTGGGGGTGGGTGGGGGATCGGGACGGCTAGGCCTCGTCCTCAAACGCCGGACGGGCTGAAGGTGCCCGGGCGGGCGTCAAGGGCTGATCGTGTGGCCGAAGCGGAGCAGGTTGTTCGGGTCGTACGTTGACTTGTCCTGGCGCAGGCGGTCGTAGACCTCGGGGGTCCAGGCTCGGGCTCGGTCGGGTTCGTTGCCTGGGGTGCCGTGGATGTTGACCATGGTGTGGCCCGTGCCGTACGGGGACATTGCGGTGTACAGGGAGCGGGTGGCTTGTTCTATGGCCTCCGCTGCTGGTGGGGCGGCCAGAACGCCTACGGCTTCCAGGAGGTAGTTCGCGTCCCGGGAGCAGATCGCGTCCGGGAGGCGGGCGGGGCGGGAGAGGGCGCCGCCGAGGTGGCGGATCTCGACCACCAGGAGGGGGCAGTCGGGGGCCTCCGGGCCGGCCTGGGACAGGAACGCGTCGATGGCCTCGGGGGTCAGGTCGCGGAGCAGGGCGCAGGACTCGCGGGCGGGGAGCGGGTCCTGGGGCTCCATGTGGATGCGGTCGAGGGCCGCGTACGGCATCACTTCCACCGTGTCGACTGCGACCGGGGCCGCCGCGCGGATGGGGGCGAGGAGTTGTTCGCCTTCGGCTGGGGCGCCCGGCCAGGCGATGGCCACGCGGGCCCAGAAGCCGCCTCGCAGGGGCTCGGGGATCTCCGGGATCGGGGGCAGGCGCAGGAGGCTGAAGGTGCTGCACATGGCGTCGGGGAGGGTGTGGGTCCAGTCGGCCCAGGTGCGGAGCAGGGGCTCGGTGTGTTCGCCGGGGCAGTAGACGCCGCCGCCGAGGAGGGTGGGGACGGGCAGGAGCTCGCAGACCATGGAGGTCACCACGCCTACGTTGCCCTTGCCGCCGCGCAGCGCCCAGAACAGTTCCGGTTCGTGGTCGGGGTCGCTCTCGCGGAGTGTGCCGTCGGGGGTGGCGACCTGGAAGGAGCGGACCAGGTCGGTCGCGTAGCCGTAGGCCCGGCCCAGGACCGGGAGTCCGCCGCCCAGGGTGTAGCCGACCGCGCCCGCGTCCGTGGACGTGCCGCAGAGTGCGGCGAGGCCGTGCGGGGCCGTCGCCTCCAGGACGTGGCGCCACTTCGCGCCGGCCGGGATCGTCGCCAGGCGCCGGTCGGGGTCGACGCGTACGTCCGTCATACGGGCCGTGCTGATCAGCAGGCCGTGGTCGATGGGGAAGTTGGCGCCGTGGCCCGTCGACTGCACGGCGACGGGGGTGGCCGTGGCCGACGCCCAGCGCAGGGCCCTCACGATGTCGTCGGCGCCCGTCGCGCCCACGACCACGTCGGGGGTGTGCAACGCGGCCAGGTTGAAGCCGGTGACCTCGTCGGCGTAGCCGTCGTCGCCGGGGCGCAGGACCGGGCCGTGGATCTCGGAGAGGGCGAAGAGGTCGGGGGTGTTGTGGTGGTGGGTGGCGGTCATCGCGTCCTCCGTGGTGTACGCGTGCGTACGGAGGGACGGCGGCGGCAGGCAGGCGGGAGGGGGCGGGTAGGGAGCGGGGAGGGAGCGGGGAAGGGGCTTTGCCGTCGGGTCCTTGCGTTCGAGGGCTGAGGCTCTTCTTGCTGGGGCTTTTCTTCAGGATGGACCCCGGGGATGGGCGGCGCATGCGGGCCCTCGGGGCGTGAACGCGTGCCGACTGCGCGTCGGCAAAGGTGCTGCCGGGGCGGGCGTAGCGTAGGTGGCATGACGACGTACGGATCCTTCCCCGGTACGCGGCCGCGGCGTCTGCGGACCAGCCCCGCCATGCGGCGCATGGTCGCCGAGACCAGGCTGCACCCCGCCGACTTCATCCTCCCGGCCTTCGTGCGCGAAGGTGTCAGCGAGCCGGTGCCGATCGCCGCCATGCCGGGGGTCGTCCAGCACACGCGGGACACCCTGAAGAAGGCCGCCGCGGAGGCGGTCGCGGCCGGGGTCTCCGGGATCATGCTCTTCGGGGTGCCCGAGGAGGGGAAGAAGGACGCGCTCGGGACGCCCGGGACCGATCCCGAGGGGATTCTCCAGGTCGCCCTCCGGGACGTGCGGGCCGAGGTGGGGGACGAGCTGCTCGTCATGTCCGACCTGTGCCTCGATGAGACCACCGATCACGGGCACTGTGGAGTGCTGGACGCCGAAGGGCGCGTCGACAACGACGCCACCCTTGAGCGGTACGCCGAGATGGCGCAGGTCCAGGCCGATGCCGGGGCCCATGTGGTCGGGCCCAGCGGGATGATGGACGGGCAGATCGGGGTCGTCCGGGACGCCCTCGACCAGATCGGGCGGGAGGACGTCGCGATCCTCGCCTACACCGCCAAGTACGCCTCCGCCTTCTACGGGCCCTTCCGGGAGGCTGTCGGCTCGTCGCTGCAGGGCGACCGGAAGACGTATCAGCAGGACCCCGCCAATGCGCGGGAGTCCCTGCGTGAGCTCGCCCTCGACCTGGAGGAGGGCGCCGACATGGTGATGGTCAAGCCGGCCGGGCCCTACCTCGACATCCTGGCGCGGGTCGCCGACGCGGTGGACGTACCGGTCGCCGCCTACCAGATCTCCGGCGAGTACTCGATGGTCGAGGCCGCCGCGGAGAAGGGCTGGATCGACCGGGACCGGGCGATCCTCGAAACGCTGACCGGCATCAAGCGGGCCGGTGCGCGCAACATCCTCACGTACTGGGCGACGGAGGCGGCGCAGAAGCTGGGGCGCGGCTGACGGGGATAGGGCCCGGACTGACGGGTCTGCGGCTCGGACTGACGGGTCTGCGGCTCGGACTGACGGGACTATGGCTCGGCCTGACGGGGCTATGGCTCGGCTCCGTCCTTACCTTCCATCGGAGGTGGGTGGTGGTGTCGGTGATGCCGTGGGTGCCGTAGGTGTCGTGGCCGTAGAGCTAGTCGGGGTCGACGGGCCCTCGTCGCGCAGGCCCTGGCCGTCCTCGCACGCGGTGAGCGTCAGCGCGGCGATCGTCACCAGCGTGGCGGCCAGGGCGGCACGCCCCAGCAGCCGGGCGCGGGGGCGAGGGGGGTGTGCGGACGCGGACATGGTGCGGCCCTCTCCAAGCGTGGGGGTCGGTGTCGGGGCCCAGCCTGCGTGATCATCCGTCCCGGCCGCCACCGTGGGGCGCGAATTCGGGACGGCCGAGCTGCGGGAGCGCGGCTGACCTGCGGGGATGTGCTGTCCCGGTGGGTGGGTGTGGGACGTTCGGGGTGGTGGATGCGGGTGCCGTCGGCGGTGTACGAGGCGAGTCGGGGCCGATTCTGGTTCCTGTCCCGGCTCTGCCCCGCCCGTGCCCGATCCCGGTCCCGGCCCTTGTCCAGGCCACAGCCCCGGCCCTTGTCCAGGCCACAGCCCCGCCCTTGTCCAGGCCACAGCCCCGGCCCTTGTCCAAGCCGCAGCCCCGGCCCTCCCCGTCCGCATTCCGGAAAGTCGCTTGTAGGTGACACGTAGTTCTCTAGGCTGCCCGGCACGAGCCGTCACCCCCCTCGCCGAGCCGAAGGAGCCGTGTCATGACCGTCACCGAGCCCGCGCCCCGCCCAGTCTCAGCCGCCGTGCCGTCGCTCGCGGCGCGGACCGGTGCCGTGGGGGGCTCGCCCGTGCGGGACATTCTCGCCGTCACCGCGCGGCCCGAGGTCATCAACTTCGCGGGCGGGCTGCCGGCGCCGGAGCTGTTCGACCGGGAGAGCATCGCCGCCGCCTTCCGGGACGCGCTCGCGCAGACGCCGGCGCAGGCGTTGCAGTACTCCACGACGGAGGGCGAGCCGAGCCTGCGTGCCGGGCTCGCCGCACGGATGTCGGCGCGCGGACTGCCGACGGACGCCGACGACCTCCTCATCACCACCGGCTCCCAGCAGGGGCTGTCGCTGCTGGCCACCGCGCTGCTGGAGCCGGGTGACACGGTCCTCGTCGAAGACCCCTGCTATCTGGCGGCACTTCAGGTGTTCGGGCTCGCGGGAGCGCGGATCGTGGCCGTGCCCGGCGATGCGGAGGGGGTGGATCCGCGGGCGTTGGAGGAGCTGGTGGAGCGGGAGCGGCCGAAGCTCTTCTACACCGTGCCCACCTTCCAGAACCCGACCGGCAGGACCCTGCCCGCCGAGCGCCGGGCGGCCGTCGCCGAGGTCGCCGCCCGGGCCGGGGTGTGGATCGTCGAGGACGACCCGTACGGCGAACTCCGGTACGAGGGCGAGCGGGTGCCGTGGATCGCCTCGTACCCCGGCGCGGAGGACCGCACGGTGCTGCTGGGCTCCTTCTCCAAGGTGATGGCGCCGGGGATGCGGCTGGGCTGGCTGCGCGCGCCCGCTGCACTGCGGCGGGCCTGCGCGGTCGCCAAGCAGGCCGCCGACCTGCACACCCCGACCGTCAACCAGCTTGCCGCCGCCCGCTGTCTGACCGGTCTCGACGCCCATGTGGCCCGCGTCCGGGACGTCTACCGCGAGCGCCGCGACGCCATGCTGGCGGGACTGGCCGACGCCCTCCCGGCGGGCTCCGCCTGGGCCCGGCCCGAGGGCGGCATGTTCCTCTGGGCCCGGCTGCCGGAGTCGTACGACACGACGGCCCTGCTGCCCGAGGTGGTGCGGCACGATGTCGCGTATGTGCCCGGGGCGGCCTTCTACGCCGGTGACCCCGACCGGTCGACGATGCGGCTGTGCTTCGTGACGCAGACGCCGGAGGAGATCGGGGAAGGGCTCAGGAGGCTGGGGGAGGGGCTGCGTCAGGCC
>NZ_KQ948941.1:29776-165254 GCF_001514235.1 Streptomyces caeruleatus | reverse complement strand
TAGGGGGTGTGCCTCTCGGTCAGTCCCACCAGAAGTGCCAGGCCGGCTGGTTGAGGAGCTGGTTCTCGGCGTAGGCGCGCAGGGTGCTGTCGGTGCCCTGCCAGATGTTGTCCGGGCAGAAGGCGAAGTGCTCGGCGGCCAGGGCCTCCGCGTCGGCGAGGGTGGTGGGCGGGGTGGCGACGGACACCAGCAGGGTGTCGAAGCCGAGGGCCACCGTGCGTATGCCGAACCGGTCCTCCCAGGAGCGCAGCACCGCGGACAGACGGCCGGTGTCGTGCTCGTGGTTCGCCGGGCCCATCCAGCCGATCGCCGTGGGGATGTCGGCGCTGCGGCGGGCCGGGACGAGGGCGAGACGGGGGTCCTTGAGGGGGCCGCGGCCGTCGAGGAGGGAGTCCACGATGTCGGAGGCGACGGATTCGGGGTCCTGGGCGGCGGCGGTGGCCTCAGGGGAGCCGGGGGCATCGGAGGCCTCGGCGGGCGTCGTCAGGCCGGGCCAGGTCGCGTCCTCGTCCGCGTACTCCTCCCAGAGCTCCTCCAGCACCTCCTCGGCGTCGTGATCCCCGGCGTACGACATCTCGCCGGGCATCAACTCCCACAGCTGCGGGCCGCCGTGACCGGCGCCGACGTCCAGGACGAGCGGGAGCAGGCCGACGGCCGGTGCCGTCTGCCGCAGGGCGGTCCAGTCGCCCGGCGCCGCCCGGTCGTCGGACAGCCACAGCAGCGGCTCGTGCCACGGCCCGTCGGCTGTCGCGTCCACCAGGCCACCGGGCGGCAGACGCAGTCCGAGGGACGCGAGCCTGGGCAGAGGGTTCGGAAGTGTCGCCATGTCAGCGACTGTAGGGGCAGCCACTGACAACGCGCCTCACCCGCCCACTCGGCTGTCGAAACACTCCGGGCCGCCGCCCGCTACCGGGTGGAAGCAGGCCCGGACGACGGTTCCGGGGCGGGCCGCGGTCATGGGGGTGTAGACGTAGTTGTCCGCGTCGACGTCGTTCTCGATCTCCGCGCTGCGGACGCCCCCGCCGCCGGAACCGCCGGCCTTGTCGCCGGCCGACATCTCAAGTCGGTCGCCTATGTGTGTCGCCCACATTCGGGCCCAACTCGTCCCGCACTCACGGCTGTAGCGCAGTTCCATCCAGGCGCCGGAGGCGGTCCGGTGCGCGGCGAGGGTCTGCGGGCCGCCCGCGCACTTCATCTGCATGGCGCTCTTGCCCTCGCAGACCTCCCCTTGGCAGCGCGGTCCGGCCGTGGCCGGGGGCGGCGACAGCGAAGCGCGAGGCTCGCCGTCCCGGTGCGGCAGCACAAGGGCCACCGCGGCGACGCCCCCGACGGCCACGGCGCACACCGACGCGAGCACCGCCACGAGGGTCGCGCTGCGCCGCACGGAGCCGTCGTCGATGGCGCCCCCGCCCGGGGGCAGGTCTTCCGGAGACGCGGGTGCCTTCTCCGTCGCCCGTCCGCTGCCCTCCGACTCCGCGATCTCCCACAGCGCCACACAGCGCCCGTCCGGCTCACCGGCGAGGCGGCACAGCTCCTGGACGGCGTCGCGCGGAGGGAGTGTCCGGGCGTTGAGATAGCGGTCCCAGGACGACTTGCTGAACGCGGTCTTCGCCGCGAGGGCGGCCAGGCTCAGGCCGGTCCGCCCCTTCAACTCCCGCAGTGCCGCGGCCAGTCGGGCCCGCTCCGGGGACGGCGCCGTCATCGGCGCAGGGCCTTCCAGGTGTGCGGCCCGATGATGCCGTCCACGACGAGACCGGCCCGCTGCTGCACCCGCCTGACCGCGCGCTCCGTCATCGGACCGAAGATCCCGTCGATGCCGCCCGGCGAGATGCCCGCCCGGCGCAGCAGACACTGCGCCTCGGCCACTTCCGGCCCCGCATGGCCGTTCGCCAGGATGGCGCCCTCGGTGCGGCTGAGGCCCGCGAACCAGCGGCCGTCGATCCGCTCGACACGGCAGGTGTACGGGGGTTTTGACGGCGGGGCCGAGGCGGCCGGCGGCGTGGCGGCCGGGGCGGCGGTCGCCGCGAGGGAGGCCGTAGGTGGTTCCGCCGTCTCGCCACTCAGTCGTACGACGAGGAGAACCGCCGTGGCGACGGCCAGGACCAGGGCCACGGCCCCCGCCGCGAGCGCGACGCGCAGCGAACGGCCGGGCGAGTGCCGCTCGGTGGTCCCGGGGGCCGGGGCTCCGGTGGTCTCGGTGGTCTCGGTGGTCTCAGGGGTCTCGGTGGTCTCAGGGGTCTCGGTGGTTTCGGGGGGCGGCTCCGCGCGTCTGTTGCCCCACGTCTCCGTGGCGACCTCGTGCAGCGCCAGCAGGCGGGTCGGATCCTCGCCCGTCGCCCGGGCCAGCGCCTCGACGGCCTCCGCGGGCGGAAGCGACCTGCCGCCCAGATAGCGCTCCCATGACTTCTCGCTGTACCCGGTCCGCGCCGCGAGCTGCCGCAGGCTCAGCCCGCTGTGGTCCTTCAGCCGGCGTAAGCGCACCACCAACTGCCGCACACGCGGATCCAGTTCCGCGGGCAGCGCTGCCCAACGCGACATGTTCCCCCCACACGCGTTCACGGTCCGGGCGCTCGGTCCGTCGGTCAGCGGGCCGGCCCCGGTCGCATTCTGCAACAGCATCCACGGCCCACAGCGGAAGCGGGTTCCCGCACGCGTACGGAATCGGCCATCGCCCCCTCACCGGCGTCCCGTCGCGGCGTCCCCGCGGATGACGTCCACGCAGGTCAGGGCGTGGGACATCCCGCGATGACGTCACTTCCGAGGCGATCGTGGCCACCCTCGCCGCCGGCCCCGCACTCTCGTATCGCCAGCCAGGCGGCACGGACCGCCGCCCGACCGACATCGAGAGGGAAACGTATGCGACCGAATGTCTGGACCAGGACCCTCGTCAGCGTCAGCGCCGTCGTCGGCCTCGCCGCCGGAGGCCTCGCGACCGCGGGCACCAGCTTCGCGGCGCAGGACGCGAAGCCGGCCGTGAAGTCCGAGGTCACCATCCTCGCGGTGAACAACCTCGGTCTGAACACGGAGCGGGCCAAGAACTGGCAGTGCTGGCTGCGCGACCGGGGCTACAGCCCCGGCACGATCGACGGACAGCTGGGCACCAACAGCTGGAAGGCGGCGCAGCGCTTCCTCAACGCCCGGGGCCACAACGCCGGCACCGTCGACGGAATCGTCGGGCCCGACACGATCAGGGCGCTGCAGCGCTACCTGAACCTCTTCGGCGACATCTTCGACTACCACCTCGACGTGGACGGGGTCGCCGGACCGGCGACCAGGTCCGCGTTCTGGAAGTTCAACGGCAGCGGCTGCTGAGCCGGCCTGCCGACCGTACACACGCCGCGGCCCGTCCTCCCACGGGGGAGAGGACGGGCCGCGGCGTGTGTACGGGTTCCGGCCGCTCAGAGCCGCTCGGGCGTCCGGATGCCCAGCAGGGCCATGCCCCGGTGGAGGGTCCGGGCCGTCAGGTCGCACAGGAACAGACGGTTCTCCACCTGCTCCGACGTGTCCGCCTTCAGCACCGGGCACTTGTCGTAGAACGACGTGTACAGCGACGCCAGCTGGTACAGGTACGCGGCCAGCTTGTGCGGGGCGTACTCCGCGGCCGCCTCGAAGACCGTGTCGCCGAACGCGTCCAGGTGCAGGCCGAGCGCCCGTTCCGCCGCGTGCAGTCCGAGCTCCGGGTGCGCGGCCGGCTTCGTCTCGCCCGCCTTGCGCAGGATCGACTGGATACGGGCGTACGCGTACTGGAGGTACACGGACGTGTCGCCGTTCAGCGAGACCATCTGGTCCAGGTCGAACTTGTAGTCGCGGTTCGGCGACGTCGACAGGTCCGCGTACTTCACGGCACCGATGCCGACCTGCGCGGCCCGCTCCTGGATCTCGTCCTCGGTGAGGTCCTGCGCCTTCTCCCGTACGACCTCGGCGGCCCGCTGCACGGCCTCGTCCAGCAGGTCCTCCAGCCGTACGGTCTCGCCCTCACGCGTCTTGAACGGCTTGCCGTCCGCGCCCAGCACCGTGCCGTAGCCCATGTTGTGCGCGGTGACGTCGTCGCCCAGCCAGCCGGCCCGGCGGGCCGTCTCGAAGACCATCTTGAAGTGCAGCGACTGGCGTACGTCCACGACGTACAGCAGCGTCGTCGCGTGCAGGTCGACGACGCGGTTGCGGATCGCCGTCAGGTCCGAGGCCGCATAGCCGAAGCCGCCGTCGGCCTTCTGCACGATCAGCGGGACCGGCTGGTCGTCCTTGCCGCGGATGTCGTCGAAGAAGACGACGAGCGCGCCCTCGGAGCGGACCGCGACGCCCATCTCCTCCAGGAGGCGGGCCGTCTCGGGCATGCCCTCGTTGTACGCGGACTCGCCGACGATCTCCTCGTCACGGACCTCCATGTCCAGCTTCTCGAAGACCGAGTAGAAGTAGACCTTCGACTCGTCCACGAACTGCTGCCACAGCTGGAGGGTCTCCTTGTCGCCGGACTGGAGGGCGACGACCCGCTTGCGCGCCCGCTCCTTGAACTCGTCGTCCGCGTCGAAGAACGCACGCGAGGCCTTGTAGACCCGGTTCAGGTTCGACATGGCCTGCTCGCCGTCGACGTCCTCGGGCGGGGCCAGCTCGCCCGGGTGCTCGAACAGGTACTGGATGAGCATGCCGAACTGGGTGCCCCAGTCGCCGATGTGGTGCCGGCCGATCGTCTGCTCGCCGGTGAAGTCGAGCATGCCGCGCAGGGCGTCGCCGATGACGGCGGAGCGCAGGTGGCCGACGTGCATCTCCTTGGCCACGTTCGGCTGGGCGTAGTCGACGACCGTGATGCCCGCGTCGTCCTTCAGCGGTACGCCGAGGCGGTCGGAGTCCGCGTGCCGGGCGGCGAGGTTCTCGGTGATGGCCCGGTCGGCGACGGTGATGTTGAGGAAGCCGGGGCCGGAGACCTCGACGTCCTTGATGACGTCACCGGTGACGATGTTGCCGACGACCTCGGTCGCCAGGTCCCTGGGGTTGGACTTGGCCTTCTTGGCGAGGGCGAGGATCCCGTTGGCCTGGAAGTCGGCGCGGTCGCTGCGTCGGAGCAGCGGGTCCGCGTCGGCCTCCGGCCGGGTGGCCGTGAGGGCGTTCGCGAGACGCTGCTGGACTTGAGCGGTGAGCGACGTGACCGAGGTCATGGGGTGGGAGCCGTTCTCCTCGTGGATTGGTAGACGTGGTCAGTATCCCATGGGGGGTAAAGCCAATTTCGCGGGCGACGAGCTCGGGTGGTGTGCTGTGCTTTGCCGGGTGCGGGCCCGTGGGGGCCGGCCGCGCAGTTCCCCGCGCCCCTGGACAGGCGGCTGCGCCGCCTAGACTTGGGGCGCAGCCCTTTTGACCGTGCTGGCTGCCCTGGAGAAAGAAGGACGTGCCGATCGTGGCTCAGAGCACCGAGACCACCGACTGGGTCTCCCGTTTCGCGGATGAGGTCATCGAGGAGTCGGAGCGTCGGGCCCCGGGCAAACCGGTCGTCGTCGCGTCCGGGCTGTCGCCGTCGGGGCCCATCCACCTGGGCAATCTGCGCGAGGTCATGACCCCGCACCTGGTCGCCGACGAGATCCGGCGGCGCGGGCGCGAGGTCCGGCACCTGATCTCCTGGGACGACTACGACCGCTACCGCAAGGTGCCCAAGGGCATCGAGGGCGTCTCCGACGAGAGCCACCTCCAGCACATCGGCAAGCCGCTGACGTCCGTGCCGGCGCCTGCGGGGTCGGCGTACCCGAACTGGGCCGAGCACTTCAAGGCCGCCATGGTCGAGGCGCTCGCCGAGCTGGGCGTGGAGTTCGACGGGATCAGCCAGACGGCGCAGTACACCTCGGGCGTCTACCGCGAGCAGGTCCTGCACGCGATGAAGCACCGCGGTGACATCGACGCCGTTCTCGCGCAGTACCGGACCAAGCCGAAGGGCGGCGCCAAGAAGTCGCAGAAGCCGGTCGACGAGGCCGAGCTGGAGGCCGCCGAGGGGTCGGGGGCGGCCGCCGAGGACGACGGGAGCTCCGGGTCGGCCGGGTACTTCCCGTACAAGCCGTACTGCGGCAACTGCGAGAAGGACCTGACCACCGTCACCTCCTACGTCGACGACACCACCGAGCTGTCGTACACCTGCAACGAGTGCGGCTTCTCGGAGACCGTCCGGCTGAACGAGTTCAACCGCGGCAAGCTGGTCTGGAAGGTGGACTGGCCCATGCGGTGGGCCTACGAGGGGGTCGTGTTCGAGCCCAGCGGGGTCGACCACTCGTCGCCCGGATCCTCCTTCCAGGTCGGTGGGCAGATCGTCGGGATCTTCGGCGGCAAGCAGCCCATCGGGCCCATGTACGCCTTCGTGGGGATCAGCGGCATGGCGAAGATGTCGTCCTCGCGGGGTGGGGTTCCCACGCCTGCCGACGCGCTGAAGATCATGGAGCCGCAGCTGCTGCGCTGGCTCTACGCCCGACGCCGGCCCAACCAGTCCTTCAAGATCGCCTTCGACCAGGAGATCCAGCGGCTCTACGACGAGTGGGACAAGCTGGACGCGAAGGTCGCGGACGGCTCCGCGCTGCCCGCCGACGTCGCCGCGCACTCGCGCGCGGTGCGCACGGCGGGCGGTGAGCTGCCGCGTACGGCGCGGCCGCTGCCGTACCGGACGCTCGCCTCCGTCGCCGACATCACCGCCGGACACCAGGACCAGGCCCTGCGGATCCTCTCCGAGCTGGACCCGGAGAACCCGCTGGGCGCGCTGGACGAGGCCCGTCCCCGGTACGACAAGGCCGAGGCGTGGATCAACACGCAGGTGCCCGCCGACCAGCGGACCATCGTGCGGGACGAGGCCGACGCCGAGCTGCTGAAGTCCCTCGACGAGGCCTCCCAGCAGTCGCTGCGGCTCCTGCTCGACGGGCTGGAGTCGCACTGGTCGCCGGACGGGCTGACCCACCTCGTGTACGGCGTGCCCAAGGTGCAGGCCGGGTTCTCCGCGGACGCCACGCCCAAGGAGCTGCCGCCGGAGATCAAGACCGCGCAGAGGTCGTTCTTCGCCCTGCTGTACCACCTGCTGGTCGGGCGGGACACGGGGCCGCGGCTGCCCACGCTGCTGCTGGCGGTGGGGCAGGAGCGGGTACGGCGCCTGCTCGGTGAGTGAGCGAGTGAGAGAGTAAGCGGTACGCGAAAGGGGCCCTCGGGTGAGGGCCCCTTTCTGCTGCGTGTCAGGCGATGTGGTTCTCTTCCAGTTCCGCGTTGTAGAGGTTCGTGAACCGGGTGGCCATCCGCTTGGCCTCTTCCGGCAGGAGTGCGGTCCCGAACTCCGCCTCTACGTTCTCGCTGAACTCGCGCGGGGTCGGGTAACCGGTGCCGCCTATCGACTTCTTGAAGACCAGGTAGTAGTCGTCCTCGGTCGGCTCCGGGGCGCCGCCGCCCTCGCCGAGCTGGCGGGTGCGGTTGGGGCTCACGGGGATCGGGAAGGTGCCGGTGTCCTCCGGGGACGGCTCCTGGGCGGGCGGCTCTTCCTGGAACTGCTCCTGGTACTGCTCCGCCTGGAGCTGCTCCTGGTACCACTGGTCGTACTGTTCCTGAGTGTTGTACGCCGGGTCGTAGCCGCCCTGGTACTCCACGTTGCGCGGAGTGTTGAACCAGTCCTGCACGTACTCCGGCTGCTCCGGCTGTTCCGGCTGTTCCGGCTGCTCCTGGTCGGGCGTGGCGACCAGCTCCGGGCGCGGCTCGCCGGGAGGCGTCGCCTGCCGGGGTACGGGCGCCGGAGTCACGTCCAGCACCTGCTTCGGCGCCGGCGGCAGCAGCGCCGGCTCGATGCCCGCCGCCGCCAGGCCCGCCGGGGCCGTCTCCGCCAGCGGCACCCCGTAGCGGGCCAGCCGCAGCGGCATCAGCGACTCCACCGGTGCCTTGCGCCGCCACGCCCGGCCGAAGCGGGAGCGCAGCCGGGCCTGGTAGACCAGCCGCTCCTGCTCCAGCTTGATGACCTGCTCGTAGGAGCGCAGCTCCCACAGCTTCATCCGGCGCCACAGCAGGAACGTCGGCAGGGGGGAGAGCAGCCAGCGGGTGAGGCGGACGCCCTCCATGTGCTTGTCGGCCGTGATGTCCGCTATGCGGCCGATCGCGTGCCGGGCCGCCTCCACCGACACCACGAACAGGATCGGGATCACGGCGTGCATACCCACACCCAGCGGGTCCGGCCAGGCCGCCGCGCCGTTGAAGGCGATCGTCGCCGCCGTCAGCAGCCACGCCGTCTGGCGCAGCAGCGGGAACGGGATGCGGATCCACGTCAGGAGAAGGTCGAGGGCGAGCAGGACGCAGATGCCCGCGTCGATGCCGATCGGGAAGACATAACTGAAGTTCCCGAAGCCCTTCTGGATGGCCAGCTCGCGGACAGCCGCGTAAGAACCGGCGAAGCCGATGCCGGCGATGATCACGGCGCCGAAAACGACCACACCGATGAGAATGCGGTGCGTTCGAGTCAGCTGCGGTGGCCCGGCCACTCGTACTCCCCTCCCAGTGCATGTTGTTGCGCGCAACAGGGTGGCACATCTGTGCGTCGTACGGATTCACGTACGGCACGAGCCCGGTCCCCGAGGGGAGCCGGGCTCGTGGAACACGCATGGCTGAGCTGCGCGTTGTGACGCAGGGGTGGGGCAGGTGTGACGGTCAGCTCTTCTTCGACGCTGACTCGGAGGGGGAGGCGGACGCCGCCTTCGAGGGGCTCCCGGAGGGGGACTTCGAAGGGGACTTCGACGCCGACTTCGACGGGGCGCTGCTCGGCGTGCCCGCGGAGCCGCCGCCGCTGCCGTTCGCCTTCGTCACCGAGGCCACCGCCTCCTTGGCCGCCTTCTGCGCCAGCTTGTTCAGGGTGTCCGCGCTCGGCGTCTTGTCCCCGGCGAAACCGGCGCCGTTGTAGTCGACCGTGACCACGACGTTCTCGACCCGGGCCACGACCGTGACCTGCTTGAAGGAGCCCTCCTTCTTCTTCAGGTCGTAGCGCACCGCCGTCGCCTCGTCGCCCACCCCGGCGACCGGCTCCGACTTCGCGTTCTTCGCGCCGTCCACCGAACGGGCGTCCTGGACCTGCGTCTCGAAGTACTCCCGCGCCTGCTTCTCGCCCGAGCCGCGCGAGACGTTCGAGTCGAAGCGCAGCAGGGAGGTGTTGAGCCAGCGGAACTGCGAGCCCTTCACGCCGTTGTTGTCCAGGCTGCTCCAGGAGCACGAGCCGCGTGTGCCCGCCTCGTCCGAAGTGCCCGCCTTGCCGGACTTCGCCTCCGGGACCAGGTCCTTGAGCGTCTTCTTCGTCAGCACCGTGCACGGCTCGGGAAGCGAGTTGTACGCGGCCGCCTGCACGGTCGGCGACGGACTCGCGGACGCCGCCGCGGACGCCGACGAGGACTTCGCGCTGTCACCGGCCCCGTCGTCCGAACCGGAGTCCGAGGAACAGCCCGCGGCGACCAGCATCACCGGGACGACGGCCGCACCGACAAGGACGCGGTGCAGACCGCCCCTCATCCGCTGCTCGCCCTGGTCGCGCCGGTTCCGCTGCTTACGCTCTGCTGCTCGCTGCATGGTTCCTTCACTCATGACTGACACTCGTGGTTCCTGCGGTCGGATCGGGTCCGAGGGGCCACGGTACGCGGTGAAGAAGGTGTGTGGTCTCGTTTCGGTTACGTCGCACTCGGGCGTACCGGGGTGACCGAGGGGCGCTACTCCGCCAGCGCGTCGGCCAGTTGTGCCGCCAGTTTCCGCGCCCTGTCCTGCATTTCCGCACTGTCCGGGACCGCGCCGACGGTCGCCGGCTGCTCCTCGTACTCGATCGTCACGATCACGTTGGACGTGCGGAACGCCACAGTCACCGTGCGCTGCTGAGCCGTCGAACCGGAGCTGCTCAGCTCGTCGTCGAGGAACGCCTCGTCGCCGAGGTCGTCGAGGACGCGGGGCTGGAGCTCGGCCGGGGTCGTGCCGTCGGACGGAGTGGAGGAGGAGTCGGAAGACGAAGACGAAGGCGACGAAGAGGGCGAAGGGGAGGAAGAGGACGCGGACGTCGAGGGCGAGGCCGAAGAGGAGAGCGAGCCGCTCGGGTCGGCGGAGGCAGTGCCCTCGTCGTCGCTCCCGGAGCTCGTCGGCTCGGGCAGGTCGGCCTTCTCCTGCCGGGCCGCGAACAGCTGCTCCGCCTCGCTGTCGTCGCTGACCGCCGTGTCGTACGACACCACACGCGAGAAGTCGACGGACAGACGGTCCGTGGCGTCGGCCGACTCGGCCTTCCAACGGCAACCGGCCTTGCGGTCGGTGTCATAGGTGATCGTCGGCGTGCCCTCGTACGCCTTCTCGCGCTGGTCCTCGTCCGTCAGCTGCTTGATGCCGGGCAGCAGCAGGTCGAGCATCTCCTGGCCGGCGGCACCGCACGGCTCGGGCAGCGTGGCGTACCGGCCGGGCTCGGCCGCCGCCGTCGCCGTACCGGCGTCGCCCGGGTTGGAGTCGTCGGTCGTGCCGCCGTCGTCGGAACTGCCGGTGCAGCCGGCCAGCAGCGCCACGAGGAGCGCGGCGACGCCGGATACATACGCCTTCCGCTGCACGGTCAGGCTCCTCTCGACGGTGCCGGGTGCTCGGCACGTTGCCGGTCTGTGGGTGTCCCCGCTGGTTATTCGCTTGCCGGGCGGGGGCGACCCCTGGAGACAATGTGTATCGCACGCACTGCCGTGAACGCCGGTCCGTTGTCCCTTTTCATCGACCCTGGCGCCGGTTTTGCGATTTCAGACTTGTATGTGATTTCCGGGGGATAGAGGACGATATGTCGTACGTGGAGATGCCGGGCGCGAAGGTTCCGATCCGTATGTGGACCGATCCCGCGACGGTCGAGGAAGGCGCCCTGCAGCAGCTGCGCAACGTCGCGACCCTGCCGTGGATCAAGGGTCTGGCGGTCATGCCGGACGTCCACTACGGCAAGGGCGCGACGGTGGGGTCCGTCATCGCGATGCGGGGTGCTGTGTGTCCCGCCGCGGTCGGGGTGGACATCGGGTGCGGGATGTCGGCGGTGCGGACGTCGCTCACGGCGAACGACCTGCCGGGGGACCTGTCGCGGCTGCGGTCGAAGATCGAGCAGGCGATTCCGGTGGGGCGGGGGATGCATGACGACCCGGTGGATCCGGGTCGGATGCACGGGTTCGCCACCGCCGGGTGGGACGACTTCTGGGGGCGGTTCGACGGGGTCGCGGAAGCGGTCAAGTTCCGTGCGGAGCGCGCCGGGAAGCAGATGGGGACGCTCGGCGGCGGCAACCACTTCGTGGAGGTCTGCACGGACACGACCGGTGCCGTCTGGCTGATGCTGCACTCCGGTTCCCGCAACATCGGCAAGGAACTCGCCGAGCACCACATCGGCGTGGCCCAGAAGCTCCCGCACAACCAGAACCTGGTCGACCGCGACCTCGCCGTCTTCGTGGCGGACACCCCGCAGATGGCGGCGTACCGCAACGACCTGTTCTGGGCGCAGGAGTACGCCAAGTACAACCGCACGATCATGATGGCGCTCCTGAAGGACGTGGTCCGCAAGGAGTTCAAGAAGGCCAGGCCGACCTTCGAGGCCGAGATCAGCGCGCACCACAACTACGTGGCCGAGGAGCGCTACGAGGGCATGGACCTGCTCGTCACCCGCAAGGGCGCGATCCGGGCCGGCTCCGGCGAGTACGGCATCATCCCGGGCTCCATGGGCACGGGTTCGTACATCGTGAAGGGCCTCGGGAACCCGAAGTCCTTCAACTCGGCCTCGCACGGCGCGGGTCGGCGCATGAGCCGTAACGCGGCCAAGCGGCGGTTCTCGACGAAGGACCTGGAGGAGCAGACGCGGGGCGTGGAGTGCCGTAAGGACTCCGGTGTCGTGGACGAGATCCCGGGCGCCTACAAGCCGATCGAGCAGGTCATCGAACAGCAGCGGGACCTCGTGGAGGTCGTGGCGAAGCTGAAGCAGGTGGTGTGCGTGAAGGGCTGACGGCCTCTTGGCGGGCCGTCAGCCGTCCGCCGTCAGCCGTCCGCCGTCACTTCGGCGCGTGCGTCACCGCGTAGATCATCACGAACGCCACGATGTGGATGCCGAAGAGGAAGTAGCCGAGCCACCACCACATCTGGCGTTCGTTGTGCGGCTCCTTGCGGCCGTCGTCCGTCACTACAGCTCCCTGTGGACCTTCGTGTTGGACGCCTGGGCGCGGGGGCGGACGACCAGGAGGTCGATGTTGACGTGGCTGGGACGGGTGACCGTCCAGGCGATGGTGTCGGCCACGTCGTCGGCCGTGAGGGGCTCGGCGACACCCTCGTAGACCTTCTGCGCCTTGTCCGTGTCGCCGGCGAAGCGGGTCAGGGCGAACTCGTCGGTCTTCACCATGCCGGGCGCGATCTCGATGACGCGCACCGGCCGGCCGACGATCTCCAGGCGGAGCGTCTCGGCGAGGACGTGGGCGCCGTGCTTGGCGGCGACATAGCCGGCGCCGCCCTCGTAGGTGCCGTGGCCGGCGGTGGAGGAGACCACGACCACGGTGCCGTCGCCGCTCGCCTCCAGCTTGGGCAGCAGGGCCTGGGTGAGGTTCAGGGTGCCGATGACGTTGGTCTCGTACATCGTGCGCCAGTCGGCCGGGTCGCCGGTCGCGACCGGGTCGGCGCCCAGGGCGCCGCCGGCGTTGTTGACGAGGACGCCGATCGTCTTGAAGGCCGTCGCGAACTCGTCGACCGCGGCCCGGTCCGTCACGTCCAGCTGGTACGCCGCGGCCGAGTGGCCGGCCGCGTTGATCTCCTCCGCCAGCGCCTCGACGCGGTCCTTGCGGCGGGCGGTGAGGACGACCCGGTAGCCGGCCGCGGCGAGCCGGCGTGCCGTGGCGGCGCCGATTCCGCTGCTCGCACCGGTGACGACGGCGATGCGGGAGGCGGCGGACGGTGCGGCGGTGGGCATGGCTGCTCCTCATGCGGTTCGGGTCCAGAGCGTCGGGCCAGTCGGGAGACTGTCCGGCCAGGATAGGCGGGCGGCCGATCCGGGGCGGCGGTGGGAGAATGAGGTGGGTGATCCTCCGGCAAGGGAGGCGGATCATGGGACAGGCGCGTGAGGTCATGGACCGGCTCACCGCGGCGATCACCACGGCGGACCCGAAGGCCATCGCCGAGCTCTACGCCCAGGACGCGGTCGCCGTCACCCCCGACGGTGGCGAGCTGCACGGGCGGGAGGACATCGTCGGGTACTGGCGTCAGATGACCGAGGCGGTTCCCGACGGTTCGTACGAGTCGGTGCACTCCTACGAGGTCGGCAACACGGCCATCGACGAGGGGATCTTCCGGGGCCGCAACACGGGGCCGATCCAGTTGCCGACCGGCGAGACGATGGCGCCGACGCAGAAGGAGATCAGCATCCGCGGGGTGGACTTCGCCACCGTGGACGACAGCGGGCACATCGTCGACTACCGGCTCTACTTCGACGAGATGGAGTTCCTGGGGCAGTTGGGGCTGCTGCCGCCCACCTGAACCGCTCTCCGGACTCCGGTCAGTTTCCTCGCGGGGCGTACATGATCACCGCCATGCCCGCGAGACAGATCAGTGCGCCCGTGACGTCCCAGCGGTCCGGGCGATAGCCGTCCGCGACCATGCCCCAGGCCAGCGAACCGGCGACGAAGACACCGCCGTACGCGGCGAGGATGCGGCCGAAGTCGGCGTCGGGCTGCAGCGTGGCGACGAAGCCGTAGGCGCCGAGGGCCATGACGCCCGCGCCGATCCACAGCCAGCCGCGGTGTTCGCGTACGCCCTGCCAGATCAGCCAGGCGCCGCCGATCTCGAAGAGGGCGGCGACGGCGAACAGGGCGGCCGAGCGGAGGATGAGCATGGCGGCCAGCTTCGCACGCCCTGGTCCGGGCCTCCGCGTCACCTGTTGGACGGCGCCTGCGGCTCGCTCCGCGTGGGATACATCCCCCTACGACCACGGTGGCGATCACGGTGGCGATCACGGTGGCGATCACGGTGGCGGAGCGAGGAGCGGACGTTATGCGGCGGATGCGGGTTGCTGCGGTGTGCGGGGCCGCCGTGGTGGCGGTGGTGGGCGGGGTGGCTCCGGAGGCGGCAGCGGCCGGCCGACTCGGCGGCCCCGAGGCGGAACTGACCTATCACGGATCCGCTGTCCTGACCGGCGACCGCGTCGACGTGCGTTTCACGCCGCGCCGGACCGGACAGGGCACCGTGCCGGACGCGACGGCGATGGTCCGGATGCGCTGGTCGGAGCCGCTGGCGGACCGGCAGGAGCTGCCGCAGGGGTGTGCGCGGGCCGGGAAACGGGTCGTGTGGTGCGGGGTCGGGGCGCTGGACGCGGGCGGGGTGGGGGAACCGGTCGCTCTGCGGGTACGGCTGCGGGACGCGCCCTCGGAGGTGCTGGTGGAGTTCGACACCGTGTGGAGAGGCGGGCCGGTGGACGGCACGCTGCGCAGCGGCGGGCAGCGGGTGCTGCTGCTCGACACGGGGGACGAGTACCACTTCTGACCCCCGCCCCCTCTGCCGCCCCTCCGCCGTCCCCGCTGCGGGGACACCGCGCGGGCAGCTGTCGGCGCTGCGGGGACACCGCGCGGTCAGCTGTCGGCGCCCTCGGTGTCGTAGCGCTCGCGGGCCTCGCGGACCTCGTCGAAGTGGGTCTCCGCCCAGTCCTTCACGGCGGTCAGCAGCAGGGCGAGGTTCTGGCCGAGGGCGGTGAGCTCGTAGTCGACGCGGACCGGGACGGACGGGGTGACGGTGCGGTCGAGCAGGCCGTCGCGTTCCAGGGAGCGCAGGGTCTGGGTCAGCATCTTGGGGCTGACCCCGGCGATCTTGCGGCCGAGGTCGCTGTAGCGCAGGGGGCCGGGGGCCAGGGCGGAGACGACGAGGCTGACCCACTTGTCGCTGATGCGGTCCAGGAGCTGGTTGGTGGGGCAGCTCTTGAGGAACGCGTCGTACTCGACACGGGCCTGCTCGCGGCGCTGGGCGGCCGTCATGGTCGCCATGGCTCACCTCCGGGGTAGGTACGCACTCCCAGGTAACTACTTACTCCTGGATAGTAACTCTTCCTAGGGTTGTCGGCAGGGAACGGGAGGACATCCCGGAGGCTGACAACCAAGGAGACAGTCGTGCGTGCTGTTGTGGTGGACTCGTTCGGTGGGCCGGAGAAGGTGGAGGTCGTGGAGGCCGGGACACCGGAGCCCGGCGCCCGTCAGGTGCGGATCAAGGTCGAGGCGGCCGCGCTGAACCCCGTGGACGCGGGCGTGCGGGCCGGGGTCTTCGGGGGAGCGGGCAAGCGGATCGGGCTCGGCTGGGACGTGGCCGGGACGGTGGACGCGGTGGGGGTGGCCAGCTCCTGGAGCGTCGGGGACCAGGTGGTCGCCCTGGACTACGGCATGGTCAAGCCGCTCGGCACCCACGCCGAGTACGTGGTCGTCCCGACGGACGCCGTCGCGAAGGCGCCGACCACGGTGGACGCCGTCCACGCGGCGACGCTGCCGCTGAACGCGCTGACCGCCGCGCAGGCCCTGGATCTGCTGGAGGTGACGCCGGACCGGTCGCTGCTGGTGACGGGTGCGGCCGGGGCGGTCGGGGCGTACGCCGTGCAGCTCGCCGCGCGCCGGGGGATCGCGGTGACCGGGCTGGCGCGGGAGGGGGACGAGGAGTTCGTACGGTCCCTGGGGGCCGGGACCTTCACGAGCGGTGCCGTCGCCGGGCGGAGCTTCGACCGCGTGCTCGACGCCGCCGTCCTCGGTGAGCCCGCGCTCGCGTGGGTGCGGGACGGGGGCCGGTACGTCGGCGTCATTCCGCAGGCCCAGCCCGCGTCCGTGCGGGGCGTGTGGACCGGTGCGGTCGAGGTGAGCGCCGACGGGGCACGGCTGGCGGAGCTGGTGCGGCTGGTGGACGACGGGGTGCTGACGACCCGGGTGGCCGAGACGTTCCCGCTGGACGAGGCCGCGAAGGCGCATGCGCGGCTGGACGAGGGCGGGGTGCGGGGGCGGCTGGTGCTGGTGCCCTAGGGCCCGTCCAGCCCGCTCAACCCCCGCTTGCCGCCTCCGCCGCGTACGCCGTCGGCGGTACCCCCACCGTCGCCGTGAAGTCCCGTACCAGATGGGCCTGGTCGGCGTAGCCGAGCTCGGCGGCGAGGGTGGCCCAGTCGACGTCGGTGCGGGTGCCGGCGAGTTCCAGGGCCTCGTGGATGCGGTAGCGCAGGACGCACCACTTGGGGCTGACCCCGACGTAGGCCGAGAAGAGCCGTTGCAGCGCCCGCACCGACAGGCCCTGTGCCTGGGCGAAGTCGCCGACGCGGCGGACGGTGCGGTCGGTGCGGATGTGTCGGACGAGGGCGGTGGCGAGGTCGGCCTGCGGGTCCGGGGTGCGGGGGAGGGCGAGGAGGAAGGCGTCGAGGGCGGCCACCCGGTCGTGGTCTTCGGCGGGGGTGACGATCGCGCGGGCGGCGTCGCTCGTGGCCTGCGGGAACACCTCCACGGCGGGCAGGGCGCGCCCCGTCCAGCGGGAGACCGGCGCCTCGGGGGCGTACGGCCGGAAGCCGCCGGGCCGGAACTTCACCCCGCAGACCCGTCCCCGGCCGGTCAGCTTCCGGGTGTAGAGGCCGAGCGCGACCCCGGTGACCTCGGCGTACGGCTCGCCTTCGGCCTCGTCCCACTGGAAGGTGAGGTTGACGGCCGGGTGCGGGACGATGTGGGAGGCGTAGGGGGCGGGCAGGTCCCAGTCGATCAGCCAGTACCGCTCGACGTACCGGCGCAGCGGCTCGGCGGGCTCGTGCCGGCGGAACCGCACGCGGTTCAGCAGCCCGGACGGGTCGACGATCCCGCGGGTGTCCTGGCGGGGTGCCTCCATGGCCGGATCGTACGTCGCGTTTCTTCAAGAAGGGCAGGCCTCTGCGTCCCTACGGTCGGGGTATGGACACGAAGAGCGCGAAGACGAACGAGCATGCGAACGAGCACGAGCACGAGCACGAGCACGAGCACGAGCACGAGCACGAGCACGCGAACGGGACCGGGACCGGGACCGGGACCGGGACCGGGCACGAGGTCGACTACGGCATCGGTGAGCTGCTGGGCATGGCGAGGGAACGGGCCGTTCCGGTGGTGCGGGCCCTGCCCGACGAGGCGCTCGCCGCTCCCACGCCGTGTGCCGAGTACGACGTGAAGACCCTGGTCAACCACCTTTTCCAGGTGGTCGTGCAGTTCCAGAGGCTGGCCGCGAAGGAGGCCTCCGACTTCACCGAGACGCCCGATCGCGTGGGCGCGGGGGCGGACTGGCGCGAGCGGCTCGTGGAGGAGATCGACAAGCTGGTGGCGGCCTGGTCCGTGCCCGGCGCGGAGGACGGCGTCACCGGCGCCATGAGCATGCCGGCGCGGCTCGTCGGTTCGATGGCGTTGCTCGATCTGACCGTCCACGTGTGGGATCTGGCGCGGGCCACGGGCCGGGAGTACCGGCTGGGGGAGGCGGCGGCGCCGGTCGTCGAGCAGCTGGCGGGCGCGGTCGAGGAGCTGGCGCCGACGGCCCGGAGGATGGGCGTGTTCGGGGACCCCGTGCCGGTGGCGGAGGGTGCGCCGGGGTTCGAGCGGCTGCTGGCGCGGACCGGGCGGGACCCGCACTGGAAGGGGTGAGCCGAGGCGGAATAGTCGTGGGGCGCTCACCGTTCACGAGGTATAGTTGAACGGTCAACAATCTGGAGGGTGAGCGACCATGCAGTTCGGGATCTTCAGCGTCGGCGACGTCACGCCGGACCCGACGACCGGCCGTACGCCGACCGAGCGCGAGCGCATCAAGGCCATGGTCGCCATCGCGCTGAAGGCCGAGGAGGTCGGCCTCGACGTCTTCGCGACCGGCGAGCACCACAACCCGCCGTTCGTGCCGTCCTCGCCGACGACGATGCTCGGCTACATCGCGGCCCGCACGGAGAAGCTGATCCTCTCCACCTCCACCACGCTGATCACCACGAACGACCCGGTGAAGATCGCCGAGGACTTCGCGATGCTCCAGCACCTGGCCGACGGGCGGGTGGATCTCATGATGGGGCGCGGCAACACCGGCCCGGTCTACCCGTGGTTCGGGCAGGACATCCGGCAGGGCATCAACCTCGCCGTCGAGAACTACGCCCTGCTGCACCGGCTCTGGCGCGAGGACGTCGTGAACTGGGAGGGGAAGTTCCGTACGCCCCTGCAAGGGTTCACGTCCACGCCCCGCCCGCTGGACGGCGTACCGCCGTTCGTCTGGCACGGCTCGATCCGCTCGCCGGAGATCGCCGAGCAGGCGGCGTACTACGGCGACGGGTTCTTCCACAACAACATCTTCTGGCCGGCCGACCACACCAAGCGGATGGTCGAGCTGTACCGGGCCCGGTACGCCCACTACGGGCACGGCACGCCCGAGCAGGCGATCGTCGGGCTGGGCGGCCAGGTGTTCATGCGGAAGAACTCCCAGGACGCCGTGCGGGAGTTCCGGCCGTACTTCGACGTCGCCCCGGTGTACGGGCACGGGCCCTCGCTGGAGGAGTTCACCGAGCAGACCCCGCTGACCGTCGGCTCCCCGCAGCAGGTCGTCGAGAAGACGCTGGCCTTCCGCGAGTACGCCGGTGACTACCAGCGCCAGCTGTTCCTGATGGACCACGCCGGGCTGCCGCTGAAGACCGTCCTGGAGCAGCTCGACCTGCTCGGCGAGGAGGTCGTACCCGTGCTGCGCAAGGAGTTCGCGGCGCGACGCCCCGCGGGTGTGCCGGAGGCGCCGACCCACCGGTCCCTGCTGGCCGACGCCCAGAAGGAGGTCGTCGCATGAAGCTCGTCGTCGTGTCCGCAGGGCTGAGCGTCCCGTCCTCGACCAGGCTGCTGGGCGACCGGCTGGCGGCTGCGACGGTGCGGCACGCCGCAGACCCGGTGGACGTGGAGGTCGTGGAGCTGCGCGAACTCGCGGTGGAGATCGCGCACAACTTCACGAACGGGTTCCCGGGACGCAAGCTCGCCGCCGCCCTCGACGCCGTGACCTCGGCGGACGGCCTGATCGTCGTCACACCCGTCTTCGCTGCCTCCTACAGCGGGCTGTTCAAGTCGTTCTTCGACGTGATCGAGAAGGACGCGCTGGCCGGCCTGCCGGTGCTGATCGCCGCGACCGGCGGCACGGCCCGGCACTCCCTCGTCCTGGAGCACGCGCTGCGCCCGCTCTTCGCCCATCTGCGGGCCGTGGTCGTCCCGACCGGCGTGTACGCCGCCTCGGAGGACTGGGGCGCGCCAGGGCTGGACGGGCGGATCGAGCGTGCGGCGGGGGAGCTGGCGGGGCTGATGGCCGGACTGCCCGGCAGGGAGAGGGCCGAGCCCGAGGTGGTGCCGTTCGCGGCGCAGCTGGCGGCGCTCTCCAGCCCGTCCGGCGTTTGAGAGACGGCCGTGTGAGGGTGTGAGCCCAGTAAGAAGGGCAACTGCAGCGCACCTGGTACGGCCGAACCGCCGGAGGCCTTGGCAGACTGAACCCGTGCCCCAGACTGTTCTCCTCGCCGAAGACGACCGCGCCATCCGCCACGCCCTGGAGCGCGCGCTGACCCTGGAGGGCTACCAGGTCACCGCGGTCGTCGACGGGGTCGAGGCACTGGCGCAGGCCCACCGCACCCCGCCGGACGTGCTCGTGCTGGACGTGATGATGCCCGGCATCGACGGGCTCCAGGTCTGCCGGGTGCTGCGCGCCGAGGGCGACCGCACCCCGATCCTGATGCTGACGGCGCTCGTGGAGACCCAGGACCGCATCGCCGGCCTGGACGCGGGCGCCGACGACTACGTGGTGAAGCCGTTCGACGTCGAGGAGGTCTTCGCCCGCCTGCGCGCCCTGCTGCGCCGCACCAGCGACTCGAACGGCCCCGCCCTGGTCGACGTACCGAAGCCGACCGCCGCCCCCGAGCCGTCCGGCCGGCTGGTCGAGGCGGCCGGGCTGCGGATGGACCCGCAGGCGCGCCGGGTGTGGCGGGGCGGGCGGGAGCTGGAGCTGACGCGGACCGAGTTCGAGCTGCTGGAGCTGCTGGTCCGCAACGCCGGCATCGTCCTCGACCACGCCACCATCTACGACCGCATCTGGGGCTACGACTTCGGCCCCGGCTCCAAGAACCTCGCCGTCTACGTCGGCTACCTGCGCCGCAAGCTCGACGAGCCGGGCGCCCCGCAGCTGATCCACACGGTGCGCGGGGTGGGTTACGTGCTGCGGGAGGACTGAGTGGGCGCGGCCCGGCGCCGGCTCGGGCGGCTGCTGACCGGGCGCCGCAGATCGGGGCTCGGCACCACCTTCGCCGTGTCCTTCGCGACCGTGACCGCCGTGGTCACGGTCCTGGTCGGGCTGCTGTCCTACACCGCCGCCGCCCGGCTGCTGCGGGTGGACCAGGAGACCGTGTTCGACGAGGTCGTGCAGGACCTGCGGGGCGAGGTGCGGCAGCGGTCGATGAACCCGCAGGACTTCTCCTCCTCCGCCCCGGGCCACGACCTCGTACGGCCCGCCCGTACCGACGTCCAGGTGCTGGGCCCGGACGGCGCCGTCGTCGACCCGGGCCGGCCGGGGCTGCCGGTCACCACCGCCGACCGGCGGATCGCGGCCGACGGCACGGCCGGGCGGATGGTCCAGCACAAGGACGTCGGCGTCGACAGCGACGTCTACCGCATCGCGACCGTCGCGCTCGGCGGCGGGCGGGGCGCGGTGCAGGTGGCCCAGGAGTTCAGCGACACCGAGGACCTGCTGCGGGCGCTCCAGCAGCGCACACTGCTCCTGATGGCGGCGGTGGTCACCCTGGCCGGTCTCTTCGGCTGGTGGCTGGCCCGGCGCATCACCCGCCGCCTGGTCGTCCTCACCTCCGCCGCCGAGGACGTCGCCCGCACCCGCCGCCTCGGCATCCAGGTACCGGTCACCGGATACGACGAGGTCGGCCGCCTCGGCCGGGCCTTCGACCGCATGCTGGGCCGGCTCGCCCAGTCGGAGGAGGACCAGCGGCGGCTGGTGCAGGACGCGGGCCACGAACTCCGTACGCCGCTCACCTCCCTGCGGACGAACATCTCCCTCCTGCGCCGCATCGACGAGCTGCCGCCCGCCACCCGCGAGGAACTGGTCGCCGACCTCGGTCAGGAGGCCCGCGAACTCACCGACCTCGTCAACGAGCTGGTCGACCTGGCCGCCGGACAGTCCGACACCGAGCCGGCCCAGCGGGTGGACCTCGCCGACATCGCCGAGGACGTCGCGGGCCTCGCGCGACGGCGCACCGGACGGCGGATCGTGGTCCGCGCGAGCGGCGACACCACGACGGAGGGGCGGCCCGCCATGCTCCAGCGCGCGGTGACCAACCTCGTCGAGAACGCCGCGAAGTTCGACCGCGACGGCATCACCCCCATCGAGATCAACATCGCCGGGCCCGCCCGCCCCGGGACCGTGCGCGTCGAGGTCCTCGACCGGGGACCGGGCATCGCCGAGGACGACCTGATCCGCGTCTTCGACCGCTTCTACCGCGCCGCCGACGCCCGGTCGCTGCCCGGGTCGGGGCTGGGGCTGTCCATCGTGCGGGAGGTCGCGCTGTCGCACGGCGGGGCGCCGTTCGCCTTCCGCCGGGAGGGCGGCGGCACGGCGATCGGGTTCACGGTGGGCGGCTCGGCCTGAACCGTTCCGGCTGAGCGGCTTCGCCGCCGGTTCCCCCTGGGTAGGGGCGACTCTGTTCGGGAGCCGCGCGGCGGCTCGGGCGAGGGGAGGTACGTCGGCGTGTTGAGTGACGTGGAGGGCGCTGTCCTGGCGGGGATCGACGAGGCCGGGATCGGGCGGACGCTGCTGGAGTTGATCTCGGTGCCGAGTGTGACCGGGAGTGCCGCCGAGTCGGAGCTCCAGCATCTGCTGGCGGGGCGGCTGGAGCGGCTCGGGCTGGACGTCGACCTGTGGTCCATGGACCTGGACGCGCTGCGCGCCGACCCCGGCTTCCCCGGCGCGGAGGCCGAGCGCGCGGAGGCGTGGGGGCTGGTCGGCGTGACGGAGGACGGCGGCGACGGGCCCACCTTCGTTCTGCAGGGCCATGTCGACGTCGTACCGCCCGGGGATCCGGCCGCGTGGGCCGGCGATCCGTTCGTGCCCCGCGTGACCGGGGACGTCGTGCACGGCCGGGGCGCCTGCGACATGAAGGCCGGTCTGGTGGCCCACCTCGCCGCGCTCGCGGCGATACGGGCCGCCGGGGTGCGGCTGCGCGGCCGGGTCGGTGTCCACTTCGTCGTGGGGGAGGAGGACGGCGGCCTCGGCGCCTTCGGCACGCTGCGGCGCGGGCACCGCGGAGACGTCTGCGTCATCGCCGAGCCCACGGCGGGCGCCCTCGTCACCGCGAACGCCGGCGCGCTGACCTTCCGGATCACCGTGCCCGGCAAGGCGGCGCACGGCAGCGCACGCGACCAGGGCGTGAGCGCGGTCGACGCGTATCTGCCGCTGCACCGGGCGCTGGCCCGGCTGGAGGCCGAGCGGAACCGGGACGTCCATCCCCTGATGGCCGAGCACCCGATCCCGTACGCCCTGTCCGTGGGGACCGTACGGGCCGGCGACTGGGCGAGCAGCGTGCCCGACGTGCTGGTCGCGGAGGGGCGGCTGGGGGTGCGGCTCGGCGAGGATCCGGCCGAGGCGCGGGCTGCCTTCGAGCGGTGCGTCGCCGAGGCCTGCGACGACGACCCCTGGCTGCGGGCGCATCGGGCGAGCGTGACCTGGCCGGGCGGGCGGTTCGCCAGCGGGCGGCTGCCGCAGGGGCATCCGCTGCCCGAGGTGATCCGGGTCGCCCATGCCGACGCCGGGGGAGCGGCGGGGCTGCGGGAGTGCGGGGCGCCGTACGGGAGCGATCTGCGGCTGTACGCCGGGGAGGGGATCCCGACCGTGCAGTTCGGGCCGGGGGACATCCGGGTGGCGCACAGCGAGCGGGAGCGGGTGGCGGTCGCCGAAGTGGTGCAGGCGGCACGGACGTTGGCGGTGACCGTGCTGCGGACGGTCGGGGTGAAGTGACGGGGCGTCATGTGCAGGGGGGAGGGCTGCCGGGGTCCGGGAGGTACTCGGCTCGCTCCTTCTGCGTGAAGTCGCGGCCCACGGCCCAGCAGATCCGCTCGACGGCCTCCTCCGGGTCCGGCAGGGAGAGCCGCCACAGCTCCACACCGGCGTCCTCGCTGCCGACCGCCAGCCGGCCGCCGTCGGGAGCGAAGGCCACGGAGGCCACCGGGCCGGGCGCACCGGTGAGGACCCGCCGACTGCGGTTGGTGGCCGTCTCCCACAGGCGTACCGACCCGGAGCGGCCGCCGGTCGCGAGGAAGCGGCCGTCGGGGGAGTAGGCGGCCGCTGTCACACCGTCACTGCCCTCCAGCGTCGCGTCCAGGCGTCCCGAGACCGTGTCCCACAACCGCAGTGGACCGTCGCCGCCGGTGACCAGGACACTCCCGTCCTCGGAGAACGCCAACGGCTTGATCGGCGCTGTGCCGTCCGGTGCCTCAAGGCTCGTTCGCAGGTCCCCGGTGGCGGTGTCCCACACCACCACCGTGCCGCTGTTCCGCGCGGCCAGAGTGGTTCCGTTCCGGGAGAGCAGCAGACTGTCGAACTGCCGGTCGCCCTCGCCGAGCCGGGGCGACGACCTGAGCACGCCCGTGGCCGTGTCGCGCACCGACAGGTCGTTGCCGCGCCGGAGCGCCACGGTGCTGCCGTCCGGACTCAGGGCCGCCTCACGCACCCCGCGCTGCTCGGACGTGCCCGGACCGCGGGCGGGCAGCGCCTTGCGGGTGGCGATGTCCCGCACCGCCCAACCGTCCTCGTCGTCGACGACGGTCAGCGGGCGGCCCTCGCGGTCGTAGGCGGCGGTTGCGCGCAAGGCGTGAGTGCCGGAGTAGCTGACACGGACGTCGCCCGTTCCCGCGTCCCACACCTGCGCCTCCTTCGTACCGACACCGAGCAGGTCGGCTCCGTCGGGGCTGAAGGCCAGGCCGAGGGCGGGGCCGCCCAGTTGCCCGGACCGCTTCACACGTGCGTACGGCTGGAGTTGGTCCAGGTTCCACACCCGGACCTCGGAGTAGTCGCTCGTCACCACCGTGCGGCCGTCCGGGCGGAAGGCGACGCGGTAGTGGTCCGAGCGGGCGTGACCGCTGGCGAAGGAGGTGCGGAGCCTGCGGTGGGGTACGTCCCACAGCTTGACGGCCCGGTCGTCGGTGAGGGCCGCGAGTGTGTCGCCCGCCGGGGCGAAGGCCAGCGCGCGGACCGTTGCGGACGGCCCCCGCAAGGTGGCCGTGACCTTGCCGGTCCGCACGTCGATCAGGCGTATCCGGCCCGACTCGCCACCGGTCGCCAGGGTGTCGCCGTCCTCGGTGAGCGCCACCGACCGAACGGGATCGTCGTGCTGGTCGGCGATCGTCCGTTTCCTGCCCGTCGTCCGGTCCAGCACCACCACACCCCGCCCGGGCGAACTCGCCGCCACTTTCCGCCCGTCGGGAGTGACGGTCAGGACGAGATCGTCCGTCGGCGGCCGCTTACCGGGCACCGTGGCCGAGACGCGGTCGAGGGGCTTACGGGTCTTCAGGCTCCAGGTGACGGCGAGACCGTCTCCGTCGACGGTCGTCAGCGTGTCGTCGGCGGTGAAACGTATCTCGCGCGGTGACGCACCGGAGCCGAGGGTGATCGAGAGCTTCTGGTGACCGTCGCGCACGTCCAGGAGACGCACGCGGTCGGCTTCTCCGACCGCCAGGGTCCCGCCGCTGTCGTCGAACGCCACGGCCGTCGCCCGGTACCCGCTCCCGTCATGCGCGGCGTCCTCCCGGCCGGCTCCGATGCGCAGGGTGCGCTGTGCGCGCGACACCAGGTTCCACAGCCGGACCTCGTCGCCGTCCTTGCCGCTCGCCGTGGCCAGCGTCCGGCCGTCCCGGCTCAGCGCCATGGGCCCGCCCGCGCCCTCCAGTCGCCGGACCAGCGGCAGGTCCGAGGCCGCGTAGAGGGCCGCACGGCTCTCGGGGGTGGGCCAGGTTCGGTAGGCCTGTACGGCGAGCAGAGCCGCGAGCTCGGGTTGCGAGAGCAACGTACGGGACTGGGTGAGGAGTTGGCGTGATTCGGCCAGTTGCTTGGCCTCCAGGGCCTGCTGCCGTTGATGGAAGGCCACCGAGGCCGCGACGAGGACCAGTCCCAGCAGGACCGCGAGGATGACGTTGAGCCTTCGCGCCCGCTGCTGCCGCGCCTTGCGGTGCGCCTCGCGCGCCTTGTGGTGGGCCTCGCTGGCCTGGACGTACTCCGCCGTGTGCCGGGGAAGCCGCTCTCTGGCCGCCCACCGCAGGCCATCCGCCAGATCGGAGCCGTGCAGCAGGTCGTCGGGGTGGTGTAGCTCGTCCCACTGGACGCGGCGCTCGTCGGCACGTCGGAGCCAGTCGTGGAAACGGTGGTCACGGGCGACCCAGTCGTTCAGGGCCGGCCAGGCGCGGATCAGGACGTCGTGAATCAGTTCCGCGACGGGTTCCTCGTCGTCGGGCCGCCCTGGGCGGCGCCGCATCCCGATGATGACGATCCGGCTCCGGATCAGCTCGGCCAGCACCTCGTCGGCGTCGGCCTCCATCTCGCGTAGCACGTCCAGCGGGACGCGCTGCCGTACGGCGGGGACTTGGCGCTCGTCGTCGGCCGGGCGGACGAGGGCCGTCAGCAGCTTCTCGGCGACGGGCCTTTGGTCGGGCGGCAGCTTCTCGACGGCGTCCTGACACCACATCCCCAGCGCGCCGGTGACCCTCCCGATGTCGTGGTGTGCCTTGTAGGTCAGGCAGCCGGTGGGGTCCAGGCGCTCCCACAGCCTGTTCATGGCGAGTTGGAGGGCGGGCAGCAGGGTCACGGGCGCCGTGGAATCCGTGAGGAGGGCGGCCACGATCAGCTCTGGCAGGCCGTACTCGAAGCGGGCGCCGACGGCTGCGGCCGGCCGGGTGACGATGGCCTCCAGTTCCTTGCGGTCGAGCGTGGCGGGCATGTTGACCAGGCCGTGCCGCAGCTTCTCCAGCAGGGCGGGGGCCGAGGCGGCCAGCCGGGGGTAGAAGTCGTCCCGCAGGACCAGCAGTACGGTCAGCCGGGGAACCGTGCCGATCGCCTCCGTGAGCGGCTCGACGACGGCCGGGTCGCCGAACAGCAACTCCTCGAACTGGTCGACGACGAGCAGGATCCGGTCATGGTCGGGGTCGTCGTCCAGCCGACTGCCTACAGCGCCGGCCAGGCCGTGCTCGCGTGTCCCGGGCAGGGGGCCGGCGTCCAGTTCGGCCATGAGGTCAGAGCCGGGGCGGACGACCACGGGCAGCCAGCGGTCGCTGCCGGGCACGCCTACGTCTTCCAACGCGGGCAGCACACCGGCCCGCACGAGCGACGACTTCCCGGACCCCGACGGCCCCAGCAGTAGAACCCCGCTGCCCCGGCCGGTCTGCTCGGCCAGCGCTGCCAGCACAAGGCTCACCGCCCGCTCCCGGCCGTGGAACCAGGCCGCGTGCTCCCGGCCGTAGGGCTCAAGGAGGCCCGGATACGGACACTCGGGGCTGTGCCCGAGCTCCGGCCAGGCTTTGCGGAGCGCCTGCACGGCGGTCGCGTACGCGATGTTCTGACCGCGGTCGTGTTCATCAGGTACGACGATGGAGGTGACCATGCCGACCACGTGCTCGGTGAAGTCGTCCACGACCGGGCCGCCGCTGAAGCCCGTCGTCAGATCGTTGGCGTCGCTCAGCTGCAGGACGGGTCCCGATGCGTCATGGTCGAGGACGGCGCCCGCGACGCCGGTGCCGAAGTGCCCACCGGGCGGCGCCTGCCGGGGGAACCCGAAAGACCGCACCTTGTGTCCGCGGCAGCCTTCGGAGAAGCCCAGCGGCAGGACCGGGACGTCACCGACCGGCCCGTCGAACCGCACCACGGCGATGTCCTCGGCCTCGCGCGCCCGCCAGGCCTCGGACAGCACCCGGCCGGTCAACCGCGGCTTGCCATCGGCATGCGGGAAGACGACGGTCAGCTCTTCACCGGGGCCCGCCCCGGCCTGCAGCACGACGTGGGCGCAGGTCGCCAAGAGGTCCTCGGCCAGCAGGAAACCGGCTCCGACCACGGTGTCGTCGCTCCCGAGCACCTGGGCGACCGACGCCTGTAACGGCGGGGTCATCAGGCGCGGGGGGACGAATCGCCGCGCGGGGGAAGGTGGTTGGCGTCCGGGGAATCCGGGGCATTCGGGGAATCCGGGGCATTCGGGGTGTCGGCGCGGGTGGCGTCCGGGCTGCCGTCAGGTGCGTGGCCGCCGCCCGGCGACTCGTCGCGGCGCCACAGCATGCGGACGGTCACGTGGCACCCCGTCTCCGCCTTGGTGATGACCGCCCCGGCCTGCGCCGCGAGGTTCACGCCGAACTCGACCTCGATCTCGTCGGGTCCGGCCTGGCGCAACTGGGTCAGCATCGCCCGGGCCGCGTCCCGCACCGGGACGAGCGTCGTCTGGAGAGTCGAGGGGAGTTCCCCGACGGCGTCACTGAGGCGCCCGGCCTTCACCGGCCCGCCCGGTACGGCCGCCACGCCCTCGAAGAGAACCGAGCCCCCGCCCTCCAGGGGCACACGCACAATCCCGTCCACGTCCCTGCCCCCGTCCCCCGCCCCGGGCGGCCTCCGGCCCGGCGCCTTCTCGAGTGGTCTCGCACGATGGTACGTGCGATGTTCGTGAGGCCGGAGGGGTTCCGTGCCGGGCGAGCCGGATCAGGCCACGATTCCTTGAGCCCTGAAGGGTTCCTGTGTCCGTCCGCTGTCCGTCCGCTGTCCGTCCGCCTGAAGTCCTGGGAAAACGGTCACCGTTGAGGCACCTGCTCCGTACACTCCGTGACCGTTTTGACGCTACAGGCCGGGCACGAGGTCGCCGGCCGCTACCTCCTCAGGGAACCCGTCGGCAGAGGCGGGATGGGCGTCGTGTGGCAGGCCTGGGACGAGACGCTGCGGCGGATCGTCGCGGTCAAGTGCGCGCGCCCGGACGACGGGCAGGCCGCCAGGAGACTGCGGAAGGAGGCGCAGTACGCCGCCCGGCTGCACCACCCGAACATCGTGCCGGTGTTCGACTTCGTGGAGGAGCCGGACGACGGCACCGGCGGCGAGGCCACCTGCTGGATCGTCATGGAGTACGTCCCCTCCCGCAGCCTCGCCCAGCTCGCCGACGACAGCGGTGGCACCCTCCCGCCCGAGGACGCCGGGTCCGTCGGCTGCCAGATCGCGGCCGCGCTGGCGAAGTCGCACGCCCTGGGCGTCGTGCACGGCGACGTCACGCCGGAGAACATCCTGGTCACCGAGGACGGGGTGGCCCGGCTGACCGACTTCGGCATCGCCCGGGCGCTGTGGAGCGACGTCACCCAGACGCACACCACGGGCGTGGTGCGGGGCAAGCCCAAGTACCTCGCGCCCGAGCTGGTCAAGGGCCGGTCCGCCGGCGAGAAGGCCGACGTGTTCTCCCTCGGCGCCAGCCTGTTCGCGTCGGTCGAGGGACACTCGCCGTACGGCAAGGTCGACCACCCGATGGCCTACGTCGCCCGCGCCCTCCAGGGGCACCTCGAACCCGCCGAGCGGGCCGGCCGGCTGACCGCCCCGCTGACCGCGCTGCTGGAGCCGGACGCCCGGCGCCGCCCCGACGCCGCCGAGGCGCACCGGCTGCTGACGCGGGCCGCGCCGCCGCCCCCCGAGGTCCAGGGCAAGCTGCGCGACCAGGCCTCCCACACCCACACCCTGCCCCTCGCCTCACTCACCCTGCGGCTGCCGCATGCCGCATGCCGTACGGCGTCGGGGGCGCCCCCTGGCGATCGGGGCGGCGGCGCTGTCCGCGGCGGCGGCCCTGGTCACGGCCGGGGTCGTCGCCCTGATGTCGGGCGGCGACGGCAAGGGCCCGGCGCCCGACGCCATGCCCACGGCCACCCTGCACGCCGGCGCCATCGGCGACGTCCGCACGGCCGACCCCTGCAAGCTCCTCGACGCCACCTCGCTCGGCCGTTTCGGCGACACCGAACTCGACCCGGACTACGGCGAGTTGGACCGCTGTGACGTACTGGTGCTGAGCGACGGGGGCGACGAGCTCGCGGGTGTCGAGGTCAACTTCTCCAGTGCGGCCAGGGAGTTCGACGGCGGCGTGGCCGTTCGGCGGGCCGGCGACGTCGAGGTCGCGAGCATGACGCGGGACGGCGACGACTGCGAGCGCTACATCGCGACCGCCGACCGCCGGGGGATCGTGGTCATCGGGTCGAGAAGGGACGCCGGCGCGCCCGACCCCTGTGCCCTCGCCGACGCCGCCACCGACTACGCGGTCACCGTCCTGGACCGGGGCCCGGTGCCCCGGCGCTCCTCGTCCTGAGCCGCCAGCTCCCTCGCCCGACTCGACGCCTGCGAACTGCTCGACAGCACCGCGCTCGCCCGGGTGCCGGGCCTGCGGAGCCGCCCGTCGGACCACGGTTTCGCCGACTGGGCCTGCGACTGGTCGAGCCCGGACGGCGACCATGCCTTCGTCCAGCTGACGTTCACCCGCGACAACCGGCTGGAGGACAACGGCGTACATCGCCCACGAGGGCCCGCCCGGCTACGGCCACGGCGGCATGAGCGCCATGCTTCTGGACGAGCTCATGGGCCGGGCCTGCGCGGCGGCCGGAAGGGCGGGCCTGACCGTCCGGCTCGGAATGGCTACCACGGTCCGGTCCCGCTGGAGACACCGCTGCGGATCCTCGCCCGCGTCACCGACGTCACCGGCCCGGACGCCCGCAAGGTCCAGGTGACCGGGTCGACCGCCACCGAGGCGGACCCGGACACGCACCTCGTCACGGCCGACGGCGTCTTCGTCGTCCCGGACGCGCGCCGCGTCCGCGCCCTCTTCCCGGGGCCGGAGCCCGCCCCTCAGACGAGGTTGCGCTCCAGCGCGGTCAGGTAGCCGGCCATGAAGTGGTCGCGGATGCCGTCGCCGGCCGGGGCGAAGGCGTCCGCGGTCAGGCCACGCCCGCGGTCGGCCAGGCCGCCCAGGAGGGACATGGACTCCCGGACCCTTCCGCCGGAGTCGATGTGGCGCAGGACGTCCACGTGGTGGAAGACGGGCTCGGGCGGCAGCTGCGGGACGATGTCGTTGTTGTTGACGAACCGGTACAGGCGGTTCTTGAACGCCTTGTTGCAGGACGCCGCCAGCAGCCGGTCGCAGGTGCGGGGCTGGCCGTAGGTGTAGACGCCGTCCGCGAGGAGTTCGGGGTCCTCCAGGTAGAGACGGCAGCCGGCGAGCATGGCCAGGGCGCCGCCCAGGCTGTGGCCGGTGAACCAGAGGGTCTGGCCGTTGTCGTGGAACTCGGCGAGCGTGTCCTTGACCTTCGGGAACACGGAGTCGAGGGCCTCCGCGAAGCCGTAGTGGATGTGGCCGGTGCCCGCCGGGCCGGGACAGGGCGGGGTGGTGGCGTCGGTGAGCCAGTCACGGATGTTGGCGGGCTCGGTGCCGCGGAACGCGGTGATGATCATGTGCTCGTTGGTGGCCGTGTACGCCTGGGTGTCCTGCAACGGGAACGGCGGCGTGAAGGTGCTCCGGTGGTGCCGGACCCGGTCGAAGCCCCACTCCCGCAACTGCCGTTCGATGGTGGCCTCGTCCTTGTAGGCCAGGTCGGAGGCGCGGGCGAGCCAGTAGGCGTGGGCGAGGCTGTAGCCGGTGGCGCGGTGGTCGAGCGGGGGGACGGGCACGGTGGTGCCTCCTGGGAGGTCGCGGCGGGGGTGGCGCCGAGCGGCGCGGGATCGCCTTGTACCTATCCGGGCTCCGTGGGCGGACGCGGCCCGGCAGTCGATCTTCACCCGAAGGATCCAGCCCCTGCTTCCGACAGGCTTCCGGCCGCCTCCCTGGCCGGGACGGGACCCGAAAGCCCCCGCCCCCCACGCCGAGCGGGTCCGTCACACCGTCAGCCACACCGCCTGGTCCGGCGCCAGCGTGCCGCCCTCGACGGGACCGCTCGCAAGCAGCACCGACGTGTGCTCGGGCAGCGGGCAGGGCTCCGCCGAGAGGTTGACCACGCAGACGAAGCCCGGGTCGCGGCCGAACGCGAGGACGCCTTCCGGGGCGTCCAGCCAGGCCAGGCTGCCGTCACCGAGCGCCGGGTGCTCGCGGCGCAGACGCAGGGCCGTGCGGTAGAGCTCCAGCATCGAGCCCTCGTCGCCGGTCTGGGCGGCCACGGTGCGCGGCGCCCAGTCGGCCGGCTGCGGCAGCCAGGGCGAGGCTCCGGCACCGTCGGGGCTGAAGCCGTACGGGGTGGTGGTGCCGGACCAGGGGATCGGGACCCGGCAGCCGTCGCGGCCGCGGTTGGTGTGCCCGGAGCGTTCCCAGACGGGGTCCTGGAGGACGGCCTCGGGGAGGTCCTCGACCTCGGGCAGGCCGAGTTCCTCGCCCTGGTAGACGTAGGCGCCGCCCGGCAGGGAGAGCATCAGCAGGGCGGCGGCGCGGGCGCGCCGGGTGCCCAGTTCCAGGTCGAGGGGGCCTTCGGGTTCGTACGCCGTGTTGGCCACCCAGCGCTTGGTGGCCCTGCGGCCGTAGCGGCTGGGATGGCGTACGACGTCGTGGTTGGAGAGCACCCAGGTGGCGGAGGCGCCCACCGCGCCGAGCATCTCCAGGGAGCCGTCGATGACCTCGCGCAGGTCCTTCGGATGCCAACTCGACATCAGGAAGTCGAAGTTGAACGCCGTGTGCAGGCCGTCCGGCCGGACATAGGCGGCCAGCCGCTCCGGGGTGTCCGCCCAGGCCTCGGCGACGAAGGAGCGGTCGCCGGGGAACTCGTCGGCGACCCTGCGCCAGGCGCGGTAGATGTCGTGGACCTCGTCGCGGTCCCAGTGCGGGTGGTCGACGTGCTGCCAGGGCTGCGCGGTGTCCGGGTCGCGGCGGGGCGGGAGGTCGGGCAGTTCCGGGTGCTTGATCAGGCCGTGGGCGACGTCGATCCGGAAGCCGTCCACGCCCCGGCTGAACCAGAACCGCAGGACCGACTCGAACTCGGCCCGCACCTCGGGGTGTTGCCAGTTCAGGTCCGGCTGCTCGGGCGCGAACAGGTGCAGATACCACTGGCCGTCGGGCAGCCGGGTCCAGGCCGGGCCGCCGAAGCAGGAGACCCAGTCGTTGGGCGGCACGGAGCCGTCCGCGCCCCGGCCGTCCCGGAAGACGTAGCGCTCGCGCTCCGGACTGCCGGGACCGGCCGCCAGCGCCGCCTGGAACCAGACGTGCCGGTCGGAGGTGTGGTTGGGCACGATGTCCGGGATGACGCGGATCCCGTGCGCGTGCGCCTCCTCGATGAGCCGCTCGGCCTCGGCGACCGTGCCGAACAACGGGTCGATCTCGCGGAAGTCGGCCACGTCGTAACCGTGGTCGGCCATCGGGGACTTGTACCAGGGGTTGATCCAGATGGCGTCCACACCCAGCGACTTCAGATACGGCAGCCGGGAGCGGATGCCGGCGATGTCACCGATGCCGTCGCCGTTCCCGTCGGCGAAGCTGCGGATGTAGACCTGGTAGATGACGGCGCTGCGCCACCAGGGCGCGGGGGTGGGGGACAAGGCTCGGTAGCTCCTTGGTTGTCGGGGCAGTCGTAAGGGGGGTCGCGTTACTTCGCCGCGCCCGCCGTGAGTCCGGCGACGATGCGGCGCTGGAAGAGCAGCACCATGACCACCAGCGGGACCGTGACCAAGGACGCCCGCGGCCATCTAGCCCGATGAACGGGGCCGTCTTCCACACCTCGGCGATGATGACCGCGACCTTGGCGTGGAACCCCTCGGTGGTCCACAGCACCTGATGGCCGATCAGGGCGTTGGCGACACCGTCGCTGTTGAAGATCCAGCGCCACAGCAGGCCGGAGATCGCCGTCGGCACGGCCCAGGGGATCAGGATCCCGGCCCGCACGAGGCCGCGGCCCCGGAACGCCTTGTGCATGATCAGGGCCATGGCCACCCCGATCACCGTCTCCAGGCCGACCGTGAGGACGGTGAAGAAGGTGGTGTTCCAGAAGGCGTTCCAGAACCGCTCCCCGGCCTCCCCGAAGATGTCGGCGTAGTTCTTCAGTGCGACGAACGGCTCGGTGTCGCTGATGAACCCGGTCGCCGGGTCCAGTCCCTTCGGCCCGTACAGCGACTCCTTCAGCGCCATCAGCGTCGGGTACGCGACGACGATCGACAGCACCAGCAGGGTCGGGGACACGAGCAGGGCGGCCATCCGGCCCGAGCCGGCCGTGGCCCGGGCGGGGTGGCGCGGGTTGCGCCGCGAGGGCTTCACCGGTCCGCAGGGCCGCCCGGTGACGGCGTCCTGCCGAGACAGGCCCGGGCTTCCGGTCGGGGTCCCGGTCGGGGTCTCGGTCTCGGTCTCGGTCTCGGCCATGCTCCCGCTCCTCACTGCGCGACGGACTTCCGCAGGGCCGCCTGAAGGTCCTTCAACGCCTGCGCGCTGCTCTTCTCACCGGTCAGGGCGGCGTACGCCTGCTGCTGGACCGCCGAGGTCACGTCGCCGTAGCGCACGACACGCGGGCGGGGCACGGCGCGCAGGATGGACTCCTTGAGGACGGGCAGGTACGGGTACTGCCCGGTCAGCGCCTTGTCGTCGTAGAGGGAGGCGTACGGCGGGGCGAGGGAGGCGTCCTTGAGGAAGGTGGCCGCGTTCTCCTCGCTGGTGAAGAACCTGATGAAGTCCAGGGCCGTGGCCTTGTTCTCGGCGGAGGACGACAGGGCCATGTTGTGCCCGCCCAGGCTGGAGGCGCCGGGCCCGTTCAGCCCGGGCAGCGGGGCGACCGCGTACTTCCCCTTGATCCCGCTCCTGGCGGCCAGCGCGTACACGTAGGGCCAGTTGCGCAGGAAGACGAGCTTGCCGGCCTGGAACGCCTGGCGGCCGTCCTCCTCCAGGTAGGTGATGCCCTCCTTGGGGACCGTCCCGTCCTTGACGGAGCCGACGAGGAAGTCCAGGCCCTTCCTGGCCTCGGGGGTGTCGACGTGCGGCGCGCCGTTCGCGTCGGTGACGGTGCCGCCGGCCGAGTTCACGGCTTCGGCGAAGTTCACCGTGAGGCCCTCGTACTTCTGGAACTGCCCGGCGTAGCAGGACATGCCCTTGGCCTCGGGCAGCTTGCGCACCTTCGCGCAGTCGGCCTTCATCTCGGCCCAGGTGGTGGGCGGTCGGGCGATCCCGGCCTTCTTCAGCAGGTCGGTGCGGTAGTACAGCATTCCGCCGTCGGAGCTGGCCGGGACGGCGTACAGCCCGCCGCGGTACTCGGCCGTCTCGACCACCGGGTCGAGCATCCCGCCCAGCGGGAACCGCTCCTCGGGGAGCCGGTCGATCCACTGGTGGGCGGCGAACTCCGACGTCCACACGACGTCCAGCGAAAGCACCGTGTAGGCGTCGGACTTCGTCTCCGCGTTCTGGATCATCTGCTGGCGCTGCGCGTCCGGGTCCGTCGGCAGCTGGATGAAGGTGACCTTCTCCGTCGGGTGCAGCTTGTTCCAGCGGTCGATCGCCGGCTGGACGGTGCCGGAGGTGTCCTTGCCTGCGACGTACGTGATGGGGCCGCGCCCCTCGAACGACGCCGCGGCCCCGGCCTGCCCGGAGTCACCCTCACCGAGGCGGGCGTCCCCCTCGACGACGACCTGGTCGCCGCGACGACGGTCGGCGACAAGCGCGGCACCGCCGAGGTGCTCGGCCGGCTGCTCAGCCTGCGTGAGCCGCCCACCGCGATCTTCGCCGAACAGGACGAGGTCGCGGTCGCGGTCATCCGCGCCCTGCGCCGGACGCGGATCGCCGTTCCGGAAGGTATCTCCGTCCTCGGCTTCGACGACCAGCCGCTCGCCGACTGGTTCGACCTGTCCACGGTGGCCCAGTCCCCCTCGGACATCGGCCGCGAGGCCGGCGAACTGGCCCTGCGGCTCATCGAGGACTCCCAGGTGGAACACGCCCAAGCGGAACGCGAACGTCACGTCGTCCTGCCGACCCATGTGATCCCCCGGGCCACAACGGCCCCGGCGCCCCGCCCTCAGGACGAGCGGGAGGTGGGCGGGGAGGCGGAACGGGGGTGAAGGGGGCGTAAGCCGGCCCTGCTCAGGTCGTGCTGAGCAGATCCAGCTCACCTACGGCGGCGACGTCGTGCGGCGACGTCGTGCGGCGACGTCCTGCGGCGACGTCCTGCGGCGACGTCCTGCGGGAAGTGCGGCCCGAGCTGTCAGCCCACCCCGTCCCCCACCAACTGCTCCTCCAACTGCTCCTCCACCAGATCCGCGGCCCGGCGGGTGCCGCCTTCGGTGCGCGCCTCGGACCACAGCCAGGCAGAACGCGTGGCGACCCGCGGATCGCCGATGAGCTCCATCAGCGCGGTACGCAGCGTCGCCGCCGTGACGTCCGAGGCGTCGATGCGGCGGGCGACCCCCAGCTCGACGAGCCGGTCGGCGTGAAGGCACTGGTCGGCCCCCTGCGGTACCGCGATCATCGGCACCCCGGCGTACAGGCCCTCGCCGCTGCTGCCCATCCCGGTGTGCGTCACCCACACGTCCGCATGCTCCAGGATCGTCAACGGCGGTTCCCAGGGCCGGACTTCGAAGTTGGCGGGGATCCGGTTCCCCGGAACGACGAGACCGCCACCGCCACCGCCACTACCGCCACCGGTGCCGCTGCCGCCCGTCTGCAACACCACATGCCACCCGGGGAGATCCGCGAACGCCGCCAGACACTGGTGGTAGACCTCCTCGGGCCCGTGGTGCGCCGAGCCGGTCAGCGACACCAGCAGCACCTTCTCCGCACCGGCCGGCCGCGTCCAGCCGCCCCGCTCCTGGCCGGCGCCGAAGCACGGGCCGACGAACGTCACCGCCTCGGTGTCGACCCGGTCCGCATGCGGCTGCAGGGCGCGCGGGATCATGGCGAGCACGCGTGGCGGACGGCCGATGAACTCCTCCACGTCCGTGGTCACCGCCCCGCACCGGCTCAGCCAGGCCGCGAACCGCGCCCGGTACGCGGGACCTCCGGGCAGCCCGGCGAACGACGCACCGATCTGCTCCCGGGCACCCTCCCAGCCCACATGCGCGGCGGACAGCTGCAGGAGACCGCGGCCCTGCGCCTCGGCCAGGGCCCGGCCCGCGTACGCGCCGACGTCGTAGAGGTAGAGGTCGGCGGGAGCGTCGTCGTACGCGGCGTGCAACTGCGGCAGCACTGCCCTCGCCTCCTCCAGGAACAGGGACGCGGCGCCGATGGGATCCTGCGGCCAGTCACCGTCGGCGACCGGCAGGGTCGACGCGATGCCGACCAACTCGGCGCCGGTGGGGGAGATCAGCTCGGCGACGCGACCGGAGACGGCGTACGTCACCCGATGGCCGCGGGCCACCAGCTCACGGATGATCTCCAGGCTGGGCAGCACATGGCTGACCGCAGACGTACCGACCATGGCGATATGTGCGGGACGGGGCATGACCGGACTTCCTTGGATAGAGGTCTACGCCAGGGAAACGCCGAGAACCCCGACGGGGCAACGCGCTTCCCGCCCGGAACCGCCCACATGCCTGCCGGCGCCCCTTCCGGCACATGACGAAGGCGGGGCCTGAAGACCCCGCCAACTCCTGACTCAACCGCCGACTACCGGCGAAAGCTCTGCTTCAGGGCCACACCAGGCAGTACGAAGGGAGATTCCATGCAGCGAATATCTGTCGCTTCCACCAATCTGGCGTCCGTCGGCTATGAGTCGAACTCTAGGACACTCGAAGTTCAGTTCAGGAATGGATCGGTCTATCAGTGTGCGGGTGTGCCCGAGGCGGTTTACAGCGGATTGATGAACGCAGCCAGTAAGGGGAGTTACCTTGACGCCTTCGTAAAGAAGGCGGGTTACGCGGTAGCGAGAATCGCTGGACGTCCTGCCCTTACAGAGTTGGCTCTCGGTCAAGTGCCAAGTCGCTGCTGCCTTGGTCAGACGAAGACGAGAGAGCGGAACTCGTTGCGGACGTGGGTGAGTGGTTCGCGGTCCCGGCTGTAGTAGAGCTTGTTGGTGAGCAGGGCTGCCCAGCGGTCCTTCCTGGGGGACAGCCACATGCCGGTGCCTGTGAAGCCGTAGTGCACCCAGACGTCGTCGGCCTCCGGAGTCGTGCCTGGTGCAGGGTGCCAGAACAGGCCCCGGGCGGGCGTTAGATCCCCGGTGTGGATCTGGAGGGATTCCTTGATCCAGTCCGTGCCGAATCCGGGTGATGCGTTCAGCTGGTTCGGATCGAGGAGATAGCGCAGGAACGTAGCGACGTCGTCGAGGACGGAGAAAGCGCCCGCGATGCCGCACACCCCGCCGAGCAGGCGGGCGGAGAAGTCGTGGGCGGTTCCTTTGAGATGGGTTCCTGCGCTGTCGTCGAGTTCGGTCGGTGCGCAGCGGGCCGCCGCTTCGGGACTCAACGGCCCGAAGCAGGTCTGTGTCATGCCCAGCGGTTCCCAGACGCGGTCGGCCGCGAGCGCATCGAGCCGCTGGCCGGAGAGGTGTTCGGCGAGGTAGCCGAGGATGAGGGCAGCGCGGTCGGTGTATTCCACGGCCTCACCGGGCGGCCGGTGCAGGGCTTCTCGCAGGACGCCGTCGCGGACGTCCTGCGGGTCGGTGCCGTACAGGTTCTTGAGGTTGGCCCGGAGCGGTACGCCGGCGGTGTGGGTGAGCAGGCGGCGTGCGGTCACCTGCGCCAGTGGGCGTCCGCTTACTTCAGGCCAGAAGTCGCCTAGTGGTGCGTCGAGTTGAAGCTTCCCGTCCTCGACGAGACTGCCGATGCTCGACCACACCGCGAGGATCTTGGTGAGGCTGGCGACGTCGAAGACGGTGTCGCGCCGCATCGGCTCGTCGGGCCGTTCGGGATCCAGGACGCCCGTGCTGCCGCTGGCCTGGGTTCCTCGGCTGTCACCGACGGCCCAGATGGCGCCCGGGTAGATCAGGGCGGCCAAGAGCCCCTGCCGCGGCCAGCAGCGGCAGAGCGGCGTTCTTCGAGCCATCCACGGTGACGGTGCCGGTGAGTGGCGGCCCGGGGCGTACGGCGATCACCTCGGCGGCTCGGGTAGAGGTGCTGGTGGGCACGGTCAACTCCTTTGCAGAGGAAGGGAAACGGTCGTCTTCGTCGCCGGGCGGACGGGCAGGGCGATCTCGGCCCAGCAGCGCTTGCCCGTCGGCGTCGGTTCGGCGGCGTACCGGTCGGCAAGAGCGGCGACGAGGAACAGGCCGCGGCCGTTCTCGCTGTGCTCGTCCGGGAGGCCGGGCCGAGGCAGCACCGGACTGGAGTCGCGCACCTCGACGCGCAGGACGGCTGCGAGCAGCTGCACTTCCAGCGAGACCTGACCTTCTCCGGCGTACCGGACGGCGTTGGTGACCAGCTCGCTGATCACCAGCTCGGCTGTGTGCACCACCTCGTCGTCCAGATCCACCTGCCAGCCCTGTATCGCCTCCACGGCCTGGTGCCGGACGAAGGCGACCGCGGTGGGGGTAGCCGGTACGGACAGGGTGAGCTGGTGCGCTGCCATGAGCGGCCTCCCGAGGTTGGTGCGGCCACTTCACGCAACCAGCTCGTAGCAGTGGGTGGTTAGTCCAGGTGCCGGTGGTGCATCGGTTATGCAGGAGCTGCATCACGGCGAAGTACGGCTGATCTACGCTCGGTTGAGCAGGCAGGATCGGCGACGGCAGAAGGGGCCGTGGCAGATGGCCGAAGCACACAGGGAAGCGAGACGGATCGGCGAAGTGATCCGTCAGGCACGAGTGTTACAGCGGCGCTCGCAGAAGGACGTCGCCGCCGCGCTCGGCTACCACCAGTCCAAGGTGAGTCGTCTGGAGGGCGGCCGTGGCACGGAGGACATCCGTGTCCTGCGTGCCGTCGCGCAGGAACTCAAGATCCCCGCCCAACAGTTGGGTCTTGCCACTGCTGTTCCCGACGCCTCCGCCACCGATCCCGAAGCAGACGACATGCACCGCCGTACCTTCCTTGCCGCGAGCATCGCCGCGCTCGCGCCCCCTGCCGCCTCGGCCGCCGCCCACGACGATCTCGTCCAGGCCCTCCTCCCGGGACTGAGCGCGGCGGGTACCGACGCCCCCTTGGACACGATCGCGCTGCGGGAGCGGGTCGGGGCTGCCCGCAAGCTCTTCTACACCTGCGACTACGCGGAGCTGGAGCGCACCCTGCCTGGCCTGATCGCCGACCTCAGACTGGCATCCAGCAGCACGACGGACAGCGATGTGCTGTCCGCGCTGCTGGCCACGACGTACCAGACCTCCACCAGCCTGCTGCTCAAGCAGCACGACCAGGGCAACGCCTGGCTCGCGGTCGGCCGTGCGATGGCCGAGGCCGAACGCTCAGGCGACCCCGTGGTGCTGGCCTCCAGCGTCCGCGTACAGGCCCACGTCCTGGCCCGCGAGAAGCACACCGCCCAGGCCGTCACCCTCGTTCGCCACACGGCCGATCAGCTCACCGGCTCGTACGACCGCCGCTCTCCGAAGGATCTCGCAGCCGTTGGGCTGTTGCTGCTCCGCGGTGTGACCGCAGCCAGCGGTGGTGGCGATCGCGCGGCCACTGATGAATTCCTCGCCGAGGCCAAAGAGGTGGCCCGGTACGTATCCCTCGACCAGCCCGATGCCTGGGCCAACTTCAGCCCAACCAACGTCGCCCTGCACGAGCTCAGCGCCCTGGTGGCCTTCGGCGACTCCGGCCTCGCACTCCAGGCCGCCCGCCCGCTCATGCGTCGGCACATCCCGGTCCCCGAGCGCCGGGCGGCCCTGTGGGTGGAGACAGCCCGCGCCTACAGCCAGCAGGGCCGTCTCTCCGACGGTTACCAGGCCCTGCGCATCGCCGAGACCTGCGCCGCCCAGGATGTCCGCCGACCCGCCGTCCGCGACCTGGTCGCCGACATGGCCGCCCGCGATCGCCGCCGTACTCTGCCGGAACTGCACCACTTCAGCCGCCAACTGGGAGTCCCTGCGTGAGTGAGCCGAACGACCCGGAGAAGAAGCCCTTCCTGTACGTCGTCGTCTGCGCCTGCGGCATCGCCGGCGACGTCGGCAAACTGATCACCGCTGCGCAGGGGCAGCACTGGGACGTCGGCGTCATCGCCACCCCGCAGGCACTGGGCTTTCTCGACACCGAGGCGATCGAGGCGCAGACCGGCTACCCCCTCCGCTCCGCCTGGCGAACGCCCGGCGAGGCGCGCCCACTGCCGCCCGCCGATGCCATCGCGGTCGCGCCGGCCACCTTCAACACGGTCAACAAGTGGGCGGCAGGGATCTCCGACACCCTGGCGCTGGGCATCCTGTGCGAGGCGTACGGCATGGGCATCCCGACCGCCGTCCTGCCGTATCTGAACTCGGCGCAGGCCGCCCACCCCGCCTATCACCGCAGTCTGGACTGCTTGCGGGAGATGGGTGTGCTGATCGGTTCGTACGAGCCGCATCGTCCGAAGGCCGGGGGCGGGGCGGACCGCTTCCGCTGGGAGGAAGCGGTGGAATTGCTCACCCCCAAGCTGTCCGCCTAAGCCTGATCAGCGCCGTCGTGTCGGATTCGGCGGAGATTGGACGGGTGGGGTGGGGCGCTGCGAGAGCGCGGGGCGCGCTACCTCCAGGCGGCTCCGGAAGACGGCATACACGCCCTCCGGCACGCGTACGCCTCCGTGCTCCTGGACGCGGGGGAGAGCATCAAGGCGCTCTCCGAATACCTCGGCCACTCGGACCCGGGCTTCACGCTGCGGACGTACACGCACCTGTTGCCGTCCAGCGAGACCCGCACCCGCAAGGCGATCGACGACGTCTTCGCAGAAGCCGAGGCAGAAGCCGAGGGCGACCGGCCGGCACTCAGGGCACATCAGTGCCCCCAGCGGAACCCATGTGCCCTGGCCGCCTGACGGCCTCTCTCCGCACATGACGAGGGCGGGGTCAGAAACCCCGCCCGAAACCCCCGAAACCCCTGAAACCCCAGGTCACGGCCAAACCAGGCAATAAGGCTGATGCCCCGCCTCATGCAACCGATGGCTGAAGTCCTGCCACTCATGCAGCAGCTGGTACACGTTGAACGCATCCCGGGGCCCGCCCCGATCCGGCACCGTCGACCAGATGAACGCCGCGGCGCCCACCGCTTCCTCTCCTATGCCCCGCAGCGGGTCGACCACCGTCATCGGGAGCTTGACCACCGCGTAGTCGGGGTGGAGGACGACCAGCTCCAGGGGCGGGACCTTGTGCAGGGGGACACCCTCGATGCCCGTGAGGACCATCGCGGCCATCGTCTCCGGCTTGATCTTGGTGAACATGCCGTTCATGCCGAGTTCGTCGCCGCCGAGTTCTTCGGGGCGCATCGAGATCGGGACACGGGCCGCGGTCGCACCGTCCGGCGCGCCGAAGTACTTGTACGTCACCCCCACCCGACCACCATTCCTGCTCGCCCTCAGCCGATCACTGTGACGGTCGGCCCGCTCTGATTCGTTCGGTACACCCGGCATATCCGGTACTACGTGTCCCTGACGTGCTTCGTTCGAATCCTCCGCGTCGCGCCGGTGCCTTCCCCGCCGGGCACGTCGAGGACCCAGGTCATCAGTCCCCTCGCCCAGCCCGCCACCGCGATGCATATCTCCACCCGACTGCTTTTCTAGGACGCCTGACGCCCGCCGCGCAACCCGATCATCGTGTCAGTGACCTCCCCCACGGCCGCCCGCCGAAACGTGCGTTGAAACACCTGTCCGCAGGATCTTTTCAGTCCCCGACCATCACGCCCCGCATGAGCTGTGTGTATCACGCCCAGTCTCGCAGATCGCGGGCGGAGAGCCGCCGGGAAGTGGACAGCGGGGGAGGCGCGGGGAGCCCGTCCGGCGGGGCGGCGGCCGTCCCGCGGCCGCGACTCCCCGCTGGCCTACCCTGAGGAGGTCACTGCCCATCGGAGCCCGAGAAGGTCGGAGAAGTCGCAGGCCATGAGCGAATCGCCCTATCCATACGAAGCACCGGCCTCGCAGGCCCTGTTCGACCGTGCGGCAATCGTCACACCCGGCGGCGTGAACTCCCCGGTCCGCGCCTTCCGTGCCGTGGGCGGTACGCCCCGGTTCATGGTGTCCGGCACCGGTCCGTACCTGACCGACGCCGACGGACGTGAGTACGTCGACCTCGTCTGCTCCTGGGGCCCCATGATCCTCGGGCACTCCCACCCGGACGTGATCGCCGCCGTCCAGGACGCCGTCTCCCGCGGTACCTCCTTCGGTACGCCCGGTGAGGGCGAGGTCGCGCTCGCCGAGGAGATGGTCGACCGGATCGAGCCACTGGAGCAGGTGCGGCTGGTCTCCAGCGGGACCGAGGCCACCATGTCGGCCATCCGGCTCGCCCGCGGGTTCACCCAGCGGACCAAGGTGATCAAGTTTGCCGGGTGTTATCACGGGCACGTCGACTCGCTGCTGGCCGCGGCCGGGTCCGGCGTCGCCACCTTCGCCCTGCCCGACACCCCCGGCGTCACCGGCGCCCAGGCCGGCGACACCATCGTCCTCCCCTACAACGACCTCGAATCCGTCCACGAGGCCTTCCACCGCTACCCCGGCGAGATCGCCTGCGTGATCACCGAGGCCTCGCCCGGCAACATGGGCGTCGTCCCGCCGCGGCCCGGCTTCAACGAGGGACTGAAGGACGCCTGCCGCAAGAACGGCGCCCTCTACATCTCCGACGAGGTCATGACCGGTTTCCGGACCAGCCGCGCCGGGTGGTACGGCATCGACGGGGTCAAGCCCGACCTGATGACCTTCGGCAAGGTCATGGGTGGTGGCTTCCCGGCCGCAGCCTTCGGCGGGCGCGCCGACGTGATGGCCCACCTCGCCCCGGCCGGGCCCGTGTACCAGGCCGGCACCCTCTCCGGGAACCCGGTCGCCACCGCGGCCGGCCTCGCCCAGCTGCGGCTCCTCGACGAGGCCGCGTACGACACGGTCGACGCCGTCTCCGCGCAGATCCAGTCGCTCGTCACCGAGGCCCTCGCCAAGGAAGGCGTCGCGCACCGGCTGCAGAACGCCTCCAACATGTTCTCCGTCTTCTTCACGGACCGGGAAGTGCGCACCTACGAGGACGCCAAGCGCCAGGAGTCCTTCCGCTTCACCGCCTTCTTCCACTCGATGCTGGCGCAGGGCGTCTATCTGCCGCCCTCGTCCTTCGAGTCCTGGTTCGTGTCCACGGCCCATGACGAGCGGGCCGTCCAGCGGATCGCCGACGCCCTCCCGGCGGCGGCCCGAGCGGCGGCGGAGGCCACGGCGGCATGAGCGACAACCTCACGACCGAGAACAGCGACGTCACCGTCGTCCACGTCATGCGGCACGGCGAGGTGGCCAACCCGGACGGGATTCTCTACGGCCGTCTCGCGGGGTACCACCTCTCCGAGCTCGGGCGGCAGATGGCCGACCGGGTCGCCGAGCATCTCGCCTCCCGCGATGTGACGTACGTCTGCGCCTCCCCGCTGGAGCGGGCGCAGGAGACCGCGACGCCGATCGCCAAGGCGCACGGTGTTGACCTGGCGACCGACGCGCGGCTCATCGAGGCCGACAACGTCTTCCAGGGCAAGACCTTCGGCGTCGGGGACGGGGCGCTGAAGAAGCCGGAGAACTGGAAGCACCTGGTCAACCCCTTCAAGCCGTCCTGGGGTGAGCCGTACGTCGACCAGGTCGTGCGGATGATGGGCGCGCTGGACTCCGCCAAGGACGCGGCGCGCGGGCACGAGGCGGTGCTGGTCAGCCATCAGCTGCCGATCTGGATCGTGCGCAGCTATGTCGAGAAGCGGCGGCTGTGGCACGACCCGCGCAAGCGGCAGTGCACGCTCGCGTCCCTGACGAGCTTCACGTACCAGGGCGACCGGATCGTGTCCGTCGGCTACAGCGAGCCCGCCATCGACCTCGTCCCTGCCCATCTCCGCGCCGGCGCCAAGCCGGTGAAGGGGAAGGACAAGGCCTTCGGCGCCTAAGACACGTTTGTGACATTTGTTTCGGTTCCTCCGCGATAGGGAGGAACCTCCCCGTTCGTCGTGCCCTCTGGCTGGGTGACCACCACAGAAGCACGACGGACGGGGCAGCAATGCGCAACTTCAGCCGCAGGGGAGTCATCGGACTCGGTGCCGGAGCGGCCGCCGCCCTCGGACTCGCGGGATGCGGCACGCTCACCTCGTCAGACGGGTCGGACCAGGCCGAAGGTTCCAGCGGCGGTACGGGCAATCAGCCCGGCGCCCAGACCCACCGCACCCGTCCCATAGGCGACGGCTCCACCTCCTACACCGGCAAGCAGCCGAACCAGCCGGGCAAGCCCGAGCCGCTGGAGCCGGGGCAGGAGCCGCCGCAGTTCGTCGTCTTCTCCTGGGACGGCGCCGGCGAGGTCGGCAACGGCCTCTTCCCGCGCTTCCTCGAACTCGCCAAGGAGCACGAGGCGCACATGACCTTCTTCCTCTCGGGGCTGTATCTGCTCCCCGAGTCGAAGAAGCGGCTCTACGAACCGCCGAACAACCCGCGCGGCGCCTCCGACATCGGCTACCTCACCGACGAGCACATCAAGGCGACGCTGAAGAACGTCCGCCAGGCCTGGCTCGACGGGCACGAGATAGGCACCCACTTCAACGGCCACTTCTGCGCCGGCAACGGCACCGTCGGCAACTGGACCCCGCAGCAGTGGCGCAGCGAGATCGACCAGGCCAAGGCCTTCGTCAAGGAGTGGCGGACCAACTCCGGCTGGACCGACCTGCCCTCGCTGCCCTTCGACTACGACAAGGAGCTCGTCGGCGGCCGTACCCCCTGCCTCCTGGGCCAGGACAACCTGCTGCCCACCGCCCGCGAACTCGGCTGGCGTTACGACGCCTCCTCGCCCGGCGGCCGCCAGGTGTGGCCGCAGAAGAAGCAGGGGCTGTGGGACCTGCCGTTGCAGCAGATACCTTTCCCCGGCCGTTCGTTCGAGGTCCTCTCCATGGACTACAACATGCTCGCCAACCAGTCGATCAACTCGACGAAGGCACCCAGCCACAACTACCCGGGCTGGCGACAGCAGTCGGCGCAGGCGTACATCCAGGGATTCAAGCGGGCGTACGAGACAAACCGCGCACCCTTCTTCGTGGGCAACCACTTCGAGCAGTGGAACGGCGGCATATACATGGACGCCGTCGAGGAGGCCCTGAAGCACATCGCGCGGGAGAAGGAGAAGGGAGCCGACATCCGGCTCGTCTCCTTCCGGCAGTTCGTGGACTGGATGGACGTGCAGAAGCCGGATATTCTCGACAAGTTGCGCACGCTGGAGGTCGGACAGCAGCCCGTCGGCGGCTGGAAGACCTTCCTGCAGGGCAGCCAGGGCGGCCAGGGTGGCCAGAGCGCTTCCGCGGGCACGCAAAACGCCGCCTGAAATGCGGGTCTACGTCCGGGAGGGGGGTGCCAAAGATCCCCGGAACGGGCATGCGAAACTTTTCACATGAGTGCCGCCAGCCGCGCCCGTAGCCGTACCGCCCTGCTCACCACAGCCGCCGCCGTGGCCGCGCTGACCCTGTCCGCGTGCAGCTCCGGCGGTACGTCGGGCGGTGGGGGCGACACCGGCTTCGTGCCCGGCGACAACGGCATCGACACGGTCGCCCAGGACAAGCGGGCGGTGGCGCCGGTCCTCTCCGGCGAGACGATCGACGGCAAGCAACTCTCCACCGCCGGCACCAAGGGCAAGGTCCTCGTCATCAACGTATGGGGATCGTGGTGCCCGCCCTGCCGTGCCGAGGCGAAGAACTTCCAGACCGTCTACGACGACGTCAAGGGCCAGGGCGTCGAGTTCGTCGGCATCAACACCCGGGACACCAACACCACCGTCGCCAAGGCCTTCGAGAAGGAGTTCGGGATCACCTACCCGAGCCTCTACGACCCGACGGGCAAGCAGATGCTCCGCTTCAAGAAGGGCACGCTCAACCCGCAGGCGATCCCCTCCACGCTCGTCATCGACCGCAAGGGCAGGCTCGCCGCGCGTGCGCTGACGCCGCTCAGCGAGGAAACCCTGCGCAGCATGCTCAAGCCCGTCCTCGCGGAGAAGTGACGTGAGCGCACTGACCACGCTCGCCGAGGTCGCCGGTCGCAACGAGACGGTGATGAGCGGCGCCCTGCTGCTCGCCCTGCCCATCGCGCTGCTCGGCGGCCTCATCTCCTTCTTCTCCCCCTGCGTGCTGCCGCTGGTCCCCGGCTATCTCTCCTACGTCACCGGAGTCACCGGCACCGACCTGGCCGAGGCCCGACGCGGACGGATGGTCGCGGGCGCCTCCCTGTTCGTGCTCGGCTTCACCGCGGTGTTCGTCTCCAGCGGAGCGCTGTTCGGCTACTTCGGCGACACCCTCCAGGAACACAAGGACGTCCTGACCAGGGTGCTGGGCGTGCTCATGATCGTCATGGGCGTCTTCTTCATGGGGCTGATGCCCTGGATGACCCAGCGTGAGTTCCGCTTCCACAAGCGACCCGTCACCGGGCTGGTCGGCGCGCCCTTCCTCGGCGCGCTGTTCGGTATCGGCTGGACGCCCTGCCTCGGGCCGACGCTGACCTCGGTGATCGCGCTGTCGTACAACGAGGCGAGCGCCGGCCGCGGCGCAATACTGACCGTCGCCTACTGCCTGGGCCTCGGCCTGCCCTTCGTGCTCGCTGCCGTAGCCTTCCGCAAGGCCCTCGGCGCCTTCGCCTGGGTCAAGCGCCACTACGTCTGGGTGATGCGCATCGGCGGCACCATGATGATCGCGACCGGTGTGCTGCTGCTGACCGGCGCGTGGGACCGCATCGTGCAGGAGATGCAGGTCTGGTCCACCGGCTTCAGTGTGGGGATCTGATCGATGAGCGAGACGAAGACCGGAGCGCCCGACACCACGTCGGCCGCGGCTGACGAGGACCTGGGCGCCGCGGGCTCCCAGCTCTCCACCGCCCCCGCGGAGGACGCCCCCAACCTGCCGGCCCTCGGCGTCACCGGCTGGGTCCGCTGGTTCTGGCGGCAGCTGACCTCCATGCGGGTCGCGCTGCTGCTGCTCCTGCTGCTGTCCCTCGGCGCGATCCCCGGCTCGCTCATCCCGCAGACCGGGATCGACGAGACCAAGGTCGCCGAGTTCCGCAAGGCGCATGAGACGCTCGCGCCGGTCTACGACAAGCTCGGGCTCTTCCACGTCTACAGCTCGGTGTGGTTCTCCGCGATCTACATCCTGCTGTTCGTCTCCCTCATCGGCTGCATCATCCCGCGCACCTGGCAGTTCGTCGGCCAGCTGCGCGGCCGGCCGCCGGGCGCGCCCAAGCGGCTGACCCGGCTGCCCGCCTACACCACCTGGCGCACCGAGGCCGAGCCCGAGCAGGTCCGCGAGGCCGCGCTCGCGCTGCTGAAGAAGCGCCGCTTCCGCGCCCACCTCGCCGGTGACGCCGTCGCCGCTGAGAAGGGCTATCTGCGCGAGGTCGGCAACCTCGCCTTCCACATCGCGCTGATCGTGATGCTGATCGCCTTCGCCTGGGGCCAGCTGTTCAAGTCCGAGGGCAACAAGCTGGTCGTCGAGGGCGACGGGTTCTCCAACACCCTCACCCAGTACGACGACTTCAAGTCCGGCAGCCTGTTCACCCAGGACGACCTGGACCCGTTCAGCTTCAACCTGAAGAACTTCGTCGGCAGCTACGAGCCGTCCGGCCCCAACCGGGGCACCCCGCGCGTCTACAAGGCGGACCTCACCTACAGCGTGGGCTCCTCCGACCAGGAGAAGAAGACCACCATCGAGGTCAACGAGCCGCTGGAGATCGGCGACTCGAAGGTCTACCTCGTCAGCCACGGTTACGCCCCCGTCGTCACGGTCCGCGACGGCAAGGGCAAGATCGTCTACCAGGACGCGGTCCCTCTCCTTCCGCTCGACGGCAACGTCACCTCCACCGGCGCGATCAAGGTCATGGACGGCTACCGCAACGCCAAGGGCGAGCGGGAGCAGCTCGGCTTCCAAGCCTTCTTCCTTCCGTCGTACGGCGGCGCGGGCACCGCGGTCGTCTCCCAGTTCCCCGCCCTGCTGAACCCGGTGCTGAACCTGGAGGCGTACCACGGCGACCTCGGGGTGGACGCGGGCATCCCGCAGAGCGTCTACCAACTGGACAAGAAGAACCTGAAGGGCTTCAAGGACGCCAAGGGCGCCCAGGTCCGGGAGAACCTGAAGCCCGGCGAGACCATGAAGCTCCCGAACGGCGCCGGCTCGATCACCTTCGAGAAGGAGATCAAGGAGTGGGCCGGCTTCCAGGTCGCCCGCCAGCCCGGCAGCGGCTGGGCCCTCGCCGGTTCGCTCGCCGCGATCTTCGGTCTCGCCGCCTCCCTCTTCATCCAGCGCCGCCGCGTGTGGGTGCGGGCCACCACCGGCAGCGACGGCGTCACGGTCGTCGAGATGGCCGGCCTCGGCCGCAGCGAGTCCGCCAAGGTGCCGGAGGAACTCGGCGACCTCGCCGGGATCCTGTACGAGCAGGCTCCGGGCGCACCCGACCCCGACGACGACCCCGCAGATTCCGCAGCTTCCCCCGACCCCCAAGTCGCACCCGCCGAAGGGGCTGACAGCAAGTGACTCTCGCCGCCGCGACCGAGTTGGCCGCCGCCACCAACGAAAACCTCGCGAACATCAGCAACACGCTGATCTACTCGTCGATGGCCGTCTACACCCTGGCCTTCTTCGCGTACATCGCCGAATGGCTCCTCGGCAGCCGCAGCAAGGTCGGCCGCACGGCCGCCGCGCTCACCCCGGCGAAGGCCGGGACGGGCGGGAAGGCCGACCCGCCCGCCGTCACCGTGAAGAAGGGCGGCTCCACCGCCGTACTGGAGCGGCCGACGGTCGTCGTGCGGGCCGCGGCCGGCCAGCGGGACGTGCCGGACGGGCCCGGGGCGCACGGCGGGGACGCGCAGGGCGACCTCTACGGGCGTATCGCCATCTCCCTCACCGTCCTCGCCTTCCTGGTCGAGTTCGGTGGTGTGCTCACACGGGCTCTGTCGGTGGAGCGGGCGCCGTGGGGCAACATGTACGAGTTCAACATCACCTTCTCCACGGTCGCCGTCGGTGTGTACCTCTCCCTGCTCGCGCTGAAGAAGAACGTGCGCTGGCTCGGGCTGTTCCTGATCACCACGGTCCTCCTCGATCTCGGCCTCGCCGTCACTGTCTTGTACACCGCGAGCGACCAGTTGGTTCCCGCTCTTCACTCGTACTGGCTGTACATCCACGTCTCGACCGCGATCTTCTGCGGCGCGGTCTTCTACGTGGGCGCCGTCTCCACGCTGCTCTACCTCTTCAAGGAGTCCTACGAGAACAAGCTGGCGAACGGCGGCACCCCGGGCCGTTTCGCGAACTCCGTCCTGGACCGGCTGCCCGCCTCGGCGTCCCTGGACAAGTTCTCCTACCGCGTCAACGCCGCCGTCTTCCCGCTGTGGACGTTCACGATCATCGCGGGCGCCATCTGGGCGGGCGACGCCTGGGGCCGCTACTGGGGCTGGGACCCCAAGGAGACCTGGTCCTTCATCACCTGGGTCGCCTACGCCTGCTACCTGCACGCCCGCGCCACGGCCGGCTGGAAGGGCCGCAAGGCCGCCTACCTGGCCCTGATCGCCTTCGGCTGCTGGCTCTTCAACTACTACGGCGTCAACATCTTCGTCTCCGGCAAGCACTCCTACGCCGGGGTGTGAGTCCGGGGGCGCCCGGAGCGGGGTGCGTCTCGCGCCCCGCGGGGTCAGGCTGGTGTCATGACCGGTTCGGTGGAACAGGGCATCAGCCAGACCCACGGAAACACGCACATCCTGCACTTTCTCGTGCGGCTTCCCCAGGCCATGGAGACCGTCTGGCCCGCGCTGACCACCCCGGAGGGGCTCGCGTCCTGGTTCACGGCCGCCGACGTCCTGGAACCCCGGCTCGGCGGCGCGGTCACGTTGCGTGACATCGGGTCGGGTTCGATCACCGCGTGGGACGTGGAGCGGGTCGCCGAGTACACGGTGGAGGCCGGCGGCCGGCTCAGGTTCCATCTGGAGCGGGACGGGGACGAGGGCAGCGTGCTGCGCTTCACCCACGAGTTCCAGGGCGAGGAGGAGTCGGAGCCCCGGTGGCGGGCGCGCTTCGAGCGGCTGATCGGCGTACTCGAAGAGGTCAGTCCACGGTGATCGAGTCCAGCTTCTCCCGCAGATACACATGCGAGTCGACCGGCTCGTACGCCACCCGCCCCACCGGAGCCGGCACGGACTCCACGAGCGTGCCGGGCGTGCACTCGCCGAAGTAGACGAGGGACATCAGCTCCTCGGCCGGCGCGTCCGCGGGCGGCGGCAGCACCCGGTGCCGCCCCGACCGCCACCGGTCACCGGTCCAACGGGCCATCAGGTCCCCGATGTTGATGGTGAACGCCTCCGGGTTGAAGGGCGCGTCCTCCCACCCGCCGTCGTCCGTGTAGACCTGCAGCCCGCCCTTGCCGGCCTGCCGGTCGAGGATCGTCACGGTGCCGAAGTCGGTGTGCGGCCCGATGCGGAACTGGCCGGGCTCCGGGGTGCCGATCACCGCCGTCCCCGGGTACCAGTTGATGTTGAAGCCGTACGTCGGACGGTCCATGTGCCGGGCGAAGAAGTCGGGTTCGAGGCCGAGGGCCTCGCCGAGCAGGGAGAGCAGCTGGTTCTCCAGCTCGGCCATCCGTGCCAGGTACTCCTCGCACAGCGACCGCAGTTCGGGTGTCTCCGCCGGCCAGACGTTCGGCGCGTACCACTCGGCGTTGATCACCGGGTCGTCGAAGGGCTCGTGCGTGGCGAAGGTGAGCGACTCCTTCAGGTCCGGCGGGGTCTCGGTGCCCTCCGCGTACCCGTTGGCCTCCGCGCCGGGGCCGAGCCAGCCGCGGCCGCCGACCTTCGCCGCGTACGCCTGCTTGACCTCGACGGGGAGCGTGAAGAAGGCGCGGGCCGCCGCGCGGATGCGGGCGCGCAGGGCCGGGTCCACGCCGTGCCCGGTGACCAGGAGGAATCCGGCGGTCTGGAGGGCCTCGTCGACGGTGCGGGCGATGGCCCGGCGGGTTTCGGTGTCGCCGTCGAGCCAGGGGCGCAGGTCGATCGTGGGGATCCGGGGGATCTGACTGCTGCCGGGTGTCTGAGCGCTGCCGGGCGTCCGAAGGGTGCCGGGCGTCTGGCTGGTGCTGAGGTGGTCACTCACCGATGTCCTCGTTCCACAGGTCGGGGTGGTCCTTGGTGAAGCCGCGCATCAGCCCGACGCAGCCGGGATCGTCGAGGAGCACGACCTCCACGCCGTGCTCGGCCAGCCAGTCGTGCCCGCCGGTGAAGGTGACCGCCTCGCCGATCACCACCCGGGAGATGCCGAACTGCCGGATCAGTCCCGAGCAGTACCAGCAGGGCGAGAGCGTGGTCACCATGGTCGTGCCGCGGTACGACCGCCGCCGCCCCGCCGCCCGGAACGCCGCCGTCTCCGCGTGCAGCGACGGGTCCCCGTCCTGGACGCGCCGATTGCGGCCGCGCCCCAGCAGCGTCCCGTCGGCCCCGTACAGCGCGGCGCCGATCGGGATGCCGCCCTCGGCGAGCCCGGCCCGGGCCTCGGTGACGGCGGTGGCCAGCCAGGCACGGGCCGTCGCCTGATCCAAGAGCTCCATCCTCACGACTCTCCTGTGCTCGGAACACGAGGCCAATGTGCGGAATGTACCCACGCCGCACGCCCGACGTGCTTCAACGACGGAGCGTCACCCACGGAGCGGCTGCCGGACCGGAGGGGAGGCCTGCTGACTACTGACCGCCGAGCAGCCCGAGGACCCGGTTGACCGCCTCCAGCACCGGCTGCCCCACCGCGCCCACCGTCGCGGCGATGCCCGCGATGGCCATCAGGGCGCGGTGCCGGTCCTGCGGTTGCGCCGCGGTGTCGGGGCTGAGGGCCGGCACGGAGTCCTCGATGGTCCGGGCGCTGGCGGCGGGCACCCGGGTGCGCAGCTCCTCGACGAGCCGCAGCAGTTCCTGGACCGCCGCCAGCATCTCGGCGGACGCCGCCGACGCGTCGTCGGACACCATCTGCCGCTTGTCGATGCCGACGTTGTCCCGGCCGCCGTGCATGGTCACGCTGTCGCCGAAGTAGTAGTTGTCGCCGCTCACCCGTGCGCCACCCCCACGTTGCCCGTGCCGCCGTACATGTTGACGTTGTCTCCGAAGTAGTAGTTACGTGGGTTGACCATGAGCCGGTCCACCCTGACCTGGAACTCCACCTCGGGGTTCTCGATCGCCTGCACGATCGAGCCGACGAGCTGGTCCAGTTGGCGCGGGTCGGCGCTCGTGACCATGGCGATCGACGGGCCGGACGTCTCGACGGCCAGGACGTACTGCGAGGACGCCGTGAGGACGGACACCAGCTCCACGATGCTGAAGGCCAGCGCGGCCAGCGCGCCCAGCCAGACGAACGTGAGGATCGTGCCGCCCGCGCCCTCGTTGGCGATGCTCGTGAGACCGCCGAGGATCGTCAGGGCGAACGCCACCGACAGGATGATCCCCACGCGCTTCACGAAGAGCAGGGTGGCTTCCTTGCGCCGGGGCGTGAGCGTGTACGTGTACACGCGCGTGACGTTCTCCAGCGGATACGCGGCCCCGTCGACCCACAGCAGCCGCTTGCCGACCCGCAGGTCGACGGCGGTCGCCGCGCGGGGCGGAAACGCGGGCGGTGACGGTATGTCATGGTGTCCGGGCGGTTCGGTTCTCTCCATCGGTCCCCCTGAGGTATGGGCGCGGATGGCCCATCACTGACGCCGATTACTGCCTGATGGTCATTAACTACTCGAAGTGGCGTCGGTGCAAGCGAGTAACCGGAGTCAACTGTGAGGCAGTCGTGGAGAGTTGAGGCAGAGGCGAGGCCGCGCGAGGCTCTCAGGGTTCGTCGCGCTTGGGGCCGTCACCGTTCTTCTTGTCGTCGTCGTCCTCGTCCAGGGACTTCAGGAACTCGGGGTTGTCGTCGGGGGCCACCCACTGCCGACGCTCGCGCTGACGGTCCCGCACGCCGGACCAGCCCTCGGCGGCCGGGCTGCGCTTCTTGCCCGCGATGAGCCAGGAGATCGAGCCGACGAGGGGGAACACCAGGACGAGGATCGCCCAGAGCGGCTTGGGCATGTGGCGGATGTCGTCCTCCTTCGTGCTGATGCAGTCGATGAACGCGTACACGCTCAGCGCCAGTGGTACGAGGAACATCAGCACCCGGAGCATGGGCCCTCTCCAGCGAAACGGTCGTCGGGGCCGGGGGCGCGGCCCCCGGGTTCAGGGCCAGAGTAGCCGCTCGGGGATACTTGACCCCATGGCTTACGACGATCTTCGTTCCCTGCTCAGGGCACTGGAGCGCGAAGGAGACCTCAAGCGCGTCAAGGCTGAGGTCGATCCGTATCTGGAGGTCGGGGAGATCGTCGACCGGGTCCAGAAGTCCGGCGGTCCGGCGCTGCTCTTCGAGAACGTGAAGGGCTCCTCGATGCCCCTCGCGATGAACGTCTTCGGCACCGACCGGCGCCTGCTCAAGGCCCTCGGCCTGAAGTCGTACGGCGACATCTCCGACAAGATCGGCGGCCTGCTCAAGCCCGAGCTGCCGCACGGCTTCGTCGGCGTCCGCGAGGCCTTCGGCAAGCTCGGCGCGATGACGCACGTACCGCCGAAGAAGGTGAAGTCGGCGGGCGCGCCGGTGCAGGAGGTCGTGCTGCACGGCGACGAGGTCGACCTCGACAGGCTGCCGGCCCTGTTCACCTGGCCCAAGGACGGCGGCTCCTTCTTCAACCTGGGTCTCACCCACACCAAGGACCCGGAGTCCGGCGTACGGAATCTCGGCCTGTACCGCCTCCAGCGCCACGACAAGCGCACCATCGGCATGCACTGGCAGATCCACAAGGACAGCCGCAACCACTACCAGGTGGCGGCGCGGCGGGGGGAGCGGCTGCCGGTCGCCATCGCCTTCGGGTGCCCGCCCGCCGTGACGTACGCCTCGACGGCGCCGCTTCCCGGTGACATCGACGAGTACCTGTTCGCGGGGTTCGTCTCGGGCAAGCGGATCGAGATGGTGGACTGCAAGACCGTTCCGCTCCAGGTGCCGGCGCAGGCGGAGGTCGTGCTGGAGGGGTGGCTGGAGCCGGGGGAGATGCTGCCGGAGGGGCCGTTCGGCGACCACACCGGCTTCTACACGCCGCAGGAGCCGTTCCCGGCGCTGAAGATCGACTGCGTGACGATGCGCCGTCGCCCGCTGCTCCAGTCGATCGTCGTGGGCCGGCCCCCGACGGAGGACGGACCGCTGGGCCGTGCGACGGAACGCTTCTTCCTCCCGCTGCTGAAGATCATCGTCCCGGACATCGTGGACTACCACCTGCCCGAGGCCGGCGGCTTCCACAACTGCGCGATCGTCTCGATCGACAAGAAGTACCCCAAGCACGCCCAGAAGACGATGCACGCGATCTGGGGCGCCCACATGATGTCCCTGACCAAGCTGATCGTGGTCGTCGACTCCGACTGCGATGTCCACGATCTGCACGAGGTCGCCTGGCGGGCGCTCGGCAACACGGACTACGCCCGCGACCTGACCGTGGTCGAGGGCCCCGTCGACCACCTCGACCACGCCTCCTACCAGCAGTTCTGGGGTGGCAAGGCGGGGATCGACGCCACGAAGAAGTGGCCCGAGGAGGGCTACACCCGGGACGGCGGCTGGCCCGACATGGTGGAGTCCGACCCTCAGACGGCGGCGAAGGTCGACCGCCGGTGGAAGGAGTACGGACTGTGAGCAGCGCCTCCGCCGCGATCCCGCAGCCAGGACGTACGAAGGCGTTCCTGCGCCTTGTGATGATCGAGCACTCCGTGTTCGCGCTGCCCTTCGCGTACATCGCCGCGCTGACGGCCATGTTCCAGCTGGACCGGAACATCCACTGGGGCCGGCTGCTGCTGGTCACCGTCTGCATGGTGGGCCTGCGGACCTTCGCCATGGCGGTCAACCGGATCATCGACCGCGAGATCGACGCACGGAACCCGCGCACCGCCCACCGCGAGCTGGTGACCGGCGCGATGTCGGTCCGGCACGCCTGGACGGGCGCCCTGATCGCCCTGGTGGTCTTCCTGGGCTCGGCGGCCCTGCTGAACCCCCTGTGCCTGGCCCTCGCCCCCATCGCGGTGATCCCGATGGTGGTCTACCCCTACGGCAAACGGTTCACGAACTTCCCGCAGGCCATCCTGGGCCTCGCCCAGGCCATGGGCCCGGTCGGCGGCTGGCTGGCGATCACCGGGTCCTGGTCCTGGGACGCGGTGATCCTCGGCCTCGCGGTGGGCGTCTGGATCGGCGGCTTCGACCTGATCTACGCCTGCCAGGACGTCGACACCGACCGCGAGACCGGCGTCATGTCGGTCCCGGCCCGCTTCGGCATCCCGGCCGCGATCTGGGGCGCGCGGGTCTGCCACGCGATCACGACGGCCCTGCTCGTCTGGTACGCCCTCGCCACGGACGCGGGCTCCTTCTTCTGGCTGGGCCTGCTGATCGTGGCCGGCGCGTTCGGGTACGAGCACTCGATCGTGCGGCCTCATGACCTGTCGCGCCTGAACAGGGCCTTCTTCAGTGTCAACGGGTTCATCGGGATTGCCCTCTTCGTGTGTGCGCTGCTTGATCTCTTGGTTCGAGGTCTGACCGTGTGACTACGGTGCGGGCCATGAACCGACTGCACTCGCAACTCGCCCGGTTCGAGGACGCGTTCCCCGGCTTTCGTACGGAGATCGTCGAGGGCGACGTGGTGGCGAGTCCCGTCACACCGCATCACGGGATGACGATCCACAGGGTGTGGAGCGCCCTCGAACCGCAGGTCGGTGACAGCTGGGGAGTGACGAGCGATGTCGCCTTCCCCTTCGACGAGGAGAACGAGTTCTGCCCTGACCTGGCCGTCATTCCGGCAGCGGAGGTCGCGAAGAACCAGATCTCCTACGCGCCTGACCTGATCGAGATGGTCATCGAGGTCGTCTCACGAGGCAGCAGCCGCCGCGACTACGAGATCAAGCCTCGCCGGTACGCCGCTCAAGGCATCGCCAACTACCTGATCTTCGACCCGCTCAAGGGCCACTGCGTCGCCATGTGGAACCCGGGCCCCGACGGCTACCGAGGCCGCGACACCATCCCCTACGGCCCCGACCTCACCGCCGACTCGCCGCTCGGCAAGCTGACAGTTCCCACCGCGAGCCTCCCCGTCGACCCTAAAGCCCGCCCCCGGCCCTGAGCGCCGGACCGGATGCCCGGCGCCCCAGCACGAACGCCGCCGCGACCCCCGCCACCAGCCCCACCAGATGTCCCTGCCAGCTGACGCCGGACTGGGTCGGGGCGAGGCCCGCCAGTATGGAGCCGCCCCAGACGGCGGCCACCAGCAGGCCGGCCAGGACGCCGAGCGGGCGGCGCTCCACGAAGCCGGTGACCAGGAGGAAGCCGAAGAGGCCGAAGACCAGGCCGGAGGCGCCCGCGGTGTTGGTGTCGGGCGGCGATATCAGCCACACCCCGAGGCCGTCGGCGACGATGATCAGGGCGCAGACCACGACGAACCGGCGTATACCCCCAAGGGCCGCGAGGAAGCCGAGGACCAGCAGCGGCACGCTGTTCGCGGCGACGTGGGCGAAGCCGAAGTGGACGAAGGACGCCGGGACGACGTCCACCAGCTCGGACGGGGTGCGCGGGACGATGCCGAAGCCGTCGAGGACGTGTCCGCTGACCACGTCGACCACTTCCAGCAGCCACAGCAGCGCGACCCAGCCCAGCATCAACTTGGCCGCGGCCTTCGCGCGGGCACCCCGCGGCCACGCGCCCTCCGCACCCCGCGGCACCGGCGTACCAGCCATCGCGACCCCACCCCCGTCAACTCGTCCCCTCCAGGGAACGCCCGGCCCCCCTTGGTCGGTTCCCACCCGGCGGCGCCGGATAGGCTCGGTGTCGTGAACCCAGTCAAGCCAGGAGAGACGCCGCGTACGCCTTGGATCGTAGGGGTGTCCGGCGCTTCCGGCACTCCATACGCCGCCGCGGTGCTGCGTGCGCTCCTCGCCGCCGGGGAGAGTGTCGACCTGGTCGTCAGCCGGGCGTCACGGCTCACGTTGCTCGACGAGACGGGGATCCCGTTCCGGGACGCCCACTGGCAGGCCGACCTGCGCGAATGGCTGTCGCGCGGAGCCGACGGCAAGCCCGGGACCTTCGAGGTCGACATCGCAGGCGTACGGCACTGGAGCGCGGGCGACCTCGCGGCGGGGCCGTCGTCCGGGTCGTACCCCGTCAAAGGCATGCTGATCGTGCCCGCCTCGACGGCCTGCGTCGCGGGCGTCGCGCTCGGGCTGTCCAAGGATCTTCTGCAGCGCGCGGCGGGCGTCACCCTCAAGGAACGCCGCAAGCTGGTCGTGGCCGTACGGGAGACCCCGCTGAACGGCCAGACCCTCCGGCACCTCGTCGCACTGGACGACGCCGGCGCCAGCGTCGTACCGGCGTCCCCGGGCTTCTACGCGGGCGCGACCCACATCCAGGACCTCGTGGACTTCGTCGCCGGACGCGTGCTGGACGCCGCGGGCGTCGAGCACGGGCTGTACCGGCGGTGGAAGGGCGAGCTGGGGAACGGCACATAGGGCACGACGGGCAAGCAGCAGTACCTCTCGTCACTTGACTCTCATCACTTCTGGAACTCTTCAGCGGAAGGCTTCGAATCGCATGGACGCGGTGGACAGGCAGCTCATCCAGGCCCTGAGGGAGAACGGCCGGGCCTCCTACGCGGAGCTGGGACGCCTCGTCGGCCTGTCGGGACCCAGCGTCACCGACCGCATCAACCGGCTGGAGGCGGCCGGCGTCATCACCGGCTACCGCGCCACCGTCGACGCCGCCTCGCTCGGCCTCGGCGTCACCGCGCTGATCGGCATCTCCCTCTCCGACGCCACCGACCACGAGGACGTCGCGAACCGCCTGCGCGACCTGGGCGAGATCGAGGACTGCTGGTTCATCGCGGGCGACGACTCGTACATGCTCAAGGTGCGCGCGGCCGACGTGGACGGCCTGGAGAAGATCATCCGACGGCTCAGCGGCACCGTGGGCGTCTCCCGGACCCGTACGACGATCGTGCTCTCCACCAAGTGGGAGAACCGGGTCGGGCAACTGCCTGAAGAGGCGTAGGCGCGGAGCGCGTTCGGGGGTCCCGCCGCCCGGAGGGTGGGGGAGTACGGTTGACGAAGTCTGTCTAGGAGAGGTGCACGCATGGACGTCGGGCTCAAGCGCGAGCTGGAGGAGAAGGTCCGCTCCGGTGAGCGGCTGTCCCGTGAGGACGGCATCGCGCTGTACGAGTCGGACGACCTGGCGTGGCTCGGCGGGCTCGCGCACGAGGTGCGGACGCGCAAGAACGGCGACGTCGTCCACTTCAACGTCAACCGGCACCTCAACATGACGAACGTCTGTACGGCCTCCTGCGCGTACTGCTCCTTCCAGCGCAAGCCGGGGGAGAAGGACGCGTACACGATGCGGATCGAAGAGGCCGTCAAGCTCGCCAAGGCGATGGAGTCGGACAACCTCACCGAGCTGCACATCGTCAACGGCCTGCACCCGAACCTCCCCTGGCGCTACTACCCGCGCTCGCTGCGGGAGCTCAAGGCCGCCCTCCCGGACGTCTCGCTGAAGGCCTTCACGGCGACGGAGATCCACCACTTCGAGACGATCAGCGGCCTGTCCGCCTCCGAGATCCTGGACGAGCTGATCGACGCGGGCCTGGAGTCGCTGACCGGCGGTGGCGCCGAGATCTTCGACTGGGAGGTCCGTCAGCACATCGTGGACCACCGCACCCACTGGGAGGACTGGTCCCGCATCCACCGCCTGGCGCACGAGAAGGGTCTGAAGACCCCGTGCACCATGCTCTACGGCCACATCGAGGAGCCGCGGCACCGCGTCGACCACGTTCTGCGCCTGCGTGAGCTCCAGGACGAGACCGGCGGTTTCCAGGTCTTCATCCCGCTGCGCTACCAGCACGACTTCGTCGACATGAAGGACGGCAAGGTACGCAACCGCCTCCAGGCGCGCACCCAGATGGCGACCGGCGCGGAGGCCCTGAAGACCTTCGCCGTCTCCCGTCTGCTCTTCGACAACGTCCCGCACGTCAAGGTCTTCTGGGTGATGCACGGCGTCCAGACCGCCCAGCTGGCCCTCCAGCACGGCGCCGATGACATGGACGGTTCGGTCGTCGAGTACAAGATCACGCATGACGCCGACAACTACGGCACTCCGAACAAGCTGACCCGTGAGGATCTGCTGGACCTGATCCGGGACGCGGGCTTTCGGCCGGTGGAGCGGAACACGCGCTACGAGATCATCCGGGAGTACGAGGGCCCGGATCCGGCGCGCCGGGAGTCGCCGCAGCCGATGCGGGTCTGATGTGCGGGGGGCGGGACTGTCCCCACCTCCAGGGGCGCGGGGCTGTGTCGATATGCGGCTCCGCCGCGTGGGCGCGACCAGCCCCCACGCACCCGCGGACGACATGGGTCCGAGTCCCTGCGGCGGGTACTCGGACGCCATGGTGACCACCCGAGCGCCTGAGGACGCCTACACCGCGGAACCGTTCGTCCCGGAGGGGGCCCGGGGCCTTCCCACGCTGCGCCGGGCCGCCGCCGATTGCCGGGGCTGCCCGCTGCACCGGGACGCCACACAGACGGTGTTCGGCGCCGGGACGGCCCACGCGCGCGTGATGCTCGTCGGCGAGCAGCCCGGCGACCAGGAGGACCGGCAGGGCAAGCCCTTCGTGGGGCCCGCCGGCAAGCTCCTCGACCGGGCTCTCGCGGAGGCCGGGATCGATCCCGGCGAGGCCTATGTCACCAACGCCGTCAAGCACTTCAAGTTCACGCAGGCCGAGCCCCGCAAGCGCCGCATCCACAAGGCGCCCACCCTGCGTGAGATGACGGCGTGCGGGCCCTGGCTGGCCGCCGAGCTGGCCGTTGTCGAGCCCGAGCTGATCGTGATCCTGGGCGCCACCGCGGGCAAGGCGCTTCTGGGATCGTCGTTCCGGGTCGGGGAGGCACGCGGGGCGCTGCTGGAGCGGGAGGTCCACGGCCGGCCTGAGAAGCTGGTGGCCACGGTGCATCCGTCGTCGGTGCTGCGGGCGCGGGACGACGCGGACCGCAAGGCGGCCTACGAGGGCCTGGTCTCCGATCTGAAAGTGGCGGCACGAGCCCTGTCGTAATGGTTACGATGGCGTGGTGTCCCTTACTTTCACCCTCGACCCGGCCGTCACCCCCGCCCTGCGCGACGGCATCCTCGACCTGTGGACCGAAGTCTCCAACGCGGGCGGGGCCGTCGGCTTCGTGCCGCCCGTGACACGGGAGACGATCCGGCCGGAGCTGCTGCACCACCTCGCGGCGATGGCCGACGGCCGCACCAGGCTGCTGGTCGGGCGCGACGAGGCGGGCGAGGTGGTCGCGACGGCGTTCTTCACCTTCAACACCCACCGGCTGATGACCCACTGGGCCTGGCTCTACACGGTGATGGTGCACCCCCGGCACCAGGGCAAGGGCTACGGTCGCGACCTGCTGGCGGCCGCCGAGCGGGAGGCCCGCGCCTTCGACGGCATCGAGGCGCTGCGGCTCACCTGCCGGGGCGGCCTCGGCCTGGAGCGGTTCTACGGCTCCTGCGGCTACAAGGAGGTCGGCCGGATCCCGGGCGCCATCAGGGTCGAGCCGGGCGACGACCGGGACGACGTGATCATGCTGCTGCCCCTCGGCTGACGGCCCGCCGACCCCCCTGCAAGATCGAGGGCCGCGCGTGCTTCACTGGGCAACGGCCCTTTTTGGAATCGGAAGAGTGGATTGAGATGCTCCGCTACACACTGATGCGCCTCGGGATCTTCGTGGGCTGCCTCGTGGTCGTCTGGGGCCTCGTCTACTCCGGCGTCGCGCCGCGCGGCCTCGGCGACTCCAACGGCATGTGGATCGTCCTGCTCGCCCTGGTGATCTCGGCCCCGATCAGCTTCGTCGTCCTGCGCAAGGAACGTGACCGCGCGTCCGTCCAGATCGTGCAGAAGGTCGACCGCGTGAAGGCCAACCTGGAGGCCAACCGCAGCCAGGAGGACGACGTGGCCGACATGGCCGACGAGGCGACCCGGGCGCAGGGCCAGACCTCTTCCTGATACCGATCGGTAACTGTGCGGGGTACCCCCCTTACCTTTGTCCGGATCATGATGTGGGATGACTGGAACCACATCGGGCCGACCGGTGTATCACCAGTAGGACCCGCATCCAACGGGCATCGGAACACAAGGGGGAACCGTGGCACGAGCGCGCGCCAAACAGGGCGCACGACGCGTCGCCGAGGCCGTCGCCTCCGGCACCGATCCGCGGAAGGCCGCGCAGGAGGAACTGCAGCGGCAGATCGGCGGACGGGGATCGCGCGAAGGCGGCGAGGAGTACGACGCGCAGGGCTGGGCCATCGACCCGGCCGACTTCCTGGCCGCCCGGGAACAGGGCGGATCCACCGCCACCGTCATGCGCCAGAAGACGGTGCCGCTGGACGAGGCCGGGGAGGCGCTCGGCCGTAGCGAGCAGGTGCGCGAGGGCGGCGAGGTGGTGCACGCCATCTGCCCGATGGTGATCCCCAAGGGCCGCTCGATCGTCTCCATGCTGCCGGTGCTGACGCTGCTCGTGCTGAGCCTGGTGGGCGCGGCGCTCGTGGGAGCCTCCGGTGCCGACGTGCTGACCAACCCGCTGTTCGGCGTGCACTCCTGGCTCATCGCCCTGCTCGCCGTCGCCTTCGTCTGGTGGCGCCAGGGCATGGTCATGGTGCCGGACGGCTGCCAGGCGCTGATCACCCGGTTCGGCAAGCTGGAGAAGGTCGTCGGACCCGGCCGGATCGTGCTGCTGAGCCCGTGGAAGCGGGTGTCGTACATCGTCAACACCACGATCGAGTACCCGTTCAACGCGCCGGTGCGCGAGGCGCCGACCCGGGGCGGCGTGAAGGCGTCGATCGACCTGTTCATCCAGTTCCGGATCAGCGACCCCACCGAGTTCGTCTACACGCTGGGCGCGGTCCGCGGCTTCGAGGAGAAGCTGAGTAACGCGGTGAGCGAAACCATCCGCAGCCTCATCTACGAGCAGGAGGCCGCCGGGATCTACGACATGGTCGGCGAGGACACCGGCCGGCTGCTGGAACAGCTCAACCAGCAGTTCCGCCCGGCCGTCGAGCTCACCAACGCCAACATCACCCACGCCGAGCCCTCCGACCAGCGCTACCGCATGGACCTGGCGGCGCCCGAGATGGTGCGGGTCGCCAAGGAGGCGTACACCCACGAGTACGCGCTCCAGCTCCGCAAGGAGCAGGACGAGGGCGACCTCACCCGGGAACTCGCCTCCAGCCAGGAGACCCTGTCCGCGATCCAGGCCGACATCGCCCAGTACCAGGCGCAGATGGACACGGCCGTGGAGCGCGAGACCAACCGCGCCGAGGCCCTCGCCCGGCAGCGGTACGTCCAGGCCGAGTCGGAGGCCAAGGCCAACGCGGCCCTGCTGGAGGCGCAGGCCCTCGACATCCGCGCGGTGACCGCCGCGGAGGCCCCGGAGATCCTGGAGTACCGCTACCAGCAGCAGGTGCTGGACACACTGGAGCAGGTCGCCGACCACCTGCCGCGCCTGGTCCGCATCGGCGGCACCGCGGACGCGGGGATCGACTTCCTGGAGCTGGCCCGCGAACTGGTCGGCGAGCGGGGCACGGAACTGTTCACCGACGAGGACATGGCCGCCGTGCGGGCGCGTCTCCCCGAGGTGTCCGAGCGGATCGCCGCGCGCGAGGCGGAGATCGGCGCGCTGCTGGCCGCCGACCGGCCGACGGTGCCGCAGGTCCCCGAACAGCCCGCACCGGCGGGCGACGACGCCCGTGACGCCGGCTCCGACACCGCCGAGGAGACCACCCGATGAGCACCGCCCGTTCCCAGCGCAGGTCGGTCATCTCCGAGAAGGTCGCCCCCTGGGCCGACATCGCGCGGCTGCTGCGCGGCGGCGAGGCCGACACCCTGATCCCGGTCATCATCCCCCGTCACCGGCGCCGCCTGTGGTGGATGCTGCCGCTGTGGCTCGGTGTCTACGCCCTGTTCATGGGCCTGATGCTGACGCTGGGCGCGGCGGAGTCCGAGTCGGTCGCCGGGGACCTCGCCTACGGCACCCTCGCCACCCTGTCCTACGCCGGCGGCGCGGTGCTGCTGCTGATCGGCGTGCTGTGGTGGTGGCGCTCCTCGATCGTCGAGATCGAGCAGGGCACCAACGGCGTGCTGACCCGCTACGGCGCCGTCGTCCGCACCCTGGACGCCGGCCGCCACTACCTGTGGCACCCCTGGTCCCGGGTCGACTTCGTGGTCGACACGGCCACCGAGATCCCGTACTCCGCACCGGTGATGGCCTGCCCGACGCAGGAGAACGTGCCGCTGCGTTCCATCGAGTTCTTCCTGAAGTTCCGCATCAACGACGCCGTGCTGTTCGTCCGCACGATCGGCGCGGGCAACTTCGACCTGGTGCTCTCCAGCGCCGTACAGGACGCGATCCGGCAGCGGGCGCGGAAGATGCGCACCGAGCGCGCCTACGACCTGCGCGGCTCGGACGTGGCCGACATGCAGGAGCTGCTCAACCGCCAGCTCTCCGGCTACGGCGTGCGCATCACCGGCTGCAACATCCCGGACGTGCAGCTGCCGGCGCAGTACCAGCAGCACCTGGCCACCCGGGAGCGGGTCGCCAAGGAGCGCACGGCGTACGACCAGGAGTGGGGGCTCATCCGCAAGCGCCGCATCGACCAGCTGGGCATGGACATCGAGCGGGCCAAGAAGGTGCGGGACGCCCGGATCGTCGAGGTCAAGGCCGCGCTGAACCGGGCCCGTGAGGAGGTCGCCCAGCTGCTGGAGCAGCAGGAGACCAACGCCCAGCGGGTGCGGTTCGAGATCGAGACGCGGGGCCGCAGCGGTCTGATCGCCGCCGAGAACGAGGCCCGCGCCCAGCGTGCCCTCGCCAAGGCCTACCGGGACAACCGCGCGGTCCTTCAGTACGAACTGGCCCGGCGCCGCCTGGAAGTGGGCGCGAAGCTCGCCGGGAAGGCCCCGCAGCCGGTGGTCGTACGGACCGACGGCTCCGGCGCGGACACCTCCGCCCTGTCCACCCTGCTCACCGCGCAGCTGCTGCCCCGGCTGACGGCGCTGCCGTCGGGCGAGGGGCGGCCGTTGATCGACCAGGTGGCGCGGTTCGCGGACGAGGCGAGAGGCGAGGAGTAGCCGTTCGCGCGGGCGGCGATGTGTGGCGGGCCGGGTGGGATCACCCCTCCTGGCCCGTACGCTAATCGGCATGGGTGCCGTGAAGACCAAGCGGATGCCGCGCGCCGTCCGTGAGCAGCAGATGCTGGACGCCGCCGTGCGGACCTTCGGCCGACGGGGGTACATGGCCGCGTCGATGGACGAGATCGCCGAACTCGCGGGCGTCTCCAAGCCGTTGGTGTACCTGTATCTGAACTCGAAGGAAGACCTCTTCACGGCCTGCATCCGCCGGGAGGCCGCCGCGCTCACCGAGGCCGTCCGGGCCGGGGTCCGGCGTGATGTGCCGGCCGACCGGCAACTCTGGGAAGGGCTCGTCGCGTTCTTCACGCACACCGCGCAGAACCCGGACGGCTGGGCCGTTCTGCACCTCCAGGCCCGCACCCATGGGGAGCCGTTCGCCTCCGAGGTCGCCGCGATGCGCGCGGGGATCGTCGCGTTTGTGACGCAGCTGATCCTCGCGGCCGCGCGGGAGGCCCATCGCGACCCCGACCTGCCCGAGAGCGAGGTCGCGGGGCTGGCCGAGGCCCTGGTCGGCGCGGCCGAGTCCCTGGCGGACTGGGCCAACGCCACACCCGGGGTGACCGCGCGGGAGGCGGCGGCGACCCTCATGAACTTCTCCTGGTCCGGCCTCGGCAACCTCATGGCCGGCCGGCCATGGTCACCTCCGGCCCCGGCCGGGGCGGCGGCGGCCGAGGCACCTGCGGCCGCCGCTCACGAGGTGAGCGGGTAGACCTCCCCGGCCACGTGGACGCGCTCCCTGGCGCCCCGTAGCTCGAACCGCCCGCCCTCCGCCGCATAGGTCACGGTCCCCGGAAGCAGCACGGGTGCCCGGAACTCGGCTTTCACCAGCGCCCGTTCAGGAGTGCCGTGCGCGGCGAGACAGCGGGCCACCGTCCACATGCCGTGGGCGATGGCGCGCGGGAAGCCGAACAGCCGGGCGGTGAGGGGGTGGAGGTGGATGGGGTTGCGGTCACCGGAGGCGGCGCCGTAGCGGCGGCCGACGTCCCCGGCGAGACGCCACTCGGCGACCGCGGGAAGCGGCTTGGCCGGCTCGGGAGCCCTGCCCGACGCGGACGGCTCGCCGCGCCGTCCGTCCGTGCGGTGCCGGGCGAGATACCGGCTCCGTGACTCCCATACGACGGCCTCCCCGTCCCGCACCTCGGTGACCACGACGGCCTCCGTTCCCCTGCGGTGCGGCACCAGGGCGTCGATGTGCACGGACAGTTCGTACGCGCCGGTCGCCGTCAGCCGCCGGTGGCGGGTGATGCCGATGTGGGTGTGGACGAGGCCGAGCAGCGGCAGCGGGAAGTCCCGGGCGCTCATCAGCCGCATGGCCAGGGGAAAGCCGAGGACATGCGGATAGGTGACCGGCAGTGCGTCGTCGCCGGTCGCGAAGCCGCAGACCCGTTCGTAGGCCGCGAGCCGCGCGAGGTCGACGCGCAGGCCGGGCAGGACGAGCCGGGTTCGCGGGAACTCCGCGTCGGGGCTGGGTCGTTTGAAGGGGGAGAGCACAGCGCCCCGGGCGAGCAGCCCCGGCAGGGAAGGGGATCCGGTCAGGACGGTCGCGGTCGTCATCACGCCCCCAGCAGGCTCTGGCCGCACACCCGGACGACCTGCCCGTTGACCGCACCCGACTGCGGGTGCGCCAGCCAAGCCGTCGTCTCGGCGACGTCGACCGGCAGGCCGCCCTGGGCGAGGGGGTTCATGCGGCGGCCCGCCTCACGGATGATCAGGGGAATCGCGGCGGTCATCCTGGTCTCGATGAAGCCGGGCGCGACGGCGTTGACGGTCACCCCGTGCTCGGCGAGCGCACGGGGCGCGAGCGAGCGGACCAGACCGACGACACCCGCCTTGCTCGCGCCGTAGTTGGTCTGCCCGGCGTTCCCGGCCAGCCCCGCGATCGACGCCGTCGCCACGATCCGCCCGCCCCGCCGCAGCGTCCCGCTCTCCAGCAGGGCGTCCGTCGTGCGCAGCACGCTCGCCAGATTGACGTCGAGCACCGAACTCCAGCGCTCGGCGGGCATGTTGACCAGGCGCCGGTCCCGGGTGATCCCGGCGTTGTGGACCAGGATGTCCAGTCCGTCCGGCAGCGCGGCGGCGATGCGCTCGCCCGCGTCGGGTGCGGTGATGTCGAGCGCGAGGGCGGTGCCGCCGAGCCGGTCGGCCACGCGCCGGGCGTCCTGTTCGGCCTGCGGCACATCGAGCACGACGACCCGGGCGCCGTCCCTGGCCAGCGTCTCGGCGACCGCCTCACCGATACCGCGCGCGGCGCCGGTGACCAGGGCGGTGCGGCCGGTGAGGGGGCGGTCCGGGTCGGTCAGGGGGCGGTCGGGGCCGACGGGCGCCCCGCCCTCGCCGAGAGCACCGCTGTCGCGAACACCCTCGCCAAGTGCGCTCTCGCCAAGTGCGCCCTCGTCATAGCCACCCGCGTCATAGGCGCCCTCGTCATAGCCACCCGCGTCATAGGCACCCGCGCCGTAGGCACCGACCTCGATCACCTGGCCGCTGACGTAAGCCGACCTGGGGGAGAGGAGGAACCGCAGGGTGGACCCGGCGGCGCGGGCGTCCGTCAGCCGGACGAGGTTCACGGTCCTGCCGCGCCCGATCTCCTTGCCGAGCGAGCGCGTGAAGCCCTCCAGGGCCTGCTGGACGGCAGCCTGGTGATGGTCGGCGGTGTCCAGGGGCGCGCCGAGGACGATGATCCGGCCGCTCTCGGCGACGGACCGTACGACGGGGTGGAGAGCGGCGTGCACCTCGGCGAGCGTCTCCACGTCCCGTACGCCGGTGGCGTCCAGGAGCACGGCGGCCGGGTTCTCGGCGGAGGCGGTCAGGCCGAGGCCCGTGTCCGTCCACTCCAGGTCCGACTTCCCGGCCGTGAGCAGCAGCCGCTCGCCCTCCAGCGCGGGCCGCTCCGGTGACCAGCGTTTCAGCGCGGCCGGCTGCGGCAACCCCAGACGACGGGTCAGGAAGCGGCCGGGCGTCGTGCCGGTGAAGGTCAGATAGCGGTCGGCCATGTACCACTCCCAGTGCTGCTCCGGTGCTGACTCCGGAGTAAGGTTACCCGAGGTAAGTCCATGGTGACGTGAGGAGTGGGTGGAGATGAGCCCCGTGAAACCACCGTCGGTACGGCGCGTCGCGATCATCGGCGGCACCCGGATCCCGTTCGCCCGCTCCGACGGCCCGTACGCCACCGCCTCCAACCAGGACATGCTCACGGCCGTGGTCGACGGCCTGGTCGAGCGGTACGGGCTCGGCGATCCGGGCGCGGTCGGCGAGTTCGTCGCCGGGGCCGTCCTCAAACACAGCCGTGACTTCAATCTCGCCCGTGAGACGGTTCTCGGCTCGAAGCTGGACGCGCGTACGCCCGCGTACGACATCCAGCAGGCCTGCGGGACCGGTCTCCAGGCCGTCATCGCCGCCGCCAACAAGATCGCGCTCGGCCAGACCGAGTCGGCTGTCGCGGGCGGCGCGGACACGACGAGCGACGCGCCCCTCGGCGTCAACGACGAGCTGCGCCGCATCCTGTTGGAGGCGCGGCGGGCCAAGTCGCTGGGCGGGCGCGTCAAGGCGCTCACGCGCGTACGGCCCACCCACCTCGTCCCCGACATCCCGCGCAACGCCGAGCCCCGTACCGGGCTCTCGATGGGCGAGCACGCCGCCGTCACCGCCCGCGCCTGGGGCATCGCGCGTGCGGCCCAGGACGAGCTCGCGGCCGCCAGTCACCAGCGGCTGGCGGCGGCGTACGAACGCGGCTTCTTCGAGGATCTGGTCCTCCCCTTCCGGGGGCTGGCGCGCGATCAGAACCTGCGCCCCGGGTCGACGCCGGAGAAACTGGCCGCGCTGAAGCCGGTGTTCGGGCTGGACCGGCCCGACCCCACCATGACGGCGGGCAACTCGACGCCGCTGACGGACGGGGCGGCGGTCGTGCTGCTGGCGAGCGAGGAGTGGGCCGAGCGGCGCGGGCTGGAACCGCTGGCGTACCTCACCGCGTACGAGACGGCCGCCGTGGACTTCGTAGGGGGCGATGTCGCGGACGGCGAGGACGGGCTGCTGATGGCGCCGGCGTACGCGGTGCCGCGCATGCTGGAGCGCGCCGGACTCGGCCTCGCCGACTTCGACTTCGTCGAGATCCACGAGGCCTTCGCCTCCCAGGTGCTGGCCACGCTGGCGGCGTGGGAGAAGCGAGGGCTCGGCCCCGTGGACCGTGCCCGTCTGAACGTGAACGGATCCTCCCTGGCCACCGGCCACCCCTTCGCGGCGACCGGCGCGCGGATCGTGGCGACGCTGGCGAAGTCGCTGGCGGAGCAGGGCGGTTCGGGACGCGGGCTGATCTCCGTCTGCGCGGCCGGCGGGCAGGGCGTGACCGCGGTGCTGGAGCGCGGGTGACGGCCGCGACGGAGCGAAGGTAAGGAGAGGGTGAGACGAAACTGAGGGGCCCTCACATAACCCCCGACGTTGCACATACCCGGCTCCGTACCGCCGCCGAACCCGCACAACCCCCACACGCGCGAGCCGTACGATCTCCTGCCTAACCAGCGGTAACCCTTTCCGCAGGCCTCCGCATGCCTCGGCAGGTGAACGCCACGGTGCGCGAGGCACGTACGTCATGCAGCAAGCAGTGTTCTGTCGCTGCACGCCCGCCGCAGGAGCCGCCCGTGTCCACCCCGCTTCCCTCCTTCGCCCCGTCGGCCGCCTTCGACGACGCTCCGGGACCGAACCTGGTGCAGCCCGAGACGCGGCGACTGGACGGTGCCGTACGGGAGGCGTACGTACCGCCGTTCGCGCCGACGGTGACCCACGGGTCGCTCGCGGACCTGCCCTTCGACAACGCGGCGGCGGCTCCGGACGCCGTGGTCCTCAGCCGCAGGGGCGCGGACGGGCGCTGGTCGGACGTGACGGCGGCGGAGTTCGCCGAACAGGTGCAGGCGGTGGCCAAGGGGCTGGTCGCCGAGGGGCTGATGCCGGGCGACCGGATCGCGATCATGTCGCGCACGACGTACGAGTGGACGCTCCTGGACTTCGGCGCATGGGCGGCCGGACTCGTCACGGTGCCCGTCTACCCCACCTCCTCCGCCTTCCAGACACGCTGGATCCTCCAGGACTCGGGAGCGGTGGCCCTGGTCACGGAGACCGCCGCCCAGGCCGCCACCCTCGGCCCCGAACTCGACCGCGTGCCCGACCTGCGCCACATGTGGGTGATGGAGAAGGGCCATGTGGAGCGGCTGGCCGAGCACGGCAGGCAGCAGCCCGACGGGGAGGTGAGCATACGGCGCGGCATGCTGGTGCCGGACACGCTCGCGACGCTCATCTACACCTCGGGCACCACGGGCCGGCCCAAGGGCTGCGCGCTGACGCACGGCAACTTCTTCGCCGAGGTCGACAACGCGATCGAGCTCCTCTACCCGATCTTCAAGGCGAGGACGAGCGAAGAGGCCTCGGTGCTGCTCTTCCTCCCCATGTCGCACGTCTTCGGCCGCATGGTGGCGGTGGCGTGTATCCGGGCGCGGGTCCGCCTGGGCCACGCGCCGAGCCTGAAGGCGGAGAACCTGCTGCCGGACCTGGCGGCCTTCCGGCCCACTTGTCTCCTGACCATCCCCTACATGCTGGAGAAGGTCTTCAACTCCGCCCGCGCCAAGGCCGAGACAGGCGGCCGGGTGTCGTCCTTCGACCGTGCGGCGTCCGTGGCCGAGCGCTACGGCGAGGCGATGGAGGCCCGGGCGGCGGGCACGGGCGGCGGCCCGACCGCGGCGCTGAAGACCGCCCGCGCCTTCTACGACCCGCTGGTCTACCGCCGTATCCGCAACGCCATGGGCGGCCGGGTGCGGTACGCGATCTGCGGCGGCTCACCGCTCGGCCGCCGCCTCGCCGCCTTCTACACCGGCGCGGGCATCGAGATCTACGAGGGCTACGGCCTGACCGAGACGACCGGCGCCGCGACCGTCACCCCGCCCCTGAAGCCCCGTCTGGGCACGGTGGGCTGGCCCCTGCCCGGCACCCGCATCCGCATCGCCGCGGACGGCGAGGTCCTCGTCGCAGGCGACCAGGTGCTGCGCGGCTACTGGGACCCGTCGGCGGGCGGCGTGGTCCCGGCGGCGGCGGACGGCTGGCTGCCGACGGGCGACATCGGCACCCTCGACGACGAGGGCTACCTCACGATCACCGGCCGCAAGAAGGAACTCCTGATCACCGCGGGCGGCAAGAGCGTCGCCCCGGCCCCCCTGGAGAACTGGCTGCGCTCGCACCCCCTGATCTCCCAGTGCATGGTCCTGGGCGACCGCCGCCCCTACGTCGCCGCCCTGGTCACCCTGGACATGGACGGCGTAAGCCACTGGCGCCGCATGCACGGCAAGCACCCCGTGCCCGCCGAACTCCTCGTGAACGACGACGAGTTGAGGGCGATCCTCCAGCGCGCGATCGACGAGGCCAACAAACTCGTCTCCCGCCCCGAGTCGATCCGCCGCTTCGCGATCCTCCCGGCCGACTTCACCGAGACGGACGGCCATCTGACGCCGTCGATGAAGCTGCGCAGGGAAGTCGTCATGCGGGATTTCGCGACGGAGGTCGAGGGGCTGTACGAGAAGTAGCAGTCGGCACCAGCGAGTACGGAAAACGGTTGCCGTCTCGTTACGACAACTGCTTGACGTGACATGCCTGTGCCGCGTTGGCTACCGCCACCCGGGTTTGCCGCCCCCCGGTCAGCACCGCCGCTCGCCCGCTCGGAAGGCACCAGTAGTGAACGCACGTACCCCCCACATCCCCGCTGTACGCCGTGTCGCGATAGCCCTGGCCGCCTCGGCCTCGGCGTTGTCGCTCGCCGCGTGTGGTGTCGTCGACGGAATCGCGGGCGGTGACAGCTCCGAGTCGCCCAAGAAGGGCGACGACATCACGGTGGGGCTGCTGCTGCCCGACAAGGACACGGCACGCTTCGAGAAGTTCGACTACCCGCTCATCAAGAAGGAGGTCGGCACCCTCACCGACGGCAAGGGCAAGGTCGAGTACGCCAACGCCGAAGCGAGCCCGGACAGACAGAGCCAGCAGTTCCAGAAGATGATCGAGGACCAGGTCGACGTGATCCTGGTGGACGCTCTCGACGCCAAGGGCATCGCGTCGGACGTGCAGAAGGCGAAGGACGCCGGTATCCCCGTCATCGCCTACGACCGTCTCGCCCAGGGGCCGATCGACGCGTACGTCTCCCACGACAACGAACTCGTCGGCGAGGTGCAGGGCCGCGCGCTGGTCGAGGAGCTCGGTTCCAAGGCCGCCTCCAGCAAGGTCGTCATGATGAACGGCGACCCCGCCGACCCGAACACGGGCCTGGTCAAGAAGGGCGCGCTCGACGAGCTCGAGGGCGAGGTGAACATCGTCAAGCGGTACGACACCGACAAGTGGTCGCCCGAGGCGGCCAAGGCGAACATGAAGAAGGCGATTGCCGCCGTCGGGCTGAACAACATCGCCGCCGTCTACTCGGCGAGCGACGGCTTGGCGGACGGCGTCATCGACGCCTTCAAGGAGGCGGGCGCGAGCAAGATCCCGCCGGTCACCGGGCAGGACGCGAACCTGGACGCGGTGCAGCGGGTCGTCTCGGGTGAGCAGTTCATGACGGTGTACAAGTCGTTCCTGCTGGAGGCGACCAACGCCGCGAAGATCGCCGTGTACAAGGTCCAGGGCCGCGACATCGAGTTCGACGCGCTGACCCAGAACTCGGTCGACAGCCCGACCGACGAGGGCATCCCGGCGCAGCTGGTGCCGGTGGTCGCCCTCACGAAGAGCAACATCGAGGAGACGGTGATCCAGGACGACGTCTACACCGTCAAGCAGATCTGCACCCCCGAGTACGCGGCGGACTGCGCGGCGATCGGCCTGAACTAGCCGCCCGGGCTGCCCGTGTTCCCCGAGCCGCCGGACCGCCCGCTGCCCTGCGCCGGCTCTCCACCAGGTCCGCGAACGCCCGGTCCGGCGGGCTGAGCGCGTCCCAGCGGCGGACCGCCCAGCCCACGGGCAGCGGGCGCAGGGCGGGCAGCGGGATCAGCCGCAGGTCGCCGTCGCGGCCGGGGACGGGCAGGCCCGGCAGCGCGGGCAGCACCGCCCGCCCGACCCCCAGCTCGGCCAGCAGCAGCGCCGTGTCCCAGTCGGCGACGCTCGTGTCGTGCGTGAGACGGACGCCCAGCTCCGCGCAGGCGGCGTCCAGATGAGCCGCCGAGGCGGAGTTCGGCGGCAGCCGGATCAGCCGTACGTCACGCAGGTCGGCGCCGACGTCGACGTACGGCCGCCGCGCGAGCGGATCGTCGGCCCGCACCGCCAGCACCCAGGGCACTTCAACGCGCGCTTCAACTGCCGTGCTCCGCACTTGACTTCACAAGGCATCCGCGTCACATTCGCATTTCTGACACATCCTCAGAAATGCGGAGCCGTCCAGGCGGGAGCTGCCCCCATGACCACGAGCGCGCACCTTTCCCGAAGACACGTACTCGCCGCCGGCGCCGCGGGCACCGCCGCCGCCACCCTGGGGCTCACCACTGCCCGTGCTGCCGACCTGCCCCTCCTCGGCACGTACGACGTCGTGGTCGTCGGCTCCGGCGCGGCCGGCATGACCGCCGCCCTCACCGCCGCCCGGCAGGGCCTGAGCTGCGTGGTGCTGGAGAAGGCACCCACCTTCGGTGGATCCGCCGCCCGGTCCGGCGCCGGGATCTGGATCCCCAACAACTTGGTGCTGCTCGCGGCGGGCGTGCCGGACACGCCCGCGAAGGCCGCCGAGTACCTCGCCGCGGTCGTCGGCCCGGACGTCCCGGCCGAGCGGCAGCGGGCCTTTCTCGCCCACGGCCCGGCGATGCTCTCCTTCGTCATGGCTAACAGCCCGCTCCGCTTCCGCTGGATGGAGGGCTACAGCGACTACTACCCCGAGCTGCCCGGCGGCCTCCCGAACGGCCGCTCCGTCGAGCCCGACCAACTCGACGGCAACCTCCTCGGCGCGGAACTGGCGCGGCTGAACCCGCCGTACATGGACGTGCCCGCCGGCATGGTCGTCTTCAGCGCCGACTACAAGTGGCTGGCCCTGGCGGCGGTGAACGTCAAGGGCGCCGCGGTCGCCGCGGAGTGCCTCGCGCGCGGTACGGCCGCGGCACTGCGCGGGGAGAAGCCGCTGACCATGGGGCAGTCGCTGGCGGCCGGGCTACGGCTGGGGCTGCGGTCGGCCGGGGTCCCGGTGTGGCTCGGCACACCGCTCACCGACCTGTACGTCGAGGGCGGCGCCGTGAGCGGGGCGGTCGTCACCCGGGACGGCGCGCCCGGCCTGGTCCGCGCCCGCCGGGGCGTGATCGTCGGCTCGGGCGGCTTCGAGCACAACGCGGCGATGCGTGCGCAGTACCAGCGCCGGCCCATCGGCACGGACTGGACGGTCGGCGCGAAGGAGAACACCGGCGACGGCATCCGGGCCGGCCACCGGCTCGGCGCCGCCCTCGGCCTCATGGACGACGCCTGGTGGGGCCCGGCGATCCCGCTCCCCGGCCAGCCGTACTTCTGCCTGTCCGAACGCACCCTCCCCGGCGGCCTGTTGGTCAACGCGGCAGGCGCCCGGTTCGTCAACGAGGCCGCCCCCTACAGCGACGTCGTCCACACCATGTACGACGTCCAGGACACCAGCCCCGCCATCCCGTCCTGGCTGATCGTCGACCAGAACTACCGCAACCGGTACCTCTTCAAGGACGTCCTGCCGACGCTGCCCCTCCCGGCCGGCTGGTACGACTCCGGCGCCGCGCACAAGGCCTGGACCCTGGACGCGCTCGCCACCTCGATCGGCGTTCCGGCGACGGCCCTGCGCACCACCGTGGACCGCTTCAACTCCCAGGCGTGGCGCGGCAAGGACCCCGACTTCCACCGGGGCGACAGCGCCTACGACCACTACTACACGGACCCGTCCGTCCTCCCGAACTCCTGCCTGGCGCCGCTCTGGCTCCCGCCCTATCACGCCTTCCGGATCGTCCCCGGCGACCTCGGCACCAAGGGCGGCCTCGTCACGGACGCCCGTGCCCGTGTGCTGCGGGAGGACGGCTCGGTGATCCGGGGGCTGTACGCCGCCGGAAACGCGAGCGCGGCCGTCATGGGGCACAGCTACGCGGGCGCGGGCTCGACGATCGGTCCGGCGATGACGTTCGGGTACATCGCGGCGCGGGACATCGCCGGGAGCCTGTAGTCAGTCCTGGGCGGCTTACTTGCGGGCGATCAGGAACGCCTGCGGGGACGTCTCGTCGAGCGCGGGATCCGGTTCGCGGACCGTCCGGGAGACCAGGGCGAAGCCGGCCGCCGTCAGCAGGGCGACCATGTCCTCCGGGCGGCGACGCTGGAAGGTGAGCGCGACCGGGTGACCCCAGGGCTGGTCGTGGTGCCGGTGCTCGTCGCCGGCCTGGAAGGCGACGAGCAGGGGCGCGCCCGGCGCCAGCACCCGGTGGAACTCGGCGAAGAGGGCCGGGAGCCGGTCCACAGGCGTGTGGATGGAGGAGTAGAAGGACAGGGCACCGGCCAGCGAGCCGTCCGGGAGATCCAGTTCCAGCATCGAGCCCTGCTCGAAACGGAGTTCCGGGTTCTCGCGGCGGGCGATCGTGAGCATCGACTCCGACAGGTCGAGCCCGAACACGTTCAGCCCCAGCGCGGCGAGGCGCCCGGTCGTCCGGCCCGGCCCGCACCCCAGATCGGCCACCAGCCCGTCCTGGCCGGCTCCGCCCTCCTCGACGAGTTCGGCGAACACGCTCAGCAGTGCCCGCTCCAGCGGCCGGTTCACGAGCTCGTCCTGGAAGAGGGTCGCGTAGTCCTCCGCGACGGCGTCGTAGAAGGTGCGGGTGGTGGTCAGGAAGTCGGAGTCGGTCATGGCCGGGGACCCTAGCGGAGGCGGCGCCTACTCGCCTCTGTCTTCTGGCTCTGCGGCCCGCATCCGGCCGACACCCACCCCGGTGCCGACGGCGATGCCCATGCACATCCCCAGCGACAGCCCGAGGGCCAGGTTGTCGAGGACGGTCATCCCCAGGACAAGGCCGATGCTCACGCCGATGCTCAGCCCGACGGACAACCCCGTCGCAAGTTTGTTGCCCGCGGCACTGCCGCCGCTCTCCCCGTGGTTGTTCTCTTCACCGGTGCTCACCCGGCAATTCTCCCACTGGGGCCATTCATGCCAACCCTGTTGCCCGCAGCACCGCTGTGACGACCGCCGCCCCCAGCACGACCACCGGGAACGGCGCCCGCCACCACGCCAGCACACCGGCCACCAGCACCCCGGCCGGCCGCGCCCACCCTGCGAAACCGCCGCCCTCGGTCAGCGCGCCCGTCGCCAACAGGGCCACCAGCAGGACAACAGCCCCCGCCGACAGCAGCTCCTGCACCCGCGGCGACAGCACCACCCGCCCGTGCAGCACCGGCCCCACCAGCCGGAAGGCATACGTCCCCACAGCCAGCGCCAGGATCATGGCCACCGCCGCGCTCATGCCGTACGCCCCCTGCCGCGCCCGTGTCCGACGAGCCCCGCCAGTGCCACCAGCACCGGCACCCCGGCCGGCACGGCGGGCGTCACCGCCAGCGCCAGCCCGGCGCCGAGCAGCGCGCACCGCCGTACGGCCGGATTCGCGCGCAGGGCGGGCAGGACCAGGGCGACGAGGACGGCGGGGAAGGCCGCGTCCAGGCCGTAGGTGCCGGTGTCGCCGAGCGCGTCGCCGGCCAGCGCCCCGGCCAGGACGCCGAGGTTCCACACGGCGAACAGGCCGAGCCCGGAGATCCAGAACGCCGCCCGTCGCCGCGCGGGATCCGACTGGGCGAGGGCGAAGGCCACCGTCTCGTCGGTCACCAGGTGCGCGCCGAGGAGCCGGGCGAGGCGGCCCTGGCCGAGGATGTCCGCGACGGCGAGGCTGAAGGCCAGCGTGCGGGTGTTGAGCAGCAGCCCCGTGGCCGCGGCGGCCACCGGCCCGCCCCCGGCCAGCAGCACCCCGACCGCGCTGAACTGGGCCGAGCCCGCGTACACGACCAGGGACATCACCACCGGCACCCACACGGGCAGCCCGCCGGCCACCGAGATCGCGCCGAAGGAGACGCCCACGACACCGCTGGCCAGCCAGACGAGCGAGCTGTCGCGGACCAGGGAGGTGTCGAGGGAGCCGCGTGCGGGGCCCAGAGGTGTTCGGAGAAGCGAACGCATGTTTTCTACAATGGACAGCAAGAGAAGTGTTCGTCAAGGCGAACGAGCGTACCGATGGAGCGAACGCCATGTCCGACGCAGCGCCCCCGCCCTCCCGCCTGCCCCTCGACTGGATCGCGGCGTCCCTGCGGCGCGAGCGCACCCGGGCCGGGCTGTCCCTGTCCGAGCTGGCCAAGCGGGCCGGGATCGCCAAGTCCACGCTCTCCCAACTGGAGGCGGGCGGCGGGAACCCGAGCGTGGAGACGCTGTGGGCGCTGGGGGTCGCGCTCGGTGTGCCCTTCAGCGCGCTGGTGGAGCCGCCGTCGCCCGCGGTCCAGGTGATCCGGTCCGGCGAGGGGCCCACCGTCGCGTCCGAGCGGGCGGACTACGTGGCCACCCTGCTCTCGGCCAGCCCGCCAGGCGCCCGCCGGGACATCTACCACCTGCGCGCGGAACCCGGGGCCGCCCGGGAGTCGGAGCCGCACATTCCGGGCTCCGTGGAGCACCTGGTCGTCAGCACGGGGCGGCTGAAGGCGGGGCCGCGGGGGGAGGCGGTGGAGCTGGGGCCCGGGGACTACATGACGTATCGCGGGGATGTGCCGCACGCGTACGAGGCGCTGCTGCCCGGGACGACGTTCGTGCTGATCATGCAGCACGTGTGAACGCATTCACGCGCTGGGCGGGAAAAGGCAGGACGGGCGGGAAAAGGCAGGAGCCCCGTTGCCTTGCGGCACGGGGCTCCTTGGGTACTGCTATCTGTTCCGGATCAAAGCACCAGGCTCCGAGACCGAAGACTCAGACCGGGGTGACGTTCTCCGCCTGAGGACCCTTCGGGCCCTGCGTCACGTCGAAGGAGACCTGCTGGTTCTCCTCCAGCGAACGGAAACCGTTCGCGTTGATCGCGGAGTAGTGAACGAAGACGTCGGGGCCGCCGCCTTCTTGGGCGATGAAGCCAAAGCCCTTTTCGGCGTTGAACCACTTCACGGTTCCGGTAGCCATAAGCCCTCCTTGGGCCCAAAGGGTTGCCCTGCTCCAGAACCCTGCAAGTGTGAAAACAAAATGCCGCACAACTGCATACGTCTGAAAACGACGAGAGCCCGCGGTTACATGCTCCGCAGGCTCTGTACTGCAAGGGAAACCAAACTGCAACTTGCGACGAGCCTAGCACGCAGGCAGCCGAAAGCAATAGAGGTCAAGATCACGTCACTCGGATGTTTGAAGATCAAGTGTCGGCTTGACGGAAAGATCCCGTGTCGGCTTGACGAGCCGGGGGTTAACGGTGGTTGTGACGGAGGTGTCACGACCCAGGAGGCTGCACGCTACCCCATGGGGTCTACTGTCGCGATGTGGACAATTCTCGCACCCGGCCGCGCGTAGGCCACATCCAGTTCCTGAACTGCCTGCCCCTTTACTGGGGGCTCGCGAGAACGGGCACGCTCCTCGACTTCGAGCTGACCAAGGACACCCCGGAGAAGCTCAGCGAGCAGCTCGTGCGCGGCGACCTCGACATCGGGCCGATCACCCTCGTCGAGTTCCTGCGCAACGCCGACGACCTGGTCGCCTTCCCCGACATCGCGGTCGGCTGCGACGGCCCCGTGATGTCCTGCGTGATCGTCTCGCAGGTCCCGCTGGACGAACTGGACGGGGCCAGGGTCGCCCTCGGCTCCACCTCGCGCACCTCGGTCCGCCTGGCCCAGCTGCTGCTGGCCGAGCGCTACGGCGTGAGCCCCGACTACTACACCTGCCCGCCCGACCTCAGCCTGATGATGCAGGAGGCGGAGGCGGCCGTACTCATCGGAGACGCCGCGCTGCGGGCCAACCTCCTCGACGGCCCGCGCTACGGCCTCGAAGTGCACGACCTCGGCGCGCTCTGGAAGGAGTGGACCGGGCTGCCGTTCGTCTTCGCGGTCTGGGCGGTGCGCCGGGACTACCTGGAGCGCGAGCCGGTCATCACCCGCAAGGTCCACGAGGCCTTCCTCGACTCCCGCAACCTCTCCCTGGAGGAGGTCGGCAAGGTCGCCGAGCAGGCGGCCCGCTGGGAGGCCTTCGACGAGGCGATCCTGGAGCGCTACTTCACGACCCTCGACTTCCGCTTCGGCGGCCCGCAGCTGGAGGCCGTCGCGGAGTTCGCGCGCAGGGTGGGGCCGACCACGGGATTCCCGGCGGATGTGAAGGTGGATCTGCTCCAGCCGTAAAGGCGGGGGTGCTCGCGCACTAACCTGCTGGAGGGTTTTACCGGCGTGATGAGCCGTACGGGGGAAGGGTGGAGGCCGATGCAGCCGCTCGGAGTTGACGAGCCCACCGCCATCGGACCGTACCGGCTGCTCGGCCGGCTCGGCTCCGGCGGCATGGGCCGGGTGTACCTGGGACGCAGCGCGGGTGGCCGTACGGTCGCGGTCAAGATCGTGCATCCGCACTTCGCGCTGGACGAGGAGTTCCGGGCCCGCTTCCGCCGGGAGGTGGAGTCGGCGCGGCGGGTGGGCGGCGCGTGGACGGCGCCCGTGCTGGACGCCGATCCGGAAGCGGCGGTGCCGTGGGTGGCCACGGGGTACGCGGCGGGTCCCTCGCTGGCCGCCGCGGTCGCGGACTCGGGCGCACTGCCCGCCCATTCCGTACGGGCGCTGGGCGCCGGGCTGGCCGAGGCGCTGGCGGCCGTGCACGAACTGGGTCTTGTGCACCGGGACGTGAAGCCGTCGAACGTCCTGCTGACGCTGGACGGCCCGCTGCTGATCGACTTCGGTATCGCCCGGGCCACGGACGGCACCGCGTCCCTGACGTCGACCGGCGTCTCCATCGGCTCCCCCGGCTACATGTCGCCCGAGCAGATCCTCGGCAAGGGCGTCACGGGAGCGGCGGACGTCTTCTCGCTGGGCGCCGTGCTGGCGTACGCGGCGACCGGGGCGCCGCCGTTCCCCGGGGACTCGTCGGCGGCACTGCTGTACAAGGTCGTGCACGAGGAGCCCGAACTCGGTCCGCTGGACGGTTCGCTGGGCGGCGAGGTGCGCGAGCTGGTGGAGGCCTGCCTGGCCAAGGAGCCGGGCGCGCGGCCCACCCCGGCCGAGCTGGCGCGACGGCTGGCTCCGGACGGGGCGGCCCGGCTGGTGGCGGGCGGGTGGCTGCCCGGCGGGCTGGTCGAGCAGGTCAGCCGCAGTGCCGTGCGGCTGCTGAACCTGGACGCGGCCGACACCGGGGCGGAGGTCGTCTCGGGGCCGGTGGCGTTCAGCCGGCCGGCGGCGGTGGGGGAGTTCGGGCCGCCGCCGGTGATGCCCGGGGTGCCCGTGGGGGGCGCTGCTGTGCCTGAGACCGCGCCGCCGGTGGTCGTGCCCGAACCACGCGATGCCGTACCGCGCGATGTCGTACCGCGCCATGCCGTACCGCGGGACACGGCCCCCGCCTCCGGCTCCGGTGACCGGCCCGGGAAGCTTTCCCTCTCGGTCGCGGCGGTCTCGACGCCGGGGGAGGGCGGCCGTGGGCGACGGATGAGCTGCACCGTGGCGCTCGCGGTGGCGGGGGCGTTGGCCGCGGTGACGGTGGGGACCGTGTTCGTGTTCGAGCTGCTGCCGGGCGAGGGCAAGGACACCAACGCCGGTTCCGATGCCCCCGCGCCCGCGGCGCCGGATGACGGTGTCTCCGGCGCACCGGTCGAAAGCGACGTGCCCACCCGCTATGTCGGCACCTGGGAGGGCAAGGCCAACGCCCTGAACGGCGCCCTGCCGGCCGGTACCTTCCGGCTCACCGTGCACAAGGCCACCATCGGCGAGGAGGTGGGCACCCTCCGGGCGACGGACCTGCTCGGCCTCGCCTGCAACGACGTACTGACCCTGAAGAAGGTCACGGCGAAGGAGCTCGTCGTCACGTCCGTGGGCCGGAAGACCAACCACGCCGGCTGCAACCCGAAACCGCACACCGTCCGGATCACGCCGACCGGCGACGACCTGCTGTACCGGTCCGAGAGTGACGCGGAGGGGAATCCCGAGGCGCGGTTGTCGAAGGTCGACGACTAGCGAGGCCCAAGGTCCAGGAGCGGTGGCAACTCCCGTAACCGCGCTTACTACTGTGTCTCCGCACGCGAGCACGCCGACGGGGGAGACCCACCATGGAGACACTGCAACCCGACGATCCACGGGAGTTGGGCCGGTACCGACTGCTGCGCCGGCTCGGTGCCGGAGGCATGGGACGCGTCTACCTGGCCCGTTCGCCCGGTGGCCGCACCGTCGCGGTGAAGGTGATCCGCCCGGATCTCGCGGCCGACGCCGACTTCCGGGAACGCTTCCGGCACGAGGTCGACATAGCCAGGGCGGTCTCCGGCCGCCATACGGCACCCGTCGTGGACGCCGACCCGGACGCGGCGGTGCCGTGGCTGGCGACGTCGTACGTCCTCGGTCCCGACCTCACCGACGTGGTCGCCGCGCACGGCGCGCTGCCCGAGCACACGGTCCGCGCGCTGGGCGCGGGGCTCGCGGCCGCGCTCCAGGAGGTCCACGCGGCGGGCCTGATCCATCGCGACCTGAAGCCCTCGAACGTCCTGCTGGCCGCCGACGGCCCACGTGTCATCGACTTCGGCATCGCGCGTGCGGTGGACGGAAGCCGTATGACACAGACGGGAGTCGTGGTCGGCTCCCCCGGTTACATGCCGCCGGAGCAGGCCCTCGGGCAGGACGTCGGGCCGGCCGGTGACGTCTTCTCGCTGGGCGCGGTGCTGGCCTTCGCCGCGACGGGCCGCAGCGCCTTCGGGGACGGTGCCGCCTCGCACGCGGCGCTGCTCTACCAGGTCGTCCACGGGGAGCCGGACCTGGCGGACGTACCGCCGTCGCTCCTCGGGCTGATCCGGGCGTGCCTGCTGAAGGACCCGGCACAGCGGCCGGCCCCCGCCGAGGTCGTGGCGGCGCTGGCACCGCAGGGTGTCGGGGACGCCCTGCACGACTGGCTGCCGTCGGCGGTGGCGTCGACGATCGCCACGCACGCGGCGGGGATCCTGGACCTGGAGGCGCCGGAGCAGCAGGCGCAGACGGCGGCACAGTTCGGGCCGGCACCGGCGGGGTACGGGTATCCCCAGGCAGCCGCGTACGGACCGCCGTCCGCCGGTACGGCGCCCGTGCCCGGCTACGGCACGCCACCGGGCGGCACCCCCGCACCGGCGACCCCCGCTCCCGGATACGACACCCCGCAGCCCGGCACCGTCCGGCTCGGCTCGTCCCCCGCGCCCGCGCCCTCCCGCCGCCGCGCCCTCTCCCTCGCCCTCGGCGGTGCGGCCGCCGTCGCCGCGGTCGGTGGTGGCACGGCATGGTGGTTCGGCAAGGACGACGACACGTCGCGCACCGCGACGGGCGAGGGCGGCAAGGGCGGCAAGGGCGCCTCCGCCGAACCCGCCCGCGAGACGTTCACGACTCCGCCGGCCGGCGTGGCACCGCAGCCGCTGTGGCGCGAGACGGTCGCCGACGACAGCACCAGCACGTCCGTACCGTTGCTCGTCCACGACGGCCTGCTCCTGGTCAGCGGCGACCCGCTGGTGGCGTACGACGTGAGGACGGGCAAGGCCCGCTGGTCCAAGCCGGACATCTGCCCCGCCGGCGCCCAACTCCTCTTCCACGGCGGCAAGGTCTTCCTGTCCGACGGCGGTATCGACGGCATCCTCGTCGCGTACGACGCCGGCACCGGTGAGGAGGCGTGGCGGAGCCGGCTCGGCAAGGCGCTCGACGTCCAGGACACGATCGCCATCGACGACAAGAACGTCTACGTCACCGTGACCGACTACAGCGACGCCAAGTCCGCCACCGACTACCGCACGGCCGTCGCCGCCATCAGCCACACCACCGGCAAGAGGGTGTGGCTGCAGAAGCGCGACTGGGGCACCGACGACTACGACGTCGAGGGCACGGTCTCCGGCAAGTACCTGGTCTACACCGACTCCAAGTTCAACGTCACCGTCCGCGACACCGCCACCGGCGTCCAGCTGTGGTCCAGGAAGATCGGCGACGACTGGAGCTGGCGCCCCACGGTCGCGAACGGGCTGGTCTTCCTGCCGGGCGAGAAGCTGACGGCCGTGGACGCGGAGACCGGGAAGACCCGCTGGACCCTGTCCCCGAACGGCCGGCGCGGCTTCAACGACCCGACGGTCATCGACGGTGTCCTCTACGTCCGGGACTACGACCGCGGTGTCTGGGCGGTCAACGTCAGGACCGGCAAGCGGATCTGGCTCTGCGACGAGAACAACCGGGGTGCGCAGACCTTCCTCAAGGCCGGGACGACGCTGTACGGGGCGGGTTCGTCGCTGGCCGGCGGTGTCGCCGCCATCGACGCGAGGACCGGCAAGGTCCGCTGGACCTTCACCGACGACAGCGACTACGACGAGTGGCGGATCGCCCTCGCCGGGAACCGGCTGATGGTGGCGAACGGAGCGGAGATCTATGCCATGCCCGCCGTCTGAGCAGACCTGATGGCTCCGGGCGGCGGCGGGACCCGCTCCTCAGTCGCCGCCCCCGCCGCCGCCTCCGCCGTCACCCCCGCCGTCGCCGCCTCCTCCACCGGAGTCCCCGCCGCCGCCGTCCCCGCCGCCGCCGTCCCCGCCGTCCGAGCCCCAGCCGTCGCCGCCGCCGGGCTCGTTGTCGTCGCTGCCGCTCCCGAGGTTGGTGAACCAGGGGCGGTCCCACCACTCGTCGAAGGCGATCGGCTCGTCCCCGCCCGGCGCCGGGCGCCGCTGGGACCGGAAGCGCGCCAGGCCCGTCGTGTCCCCGAGCCCGAAGGCGACGGCGAAGACGTGCGCCATGACGACGTCCAGCGGGTCGGCGCTCTCGTAGCGCACCGGGGCCAGCGGCAGCAGCACCGAGCCCGGCTCGGGCACCGGTCGGCGCGCGGGACGGGTCAGCAGGGCGACGGGCCGCTCGTCGCGCAGCAGCCATGAACTCGTCGCGTTCTCCCGCCGCAGCACCCAGCGCTGCCCGGGCAGCCGCACCTCGACGGAGCTCTTCGACTTGCGCCGCTTCTTGTCGAGGCTGAGCTGCGCCGTCATGGCGCCGACGGTCAGCCGCAGGCCCTTGGCCGGCTGGGGTGAGTCGCGGCGGTATCCGTGGGGTGCCCGGATGCGGACGACGGGAGCCCCGGGACCCCAGACGTCCACGCGCACCAGACGCCGGTCCACGGCGACGGCGATCGGCCCGGCGGGGCCCGGCGCGAACCGCCGCGCGATCCACAGCGGTACGCCCTCGGCCCGGGCCCGGTCCGCCAGCGCGGCCACCTGCTCAGGTCCGCCACACCGCCACACCGCCAACTCCCCCAGCGCGCGGGCGAACTCCGCGGCCTGCCGTACCTTGACCGGCGTGGCGGTCCCGGTGACGCGGGTCACCGGGACGATCCCGGGACCCTCGGTCAGCCGCTGAAACGGGCGTTCCGCGCCGCCGCCCCCGAGCCAGGACCCGCGTCGGAACGCCTCGGCCATGGCACCGAGGTTCAGCTCGGCGAGCGGCGTCACCCTGCCGCCGCGCCGCAGCTGGTCCTCGGTCAACTCGACAGTCCGGGCCAGCGGATTCCACGACCGCTCGGCGTACAGCATCTGGCTCACGACAACCCCCGTACGTATGTGGCTCGCCAGTGCACACGCTCACACAGCCGGTTCTGGTTTCCGGCGTCGCAGCGCCCTGCCCACGATCCCCAGCAGGCCCGCCACCACCCCGAAGACCGCCCCGGCCACCACAACGCCCGGGAACAGCGCCGACCAGAAGTCGGGGCCGAAGAGCGGGGGCAGTTCGTCCTCGCGCACGGCGTCCGTGACCGGGTACGGGCTGTCGGCCGTGGTCGGCTCGTCGGAGCGCTCGGTCTTGTCGAGGACGGTCATCAGGGCGGCGAGACGGCTGCCCATCAGGTAGTCGTCGGCGTCGAGGGCATTGGCGTCGCCGACCGTGATGGATTCCGGCATGTCGAAGGCGAGGCTGTAACTGTCCAGCCGCAGACCGTAGTTGAAGACGTCGATGGAGCCGTGCAGCGGGTCGGCGACGACGTACACCCCGTCCTTGCCCAGCTTGTCGTGGACCGCCGCGGCGAACGCCTCCTCGTCGCCCCCGGACTCATCCTCCATCAGCTGCGGGACGAGCGAGACGAAGACCGGGCCGCCACCGTCGGAGCGAGCGAACGCACGGATGCGGCTCTGGAGCCGGTCCAGCTGAGCGGCGTCCAGGACCCGCGGGCTCTCCGGGTCCGCGTACACCGGGTCCTCGGCCAGGCCTTCCGCCACCCGGTCGAGACGGGCGTTGAGCTCGAACGCCCGGGGCGGCGGCGACCAGCTCGACCTGGTCTGGTCGTAGACGCGGGGGGCGGCCACGACGACGGCGACGGCGGAGGCGAGGGCCAGGCCCGCGACGGTCCAGCGCAGGGTGCGGCTCGCCGGGGGCACCACCGGCCTCTTGGCCTGCTTGCCTGACTCGCCCTTCTTGGTCTCCTTGGCCCCCTTAGCCCCCTTAGCCCCCTTGGTCCCCTCGATCCCCTTGTCCTGGGGGGCTGGCGAAAGGCGGAGCCACCAGCGCCGTACGTAGGGAACCAGCACCAGGATCAGCAGCGGTACGACGACGAGCAGGGCGCCCGTGAAGGACGACTGCTCGCTGCGGTCGGTCGAGCCGATGTACGCGTTCGCGGGCTCGGCGCCGTCGTCGTACTTCTCGCGTGCCGCCTCGGCCCGCGCCTTCGCCTTCTCGTCGCCCTGCGCGACGACCTCGGCGAAGCGCTCGAAGCGGCGCAGCGGGCCCACGTCGTAGGGGAGTTCGTAAAGGGCGACCGTCGAGGCGTCGTCCGCCGGGGCGTCGACTCCGTACGCCACTGCGTCCGTCACCCTCGACTCGTCGAGGAGCACGTACAGCCCGTCCCGGCCGAGCCGCTCGTGGACCGCGTCGAGCAGGCCCGGGTCCGTGCCGCTGAGGCTCGGGAGGACGAGGACGTACGTCGGTACGCCGGTGCGCTCGGCCACCTCGGCGAAGTCGCGGGCCGTGGACTGCGGTACCTCGCGGGGGAGTTGGTCGGTGACGTGGACCGGGTTCTCGCGGAGTCGGTCGGCGAGGTAGGCGGCCTGCGGGGCGGTGTCGGTGGCCGCCCGGGCCGGGGCTGTGGCGGTCGCGAACAGGGCTGCCAGGGCACAGAGGGCGAGGAGCGCGCGGGTGACTCGGGTACGCCATGGATGCCGGGTCCGGGGCCCGCGTATGCCGATTGCCATGGTTGTGCGCACTGCTGTCTTCCCCCGTGTCACGCCGACCGCTGTTGCTCGCGGCACTCTACTGAGTGCGTCTTCGGTGCCGCCTTCGACGGGGACGGTGGGAGTCCATAAGATCTCGATACCTTCAACAGATCCTCATATCCCGCTCCCTGTATCCCGCTCCCTGAATCCCTGTCTTCGTACCCAACCCCAGGACATCCGCCATGAATACGGCCCTGCTGGTGCTCGTCGCCGCGCTCTGGGGTGCCGCTGCGGGGGCGCTGCTGCCCCGGGCCGCGTACCGGTTCTCCGTGCCGGAGGGGGAGGAGTGGCGGGAGCGGTGTCCGGGTGGGCATCCGGTCGAGGGCTGGCCGGGGCGGGCCCGGTGCGGGCGGTGCGAGGCCGGTACGCCGCCGTACGGCCCCGGCGCTCCCGGGCTCGCCACCGTCACCGCCCTCGTCTGCGCCGTCCTCGCCGCCGCCACCGACACCCGGCCCGAGCTGGGCGTCTGGCTGCTGCTGGCGCCCGTCGGCGTACTGCTCACCGTCGTCGACTTCCGGGTACGGCGGCTGCCCAACCCGCTGACCCTCACCCTGGCGCTCGCCACCCCGGCCCTGCTCGGCCTGGTCGCCCTCGTCCCCGAGCACGCCGGTGACTGGCCGACCGCCCTGTGGGCCACGCTCGCGCTCGGCGCCGGCTACTACGTGCTGTACCTCGTCAACCCCGGCGGCATGGGCTTCGGCGATGTGAAGCTGGCGCTCGGGGTGGGGGCGGCGCTGGGCTGGTACGGCTGGTCGACGGTCATGCTCGGCACCTTCGCCGGGTTCCTGTTCGGGGCGCTCTACGGCTGGACCCTCGTGCTGCTGCGCCGGGCCGGGCGCAAGACGGCGATCCCGTTCGGGCCGTTCCTGCTCGGCGGGGCGTTCGTGGGGCTGCTGATCGGGGCGTACGCGGCCTGACCTCGGGGGTGAGGGAGCGCTGGCGTAGGCTGGTCAGGTCCGTCCAACCCCTTGACGAAAGGGACGCTCCCGGTGACCGAGAAGGCCGACCTCACGTCGTTTGATGTCACAGCCGTCCTCGACCGTGCCGCAGCGGGCGGACGCATCACCTCCGAGGAAGCGCTCGTCCTCTACCGCGACGCCCCGCTGCACGCGCTGGGCGCCGCCGCCGACGCCGTACGCCGCCGCAGGTACGCGGGCACCGAGCACATCGCGACGTACATCATCGAGCGCAACATCAACTACACGAACGTGTGCGTCACGGCGTGCAAGTTCTGCGCCTTCTACGCGGCCCCCAAGGACACGGCCAAGGGCTGGAGCCGCGACCTCGACGACATCCTGCGGCGCTGCGCCGAGACCGTCGAGCTCGGCGGCACCCAGATCATGTTCCAGGGCGGCCACCACCCGGACTACGGCGTCGAGTACTACGAGAAGCACTTCGCCGCCATCAAGAAGGAGTTCCCGCAGCTCGTCATCCACAGCCTGGGGGCGAGCGAGGTCGAGCACATGGCCCGGATCTCCGGTGTGTCGGTCGAGGAGGCCATCACCCGGATCCACGAGGCCGGCCTCGACTCCTTCGCGGGCGCCGGAGCCGAGCTGCTGCCCGAGCGGCCGCGCAAGGCCATCGCCCCGCTGAAGGAGAGCGGCGAGCGCTGGCTGGAGATCATGGAGGCCGCGCACAACCTCGGTGTCGAGTCCACGTCGACCATGCTCATGGGCACGGGCGAGACCAACGCCGAGCGCATCGAGCACCTGCGGATGATCCGTGACGTCCAGGACCGCACGGGCGGCTTCCGGGCCTTCATCCCGTACACCTACCAGCCCGAGAACAACCACCTGAAGGGCCGTACGCAGGCCACGATCTTCGAGTACCTGCGGATGATCGCCATCGCGCGCCTCTTCATGGACAACATCGCCCACATCCAGGGCTCCTGGCTGACCACCGGCAAGGAGATCGGCCAGCTGTCGCTGCACTACGGTGCCGACGACCTCGGCTCGATCATGCTGGAGGAGAACGTCGTGTCCTCCGCCGGGGCCAAGCACCGCTCCAACCGGCTGGAGATCATCGACCTGATCCGCAAGGCCGGGCGGGTGCCGGCGCAGCGGACGACGACGTACGAGCACATCGTGGTGCACGACGACCCGGCGAACGACCCCGTCGACGAGCGGGTCGCCTCCCACATCTCGTCCACCGCGATCGAGGGCGGCACGGCCCACCCCGAGCTGAAGCTCCTGGCCTCCAACTGACGTCCCCGTGCTGACGATCCACGCCGACTCAAGGGGCCACGCGCTCGTCGTCCAGGGCGCGTGGATCGCGGACGCGGGGCAGCTGGCGGAGCTGGTCGCGGCGCATCCGCGGGCGCGGGTGCGGGAATGGCCGGGCATTCTGACGCCCGGCCTGGTCAACATCCACGGCAACGAGCTGCTGGAGGAGGCGTACCACCCCGACCCCCGCGAGGCCGACGAGCTGGGCACCGAGCCGCTGACCGGGGACGCGTTGGCGGCGCTGGACATGGACGACGCCCGGTGGGGGGCGAGTGCCCGGCGGGCGGTACAGCGGATGCTGGCACACGGCACGGTCCGGGCGGCTTGCGAGTCACTGACCAACCACGCGGTGCGGGATGCTGTGCACCGCTCCGGCCTGGCGGTCATGGGCCGCATCGGGCGCCCAGGCGGAACCCCCTCGCTCGATCCGTACGCCGCCGAGTGGCCGGTGACGTTCGCGGAGCCGAGGGAGCGTCACTCCGCGGCCCGGTTCGCGGTGTTCGACGTACGGGACGAGACGGAACTGGCCGAGCGCGGTGCGGGGACGTGCGTGGCGACGGTGGCGGAAGGCCGGATCGTCTACCGCCGACGGTAGGGAAACGCCCCCGGTTTTTTGGTAAGTCCCCGTGGGAAGTCCCCAAGCTCACCCCGAAAACGCCTCCGCAAACGCCCCCTCCTCCTGATCCACCCCACTGCAATTCGTCAACGCGTCATCCGCGGACGAATCGTCACCACACTCCTGATCCCGAAACGTCGCCCACATGGACACCCACCCGACCCCCTTCTCCTCCGCGAACTCCCGCACCTGCGCCGCGTCGTCAAGCGCGAACGTCTCGCCGTCCACATCGTTCACGCCAAGCATCGACGTCAACGCCATCCCCTTCCAGGCGCCCGCGTCCGACGTCCCGAAAAGCTTCTTCAACTGCGTGTGCGCGGCCTTGGCCGAGGTGAGGGCGTAGTCACCCATGTCCCCGTCGTACGACTCGCCGTAATTCATGGTCATGATGTTCACGGTGGAGACCTGGACGTCGTGCTCGTTGGCGGACTCCAGCAACGCCAGGCTGTCGTCGTCCAGTCCGGACGGCATCACCGGCAGAGTGAAGGACACCTCAAGATCGCTCCGCTCCTTCTGGAGCAGCGCAATCGCCTCGGACCGCAGGTCAACCGAGTCGGAGTCGGTCAGCTCGTCACCCTCGATGTCGAAGTCCGCCTGGCCGGCACCGGCCGCGTCCAGCGCCTTCCCGTACGCCGCCGCCAGCTCGGACGCGCTGTCACAACTCGCCGCCAGCTCCTTGCCGGAGGCACCGCCGAAGGAGACGCGGACGGTGGCGCCGTCCTGGGTGAGCTGCGCGATACGGGACTTCGTGGCCGAGTCGGAGAGGGCGGTCGTACCGTTCCACTTGGGGGTGCAGTCGCTGCCGTCCGAGATGACGAAGGCCAGGTTGTACGCGGTCGGGGAGCCGGCGGAGTCGTTGTCGGAGGCCTCGGTGGCGCTGACGTAGGGGGCGTACGACGTGGTCGTCGAGGTCGACTCGGAGGGCGAGTCGTCGGCCGACGCGGTGGGCTGCAGCGTCGGCGGTGCCGCGTCCGCGGTGTCGTCGGAGCCCGCGGAGCACCCCGTGACGGCCAGTGCGAACATGCAGGTGAGTCCGGCCGTCGCCGTATGGAAACTCCGCATTACGTGTGTACCCGCTTTCGTGTTTTCTGTCCCGGTCCGGAAAACCCGGTACGTATCCCGGACGGAAATGTCTCACACTCATCCAGGTCCGGGCCCTCAACTCCTTTCACATGGCTGTGAAGTGCGCAGAGGTTCGCCGAAACTCTCAGGGAACGGACAGGCTAAGACGTTTCTCATGGGCGTCTCACATGAAGTACAGAGCTGTGCGCACATAAAGGTTCCCTAATGTCCGGGGAATGCATTCCGAGCCTGCCATCGAAAACCGCGCCGCCGCACCCGCCGTGCGCGGTCGCCGCCGCAAACGCGGCAACGGGTCCGCCGAGGGTCCCGTGTTCGTTGACAACTCCGGACGCCGCTCCAAGCTGCTGCGACGCCTCGGCCTCCTGGTCGGCGTCGCCTGTCTCGGGTACGCGGTCGTGCTGGGCATGGCCTTCATGGGCATCGGCACCTCGCTCACCCCGTCCGAGTTGCTCCCCTTCGGAGGCGGCGGTCCGGCCGGTGCCCCGAACTCGGGCCCCGGCGGCGCCCAGCCGCAGGGCGGTGTCGGCACCCCGCCCGCGAAGCCCACCGGTACTCCGCCGACGGGCACCGTGACCGGCGAGCCGCCCAGCGCCGCCCCGACCGTGTCCGCCTCCGCCTCTGCGGCCGCCGCCAACTGACCGGGACAGCACCCACACCCATGACTACGACGACTCCCTCACGCGGCCGCCGCCGCGCCCCCTCCCGCATCGAGCGAGTGGCGGGCAAGGCCGCGGCCCTGCAGAAACCCCGGGTCATCCTCGCCGGACTGCTCCTGCTCGCGCTGACCAGCGTCATGCTGCTCGACGGCTATCTGCGCGCCGAGGTCGGCGGCGACCAGCGGGTGCGTACCGGGGCCAGTTCCAGCAAGGTCCCCGACAAGATTCTCGACGGCGGACCGATCCTCACCTTCCGCGGCGGCCAGGCCACCACCGTCTCCGTCCCGGACAAGACGATCGCGCTCACCTTCGACGACGGCCCGAACCCCACCTGGACGCCGCAGGTCCTGGCCATCCTCAAGAAGTACGACATCCCCGCCACGTTCTTCGTGGTCGGCTCGATGGTCTCGCGCTACCCGGGAATCGTCGGGGACATGGTCGAGCAGGGCAACGAGGTGGGCATCCACACCTTCACCCACGTCGACCTCTCCTACCAGAGCGACGCCCGCGTCAACCGTGAGATGCAGCAGACGCAGCTGGCGCTCGCGGGCGCGGCCGGCATCACGACGACGCTGTTCCGGGCGCCGTACTCGTCGGAGACGGACGCCATCGACAACTACAGCTGGCCCGTCTACAAGAAGCTCGGCGAGGACGGCTACACCAGCGTCTTCGTCGACACCGACAGCGACGACTGGAAGCGGCCCGGCGTCTCGAAGATCATCAAGTGGGCGACGCCGGAGGACGGGGCGGGCGCGTCCGTCCTCTTCCACGACGCCGGCGGCGAGCGGTCGCAGACGATCAAGGCCCTGCCGGAGTACATCGAGAAGATGAAGGCGAAGGGCTACACCTTCACCACGATCAGCGGCGCCATCCAGCAGGAGGAGTCGGCGAACGGGCAGCAGGCGAGCGGTCAGCAGGCCAGTGGTCAGCAGGCCAGTGGCCAGCAGGCGAGCGGTCAGCAGGCGAGCGGCCAGCAGGCCGGCGGTCAGCAGACCGGGGCCGGTGCAGCAGGCGGCGTCGGTCAGCAGGCGGAGGGCGGTTCCGGAGCCGGACAGCAGCCGGGCGGCCAGCCGCAGCAAGGTCCGAACGGGCAGACCGGTGGCGCGGGGACCTCCAACCTCCAGGCCGCCCACCGCGAGGCCACCGGCGCGACCCTCTACGAGGGCAAGGCCCTGATCGGGGCCGTGGCCGTCGCCGAATGGGCGGTCCCGGTGCTGTCGGTCGGCCTCATGGTCGTCGGCGCCGCCGTCATGGGCCGCTTCGGCATGATGCTGCTCCTCGCCCGCCGGCACTACCGGCAGCGCAACAAACGCCGGTTCAGCTGGGGACCACCCGTCCACCAGCCGGTGAGCGTGATCGTCCCGGCGTACAACGAGAAGGAGTGCATCGCCAACACCCTCGCCTCGCTGGCGAAGAGCACGCATCCGATCGAGATCATCGTCGTGGACGACGGCTCGTCGGACGGCACGTCCGAGATCGCGAGCAACGCCGCCCACGAACTCGGCATGACCAACGTCCGCGTCATCCGCCAGGAGAACGCGGGCAAGCCGGCGGCGCTGAACAACGGTGTGCGCAGCGCCAGTCACGACATCGTCGTGATGATGGACGGCGACACGGTCTTCGAGCCGGACACCGTACGGCAGCTGGTGCAGCCCTTCGCCGACCCCGAGGTCGGCGCGGTCGCCGGCAACGCCAAGGTCGGCAACCGCAACACCGTCATCGGCGCCTGGCAGCACATCGAGTACGTGATGGGCTTCAACCTCGACCGCCGGATGTACGACCTGCTGCGCTGCATGCCGACCATCCCGGGCGCGATCGGCGCCTTCCGCCGTGAGGCGGTCCTGGAGGTCGGCGGCATGAGCGAGGACACCCTCGCCGAGGACACCGACATCACCATCGCCATGCACCGCGCGGGCTGGCGGGTCGTCTACCAGGAGCACGCGCGCGCGTGGACCGAGGCGCCGGGCTCCCTGAAGCAGCTGTGGTCCCAGCGCTACCGCTGGTCCTACGGCACCATGCAGGCCCTGTGGAAGCACCGCAAGTCCCTGACGGACAAGGGTCCTTCGGGCCGCTTCGGCCGGGTCGGCATGCCGCTCGTGGTGATCTTCCAGATCGTCACGCCGGTCTTCGCCCCGCTGATCGACGTCTTCACCGTCTACTCGATGATCTTCGTCGACTTCACGGCGGCGCTGCTCGCGTGGCTGGCGGTGCTCGGGGTCCAGCTGCTGTGCGCGGCGTACGCCTTCCGCCTCGACCGCGAGAAGTACCGCTATCTGCTGATGATGCCGCTCCAGCAGCTCGCCTACCGCCAGATGATGTACCTCGTCCTCATCCACTCCTGCATCACCGCGCTGACGGGCGGCCGCCTGCGCTGGCAGAAGCTGAAGCGGACCGGTGAGGTCGGGACGCCGGCGGGGGTGAGCTGAGGTGGGTTCCCACCGCAGAGGGGGGTCTTCGGCCGTGGCCGCGACCGCTGTGCAGGGTGCCGACGCGACGGACGTCCAGCGGGCGGCCGACCCGTCACCCGCGGCCCAACCGGCCGGACGTGACCGCTACTTCGACACCCTGCGGGCCGTGGCCCTGATCAGGGTCGTCACCTACCACACCTTCGGCTGGGCCTGGGCCGGCATGGTCTTCCCCTCCATGGGGGTCATGTTCGCCCTGGCCGGCACGCTGATGGCGAAGTCCCTGGAACGCCCCGCGCTCAAGGTGATCCGCGGCCGGCTGCGGCGCCTGCTGCCCCCGTTCTGGTTCTGGGGCTTCTTCGTGGTCGTGGCGATGCTGATCCACGACTGGATGCCGGGCCGGCAGATCGTCTACTGGATCGTGCCGCTGGGCGACCCGCCGGGCAACGCGTGGGGCGAACAGGCCTGGGAGATCCTCTGGTACCTGCGCACGTACCTCTGGTTCGTCCTGCTCTCCCCGCTGCTGCTCAGGGTGTTCCGGCTGGCCCCGGTCCCGGTGCTGCTGCTGTCGCCGGCCCCGATCCTGGTCGTCCACTTCGCCTGGGAACCCCCGGACAACCGCTTCGGCGGCGCGCTCACCGACCTGGCCACGTTCCTCTTCTGCTGGATGCTCGGCTTCGCGCACCGCGAGGGCGTCCTGCGCCGCCTCAAGCCGTTCGCCGTGGCCGTCCTCTCGCTCGCGGCCGTCGCGTACGGCGGCTGGTACGCCTTCACGCACCAGGCCGAGACGGGCTCCTACGACCTGGACGACATCCCGCTCGCGCAGGCGTTCTGGTCGGCGGGCTATGTGACGCTGCTGATGTGCGCGAAGGACCACTTCGGTATCGACTTCGCCTGGCTGACCAGGTTCCCGCGTCTCGACCGCCTCGTCACGATCTTCAACGCGCGCGCGGTGACGATCTACCTCTGGCACGAGATCGCCCTGATCCTCGCCGTCCCGCTGATCGACCAGTTCTGGAACGTGCCCGCGTTCGAGACGTACCTGCCCCTGGAGAGTCAGTGGTTCATGTTCGGCATCGGCTGGGTCCTGATCGCCGTCTTCGTGCTGCTGTGCGGCTGGGTCGAGGACGTGGCCGGGAAGAAGAAGCCGAAACTCCTCCCGGGAGGCCGTACCGCGACCTCGTGATGCCGACTGCCACAATGGGGCCGTGACCCGCGCATCCCTGAACAAGAAGCCGCACGAAGTCGCCTCGATGTTCGACGACGTGGCGGAACGGTACGACCTGACGAACGACGTGCTGTCGCTCGGCCAGGACCGTGTCTGGCGCAAGGAGGTGGCGAAGGCGGTCGACGCCCGGCCCGCGCAGAAGGTCCTCGACCTGGCGGCCGGCACGGGCACCTCGTCCCTGCCGTTCGCGCAGACCGGCGCGTACGTCGTCCCCTGCGACTTCTCCCTCGGGATGCTCCAGGTCGGCAAGCGCAAGCACACCTGGCTGCCGTTCACGGCGGGCGACGCGACGCGGCTGCCGTTCAAGGACGACACCTTCGACGCCGTGACGATCTCCTTCGGGCTGCGCAACGTCCAGGACTTCGACGCCGCCCTGCGCGAGATGTACCGGGTGACGCGGCCCGGCGGCCGGGTCGTGATCTGCGAGTTCTCGCACCCGACCTGGGCGCCGTTCCGCACGGTCTACACCGAGTACCTGATGCGCGCCCTGCCCCCGGTCGCCCGCGCGGTCTCCTCGAACCCCGACGCCTACGTCTACCTCGCCGAGTCCATCCGCGCCTGGCCCGACCAGCCGGCCCTCGCCGAGCATCTGCGCAAGGCCGGCTGGTCCAAGGTGGCCTGGCGGAACCTGACGGGCGGGGTCGTGGCCCTGCACCGGGGCTTCAAGCAGAGCTGACCACGGGGTACGGGTCTTCGGGCTGGTCGAGTTCGCGCCGCAGCCCGCCCGACGGCGGCCGCGGGATGCGTGGCTCACGTACGCCTCCGCCGCCCTCACCCTCGCCGAAGTCGAACCAGATGTAGACCATCGAGTCCTGCGGCACCTCGGCACCGGGCTGGGGATACTGGCGTACGACGTAGTCGACGACGGTGAGGTGGAAGTCCGGCCGATCCGGTGCGTTGAGGACCAGGCCGTGCGACTTCGCTGCCTCGCGCGCGTCCATGGCCATCAGTCCGACGAGCCTCGGCACGCGCACCTCGGGATTTTTGGGTGTTATGCGCACAGATGTCACCCCCAGCGGTACTGGCAGGGTAACCGCCCGGAGGTGCCGTCCGGAAGCTTCAAGTACCTTTCTGTAGCAGTCGATTACACAAGGTGACGAAAGTGGGAGTGGCGCGTTCCGTGCTTCACAGTTCGAGCCGGTAGCAGTGCCCCTTCTGCCGCTCGTCCGGCGTGGTGAACACTTCCGCGAGCCGCATCCCCAGCCGCCGCGTCACCGCGATCGACCGCTCGTTGCGCGCGTCCACCATCGCCACCACGCCCGGCACCCCGGCCGCCCGCACCCGCTCCAGGGTCAGCTCGGCGGCCGCCGTGACATACCCCTTGCCCCAGTGCTCCCGCGCGAGCCGCCAGCCGATCTCGATCTCGCCGGTGGGACCCCAGTTCCGTTCCCACGGCTGGGCTCCGGTGAAGCCGATGACCTGCTCGTCGTCGTCGAGCACGGTCCACAGGCAGTACCCGCGCTCGGCGTCGTGCCGGCGCTGACGGGCGGTGAGCTCCTCGTAGACGGACAGCTCCGCGGGCCGGCCGCCGTGGAACTCCATGACATCCGGGTGGGCGAAGATCCGGTGCCAGGCGACGGCGTCCTCGTCGGTGGGGACACGGAGCCGTACGACAGGGAGAACTCGGTTCACGGAGGCAGCCCTTCAGCCGGGTGATCAATGCTGCTGAATAGACTGCCCATGTCCAGTGCCGGTCGGCACACAGATTTCGAACTTGGGGAGATCCCGCCGTGACCGACGTGACCGAGCCCGTCTCCTCACCTCTCTCCTCGCCGCTCTCCGAGAACACCGCCGATGTGATCGTCGTGGGCGCGGGGCCGGCCGGCTCCACGACGGCGTACCACCTGGCCAAGTCCGGCCTCGACGTCCTTCTGCTGGAGAAGACCCAGTTCCCGAGGGAGAAGGTCTGCGGCGACGGCCTGACCCCGCGCGCCACGAAACAGCTCGTGGCCATGGGCATCGACATCTCCGAAGAAGCCGGCTGGCTGCGCAACAAAGGCCTGAGGATCATCGGTGGCGGGGTCCGCCTCCAGCTCGACTGGCCGGATCTCGCCTCCTTCCCCGACTACGGCCTCGTCCGCAAGCGCGACGACTTCGACGAGCAACTCGCCCGCCAGGCCCAGAAGGCCGGCGCCCGGCTCTACGAGCGCTGCAACGTCGGCGCCCCGATCATCGACGACCGCACCGGCCGCATCACCGGCGTCCACGCCAAGCTCGGCGAGGACAAGCGCGAGGTCACCTTCCACGCGCCCCTGGTGGTGGCGGCCGACGGCAACTCCACCCGCCTCTCCCTGGCGATGGGCCTGCACCGCCGCGAGGACCGCCCCATGGGCGTGGCCGTACGGACGTACTTCACCTCGCCCCGCCACGACGACGACTACCTGGAGTCCTGGCTGGAACTGTGGGACCGCCGCGGCCCCGGCGAGGACCGCCTCCTGCCCGGCTACGGCTGGATCTTCGGCATGGGCGACGGCACCTCCAACGTCGGCCTCGGCGTCCTGAACACCTCCGACTCCTTCAAGGAGCTGGACTGGCGCGAGGTCCTGAAGGCCTGGTGCGCCTCCATGCCGGAGGACTGGGGCTACACCCCGGACAACATGACCGGCCCCATCCGCGGCGCCGCCCTCCCCATGGCCTTCAACCGCCAACCCCACTACACCAAGGGCCTGCTGCTGGTCGGCGACGCCGGCGGCCTGGTGAACCCCTTCAACGGCGAGGGCATCGCCTACGCCATGGAGTCCGGCCAGATCGCCGCCGACGTCATCGTCCAGGCCCACGCCCGCTCGACCCCCGCCGGCCGCGAACTCGCCCTCCAGCGCTACCCGCGTGTCCTGAAGGACACCTACGGCGGCTATTACACGCTGGGCCGTGCCTTCGTGAAGCTCATCGGCAACCCGAAGGTCATGAAGATCGCGGCCCAGCGCGGCCTGACCCACCCGCTCCTGATGAAGTTCACCCTGAAACTCCTGGCCAACCTCACCGACCCGACGGGCGGCGACGCGATGGACCGGATCATCAACGGCCTCAGCAAGGTGGCGCCGAAGGCCTGAACCAGCCCTTCAGACCAGCCCTTCAGACGAGCCCGTCAGGCCAGCCCGTCAGGCCAGCCCTTCAGACGAGCCCGTCAGGCCAGCCCTTCAGATCAGCCCTTCAACGCCTCGACGTTGGCGGACCGGCGCGCGAACACCTCGTCCCGCCGGTCCGCCACCTGCCGCAGCGCGTCCCTCCGCTCCCGCTTGGAGAGCCGGTCCAGATAGACCTGCCCGTCGCAGTGGTCGGTCTCGTGCGCGAGGCAGCGGGCGAAGTACCCCGTGCCCTCGATCACGAGCGGCTGCCCGTCCTTGTCGAGCCCGCGCACCACGGCCCGGTCCGGACGCGGTACGTCCATCACGGCCCCCGGCACGGACAGACAGCCCTCCGAGTCGTCTAGGAGCCTCCTGTCCGCGGCGCCGAGCGGCTCCAGCACCGGGTTGACGATGTGCCCGACGTGCCGCACGCCGTCGTCGTCCGGGCAGTCGTACACGAACAGTCGCAGACCGACCCCGACTTGGTTCGCCGCGAGTCCCGCCCCGTCGGCGATGTACATGGTCAGGAACATGTCGTCGATCAGCGCGGCGAGATCGGGCCCGAACTCGGTCACGTCCCGGCACGGCTTGTGCAGTACCTCCTCACCCGTCTCGGTGATCCTGCGCACCGACCCACGCCGGGCCTCGGGCGCGAGCGGCGGATACGAGTCGACGGGCCTGCCCTGGACGAAAACGCTCGGCATCTGTGTCTCCTTGTGGTTGTGAGGATGCTGTAGGTGACCGGGAATCGGGCTTCCGACCTTCGAAGCCCCTCCCTACCCTCCGGGAATCATGACAACAGAACACGCACAGCAGCCCCAGGAGCAGACAGGGCCCACGCGAACCGGCCATACCCGCAGACGCTTCCTGACCGGTGCCGGGGGAGTGGCAGGCGCCCTCGCCTTATGGCCCGCCGGCAGCGCGAGCGCGGCCTCCGGCAAACGCGTCGCCGTCCTCGGCGGCGGGGTCTCCGGCCTGAGCGCCGCCCACGAACTCGCCGAACGCGGCTACGCCGTCACCGTCTACGAGTACTACGACGCCCTCGGCGGCAAGGCCCGCTCGATGCCCGTGCCGGGCACGGCGACCGGCGGGCGCGCCGACCTCCCCGCCGAACACGGCTTCCGCTTCTTCCCCGGCTTCTACCGGAACCTGCCGGACACCATGCGCCGCATCCCCGTCCCCGGCAACCCGCACGGCGTCCACGACAACCTCGTCAGCGGCACCGAGGCCCTGTTCGCCCGCGCCGGCGGCCGCCCCGACCTGCACTTCCCGCTCCGCCGCGCCACCACCCCACCGCGCCCCGGCGACCTCACCCTCGGCTGGATCCGCGACCAGCTCCTGTCGGCGTTGGACCTCGGCACCCGCCTCCCCGCCCACGAGGCCGCCTACTTCGCCGACCGGCTCCTCGTCCACCTCACCAGCTGCGACGCCCGCCGCGAGGGGCAGTGGGAGAAGGTCGCGTGGTGGGACTTCATCCGCGCCGAGGAGATGAGTGCGGAGTACCGGACGCTCCTCGGCGTCGGGCAGACCCGCAACCTCGTCGCCACGCGCGCGGAGGTGGCGTCCACCCGGACCGTCGGGCGCGTCATCATCGAGGCCCTGCTCCTGTGGGGCCTGCTCGGCCGCGGCATGGACGGCGACGCCGACATCGACCGTGTCCTCAACGCCCCCACCAGCGAGGCCTGGATCGACCCCTGGGAGGCCCACCTGCGCTCCCTCGGGGTGGAGTTCGTCCTCGGCACCCAGGTCCACGAGGTCCGCTACGACGGCGGCGCGGTGAGCGGCGTCCGCGTTTCGGCCCGCGACGGCGGCGACGAACGTACCGTCACCGCCGACCACTACGTCTCCGCGCTCCCGGTCGAGCACGCACGCGTGACGTGGGGCCCGGCTCTGCGCGCCGCCGACCCGCAGCTCGCCCGCTGCGACGCGCTCCAGGCGGACTGGATGACCGGTGTGATGTTCTATCTGCGCACGCCCACCCCCGTCGTGCACGGCCACGTCAACTGCCTCGACTCGCCGTGGTCGGTGACCGCCGTCGGTCAAGCCCAGTTCTGGCATGGACGCGACTTCCCCCGCGACTACGGCGACGGACGGGCGCGGGACTGCCTCTCGGCGATCATCTCGGAGTGGGACAAGCCGGGCATCCTGTACGGCAAGACGGCCAAGGAGTGCACCAAGGAGGAGGTCGTCGCCGAACTCTGGGCCCAGCTGAAGGACGGCCTCAATGACGCCGGCAAGACCACGCTCCGGGACGAGGACCGCCTCGGCTGGTTCATGGACCCGGCGGTGACGGGCCTGGGCGGCCCCGATCCGCAGAACCGCGAGCAGCTCCTCATCCACCCCACGGGCACCCTCTACAACCGCCCCACGGCCCGTACGAAGGTCCCGAACTTCTTCCTCGCGGGCGACTACGTCCGCACCGACGTGGACCTGGCGACGATGGAGGGCGCCAACGAGTCGGCCCGCCTCGCGGTCAACGCGCTCCTGGACGCGGACAATTCGGACGCCGATCGCTGTGAGATCTGGGAGCTGTACCGGCCCCCGGAGCTGGAGCCCCTGAAACGGGTCGACGAGGTGCGCTACAAGCTGGGCCTGCCCAACACCTTCGACCTGGGCTGAGCCGCGAAGGCTCTCGAACGGGACGTAAGGGCCGCTGCCCCCGAGCGGCTGCGGCCCTTACGGTGATCCTTGCGACTCAGAGGACGCGCACCGCGCCCGACGCCGGGTAGCCGGACAGGTCCTGGATGACGACGCCCTTGGACGGGTTGGCCGCGTCCAGGTACTGGCCGTTACCGATGTAGACGCCCACGTGGTAGGCCGAGCCCTTGCCGCCCCAGTACAGGATGTCGCCGACCTGGATCTGCGAGAGCGGGATGTCGGTGCCGGCCATCGACTGGTCCTGCGAGACCCTCGGCAGGTCGACACCGACCTGCTTGAACGCGGCCTGGACCAGGCTGGAGCAGTCCCACGCGTTGGGGCCGGTGGCGCCCATGACGTACGCGTCGCCCACCTGGGCCTGGAGGAAGGCGATGACCGTCCCCACGCTGCCGCTGGCGGGAGCGGCCACGCTGGTGCCCGCGGAAGCGGACAGGGTGGTGCGCTCGGCGCTGCGGGAGGCGGCCTCCTCGGCGGCCGCCCTGCGGGCCTCCTCGGCCTTCTTCTTCGCCTCGGCCTTCTTCTTGGCCTCCGCGAGGTCCTTCTTGGCTTCCTTGGCGGCCGCGGCGGCGGCCGCGTCACGCTGGGCGTCGAGCTCGTAGTTCGCCGCCGCCAACTGGGTGGCGTCCGCGGACTGGGCGAGCTGGTCCGCCACGTCAGCCGTGAGGGTGGGCAGTTCGATGGTCTGCGTCACCGGCTCGGCGGCGTTCGCCGTGGCCGAGGCACCAGCCGCTGCCATGCTGAGGACGCCACCGGCAACTCCGGCACGCATCGCGATGGACGACGACGCGCTGCGGCGGGGCTTCCGGTGGCTACGTATGTGAGCGGTGTGGGACATGAGAACAACCGGTATCAGGGGCTCCTCCATACCTACAAGAAACGTGTGCTGCGCCACAGTTACTCAATCGCCGCCCCAAATTCCGGGCCGACCGCCCTTAATTGACGCCGTAACGGACATTGCGGACGCGCTGTATCCCGCCCGTGATCACGGGCTTTCATCATTAAGTCCGAATTGCCCACCGCTTACCACTTGTTGGGACCGGTGGCCAAGCCCGGTTCTCATGGCCCTCTCGCCATGTGGCAGAGGTCACGCAACGGTTACGGCCCCGTGCGCGTCCTGTGCCCGAATCGCGCCCGCCAACGCTCGTGAATGCGTGCACGCGTCCACACCCCCCTCTCCGGCTCCCTCTGAAGTGTGAACGCGCTCCTCTATCAAGACGTCCCGTCCAGCGCCAATTTGCATGCAAGGGAAGTCTCTTGATATTGAGACGACCCCTCCGAGCTGCGACGACGAGCGAAAATGTCACCTCTGGTGATCACTCGGACGCTTCTCGTGCGAAGATCACCGCTCATCCGGCTTCATGATCCTTCGTCAGGTGGTGGAGATCACAAAGCTTGTACAATACCCCGTGTCGCAGATCACAGAGCGGCGGGCATAAGATGCGAGGCAGTTGGGCTTGTGACCTGCTTCACATGTTCTCGATCTTCGCCGGGACGAGCGGGGCTCGTGGGATCGGTGAGGCGGCTGTGAGCCCAGTGCAACCGCCAGCAGTCAGTGCCGACTGAGAGGAGCGAGGAGCGGTGAACGCGTATGCGCCCATCCTCGTACTGGGAGCCCTCGGGGCAGGCTTTGCGATCTTCTCCGTGGTCATGGCCACGCTGATCGGTCCGAAGCGGTACAACCGGGCCAAGCTCGAGGCCTATGAGTGCGGCATCGAGCCGACCCCCACGCCGGCCGGAGGCGGGCGCTTCCCGATCAAGTACTACCTGACGGCGATGCTCTTCATCATCTTCGATATCGAGATCGTCTTCCTCTACCCCTGGGCCGTCACCTTCGACTCCCTGGGGATTTTCGGGCTCGTGGAGATGCTGCTCTTCGTGCTCACCGTCTTCGTCGCGTACGCGTACGTATGGCGGCGCGGCGGCCTGGAATGGGACTGAGGGGCCTTTAACTCATGGGACTCGAAGAAAAGCTGCCGAGCGGATTCCTGCTGACCACCGTCGAGCAGGCCGCGGGCTGGGTGCGCAAGGCGTCCGTCTTCCCGGCCACCTTCGGCCTCGCGTGCTGCGCCATCGAGATGATGACGACCGGCGCCGGCCGTTACGACCTGGCGCGCTTCGGCATGGAGGTCTTCCGCGGCTCGCCGCGCCAGGCCGACCTGATGATCGTCGCCGGCCGGGTCAGCCAGAAGATGGCGCCGGTGCTCCGGCAGGTCTACGACCAGATGCCGAACCCCAAGTGGGTGATCTCCATGGGGGTCTGCGCCTCCTCGGGCGGCATGTTCAACAACTACGCGATCGTGCAGGGCGTCGACCACATCGTCCCGGTCGACATCTATCTCCCCGGCTGCCCGCCGCGGCCCGAGATGCTGATGGACGCCATTCTCAAGCTCCACCAGAAGATCCAGTCCTCCAAGCTCGGCGTGAACGCCGAAGAAGCGGCCCGTGAGGCGGAGGAAGCGGCGCTCAAGGCCCTGCCCACGATCGAGATGAAGGGGCTGCTGCGGTGAGCGACGCGAACGGCACCAACGGCACCAACGGGGTGAACGGGTCGAACGGGGTCAACCCCGAGAAGGACCTCTCCGCCTCCAACCTCCCCGGCCAGCGCGGCCAGGGCGGCGAGGAGATCCGCGTCCAGCGCGGCATGTTCGGCGCCAACAACGGCGGGGACACCTCCGGGTACGGCGGCCTGGTCCGCTCGGTCCGGCTCCCGGGCCCGGCGAGTCGCCCCTACGGAGGCTGGTTCGACGAGGTCGCCGACGAACTCGAGGGCGCGCTGGAGGAACAGGGACTCCTGCCCGGCAACGCCATCGAGAAGACGGTCGTCGACCGCGGTGAACTCACCTTCCACATCGAACGCGAGCACCTGCTCCGCGTCGCCCGCACCCTGCGCGACGACCCGGCCCTGCGCTTCGAACTGTGCACCGGCGTCAGCGGCGTCCACTACCTCACCGACAAGGGCCGCGAGCTGCACGCCGTCTACCACCTGCGCTCGATCACCCACAACCGGCTGATCCGCCTCGAAGTCAGCGCCCCCGACAGCGACCCGCACATCCCGTCGCTCGTCTCCGTGTACCCGACGAACGACTGGCACGAGCGCGAGACGTACGACTTCTTCGGCATCGTCTTCGACGGTCACCCCGCCCTGACGCGGATCATGATGCCGGACGACTGGCAGGGCCACCCGCAGCGCAAGGACTACCCCCTCGGCGGCATCCCCGTCGAGTACAAGGGCGCCCAGATCCCGGCTCCGGACCAGCGGAGGTCGTACTCGTGAGCACGCAGTCAGCATCCGCCCACCCGTCACCCGGCCACCACCCCTCATCGGGTCCCTCCGGGACGCAGAGTCTTTCTCGTGAGACCACCGAGGGCACCGTATATACGGTCACCGGTGGCGACTGGGACGAGGTCGTCCAGGCGGCGGCCCGCGCCGACGACGAGCGCATCGTCCTCAACATGGGCCCGCAGCACCCCTCCACCCACGGAGTGCTCCGCCTCATCCTGGAGATCGACGGCGAGACGGTCACCGAGGCCCGCTGCGGCATCGGCTATCTCCACACCGGCATCGAGAAGAACCTCGAGTACCGGACCTGGACGCAGGGCACCACGTTCGTGACGCGCATGGACTACCTGACGTCCTTCTTCAACGAGACGGCCTACTGTCTCGCCGTCGAGAAACTCCTCGGCATCGAGGACGAGATCACCGAGCGCGCCAAGATCATCCGGGTGCTCCTGATGGAGCTGAACCGGCTCTCCTCCCACCTGGTGTGCATCGCCACCGGCGGCATGGAACTCGGCGCCACCACGATCATGATCTACGGATTCCGTGATCGTGAAATGATTCTCGACATCTACGAGCTCATCACGGGGCTCAGGATGAACCACGCGTACATCCGCCCCGGCGGACTCGCCCAGGACCTGCCGCCCGGCGCGGTGGACCAGATCCGCGAGTTCGTGAAGAAGATGAAGAAGAACCTCCCGGAGTACGACAAGCTCGCCACCGGGAACCCCATCTTCAAGGCCCGTATGCAGGACGTCGGCTATCTCGACCTGGCCGGCTGCATGGCCCTCGGCGCCACCGGCCCGATCCTGCGCTCCACCGGCCTGCCGCACGACCTGCGCAAGGCGCAGCCGTACTGCGACTACGAGACCTACGACTTCGAGGTCCCGACCGCCGACACCTGCGACTCCTACGGGCGCTTCCTGATCCGTCTGGAAGAGATGCGGCAGTCGCTCGGGATCGTCGAGCAGTGCCTGGACCGGCTTCAGCCCGGCCCGGTCATGGTCGCCGACAAGAAGATCGCCTGGCCCGCCCAGCTCGCCCTGGGCCCGGACGGGCTCGGCAACTCCCTCGACCACATCAAGAAGATCATGGGCACCTCCATGGAGGCCCTGATCCACCACTTCAAGCTGGTCACCGAGGGCTTCCGCGTCCCGCCGGGACAGGCGTACGTCGCCGTCGAGTCGCCCAAGGGCGAGCTCGGGGTGCACGCCGTGTCCGACGGCGGCACCCGCCCCTTCCGGGTCCACTTCCGCGACCCGTCCTTCACCAACCTGCAGGCCATGGCGGCGATGTGCGAGGGCGGCCAGGTCGCCGACGTCATCGTCGCCGTCGCGTCCATCGACCCCGTGATGGGAGGCGTCGACCGGTGACCACCTCTTCTTCCGAGCGGGGCGTCAGCCTGGGCATGCCCGAACTGCCCGCGCCCGCGTACCCGGACGACGTTCGGGAACGGCTCGAGCGCGACGCGCGCGAGGTCATCGCCCGCTACCCGGACTCCCGGTCGGCCCTCCTGCCGTTGCTGCACCTGGTGCAGTCGGAGGAGGGGCATGTCACGCGCACCGGGATGCAGTTCTGTGCGGACGTGCTCGGCCTGACCACGGCCGAGGTCACCGCGGTGGCCACCTTCTACACGATGTACCGGCGCAGGCCGAGCGGCGACTACCAGGTGGGCGTCTGCACCAACACCCTGTGTGCGGTGATGGGCGGCGACGCGATCTTCGAGGAGCTCCAGGAGCACCTGGGCGTCGGCAACGGCGAGACCACCGACGACGGCAAGGTCACCCTGGAGCACATCGAGTGCAACGCGGCCTGCGACTTCGCGCCGGTCGTGATGGTCAACTGGGAGTTCTTCGACAACCAGAACCCGGCCAGCGCCAAGCGCCTCGTCGACGACCTCCGGGCGGGACGGCCCGTCGAGCCGACGCGCGGGGCGCGGTTGTGCACCTTCAAGGAGACCGCGCGCATCCTGGCCGGCTTCCCCGACGAGCGGCCCGGGGCCGTCGAGGAGAGCGGCAGTGCGGGACCGGCGTCGCTGGTGGGCCTCCGCCTGGCCAGGGGAGAGGCCGCACCCGCGCGCGTGGTCCATCCGCGGGACGGCGGCCCGCACGACGAGCCGCAGGGCAAGACAGTGCACGAACCGTCGCCGGCTGAACACCTCAGCTCGCACGACGCGCCGCAGGAATCGTCCGCGTCCGACCCAGCCCACCCGGCAGGGCCTGTCGCCGAGGAGGGGGAGTGATGACGTTGGCACCAGAGCTGAAGGAAAACAGCCCCGAGAAGCTGCTCGCACCCGTGCTGTCGGCCTTCTGGGACGAGGACAGGTCCTGGACGCTGGACGTCTACCGAAGGCACGAAGGGTACGAGGGTCTGCGCAAGGCGCTCGCCATGTCGCCGGACGACCTGATCGCGTACGTCAAGGACTCCGGTCTGCGCGGGCGCGGTGGCGCGGGATTCCCGACGGGAATGAAATGGCAGTTCATTCCCCAGGGTGATGGAAAACCGCACTATCTAGTTGTCAACGCCGACGAATCGGAGCCCGGGACCTGTAAGGACATCCCGCTCCTCTTCGCGAACCCGCACAGCCTCATCGAGGGCATCGTCATCGCGTGTTACGCCATCAGGTCTTCGCATGCCTTCATCTATCTGCGTGGTGAAGTCGTCCCCGTATTGCGGCGGTTGCACGAGGCCGTGCGCGAGGCCTACGCGGCGGGCTACCTCGGCGAGAACGTCCTGGGCAGCGGACTCGACCTCGAACTCACCGTGCACGCCGGCGCCGGGGCGTACATCTGCGGTGAGGAGACCGCGCTGCTCGACTCGCTCGAAGGCCGCCGTGGTCAACCGCGGCTGCGTCCCCCCTTCCCTGCGGTGGCAGGTCTCTACGCCTGCCCCACTGTTGTGAACAACGTCGAGTCGATCGCGTCGGTTCCCGCGATCCTGCATCGGGGCAAAGAATGGTTCCGGTCGATGGGCAGCGAGAAGTCCCCGGGCTTCACGCTCTACTCGCTCAGCGGCCATGTCACCAATCCCGGCCAGTACGAGGCTCCGCTCGGCATCACACTCCGCCAGCTCCTGGAGATGAGCGGCGGGATGCGCCCCGGCCATCGCCTGAAGTTCTGGACGCCGGGCGGCTCCTCGACGCCGATGTTCACCGACGAGCACCTCGACGTCCCTCTTGACTACGAAGGAGTGGGCGCCGCGGGTTCCATGCTCGGCACGAAAGCGCTGCAGTGCTTCGACGAGACGACCTGCGTCGTGCGTGCCGTCACCCGCTGGACCGAGTTCTACGCCCACGAGTCCTGCGGCAAGTGCACGCCCTGCCGCGAAGGCACGTACTGGCTCGTGCAGTTGCTGCGCGACATCGAGGCCGGCAAGGGCGTCATGTCCGACCTCGACAAGCTCAACGACATCGCCGACAACATCAACGGCAAGTCCTTCTGCGCCCTCGGCGACGGTGCCGCCTCGCCGATCTTCTCCTCGCTGAAGTACTTCCGCGAGGAGTACGAGCAGCACATCACGGGCCGCGGCTGCCCCTTCGACCCGGCCAAGTCGACGGTCTGGGCCGACCACCGCACGGAGGTGAACGCATGACTGTGACCACCAGCGCTCCCTCCGGAGGGGGAGAGGCGGCGGTCCCGCCGGAAGATCTCGTGACGCTGACCATCGACGGCGCCGAGATCAGCGTGCCCAAGGGCACCCTGGTCATCCGGGCCGCCGAGGAACTCGGCATCGAGATCCCCCGCTTCTGCGACCACCCCCTCCTCGACCCGGCCGGCGCCTGCCGCCAGTGCATCGTCGAGGTCGAGGGCCAGCGCAAGCCGATGGCGTCCTGCACGATCACGTGCACGGACGGCATGGTCGTCAAGACGCACCTCACCTCGCCGGTCGCCGAGAAGGCCCAGAAGGGTGTGATGGAGCTCCTGCTCATCAACCACCCGCTGGACTGCCCGGTCTGCGACAAGGGCGGCGAGTGCCCGCTGCAGAACCAGGCCATGTCGCACGGACACGCCGAGTCCCGCTTCGAGGGCAGGAAGCGGACGTACGAGAAGCCCGTACCGATCTCCACGCAGGTGCTGCTCGACCGCGAGCGCTGCGTGCTGTGCGCCCGCTGCACCCGGTTCTCCAACCAGGTCGCGGGTGACCCGATGATCGAGCTGGTCGAGCGTGGCGCGCTCCAGCAGGTCGGCACCGGTGAGGGCGACCCGTTCGAGTCGTACTTCTCCGGGAACACCATCCAGATCTGCCCGGTCGGCGCGCTGACCTCGGCGGCGTACCGGTTCCGTTCCCGCCCCTTCGACCTCGTCTCCTCGCCGTCGGTGTGCGAGCACTGCTCCGGCGGCTGCGCCACGCGCACCGACCACCGGCGCGGCAAGGTCATGCGACGCCTGGCGGCCAACGACCCCGAGGTCAACGAGGAGTGGATCTGCGACAAGGGGCGGTTCGGGTTCCGGTACGCGCAGCAGCGTGACCGGCTTCAGACGCCTCTGGTGCGCAACGCCGAGGGCGACCTCGAACCCGCCTCCTGGCCGGAGGCGCTCCAGATCGCGGCCCAGGGGCTGCTCGCCTCACGCGGCCGCACCGGTGTCCTGACCGGCGGTCGGCTCACCATCGAGGACGCCTACGCGTACAGCAAGTTCGCGCGCGTGGCGCTCGACACGAACGACATCGACTTCCGCGCGCGCGTGCACAGCGGCGAGGAGGCCGACTTCCTCGCCGCGCGGGTCGCCGGGCACGGCCGTGACCTCGACGGTACGGGCGCCACGTACGCCTCCGTCGAGAAGGCGCCGGCCGTCCTGCTGGCCGGGTTCGAGGCCGAGGAGGAGGCGCCCGGCATCTTCCTGCGGCTGCGCAAGGCCTGGCGCAAGCACGGCCAGAAGGTGTTCGCGCTGGCCACGCACTCCACGCGCGGTCTGGAGAAGGCCGGCGGCATGCTGCTGCCCGCCGCTCCCGGCACCGAGACCGAGTGGCTGGACGCGCTCGCCAGCGGGGTCGGCCTGGACGAGGCCGGATCAAAGGCGTCCGAGGCACTGCGCACCGAGGGCGCGGTGATCGTCGTCGGTGAGCGGCTGGCCGCAGTGGCGGGCGGGCTCACCGCCGCCGTACGGGCCGCGACCGCGACCGGCGCCGAACTGGTGTGGATCCCGCGCCGGGCCGGGGAGCGCGGTGCCGTCGAGGCGGGCGCGCTGCCGTCGCTGCTGCCCGGCGGACGTCCCGCGACCGACCCACGCGCGCGTGAGGAGGTCGCCGCCGTCTGGGGTCTGGCCGATCTCCCGCACCGTTACGGCCGCGACACCGGCCAGATCGTCGAGGCCGCCGCGACCGGCGAGCTCCAGGCGCTGCTGGTCGCGGGCGTAGAGGTCGCCGACCTGCCCGACCCGGCACGCGCGCGCGTGGCGCTCGCCGAGGTCGGTTTCGTGGTCTCGCTGGAGCTGCGACCCGGTGAGGTGACCGAGCTCGCCGATGTCGTGCTGCCGGTTGCCGCGGTCGCCGAGAAGGCCGGCACCTTCCTCAACTGGGAGGGCCGGGTGCGCTTCTTCGAGGCCGCGCTCAAGCCCGACCAGATGACCCGCCGTCTGGCCCCGACCGACGGGCGGGTGCTCCAGATGCTGGCCGACGCCATGGACGTACACCTGGGCCTGCCGGATCTGCGCACCACGCGCGCGGAGATCGACCGGCTCGGACCATGGGACGGACCGCGGGCCACCGAACCGCTGGAGGCCCGCCCGTCGCCCGACCACCACCCCTCAACGACAGGCTCCGCCTGGCCCCTTTCGTCTGCCCAGTTGCCGCGACCGGCCGCCGGTGAGGCCGTGCTGGCCGGGCACCGGCTGCTGCTCGACCAGGGCCTCCTCCAACAGGGCGACGAGGCGCTCGCCGGCACCCGGCACGCCGCCCACGCGCGCGTGTCGGCCGCCACGGCGGCCGAGGCCGGGGTGAAGAACGGCGACGTACTCGCCGTGAGCGGTCCGGCCGGAGTCGTCGAACTCCCGCTGCAGATCACGGAGATGCCCGACCGGGTGGTGTGGCTCCCGCTGAACTCCGTGGGCCGCGGCGTCGCCTCCGACACCGGGGCGCTGCCCGGCTCACTCGTCCGCATCGGCCCGGCGACCCTCGCGTCCGAGGCCCCCGAGGAGGTGGAGGCATGAGCCCTTTCCTCGCCGCTGAAGACCTCTCGATGTTCGGCCGCGACCCCTGGTGGCTGGTCGTCATCAAGGCGGTGTTCTGCTTCGCCTTCCTGATGGTGACCGTGCTGTTCTCCATCGTCTGGGAGCGCAAGGTCGTCGCCTGGATGCAGCTGCGCATCGGCCCCAACCGGCACGGCCCCTGGGGCATGCTCCAGTCGCTCGCCGACGGCATCAAGCTGATGCTGAAGGAAGACGTCATCGTCAAACGCGCGGACAAGGTGGTCTACGTCCTCGCGCCGATCGTCGCGGCCATCCCGGCCTTCATGGCCATCGCGGTGATCCCCTTCGGCCCGGCCGGCAACGAGATCTCGATCTTCGGCCAGCGCACCACGATGCAGCTCACCGACCTGCCGATCGCGATGCTCTACATCCTCGCGGTCGCCTCGGTCGGCATCTACGGCATCGTCCTCGCGGGTTGGAGTTCCGGCTCCACCTATCCGCTGCTCGGCGGACTGCGTTCCTGCGCGCAGATGATCTCGTACGAGATCGCGATGGGCGCGGCGTTCGCCTCGGTGTTCCTCTACTCCGGGTCGATGTCGACGTCGGCGATCGTCGAGGCGCAGCAGGACCGCTGGTACATCGTGCTGCTGCCGGTGTCCTTCCTGATCTACATCGTGACGATGGTCGGCGAGACCAACCGCGCCCCGTTCGACATGCCGGAGTCCGAGGGCGACCTGGTCGGCGGGTTCAACACCGAGTACTCGTCGATCAAGTTCGCGATGTTCATGCTCGCCGAGTACGTGAACATGGTGACGGTCTCGGCCGTCTCCGTGACGCTCTTCCTGGGCGGCTGGCGGGCGCCGTACCCGATCAGCGCCTTCTGGGAGGGCGCGAACCACGGCTGGTGGCCGCTGCTCTGGTTCGTGATCAAGGTCCAGCTGCTGCTCTTCTTCTTCATCTGGCTGCGCGGCACGCTGCCTCGCGTCCGCTACGACCAGCTGATGAAGCTGGGCTGGAAGGTCCTCATCCCGGTCTCCGTCGTCTGGCTGATGCTCGTCGCGACCGTGCGGACCCTCCGGAACGAGAACTACGACTTCGCCGACATCGTGCTCTACGTCGCCGGCGGCGTCATCGCGTTGCTGCTCCTCTCCTTCATCGCGGACATGTTCCGTGAGCGGGCGAAGGCGGCCTCGCATCCCGCCGAGGAGCCCGCGTTCGACGCGATGGCGGGCGGATTCCCCGTACCGCCCCTGCCCGGACAGGAGCTTCCGCCGGTGCCGCGGCGCCGCTCGCGCCGTGAGCGGGAGCTGATTGTCAGTGGTGGGCCCGATACTCAGAGTGACGGATCTCTGGATGGAAAGGAGGCGTCCGATGGCTGAGGAGCCCAAGGAGACCAAGCCCGGTTTCCAGAACCCCGTGGCCGGCTTCGGCGTGACCTTCAAGGCCATGTTCAAGAAGCGGCTGACCGAGCAGTACCCGGAACAGCAGAAGACCACCGCTCCGCGTTTCCACGGACGGCACCAGCTCAACCGCCATCCGGACGGCCTGGAGAAGTGCGTCGGCTGTGAGCTGTGCGCCTGGGCCTGCCCCGCCGACGCCATCTATGTGGAGGGCGCCGACAACACCGACGAGGAGCGCTACTCGCCGGGCGAGCGGTACGGCCGCGTCTACCAGATCAACTACGCCCGCTGCATCCTGTGCGGCCTGTGCATCGAGGCGTGCCCCACGCGCGCGCTCACGATGACCAACGAGTTCGAGCTTGCGGACTCCAGCCGCGCCAACCTCATCTACACCAAGGAGCAGCTGCTCGCCGGTCTGGAAGACGGCATGGTCGACAGTCCCCACGCCATCTACCCGGGGACCGACGAACAGGACTACTACCGGGGTCTGGTGACGGAGGCCGCGCCGGGCACGACCCAGCAGGTCGCGCTCTCCAAGGGTGAAATCCCGCAGGAGGCCGCCACCACCTTCGGCAAGGACGAACCAGCGTCCGAGAAGGTGATCGGCCGATGACCGAGCAGCTCGCCGCCTACTCCACCTCCACCGGCGAGGCCGTCCAGTTCTGGATCCTCGGCACCGTCGCCGTCATCGGCGCCCTGTGCACCGTCTTCATGAAGAAGGCCGTGCACAGCGCGCTCTGTCTCGCCGGGACCATGATCATCCTGGCGGTCTTCTACCTCGCCAACGGTGCCTACTTCCTGGGCATCGTGCAGATCGTCGTCTACACCGGCGCGATCATGATGCTGTTCCTGTTCGTGGTGATGCTGGTCGGCGTCACGGCCGCGGACTCCCTGAAGGAGACCATCAAGGGCCAGCGCTGGCTGGCCCTTCTCTGCGGGCTCGGCTTCGGCATCCTGCTGATCGCGGGCATCGGCAACGCCTCCATCACGGAGTTCAACGGCCTGGCCCAGGCGAACGCGAACGGCAATGTGGAGGGCCTCGCGGCGCTCATCTTCACCAAGTACGTCTTCGCCTTCGAGATCACCGGCGCCCTGCTGATCACGGCCGCCGTCGGCGCCATGGTGCTCACGCACCGCGAGCGCACCGAGCGCGCCAAGACCCAGCGCGAGCTGTCCGAGCAGCGCGTCCGCGAAGGCAAGCACGTCCCGCCGCTGCCCGCGCCCGGCGTGTACGCCCGGCACAACGCGGTCGACATCGCGGGCCTGCTGCCCGACGGCACGCCGTCCGACCTCACGGTCAGCAAGACGCTGCGCGAGCGGGGCCAGATCCGTGACGTGTCCACCGAGGCGCTGAACGACCTGCGGGCCCTGGAGCAGCGCGCGGAGGAGCGGCTGGAGCGGACCGCGATCGAGCCGGCGACCTTCAAGCGGCCCGAGGAGGCGTCCAAGTGAACCCGGTCAACTACCTCTACCTCGCCGCCCTGTTGTTCACGATCGGCGCCACCGGCGTGCTGATCAGGCGCAACGCGATCGTCGTCTTCATGTGCATCGAGCTCATGCTGAACGCCTGCAACCTCACGCTCGTCGCCTTCTCCCGGATGCACGGCAACCTCGACGGCCAGATCATCGCCTTCTTCACGATGGTCGTCGCCGCCGCCGAGGTCGTCGTCGGGCTCGCGATCATCGTGTCGCTGTTCCGTTCCCGCCACTCGGCCTCGGTCGACGACGCCAGCCTGATGAAGCTCTAAGGGGTCGGAAGAATCGTGGAGAACCTGATTGCGCTGCTGATCGCGGCGCCATTGCTCGGAGCGGCCGTACTGCTGTGCGGTGGCCGGCGCCTCGACCGCGTCGGCCACTGGATCGGCACCGCCCTCGCCGCCGTCTCCTTCGTGTTCGGCGTCGTCCTCTTCGCCGACCTGCTCGGCAGGAGCGCCGAGGACCGGACCCTGACGAGCCACCTGTTCAGCTGGATCCCGGTCGAGGGCTTCCAGGCGGACATCGCCTTCCGCCTGGACCAGCTGTCGATGACGTTCGTGCTGCTGATCACCGGCGTCGGCTCGCTGATCCATCTGTACTCGGTCGGGTACATGGAGCACGACGAGCGGCGCCGCCGCTTCTTCGGCTATCTGAACCTGTTCCTCGCGGCGATGCTGCTGCTCGTCCTCGCCGACAACTACCTGCTTCTGTACGTCGGCTGGGAAGGCGTCGGTCTCGCCTCCTACCTGCTGATCGGCTTCTGGCAGCACAAGCCCAGCGCCGCCACCGCCGCGAAGAAGGCCTTCCTGGTCAACCGCGTCGGCGACATGGGCCTGTCGATCGCGATCATGATGATGTTCCTCTGGTTCGGCACCTTCGCCTTCGGGCCGGTGCTCGGCGGGGAGGGGGAGCCCGGCCTGGTTGGTGACGCGAGCGAGGGCAGGCTCACGGCGATCGGCCTGATGCTGCTGCTCGCCGCGTGCGGCAAGTCCGCTCAGGTGCCGCTCCAGTCCTGGCTCGGGGACGCGATGGAGGGCCCGACCCCGGTCTCGGCCCTCATCCACGCCGCGACGATGGTGACCGCGGGCGTCTACCTGATCGTCCGCTCCGGCGCCATCTTCAACGCAGCGCCCGACGCGCAGCTGGTCGTCACCATTGTCGGCGCCGTAACGCTCCTCTTCGGTGCGATCGTCGGTTGCGCGAAGGACGACATCAAGAAGGCGCTGGCCGGCTCGACCATGTCGCAGATCGGCTACATGGTCCTCGCCGCCGGCCTCGGCCCCATCGGCTACGTCTTCGCGATCATGCACCTGGTGACGCACGGCTTCTTCAAGGCCGGGCTGTTCCTCGGCGCCGGTTCGGTCATGCACGGCATGAACGACGAGGTCGACATGCGCAAGTACGGCGGCCTGCGCAAGTACATGCCGGTCACCTTCGTGACGTTCGGCCTCGGCTACCTCGCGATCATCGGCTTCCCGGGCCTGTCCGGCTTCTTCTCCAAGGACAAGATCATCGAGGCGGCGTTCGCCAAGGGCGGCACCGAGGGCTGGATCCTCGGCGGCTGCGCGCTGTTGGGCGCGGCCATCACGGCGTTCTACATGACGCGCGTGATGCTGATGACGTTCTTCGGCGAGGAGCGCTGGCGGCACACGAAGACGGCGTCACCGGCCGAACCCAGCGTGGAGCCCGCCGCCGAGACGCACGGCGAGCACGCGGAGCCGCACCCGCACGAGTCGCCCAAGGTCATGACGATCCCCATGATCGTGCTGGCCGTCGGATCGGTCGCAGGCGGTGCGTTCTTCAGCATCGGCGACCGCTTCGTGCACTGGCTCGAGCCCATCACCGGGCACTCCCACGGGCACCCCCCGATCGGCGCGGCAGCGGTCACCGGCGCGACCGTGGCGTGCATGATCATCGGCGTCGCCATCGCCTACGCCCAGTACGGCCGCCGCCCGGTCCCCGCCGTCGCCCCGCGCGGGTCGCTGCTCACCCGGGCCGCCCGGCGCGACCTGTACCAGGACGACTTCAACCACGTCGTTCTCGTACGCGGTGGAGAGCACCTCACGCGTTCTCTGGTGTACGTCGACCACACCCTGGTCGACGGCGTCGTCAACGGCACGGCGGCCTCGGTCGGCGGTCTGTCCGGACGGATGCGCAGGCTTCAGAACGGCTTCGCGCGGTCGTACGCGGTCTCGATGTTCGGCGGTGCGGCGATCCTCATCGCCGCGACCCTGCTGATGAGGGCGGTCTGATACCGATGTCCTTTCCTCTGCTGACAGCCACGGCGGCGCTCCCGGCGATCGGGGCGGTCGCCACGGCCGCCGTACCGGCCGCTCGGCGCACCGCCGCCAAGTGGCTGGCGCTGCTCGTCTCGCTCGCCACCCTCGCCCTCGCGATCACCGTCCTGGTCCGCTTCGACCCGGACGGCGACCGCTACCAGCTCACCGAGTCACACGCCTGGATCGCCGACTTCGGCGTCCGCTACGAACTCGGCGTGGACGGCATCGCCGTGGCGCTGATCGCGCTGACGGCGCTGCTGATCCCGTTCATCATCCTCGCGGGCTGGCACGACGCCGACCCGCTGGAGACCGGCAGTTCGCGCTGGCGGCCCACGCAGGGCTTCTTCGCCCTGATCCTGGCCGTCGAGGCGATGGTGATCCTCTCTTTCGAGGCCACCGACGTCTTTCTCTTCTACATCTTCTTCGAAGCCATGCTCATCCCGATGTACTTCCTCATCGGCGGCTTCGGGGACCGTGCCCACGAGCACGGCGAGAAGGTGGCGTCGACCCAACGCTCGTACGCCGCCGTGAAGTTCCTGCTCTACAACCTGGTCGGCGGTCTGATCATGCTGGCCGCGGTGATCGGCCTGTATGTGGTCGCCGGGAACTTCAGCCTTCAGGAGATCGCCGAGGCCCGCGCCAACGGCACGCTCGACATGGCGACGAACACCGAACGCTGGCTGTTCCTCGGCTTCTTCTTCGCCTTCGCCGTGAAGGCACCGCTGTGGCCGCTGCACACCTGGCTGCCCAACGCGATGGGGGAGGCCACCGCACCGGTCGCCGTCCTCATCACCGCGGTCGTCGACAAGGTGGGCACCTTCGCGATGCTCCGCTTCTGCCTCCAGCTGTTCCCGGAGGCCAGCAAGTGGGCGACGCCCGCCATCCTCGTACTGGCGCTGATCAGCATCATCTACGGGGCGCTGCTCGCGGTCGGCCAGCGGGACATGAAGCGCCTGATCGCGTACGCGTCGATCTCGCACTTCGGCTTCATCATCATGGGCATCTTCGCGATGACCAGCCAGGGCCAGTCCGGCGCGACGCTCTACATGGTCAACCACGGCATCTCGACAGCCGCGTTGATGCTGGTGGCAGGCTTCCTGATCTCCCGGCGCGGCTCGCGGCTCATCGCCGACTACGGCGGTGTGCAGAAGGTCGCCCCGGTGCTCGCCAGCACCTTCCTGATCGGCGGTCTGGCGACCCTGTCGCTGCCCGGACTGGCGCCGTTCGTGAGTGAGTTCCTGGTCCTGGTCGGCACGTTCACGCGCTACCCGGTGATCGGCATCATCGCCACGTTCGGCATCGTGCTCGCCGCGCTCTACACCCTCGTCCTCTACCAGCGGACGATGACGGGCCCCGTGAAGCCGGAGGTCTCGGCGATGCCCGACCTCAGGGTGCGCGAGCTCGTGGTCGTCGCTCCGCTGGTCGCATTGCTGATCTTCCTGGGCGTCTACCCGAAGCCCGTCACGGACATCGTCAACCCGGCGGTCAAGCAGACCATGTCCGACGTACAGAAGAAGGACCCCCAGCCCGAGGTGGAGGCGGCCAAGTGAGCGCATCAGCCGTCCACAGCCTGTGGACAATCGCGGCCGACCCGATCCCGAAGATCGGCGCGCCGAAGATCGAGTACGGACAGCTCTCGCCCACCCTGATCATCGTCGGTGCGGCGGTCGTCGGGGTGCTGATCGAGGCTGTCGTCCCGCGCAAGGCTCGTTACTACGCGCAGGTGTTCGTCTCCGTCGTGGCCCTCGTCGCGGCCTTCGCCGCGGTCGTGGCGCTCGCCGCCGGCGGATACGCCACGACCAAGGCGGGCATCGCCGCGATGGGTGCCATCGCCGTCGACGGGCCGGCTCTGTTCCTCCAGGGCACGATCCTGCTGGCCGCCCTGGTCGGCCTGTTCACCTTCGCCGAACGACGGCTCGACCCGGCGGCACACGGCAACCGGGTCGACTCCTTCGCCGCGCAGGCCGCGTCCGTGCCGGGCAGCGACAGCGAGAAGGCCGCGGTCAAGGCCGGGTTCACCACCACCGAGGTGTTCCCGCTGCTGCTGTTCGCGGTCGCCGGCATGCTGGTCTTCCCGGCGGCCAACGATCTGCTGACACTGTTCATCGCCCTGGAAGTCCTCTCGCTCCCGCTGTACCTGATGTGCGCGCTGGCCCGCCGCAAGCGGCTGATGTCGCAGGAGGCCGCGGTCAAGTACTTCCTGCTCGGTGCGTTCGCCTCCGCGTTCACGCTGTTCGGTATCGCGCTGCTGTACGGCTACGCGGGCTCGGTGTCGTACGTGACGATCGCGCAGGTCGTCGACGGTACGGTCCCGGAGGTCACTCCGGCGCTCGCGGACACGATGGGCAACGACGCGTTGCTGCTGGTCGGCGCCGCGATGATCGTGATGGGGCTGCTGTTCAAGGTGGGCGCTGTCCCGTTCCACATGTGGACGCCGGACGTCTACCAGGGCGCTCCGACGCCGGTGACCGGGTTCATGGCGGCGGCGACGAAGGTGGCGGCGTTCGGTGCGCTGCTGCGGATTCTGTACGTCGTGCTGCCGGGCCTGCGCTGGGACTGGCGGCCGGTCATGTGGGGCGTGGTGATCGTCACCATGCTGGGCGGTGCGATCGTCGCGATCACGCAGACCGACATCAAGCGACTGCTGGCGTACTCGTCGATCGCGCACGCCGGGTTCATCCTCGCGGGTGTCATCGCGACCACGCCGGACGGGGTGTCGTCCGTCCTCTTCTACCTGGCCGCGTACTCGTTCGTGACGATCGGGGCGTTCGCGGTGGTGACGCTGGTGCGGGACGCCGGCGGCGAGGCCACGCACCTGTCCAACTGGGCGGGTCTGGGCCGTCGTTCGCCGCTGGTCGCGGCCGTGTTCGCGGTGTTCCTGCTGGCCTTCGCCGGTATCCCGCTGACCTCCGGCTTCGCCGGGAAGTTCGCCGTGTTCAAGGCGGCGGCGGAGGGCGGGGCGGCCCCGTTGGTCGTGGTCGGTGTGATCTCGTCGGCGATTGCGGCGTTCTTCTACATCCGTGTCATCGTGCTCATGTTCTTCAGTGAGCCGCGGCCCGAGGGGCCCACGGTCGCCGTTCCGTCGCCACTGACGATGACGGCGATCGGGGTCGGCGTGGCGGTGACGCTGGTGCTGGGGGTCGCGCCGCAGTACTTCCTGGATCTGGCGAGTACGGCAGGGGTGTTCGTGCGCTGACGCGTCGCCCGCCTGTACGGCCCGCTCGCACGGCAGTTTGTACCGCAGTGGCCCGGCTTCCCTCGGGGGGATGCCGGGCCACTGCGCTGTGGAGGGCCCGCCGCTCGGCCGGTCACTCAAGGTTTCCGGTCGATCACGAAAGGGTGAGGGGTGAGAGCCTGTGGATAACTCCGGGTGCTGTCGGTGGCGGCCCCTATCGTGGAGGCAGTGGTCGAGGGACGACGTACGGGGGACACGACGATGGGTGCGACGGGCGGGATCAGCGAGATGCCAAGGGTGACCGAGGTGGCACAGGCGGGCGACAGCGAGGCGCTGGCCGCACTGCACCGGGTCTTCGGGTACGAGGCCTTCCGCGGCGAGCAGGGAGCCGTCATCGAGCATGTGGTGGCCGGTGGCGACGCCGTCGTGCTCATGCCGACCGGAGGCGGGAAGTCCCTCTGCTACCAGATCCCGTCCCTGGTCAGACCGGGTACGGGCATCGTCGTCTCGCCGCTCATCGCGCTGATGCAGGACCAGGTGGACGCGCTGCGGGCGCTCGGCGTGCGGGCCGGGTTCGTCAACTCCACACAGGACTTCGACGAGCGGCGCGTGGTGGAGGCGGAGTTCCTGGCGGGCGAGCTGGACCTGCTCTACCTCGCCCCGGAGCGGCTGCGGCTCGACTCGACGCTGGACCTGCTGTCGCGTGGCAAGATCGCGGTCTTCGCGATCGACGAGGCGCACTGCGTGTCCCAGTGGGGCCATGACTTCCGCCCCGACTATCTGGCGCTCTCGCTGCTCGGCGAGCGCTGGCCGGACGTCCCCCGGATCGCGCTCACGGCCACGGCGACGCACGCGACGCACCAGGAGATCACCCAGCGGCTGCACATGCCGACGGCCCGGCACTTCGTGGCGAGCTTCGACCGGCCCAACATCCAGTACCGGATCGTGCCGAAGGCGGACCCGAAGAAGCAGCTGCTGAGCTTCCTGCGCGAGGAGCACGCGGGCGACGCGGGCATCGTGTACTGCCTGTCCCGCAAGTCCGTGGAGGCGACGGCCGAGTTCCTGAGCCGGAACGGCATCGAGGCGGTGCCCTACCACGCGGGCCTGGACGCGGGGACGCGCGCGGCGCACCAGTCCCGGTTCCTGCGGGAGGAGGGCCTGGTCGTGGTGGCGACCATCGCCTTCGGGATGGGCATCGACAAGCCGGACGTGCGGTTCGTCGCCCATCTCGACCTGCCCAAGTCGGTCGAGGGCTACTACCAGGAGACGGGCCGCGCCGGCCGTGACGGCCTGCCCTCCACGGCCTGGATGGCCTACGGCCTCAACGACGTCATACAGCAGCGCAAGCTGATCAACTCGGGCGAGGGCGACGAGGCGTTCCGGCGCCGGGCCGCCTCGCATCTGGACGCGATGCTGGCGCTGTGCGAGACGGCTCAGTGCCGGCGCGGTCAGCTGCTCGCCTACTTCGGCCAGGACCCCGACGCGGCGGGCTGTGGCAACTGCGACACCTGTCTGACACCGCCGGAGACCTGGGACGGCACGATCGCGGCGCAGAAGGTGCTGTCGACGGTGGTGCGGTTGCAGCGCGAGCGGGGGCAGAAGTTCGGTGCGCTGCAGATCGTCGACATCCTGCTGGGTAAGCGCACCGGCAAGGTGATCCAGTTCGACCACGACCAGCTCTCCGTGTTCGGCATCGGCGAGGAGCTGAGCGAGGGCGAATGGCGGGGTGTCATCCGGCAGTTGCTGGCACAGGGGTTGCTCGCGGTCGAGGGAGAGTACGGGACGCTCGTGCTGACCGAGGCCAGTGGCACCGTGCTGCGCCGGGAGCGGGAGGTGCCGCTGCGCAAGGAGCCGAAGAAGCCGGTGACCTCGCGGTCGGCGTCGGGGTCCGGTTCCGGCGGGTCCGGGCGCGGAGAGCGCAGGGCGAAGGCCGCGGTGGCCGAGCTGCCCGAGACGCTGGTGCCGGCCTTCGAGGCGCTGCGGGCCTGGCGGGCGGAGCAGGCCCGGGAGCAGGGGGTTCCGGCGTATGTGATCTTCCATGACGCGACGCTGCGGGAGATCGTGACGGTGTGGCCCGCGTCCGTGCGGGAGCTCGGGAGTGTCGGCGGGGTCGGCGAGAAGAAGCTGGCCACGTATGGGGAGGGCGTGCTGGAGGTGCTGGCCTCGGTGCGCGGCGGCTCCGATGCCGGGGCGGCGGGTGCTGCGGCACCCGCGGCCGATCACGGGGCGGACGACTGGCCCGAGATGGAGCCGGAGCCTGAGCCGGAGGACTGGGCCTAGCCCCGGTCTGGCCGGGCAGGAACGGCGGCCGCCCTCTCAGTCCGCCCGGCACCCTGAGCGCGACGGTCACGTCAACGCCGTCAGCCCGGGCGCGAACGTGATCAGCAGGGGCAGCAAGGGCACCAGGGCGGCCAGCGTCGTGGTCAGGGCCCGGTGGTGGCGGTCCAGGCGCGGCGGTGGCTCGAGGAGGCGGTCGACGCGTTCGCCCAGGAGGCGGTGGGTGGAGGCGCAGGACAGGACGCCACGGTGCTGATTGAGCTCGATCAGGGCCAGAGCCGTCGTCAGATGACCGCAACGGCGGGACGCGGTGTCGTCGGCGGCCAGTTCGACCAGACGGTGGGTCTGGTCGCAGAAGTGGGCGAACAACGGGATGCGGGGGAATCCGGTGGCGAGCGCGGTCGAGAGGTGCAGGAGCCAGTCGTGGCGGGCGCGGGCATGGCCGCGCTCGTGGGTGAGGACGGCGTCGAGCTGGTGGCCGGTGAGGCGGTGCAGGGCACCGGTGGTGACGATCAGCTGGGCCGGGTTGCCGGGCATCCACCAGGCGTCCGGGTACTCGTCCTCCAGGACCAGGAGCGGGCCGCGCGCCGAAGGCAGGCCGGCCGGCAGATCGGGAGCGCGTTCGCGCAGGTGGGCCCTGGCCTGGCCGCGGCGTCGGCGGGCCTCGGCGAGTTCGCGGCCCAGCATCGCCGTCGTCCAGGCGGCGCCGCAGGCCAGGAGCAGGGTCAGGACGGCGGCCCAGGCCGGCGCGGACGAGAGGTCGTACGCCGCGGTCACCGCCGCCGGTGCCGGAGCGAAGAGCTGCGCGCGTACAGTGCCGAAGACGGCCGCGGCGCCCAGCGCCAGGGCGGTCAGACAGCACAGCAGCACGGTGGCGACCAGGCACTGCCACACCCAGAGCGCGACCACGGGTTCCCGTTCGGGCCATACGGCACGGGTCAACGCTCGCGGAACGGGCACGGCTGCTGTCAGAGCGACGGTGCTCAACAGGAGCAGGCAGAAGGTCATGCCGGAGGCTCCGGATCCTGGTCAGGGGAGGTGCGCGGGCGGACATGCGGGGCGGTGGACGAGGAACACGTCACCGCCAGCCAGTATGACGGTGACGGTCGCCGGAGTCAGCGGTGAAGAGTCGCCGAACTCGCTTCGGGGCAGCGGGCGTACGCCGACACGGCCGTCGCCACCGCCCCCTGCCGTCGTGGCGCCTCGCGGACCGCCGATGTCGCGGCGCCCCTGGCTCCGAGGCGCGGGCCCGCGCTCCCCGGCCTCACGTCAACTGCCTGCCACCACCTGCCCGGTGACCTCTCCCAGCCCCACCCGGACCCCACCGGGGCCCGGCGCCCAGGCGGACAGGGTGACCACGTCGCCGTCCTCCAGGAACGTGCGCTTGCCGTCGGGGAGTTCTAGAGGGTCCCGGCCGTTCCAGGTCAGCTCCAGCAGGGAGCCCCGCTCGCCTTCTGCGGGGCCGCTCACGGTGCCCGACCCGTAGAGGTCGCCGGTGCGCAGGGAAGCGCCGTTCACGGTCATGTGGGCGAGTTGCTGTGCGGCCGTCCAGTACATGGTGGAGAAGGGGGGTTCGGAGACCACGTGGCCGTTGATGGCCACCGAGATACGCAGGTCGTAGCCGCCGGGTTCGGCCTCGGAGCCGGAGTCGTCGAGGTACGGCAGCAGCGGGTGCGTCCGCTCCGGCGCCGCCACCCGGGCCTCCTCCAGCGCGTCCAGCGGGGTGACCCACGCCGACACCGACGTGGCGAAGGACTTGCCGAGGAACGGGCCGAGGGGGACGTACTCCCAGGCCTGGACGTCGCGTGCCGACCAGTCGTTGAGGAGGCACAGGCCGAAGACGTGCTCGCGGAAGTCGCCCAGCGCCACCGGCCTGCCCATCTCGGAGGGCGTCCCGACCACGAAGCCGACCTCGGCCTCGATGTCCAGGCGGGCCGACGGGCCGAAGGCGGGTGCCGGGTCGGTGGGGGCCTTGCGCTGGCCGGACGGGCGTACGACATCCGTGCCGGACACGACCACCGTGCCGGAGCGGCCGTGGTAACCGATCGGGAGGTGCTTCCAGTTAGGGGTGAGGGAGTCGGCGGCGTCGGGACGGAAGATCTGGCCGACGTTCCGGGCGTGGTTCTCGGAGGCGTAGAAGTCGACGTAGTCAGCGACCTCGAAGGGGAGGTGCAGGGTCACCGAGGACAGGGGGTGCAGCAGGTCCTCGACGGCCTCCTGGTGTGCCGGCACCGTCACCCACGCCGTCAGCGCGCGGCGCACGTCGGACCAGGTGGTGCGGCCCGCGGCGAGCAGCGGGTTCAGGGAGTCCTGGGCGAGCAGCGGGGCGTACGGCGAGCCGAGGGCGTAGGCCGCTTTGCCCGCATCGAGGACGTGGTCGCCGAGCCGGACGCCGACCCGGCGTGCGGAGTCCGAGCCGGGGAGGGAGAAGACGCCGTACGGAAGGTTGTGCGTGCCGAAGGGGTCGCCCTCGGGGAGATCGAAGGGGGGCATGGGGTGCTGCCTCACTCTCTTACGCTCCGTGCCATGTGGTCGGGCCACACGTTACGGGTGAGGTGCCGGTCTTGGGCAGTACGGAACTCGCGTCGCCGAGGCCGGCGAATCACCAGGTCGCGGCGCACGGTCGAGGCTCACGCGCCCCCCGGTGTGGGGCGACGGTGCGGGTCGAAGGGCCCCGTGGGAGTGAAATCGCAACAAGCGGAAGGAAGTTGTGCACACCGCAACAGAATCCGAACCGGAACAGGTGTCAACACATGTGAACACAGCAGCCGTCCGGTTCACGTCGAGTCGATGGGGCTTCCTGTCCGTATTCTCTGATCATGGCCCCACCCATCGCATATTCACTCATCGCCACTGACCTGGACGGGACGCTGCTCCGAGGCGACGACACGCTCTCCGACCGTTCCCTCGACGCGCTCGCGCAGGTCGCGGCGGCCGGTGCCCAGCACCTCGTCGTGACGGGGCGGCCGGCGCCCAGAGTGCGGCCGCTCCTCGACGTCCTGGGCAGCAGGGGGCTCGCGGTGTGCGGGCAGGGCGCGCAGTTGTACGACGCCGGCGCGGACCGTCTGTTGTGGTCCATCACCCTGGACCGGGAGTTGGCGGAGACCGCGCTCGGCAAGATCGAGGCCGAGGTCGGGGAGGTGTACGCGGCCGTCGACCAGGACGGCGTCGACGGGCTCACGCTCATCGAACCCGGGTACCTGATGCCGCACCCCACCCTGCCCGCCGTACGCGTCCAGCGCCGGGCCGACCTGTGGTGCGAGCCGATCAGCAAGGTGTTGCTGCGCCATCCCACCCTGTCCGACGACGAGTTGGCGGCGACGGCCCGGTCGGTCGTCGGTTCTCTCGCGACGGTCACCATGTCCGGACCCGGGACCGTCGAACTCCAGCCATGCGGCATCACCAAGGCGACCGGTCTCGCACTCGCCGCCGAGCATCTCGGCCTCGGCGCGCACCAGACCATCGCCTTCGGGGACATGCCCAACGACATCCCCATGTTCGACTGGGCCGCCCGCGGGGTGGCGATGGCCAACGCCCATCCCGAACTCAAGGCGGTCGCCGACGAGATCACTCTCTCGAACGAGGACGACGGCATCGCCGTCGTCCTCGAGAGACTGTTCGCGGGCGCGGGCGCGGGCGCAGACGCGAGTACGCTGGCCGATTTCGCCCAGTAAGGGTGAATTGATCCACTCGGTTCCGCTTTGGGGCTAGTAGGGCCCGTTCACGTTGTCGATCGAGCCGTAACGCGCGGCCGCGTAGTTGCACGCGGCCGCGATGTTCGCGACCGGGTTGAAGGGGTCGTAGACGGTGCCCGGCACGTGGTAGGCCGCGAAGGTGGGGTCGATGACCTGGAGGAGGCCCTTGGATGGGGTGCCTGCGGCGGCGTTGGAGTCCCAGTTGTTGATGGCCTGGGGGTTGCCGGACGACTCGCGCATGATGTTGCGGTGAATGCCCTCGTATGAACCAGGGATTCCGTTCTGCCCCATGATGTCCAGAGCGTTGCGGATCCAGCCGTCGAGGTTGTCCGGGTAGGTCTTCACCGAGGACTGGGTGGCCTGGGCGACGGCGGACTTCTTGGCGGGCGCGGCGGCCTTGTCGGCGGTCGTGCTCGGCGTGCCGGCCTTCTTCGTCGCCCGGACCTTCAGGTCGACACCCGGGTGGATCAGTCGGGGGTTGTCGCCGATGGTCTCGCGGTTGTCCTTGTAGAGCTGCTTCCAACCGCCCTGGGTGTCATATCGGTCCGCGATACCGTAGAGCGAATCGCCCTTTTTGGTGGTGTACGTAATGGTCTTGGCCTGCGTGGCGGTGGGGGCCTGGTCCGGCTGGGCGGCGCCCGCGGTGGTCGCGCTCAGGAGCGGGAGCGCGAGGGCGGCGGTGCCGGTGCCTGCGAGGGCGACGCGGCGGGTGAGCGGGTTGGTGCGGGGGCGGCGGTGCTTGCCTCGGGGCATGGCGCTGTTCCTCTCCGACGCCTACGAGGTGAGCTGTCGGGTTCGGGCGGGAGCTGCCCGGCCGCGCCGCTGAGCGGTGGCGCGACTTCACCCCGAGCCGGGCCGGTGCGCCATCAAGGCGGCCGGTCCGGCGACTTACCTGGGTCCCCCGCTCCTGCCGTGCGTGTGTGAGTTCCGTGGGTGGATGACTCGGGCGGCGGCAGGATTCGGCGTCCGCCCGACGAGCGGGAACGTATGCGAGAGCACATGCCCGAAACAAGTGCCGTGGTCACCTGTCGTGCCGGTTGACCATGGTCTGGCGTTTATGGGGTGCTTGATCCTTTGCGGTTGCCAAGCCTCAACTCGTATGGGGAACAAGGGGAGACGCGGGCGGGTCGGACGGGGTGCGCGGCTGGGTGCGCGTGACCCAACTCACTGGCATCCACAAGAGCGGCAAATCGGGCAATGGATCCAACTCGCCTTTAACCGGCCGTCCGTGGAGTCCGTTTTTCTCATGTCCGGTGGAAAAGTACTTCTTCGCCCTTCGTGCAGACCACCTCGCTGGAGGCGATGAAGTCACGCCGGACGCAGCCACGCCGGTCGCAGCTGATCTCGGAGCGCGTGCGCACCGTCGCCTCCCAGCCGAGCTCCGGGCGGTGCAGCCGGATCGTCCAGTCCGAGGGGTGCCGGCGGACAGGGGGTCCGCCTCGTTGATCACGTACGTCTCCAGCGCATCCTCGGTGAACTCCAGGCCGTCGGGGTACACGCGCGTGCCGCCGTACCGAGGGTCGACCTCCAGGCGCCACTCGCCCTTGGCCACGTCCCGCACGACCAGCCGCTCGGGACGGGGCTCGTCCAGCGTTGGGGGGAAGCTCACGCCTAGCGGCTCCGCCTGCTCCGGTTCCTCGAAGGTGATCGCCGCGTCGCTGTCCACCTTGCCGTCTGTCGCCACGCCCGCCGATTCGGTCACCGACTCTTCCAACGCACGTGCGCGTACCGGAAGTTCCAGCGAGCTCCCCGCCGGTTCCAGGACGAAGCCGGCCGCCGGCTCCGGCTGGGCCAGAACCACGGCCAGTACGCGGAGGAGACGGCGAGGCGGATGCGGTGGCCGGGTGGGAAGGCGTGGCCGATGCCGTTCAGCTCGAACGTCGCGTCCTCGGTGGCGCCCGGCTCCCACGGCATCACGCGGTCCCGGCCATGACGTGCCGTCAGATTCAGTACGCCCCGCGTCACCAGGGTCGAGGAACCGTCCGGTGCCACGTCGCAGAGCCGGGCGACGACCTGCCCGCGCGGCACCTCCGACGTCAGCCGCTGCCGCACCCTCGGCCGTCCCAACACCCAGGTCTCCTCGCCCACTTCGAACTCGAAGCACGCCGACCGGGCGTCCTCCTCCCGCTGGTCCGGCGGCAGGTCGGCGTCGTTGCCGAACGGGAAGAAGCGGCCGCGTCGAGGCCAGTGTGCATGGGGGAGCGCACGAGGACGGGCACGCCCTGGAAGGCGTACGTCGCCGTGCGCACGTGGGGCGAGGGCCACGCCGGCTCGCCGACCCAGCGGCCGGGCAGTGTGGGGTACATCGTGGCCGGGGGGGGGGGAGTCGCTGACGTAGGAGCGCAGCAGGGGCTCGGACATGACGCCGGTGTCCTCGTCCTTGAGTCAGTGGTCCCACCAGCGCAGCGTCTCCTGGAGGAAGCCGATCGCCGGGCCCGGAGGCAGGGCGCGGTCGGGGTACTGGTGCGACCAGGGGCCGCTGAGGCCGCGGACGCGGTCGGCGGGCAGGTGTTCGACCAGGCGCAGGACCGTGTCGCGGTACGGGTCGTGCCGGCCGCCCACCGCGAGGACGGCGGCGTCGATCGCGCCGTAGTCCTCGCCGACGCTGCCGTGACGCCAGTAGTCGTCTCGGGTCTGGTGGTCGAGCCAGGTGTGCAGGAACGGTTCGACGGCGTCCAGCCGCCTGAGCCACATGTCCCGCCAGGCGTCGCCGACGTGCAGTGGGTCCGGGGGCGGGCGACGGAGGCGCGCATGGTCGAGGCCCAGGCGTGCATGTCGACGGCGAGGACGGAACCTCTCGTGTAGTGCACGTCGTTGTCATAGCGGTCGTCCGTCGAGCAGACCGTGACGATCGCCTTGAGCGGCTCGGGCGCGAGGGCCGCGATCTGGAGGGAGTTGAAGCCGCCCCAGGAGATGCCGAACATGCCGAACATGCCGAACATGCCGACCTTGCCGTTGCACCAGGGCTGGGCCGCCAGCCAGTCGACCACCTCGGCCCCGTCGGCCAGTTCCGTCGCCGAGTGCTCGTCCGTGGGCATGGCCTCGCTGTTGCCGTGGCCGCGGATGTCCACGCGCACGGAGGCGTAGCCGTGGCCGGCGTACCAGGGGTGACGCTGGTGGTCGCGGGGCGCGGTTCAGTCTGTCAGGCGGTACGGCAGCTGTTCGAGGAGCGCCGGTACGGGCTCGTCCGTCAGAGGGCGCCACACGCGCGCGTACAGCGAGGGCGCCACACGCGCGCGTACAGCGAGGGCGCCACGCGCGCGCGTACAGCGAGGGCGCCACGCGCGCGCGTACAGCAGGGTCCCGTCTTCGAGCGGGATGCGGATGTCGTGATGGGTCGTCTCGTAGGGGAAGGACGTACGGATGTGCATGGGCGGGATCCCCGTCGGGTCGGTTCGTCGGGTGCGGCAGGTGTTTTGTGGCGGGTCAGCGCACCGGGTGCATCGTGCGGCGCAGCCAGCGGGTCGCGGCCGTCACGGCGAGCCCCGCGAGCACCGCGATGGTGCCGTTGACGCCGAAGTAGGCGGGCTTGGAGGTGTCGTCGTAGAGCTTGACCGTCTGGGCCTGGATGCCGTTGGCCAGGGCGAGGGGGAGGGATCAGAGGGACATGGTCTGGCCGGCGAAGGCGGCCGGGGCGAGCTTGGTCGTGGCCGACATGCCGGAGGTCTCCAGCAGGACGTCGCCGAGGCCGAGCAGCAGGTACGAACCCACGATCCACCAGACGGACATGAGGTGGTGGTCGGAGGAGTGCCCGGAGGTCGGGATCACCATCAGCAGGAAGGACAGGCCGCCCAGGACGACCCCGATCGCGATCTTGTTCGAGGCGTGCGGCTGGCTGGGCCCCATGCGGGCCCACAGCACGGCGACGACCGGCGCGAGGGCGACCTCGAAGGCGCCGAGGGCCGAGGCGTACCAGCTCGCGGGGAAGCCGAAGCCGAGGATCGACCTCTCGGCGTTCGTCGACGCCAGCAGCATCATCGTCGAGTACGCCTGGAACAGGATGAAGTCGAAGACCACCGAGGCGAGGAAGAGGACGATGTACGGGCGCAGCCGGCCGCGTTCCTCGGCGGTCACGCGCGGACTGGTGAACATCACCGCGAAGTAGACGACCGGGGCGATCACCGAGACCAGGGTGAGCAGGTCGACGAAGCGGTCCATGGTGAGCAGGCCGGAGGCCGTGAGGAGGGCGGCGAGCGTGGCGGTGGCCGTGAGGAGGGCGGCGAGCGTGGCGGTGGCCGTGAGGAGGACGGCGAGCGTGGCGGTGGCCGTGAGGCCCGCGACGACGAGGCGGACCGCCCGGCGCAGGGCGTCCGGGGGCAGCGCGAACTCGGCGGCGTGCTTCCGTCCGGCCAGGTGGCGACGGCCCAGGGCGTACTGGACCAGGCCGAACGTCATGCCGATCGCGGCGGCCGAGAAGCCCCAGTGCCAGCCCCTGTGGTCGCCGAGCCAGCCGGTGACGAGCGGGCCCGCGAAGGCGCCGATGTTGATCGCCATGTAGTACAGCGCGAAGCCGGGGTCACGGCGGTCGTCGTCGGCGCGGTAGCGCAGCTTGCCGACCATGGGGGCGACGTTCGGCTTGAGGAGCCCCGTGCCCGCGCTGATCAGACCGAGTCCGGCCCACGTCGTGCCGGCGGCCGGCACCGCCATGGCGTAATGGCCGCAGGCGATCAGGATGCCGCCCCACAGCACCGCGCGGTACAAGCCGAGGACGCGGTCGGCGAGCCAGCCGCCCGCGATGGAGACCAGATAGATGAGGGTTCCGTAGGCGGCGGAGACGGAGGCGGCGGTTCCGGCCGACATGCCCAAACCGCCGTGGGCGACCGTGTCGGCGAAGTACAGGACGAGGATGGCCTGCATGCCGAGGAACGAGAAGCGTTCCCGGACCTCCAGGCCGGAGAGCGTGAGAAGGCCTCTGGGCTGGCCGAAGAAGGCGTGGTCGGTGCGCGGCGGCGGCCCGCTCCCGGGCTGGACATCGACTCCGGTTCGGGATACGGGCCGCTACTTCCCTATAAGTCGATGGATATCCGGCCTTATCACGTGATCAAAAACATGCCCGCCGTGATCCGATACAGCCCGTGGTGGACGGGTGGGCGGCATCGGTGATCGAAACGTGACCGGATACGCTGACTTGAGTGATGGCAGCGACCTATCGACAAACCGTGTAACCGCCAGTAGACACCAGCAGACAGGAGACCCCTCGTGACCGTCGTCGGGCCGTTCGGGCTGAGCGTGCGGGACCAGGCTCTGGAAGCCGATGTCCAGGCCGGATTGACGGCTGTCGAGGAGGGATTGCTCGAAGCCACCAAGAGCGAGGTCCCCTTCATCACCGAGGCCGCCCAGCATCTGGTGCGGGCGGGCGGAAAGCGGTTCCGGCCGCTGCTCGTGATGCTCACTGCCCAGTTCGGGGACCGGTATGCGCCGGGCATCGTGCCGTCGGCGGTGGTGGTGGAGCTGACCCATCTGGCGACGCTGTACCACGACGACGTGATGGACGAGGCGGCCGTACGGCGCGGTGTCGACAGCGCGAACACCCGCTGGGGCAACTCGGTCGCCGTCCTGACCGGCGACTTCCTCTTCGCGCGAGCCTCGCACATCCTGGCCGACCTCGGGCCGGAGGCGGTGCGGGTGCAGGCCGAGGCGTTCGAGCGGCTGGTCACCGGGCAGATCCTGGAGACGGCGGGGCCGCAGGACGGGCGGGATCCCGTCGAGCACTACCTCGATGTGCTGAGCGGGAAGACCGGGTCGCTGGTGGCGGTGTCGTGCCGGTTCGGGGCGATGATGTCGGGCGCCGACGAGACGGTGGTCGATGTGCTGACCCAGTACGGGGAGCGGCTCGGGGTCGCCTTCCAGCTGGCGGACGACGTCCTGGACATCGCGAGCGACTCCCATGAGTCCGGGAAGACGCCGGGGACGGATCTCCGGGAGGGGATTCCCACGATGCCGGTGCTGCGGTTGCGGGAGCGGGCCGCGCGGTTGGGGCTGGCGGAGGACGTCGCGTTGAGCGAGTTGCTGGACTCCGATCTCAGTGATGACGCGCGGCTTGCGGAGGCGTTGGCTCAGCTTCGGGTGCATCCGGCGTTGGAGCAGGCTCGGCGGGACACCGTGCGGTATGCGGAGGATGCGCGGGCCTCGTTGGCGCCGTTGCCGGAGATGGGGGCGAAGGCGGCGTTGATGGAGTTGTGCGATGCGGTCGTGCATCGGGCCGGGTGATTTCGCCCCCGCCGCCCCTACCCGTCCCATCCCTTGAAGGGGCTCCGCCCCTTCGACCCCGCTGGGGCTGCCGCCCCAGACCCCGCTGTCGGCCCTTCGGGCCTTGTCCTCAAACGCCGGACGGGCTGAGAGGGCGGCTCGGCCTCAAACGCCGGACGGGCTGGAGGGGTGACGCACGTCATGGAGTTGGACTGAGTCCAGGCTGAGATCGTCTCCGTAAGAGTCTGGTCGTCACCGCTGTCACGGTGGTTCCCGCCTTCGCCGCCGGAGGTCACCGGGCCGACCGTGCGGGGCATGCCGGAGGCACCGGGGGCACCGTCCTTGCCGCGAGTCTTCGCGGGGCGAGCGAGGTGCCTAACGAGGGTGGGCCCACTGTGGGGGGGCAGGGACGGTGGCGCCCTGGCGTTTGTGAAGGTCGAGGGGGACGAGGTGTCCGTCGCCGCGACCTGGCGGGGGACCGGCCGGTCGACCGCTCTGCACATCCACCAAGGCGCCAAGGGCACCAACGGAGGCATCAAGGTCGACTTCGGTGGCCTCCTCGGCCAGGTCAGGGGGACCGTCTCGTCGGGGCCGTCCCCGTGAAGGACCCCGCCCCTGCTCAACGCGCTGAAGACCGACCCGAGTTCCTTCTACGCCAACCTCCACACCGCCGAGGTCCCGGGCGGTGCCGTCCGGGGGCAGCTGCACAAGATGACCGTCGTCGGGTTCGGCTTCCGGGACGCGTGCCGTGCTCGGGCGAACGGCGACGGGAACATCCTCGAACTCGACCTGAAGGCCACTCGGTCCGGCAGGCACCACGGCCTCCTCGCCGGCACCGCCGAGATCCGGCGGCTCAACACCGTCGGCGGCGTCGCCCCGGCCGGCTCCTGCACGCCCGGCGTCGTCGTCGGGGTGCCGTACCGGGCTGACTACGTGTTCCTCAACGGCTGATCGGCCTCGGCGATGGCTGATCGGCACGGCGGTTCCGCCCCGCACAGCGGCGTCTTCCCCGGCGACCCCTACGGGTCGGGGGAGGCGACGCCCTTGTGTGTCATACCCCAGGTGTACGCGGAGTTGGCTCCGAAGGTTGACGAATCTCCCTGGCCGATTTGGTCAGATGGAAACCACGGACAACAACACCACTCCTCACCGATTCGGGTGAGAATGGCGGCACAGGGGTGGACGAGTGCGGGGTCGTAAGACTCGCGGGCGACGAACGAGAAGGACAGCCGCCGCCGACGACGGAGGTAAGGCACACATGGCACCGTACGAATCCGACGACAGTACGACCGCGGTCGGGGAGGTCGACGACCTGCCCTCGGGGCGGCGCAAGGCGGCGCGGTACGTCGTCCCGGTCACGGTCGTGGGAGTCGCGGCGGCGACCATCGGGCTCGTCCCGGCCATCGCCGACTCGGGCGACCCGGACCTGCCGAAGATCACCGCAGAGCAACTCATCGAGAAGATCGCGCAGTCGGACGTGGAGCAGCTGTCCGGCACCGTGAAGATCAGCACCGACCTGGGGCTGCCGGACCTCGGCGGGCTGGGGGCCGGCCTCGCCTCCGGCGCCATGGCGTCCGGGTCGGGTGACGGATCGTCCGCCGACCCGTCGGCCAAGCTCACCGAGCTGGCGTCCGGCACGCACACGCTGCGCGTCGCCGTGGACGGCGAGAACAAGCAGAAGCTCTCCCTGCTGGAGAACGCCTCCGAGTACAGCCTCATCCATAACGGCAAGGACGTCTGGGGCTACGACAGCAAGTCCAACGAGGTCTTCCACGGCACCGCCGAGGAGGCGAAGGGCGGGCAGGAGAAGCAAGACGTTCCCGCCACGCCCAAGGACTTCGCCGAGGCGGCGCTCAAGGCGGTCGACGACACCACGTCCGTCACCGTCGACGGCACCGCGCAGGTCGCGGGCCGGGACGCCTACCAGCTGCTCATCAAGCCGAAGCAGTCCGGGACCACGGTCGGCGCGATCACCGTGGCCGTCGACGCCAAGACCGGGATGCCCCTGAAGTTCACGCTGACCCCGGCGAGCGGTGGCGCGGCAGTGATCGACGCCGGCTTCACTCAGGTCAGCTTCGCCAAGCCGGCCGCCTCCACCTTCGACTTCACCCCGCCCAAGGGTGCGAAGGTCACCGAGGAGGACGAGCTGGAGGGGAAGGACGGCGAGAACGGCTCCCCGAAGTCCGAGGACGAGCTGCGCAAGGAGCTCGACAACGAGTTCGGGAAGGACTTCGGCAAGGACTTCGGGAAGGAACTCGACGGTCCGAAGTCCGGGGACAAGCTCGGCAAGGCGCCCGAGGGCGGCCCCGAGGTCATCGGCGAGGGCTGGAACACCGTGGCCGTCTTCGACACCGGCGGCGAGGGCGTCCCCTCCGGCGCCGAGGTCGGTGGGGAGATGGGCGGCTTCCTCGACTCCCTGGGCGACAAGGTCACGGGCAAGTTCGGCTCGGGCACGGTCTTCAAGACCCGTCTGATCAACGCCCTGATCACGGACGACGGCAAGGTCTACGTGGGCGCGGTCGACAAGGACGCGCTCGTGAAGGCGGCCGACTCCGGGAAGTGAACCGCGGCCGGTTGCCGGTTGCCGGGTGCCGTTGCAGGTTGGCGGTCGCTGGTCGGCGGATGGTGACCGGCCGGTCGCCGTAGCTGTAGCCGTAGCCGTAGCCGTGCCAATGATCTAGGTGCCCCTAGGAACCCGAGGAGCCTGAGGACCGATGGAGGAACTGCCCGCCGCGCAGGCGGTGATCGCCACCCGCGCGCTCACCAAGCGCTACCGCGGCGGGCAGCTCGCCGTCGACGGTCTCGATCTGACCGTCCCGGCGGGCAGTGTCTTCGGCTTCCTCGGTCCGAACGGCTCGGGCAAGACAACGACCATCCGCATGCTGATGGGCCTCATCGAGCCCACCGCCGGCACCGCGCGCGTGCTGGGGCAGCCCATGCCCCGGTCCGCGCGCTCCGTGCTGCCGTACGTCGGCGCGCTCATCGAGGGACCCGCCCTGTACGGCTTCCTCTCCGGACGCGACAACCTCGTCCGGTACGACGCCGCCGACCCGACCGCCGATCCGCGCACCCGGCGCACCCGGGTCGCGGCCGCGCTGGACCGGGTGGGCCTGACGGCCGCCGCGGGCAAGAAGGCCAAGGCGTACTCGCTCGGCATGAAACAGCGGCTGGGGCTCGCGGCCGCGCTCCTCCAGCCGCGCAGGCTCCTCGTCCTCGACGAGCCGACCAACGGACTCGACCCGCAGGGCATGCGCGAGATCCGTGCCCTGATCCGGGAGTTGGCGTCCGACGGCACGACCGTCTTCCTCTCCTCCCACCTCCTCGACGAGATCGAGCAGGTCTGCACCCACGCCGCCGTGATGGCGCAGGGCCGGCTGATCACCCAGGGCGCGGTGGCGGAGCTGGCGGCCGGAAGCCGCGGCCGGCTCGTCGTGACCACCCCGGACACCGCGGATGCGGCCCGGGTGCTGAAGGAGCAGGGTGCCGGCGACGTCGTCAGTACCGAGGACCGGGTGACCGCCGAACCCCCGGACCGCGATCTCGCCGACGTCAACGCCGCGTTGGTGACCGCCGGGGTCCGGGTGCGGGGCTTCGGCGTCGAACGGGCCTCTCTGGAGGACGCGTTCGTGGCACTCACGGGGGAGGGGTTCGATGTCGCGGGCTGAGGTCGTCCGGCAGGGCGCCGCGGGCGAAGGGACCCGGAAGGTCAGCCTTCTGTGGACCTTCGGGGTCCTCCGCAGCGAACTGCTCACCACCTTCCGGCGCTGGCGCACCCTCGCGCTGCTCGCCGTCCTCGCCGCCGTGCCGATCCTGGTCGGGATCGCAGTGAAGATCGAGACCAGCGACGGTGCGTCGATGGGCGGCGGCGGCCCGCAGGGCGGCGGCCCGGCGTTCATCTCGCAGATCACCAACAACGGCCTGTTCCTGGTCTTCACCGCACTGGCCGCGACGCTCCCGTTCTTCCTGCCCATGGCGATCGGCGTCATCGCGGGCGACGCGATAGCCGGCGAGGCGAACGCGGGCACCCTGCGCTATCTCCTCGTCGCCCCCGCCGGCCGCACCCGGCTGCTCCTCACCAAGTACGCGACCACGATGGCCTTCTGCCTGGTCGCCACCCTCGTGGTCGCGATCTCGGCGCTCACGGTCGGGGCACTGCTCTTCCCACTGGGCGAACTGACGACCATCTCCGGCACCCGCATCAGCTTCGCGGAGGGACTCGGCAGAGCCCTGCTGATCGCCCTGGTCGTCGCCGCGTCACTGATCGGCGTGGCGGCGCTCGGCCTGTTCGTCTCCACGCTGACCAACAGCGGGATCGCGGCGATGGCGACGACCGTCGGCCTGCTGATCACCGTCCAGATCCTCGACCAGATACCCCAGCTCCACGCACTCCAGCCGTACTTCTTCTCCCACTACTGGCTGTCCTTCGCCGACCTCATGCGCGAACCCGTCTACTGGGACGACCTCGTCAAGAACCTGGGGATCCAGGCCCTCTACGCCGCTGTGTTCGGTTCGGCGGCCTGGGCGAGATTCACCACGAAGGACATCACCGCGTAGCGCTCCGCTCGGGCAGCCGGGTTCCGCTCGGGCGGCCGGTATACGTTCGGGCGGCCGGTATCCGTTCGGGCAGTCGGTATCCGTTCGCACGGCTGGGTGTCCGGTCAGGCGGCCTGGTAGGGGAAGAGGGCGGTGGGCGGGTCCTGGGCGAAGAAGGTCTTGGCGCGGGTGAGCGCCGCGGTGTCGCCCAGTACGTCGTCGATCCGGCCGCCCTTGCCCAGCAGGACGCCGCCGAAGCGCATGCCGAAGTAGGCGGCCGAGTTGTTGAGCGTGCCGATCAGCGGCTCTGCGACCTCGTGTTCCTTGTGGTAGAGCGCGGTGACACCCCACAGGTGCGCTCGGCCATCCTCGCCTTGAAGTCGAGGCCGGGAGTGCGCAGCCAGTTCTCCCACTCCTCCAGATAGCGCTTGGTGTGGGCGGACACCGAGTACCAGTACCGCGGCGACGCGATCACCAGGTCCGTGGCCGCCAGGGTGGCGTCGAGGAGCGGCGCGGCGTTCCCGAGCTTGGTCGGTGGGTTCAGCCCAGCGGGATCGGCCGGATCGGCGGGATCAGTCAGATCAGTCGGATCGGCCTGATCAGCTGGCTCAGCCGGTCCAGCCCGTCCAAGGTCCAACGGCCGCCTCGGCCGCCCGCGCCGCCTCGATCAACAGAGCCTCCCCTCCATGCGCCGCCACCAACTGGAGCCCGACCGGACAGCCATCGCCGTCCAACCCCGCGGGAATGCTGATCGCCGGATGTCCGCTCAGGTTGAACGCCCAGGTCAGTGCGGTGGAGTACCGGTCGCCGGGACCGTCGTGGCCGTGCGGCGGGGTGGGGGCGGTCGGCGTCAGCAGCAGCTCGGTCTCGGTGAAGAGGTCGGCCAGGCGGCGGTCGTTCGCGGCCCGGATCCGGTGCGCATCGGGGGTCCGGGACGCGGAATCCGAGGCTCGCAGGGCGAGCCATGCCGGGGCCGGGTCTTCGAGACGGAGCGGCGACCGTGGCCGTACGAGCCGTATCGCGTCGGCCTCGGCCAGCCGTACGGCCGTGGCGTGGGCGACGGCGACGACGTCCGGGTCGGGGGAGTCGAAGCCGAGGTCGGGGGACCATACGGCGGTCGGGGCGTCGTACCTGCCGACCAGCCGGTCATGTGCGTCGCCCGGCCTGCCGAGTTCCCTACCCGGCCAGTCGTGTGCGCCGACCGGCCTGCCCAGTTCCCCACCCGGCCAGTCGTGTGCGCCGACCGGCCTGCCCAGTTCCCCACCCGACCAGTCATCCGCGCCGACCGGCCTGCCCAGTTCCCCACCCGACCAGTCATCCGCGCCGACCGGCCTGCCAAGCTCACCAACCGACCTGTCTTGGCCCCCGAACGGCCCGTCATAGGTGCCCGCACCAGGCGGCCCGCCGCCCGGCACCTGGCCACCCCGCACTCGGCCACCCCGCGCCGCACCATCCCGCACCTCGTCACCCCGCACCCCGTCACCCTGCGCCGCACCATCCCGCACCCCGTCACCCTGCGCCGCACCACCCCGTAGCCCGCCACCCCACGCCCC
>NZ_KQ948941.1:0-29328 GCF_001514235.1 Streptomyces caeruleatus | reverse complement strand
CACCACCCCACACCCCGTCACCCCACACCCCGTCACCCCCCGTCATCACGTCCCAATACGCCGCCACATCCCCCACACACCGCGCGAGCACCCCCAGCGCCATAAGCCCCGTACGGTCGGCCGACGGCAGCCGTCCGTTGCTGGTCTTCAGGCCGACGACCCCGCACCACGCGGCAGGGATCCGCACCGAGCCGGCCCCGTCGCTGCCGGTCGCGAGCGGTACCAGCCCTGCCGCCACCGCCGCGGCCGAGCCGGCGGAGGAGCCGCCCGGTGTCCGGTCGGGATGCCAGGGGTTGGCCGTGGGGCCGTATCGGCCGAGTCCCCAGGTCTGCCAGGGAGTTCCCGGCCCCGGAACGGATGTCGCGCCGACCGCCACGCATCCCGCCGCGAGGAGCGGGGCCGCTGTCCGCAGCCCACGCCGCCCCTTGACCGCGATCGGCACGCCGGCCAACGGCAGTCGCTCGCCCGCGTCGACCCGTGCGTCCACGTCCCGGGCCCGCCGCAGGGCCTCCTCGTCCCACACTTCGATGAACGCGGACAGGACGGGGTCGGCCCGTTCGATGCGTTCGAGGGCCGCCGCCACGGCATCGACGGCGCGAAGGGCCCGCGAGCGTACGGCCGAGGCGATCTCGGTGGCCGACGGTTCGGCAGCGGCCGGGCTCAGCGGGAGTGCCCCGTCAGCCGGGCCAACGCCGCCGCCTCCCGTGGCCGTTGCCCGCCCAGTTCGCCGAGCCGCCAGGCGGGCACCCACGGCACCCGGTACACGTCGATGACCGACTCGATCACCTTGACGCGCTCGGCGAGCGGCCTCGGCAGCCGACCCGGCGCGTCCGCGACCAGGACGACGGCGTCGAGATCGAGCCCGTGCGGAGCCGCACCGCGCCGGAAGATCTCCAGGGCGCCCAGGGCGGCGGCCAGCCCGGCCGCGTGCGTGCGGGCCACGAGCAGTACCGACTGCGGATCGGCAGGGCCGGGCCAGGCGCGGCCACAGTCCTGGCCGCCGTAGACCGTGGCGAGCGTCGTGGCACCCGCCCCGCCGTGCACGCCGACCCAGGAGAAGCGCCGGGGCGTGGCGGCGGCAGGGGAGGGCGAGGGCTCCTCGGGCAGGGGCGCCGGCCCGCGGATCCAGATCTCCGGCCCCGGCTCGGACCGCCCCTGCTGCACGTGCATGTCACTCCGCATGCCCGCACTCCTCCCTCGTCACCACAATGATCATCGAGCCAGGCATGAGAACGCTGTGAGGTGGCACAAGCTCCTGGAACGAGTCTGTGACGTCCCGGTGACGCCCGCGCCGCGCGCGGCCGGAGAGACTCGACAGTACGTGTACGACGTGTCCGATCTGTACTACCGGATGTTGACGCCGGGGAAGCGGAACACGACGGCGGGAGGGGGCACCATGGGACCCGAACGCGTCGGCCGCGAATCTCCCCGGCGCATGCGAGTGAGGGAAGCGATGTCTCGACTGAGCCGCGCGATGAAGCGGGAACAGAAACGCGCCGCGGCCTTTGCGGGCCCCGTGGCCGCGCCGATCGACGTGCGCGTTCCCGGCGTCGGCCCGGGCGCGGCCGGCGCGTCGATCGGCGGCGTCCCCGTGACCGCCGTCCCCGGCGAGGAGATCCAGCGCACCGTGCTGACCCACCTCCAGCGCATCGCGGTCGCCAGCGGCCACCCCGTGCACGCCACGATCCACGACGAGCGCATCGGTTACGTCGTCCCGCTGCGGGTGGCGGCGGACGGCTCCAGCGAGTTCACCGCCGAGCCGGTACGGACGGCTCCGCCCAGGGAACCCTCGGTGCAGCCGGGGCCTGCGGTAGCGCCGGTTGCGCCGGTTGCGCCGGTTGCGCCGGTAGCGCCGGAAGCGCCGGAAGCGCCGGAAGCGTCGGCCGCGCCGATCCAGCAGGACCCGGCGCCCCATCCGGACAGGCCCACGCGCGTCCTACGCCCGCTGCCGGGCCCGGAGCGGGACGCCTCGCCCACCTTCCGGCTGCGGACCTTGCCCGGATCGGGCCCTGAGCCGGTGCGGGACCCCGTGCCCGGCACGGTCGCGCCGCCGCTGGGGGAGTTCGGCCCGCCCCCGCTCATGGACGCGAAGCCGGAGCCGACGGACGTGCCGCAGGGTGCCGTACCGGAAGACGCCGTACCGCAGAACGTCGTACCGGAAGCTGTCGTACCGGAAGCTGTCGTACCGGAAGCTGTCGTACCGGAAGCTGTCGTACCGGAAGCTGTCGTGCCGGAAACCGAGGCGTCGCAGGCCGAGGCGTCGCAAGCCGAGGCGCGGCGAGCCGCCCCGCGCCCGGCCCCCCTCCTCCTTCCCGCCCCCACCCCCGATCTCGACCCGGACCCCGGCTTCACCCCGCCGCGCGGCTTCGACGCCGTGGCCGAAGCCGTTCTCGGGGACGCGGAGCCGACCACGACCGCCGATGCCTCGCCCTTCGCCGATCAGATGGTGCGGATCAACGAGGCCGTGAAGGAGGGCCGGACGGCGGAGGCGACCGAGCTCGCGGAGCGGACCGTGGCCCAGGCTTCGGCGGTGCTGGGGCTGGAGCACCCCGAGGTGCTGCGGATGCGTGAACTCGCCGCGTACATCGCCTACCTGGCCGGCGAACCGGAGCGTGCCTTCGGCCTCTCCCTCGACGTGGCCCGTACGCACCACCGGCTCCGGGACGCGGAGGCGTCGTACGGCAGCCTGCACGGCGCGGCCACGGCGTGGCGGGCGGTCCGGGACCCCGCGCTGGGCCTGGCCCTGGGCCGTGACCTGATCGGTCTGTGGAGCGAGCTCGTGGCGGAGGGCGGCCCCGCCGCCGAGGAGGCCGACGAGCTGGAGTCGGCCCGTGCCCGCATGGACCGTCTCGCCGCCCGAGCCGCCAAGTCGGCCGAACCGCCCACCGCCTGAAACGCCCGCTGCCCTTGGCCTGCCGCTACTGCGACAGCTCCCACACCGCGTACGCGACCGCGTCGCTGTTGCGGTTCAGGGCGGTGTCGTTGATGTTGGACGTGGTGTCGCAGGACGAGTGGTAGCAGCGGTCGAAGGACTGCCCGGCCGTACCGCCCCACTTGGTCACCTGAGCCGCGGTCTTCGTACGGCTCGCCCCGGTGAACAGGCCGCCCACCGGCACACCCGCGCTCTTGAACGGGGCGTGGTCTGAGCGGCCGTCGCCCTCGGTCTCGATCTCGGTCGCGACGCCGAGGCCGGCGTAGTAGTCCTTGAAGGTCTTCTCGATCGCGGGGTCGTCGTCGTAGACGAAGTAGCCGGGGTTGGGTGAGCCGATCATGTCGAAGTTCAGATAGCCGGTGATCTTCGCGCGGTTCGCGGAGGAGAGGTTGTTGACGTAGTAGCGGGAGCCGACGAGCCCCAGCTCCTCCGCGCCCCACCAGGCGAACCGCAGATGCTTGGTGGGCTGGTAGCCGGCCCGCGACACGGCGAGCGCGGTTTCCAGGACGGCCGAGGAGCCGGAGCCGTTGTCGTTGATGCCGGGGCCGGAGGAGACGCTGTCGAGGTGCGAGCCGGCCATCACGACCTGGTTGGTGTCGCCGCCGGGCCAGTCGGCGATCAGGTTGTAGCCGGTGCGGCCGGAGGATGTGAACTGCTGGATGGCCGTCGTGTATCCGGCGGCGTCCAGCTTGGCCTTCACATAGTCGAGGGAGGCCTTGTAGCCGGGGCGGCCGTGGGCCCGGTTGCCGCCGTTGGCGGTGGCGATGGACTGGAGCTGGGTGAGGTGGGCCTTCACGTTCGCCACGGGTATGTCGGGCGCGGCGGCCGCCTCGACGGCGTCCTCGGGTGCGGCGCCGGCTATGGATCCGCTGGTCAGAAGCGTGGCGGCCGCTACAACCGCGGCCGCCGACGCGCGCCAGGAGACGGAGAGCTTCATGGTGGGGGGCTCCGAATTCCTTGGGGAATCACGGGGATTCCTCAGTGAATGGGGTGCCTGGATGGTCGAGGTGGGGCTGACTCTCCGTCAAGAGCGCTATTCGGACTGGGAGTTCGTATAGGGAAAACCCTCTAGTCGCCGCCGACGTGACCTGCGCGTCAGGTCAGGCCGACGCGCAGATGCCGTCGCTCGGCCAGTTCCTCCGCGCCGACCACCGTGAGGACCGGGCTGCCGGGCGGCGCGAACATGGTCACCACCAGCTGCGACTGCGCGTCCGGAAGGTTGTTGGCGCCCTGGTAGTGGATCACGTCGCCGCCGGGCTCGAACAGGGCGTCCCCGGCCTTGAGCACGCGGGGCGGCTGCCCCTCCAGCTCGAAGAGGATCTCGCCCTCGGTGACGTAGCCGAAGAGCGGACCCGGGTGCCGGTGCGGCGGGGCGCCGGGGCGCCGGGGTCGCCGGGCGACAGGGTGACCCGGATGGTCCTGGCCTCGGCGCCGGCCGGGATCCGGCCCGCCGCCTCCGACAGGGTCGCGAGCACCTCGACGCCCGGGGGCAGGTGAGGGTGTTCAGCACTCATGTGTGTCCTCCAGGGGCGACGGCCGACCGGGCAGAAGCGGTCGACCGGGCAGAAGCGGTCGACCGGGCAGAGGAGGTCGACCGGGCAGAGGAGGTCGACCGGACAGGGACTGCCGACAGCAAGGACCGGTCGGCCTCGCCGTTTGTGACAGCCCCGTCGTCCCGCGCCGCCTACCCCGCCCCCGGAGTCGGGTCACCGCTCACTGCACGCAGAACTCGTTCCCCTCGGGGTCCGCCATCAACGCCCACTCCCCGCCGGGCTCCTTCACATGCCGCAGCACACTCGCCCCGAGCCCCCGCAGCCGCTCGACCTCGGCCTCGCGCTCCCCGGCCGCGGCGTGCAGATCGAGATGGAGCCGGTTCTTGACGCTCTTCGCCTCCGGCACCCGCTGGAACAGCAGCCGCCGCCCCCGCCCGGTGCCGCTGTCCTTGTCGTACGGGTCGTCCGGATGCCGTACGGCCACCAGGTCCCGGAAGGCGAGGCGGGCCTGGAACTCGACGACGTCCTCGCGCGGCAGCACGCCGAGTTCCAGGAGCCGCTCGATCAGGGCGTTGTTGTCCTCGATCTCGTAGCGCAGCGCTGCGGCCCAGAAGACGGCCTGGGACTGCGGGTCGGCCGAGTCGATGACGAGCTTCCAGTGCAGGGGTGCGGGGGTGGGCGTGGATTCCGGTGCCTTTGTCATGCGACCACTCATAGGGGCGTGCGAGCGGGGTGGCAACGGGAATCGCCGTGATGTCCCCAGTCTCGGCGTCCACCACGGCGGACTCGGGCGTCCTGGCTGCGGCACCGGGGTGTCCCGGCTGTGGCACCGGGTTCCCGCTACGGCATTCGGGCGTTCGCTACGGCGGATTCAGGCGTCCGGCTGTGGCACCGGGCTCCTGCTACGGCACTCGGGCGTTCGCTACGGCGGACTCGGGCGTCCGGCTGTGGCACCGGGTTCCCGCTAGGGCACTCGGGCGTTCGCTACGGCGGACTCGGGCGTCCGGCTGTGGCACCGGGCTCCTGCTACGGCACTCGGGTGTCCTGGCTGCGGCACCGGGGCGTCCCGGCTGTGGCGCCGGGTTCCCGCTACGGCACTCGGGCGTTCGCTACGGCGGGTTCAGGCGTCCGGCTGTGGCACCGGGCTCCTGCTACGGCACTCGGGCGTCCGCCACCGCGGACGCGGGCTGTTCCACCCTCGGCACGCTGAACTCCGTCGGCCTGCTCCGGCGCGCGGAGCGCCACGCGTCGGCCGTGAGCAGCGTCAGCGCCAGCCACACAAGCGCGAACCCGGCCCACCGCTCGGCTGGCATCGCCTCGTGGAAGTACAGGACGCCGAGCAGGAACTGGAAGACCGGCGCCAGGTACTGGAGCAGTCCCAGCGTCGACAGCGGCACCCGTATCGCGGCCGCGCCGAAGCACACCAGCGGCAGCGCGGTGACGATTCCGGTGGCCGCGAGCAGCGCCGCGTGGCCGGGCCCCTGTGAGCTGAACGTCGACTCGCCCTGGGCCGTCAGCCACACCAGGTATCCCACGGCGGGCAGGAACTGGATCGCGGTCTCCGCGGCCAGCGACTCGACGCCGCCGAGGTTGACCTTCTTCTTGACCAGCCCGTACGTGGCGAAGGAGAAGGCGAGCGTGAGGGAGATCCACGGCGGCCGGCCGTACCCGACGGTCAGCACGATCACCGCGGCGAACCCGACCCCGACCGCCGCCCACTGCACCGGCCGCAGCCGTTCCTTCAGCAGCAGGACGCCCATCGCGATGGTGACGAGCGGATTGATGAAGTATCCGAGCGACGCCTCCACGACATGGCCCGAGTTCACGGACCAGATGTAGACGCCCCAGTTGACGGTGATCACGGCCGCGGCCACGGCGACGAGCGCCAGTCGCCGCGGCTGCCGTATCAGCTCACCCGCCCAGGCCCAGCGCCGTACGAAGACCAGTGCCACCGCCACGAACACAAGGGACCAGGCCATCCGGTGGGCGAGGATCTCGACCGCCCCGGCGGGCTTCAGCAGAGGCCAGAAGAGGGGGACGAGCCCCCACATGCCGTACGCCGCGAAGCCGTTCAGCAGTCCTGTACGCCGTTCACCCTGCGACTTCCCGCTCACGGGCCCCTCCTTCGCGCACCCCGGCCGCGTCGGCATGGCGGCCTGCACGAAGGTAACGCCGAACACCCCCGCGTGTCATGCCCGTATCGCCATACGGTCATGACACGCGGGGGCCGATCGCCCGGGGCGGTGTGCCGGGGAGGGGGCCGGGAGTGCCGGGGGTTCCGGGGTCCCGGGGTCCCGGGTAGACCCGGAGGGCGGGCGGTTCCGGGTAGTCCCGGATGTTCCGGGTAGTTCCGGGTGGTTCCAGGTAGTTTCAGGGGCTCCGGGGGGTTCCGGGGTGTCAGCCCTTGAGCGCGGCCGCGATGGCGTCGGCGAGCGGCGTGGTCGGGCGGCCGGTCAGGCGGGACAGGTCCCCGCTGTCGACGACCAGCTCGCCCTTCTCGACGGAGGCGTCCACGCCGGCGAGGGTCGCGGCGAGCGGCTCGGGCAGCCCGGCGCCGGTCAGGATGCCGGCGAAGGCCTCCACGGAGACGGCGTTGTTGGCGATCTCCTTGCCGGTCTGCCGGCTCAGCTCGGCGGCGTACTCGGTGAAGTTCCAGGCGACGTCGCCGCCCAGCTCGTACGTCTGGTTCTCGTGACCCTCGCCGGTCAGCACGGCGACCGCGGCGGCCGCGTAGTCGGCGCGGGAGGCGGAGGAGACGCGGCCCTCGCCGGCGGCGTGGGTGACCGCGTTGTACTGCAGGACCGGCGCGAGGTTCTCGGTGTAGTTCTCGTGGTACCAGCCGTTGCGCAGCAGCGCGTACGGCAGACCGGACTCCAGGAGCGCCTTCTCGGTGCCCCGGTGGTCGTCGGCGAGGGCGGCCGTGAGGGTGCCGGGCGCGCTGGTGTAGGCGAGCAGGGCCACGTCGGCGGCCTTGGCGGCGTTGATGACGACCTGGTGCTGGCCGACGCGGCCCTTGTCGAACTCGTTACCGGATATGAGCAGCACCTTGTCGCCGGCCGCGAACAGTCCGTCGAAGGTCTCGGGGGTGTTGTAGTCGGCGGTGGCGATCTTCACGCCGCGCTCGGCGAGGTCGGCGACCTTCTCGGGGGTGCGGACGACGGCGGTGACCTGGTCGGCCGGAACCTTCTCCAGCAGCTGCTCCACGACGTGGCGGCCCAGGTGTCCGGTGGCTCCGGTGACGACGATGCTCATGATCAGAACTCCTTGAGGGGGTGCGTTCGGTGCTGTCACTAACCCTAGGGAGTGCGCTAACTCTTCGAAAGTACCCACTTTGAAGTAAGGTACTTGCATGGCAGTAAGTCCCGCAGTAAGTCCCGTGGCGGACGCAGCGACGAGCAAGTACGACATCGGTGAGTCGATGTGCCCCTATCGCCTGGTCCTGGAGCATGTCACCAGCCGCTGGGGCGTCCTCGTGCTGATCGAGCTGCTGGAGCGCCCCTACCGCTTCAGCGAACTGCGCCGCACGATCGGCCGCGTCAGCGAGAAGATGCTCACGCAGACCCTCCAGACCCTGGAACGCGACGGTCTGGTCCACCGTGACGCCAAGCCGGTGATCCCCCCGAGGGTCGACTACTCCCTGACCGACCTGGGCCGCGAGGCGGCCGAACAGGTGCGCGGGCTGGCGCTGTGGACCAGCGAGCGGATGGGCGACGTCGAGAAGGCGCGCGAGGCGTACGACGCGCGCAAGGCCGACTCACGCGGCTGATCCGCTGGAACGGCTGAACCGCTGGAACGGCTCAACGGCTCGACGGCTCGCTCGACGACGAGGGGCCCGGCGCCGTACGGCACCGGGCCCTCAACCGTGTTCGAACGGGCCGGTCAGCCCACCACGGTCCAGGTGTCGCCGCCCGCCAACAGCGCGGCCAGATCCCCCTTGCCGTTCTGCTCGATCGCCGTGTCCAGCTGGTCCGCCATCTGGGTGTCGTACACCGGACGCTCCACCGAGCGGAACACACCGATCGGCGTGTGGTGCAGGGTGTCCGGGTCGGCCAGCCGGGACAGCGCGAACGCCGTGGTCGGGGACGCCGAGTGCGCGTCGTGGACCAGGACCTGCGACTCGTTCTCCGGGGTCACGGTGACGACCTTCAGGTCGCCGGTCCGCACATCGCGTACGACGCCGCGCGCCCCGCCCGTGCCGAAGCGGATCGGCTGCCCGTGCTCCAGCCGGATCACCGCCTCCTCGGCCTGCTGCCTGTCCTTGAGGACCTCGAAGGCGCCGTCGTTGAAGATGTTGCAGTTCTGGTAGATCTCGATCAGCGCCGTGCCCTTGTGAGCCGCCGCCTCGCGCAGCACCTGGGTGAGGTGCTTGCGGTCGGAGTCCACCGTGCGCGCCACGAAGGACGCCTCGGCGCCGATGGCCAGGGACACCGGGTTGAAGGGCGCGTCCAGCGACCCCATCGGCGTCGACTTGGTGATCTTGCCGACCTCGGAGGTGGGGGAGTACTGGCCCTTCGTCAGACCGTAGATCCGGTTGTTGAACAGCAGGATCTTGAGGTTGACGTTGCGCCGCAGGGCGTGGATCAGGTGGTTGCCGCCGATCGACAGCGCGTCGCCGTCACCGGTCACCACCCACACGCTCAGGTCCCGCCGCGAGGTGGCGAGGCCCGTCGCGATGGCGGGGGCGCGGCCGTGGATGGAGTGCATCCCGTACGTGTTCATGTAGTACGGGAAGCGGGAGGAACAGCCGATGCCCGAGACGAAGACGATGTTCTCCTTGGCCAGGCCCAGCTCCGGCATGAAGCCCTGGACCGCGGCCAGGATCGCGTAGTCACCGCAGCCGGGGCACCAGCGCACTTCCTGATCGGACTTGAAGTCCTTCATGGACTGGCGGGCCTCGGCCTTGGGGACGAGCGAGAGTGCCTCGATCGTGCCCGTGCCTTCCGTGGACGTCTCAGCCATCGATGGCCTCCTTGAGCGCCTTGGCGAGCTGTTCCGCCTTGAACGGCATGCCGTTGACCTGGTTGTACGAGTGCGCGTCCACCAGGTACTTCGCCCGGATCAGGGTGGCGAGCTGGCCGAGGTTCATCTCGGGGATCACCACCTTCTCGTAGCGTCCGAGTACCACGCCCAGGTTGCGTGGGAACGGGTTCAGATGGCGCAAGTGCGCCTGCGCGATCGACTCGCCGGCGTTGCGCAGCCGACGGACCGCGGCCGTGATCGGGCCGTACGTCGATCCCCAGCCCAGCACCAGCGTCGTCGCCTCGTGCGGGTCGTCGACCTCCAGGTCCGGCACCTCGATGCCGTCGATCTTGGCCTGGCGGGTGCGGACCATGAAGTCGTGGTTGGCCGGGGCGTACGAGATGTTGCCCGTGCCGTCCTCCTTCTCGATGCCGCCGATCCGGTGCTCCAGGCCCGGGGTCCCCGGGATCGCCCAGGGCCGGGCGAGGGTCTGCGGGTCGCGCTTGTACGGCCAGAAGACCTCGCTGCCGTCCTCCAGGGTGTGGTTCGGACCCTGCGCGAACTGCACCGTCAGATCCGGCAGCTCGTCCAGCTCCGGGATCCGCCAGGGCTCCGAGCCGTTGGCCAGATAGCCGTCCGACAGCAGCATCACCGGCGTGCGGTACGTGAGCGCGATCCGCGCCGCCTCCAGGGCCGCGTCGAAGCAGTCGGCCGGGGTGCACGGGGCGACGATCGGCACCGGCGCCTCGCCGTTGCGGCCGAACATGGCCTGCAACAGGTCAGCCTGCTCGGTCTTGGTCGGCAGCCCCGTCGACGGCCCGCCGCGCTGGATGTCGATCACCAGCAGCGGCAGCTCCAGCGACACGGCCAGCCCGATGGTCTCCGACTTCAGCGCCACGCCGGGGCCGGAGGTCGTGGTCACCGCCAGCGAGCCGCCGAAGGCCGCCCCCAGGGCCGCACCGATACCGGCGATCTCGTCCTCGGCCTGGAAGGTCCGTACGCCGAAGTTCTTGTGCTTGCTCAGCTCGTGCAGGATGTCCGAGGCCGGGGTGATCGGGTACGAGCCCAGATACAGCGGCAGGTCCGCCTGACGGGACGCGGCGACCAGTCCGTAGGACAGGGCGAGGTTCCCGGAGATGTTGCGGTAGGTGCCGACCGGGAAAGCCGTCGTGGCCGGGGCGATCTCGTAGGAGACGGCGAAGTCCTCGGTCGTCTCGCCGAAGTTCCAGCCCGCGCGGAAGGCGGCGATGTTGGCGGCCGCGATGTCCGGTTTCTTGGCGAACTTCGAGGTCAGGAACTTCTCCGTGCCCTCGGTCGGCCGGTGGTACATCCAGCTCAGCAGGCCCAGCGCGAACATGTTCTTGCTGCGCTCGGCCTCCTTGCGGGTGAGGTCGAACTCCTTCAGCGCCTCGACCGTCAGCGTCGTCAGCGGCACCGGGTGGAGGCTGTACCCGTCGAGCGAGCCGTCCTCCAGCGGCGAGGCGTCGTAGCCCACTTTCTGCATCGCCCGTTTGGTGAACTCGTCCGTGTTGACGATGATCTCCGCGCCGCGCGGCAGATCGGCGATGTTGGCCTTCAGGGCTGCCGGGTTCATCGCGACCAGCACGTTCGGCGCGTCGCCCGGAGTGAGGATGTCGTGGTCGGCGAAGTGCAGCTGGAAGGAGGACACGCCCGGCAGAGTGCCTGCGGGGGCGCGGATCTCGGCCGGGAAGTTCGGCAACGTCGACAGATCGTTGCCGAAGGTCGCTGTCTCCGAGGTGAAACGGTCGCCGGTGAGCTGCATACCGTCCCCGGAGTCCCCCGCGAAACGAATGATCACCCGGTCCAGCCGGCGGACGTCCTTCGTCCCTGCCGGTTTGCGCTGCTCTCCCACGACGGCTTCGTCGGCCTGCTCCGCTGGGCTACTGACCTGGCTGGTCACTGAACTGGACCTCCTTCGAGGCGGCATCTGGGCACGGCCTTCCCGCAAGCCTTCCCAGGATCAACCCTACGTCCGCAAAGGTCGCTCTCCCTGGGCCATTCGCATGACGGACGTGGCTTTGAGGTGGTGCACCACCCGGACTTGTCATGATTTACACGCCCCCCGGCGCTTCCTTGAAGACGCTCCCCGCTCGGTCTTTGGTTCTGGGCCTCCGGCTCGGCGGAAGCCAGCTTTCTGACACGGTGTCAGATCGTCAGGAGTTCAGATAGGTGAGGACCGCCAGAACCCGCCGGTGGTCCCCGTCGCTCTGCGACAGCCCGAGCTTCAGAAAGATGTTGCTGACGTGCTTCTCGACCGCTCCGTCGCTCACCACCAGCTGCCGGGCGATGGCCGAGTTGGTCCGCCCCTCGGCCATCAGTCCTAGGACCTCCCGCTCACGCGGCGTGAGCCCCGCGAGCACGTCCTGCTTACGGCTGCGGCCCAGCAGCTGGGCGACGACCTCCGGGTCGAGTGCCGTACCCCCTCGGGCCACCCGCACGACCGCGTCCACGAACTCACGAACCTCCGCCACGCGGTCCTTGAGCAGATAGCCGACCCCGCGGCTGGACCCGGCCAGCAGTTCCGTGGCGTACCGCTCCTCCACGTACTGCGACAGTACGAGTACCCCCAGGCCGGGGTGCGACTTGCGCAGCTGTACGGCGGCCCGAACTCCTTCGTCGGTGTGCGTCGGCGGCATTCTCACGTCCGCCACCACCACGTCCGGCAGCTCGCCCTGTCCGTCCAGCTCGGTGATGGTCTTGATCAGCGCGTCACCGTCTCCGACGCCCGCCACGACCTCGTGCCCACGGTCGGTCAACAGCCGGGTCAGCCCCTCCCTGAGCAGCACCGAGTCCTCGGCGATGACCACCCGCACCCTGTCCTCCACGTCCCCGGCCCCCCGTGTGCCTTGGCATTCGGCCGAGCGTGTCCCGGCCCTTCGTCCTTCGCGCCCTCAGTATCCCGCGATCGGCTCTTCCGCACCGGGCCTGTGGATAACCTGCGCCCGAACGACGTGACGTGCTCAGGGTGTGCTTGCCGTGGCGTGGTGACGTGCTCAAGGTGTGCTTGCCGTGGCGGGCTCGCGTCGGTGGCGTGCTCGCGTCGGTGGCGTGCTCGCCGCCGAGGAGCGCTCGCGGTGATGGCGCGCTTGCGGCCAAGGCCTGCTATGCCGCCGCCATACGGAAATCCGGCCCCGAACCAACCGGAGCCGGATCACGGAGCCGGATCACGGGGCCGGATCCCGGGGCCGGATCCCCTCTCAATGAGGCGCCGAAGGGCACCCGAACCGCACCCCCGGCCTACACGGTCCGCCAGGGAAGCTCCGCCGTCACGCGGGTGGGCCCGCCGGCCGGTGAGTCGACCACCAGGATCCCGTCCACCGCGTCCAGCCGCTCGGCCAGCCCCGCCAGCCCCGAGCCGCCGGAGGTGCCCGCGCCACCGACGCCGTTGTCCACGACCTGCAACATCAGCCGGTTCTCCACCCGCCACACGTCCACCGCCGCCCACGTCGCCCGCGAGTGCTTGCTGATGTTCTGCAGCAGCTCCGAGACCGTGAAATAGGCGATCCCCTCGATCGCCGGCACCGGCCGCTCCTCCAGATCCACCTGGACCTCCACCGGCACCGTGCACCGCGAGGCCACCGCCGACAGGGCCGCGTCCAGCCCCCGGTCGGTCAGGACCGCCGGATGGATGCCACGCGCCAGATCCCGCAGCTCCTGCAGCGCCGTCTTCACCTCGCCGTGCGCCTCGTCGACCATCCGCGCCGCGGCCTGCGGGTCCTCGGTCAGCTTCTCCTTCGCGAGACCGAGATCCATGGCCAGGGCGACCAGACGGGCCTGGGCGCCGTCGTGCAGATCGCGCTCGATGCGGCGCAGGTCGGCAGCGGCCGTGTCGACGACGACACCGCGGTCCGACTCCAGCTCCACCACGCGCGTGGCGAGCCGCGACGGGCCGAGCAGGCCGTGCACCAGCAGCCGGTCCACCGTCGTGAGCGCCCGCACGATCCAGGGCGTGGCCAGCGTGAACAGCAACCCGATCACCGCGGTCAGCGCGATCTCGAAAGGGTTGTCGAGGTAGATGCTGTGGGTCTCGTCGCCGAACACCTGAAGACCGTCCTGACCGGCCCACAGCGGGAACACCCAGAACCACAGCGGATACGTCAGCAGCGCCCAGCCGTACGCCCAGAAGTTCACGGCGACGACGAAGGAGAACACCGCCCAGGGAAAGTGCAGCACCGCGTACAGCGCACTGCGCCACGACGTCCCGCTCTTCAGTACGGCGCCCATCCACGCCATGAAGCCGCGCCGGCGCATCCGCAGTGGCTCCGGGTCCGCCACCTCCAGGTCCAGCAGCGCACGCGCGCGTGCCCGCTCCAGCGCCCCGAGGCCCCGGCAGCCGGCCAGCCCCGCCGCCAGCACTGGTATACCGAGGAACGTCACCAGCAGGCCCGCGCCCAGCGACACCATCGTGATGGCGTACACGAACAGCAGGATGCTGATCGGCAACCCCAGCAGCACATACGAGAACTCCCGCCAGCTGCGTCCCTCGAACGGCGCCCGCAGCCCGGCCGGCAGCCGGTGCCGTCGCTCGCCGCCGTGCTCGGGAAGGCCGCGCTCGGCATAACCGAGCCCGTGCCCGTAGCCCTGTCCGTACTCCGTGGCCATCGGCGTCGTCCGTTCTCCTCGTCCCGTCAGCCCCGCCGCCGGGGCTGTGCCGTCGTATCTCCACCCTGGTCGACCGCGGGCCCGTGGACCATGGAGGCCGTCGGCGTCTCGAACGGGGGGTTTTCCCCACCCCTGACCGGGCTCTGCCTCGCCCCGGCTACCCCTGCACGGGGACGCGGTCCCGCCAAGGCAGCTCCGCCGTCACGGTCGTCGGACCGCCCTGCGGTGACTCGATGACGAACAGGCCGTCCACGGCGTCCAGCCGGTCGGCGAGCCCACGCAGGCCCGTACCGCCGGCCAGGCGCGCACCTCCGCGCCCGTCGTCCCCCACCTGGATGAGCAACCGGTCGTCCGTCCGCCACACGTCGACCGACGCCGACCTCGCCGCGCTGTGCTTGCTGATGTTCTGCAGCAGCTCGGAGACGGTGAAATAGGCGATGCCCTCGATGGCCGCCGCCGGTCTGGACAGCAGGTCGACGGTCACCTTCACCGGCACCGTGCAACGTGAGGCCACCGCCGACAGCGCGGCGTCCAGCCCGCGGTCGGTGAGCACGGCCGGATGAATGCCCCGGGCGAGATCCCGTAGCTCCTGGAGGGCCAGCTTCACCTCGCCGTGCGCCTCCGCGACCATCGCCGCCGCCGAGTCGGGATCCTCCAGCAGCTTCTCCTTGGCCAGGCCCAGCCCCATGGCCAGGTTGACCAGACGGGCCTGCGCGCCGTCGTGCAGGTCGCGCTCGATACGCCGCAGATCCGCGGCCGCCGTGTCCACGACGACCCCACGGTCCGACTCCAGCTCGGCGATCCGGCGCTCCAGCTCGTCGGAGGGCGACAGCAGGCCGCGCACCATCGCCCGGTCCGCGTTCGTCAGGCCCCGCGCGATGAACGGCAGCACCGGCCACAGCACGAACAGCGAGGTCAGCGTGATGGCGAAGGTGAGGACGCCCCAGGGCAGCCGGATGAAGTCGTAAAGGATCGTGCGCCAGCCCACCGGGTCCTTCAGCGCCAGCCACAGCTGCGGGAAGAACCCGTTCTTCCCGCCGCGCAAAGGCAACGGACTCGGCTCGTCCACCCGCACCCCGAGCAGCGCACGCGCGCGGGCCCGCTCCAGCTTGCCCAGTTGCCGCGCGCCCATCAGACCGGCCGCGAGCAGCGGGAAACCGATCACCGTCAGGGTCAGGAAGGCCCCGGTGAACAGCACCACCGCGACATAGGTGAAGCCGAGCAGCGACAACGGAAGGTTCGCCAGGAGATGGGCGATCTCCTTCCAGGTGTGCCGGTCGTAGGCGAAACGGGCGGGCGGCAGCGGCGGCTGGTCGCCGTCGGACCGCCCGGAGGCGTCCCGCGAAGGGCTGGGGCGTTCGGTCATATGGGCTAGCGTGCCGCGCGGTGAGCCGCCGCGCCATGAGGCGGACTGCCGTCGTCTACGGGGGAAATCCCCACCCCCGGCCCGCCCAGGTGCCGGACCGTCGTATCTCGACGGGATCTCAACGCGTGACGGGCTGCTTACGGTCTCTTTAGCAGGGCCTAGACTCCCGTGCGTACAGATCGTCGAACAGTGGTGTTCACCGGAAGCAGTGTTCACCCGAAACAGCAGTGTTCACGGGGTCACCAGGCGCAGGACACTGGTCCTGAGGGCATCGGTGACGAGGTCAGGGAGCGAGGGGCGGACGTGTCGGAACAGACCGTCGTCGTGGCGGCGGACTACTTCCAGTCCTACTCGGTCGTCGGACTGCTGGCCGTCGTCGGCGTGCTGTTCGTCGCCGTCGCCTTCGGCGCGGGCCGCCTGCTGCGCCCCGTGGTCCCCACACCCGAGAAGCTCCTGACGTACGAGTGCGGCGTCGACCCCGTGGGCGAGGGCTGGGCCCACACCCAGGTCCGCTACTACGTCTACGCCTTCCTGTACGTGATCTTCGCCATCGACTCGATCTTCCTGTTCCCCTGGGCCACGGTCTTCGCCGACCCGGGCTACGGCGCGACCACGCTCGTCGAGATGTTCATCTTCCTCGGCTTCCTGGCCGTGGGCCTGCTCTACGCATACAAGAAGGGCGTTCTGGCATGGACGTGACGCCAGACACCAACGAGCAGCCCGTTCTGCTCCCGGAGCCGAAAAGGCTGGGCGCACTGGCCCGCCTCGCTCCCGAGCCGATGAAGGTGATCCTGAACTGGGGCCGCCGCTACTCGCTCTGGGTCTTCAACTTCGGCCTCGCCTGCTGCGCCATCGAGTTCATCGCCGCGTCGATGGCCCGCCACGACTTCATCCGGCTCGGCGTGATCCCGTTCGCACCGGGTCCGCGCCAGGCCGACCTGATGGTCGTCTCCGGCACGGTCACGGACAAGATGGCCCCGGCCGTGAAGCGCCTGTACGAACAGATGCCCGAGCCGAAGTACGTCATCTCCTTCGGTGCCTGCTCCAACTGCGGCGGCCCGTACTGGGACTCCTACTCCGTCACCAAGGGCGTCGACCAGATCATCCCTGTGGACGTGTACGTCCCCGGCTGCCCGCCCCGGCCCGAAGCGCTGCTCCAGGGAATCCTGAAGCTCCAGGAAAAGATCGCCCGGGAGTCCCTCGGCGAGCGGTACGGCACCGAGCCGGCCCGCCCGTCCACGGCGGCCCTGCAGAGCGGCCTGGTGAAGCCGCCGAACCCCGGCAGCACCAGTGGCACGGACACGGGGGAGGCCGGCCGATGACGACGACCGGCTGGCTGCCCGCCCCCGTCGAGGACCTCTTCGGCCCGGAGGCCACCGCCGAGGAGTCGTACGACGTCCTTACCGTCGACGTCCCCCCGGCGTCCTGGATCGCGGCCCTGAAGACAGCACGCGACGAACTGGGCTGCACCTACTTCGACTGGCTGAGCGCGGTCGACGAACCCGGCACCGGCTTCCGCGTCGCCGCCCACGTCGCGGCCCTGTCCCCGGTACGACGCCTCCTGGTCCGTACGACCGTCCCGCACGAGGCACCGACCCTGCCCACGGCGATCGGCGTCTACGCGGGCGCCGCCTGGCACGAACGCGAGACCCACGAAATGTTCGGCGTCCTGTTCGCCGACCACCCCGCCCTGGACCACCTGCTCCTCCCCGACAACTTCGAGGGCCACCCCCTCCGCAAGGACTTCGTCCTGGCAGCCCGAGTCGCCAAGGCCTGGCCCGGCGCCAAGGAACCCGGCGAGTCCGAACACGGCGGCTCGAAGCGCCGCCAGATGCTGCCCCCCGGCGTCCCCGACCCCAACGAATGGGGCCCCCTCAAAGGCCAACTCCCCCCTGCCCCGGCCCGCCCGGCCAGAGGCGCGGGACGCGCGGCTGCCGAACGCCCGGCCCGCCCGGCAGGAGACCGCCCGGTACGACGGACCCGCACAGCCGCAGAGGGCTCGGCGAGCCAGCCGGATCCCTCGACCCCGGCCGTCGCTCCGACGACAGGCGCGGCGGGCACACCGCGACGAACACGCACAGCGGCGGAAGGCTCGGCCAGCCAGCAGGCAACGGTTCCGTCGGCAGAGGGCTCGCCCGACCAGCCGACCGCCGCGCAGGCAGCCGAGCCCTCCCCGGAGACGCCCGCGCGCCCGACGGGCACGAGCACGCCGACCTCGCCTCGACGTTCGCGGACCGCTGGCGAGGGTTCAGCGAGCCAGCGGCCCGAGACATCGACGGACGCGACGACCGAGGGAACGGAGGCCGGGCAGCAGCCGTCCGCGCCCACCGCCCCGCCGACCCGGCGTGCGCGCAGCGCCGGCGAAGGCTCGGCATCGCAGCGCCCGGGAACGGGCACCGCTCCCTCCGGCGTCCGCCGATCCCGCAGCGCCTCGGACGGCTCCGCAAGCCAGCAGCCCGCTCCCGAAGCGGCGTCACCCGACACGGCCCCTTCTCCCCCTCCGACCCCCAAGGCCCCCCGAAGCCCGGACGCCCCCTGGCACCACGCGCGCCCCGCCTTCGACGAGCCCGAGGCACAGCAGCCCGCGTCTGCCCCTGAGCAGCCCGCGTCGACCTCTGAGCAATCCACGTCAGCCCCTGACCAGCCAAGCCGGCCCGACCAGCCCGCCCAACCGGAGCCCGACGAGACAAAGGCCACCCCGGCCGAGAACGGGAACCCCGCAGACCCGGACGACCCCGCAAACTCCGCCGACGACCGCACCGACCCCGCAGGAGGCCCGCAGTGAACGACGCGCTGGACGTCACCCTGCGACTCCTGATCGTCTTCGTCGTCTTCCTCACCTTCCCCCTGCTCATCGGCCAGACCGAACACAAGGTCATGGCCCATATGCAGGGCCGCCTCGGCCCGATGTACGCGGGTGGCTTCCACGGCTGGGCCCAGCTCGTCGCCGACGGCGTGAAGTTCGCGCAGAAGGAGGACGTCGTCCCGGCGGGCGCCGACCGCCGTATCTTCCAGCTCGCTCCCGCAGTGGCCCTTCTTCCCTATCTGCTCGTGCTCCTCGCCATCCCGATCGGCCCGGGCGAGGGTGCGGTCGGAGAGGTCATCGACGCGGGCATCTTCTTCGTCCTGGCGGTCATGGGCGTCGGCGTCCTCGGCTCGCTCATGGCCGGCTGGGCCTCCGCCAACAAGTTCTCCCTCCTCGGCGGCCTGCGCACCGCCGCTCAGCTCCTGGCCTACGAACTCCCGATGCTGCTGACCGCCGCCTCCGTGGCGATGGCGGCCGGCACCGTCTCCCTCCCCGGCATCCTCGACGCCTTCGAGTGGTGGTGGCTGCCCTGGCAGATCGTCGGCGCGATCGTCTTCTTTGTCGCCGGACTGGCCGAACTCCAACGCCCGCCCTTCGACATGCCCGTCGCCGACTCGGAGATCATCTTCGGCGCCTACACCGAGTACACCGGCCTCCGCTTCGCTCTTTTCCTCCTCGCCGAATACGCCGGAATCGTCGTCCTGTGCGGCCTGACCACCGTCCTCTTCCTGGGCGGCTGGCACGGCCCCTGGGGCGCCGACGGCCTCGGCTGGGTCTGGACCCTGCTGAAGACGGCCGTCCTCGCCTTCATCGTGATCTGGCTGCGCGTCACCTATCCCCGTCTGCGCGAGGACCAGCTCCAGAAGCTCTCCTGGACCCTTCTCGTCCCCCTCTCCCTCGCCCAGATCGCCCTCACCGGCGTCGTCAAGGTGGTGATCCAGTAACCATGGCCCCCATCCCCGGCTCTGGGCTCGCCAAAGGCCTGGCCGTCACCCTGCGCACGATGACGAGGAAGTCCGTCACCGCGCAGTACCCGGACACCCAGCCCGACCTCCCGCCCCGCACCCGCGGTGTGATCGGCCTGTTCGAGGAGAACTGCACGGTCTGCATGCTGTGCGCCCGTGAGTGCCCCGACTGGTGCATCTACATCGACTCCCACAAGGAGACGGTCCCGGCGGCGACCCCCGGAGGCCGCGAACGCAGCCGCAACGTCCTCGACCGCTTCGCCATCGACTTCTCGCTGTGCATGTACTGCGGTATCTGCATCGAGGTCTGTCCTTTCGACGCCCTGTTCTGGTCCCCGGAGTTCGAGTACGCCGAGACCGACATCCGCGACCTCACCCACGAGCGCGACAAGCTCCGTGAGTGGATGTGGACCGTCCCGGCCCCGCCCGCCCTGGACCCTGGCGCGGAGGAGCCCAAGGAGATCGCCGCCGCCCGCAAGACCGCCGAGAAGCTGGCGGCCGCCCAGGCCGAGCCGAAAGAGCCGACCGAGCCGCAGGAGGGCGAGTCGTGAGCCCCACCTACGCCACGCTGACCACGGCCGCCGACACGCACGGGTTTCTCTCCCCGACCGGCGTCGAGATCGTCTTCCTCCTCGTCGGCCTGGTCACCTTCGGCGCCGCGCTGGTCACCGTCACCACCCGGCAGCTGGTGCACGCCGCCCTGTGGCTGGTGGTCACCCTCGGCGGCCTCGCCGTCGAGTACCTCCTGCTCACCGCCGAGTTCATCGCCTGGGTGCAGGTCCTCATCTATGTCGGATCCGTCGTCGTCCTCCTTCTGTTCGGTCTGATGCTCACCAGGGCTCCCATCGGTCGCTCCCCGGACGCCGACTCCGGCAACCGCTGGGCCGCCCTCACTGTGGCCCTCGCCTCGGCCGCCACCCTGGTCTGGGTGGTCATCGACGCCTTCCGCACCACCTGGATCGACCTCGACGGCCCAGCCGCCGGCTCCACCAGGGCCACCGGCGAGAGCCTCTTCCAGAACTGGGTGCTTCCCTTCGAGGCCCTCTCCGTCCTCCTCCTCGCCGCACTGGTCGGCGCGATCGTCCTGTCCCGCAAGGCGAAGGCGGAGTCGAGCTCTCCCCCCGTGAACTCCCCGACCGAGACCGGGAGTTCCCCGTCCGCCCCGGATTCCCGTAATCACCCGATCGGGCGAAGTGGATCGTCCAAGGGAACTGAGCCGGCCGAGCAGGAAGGCGCCCGCTGATGCACCTCGCCTACCCCGCCGTACTCTCCGCCCTCCTGTTCTGCACCGGCCTGTACGGCGTCCTCGCCCGCCGCAACGCGATCCTGGTCCTGATGTCGGTCGAGCTGATGCTCAACGCCGTCAACCTCAACCTGGTCGCCTTCGACGTCTGGCTCAGCAAGGCCGCCGAGGAGACCCTGCACTCCGGTCAGGCGCTGACCCTGTTCACCATCACCATCGCCGCCGCCGAGATCGGCATCGGCCTGGCGATCGTCCTCGCCGTCCACCGCAACCGCGGCACGGCGGACATCGACAAGCTCCGCGACACCGCCGAAGGCCACGAGACCGACGGCCCCGACCACGACGCCCTCGCCGCCGGGCAGGCCGAGAAGGCTGAGGCCACCGCGTGACCACGACCACCCTCGCCGCTCTCGTCCCCCTCCTACCGTTCCTGGGTGCCGCGGCCGGCCTGCTCCTGGGCCGCACGGCCCTGGGCTTCGTCCGCCCGCTCGCCGTCCTGCCGTCGCTCGCGTCCCTCGTGCTCGCCGCGATGGTCGCCGTGCGCCAAGGCGGCGACCAGGCGATCGACGCCGCCACCGAACTCACGCCCACCGGTTCGGTGCCGATCGAACTCGCCCTGCACATCGACGGCTTCGCCGCCCTCGTCGCCGTACTCGTCGGCGTCGTCGCCACCTGCGTGCAGATCTACTCGACGGGCTACCTGCGCGAAGACCCTCGCTATCCCTCGTACGCCGCGCTCGTCTCCCTGTTCACCTCCGCGATGCTGCTCGTCGTCTACTCCGGCGACCTCATGGTGCTGCTGGTCGGCTGGGAGATCATGGGCATCTGCTCGTACTTCCTGGTCGGCCACTACTGGGAGACCCCGGAGGCCCGCGCCGCCTCCATCAAGGCCTTCCTCGTGACCAAACTCGGTGACGTCCCCTTCCTCATCGGCCTGTTCGCGCTGGCCACCGACGCCGGGTCCTTCCGCATCACCAAGATCCTCGGCACCGTCGCGAGCGGCGGGCTCGACCACCCGACGCTGATCGCCCTGCTGCTCCTGGCCGGCGTAGCGGGCAAGTCGGCGCAGTTCCCGCTGCACACCTGGCTCCCCGACGCGATGGCGGGCCCGACGCCCGTCTCCGCGCTCATCCACGCCGCGACCATGGTCGCCGCCGGTGTCTACTTCGTCGCGCGTCTCCTCCCGGTCTTCGAGGCCTCCCAGGCCGCGATGGTCGTCCTCGCCGTGATGGCCGCCGTCACGATGATCGGCTCCGGCCTCGCCGCGCTTGCCCAGGACGACATCAAGCGCGTCCTCGCCTACTCGACGATCGGTCAGCTCGGCTACATGACCGGCGCCCTCGCGGTCGCCGACCGCGGTGCCGCCGTCTTCCACCTCCTCTCGCACGGCGCCTTCAAGGCGCTGCTGTTCCTCGCGGCCGGCGTGATCATCCACGCCTCCGGCACCAACTCGCTGGCCGCCATGTCCCGCATGAGCCACCTGCGCGACCGCGTGCCGGACGCCTTCTGGACGATGACCGTGGCGCTCCTCGCGCTCGCCGCGATCCCGCCGTTCAGCGGCTTCTTCTCCAAGGAGTCCGTCCTCGGCGCCGCCGAGCACGTCGCCACCGGCCACGCCGAGAACGTCCCGGGCGCCGCGGGCTGGACCGTCCTGATCGCCGGCCTCCTCACGGCCGTGCTCACCGCCGCCTACGCGATGCGGCTGTGGCTGCTGGCTTTCCGTGGCCGGGGCGCCGAGGCCCCTGACCACGGCAGGCAGCCGCTGACGATGACCGTGGTGCTGTGGGTCCTCGCCGTCCCGTCCCTCGCCGTCGGCGCCTTCGCCTACCGCGTGCTCCCCGACTGGTTCGACGGCCGCGACCTTGCCCCGACCCTCACCACCTCCGTCCTCGGCACGGGCGTGGCCCTGGTCGGCGGCATCGTCACCTACGCGGCCTGGCGTCACACCACGGCCGTGGCGGTGCGCGTCCCGCTGGGTGCGGTCGCGGCTCACCCGGAAGGCGACGCCGCCCAGGTCGAGGCTGAGGCCATCGCCAGCCACACGCCCGTGTACGGGGGAGTGGCCTACGCACCGGACCCGGCGGACCCGGGACGGCTGCTGCTCGGTCCGCTGCACCGCCATGCCGCCGTCGGCTTCCACCTCGACGCCGTGTACCAGGCACTGTTCGTCCGCCCGATCCAGGCCGGCGCGAGTCTCGTACGGTTCCTCGACCGCGAGGTCGTCGACACCTACGTACGCGGCGCGGGCGCCCTACCCCGCTGGCTCGGCGTCGCCGTACGGCGCGCCCAGACCGGCAATGTGCAGACCTATGTGAGCGCGCTGCTCGCCGGCACCGTCGTCCTCGCGGTCGCCGCCGTCCTCGTCGCCACGGGAGCGTGAGCAGGCGTGATCGATATCAACGAGTCCGTGATGCAGTTCCTTCTGGCGTTCGTCGTCGTCGGGCCGCTTCTCGGCGCGGCCGCCGCTCTCCTGCCGGCCCCGCCCGGGCTGAAGGGGAAGTCGCCCGAGCAGGCGGTGCTTCGGCACGGCGTCACCGTCACCGGTGCGGTCCTCGTCGCGGCGATCGTCCTCGCGCTGGGCTTCGACCACGACCAGCCGTCGAAGATGCAGGCCAGCACGGACATCAGCTGGATCCCCGCACTCGACGTGCGCATCCACCTCGGCATCGACGGCATCTCACTCCCCCTTCTGGTCCTGACCGCGCTGCTGACCTTCCTCTGCGCGCTCTACTCGTACTTCAAGATGCCTGCGGGTCCGACCCCGAAGGCCTTCGTCGCACTGCTGCTCGTCCTGGAGTCCGGCACCCTCGCCACCTTCGCCGTCCTCGACCTGCTCCTGTTCTTCCTCGCCTTCGAGATGGTCCTCATCCCGATGTACTTCCTCATCGCCCGCTGGGGCGGCGAGGGCCGGGCCGCGGCCGCCTGGAAGTTCATCCTCTACACGCTGCTCGGCTCCGTGGTCATGCTGCTCGGCCTGCTCCTGATCGGACTCAAGGCGGGCACATTCGACATGGTGGCACTCGCCACTGACAACGGCCGGTCACTGACCACATCCGTGCAGGTCATCGCCGTTCTGGCGATCGGGGTCGGGCTTGCGGTCAAGACGCCGATGTGGCCGCTGCACAGCTGGCTGCCCGACGCCCACACCGCCGCGCCGACCGTCGGCTCGGTCCTGCTGGCGGGTGTTCTGCTGAAGATGGGAACGTACGGTTTCGTCCGTATCCTCCTGCCGATCGCCCCTGACGGTTTCGTCGACTTCGCGCCGTACCTCGCCGCCTTCGCCGTCGTCGGGATCATCTACGGATCCCTGGCCTGCCTGGCCCTCGCCAAGCAGGGCGCGAAGGGCGACCTCAAGCGCCTCATCGCCTACTCCTCCGTCGGCCACATGGGCTTCGTCCTGCTCGGTATCGCCACGATGACCCCGACCGGCGTGAACGGCGCACTGTTCGCCAACATCGCCCACGGCCTCATCACCGGCCTCCTGTTCTTCCTGGTCGGTGCCCTGAAGGACCGTACGGGCACCACCGACCTAGACGCCCTCGCCGAGCAGACCGGCGCCGCGCTGTATGGCAAGGCACCGCGCCTCGGCGGCTTGCTCGCGTTCGCCGCGGTCGCCTCGCTCGGACTGCCGGGCCTCGCCGGGTTCTGGGGCGAGATGCTCGCCCTGTTCGGCGCGTTCGACCCCGCCGCCGAGCTCAGCCGCCCAGCCTTCCTGACCTTCATGGCGATCGGCGCCTTCGGCACCCTGCTCACCGCCGCGTACCTGCTCGTCGTGGTCCGCCGCGTCTGCATGGGCGCAGCACCGCAGGACGCCCCGAAGCTCGCTGACGTCCAGACGTACGAGTTCGCGGCCTGGACCCCGCTTGTCGCCCTCACCGTCGTCGCCGGACTGTGGCCCAAGACCCTCCTCGGCCTCACCGACCCGGCAGTGCAGCAGCTCCTCGCAGGAGGCACCCGATGAGCTCCCTGGCCCAGAGCCTGGCCCAGCCCCTGGCCGAGTCGGTGGTCCAGTCCGTCGACTGGCTCGCCGTTGCGCCGCCCACGGTCACCGCGGTCGTCGCACTCGCGGTCCTAGTCGCCGACCTGTTCGTCGAAGAGCGTAAGAAGGCCGTGCTCGGCTGGACGTCCGTGGCTGGCCTGGCCGCCGCTCTGCTCCTGCTCCTGCCGCTCCTCGACGGCGACCGCTCCACCTTCTGCCTGACCGGCGACGCCGACGTGTGCAGCTACACGGCCGACCGGTTCACCCTGGTCATCCAGTTCCTCGTCCTCGGCGGCGCCCTCCTCGCGGCCCTCCTGTCGGTCACCGCGCTCAAGGACGCCAACAAGGAACTCCCCGAAGGGGAGTTCTGGTTCCTGCTGCTCTCCTCGGCAGCCGGAGCCGCTCTGCTGCCCGCCTCCCGGGACCTGGCGACCCTCATCGTGGCGCTCGAAGTCGCCTCTCTACCGGCCTTCGCGCTGGTCGGCCTCCGCCATGGCGACCGCAAGTCATCCGAGGCGGCCCTGAAGTTCTTCCTGTCCTCGGTCACCGCGACCGCGGTCAGCCTCATGGGCATCAGCTTCGTGTACGCCTCCACGAGCACCCTCTACCTCACCCAGATCGCCGACCGGATCCAGCACGTCGACGGACAGCTCCAAACCCTCACCCAGACCGGAGTAGTCCTCACCCTGATCGGCTTCGCCTTCAAGACGGCCGCCGTACCCTTCCACTTCTGGGTTCCGGACACCTACGTAGGAGCGCCGTTGCCCGTCGCCGCCTACTTGTCGGTCGTAGGCAAGGCGGTCGGCTTCACCGGCCTGATCCTCATCACGGTCATCGCCCTCCCCTCGTACGCCGACGTCTGGGGGCCCGCGCTCGCGGCGCTGGCCGCCCTCACCATGACGGTGGGCAATGTCGGCGCCCTGCGCCAGCAGGCCACGCGCGCGTACAGCGCGGTTCGCCTGCTCGCCTGGTCCTCGGTCGGTCAGGCCGGCTACCTCCTGGTGCCGATCGCCGCCGCCGCGTACTCCGACGACGCCGAGCGGTCCATCGGCTCCACCGTCGCCTACGCCCTCATGTACGCCGCGGTGAACCTCGGCGCCTTCGCTGTGGCCGCACTTGTCGGCCGTACGAAGCCCCTCAACCGCATCAGCGACTACCGCGGCCTGTATGCGCGGAACCCCTTGTCCGCCCTGATCCTGGCCTTCTTCCTGCTCTGCCTCGCCGGACTCCCGCCGGGCATCATCGGCCTCTTCGCCAAGGTCACCGTTTTCTCCGCCGCCGTCGACGCGGGCCTCGGCTGGCTGGCCGTGATCATGGCCGTCAACGTCGTGATCGCGCTGTTCTACTACCTCCAGTGGACGACCCTGCTGTTCCGCGCCCCCGAGGGCGAGGCTGTCAGCCACATCGTCCCCGCGCCGCTGACGGCGGCGATGGCGCTCACCGGAGTCGTCGGCATCGCCCTGTCCGGAGCCCCCCAGCTGATCCTGCGCTTCGCCGACACCGGCCTCTTCTGATCCCCGGGGCGAAGCCCTGGGGAGCGTCACGTACGCGCGCGTGGCGCGACCCGTCTCCCACGCGCGCCGGCGCCCTCACCCGGACGGCCCACGCCCGCCACCGCGCAGACCAGGGAACCCGTGGCCGTCGCCTGGCGTTGACCAGTACAGAAGAGTCCACTGGACGTGAGACCAGGGCACCAGTGGCATCGGAGATCGACCAGTAAAGGGTTCCCCTGCCGCACCACTTGGAGGGCGTACCGTGCACCGCCGGCACAACGGGCTCAGGACCGCAGTCCTCCTCGGGGGACTGTCCGCACTCATCATCGTCATCGGCAGCCTCTTCGGACGTGTGGGGCTCGTCATCGCGGTCCTGATCGCGCTGGGTACGAACGCGTACGCGTACTGGAACAGCGACAAACTGGCGCTGCGTGCGATGCGCGCCCGCCCGGTCAGCGAGTTCGAGGCCCCGGCCCTGTACCGCATGGTCCGCGAGCTCTCCACCCAGGCCCGTCAGCCCATGCCCCGCCTGTACATCTCCCCGACCGAGGCGCCGAACGCCTTCGCGACGGGCCGCAACCCGCGCAACGCCGCCGTGTGCTGCACAGAAGGCATCCTGCGCATCCTCGACGAGCGCGAACTGCGCGGTGTCATCGGCCACGAGTTGAGCCACGTCTACAACCGCGACATCCTGATCTCGTCGGTCGCCGGCGCACTCGCGTCCGTGATCATGTTCCTCGTCAACTTCGCCTGGCTGATCCCGATCGGCCGTTCCGATGACGACGAAGGCCCTGGCATCCTCGGCATGCTGCTGATCATGATCCTCGGCCCGCTCGCCGCCTCGCTCATCCAGCTGGCCATCAGCCGCTCCCGGGAGTACGAGGCCGACGCGTCCGGTGCCCAGCTCACCGGCGACCCGCTCGCCCTCGCCAGCGCCCTGCGCAAGCTCGAACTCGGAACCAAGCAGCTTCCGCTGCCCCCCGAGCCCCGCATCGAGACCGCCAGCCACATGATGATCGCGAACCCCTTCCGCCCAGGCCAGGGGTTCTCGAAAATGTTCTCCACCCACCCGCCGATGGCGGACCGTATCGCCCGGCTCGAAAAGATGGCAGGCCCCCCACAGTGAAGACCATCCTCAACGTCATCTGGCTCGTCCTGAGCGGCTTCTGGCTGTTCCTCGGCTACATGCTCGCGGGCCTCCTGCTCTGCATCACCATCATCGGCATCCCGTTCGGCATCGCGGCCTTCCGCATCGGCGTCTACGCCCTGTGGCCGTTCGGGTACACCACGGTCGAGCGCCACGACGCCGGAGCGCCGTCCTGCGTCGGCAACGTCCTGTGGCTGGTCCTCGCCGGCTGGTGGCTGGCCCTCGGCCACATCGTCACCGGTCTCGCCCTGTGCGTCACGATCATCGGTATCCCGTTCGGGATGGCTCAGCGGCGCTCAGCATCATCCGAGGATCAACTCGCCCCTCAATGGTCATCGGTGGCAGCAGCTCAGGGCACCACACCGGTACTCGCCCTGTGTGCGTGAGGGCTTCATTGACCAGCTTCCAAGTGCCGTCCTTGGACCACCGGCGGAAGTGATCCGCCGTCGTCTTGGTGACCTCCAGCTCGGCGATGATCTCGGACCAGGACATCCCTGTACGTGCCTTGTGGAAGATGGCGTTCACCGAGCGGCGGATGGCGTTACCAGGGCGCTTGTGAAGCAACGGGGCGACTACTGCCCAGTCGGCATCGGAGAGGTCGGAAGCCGGGACTTCCGAACCGGCTGACTCGTACCAGGCGCGCACCGGGCACGGTGTACCCGTCTTCAGTTCCTTCGGCACGGGGCCAGTGAATGTCACCTTCACCTCCAACAGGTCAAGGATGTCGGCCTGTTGGGACGGGTCCATGTTGAGGAACGAGTGACGGGCCATCTTGGCAAGGTCCCGTAGTTCCTGATTGCGCCGCTCCGCGTCTTCCATCTCAGCGAGCCACAGAGCCGCCTCATCGCGGAGCCCTTGAAGTTGCTGAAGCTCTTCATCGAGTGGAGCTGTGGCAGCGGCGATTGCGTCAGCTGAGCGTGTCTTCCTCGCGGTGGCCAATGTTACGGCGGTAATAGCCTCGTTCAGATCTTCGATCTGTTTGTCGAGCTCGGCGATACGCTCGATATTTGCGGCCTTATCTCCTTCGGAAAGACCGATCCACTCGGCGGCCAATTCTTCCAGCTTTCGACCGTCTCCAATTACTTTGACGACCTCTTGCCAAACATGCTTTTCAAGCGCCTCGGCATTCACGTATGAGCAGCCGCAAGGTTCTGTCCCTGCTGCTCGGTTACTATTCCCTCCACTGCAACGGTATTCCCGAGTTCCTGACTTGGTCGACGCTCGGCTGATACCGGTGTATGTCCTCCTGCATAGGCTAACCACTCGCCCGGACAGTGGGTAGGTCGCACAGTCGCGGCGGCTCGACATCACTCGGCTTACCGATTTCCGCTTCAGGTTGGCGGATTCCTCCTTGGTTAGGATGCGTGGAACCTTGATCGTGATGGATTCGCCCCAGATGGGATTTCCGTCCTCGTCGGTCTTGGCGTGCTTGCCTCGAAATGTCATCTGCCCGTCAAGTACTGCCGAGGAGAGGATCCGGTCACGAAGATTCACATACGTCCAAGGATTGCCGGATCGGTTGAACTTTCGTTCTGAATTCAGGCGAGTGGCGACTTGGAAGAAATTCAGGCCTTCGCCCACGACGAGGTCATGCACGTAGCGGATTAGGGCAGATTCGTTCTCATCTACTGCGAGGCGTGAACCAGTGGTTCCCTTGCCTTCGATGCGGTATCCGAAGGGCGGGCGCCCTCCCATGTGGGCAGCCTCGACCAGCTCGGCCTTCTCCTGCAAACCGCCCTGGGTGCGGTCGCGGATCGTCTCCCACTCGGTTTCGGCATAGTCGGCGTCGCGGCGCATCTTTTTGCGCCCCTCGGCGGTGGTGTTGTCGTAGTCGTCGGCAACGACGGCAACGAATACTCCGATGTCCTCCAAGGCCCAGACCCAGCGCCAGAAGGCTCGCCCCTTGCGTCCGATGGCGCGTCCGTCCGGCACGACGACGATGTCGAACGGACGTGGATCCTTCTGGGCATCGGCCATGAGTTGCTTGAGGTGACCACGTTCTGAGGCCTCCAGCGAGCCGGGCACGCCTTCGTCTTTGTAGGTGCCGACGTGTTCCCACCCCTTGCGGGCGATGTGCCGGGTGGTCTTCGTGTCCTGCCGTGCGACCCCGTAGCCCTTCATCTGCTCTTCAGTGGAAACGCGCAGGTAGGCCACCGCTCGCAGCGGCCGTGTTCCGGCCCTCCGGGCTACGTCGATAGCTGAGGTCAGATGTGTGCTTACATTGGACATGTCGACTCCCAATCAGTCGGCCAGCCCCGGGGCGGTGCCAGCCGCCGCCGGGGCCTCTCTTTGTCAAGTGCCATGTTATCTCGGTGATTTGAC
>NZ_KQ948940.1 GCF_001514235.1 Streptomyces caeruleatus | reverse complement strand
CCCTCCGCCAGGTCCCGTGCGGAGATGAGAGGGCCAGAGCAGACCGCTTCGAGCAGTTCTCGTTGAGCCGGTTCCTCCTGCACCAACAAGCCGAGGATGTTGAGTAGCGTCAGCAACTCGGTTGTCCAATCGGGAGACCAACGACAGGCCACCACGTGGTCGAGTTCCAGTCGTCGCTTGCCCGCTGGCTTCTTCCGGCGATAGCCGAACCACTTGTCCAGTACGTTCATCCCGGAGACCTGATACTCCCTGGTGGATGGCGGCACCGGCGCGATGCATCCCGAACCGATCCACAGGCGCTGCTCTTCTGGCTCGTATCGGAGAACCTCCGGCATTCCCTCCTCGGTGTCAGGTATCTCCACGACACAGCGAGGACGGTCAGAGGGAAGCCGTAGCTTCTCGCGCGTGCGCCCTGCTGCCTGGTCCGCCCAGCGGTCCCCGTATGTGTGCAGCCAGAGCACACGGCGGCCGATGCGAACTGCACGGTCCCACAGAAGAACATCACCGGTCAGTGGCACCCTGACGCCAGGATCTTCGAGATTTCCTCGGAAGCGGTCGGTGTAGGCGGGATGGGAGATCACCCCGGCGATGTAGGCCAGGAAGTCTTCAGGCGTGACTGGCGTGGTGAGCCGTTGTGAGAGAACGTCGAGTAGGGCGGGAGCGATGTTGGGAGATTCGCCCAGTGCGTCGCGGTAGAGGGGCCGGACACAACCGCTGCGTCCGTTGAAGTAGTCCATGTCAGGTATCAGCGCGCTGAACACAAGGGCCGGGCCGCTTACGACGGGATGAGCGTTCTGCTCCACCGTGAACACCTGCCGGTCTCCCCGCACCCGCCAGAGGTCCGGCCGGGCCACCACCATCAGTCGATGATCCGGCAGGATCAACTGGCGATCGAAGGACCGGTACCCAACCTGGACTGGATCGGGCTGAGGTCGCTGCTCCTGTCGTAACGGAGTTGCGTCATAGCCTGTCGTGCCAGCAAGAGGCGTCACTTGGCTGTCGATCGTACGATCCCTGGCCTCTCCGAAAAGCTTCCTCCGCTCGGCCGTTTCGGCTCCCAGGAAGATGCGCCATCGCTTACGCAGCGTCGCTTCGTCTGGTGCGTAGACCCATACACGGCCGGGCGTCACGCCCCGCGAGGACCACGGCATCAGGTCTCTGAGGAGGGGCGCGCTCATCCATAGGTCGTCTCCTTCCGGAAGGAAGGGGTCTGTGTCTCCGGTGGCGCAGTCACGCCACTCGGGATCGTCGAGGGTCAAACTGAGCAACCGCCGGGCCTTGTCGTCCCGATGCCCATGCACTTTCAGATGGCGCACGAGAGCGCCATCCCCGCGGTGCTCTTCTCGTCGACGCACGAACACGGCAATGCATAACTCCTGGGCGACGTCCGGGAAGAGGCGGCTCGCTCCGGCAGATCGTTGACCTTCAGGTGAGAGATCGATGATCCAGCCTTCGTCGGCTGATTTCCGCAGGTAGCGGCGCATGCCAGCAAACGCACGGCTCTTCAGCCAGGCTTTCGGCGTGATGTAGGCAACCACACCGAACGGTGCGTCATCGTGGGCATCGAAAACCTTCCAGGTCCCCCAGCGCCAGAAGAAGACGTGCAGGTTCGGATACGGCCAGCCGCACGGTCTCTTCGTACGTGCCGCGTTGATCTGCTCGTACCGCCATGCCGCCCCCTTGCGGTCAAAGCGGCCGACGGATTGTGCGAACCTGACGGCCGCACCCTGCTCTCGAACCCGCCGGGTCCCATCCCCGGCACCCACGCTCATACTGAAGGTAAAGAGCAGGCAGCAGATTGTGAAGAGCGCATCGGGCGAAGAACAGGCCCTGGGGCGACGCCATGAGTGGGTCGGATACGAGTCCTTGTCTCTGAGCGCACGCACCACAGCCACTCGAAGCCGCCGCTTGATCGGCAGCAGGAGTCCTGGCTTCGAGCCACGAACCGCGGCAACGTAATCACCACGGGGCCACCCCGCGGAGTGGCAACCGGGATTTCGTACGCGACCTGGCGCACAGGCCCTCTCCGTCATCGCCCCTCTGGCTGCCGGTTCGCGCTCCCCAGCCACAGCACATCACGGGCTCGGGTCATAGCCACGAAGAGTTGGCTGCGGGCCAGCTCGTTGCGCTCGCGCTCGGTTTCCGAGGGTTTCGCGTCGGGTGTGCGGGAGCCGTTCACCAAGGTCGTCTCGTAGTCGGGGAGGTAGACGCGCTTGAGCTCCAAACCCTTGGCCCGGTGGTAGCTGCCGAGTTTGGCGGCGTCGACAGGGCGGCGGTCGTAGTGCTCCAGCAGGCATACGGGGATGCCCGCCCGTTCAAGGTGCCGCTGGTAGTGGCCGATGGAGCGCATGGACGGGCACAGCACCGCGGTATCGGCGCGGGCTCCGGGCCGCAGGGCACGCAGGGCCTCCAGGCGGGCCTGGTCGTGTTCGGCCGGCGTTGGCTTCGAGACGCGAATCACCTGGCCGTCGTGATACGTGAGGTCGACGTCTCGGCGGCCTGGTGTGCGCAGCCCGTCGATGTCCTCGAAGGAATCCTCGGCGACGACCGCGAGCGCCGTGTCGAGGATCTCCTTGCTGTTGCGGTAGTTGGTGCGCAGCAATTGCCCGCGGTCCGCCGCGGATCTCGATGCCGGCGTCGGTGGCGGCGAGGTCGTCCTGGCCTCGACGGACAGCGCGATGCACAACTGCGGTGGCTGACGACGCCGCCGGCTGGGGCGGGCCGCAGGAATACACGGACGTATTCCTGCGGTCCGCCCTCCGGGCCGTCCAGGATCTGTGCGAACGACGGGGCGGCGAACTCGATTCACTCACCTGCGAAGTCGTACCCGACTCGACGGGCGACGTGGTCATCGCCGCCACGACAGTGGTGCTCTTCCGCGGTAACCGCTGCGTCTTCCGCCGCGGGATCTGGCCACCGAGCCACCCCGCCACCACCCGAGCCGCCATCTACGCCACCGGCCTGGAAGAGCACATGATGACACGCATGGTCCCACGGCTCGGGGACGACTCCTCGCCAGTTGACCTCTGAGAGCCGCGCTCACGAGCATCGGCTCAGTGCGCAGCTCCTCCTCTCGGTCAGGCCGACTTGGGACGGTCGCGCATGCCAGGGTCACACGGGCGTAGCGCGCCGAGATCGAGCCATTGATGATGGGCTACTTGAGGTCGATCGTTCGGACCGGCTGCCCGGTGGTGCGAGCGATGGTTTCGAAGTCGCGGTCGCAGTGCAGCAGTGTGAGTCCTGCTTCTTCCGCAGCTGCGGCCACGAGGAGGTCGACGGCTCCGGCGCTGCGGTGCTCACCCTTGTTGGTGAGTTCGCGCTGCACGACTCGGGCGCGCCGGTAGACGCCGTCGGGCATGGGGCACCAGGTGAATTGGTTCAGCCGTTCCTGGATGGCCGCGCGGTCTTTCGCGGAACGTGCGGAGTAGAGGACTTCCAGTTCGGTGAGGTCGCACAGGGCGATCAAACCGGCGCCCATCCTCTGCTCCCAGTCTTCGGTTGCCTGACGCAGCAGAACGCGAGCCAGGGCCGACGTATCGATGAGGTAGTCGGCAACGCTCACCGCGCGGAACCACCTCGATAGTTGCGCTTGTCCAAGAGGAGTTCGACGTCGAGGGCGCCTTCATCCGCGAGATTCTGCAGCTCATGCAGGGCACGCAAGCGACGGTTGCGTGCGACGATCTCACGTAGGGCGGTGTTGATGGTGTCCCGCTTCGTGGAAGTGCCCAGCTCCTTCGCTGCGGCGTCCAGCGCGTCGTCGTCGAGATCGATGACGGTTCTACTCATGAGCCCACCTCCATATACACCAGACGATGTATCAATATACATGATCGAATGTATCGCGAGGGGGATCGGTCCAGTTCTGACGCTTGCGGACCGACGAGCACCCCAAGGGCAGCACGGACAGGCCAGGAGTAGCCGGGGGACTCCATTCGGGACGAAGCCACTAAGTGGATCAGGCCCCTGACGGGTTTCTGGAGACCGTTTCTCCCTACTGGGGACGGGCGCTGAGCGCCATCGCGTCAGAGCGCGGTACGGCTGACGTGCGCCGCGACCGGGCCGCGCGCATGCCGAGGAACAGCAGGAGTCCGAACGGTGACAGGAGGGCCGTCAAGTCGCGGAAGGTGTCGAGGTCCGGGCTGCTGACGGCGGTCCAGAGCTCGGGAAACACCGGGACCGCGAGTGCGAGGTAGACGAGGAGCACGGGTACCGCCGTCCACGGTGACCCCGCGATGCGAGCTGTCGGGCCCCAGGCCGGCGCGAAGATCATGAGCAGCCAGACGGGTGCCGCCAGCCAGAAGGAGAGCTCGAAGAGAAGACCGGTCATGACACGAACTCCGTCGGTGCAACGGCACCCTCAGCGGTAGTTGTCCTGCCCGGAGAGGGGCTCGGAAGCCGCAGGGATCCGTACCCCCCGAGGGCGAGGACCAGCAGGATCAGGCCGCCCCCCGCGAGCGTTGATCCGTCCGGATGAGTCAGCGGCTGACCGCGCAGCGCCTGCCAGAGCACCAGAGCGAAGGCAGCGGCGTAGCACGCCGAGGCGAGCAGCACCAGGCGCAGCAGTACCCGGTCGTCGGCGAGGCGGGCGAAGCGCGGCGCGAGGGCGGTCAGCACCATGACCAGCAACGGCAGGAGTTGCAGCGCGTGCATGCCGACGAAGTGCGGGATCCGCAGATCACCGCCGGTCGTCGACCAGCCGGTCAGCGGCATCGAGGGACCGCCGTCCGGCACGCCCACACTGTGCGCGCCGACCACCTTGGAGACGCCGCGCTGCTGCCCCGGCGCCGGCTGCGTCATCAGGAACCCAACGGCGGCCCCGGCCAACGCCAGGACGATGCCGCAGCGGATCGCCCAGGCGGACGCACGGTCGGCGATCCGGGCGCGGAGCAGTAGTACGGCAACGACGAGCGTGCCGATCCACAGGACGACGACCGTGACCGCCATGGCGTTGAACAGCGCCTCGTCGAAAGGGGTTTCGTGATTGAAGTGGCTGCGCTTCCCGCGTACCGCCTGTCCGGTGATGATCACCATCTCGACGAGGCTCGCGAGCGCGACGACGGTCCCCGCCCACCAGCCCACGCGTCGCCCGCCGGTGAGGAGCGACAGCATCCAGGCGAGGGAGAGGCCGTACGCGACGAACGACACCGAGAACTTGAACGGCTTCGACCAGATCGGCGCGCCCGCCAGAACGCGGTCGTCGACCACGAGCCCCGCCCCGGATATGACCGCCATCACCACCATGGCCGCCGAGAAGAGCACCAGCGGTCGATGCCACGACCGCCACGGCGCCGAGCGCTGCCGCGACGGCGCAGGCGGCGAGGAGACACGTAAGGAGGGCATGACTACTCCCTGAAGTAGATAGTAGCGCTATCCGCTATCCGATAGGCCAACTATCTATCATGGGTGGCGGGCTGGCAAGGGCCGGCGCGGCGAACAGGGCGAAGGCCGAGGAGTGAACCGGCAGTGCGTATCGGAGAGCTGAGCCGAAGGACCGGGGTGCCGGTACCGACGATCAAGTACTACGTCCGTGAAGGGCTGTTGCCTCCGGGCGAGCTGACCAGCCCCAATCAGGCGAGCTACGACGAGACGCACGAGCGTCGGCTGCGACTGGTCCGCGCTCTGCTCGATGTGGGAGGCATGCGGGTGGCCGAAATCGCGAACGTACTGGCGGCCATCGACGATCCGGCGCGTCCGCTGCACAAGGTGCTCGGCGCGGCCGCAGACCCTCTCGGCACCGCACACGATGAGCACGAGGACACCGAGGCGGCGTCCGCGCATGCCGTCGTCGCCGACCTCGTCTCCCGGCGCGGCTGGCAGGTGCACGAGTCGAACCCCGCCGCGGCCGACCTGTCCAAGGCCCTCGCCGCCCTGGGCCGGTTGGGGCACAGCGCGTTCGTCGAGGTACTCGACACATACGCCGACGCCGCCGAGCAGGTCGCCCGCGCCGACCTCGCATACGTGGCGCGGTGCGTGGCGGTCGAGGACATGGTGGAGAGCGTGGTGATCGGCACCGTACTCGGTGAGGCGGTGTTCAGCGCGCTGCGCAGGCTGGCCCATGTCGACGCCTCGGCGAGGATGTACGGCACGGACGGGTCGAAGGAGCACGAGACGAGCTGAGATGTTCGCCGGGTGCGGACGGCATCGCCGGGCCGGAGCGTGGGGCTGGCGCTGGGGCCAGGGGACGGGGTGACGAGGCGGCCGGAATCGGCGCCGTCGGCGTAGGCGCTGCGCGGGCACTGGATGAGCCGGATCGTGGTGGCCGGGAAGCCGTACCGACGCCAGAACGGCGATGGGGTGAAGGTCCCGGAAGTTCCGGGAGACCTTCACCCCATCGCCTGGGTGAGGATGGATCACACCGCGGGCTCGGCGACCGGGGCGTCCACGGCCGGCGCGTCCTCGACCGGGGCGTCGTCCACCGGGGCGTCGTCAGCCGGGGCGTCGTCAGCCGGGGCTTCCTCGACCGGGGCGTCCTCCGCCGGGGCCTCGTCAGCCGGGGCTTCCTCGACCGGGGCGTCCTCCGCGGGCTCCTCCTCCACGGGGGCCTCGTCGGCGGGCTCGTCCTCAGCGGGGGCGTCCTCCGCCGGGGCCTCGTCAGCCGGCTCCTCCTCAGCCGGGGCCTCCTCCGCCGGCTCCTCCTCTTCCTTGTTCGCGTCCTCGTCCTTGTTCGCGTCCTCGTCCTTCTTCTCCTCGTCCTTCTTCTCGTCGTCCTTCTTCTCGTCGTCCTTCTTCTCGTCGTCCTTCTTGTCCTCGTCCTTCTTGTCCTCGTCCTTCTTCTCGTCGTCCTTCTTGTCCTCGTCCTTCTTGTCCTCCTTCTCCATCTCCTCGGCCTTCTTCTCGTCCTTGAACTGGTTGTTGTTGTTGATGTTGATATTGATGATGTTGATGTTGATGTTGTTCTGGACGAAGAAGTTGCCCTTGTTGTGGCTCTCGACGAAGTAACGGGGGTGGCCGTCCTTCATCGCGTAGTAGCAGTCGTGGTCCTCGTCCCAGTAGAACTTGATTTCCTTCCACCAGCACGAGTACTTCTCGTCCTTGTCCTCCTTGAAGTGGTCCTTGTAGTACTTCTTGTCCCAGCAGTACTTCTTCTTGTCCTTCTTCTTGTCCTTCTTCCCCTTCCCCTTGTGCTTGTCCTTGCCCTTACCCTTGTGTTCGAGGGTCTTGGACACGCCCGAGTCGGGCATCGTGGTTGCCGAGGCCGCGCTGGCCGGCAGGATTACGGCGCCGCCGATTACTACGGCGGATGCGGTCAGGGTTGCCAGGCCCAGCGCTCGCTTGCCAACGACGCCGTCACGCTTGCGGGTAATGCGGTTCATGGTTTTCTCCTCTTGAAGTGAAAGGCGCTTTTCTCACGCCCCGGGGCCTCGGTCTCTTTGCGGTGTTTCCGGTGAGGCCCGCACTTCAATGAAGCCGGAATTCCGGAGCAGGGTCATGTTCCGAAGGCTCGGGACTTGACGGAGGGGAAAAGGGTGCGTAAAAGGGGGCCCCGCCCGTGCGAGGGTGCAGCCGTCGGGCGGTGTCAACTGCCCGTCGTGCAGGGGGAGTTCCGGCAAAGCGGAACGTACGGGACGTGTACTGAGCCGGTACCGGGGTGAGCAGCGGCCGGTCCAGGGCAGGCGTCCTGCCCGCCGTGCTCGACCACGTGTGCTCCGTCGGGGCCGCTGATCGGCGTCGCGGTGTTCGCCCCGGGCGCGATGCAGGCCTGCGCCGGCCGTGTGCACGTCATCGACCGGACCGTAGGTGGGCGGGTGTTCCGCACGGCCCGACCTCGGCGATCGAGCCCGACGACGACCTCAGCCTCGGCCGGGCTTACCGCGTCGTCCGGCACCGGTCCCTCCCCTCGTGGGGACCGGTGCCGGACGGCGGCGAGGTGTCGATCCGTGCCGTCCTGTGCGGACGGGTCAGCGCGGATCGAGCAGGACGGGGGCGGCGCCGGATGCGGGTGACGGTTGCGGAAGGTGAACCTGCGGTAGGTGTCCGAGAACATGCGGCGCCATGAGTGGTCTCTCCGGGCTCTGGGCTGGTGGCCTGCCTGGGTGACGCGCGGGTGGTGCGCACTGCCGTCGTGATCCTGCCAGTCGAAGGGCTCGCGCGAGGAGCGTCCGGTTTCCGGAGGCCGCTCTTACCGCAGGTCAGCCGTATAAAGTGAGTTTTCCGGTCCGGATGTCCAGGTGCGGCGGAGTAAGGAGGGGAGGCCTTGAGTTCCGACTCGGCGGCGCGCACAGCCTTCGCGGAACGGCTTGCGCTGCTCTACAAGGAGGCCGGTAACCCTCCCCTCAAGAGCGTGGCCGAGGCGGTCGTCCGCCTTCAGCGGGTGGACGAGCGGGGGCGGCCCGTACGGGTGTCCGCGCAGCGGATCAGTGACTGGCGCCGGGCCAGGAACGTGCCCGCGCAGTTCGCCGCGCTGTCGGCCGTCCTGCACGTCCTGATCCCGCAGGCCCGGCGCGCCCGGCCCGTGCCCGTCTCGGCCGGACTGTACGACCTGGGGCAGTGGCAGCGTCTGTGGGAGCGGGCGACGTCCGGGGAAGAGGAGGAGCAGACTCCGGCGGTCGAGGCCCCTGCCGTGGCGGGGGCGGTGTGTCCGTACCGAGGGCTGGCCTCGTACCGGCAGGAGGACGCCCGCTGGTTCTTCGGCCGGGAGCGCAGCACCGACGCCCTGGTCGCCCAGCTGCGTGCCGTGGAGAAGTCCGGCGGCCTCGTCATGCTCGTCGGCGCCTCGGGCGCCGGGAAGTCCTCCCTGCTGAACGCCGGTCTGGTGCCCGCCCTGCGGAACGGCGCGCTGGGCCGGGAGAACGGCGGTCCGGCCGGCCCGGTGGTGCAGCTGGTGCCGGGCGCCGATCCGCTGGGCGAGCTGACCCGCCGCGTGCCGGAGCTCGCGGCGGTCGTCTCCGCCTCCGGGTCGGGAGCGTCGCAGGCGTCGGGGGAGCCGGTGGGGGTGAGCGGCCCGGAGGGCCCGGGCGGCCTCGACGGGGCGTACGAGACCCGCGCCGGCGCCCCCGCCACGGACCTCGCGCACGCCACCCGCGCCGCCGTCCTCGCCTGGGCCCGGCGCGAGGCCTCCCCCGCCACGGCTCCGGCCGCCCCTCCGGTCCTGATCGTCGACCAGTTCGAGGAGACCTTCACCCTCTGCCCCGACGAAGCCGACCGCCGCACCTTCATCCAGCTCCTCCACGCCGCCTGCACCCCCGCCGAACCCGGCGACCTCCCGCCCGTCCTCGTCGTCCTCGGCATCCGTGCCGACTTCTACGAGCAGTGCCTGGCCCACGCCGAGCTGGCCGACGCCCTGCAGCACCGGCACATGGTGCTCGGCCCGCTGACGACCCCGGAGCTGCGCGAGGCGGTGACGGGGCCGGCGAAGGCGGTGGGGCTGGAGCTGGAGCCCGGTCTTGCGGAGCTGATCGTGCGGGAGGTGAGCGCCGACGGGCCGCGCGGGACACATGACGCCGGGGTGCTGCCGCTGCTGTCGCACGCGCTGCTCGCCACCTGGCAGCGGCGCAAGGCGGGACGGCTGACGCTGGCCGGGTATCGCGCGGCCGGCGGGATCCAGGGCGCCGTCGCCGCCACCGCCGAGCGTGCCTGGTCCGGCCTCGATCCGGCGGCCCGGACCGCGGCCCGGCTGCTGCTGCTCCGGCTGGTCCGGCTCGGTGAGGACACCCAGGCGACCCGGCGGCGCGGGACGCGGCGGCAGCTGGCGGACGAGTCGACAGATCCCGGAAAGACGGAGGAGTCGCTCGAGGCGCTGGTGCGGGCCCGGCTGGTGACGCTGGACGCGGAGACCGTGGAGATCACGCACGAGGCGCTGCTGCACGCCTGGCCCCGGCTGCGGGACTGGATCGACGAAGACCGGCAGGGCAACCTGCTGCGCCAGCGGCTGGAGGAGGACGGCCGGGCCTGGGAAGGCTCGAACCGTGACTCGTCGCTGCTGTACCGGGGGTCCCGGCTGGAGCAGGCCCACGGCTGGGCGCGCTCGGCCGGGGACATCTTCCTGACCCGCAGCGCGGTGGAGTTCCTGGCCGCCTCGGTCCGGCTGCGCCGGCGCACGGTGTGGATCATGCGGAGCGCGGTCGCGGCACTGGTCGCGCTGGCGATGCTGGCCGTGGGTGCGGCGGTCGTCGCCTGGCAGCAGCGGGACGACGCCATGTTCGCGCAGGTCCTCGCCGAGGCGGACCGGTTCCAGTACACCGACCCGTCGCTGTCCGCCCAGCTCGACCTGGTCGCCCACCGGCTGCGCCCGGACGACGAGGACGCCACCAGCCGGCTGATCTCGATCGTGAACGCGCCGCTGGCCACGCCCCTGCTCGGCCACACCGGCGCCGTCTACCTGACCACGTTCAGCCCGAACGGCAAGCTCCTGGCCACCGCCAGCTACGACCGGACCGTACGGCTGTGGGACGTGTCCGACCCGGAGCGCCCCCAACCCCTGGGCAAGCCGCTGACCGGACACCGGAGCTGGGTGAGCAGCGCCGTCTTCAGCCCGGACGGCCACACCCTCGCCAGTGCCTCGGACGACGGCACGGTCCGGCTGTGGGACGTACGGGACCCGAGCCGGCCGCGTCCGCTCGCCTCGCCGCTGACCGGGCACGACGGCACGATCTACCTGGTCGCGTTCAGCCCGGACGGCCGTACGCTCGCCTCCGTCAGCGAGGACCGCACCGTACGCCTGTGGGACGTGGCCGATCCGCGGCGGCCGAAGGCGCTCGCCACGCTGGCCGGCGCGGAGGCCGCCGTGCGGTCCGTGGCGTTCAGCCCGGACGGCGACCTGCTGGCGGCCGGGGGCGACGACAAGACGATCCGGCTCTGGGACGTGTCCGAGCCGGGCCGGCCGCAGGAGCTTTCCACGCTGACCGGGCACACCGCCCTGGTGCACTCCGTCGCGTTCAGCCCGGACGGCCACACCCTCGCCAGCGGCAGCGCGGACGACACGATCCGGCTGTGGGACGTCACCGACCCGCGCCACGGCAGCCAGCTCGGCGCCCCGCTCACCGGGCACACCGGACCGATCTGGTCGGTGGCCTTCAACCCGTCCGGCACCATGCTCGCCGCCGCCAGCGCCGACAGCACCGCGAGCCTGTGGAACGTCAGCGACCGCGCGTACCCCTCGCAGGTCGGCGAGCCCCTCGCGGGCGCCAGCGGGGAGATGTACGCGCTCGGGTTCAGCCCCGACGGCCGCACCCTCGCCACCGGCAGCGGCGACAGCAAGGTGCGGCTGTGGTCGATCCCGACGTCGGACATGATCGGCGGCAACGGGGCGTTCCGCCCGGACGGCAAGGTGCTCGCGACGGCCGCGCGGGACGGACGGATCCGGCTGTGGGACGTGCGGCATCCGGCCCGGCCGGTGGCGCTGAGCAAGCCGTTCCTGCCCGGGGACACCGGCCAGCGCTCCCAGGTGTTCTCCCCCGACGGCAGGACGCTCGCGGTGACGACGGGCGAGCAGAGCGTGCGCCTGTGGAACGTCGCCGACCCGGCCCACCCGGCCCCCTACGGCTCCCCGATCACGCTGCGCACCCGCTTCATGGGCCCCGACGCGCTGGCGTACAGCCCGGACGGGCGCACGCTGGCCACCGCCTACGACGAGCGCACCATCCGGCTGTGGGACGTCAGCGACCCCGCCCGTGTCGTGCCGCTCGGCCCGCCCGTCACCGGGCACGGCGGTTACATCAACTCGCTCGCCTTCAGCCCGGACGGCCGCACCCTCGCCAGTGGCAGCGCGGACGCCACGATCCGGCTGTGGAAGGTGACCGACCCCCGCCACCCGACCCTGCTCGGTGCCCCGCTCACCGGGCACACCGGGCCGGTCAACGCGCTCGCCTACAGCCCGGACGGCCATACGCTGGCCAGCGGCAGCGACGACGACACCGTACGGCTGTGGGACGTCACCGACCCGAGCGCGGCCGCCCCGCACGGCGACCCGCTCAGCGGCCACACCGAGGCGGTCGTCTCCCTGACGTTCAGCAAGGGCGGTCGCTATCTGGCCAGCGGCGGAAACGACAACACGGTCCGGCTGTGGAACGTCGCCGACCCGTCCGACGCCTCGGCCATCGGCCAGGCGATGAGTCCCAACGCCAAGACGGGCAACTTCCTGTCGTTCAGCCCCACGAGCCACATGCTCGGCGTCTCCAGCGGCACGGACACCGTCCGCCTGTGGAACCTGGACGTCGACCAGGCGGTCCGCCGCGTCTGCGGGACGACGCAGGGCGTTCTGACCCGGGAGAAATGGCACGAGTACCTGCCCCGGCTGTCGTACGAACCGCCGTGCGCCGGATAGCTCCGCACGGCCCGTGACGGAGCCCGGACGCTGTGACACGACGGGGTCTCACCGGACAGCGGTTTCCGTGATCCCGATCACAACCCATCCTCACAGCGGATCAGGCGGCTCCCGTGAGGCAGGCAGCCTTGTTACTGTGGGCTCAGCCCGATCGCTGGTGCATCCCCCGTCGCCAGCGATCGGGCCTTCTCATGCCCCCGGCCAGAAGTCGTGGAGGGCCGTGCGGCGTCGTACGCTGATCCTGTCCTGCCCCGGACAACAAGCCGGTGACCGCCAGTGCCGAAGGCGTACGAAGTGATCACGGACGAACTGCGACGCCCCCGCAGTGCGCTGCTCCGCGACAACCACCGGCACCAGTGGGAGAAGGACCGGGCCCGCCGCCCCCTCACCACACGGGCCGCGACCGGGGCCACGGAGCACGACTGCGGCCTGCGGGTCGGGGACCTCGTCTTCCACGCGCGCTACCGCGAGGTCGCCGCGCCCCCGCGACTCGCGGCCGTCTTCGGCGTACCGGAGGGGATCCCCCTGCTGGAGCGCACCTACCGGACCCGGTGTGCCGCCGAGAGCGCCCCGTTCAGCCTGGTGACGTCCTACCTGGTCCGCGAGATGATCGCCGCCAACCCCGAGCTGCTGGACGACGCCAACGAGCCCTGGCCGGGCGGCACCCAGAACCAGCTGTACACGGTCGGCATCGAGGTGGGCCGGGTCGAGGAACGGGTCACCGCGCGCCCGCCGACGCCGCGCGAGAGGCGGGAGCTGGACCTGCCGCCGGGGACGTCGGTGATCCTGCTGCGCAAGACGTCGTACGACATCACCGACCGGGTCGTGGACCTCTCCGAGGTCACGCTGCCCGGCGACCGTGCCGAGCTGTTGTTCACCACGTCCCTGGAAAGGTGGTGAGCGCGGCCGTGACCCGGCGCATCACCGTAGTCACCGCTGTGCACGGCCCGTCGGCGGTGTTCCTGCCCGACGCCCACAAGTCGCTGCGCGAACAGCGGTTGCCGGCGGGCTGGGAGTGGCAGTGGGTGATCCAGGAGGACGGGCAGACGGACGCGGTCCGCCCCTACGTCCCCGACGACCCGCGGGTGACCTTCCGTCAGGGCCGTCCCGGGGGCCCCGGCGTGGCGCGCACCATCGCGCTCGCGCACACCGAGGGCGAGTACGTGAAGATCCTGGACGCCGACGACCAGCTCACCCCGGGCGCGCTCGCCCGCGACCTCGCGGTCCTGGAGGCCGGCCCCGCCGTCGGCTGGACGACCTCCCGGGTCCTGGACCTCCTGCCGGACGGCTCGACGGTCGGTTTCCCCGGCGACCCCGACGACGGGCCGATCGAACCGGGCGCCGTACTGGACTTCTGGACGGCGAACGACTTCCGCGCCCCGGTCCACCCGGCGACCCTGTGCGTACGCCGGGAACTGCTGCTCGCCCTCGGCGGCTGGATGGCCCTGCCCGCCTCCGAGGACACCGGCCTGCTGCTCGCGCTGGGCTCCGTGAGCCGGGGCTGGTTCTCGGCGGAGGCGGGCCTGCTCTACCGCAAGTGGGACGGCCAGATGACCGGCCAGCCGGCCCACGTGGACCCGGCGGAGCGGCGGGCCCGGATGGCCGTGGTGGAGGCGAGGGCCCGGGCGCTGGCCTCCTTCGGGTGGCGGTGCCCGCCCGCCACCCGCTGAGGACGCCGCAAAGCGCCCCTCAACGCCCTTGGTCGAAGGGCAGGTCGAGCATCCGGATCGCGTTTCCGCGCAGCAGCTTGTAGGCCACCTCGTCGGAGAGCCCGCCGACGTGCTCCTCGGCCACCCGCTTGGTCTCCGGCCAGGTCGAGTCGACGTGCGGGTAGTCCGTCTCGAAGGTGGCGTTGTCCACGCCGACCGTCTCGATCGCCTCGATGCCGTGCTTGTCGCGGAAGAAGCAGCAGAAGATCTGCCGGTAGTAGTACGTCGACGGCGGCTCCGGGATCAGGTCCTTCACCCCGCCCCACGCCCGGTGCTCCTCCCAGACGTCGTCCGCGCGCTCCAGGGCGTACGGGATCCAGCCCATCTGCCCCTCGCTGTACGCGAGTTTCAGCCGGGGGAACTTCACGAGCACCCCGGAAAAGAGGAAGTCCATCATCGACGCCATGGCGTTGTTGAAGGACAGGGACGCCTGGACGGCGGGCGGGGCGTCGGGCGAGGCGGCCGGCATCTGCGAGCTGCTGCCGATGTGCATGTTGACGACCGTGCCGGTCTCCTCGCAGGCCGCGAAGAACGGGTCCCAGTAGCCGGAGTGGATGGACGGCAGCCCGAGATAGGTGGGGATCTCGCTGAACGTCACCGCCCGCACCCCGCGCGCCGCGTTCCGGTGGATCTCCGCCACCGCGAGGTCGATGTCCCACAGCGGGATCAGGCACAGCGGGATCAGCCGGCCGCCGCTGTCGCCGCACCACTCCTCGACCATCCAGTCGTTGTAGGCCCGCACACAGGCCAGCCCGACCTCCTTGTCCTTGGCCTCCGCGAAGGTCTGCCCGCAAAAGCGCGGGAAGGTCGGGAAGCAGAGCGAGGCCTCGACATGGTTGACGTCCATGTCCGCCAGCCGCGCCTTCGGATCCCAGCAGCCGCGCCGCATCTGCTCACGCGTGATCCCGTCGAGCGTCATCTCGTCCCGGGAGAACCCGACGGCCGCGATGATGCGCTTGTACGGGAAGAGGTCCCCCTCGTACTCCCACCAGTCGGTGATCTGGCCGTCCGGGTCCGTGGTGAACCGGTACTTCCCGCCGACGTAGGCGAGTTCCCCGATCCCGGCGGTGAGGGGCTTCGGACCCCGGTCCCGGTACTTGGCCGGGAGCCAGGTCTCGAAGAGGTGCGCGGGCTCGATCACGTGATCGTCCACGCTGATGACCCTGGGCAGGTCCTTGGTGCCGCTCTCGGTACTGGCCACGCCACGCCTCCCGAATCTGACGGTCCATCAGATTCAGGGTAGGGGGCGTCCCCGGGGGCGGCAAGAGAGGGTCCGCGTCAGCTGTTCCAGCTCTCGTCGTACGGATCCGTCGGCTCCGGCACCGGCTTGGCCTGCGTGACCTCGATGAACGGGATCGGACCGCCGTTGACCGGGTCCTCGGCGCGGCGCGGGGTGTAGGTGCCGGTGATCTGCAGCCAGGTGTCCGGCTGGAGGACCGGTGGGACCTGGCCGGTGAGGGCGACCTTGACCGGCTGGGCGTCGGCGGCGCAGCAGTTGAGGGCCATCCGGACCAGGTAGGGGGTGCCGTCGCGGTCCAGGGCCAGGAAGCCGGTGAGCTGGACGGAACGGCCCCGCAGCGTGCGGCCGTGGCCGTAGACGGCGCGGCCCGCGTAGTCGACGACGCTGAGCCGCAGGGGGTCGGCGGCCGGGAGGTCGGGGTAGGCGAGGGGTTCCTGGAGGGCCGTACCGGTGCGGGTGGCGCTGTAGGAGCCGAGGGCGGGCGGGGCGACGAGGATCAGGGCGAGGAGGGGGAGGACGAGCAGCCAGGCGACTCGGGGTTCGGGGTGGGGGTGAGAGGGGGGCCGGGGGTCGGGGCGGGGTTCGGAGGGGGGCCGGGGGTCGGCGTGGGGTTCGGAGGGGGCCTGGGACTCGGGGTGAGCCGGGGATTCGGGGTGACCCTGGGACTCGGGGTGAGCCGGGGATTCGGGGTGAGCCGGGGACCCGGGATGAGCCGCGGATCCGGGATGAGCCGGGGACCCGGGATGAGCCGAGGGTCCGGGGTGAGCCGGGGACCCGGGATGAGCCGGGGATCCGGGGTGAGCCGCGGATCCGGGATGAGCCGGGGACCCGGGATGAGCCGGGGACCCGGGATGAGCCGCGGATCCGGGATGAGCCGGGGACCCGGGATGAGCCGCGGATCCGGGATGAGCCGGGGACCCGGGATGAGCCGGGGACCCGGGATTAGCCGCGGATCCGGGATGAGCCGCGGATCCGGGATGAGCCGCGGACCCGGGATGAGCCGCGGACCCGGGATGAGCCGGGGATCCGGGGGCGGCCTGGCTCGGCTGTTCGCCGCGCTGCCTGTGCCGTCGCGCCCGCTTCCGCTCGTACCAGACCGTCGCCACCGCCGCCGCGATCAGTACGACGCCCGCCGCCAGCACCAGCGGGCGCAGGCCCTGTTTGACGTAGCGCAGATAGAGGTCGGTGCTGCCCGCGTGCAGCAGGGACGCGCCGAGCAGGAACAGGACTGCCGACTGTGCCTGGCGGTTCAAAGGATCACCCATCCGGTCAGTGCCGACACCACCACGGCCAGCGCGAAGGTGGCCGGGGCGAAGCGCAGGGCGAAGGACCGGCCGAAGGTGCCCGCCTGCATCGCGAAGAGCTTGAGGTCGATCATCGGGCCGACGACGAGGAAGGTGAGCCGGGCCGTGAGCGAGAACTGGGACAGCGACGCCGCGACGAACGCGTCCGCCTCCGAGCAGATCGACAGCACCACCGCGAGCACCGCGAGGGCGAGGACCGCCAGCACCGGGTTGTCCGCGGCGGCGCGCAGCCAGCTCTCCGGGGCGACCGCCTTGAGGGTCGCCGCCGCCATCGCGCCGACCACCAGGAAGCCGCCGGCGTGCATCACGTCGTGCCGGACGGAGTTCCAGAAGGCCTCGCCCCTGCTCTGGCCGTCGTGGGCCGGGTGGGAGGGCAGCTTCAGCCAGTCCGTGCGGCCGAGGCGCAGCCACAGCCAGCCCATCGCGCAGGCCACCAGCAGGCTCGCGACCAGCCGGGCGAGGACCATCTCCGGGTCGCCGGGGAAGGCGACGGCCGTCGCCGTCAGCACGATCGGGTTGATCGCGGGGGCGGACAGCAGGAACGCCAGCGCCGCGGCGGGCGTCACCCCGCGCCGCACCAGTGCCCCGGCCACCGGCACCGACGCGCACTCGCAGCCGGGCAGCACCGCGCCCGCCGCCGAGGCGACCGGGACGGCGAGGGCGGGGCGGCCGGGCAGGGCGCGGGCGAAGAAGGACGGCGGCACGAACACCGCGATGGCCGCCGAGAGCAGTACGCCCAGCACCAGGAAGGGCAGCGCCTGGACCATCACCGCGACGAACACCGTCGTCCAGCTCTGCATGACCGGTGCGGACAGCGCCCGGCGGATCGGGCTCTGGAGCAGCACCAGGACGACCATGAGCATGGTGAGGAGGAGGGGGGAGTTGAGGTGCCGGCCCTCCTGCCCGGCCCCGTCGGTCTCCTGCGGGGTCCTCTGCGGGGTCTTCTGCTGGGTCTCCTGCTGGGTCTCCTGCTGGGTCTCCTGCGGGGCCGCTTTGGTGATCGCCACGGGCGAGGTACCTCCGGTGGTGCGGTAGGGCGCTGGTTTCCCTCCCCTCCGGTACGGGCGGCGGGGCGGGAGTGTTCAGTCGAGGAGGTTCGGGGGAGGTTCGGGGACGGCGGGCCGCCGGTGGAACCACCCGTCACTATGAGGCAGTCTTTCCCCTCGTGGGGAGCGTTCCGAGTCAGCGGCCGGGCAGTGACACGGCGGCGCACATGGTGGTGTGCGGCGACGACGGGCTGGCGCACCGGCTGGCCGCCGAGTTGCGCGGGGTGTACGGCGAACAGGTCACGCTCGTCGTGCCGCCCTCCGAGCGCACGGTACGGCCACCCGTGGTGGGCCGGGCCCGGGCCGCGTCGGCGGCACTGCTCGGGGCGGTGACCGCGGCCGTCAGCCGTGCGAACGGGGCGAGCGCCGGCGGCGAACCCGCCGGAAACGTCCGGGTGGTGGAGGCCGGCGAGGCCACCGAGGCCGCCCTCGCCGACGCCGGTGTGGAACAGGCCGCCGCGCTCGCCCTCGTCTACGACGACGACGAGACCAACATCCGCGCCGCCCTGACCGCCCGCCGCCTCAACCCCCGCCTCCGGCTCGTCCTGCGCCTGTACAACCGCCGGTTGGGCCAGCACATCGAGGAACTCCTGGACCAGGCGGCCGCGTTGGCGACGGGCGCGGGAGACACCGACCTGGACGCCTCCACGACCGTGCTGTCCGACGCCGACACGGCCGCTCCCGCGCTGGCCGCGACGGCGGTCGTCGGCACCACCAAGGTCGTCCAGACGGACGGCCTGCTGCTGCGCGCGGTCGAACGCCCGCCCCCGCGCCCCGGGCAGTCACCCGCCGCCGGCCTGGCCACGCTGGCGCTGCTGTCCGCGACCAGCAACGACCCGGCCGGCGCCGACGGTTCGGAGGGCAGCGGCGAGCAGGGGCCGCTGCTGCTGCCGGACGCGGAGGCCGTCCAGGAGGCGAGGGGCCGGGGCACGGTCGTCCTGGAGCAGGTGTCGTACGCGGGGCCGTCCCTGCCCTCGGGACGCGGTGTCGTACCGTCCTTCGCCTCACTGTTCTCCCGGCGGCTGCGCTGGTCGCTGGCCGGCCTCGTGGGCTGTGTCGCGGCGCTGGCCGTCGCGCTGACGGTGGTGACCGGCGAACACCCGCTGTACGCGACCTACATGACCCTCCTCGACCTCTTCGCCATCAACGAACCCGCGCTCCACCAGTCCCTGGCCCGCCAGATCCTCCAGCTCCTGTCCGGGCTGACCGGGCTGCTGCTGCTCCCCGTGCTGCTGGCCGCGGTGCTGGAGGCCCTCGGCACCTTCCGTACCGCCTCGGCCCTGCGCAAACCGCCGCGCGGGCTCGGCGGCCATGTCGTGCTGCTCGGCCTCGGCAAGATCGGCACCCGGGTGCTGACCCGGCTGCGGGAACTGCACATCCCCGTGGTGTGCGTCGAGTCCGACCCCGAGGCCCGCGGGATGGCGACCGCGCGGCGGCTGCGGGTGCCGGTGGTGCTCGGCGACGTCACCCAGGAAGGCGTCCTGGAGGCCGCCAAGATCCACCGGGCGCACGCGCTGCTGGCGGTGACCAGCGCGGACACCACGAACCTCGAAGCCGCCCTGTACGCCCGCTCCGTCCGCCCCGACCTACGCGTGGTCCTGCGTCTGTACGACGACGACTTCGCCACCGCCGTCTACCGCACTCTGCGCGCCGCGCACCCCCACGCCCTGACCCGCAGCCGCAGCGTGACCCACCTCGCCGCGCCCGCCTTCGCCGGGGCGATGCTGGGCCGCCAGATCCTCGGCGCGATCCCCGTCGAACGCCGCGTGCTGCTGTTCGCGGCGGTCGAGGTGGCCGGCCAGCCGCAGTTGGAGGACAGGACCGTCGGCCAGGCCTTCCGGCCGGGCGCCTGGCGCGTCCTGGCCCTGGACCGCGGCTCCCGCGACGAGCGCCGCGAGGAACCCGCCGTCGAGGAGGCCTACGAGGACGGCCGGGCGGGCGGCGCGTCGGGATGGGTGTGGGACCTGCCCGACTCGTATGTCCTGCAGAAGGAGGACCGCGTGGTCCTGGCGGCGACCCGCCGGGGGCTGGCGGAGCTCCTGGGCAGACGGCCACGGCAGCGGGAGGGCGCGTAGCGCGCCGTGATCCCCCTGCTGTGAACCGCCGTGGGCCGTCCTGCTACGCCGCTCTGCTACGCCGCCCTGCTAGGAACCGCCGCCGACCCTCACCGCCCCCTCCTCGTCGACGCGGATCGCCACGTCGCTCCACTCGAAGTCGTAGTCACCGTCGGTGCACGAGTAACCGAGGCTCTGGCAGTAGTAGCCGGTGTCCCGGCCGGGCTCGGCGGTGAAGAGCTCCGGGAGCCTGTCGCAGCGCGGCTCCTTCGGGGCCGAGAGGCTGTCCGGCCCGTTCTTCCCTGCCTCCCAGGCGAACCGGTCGTAGACCTCCTGGGCGAGCACCACGGTTCTCAACGGCCGGGCGGTGTACTGGTAGTCGATGCCGTAAGGGGCGCCAAGGCCCTGCGGGACGGCGTTGGTGATCTTCACCTGCCAGGGCACCTCGACGTCCTCGTAGGTGACGGTGCAGCGCGTGGTGGCCCCCACCTCCAGGGCGAGCTCGCCGCCCTCGCACCGGCCGGGCTCGACCTCGCCCAGCTCGCCCACCATGTCGAGCGTCTTCCGCCTGAGGTCGTACAGCGCCTGCGCGGTGGGGCCGGCGTCCCGGTCGGGGCGCGGGGGCAGCGCGGCCGTCACCTCGCGTCCGGACAGCCCGGGATGACGCTCGCTGGGCCGGATCCGCACGGGCCGCTTCTCGCCCTCGACCGGGAAGTTCTTCGGTCTGTTCTCCCAGCCGCAGCCGGGCACGTCCTCGCCGCAGCCGCTCATCAGCACCACGGCCGCCACCACGGCCGGGACCACCGCACGCCTCATCCTCCGGACCTCCCCCGCGCCTGGCGTTCGTGCGACGAGGCACGACTGCGCGTCGCCGCACGACCGTATCCGTCCTACTTCGGGACCCCACCCGTCAAGTGCCGCTCCGCGAAGTCCAGTTCCAGTCGGACCTGCTTGATCCGCTCGTCCACCACCAGCGATCCGTGCCCCGCGTCGTACCGGTACACCTCGTGCACCGCACCGCGGGCCTCCAGGCGCTTCACGTAGTTGTCGACCTGGCGGATCGGGCAGCGCGGGTCGTTCACACCCGCCGAGATGTACACCGGGGCCTTCACCTGGTCGACGTAGGTCAGCGGTGACGACGCCTCGAAGCGCTCCGGGACCTCCTCGGGGGTGCCGCCGAGGAGGGTGCGGTCCATGGCCTTCAGCGCCTCCATCTCGTCGTGGTACGCGGTGACGTAGTCGGCGACCGGGACCGCCGCGATGCCCAGCGTCCACGCGTCCGGCTGGGTGCCGAGGCCGAGCAGGGTGAGATAGCCGCCCCACGAACCGCCGGTCAGGATCAGCCGGGCCGGGTCGGCCAGGCCGGACGTCACCGCCCATTCCCGGACCGCCGCGATGTCCTCCAGCTCGATCAGCCCGACCCGGTGCTTGAGCGCGTCCGTCCACGCGCGCCCGTAGCCCGTCGAGCCGCGGTAGTTGACCCGGACCACCGCGTACCCGTGGTCCACCCAGGCCGCCGGTCCGGCCGCGAACGAGTCGCTGTCGTGCCAGGTCGGGCCGCCGTGGATGTCGAACACGGTCGGCAGCGGACCCTCGGCGCCGGCCGGCCGCTGCACCAGCGCGTGGATGCGGCCACCCGGGCCCTCCACCCACACGTCCTCCACCGCGACCGAGCCGGGGGACTTCATGCCGGGCGGATCCAGCACCACCCGCCCCGTCGTCGAGCGCACCGCCGACGGCTGCGCCGCCGACGACCACAGGTACTCCACGCTGCCGTCCGGGCGGGCCGTCGCCCCCGACACCGAACCCGCCGGAGTCGGGACGCGCACCAGCTCGCGCCGCGCCAGGTCGTACCGGAACAGCTCGCTGCGGGCCTCGAAGCTGTGTGCGATCAGCAGCCCGGCCCCGTCCGGGTACCACTCCGCGCTGACGTCACCCGGCAGTTCCAGCGCGAGGTCCGTCTCCTCCCCCGTCGCCACGTCCCATACCAGCGGCTCCCAGCGGCCGCGCCGCTGATGCCCGATGAGCAGCCGCGCGTCACCGGTCACCGGGGCGAAGCCGAGGACCTCCAGGCCCAGTTCCTCGGTGCCGCCCTTGGTGTCGTCGAGTTCGGCGACCGCGCTGCCGTCGGGGCGCAGGACGCGCAGCGCCGAGTGCATCGCGTCGCCGTGCTCGGTGTGCTCGACGGCGATCAGCGTGCCGTCGTGCGAGAGGTCGCCGACGCCCGCGGACTCGCGGTGCCGGTAGATCTCCACCGGGGGCTCGCCGAGGCGGGCCACATGGATCGTCGTACCGTCCTCGTCCGTGGAGCGGCCCACGATCGCCGTACGGCCGTCCCGGCCCAGGGCGAGGCCCGCCGGGTAGGAGGGGTCGAGACCGGGCGCCGCGAGCTCGTCCTCGCCGCCGGTGAACGGCTGGCGGCGCCACACGCCGAACTCGTCGCCGTCCTTGTCGTCGAACCACCAGATCCACGCGCCGTCCGGGGAGAGCACGCCGTCCGTCGTGCCGTTCTGCCGGTCGGTCACCTGGCGCTGCTCGCCCGTCGCACGGTCCCAGGCGTACAGCTCGTACGTCCCTGTGGCGTTCGACACGAACAAGGAGCGGTCCGGGGCGTCCTCCGCCCAGTCGGGCAGCGACACCCGGGGCGCCCGGAAGCGCTTCTCCCAGTCCGGCATGCCCTTGTCCGGGGTGGCCTTGTCCTGCATGTGGTGATCCCGCGAATCGGACCCGTGGCTCTCAGTCATGGCCCCATAGTGCCTGGCCCGGCCGACAATCCGCTGGCGAGGCCCCCAGCCTGTGGATAACTTCCGCGACCGCGTCGTCAGCCCCGGCGTCGGACCCGTTGTCAGTGCCGGGGTGCAGACTGCTCGGCATGACGGATCTGCGCAAGACAGTCGAGAGGTTCTGGACCACCGCTGAGGCCCGGGACTGGGACGCGTTCGCCGAGACGCTCGCCGAGGACGTCGTGTACGACCTGCCTCAGACCCGGGAGCGGATCAGCGGGCGGGAGCGGTACGTGCGGTTCAACCGGGAGTATCCGGCTGAGTGGCATCTGCGGATCGAGCGGATCGTCGCCGAGCCCGGTCAGGTGGTGACGTGGGCCCACGTCACGGTGGGACTGGAGGAGATGTACGCCATCTCGTTCTTCACGGGGGACGAGAACGGCCGTATAGCCGCGGTGACGGACTTCTGGCCGGAGCCCTACGAGCCCCCGGCGGGCCGTGAGCACCTCGTCGAGCGGTACTGAGAAGGGGACCGGACCCCGCGGCCCGGTGTCCGGCACGGCCCCGTACCGTTGAGGGCGTGTACCGGTTTCTGCTGACGCCCCGTTGGTGGGGGATCAACGTCTTCGTGCTGCTCGCCATCCCCTTCTGCGTGTTCATGGGGTCCTGGCAGCTGAGCCGGTTCGAGGCGCGGGTGCAGGACCATCGCACCGCCGGTGAGCTGGCCGAGAAGGCCGAGCACGAGGCGGCCCGTCCGCTCGCCGAACTGCTGCCGGTGGACAAGGCGACGTCCGGCAGGCAGGCCACCGCGAGCGGACGGTACGGCAAGCAGTTGCTCGTGCCGGGCCGGGAGCTGGACGACCGGCAGGGCTTCTACGTCCTGACGCTGCTGCACACCGACGACGGCAAGGCCCTGCCGGTGGTGCGGGGCTGGCTGCCCGGCGACGCCGACCGCGCCGAGGCCCCCGCCGCACCGACCGGCGAGGTCACGGTCACCGGGGCGCTCCAGGCGTCCGAGGTGCCCGGGGAGAACGGCGTGCCGGCCCGCGGCGGCCTGCCCTCCGGCCAGACGGGAGCGATCAGCGCGGCGACGCTGGTGAACCTGGTGCCCTACGACGTGTACGACGCCTGGATCACCCTCGACAAGGCCGACTCGGGCATGAAGCCGGTCCCGGCGACCGCCGCCAGCGACACCGGCCTCGACCTGAAGGCGTTCCAGAACCTCGGCTACACCGGCGAGTGGTTCGTCTTCGCCGGCTTCGTGGTCTTCATGTGGTTCCGTCTGCTCCGCCGCGAGGTGGAGACCCTGCGGGACGCGGAGCTGGGGCTGCTGCCGGACGGGGAGCCCAGCGAGGGTCCGGCGGCGCAGGAGAAGGCCAACGCCTGAGCGCGGGCCCGGGCACGGGCCTCGGCGCGGCGCTGGGCGCCCGCCAGGGAGGCCCTCACACCGTCTGAAGCACGCCCGTCCAGTACACGACGCCCGCACACGCGTTGGACACGACCACCGAGGTCGTGGGCGCTCCCGCCTCCGTGGTGAGGGAGATGGTGACGCTGCCGTCGGCCGTGGTGTCCTCCGTCATCAGCTGGGTGGAGGTTCCGGTGTCGCCGCCCGTGGAGGTGCCCTCCGTGGTGCCGGTGGCGTTCTCGGTCGGGGTCGGGGTGGGCGACGGGTCGGGGCCGCCCGTGCCGCCGCCGTTGTTCGTGCCCGTGGTGGGGCAGGTCTCCGACGGGACCCAGGCGAACTTGACCTGGTAGGAGTCGCCGGGCTTGAGGACGAGGGCGGTGAGTTCCTGGGAAGGGTCGGGCAGGCTGACCGCCGCGTCCCCGGCGATGTGCCGGGCCTGGGAGATCTTCGAGCCGTCCGCCGCACCGCCCGCGGTCAGGGCCACCGAGCCCGGGCCGCTCACCGTGCAGTCGGCGGTGGAGACGTTGCTGAAGGTGAACGTGCCGTACACCGTGCCGGAGGAGTCGGGCAGGTCGGTGGTCCCACCGGACGTGCCGAGCTGCTCGGCGGTGCAGGCGGCGACGCCGGCCGGGCTGGTCGCCAAGGGGTCGGTGGGACTTCCGGAGCCGGCATCCGCACCGGTGCCGGCACCGGTGCCCTTGTCCTCGTCCTTCTCGTTCCCCTTGCCCTTGTCCTCGGCCTTGCCCGAGGTGCCGCCGGACGTGCTCTCGCTGCCCTCCGTCTCCTTGCCCTGCCCGGCGCCGCCCTGAGCCTGCTCGCCATGGCCGGCGTTCGACGAGTTGACGTTGGAGCCGGTGGAGTTGGAGACATGCACCAGGGCCGGAACGGCGGTGCCGACGAAGAGCACCGCGGCCGCCGCGCCCACGAGCGCCTGCCGCTTGCGCGCCCGTCGTGCGGGCACCGCCCGCCGCAGATGGTCCAGCGTGCCCTCGCGCGGCTCGATCTCGTCGACCGCGTGGTGCAGCATGCGGCGCAGTGCCAGCTCGTCCGAGTCGAACCCCTCGGGGCTCTGGTCGTCGGGGCCGTGGTTCACAGTTCCGTTCCCAGCGTGCGATTGCTTCGGCTGTTGCTTGTCCGGCCGCTCGTCATGGTCCCCGCTCATGCCGGCGCCTCCATGGCGACCCGCAGCGCGGCGATGCCACGCGAGCCGTACGCCTTCACCGAGCCCAGTGAGATGCCGAGCGTCTCGGCGACCTGTGCCTCGGTCATGTCCGCGAAGTACCGCAGGACCAGCACCTCGCGCTGCCGGCGCTGGAGACCCTTCATCGCCTTGATGAGGGAGTCCCGCTCCAGCTGGTCGTACGCCCCCTCCTCCGCGCTCGCCATGTCGGGCATCGGCTTGGACAGCAGCTTCAGGCCGAGTATGCGGCGGCGCAGGGCGGAGCGGGAGAGATTGACGACGGTCTGGCGGAGGTACGCCAGCGTCTTCTCCGGGTCCCGGACGCGCTTGCGCGCGGAGTGGACGCGGATGAACGCCTCCTGGACGACGTCCTCGCAGGAGGCGGTGTCGTCGAGGAGGAGCGCCGCGAGACCCAGCAGCGAGCGGTAGTGCGCCCGGTAGGTCTCGGTGAGGTGGTCGACGGTCGTGCCGGCCGCCGCGGCGTTGTCGGCCTCGGCACCGTCACGCTGACTGGGTATGCGGGCGGGCCGCGCTGCGGGCATGGGCGCGATCACCGGCATGCCGCCGGGCGCACCGGACATGCGGGATCGGCCGGGCCGGCGGGGCGGCCGTAGGGCCGTGCCGCGGGTTGGCGATGGGGGTCCCCCCGCTCGAGCGGAGCCGAGAGTGGGGGAGAAGTCGAGTACCTCTGCCACGTCTGTTGGACACGCGTCCCCCCGTGAGGGTTGTACGTGCCGGACGTCACTTTTGCGTCAGTCGCGACAGTCGGCCCTCCGGCCGCAGTGACCGTGACTCTCGCGCCAGGCAGCACAGCTGACCGTGCGTCAAACGCCCACATGCCTACCCGCTCTTCCCTTATGTCCCATATGGCCAGAGCGTCCCCACGCCCTGCCCATTCGGCGTCCCCACGCCAGAAAAACGCGTCCTCACGTCCCCTGAAGGCGACCGCAAAGACGCTCCCCGCCCTGCAAGCGGTTGCAGAGCGGGGAGGAAAATCTTCAACTGCCGACAGTGTCCGGTTCAAGTGGTCCGGACCATCGATCGGCTCACACTTTTCACACAGATCCTACAAACGAACGCGTCGGAGCCCAGGGGATTTCCGGTGTCACCCGGGTCCTCACCGGAACTCCGCCGCCACCAGCTCCGCGATCTGCGCGGTGTTGAGGGCCGCGCCCTTGCGCAGGTTGTCGCCGCAGACGAAGAGTTCGAGCGCCGTCGGATCGTCGAGCGCGCGCCGCACCCGGCCGACCCAGGTCGGGTCCGTGCCCACCACGTCGGCGGGCGTCGGGAACTCACCGGCGTCCGGGTCGTCGTACAGCACGACCCCCGGCGCGGTGGCCAGGATCTCGCGCGCCTTGGCTACCGTGACCTCGCCCTCGAAGCGGGCGTGCACCGTCAGCGAGTGCCCGGTCAGCACCGGCACCCGCACACAGGTCACCGCGACCGGCAGCTGCGGCAGCCCGAGGATCTTGCGGGACTCGTCCCGCACCTTCATCTCCTCCGACGACCAGCCGTCCTCGCGCAGCGACCCGGCCCACGGCACGACGTTCAGCGCGACCGGCTCCGGGAACGGCCCGGTGTTCTCGCCGACGGCCCGCCGTACGTCACCGGGGCTGGTCCCCAGTTCCGTACCGGCGACCAGGGACATCTGCCGGCGCAGCGTCTCCACTCCGGCCCGCCCGGCCCCGCTCACCGCCTGGTACGAGGAGACCACCAGGGAGCGCAGCCCGAACTCGGCGTGCAGCGCGCCCAGCGCCACGATCATCGACAGGGTCGTGCAGTTGGGATTGGCGACGATCCCGCGCGGCCGCATCCGGACCGCGTGCGGATTGACCTCGGGGACGACGAGGGGCACCTCCCGGTCCATCCGGAAAGCGCCCGAGTTGTCGACCACCACCGCGCCCTTGGCGGCGGCGATCGGCGCCCAGCGGGCGGCCACCTCGTCCGGGACGTCGAACATCGCGACGTCGACCCCGGCGAAGGCCTCCTCGGTGAGCGCCACCACCTCGACCTGCTCGCCGCGCACGGCCAGCTTGCGGCCGGCCGAGCGCGGAGAGGCGATCAGACGGATCTCGCCCCAGATGTCCGCCCGCTGGGACAGGATCTGGAGCATGACCGAGCCCACGGCCCCGGTCGCACCCACGACCGCGAGCGTCGGTCCAGGCCTTGCCGTCACCTTCCCGCCTGCCGCGCGACGCCTGGCACGCACGCTCGCCGCGTTGCCGAACCACCCACGTGGCTCCGCCACGAGGGCGCTCCGGCGCCTTGCGACCGCACGCACCAGACGCCGCGCGGCCCGCCCTCCGGGCGGACGACGGGAAGGTGACGGCAAGGCCTGGTCATCGCCCGGTCCCCCCGTAGACCACGGCCTCGTCACTGTCCGAGTCGAGGCCGAAGGCGGAGTGCACGGCGCGGACGGCCTCGTTGACGTCGTCGGCGCGGGTGACGACCGAGATGCGGATCTCGGAGGTCGAGATCAGCTCGATGTTCACGCCGGCGTCGGAGAGCGCCTTGAAGAAGTCGGCCGTGACGCCCGGGTTGGTCTTCATACCGGCGCCGACCAGGGAGATCTTGCCGATCTGGTCGTCGTAGCGCAGGGAGTCGAAGCCGATGCCGCCCTTGTTCTTCTCCAGGGCGTCGATGGCCTTGCGGCCCTCGGACTTCGGCAGCGTGAAGGAGATGTCCGTCAGACCGGTGGCGGCGGCGGACACGTTCTGCACGATCATGTCGATGTTGATCTCGGCGTCGGAGATCGCGCGGAAGATCGCGGCCGCCTCGCCCGGCTTGTCCGGCACACCGACGACCGTGACCTTGGCCTCGGAGGTGTCGTGCGCGACACCGGAGATGATGGCCTGCTCCACCTGCTTGTCCCCTTGCTCGATCGGCTCGCTGCTGACCCAGGTGCCCTGCAGCCCGCTGAAGCTGGACCGGACGTGGATCGGGATGTTGTAACGACGGGCGTACTCCACACAGCGGTGGAGCAGCACCTTCGAGCCGGACGCCGCCAGCTCCAGCATGTCCTCGAAGGCGATCCAGTCGATCTTCTTCGCCTTCTTGACCACGCGCGGGTCGGCGGTGAACACGCCGTCGACGTCGGTGTAGATCTCGCACACCTCGGCGTCGAGGGCGGCGGCCAGCGCCACGGCGGTGGTGTCCGAACCGCCGCGCCCCAGGGTGGTGATGTCCTTCGAGTCCTGGCTCACGCCCTGGAACCCGGCGACGATGGCGATGTTGCCCTCGTCGACGGAGGTGCGGATCCGGCCCGGCGTGACATCGATGATCCGGGCTTTGTTGTGGACCGAGTCGGTGATGACACCTGCCTGGCTGCCGGTGAACGACTGGGCCGAGTGGCCCAGGTTTTTGATCGCCATGGCCAGCAGGGCCATGGAGATCCGCTCTCCCGCGGTCAGCAGCATGTCGAGCTCGCGCCCGGCAGGCATCGGGGAAACCTGCTCGGCGAGATCGATCAGCTCGTCCGTCGTGTCGCCCATCGCGGAAACCACGGCGACCACCTGGTGGCCGTTCTTCTTGGCTTCCACGATCCGCTTGGCGACGCGCTTGATGCCCTCGGCATCGGCTACGGAGGAGCCTCCGTACTTCTGCACGACAAGGCCCACGTGCGCTCCTCGCTCAGTCCGTGTGTGTCGGCTCAGTTTACCGAGCGTCCGAAAACGACCTTGGGGTTCCCAGATGGTGAGATTCCGGCGCTCGGGGTGGTGTCTGCCCGGTCGGGGGTGGGGCAATCGGTTTAGTGGTGCAGGTCACTCGGGTCGACGCAGGGCACAGACCCTCGATGCCCGCCGGGCGCGTCCGCAGCACGAAATCGGCCATTGACGCTCTCCGTAGTCGAACGCTAACTTCACGTCGTCGTCGCCACACCAGGGGCACAAGGCCTCACCGGGACTAGCGACGCGAAGGAAACTCTTCCTTTGACGACTGTGACCGCTTCAGAGATCCAGCACGTCACGCAAGCCGATACCGATACGGATTCCGCGGCCGGCCTTTTCCACCTCCAGCCCTTCACGCCCCACTGCGAGGTCATCCGCGTCGCCGGCGACCACGCCGTCATCGGCGTCTCCCCCGGCAACAGCTACTTCTCCGCGCCCCGCGTCCACGACCTCGCCCGCTGGGGCCTCGCCCTCTTCGAGCGGGTCGACTTCGTCTACACGGACCTGTACGTGGCCGAGATGTACGCGGCGTCCGGCTATCCACCCGACGACGCGCGCCGCAAGGCGGTGAAGAACCTGCGCGGGGTACGGGCCAAGGTGCTGGGCGCCGTCCAGGCCGTCGACCCGGCCGGCACCCGTCTGCGTGCCCACGCCATGTCCGACTTCCGCGGCAACCCGGCCTACCGCGAGATCCACGACCGCCTCCAGGCCCGCCTCGCCACCGACGACGAGTTCCGCACGACCTGCGAGAAGCTCGTCGACTCCTTCCTCGCCGGCAGGTCGGGACGCGCGACCGAGGCCCAGCGCGAGGTCTGCCTGGCCTACGTCTGCGCCGAGGCCCCCCTCTTCCTGGACACCCCCGCCATCCTCGGCGTCCCGTCCTCCCTCAACTGCTACCACCAGCTCCTGCCGATGGCCGAGCTGCTCTACTCCCGCGGCGCCGGTCTGCGCGCCTCCCGCAACCAGGGGCACGCCATCGTGACGCCGGCCGCGGGAACCGACACGGAGGGACCGGACACCGATGTCCACTGACACACTCACGCCCATCGACTTCCCGTTCTCCTGGCGCGGCGACCAACTCCCGGACGAGGTCGAGGAGTTGCGCACCCGCACGCCCGTGCGCCGGGTCCGCACCATCGCCGGCGACGAGGCCTGGCTCGTGTCGTCGTACGACCTGTGCAAGCAGGTCCTGGAGGACCCGCGCTTCAGCCTGAAGGACACCTCGGCCCCGGGTGTGCCCCGCCAGTACGCGCTGACGATCCCGCCCGAGGTCGTCAACAACATGGGGAACATCACCGGCGCCGGACTGCGCAAGGCCGTCCTGAAGGCGCTGAACCCGAAGAGCCCGGGCCTCGCGGAGTGGATGCGCTCCTACGCCGCCGAACTCGTCGACGGACTGCTGCGCGAGGGCGCCCCGGCGGACCTGCGCGGCGGCTTCGCCGACCCGTACTCGGCGGGCATGCACTGCCGGATCCTCGGCATCCCTCAGCAGGACGCGCCCCGTCTGATGCGGAGCCTGGACATCGCGTTCATGAACTCCGCCTGCCCCGTCGCGGGCGCCCGGCTCAACTGGGACCGGGACATCGCGTACATGGCCGAGCGGCTCGACGACCCGGCGACGACGGGTCTGATGGCCGAGCTGGCCGCCCTGCGCGCGGACCCCGAGTACGGCCATCTCACCGACGAGATGCTCGCGACGGTCGGGGTGACGATGTTCGGCGCGGGCGTCATCTCCACCGCGGGCTTCCTGACCATGGCGCTGGTCTCCCTCATCCAGCACCCCGACCTGCACGCCCGCCTCCGCGCCGACCGCACCCTGGTCCCCGCGGCCGTGGACGAGCTGCTGCGGATCAACCTGTCCATCGGCGACGGACTGCCGAGGCTGGCGACCGAGGACGTACGGCTGGGAGAGGTGGACGTGAAGGCGGGCGAGCTCCTCCTGGTCCTCGTCGAGGGCGCCAACTTCGACCCGGCCGCCTTCGCCGACCCGCACACGGTCGACCTCGCCCGCGAGAACGCCACCGCCCACCTCTCCTTCGGCGGCGGCCGTCACTACTGCCCGGCCACCGCCCTCGGCCGCAAGCACGCCGAGATCGCCCTGGAGACCCTGCTGGAACGGATGCCCGGGCTGCGGCTCGCGGTGCCGGTCGAGCAGCTGGTGTGGCGGACGGGCTTCATGAAGCGGATCCCGGAGCGGCTTCCGGTCATGTGGGAGCAACCGGTCAGCAGTCGAGCGCGGCCGATTTAACCGCATATCGCCTGTTCACAGGCTCGGCGTCCGGTCGTCTTAAAGTTCAACCACTATGGTTCGCCTGTGCGCGTACTTCTGGTGGAAGACGACGAACCGGTCGCCGAGTCGCTCCGGCGCGGACTGCTGCGCTACGGCTTCGAGGTGGCCTGGGTCACCACGGGCGCCGCGGCACTCAGCCACGCCGAGCCCTACGACGTAGTCCTGCTCGATCTCGGCCTGCCCGACACCGACGGTCTCGACGTCTGCAGGACGCTGCGCGAACGCGGGGACGTGCCGATCATCGTGATCAGCGCGCGCAGCGACGAGACGGACCGGGTGGTCGGTCTTGAGCTCGGCGCCGACGACTACGTCTCCAAGCCGTTCGGGGTCCGCGAGGTCATCGCGCGGATACGAGCGGTCATGCGCCGGATGCAGCCCCGTACGGCCCCTGCCGCCGAGGCCGGCCCCGACCGCTACGGCGAGCTCCTCACCATCGACCGCAAGGCGGCCCGCGTCCGTCTGAACGGCGAGGAGGTGGCCCTCGCGCCCAAGGAGTACGACCTGCTGGCCTTCCTGACCGAGGAGCCCGGGGCGCTGATGTCGCGCGAGCAGATCATGGAGGCGGTCTGGGACGCCAACTGGTTCGGCCCGACGAAGACGCTGGACGTCCATGTGGCGGCGCTGCGGCGGAAGCTGGCCGGGGCGATCACCATCGAGGCGGTGCGCGGGGTCGGGTTCCGGCTGGAGATCGTCAAGGGTGACCGGGCCGGCACGGGCGACAGCGGTGGCGGCCCGTCATGATCCGCCAGCTCACCCGCAGTTACGTCGCGCTGGTCGCCGGCGCCATCGCCCTGTTCACGGTGCCCGTGGCCTTCACCCTCACCGACCAGCTGCGCGAGGACACCGCGGCGTCCGTCCGCCGCGAGGCCGAGACCATGGCCCTGCTGCTCGGCAACGGGAACCCCCCCTCCTGCACCGCGCTGGACGAGATGGCCGAGGCATACGCCGGTCAGACACCCGGCGAGGTCGAGGTCACCGACCGCTGCGGACCGCTCCTGCCGGCCCCCGAGCAGGACGCGGCCCTGACCAGGGCCCTGGAGACGGGGAAGTCCACCACCGACTGGGGCTCGTCCTTCATCTGGGGGCCGGAGCTGCAGATCACGGTGGCCGCCCGGGAGAGCAGGCGGGACCTCGACGGCCGTAACCAGGGCCCGGTCGTCGGCGCCGTACGCATCGTGTACGGGACGGGCGACCTGACCGGCCGGCTGTGGACGATCTGGGGTTTCCGCGCCGGCCTCGCGGTGGTCGTCCTCGCGGTCGCCGCCGTCGTCGGCGCGGGCGTGGCCCGTCGGCTCACCCGCCCACTGCGCCAGCTCAACGACACGGCGAGCCGGTTCAGCGACGGCGACCTGACGGCCCGCTCCCCCGTCACGGGCCCGCAGGAGACACAGACCCTCGCCCGCACGCTCAACCAGGCGGGCGAGCGGCTGGACACGCTGATCGCCGCGCAGCGCATCTTCGTGGCCGACGCCTCGCATCAACTCCGTACTCCTCTCACCGCGTTGCGGCTGTCCCTGGACAACATCGCCGACGGCGTGGACGACGAGTTCGTCAAGGAGGACGTGGAGCAGGCGACGGCCGAGGTGGTCCGGATGAGCCGCCTGGTCAACGGCCTGCTGGTGCTGGCGCGGGCCGAGGCGAAGGTGACGGTGGCGGAGCCGCTGCCCCTGCTGGACATCGTGCGGGAGAGGCTGGACGTGTGGAGGCCGGCCGCCGACGAGCGTGGAGTCACCATCACGCTCGGGGGGAGTGCCGACGGCCGGCTGCTTGTGCTGACCAGCCCCGGTCAGCTGGAGCAGGTGCTGGACAACGTGTTCTCGAACGCCCTGGAGGTGTCACCGGACGGCGGCACGATCACCGTCCGGGTGGAGCCGAGGGGCGATGAGGTGACCCTGTCGGTGAACGACCAGGGGCCCGGTATGTCGGACGCGGAGAAGTCCCGCGCCTTCGACCGCTTCTGGCGCGGCCAGGGCCTTACCGGGAAGGGCGGCTCCGGCCTCGGCCTCGCCGTCGTCAAGCAGCTGGTGACCGACGACGGCGGGACGGTGGCGCTGGGCGACGCTCCCGGGGGCGGGCTGTCCGTACGGATCAGCCTTCGGGCATCAACGAGGAGTGGTGGTTGACGATCTTCCACTCGCCGTCCCGCTTCTCCCACTTGTAGGTGTAGCGGGCCTTGGCGACACTCTTCTCGCCGGTGTCGTGGTCGGTGAGCGCGAACTCGTAGAGACCCGCGTCCAGCACGGAGTTCGAGTCGAGGACGTTGATGTGCGTCTCGATCTTCTTGCCGACCGGCTTGTTCGCCAGGAAGTGCTCGAAGTAGTCGACCCGGCTCTCGCGGTCGGCCCGGACCTGGTTGGAGAGGGTGGGCAGCAGGACCGCGTCGTCCCAGTAGAGGTCGGCGACCTTCTGCGGGTCCTGGGTCTTCAGCGCCGCGTTCCACTCGTCGAACAGGGCGGCCGCCTGCTTCGTGGTGGGCTTCTTCGCCGACTTCTCCGGCCCGGCGACGGCCCCGCCCGCGGCGAAGGTGCCGACGGCGACGAGAGCGGCTGCGGTGACGACGGCCACGCGCTTGCTTATGGAACGACGGGTCATCGCGAACTCCCGGTGCTGTGCGGTCGGTTGGGGCTCCCTCCGCTTTCCGTGTTCTCTGCGGTGGAGGTGACTCCAGATTCGCGTGACACCGGTTAGGGCCCGTACAAGGCAGATCCAGGGCAGAACCAGCACGTCCCCAATTCACAGCGCGCGACCGTTCGACCACGCCACGTCAGCGCCCCGTCCCTCGGCGCATCAGGGCCGACCCGGCCCTCCCGCGTCCTGCTCCCCCGCCTTCCCGCGCAGCGCATCGAGCCGCTCCCGCGCCAACAGCCCTTGTGTGTCCACGCCGTCGTCCGGCACCGGACGCCTGTGCAGATACTCCTCGGTCACCTGGATCGCCCCGGCGAGGTCACCCGCCGTCTCGCGGACCTCGCCGAGCGTCCACAGGAGGTGGAGGGCCGCCTCGCCGGCCTCGCCCTGGGCCCGTACGGCCTTCTCCAGCAGCCGCTCGATCTCGGTGACCGCCGTCCTGGCGGAACGCCTGGGCTTCGCCAGGGCCTTCAGCCGCCACCCCTCGGCCATGACCGCGTGGGCCCGCAGGGCCTCCGCCGAGTCCTCCCCGAGGGTGCGCTCGGCGTGGCGGGCGCTGATCGTGGCCCGGGACAGTCCGAAGCTCAGGTCCCCGCGCTGCAACCTGATCCTGGCCAGCGCGGTACCCGTCTCGATCGTCTCCGGCGCCTTGCTCCCGAACGCCATGCTGCTCGCGGTCAGGTTCCTGGTCAGCAGCCGCGACGCTCGGTCGTGATCGCCCGCCGCCCAGCAGCGGTCCGCGAGCCGACGGCGGACAGCCACGGTGATACGGCTCCGTGGCTCCAGATACCGTTCGGCGCGCTCCAGCGCCCGCTCGTACCTTTCGATGGCCTGGTCGTGCGACGGCGCGTGATCGCCGAAGTACATGGGCACCAACGTCAAGATCTCCGGCGGTGTTCTGCTCATGTCGAAGAACCCGACCAGGTCCGCCACATGCGCGATCCAGACGGCGTCGTCCTCACATGGCCATCCATGCACCACCAGCAGCCGGGCCGCCTCGTCGTAGGCCTCCTCGGCCCCCTCCCCCGCCCGCGCCACCGCCTGCACCAGCCGGTGCACCGAGACGGTCCCGTCCTCGCGCAGGCTGATCATGCTGTGCGCGGCCAGCCGCCGCAGGGCCTCCGTGACGTCCGCCGCGTCGGCCAGCGGGTCGAGGTACGTGCGGGGGATCCCGTCCGGCGCCCACCACGCGATGACGCGCAGGATGCGCTCCGCGACCGGCGTGTCCGCCAGCCGGTCCATGGTCACCCGCCACACCCGGGCGACGGTCTGCTCGCCGTCCGCGCCCTCGGCGCCGCTCGCGAAGACACGTTCGGGACTGCGCGCGAGCAACTCCCGGTAGGCGGCCGGCGTGATCCGCGCCTCGGCGCAGTAGGCCGCCGCCTGTTCCACGGCCAGTGGCAGACATCCCAGCTCGGCGCAGAGTTCCTCGACGCCCTCGGCCGTCCCGCCGTGGATCCGCTCGAACAGCTCGACCGCCTGGGGCAGTTCCAGCACGTCGAGCGAGAGCGGCTCGGCGATCCCGTGCCACCCCGAGGCCCGCCGCGTGGTGATCAGGAAGCGGCCGCCGGTCGTCCGCCCCAGCAACTGCCGTACGTCCGCCGGGTCGGAGACGTTGTCCAGCACCAGCAGCCAGCCCTCGTGCTCCGCGAGCCACCGCACGGCCCGTTCGCCGCGCGCCTGCGGCGACAGCGCGTCCCGCAGGGCGGGCTGGAGTGCCACGGCCAGGTCGGCCAGCCCGGCCCGGAGGTCGTCCGGCGTCTCGGCGGTGATCCACCAGACCGGGTTGTACGCCCCCGTCCGCCCCGCGGCCCACTTCGCCGCCAACGTCGACTTGCCGATGCCGCCGAGACCGTGCACGGCCTGCACGACGACGCCGCCCGTGCCCTCGAACGACGCGTCCAGCCGGGCGAGTTCGGACTCCCGGCCGATGAACAGGCCGGTCCGTTCGGGCAGGTTGACCAGGTTCGGCGGAGCTTCGAGCGGTAGCTCCAGGGCCTCCGGCGGCAGCGTCAGGGACGTCTCCACGTAGTGCGCGACGACGCCGTCCCCGGTGAGCGCCTGCCGGATGGCGCCGGCCGTGGCGATCGAACGCTCCCCGGAGGCCTCCGTGCCCCCGCTCACGCGTCGTCCCCCGTCGACACGGAACCGATGTCGCCGCCGGCCGCGACGGACCGTTCCCCGGAGGCGGTGACAGGACCGCTCGCCGGCCGGGACGGCGCGGCGGGCATCGTCGGCGCCGGCCCGGCCGTGGCCCCGTCCCCCGTCGCCACGGCCCCGATACTCCCGCCCGCGGCAACCGACCGCGTGCCACTCGCCGTCACGGAAGACGGGGAAGCCGCGGCAGCGGGCGCCGCTGCGAGGAGGGCGTACAGCGTCACCGCCAGCCCGATCAGCCCCGCCGCTCCCCCGGCCACGCTCGCCCAGGGATCCGCGGCGTCGACATCCAGCACACCGCCGACGATCAATCCCACGGCCCCTGCGACGCAGAGCCCGACTCCCGTCCACACCAACGCCTTCGACCGAGTCGCCATGGCCCCATCATGGAGCAGTCCGGGCGTGACGGGTGAGGGGCTCCCCGGAAACCGCACATCACACCCGCCCGCCGAACAACGCCGCGAGCCCGTGGTCCAGTTCGGCACCCACGGTCTCCTCGCCGGGCGCGATCACGGTGTAGGTACGGGCCAGGAAGCGGAACAGGTCCGAGGTGGCGAACCGCAGCACGGCCGGCCCGACCGGCGAGTGGTACTCCACGTACGTGTGCGCCGCCCCGCACGGCCGCACCCGCACCGTCCCGAGCCCGGCGGGCCCGCGCAGCCCCTCGCCCAGCAGCACCCGGGCGAACGTCCAGGTCGTGCCCTCCCCGTCGAGCGTGACGTGGGGCGGGAAGTCGATGTGCACGGCCAGCGGGTCGGCCGAGGTGTAGCGGAGGGTGGCCGGTATCGCGAGGTCTTTGTCCGCGGCGATGACCAGACGGGCGCCGGTCGGCTGCTCCAGGGTGACGTGCATGGGCGGGCTCCGATTCGAAAGGGCGGGGGGCCGCCGTGGTGCGGGTGTGTGTGCCTGTGAGACCGGCCAGGGCGCCCGCGCATTACGCCACTTCAGAAGCCTTTTCCTGTAACCCCCGTCACCTTCCGTCCCTCCCGCACCCCCCGCGCGATCCGCACGGCTACGGTCCCGGGATGGAGATCTTGCGATACGTGGCCTTCAGCAGTGATCCCGCGGGCGGCAACCCGGCGGGCGTGGTGCTCGACGCCACCGGGGCCGACGACGCCACGATGCTCGCGACGGCCGCCGACCTCGGCTACTCGGAGTCGGCGTTCGTCGTCCCGGCCGGCGATGACGGCACCCTGGGCATCCGGTACTTCAGCCCGCTCGCCGAGGTGCCGTTCTGCGGACACGCGACGATCGCCACGGCCGTCGCCTACGCGGAACGGCACGGCACCGGCCGGCTGCTGCTGCGCACCCAGGCGGGCCCGGTCACCGTCACCACCGACCGGACCGCGGACGGCGCCGTGGTCGCGACCCTGGTGAGCGTCCCGCCGCATACGACGCCGATCCGCGAGGCCGACCTGGCCGAGCTGCTGGCGATCCTGGGCTGGACCGCGGACGACCTGGACCCGGCACTGCCGCCGCGGGTCGCCTTCGCCGGGGCCCGGCACCCGGTCCTCGCCGCCTCGACGCGGAAGCGACTGGCCGGCCTGGACTACGACATGGCCGCGCTCGGCGCGCTCATGGCCCGCGAGGACTGGACCACCGTCGACCTGGTCTGGCGGGAGTCCGCCACGGTGTTCCACGCCCGTAACCCGTTCCCGCCCGGCGGCGTGGTCGAGGACCCGGCCACGGGCGCGGCGGCGGCCGCGTTCGGCGGCTATCTGCGGGAGCTGCGACTCGTCGCCCCGCCCGCCACCCTGACGATCCATCAGGGCGTGGACATGGGCAGGCCGAGCACGATCACGGTGACGGTACCGGCCGAGCCGGACACGGGCATCGGCGTGACCGGCACGGCCGTACGGATCTGACGAGCCGACGAGCCGACGGGTCCGGCCGTCGGCTGACGGAGCCGCGCTACTGCCGCTGGGCGGGCCGCATTCCGAGCGGTCCGCCGATCTCCTCCGCCATGACCTTGCCCGCCTCGAACTCCAGCGTCTCGTCGCCCATCATGCCCTGGTCCGTGTCCAGGCCGTCCAGCTCCTCCAGGGGCTGGTTCAGGCGGACGTGGGCCAGGACCGAGTGCAGGGCGCGCAGGGTCGCGGAGGCCGTCGTGCCCCAGTTGGAGAAGTACGAGAACTGCCACCACCACAGGGCCTCCGTGGTGCGGCCGGCGCGGTAGTGCGCCATGCCGTGGCGGAGGTCGGTGATGACGTCGGCGAGGTCGTCGGAGATCCGGGCCGGCACCGGTGCCTTGCGGGGCTCGTAGGGGTCGAAGACCTCCGAGTAGACGTCCACCGGGTCCAGCAGGCGGGCGAGGTTCTCACGGAGTTCGTCGACGTCGCCCTCCGGGCCCAGGTCGGGCTCGTAGCGCTCGTCGGGGACGATGTCCTCGTGGGCGCCCAGGCGGCCGCCGGCCAGGAGGAGTTGGGAGACCTCCAGGAGGAGGAAGGGCACGGTCGAGCCCGGCTCGTCGCCCTTCGCGACCTCCGTGACGGCGACCAGGAAGCTCTCGATCTGGTCCGAGATCTGGACCGCGAAGTCGTCCGGGTCCGGCTCGGTCGCGTGCAGCGTGGCGTCAGACATCTAGGAGTCGTCTCCCCTCGAAGGCGCGGCCGAGGGTGACCTCGTCCGCGTATTCCAGGTCGCCACCCACCGGGAGGCCGCTGGCCAGGCGGGTGACCTTCAGGCCCATGGGCTTGATCATGCGGGCGAGGTACGTGGCCGTGGCCTCGCCCTCCAGGTTCGGGTCGGTGGCCAGGATCAGTTCCGTGACCGTCCCGTCGGCCAACCGCGCGAGAAGTTCCCGTATCCGCAGGTCGTCCGGTCCGACACCCTCGATGGGGCTGATCGCGCCGCCCAGGACGTGGTAACGGCCGCGGAACTCACGGGTCCGCTCGATCGCCACGACGTCCTTCGGCTCCTCGACCACACAGATCACCGCCGGGTCACGGCGCGTGTCCCGGCAGATGTTGCACAGCTCCTCCTGCGCGACATTGCCGCACGTCGCGCAGAAGCGGACCTTCGCCTTGACCTCCATGAGTGCCTGGGCGAGACGCCGTACGTCCGTCGGTTCCGCCTGGAGGATGTGGAAGGCGATCCGCTGCGCGCTCTTGGGACCGACGCCGGGCAGCCGCCCCAGCTCGTCGATGAGGTCCTGGACCACGCCTTCGTACAACGGACTGCCGTCCTTCCTGGGGTTCCTTACGGGACGTACGGTAGTTGGCGGCGGCCCCTCTTAGAAAGACAAGCGGGGAACACCCGGAACGTCGGGACGTCAGAACGGCAGACCGGGGATGCCGCTGCCGCCGCCGCCCAGGCCCTGGGCCAGCGGGCCCAGCTTCTGCTGCTGAAGCGTCTGCGCGTTCTCGTTGGCCGCCTGTACGGCCGCGATGACCAGGTCGGCGAGGGTCTCGACCGTCTCTTCAGCGGATGCAGCCTCGGGGTCCACCGCCTTCGGGTCGATCTTGAGCGCCCTGAGTTCGCCGGAGCCCGTCACGGTGGCCTTCACCAGGCCGCCGCCCGCCTGGCCCTCGACCTCCGTCTGAGCCAGTTCCTCCTGCGCCCTCGCCAGGTCCTGCTGCATCTTCTGGGCCTGCTGGAGCAGCTGCTGCATGTTGGGCTGGCCACCACCGGGGATCACGATCAGCTCCTTGCGTATGACGGGTGCTGTACGGGGTTTCCGCTCGGGTTTCCCGTTCAGCACGAGCCTACGTGGTCGGCGTGGCCGTCGCCGCAGCACTCTTTCGAGTGAGAGGAACTGGAGTCCTATATCTGAGCAAGACCTGATCAAGACCCTCTTCTGGGCGGAAAAGAGGCGAAAGGCATCTCTTCGCCACCCATTGGGCGGTAGGAAGGGTCCGGCGCGTCAGCCTCAGGTGTGGCGGGACGTTCCGTGCGCCGCGGGGGTCGTACCCGGGTCGCACGCGAGGTCACGCACCGTGATCAGTAGGGAGTGCCGGGTGGGTCAACCGGAGATGCAGCCCGACAGGTCGCCGCAGGACAGGCGGGGCGGTGAAGGGACGGCCGGGCTGGGGCCGGGCGATCTGCGGGGGCGGGCGTTTCCGCTCGGGGACTGGGGAGAGCCGGCGGTACGGCTGCACGAGCTGTACCGGTGGGTGGAGCGGGGGGCGCTGGACACTGCGGCGTGGTATCTCGCGGATCGGGTGTGGAAGCGGCGGGGCGCCTGGGCGTTGCGGGGCGGGGCGGCGGCGGGGGCGGTCGTCGGGGCCTCGTTGCCGCTGCTGGATCTGACGGGGGTCGCGCGCGGGGCGGCGCCGTGGGGGTATCTGGCGTTGCTGCTGGCGGTGGCGTGTGTGGTGGTCGACCGGTTCTTCGGGGTGACGTCCGGGTGGATAAGGGACCTCGCCACGGCTCAGGCGGTGCAGCGGCGGCTGCAGATGCTGCAGTTCGACTGGGCTACGGAGAGCGTGCGGGAGGTGTTGGGCCCGGCCGAGGGGACGGCGAGTGAGGCGGCTGAGCGGTGCCTCGGGGTGTTGCGGCGGTTCTCGGAGGACGTGGCCGAGTTGGTGCGGGCGGAGACGGCGGACTGGATGGTGGAGTTCCGGACGGGGTCCGCGCCTCTGGGGATCCAGTCGGCTGTGGCCGGTGCGGCTCGGCAGGATGTGGGGGTGGGGTCGGGACGGTTCGGTGTGGCACCGGGCCATGGGGCTCGGCCGAACATGCCTCGGCAGCGGCCGCCGGAGCCTCGGTGAGGGGTTTCGCCCCCGCCGCCCCTACCCGTCCCATCCCTTGAAGGGGCTCCGCCCCTTCGACCCCGCCAGGGGGCTCCGCCCCCTGGACCCCCGTCGGCCCTTCGGGCCTCGTCCTCAAACGCCGGACGGGCTGAAAATGCAAACGCCGGACGGGCTGAAGGTGCCAGGGGTCACTGTCTGGTGTACGTCAGCTTCTCCCCGCTGCTGGTGTTCAGCCGCTCCAGCCGGCCGTCCGGGAGGAGGGTGATCTCGGTGGCCTCGCCCGGTGAGCAGGAGGTGGCGGGCTCGCCTGTGGTCACGGTGGAAGGGCCGATCTTCAACGGGCCGTCCGTGCCGGGGGCTTCGGTGAGCGCGGCCGTGAACTCGCAGTGGTAGGTGCCGGTTCCGGCCGGGCCGTCGGCGACGAGGGTGAGCACCGTGTCGCCGACCTCGCCCTGCCGGATGGTCAGCCGGCGGGAGTTCTGGCCGGTGGCGTTGTCGATGGAGGCGGTCCAGGTGCCCAGGTAGCGGGTCGGGATCGCGCCGTCCGTGGGCGCCGAGTCGGTCGGGTCCGGGGTCGGGGAGGTGGCCTGGTCGGTCGGGCCGGAGGTCGCGGTGGTGGGGCCGGCCGTCGGATTGCCGTTCGCGCCGTCGTCCCCGCCGCCGTTCATGAGGGCGTAGACCGAACCACCGGCCGCGAGCGCGACGACCAGCGCGACGAGGACGAGCGCCACCGTGGAACGGCCGCTGCGTCGGGGCTCTTCGGGCGGGGGCGCGGGGAGATACGGCAGGGGCGGGCCGTAGGGCGGGGTGGGGTTGTACGGCGGGGTCGGGCCGTACGTGGGGGTGGGGCCCTGGGGCGGGTACGGGCCGGCCTGCGGATAGCCGTAGCCCGGCTGCTGCGGCTGCTGCGGCTGTTGTGCATGTTGTTGCGGGTGCTGCTGCGGGGAGCCGTATGCCGGGTGGGCCGGGGTGCGGCCGGGGGCGGCGGCCTCTCCGAAGGGGCCGACGGGCGGGGTGCCCGGGGGCGGCGGGGTCGGGCCGGTGTGAGGCGCGGCCATGGTGGGGAGCTGGTCGGGCGGGGTCGGCGGGGCGGCCGGAGCGTGCTCGGGGGAGGCCGCGGGGGTCGGCTCGGCGGCACCCGGCACGCCACCGGAGCCCGGAGCCCCCGGACCGCCGTCACGCGCCGGGGCCTGCGCTTCCCCGGCCCCTGCCGCCGGACCCGCCGGACCCGCCGGACCCGCCGGGTCCTCGGTGTCCAGCAGCCGTACCGCGTGCCGGCCCAGCTGTGCCACCAGCGCGCTCGGCAGCCACGGGTCCCGGGACCGGCCGCCGTAGACGGTGTCCTCGGCGCCCGTGCGCTCCAGGATCCGGTCCAGCGTGGGCCGGGCGCCGGGGTCCTTGCGCAGACAGTCCCGCACCAGGTCGGCGATCCCCTCGGGCACGCCCTCCAGATCGGGCTCCTCCTGGGCGATCCGGAACATCACGGCGTGCGCGCCGCTGTCGACGGAGCCGAAGGGCAGCGTGCCGGTCGCGGCGTAGGCGAGCACCGAGCCCAGGCAGAACACGTCGCACGCGGGCGTGATCCGGTCCCCGCGCACCTGCTCGGGGGCCATGAACCCCGGCGACCCGACGAGCGCGCCGGTGCGGGTGAGCCCGGTCTCGTCCACGGTCTCCAGGGCGCGGGCGATCCCGAAGTCGATGACGCGCGGGCCGTCGATGGTGACGAGCACATTGGACGGCTTCAGGTCCCGGTGCACGATCCCCGCGGCATGGATGTCCTTGAGCGCGTGCGCGAGGCCCGCCGCCAGGATCCGGACCGACCGCTCGGGCAACGCCCCGTGGTCCCGCCCGACGACCTGCTGGAGGCTGGGCCCGGCGACATAGCCGGTGGCGACCCAGGGCACGTCGGCCTCGGTGTCCGCATCGAGCACCGGTGCCGTCCAGAACCCGCCGACCTGCCGCGCGGCCTGCACCTCCTGCCGGAACCGGGCGCGGAACTCCTCCTGCGCGGCCAGTTCCCGCCGTACGAGTTTCACGGCGACGGTACGGCCCCGGTCCGACCGGGCGAGATAGACGTCCCCCATGCCGCCCGCGCCCAGCCGCGCCAGCAGCCGATAAGCCCCGATCTTCCCCCAGTGCTGAACGCCTGGGGGGACCCCCAGTGGATCACCCGATCCCAGCTGCTCCATGCCACGCCCCCAACCCCGCCGACGCACGCCCCCGCTTGCGCAACGTCCCCACGATAGTGCGGCATATGGGGAGGTGAGCGGGTGGGCGTCTACGGTTCCGTAACAGGAACGGCGATCTGGTCGAGAGCCTTCGACAACCGTTCCAGAACCCGTACGGCCTCGGCGAGTTCCGCCTCCCCGACGGACTCGGCCAGCCGGTCGGCGAGGGCCGCGTGGCCGGGGTCGATGCGGGAGACCGCCGCGCGTCCCTGCTCGGTGGGCGCGAGGAGCTTGGCGCGGCGGTGGGCGGGGTTGGGCCGGTACTCGGCAAGACCCTTGTCCACCAGCAGGTCGGCGATGCGCTGCACGCTCTGCCGGGTGATGCCCATGGCGCGGGCGATCCCGGAGACGGGCAGGGGCTCGCCGAGCACCGCGCCGAGCACCTGCCACCAGGCCGCCGTCAGTCCGACGGGCCTGGCCAACTCCTCGGCGACCGCGAGGAACTGGCCGTTGAGCCGGAAGACACCGAGCGCGCTGCGGCTGAGCAGATCCTGTCGTTCCCGGCTCACAGGACACCGGCCTTCTCCAGCACGGCGTACGCCTCGGCGTCGGAGTCGTGGAACAGGCGGTACCAGGCGTCGACGGCCTCGTCGTCGTACACCTTCAGCAGCCGCAGGATCTCCCGGGCGAAGGCGACGGGTTCGGTGGGGCCGGCGGTGACGAGCCCGCCGTCGGTGACGGCGTCGGCCTCGACGTACCGGTGGCCGCCGGCGTATCCGGTCGCGGCCAGATAGAAGGAGACCGCGCTGGTGTGGTCCCGGTCGTCGAGCAGCCCTTCGCGCGCCACGCCGACGGTCGCTCCGCAGATCGCGGCCACCGGCACACCGGCGTCCAGGAAGGCGCGGGCCATGCGGGCGAAGGGGGCGAGCTCGTCGCCAGCGTCCCAGAGGTCGGCGCCGGGGAGGATCAGCAGGGACGCGTCGGACGGCCGTACGTCGGCCAGGGCCAGGTCGGGCTGGATGCGCAGTCCGCCGACGGTGGTGACGGGTTCGCGGGTCGGGCCGACGGTACGGATCTCGTATCCGGCGCGGGCCAGCTGGGCGGTGGCGTGGCCGGGTTCCCAGTCGGCGAGGGTGTCGTAGACGGCGAGGTGGACGGGCTTGCGGGCGTTCATGGCTCCTCCTGGGGATTGGACCTCAAGAGCGCCGCCTCGAAGGCGATGCCGTTGACAACATGCTGTCACTCAGACAGCACACTGTCAACGCTCCCCTCGGCATCCGATCGACACCAACGGGGCATAACAGGACATCCTCTCGCCGTCACCGTCGTTGGGCCGGGCATGAAGATCATCGCTGCCGCCGCGCTCGCCAGTGCGGCTCTCCTCGCCGCCGCCCTCCCCGCCGCCGCGGACGACGGGCCCCTCGACTTCGGCATCTTCCAGGGCGTCAACGACACCAAGGGTTCGAACTCCACGGGCAACGGTCCGGCCTGGGGCCAGACGGACAACGGGACGGACGGGACCGTCCCCCGCTCGGCGCTGGGCCTGCTGGTGGAGAGGCTGGTCTAGGTGGAGAGGCTGGTCTAGCAAGACAGGTCGACAACCTGTCGCGGAAAGCCACCGACCGCAGACATGACGCCGATATCGCGTCGCGGCGCCGGTTCCTACGCTCGGCTGTATGACCCCTCAGCCTGATCCAGAGACCGGCGCCGCCGTGAAGGCCGCGGACCGTGCGCACGTGTTCCACTCCTGGTCCGCGCAGGAACTCATCGACCCGCTCCCCGTCGCCGGTGCGGAGGGGTCGTACTTCTGGGACTACGACGGCAAGCGCTACCTCGACTTCACCAGCGGGCTCGTCTACACGAACATCGGCTACCAGCACCCGAAGGTCGTCGCCGCGATACAGGAGCAAGCCGCACACCTGACCACCTTCGCGCCCGCCTTCGCCATCGAGACCCGCTCCGAGGCGGCCCGGCTGATCGCCGAGCGGACGCCGGGCGACCTGGACAAGATCTTCTTCACCAACGGCGGCGCGGACGCCGTGGAGCACGCGGTGCGGATGGCCCGGCTGCACACGGGCCGTCCGAAGGTCCTCTCGGCGTACCGCTCGTACCACGGCGGCACCCAGCAGGCCGTGAACATCACCGGCGACCCGCGACGCTGGGCCTCCGACAGCGCCACCGCCGGGGTCGTGCACTTCTGGGCGCCGTTCCTCTACCGCTCCCGTTTCTACGCCGAGACCGAAGAGCAGGAGTGCGCGCGGGCGCTGGAGCACCTGGAGACGACGATCGCCTTCGAGGGGCCGTCGACGATCGCCGCGATCATCCTGGAGACGGTCCCGGGAACGGCGGGCATCATGCTGCCCCCGCCCGGCTATCTGGCGGGCGTCCGCGAACTCTGCGACAAGTACGGGATCGTCTTCGTCCTGGACGAGGTCATGGCCGGGTTCGGGCGGACCGGGAAGTGGTTCGCGGCGGACCTGTACGACGTCACCCCCGACCTTCTGACCTTCGCCAAGGGCGTGAACTCCGGCTATGTGCCGCTGGGCGGCGTCGCCATCTCCGGGGCCGTCGCCGAGACCTTCGCGAAGCGGCCCTACCCCGGCGGTCTCACGTACTCCGGTCACCCGCTGGCCTGCGCGGCCGCCGTCGCGACGATCAACGTCATGGCCGAGGAGGGCGTGGTCGAGAACGCAGCCCGGCTGGGCTCCGAGGTCGTGGCACCCGCGTTGCGCGAGCTGGCCGAGCGGCATCCCTGTGTGGGCGAGGTGCGGGGTGTCGGCCTGTTCTGGGCCGTCGAGCTGGTCAAGAACCGGGAGACCCGTGAGCCGCTGGTGCCCTACAACGCCGCCGGTGAGGCCAACGCTCCCATGACGGCGTTCGGCTCCGCCGTGAAGGCCGGGGGTGTCTGGCCGTTCATCAACATGAACCGAACCCATGTCGTGCCGCCGTGCAACGTGAGCGAGGGGGAGTTGAAGGAGGGACTGGCCGTGCTGGACGCCGCGCTGACCGTCGCCGACGAGTACGCGGAGCAGACCTCACGGTAGGCAGCTCGGCACCTTTCGACGCCGCCCCGGACGCTTTCAGCCCGTCCGGCGTTTGAGGACGAGGCCGTTCAGGCCGATGGGGGTCCAGGGGGCGGAGCCCCCTGGACGGGGTCGAAGGGGCGGAGCCCCTTCAGGGAAACGTGGCCCGGAACCCGAACGCGTAAGGTGGCGTGCTCGTAGACATATACGTGTACGCACAGACCCAGACACGCCACCACATCGCGACGACGGGAGACGCCCCGACCATGCCCGGCCCCGGCGGCAACGGCTCCGTTACCCGGAGCACCCTGCGGCAGCAGATCGCGGACGCCCTCCGCGACGAGGTGCTGGCCGGCCGCCTCCAGGCAGGACGGGAGTTCACCGTCAAGGAGATCGCCGAACAGTACGGCGTCTCCGCGACCCCCGTCCGCGAGGCCCTCGTCGACCTCTCCGCGCAGGGCCTGCTGGAAGCCGACCAGCACCGCGGCTTCCGCGTGCACGAGTACTCCGTGGACGACTTCCGCGGCATCGTCGAGGCCCGCAGCCTGGTCACCAACGGCATGTTCCAGGTCCTGGCCACGGACACCGCCCGCCACCGGGACCCCGACGACCCCCAGGTCCACGCCGCCGTGGTCGGGGTACGCCGCCGCGCCGAGGAGGCCCAGCGCGCCGCGACGGCAGGCGACCTCACCGTACTGATCGGCTACGACCTGCGTTTCTGGCGCGAACTGGGCGCTCTCTTCGGCAACCCCTACCTCTCCGACTTCCTGCACAGGCTGCGCGTGCAGTCCTGGGTCTGCGCCGTCCAGCACCTGCGCCACATCGACGATCTCCGCGGCCACCTGTGGTGCGGGCACACCGACCTGGTCGACGCCCTGATGCGCCGCGACCTGTCCAAGGCCCGCTCGATCATCGCCGACCACGACGCGGGCTCCCTGGCCCTGATCGAGCGACTGGCAGCCGAATGAGCCGCGAGCGGGAGCTGCCGAAGGCCCCCGACCGCTCCCAGGCACCGGCCCACCCGGACCTCTCGGTCGTCATCCCCGCCTACAACGAGGCACACCGCCTGCCCCGCACCCTCGACGCCCTCACCGACCACCTGTCCACCGCCGACACCCCCTGGGCGAACTGGGAGATCATCGTCGCCGACGACGGCTCCACCGACGCCACCGCCGATCTCGTCACCGCCCGCCAGGACCCCCGTATCCGCCTGGTCGCCACCCCCCGCAACCGAGGCAAGGGCCACGCCCTCCGCCTGGGCGTCGCCGCCTCCGCCGGGCGCCGGGTGCTCGTCACGGACGCCGACCTCGCGACGCCGGTCGAGGAGCTGGAGCGGCTGGACAAGGCGCTCGCCGAGGGCAACAGCGCGGCGATCGGATCCCGTTCGGTCCCCGGGGCCACGATCGGCGCCCGGCAGCACCGGCTGCGCGAACTCCTGGGCCGCGCAGGCAACTTACTCATACGCCGCACGGTCGTCCCGGGCATCCGCGACACCCAGTGCGGCTTCAAGCTCTTCGACGGCGACCACGCCCGCGAGGCCTACGCCGCCTCCCGCGTCAACGGCTGGGCCATAGACGTGGAGGTGCTACGGCAGCTGCGCCGAGCCGGCCTGACCATCGCCGAGGTCCCCGTCCACTGGTCCCACCAGCCCGGCTCGAAGGTCGCCCCGCTGGACTACGCCCGCGCCCTCACCGAGTTCACCCGCATCGCCCTCCGCCCGCCGCACTCCCCCCGCTCCCCCAGCTTCCCCCGCTCCCCCCGCTTCCCACGGAGCCCGCGCCGCCCCGCCGACCTCCTCGCCCCCTTCCTCTTCCTCCTCATGTCGGTGGCCCTCTACTCCGGCCGCTTCTTCGACCCGGCCCGCCGCTACCTCCCGGACTCCCTGCGCGACCAGGACCAGTGGGAGTGGTTCTTCGCGGTCACGGCCGACAACGTCGCCCACTTGCGCAACCCCCTCTTCTCCGACCTCCAGGGCTTCCCCGACGGCGTGAACCTCATGGCCAACACGGTCATGCCGGGCCTGTCCGTCCCGCTGACGCCCCTCACCCTGGCCGCCGGTCCCGCGGTCACCCTCAGCCTGGTCATGACGCTGGGCCTGGCCGCCACCGCGGCCGCCTGGTACTGGCTGATCGTCAAGCACGTCGTACGCGGCCGGATCGCGGCCTTCCTCGGCGCGTCCCTGGCCGCCTTCGCACCGCCCATGGTCAGCCACGCCCACGGGCACCCGAACTTCATCGTCCTCTTCATGATCCCGCTGATCATCGACCGCGCCCTGCGCCTGTGCACGGGCACCCGGGTCGCCCGGGACGGGATCGTGCTGGGTCTGATGGCGGCGTACCAAGTCCTCCTCGGCGAGGAGCCGTTGCTGCTGGCGGCGCTGGGCATGCTGCTGTTCGCCGCCGCCTACGCCGTCGTACGACGGGATGTCGCACGCGCCGCCTGGCGGCCGCTGCTCCGAGGCCTGCTCATCGGCGCCTCCGTCTGTCTCCCCCTCGTCGTCTACCCCTTGGTCTGGCAGTTCGCCGGGCCGCAGAGCTACACGGACATCGAGCACAACCCGCGCTCGTTCAACAGCCCTCTCGCCCTGCTCTCCTTCGCCGAGCGGTCCTGGCTCGCGGGCGACGCCGAGACGGCGAACGCCCTGGCCTTCAACACCACCGAGCAGAACGCCTTCTACGGCTGGCCACTGGTCCTCCTCGCCTCCGTGATTCTCGTACGGCTGTGGAGGCAGGCCCTGGTCAAGGCGCTGGCGTTCACGGCGGTGGCGGCGGCGTTCCTGTCCCTGGGACAGGAGTTCCGCATTCCGCTGACGGACGTCACCCTGCCCGGCCCCTGGGCACTCCTCGCCGACAAGCCGCTGTTCGAGGCGGTCATCGAGAGCCGGGTCGCCATGGTCTGCGCCCCCGCGCTGGGCATGCTGATCGCCATCGCCGTGGACCGGCTGCCGGCGGCCCACCCCGCGTGGACGCGCCAGGTCGGCCTACTCGGCGTCGGTCTCGCCCTGCTCCCCCTCGTCCCCGCCCCGCTCCGGGCGGTCGACCGCGCCGAGGTGCCCGCGTTCATCGCGGACGGGACCTGGTCGGCGTACGTCCGCGAGGGCGAGTCGCTCGTGCCGGTGCCGCTGCCGGACCCCGGCGACGCGGAGGCACTGCACTGGCAGACCGAGGCCGGCCTCGGCTTCAAGCTGCCCGGCGGCTACTTCAACGGCCCCTACGGCGACGAACGCGTCGGCATCTACGGCGCCGAGCCCCGCTTCACCTCCAACCTCCTGCGGGACGTACGCAACTCGGGCGAGGTCCCCCCGGTCAACGCGTCCTGGCGGGAGCAGGCCCGGATCGACCTGGCGTACTGGCGGGCGGGCGTCCTGGTGCTCGCCCCGCACCCGAACGACAGCGCCCTGCGTGAGACCGTGGAGAAGCTGGTGGGCCGCCCGGGGAGGTGGGTGGACGGAGTGTGGGTATGGGACCTGCACGAGCGGGGACTTGTCCGAGGGACCGCACGAGACGGGGCCTAGGGGGGTCCGCCCCCGAGCCGCACCGATTACCCTTCCCTGACCGACGTGCTACGCGACTGTGCGAGGAGCCCTCTTTTGGCCTGTGACCTGTGGCTGGTACCGCTTGTCGACGTGTTGTGCCACACCCCCGACAACCCCTTCGCCGAGGAACTCGCGCAATACAACAAGGTGCTGGCCGAGGCGGGGCTGCCGCCGGTGCCGGTGTACCAGTACATGCCGGGCCTGTCCGGGGACGTCGCACCGGTCGCCGGCTTCGACTACGACGCGCTGCACTTCCTGCGCCGCGCGTACCTGCTCCAGGTCTGCGGCCTCCCGGTGACCCCGGTCGACGAACTGGGCGGCGACTACGAACAGCTCCTGGAGATGTTCGAGACCACGGCCAAGCAGTCCCACCTGGTCTGGCACTACGACCACGCGGGCGCCTACGTCCCCGTGGACTTCCCCGGCCCGCTCTCCAACGACGAGCTCCTCGCGGGCGGCGGCCCGCTGGGCTCCTCCCAGGCGCTCCTGCGCGAGCTGGAGTTCGTGGCCCCGGTCATCGGCATCGACCCGGCCAACCCCCCAGCGGCCCCCCAGGCCCCGCTCACCCCGACGGCCTTGGAGGAACCGGCGGTCCCGGCTCCCTACGACCCGAGCCCGTTCGCCCGTGAACGGCACGTGTGGCTCGGGCTGCACGCGGCGGCGACACGGAGCCTGGCACAGGGTTCGATGATCGTCTTCAGCTGACCGCTGACCTACCGGCCTACTTCAGCTGGGACAGCCCCTTCTGCACGTCGTCGAGATTCATCACCGGCGTGTAGTCCACCTGTGCCCCGAACTGCTCGAAGAGCGGCTCGGTGAGCGGCGGCATCTGGGCGGAGTCCTGCATGTCGAAGACCAGGAACATCGTGCGGACCCCGTTGGTCGCGGTGAAGTAGGACGCCTCCGGCTTGAACGCCTCCATGAGCTCCTGCATCACCTGCGGCATCTTGCCGCTGCGGATGACGTCGTTGGTCTTGCCCGTGTCGAGCCGGGCCTGGAGCAGCACGCGCATAGCACTCCCCTTCCTCGGGTCCTGTTTCCACGCTATGCGCGCTATGCGGGCTATGCCCGCTGAGGGGAGGGAGCCAAGGCCCCTCCCCTCGGGATCATCTCCGGGTCACCGCTGACACGGCAGCCTGATGGTGCGAACGAGGGGCATGTCCGCGTACTGATCCGGCTCGACCGTCAGGACGTGACGCCCGTCCGGCCAGTCGGGCGTCGGCCGGGACAAGTGGACCGCATGGCCGAGCCGCCACTCCACCCCGTCACGCAGCAGAGCGCCCACGGTCGACGCACCCGCGAAGTCCAGCTCGACGATCTCAACGGCGGGCAGAGCTGCGACATGCTCGGCGAGCCCCTTGCGCATACCGTCGGCGGCGGCCAGGCAGAGTGCCGGAACGTACACATGCCGAGTGGGCCCGTGCTCGGTGTTCGAGACGAACTGCGAGGCCAACGAGTTCCCCGAGCCCAGCGCCAGCAGAGCCGACTCGTCGAAGACGACGCCGGTCGACCCGGCCCTCGTCGCACTCACAGGCTGTCCACGGGCCGACCGGCCTCAAGGTCCTGCCAGACCTTCTCCACCCTGTCGTGGTCCTCGTCCGTGAGCGTCACACCGAAGTGCGTCTCGCAGTACGCCTTGGTCTCCTCGTACCGCTTGCGCAGCTCCTCCTGCGTCGGCGTGGCCCCCGCCAGCTCTGCGATCAGGTCGCGCATCGTCATCCCGCGCTCGCGGGCGAGCACCATGAGGCGGTCACGGACAGCGGGGTCGACCTTGACGGTGGTGTCAGCCATTACGCCAGTATACCTGCGGTATACCGTCTCGGTCCGCTCAAGTAATGCAGTCATCGCATTCCTTCCTGTTGAGTTGACCCGGCCCTACGGCTGCACGACCGGGAGTCCCCATTCGCCTACGCGGGCACCGCTCGCCCCTTCAGCAGCCCCCGGACGAGTTCACCGCCTCGTCGCACGGCCGACCGCCACGACCAGGCATCGGACCTGCGGAGCTCGACCTCGACCACCGTGACGGGAGAGACGGTTGGCGCGGGCGGACAGCCGCGCCTCAGGCACGCCTCGACATGGGCCGCCGCCGAGTACACCGGCCCCGGCCACTCGTACGCCAGCGCCGCCCGCACCCGCGCGACGCCGGCACCCCGCGCCCACCACTCCTCCACGAGCGGCGCGAGCCGCATCGCCTCGGGGCCGTCGAGCGTGAGCCGGGGATCGATGTCCCGGAGCGAGATGAGCAGGTGCGCGGCACGCACGGTCATCCGGCTCGGCGCGTGCCGTTCCTCGGTTTCCTCGACTTCTGCGAATTCACCCGTGGGTGGTAAGACTTCGCACGGCGAGTCGAACACCTCGTAGACGACGGTACGTCGACCGGCCCGGTCACCCTCCCGCACCACCCGCCGCAGATACCGCAGTTCCTCCAGCTCACGCAGGGCGGCAGCGCTCCCGCCCCGACCGGTTCGGGTGCTCACGCGGGCACCGTTCGGGAGGGTCCATAGGTACGCCAGTACGTCCACCGCGGGCCAGGAGATGCTCCGGTCGCGGAGAAGGGCGGCAGAGAAGCCTGAAAAGACGCGCGCAGGCGTCGTACGATGAGAAAGCATCCGGAGGTGTTCGCTCCTGGTGTCGAGCCCCCGGGTGTTGGCGCACCGCGGGGGCATTTCTTTGCTGCCGTGACTCTAAGGCCACGCAAAGCGCGGATTGCAAGCTGAAACCACCTTTTCCCAGGCGGAAGTTCACGTTCTTCACTCCTGCGAGTGAAGGACGGTGCACAGCAGGCGCGTGTGCACCAGGCGGTCGGGGGTCGGGCCAGGCGCGGTGGGACGTACTGCCGACCGGCACGAAGAAGTAGACCCCGCGCCGGCCCGTCGCAGACTCGACGATCGGCCCCGGATCACCACCGGTCATCCGAGCGAGCCAGTCGGCGACGTCCCGGCCCTCCTCGCCGTCGACTCTGATCGCGTCGAACTGGACGCCCGCCTTGCGAAGTTGAATGCCGGTCGCCGGAACCCAGCTCAGGTCGGTTTGCGTTTTCACAGGGCCAGTTTGCGGGCGCGCAGCTAGCTTGATCCATGACTCTGAGTCGCCGGTTGAACACGGTTGAGTGGCGGCGTCCGCGAGTTGTGACCGGTTGAGTTCGGTTGAGTTCGGAGGTGACCGCAATGGCGCGGGCGGAGAACAAGTCGGAGGCGGGCGGCACGGCACATCTGGTCGCCGCCCTGGCGAAGCGTTGCGTGAGCAACAGGGGCTTACGCAGCCGCAGTTGGGCGAGAAGCTCGGGTACACGGCGGCGGCGATCAGCGCGATGGAGACATGTGCGCAGCCCGCGAGCGATCAGATGCTGGTGGGGTTGGAAGCGGAGCTCGGGAGTGGGCTGGGCGTCTTCGAGGAGGCGCGTAGGTGGATGTTGCTGGAGAAGTACCCGGCTCGCTTCCGGGGGTTTTCGGGGCTGGAGGCAGGGGCGAGCACGATCTGCTCGTACGAAACCTTGGTCGTCGACGGACTGTTCCAGACCGAGGACTACGCACGGGCACTGATCGGCGGTGGCTATCCCCCGGTGTCCGAGCAGAAGCGCGAGGAACTGGTCGAGGCCCGGCTGGCCCGTAGGGCCCTCTTCGAACGGGACCCGGCACCGCTGATCGAGCTGATCCTCGAAGAAGGCGTGCTGCGGCGGCCGTTTGGTAGCCGGGAGATCATGCGTGGACAATTGCGCTCGCTGGCCGAGGACGCGCAAAGGGACAATGTGTGCGTGCAGGTGCTGCCTCTGGAGCGTGCGCTGCGCGGAACGTACGCAGGCGCCTGCGGCCCCATGAAGCTCGTAGAGACCGAGGACCACCAGCACGTCATCTACTTGGAAGTCGAAGACCAAGGGATTCTCGTCAGCGATCCGGCGGAGGTATCCCCCTGAGTCCCGACGAATCACTGGCCTTCATCGAGCGGTTGGCAGGAGAGGAACGATGACAGGCACCGGAAGCCTTCGCTGGTTCAAGTCGAGCTACAGCGACAGCAGTGGCGGCAACTGCCTCGAAGTCGCCGCATGCCCCCACACCCCCACCGCCACCGCCACCATTCGCATCCGCGACTCAAAGAACCCGGACGGGCCCATGGTCGCGGTGTCCGGCGATGCCTGGGCGGCCTTCCTCCCCACCGCCCCCCTCACCCCTTAGCTCGAAAAACTGCAACACCTTCTCCTCATCTGTCGCACTTTCGCCGAAAGGCTCCCTCCCTCGGGCTGCCATGCTCCCCGGCATGAGCGGATCGACCCCCTCCGTCTGGCAGCCGGGCCGGGCCACGGTATATCGCGCGGTCTTGGACGCGCTGACCGAGTACGGCCCCCGGCGGACCGGAGTGACACACATCGCGCGCCTGGCCCGCTGCAACCGCTCGTACCTCTACCGGAACTGGGCGAACCCGCAGGCGCTGCTCCGGGAAGCCACGCTGTCCGAACTGCGACGCGTGCTGCACGTGGCCCGTGAGGTACGGGAACCTTTGCCGGCCGGGTGCCTTGAGGCACGCGTCGTGGTGCGCGCGGCGCGCCTGGTGCGGGAACACCCAGTCGTGCGGACCATGGCCCGTACGGATCCGGAGCTGTTTCACGCCGCGATCCTGCGACCGACCACCGCCTGGCACACACTGACGTGGTTCTGGCTGCACGAGCATGTGACGGGACGCCTTACAGGAGCCGCGGAGCGAGACCGCACCAGCCTGGCCGTCCTCACCACGGCACTCCCCTACGCCCTCACACCCCCCGCGGACCCCTCAGACGCCGAGGAACGCGCCAAAATCGACGCCCGACTGAACACGACCATCCACCTCTGCCTCACACTCCCCTTGCCGTGCACTGACTGTGACCTCTGAAGTGCCCGGCAACCGAGGCTTGACATCTCCAACTGTGGCTCATCACACGGTAGTTGACCACCGCCCTCTGGGGATGCTCCGATGGTCCGTTGCTGCTGCTCGCTGTCGTCGGTCCCTGTGGGCAGCGTGGCGCAGACATCTCTGTCCAGGCGGCTGGGCCTACGCCTTGAGCGTGGCACCGTCCACGAGCTGAAGCGGGCGGCTCATGCCGAGCGCTCGGAGGCCAAGAACGCCGTCGACGCCACCGAAACTCGGCGGCGGCAACGCATCCACACGTTGGAGCGTCAACTGGCCGAAATACGCTCGCCGAGTGACCCCTTGTTGCGACCTCGACTGGGCGAGCTGGCACTGCACCGATCGCCGACAGACGCCGTACAAGTGCCCGCACGCACAGTCGACGAAGCCGAGTTTCTCGAAAAACGTGAGGCAGACGAAGCCAGGCTGAAGGAAGAACTGGAGCTTGCCAGGGGCGACACCTCCGATCAGGACGCAGCGCGTGAGCGACTGTCGCAGGTGACGCTGGAACAACAGCAGGACCCCCGCCCCGAGCACGCCCGCCGCGAGCTGGAGGCGGCGCGGGACCGCTGGCAGGCGCTCACCGGACGTCGTCCGCCCGGTTGAGCGCCTGCCGCGGAGGGATCTACAGGAACGAGTTGATCTCGATCGTCTCGTCCCGGCCCGGCCCGACGCCGATCGCGGAGATCGGCGCGCCGGACATCTCCTCCAGCGCCTTGACGTACGCCTGGGCGTTCTTCGGGAGGTCGGAGAAGGACTTGGCCTTGCTGATGTCCTCGCTCCAGCCCGGCAGCATCTCGTAGACCGGCTTCGCGTGGTGGAAGTCGGACTGGGAGTACGGGAGTTCCTCGACGCGCTTGCCGTCGATCTCGTACGCCACACAGACCGGGATCTGCTCCCAGCCGGTCAGGACGTCCAGCTTGGTGAGGAAGAAGTCGGTCAGGCCGTTCACGCGGGTCGCGTAGCGGGCGATCACGGCGTCGAACCAGCCGCAGCGGCGGTCACGGCCGGTCGTCACGCCCCGCTCGCCGCCGATGCGGCGCAGCGCCTCGCCGTCCTCGTCGAAGAGCTCGGTCGGGAAGGGGCCGGAGCCGACGCGGGTCGTGTACGCCTTGAGGATGCCGATGACCCGGCTGATCTTCGTCGGGCCGACACCGGCGCCCGTGCAGGCGCCGCCCGCGGTCGGGTTCGAGGACGTGACGAACGGATACGTCCCGTGGTCGATGTCTAGCAGCGTGCCCTGGCCGCCCTCGAAGAGGACCACCTTGTCGTCCTCAAGGGCCTGGTTGAGGATCAGGACCGTGTCGGCGACGTACGGCTTGATCTTCTCGGCGTAGTCCAGCAGCTCCTCGACCACCTGGTCGACGGCGATGGCGCGCCGGTTGTACAGCTTGGTGAGCAGCTGGTTCTTGACGTCGAGGGCCGCCTCGACCTTCTGGGTGAGGATCGACTCGTCGTACAGGTCCTGCACGCGGATACCGACGCGGTTGATCTTGTCGGCGTAGGTCGGGCCGATGCCGCGACCGGTGGTCCCGATCTTCCGCTTGCCGAGGAAGCGTTCCGTCACCTTGTCCACCGTCACGTTGTACGGCGTGATGATGTGTGCGTTTCCGCTGATGAGGAGCTTGGACGTGTCGACGCCGCGCTCGTTCAGACCGCTCAGCTCGGAGAGCAGGACCGACGGGTCGACGACGACGCCGTTGCCGATGACCGGGGTACACCCCGGGGACAGGATTCCGGAAGGGAGCAGGTGGAGGGCGTACTTCTGATCACCCACGACTACCGTGTGGCCGGCGTTGTTGCCGCCCTGGTAGCGCACCACATAGTCGACGGATCCGCCTAGCAGGTCCGTCGCCTTTCCCTTGCCTTCGTCACCCCACTGAGCACCGAGCAGCACAAGTGCGGGCACGCGCGTACACCCCTTCCGGGCGGGGCATGTCCAAGGTCAGGGGTGTACACGGAGGGTCTTGACCGTGTACACCACGACAGGTCGCGACCGTCGTTGGCCGTGAACCGTCGGACCGGATGGCCCCGGAATAGACGAAGCCCCTGGCGCAATAGCGCAAGGGGCTCTTGCACAAAGATGCTACCCGAGGAAGCGAGGCATGGCCGAGGTGGCGACTTTCGCGATGTCCGATCAGCTGCTGGTGGTGATCGATCCGGTTGCCCGGCGGACGGACGGGGAGTCCGTCAGGATCGCGAAAGACGTGCTCAGCGCGGGTGCGGCGACGAAGGTGTGTCTGCCGGACGATCCGGACGAGTTCGCCCGCGCACTGACCCGCAGGGGCTCGCGGCGACCCGTGGTCGTGGGCGACGACCGGGCGCTGACCCGTGCCGTGACGTTGCTGCACCGGCAGCGGGAGCTGGCGGAATGCGTGCTGTCGGTGGTGCCGGTCGGCGCCGCGCTGTCGCTGGCGGAATCCCTCGGGGTGCCGACGGGGGCCGTGGCGGCGGCCCGGGCCGTCCTGGACGGCGCGGAGCGGCGCCTGGACCTGCTCGTGGACGACAGCGACGGCGTGGTTCTCGGCGGACTGCACATCCCGCCGATACGAGACCCCGCCGCGCCGGCCGGGGCCACCGCGGTGGGGGCGGGCGCGGGACGGCCCTGGCTGCGGACCTGCCAGTCGCTGGTGCGGACCCTGGTGCCTGCCCGGGGCGACTCCCCGGCCGCGTCCGGGCCGTCCCGGCTGCGCGTCGAGGTCGACGGGGCGACGCTGGTGGACCTCGACCAGCCGGTGGAGGCGGTGTCGGTGGCGCCGGGGGTCGCCGGGGTGGCCGAGGTGGAGGTCCGGCCGCTGTCGGTGGGCGCGGAGGCCTCGCCGCTGCTGGCCGCGGGGCGGACCGTGACCGTGTCGGGGGCGCATTTCCGGTACCGGGCGGACACGGAGGTGTCGGGGCCGGTGCGGACGCGGACGTGGGTGGTTCGGGAGGGGGCTTGGGGGCTTACGGTGCCGGGGCGGACGTGACCACGTCGTCGTCTTCGGGTCCCTCGAAGTCGGCGGTGTCAAGCGGGCAGTCGAACGGCTCCGGAAGGTAGAGCTTTTCACCGAAAGGCTTGGTGAACCGCCCCTGGTAGCCCTTGTCCGACGGGGACCAGAAGACGGTGGCCTGCTCCTCCTGCATGTCCAGGACCAAGTAGACGGGAACGCCTGCCTTGCCGTAGACCTCGACCTTGTCGGTCAGGTCGTCGTCCCGGGTGGAGGGGGATGTCAGCTCGGCGACGAAGGAAAGGGCTTCTCCGTCAAGACGGTTGCTGGTGCTGCGGCGGGCCCGCCGGTGAGCAGCGTGGATGTCGGGGCCGTAGGCCCGTTCGAGGCCTGGGAAGACGTAGAGCAAGGGGCCCCATGTGATGCGGTGCTCGTCGGGCAGATGAGGACGCAGTTGATCGCAGACCACATCCATCACGTCCGCGTAGTACGCCTTCGACCACGGCGACATGACGATGCTCCCCCTGATGATCTCGGCCTTGTAGCCGTCGGGCACGTTCAGCTCGTCGAGGAGGTCCAACAGCTCCTCGAATTCGTTGCGAGGCTTGGTGCCGCTCATCACCGGTCGCTCTGCCATGAGTGTCATGATGCGCCCTCCCCCTCGATACGGACCAGCCGCAACTCAGCGTAGCCACTCCACTACACCTGCGCAGTCGATCACCGGAATAGGAGATCAGCCCTGCCCGAACGTCCGCTCCCGGTGCACCCGCCAGCGCTCCATCATCGACGCGACCTCGACCTCGACGAACTCGAAGAAGGCGAGGGTCTCGGCCAGGCGGCGGCCTGCCGGGGTGTCCGGGCCGAGGCTGTTGACGCCGTCGCGCAGGGCCGCCTCCCATCGCTTGAGGACGGCCTCCCGGTTCGTCAGGGCCTCGTACCACTGGTCGCCGTGCACCCGGTAGCGCTCCCGGCGCGAGCCGGGCTCCCGCTCGCGCGACACCATGTGCGTCTGGGCGAGGTAGCGCACCGCGCCGGAGACGGCGGCGGGGCTGATCTGGAGCTGTTCGCTCAGTTCGGCGGAGGTCAGCACGCCCTTGTCGGAGGCGAGCAGCGCGGCGAAGACGCGGGCGGCCATGCGCTGCATGCCGGCCTCGACGAGCTGCGCCGCGAAGGACTCCACGAACTTCGACACGGACTCCGCGTCCCGGCCGGCCCCGGCTGATTCCGTCATGCGCGTATCCGTGTGCCCGTCCATGCACCCATCCTATCGGGGCTTCATACGCTTCCTTAACTTCACAAATTTCTGAAAGAAGCGTACGTTCTGAAGCATGACGAAGGCAATCACCGTCTCCGGACTGCACAAGTCGTTCGGCAGGACGCACGCGCTCGACGGCCTCGACCTGGACGTCGAGACCGGCGAGGTCCACGGTTTCCTCGGTCCCAACGGCGCCGGCAAGTCCACCACCATCCGTGTCCTGCTCGGCCTGCTGCGCGCCGACTCCGGCGGCGCGCAGGTGCTCGGCCGCGACCCCTGGGCGGACGCGGTGGAGGTGCACCGGCGCATCGCCTACGTGCCGGGTGACGTGACGCTGTGGCGCAACCTCTCCGGCGGCGAGGTCATCGACCTCTACGGCCGGCTCCGCGGCGGCCTCGACAAGGGGCGGCGGGCGGAGCTGATCGAGCGATTCGAGCTGGACCCGACCAAGAAGGGCCGGACCTACTCCAAGGGCAACCGCCAGAAGGTCGCCCTCGTCGCCGCGTTCGCCTCCGACGTCGACCTGCTGATCCTCGACGAACCGACCTCCGGCCTGGACCCGTTGATGGAGGAGGTCTTCCAGCGCTGTGTCGAGGAGGAGCGCGAGCGCGGCCGTACGGTCCTGCTCTCCTCGCACATCCTCAGCGAGGTCGAGGAACTCTGCGACCGGGTCAGCATCATCCGCAAGGGCCGTACGGTCGAGAGCGGTTCGCTCGCCGACCTGCGCCATCTGACCCGGACGAACGTCACGGCCGAACTGGCGGGCCCGCCCAACGGGTTGTCCCACCTCCCCGGGGTCCACGACCTCGACGTCCAAGGCATGCGCGTCCGCCTCCAGGTCGACACCGACAAGCTCGACGCCGTACTGCGCTCGCTCAGCGAGTCCGGCGTACGGTCGCTGACCTCGACGCCGCCGACGCTGGAGGAACTGTTCCTGCGGCACTACCAGGACGACGTGCCGGAGGAGGTGGCCGCACGATGACCGCCACCGCCTTCGGCGTACGACCGGCGGGCTCGCGCCAACTGGCGGGCACCGCGACGCTGTTGCGCTTCGCACTGCGCCGCGACCGGCTGATGATCCCGGTCTGGGTGGGCGTGAACGCGCTCATGATCCTCTCCATGCCGAACACCCTGGAGAACCTCTACGCCAGCCCGGCGGACCGCGCCAACCTCGTCCAGGACACGGCCGCCAACGCCTCCTTCCGCGCCCTGATCGGCCCGGTCTTCGACGACTCGATCGGCGCGCTGACAGCCTGGCGCGTCGGCGTGTACGCGGGCGCCCTCGCGGCCGTACTGAGCATGCTCCTCGTCGTACGGCACACCCGGGACGAGGAGGAGAGCGGCCGTCAGGAGCTGGTGGCGTCCGGGATGGTGGGGCGCAGGGCCTCTCTCACGGCGGCGCTGCTGACGGCGGTGGTCGCGAACGCCGTACTGGCGCTGCTGGTCACGGCCGGGCTCGCCGGCCAGGGCACCGCCGGCGCACTGGCGCTCGGGCTCGGTCTCGCCGGGGTCGGCATGGTCTTCGCCACGCTGGCCGCGATCGTCGCCCAGTTCACGGAGAGCGCGCGGCTGGCGCGGGGGCTGACGGCGGGGCTGGTGGGCGCCGCGTTCGTGCTGCGCGCGGCGGGCGACTCGGCGTCGGACGACGGTTCGTCGGTGCTGACGTGGGTGTCGCCGTTGGGGTGGCTGGAGAACCTGCGGCCGTTCGCGGGCGAGCGGTGGTGGGTGCTGCTGCTGTTCGCGGGGGCGGCCCTGGTGCAGGGTGCGGTGGCGTACGAACTCGCCGGGCGCCGGGATGTGGGGATGAGTTTCCTGCCCGCCCGGCCCGGGCCGGCCACCGGCCGCCTCGGCACGGCTGCGGCGCTGGCCTGGCGGCTGCAGCGCGGGAGCGTGCTCGGCTGGTCGATCGGCTTCTTCCTGGCCGGGGTCGTCTACGGCGGGCTGACCGACGGGGTGGCCGATCTGGTCGGGGACAACGACAACGCGCGGGAGATCTTCGAGCGGATGGGGGGTCAGGCCGGCCTCACGGACGCGTTCTTGGCGTCGATGGTGGGGATGCTGGGACTGATCGCCGCGCTGTATGTGGTGGCGTCGGTGCTGCGGCTGCACGGCGAGGAGACGTCGGGGCGGGCGGAGCCTTTGCTGGCCAACGCGGTCGGGCGCCTGCGGTGGGCCTCCGGCCATCTGACCATCGCCTTCGGCGGCTCCGCGCTGATCATGCTCCTGGCGGGGCTGGGCTTCGCGGTCGGCTACGGCAAGGAGGTGGGCCCGATCCTGGGCGCCTGCCTGGTACAGCTCCCGGCGGTGTGGGTCGTCGGCGGCCTGGCGGTCCTGCTGTACGGGGTGCTGCCTCGGGCGGCGATGGGGGCGTGGGGGGTGGCGGGGGCTGTGCTGCTGATCGGCTGGGTGGGCCCTGCGCTGGATGCTCCGCAGGCGGTGCTGGATCTGTCGCCGTTCGGGCATCTGCCGAAGTTGCCGGGTGGGGGGATGGAGTGGGGGGCCGTGCTGGTGCTGCTGGTGCTGGCGGTGGGGCTGGCCGCCGCGGGGCTGGTGGGGTTGCGGCGGCGGGACATGACGAGCTGAGGGGATCGGTTCAGTCGACGTACTGCTTGAGCTTCTCTGTGTCGAGTTCGATGCCGAGGGGCTCCGGGACTACGAGCGGGACACCGAAGGGTGCTGTGCGGCAGTTGCCGTACCCGACATCCCGTTCCGGATCGCTGTAAAGCTTGGCCGTGCAGGCGTCCCGGTCGATCAACAAGTAGAACGGGATACCTGCGGCGCCGTAGGCAACCGGCTTCTCCTGGCGGTCACGCTTGTCGGTGTCGGAGACGTACGACGTGACCTCAAGTACCAGGAGCACTCCGCTCGGATCGGCCCACTGGCCGTGCCCGGCGAAGTAGTCCTCGGGCACGACCACCGCGTCAGGAACAGCCCGCCCCTCGCGGTACTTCTCCACCCTCAGTCCTTGCCCCTGGTACACGTCCAGGTCCGGCCTCGCTCGCAAGCAGCGCTTGTTCAGCCACACGACAGCGCTGTTGTGGTCGCCATCGGCCACCTTCTTGACCCCGATCCGTCCGTTGATGAACTCCAACCTGACGGCGTCGTCGGTCTCCCTGGCCGCGAAAGCGGCGATCCTCTCGAACTCTTCCACCGACATCTGGGGCGACTGCAACACGCGCTCTGCCATAACCGTCATGGTGCCTCCCTTCGCAGGCGGGCACCAGCTTGACGAGACACTCGTGAAGGCCGCTCGGAATCGCTCGCTGATCACTCGAACAGGTGATCACCGAACCTCAACGCTCAGCCCCTCCAACCCCCGGATCACGAAGTTCGGCTTCCGCTCCGGCTCGGCGGCCAAGCTCAGAGTCGGCGCCTGTTCCAGCAGCGCCGTCATCGACGCCGCCAGCTCGATGCGGGCCAGCGGAGCCCCGATGCAGTAGTGGATGCCGGCGCTGAAGGAGATGTGCGGGTTCTCCGTGCGGGTCAGGTCGAGGCGGTCGGGGGCGTCGAAGACCTCGGGGTCGTGGTTCGCGGAGCCGAACAGCATCGCGATCTCCGTGCCCCTCGGGATCACCGTCCCGTCGATCTCGATCTCGTCCAGCACCCACCGCTCGAAGAGCTGCAGCGGGGTGTCGTAACGCATCAGCTCCTCGATCGCCGACGGGACAAGGGAGTGGTCGGCGCGCAGGGCGGTCAGCTGGTCGGGGTTGCGGAACAGGGCCCACCAGCCGTTGACCGTGGCGTTCACCGTGGCCTCGTGGCCGGCGTTGAGGAGGAGGACGGCCGTGGAGATCATCTCCTGCTCGGTGAGGCGGTCGCCCTCGTCGTGCGCCTCGATCAGGCCCGAGATCAGGTCGTCGCCCGGCTCCTTGCGGCGGGCCGCGATCAGCTCACGGAGGTACTCCGAGAACTCGACCGAGGCCCGGACCGCCTTCGTCGCCGTCTCCTGCGACGGGTTCAGCTCGTACATCCCGCAGATGTCCGCCGACCAGGGGCGGAGCGGGGCCCGGTCCGACTCGGGGATGCCCAGCATCTCGGCGATCACCGCCACCGGCAGGGGCTCCGCCACGTCCGTCAGCAGGTCGCCGCCGCCCGCCTCCACCAGCCCGGACACCAGCTCACCCGCCAGCTGCTGCACATACGGCTTCAGCCGCTCCACCGTGCGCGGCGTGAACGCCTTCGACACCAGCCGTCGGATCCTGGTGTGGTCCGGCGGCTCCAGGTCGAGCATCCCGTGGTCGTTGAGGACGTGGAACGGCTCGTGCTCCGGCGGGGGCGCGGTCCGTCCGAAGTCGTCGTGGGTGAAACGGTGCTGGTACGTCCGGCCCAGGCGGCGGTCGCGCAGCAACGCCGAGACGTCCGCGTGGTGCGGGACCAGCCACTGGTTCGTGGGCTCGTAGCGGTGCACCCGGCCCTGGGCACGCAGTTCCGCGTAGGCGGGGTACGGGTCGGCCAGGAACGCCGGGTCCCACGGGTCGAAGGCGAGGGCGGAGGGAGCTGCCATGTCCGGACGTTAGCCCGGGCTCCCCCTGCCTGACCAGGGGGTCGGTCGGTGGGCGCGGGTCGGTCGGCGGGTGCGGATCCGCTCAGCCCGGTGTGACCAACCGTGCCTCGTACGCGAACACCGCCGCCTGCGTACGGTCCCGCAGCCCCAGCTTCACCAGGATCCGGCTGACGTGGGTCTTGATCGTCGACTCGGCGACCACCAGCCGCTCGGCTATCTCCGAGTTCGACAGGCCCTGCGCGATCAGCACCAGCACCTCGGTCTCCCGCTCGGTCAGATCCCCGTACGCCGCGTGCGCGGAGGACATCAGACGGGGGGAGTCGGACAGCTTGGAGAACTCCGTGATCAGGCGTCGGGTGACGGAGGGCGCGAGAAGGGCCTCGCCGGCCGCCACCACCCTGACCCCGTCGGCGAGCTGGCGGGCCGAGGCGTCCTTCAGCAGGAAGCCGGAGGCTCCCGCGCGCAGCGCCTGGTACACGTACTCGTCGAGGTCGAAGGTGGTCAGCACCAGCACCTTGGACGTGCTGTCGGCCGCGACGATCTCGCGGGTCGCCTCGATGCCGTTCAGCTCCGGCATGCGGATGTCCATCAGCACGATGTCGGGGGAGAGTTCACGGACCCGGTCCACCGCTTCCCGGCCGTTGACCGCCTCGCCGACGACCTCGATGTCCGGCATCGCGTTCAGCAGGACCGAGAAGCCCTCGCGCACCATCATCTGGTCGTCCGCGATCAGCACGCGGATGGTCATGAGCCGTCCTCTGTCGTCGTCACGACCGGCAGGAACACGGCCACCTCATAGCCGCCGTCCTCCGTCCGGCCCGCCGTCATCTCGCCGCCCAGCATCGTGACGCGCTCCCGCATCCCGGTGATGCCGTGCCCCGCACCCGGTGAGGGCTTCACCAGGGCCGGCGCGGGCGGCGGGCCGCTGACTATGCGCAGTCCGAGGCCACCGAGCACGTACCCGATCTCCACCCGGGCACTCGCGCCGGGCGCGTGCCGCAGGCTGTTGCTGAGCGCCTCCTGCACGATCCGGTACGCCGACAGCTCCACGCCCGGCGGCAGCTCGCGGACCGCGCCGGTCGTCGTCTTCTCGACGGTCAGTCCCGCGTCCCGCACGTTCGCCAGCAGCGCGTCCAGGTCGGCGAGGGTGGGCTGCGGGGCGTCCGGGGCCTCGTAGTCCTCGGCGCGGACGACGCCCAGGATGCGGCGCAGTTCGGTGAGCGCCGCCACCGCGTTCTCCCGGATGGTGACGAAGGCCCGCTCCAGCTCCGGCGGCGGGTTCTCCACCCGGTAGGGGGCGGCCTCCGCCTGGATGGCGACGACCGACATGTGGTGGGCGACCACGTCGTGCAGCTCCCGCGCGATCGTCGTACGCTCCTCCAGCAGGGTCCGCTTGGAGCGCTCCTGCGCGGTCACGGTCAGCTGGGCGGTGACCTCCTGCCGGGCGTCGCGGCGTATGTGCCAGAGGGCGACGACGAGGAGGACCATCGTGGAGATGACCATCATGGGGCCGGTGTTGGTGCCGTAGTAGCCACCGCCGACACCGGCGTCCGCCAGGAGGCCGTACGCCCCCGTCACCCCCCACATCCACACCGCCGTGCGGGGCCTGGTGCGAACGGCCACGACGGTCAGCACGGTCAGGTGGCAGGCGAGGCTGCCCGGCATCCACGGCCATTCGCCCGCGCCGCCGATCACCGCGACGATCGGGGTGGCGGCCATGGACAGCCAGAACGCTCCGACGGGCCGCGCCATGGTCAGCAGAATCGGGATCGCGCAGAGGGGCCCCACCAGCAGGGCCGGCCCGTTGGTGTCGACACTGCCGATGAACAGGGTGAACAGGGCCGCCGTGGCGATCACGGCGTGCGGTGTCCAGGCCGCGTACTCACGCAGACGGCCGGGCAGTCGGCGGGTCAGCGGGCCGTCCACCCGCATGCGCTGCAGCGGACGGTAGGCGAACGCGTCGTGGAACAGGTCCTGCCGCAGCCCTTGCAGGGCGTCCGCGGCCAGCCGGAACTCCGGGCTGCGCGGCTTGGCCCCGTCCCCCGGTGGCGGTGTCTGCATGTGAGTCGTCTCGGTCACGTACAGAACGGTAGGCGCAAGGCGGTGTCGCGGTCGTCCCCAGTGAGAGGGGTTCCCGCAGGTCCATCTCAGGTACTACGGGTATCGCCGCTGGTGGCACCGGATGTGACGGCCGGGACGCGACGGCCGCGACGCGACGGCCGCGACGCGACGGCGGGGACCGCGCTCAGCGTCCCGACGGCCGCACCAGACCCGACTCGAACGCGAACACCGCCGCCTGCGTCCGGTCCCGCAGCCCCAGCTTCACCAGGATCCGGCCCACATGGGTCTTCACGGTCTGCTCGGCCACGACCAGGCGCTCGGCGATCTCCGCGTTCGACAGGCCCTGCGCGATCAGTGCGAGCACCTCCGTCTCGCGTTCGGTCAGCTCACCGACCCGCTGCTTCAACGGGGCCCGGGGCCGCTTGTCCAGGCGGGAGAACTCGGTGATCAGACGGCGGGTGATGCCCGGCGCGAGGAGGGCGTCGCCGGCCGCCACGACCCGGACCGCCTCGGCCAGCTGGTCGGCGGAGGCGTCCTTCAGCAGAAACCCCGAGGCGCCCGCGCGCAGCGCCTCGTACACGTACTCGTCGAGGTCGAAGGTGGTCAGCACCAGCACCTTGATCTGCGGTGTCGCCGTGGTGATGCGGCGGGTGGCCTCGATGCCGCCGAGCTCGGGCATCCGGATGTCCATCAGGACGACGTCGGGGGTGAGCTCGGCGACCTTCTCGACCGCGTCCAGGCCGTCGACCGCCTGGCCGACCACGTCGATGTCGGGCTTGGTGTTGAGCAGCACGGTGAATCCCTGCCGGACCATCTGCTGGTCGTCGGCGATGAGTACGCGGATGGGGCTGCTCGTCATGGGGTCGGTTCTCCTGTCAGGGGTGGACGGTCGGCGGGGTGTCGCCCCGCGGGAGGAAGGCCGAGATGGCGAAACCGCCCTGCTCCGTGGGGGCCGCGGTGAGGTGGCCACCCAGCATCGTCGCTCGCTCGCGCATGCCCAGCAGGCCGTGTCCCGCACCGGGGGAGGGTGGCACGGTCCATTGCGGAGGGGAGTTGACGACGCCCAGACGCAGCCCGTGGAAGTCGTGGGAGATCTCGACGCGTACCTCCGATCCCGGCGCGTGCCGCAGCGCGTTGCTGAGCGCCTCCTGGACGATCCGGTACGCGGACAGCTCCACCCCCGTGGGGTAGGGGGGCGCCTCGCCGCTGACGTCGGTGACGACGTCCAGTCCGGCGGCACGGGTGTTGTCGATGAGGGCGTCGAGCCGGTCCAGCATGGGCTGGGGGGCGTCGGGGGCGGTTCCGGTGCCGGGTTCGCCGAGGCCGTAGGGGTCCTCGCGGTTCTCGGAGCGCAGGACGCCCAGCACATGGCGCAGTTCGGTGAGCGCGTCCAGGGCGTTCTGCCGGATGCCCGCGAGGTTCTCCTTCAGCTCCTCGGAGGGGTTCTCCACCAGATGCGGGGCCACCTGGGCCTGGATGGAGATCACCGACATGTGGTGGGCGACCACGTCGTGCAGTTCGCGGGCGATGTTGGCACGCTCCTCCAGCAGGGTGCGCCGGGCCCGCTCCTCGGCGGTGATCGTGGTCTGCCGGCCGAGTTCGGCCTTGGCTTCCCGGCGACCGCGCAGCGCCATGCCGAGCGCCGCAGCGACCGCGAACAGCAGGATGGCGAGCACCGCGGTGCCCTGCTGTTCCGGCGCACCCACGATGTTCTGCAGGACATAGGTGACCAGCAGGGACAGGGCGAGTGCCTCGGCCGCCACCCGCGCGGGCACGCGCAGGGCGAGCAGCAGCAGCACGACGAGGTGCGCGATGAGCCCGCCCGCCGTCCACGGCCAGGTGAAATCGTGCGCGTCCCCCGCCAGCAGCCGCTGCCGCACCGCGAGGGCCCCGAGCAGGGTGGCCGCCAGCGACAGCCACCAGGCCGGGATGGGCCGCCGCAGGGCGAGCACCACCGCGCCGCCCTGCGCGACCGCGATCGGGAAGGCCAGCCCGAAGACCAGCCGCCCGTTGTCCTGGAGCTGTGCCGTGTCGCCGATGGTGATGCCGAGCGCGGCCAGGCACAGCACGGCGTGCGGCAGCCACCGCAACCGCTCGAAGCGGGGCAGCGGATCCGCCCTGAGGGTCCACAGGTCGTCGCGCAGTACGCGCAGCCAGCGCCGCACTCGGCTCGCGAACGAGCGCCGGGTCCCCGTCTCCGTCACGTGTCCAACCCTAGGCATGGTGGTGTTCCTTCACGTCACTCGCGCGAGCGGTCGGGCGGGACCGGACGATCCTGGACCGGCGGCCGGTCGAACGGCGAGGACCCTGTTCGTAGCCGCGGAACGCCGTCCAGCACAGGGCCAGGGCCAGGGTGAACAGCGGCAGCCAGGCCAGCCGGGCCGCCACCCAGCCCAGGTTCTCGGGGGCGGTGTGCAGGCCGGGCAGGTGACCCGTCGGCAGGAGCGTGGCCGTGGTGGCCATCAGGGCCGTCTGGTGCCAGAGGAAGATCGTCATCGCGGAGAGGTTGAGCAGGGCCACCGCCGCCCAGGCAAGTGGACGGCTCATCGCACGGCGCAGGGGTTCGCGCAGCAGCAGGGCCAGGCCGCACTGGGCCAGGCCGAAGGCCACGGCGGCCAGCGTCGGCGGGTTGAGGTTGGAGATGCCCGCGCCGGGGACGCCGACCATCGACGCCGGATAGCCCGCCCAGGCGACCAGCGCGGCCGTCGCCGCCGCGCCGCCTGTCAGCAGGATCCAGCCCGCGCGACGGCGCTCCAGCTCACCGCGGGTCCAGGCCGCGCCCAGGGTGTACGGCACGAGCCAGCCGGCCGCCACGTTCACCCAGCCGAGCCAGGCGGGGGCGCCCAGTCCGAAGCGGAGGAGGTCCACATGGAGGACGACGGCCAGGGGCCACAGAGGGTTGAGCCGCAGCAGGAGAGGCGTCGCCGCCGTCAGCGCCGCGAAGACCAGCAGGAACCACAGGGGGGACAGGGCCAGTTCGGCCAGGGTGTGGATCGTGTCGACGTCCGTGCCGGACACGAACAGCAGAGCCGACGCCGCTGTCCACAGGATGAGGACGGCCGCCACCGGTTTGAACAGGCGGGACAGCCGGGACCTCAGCCACTGTCCGTACGTTGTCCCGCGCGCCCGGGCCGAGGAGTAGCCGCGGGTCGCGACATGGCCGCCGACCAGGAAGAACACGGCGAGCGTCTGGAAGACCCAGGAGATCGGGGCCAGCCAGGGCATGTGCCGCAGCGGGCTCGCGGTGTGCAGGCCGGTTCCGTCACCGCCCGCCACCAGGGCCGTGACCAGCCAGTGGCCAAGGACCACGCCGAGGATGGCGAAGGCCCGCAGGGCGTCGACGGCCCGGTCCCGTCCGGCGGGGGTGGCTGCGTCGACACGCGCGGCGCCCTGCCGCACGCCCGTCCACAGGGACGACGGGGACGACGGGGGCGACGGGGACGACAGGGACGACAGGGACGCTGTGGACTCAGCCATGGGATGCCTCCGGAGTCTCGCCGAGGACGATGCGAGTCAGGTTCGCCAGCGAGGTCGAACCCGGCCTGAAGTAGTCGCTGTGACCGCCCGCGCCCGCCGCGAAGACCCGGGCGCCGAAGGACGGGGAGACCGGGTCGGTGCCGAAACCGACCGTCGTGCCGAGCAGGTCGAGCCGGACGTGCGGCACCTCCGCCACCCAGTCGTCGCTGCCGCGGGCCGCCCAGACGCGGGCCGGGGTGTGCAGGGCCGCGGCGGTGTCGGCGCCGGTGCCGGGGCTGCCGACCAGGGCGATGTCGTCCACGGCGACGTGGGAGGCGGCGCGTCCGCAGACCACCGAGCCGTAGGAGTGGCACAGGAGGGAGATGCGCGCCCCCTGGCCGGCCGTGACGGCACGCAGCTGCCGTACGAACTCCCGGAGCTTCGGGGCCGCTTCCTCGGCCCGGGCCGGCGTCGTGACCGTGGTGCTGACCGTGGCCGGTGTCTGGTAGCCGAGCCAGGCCACCACCGCGGTGCGCGTGCCTTGCGGGGCCTGTCGGGTGAGCCGCTCGTGCAGGGCGCGGGCGGCGTCGCGGAAACGGTCGTACGTGTCGATGGAGGTGTCGGAGCCCGGAACCAGCACCGCGACACGGTCGGCCCGCGCCAGGTCGCCGAAGACCTCCGTCGCCAGGCCGGCGCCGCGGCCGTCGAAGGAGAGGAAGTGACGGGCCGGGTCGGCCATCGCACGGTCCGCGGTGGCGCGTTCACGGTCACCGTGGGCCGCGGCCATACGAGACGCCTCGGCGGCGTTCACCCGATTCGCGGCGTACGTCTCGTCCAGCGTCGCCGCCGTCACCGGGGTGGCGACAGCGGCCGGGGCCGGAGCCGGTATCTCGGGGCGCGTGGCACCGGACAGCGGGACGACCACGGCACCGGTGATCAGGGTGGCGAGGAAGGCCCGTCGCAGTCTGTGGGCGCGGTGCCCCTTCTTCGGCCGGTCCGGCCCATCGGACCCGGCCGACCCATCGGACCCGGCTGAACCGGCGGACCCGGCTGAACCGGCGGACCCTGCGTACCCATCGGACCCGGCAGAACCGGCGGACCCTGCGTACCCATCGGACCCGGCCGAACCGGCGGACCCGGCAGAACCGGCGGACCCGGCGGACCCATCGGACCCGGCCGAACCGGCGGACCCGGCGGACCCGGCGGACCCGCCCGAACCGCCCGACGAACTCCGCCCGCCCAGCTCACCCGCCCCGCCCGACGCACGCACCTTCTCCGACGCGTTCGCCTCGGCCGCTTCCGCAGTGCGCCCCATGGTCGACTTCCCTTCCAGTCCGCCCGGCCATCGGGCTTGTCTGGATGGGAAGTTACGGATCGGCCTGGGTCACCCGCGTCACGCCAGGGAGCTCACCTGCGACGTAGCTCTCAGGTATTACGGGTATGAAGGGGCCTGCCCCTTCCGGGAGGACTCGCGCTGCGATACCCGCCGTCTCACCACGCCAACTGCGCGATCTCCTCCACCACCACCGCGCACGCGTCCGCCGCCGGATCGATCAGCGGGAAGTGGCCGACCTCCTCCAGCAGCGTCAGTCCGACCACCTCGCCCGCCTTCGCCGCCGCGTCCGCGTAGGACTCGGCGACCGCCTGCGGGACGACATTGTCCGTGCGGCCCTGGACAAGGGTCGTCGCGATGCCGGTCGGGAGCAGGAGCGCGGGGTCTGCGTAGGGCCGGCGTTCGGCGAACTCCACGCCGCCTCCCAGGAGTTGCCGCGCGGCACCCCCGCACACGTCCAGCTTGTCGGCGACCGTGAAGTCGGCGATCGGGGCCAGGGCGACCACGCCGCGCAGTGGCGCGGGGCGGTCGGTGCGCCAGGAGGAGTCGGCGGGCAGGACATGGCGGGCCGCGGCCCAGAGGGCCAGGTGGCCGCCGGCGGAGTGCCCGGTGAGGACGGTGCGGCGCGGGTCGGCCTGCGGGAGCGTCTCCCGTACGAGCGCCGGCAGCGCGTCCAGCGCGGCGGCGATGTCGTCGAAGGTGTCCGGCCAGCGCCCGGCGACCGGCCCACCACCGGCACCACCGGCACCACCGACACCACCCGCACTATGCACACCACCAGCACCACTGGCACCACCAGCACCACCAGCACCACCAGCACCACCAGCACCACCGGCACCACCAGCACCACCAGCACCACCAGCACCACCAGCACTATCCGCACCACCAGCACGACTGGCACCACCAGCACCACCCGCACCCCCGCCCTCGCCGTCCCCGGCCTCCGCCCCCCGCCGGTACTCCACGCTGGCCACCGCGAACCCCCGCCGCGCGAGGAAGTCCGCGAACGGCGTGACATGCCGCCGGTCGTAGGGCGCCCGCCACGCGCCGCCGTGCAGGACGACGACCAGCGGGGCCGGTTCGCCGGGAGTGGCCTCGCCGCGCGGGGCGTAGAAGTCGATCACCTGGTCGGGGTGGTCACCGTAGGTGGCGATGGCGTCGGGGTCGACGGGCGGGTGCGAGAAGACGGACTCCTCTTCGGCGGCGGCCCGGGCTGCTGCGACGTCGTCCGGCATGCTCCAACCTCTCAGCGACGAAACGGTTTTGGACGGAAGCGGGGGTGGCGGACCAGGTGGGAATTCGGCCGTTGGCGGGGACGGTATCAGGCGGGTGACGTGCGTGGACACGCGGATGTCACGCTGGGTGAGGGGTAAACGGTTCTGCTGTTTCGTTACGCTGTCATCGCGGCACGCACCGCAGCCGATCCCCGCACCAAGGAGGCCGATATGTCCGCCGAACCCGGCACCGTACGTCCCGGAGGGCGCACCGCGCGTGTCCGTGCGGCCGTGCTGCGGACGGCCGGGGACATCCTGGTGGAACAGGGTTTCGACGGCCTCGACCTCGCCGACGTCGCCCGCCGCGCCGAGGTGGGCAAGACGACCGTGTACCGGCGCTGGGGCTCGGTCACCGGACTGGTGGCCGACCTGCTCGCCGACATGGCCGAACAGTCCCTGCCGCGCGAGGAGACCGGGTCCGTCCTCGGGGACCTGCGGGCCAACGCCGCGCTGGTGCAACGGACGTTGGCCGATCCCCGTCAGGGCGCCCTGTTCCGCGCCGTCATCGCCGCGGCGACCTGCGACGAACGTACGGCGCACGCGCTCCGCCGGTTCTACGAGGTGCGGGTGGCGGAGTGGGCGCCCTGCGTCGGGCAGGGCGTCGCGCGCGGCGAGTTGCCCGTCGGGACGGACGCCGAGGAGGTCGTACGGGCGGTGTCGGCCCCCCTCTACTACCAGTTGCTGACGACCGGGGTGGTCCCCGACGCCCCCGCCGCGGAGCGCGCCGCGCGGGCGGCGTATGCGGCTGCCGCGGCGGGGGTGTACGTCGGTTAGCGCGGCGCCTGCCGGCCTGGCGTTACGCCGACCGGGCGAGCACCTGCCCCAGCACGCGCGCCGCCCGCTCCACGTCCGCGAACCCGACGTACAGCGGCGTGAACCCGAAACGCAGCACGTCAGGGCGGCGGAAGTCGCCCACCACACCATGCTCGACCAGCGCCTTCATCACGTCCCCGGCGCCCTCGCAGCGCAGCGCCACCTGGCTGCCGCGCTCCCCGTGGGCCACCGGAGTCACCGACTCCACGCGCCCCTCGGGGACGTACGCCGCGACGCACTCCAGGAAGAAGTCCGTCAGCGCGAGCGACTTGGCCCGCACCGCCTCGATCGACACGCCGTCCCAGACCTCCAGGGCGGCCTCCAGGGCCAGCATGGAGAGGATGTCCGGCGTGCCCACGCGACCGCGCGGCGCGCCGTCCGCCGGGGTGAAGTCGCCGCGCATGCCGAAGGGGTCGGCGTGGGAGTTCCAGCCGGGCAGCGGCGAGTCGAAGCGGTCCTGGAGGTCCCGGCGTACGTACAGGTACGCCGGTGAACCCGGCCCGCCGTTCAGGTACTTGTACGTGCAGCCGACCGCCAGGTCGACCCCGTGCTCGTCCAGGCCGACCGGCAGCGCGCCCGCGCTGTGGCAGAGGTCCCAGACGGCGTACGCCCCCGCCGCGTGCACGGCGGCCGTGAGGGAGGGCAGGTCGTGCAGCCGGCCGGTGCGGTAGTCGACGTGGTTGAGCAGGACGGCGGCCGTACGCTCGCTCAGCGCGGCCGGCACCTCGGCGGGTGTCACGGGGCGCAGGGTACGGCCGGTCATCCGCGCGGCCGACTCGGCAATGTACCCGTCCGTGGGGAAGGTGGTCGCGTCGACGAGGATCTCGTCCCGGCCGGAACCGGCGGGCTCCGCGGATTCGGCCATCCGGATGGCCGCCACAACCGCCTTGAAAACATTGACACTTGTGGAGTCACCGACGACGACCTGTCCGGCGGCCGCCCCCACCAGCGGAGCGATCCGGTCGCCGATCCGCTCGGGCGCGGTCCACCAGCCGCTCTCGTCCCAGGACCGGATCCGCAGCCGGCCCCACTGCCGCAGCACGACGTCCTCGACCCGTCCCGGCACGTTCGCCGGGAGGGCGCCCAGCGAATTGCCGTCGAGGTAGACGACCTCGTCGAGCACGAACTCGGCTCGCTTGCCCGCGAGTTCGTCGTCCGCGTCCAGCTTCTCGGCCTTCATGGCGAGCTCGGCCTTCATGGCGAGTTCAGCCTTCATGGCGAGCTCGGCCTTCATGGCGAGTTCAGCCTGCTCAGACATGGGACCTCGCCGTCCACAGCTCCGGGAAGACGTTCTTCCGCGCGCGCTTCTCCAGCCAGGCCACCCCGGCCGAGCCGCCCGTGCCGGACTTGGCGCCCATCGCGCGCCGGGTGGCGACGAGGTGGTCGTTGCGCCAGCGCCAGACCAGTTCGGCGACGTCGGTCAGCGCCTCGCCGAGGCGGGTGAGTTCGGAGTTCTGGTCGCCGGAGTAGATGTCGGTCCACACGGCCTCCACCGCGTCCGACGGCTCGTACCGCTGGGACACGTCGCGGGTCAGCACGCTCCGCGGGACCGGGCAGCCGCGCCGGGCGAGGAAGCGCAGCACCTCGTCGTAGAGGCTCGGCTCGTGCAGGGCCTTCTCCAGCTCCGCGTGGACGCGCGGGGCGCCGCGGTGCGGGACCAGCATGGACGCGGACTTCTCGGCGAGCAGGAACTCCATCCGGCGGTACATCGCGGACTGGAAGCCGGAGCCCTCGCCGAGGGCGCTGCGGTACGCGTTGAACTGGGCCGGTGTGAGCTGGCCGAGGGGCTTCCAGGAGGCGTTCAGGGCGTCCAGTTCCCGTACGGAACGCTTCAGGGCGTCGATCGCCACGCCCGGCCGGTCCTCGCGCAGCGCCCGGGCCGCGGTCTCCCATTCGTGGACGATGACCGTGAACCACAGCTCCATCACCTGGGTCGTGACCAGGAAGACCATCTCTCCGGGGTCGTCGGAGAGGGTGTGCTGGAGGTGGGTGAGCACGTCCGCCTTGACGTAGTCCTCGTACGGCGTCGTGCCGGCGAAGTCGAGATTGGGAGTCTCGATCTCCTGAGGGTGGGACATCGCTGTCTCCTGTGTAACTCCGGGTAGCGGTCCGCCCTGCCGTTATCGACAAAGGGGCCCCGGTCCCCACCCGGCATCCTCAGGTATCTCCCCCCGCATCGCAAGGCCCGCCCTGGTCACGCGGCGGGCCTCACGTGGGGCCGGTGACGGCAGGCCTAGCCCAGGGTCTGGGCCGCCGTCGGCGAGGAGTCCTTCAGGAACTGTGTGCAGCGCTCGTACTCCTCTTGCTCGCCGATGGATCCGGCGGCGCGGGCGAGGGCGTGCAGGGCGCGCAGGAAGCCGCGGTTCGGCTCGTGCTCCCAGGGGACCGGGCCGTGGCCCTTCCAGCCGCTGCGGCGCAGGGAGTCCAGGCCGCGGTGGTAGCCCGTGCGGGCGTATGCGTACGACTCCACGACGCTGCCGCGCTCGAACGCCTCGTCGGCCAGTTGGGCCCAGGCCAGGGAGGAGGTGGGGTACTTCGCGGCGACGTCCGCGGGGGCCGTGCCGCCGGCGAGGAGCTCGCGCGGCTCCGGGTCGTCGGGGAGGTGGGTCGGGGGCGGGCCCCCGAGGAGGTTTTCGTGAATGGCCATGGGTTCAAGTGTGGGCCATAGCCCCCGGCCCCGCGCACAGTCCCTCGCCCCCGCCGCCCCTACCCGTCCCATCCCTGGGGGCTCCGCCCCCAGACCCCCGCTGTCGGCCCTCCGGTCCTCGTCCTCAAACGCCGGACGGGCTGAAGGGCCTGTAGGGGCGCGGGGCTGTGTCGATTTGCGGCTCCGCCGCGTGGGCGCGACCAGCCCCCGCCGGCCCGCACCCGAAGAACGACCCGGGGTCGAAGGGGCGGAGCCCCTGGGGATGGGACGGGTAGGGGCGGCGGGGGCGAGGAGAGTGGTCAGGCGGGCGCGTCGCCCTCGACCGTCAACCGGCCCCTGCTCCGCACCCCCTCCAACGGCGGCGCCGTGACCGACCCGTGGTGGAGGCATTCCGGCTTGCGGCAGTCCGGCGGAAGGGGACGTACCGTCGCGAAGGCGACCACGGCACCGACCACGAGGGTCCCCGCACACCACACCATCGCCTGCCCGAACGAGTCGTCGAAGGCGGCCGGCGAGCGATACGCCTCCTCCCCCATCCCGGCGAGCAACGGCAGCGCGGCCACCGCGACCAGCCCCGCGGCCCGCGCCGCCGCGTTGTTGACACCGCTGGCCAGCCCCGCCCGGGCGGTGTCGACGGAGGCCAGGACGGTGGCTGTCAGAGGCGCCACCAGGGTGACCATGCCGAGCCCGAGGACGAGCAGGGCAGGAAGGACGTCGAGGAGGTACGAGGCGTCAGGACCGACCCGCAGCATCAGCAGCATCCCGGCCGCGCACAGCAGCGGCCCCGCCGTCAGCGGGATCCGGGGCCCGATCCGGTCGGCGAGGGCACCCGAGCGGGCCGAGAACAGCAGCATCAGGGCGGTCGTCGGCAGCAGGGCCGTACCGGCGCCGAGCGCGGAGTAGCCGACGACGACCTGGAGCTGGAGGGCGGCGAGGAAGAAGAAGCCGCCGAAGGCCGCGTAGACGCAGAGAGTGACGAGGTTGACCGCCGTGAACTGGCGGGATCTGAAGATGTCCAGCGGCATCATCGGATCGGGACGACGGCGCTCGACGTACACGAAGGCCACCCCGGCCGCCACGCCCCCCACCGCGGTGAGGGCCACGACCAGCGAGCCCGACCGGGCCTCGATCAGCGCGTACGTCACCAGGGCGAGGGACAGCGCGCCGAGGACCGCGCCCAGTACGTCGAAGCGGGCGGCGTGCGCCCGGCCGTCCCCCGACTCCGGAACGTGCCGCAGCGCGATCGGCACGCACACCAGCGCCACCGGCACGTTGAGCAGGAACACCCAGCGCCACCCCGGCCCGTCCACCAGCCAGCCGCCCAGGAACGGGCCCACCGCGGCGCCGATGCCTCCGAACCCCGACCACAGGCCGACGGCCCGCCCCCTGTCGTCGGGGTGGAAGGACGCCTGGATCAGCGCCAGCGAGCCCGGCGTGAGGAGCGCCCCGCCGACCCCCTGCAGCGCCCTGGCCGCGATGAGGACCCCGGCGTTCGGGGCGATCCCGCACAGCAGTGAGGCCACGGCGAACCACACCACGCCCACCACGAAGATCCGACGCCGCCCGTAGCGGTCCCCCAGCGAACCGCCGAGCAGGATCAGCCCGGCCAGCGTGAGCATGTACGCGTTGACCGTCCACTGGAGCGCCGCGAGGTCGGCGTCCAGGTCCTCACCGATACGCGGGAGGGCGACGTTGACGACGGTCGAGTCCAGCATCGCCATGCTGGAGCCGAGGACGGTGGTGAGCAGGATCCATTTGCCCTGCGGTGAGGCCAGCCGGACGTCGGGCATGACCCCAGGTATACAACGAGCCCGGCGCCGTGGGCAGGCGCCGGGCTCGGAAGTCCCCGACAGGTCCCGACAGGTCCCGGGAGGGACCCGGGAGGGACCCGGAGAACTACTTGATCTTCGTACCCGTGGACCGCAGGTGGCCGCAGGCCTCCGTCACGCGCGCGGCCATGCTGGCCTCGGCGAGCTTGCCCCAGGTCCGCGGGTCGTAGGTCTTCTTGTTGCCGACCTCGCCGTCGACCTTCAGGACACCGTCGTAGTTCTGGAACATGTGGGCCGCCACCGGACGCGTGAAGGCGTACTGGGTGTCGGTGTCGATGTTCATCTTGACGACGCCGTTCTCCAGCGCGGTCGCGATCTCCTCGGCGGAGGAGCCGGAGCCGCCGTGGAAGACGAAGTCGAACGGGGACGCCTTGCCGTACTTGGCGGCGACGCCGTCGTTCAGCTCCTTCAGCAGCTCGGGGCGGAGCACGACGTTGCCCGGCTTGTACACGCCGTGCACGTTGCCGAAGGAGGCGGCGAGCAGGTAGCGGCCCTTCTCGCCGAGGCCGAGGGCCTCGACCGTACGGAAGGCGTCGTCGACGGTCGTGTAGAGGGAGTCGTTGATCTCGTGCGAGACGCCGTCCTCCTCGCCACCGGTCGGGGTGATCTCGACCTCAAGGATGATCTTCGCGGCGCGGGCGCGCTCCAGGAGCTCCTGCGCGATGGAGAGGTTGTCGGCGAGGGTCTCGGCCGAGCCGTCCCACATGTGCGACTGGAACAGCGGGTTCTCACCGCGCGCGACACGCTCCTCGGACACGGCGAGCAGCGGGCGTACGTACCCGTCGAGCTTGTCCTTCGGGCAGTGGTCCGTGTGCAGGGCGACGGTGATGTCGTACTTCTTGGCGACGATGTGCGCGAACTCGGCCAGGGCGACGGCGCCGGTGACCATGTCCTTGCTGTGCTGGCCGCCGAGGAACTCCGCACCACCCGTGGAGATCTGGATGATGCCGTCGCTCTCCGCCTCCGCGAAGCCGCGCAGGGCCGCGTGCAGGGTCTGGGAGGAGGTCACGTTGATGGCCGGGTAGGCGAACTTGCCTGCCTTCGCCCGGTCGAGCATCTCGTTGTAGACCTCGGGGGTTGCGATGGGCATCTGTCCGCTCCTTGGAGTGTGCGGGTTGACGTACTGACTGCGTACGTAACTGCGTACGGCGTTCTTCTTACGGCCCTGACCTAGACCTTGGGGGGGTTGCGACGTCGTCGTCGGCCCCATCTTTCCAGACGAACCGGGATGGTCCGAGCGTCTGTCACGTGCCGAGACGGCGGCCTTTTTCGGGACCGCCGATCAGTCCAGCCCGAGCTCGTCCTTGGCGTAGGCGAAGAGGTACGGCACCCCCGCGCCCTCCTGGATCTTCTCGGCGGCGCCGGTGGCCCGGTCGACGATCGTCGCGACGCCGACGACCTCGGCGCCCGCCTCGCGCACGGCCTCGACGGCGGTGAGCGGCGAACCCCCGGTGGTGGAGGTGTCCTCGACGACGAGCACGCGCCGGCCCGCGATGTCCGGCCCCTCGACCCGGCGCTGCAGCCCGTGCGCCTTGGCGGCCTTGCGCACCACGAAGGCGTCCAGCCGCTTCCCGCGCGCGGCGGCGGCGTGCAGCATCGCGGCGGCGACGGGGTCGGCGCCCATGGTGAGCCCGCCCACCGCGTCGAACTCCAGCTCGGCCGTCAGATCGAGCAGCACCTGCCCGACGAGCGGGGCCGCCTCACCGTCGAGGGTGATCCGCCGAAGATCGACGTAGTAGTCGGCTTCGAGCCCCGACGACAGGGTCACCTTGCCGTGCACCACGGCCTTGTCCTTGATCTGCTGCAACAGCTCGCCACGTACGTCAGTCATGCCGCCCAGCTTAGAGGCGCCGCCAGCTCCAGACGGTCGTGGCCTCCAGCGGTTCCAGGGGCGTGACCAGGCGAGGCAGGCTGTTCAGGCCGTTGGGCGGCCCGGTCTGCGGCTCGACGCACACGGCGGCCTCCTGCTCGTCGTACACGACCACCCACTCCTCCCGGCTGCTCACCTTCAGCTCCAGCTGCCCCGGCCAGGTGAGCGTGACGTCGACCCCGTCCGGCATCCCGAAGCAGTCGTCCCAGGGCCCGGGAAGCGGCTCGATCCGCTCCCCTGTGGGCAGATGGTCCTCGCCCCGCTCCTCCTGCCACCCGGGCGTGAAGTCGACCCGGACGTCCTGCGCCCCCTCCCCGCCGAGATTCCGGTTGAACCAGGGGTGCCAGCCGATCTGCGCCGGGAAGGACGTCTCGTACGTCTCGACGGCCATGGTCAGGCTGAGACTGTCCGCCGCGAGCCGCACGACCTGCGTGACCCGGCCGGTGTAGGGCCACGGCTCGACCAGGTCGTACGTGATGACGGCCTCGTCACCGGTGACCCGGGCGACCTTCCAGGCACCGTCCCGCGCCGTGCCGTGGATGGCGTGCGGCGGGGCGTTCAACGGCATCTGCCGCACCACGGCCCCGTCCAGGAAGCGCCCGTCCCGAATCCGCCCGCACCAGGGAACCATCGGAAAACACCCGAACCGCTCCCCCTGCCGCAACAACTCCCGCCCCGCGACCCGCAGGCCCCCGACCCGCCCACCGTTCCCCGGCAGCACGTCCACCTCCGCGTCACCCGCGGTCAGCGTGATGTGTTCGTTACTCACGGGACGACCCTACTGGGACGATCAACGCCCGTCCCATCCCCAGGGGCTCCGCCCCTTCGACCCCGGGTCCTCCTTCGGGTGCGGCCCGGCGGGGGCTGGTCGCGCAGTTCCCCGCGCCCCTCCTGGGGCTTCGCCCCAGGCATTCTCAGCCCGTCCGGCGTTTGAGGACGAGGCCCGCAGGGCCGACAGCGGGGGTCTGGGGGCGCAGCCCCCAGGGACGGGACGGGTAGGGGCGGCGGGGGCGAGGAGAACTCACCGCCGGCGCCGCATCACCCGACTCACCACGATCGCCGAGGCCAACACCACCGCGGCCGCCGGCGCAGCCCACCGCAACGCCGACCCCGGCACAACCGTCTGCGGCGCGGGAACCGGCGCATACCGCCCCCGCGGAGGCGCATGGTCCACTTCCTCCGCACTCCGCCCGATCATCGTCCGCCGGGCATGAGCCGCCTCGGCCACGGGAGGCTCACCGTCACCGGCGTCCCCGGGCGCCGCAGCGTCATCCGCATCCGGCGTCGTCTCGAAGTCACTGGTGACACGGGTCTCGAACTCCCCCGGCGCCAAGCCCTCGTCGGCAGTCCCGTCAGCAGTCCCGTCGGCAGCCTCCCCGGCAGTCCCGTCGGCAGCCTCCCCGGCAGTCCCGTCGGCAGGACTCCCGTCCTCGACGTCACGCCCCTGATCCGCCACCACCCCCAACTGCTCCCCGAACCGGTTCAGCAGCCGCCCCACAGCCGCCGACACCGCGTCGGCCGAGAACTCCGCAACCCGCCCGTCCGCGGAGGCCGACCCCTCGAACCGCACCGTGGCCCCCGAGCCCTCCTCGGCGTCCCGCACCCACACCGTGAGCGCGAGCTTCACCGACCCGGTACCGCGCGCCTCGGTCGCGTCGCCCTCGACGGCGTACGACCCGTCCTCGCGCGCGGACACCCGAGCGGCACCCCGATAGGTGATGGTGTGACCGCCGACCCGCACCTTCAGCCGCCCGGCGACGGGCTCGGCTCCGGCGTCCTGCTGGAGCCCGGGGACGGCCCGGGCGACCCGCGCGGGATCGGCCAGCACCTCCCTGAGCCGCTCGGCCGCAACCGGAACGAACACCTCATGCTCCATGAGGCCCGAGCCTACCCAGCATGGCGAGAAGCGCACCCGAACATCCGGGGATTCTCACCGGGCACCGTCCCCGCGGGCGTATGCTCCCGGCCCCCGACCGCCCACTCCGCTGCCCCGCTGTCCGCTGGCCGCTGGCCGCTGGCCGCTGGCCGCTGGCCGCTGGCCCGAGTACCGCGGATGCACCAGGGTCGACGCCGCCAGCCCCCAGACCCGCGTCCGCTCCGCGGCCCGTGCCCCCGCCACCAGCCCCGCCCGCGTCAACGTCCCCAACCGCGGCGCCCCTTCCCCCGCGCCGAGCCGCAGCGCCGGCCGCTCCCCCCGGCCCGCCAGGATGAACCCCCAGTCCTGTGGCGCCCGCGTCGGCCCCGCCGAACGGTCGGGCCCCGCCGTGAAGCCGTAGCCGCCCCCGCCCGTGCCGGTGCCGGTGCCGGTGCCGGTGCCTCTGACGCTGTACCGGGCGGTGCGCAGCCCCGCGGCACGCAGCGTCGTGTCGACGGTCCAGAAGGCACGGGGCCGGGAGGAGACGGGTCCGGCGTGCACGGCGAGGCGGCCGGCCGGGGTCAGGGCGCGGCGGGCGAGGCCGTAGAACTCCTGCGAGTACAGCTTGGTGCTGGCCGTGATGCCGGGGTCGGGCAGATCGGAGAGGACGACGTCGTACGTCGCCCGTGGTGCGGCGCGCAGCCACTGGAAGGCGTCGCCGGTCATGACGTGGACGCGTTCGTCGTCGTAGGCATGGCCGTTGAGGGCGGACAGGGGAGGGTCCCGGCGGGCGAGGCGCACCACCTCCGGGTCGACCTCGACGACGTCGACGCGGTGCACCCCGGGGTGGCGCAGGACCTCGCGCAGCGCCAGTCCGTCGCCTCCGCCGAGGATCAGCACACGGGTGTGCTCGCCGCTCATCGCGGGGTGGACCAGCGCCTCGTGGTAGCGGCGTTCGTCGCGGCCGCTGACCCGTAGCCGGCCGTCGAGGAAGAGGTCGAGGGGGCGGCCGTGGGTGCCGCCGGTGATGACGACCTCCTGGAGGCCGGTCTGCAGTGCCACGCGTACGTCCCGGCCGTACACGGCGTGCCGGGCGGCTCGTTCGAAGTCGTCGACGAGGACGGCGGCGGAGGCGAGGACGCCGAGGACGGTGACGTTGGCGATCACCAGGAGCCAGCGGGCGCGGCGGGTGAGGTCGCGCCGGAACAGGCCGAGGACGAGCGCGCCCCCGGCGACCGCGTTGACGGCGCCGGTGATCAGGGCCGCGGTCAACTGGCCGAGCAGGGGCAGGAGCAGGAAGGGGAAGGCGAGGCCGCCGACGAGGGCGCCGACGTAGTCCGCGGCGAACAGGTCGGCCACCGCGCCGCCCGCGTCCTGCCGCCGGATGCGCTGGATCAGCTCCATCAGCAGCGGGATCTCGGCGCCGATCAGCAGGCCGATGGTGAGGGAGAAGGCGACGAGGAGACAGCGGGGGCCGCTGGCCCACAGGCCGCCCCAGTCGCCGGTCCAGGCGAAGACGGCGTACAGGGCGAGCGCGCTGCAGCCGCCGACCAGGGCGAGGACGGCCTCGATGGCGCCGAAGCCCGCCGCCGCGTAGGGGCGCAGCCGCTTGGCGACGAGGGAGCCGATGCCCATCGCGAAGACCATGACGGACAGCACGACGGAGGCCTGGGTGACCGAGTCGCCGATCAAGTACGCGGCGAGGGCGACGAGTTCGAGTTCGTAGACGAGTCCGCAGGCGGCGCAGACGAAGACGCCCGCGAGGACCAGGAACCGTCCCGTGCCCGGCCGGACCGGGAGCCGCGCGGGGCCGGCCCAGGGTGGCGGGGCACCGGGCGGGGCGGGCGCGTGCGGTTCGATCACGTTGCCGACGGTACGTTACGCCTGGGGCACGCTGGGTCACCCACACGTGTGGTGTTGACGCGGGGAACGTTTGCCTCAGGACCGCGGAGATCCCGCCCTGCGCCGTGGCGTGGCCGCGACCGCCCGTACTCCCACCCTGGTCCGTGTGGCCACCAGCTGCCCGTCCTGCGGGTAGGCGTGCCAGGTCCGCCAGTGCACCTGTCCCTCGTGGTGCTGGGCGAGCATCGCGGTGAAGGCGTGGGGGCTGCCGGGGAAGACCCCGGCGAGGCCGTGCGGGTGGTCGGCGACGAGGGCCAGCAACTCCTGTGCGCGGCCCGCGAACTGACCGGGTGACAGCATCTCCACGCGGGCCGCGAACTCGTACTCCCAGTCGCCCGCCCGCTTGGCCACCCCGAGCGGCAGGGGCGTGCTGCTGCCGGGCATACAGGCCACCGTCTCCGAACAGATGCCGCGCTCCTCCTCCAGGAGCACCTGGTGGGACGCGCCGAGCAGTCGCAACTGGAGTTTCGTGCCGGTCAGTTCGAGGTCGAGTGTGGCCAGCGAGGGCAGCGGTTCCCGCCCCAGGGCCCAGGCGAGGTCGGCCGCGCGCGTGTCGGTATAGGCGGTGTTCAGGGTCGTGAGCATGGGTCGGCTCCGCAAGCACGCAAAGAAAGGGAGGAAGGTGTCGGGCTCCGGCGGCGCTCCCGGCCGACACCGGGTGGGACGGCCCGGTCAGCCCGGTCGGCCGGTCAGAAGGGGTGTCCGCGGGACTCCGAGGGGCTGCGTCGGGGAATTTCACTGAATCATGAACTGTGGTGCCGCCACAGCGTTTTTACCCAAGTTCGTAGGCTTTCCATCCCTCAGAGGGCTTATCAGCTCAACTGTTCAACTCCGGCGTGCGCCGGGCGCACAGAGCGGGGCCGGTCCCAGGTACCGGCCCCGCTCCGTCCGGATGCGGTTCCCCCTGCTCGGGGAGCTCAGCTGCCCCGTGTCAGCTGCCTCCGCCACCGCATCCGCCTCCGCCCCCGCAGGACGACCCGCCTCCGCAGGACGAGCTGCTCCCACAGGACGAGCTGCTCCCACAGGACGATCCGCTGCTGCTTCCCCCGCTGGTCCACCAGCTGTCGCTTCCGCTGCGCCGCGAGCCGCTCCGGCGGCTGTACGTGCGGTGGGTCTGACCTCCGGCGGCGCGTGCGATGGACACGACGATCCCTACGAACACCAACGCGACCAGCGCCCCCACGATGACTGTGGCCATGGCGTCAGCCTCCTTCCGTTCCCCCGAAGCGGCCCGAGGCGTCCCCCCGTGGGCGCCTCCCGCTCGGTGCGTGGCAGTCAGATGCCCGGCCGTCTCACGGGCCAAAGCAGAGTTGAGGAACTCCAGAGCTTGGGCGCAGGATGACCGGCATGACCTCCACCTCCCGCCCCCTGCTCAACCGCCGTCTCGCCGAGTTCGGGACGACGATCTTCGCCGAGATGTCCGCGCTGGCCCTGAGCACCGGGTCCATCAACCTGGGGCAGGGCTTCCCCGACACCGACGGGCCCGAGGAGGTCCGTGAGGCGGCCGTGCGGGCCCTGCGGGACGGGCGCGGCAACCAGTACCCGCCGGGGCCGGGCGTTCCCGCGCTGCGTGCCGCGATCTCGGCGCACCAGGAGCGGCGCTACGGGCTGTCGTACGACGTCGACACCGAGGTCCTGGTCACCGCGGGTGCCACCGAGGCCATCGCGGCGACCCTGCTGGCGCTGCTGGAGCCGGGCGACGAGGTCATCGCCCTGGAGCCGTACTACGACTCCTACGCGGCCTGCATCGCCATGGCGGGCGGCACGCGCGTGCCGGTCACGCTGCGTCCGCACGAGGGCAGTTTCCGGCTGGACCTCGACGAGCTGCGTGACGCCGTCACCGACCGCACCCGGCTGCTGCTGATCAACACCCCGCACAACCCGACCGGCACGGTCCTCACCCGTGCGGAGCTGGCCGCCGTCGCCGAGCTGGCCGTCGAGCGGGATCTGCTGGTCGTGACCGACGAGGTGTACGAGCACCTCGTCTTCGACGACGCCGAGCATCTGCCGCTGGCCGGCTTCCCGGGGATGCGGGAGCGGACGGTGACGATCGGGTCGGCGGGCAAGACGTTCTCGTTCACCGGCTGGAAGGTCGGCTGGGCTACCGGCAGCCGGGAACTCGTGACCGCCGTCCGTTCCGCCAAGCAGTTCCTGACGTATGTCTCGTCGGGCCCGTTCCAGTACGCCGTCGCCGAGGCGCTCGCGCTGCCGGACACGTACTTCGAGACGCTCCGCGCGGACATGCGGGCCAAGCGGGACGTGCTGGCGGCCGGGCTCGCGGAGGCGGGGTTCGAGGTGTTCCGTCCGGCGGGCACGTACTTCATCACCACCGACATCCGGCCCCTCGGCGAGTCCGACGGCTTCGCCTTCTGCCGGGCGCTGCCCGAGCGCGCGGGCGTGGTCGCCATCCCGAACGCCGTCTTCTACGACCACCGCGAGGCCGGAGCGCCCTTCGTGCGGTTCGCCTTCTGCAAGCGGACAGATGTGTTGCAGGCAGCAACAGATCGACTACTTCAGCTGCGGAAAGGCTGAGCTTCGAACGCGTCACACTGTTGCTCTCCTGTGAACTGCGAACGGTTGTCCGTAGCCAGATAGCTCAAGGCGGCGCCCAGGCGCTCCGGGGAGTCCTTGAACGCCCGGAGGCCCCGGAAACAGTCCCGGCACAGGGCGCCGCGCACGGATTGCCGCCCTCCGGGGCCTTCGCGTGCAAGACAGGAGCACCGGTCACACGCCGGCTGCCGGGCCTCGCACGAGTGAGGCGCAGCCCGAAGGAGACTCCACGCCAATCCACACGGAATCCCGGACGTTGACGGACATCACTGCAAACTTGCCCCTCCCGCAGGGAAGCATCAACCCGTTACGGATGCGCACACCAGGGTGCACAACACCTTGCCCAGGGAAGGGACTTACGCATGCTCGACGCAGCGGCCATAGCCGTGATCACCGGCGCTGCCAGCAACATCATCGCTTACATGGCCCAAGGGCGGATCGATGCCTTACGTACCCGGCTCTCTGCGATCTTCCAGCGCGGGACCGTGCAGCAGCAGGACGACGCGTTGCGCGCGCTTCACGAAGACGCGGACGCGCTGGCGCAAGGCAGGATCAGCGAGGCGGAGGTCACCGCTCGATGGACTGCCTTCCTGACAGCGGCCTACCCGGACGCTGAGGCAGACATCGAGGCTCTGGCCTCCGCCATGCCACCCGGCACGAACACGGTCAACATCGGGTCGCAGAACAACTACGGGTCCGGGACCTTCATCGGCCGAGACAACCACGGCGACATCAACCCCACCCGTCAGGAGTCCTAATGGCGACCACCCGCCCCGAGGGGGAAGGAGCCCACGAGCAGCACAATCACGGCTCGGGGACCTTCATCGGCCGAGACAACTACGGCGACGTCCATAACGAGATGGTCGACCCGAAGACCAAGGCCCTGTTGGCGAAGATGACCGTACAGGCCCCGTCGCTGGCCAAGCTGCTCGACCAGGCCCTCCGAGACGGCGTGATATCACCGGATACCGTAAACGCTCTCGCGAGGGCGGCCCGAAATATCAATGAGGACGTCGCCAGTGCACTCCGGGAGGCGGGCCGTAACATCAATGAGGACGTCGCCCGCTCTCTCATGTTCGCGGGAAAAAGCATCAACCCCACCGTCGCGGACCAAATATTGAGGGCTACGGAAATTCTCAGCAAGGCCACTCAAGGACTAAGTATTGACGACCTCCACAAGGTCGCCTACAGGTTCGAGAGAACCAAGGAATCCCTGAATGGGTCAGCAGGTACGTTGGAACGTCTGGAAAGCGGCACCGGCCCATTCAGCCGCATAGACACAATCACGAGCGCCCTAAACAGTGCGGCCGAGCGGATCGAGCGCGTGGTGACTCCACCTCCGCCGAAGATCATCATCGATCGCGAGGCAACCGTGAAAAGCTTTCTTCTGGGGGGTCGCAGTAGGAATGACAGCGATCGTCGTCTTCCTGATAGCGCGCTAATACAGGTCCGCCTCCCGACACTTTGCGGCACCGCACCCGGTCGCCTCGTCACATGAAGAGGCGACCGGGCTCTTCGCTATGCGTTGCATCCTTATGCCGCCTCTTGGTCCGCGTTTGCGCCCTGGAGCCACAGCCGCCGGAAACGGTCGCGCCCTCGGGCTCGTATGGAGCGGACCCGATTCCGGCAACGCCTACTGCTGCAGCAAGTTCTGCCTCGCTGTCCGTTCCGTAACAGGCAGAGGAAAAAAGCCGTACGTGCGAAGATGGATCTGTTACTCACCCAGACGATTCAGGGTGGCGGCGTGCACCTGTCCCGGATAACCCTCCGCCGATGGCTTGCGGCGTCCTGGGGATCCGGGGTTTCGCCCGGCGCCCCGGCGTCGGGCACGGTCCAGCCGAGGGGCCGCTGACCGCGTTGTGTCAGCACGCAGGTCACCACACCCGACTCCTTCACGCCTTGTTCACATTCGTTACTTCTGAGTCGCGCGCTTCCGCGTGGCCGCACGTGCCTTGGCAACAGCCGCATATGCAACGTCACTCGCGTGATGAGCCCGGGTCGAGATGGCATTGCCGAGCGGGCACCAGCCGAATACCAGCGCGATGACGGAGGCCGCAGCCGCACTCGCTCCGCTGCTCCTCGCCAGCCCGCGTGCGAACACGGTGTTAGTCCTGGCCGCGAGGCGCCATCGAGGCGCATTCGACACCGCCGAGTCGGCCGCTGACTGCACCCAGTCGGCAAGGATTTCCGCCAGGCAGGCAAGGGCGTACCCCACGCAGGCAATCAACCCGCCGCCGAGGAAGAAAAGCCAGAAGATCTGGACGGCAAGGGAAGGCGTCGGGCCGTCGCCCGCGAGGGGCTCGCCCTGGATGATCCGACACATGCCGTAAACAGCCACGTACGCGAGGAAGAGTGTGGCTAGAAATCGGACTCGGGGTGTTTCCTCCTCGATGTCGCTGTGTTCTGCGTCAGTCGGCCGCCGTGCGGCTCCCGGCCCTCCTGTCGGCTGCCCAACGCTGCGCCCGGAGCGGATGAAGACATTGCGCACCTGGTTGACCACATTACCGATCAGATCCCGGCCGACGAATGTGCCGGATCCTTCGTTGCGCTGCTCTGTAGTCGACGGCTCGCTCGGAGGCGTCGTACTCACTGGGCCGAACCGCCGTGATTGATCGTCAGGTCGCCTACATGGTCCCGGCCGACAAAGACGCCACTCCCAGTATTGTGCTGGTGGTAGGTGACGGCGTTCAGGTCGGCAGCAGCGGCCTCGACTTCGGGCCGCGCATCAGGGTGAGCAACGAGGTGGGCCGCGATAAGGGCGGCCAGAGCCTCAATTCTCTCGGCCTCGGTACGCCCCGAGGGGCTTTCGGCGGCGGCAACTGCGGCGTCCTGTTCCTGGGCGGTGCCACGACGAAACAGTGCGACGACCCGCGCACGGAGCGCCTGCGCGCCGCTGGTAACACCTGCTGCCACGAGGGTGCCAGCGGCGCCACTCGCCACCGTCATAATCTCGGCCTCGTATACGAACTCCTCCCCCGACCATGCAATGGTCCGCATACAGGAGGAGAACTTACCTTTGGCGCCTACTCTCCCGGAGCCGTTTGCCGCCGTCGCTGAGCGCGACGTCTGTCACAACGCGGCCTTCCACCCCGGGCGTTCCAGGGCAGGGGCTCAGCACGGTGGGGCCATGCAGCGGACGCGTACTGCTCTCTGCGCGCGTCTCCGGCGACGGGAACACTCCTGTGCGCCCCTCCTCGGTAAGCATCCTCGGGGCTCCCGTCCCACGCGTAATGGAACCGCTCCGGGTGACCGGCGTCCGGCCTACACCGAACTTCGGACCTACGCAGACGCCATCGAGGCCGAGCCTCAGCAACGTGCGCTGCTTCTCCAACGCGGCACCCTTCCACGCCTCCCGGATCAGCTCGGCGTCCATGAGGTACCCGATGTCCGCCGTGGGCTCCGGCACTCGGCGTACCGGCCACACGTACACGGCTGCCCCGAGCCGCCACGCACCCGCGTCGCCGCACCGGGAGTCCTTCGTCAGCGGGCGTCCGACTCGGGCTCCGGACGCGGGAGTTCGTCCAAGTCGAGAGTGAAGATGCGGCCGTCGGACAGGGGGATGGGGAGCTTGCCCGTGCCGTACTTGTGGGTGTGTGCGGCGATGTAACCGGTGGCGGTCGGCTGGGTGTGAAGGACGACTTCCTGGGCGTAGGGGTCCACAACCAGGTAGATCGGGATTCCATAGCGGCCGTACTTCGCGGTGCAGTCGTCGTAGTCCTTGCGCGCGGAAGAGGTCGAGACGACCTCGGAGATCAGCAGGATGTCCTCGAAGCTGTAGCGCTTGCCTTCCTTGCGTGCGTCCTCGCGCAGGATCGCGAGGTCGGGGGCGGAGTTCTCGTCGGCGGGGAAGTCGATGTAGACATCGGAGGTGACCTTCGCGTGACGGCCGAGGGCAAGAGCGGAGTCGATCTGCATCGACCTGATGGTGCTGGAGTGCTCTTCGCTCTGCGGGGTCATGATCACCTTTCCGTCGGCCCCGAACAGGACCGAGTACCCCTTGGGAAACTCGGTGTGCACGATCGCGTCGACGCTCATGGACGGCTCCTTCCCGTGTGTGGTCAGGATACGACGGACAGTGCCGCGTCACCGAGCCCATCGGCACGGTCGGCAGACCGGTCCGGACAGGTTGTGCGGCCCGCTCACCGCCGGTGCCGGAGATCCGCAGCGGGGCCTGTCGCACGACATAGGAATAGGTAGGCCAACGAGGAGTCGGCTGGGTGACCGCGGCGTCCGCTCTGGTCACGGCGGTACGGTCGGCGAAGCAGTTCCTGACGTACGTCTCGTCGGGGCCGTTCCAGTACGCGGTCGCCGAGGCGCTCGCCCTGCCCGACAGCTACTTCACAGCTTTCCGGGAGGACATGCTGGCCAAGCGTGACCTGCTGGCGGCGGGTCTGACGGAGGCGGGCTTCGAGGTGTTCCGGCCCGCGGGCACCTACTTCATCACCACCGACATCCGCCCCCTCGGCGAGAGCGACGGCTTCGCCTTCTGCCGCGCGCTGCCGGAGCGGGCCGGGGTGGTCGCCATCCCCAACGCGGTCTTCTACGACCACCGGGACGCGGGGGCGCCGTTCGTGCGGTTCGCGTTCTGCAAACGGACGGAGGTCCTCCAGGAGGCGGTGAGGCGGCTCAAGTCCCTGGCGGGCTGAACCCGCGGACCAGGCGGCCCGCGGGCTGAGCCCTCGGACCGGGCGGCCGTCCACAGGCTGTGGACAAAGGGGGGTGGCGCGGCCGGCGCCAACGGCGAGAGCCCGGCCCGGCACGGCCGTGACGGCCGGTGCCCGGGCCGGGCTCTCCCTTTCGCGGCTGGTGCGCCGCCTTACTCGTCGTCTTCCTCGGGCTTGTCCGCCTCGTTGATCTCCTGCTCCAGGCCGAGCTGCTCGACGAGCCACTTGTCGAACTCGATGGCGGCCCGCACCCAGCTGACCGTCGAGGAGACGAAGTGCTCCAGGCTCACGCCGGTGCCGATCAGCATCTGCGCCTCGCCGATCAGGCGGACGGTGCCGTCGTCGTGCGTGTGGCTGTAGACCTTGGGCCACAGGGTCCGGCGGTTCCAGTCGTCGATCGACTCCAGAAGCAGGGGCTTCTCGTCGATCTTGTGGGGCCGGTCGTAGAACGTCCGCACCGAGAAGACCTGCTGGTCGCCCTCGCCACGGAACATGAAGTACGTACGGAACTGCTCCCACGGCGCCGCGAGGTCACCCTCGTCGTCGACGACGTACTTCAGCTCCATCTGGTCCAGGAGCTGCTTCACGAGGTCCTGATCCGGAACGACGGGGCCGGCCGGCTGTTGCGGCTGCGGCTGCTGGCCCCCGAAGTTCGGAATCGAGGACGGGTCGATGGTCACCGTGATTTTCCCTTCGTACGGATTCAGTCATCCTCCCCCATGCGGGGTAGGGGGTGGCAACCCCCGACGGCCCTGTCAGCCCTGGGCTGACACGATCCGGTCACCCCCGGATGACGGTGCCATGACCGGCGCGCGGCATGATCGCGACATGCGGAGGAGAAGAGAACTGCGGTGGCTGCTGTGGGGCCTGTGGCTGGTGTGCCTGGGGGTCGCCATCTGGTTCGTCGTGGTCGTGATCATGCTGTGGGCGGACGCGACGCCGCTCGGCCAGCTGCAGAACTGACACCGGCCCGCCGCCCCGGCCGGGTACCCCGGATCACAGCGTCTTCCCGCTCGCCGGCCCCACGATCAGACCGTCCCCGAAGGCGTCCACCCGGACCGTGTCGCCGTCCTTGACCTCACCGGAGAGGATCTCCTTGGCCAGACGGTCGCCGATGGCGGTCTGGACGAGGCGGCGCAGGGGGCGGGCGCCGTAGGCCGGGTCGTTGCCCTCGTCGGCGAGCCAGGCCAGGGCCTCGTCGGTGATCTCCAGGGTGAGACGCCGCTCAGCCAGGCGCCCCGCGAGCCGGTCGATCTGGAGCCGCGCGATCCGGCCGAGCTCGTCCTTGCTGAGGGCCGAGAAGACGACCAGGTCGTCGAGCCGGTTGAGGAACTCCGGCTTGAAGGAGGTGCGGACCACCTCCAGCACCTGTTCCTTCTTCTCCGCCTCGCTCGTGACCGGGTCGACCAGGAACTGGCTGCCCAGGTTGGACGTCAGCACCAGGATGGCGTTGCGGAAGTCGACCGTACGGCCCTGCCCGTCCGTCAGCCGCCCGTCGTCCAGCACCTGGAGCAGGATGTCGAAGACCTCGGGGTGCGCCTTCTCCACCTCGTCGAGCAGGACGACGCTGTACGGCCTGCGCCGCACCGCCTCCGTGAGCTGGCCGCCCTCCTCGTAGCCGACGTACCCGGGGGGCGCGCCGACCAGCCGGGCCACGCTGTGCTTCTCGCCGTACTCCGACATGTCGATGCGGACCATCGCCCGCTCGTCGTCGAAGAGGAAGTCGGCGAGGGCCTTGGCGAGTTCGGTCTTGCCGACGCCGGTGGGGCCGAGGAAGAGGAAGGAGCCGGTGGGGCGGTCCGGGTCGGCGATGCCGGCGCGGGTGCGGCGTACGGCGTCGGCGACGGCCTGCACGGCCTCCGTCTGCCCGATGAGCCGGCGCCCCAGCTCCTCCTCCATGCGCAGGAGCTTCTGGGTCTCGCCCTCCAGGAGCCGGCCGGCCGGGATACCGGTCCAGGCGGCCACGGTGTCGGCGATGTCGTCGGAGCCGACCTCCTCCTTGACCATGGTGTCCTTGGCGGCCTCCTCCTCGGCCTGCGAGGCGGCCTCCAGGTCGCGCTCCAGGGTGGGGATCTCGCCGTAGAGCAGCTTGCTCGCGGTGTCGAAGTCGCCGTCGCGCTGGGCGCGTTCGGCCTGTCCGCGCACCTCGTCCAGCCGTTCCTTCAGCTCACCCACGCGGTTGAGGGACTCCTTCTCCTTCTCCCAGCGGGCGGTCAGGCCCCGCAGCTCCTCCTCCTTGTCGGCGAGGTCGCGGCGCAGCTTCTCCAGGCGCTCGCGGGAGGCCGGGTCGGTCTCCTTGCCGATGGCCAGCTCCTCCATCTTCAGCCGGTCGACCGACCGCTGGAGCTCGTCGATCTCGACGGGGGAGGAGTCGATCTCCATCCGGAGCCGGGAGGCGGCCTCGTCGACGAGGTCGATGGCCTTGTCGGGGAGGAAGCGGGAGGTGATGTACCGGTCGGAGAGGGTGGCCGCGGCGACCAGCGCGCTGTCGGCGATCTGCACCTTGTGGTGGGCCTCGTAGCGCCCCTTGAGCCCGCGGAGGATGGCGATGGTGTCCTCGACGGTCGGCTCGGCGACCAGGACCTGCTGGAAGCGCCGCTCCAGGGCGGGGTCCTTCTCGATCCGCTCGCGGTACTCGTCGAGGGTGGTGGCGCCGACCATGCGCAGCTCACCGCGCGCGAGCATCGGCTTGAGCATGTTCCCGGCGTCCATGGCGGAGTCGCCGCCGGCGCCTGCGCCCACGACGGTGTGCAGCTCGTCGATGAAGGTGATGATCTGCCCGTCGGAGTTCTTGATCTCCGCGAGCACGGTCTTCAGCCGCTCCTCGAACTCACCGCGGTACTTGGCCCCGGCGACCATGGCGCCGAGGTCGAGCGCGACGAGCCGCTTGTCCTTGAGGGACTCGGGCACGTCCCCCTTGACGATGCGTTGGGCGAGCCCTTCGACGACGGCGGTCTTGCCGACGCCGGGCTCACCGATGAGGACGGGGTTGTTCTTGGTGCGGCGGGAGAGCACCTGCACGACCCGCCGGATCTCCTGGTCCCGCCCGATGACAGGGTCGAGTCGCCCTTCCCTGGCGGCGGCCGTGAGGTCCGTCCCGAACTTCTCCAGCGCCTTGTACTGCCCCTCGGGGTCGGCGGTGGTCACCCGGCGCGCGCCACGCGCCTTCTGGAAGGCGTCCAGCAGCTTCTTCGGGGTGGCCCCCTGCTGGGCGAGCACCTCGCCGGCGCGTCCCCCCTTGGCGGCGATGCCGATGAGCAGGTGCTCGGTGGAGAGGTACTCGTCCCCGAGCTCCTTGGCCCGCGCCTGGGCGTCCGCGATCACGGCGAGCAGCTCACGGCCCGGCTGCGGGGGCGCGACGGTGGACCCGGTCACGCTGGGCAGCGCGGCGAGCGCCTTCTCCGCGCCGGACCGGACGGAGGCCTGGTCGGCGTCTACGGCCGCCAGCAGATCGATGACGTTCTCGTTGTCCTGCCCCTGGAGCAGAGCGAGGAGCAGATGGGCGGGGGTGAGGTCCGCATGGCCCTCGGTCAGGGCCCGGTTGCTGGCCGCGTTGATCGCGTCCCGGCTCCTGTTGGTCAGCTCGGCGTCCAATTGGCGTTCTCCTCCTGGCGTCAGCGTCTCCCAGTACTGACTGAGTCAGCGTACACAAAGTTGAGTCTATTCCGCTCAAGTCAGCTCCAGGGTAGTCGTGGGAGGCGTACGGCGGCTAGGTTCCGGGGCATGGCCGCACACCCCCAGGACCCGGGCGCGCCGGACGCGCCGTACCTCGCCTTCTGGCAGGAGAAGCACGTCTGCACCCTGACGACCCTGCGCCCGGACGGCACCCCGCATGTCGTACCCGTCGGAGTCACATACGACCCTCAGGCCCGGCTGGCTCGGGTGATCACGAGCAAGTCGAGCGCGAAGGTACGCCATGTACTGGCCGCCGGCCCCGACGGGGCCCGCGTCGCTGTCTGCCAGATGGAGGGCCGCCGCTGGGCGACCCTGGAGGGTCGCGCGACCGTCCGGACCGAGCCGGAACAGATCGCGGACGCGGAGCGGCGGTACGCGGACCGGTACGGGCGCACCCCGAGGCCGAACCCCGAGCGGGTGGTCATCGAGATCGCGCTGACTCGGGCGATGGGGCGGGGGTGACATGGAGGGGGCGACGCCGAGGGGAACGCGTGAGGGGAACGCGGCTGGATCCGGGGCAACCGCCCCCCGGACGGCCCCCGGACGGCCGAATACCGGGCAACCGGTTTTGGCCACGGCCGCAACCGGTGGATACGGGTAAATGTCCGCGGAAACTGCAGCGGCGTCACCGTGTTCAGGTCACGGTGACGCCGCTGCGGGGGGAAGCGCCTGAGCGATCTGTTACGACGGGGGAATCGCGTCAGGCACTGCGGGGGGTGGCTGAGACTGTCGTTGGGGCCGGGGCCTCCGGTTCCACCAGGCGGTGGTCGCGCTGATCGAGGTTGACGAAGATCATTCCGTACCGGATGGCACACCGAACGGGCTGCGGCGCCCCCCGAGGCCGCCGCAGACACCGGTACGCCCGGACGTCCTCGTCGTCGTCCCGCGTGACGACGACCGGCTCGCCGAAGACGGTCACCATCAATGAGTCACCGGGGTGGGGGATCGCGGTGACCAGGTCGATGAAGTGCCAGCCGGAGCGGTAGGCGGTGGCCATTTCTCTACGGAAGGAGCGGTCGTCGGGTGGGGTGGTCACGTCAGCTCCCAGCTCCCTTTACCGCGGACGCGCTGGACTCGGCCGCGGCCGGCCACACGCTGTCCGCAAGGACATGAGTCTTGGCGCTTACCGGCCAGACACTGTCCCCCGCCCGACTATCACCCTTCGCACCGAGGAGGCCACTCAGAGTCCCGACGGCCACGACGGTGGAGAAGATGGCGACAAGCGCCGAGCGAAGCATTCTGTTACGCATAGTCGGCTTCGTCCTCACTTGAAGGTCCCCTCTTCCCCCGTCCAGTAAGACGATGGCTCATTCAGGCACGTCATGGCCACACAATCGATGCATCATGTTCCTGCATGTTCAGGACCCTGGGGGGTGGAGATTTAGGAATGAATCGGACGAATGTGACACATCCCCATGCGGTGACCGAGCTGTGTGAGGAAGGTGGCCGACTTTATGCGACCGCCCTCCGAGCGGGACGCATCTCCCGGGCAGACGCAGAACCGGCCCCCTGCTTGGAGGAGCTCTCCCTCCTTCACCCCGATTCTGACGACCCGAACTGGCTGCGCCCCGTGCCTCCGTCGGTTGCCCTCGCCCAGCGACTCAGTCCCATAGAGCACGAGATCACCGAGCGCAGGCGGCTTTCGATCGAACTGTCCGATGCTTTCGCGCCGTTCATGGCACTCAGTTCTCAGGCCACGACCAGTGACTCGATCACGGTGCTGGAAGGAAGCGAGCGGATCAACGCGGCGCTCAACCTGGCCACGGCCCAGTGTCAGACCGAAATGCTCACGGTCCAGCCCAGCGGCCACCGCCCCGAGCGCAGTCTGATCCAGGGACTGGAGCGTGACAGGCCCTTGATAGAACGCGGTGTGCGGATCAGGACCCTCTATCCACACACGGCCCGGTACAGCCCGGAGCGACTCGCCTACGTGGATCAGCTCTCCGATGGCAAGGTCGAGCACCGGACCATCGACGGAGTGGTCGAGCGACTCATCATCTGCGACGAGACCGTGGCCTTCATCCCCACTCGAGACGACCAGAAGGTCGCCCTGGAACTCCGCCACCGGGGACTCATCCGCTACCTGATCAAGGTCTTCGAGTTCATGTGGGACCGGGCAGTTCCGCTGAGCGCGGGCGCGCCCTATGAAACCGCACCCGACGGCATCACGGACATCCAGCACTCCATCGCCAAACTCCTGGTGGAAGGTCATGTCGACGAAGCCATCGCACGTCGACTGGGCATGAACGTACGCACGTGCCGAGCCCACATAGCCAAGCTGGCTCTGGTCCTTGGCAGCGGCAGCCGTGCCCAACTCGGCTACCTGATCGCGCAGTCGGGCATCCTGAACGGAGATCACCGACCGTCAGGAGAGGGCCCTGCGTGAGGGTTCCTTGTCGGTGCAAGAGGCCACCCCGTCACCTGCCTGCTGCACTCAGGCCTGCTCCCCGGAGACTGCTGCGAAACGTCGCCGAGGACATCGCCCACTCCCGACTCGCCGCACCCTCGGCAGCACAAGCCGCGCCCAACTCGGCTACCTCATCGGGCGGTCCGGGATCCTTGATCAGGCAGGCTGAGTGACGGCCGCTGCGTGACGTCCGCGGCCCGTGGCGGCCGGTCCAGGCCTGCCTGAGCTATGCGAACGCCCAGTTGCGTACGGCTCGCCGCGCCCAGCGTCTCCGAGAGCCGGGCGATGTGCGCACGGCACGTGCGGACGCTTATGCCGAGCCGCTCCGCGATCACCGCGTCCTGGTGTCCCTCCGCCAGGAGCGCGGCGATGGACTGCTCGCGGTGGGAGATGCCTTCGATGCCGGTGTCGGGGAGGGGAGCCGTGAGCGGGATCGCGAGGCGCCAGAAGCGCTCGAACACCGTCAGCAGGTAGTGGACGAGGGCCGGGTGGCGCAGTTCCAGCGCCATCGTGCGGTCCGCGTTCGCGGGGACGAAGGCGACCGTACGGTCGAAGACGATGAGCCGGTCGATCACCTCGTCCAGCGTGCGCGCCTCCACCGAATCACCCATCAGCTCCAGGTAGTTGAGCAGGCCCTGGCCGTGGCGCGCCACATGCGTGTACAGGTCGCGCATCCGCACACCGCGTCCGCGCAGTTCCAGGGCCCGGTGCAGGCCCTCGGTCAGCTCGTGCTCCGGGCGGATGCCGCCGGGCTGCACGGTCAGCACCTCCGTGACGCACGCCTGGGTCGCCTCGTCCAGCGCCGCCTGAATGCGGGCGGAGCCGTCCAGCACCCGGATCGCCGCGCCCTCCGCGCCGACGGCTGTCGACAGCGCGCCGAGCCCCGCGTACCACTCGAACGCCGCCACCGCCGACCCCATCCGCCGCTGGCTCGCGCTGACCTCGTCGTACACGCCGCGCAGCAGCCGTGTCATGACCTCCTGCGGGGAGGTCGGGACCAGCCAGTCCATGTCGTCGGGGTCGGGGTGCAACAGGGCCAGTTCCAGCAGACAGGGCACCGGCTCGGCGTCCCGGCGCGGCACCCGGCCCCGCCGTACGGCCCGGGAGTACACGCGGTCCCCGGCCTCGCACAGCCGGTCGGCGCCGTGGGGATGTTCCTGAGTCCCGTGCCCGGCCATCGCCCATCCACCCCCGGTTCCTGCCTCTTCGCCGGCTCGCTCACCTCCGGAGCGCGGTGCCGACATCCTGCGGGACACCTCTGCCGGGCGGGGCCCAGGAGCCTCTCCGGCGGTTCATGCCGGACAGGCCCCGGTCGACGGGCCCACCGTGCCGGACCCGTCGTCCTACGGTTCGTTCGCGCTTCCGCAGCGCAACTATGCGCGGACAGGCCGTGCTCCGCAACACGGCTCACCCGGGGACGGCGGCCGTTAACCACCGTTGCGCCCCGCTATTTCCGGGCCTCCGCCAACTGACTTGCAGCAAGCTGATGGTGCCGGGGCGGGGGCGGGCTACGGCATCGGATCGGCGGTCGAGCGGGCGGGACACGGCGCGTCGCGGGGCAAGGTCACACTCGCGAACGCCGCCGGACAGGAACCTGGTTCGGCGGTGACACGAGGGGACGCACTCGCAAAGCGCGGGACCACGACGACACCCCCCGCGCCGAGCCGGCCGGGGGGTGGTCGATGAGCGCCGGAAGGCCCGGCGGGTGCGCTACTTGCTGAGGCCGATCTCCGAGCAGGCCACCTTGTACTTGGTCGTGCAGATCTCCGACAGCTTGTAGATCCCGTCGGCGACGACGGTCTGCTTGATGTTCTTCTGGGTCAGCGCGACCACGGGGACCAGCAGGGCCGGGACGCCCTTGTCGGTCGGGCTGTCGACCTGGTCCTGGGTGAGGGAGTCGAACTGGATGTCGTGGCCCTGGACCTTGGCCACGGCCATCTCGGCGGCGCTCTCGGCCTCCTGCGGGTACGACTTGTACACGCTCATGTACTGGTCGCCGGCCACGATCCGCTGGACCGCGTCGAGTTCGGCGTCCTGTCCGGTGATCGGCGGCAGCTGGGTGACGCCCGCGGCCTCCAGGGCCTTGATGATGCCGCCGGCCATGCCGTCGTTGGCGGAGTAGACGCCCTTGATGTTGTTGACGCCGACGTCCTTGATGGCCTGGGCCATGTTGGCCTCGGCGTTCTCCGGCTTCCAGTCCTTGGTGTCGTAGGACCTGGCGATGCCGACCGTGCCCTTGAGCTCGGAGAGCGCGCCCGCCTTGAACTGCTTGGCGTTCGGGTCGGTGGGCGAGCCGTTCATCATCACGATCTTGTCGGACGAGTCGACGCCGGAGCCGCCCATGGCCTCCAGCAGCGAGCGGCCCTGGACCTCGCCGACCAGTTCGTTGTCGAAGGAGACGTACGCGTCGATCGGGCCCTCGGCCAGGCGGTCGTAGGCGATGACCGGGATCCCGGCGTCCTTGGCCTTCTTGACGCCGGTGGCGATGGCGTGCGCGTCGACGGCGTCCAGCAGGATCACGTCGACCTGGTCGTTGATCATCTGCTGGAGCTGGCTCGCCTGCTTCGTGGCGTCCGCGTCGGCGTTCTTGTAGACGACCCGGCCCTGCTTGTCGGTGAGCTCCAGGACCTTGTTCCGGATGATGGGGAAGTCGAACTTGTCGTAGCGCGTGTTCGCCGTCTCCGGCAGCAGCAGCCCCACGGTGATGTCGTTGCCCTTGGTGGGACTCGCCTCGCTGCTGTTCCCGGTGACGCCCAGTGCCCCGCACGCGGCCAGCGAGAGGGTCATCGTCGACGCGGCGGCCACCGCGGTGGCGGTACGGCGCAGGGGGCGCAAGGGACGCATACAGGAGCTCACTTCTGGTGCCTTCGGGACACGGGCGCGTCAATGCGCCCAGATGTCTGAAAAGACAACGCGCCGACAGCCCCCAGCGTCAAGCGGAACTACTTAACGAGTGCGCAACACCACGCTCCGCTGCGATGTAAAGGCATGACGGAACGTCTCCAAACGCCCGTTACAACCCCTCCACCAAAAATCGATCAAGGAACTGGTTGAGAACTGCACAACCAATGCCATACCTCGCGAGTCGTGATCACGACAGCTCGCCCAGCGCTGTCCCGGACTCGACCAGAGGATCGAATGAACCCAGCCAGACGCACGACCGCCGCGGCCGCGACGACGGTCGTGCTCGCCACCGCGGGCACGTTGCTCACGACGGCCCCCGCCGCGTCCGCCGCCGTGACCTGCGCCTCGCCCGTCTTCAAACGGCAGTTCTTCGCGAACACCACCTTTTCGGGCACCCCGAAGAGGACGGACTGCGACACCGCGATCGACCAGAACTGGGGCACGAGCGCCCCGGCCTCGGGCCTGCCGAAGGACAACTTCTCCGTCCGCTGGACCGTGACCCGGGACTTCGGCTCCGGCGGCCCGTTCTCCTTCGCCGCCTCCGCCCAGGACGGCATCCGCGTCTACCTCGACGGCAGCCGCAAGGTCGACCTGTGGAAGAACGTGTCGACGACCGCCAAGAAGACGGTCAACGTCACCGTCCCCGCCGGCAAGCACACCCTGCGCGTCGACTTCGCCAACTGGACCGGGACCGCGAACGTCAAGTTCGCCTACACCCCCCGCACTTCGGCGACCGTCGACAAGGTCAAGCCGCTCGTCCCGACCGGCACCACGGTCGCGTACGACAAGGCCACCGGCCGGGCGAAGCTCACCTGGGCGAAGAACAAGGAGATGGACCTCGCCGGGTACCGCGTCTACCGCCGCCTCAAGGGCGCCGCGTACGGCGGCACCCCGCTGGCGACGACCGCCTCCACCACCCACACCGACACCACGCTGCCGGTGACCGGGGCGGCGTACTACTACGAGGTCCGCGCCTACGACAAGGCAGGCAACGAGTCGGCCGGTACGGCGGACCAGCTCGTCACCACCGTCGACCGCACCGCGCCCGCCGTGCCCGCCGCACCGACCACCGCCTCCGAGGCGGAGGGGCTGCGGGTCGGCTGGAGCGCGGTCGAGGGCGCGGCGTCGTACCGGGTGTACCGGGCGTCGACCGCGAGCGGCACGTACGCCCAGGTGGGCAGCACCGCCCAGGTCTCCCACCTGGACACCTCGGCCGTGGAGGACACGACCTACTACTACCGGGTGACCGCCCTGGACGCGGCCGGCAACGAGTCCGCCCGGTCCGTCGCCGTCAGCGGCAAGCGCCGGGACCTCACCCCGCCGTCCGCCGTCACCGGGGTGACCGTCACGCCGACCGAGTACGGCTTCCGGGTGCGCTGGGACGCCAACCCGACCGCCGACCTGGCGAGCTACGCGGTCCGCCGGGGCGAGCTCCTCGGCGACGAGGAGGAGAAGGTCTGCTCCCTGTACCCCGGCTTTTACGTGTCGGCGGAGACCACCTCGTACGACTACGCCGTCCTCCCCGACGGCGAGGAGAGCTGCTTCATCGTCGACGCCATCGACGACGCCGGGAACTCCTCCTTCCGGTGGACCGGCGAGGCCCAGATCGTGGTCGCGACCGAGCTGGACACGACGCCGGCCGTGGCGACGCCGGACGGCTCCCCGCTGACGCTGGAGGCGACTCCGGCCGAGGGTGACGAGGGCAACCGGCTGACCTGGAGCGGGCTCGGCGAGGAGGCGCCCGAGGCCGCGGGCGGCTACCGCCTCTACCGCTGGAACCCGGACAGCTCCGCCTACGAGAAGATCGCGGACACCGGCGCCGGCGCGTTCGAGTACTTCGACACCGGAGCCGAGCGCGGCACCACGTCGTACTACTGGGTGACGGCGGTGGCGACGGACGGCACGGAGTCGCTCCCCGCCGCGGACTGGGCGGTCACCGCACCGGCGGCCTGACCCACCCGCCGCGGCCGTACAACCAAACGGTGTAGCCGCTGGTCCTGTTCGGCGACGGTTGATCACCGCCGTCGCCGAACAGGACTGAAGGACCGTATGAACCCAGTCAGACGTACGACCGCGGCCACCGCGACCGCCGTCGTGCTCGCCACCACGGGCGGCCTGCTCACGGCCCTCGCCACGCCCGCGTCCGCCGCCGTGACCTGCACGTCGCCGGTCTTCAAACGGCAGTTCTTCGCGAACACGGCGTTCTCCGGCACTCCGAAGAAGACCGACTGCGACAACGCCATCGACCAGAGCTGGAGCGGCGCCCCGGTCTCCGGACTGCCGAGGGACAACTTCGGCGTCCGCTGGACGCTCACCCGGGACTTCGGCTCCGGCGGCCCGTTCTCGCTGGCCGCCTCCGGGCTGGACGGCATCCGCGTCTACGTCGACGGCAGCCGCAAGGTCGACCTGTGGAAGAACACCTCCACGACCGTCTCCAAGACGGTGAACGTCACCATCCCGTCGGGCAAGCACACCCTGCGCGTCGACTACGTCAACTGGACCGGCAGCGCCAAGGTCAAGTTCGGCTACTCGCCCCGCACTTCGGCGACCGTCGACAAGGTCAAGCCGCTCACGCCGGCCGGGACCGCGGTGACGTACGACAAGGCCACCGGCAAGGCCAAGCTCACCTGGGCGAAGAACAAGGAGATGGACCTCGCCGGGTACCAGGTCTACCGCCGCCTCAAGGGCGCCGCGTATCCGGTCAAGCCGCTCGCGACGGCCACCTCGGCCGCCACCTCGTACACGGACACCCCGCCGGCGACCGGCGAGACGTACTACTACGAGGTCCGCGCCCAGGACAAGGCCGGCAACGTCTCCGGCGGCAGCACCGACCAGCCCGTCACCACCGTCGACCGCACGGGCCCGGCCGCCCCCACGGGGCTCACCGCGCACGGTGACCTGTGGGGCATGATGATCGAGTGGGACGCCGCGCCGGACGCGGTCTCCTACGAGCTCTTCGAGAAGGACCAGGCCACCGGCTCCCTGACCCTGCTCAAGCAGCAGACCGGGACCTCCTTCGTCCACCACGTCGGCCACGACGAGACCAAGCACACCTACCTGGTCCGGGCCCTGGACGCGGCCGGGAACGCGGGCGCCTACTCGACTCCCGTCACCTCCGACGGCATCGACCGCACGCCCCCGGACGCGCCGCAGAACCTTGAGGCGACGGCCACCTACGACGCGGTGCGGCTGCACTGGACCATGCCGGAGGGCCGCCTCTCCGACGAGATCAACAACGACGCCTACTTCACCGTGCTGCGCTCGCCCGGCACCACGCTGGGCGCGGACGCGGTGGCCGTGCCCTGCGACGTGAACACGACGCTCAACAGCGCCGCCGGCGAGTACTCCTTCGGGTGCGCCGACGGGGAGTTCGAGTTCGGCACCACCTACACCTACGCCGTCGTCATCAACGACTGGCAGGACAACCGTTCCGCGCCCTCCAACACGGTCACCGTCACCACCTCCGACCGCACCGCCCCGCTCCCCCTCACCGGCCTGACGGCCACGCCCCGCGCCGACGGCACGGAACTGCGCTGGAACACCCCGGTCGACGACGACATCTCCTCCTACCGCGCGCTGCGCGGGGTACGGCAGGACGACGGCACCGTGAAGTGGATCGGCGAGCTGGCGCACTGCGTGGACCGGGCCGACGACCCGCTGGCCATGCTCTGCATCGACATCCCGGACGGCGAGACCTACGTCTACACCGTCATCGCCGAGGACGTCTGGGGCAACGAGCTCTCCGCGACCGACCCGTCGATCCCGGTCGTCACCGCCACCGAGCTGAACATCGTCCCGGCCGAGCCCATCGACAAGGACTTCGAGGCGGGCGGCCCGCTGTACGGCGGCGGAGGCTGGACGATCTCCGAGGCGGCGAAGCCGATCGAGTGGCACTGCTCCGGCGACGTCTGCGCCCAGGTCACCGAGTACCGGGTGAGCCGCTGGAACCCCGGGACCCAGACCTACGACCTGCTGGGCACGGTCTCCCCGACCACGGCCTACTACCAGACCTTCAACGACACCACCCAGCCGCTGGGCTCCGTCTCCTACTACCGCGTCGTCGGGGTCCTCGCCGACGGCACGGAGACCGGGGCGGCGCATCCGTGGAAGATCCGCCCGGACCTGCTCTGAACCTTCGCCCGGTCAGCCCCGCTTCGGTCCCGTGATCGCCTCACCGATCACGAAGCCCTTGGCGGGGCCTTCGGGGATGGTGACTTCGGTGCCGTAGGGGACGCGGTGGACTCCCACCCAGTCGGCCTTGTCAGGGTCAGGCTCGGTGAGAACAGTGACGGTTCCGTGGCTGTCGTAGTCGTCGATGATGACGTAGACGGGGATACCTGCGCGCGCGTACTCGCGGCGCTTGCGGACACGGTCGCGGTCCTGGTTGCGCTTGCCGGGTGAGACGACCTCGACGATGAGGGAGACGGCGGAAGCGGCCACCCCCAGATCTTCCTCGTCACCGTGCGGCTCCAGATCTTCGGGGGCGATAAGGACGTCAGGAATCCATCCCCTGCGCTGGTGGATGACGTTGGTGTCCTGAAACGCCGCGTGCTCTCCCTCCCCCAGGAACCACGTCAGTGCGTTTCGTAGGCGATTGACGACCTGGGCGTGGGATCGGCGACCGGTGGGCGACACCTCAATGGCTCCCTCGATGATCTCGGCGCGGTAGCCCTCGGGGAGTTCCATGGCCTTCCACAGCTGCCATAGGACCTCGTCCGGATCGGGTACGAGTACGGATTCAGCCTTTGCCTCGGACATGGTCTCGGGCCTCTCATGTGCGAGAGCGGTCAAGGTGGCACCTCCTCCTCAAGTGTGGGCTGGGTGTGCTCGGGGCACAAGCAACGCGATCACGGTAGGGACGGCGTCGGTGCTGACCAGCCCAGATGTCCCTGGTTCACCCGTTCGAGCAAAGCTGGAACGTTCCCCCCGCTCCCGCCATCGAGCTCGAACCACACCCCCTTCGCGAACCGCCCCGCCCGCTCGTCCGCGACCCCCCACTTGTCCGCCATCTCCTGGACGAGTGCGAGCCCTCGTCCCCAACAGGCGACAACCGTTCCCGCCGGGTGAGCGACAACCGGCGGGTCCGGGCTCTCGTCGAACACGCCGACCCGGAAGCGGGTCGGGGTGAGTCGGATGCGGAGCATGGCGGTGCCCTTGGTGTGCAGGTGGACGTTGGTGACGAGCTCCGAGGTGCACAGGGCGGCGGGCATGACGAGGTCCTCGCGGTCGTGCGTGAAGAGGACTGCGCGTACGAAGTCGCGGCAGAGGCGCGGGGCGGTGACGTCGGCCGGGGCGAACAGGCTGTATTCGTGGGTGAGTTGGGTCAGGCGGTGCGGGACGTGGCGGGACGGGTCCAAGGGTGGGGCTCCTGTCAGATCCGGATGAGGGACGCCCGCGATGGCTCCGCCCGGGCCCGGCCGGATGCCGGTTCGGGTGCACTTTCGCTTGTGGGCAGGGGGAGTTGAGTGACGCCGTTGCGTTATCGACGCCTCACTCAAGGTAGCGATAAAGGGTTCTCGCGAGCAACCTATTCGCTTGAGCCGGTGGACTAACGCCCGCACACAGGGCAGACTTTGACCGATCACAAGGAGAACCCGTGGGACTGCGCACCACCGTCAGCGAACGACAGCGGCGACTCGGCTTCGAACTCAAACAACTGCGCGAGCAAGCCGGTTTGTCCACAACTGATGCCGCTGACCAGATCGGCATGACGCGCGGACAGCTGGGCCACATCGAGGCCGGCCGAACCTCGGTCCTCACTGGGCGGCTCCTCGATCTCTGCGGCGTCTACGGTTGCTCGAAGGAGCCCTTCGTTGAGGCACTGGTCGCGATGTCCGAGTCCAGTGGCAAAGGGTGGTGGCGTGCGTACAGGAAACACCTGGGGCCGGATCCGCTGAACCTGGCCGAGCTTGAATCAGGGGCCGTGGCCATCAGGACACACGAGCCACTGTTCATCCCGGGCCTCTTCCAGACCGAGGACTACACACGCTCCATCTTCACGAGCCCCGACCTGGGCTTCACGAACATCGAGCAGGCCTTGCGGTTCCGCATGGAACGGCAGCACATCCTGACGCGCGACGACCCACCATCCGTGCACGCCGTCATCCACGAGTCCGCGTTGCACATGCGGTTCGGCAGCACCGAGGTCGTCCGGGAGCAACTGCTGCACCTGATCGAGCTGGCGCGGCTGCCGAACGTGACCATCCAGATCTATCCGTTCACGGCCCGGGCGCACGCTGCCCTCACCGGCAACTTCGCACATGTCATCCCGGCAGAACCGAGGTTGGGCACCGTCGTGGTCGAGCAGCTCCTCGGCTCCCACTACTTGGTGGAGCAGCGTCAGCTTGATGAGTACAGCTCTCTGTTCAACCACATCGCGGAGAACGCCCTCGCACCCATCGACGTATCGTTGGCCCCGGAAACACACTCGGTGAAGGACTCGCTGGCCCTCATCCAGCATCTGCTCTACACCCTCTGAGGAGGCCCCGATGCCCGAACTGCACTGGCAGAAGTCGTCGTACAGCGGCGGCCCCGAAGGCAACTGCCTCTACGTCGCCACCGCCCCCGACGGAACGATCCGCCTCCGCGAGAGCGACACCCCGGAGATCATCCTGGCCACGGCCCCCGAAGGCCTCGCCGCACTCCTGCACACCCTCAAGTCCGGTCCCGCCGACGCCCCAGCTGACCGCACGACGACGAACTGACTACCCGTCAGCGAACGAGAGGCAAGGAAAATCCCATGCCGAAGGGCCCGGCACCCGCACCCGCCTCCGCGGCCACCGACGCGAGCGACCCCCACGCGTACGACGCGTACGAGGACGACCGGCATGAGGAGAAGCCCGTCGTCGAGACCGTCATCGAGGAGGAGCGGTTCGGCACGATGACGGTCCGGCTCGACATGGAGGTGGGCGAGGTCACCGTCGAGGGCGAGTCGGTCCCCCGGATCGGACTGGTCCGCGCGAAGGAGACGGAGGCCGCCGACGAGCACATCCCGATCGGCACCCGTGACGCCAGACTGCTCACGCTGACCGTGGACGGCGAGGAGGCCGTCATCGACCCCGCCAAGGGCCGGCTGACCCGCCGCTCCTACCGGGTCGACGTCCGCCACGCGGACCACACCTGGCGCCTGGTTCCCGACTCCATCCCGGGCAGCCGCCTGCTGCGGGACGACGAGCACATCGGCGACTTCTCCTCCGACGGCGACGGACGCGTCCTCGCCGAGTGGCGCGAGGACGCCGAGCCGGGGGCCCTGGACGCGGCCCTGGGCTACGCCCTCGCCGCCGCCTTCGGCACAGGCGCCCAGCCCATGTGGATCCTCACTGTGGAGGCGGCCAGCGAGATGCTGCCCGGCTGAAGGCGACCGGGAACGACCGAGCCCCCTCCGCGCCGCTGCTCCAGGGCCACCGACAACAGCCCCTCGCCGTACGCGCAAGGGCCCGGAGGTTCGTCAGAACCTCCGGGCCCACACACAGACGACCGCGCGTCAGTCGGACTGCTGCTTCCGCCTGGGCGGCCGCCACACCACCAACGCACTGGTCTGCTGCACTTCCTGATACGGCACCAGATCCCGGCGATACGACGCGTGCACCGCCGCCTCACGCTGCTGCATCGCCGCCGCGGCCCCCTCGACGGCCGACTGGAGCTCGGCAACCCGGGACTGCAGCGCCGCGACCTGGTTCTCCAGTTCGATGATCCGCTTGATGCCGGCCAGGTTGATGCCCTCGTCCTGCGACAACTGCTGGACGGTGCGCAGCAGTTCGATGTCACGGGCCGAGTAGCGCCGGCCCCGGCCGGCGGTGCGGTCGGGGGAGACCAGACCCAGACGGTCGTACTGGCGCAGGGTCTGCGGGTGCAGGCCGGACAGCTGGGCCGCCACCGAGATGACGTAGACCGGGGTCTCCTCGGTCAGTTCATACGGGTTGCGTCGACGACCGTCCATCTGACTCATGCTCCCTTCGCGGCCTGGAACAGCTCCGCCCGCGGGTCCTCGCCCGCGGTCGCCTCGCGATACGCCTCCAGTGCGTCACGAGCCTTCCCCGAAAGGTCCTTCGGGACACTCACCTCGACGGTGACCAGGAGGTCGCCGCGGGTGCCGTCCTTGCGGATCGCGCCCTTGCCCCGCGCCCGCATGGTGCGGCCGTTGGGCGTGCCGGGCGGCAGTTTCAGGGTGACCGGAGGTCCGCCCAGGGTGGGGACCCTGACCTCGCCGCCGAGGGCCGCCTCCGTGAAGGTCACGGGGACGGTCACCGTGAGGTTGTCCTCCTTGCGGCCGAACACCGGGTGCGCGTCGACGTGCACGGTGACGTACAGGTCACCGGCCGGGCCGCCGCGCTCGCCCGGCGCTCCCTTGCCACGCAGCCGGATGCGCTGCCCGTCCGACACCCCGGCCGGGATGCGGACCTGCATGGTCCGGGACGACTTCGCCCGGCCGCTGCCCTTGCAGTCCGGGCACGGGTGCTCGGCGATCAGGCCGCGCCCCTTGCAGTCCGGGCAGGGGTCGGTCAGCGAGAAGCCGCCGCCCGAGCCCCGCGCCACCTGGCCGGTGCCGACGCAGGTCGGGCACACGCGCGGTGTGCCGTTCTTGTCGCCGGTGCCGGCACAGGCCTTGCAGGGTGACTGGGAGGACATGCGCAGCGGGACCGTCGCACCCTCGATCGCCTCGGTGAAGCTGAGGTTGACCTCGGTGTCGATGTCCTGGCCGCGCCGGGGCTGGGTACGGGTCGTGCCCGTGCCGCCGCGGTTGAACAGGCCCCCGAAGACGTCACCGAGTCCGCCGCCGAAGCCGCCGGCTCCCCCTTGGCCGCCCTGGGCGCCGCCTCCGAAGAGGTCGCCCAGGTCGAAGTTGAAGGAACCGCCGCCCGCGCCGCCCGGCCCGGGGCGGAAGCCGCCGTTGCCGAAGAGGGCGCGCGCCTCGTCGTACTCCTTGCGCTTCTTGGGGTCGCCGAGAACGTCGTTCGCCTCGGAGATCTCCTTGAAGCGCTCCTCCGCCTTGGCGTTGCCCTTGTTGGCGTCCGGGTGGTACTCGCGGGCGAGCTTGCGGTACGCCTTCTTGATCTCGGCCTCGGTGGCGTCCTTGGGGACGCCGAGGACCTTGTAGAAGTCCTTCTCGATGAAGTCCTTGGTGCTCATCCTCGACGTCCCTCCTCTCTCGTCGTCAGTTCAACGTCAGCCCTCGTCCGGGCCACCGCTCTCCTTGTCGTCGGCCGCCTCGGTCGCCTCGTCGGCCTTGATCTGCGCGCCCGGCTGGGGCTCGGCGACGGCCACCCGCGCGGGGCGGATGGTGCGCTCGCCGATGCGGTACCCCGGCTGGAGAATCGCGACGCAGGTCGTCTCGGTGACGTCCGGCGCGTACGAATGCATCAGGGCCTCGTGGATCGTCGGGTCGAAGGGCTCGCCCTCCTTGCCGAACTGCTGCAGGCCCATCTTCGCCGCGACGGTCTCGACCGACTCGGCGACGGACTTGAATCCGCCGACGAGTTCGCCGTGTTCCCGTGCGCGGCCGACGTCGTCGAGCACGGGCAGGAGCTCGGTCAGGAGGTTCGCGATGGCGATCTCCTTGACCGCGATCCGGTCACGCTCGACGCGGCGGCGGTAGTTCTGGTACTCGGCCTGGAGCCGCTGGAGGTCCGCGGTGCGCTCACCGAGCGCGGTGCGCACCTGGTCCAGCTGGGCCACCAGACCCGCGTCTGCTGCTCCGTCCCCGGCCGGGGCCGCCCCCTCCGCGTTCGCAGAGGGTGCGGCCTTCGACTCGGCGCCGTCGGGGGTCGCGCCGGAGGGGACGTCGGGCTTCTCCTCGAAGCCCGGGGTCTCCTCCGTCATTACGCGACACCGTCCTTGCGCTCGTCGTCCACGATCTCGGCGTCCACGACGTCGTCCTCGGCGGCCTTGCCGCCGGGGGCGGCGCCCTCCGGACCGCCCGCGGCCTGCGCGCCCTGAGCGTCGGCGTACATGGCCTGGCCGACCTTCTGGGAGACCGCGGCGACCTTCTCGGTGGCGGTGCGGATCTCGGCGGTGTCCTCGCCCTTGAGCGCGGTCTTCAGCTCCTCGACGGCGGCCTCGACCTCGGTCTTGACCTCGCCGGGGACCTTGTCCTCGTTGTCCTTGAGGAACTTCTCCGTCTGGTAGACGAGCTGCTCGCCCTGGTTGCGGGACTCGGCGGCCTCGCGGCGGGCGTGGTCCTCCTCCGCGTACTTCTCGGCCTCTTCGCGCATCCGGTTGACCTCGTCCTTCGGCAGCGAGGAGCCACCGGTGACGGTCATCTTCTGCTCCTTGCCCGTGCCAAGGTCCTTGGCCGTGACGTGCATGATGCCGTTGGCGTCGATGTCGAAGGCGACCTCGATCTGCGGGACACCGCGCGGGGCCGGCGGCAGACCGGTCAGCTCGAACATCCCGAGCTTCTTGTTGTACGCCGCGATCTCGCGCTCGCCCTGGTAGACCTGGATCTGCACGGAGGGCTGGTTGTCCTCGGCGGTGGTGAAGATCTCGGACCGCTTGGTCGGGATCGTCGTGTTCCGCTCGATGAGCTTGGTCATGATGCCGCCCTTGGTCTCGATGCCGAGGGACAGCGGGGTGACGTCGAGGAGCAGGACGTCCTTGACCTCACCCTTGAGGACACCGGCCTGCAGGGCGGCGCCGATGGCGACGACCTCGTCCGGGTTGACGCCCTTGTTGGCGTCCTTGCCGCCGGTCAGCTCGCGGACGAGCTCGGCGACGGCGGGCATACGGGTGGAGCCACCGACGAGGACGACGTGGTCGATCTCGTTGATGGAGACGCCGGCGTCCTTCATGACGTTGAAGAACGGGGTCTTGCAGCGCTCCAGCAGGTCGGCCGTCAGCTGCTGGAACTGAGCCCGGGTGAGCTTCTCGTCCAGGTGCAGCGGGCCCTCGGCGGAGGCGGTGATGTAGGGCAGGTTGATCGAGGTCTCGGTGGACGAGGACAGCTCGATCTTGGCCTTCTCGGCAGCCTCACGCAGACGCTGCAGCGCCATCTTGTCCTTGGCCAGGTCCACGCCGTGACCGGACTTGAACTGCTGCACCAGGTAGTCGACGACGCGCTGGTCCCAGTCGTCACCACCGAGGTGGTTGTCACCGTTGGTGGCCTTCACCTCGACGACGCCGTCGCCGATCTCCAGCAGGGACACGTCGAAGGTGCCGCCACCGAGGTCGAAGACGAGGATCGTCTGGTCGTCCTTGTCGAGGCCGTACGCGAGCGCGGCCGCGGTCGGCTCGTTGACGATACGAAGGACGTTGAGACCGGCGATCTCGCCGGCTTCCTTCGTCGCCTGACGCTCGGAGTCGTTGAAGTAGGCGGGAACGGTGATGACCGCGTCCGTGACCTTCTCGCCCAGGTACGACTCGGCGTCGCGCTTCAGCTTCTGCAGGATGAAGGCGGAGATCTGCTGCGGGTTGAAGGGCTTCCCGTCGAGCTCCATCTTCCAGTCGGTGCCCATGTGACGCTTCACGGACCGGATGGTCCGGTCGACGTTCGTGACCGCCTGACGCTTGGCAACCTCGCCGACGAGCACCTCACCGTTCTTGGCGAAGGCGACGACGGAAGGCGTGGTCCTGGCGCCCTCGGCGTTGGTGATGACGGTGGGCTCGCCGCCTTCAAGAACGCTGACGACCGAGTTAGTCGTGCCCAGGTCGATGCCGACCGCACGTGCCATGGTGAATTCCTCCAGCTGACTTGAGTGGAACGGACTCAAGTGTGCATGACGGCTTCCACTCGGTCAACAGAGCTGAGTCGACCCCACTCAACTCTTATCCGTTCCTTACACGCAACCTGGCTCCTACCTGCGACGACGTGGCCTGAGCGGGCGGGCGGACCGTACCCCCTACGGGAAAAGAGGGTTGACGGCGAGGACCGTAAGGCTTGATGTGCAGGAGGGCGAACACGGCGATGAGGGCGACGCCTCCCACCCACAACACCCGGGCCTCGGCCATCCATCCCATGTGCACGAGGACGCCGACGAGCACCGCGGCGAAGGCCCCGAGCCCCAGGAGAACGGTCACGCCCTGCGGGGTGAGGCCGACCCGGCGCAACCGGTGGGCGACATGGTCGGGCCCGCGCCGCAGCAGCGGCCGTCCGGCCAGCCGGCGGGACAGCGCCACGAGGAGTACGTCGGCGGTGGCGAGGGCGGTGAGCGAGTAGAGCACGGCGACGCTCGACACCGGGTCGTGCCCGGCCCGGATGATCACGGCCGACGACGCCAGCACGAACCCGACGAAGAGCGACCCGCACGCCCCGAGCCCGATCCGCGCGGGGTGCCAGTTCTGCATGAGAAAACCGGTCAGGGCGGCGGCCAGCACGCTCAGCAGCACGGCGAGCTCGTCCATCACCTCGGCCGCCGCACAGACGCCGACGCCGAAGGCGGTGACGACCCCGACGGCGCCGACCAGGGCGTCCGCGTGGTCGAGCGCCTTGAAGCCGACGGTGACGAGGACGATCCAGCCGACGGCCGGCACCCCCAGCAGGAAGCCCGTGTCGCCGTACGGCACCACACAGGCCGCCGCCACGGCCGTACCGCCGACCAGGAACCGCGCCTTGACCCGCCGCACGTCCGCGACCAGACCGAGTACGGCGACGGCACCCGCGGCGATCAGCAGCCGGCCGATCTCCGAGCCGAGCGGGGCGAACCGCGTCCACTCGCCGGCGGCGGCCACCAGACAGGTGACCAGCGCCACGGCCACCCCGCCGAGCAGCGGCAGCGGCCGCTGGCGTCGGCGGTCGAGGATGCCGAAGCGCAGGGCGGGCAGCCGGAGGAGCGCCGCGAGGGCGGCGGCGAGGAGGAGGGCGGTCGTGGCGGCTGCGATCCCGTAAAGCACGGGGATAGGTTAGTGCCGTATATACCATTTCGGGATGAATAACACGATCGGTTCTCGATCGCTTCTTAAGGCAACCCTCAGCGACTCACATCACTCCGCCCCTGGCTACAGTGCGACGGAGGATGGGGGTAGTCTCAGACGGACTGCATAAGTTACCGCTTAGTAATGTCGAGGACCCCCTCGAACCACCCCTCGCAGGCCCGAGGAGCCCCGAAATGCAACTCGCCGCGATCATCGTGTCGCTGGTTCTGATCGTGGTCGGCGTGGCCCTGTTCGCCCGCGCCCTCCTGCAGATCTACACCTTCATGCGGCTCGGCCAGAACGTGCCCGCCGGTACCCGTACCGACGAGCCCGTCCAGCGCACCGTCACCGTGGCCAGGGAGTTCCTCGGCCACACCCGGATGAACCGCTGGGGCATCGTCGGTGTCGCGCACTGGTTCGTGGCGGTGGGCTTCTTCTCGCTGCTGCTGACGATCGTCAACGCCATCGGCCAGCTGTTCCAGGCCGACTGGCTCCTGCCGGTCATCGGCGACTGGGTGCCGTACAACGTCTTCGTCGAGTTCCTCGGCACGATGACGGTGCTCGGCATCCTCACGCTGATCGTGATCCGCCAGCTGAGCCGACCGGGCAGGGCGGGCCGCAAGTCCCGCTTCGCCGGTTCCAACACCGGCCAGGCGTACTTCGTCGAGAGCGTCATCCTCATCGTCGGCGTCTGCATCTTCATGCTGCACGCGCTGGAGGGCGCCCAGCACCACGTGGACGGCTACGAGGCCTCGTTCTTCATCTCGTACCCGGTGGTCTCGGCGCTGGAGGGCCTGGACCTCTCCACGCTCCAGAACCTCACGTACCTCTTCGCCGGTGTGAAGATCGCGACCTCCTTCATCTGGATGATCACGGTCGCCCTGAAGACCGACATGGGTGTGGCCTGGCACCGCTTCCTGGCGTTCCCGAACATCTGGTTCAAGCGCAACGCCAAGGGTGAGACCTCGCTCGGCGCGCTGCTGCCCATGACCTCCGGCGGCAAGCCGATCGACTTCACCGACCCCGGTGAGGACGACGTCTTCGGTGTCTCCCAGGTCGAGCAGTTCTCCTGGAAGGGTCTGCTGGACTTCTCCACCTGCACCGAGTGCGGCCGCTGCCAGTCGCAGTGCCCCGCCTGGAACACGGGCAAGCCCCTCTCCCCGAAGCTGCTGATCATGTCGCTGCGCGACCACGCGCACGCCAAGGCCCCCTACCTGCTGGCCGGCGGCGGCAAGACCATGGAGGGCGAGGAGAAGGCGTCCGAGGAGCAGCTCAAGGACGTCCCCGCGGCCGCCCTCGCGGAGGCCGAGCGTCCGCTGATCGGGACCGCCCAGGAGAACGGCGTCATCGACCCGGACGTGCTGTGGTCCTGCACCACCTGCGGCGCCTGCGTCGAGCAGTGTCCGGTGGACATCGAGCACATCGACCACATCGTCGACATGCGCCGCTACCAGGTGATGATCGAGTCCGCGTTCCCGTCCGAGGCGGGCACGATGCTCAAGAACCTGGAGAAGAAGGGCAACCCCTGGGGCCTGGCCAAGAAGCAGCGCCTGGAGTGGCTGAAGGAAGTCGACTTCGAGGTGCCGGTCGTCGGCAAGGACATCGAGGACCTCACCGAGGTCGAGTACCTGTACTGGGTCGGCTGCGCCGGCGCCCTCGAAGACCGCGCCAAGAAAACCACCAAGGCCTTCGCCGAGCTGCTGCACATGGCGGGCGTGAAGTTCGCCATCATGGGCGGCGACGAGAAGTGCACCGGTGACTCCGCCCGCCGCCTGGGCAACGAGCCCCTCTTCCAGGAGCTCGGCATGGAGAACGTCATGGCCCTGAACATGGCGTTCGGCGAGGAGATGGACGAGGACGGCAAGGTGACGCCCGAGTCGGCGAAGCCCAGGTCGGCCAAGAAGATCGTCGCGACCTGCCCGCACTGCCTCAACACGATCGGCAACGAGTACCCGCAGATCGGCGGCGACTACGAGGTCATCCACCACACCCAGCTGCTCCAGCACCTGGTGGACGAGGGCAAGCTGGTCCCGGTCACCCCGGTCGAGGGCATCATCACCTACCACGACCCCTGCTACCTGGGCCGCCACAACAAGATCTACACCCCGCCGCGCGAGATCATCGCCAGCGTCCCCGGTCTGCGCAACGAGGAGATGCACCGCCACAAGGAGCGCGGCTTCTGCTGCGGCGCCGGTGGTGCGCGGATGTGGATGGAGGAGCGGATCGGCAAGCGCATCAACAACGAGCGCGTCGACGAGGCCCTCTCCACCAACCCGGACATCGTGTCCACCGCCTGCCCGTTCTGCCTCGTCATGCTCACGGACTCCGTGAACGGCAAGAAGAACGACGGCAAGGCCAAGGAGTCCATCCAGGTCGTCGACGTCGCCCAGCTGCTGCTGGAGTCCGTCAAGACCCCGGTCGACCCCGAGGACACGGCCGCCGCGGAGAGCGAGCCGGAGCCCGAGCCGGTGAAGTAGGCGGGCCGGACAAGCAGCCGAGCCCGACAGCACTACGGCGCCCCCTGTTCCGTATGGGACAGGGGGCGCCGTGTTGCGGCAGGCTGTAGGCAGGAACTGATCGGAAAGGACCTCCGACGTGATCATCTTCGGCACCAAGGGCTACCTCTACCAGCTCGCGATACTGACGCTGGTGTGCGGCCAGTGCGGCAACCCCTCCGCGCACACCCTGCGCAAGCGCGTCACCAAGTTCACGCTGTTCTTCGTGCCGCTGTTCCCCGTCTCGACCAGGTACGCGACCCAGTGCACCTTCTGCGGCGCGGAACAGAAGGTCACCGGGGAGCAGGCGGAGCAGCTGCAGGCGCAGGCCCTCTCCGGCGGGCAGGGCGGTCAGCAGCCGTACGGACAGCCGCGGCAGCCGTACCAGTCCTGATCCGCCGCCGGGCATCCGCCGGCCGCGGCGGACGCCTGGCCGCTGCCGACGCCGGACGGTTTCACCGCCCCGGCGCCCGCGGAGCGGGACGAGACCCTTTCCGTGCGAACGCCCCGGGCCGGGTTACGACTTCGGCTGCTTGGGTCCGTTGATCGCGTCGGCGGCGTGCCGGGGGCCGGGCCGGGAGGAGAACTGGCCGACGAGTTCACGGAAACAGACCAGGGCGGTGATCGGCGGAATTCCGACGACGACCATCGCCAGCAGGGAATCCGCCGACTGCCCGATGCACAGCGCCACCGCGGTGCCGGAGGAGATCAGCATGACGGCCCAGGAACGGCGGGCGGTGCGGCGCTGAACGGATGCCCGCAGAATGGACAGACCTGCGAGCAGCCACGGCCCGTATACCGTCAGGGGCCACCAATGGGCCAGCTTCGGCGACACCACGAGCAGCGCGATGGAGCGCAGCTGATCGTACGAATACGAGATGGACCAGGTGAGCATCGTCACCGCGCACAGGGTGATGAGTGTGACCAAGACCGAGACGGTGAGGAACCTCGGGTTTCGGGTGAGCGTGTGCGCGCCGGGCTGTGGGCGCTTGCGGTGGACCGGGCGGGGCAGTGGCTGCCTGTCCTTGTCCTGCCGGGAGTCCTGCCGGGGCGGAACGGGATCCGGGGTGTGCGTGGCACCCAGCATCTGTGCCAGCTCCTGGTCCAGGTCCCAGCCCTCCGGCGACATCACCGGATCCTGCACCTGCCAGAGGTTCTGCATATCGAGCTGCTGCGTGTAATGAGCCTGTTCGTCTACCGCGTCATAGTCGGCCCTCATTGCTAGAACTGTTCCCCTTCCAGCGCCGCCCGAAGATATTCGCGCTCCATACGACTGATGGTTTTCAGAAAGTCCTCCAGCAGATCCGAGCAGTGCGTGATGCTTTGCGCACTGGTCTGATCAGCTGTCCGACACGAACGGAGCGGATCCTCAGCTGCATGCTTTTCCTGCCAAGTCACGCCCACCTAACGAGCGCCACACGGGGCAGGACATCTGGCATTCGGGGGAATATGCGTCAACGGTGATTATCTGGAATATCCAATGACAGGGCCCGTTCGCCGAAATTCAGAATATATATCACGCGGTCTTATCGAGGGACTTACGATTACCCGTCCCGCTGGACCCGGCGATCATCCGTTCGAACCGCGCGCGCGGCGAGGGCGAGTGCGGGGCCGGCGGCGAGGAGGAGGGCGAGGGCCGCGTAGCCGTAGGTGAGGGTGGCCAGGGAGGCGACGGCGGCGACCAGGAGCGGGCCGCCCGCGTCGCCGAGTTCACGGCCGAGCTCGGCGGAGCCCATGGTCTGGCCGAGCCGTTCGGCGGGGGTGGCGGCGGCCAGGGAGGCGAAGCCGAGCGGGGTGATCAGGCCGGTGCCGGTGCCGATCAGGGCCGCGGCGGCCAGGACGCCCGCCAGACCGGGCAGCATCGCGGCCGCCAGCCCCGCAGCCGTGGTCAGCAGCCCGGCGGTGAGGCCGGTGCGGGCGGTGAGGCGGCCCGCGTCCAGGGCCCGCCCGGCCCTCGGCTGGACGACGGCCGCGCAGGCCGCCAGCACCGAGACCGCGGCGCCGGTCGCGACCGTGCCGAGTCCGGCGGCGGCGCCCGAGACCGGCAGGAAGCCGACGCCGACGGAGAGCGCGGCGGTCGCGGCCGCCAGGGCCGCCGTGGGCCGCAGGAACGCCGGGTCGGCGAGGCGCCGGCCCAGGTCCAGCACCGTCTGCCGCCGCTTGGGCAGGGGCGGTACACGCGGCACGGCGAGCGCGGCCCAGAGCGCGACCGCCACGCCGAGCACCGCCAGCACGGTGAACAGCAGCCGCAGCCCGCCGGCCCACACCAGGAGGCCGCCGAGGAGGGGGCCGAGGGTGTATCCGATGGACTTGTGAAAGCCGTAACTGCCGAACGCCCGCCCGTGCTTGGCCGCCGGATTGAGCCGGGCGACCAGCGCCGACGCGGACGGCGAGAACGCGGAGGCCGCGGCCCCCTGGCCGAGCCGGGCCGCCCACAGCCAGCCCGGGCTGTCGGCGACGACGTACGCGGCGGAGGCCACCGCGAACGCCACCAGCCCGCCCAGCAGCACCGGCCGGGCACCGATCCGGTCGGCGAGCGTCCCGAACAGCGGCTTGAGGACGACCTCGGCACCGTCGTACAGCGCCAGCAGCCCACCCAGCACCAGCAGCGAGGTCACCGCGTCGTCGGAGTGCCCCCCGAGGTTGGCGGCGATGCCGTGCGCGCCGAAGGCGGTGGTGAACCCGGCGGCGTAGAGGGGCCACATCTGGGAGGCGGCGGGGGCCGCTTGCCGGGTGGACGGGTTCCGGGGCGTGGTCACACGGGGAATGTAGCGGCCGTCACAGCGGGTATCGAGAGGGCCCGGCGTCGCTCCGGCCGGGCGGCAGGATGCCTGAGCATGAGGCGGGCGGCCGCCCCCTGCGCCGGCCCCGCCGGTAGCGTGGCGATCATGGCGGACTGGAGCCTTCGGGCGGCGGTGGGCGCGGACGTCGAGGTGATCGCCGAGGTGCGGGCCGTGGTGTTGCGGGCGGATCTGGAGCGGCTCGGGCGGTACGACGAGCACCGGGTGCGGCAGCGGCTGCGGGACGGATTCGACGCGGCCCACACCTGGGTGATCGAGGTCGGCGGTACGTTCGCCGGCTGTGTGGCGCTGCGGCCGGACGGGGACACCCGGTGGCTGGAGCACTTCTATCTCGCCCCGCGGCTGCAGGGCCGGGGCATCGGCTCGGCCGTCCTGCGCGAACTGCTGGAGCGGAGCGACCGCGACGGTGTCCTCGTCCGTCTGAACGTGCTTCAGGGCAGTGCCGCCCGGCGGCTGTACGAGCGGCACGGGTTCACGGTCGAGTCGGAGGACCCCGTGGACGTGTTCATGGTGCGCCGGAGCGGCGCCGCCGCGAGGTAGCCGTACCGAGGCCGGTGTCAGTCGTCGTCGTCGACGAACGTGACCGTCTCGTCGAGCGGCGCGCGGCCCGTGCGCGGGGCGTTCGCCGTGGCGTCCTCGAAGCCGATCGACATGCCGCAGAAGAGGATGAGCTCGTCCGGGGGCGAGAGGATCTCCGCGACGGAGCGGTGGTACTTGGCCCACGCCATCTGTGTGCAACTGTGCAGACCCTCGCCCCGCAGCAACAGCATGACCGTCTGCAGGAACATGCCGACGTCGGACCACTGGGCCGGCCCCAGGTCGCGGTCGATGTAGCAGAACAGCGCGGCCGGCGCGCCGAAGCAGTCCCAGTTCGCGGACGCGGCCCGCTGGCGTGCCTCGATGTCCTCGCGCGGGATGCCGAGCGCGCCGTAGCGCTGCTCGCCGAAGGCGGACCGGCGTTCGCGGTAGGGGGACTTCAGGTCGGGCGGGTACTGCTGGTACTGCGGCTCGTCCCAGGGATCGCCCGTGGCAAGGCGCTCACCGGCGCACTTCTTCAGCGCGGCCAGCGGTTCGCCGGTCAGTACGTAGGCGTGCCACGGCTGGAGGTTCGACGCCGACGGCGTCCAGGCCGCGGTGGACAGGACGCGCTCCAGCACCTCTCTGGGGACCGGCCGGTCGGTGAACTCGCGTACGGCCCGTCGGCTCGTGACCGCTTCGAAGACGTCCAAGATCGTCTGCCTCCCGTTCCAATGTCGTTGCATTCGCGACGGTATCATTCAATACCATCTCGTGCTTAACTATGGTCGAGTACAAGCCATCACGTCGTACGACCCTCTTGGAGCAAGCCCATGGCCACGCTGCTGCACATCGACTCGTCCGTGCTTCCCGGCGAGGCGTCCTCGTCCCGTTCGGTCGCGGCCGCCTTCCGCCAGGCCTGGGAGGAGCAGCACCCCGACGGCACGGTGATCCACCGCGACCTCGCCGCCGACCCCGTCCCGCACATCACCGCCGTCGCCTGGTCCGCCGGTTACGCCGCCCCGGCCGAGCGCACCCCGGAGCAGTCCGCCGCGTTCGCCGTGCGCGAGGCGCTCATCGAGGAACTGGAGCAGGCGGACGTCGTCCTGATCGGCGCCCCCATGCACAACTTCTCGATCCCCTCGACCCTCAAGGCCTGGGTGGACAACGTGCTGCTGCTCGGCCGCACCGCGGGCGAGAACCCCTCCGCCAAGGGCACGCCGGCCGTCGTCGTCGCCAGCCGCGGCGGCTCCTACGCGCCGGGCACCCCGCGCGAGGGCTTCGAGTACGTGCGGAACTACCTGGAGGCCGTGCTCGAACGCACCCTCGGCCTCGACCTCGACTTCATCGTCCCCGAGCTCACCCTGGCCCCCCGCAACCCGGCCATGTCGGAGCTGGTCCCCCTCTACGAGGCCTCGCGCAAGCGCGCCTTCGAGGAGGCGGCCGTCAAGGCCAAGGAGCTCGCGGAGCGCCTCGCGGCGTGCCCCCCGGACCGGACGCCGTGTGACGCCTCACCCCCCGGGGGTCACACGGCGTCCTCACCCCTGCCGCTCATCCCTCCTGGGGATGGGCCTCCTGGGGATGGGCCTCCTGGGGATGGGCGAACCGGGTCAGCAGGTCCGTCAACAGCTCGGCCTCGCCGGCCCCCAGCCCGGAGACCAGGCGTCCGGCCTGCGGCTCCGCCGCCACATGGGCCGTGTCGAAGAGCTCCATGCCCTGCGGCGTGATCTCCACCGCCCGCACCCGCCGGTCCCCCGGCACGGCCTTGCGGACCGCCAGCCCCTTGCGCTCCAGGTCGTCCACGACCCGCATGATCCCCGCCTTGTCGGTCCCCGTCGCGGCGGCCAGGTCGCGCTGCACCGTGGGCCCGCGGTTGACCAGCACGATCAGCACCGAGAAGTGCCGCAGCTCGATGCCGAGCGGCCGCAGCGCCTCGGTCATCACGGTCTGCGCGCGCCAGTGCGCCCGGCGCAGCAGCAGACCGAGAGCGAAGGGCGACTGGTCACCCGGGCGGTCGGTCGCGCGCGGGGCGGCGGCTGCGTGCGGAACGTCGGCGGTCATGAGGCCACAGTACCGCCACCCACTCATTCGATACGGTATCAATTGAAACCAAATGGGACAGCCCCGCAGGACTGGCTCGCACACTGGCGCGCACTGGACTATCGCCCCCACCCGAACACGTGCATCATGACCCAGTTGTTGACCCTGGTGCTGACGAGGTGAGCGGTGCGCGCGCGAAGAAGCGGGAAGTGTACGGCGGCCCTGACCAGCGCCCTCGGCCTCGCCCTCGCGGTCGCCGCCTGCGGCCCCAAACAGCACGACGACGCCCAGTCGGCCCGGCACACCCCCGTCCACGTGGCCGACGCCCCCGCCCAACTCCCCGTCCCGCACGGCAAGGGCAGCAAGACCCCCGACGACTTCAACGGCGACGGCCACCGCGACCTGGTCCTCAACGACCTGGTCAAGGCGCAGGCGCACGCCGACGACGCGGGCATCGGCATCGTGTACGGCGGTGAGCGCGGACTCACCCCGGGCGCACGGCAGTTGCTCAGCCCGCGACGGCAGGCGGCCCCGACCAAGGGCCGACTCCCAGCCGTCTTCGACGCCGAGGCGACCTGCGACCTGGACGGCGACGGCTTCACCGACCTGGTCGTCTCCACCGACCCGCCCTTCGACGGCCAGGGGCAGCCTCCGGTGCCGTTGCAGATCCTCTACGGCTCCCCGAGCGGCCTCACCGGCAAGGCGGTCAAGCTGACGATCCCGGCCCGCGCCCGCGTCGGCAACGACTGGCCCGACCAGCCGGTGTGCGGCGACTTCGACGGCGACGACGCGCAGGACCTGGTCGTCCACGCCTCGGGCGGCCAACTCAGCTTCCTGCGCGGCCCGTTCACCCGCAAGGGCAGCCCCCGCACCGCCCCCGCCCCCATCCAGTCCCCCGGCAACGCCCCCACGGGCCCGGCGGCCGACGTCGACGACGACGGATACGACGACCTGATCGTCCGTACGGCGGAAGGCACCGGCAAGTCCGCGGTCGTGCTGGGCGGCCCCACCGGCCCCACCCGCACCGGCGCGACCCTGCCCGCCGGCATCGACGTGGCCCTCGGCACCTTCGGCAAGGGCAGGGCGGCCCTGGACGCGGCGATCGGCACCATGGGCGAAACGTCCCTGCGCTACGACCTCCCGGCCGCCACCACGCGCGGCACCCTCACCACCCCGGGCTCGGTGCTCGACGCCGCCGACTTCGACGGCGACGGCCTGAGCGAACTCGTCACCAGCGGCAGCCAGTTGCGCGTCCTCCACGGCCGTACGACCGGCCTGACCACGACCGGCATGGTCACCGTCCGGCCCCCCGCCCAGGGCACCACGCGCGTCGTCACAGTCGGCGACTTCGACGGGGACGGGCGGGCGGACCTGGTGGTGCGAACGTACGTCGGCGAGACGAAGGACACGGTGGCCGTGTACCCGGGGATGAAGAAGGGGCTGGTGGCGGCGGAGCCGTCGGTGCGGTTCTCCAGCTCGGAGTTTCTGGTGCGGTAGCCGAAGGCCGAGTTCCTGGTGCGGTAGCCGAGGTCTGGAGTTCCTGGTGCGGCAGCGGAGGCTCGAAGTTCCTGGTGCGGTAGCCGAAGGCCGGATTTCCTGGTGCGGCAGCGGAGGCCCGGAGTTCCTGGTGCGGTAGCCGAAGGCCGAGTTCCTGGTGCGGTAGCCGAGGCCCGGAGTTCCTGGTGCGATAGCCGAAGGCCGGATTTCCTGGTGCGGTAGCCGAGCCGGCGGCCACCCCGGTCAGTCGGCCACCCGGGCGCCGATCGCCCTGGCGCGGCGGCGGGCCTCGGGGCTGAGGCCCTTGCGGCGGGGGTCGGTGCGGGGGTCGTAGGCGGTGGGCTGGGTGAGGCACTCCAGTCCGCGCAGGCCGGGCTTGGCGACGACGCAGGCGAACCGCGGGTCGCCCGCGTACCAGAGTTCGGCGTCGTAGTCCTTCAGGGCCTCATGGGTCCAGGGCCGGAACAGCACGTCAGCGAGCTTCAGCGACACCGTCCGCTCCGGCTGGTAGGGGTCGGGCAGCACGAAGACCGCCTTGCCCTTGTCGACCCGGACCGCACCCGGCTGCTGACGCCAGGGGTAGACGGCGAGGACGCGCCGCATCCGCATGCCCCGGGCGAGGCGGCCGAGGGCCCGGACCTCCAGGACCGTGAGGACGAGCAGGACGAGCACCATGGGCACCACGGCCGCCACCGGCAGCACGACCGTGGCGTACAGCGCGGTCCACCAAAGGGCCATCCAGAGCAGGAACTTGGCCAGGTTCCCCACCGTCCAGCGGCGGAGTGCGCTTCGGGTGCCCGGCGTGTCCCACGCCACCGGGCCGTCGAAGCCCTGCTTGTCGAGGTTCGTGGTCATGTGGCGTCCCGGGTCGGCCGAATTCGGAGGCGATGTCATCCACGACGCTGCCCGCGCCGAACGGGCCCGATCATGCCATGAAACGGTAAAGAGCCCAGGCCACGGTCACGTAATCCACACCTCTTCCGACACCCGCGCCCGGGGAACATTCCGGCACCGCCCCCTCGTTCCCCTCAGGCCGACCGTCCCACGACCGAGGAGTGCCTTGCCGGACACGTCGTCCAACGCATCCACCACCACCCCCCTGCCCCCGCTGCCCCCGCTGCCGCCACTGCCGCCACTGCCGCCGCTCGCCACCCAGGCCGAGCACCTGATCTCCCTCGGCGTGCACGAACTCGCGGGCATACCGGCCGCCGAACTGCGCGCCTTCGCCGAGGGCTCCCACGCCGACGACAGCAACGCCCTGCTCGCCGTCCACCCGGACCGCCTCCCCGCCTCCCCCCTCGCACCCCTGCTCCGTCGCGACGACAAGCCCGGCTTCGTCGTCGTCGACATGCCCGACGTCGACGACTTCGCCCCGGACGCCGTCGAACTGCCCGACACGCACCTCTACGTCGTCAACGGCATCGACCGCGGCGACCGCATGGCCAACTGGAGCCCCGAGGAGGCGCTGCCGGCCCTCGTCAAGGAGAGCCGCTCCCCGCTGCTGCTCACCGAGGGCATCCACTGGGTGCTCCAGCAGCCGGAGGCCCTGGAGCGCAACCGCTGCTTCATGACGATCGGCTCCCGGCTGCGCAAGGCCAACGGCACGCCGGACGCCCGTACTCCGGCGATCTGGATCAGCAACGGCACGGGACGCGACGGCCGCGAGCGGCGCAACGCCCCGAAGGTGGGCTGGTGCTGGTGGGGCAACCGGCACACATGGCTGGGTTTCGCGTCCGCGACGGGCCGCCGGCACCGGGCGTACTGACCCGAAGCGGCGTACAACCATCCGCACACCTCAGAGGTCTCCTGCACCGCGATCACCCCGTTAAGCCCAGGAGAACACCGGGCCAACGGGGGTGGTCGTCCCCATTCGGCAGGCATTCGTATCCCGCAGGAGAACCGCATGCGCAAAAACGTCCGTACAGCCTTGGCGACCGCGGCCGCCGGCGCACTCACGGGCGGTCTGCTCGTCGTCGCCGCCGGTCCCGCGGCAGCCGCCTCCGGCCTGGAGGGCGACTTCAACGGCGACGGGTACCAGGACGTGGCGGTCTCCGCGCCGCGCGCCTCCGTGGCCGGCCACGCGACGGCCGGTTCGGTGACCGTCCTGTACGGCTCCCCGACCGGCGCGGGCGCCACCAAGATCCAGACTCTCTCCCAGAACAGCGCGGGCGTCCCGGGCGGCGCCGAGGCCGGCGACGGCTTCGGTTCGCACACGACGGCCGGCGACTTCAACGGCGACGGCTACGCCGACCTGGCCGTGGGCGTGCCCGGCGAGGACGTCGGATCGGACGCCAACGGCGGCACCGCGGTCATCCTGTGGGGCGGCTCCACCGGCCTGTCGGGCGGCACCACGGTCTCCGACCCCGCCCCCAGCAGCCACGACTCCTTCGGAGCCCCGCTCGCCGCCGGCGACTACAACGGCGACGGCCGTGCCGACCTCGCCATCGGCTCGGACCAGAACACGGTGGACATCTACCGCGGCGGCTTCACCAAGTCCGGTGGCACCGGCGGCCGTTACAAGGTCACCACGCCGGTGCTGAAGGTGCAGGGCAACGACATCTTCAACCTCACGCCGGGCGACGTGAACAACGACGGCCGCACCGACCTGCTCGTCGACGGCTACGAGGGCGAGACGAGCGGCGACTACCACTTCAACGCCAACTACTACCTGCCCGGCTCCACCGGCGGTGTGACCACCTCCGGCGCCCGGAAGCTGCCCGCCGGGATCATCTCCGACATCGGCGACATCGACAACGACGGCTACGGCGACATCGTCATCGGCAACCACTGGGACGCCGCCTCCTCCAGTGCCGGGGCCGCGAAGGGCGGTGCCGTCCAGGTCGTCTGGGGCACGTCGTCCGGGCCCACCGGCGGCACGGGAACCCTGGAGCAGAACAGCTCCGGCATCCCCGGTACCAGCGAGACGGGCGACGCCTTCGGCTGGGAGCTCTCCCTCGGGGACATCAACGGCGACGGCTACGACGACCTGGCCATCGGCTCGCCGGGCGAGGACCTGAACGGCATCGCCGACGCCGGCATGGTCTCCGTCCTCTACGGCTCGACGTCCGGCTTCCAGGGCGCCGCCGCCCAGTCCCTGGCCCAGGACACGCCCGGCGTGCCCGGCGGCAACGAGACCGGCGACGGCTTCGGCGGCGAGCTGCTGCTCACCGACGCCACCGGCGACGGCAAGGCCGACCTGACGGTCGGCCTGCCCTGGGAGAACAACAGCGACGGGTACGTCGTGGCGTTCGCCTCCGACGGCTCGAAGATCAACACGTCCGGCCGGGGCATCGGCCTGACCGCCGCCAAGGTCTCGACGTCCGGCACTCCGCTGTTCGGCAGCCAGATGGCGGGCTGATCCACAACTCGGCGTAGGGCATTACCCGGAGCGCTCCCTGAGCCGGGCTGCGGCTTCCCTTAGGGGATGTCACAGCTCGGCAGCAATGCCGGGCCCGAACCGCAGGGCCCGGCACGCGATTCTCCGGGACCAGGTACGTTCGAAGACGTGGCTGGATTCAGGATCGGACGGGGCAGCCGGAACAACGGCACCCCGCAAACGCGCCCCCAACAACCTCCGTACGGGCAGCAGGCGCCCCAGGGGCCGTCGTACGGCTATCCCCCGCCGCCGCAGCAGCCGTACGGCGGCTCGGGCGGTGGCGGTGGCGGCTGGCCGCAGGCGAACGGCGGCGGTCAGGGCGGCTACCGCGGCCAGGGCGGTCACGGCGAGCCGGAGTACTTCGGCGACGGCGGCTACCCGCACGGCCCCGGCGGCACCCCTGACCCGTACGCGGCGAACAACCCGGGCCACACCACGGCGTTCTCGGTGGGCGAGGACCCCTACACCCAGGGTGAGACCTACCACGCGGGCGCGGCCCCGGCCGCCCCGGTCGGCCCCCGCCTGCACTGGAAGGCTTTGCTGCGGGGCATCGTCCTCTCCCCCGGCCAGACCTTCCTCCAGATGCGGGACTACACGATGTGGGGCCCCGCCCTCGGCGTGACGTTCCTCTACGGCCTGCTCGCGGTCTTCGGCTTCGACGGCGCACGCAACGACGCGATCAACGCGACCCTGTCGAACGCGGTCCCGATCGTCCTGACCACCGCCGTGGCGATGGTGATCTCGTCCTTCGTCCTGGGCGTGGTCACCCACACCCTGGCCCGCCAGCTCGGCGGCGACGGAGCCTGGCAGCCCACGGTCGGCCTCTCCATGCTGATCATGTCCCTCACGGACGCCCCCCGTCTGGTCTTCGCGATGTTCGCCGGCGGCGACGCGACGTTCGTGCAGGCCCTCGGCTGGGCGACCTGGGTGGCGGCGGGCGCGCTCCTCACCCTGATGGTGTCCAAGTCCCACGACCTGCCGTGGCCGAAGGCCCTGGGCGCGAGCGCGATCCAGCTGATCGCTCTGCTGTCGATCGTGAAGCTCGGCACGTTCTAGACGCAGCAGGAAGCAGGTGGAGGGCCCTCGGCGCACCCGCGCCGAGGGCCTTTGTTCGCTTTGCGCCTCCGATGTTGAAACTTTGTGTGTACATACGTTGACCTGTGTTCGGATCATCTTCTAGCTTGCGGGAACCATCGAGCCCGCCGAAGGGGATGCCGTGCCACGAGAGAACCACCGCCGGACAGCTTGCGTCGCCACGTTGCTGGCCTGCGCCACGGCCTTCGGGGGCGCACTCGCCGCCTCCCCCGCCTCGGCGTCCCCCGCATCCGCCTACGGCAAGCCGGCCGTGCCGCCCGTCAGCGACTTCCATGGCGTCAACTGGGCCGACCCGCGCGACAACTACGCCGACGACGCGGTCGTACCGTCCGGCCTGTCCACCACGGACAGTTACGCCACCACCTACGCCAAGTCCAAGGCGATCATCGGCGGCTTCGCCAAGCTGGGCGCCAACACGGTCCGGCTGCCGGTCAACCCGACCTCCGTCAACGGCCCCTTCTGGAAGTCGTACAAGGGAGCGATCGACGCCGCCTCCGACAAGGGGTTCAAGGTCATCCTGGGCTACTGGGAGGCCGACAACGCCAAGGACGGCAAGATCGACGACCAGGCCGCCTGGGACAAGATGTGGGCGCGGATCACCTCCGCCTACGCCCGCGACTCCAAGGTGTACTTCGAGCCGATGAACGAGCCGTTCGGCTACACCGCCCAGGAGTGGACCGACGTCGCCGCGAAGTGGGTGACCACCCATCGCAACGTGCCCCGTGACCGGATGCTGATCGGCGGCTACAAGTACAGCGAGGACGTCAAGCCGGTCTGCGCCGATCCGCGACTCAAGGGCACCCGGCTCGCCCTGCACAACTACGGCTTCTGGCACACCGACTGGACCAGCGTCGACCAGTGGAAGGCGGACTTCAAGGCGCGCATCGGCGACTGTGCCTCGCGCACGATCCTCGACGAGTTCGGCGCTTCCATGACCACCGGCCTGGACTACAACGGCCCGGTCAACGGCTCCCACGAGGTCGCCTACATCCAGGCCGCCACGGACACCATCCGTGAACTGGGCCTCGGCTCGGTCTACTGGCCCGGCCTGCGCAACGGCGACACCTACTCCCTCACGACCCTCCAGGGAACGGGCACCGACCTCAGCCTGAGCCTGAACAACCAGAGCGGCCTGGACCGCCTGCACTGGGCCTGGCGGCAGTAACCGGGGACCGGGGCCGGCTCGCCTCCCCCACCGTCCCTGCCGGATCGGCGGCCGGGACGGTGGGGACTGCGGGGCCTGTGGGGCCTGTGGGGCCTGTGGGGCCTGTGGGGACGCCTCAGCTCAGACGGCTTCCTTGTTGGCCTTGGCCGCGTCCCCGGACCTGTGGACCGGCGGCAGAACACTCCACGGGAAGTTGATCCACTCATCGGTGCGCTTCCACACGTAGTCGCACTTCACGAGCGAGTGGGACTTCTCATAGACCACGGCGGACCGCACCTCGGCGACATGCTCCACACAGAAGTCGTGGACGAGCTTCAGCGTCTTGCCGGTGTCGGCGACGTCGTCCGCGATCAGCACCTTCTTGTCGGTGAAGTCGATCGCGTTGGGGACGGGGGCGAGCATGACGGGCATGTCGAGGGTGGTCCCCACGCCCGTGTAGAACTCGACGTCAAACACGGAAGGGCCTCCCACCTGCTGTGATGCAGGAGGGAGGCCCGAAAACTCAGCGAAAACTCAGCATTGAGGGTCAGCAACCCTCATCATGCAGCCACCCTGAGCCGACTCCGGAAGGCGTCTGCTAGTGCCGCCTCGAACGCCCCCGTGATCCGCTCCTCTGCGCCCTCAACAAGGTGCGCGTAGACCTGCTCGGTGACCTTGGTGGAGCTGTGCCCCATCCACTGAGCTACCTCCCACAGGGGTACGCCCGCCGCAATGGCCATGCTGGCGAAGTAGTGGCGGAGGGCCTTAGGCGTGTAGCCCGACTCTGCGAGTCCAGCCTTCCTGATCGCGTCGTTCCAACGGTCCGTGTACGTCGTCCGCGAGGGGTGACGGTCCCGGTAGGTCTCTGACTCGTAGTACCAGCCCGGTTCCCCCCACGGCTCCCAGAAAGCCCGATGCTTCTCCAGTTCGTCAGCCACCGAGGACGGGACAGGGACCCAACGCCCCTTCCTGGACCACTTCGGTTCGTTCTTGACGTTCGTCCCTCGGCTGGCTCCGTCGTTCTTCCCGAAGTTCGTGAGCTGGTTCTGAACGAAGTACCAGCCCTCTCGGCGATCCAGGTGAGACTGAGAGAACGCGAGAGCCTCGCCCACACGGAGACCGCAGCCCGCCTGAATCCAGATGGTCGACTTGTAGACCGGACGCATGGCCTCATAGATGGCCATGACTTCGGCAGTGGTCGGAATCTCCTCATCCTCAACCGGCCGATAAGCGGACTCGTTCCGGCCGTTTACGGAGATTTCTTTTCCGGCGTACTTCGGGACGATCTCCGCCTCATAGCAGTACTTGAGGAACGATTTCAGCACGGTTTTCCGGCCTTGAATGCCGTAAGGCTTGTAGCCCCGTTCCTTCTGGTCCGCCTCCCACGCGACGATGTCCGAGGGCTTCATAGAACCAATTCGCCTAGTGCCAAACATGGCAGCAAAGTGGTTCTTGTAAATGCTCTTGTACTGAACGATGGTGGACTCTTCCCGCGTCCCGAAGTTCAGCCACTCATTCCAGCAGTCCTCAAAGGTCCGCTTAGAGTGCTTGCGGTCGACGTACACGCCAAGGCGCTTGTCATTCTCGACCTTGGTTGCGAGTTCTTTCGCCTCAGTCTTCTTGTTGTGAGGGAACGACTCTTCCTTCTGGGCACCGCTGGCGTCTCGGAACCGGACAACCCACGAGTGGCGGCAGCGCGGCCACTGGCCCACCTTGCAGTCACAGCGCTTGATGATCGAAGCCACGAGGCTTCAACTCCCTTACAGACTTGGGTCGGAGCCCTATCTCCGACCTCAGCACCATGTTTTACACGCCAACTCCCCCTAGCTACAAGCCTGTTGGGCGAGCCAGTGATCAACATCACGTTCGCGAAATCTGAGATGCTTGCCCACCTTGTAGGCAGGTATCCCCCAATCACGCCACTTTGCGTAGAGCGTTCGCTTCGAAACAGCCAGCCGCTCGGCTGTGTCATCCGGCGTCAGAAGCCGGTTGGATCCACCCGCAGCCATACGCCTCTCCTCTGTGCGGTAGCCTCACGTCGACCCCTTGCGGGTCGGAGCCGCCCTGAAGCCCTATCTTCAGGGCGGCTCTTTCTTTAAGTGCCCATCCTTCTTTTCCGCTTTCCCTTTCCGGCCCCCATTTGCTCGGAAATTCATTACGCGGCATATCTCCACCCTTCGGCGATCATGTCTCTTCTGATTTCGCGTAGGGCGGCTAGGTCTTCGGCTATGCCGACTGCCATGTCTGCTTCGGCCGGGGAGTGTCCGGAGCCGATGTAGCGCCAGGCGGATTCGGTGACGGTGTCGCCGTCCTCCACGGCGAGGACGCCGCCGCCCTGGTAGTCCGCGCGGACCGCGCGCAGAGCGCCGTAAGTGGTGGAGTACTGGCGGGATTTGGTGAGGACGTGGCCCCGGTAGCCGAGCGTGTGAGCCCAGGCCCGCAGGTTGAGCGCCTCCAGTTCCACCAGGCCGCCGAGGCGCCAGCAGGCTGCCATGAGGGCGCGCAGGTGGGCGTTGACCGGGGCGAGGCGGATGCTGTCGAAGTCGTTGATGCGGTAGTCGATGCCGCCCGCGTCGCCGACACTCTTGGAGACGTATTTCGCGACGTAGGCCGCAACGGCGTTGTCGGTCACCGCCGATGATTCGGTGAATGCGTCGCTGCGGATCGGGTGGACGTCGAGCTGTTTTCCCCACCTGACAGTCCGCTCGCCGGTTGCCGGGGAGTAAGGGGTGTGCACCTCGACCAGGTCAGCAGCCGACCGCACGGCGCCTTCAAGGAGTTCGGTCGTGGCCCACAACGGCGGGGGCGAGGAAGGGCCGTCAGGCCCGTCGAGCCGGATCACCGCATGGAAGTGCACGGCGCCCCGCTGTTGGTACTCGGCGACCTTCGCGAAGGACACGGTCAGGTGCTCGCGCAGACGGGTTTGCGTGATCCCTGCGGCGGTTGCCAGATGGCGCCGGAGCATGTGGCAGTAGCGGTTCCACAAGGTGCCGGCGGAAGCGTGCCACAGGACGTGTCCGGTGTAGTCGTAGCAGTCCGGGCAGAGCGGCTGGCCCACCGCGGAATCGGTGTCGGTGTGCTGGTGGCCGCAGCCGAGGGGCCGCCCGTGTTCGCAGGTGCCGCCGTCTCGTCGAGGCCGGCACACAGCCGTTTCAGGACCGCTTGCGCGGTGCACGGCGCCGAACGAGGGGGCGGTGAGGGTGACGAAGAGCCGGGGGTGACGCTGCACGTCGTCTGTGACGCCCTTGCCGCCCAGGAGGCCGGAGCGGACGAGGTGGAAGGTGTCGCCCGCGTGGAGGTAGGAGCACGGTTGGCAGCGTGTCTCTCGCCGGTTGCGGCAGCGGACCGGCATCCGGCTTCCGGGTTCGTCAGCCGTGTCGTAGTGCCGCAGCACCTCTCCGGTGACCGCGTCACGGGTGGTGGTGTGTCCGGCGAGGTAGATCGGGTGCGCACACCCGCCAATGGATTTGATCTGTTCGAGCCAGCGCGAGAAACCGGGCTCATGGACGAGCCGGATAAGATCACGTTCGGTGGGTGAGAGAAGGCGCAGGCGCTCAGCCTCATTGAGTACTGAGCGCCGCGCCTCATCCGATATCGCATGCATGGGTGGTCCCCTTTCGCGAGGGATGGGCGCGGCGGTCATGGGGTCAGCTCCTGTTTTGGCTTGTCTCAGCTAGGAATTCGACTTGGCTTTGATCAGCCAGAAATGGAGTCTGTCGGCGGGAACTGTCAAGCCCCGGTCATATAGGTCCAGTAAACCCATCCCTTTCTGCCCTTGTTGGGTCCAGTGCCGACCTTTCCGTAAAGCCAACTGGCGTCCTTTGTCATACAGGTCGGGGTGTATCGGGTCCCCTTGGAAAGTATTCCGAGTGACGTGTACTTCGTTCCCGGACCGGAACGGAGGTTCACGGCCTTGGTCGCCTTGTTCGGGACCCCGTAGGCCGGAACACAACCCTTGGGTAGAGAGGCAGCGGAAGCGGTCGGGGCGGTGGCGATACCAGCACCAAGGACGCTCAGTCCGAGCACGGATGCTGCAAGGGAACGGGTGAGATTCTGTCGGAGCTTCATTTGTTTCTCCTCTGAGAGAGCTTCGAGGCGGCATTTCGCTGCCTCGCATTTTCCTTTCCGGCGCCTGCCGAAAATGGGGACGAATGGGGGTACATGTCGCCCCTGCTAGTTCCAGCCGACGTAATCGGACTTGACCCAGCCCCATTTCCCGTTGTTCGGCCCGCTCGTGACTTTGCCGTAGCTCCAGTCATGGTTTTTGTCGCAGTACTCGGTGAATCGGGCACCCTTGTACAGGATTCCGAGAGAGGTGTACTTCTTCCCTGGGCCGGTACGCAGGTTTACATCGCCGGTAATTTCCATTTTCTGCGGCCAAGCCCATTCCCAGGTACACGACTTGGGCAGCGATGCAGCCGAAGCAGTCGGGGCAGCGAGCACGGCGCCGCCGACGAGCAGGGACGTGGACGCGGCTGCCGCCGCAACGCGGTGCACGATTCGCATTTTCTCTCTCCTTGATTCTTCAGCCGTTCAGGGGAGTACTGCATCGATGTGCAGTTGGTTGCGTGTCTCAGGTGTTCTTCAGGTAGGCGATGCTGACCCAGCCCTTTCGCCCCTTGTTGGCGCCTGTCTCGACCTTTCCGTAGTACCAATAGAAATCTGTCGTGCAGTTCACGCGGAATCGGGTTCCCTTTGACAGGATCCCGAGAGACGTATAGTTCCTCCCGGGCCCCTTTCGGAGGTTCACTGCCTCCGTCGCCTTCTTTGTGTTGTGGTAAATCTCCAAGCAGTCTTTCGGCAGGGATGCAGCCGATGCGGTCGAGGCGGTGGAAATACCCGCTCCGATGACGCTGAGGCCGAGCGCCGCAGCAGCAAGAGAACGGGTGAGAGCGGGACGTACGTTCATAGCGTTTTCTCCTTTGAGGGTTGCGAGGTGATGCCACGTCACCTCTGGGACTCTTTTCGGATTCAGCCGAAAAAGAGGCTTCCGATGGCCTTGACGATTGCCCACACGGGATAGGCGAAAGGCGTCCCGGCGAGGAGGAATCCGAACAGTGCGATCAGCGTTGCCTGGTAGGCCCTGATTTCCCGTGAGCGGGAAGTCAGGACGACGTACAGGAACAGGAATGAGTCGATGACCCAGATATGTGTCTGTGTCATGCCGCGATTCCTCCTTTCTGGAAGGTGACGGGGTCGGGTTGGGTCAGGAACGGATCCTGGGGCGGATCGCTCCGGCCGATCTCGACCGCAGCGGACGTGCTGACGAGGCGGGAACGGGCGCGCATCCACCGGCCGCCCATGGCGACGACGGCCACGCCTTGTTCGTCCTCGGTGATGTTCTGCGCGGTGATCACGGCGTCCGGGTTGATGTCGCCCAAGGTCATCTCTGCCGACGCCGCGTCGTGTGCTCGGTGGGCGACGCGTCCGCCGAGCTGGGCGCGCAGCGCGGTCACGCGGGGGCCGAGGTCGGAGCCGACCCGCTGTCCGGCGATGACCAGGTGGACGCCGAGCGCCGCGCCGAGCTGGGCGATGCGCAGCAGCAGGGTTCCGCACTGCTCCGCCTCATCCTTCGATTCGCGCGAGCCGTCGGTCAGGTACAGCTCTGCCAGCTCGTCGACGATCACGACCAGGGGCACGGGGCGTTGTTCCTCGGGCAGTTCCCAGACCGATCGCTTGTCCCAGGAGCGGCACCACTTCATGCGTGCCTGGATCTCGTCGACCACTCCGGCCAGCACGCCGAGCGCCTGTGTCCGGTCGACCGCCAGCGCGGAGAGCCGTCCGCCGAACAGACCCAGCTCCATGCCGCCTTTGCAGTCGATGCCGACCAGGGCGACCCGCTGAGGCGCCAGCGCGAGCACCAGCGCCGCCAGGAGGGACGACTTTCCCGACTGCGTGGCCCCCGTGACGAGCCAGTGGGGGGTGCGCCGCAGGTCGATCAGCCACGGGCCGCCATCCTCGGAAACGCCCACGTCAGCAGCGAGGAGCACGGGGGCCGGCGAACGGACGGACGGGGCATCTTCGGCCAGCGGATCCCGGGCCGTCACCTCGATGACCACCTGACCCCGGCGAGGCGAGGTGACCCGCACGCTGTGCACGCGCCAGGTGTGTTCCATGGCACGGGCCGCCGCGTAGAACGGCGCCGGGGTCTGCCCGGGATGCAGCAGCACCCGCAGCGTCAGCCCGGTTGCCGTGGGCATGGGCCAGGTCAGGCGGGGAGGCTTGGGCTTGAGGGCCTGGCCGTGCACCACGAGGTCACGGCCGATCACCCGACGGTCGGGCGACGTGCTCACCGAGAGATGGTTGAGGTAGGCCAGCCGCCGCCAGGTCACGACGATCCGCAGGGCGGTTCCGGGGTAGCCGACCAGCCACCAGCGCCACGGCCACCGCCGCACCGGCACACCCCGCGCTTCCAGACGCGGCTCCCACCACTTCTGGGTGAGCACGCCCACCAGGATCAGCGCGGTCAGGGTCCACACCACCAGCGATGCGGGCATCAGCCGTCGCCGCCCTTGCCGTCCTCTGCCCTGGTACGCGCCAGCACGAGCCGCGCGCGCATCATGGCCGTCTGCGCATGACGGGCCGTCAGGGAGAGCAGGAAGCGAAGCGTGGTGTTGTCGTCGCTCGTGCTCAGCAGCGCCTCGGTACCGGACAGCGTCCGCAAGTCCCGCAGCAGCGAGCCGAAATGCCCGTCTACGCAGAACACCGGATCGTCATCCGCGTCGGGCACGTCCGCGTCGTCCAGACCCGCCGCCGCCCGCATTTCCCGGGCCATCCGTTCGGCATCCTCGGCGAGCGAGACCACGCACGGTTCCTTGCAGGCGAACACCTCGGACTCATCCGCAGGGTTGCGGCCCACCGCAACGGACGTGACCCGTGCGTCGAGGAAGCTCGTCCCGCACACCACGCAGGCCAGACCGTCACCCTCGGGACCGCTGATGTTCCAGAAGTAGCGAGTCATCAGGAGTCACCACCCGACGACTTCCCGCGCGGACCAGCCGCAGGCGCCGCAGCGGAGCCCCCACCAGGACCCGGAGCAGGCGTGATCGCGTCCGCCCGGTAGGTCGTACCGGACCGGCCCTCCAGCGACCAGTCACGGCCCCACAGGTTCGTGACCCTGACCTCGGCGCCCTCCGTGAGTCCCTGCGGCTGCCCGACGGTCGTCACGTCGATCGTGTCGACCCGGCGCCCTTCCGGCTGCCGCACGGCCAGACCCGTGACCCACAACGGGTTGCCCTCACGGTCCCTGCGCTGGTCACCTTCCTGCGTCGTACGCGGCTCCGGCGCGATCTCACACCGGATCGTGCCCAGCCGGCCCACGTCGATCGGCTTGTTTTCCAACGGGTTCACCTCATCTCAGAACACACCCACACGACCACTCATCCGCATGGGTTGACGTCCCCACCCGGACACTCATCCGGATGGGTTGGGCCACCATCATCACCTCAACAGCGGAATCAAGTCAACCACTCATCCGCATGGGTGGTTCTGATCTATACCTCAGACTGCCAACCACTTATCCTCATGAGTGCACCGCGCGCCCTATACCACGCACCACTGACAACCAACGCGGCACGACGACCAGAAGGACATCAGCAGCCATGACAGAGCGAGAGCACATCGAACGCGCCCCCTCCATGTACATGCAGGTCGCACAGCGCATGGCCGACGACATCCGCAAGGGCCGCTACCAGCCCGGCGACCTCCTGCCGTCCGAAACGCAGATGGTCGAGATGTACGGGGTCGGCAAGCACACCGCCCGCTCCGCAGTGGCCGAACTGCGCCGCATGGGACTGGTCGAGTCGCAGCAGGGCAAGGGCAGCATCGTCCTGGCCGTGGGCGGAGTCCTTCCGGCCACCCGCATTGACCGGTCCATCCACCGGACGACGAAGGGCAGTTGGAGCCTTCCGGAGACCAAGGAGACCCAGGCGCCCGCCGTCAGCAGGTGCGCACTGGACGGCCCCCCGGCAGACCTTCTGGACCAGCACGACCAAGACGCGATCAGCGTCGACCGCACGCTGTACAACCCGGCGACCGGCGCCCGCATGGCACACCGGGTTCTGATCCCGCTCGCCACCGCCGCCGACGTTCCCACCCTCGCCGAACAGCCGGACGCTGAGGTAGCCGAGCTGTACCGCCAGCTTGCCGAAGCCGGGCTCACCCTGTCGTTCACCGACCACGTCACCGCCCGCACCCCCTACCCAGACGAGCGCGCGTCCCTCGGACTCAGCGACGCAAGCCCCCTGCTGATCACCTACCGTGTGACCGCCGACGCCGACCAGGACCGCCCGCTACTGTGCGAGGAACTCAAAGCCCCCGCCGCCACGTGCCAGCTCACTTTCCCCGTGATGCCGACGAAGGCCGCCGCCAAGCGCGCCCCACGCCGTCGAGCCCAATCGGCGTAACTTCTCTTTACTTGTTTCGAGCCCAATCGGCGTAACTTCTCTTTACTTGTTTTTCAAGGGCGCGCCTTCGGCGCGCCGGGCGGCTCTGGCCGCCCCGGCCGGGCGTGCGGCCTCCGGCCGGTCCCGTCCGGACGACCAGCCGCCCGACACCGCAAGCCACCCCGCCCAAGCAGAGAAGCCCCCGCGGAATTCGCCGCAGGGGGCTTTGTCGTCTGCTCTGTCAGCCACCGGAGGAAGCAAGCCACCCGACCGGCCCGGCCGACACTCCCCCAAGCTGGCGCCAACGCCCTTCGCTCACAACCGGGTTCGTACAACGAGGCCAACGCCGCTCACCGTGGCACACAGCGACGTAACGAACCCAGTTCGGGCCGGTGGTACCAGGGACGCTATAGCGCGCCCCTGGACCCCGCCCAGCGTGGCAACCTCACGCGCGAATGCGGGTCTCGTCGTGGTCCAGGTCCGTGCGCGCGTGAGGTCACCACGCACGTGATCAGCATCTTTCCCCCGTCGAGGGGTGCCGGCCCAACCTCCGGCCATGTGCCGGCCACGGTGCAGCAGCCGCCTACCTTCGGCAGGTTCTCGCGTGCTGCTCGGCTGCGAACCGTGCGGGACCCATGCCCGTGATCAGGATCGGACGAGGACACCCTTCACACCGAATGAACTCCCCGCGCCTGTCCGTCTCGATCCACACATGTGAGCCCGCCGCCGTCCGCCAGACGTCATGCCGCCCCATGCCCTAACTCCCCTTCCCTCTCATCCGCCGCCCTCCGGAACTCGACCACCCGCGCCCCCGGTACGGCCGCAGCCCCACGCAGCCGACGAGCAATCAGCCGCCCACTCTCCGGGCGAAGCCACACCACGGGCTCACCACGCGGCCCCACATGCGCCACCGCCCGCAGAAACCGCGCATCCACGCCCAGCGCCGCCAGGGCCGCGTTCAGCTCTTCGGCAACCTCGTCAGCCTCCCGCCACGGCGACACGAGATCAACGCCCGGAACGAACGAGGCATCCCCGAGGTCGCCGTACCCCCCGCTGTCCGGCGACGTGTCCTTTTCCATCGCGTAACTCTCCAGCCACGGCCGCATAGTCACGACGGCCGCCAGTCCTAGCCAGGTCGAAAACGTCTATCCCGAGAAGACCGGGCCGCGAATCACCCCAGTCCGGTTTCCGCACGACTACTCTCCGTGCAGAGGTCTCCCCTACCAGCCCAAGAGACCAATGGGTCTGTGTTACGACACCCCTTCAAATCCAACAGAGACCCAAGGCGTGAGCAGTGCACCACCAGACGCTCACACCGTCCGCACAACCCAAGCCGCAGGTCAACGCGAGGTGACGCTGACGAACGACCACCAAGGCATGCCGCTTCACAGGCGTGGAGCACCCTGCCCGCGCAGCCCCTCCTTCCATCGAAAGAGACCGGACAGTCTGTTTAGACGCGCCTAGTTTGGGGCTCTATCGTCAATGCCGTCAAGCGACCCATACCTGAGGAACTGTCAGGTATCACAGCCAGTACTCAGTGGGGCGCGGGCCAAGCCAAGGAAGTCCGAAGCAATTCCGTTACCGGGGAACGCAGTTGAACAGCAGACGGTCAATCCGGCGCCTTCGCGCCCTGCGGCGGTCGTGTCCGAATTTCACGTCAGAAGCACTCAGCATTCAGCCGGAACGCCTTCGCGCACCTCGGCCTACCCTCTGCCTAGCCGCCGCCCGCCCTACAGCTCCCCCTGCCGCACCCCCAACCCGTTGTCGAGGGGGTACCCGGACTCCTCAAACCGTTGTCGAAATCGGGACCAGTCACATGCAGGCCCGAAAATGATAATCCTTAAGGTGAGATTGAATGGCTGATCTTCAGAAACCGCGTCGACGACAGTCCAAGCGCGCCAAATCGACCAGGCAGGGAATCATGTCCGCCGCAGGCCTGGCATTCGAAGAAAAGGGATACGAAGGGGCGACCGTCAACGAGATCATCGAAGTCGCAGGCACAACGAAAGGAGGTTTCTACTTCCATTTCCCAGGAGGCAGACGCGATTTGGCGGCAGCAATTCTGGATTCGACACTGACCATGGAAGGCGTACAGCAACAGGAACTTAAGCTCCAAGAAGTGGTCGACACCGGCGCCATCCTGGCCTACAGGATCACCCAGGAAGCAAGCCTCAGGGCAGCCCTGCGCCTGTCGCTCCACAAGGGCGCGCGGGACACCTACGGGACACCATGGCCCAAGTGGGTAGAAATCAACACCATCCAGCTGACCGAGGCCCAACAGCGAGGTGAAGTCCGAGCCGGGGTATCACCTTCGGACCAGGCCTATCAGATTGCGGGATCCTGGTCCGGGCTCGTACTCGTCAGTGAGGCAGTCGACGGCCATTTCGGGAACATCGAAGAACGAGTGTCGCAGATGTATATGAACCTGTTGGGCTCTATTGCACACCCAGCGACCCTGCCAGAAATCGACTTCTCCACCGATCGCGGCTGCCGACTCTACACAGCCTTCCTCGATCGAGAGGATTCCTCAGCACCCAGCGACACAGCCTAAGCAGCACGCAAACACGACGACTCCACACGCCAACCGGCACAGCAAACGGCCCCCTCATGAACGCAACCAGGAGGGAGCCGTTTACCTAAATCACCTTTCCCAGGCAGTCGGTCAGTACAGGTACTCCTCCGTGACCCAGCCGACATAACCAGCGGGCAGACCGCCGGCCGAATCGGTCTGCAACATCACCAGATCCCACCACTGCCCTCCACCGTCCCGGGCAGAGGTGATGACCTGCACGGGCTCACCCGCGTATATCTGACCGAGGATCCCCGAGCCCGTACCAGGCCCCAGGCGAACCCGGAGTCCATCCACAGTCGCCGTACGCACGGTCGCGTAGTTCACGCCGACGTCACCGCGAGTCGACACGGACACCTCCGACGGCGTCACCGCCGAGGCCGCCGAGGCGCCCACCAGGCCGACACCCGCGACCAGGGCACCCGACACGACCAGCGTCTGCAGAGCCTTACGCCCCATGATCAATTTCCCTTCGCTCAAAACGACATGAGCGGTCTGGTTCCATCCTGCGAAGCCAGCCACTCATCCGGATGAGTGGCCAGCATCAGATGCCACCCCAGGAAATGTCAACCACTTAACCGGATGAGTTTAGGGGAGAGGGCACCCGCCGTTGCGCATGCAGGAGGCCCGCCGCTCCCGATGAGGACGCCGGGCACGTGATCGGAGGGCGCCGAGTCCAGCACTAGCTGTCGGTCCAGTCGGGATCTTCTTCCTCTGTGGGAAGGTCCCGGTGCCCTTCAGACCAGTGGTTGACCCATCCGCACAGGCCGCAGGCGTACCGGCCGTCCACGCCAGACAACAGAGTGCCGCACTGGCGGCACTCTGTTGTGGTGATCTCAGGCAGCAGCTCGGGTGACCGCTCGGAAGAAGACTTGGAAGTCACGCGCAGAGACTACCCAGAACCCTGGAGCACACCCAGACGACCACCCACACTGGTTCGAACAAATCCAGGTACCACCAGGCCCCTGGATTGCTGACGCCCCACAGTTGCCGCACTGCATATCCCGCCACCTCCATGAGCGCCGCAGACCCCGCAATGCCAACCACCGTGGCCATCCTCGCTGGTCTGCGCCCCGCAGTTCGGACAGTTCACGAAGACCGTTACCCCTTCCACAGAGGGAGCAGACGTACGAGAGTCGCCATCCTGGAAGCCGTCCCACCCGAGGTTGGCGTTCATTGGGGGGAGTGGGACGGCAGCCCCCTTGCCCGGACTCGAACCGGGGTCACTGTGCGCGGGAAACCCCTTCAAGGAAAGCGCGCAGAGTCAGTGCTCTTCCTGACTGAGCTACAAGGGGTACGGTGCCCGTGTCCGGGGTCGGACCGGATGTCAGCCGACGCGGCCGTTGATTTTCGCGATTCGGCTGTGTTTCACAGGCTCTCTGTCGCACATTCGCTGTTCCCCCCGTTTTGAGGATCGCCCAACTTAGGGAGAGCGACAGAGAATTGGAAACCCACCCTGCCCGGAGTTCAGGGGGAAGGATCATCCGGGCAGGGCGGGGGCTAGTTGCGCTTCCGGGTGAGCCACGCGAGCATTCCGGCGTTCTCCGCCAGGACCCTGCGGCGGAAGGCTTCCATCTCGGGATCGACCACGTTCCAGGAGTGGTCGCGGGGGTGGTCACGGTAGAGCGTGCACGCGTCGCCGTCCGGTCCGCCCTCGATCTCGCAGTGCGCCAGCGACTCGAACCGCATCGCTCCGTCCGCTGTCCAGCGCGCCCACAGTGCCTCTTGGGGCTTGTGCTCCCAGTCCCATACGAAGCCGGCGTGTTCTCCCTCGTGCCAGAGGCCGAGTTCGCATCGAGTTGCGTCGGGCGCGTAGGTGTCAAAGTCCTCGCTTTTGAGCCGTGCTTGTCCGGCAAGGATGGCGAAGAGGAACGGGGCCATCTGCACATCGGCCGTGGCCGTGCACTGACGCATCAGGACTCCACACTTTCGGCATGCTTGATAAGGATTTCGGCCACCCGCTCAGCGTGGTCTGCACGCATGCGCCCCCACGTCACATACGGCGTGCCGTTGCGCACATAAGGCAGTACCTCGCCGCAGGCACTTGCAGGGAGGCCGATTTTTGCCAGAGCTTCCGCGATTGCCTCAGCGGCATAGGCAGAGTCAGCGCTGAGATTTCGGTTGGGCTTCACGGTCACTGCCAGTCTCCGGGCTCGAATCGGTATGAACGGCCGATGACCTCGGTGTAGGCCAGATGGCCAGGGTTGGCCTTGAGGTGAGCGGTGGCCCATTCTGAGCCGTCCGTTTGGCTCTCGCTGCCTTTGCTGCTGTCGCCACAGTGCTTGCACTGCATGGCGTAGTTCGTGGGTTCGGCGTCCTGGGCCGTGTCCGGCCTCAGCGTGTGCTCACGGAACCGGTAGGTTGCGCGCGCCATCACGCGCCCTCTGGCCGGCCGGTGCAGTGCTGACAGCCGGGCACCCCGCACGGAGGCAGCGAGCCAGACGGGACCGCAATCACGCTGGACCGTTCATCAAGGGTCCCGGCGTACCCGGCCCACCAAGGAGCCCGAGTCGCCGTCTCCAAGCCTTCCGTGTCATCGGCGAGGCCGTCTGGCTCAGGGGTCGGCAGAGGCCGCAGTCGGCGCTTCACGCCTCTACCTCCATGGGTTTTCGGCGATTACATACAGGGGGTTCGACAGTCCGCCGATCCGGTGCGTCAGCGGTTCGCCCGGCCACCGGTCAGACTCCGCAGACATACGCACCGGCCAGACGGAAAGGGTGTAGGTGCAGTCCTCATCCGGGACCCTGACGAACAGAGGGAAACCACCCTTGATGTGCTCGCGTGCCCCACGTTCCTCGTCGGGATCGCTGGCCCACACGCGTAACTCGGAAGGCGCGTCGGGATAGGGCACCGAATCGCATTCGATGGCCCAGAACCCACGAGAGAATGCCGGATAGTCGGCGGGGTCGGGATCGAGCCGGTTGGCGATGCGCAGCGCCTCACCGCGAAGCCACCGGAGAACCAGCACAGGGGAAATGGTCTGGAAGGTGCCCAAGACGTACTGCACGGTCTCACCCGTGCCGTACACCGGCCCCTCCGCGCGTACCTCCGCCCAGTAACCCGGTGGCTGTGACTTGCCGGAAGTACCGAGCCCCGTTGCCAGATCAGCGCGCACGCTGGTTCTCCTTCTCCACCAGGGGGCGAAGGCGTTGCATGGTCACGCTGAATGACCGATCGTCGGGGCCGTCGTAGCGATTCGGCTTCTCCTGCTCCTCACCCGGGAGTGAGCACTTCGGTCTTCCGCAATCACACAGCAGCCAGTCCGGTGCCGACCGGATCAGGGGCTCACCATGCCCGGCAGAGTCGTCGACATTCACTCCTGAGGCCCCTTCCGGTCCGTGGCGCGTCGGTGGGGGTGCTGCGCGATGATCCGGTTGGAGTCCCGCGCGGCTCCGTCAGCGCCACGAGGGTGCGCGGATGTACGGCCGTTCGCTGCCGCCTTGCAAGTCACGCACCCGTCAACGGGAACAGGCTCAGGATGGGACATGGGGACGGCCGGAGCGGTCGCCATGCCTTCGCTTCGGGGCACAACCAGCAACCTCCCCAGACCCGCAAGCGTCGCTCTCAAGTTGTCCCGAGTCGGTACCGCGTACGGCCCCCTGCGGACGCCAACGGGGTACGGCGTCCACTGGTTGAGCCATGTTTCGGCAGGTTCCGGGCGGAGCCTCCAGAAACCGCCGGCCGCTACGAGTACTGCCAGCTCCGCCACATCGTCAGCCCCAGGCAGAGCCATCCCCTGATCGGACACGACCGCTCCTCTCCGTAGTGCTTCCACTACCAAGGCGATTCAGCGTGGCCTACAGTCAGCGTGTCTTCAACTTGTGTGGTTTGCACGGAGAGTTAGGCGGTGGCTGTTGAACCGGAAACAGTTAGACCCCAAAAAGTCACCAACGGCGGCGTTCGGTGGGCGTCTACGCAGGTTGCGGGATGAACGCGGCTGGACTCAGGACGAGTTGGGCGTCCGCATGGGGTACTCCGGTACGCATATTTCCGCTGTCGAAACTGGCCGGCGGTCTCCAACTTCGCACTTCTCGCACAGTGCTGACAGGGCGTTTGGAACCGGAGACAAGTTCGAGCGCCAAGGCAGAGCGGTGCGCAACACCGCCCTGCTTGAGGGGTTCCCGGAGTACGTGACACACGAGTCGCGTGCGACAGAGATCAGGCTCTTCGAGCTGGGGATCGTTCCGGGATTGCTCCAGACTCCGGAGTACGCAGCCGCCATCACTAATGGCGCCGTGCGTCGGGGAGCGATCACGGAGCAGCAGGCAGAAGAGCGGTTGGCGCTGCTCGCAGAACGGCAGGCATCACTACTGCGGACACCTGCACCGCTGGTCTACGCAGTTCTTGACGAAAGCTGCATTCGACGCGTGGTCGGAGGCCCCGAAGTCATGGCGGCTCAGCTGGACAGTCTGACCGTGTTCGCCGAATCGCCTTCCACGGTTTTCCAAGTGGCCCCGTACATCCTCGGCGAGCGACGGTCCTTCGATCTTCCCGTAACGCTGCTCACCCTGACCGACCGGTCATGTATCGCGTACTCCGAGTCAGCGCAGCAAGGGCGCCTGGAGCGCGATATGAAGTTAGTACAGCCCATGTTGACGGCCTACCATCAGTTGCAGGCTGAGGCCGCCTCACAGGCGGAGTCTGTAGCCATGATCAACCAGTTGTGAAAGGGCACCCCGTGACGACCGAATCCCCGCGTTGGTTCTCGTCCTCGTACAGCAGCAACGGCGGCCAGTGCATCGAGGTCGCCGCAAACCTCGTCGCCTCACGTGGCGTGGTCCCCGTCCGCGACTCCAAGGCTCCGAGTGGTCCAGTTCTGGACTTCCCCGCCGACGTGTTCTTGTCCTTTGTGACGAGCGTCAGGGCCGGAGACCTTGGTGCCGTCTGACAACCGTCTCCGGCACCTGCCGGCAAGAGTGGCCCCATCGTGCGGAGCGCGGTGGGGCTTCTCTCTGTGGGACATCTCACCTGCCTGAACGAGTGCCCCCAGGCTCAGCAGAAACTCAGCAGAGCAACCGGTCAGACCTACATCCAAGGGGTACCAACAAGCACGACAGCAAAGCCCCGACCAGGCAGTTTGCCCAGGTCGGAGCCACGTGCTACTAGGCCGCCAAACTAAACTCGACGTTCACCAGATGCAGGTTCTTGCACTCGAGCGCGTAGGCGAGCCCACCGGCGACGAACACGCCACCGCGGGCGATGCTGAGCACGATGTCCGGCTCGTACCCGTCGTCCGCGATGGTCTGCGCGAGCTCACGGACGGCGACGCCGAACCGCTCGTAGGTCAGGTTCTCCCGTACGCCGCTCATACCTGGGTCCGATGGAAGTTCTTGAAGGACCGCGAGGCGGTGGGCCCGCGCTGGCCCTGGTACCGGGACCCGTACCGCTCGCTGCCGTACGGGAACTCGGCGGGCGAGCTGAGCCGGAACATGCACAGCTGCCCGATCTTCATCCCGGGCCAGAGCTTGATCGGCAGCGTGGCGAGATTGGACAGCTCAAGGGTCACGTGCCCGCTGAACCCCGGGTCGATGAACCCGGCGGTGGAGTGGGTGACGAGCCCGAGCCGCCCGAGCGAGGACTTCCCCTCGAGGCGCGAGGCAAGGTCATCGGGCAGAGTGATGACCTCGTACGTCGACGCGAGTACGAACTCCCCGGGGTGCAGGATGAACGGCTCGTCGCCCTCGGGCTCCACGAGCCGCGTGAGATCCGCCTGCTCCACGGAGGGGTCGATGTGCGGGTACCGGTGGTTCTCGAACACCCGGAAGTAACGGTCCAGCCGCACGTCGATGCTCGACGGCTGCACCATGGATTCGTCGTAGGGATCGATCCGTACCCGCCCGGCGTCGATCTCGGCCCGGATGTCCTTGTCTGAGAGAAGCACGCCCCGAGGATACGCAAGGCGCGCGGAACGACCACAATCACGGTCTCCACGCGCCTGGCGCTGCGCTTGCTGTAGTGCCTGTTGTTCGCTGGTACTGCCGGTACTGCCGGTACTGCCGGCGGTGCCGGTATTGCTCTACCGCTTCCCCAACGCCACCGGCACCGGCACCACACTGCGGAGCCGGGCGCAGCGGGGGCACCGGAGGAGCCGCCCGGGGCCGAGACGCTCGGCCTGCTGCATCGGGAACGAAGCGGTGCTGAACACGTGCCCATCGGCACAACGGACGACGGTGCGCTCCATCAAGTCCTAGAGTCCCTTCCCCAAGAGCCGCGTCAGGCTGCCTGCCTGCCTGACGACGAGAGGCCACATTACGGGATCAAAGGGACGGCCCTCCAGGCGGCACTCCGACCCCGCCCTGACCCTCTCCGACCGCTCCACCGTACGCCCCAACTCCGGTACCCCGCAGTCACATCCACCCCCTGAAACGCCCTCAGGCCCCACGGCATCAGCGCCGGGGGCCGGTGATGAGGTACAGTGACCAGGCAATCGGACACCGACTCCGGATGATCTCGGAACGGGCGTCTTACGCGGGTGTAGTTTAATGGTAGAACATCAGCTTCCCAAGCTGAGAGCGCGAGTTCGATTCTCGTCACCCGCTCCATGATGAAACCCCAGGTCTACGGCCTGGGGTTATTTGTTGTCTAGACCATTTTGGGGGGCGCCGTGCCCTTTGCGTGCCCTTACAGCGGCTAACACAATGAGCCGAGTTGCCGGTGAGGGATCAGGCGGCAGGCGAGCTTGAGGAACGCTTCGTGTCCGCCCGCCGTTCCTATCGGATCCGCAGGCGTCGAAAGCCGTGCAGCCACGCAAAACGCGAGCGATGGCCGGCACGATGCCGCGCTTGCGGACCTGGTCGCGGTAGATGTCGTGGTCGTAGCCGCAGTCGGCGAACAACGAGTCTCGCTTGCGGCGCGGACGGCCCACCCGGCCGCGGACGGGCGGGATCGCGTCGAGCAAGGCCATGAGCTGGGTGACGTCGTTGCGGTTGCCGCCGGTCAGCAGGACCGCGAGCGGGGTGCCGTGTCCGTCGGTGATCAGGTGGATCGTTCCCATCCCGAAGGCGTCGCCAGCACGTCATGCCTGAGCCGAAGCCAAGCAGCGACTCCAGGCGGTCCCACAGCTCATCCGACACGATCCACGGCGACATCCCCACGACAGACCGAACGCTCAACTGCCCTGTCGGCAACGACCATCAGCGCCGATCCACGTCATTGTGTTAGCCGTTGTTAGGGGAACGGGCGTTCCAGCCGCGTTGTGGATATCCAGGCGTCACATGCCCCAACGCAAGCACATTTGACCATCACGCCATTTTCACAGATTCTCCCCATCAATATTCTCCGGGACTTTCGAGGATATCGCGGATGTCAATGAATTCCAGGGGTGCTTCTGGTGCCGACGAGACTCCTGCGGATAAAGTATTGCGCGCTGCTCGCGACGGCGATCGGTGAGGTTGATGGCGGGGGTGGGCGGACCGTGGTTGCGCTGCGCAGACGCGCGATCCGGGGCGGCTCTACCCAAGATGCTGAACGCGCTTCCCCTTTCCCCGTCCGACGTCACACACAGTGCTCCCGCAGCATCCGCAAACAATCATCACAAATGCGGTCCCGCTCAGCGACGGTGGGCTCCTTTTCTTCTCCATCGTGTTCGCGACCGGTGTACGTGCCCGGGGCTGCGGCGGGCGTGCAGCGAGAAACGAGGGCTTCGTTTTCATGACAAGAGAACCGTGGAGTGTGATGCTGTGAACCGAGTCGGCAGAGACTCGCGCCAGTCGGCCCGCAGGCTTGCGGGGCCGCTGGCGCGCATAGGGTTATCCGTTCTCTTATTGGCGGGCGGCGCTGTGGGGGCGACGGCCGGACCGGCCGCCGCTGCGCCCGACGACGGCACGCTGACGGTCCAAGTGCTGCGGGACTTCTTCGGGACCGGCGTGATCAACACGACGATGGACGTGCCGCAGCAGGGCATGAGTGTGGAGATCTCCGACCCCGCCGGGAACCACGTCAGCGGCGTCACGGACACCACCGGAAAGGTCGTCGTGGCGCCGTCGGAGGCGCTGAGCGGCGGCCAGTACCGCGTCGATGTGAGCGTCCCCGCGCCGTACAGCGACTATCTGCAGGCGGCGCCCGCGTCGACGGCGGAGAACCACTTCGACAGCTTCACGTCGTTCGTGGACGTGTCGGGCGGGAAGGACGCCTCGGTGGTGACCGGAGTATGGAATCCGGCCGACTACACGACGTCTGACTCGCGCTATTTCGTACCGGTCCACAACGGCGCCAACGGAACCGACACCCGGGCACTGGTGGCGTTCGGGACGAACGTCCGGGGCACGTGTCCGACCGATGTGGCGTGCCCGGATACGCTGGCCACGCAGGCCCAGGTGGGCACGACGTTCGGGCTGGCGTACGACAAGAACCAGAACCGGGTGTTCCAGAGCGCGTTCGCCCGACGGTACGCCGCCTACGGGCCACGGGGCGCCGGCGCGATCTACACGGTGCCGGCCGACGGCTCGGGCGCGCCGGAGCTGTTCGCGCGGGTGCCGGGCGCGGCGGTGACGCCGCATGACGCCACGAACATGGTGAAGGACGGCGGGTTCACCGACGCGCCGGGCAAGGAGAGCCTCGGTGGCCTGGCGCTGTCGGCGGACGGCTCCACGCTGTACGCGGTGAACCTGCTGACCCGCAGCCTGGTGAGCTTCGACGCGACCGGGGACTCCGCCCTGCTTCCCGAGGCGTCGGTGCGGATCCCGGACCCGGGGTGTGCGAGTTCCGGCGACTGGCGGCCGTTCGGTCTCGAGTACCACGACAACAAGCTGTACGTCGGCGGTGTGTGCAGCGCGGAGAGCACGCAGCGGCGCGCGGACCTGAAGGCCGTCGTCTACGCCTACGACGGCGAGCGGTTCACCACGGTGCTGGACCACCCGCTCACCTACAAGCGCGGCAGCGTCTACGGTTCCGGCGACAAGGCCACCCACTGGAACCCGTGGAACACCAGCCTGAACACGTGGGACGACCGGAAGTCGGGCAACATCTTCATCGATCCGCAGCCGGAGCTGGCCTCCCTCACCTTCGGCCGCGACGGTTCGATAATTCTCGGTTTCCGCGACCGGTTCATGGACGTACTCGGTTGGGGAGGAAAGGACCCCCGCCCGGGGAACGACACGGTGGAAAACGGCATGTCCGGTGGTGACATCACCATGGTCTGCGCCACGCCCACCGGTACGTTCGAGTGGGAAGGCACCGGCAGCTGCCCCAACCACGCCACCCCCGCCAACAACGGCGGCCAGGACGCCGATGTCGTCGAGTACTTCCCGGGCGACTCCTACACCACCGCGCACCAGGAGACCGCGCTCGGGTCGGTGGCCTATATCCCGCAGCAGCAGTGGGTCGTCAGCACGGAGTTCGACCCGGTCGTCAATGTCGCGACCTCCGGGACCGGCTACCACAACATCACGATCGGTCAGGGCCCTGGCAACAACCCGACCGCCAACGGGTTCCAGTTCGTCAGCCCCGGGCAAGGCGGGTTCGGCAAGGCTGGCGGACTCGGTGACATCGCGTTCACGGCCGCCAATGCGCCGATCCAGATCGGAAACCGCGTGTGGTTCGACGGCGACCACAATGGGCTCCAGGACCCCGCGGAAACGCCGCTGCCGGGGGCCACGATCAACCTGTTGGACGCGGACGGCAAGCAGGTCGCCACGACCAGCACCGATGCCGCCGGTGAGTACTACTTCGGTGGTGTCGGCGCCGAGTACCAGCTCACGCCGGGTGCGAAGTACACGGTCCAGTTCGACGTGTGCACCGCCGACACCGGCAAGGTGCCTGGCCGGCCCGCGACGAGCGAGCTGCGGTTCACGCTCCCGCAAGCCGGGGACAGCCGTGCGCATGACTCCAATGTGACACCACCGACCACAGGGCAGCTGTGCGACGGCAGCGCGCCGGTCACGGCCCCGGACCAGCCGGGCGAGGTCGATCACACGATCGACGCCGGGGTGTACATCCCGAAGGCGGCCCCGTCACCGTCACCGACCCCGACGCCTACTCCGAGTTCGCCACCCGCCTCTACGCCGCCTTCGTCCGCGCCGCCTGCCAACCAGGCCCCGGCCGGTGGCGGCAAGGGATCGATGGCCAACACCGGCACGTCCGGGCTGCCGGAGATGATCGCTCTGGTCGGTCTGCTGGTGGGTGCGGGCCTGGCCACCACGTTCATGAGTCGGAAGCGGCGCGCTCGGCAACACTGAGCGAACCGAGGGCTGAACTCACGTCTCGGCCGGTCCGCGAGGGCCGGCCGAGACGCCGTCCGGCACCGGACCGCCGAGTGCCGCCGCGACCGCACGGCGGCCGAACCGTGCGGGGTGACCGAGAGGGTGAACCAGAAGAGTGGCAGCGTCGAGGCGCGTGCGGAGCGTCAGAAACCAGCAAGCTCCACCGGGTCGTACGGTCGGCAGGCGCCGATGGCCGCGGCCACGCTGGGCCGCGGCCGTCATCGCCCTGGTGGCCGTCGTAGTGGCCGCGTTCCTGGTCGCCGACCATGAGCCCGAGGCCGGCGGTCCACGCACCGTGACCTCGGACGAGGCGAACCGGCTGGCTATCACGCGGTTCCGCAACTACGAGGCGCACGGCCGCGCGGTGACGATCACTGTGCCGGGCACCGCCGGTGGGCTGACCGTCACCGGGTCCGTCGACTACAAGGGCGAACTCGGTTACGGCGTGGTGCACGGCATCGGGCGCGACACGTCCAGCGACGGGCTTGTCCAGTGGACGGCCGACTCGGTGTTCGTCCACCCGATGGCGAACGCCCCGGCGCACGCCCCCGCGTCGCCGCCCCGCTCGGGCTGGTACAGCCGCCCGTTGCAGTCGTCCGGCAGCGCCCTGGACACGGCGCTGTCCATCGCACTCGGACTCGGCAGCGACCGGCCGGACAACGCCGAACTGCTGCCGCAGAACGGTGCCGCCTGGTGGGGCCGGGGCGAGGTGGACGGGCATCCGGTGGACGTCATGACCGGGCCGACCTCCCGTGACCGCCCCGGCACAGCGGGCAACGTGCGCTACTGGGTCGGGTCGGACGGCACCATGTACCGGGTCCGCGTCAGCGTGAGTTCCGAGTCGGAGCCAGTGGTTATCGATTTCGACACCCAGAAGTACGTTCCGGTGACTCCGGTACCCGGAGTCACCCCGGCGCGATAGCCACGGTTCAGGACGTCCGCACCCGCGCGTCCGCGGCGAGCAGGGCCGCCGACGGCAGCGGGATGTCCGCCGTGTCCGGGAGGTCCGGGACGGCCGGGACAGCGGTGGCGCCCGCGGTGCGGGCATGGGGGAACTGCGGCTGCGGAGCAGGCGCCGCGACCTCGGTGAACGGAATGCCACCGGGTGCCGTCGGCGTCGTCCACCGGCCGTCCGGCGAGGGCGACTTGGCCGGGAGTGGGCAGGTCGCGGTGGTCGCGAGCCGGGCGGGCACCGTGGTTTTCAGATCGTTGCCGCGCAGGCAGTTGCCCCGGCCCCGCGTGGCGCTGGGGAACGTCCAGCCGACATCGACGCCGTTGCCGGTGAACATGTTGTCCACGATCCGGTTGCCGATCGCGGGCATGTCGGCGGTCGCGGTGATCACCAGCCCGGCGTTGCTGTTGCCGGCGATGCGGTTGCGGATGAACTGGTTCTCGCTGCCGCCGTCGACGCCGATACCAGTGCCCCACCCTCCGTCGGCCTGCTCCGGGGTGGCCTTCTGCTGGTTGGCGGCGATCAGATTGCCCGCGATGACGGAGCCCCGCTGCGGGACCAGCTTCTCCTGGTGGTCGGAGTTGGTGGTGAGTCCGACCCGGTTGCCCACCAGGCGGTTGCCGACCACGTACATGTCTCCGCTGGCGTTGGTGCCTTCGTAACCGACCGCGTTGAGTTCGGCGATGTTGTCCCGCACCACGATGCGGCACGGCTTGCACTGCCCGACATAGATCCCCGAGTCGGCACCGCCTGACGTGTACGAGTGCTCGATGACACCGTTCTGCGTGGAGAACGCGTAGATACCGTACAGACCGTTGCGGGTCGCGGTCACGTACGAGACCAGGAACGACTTCAGGAAGGTGACGGGCTCGTCGCCGGTGTCGTAGCCGCCGCTCTGCCCCGGCATCCCGGCGGCCGCCTTCGCCGAACCGGTGACCAGCACCCCGTTCTGCGTGTTGTTCTCGACCGTCAGGTTCTGCACGGCCACCCCGGGCGCCGAGACGACAACACCGTTCGGCTGCTGCAGCCGTCCGTCGATGACGACCTTGTCCCGGGACTCGCCACGAAGAGTGATCCGAGGCGTGGTGATCCTCACGGACTCGTGATAGACGCCGGGAGCGACCAGGACCAGGTCACCGGGGCGGGCCAGCGACACCGCGTCCGAGATCGTCGGGGCGTTGCCAGGCACTCGGATCGTCACGTGTTCACCGCTCGGCCGCTGCCCTCTGCTCGATCCGCCGTCGCTGCTGCAGCCGACCACAAGTGTCAACGTTCCCAGCATCGCCGCCAACACGCGAAGATCTGTCCGAGGCATGATCACAGTCTTTCATGGCGCTCAATTCCCCGCCAGGAACAGGGGGTTGACGGGATCGCACGATTCGGGTGTGGCACCCTGCACACCATGCACCGAGCCGATCACCACCCGTCGCGCCGCAGGTTCCTCGATGTCACCGGCGCCATGGTGGCTGCCGGTCTGACCGCCGGGTGCACATCGGGCGCCGCCCAGCGTGGGCGGCCCGCCTCTACCGCAGCGGCCACGCCCACGCCGGTGGCGGCGACGGGCCGGCACCAGGCGGGCATCACGCTCCCCCAGCCTGCTCAGCCCAACCTGCTCGCCGTGGTGGCCGACCTCGGTGCCAAAGTGGCCGCCGGCCCGCTCCTGGCCGACCTCGGCCAGGCAATCCGCGCACTCACCAGCGGCAACGATCCGCGGCTGCTGGGGCTGCCGCCGGGTGACCTCACCGTGACCGTCGGGGTGGGCCCACGGCTGGTGCGCGCGGTCGGTGCCTCGCTGCCCGGCGCGGCCGACCTCCCACGCTTCTCCCGCGAGCGGATCGCGCCCCGGGCACGCGGCGGCGACCTGCTGATACAGATCTGCGCCGGCGACGCACTGCTCCTGCCGGTGGTCGCCGCCGCGCTCCTGGACCAGGCCGGCGACCGCGTCCGTGAACGCTGGCGGCAGTCCGCACGCCGCGGCGCGAACGTGCCCCTCGGCAACGGCCTCACCGCGCCACGCAACCCCCTCGGCTTCATCGACGGCATCGTGGGCCCGCACACCAAGGCCGAGCAACAACGCGACCTGTGGCTGGCCGGCCCCTCCGAGGTCGCCGGCGGCACCATCGCCGTACTGCGACGCATGGAACTCGACCTGCCGCGGTTCGCCGCACTGTCCGTGGCCGAACAGGAAGCGGTCTTCGGGCGGCGCCGCGCCAGCGGCGTCCCCCTCTCCGGCGGCACCGCCGCCGCGGGCCCGAACCTCGGCGCCAAAACGCCGGACGGACGCTATCTCGTCCCCGCTGACGCCCACGTGCGCAGGGCGCACCCTGCCGTGGTCGGTGTCGGCCACATGCTCCGCCGCTCCTACGGCACCGACGAGCCCGCCGCCGGCCTGCTCTTCATCAGCTTCCAGAACGACCTGCGGACCTTCACCGCCACCCTCACCCACATGGACACCTCCGACGCACTGCTGCGGTTCACCGTCACGACCGCCAGCGCGACCTTCCTGATCCTCCCCGGCTTCGATCGCAAGCGCCCTCTCGGTTCCCAGCTGTTCGGCTGATCGCAGAAGGCCGGCCGACCGGCGAACCGGCTCGGAGCGGGAGCGAGCCGGGAGCGAGCCGGGAGCCGGGAGCCGAGGGGCGCCAGGAGCTCAAAGGCGCGCGGCTCAAGGCGCTTTGTTCGCCTGGGATCAGGCGATGGTGAGCGGCCCTCCGTTCAGGTACGCCACCAGCGGTCCGGTCATCTGGGAGCATGCAGGCGGATGCAGGACCAGTCCGTCGGCGCAGGCGGCGAGATGGCGCACCTCATCGGAGGCCATGACGTCGAGGTCACCGAGCAGTTCGACCGCGCGCGGAACCACCCGGGAGAGGATGTCCTGCACGCAGTACCGGACGTACAGCGAGTCGGCGAGCGTCGACTCGTCCGCGCCGTCGTCGATCCGGCGGGCGACACCCTCCGCGGCTGTCATCGCGCCCTCGGTCTCCACCAGCAGCCGGACCCGTTCGGAATCGGGCACTCGGTCGTTCAGCAGCACCCGCTCGACCAGTGCACTGGCCGCTCCGAGGTAGCTGCCCGTCATCAGTAGCTGGAACCACGCGATGCCCTCCTGATGCTCTGACCTCCTGCCGATGGCCGTCAGCTGTCGGAGCGGAACGCGCCGTGGACCCTCAAGTCGCCTTGGATCGACACCTGGTCGTCGTTGACGTGCACGAGCCAGTCAGTCCCGTTTCGGACCGACAGGCGCCCGTTGGCGTTCACCTTCCCGAGGAACACCGAGTCCCCGTCGACGTGCAGGTCCCCGTCGGCGTTCACCGTCCCCTCGAACTGCGACACCCCGTGGACGACCAGTCGCGGCGGGCCGTCCTGCGTCTCCAGCACGTTGTCGACGGTCAACTCGTACACCCGGGCATTGGGCACGCGGAGTCCACGAGCGCACAAACCCCTTGCGGGAGCGGGCACTTGATCGCCGAGGGGCCTGCGTCAGAGCGGGAGGTCGTCGGGGAGTACCCGGAACGCCTTGTAGCGGCCCAACGGGCGTACGGCCCGGAAGTCTTGTCGGTCGAGGGTGAGAATGGCGTCCGTGTCGTAGTCGGCGGCAAGCGCCACGTTCACCGCGTCGGCGAGGTCGAGGTCCAGCGCGCGGTAGCGGACACGGACAGACTGGGCGGCGCCCAGGTGGTCTTCGGTGATCTCCGGCACGACGACACGACCCCGGCTCATCCAGCGCCGCAGGTCGTCGACCGCGCTGAGGGCGGCCTCCCTGCCGAGCTCACGCGTCGCCACGTGATCCAGCTCGGCCAGCAGGAGCGGCGACATGACCAGCAGGCCCGCCGCCATGATCGCCTCGTTTGCCGCTTGGTGTTCCGGATGAGCCGAGTCCAGGGCTGCCAGAAGGCCGGACGTATCGGCGATGACGATGATCACGCGGCGGATCCGGAGCCCGGGTCGGTCTCACGCCGGACGGCCTCGGCGACCGTGTCGCGGACCTCCGGCTTGGCGAGCGTGCGGCCCGGCCCCTCGAAGGTGCGCGAGAACAGCGGCTCATCCCAGACCCGGTTCGCCATGGCTGCAAGGTGGATGCCCTGACGGATGATCTCGGCCTCGCTTATGCCTCGGCGCTTGGCTGCCTCCTTGATGATGGCCAGGTCCTCGGGGTCGGCGTAGACGTTGGTGCGCTTCATGGACATGTACCAAGCGTAGTCCATGTACCGGATTGATGTATTCGCGCACTTCGCCATGTCCGGTTGCCGAGGATCAGCCGAGGGTCAGTGGCCTGGGGTTTGCTTGTTGTCTAGTCCATTTCGGGGACACTGCGCCCTCGGGAGTTCGCCGGGGTGTGTGAACTGCGCAAATGCGAGGGCCTGTTGGGCTGTTACCGTCGGCCGTATGGCCGGAGCTGACGAGATGTACGACCCGACTCGGCATCCCGACCTGCGCGCGTGGCTCGCCGCGCGCGAGGGTGCTCACGCCGTCTGGGCCGCACGGACCTCCTTCGGCGGCGTTCTCGACTTCTCACCGGCCTCCCTGACGATCCTGGACGACCTGGTCCGGGAAACCGCGGACAGCATGGAGGAGATCACCGACCGGCGCATGACACCCTTCGTTCAGGGCGCGATCTGGTACGTCGGGGAAGTGTTCTGCCGCCACAAGGGGATGGTGTGGAAGTACATCCCGGACCTCGTCAGCGGACAGCTTGAGCCGTTCTTCGACGCGGGCGCGGAGACGTCCGCCTTCGATCACCCCTGCGTCGGCGCGCCCGGCGACCCGGACAGCTACGTGTACCCGCTGAACGCGCTCCGGAGGATCCTCCTCACGGAGGATGAAGTCGGCGACAAGGTCGATGACAGCCTCCTCTCGATCTTCGCCGACCCCTTCGGGGAAGACGACGAAGACGACGACGAGGAGATGGACCCGTCGGCCGGGTGGGGGTGAGGACCACTCACCAGAGCGCCGAGGCAGCGTCTCCTTCACCAACAAGGCCCAGGTCAGAGACCCGGGCCTTGTTGCTGTCCTCTCCGGGCGGGTTGGCTCAGCGGGTGACCATGACGGCGTCCAGGATGACGGTGGATCTTTCAGGTGTGCTGCCGGAGAGGACCCGCAACTGCACCTTGTGGGTCGTGATCGTGGTGCCGAGTGTGCGGGTGAACACCACTTGCCGGTAGGCGGTCTTCGCGGCGTAGGTGTTCACCGTGCCGACCGTCTTTCCGTCCACCACGACCGCGAAGCGCCCGCCGTTCGACTTCCGGGTCGCCACAATGCGCAGTTGGGTGCCGTCCGCCGAGAAGGAGACGTACGCGCCCTTGGTGGCGGAGGTACGTTCGGTTCCGGACCAGGCGGAGGTTGCCGCCACCGACTTCCAGGTGCCCGTGTAGTGCAGGGCCGTCGCACGGTCGTCGACCGGGATGCCGGTGGTCGCCGCCTTGCTCCAGGGGCCGGTTTGGCCGGCGTCGTCGTGGGCGCGGACGTAGAACCGGTAGGTGAGTCCAGGCACCGGCTTCACGGGGCTGCCCGCTTTGCCGAAGACCGCGGACGTGGCCGTGGTGGAGGTGCGCCAGGTGTGCAGCGGCCCGAGCTTCCAGACGCCCGCGCTGTCCCGGGTGGCGACGCGCCAGCCGACGTCGTACGACTTCACGCCCGCGGTCTTCGCCGACCAGGCGACCGGCACGGCAGCGCTCGTCGCCGCGCTGCTCGCGACGGTCGGCGCGGTGACGGAGGCGGCGGGGACCACGCGGCGCAGGGTGACCTTGCCACTGACGTCGGCTGCCGCCCGGCCGGTGACGGTGTCGCGTGCGGTCAGCGTCCAGGTGTACGCGCCCTCGGCGGCTGCTCCGCCCGTTTGCGACGTTCCGTTCCACACCGGTGCGACCTTGCCATTGGAGGCCGTACCGGTCAGGGAACGCACCTGCGTGGTGCCGGACTTGAGGGTGAGCGTCCAGCTCACCGGCCGGTTGTAGGCCCAGGTGGGGGTCCAGGTGTCCGCCGAGCCGTCGCCGTTGGGGCTGAAGCCGGACGGGGCGGCGGCCGAGGCCGCGGTGGGGACGCCCGCCCAGGTCACATGGGTGACGCCGGCGTCGTCCATCCAGGCCGCCCAGGGCGCGTCACGGTCGACCGCCCACCGGTCGGCGGCGGCGGAGTTCGCCTTCGCGGGGAGAGCGAACAGGGGCTGCGCCGCGGTCGTCGTTCCGACCAGCGGCTGGGCGTTCAGCGTGACGGCGCCACCGTCCGAGGACTTGGTGAAGGTGTAGAGAACGTCCGTGCCGAGGATCGGTGTGTGGACGGAGGCGTCCACTGCGGTGCCGGTCGAGCTGCCCGCCTTGAGCAGCAGGCCGGTCGTGGAGGCGGCCCCGCAGGTGGTCAGCAGGATTCGGGAGCCGCGCACCTGGAGGCCGCCGGGAAGGCAGCTCACGGTGGCGACGGTGGTGGCGGTGCCGGTGGTCAGGTCGGTCCGGCGGATCGCCCAGGTGGACGTGGTGCCGTTCCGTACCGAGGAGTACACGGCGCCGCCGTCCAGCGCGGAGCCGGCAGGCACCCGCTGCCTGGCGTCGTCGGCGAAGGTGTCGAGGAGGAGAGTGCCGTCGGACGCGGTCGTCTTGTCCGTCAGCAGGACGTGCGCGCCGTCGAAGTCCACGACGTTCACGTCCGAGGGGTCGGAGAGGTCCAGCTGGGTGCCGACCAGCTTGCCGTTCTCGTACACCTGGAGGTGGGCCAGCGCGGGGGGACCGCCCTGCACGACCAGGACCCGTCCTCCGGCGGCGGCCAGAGTCTGGTGGACCAGCCCGTCGGAGTAGGCCAGTACCCGGGACGGCGTGCTCGCCGCGGCGCCGGCCGGGCCGGCCGACAGGTTCGAGCGGAGCAGGACGCCCCTCTGGCGAGAGGAGTCGTCGGCCGTGTAGAGCGCACCGTGGGACAGGGCCAGGGCGTCCAGCCTGGCGGGTCCTGCCGGGATCGTGGTGGCGTCACCGGCTGCGGTGGAGACCCGGCCGTCGGCGAGGGTCTGGATCGCGGCGTCCGTATCGGGCCGGTAGAGCGTCACGCGCATCTTGCCGTCGTCGCCGACGGAGAGGTCGGTGAAGGTTCCGCCGAGGTCCTGCGCCGCGGTGGAGCCGTCCCTGGCCATCGCGAACAGCTCGGATGTTCCGTCCGTGTCGAAGTGGTACCAGGCGAGCGTGTCGTCGCTGATCCAGTGCGCCCCACCGACGGGCAGGTCGACCGTGGACGAGCCGTCCCCGGGCGCCGACCGCCGCCACTCGGTCAGGGTCGAGCCGTCGATGACTCCGACATGGCTGGGGGTGAACTCCAGGCCCTGCGGCAACTCGTCGGTCGTGGGCTCCGCCACCGTGACCGTCGCGCCGTCGGCGAAGTCGACGTAGACGATTCTGTGGTCCCAGCCGGGCGCGGTCCGCCGGAGCACCAAGGCGCCGTGTGCGTCCGAGGCGAGGATTTCGTACTGCTCGTCATCGGACAGCAGCGTCCGGTCCTCGCCGCCGGGTGTGCGCAGCAGCAGGCGCACTCGGTAGGCGGAACCGTCGTCGTAGCTCTGCTGGACGAGGATGCCGTTGCCGGCCTGGCCACGGTAGCGCTCGTCCCCGGCGGCTCCCGAACTGTCGTAGGTGATCGGGAGAACGTCCTCCTCACCGGAGTCGAGGTGGCGCAGCGTGACATGGTCGGCGAGATCGCCGTTCGGGTTGGCGGAGGTGGCGACGGCCGCCAACCCGTCCTGCACGGACACCGCGTCGACGTTCACCGATTCATCGGTGTCCGCGAGCCGGCCGAGGTCCTGGGGGGTGCCTCCGGAGACGGCGAGCCAGCCGTGCGCCAGCGTGTCGGCGGAGGTCTTCTGCCGCCAGACGACCGCCTGACCGGAACCGGATATCTCGTCTGCGGCGGGCACGGAAGTCGTCCGCGCGGCCAGCGTGGTCGACACCTCGGTCGGAGCCACGGCAACGGCCGCGACAGGGGTGACGGCCTGGGCTACGGCGAGCGCCGTGAGGGCAGCCGGGACAGCAAGGAAGCGGCGTCTGTGGGACGGCATGGAAGCCCGATCTCTACTCGAACAGCAAGGCACGGATCATGACACGGAGGTCTGCCACGCACAGCGGCCGGATCTTGTTTCTCACCGGGCCGGGCACCTCTCTTACCAAGCGGAGGATTTCGGTATCGCGTGCTCGGCCGGGGATGGGCGGACGGACCGATTCCATGGCGAAGGACCTCAGCCGACGGTCCGCCGCGCCTCGCGGATACAGGTGTCCAGGATGTCGATGGCCGTGTCGACGTCGTCGTCACTGTGCTCCGCCATGGCCTGCAGACGGAAGCGGGCAGCGTCGGAGGCGACGGCCGGCTGCTCGACGAGGTGCGCGACGAGACCGGCCCGGGCGATGAGACCGGAGGCCGTACGGCCGGTGGGGGTGTCGCCGATCAGGACGGGGACGACCGGGCAGACCACATCGCCCATCACCTCCAGACCGCGCGCCGTCAACCCCTCGCGCAGCCGGGTGGCGACGGCAGAGACCGCCGTCCGGCGCCGGGCGCCCTCCGCGGAGGTCACGACGGACAGGGCGGCGAGGGCCACCGCGGTCTGTACGGGGGTGATGGCGCTGGAGAAGGTCTGCGGACCGCCGAACATCCGCACGTACTCCCGCGCCGAGGCGGACGGTGTGGCCAGGAAGCCGCCCGTGGTGGCGAACGTCTTGGAGAAGGCGCCGACGACGAAGTCGACCTCGCCGAGAATGCCGTGCACCTCCAGCTGCCCGCCGCCCCGCTCGCCCATCGCCCCGAAGTCGTGCGCGACGTCGACCATCAGATGGGCGCCGTACTCCCGGCAGATGCCGAGGAGTTCGGCCAGCTGCGGGGTGTCGGAGTCCATGGAGAACACGCCCTCGGTGACGACGAGGACGGCGCCCGCGGTGTCGGTGGCACGGATGCCCCGCAGGTGACGGCGCACGGCCTCGTTGTCCAGATGCCGGAAGAACTCCACGCTCGCCCCGCTCGCGGCGGCGCCCTGGCGCAGCGAGTCGTGGGAGAGCCTGTCGAGCAGGATGTGGTCGCGACGGTGCAGCAGCGACCGTATGGTGCCGAAGCCTGCCGCCCAACCGGTCGGGAAGAGCGCCACATGCTCGGTGCGCAACGCCTCGCCCAGCCCGGTTTCCAGTGCCTTGCTGATCGGGGTTGCGCCGCCCAGGGCGGGGGATCCGGCCGTCAGTGGGCCGTAGTCGCGCAGGGCCTGGTGGGCGGCGTCGAGAACGGCCGGATGGGCGGTGAGGGAGAGGTAGTCCTGGCCGCCGAAGTTGGGGCCCTGGGTGACCACTCCGGTGTCGGAGACGACCGTGGCGCGGGTGGTCAGGGCGGCGGACTCGTAGCGGCGGAAGTACGGCCACAGCTCTGCCTGTTGACGGTCGAGCTGCCAGGCGAGGTACGCGTCGTTACGGGTGGTCAGATCGGGCCCGGACACCGTGCGGAACCGCATGATGTCCTTCTCGCGAGCATCGGCCCGCCGGTCGTCGAGCGGCCGGGCCCCGGCGGGGGTGGCGGAGGTGGGCACCGTGGTCGTCATGATCGTCGTTCTCCTCCTGGCGGTCCGGTGAGGCCCGCGCTGCGTGGGGGCGCCCCGGTCAAGGGCTGCTACGACGAAGCTACGACTGGTGAATCACTCAACTGTGTTGCTCTGACGCCCCCTTGACGGGCAGCAAGCCTTTTCTGACGTGGGATTGACGCGCCCCGACACCCGGAGCCGCGAGAAACGGCTTGCCCCACTGGCCGTGACCATCAGGACAGCTGTCTATCCGCGATCCGGACCTGACGAGGAAGTGCCGCCCGAGGTCGGTTCGGGTTTCGTGTAGAGGACCTCGCGGGCCTGCTCCGCGGCGCGGAGGATGCTCTCGCTGATGAAGTCGCTGAAGCGGGCGATGTTCTCGAGGCGTGCGGCGGCCGGCGTACCGGGGCCGAGGACCCTGACGCCCCGCCGGGCGGTCTCTGCAACCTGGCCGACGCCGCGAGCACTGGCGATCGTCGACTGGTACCAGACGTCGTCGTCGACGTAGTAGCGATCACGACGGCGCTCGTCGCGCTCCCGGCGGATGAGGCCCTGATCTTCGAGGAACGTGACCGCCTTGGACACGGACGCCGGGCTGACCTCAAGACGCTGGACGAGCTCGGACGCGGTGAGGCTGCCCGCGTCGGTGATGAAGAGACAGGTCAGCACGCGGGCAGTCATCTTGGGCACGCCCTGTCGCATGAAGAGGGTCGTGAACTCCTCCTCGTACTCGCGCACCGCCTCGTCGTCGGGCCCGTAGCCCTGCACCGGCGCCCCCTGCCCCCGCGGCTGGGTGCGCTTGCGCCGGTGGGCGCGACGCTCGGTCGCGCGGTGGGCCAGGTCGGCGCGGTAGGCGGTGGGGCCGCCGTTACGCATCACCTCACGTGTGACGGTCGAGGTGGGGCGGTCGAGACGTCGGGCGATCTCCGCGTAGGCAAGGCCGTCGGCCACCCCCGAGGCGATCTGCTGACGTTCCTGCTGAGTGAGCCTGCCTCCCGGCATCGCGATCTCCCTTCATCTGTCCCTGACGCCGCCAGCGTAGCGTTCACCCGACCTCCAATGCAACACAACGGTAGCGGACGTTGCGTTGCACCTACTCCCATCGCAACGAAATAGCGGCGATGGCCTGCAGGAACGTGATTCGCGTGCAACAGCGTTGTTGCCGCATAGGCAAACGCAACGTAGCGTTTGCGTTGTCAGAAACGACGAGTGCACGAGGAGAGCATGATGCAGAAGTTCGACACCACCGCCCCGATCTCCGCCCACCTGGACATCCCCGCCGGACGTATCCACCTCATCGCCGCCGACCGGGCCGACACCACCGTCGAGGTCCTGCCCGCCAACGCCTCCAAGAGCCGCGACGTGAAGGCCGCCGAGCAGACCACGGTCGCATTCGACGAAGGCGTGCTGCGGGTCGAAGCCCCGGCGGGGAAGAACCAGATCCTGGGTGCGTCCGGCTCCGTCGAGGTGACGGTCCAACTGCCTGCCGGCTCCCGCATCGAGGCGAAGGCGGCCGCCGCCGAGTTCCGGGGCGTCGGACGGCTCGGGGACGTGACCTTCGAGGGCGCGCAGGGCCCGGTCAAGGTCGACGAGGCCGCGAGCATCCGCCTCACCGTGCACGACGGCGACGTCACGATCGGACGGCTCTCCGGCCCGGCGGAGATCAGCACCCAGCGGGGCGACATCCGGATCGCCGAGGCCGAGCGCGGCACGGTGGTCCTGCGCACCCGGATGGGCGACATCTCCATCGACGCCGCTCGCGGAGTCTCCGCCGCCCTGGACGCGGGCACCGGTTACGGCCGCCTCCACAACACGCTCAAGAACAGCGAGGGCGCCGGCGCCGGCCTGACCATCCACGCCACCACCGACCACGGCGACATCACCGCCCGCAGCCTGTGAAGAAGGAGCCATCCCTCATGACCAACCTGGCCATCGCGGCGAACGGGCTGCGCAAGTCCTACGGCGACAAGGTCGTGCTCGACGGCGTCGACCTCGCCGTCCCCGAAGCAACGATCTTCTCCCTGCTCGGCCCGAACGGCGCCGGCAAGACCACCGCCGTGAAGATCCTCTCCACCCTCATCTCCGCCGACCCGGGCACCGGCGGCATCCACATCGGCGGCCACGACCTGGCCGCCGACCCCCAGGCGGTGCGGGCCGCGATCGGTGTGACCGGCCAGTTCTCCGCCGTGGACGGGCTGATCACGGGGGAGGAGAACATGCTCCTCATGGCGGATCTGCACCACCTCTCCAGGAGCGAGGGACGGCGGGTCACCGCCGAACTGCTGGAGCGCTTCGACCTCACCGCGGCCGCCAAGAAGCCCGCCTCCACCTACTCCGGCGGCATGAAGCGCCGCCTCGACATCGCCATGACCCTGGTCGGCAGCCCCCGGATCATCTTCCTCGACGAGCCGACCACCGGTCTGGACCCGCGTTCCCGGCACAACATGTGGCAGATCATCCGCGAGCTCGTCTCCGACGGCGTCACCGTCTTCCTCACCACCCAGTACCTGGAGGAGGCCGACCAGCTCGCCGACCGCATCGCCGTCCTCAACGACGGCAAGCTCGTCGCCCAGGGCACCGCCGAGGAGCTCAAGCGGCTCGTCACCGGCGGCCATGTACGACTGCGCTTCACCGACCCGGCCGCGTACCAGAGCGCCGCCCTCGCCCTGAGCGAGGTCACCCGGGACGACGAAGGTCTGACGCTGGAGATCCCCAGCGGCGGCACCCAGCGCGAACTGCGCGCCATCCTCGACCGACTGGACTCGGCCGGCATCGAGGCGGACGAGCTGACCGTGCACACCCCCGACCTCGACGACGTCTTCTTCGCCCTGACCGGCAGCACCGTGCCGAACCAGCCGAACCAGCCGAACCAGCCGAACCAGTCCACGCAGCCCACCCAGCCCAAGGAGGCTGTTCGATGAGCTCCCTCGCCCTCGCCGTCCGCGACTCCTCCACGATGCTGCGCCGCAACCTCCTGCACGCGCGGCGCTACCCGTCCCTGACCCTGAACCTGCTGCTGACGCCGATCATGCTGCTGCTGTTGTTCGTCTACATCTTCGGCGACACGATGAGCGCGGGCATCGGCGGCGGCGCAGATCGCTCCGAGTACGTGGCGTTTCTCGTGCCGGGCCTGCTGCTGATGACCATCGGCAGCACCACGATCGGTACGGCGGTGTCCGTCTCCAACGACATGACCGAGGGCATCATCGCCCGCTTCCGCACGATGGCCATCCACCGTGGTTCCGTGCTCATCGGGCACGTCGTAGGCAGCGTGCTCCAGGCGGTCATCAGTGTGGTGCTCGTCGGCGCCGTCGGCGTGGCCATCGGCTTCCGTTCCACCGGCGCCACGGCCCTGGAGTGGATCGCGGCGTTCGGGCTGCTCGTACTGTTCGCCCTGGCGCTCACCTGGATCGCGGTCGGTATGGGCCTGGTCAGCCCGAACGCGGAGGCGGCCAGCAACAACGCGATGCCGCTCATCTTCCTGCCGCTCATCTCCAGCACCTTCGTCCCGGTCGACGCGATGCCGGGGTGGTTCCAGCCGATCGCCGAGTACCAGCCGTTCACACCGGCCATCGAAACCGTGCGCGGGCTGCTGCTCGGCACCGAGATCGGTCACAACGGGTGGCTCGCGGTCGCCTGGTGCCTGGCTCTCACCACGCTCGGCTACTTCTGGTCGAAGTCGGTGTTCAACCGCGACCCGAAGTAACCGCCATGACAGCGCGGGCCATCCCCCGCACCTCGCACCACACCAGGGCGGCGTACACCGACAGAGCGTCGGAGTACGGCCGCCCTTTCGTGTGCGACCGCAGCCCCCAGGGCCGGCCCTTGGACAGGTCTTGCGCGGGTGATGGCGCACTGTGGGGGCAGCCCATCAGCAGCCGGGGCCGGCGATCGGATCGGTCACGGGTGTGCGACCCGACATCGTTCGAACTGGCGCCGCCGAACCTGCCGAACGAGTCGAGCCATCCGTTGGTGCATGCCGCAGGCTATCTGTTCCCCCACAGAGCTTAAATCTGCTCTTGCCAGAGTAGACATTGAGCTCTGGCACGGTTAGCCTTTTCTCGTTGACACCGGTCAAGCGAAGCCCGGCAGACACGAACTGGCGGGTTGCACCACCGAGCAGTACCGCAGTACCGCAGTACCAGTTCACCAAGTGGTTGGTTCAGAGGAAGAACGGAGGAGCAGACGCCATCAGGATCGCCCGGTCCGAGAAGCACTCGCCCGGGTACCGCAAGACCCCGGATTGGAAGGTGGTCCCCGGTCACGCAGCCGCGATCCCCGCACCCCCCTTCAGGGCCGGTAGCGGAAACAGAAGGTCGGCACCGCATTAGGGCCGACAGATGGTGTTGAATTTCCTTCGGGGCCCTGGTGCCGTACGGCATCAGGGCCCCTCGACGCGTTGCGCAACGAGGTGACATGACAGCAGATATCCCCCTCAGTGATCGTCTGGACGACGATGACTACCCCGCATACACGATGGGGCGGGCCGCCGAGATGCTCGGCGCCACCCCGGCCTTCCTCCGAGCCCTTGGTGAGGCTCGTCTGATCACTCCGCTGCGCTCGGAGGGCGGACACCGCCGGTACTCGCGGTATCAACTGCGGATCGCGGCGCGCGCCCGCGAACTCGTCGACAGGGGCACCCCGATCGAGGCCGCCTGCCGCATCGTCATCCTTGAGGACCAGCTCGAGGAAGCTCAGCGCATCAACGCCGAGTACCGCCGCCGGGCCGGGCATGAAGCGCCCGGCAGTTCCGTTCCCGATGCCGGCTGATCACGTGAGAGCGTGCAGGTGGTGCGCGTTGTCCAGTCCGATTCGGGATCGGCGTGCCCTCTGTGCGCCATACGCGGCACCGGCGTTGTTGATCAGCACGGTGACGTCCTGCGCCTGTGCGGCGGCGGCCGCCACGGAGGCCGGGTCGGTGACCTCCAGCGCCCGCGGGACGGCGTCGGGGTGCGTCACGCTCCGCGGGTCGCGGGCCGTGGCGTAGACCTTGGCGGCACCGCGCACCCCTGAAAACCGATCGGTTTTCACTTTGTCCGCTTCGGGTTAATCTCGCGCTATGACCACCGAAGTGAAACCAACCCCCAGGGAGCGACTGCTGGAGGCGGCGGCCACGCTCACCTACCAGGACGGCGTCGGTATCGGCGTCGAGGCGCTGTGCAAGGCGGCGGGGGTGTCGAAGCGCTCCATGTACCAGCTGTTCGAGAGCAAGGACGAACTCCTGGCGGCAAGCCTGAAGGAGCGCGCCTCCGCCTACGTGGCGACCCTCCTGCCCGCGGCGGACGACGGCCGGTCACCCCGCGAGCGGATCCTGCACGTCTTCGAGCGGGTGGAATCGCAGGCAGGGGCGCCCGAGTTCCGCGGCTGCCGGTACCTGGCGGTGCAGATCGAGCTCAAGGACCAGAGTCACCCCGCGAGCCGGGTCGCCCATCAGGTCAAAGCGAACCTGACCGCCTTCTTCCGCGCCGAGGCCGAGCAGGGCGGGGCGGGCGATCCCGATCTGCTGGCCCGGCAGCTCAGCCTGGTCTTCGACGGCGCGAGCGCCCGCGCGGGAATTCAGGCCGACGACCTGACCGGGCTCGTCGCGCCCACCGTAACCACCCTGCTCGACACGGCAGGCGTGCGCTGACGGATCGCCCGTCCAGAACACCTCCTCACCGCCCGGCGCCCGGGGGAAGCCCGATGGCCGCGAGCGTGTTGCCGAGCATGCCGCAGGCGAAGAAGCTTGCGGTCTTGTCGGCATCGGCGCCCAGCGACTGGTGCACGGTGCCCCGGATCCTCATCCAGCCGGCCCGGACGGCCTCGCCGATCAGGTCGTCGCCCCGCGCCTCGGCGGCCGCCACCGTGACGTATCCCTGCATCTGCATCAGGAGCGTTTCGGGGCGCGTCGAGATCAGCCGCGCGTAGGCGCTCGTCATTGCCAGAAGGGCCCGCTCGTCGTCCTCCGCCCCGTCGGCCGCCCTCTCGAAGGCCAGGCGGGTGTCCTCCATGCTCCGCTCCAGAGCGGCGACGAAGATCGCCTTCTTGTCCGGGAAGAGGCGGAAGAGATACGGCTGCGTGACGCCGACCCGCCTCGCGATCATCGCGGTGGTGGTGCCGTGGTAGCCGGTGATCGCGAACTCGGCGACCGCCGCACGGATGACGCTCCCCCGCCTCTCCTGCGCACTGATCCTGCCCATGACGCCCTCCCCTGCTTGGACTTGCACTCGGAAACCGATCGGTTTACTGTAGTGGAAACCGATCGGTTTCGCGTGAGAGCGGGAGTCCAGGATGACGACAGACCGGCCAGTGGCACTCGTGACGGGTGCGTCATCCGGCATTGGGAAGGAAACCGCGCTCGCACTGGTCGCAGCGGGGTTCGACGTGGTCGGCACGAGCCGTGACACCTCACGCGTCACCCCACTCGACGGTGTGACCTTCCTCGGCCTCGACGTCGCCAGTGACGTCTCGGTCGCCGCAGTGGTCCAGGAGGTGAGCGAGCGGTTCGGGCGGATCGACGTCCTGGTCAACAACGCCGGCGTCGGCTCGACGGGCGCGGCGGAGGAAACGTCCGTCGCGCAGGCCCAGGCCGTCTTCGACACCAACGTCTTCGGGGTCATGCGCATGGTGAACGAGGTTCTGCCGCACATGCGCGCTCAGCGACGCGGACGCGTCATCAACATCTCGTCCGTGCTCGGGTTCCTGCCCCAGCCCTACATGGCCGCCTACGCCGCCTCCAAGCACGCGATCGAGGGCTACACCGAGTCCCTGGACCACGAGGTCCGTGACCACGGCGTCCGGGCGCTCATCGTCGAACCCGCCTACACCAGGACCGGGTTCGAGGCCAACAGCGCGAAGCCCGACACCCCCCTGCACGCGTACGCGAAGCAGCGGCAGACCGTCGACCGCGTGATGGCGGACGCGGTCAGAGGCGGCGACGCCCCCGCCGTCGTCGCCCAGGCGATCGTCGCGGCGGCGACCGACACGAAGCCGAAGCCGCGCTACACCGCCGGGCCCCTGGCCGGACGCGCACGCGTACTGCGCCGCCTCGCTCCCCCCGGGGTCTTCGACAAGCAGATCCGCAAGATGAACCAGCTCGCCGGCTGACGCACAGGCGCTGCCCGGGCTTTCTGAACAGCCGACCCACCCACCCCCCCCCCACCAGACAGAGGACACGTTGATGTCAGACCGCAATCCCATCCTGATCACCGGTGCCGCCGGCGAAATCGGCGGCGTGAGCCGGACGATGGTCGACATGCTGCTCGCACAAGGGCACCCCGTGCGCGCCTTCGTACGGCAGGACGACGAACGCGCGCAGTCCCTCCGTCAGGCCGGCGCCGAGGTCTTCGTCGGTGACCTGCTCACCATCGCCGACGTGACCGCCGCCCTGAAGGGCGTGCGGCGCATCTACTTCAGCATGAGCCTGTCGCCCTACTACACCGACGCCGTCAGCCTGATGGCCGCGGCGGCACGGGCCCAGGGCGACATCGAGGTGTTCGTCAACATCTCCGAGTACGAGCAGTCGTTCATGACCTTCGACCACATGACCGCGCCCGAGGAAGAGCGGCGCGCCCGGCTCGGCGGACTCGTCGCCAACTGGTCGCCGCAGCAGCGGGCCCACTGGGTCGCCGAGCAGGTGCTGGAGTGGTCCGGCGTCCCGACCGTCAACATCCAGGCGGCCTTCTTCGTCGAGAACCCCATCATGACCTGGCTGGCTCTCAGCTCACTGGCCGACGGCGAACTGCGCCTGCCCTTCGGCGACCACCGGCTCGCGCCCATCGCCGGTTACGACGTCGCGGAACTGTGCGCGAAGATCCTGGCCGACCCGGCGCCGCACATCTCCAGGTCCTACGCGCTCACCGGCCCGGAGCTGAAGGACATGCACGGGATCGCGGAGGACTTCACGGCCGTGCTGGGACGCCCGGTCACGTATGTCCCCGAGGACATCGAAACCTGGAACAAGGCCTACGTCGACACCCACATGTCCGCGTACCCGCACATCGCGGAGCACCTGAAGACCCTGACCCGGATCATCGGCCGCGGAGGATACGGCGGCATCACCGACGAACTGGAAACCCTGCTCGGACGCCCGCCGAAGACCGTGCGCTGGGCGCTGGAGAACCACCCCCGCATCCAGAAGCTCGCGGCTGCCTGACGGTCCCCGGCGGGGGGCTGTGGCCGGTGGCGTTCAGCCCGGACGGGCGCCGTCGCTACCCGGCCCGCCCCCGCAGCGTCTTCGCAGTGACCGCGATCCCGGCGAGGACGGCCGTCAGCAGGGTGCCGATGACGGCGGTCGCGAGGGTGCCGGTGTTCAGGTGCAGGGCCACGTCGGACGAGGTGGCCTCGGAGAGGCCGGCTGCCATCGCCGCCAGCGGGGGCAGCGTCACCAGGACGCCGAGGGCGGCGCCGACGACGATGACCAGGGCGGTCTCGCCCGCCGAGAACAGGAGCAGCTGGCGCACGGTGCCGCCGGCGGACCGCATCACCCCGAGGTCGCGACGTCGGCCGTGGGCGGCCACGGCCATGCTGTTGGCGACGGCGATCACGCTGTAGCCGACGGCGATCGTGACCAGCATCATGGCGAGACTCTCGGTGAGCCTGGCGTCGGTGTCGTAGTCGGCCAGCGCGTACTCGGCGGCGTCGTGCAGCGCGGTGCCCGGGACGGAGTCGGTGGCCTCGGCGTCACCGGGGACGAAGATGTCGTCGGTGAGCGCGGCCGGGTCGTGGGCTCGCACCAGGTCACGGGAGACCACGAAGTCACCGCGGGCCGGGTCGTCGGGCAGGACCGCGCCGACGCGCAGGACGACGGTGGTGCCGTCGGTGAACCGGACCGGGACGTGCTGTCCCTTTCCGACGCCCAGGGCCTTGGCGGTGCGCTCGCCGAGGACGGCCTCCCCCGGCTTGTTCCACCGAGGGTCCCGGCTTCCCAGGACATCCAGGACGGTGGCGTCGGCCGCGTTTCGGGCGTGCTCCGCGTCCTTGGTGGTCTTCGCGTACTCGGTGGTCTTCGCGTACTCGGTGGCCTTCGCGTACTCGGTGGCCTTCGCGTACCTGGTGGCCTTCGCGTACCTGGTGGCCTTCGCGTCCTTCCACACGAACGCGCGAGTCGGCAGGGCGGCCTTGCCCACCGGGTTGGCGGCGACCACCTCGTCGGTGTTGCCGGGCGTGCCGTCCGGGGTGACGATCGTCTGGCCCGAGACCTTCAGGGCCTCGCCCGCCGGGTAGGCCACCCGTCGGCAACATCTTCAACAAGCTGGATCTGCCGGTGGACACCGACGGCCACCGGCGCGTGCTGGCGGTCCTCGCCTTCCTTCGCTCGTGACACGCGACGCACAAGCCACAAGTCCCGTGTGGAGGCGGGCGGTTGGCCGCCGAGGATCCTGCGTCAGTGCGGAAGGTCGACGGAAGCCATGAAGTTCAGCATCCGGCGGTTCATCTCCTGCGCGTGGTCGATCTGCGGTCCGTGTCCGGTGTCGGTGATGATCTCGGCGCGGGCGCCCGGTATCAGGCGCGGGACGCGCTCCAGCTGCCGCTCGGGGTGCAGCAGGAGGCTGCGCTTGCCGAGTGCCAGATAGAGCGGCGTACGGATGGTGGACAGCTCCGACTCGGACAGCGGGAGCGGGGCCGGGCGACGGATGCGGTAGGCGCGGACGGCGGTCCTGACCATGGTGCGCAGCTCGGGCATGACCAGGACCGGTTGCTCCAGCCAGGCCGCCAGTCGCGGGCGCAGCGCTGCGGGCGCGAAGCTCGCGAAGAGGCCGGCGAAGAGCCAGACGAAGAAGCGCAGCCCCACCTTCTCCAGGCCGCCCGGGTCGAGCAGGGTGACCGAGGCGAGGCGTTCGGGCCTGCGGTGCGCCTGGTTCAGGGCGAGCCAGCCTCCGTAGGAGATGCCGACGAGGTGGACGCGTTCCAGCCCGAGCCCGGCCAGCGTCTCGTCCAGCCACTGTGCGGCCCGTTCGGGCTGGTGGATCGGCTCGCGCTGGACGCTGCGTCCGGGGTCGCCGGGGGTGTCGACGGCGTAGACCGGTCGCTCGGCGCTGAGGTCGGGGGTGTTCGGGTACCACATGGCGGAACACGAGCCCGCTCCGTGCACCAGGACGACCGGGGTGCGGGACCGGGCCGCGGGGTCGGCGGGCCCGTAGCGGTACACGTGGGTGGTACCGAACGCGGTTTCCACGTCCTGCTCCGCCTGGGCGGGCGCGCCCAGCGCGTAGACGGCGTCACAGGCGGCGAAGTAGCGCTCGCGCCAGGTGTCGCTCACATAGCGGCCGACGTCGGCCTGGGTGCGGGCAGTGGTCTCGGACACGGCCACCTCCGGGGGTCGCGGTTTTCGTGGTACGAACGTATCACGATGTTGATACGGCTGTACCATGAAAGGCCCGGTGCGGGCCGGCGGACGACGAGCGGAGGCTCAGGCGATGCCCAAGCGGGTGGACCATGCGCAACGGCGCACCGAGATCGCGGAGGCGCTCGTCCGGGTCGCCGGGCAACGCGGGCTGCATGCCGTGGGGATGCGCGATGTGGCAGCCGAGGCGGGCGTGTCACTGCGGCTGGTGCAGTACTACTTCGAGACCAAGGAGAAGTTGCTGCTCTTCGGCCTGGAACACCTGACCGGGAAGTTCGGGGAACGGCTCGCCGCCCGGATCCGGGCCGCCGGGGACGCGCCGGGGCCGCGCGCCATGGTCGAGGCACTGCTGATGACGGCGCTGCCGGCCGACGAGGAGAGCCGTGTCTTCCACCACCTCTACACCTCGTACGCCGTGCTGGCCGTGACCGACCGTACGCTCGCGGCCCAGCCCTTCGTCAAGGACCCCGACGCGGCCGAGGACGCCCTGACCGACATCCTCCGGCAGGCGCAGGCCGCCAATCTGCTGCGGCCCGGTGTGGACGCGCGGCTGACGGCGGCCGGCCTGCTCGCGATGTCCGCGGGGCTCGGCACCGGCATCCTCGTCGGCCAGCGCAGTCCCGAGTCCGCCACCGCGGTCCTGGACGACCATCTCGACCGCGTCTTCCGCCCGGCCGACGCGGCTGGTTGAGGCGAACATCGTGACGGGTTTCCCCGGCAGGGACGTGAGGTGCAAGCTGGAAGGGAGGCCGCCTCGCGATCCTTGGGAGCGGGCTCGGGAAACGCGGTCTCGCCACTCCGAGAGAGCTCTCCAGGGCTCGGCAGGAGGGAAGCGAGATGACAGAGCAGGTCACCACCGGCGGGACCGGAACGCGCTGGCACCTGACCGGTGACTGGTTCGACGTGTGCAAGTGCGCCATACCGTGCCCCTGCACGTTTGCGCAGCCACCGACCTACGGCGACTGCGAGGGCGTGCTGGTCTGGCACATCCGGGAAGGCAGCTTCGGCGACGTACGACTCGACGATCTCAACGTCCTGATGCTCGGCTCCTTCGTCGGCAACCCCTGGGCCGGGACGCACACCGAGCCGTACGCCGCGATCTTCCTCGACGAGCGCGCCGACGAACAGCAGCGCGGTGCGCTCGGAGCCATCTTCGGCGGTGAGGCGGGCGGCTGGCCGGCGGAGTTCGGGGCGATGTTCCACCCCGAGATGCGCGGCATGGAGATCGCCCCCGTCCACGTCGAGATCGACGAGGACCTCGCCACCTGGCGGGCCGAGGTTCCCGGCCGGGTCACGGCCACCGCCGAAGCGCTCACCGGCCCGACGACGCCGGACGGCGCACGCGTCCAGGTGCACAACGCCCCGGGCGCCGAGGTCGGCCCCGGCCAGATCGCCACCTGGGGGCGGGCCACGGCCGACCGCGCCGACGCGTTCGGCTTCTCCTGGGAACGCTCGGGGAAGTCGAGCAAGTACTTCCCGTTCCAGTGGAGCGGTCCTGATTCCTGACCACCTGCCCAGTGACCGAAGAGGCAGGCGAACTCGCCGGCCTGTCCGGCGCCGGGCGCGTCACATGTCGTCCATCGCCGGCATCGAACCCCGCAACCCCGGCAGCAGCCAGTCCTGGAACGGCGCGAGCACGGCCAGCACGAGGAACGCGACGCCCACGACCCGGCCCAGCGCCGGACCACGGGACCACAGCTTCTCCACGAAGATCACCACGGCCAGCGCGGCCATCGCCGCCACGTTCATCACGCCGAGCGGGATCAGGACGACCATCAGTCCCGCGCAGCAGCCGACGCAGTAGGCGCCGTGGTGCACACCCACCCGCAGGTCGCGGGCCGGCTGCCGGAAGCCGGCGTAGCGCACCAGGTGGCCCATGGGATCGCGGCAGTGCCGCAGGCAGACGTACTTGAGAGGGCCGAGCTGATACAGGCCCGCGAGCAGGAACGCCACCGCGCCGATCCACCGTCCGGCGTCCGCATGATCGTCCAACAGGCCGCCGGTGAGCGCCAGGGCCGCGTAGACGAGCAAGCCGAAGACCGCCCACACCAGCAGATACCCGCCCACGAACTCCACGGTGCGCACGGTCCGCGTCCAGCCCGAGGACCGCCGGCCGATCCCCCGCACCCAGGTGATGGCCACCGGCGCCATCGACGGCAGCATCATGGCCGCCATCATCGTCACCCACAGCAGCAGGAACAGCGGCAGCGCCAGCCCCATCGTGCCCGGCTCGACTCCCATGTCCCCGGCCTGGCTCGTCGTCAGCGCCCAGGCGGGTACCGCGATCAGGACGACCAGGAACCAGGCCGCCGCGAGATCCCGGGCAGGCAGCAGGCCACCCCCCGCTCCGGTCGGCGCGGGCGACCGGGCGGACACGACGGCGGAAATCCGGCCTCGACGCATCGGCGTGCACTCCTGCGGACGGTTCCAGGACATCACGCATCCCTGGGCGCCGCGACCTCCGGGGACCGGGCGGCGAGCACTCACGCGTTCGAAATCCCCACTCGGTGGCCGATGCGGCTGGACGGGTGCAGTTCGGCACCTGACTCCGGCGCCCTCCGCCCGGAGCGGCGCGCCGCCGGATTACATGGGCCTGCGCCTCGGCGCGGGGCGTGCCGGCGTCGTTCACGGCCCCGGATCCGACGAATGAAAGAGCGCAATGGCAGAGCGCGACCCTCGCAACCGCACTGGCCGCAGCCCGCTACTTCGCGGGCTCGCCGCTGCCGTGCTCGCGGCCGGCATGCTGCTGGCCTCAGCGGGACCCGGACACGCAACCGGCGCGGCCCCCGCGCCCGGCGCACCGTCCACGTCGGCACCCGGCGCACAGTTCACGCCGCTGACCGCGGCGGTGATGACCGAACCGACGCCGTTCGTCGCCACGGACGGCAGGACGCACCTCTCGTACGAACTGCTCACCACGAGCTCACTGCCCAGGAGCGCGCCGTTGCGGCTCGACCGTGTCGACGTCCGGGACGCCCGCACGCACCGGGTCGTCGGCTCGCTGAGCGGGCGGGCACTGGCCCAGGCCGCCAATCCGGTGGGCGATCCTCTGCCGGGTGCGGACGCGTACACCCCGGCGCCTCCGGCGCCGACGCCGACCGTCATCCAGGGCTCCCAGCAGTGGATCATCTGGCTCGACCTGGTCCTCCACCGCGGTCAGCCGGTGCCCCAGGTCCTCGAACACCATCTCTCGGGTGCCGTCCTTTCCCCCTCCGGCCCCGCGGCCTTCGAGGAGACGGTGCAGGTCACGCGGACCGCCGGCCGGCCGCCGTTGAACCTGAACCCGCCGGTCCGTCCCGGCACCTGGTACTCCAGCGAGTCCTGCTGCGGCAACACCCACCACCGGCGCGGGCTCGCCCCGATCAACGGCCGTTTCCATGTGCCGCAGCGCTTCGCGATCGACTGGTACAAGGTCGGCCGGCGGGGGCAGACCTGGGAAGGCGACCCCACCCGGCTCACCAGCTATCTGAGCTACGGTCAGCCGGTCGTGGCCTCCCTCGGCGGCCGAGTCGTGGAGGTCCGGGACGGCCTCCCGGACCAGCCGCCGCCCCTCACACCGCCCACCCCGCCGATCGAGGACACCGTCGGCAACCACGTCACCCTGGAAGTCGCGCCGGGCCGCTATCTGCTCTACGCCCACCTGAAGCCCGGCTCCCTCAGGGTCCGGGAGGGCGACCGGGTCGCATCCGGCCAGGTCCTCGGGCTGATCGGCAACAGCGGCAACTCCGCCACCCCGCACCTGCACTTCCAGGTGATGACCACGGCCGAGCCCTTCCCGACCGACAGCCCGCCGTTCACCTTCCGGCGGTTCCGCGTCCTCGGACAGGTCGAACCCCGGCTCTGGGACGACAACCTGGGCCTGCAGCCGACCGGCGTCCTGCCGATCACGCCCTCGCCGTACGCCGGCCTGCACCGTGCGCGGTATCCGCTCGACCGCGAGGTGCTGGAGTTCTGACCGGACCGGACTCCGGCCGGACCGACGGCCGGACCGACGGCCGGACGAAAAGGCCCAGGTCGGAGACCTGGGCCTGCCTCGCAGAACTGGAGGTCCGAGGACCGTCAGGGCTGCTCGATGGTGATGAAGGGGTCCCACTGGAAGTACCCCTGCAGGTTGCGGTGGTGGTCCAGTATCTGGAAGTAGAAGTGGTACACGACCTTGCCGGTCCGCTTGACGGTGGTCCGCCAGTAGTGGTCCTCGTACTGCTGGGTGATGAAGGCCGGCGTGCCCTCGCTTCCCTCCTGCGGCATCGGGTAGACGCCGTCGATCACCTCGATCTCCGGTGCCCTGATGAGCAGGTGCTGGTTGTCGCTGCTGACGTACCGGTAGAGGAGTGCCTTGTAGTCGCTGCCGAGCGAGATCGTCGTCTCCCGCCACTTGATGGTGTCCCCGGGTTCGGCCCGGAGGTTCAGCTCGGCGCCCGACGTGCCGATGATGTGGTCGTGGCGCGTCGTCATGTAGATGAGGCTTTCGTCGACGTAGGTCGGCGCGTCGGGGTTCCTCGACGCGTTGGGGTTCCGCTCGACGATCGTGGCCGCGTCGAACGCGATCAGTACGTTGAGATCAGCCATTTCCTGCCCCTTCGGGTACCGGTTTCTCCAGGCACACCGCCTTGGTGTGCCCCTTGCGTCAGGTGGTCGTGTCAGGTGGTCGTGGCGGGGTTGGGCACCTTGTACGCCATCGCCCGCGGGTAGTCGCGCCGGCGCAGGCGTACGCGGACCAGCAGCGGTCCGGCGTTGACCGGGTCGGCGGGGTCGGCGAGGCGGGCCAGCAGGGCGTCCAGCTCGGCGGTGTCCGCGACGGCCAGCCCGCTCGCCGGGGTGTGCTTGCCGGCGAAGACGGCGGCGAGGCGGTCGTAGTGCCAGGGGTGGAGGACGTTGTAGAAGTCCGGGCCGGTCTGGTCGTGCCCGTTGTGGCCACCGCGGCCGTCGGGGTCGTCGGGGTCGTCGGGGTCGCCGTGGCCATCCCGCTCGGCGTAGTACGACGGGTGGACCAGCATCTGTTCGATGCCGTAGAAGTGGCCGTTGTCCAGGACGAACACCACCGAGCGCAGCCCGTGCCGGGTGTGGGTGGAGAGTTCCTGGCAGGTCTCCTGGAAGGCGCCGTCGCCGACGAACACCATCGGGCGGGCCCCGCCGCGCTCGGGGGCGAGTGCGGCGCCGGTGGCCGCGCCGACCGACCAGCCGATGGACAGCCAGCTGACCTGGGACAGGAATGCGCCGGCGGGCAGGGACAGGTTCATCGAGCCGATGAGGGAGAAGGCGGCGTCGGAGACGACCGTCCAGTTGTCCCGGGTCTCGTGGCCCAGGAAGTGGTTGATCCGGTCGAACACGCCGTCGTAGGTGAGGTGTTGCGGGTGCCGGATGCGTGAACCGCTGGGTGCGCCGCTGATGTGGAGCGAGGCCCGGTGGTGTTCCAGGGCGGCGGGGCGGTTCTCGGGCGCTCCGTGGTGGGCGTGGGCCTCGGCGTAGTAGTCGGCGGTCAGGCCGTCGGTGCCGTAGGCCTTGACCAGCGCGTCCTGGAGGGCGGGCAGCAGTTGTCCGAGCTGGACGTCGGGAAAGTAGGAGGTGCCGACGCTGACGCCGCCGTTGGCGGCCATCACCCAGTCGGTGCCGACGCACTGTTCGCCGCCGAGGTTCTTCGAGGTGGACCAGGCGCCGAGCCCGATCCGGCAGGTCGCCCAGTCCTTGAAGACCCAGTGCACGTCCGGGTGGCTGGCACGGCCGTTGTAGACGCCGTGGAACTGCGGCAGGTCCTCGTCGACGACGGCCTTGGCACCGACGGTGGTGCAGAACGGCACCCCGGTGGCCTCCACCAGGTCGGTGAGCTGCCCGGCGAGGCGGAAGCGGTCGGTCTCCTCGCCGGCCCACACGATCGGGCGGGGCCTGCCGTCCGGGCCGGGGTGTTCCTCGATGAGGGTGAGGATCGCCTGCACGGCGTTGTCGAGCATGGCCCGGCCGCGCGCGCCGAGCGGCCGGTCGCGGCGGACGAGCGGCGCCTCGGGCTCGGCGCAGGGCTCGTCCCACAGGTCCTCCATGACCTCCAGGTAGACCGGCCTGCGCTCGGTCAGACAGGCGGTGAGCGCGGCGTCGATCTGGCCGGGGGCGAGGCCCGGATGGGAGATGACCTGGGCGTCCACGGTGACCTGCCGGTAGACGTCCAGGTTGGACTCCGTACGGGGGCTCATGTGGGAGGTGAGCAGGCCGAGGGCGCGCTGGTTCTGCCACTGCTCGTACGGCGGGGAGGCGTTGACGGCGACGAGCGGGACCCGCTCCACGTAGGCGCCGCCGCAGGCGTTCAGCAGGTTGAACGCACCCACGCTGTAGGTGACCGCGGCCGCGCCCATGCCGTGGATACGGGCGTAGGCGTCGGCGGCCTGGCCCGCCCCGCCCTCGGTGGGGGTGCCGACCCACTCGATGTCGCCCTCGGCGCGCAGGGTGGTCAGGAACGGGCCGAGGTGGTTGCCGGGGACGCCGAACAGGTGGGTGATGCCCAACTCGGCCAGACGGAGGGCGAGATAGCGGGCGACCGTGCAGTCGGGGGGAATCGCGGTCACGAACGGCCCTCCCCCTGCTCCGGGCCCGGTGTGGTGACCGGCGGGGCCCGGTGGACGGCGACGGCGGCGCGGACGGCGCTCTCCAACGCGCCCTCGATCCAGGCGTGTTTGAGGGAGGTGTGCTCTCCGGCGAAGTGCACGGGGCCCTCGGGCCGGGAGACGTCCAGGTGGAAGCTGGTCATCTGGTGCGCGGTGTAGATGGCGGCCTCGCCGAAGGCGTACGGGTCCCGGGCCCAGCTCTTGGTGGCGCCCCGGCCGCTGAAGAAGACCTCGATACGGCGGCCGTGCAGGGCCTGGAGGTTGCGCAGGGCGTAGACGTAGCGCTCCGCGTCCCGCATGGAGTCCCAGCGCGCGGCGTCGTCGGACCAGCAGTACGAGGCGAGTACGACGCCGCCGGTGCTGCCTTCGACCCGGTGGGAGGGGTAGTACATGAACCGGTTGGGGTTGTCGGTGGCGGAGCCCCCGCCGAAGGCGTGCGTGGCGGGGCGGACGGCGGGGCCGCGCAGCGGCATGGTGCTGTCGATCCGCCGCATCTCCTCGGTGACCTCGCTGTCCTTGACCGCGGCACCGAGCAGGCCGGCCTCCGGGTCGGGGAGGGTGATGCGGGGCACGTCGTCCGCCCCGGCACCGGTCCCGGACCCGGACCCGGACCCGACGCCGAGCCGGTAGTACTCGTAGAGGCCGGGCGCGATGTTCTCCAGTTCGCCGCGCCAGTCGTCCTCGGTGAACTCCCACCACCGGTGACTGAACTCCAGCAGCACCTTCGTGGCCTGGTCGTAGTGGGTCTCGATGACGGCGCGGCGCTTCTTGTACGACATCGAGGGGACGATCTCCACGAAGCGCAGGGCGGAGAACGGGATGGTGACGATCGCCAGGTCCGCCGTCCACAGGCGGGGCGGGCCCTGTGGATCGTGCTCGGCGACGGTCTGCACGGCCACGCCCCAGCCGTCGGGACCGACGGCACCGGTGCCCTCGGGGTCGGTGTCGCGGCTGGGGTCGTGGTATTCGAGGCGGATCATGCGGTGACCGAGCCGCACCTCGTCGCGCAGGCCCTGGTGGAGGGCGTGCGGCAGACGCCAACTGCCGCCGGGTATCTCCCAGTAGCGGACGCCTGGGTTGATGTCGCTGCGGCTCAGGAAGCTGTGGAAGAAGGAGAGGTGCAGCCGTGAGGACATGTTCTCCAGCGTTCCGACGGCCTCGATCGCCTCGTCGCTGAGCCCGGCGTGGTCGCGCAGGAAGCTGCCCATCGAACAGCCGTCGAAGTCGCGGATCACCCGGGCCCAGCCCTCGACCCACGCGTCGAAAGGCTTGTTGACGCGCTTTCCGTCGACGACGTCGGAGTAGTAGTCGCGCACGCTCTCCAGCGCGTCGTCGACCATTTTCACGACGGGGGCGCGTACTTCGTCGTCGGTGAGGTGGAAGCCCTCGTTGATCCGCTCGGGACCGGCGGTGTAGTCGGCCCGCCGTACCTGGACACGGTTGGCGCGGATCCAGGAGTTGCCGCGCTTGTCGGGTTCGCGGAAGTCGGGGCTGTCGTCGCCGTAGGTCCAGGTCCGGCCGGTGAAGGAGGTGTACGTCACCGGGGGGACGGGGACGTCGGGGCCGCTGCCGGTGGCGGGGTCCACGTCCACGTTGTAGAACTGGCGGCGGCCGAGCCCGAGTTTGTCGACGAGGGCGAGGACCAGCGGGTGGAAGTCGGGCAGCCGCATGGCTCCGGCCTCGGCGTACTGGGCGGGGTCGGCGAAAGGCTGGTGGCTCTTGGTGGCGCGGAAGGTCTTGATGCGTCCGCCGACGCGGCTGGCGTTCGCTTCCAGGATGGTGACGTCGTGCCCGGCGTCCTTGAGCAGGCGGCCGGCGACGAGGCCGGTGATGCCGGCCCCGACGACGAGGATCTTCTTGCGCGGGTAGCGGGTGGCGCCGACGTGGCCCGTGTCGATCAGGGTGTGGAGATAGTCGAGCTTGAGGTCCTTGTCGTCCGGGCCGATGAGCAGGAGTTCGCGGGCAAGTCGAAGACAGGTCTGCCAGCGCGCACGGGTGGCGGAGTTTTCCCGTGATTTGTCGGTCATAGCTTGCGATCGTAAGGATGAAGAAACGGTTTCTTGGCCGCCCTCGCGAATAAAGTCCAAAAGGCGACGATCGCACTGCTTGACGGAAATTCGGCTTGCCCGAATTCCCCTTGGCGGACGGATGATCCACCGGGGACGGATGGGGAAAGAGAAACGAAGCCGAATCGATTGTCCGCCACGGAATGGGGAATTCCCGGCGCCCCGGTGGTCGTGGTCACGCCAGCCGACCGAGGCGGGAAGGGCGCCGGAACGGTGATTTTCCGTCCGGTCGTCGACGCGGCCTGTGCGGGGGCGGGGGGGCGCCCCGTCGCCCCGGCGACTGCCTCAGCTGCGGACGCGGGGCGCCCGGCTACTACATCGAAGCTGAACCCGAGCACCTGCTCCCACTGACGGGGCCCTGGCCCCGCCGCCCTCCCGGCGGGGACTTCGTCAAGCACGTGGAGCGGCGGCCGTACTCCTGAGAGCATCCGGCCACCGCCCCTTCCCCCGTGCGACCGGGCCGGGTACTACTCGATGGTCCAGCCGACGCTGCCGACACCCGTGCTGAACCAGGCACAGGTGGCGGAGGACTGACCGTACTGGCCCGGGTTCAGGGTCACCCAGTCACCGGAGACGTCGGGGGCCCGGCCGCAGACGACCTCGGCGCGGAACCGGATGGTGCGGTCGCTGTTGTTCGTGCAGCTGGCGATGCCACGGTCCGTGTCGACACCGTGGACCGCGCCACGGCAGTCGACCGCCCCCGCGGCCGACGCCGGGGCGGCCAGGGCGCCGACGGACAGGGCCACCGCCGAGACGGTGGTGGCCAGACCTGCGGCGAACATCTTCTTACTGCGGATCATCTTCGTGCCCCCGAGAGGTTGCGGTTTGCATGTGCTCACCTCACTGAAGAGCACGGGAGCGGTCCCCGGTACCTGACATCTGTCAGGGCCCCCGGCCCAGGCTCTGCCGCGCACGCGTCAACTGCCGTCCACGACACCGGGGTTAGGTCGCCATTCCGATTCGAGGATGCTGAACGTCTCGGAGTCCCGCCAGCCGTCCCGGATCAACGTGGTGTGCCGCTGCCGCCCCTCGTATGTCATGCCGAGCTTGCCCAGCAACCGGGACGACGCGACATTGCGGGGGTCGCAGGTCGCGTAGATCCGGTGGAGTCCCAGTTCCCCGAAGCCGCGCGACAGAAGCTCTTGCCCGATCGCCGTGCCCACGCCACGCCCCCAGGCCTTCGGGTGCACGACGTAGGCGATTTCGCCCTGCCGATGGCGACGGCTGCGAAGGTGCAGCTCACCCATGCCGACGAGTTCGTCCTCGAAGCGGGCGATGTAGGCGAATCTCTGCTGCGGGGCGTGCGACCAGGCTTCGACGGCGGTTTGCACGAACGCCCGTGTCTGGTCCGCGGTGTTCGGTCCCCAGGGCTGGTAGCGACAGGCCTCCTCAAGGCCGGCCCAGGAGTGCACCGCTTGCCAGTCGCTGAGCGTGAGTTCGCGCAAAGTCACCGTGGATGGGCTCACAAGCGGATCTTGCCAGATCTCGTTGACGCCGCTGTCACCAGACGATGGCGTCGTCCATCTCCTGCTGCCAGTAGGTGACCTTGAGCGAGTCGTCGACGTAGACGCCCTTCGCGGGCAGCGACGGGTGGGCTGTCGTGCCGACGCTGCCGCTCAGGGAGCGGCCGTAGAAGGAGACGGCCAGGGACTTCTCGGTGCGGCCGCCCGAGGCGCTGCCGTCGGTGGCGGACAGGCTGACGGAGGCGTATCCGGACTCGCCCGGTTCGAGGGTGACCACCGCCTGCGGCTGCGACTCGTCGATGACCGGGGGCACGGACTGGGCCTCACCGAAGCGGACGGCGGGGTAGCCGTAGAGGAAGCATGTCTTGCTGCCGGTGTTGGTCACCGTGAGCAGCATGTGGTTCACGGGGCGATTCAGCGGGGCGGCGACCGTCTTGGTGTTCGAGCCCTCGCACGTGACGTCCTTGAGGGATGCGGTGGGCGCCTTCGTCGCGGGGGGCTTGGCGCCGGAGGTCGAGTCGGCGGCCGCGTCGCCACCGGAGGTGGCCGAACCGGTCGAGCCGGTCGAGCCGGTCGAGCCGGTCGAGGCGGTCGAGGCGGTCGAGCCGGTCGAGGCGGTCGAGGCGGTCGAGGCGCCGGTGGAACCCGAGGAGCCCGAGGAGCCCGGGGAGCCCGGGGACGCGTCGGTGGCGGCGCTCGTGTTCGTGGACGGGCCCGTGCTGCGGACGCCTGTTCCGTCGTTGCACGCGGTCAGCGAGAGGGTGGCCATCGCGACGGTCGCGGCGACGGCGAGGACACGGGTGCGGGGGGTACGGGGGGTACGGGGAGTACGGATGTCGGACATGTGGCGGCGCCCCTTCGGTGTTCGGGTTGCGGTGGTGGTTGGATGACCGAAGCTTGTGAGGTGATCCGTCCCAACTGCCACTCACAGCGGGGAGTTAGGGACGACGGAACGCCGGAACGCGCTCTGACCAGGGGGAACGTCAGGGCTCTGGAACGCGTGCATGGGACGCGGGGACAAGGGGAATCGAGTGTCAGGGGCAAGGAGGTCGGGGGAAACGGAGGCGTTCGCGGGGCTGTTGCGGGACCTCAAGGACCGCTCGGGGCTCAGCTACGGGGCGCTCGCCAAGCGTCTGCACATGAGTACGTCCACGCTGCACCGCTACTGCAACGGCACCGCCATACCGACCGCGTACGCACCAGTGGAGCGCCTCGCGAGGGTCTGCCGGGCGACGCCGGAGGAGCTGGTGGAGCTGCACCGGCGCTGGATCCTGGCGGACGCGGCACGCAGGCGCGGGACGGATCAGGCGGTGGCGGGCTCGGTGCAAGGCGCGGACACCGCAGCCGACGGGCCGCAAGCAGCCGCCCCCGCCACCCCGTCGGCCGAACCTCACGGACGGAGCGATGGCGACGGAGGTGGAGGTGGAGATGGTGATGGTGATGGTGATGGTGATGGCGCGGGTGACCGCGGTGATCCCGTCGTCGTCACGTTGCCGGGCAGCGCCGGCACGCAGGCGCGCCGCTCCCTCCGTCGCCGTACCGCGCTGATCGCCTCCGTCGCGGCCGCCGCCGTGCTGGGAGCCGTGGTGCTCGTCGCGCAAGTGCCGTTCGGCGACGGCGGGGACGACCGGCCGGCGGGGCGGGGGGTCACCGCGACGGGGAAGACGGCCGGCACGGCCGGTACCGGGAAGGCCTCCGTCGCCCCGTCCCCGAGCGGGAAGACGGGGAAGCCGTCCGCATCGGCCTCCGCCTCCCCCACCGGTTCCGCGGACACCGGGCCCGGCACCTCGGCCGATCGCGGACGCGGACGCGGTCAGAACTCCGCCTCCGCGAAGCCCGACGGCGACCACGGCGCCGTCCCGCTGACGGTCGGCGTCCGGCCCTACATCTACGACAGCCCGTGCAGCCAGCACTTCCTCGTCGACAGCGAACCCGGACAGGTCGGTCCGCCGGCCGGTGAGCAGGACGCGCAGCGCTGGGCCGACGCGTACGGGGCGATCTCCTCGAACGAGCAGCGGGTCGCCCTCACGGTCCAGGGCACCGGCGCGGAGACCGTCGTCCTGGAGGCCCTGCACCTACGCGTGCTCTCGAAGGGCGCGCCGCCCGACTGGAACGAGTACGCGATGGGCAACGGCTGCGGCGGTGGCGTCCAGTCCAGGTCGTTCGACGCCGACCTGGACAAGGGCAGCCCCACACTCACCGTCGCCAACGGCCAGCGCGACTTCCCGTACAAGGTCAGCGAATCGGACCCCGAGGTCTACTACGTCACCGTCCACACCACGGCGTACGACGTCCGCTGGGACCTCACTCTGGACTGGTCCAGCGGCAGCCGCAGCGGCACCGTCCACATCGACAACGACGGCACCCCGTTCCACACCAGTGCCAAGGCCGGCGGCAAGGCCTACGACTATCCGCTGGGCGGCAGCGAGTGGATCGAGGCGACGCCGAACCAGTAGCGAACGGTGAGGTGTTCGGTCCCGGGTCCGCCGCCGCCGCCCGGAGCCGTCAGGCCGGCCAGGGCTTCCATTCCTCCGCCAGGATCGCGTGCACGACCGAGTCCCGCCACCGGCCCGCCTTCTGGATGTGGCCGCGGATCGTGCCCTCCTCCGTCATGCCGGCCGCGGTCATCGTGCGGGCCGAGGCGGTATTGAGGGGGGAACGGGCGCCCCAGACGCGGTGGAGGGCCAGATCCTCGAAGGCCAGGGCCAGCAGGAGGCGTACGGTCTCGGTGCCGTGGCCGGTGCCCCAGGTGTCCGGGCGCAGGGCGAAGCCCATGGTGGCCGCGCGCTGCTGGTGGGGGTCCATCGCCAGCCGGGCGAAGCCGATCAGGTCGCCGGAGGGCGGGGCGATCACGGCCAGCGCGTACTCGGTGCGGGGCTGCGCCGTCGCCGCCGCGACGGAACGAGCGACGATATGGCCGGTCTGTTCCCGGGTGCGGGGTTCGAACGACAGGTGTTCCGTCGCCTTGGGGTCACCATAGACGGCGAGCACCGCGTCGACGTCGTCGACGGTGAGTTCGCGGAGGCCGAGACGCGGGCCGGAACGCTGGACCGGGTACATACGGAAACCCTATCGACGCGGCGGAGAGGGGAACGACGAGCGCCGGGGCGGGAACACCGCGATCTCCTCCCCCAGGTCGCGGGCCACGACCGCGGTACGCGCACGGGAGGCCGCCAGCGCCTGCCGGACCCGTTGCGCGGACACGATGATGCCGTTGTTGCGGTACACCGGCTCCAGGTCCAGCACCGGGCGGATGACCTGTGCGGCACCGTCCACGTCCCCGCCGTGGAGCAGGACGAGGGCCTGGTTGCACTGGGCGCCGGCCAGGTCGCCGAAGGCCCAGTTCGGGTTGTCCGGGTCGCTGAACCCCCGTACGGCCTCCTCCGCCTCGCCGAGCAGGACGGCGTCGCCGTGGCCGAGGTGGGCCTCGGACTCCACGGCGTAGTACACCTGCTTCTCCAGCGAGTAGGTGAGCAGGCCGCCCAGTTCGTCCAGGTCGTCCGGGACGGAGCTCTCGCGCCGTTCGAACGCCGTCCGGTTGGCGATGCGTACGGTCTCCTCGTCGCCCAGGATCGCGGCGGCCCGTGCCTGGAGACCGAGCAGCCACAGCCCGACCGTGCCGCGCAGGTCCGCGGAGAGCGCCGCGCCCTTCTCGGCGTAGAACAGGGCGTCCCCGGGGCGGTCCGCCCAGTACTCGATCAGGGACTGCAGGCCGTGCACCAGCGCCAGCAGCCCCGGGTGCTCGGCGTCCCTGGCGAAGGAGGTGGCGAGCAGGCTCATGGTCCTGGCCTGCTCCCGGTCCTCCATGTCGTTGAAGCCCTTGGCCACGAGGAACGCCAGGATCCCGGCGAGGAAGTTGAGGTCGCCGAGCTGCGAGGGCCGGTGCCTGCCGGTCTCCAGGTTGAAGATCACCTGGTCCTGGGCGTCCAGCAGGTCGTCCCAGATCGTCGAGAGCGGGACACGCGGATAGTCGGTGATCAGCCGGGCCACGTGGTCGTGGAGCACCGGGAGCGTGCTGTCACCGACCCTCTCGCGGTCCGTCTGGAGTACGTACTTGCGCGCACGTCGGACGGCCATGGCACCGCTCCTTCTCATCTCGCTCATATCCATGCCGGGTCGGGCGGGCGAGGCGGCCGGCGGCGAGGGGCCGGCCACGGGGACGGGGGCAGGGGCCTGGGGTAAGACGCCGGTCGCCGGCACGTCGGTCCACAGGGCGTCGATGGTGTGGCCGAGCATCTCGACGATGACGGGACGGAAGACCCGCTGCGGCCTGCGCCCGTCGTAGAACCATCCCTCGAAGGTCTTCGGAGCCGGGTCCACGTGCCGCAGACCGAGCCGCTCCGCCGCCCTCCTGTAGTGCGGGAGGAATTCTTCGGCGCTTCGGATTCCCCGCCTCTGGAGCTCCAGCCGGAAGAACAGCACGGTGCCTCCCCACGAACCGTCCACCGGACGCGTCGGCCGGACGGCCGACCGCGTCGCCCGTGTCTCCGCCGTCCCGAGATTAGAGCGTTCTGTCTCTCAACTTGCCCCGTACGGGCCCTGATTAGTAATTCCGAGGTCGGTCCGAGGTGGGTCAGAGGTCGGGTCGAGGTCGTCGGGGGGCCGTACGGCGGGTGAGGCGGAGAGTGGGGGTGGTCCGGGGGTGGTCCGGGGGCGCTCCGGGGGTAGAGCCGTCCGGCCGGGCTTGTCACGCTCGCAGCAGGCGGCCCGCCTACCGGCCCGCCGGTCCGGCGACCGATCGCGCCACCTGCCGCCGGACCTTCCACACCACCTTCCAGCCGACGGGGGAAGTACCGACATGACGATGCCGACGACGACGGAACCACGGCGCCACACCTTCGCTCCGACCCCGAGCCCGGCCCCGCGCACCCTCGTGGATCGTGTGCGCGACCTGCAGGGTCCCCGCAGCGGCGGCTGGGCCCTCGTACCGCTCGGCGGCCCGCTGTTCGACGCGGTGATCACGGCGGGCGGCGAGACGGGCCGCCGGGTGATCGCGCGGATGGACGAGATCGAGCGCGCCGGCCTCGGCGCCCAGGGCCCCGCCTGCGGACCGGTCGTCGAGGACCCCGACCGGGGCTGGCTGATCTGGCTCGTGCCTCCCGGCACCAGCGAGCGGTGGCGGCCGCACGGGGAGGTGGCCTGTCTGGGCCGGCCGCACGTTCTCTTCCTGCCACCGCTGACCCGCACCCGGCCGCCCGGCGTCTTCTGGCGTCGGCGCCTGCACGGCGACCGGCTGGTGTCACCGGCTTCGCTGTACGACCTCTTCAGCCTCGACCGCGTGCCGGGCGAGGGGCGGGACGCCTTCCGCTGAGGACGGCCGCCGGCAGGAAGCACCGATCCCTCACAGGCGCGCCCCCGCTGCCGAAGATGCAGGCCCTACGCTGATCTCCGTGAGACAGGCAGGCGTGGGGAAGGGTGATCGGCGATGACGTCCCTGAGCATCGGGGACCCGGAGTCCATAGGTGAGTACACCCTTCTCGGTCGGCTCGGGGCGGGCGGTATGGGGGTCGTCCACCTGGGCGTCTCCGCCTCGGGACGGCAGGTCGCGGTCAAGGTCGTGCACGGGTCGTACGCGCAGGAGGAGGAGTTCCGTACGCGCTTCCGGCAGGAGATCGCGGCGGCGCGCAGAGTGAGCGGTGCCTTCACCGCGCCGGTCGTGGACGCCGACCCGGACGCCGAGCGGCCGTGGATGGCGACGCTCTACGTGCCGGGGCGCAGCCTCGCCGAGGTCGTGAAGAAGGACGGTCCGCTGGACGGGCGGGAGTTGCGCGCGCTGGGGCTGGGGCTCGCGGAGGCGCTGCGTGACATCCACCGCGTGGGCCTGGTGCACCGGGACCTCAAGCCGGCCAACGTCCTGATGACCGAGGACGGGCCGCGCGTCATCGACTTCGGCATCTCGCGCGCCGCCGACAACCAGAGCCTCACCATGACCGGGCGGGTGATCGGCACTCCGCCGTTCATGTCGCCGGAACAGCTCGCCTCGCCCCGGGACGTCACCCCGGCCTCGGACGTGTTCTCGCTGGGGTCGCTGATGGTGTTCGCGGCCGTGGGCGCCGGGCCGTTCGACGCCGACAGCCCCTACCTGACCGGCTATCAGGTGATGTACGAGTCCCCGGACCTCGCCGGGGTTCCCGAGGCGCTCCTGCGTATCGTCGAGCGCTGCCTCGACAAGGACCCGGCCGCCCGGCCGGAACCGGCTGAGCTGCGCCGTATGTTCCAGGCGCTGTCGGATTCCGACGCCGCCGCCCCGGCCCCGACGGCCACGGAGGCGGAGGGGTCCACGGAGAACGCGGAGGCCCTGGAGGCCGCGAGACCCCGGCAGCCCCGGCCGTCCCGGCCTCCCCGGCCCCGGCCCCATCCCCGAAGCACGGCCACCACCCCCGCCCACCCCGGCCCCCGCTCCCGCAAGGGCCTGCGCGGCCGGATACCGCTCACCGGGCTCGGTGCCGCACTGGCCGTCGTGGTGAGTGTGGGGGTGGGTCTCTTCGTGGCCGGTCAGGACACGACCACCGCCGCCCGGCCCACCGCCTCCGACGCCACCACCCGTGCCGCCTCCCTGCCCGCCGGCTGGCAGCCGTGGAGCACGGCCCTGCGGTCCGACGTCAAGGGCGTCCCCCTCGACTACCAGGACCCCGGCTGCCTGGCGGGCAAAAACGCCCTGTTCTGCGGCGGTACCGGCTTCACGGCCGCCAGGGTCGACTCGGCCTCCGGCCGCGTCCAGTGGCGCTTCGGCACCCGCCCGCAGGGGGTCAAGCCGATCGGCGTCCGCGACGGGCTGGTCTACGTGTACGAGGATCCGGACGACTCGGTCAGACGCGTGGTGGCCCTCGACGCCGAGACCGGCGAGCGGCGGTGGCAGCGCGACATCAGCAAGTCCGAGGACGCCATCCTGTACGACGGCGGACTGCTGACCATGTCTCCCGATCCCCCCCTACCCGGCCTCGACCCCGTCCTCGTTCGTCGCCTACGGGCCTTCCGGCAAGGAGCTGTGGCGGGCGCCCTCGCTCGACGCGTACTGCTCTCCGTCGGTGCTGGGCGGCGCCCCCTACGCCCTGTGCTCGACCGGCACCGAGCCCGGCCAGGCCCCGGTCGACCTGATGAGGATCGGCCCCGGCAGCCTGACCGAAACGGCCACGCTGCCCCGCAAGGCGCTGGCACTCGGCGCTGTCGGCGGGCGTCCGCTGTTCCTCGCCCCGCAGACCGCGAAGGACGTCTACGACGCCGGGTACGAGCGGCCCTACAACGCCTTCCTGCTCGTGGACCCGGACACCGGGAAGGTCAGGCGGATACCGCTGGCCAGTCCGCTGACCGGTACGGCCACCCTGGTGGACGGTGTCGTCTACTTCGTCCGGACCAACGGTTCGGTCACCGCTGTGTCGGCGGACAGCGGCAAGCAGCTCTGGCAGAAGGCGACGGACATGGAGAGCCTGTCCGCGCCCGCGGTGTCGGCGTCGTACAAACGGGTCTACTTCGCCAACCGCTTCGGCCGTCTGCTGGCGCTGGACAGCCGTACCGGAATCGAGGTCTGGCGCACCTCCGCGCTGGACGACGCCGGGGACAAGGCGCAGGAGACGCCGCCGGGCGTACTGCTCGTCAAGGACGCGATCGTGGCGACGGCCGGTGACACGGCCTTCTCGCGGAGTCCGGACGGGCCCAACTGACGGGCCGGCAGGCGCGGGACGCCGTTGTCAGCCGTCCGCCTCGGGCAACGAGGTGCTGTCGGGGGCGAGTTCGCAGGTGCCGGATCTCGCTGTGCCGTCCTGTCCCCTCAGTTCCACGACGACCTGGCCGTCGACGTCCCGGCTGTAGGCGATCGTGCAGGTCAGCTGGCGTAGAGCGGTGTTGTCCAGGGGCTTGAGGGCCAGGGGCAGGTGGGTCGTGACCCGGCCGTCCGAGGAGGCTTCGACCTTGACGGTTGCGCCACGGCCAAGGGTGGGGAGGGCCGTGGTCAGGCCGGCGGCCCGGTCGTCCTCCTGCGGGCCGGCGAGCAACGCCGAAACGACCTTCTCCGTCGGCACCGGTCCCGCCGGGTCGTCGGGGTTCTGCTCTCCGGAGCCGAACTCGGCCCCCGAGGGCCGCGTCGACCGGATCACGGTGCTCAGTCCTCCGTCGGGGGACCGGAAGAAGAGCAGCATGTCGTGGTCGCGGTCGAGGAAGGCCTGGAAGCTGGCGGGGCCGCCCGCCTCGATGACGTCGGTCTCCTGGATGCCGCAGCCGCCGAGCAGCGGCACGGTCGCCGCGACGGCCAGGGCGACGGCGGCCACCGCACGTCCGCGCGTGCCCCCACGTCTCACCGGCCGGCCTCCCCGCCTCGCCCCCCGGACTCCTCCGTGTGGAGCGGGATTTCGACGGTGAAGACGGCGCCGGCCCCCGGCAGGTTCCCCGCCCGGATCGTTCCGTCGTGCAGTTTCACGTTCTCCAGGGTGATCGCCAGGCCCAGGCCGCTGCCGGCCGAGCGGGTGCGGGCCGCGTCGGCCTTGTAGAAGCGGTCGAAGATGTGCGGGAGGGCTGCGGGGCGGATGCCGGGGCCGCTGTCCTTGACCTCGGTGATCAGGACGGGCGCGGACGGGGAGCGTGTCTCGGTGCGCAGGCTCACCGTCACGGGCGCGCTGCCGTGGCGCAGGGCGTTGCCCACGAGGTTGGCGAGCACGAGGTCGAAGCGGCGCGGGTCGAGGCGGGCGCGGATGCCGTCGGGGAGGTCGGTGCGGACCCGGTCGGTGTCGGTCCAGTGCCGGTTCGCCAGGGTCTTGCGGATGGCCTCGGCGACGTCGACCTCGTCGGCGTTCAGTTCGGCGGCGCGGGCGTCGAAGCGGGAGATCTCCATCAGGTCCTCGACGAGCACGGCGAGCTTCCCGGTCTCCGCGCTGACCAGCCGGACCGCCCGGGCGGTGTCGGCGTCCAGGTGGTCGGCGTCCTCGTCGAGGACCTCGGTGACGGCGAGCATGCCGGCGAGCGGGGTGCGCAGTTCGTGGGAGACGTCGGAGGCGAAGCGGCGGGCGCGGGCCTCGGCGTCGCGCAGTTCCCGTACGGAGTGTTCGAGTTGGGCGGCGGACTCGTTGAAGGTGTGGGCCAGGTCCGCCAGTTCGTCGCTGCCGCGGACCGGGATCCGGGTGTCGAGCCGGCCGCTGCCCATGCTCTGGGCGGCCTGGCGCAGTTCCCGCACCGGGCGCAGCACGCTGCGCGCGGCGATCAGGCCGGGGATCAGCGCGACGGCGAGGCCGGGCAGGGCGCCGTCGCGGGCGGCCGTCAGGAGGGCGTCGACGTTGACCTGTTCGTCGGTCATCGGCATGACGGCGTAGAGGACGAGTCCGCTGGACAGCAGGCTGTACGGGCCGGTCTTGAAAACCATGGGCATGGCGATGGTCAGATAGGGGACGCCGTCCTTGACGACCCGCTCGAAGCTGCCGTGCGGGTCGGCCCGTGCGGCGCGGCGCAGTTCGGGGGTGATGACGGTGGAGACGGGGTTCTCGCCCGAGGAGGCGCGGACCGAACCGTACTCGGCGAACACCACCCAGGGGTGCGGCTTGCCCCTTCGGGCGATGTCCCGCAGGAGTGACTCCAGGTCGTCCCCGCCCCGCACGGGCAGTGCGAAGCCCGTCTGCTGGACCTGGTCGCGGAACGACGTGACCGCCGTGTCCTGCGCGGTCTGGAGCACCGCGTTGCGGGCCTCGCGGTAGGTCAGCGCGGCCGTCGTGCCGGCGCTGACGGCGGCGACCAGCAGGAAGGCGAGCAGCAGCCGGGTGCGCAGCCCGAACGCCCTGGCCCGGCGCGACCGCCGAGGGCCGGTGCTGCCGGTGCCGGTGCCGGTGCCGGTGCCGGTGCCGGTGCCGGTGCCGGTGCCGGTGCCGGTGCCTGTGCCTGTGCCGGTGCCGGTGCCGGTGCCGGTGCCGGTGCCGGTGCCTGTGCCTGTGCCTGTGCCTGTGCTCACAGCGGACCGAAGCGGTAGCCGAAGCCCCGCAGTGTCTGGACGTAGCGCGGGCTGCCGACCTGGTCCTCGATCTTGCCGCGCAGCCGGGCGACGCAGGCGTCCACCAGCCGGGCGTCGGCGTGGTAGCTGTGGTCCCAGACGTGCTCCAGCAGCTGCTGCCTGCTGAACACCTGCTCGGGGGCGGCGGACAGGTGCAGCAGGAGCTTGAGTTCCGAGGGCGCGAGCGCGAGGGGGCGGCCGGCCTTGGCGACGGTCAGTCCGACGCGGTCGACGGTGAGTTCGCCGTGCACCTCGATGTCCGGCCGGCCCTGGCCGCCGTCGTCCAGGCGGCGCAGTACGGCACGGATGCGGGCCTCGATCACCTCGGTGCGGGCGGGCTTGACGATGTAGTCGTCGGCGCCGGCCTCCAGGCCGATGACCACGTCGAAGTCGTCGCCGCGCGCGGTGAGCATGATGATCGGCAGCTGGCTGCGCTCACGGACCCGCCGGCAGACCTGGACGCCGTTCATCCCGGGCAGCATCAGGTCCAGCAGGAGCAGGTCGGGGCGGAACTCGGCCATCGCGGCCAGGCCGGCCTCGCCGGTCGCGGCCGCCCGTACCTCGTGGCCGCGGCGGCGCAGACCGAGTTCGACCCCTTCGCGTACGGAAGGGTCGTCCTCGATGAGGAGCACGCGGGACATCGGCGGTTCTCCCTCGGTGGTGGTCAGACGCGGGTACGGGTCACCCTGCGGCGCACGCCGCCGAGCAGCGCGAGCAGTTCGGCCAGGCGCAGCGGACGGGCGAGCAGGGCGAAGGTGAGGATGACGGCGGTCGTGCCGGCAACCGTGGAGACCACCGCACCCGCCGCCGCGGTTCCCCGCACCGCGAGGTGGCCCAGCGCGGTGGCGGGAACGGCGGCGAGCAGCAGCCGTACGTGCGCGCCGGCGGCGGCCGAGCGCAGGGGACGGGCGACGCCGAGGCGGCGGGCCAGCACGCGGCCGGTCAGCGCCCAGCCCGCGCACAGCGCCAGTGAGTACGCCGCCGCCATGCCGGTCACGGCCCAGCGGGCCGGCAGCAGGTGCGCGGCGGCCACGGACAGTCCCGCGTTGAGGGTGACGATGACCAGGTTGAGCAGGAACGGCGTACGGGTGTCGGAGAGCGCGTAGAAGGCGCGGGACAGGACGTACTGGCCGGACAGGGCGATCAGTCCCGGCGCGAAGGCCGTCAGGATCCCGGCCATGGCGGCCGTGTCGGCGGCGCTGGTCCTGCCGTGGCCGAAGACGAGGGCCATCACCGGCTGGGCGAGGGCGAACATCGCGCAGGCGGCGGGGACGACGGCCGAGGCGCACACGCGCAGTGCGTGGGAGACGTCGCGGCGTACGGCGTCGGTGTCCCCGTCGGCGGCGGCCGCGCTCATCCGGGGCATCAGCGCGGTCACCACGGAGACGGTGATGATGCCGTGCGGTACGACCCACAGCACATAGGCGTTGTTGTAGGCGCTGTAGCCCGGGCCGCCGTCCAGGCCCGCGGTGGTGGCGAGGCGGGTGGTGACCCAGTAGGCGGCCTGGTTGGCCAGGACCAGCAGCACCAGCCAGCCGGCCGCGCGCAGCGGGCGGGTCAGTCCGCTGCCGCGCCAGTCGAAGCGGGGCCGCCAGCGGAAGCGGGCCGCGCGCAGGGCGGGGACGAGGGCGAGGGCCTGGGCGGCGATTCCGGCGGTCGTGCCCCAGCCGAGGACGGCGGTCTCGGTCGGGGTGAGGGTGTCGCCGCCGCCCAGGGACAGCGCCAGGTACAGCCCGAACACGGCCATGACGACGAGGTTGTTGAGGACCGGCGCCCACATCATCGCGCCGAACCGGCCGCGCGCGTTGAGCACCTGCCCGAGCAGGGTGAACAGCCCGAGGAAGAAGATCTGCGGCAGGCAGTAGCGGGCGAACGCGGTGGTCATGGCCGCCTGTTCGCCGGTGTAGTCGGTGTACACGTCGATGATCGCGGGGGCCGCCCAGACCGCGGTCGCGGTGATCGCGAGCAGGGCGGCGACGCAGACGGTGACGAGCCGGTCGGTGTACGCGGCGCCGCCGTCGTCGTGTTCCTTGGCGGCCTTGACCAGTTCGGGCACGAAGACGGCGTTGAGCGCGCCGCCCAGGAGCAGCATGTAGACGATGGTGGGCAGGGCGTTGCCGACCGCGTAGCCGTCGGGGACCGGTCCGATGGTGCCGATCGCCGCCGCGACGACGGCGGACCGGGCGAAACCGGTGGCCCTCCCCGCGATGGACCCGACGGCCATGACGGCGCTGCCGCGCGCCGCGGAGACGCTCTTCGTCGCCGCCCCCTCCGTCGCCCCTTTCGTCTCCGTCGTCCCCTTCGCCTCTGTTCCGGTCGGCGTCATCGGCGGTTCAGGTACGCCTGGAAGGCACGGTAAAGCGTGTGGTTGGCGCTGCCGGCCAAAGGTCTCTCCCATTCCCCCAACGTCTCGACGACGTGTCCCCCGGTGCCGAGCTTCCACCGCAGCAGTCCGTACGCACGTTCGTCCGGATCGAGTGTGGAGGGTACCCCGCGCATGTCGTAGACGTCGGCGCCGAGGGCGTGGGCGTCCTGGAGCATCCGCCACTGCAGGGCGTTGGAGGGGCGGACCTCGCGGCGGTGGTCGGCCGAGGCGCCGGTCTGGTACCAGGCACGGCGGCCCACCGTGATCATCGTGTGGGCGGCGAGGACCTCCCCTCGGTGCCGGGCGAGGTAGAGCTTCATCCGGCCGGGTTCCTCGGCGTTGAGGGCGGCGTACTGGCGCTCGTAGTAGGCGAGGGAGCGGCCGAGCCGGAAGTCGTCGCGGCGCTCGGTGACGCCCAACAGCCAGTAGAACTCGGGGAGTTCGGCCGCGCTGCCGACCACGACCTGCACGCCCTCCTTCTGGGCGCGCCGGACGTTGCGGCGCCACTCCTGGTTGAGCCCGGTCCACAGGTCCTCGGGGGTGCGTCCGGCGAGCGGTACGTGGAAGACGTGCCGGGGCTGGGCGTCCCCGTCCCCTCCGGTGCCGTCGTCGCCGCGGCGCCGCCAGCCGCGGGCCCGCAGCCGTTCGGCGACGGCGGTGCCGAGCGGGTCGACCTCGCTGGCGAGGACGTCGCCGAGGCGTCGGCCCGGTCCGGTGAGCGGCTTGAGCAGGGCGGCGTCCCAGCGCCGGTAGGCGGGCGACGGGCCGATGCGTACGGCGAAGGCGCCGGCCCGGCGCAGGTGGTCCAGCAGCGGGTCGAGCCAGCCGTCGACGTCGGGGTCGGTCCAGTCGGCGACGGGCCCTTCGGGGAGGTAGGCGAAGTACTTGCGGGTGCCGGGGAACTGCCGTAGCAGCACCAGGGCCACGCCCGTCAGCGCGCCGGCCTCCGGATCCGGGCCCCAGCCGAGGAGTTGGGCGCGCCAGCCCTCCTTGACGTGGGCCCAGGACGGGCACTGCAGGAATCCGGCGCCGAGCGCGGCGCCGTCGGGGGACGCGAGGAAGGCGCGGTAGGTCTCCGCGGTGACGGGGCGCAGGGCGAAGCCCCGGTTCCGTGCTGGGCACACACGGCTGGGCGGCACGAGCAGCGCTGACACAGTCCGATCCTCTCCTTCTCCCCGGCTCGGTCGCGGGGACACACAGGAGGCTCACAGCGGTCCATGACCGCTCCGTCCGGCGAATGTGACCGGACCATGACCGTTCCTCACCAGTCGCCGTCACATCGCCGCAAGGCGGCTGACCTCGGCTTTTACGGCTCTACAGTCACGACATCGCCGCATCACCCACCCTTCTCGCGTCCTCCCGGAGGTCCCGTTGTCGCGCATCCGTGTCCTGCCGCGCAGCCGTGTGCCCGCCCCTGCCCGCGTCCGGGCCGCCGTCGTGGCCGCCCTGCTGCTGCCCCTCGCCGCCTGCTCGTCGAGCGGCTCGCCCGGCACCCCGGACGCCGAGGGGAAGCCGAAGGCCGACGACCGTCCTGTCACGGTCACCGTCACGCCCGCCGGAGAACGCGTCCCGGCCGGAAAGCCCGTCAAGGTCACCGCCTCGGGCGGCCGACTCACCTCGGTGACCGTCACCGACGGCGAGGGCCACCGGCTCGCCGGCAAGGTCGCCGCCGACGGCCGCTCCTGGGTCTCCGACCGCAAGGCCGTCCCCGGCGCGGCCTACGCGGTGACGGCGGCGACCCGGAGCGAGGGCGGCACCGCCAAGAGCACCAGGGCCTCCTTCACCACGGCCCCGGCCGCCAAGGTCAACAAGGTGGACTGGCGGCCCGGCACCGGCTCCACCGTCGGCGTCGCCCAGCCGATCTCCCTGGTCTTCGACAACCCGGTCCGGAACCGCGCCGAGGTCGAGAAGCAGCTGCGGATCAGCACCTCGGACGACACCGAGGGCTCCTGGGGCTGGATCCGCGACTGGTCGGGCCGCGACCGGGTGGACTGGCGGCCCAGGGAGTACTGGAAGCCCGGCACCGAGGTCACGCTGAACGCCACCCTGAACGGCACCGACTCGGGCCCGGCCGGCGGCTGGTTCGTACGCGACTACGCGACCACCTTCACCGTCGGCGCCCGGCAGATCGTCAAGGTCGACCTCGACCGCCACCGACTCACCCTCGAACGCGACGGCGAGACCGTCCGGCGCATACCCGTCTCGGGTGGCACGCCGGGCGGTGACAAGCGCTCCTGGCGCGGGACCGCCGTGCTCATGGCCAAGGAGGGCACGATCAACATGAACTCCGAGACGGTGGGCCTGGGCGACGCCTACGACAAGATGGTCGACTACTCGATGCGGCTGACCTGGTCGGGCATGTACGCCCACGCCGCCCCGTGGAACGCCCGCTGGTTCGGCAACGCCAACCGCAGCTCCGGCTGCATAGGGATGAGCGACGCGAACGCCGCCTGGTTCTACGGGCAGGTGCGGCCGGGCGACCCGTTCGAGATCACCGGCGAGGACACCAAGGGCGTCGTCGACCCCGGCAACGGCTTCGGCGCGTGGAACCTGTCCTGGAGCGAGTGGGGGGAGAAGAGCGCGCTGCGTTGAGGGCGGGAGCGGGCCCCAGGATCAGGCCGTCGACTTCGGCGCGTAGATCCAGCTGCCGTTGGACAGGTCGGAGGACGTGATGCCGAGCCCTTCGAAGGCCAGGCCCTCGCCGACGGCGTAGACCTCGTCCTCGGCGAAGAGCCAGACGCGGGGGACCTGGTCGGTGACGTGCGTGAGGATCGTCCGGGCGGCGGCCCAGCGGGGGGGCGTCGGAGCCCGTGGTGGCAGATGACCCTCTGGGCCGTGCGTCGAGGGTCGTCCAGTTGGCGATGTTGATCTTCTGAGGGCGGACATGGGTCCGGCCGACGAGCTTGCCGAGCAGGGAGGCCGGGGCCGGGGTAACTCGCGCCGAAGCCGGAACGGCACGTGACACCGGTCACTTCGTGCTGGAAGAACGTGGCGTACCACTGGTTCGTCGTGACGGGCCGCAGTGGGATCCGCACGCCGAGCGGCTGCATGTTCCGCTGGATGCTGGGGACGGACAGTCAGGCCAGGGGTGGTCCTCGACGTACTCGACGCTCGCCGAGAAGCGAACGCATCCGCCCTTCTTAGCCTCCGACGCCACCGCCGTCACCACGATGGGCAGCGCGAGCACTTGGACCGCGATGTGGCCGCGACAGGGGCTGCCAGGTCGCCCATCTGCCGGGCCTGTCCATGCGGCGGACCGCTGACCTTCTACCCGGGCGAAGGAAAGACCGACACCCGCGACGCGCCATGCTCAGCGACGGCACCTTCTACGAACCCCGAACCACACGCCTCACTTGACGACAGGCATGGAGGCCCCTTTCCGTCCCCACACCCAGTGAGGGGTGCGGCTTGATCCTCGCGCACGGCTACGACAGAGCGCAGCGAGCTTCCCAGGTACAAGGCGTGCCCGACTCCTCAGGAACCGGGCAAGGGACATCGTGGGTGATCGCTCCGTCCCCGACGATCTCGCTGCGGGGCCCTCACGTAGAGGTTTGGACCGGCCCGAGCGGCAGCTGCCGGCCGGTGTTCGGCGGTTGTACGCCCGTGAGCTTGTGGGCGTGTTCGGCCAGGAGCGGGGCGAGTTCGGGATGTCCTCCGCGCGAGGCCACTTGGAGGAGCTGGGCGACGGCGACGAGTTCGCCGGTCCGGCCCGGTTCGGTGTCGAGGATGTGGGCGAACTCGGCACGGAGGCGAGCCGCGGTCTCAGGCGCGCGCAGGGTGTAGGCGTGCATCATGCCGACATCGAACCCAACCGGCATGCGCCCCCATCCTTCCCAATCGAGAATGGTGAGGGGGTGCCCGGTGAGGTTGCCCCAGTGCAGTTCCGTGGCAAGTCCAGGCGTGTTGCTTCTTGTCTTCCGGGATGGGCCTCGGGTGCTTGGTTGACGACTGTCCGGAGTCGACGACAGGCCTGCCATATTGAGGAGGTTCTCATGGACCGGATGCCGTAGGAGAGAGCTGATGCAGTGGACCCCAGAGGGGCCCGATCAGGTGCTGATCGCGAAGGTCTTCGAGGAAGCGGCGGCCCGGTTCAGTGCTCGTCCGGTCGGTGAGCCGCGCTTGGGCTGGCGGGGGCGGACGTTCGGTCGGCTGGTGGAGCGTCCGGGCGGGAAGGCATGGCTGCGGGTGGTTGCCGCGCCTGCGGAGAAGGTGCCGGAGAAGTTGTGGTCCGGAATGGCGACGGCTCAGGCAGTGACCGGAGTCCGCAAGCCGGAACTCATGGACGTCTGGGAGACCGCCGAGGACGGCCTGCGGTTTCGCGCGGAACTGTCGACGTTCGTCCCGGAGTCGGTGTGCTCGGCCACTCCTGAGCTGCGGGAACCGATCAGTCTTCCGGATCAGTGGTGGCGCCAGTTCCGCTCGTCACTCGATGCGGTCGCTGTGACCGCAACGGACCGTGTCTCGGTCCGGCAGGATCTGGTGACCCGTCGTCTGACTTGGGTCAGCGACGGAACCGTGCCGACCGAGGTCAAGGTCTTCACCGCGAGTCATGGCGACATGCACTGGGCAAACGTGACATCCGGGACCTGCGTGTTGCTGGACTGGGAAGGCTGGGGCCTGGGTCCGGCGGGGTTCGATGCGGCGATGCTGCATGCGTACTCGCTGTTGGTGCCCGAGGTCGCCGCTCGTGTCTTCGAGACGTTCGCGGACGTGCTCGACACCCCCTCCGGCCGCCAGACCCAGTTGTTCGCGGCGGCGGAACTGCTGGTGATGGTCGGACGGGGTGATCATCCCGAACTTGAGGGTCCGCTGCGGCGGCAGGTCAGCGGCCTGCTCGCGGCAGGCGGCATCGGCTGACCGCTAACTGCTGTTGCGGGACATGACGTCGGTGGCACAGGCCAATGCCGGTGAAACCGAGGTGCCTTGACGGGTATCGGTCCGGTAGCGTGCGAGCCATGTCGAGTCCTGAGTCAGACGACGTGGGGGCTTTCGGTCACGCCGTCAGCCCCCTGAACCACTGAGAGGGCGGTACGTGACTTGATGTCTGTATTGCCCTGTCGGTTGGGGTAGGCAGGCTGCTCGGGGGGCCGCCGGGCGGCTATGGCCGCGGCTGGGCGAACAATCCCTGCTCGGTCTCGACCAGGATGCCGCGCTCGGTCAGCCGCTTGAGTTTCAGGCGGGTGTTGTTGATGTTGTTGGGCGCGATCTCCATGCCCATCGCCTCGCAGATTTGCCGTGCCCGCAGCGGGGTGTCGGCCGCGGCGAACTGACGGATATCGGCGAAGGACTCCCTTACGGAAGGCGGACCTGGTGGATGGGCCGCCGCCGGAAAACCGTCACAGGCGTCAGCTGTGGCCGAAGGCCGCCGCGGTGGCCACGCACGAGAGCGATGTGCTCGCCGAGGTCACCGAACGCAGGCTGCTGACCAGGAACCTGCGGACCGTCAACGCCCCGACGGACCCGACGGTCCTCGAGCCGGTGATCGCCGGTGTGACCACGGGCTCAAGGGGGCGGGCGCAGTGTCGCCGGTCGGCGCCTGTCCATGGGTGAGTGGGGCTGCCGCATGGACAGGCGTGACCGTGGGCCTCAAGCCGCTTCGAGGAAGGGGTAGTCGGTGTAGCCCTCGGCGCCCGGCCCGTAGAACAGTTCCGGCCGCGGCTCGTTCTCCGGGTGGCCACCCTGCCAGCGCTCGACCAGGTCGGGGTTGGCGATGAGGGCCCGGCCCACGACCACGGCGTCGGCGTGGCCGGCCTCGATCTGCTGGAGCGCCCGCTCGCGGGTGGTCTGCCCCCCGCCGAGGGGGCCGTTGTTGACGATCAGCTTGCCGTCGAAGCGCCGCCGCAGCTCCTGTACCAGGTCGCCGCCCGGCTCGGTGTGCAGTACGGAGAGGTAGGCCAGGCCCAGCGGGCGCAGTTGGTCGAGCAGGGTGCCGTAGGTGGCCAGGACGTCGTCCCGGTCGGTCTCGAAGACGTCCCCGAAGTCGATCTCCGGCGAGATCCGCAGCCCGACCCGCTCGGCACCGACGGCCTGGGCGATGGCCGTTGCGACCTCGACGACGAAGCGGGCGCGGTTGTGCGGCGAGCCGCCGTATTCATCGGTGCGCTGGTTGGCCGCCGGGGAGAGGAACTGGTGGAGCAGGTAGCCGTTGGCGCCGTGGATTTCCACGCCGTCCGCTCCCGCCTCGATGGCCCGGCGGGCCGCGGTGACGAAGTCCTCCAGGGCTGCACGGATCTCTGCGGTGGTCATCGCTTCCGGTACGGGGTAGGGCTGCTCGCCCTTCTCGGTGAACGTCTCGCCGGTCCTGGCGATCGCGCTGGGGGCGAGGATGCGGCGGCCGCCGTTGATGTCGGGGTGGGTTTGGCGGCCGGCGTGCATGATCTGCAGGACGATGCGGCCGCCCTCGGCGTGCACCGCCTCGAACACCCGCTGCCAGCCGGCCGCCTGCTCGTCGGTGGCGATGCCCGGCTCACCGACAAACCCCTGCGACGCGTGGTCGGGGTAGGTGCCCTCGGCGGTGATCATTCCGACGCTCGCCCGCTGCCGGTAGTACTCGACCATCAGATCCCCGGGGATGCCGGAGGAACCGGCCCGGACCCGGGTCAGCGGTGCCATGACGATGCGGTTGGCGAGCTCGATCTTCCCGAGAGAGACGGGGGAGAAAAGTGACGGAACGGATGAAACTTCTGAAGCGTTGACAGTCATGGGTTTCTTTCTGCAATAGGGAGGGAAACGGGATGAAGGTCTGCGACGCAGGGGGTCTGCGCCGTCCCGGCAAAGGCGCGAATGCGGTCCTCGGGCAGGCGCGGGCCCGCTGACGGTGACGCGGTTCCAGGACCGCGATCGGGGTGTGGGTGGTGTGGGCGACGAACGCGGTGAGAGCCGCATGCCGTCAGCGTCGGTGTCGGTGTCGGTGTTGACGCCGGTTCAAGCGCAACTGCCCGCCGGAGTACGGGCGTTCGCTCCTTGCGCACGATCAGCAGCCAGCCAGGCGACGAAGTCAGGGGTGCCGCCGCCCGCCGGCCAGTCCAGTGGGCGGGTGACGCCGGTGTTGAAGGTCGCACGAAGGCGGCCGACCACCTCCGCGGCCGTTTCGCTCCGGTACGTCCTCGGCTCGGTCGCCTGTGTTGTGGTCATGGGGTGTGCTCCGTTCTTGATGCACGCCGCGCCGTCAAAGGCGTTGGGGGCATGCCGTGGTACCGGTGATGGGCAACCCGGTGGATGACGGATGAAGGGTCAATCCGTGCCTTCACTGTAACCCATGTACGCGTTGGTGCGAACATAGGGCAGGGGTTATTCTTTCCCCATGGCCAGTCGCACCTCGTCCCCCCTCGTTCACCCCGACACGGACGACCTCGACCTCTTCAAGATCATGAGCGCGCTGACCGACGAGACCCGGCTCACCATCGTCGTCACCCTCTCCGTCTCCCCTGGCCTGGCCTGCAGCGGCTTCACCCAGGACGTCACCGCGTCCGTACTCACCCGCCACTTCCGCGTCCTGCGCGAGGCCGGCCTCATCCGGCAGCACGACGTCGGCACCCGCCGCTTCAACACGCTGCGCAAGGAAGATCTGGACCAGCGGTTCCCCGGACTGCTCGACCTCGTCCTCAAGGAGAGCGTCGGCCGCGTGGAGCCCTACGTGAACGCCGAGAGCGCCTGACGCTCCGGCATCGCTCCGCGGCCGCGACGAACCGGACCCACCGCAGCCAGGCGTCCAGCTTGCGGCCGACTTCGATCACGTCGAACAACACCTCATGCGCCGAGCGGCAGTAACCGGTGCCCCAGCAAGGCGATACGCCACCGGCCCCGACGTACCCGCTTACACGGAGGCGGCTTCCGAGCGGTGAGCGCCGACCTGCGCCACGCCGGCACGCTCCTCGGAGTGTTCAGCGACACACGCCTGGTCACACGGGGCATCCTCACCGAACCCGAGCCCGGCCTGTTCGCTCAGCCCTGCCCCTGACCGTCCACTCGCCCCGCCGACCAGGGCTCCTAACCCAGGCCCAACCCCGAAACGGACATCAGCTCACATCCGGCACTCTGAGTTCGTAGCCCTTGTCGTCGCGCCGCATTCTGTGGCGGGACGAGTGCGTTCGTCCTTGGGGCTGGCCGCGGTGACGAGATGACTTTCTCGTGCCTCTCCTCACCTCGGAGCCACTCGATGCCTTTCCCCCTGTACCTGCTTGCCATGGCGGTCTTCGCCATGGGCACCTCGGAGTTCATGCTCGCGGGCCTGTTGCCGGACATCGCTTCAGATTTCGACGTCACAGTCGGGACAGTAGGCGTGCTCACGTCAGCCTTTGCGATCGGCATGATCGTCGGCGCCCCCCTTGTGGCTGCGCTGGCCCGCAACTGGCCCAGGCGCTCCAGCCTTCTCGGGTTCATCTTCGCTTTCGCGGCAGCTCACGCCGTGGGTGCCATCACCACGAGCTTCCCGGTCCTGTTCGCCACTCGAGTCGTCGCCGCGCTCGCGAACGCGGGGTTCCTTGCCGTCGCCCTGACGGCCGCCGCCATGCTGGTCCCGCCCGACAAGAAGGGACGTGCGCTGGCCGTACTGCTGTCAGGCACGACGGTGGCCACGATCGCCGGTGTCCCGGGCGGATCGGTACTCGGCACGCTGCTCGGCTGGCGGGCCACATTCTGGGCTGTCGCCGCTCTCTGCCTGCCTGCAGCTCTCGGCATCCTGAAGGGGATCCCAGCGGAACGGGTGCAAGAGGAAGCGACGGGCAGGACAGTCTTGCGAGCCGAACTCGCCCAGCTCACCAAGCCGCGGCTGATCCTGGTGATGCTGCTCGGCGCGCTGGTGAACGCAGCAACGTTCGGTAGCTTCACCTTCCTCGCCCCCGTTGTGACCGACACCGCCGGGCTGGGCGAGTTGTGGATCTCTGTCGTTCTGGTGCTCTTCGGTGCCGGTTCCTTCGTTGGCGTCACCGTCGCCGGCCGGATGTCCGACCAACGTCCCGGTCTGGTCATCGCAGTCGGTGGTCCACTGCTGCTCATCGGCTGGCTGGCCCTGGCTGTGCTGGCCGACGAGCCGGGCGCCCTGTTCACCCTCGCGTTCATGCAGGGCGCGCTGTCGTTCGCGCTGGGCAGCACGCTGATCACACGGGTCCTCTATGAGGCCGCAGGAGCTCCCGTCATGGCAGGCTCGTATGCGACCGCGGCACTCAACGTCGGTGCCACCGTCGGCCCCCTCATCGCCGCGACCACCCTCAACACCGGAGTCGGGAACCTCGGGCCGCTGTGGGCGAGCGGCCTGCTCGTCGCGGTCACACTGATCATCGCGTTCCCGCTCCGTGCTGTGGTCGCAGCCGACCGCGGTGCCGAGGTGCTCCAATGACGCGTGCGAACGCTCCCTCGAACATCGAGGGACGCCGAAGGCTCCTGCCTGCGCACGAGCGTCACCATCGTCATGGCCAGCAACAACTAACGGACAGGCTGCGGACGGCGCCGGCGGGGTAGTGGCCGGACGGTGTCCCCGGGCTGGTTGTGCTCGCGAAGCTGCTGGTTCTCGACCTCCAGGACGTGGACGACGCGGGCGAACTGCTTCATTGCCCCTCGCAGCTTGCGTCGTTCTTCCTGCAACTCGCGGACTTTTTCCCTGAGTTCGTCGTTCTCCTGCTGCAGTTTCTCCGCGACCACGGGCCGGGAGCCCTGCGCCTTCACCAGCGCATAGAAGAGGTCCTTCATCCCGGTGTGCTTGTGCGTCAGCTTGTTGCGCTTGAGACCGGCTTCCTCGGCGAGGGACTTGATCGTGAGCTGGCCGTCGGACCGGAGAGGAGTTCCGGCGAGCAAGCGGACCATGGCCTCGGTGATGGCCTTGACCTCTTGAGCGTCGGACGCCTTCCCTTCACCGGCCGCAGCGATCTGCTCCATGGTCGTGCCGATCATGGCCGCGATCCAGGCCGGGCCCTGCGGATCGGGGTTCTGGTCAACGGTCATGCTCCGGCCCTCACGACGATCCGGGTGGCTTCGTGCTTGTCGATCACGGACTGCTGTGCGTCCCTGCGCTGCCGCAGCCGCAGTTCGATGGGACGGGGGTTGAGCCCGTCGTTGATCTCGTCGTTCAGTTCGGACACTTCGTCCTTCAGTTGTTCGATCTGGCTGTCGGAGCGGGCGATGTTCGCGCAGGCTCGCTGGCATCGGTCATGGCTGGGGGCGGGCGGCGGCCGGTGGCCGGGACGGCCCCGGTGCGGGTCGCAGAGGGCCTTGAGCGGGTCCTTGTTGCAGATCAGCATGGCCTGGGTGTCGGCGAAGACCTGCAGTCGGGGGTTGTTCAGCAGGGACTTCGCCTGCCGTTCGCTGAGGAATCCGCCGGGATAGGTCCGCTCGAACTCGCGGACGGCGTCGATGAACCGGGAGGCGGCCGGGCCGCTGACGCCTTCGCCCTCGCGGATCCGCTCTGCGGCCTCTTGGAGGGTGTCGGCTATTGCGTGGGCCCGCTCCAGGTCGAGGATGTCGAGCATGTCGGAGGTGGATCGGCCT
>NZ_KQ948939.1:115824-203134 GCF_001514235.1 Streptomyces caeruleatus | reverse complement strand
CTTAGAAAAGGCCCACACCTTACGGTGTGGGCCTTTTCGTGTTTCAGGAGGGCTTCACCAAGCCTGTGTCGTACGCCAGAATCACCGCCTGAATTCGGTCCCGTGAGCCGGTCTTCGCGAGGATGCGGCCGACGTGGGTCTTCACGGTGGACTCGGCCAGGTGGAGGCGAGTGGCTATCTCCGTGTTGGTCCAGCCCTGGCCGATCACCTTGAGGATTTCGCGTTCGCGGTCGGTGAGGGGTGTGAGGCGGGGGTCCGGGGACGACGAGTTGGGGCCGGCGGCAGGGGATTGGGCCGGTAGATGGTGGGCGTATGTGTCGAGGAGGCGGCGGGTCAGGCTGGGGGCTACCACCGCGTCGCCTGTGGCCACCGCGCGGATGCCTGAGAGGAGCTCCTCCGGCTGGGCGTCCTTGACGAGGAAGCCGGAGGCTCCGGCTCGGAGGCCGGCGTAGGCGTACTCGTCGAGGTCGAAGGTCGTGAGGATCAGGACGCGGGTGCGGTCGCCGGAGGCGGTGATGCGGCGGGTGGCCTCGATGCCGTCGAGGCCGGGCATGCGGACGTCCATCAGGACGACGTCGGGGCTCAGTTCCGCGGTCATGCGGATGGCCTCGCTGCCGTTGGCCGCTTCGCCCAGCACGGCCATGTCGTCCTGGCTCTCCAGGAGCATCCGGAAGCCGAAGCGCTGGAGGGGCTGGTCGTCGGCTATGAGGACGGTGGTCACTGCGGGGTTTCCTCCGGGAGGTGCAGGTGGACGCGCCAGCCCTGTTCGGGGTGCGGGCGTGGGCCGGCCTCAAGTGTGCCGCCGTACAGGGCGGTTCGCTCGCGCATTCCGGGGAGGCCGCGGCCGCCGGAGGGGTGAGTGAGGTGGGCCGGGCCTGTCCTGCCGGTGTCGGTCACCGTGACGGTGACGGCGCCCTTCTCCTCGTACGAGAGCTCTATGGACGCTGTGGTGCCGGGGCCGGCGTGTTTGAGGGTGTTGGTGAGGGCTTCCTGGATGACGCGGTAGACGGTGAGTTGGCGGCCCGGGGGGAGGGTGGGGGTGCCGTGGGTGGTGGTGTGGACGGGGAGGCCTGCGGCTTGTACGCCCTCGAGGAGTTGGGCGAGGTCGCTGAGGGTGGGCTGGGGGGTCAGTTCCGGCTGGGGGGCTCGGGGGTGGTCCTCGTCGCGGAGGACGTCGAGCAGGCGGCGTAGTTCGCCGAGGGCCTGGCGGCTGGTGGTGGCGATGGCGTGCAGGGCCTGAGTGGCGCGTTCCGGGGATTTGGCGGCCGCGTACTTGCCGCCGTCGGCGAGGCCGGTGATGACGGAGAGGTTGTGGCCGATGATGTCGTGCATCTCGCGGGCGATGCGGGCGCGTTCGGCCGCGGCGGCGAGCTGGGCCTGCTGGTCGCGTTCGATCTCCAGGCGGCGAGCGCGGTCCTCCAGGGCCTCGGTGTGGTCGCGGCGGGTGCGGACGGTGATGCCGATGGCTGCCGCCACGACGATGGACATCAGTACGGGGACGATGTCCTGGTCCGGGCTGCCCTGTGGGTGGCGGGTGGCCAGCACGGAGACGGAGGCGAGGATCAGGGCTGTGGCCCACCACAGGTTGCGGTGCGGGCGGCGCAGGGCGAGGTGGAAGACGACGAGGAGTTGGAGCAGGAAGGCCTGGAGGGCGATGCCTGTCCAGGCGTTGACGAGGGCGAACGGGGCGATGGCCAGGAGTACGGCCCGGGGGTGGGTGCGGCGCAGGAGGAGGGGGACGGAGAGGCCGAGGCTCAGGGTGAGGACGAGCCAGCCCGGGTTGTCGCGGTCGCGGGCCACGTTGAGCCAGCCGCCGCCGTAGTAGTCGATGAGGGCCGCCGTCACCCAGAAGCCGGTCAGGTGCAGGTCCCAGACGAGGGGGTGGCGGTGGTCGAAGGCGCGCACGCGTCGGGTGATGCGCTGGACGTGCTGGGTGAGGGGTTCCGGCGCCCGCTCTTGCGGCGCCTGCTGTTCCCTCGTGCGTTCCTCCGTCGCTCGCTCTTGCGTCACGGGGTCCATCGTGCGGGGTTTTCGGCAGGTGGCACAGGGCCGCAGGCCGTATTTCCGGGTGAGTGATGTCGTACCCAGGTACTACGGTTGCGGCCATGAGCACTACGAGCCCCGGGGCCTATGTCATCCGGTCGATACGTGCCGACGAGTGGGCCGCGGCGAAGGAGTTGCGGCTTGCCGCGCTGCGGGATCCGATCGCGCCGCTTGCCTTTATGGAGAGCTATGAGCAGGCCGTGGTCCGGCCGGACTCGTTCTGGCAGGAGCGGGCTGCCGGCGCCTGTGAGGGGGCCGACCGGGCGCAGCAGATCATCGCTGAGGGGCCGGACGGGGTGTGGGTCGGGACGTTGACCGTGCTGGTCGAGGAGCCGGGCACGACCGACTGGACCGGGGCCGTGGTGGAGCGGAAGCAGGGGCATGTCGTCGGTGTGTTCGTACGGCCCGAGGAGCGGGGGAGCGGGCTGACCGATGTGCTGTTCGACGCCGGGCTGGAGTGGGCGTGGTCGCGGGGGGTGGAGCGGGTGCGGCTCATCGTGCACGAGCAGAACGGGCGGGCGCAGCGGTTCTACCGGAGGGCCGGGTTCGTGCCGAGTGGGGTGACCGTGTCGCTGGGTGAGGAGCCGGACGACATCGAGTTGGAGTTCGTCGTCGAACGGCCGTGACGAGCCGGCCGCTCGGGGCCGACTCGTCGGTTCAGACCGGGAGTTCGTCGTGCGGCCAGCGGGAGCGGGCCTGTTCCCGGGACCGGAGCAGGGCCAGGGTCGGCATGCCCCGGTCCGCTCCGGCGGCCAGCAGCTCCGGCAGTTGGGGAAGCGGAGCCACGGCGGCGACGTCGTCCAGGACGAGCGTCATTGGTGGGTCGAGGCGACCGGAGGATGACCGTTCGGCCATGTGCCGGCCGCGCTCGACCACGCTTGCGGCGAGGGCCGTCAGGAGTGGCATGGCGCCCGGGTTGGCTCGGGGGTCCTCGATGGATTCACCCACCACGTAAAGCGTGCCCGCTTCGTGGACGAAGGAATCCAAGGTGAGGGCATCAGTTCGGTTTGGGTTGCAGGACTCCCGGATGTTGACGGTGGAGAGCGCCGAGAGGGCTCTGGTGGTCAACTCCTGGGCCATGTCCCGGCGTTCCGGGTGGGCGGTGAGGGCGGCTTCGAGTTCGCCTGCCGCGCCCGGGGCCGCCTTCGGGTTCGTACGGAGGATGCGTACGGCGTCCTGGAGCTGGGCGCCCTGGGACCAGCGGTGGACGTGGCGGATGGTGCGGCCGTCGATGGCGGCGGCGTGGAGGTAGCTGCGGAGGAGCGTTTCGGCGGTGTCGCTGACCGCTTGGTCCAGGCGGGAGGTGGGGCGGACCGGGGTCAGGAGGGCGGTGGCTCTGGAGACCGCTGTCGGCTTGTCCTCGCAGCCTGTGGTGGGGGACCAGTGGAGGCGGGACGGGGTGTCGCAGAGGTGGGTGGGGTCGTAGAGGAGGACTGGGCCCAGTTTTGAGCGGGCGTCCTTTGTGTCCTGCCAGAGGGACGGGTTCGAGGTGACTACGAGGGTGGGGCCTGCCGCGTCTTGTACTGCTTGGGTTGCGGTTGATTGGCGGGTTTCCCTTGGGGCTACGAAGAGCCTTTCCCACCCGCTCACCCGTTCGGTGGGCCGAGAGGCTCGGGGGTCGGCCGCGGGTGCCGCCGGTTCGCTGAGATCCCTGGGTGTGGTGGCCGTCGTCTGCCGGTCGGCGTCGGAAAGGTCCGTCGGCTGCGGCTGCGGTTGCGGTACCGGCTCCATTCGGGGCGCGGGTACGACGTGCGGTGCGGTCACGTCGTGAGGTGCGGTCACGTCGTGAGGTGCCCTGGCCTCGTGCGGTATCGGCGGCGCTGTCGCCTTCGCCTCGCGCCGTCCCGCCCTGACCGCGCGCCATCGGGCCGCCGTGCCGAGCACGAACACGGCCAGGACGATCAGGATCATCAGCTGGCCGATGAACAGGCCCCAGACCAGGCCGTAGCCGGAGAGCTGTTCGCTCGGGGTCTCCGGCCAGGCGCCCGGGATGTCCTGGGGGTGGGCGATGAGGGAGCGCATGGCCAGCGGGGTGCGGGTGAAGGTGACGCCGGAGGGCCAGGAGCCGTGGGCGAGCAGGGCTGCGAGGCCTGTGGCCGTCCAGACCAGCAGGGTGATGCCGAGGAGGAAGGCGAGTATGCCGATGAGCAGGCCGTCGGGGATGCCCCCTTGGCCGTCCCGGTGGTCCCGTGGTGCTCGGCGGTCGTCCGGTCTCACGCTGCCTCCCTGCCCTGCCCCGGTCCTGCCCCGGTCCTGCGCCGGTCCTAAGCCACCGTCGTTTCGGAGTCGCCGAGGTGTTGTTCCACGAAGGCCGCCGCCCGTTCCTCCGCCTCCAGCTCGGCGGCGCGCAGGGCGTCGTCGGTCAGGTCGCGGTCGGCGGAGGACTCCGTCATCGCGCGGTCGGTGAAGACCAGGGGGCGTTCCGTCTCGGTGACCAGGTGTTTGACGACCTGGACGTTGCCGTTGACGTCCCAGACCGCGATGCCGGGGGTGAGGGACGGGATGATCTCCACGGCCCAGCGTGGCAGGCCGAGGACGCGGCCCGTCGCCCTTGCCTCGTCCGCCTTCTGGGCGTAGATCGTCCGGGTCGACGCCATCTTGAGGATCGCGGCGGCCTCCTTCGCCGCCGCGCCGTCCACGACGTCGGACAGGTGGTGGACGACGGCGACGAAGGACAGGCCGAGGCGTCGGCCGAACTTCAGCAGACGCTGGAACAACTGGGCCACGAAGGGGCTGTTGATGATGTGCCAGGCCTCCTCGACCAGGAAGATGCGCTTCTTCCGGTCGGGGCGGATCCAGGTGTGCTCCAGCCATACGCCCACGATCGCCATCAGGATCGGCATGGCGATCGAGTTGCGGTCGATGTGGGACAAATCGAACACAATGAGCGGCGCGTCGAGGTCGATGCCGACCGTGGTGGGGCCGTCGAACATGCCGCGCAGGTCACCGTCGACGAGGCGGTCCAGCACCAGCGCGACGTCCAGGCCCCAGGCGCGTACGTCGTCTATGGCGACGTTCATCGCCTCGGCCGACTCCGGCTCGGGGTGCCGTAGCTGCTCGACGATGTCGGTCAGGACGGGCTGGCGGTCGAGGATCGTCTCGTTGACGTAGGCGTGCGCGACCTTCAGGGCGAAGCCGGAGCGCTCGTCGAGGCCGTGGCCCATCGCGACCTCGATGATCGTGCGGAGCAGGGCGAGCTGGCCCGTCGTGGTGATCGCGGGGTCGAGCGGGTTGAGGCGGATGCCCATGTCGAGGGCGGCCATCGGGTCCAGGCGGATGGGGGTTATCCCCAGCTCCTGCGCGATGAGGTTCCACTCGCCGACGCCGTCCTCGCCCTGGGCGTCGAGGACGACGACCTGGCGGTCGCGGAAGCGCAGCTGGCGCAGGACGTACGTCTTCTCCAGCGCGGACTTGCCGTTGCCGGACTCGCCGAGGACCAGCCAGTGGGGGGCGGGGAGCTGCTGGCCGTACAGCTGGAAGGGGTCGTAGATGTAGCCCTTTCCGGAATACACCTCGCGGCCGATGATGACGCCCGAGTCGCCGAGGCCGGGCGCGGCGGTCGGGAGGTAGACCGCCTGCGCCTGGCCCGTCGACGTGCGCACCGGGGGCCGGGTCGTCTCGACCTTCCCGAAGAGGAAGGACGTGAAGGCCTCGGTGAGGACGGACAGCGGGTCCCGCATCAGGTCCTACCTCCGAATGCCGGTGGCGAAGGGGAGTGTGTTCACGAATGCCCGGTGGTGCTCGCGGTCGCACCACTCCAGCTTCAGATACGACTTTCCGGCCGACGCCCGGATGGTCCGCTTGTCGCGGGCCAGGGCCTCGGGGTTACGGGAGGAGACGGTGATGTAGCCGACCAGGTTGACGCCGGCGGCGCCGCTGGCGAGGTCTTCTCCTCGCTGGTCGAGGCGGTTGTGGGCGGCGATGTCGCGCGGGTCGACGGTGCGGTTCATCTTGGCGGCGCGGCTGGCCTCCGCCTCGTCGTTGGTCTTCTCGGTCAGCATGCGTTCGATGGCGACCTCGGTGGGTTCGAGGTCCATCGTGACGGCGACCGTGCGGATGACGTCCGGGGTGTGGACCAGGAGCGGCGCCAGGAAGTTGACGCCGACCGGGGTCATCGGCCACTCCTTCACCCAGGCGGTGGCGTGGCACCAGGGGGCTCGGGTGGACGACTCCCGGGTCTTGGCCTGGAGGAAGGTGGGCTCCATGGCGTCCAGTTCGGCCGGCCAGGCGTTGCGCTTGGTCATCGCCTGGATGTGGTCGATCGGGTGGTCCGGGTCGTACATGGAGTGGATGAGGGACGCCAGCCGGCCCTGGCCGAGGGGCTGGCGGACGCGGATGTCGGCCTCCTGGAGGCGCGAGCAGATGTCGGTCAGCTCGCGGGCCATGACGACCGCGAGACCGGCGTCCCGGTCGACCTTGCCGCCGTGCGGGCGGGCCGCGCGGGCCATCGCCTGGGCCTCGGCGGCCAGTTCGCGGGTGAAGTGCATACAGGCGACGAGGTAGGCGCGGTGCTGCTCGCTGCTCGTCGACACCATCGACTGGAGCTGGTCGTACGACTGCTGGAGCCATCCCAGGGACCGGTCGTCGCCTCGTTGGGCGACGTCCTTGGCGTGGGCGTCCGGGTCGGCGGGGAGGGTGCGGGCGAGCATCTGGAGGCGGGTGACGAAGCCGTCGCCGTTGGCGACATGCTTCAGCAGGGTGCCGAAGCGGTCGACGAGGGCTTCCTGGTCCTCGGAGTCGCGCAGGCCCACGCCGGGGCCCTCGATCTCGATCGCGGCCGTGACCGTGCGCCGGTCGGCGTGCAGGAGTACGGCGATCTCGTCGGGCCCGAAGGGCGCGGCCAGCCAGGTGATGCGGCCGATGCCGGGCGGCGGGCCGACCTCGATCTCGCGTCCGTCGAGGTGGGTGCCGGCCTCGACGGCGCCGGAGCGGTAGGCGGTGCCGCGGCGCAGGGTGCGCTTGTAGCTGCGGTTGATCTCGAACCACTTGTAGAAGGTCCGGTGCTTGTACGGCACGTAGACCGCGGCCAGCGCGATCAGCGGGAAGCCCATCAGCAGCACGATGCGCAGGGACAGGACGGGGACGAGGAGCCCGCACATCATGCCGAGGAACGCGCCCCCGATGATCAGCGCGATCTCGCCGGTCTCGCGGTTGCGGCCGACGATCGCGTTCGGCCGGGCGCGGCCGATCAGATATGAACGGCGGGGCGTGACCGCGTGGGACACGTGGGACTCGGTCGTCAACGCCCGTCACCTCCTGAACGATTGCTGTTACGGGTGTTGCTGGCGTGGGGGGTGTTCACCGAGCTGCCCGAGCGGGGTGCGGGTGCGGCGGAGGGGACAGATCCGCCGCCCCCGTTCGAGGAGCGCGAGCTGTGCGCGGCGACGCCGCCGGAGGCGGGGTTGGACGGGCGGGCGCCGGAGCCGGACTGGCCGCCGCCCTGGTTGTCCGCGCGGGAGCTGTGGGTCTTGATGCCCTGGGCGACGAGGGTCGCCGGGGAGCTGATGACGGCGGCGGCCTTGCCTTCGGCGCCGCGCATGATGCGGTTGTTGCGGGAGCCGGCGAGCTCGTCGCCGAAGCCGGGCACGAAGCGGTAGATCATCGCGCTGGCGAAGATGGCGAGCAGGATGATGGCCAGGCCGGAGACGACGGCCGAGAAGGCGTTCGGGCCGTCGTCGGCGGACAGGGCGCCGGCCAGGCCGAGCACTATGACGATGACCGGCTTCACGAGGATGACGGCGATCATGATGCCCGCCCAGCGGCGGACGTGGCCCCACAGGTTCTTGTCGACCAGGCCCGCGTAGACGACGGTGCCGAGGAGGGCGCCGACGTAGAGCAGGGCGGCGCGGATGACGAGCTCCAGCCAGAGGATGCCGGCGGCGAGGATGGAGACCAGGGACACCACGATCAGCATGATCGGGCCGCCGCCGATGTCCTGGCCCTTCTCCAGGGCGCCGGAGAAGGTGCCGAAGAACGTGTCCGTCTGGTCGCCCGTCGTTTTCGCGAGGACGTCCGTGACGCCGTCGGTGGCCGATACGACGGTGTAGAGGATCAGCGGGGTGAACGCCGACGCCAGCACCGTCAGCCAGAGGAAGCCGATGGCCTCCGAGACGGCGGTGCTGAGGGGGACCCCTCGGACGGCTCGCTTGGCGACGGCCAGGAGCCAGAGGAGGAGGGTCAGGATCGTCGACGCCGCGAAGACGACCGCGTACTGCTGGAGGAACTTGGGGTTCGTGAAGTCGACGTTGGCGGTCTCCTTCACGGCCTCGCTGAGCTTGTCGACGGTCCAGGCGGCGGCTTCGGCGCAGCCCTTTGCCAGGGAGGAGAGGGGGTCGAGGGTGGCGGTGGGGTCGGTGAGGGTGGATCCGCTGCCGGTGCGGCTGCTGCCGCCGTTGTCTTTTTCGCAGTAGTCCTTGGCGGGGCCGACGATGAGGTCGCAGTTGTCGCCTGAGGGGGTCGGTGACGGGGTGGGTGCGGCGACGGCACGGGTGGCCAGCAGCACGACCGCGGTCTGTACGGCGGTGAAGGCAGCGGCGACCTTGAGTACGCGGCGCGGGCTATCGGGCATACGTGAACCCTCCGTACTCCTCGACGGCCTTGGCCATCTCGTCGGCGCTGGACGCCCTGCTGTCCCCGGGGACGGGTGTGGGGCCGTCCTTCTGGGAGAAGCTCTCGACCTTCCAGTCGTTGCCTGCCCAGCGAAGCTGAAGCGTCATGGTGAACCAGTCGCTGCCGGCCGGACTGGTCGAGTTCTCCCCGGCCATGCCGAACACGCCGGTGCACCACACCTCGACGGTTGCCGCGGAGGCCGAGTTGCTCGTGACTCTGGTGCCGATGGGGACGGTGCGTGAGACGTAGGTGTTTCCCGCGGCGGCGTTGCCGTTCTCGTCCAGGCCGATGTTGCTCAGGAACTCCTTGGAGTAGGCCTTGTCGAGCTTGGCGGCGAGCTCGGCCTGCTTGTCGGCGACGAAGACCTGCTGCACGATCTCGGCCCGGCGGGCGGGCTTGAGGATGTCGGCCGACACCAGCGTCACCGCATAGTTGGCCGCCGCGCTCTGCGCCCCCTGCTCATCCCGCGCGAACCCTCCGGGGATCCCCGCCGCCTTCCCGTCCACCGGCCGCGTCCCACTGGCCGCCGTAGTCGACGATTTCGGCTGGTTCTCGTCCCCTGTCGCGGAACCGGAGTCATCGCCTCCACGGTTCGCGAAGGCGATGGCGGCGATGAGGAGGACGACCACGCCGACGACGGTGACCAGGCTTCGGGAGGACGAACGGCCGCCCCGCCGCGCGCCGCCGTACACGTCACTGCCGCTTTCGGGCAGCCGGGTGCGGGTCTGGCCCGTGCCTCCGTATCCGCCGGAGGAATCCCGCTCGTCTCCGAGACTCATTCCGCGTACGCCCCCTCGACGTCGGACGGACACACGTAGGAGTACGACGGTAGCCGTGCTGGTTCCCGCATGGGCGCGGTGTGGTGACTCGACATCAGGGAAACGCAACCTCAGCCGGTGGGCACGACGGGATGGGTGGGGGACGAGGGTGGCCGGGAGTGCCCGGAGCGGACGGGCGGGACGGAGCCGTCTAGACGGCCATGCCGTACACGATGGTGAACAGCGTGCCCAGTGAGCCGATGATGAAGACGCCCGTCAGACCGGCGATGATCAGCCCCTTGCCCTGCTCGGCGCTGAAGGTGTCGCGCAGGGCGGTCGCGCCGATGCGCTGTTTGGCCGCGCCCCAGATGGCGATGCCGAGGCAGAGCAGGATGGCGACAGCCATGACGACCTGGATCATCGTCTTCGCTTCGTTCCCCAGTGCGCCGAAGGGACCCCAGTCCGGAGCGATCCCGCCGATGATGGTGTTGATGTCGCCCTTATCGGCCGCAAAGAGCATGTAAGTCACCGCCCCTGTTGGGTAGTTCCGCAGTCCCCCTGCGGTGCGCAGAGGTCAGGCCTCATTCTCGCCGACGATGACGCTGTCGTATGTCGACTTGGCGTCATTGATGGGCGGGATTCGTACGAATACCTCGTACGGTCACTCTGTGTATCACGGCAGGTCACGCCGGGCAATGAGGCCTGAGCGGAACCTGTGGTGTGGTTGCGTCGTTGGGCCTCTTCACGCCGGGGGCCGTTTCTGACGGCTGGTCGGGTGAACCCGTCGGGTGGCTGGTCGTGTCGGTGTTCTGCGGGTGAAGGTTATCGCCGACACATGAACGGGTCGCGGCAGGGGGGCAGCGGCCCGTTGCGGTATTGGTCCGGTGACGGGCAGCCGGGTGAAGGCGGCCGGTTCGCCGGGGTGCCGCAGGAGACCGTTGCAGGGCTGCAGGGCTGCAGGGCTGCAGGGCTGCAGGGCTGCAGGGCCATCCCTCCGCCCTCTAGGGGGGTGGCCGGTCGGGTCATGCCCGCGTCTTCCGTGACCTTCTCGCCGAAACGCCGGTAACCGCGGCAGAAGCCCCTCCGTACCACTACGGCAGCTGTAGATCGCGCTGCCTGTGATCATCGCGGCAGGTCAGCGGGGTGACAGGGGTGGGTGCGGGCGTGCGATCGGCCGCCTCGACCGTGACGTGGTGTGACGCAATATCAGAGTGAGACGGCCGCTTCGGCCACGGTGGACGACGCGGGCCACGGCAGGGCATACGGACGGATCACGGGCGCAAGCCGATGCGCAGGACCTGACGGCGCCGGCCGCCCAGATTCCGCCGCGCCGCACGGAAGTGGCGTTGGCCGCCGTATCGTTCGCGCATTCGTCCCCAGGCTCCGCGGAACCTCTGAGTCGTCCTCCTGGCGAACTGCCCCGGGTGGGATGGGCGCTCGTAGACTGCTCATGATCAATGCGTGCGGCGTCCATACGGATCGATTCGCATTCCGGGGCAAGGGGGAGACGAAAATGCTTCTCGAGGACGGCCCGATACGGCGCAAGTCCGAGGACATCCGCAAGGCCAACAGCTCGGGCCGCTCCAGGAGGGAGCTGACCCACGCGGCCGCCGCCGGCAAGGCGTACAGCGGGTGGGAGTCGGGACCAGCCAGCGACGCCTGTGTACGCGCGTAGCAGAGGCGCCTGCGTGAACTCGGAGATCTCGTCGAGGACGCGGCCGAGGGACTGAACAAGGCCGTGGACCGCGAGATCAGCACGGACCACTCCATCGCCGACGAGATGCGCAGGGCTGCCAACCGGATGGAGGGCGGCGCCTGATGGCCATCACGGTCGAGGAGCCCAAGGACGCCCGTCCCCAGAAGTGGCGGGACGCTGCCGACGACGCGCTCCGGTCGTCGAAGGAGTGCCAGGACATGGCCTCATACGCACGTGACGAGGTCGCCTCGACCCTGCAGAAGTGCTGGTCAGCGACAGCGGCGAAGCCGCACGCAGGCGTTTCGTCAAACACGCAGAGGACTTCGAGGCAGCCGCGAAGGCCCTCAAGGGCTTGATGCGGACGTACGACACCCTCGCCGATGTGATCGAGGGTGCCAAGCGGGACCTTGAGAGTTCGCTCGACTACACCAACCGGTACGGCATCCACGTCGACCCGAGCGGCCGGGTCACCTGGAAGGACGGCCGTGACGAGGGTGAGGGCGGGTCACTGCAGCATGCAGCGGACGTGGTCGGCGACGCCCTCCGCAAAGCAGAAGAGGCGGACGCCGAGGCCGCGACGGAACTGCGCACCATCCGGGCTCTGACCGAGATCGAGGACCCCAAGCGGGTGTCCCGGGCCCTCGACGAGAACAGCCCGCTTGCCATCGCGCTGCGCCTGCAGTACCTCGACGGGGTGCACCACATCAATGTCTCGTGCTCCCCAGCTCGACGCGGTGAAGCGGGCGTCGGCGGAGACGGGCATGAGCAAGAAGCTGCTGCTCGCCATTCTGTGGCAGGAGCAGCAGTGGTGGCAGAACCACGACCGGGATCTGAAGGGGCCGCTGCCTTGGGGCGGGGGGCTCTTCGACTGGACGCTTCGGGAGACGGTGAAGCCGGACAAGTCGTTGGGGATCACGCATATGAAGTTGGAGACGGTGCGGGACACCCTCGACAGTCACAACATGATGTTCAAGACGGCCGACGGTGGATTCGTCTCCGAGCTGAGCGACAGCCAGCTCACGAAGTACATTGAACAGAATCCGAACGAAGCCATCCGCTTGAGCGCGTACCACCTCAAGGATCTCCGTGACAAGGACGAGTACGGAGCCGGTACGGACAAGCAGCTGTTCACGTGTACGCCGCCGACACACAGGGCGTACGGGAGAAGAACGAGACCTATGGGGACGACTCCACGCACCGTGGCGGCGACATCAAGGCCCGGGGTGAGAACTGGGACCGTATCGAACCGCATATCGACGACGCGCTTGCGTGGGACTCGCTGAGCGACACGGAACGCGCCCAGGCCATTGATCAGATCGAGAGCCAGACCCCGGTGGGGTACCACGTGGGTCTTGACCCGATCCACGATACGGACGGCTCAGGTGGCGGCACCGGTACGGGCCGGCCGGAACCCGGCACGCCGTCACCGAGCCCTAATCCGCCACCGACTCCGCCCAGGGACTAGGTCGTGTCCGATGTGTCGCGTGACGCTCTCGCTGGGCACTCGTTCCGTGGGACATGGGGCGGGGAGATCTTTCGGATGAAGAGTGGGCTCGACTGGAGCCGCACATGCCGACGAATCACGGGCGGGGTGGACGCTGGCAATCCCACCGCCGTGTGATCAACGGGATTCTGTTCGGTAGCTGGAAGACGGTTCACGATCGTCATCGCAGGTGGTCGGCGGACGGCACGTGGGAGAGGATCCTGCGGGCCGTCCAGGCCGACGCCGATGCCGAGGGCCGGATCGACTGGAGCATGGTCAGCGTTGATTCCACGACCTGCCGCGCTCATCAGCACGCGGCTGGTGCCTCCACCCGTGCCCCGAAAATCCCGGGCCGGCGCAGGAGCCCGGCGCGTCACCGTCCCGATGAGGCCCTGGGACGCTCGCGAGGCGGGCTCACGAGCAAGATCCACCTTGCTGGGGAAGGTGGGTTCCGCCCGCTCGGGTTTGTCATCACGCCCGGCCAGTGGGGGGACGCACCGCAGATGATTCCCGTCCTGGAAGAGATCTGTGTGCCCCGGCAGGCTGGTGGACGACCGCGCACCCGGCCCGACCATGTCGGGGGCGATAAGGCGTACTCATCACGCCCTATTCGGCGTCACCTGCGCAGACGCCAGATCAAGCACACCATCCCCGAGCCGAGAGACCAGCGGGCCAACCGTCGGCGCCGCGGCAGCCAAGGAGGCCGGCCCACAGGCTTCGACAAGACGATCTACCACCGTCGCAACGAAGTCGAGCGGACCATCAACCGGCTCAAGAACTTCCGAGCCGTCGCCACGCGCTTCGACAAACGGGCGTACGTCTTCCACGGGACGGTCACCGTGGCCGCGATCCGCCTATGGCTCCGTCCGCAGTGAGACGCCTCGTTCAGAGCTTGTCGGCACCTGGGTAGTGGTGGCGCAGTTCGCTGAGTAGGCGCGCGTCGACAGCCCTGGCGTCCCAAGATGAGCTGTCGAACTCGGTCTACCAGGGTGAGCGGGTGTCGCGGCGTGCTTCTGGGGTCTGCTCGGGCAGAGCCGTGTTTTGGTCGGTGCGCAGCAGCATGCCCGGGTCGGGTTCGAAGTCCTCATTGGGCGGTGCCGGCTGGTGGAAACGCTCGGTGCGCGGAATGGTGACTTCCACCAGACGGCCCTCCTGGAACATCCATAGCCCGAAGCAGTCGTCGTCCTGGTCGCGAAGCAGAACTTGCACCGTATGCGGATGCGGCCACGGCAGCGACTCCAGGTGTCTGAGCAGGCCCTTGCGGGCACGCATTTTCTCGAGCTCCAGGGCCCACCCGAACTCGTAGCCCCAGTGCCCCGCTATCGGGACGAAGCGACCTCGCCATGTGCGTTCCGGGTCGTCCTGGGTCAGCGGTTCCATCACCTCGTTCGACCAGCGGGCGAGCACGATGACCTCGGCGTCTCTACTCATGCCGGAGTATCACCGCATCCGCCTGATCCACCGCAACCAAATTCCTCGACCGACCGACGCAGGCAAGGGTGGGCGGATTGGCGACGAACTCTCAGTGCCAGCGAGCCCGACGACGGCGCCTTCGGAGAAGCTCATCTGCGCCTAAGCCACTGCCCTGATCAGCTCACGCGACCCATCGGACAGCCCCTAGTCCGTTGAAGCGCACGATGCGATCTGTCGCCCTGATGAGCCTTTGCGCTGTCTTCCTGGCCGGATGCACGGATACGGACGAGAGGGCCGGGGAAGCGCCACCCGAACCCATCCCGGTCAGTGTCCCGAAGAAGCCTGCCTACGAGGCAACCGACGACCTGGTCCGCGCCTTGGAGGAGGCGGGAATCAAGTGCCCAGTTCTGGGGAGGGGGCCTGACGGGACGGCGACAAGATGCGCTGCCCGGATGGCGACAGATGAGCCCGTGGAACTCGAACTCAATCTGGACACCCGTAGCCATCTGGGTACTGCCCTCGCCTTGCGCCGTAACCCGCCCTACCAGCACACCCTGATAGCCGCCGGTAACTGGTACATCCGCGTCATGGACCCCGACTTCGCCCCGCGCGTGGCCAAGGCCCTGCACGCCGTCGTCCTCAAGCCCCTTGGCGAGACCAGTTCTCCCGGCCAGCCTCCGTACGAGGACCAGCTTCCCGAGATCCCGGACAAACCCGCCTACAAGAACCTCGACGCGTTGGCCGACAAGGTGGACGCGGCTGTGGGGTGCACGGGCCGGGACGATGACGACAACGACCCGGCACTGAACTGGCGGTTTCTGAACTGCACCACGGGCAGGGGAGGACAGCAGCGCCAGGAGTACTGCGCGGACCTCGCCGTCTACGACGATGCACGGTCGCGCGATGAGGGGCTCTGGTCGCAGATCACCGGTGGGCAGACCCCCAAGGGCCTGGTTGCCGGCTCCAACTGGTCGGTAGCCCTGTGCGACGAGGCTCTGGTGGACGACGTGGTGAAGCGGGTGGGCGGAGTTGAAGTTCGGTGACCCACCACCAAGGGCGGATGGGTCCCTTCCTGGTTCAGTTATCCATGCCTTCCACGAAGTGGTCGAACTCGCCGGCCTGTACGCCGAGTACGAAGGCGTCCCACTTGCGGCGGTTGGTGGTGACTACGTTGTCCGGGGCGCTGGTCTCGCGGAGGTAGACGGGGGCGTCGCCGTCGCCGTCGCCGTCGCCGTCGTCGCCCTCGCCGAAGGCGATCTCGATCCAGGGGCCCGGGCCGGTGGCGTCGGGTGGGGCGGCGCGCTCCCAGGTGAGGTTCGGGGGGAGGTCAGGCATGGTGCGGGTCCTGCTTGAGGGCGGTGAGGAGGGCTTCGAAGGTGGCCGGGGTGGCCGTGAGTATCGCGCCGGTGGGGTCGCTGCTTTCGGTGAGGTGGATCGTTTCGGTGGTGGTGGCGACGTGGACGCAGGAATCGCCCTCGCCGCAGAACGACGACTTCTGCCAGGTGCGCTCGTGCATCTCGGTTCCCTTCACAGGTCCTGGGCGATGGACTGGATGAGGTCTCGTGACTTCTCGGGTGGGAGGGCTTTTGCTTCCATGCGGTCGAGAAGTACGCGGTACTTGGCGAGTTGGGCCTCGGCATCGAGGAAGACAGGACCGTGGGACTGGTCGAGGTGGACGGTGTCGAGCTGAGGCACCGGGCCGGTGGAGTAGAAGATCGACTGCCCTGAACCGGGGAAACCTCCTACGGCGAACGGGAGCACCTTGATGGTGATGTGGGCCCGCTCGCTCATGCTCAACAGGTGCTGCAGCTGCGCCCGCGCGACCGTTGGGCCGCCGAACTGCATCCGCAGTGCGGCCTCGTGGATCACGGCGAGGTACGGGGGTGGCGGATCCCGGAAGATCACGGCCTGGCGCTTGATGCGGAACGAGACGCGGTGCTCGATGTCCGGCGGTGAGAGGTTCGGCACGACTTGGTGGAACAGCTCGCGTGCGTGGTCCCTGGTCTGGAGAAGGCCCGGGATGTGGGCGGTGATGGCCGCGCGCAGGTGCCTGGCGTGGTGCTCTACCTCGGCGAGGTCCAGGAGGCATGCGGGCAGAATCTCCCGGTACTCCTCCCACCAGCAGCGCAGCCGCTCCGACGCCATATCGCTGAGTGCGTTGACAAGGGCCTCGTCGCCGCAGTCGTAATGGCAGGCCAGGGTGCGCACGCGTTCGGGACTCACACCTGCTCGTCCTGCCTCGACATTGCTGATCTGGTTCTGCTGTACGCCGAGTAGGCGGCTTGCCTGGGTGGAGGTCAGCCCGGCCTGCTCGCGGAGCTTGCGCAGTTCCACACCCAAGCGCAATTGACGACCCGTCGGGTTGGTTCGCACGGGTGTCCCGCCTCCTTGTCACTCACACGGATGGAATATCAATACTTTCACGGAAACCGTGTAAGACCTTTTATGTGCGCCGCTACCTTATCCCTCAGGCGCCTACCGCCCAGAAGCGCCCCGCTCGACGGAGCGGCGAGGCCACTGGGCAACAACCATCCGCAGTTCACCAACTCCCCTCAGTGATCGGAGACTTCCATGCCCACCGTATCCCCGCCCTGGGCCTACACCCTCCAGCTCCCGCACGATCCACGCTCCCCGGGGATCGCCCGCGCCACCCTCCGTACCGTCCTCGCCGCCCGAGGCCTCGATGAACTGGCTCCCACCGCCGAGCTGTTGGCCGCCGAATTCCTCGCCAACGCCCACTGTCACACCACCGGCCCCTACGCCCTGCGCCTGCGCTCGGCCGAACAGGGCCGGCTGCGGGTCGCGGTGTGGGACGCGGACCCGCGGGTCCCTCCTGGGTTCGGGTGCGGCGGGGCTGCGGACGCCGCTCTCGTCGCCGTACCGCCGCATGACGCCGAAGGCGGACGCGGTCTGCATCTCGTGCGGGCATGCGCGGACGACTACGGCGTCTCCCTGCTCCGGGGCCTGGGTGCCTCGAAGGGCGGGAAGCTGCTGTGGGCCGAGTGCCGGTGAACGGGCCGGCATCCCCCGGAGGGAGCCCGCCTTCGGGGATCCCTTCGCGAACCCGACGCCTGAGCGAGATGTGTGTCACTCCGGCCGTCGGAATCCGGCCGCAGCCGTGACTGCAGGGCCCTCCGCTCGTCACATCTTCCGACTGTCCTCCCCAGCGAAAGAACCGCATGGTCAACTCACCCCACGAGGCGATGCACCGCATCTTCCAGGAGTACCCGGGACTGTTCACCGGCGTCTCCCGGGCCCTTGGCCTCAGCTTCTCCTTACCCACCTCGGTCACGGTCCTGCCGACCGACCTCACCGAGGCCCGGCCGATCGAACGGCGCGTCGACACGCTGCTGCGGTTCGACTGTGGCGCCGAGGGCCCGCTTCTCCTCCTTGTCGAGTCCCAGGGGGCGAAAGACCCGGACAAGCCGGCCAGCTGGGCCTACTACCTCACCTACCTGTACGCCAAATACAAGATCCCGCCGCTTCTGCTGGTCGTCTGCCAGGACCGGGCAACGGCCGAGTGGGCCGCCCGGCCCGTGCCCATCGGGCCCGTTCAGTGGCCCTCGCTCACCCTCCGGCCACTCGTGGCGGGCCCGCACAACATGCCCGTGATCACCGATCCGGACGAGGCCCGGTCCGACCTGGCGCTGGCCACGCTGTCCGCCATCACTCACGCGAAGGAACCGGTCGTCGATGGGATACTGAAGGCGCTGTCCGCTGCTCTGCGGGGCGTGCCCGAAGCCGTCGTCGACCCCATCATCGAATTCACCGCACAAGGCATCGGCGGGAACCGTCGGGCCGCAGAACTCTGGAGGAACCTGGTGGCTGTGGACCTCTCCTTCTACAAGTCCTGGCTGTCCGAAGAAATCCGGGACGAAGGCCGTGAACAGGGCCGTGAACAGGGCCGCGCCCAGAGCCGCGCCGAGGACATCCTGCTGCTCTTGGACCGCCGTGGCATCGGCGTCTCGGACGCCAACCGCGAGCGCATCACGTCCTGTGCTGATCTGGACACCCTGGGGCGATGGTTCGAGCGAGCCATCACCGCGTCGTCCACCGAAGAGATCTTCGCGGACGAGTAGCCCCCGGTCCGCCAAGGCCTGGCGCCAAGCCGGGTGCGGTCGGTTCCCTGACCGCACCCGAAAACGTCAGCGCGGCTTCAGGCCGTGCAGCAGGTGGTGCACCAGGTCCTCCACGCCCGCCAGCGCGGCCTCCGGCGTCAGCCAGCCGGCGGAGATGAAGGTGGCGACGCCGTGCAGGGCGGCGCCGGTGACGAGGTTCAGCTCCTCCGGGTCGCCGTCGATGATCTCGCCCCTCTGCTGGGCGTCCGCCAGGACCCGTACGAGGCTTCCCACCGTCGCCTCGACCGCCGCGGCCATCTGCTCGGAGGCGTCCGGCTCGTGCTTGCGGGCGTACATCAGCTCCAGCAGCGCGGCGTTGTCGATGGCGAAACCGAGGTAGGCCCGGGAGAGGGCGGCGAGGCGCGGCTCCAAGGGGAGCGCGGGGTCCTCGGCGGCGCCCAGAGTCTGGGCGAGCCGCTCGTACCCGGCCATGGCCAGGGCGTTGAGCAGGGCCTGCTTGTCCTTGAAGTGCCGGCCGGGGGCGGCGTGGCTGACGCCGACCTCGCGGGCCAGTTCGCGCAGCGAGAGGGCGGCGGCGCCCTTGTCCCGCAGGGTGCGTTCCGCTGCGGCGAGCAGGGCGGCGCGCAGATCTCCGTGGTGGTAGGGGCGGGTCTCGGGCATGGGCACATCGTAGCTTGATGTTGGCGGTGCCATCTTTGTTGGCGCCGCCACCATTGTTGTCATTGACAGCATTGTTGGCGGCGCCTACATTCGGGGTATGGCCGGCTGCGAAGGCTGGAAGGCAGAGGTGGCCGGGGGCCCCGTAGGGCCGCACGGCTGATGAGGAGATGACCGAGATGGCCAAACAGACATGGGACGCCGCGAGCCTCCCCGACCTCGCCGGCCGCACCGCCGTCGTCACCGGCGCCAACAGCGGGATCGGCCTCCGGGCGGCTGACGCGCTGGCCCGCGCGGGTGCGCACGTCGTGTTCGCCGTACGGGATTTGGAGCGGGGGCGGGCCGCGGCCGCGACGGTGAACGGCAGCACGGAGGTGCGGCGTCTGGATCTGGCGGATCTGTCGTCCGTGCGGGAGTTCGCGGACGGGTGGCAGGGGCGGCCGCTGGATCTGCTGATCAACAACGCCGGCGTGATGATGGTGCCGGAGCAGCGGACGGCGGACGGCTTCGAGATGCAGTTCGGCACGAACCATCTGGGCCACTTCGCGCTGACGAACCTGCTCCTGCCGCACGTCACCGACCGGGTCGTGACCCTGTCGTCCGGTGCGCACCGGTGGTTCAACGCGCGGATCCGTTTCGAGGACCTGAACTGGACGTCCGGCTACGACCCGAACCGCGCGTACGCCCAGTCGAAGCTGGCGAACCTCCTGTTCACGCTGGAACTCCAGCGCCGTCTGACGGCGTCCGGCTCCCCGGTCCGCGCCCTGGCCGCGCACCCCGGCTACGCCGCCACCAACCTGCAGAGCCATGCGGGGAGTGCGGTGATGCGCGGGTTCATGAAGATCGGCAACCGGTTCTTCGCCCAGGACGACCGGGCGGGCGCGCTGCCGACGCTGTACGCCGCGACACAGGACCTGCCCGGCGCGAGCTACGTCGGACCCAACGGGCTGGGCGAGATGCGGGGTGCGCCGACGCTGGTGGGGCGGTCCGTGGCGGCGAGCGATGCGGGGGTGGCGCGGCGGTTGTGGACGGTTTCGGAGGAACTGACGGGGGTTGGCTGGCTGTTGGGGAAGGGCGGGAGCGAGGGCGGGAGCGAGGGCGGGAGCGGGGCCACCGAGGGCGCGGTCGCCGAGGGCGGGGTCGGGAGTCACGTGGGCCGGGTGGCGGCTGAGCGTTAGGGCGAGCCTGGCCGGCTCGGTACTCCGGCCAGGTCGGGGATCGGGCCGTGTGGGACTCCGGGCGAGTCGGGGATTGGGCCGTGTGGGACTCCGGGCGGGTCGGGGATCGGCCATGTCGGACTCCGGCCGGTCGGGGATCGGGTCGGGTCGGTGCTCGTCCGGGCTGGCCTCGGGGCTCGGGCAGGTCAGGACCCGGGCCGGGTCAGGACTCGGGCTGGGTCACCGTGAGGGCCCAGCGGATGTTGTCCGCCGAAGCGTCGACGCCGATCACGAAGGACCCGGGGCGGACCACGCCGGGGTCCATGGTCACGGAGCCCACCCCGGCCTCGTCGGCCGGACAGTCGACCGAGAACGCGGCGATCTGCGACTCCTGCGACATCGTCACCCGTACGTCGCCGCCGCCCTCGCACGCCACTGTGAGCACGGTCGGCAGTCGGTCCCATGCGCCGCCGGACGCGACGCCTCCGTCTCCGGTGTGCTCCGCCACCCACACGAGGCCCTCCGGGCCGGGATGGGGCAGCAGGACGTCGGTCGAGGCGGTGGCGGGCGCCGCCCCCAGGCCGGTCAGTCCGCAGGCCGCCAGTGCCGTCATGGCGAGTGCGCGGCTGGTTCGTCTCATGTTCGTTCCCCCTGAAGTCGCGGTGCTTGCAGGTCAGTTGAGGCAGCTGACTCAGCTGAGTGGTCGGGGCACAGTTTGCCGTCGCGGACTGGGCTGTGCCTGAGTACGCGTACTCAGGTGGGCCGTCGTGACGGCGACTTGGGCGCCGGGACTGCTCGCCGGCTCTCCGGTGGAGGTGCGGGGGCGGGTGATTGTCAGTGGGGTGGCCTATGGTGAAAAACGCGTCGGGACAGCCTGAGTTGTTTTTGGTTGACGGCGTGCGATCGACGATGAAACGGTGAAACGGCGTCATCAACGAGGCGTTTCACACCAACTCCCCGCTGACCACGGGGAGAACACGAGGGGAACACATGCTTCGCAACACTTCTGTCAAGACGGCGCTGTGTGGCGCTGTCGCCATTTCGGCACTGGTGATGCCGGCCGCCGGTTCCGCTTCCGCGGCTTCTCCGGCTCCTCCGGCTTCTCCGGCGTCGTCCGCGGAAACCGCGGATTCCGCAAAGGCCGCCTCCGTAAGGGCCGACAGCTTTGACGCCAAGTGCAGGAGCCACAGCCGGAACTACGTTCTGAAGAAGTACTTCCGTGGACCCAAGGCCTTCACCCTGCGCTGTGGCACCAGCACGTGGGGCTGGAAGCACATCAAGGCGCGGCACGGCTGGAACAGCACGATGGACCGGAAGATCGACGCCGCCATATGGTCCGGGGACCCCAACGGCCGCGGTGGTTACTCCACCTACGCCAACCAGTGCCCGCGGGTGGAGAAGTTCCGCACCATCATTGGTACCCCGGCGGGGACCAATGACCTGCTGACGGCCTACAAGGTGGACCAGAGGGCCGCCGCGGGCGCTGTTCGCTGCTAAGTCGCGGGAGCGGGGTCCCGGCCGGGATCGGGGCGTGGGCCGAGGTGGAAGGGTGATGAGTTCCCGTGGAGGAACAGACACCGGCTGAGCGGGTCCTCAGTCGCTCGTACGTCACTGCGGACGGAATTCGTTTCGACGTAAACAAAATGTCGGTCGAGCACCGTGCGGACCGCAGTGCGCTTTTCACGTACTGGCTGACTGTGGGCCGTCAGGGCCACCCGGATGAGCATTGGGTGGTCACTCTGCCCTGGGACGACAAATCCTGGGCGGATGTACTCACCTCGCCCGCGCCCCCTCCCGACCGAATGCGGCAGCTCGTGCATCTCGTCCATGCCCATTTGGAAGAGTGGTGGGACACGAAGGGTTACAACCGGCAATCGGCGAAGATGGGCCGACGACTGACCTGACTCTGTCCTCTCCCCACCCTGGCGGTCTGACTCTTTTCTCACCTTCATGGGGAACGGTGGGGTCCGATGAAACGCACCTCACGTTCCGCCCTCCATGCCGCCGCCGTGCTGTTCGCCGTCGCTTCCGTCACCTCGGCCTCCGGCGCGGCGGCCGACGACGGGGCGGGGCCCTTCGGCGTCACGACCGTCGCCGCGGCCACCGTGCGCACGGCCCGCGTCGGGGCCCTGCTCGCGGGCGGCCGGCGCTTCTGCACCGCCTCCGTCGTGCACAGCCCGGGGCACGACCTCGTCGTTACCGCGGCGCACTGTCTGGACCGGACCGGGGACGCGGACATCGAGTTCGCGCCCGGGTACCGGGACGGGAAGGCGCCGTACGGGGCCTGGAGGGTCGGGCGGCGGTTCCTGCCGGAGGGGTGGGTGCACGGGCGGGACGAGGACAGTGATGTGGCCTTTGCGGTGGTGGCTGCGGAGCGGGGTGGGAATCGGGGCGGGCCGGAGGGCCGGGTCGAGGACGTCGTCGGCGGCAATCGGTTCGTCGCGGGGATGGCCACCGGCGCCACGGCGGTGACCTTGACCGGGTACCCCAACGCCCGTCCGACGCCGATCATTTGCACCGACAAGCCGACGCCGCGCAGCCGCCTCCAGCAGCGCGTCGAGTGCCCCGGCTTCAGCGGCGGGACCAGCGGCAGTCCCTGGGTCAACGGGGACGGCGAGGTCGTGGGCGTGCTCGGCGGGCATGACGGGGGTGGGGCCACGGCGGACGTGTCGTTCAGTGTGGTGTTCGGGGTGGAGGCGGCGGGGTTGTATCGGGAGGCGACACAGGGCGCCCCCCGCTGAACTGATCTCTGTGGCAAGGTCAGTTCCGTGGATGCACTGAAGGATCGGGACCCGGCGCACATAGGCGCCTACACGCTGCTCGCTCGGCTCGGGGCGGGCGGTATGGGACAGGTCTATCTCGCCCGGTCGCCGGGCGGGCGGCTGGTCGCGATCAAGGTGATCCGGGACGAGATCACGGACCATCCGGAGGCGTTGGCGCGGTTTCGGCGTGAGGTCGAGACGGTGCGGGCGGTGCGTAGCGCGTATACGGCCAACCTGATCGATGCGTCGCTCGAAGCGGCGCCGTATTGGCTGGCTACCGAGTATGTTTCGGGGCCTACTTTGAGTCGGGCGGTGGGGGAGCGGGGGGCGTTTCCGCCCGACAGCGCCCGGCGGCTGTTCGCGGCTCTGGCGGAGGCGCTGGCGAGTGTGCACGGCTACGGAGTGACGCACCGGGACCTCAAACCGCAGAACGTGATCCTTTCACCGCAGGGGCCGCTGCTCATCGACTTCGGGATCGCCCGCGGTGCGGCCGACACCGCTCTGACGCAGACCGGACTCGCTCCGGGTACGCCCGGGTACACCGCACCCGAGGTGCTGATCAGCAATCAGGTGGGCGCGGCGGCCGATGTGTTCGCGCTGGGCGCGACCCTCGCGTATGCCGCGACCGGGCGGCCGCCGTTCGGATCCGGGCCCACGCACGCGGTGTCGTATCGCGTGGTGCACGAGGACATCGACGTCGAGGGTGTCGTTCCCGAACTGGCCGCGCTGATAAGGGAGTGCGTGGCAAAGGACCCTGTCCAGCGGCCTGGGCTCGACGCGGTCGTCGCCCGCTGCGCGGTGTCCTCCGCGCTGGCCGAGGACCCGTTCTACGGGCGGCTCAGCGGCGATGCCGAGGCCGTGCCCCAGGACCTCGGGGCGGCCGTGGCGGCGGGGCTGGTGCCGCCGGGGCACGGGGCGCCGACCCCGCCGGCGTATCCGCCGACCGCGGGGCCCGGTTATGTGCCGACGGCCGTCCCGGCGTACGTACCGACGCTCGCCCCTTCGGCGCCGACGGCCGTGCCGGAGAGCGGCCGATCGCGTCGTACGCCGTGGATCGTGGCCCTCGCCGTCGCGGTCGTGGTGGGGACGGCGTCCGCTGTGACCCTGCGGATGCTGGACGGGCAGGGAGAGGAGGACGGCGGGTCGCGGGCACAGGGCGGCGGGTCGTCGTCGGCTTCGTCGTCACCGTCCGGGAAAGACACGTCCGCGTCGGTGAAAGTCCCGGACCATATCGTGAACAACAGGAGATCCGTCGACAACTGGACCCTCTCCGAGGACCCGTCCCAGGCGGCGGCGGGGCACGGCGAGTGCAGGCAGGTCGGTGCGGTCAGCGCGCCGTTGGAGCTTCAGTACAGCGCGGTCGACGCCGATGACGTCGACGGCGGGAACGTCCGGCAGCGGGCGAAGATCTCCTTCCGCTTCAAGTACGCGGACGCGCAGACCGAGAAGCCCGATCCCTATTACGTCTCGGTCGGTGTGAAGTCGCCGCACGACATCGATCTGGACACGGGCACGCCGAACAAGTCCCCGAACCTGGGCGTCGGCTACACCAGCAAGCCGCAGGACATCTTCAAGCGCTGGAAGGACGGCGGGTTCGTCGACCTGGTGTACCCCGACGACTTCCAGGGGCACTCGGCGGACGGCGACACCTACGAGGCCATTCCCGTCACCAACGACCCGGGTGACTGGACGGTCGTCTTCTACCACGTCAACGGCAGTCCGACGGATTACGAGAGCATCGGTTGCGATGGCTTCCACGTGGGAAGCTCCTAAACTGGCGCGAGCGGACTCCTGTCAGGCGAGGGGCGGTTGACGGTGCGTAAGGCGTGGATCGTGGCGGGTGCCGCTGTCGCGGCGGGGCTCAGCTTCGTGATGCTGCTCGTCGTCGGGGTTTACATGGTCGCCGGAAACCTCGCCGGCGGTGTGGGAGGAGCGTCCAGGTCGCTGGCCAAGGGGGCCGTGCCGGCGGCCTACTCGGCACTCGTGCAGAAGTGGGGCACCCTGTGTCCCGCCATCAACCCCGCGCTGCTCGCCGCCCAGCTATACCAGGAGAGCGGGTTCAACCCGAAGGCCCAGAGCCCGGCGGCGGCGCAGGGCATCGCGCAGTTCATCCCGGGGACGTGGGCCACGCACGGGCTCGACGGTGACGGGGACGGCGACCGCGACGTATGGGACCCGAAGGACGCGATTCCGTCGGCCGCGTCGTACGACTGCAAACTCGCCTCCTATGTGAAGGACGTACCCGGCGACGCGACGAAGAACATGCTCGCGTCCTACAACGCCGGGGCGTACGCGGTCATCAAGTACGGGGGTGTGCCGCCGTACAAGGAAACCCAGAACTACGTGAAGACGATCACGACTCTGGAGCAGAGCTTCGCCGCGCCGGTCAGCCGCGTCGACCCCTCCAAACAAGCCGCCGCCGCCATCTACTACGCCCAGAAGAAGCTGGGTACGCCCTACCTCTGGGGTGGGGAGGGCAGTGCTGCGGACGGTGGGCGGTTCGACTGTTCGGGGTTGACTCAGGCCGCGTACGAGACGGTGGGGATCTCGTTGCCGCGGGTGGCCAACGATCAGTACAACGCGGGGCCGCATCCGGACAGGGACGAGTTGTTGCCGGGGGATCTGGTGTTCTTCTCGGACGACCTCACCAACTCGCGGGCCATCCGGCATGTCGGGATTTATGTGGGTGGCGGGTACATGATCGACGCGCCGAGAACGGGTGCTGTGATCCGGTTCGACCCGATCGACACCCCGGACTACTTCGGAGCCACCCGGGTGACCGAGGATGGCGCGAAAGCGCTGCCCACGACCGTGTAGACGGAGCGTGAACCCACCCCCTGAGCTGCGGTGATGGGTCTCTCTTCGATAACGTCTGAGTGATCATTCAGTGGAGTGTGGAACGTATCAACAGGGGCCGTGCGTTCCTGGTGTCGTAGCCGGATCTACAACCACGGGGGTGGGCGGAACGGCGTACGCAAGTTGCGCCGAGCTAAGAGACGACGAAGGGGCCGCGGCACTATGGCTGGACTCGCAGATTCCGGGTCGAACCCCGACGTCGACCTGCTCTTCGACATCAATGGCCTGGCCAAGGACGCCCCGCACTGGTTCGACCGGGTCATGGAGTACGTCGGTGAGTACGGGATCGTGCTCGCCCTGGTGCTGCTGGTCGTGTGGTGCTGGTGGTCCGTGCGTCGTCGTGGCGACGAGGACGCCGCGTCGTCCGTCGCCGCGCTGGTGTGGGCGCCGCTGGCCGCCGGGATCGCGGTCCTGGTGAACGTGCCGATCCGCGGGTTCGTCGAGCGGCCCCGGCCGTTCCTCGCTCACCAGGGGCTGGAGGTCCTGGTGAGCGGCAAGACCGACTACTCCTTCGTGAGCGACCACGCGACGATCGTCATGGCCCTCGGCGTCGGGCTGTTCGTCGCCAACCGTAAGTTCGGGCTGGTCGGGATCGGGCTCGCGCTGCTCGGCGGGTTCTGCCGGGTCTACATGGGCGTGCACTATCCGACCGACGTCGTCGGCGGGTTCGCGCTCGGCACCGCTGTCGCCCTGCTGCTGTCGCCGCTGGCCATGGCCCTGCTGACGCCCGTGATGTCCGCCATCGAGCGGTCGCCCAGGGGCGGGTGGCTGATCAAAGCGCGGGGCGGCTCCCGCGCGGGCGGCCAGAAGGCCGTGATCCCTGGGGCCCGGAAAGAGGCCGCGGGGGCTGAGGAAAGAGACCTCGCGGCCTAGCTGAGAGCAGAGAGCCGTGGGGGCTACAGCGCCTGCGGGTATGTGAAGAAACCCTCCGGGTCGTACTGCTTCTTCAGCTTCGTCAGGCGCGTCGCCGCGTCCCCGTAGTACGCCTTGCGCCAGTCCTTCAGCGTCGGGTCGGTGTAGTTCTGGTAGGCGGCGCCCGAGGCGTACGGACGCATCGCGTCGTGGGCCGACGTCAGCCAGGACTGGGCCGTGGAGCCGGACGTGCCGGCCCGCCAGGAGGCGATGTACTGGGCCAGCATGCGGGAGCGGCGGTGCACGAAGGCCGTCGCGGTGGGGGAGACGCGGTTGACGGCTCCGCCGAGGGCCGTGAGGGCGACGCTGCCGGAGCCGCCGCGGACCGACTGCATCTGCCTCATCAGGGTCTGGATGCCCGCCGGTGAGAGCTTGCGGTCGAAGAAGTCCGACTTCGCGGAGTACGTCTCGCGGCTCAGCGCACCCTGCGGGGAGCGGCCCGGGGTGGAGCCGGGGAGGTGACACTGGGCGTCCGAGGTGAAGGACGAGCAGCCGGCGTACAGCTCCATCGACTCCTCGTACGAGCGGCGCTTGATCGCGACGTTGCTCGCGGGGCCGGGGCCGCCGGGGTGGTCGGCCAGGCGGTCCACCGCGTTCTTGAGCTCGTTGTAGGTGCCCAGCGAGAAGGCCGCGACCGTGATGGTCGGGTTGCCGCCCGCGTGGTTCGAGATGCTCAGGGCCGACCAGATCTCGTCGGGCTGGGTCGGGCCCCACTCCTGCCACGCTTTGATCAGCTTGGCCGCCTTCGACCAGGGCCAGCTCATGTACGCCGTTACGGCCTGAGGGGCGGGGTGGGTCTTGAAGTGGAGCTCGGTGACGACGCCGAAGTTGCCGTTGCCGGCGCCGCGCAGGGCCCAGAAGAGGTCCTTGTTGGTGGTGGCGTCGGCGGTGAGCTGCTTGCCGTCGGAGGTGATCAGGGTGGCCTGGGTGAGGCTGTCGCAGGTCAGGCCGTAGGCGCGGGAGGTGACGCCGTGGCCGCCGCCGAGGGTGAGGCCGGAGACGCCGACGCTGGGGCAGGAGCCGGCGGGGATGGTGACGCCCTTGGCGGCGAGGGCCCGGTAGACGTCGATGAGCTTGGAGCCTGCGCCGACCACGGCGGTGTTGCCGGTGGCTCGGATGCGGTTGAGCTTGGAGACGTCGATGATCAGGCGGTTGTTGCCGGAGGACCAGCCGGCGTAGGAGTGGCCGCCGTTGCGGATGGCTACGTGGAGGTTGTGGGCGCGGGCGTAGGCGAGGGTCGTGCGGATGTCGTCGGGGTGGGCGACGTAGGCGACCGCGGTGGGCTTCAGGGTGTCGAAGCGGGTGTTGTAGAGCAGGCGGGCGGACTTCCAGTCGGTGTCGCCCGGGCGGATGAGGCGGCCGTCGAGGTCCTTGGCGAGGGCGGTCCAGTTGGCTGGGGCGGAGGCGGCGGTGTTGCTGGTGGCGGTGGTTCGGGTGCGGGTGCGGGTGCGGGTTCGGGTGCCGGTGTCGGTGCCCGTGCCGGAGTTGGTGTCTTTGGTGCCGTTGCAGGCGGTTGCCGTCAGGGCGGTTAGGGCTGCTGCGGTGCCGCCGATGAAGGTACGCCGTTCCATGTCGCCTCCTGGGGGGTTCGTGGAACGAGACGGGGTGGGGAGGGGCGGGGTTCCACGGTGCGGTGGTCCTCCGGTGCGGGCCGGGAGGGTCTCGCCCCCGCCGCCCCTACCCGTCCCATCCCTTGAAGGGGCTCCGCCCCTTCGACCCCGCTGGGGGCTGCGCCCCCAGACCCCCCTGTCGGCCCTTCGGGCCTCGTCCTCAAACGCCGGACGGGCTGAAAATGCGGCTCGTCCTCGGACGCCGGACGGGCTGGAAGTGCGGCTCGTCCTCGGACGCCGGACGGGCTGGAAGTGCGGCTCGTCCTCAAACGCCGGACGGGCTGAAAATGCAAACGCCGGACGGGCTGGAAGGGTGGCTCAGTCCCCGGCGTGGCCCTCCGCGTCCGCCCGGGCCAGGCTGCGGGCGCGTCTTGCCGGGCCGTGCCAGCCGCAGGTGCAGCGGGCTGTGCAGAAGCGGCCTTTCTCCACTGTTGTCGTGCGGTGTTCCGCGGGGTCGTCCGGTTTGGGTCCGTCCTGCTGTGCCACATCGACAACGTTACCCAGGGCAAGTAAACGCGACGCCCCCGGTGTGCGTGACGGGGTCACTTACTCGTCGTTAACCGGAACGACAGGGGGCCCGTGACGGACGTACCGGCTGGGGGTAGGCAGGCGATGACCAAGCGGCGGCAGCAGCACAGGCAGAGGCGCGGAGCGGGCGTTGCGGCGGGGGTCCTGTGTGTCTGTCTGGCGGGCAGTGGGTGTGTGGCTCAGAGCGGTGCCGCCGTGGGGGACTCGCGGGACGGGGACGCCGTGCGGGTGGTGCGGCGGGCCGCCGACGCGCTGGTCGGGGCCCGGAGTTCCAAGGCGCGGACCTCGATGGAGATGGCGACGGGTGGCACGCGCGTCACCATTCGCGGTGAGGGTGTCTACGACTTCCGGAAGCAGCGGGGGCGGCTGAAGGTGCTGCTGCCGCAGGATCCGGCGGGCGCCACCGCGCAGCGGCCGATCATGGAGTTGCTCGCGCCGGGGGCGTTGTTCATGAAGAACCGCGGTGCCGGTGTGCCCGCGGACAAGTGGGTGCGGGTCGACACGCGGTCGCTGTCGGACGGGAACCTGGTCACCGGCGGGGCCACCGATCCGTACGCCGCGGCCGAGGTGCTGCGCGGGGCGCGGACGGCGACGTATGTGGGGGAGACGGACGTCGCCGGTACGGCGGTGCGGCACTACCGGGGGACCGCTGACCTCGGGGTTGCCGCGCGGGAGGCCTCCGACGGGAATTCGGATGCGCTTGCGGCGGCGGCGAAAGGGTTCGCCACGGACGAGGTCCCGTTCGACGTGTACCTCGACGACGACGGGCGGATCCGGAAGGTCCGGCATCGGTTCAGCTTCGTCAACGGGCAGCAGAAGGACGCCGTCGCGGTGGCCTCGACGACCCTGCTGTACGACTTCGGGGCCCCCGTCGACGTACGGCTGCCGGACGGTGACGACATCTACGCGGGGAAGATCGCCGAGTAGTGAGGGTCGGGGTATGCGGGCGTGACGGGCGTCAAGAACTAGCCCGTCCGTGCCATGCGCGGTGTGTAGCCGCTCCCTACTCTAGGAAGTCGGTAACGGCAGAGAAGAGGTGATGCACGTGGCTCCGGTCGGCGGTACGGCAGTTCAGGACCACGTGGCCCTCGCCGAGATCGAGCTGTGCGGAGAGCTCATCATCGCGGCCTCGACCGCTCGCGAGGAGCGGCTCAGTCTGGAAAGCATCGACGAAGTGCTGCGGGTCGCCGAGGAGCGGGACGCCGAGGAGCGGGACGCAGTGGGGGAATGATTTCGGCCACTCGGGCACTGACCGTCAGGTGCGCAGCAGCCGGCCGATCGCCTTCGTCGCCTCCTCCACCTTGGCGTCGATCTCCGCACCGCCCTTGAGGGCCGCGTCGGCGACGCAGTGCCGGAGGTGCTCCTCCAGCAGTTGCAGGGCGAAGGACTGCAGGGCCTTGGTGGAGGCGGAGACCTGCGTGAGTATGTCGATGCAGTAGACGTCCTCGTCGACCATGCGCTGGAGGCCGCGGATCTGGCCCTCGATCCGGCGCAGGCGCTTGAGGTGCTCGTCCTTCTGCTTGTGGTAGCCGTGGATGCCGCGGTCGTGGTCGGTCACGACGGCGGGGGTGCCCTCCGCCTCGGAGGGCGCGGCCGCGCCGGCCTCGGTGGTCGTCATCGCGTCCTCCAGACGTAAACCGCGTACATGCATTCACATACCCCTACTGGGTATATCGTACCGGACTTTGCTGGGTATAGGGCCTGTGGCCGATGCCGCGAACGACCGTTGGACTGGACCACTGGGCAGCCCCCGTGCCGACCACTGTGCCTGATGGGCGACACTGGAGGACGGCCCATTAGCCGTGGCCGGATGATGCGCCTAGCATCAGCCTGACCGAACCGACGCTTCCTGAGGACCCTCACGTGCGATTTCGTCTGACCCCCCGGGAGACGAGCTTCTACGACATGTTCGCCGCATCCGCGGACAACATCGTCACGGGCTCGAAGCTCCTGATGGAACTGCTCGGGGCGGACACCGCCGGCCGGGCCGAGATCGCAGAGCGTATGCGGGCCGCTGAACACGCAGGTGACGACGCCACACACGCGATCTTCCACCAGCTGAACTCCTCGTTCATCACGCCGTTCGACCGCGAGGACATCTACAACCTCGCGTCCTGCCTCGACGACATCATGGACTTCATGGAGGAGGCCGTCGACCTGGTCGTCCTCTACAACGTCGAGGAACTGCCCAAGGGCGTCGAGCAGCAGATCGAGGTGCTGGCGCGGGCCGCGGAGCTCACGGCCGAGGCCATGCCGAACCTGCGCACGATGGACAACCTCACCGAGTACTGGATCGAGGTCAACCGCCTCGAGAACCAGGCCGACCAGATACACCGCAAGCTTCTCGCGCACCTCTTCAACGGCAAGTACGACGCGATCGAGGTCCTCAAGCTCAAGCAGATCGTGGATGTGCTGGAGGAAGCGGCGGACGCATTCGAGCATGTGGCGAACACGGTGGAGACCATCGCCGTCAAGGAGTCCTGAGACCGTCACATGGACACCTTCGCGCTGGTCGCGACCATCGGGGTCGCGCTCTTCTTCACGTACACCAACGGCTTCCACGACTCGGCGAACGCCATCGCCACGTCCGTCTCGACGCGGGCGCTGACGCCGCGGGCCGCGCTGGCGATGGCCGCGGTGATGAATCTCGGCGGTGCCTTTCTGGGGTCCGGTGTCGCCAAGACCGTCAGCGAGGGGCTGATCCAGACGCCCGAGGGCTCGAAGGGGATGGGGATCCTGTTCGCGGCCCTGGTGGGCGCGATCACCTGGAACCTCGTCACCTGGTACTTCGGGCTGCCGTCCTCCTCCTCGCACGCGTTGTTCGGCGGGATGGTGGGGGCGGCGCTGGCCGGGGGGACCACGGTGTACTGGAGCGGGGTGCTGGAGAAGGTCGTCATCCCGATGTTCGTGTCGCCGGTCGTCGGGCTGTGCGCGGGGTATCTGGTGATGACGGCGATCATGTGGATCTTCCGGCGGGCCAATCCGCACAAGGCCAAGCGGGGGTTCCGGATCGCGCAGACCGTGTCGGCTGCCGGGATGGCGCTCGGGCATGGTCTTCAGGACGCGCAGAAGACGATGGGCATCGTGGTGATGGCGCTGGTCATCGCCGATGTCGAGGACTACGGCGATCCGATTCCGGTGTGGGTGAAGATCGTCTGTGCGGTGATGTTGTCGCTGGGGACGTATGCCGGTGGGTGGCGGATCATGCGGACGTTGGGGCGGAAGATCATTGAGCTTGATCCGCCGCAGGGGTTTGCCGCGGAGACCACGGGGGCGTCGATCATGTTCACTACGGCGTTTCTGTTCAAGGCGCCGATTTCCACGACGCATGTGATCACTTCCGCGATCATGGGTGTGGGGGCTACCAAGCGGGTGAATGCCGTGCGGTGGGGTGTGGCCAAGAACATCGTCCTTGGGTGGTTCATCACGATGCCTGCGGCTGCGTTGGTCGCGGCTGCCGCGTTCGGGGTCGTCAACCTGGCGTTCCTGTAGCCGTCCTTCGCCCCCGCCGCCCCTACCCGTCCCATCCCCAGGGGCTCCGCCCCTTCGACCCCGCCAGGGGGCTGCGCCCCCTGGACCCCCATCGGCCCTGCGGGCCTCGTCCTCAAACGCCGGACGGGCTGAAGGGGGGCCTGGGGCCGTGTAGCCCCCTGCGGGTGGGTGGGGGCTGGGGACGGTCTTGGCCTCGGACGCTGGATGGGTTGAAAGATCCGGTCCGGACTCGCCCTCGGCGCCGACAGTGGCCGTACGCCACAGCGGCCGCTGGACGGTGTACCCCCCACGAACCCGCGGTCGCCGGCGGCGCGAAGGGGACGTGTCGGGGGGTGTCCGCCCGCAGAGTCCGGTGTCGAGGGGCAGGGTCTCTCGTGCAAGTTCGGGCACCGGACCGAGGACGGGCATCCCCCGGCGCGGCCCCGACCCGCCTACCTCACCGAACCGCGCTACGCGCACCCCCACCCGACAGGCCCGGCCGCCGCAGGCATCGCAGCGCAGGCGGGCCCGCCCCCCGGGAGCCGGGGGGCGGGCCCTTTATCTGCCTCGCGGTGGCACCGCCATGCAGCACCGCGAGGGGTCTGTCAGCCGAAGCGGCCGGAGATGTAGTCCTCGGTGGCCTGGACCGACGGGTTGGAGAAGATGCGCTCCGTGTCGTCGATCTCGATCAGCTTGCCGGGCTGGCCGACGGCGGCGAGGTTGAAGAAGGCCGTGCGGTCGGAGACGCGCGCCGCCTGCTGCATGTTGTGCGTCACGATGACGATCGTGAAGCGTTCCTTCAGCTCGCCGATGAGGTCCTCGATGGCGAGGGTGGAGATGGGGTCCAGGGCGGAGCAGGGCTCGTCCATCAGGAGGACCTTCGGCTCCACCGCGATGGCGCGCGCGATGCACAGACGCTGCTGCTGGCCGCCCGAGAGGCCCGAGCCGGGCTTGTTCAGGCGGTCCTTCACCTCGTTCCAGAGGTTCGCGCCCTTCAGGGACTTCTCGACGACGTCCTGCAGCTCGCTCTTCTTGTAGCTGCCGTTCAGGCGCAGACCCGCCGCCACGTTGTCGAAGATCGACATCGTGGGGAAGGGGTTCGGGCGCTGGAACACCATGCCGACCTCGCGGCGGACCGACACCGGGTCGATGCCGGGGCCGTACAGGTCCTCGTCGTCCAGGAGGACCTTGCCCTCCACCCGACCGCCCGACGTCACCTCGTGCATACGGTTCAGCGTGCGCAGGAACGTCGACTTGCCGCAGCCGGAGGGGCCGATGAAGGCCGTCACCGAGCGCGGCTCGACCGTCATCGAGATGTCCTCGATCGCCTTGTGGGAGCCGTAGTAGGCGGTGAGCCCGCTCACGTCGATTCGCTTGGCCATGTCTCTACTTCACTTCCAGATCAGTCGGTCGCTGTATGGCCGCGTCAGCGACCGGTCTTCGGGGCCTTCCAGCGGGCGATCCCGCGGGCCACCATGTTGAGGATCATCACGAAGGCGATCAGCGTGAGAGATGCCGCCCAGGCGCGGTCGTACGCCGGGGTCTCACCGGAACCGTACTGCTGGTAGATGTACAGCGGCAGTGACGCCTGCGCGCCCTCGAAGGGGTTGGCGTTGATGAACTTGCTGCCGAACACCAGCAGCAGCACGGGCGCGGTCTCACCGGCGATACGGGCGATGGCCAGCATGATGCCGGTGGTGATGCCGCCGATGGAGGTCGGCAGGACCACCTTCAGGATCGTGCGCCACTTGGGCACGCCGAGCGCCAGGGAGGCCTCGCGCAGCTCGTTCGGGACGAGCTTGAGCATCTCCTCCGTGGAGCGGACGACGACCGGCACCATCAGGATCGCCAGGGCCAGCGAGCCGGCGAAGCCGAAGGGCTGCATGTCGAACATCAGCATGAGGCTGAGGATGAACAGGCCGGCGACGATCGACGGGATACCGGTCATGACGTCGACGAAGAAGGTGACGGACCGGGCGAGGCCGCCCCGCCCGTACTCCACCAGGTAGATCGCGGTGAGCACGCCGATCGGCGCGGCGATCAGCGTCGCGAGGCCGACCTGCTCCAGGCTGCCGAGGATGGCGTGGTAGATGCCGCCGCCCGGCTGGGAGTCGGCGACCACGCCCATGGAGTGGGTCAGGAAGTAGACGTCCAGGACCTTCACACCGCGGGCGATGGTCGTCCAGACCAGGGAGACCAGCGGGACGACGGCCAGCAGGAAGGCGACCCAGACGAGGGAGGTCGCGACGCGGTCCTTGGCCTGGCGCCGGCCCTCGACACGGGCGGCGATGGCGTACGAACCGAAGACGTAGAGAAGACCCGCGATCAGGCCCCACTGGACGCGGCTGTCGAGGCCGGCGGCCAGGCCGATGCCGATCGCGACGGCCACCGAGCCGGCCGCGATGGCGTAGGGGGACCACTTGGGCAGGCGGGCGCCGCGCAGGGTGCTGGGGCGCTTGTCGGCGATGGTGGCGTTGCTCATGCGTTGGCCCCCGAGTACTCCTTGCGGCGGGCGATGATCGCGCGGGCCGCGCCGTTGACCAGCAGGGTGATGACGAACAGGACCAGACCGGAGGCGATCAGCGCGTCCCGGCCGAACTCGGTGGCCTCGCTGAACTTGCTGGCGATGTTCTGGGCGAAGGTTCCACCGCCCGGGTTGAGCAGGCTGCCGTGGATGATGAAGTCGGGGGAGAGCACGGTGGCCACGGCCATCGTCTCGCCGAGGGCGCGGCCGAGGCCGAGCATCGAGGCGGAGATCACGCCGGAGCGGCCGAACGGGATGACCGCCATGCGGATCACTTCCCAGCGGGTGGCGCCGAGCGCCAGGGCCGCCTCCTCGTGCATCTGCGGGACCTGCCGGAAGACCTCGCGGCTGACGTTGGTGATGATCGGCAGGATCATGATCGCGAGCAGGATGCCGACCGTGAACATCGAGCGGGGGGCGCCGCCCTCCCAGGAGAAGATGCCGGTCCAGCCGAGGTACGCGTCCAGCCAGCCGAAGAGGCCGGTCAGGTGCGGTACGAGGACCATGGCGCCCCACAGGCCGTAGACGATGGACGGCACGGCGGCGAGCAGGTCGATCACGTACGCGATGGGGCCCCGGAGTCTGCGCGGGGCGTAGTGCGTGAGGAACAGCGCGATGGCCACCGCGATCGGGACCGCGATGACCATGGCGATGATCGAGGAGACGATCGTGCCGAAGGCCAGGACGGCGATACCGAAGACCGGCGGGACCGTGTTGGTGTTCCACTCGAAGGTGGTGAGGAAGTTGCCCTCGTCCTCGCTGATCGCGAGCACGGCGCGGTAGGTGAGGAAGACCGCGATGGCGGCCATGATCACCAGCAGCAGGATGCCCGACCCGCGGGAGAGACCGAGGAAGATCCGGTCACCGGGTCGGGTGGCGCCGCGGGCCGCGCGCCGCTGCTCGGTCGGCGGCGGCTGTGGGGTGGGGAGGGGCGATTGAGTGCTCTGCGTCGATATGTCCATCGGGTTCTCCGGTCTGCGGAGCCGTACGCGGTCTGCGGCGGCTCGGTGGAGCCATGCGCGATCGGCGACGGCTCCGGGCGGCGGTGCACCGGACGGTGCGGTCCGGTCCGGGCTTCTTGAGGCCCTGGACCGGACCGCACTCAGGTCAGCTCAGGTTCGAGATGGTCTTGCGAACCTCGGTGATGATCTCTTCGGGCATGGGGGCGTAGTCGTTCTCCGTGAGGATCTTCTGGCCGTCCTCGGAGGCGATGTAGGTCAGGAAGGCCTTCGTGCCGGGCAGGGTGGCCGACTTGTTGCCCTTGTCGCAGACGATCTCGTACGTCACCAGGACCATCGGGTACGCACCCTCGACCTTGGTGTTGTAGTCCAGCTGGAGGGCGTAGTCGCTGCCCGTGCCGACGCGCTTGGCGGCCGCGATGGCCTTGGTGGCGTTGGCGATGTTGGCCTCGACCGGGGCGGAGGCGCCGGTGTCGAGCTTGGCCGCCTTGATGTTGTCCTTGACGTAGGACAGCTCGAAGTAGCCGATGGCGCCGTTGGTCTGCTTCACCTGCTGGGCCACGCCGGAGGACTGCGGAGCGGACTGGCCGCCCTTGGCCTGCCAGGCCTTGCCGCCCTCGTAGGGGAAGTCCTTCTTGGCGGTGGCGATCAGGTACTTGGTGAAGTTGTCCGTGGTGCCGGACTCGTCCGAGCGGTGGAACGCCTGGATCTTGAGGTCGGGGAGCTTCGCGTCGGGGTTCAGCTTCTTGATCGCCGGGTCGTTCCAGTTGGTGATCTTGCTGTCGAAGATCTTGGCGATCGTCGAGGCGTCCAGGACCAGGTTGTCGACGCCGGAGACGTTGTAGCCGACGGCGATCGGGCCGCCGACCATCGGGAGGTTGACGCCCTGGCCGCCGGAGCAGATCTTCTTGGAGGCGGTGACCTCGTCGGGCTTCAGCGCCGAGTCGGAACCGGCGAAGGCGACCTGGCCCTGGGTGAACGCGGTCACGCCGGCGCCGGAGCCGCCGCCCTTGTAGTTGATCTGCACGTCCTTGCACGCCGCGGTGAACTGCGCGACCCAGGCGTCGATCGCGTTCTTCTGCGCGGAGGAGCCGTCGGCGAGCAGCTGGCCCGAGGCGTCGTCACACTTGATGTTGCCGGCAGCGGCGCTGGAGGCGCCCCCGTTGCTGGCCGTGCCGGTGTCGTCGGAGCCGCACGCCGTGAGGGCCAGGGCGCCGGAGACGGCGAGAGCGCCGAGAGCGATAGCCCGCCGGTTCTTGCGCTGAAGCTTCACTTGAGGGAGTTCCTTCCAGGAGCCGCCGTCCTGAATTCGGCGGCGTGCGAAGAATGGGCGATGCGGGACCGTCCCCCCGGGGCGCGGTCCGTCATCGTGCAAGGCCGAAATTAGGCAGAACAGGTGAAGCCGCCGAAGGGCATAAATGAACGAGGGGTGAACCCCTGGGGACGGTGCGGTGAGGTCACGGAACGCTTACGTCGAGGACACGGGAGCGTCCCGAGACTTTGTGCGGATTGAGTGGGGGCCAGGCCCCGTCCTAGGCCGGCCGCAGCGACGCCAGCAGGGCGTCCACGAGTGAGCGGTCTCTCGGCTGGGTCAGTCGGCTGCGCGCGGCCGTGGGGGAGAGCCACAGCAGGCGGTCCACCTCGGTGCCCGGGGTGAACGTGCCGGGGCCCGCCTCGGCCGCCCAGTAGCGGACCTCCTTGGGGCGGCCGTTGGCCAGATACCGCAGGGTCGGCAGCTCGGCGCCGGGCCGGGCGGAGTGCCCCGTCTCCTCCTCGACCTCGCGCAGCGCCCCGGCGAGGTGGTCCTCGTCGCGTTTCAGCTTGCCCTTCGGATGGGACCAGTCGGCGTATGAACTTTAACAACGGTGAAAAATTCCGCAGGTCAGGGCGCCTTCGGGACCTTGACGGCACCATGGACCACATGAGTCGAGCGTATGACGTTCGTGCTGCGGGCTGCCTGTTGTGGCGTCGCTCGTCGGCTGGGCTGGAACTGGCGTTGGTCTACAGGCCGAAGTGGGCTGACTGGTCCTGGCCCAAAGGCAAGCTCAAGCGCGGGGAGTCGGCCGAAGCGGGGGCACGTCGTGAGGTGCTGGAAGAGACCGGCTACACGTGCCGTCTGGGGGCGAGGCTCCCGTCATCCCGGTACACCGACCATCAGGGGCGCCTCAAAGAGGTCTCCTACTGGGTGGCGGAGGCAAGGGACGGTGCCTTCGAGCCGAACGAGGAAGTCAGCGATCTTGTCTGGCTCACGCCCGACGCCGCCCGTGAACGACTCACGCATGAGAGGGACCGAGATCTGATCCCTGCCGCGCTCATCGCCATTGATGGCGACGAAGACGTGAGGGGGCTGTGATGTCGGAACAGCTAGAGCGACGCTGGGAGGGAACGTCGACCGTGAGCGTCGCTGACTGGGTGGCCGCTGAACTGGAGAGGGCGCCCGAGCCGAGCGAGGAACAGCGGGGCGTGTTGAGCGCCCTGCTCAACACGGGTCCCTCGGTGGGGCGGGCGGCATGACAGACAAGTCTCCCAAGAGGCTCTCGGTTCGCCGGGACGAGAAGCTCTCCCGTGCGCTCCGCGTCATCGGTCATACCGACATGAACGACAGTGACGCCACCAAGTGGGCGCTGAACCTCGCGGCCAACATCCTCGAACTGGCCTGGGTGAACGGACACGAGAAGCTCGGCGCCATACCGGATGTGAGGGTGTACTACAGGACTAAGGACTCCGTATGACAGGGGTATGACGCAGGTCAGAGGTGGTGCTGCCTCAAGTGCCATGGGTGCTCTGAGGAACGTACGACGGCCCGGTCAACCAACCCCACCAGCTCGACTGATGTGCGCGGCAGACGCCGGACAGGGCAGACCGCACGGGCACAGGTCAGCTTCACAACTCACCTGACCTGTGCGGTCCATCTCATGTCACGGCCCGACCGGGGCGATCACTGTCCCCTCCCCGAGGCCGTGAGGACACACGCGCCCTACGGGTTCAGGGTGGCCCGCTGGACACCACCGTTCGGGGCAGACCGCGGAATGCGGAAGGTACTGTTCCGGGGGTCAGTGTGACCACTGGTACCGCTGTCCTTGATGACGCGATTGTTGAAGACCGTGATGATCTGATCTGTCTTCCACCAGTAGTCAGAGGTCTTGTAATCGAACGTGACGTTCTGCCAGGTCCTGCACTGGTTGCGGGGAATGTACAGGCCGGGCGCTTCTACTCGGACGCCGTTCTGGTTGATGCCCGTGATCCTGACGAACGCTTCGGCGGAATCTTGATAGTTGTTGCAGACCTGCAGCATCACCGACGGATACGAGGCAGCCGAAGCGACTCCCGGAGTCAGCCCGCCGATCAGTGCCGATCCGATCAACAACATTGCCGTCTTGCTCTTCAGGCTGAGCACTGGGCCCTCACCACTCTCTCTTATACGGATGAATACTCTTCGATGCCTACAGGGACCAGGGCGTGACGCTGTAGGACGTCACGGCGGTGCGCGGGCACGGCGCGAACCACTCCTCGAACTCGGCGGTCCTTGAAGACGGCATTGGCGGGCAGGCGGGTGTGCAACCGGCCCGGTCCGGCTCCCGAGAAAGCACTAGTTCTCTTCAGCCGTCCGTGGCCTGCCGCTCGACCTTGACTTCCGCGGTGCGCAGGAGCGGGCCCGAGCCGGGAGACTCCACCGCGATCTGCGGCGCGACAACCCGCTCCGCCAAGGCACCACAGCCGTCGGATCGTCCGCGTCCGATGACGTCGCCGAGGTGGCCGAAGGCGGCCGTCAGCACGAGGGACGCGGCAGTGAGTTGGCTGTTCTTTGATGACACTCTGCGGATCTTCAGAACTCGGTGATCGGACTCGACGGGGTCGACCCTGGTCCTGCCATGATCGCAGCAAGAGGCTTCTTTTCATCACCCGATGAACGCACGTGCAGACATCTCTGCACGTATGGGCTGTGAGGTTTGGGGAAGCTGTCACTGAAAGCCGGGCCCGCTCGGCCGTTCGATGTCGCGGACCGGTACGGCAGCCTCTGAGCGGCGCCCGCATTGGCAACATACGTGTGAGCTACAGCTCGGCTCTGAATGCGTCACAGACCTCGGCAAGCGTCGGACGGTCGTCCGGGGCGGGACTGAGCATGTGCTCGATGAGCTTGCCGAGGACACCCGGAACGTTCACTGGGCGGTGTGGACCCTCAACTACCGCTTGCCGCTGTTCTTCGCGGGACGCGTCGTCGGGGTAGGCAACGGCTCGCCAGCCCGTGGCACTGATGAACAGACTTGCTCCGAGTGCGTAGCTGTCGGCCTTCGCGGTCGGTACTGCCTCCCCGGTGTCGAGCACGCTTTGGGAGATCTCTGGGGCGCCGTGCACTTCCATGCGGTGATCCGGCTCGACGGGCCTGACGGCCCTTCCTTGCCCCGCCGCTGTGGGCCACGACCGAACTCCTCGAAGGCACCGTGCGGTCGGCTGCTGACCTCCTCGAGGTGCACACCCCTTACTCCCCGGCAACCGGCGAGCGGACTGGCGGCATCGACTACCGCATCAACGACTTCGACAGCATCCGCCTCGCGCCCGTCAACGCCCACCTGCGCGCCCTCATGGCTGCCTGCTGGCGCCTGGGCGGCCTGGTCGAGCTGGAGGAACTCAGGCTCCGGGCCTGGGCACACACGCTCGGATACCGGGGCCAGGTCCTCACCAAATCCCGCCAGTACTCGACCACTTACGGCGCCCTGCGCGCGGTCCGCGCGGACTACCAGGGCGGTGGCGTCCTCGCCGTGGAGGACAGAGACACCGTCACCGAAACCGCCTGGCGCTACGTCGGCTCCGGGCACTCCCCGGCCGAAGCAGACATGGCAGTCGGCATAGCCGAAGACCTAGCCGCCCTGCGCGAAATCAGAAGAGACATGATCGCCGAAGGCTGGAAGTATGCCGCCTGAGCAAAACGCGGAATACTCCCATTCCGGTGTTCTGGTCGGCGAATCGGACGAAGTGTCGATACGAATACAGGAAACCCCCGGTGGGAAGCCGGGAGCCTGGAGTGGTAAATCTCTTGTATCGATAGATGAATGGGTGCAGGCTCAGCTAGCCAATGCTCCTGAACCGAGTCCTATGCAGCGCCGGATTTTGGCAGCGATTCTTGGTCTTCGCTCTGAGGATTAGCTGGCTTGTCTTTCCTCCAGGAGACCTGCAAGAGGTTGGGGTCAAACGGGGCCTTGTCGCCTCGCTCCTTCGGAACTGGGAGAACCGCGACGGAGGTCAGAACCTGAGAGATGACTTCCTTCTTCTCGTCCAGCTCCATTAGGTCCCACTTGTCTCGGTTCCAGCCCCGAATAAGGTTCCTCTTGGACTCTGCCCGGAGGTGTTCTTGTTCCTCTGCTTCAAGCGTCTTGATGTTCCTGTTCAGGCGCGTGATCATGTCGTGTACGTCGTCCCAGTCGGCCTCTCCGTTTGCCACAGAGTCCTTGATTTTCCTGCGCTGGACGATGAGCCCGGACAGTTTGCCTTTTCCCCTCCACGGCCTGACTTCGGGCTTCGTGCCTGAAAAATGCTTGTCCAGATAGGCCAGAACCAGCTCTTCAAGGAAACTGTCGACCGGTGCCACGCGACGTCCCACACCCTTGCAGTTGGCATCGCCGCACCGGTAATAGTCGCCATACTTGGCGTTCTTCCCGGTGGCCTTATTTCCGTTGAGCTTTGAGTAGCACACTTCGTCGAGATCATTGATCCGGCCGCATCGGAGTATCCCTGAGAAGAGGTACTTTCCAACCCGGGTAGTCTCGCCCTCTGTTGCTTCGGCAGTACGCGGATTGGTCATTCCTCGGTGCAGGCGGTTCGCGCGCACATCGGCCATGATCTGTTTCCAGGTTTCGTAGTCGACCTCGTCAACCTCGGGGTCGGCGTACTCCCACTTGCCTAGCCTGGGCTCTCCTGTGTTGGGATCCTTGACTAGTTCCCCGTCAAGGATCCGGCCACCCCACCAGGCAGGATTAGTGACCGCGCCCTTTACGCCTTGTTCGGACCATTTACCGCCCCGGGCAGTGAGGATGGGGTTTCCGTTCTCGTCCTTCTCCCGGTTGATCCAGCCCGTGATGTGCCGCCAAGAACGGCCGTCCCGCCGCTTCTTGATCATCGTGATCAGGTGGGGCCACTCGGCGGGGTTCCTCTTCTCGTTGTTCAGGCGTCCTTCTCGACTGTCTGCGCCGAGCCAGCCGAATCGGCGGGGGCCGCCAGGAACGCCCCCTTCCTCGGCCCGGTCCTTGGCGTTGCGCTTCGTCCTGTTCCGAACCTTGCGAACCTCTGCCTCACCCGTTCCGGAGGTCACCAGGCCGGCGATGATTGTGCCGTCATCGTCCACGAGATTCAGGGGAGTCTTGTCTTCGATGAAGGTCCCTGTCCCGTTCAGGACCAACGCGTCCTGGAGGGCGACGAAGTCACGGGGGAGTCGGTATACCCGCTCCCGTTCCACCGCGATACAGCCCTTGAGCGGGATACCTGTCTCTTCCTCGTGGCCGTGGGTAATGTCTTTGATCATTTGAAGGAACGCGGGACGGATGACCTCACGCTTGGCTGCCGTGATGTTGTTGTCCTCGTAGCACACGACGACGGCGCAGTTGTGCAGGGCTGCGTTGCGTGCGTTGTTCTTGTGCTGGCGGTTTACGCCGATCGCGTCACCCTTCAACCGGTCGGCCGAGATGCGGGCCATGGACGCGATGGGCGTTCTCCCGCCCAGCCACTCCTCAACCGTGCCCCCCTGGGCCAGGTGCGCTTGCAGCTCAGGAGCGAGGTAGGAGCGGGAGAACGTCTTCGACGGCCGTGCCGGGTTCCGGGTGTCGATCATGCGTCGGCATCGTAGTGCACCGTGATTAGTGATGCTACGATTCGTCGCATTTCGGCCGGTGGATGAGGCATATCTCCAGCTGACCGTCGACCGGCGAACGGCGCCACAGGACGCAGCCGGCCGCTTGGACGGTGGGGTCGTTGGCGTACGTCACCGGAGATGCCTCCTTCTGCCGGGGTGGGCCTGGTCGGAGTACCCGGCCTAGGGCGTGCCCACCGTCTGCCGTTGCCAGCACTGCTGGAACGCGAACCGTGCGGCCTCCACCTCGTGCCGCTGGTCGGCGTGCAGCACGCCGAGGGCGTACGCCGTCGCCGGGGCGATGCGCGGGGTGCGCGCCGCCTGCGCCGCGGCGGCCGCCGCCTCGGAGGCGTCGCGGTGCCGGTTCAGGGACTGGCCGGCCGCGAGCAGCCGTACGTCCACGGGGTCGGTGTCGCCGTGCAGGACCTCGCGGGCGTAGCGGTGCAGGCGCAGCAGCAGGCGGACCTGGTGCCAGGGGGCGTCCTGCGGATGCGGGGCCGGGTCCGGGGAGAGGCCGTGGATCAGGGCCTCCGCGTTGTAGGGGTGGCCGGCGGTCACCAGCGGGAGTGCCGCCACCGCGTCGGTGAGGCGCTCCTCGGCGGCCGCCGCGAGGGGGCGCAGGTCGGTGGTGGCCGCGGCGGGCGTGAGGAGGACCTCGCTGGCCAGTACGGCGATGCTGTCCGCGACGGCGTGGAAGCGGCTGCTTCCGAGGGCCTGGAGGGCGCTGGAGTGAGCTCGGGTCCGGGCGAGGGTCAGCTGGCGGTCGAGCAGGGCGCCTGCTTTGGCCGCGCCCACTGTCAGGTTGCCGCGGTCGGGGGTGGGCGCCGGGTGGGTGGCGGAGCCGGGTGCCGCCCTGTGCGGGACGGACGCCGCCCCGGCGGCACGACTGCCCGCGGCTACGCCTGTACGTCCGCCCGCGGCTGTGGTGGCCCGGCCGCCCGCGGCCAGGTCCGCCCGGCCACCCGCGCCCGCGTTGGCGCGGTTGCCCGCGGCTTGGTCGGCGCGGTTGCCCGCAGCGATGTCCGCCCGGTTGCCTGCGGCCGAGTCCACACGGACGCTCGCGGCTGCGGCTGCCCGGCTGCTCGTGGCTGCCTCGGTACGGCTGCTCGTGGCCGTGTCGGTGCGGCTGGTCGCGGCGGTGTCGCCACGGTCGCCGGCTGTCGTGTTGGTGCGGCTTCCTGTTGTTGTGTCGGCGCGGTCGCCGGCAGTCGCGTTGGTGCGGCTTCCTGTTGTTGTGTCGGCGCGGTCGCCGGCTGTCGCGTTGGCGCGGCTTCCTGTTGTTGTGTCGGCGCGGTCGCCGGCTGTCGCGTTGGCGTGGCTCCCCGTCGGAGCGTCGGCGCGGCCGCCCGTCGTGGCGGCGTCGCGGCTTCCCGGAGGTGCCGTGTTGCCGCTCGCCCTCGGCCCGTCGGGGCGGTTCCCCACGGCCACCCCCGCCGAACCGCCCCCCGCGCTCGCGCCCAGTACGTCCGGCGTGGGCATCTGGGCCGGCAGTACCGGTGCTCCCGACAAGCGGTGCAGGGCCAGGAGGAGGCGGTCCAGGCGGGCGGCGTAGGCGTGTTCCATGGCCAGGGTGCCGGAGAGCCAGGCCAGTTCGGGGCGGATGGCTTCCGACCAGTCGGGGTCCAGCAAGGGGCGGAACGTGTGCAGGCTGGCGCTGATGCGGCGGGCCGAGCGGCGCAGGGCGCGGGCCGCGTCGACGGACTCCTCCGTGCCGTTGGACGCGCCGCCCCCGGTCTCCCGGTGCAGCCGCAGGGCGCGGAGGAACTCCGTGGCCTGGGCGCGCAGGTAGCCCGCGAGGGCGTCCCCGGTCACCGCCCCGGCCGTGGGGTCCGTCGGATCAAGGTGTTGCTGTGCCACGCCGGCGCCTCCGGGCGTCTATGAGCATCTCCTGGACGTTGCGCAAGGGCTGGCCCTCCGTGTCCGTCGCGTGCCGGGTCCACTCGCCGTCCGGGCCGAGGTGCCAGGACGCGGTGGTGTCGGACATACCGGTCTCCAGGAGCCGGTTGAGCGCGGCGCGGTGGGCCGGGTCCGTGACCCTGACCAGGGCTTCGATACGGCGGTCGAGGTTGCGGTGCATCATGTCGGCGCTGCCGAACCACACCTCGGGCTCGCCGCCGTTGCCGAAGGCGAAGACCCGGGAGTGTTCGAGGAAGCGGCCGAGGACCGAGCGGACGCGGATGTTCTCCGACAGTCCGGTCACGCCCGGGCGGATCGCGCAGATGCCGCGGACCCAGATGTCGACCGGCACGCCCGCCTGGGACGCGCCGTAGCAGGCGTCGATGATCGCCTCGTCGACCATGGAGTTGACCTTGATGCGGATGTAGGCAGGACGCCCGGCACGGTGGTGCTGGACCTCCTTGTTGATCCGCGAGACCAGGCCGTCGCGCAGGGACTTGGGGGCCACCAGCAGGCGGCGGTAGGTCTCGCGGCGCGAGTAGCCGGACAGGCGGTTGAAGAGGTCCGAGAGGTCCGCGCCGACCTGCGGGTCGGCCGTCAGCAGGCCCAGGTCCTCGTACAGCCGTGCCGTCTTCGGGTGGTAGTTGCCGGTGCCGACGTGGCTGTACCGCCGTAGCGTCTCGCCCTCCTGGCGGACGACGAGGGACAGCTTGCAGTGGGTCTTCAGGCCGACGAGGCCGTAGACCACATGGCAGCCGGCCTCCTCCAGCTTGCGCGCCCACTTGATGTTGGCGTGCTCGTCGAAGCGGGCCTTGATCTCGACCAGGACGAGGACCTGCTTGCCGGCCTCGGCGGCGTCGATGAGCGCGTTGACTATGGGGGAGTCGCCGGAGGTCCGGTACAGCGTCTGCTTGATCGCGAGGACGTCCGGGTCGTCGGCCGCCTGCTCCAGGAACGCCTGCACGGAGGTGGAGAAGGAGTCGTACGGGTGGTGGAGCAGGACGTCCCGGTTGCGCAGGGCGGCGAAGATGTCCGGCGCGGACGCGGACTCCACCTCGGCGAGGTCACGGTGGGTGCCCGCGACGAACTTCGGGTACTTCAGCTCGGGCCGGTCGATGGAGGCGATGCGGAAGAGGCCGGTGAGGTCCAGGGGGCCGGTGAGCGGGTAGACCTCGGCCTCGCTGATCTTCAGCTCGCGCACCAGCAGGTCCAGGACCTCCTGGTTGATGTTCTCCTCGACCTCCAGGCGCACCGGCGGCCCGAAGCGGCGCCGCATGAGCTCCTTCTCCAGGGCCTGGAGCAGGTTCTCGGCGTCGTCCTCCTCGACCTCCAGGTCCTCGTTGCGGGTGACCCGGAAGGCGTGGTGCTCCAGCACCTCCATGCCCGGGAACAGCTCCTCCAGGTGGGCGCCGATGACGTCCTCCAGCGGGACGAACCGGCCGGGGGAGGCCTCCAGGAAGCGGGAGAGCAGCGGCGGCACCTTCACGCGGGCGAAGTGCGGCGTGCCGCTGACGGGGTTGCGGACGCGCACGGCCAGGTTCATGGACAGGCCGGAGATGTACGGGAACGGGTGTGCCGGGTCGACCGCCAGCGGGGTCAGGACCGGGAAGATCTGGTGCCGGAAGAGCGTGAAGAGGCGGGCCTGCTCCTTCTCGGTGAGCTCGTTCCAGCGGACCAGGTGGATGCCCTCCTCCGCGAGCGCGGGGGCGACGTCCTCGTGGTAGCAGGCGGCGTGCCGGGCCATGAGCTCGCGGGAGCGTGCCCAGATCATCTCCAGGACCTCGCGGGGCTGCAGGCCGGACGCGGACCGGGTGGCGACACCGGTGGCGATACGGCGCTTCAGACCGGCCACGCGGACCATGAAGAACTCGTCCAGGTTGCTGGCGAAGATGGCCAGGAAGTTCGCCCGTTCGAGGAGCGGGGTGTTCGGGTCCTCGGCGAGTTCGAGGACCCGCTCGTTGAACGCGAGCCAGCTGCGCTCCCGGTCCAGGAACCGGCCCTGGGGCAGCTGGACACCTTCGATCTCGGTGACCTCGTACGCGTCGAGGTCGGCGTCGATGTCGGGTTCCAGGTCGGAGACGACCGCCGACACCGTGTGCGGGCGGTGCGCCGCTATGGAGCCCACGGAGGGCTGCGCGTGCTGGACCTGTGCCTGGGCGTTGGAGGACTGGCTCATGTGCCCATTGTTCCGCGTTGCGAGCATTACGGGCGCGTCGGAAGCGGCGGGCGGGAGCGTGATCGGGAGGCGTCGGGCGTCCCCGTTCCCCGCGGACCCCTCGGGGGGCGGCGAAGGCTCTGGCACGGCGGGCGTCATTGGCTGAGCGTCGCAAGCCTGTCTGAACCGATGGTTACGGAGACATGGCGTGTGGGATAGCGGGGGGCGGCTCGCGGACGTCCAGGTGACGGGTCGTCGGTCCGGCCCGTACGTCCCTCCCCCCGTGGAGGGCGGTCCGGCCCGTACGTCCCTCCCCCCGTGGAGGGACGTACGGGCGGGGTTCTCAGGGGGTGCGGCGGCGCAGCAGCCAGAAGGCGGTGGCGGTGGCCAGCGCGGCGGCGCCCAGCAGGAGGCCGGTCTCGACGAGATGGAGCGGCCAGAAGTGCGCGGCGGGGTGGTAGTCGGTGTAGTAGCCGACGATCTTGTGGGCCGCGAGGCACTGGGTGTCGTCGACGCACAGCGGGTCGGGGACGCGGGCACCCGTGGCGGTGAGGGCGCCCTGGTCGCCGGTGATGACGTGCGCGGGTGTCCGGTAGCCGGTCTTCAGGGTGCCGACCGCGGTCTCCCAGGGCACCAGGTCGCGGCTCGCGGCGGTGGCGAAGGCACCCAGTGCTTCGGTGGCGACCAGCGCGACGGCGAGGGCCGGGAGCGCGCGGCGCAGGAGCAGGCCCGCGAGGGCGCCGAGCGCCAGGCCGAGCAGGGGTGCGGCGATGGCCGCGGTGCCGTTGGCCTGGAAGTTGTCCTCGGTGTACCAGGACCAGCGTCCCAGCGGGAGCGGGTGCGCGTCGGAGACCAGGTGGTGCAGGAGGACGAGGACGGTCGTGCCGGCCGTGAGCAGGACCGCCGGGACGGTGAGCTTGGCGGCCAGCCAGCGGGTGGGGGTGACGCCCTGGGTCCAGGCGAGACGCGCGGTGCCGTTCTCCAGCTCGCGGCCGACGAGGGCGCCGCCCGCCCAGGCGGCGACGAGCGCCGGGAGCCAGGTCAGGCCGGATCCGGCCGCCCTGAAGACGCGGTCGAAGTCGTAGATCGGGTCGCCCCACACGCAGGCCTCGCGGCCGGCGCACACCCGGTCCCACTCCGCCTGGGCCGCGTGGGCCCCCGGTCCGTAGGCCCACAGCAGCACCGCGGCGCCGCTGAGGACGACGACCGCCCACACGATCAGCGTCGAGCGGTGCAGCCGCAGAACGGTCCAGGTCAGGCCGCGGGGGCCGCGGGGCGGCCGGCCGGTGGCGGGGGCCGTCGCGGCGGACAGTGCGGTGGTCATGCGGCGGCTCCGGTACGGCCGTTCAGCAGTCGGAAGGCGATCAGGACCGTCAGGGCGGTGACGGCGAGGACGATGCCGGTCTCCACCAGTTGCAGGGGCCAGAAGTGGGAGGAGGGGTGGTAGTCGCGGTAGAAGCCGACGATGTCGTGGTCGGCGAGGCACTTGGCGTCGTCGACGCAGATGGGGTCCGAGACGCGGGCGCCGGTGGAGGTGAGGGCGCCCTCGTCGACGACCATGCCGATGTACGCCGGGTACTCGTGCTTGTTCGTGAGCGTCTCCAGCGGCCACAGGTAGGGGCGCACGGTGCCGAGCACGGTCGTCAGGAGCGCGAGGACGACGACCGCCAGGCCGAGCGCGGGCAGGGCGCGGCGCTGGAGCAGGCCCGCCAGGACGCCGACGGCGAGGCCGAGCAGGGCGTAGGAGGTGGCGAGGGTGCCGTTGGCCTCGAAGGCGGCGCCCTCGTACCAGCTCCGTGAGCCCATCGCCGCCCGCAGCGGACCGTCCGTCGACCACAGCAGACGGTGCAGCAGGGTGAGGACGAGCATGCCGGCGGTGAGCAGGGCGGCCGGGACGGCGAGCTTGGCGGCCAGCCAGCGGGCCGGGGAGACGGACTGCGTCCAGGTCAACTGGGCGGTGCCGTTCTCCAGTTCGCGCCCGATGAGCGCGGCGCCGGCCCAGCCGGCGGTGAGGAAGGGGGCGAGGCCGAGGATCCCGGCGCCGATGCTGACGACCGTGTCGTACATGTTGTAGGCGGGGCCCAGGTTGTCGCAGCCCAGGTCGGGATCGTTCGTGTCGCAGTGCAGGGTGCGGTACTCGGACCAGGCGGCGTCCGCGCCCGGCCCGTACGCCCACAGCAGCGCTCCCGCGCCGACGGCCACGAGCGCCAGCCAGAACCACAGCGCCCAGCGGTGCAGCCGCAGCATCACCCAGAGCAGTCCGCGCGGTCCCCGGGAGGACGTGACGGCGGTGGACGTGTCGAGGGTCGTCACGGCGGTCATACGGCGGCCTCCCGCATCTCGTCGAGCCGCAGGGCCGGGGTTTCGGGGGCGCGCAGGTGGGCCAGGACCAGCTCCTCCAGGGTCGGGGCGGTGGCCTGCCAGGACTCGTCGAGGGGACCCTCGGGCCGTACGAGCGCGGTGACCTGACGTCCTGTCGTGCGGGACTCGACGACGGTGTGCGGGTCGAGCGACGCGTCGGCCCGGCCGGTGAGGAGGCGGTGCGCGGCGAGCAGGTCGTCCAGCGGGCCGGCGAGGCGGACGCGGCCGGCGCCGAGCAGCAGGAGGTGGTCGCAGGCGCCGTCCAGTTCCGCCACGACGTGCGAGGACATGACAACCGTGGTGCCGTGTTCGGCGGCGTCGGCCATGAGCGTGGCCATCAGCTGATGCCGGGCGAGCGGGTCGAGGTCGGCCATCGGCTCGTCCAGGAGCAGCAGTTCGGGGCGCTTGCCGAGGGCGAGCGCGAGGGCGACGCGGGTGCGCTGGCCGCCGGAGAGCGAGCGGATCCGGGCGTCCGGTTCGAGGTCGCCCTCGGCGACGATCCGCTCGGCGGTCCGGTCGTCCCAGCGGCCGGGGTTCAGCTCGCGGCCGTAGCGCAGGGTGTCGGCGACGGTGAGCTGGGGGTGCAGGGGCTTGTCCTGGGCGACGTACGCGAGGCGTTCACGGACCGCGGCCGGGGCGGCGCCGAGGACGGTGATCGTGCCGTCGGTGGGGCGCAGCAGTCCGGCGGCGAGGGAGAGCAGCGTGGACTTGCCGGCGCCGTTCGGGCCGACGACGGCGCACACGCTGCCTGCCGGGAGCCGGAAGGAGCAGCCGTCCAGGGCCTGCTTTCGCCGTCGCCCGAACCCCTTGCCGAGCGCGGCCGCCTCGATGGCGGTCTCGGTCATGAATCGTCCCCCTTGAAGTGCGTGTCCAGTACTGCGGTGAAGAGCGCGTCCACGTCGTCGTGGTCCAGCCCGGCCTCGCGGGCCCGTACGGCCCATGCCTCCAACTCGGTGCGCAGGGGCGACTCCGCGGGCGCGGTGTTCAGTCCGCGCCGCACGAACGTCCCGAGTCCCCGGCGTGCCTCGACCAGGCCCTCGCGTTCCAGTTCGCGGTAGGCCTTGAGGACCGTGTTGGGGTTGATGGCGGTCGCCTCGACGACCTCACGGGCCGTGGGCAGCTTGTCGCCGGGCTCCAACAGGCCCAGGCGGAGGGCCTGTTTGGTCTGCTGGACGATCTGCACGTAGGTGGCTACGCCGGAGCGTCGGTCGATGCGATAGTCGACCATCCCGTTCCACCACCCTTTCACTAATTGAGTAGTGAAAGGGTGGTGGAACGGGGTCCGGAAAGTCAAGTCGGAGGAGTCAGGGATGCCGGGGTTCGTGAACATGCGGGGTGTGCGCGTGGTCGCCGTCGACGTCGGGTCCGTGCGGACCGGCGCCTTCGCGTGGGCCGCGGTCGAGGGCCCGGGGGAGGCACTCGTCGGGTACGGGAGCGACCCGGCGACGGCCGTCGAAGCGGTCACCGCCGCGCTGGCGGGAGGGACGGCCGGTGCGGTGCTGGCCTTGGAGGCGCCGATGTGCGTGCCCGTGCCGGAGGACTGGACCCTGCTGGGGAAGCGGCGCGCGGGGGAGGGGGACCGGGCCTGGTCGGCGAGCGCGGGCGCCGCGGTGCTCGGGACGGGCCTCGTGCAGGGCGCGTGGATGCTGTCGGAGCTCGGCCGGGCGCTGCCCGGGCTGTCGGCCACGACTCAGGTGGGGCGGTGGCGCGGCGGCACGGGCACCGGCGCCCGGCTGCTGCTCGTGGAGGCCTTCGTGTCGGGTGCCGGGAAGCCGGTGGCCACCGCGCTGGGGCAGCACGCCGCCGACGCCGAGGCGGCGGCCCGCGTGGTGGCGGAGCGGCTGACCGGCGCGGGCGACTCCGACGTGGAGTGCGCACCGCAGCGCGCGTTCAACCTGCTGGCCGCGCAGGCCCGGTGGGCCGGGCTGGACATCGCGGACGACGAACTGGCGCTGGACGTCCTCGTGGTCCGCGCCCGGCCCGCCGCGCGATGACGGCTCAGGTCTCCGTTCGGTACATCAGGTCCGTCTCGTACGTCGTGAAGCCGAGGCGTTCGTAGACCGACACCGCCGCCTTGTTGTCGGCGTCGACGTAGAGCATCGCCGTGGGGAGGCCCTGGGCGGACAGGTGGCGCAGCCCGATGGTGGTCAGGGCCTTGCCGAGGCCGCCGCCCTGGGCGCCGGGGCGTACGCCGAGGACGTACACCTCGCCGAGTCCCTCCTCGGCGTGGACCTTCGTCCAGTGGAAGCCGACGAGCTCGCCGTCCCGTTCCGCCAGGAAGAACCCCGACGGGTCGAACCAGGGCTCGGCCTTGCGGTCGTCGAGGTCGCGCTGGGTGAGGGAGCCCTGTTCGGGGTGGTGGGCGAAGGCGGCGGCGTTCACGGCGAGCCAGGCCGCGTCGTCCTGGCCGGGGACGAAGGAGCGGACCGTGACGCCCTCGGGGAGCACCGGGTCCGGCAGGGACAGGTCCGCCAACGGGCGGCGCATCTGCCGCAGTTCGCGGAACAGGGTGAGGCCGAGGACCTGGGAGAGATGGCGGGCGGCGGCATGGCCGCCGTGGGCCCACACCCGCAGCCGCTTGCCGGACGCGCCGAGGAGGGCCGAGCCCAGCGCGCGGCCGTGCCCGTGGCCGCGGTGCGCGGGGTGGACGACCAACTCGGCGGCCGGGGCCTCGACCGGGTCGGTGTCCTCCAGCTGGGCGTAGCCGACCAGTTCGCCGGCGACGGTCAGCAGCAGATGCGACACGCCCTCGCGTGCCCCACCACGCAGCTGGAGCCGCCCCTGCTCGGACACCGCCTGCTGCCCGTCGCTCCGGGCGGCGTCCGCGAGCAGCTCCAGTACGGCCTCGGTCTGCTCCGGGGTGAGCTCGGCGTGGGTCTCGATGGCACGGGTCGGGAGAGGGGGTGCGGTGTCGTCGCTGGTCATGCGTATGAGGGTAAGGGGCGCCTCGGGCAAAGTCCCGGCACAGAAGCAACCAGGCTGTAACCAGGAACCCCCTGTCGCGCTACGCGCGTTGACTCTAGGCTGCCGCCCGACGGGGCCATGTCACTCACGACGCGCTGGTCACCCAGGACCGACGTGTCATCCACGACTCCCAGGGGGGCGGATGTCAGCCACATCCCACCAGCAGCACCGCAGACGCCGTACGTACGCGCTCGTCGCCACCGCCGCCGGACTCGCGACCGTCGGCGCGCTGGCCGCGGCGCTGCCCGCGACGGCGACGCCGGAGAGCTCGGCCAAGGGCGGCCACGGCCACCCCTTCGACCGCTACCGGGACGTCCAGCTGCTGTCCTTCAACGACCTGCACGGCAACCTGGAGCCGCCGGCCGGCTCCTCCGGCCGGGTCACCGAGGTACAGCCGGACGGCACGACGAAGACCATCGACGCCGGTGGTGTGGAGTACCTGGCCACCCATCTGCGCCAGGCCCGCGAGGGCAACAAGTACTCCATCACCGCGGCCGGCGGTGACATGGTCGGCGCCTCCCCGCTCATCTCGGGTCTCTTCCACGACGAGCCCACCATCGAGGCGCTGAACAAGCTCGACCTGGACGTGACGAGCGTCGGCAACCACGAGTTCGACGAGGGTGCCAGGGAACTGGCCCGCCTCCAGAACGGCGGCTGCCACCCCACGGCCGGCTGCTACACGGACAAGAAGTTCAAGGGCGCCGACTTCCCCTACCTCGCCGCGAACGTCCTCGACGAGAAGACCGGCAAGCCGATCCTCAAGCCCTACTGGGTGTGGAAGAAGAAGGACGTCAAGGTCGGCTTCATCGGCGTGACCCTGGAGGACACCCCGGGTGTCGTCTCCGCCGAGGGCGTCAAGGGCCTGAAGTTCAAGGACGAGGTCGAGACGATCAACAAGTACGCCAAGGTGCTCCAGCGCCAGGGCGTGAAGTCGATCGTCGCCCTCATCCACGAGGGCGGCGCCCCGGCGTCGGCGTCCTACAACTACGACTGTGACGCGCCCGGCGCGGGCGACGGTATCTCCGGCCCGATCGTCGACATCGCCAAGAACATCACGCCGCAGGTCGACGCGCTGGTCACCGGCCACACGCATGCCGCGTACGTCTGCACGATCGACGACCCGGCGGGCAAGCCGCGCATGGTGACGTCGGCCGCGTCCTTCGGCCGTCTCTACACCGACACGACGCTGACGTACGACCGCTTCACCGGCGACATCGCCCGTACGGCCGTGAAGTCCGCGAACCACGTGGTCACCCGGGACGTCCCCAAGGCGCCCGACATGACCGCGCTGATCGACCGGTGGAACACCCTCGCGGCGCCCATCGGCAACCGCGCGATCGGCTACATCTCCGCCGACATCCCGAGCACCGGCACCGAGTCCCCGCTCGGCGACCTGATCGCCGACGCGCAGCTCGCGTACGGCAAGGAGCTGGACCCGGAGACCGACCTCGCGCTGATGAACCCCGGTGGCATCCGGGCGCCGCTCACCTACGCGGCCAAGGGCGGCGAGGGCGACGGTGTGGTGACGTACGCCGAGGGCTTCACGGTGCAGCCGTTCTCCAACACGGTGAACCTCCAGGACATCACCGGCGCGCAGCTGATCCAGGTGCTCAAGGAGCAGGTGAGCGGCACGAACGCGGCCTCGCCGAAGGTCCTGCAGGTGTCGTCGGGGCTGACGTACACGCTGGACCTGACGAAGTCGGGCGCCGACCGGGTGGTCACGGACTCGGTCAAGCTGAACGGCGCGGCCGTCGACCCGGCCGCCACCTACCGCGTCGCCACGAACAACTTCCTCGCGGGCGGCGGCGACGGCTTCCCCACGCTGGGGCAGGGCACGAACGACCTGGTCGGCGCGGACGACCTGACGGTGCTGGAGAAGTACCTGACGGCCAACTCCTCGGTCGGCAGCCCGATTTCGCCGCCGGCGGCGAACCGGATCACGGTCGTGCAGTAGTTCAACGCAGTACTTGGTGAACCGGCGTGAACTAGATCGCAAACCCCCGGTAGAGGTTGCGGGTGGGGGGTGTGCGCATGGTCGGATGGGCCGATGCGTTCCCCCCACCACATAACGACGCATCCCTATACAAACCCCTACGAGGAGCTCGGCAGGCTGGACGACGGACCGCTGGACGGTCCGACCGACGACGGCCCGCTCGATGAATTCCTCCGCGAGGACATACGGGAAGAGCCGGACGAGCAGGACGGCGCGGCGGCCCAGGACGATCCCTGGGCCCCGCCCAACCACCGCCGCAACGGCCGCCGCCGGCGCCGAGGCCGCTTCTCGGGGCTTCCGCTCGCGATGAAGGCCGTGGTCGGCGTCCTCGTCCTCGCCGCCTTCCTCACCCTCGCCGACCGCTGGGCCCTCCTCTACGCCGAGCGCAGAGCGGCGGACACCCTCAAGGACCGCCTCCACCTGACGGCCGCCCCCGAGGTCCAGATCGACGGCTTCCCCTTCCTCACCCAGGTCGTCGACGAGCGGCTGGACTCGGTGAAGGTGACCGTTCCCGACGTGGCCGCCGACCGGATCTCGCTCGCCCAGGTGACGGCGACGGCACGAGACGTACGCCTCGACACCGACGGCCCGACCTCGGTGCGCGGCGCCGACGTCCCCCACCTGGAGGGCGACGTCCTGCTCTCCTTCGCCGACCTGAACCGTGAACTCGGCGCGTCCCAGGTGACGTTCACCGGCGAGGGCCACGACCGGGTCCGGGCGCGCGGCACCCTGCCGGTCGCCGGGCACGACCTCAGCCTGCGTGCCGAGGCCCGGATCGTGCGCAACGGCGACCGCGGCATCGCCACGCACATCGGCGGCATGCGCCTGGACATCGGCGACCTGGCCACGTACCGCCCCGGCGCCCGCACCTCGGAGGGCCTGCACCTGAGCCGGAAGTCGGCGGCCCGCCTCGCCCACGAGACCCGCAAGGCGAAGGCGCTGCTGTCGATCCCGTCGGTCGTACGGCGCCTCGGGGTGCCCGACTCGGTCGTCCGCGCCGCCCTGCGCAGCGAGTCCAAGCTGACCGAGCTGACCGGCACCCCGCGCTTCATCCACCAGGCGATGCGGCTGAACCTCATCGACCTGGCCCTCGACCACCCCCAGCTCCTGGGGCTGCTGGGCTTCGACCCCGCCCTCCTCGACGCCCTGCCCCGCCTCACCCGCCCGGTCCTCGCCGACCAGCTCTCCCTGGGCTTCCGCCTGCCGGAACCGCCGAGCGGACAGGTGCGGTTGCGGGACGTGCGGGTGGAGGAGGACGGGATCAGGGTGCGGTTGGAGGGGGCCGGGCTGGCGGTCGGCGGGAAATAGATGACCGGCGCCCCGGCCGCCAAGAAGCAGAAGGCTCCCGCCAAGCCGAAGAAGGGCGCCGCCCCGAAGCGCCGCCCGGTCGCGCACAAGGGCTGACGTAGACGGACGAGGCGGGGTCACCGGAGCACTCGGGCTCCGGGGCCCCGCCTCCGTCATGTCCGGGAATTCGTGATGTCCGGGAAAGGGACTTTGGCATGAGGGAAGTGCGTACGGCCTTTAGGCGCTTCTGGCCGCTTACGCGCGGGGACCGTAAGTGGCTGGCGGTCCACGGGGTGTCCTTCCGCTATCGGGGGGCGGCCCGCGAGACGCTGACCGATCTGACCTTCACGGCGGGACCCGGCGAGCTGGTGATCATCACGGGCCCGAGCGGCGCGGGCAAGTCGACCACGGCCAAGCTCATCACCCGCTTCTACGACCCGGAGTCCGGCGCGATCACCCTGGACGGAGTGCCGCTGACCGACGTGGGTCTGGAGTTCCTGCGCGAGAACGTCGCTCTGCTGCCCCAGGAGACCCTGATCCTCAACGGCACCGTCCGCGAGAACATCGCGTGCGGCCGCTCGGGCGCGAGCGAGCCGGACATCGAGCGGGCGGCACGTGCGGCGGCGGCGCACGAGTTCATCACGGCGCTCCCCGTGGGATACGACACGCACATCGCCGCCGGCACGGCCGCCCTCTCCGGCGGCCGGCTGAAACGCATCACCATCGCCCGCGCGATGCTGCGCGCCGCGCCCGTCCTGGTCCTCGACGAACCGACGGCAGGCCTCGACTCGGTGGCCGCCCGCCAGCTGTGTACAGCCGTTGCGCCGCCTCATGTCCGGCCGTGCGACGATCATGATCACTCATGACCTGAGCCTCGCGCCGGACGCGGACCGGGTGCTCGTCGTGGACGGCGGGCGGCTGGTCGAGGCCGGCACACATGCCGAGTTGGCGGCGCGGGGTGGGACGTATGCGCGGCTGGCGGGGCCCGGGGTGGGGCCGGGGACGGGGGCCACGACGGAGGAGACGCTGGTGCTGAGGCTTTGATCACCGGGGGCTCACACGTTTGGGGGAGCCGGGTGGGAAACGGGCCAGCCGTGCCGTAGCGCGACTATGGTGATGGCATGGCAGAGCACACGACCATCCAGGTGTCCCGGCAGGCCCGCGACCAGCTCGCGCAGGTCGCCAAGGAGCGGGGCATGACTTTGGGGCAGTTTGTCGAGCAGTTGGCCTCGGAGCAGCCCACGGCGGCGCAGATCGCCGAGCGCGTGGCGGCGGACCGGCAAGTCGTCCGTGACGTGATCGGCCTTGACATCAGCGACGAGGAGTTCGACAAGGCACCCGACGTACTGGGCAACATCAACCGGATCGCTGCCGAGAAGGCGCGTATGGCCCGTGGAGCGGCTGCGTGATCATTCTCGACACCGGCGCCACCCGTGCCCTCGCTGACGGGCACAAGACGCTGAACCTTCTCGCCGGGAACATGGCCCGCACCCCGGGCGAGCTCCTCCGCGTTCCCGCTGCCTGCCTCACGCAGGCGGAGTCCGAGGACGCGGAGGCCGCACGCCGGGTGCTCGCCTTCTCCTCGGTCGTGGTCGATCCGCTGGACATGGTGGCAGCGGTCAGCGTCGGCACGATGATCAGGGACGGATACGGCGGCGCCGACACCTGCCACGCCCTGTACTGCGCCTTGCCGCGCCCGGAGTTCGCAGGGATGTCGATCCTCCTCACGGACCGGGAGCAGAACTATCCGCCGGGTGTGGTCACCGTCGACATCGACTCCCCCGGCATGCTCGGCTTCCACTGACGCCGGGCATGCCGGGGAGGGTCCGTGCTCGCGGGGATCAGACGACCCGGTTGACCCGCTGGGTCGTCAGGTCGTAGCGGGCGCCGACGACCGCCAGCTGGCCGGTGTCGATCCTCGCGGCGAGGTCGGGCTCGGCGGCGAGGCGGGCGCGGACGGCTCGTACGTTGGCGTCGATGGTGGAGGCGATGCAGGCGTCGCCCGCCTTGGTGTGGTCTATGTTCGGGGCTATCTGGTCGGCCAGGTACTGGATGTGGGCAGGCAGCCGCTCACCGGTCTGGTCCGCCTTGACGGCGGCGGTCACGGCACCGCACGACTGGTGTCCGAGCACCACGATCAGCGGTGTCCCCAGCTCCAGCGGTCCATAGGCGATGCTGCCGAGGACCGCCTCGTCCAGGACCTCGCCGGCGGAGCGCACGACGAACAGGTCACCCAGGCCCTGGTCGAAGAGCAGCTCCGGCGCGACCCGGGAGTCTATGCAGCCGAGGATGACGGCGAACGGGTGCTGCCCCGACGTCAGGGACTGCCGCACGGCGGGCGACTCGTCGGGGTGCCGCTCACGGAAGGTGCGCCAGCGCCGGTTGCCCGCGGCGAGCTCACGCAGGGCCTCCTGGGGTGTACTCGGGCGGGGGCGCGAGGAAGGCGCGGGGGGCTTGGGGGCGGCGGGAGCGGCGCCGAGGGCTGCGGTGGCCCCCAGCGCTGCGGCCCCGGTGAGCCCGAACCGCAGGAGTGCGCGGCGGGCAGGAGAGGCAAGGGCGAACCGCTTGTGAGCGGATACGGTCGGCTGGGCGCCGACGGCTCTGTCAGAGTTCACGGGGTGGAACGTACGCCCGAAATTCGAACCAAACTCTCACGTTGCTGAATCATGGCCGAGCTCGGCGAACTCATGATCGATCGTTGGACCGCTCTTGACGATCTCCCGCGCCGGTCTTGACGTTGAACGGCCCGCGGGGGTTCAGGAAGCCGTCGGCGTTCCACCCGCCGGCAGCGGGCGGCCCGGTGTCGGCCAGGCTCGTCCAACGTGGCTGAAAGGCGGGGGACTTCACAGCTGACTTCACCGGGCAAACGAGTCACCGTTGGTGCGTGAAAGTTGTGTAAGGGATTTCGGCCGGTTACTCCTCTGATGGAATTCGCCGGGGGCAGGTTCCGTATCCCGGGCGTGCCATGTGGCACGCCTGTCGGCGACTGGCTGGATTGTGCTGCGCGTTCGATTCCCTGTATTAATTGGGAGCGCCAAACCGGACCCTTGGATTCAGGTCCGGAGCGTTGGCGGTTCCCTGACCCGGGAACCGCTTTCGGTATCTCACGGGGAGACAATCGAATGAACAAGGCCATACGTATGCGCCTGATGTCCGGGGCTGCCACCGCCGTTGCGGCTGGTGCCCTCGTCATGACGGCGGCGCCGGCCCACGCCACCTCGGCCTCCACCTCGGTGGGCATCCCGGGCGGCAACAAGATCACGATCAACGCCTGGCACTGCGGCTTCTACGTCACCGCCTGTGACTGGAAGGCGTCGACCAAGATGTCCGGGACCAACCCGCGCAAGGCGAAGTGGATCCAGAACCGCACCGAACTGGCGGCTCACGGCGTCAGTGTCTCCATCACGATCTCCAAGAACCCCGAGGCCACGCTCACGATGAAGAGCCGGTCCCTGGGTGAGGTGCGCTGGAAGAACACCAACGCCAAGATCTCGGACACCTACGGCCAGATGAAGCCGGGCGGGAGCACCACGTACGTCTCGACCAAGAGCTGCGGCTCGGCGAAGGTGACCAGCTCGATCAAGGTCAGCGAGAAGTGCGCCTACGCGGGCGCCGCGTGATCGCTCAGTAGGTAGGGGTGCCACACCGTCAGGGCCCGACGGTGTGGCACTTTTCGCTGCGGTTCCGGCACTTCGGTATCGCGGTGACCGCGGTGAGTATGGAAATGGACGACGCACGGGGGCGTTCGGTGAAATTCGATTCGGTGACGCGTGGCGGAAAGCTGGCGTCACGAATTGCCGGGGCGGTCATATGCGCCGCTCTCGTCACTTCATGTACAGCCACATCTGAATCCGATGAGTCCGTGCAGCGTGAATCCGCCGCAGCCCGGCAGTTCGACCTTCTGGTCAGTGAGCAGAACGGCTACTACTACCACCCGTTCCTACGGGAACAGCCCGCAGGCCCGCAGGCCCAGTCCTTCGCACTGCGGACGCTGTCCGAACTGGGCCGTGATCCGAAGACGAGCGTGGCCTCGGCGCAGGTCGCTTCGCTGCGCGGGGACGCGCTGGAGACCTCCTCGCTCTGGGGCCGCGACTGGCTGATCCCGCTGCGGCGGGCCGGTGCCGGTACCGCGCTCGGCGCGAGCGACGCCGCGGCCGTGAACAAGCTCCGGGCCAAGGGCGGCTGGTACGTCGACTCCGCCCTGGGCGACGACAGCGACGCGGCCCGCCTCGGCGGCACCTGGGCGGCCCTCGAAGTGCTCGACGCACTCGGGCACCTGGACGACCTCCCGGCCGCGGACCGGGCCGGCACCGCCTCCTGGCTCGGCTCGTTGACCGGTACGTCGACCGGCTCGCGGCGGAAGAAGCATCTGCCCCTGGACGAGGCCGGTGCCCTCGCCCGCGCGCTGCGGTTGCTGGGCGAACCCGTCCCCGCCGGCCTCACCCAGAGCGCCGCACCGCGCACCGACGACTTCGCCGAGCTCACGCCCGATGCCCGGGCGACCCGGCTCGACGACACCTACAGCTACACCCTGATCCAGGAGGCCGCGGGGAAGCGGCCCGACGTGAACCGTCAGGTCTGGGAGCCGGTGCTCCGGGACGGCGCGGCGACGCTGCCGTACGAGCAGCTCTACGAACTGGTCCATGTGCTGAAGGCGGCCGGTTCGCCCACGAGCGTGTTCGCCCCGGTACTGAAGCGGCTCGACGGCGAACGGCTCGACGACGGGACGGTACGCGACCCGGACGCCTACATCGGCAATCCGGACGCCTCCCTCTTCGTACAACGCCTGCGGGCGCTGGAAGACTGGTCGCGGAAGGACTCCCGGCTGTTGGCGGCCCTGGAGCGCGAGGAGAAGTCCGACGACGTCAGTCAGGCAGGCCCCGAGCGGCTGAGCCGAGCCGCGCTGCGCAAGGTCACCGCGGGTGGCGGCACGAGCGAGGAGGCGCGGGAACTGTGCGCCGACCCACAGGTGCTGCCCGACACCGTGACCGAGCAGAACGCCACCCAGTGGCAGCGCACCACGCTCAACTGTGCCGACGCCGGGGCCTCGACGGCCGTACCCAGGTTCGGCACCTGGCAGCCGGACACCCCGGAGCGGGTGGTCGCGGCGGCCACGGTCGCCGTCGGTCTCGCCGACAGCGGGCAGCGTGACAGTATCCCTTCCTGGATCACCGCCGAGGCCCTGGAGCGCTGGGCGCAGAACCCGGACCGGTTCACCTCCCTCTACAACTACGCCTTGGTCGTGCGGGCCTACTCGCTGCTCGGTGGCGCACTCGACGCGCAACTGCGGGAGGCGCTGGGGCGCGGCATCACGCCGTACAGGGGCTGTCCCGGGCTGCCCGACCTGTACCGGGTCGGCGGCGGGGACTCCGCGTGCGACCTGAAGACCACCTGGGGCGTGTGGACGCTGGACCGGCAACTGCACGGCGCCATGGGCTGGATGCCGGCCCCGAAGAACGGAAAGTGAGCGAGAGTTCGGTGAACGCACTGCTGCGGGCCGAGGGTGTGGGCAAGTCCTACACCCTGCGCGGAAGGCGGGTCGATGTCCTGCGCGACGTCGAGCTGGCCGTGAGAGGCGGCGAGGTCACGGCCCTGGTCGGGCACTCCGGCTCGGGGAAGACGACCCTCCTGCACATCCTCGGGTTGCTGACCCCGCCGGACAGCGGCCGGGTGTATGTCGGGGATGCCGACGTCACGGGCCTCGGTGACGGTGCGCTGGCCGATCTGCGCCGCACCCGGCTCGGGTTCGTGTTCCAGTCGTACAACCTGTTGCCACAGCACTCGGCGCTGCGCAATGTCGTCCTGCCGTTCACCGGCCGCCGTGCCGACGGCGAGGCACGCGCCCGGACCCTGCTGGAGCGGGTCGGGCTCGCGGAACGCGCCGACCATCTGCCCAGTGAGCTGTCCGGCGGCGAGCAGCAGCGGGTGGCACTGGCGCGGGCGCTGATCAACGACCCGCCCGCGGTACTGGCCGACGAGCCCACCGGAAACCTCGACTCGGAGAGCGAGGACGTGCTGCTCGGGCTGTTCCGGGAACTGGCCGACGAGGGCCGGGCGGTTCTCCTGGTCACCCACAATCCGGCCGTGTCGGACTTCGCGGACGTGGTGCACCGCCTGGACAAGGGCGAGTTCACGCGGGAGGAGCCCGCCGAGAGGAAGCCGGCGGGCGAGCGGACCAGGGCCAACACGCGGACGGAGAGCGCCGAATGAACGTCTTCAGTCTGGCGCTGGCCAACGTCCGCGCCCTGCGCCGCCGTCTGATCGGCCTGGTGGCACTGGTCTCGGTCGCCGCCGCCGTCTGCCTCGGCGCGCTCGGCATCGCCGACCGGGCGCAGGGCGTCACCGACTCCGGTGTGAAGGAGAGCAGCGCCAACCGCAGCATCACCGTCGACCGTCCCGTCGACCGGCCCGACACCCCGCAGCTGACGGACCGTACCGAGGCGCGGCTGGCGAAGCTGCCGCACGTCGAGTCGGTGCAGCACCGCGCGCAGGTGTCGTTCGGGGTGCTGACGAAGGCGGGCGACACCGTCCTGCTGTACGCGACGACCTACCGCCCGGCCCTCACCCCGCCGGTCACCAAGTCCGTACGCAAGGACCTCTTCCCGCTGAAGCCGGGCGAGATCGTGGCCCCGGCCGCCTCCCAGGGCGCGGACCTGGGCAAGCTGGTGGGCCAGGACATAGAGATCGAGACCACCCGCTTCGTACGGCAGGGCGAGGGCACCGGGGTCACGGGCCACGCCCGTCTGGTCGGCGTGTACGACCCGACCTGGCAGCTCGACAACCCGGACGCCGCGTACGCCGCCGACTCCACCGTGGTCAGGTGGGCGGCCCAGCGGTCCGGCGAGCAGGAGAAGAACTACCTGTCCACCGTCGGCTACGACCAGCTGACCGTGGTCGCGAGGACGGCCGCGGACGTGCCGGCCGTGACGAAGTCCGTGCAGCAGCTGGGCTATCCGGCGGTCACCCTCCAGCAGCAGCTCAGCGCGCTGCCCGGAGTCCTGGAGATGATCAAGGTGGTCGGCCAGGTGCTGCTCGGGGTGCTCGGTGTGCTGGCGTTCGTCGGCGCGGTCACCGTGACCGGCGCGCTGTCGCGGCAGCGTGCCCAGGAGATCGGCATCCTCAAGGCGGTCGGATTCCGTACGCGGTCGGTGCTGACGATGCTGGTCACCGAGATGGCGCTGGTGGGAGCCGCGGCCGCGCTGATCGGCGTCGTGCTGGGCGCCCTGCTCGGCGGCGGTGCCGCGGCCCTGTTGCGCGGCAGCGCGGAGCTGGCGCCGTACGTCAAGGGCTGGGTCCTGCTGCCGTCCGCGGCCACCCTGCTGTTGCTTCTCGGCCTGACGGTGCTGGTGGTGGCGATCGGTTCGCTGGCCCCGGCACGCAGGGCCGCGAGGATGTCCCCCACAGACGCGATGAAGGACTGGTGAGCCACCCCATGCCGCTTCCCCCCACGACACCTGAGCACCGCGGACGGGCCGGCGGCCCGGCGCGTGCGGCCCTCCTCCTCGCCGCGCTCGGCACGACGGCCGCGCTGACGACGGCCTGTTCCGGGCCGGGCGGGGTGGACCTGGGCACGGACTGGAAGGGCTCCTCGACGTTCGCGCTCGCCAAGGTCGACGGCCTGGTGACGATCGTCGGGATCAACCCGGACAAGGCCAGGGCCGAGAGCCTCGTCGTCGTGCCCCAGCAGGCCGACGACGACGATTCGGTCAGCCCGCACATCGTCCGACTGGCCGACGGGCGCTGGCTGTTGACCGTGCCGCGCAAGGACGGCAAGCCGGACCGGCGCTACCAGGTCGACCGTAAGGACCACACCCTCGACGGCGTGACGGGCGACGAGCGGCTGCGCCGGATCCTGCCCGGGAAGTCGCTGGTCGCCGAGGTGGCGGGGCTGCCCGACGCCAAGTCGTCGAGCGGCGCCGCCGCGTCCAGCGTGCTGGTGCGGAAACCGGCCGACTGGACGACCACGCGCGAACTCAAGGTCCCGGGCACCGTCACCCTGGCGGCCTCCGACCCGGCCTCGGACACGGTCTGCCTGGGCGCCGGTCAGGGAACCGGCACGAAGATCTCCACCGCACGGCTGACCGACGGCAAGGTCACTTCCGTCGACGTCCCGAGCGGCCTGGACGTGCAGGATCTCGCCTGCCCGTCGGGACGTCCGGTGATCGTCGGCTCCCCGGCTTCGGGATCCTCCGCCAAGTCGGGTGCGGTCAAGGTCACCCTCACCCGCGGTGACGGCGAGACGGCGGTCTCGGTGGCCGGCGGCCGGGTGGACGCGGTGGCGGCGACGGACTCGTCGATCGTGGTCGCTGCGGCAACCGGCGGTGACACCGAGCTGGTGGAGATCGACACCACTACCGGCAAGGAACTGCACCGCGCCCGAGTCAAGGGTCTCACCGGCCCCCTGAGCCTCACCGACACCTCGGCGGGCTGGCTCGTCTACGCCGAGGACACGGTGACCCGCGTGAACCTCACCACGGGCAAGTCCAAGCAGTTCGACCTGCCGGGAACCCTGCTGGACTCCTGACGGAACGGCGCCGGCTCGCCCCGCACCATGCGTACTCCGCACCGTGCGTACCCCGTCCCGTCCGTCCTGCGGCGGGCGGGACGGGGTGCACACAGGTGAGCGAAGGTCAGGAAGCCGTCGGCGTCCAGTCGCCCAGCCAGTCCGCGACCTCCTGCCCGGCGGCCTGAGCGTCGGTCAGATGCGGCCGGTCCCCGCTCGCGCCCCCGGCTCCCGCACCCGTGTTCTTGTACTCCGCGAACCGGTCGTCCTTCCAGGAGAAGCCGCTCATGTCCGTCCAGGGCGTGGACTTGACCGCCGCGCCGAGGGTGGTGTTGCGGACCGTCGTCTGGGGGTCGAGGGTCGCGTCACCGCCCGCGTGCCAGGGGCGGCCCAGGTAGAAGCTGGACGCGGAGACGTCGCCGTTCACGGCCGAGTTGGCGATCAGGATGCCCTTGCGGTTCGCGGCCGTGCTGGGGGCGGTGACATAGCCGGCCGACGTGCCGTCCCAGCGCTTCTTCAGGGTGATGACCGAGCGGTCGATCACGGCCGACGCCCGGCCGAAGATGAAGTCGACGTTGCCGGTGACGTAGGAGTTCTTCATGTACACCCGGCCGAGCCTGTCCTTCGCGGCCGTGTCCAGCAGCAGGGTGTCCTGGTCGCCCTCGGTGATGATCCCGTCCAGGAACACCTTGTCGGCGGCGGTGCGCAGGGCCACGGCCTGGTGGCCGCTCAGGTTCTGGTTCGCCTTCTCGTCGAAGTCGTTGGAGATGGTCAGGTTCCGCGCCTGGAAGTCGTCGGCCTCGACGGCGACGGTGGCGCTGCCGCCGGTGCCGTAGGTGCCGCCGCCCGGCTTGGGTGTCCCCGACGCGTTGTTGTAGACGATCACCGTTTCCTTACGGCTGCCCCCGGTGCCCTGGATGGTGACGTGCGGCTTGTTGGACGGCACCTTGACGGTCTCCCGGTACGTGCCCGGCTTGACGGCGATCACGACGCGGGAGGCGTTGTTCGCGGGTACGGCGTTCACGGCCGCCTGCACGGTCGAGTACTGCCCGCTGCCGTCCTTGGCGACGGTGAGGGTGGTGGCCGCCTTGGTGCCCGCCGCAGCCGCACTCGTCGTACCGATCGAACTACGCGGCCCCGCACCGGACTTGAGAAGAGCAGGGACATCGGCGGTCCTGTCGAGCGTGTAGCCGTAGAAACTCTTCGGGTCGAAGGCCGTACCGCCGCTCTCGTTGCGCCCGCTGGTGCCGACGAACGTGTTGCCCTTCTGTACCAGGGTGGCCGTGCTGTCCTTGGTGACGGGGTTGTTCATGCCCTGGAAGTAGGAGTTCTCCAGGACCATCTTGGTCTTGCCCCGCGAGTAGTTGCCGTACGAGGACTTGATGTCCGTCCCCGCCACGTCCTCCAGGAAGTTGTTGTAGAGGTGCGCGTGGGCGGCGTTGTCGGTGGACGGGTTGCGCTGCTCGGTCTCGCGGATCCAGTTGTGGTGGACCGTGATGTCGGTCTTGACGTTCTCGGTCCAGCCGATGCCGAAGGTCTTGTTGTTCTGGCTCAGCTTGTTCCAGGACACGGTGACGTTCGTGCTGTCCTTGCGGACGTCGATGAGCCCGTCGGCCATGTGCCGCAGTTCGTTGTGGTCGATCCACACATGGTGCGCCCCGTCCATCTGGACGGCGTCGAAGTCGTGGTCCTTGTCGTTCCAGATGCCCTGGTAGGCGTCCCGAATGGTCAGGTTCCGGATGATGACGTTGTGCACTCCTTGGCCGAGGAAGAACCCGCCGCCGACGATGTGCCCGGACGTCCCGGCCCCGACGATGGTCTTGTCCGGCTGGACCTTGATCTCTTTCCCGACCGGGTTCATGTTGATGGTCCCGGCGACGACGATGACGTACGGCTCGGCGGCCGTCGCGTACTTCTCCAGGTCGGCCTGCGTCTTAACGGTGACGATCTGCCCGTCCCGCCCGCCGTAAGTGCCGTTCTGGCCGAGGGAGTTGACGGAGGCGAAGCCGTCGGCGGTGGCGGTGGCCCAGGCGGGGGCGGCGGCGGTCGCAGCGGCCGCCCGCTGCTGGGCGTCCGCCCCGAAGAGCCCGAGGTCCGTGCCGTAGGCGAGGACGCCGGAGGCGGTCAGGGCCAACGGCACCCCGGCCGCCAGGGCCTTGCGCCCTCTGCGATGACGGGCCCTGCTGTGCTGCTCACTCATGAGGCGATCCGTTCCGTGCGGGGGATGGTTGCTCCGAGGAGCGGTCGCCGCGAGGCGCGGAAAGGTTGCCGGGGTGGGGGGTGGGGGGTGGGGGCTGAGGTGGAGGCCGGGGGCGGAGCCTGTAGCCCTAGCGGCCTACGGCTGGGGCCTGTAGCCCTAGCGGCCTACGGCTGGGGCGTGTAGCCCTAGCGGCCTACTGCCGGGCCCGCGTCACTCCTTCGAATCCCGGGGCCGTGTCACTCCTCCGACTCCAGAATGCGGTCGAGTGTCCGGCGGCCCATCTCGCTCATCGCCGGATTGCTCTCGACGTAGTACCAGACAAGACCCGTCGCCTGTTCGAACGCCCAGGCCTTGCCGCGCTCCCACTCCAGGTCGGCACAGCCCAGTGCCCGCCGGAGCACTTCCCGCGGGCCCGGCTGCAACAGGTGCCAGGCACTGACCAGATCCAGCGCGGGGTCGGCCGGGCCGAAGCCGCCGGTGTCGAGTACGCCGCCGAGCCGGTCTCCCGCGACCAGTACGTTGCCGGGGATCAGGTCACGATGGCTCATCACGTCGGCACCCGCGCGCGGCAGCTCCCGAAGCCGGCTCCACACCTCGCGCAGCCGGGGCACGTCGAGCAGCCCCTCACTCTCCTCGAAGCACTTCGCCATCCAGTCGTCGTGGTGCGTGAGGACGCCGCCACGGCCCTGGCCGTCGAAGAGCCGCCCCCGCGTCCCGGTCTCCCGCAGGGCTGCGATGAAGGCCGCGAGGTCCTCGGCGAACGCGTCCGACCCACTCGGGTCGGCATCGGCATCAGAGGCGACCGTTCCCGGCAGCCATGTCTGGACCGACCACGGCATGGGGTAGCCCGCTCCGGGCCTCCCCAGGGCGACGGGTTCCGGGGCGGGGAACCGGGACACCTGCGCCAGCTCCGCGCTGGCCCGGGCTTCCTGTTCCAGCACCGCCAGCGTTTCGTCGGCATCGGCCAGACGCAGTGGGAAACGCGCCGAGAGGTCGTTCCCGATGCGGAAGATGGCGTTGACCGTCCCGGTCGACGGCAGGAGTTGGACCGGCTCGTGGCTCCACTGCGGGAACTGTTCCCGGACCAGGGTCGCGACGATGTCGGTGGTCACGTCCACCTGGTCCTCGTGCATCGTCATTCAGCCAGTATTCGTACGCCGAGGTCCGGATCAACCGAGATTTCCGGCGAGGCCGGCCCGGCGCAGCAGCTTCAGCCAGTCGTCGTACTCCACCAACTCGTCGTCGACGAGGGCGATTCGCGCGTACTCCGCCGTCGCCACGCGGTCCAGGAAGAACGCTTCCAGCCCCGGCGCGAGCCGCTCGAAGCGTTCCGCGTCGACCCACTCCCAGTGCTCGGCCGGGATGCCGAGGAGCCCGTCGTTCCCCGCCCGGTCGAGGAAGACCGGGGTGTCGTGGATCAGCCCCACGCAGAACAGCTTCTCCGGGGACAGTTCCAGCGGGGAGTCCACCACCGGCCCGCAGTAGAACTGGTGCTGCTCGGCCTCCTCCAGCCCGAAGAGCTGCACGGACGGCCCACAGCTCGCCCCGTCCAGCACCCGGCAGAAGTCCAGGAACTCCCGTGGCACGCCCTCCGCCTCGGCGGCGGCCGCGGTCCCCTCGTCGATCGTCCCGCCCAGCGTGAAGTTCAGCAGATCCGTACTCTCCGCCAGCGCCAACCGCAGCGCGTCCACGGTCGCGATCAGCCGGGCCGACCCCGGATTCACGCCGGTCACCTGTCCACCCCACCCTCCGGGAGCCTCCTGATCTGCCGCAGGTTACGGGATACGCCGGCCTCGGCTGGTCGCGACCCGGAGTGCGTCACCGAGCGACTCGACCGCCCTGGTCAGCGCGAAGCGCACCGCGCGCTCACCCGCCTTGCTGTCGGCCAGGACGGCCCTGGCGCCGGCCAGCACCTGTTCCCCCGAGTCCAGTTGGGCCACCTCCATGTCGTCGGCGAGCCGGGAGAGCCTGCTGTGGTCGTTGTCGGCGCTGAGGTAGCAGGGTTTGCCGTCGGGGGTGGCCCAGGGGAGGAGGCGGAGTTCGTCGGGGGCGTTCATACGGGGAGCTCCGCTTCGGTGCTGTGGTGTGGGGCGGTGTTGGTGCCGTAAGCGGCGGCCCAGTGGATGCGACGGCGTTGCAGGATCCGTTCGCGCTCACAGCGGCAGGGTTGGACGGGGTGGTGGGCTGGCGTGCTCAACGTCCTTGTGGGGCCCGGGGTTTGAGGCACGTCTGCTGCCCGGTGTCGACCTTGACTGGGAACCAGTACACGTACGAGTGCGGTCAGTAGCGGTTTCACGAGTCGGGCGGTACGTTCGCGCATGCCGGTGCTCCTTGGGTTCTACGCGTCGGCCACGCCCCCGGGCCGAGTGCGAATCGGCCGCGGGGGTTTTGGCATGGCTGGGGTCTGACGAGCGGTGATTACCGTTCGTGCCCTGATCGTCACAGGTGCGGCGTACTCTGCGGAAGAGGTTCGGTGTTGTCTGGGGCGCCAGGCAACGGGGAGGGGTGACGTGGGCGAAGTTGTTGACGGGGAGCGGGAGTCGGGGCGGGACAGGCTGGGACGAACGTTGAAGGACCTTCGGGAGAAGGCGGGTAAGTCGCTGGGGCAACTGGCCGACGAGACCGGCTACGACAAGAGTTATTTGAGCCGTCTGGAGTCGGGACAACGGCTGTCCAAGGTGGCGGTCATGGAGGACCTGGACGCGTACTACGGGACCGGTGACCTGCTGGTTCGCCTGTGGCGTGATGCGCGCAAGGACGTCATCAAGGACAAGTACAAGGGGTTCATGGAACTGGAGGCGACCGCTCGCGTCATGTGGCTGTTCCAGCTGCGAGTGCCGGGTTTGTTGCAGACCGAGGACTATGCGCGCGCGGTGTTGTCAGGGTTGTCTGGAGCCCAGACAACGGCTGGCAACGGTGAAGAAGTCGAAGAGCAGGTGGCGTTGCGCATGGGGCGGCAGGAGTTGCTGTACCGCGATCCCGCGCCGAATGTCCGCGTGATCCTGGACGAGGGAGCGCTGCGGCGGCCGGTTCCCAACGCGAAGGTGTGGGCGGATCAGTTGTCCCATCTGCTGGAGGCGGCGGAACTGCCGAACGTCGTGCTTCAGGTACTGCCTTTCACTGCCGGTGGGCACGACCTCATGGACAGCCATCTCTCGCTGTTCTGGCAGCGGACCGGCGACCCTGTTGCCTACGTGGAAGGCAACGGCTTCGGCGAGGTGGTCGACCATCCGGACAAGGTTCTGTCCTTCCGTTTGTCCTACGATCTGGTCAGGGATGCGGCGCTGACTCCGGTGGAGTCGACGGCGTTCATCAAGCGCCTTCTGGAGGAGTGCAGAGCATGAAGCGGATCCCCGACCTCAGCGCGGCCTTGTGGCGCAAGTCGTCGTACAGCGACGGGGGACAGACGAACTGCGTCGAGGTCGCCGACGGCCACCCCGGCATAGTCCCCGTCCGCGACAGCAAGGTCCCCGCAGGCCAGGTGCTGCTCTTCGCGGCGTCCTCCTGGTCCGCCTTCGTGCACGGCGTGAAGGAGACAGCGTGACCCCCGACCTCAGCACCGCCGTGTGGCGCAAGTCGTCCTACAGCTTCGGGGCAGCCAACGACTGCGTCGAGGTCGCCGACGGCCACCCCGGCCTCGTCCCCGTCCGTGACAGCAAAACCCCGACGACCCGCCCCCTGATCTTCGGGGCCTCGGCCTGGGGGATGTTCGTCGGGGGCGTCAAACTCGGAGCTGAGCCCTTTACACCGCCTCCGGCGGAGGAGTAGCCGCCCCCGGCAACCGCACCGTAGCCACCGTCCCCCCACCTTCCGCCCGCGCCAGCGTCACCTGACCGCCCGCCTGCTCGACCGTACGCGCCACGATGGAAAGCCCCAGTCCCGAGCCCGGCAGGGCCCGCGCACTCGGTGAGCGCCAGAAGCGGTCGAAGACGTGGGGGAGTTCGTCGGCGGGGATGCCGGGGCCGTGGTCGCGGACGGTGAGGGTGCCGTCGTGCAGGGCGACCTCGATCGTGCTGCCCTCGGGGCTGAACTTCACCGCGTTGTCGAGGACGTTGACGACCGCCCGCTCCAGTGCCGCCGGTTCCGCGCGGACGTACCAGGGCTGGAGGTCGGCCGTGATCGTCAGTTCCGGGCCCCGGAGGCGGGCTCGGCGCAACGCCGACTCCACCGTGTCCTCCAGGGAGACCACCTGGACGCGTTCACCGCGCTGGCCCTCCGAGCGGGACAGCTCCTGCAAGTCGCCGATCAGGGAAGCCAGTTCGGTCACCTGGGCCTTGACGGAGGCGAGGAGCGCCTTGCGGTCGGCCTCGGGGATGGGGCGGCCCGTCTCCTCGCTGCGGGTGAGGAGTTCGATGTTCGTGCGCAGGGAGGTGAGCGGGGTGCGGAGCTCGTGGCCGGCGTCGGCGATGAGTTGCTGCTGGAGTTCGCGGGAGATGGTCAGGGCGGAGGTCATGGAGTTGAAGGAGCGGGAGAGACGGGCTACCTCGTCCTCGCTCTCGTCCTCCACCGGGATCCGGACGCTCAGGTCCTCGGTACGGGCTACGTGTTCGACGGCCTCGGTCAGCTTGTCGACGGGGCGGAGCCCGGCGCGGGCTACTGCGAGGCCGGCTGCTCCGGCGCCGACGACTCCGATGCCGGAGACGAGGAGGAGGATCAGGGCGAGGTCGTTGAGGGTGGCCTGGGTGCCCTTCAGGGATACGCCCACCACGAGGGCGGCGTCCGACTCGGCCCCGGTGACCGAGTCCCTGAGGGTGATGGGGAACGTCAGGACACGTAGGTCGTCGCCGTCCTCATTGGTGCCGTTGCGGAAGAAGCCGTCGCCACCCCTCTTGATCGCGTCCTGGTCGGACTGCGTGACGTTGACGACACCCAGCGAGTTCGGGAGGAGGCAGGGGGTTCCGTCAGCCTTGACCACCTGTGAGTAGGTGGTACGGAAGTTGTTGAGTGTCTGCTGCGGAGTCTGGGTGCACTCGGTGTACGCGTCCCCGATCTGCGCGATCTGCTGCGGCCCTTTGATGGCCGCGACCCTCTTCAGGTCCTCGTCCACCTGCTCGTACAGCTTGCCCTGCACGATGAACCAACACGTCACCGAAACCGCCGCCACCGCGAACGCCACCGCCGCCGCCACCAGCAGCGCCAGCCGTGACCGGATGGGCAGGGAGCGGAACCGGCGCAGAACTCTGTTCACTCCGCCCCGCCCTGCCGCAGCACATACCCCACGCCCCGGACCGTGTGCACGAGCCGCGGCTCGCCGCCCGCCTCGGTCTTGCGGCGCAGGTACATGACGTACACGTCGAGGGAGTTGGACGACGGCTCGAAGTCGAAGCCCCAGACGGCCTTCAGGATCTGCTCACGCGTCAGCACCTGGCGCGGATGCGCCATGAACATCTCCAGCAGCGTGAACTCCGTACGGGTCAGCTCCACCGGCCGCCCGCCCCGCGTGACCTCCCGTGTCGCGAGGTCCATGCGCAGGTCGGCGAAGGTCAGCGCCTCGTCGTCCTCCACCGCGCCCGCGCCGGCCGCCGCCGCGTACGAGCTGCGCCGCAGCAGCGCGCGGACCCGGGCGAAGAGCTCGTCCAGTTCGAAGGGCTTGACCAGGTAGTCGTCCGCCCCCGCGTCCAGGCCCGTCACGCGGTCGCCGACCGTGTCGCGGGCGGTGAGCATGAGGATCGGGGTCGTGTCGCCCGCGCCGCGGATACGACGGGCAGCCGTCAGGCCGTCCATGCGGGGCATCTGGATGTCGAGGACCACCAGGTCGGGACGGTAGGCCGTCGCCTTCTCCAGGGCGTCGGCGCCGTCGACCGCGACCTCGGTGTCGTATCCCTCGAAGGCGAGGCTGCGCTGGAGTGCTTCACGCACCGCCGGCTCGTCGTCGACGATCAGGATGCGCTGGGGGTCACGGTCGCCATCGGCGGGGCTCATGGGCTCGGGATCCTCGGGGTGCGGTGGACGGAGGGGGCTGAGCGGACGAACGCCTTCAGCGTCGCATGATTCTCGGCCTGCTCAGCCTCGTACGGTACGGCGGCGGCCGCGGGCGGCGGCGGTCCTGCGGCCGGCGCTCAGGCGGGCGGTCGCCAGCTCCGGCGCCCGGGACGGGGCCGTGGGCGCGTGCAGGGCACCGGCGACGGCCAGGGCGAGGGCGATGTCGGCCGCGCCGGCACCGGTCGAGGTGTGCTCAACCTGCTGGATCATGACGTACTCCTTCAGCTCGGGCCGCTACGAAGTCAGGTCTGCGAACCCGACCGCAGCTTCGCCAGGTCGGACTTGACGGTGTTGATCGGGATGGCGAAGCCGAGGCCCACGCTGCCCGCGTCGGACGAACCCGAGCCGGCGGCCGAGTACATCGCGGAGTTGATGCCGATGATGTTGCCGTTCATGTCGATCAGCGCGCCGCCGGAGTTGCCGGGGTTCAGGGACGCGTCCGTCTGGATCGCCTTGTACGTCGTCGTCGACGAACCGGTGTCGCCGTTGAACTGCTGGCCACCGAACTCGAACGGCCAACCGCCGCCGCCCTGCTGCTGTTGCTGCTGCTGACCTTGGCTCTCGTCCGTCGAGACGGTCACGTCCCGGTTGAGCGCGGACACGATGCCGCTGGTGACGGTGCCGGTCAGGCCCTCGGGGGAGCCGATCGCCACGACCTCGTCGCCGACCTGGACGCCGGAGGAGTCGCCGAGCGTGGCCACCGTCAGCCCGGAGGCGTTCTGGAGCTTGATCAGCGCGAGGTCCTTGCTGCTGTCGGTGCCGACGACCTCGGCGGCGTACTCCTTGCCGTCGCTGGTCCTCACCTTGACCGAGGTGGCGCCGGAGACGACGTGGTTGTTGGTGACGATCTCGCCGTCACTGGTGATGACCACGCCGGAGCCGGTGGAGGACCCGGCGTTCGAGGTCGCGTTGATCTCGACGATGCTCGGGCTGACCGCCTTGGCGACCCCGGAGACCGTGCCCTTCTGGCTGGAGGGAACGACGTTGGTACTGGTGGAGCTGGAGGTCGCGACGGTGTCGTTGCCGGTCAGCTCCTGTATGCCGTACGCCGTGCCGCCCCCGATCGCGGCGGCGACGATCGCCACGGCGGCGATCAGGGCGACGGGACCACGAGGCCGCCGCGCCCTCGGCCGCTGGGCGACCGGCTCGGTGAGAAGAGCGGTCGGTGCCGTCGGCTGGTACGCCGGCGGGGGCGGCCACTCCGGGTTCACGGGAGCGCCCTGGTACGGGTTGTCGTGTTCGCCGCTGCGGCGGAAGCTCTCGGTCATGGAAATGAGCATGTCGCCCGACCATGAGAGCTTCCTGAGCACCGCCTGAGAAGCCCGGCAGAAGGCCGTATGCCCGATGTAAAGGCCGTTCAGGGCGGCTGGCCGAGGCTTCTCAGAAAGGCTTCATGCAGCCAACCAAGGGGCGCGGGGAACTGCGCGAGCAACCACACACAACCGTCAGACGAATGACGGCTCAACCAGCGGAGCGCTACGCACACCCGCACGACCGTCGGACGACAAGCCTCGACGGAAACACCTTCAACCGCTCCCGCCGAGACCCCGCCACCCGCAACCCTTCATCCAGCACAAGATCCACCGCGGCCCGAGCCATGGCCGACCGGTCCGAGGCAACCGTCGTCAGCGGCGGATCCGTCAACGCCGCCTCCTTGATGTCGTCGAACCCGGCGACAGCCAACTCCCCCGGCACATCCAGCCGCAGCTCCCGCGCGGCCCGCAGCACACCGATGGCCTGGTCGTCCGTCGAACAGAAGATCGCGGGCGGCCGCCTCGGCCCGGAGAGAATCTCCAGCGCTACCCGATACGCGTCGTAACGGTTGTACGGCGCCTCGAACAGCCGCCCCTCCGTGGGGATCCCGGCCTCGGACATCGCACGCCGCCAGCCCTCGACGTGGTCGGAGACGGGGTCGCCGACCGCCGGCGTCTCGGCGGTGCCGCCCACACAGGCGACGTACTCGTAGCCGTGCTCCAGCAGATGCCGTACGGCGAGCTGCGCGCCGCCCAGGTCGTCGGTGACGACGGCGACGTCGTCGATGGCCTCGGGCCGCTCGTGCAGCAGGACGACCCGGGCGTCCCAGGCCTCGATCTCGGCGGCGGCCAGGTCGTTCAGGGCGTGCGAGACGAGGATGAGTCCGGAGACGCGCATGCCGAGGAACGCCCGCAGATAGTGGACCTCGCGCTCGCCGACGTAGTCGGAGTTGCCGACGAGGACCATCTTTCCGCGCTCGGCGGCGGCCCACTCGACCGCGTGTGCCATCTCGCCGAAGAAGGGCTGGCGGGCGTCCGGCACGATCAGGCCTATGAGGTCCGTGCGCCGCGAGGCCATCGCCTGGGCGACCCGGTCGGGCCGGTACCCCAGTTCCTTGATCGCGGCGAGGACACGCTCGCGCGTGGCCGGGGCGACCGGCCGGGGTCCGTTGTTGATGACGTAACTGACGACGGCAGTGGAAGTCCCTGCCAGCCGCGCCACGTCATCCCGAGTCACCTTGGCCACGCGCGGAGTCTACGCGGATGGACCTGCTCTGGGCAGGGCGTGAAGGCGCTTGCCTGGCGCCGGGCCGTCACTCTTCCGTACCCACGCGACGCCCTGTGCGCCCTGCCCGAGCGCCGGCTAGGCGTCGGCACGGACCTCGGCGCCGTCCAGGGCGGCCGTCTCGTCCGCATCCGCCGACTTTGCCCGGTCAGCCTTGGCCTTGGCTTCGTCGGCGGTGCGATCGGCCTTCTCGGGAGTAACGAATCGATAACCGACGTTCCGGACGGTTCCGATGAGTGACTCGTGCTCGGGGCCGAGCTTGGCGCGCAGCCGTCGTACGTGGACGTCGACCGTCCTGGTGCCGCCGAAGTAGTCGTAGCCCCAGACCTCCTGGAGCAGCTGCGCGCGCGTGAAGACGCGGCCCGGGTGCTGGGCGAGGTACTTGAGGAGCTCGAACTCCTTGAAGGTGAGGTCGAGGACGCGCCCCTTGAGCTTGGCGCTGTACGTCGCCTCGTCCACCGACAGGTCGCCGTTGCGGATCTCCATGGGGGAGTCGTCGCTGACGATCTGCTGCCGGCCCATGGCCAGCCGCAGCCGCGCCTCGACCTCGGCCGGACCGGCGGTGTCGAGAAGGACGTCGTCGATGCCCCAGTCGGCGGTGACGGCGGCGAGGCCGCCCTCGGTGACGACGAGGACGAGCGGACAGCCGGGGCCGGTCGAGCGCAGGAGCTGGCACAGGCTGCGCACCTGTGGGAGGTCGCGGCGGCCGTCGATCAGGATGACGTCGGCACCCGGGGTGTCGACGAGCGCCGGGCCTTCCGCCGGAGCCACGCGCACGTTGTGCAGCAGAAGGCCGAGTGCGGGGAGCACCTCCGTCGACGGCTGGAGGGCATTGGTCAGGAGCAGCAGAGAACTCATACGTCTGGTTCCTCCTCGGTCCCTGCGAGGACGTGTGCGGTACGGAACTGCTCTGCGATCCCGAAAGGCCCCGTACACCGGCGGTCACCTGAGGTTTCCCGCGCCGTATACAACGCTTCCGAAAGCACAAAAGGACCCGGGGGCTACGCTGCCCGAGTCCTCTGCCCAGCAGAATAGCCGACATGAGCAACGGTCCGGCAGGTCATGTGGCACGATCCACGGTTCGTCCGCACTCTGAGACAACCAGACGTACACCTTTGCGGACGTTTCTGCACACCGGCGACGGCGTGAGCGTCGATTCCGTATACGACCCGGCCGCGGTTGTATACGACTCCTCGCGTCCACCTGCCGGTGACCTGGTGTTCGTCGTCGCCCATGGCTTCACGGGCGATGTGGACCGGCCGCATGTACGACGGGTGGTGGAGGCCTTCACCCGGTACGGGGCCGTCGTCACCTTCTCCTTCCGCGGGCACGGAGCATCGGGTGGACGGTCGACCGTCGGGGACCGCGAGGTGCTCGACCTGGCGGCCGCGGTGCGCTGGGCCCGCGAACTCGGGCACACGCGCGTGGTGACCGTCGGCTTCTCCATGGGCGGCTCGGTGGTACTGCGGCACGCGGCGCTGTACCGGCCGGAGGGGGAGGAGCGTGAGGGGTGTGAGGGGTATGAGGGGTGTGAGGGGCGCGCCGGGGCGCACACGGACGTGGTGGTCTCGGTGAGCGCGCCGGCCCGCTGGTACTACCGGGGCACGGCTCCGATGCGGAAACTCCACTGGCTGGTGACCCGGCCCGAGGGCCGACTGGTGGGTCGCTACGGATTCCGTACGCGCATTCACCACCGTGAGTGGAACCCGGTGCCCCTCTCTCCGGTGGAGGCGGTGCCGCGTATCGCGCCCACCCCGCTGCTGATCGTGCACGGCGACCGCGACGGCTACTTCCCCCTCGACCACCCCCGCATGCTGGCCGAGGCGGCCGGTGGCCACGGGGAACTCTGGCTGGAGCCCGGCATGGGCCACGCCGAGCACGCGGCCGACGACAAGCTGCTGGCCCGCATCGGAGACTGGGCCGGCGCACAGGGCGGCTAGCCTGACGGGGTACACAGCCGACCGACAGAGGAACCGCATGCCAAAGGTCACGGTGCGCTACTGGGCCGCCGCGAAGGCCGCGGCCGGGATCGCCGAGGAGCCGTTCGACGCGGCCACGCTCGCCGAGGCGCTCGACGCCGCCCGCGAGCGACACCCCGGTGAACTCGTGCGCGTCCTGCAGCGATGCTCGTTCCTCGTCGACGGTGACCCCGTGGGCACCCGCGAACATGAGACGGTACGGCTGGCCGACGGCGGCACGGTCGAGGTGCTCCCGCCGTTCGCAGGAGGGTGACGATGACCGACCAGCCGTATCAGGGGTACGACGGATACGACCCGTACCAGCAGCCCGCGCCGCAGCAGGGGTGGCCCGGACAGCAGGCGTACGACGACCAGCAGGCCGCCCAGCAGCACACCCAGCAGCACACCCAGCAGTGGCAGGGGCAGACCTGGGAGACCCAGGTGCAGCCGCCGGTGCCGCCGGCCTCGGCCGCGGAGACGGCCTATCTGCCGTCGCAGGGCGCGGGTGTCCCAGCCGCGGGCGCGTACGCGGGGTACGACGAGACCGGGCAGGGGTGGGGCGGCGCGCCGCAGGGCCAGGCCCACCCGCACGCCCAAGCCCACCCCCAGGCCTACGCCCAGGCCCAGCCCGGTCACGCTCAGCCGCAGGCCTACGCCCAGCAGGCCTCTGCCCCTGCCCCGGCCGCCCCTGCTCAGCGCTCCCAGGCGGAAAGGGACCCCGAGTCGGGTGACGACCCTGGGTACGGTCCCTCGACCGTCGCCGGGAACTCCCGCATCACGGACGCCCAGCGGGCCCGGCTGGAGGGCCGTTCGCCGATCATCGAGCCGGGGATCCAGCCGGCCGGGCTCACGGCGCTGCTGGGGCTGCTGCTCTCGGGCGCGGCGGCCATCGGGTCGTACGCCCTTCTCGTCCCGCTCGTCCTCCTCCAGGCCGTGACGGCGGCGGGCTGGTTCCGGCTGAACGGCATGTGGCCCGCCCGGCAGGGCATCGCGCTGGCCTTCGCGGGGGCGCTGACGGCGGACGTGGCGTTGCTGGTGGCCGACCGGGCTCCTGCGGCGATCCTCGGCACGCTGGGGGTCTGGGTGCTGCTGACGCTGGTCCTGCAGCTCCGCTCGCACGCCGACCCGGACGAGCGGATGTACGGGCTGATGGCGACGGTGGTCTCGGCGGCCCTGGCGATCGTCGCGGGGGGCTATCTCGCGGCCGACGCGGATGCGGTGACCGTGGGGGCGGTGGCGGTCGCCGTCGCGGTGCTGGTGCGTGCGCTGCCGTTGCCGACGGTGGCCTCTGTGGCGGTCGCTCTGCTTGCCGGGGCCGGTGCGGGTGGTGTGGCCGGTGCCGTGGCCGGGGTGTCCGGTGGGGCGGTGCTCGGGGCCGGGGCCGCGGTGTGCGCGCTGGTCGGGCATCGGGTCGCCAGCTACGACTATCCGTCGCGGTTCGTGCACTTCACGGCGGGGGTCGCGCTGCCGTTGGCGGCCGCGGCGCCGGCGGTGTACGTACTGGGCCGCGCGCTGACCTGACCCAGTCCCATCCCTGGGGGCTGCGCCCCCAGACCCCCCTGATCGGCCCTCCGGGCCTCGTCCTCAAACGCCGGACGGGCTGAAAATCTAGCCCCTCCGGCGTTTGAGGAGCGGGGTCTGGGGCGGAGCCCCAGAAGGATGGGACGGGTAGGGGCGGCGGGGGCGAGGAAGATGGCCTGCTGTCAGAGTTACTCTCGTCCTCGTTGACGACTCTGAGGTGGGGGAACACCACAACATGCGAGCCCTGCGGATACTGCTGATAACCGTCGTGATCCTGGGTGGCCTCTTCGTGCTGGCCGACCGACTCGCCGTGGGCTTCGCCGAGGACGAGGCGGCCGGGAAGCTGCAGTCCTCCGAGAACCTGGCCGCCGCGCCGGACGTCACCATCAAGGGCTTCCCGTTCCTCACCCAGGTCGCGAGCGGCTCGCTGGACGACGTCGAGGTCGGGATCAAGGACTACGAGGCCGCCACCGGCACCGACGGCAAGACGATCCGGATCGACGACCTCACGGCGAACATGAAGGGCGTCGAGTTCTCCGGCGACTACAGCTCTGCCACCGCCGCCGCCGCCACCGGCACCGCGTCCATCACCTACGCCGAGCTGCTGAAGACCGCCAAGTCCGAGCCCACCGAGGTCGCGCCCGGCGTCACCGCCAGCGTCATCGGGCTGTCGGACGGCGGCAACGGCAAGATCAAGGTCGCCGTCGAGGCCACCGTCCTCGGCACCAAGCTGCCGAACCCGGTCTACGTCCTCAGCTCGGTCACCACCGAGGGCGACATCGTGAAGGTGCACGCCGACACCCTGCCCAGCTTCGGCGGCGCCGACATCGCCGAGAACCGGGCCCGCGCGATCACCGACTTCGAGCAGAAGATCGACGGTCTGCCCGGCGGCATCCAGCTCGACAAGGTCCAGGCGGCGAAGAACGGCGTCGAGATCACGGTGCGGGGTTCGAACGTCCGGCTCGCGGGGTAGTACGGCAGCGACCGCGAGGGCCTTGAGGGGCCTTGAAGGGGCTCCTCTGTGCCCGAATGGCCCGTGTCCAATGGGCGAGACGGCGCCGTCCGTACCGTAGATGTGACCGTCGATACATCCGCCCGGAAGCCGTGCGGCACCAGCCCTGAGGGCCTTTCGATCCCACATCGCGGACAATCTCGTCTCAGAATACGACACACCGGTGACACGCCCGCATGTCCGTCCCTACGATCGAGCCCATGAAGCGACAGGCGGATCTCACGAAGCGGCGGGCAGTAGACCTCTGCCGCGTTGCCGCCATGCTCTGTCGCCCCTTCTGAGCGGAAGCTCCGACTTCTGCGTTTCCCCGCTGCCCTGACCAGGGCACAGGTGCGTCGTCTCGGCCCGAGCACGCACCCCCTCGCACTCGCACGCCCCGCCGCAACTGCCCCGGAGGAGAGAAGAGCATGAGCCGCAGCGACGTCCTCGTCGACGCCGACTGGGTCCAGGAGAACCTGGACAACCCCAGCATCGCGATCGTGGAGGTGGACGAAGACACGTCCGCCTACGAGAAGAACCACATCCGCAACGCGATCCGTATCGACTGGACCAAGGACCTCCAGGACCCGGTCCGCCGCGACTTCGTCGACCAGGAGGGCTTCGAGAAGCTCCTGTCGGCCAAGGGCATCGCCAACGACACCCTGGTGATCCTCTACGGCGGCAACAACAACTGGTTCGCGTCGTACGCCTACTGGTACTTCAAGCTCTACGGCCACGAGAACGTCAAGCTTCTCGACGGCGGCCGCAAGAAGTGGGAGCTGGACGCCCGCGAGCTGGTCGAGGAGGTCCCGGAGCGCGCCGAGACCGTCTACAAGGCCAAGCCGCAGAACACGGCCATCCGCGCCTTCCGTGACGACGTCGTCGCCGCGATCGGCTCGCAGAACCTGGTCGACGTCCGTTCGCCCGACGAGTTCAGCGGCAAGCTGCTCGCCCCGGCCCACCTCCCGCAGGAGCAGTCGCAGCGCCCGGGTCACGTCCCGTCCGCGCGCAACATCCCGTGGTCGAAGAACGCCAACGACGACGGCACCTTCAAGTCGGACGACGAGCTCAAGGAGCTCTACGCCGAGGAGCAGGTCGACCTGGCGAAGGACACCATCGCCTACTGCCGTATCGGCGAGCGCTCCGCGCTGACCTGGTTCGTGCTGCACGAGCTGCTCGGTGTGGAGAACGTCAAGAACTACGACGGCTCCTGGACCGAGTACGGCTCGCTCGTCGGCGTTCCGATCGAGCTCGGCGCCAACAAGTAAGCAAACCTCTTCCATCCCGACCGGCCTTCGATTCCGGTCAGACCCCTCTTGGAGAAAGACATGTGTGGAGCGAAGGCCGGCGGCCCCGACGCCTCGACGATCAAGCCCGGTGAGACCACGATCCAGGGCCAGGTGACGAAGGACGGCGAGCCCGTGGTCGGTTACGTCCGACTGCTGGACTCGACCGGCGAGTTCACCGCGGAGGTCCCCACCTCCGCCACGGGCCAGTTCCGCTTCTACGCGGCCGAGGGCACCTGGACCGTACGCGCGCTGGTCCCCGGCGGCACCGCCGACCGCACGGTCGTCGCCCAGCAGGGCGGCCTGGCCGAGGTGGCCATCACGGTCTGAACGACGCCCTGACCGGCCGAAGGGCCGTACCCCACGGGTTGGACACCCGGGGTACGGCCCTTCGGCGTGTACGGACCCGGACCTACCCTGGACGTATGTACGCACGGCGACGGCACGTCTACTTCGCCATGATGGGGACCTGCGTCACGCTCTTCGTCCTGGCCTGGGGGGTCGTACGGCTCTGGTCGATGCCGGTGGCCGTGGGGATGTGTGTGGTGGCCATGGTCATTCCGCCGCTGGCCGCGATGGTCGCCAACCGGCGGGGGCCGGAGGACCGCTGGTGGGACGACCCGTCCGGGGACCCGAAGTCCGACGAGTGGTGGGACGAGCTGGACGGGAAGAAGCGTCCGCGCCAGTGAGCGCGCGACCTCACCGCGTGGCCCGGGTGTCTCAGTAGACGAGCGCCTGCGTCTCGTCGGCCAGCGCCTCCTGCACGAACACCTGCGCTCCCGCGATCCGTACGCCCTCCAGGACGTCCTTCTCCGTGATGTCCCGGCGGGCCGCGCACTGGGTGCACAGGGTGAGGCGGCCGCTCGCGAGGACCGCGTCGATCAGGTCGGGGAGCGGGGCCGCGTGGGGGAGTTCGAACTCGGCGGCGCGGCCCGGCAGGGCGAACCACGCGGACTCGCCGGTCAGCCATACGGAGACGTCGACGCCGCTGGCCACGGCCACCGCCGCGACCGTGAACGCCTGGGAGCAGCGTTCGGGGGCATCGGCCCCCGCCGTCACCTTGATCACCAGCTTCTTCGCCATGGCCGAATCGTAATCAACTCCCTTACAACCTGAAGCGTTGGCCACGGGTCTCCTGTGCGCGCGCATACGGAATGCGCACTTCACGTTCCGTGGGGGGACGTCTTGGATGTACCTGAAGAAATGGCTGTGCGGCCCCGGCCGCGTGGGCGTACGGCGCTGCTGATCGCCGGGGCCGTCGTGCTCGGGCTCGTCGCCGGGACCTGTGCCGGTTACCTGGTGCAGGCCGAACGCCGGCCCACGAAGCTGCCGCCCCTCTCCCAGCCCGTGGTCGAGCGGGCCAAGGGCGTGGCCGAGCCGCTGTCCGCCGCCGAGGACCGCCGGCTGAGGACCGACGGTGATCTGCGCGAGCTGCTGCTCCAGCGGCCGAAGGGTGCGCGGGATCCCCTGATCCCGGCCGGCAGCGACGGCTGGTTGGACCTCGCCGGCTATGCGGGCGGCTACGAGGAGCCGGGCGAGATGTTCAGCGATCTCGTCGACGACGAGTTCCGCCGTGCCGCCGTGACGAGCTGGCGGGTGGGCACCACCCACAACGTCGAGATCGAGCTGGCGCAGTTCCGCCAGGAGGAGGCCCTGGCGGCCGGCACCCACGCCGAGACCGCGTACTACTGGGCCGAGGAGAAGGCCGACACCCGCAGCTGGCCCATCCCCGGCACGGGTGACGGCATGGCGTACGTGCACGACACCCCGGAGCGGAACGCCGGCTACCTCCCGGTGTACTCGGCCGAGGCCCACGCCTGGCGCGGCGACATCGTGATGCACGTCTGGGTCTTCGACACCAAGCCGATCTCCAAGGAGAAGATCATGGATCTCGCCAAGCGGCAGATGGAGCGGCTGTGACCGAGACACCTGAGAGCCCTCAGAACACCGAGAACACCGAGAACACCGAGAGCGCCGAGAGCGCCGAGAGCGCCGAGAGCGCCGAGAACGTCGAGAACGTCGAGGGCTCCGAGAGTCGCCAGAGCGCTGAGACGGCCGAGAGTCCCCAGCCCTCCGAGCGGAAGCGGCCGCGCCCTTCGCGTCTCGCCGCGCTCGCCGGGACCGTCCTGCTGGTCGGTGCCGTCGTCGCCGGTGCCGGCTACACCGTGGTCACCGTCCAGGACGCCGACCGCGACCCGGGCCGGCCGACCTGGAAGTTCTCCAAGCCGTCAGCGGCCGCCGGCAAGGCGGAGGAGACGGCGAAGGCGGCGCCTGGGCTGCGCGGGCTGCTGCTGCCGTACGGGGAGAACAGCTACACCCGTGGCCCCGACCTCGGAGAGTTCGGGCCGGACGTCGAGCTCAGCGGCCGTCAGGCCACCGCCCTGCGCAAGGAGTCGCTCAAGGACCTGCCCCGCACCCAGCGCCGGCAGCTGGAGAAGGAGATCGACAGGCAGAGCGTCAAGAGCATGGTGATGCGCAGCTACGTCTACGCGACCCGCCGTGCGATCAACTTCGGCGAGGCGTTCTCCGTCAGCGTCGCCGTCGCGCGGATGGAGAGTCGTGCCGCCGCACGGGACATCGCGACGTCCCAGAACAGGTTCTTCTCCGCCCTCGGCGTCTTCCGCAAGGGGCCGGAGATCGACGGCCACAAGAACGCCAAGTGCTTCCTGACACCCAAGGGCGACGACCAGCAGCTCGACCGGGTCTTCTGCGCGGCCTACTCGGGAGACGTGCTGATCAGCTTCACGGCCGAGGGCAGCCGACCGGTCGACATGGCCGGCATCGGGGTGTTCGTCACCCGACAGCTCGACCGCATCGACGAACCGGGGAAGGCCGTATGACCGAGCACAAGCAGCCCATGACGACGGCGCCCGTGGCAGACACACGGCCGCAGCCGGACGTCGATCAGGCCGTTCCCTCTACTCCCGCTTCTCCCCCTGCTCCCTCTGCTCCTCCCCCTCCCGCTGCCAAGAAGGACCGCCGTGTCCTGCGCGCCGCCCTGCGTTGGACCGCGGCCGTCGTCGTCTTCGCCGCCGTCGGCGCCTCCACGGCGTACGGCATCACGCGCCTGGAACGTACGGACGTGCCCGGTCTCGCGACCGAGACGGACGGACGCTGGACGTACCCGGAGATCACCAGGCCACCGCTGCCGGCCGGCAGCCCGGAGCCGTTCGCCGAGGAGAACCCGGCCTCCCTCCACCACGCGGACCTGCGCGAGCTGCTGTTGCCGGCGCCCACGGGCGCCGAGGCGGACAAGGAGCTGAACGGACGCGACGGCTGGCTGGCGACGAAGGACTTCCTGGCGGCGTACGAACAGGAGGAGGACCGGGACGACCTCCGCCAGCTGCTCACCGACTACGCCCTGCGGCACGTCGCGGCCCGCGGCTGGACCACGCCGGACGGTACGCACACCCGGATCTACCTGCTGCAGTTCCAGACCGGTCAGGTGGCCGACGTGCTCCAGCAGGACCACCTCACCAACTACGACTCGCCCACCTACGCCCTGCGCGGCGCCGACCAGGTGCACGCGGACGACGACTTCCCCACGGACGCCGAGGTCGTCGAGGTACGGCACTACGCCTACGTCGAGGCCAAGCCGTACGGCGCCGAGCAGGTCCGGCAGGCGTATCTGGTCTCGGGCGACGTGCTGGGACTGGTCGTGCAGTCCCGCAAGGGCGGCGCCGCGGCCGTCCCCTTCCAGCAGACGGTGGTGCTCCAGAGCCAGCTGCTCGGCTGAGCCCGCGAGGGCCTACCTCACACAGAGGGCCCGGCCCCGGCCGCGTAAGCTGGGGCCCGGCCCTGTGTACGCAAAGCATTCCCCGCGCTCAATCGAGGAGCACCCCGTGGAGATCTTCTTCGAAGCCCTGCTGGTCCTGGTCTGCGTCGGCGTTCTCGCCTTCGCCGGGCTGACCGTGAAGAAGCTGTACCAGGGCCAGCGCTGACCCACACCTAGGAACTTCCCCTCATGATCGAGATCCCGTCCGACCTCCACAAGGACCTCGTCCCCCTCGCCTTCCTGCTCGGCAACTGGGCGGGCGCGGGCGTGCACGACTTCCCCGGCTCCGAGAAGTGCAACTTCGGGCAGGAGGTCGCCTTCACGCACGACGGCCGGGACTTCCTGGAGTACCGCTCGCACACCTGGGTGCTGGACAACGACGGCAACAAGGTGAAGCCGCTGGAGTCCGAGCACGGCTTCTGGCGGATCGACGCCGACCGCAAGGTCGAGGTGACGATGGTCCGCGACGACGGTGTCGTCGAGATCTGGTACGGCGAGCTGGCCGACAAGAAGCCGCAGATCGACCTGGTCACGGACGCGGTGGCCCGCACGGCCGCCTCCGGCCCGTACACCGGCGGCAAGCGCCTGTACGGCTACGTCAAGAGCGACCTGATGTGGGTCGGCGAGAAGCAGACCCCCGAGGTCGAGCTGCGCCCCTACATGTCGGCCCATCTGAAGAAGGTCGTCACCCCGGAGGAGGTCGAGCGCTGGGCCAAGGCCCTGCCGGACGATATGCCGGACGACGGCATCGCCTTCTTCAAGTAGGAAGCCGGCCGAGTGGCTCTAGACTTTCAGGTGTGGTGAGCACCGACTGGAAGAGCGACCTCAGGCAGCGCGGCTACCGGCTGACGCCGCAGCGTCAGCTTGTCCTCGAAGCCGTGGACACCCTTGAGCACGCGACCCCCGACGACATCCTCGTGGAAGTGAGGAAGACGGCGTCGGGGGTCAACATTTCCACCGTGTACCGGACCCTGGAGCTCCTGGAGGAACTCGGGCTGGTCAGCCACGCCCACCTCGGGCACGGTGCGCCGACGTACCACCTCGCCGACCGCCACCACCACCTCCACCTGGTCTGCCGGGACTGCGACAAAGTCATCGAGGCGGACGTCCAGGTGGCCGCGGAGTTCACGGCCAAACTGAGCCGGGACTTCGGCTTCGAGACCGATATGAAGCACTTCGCGATCTTCGGCCGCTGCAAGGACTGCTCCCTGAAGAGCTCCCTCAAGAGCTCCCTGAAGAGTTCAACTACCGAGTCGTAGGCTTAGGCATATGAAGAGCCCCCTGCTGACCCTGCCCGGCGCCGTGCCCGCCGAGGGCGTGGACGAAGGCGTCGCCGCGCACTACGGCGATCTGTTCCGCGAGCAGCGCGCGCTCGCCGACGGCTCCGGTTTCGTCGACCTCTCGCACCGCGGAGTCGTCGCCGTCACCGGCCAGGACCGGCTGAGCTGGCTGCATCTGCTGCTCACCCAGCATGTCAGCGACCTCCCGGTGGGCGAGTCCACCGAGGCGCTGATCCTCTCCGCGAACGGCCACATCGAGCACGCGCTGTATCTCGTCGACGACGGCACGACGGTCTGGGCCCATGTCGAGCCCGGCACCCAGGACGCGCTGATCGCGTACCTGGAGTCGATGAAGTTCTTCTACCAGGTCGAAGTCGCCGACCGGACCGCCGAGTTCGCGGTCGTCCACCTGCCCGCCGGGTCCATCGCCGAGGTGCCCGAGGGCGCCGTCGTACGCGAGACGGCGCACGGCCGTGACCTGTTCCTCCCGCGCGCCGACCTGGAGTCGTACGCCGAGAAGGCGGGCCCGGCGGCCGGCATCCTCGCCTACGAGGCGCTGCGCGTCGAGCACCACCGCCCGCGCCTCGGCTTCGAGACCGACCACCGCACCATCCCGCACGAGCTGGGCTGGATCGGCACCGCGGTGCACCTGCAGAAGGGCTGCTACCGCGGCCAGGAGACGGTCGCCCGGGTCCAGAACCTCGGCAAGCCGCCGCGGCGCCTGGTCTTCCTGCACCTGGACGGCAGCGACGTCCACCTGCCCCCGCACGGCACAGAGCTCCGTCCGGCCGACGAGGGCCCCGACGGCCGCAAGATCGGTTTCATCACGACGTCGGTACGGCACCACGAGCTGGGCCCGGTCGCGCTGGCGCTGGTCAAGCGGAACGTGCCGGTGGACGCGGGGCTCCTGGCCGGAGAGACGGCGGCCGCGCAGGAAGTGGTCGTGGAGCCGTAGCCGTGCGACGCGGGCTCCGTCGGGGGCGCGAGCGGGCCTAGATCTCCAGGAGCACGGTGAACGGGCCGTCGTTCGTCAGACCCACCCGCATCTTGGCACCGAACCGTCCCGTCGCCACCGTCGCGCCCAGGGCGCGGAGTTGGGCGACGACCTCGTCGACGAGCGGCTCGGCGACATCGCCGGGCGCGGCGGCGTTCCAGGTGGGCCGGCGGCCCTTGCGGGCGTCGCCGTAGAGGGTGAACTGGCTGATGACGAGGAGCGGGGCGTCGATGTCGCTGCACGACTTCTCGTCGTTCAGCATGCGGATCGACCAGAGTTTGCGGGCGAGTTGGGCGGCCTTCTCCTTGGTGTCCTCGTGCGTGACACCGACGAGCACGCACAGACCTTCGCCCGCGATCTCGCCGACGGTCTCGTCATCCACGACGACACTCGCGCCGTCCACCCTCTGCACCACAGCTCGCATGCGGCCATCATGCCGCGTGCGGGGGAAGCGGCAGGTAAAGGGGCCTCCGCGGGGCTTCTTTGGGGGGCTCTTTTTTGATCCTTAAGCCCCCATCTGGGGCTGTTCGTGGGCACTCGGTCACATAGGGGCCACTTGGGATGGCACCATGCTTCCACACGCCGGTCGAGGGGACGGTAGAGGCATATGAGCACACCGAGTACCGGGCAGCCCCCTGGGGCTGTCGTGTTGGGCCACACGAGCCACACGGGCCACACGGGCCAGCCGGCCGGACTGAGGCCGCCCACGCAACGCACCGCCGACGATCCGGGTCCGGGGGCGGATCCACGGCTGCCCGCCGATCCGGCCGAGCCCGATCTGACCGTGCTCAGTCTGCCCGAGCTGCGCACCCTGCGGCGGGACGCGCAGCGGGACGAGGCGGACCTGAGTTATGTACGCCGGCTGCTGCAGGGGCGGATCGACATCCTGCGCGCGGAGCTCGCGCGGCGCTCTCCCGCGGGCGCCGCGTCCGTCGTGGAGCGCCTCCCGGAGATCCTCACCGACGCCCCGGCCCGGCACCGCTCCTCCGCCCGCCACGTCACGCTGGGCACCCCCCAGAGCGAGGAGTACCGGCTGCTGGCGGCCGAGATGCTGGCCGAGGTGGAACTGTCGGACCTGGAGGCCCGTACGGACGTCGAACTCGACGCCGCGATGGCCAGGCTCGTGGGGTACGAGCAGCAGGTGTCCCGACGCCGACAGCGGTTGCAGCGGACGGCGGACGAGTCCGGGGCGGAGATCACGCGGCGGTACCGGGAGGGTGAGGCCGTGGTGGACGACTTGCTGACGTAGCGCCGCCGAACGACAGGGG
>NZ_KQ948939.1:0-115611 GCF_001514235.1 Streptomyces caeruleatus | reverse complement strand
GGCAGCCCCCAGGGACGGGACGGGTAGGGGCGGCGGGGGCGAGGAAAAATGCGGGGACACCTCCGTACCCACCCCCCTACCGTGACCCCATGAGCCGTCCCGAACCCGACACAGGCACAGGCACAGGCACAGAGGTGCGCCCCGTCACCGAGGCCGACATCCCCGACTGGATCAGGGCGCTGAACACCGGCTTCCTCCGCACCCCGGACGTCACCGAGACGGAGATCGCCGACCGCAGCTCGTACATCGTCCCGTCCCGCACCCTCGGCGCCTTCGACAACGGCCGCTGCGTCGCCACCTTCAGATCCTTCGCTCAGGAGATCACCGCGGTGGGCGGGACCCCCGTCCCCGCCGACGCCATATCGAACGTCACCGTCACCCCCACCCACCGCCGCAGAGGCCTCCTCACCCGCATGATGGCCCACGACCTCACCGCCGCGAAGGACCGCGGCGACGTCGTGGCCACCCTGATCGCCGCCGAGTACCCCATCTACGGCCGCTACGGTTTCGGCCCCGCCACCTGGACCACCCAGTGGACCGTCGACGTCCCCCGCACCGGCCTCGACCCGAGGTGGTCCGGCCCCGAGGACGGCGGCCGTATCGACCTCGTGGACGGGGCGGACGTACGCAAGCTCGGCCCGGAGCTGTACGAGAGGGTGCGCGGGGCGCAGCCGGGCGCCGTCGACCGGGACGAGCGGTGGTGGCAGGTCAGCACCGGCGCGCTGCGCCTGGACAGGGCCCCGTGGACCGAGCCCTTCTTCGCCGTGTACCGCTCGGCCGGCGGCGAGGTCCAGGGGCTGGTGTCGTACCAGGCGGACGACCACTGGGGCGACGGCAAGCAGCCGTTGAACACGGCGTCCGTGAACTGGCTGATCGCGGCGACCCCGGACGCCGAGCGCGCGTTGTGGCGCTACCTGTGCTCGATCGACTGGATCACCACGGTGAAGAGCGGCTGGCGGTCCCCCGACGACCTCCTGCCCTTCTACCTGCCCGATCCGCGGGCGGCCAGGGTCACGACCCAGGCGGACTGGCTGTGGGTGCGGATCCTGGACGTCGTACGGGCCCTGGAGGCGCGGACGTACGAGGGTCAGGGGGCGCTGGTGCTCGACGTCGTGGACGGGGACGGCGGCCACGGGAGCCAAGGCGGGTTCACGGGCGGGCGGTTCCGGCTGGAGGCATCCGCGGACGGCGCCTCGTGCACCCCGACCAAGGCCACCGCCGAACTCACCCTCGACATCGCCGACCTGGGCCGTCTCTGGCTCGGCGACGAGTCCGCGGTGCGGCTCGCCGCGCTGGGCCGGGTGCGGGAAGAGCGAGGGGGCGCCGCCCTGGTGGCCGACGCCCTGCTGCGTACATCCAGGCGGCCTTGGTGCCCGGACGTGTTCTGAACCTCCGTTTCGCCGGTGACAGGACTGCTCATCCGTAGCGAGCTGTGCGGTTGTGGTTGTTGTGCTGCTTGTTCTTCTTCAGTTGTGGCTGTGCGCATCGATGTTCGGTTGTCGGTGTCAAGTTGTGGCTGTGCTGACCGACCGGGCTCCCGGCTCCCCTCCGGAAGGGAGCCCGGTCAGCCGAACCTGGTCCCTACTGGGCCAGCAGCATGACGAGGATCACCGCGCCGATGCCGCTGATCATGGTGTTCTTTGCCTTGAGGCCGATGGACAGGGCCAGGAAGGCGATGATGCTCGTGGCCAACCCCTCAGGAAGTTTGACCATGTTGCCTAAGTTGGCGACCAACTTCACTGTACTTATGACCGCTGGGAAGCGGCTCATAACCACCATTCCAGGAACTGCCTAAAGATGGCGGGAAGTTGTAGTGTTTGGTCGTGGAGCCGAAACACGCCTCCGTCAATGGACGGAAGAGGTCACAGCGGCCACAGAAGTCACATCGGGAGGTGGCCGACGAGCTGCGCGCCCGGATCACCTCGGGCGAGTTGCAGCCCGGCCAGCGCATGCCCACCCAGGCCAAGCTGGCCGACGAGTTCGGCGTCGAGCGCGGTGCCGTACGGGAGGCGCTGCGTATCCTCCAGTCGGAGCATCTGCTCACCAACGTCTCCAAAGGGGCCCCGGCAACGGTCGCACCTGATCTGGCAAAGGCGCTGACCAGTCCCGGGGCCCCGCCGCAGCCGACCATGGTGGCCCTCGCCCCGCGTGTCGCCACCGCCTTCGCGGCCCCGCACGTCGAGATCGACGCCCTGTGTCTCACCTCGGTGTCCCTCACACTGGCCATCGGCGAACCGCTTCGCCAGATCCACGCCGGACAGCTGAAACCAGCCAAGGTCGATGTCCGTGTCATGCTGCCGAGCCGTGACATCTCGCTCGCTTTCCCGACGTCGGTGGACGAATCGGTCGACGATGCCGACGAACAGCTGCGCCGGCGCTGGCTGGCCCAGCGCAACGCCCAGGGCCAGGTACTCAAGCACAATCTGCTGGCGCTGCGATCCACGCACGGCATAGATGTGCGGGTCACCTTCCGTGCGCTGCCGTTCACCCCGCCGGTGAAGCTGTACCTGCTCAACAACGCGGAGGCGCTGTTCGCCTACTACACGCTGAGGCGAAGCGAGGTGGAGATCGGTCAGCAGCACCTGGAGATGTACGACGCCCCTGGCATCCGGTCGACGCTGTTCGCCTTCGAGCAGGGGGCCGGATTGCGCGACACGACGTTCGTGGAGCAGTCGCAGATGTGGTTCAACGCACTGTGGGAGACGATCAGTTCGGAGCTGGTGCTCACGAGCTGATCGTCTCCCACAGCGGTTGATCTGAGGGTGGTTCGTCGCTCCTGCCGCGCGAGGCCGGTTCGGTCGCGCGCATGGCTCACAGGGCCGGGCCGGAGACCAGGATGGCGAGGACGACGGCCCCGATCGAGCTGACCGCCGGGCTCTTGGCCTTGATGCCTATGGTGAGCAACAGCAGGCCGATGATGCCGGTGGCTCCGTACTTCCACTGGAGGGTCTGCTCGACACCGACGACGAACACGGCGGAGAGGAGTGCGAGGACGGGCATCTGTGTTTCCCCCTTCGGGCTTCTGGGGATGGAAGGAATACTTTCACCAACTCAACCAACTTGACGCCAACTTCAACTAAGTTGTCCCCACTTGGCGCCTACTTTGAAACAAGCTAGCGACAACTCCCTTTGAGTGGGAGCTAGTTGTAGCGTTTGGTCGTGACCCGGGAGAACGTGGCAGTGAACGGCAGCAGGAGACTCTCGCCCCAGGAGATCGCCGACGCCCTGCGGGAACGGATCCGCATCGGTGACCTCAAGGCCGGTGACCGTCTGCCCACGCAGGCCGAGCTGGCCGAGGAGTTCGGCGTGGAGCGAGGCACCGTACGCCAGGCTCTGCGCGCGCTCAAGGATGACGGGCTCCTGACCAACGTCAGCAAGGGCAGCCCGCCGCGCGTCGCCCCCCCGACCCCTACCCGGGGCGCCCCCCAGTCGACGATGGTCAGCCTGGCGCCTCGTCTGGCGGAGGCGTTCTCCGCACGGCACGTCCGGATCGACGCGGTCTGTCTGACGGCCGAGACCCTCATGGTCGCCCTTGGCGAACCAGTCCGTTTGATCCACCAGGGCAGCATCCGCCCCACATCGATCGACGTCCGCATCCTGCTGCCCTCCCGCGACATCAACCTCGCCTTCCCGGTCCTGGTCGAGGACCGCGGTGACGACGACTCGGTCCACAAGCGCTGGCTGGCGATGCGCAATGCGCAGGCCCACGTGCTCCGGCACAACCTGCAGGCAGTCCGCTCCACCCACGGCATCGACGTACATGTCACCTTCCGTGCGCTGCCCCTCACGCCGCCGCTGAAGCTGTATCTGCTCAACGGCGAGGAAGCGCTGCTCGGGTACTACGTCCTCACGGAGCGCCAGGAGGAGTGGGAGGGGCAGGCTCTGGACATGTATGACGCCCTCGGATCCGAGTCCCTCCTCTTCTCCTTCATGAAGCAGTCCGGACAGCGTGATGCCGCGTTTGTGGACGAATCGCAGAAGTGGTTCGACGCCCTCTGGGAAACCATCACCACGGACCTGACACTCTCCTAGTGACTTCGGAAACGGCGCAGACTGAACCGGTGACATCAGACACTGGGAAAGAGACCGAGAGACTGCGGGAACTGATCGCGCGTGCACGGGTCGTGCTCTGGGACTTCGACGGGCCGATCTGCCGACTGTTCGCGGGGCATTCCGCGACACGAGTGGCTGCCGAGTTGGTGGAGTGGCTCGAAGTCCGGGGGCTGCACGGACTGCTGGCGGAGAACGAACGGGGCACCTCGGACCCGCACGCGGTGCTCCGGGCCGTCAACGTCCGGCATCCCGACGGCGACCTTGTGGCCGAGCTGGAGCAGCGGCTCACCGCGGAAGAAATCCGGGCCGTTCGCACGGCGATGCCGACCGCGTACGCGGACCCGCTGATCCGCACCTGGACGGCTACGGGTGCCCGGCTGGCCATAACGACCAACAACTCGCCGAGAGCGGCCTGCCTCTATCTGACTCAGCGGGACATGCTCGGCTGCTTCCATCCCCATATCTACGGCCGCACCCAGGACCTCCACCACCTCAAACCGGATCCGCACTTCCTCGGCAGCGCTCTGGACGCGATGGGCTCCGAACCCTCCGACGCCCTGATGATCGGTGACTCCCCTTCGGACCACACGGCCGCGCTCCGGGCCGGCGTGCCCTTTCTCGGCTATGCGCGCAACGAACGTAAGGCGAAGCTCCTCGGGGAGGCGGGGGCCGAGGTCATCGTCGGTTCTTTGGAGCCCCTGCTGCGGGCGGTCCGGAGCCGGGCCTGAGCCGTCAGCCGGACCAGGAGGCACTTCAAGAACGCGAGGCACTCGACGCATGAGCATGCCTGGCACTTCCCTTCCACTTCCCGTGAAGCAGCCAATTCTCGGTCCAATTGGCCTGGTTGTGGGGTGACTTCCCCGGCAGGTCAGATCACTTAACCAACTTGCCGCTTCTGGACCGTAGTTGGCCGGAAACTGGTGGGATGGTGGACTGGAAGCGGTATGGTCCGGATGTGGGCCGAAGGCAGACCAGTGCTGGTGAAGGCGGCGGCAGGGCGTTCCACCGGGTCGCCGACGAGCTACGGGCTCGCATGGCGGACGGTAGGTACCCGCTGCGCTCCTTCCTGCCGTCCCAGCGTGATCTCGCCGAGGAGTTCGCGGTCAGCCGCGACACGGTCCAGCGCGTCATCCGGGAACTGGACAGCGAGGGGTGGACCGATACCCGGCAGGGAAGCGGCTCGCGCGTCGTCAAGAGTCAGCGCATCCAGTCGTCCACGCCCAAGGCGACCAGATCCCGCTCCGGCGCGACGCTGGCGCCGCTCATCAGCGAGGCCTTCGAGCAGCCGGAAGTGACCCTCGCGGTCTACACGCTGACGTCCGAGTCCCTCGACGCGCACATCCGGCTCCAGGTGGAGCGGATCCGCAACGGTTCCATCGTGCCCGAGCGCATCACCTTGCGGATGATCCTTCCCGCCGAGACACAGCACCTCCCTTATCCGCGGGTCAAGGAGGACAGGAACGATGAGCGCCTGCACCAGCGTCTGCGTGAGATCACGGAGCGGCACACGAAGTCGCTACGGGAGTCGCTGAGGGCGCTCAGGACCGAAGGGCTGGTGTCATCGGTGGAGGTGGAGATCCGCCGAGCACCGCTCATCCCGGCCTTCAAGCTCTATCTGCTCAACGGTGTCGAAGCGTTGCACGGGATGTACGAAGTGATCGAGCGGGAGATCGAACTGGAATCCGGTGAGGAGGTCACCTCGCTCGACGTTCTGGGCCTCGGCGCCACACTCACGCACCATGTGAAGGACACGGACCCGAACTCGCAGGGGACCGTCTTCGTGGACAGCATGCAGTCCTGGTTCGAGTCGGTCTGGCGACTGCTGGCCGTGTGACCGGACTATCGGGGCGCGGTGCGGTCCTCCGGCGGAATCCAGCGCGGGTCCGGAATGACCGGACGCGCCGGCTTGATGGAGTTCAGGTTTTCCCAGAGGTTGCGGTGCCATTCCATGTGATGCTCCGCCACCTCCCGGGTCGAGGTGGTCTGTGAGCGCCTGTCCCAGCCGATGATGCGGGCCTTCCCGTACTTCATCACGTAGCCGGCGGTGTCGAGGATCCGATAGGAGCTCTCATGCCAGCGGACGCGGGTGTCGACGATGCCGTAGGGCGCGTAGAAGAGCTTCTCCTGATTGAGGATGTAGAGCTTTCGCTCAGGTATCTGCGGGGACTCCCGCACCTCGCAGGAGATGGTGATGTGCGGATTTCTCTCGTGGACCCGGTCCAGCAGGTCCTTGAGGTCGTTCCAGTTGGGTTTCGTGAAGTCGTCCCGCATCCGCTGACGGTTTTCCTCGGAATCCTCGAAGTGGACCGTGTCGGTCGGAAGTCCCGAGTGCTCGGGGGCGGGCACCAGCTTTCCCGGCAGGCTCATCGGCAGGTTCAGATGGGCGATGATGACGCGCAACGTCAGTTCTCGTGTCCGCATGTGCTCGTCGCCCATCCGCTCCAGCGGTTCCCGGAGCAGATCGAGCAGCGTCTGCATGGTGAACCCGGAGAAGTCGACGCGCACGTGCCGCGCTTCGAACGCTTCCTTGATCGGGGCCCGCAGGTCGCTCAGATTGGCCAGGACATAGACGCCGGACACCTCCTGAGAGGTCGGTTCACTGATGGCGTCGAACAGTACGAGGGCCAGGAGTGCCGCGAAGGAGCCGCCCAGGAATCCCTGCCCCTTGAGTGCGTCACCGAGCGGGTCGATGATTTCGGCGGCGATTCCGAGCGCGGCGACCAGAGCGAGAAGCCATTTGACGATGCGCGGCTTCCATTCGTTGAGCGAGTCCCGGATTCGCTCGAGTCTGGACGGGCTCTCGTCACCTGGCCTACGAGGAGTCAACCTCCACCCCCTGTGCGCGCCGCGGATGCGAGGCGGCGGCGCTCGCTGAGATCGGCGATGCACCATGATGCCTCGCTCAACTGCACTACACCAGGAGGCCAGTTCGACATGCGCAGTGCCGTCGCACAGGTGCTCGTCCAGTCGCCGTTGAGTGGGGCCGAGGGCGGCTCCGTATGGCTTCTGGCACGATGCACGGGCGAAGGGGAGTAACGTACCTCCACTTCTGTATCTCTCGGAGAGATCCGAGGCGAAAGAAACGGGCAATGTCACCCGAAACGGCTTCCATCGCTCGACTGCGCGCGGTCGAGGTCAGTGGTGACCAGAGCCTGGTCGAAGGCCCACTGCAGGGCTACCACCACGAGACGTATGTGTTTTCCCTGCCTGGCGGTACGGGTACCGCGGGCCCGATCCGCTGCAAGTGCCGGGAGCCGCGTACCAATCTCCTGTGGTTCGATCGAAGGTGTTTCGCCTCGGAGGAGCAGTTGCTGCGGGCTCTGGCCGGCCGGATCCCCCATGTTCCGGACATCATCGAGGTGAGCGACCTCGGGCTCCAGCGTTTCATCGAAGGGCGGACGCTGGGGGCTTCCCACGCGTCCGGCAGACCTGTCCCGGAGCCGTTCGTCCGGCAGATCATCGGTCTCTTCGGGCAATTGGTTCGAGTGACCCCGCAGAATCTTTCCGTCGAACGACGGTGCGCCACCGAGGATCAGCCCTTGGACGGTGACACCGATGGCTTCCTCGAACGGCTGGTGTGCTTTGCCGAACAGCGGGTCTATCTGGAGAACTCGAAGCAGTTCGGCGAGCTCTTCGCGGAGCTGGGTGTGGGTGAGGAGGCTTTCAAGCACCTCAGGGCGTATGTCTCGGGTCTCAGCTCGCGCCCTTTCTGTCTGCTCCACGCCGATCTGCACCGCGAGAACTTCATCATCGACGCCCAGGCAAGACTCTGGACCATCGACTGGGAACTGGCGATGTTCGGAGACCCCCTCTACGACCTCGCCACCCACCTCTATCTGATGGGGTATCCGGGCCGCCAGGCTTCGACGATGATCGAGCAGTGGTGCAGAACCGTTGAGGCCGTACGCCCCGGAAGCGCCAACGGCTGGCATCACGATCTGCGAAGGCTCATCGGCTTCAAGAAGGCGCAGTCCGTGTTCACCGACGTCATCCGGATGGCCCTGTCGTTGGAGGCCGGTCCGACGGCCGACGGTCATCGGACCGCTCGGGTGGCGGTGAAGCTGCGGAGGGTCCTGGCCGAAGCGGTGGTGCCGCTCGGACTGGATTCGGTGCCGAGCCGCAACCACATCACGACGGCGCTGGAGCGCTGGCTCAGGGATCGCATGTGCGGGCCTGGAGGGGCGGAGCGGTGACGCGGCCTGGGAGTCGTCAAGTCGCCGCTCTATCGTGGTTGTTCGTCCGGTCGCTCGTCCCGTTGTTCGTCCTTCCCTCTTCGTGTGTCATGCCAGGAGCTGCCAGTGGATGTACTGGATGTACGTGCTGCCCAGGGCTCCTTGCGGAATGAGCCGTCACACTCCGTTTGTGACCGCTTCGTCAGACGCGCTGTGCGTGCGGGGGTCAGGAGCGGTGGATACCACAATCACAACTACGTGTTGCCGTTGACCGAGGACGTGGCCCGGCTCGTGGGCCGTGACAAGGGGACCCGTGTGACCGTGCGGATTCGGCGCATGGACGCGCTGCCGGTGGTCATCAGGACATGGCCGGAGGAATCGGCCGTCCTCGACGCGGTCCAGGGCGTGCTTCCCCACGTACCGGAGTGCCTCGCCACAGGGAACGACTTCGCCATCCACAGCTATGTGGAAGGAACGCCGCTGTCCGGGGTGTGCGGGGACAGCGAACCTGTCGGCCTTGAGGTCGTGCGTGCGCTGACCGGTCTGCTGGCCCGGACAGCCCGGGTCGGCCGCGCGGCCCTGCCCCCGCTGCCCGCGCTCTGGCCGGCCGACGACATGGACAGCCGGGGCTATCTGAGGACTTTGGTGCGCCTGGCCGACCTTCATATCCGGCAGCCCAACTGGCGGACCTTCGGCGGCCTGTTCGCGGCACTGGGCATCCCGCAGGACGCGCTGAGCGACCTGGCCGCACGGGTACCGGAAATGGCCGAACGGCCGTACGGCCTGCTCCACGCGGATCTGCACCGCGACAACGTGATCACGACCCGCACCGGCAGTCCGCCCCTGATCTGCGTCGACTGGGAACTCGCGACCTACGGCGATCCGCTGCACGACCTGGCGACGCACCTCGTCCGTATGCGGTACCCGGAATTCCAGTGGGACGAGGTGACAGCCTTCTGGGCGCAGGCCATGGAGCCGGTCCGCCCGGCGGCGGTGCGCGGACTGGCCGAGGACCTGCGGCATTACGTCGACTTCGAGCGTGCGCAGTCGGTCTACCCGGACGTGATGCGGGCCGCGAGGTCGTTGGAGGACACCCTGGACGACAAAGGGCTGGACGAGGCGACGCTCTCCGTGTGGCGGGCCCTTGAGGCGGCGGCGGAGCCGCTCCGGCTCAGTAGTGTGCCGAGCAGGCCCCAGATCGAGCGGGTTCTGGTGCGCTGGGCGGTGTCAAGGGCCGGCAACGGACTGGCCCCGGCCGCCTAGCAGGTCGGCGACTCCATCCGCTTCATCGCGGGGTGCGTAGGCTCAACCGCATGAGCAAGCCAGGCACCCCCGGGACCGGCCTCCGCGCACGCAAGAAGCAGCGCATGTACCAGACCGTCTCGGACACCGCCGTCCGCCTCTTCCTGGAGAAGGGCTTCGACGCGGTCTCCGTCGCCGACGTCGCCGCCGCGGCGGAGATCTCCAAGCCGACGCTGTTCCGGTACTTCCCGACGAAGGAGGATCTCGTCCTGTACCGGTTCGCCGATCACGAGGACGAGGCCGCGCGGGTGGTGCGGGAGGGGCCGTCGCCGGTCGAGGCGTTGCGGCGGCACTTTCTCGACGGGCTGGAGCGGTGCGACCCGATCACCGGGCTCAATGACCATCCCGAGGTGCTCGCCTACCAGTCGATGCTGTACGGGACTCCCGCGCTGGTCGCTCGTATGTACGGCTATCTGGAGCGTTCGGAGGCCGCGCTCGCCGAGGCGCTCGGGGGCGGGCTGGAGGCGCGGCTGGCCGCGGGGCAGATCGTGGCGGTGCAGCGGATCCTGGCGCAGGAGAACTGGCGGCGGATCGCGGCGGGGGAGCGGGCGGCCCAGGTGCGGGGGGATGCCGTGGCGGCGGCCGAGCGGGCGTTCGGGGTGCTGGAGGCAGGGCTGCCGGGGCTGGTCGCCTACTGACTGAACTGAGGCGGAGTAAAAGATTTAACCCGGTTACGTTATTTGGGTACGCTCCATGGAATGACGTCACCCGACCCTGCCCTCCGCCAGCACGGCCTCAGCCAGCAAAGCCTCCACCACGCCCTCCACCAGGAACGCGCCCACCACGACCGCTGCCGGACCGCCCTCGCCGCCATGGTCGACGGCGCCGACGAACAGGTCGTCGTCGGTGAGAACGCCTCCGCCTCCGGCGCCGACGCCGAGGTCCTCGGGTACCGGCTGCGCAGCCAGGCCAAGGCGATGCACGAGCTGCCCGAAGGGCCGTTGTTCTTCGGGCGGCTGGACTTCGGCGGCCAGGAGCGGCAGCAGGCGCTGCACATCGGGCGGCTGCGGATCAGCGAGCACCCCGCCGAGCCGCCCCTCGTCGTCGACTGGCGCGCCCCCGTCTCCCGCGCCTTCTACCAGGCCGGCCCCCGCGACCCGCAGGGCGTCGCCGTACGCCGGCGCTTCGGCTGGGCGCCGGGCAGCCGCGGGGACTCGGCCGACCTCACCGGCCTGGAGGACGAGCACCTCGGGACGGGCGAGACGGGGACGGGCGAGTCGGGGGCGGGCGAGTCGGGGACGGGCGAGTCCGGGGCGAGCGAGATCGTCGCGCGGGAGATCGAACGGCCCCGCGTCGGTCCCATGCGGGACATCGCGGCCACCATCCAGCCCGAACAGGACGATCTCGTACGAGGCGACCTCGCCCTCTCCGTGTGCGTCCAGGGCGCCCCCGGCACCGGCAAGACCGCCGTCGGCCTGCACCGCGCCGCCTACCTGCTCTACACCCACCCGCAGCGCATCCGCCGCGGCGGCCTGCTGATCCTCGGGCCGAACCCGACCTTCCTCTCCTACATCTCCGAGGTGCTGCCCGCCCTCGGCGAGACCGGCGTACGCCAGTCCACGCTGCGGGACGAGATCGCCCGGCATCCGGTCAAGGGGGCGGACGACGAGAGGGCGGCCGTCGTCAAGCACGACGCCAGGATGGCCGAGGTGCTGCGGCGCGCCCTGTACGCGCGCGTGGGCGGGGGCGAGGGCATCGGTCCGCTGGCCGTGCCCGAGGGGTCGTATCGGTGGCGGGTGGCGGAGGGCGAGCTGCTGCGGATCGTGGCGGGGGTGCGGGCCGAGGAGCCGCCGTACGCCGTGGGGCGGGAGCGCGTGCGGACGCGGGTCGTGCGGCGGATCCTGGAGCAGGCCGAGCGGCGGGGCGGGCCGCCGGGCGCCGCGTGGCTGCAGAAGATCTCGCGGGCGCGGGCGGTCGGGGAGTACGTCGACGCCGTGTGGCCGCGGGTGCGGCCGGAGGAGGTCGTATGCCGACTGCTCATGGATCCGGACGTGCTGGCGCTGGCCAACCGGCTGCTGGAGCGGCTGGACGTGGCGGTGCCGGCGGCCCGTTCGCTGCGGGGCGACGGGGAGCTGCGGTTCCGGGCGGCCGACGGCGATCTGCCGGGGGCGGTCGCGGGTGCCGTACGGGACGCGCTGGGCCGGGAGGGGTCCGTCGGGGTCGTCGCCGCGGACGGGGACGTCGACCGGGTCCGCGAGGCGCTGCGGGCGGCCGGGATCGAGGCGGGCGGCGCGGACGAGCTGGGGGCGCGGGTGGCCGTCGTACCGGCGAGTGTGGTGAAGGGGCTGGAGTACGACCATGTCGTCGCCGTGGAGCCGGCGGCGATCGTGGAGGCGGAGGAGCGGGGGCTGCACCGGCTGTATGTGGTGGTGACGCGGGCGGTGGCAGGTCTTGAGGTGGTGCACGGGAGGCCGCTGCCGTGGTGAGGGGGCTGGGCTGCGGCGGCCGCGGGGGGCGAGGGCCCCGAGTGGCGGTGGCCGCTGAGGGTGAGGGGCCCCGAACGGCGGTGGCCGCTGAGGGTGAGGGCCCTCGAACGGCGGTGGCCGCTGAGGGTGAGGGCCTCCGAACGGCGGTGGCCGCTGAGGGGGAGGGCCCTCGAACGGCGATGGCCGCTGAGGGTGAGGGCCCTCGAACGGCGGTGGCCGCTGAGGGGGAGGGCCCTCGAACGGCGATGGCCGCTAAGGGCGACGGCCACGAGCGGCGACGGCCTCCCGTGCGCTGTCACCCCGCGTCGAGAAGCGGGATCAACTGCCCCTCCTCGTACGTCAGATGCGCCTCCAGTGCCGCCGTCAGCCGTTCCACCTCGGCGCGGGCGGCCGCCGGGTCCGCGTCCGCGGCGGACACGACGCGGCGCAGGTCCTCGACGAGCTCGGCGATCCGCTCGTGCTCCTCGCCGAGCCGGGCGAGCGCGGGCGCGAAGTCGGGGTGGCGGTCGGCCAGGACCGGGAACATGCCGATGTCCTCGCCGGTGTGGTGGTTGTGCAGGCCCGCGCAGAAGGTCAGGCAGTTGACGCGCAGCTGGGCGCCGAGGGTCGTGCCGTCGCCGGTGCTCATCTCCTCGCGGATCAGGGCGAGTTCGCGGCGGAAGGCGTCGTGGACGACCTTGATGGCCTCGCCCATGGAGGAGGCGTTGATGTTCGGGGGCCCGCCCTGGGCGATCTCGTACAGGGCGACCACGGGAATCACCCGCTCCGTCTTCTCCTGGTACGCCGCCCAGCCCGGATCCGCCTCCACGGCCCGCGCGAAGGCCCGGTCACGCTCCTCGCCGTCGAGGACGACGGCCCGCGCCTCGTAGGTGAACGCGCCGCTCTCGATGGTCACTCGCGGGTTCGCCCGGAGGTTGTGGAACCACGCCGGGTGCTTCGGGGCGCCGGCGGCCGAGGCGATGACCAGGACACGGTCGCCGCCGTCGGGGAGGTAGCCGACGGGGGTGGTGTGCGGGCGGCCGGTGCGGGCGCCGGTGGTGGTGAGCAGAAGGAGCCGGGCGCCCACGAAGTAGCCGCCGACGCGACCCTTGTTGGCGCGGAACTCCTCGATGACCTGCTGGTTGAAATCGTGGGGCAATGCTCTCTCTTTCTCTTCCTCTGTCGCTGGATGTCCGTGCGGAGGGCACGGAGGGGATGGCGAAGAGAAAGAGGCGGGCTCCTGGCCCGCCGCCACAGCCTCACTCAGAGGCCGGGCAACACCCAACTCGCTCACGGCACATGGCCGACCCGGCAGTCATGGCTCAGGACGGTACCGTCCGTCCCATGACGACCGCCACGCAATTCCAGGACATCCCCACGACGACGCTCGCCGACCTGCTGGGCCGTGCGCAGGTCATGGGCATCGGCATCCGCCCGCTGTGGGGCCCCGTCCCGCGTGTCGCCGGCCCCGCGTACACCGTGTCGTGCCCGCCCGGGGACAACCTGATGCTGCACGCCGCCATCCACCGCGCCCCGGCCGGCTCCGTGGTGGTCGTGGAGTCGGGCGACCTCGACTACGCCCTGGCCGGCGGAAACGTCTGCGCCGTCGCCCAGCGCCGCGGAATCGCCGCGTTCGTCGCCGACGGCGTGATCCGGGACCTCGCGGAGGTACGGGAGGCGCGCTTCCCGGTCTTCGCGCGGGGCGTCGTCCCGATCCCGGGCACCAAGGCGGCCGTACGGCCGTTGAACGAGCGGGTGACCTGCGGGGGCGTGGCGGTCGACGCCGGGGACGTCGTGGTCGCCGACGAGGAGGGCGTCGTGGTCGTCCCCGCGGCCCGCCGGGAGGAGATCCTCGCGGCCGCCCGCGCCAAACTGGCCAAGGAGGCGGACGAATCCCTCGACGACTGGGAGACGGCACACCGGGCCCGGATCGACAAGATCCTGGCGGAGGGCGGGTTCGAGGGGTGAGCTCGCTGCCACCGGGGCCGTCGGGGCCGTCGGGGCCGTCGGGGCCACCTGGGCCACCTGGGCCACCTGGGCCATCGGGGCAACCGGGGCAACCGGGGCCGTCGGGACCTGTGGGGCCTGCGGGTGCTGCTGGCCCTGCGGGACCTTCGGTGTCGCCGTCGGTGCTCGTGTTCCTGGACGTCGACGGCACGCTGCTCCCGTTCGGGGCGGACCGCCCGTATCCCGTGTACGAGGCGGCCCACCCGCTTCCCGAGACGGCCACCCACCCCCTGCTCTCCCGCGTCGACCCCGCCCTCGGCGACCGCCTGACCGAACTCGCCGCGCTCGGCTGTGAGCTGGTGTGGGCCACGACCTGGCTGGACGACGCGAACACCTGCCTCGCCCCCTGGCTCGGACTGCCCGCGCTGCCGGTGGTGGAGTGGCCGGACGAGGGCGACGAACCGCGGCTCGGGCCGCGCGGCCTCCACTGGAAGACACGGCCGTTGGCGGCGTGGGCCGCGAGGCGGCCCTTCGTCCGGGTCGACGACGAGATCACCGACGCCGACCGGGCCTGGGTGGCCGGCCACCACCGCGCACCCGCCCTCCTCCACCGGGTCGACCACCGCCGTGGGCTGACCGAACGGGACTTCGCCGTGCTGGCGGAGTGGGTCAGCGCAGGTGGCGGCCCAGCAGCTCGCTGACCCGCATGTATCCGTCCGTGCCGTGCCCGAGGGCGATGACGCGGCGGGCCTGGCCCTCGATCGCGCGCATGACGGAGGCGTCGATGCCGTGGGCCTCGGAGGCGTGGACGATGTGGGACATGGTGGAAACGCCGGAGGTGATCGGGTTGAGCTCACCGGAGTAGGTGGCGTCGTCGACGTCGCCCGCGAACTCCTCGAACAGCGGCGGCAGGATCGTCGCGATGCCCTGCGCGAAGGGTGTGAGTTCCCGCGCGCTGACGCCCTCGGCCCGGGCCACGGCCAGCGCGTGCGCGAAGCCCGCCATCGAGGTCCAGAAGATGTCGAGCAGGGCGACGTCGTAGGCCGCGGCCCGGCCGATGTCCTCGCCGAGGTGGGTGTGGGTGCCGCCGAGCGCGTCGAGGACCTGCCGGTGTTCGCCGTAGAGCTTCGCGGAGCCGCTGTAGATGAACACCCCCTCCGGCCTGCCGATGGTCGTGGTCGGCGTCATGATCGCGCCGTCCAGATACCGGATGCCGTGCGCCTCGGCCCAGTCGGCCGCGTCCCGTGACCGGTCCGGGGTGTCGGCGGTCAGGTTGACCACCGTACGGCCCTTGAGCGCGTCGGTGACCGCGTCCTGCCGCAGGACGGCGTCGGCGGCGTCGTAGTTCACCACGCAGACGACGGTCAGCGGACTGGCGGCGACCGCCTCGGCGGCGGACGCGGCGGACGCGGCGGACGTGACACCGCGGTCGACGAGCTCCCGGTCCCGCCCCGGCGTGCGGTTCCAGACGGTGACACGCAGCCCCGCGTCCAGGAACGCACCGGCCAGCGCCCGGCCCATCGGGCCGAGCCCGATGACGGTGACGGCGGTCTCGTGGTCGAAGGTGGGCATGACTCAACTCCCTGTAGGGTGACGATAATTGATGACAAAAGGGGTGGTGACATGTCGCGTCGGCGCCATGATCCGAACGTCTGCGGAGTGACCGCCGCGCTCGCGGTGGTCGACGGCAAGTGGAAGACGTCGCTGCTCTGGCTGCTGGAGTCCGGCCCTCTCCGCCCGGCGGAACTGCGCCGCCGGCTGCCCGGCCTCAGCGAGAAGGTGCTGACGCAGGCGCTGCGCGAGATGGAGACGGACGGTCTGGTGGACCGTGAGGTGTACGACGTACTGCCGTTGAAGACCGTCTACTCACTGACCGGGTTCGGCCGCGACCTGGCCGAGGCTCTCGGCCCGCTCTCCGACTGGGGCCACCGCCGCCTGGAGCGACTGACCGGCGCCCAGCCGGTCTCCTGAACCGAAACGCCACCTCCGTCCGACACGTGCCACCGCCGTACGACTCCCCAGGTGACCGGGCGGGTCCGGCGCCTCGTCGATCACCTGCATCAAGGGTCGGACGGCGGGGGCGCGCTGCCAAGTACCCACAAAAAAGTGGGTATCGGAGTGAGGGCTGCGGCAGCGGGGGCGCGGACGCCTGGAAGGGCGGAGGGGGCCTAGAGCACGCGGAGGTTGGCGATCGGGATGTTCCACTCGTTCCGCTCGATGTTCCCGTGGTCGTCCTGGGCCTGGGCCTGAGGCTGGGCCTGAGGCTGGGCCTGGGCCTGGGCCTGAGGCCGGGGCTGGACCTGGGTATGGAGCTGAACCTCGGGCTTGGCCTGGGGCGCGGCCGGTAGCGCGACCGGCGTCAGGCCGGCGACGACAGCGGTCAGAACGGCGGCGGCAGCACGCTTCACGATTCCTCCTCGACGACGCCCGTACCGACCACCCTGCGCCGGGCCGCCGCGTCCGCCCGCGCGGACACGCCGTGCGGGCGACGGGTTCAGCCGCTCGGTGGCCGGGGCCGGGGGCGGGCGCGGGGGCGAGGGTGGGGGTGGGGGCGAGTCAGGAGAAGTCGTATGCCGCCCAGTCGGTGAGCGTGCGATAGCCGAGGCGCTGGTAGAGGGCGTTGCTGGTGGGGTTGGCCAGGTCCGCGAAGAGGACGACCTCCTTCGCGCCGGCGGCCAGCGCGGCCCGGCTCACCTCCGCAGCCGCGGCCGCCGCGTAGCCGCGACCGCGCAGGTGGGCCGGGGTGTAGACGATGTCCACCTGGATCTGGCCGCCGATCAGCGGGTTCATTCCCGCGATGGAGACCGGCGTGCCGTCCGGGGTCTCCCAGAGGGTGTAGCGCTTGTCGGCGTAACGCGTACCGGCCCACGACTCGGCGTCGATGGTGATGTCCTCGCCGACGGCCTTGGCGAACTCGCTGCACCAGAACATGACCTGATCGAGATCCTCCTCGCCCAGGACCCGCCCCCGGCCGGCCGGCATCGGGTCCGGCGGGGTGAGTGTGCCGAGGCGGTACAGCCGGAGCCGGATGTCACGGAGTTTCGGGGTGACGCCGGTGTGCCGCTGCCAGGCCTCGGCGAAGGCGGTGGCGGTGCCGTGGTCCGCGCTGACGGCGGGGAGGGAGTGCCCGAGTGCGGAGAGGTGGGCAGCGAGGCCATCGGCCTGCTCGGGCGTGAGCGGGGTGACGCACAGCGCGCGGGGCGAGAGCCGGTAGAAGGCGGCGCGCACCTCACCGGCCTCCTCCAGCACGCCGTAGACGGGCGCCTCACTCCCAAACGCCTCCGCCCCACGCGTCCGCACCCTCTCGGCCCACGTCAACGGCATGACATGCATCCCGGGCCGTGACCGCAGAAAGCCTCCGGCTCGGGCGAGGAAGTCGTCTACGTCTTGGGCGAGATGCCAGTCGTCTGGGCGCATGGGGGCAGCATTCCCGACGGGGTGGGTGGGGGCGCGGTGTGTGGTGGCGGGGGTGGCGGGTTCTGGCCAACTGGGGTGGTGGCCAGCGAATCATGGATCCGCTGCACCTCCCGGCGCCAAGCGGTGGCGTCGTTGCCGTCCACCCAGCCCTGGGTCATCTCGGACCCGTCTTCCGTGACCCGGCGAAGGGCCTCGCGAGCCAGTGCGCGCAAGGAGACCGGCAGTTGGGGGAGCGGCTCCCTCGGCCCGTCATCCGGGTCGATCACCATCCTGCTGCCGGGCACCTGAGCGGCGACCAGGGCAGCAGCGGCGACGGCTTCCACTCCGTCTCCGCCGTCCACCCGCGGGCCGGAATCAGCAACCCGCTGGAGGGTCTTCCGCAGCAGCTCGATGACCTGCTCGGGCGAGAGTCCCTCCAGCTCATCGACGAAGTCTGCGGCGAGGTCACTGTCGAAGGGACCGGTTCCCCACGTACCCATGCTCGGCTCCTGATCACGCTGGACTGTGGCGAGGGCAGCGTGTCAGCAGCCACTGACAGTGGCCCCGGAGATCTCCAAGTGCCCCCGTTCGAAGTGTCATGGCGCACTTTTGCAAGCGGGTGCTTGCAATAGTTAGCGACGGTGAGGCAAGGTGGGGACATGGCATCGCTCAACGTCGGCAATCTCGGTGAGTACCTGCGCGAGCAGCGGCGCACTGCGCAGCTGTCGCTGCGGCAACTCGCCGATGCCGCCGGGGTGTCCAATCCGTATCTGAGCCAGATCGAGCGCGGGCTGCGCAAGCCGAGCGCGGAGGTGTTGCAGCAGGTCGCCAAGGCGCTGCGGATCTCCGCGGAGACGCTGTACGTGCGGGCCGGCATCCTCGACGCCGAGCGGGACCGGGACGAGGTGGAGACGCGCGCCGTCATACTCGCCGATCCCACGCTGAACGAGCGGCAGAAGCAGGTGCTGCTCCAGATCTACGAATCCTTCCGCAAGGAGAACGGGTTCGGGATATCCCCCGAGGCGGGCGAGACGGACGAGGCCGCCGAGGCGGTGCAGCGAGCAGCCGAAGCCGTCTCGGCGGGCCAGGACACGGCGCACTCCGAACAGGGCGATACGACCGGCACGGACCGCACCGGCGGCGCGAACGGCTCGACTGGCTCGCACGGCACGGCCGACGCCGACCGCAAGCCCGCCGCGCGCCGTACCCGTAAGACCGGCAGCACCAGCAGCACCAGCAGCACCGGTAGTACCGGTAGTACCGGTAGTACGGGCAGTGCTGGCAGCACCGGTAGTACCGGCAGCACTCGCAAAACCGGCACCACCCGCAACACCCGCACGCCCCGCAACACCCGCACGCCCCGCAACACCCGCACGACCCGCAACACCCACACCTCCGACGGCAGCGCCGCCGCCCCGGAGAACCCGATCGACCCCCAGCAGTCGGCGGGCTGACCACAAGCTGCCGTACGCGCGACCCCCGTCCGCGTCGGCAGGCATCGGCCCGGCCGATCGCGGGGACCCAAAACCCTCACCTCAGAGCAAACCGGGAGGACCATCACCATGGCCATCACCGACGACCTGCGTAAGACCCTCAGCGACCCGACCCCGCTCTACTTCGCCGCCGGCACCGCCGACCTGGCCCTCCAGCAGGCCAGGAAGGTGCCCGGCCTGGTGGAGCAGCTGCGCGCCGAGGCGCCGGCGCGGTTCGAGGCCGTACGCAACACCGACCCGAAGGCCGTCCAGGAGAAGGCCACCGCCCGCGCCAAGGAGGCGGGTACCAGGGCGAAGGAGGCTCAGGAGAGCTTCCAGACGAAGGTCAACGAGTTCGTCAGCGGCCTGGACGCCGACATCAAGAAGTTCGGCACCAACCTGGACGCGGACTTCAAGAAGCTCGGCAGCAACCTCGACGCCGACCTGAAGAAGTTCGGCGAGAGCGCCCAGGACATCGCGCTGCGCACCCTCGGTGTCGCCGCCGAGTACGCCGTGAAGGCCCGCGAGACCTACGAGAAGGTCGCCGAGCACGGCGAGCAGGCCGTGAAGACCTGGCGCGGCGAGGCAGCCGAGGAGATCGAGGAGCTCGCCGTGGCCGTCGAGCCGAACGCCGAGCCGGTCGAGGTCAAGGCGGACAACACGAACAACACGAACAAGACGAACAACGCGGGGAAGGCCGAGGCCAAGCCGGCCGCGACCACGCCCGCCGCCGAGGCCGCCCCGGAGAAGAAGGCCCCGGCCAAGAAGGCGCCGGCCGCGCGCAAGACCACCGCCAAGAAGACGACTCCGCCCGCCAAGTAACCCCCTGGCCTGCTTCCGGGCCGGCCCGCCCCACGTACCTCCAGGTCACCCGGGCGGGTGAAACGGGGCCGTCGGGCACGGGCCGGGCACTTCACAGGTGCTCGGCCCGTTGTTCGGGTAGCCGGCCTGCGCTTGCGGGTACGGTGACCGCGTAGATACGAGCCGAGTCGGGTGGTGGACGTAGTGCTGATGCAGGGCTTCGCGGGGTTCATGTGGCTGCTGAGCATGGCCCTGATCCTTTTCAGCGGCTTCGCGTTGATCGACGCGGCCATCCGCCGCGAGGACGCCTACCGCGCGGCCGACAAGCAGACCAAGCCGTTCTGGATGATCGTCCTCGGGCTCGCCTTCGTGGTGAACCTGATCTTCAACATCCTGTCGTTCCTGCCGATCATCGGCCTCATCGCCACGATCGTGTACATGGTCGACGTACGCCCCGCGATCAAGGGCCTCCCCGGCGGCGGCCGCAGCAGAAAGGGCTCAAGCAGCGACGGCCCGTACGGCCCGTGGAACGGCGGCCGCTGATCAACGCCCCCCGGCGGTGACGCCCGGCGAGCCCCTCAGACCCCCCGGTCCAGCAACAACACCGCCACGTCGTCCGCCAACTCGCCCCCATTGAGGTCCCGGACCTCGTTGACCGCGGCCCGTAGCAGCGCCTCACCGCGCAGCCCCTCGGACAGCTGCCGACGGACCATGGACACCATGCCGTCCTGGCCGAGCCGCTCCCGCCCCTCACCGACGCGCCCCTCGATCAGGCCGTCGGTGTAGAGCATCAGGGACCACTCCGCCCCGAGCTCCACCTGCATCCGGGGCCAGCGAGCGCCGGACAGCAGCCCGAGCGCGGGCCCGTTGTTGTCGTACGGCAGCAGCCGTGCCGCCCGCCCGGGCCGGGCGAGCAGCGGTGACGGGTGCCCGGCCAGGCACAGCCCGGCGCGTCGGCCGTCCGGCGCGATGTCCACCGTGCACAGCGTCGCGAAGATCTCGTCGTCGGCCCGCTCATGCTCCAGGACCTGCTGCAGCGTGCCCAGCAGCTCGTCGCCGCACAGCCCCGCCAGCGTCAGCGCCCGCCAGGCGATCCGCAGCTCCACACCGAGCGCGGCCTCGTCGGGCCCATGGCCGCAGACGTCGCCGATCATGGCGTGCACGGTGCCGTCCGCGGTCCGGACGACGTCGTAGAAGTCACCGCCCAGCAGCGCACGCGAGCGCCCCGGCCGGTACCGCGCGGCGAACCGCAGCGACGAGCCCTCCAGCAGCGGCGTCGGGAGCAGACCGCGCTCCAGGCGACGGTTCTCCTGGGCCCGCATCCGGCCCTCGGCGAGCCGGCGCTCGGCCGTGTCGGATCGTTTCCGCTCGACGGCGTACCGGATCGCCCGGCTCAGCAGCCGCCCGTCCAGCTCGTCCCGGAAGAGGTAGTCCTGCGCGCCGACCCGCACGGCCTCCGCGCCGCGCTCGGCGTCACCGGAGGCGGTGAGGGCGAGGACGGCATGACGGGGGGCGAGCTCCAGGACGTGCTTGAGCACGCCGAGCTCGTCCTCGTCGTCAGTGCGGCCGGGCAGGGCGAGGTCCAGCAGGATGCAGTGGACGTCGTCGGTGAGCAGCCGCTCGGCCTCGGTGAGGTTGCGGGCGGTGCGCACCCGGATCGGCTTGCCGGCCGAGTCGATCAGTTCGGGCACGATCGCGGAGCCGCCGGGATCATCCTCGATCAGCAGCAGCGTCAGGTTGGTGTGGCTGGTGTTCTCGACCGTCGTTTCCTTACGCGGGGCCTCTTCCGTGGAGGAGCCGCCTGGGGACGCGGCCTGCGCCTGACCACTTTCCACGGCCGGGATCGCTCTCTGCCGCGGTATGGGTACGGGCATCTCTTGAGTTCCTTCCCTCCCCCCGAGGGCATGGTGGGAACGAGGGGTCTCGATCCACCGACGGGGACCATAGCGGTTGTCGGCGTCGCAACGGAATGGTGTGGCGCACGTCGGCTGGGCGCTGGCCGCTGTCATATGCCGCGTTCCCTACCGCAGTTGGACAGCCCGGGGGACGCTCGGGGATGACGAACGTCACGTCAACAGACAGACGGAAGCCGGGCGGCGTGGGTTGGGTCACGTGGCGCGGATCACGGTCCGCCGCCCCGGCATCCCCCCGACCCCGCCCCGGCCCCCGCCCCGTAAGTCACCCTCAATGCCTACGCATCAGGGCGAACCACTCCGAGGATCGGCATCGATCCGGCCCCCGCGACCGTCACCGTCCGCCCCGGGCGCGGGGCGTGGATGATCGCGCCGTCGCCGACGTACAGGGCGACATGGCTGGCGTCGTCGTTGTAGATGATGAGGTCGCCGGGGCGCATGTCCTCGATGTCGATGTGCCTGAGCTGCTTCCACTGCTCCTGCGAGGTCCGTGGAATGCCGCTGCCGGCGCTCGCCCAGGCCTCCGAGGTGAGACCTGAACAGTCGTATGTCTTGGGCCCCTCGGCGCCCCATTCATACGGTTTGCCCAGCTGGGCCGTGGCGTATTCGATGGCCTTGCGACCCTTTTCAGATGCCTCGCCCTTGATGTCCTTCAGGATGCCGGAGTCCAGCCAGGCGGTCTGAGCCTTGTGCGCGGCCTCCGCCTCCAGCTTGGCGAGGCGCTCCTTTTCTTCCTCCTCCAGCTGGGACTCCAGCTTCTCGGCCGCCGCGATCTCCTTCTTGATCTTCTTCTTGGCGGCGGCCTTGGCCTTGCGGCCGTCCTCCAGCTTCCGCCACTGGGCGGAGGCGTCCTTGGCGTACTGCTCCAAGTCCTGCTGGGTGCGGGTCATTTCCGCGAGCAGCCCCTTGGTCGCGCGCTGCCCCTGCAGCACCCGGCCCGTGCCGTCGAGGAACGCCTGCGGGTCGTCGCTGAGCAGCAGATGCGCCTCGTCGGGCAGCCCGCCCGAGCGGTACTGGGCGGCCGCGGCGGCGCCCGCGCGCTTCTTCAGGTCGGCGAGCTTCTCCTGGCCTTCGACGATCTTCTTGGCCAGCGCGACGATCTGGGCGGACTGCTCGTCGGCGGCCTCCTCGGCGGCGTTGTACGCGTCGGTGGCGACGGCGGCCGAGTGGTAGAGCTTGGCCAGCTTCTTGCGGACGGCCTCAAGGTCGCTGTTCGACGCGGCGCTCGGGGTCGGGGTCGGGGTCGGTGAGGTACTCGGGGTCGGTGAAGGTGCCGCGAACGCCGTTCCTGGTGCCCCCAGAACGGTGACCGCGCAGACAACGGTCACGGCCGCAGCGACCAGGCCGCGCTTGCCCGAACCCATACCAGTGCCCCCAAACTGATGTCCCGTCAGTAACTTACGGGGGATCGTGCCATGCCGGCGCGCAAAGTGACAGAGGTCTGCTTCCCCCCTTTCCCTCCCCGTCATGGCGATCTCCCCGCCTTTGTGACGAACAACTCCCGGAGATCGTTCCCACGGCCCCGCCCTCACCCGCGCGGCGCCAACGCCTCCCACCGCACCGTCACTTCCCCCTGCCGCCACCGCCCCGGCCCGTCCACCACCGGCCAGTCCACGGCAAGGTCCCGCACCGCCCGGATCCACCGCTGCCGGGCACCGTAGGAGGCATAGGGCGCCGCGGCGGCCCAGGCCCGGTCGAAGTCCCGTAGAAACGCATGCACGGGCTCACCGCTCACATTGCGATGAATCAGCGCCTTCGGCAGCCGCTCGGCAAGGTCCGAAGGCCGCTCCAGCGACCCCAGCCGAGCCGCGAAGGTCACCGTGCGAGGCCCCTCCGGCCCCAGCGCCACCCACACATGCCGCCGCCCGACCTCGTCACAGGTCCCTTCGACCACCAGCCCGCCCGGCGCAAGCCGAGCACACAGCCGCTCCCAGACCCCCGCGACCTCCCCCTCCTCGTACTGCCGCAGCACATTGGCGGCCCGCACGAGCATCGGCCGCTCCGCGACCGGAATCTCGAACCCCCCGTGCCGAAAGACCAGCCCGTCCCGCTCGTACGGCCTGGCGGCGGCAACCCGAGCCGGCTCGATCTCCAGCCCGACCACCCGCACCAGAGGCGCGACGGCCCGCAACCGCCCGAGCAACTCCACAGCGGTCCAGGGAGCGGCCCCGTACCCGAGATCAACAGCCACAGCCTCACCGGCCCGCCGCAACGCACCCCCGTGCACATGCGCGATCCACCGGTCCATACGGCGCAACCGATTCGGATTGGTGGTCCCACGGGTCACCGTCCCCACGGGACGAACGCGGGCTGTCATGCGTACGAGATTAATTCCCGCCCCAGCCGCCCCATCACCCGCACCGGCGCAACGGCGCGGCCCCGACCCACCCACTCACCGAACCGCGCTACGCGAACCCCCACCGGACAGCAACGGGCCGCCGCCGGCATCCCGGCCCAACCGCCGGAGGCACCACGCACTACACTCCCGAACAGTTGAGCGACACCCGGTAATTCCTAGGCAAAAACCACCCCACCAGGAATGGGAACCCCGCCCTCCGCTGTTGCACCCCCTTGGAGGGCCCACACCCTCCCCCAGGCATGCCCGCAGCCAAGGAGGACCGCCACGTGAGCCACTACGTCAACCGGCTCGGGTGGCTCCACCGCCGCCCCCGCCGCGTAGCCATGCTCAGCGTGCACACCTCACCGCTCCACCAGCCCGGCACAGGCGACGCCGGCGGCATGAACGTCTACATCGTGGAGCTCGCCCAACGCCTCGCCGCGATCAACATCGAGGTCGAGATCTTCACCCGCACCACGGCGACCGACCTCCCGCCCACCGTCGAGCTGGCCCCGGGCGTACTCGTCCGCCACGTGGACGCGGGCCCGTACGAAGGCCTCAACAAGGAGGACCTCCCCGCCCAGCTCTGCGCCTTCACCCACGGCGTGATGCAGGCCTGGGCCGGCCACCGCCCCGGCTACTACGACCTGGTCCACTCCCACTACTGGCTCTCCGGCCACGTGGGCTGGCTCGCCGCGCAGCGCTGGGGCGCCCCCTTGGTGCACGCCATGCACACCATGGCCAAGGTCAAGAACGCCAACCTCGCCGACGGCGACACCCCCGAACCCGCCGCCCGGGTCATCGGCGAGACCCAGATCGTCACGGCCGCGGACCGCCTGATCGCCAACACCTCCGAAGAGGCCGACGAACTGGTACGCCACTACGCCGCGGCCCCCGACAAGGTCGCGGTGGTCCACCCCGGCGTCAACCTCACCCGCTTCTCACCGGCCGACGGCCGAGCCGCCGCCCGAGCCCGCCTCGGCCTTCCCCAGGACGCGCTGATCCCCCTGTTCGCGGGCCGTATCCAGCCCCTGAAGGCACCGGACATCCTCCTGCGCGCCGTGGCCGTCCTCCTCGACGAGCACCCCCACCTCCGCTCCCGGGTCCTCGTCCCGATCGTCGGCGGCCCCAGCGGCAGCGGCATGGCCAAGCCCGAAGGCCTGCAGAAGCTCGCCGCCCGCCTGGGCATCGCGGATGTCGTACGGTTCCGCCCACCCGTCGGTCAGGAGCAGCTCGCGGACTGGTTCCGCGCGGCGTCAGTGCTGGTCATGCCGTCCTACAGCGAGTCCTTCGGCCTGGTGGCCATCGAGGCGCAGGCGGCCGGCACGCCCGTCCTCGCGGCAGCCGTGGGCGGCCTGCCGGTGGCGGTCCGGGACGGCCGTACCGGCTATCTGGTCCAGGGCCACAACCCGGCCGACTACGCGCGCGTGCTGCACGGATTCGCCGAGAACCCCGACCTGGCCCCGCGGATGGGCGCGGCCGCGGCCCGGCACGCCCAGTCCTTCGGCTGGGACACCGCGGCCGCCGCCACGGCGGACGTCTACACGGCCGCGACCCAGGCCCACCGCCGTCGCGTACGCTCCCACCATGGCTGACGCACAGAAGGCGGAGCAGGTCGCCGCGCAGGTCGTCGAGGGGGCCCTGAAGGACGCCGACCTCGAATGGGAGAGCCCGGCCCCCGGCAACTACGTCGTCAAACTGCCCGGCACCCGCAAACTGTCGACGACGGTCTCCCTCCTCGTCGGCCGCCACTCCCTCTCGCTCAACGCCTTCGTCATCCGCCACCCCGACGAGAACGAGTCCGGCGTCCACCGCTGGCTCCTGGAGCGCAACCTCAAGCTGTACGGCGTGAGTTACGCCGTCGACCGGCTCGGCGACATCTACGTCACGGCCAAGCTCCCCCTGTCCGCCATCACCCCCGACGAGATCGACCGTCTCCTCGGCCAGGTCCTGGAGGCGGCGGACGGCGCCTTCAACACGCTCCTGGAGCTCGGCTTCGCCTCCGCGATCCGCAAGGAGTACGAGTGGCGCGTGGCGCGCGGCGAGTCGACACGCAACCTGGACGCGTTCGCGCATCTGACCAAGCGATCCACCGTATCCACCGACTGAACTCCCGCCTGGAGCTGTACGGCACGACGGACGCCGTACGCCCGCGCACTGTGTACGACGCTCAGCGCGCGCTGCCGCGATAGCGCCCCGGTGGCACGCCCACCAGCTTGCGGAAGTGCCGGGTGAGATGGGACTGGTCGTAGAAGCCGGTCGCGGTGGCCACCTCGGCCGGCGACCGGCCCTCCAGGAGCAGCCGCCGCGCCCGGTCGACGCGGCGGGACATCAGGTACTGGTGCGGGGCGATGCCGTACGCCGTGCTGAACGACCGTACGAGATGGGCGGGATGGGCGTGCAGCAGCCCGGTCGCCTCGTCGAGGGCGAGGCCCCGTACGACGCGCTCGTCGAGGAGTTCGCGCAGCCGGCGGGCGAGGGCGGGGTCGCGGCGCGGGACGTCGGTCACGGCCTCGGGCCGCAGGTGGGCGCGCAACCGGTCGCCGATGAGGGTCAGCCTGCTGTCCGCCTCCAGCTCGTCGCCGGGCCGGACGAGGGCGGTGTGCAACTGGCCGACGCGCCGCCGGAGCACCGGGTCCCGCAGGTCGGGGGAGTCGACCGCCCGGCCGATCAGATCGTCGCCCAGCCGGCTGCTGTCCAGGTACAACACCCGCTTGCGGAAGCCGTGCGGGGTGGCGGGGGAGCCGTTGTGCGGGACGTGCGGCGGCAGCAGCGTCACCGTGTCGTGCGGGGTGCCGTGCTCGTGCCGTTCGAGGTCGTACCGGACGGCGCCGTCGTCGACGATCAGCAGCGTCCAGGCCTCGTGGACGTGCATCGGGTACGCGTACTCGGTGAAGTGGGCGTGGAAGACCTCGGTGACGCCCGGGACGCAGGGGCGCCACGCGGAGACTTCCTGGCGGTTCCGTGCGGCGGCCATGCAAAGAACGTACAAGACGGGGCCGTACGGCGGCCGCGAGTCTCGTCGTATGAGCGACGCGAGCCACACGAGCCGTACGACCGACCAGGCCCCTGTCCGTTTCGACACGAAGATCGCCGTGCTACTGCGCGACGACCTGGAGACCTGGCAACGCCTGAACGTAACCGCGTTCCTGGTCAGCGGCCTGGGGACCCAGCTTCCCGAGGTGATCGGGGAGCCGTACGAGGACGCCGACCAGGTGCCCTACCTGCCGATGTTCCGCCAGCCGGTGCTGGTCTTCGAGGGCACCAAGGAGACGCTGACGACGGCCCACGCGCGCGTGCTGTCCCGTGCCCTGCCGCGCGCGGTCTTCACCTCCGACCTGTTCACGACGGGCAACGACCGGGACAACCGGGCGGCGGTGCGGGCCGTGCCGACGGGGGAGCTGGATGTGGTGGGGCTGGCGGTGTACGGGCCACGGAACGCGGTGGACAAGGTGTTGAAGGGAGCGCGGATGCATCCGTGAGGTGCGAACGCGCTCGGGGCTGGTCAGGCGGGGCTGGTCAGGCGGGGCTGGTCAGGCGGGGTTGGTCAGGCGGGGCTGACCTCGGGCTTCGCCGTGGCGGCCGGGGCTTCGTCGGTGGCGGGCTCCTGAGCGTCCAACCGGCGCATCAGGACGGCGTACCCGATCGCCGCCACCGTACCGATGACCGCGCACATGCCCCACAGCCACTCGGCGCCGAAGCGGTCGATGACGAGGCCGGACATCAGAGGCGCTACCAGGGCCGCCACCGACCAGGACAGGGTGTACATGCCCTGGTAGCGCCCCCGCCCCTGGGTGGGGGACAGCCGCACCACGAGACCGGTCTGGGTGGGCGCGTTCAGCATCTCGCCCAGCGTCCACACGCACACCGTCAGCGCGAAGACGCCGACCGAGCCGGCGAAGGCGGTGAGCCCGAAGCCGTAGCCGGCGAGCAGGGACGAGACGACGAGGATGCGGGCCGGGTCCCGGCGTTCGATGAACCGGGTGACCGGGATCTGGAGCGCGACGATCAGCACCCCGTTGACGGCGAGGGCGAGCCCGTAGTCGGCGGGCGAGAACCCGGCCGTGCCCATCGCCACCGGCAGTCCGACCGCCCCCTGCTGGAAGACGAGGGCGACGAGGAAGGACAGCCCGACCACCCCCATGAAGCGCCGGTCGCGCAGCACCGTCCCGAGCCGGACCTCGTCGCCGCCGCCCTTCCCCGTGCCGGTCTGCCGGGGCGGCCGCGACTCGGGCAGCTTCACGAACACCACGACCGCGCAGACGGCCGTCATCCCGGCCTCGATCAGGAACCCGGCGAGGTAACTGACCTCGGCGATGAACCCGGCGGCCATCGAGGAGACGGCGAACCCGAGGTTGATCGCCCAGTAGTTGAGGGAGAAGGCGCGCACCCGGTCCTCGGGCCGGACGATGTCGGCCATCATCGCCTGCACGGCGGGCCGGGAGGCGTTGGAGGCGGCGCCGACGAGGAAGGCGACGCCGGCGATGGCGACCGGGTGGTGCATGAACCCGAGGAGCGCGACGGAGGCGGCCGTGGACGCCTGCGCGACGAGCAGGGTGGGCCGCCGCCCGAGCCGGTCGGTCATGACCCCGGCGCCGATCGACGAGACGACCCCGCCGAGGCCGTGCAGCGCGGCGACCAGACCGGCGTAGGTGGCGGAGTACCCGCGGCCGAGGGTGAGGTACAGGGCCATGAACGTGGCGACGAAGGCCCCTAGCCGGTTCACCAGCGTGCTGGTCCACAGCCACCAGAACTCGCGGGGGAGCCCGGAGACGGTTTCTCGGGTGGCGCGTCTCAGGGCGGCGACGGACATGCGGAATCCCCCACGGAGGTAATCGGATGTAGCCCGGATGTAAGAAGCCAAGGCGGCGAACGCAACTTACAAGCGGGCCGCTCCGCGAGGCCACTCAATTAACAGATCCCGTCAACCGTCCGCTCCTCGGGCGGGGGGCACGCCCGGCCGAAGCCTTGGATTAGGCTCGGACGCATGGCCGACGCACCGTACAAGCTGATCCTCCTCCGCCACGGCGAGAGCGAGTGGAACGCGAAGAACCTGTTCACCGGCTGGGTGGACGTCAACCTCAACGAGAAGGGCGAGAAGGAGGCGGTCCGCGGTGGCGAGCTCCTGAAGGACGCCGACCTCCTGCCCGACGTGGTCCACACGTCCCTCCAGAAGCGAGCGATCCGCACGGCCCAGCTGGCGCTGGAGTCGGCCGACCGCCACTGGATCCCGGTCCACCGCAGCTGGCGCCTCAACGAGCGCCACTACGGCGCCCTCCAGGGCAAGGACAAGGCCCAGACCCTCGCCGAGTTCGGCGAGGAGCAGTTCATGCTGTGGCGCCGCTCCTACGACACCCCGCCGCCGCCTCTCGAGGACGGCACGGAGTTCTCCCAGTCCGACGACCCGCGCTACGCCACGATCCCCCCGGAGCTCCGCCCCCGCACGGAGTGCCTCAAGGACGTCGTCGTCCGCATGCTCCCCTACTGGTACGACGGCATCGTCCCCGACCTCCTGACCGGCCGCACCGTCCTCGTCGCCGCCCACGGCAACTCGCTGCGCGCCCTCGTCAAGCACCTCGACGGCATCTCCGACGCCGACATCGCGGGCCTGAACATCCCCACCGGCATCCCGCTCTACTACGAGCTCGACGCCGACTTCAACCCGGTGACGCCGGGCGGGAAGTACCTGGACCCGGAGGCGGCTGCGGCGGCTATTGAGGCGGTCAAGAACCAGGGCAAGAAGAAGTAAGCCGTATTGATCAAGCCCCCTGCCTGCGGTTTCTCCGCCGGCAGGGGGCTTCGGTGATGGTTGGCCGTCTCTGTGCGTCACGGGCGCCGTCGAATCCGCCAAAGCACGGGCTCGCGCGCCCTATGCGTCAGCCTACCCGCCTCGTAATTTGGCCGCGTGGGATGGTTAACGATGATCAGTACTTTGAGCGGGGGCGTGCTCGGGGTCAGTTCGACGCTGGTCGTCGAAGCTTTTCGCAGCAAGCGAGATCAAAAGCTCCGGCACTTGGAACTGCGTCGTACCGCGTACGTCCGCTACCTCACTGCGCTGACCGACACGGAGACAGCACTGCAAACGCTTGCCTTGAGCCGCCCCACACCAGTCGCGAATGGCGAAGTGGTGGCAGCCTTTCGCTCGCAGGGCGTCATAGCAGCAAGGTACGAAGTGTTTTTGGTGGCACCACCTGTTGTCTACGACGCTGCGCGTGACGCCTACAACCTGCTGAGAGCTCAACGAGTTGCCATTGCGACGACAGATGTTGCCGTGGGCGACGATTCTTCCGAATGGCAGGCTCTCCATATCCCGTACGACGTCGCCTTCCGTCACCTACGCGCTGTCATGCGCGACTCACTGGGGTCTGCCGGGAACTGACTGCCGTCCGGAATGCGCGACTGGACGCACCCGTACTTCGGCCACATCGAGGCCGCCCGCCCCGCTTCGCGTACACCACCGTGCCACGACTCCCGTTTCCCGCCGCGCAGATCGTACGATCGACACGAGGTGAGGGGGCCCGTGGACGACTTCCAGCTGCGCAACCCGTACGACTACCGCAACCCGGTGCGCGATGCCGCCGTCTTCGCCGGTCGGGCCGAGGAAGTATCGGCGATCCAGTACGAGCTGGCCCAGGCAGGGGTCGACCAACCGTCGGTCTGCATCGCACTGCACGGTCCCCGGGCGGCCGGGAAGACGAGCTTGCTCTACGCCACGGAACGGGTGGCAGCGGCACGGGGGCTGACGACCGCGCGGGTGGAGTTGATCGAGGGTGACGGGGAGCCCGTCACGTTCTTCCGGAAGCTGTACGACGAGTTGATCGCGGCTGTCGTGGCAGCGGCCGAGCGGAGCGGGAAGCCTCTCCCCTTCGACGTCTCGGCCGTGCGTCGGGTCATCGCCGGGGCCGGCGACGTGGCATCGGTGTCGCCGCTCCAGTTCCCGGAGGCGGTGGCGCTCGCGGGGCCCGGAGGGCGGGTGCCGGAAGCGGCGCTGCGGACCGATCTCAACTTCTTCGTGCGGTGGCTCGGCCACCCGATCGCTCTGCTGGTGGACGAGTCCCAGCTGATCGTCGAGGACGCCCAGGCGCTGTCGGTCCTGCGCTTCCTCACCACCCGGGTCGACGGGCTGGTCCTGGTGCTCGCGGGGACGTCCGGGCTGATCGACCGGATCATGGACGTGCACTCGCCGATTCTGCGGCAGTTCCAGAAGTTCGAGATCAGGGGGTTCGCCGAACGGGACGACGTCTGGGACTGCATCGTGCGCCCGCTCCACAACGCCGGCATCTTCGGACTGGGCGACGACGAGCTCGTGTCCTCCCTGAACCAGCTCACGGACGGCAACCCGTACGAGATCCAGCTGTACTGCCACGAGATGTTCGCCCGCATGCAGCGCGGTCTCGCCGACGACCTGGAACTCACGCCCGAGGTGCTCGAGGACATTCGGCGGCGCATGGAGTCGGGCGGCAGTGACGTCCTCGACCGTCCGCTGATCCGGGCCGTGCGCGCCATGAATCCGCGCGAGTTGATCGCCTTCAACATTCTGACCTCGGCACTGGGGTACGCGACCGCCGACGAGGCATGGTTCGCGTACTGCATGACCGGGGCACCGGAGATCACCCGCGCCGAGTGCGACGAGTTCCGCGACGCGCTGGTGGCGCAAGGCATCCTCGCACCGGAGCAGCACCTTCGATTCGCCATCGACACGGAGCTCTTCGACGAGATCTACGCACGACTGTGGACGGCCGTCACCCTCGGGAAGGCGCCGCACGCCCGGGCCATCACCAGCCGGACCGATGTCCGGAGCATGCTGGTCGACCAGTTGTTCGGCCTCCTGCGGGGCTTCGCCGACGAACGTCTGCAGATCTACCCGACCTTCGGCTCCCAGATGAACGCGGAACACGTCGAGCAGAGCTTCCGCGCCCTGGAGACACTGCCCGCCGCAGGACCCGACAGCGTCCCGGCGGTCGATTTTCTCCACTACGCGATCCTCAGCGCGGGTGAACCCGCGGCCCTCGACGTCACCACCGTGACCTGTACGTACGGCGACCACACGGTCCAACGCTGGCTGTTCGCGGCGGACAGGGACGACATCGCGTTGGCGCGGACCGCCGACTTCAGGGTGGCTGCCGACCGGGTCGAGAAGCTCGGCGGCCGGCTCACGGCCGAGCGGGTTCGCCTTCCTCTGCGATCCTGGCCGGCCGAGAGCTGGTTCCGGACGGCCACGGGGAACCTGCGGACCGAACTGGCGAAGAACCATCTCCTGGTCGCCTACGACGCGTACGAAAGCGGTGACGTCACCCGCGCCTGGACCCGGTTCCAGTCGTCCTTCGCTCTGGACCCGGGCTGGGAGGAGGCCAACTGCCTGACCTACCTCAGCCTCGCGACCGGCAGCCGGGACAACGCCCTCAAGTGGTCCCGTCACGCTCTCGGCCTCGCCGAGAAACCGTGGGACCGCGCGCTGAGCCACTACAACGCCGCCATGGCCCACCTCCTGGACGACGACAAGGACAGCGCGGTACTGCAACTCGCCCGCTCCGCCGAGGTGTTGGACAGCATCTCGATGCCCACCCACCTGATCCACTACCTGTTGCTGCCGGATCCGGCAGAGCCCCGCAGGTTACGCGAGGAGAAGTCCGTCGACCTGGTCGAGGCGGTGCGGCGCGCCCGTGCCGCACTGGGAGTGCCACAGGATGTGAGGCGGGAAGAGGCACCGGACACTGACCCGCAGACCCAGGCCCAGGCCCAGGCCCAGGCCCAGGCCCAGGCTCAGACCCAGGCCCAGGCCCAGGCCCAGGCTCAGGCCCAGGCTCAGGCCCAGGCCCAGGCCCAGGCCCAGGCTCAGGCTCAGACCCAGGCTCAGACCCAGACCCAGGCCCAGGCCCAGGCCCAGGATCAGACCCAGGCCCAGGGTCAGACCCAGGCCCAGGCCCAGTCCCAGAGCAAGTCCCAGTCCCGCCCCGATACGACGGCACGCGCCGCTCGGCCCCCGGTCGTCCTGTCCGTGGCCACCGAGTGGACCTCCTCCCACGGCGGCCTCAGCACGTTCAACCGTGATCTGTGCGTGGCGTTGGCCGCCGCCGGCGCGCAGGTGATCTGTGTGGTGCTCGACGCCAAGGACGTGGACATCGCCGAGGCCGCCGGGCTGGGGGTCGACCTCAGGAAGGCCCGCGAGGGGGCGGGGGCCTCCCATGACCTACGGCTCGCCGGCCGGCCCGAACTGCCGGACGAAACGGTGCCCGACCTGATTCTGGGGCACGGCCGGATCACCGGGCCCGCGGCGCAGGCACTGGCCGAGAACCTCTTTCGCGACGCCCGTCGCCTGCACTTCGTGCATATGGCTCCGGACGAGATCGAGTGGTACAAGCCGGCCCTGGACGGCGGTGCGGGCCGGAAGGCCGAGCAGCGGACGGACATCGAGCGGGATCTCGGCAGGACCGCCCATCGCGTGGTCACCGTAGGGCCTGGGCTGCACGACGAGTTCCTCGCCGAGATCAAGAGTCCCGCAGGGCTTTCCCCGCTGCGCGTCGATCCGGGGTTCGACACCCGGCTGCCGGGTGCGGAGGATCGCGTACCGCCCGAAGGAAAACCCCGGGTCCTTCTGCTGGGCCGCGTCGAGGACGCCGAGCTCAAGGGTGTGCCCCTCGCCGCCGCGGCCTGCGGCAAAGTGGAACGGTGGCTGCGCGGCGAGGGCCTGTGGCACATCCGGCTGCTCGTACGCGGTGCCCCGGAGGCCGACGTGGACGAAGCACGTCAGGAGATCCTGGCGTGGGCGGCGCATCCCGGACTGGATGTCGTGGTCCGCGCCTACACATCGGAGCGGGACCGTATCGAGAACGATCTGAACAGTGCCAGTCTGGTGATCATGCCGTCCCGGAAGGAAGGATTCGGCTTGGTCGGTGTCGAGGCCATCACACGGGGCATCCCGGTTCTCGTCGGCTCGGACAGCGGACTGGCGGCGCTGCTGCGGGAGAAGCTCGGGCTGGTGCGGGCGAGCCAGTGCGTCGTCGAGGTGTCGGGCGAAGACGAGGAGGACACCGAGCGATGGGCGCGGGCCATCGAAAGAAAGCTGCGGGATCGCGAGGCCGCTTTCAGCCAGGCCGCGCTGCTGCGTGACGAACTGGCCCGGCAGGTGACGTGGGCGGACGCGGCCGCCGTGGTGCTCGGCGAAGCCCTGGACCGCTGAGCGACAGCGCCTCACGGCCCGAACGCGGCCGCGGAGACCTCGCGTTCCAGCTCCGCCCGGTGGAACTCGTACGTCCCGATGCCGGAGATCTTGATCAGCACACAGAAGCGTTCCAGCGAGGAGAGTCGCCCGGCCACCCGTGCGTACTCGCGCCGCAGAAAATGGATCGCGGCGAGGTTGGCCACCGACGTCTGCCCGGACACCAGGAAGACAGGGCTGCTGGACTCCACGGGCGTGAACTTCGCCACCAGGGCGTACTCCTGGTTGCCGCGGTCGAAGAGGTACTTCTCCCCGCCGACCTCTATGGCCACCGAGTTCGGGCGAGTCCCGTCGTAGGGATGGACGGTGACCCCGGGCAGATGTGCGGCCAGATGTCCGCCGGTACGGATGTTGGCGCCCCCGGTGGGTCCGCCCACACAGAACTCGGTGCGGTCCCCGTTGCCGCCGCGGAAGTCACCGGGCTCAACGGTGACCTCGCAGCCCAACTCGCCTGCCAGTAGCGACAGTTCGATCGCCGCACGCACATCCCGGTAATGCGCGGTGCCGGGCGCGTTGTACTTGTTGCCCAGCACGATCAGGCAGGTCTGCCCCGGCCGGACGCCGAAGAACGCGGCCCGCCGGTTCACCTCGCGTGTGCGCTTGGCCCGCTCCCACAACCAGACGAAGACACCGCCGAGCAGGCTGGTCACCAGCCCGATCCCGATGTTCGCGACCACCGACAGAATCGCGTCCCCCTCTCCCCGCCCGCCATCGTGTCATGACCACGCGCACCGACACAGGTGGCGCATCGGATCGGCCAAGGCAAAGGCAAAGGCCAAGGCCGAGGCCGAGGCCGAGTGCCTACGGCTCTCCGCGGGACCGCCTCACCCCTCCGACGCGATCCCGCAGACCGACCCGCTCCTGTCTCTAGCCCTGCCCCTGAGCCTCCCCCTCCGCGACCGCGATCGTGATGCCGAGCGCCTTGGCGATGTTCCCGGCGGCCGTCATGACACGTGCCGTACCCACCACCGGCGCGATGGCGACCAGCACGTCCTGCACCTGCTCGGCGGTCAGCCCGGCCTGGATGGCGGGGTCGATGTGGGCGACGTACGAGATCGGCGGGGCGTCCGAAGCGGCGAGGGCCGCGATGCGGGTGAGCATGAAGGTCTCCGGGACCAGCCCGCACCGTTCGACCGAGTCGACCGTCATGGCGGCCAGGGTGTCCATTACCGGGGTTTCAGATGCTGTGGCCATGGCAGCTCGTCTCCTGTGAGGTCGTGAGGGAAGCCGATGTGGCGGAAGTCCGTGTGGAGGAATCCGTGAGGGTAGTGGCGCCAAGTCGACGTGAAGGAAGTCGACTTGAGGGAATACGAGTCGAGGGCAGTCGACGGGCGGGGACACCGTGGGGCGCCTCACCCGGCGCAGCGCTCACCGCTCGACCGTAAGTCCGTTTGCCGTAGATCGCCTGTCGAGGAGCGCGCCCCGGGGACTGCTTCCGACTCGTCCGATACGGCGTTCCCGAGCAGGGCAAAGGGCGCCGGCGCACACGGCAGAGGGCCCCGGCGCATCCACCGCACCGGAGCCCTCAGCGTCGAGCCCTCACCGTCGTACGAGAGTCCTCACCCGCACTGGCAAGGATTCCCCGACTGGCACCCGCACCCGCACCCCGAGCCGCAGCCGCAGGCACCGAAGAGCGGGAGGCTCCTGACGTCGGCGGGCTGCTCGGACGGGCGTTCCCGGGTGGGGTCGGGGGTGGTACCGGGGGTGCTGGGGGTGCTGGGGGATTCGGCCATGGATCCTCCTCGAGGCTGGAGCCTGTGCCCATTCCATGCCCGCCCCCCTGGGCGCATCAACGGCGCACAGAGGCTCACGCACGCCCCGAGCCGGCCTTGAACAAGCCCCGAGCCGGCCTTGAAGAAGCCCCAAGCCGGCCCTGAACAAGCCCCGAGCCGGCCGGAACAAGCCCCGAGCAAGCTCCGCCCCGGCCCCGGCCCCGGCCCCGACCCCGCTTCGGCCTAGGCCCCTTCCACCCCCGCCGCCGGCTGGATGTCCGGCTGGATGTCCGTCTGCAGCTCGTCCGCGTGCTCACCCGTCACCAGGAACACCACACGCTTGGCCACGGCCACCGCGTGGTCGGCGTAGCGCTCGTAGTAGCGGCCGAGCAGCGTCACGTCGACCGCCGTCTCGATGCCGTGCTTCCAGCGCTCGTCCAGCAGGTGCTGGAAGAGGGTGCGGTGCAGGAGGTCCATCGCGTCGTCGTCCTGCTCCAGCTGGAGCGCGAGGTCGACGTCCTTGGTGACGATCACCTCGGCCGCCTTCGCCATCAGACGCTGCGCGAGCTGGCCCATCTCCAGGATGGTGGCGTGCAGGTCCTGGGGGATCGCCCGCGCCGGGTAGCGCAGCCGGGTGAGCTTGGCCACGTGCTGGGCCAGGTCGCCCGAGCGCTCCAGGTCCGCCGACATACGCAGCGACGTGACGACGATACGGAGGTCCGTCGCCACCGGCTGCTGGCGCGCCAGCAGGGCTATGGCCCGGGCCTCCAGGTCGTGCTGGAGGTCGTCGACCTTCTGGTCGGCCTCGATCACGCTTTCGGCCAGCTTCAGGTCGGAGTCGAGGATCGCCGTCGTGGCGCGCCCGATCGCCGACCCGACCAGTCGGGCCATCTCCACCAGACCGTCGCCGATCGAGTCCAGTTCCTCGTGGTACGCGTCCCGCATCAGGGTCCCTCTCTTACGTCTGCCTCGGGGGTTCCGGGCCAGGAGACTGTCCTACTTGTCCGCCTGCTGTCCGGCCTGCTGTCCGGAAAGTCTTACCGTCCGGACCTCCGACAGTAAGACCGTCGTGAAAACGACAGTAGGACTGTCGTGAAACCGCCAGTGTGATCCCACGCCAAACCACCTGTGCGAACCCCACACGTCGACTATTCGGGCCCTACGCGTCCGTTTCCGCCACCCCAAATGAACCACCACTGGCTCCAAGGTGAACTCTGGGCGACGAGTGTTCGAGCTCGCACTCCGACGGCTGTGGCCACTGCCCGCGTCATGCCTAACCTGGGTGCATGGACGTGAACGCGGCGGTCGCCGCAGCGGCAGCGATAGCCGGGGTACTCACCGGCGTCATCGCCATGCTGGCGTTCCGCTGGAGCGAACGCGACCTGAAGCGACCCACTCGGACCTCCCTGCACACCGACCCCGTCCTGCCGCCCGGCGTGGACACGGTCCTGTCGGTGCTGCGCTCCTCCGCCGTCGTCCTCGACGAGGGGGACGCCGTGGTCAAGGCCAGCTCGGCGGCGTACGCCCTCGGTCTGGTGCGCGGCGGCAAGCTCTCCGTGGAGCCCATGCTCCAGATGGCGCGGGACACGAGACGGGACGGCGAGATAAGGCAGGTCGAGCTGGATCTGCCCCGACGCGGTACCGGACGCGGCGATGCCCTCGCCGTGTCCGCGCGCGTCGCGCCCCTCGGTTCCCGCCTCGTCCTCCTCCTCGTCGAGGACCTCACCGAGGCCCGGAGGATAGAGGCGGTGCGGCGTGACTTCGTCGCGAACGTGAGTCACGAGCTGAAGACGCCGGTCGGCGCGCTCTCCCTTCTGTCCGAGGCCGTCATGGACGCCTCCGACGACCCGGAGGCCGTGCAGCGCTTCGCCGGCCGGATGCAGATCGAGGCGACCCGCCTGACCAGCCTGGTGCAGGAGCTCATCGACCTCTCCCGGGTGCAGAACGACGACCCGCTGGAGGACGCCGAGCCGGTCCGCGTCGACGAGCTCGTCGCCGAGGCCGTGGACCGCTGCCGGCACGCCGCCGGTACGAAGCAGATCACCATGGCAGCGGGGAGCACCAGCGACGACCTCAGCATCTGGGGCAACCGCGGCCAGCTCGCCGCCGCGCTCGGCAACCTCGTCGAGAACGCCGTCAACTACTCGCCCGCCCGCACCCGCGTCGGCATCGCCGCCCGCCGGGTCAGCGCCCCGGGCGGAGACCTCATCGAGATCGCCGTGACCGATCAGGGCATCGGCATCTCGGACAAGGACAAGGAGCGCATCTTCGAGCGCTTCTACCGCGTCGACCCGGCCCGTTCCCGTGCCACCGGTGGCACCGGCCTCGGTCTCGCGATCGTCAAGCACGTGGCCGCCTCGCACAGCGGGGAGGTCACGGTGTGGAGCTCCGAGGGACAGGGCTCCACGTTCACCCTGCGGCTGCCGGAGGCGGGCGTGGCCCGCGACCGTGGGCAGCAGCACCCCGATCTCGACGACGAGGCCGGGCACTCCGCCGGATCGAATCCCCGCAGATCCACTGCTTCACCCCCTGAGCCAACCGCGTACGAAACGCTTTCCGCCCCGGAGGTCCTTCCGTGACCCGTGTGCTCGTCGTCGAGGACGAGGAGTCCTTCTCCGACGCCCTGTCGTACATGCTCCGCAAGGAGGGCTTCGAGGTCGCCGTCGCGACCACCGGGCCCGACGGACTCGACGAGTTCGAGCGCAACGGCGCCGACCTCGTCCTCCTCGACCTGATGCTGCCCGGCCTGCCGGGCACCGAGGTCTGCCGCCAGCTGCGCGGCCGCTCCAACGTCCCGGTGATCATGGTCACCGCCAAGGACAGCGAGATCGACAAGGTGGTCGGCCTGGAAATAGGAGCCGATGACTACGTCACCAAGCCGTTCTCCTCGCGCGAGCTCGTCGCCCGTATCCGGGCCGTCCTGCGCCGCCGCGGCGAGCCCGAGGAGGTCACCCCGGCCGCCCTGGAGGCCGGCCCGGTCCGCATGGACGTGGACCGCCATGTGGTCACGGTCTCCGGCTCCAAGGTCGACCTCCCCCTCAAGGAGTTCGACCTGCTCGAGATGCTGCTGCGCAACGCCGGCCGCGTCCTGACCCGCATGCAGCTCATCGACCGCGTCTGGGGCGCCGACTACGTGGGCGACACCAAGACCCTCGACGTCCACGTCAAGCGCCTGCGCGCCAAGATCGAGCCGGACCCGGGCGCGCCCAGGTATCTGGTGACGGTGCGCGGTCTGGGCTACAAGTTCGAGCCGTAAACCGCTGTAAACAGCCGTAAACCGTTGTAAACAGCCGTAGACGTCAGAGGCAAGGCGTACGACAGAGGGCGGGGCCCCGGATGATCCGGGGCCCCGCCCTTTTCTACGGCTCCACAGGCGCCGTACGGCAGCTCAGTGACCGGCAGCCGACTGCGAGGCGCTGTCGGACGGCGTCGCCGCGCCCGCGCCCGCGCCGGTACCGGCCTCGGTGCCGGCGCCCGGCGTCTCGCCGGCGGAGGCCGAACCGGTCGGGGTGGCATGGGTGCCGCCGGCCGGGGTGCCGGTCGGCGAACCGCTCGGGGAGGCCGACGTGCCCGGCGCCGCCGGGACCTTGCTCGGGCCCCAGCTCTCGAAGTAGTGCTCGGCCGGGACGACGAAGGCGCGCAGGCTCACGTCACCGGTCTTGCTGAAGGTGAAGGTGATCTTCTGGGCGTTGCCGTCCTGGATCGCCTCACGGCTGCCGGGCAGCGTCGCGGAGGCGTTGTCCTTGCCGCCGATGATCAGCGAACCGCCGGCCGGGATGGTGAGGCTCCCGCCCTTGGCGGGCTTGAGCTCGGCACTCTTGCTGGTGCCGTCCACCTTGATCGAGTCCAGCGTCTGCGCGGTGCTGCCGGAGTTGAACAAGGTCGCGGAGACCGCGGCGGGGCCGGTCGACTCCGGGTCGGGCTGGGTGATGACGATGGCGTTCTGGATCTTGATGTCGCCCACGGAGGTCGCCGCGTTGTCCGGCTTGATCTCCAGCGTCTGGCTGTTGTTGCCGGCGGCGCACGCACCGAGCGACGTGATCGAGAACGCGATGGCGGCCGCGGCGAGGGCGCCGCGTCGAAGGCTGCTGCTCACGGCGGCGGCAACTCCTTGACTTGAACGGAGCGGGCTGCATAAAGCCGCCCTAAGTATCTGTCAGCGGCCTTAGGTTACCGAGCCGTTCCCGCGCGACCGCACCCGACCCTCCCCTGGGCGCCCAAGTGCCGTCGAAGTACCTCTTCCACCACCCGTCCCTTCACCCACAGGTGGCCCGGGAGTCACATTGCCCCGGGGCTCGTCCCGCATTCACATAAGCCCCCTCGCAAGACCCCCGCAAAATTTCCGTGAAGGAATGCGCGACCTTCTCCGAAATTGATCACCGACCGTGCCCCCGACCTGGCTGTGATCAATTCCGGAATCGTCCGGGACCTGACTCCGGGACGCCGAACGGAGTAGCGAAAGTCGCACGCCTGGAACCGGACATATGTGTACGTTCGGCCAATCGGAGGTGCCTCCGGATGCGTGTAACGTGCGCGTTTCACCTCGCCCGTAGAGCCGCTCCGACCTGCGAATACCTTCTTCCACTCGGCCCGCGAAGCACGTTCGTGTTGGACTTGTCAAGCCCCGAGATATGCCCTGACCTGCGAAAACGCCATTCAGAACCCGCAGTTTCCGTGTTACCCTGGATAGCCACGGAAGGGGTACCTGTCACATGACGTTCAAGGTTGGCGACACCGTGGTCTATCCCCATCACGGGGCCGCGCTGATCGAGGCCATCGAAACTCGCCAGATCAAAGGCGTGGACAAGACCTACTTGGTGCTGAAGGTCGCCCAGGGTGACCTGACGGTACGTGTGCCAGCGGACAATGCGGAGTTCGTCGGCGTGCGTGATGTGGTCGGTCAGGACGGGCTGGACCGGGTCTTCGAGGTGCTGCGCGCGCCGTACGCCGAGGAGCCCACGAACTGGTCGCGTCGTTACAAGGCAAATCTGGAGAAGCTCGCCTCCGGCGATGTCATCAAGGTCGCGGAAGTCGTGCGTGACCTGTGGCGTCGTGAGCGCGAGCGTGGACTCTCCGCCGGTGAGAAGCGCATGCTCGCCAAGGCCCGCCAGATTCTGGTGAGCGAGCTCGCCCTCGCGGAGAACACGAACGAGGACAAGGCCGAGGCCCTGCTCGACGAGGTCCTCGCGTCCTGACGCGGTCCGTCCGCCTCAGTTCAGCACACACTGCTGTGTTGCTTTAAAAAAGTGCCGCGGTGCCCGATGACGTTTTTACTGTCGCCGGGCGCTGCGGCATGTTCGCTTGACGACGCGGTGCATCCGTCTCGCGGTGCGTCCATCTCGGGGGCGCCCCCGATACTTGATGTGCCGGGTCCGGGCAGCTGGCTCGACCGTTGTCACGGAAGGGTTCGGTCAAGCCGTCCCACCCGGCACGCTGAGGCCATACCCACGTAGGCAGAGCACACAAACCTGACAGGAACCGATGTCTGACGTTTCGCGTCCTTCGCCCACGGGTGCCCCCTCCGAAGGTCGTACCGGGGCCCGTACCGCCGTGGTGATCCCGGCCGCCGGACGGGGCGTACGCCTGGGTCCCGGCGCCCCCAAGGCGCTCCGCGCGCTGAACGGCACGCCCATGCTCATCCACGCCGTCCGCGCGATGGCCGCCTCCCGCGCCGTCTCCCTCGTGGTCGTCGTGGCCCCGCCCGACGGCGCCGCCGAGGCCAAGAGCCTGCTCGATGCCCACGCGCTGCCCGAGCGCACCGACTTCCTGGTCGTCCCCGGCGGTGAGACCCGCCAGGAGTCCGTGAAGCTCGGCCTGGACGCGCTGCCGCCGGACCACGACATCGTGCTGGTGCACGACGCGGCGCGCCCCCTGGTCCCGGTGGACACGGTGGACGCGGTGATCGAGGCCGTACGGGACGGATCGCCGGCCGTGGTGCCCGCACTGCCGCTCGCCGACACCGTCAAGGAGGTCGAGCCGGCCACCGTCACGGGCGAGCCCGAACCGGTGGTCGCCACGCCGCGGCGCGCCCGCCTCCGCTCCGTACAGACTCCCCAGGGTTTCGACCGCGCCACGCTGATCCGCGCCCACGAGACCGTGACCGGCGACGTCACCGACGACGCGAGCATGGTCGAGCAGCTCGGCCTGACGGTCGTGGTCGTGCCCGGCCATGAGGAGGCCTTCAAGGTCACCCGCCCGCTGGACCTGGTCCTGGCCGAGGCGGTCCTGGCGCGCCGGAGGCTGAACGATGGCTTCTGAGCAGCTTCCAGTGCTGCCGCAGGTCGGCATCGGCACCGACATCCACGCCTTCGAGGAGGGCCGCGAGCTGTGGTGCGCGGGCCTGAAGTGGGAGGGCGAGGGCCCCGGCCTCGCGGGCCACTCCGACGCGGACGTCGTCGCCCACGCCGCCTGCAACGCGCTCTTCTCGGCCGCCGGCCTCGGCGATCTGGGCCGGCACTTCGGCACGGGGCGGCCCGAGTGGTCGGGTGCGTCGGGGGTGACCTTGTTGACGGAGGCCGCCCGCATCGTCCGTGAGGCAGGCTTCCGGATCGGCAATATCGCCGTACAGGTCGTAGGCCCGCGCCCGAAGATCGGCAAGCGCAGGGACGAGGCTCAGAAGCTCCTGTCGGAGGCGGCGGGGGCACCGGTGTCGGTGTCGGGAGCGACGACGGACGGGCTGGGGTTCCCGGGCAGGGGTGAGGGCTTGATGGCGGTGGCGACAGCGCTGGTGGTGCGGGTCGGCTGAGAGGGTGGGGCTCCTAGCGCAGGGGGAGTGTGCCAACCCAGGGGCGCGGGGCTGTATCAATATGCGGCTCCGCCGCGTGGGCGCGACCAACCCCCACCGGCTCGCACCCGACAATCAAGGCACTGCTCCACGCACCCCCACCGGCCTACTACCCTATGTGTCGTGACGATTCGCCTGTACGACACCAGCGCCCGGCAGATCCGTGACTTCACCCCGCTCACGCCGGGCTGTGTCTCGATCTACCTCTGTGGCGCCACCGTGCAGGCCGCGCCGCACATCGGGCACATCCGCTCGGGGCTGAACTTCGACATCATGCGCCGCTGGTTCGCCTACCGCGGCTATGACGTGACGTTCGTCAGGAACGTCACGGACATCGACGACAAGATCATCGCCAAGTCCGCCGAACAGAACCGCCCCTGGTGGTCGATCGGCTACGAGAACGAGCGCGCCTTCACCGACGGCTACACCGCCCTCGGCTGCCTCCCGCCGACGTACGAGCCCCGCGCCACCGGCCATGTCACCGAGATGGTCGAGATGATGCGCGGTCTCATCGAGCGCGGACACGCCTACGAGGCGGACGGCAGCGTCTACTTCGACGTCCGGTCGTGGCCCTCCTACCTGGAGCTGTCCCGGCAGGACCTCGACGAGATGCGGCAGCCCGCCGAGGAGGGCATCTCCGGCAAGCGGGACCCGCGTGACTTCGCGATGTGGAAGGCCGCGAAGCCGGGCGAGCCCGACTGGGAGACGCCGTGGGGGCGCGGGCGCCCTGGCTGGCACCTGGAGTGCTCGGCGATGGCGCACAAGTACCTGGGCTCCGCCTTCGACATCCACGGCGGCGGCCTCGACCTGATCTTCCCGCACCACGAGAACGAGATCGCGCAGGCCAAGGCCTACGGCGACGAGTTCGCCCGGTACTGGGTGCACAACGCGTGGGTCACCATGAGCGGCGAGAAGATGTCGAAGTCGCTCGGCAACAGCGTGCTCGTCTCCGAGATGGTCAAGCAGTGGCGCCCGATCGTCCTGCGCTACTACCTGGGCACGCCGCACTACCGCTCCACCATCGAGTACAGCGAGGACGCCCTGCGCGAGGCCGAGTCGGCGTTCGCGCGCATCGAGGGCTTCGTGCAGCGCGTGGTGGAGAAGGCGGGTGACGTCGAGCCGTCCGCCGAGGTGCCGCTCGCCTTCGCCGAGGCGATGGACGACGACCTGGGCGTCCCGCAGGCGCTCGCGGTCATCCACACCACGGTCCGGCAGGGCAACTCCGCCCTGGCCGCCGACGACAAGGAAGCCGCCGTGGCCCGCCTCGCCGAGGTGCGCGCCATGCTCGGCGTCCTGGGCCTGGACCCCCTCGACGCGCACTGGGCCGGCGAGACCGACCGCGGCGAAGATCTGCACGGCGTGGTCGACAGCCTGGTCCGGATGGTCCTGGACCAGCGCGAGGCGGCCCGCTCCCGCAAGGACTGGGCCACCGCGGACGCCATCCGCGACCAGCTGGGCCAGTCCGGCCTCGTCATCGAGGACAGCCCGCAGGGCCCGCGCTGGACCCTCGGCCCGCGCTGACCGAACCGGTCCGCCGGAAGATCGATTGTGCCGCCCGGGCCTCCGGGCGGCACACTGCATAGACGTACATTCGAACGCTCACGACAGACAGGTAGGTCATGGCCGCGAACAACCGCCGCATGTCCGGCAAGAAGGGCGCGCAGGTCGGCAGTGGCGGCCAGCGACGCAAGGGTCTCGAAGGCAAGGGCCCGACGCCGCCCGCCGAGATGCGCAAGAAGCACAAGAAGAACCGCATCGCGACCGCCAAGGCGAAGCAGGCCGCGCGCCGCCCCGCGCCGCGCGGCCGCGGCGGCAAGGGCACGTCCGAGATGGTCGTCGGCCGTAACCCGGTGGTGGAGGCCCTGCGCGAGGGCGTCCCGGCGTCGACCCTCTACGTCCAGCAGTTCATCGACAACGACGAGCGCGTCCGCGAGGCCCTCCAGCTCGCCGCCGACCGCGGCGGCATCAACCTCATGGAGGCCCCGCGCCCCGAGCTGGACCGCATGACCAACGGCCTGAACCACCAGGGCCTCGTCCTCCAGGTCCCGCCCTACGAGTACGCCCACCCCGAGGACCTCGCCGCCGCGGCTTACGACGAGGGCGCCGACCCGCTGATCGTGGCCCTGGACGGCGTGACCGACCCGCGCAACCTCGGCGCCGTCGTCCGCTCGGTCTCCGCCTTCGGCGGCCACGGCGTCGTCGTACCGGAGCGCCGCGCGGCCGGCATGACGGCCGGTGCCTGGAAGACGTCCGCCGGTACGGCGGCCCGCACCCCGGTGGCTCGCGCCACGAACCTGACCCGGGCGCTGGAGTCGTACAAGAAGGCGGGCCTCGTGGTCGTCGGCCTGGCGGCCGACGGCGAGGCCGAACTCGGTGACCTTCAGGCCCTGGAGGGCCCGGTGGTCATCGTCGTCGGCAGCGAGGGCAAGGGTCTGTCCCGCCTGGTCGGCGAGACGTGCGACTACCGCGTACGCATCCCGATGCCGGGCGGCGCGGAGTCGCTCAACGCCGGTGTGGCGGCCGGGATCGTCCTCTACGAGGCGGCTCGCCGACGCGCCTGAACAGACATCCGCGGCGTCACCCGTGCGGGTTAATTCTGGTGACAGTGGTGCGACCTGCGCATCTTTGACGGGGTCCGGACAGATCGGACCGGTCAAGGCAGTGTCCAAACCACACGTCACTCGGTTAGTTGAGTGTGGACACCAGAACACCCCGCACACCCACGGGGGACCGCTCGTCGGGATACGACGACGCTCCCGCGCTGAGCATGGTGAAGGTGCCGAGCGATCCGGCGCAGATCATCGTCAATCACGCGAGTTTCCGCGTGTTGTTGAACGCGTCGACCGGGCGTAGCAAATCCCCGCGGATCACACGGCACTTGAGCGCCACCGAGGACACCGCCCGTATCCCCGCCGTCAACGCGGCCGGCAGAGCGGGAGCGGCCACCGGCGCCCGCCGCCGGGTCGCCGTCTGGAACGGCACGTCCGCGCCGGACGACACCGGCGCCCACCGGCTGCTCCAGGCCGTGCGGGACGGCAGCGTCCGCCACGGCGACGAACCGCTCCCCGGTGGCGGGGGCACCCAGGTCATCCCGCGAGTCGACGTCGGTGGCGGCTACGACGGCGGCTACGACGGCGGCTACGACGACGTGTTGGAGCAGACCGTCGAGACGCCGATCGTGGGCGCGCAGCGCACGCACGAGTCGCTCGAGGCACGGCTGCTTCCGAACATGCGCACGGTCGAGAGCGCCTACGACGAAGAACTCGCCTACGACGACGAGGGTTTCGCGGACGAGACCCACGACCCCAACGGGCCCGACACCCCGCTCAGGCGATCCGGCGACGACCCGGCGCGGCACGCCTACTACCCCGGCCGCCGCATGAACCTCGGCGTCGTACTCCTCCCCCTCCGGGTCTTCCTCGGCTTCATCTCCATCTACGCCGGCATGGGCAAGCTGTGCGACCCCGTCTACTTCGACGGTGGCAAGCGCGGCTCGATGGTGAAGTGGCTGAACACGCTGCATCCCTGGGAAGTGGCCGAGCCCCTCCGCCAGTTCGCCCTAGAGCACCCGGTCGGCTCCGGTCTCGTTATCGCCTTCTTCCAGGTCATCGTCGGCGTACTGACGGTCCTGGGCTGCTGGCAGCGAGTGGCCGCGGTGGTCGGTGCCCTGCTCTCCACCGCGCTCCTGGTCACCGTCAGCTGGAAGAGCGTCCCGGTCTACGACGCCCCCGACATCATCTACCTCGCCGCCTGGTCCCCGCTGATCATCGCCGGTGCGCCCGTCTACTCGATCGACGGCCGCTTGGCCGGCATGGCCTGGCGCCGCCTCGGACCCCGCTCCGACATCTGGGAGCTGCGTCAGTACGTCCTGCGCCGTGGCGCCCTGGTCACGGCGATCGTCATCGGGCTGACCCTGCTGATCGGGTCACTGCTCGGCGGTGCGGTCCGCGACGCCGACCGTGTGGTCGTTCCCGGACCTGGGGAGGCTCCGCGCAACGAGCTGCCCGGTTCGCCGCTCCCGCAGGAGCCCGGTCAGCGGCACCGGAAGACGCCGTCGGCCTCCAACTCGCCCACGCAGGGGGCCACGTCGGGGGCTGCCACGCCGTCGGGGGCCGCTACGACGCCGGGGGCCACGAGTGAGGCGGGCGCCGGGGGTGTCGGTACGCCGAGTCAGACGCAGGGGACGGCCGGGCAGGCCCCGCCCCAGCAGTCGACGCCGGCCGACGAAGCTCCCAGCACCAGCACCGGTCCGACCTCCGGGGGCCCGTCCTCGGGTGGCGGCTCGACGGGCGGCTCGTCCCCCGACGAACCGGGCCTGGTGGGCGGCCTACTGGGCTGACCTCCCCCCACCCCCGATGGGCCCCGGAACCCTTTCCGGGGCCCATCGCCATTCGCCCCCGCCGCCCCTACCCGTCCCATCCCCAGGAGCTCCGCCCCTTCGACCCCGCCAGGGGGCTGCGCCCCCTGGACCCCCATCGGCCTTCGGCCTCGTCCTCAAACGCCGGACGGGCTGGAGGGGGGGGGCTGGGGATGGTCTTGTTCGCGGACGCCGGACGGGCTGGAGGGGCCTGGGGTGGCGTCGTCCTCTGCGGGGGACGGTCTTGTCCTCGGACGCCGGACGCCACAGAGGCCGCTGGACGGCGTACCCCCCGGCGCGGCCCCGACCCACCCAGCTCACCGAACCGCGCTACGCGCACCCCCACCGGACAGGAACGGGCCGCCGCAGGTATCCCCCGCTCACCTGCCCAGCGCCGCCAGTTCCCTCGCCGCCTCCGTGAGGTCCTTCGCCGTGTCGATGGCTCGCCAGTAGGCGCCCTGGGGGATGGGGAATCCGGACAGGCGGCGTTCGCGTGCCAGGTGCGGGAACGTGGTGCGTTCGTGGTCGCCGCGGGCGGGGAGCAGGTCGGCGAACGTGGAGGAGAAGACGTAGACACCGGCGTTGATCTCGAACGTCGACGGCGGGGCCTCGATGAAGTCGGTGATGTGCCCGAAGCCGTCGGTCTTCACCGCGCCCCACGGAATGCGCGGCCGCGCAAGCGCGAGCGTGGCGACCGCGTCGCGCTCGGCGTGGAAGTCCGCCATGTCGCGCAGCGAGAAACGGGTCCAGATGTCGCCGTTCGTGGCGTACCAGGGCTGATCCGGGTGCGGAAGATGCGCGGCCGCGTACTTCAGGCCACCGCCCCGCCCGAGCGGCTCCGCCTCGACGACCGTCGTCACGCGGACCGGCAGCTCGGCCGACTTCAGCCAGTCCTGCAGCACCTCGGCGAGATGCCCGCAGCTGACCACGACGTCCGTCACACCCTCCTCGGCCAGCCAGGCGAGCTGGTGGCCGATGATCGGCGTCCCCGTGCCGGGGATCTCGACCATCGGCTTGGGCCGGTCGTCGGTGTACGGGCGGAGCCGGGACCCCTGGCCCCCGGCCAGGACGACGGCTTGAACGGGGCGGGACGCGGCGTTCGGATCAGTCATGACCGAACTGTACGCGGCGCCCCGCTCGCGGCATCGGGCCGACAACCGTTCTCCAAGAGCCCGCCGGTGACCATCCGCTAGCTGTGCGCCGCGGCCACGCCCGAGGCGAACGCGGTGTCGCAGACGGGGCGGGCATACGACTGCGCCCGCGTCGGACCGTACACACGGACCGCGGCGCGGCCCAGCGCGCGGGCGATCGAGGCGCAGTGCCGCGTCAGCGACGGGCGCTCGTCGACGGCCTGCTGGAGGTGGGTGAGGGCGACGCCGGGGTTCTTCTCCTGCAACTCGGTCAGGAGCTGATCGCGCAGCACGTCCTGTGGCGCGCGGGGGACGGCGTTCTTCCCCTTGCCCGCGGAGACGTCGGTCGCGGTCAGCACCGAGTCCGAGGGGTCCCCTGACCAGTTGACCCGGGTGACCGCGAGCGTCCCGGAGAGCACCAGGAAGACGGGCAGGACGAGGGCGAGTGTGCGGCCGAGCTGGCGGGCGGGGCCCCGGTGGCCGCGTCGTGTCTGTTGGGTGGTGGAGTGCTTCACGCGAGTGAGGGTAGCGTTCGGTGCTGATATGGCGACATTTAGTCACCGGTTCGGGGGATGAAGAGGCCCTCGTTTTTGGGTAGCGCGTTGACGCACAGCACTCGAAATGACCGGTATGCCGGGGTATTTGTCGACAACGAGAAGGGCCCCGCAGCCGTCTGCGGGGCCCTCTTCGTCAAGCTGGGTGAATTACCCGGGGTTGTGCTGCCTCAGTCGGACAGCCGCGCACCCGTGGAGGTCGAGAACACGTGGGTCTCGCCCGAACGCGGGACGATGTACAGCGTGCTGCCCTTCTCCGGCACGGCACGGCCGCTGACGCGGACGACGAGGTCCTTGGAGTCGTCGCCGCCGACCTTGGCGGTGCCGTAGACGTACGCGTCGGCGCCGAGCTCCTCCACCACGTTGACGGTGACGGCGAGGCCCTGGCCCGAGTCGGAGCCGGCCACGTCGAAGTGCTCGGGGCGGACACCCACGGTGACCGTCTTGTCGGTGGCGGCGGAGAGCGCGTCACGGTCGACGGGGACGACCGCGTTACCGAACTTCACGCCGCCGTCGGTGATCGGCACCTCGACCAGGTTCATGGCGGGGGAGCCGATGAAGCCGGCGACGAAGAGGTTGGCCGGGCGGTCGTACATGTTGCGCGGGGTGTCGACCTGCTGGAGCAGACCGTCCTTGAGGACCGCCACGCGGTCGCCCATCGTCATGGCCTCGACCTGGTCGTGGGTGACGTAGACGGTGGTGATGCCGAGGCGGCGCTGCAGCGACGCGATCTGCGTACGGGTCGAGACACGGAGCTTGGCGTCCAGGTTGGACAGCGGCTCGTCCATGAGGAAGACCTGCGGCTCACGCACGATGGCGCGGCCCATGGCGACACGCTGGCGCTGACCACCGGAGAGCGCCTTCGGCTTGCGGCCGAGGTAGTCGGTGAGGTCGAGGATCTTCGCCGCGTCCTCGACCTTCTGCTTGATCTCGGCCTTCGGCACGCCGGCGATCTTGAGCGCGAAGCCCATGTTGTCGGCGACGGTCATGTGCGGGTACAGCGCGTAGTTCTGGAACACCATGGCGATGTCCCGGTCCTTCGGCGGCAGGTGCGTGACGTCGCGGTCACCGATGCGGATGGCGCCGCCGTTGACGTCCTCGAGCCCCGCCAGCATGCGGAGCGAGGTGGACTTGCCGCAGCCGGACGGGCCGACGAGGACGAGGAACTCTCCGTCCTCGATGTGGATGTCGAGCGCGTCCACGGCGGGCTTCTCGGTGCCCGGGTAGATCCGGGTCGCCTTGTCGAACGAGACAGTGGCCATGATGAATGGGCCCCCTTCTACCGGCAGGAACGTGCCGGACGATCCGTTGTAGGAAGGTGGTTGGTTTAGTCCACATGTGCGGACTGGATCTGGACGGTACCTGGCGTTCGCCTCTATGTCAGTACCTGGAGGCATGTGAACTTCGCGGAAATTTTCGACGGGGCCCCCTCGGAACCTGGGTACACTGCACGGGCGCGTGCGTGACAGCGCGTGCAGGCCTCCTTAGCTCAGCTGGTCCAGAGCGGCTGTCTTGTAAACAGCAGGTCGTCGGTTCGAATCCGACAGGGGGCTCCAAAACAGGCGGGGCGGTTGTCGACGACAACCGCCCCGCGGTTCGTTTTTCATTCCTTCTTTTCATTCGTCCGCACCCCCATGTCCCCGTTGGGACACGGGACATGTGCCGGTATGGAATAGCGTCGCTACTGCTAGTGTCTGTTCAGTCACAGTAGGCAATCAGCCTCAATGTACATGTAATGAAATCCGAGGGTTCCATGCGCAAGCTTCACCAGGTCATGATCGTCGCGGCGGCGGCCGGCAGCCTGTCCGCCATCGGTGCCGGTACCGGTGTCGCGTACGGGAGCGGGCCGACCGTGTCCGACCTGTACCGCCCGTACCAGGAGTGCAGCCCGCAGACGGTCGGCGAGGCCGACATCCCGATCGCCGTGCTCGGCCTTTCCGAGACCTTCGACACCACCTGCGGCCAGTTCAACAACGCCTTCACCGGCTGAGGTCGGCGGCTTGGTCGTGCGCGACGCCTTCCGCGGGCCCCTTCGGGGTCACCCCCGAGGGGGCCCGTTCATGTGCGGCTGCCCGGAGCGCGAGGTTGCTCCCTCGGCCCGTATGCGTTCGCTGCGGTCCTGAACTCCGGCGCGCCGATGAGCGGTTGGTCCCCCGCGGATCAGTCACCCTCAGGTCGGTCCTTCACTGCGTAAGCGAAAAGGCCCCCGATGCCCCGGACATGGACCGGGTGCAGGGGCCTGTCTCTCCGACACCCCCAGGGCCCGGCGCTGCCGGTTCGCGGTGTATTGCGCCCGGGCAACCCCCCGCAAAAGGAGACGCAACACATGTTCAACGGAAAGAAGATCGCGGCCGTCGCCGGGCTTCTCGGCGGCCTTGCCATGACCTGTCTCGGTGCCGGCCAGGCGCACGCCGCCGCGAGCCCGGGCGTCTGCGCGCTCGACGCGCAGGGCAACATCGTCTGCACCCAGCAGCTGCAGGGGCAGACGCCCGAGGGTGACGGGTTCACGGTCCGCCGGTCGATGAACTGCCAGCCGACGAAGCCCTTGACGCTGCCCACCCCGGGCCTGCTGGCCAGCGGGCAGACGCGGATCGGCCCGCACATCACCTGCTCCGACCTGACGCCCGCACCCGCGGCCGCGGCCGACAACAACGACACGAGCGACGCCAGCCCGTTGCTGGCCCGCCTCCTGGGCTGAGCCCCTCAAACAGCGGATGGCCGCACCGGGTTGACCGGTGCGGCCATCCGCTGTCTCGTGCCCGCACGGCGGTCGGCGGGTGACCCGACACGACACAGATAAGGGTCAAAGATCCCAAATTGCTACGGATTACGTGTATATGCTCACACTAAGTAGTCAACCAGGGCTTCGTGCCCGGGAAGAAAGGGTCAGATTATGCGCAGGTTTCAGCGCGTTGCGGTCGTAGCCGCGGCCGTCGCAGGGCTGTCCGGCTTCGGTGTCGGTGCCGGTGCCGCTTTCGCTCACGAGGGCGACTTCGACGGTCAGGTCGTCTCCGCGGTGGCCACCTCGACGGCGAACGCCGTGGCCAACTGGGGTGCGCCGACCGACAAGGCGCACGCGGCTCCGGAGGCGGCTCCCGCCGCTGCTCCGCAGGTCGCGCCGGAGGCCGCTCCCAAGGCCGCCGCGCCGGAGTACGGATACGGCGAGTACAGCGCTCCGTCGTACACCACCCCGTCGTACACCGCTCAGTAAGAAGAAAGACGCCGAGGGTCCGATGCGCGGGTTTCAGGGCACTGTGATTTCGTCGTGACCGCCGCGGGGCGGGTGGCTGCCAACTCCACGCCACCGCCGGCCCACTAGGCCATCGCCGCGAAGCGTCACGACAGGCGCATCGATATCCGTCGGAACACCGTTATGCATATCGCGCGGTCTGAACGCCCAGCTCCTGGATCAGACCGAGCTGTTTTCAACGGTGTGCTGGACAACACCCTTAGCAAATGCAGCCCGGCCGCGCAGCAGACCCGTCAGGGTGCGCGGCCGGGCTGCCGCAGTTCCGTCGTACTCGACCTTTGCAAAGGAACGCCGTACATGAACGGTCGACAGAAGATCGCAACCGTCTCGGGGCTCCTCGGAGCTCTAGCCGTGATCTACAGCGGCGCCGCGCCGGCGTACGCCGACGATCCCAAGGGCGCCTGCTCGTTCACCGCCCAGGGAGACATCGTCTGCGTCAAGAAGAGCGAGGTCGTCCACAAGGACAAGCGCAACGGCTACGTCCTCAAGCAGAGCCAGGACTGCTCGACGGTCGAGCGGCCGCGAGTCGTCGGCCCCCGGGACCAGATGCTGAACGACGGGTCCGTGCATTCCGGGCCGACTGTGGAGTGCAACAACACGGCGAAGCTGCCCAAGGGCATCAAGATTCCCAAGTTCGACTTCTGAGGCGCGTGAGCGGCCGATGCCGGACCGGGAGTGATCCTGGTCCGGCATTCGCTTTCCCGGCCTCCGGACGGCGCTTCCCGGGGCGGGGCGGACTGCAAAAAGCCCGGTGCCCCGGCCGGAAGGCCGGGGCACCGGGAAAGGAAGCGGTCTACGTCACTTGCCGAAGGCGCTGTTGCTGCAGCCCATCTCCGAGCCGAGCCCGGTCTCCTGCGCGCCCGGGCTGCCCTCGCCGTTCAGCAGGTTGCCGCCCAGGCCGTTGGCGATACCGACCTGGCCGAGGATGTCGACGTTGGCGTCGTGCGACCGGCAGTTGCTGCTCTGGAGGACGTCGACGTTCGTGCCCTTCTGGCCCCAGCCACCTCCGTCGGCGTGGGCGGCGCCGGAGGTCAGGAGGCCGACGCTCCCGAGAGCGGCGACCAGGACGGCGGCCTTGCGGAGCTTGTACATGTTCTTCTCCGGTGGAGTGAAGTGGGTTGCGATCCATTTCGGACCGACTTCGAACAGTTACGGAGGCTAATAGGAAGTAATGCGGAGCAATGGGCGGCGCGCCGAATTCTGGAAATTCTCACCATCTTGGCCGATGGCCCGGAAATTAATCCCTCGGCGAGGAATCGCGGGGCAAAGGCGTGTCGCAAAAAGGAGTCCCGGCACCGGGCCTGGGGCTCGGTACCGGGACTGTTTCCCGCTTCGGCCGGCTGCGCGGCCGTCAGTGCCTAGAAGGCGCTGTTGTTGCAGCCCATCGACGAGCCGAGGTGGGTGTCCTGCGCGCCCGGGTCGCCCTCGCCGTTGAGCGCGCTGCCCAGCAGGCCGTTGAGGACGCCGACCTGGCCGAGGACGTCGACGTTCAGGTCGTGCGACTTGCAGTTGGAGCTCTGCAGGACGCTGAACTTGCCCCCGTCCTTGCCGCCGTGGCCGTCGGCGGTGGCCGTGCCGGCGCCCAGGAGTCCGATGGTGCCGACGGCGACGACCATGACGGCAGCCTTGCGAACCTTGTGCATGTTCTTCTCCGGTGGAGTGAGGTGGGTGCGATCTGTAGAAGATCGACTTCGTACAGTTACGGAAGATTAATACGAAGTATCCCGATATGTCCCGGAGGCACGCCGAAGTTCGCACTTCATACCGGAAGCACCCAAAAGCCGCATCGAGTAACCGTGAGGAGATGAGGTTCGGATCTCCTCCGGGCGTCGTCGCCGGCGCGTCTAGCGGGCGTGGGCCAGGGAGTTCGCCTGGCTGTTGGCCTGGTCGCAGTCGATGCCGCGGGTCTCGGAGGCGGCCAGTACGGCGACCGGGACAGCCGCGTTGACCAGCGACTGCGGGCTGCACTCCTGGTACGGGCGGAACAGGTTGGCCTGCTCGATCGGGCCGGACGGCGCCGCGGCCGGCTGCTGGTTGACCTGCGGGCTGATCTTCGGGCTCAGTTGGGGGCTGACCTGCGGGCTGACGTCGGCGCCCCGCTGCGGGCCCGGGGCCGCCTGGCCGTGCGCGGTCGGCGAGTTGGAGGACTGCGCGGAAGCCTGCGAACTGCCCCACGAGGTGGCCTGGACGTCCGGCTGGCCGACGGGAGCCGGTGCCGTGCCGCCGTATCCGACGGGCGCGTCGGCGACGCTGGGTCCGGCGCCGATGGCCGACAGACCACTGGCTGCTGCTACGACGAGCGCGACCTGATGAAGCTTGCGCATGGAACCCCGGCCCTTCATTGACCTGTGCATGGAACATATGGAAATGCGGCTGCGATGCACCATCGCTCTGACCCTGGGGGGAACGAGAGAAGCGTCGGGCCGGTCACGTGCGCGAAGATGCCGTCACTCATTTGCCAGAGGGTGTTCATCAGAGCCTTTTATCGGATGGATGGCAATTGAGTGACGGAAATTTGGATCCCGTGACCTGCTCAGGGAAATGTCGTTGCCAGCTGAGAGAGGGCAGCGATCCGGAATCAGAGAGAGGCAACGGGATCCGCTGCCTGCTCCGGCGTGAAGTCCACATGACAGCTCAGGCATTACCCCTGTAAGGGCGCAGTACGAATATCAGACTGAGCGCACGCAAGACTGACTGAATACAACGGATTTCCCTGTACAGGTAATGAAGGGCCGAGGGTTCCATGCGCAAGCTTCACAAGGCCGCGCTCGTCGTAGCGGCGGCCGGCGGTCTGACCGCCATCGGTGCCGGCGTAAGCGAGGCCGCCGACTATCCCGTCGGGTACAGCGGTGCCGCGCCGGCTCCCGCTCCCGAATATCCGGCACCTCAGTACGCTCCGGCGCCTCCTCCCCAGTACGCGGCGCCCCAGTACGCTCCGGCGCCTCCTCCTCAGTACGCGGCTCCTCAGTACGCTCCGGCGCCCCAGTACGCGCCGCCGCAGTACGCCCCGGCGCCCGCTCCCCAGTACGCGCCGCCGCAGCCCCAGGTCATGGCGTCGGCCCGTTCGACGGGTGCCGCGCAGGCCACGCGTCCGCAGCCGCAGCCCCAGCCGGCGCCGCACTACGCGCCCCCGGCGCCCGCCCCGCGCCAGGAGAGCGGTTACGCCTCCGCCTCGGCCTCGTCGGGCGGCTACGCGGAGGCCTCCGGTGCGCCGCACTCCGCGCCGGCCGCCGCGCCCCAGCCCGTCGCGCCGCAGGTCGTGCCGCAGGTCACCCCGCAGACGGCGCCGCAGGTGATGCCGCAGGTCGCTCCGCAGGTCTCCGCGCCGCAGGTCTTCAACCCGGAGCCCCCGCCGCGGGTCGCCCCGCAGGTGAACCCGCAGGTGAACCCCGAGGTGAACCCGCTGATCAACCCGCTGATCTCGCCGGCCAGCGCACCGCAGGTGCCCGGCCTCGGCCTGGGACAGGTCGCGGCGCCGCCCGTGGGCCAGTTGGGTCTGCCCCGACTCGGCTGACGGAGCGGGCCGTACGTGTCACGCCTCCCCGCTCGATCTCCCGCACACCCCATCTGCTCGACCAACGGAGAAGAAATGCGCAAGCTTCACAAGGTCGCCCTCGTGGGCGCCGTCCTCGGCAGCGTCGGCTCGTTCGGCGCCGGCACCGCCGCCGCCCACGGTGAGGCGATGGCCCACGACGTCGACATCACGCAGGGCATCGAGTGCCGTTCGCACGACATGAACATCGACATCCTCGGCAGCCTCGGCCTCGTCAACGGCGCGCTGGGCAACGCGCTCAACGGTGAGGGCTCCCCGGGTGCGCAGCCCAGCCACCTCGGCTCGGACATGGGCTGCAACAGCGGAGCGCTCAAGTAGACCGTAGGAAGTGTTCGGTTCAACGCCCGCTCCATCACGGGGCGGGCGTTTGGACTGCGAGCCGGAGAGACCGCATGAGACTGTCCTATGCCGACGAGATGCTGCTGCTCAACGGGTGTCCGGGTGTGATCGGCCTGGCGGTGGTCCTCTCCGGCGAGCAGCCCGACGTGGAGCAGGTGCGGGCCCGTGTCGCCGAGCGGTGGGCGGGCCTGGAGCGGATGAACTGCGTGCTCGACGGCCCCCGGGGCGACGGTACGGCGGTGCGGCGGGGGCTGTTCGGGCGGCGCGGGCGGATGCGGTGGGCGGTGCCGGGGCCGTTCGATCCCGGTGCGCATGTCGGCGTGGCGTCGGCCAAGTTGGACGACCTGTGGGCGCGGAGCGTGGACCGGCCGCTGACCGGCGGGCTGCCGCCCTGGCGGCTGCACGTGGTCCCGGACGCGGCGCACGGCGGTGACTTCGCGCTGGCGCTGGTGGCCCAGCACGCCTTGCTGGACGGGCGGTCCCTGGCGACGTTGATGCGCGCGCTGATGGACGGCCCCGCGGCCAGGGAGTCGGTGCGGTCGGCGCCGCCGCCGCGGGTCGGCCTGCGTGCGGCGGGCAGGGAGCTCATGACGCTGGCGGCCGCGGGACAGGCCCTTCCGATGCGGCCGCCCGGGGAGCCGTGCTCCTCGGTCGCGGTGCGCGAACTGCCCGCGCACATGGTCCGGTCCGCCCGCCGGCAGCCGGCCGACGGCCGGGGCGCGACGCTGAACGAGCTGCTGGTCGGCGCCGTGGCCGGGGCGGTGCGGGACCGGTACGGGCCGGTGCGGCAATGGCGACAGCGCGACGAACCGGTCTACACGGCCGTACCGTGCGATCTGCGCACCGGGGCAACCACGGGCGAACTCGGGAACACCCTCACGGTCGTCCGGGTTCCGCTGCCCGTCGACGTGGACGGGCCCGTGGCACGGCTGCGGGCCGGTCAGGCCGCGATGGCCGGTGTGCCCGAGCGGGCCGCCGCGCACGCCACCGTGTTGTTCCCGGCCGCAGAAGCGGTTCGCCGGACGGGGCCCTGGGTCACCGGGCTGCTGGCCGACCGCGGGCGGCACAACTGCTTCGCGGCGACCGCGACCACGGCCATGAAGTGGCCCGGCGGGGCAGGCACCTTCCAGGGCCGTCGGCTCGTGCGCACGGTCGGCCTGCCGCCCCTGCAGCACCCGGGCACGGTCAGCTTCGCCCTGGCACAGGCAGGGGACGCGTTCACGCTCACCGTGGTGTGCCACCTGCGCCCGAACGACGCGGAGCGGCTCGCCGACGCGGTCGTCACGGAGTTCGAGACATGGGCCGGGATGGCGACGCCGTCAGTGCCCTGACGGCACCAGGAGATGGAGGCAGTTGCATGGAAGCGGAACACGGCGACGTATGGGAAGCGCTGCGCCCGCTGTGCGCGCGGGTGATGTCGGTGCCGCCGGAGGCGGTGGTCCCGCAGGCTCGGCTGGTCGCCGACCTGGGCGCGGACAGCCTGGACATCACCGAACTGGAAGCGGCCTCGGAGGAGTTGTTCGGCGTCTGTCTGAGAGGGACCGACAAGGTCGGCGTGTCCACCGTGGGTGATGTCGCCGACCTCATCGTGCGGCTGCGTACCCCCGGCGCCCACAGCACCCTCGCCCGATGACCGGCCGACCCGCCGTCGCCGTCACCGGCCTCGGGGTTCGCTGCGCGGCCGGGGCGAGTCCCGAGGAGCTCTGGGAGAGTCTCGTGCGGTGCCGTTCCGCGACGGGGCTGCACGCCTTCGACGACGAGGGCACGGTCGTGTACCCGGCGTCCGCCATGACCGCCTTCGACCCGGCCGGCTCACTGGCGCCCAAGGAGATGCGCCGGATGGACCGTTCGGTGCAGCTGGCCGTGTGCGCCGCCGTGGACGCGGTGGCGGACGCCGGAGGACTGCACGTCGGTCCCGGCCGGCGGGCTGTGGTCACCGGCACCGGGTACGGCGGGGTGATCAGCCAGGAGAACGGCATCGGACAGCCCGACGTGCTCTACGCGCCCCGGCTGATGAACAACGCGGGCGCGTACTGGATCAGCGCCAGGCTCGGGATCACCGGGCCCAGCCTGACGGTCTCCACCGCCTGTGCCTCCGGTACGCATGCCGTGGGCGAGGCCATGCAGATGATCCGGGCGGGGTGCGCGGACGTGGTGGTGGCCGGGGGCCATGACAGTCCGCTGACCCCGACGACCGCGTTGGCGTTCGGGCGGGCCGGGGCGATGGTCACCGCGTGCGAGGATCCCGCTTCCGCGTCACGGCCGTTCGACGTCGGGCGGCAGGGGTTCGTCCTCGCCGAAGGGGCGGCGTTCCTGGTGCTGGAGCGGCTGGACCTCGCCCGCGCGCGGGGCGCCCGAGTCCACGCCACGCTCACCGGGTACGGGCGTACGTCCGACGCCTTCCACCTGACGGCACCGCACCCCGACGGGTCGGGGGCCCGGGCGTGCATGGAGCAGGCGCTCGCCGACGCCGGTTCGACCGCGGACGCCGTCACCCATGTCAACGCGCACGGCACCGGCACCGAGCTGAACGACCTCGCCGAGGCGCAGGCCATCAGCGCGCTGTTCGGCCCGCGCGCCGTGCCGGTCACCGCGCCCAAGGCCGTGACCGGGCACGGGCTGGGGCTGGCGGGGGCGCTGGAGGCCGTGATCACCGCGCTGTCCGTGCGGGAGGGGCTCGCGCCGCCGACCGCGCATCTCACCCGGCTGGATCCCCGGTGCGAGCTGGACATGGTCGTCGGGGAGCCGCGCAAGATCCCGGACGGGCCGGTGATCAGCAACAGCTTCGCCTTCGGCGGCCACAACGCCTGTGTCGTGTTCGACTCGCCCCACGGCTGTGGCACATGAGGCTGACGGCCATCGACGAAGGGCATCTGCGCAACGGGCTGCCGGGGACGATCGGTATCGCCGGGGTGTTCCCCGGCGAGCCGCTCGACCTGGAGCGGGTGCGGGCCCGGGTCCGTGAACGGTGGGGCGGGCTGGAGCGGATGAGCCTGGTCCTGCGGCCGCCCACCGGGTCGGGGGCGCTGTCGGGCCACCGCTGGGAGACCGCCCGGCCGTTCGACGCCGGCGCGCACATCACCACCACGGACCAGGATCTGCGGTCCCTGCTCGCCGACGGCGTGAGCCGGCTGCTGCCGCCCGAACGGCCGCTGTGGCGGCTGCTGGTCGCGGGCGACGCCCTCGTGCTGTTCGCGCATCACGCGCTGCTGGACGGCAGATCGCTGGAGACGGTCTTCCGGCTGCTGATGGACGACGCCGTACCGCCGCTGCCGCCGCGCGGGCCGGCCGCGGCGGACCCGACCGCGACCGTACGGCGGCGGCCGGCCGTCAGCGCGGCGGACGTGGGCCGGGAGTTGCGCCGGATCGGGGCGCTCGGACGGCCGCTGCCCACGGCTTCCCCCGACGAGGCGCGGCCGTCGGTCGCGGTCGTGGAGCTCGATCCGCAGGTGATGCGTACGGCACGCCGGCAGCCGGCCGACGGGCGGGGGGCGACTCTCAACGAGCTGCTGCTGAGTACGTACGCCGGTGCCCTGCGGGTCTGCCACGGGCCGCCGCGGGCCTGGCCGAAGGGATCGCACCCCTTCTACGCCACGGTCCCGGTCGACCTGCGGACCCGTCGCAGCGCGCAGCAGCTCGGCAACGGCGTCACCGTGCTGCGGATGCCGCTGCCCGTCGATCTGGAGTCCCCCGTGGCGCGGCTCGCGGCCTGCCAGGACCAGGTCGGGGGGTTCGGCCGGCGCTGCGACGCCCACCGCGCGATCCTTCCCGCGCTGCAGGGTGCCGCGCGTGCCGTGCCGTGGCTGGCCGGGGTGATGGCCCGGCGACTGGCCCGGCCCGAACTCACCACCAGCCTGTGCACCGCCTTCAAGTGGCGGGACCACCCCAGTCGTCTGCACGGCCGCCCCCTGGCCCGGGTCGTCCCCCTGCCGCAGCTGTCCCCTCCCGGCACGGCGAACCTCTGCCTCGTCCACACCGCCGACGCCTACACGCTCACGGTCGTCAGCCACGGGCGGGCCGGTGACGCCGAGCTGATCGGCGCGGCGGTCGTCCGGGAGCTCGAAGCGCTCGCGGCGTGCGACGGGCCGGCCGTGCGGGCCGGTCAGGGCTTGCGTACGTCGTGACTCAGGGTGCGGGCCGACTCCGGGCGGCACAGGACGTCCGTACTGTCGACGAACTGGTCCACCGCGCCGACGAGCGGCAGGTCCTTGAGGGCCGGGTCGGTGATGCGGGCGGTCAGGGCCGCGGCGAAGCGGTCGGCGCGCAGGACCTGGAAGGGTCTGGAGTGGTACGGGCGCGTGGCCGGGTCGACGCGGTCGGTCAGGCCGAGCTGGTTGTGCTGGTGCGCGACGATCTCGTACGCGTGGACGAGGTGACGTTCGCGGGTGTGCCAGTCCGTGGCGGCGAGCGCGGTCGTGAGCACGGGGGTGAGGCGGGGCCCGGCGGCCGTGCGGGCGAAGGCGGTGCCGAGCCATTTGCCGTACGGCGGGTAGCGGCGGTCCATCAGCAGGCACAGCCGCATCAGGTCGCGGGCCAGGCGGGCTGCGGTGACGGCCGAGCCCAGTTCGTCGCCGACCTCGCCGGCGCGGCCCACGAAGGCCTCCTCCTGCGCGACGCGCTGCCACTGGCAGGCCAGGACGTACAGCCAGACGTCGTGGGGGTACCAGCGCAGTGCCCGGCGTAACGGGGTCAGGGTGTGCAGACCGTCGTGGAACACGGCACCCGCGGTGACCTCGGCGAGCAGCTGACCGGGTACGGCCAGCCAGTCGGCCGGGGTGATGCCCTGCGCCGGGTCGAAGCCGAGGGTGTCGGTGAACCAGGTGGAGGTGCCGGTCACTTCGACGCGGTGGTGGACGGGGCCGTCGGTGAGCCGCATGACGCGGATGTCGCGGGACTCCCCGGTGGGCGCGAAGTTGGTCGGGTGGCCCAGGAACGTCTTCGGGAGGTGCTCGGCGAGCATGTGTGTGATCCGGGCCGCGTGCCGGGGCACGTCGTGGTGGTGCAGGAAGACCTGGAGCCGCGGGCCCCACTCGTGGTCGGCCGAGCGCGGGGTGTCGTAGCCGAGGACCTCGGATCCGCTGCCGATGCGGGCGGCGGAGTGGGGGACGCCCGGGGCGGCCTTCTCCAGCAGGGGGCGTACGGCGTCGGTGTAGAAGCGGCGGGAGAGTTCGAGGCCGGGGATGAAGTTCACGCTGTTGCCAGTTGGGGACAGTCACGCCTGCGGAAGGCCGCCGCCCAGCTGCGTCAGCGCCTCGTCCGTCAGGCGGTACACCGTCCACTCGTCCTGGGGGCGGGCGCCGAGTGCCTCGTAGAAGGCGATGGAGGGTGCGTTCCAGTTCAGGACGGACCACTCCAGGCGCTGGTAGCCGCGCTCGACGCACAGCCGGGCCAGTTCGGTGAGCAGGGCCTTGCCGTGGCCGGCGCCCCGGGCGGTGGGGCGGACGTAGAGGTCCTCCAGGTAGATGCCGTGGACGCCGCGCCAGGTGGAGAAGTTCAGGAACCAGATCGCACAGCCGACGGTCTCGCCGGTCGTGTCGTCGGCCGCGATGTGCGCGTAGGCGGCCGGGTGGTCGCCGAAGAGGGCCGTGTGGAGCTGCTCCTCGGTCGCCTTCGCCTCCTCCAGCGCCTTCTCGTACTCGGCGAGTTCTCGGACGAGGGTGTGGATGGCGGGGACGTCAGCGGGCGTGGCGGGTCGGATCATGGGCGCAGGCTAGCTTGCGCGGTCGCGAAGCCGCCTCGCGATTTCCAGTTGCTCCTCGTCCAGCGGGCGGCCGTCCTCGATGTCCCAGAGGCAGTTCTGGAGGAGTCGGCCGTAGGTCCAGGCGCGGGCGTGGGCTCGGTCCAGGGACAGTACGTCGGTCATGGCGTCGAAGCGCCAGAGGATGTCGGCGGGGTCGAAGCGGTTGGCGAGGGCGGGCCACAGTTCGAAGGCGGGGTCGCCGGTCAGGGGCTTGGGGTCGATGGCGAGCCAGGGGGCGCGTTCGGAGGCGAGGACGTTCTCGTCGTGGAGGTCCCAGTGCAGGAGGCGGTCGCCGGGGGTGTCGATGACCTCGCGGACCGCGGCGGCGCAGTCGGCGACGATACGGCGGGCCTCCGGGTCCGCGATGAGCTTCAGGGCGTCGGGGGTCTGCTCCAGCATCTCCCGCGCGATGTCGCCGAGGTGGCGCAGCCCGGCGGGGGCGGGGAAGGACGTGAGGTGGGCCAGCAGGTGGGCGATGACCAGGACGGACTCGTGGACGTCCGGGTGGTGGGCGAGCATGCGGGAGGAGTCGAGGCGTTCGAGGAGCATGGTGCCGGTGGCCTCGTCGTGGTCGAGGAGACGGACCGCCCCGTCGCCGTCCCAGGCGCGCAGGGCCACCGGCTCGCCCGCGGTCTCCTCGTCGAGGAGCTGCAGTTTCAGGACGGCGGGGGTGCCGTCGCGGCGGAGGACCGGGAGGACCAGGGCGCTGACCCCGTGCATCGGGCGGCCGTCGGCCTTCAGTTCCCAGCGGTCGAGGAAGGCGGCGGTCAGGGCGGGAAGTCCGGCGATGTACGCGCGGCCCGCTTCCCCGTTGTACTCCTGCTGTGATGCGGCGAGCTCCTGCGGAATGTCGATCACCTTTCGGACCCTACTGGGCTCCCGGAAACCGCTCATGCCAATTAACGTCCTCCCATGAGCAGCTCGGTCAGCGGTGCCGTGAACGGCGCCATCTCCTTCTGGTACGCGGACGACGGCCTCCCCGCGGTCCGCGAACCGCTCGCGGGGGACACCTCCGCGGACGTGGTGATCGTGGGCGGCGGTTACACGGGACTGTGGACCGCGTACTACCTGAAGAAGGCCGTCCCCTTCCTGCGGATCACCGTCCTGGAGCAGAAGTTCTGCGGCTACGGGGCCTCGGGACGCAACGGCGGCTGGCTGTACAACGGCATCGCGGGCCGCGGCCGGTACGCGAGACTGCACGGCCACGAGGCGGCCGTACGGCTCCAGCGGGCCATGAACGACACCGTCGACGAGGTCGTCCGGGTCGCCGGGGCGGAGGGCATCGACGCCGACGTCCACCAGGGCGGGGTGCTCGAAGTCGCCCGTACGCCCGCGCAGTTGGCGCGGCTCAAGGCCTTCCACGCGCACGAGCTGTCGTACGGCGAGAAGGACCGCGAGCTGTACGGGGCCCGGGAGACCGCCGAGCGGATCCGGGTGGCGGACGCGGTCGGCGCGAGCTGGACGCCGCACGGGGCGCGGCTGCACCCGGTGAAGCTGGTCAAGGGGCTCGCGGCGGCCGTCGAGGCGCTGGGCGTGACCATCCACGAGCTGACGCCGGTCACGGAGATCCGGCCCAAGCACGCGGTCACCCCGTACGGCACCGTCCGCGCGCCCTACGTCCTGCGCTGCACCGAGGGATTCACGGCGAGCCTCAAGGGACAGAAGCGGACCTGGCTGCCCATGAACTCCTCGATGATCGCCACCGAGCCGCTCACCGCGGAGCAGTGGGCGTCGGTCGGCTGGGACGGGCGCGAGACGCTGGGCGACATGGCGCACGCCTATATGTACGCGCAGCGCACGGCCGACGGGCGGATCGCGCTGGGCGGGCGCGGGGTGCCGTACCGGTTCGGGTCGAGGACGGACAACGACGGCCGGACCCAGCCGGCGACCGTCGAGGCGCTGCGGGAGATCCTCGTCGGGTTCTTCCCGGCGCTGGCCGGGGTGCGGGTCGAGCACGCCTGGTCGGGTGTGCTGGGCGTGCCGCGCGACTGGTGCGCGACCGTCACGCTGGACCGCTCGACGGGCCTCGGCTGGGCGGGCGGCTACGTCGGCTCGGGCGTGGCCACCGCCAACCTCGCCGCCCGTACGCTCCGGGACCTCGTCCAGCAGGACTCGGGACAGGGTGTGCGCACCGAACTCCTCGACCTGCCGTGGGTCGGGCACAAGGTGCGCAAGTGGGAGCCGGAGCCCTTGCGCTGGCTGGGCGTGCAGGGGCTGTACGCCACCTACCGGGCCGCCGACCGCAGGGAGCAGGGCAGCGGGGCGGCGCAGGCGTCGCGGCTGGCGCGGGTGGCGGACAAGGTGGCCGGGCGGGACTGAGCCGGCCGGCGCCCGGGATCTCGTGTGTGCGTTGTCGTACCCGTGTGCGACGATCCCCTCAACTACTCGTGATCCAGGGGGGATCCGTTGCCCGAGGACGCCTGTCCGTCCGCGAGACGGAGGCGGCCGGCGCTGCTGCCGACCGCCTTCGCCGCTGTTGTCTCACTCTTCGCCTCACTGGTGACCCTGACCGGGGCCGGCCCCGCCGCCGCCGTCGACCCGGAGTGCGCGCCGCTCACGCTCGCGTCCTTCGGCGACCCGGGGGACGCGGTCACCAAGGCCGCCGTCCCGGCCCAGAGCAGTGCCTGCTACACGCTGACGGCCGGGGCGGCCGGCCTGTATCTGGTGTCGCTGGACAACCTGTACACGCGGCTGACCGCCGAGGACGGCACCGAGGTCGACTGCTACGACGAGCAGATCTCCAAGGGCGGCCGCTGCCAGGTGCCCGCCGCCGGCACCTACAGGCTCGACGTCGTCAACGACGGCCTGGCGGCCGCCGAGGCCTCGTTCACCGTGGTCCCGCTCGGCGCCGACACCCCGGGCTGCTTCGAGTCCGTCGGCACCGGCTGGGACCTTCCGGCGGTGAGCCGGACCTCGGTGGGGAAGCTGGGGGTCGACTGCCAGGAGTTCGAGGGCACGGCCGGCGAACGCGTCCGGCTCACCTACGGCACGCGGTACTACGGCGAGAGCCTCGCCTGGATCACCGACTCGACCGGCGCCTGGATCTGCCCGCGCGTCACCGAGGACGACGAGGACACCCGCAGCTGCGTCCTGCCCGGTGACGGCCCCTACCGGGTGCTGTCCCAGGTGACGTACGCGGAGCGGGGATTCCCCGCCGAGTACGCGGTCAAGGTGCGGTCGCTGTCCGACCCGCGGGGCTGCCGTACCGCCTCGGTGCGCCCGTACGGGCCGCTGGAGGGGCTGGACTTCGCCGACAACCCCTGCTTCACCTTCACCGTCGACAAGGCGGGCCGGTACCTCGTGCACTCCGTGGACGACTACTCCGCGAGCGCGGTCCGGGTGTACGACACGGCCGGGAAGATCGCCTGCCGGGAGAGCGACCCGTGCCGGCTGCCGGCCGCGGGCACCTACACCGCGGTCCTCGACGGCGCGTACCCCTTCGCGTACGCGGAGTCCGACCCGGACGACCTGCTCCTGCTGGACCGGGCCTCCGACGCCGGGTGCGTGGCCACGAGCACCGGGGCGTACCAGGGCGAGCTGAGCACGGTCGGCCAGTACGACTGTCTGGCGCTGGACGTCCCGCAGGGCGCCCACCTCGCCGCGCTCACCCCGCTCGCCGCGTCCGGGGTGGACGCCGAGCTCGCGGTCTACGACCGGGACGGCGTCGCGCGGTGCGACGCGTGGCAGCTGGCCGACGCCGACTGCGAGCTGACCGGTGCGGCTCCCTACCGGGCGCTGGTGCACACCGACGGCGTCGGCGACGGCGCGACCGGTCCGTACGCCATCGCCTTCCACCGCACCGACGCCGCGAACGACTGCCCGGTCCTGCCTGCCGGCAGCTTCGCCGCCGACGGCGCGACGGCCACGCTCACCACCGGGGACGGCGTCTTCTCGCGGTGCCTGAGCATCCCGGCCGACGCGCACACGGACGCGGAGGTCCTCCAGCTGGTCAGCACCTCCGGGGGCGTACCGGCGAAGTTCGCCGTCGTGGACGCCGACGGCCGCAAGGTCTGCGAGCGCGCCGCCTCCCTCGACGGCTGGTCGGTGTGCGCGCTGACCCCGGGCAAGGCCCACACGGTGCTGGTCACCGGCCGGGACCTGCCCGCCACGTACACGCTGGCCCGGCGTGACATGACCGCGAGCGCCTCCTCGGCGGGCTGTGTGAAGTCCGCCGCGGTGCCGGTCGGCGGCCCGTCCGTGGCCGGCACCTACGGCGCCCCCGGCACCCTGAACTGCCACCAGCTCACCACCGACGCGGCCACCGACGTCCTGCACGTCGACGTACGGGACGCGCTCGGCACCGCCAACATCGCGGTGTTCGGCGGTGACGGCGGCGGCGAGTGCTCCTACCGCAACCGTTCCTGCGCGGTCACCGGGTCCACCACCCACCAGGTCCTGGTGCAGACCCCGGCCCAGCTCAAGGCCGCCCCCGAGTACCACCTGGACGCCCTGCGCGTCGCGACCGCCGACGGTCCGGCGCCGGAGTGCACCAGGGTGCCGTCGGTGTCGTACGGCTACGGGCCGGTCACCGGCACGCTCGACGAGCAGCACAGCGCGGTGTGCGCGGTGCTGCCGACGGCCGGGTACGACCGGTTCGGCGTCGAGATCACGGACACGGGCGGCGCGACCGCCACGGCGGTGCCCGCGCTGTACAACAAGGCCTGGAACAACGGCTGTACGGCGTCGACCTCCGGTTTCTCGTGCTCGGCGGGCGGTGCGACCACGGCGGCCGCGCCGAGCCTCTTCCTGCTCGGGCTGCCGGAGAAGGCGGCCGGCACCGCCTACCGGGCCACGCTGACCTGTGCGTCGGGGCTGTGCGGCACGGACAAGGTGAGCGTCACCTCGGTCAGCCCCGACACCGGGGTCGCCGGCGGCAAGGTCACGCTCACGGTGACCGGCACCGCGCTGCCCGCGAACGCGACGGTACGGCTGTCCCAGAGCGGCAGGACCCTGACCGCGACGACCCAGTCGGTCTCCGCGGACAACAGGACGCTGACGGCCACCCTCGACCTGACCGGCGTGGCCGCGGGCACCTGGAACGTCAGCGTGCTCACCAACTGCTGCGAGTACCCGCGCGGCAGCTTCACCGTCACCCAGCCCCAGCTGAGGAACACGGCCGTACCCAAGGTGACGGGCACGGCCAAGACGGGCGCCAAGGTGACGGTGGCGCCGGGGAGCTGGTCGGGGGCGCCGACCTCGTACACGTACCAGTGGAAGGCCGACGGCAAGGTGATCGCCGGGGCGACCTCGGCCTCGTACACCGTCGCCGCCTCGGTCGTCGGGAAGAAGCTCACCGCGACCGTCACGGCCGTCAGGTCGGGCTGGGTCAGCGGGTCGGCGACCTCGGCGGCGCTGGTCGTGGCCAAGGGGGACGCGCCGAAGGCGACCAGGCTGCCGGTGATCAGCGGGACGGTGAAGGTCGGCAGGACGCTGAAGACGTCGACGGGGACATGGAGTCCGGCGGCGACGTCGTACGCGTACCAGTGGTACGCGGGCGGCAAGGCGATCAGCGGGGCGACCAAGTCGTCGCTGGTGCTGAAGGCGGCGCAGAAGGGCAAGAAGATCACCGTGAAGGTGACCGCGCGCCGGACCGGGCACAAGGACGGGTCGGCGCTGAGCAAGGCGACGAAGGCGGTCGCCGGCTGAGCGCGTTGTTGTGAAGGGGTGGGGGAGGGGCTCCGCGGTCCGGTGGGGTCCCTCCCCCCGTCTGTGGGGCCCCTCTCAGGCCACCGACTCCGGGACCCGCGTGTCCTGCGGGGCGCCGTGTTCCGGGGGCCTCGCCGTGACCATCAGGGCGGCGACCAGGCCGGCCAGGAGCATGATGGCGGCGGCCCACCAGATGGCGACCGTGTAGCCGTGGACGACGCCCTCCTTGGTGACCAGGGCCCGCTGGGCCGGGTCGGTGAGATGGGCGGTGATGTAGGCGGCGCTGCTGGTGGTGGCGACGGTGTTCAGCAGGGCCGTACCGATCGAACCGCCCACCTGCTGCGAGGTGTTGATGGTCGCGGAGGTCACCCCGGAGTCCTGCGGGGCCACGCCCGCCGTCGCCGTGGCGAACACCGGCATGAAGATCAGGCCCATGCCGAGGCCCATGAGGATCAGGGCGGGCAGGATGTCGCTCGCGTAGGACGAGTGCACGGTCAGCCGGGTCAGGAGCACCATGCCGACCGTCGCCAGCAGGGCGCCCGGGGCCATGAGCAGGCGGGGCGCCACATGGTCCAGCAGCCGGGCGGCGATCTGGGTGGAGCCGATGATGATCGCGGCCGTCAGGGGCAGGAAGGCGAGGCCGGTCATCACCGGCGAGTAGTCGAGGATGACCTGGAGGTAGTAGGTCATGAACAGGAACAGCCCGAACATGCCGATCACGGCCAGCGCCATGGTCAGGAAGCAGCCGGCGCGGCTGCGGTCCTTGATGATGTGCAGCGGCAGCAGGGGCACGGGGGCCCGGGTCTGCCACCAGACGAAGGCCGCGAGGAGTACGACGCCGGCCGCGAAGAGGGTCAGGACCAGCGGGTCGGTCCAGCCGCGCGGCTGGGCCTCGGCGAACCCGTAGACGATCGCGACCAGGCCGCCGCAGCCGAGCAGGACGCCGGGGACGTCGAGGCGGGCGCCCGCGTGGCCGGGGCTGTCGTGGAGCAGGGTCAGGGCGCCGATCACCGCGACGACGGCTATGGGCACGTTGACGTACAGACACCAGCGCCAGTCCAGGTACTCGGTGAGCAGCCCGCCGACGATGAACCCGATCGCGCTGCCGCTGCCGGCCAGGGCGCCGTAGATGCCGAAGGCCTTGCCGCGCTCCTTGGGGTCGGTGAAGGTCGTCGTCAGCAAGGACAGGGCCGACGGGGCCAGTACGGCGGCGAAGACGCCCTGGAGGGCGCGGGCGCCGAAGAGCATGCCGGACGAGGTGGCCGCGCCGCCCAGCGCGGAGGCGGCGGCGAAGCCGACCAGGCCGATGACGAAGGTGCGTTTGCGGCCCACCAGGTCGGCTATGCGGCCGCCGAGCAGCAGCAGTCCGCCGAAGGCCAGCGTGTACGCGGTGATCACCCATTGCCGGTTGCCGTCGGTCATGCCCAGGTCTTCCTGGGCGGACGGGAGGGCGATGTTCACGATGGTCGCGTCGAGGACGACCATGAGCTGCGCGAGCGCGATGATCACCAGGCCCCACCAGCGGCGGGGGTCGGGGTCGGCGACTCGGGCGGGTTCACCCGTTCGGGTGACGCTCACCTGGTCAGAAGACCATGATTCGGGGCGTATCGCATCTGGGGAGGAGTGCTTGGAGTGCGCTCCCCCGTCGCGGGACTGCGGCGGTACGCGGTCCCGCGCGGGCTTGCGGTCGGTCATGGTTCCAATACCACCTTTCCGGTGGTTCCGCGCGTTTCGAGGGCGCGATGGGCGGCCGCCGCCTCGGCCAGCGGGAAGCGTTGCACGGCCGGGGTGAGGCGGCCCTCGGCGGCCTCGGCGAGAGCGCGCAGTTCGAGGGTCTGTACGGGGTTGGGGCCGCCGGCCCGCTGCATCATGGGCGGGCCGAGGACCTGCTGGGAGACGCCCTCGACGAAGTAGGGCGTCCCGTCGTGCAGGCCCGCGCCGGACCAGCCGAAGACCAGGTGTCGGCCGCCGGGGCCGAGCAGGGCGACCGCGTCGCGGGCCACGTCCCCGCCGACGCCGTCGAAGACGACGGTCGCGGGCCGCCCGCCGAGGAACGCGCGGACCTTCTCCGGCCACACGGGGTCCGTGTAGTCGACGGCCAGGTCGGCGCCGTTCTCCTGTACGCGCGCGACCTTCTGCGGGCCGCCCGCGAGGCCGATGACTACGGCGCCGGCGTTCTTGGCGTACTGCACGAGCAGCGTGCCGATGCCGCCCGCGGCCGCCGGGATCACGGCCACAGCGTCCGGGCCGAGCTCGGCGAACTGGAGGATCCCCATCGTCGTACGGCCCGTGCCGATCATGGCGACGGCCTCGGCCGGGTCGAGGTTGGCCGGGATCTCGTGGACGCGGTCGACATCGGCGACGGCGAGTTCGGCGTAGCCGCCCGGGGCGAACCCGAGGTGGGCGACGACGCGCTTGCCGAGCCAGAGCTCCGCGACGCCCTCGCCGAGGGACTCGACGACGCCGGCGACCTCGCGGCCGGGGATCGTGGGCAGGGTCGGCGGCTGCGGCGCCGGGCCCTGGACGCCCTCGCGCAGGGCCGTGTCGAGAAGGTGCACCCCGGCGGCCGCCACGGCGATACGGACCTGGCCGGGGCCGGGCGTGGGGTCGTCGGTCTCCTCGTAGGTGAGGTTCTCTGCCGGGCCGAAGGCGTGCAGGCGGATGGCGTGCATCGGGGTCCCCCATCGTCGTGAACTCGGTGTGTCAGGGCGCCCGCCCCGTCACGGGGCCGACTGATCGATGCTGCAACCTCAAGCTCCCTTGAGGTCAAGGGCGTGCCGCCCCAGAGCGAGGGACACGGCCGTGAGGGCGCTGTTGAAGGAGACCTCGGACAGGACGCCGGGGGCGGCGACCTGGTCGCCCGCCAGATAGACCCCGGCGCCGCGGTCGACGGCCGGGCGGTCCCGCCAGCTGGTGCCGGGCAGGTCGACGGCGCCGGTGCGGCCGTTCGCGGTGGACTCGCGCCGCCAGGTGACACGTTCGCGCCAGCCGGGGAAGCCGAGGTCGAGGAGCTGTTCGGCACGGGCGATGCCGTCGGCCCTGGTCTCGTGCGGGGCGATCGGGAGCTGGCCCTGGATCAGCTGTTCACCGGCCGGCGCGAGGGACCGGTCCTGTGCGGTGAACCGCTCCAGCCAGCCGGTCGCGTCGAGGTCGGAGACGACGAAGGCGTCCCCGTGCCGGGTCCGCACCGCGAGGTCGAGGAGTGCCGTACGGCCGCTCGTCCAGGTCAGCGAGTCGTCCCCCAGGAGACGGCGGGCCGCGTCGAGGGAGGTGGCGACGACGACGGGCCCGTCGGCCGCCCGGCGGTCGAGGTCGTCGAGGCTGTCGACGCGGGAGAGGGTCTCCATCCGGACCCCCAGGTTCCAGGCCCGCGCGGCCATCCGGTCGATCATGCTCGCCCAGCCGCCCCGCGGGTAGTGCGCCTCCGGCGGCAGCTTGGTCGCCCGGCGCAGCCGCTCCTGGACGAACGCGGCGGACAGGGCGCCGGGGTCGTGGTGGAACAGGGCGACGGCCGAGTAGTGCGCGGCGGCGCGGGCGCCCTCCTCGCCCGCGATGCCGGTGGCCCAGGTCAGGAAGTCGACGTCGACGGGCGCCTGCGGCAGGCCCCGCCGCAGCAGCTTGAGCAGGGCGAACGGCGGGGTGCGGCGCAGGACGCCCCGGTACCGCAGCCGCAGCCGGGCGGCCTCCAGGGGCGGGATCGGCGCGAGCGGCCCGATGAGGTCGCGCTGCCTGAGCCAGGCCCAGTGCGGGCCGCCGCTGTACAGGGCGTGCGGTCCGTCGTTCGTCCGGTACGGCCCCTCGGCGGTCCGCGCCCGCCCGCCGAGCGTGTGGTGAGCCTCGTACACGGTGACCTTGGCGCCCGCCTCGGCGGCGGTGATCGCGGCGGTGAGTCCGGCGAAGCCGCCGCCGATGACGGTGATGCGGTGCATGGCTGGGGGTCTCCCTCGTGCTCGGGGTCGCCTTGCTGGCCTTCTCTGTGACTACGACGGTGCGGGGCACCCGGAATGTGACATCGGGGCGGCGGCCGGGCGGGCGACCGGGGCGGGCCCTGGTGTCTCAGTGCCTGTCGGGGCCGTGTCGTCGCAGGTCAGGGGAATTGTCAGTGGCGGGGTGCAGCATGGGGGCATGGCGAGGAGAGCGACGGGTGCGGGCGGTCCGGGCAGGGGCGGCGTGAAGGGGGCGCGGCGGCCCGAGGTGCGGTTGCCGCCGTTGGAGCCGTTCCGGGACGGGGAGTTGGAGCCGGACGGGGACTACGACGGGCTGGAGTTCCGGGAGGAGGACCTCACCGGACAGGACGGGGCGGGCGCCCGCTTCATGGACTGCGCGCTGACGGGCTGCGCGCTGGACGAGACGAGACTTCACCACGCCCGGATCCTCGACTCGGTCCTCATGGGGCTACGGGGTGTCGGCACCGACCTCGCGGAGTCGACCCTGCGGGACGTGGAGGTGGTCGAGGCCCGGCTGGGCGGGGTGCAGCTGCACGGGGCCGTGCTGGAGCGGGTCGTGATCCGGGGCGGCAAGATCGACTACCTGAACCTGCGCAAGGCCAGGCTCAAGGACGTCGTCTTCGAGGGCTGCGTCCTGGTCGAGCCGGACTTCGGAGGCGCCCGGCTGGAGCGGGTGGAGTTCGTGGACTGCGCGCTGAAGGGGGTCGACCTCACCGGGGTGACGCTGGCCGAGGTGGACCTGCGCCAGGCGGCCGAGCTGGACATCGCGCGCGGGGTGGACCGGCTGTCGGGCGCGGTGATCAGCTCGGGCCAACTGCTGGATCTGGCGCCGGTGTTGGCGGCGCAGCTGGGGATCAGGGTGGAGGCCGGGGGCTAGGGCGTGTCGCGCGGATCACGTCGGCGTCGCGGGGGGGGCGAGGGAGGCGGTCCGGGGTGTGCGGGCACTGGCGTGGATCCGGTATGATTGATCTTGAGCTGCTCGCCGGAACTCCCGGTGATCGGTGCTGCGTTGGTGGTCCAAGGAAAGACGCCCCGCTTCCTGCGGGGAAATGCAGGTGCAAGGCCTGCCCGGCGCTCGGATCAGGAGCCCTGTCCCGCGGTTCGCGGGACAGGGCTCCTTCGCTTGCCGCCCCTGCCCACGACGTCCTACGACACCCGGGGGAAGCGGGCCTGGAGCGTCCAGATCGCCGGGTTCTCGCCCAGGTCCTCGTGCAGGTCGACCAGGTCGGCGAGCAGGTCGTGCAGGAAGTCGCGGGCCTCGCGGCGCAGTTCTCTGTGCGAGAAGGTCAGCGGGGCCTCCTCCGCCGACATCCAGTCCGCCTCGATGTCCACCCAGCCGAAACGGCGCTCGAAGAGCATGCGGTCCGTGGACTCGGTGAAGTCCAGCTCCGCGTGCTGGGGGCGGGAGGCGCGGGAGCCGGCCGGGTCCCGGTCGAGCCGCTCGGCGATGTCGCACAGGGCCCAGGCGAAGTCGAGCACCGGCACCCATCCCCAGGCTGTGGACAACTCCCGGTCCGCCTTGGTGTCGGCGAGGTAGACGTCGCCGCAGAACAGGTCGTGCCGCAGAGCGCGGACGTCCGCGCGGCGGTAGTCCGTCTGCGGGGGGTCCGGGAAGCGGTTGGAGAGGGCGTAGCCGATGTCGAGCACGGAGGTGATGGTGTCACGCCCGACCTCATAGGATCACTGGCGTGTCCCGTTTCGCGCCCGTTGCCCTGACTGTCACCTCCGCCCTCCTCGTCCTCACCGCGTGCGAAGGCGGCGTCCAGGGCACCCCCGGTGGTTCCGGCGTACGCGACCCGTACTTCCCCAAGGCCGGCAACGGCGGCTACGACGTGACCCACTACGCCCTCGACCTCGCCTACGACCCCGACGACCGCCGGCTCAGCGGCACCGCCGAGATCACCGCACGCGCCGACAAGGACCTCTCCGCCTTCGACCTCGATCTCAAGGGCATGGACGTCGAGCGGGTCACCGTCGAGGGCGAGCGGGCCCGTTGGAGCCGCAACGGCCAGGAACTCGTCGTCCGCCCGCACGACGACCTCGACCGGGGCGAGACCTTCCGCCTCACCGTCCGCTACTCCGGCACCCCGCAGACCGTCACCGACCCCGACGGCTCCGAGGAGGGCTGGCTGCCCACCGCCGACGGCGCGCTCGCCCTCGGGGAGCCGACCGGTTCCATGGCGTGGTTCCCCGGCAACCACCACCCGTCCGACAAGGCGTCGTACGACATCTCGGTCACCGTCCCGGACGGCCTCCAGGTCGTCTCCAACGGCGAGCTGGCCGACCGGACCGGCGACGGGGACCGTACGACGTTCCACTGGCGCACCGCCGAACCCATGGCGAGTCATGTCGCCGCCCTCGCCATCGGCGACTACGACATCCGCCGCTCCACCGTCACCGCCACCGGCGGCAACGCGCTGCCCGTCTACACCGCGGTGACCCCCGCGCAGGACGAGTCGAGCCGTGCCGTCCTCGGCCGCCTGCCCGAGGTCATCGAGTGGGCCGAGACCAACTTCGGCCCCTACCCCTTCGCCTCCACCGGCGCGATCGTCGCCGACGAGGGCGACGCCGATTACGCCCTGGAGACCCAGAACAGGCCCGTCTTCCCCGGCGCCCCCGGAACCGAACTGCTCGTCCACGAGCTCGCCCACCAGTGGTTCGGCAACTCGGTCACGCCGAAGAGCTGGCGGGACATGTGGCTGAACGAGGGCTTCGCGACGTACGCGGAGTGGCTGTGGGAGGAGGACGACGGCGGCGACAGCGCGCAGGAGACCTTCGACGCGCTGTACGACCACGGCGAGGACGAGTACGAGAACCTCTGGGCCTTCCCGCCCGCCAAGCCCACGAGCGCCGCGCACATCTCCGACGACCCCGTGTACCAGCGCGGCGCGATGGTCATCCACAAGATCCGCCAGACCGTCGGCGACGACACCTTCTACGACATCGTCCAGGGCTGGACGGCCGACCACCGGCACGGCAACGCGGACACCGACGACTTCACCGCGTACGTGGAGGAGAAGGCCCCGGACGAGGACTTCAGCTCCGTCTGGGAGGACTGGCTGTACGGGGACGGCAGACCCGAGCACCCGTGAGGGCGGGGCGGTTCGTCGTTCAGGCCGACCGGTCGAGATCCCGTCGCATCGCCGCGCGCGCGGCCCATATCGCCTCCGCGTGCTTGAGCCGCCTCTCCTGCAACTCGGGTGAGTCCAGCGGGGGATCACCGGCGGCGAACACCTCCTGGAGGTCGCGCAGCGTGGCGTAGACATCCTCCAGCAGGTCGGACATCTCCTGCGGGGCGCAGATCAGCGCGGTCTCCCGCGCCTCGTCACAGCCCGACGCCCGGAACGCCTCCCGCACGGCCGCATCCCGCACCCCGTCGGGCTGGTCGCGGCCGGTGACGGCGGCCGCGTGCATGGCCTCGTAGGCCAGCCGGTACTTCGTCACGACCGTCACATAGATGTCCCGGCGCTCCTGCCGGGTCCGGTCGGCCAGGTCGCGGCGCCAGCGGGCCCGGTCGGCGAGCAGGGTCGAGCCGACACCGACGAGCGCGCCGAGGGCGGTGCCGGCCAGGGGCGTCCAGTCCATGCCGGTTCAGGCCCGGCCGGCGTCGGGGGCGGGGGTGAGCTCTTTGCGCAGGAGCGTGCAGGGGCGGTCGAGTTGGCGGTCGCGTCCGTAGGCGATGGTCTCGTAGCCGAGCACCGTCCAGAAGGCGAGGGCCGCGGGGTTGTTGTCGAGGACGGCCAGGCGGACGGCCGTGCGGTCGGCGGTGCGGAAGCGGTCCTCGACGAGGGCGACCAACCGGCGTCCGTGTCCCTGGCGTTGCGCGTCCGCGTCCACCATCAGCAGGCCGATCCAGGGGTCCGGGTCGGACGGGTCCGGGTGCCGGGTCAGCGTGATCACGACCCCGACCAGCCGTCCGGCGCTGCGCGCGAGCAGCACCTCCGCCCCGGGCACCCGCAACTCCTCGGCCAGCGCGGCCGCCACCTGCTCCGGCCGGATGTCGGCCGGGTCCGGGAAGTCGCCGCTGAGCGCGTGGAACTCGCGGTTGGAGGCGTAGAGGGCGGTGAGTTCGGTCAGGAGAGGGGCCGGGATGTCGTGGTCGGGGGTGCGGGGCAGGGGGTCGAGGATCATGTGGGGCAACCTAATCGAAGCCCTTGGGCGATGGCTCGGGGGCCCCGGAACGCCGGGAGCCCCCGCCACGGCGTACCGCGGCTGGGGGCTCCGGCTCAGGTCGGCGTCCGTCAGACGTTCACGCCGAAGTCCTGCGCGATGCCCACGAGGCCCGAGGCGTAGCCCTGGCCGACGGCGCGGAACTTCCACTCGGCGCCGTTGCGGTAGAGCTCGCCGAAGACCATGGCGGTCTCGGTGGCCGCGTCCTCGGAGAGGTCGTAGCGGGCGATCTCGGCGCCGCCGGCCTGGTTGATGATGCGGATGTAGGCGTTGCGCACCTGGCCGAAGTTCTGCGAGCGGTTCTCCGCGTCGTAGATCGAGACCGGGAAGACGATCTTGTCGACGTCGGCCGGGAGGCCGGCCAGGTTGACGTTGATCGCCTCGTCGTCGCCGGCGCCCTCGCCGGTGCGGTTGTCACCGGTGTGGACGATGGTGCTGTCCGGGGTCTGCTTGTTGTTGAAGAAGACGAAGTGACCGTCCGAGTAGACCTTGCCCGTGGGGTTGACCGCGATCGCCGAGGCGTCGAGGTCGAAGTCCGTGCCGGTGGTGGTGCGGACGTCCCAGCCGAGGCCCACGGTGACGGCGGTCAGGCCCGGAGCCTCCTTGGTGAGCGAGACGTTGCCACCCTTGGACAGGCTTACAGCCATTGTTGGGAGTCCCTTCCCTCGTTGCGGTACGGCTAGAAGCTACAGCTACCCCTATGAACGCGGAGAGGGGTACCCCGAGTTCCATGTGTCTTTACTTTCTTTGCCAAAGAGCACTCTCAGGGGGCTCCGGGGGGATATTCGCGTGACGTGGACCGGACAGAAGGGGGAACATGTACGGCATGTCTGGTCCCTACGTCATCCGCGGCTCCGTCTCCCTCCCGGAGGCCGAGCTCATGTGGCGTTTCTCGCGGTCGAGCGGCCCGGGCGGCCAGCACGTCAACACCAGTGACTCCCAGGTCGAGCTGCGTTTCGACCTCGCGGGCACGGAGGCCCTGCCCGAGGTGTGGAAGCAGCGGGCGCTCCAGCGGCTGGCGTCCCGCCTGGTCGACGGCGTCGTCTCCGTCCGCGCCTCCGAGCACCGCTCCCAGTGGCGCAACCGCGAGACCGCCGCCGTGCGCCTCGCGGCGCTCCTCGCCGAGGCGACGGCCCCGCCGCCGAAGCCGCGCAAGCCGACCCGTATCCCCCGTGGGATCAACGAGCGCCGCCTGAGGGAGAAGAAGCAGCGCTCGGACACCAAGCGGGGGCGCTCCGGCCAGGGCTGGACGTAGGCCGCCGCTGTCCGCGTCCTGCTGTCACATCTTCGTCGGCTCATCCGTCAAGCCACTGACGACGGATCGCGGAGCGCGACGAGAGGGTGGGACAGATGACTGCCGACGACAGTGGCTTCAGGGACGCGGAGGCGGATTTCCTCGCCCAGCGGTTCGAGGAGCACCGGGCTCGTCTGCGTGCCGTGGCCCATCGCATGCTCGGGTCGGGCGGTGAGGCGGAGGACGCGGTGCAGGAGGCCTGGTTCCGGGTGAGCCGGGCCGACACCACCCGGGTCGACAATCTCGGCGGCTGGCTGACGACCGTGGTGGGGCGGGTCTGCCTGGACATGCTCCGCTCGCGCAAGTCCCGCGCGGAGCACCCCCTGGACACCACAGCCACAGCCACAGCCACAACCAGAGCCACGGCCATCGCCGCCACCACTCTCACCCACGCCCCCGCGAACTCCGCCCCCTCCGACCCCGAGCAGGACGCCCTCCTCGCCGACTCCGTGGGCATCGCCCTGCTCGTCGTACTGGACACCCTGACCCCCGCCGAGCGGCTGGCCTTCGTGCTGCACGATCTGTTCGGGGTGCCGTACGAGGAGGTCGGCGCCGTCGTGGACCGCACCCCGGCCGCCGCACGGCAGCTCGCCAGCCGTGCCCGGCGCCGCGTGCGGGGCGCCGACGCGCCGGAGAGCGGCCCGGCGAGGCAGCGCAGGCAGCGGCTGGTCGTCGACGCGTTCCTCGCCGCCGCCCGGGACGGCGACTTCGACGGGCTCCTCGACGTCCTGGACCCGGACGTCATCGCCCGCAGCGAGGCCGGGGTGGCCACGGGCGCGGCGGCGGTGGCCCGGGGCGCGGCGTCCTTCGGACCGCTCGCCGGAGTCGCCCGCCCCGCACTCGTCGACGGGGCCACGGGGGTCCTGGTGCTGGTCGACGGACGGCCGGAACGGGCCCTGAAGTTTGCGTTCGTACGGGATCGGATCACCGTGATCGACATCGTCACGGACCCCGTACGACTGTCCCGGCTCGACGTCAGGCCGGTGTAGGACCGGCCAGTTCCAGCACCCCCACCGTCTCGCCCTCGCTCGTCTCCCCGTCGGGGCGGAAGCCGAGACGGTGGTAGAAGGCCTCGGGGCCGTTCGGGCCGGGGTGCCAGGTGACGTGGAGTTCGTGGCCGCCGCGGCGGCGGATCTCTGTGGCCACGGACTCGACCGCGAAACGGCCGTAGCCACGGCCCTGTTCCCCGGCGGCGATGTTCAGTCGCCACAGCCCCGAGCGGAACAGGGTGCCGTCGCCGTGCCAGTCGATGTCGAAGAAGGCCATCAGGAACCCGACCGGGCGGTCGCCGTCGACGATCAGACGGGGCCAGGCGACGCCGTCGGGATGGACGTATGCCTCGGCGAGGGACTGCATCACGGGGGAGACCGCGAATTCCTGCTCGGGGTGGACGCGTATGCCGGTTGCCGCTTCGAAGTTTCCAGGTGTGATCTTTTCGAGGCGCGGACCGGGAGGCGTGTGAGGCGTCGGATTGGATGTCATCCGGGGAACCTATGACGGGTGATCATCGGCGGCCACGGATTTTCGTCCCCGCGTAACGCCGCGCCCGATCCGTGATCTTCAGCCCAACTGCCGGTACCGTCCCCGGAAATACGTCAACGGCCCCCCGTCCGAGCTCGGGAGTGAGGCCGACAGGACGCGGCCGATCACCAGGGTGTGGTCGCCGGCGGTGACGCGTTGTTCGGTGCGGCACTCCAGGGTGGCCAGGGCGCCGCCGACCAGCGGGGCGCCGGTCTCCAGGCCGCGGACGTAGGGGATGTCGGCGAACAGCAGGCGGTCGCTGACGCGGCCCTTCATGGCGAAGCGGCCCGCGATATGGCGCTGGCTCTCGGTGAGGACCGACACCGCCCACAGCGGCTGCTCGGCGAGCAGGTCGTCCATCCGGGACCCCTCACGCAGGCTGACCAGCACCAATGGCGGGTCCAGGGACACCGACATGAACGCGGTGGCGGTCATGCCGACGTCCTCGCCGGCCGGCGCGTGCGGGTCGTCCGGGTCCAGCGGTGGCTCCAGCGCGGTCACCAGGACCACACCAGCGGCCAACCGCGACATGGCGGCACGGAACTCGTCGTTGCTCACTCCCTCAGCATGCCCAAAGGCACCGCGGGCGGCGGGGAGGACGGTGTTCACGGGCGGCGTGGGCGACGGAAGCGGGGAAGTGTTCGGCACGCCGAAAACGCTAATGTCGGTCCCCTGCACCCGACATCGGGCCTTCGCCCGAGAAGGGTCCTAGGACTACCGACGGACAGCGGCCGAGCACCGTTCAGAACCGTTTCGTGGCATCTCCACACGCACACAGAGTTTGCGTTCAGTAAACGCACAGGAAAAACGCAGAAACACCGCTCAATTGTTCACGTTTACCTGTGACTTGAGTCACAAGGGCCATTAATTGTTGACCCTGTGTACCGAGTGAGCAGCGCGCTGTGATTCAGTGGCGGTGAACCGAGCAAGGAAGATACGCCGAAGAGCACCCTTGATTCGCTGCGAGGTCTCGGGGGGAGGGCGAGCATGGAGACCGAGTCGGAGCCGTATGTCCGCCTTGCGACCCTGCGGCAACTGCACCAGGTCATGGCTGACATGAACACGGCCCGCAGCCTGGCGGACACGCTGCAGACGGTCGCCGACGGCGTCGTCACCGGCCTCGGCTATGAGCTCGCCTGCGTCAACCTCGTACGCCCCGACGGCGATCTCGTCGTCGCCGCCTTCGCCGGCAATCCCGCCGCCGAGGCCCTCATCACCGGCCGCGTCGGCTCGCGCGACTCCTGGGATCGCCGGCTGAGCATGGGCCGGCACTGGGGCGACCTGGTCTTCATCCCGCACACCGAGGGCTGGGTCCTCGACGACGACGACGTCCCGCAGTGGTACACCGACGGCCCCGCCCCCCGCTTCGAGGACGAGTGGCACCCGAGCGACCGGCTCTTCGCGCCGATGTACACGCCCGGCGTGCAGGGCGGCGCGTGCGGCGAGCTGATCGGGGTCCTCTCCGTGGACCGGCCGCGCAACGGCCGGCTGCCGGGCGCCTGGGGGCGCGAGGCGCTCCAGATGTACGCGTTCCAGGCGGCCATCGCGATCAGCAACGCACGTCTACGCGCGAATATGCAGCGGGCACTGGTCCGGCTCGAACGCGAGCAGCAGGCCCTGCGCGCCAGTGAGGAAAGCTTCAGGCAGGCCTTCGAGTACGCCCCGTCCGGCATGGCCATCGCCGAGATGGGCGGCGACCAGCACGGCCGGATCCTGCGCACCAACGACGCCCTCTGTCGCCTCCTCGGCCGCCCCGCCTCCGCCATGCGCCGCTACGCCTTCTCCGACCTCGTCCACCCCGAGGACATCGGCACCCTGCTGCGCACGTCCGCCGAGGGCGGCCGCGCGGAGCTCCGGCTCGGCCGCCGGGACGGTACGTACGTCTGGGTCAGCCTGCGCAACAGCGTGGTCGCCGACGCGGCCGACGGCCCCCGCTTCCTGCTCACCCACGTCGAGGACATCGAGGAGCGCAAGCGCCGCGAGCTCCAGCTCGCCCACCGCGCCTCCCACGACTCGCTCACCGGCCTGCCGAACTCCGCCGAGCTGCGCGCCCGCCTCTCCTCCCGGCTCTGCCAGCGCTCCACCATCCCTCAGGCACTCGACTCCGCCCGCGGCGCAACGCAGCTCGGCGCCCTGGAGCCGGTCGACGCCGCCTACGGCCACCCCGCCTACGACGCCAACGGCCACGGCTTCGACTTCCGGCCCGGCGCGGCGGCGTTCGACGCCTTCGACCACCACGTCCACACCGTGGCCCCGGTCGAGGGCCAGCGGGACGACGGCGCCAAGGGGCTCGCGGTGCTCTTCTGCGACCTCGACGGCTTCAAGTCGATCAACGACCGGTTCGGGCACAACGCGGGTGACGCGGTGCTCATCGAGGTCGCCCGCCGTCTCTCCCGGGGCGTCCGCGACGGCGACACCGTCGCCCGGCTCGGCGGCGACGAGTTCGTGATCCTCGCCGACGGGCTCGGCCGCGCCGACGCCCAGGACCTCGCCGTACGTCTGCGCAACGAGATCATCCAGCCGATCCGCGCCGAAGGACGGGCCGTCCGGGTCGGCGCCAGCTTCGGCATCGGGTGGGCACACTGCGGGATGACAGCGGACGAAGTGTTGAAGTCCGCTGACGAGCGGATGTACGTAGAGAAACGATCTCGTCCCAAACAGCATCGGCGTGTGAGCTAACTCCCAGGCCAAGGTGTCCCTGGACTCAGAACCCGCCTTGGCTATCACTCCCGGCAGGTACGCTCATCCACGTTGAGGAGTACCCAAGGGGTCACTCGCTCCACAGCCGGACGGCTGAAACCCGTCGCACATTGGTGCGGCGGGTTCTGAGTGACCAGCCCGAGCCATCGCCGACGAGGGGGTGACCTTGATGGCTACGTTCCGTGCAGGTGTGCCGACCCACCAGTCCGTGCTTCCTCAGCGGGCTGCTCTGGAACCTATACCTGCAGACACCTCCGGGAGCAGAGACGAAACGGGGTACGGGGCCCTGCTTGTGTAAGGCAGGGGAACCGGTACGGGACATGGGCGAGGGGATACCCGCATGCGATCACCTTTGCTAGCGGGAGTCACAGCGCACTCACTTCGTTGGGTGCGAGAGCACACGCTGTCGGTGACGACAGCATCACCAGCAAGGACCACCTGATGCACGATGACGAGGCACTGGATATACCAGGGCTGCGTGAGCGGCCACCGAAACCTGGCCCAGGCGCCCCCAGGGTGCTGGTTCTTGACCGCAAGGGGCGTCCCTTGATGCCCTGCCATCCAGCCCGTGCCCGTGAACTGTTCAGGAAGGGCCGCGCTGTGGTCGCTCGGCACACGCCCTTCACGATCCGCATCAAGGACCGCGTACTCGAAGACTCGGAAGTGGGCGGCGTTGCCGTTCGGATCGATCCCGGGTCGAAGGTAACGGGCATCGCGGTGACGGACGACATAGCTCGGACGTCCGCCAACGGTGAGGCCGCCGTTCTTCGGCGAGGTTTGTACGCAGTGGAACTAGTGCACCGGGGCGCTGCCATCAAGGCGGGCATGGAGCAGCGCGCTAGCCACCGAAGGCGACGTCGAGTAGCCAACACGCGCTACCGCGCCCCTCGCTTCGACAATCGGCGCCGTCGCCGCGGTTGGCTGCCTCCTTCGCTTCAACACCGGGTCGACACGACTTGGGCGCAGGTCGAACGCCTGTCACGCCTGGCCCCGCTGACCACGGTCCACATCGAGAGGGTCGCATTTGACACTCACGTGATGTCTGCTGGACGAGAGCTGACAGGGGTCGAGTACCAGCAAGGCGCCCTTGCCACGTACGAACTCCGCAACTACCTACTCGAGAAGTGGGGACGGCGTTGTGCTTACTGCGGCAAGAGCGGTGTGCCCTTGCAGGTTGAGCACATTCAGCCCAAGTCCAGCGGCGGCACGAGCCGGATCTCGAACCTCACGCTGTCCTGTGCACCCTGTAACCAGGCCAAGGCATCCCGACCGGTGGAAGACTTCCTGAAGGGGAGGCCTCAGCTTGTCGCGCAGCTCAAGAAGCTTGCCCAAGCTCCCCTGCGGGACGCCGCCGTGATGAATGCCACACGCTGGCAGCTCGCTGAGCGGCTTGAGGATCTTGGCCACCCGGTCTCTTGCTGGTCCGGGGGGAGGACGAAGTACAACCGAGCCCTGTTCGGACTGGTCAAGTCGCACACGCTTGATGCTCTGGCGGTCGGTGAGATCGGACCCGGTTGCCGTATTGTGCGCTATCCGTCGCATGTGCTGGTCGCCGCCGCTACCGGACGTGGCGGTTACGCACGTACCCGAACAGACAGGTACGGCTTCCCACGGCTCGCACTGCCGCGAACCAAGAACCACCACGGGTTTCAAACAGGTGATCTGGTGCGTGCTGTCGTGCCGAACGGTAAGAAGACCGGTGTCCATCAGGGCAGAGTCGCCGTCCGAGCATCGGGACGTTTCAACATCCGTACTCGGCGAGGCCTCGTGCAGGGTATTGGCCATCAGCGCGTGAGACTGCTCCAGCGCGCTGACGGCTACGGCTATTCCGTCCGCATCGAGGAGCAGAGCAGGCAGTCCCCGGCTGGAGCCGCCGGAGTTCACACAGGAGGAGTTCGATGACGTCCGGCAACAACGGCGCGACTACGCCCGAGGACGACGACCCGTTCGGCTACCTCTACGCCGACGGGCAGGCCAACGGCGCCCAGCCGCCGTCCGGTGGCGGTGGCTACGGCTACCCCGGCTCGGTCAACCGGGTGCGCGCGGTCGGCCAGCGTCAGTACGGCCAGCAGCAGCCGACGGCGGCCTACGGCCAGATACCGCAACAGCAGGGCGCCTACAGCCAGCCGAACGCGCACTACGCGGCGCCGGAGACGCATCCCGGCGGGGCGCAGACGGTCCAGCAGCAGCCGGCGTACAGCGGCGGCAGCGGATCCGGCGGCCGGGGCGGGGGTCCCAACACCAAGGGGCTGCTGATCGGCGCGGTCGCCGTGGTCGCGGCGGTCGTGATCGGGATCAGCGTGGCGATGCTGGGCGGCGACGAGGACACCGGCGACAAGGGCAACGCGGCCGACTCGACCCCGACGCAGTCGCAGGAGAGCACCGCGCCCAGCCCGTCGAACAGCAACAGCCAGGCGGCCGAGGACGACCTCCCGACGATCGACGCCAAGGCCCTCGCCCTCGCCGGCGGTGCCACCACCGCCTCCGACGTCAAGGGCGCCCAGGCGGACGGCGGCGTCTATGTCACCGGCTTCAACCAGGTCGGCTCGTCGGTCACCTGGTCCGTGAACGGGATCCCGAAGAGCGGCAAGTACACGGTCTTCGTCGGCTACAGCGTCCCCGGCAAGGATCAGAACGCCACCCTCACGATCAACGGCACGGCCTCCGACTCCCCGGTCGGCCTGAAGAACTGGGCGAATGCCGCCGAGGGCGACTACGAGAAGGGCTGGACGAAGACCTACAACTGGATCCAGCTCAACAAGGGCACCAACACGATCAAGGTGTCCTGCGAACAGGGCAACCAGTGCGACGCGCTCATCGACCAGATGTGGCTGGTCAAGGGCTGGGTCAAGTCGTAGGCGTCACGCGGCGGTGACCTCCCCGGTCACCGCCACCCGCCCCAGCAGCTCCTCGTACGCCCCCCGGTCGACCTCGCCCGCCACCGGTGCCAGCACGCTCGCCGCGCTGAGTGCCGCCGCGCGGGTCAGCCGGTCGGGCCATGGCAGCCGTTCCACCAAGCCCGACAGCAGGCCCGCGACCGCCGCGTCGCCGGCGCCGGTCGGGTTGCCGTGGAGGCGGGCCGGCGGGGTGGCGCGCCAGCGGCCCTCGGGGGTCGCGGCGAGGAGGCCCTCCGTGCCGAGGGAGGCGACCACCGCCAGTGCCCCGCGTCGACGGGCGTCCTGCGTCGCGCGCAACGGCTCGTGGGAGCCGGTGAGTTCGGCGAGTTCGTCGGCGTTCGGCTTGATGACGTCCGGGCGGGCGGCGACGCCCCGGCGCAGCGCCTCGCCGCTGGTGTCCAGCAGGACCGGCACCCCGGCGGCCTTCGCGGCCCGCACCAGACCGGCGTACGCCCCCACCGGCACCCCCGGCGGCAGACTGCCGCACAGGGCCACCGCCGAGGCCGACGCGAGCAGGTCCGCGTAGGCCTCCTGGAAGGCGGACCACTCGGCGGGGGTGACCGTCGGGCCGGGCTCGTTGAGCTGGGTCGTGTCGCCGGAGCGTTCGTCGACCACGGCGATCGTGCGGCGGGTCGCGCCCGCCACCGGGACCAGCGCGTCCACCACACCGGGCGTCGCGGTGAGCCGTTCCTGTACGACACGGCCCGTCGCGCCGCCCGCGAAGCCGGTGGCCGTCACCTCGTGTCCGAGGACCGCCAGCACCCGGGCCACGTTCAGCCCCTTGCCGCCGGGGCGTTCCGTCACGTCGGAGACCCGGTGGGAGGCGTGGGGCCGCAGTGACCGTACGCGGTAGGTGATGTCGAGAGCGGTGTTCAGCGTGACCGTGAGGATCACCTGGGCCGACCTCCCCCGAAGAAGTTCAGAACGCGAGCAGTTCAGACAGCGTTTGCCGGCTGTCCGCCGGACGCTCCGCCTGGAGGCATTGATCATGCCAAAAGGACGGCGGCCGTCCCAGTCTCGCAGGACAACCGCCGCCCTCAACAGCAGGACAGATCACCCCAGTTGCGGATCGACCACCCATTCGCCGCGGCGCATCACGCCCTTGAGGTCGAAGTCGGCGTCCAGCACCAGCAGGTCGGCGTCCTTGCCGGGTTCCAGGGAGCCGATGCGGTCGTAGCGGCCGAGCAGCTTGGCCGGGTTGACGGACAGGGCCGCCACCGCGTCCTCGACGGGCAGCCGGTCGATCGTCACGGCCCGCTTGAAGGCGCGGTCGAGGGTGAGGGTGGAGCCGGCGATCGAGCCGCCCTCGACGAGGCGGGCCACGCCGTCGGCGACCTCCACCTCCAGCGGGCCGAGCATGTAGCGGCCGTCGCCGAAGCCGGCCGCGTCCATGGCGTCCGTGATGAACGCGACCCGGTCCGCCCCGGCGTGACGGAACGCCAGCTCCAGCGCCGCCGGGTGCAGATGCGTGCCGTCGTTGATCAGCTCGACGGTCACCCGCTCGTCCTCCAGCAGCGCCGCGATCGGGCCGGGCTCGCGGTGGCCCAGCGGCGGCATCGCGTTGAACAGATGCGTGGCGACCGTGGCGCCCGCCTCGATCGCCTCCACCGTCTGCTCGTACGTCGCGTCCGTGTGCCCGATCGCGGCGATGACGCCGTGTTCGGCGAGGAGGCGTACGGAGTCGAGGCCGCCCGGCAGCTCGGTGGCGAGGGTGACCATCGTGGCGTGCCCGCGCGCCGCGTCGATCAGCTTGCGGACCTCCGCGGGGTCGGGGTCGCGCAGGAGCGCCTCGGAGTGGGCGCCCTTGCGGCAGGGGGAGATGAAGGGGCCCTCGAAGTGGATGCCGGCGACGTCGCCCTGCTCGGCGAGTTCGCTGAGCAGGCCCGCGCGGCGGGTGAGGAAGTCCATGTCGCCGGTGACGGTGGAGGCGACGAGGGTGGTGGTGCCGTGCAGGCGGTGGGTGTGGATGCCTTTGAGTACGTCGTCGGGGGTGCCCGAGGTGAAGGAGGCTCCGCCTCCGCCGTGGTTGTGGAGGTCGACGAATCCTGGCAGGAGCCAGTGGCCGTCGAGGGCGATGCGGTGGGCGTTTTCCGGGGCTGTGGCGGCGATGCGGGTGCCGTCGACGATGACCTGGGCGTCCTTGAGGGTTCCCGTCGGCATGACCACGTTGGCGCCGGACAGGATGAGGGGCCCGTTGTTGGTTGCGGGGTGCGGGTGGTGGGGGGCTGGTCGCGCCCACGCGGCGGTAGCCGCAGATTCAGCGCTGTCCCGCGCCCCTGGGTGGGCTGCCATCAGGGCGTTACCTCCGTGCGGTCGGTGTGGTGGACGAGATCCCAGGCCAGGAGGCCGGCACCCAGGCATCCGGCGGTGTCCCCCAGGGCCGCGGGGACGATGGACGGCAGCTTCTGGAAAGTGACCCTCTGCCGGATTGCCGCCCGCAGGGGTGTGAACAAGGTTTCCCCCGCCTCGGCCAGGCCGCCACCGATGATCAGGGTGCGGGGGTCCAGCAGGGTGAGGGCGGTGACCAGGCCGTCGGCGAGGGCGTCGACGGCCTGTTGCCAGACTCGTACGGCGTTCGGGTCGCCGGACGTGACGGCCTTCGCGCAGTCGGCGGCGTCCGCTTCCGGGTCCCCGCAGGCGGCGGCCCATGCCTCGCTGACCGCCGCCGCGGACGCGAACCGTTCCAGGCAGCCGCGCTGCCCGCACGGACAGGGGGTGCCGCCGGGGCGTACGACGATGTGGCCGATCTCGCCCGCGAAGCCGTGCGCGCCCGACTCCACCCGGCCGTCGATGCCGATGGCGCCGGCGATCCCGGTGCCGAGCGCCACGAACAGGAAGCGGTCGGCGCCCTTGCCCGCGCCGATCCGGCCCTCCGCGAGACCGCCGGTGCGCACGTCGTGGCCGAGGGCGACGGGGACACCGCCGAGCCGGTCCGCCAGCAGCCGGCGCAGGGGTACGTCCCGCCAGCCGAGGTTGGCCGCGTAGGCGGCGATGCCCTCGGCCTCGTCGACGATGCCGGGGACGGCGACGCCGACGGCGGCCGCGGGCTCGCCGAAGTGCTGTTCGCCGTACGCGCGCAGCTCGGCGGCGAAGTCGAGGATGCCCTCGACGACCGCGTCCGGCCCGCGCTCGCGACCGGTCGGGCGGCGGACCTGATGGAGGAGTTCGCCGCTCGCCCTTGCCAGGGCGGCCTTCATCCCGGTGCCGCCCACATCGAGGGCGATGACATGTCTCACGGGGGACAGTGTGGCTTGCGTACCCGCGAGAGGTCTAGTCCACTTACGTGGTGTAGACCTTATGGGGGCAATATGTATGACGTTTCGAAAGTTTCGAATTGATGGGTGTGGGGCGGTTCTGCGTGCAGCGGCGTAGGCGTACGGGGACGATCACGATCGCGGCGGCGTCCGTGCTGGGGCTGGTGGCGACACTCGGCGGCTGTGGGCTGACCGGTGGTTCGGGCGAGGTGACGCTGAAGCTGGTCGCCGCCGACTACGGCGACAGCGCGGCGAACAGTTCCCAGAAGTACTGGGACAAGCTCGTCGAGGCGTACGAGGAGGAACACGCGGGCGTGCACGTCGACGTCACCGTGTACTCCTGGAACGACGTGGACGCCAAGGTCAAGGAGATGGTCGACGCCGGGAACCCGCCGGACATGGCGCAGATCGGCGCGTACGCCGACTACGCCGCCAAGGACCTCCTCTACGAGGCCGACGACCTCCTCTCCATCCCCGTCCAGGCCGACCTCGTCGCGCAGCTCGCGGACGCGGGGCAGGTGAACGGGGTGCAGTACGGCATTCCGTTCGCCTCCTCCACACGACTGCTCTTCTACAACAAGACCCTCTTCCAGAAGGCCGGCCTCAACGCGCCGACCACCTGGCAGGAGCTGGCCGCCGACGCCGAGGCGCTCAAGGCGGACGGGGTGAAGTACCCGTACGCGCTGCCGCTGGGGGCCGAGGAGGCGCAGGCCGAGACCATGCAGTGGCTGCTCAGCGGTGGGGGCGGGTACACCGACGCGGAGCTCGGCACGTACAGCATCGACTCCACGGAGAACGTCGCCACCTTCAACTGGCTGAAGAACAACCTCGTCGGCAAGGGCCTCACCGGGCCGGTCACGCCCGGTCGGCTCAACCGGGCCGAGGCGTTCTCCGCCTTCGCGGCGGGCGATGTCGGCATGCTCAACGGTCACCCTTCGCTGATGCAGATGGCCGCGAAGAAGGGTGTGAAGTTCGGCATGGTGCCGATGCCCGGGCGGGAGGGGCCGACCAAGGTCTCCATGGGTGTGGCCGACTGGATGACGGCCTTCAAGCAGAACGGCCATGCCGAGCAGGTGGGCGACTTCCTCGACTTCGTCTACGACAAGGAGAACGTCCTCGACTTCTCCCGGGAGTACGACCTGCTGCCCGTGACGAACTCCGCGTCCACCGTGATGAGCGGGGCGCCGCAGGACGCCGATCTCAAGCCGTTCCTGGAGCAGCTGGCGTTGTCCGAGCTGTATCCGGTGGGGCGGACTTCGTGGGCCGCGGTCAGTGCGGGGGTCAAGAAGCGGATCGGTGGGGCGGTTGCCTCCGGGGGGAGTCCGTCGGCGATTCTGGGGCAGCTTCAGGCGACTGCGTCGCGGGCGGAGAGCGCGGAGTAGGTGTCGGTGGTGGGGGCTAGGGTGCGGGGCATGAGTGAGGATCCGCGTGAGCCCGACGTCGGCCTTGCCGAGCGTGAGCGGGCCGTTCTCGCGCTGGAGCGTCGGGGGTTCTCGGGGCCCGGGGTGAAGGAGCGGGTGATTCGTGAGGAGCTGGGGTTGGCGCCGGTGCGCTACTACCAGTTGCTGAACGCTCTGCTGGACGATCCGCGGGCGTTGGCCCACGACCCGGTGACGGTGAATCGCCTGCGGAGACTGAGGGAAAAGCACCGCGGCGAACGCTGACCCGTCCCGTCCCTGGGGGCTGCGCCCCCAGACCCCCGCTGTCGGCCCTTCGGGCCTCGTCCTCAAACGCCGGACGGGCTGAAAGATCCAGCCCCTCCGGCGTTTGAGGAGCGGGGTCTGGGGCGGAGCCCCAGAAGGATGGGACGGGTAGGGGCGGCGGGGGCGGATATGGTCTGGGCATGGGCAGTCATACGGAAGCTCTCCCGACCCCCACCACCCAGCCCGGCCGCGCCGGCCTCGCCGCGATCCTCAGGGACCCCACCCGCGCACTGATCGCACTCGACTTCGACGGCACCCTCGCCCCGATCGTCCCCGACCCCGAGAAGGCAAGACCCCACCCCGAGGCGATCCCCGCCCTCGCCGCCCTCGCCCCCAAAGTCGCGGCCGTGGCAGTGATCACCGGCCGCCCGGCCGAAATCGCGGTGCGCTACGGCGGCTTCGCCGACGTCCCCGGCCTGGAGCGCCTGGTCGTACTCGGCCACTACGGCGCCGAACGCTGGGACGCCGCCACCGGCAAGCTCACCGCTCCCGACCCCCACCCCGGCATCGCGGCCGTCCGCGCCGAACTGCCGGGCCTCCTCGACGGCATCGGCGCCACCGGCACCTGGACCGAGGACAAGGGACACGCCCTCGCCGTACACACCCGCCGCGCACCCGACCCCCAGGACACCTTCGACACCCTCCGCGCCCCCCTGACCGACCTCGCCACCCGCAACGGCCTCATCGTCGAACCGGGACGCATGGTCCTCGAACTCCGCCCACCCGGCATGGACAAGGGTGTGGCGCTTCGGGACTACGCCCGCGACCTCGGCGCCGAGTCCGTCCTCTACGCCGGCGACGACCTCGGCGACCTCCCGGCCTACGCCGCCGCCGAGGAACTCCGCTCCGACGGCATCCCCGGCCTGCTCGTCTGCAGCGGCAGCGACGAGGTCACCGAGCTGTCGGAGAAGGCGGACGTGGTCGTCGACGGCCCTGCGGGGGTCGTACGGCTGTTGCGGACGATCGCGCGTCACACGGGCTGACCAGGTCCCCGGTGACGAAGAACCCCAGGTCAGGTGACCTGGGGTTCTTGTTGTGCGGTAGCTCTTACGCGTTGCGCAGTTCGATCACGCTGATGTCCGGTGGTGCCCCCACGCGGACGGGCGGACCGAAGAACCCGGTTCCGCGGGTGACGTAGAGCTGGGTGTCGCCCACTGTGCCCAGGCCCGCCAGGACCGGGTTGGACAGGGCCGCCACGGCGGTGAGGGGGGCCATCTGGCCGCCGTGGGTGTGACCCGACAGCTGGAGGTCGACGCCGTGGCGGGACGCCTCCTCCGCCTGGACCGGCTGGTGGGCCAGCAGGACCACGGGGCGGGTGGCGTCCCGGCCCGCGAGGGTGCGGGCGAAGTCCGGGCCACGGTCGTACTCCTCGCCGGAGACGTCCTCGACGCCGGCCAGGTCGATGGTCGCGCCGTTGTGGGTGATCTCCACCCGTTCGTTGAGCAGCGGGCGCACGCCCAGGTCGCGGAGTTCCTCGACCCATCCCTGGACGTCGTCGTAGAAGTACTCGTGGTTGCCCGTGACGAAGAAGTTCCCGTAGCGGGACTCCAGCGAGCGGAACGGCGCGATGGCGCCGCCGAGCTGGGCGCTGGTGCCGTCGGCCAGGTCGCCGACGATCGCCACCACGTCGGGTTCGAGGCCGTTGATCATGCGCACCACGCGGTCCGTGTGGGAGCGGCCGAGCATCGCGCCCAGATGCAGGTCACTGACCACCGCGATCCGCAGGCCCGCGGCGCGCGGATCCAGCTTCGACAACCGTACCGGCACCCTCTTGACCAGGGGGTCGCCGAGGGCTGTCGAGACACCGTAGCCGACCGTTCCGAGGGCTCCGGCGCCGACGATCGCGCCGACCGACCGGCCCAGGAAGAGCCGGCGGTCCACCAGGCGTTCCCCGGCGGGCGGTGCCGGGGCGGGGGCGAGGACCTGCGTCGCCGTCGCCGTGGACGACGGCTCCGTCCCGGACTCCGCGGCGACCGGCTCGGCGGTGGCCGCCGGTGCTGGTGCTGGTGCCGGTGCCGCCCGCTCGGCCCGGCGGATCCTCAGTGCCGCGTAGGCGCGGGGGAGTTCCGCCAGGGCCAGCCCGGTGAGCAGGTACAGCAGCACGGCGATCAGCAGATAGCCCGGCCAGGCCAGCCACTTCCCGTTCTGCGGGCCTAGGAAGGGCAGCAGAATGCGGGTGGCGGGAGCAAGGACGCCGGAGAAGACCACCGCGCCGGTGGCCCACCTGCGGGTGCGGGTTCCGGGGCGTGTGGTGTCGCGGACCAGCCGCACCCAGAGGTAGTAGTGCAGTAGCGCGGAGGCCGCCACCATGGCCGCGTAGAGGCCGAATCCCAGCATGGGTGTATGTCCTCGTTCCGTTCTAGTCCGCGATGCCGAAGCGGTCGTGCAGGCGGCGCAGCGGGGCGGGGGCCCACCAGTTGGCCCGGCCGGCCAGGCGCATCAGGACGGGGACCAGGACGGCGCGGATGAGCGTGGCGTCGACGAGGATGACCACCACCATGCCCAGGCCGAGCATCTTGAGGTAGACGATGCCGGAGGAGGCGTACGTCGCGAAGGACGCGGCAAGGATGACGGCCGCGGCCGTGATCAGCGGACCGCTGCGCTCAAGGCCCGCGGCGACGGAGGCGGCGTTGTCGCCGGTGCGGTCGTACTCCTCCTTGATCCGGGACAGCATGAACACCTCGTAGTCCATGGAGAGCCCGAAGGCGGTGCAGAACATCAGGATGGGGATGCTCGGCTCCAGGCTGCCGGTGGCGGTGAAGCCGAGCAGACCGGAGAGGTGGCCGTCCTGGAAGACCCACACCAGGGCCCCGAACATCACGGCCATGCTGAGGGCGTTGAGGATCATCGCCTTCGCGGGCAGCAGCACACTGCCGGTCATCAGGAAGAGGATGACGAACGTGACGATCAGGATCAGGCCGAAGACCAACGGCAGACGGTCCACCAGTACCGTGCGGAAGTCACCGAGTTCGGCCGGGTAGCCGCCGATCCTGACCTCGGTGTCGCCGAACGCGGCCCGTACGTCGGCGAGAACGGCGTCGGGGTCGGCGCCGAGCGCGTCCTGGGTGGCGATCACCGAGAACCAGGTGTTCTCGTCGGAGGCGAAGCGCCGCGCGGAGTCGTTCGGCTCCAGGACGCGGCGGCCGTCGGTGTAGGAACCGGTGAGCGCGTCGACCTGCTGGATGCCGTCCAGGCGGGAGAGCCGTGCGGCCGTGGCGTCGATGCTGTCGCGGTTCGCGTCGTCGCCGGCCAGGCCGGGGCGCAGGACCTGGATGGCGTCCATCTCCTCGGCCGCGAAGTTCGCCCGGATGTCGTTCTGGACCACGCGACTGGACACCTGCTCGGGCAGGACCCGGTCGTCCGGGGTGCCGAAGGCGATACCCAGGGTCGGGGCGGCCAGGGCGAGGAGCACGGCCAGGGCGGGGATGCCGTAGATCAGCGGTCGGCGCATCATGCGCAGCGCGGTGGTGTGCCACCAGCCCGTCGGCGCACCGGACGCGGCATCCTGTGCGTCGCCCTTGCGTCGCCGCTCGACGCGGTGGCCGAGCCGGGTCAGGGCGGCGGGCAGGATCACCAGGGCGGCGAAGACCGAGGTGAGGACGACCGCGATCCCGGAGTAGGCGAAGGACCGCAGGAAGGGGAACGGGAAGAGCATCAGGCAGGAGAGCGAGACGATCACGGTGAGCCCGCTGAAGGCCACCGTGCGGCCGGCCCGGCCGACCGCCCGCCGGGTCGCCTCGGCCACCTCGTGACCCGCCGCCAGTTCCTCGCGGAAGCGGCTGATGACGAACAGGCTGTAGTCGACGCCGAGTCCGATGCCCATGACGAGGGTGAGGTTGGCGGCGAAGGTGGAGACGTCGGTGAACGACGTCAGCAGCCGCATCAGCGCCAGCGTCGTGATCACCGAGAACAGGCCCATGCCGAGCGTGAGCAGGGCGGCGTTGAAGCGCCGGTAGATGACCGCGAGCAGCAGCAGGACCAGCGGGAAGACGATCAGCTCGGCGCGCAGGAAGTCGGTCCGGGCCTGCTGTGCGGCCTGCCGGAAGACCTCGTCGCCGCCGCCCACCTGAACCTTCACCGTGGCGTTGTCACGGGCGAAGTCGGGGGCGAACTCGGCGAGCCGGGTGCGTGCCTCGGTGACCGTGCCGGACATGCGGGCGACGACCAGGGCCTGGCGGCCGTCCTCGGCGCGCATCACAGGCGACTTGCCGCGCGACCAGTACGAGGCGGTCTCGGCCACTCCGTCCTGCTCGGCCAGCTCCCGCTCAAGGCCGCGGCCCGCCGCCGCGACGGCCGTGTCGTCCACGGTGCCGTTCTTGGCGGTGACCAGAAGCAGCACGCTCGGGGTGCCGGTGCCGAACTCCTTCGCCAGCGCGGCCCGGGTGTTCACCGACTCGGAGCCGGGACTTTCGAACCGGCTGAGGACCAGGCGGTCCATGGCGCCCGCGGCGAGGGCCAGTCCGATCACCGTGAGCAGCACGCTCAGCCAGATCACCAGGCGGGGACGGCGGGCGACGCGGCTCCCGAGCCGGTGCAGCGCCGTGTTCTGGTCGTCAGGTGTGCCGAAGGGTGTTGCCGGCCCCCGTGCCGTTGTCGGTGTGGTGGGGGTGGTTGCCACTGTGTGCCGCCTTCTCTCTCGGGTGAGAACTTGGGGGGGAACCCCGATGGGTACGGGGTCGTAGGTGGAGAACGGGTGGGGAGCCGGTCACTCCCGGGCGTCGAGCCAGCGGTCGACGTCGTCGTAGAGCCGCGGAGCGTCCTTGTCGACGGTCACGAAGTGCCCGGAATCCGGGAGCGTGACGGCTTGTACGTCGCTGCTCGCGGTGAACAGGGACGGGTAGCGTTCGACTCCCTGGCGAAGGACGTCCTTCGCGCCGAAGGCCAGGAAGACCGGGGCCTTGATACGGCCGATCAGCTGCAGGTCGGTGAGGATGCCGGCCGGCTCCGAGGCCATCACCCCGCAGGGGTTGCGCGGCCACAGCGGAGTGACGGCCCGGGTCACCTCCGGGGCGGCGTCCGGGCCGAGACCGCCCGCCAGGAAGTCCTCACGGACCGGGTCGAAGTGCACATAGCCCTTCGGGTCGCCGGACTTCTCCTTGGGCTCGCCGCCCTCCTGGCAGACCGAATAGGCGGCGAGGAAGCGGCGGTTGGTCTCGCCGGTGACGCCCACCGCGGCCCATCCCGTGAGGATGAGGCCGTCGACGCCCCCGAAGGAGGCCGCCACGGTCTCGGCGACCAGGGCGCCACTGGAGTGGCCGCCGAGGAAGACCTTGCCGAAGCGGACCGGCGCCGTGCGCGTGCGGCCCTCGCCGTGGGTGTCGTACGTGCCCTTCCTCAGCTGTCCGACGATCTGGTGGGCGATGTCGGCGTGCGCGCCGCTGCAGGAGGCGAATCCGTCGGGGATGTCGCTGGAGCCGTAGCCGAGGCGGTCGATCGTGAGCGAGGCGTGACCGCGGCGCGCCATCTCCTGGGTGAAGTCGCGGCCGGGCACGTTCAGACGCCAGATCCACTCGCCGGTGTTGGTGCCGTGCACATAGAGCGTGACCGGCGGCTTCCTCCCCGCCCCGGACGGTTCCAGGACGGTCCGGGGCGCCGTCAGATGGCCTCGGACCGTGTACGTCCTGCCGTCGCTGGTGCACTGGCTCGCGGTCCGGTTGCGGTTCTCCACCCTGAACGACACGGGGATGTCCGCGACGTCCGCAGCGGTGGTCGGCGACGCGACCGCGGCGGCGGGGGGTTCCGCGGGTGCGGGCCCGGATGCCGCCACCACGCTCACGAACTCGCAGGCGAGCATGGCCGCCGCGGCCGTCACCACACCGGCCCTCAGCAGTATCGACTTCAAGCTCACCGGTCGAATCCCTTCTCGTCCAGCCAGGAGGCGAGGAAGTCCTGCACCTGCCGGGCGCCGCGCTCGACGCCGAGGAAGTGGCCCGCGTCCGCCACGGTGAGCAGCTCCGTGTCGTCGGTGCCGGTGAACCGGGCGCGGTGTTCACGGCCGCCTTGGACACGGCGGTCCTGCGCGCCGTAGACGAGGGCGACGGGTACGTCGATCTCCCCCAGGCGCCGCGTGTCCACGAGGACGCCCTCCAGCTGGGAGACCTGGACCCCGCAGGGGTGGCGGTTCTGCAGCCGGGTCGCGAGAGCGAGGGCCCGTGGGTCGGCGTCGTGGATGTTGCCCCGTACGAAGTCCCGGGTGCCGACATCGAAATGGACGTATCCGGCGGCTCCCCGGTCCGGCCGGGAGGGCAGCCCGCCCTGCATGCAGGAGCCGAGCGCGGCGAAGAAGCGCGCGTCGTCCTCGTCGGTCAGGCCGCTGTCGCTGAAGCCGGTGAGGGCCAGGCCGTCCACGTCGGAGAAGGAGTACGCCGCGATCTCGGCGATCTGGGCGCCGCGGTCGTGGCCGGCGAGCACGACCTGCCCGAAGGCGCGCGGGCGGTTGCCCTCGGTCCGGTACGACCCCTTCTTGAGCTGCTGGACGATCTGGTGGGTCATGTCGGCGTCGCCGCCGAGGCACAGCAGGCGCCCGTCGGGGTGGTCGCTGCGGCCGTAGCCGAGGCGGTCGATGGTGAGCGAGGCGTGACCGCGGCGCGCCATCTCCTCGGCGTGGTGGTAACCGGGCACGTCGAGGCGCCAGTACCACTCGCCGGCCGCCAGACCGTGCTGGTAGAAGGTGATCGCCGGGGCCTGCTCGCCGGACAACAGGGCGGCGGGGGCGGTGAGATGGCCCCTGACGGTGTACGTCCCGCCGTCCGTGTTGCAGGCGAGTCCGGAACGGTTGCGGTTGACGACCTCGAACTCCACCGGGATGTCGGTGATGTGCTCGGCGGCCATTCGCTCGGCGGTGCGCCGTTGGGCCGCGGCGGCGTCGTAGTGGCCCGTCGCGGTGGCGGCCGAGGCGGTGTTGGCGCCGTCGGAGCCGAACGAGCCCAGGACGGGCAGGGCGGCCAGGGCGAGCAGCGTGGCCGCGAGACCCGCGTAGCCACGTCCCGTCCGGGGGAACAGACCGGCGTCGCGGGCCTGATCCGCCGGCCGGCCACTAGCGCGTCGGCGCATGGCGCACCTCCTCTGTCTGCCGCGGGGCCGCGGATGGGTCTTCCGAGTCCTGCGCCGGATGCGGTGCGGCGCTCTCGCGGACGCCGAACCGCTGCTGGAAACGGCGCAGCGGGGCCGGTGCCCACCAGGTGGCCCGCCCGGTGAGGACCATCACCGAGGGGACGAGCAGACAGCGCACGACCGTCGCGTCCACCAGGACGGCCAGGGCCACCCCCAGGCCGAGCACCATCGTGTTGGTGATCCGCGAGTTGCCGATGGAGACGAGGACGACCGAGAGGATCAGCGCGGCGGCGGTGACGATGCCTCCGGTGCGCCGTACGCCGAGTTCCACCGCCGCCCGGTGGTCGCCGCAGCGGTCGTACTCCTCCTTCACACGGGCGAGCAGGAACACCCCGTAGTCCATGGAGAGTCCGAAGGCGAGGCAGAACATCAGGACCGGCAGGGCGGTGTCCACGAAGCCCGTCGGGGTGAAGCCGAGCAGGCCGGACAGATGACCGTCCTGGAAGACCCAGACCACCGCGCCGAACATCGCCGTGAGGCTGAGCGCGTTGAGCAGGACGGCCTGGACCGGGACGAGGACGCTGCCGACGAGCAGGAAGACCAGCAGCAGGGTGGTCACGACGATCAGGGCGAGGGCCGGGGCGAGGCGGTCGGTGATGGCCTCCTGGGTGTCGACCAGTTCGGCGGCCTGCCCGGCCGGCTCGGCGTCGAGCGTGTCGGGGACCGCCCGGATCGCGCGGACGAGCTGCTGGCTGCGGGGGGAGACCGTCTCCACCCCGTGCACCGGCACCACCTGCAGCCAGGCGCGGTCGTCCGACTCGCGCAGGGCGTCCACCGGGGTGCGCGGCTCGGTCCGACGGCCCTCGGTGAACACGCCTGCCGGGGTGCGGACTTCGGCCACGTCGGGCAGGGCGGAGACCTTCTCGGCGTAGCCCGCGATGCGCTCACGGCCCGCCGCACCGGCGGCGCGGCTCACGAGGATGTCGATCGCCGCGGTCTCGCTGCCGTCGAAACGGTCACGGATGGTCTGCTGCACCACGCGGGGTTCGGCCGCCGCCGGCAGCTGGCGGTCGTCGGCCATGCCGAACTCGGCGCGCAGGAACGGCAGTCCGAGCGCGACGAGCAGGGCGAGGGAGCCGAGGGCGAACAGCGGGGCGCGCCGCCCGGTGACCGCGGTGGTCAGACGCCGCCAGAAGGCCGCGTTCGAACCGGCTGGGAAGAGCCTGTGCAGCGGGCGGGTCACATCGAGCGCGTCGACGCGCGGGCCGAGCAGCACCAGCAGCGCGGGCAGGACGACAAGGGCGGCGGCGGCCGCGAGCAGGACCACCGAGACGCCCGCGTACGCGAAGGAGCGCAGGAAGAACAGCGGGAACAGCAGCAGCGCGGCGAGCGCCACGGAGATGGTCAGCGCGGAGAAGGCCACGGTACGGCCCGCGGTGCTCAGCATGACGGTGACCGCCTCGGTGACCGTCGCGCCGTCGGACCTCTCGTCGCGGAACCGGCGCAGCATCAGCAGTGCGTAGTCGATGGCGAGCCCGAGACCGAGAGCCGTGGTCAGGCTCTGCGCGAAGACGGAGACGTCGGTGTAGCCGGCGATCACCCACAGCACCAGGTTGGTGCCGGTGATGGCCACCGCGCCCACGGCCAGCGGCAGCAGCGCGGAGACGGCGCTGCGGAAGACCAGGAGCAGGATGGCCAGGGTGAGCGGCAGCGCGACCAGCTCGGAGGAGACCAGGTCCTCGGCGATGGTCCGTTCGACCGTGTTGAGCACCTCGCCGGTGCCGCCCGCCCGTACGGTGAGGCCGCTGTGCTCGCCGCGGTACTCCGCGGCGAGCCGTTGGCTGGCCTTGCCGACCGCCGCCTCGTCTCCGTCGATGTGGGCGATGATCAGCGCGTCCTTGCCGTCCTTCGACTTCAGGGCGTCCAGGCCGGTCTGCCAGTACGAGACCACTCCGCTGACCGAGGGCTCGTAGGCGAGCCGGTCGGCCAGGAGCAGCCCCTGGCGGGCGGCGCCGCGGTCGTTGACGCCGCGGTCGTGGTGCGCGAGCAGGACGAAGTTGGGGCGGCTGGAGGGGAAGTGCTCCTCCAGGACGTCGGCGGCCAGCGCCGAGGGGGCGCTGGGGTTCTCGGTGCCCTGACCGGCGCGCAGCCGGTCCGGGGCACCGCCGCCGAACACGACGGAGAGCACGACGAAGGCCAGCGCGGCGAGCAGCACCAGACGGGGGCGCCGGACGGCGGCCGAAGCGAACGAGCGCAGCACGGGTTCAGCGCCTCCCCGCCGAGACCCGGGCCGGGGGCAGCTGCCCCCGGGAGCGGTGCCATGCGGCCTGGTCCGCGAGGGTCTGCTCCAACGGCCTGAAGGTGGCACCCAGTTCGCGGGCGGCGCGCAAGGAGGAGAACCGCGCGTGATGGCCTTCCCGCAGGGTGCGGACACCGGTGCGGGTGGCGACCGGCGCCCGGCCCGTGAGCCTGGCCCGCGCCTCCATCACGGTCGCGGCCACCATCGCGGCGGCGGGTGGTACCGCCCTGGGCACGGTTCCGGTGCCGGTGCTGCGCACGATGCCGGTGCACACCTCCTCAAGGGTGTGCCAGCCGCCCGCCGCGATGTAGCGCCGGCCGGGGCGTCCGCGCAGCGCGGCGCGGAGCATGACCTGGGCCACGTCGCGGGCGTCCACGACGTGGTTCCCGACGCGCGGCAGCGCCCGGACCTGTCCCGTGGCCACCGCGAGGAACAGCCGCCCCGCCGAGGTGGGGCCCTGGTCCCCGGGGCCCCACATCCAGCCGGGCAGGACCATCGGGACGCGCACACCGTGCGTGACGAAGCGCTCGGTGAACTCGGCGACGACCTGCTCGGCGCGGACCTTGCTGGCCCGGTAGGCGTGGCGCTGGTCGGGCGAGCCGTTTGCGGTGTCCTCGTCGGCCGGCCCGCGCTCGGGATCCGGCGCCAGAGCGCCGGTGGAGCTGGTGTGGACGACGGTCGGCACGCCGCATTCGGCGGCGGCGTACAGCAGGTCGCGCACGGCGGTGACGTTGGTGCGCATCAGCAGCCCGGTGTCGGCGTCCGGTTGGTAGTACTCGCGGAAATACGCCGCCAGGTGGAAGACGGCGTCGGCGCCGCGCAGGTGGGGGCCGAAGCCGGACACGTCCGTGACGTCGCCGGCGATGAGCCGCAGGGCCGGGTGGTCGGGCAGGAGCGTGCGGGCGCGCTGTTCGTCGCGCACGATCGCGCGGACCTCCGTGCCGCGCTCCAGGAGGGCGGTGACCAGGGCGTTGCCCAGCAGGCCGGTGGCGCCGGTCACGACGGCGGTGCCGAGAGGCGCGTCCTGTGCTGTGGGCTCTGGCGCGCTCATGTGAGAGGGCTTCCTTCCCGGGAGTCGGGTATGGCTTGCGCACGGCTGCCGAGCACCTTCTCGACCAGTGCCGGGAGGCCGGAGCCGTCCGACCAGGCGGCGGTGACGCCGTCCGGACGGACGTAGACCACCCGTGGGCCGTCGCTCGCCCAGCGGGTGAGCTTCTGGTCCACGTCGATGGCGACCGCGTACGGCCGCTCGCCGCCGGGCAGGGCGTCGGCGCGGCGCTTCTCCACGAGCAGCACGACGTCGGTTTCTCCGCGCTGCGGGGTGTGTTCCACCAACTCGCGTGCCTGGGCCGCGAGTTCGGTGTCCGTGCTGCCCGGGCCGGTGCCGCCGAGCACCAGGAGGGTGTGCCGTCCTGAGGCGAGGAAGTCGTGGGCCGAGCGGCTGTGGGTGCCGCTGACGGGCAGCCAGGCGGCGTCGGGCAGCCGCCGGCCGGCCTGCGGACCGCCCGCGCCGGACGGTGCGCCGGCCGCTGCCCCGAGCGCGCCGGGGACGGCCGGGCTCGCCTCCAGGTGGGGATCGATCTGGGCGAGTTCGGGAACCAGCCGCCGGTCCAGCGCGCCGCTGCGGGTGGCCGCCGACAGCACGAGGTCGCGCAGCACGCGGCGGGGGCCGCCGCGCAGCATCCACATCTGGGTCTGCCGGTCGGAGTTGCGCATCGCGCGAAGGGCCGCGGGGCGGCGTTCGGCCTCGTAGCTGTCGAGGAGCCGCGGGTCGGCGCCGTGCGTCACCGCGGCCAGCTTCCAGGCGAGGTCGTAGCCGTCCTGCACACCGGTGTTCAGGCCCTGCCCGCCGGCCGGGCTGTGGCAGTGCGCGGCGTCGCCGGCGACGAAGACGCTGCCGTGGCGGAAGGTCCTCGCGACCTTGGTGTGCACCCGGAAGGTGCTGCGCCACCAGGTGCGCCGCAGCTGCCAGCCGGCTGGCCCGCGCTGGTCGATGAGGCGCTGGAGGTCCTGTTCCGACGGCGGTTCGGTGCTCGGGCCGGGGGCGCGGTCGAAGAAGATGCGGTGTCCGCCCCCGGGCAGCGGTACGACCACGAGGACGCCGTGCGGGGTGAGGTGGTACTGGACCTCGCCCTGGGGCAGTTCGCCGTCGTACTCGCCGTCTCCGAGCAGGAAGTCCCGGGCGTAGCTCGTGCCTTCGAAGGCGATGCCGGCGGCCTCGCGGACCCGGCTGTGCACGCCGTCGGCGCCGATGAGCCAGCGCGGAGTGGCGTCCTGCGGTGCGTACGCGCGCTGCGAGCCGAGGGTGACCTCCGCCGCCGTGCTGCCGGCGGCCGTGACCACTCTGACGTCGACGGCCTCGGTGTTCCACTCGACCTGCCCGCCGAGCTGCAGCAGCCGCTCGTACAGGACGGACTCGGTGACCGACTGAGGCACGCACACCGGCTGCGGGAACGCGGTGCCGGCCAGCGCGCCGAAGCGGACCCCGCCGACCGGTCGCCCGCGCGACCAGTACGTCGCCCCGGACATGGGCAGTCCGCGGTCCAGCAGGGCCCCGTCCACGCCGATGCGGCGCAGGATCTCCAGGGCTCCGCTCCACAGGATCAGGGCCTTCGGTTCGGAGGCCGGACCGCGGCGCCGGTCCACGACGCGGCACGCCACGCCGTGCTGGAGGAGGGTGCAGGCGGTGACGAGGCCCGTCGGGCCCGCGCCCACGACGAGTATGGAGTCAGGGTCGTTCGTCGCGCTCAACGGTGCGTGCTCCTTGTCGGGACCGGGAAGGTGGGGAGGACGGGGAACGACGGGAGGGCGGTCAGCTCGTCCCGCAGAGCGTCCAGGCGCGCCACGGTGTCCTCGGTGGTGGTGAACAGGAGGGTGGTCATGCCCTGGGCCTCGGCAGCGGCGCAGTTCTCGTCGAGGTCGTCGATGAAGAGGCATTCCTCGGGGCGGTGCGGCAGCCGGTCGAGCAGACGGCGGTAGATCTCCGGATCGGGCTTGCGCACCCCCTCGACGGAGGAGTCGACGACCGTGTGGAAGAGCTCGTCCACGGGCAGTCCGGCCCGCCAACGAGGCCGCCATTCCTCGACGTTGTTGGTGAGCAGGGCCAGGGTGTAGCCGTCGGCGCGCAGGACGCGCAGCTGGTCGACCAGGGCCTGGTTGACGTGGCGGGCCTGGAACCACAGCTCGCCGAAGGGCCGTCCGCCGAGCAGTTCGAGGCCGGGCGATCCGGGCAGCCGGGTGAGGACCCGCAGGACCATCTCCTGCTCGGTGCAGGCGCCGGTCTCCAGATCGGCCATGGGCGAGCGCCCGTCGGCGGCGGTGGCCGCGGCGAACGCCTCCTGAAGCTCTCGCAAGGGAACGCCCACCGTGCGGGCGAAGGCCGCGAAGGTCTCCTGAAGCGGGTTGGTGAGCACGCCTCCGTAGTCGCAGACGACGGCCTTGATACGTGCCTGCCCCGAGCCTTCCCGGCTCACTGGGCCACCTCCAGGCGGAAGGAGGCCACCGTGCGCTCGGCTTGCGTGACCTCCACGACTACGGGCACCACAAGCGTGCCCAGTGCCTCGTCCTGCCGGAACTGCTCCACGGTGGCCACCGCGCGGGTCGGCAGGTCGAGCTCGGCGAACTCCCTGAAGTCCGTGTCGAGGGAGATGACTTGGAGGCCGTCGGCAGCGATGCTGTGCAGCGTGGCGACGGAGGCGGTGGCGAGCTGGCGGGCGCCTTCGAGGAGCAGATTGCCCGGGATGTGGTCGAGCCGGTGGTCGAACAGGTGCGGATGGGACTCATCGGCGATGACGGTCGCTGACAGCGCGCTGCCCCCCGCGAGCAGCGGCTTGGTGATCACGACGTTCATCGGGTTGCGGCGCCCGACCGTCTGCGGGTCGGCCCGCAGATGGCTGGGCAGCGTGCCCGTCTGTCCTTCGAGCTTGGCCCGTTGCCGGCTGCGCATGGCCTGGTACACGGACTTCGAGAAGAACGCGAGACCGCCTTCGATCTGTAGCGCGATCCGGCCGTTCACCGCGGCGGTGCCGTGGAAGTCGAGAGCCTGTACCCGGCCGTTGCGCTTGCGCTGCGGCACACAGGTCAGGGTGACCACCGCCTCGGCGGGCCGGTCCCCGGTGCGTATCGCGGACAGGTCGCTGAGCCAGGTCCGCAGTCCGCGGAAGATGAACGACGTGTCCAGCGGCACGTCTTCGTACTTGTGGGCGATGTACACGCCGGACTGTCTGATGACCTCGACGAGCAGGAGGAAGTCGTGGGCGGTCGCGCTCTCGCCCATGATGTGGGCGCGCGGCAGCTGGGCGGCGATCTCGAAGGTGTCGGGGAGCGTGGGGCTGGGCCGGGAATCGGTGAGAAAGACCTCGGCGACGGCGGCCCGGTGCACCAGGGCGCGCGGGACGGTGGCCTCGTATCTCAGCGGCTGGTGTGCGGGGGAGGGGACGTTGGCCGAAGCGGCGGCGTCGGCCTCACGCTGTGAAGCGCTGATGGTCATGGTGCCTTCCAGCTCGGGTGGTTGACGTGCACACACCCTGCACACAGGCGCTGGAACAGCCTGATGAACGTTCTCTGGAACGAGTCTGTAAGGATCGCTGAAGGGCCGAACGGCCTGCGTTTTTCTCGTCGACCGGCGTCACGGAGCGGAAATTTCGCTCTGAACCAGATGACGGCCGAAAGTACTGTCTGTTGCGTGCATATTACAGAGAGATACTGGCGCGTAGCGTCTATTCTCGGCCGTTGGAGCACGTGTTCGGCGAGGCTCGCCGGCCGGGCTCAGCGACAGCTCAATGGGGGAGAGATATGTCCAGTGTTCTCTTAAGGCATTCCGGAAAACGGCATCCGCGCCGCGGCGGTCTGCGTTTCCACCTCTTCGGACCGCTCCAGGCCCTGGTTGACGACGAGCCGTTACCTCTGGGGCCGCCGAAACAGCAGGCGCTGCTGGCCACGCTCCTGCTGCGCCTGGGTATGTCGACCGGCTCGGAGCAGCTGATCCACGCCCTGTGGGGGACGGAGCCGCCTGCCTACGCGAAGAACCTCGTCCAGAAGTACGTCTCCGGCCTGCGCAGCGCCTTCGCGGCCGTCGAGACGCCGGGCCGTGTTCCCGAACTCCTGTGGTCGGCGGGCGGCTACCGGCTGGAGACCGGGGACGCCTGGGTCGACCTTCACGAGTACGAGTTCCTGGCCTCGGCGGGCACGACGCTGGCCCTCACCGGCAGCCTCCACCAGTCCGCGCAGCACCTGGACGAGGCCCGGGTCCTTGTCACCGGCCCGCTCGCCGAAGGCCTGGACGCGCCGATCCTGGAACGGGAGCGGGTGTACCGGGACGAGCGCTTCCTGGCCGACATGGAGCTGCGTGCCGAGGTGGAACTCGACCTGGGCCGCCACCGCAACGCCATCCCCTACCTCTATTTCGTCCTGCACAAGCATCCGCTCCAAGAGCGCTTCATCTGGCTCCTCATGCTGGCTCTGTTCCGCTCGAACCGGGGAGCGGAGGCGCTGACCGTGTACAACGACTACCGGCAGCGCCTGGTGACCGAACTGGGCACGGACCCCGGCCAGGCGCTTCAGGAACTGCACCGCGCGGTCCTCGGCCAGGATCCGGAGCTGATGATCATCCGCACACTGCCCGTGCCGGGCACATCGGAACCGCGGCGACCGCAGGACCCCGAACCTCCGATGCTTCCAGGTGACATGAGCACGGTGACCGCGTAACAGGTCAGGGGCCGCCCGCGGTCAGACACCCCGGCCCGCCGTCCCCGCCCCGAGCGCGTCCAACTGGTCCAGGAACCACTGAGCCGGCGGCAGCGCCGTCGCAGCCGCAGCCAGCCGCTTCGACCGCTCCGCCCGCTCCGCCGGCCCCATGGACAACGCCTCGTGCAGCGCCCGAGCGGTGTCGATCACGTCGTACGGGTTCACGGTGAGGGCGTCGTCGCGCAGCTCCTCGTAGGCGCCGGCCTCCCGTGAGAGCACCAGCGCGCAGCCCTCGTCGGAGACGACGGGTACTTCCTTGGCGACGAGGTTCATGCCGTCCCGGACGGGGTTGACGAGGGCGACGTCGGCCAGCCGGTACGCGGCGAGGGAGCGGGCGAAGTCGTCCTTGACGTGGAGGACGACCGGGGTCCAAGTCGGCGTCCCGTAGTGGGAGTTGATCTCGTCCGCCAGGCGCTGGACCTCCGCCGTGTAGTCGCGGTACACCGCCAGGTCCTGTCGCGAGGGGTACGCGAAGGCCACGTGCACCACCCGCTCCCGCCACTCGGGGTGGTCGTCGAGCAGCTGCCGGTAGGACAGCAGGCCGCGCACGATGTTCTTGGACAGCTCGGTGCGGTCGACCCGGACGATCGTCCGGCGGGCGGAGCCGTCCGGTGCCGTGCCGATCTCGCGCCGCAGTGCCGTCATCCGCTCCTCGACGTCCGGCCGGTGAGAGCGCTCGCGCAGGAACTCGGCGTCGGCGCCCAGGCCGTGTACGCCGATCCACGTGGTACGCAGCGGGGGGCGACCCGTGGTGGTGTGCTCGATCGACTTCGGTGCGCCGCTCGGCCACGACGGGGTGATCCGCTGGGGGTCCGTGGCCCCGGCGCAGCCCATGAACGCCTGCGCCCAGCGCCAGGTGAGGAACCCGAGCCGGTCGGCGCCGAGCATGCCCCACACCAGCTGCGAACGGATGTCGTCCGGCAGCATCGCGAAGTACTCCGCCGGCGCCCACGGCGTGTGCGAGAAGTGGCCGATCCGGACGTCCGGGCGCAGCTCGCGCAGCATCCCCGGCACCAGGCACAGGTGGTAGTCCTGCACCAGCACCGCCGCCCCCGGCGCCGCCTGCCGCGCCAGTTCCTCCGCGAAGGCCCGGTTGTACGTCTCGTACGCCGCCCACTGGCGCCGGAACTCCGCGTCGAAGACCGGCTCCAGCGGCGTCTGGTAGAGCATGTGGTGGACGAACCAGAGGACCGAGTTCGCGATGCCGTTGTACGCGTCGGCGTGCACGTCGGCCGGGATGGGCAGCATGCGCACGCCCTCCTCGCCGACCCCGCGCCGTACCGCCTCCCGGTCGCCGTCGGACAGCGCCGAGCACACCCACAGGGCGCCCGCGTCCGGCCCGATCGCCGACAGCCCGGAGACGACTCCGCCGCCGCCCCGCTTGGAGTGCAGCGATCCGTCATCGCGCACCTCGTACGACACCGGGCCGCGGTTCGACGCGACCAGCACCTTGGCAGCACCCTGCTCGGCAGCACCCTGCGTGGAAGCCATACGCGTCAACCTAGCCCGGCTCGGAAACGCTCAAACGTGCGGTTCAGCTCAGTGGCGCATCATCGTCGGGCCCGTATACGGCAGGTGTCCGTCGTTCACGCGACCTTCCGCGTCGCGTACTCCGCGATCTCCACCATCGGCGGCCGCTCCTCCGTGTCCACGGAGTACGTACGCGGCTCGAAACCGTCCTCGCCCCGCTCGAACTGGGTGAGGGAAGGGCGGACCAGATGGCCGCGGGCCAGCCTCAGCTGGGCCGTGCGGTAGATCGCGGCGGACATCCGGCCGAGGGCCTGTCCGTCCTGGTGGCGGTGCTTGCGGACGCCCACGTCCACCTGGGCCAGCGCGTCGAGGCCCACCAGGTGCAGGGCGTCGACCAGCATGCCCAGCTCCACGCCGTACCCGACCGGGAACGGCAGCTGCTCCAGCAGCGACCTGCGGGCCGCGTACTCGCCGCCGAGCGGCTGCACGAAGCCGGCCAGCTGCGGCCAGTGCATGTTCAGCAGCGGGCGGGCCATCAGTTCGGTGACCCGGCCGCCCTGTCCGGCGGCACCGCCCAGGGGACGGTCGTACATGCCCTTGACCAGGTCGATCTCGGGGTCGGTGAGCAGCGGGCCGACGATGCCGGAGACGAAGTCGGAGGAGAAGTCCTTCAGGTCGGCGTCGATGAAACAGACGATGTCCCCGCTCGTGACGAGCAGGGAGCGCCACAGGACCTCGCCCTTGCCGGGCACGGCCGGGATGCGCGGGAGGATCGCGTCCCGGTGCACCACCCTCGCGCCCGCCGCCGCGGCCACCTCGGAGGTGAGGTCGGTGGAGCCCGAGTCGACGACGACGAGCTCGTCGACCAGTGGCACCTGCCGCATGAGGTCGTGACGGATGACCGCGACGATGTCGCCGACCGTCTCCTCCTCGTCGAGCGCGGGCAGGACGACGGAGACCGACCGGCCCGTACGCTGTTTGGCGGCCAGAATCTGGTGGAGCGGACGATCGCTCGCGGACCAGGAGCGGGTGCTCAGCCAGCGCTCGACTTCTTCCAGCACGTAAGCGGCTCCTTCGCGTGCCCGCCGCGGCAGCGGCTGATGGATACAGTCATCTCGCGGTTCGGACGACTATCTCAACTGTCCCGGTTGTCGGTTACAGTCTTGAACAACGCGGGTGACCATCGCATGTCCTGCTTGGCCCGCCGACCACAACTTCATACCGCTCATCCAGAGGGGCAGAGGGATACGGCCCGATGAAGCCCCGGCAACCCTCCAGCCGGTCTCGTTCACGCGAGGCTCCCGGCTAGGGAAGGTGCCAAATCCGTCTCACGGCGAGATGCGTCGTGAGGAAGATGAGGAGAAAGGGCCTCGCCTCACATGGCTGCGCAGACTGTTGCAAGCACCACCGAATCCACCGTAGACCTCGGCCCCGCCGCGGCGCTCTCCTGTCGCGAGTGCGGCCACCGGGTCCCCCTCGGTCCGGTCTTCGCGTGCGAGGAGTGTTTCGGCCCGCTGGAGATCGCGTACGACTTCTCGGCCTACGACACCGAGGAGCTCCGCAAGCGGATCGAAGCGGGCCCCGCGAACATCTGGCGCTACGCGCCCCTCCTTCCCGTCCCGGCCGACGTGGCCACCAAGCCGAACATCAACCCCGGCTGGACCCAGCTCGTCAAGGCCGACAACCTCGCCCGTGAGCTGGGTGTCGACGCCGGCAAGCTGTTCATCAAGGACGACTCCGGCAACCCGACGCACTCCTTCAAGGACCGCGTCGTCGCCCAGGCTCTGGAAGCCGCCCGCGCCTTCGGCTTCACCACCCTCTCCTGCTCCTCCACCGGCAACCTGGCCGGCGCCGTGGGTGCCGCGGCCGCCCGCGCCGGCTTCCGCTCCTGCGTGTTCATCCCGCACGACCTGGAGCAGGGCAAGGTCGTCATGGCCGCGATCTACGGCGGCGAGCTCGTCGGCATCGAGGGCAACTACGACGACGTGAACCGCTTCTGCTCCGAGCTGATCGGCGACCCGGCCGGCGAGGGCTGGGGCTTCGTCAACGTCAACCTGCGGCCCTACTACGCCGAGGGCTCCAAGACCCTGGCGTACGAGATCTGCGAGCAGCTCGGCTGGCAGCTGCCGGACCAGCTGGTCGTCCCGATCGCCTCCGGCTCGCAGCTCACGAAGATCGACAAGGGGCTCCAGGAGCTGATCAAGCTCGGGCTCGTCGAGGACAAGCCGTACAAGATCTTCGGTGCGCAGGCCGAAGGGTGCTCGCCGGTGTCGGTGGCCTTCAAGGCGGGGCACGACGTCGTACGGCCGCAGAAGCCGAACACCATCGCCAAGTCGCTGGCGATCGGCAACCCGGCGGACGGGCCGTACGTGCTGGACATCGCCCGTCGTACCGGCGGTGCGGTGGAGGACGTGACCGATGAGCAGGTCGTCGACGCGATCAAGGTCCTTGCGCGGACCGAGGGCATCTTCGCGGAGACGGCCGGTGGGGTGACCGTTGGTGTGACGCGGAAGCTGATCGAGAACGGCGTCCTCGACCCCACGAAGACGACGGTCGTCCTCAACACCGGCGACGGGCTCAAGACGCTGGACGCGGTGGCCGGTACGGGGCTTACTGCGACCATTCGTCCCAACCTTGATTCGTTCCGCGAGGCTGGTCTCGCGTAGTCGTTCGTCTGCGGGCCAGTGGGGGCTGGTCGCGCCCACACGGCGGTAGCCGCAAATCCAACACAGCCCCGCGCCCCTAGGCCCGTTTACCTGACCGGAGGTCACAACGTGAGCGTCACCGTCCGCATCCCCACCATCCTGCGTACCTACACCGGCGGGCAGGCCGAAGTCGCCGCCGAAGGTGCGAACCTCGGCGAGGTCATCGCCGATCTGGAGAAGAACCACACCGGGATCGCCGCCCGGGTGCTGGACGACCAGGGCAAGCTGCGTCGGTTCGTGAATGTCTACGTCAATGACGACGACGTGCGTTTCGAGCAGGGGCTGGAGACGGCCACCCCCGACGGTGCCGGTGTCTCCATCATTCCGGCCGTCGCCGGCGGCTGACCGAATGACCGATCATTACCATCGGTAACCCCGGTCACCGAGAGTTCATCGAATTGCCCCCTCCGTGAGAGAAGCGGAGGGGGCAATTCTGTGTGGTTGAGCGAGGTACAGTTGGGGAACGCGTCGCTGATCCAAGGGTCGGCACCCCTTTATTTCCATCGCGAGCCCGACAAGAAGTAGCCAAAGTGTGCGGGTTTTTTGCGGCTTTTATTCCGTATGCCGGGTCCGACTTGACCTGAAGTCAGCGGAATTGTCCCCACATTCCCGACCGGTCGTGCCCGGATTTCTCGTCCGATTGACCTGTTGCAGACGGCAGTTGGGCAGATACATTCAGCCGCGGTCGACGCGTTCCGGCGCACGCCCCCGACCGATGGGGGGTGAGGTCTGACCCGGATCCGCGAAGTGTGGATCTGTGCAAGGGCCAGTAATAGGGGAGTTAGGCATGGCTCAGGGCACCGTCAAGTGGTTCAACGCGGAGAAGGGGTACGGCTTCATCGCGGTCGACGGTGGTGCGGATGTTTTCGTCCACTACAGCGCGATCCAGATGGACGGGTACCGCACCCTGGAAGAGGGCCAGCGAGTCGATTTCGAGATCTCGCAGGGTCAGAAGGGGCCGCAGGCGGACATGGTCCGTCTGGCGACCGGCTGAAGCACGCGTCGACTTAACAGCAGCGACGTTCTTCTTCGAAGGGCCCGCACCTCCCGGGGTGCGGGCCCTTCGCCGTGCCCAAACCCGTGATCGGGCCCTGTTCGCCCACCGCCGACGCAAGGGTTCGATCCCCGAGAGCCGCTTGCACCCGCCCGTCGCCCGACCACCACCCCTCATCGAGCCCTCGCTTCGCGAGGGCGCCTTGCACTCTATGGGGCCGAGTGCTAATCATTGCGTTAGCACTCTGAAGGTGAGAGTGACAAAGAAGGACCGGGTCGGTGAGGCCCGCAGGCCGGGTGGGGCAAGGAACCACGAGGCAGGCGAGCCGTCCGTCGCGGGCGCGGGCGCGGTCCGAAGGAATCACCCCCAGTCCTGGAGGGACCACTTCACATGGCCAAGATCATCGCGTTCGACGAGGAGGCGCGGCGCGGCCTCGAGCGCGGCATGAACCAGCTCGCGGACGCCGTCAAGGTGACGCTCGGCCCCAAGGGCCGCAACGTCGTCCTCGAGAAGAAGTGGGGCGCCCCCACGATCACCAACGATGGTGTGTCCATCGCCAAGGAGATCGAGCTCGAGGACCCGTACGAGAAGATCGGCGCCGAGCTGGTCAAGGAAGTCGCCAAGAAGACGGACGACGTCGCCGGTGACGGTACGACCACCGCGACCGTTCTCGCCCAGGCCCTGGTCAAGGAGGGTCTGCGCAACGTAGCCGCCGGCGCCAACCCGATGGCCCTCAAGCGCGGTATCGAGCGCGCCGTCGAGGCCGTCTCCGCCGCCCTGCTGGAGCAGGCGAAGGACGTCGAGACCAAGGAGCAGATCGCCTCCACGGCCTCCATCTCCGCCGCCGACACCCAGATCGGCGAGCTCATCGCCGAGGCGATGGACAAGGTCGGCAAGGAAGGCGTCATCACCGTCGAGGAGTCCCAGACCTTCGGTCTGGAGCTGGAGCTCACCGAGGGTATGCGCTTCGACAAGGGCTACATCTCGGCGTACTTCGCCACCGACATGGAGCGTATGGAGGCCGTCCTCGACGACCCGTACATCCTGATCGCCAACTCCAAGATCTCCTCGGTCAAGGACCTGCTCCCGCTGCTGGAGAAGGTCATGCAGTCGGGCAAGCCGCTGCTGATCATCGCCGAGGACGTCGAGGGCGAGGCCCTGTCGACCCTGGTCGTCAACAAGATCCGCGGCACCTTCAAGTCCGTCGCGGTCAAGGCCCCGGGCTTCGGCGACCGCCGCAAGGCGATGCTGAACGACATCGCCATCCTCACCGGTGGCGAGGTCATCTCCGAGGAGGTCGGTCTCAAGCTCGAGAACACCTCCCTGGACCTCCTGGGCAAGGCCCGCAAGGTCGTCATCACCAAGGACGAGACCACCATCGTCGACGGCTCCGGTTCCTCGGACCAGGTCGCGGGTCGCGTGAACCAGATCCGTGCCGAGATCGAGAACAGCGACTCGGACTACGACCGCGAGAAGCTCCAGGAGCGCCTGGCCAAGCTCGCCGGTGGCGTCGCCGTCATCAAGGCCGGTGCCGCGACCGAGGTCGAGCTCAAGGAGCGCAAGCACCGCATCGAGGACGCCGTGCGCAACGCCAAGGCGGCCGTCGAGGAGGGCATCGTCGCCGGTGGTGGCGTGGCTCTGCTGCAGGCTTCCGGTGTCTTCGAGAAGCTGGAGCTCGAGGGTGACGAGGCGACGGGCGCCGCTGCGGTCAAGCTCGCGCTTGAGGCTCCGCTGAAGCAGATCGCCGTGAACGCCGGCCTTGAGGGTGGCGTCGTGGTGGAGAAGGTCCGCAACCTCACCCCGGGTCACGGCCTCAACGCCGCGACCGGTGAGTACGTCGACCTGGTCGCCGAGGGCATCATCGACCCGGCGAAGGTGACGCGGTCCGCGCTGCAGAACGCCGCGTCGATCGCTGCGCTGTTCCTCACCACCGAGGCTGTCATCGCCGACAAGCCGGAGAAGGCCGCTGCGCCTGCCGGTGGCGGTATGCCGGGCGGTGACATGGACTTCTGATCGGCCTCGGGGGCTTTGACCTCCGGTTGATCAACGTCCTTGCCGAGGGCGGCACCTCCTGTTGCTGTTGCGACAGGGGGTGCCGCCCTCGGTTCTTTTGCGTCTGCGGGCCGGTGGGGGCTGATCGCGCAGTTCCCCGCGCCCCTAAAAGACTTCGGCTGCGGGCCGGTGGGGGTTGGTCGCGCCCACGCGGCGGAGCCGCAAATCGATACAGCCCCGCGCCCCTAAAGGGGCGCGGCTGCAGCGCCCTGCTTTTAAGGGGCGCGGGGAACTGCGCGACCAGCCCCCACCTGGCCGCAGTCGCCCGCGAAACCTCACGTCCCCCTCGGGAATGCGCGGCCCACACCCCATGTTGCTTAATGTGGTGCAACAATGTGTGTGCACATACTGACCGGTATAGCCGTCCCCGCTTCCAAGGAGCCCTCCACGTGACCGTCACCCAGCCCGCTGCCTCCCGGGCGGCTCAGATCCTTTCCCGGCCGACCGTGATCAACGGCCTGACCGTGCCGAACCGCATCGTGATGGCGCCGATGACGCGGATGTTCTCGCCGGGCGGCGTCCCCGGTGAGGACGTGCTGTCGTACTACGCGCGCCGCGCCGCGGCCGGCGTGGGCCTGATCGTCACCGAGGGGACGTACGTCGGACACGACTCGGCCGGGCAGAGCGACCGGATCCCGCGGTTCCACGGGGAGGAGCAGCTGGCAGGGTGGGCCAAGGTCGCCGACGCGGTGCACGCGGCCGGCGGCACGATCGTGCCGCAGCTGTGGCACATCGGCATGGTGCGCGAGCAGGGCCAGCCGCCGTTCGCCGAGGCCCCCGCCGTCGGCCCCTCCGGCCTGCGGATCGGCGCCGACGAGGCCACCGGCAAGGCGATGACCCAGAGCGACCTCGACGACGTCATCGGCGCCTTCGCGCAGGCCGCCGCCGACGCGGAGCGCATCGGCTTCGACGGCGTGGAGATCCACGGCGCCCACGGCTACCTCGTCGACCAGTTCCTGTGGGAGGGCACGAACCGCCGCACGGACGCGTACGGCGGCGACCTCGTCGCCCGTACGAAGTTCGCGGCGGAGATCGTGGCCGCCGTACGGGAGCGGGTCTCCGCTGACTTCCCCGTCATCTTCCGCTACTCGCAGTGGAAGCAGGAGGCCTACCAGGCCCGCCTCGCCGAGACCCCCGAGGAGCTGGAGGCCATCCTCGCCCCGCTCGCCGCGGCCGGCGTCGACGCCTTCCACGCCTCCACGCGCCGCTACTGGCTCCCGGAGTTCGACGGCTCCGACCTCAACCTGGCCGGCTGGACGAAGAAGCTCACCGGCAAGCCCACCATCACCGTCGGCTCGGTCGGCCTCGACGGCGAGTTCCTGGGCGCGTTCGCCGGCAAGGGCTCCGAGGTCAAGGGCATCGACGACCTGCTGGACCGGCTGGAGGCCGAGGAGTTCGACTTCGTCGCCGTCGGCCGCGCGCTGCTCCAGGACCCGGAGTGGGCGGCGAAGGTGCTTCAGGGCCGCTTCGGCGAGCTGGCGGCGTACGACGCGGCCTCGCTGAACACCCTGAGCTGACGCAGGTCCGGTCACCCCTCCCCGCGAGGGGTGACCCGTCTCGCTTGAGTAAGTCAATCAACTGACTTAAGGTTGCCTCGGTCAATCACGCACGTGCCGACGGAGGCCCGAAATGTCCCACCCCCCATCGCCGAGAACGAATGCCGTGGTGGCGGTGCTGGCCTTCGCCGGGATCGTCGTGTCGCTGATGCAGACCCTGGTCATTCCGATCGTCCCCGAGCTGCCGCGACTGCTGGACGCGCCCGCGTCGGACACGGCCTGGGCGGTCACGGCGACGCTGCTCGCGGCCGCCGTCGCCACGCCCGTGATGGGGCGGCTCGGCGACATGTACGGCAAGCGGCGGATGCTGCTGGTCAGCATCGTGCTGCTGGCGGCGGGCTCGGTGGTCTGCGCGCTGAGCGACTCGCTGGTCCCGATGATCGTCGGGCGGGTGCTCCAGGGGCTGGCCTCCGGAGTGATCCCGCTCGGCATCAGCATCATGCGTGACGAACTCCCCGCCGAACGCCTCGGCTCCGCCACCGCCCTGATGAGCGCCTCGCTCGGTATCGGCGGTGCGCTCGGGCTGCCCGCCGCCGCGCTGATCGCGGACTACTTCAACTGGCACGTGCTGTTCTGGACGTCGGCCGGCATGGGTGTCGCCGCGCTGGTGTGCGTGCTGCTGTTCGTACCCGAGTCGAAGGTGCGCACCGGCGGTCGCTTCGACCTGGTCGGCGGCGTGGGCCTCGCGGTCGGGCTGGTGTGTCTGCTGCTGGCCATCTCCAAGGGTGCCGACTGGGGCTGGGGCAGCGGCACGACGCTGGGGCTGTTCGCCGCGGCCGTGGTCGTCCTGCTGGCGTGGGGCTGGTGGGAGCTGCGCAGCGAGCAGCCGCTGGTCGACCTGCGGACCACCGCCCGCCGGCAGGTCCTCGTCACCAACCTGGCCTCGATCGCCGTCGGCTTCGCGATGTTCGCGATGAGCCTGGTCATCCCGCAGATCCTCCAGCTCCCCGCGCAGACCGGCTACGGCCTCGGCAAGTCGATGCTGGTCGCGGGCCTGTGCATGGCGCCGTCGGGGCTCGTGATGATGGCGACGGCACCGGTGTCGGCCGCGATCTCCCGGGCCAAGGGGCCGAAGGTCACGCTGATGGCGGGCGTGCTGATCGTCGCCGTCGGATACGGCCTCAACATCGTCCTGATGTCCGAGGTCTGGCACTTCGTCCTGGTGGCCTGTGTGATCGGCGCCGGTGTCGGCTTCGGCTACGGCTCGATGCCCGCCCTCATCATGAGCGCCGTACCGGCGTCGGAGACGGCCGCCGCGAACAGCCTCAACACGCTGATGCGCTCGCTCGGGACGTCCAGTGCGAGTGCGGTCGCCGGTGTGATCCTCGCCCAGATGACGACGAACCTCGGCGGCTACGCGCTTCCGTCCGAGAACGGCTTCAAGGTGGTCCTCGCGGTGGGTGCGGGAGCGGCGCTGCTGGCGTTCGTGGTGGCGTCGTTCATCCCCCGGCAGGGGGACGCCACGGCCGACGCGGGGTCGGTGGCGGCCGGTGCGGCCCAGCCCGCGGGGGCCGCGAAGCGTTAGCTACAGGTTGCCGAGCGGCTCGATGTCGACCTTCACCGGGGTGCCCCAGACCCGCAGGACCTCGTAGTCGGTGAACTCGTGCACCAGCCGGTACGCCATCGCGGGGCGCGGGCCGCGGCGTGCGGCGGCGAGATAGAGCTCGGCCTCGCGGCGGTCGCGGCGCGGGGTGCCGCACAGCTGCCACTCCTGCCCGTTCCACAGCTCCGGCAGCCAGCGCTGCTGGGGCTGCGGGCGGTCGCCCCGGACGCCGTAGCGGGAGGGAGCGGTCTCGGTGGTGGGCGGGGGGACGGGACCGCCGTTGTACTCGGCTCGGCGGGCGGCCCGGCGGCGGGTTTCGCAGAGCAGGCACAGGTCGTGGGCGTTCTCGTCCACCGGGCCGTTCGGGTGCTCCGGGCAGCGGGTGGTGGGGGCTGCGCCGGTGACGCTCTCGTCGAGGAGGTCGAGGGCGCGACGGAGGTCGGCCTTGACCTCGTGGAGCTTGGCGTCCGGAGTGTCGGGGGTGAGGGACTCGCCGTGTTCGCCTACGAGGCGGAGGGCTCGCCCCAGGGCGGTCAGTTGGGCGTGGTTCATCGGGTGGCTCCGGGGAGGGGGCGTTCGGGGGCCTGGTCAGGTGCTGCGGCCGACCTTCAGGACATGGACAGTCACCAGCTCCCCGTCCCTGCGATACAGAACGCGCCAACTTCCCACGCGCAAGCGGTAGTAGCCGGAGGCACCCAGAGGGTGGGTCGCCTCCGGAGTGGGGTCGTCGGCGAGTGCACGTACTGCTGCGGCGGCCGCCTTGGCGCCGATGGGGTCGATGGCGCGTAGTCGCCGGAATTCGTTCATGGCCTGGTGTTCCCACACCACCGTGTAGCTCACGAAGCGGCCTCTCGGCGGTCCTCTTCGTCCAGCTGTGCCATGAATTCGTCGTGGGTCATCGGCGGGCCGGAGGGAGCCGCCTGGCGGGCGCGTGCCTCAGTGAGGTCGGCCTCGTCACGCAGGCGCTGCAGTTCTTCCAGCTCGCTTATCGGGATGAGGGCTGCGGCGGGTTTGCCGTACTCGGTGATCAGGATGTGTTCCTGGCCGTGCCGCACCCGACCGACCAGTTGGCCGAGCTGGTTGCGGGCTTCCACGAGCGGGTACGTGTCCATGGGCAAACTGTACACATCTGCGGGTGTGCGCAGTGGCCGGATGTCAGTGGGCATAGTCCTTCAGCTTCTCGGTACTCAGAGTGACGTCAACGGGGAACGGCAGCACGACGGTCGCACCCCAGGGGTGCGAGACCGCCTGTCGGTAACGACCGCTCCCCGGCTTGCTGTAGACGGTGGTCGTCTTGTCGTCGCGGTCGATGAGGAGGTACACGGGGATGTTGGCTTCCGCATAGCCGATGGGTTTGTCAACGCGCCTTCGGCGGTTGGTGTCGGGGTGGCGGGCGGTGATCTCGACGGCCATGAGGATGCCGTCGGGGTCGGACCACTCGCCGTGGCCCTTGAAGTGGCCCCGGGGCGCGAGAACCCCGTCCACACGGGCGCGGCCCCTGCGGTCTACCTCGCTCTTGACGCCTGCTCCCGGATAGAGGCTGAGACCGGGACGCTGTTCCATGCACTGACGCAGCAGCCACATGAAGATGCAGCCGTGGGTGCCGTCCGACCAGGCCTTGAGCT
>NZ_KQ948938.1 GCF_001514235.1 Streptomyces caeruleatus | reverse complement strand
TTGGAGACCACCGGCAAGCAGCTGCGCAAGCTCATGAGCTGGGTTAGCGACGACCACTAGCCCCCGCCACACCACCGCTCGGGAGGAGCGAGATGACAGAGACGACAGCCGCCCCGGAACGCGTACGCCGTACTGTCGACGACTATCTGGGCCCCGGCGAGAAACGGTTCTTCGGGGCCGGTTACAAGCGAGCCGATCAGATCCTCGGGGACATCGCGCTGGACGTGGGTCCGGACGGTGACGGGACCCTGCGGGCCCGGGCGTCCGTGCGCTACCCGCAGGACTGGTCCAGGAAGGGACAGCGGAACCAAGCACCCCACCTGAGCAGCATCGACGTACTGTTGCTGGCCGGTGAGGTCGCGGACCTGTACCTCGCCCACGCGCTCGGCCTCGACATCGGCCGCCGCAGCGAGATGCGGCTGCGCCGGGTCCGGATGAAGGCGGGGACGAGCCCCGTGGAGGAGGCGCTCGACGGGTTCGACGTTCGGGCGGCGATCACCATGCTGCCGGCAGAACAGGACGCCGAACAGCGGGTCTCCGTGGTCGACTGCCAGGTGGGGGCGCTGCGGGCCCGCTGCGAGATCGAGCACCCGGCCGGCACCGTACGCCCGGGCACGGGCCGCTACGACAGCCCGGACGACCTGCTGGGCCCCGCCGGACTCCGGCCGTTCCGGGCAGCTCACAAGTGCAAGAGTCAGCTCATCGACGATCTGCGGGTGGACCTCGCGGAGCAGCGCGCGCAGGCCATGGTGAGTTCCCGGACAGCGGCACCGGACGGGCTGCCGGTCCAAGGGATCGAGAGCTACAGCCACCAAGGCACGTCGATCGTCGACGTCTTCGTCTCCGCCATCCAGCTCGGGCAGATCCTGCTCTACGAACTGGACGGGGTACCGCGCTCCGAGAGCAACACCCTCTGGATGCGCCAGGCCACGCTCCACACAGGCGACACCCGGCGACCGGTGACGTCCCCCGCCCCGCTCTCCGTCCGGCTGTCCGAGCCCCGGCTGCTGACCACACGCGAAGGCGACACCTGGCGGTCCGTCGAGATCGTCGGGGAGCTCCAGCACATGTCCGTCACCTGCTCGGCCGCGCACCGGCTGCCGTAGCACCTCTCACGAGAAGGAACACAACGATGAACGGCGACCATCATTCGTGCACCCGACGGGGCCGGTCATGAGCCGCGCCGCCGTCCTCACCGGCATCGGAGCCATGGTCCCGGACCGGATGGTGGACAACGACGAGATCTCCACCCTGGTCGACACCAACGACCAATGGATACGCACCAGAACGGGCATAGAGCGTCGCTACTGGGCCGACCCCGGCGTGAGCACCGGCGACCTCGCGGTGGAAGCGGGACGCCGGGCCCTGGAGTCAGCGGGCGTCGACTCGGTCGACCTGGTCGTCATGGCGACCAGCACCCCTGATCAGCCGATGCCCGCCACGGCCCCGCGCGTCGCCACCGACCTTGGCCTCGGCAACATCCCCGGCTACGACCTCTCGGCGGCCTGCGCGGGATTCATCTACGGTCTGCACTCCGCGACCGGAGCGATCGCTTCCGGCAGCTGCGAGCGGGTCCTGGTGATCGGCGCGGACATCTGGTCCACCCGGCTCGACCCCGAGGACCGCGCGACCGCCATCATCTTCGGCGACGGCGCCGGCGCCGCCGTGCTGCGGGCCGGGGACCCGGAAGAGCCGGGCGCGTTCGCCGGGTTCGACCTTGGCAGCGACGGCGCACACAAGGACCTGGCCGTACTGCCCGCCGGCGGATCGCGCCAGCGGTCGCGCGGGGAGCCGCTGCGCGAGGCGGACAACTACCTCGCCATGCGCGGCAAGGAGATCTTCACCCACGCCGTGGACCGGATGGCCGGTTCCTCCACGGCCCTGCTGGAACGGATCGGCTGGCACACCAGCGACCTCGACTGGTTCGTCGGCCACCAGGCCAACGCGCGCATCCTGAACACCGTCGCCGACGTGATGCACGCCGACCGCGAGCGGGTGCTGCTCCATCTGGACCGGGTCGGCAACACCTCAGCCGCCTCTATCCCCCTCGCGCTCACCGACGCCGCGGCCGACGGCCGACTGCAGCCAGGACACCGGGTTCTGCTGACCTCCTTCGGCGGCGGCCTGAGCTGGGGCTCCACGGCCCTGCTCTGGCCCGACGTCGCAGCGCTCGCCCCCGCACCACGCACCTGAACCGGAAGTCGTGCCCCTGAGAGGCACCCCGGCAGCCCCTACGACATCCGACGAAAGGCACTCATGGACGCCATCGCGAAGCACATCGTGAACATCCTCGTGGAGAAGTTCTCCGTGGACGACGGCATCACCGCCGCCACCGAATTCTCCGCCCTCGAACTCGACTCGCTGGTCATGCTGGAGCTCTCCGTGATCATCGAGCGTGAGTACGGCCCGCGCATCCCCGAGGACGAGCTGCTGGAGGCCGGCAGCGTCAACGGCATCGTCGCGCTGATCAGCGCCGGCGCCCCGGCCGCGTGACGCCGTCGCCGTACCCCACGCCGATGCGACTCCACCCGCCCATCCCGTCGGACCGGCGTCACCGGCCGACGAGCACGCAGGAGACACCATGACGCTCAAGAACCGCTCAGGACAGCCCGTCCCCCAGGGAGAGCTCGACGCCCTGCGCACCGTCGTACGCGGTGACGTCCTCGGCCAGGAGGACGAGGGCTACGCCGAGGCACGACTGGTGTGGAACGGCTACTTCAACCGCAGCCCGGGGCTGATCGTGCGGTGCGCGGGCGCGGCCGACGTCGTCGAGGCCGTACGGTTCGCCACCCGGCACGACGTGCTGCTCGCCATACGCAGTGGTGGGCACAGCTATCCGGGGCACTCCACAATCGACGACGGCCTGGTCGTCGACCTGACCCGGATGAAGGGCATACGGGTCGACCTGCAACGAGGTGTCGCCATCGCCGAGCCCGGTCTGCTGCTGGCCGACCTGGATGACGAGACCTACCGGTTCGGGCTCGCGGTGACCGGTGGCCAGATCTCGCACACCGGTATCGCCGGTCTCACCCTTGGCGGTGGCATCGGCTGGCTGTGCCGGTCGCAGGGCCTCACCGTCGACAATCTCGTGGCCGCCGATGTCGTCCTCGCGAACGGCGAGGTACGACGCGCGAGCGCGGACGACGACGCCGACCTCTACTGGGCGATCCGGGGCGGAGGCGGCAACTTCGGCGTCGTGACGTCGTTCGAGTACAAGCTGCACCCTCAGGGCGCCTGCCGCACCGGCGTCGTGGTCTACCGAGGCGCCGATCACCACCGAGTCGCCGAGGGCCTGTCCGCGTTCGCCCGCACTGCCCCTGACCGGCTGGGACTGGCCGTGGGCTTCCTCGACCTGGAGGACGGCGAGACGGGCATCGCCATCCGCTATGTCGACACCGCCCCGGCCGATGACACGGACACGCTGATCGACGCTCTCGCCGGGTTCGGTCCCGAGCCGGTCATGCGGACCACGGAGACGATGGACTACCCGAAGGTCCAGCAGCTCGCAGACGCGGACATGGTGCACCACCGCCGCTACTACACCCGGTCCTTCATGATCCCCACCGTCACCGACGAAGCCCTCGTCACGCTGCTCGAAGGTTTCCGGGAGCGCCGGTCACCGCTGACCCAGGTGGGCTTCATGCTGCTCGGCGGACAGGTGGCGCGGGTCGCGCCCGAGGCGACCGCGTTCCCGCACCGGCAGGACGGCTTCCTGGTGACCCTCCTGGGCGGCTGGACCCACGAAGACGACGACGCCGCCAACACCACTTGGTGCCGCGAGGTGTACGACCGGATGCAGCGGTTCACTTCGGGCGGCGTATACGTCAACGAACTCCTCGACGAGGGCGATCGGCGGATCCTGTCGGCCTACGGCCCTGCTCACTACGAGCGGCTGTCCCAGCTGAAGGCCAAGTACGACCCGCACAACGTGTTCCGGGTGAACCAGAACATCAAACCGGCGCAACCGGCACGGCCTTGACCCTTGACCCGAACGAGCCGCCCAGGCGCACCGATTCGCCGATCTGCCCAGCTGCACGCGCTGAGCCGGGCGCCCGGGCGGCGTCCCGCTCGAAAGAACCACGATCAACGCAGGTGTCCCGCGCATGGGCGCGATCGTCCAGGACGACCCCGGCGGGCCGGAGGTGCTCCGGCCGACGACCGTCGACCGGCCGGTGCCGGGACCGACAGAGGTTCTGGTCCGGGTGCAGGCAACCGCGTCAATCCGACGGACTGCACGACCCATGTCCGTGGCGCTATCGCGGGCGGCGACGAGCATCCGCCGTTCACCATGGGCTTCGAGGTGCCGGCCTCCCTGCTGCCCTTCGACCAGAGCTTCGACATGGGCCGGGCTCGGGCCGCGTAGGTACGCGCCATGTTCATGCTTGTGGAGCTGGACCGGGCGAGGTTGCGCGAGATGGCGCACTGGTGGAACAAGGACTGCTGCGCGCCGAGATCGACGTGCTACTGCCCCTGGAGGGGGCGGCCGAGACGCACGCGCTTAGTGAGACCGGCCGGACCACCGGAAAGATCGTTCTCTCCATGACTGGAGACTCCCAAAAAAGGAAGACAGCCATGACCACGGCAACACCGACCGCCGGCGCGGTGGTCGCGTCCTTCTTCGACCGCTACGGCAGCGGAGACATCGCCGGTGCTCTCGACCTGTTTGCCGAGCACGTCGATTTCAGGGTCGGCGGGGCAGCCAACGTGCCCTGGGCCGGCGGACGCTCCACCAAGGAGGAGGTAGCCGACTTCTTCGCCGTTGTCGGCAAAGTACTGAGCCCGGCAGAGGAATTCACCATCCACACCACGGTCGCCGAGGGGCAGCACGTGGTTGTCCTCGGACGCAGCCGCTTCGGGGTGCGCGCGACAGGCAGGACGTTCACGAACGACTTCGCCCTGCACATCACCGTGACCGGCAGCAGCATCACCGTCTATCACATGTACGAGGACTCGCACGCCATCAGCTCGGCCTTCCCATCGGCCGCGGTGTGACATCCCGCGGCCGGAGGCATGCCTCCGTCTGCCCGCCACAGCGTCCACGGCGCTTTCGCCGAGGAGTCCGCTACATCGCATACGCACCCTCATCTGGCCAGGTCAGCGACCTGATGGAGTTCAGAAGTCGAAGCGGATCAGCGGCATGGAGACGCAAGCGGTCGGCTCCGCTTCACTCCCTGTTCGACCAACACCCCTCCGGTCTGCCTGATCTCCACGCGCCCCCGCGCACTGCGGGCCCGAGCCCAGAGCCACGGTGACGCCCAGCCATGACGCACCCTGGTCTCAAGGCACCGGCAGCGGCCAGCGGGCGGCAGGCGTCCGCCTTGGACAGCAGCTCCGCACGCGCCGCAGGATCGTAAGCCTCCACCCAACTCTCTCAGCGGAGGTCGTGAACCTTTCCGGGTGGCCGAAGCCTCCGATGCCCCCGGAACGGTTCAAAGGTCCACACGCCGGGTTTTTCAGCAAGGCCCCACCGGAGCCGTGCCGACTGCCTACACCAACAAACGCTCATCGCGGCCCGTAAACTTAATACGAAAAAACCGCAGGTCAGAGGCCTGACCTGCGGTTTCCCATGGAGCCGCCTTCGGGATTCGAACCCGAGACCTACGCATTACGAGACCGTGAGCGTTCATGTTGCGTGGTGCCTGGTCGTGCTGCCGAGTGACGTTCTGCCTGATCAGAGCACGTGCGGCTGATTGATCTGCGCTGTCTCGTATTACGTCGTCCAAAGGCGTCCGGCCACCGGGTGGCCACCGAAATGTGCACCGCAGGTGACAAGAAGCCAAGGTACCGGGGTTGTCGGCCTCCTACAGCCCCTCCGGCGGGTGGTCGTCTGCCCCCGGCGAATGGCTCCGCAGGAAGCCTCTTCAGCGTAAACGGTGCCGCCCCTCTGGCGGGCTGTTCCGGCGACTGTTCGGTCGGCGGCTGGTCGGCTGGGCTATAGATCACCAGGTGGCCACTGAGTCGATCAATGTCCACTCGACGGCTCGCCGGACGGCGGCCTGGTGTGACTCTCGAAGGGCGTCGTTGCGGCGCCCGCCTCGGGCATCGGAGGGTCGACTCGGCGACTGAGTCATATGGGCGCCGGCCGGACCTGCCGAACGTCCCGGGTTCGGGCTGTCTGAAGTACGGCACCGACGAAATGGTCCGCTTCAAGGCGGCCTACGTGTCGGGTGCGCACCGGCCCGCCGCCGGCCGAGCCGCGCTCGGCGTGCGCGCCGACCTCTACGGCATCGTCGTCCCCGAGTTGCAGCAGGTGATCGCCGAGTCGGTCGTCGCCGGGCGCTGGCCATTGCCGACGCGATCGCCAGGGTGACGGGACGGCTGCTCCCCACCCGCTCTCAGTAGCAGGGCAGGAGCCGGAGCAGTCAAACCGCTTCGGGATCTGAGGAGGGGTCACTGACGAAAGAGGACGTGGAGACCGGAAACCGTCCGGGGTCCTGCGCGTTTGCTGTGGCAGCGTGACGCGTATCACGCATCATGATTGAGTCAACTCATCTTATGAACGGACAGGTTGGAAAAGGTGTGACTGTAGGTTCCCCTGTGACCATTCTTGATCGTTCCTAGGGGGAACCTTGTCGCGTTCGCGCGCGAGATTTTTGGCCTCGGCATGCGCCGGGGTCACCGCACTCACCGTTCTCGGCACCGCCCCGTCGGCGAGTGCCGCCGCGCCAAAGGAAGCCTGCGCCGGCCTCTACAACGCCCGCATCACCTTCTGGGCGATGACGTGCAGCCAGCCAGGCGAGCCGATGATCGGTGGCTTCGCCACCTGGCGCAACATACCGATCGCTTTCGATCAGGTCGACACCGGGTCGGCGACCGTGCAGGCGGCCAACTACCTGCGCGTCAGCCCGAACACGTCGAGCAGTCCGCTGGCTCCCAACATCGAGATCGGCCTGTACGCGGAGAAGACGGGGAAGACCACCCACACCTACGGGCCGCGCTGGTCGGAGCTGACCACCAGCGGCGGTCGTACGACAGCCATCAAGGCCGGGGTCAACCCGACCAAGCCGGACAAGCGCAACCACACCTACATGACCGTCCGCCAGGGCAGCGGCAACCAGTGGGACGTGCTCTACGACTTCAACAAGGTCGGCTCCACCACCAAGCAGCTCAAGGTGCTGGGCGGCAACACCAACCGCATCGACGTGGGCCTTGAGGTGACCGGGCCGAAGTACATCAACGTCCCCTCGATCGCGAACCGCATGCAGTTCATGACCGGGAACAAGGCGTGGCAGCAGGTGGCGACAGCCAATGTGGCCAAGTCCGTCACGCTCCCCGTGTGCAGCACGACCCACAAACCGCCGAGCTGCTTCACCACCAAGCTGACCGACAACAGCAAGTTCACCCAGTGGACGGTGAGCAAGCCGCGCCGACAGACCGCCGCCGTGACCTCCCCGGCTGCCGCGCCCGCTGCCCCGGCGCACCCCCGGGATGCTGCCGCGGCCGGTCTGCCCGCCACGTTCAACGGCGTGGACCAGCAGGCTCTGCAAGCCTGCCTGGAGAATGACCCCGACAGCTGCCTGACCACCGTGCCCGGCCTGTCGGAGTGCGTTGTCACCCTGCGGATCTGCAACGCCGCCGCTCTGCCGTCGGGCGGGGCATCGGAGGACGCCGCAGCCGGCGCGGACGTCTCGGCCGCCGACGTCCGGGCCCGGGCCGCAGCCGCCTTCGACGTCCCGGGCGACGCCGTCGCCGTCGAGCCGCCCGCTTCACCCGCTGCGCTGAAGACTCGCGCAAACGCGGCTGATGGCAGCGGCGACGCCGCCTGGACGGTGACTTCCACCAGGTCCACCCCCGGTCTGCAGCGCGCCGACCGGCGCTTCGAGGGGTTCACCGCCCGCTACTCCGCATACACCGGCGCGCTGCTGGAGGCGTGCTGGGGCGACCTCTGCGATGCCTCGTGACCACCGTCATCACGACATGCCGCAGTTGCCCCGCCGCTTCCGCACGCCCGCAAGGAGTCCACGGGTGAACATACGCACCGCACTCATACGTCTCGCCCGCGCCACCGCCACCACGGCGGCGCTGACCCTACTCACCGCGGCCACCACAACCGCCACCCACGCAGCCCCGGCCACGAACGACCCGGCCCCCGCGGGCACAGCGTTCGTCGACGCCGCCTCCCTCCCCGCTGACGAACTGCGCGGCCTCGACCAGCCCATCCCGTACGCCGAATACGCCCGGTCCCACGGATCGAAGTCCGTGACGCGGCGGGCGGCGGCCGACCCGGCTCCCGGCGACCAACAGGATCTGCGCCAGCAGTGCGCCAACCACGCGGCGGCGGCCAAGACCGCCACCGGCTGGCTCAAGTCCCGCTTCGAAAGCTGCCAGAAGCGCCCCTTCGACCTCGTCCTGCGGGACGTCAGGGGCACCACCACGCTCGGCCGCCTCAAGTTCGACCAATGGGTCCTCGGCTTCGCCTACGACGGCAGCCGGCGCGTCGACTATGTCGCGAGCATCGAGAACATATGGGTCCAGCCCATACCCACCGAGGACGCCACGAAGTGGCGGATCGGCCAGCACTTCCACCACAGCGTCAACGCATCCAGCAGCGATGCTGACCCGCAGGTGACCGCGCCACAGACCGTGAACCGTGACGAACTGCTCGGTGTGTGGGACACCCAGCCCCACTGGAACCTCACCTACACCTCCCCGGACAAGGGCGCCCTGTTCGACCAGGGCAACCAGCAGCGCGTCTTCTCGACCGTCGCCATGGACCTGAGCGCCAGCTCCCCCAACGCCGCCCCCTTCACCGGAGGAAGCAACGTCTACAACTCCAGCGTCCGCTACGACTACGCCGGAAAGATCGCGGGCAAGTTCAAGGGCACGGTCTTCACCCAGGCCCGTGTGGAACTCGTGATGAGCCAGAAGGACCCGGCGGTCAACGAAAGCGCCCTGCACATCTACGACGCCCTGAACCGCCCCGAGCGCACCTTCCCCTCCTGGCCCGGCAAGAGCGTCCCGGGAGCGAAGGAACCGCTGCACCGGCTGGTCGACAAGGAGAAGCAGAAGAACAACCGCACCCGCTCGATCAAGGAATGCGGGAAGGTATGGGGGGACTACACGGGCACCGACCTTCAGTGCGACGAGTACCCCTTCGCCTCCACGAAGGAAGGTTCCACCAAGGGTGACAACCGGTTCTCCGTCCGGCTGATCGACGGCGACGACAATGAGACCGGCGGCCGCAGGCTCGACCAGATGTACACCCTCAACCGGATCCTGGACGGCGACGCCTTCTACATGAAGATCACCAACTAGCAGAAGGGCAGCGGCATCATGGCGCTCCTGGCCGAATACAGGTGCAAGGCCACACCGGCCCGCCGCGTCGTGGAGGTGTACGACGCCGACGCCGACCTGAGCAACGACGAGGCCATGGCCGCTGCCCGCAGGCAGGTGGTGGCCGGCAACGGCTACCACCTGTACATCCGCAGCCTGCAACCCGACATCGACGTCGAGGTAGCCATCCGTGTCTGGGACACGCCGCCGGGCCCGCCCGCCGATGCGGAAGGCCATGTCCCCGTGAGTATCGAGTCCGAGACCGGCATCCTCGTCGTCAACCAACTCGAGTACGGCCCCGCGGGAGAAACGACCCTGCCCCGCCCCGGCGTCTACGAAGGCCACGCCTGGTGGGAAGGCCGCCAGGCGACCGCCGACTACTACGAGAGCAGCCTCGGCCACCCCACGGACGACACCTTCGAAGACCACCTCACCCAGGCGTGGAAGAACTGCCCCGTCACCGAACGCTACGTCCTCGACCTCGCCTACACCCGCGACCCCGAACCCATCGTCGATGACGAAGACCTGTAAGAGGGTGCCTGCCGACAGCGGCCTCGCCGGAGGTCTGCGGCACCGAAGCCCTCCGGCTGATGGGTCGGCCGCTGCAGGCAGCCTCCACTCCTGATGCTCGTGACGGGGCGCTTCGACGGTGCGTGGGTCGTCCCCGTCACCCGAAGGTGCCCCCGCAGCCATGTCACCGAGCCGTGCACCACCCCCGGTGAACGAACCGCCGTGCCGGGCACCCACACCCGCCACCGAATCTGATCACGAACGTGGCCACCACCCATGCGGCCGTCCCCGACGCGGCCAAGACCGCCACCCTCCACCAGGCCTTTGACCAGCGCGAGTTGCCGCCCAGCGAGCATTACCTCGATTCCGGCCACCTCTCGGCCGCGCTCCTGGTGGAGGCGAAGAGCACCTACGGCATCGCGCTGGTCACCCCACTGCCGGCCGACACCTCCCCACAGGCCCTGGCCCGCGGCGGCCACCCCGACGTCATCGCCGTCGACTTCGACAAGCCTCAGGTCGCCTGCCCACAGGGGCAGAGCAGCACCTCGTGGAATACCTGCACCCAGCGCGGCACCGAGACGGTCGTCGCCGCGTTCCCCGTCAGCGTCTGCGGCCCTGTCCGGTCCGCGCTGTGCACGACCTGTTGAGCGCCAACTGTCACAGGTGTAGGAGTCGCTCTACGAGCGAGTTGTCGATCGTGCTCCAGGTGGAGCGCGTTGATCGTGGGATTGTCCGGTTGGCACAACCCTGCGGCCCCAAGCACGCCTGTCACCTCACGGCAGATCGGGACCCATGTGCACAATCGCTGCACGCTTGGCCACCACATGGCCACCACACCGAACCCGACAGACCCGAGCTGACCGGCAGCTCAGAACAAACAGCCAGGTCACAGCCCTGTGAACCGAAACGCTCACCGCCACTCGATCCCAGACCTACGCATTGCGATGCGTAGACCACAGGTGCCCGATTAGCCCGGATTCCAAGGTCACCCGAAAAAGGAAACCCCAGGTCAGAGGCCTAACCTGAGGTTCACCATGGAGCCGCCTTCGGGATTCGAACCCGAGACCTACGCATTACGAGTTTCCCTGAGGAATGGTCACCACAGGTCGCGCGCGGTCGTAATTGCTGGTCAGAGCGGCTATCAACCCTCTACGACCGTCTGTGACCCCAGGCGAACCGCAACTAGTACTGCAACTGCCCGTGGGCCCCCGACTCCGCTCATCTGCTGCGCGCAGACAGAGCGGCGCCGCCCGGAGCTTGGACCCTCCGAACGGCGCCTTGATCCGACACCTTCCGATCAAGGAGTCAGACCCATGCAGGACCCTATCCGCAGCATCACGCTGCCCACGCTCGATCACGGGGACGTCGTCCTCGCCGAACCCTCGTGGTGCGCCGGCCATGCTGACCACCGGCCCGACACGGCCCGCGTGGAGATCCTCCACTGCGGCCCCGATGTCGAACTCACCTTCCGAGGCCGGACCGTCATGGACGCCAGCCTCGTCCAGTCCCCGTTCACCACCAACAACGTGCCGGAACTGGACACCCCCACGCCCGGAATCTCCGTCGGCCCCATCGGCCGGACGCTGGACCCCGCCAGCGTGTACGAACTGGCGGCGGCCTTGGACGGGTACGCCGACCGGTTGCGCGACCTCGCCGACCAGCTCGCCCGCATCCTCGCCGGGGGTGAGCAGTGATGGGGCTTCTCTCCTGGCTCGTCGGTGGCAACGACCGCCAGCTTGCCGAGACCTCCTACAGCGGCCGTGAGTCGGCCTCCGACCGTGCCGCGCGCAAGCGCCGTGAGGGCCACCGGAAGTCCATCGCCAGGGCGGCCCGCAAGGCGGAGCAGTGGGAGCAGCAGGACCGGAAGCGCTTCGGGGGTGGACGGTGAGCGGCCGTAGCCACATCCCGCGCCCGACCGAGCGCGCCGCCCTCGCGCGAGCCGCCCGGAGGCCTGCCGAACCCGCCCCGGTGCCGGTGCTGTTCGCCGCGCTCCTGGTGGCGTACGCCGTCCGCGACCGGAACGGCATGCGGCTGTTCGCGCACGCCATCGCCAAGAGGGGTGGTGCGTGATGGCTGCGATGTCCCGCGAGGTCCGCAGGATCGTCGTCGCGCACCTCACCGAGCGCCGCATGGATCCCGCGCAGATCGCCGCTGAGCTGGGCGTATCCCGGGAAACCGTGCGCAGAGACCTGCTCAACCCGCCCCCGCCGGCACCCGCCGCAGCAGGGCCGGATGTGGCAGATGGTGAGGACCTCGTGTTGCGGCTCGATGAGCCACTTCGTGAGTCGCTCACGGTCCTCCGCGAGGTGTGCAGCGGCCCGGACACGGTGGCTCAACGTGTGGCCGCAGCGCGCGCCGCGATCCACGCGACCGCCGACAGCATCCGCGAACGCCCGCCCGTCCGGACGTAGCCGTGCTGGCCGCGTTCTTCGCTGTCGCGGCTGTGGGCGGCCTGGCAGGTCTCTGCTGGGTCGCCCCCCGCGCCGTGCCCGCCATCTCTGGCACGTGCGCCCTGATCTTGACCCTGGCCGCGTTCGGCGCGGTCGTCCTCCGCTGAAGGACCCCATGAACTACGTGACGTACGGCGGCGTGACCGTCGGACTGTGCCTGCTCATCCACCAGGTCATCACCTGGTGGCCCGGCCGCAAAACGCTGATGAAGGATCCGGTGAAGCACGCGGCGAAGCTGCTGCCCTGGCTCGCCTCCTGGGCTTACGGCTGCCTCGCCACCCTCGGGGTCGCCGGGCTCATCGGGACCGCGTCCAGCGCCATCCTGGGCCTGTCCAACTGGCTCGGCGACGCAGCCCTCGTGTGGGGTGTCGGCGAGGCTTCCGGCCAGCTCGCCGCACGCGAGACCTTCGTGCCCCTGACGGGCCCCGGGGCCTGCCTCGTCCTGATCCTCACGGCCGCATTCATCGCGGCGGTGAAGAAGGCCGGCGAGGACGGCGCAGGCACGCTGAAGCGGGGCGCCTGGTGCGGGATCACCCTGGGCACCAGCGCGGGTGTGGCTGGGTTCGCCGCGGTCCCGCTCGCGCAGGCTGCGAACCTGCTCGGCGACCGCGTGTACGGGGCGTTCTGATGGGCCGCAAGAGGCAGCGGGCCGAGGAACCAGACGAGACCGATGAGGGGCGCTCGCCGCTCGCTGGGGCGTTCGTCCTGGCCGTGCTCGGCGGGGTCCTGGTGGCGGTCGCGTTCGCCATTGACGAGGCGGTCGGTGTCCTCCTGGTGGTCGTCGGCGGGTTCGTAGCCCTGTACCGGTCGGCGCGCCGTATGTCCGATTCGTCGGCCCCTCCCCCACCGCCCCTCTCGGGGGATGTTTACGCAGCTCATAGCGATGAAATCGACCGGATCCAAGAGGGGCCGGGGGAGGGGTTGACGATCTTGTATCCGAAGCCCGTAGAGGAGCAGTAGCTCCCACGTGATCGGCGGCCCTGGGGTCTCTGGGGAGAGTTTCCCCGGGCCGCTTCCTGCCCCATGAGAACGGCCCACGAGCGCGGACAGAGGTACGCGTCTCGGGGGCCGTCCGTTTGCCCAGCGCGGACACAGGAACGCGCCGGGCGATCGTGAGCCCGCCCCGCCGGAGGTTTCCGGTCCTCCGACGAGGCGGGCGATCGAGCGGCCGCCCCCGACGGGGGAGGAGACGGCCGCCGTACATCCCGCTACCGGCGCGGTCGGCGTCGCGGCCGGGAGCGGGGGTCAGAGGCGGGTCCCGACCGCGACTCGGTCGTTGCCCGCCAGGGTCGGCATGGCCCGCATCAGGATGAGGAGACGGCGCTCGTCAAGCTCCCCCACCGAGAACAGCGTGTGCAGGCCGATGCCCACCATGCCCAAGACGAGGCCGAGGAACGCCCGCTGGACGTCGTCCAGGCCGAGGCCGTACAGACGGCCCATCAGCCCTTCCCAGTGACACACCGGGCCGTCCTCACCTTCCACGACGAGGAGGCGGCGCACGTTGTCGAGGGCGAGGATCGTCTCCTCCTCCACTAGGGCCTGGGTGGCCGCACGGCCACGGTTGTACGTGGCCGACGCGAGCAGCTGCTCGCCGAGCGTCGGGGCGTCGGGTTCATCGGTCTTGGTGGGCATGCTCACCTGTGTCTCCCCGTGTCTGGATGTGTGTGGCAGGCCTGCGGCGCTGTGGCCGCTTCGGGCAGTGCGGGCCGCACTCGTAGACCTCGACACTCAAGTCGTGGACGCCGCTGAATCCCTCGGCACGGCCCGCCGACCGGGCGCCCTTGTCCAGAGCGGCGCGGCACCAGCAGCAGGACCAACCGGAGTACTGCGCGCGGGTCAGGTCGTCGACGGGCGGCGGCTCGGGTCGCCACGTCACGGCCGGTCCGCGAGCGGCACGAGGTCGTAGGCCTCGCGGCACGGCCGGCACGCGAAGTGGCGGCCGGCAGTCCCCGGCCCTGAGCCCTGCTCGGCGACGGCGACCAGGCGCACGCCCCGCGCGTTGCCCTGATGCCACGCACACCAGCCATATCCAGTGGGGGTGTTGGCGAGCGGGGCGGTCTGCGTATTCTCCGACATGTCGACTCCATCCAGTCGGCCATGCCCCGGGGCCGTTCGCGCGGTCGCCGGGGTTGATTGTCCTGGCCAGCGTCTTGTGACTCCTGGTGTCGAGGCGATCCCCTACCGGTAATCTCACGGTGGGATGGGATTCCATCCCGCACGCGATACCGGGGGCCGCACCATGGGAACCGCGCTGGAGCCGATCGAACTGCCCGACTGGGCATGGGAGCGCGCCGAGGTACGACAGGCCCTGAGAGCCCGCGATATAGGCGCCGTGTTCCGCCACGCACAGCAGTACGCCGGCGCGAGCCAGGCCCGTATCGCGACAGCAACCGGTATGACGCAGGCCCGCGTCTCCGAGATCATGAGCGGTCGCCGGGAAGTGTCCCGACTGGACGTGTACGAGCGGGTCGCTGACGGCCTCCACATGCCCGACGACGCTCGTCACCTCCTGGGCCTGGCCGCAGGCAGGGAGAAGCGTGCGGGCGGCGCAGCGTTCGACCTCGCAGCGTTCCCCGAAGTCGTGCGCGTGTACGCCGCGCAGAACTCCGCGGCTGTGGAGATCCAGCAGCAGGCCCGCGAGGCCACGGAGTTGGACGTCCTGGCCGTGCGAGGCCTCGGGCTGATTGGGCTCAATGATTCCTTGCTGCGCGCCTGTCTGCCGCGCGATCAGGGCGGCAAGGGCCTCCGCGTCCGGGTCGCCCTTCTGGACCCCGACAGCGAGGCCCTGGCCCGTCGTGCGGCCGAAATCGGGGAGTCTGCCGAGTCTCTTGCTGGCGGCGTACGGCTCGCCGAGGCGCGGTTGCGGGAACTGGCGGACGCGGGCGACGTCGGCGTGTGGCGGTACCAGATGCTCCCGACCTGGCGAGTCATTCGCACGGACGGAACGATGTTCGTGGGCGCGTTCGATGCAGGGTGGGAAGGGCACGAGTCGGCGATGTACAAGGTGATGGAGACGCCGCACGGCCCGCTGTACCGGGGGTTCAGGCGGATGTTCGAGGCGGTCATCGACGGCGCTGAGCGCACGGTCTGACGAGGAAGGAACCGCACGTGATCGAGGCGGAGTTGAAGGCGCGCGTGCACGCGCCCGAGGCGGTCATGCGGCAGCTGGACGAGCGTGCCGAGGCTCGTGTCGAGGTGTACCGGGACACGTACTACGACCGGCCGGACGGCTCGCTGGAGAAGGCCGGAGAGGAACTGCGGGTACGAACGGTCCACGGCGCGGACGGCACACGCACCGTGCTCACGTACAAGGGCGCCGCGGTCGACGCCGAGTCCGGGTCGAAGCCCGAGCACGAAACCCGTGTCGAGGACGCGGACCAGGCGCACGCCATCCTTCGGGGCCTGGGTCATGTCGAGGTGATCGCGTTCGAGAAGCGGTGCCGGAACTACGACTTGGAGGCGCGCGGCCGGCAGATGCTCGCCACCCTCGTGAGGGTGCCCGAGATCGATGGCACGTTCCTGGAAGTCGAGACCCTCGTCGACGAGGGCGAGGTGCCCGCGGCCCTGGACGATATCCGCGCGGTGCTCGCCGAGTTGGGGATCGGCCCGGAGGACCTGACGCGGGAGACCTACACGGGCGCGGTGGCGGCCCAGCGACGAATCTGACGAACGCGGCGGCGCCCGGTCCTCGAGGGAGGTCCCGGGCGCCCGGTCAGGTCTAGTGCCTCCAGCCTCAGTCCTCCAACTCCCGGTGCTGCTCTCGGTCGGCGTAGATCTCGCGGACGCGGGCCGCCAGTGCCTCGTACGCCGCCTCCCGGGCCTCACGCGGCGTGGACTGAAACGACGCCTCCTCGGCGAACAGTTCATGCTCGTAGGCCTCGTTGAGCTCTGAGGCCGCCTCCACAGCCTTCGCTCGGATCTCGTCCGACAGGATGAAACCGGTCTGCGACAACACGGCCGCGTGGGCGGCCTCGAACGCCTCGACTGCCCCGTTGAACTGCTGTCTTAGTTCGGGCGTGAGCGCCTCTGCCTGCTGCGCTTCCTTGTAGGACCGCAGGGCCGATGAGGCGTCATGGAACGCGTCGACGGCCGCGCGGAGCAGTCCATTGACCTCCACAAGGTGTTCCAACTCGAACGCCTCGCGGCGGTCGCGAACCGCCTTCTCGCGCTCATGCTGCCGGGCTACTTGCTCTCGGCGGTCCTGCCGGGTCTGCGAAAGCAGGTCACGGCCGAACGCCGCTACGAGGCCGAGGACGAAAGTCACCACTGGCCACACAGAGTTGAACCATTCGGGCATGTTCGGCAGCGTAGCCCCGCCTACAGCCCACGCCGACCGGCTCACCGATCGTCAGTGCCATGGGTCAGCCCCTGCGGAACTCGATGACGCCGGGCCGCACCTGCACACCGCGGTCGCCGGGCTGTGCGTTCGGGTCGTCCTTGATGAGCGGCCAGTCGTACGCCTCCTGCGGCTTCGGCAGCGGCGTGAAGTCCTGCCGCTCGAAGCCGCGGTAGGGGCCGCGCCCGGCGATGGCCTCGCGCAGCTGGCGGACCTCGTCGAGGTAGCCCTCCTGGTCGACGTGCTGCTCGGTCCAGCCGCGAAGGATCGGTTCCTCGGAGTGGTCGACGGCGAAGGTGAGGACGGCGCGGCGTATCGCGTCGTCGTCGAACCGCTCGGCCTCGGCGAGCAGGCGGGCCCGGCCCGCGGTGTCGGTCTCCTGGGCCTGGTTCCATGCGGTGCGGAAGGCCTGCATCAGCGTGGCCTTGTCCGCGGGGGACGTGCCCTCGGGGATGCCGGGGCCGACTGGCACGAGACCTTCGAGGTGGGTGAGGCGCTCGCGGCGCCGTTCGGTGAGCCGCTCGTACGCCTCGGCGATCTCGCGAAGGTGGGTGTCGTACAGGTTGCTGACCTGCTGTGCCTTGAAGCGGGCGGACGCATCGGGGTTGCTGCGGATGGGGCCGGCCTTCGCGACGAACGTCTCCTTGGAGGCGCGGGCGGCGAGGTGGTCGGCGTCCTCGTTGGGATGCGTCATCGGTGCGGGGATGGGCATTGTCAGGCGTCCTTCCGGATCAGGTCGTGCAGGTCGAGAGGCGTCTCAGGGGCGCTCACCGTCCGCTCGCCCATGCGCTTGGGGCCGTACGGGTCGCCGTCGTGCGTGATCGGGCGGGCGCCATCGAGGAGGAACTCGCGCGGGTACTGGCGCATGGCCCGGTGCACCAGGGACGCGACGAGGCGTCCGCCTTCGAGGTGACGCCAGGTCTTGGCGCCGATGGCCACCGCGTCACGGCTTCCGGCGGCGATGCCGGCCTCGGTCGCCCAGTAGGTGACGCGCTCGTTGTGGGCGTGCGCGGCCTCGCAGAACGCTCGGAGTGCGGTGTCGAGGGCGTTGAGGTGGCCCAGGAGCTCGGCGGTGTGGTCGAGGTCCACGGGCCCCTCAGCGCGGACGCGGGCAAGGCGAGCGGCCTTATTGGCCTCACGGCGTGCCGTCTGTACCTCGGCGTAGCGGCGCTCGGCGGCGGGCACGAGCAGCTCGGCGTGCTCGGCGGCGGCGCGCAGCTCGGTGAGGCGGGCGGGGGTGACGCTGCTCGGGTCTGCCTCGGCGTCGGCCAGGTCGCGCTTGGCGTCGGCGGCGGCCTGGCGGGCGTCGGGGACGATCGCGGCGACCTCGGCGTCGGTCATCGCGAGCGGGTCGGCTGGCTCTGTGGTGGTGGCGGGCATGTGGTCGCCTCCCTGTGGGTGCGGACGAGGTAGTCGGCGTCCTCGGCTGACCACCGGCCCCACGCCACGCGCGTGATGCCCTCAGCGGCGGCCAGCCGGAGGACGTGGCGCCCGGTCACCCCGAGGCGGCCGGCGAGCTCCCCAGTGGTGACCAGGCGGTCACTGGCGCGATCGTGGGGCAATGTCCGGTTGCCGTGCCCGGAAGTGGACATGTGTGCGAGAGCGGCCGTCCGCAAGTCGTTGAGGGCGGCCATGACTTCGGGGCGGATGTCGTAGCCACTGGCGCGGGTCTGACGGGCGTGCTCGCGCAGGGCCAGCCACAAGGGGTAGGCGACGATGCCCGGGACGCGTACGCCGTCCTCGTGCGCGTCCTGGGACGGCTCAGGCTGCGTCGTCACCGTCGGCGCCGTCCTGCGCCTGCACACGGTCAGCGAGGCGCCCCACGGGCGCGGGCGCCATCACCAGGACGCGCACGAACAGCGGCCAGTCAGCAGGCCAGAACGCGTGCGCCTCGCGGCCGGCCTCTCGGTGCCGGTCGACCTGCGGGACTGGCTTACGGCGGCCCATACGCAGCCACAGCATGATCACGCGAGGGCCGCGGACCAGGATCAGCGAGGGGTCGTCACCGCGCTGATTCTCGCGCTGCGGAACGAACACGGTGTACCGGTGCTTACGGGCCTCGGCCATGACGCGGTCGTTCCACTGGAGTTGTGCGGGCTGGAGTCGCATGGTGCTCCTGAGCTGGGGTGATGGTGTCTCCACGCGCGCGCGTCACGCGGCGCGGCCGGAACCGGATGAGCGCGGGTCGCTCATGGGGTGTCTGGGGGCTGTTCCTGGCGTCTGGCGGCCTGGTTCCGCAGCTTCTGGGCGTGGCGTCTGGCGAGGCCTCTACGTCGTGCTTGGGCGAGGTCTTCACGCCTCTTGGCGGCGGCCTGGACGCGGATGCGGGCGGCGGTGATGCGGGCTTGTACGGCCTGCTCGACAGCGGAGGTGGATTCCATGGGGGTTCCCATCGATGTGACGTCTGAGGTGAGCGGGGCGCACGTTCCCCCCTCTGTAGAGGGGGTGGGGAACGTGCACCTAGGGCGCGTGCGGGTGCGTACACCCATGCGTGCGGCTGTGACCTGGGGGTTCGCTCGGGCCGTGCGGCACCGTGCGGGATGCGTGTGGGTGTACGGCGTGCGGGGGCCGTACACCCCTGCGTGCACCCTCGCGCCGGTCATGGCGTGGCTGCCTGAGCAAGGAAGTAGCGCGTCGGGTTACCGGGTGAATCCGGATCAACTCGCGTGAGCTGGCCCGAGCTGACGAGTTTGTCGAGGCGCCGGCGGGCCTTCATCTTCAGCGCAGGTGTGACCTTCTTGGTCTCAAAGATGGCTTCGGCGGCTGAGACCGCGGTGAGGCCGTGGACGCCGCCGAGCCGTGCCATCTCCAGCAGGTCGGCGGAATGACGCACGTGGGTGGTTCCGGCCTGGTGGTCGTGGACGAGTTGGAAGGGGCCGACCTCGTCCATGGGCTGCTTCAGGTGGCGGAAGGTCACCACGGGGTCTCCGGCCTCGCCCCAGAGCAGGGCGATGGAGCCAGTGCCGGAGGTGATCCAGACGGAGCCGTAGATGTCGGCCATGGTGTTCGGGGCGGTGCCGTTGGGGCCGCGCTTGACGAGGTGGTGCAGCTCCAGCACCTGGACGCCAGCGGCGAGGGCCTTCTGTCGGGCCCGGTTGTACCCGGATCCCACGCCGTCGTCGGAGAGGCCGACCGCGGCGTCCTTGAGGGAGTCGAGGACGACGGTGTCGGCGCCCGCGCGCTCGCACATCGCAGCGAGGATGTCTGTGCGCTGGGCGAGGTCGAACGGCGGCGGCCCCTCCCACACCACCAGGCGGTCATTGAGGTACGCGGGATCGTCGCCCGCGAAGATCCGGTGACCTGCTCGGCGAGTCTGGGACGGCCGGTCCATGGCGAGCAGCAGCACACGGCGGCCGGGGACGACAGGGAACCCGAGGACGCCGTCTTGGAGGCCGAGGCGGGCGCGGATGAGCTGGTGCGCGAGAGTCGTCTTGCCCACACCCTGGGGTGCCGCGATGAGCAGGGCCTCGCCCTCCGCCCACAGGACTTCGCTGCCGTGCCCCCATACGGCTGGTGGGGTCTCCGGCACGTCCTGGAAGAACGCCCCGCCCGTCTTGAAGGCGGGCAAGGCTGCGGCAGCGGGCGCGTCCTGCGGGGCCGCGCCGCGCTGCTCAAGGTCACTCCAGTCGATCGTGTCGTCCGGAGCGCCGAGCAGCCCCGCCGCGCGGACTGCGGCCGGCGGCAGGACTGCGTCGTCGTACGTGGTCACTCGTTCCCCTGAACCTGATTCGTGGGCAGGTCGACCTGCTGTCCGTTCACGAGGTGCCGGTACCAGCCGGGGCGTCCCGGGATGGCGACCGGAGGCCAACCGGTGGTTGCGGTGACCTCGCGAGGCGGTCGGTTCTCTGCTCGGGCCTTCTTGGCTCGGATGTCTGCCGCGATCTGGGCGGCGCCGCGAGCGCGAACGATGCGGGAAGTCTCGCGGCGGGCCTCGTCGGTGATCTCCCGCCACCAGGCCTCCGGGTCGTTGTCCATGAGGTCGTCCAGGCGTGCCCGTTCGTCCTCAACGCGGCGCCACAGCTCGGCGGCCTCCAAGGTCGCGGCGTACGTGCGGCGGTCGCGAGGGTCCAGCTGGAGCCAGGCGGGCGAGCCGTAGGGCGGCCAGGAGTCGACGTGCAGGGCTGCGATCTGGGTCTCGGCGCGGAGGGCGGTGATGTCGCCTGCCATCGCGTTGTGCGGGACTGCGCGCAGGGGCCGCCCCCGCCCGGCAAGCGCCAGACGGGGACGGCCCGAGTCTGCGTGGCCGGTCACTCGCCGACCTCTTCGGCCAGCTCGGCGAGCAGGATGCACAGCGTCTGGTACGTGCGCTTCGGGTCGTGCGACAGGGCCAGGGCTCGGCTCATCGCGCTGGCGGCGAGGCTGAACGCTTCGTACCCGCGGCACTCCTCGAGGGGGAAGCCTCCGACCTCGGGGCGGGCAAGGTGCCGGGCCTGCTCGTCGATGAGCACCTCGGCAAGCTGGTCGCTGGCGCCGTGGAAGTTGGTGGTCGTTCCGGCGAGCTGGTCGCGCAGGGCGGCGCGGATGGCGGTCTCGGCTCGCTCCATGGAGGTGACGGGCTCGGGGTGCTCGCGGGCCTGCTCGGCGAGAAGCGGGTGCGGGTGGCCGGTCGGCGCGAGCGCGGCGGCGATAGCGGGGCTACTGGCGGCCTGTCGGTGGGTGGCCTTAATCTGGGCCATGAGGACTCCAATCGGCGGCCGGGGGCTGGACCCCCCGGCCGTCAGTGCGTTCAGGCGATGGACGGGACGTTCTCGACAGAGGCGGCCGGGGCTGGACCCCCGGCCGCTTCGCCGTTCTGTTCGGCGTCGAGCCGCTGGACGTACTCGTGCAGGGCATCGGCCGGCACCCGGCGGGAGTGGCCGATCTTCACGCTCCGCAGCTCGCCACTCTTGATCAGGGCTTTGGCCGTGGAGAGCCCAACGCCGAGCAGCTCCGCGGCCTCGTTGGTCGGATAGAGGATCCGAGACATGCGATCTCCAGTGAAACGGCTGGCTGACCAATCAACCAGGTTGCTCACTCGAAGGTACAGGGTCGCAGCAGGTCATGCAAGGGTGTCCAGGTTGTTCACGCAGGTTGCGCATTCAGTTGCTCACTGCCATGCTGAGCGCCATGACGGATGCGACTGCCTGGCGCGTTTGGTGCGCCCCCGGCGGGTGGGTGCGAGCCACTCACCCCGTTGATGACACGACGGTCTACATGCACCTTCGTTACTCCGGGGGCGGCGCTCACCAGCGGCTGAACGTCCACACGGTGGTCATGGACAGCGAGTCACCGATCAGCACCCACGTGTGGCGTGACGTGCCGTTCAAGGGTGTGGAGGACGTCGCCAACGACCCGAGCGTCCTCCCCGGGACGGGCCGCAACTGGTACAGGGACACTCTGCTGGAGCCGGCCGACGTGGAGCCCGTCAGCGTTGTGCAGCTGGAACGGCACTTCGGAACGCCCGACGAAGTGCGTGCAGCGGACGACCCTGAGGTACACCCGATGCCCAAGGCGATGTTCCTGCTCGGCACGGAGACGGCCGACCCGGGCGCGGAGCCGCCGCCGTTGGCCAAGCCAGACGGACGTATCACCGATGAGTTCCTGAGCGACCTCGCCGGAACGTACCGGTGGCTCGTCGCGGCCAAGCACTCCGCACCAGCAACGGTCATCGCCGAGCAGACAGGCGCCCCCGTGGCCACAGTGCGCCGGTGGATCTCCAACGCCCGACAGCGCGGCTTCCTGCCTCCGGGACGTCCAGGGCGGGCGGGATGAGCGGCCGGCGCGGTAACGGGGAGTCCTCGGTCTACTTCTCCGAGTCGGACGGGAAGTGGCACGGCTGGGTAACCGTCGGCGTCAAGGCCAACGGCGCCCCCGACCGACGCCACCGCATGGGCTCGGACGAGGCCGTCGTACGCGCGAAGGTGCGCCAGCTGGAGCGCGAGCGCGACGCGGGCAAGACGAAGAAGGCCGGCCGCCCGCCGACCATCGAGCAGTGGCTGACCACATGGATGGACACGGCCTGCGCGCGGAAGGTGGCCGACGGGACCATGAGCCCTCGGACGCTGGACGACTACCGCTCGAAGTGCCGCCTGTACCTGTTCCCCGGGATTGGGAAGCACCGCGTCGACAAGCTCGGCGCCGAGCACCTCGATGCCCTGTACCTCAGCATGATCAAGCAGGGCCTCGCGTCCGGCACCGTGCTGAAGACGCACCGCATCATCGCCCGCGCGCTGAAGGTGGCCATGCAACGGGAGATTGTGACGCGGAACGTCGCCACCCTCGTCGAGCCGCCGCAGGCCGCCGAGGAGGAGATCGAGCCGTTCACCCAGGAGGAGGCCCGCGCCCTGCTTGCCGAGGCAGCCGACCGCCGCAACGGCGCCCGCTGGTCAGTCGCCCTCGCGCTGGGCCTACGGCAGGGTGAGGCGCTCGGGCTGCGCTGGAAGTACATCGACCTGGACAACGGGGTCGCGAAGATCTGGTGGCAGTTGCAGCGGCTGACGTGGCAGCACGGCTGCGAGGACGCGCACGCCTGCGGGGCGAAGCACCACCGGAAGGCGTGCCGGAAGAACTGCACCGTCCACAAGGAGTACAAGCGCGGGTGCCCGAAGCCATGCCCGAAGGACTGCACGGACCACGCGAAGGCGTGCCCGGAGCGTACGGGCGGCGGCCTCGTGTTCCGGGAGCCGAAGGGCAAGAACAAGCGCCTGGCGCCCATCCCGCCACCGCTGGTCCCGCTGCTGAAGGCGCACCGCGCGGAGCAGCTGCGCGAGCGCCTGGCGGCCGGGGAGCTGTGGGAGGAACACGACCTCGTGTTCTGCCAGCCGAACGGGAAGCCGATCGATCCGCGGATGGACTGGGAAGAGTTCAAGGCCATCCTCGAAGCGGCCGGCCTCCGGGACGCGCGGGTGCACGACAACCGGCACACCGCGGGCACGCTGCTGATCGAGGCCGGGGTGAGCCCCCGGGTCGTGATGGAGATCCTCGGTCACAGCTCCATGCGGATGATGACCCGCTACACGCACGTCGCCTCGGTCCTCGCGAACGATGCGGCGAAGCGGATGGGGGACGCGCTGTGGGGCTGAACTTTGTATCGGCGATTGTGGCAATGGCAACTGGCGCTGCAACTAGGCCGAAAGCAGAACAGCGGCTCCCCGAAGGAAACCGCTGGTCACAGGTGGAGCCGCCTTCGGGATTCGAACCCGAGACCTACGCATTACGAGACCGATAGGGATCGTGCCGGGTTGTGATCCGTGGTCGTACCAGATCCCGTTTTCCCAGATCAGAGCACGTGTCGCGGTCCCGCTGTTCGTACCCCGTGTTGCACCGTCCAAAGGCGTCCGCGCTCCCCTTGCGCTCCCCTGGTCGCCGCCGGTGACACTCCACTCCCGGACAGCGACCCCAACTCCCTACCTGCAGCAGGGTTGTCACCATCGGACAATACGAGCAGGGGCTCGGCGCCCTCGCTTCATTTGCTCGTGACGTTGTCCGCCTCGTGCTTGGCGTCCATCGTCGTGGTACGAGGGTTCGGTACCGGGTTCTGGTCCGCGGCCTTCCCCTTTCCGTCCAGTCCTAGGGACTGCTTGATGTTCTCGAAGTCGACGAGCGGAGTGCCGATCCTGGCCACGGTGTGCCCGTGCGATGTCAGCATGGCCTCGGCGAACGGGCTGTCCAGCGTGGCGACGCGGGTCCACAGGCGGACGTCTTCCAAGAGAACAGACTGCACGATCTCGAAGTCGACCAGAAGGTCCGGGATGTCGAGGTACTTGGGCAGAATCCGGTAACGGGCGTTGTTGTCGCGGAACATCTCCAGAGCCGCGTTCCGCTCCTGGCTCCCCTTGACGGGAGATCCGGCCTCGATCCAACGCATGATCAAGGGCGCTTCGCTCAGCGGAACCGCCTTGGCGAGACGCACGTACTCGGCCTTGGCCACACGCTTGCCGACGCCGGGCACGTCCTCGTAGAGGTCGCACGCAGGCGTAAGCACAACCCACCAGCCGCCCTGGGGGTCCTGCAGAAGGTCTGCCGCGGTCACGTGCTTCGTGACCGGTGGCATCAAGTACATCCGGGCGGTCGACGCGTGTCCCATCACGCGGTCCTCGGAGGAACCGAGCGCTGCTCCGAGGGCCTCGACCGCGTTCTCCTTCAGCCAGGCTGCGAGGCGGTGCACGAGGGCAGGGGCGATCTGACTACGGTCGGCAGCCGCGAGCCGGTCCCAGTTCGGGGCGATCTCGTCCCTCAGGAATCCGCGCACGTGCTCGTCCACGAGAGCGGTGATGTGCCGGGTGAGGACCGGGACACCGGATTCAAGGCCATCCCGGATCGCGGTGACGGCGTCGTCCAGCCGGTTCTTGGGGACCACCTGGATGAGGGGCGGCTGGGCCAGGTCGCTCACCTGCTCCGCGAGGCCGGTGCAGAACACGACCGGCACCCAGCGGGTCTTGGCTATCCGGTCGTACAGTTCACGGCCCTGCAGGTTCGGGTGCGCGGGGGAGGCACCACGTGTCGCGTCCCTGACGTCCAGCACGACAAGATCGAACGCCTGGGTTTCCAGAAGGCGTTCAGCTTCGTCAAAATCGTTCTCGACCTGGATGTCGAGCGTTCCGAGGTCCGACAGCTCCTCCCCGAGCATCTCGGACAGTTCCTCCGCGATGTCCACCTCGTCCTCGACGATCAAGACCCGGTACACCGCGCCCCCGTCCGTCACCCAACTCTCCTTCGTAGTCTTGCCCTGAACGTGGCTCCGGCGAGGGGTCCCGGTGTCACCAGGGACAGGTCGCCGTCGTAGAAGTCCTTCACGACGCTGCCGGCGATGCTGAGGCCCAGCCCGATGCCGTCCTCCTTGTCGCTGAAGTACGTATCGAAGATCATCTCTTGGATCTCCTCACGTACTCCGGGGCCGCTGTCGCTCACGTCGATGTCGACCTCGTCCTCGGGCGTCCGCCTCGTCTCGATGAGGATGGTGCGCTCCATCCCCTCGGGCAGGGTGGAGAGCCAGTAGATCGAGTTCCCTACGAGGTTGTGGACCACCTGGGAGATGTCACCGGGGTCGGCCGTCACCGTCACGTCCTCGCCGCTGACGGTGATGGTGATGCCGTGCTTCTCCAGCGTGCCCTCGTGGACCGCGACGGCCTCGTCGATCGCGGCCTGGAGGGACAGAGCGCGGGGGCGACCTCGGCGCCGGCCGCTCAGCGGCTCGACGCGGGCGAAGAGCCGGTCCAGAGCCTGTTCCTGCGCAGTGAGGTCGACGTGCATCTTCGTGAGGGCGGAGGCGAGCTGTTCGTCCTCGTCGCGCTTACGGCCCGCCAGCTTGTTCAGCCGACGGAGGACGTAAGCGATCCTGGTCAGCGCTGTTCGACCGTCGTGCAGTACAACGTCGACCAGCGCTCCCAGAGTCGCGAGGCGTGAGAACTGCGAGAGGATCTCCTGGACCTTCTCGACGCTCTCGTCGATCGTTTCCTGGGCCTCCTCCAGTGCGCGGCTCAACTCGGTGTCGTCCGGGTACTTCGAGTTGACGACATCCCGGACCGACGAGAGGGTGAAGTTCTGGAACAGGCCGTGGCGGTCGCTTCCAGCACCGGAGGGCCCGTCCACCGTGATCGGACCCGGCTCACGGCCCTTCGGACGGCGCAGCCCGTAACGCCAGGTCTCGAGTCGGCTCACGGCCTGGGTCAGGACACCCTTCAGGTCCTCGTATTCCGGGGAGTCGATGAGCCCTTCCCGGTGCGACCGGTCCCGAAGCCCGGGGTTACCGTCCGCCGATATGTAGACGAAACCCGCGACCTGGTTGTTGGAGAACCGCATGGTGGGGTTGTTCACGCGGCGGAGGTCGAAGCGCAGCCAGTCGAAGTCGGCCTCGCCGAAAGGCTGCACACGGAAGCCGTCCCGGTAGAGGGTGACACCGCTGTTGTCCTTGATCAGCTTACGGACCTCGGTGATGTTGCGGGCCCCGAGATCGATGTTGAGCATCTCCTTGAGGGACGCCGAGTCGAGGTCCCAGGTACGGAGGTCGAGCTTCAGGGGGCCGCACTTGGGCGCCTTCCCATGTGGTGGGAAGAGGTACTGATTCAGGGTCTCCGACTGCCCGGACGTCAGGTTGGTCATGGTCAGGTCGGCCAGACCGTTGCCGTCGATGGTCCCTATGAGGCGGTAGTGCGGGTGCGCCAGAGCCTCACTGGCACCGACGAAACCGGTGTGATGGTCCAACGGCCCAGTCGGGAAGGAGAGGTAGATCGCGAACTCCGGCTGGTCGTGTACGTCCAGTTCCGCAGGAGGGGCAGGCGGGAGTAGCCGGGACAGGGACCGCTTCAGGCTCTCCACCGACTCGGTCTCCCAGTCCTGCCTAAGCCCTTCGAGCCGGACGAGGGTGCCGTGGGAGCCCATCCAGGCGGCCTGGCTCTCGCTGGTGCGGAAAGCAGCTGTCACCTCGTCGAAGAGCCGTCGCGCTGGACCGTTGTCGGCGAACACCTCGGGAGCGCCCACGTTCCACTGGACCGGCACTTGGTCGAGGTAGGCATTCTCGGCGGCGAAGTCGCTCCAGTCGAGCCGGATGTTCACTTCGGGGCCGCCGGCCCTGCGGCTCGTGATCGCGGTCACGGCGCCGAGGCGGGCCGCAGAGAAACGCCCGATCCCCTTCGCGCCAAGCACACGCCGCCCGAACCGCTCGCTGCGCGGGGCGCGGTGCCGGAACGGTGTGGCGATTTCCATCCAGGCGTCCCGGACGGTCTCGGGGGACATGCCATGCCCGTCGTCCCAGACCTCGATCGAACCGTAGCCCTCTTCCAACGGTCCGGTGAACCTGATCACAACCAGGCTGGCATCAGCGTCGTAGGCGTTCTTGACCAGCTCGGTGAGCGCCACCCGCTCGTTACTGATCAGTTCTTCGCCGAGTGTGCTCATCAGGCGCGCACGGGGACGTAGGAACGCCTGCGTGTTCTCGGAGTCCACGCTCCCCCTCTGGTCGCTTCGTGCCCGCACCCCAGCCCGAGGGGTACCAGCTGCGATCTTAACGGCGGAGAGGGCACTAGAAGCGGTGCTCAGGAGATTTGGGCAGTACGCGCAACGGGGCGGCGGTTTGAGGCAGTTGCAGCCTCATGACAGAGGCGCAGCCTCGTGATCGAACGTGCCTTCTGGTTCGGGGGCTCGTTGAGCAGATGGCGTTCATGGACCTGCCGCCTTCAGAACCGGGCGATCGCGAGGAATGACCGAGACGCGTCCTCTAACATGGGGTGGATCAAGAGGAGAGCACTGCTAAAAGTGGCCAATGGGGCACGCTGAGTGAACAGCGGTGTTCACTGGGCAGGTCACCCGCAGGACCAACGACGCTTTACGGCGGCGGAAACCGGCCGGGAGCCTTGCCTCCGCAGTGTCGTGCGTGATCTCCTGGAGGTCGTTCAGGTCGACAGTACGGAGGAGTGGGTCGTGGCGAAGGAGAAGGGGGCATCAAGCACGTATGGCGTGCCCCTGGAGCGAAGCGACTGCCTCGAACTGGATAAGCACAGGCACCACTGTGAGCCGGATGATTTCAGGAAATGGGTTCAGTCCGGTTACGGAAAAGACAAGCGCCTGGCTGTCGACCTCTTCTCGGGCGCCGGCGGGCTGAGCCTGGGCCTTCAGAGGGCCGGGTGGACCACCGCTGCGGCCGTGGACTTCGACGAGCGGGCCCGCGAGACACATGCAGCGAACTTCCCGGGAATGAGCCTTTGCGTCGACCTCGGGGACGACGACCAGCGAGGCGAATTCGTCCAGCGAATCCTTGACTCCGGCGCCGAGATCGATCTCGTGGCGGGAGGGCCCCCATGCCAGCCGTTCAGTCGTGCCGGACGCAGCAAAATCCGGCACTTGGTCGAGTATCACAACCGTGACCCGCATGATCTCCGAAAGGAACTCTGGCGGGCCTATGTCGACGTGGTGGAGCGGCTCCTTCCACGTGCCGTCCTCATGGAGAACGTCCCTGACATGGGGCTCGGCGATGATTTCAGCGTGATCCGCATCATCGAGGCAAGGCTGGAGAGTCTCGGGTACGTGACCCAGGTGCGCCTCGTCGATGCGTGGAACTACCGCGTGCCGCAGCACAGGAAGCGCCTGATCCTGCTCGCGCGGAGAGACGGAGGCGGCTTCCCGTGGGGTAAGCCGAAGAAACAGACCTCCCTTCGGGATGCCATCGGCGACCTTCCTGCGCTCAACCCGGAGCCTTTGCAAGCGGTGGGCGCCCGAGTCGGCGACTACGACGAACAGCAGGAGCCGAAACCGTCTTCCTTCGCCAAGGAGATGCACAAAGGAGCGGATAAGGGCGTAATTCATGACCACATGACGCGGCGGGTTCGTAAAGACGACTTCAAAATCTTCACAGTTATGGATTCCAAAACTCGCTACTCCGAGCTTGACGAGAAGCTGGAAGACGACGAGAAGGAATTCCAGAGGTACGACGCGCAGCAGTTCACTGACAAGTACAAGAAGCTGGACTGGAACGAGTTGAGCCGCACGATCACTGCGCACATCGCCAAGGATGGTTACTGGTACATCCATCCTGAAGAGCCGCGTACGCTGACCGTGCGTGAAGCTGCGAGGATCCAGACCTTCCCGGACCGCTTTCGGTTCGCAGGTACGCGGAGCGACGCCTTCCGGCAGATCGGCAACGCGGTTCCCCCGCTGCTGGGCGAAGCCGCAGCCCGGGTTCTTCTGCCGCAGGATGTTCCCGCGGGGGACGAGGCCGCGGACAAGTGGCCGAAGGTGCGTGAGGAACTGACCCGCTGGGCCAAGGAGCAGCGCGCGGGTGAACAGTGGTACCAGTTCCCCGGCGGCCGGAAGCTGAAGCCACTCGGGGCTCTCGTGATGGCAGTGCTCTCGGGAAGCAGGCTGCACCCGAAGCAGCTCTCCAACGTGATGGAGGGTGTCGCCGGGCTCAAGGAACTGACCCGGGAGCTATACCTCGCCCTCGTGAACGCGGCGCCTACAGCGGCAGTCCGCAAGCGTTTGGAAGACCGACTCGGTCCGGTTGTCGACAGGCCCGAGGTCTGGGTGGACGCGGATTCGGTCCTTGATCACAGCAAGTTGATGGGGCTCAAGCCGGCTGAGCTCGCGTTGTTCAGGCTGCTGGCCGGCGGCGACATCATGCTGGTCAGCCAGAGTGCGTTGCGGGTGGCTGCGAGGGTGCAGCAGAACGAGTGGCATCTGACCAACCGACTGACCGAGGGGCGGCTCAACCTCATCAAGCTTCTCGGCGCCGGCCGTGATGCACCCGTACGCATGGCCGCCATCAGGTTCATCGGCGACAACCTGTGTCGGGACAAGCAGCCTGTTTGCGGAAGCTGCCCGCTGAGCGACTACTGTCCGACCCGTCCGCAGGAGGACGAGGGAACCGAGGCCACCTTCGACGTTGCCCTGACCGCAGGCTGACAGACTGCCTCCGGGAGAACAGGGACGCTGTGGTGTGTGGCCTCGGCGATGCGCTGGGCGGCCCGCCCGGCGTCAGCCCTTACCTCGCACTCCCAGATGCGCACCACGGTCCATCCGGCGTCTGTTGCCGCTTGGGTGTTCCTGGCGTCCCTCTCCACGTTGGCCGTGATCTTGGCCTCCCAGCGCGAGGCGTTCGGCCCGCGGAAGTGCCGTGTGCCGTGGGAGGGGCAGCCGTGCCAGAAGCAGCCGTCGACGAAGACCGCGACGGAGTGCCGGGGCAGTACGAAGTCGGCCGTACAGCGAGGGGCGACCTTACGGTGCAGTCGAAAGCGGAGCCCGAGGGCCTGGACTGCGCTCCTGAGGGTCTTTTCTGGTGCTGTGTCCCGTATGCGGCGACCTCGGAGCTGCGCACTCCAGGGCGTGCTCACCCATCCTTCGTCTGTGCTCACGAGGCCATGCTTTCACCTTGGGCGGCCACGCCTCTGGGCGTGCTCCGGATGGCAGACTGACCCGGGTGATCCGAGAACCCGCAGAACTCGACGTCGACGAGGCAGGCCGTGTGGAGCTCCCGCTCGGGATCCTCGCCGAAGCAGGCATCAGCCCGGGTACCAGGTTGCTGGTATTCAGTGACGGGGACGGGCGCATCGTGCTGAGGCGGGCAGAAGACGCGATCGGCGACCTGTTGGGCAAGGGAACCCTGTAGCGGCGGGCCGAGTCCTCCGGGTCTCTCGCGCTCACGCCGTCTCGTGGTCGAGGCCGACCGACGCGGGTTGGAAACCATGCCGCAGGGCCTCTTCGTAGACCTCCATCGCCTGCCGGGCCTGGGCCCCGGTAACCCGTCGTCCCTGGGACAGACGCTGCGCGACACGATCGGCGAGCTGCCTGTCTACGGCGCGCAGGACCCGGCCTTCACGGGCCCAGTCCGCGAGAGCCTGCCACTCCTCACCGGGGATGTCCTCGACGGCGGCTTCGGCCTCGTCGGACTCGGTGCTCTCAGGGGAGGCGATCTCGAAGGGCTCGGCTGTGAGTTCGGCGGCCAAGGCGTCGGGGATCGTCCACGGGATGCGGGACACCTCGTCCCAGCAGTCGGGCTTCTTCGCCCACTCCGACACGTGCCGGTCGCCGGAGATCACCGTCTCCATGATCAGGGGAGTGAGCTCGTCGAGGGCGTCCTGCAGGGCACCCGTGGTGCCCTGCTCGTTCCAGATCCTGTCGAGGTCGATCCGCTTCCCGGCAGCGAGTGAGAGCCGGGCGACCGTGTAGGTCGTGATCAGTCGCTTGTGGCTGCCGGCCGAGTGCGTTCGGGCGATGCGGTCGGCGGCCTGGAAGAGGAGGGCGGTGGCGATGGCGCGCTTGCAGTACTGCACGTCCACTACGGGGTCGGACTTCTCGATCCGCTCCATGAAATGGGCGAAGTTCTTCTGTGCGCCGCGGCTCACCCAGTACGGGAGCTGTTCCCAGGAGTGCACGAAGGTGGCCAGGTCGGACTTGCTGAACCGCTGCCGTGTAGGCGTGATCAGCTTGAACTTGCGCTGGGCGGCGCGGGTCTCGTGCTCGGCGGACTTGTCGGTGTACTGGCCCCGCGCCCGCTCGTAGAACCATCGCGTCTCCTGACCGCTGCCGTCGGTTGCAGGAGCCCACAGACTGCGGGAGACACGCTCGAACGCGACGTGGAACTCGTGGTTCGAGCTGAAGTCGACCAGCGTCACCTTGTTCTGGGTGTTGGAGTACTGGGAGATCTTCGGAACGATCTCGGAAAGGTAGGCGGGGTCGACGATCGTGAGCTTCATCTGCACGTGGACCCCGTCCAGGTCCCGCTTGTCACGGGTCAGGACGTGGTGCAGCGAGGCGGTGGTCTGGCCGCCGTTGACGATCTGGAGGCCGGTCATGCTCCTGATGGCAACGGGGCTGCCGGCCTCGTCCGTCTCGAAGTCCACGTCCGAGGCGGTGGCGGTCACTCCGTTGTTGTAGGCGAGGAACTTGCCCGGGGCGTTCAGCAGGGTGTCACGGATGCCCTTGTTCACGGCACCGCGGGTCTGGAGAAAGGACCGGACGTTGAGTTCGAGCAGCCGCGTCCGGTGCTCCTTGTACAGCTCGGCCAGCTGCCGACCGGGAATCACGGCCAGGACGACCGAGTAGTTCGGCTCGTCGCTGTTAGCCGCCAGGCAGGGAAGAGGACGCTCGAAGGTCACCTTGATGGGCTCGCCGATACTCCCGGAGGTCTCGTGCCTGTGGAGCCGCGCGAGATCCCAGAGCTCGTAGGTGACGGGGATTCCCTCGAACTCCGTGGGCTCCGGGGCGCTCGTCGTGCTGACCCTGTTGCTGAGGAGGAAGAGCCGGATCTTCGGAACGTCCGACAACGCCTTCTCCACACCGACGCACATGTCGTGCACGTCGGTGTTGTCCTCCTGGTTGGGGCGGATGGCCCCGTGCTTGCCCAGGAACGCGAACAGCCGGCGGAAGAGCCTGTCGGACTCGGCCTTGGTCAGCTTGCTGCTCGACGGGGTCAGGTTGAAGTCCGTTGTGTAGAGGTCGAGACTGGACCCGTCCTCGGGCAGACCGTAGCCGTAGATCTCCAGTCCCCGGGAGGAGTGGTAGGCGAGTGCCGCGTCGGTGACGACCCCGGCCTCCTCAAGGATGTCGAGTACGTGCTGGGTGAACGTGTTCGGGATCGAGCCGCCCTCGGCGTCCGCCAGCGCCTGGATGTCGGTCACCAGCGCGCGGGAGTACTCGTGGAGGTCGTGCTCAGCCATGGGTTCCTCGGATCATGTCGACCAGTGCTTCGGCGGTAACGCTGTGGGTGGCCAGCGCCGACACGTCGATGGTGTAGGTGCAGTTGCCGACTCCGGGCGGCAGTTCGGCCTCGACGATGCGGGGGAAGCCCTCCCCGACCGTCCAGAACTCGCTACGCCGCAGGGTGTAGCGATCGTGCTCGTAGAGATCCCGTTGGTTCGGCAGGTAGCCGGCCTGGATCAGCAGGCTCTCGAAGCGCTGGGAGACGGACGGTGAGGTCAGACGGGCCCGTATCTCGTCCACCAAGGCGTTCAGACTCATGCCGAGCCCCCTCTGCCGGTCGTCGAGGACGACGTGGGCCAGTGCGAGGGGCGTCGAGTCAGCCGTGTCCAGCTGCCGCTCGCTTGCGATCTGGACCGTCCGGGGAGAGCGGGCCGTGGTCGCCTTCACCTCGACCGCGGCACCGGGCAGCTGGAAGTCCTGGTTCGTCTGTCTCGGTCCGGTCCAGGAGGTGACGGCGGTGTGCTGGTCGAAAGTCGGCAGCACGTACTCAAGGAGGAAGTGGAGTTCGCCGAAGAGGCCACACCGGGCCTGCCGGGACAAGCCCTCGCGCGACACGGAGCGCAGCAGCTGCTGCCATCGGACGTAGCGGCGAACCGCGGCCTCCGCCGCCGTCTCCGTGGTCGGCGCATCCCGCACCACTTCAGCGATGTCGGAGACGAGCGGGGTGAACACCTCCGTGAGTTCGTCGTCGGTGAGCATGACCTGGAGCTCGTAGTGGTTGCCGGACACCGACGACAGGTTCAGCTGCAGGCCACGGGTGGCCGGCAGTTCGTGGATCTCCTTGCGTACGGTGTCGGCGGTCCTGGCGTCCGTGCCGAGCAGCAGCATCCGTCGGAGGGCGGGGTGCGTCACCGACACCTGGATGTCGTGCGGGGAGTCGGGGTGGAGCCGCCGGGTGGACCTGCCCGGGGTCTGCTGGTGAGCCTCCAGCTCCTGCCACACACTCTCGTCGATCACTCTTCGTCCTCGAAGTCGTCGAACTCCATGTCCTGCTTGAACCAGATGTCGTTCACCACGTACTCGGTCTTCAACTGCTGGCCGGAGAACGGGAAGCTGATGGCAAACCCGACCAGCGGAGCGACCGGCTCGGGGTTCCCCGACGACTTGGCCACCTCGGCAGGGCTGAGGGGATACAGCAGAAGCAACGGCTGGTCAGCGCGACGCTGGTGACGCAGGGGCCGACCGCGGGGGGTGTCGGGATCGAGCGGTTCGCCCTTCCTGTTGAGCTTGCCCTTCGCGGCTTCCTGTGTGGCCTTCAGCGCACGGTCGTACTGTTCAGGGGTCAGGTCGCAGAGCTCGTCGGCGGGGCTCAGCACGCGCTTGATCGTGTAGCGGCCGGGGACGACCTCCGAGGACTTGGAGTGGCTGCGCGTGATGAGGCCGACGGAATGGCCCGCAATATCGGCCGGCGCTCCCTCGGGCAGCCGGCTGGCCAGACGGACTGTCCAGTTGCCCAGCTCACCATGCTTGGCGCACTGGCGTACGTACTCCGCGATGAACGCCGGCCGCACCCGCTGGGCCTGCCGGTCGGTGAGATAGGAGTCGAGGAAACCCTCGGTGACGTCCGAGGGCGCGACGCCGCTCCAGGTGATGCTCCCGCTCCGCTCGTCCACCTCCCCCGCGGAGTGCGCGTCGAGGCGCGCGACGAACGATGCGAGGGTCTCGTGGTTGTTACGAACTGCCCTCTCCGAGAGGTCGAAGATGGTCGTCTCGGGAAGCTCGCCGGAGTAGCTGAGGCGGACACGCGTGCCCTGCCTCATCTTGTTGGAGGCCGTGATGCCGAGGCCGAGCGACGAGGTCCTGACCTTGAGACCGTACTCGCGGGGGGTGAGTCCCACGGCGGACATCTCCTCGACGTCGCGCCGGAGTTCGTCGGTGGCCGCAGTGATCTCCGCGTACTGGCGCTGCAGCGTACGTGTCGTGTACAGGCGGCACAGGTCCTCGTAGCCAGGACGGTAGCCGAACCAACGGCCCATCTGCAGAAGGGTGTCGTACGTCTTGGAGGCACGCAGGTAGTAGCTAACCGACAGCCCTTCGAGCGTCAGACCGCGGGAGAGCTTCTCGCCACCTACGGCGATGACCGACAAGCCGGTCTCCCGGCGCTCGTAGTACTGGAGGGCGTCCTTCGCGGCACCGTTGACAGCCATGACGGTGATCTTCCCGAGGGAGGCGTGGAGATGCGGTTCGACATCCTCCCAGTCGAGCCTGCCCCCCGTCATGTCCTCGGTACAGGGGACGAAGTCCTCGTCCCAGAGCTCCCGCAGCTCTTCTTCGAGTTCTTCGCGGGCACTGCTGAACCGGTCCTGGAGGACATCGAATAGCAGACGCACATGGGCATCGATCTGGTCGCGGACCTGCTGCTGTACGGCGGTGAAGCGGGTCACGTGCACCAGCATGGAGTTGTGCACGGCGACCTGCCCCCGTGCTCGACGTGCCGCGCAGGTCAGGACGAAGGACCGGACGGCACGCTGCAGCGACTCGGGCAGGAAGTCGGGAACCTGGTGGTAGGACTTGTGCTTGTCCGGCACCCAGAGGTCCGTGTCCTTGATGTGCCTTGTGAGCGGCAGCGGATCGATGTCCTCCTCGTCTCCGTCGGTCTGTAGACCGAAGACCCGCTCGGGACCGAGGTAGTTGGACGGCGCACGCAGGGTGCGGATGAAGCTCTCCGGGAAGAGATCCGGGCCCAGCTCGTCGTGGTCCGTGTCGGGATTGATGTAGATGTTCGCGAAGGGGGTCGCCGTGTAGCCGACGTAGGACGCCTTCGTGAAGCTGTTGACCAACCGCCTGATGGCCTTGTTGATCGCCGACGGGTTGGTGTCGGGGTCCTTGGAGGTGTTCACCCCGGCGTTGTCGGCCTCGTCGTCGATCACGAACAAGGGGAGATCGGGGACGACCATCCGTCCGGTCTCCGGGTCCTCCACGCCGTGGTTGTCGATCACCCAGTCACGCAGGTTGTCGATGATCCGACGGTTCTTCTTGACGACGAGAACGACCGGAACACTGCCCACCGGGACGTTCGCGGAGACCGCCGTCTTCCGGGCGAAGTCCCCTTTTTCGTGGCTGGTGGTGAGCGATGCAGCCTTCAGGCGCTTGCCGTGTGACATCGCACCGACACCGATATGACGATGCGCGTCATCGTCCGAGCGGAACTGGTACTGGGTGTCGAATCCGAGGAGTCCTTCGTCGATACGGAGCTGTGTCTGGCTGCGCAGGTCGTTGTGGATCCCGGCGAACACCACGATGAGTCGGTAGCCGGCGTCGGCTGCCTTCGCAGCGAGCCCGATGAACTGCCCTGTCTTGCCGGACTGGACCTGTCCGATCACGAGCCCGGTCCGGCGCCAGGCGCCTTCTCGCTGGGGGTCTTCCAGCTCTCCGAGAACGTCGTCGGTGCTCTGGTCGAGTCGGCGCACGACCTGCATCGGGAGCTTGGAGACGCTCAGGAGGTAGCGCCGGTAGCGGTCCCAGAAGTCCCACTTCCGGTCGGCCTTCGCGTCGGCGAGCCAGGCCACGTGGCCTTCGTCGTTCTTCATCGCGGAGGAATCAGCCTGGAACACGGAGGCCCGTGCCTCTAGCACCTTCCGCACCTGGTCCCGGTCCACGGTGATCCCCTGGGCAGCGAGGATGCTGACCGCGGTGTTCACGGCGAAGTCGACCTCGGCCGGCGTCGCCTGCCGGTCGCCGGGCAGGAGCAGTACCGCTGTCTGCTCGGCCTTTTCGAGACTGTCCTCGGGGGTGGTGCTCACTGCGACCTCCTGCGGCCGGGTCGGTTGAGAGTGGGGACTACCAGGTGTCAGGAGTTCCAGAAACCTTGTTGCTCGTCGAAGGGGGGCATGGAGCTGAGGACGCCCCGGGCGTCCTCAGGGGAGCGGCCCTGGTCAACGAGCGCTTCGTACACCTGGCGGGCGATGTCGACGGTCTCCGGAGCGGCTGGCCCCGGACCGCCGAAGGGTTCGGGGTCGTCGACCGTGTCGGTCTCATGGAGCATGCGGAGCGCCGTGACAGGGACTGTCTCCTCAAGGAGGCGGATCATCGAGCGGACGACCTCCGGATTGCCGCCGTGGTCGTCCATCGCTGCCTTCACCAAGGGGTGTTTTCTGTTGACACGCAGAACGATCCGGCCGTCGTGACGCTTCACGTTCCAGGCGAACTTCAGGGGGTCGCCGTGCGCCCTGGACACGACCTGACCACGCTGTCGTGCGGAACGGGAGGCCGCCTCGCGGGTGTACCTGGCGATCCTCTCCAGGTGACGACGCAGGGAGACGGGGGGAACCACACTCGCCTTGCGCACGTCCACGCCCCAGTCGGCATCGGTCTCCGCAGGGATGTCCACGGCGATCCGCGCAAGGTTGTACTTCTCCTCGCGCCGTAGGCCTCGGATCCCCAGCCAGTCACCGGCCAGGATCAGGCGGTCACGCCGGTAGACATAGAAGCCCTGTTGTCCCAGCCATCCTCTCTGTCCCGCAGCCGACTCGTATTCGGCCTCCGAGAGACGCTGTGCCGTCGGGAGGACGAAGGGCTCCACTCGCACCGACTGCGATCCGAGCGGTAGAGGCTCCCAGGGGATCCGCTGTACCGACGGATGCGTGGACAGGAAGGGGTCCCACGGGGAGAGGTCGGAGCCGCGCACCCGGAGCCGGCACCGGGCCGGACGTTGCAGGAAACGGGCGAAGACCATTGAGAGGTGGGCTTCGGTACGCTCCGCCTCCGCATAGAACTGGGCCTGCGTCTTTTCGTCGTCGCAAGTCACGGCGGTGTTGTGGTAGCCGGAGAGCTGTTCCCACAGGACGACGGTCCCGTGCTGCATACTTCCCGCGACCCGACGCAGGAGGGCCATGGTCGTGTCGCCCGGGTCCCGAAGGAGCCGCCACTCCTTGTAGTGCTCCACGACACCGAGGTCCCACGTCCGGACATGCCAGGTCCCGTCCCTGACCGTGGCGACAGTGAGCTTGCGGCACTGGGAGAAGGAGGCGGACTTCAGCCCCACACCGAAACGGCCGAGATCCGTGGCACTCCGTTCGGCGGACGGGCCGCGCGCCGCCACCGTCATGGCGGTCACCAGCTCGGGCTCCGTCATCCCCCGGCCGTCGTCAGTTACGGCGATCCAGGAGCTCTGCCCGTCCCACGTGAAGTCGACGTCGATGTTCTTGGCCTCTGCCGAGACGCTGTTGTCCACGAGGTCTGCGACGGCGGCGGGAAGCGAGTAGCCAAGCGAACTGAGCGACGCCACCATGCCGGCAGGGTCGGGAGCGGCGACGTCGAAGTCCATCTTCACGCTCCGTACCCGGCATACCCGGTCAGTCCTGCTGCGGTCGATTCGTCTGCGCGCTCCGCGGAGCGGCATGTGGCAGGACTTCTCGGGTCTTGGGTGGTGGGTGTGCTGCAACTCGTCCCACGCCAGCCGAAATCCCCCGTTCGGAGCATGGTACCGAACGGGGCTTGTCTGGCCTAGATGATCTCCGTGGAGGGGTGTCCGCCAGCTCTACGAGGCATAGCGCGTAGGGGGCACCGGTAGCGGTAGCCACGAAGTGTCCACCGGAATACCCGCAGGCCGATTTCGATTGCTCCTCCTGTAATGAGCGCGGGAGGGGGCGCAGGTGACGGACCTGAAGCTGTTCCGGCTGGATGCCGATGGCCGGGACATCGAGCTGCGGGGCTCGTCGGTGGCGCTGGAGGTGGAGCTTCAGCGCCGGATCGAGGCGGGGATGGAGTCGATGCTCGGCATCCGCTTCCTGGCGTCGGAGTACCCGACAGGGCCTTGGCACCGGGGCCGGATCGACTCGCTCGGCTTGGACGAGAACGGCACCCCTGCGCTGATCGAGTACAAGAAGGGCGCCGACAGCGGTGTCCTCTCGCAGGGCGTCTCCTACCTGTCGTGGTTGGACTCCGCTCGTCACGAGTTCGAGGCGCTGGTCAAGGAGAAGCTGGGTGCCGAGGCTGCCGAGGCGATCGACTGGCGGAACCCGCGGATGGTCTGTATCGCGGCCAGCTTCTCTCACCACGACCGGGTCGCCGTGCACCGTCTGCGCGAGCGGATCGACCTGGTGCGCTACCGGGTCTTCGACGGCGGGCTGCTGAGCCTGTTGCTGATCGAGTCCGCACCCGGTTCCCCGCGTCCCGCTCCAGCTCGGCAGCGGAGTCCGGGGAGGGATGCGGCGGCCCGTGCCGACCTCGGGGATGACACACCGTCGATCCAGGTGCCCCCGGCCATGGCACCTGCTTGCCTTCGGGACCTGTACACCGAGCTGGACGAGGCCCTCACCGCCTGGGGCGAGGTCGAGGTGGCTCAGCTTCGGCACTACATCGCCTACCGCCGGATGGTGAACATCGCCTCCGTCATCTTCCGCCCGAAGCACAAAGCGATCCTGGTCTACCTCAAGGTCGACCCGGACACGGTCGAGCTGGAGGATGACTTCTCGCGCGACATGCGCGGTATCGGCCACCTCGGCACCGGTGACCTGGAGGTCCGGATCGTCTCTGCCGCTGACCTGGAGAAGGCGGGACCGCTGATCCGGAGGGCGTTCGAGGCAGCCTGACCTGAGAGGAAGGGCGGCTGGTGCATCGACTTCTCGATGCACCAGCCGCCCTTTGACGTCTGCGGTCCGTCTGCCCTGGTCTGGTCGCTCTCACGCTCATGCCTCCGGCCCTGCCAGGACGAAGTCGTCCTGCGTCAGGGCGGCCTTGAGCCGCTGTTCCGCGATGTCTGCGTAGTGATCGGAGAGCTCGACGCCGATGAACTGGCGCCCCTCCCTCAGGGCGGCTACGCCGGTCGTCCCCGAGCCGGTGAACGGGTCAAGGACCGTTCCACCCGGCGGGCAGATCTTTACCAGCTCCTGCATCACTTCCACGGGCTTCTGCGTGATGTGCACCCGGTCCTTCCGTGGCTGACTCGCCGTGTAGAGACCCGGGAGGTAGACGGGGTTCCGGTTGGCGTCGACCGGCCCCTTGGTGCCCCACACGATGTACTCGCACGACTGCTTGAGTCGCCCCTTCTGCGGCCGGGAGACCGGCTTGTGCCAGGACGCGATCCCCCGCCAGGTCCACCCGGCGGCCTGGAGCGCGTCCGTCGTCGTCGGCAGCTGCCGCCAGTCGGTGAAGACGAGTGCGGTGCCGGACTCGACGGTCGCGCGATAGGACTCGGTGAGCAGGAGGGTGAGCCAGAAGCCGTACGAGCGCTGGTCTCGGTTCTCGCCGGGGAAGTTGGCGAGGTCGTGCTCGGCGTCCGCCGAGGTGTACTTCGCGCGCGCGGAGCGGCCTGTGCGCTCACTGCTCGTTCGGCCGCCGCTGTTGTACGGCGGGTCGGTGATCACGGCGTCGACGCTGTTGTCGGGGATGCCGGCGAGGGCGATCAGCGCGTCGCCTCGGTGGAGGGTGTACGGCATTGCGCGGTTCTCTCTTTCGGGGAGGCGGGTGCGCCCTTTCTCCGTTCTCGGAGGGCAAGCGCACGTCGGCATGCGTCACTCCGCGGAACTACGAAAGCAGCCGCCGTGACGAGCAATGCGCTGGAGGTTAACCCCGAATTCCGGCCGCACCCAATGAGGCAGATCTCGGCTCAGCACCTCGAAACCACCCGAGGCACGGGCCGTTTGGCGCGGCCGAATTTCGTCTCTACAGTCTCGCCGTGTTCGCAGGACGGGACCTGGTTCCACCCCTGCTGAACTGTGTCGATGCGTGCCGTTCCATCCAAAGGACGGCGTCCCTGACACTCCACCGACGGGCTTCCTAATCGGCGAAGGGGACTCCCCATGTGGCGAGTGAGATTACGAGCGCGGCTGGCTGCCGCTTTCCAGTAAGGGGCCAGCGGCCGGGAGTTAGCAGCTTCCGGCCCTGGTTTCCCTGACTCCCTCAGGGATTGCGAATTCATAACCGGCGTGGTGCCGGTGGCCTTTTCGACGAGAACGCCTGCGCCGCGCTGCCTACGAGCAAGGAGCTGTCGATGCAGCATGCCCAGGCGCGCCGCGCCCCGGTGCCAGATTCCCTGTCCTGCCGCTCGGCGTTCGGCACGCGTCCGTGAAGAAGGCCATCGCCATAGCAGGGGCCGTGGCGCTCGGCCCCACGTTGTTGATAGCGCCGGTCGCTGTCGCTCTCGCTGGTTCCAGCAGTGCTCAGGCCGCCTGTTCCGCAGGCGGTACACAGGCTGTGGACAGCGCGGCGGTCGCGAAGCTGGTGAAGTCGATCCTCAAGGACGGCAGCAAGGGATCCGTGTCCGTTTCGGGTCTGGATGACCCCGAGGAACAGATACCGAACGCCGAGACGATCCAGGCCACCGGCATCGCGATGAAGGTGCCGGCGCGGGGGCAGGTCGTTGCCCTGGCCACGGCTCTCCAGGAGTCGGGGCTGCGGAACCTGGATTACGGGGATCGCGATTCGCTCGGTCTCTTCCAGCAACGCCCCAGCCAGGGCTGGGGTACGGCTGCCGAGGTTCGCGATCCGGTGCACGCCTCGACGAAGTTCTACGAGGGCTTGCTCAAGGTCTCGGGCTGGCAGTCGATGACCGTCGCCCAGGCCGCGCAGGCGGTTCAGAAGAGCGGCTACCCCGACGCGTACGCGAAGTGGGAGCCGCTGGCCACGGCCCTGCAGAAGGCCATCGCCAAGTCACTGAGCCAGGACGGAAGTTCCGGCAAGGAGAGCGACACCGGCAGTGAGGCCGAGCCGGCGGCCACCTCAACGACTGCCGGATGCGGCAACGGCGAGGACGGGTCCTCCTTCGGCCCGATTCCCGAGGGGGCGGTCCCCGAGGGCTATGAGATCCCGGCCAGCGCGCCCAAGTCGGTGCGTACGGCGATCCGTTGGGGCCTTGGTCAGCTCGGTACGCCGTATCAGTGGGGCGGTTCGTGTTCCGCTCCGCACGGTCAGGACCCGATGGGCCGGTGCGACTGCTCGTCCCTGATGCAGGCGTCGTACAAGGCCGGTGGTGTCTCGATCTCCCGCACGACGTACACGCAGGTCAGGGAGGGCAAGGCGGTCAGCGTCGACGCCCTCAAGCCGGGTGACCTCCTGTTCACCCGCGGCACAGCCAAGGTGCCCGAACACGTCGGGATGTTCATTGGCCAGGGGTTGATCCTGCAGGCTCCGCACACCGGTGACGTGGTCAAGATCTCGACCCTCGCCGACTGGCGCGCCGACATCGTCGCCGCCCGCCGGGTCGTCTGACCCGCCTCTTTCTCCCCCTCCCCTCGCTCCACCTCCTCTCGGGCCCTCGCGCGCCCAAAATCTCACTGGAGTTCCACGTGAAGCTCATGCAGCACGCCCAGTACCTGGCGTACAACCCCGGCATCACACCAAAGGAGGGCGGTCTCCCTGGCCTCAGCGTGCTGAAGAACGTCGTCTCCTCAATCAACCTCTTCGGGATCATCGCGGTGGTCGGCGCGCTGGCCATCTCCGCCATGGTCTGGGCGTGGGGTCACCACAGCGGTGGCCACCAGGCCGAGGCGAACGGGAAGAAGGGCACGGTCATCGCCGCCGGGTGCGCGCTGCTGCTGGGCGCGGCCAACGGGATCGTCGCGTTCTTCTCGGCGATGGGGACGCAGGTTCACTGATGTCGAGGAAACGTTTCCTCGCCGCCCAGGAGCGCACCTACGGGGCGTCGTCCTCCGTCCTGCGGCGTGCCCTGATGGGCGGCCTCGTGCTCGTCGTGCTGCTGGCCGTCGCCGGTCTCGTCGCGTATCTGACCCGCGCGGAGAGCCCCGCCTCCGCGCAGCCCTCCCCAAGCCCGGCGTCTGCACCGCCAGCCGCTTCGCCGGAGGCGACCGCCGATGAGGGCGAGGCTGTCGCATCGCCGCCTAGGACGAGCGATCCGATCGTCTTCGCCAAGGCGGCCACCAAGGTCCTGTGGACGTACGACACCCGGTCCTTCTCCCGTGCCGAGCACGTCGCCGGCCTCAAGCGGTGGATGACCGGCGAGAAGAAGTACGCCGACTGGGGCTCCGTCTCCGACCAGATACCGAGCCCGGTGCTGTGGTCGCGGATGCACGACAACCAGCAGCGCGCGACCGCCAAGGTCGGCGAGGGCCACTTCCCGCAGGCGTTCAAGACCGCCCTGGCCCAGGACCCCGGGGCGATCACCGAGGCGTACGTCTACGCCGTCACGGTCACCGGCAAGCAGTCCATCGTCTGGAAGGGCTCCGGATCTGGAGCCGAGTCCCGCTCCAGCACGCTCGCCGTCCAGTGCCGCCCCGACAAGGCCTGCGCCCTGGTCGGCGTGCTGCCGAACGTCGCGCCCTGACGCCCCCAATTCCCGAAAGGAGGTGCCCCCATGGGGGCTTGTGACCTTCCCCTGATGAGCGCGGTGTGCGACACCGTCGGCGGGGTCGTCGGTTCGACCGGCGAGGCGATCACCGATGGCATCGGTGCCTGGATCGCCAAGTCGATGGGCGAACTGGCCCAGTCCGCCGCGGACCTGGCCTCGACGGCGGTCGACAAGACCACGGCCGTCGATCTCAACGCCGAGTGGTTCCGCGACAACTACGAGCTGCTGCTGCCCATCGGTCTCGTCCTGACCGTCGGCACGTTCTGTCTACAGCTGATGCGGGCCGCCTGGCGCCGTGACGAGCGCGCCCTCGCGCAGGCGGTGACCGGGACGGTGGCCGGCGTCCTGTTCGCGTTCGCCGCGATCGCCTGCACCACCGTCGCGCTGACCGTCGTCGACGCGCTGTCCGCCGGACTGTTCAGGGCGGCGAACACTTCGGTCGACGACGCCATCCGCCGCATCATCGAGGTCAACAACCTCGGCCCGATGTACGCGTTGGGCTGGACCATCCCAGCCATGGTCGGCCTCGGGTGCGCCATCGGCGCGTTCCTGTACTGGGCGGTGATGGTCGCCCGCAAGGTCGGCATTCTGGTCCTGGTGACGCTGGCGGTGTTCGCCGGCGCGGGCGGCGGCTGGGAAGTCGCGCGGCGCTGGCGACGTGGGTGGACCGAGGCGACCGCGACCTTGATCGTCAGCAAGCTGCTGATGACGATCGTGTTCCTGCTGGGCGTCTCGGCCATGGGCAAGAGCGACGCCTCTGACGGACTCGCCGCCTTGTCCGACGCCATGGCGGGCATCGTCGTCATGGTCCTGGTGATGCTGTGCCCCTACGCCACGTACAAGTTCGTGCACTGGGCGGCCGACGGCGGCGGCCAGGACGACCTGCACCGTACCGGCGTCGCCGGTGTCGCGGTGGCTGCCGGTGCCGCGAAGACCGCGGGCCAGCTCGCGATGCAGGCAGGTACGGGCATGCGGGCTCCGCAGGGGCCTTCGAAGGTTCCGGGCCAGGGCTGGGGCGGTGTCGCCTCCGGCATCGACCCGACCGGCGGATCGGGCGTCGGCGAGAAGCCGAAGCAGACCCAATTCCGCTTCGGTGAGGACCCCAACGCCACCGGCGACAAGGGCCGGGCGCTGATCCGGCGGCCTCCTACCGATGGGGACCGCGGTCAGCCACTGATCCAGCGTCCCGGTCAGGAGGCGGCGGCCGACGCGGCACCGGTCTCCTCCGGACCAACGTCCCAGGGCGCTGCGGTGACGCCGCCGCGCATCACGCACCTGGATCCGCCGGCGCCCCGGCGCCCCGGGCCGACGGCTGGGCAGTCTCCGCAGGGCGGTGCGACGCCGCAGCGGTGGGTCTACCCCGAGCCGCCGGGCGGATCGGGCTCGTAGCCCTCGCCTGACAGGGCGGGCGGCACCGGTCGCCTCCGGCGCCGCCCGCCCCGTCGGCTCCCCTCTTCTTCTTCTTGCTCTCCACGTTCCAAGGACGGCTTCGCCATGCTCTCCGACACCTCTCAGCCCGACGGCCCGGCCACCGTGAAGTTCCCGCATCGCTCGCGGCGCGGCATCCTGCTCGGCCTGTCGGCTCCTCAGCTGATCGTCGTCACCGTGACCGGGCTGCTGCTGCTCGCGGTGCTGCTCACCTCTGGCGTCACCGGCGCGCTCAAGCTCATCCCTGTGTGGGCGGTCATTCTGGCGGCGGTGTTCGTCCGCCATCGCGGACGGTCGCTTGCCGACTGGGGGCCCATCGCCATGGGGTACGCGCTGCGCCGCTTCCGGGGCCAGCTGGTCTGGCTCGCCCGGCCGTCCACCCGTCCGCGCCGCGAGGGCCTGCTGCATCTCCCGGGCACGGCGGCGTCCCTGCGGGTGGTCACCGCCCCGCACGGTCGCTTCGGTGCGGTGCACGATCCGCACCACGGCACGCTCACCGCGGTCGTCAAGGTTTCCTCGCGTGCCTTCGCTCTGCTCGACCCGGCCACCCAGGCCAGCAACGTCGCGGGCTGGGGGCGCACGCTGGCGGCGCTGTCGCGCACCGGGCACATCGCCCGCGTCCAGGTCCTGGAGCGCACGGTGCCCGACTCCGGCGACGCGCTCAACCGCTACTGGCACGAGCACGGCAACGCCGAGACCCACCTCGCCGGCCCCATCTACCGCGACTTGCTGGCCGCCGCCGGCCCGGCTGCGGCCCCGCACGAGGCGTACGTCGCGCTCGCCCTCGACCTCAAGGCCGCCCGACGCCTGATCAACCAGGCCGGCGGCGGACTCACCGGCAGCTTCGCGGTCCTGGCCCAGCTCACCGCCACCTTCGACCAGGCCGCCCGCAACTCCGGTCTCACGCCCAGCGGCTGGCTGGACGCGTCCGAGATCGCCGCCGTGATCCGTACCGCGTACGACCCGAAGGCGTCGGCCGCCCTGGACCAGTGGTCGGCCTCGGGCCGAGCGCAGGCCGAACCCGCTGCCGCCGGACCCGTCGTCCTGGTCGAGAAGGCCGACCGGATCCAGACCGACTCGGCCCACCACGCCACGTTCTGGATCGAGAACTGGCCCCGCATCGAGACCTCACCCGGCTTCCTGCACCAGCTCCTGTTCACCTCCGGCGTGCGCCGCACGCTCTCGCTCACCTACGAGCCCAAGGGCCTGGACTCCGCGCTCAAGGATGTACAGCGCCGCAAGGCCACGGTGATCGCGGACGCCGCCGAGCGGCAGCGCAAGGGCCAGGTCGACTCCGAGGAGGACTCGGTCGAGTACGCCGACATCAAGCAGCGCGAGCGCCAGCTGATCGCCGGACACGCCGACGTCGCCCTCACCGGCCTGCTCACCGTGAGCGCCGACACCGACGAGCAGCTCAACGCCTCCTGCGCCGCGATCGAGACGGCCGCCGTCGCCGCACTCGTCGACCTGCGCCTTCTGACCTGGCAGCAGGCCGAGGCCTTCACCAACGCCGCCCTGCCCCTCGCCCGCCCGTAGCGCACCCGCACCATCCTCTCGCGCTCTACCGAAGGGCACCCCCATGCCGACCGAGCCCCTGCCCGAACTGGCTCCGGACTTCGTCCCGTTCGCCACCGCCGCGCTCGACTTCCACCAGGCGATCAACATGCCGGTCGCCCCTATCGCCGCCGGCCGTGCCGAACTCGACTCCCTGCACGCCCATGTCGTCGCGCTGTACGGGTTGCTCGACGCCCACACCGCCCGCACCACCCCGGTGGCCAGGGCGGAGGGCGACCACCTGCGGGCGTGCCGGATCCGGCTGTGGCAGGCAGCCGAACACCTCCACGCCGCCTTCCACGCCGCCCCACACCCCGGCACCGGCTGCCTCCCCACCCGGGAGGCGTGCCGGGCCCGGCGGCCCGAGGGAGCGCCCGAACTCACCGTGTGCCAGCGCCACCTGGCCACCGCCACCCGCGTCCGCCGTGACCACACCCCGGCCGACCTGCGCGACCCCTTCACCGGCCTCACCCGCCACTGACCATCAGGAGCACCACCTCATGGCCTCTCGCACCACCCGCGCCAGCGCCAGCCCGTTGTTCGTCCCGCGTAAGAGCGACCGCCGTACGGCACGCGCCGCCCGTCATCAGTTCGCCGCCGCCCGCGACCAGGCCCGGCACGCCGCACGCCCCGCAGCGCGCCCGACCGCGCCCGGTCTCGACCCCGAGCTACGGGCCACCTACCCGGCCGCCGGCCGTCCCGGGCCGGCTTCCGCCCGCGGCGGCCGTCTCAAGCTGCCCGCCCACCGGATGACGACGGCCACCGCCTCCGGGGCCTACCCCTTCCTTGCGGAAGGCGGTCTCGGCGCGCAGGGCATCTACATCGGCCGCGACGTGCATGCGGAAGCGGCGTTCACCTACGACCCGTTCGCCCTGTACGGGCGCCTCGACGGCTTCACCAATCCCAACATCCTGCTGGCCGGGATCATCGGCATGGGCAAGTCCGCCCTGGCCAAGTCCCTCGCGGTGCGCGCCGTGGCGTTCGGCTACCGGATCTACGTGCCGTGCGACCCGAAGGGCGAGTGGACCGTCGTCGCCCAGGAGCTGGGCGGACAGACCATCGCCCTCGGCCCCGGCCTGCCGGGACGCCTGAACCCTCTGGACGCGCCCGCCCGGCCGTACGGCGTCAGCGAGGAGGACTGGATCACCGAGGTCCGCAAGCGGCGCCTGCTGTTGCTCGGCTCGCTCGCGAAGACGGTCCTGGGGCGCGAGCTGCATCCCATGGAGCACACCGCCCTTGACGTGGCGCTCGACCAGGTCGTCGCCTACGCCGAGGCCAATGGCACCACGCCCCTGCTGGGCGAGGTCGCCTATGTCCTCGGCTCCCCCGAGCGCCTCGATGCCGCGCTCGGCGAGCTGTCCGGCCGCCTCGGGCACGCCGCCGAGGACCTCGCCCACGCACTGCGCCGACTCGTGCACGGCGACCTGGCCGGGATGTTCGACGCGCCGAGCACCGTGGCGTTCGACCCGAGCGCGCCGATGCTGTCCATCGACCTGTCCCGCTTGGGCGGCGCGGGTGATGACACCGCGCTCGTGCTGGCCATGACCTGTGCTTCGGCCTGGATGGAGTCCGCGCTGGCCGACCCCTCTGGAGGACGGCGCTGGGTGATCTACGACGAGGCTTGGCGCGTCATGCGTCACGTCGCGCTGCTGGAGCGGATGCAGAGCCAGTGGAAGCTCTCCCGCGGCCTGGGCATCGCGAACCTGATGGTCATCCACCGCCTGAGCGACCTGCTGGCCGCCGGTGATGCCGGCTCCCGGGGTCGGGCCCTGGCCGAGGGCCTGCTCACCGACTGCTCCACTCGGATCATCTACCGCCAGGAAGCCGACCAACTCGCCTCCGCCACAGCCTTGTTGGGGCTCACCGGCGTCGAGACGCAGGCTGTCTCCGCTCTCACCAAGGGGCGTGGCCTGTGGAAGGTGGCGGGTCGATCGTTCATTACTCAACATCTTTTGCATTCGCGGGAGCGCGAGTTGTTTGACACGGACGCCCGGATGGGCGCGATCACTCGTCCTTGATCAATCCCGCCCTTCGGGGGCCGGCGCCACGTCCCGGCCCCCGCGTCTTCCCGCTCCGAGCGTTCCTAGGATGTCCCCCTTCATGTCTCAGCAGTACAAGATCCGCCGCGCGATGCATCGGCTCGTCCAGCGCTACCTCCGCGCCACCACGGTCAACGCTTCTCACGGCTACATCCCCCTGGCCACAGGCCCGTTCGGCGCTCTCGATGAATCCCGGCGGCTCGGCGCCCGGCAGGAATCGGGCTTGCGTCATGTCTGAACGAATACCGACGCCCGCCGCCGGCACTCCTGCGTCTCCTTCTGCAGACCACCCGGTCTCCCTCGCTGCCCGCAAGGCCAGCGAGCGTGCGGACCTTGCGACGTTCGCCCAGGATCTCGCCGCCCGACTGCCCGGTTCCTGGACCGCCGTCACCCAGGAGCATGCCGCGTACGCCGATCAGCCCCCGCTCGCGGAGCGGCTCTGGGACGACGGGCATGTGCAGTGGGCTTTCGAACGGTTCGTGCTATCCCGCCGCGCCGTACTGACCACCGGCACCGGTTGCGAACTGGTCGTCGTCGACCGCCCGCGGCGCACACGGGAGTTTCTGGTCGCCGCCTTGCAGCCAAGCGGCAGCGACGTCGCGGACCGGGTCAAGGCACCCGACGGGATCGTCGTCGATGCGGACCCGGCGCGCGCGGCATCGGCGGTGGCCGACCGGCTGCTTCCCCGCTACGAGCAGGCCGTACGTGCGGCACGCGTCGAGCAGGTCGCCGTGGCGGTAGCTGCCGGTGAGCGAGTTCTTGCCGAGTGGGACGCGATCTCCGACAGTCTGTGCGACGCCGACCACTGGCCCCTTGATGAGCGCTACGACCTGCGCCAGCAGCAACGGGATGCGGATATGTGGGCTCTGTTCGCTCCCTTCCTCGACCACGGCCCTGCTCTGGTCGCCCACGCCGAGGAGATGCTCCCGTTCCTGGATCCGCAGGATCGTGCGGAGGGGCGGTGGCCGTACCGGCTTCGGGTGCTGCGCGAGGCCTTGGAGGGCGGCGCGCGCGTGCAGGCCGACCTCGAGTTCGTTACTGGTGCGCTGCTGCCGGATCACCCGCGCGCCGGGGCCGCGTTCGCGAAGGCTGTCGTCGAGCGCAATGCCGAAGGCTGGCATTACTCCCTGACCTGGATGGAGAGCGGCGGCGTGCTCGTCGAGATGGCCCAAGCCGAGCGCGGCCGGCCGGTCAGGTCGCAGCAGTCCGCGCGGGTCCAGGCCGCCCGCGCCCGGTCGCCTCATACGGTCGGCCAGGGCGTCGCGACGACAGCGGTGTCCGTCACTGAGGCGCCGCCCGGCCTCCTCGCGCACGACCGCGTGCGCCGATCGCGCTAGCGCACATTCCCCGGCCCCGCCAAATCCGTCTTCGGGCCACATCCTCGTCCTCCGCATGGCCCCGACCTCTGCGAGGTGCACCTCTCGTGGCGGAAATACGCCCTCACATCACCGTCGCCCACCACGCCCAGTACGGCGTCGTGGCCGCGATGTCGCATGACAACCACGTCGCCGATCACATGCTGCGGCGGGTCGGCTTCGAGCGGCTGCCCGGTAGCCGCCTGTACGCCCTGACCGAGCCGGACCGTGATCTGACGCGGCGCGGACAGCAGGCCGTTCAGTCGTTGCGTGCCGCGCAGTACAGCGTCACTTCCGACGCCGTGTACGACCTCAAGCCGGTCCACCAGCCCAACCCTGGCCGAGGTCTCTTCGACGGGCAGGCGAACACCCCCGCCCCGGAGTTCCTCGGCGCTGGGGAGGCGGTCTCCGCCTCCGCCCGCGCGCTCGACGCCGATATCCGGGCCGCCCGGATCGTCGTGCACGACCAGGTCCGCGATCCCGACGGCACGTTGCGCGCGGTCGGCACCGACGTCCGCACCGGCGAAGGCGTACTGCTGCACGGCGAGGGCGATCTGCGCTACGTCGAGACGCGGCTGGACAGCACGGCCCTCGCGTTCGACGCGTTCTCGTACATCCGCGGCAACGGACGTCCCGATCCGACGCCTGCGACCTCGCAGCGCCGGGTCCGGGCCGCCACCGCCATCTCCCCGGCCCGCGCGAGCACTTCGGTGCCGCAGCGGCCCGACGTCACTGTCGCCTTCCGCCCGGCCCAGGCTCCCTGGCAGCTGGCCCGCGCCCGCTAGGCCATCCGAACCCGAAGGAATCCTTCAGCATGAAACTGCAACTCGAGCCCGACGTCGCCTTCGGTGTCCACCCGGAGTTCGGTGTGGTCGCCGCCGTATCGGACGATCACCCGGTCCTCGACGAGGTACTGCGCAAGCACCACTTCCGCCACAACAGCACCCTCGATCTCTACACGCTGGCCGACGACACCCCGCACAACACGGCGGTGCGGGCCGTGGCTCGTGCCAGCCGCGAGTTCCAGGACGTCGGCCTCTCGGTCGCCGCCGATCCACGCATCATGCTGCCGCCGCCGATCCCGACATCGGACGGGGTGGCCGCACGTCAGGCGCTGCCGGGGCAGTCGCTGACCGCCCTGACCGGGGAACTGCACGAGCTGCGCCGCTCGGCCGATGTCGCCGACGTCCTGGACCAGATCCTCGACGAACACCACGGCGTTGTCGGGGACTTGGAGGAGTTCATCGACACGGCCGCCGCCTGGTGCGACCGGCTGGGCACCGCCAACGGCCGCGAGCTGGGCCAGCACCTGCGCACCATCGCCCACCACGTCGCGTTCCTCGGTGACCAGCTCGTCACCGCCCAGCTCGACCTGGCGGTCATGCCGGACGTGACACCGGAAGACGCCCCGGCCCTGGCCGACGTACCGCTGCTGCCCCGGTACGAGCTTCCGTCGGTCACGCACACCGCCCGCGCCCGCGCCGCTCTCGCCTCCTCCCCGAACCGCCCGACCACACAGTCCGCTTCGCCGGACGACGCAGCCCGTGCACCTGCCGCCCCGTCCAGCCCCCGTCGTACGCGCTGACCTTCCTCTCGATCCCACGAAGGAGTCCGACTCATGGCCGTCAAGAAGATCTGGACCATCAACCACACCTGCGGAGACACCACGCAAGTCGATCTCTCCGACCGTCCGGCCGACCGGCGTGCCGGCTACGCCCGCTGGCTCGCCGAGCGCGACTGCACCGACTGCTGGCGTGCCGCCCAGGGCGAGGACGCCGAGTCCAAGGCCGAGTGGCTGGCGAAGAAGCGTGCCGCCGAGCAGGCCGAGGCCGAGGAGTGGTCGACGCGGTATCGGATGCCTCCGCTGGAGGGCACCGACCGCGCCATCGCTTGGGGCACCCGCTGCCGCCATCAACTCATGGCCGCCGCGTACACCGCCCTCGTCGCCGAAGGCACCACCAGCGAGGCGGAGTGGGCCGCCATCGAGGACGCCGCGCGCCCTCTGACGCGTGCCGGGTGGTGGATCGACCAACGCGACGCCGATCCCGCCGACCTGCCCGAGCTGCTGGCAGCCGCCACCGCGGGCGATCGGCCCACCGAGAACCCCCACTTCTGACCCGCCCGCGGAGGCCTCCATGTCCACCACGCCCCATGTCGTCATCACCCGCGAGCCGACCGGGAACGTCATCGCCGAGGGAGGTGACGAACTGGCCGTTACCCTCCTCAAGCACGCGGGCTTCGTCATCGAGACCACCCCGCGCTCCTTCTGCTACCGCCTGCCCTGGGACATGGGCGAGGAGCGCGAGAACCAGATGGCCAGCCACGCTGCCCGGATGCTCACCGCAGTCGGCTACCAGGTCGAACTCGATGCCGACCTGGACGTCAACCGGATCACCACGCCCACCGATCCCCGCGGTAAGCGCGTGTACGGGCACCAGATCCTGTCCCTGACCGACCAGCTCAACGGAGCCGGGTCGTATGCGGGGGCGGCCAGCCTCGTCCAGCACATCGTGGACCCAGAGGACGGCGTCCTCGTCCGCCTCGGCGAGTTCTTCGAGGCCGCGGCTGTACAGGCCAACGTTGCCGACACCGATGACGGCTGGCACCTGTCCCACCTCTGCGAGGACGCCGCTGCCACGCTCACGTCTCTCGCCGAAGACATGCGCGACGCCGGCCTACAGATGCAGGGGCTCGGACCGCCCTGGAAGCGGAGCTGGCAGGAAGGCGTCGCCACCTACTACGCAACCGCTCCGCGCCCGCGCACCGGAGCCACGCCCGACGTCGCAGAGCCCTCCGTCACGCCGCCCAACACGCCCCGGCCGGGCCGGTCTCGCTGACCGTTCCCCCGCTGCTTCGCCCAACTTCCCTGCTCACTGCCACAGCCGCCAGGAGCCCGCTCGTGATCACCAGAGCCATTCGCCGCCCCGCTGCCACCCGTAGGTCCGCACCCCTCTGGATCCCGCCTTGCCATCTCCGCGTACCAGCACGCCCTCGACCACCACCGGCACCGACTTCCTCCTCTACCTCCTGATCGGCATCGCCGCTCTCGGCATGACGGGAGGCTCGTTGGCCTGGCTGTTCGGCAATCTCGCCAACGTCCTGGTTGGCTCCGACCCGTGGGCCGCCTTCCAGCCGACCAACGCGCTCCTGCACCCCGCACTCCTCTGGCCCCATCTCGCCCGGCCCGCCATCCTCACCGGCTGCTACCTGCTGCCCGCCGCCACGCTCACCGCGGCGGCCATCCTCGGCGGCCGATTGTGGCTGCGCGTTCGCCGGAACCCGAACGGGCTGGCCGGTCAGCGGGACCTGGCCGACCTGCTGCCCAAGAAGATCGCCGCGAAGGCCATCGACCTGCGGCCCAGCCTGAAGGGCACCAAGCCCAAGGCCGTCGCCCCGGACGACCGCGGCGTACTGCTGGGCACGCTGAAGCCGGGGGTCACCGAGGTCCGCTCGTCCTGGGAGGACGTGCTCCTCGCGATCATGGCGCCCCGCTCGGGGAAGACCTCGGGACTGGCGATCCCCGCGATCCTGCGCGCCCCCGGCCCGGTGCTGCTGACCTCGAACAAGGCGGCCCGCGACGCCTTCACGGCGACCCTCGACGAGCGTGCCCGGGTGGGCACGGTGTGGACGCTGGACCCGCAGCAGATCGCCCACGCCCCACAGACCATGTGGTGGGACATCCTGGCCGATGCCCACGATCTCGCCGGTGCCCGGCGGCTGGCCGGACACTTCGTGACCGCCTCCGTGGACGAGTCCAACGCGGGCGACTTCTGGTCCACCGCCGCCGCCAACACCCTCACCGCGCTGTTCCTCGCCGCGGCCCGCGACCACCGGCCGATCACCGACGTACTGGCCTGGCTCGCCTCCCCCGCCGACCGCACCCCCATCGACCTCCTACAGGACGCCGGCCTCGACGGCGTCGCCGCCCAGCTCCAGGGCACCGTGGCCGGCGCCGTCGAGACCCGCGACGGCATCTTCGAGACCGCCCGGCAGTACGCCAGCTGCCTCCTCGACCCGGGCATCGCCGCCTGGGTCACCCCTCCCAACGGCCTTGAGAAGGTACGGGAGTTCAAGCCGGAGGCGTTCGCGACCAGCAAGGACACCTTGTTCCTGCTGTCGAAGGACGGCGGCGGCTCCGCCTCGGCGATCATCGCCGCAGCCGCCGACGCGGTGATGCGGGCGGCCGTCATCCAGGCTGAGCGCGACGGCGGGCGCCTCGACGCCCCGCTGCTCGCGATCCTCGATGAGGCTGCCAACGTCTGCAAGATCGCCGACTTGCCGGACCTTTACTCCCACCTCGGCTCCCGGGGCGTCATCCCGATCACGATCCTCCAGTCTTACCGCCAGGGCGTACGGGTCTGGGGCGAGGCCGGCATGGACGCCCTGTGGTCCGCCGCGACGATCAAGCTGGTCGGCTCCGGCATCGACGACGCCGACTTCGCGGACAAGCTCTCCCGTCTCGTCGGCGACCACGACGTACGCACTGTCTCCGTGTCCACCAGCGAGTCGGGCAAGTCCACGTCGGTGTCGATGCGTCAGGAGCGGGTGCTGCCGGCCGACGCGATCCGGGCCCTGCCCAAGGGCTCCGCACTGCTGCTGGCCACCGGCGTGCGTCCCGCCCTCCTGGAGCTCAAGCCCTGGTATCGCGAGCCGGACGCCGACCGGCTCGGCGCCGCCTCCGCCCAGGCGACCGCGGCCATCACCGAGCGCGCGCTGGCCAAGCAGCTGCACCGCGACGACTTCGGCCCGGCCGCATGACAGCACCAACCCGGCACGCCGCGCGCACGAGACGCACGCACGGGCGTTCCCCGTCCCCCCGCCGCGTCCCTGAGCCATTGCTCGACGTCCCCCTTGTTCTTGAGGTGCTTCCGTGTCCCACCCCGTACCAACCTGGGCATCCATCCGCCCGTCCGAGCGGCTCGCCGACACTCCCGCCGTACGCCGAGAGGGTCACTGGTGGCTGGTCACCCCGGCCGGCGCGATGCCCGCCTCGGAGCCTCGCCTCACCAGCGAGCTGGACCGCTTCGCCGCTGACATGGCCGCCGCCGACCGCGCCGTCGCCAAGCTGCGCACCGAGCGCGCGGCCGTACGCGAGGACCAGCCGTGACTCCACTCATGCGAGTCGAGCAGGCGGTGCTGGGCTCGGTCTTCCTGGATCCCGGCCAACTCGACCAGCTCTCGCCCTGGCTGCGACCCGATCACTTCTACCGTCCGGTACACGCGGCCCTTTACGCCGCGATGCTCAAGCTCCACGCCGACGGTCACCCAGCCACAGAGGCAAAGAGCGGAGACCCTATCCCGCTGTCCTGGGTGACGGACACGGTGCGGGAGGCCGGCACCCTGGCCCGTGGACTGACCGCGTCGTACGCCCACTCCTTGATCTCCGCATGTCCGCGCCCCACCCATGCGCCCGTCTACGGACGGATGGTCCTGGAGGGCGCCATCCACCGCAGCGTCACCCAGCACGCCATCCGCCTCCACCAGGCCGCGCGTGCCGACGCAGTCCGCGGTGGAGTCGAGGAGACGGTCCACCACGCCCAGGTCCTGTCCGACGTGCTCGCCGATCTCGCCCTCCGGTGGGGAACTGAGCCGCGACCGGTACCGCCACCGGAGCCGATCACGTCGCCCGCCCAGCAGCCGCAAGCTGTCGACGAACAGGTCCTCGCCGACGAGGAGTTCCTCCTCGGCTGCATCAGCGCCCGGCCCGAGCAACTCCTCGACGTCGTCGACTGGCTGCGTCCGGGTGACTTCGCGGACATCGGCCACCAGCAGATCTACCGCGCCCTGGGCGCCCTGCATCACCGCAGCGAGCCCATCGACCAGCTGACCGTGCTGTGGGAGACCCAGCGCCGGGGCGCGCTGTCCGATGGGACGCTCAACGCCGAACGCGTCCTTAGGATCTGCGACCCGCTGTCCTTCTCCGGTGTGGCCGAGCACTTCGGCGAGCAGGTCGTCCAGGCCTCGCTCGTCCGCACAGCCGCCGCCGTCGCCCGGCAGGTGCGCGCCCTCGCCGACGACGAAGCCCTGGCCCCAGGACGGCTGATCGGCTACGCCCTGCACGCTCTCGGTCCGCTGGACGACGTGCGCCGCCGCTTGCATCGCACGCACGAAGCTGCCCCCGAGCCGCAGCGACCGACCAGTCGGCCGGGTGGGTCACCGCCTGCCGCCCGCATCGAGGCGGCCCGGGCCCGCAGCCGCCCTACAGCTTCCCCAGCTCCCTCGGCGCCGGTCGCGGCCTCGTGCGCCGCGCTTCCCGACCGGCACAACCATCGGAGTCCGTCATGACCGACCACACCGGCCGAGCGGGCCTGGAAAAGGACGAACTGTACGCGCTGGCCCTGGAGTTCGAGCAGCTCCGAGCTGAAGTGGTCCGGTCGTACACGCACAGCACCCTGCCCGACCTCGCCACCGCATCCCATCATCTCGGCGCACTGACGGGACTCGTGAAGGACCTGTCCGACGAGGTCCTCTTCCGCGCCACCGACAGCGACCCGGGACTCGACTTCGGCCCGGTCATCGCCGCCTACACCAGCGCGTCCGCACCGGCGGGACGCGCCATGAACAACTATACCGAGGCCTTCGAACAGCTGGGATTCCTGCGCAGGTACATGGAAGCCACAGCCTCGGCGAATCTGCGCGACGCCCGCCAGTCCGCGTTCGACGTCACGCAGGACCGGCTGGACCTCACGGTGGACTCGCTGCAGGAGACTTTTGTCGAACTGCGGCGTGCTGCCGACTGGATCGACGGCACCCCACCTCGTGTTCTCGCCGCGCTGAGCCGATCCGCACGACCGACGAACTCGATCTACCGCCTGCCCGTGGAACCGCCCGCCCCGGGTCCAGTACGGCTCGCCTACACCCCGGCGCCCCGCCATGGCCGCTGACCTGACCTCGGCGGAGGCTCCGCCGTCGATCGGGAGCCTGTGTTCCGGGTACGGCGGTCTGGATCTCGGCGTCCAGGCAGTGCTCGGCGGAACGATCGCCTGGCATGCCGAGATCGATCCAGGACCAGCCCGGATCCTGTCCCGGCACTGGCCCACCGTGCCGAACCTCGGCGACATCACGGCCGTGAACTGGGCCGAAGTCCCGGAGGTCTGCGTCCTGACAGCCGGGTTCCCCTGTCAAAGACGTCTCGGTCGCCGGCCGTCGCGCCGGACTGGCTGATGGCACCCGGTCCGGCCTGTGGCACCACGTCGTTCGCGCCATCGAAGCCCTCAACCCCTGCCTGGTGGTGATCGAGAATGTCCGGGGGCTCCTCACCTCGCCCGCCGGTTCCCCTGGCGACGTGGAACTCTGCCCGTGGTGTCTGGGAGACACCGCAGGCCAGCCTGCTGTGCGCGCACTCGGTGCCGTACTCGGCTCCCTGGCCGACATCCGGTTCGATGCACGCTGGTGTGTGCTTCGCGCCGCTGACGTCGGAGCCCCGCACCGTCGCGAACGGATCTTCCTCGCGGCCTGGCCATCCGGACGGATCACCGCTGCTCAAGACTCCGACCAGCAACCTGGGGGCCAACGGGGGAAGTCAGCATCCGGCGAAGCGCAAGCAGGGCGGCCACGGCCCGAACCTGGCGGACGAGGTCGAGTGGCTCCTGCCCACCCCGAAGGCCTCGGACGGCACCAAGGGCTCGCCCAACCAGCGCCACGGCAATGGGGACTTGACCCTGCCCTCGGCGGCGGCATGCCTGCGGCCCGCCCCGGATGCCACGTCCACACGCACGGCCGGGCAGCGGAAGAGCTCGATGGGCAGGGCTCCGCTCACGCAGTCACTGCCGCTGTTCGAGGACCCGCTGGCCACGGGGGACGGGCCGAGATCTGGGGGCCGTACGCCGCCGCGATCACCCGCTGGGAGCGGGCCACCCGTCCAGCGCCTCGGCCGACCGACGACGCCGGCCGCCTCAGCCCGCGGTTCGTGGAGTGGATGCAAGGCCTTGCGCCCGGCTGGGTGACCGGCACGCCGGGGCTGGGCCGCCCCGCCCAACTAACCGCTCTGGGCAACGGAGTTGTGCCCCAGCAGGCCGCCCGCGCCCTGCAGATCCTGGCCCCACCCGGGACCGTGTGCCGCCATCGCGCGCGGCGCTGACCTGGGCCTTCTACACCCACTTTCCCGGCCGGGCCAAACCCCCGTTTCTCCGGAACCTCGTCACCCCACCCACCAGAACCTGCACCAGGGGTAGCCATGTCCGAACCCGCCCACGAGAGCGAGCCGGTGCGCATACCGGACCACGACCTCGACGACCTCGTCGCCACGGTCACCCGGCTCGTCGCCGAGAGCCGCAAGCAGGGCGAGACGCTCGCCCGGCTCACCGACGACCAGCCCGCCCCACAGGACGGCGAACCAGCCGATTCCGAGCACCCTGAAAGTCCGGCGTCGGCCCCCTACGCGGACGGCGCCAAGAACGACGGACCGGCCTCCGTCTTCATCCTGGCGCTCGGTGCCCAGGCGTATGCCGTGGAACTGGCCGCGCTGACCAACTGGGTGCACAACCTGCTCCTGCCGGTCTACGGACGGGAGATCACCACCGGCCGCCCGTGGTGCCATCAGTGGCAGGAGCACCCCGAGGCGGTGGCCCGGCTGCACGCCCTCTGGCTCGCCTGGCAGCAACTCACCGACGTCCAGGCCGGCCTCACCGGTCCCTCCACCTGGCACCGCGACCACCTCGACCCGGCCCTGCTACAACTGCGCACCCCGGATGGCCCGTTCGGCGCCTGCACCACCAGTGCGGCCCGTCCCCATCACCGGCTGCTGGCCTCGCCCGAACCCGCCGGAGTCTGAGATGGCCCGCCCGCACGAACCCTCAGCGCCGGAGTACCGGCTCGACGGCTTCCAGGCCGCCACCGAGCAGATCGAGGACGGCTTCTCCTCCGTCACGCTCTCGGACGACCTGTTCGTTCCCTTCTCCGAGCACCACAGCGCCGACGGCCGCGACAGCCATCTGTTGCTGTACGACCGGTCCGCGATCTGGGACATCCCGGGGATGGCGGAGTATGTCACGCTGCACATCACCCGCGACGTCGAGCAGCGCACATTCGACTTCGCCTCCGAGCGTCACCCGGTCGTTCCGCTGGCGCAGAACTGGCTGATCCGCCGGGGCTGCCCGCCGGAAGTCGTCAGGGGATCCCACCCCCACGGGCCACGCCCTGCCGACGGCCTCACGGCACGTCTTGAGGACCTGCTCCGGGCCAACTCCGACAACCGGTACGAGGTCCTCGATCACTACACCGACAACCCTTGCTCCTTCGACGTCGGCGTCGAGGTACGCACGCTCGTCTACGACAGCCATCCCGACTCCGCGGATGCGCCGTATCGCCTCTTCCTCGAAGAGACGACCAAGGACATGCGCTCCTACACCCTGCGGGAGGGCGCCTTCACCAGCGCCGAAGAGGCCGATACGTGGATCATGGAGCGGGACTCGCCGCTCCCCCTAGCGCCTGCCCCACCGGGTTCCGTCAGCCGCAGGGCGGCAGCCGCCCGCGCTCGCTCCACGGTCACGGGCAACGGCCTCGCCGTAGCTCCGGCACCCGTATCACCGCCGCAGTCAGGGACAGGACCTGCCCCGACGCACTCCCGTGGACGCGCGCGATGAACCGGGCACGGTACGCCTTCGCCGCCCATCCCGAGGCGCTCGCCGACCTGCGCGCCGTCCCGGAGAACATCCGCGACCTGGCCCTGCTCGAACTGCAGCATCTGGTCCACGGCAACGAACGCGGTGCCGCCCTCCAGCGCGAACTGGCGGGCTGCCACAAGGTCTACGTCGACCCGGAAACACGCTGGCGGTTGGTCATCCAGTACCGGGACGCTCCCGCCTCCTCCCAGCACAAGCGGGAGATCTACCTCCTGGCCGTCGGCGAGCGCCAGGACCAGGCCGCCTACCGCACCGCGGCCCTCCGGCTGGAGCGCGAACGGGCGGCCACCGTCACGTCCCCACACGACCGGCGGGCCCAAGCCGCCAGGGCTCGCTCCCCTCAGCACCGCGGCGGGCAGCCGGTCGCCACTACCCAGCAACCCGCGGCAACGACCTCCGCCACGAACCGCGCCACACGGTCCCGCTGACGGCACTCAACCACCCTTCGGAGAACCCCACCGTGCCCGACCTCTCCACCACGCCCACCCGTCACACCGAACTCGTCGACCAAGCCGTCGCCCGCCTCTCACCGCGTTGGACCACCTGGACCCTGCAGACCATCCAGCAGCACGGCCCCATGCGCCTGGCCGACATCAACTCCGCGTTGCCGTGGGTCGGTGTCCACGCCATGGCACAGATCGTGCGCCGCATGCAGACCAGCAACCTCCTGGACCGTCCTCAGGTCGGGGTATACGACCTCACACCGGTCGGCCGCGACGCCCAACACGTCCACCGTGCGCTCTCGGCCTGGCACCGTACCCACCTCACCGACCGCACGGCGTCACTCGCTGAGGCAGAACGCGTAGAGGACGCGCTCGGCCGACTGCGCGGGAAGGGCACGATCCCCCTCCTCCACGCCCTCGCGCAGCACGGTCCCCTGCCCAACGGTGCGCTGCGAGACGAAGCCGGGCTCTCCACCGGTTCCTTCCACTACCGCATCACGCAGCTCCAGACCGACCAGCTCATCACCCGCACGAGCCCCTTCTCCGGCCGGGGCGCCGAGTACACCCTGACGTCCGCGGCCCGCGGGCTCACACCGGTGTACGCCGAACTCGCGGAGTTCGCCCGCGAGGCAAACCCAGCGACATCCCTCCCGGACGAGCACGGTGCGACAGCGCAGCACGCCATACGCGCGAGCGCGGCAGTGCACCGCAGTCCGGTGGCCTCATCCGAGCTGTTCTCGCACATCCCCGACTCGCAACCGCGCGTCCCGGCGTACGTCACCGCACTCACGCACCCGTCCCGGACCAGGTGATTCCAGTGCCGACAGCCAGATGCCGCCGCTCGACCGCGCCCACGTGCCCCCACGCGAGCCGCTCAGCGGCCCGTGCCCCACCGCCCGAAGGCCCTCTCATGTCCAGCCTGGATCCCCTCGCCCTCGACCCGAACGCGGATGTCCTGGTCAGCCCCGGCTACCTCGCCGGTCCTGGCGGCAACCGCAGCATCTTCAACTCCCTAGATCTCGCTCCCGGTTGGACCAAGGCCGTCGCCTTCGGCACCGACACGTATTACACGAGCCCGTGCCAGCGCGTACGTGTCGCCAACGCCCTGGAGAGCTTCTACGGCGGGTGGACCATCTCCTACGCCGAGGACCCGCTCGGCGTTCCCGACTGGATCACCACGTTCGACCGGAACACACCCCACGAGATCGTGGCCGCCTTCACTGGGACCCTCGTCGAGGGAGTGCACAACAACTTCGCCGACTTCCTCAGCGGTGGCCGGCGCTACACGGGCATCAGCCCCGCGTCCCTGACGGCACGGCATCGGTGGGAGCCGGTAAACGGCACCCGACCGTTCCGTACAGTCTCCCCCGACGGCCACGCCACGTATCAGATGAGCGTCGGCTGGCTGCACGAGTACGACGAGCTGCTCACGCCCGAGAAGTCGACGTGGCGGATGTCCGCGGGCCCCGACCCCGTGTATACGCCGAGCTGGCAGGCCTTCTTCAGCCGGTACACGCCGCAGCACCTCATCGCGGCCTCCACCGCCGTGTTCACGGACCCCACTCCCGTGCCACGTGCCCTGGACCAGGTCCCCGACCGGCACCGCTCACTGGTCTCGGTCGCCCGCGCGGACGCGGCCGGGCCCGGCCCGCGGGCCGCAGCGGCGCTCGCGCGCAGCACCCAAGCCCAGGCGATACACGTACCTCCGCCTCTGGCCGCCCCGACCGCGCTCGCCACGCACGTCGGCTCCCGACGGCAGCGCTAACCCTCACCCCTAGCCCCGGAGTCCCACCGTGCCGATCACCGCCCCCGACGGGGACCTGTACGTCTCCCCGCTCTACCTCGCCGGCTGCACCTTCACCGGCGACCCCGCCCTCGCACCCCTCCTCGATCACGGCTTCGCCCTCCACGACGACGAGCTGACGCTGATCCCTTCGGCCCTCCGCACTGGATGGCCACATTCGACACACCCACCCCCACCGAGCTGGTGACCGCCTTCACCACTGTCCTCGCCAGCAGTTACACGAAGGGGCCGGACGCCTACCTGTCCGGTATGGACCATCGGATCGACGAGGCCTTGCGGCCCCTGACAGGAGCAGGGTGGCAGCGCACGGACACGTGGGCCGCCACCACATGCACCGCCCCCGACCAACTGGCCGGCCTCACCTACTCGCGCCGACTCCCCGATTCGCAGGCCGAGCTGCACTCCGACACGCACCGATGGCTGCTGTGGGGCGGCAAGGACGGTTACCACTCACGCTGGTACGCCTCTTTCACCTCCCACACGCCCATCCACCTGATCGCGGCGACCACCGCGCGCCTCGCCGACCCCACACCCGTGCTCCGGTACGTGCCCGAGGTTCCCTCCCGAAACCGCGGAGCGGCCCACATCACGCCAGTCACACCACCGGTACCGACTCCATTGGATGTCCGCCGAGCCGCTGCCGCCCGCGCTCGCACCACCATTCCCCGGGCCGTCGTGCGTGCCCCCACGGCCGCGACAGCATCCGGTCCCAGCGCCGCCCTTCCGGTCCGCACCTTCCGGCGTCGATAACCGACGTACCCCACGGGGGAAACCACGTGACCGGTAATGCACTCGGCGGTCCCATCAGACCCGTCCGCAGATGCCCGCCCGGGGCCATGGCCGTCACCGTCGAGCTCCCCCACTAAATACGACGCATGGTCGTCTCCCAGTCAGGGGCCTTCGAGCAAACGCACCAGCGAAGCAGTGATCACGCGGTGACGGCCTCCGAGGGGCACGAGCTTGACCGGCGACTCACCCCGTTTGATCAGTGCGTGAAGGTGGCTACTTGAGACGCCGAGCGCGGTCGCGGCCTTGGGGACGCTCACCATAGCGGGCCAGGAGCGGATCTCATCGAGAGACGCGCCGTTACTGGACTTCGAGCGGCCTTCGTCGGCATCGCTCGCGGTGACCCGGGCATGAGCAGTCCGCTCGGTGAGGGGCCGCTCCCACAGCCGGAGCAGGGCACGCAGCCGGGCTATGTCCTCCGGGGGTGGCAACGGTGCGTTGTCCACGAGGTTCATGCCGCCCCCGTTCTAGCCAGCCGTTCACGCTCAGCTTGCTCTGCTGCGAGGGCTTTAGCAGCAGGGGCAAGGATCGGTCTGAGCTGGGCGATCAGCTCAGGGGGAATGCCCACGGTGCGGATCGCACGGTCGGCCTGGGCACGGGCATCCGCGATCTCTGCCGGGGTGAGGATCGCGTGGCGCTCTTCCTTGGTCATCACATCTCCTGCCTTCGTACAGGCCAAGCATCGCCCGATAGCGGGTCCAGCAAGACGCGCAGGAGATGTGCGATTCGTGCGTTCGAGCGACCCCCGGGGCCCGGCCCTCCGCACGCGCTCAGAGCGGTCCGTCGGCCTCGGCATCCACCAGCCGTACCAGTTCCTCGACGCTCAGCTCGACCCGCCGCCCATCAGCCATTCGAGACCGGCCCAACGGCGCCGCTTCGGCATCGTCGACAGCCTCGTCACGGACACGGATCTCCTCGCTGCCCAAACCAGCTCCTCCCCCCTTACTTCCCCTCGCCTCCATGAACGGTCGCTCCCACACCAGCTGAAACTGCGGCCGGTTCATTCCGCATTGGCCGGACATCACCCGTCGTGGCTGCGGCCAGTTCGCCCACGGCAGACGCCCACCTCGGGCAACGACTGGAGACCTCACCCGAGACCATGTCAACGTACGGGAGCCCGGAAAAACCGCAGGTCAATGAAGGGTTCTCTGCTCGTGACGCTCACCGCCACCACCCCGTTCCGGCCTCTCGCCGAGCTTCCTCCGCCCGCCCTCAGCGAGCGTGAGTGGCTGCTCGAATGCCACTGCGCCCGACCCGTGACCGACCTGCTCAAGGACCAGGGATGGGATGTCGTCGCCGACCTGGACTGCAACGTCCACTGCTCCAGCCCCGACCGACGCGTGTATGTGGGTTTCCTCCCCGAGAGCCGGGAAGCGGCGCGCGGCGAACTGTGGCACATCCACGTCACGGACAAGGACGGTTCTGCAGCCTGGCGTCAGACCGTCGGACCGGACACTCCGGCACAGGCCGTCGCCGGCTTCCTCGGTGCCCTCATCGCCTCCCCCACCCACTACTGCACCTGCATCTGACGCAGGCGACAACCGTCACCCGAGTACTTCACTTCTCCCCAGCCAGGAGGTTGCCTTGCCCCACGTGATCACAGTTGGCCACCTGATTCGCCAGCTTCAGACCGTGGATCCCGATCTACCCGTGTACTTCGCCATCAACCCGGACTGGCCGTACGCCCACCGCATCGGCCCCATCGTGGAGATCACGGGATCGGACGGAGCTGTCTACATCGCGGAGAACGGGCAGGAGGGCGTCCTCCCGCCTGCGGTCCGCGACCAGCTGAACTGGTCCAACGTATGACCTGCCGCCACATCACCCGGCCGACCGCGTCGCCGGTCAACTCCTCGGAGCGTCTGTTCCTCGGTGACCTGGTCCACCACCCCATGCCCCGATCCGTCCGCGGCGCCCTTCTGCGCTCTATCCCCCCGCTACCCACGCAGCCGATCCACACGGTTTGGATGACTGACACTGCGGCTGCTCCGCTCCGCCCCGGCTCCATCCTGCTGAGCTGGGAATCCGACCTCCAGGGCGGAATGAATGTGACCGCTCGCCTCGGTCTGGCTGCGACGGAGGTCCTGCTCGCCAACTGGCCTGGTCTCCTCGGCGACTGGACTCCGGTGGTGCACCCCACGTTGCTGGAGGTCACCGGCCTGCACGCCGCCCTGTCCGTGGCCACGGACGCGCTGCACCTCGCCAACCACCTGGCTGCCAACTGACGGTCACCCGCTTCAAGTACCGAGGGTTGCCCCGAGAGCCGGGGCAACCCTCTGCTGGCGGTCAGCGGCCCGGCTCTCCCCGGTCGCGAAGGTGACCCCGAGTGTGCGGAGATCTGGTGGCGTCTGCGAGTAGCCCCGGAACCGTTCGAAGCAGGAAAGTCGCCGCTACGGCCGGTAGACCGCCCACGTCTTGGGTGTCTCCGACACCTTCACCGCCGTGAGTTCAGGTACCTCGTCACGCCACCTGTCGAAGATCCACTTGGCGAGATTCTCCGCCGAGGGGGAGGCACCCCCCCCCATCGCTTCATTGAGGTGCCGGTGATCGAGGGTGTCGTCCATCCACTTCTTGAACGCGTCGAGTTCCCTGTAGTCCCGCACGAATCCCGCGGGGGTCAGCGCATCGTCCTCGGCAGACAGTTCGAGCACCACGATGTAGTTGTGGCCGTGCATGCGTGCGCAGGGGTGCCACGCAGGCAGCTGGTCGAGCACGTGGCTCGCGGAGAAGTGGAACTCCTTGGTTATCGTGAACACGGTTTCCGCCTCCCCCTCTACTCCTGCGTCTGCGCATCACCCTGGTCCCGCACTGTAACCGCGATCCCGCCGGATTCCGACGGCACGTCCGCGAACAGGACCTGGTTGAGCGGTACGGCGTTCAGGAAGTGTGCCCGCCGACGCGGGTCGCCGATGCTGTCCGCCTTGCGGCGTACCTCGGCACGAGCCCGCTCCAGCAGGTCGGCGGCCTCCTCGTCGGCGCCGTCGGCGGCCAGGGCGCGCGAGACGTCGTACAGCACTTCTTCCGTACGCAGGGCGGGCATCGCACCCCGCTCTTCGAGGATCGCGTACGCCGCCCTGGCGTCCTCCACCGCGCTCCGGGTATTGCCCTCCGCGAGCCGGAGACGGCTGCGCAGGCAGAACGCGGCGATGCGGCTGCGCTCCATCTTCGTGGTCTCGGTCTCGACAAGGGTGTCCCTGATCAGCTGGAGCGCCAGCCTGGAGTCCTCCCCCAAGGCCAAGAGCACGTCCACGTACAGGTTGCGGACGATGGGCACGAGGTTGACCAGCCACGTCTCCTGCGTCTCCAGCCATGCTGCCTGGATACGCTCCAGCGCCTCCGGAGCGCGCTCAGGTGTGCGGGAGGCAATCAGGGCCAGGAGCGCGTTGTTGTACGCGTGCCAGCCGCTGATGCTCTGGCGCTCCTCCTGGTACTCCTCCTCGAAGGCCAGCGCCCTGGCCAGCGCGGCCTCCGCCTCCTCCATGTCGCCCATGGCGATATGGAGTTGGGCAAGGTAGTTCAACGCTATGGGCAGTTCGCCGCGCATCGCCTCACCGCTCAACCGCTCGACGCAGCGCAGCAGCCGTTGCAGGGCTTCGTCGAAGCGGCTTGCGTCGAAGAGGTTGACGCCGATCTGCATCTCGTTGAGGTTGCGTGCGTGCTGGAGCAGCGGGCTCGCGACATCGCCGAGTTCGGCGGCGGAGGCGTACAGCTCCTCGGCCTCGAACAACACTCTCAGGCCGGCTTCCAGGTCGCGCTTGGGCAGCTGGCGGCCGTACTCGACCAGCGCCACGTAGAGCACTTCGGTGCCCTCCGGACCGCACTCACGGGCGAGAGCGACCGCCTCCTGGTGTTTCTCCAGCGAGGGATCGAGACCGTGCACCGCCAGCAGGGTCTTCCCGCGCAGCAGCGCGGTGCGGGCCATCAGCAGCGGGTCACCAAGGCGGCGGGCCGATTCCTCGGCCTCGGCCGCGAGCGTGTCGATGCTGGGAGACTCCGCTTCGCTCCCGTTGCCTTTCCAGCGCACCTCGGTGAGGCTCAGCAGCAGTTCGGCCGCCTCCACCAGCAGACGGTCGCGTTCCGCGTCTCCGAGGGGAAGTTGCCGGGCCGAGTCGAGGGCCGTCCGGCAGTACTTTTCGGCTTGGACGAACGCCAGCTCGTCCACGGCCACGGATCGGGCGAGCCGGTAGTGGGCGCCGGCGCTCGCGGCAGCGCGGGAGGGCCCGGCCGCACGCAGGTGTTCGGCGACCATGACGCGGAGCTCGCGCGGAAGATCCTCGCCGGCCCGCGGCAGTCTCTCCAAGGCATCGGCCACCTGTGCGTGCCTCAGCAGCCGCGCCCCCTCGTCCTGATGTCCTTGACGAATGCACCACTGGAGCGCTCGGTGCTCGAAGTCGTACCAGTCGGTGTGCAGTGCGTCCGCCCAGCGGGGCATGTCCGCACGGCGCCGTTCGCGCACCAGTCCGTGGTCGCGCGCTACGCCGTGCAGCAGATCCTGAACGCGGATCTGGGGCATCCCTGTCACTTCGGCGAGCGTGTGGGAGAAGAAGAACCGGCCGGCGGTGGCCCCGAGGACGAGCAATTCCTGGGCTTCGGGGTCGATACCCCGGAACCGTTCCCGCACCGCGTGCGGCAGTTCGTCTGGCAGCGGTACGTCCGTCCCGTAACCGGGGCGCCACAGCTTCAGTATCTGGTCCACGAAGACGGGGCGCCCACCGGTCACCGAATGCACCTGCTCGGCGAAGCCGACGGGAACGTCCTGACCCTCCAGCCTGGCCGAGACAAGGTCACCGACAGCCCAGTCCGGCAGGGCCCCGATCCGGTGGCGGGCGATCAGCAGGTTGTGCCTCGTCTCCCAGGTGTGGAGCAGTTGCTCCATCTCCGCGCCACTCGCTGTCGTCGACGTGTAGGAGCCGAGGCCCAGCACCAGGCTGAGCGGCTCGCCTTCGAGCTTGCGCAGCAGTAGGTGCAGGAGTTCACGGCTCCCCTCGTCGAGCAACTGGATGTCATCGATCAGCAGCAGAAGCGGTGCGCCATCGCGCGCCTCCGTCAACAACGCCTCGCTGATCTGGTGGGCCATGATGGTCCGCACCGAGCCCAGGCTGTCCGCCGGAAGGGACCCGGTGGCGAGGGCTGACTTGACCGCCACGGTTCCCGCGTCGACCACGCCGCCGATTCCGGGGATCGCGAGGGAGACCAACGCCGGCGCGGCGGAGACGGCTCCTCGTCCCAGCGCGCGGGCCCACCTTGACCTGCGCTTCCCCGCACGCGGGGCTGAGCTCAGTCCCGCGAGGGCGTCGAGGAACGGTCCGTACTCGCCACCCCTGCCAAGTCCTGGCACACAACTGACCAGCACCACACGGCAGGCTCCGCCGGACGACCTGCGACATACCTCGGCCAGTAGGGAGGTCTTGCCCATGCCCGAGTCGCCCTCGACGACCAGGACGCTGCTGGTGCCCTCTTCCAGCCTCCTCGCGACGCTCCCGATCACGTCCAGGCTGTCCTCACGGTCGACGAACACCGCCGCCACTGCGCCCCCTAATCTCGCCGACTTCACCATGCACCACGTCAACAACGCGCGCGATCAGGGTATTTGACGTATGACGATCTACGAAGGCTTTCCGGGACCGAGCGAGACATACATGCCACCCCATGCCGACCCGACAGTCGAGGTCAGCGATGGCACACGGCAGGGTCGGGCTCCGGGCAATGCTTCACAGACGATTCCACTCGTCAGTCCACGTAGACGCCGGCGAACATGCCGTCGTAGCCCGCGGCCTGGGCCGCTGCCTCCAAGCTCGGGTAGTCCTGCCCTCCGGCGTCGATCATCGCCTCGTAGTCCGCGCGGGTCAGTTCGCGCTCGACCCACTGGTGTGCGCAGCGGCAGCGGATGCTGATCTCGTTGCGGTCGCAGATGACCATCCAGTCGCGCCGGGCGCCGCACCGCGGGCACATCACCGGAATCCCGGTGATGACGATTTCCTCGGGGTGGGTGGTGGCGCGGAGGCCGATGCTGCCGTCGCCGAGTTGCATCTCCTCCTGGAGGCGCCGCAGGGGGTCGTCGCCGAGGGCCGTCTCCGGCAGAACGGTTCTCTGAGGGGGGAGGCCTTCGTCGAGTATCTGCATTGTCTCCTTCTCCATATCAATCAGCCCTAACAGGCGCCGGCCGTCGATGTCCAGCTCTTTGCGCTGCTCAGCGCCTTGGTCCTCGGGGGTGAGGGTCCGCACGGCGGGCCACGGCCGGCACCTCGGGTGCCGGTGGCGGAGATGGGTGAGAGCGCGATTGCGCCGCGCGAGTGTCCGTGCGTGCGCGCGGTGGCGCCATGGTGGCGGGCAGGTTGGCGATGCGTCGTAGCCGCCAGACGAGGACGTCGGTGACGCTGTCGGCGGTTTCCAGTTCGCGCCATTCGACGGCCTGCTGAAGCAGGGCGTCGGGGTCGTGTCCTGCGCGCTCGGCCTGGTCCAGGGTGGCGGTGAGGGCGTCCCAGCCGGGTTCGTGGCGTATCGCGTCGGCCTGGTCGGGCAGGGCGGTTTCGAGAGTGCCGGCGTACCGCTCTCGTACGGGTTCGGGGAGGCGCCGGCCGTGTTCGCGCATCGTGTTCATGGGGGCAGCGGCGGCCGATCGGTAGGCGCTGCGCAGGTGTTGTGCGGCTCGTTGCGCGGCGGCTGCCTGCTGGGCGTGGCCGCGGGCGGAGTGCCAGCGCGCGGCGGCGATGGTGACGAGGACCATCGTGGACAGGACCATCGCGGTGGCGCCGCCGTCTTCGCCTTTGCCGAGGGCGTTGCCGGCGCGGATGATGCCGCGGGCGGCGGCGCGAACAGCGCGGTTGTCGGCCCGCTCGGCGCGGACGTGGGAGCGGGTGGCGCGTTCGAAGGCGCGGGCGGCCTCGACGAGTTCCTTGCGTGTGGAGGCCGGGGCGGTCTGGGCGATGGCGTCGAGGAGTTCGCCGGCGCCGACGAGTTGGGCGGCAGAGTCTTCGTCGTCGGCCTCGTGGAGGATCGATGCCGCTCGTTCGGCGGCCGGGACTGCCTGGCGCCGGGCGCGTGCTGGGGGAAGTACTCGTTCGTCGCCATGGTCGGTGACGGGTTCGTCGTCGGGTCGTCCGGCGTCGAGGCGCTGGCGGATCCTGGGGAGGGAGAGGTCCGGGGCGAGTTTGGAGCCGGAGAACCAGATGGGTTCGCCGTCGCGGTTGCGGTCGCCGGGGAGGGCGACCTTGTATCCGAGGGTGTCGCCGGATGGGGCGATGCGCTGTTCGACCCGCAGGCCGGCCTCGGCAAGGCGGTGGAAGAACTCCTCCTCGCTGGCGGCGCCGGCCAGGGCGTGGCGGACGCTCTCCCGCAGGGTCTCGCGGGGTGTCTCGGTCCGGCCGGTTCGTTCGGCTTTGGAGCGTTCGGCGCTGGTGGGGCGCTGGGCGGCGGTGCGGTCGCCGCCGTTGAGGATCTGCAGGCCGAACTCCTTCTCGATCTTGCGGCATTCGGCCTGGGCGCGGATGCCGTCTTCGTGGCGGCGGGGGCTGCGTCCGTCTTCGCGCTTGAGGGTGGCGACGAGGTGGATGTGGTCGTCGGCGTGGCGTACGGCGATCCACCGGCAGGCCTTGTCGTCGCCGTATTCGGCGATGCCTGTGGCGTGGACGATGCGGCGGGCGACTTCGGCCCATTCGGCGTCGGTGAGGTGGCGGTCGCCGGGGGCGGTGCGGACGGGGCAGTGCCAGACGTGCCGGGCCGGTCGCCGGTCCTTCGGGAGGGCGAGGACGGGGAGGTCGAGTCGGTCGGTGAGTTGCTTGATCGTGGCGGACGGGTCGCGTCCGGGGTCGGGGGCGAGTTCGGGCATCCAGGATGCGACGAGGTGCGGATCGGTGTGTTCTTCACGGCGGCCGGGGCCGTAGAGGTAGTTGAGGAGTCCGTACGTGCGACTGCCGGTGGAGATGTCGGGGACCACCGTCAGCGCCGCGCGATCTCGATCGCGGCGGCCTCGACCCGGTCAGCAACCCGCAGGACACGGGCGACCGCAGCGTCCACGTACTCCACCTGACCGCCGGAGTTGAGGATGCGGGCCACCTGGTTGAGGTTGCCGCCGACGCGGGCGAGCTGTGCGCTGGCGGCCATCAGTTCTTCGACCCGGCCGCGTTGGTCCAACAGCCATGGCTGGGGGCCTCCTTGAGCCTGGGCGACCGCTACCGCCGCGTCGGCGAGGAACCCGGCGGTCTTCAGACCGACGGCTTCCGCCGCACGCTTCACCAGCGCGAGTTCGTCGGAGGTTAGGCGGACGCTGCGGACTTGGTCACGGTGCACACGCTGGCGCAGGCGAGGTCGCGTACGCGGTGCGGCGGGCGGGGTCGGTTCCCCTCCTGGCTGCGATCCGCCCTCGGTCGCAGCCTCCAAGCCCGGCACCCCCTGGTGCCGGGCCTCCCCCGCCGCTCCTGGGGCGGGGGTAAGCCCTTCCGAAACTCCTCCGCAGCCCGTGGCGGCGGAGGAGTTTCGGAAGGTACAGCTTGCTCGGCTTCGTGCCGGGCAGTCACCTTGCCGCAGGTCAGAGGTTGTTTCGGGCGACTCGGAGGACGTCATCGGGGCGTCTGGGCCTTCGTACGGCGCATGTCGCGGAGGACCTCGGTGACGAAGTCGAGCGCGAGGACCGGGTGGTGCAGGGTGCGAGGCGTGCTGGCGGGGGTTCGCTGGACGGTCCAGGTGCCGTCCGGGCCGGGTTCGGCGCGGTGGAGATGGCCGTACCGCCGGAGCACAGTGATCCAGGCGTCGGCTTCGGCGGGAGTTGCCGGGGTGGTGCGCATCGTGGTGTCTCCGGTGCGTGGAGGGGAGTTTGGTGGGGTGCGGGCGGCCCGGCTGAGGCCGTTGGCCGCCCGCTTGTCCGGGCCGGCCGGTCAGCCGGTCTTGGTCGCCGACTTTTGGCCGGTCTCGGCGCGGAGTTGTTGCATCAGGGCGGTCAGCCGGTCATTGGCCAGCGTTTTGCCCTGTCCGCGGATGGCGTCGGCGACGACCCCGCGGGTGACCTTGCCCGCGTCGGCGACCGCCTCGCGGGCGATCGGCAGCAGGGTGTCCGCCGCCTCCGCGTTGTCCGAGCCGCCGTTGTCCGAGCTCTCCGGGCCGGTCTCCGGCTCGGTGACCGAGGGGGCGGTGAGCCGCAGGCGGGTGACCGGCGCAGGTCTGCTGACCGGCTGTCCGCCCAGGTCAGCGGCTTCTCCGCCGTTCGCCAGCTCCGCCTCCGAACGGCTCGCCGGGTGTCCGGACGGCTCCTCCCGGTCAGCCGTTCGCGGCACGTTCGGGCCGGAGGTGACCGCCGGACGGCCGCTCTCCGGCCGGGCGAGCGTGGCCGAGTGGCCGGAGGTGGCCGGGACCGGCCGGTGTCCGTCCGCCGCGAGCGCGGTCTCCGGCCGGTCAGCGGCGATCCGGTCAGTGCGGACGGTGAAGGTGTCCGAGTGTCCGTGGTGACCGGCCTCGGTGACCCGGCGGGCGATGAGGATGTACAGGTGGACGGCTCCGGCCAGGGCGAGCGGGGCGAGGGTGGACAGGGCGCCGACGGTGACGTCGCCGAGCCGCAGTCCGCCACCTCCGAGGTGCTGCTGGTTGAGGCGTACGGCGTGCAGGGCGTTGGCCCAGATGCTGGCGGCCGTCGCGGTGCCGAACAGCGTCCACACGTACAGGCGGGCGGCGAAGGAGGCGGTGCGCAGGACGAGGAGGGCGCGTACTCCGTAGGCGATGAAGCCGTCGATCACCAGGGGGAAGAGGAACGTGAGGGGTCCGCGGACGTGGATGGCGGTGGCCATCTGCTGCAGGGCGTCGTATGAAAGCGCGCACCCTGCGCCGCCGAGCGCGACGATCGCGGCTCGGTCCCAACCGGTGATCTGAGCCGGTGTCGGTGCGCTGTGGCTCACGCGGCCGTCCCGAGGTCGTCGCGTGCGGGGGTCTCGGCTGCGGGTGCCTTGAGCTCCTTGGCGGGGCTCTTCGGCTTCTTCTTCCCCTTGTTCGCCTTCTTCTTCTGGTCGACGGCGCGGTTGCGGATCTCCCGGCGGATGTTGCGGTAGAGCTTCTCGGCGTGCTCCTCGGTGAACTTGAGCAGCCAGGCGAGCCGCTCCGCGGGCACCTCGGCGTGGTAGGCGGCTATGACGACGGCGTCACGCTCGGCCTGGGTGAGGTGGATGTCGCGGCCGGCCAACACCTCGTTCACGCGGGCGTAGTCGAAGCGGCGGTGGAGCTTGCGGTGCAGGGGGTCGCGCTCCTCTTCGGTCATGCCGCCCCGGATGCCGTCGCGGTCGCCGTTTTCGAGGGCCGCGTCGAGGCAGGTGGCGCGGACGGGGCACTGCGCGCATAGGGCCTTGGCGGCGCGGATGCGGTCCATCTCGTCCGGTTCGGGGAAGAAGATCTCCGGGTCGACCTGGTGGTGGGTCGTCGAGCGGCAGGCGGCGCTGTCGTGCCAGGTGAGGTCGCCGAGGGTGCGCGGGGTCTGGTTCTCGGTGCTGTGCATGTAGGTGTCTCCGGTCGCCCTGGGCGCGTTTTTGGGCAGGCGCGTCCCAGGGGTTGGTGCGTGAAGGAGGCGGAGGCGGTGGCAGCCGGTTGCGGCGGGGATCAGGCGGCGGCGATGCGGCGCCGCTCGGCTGCGAGGGCTCGTCTGCGGTCGGGGCCGTCCAGGATGACCTTGTCGCTCATCTCGGTCAGCCGTGAGGCGACCCGGTCGCCGATGTGCTGACGGAGGTCGGCCATGCCGAGGTTGGTGGTGATGAGGGTCGGGAGCATCTCGTTGTAGCGGCGGTTGATCAGCCGCATCGTGATCTCCTCGGTCCACTCGCTGTTCTTGGCCGCGCCGAGGTCGTCGATGATCAGCAGCGGGCAGCGGGCGAGGTCCATCAGTTCCCGCTCGCCGTCGTGTCCGGGACGGGGTCGCAGTTCGGCGTACAGGTCGGCGGCCGTGGTGGCCTTCCAGCGCAGCCGGACTCCGGCGAGGAGCAGCGAGCGGATCGCGCCGTACGCCTGGTGGGTCTTGCCGGTGCCGGTGGTGCCGACGATCAGCAGCGAGCGGCCCTGCGCGATGCCCGGCGCACCCTCGGGTCCGGGGCGGCCGGCCTCGGCGATCGCGCGGACCCAGGCGGTGACCGCCGGGTGGTCGGCGACGGCGGCCTGGTAGCGGGCCGGGATGCGGGCCTGTGCCGCCTGAAGGGCGGGAATCGGCTCGACGGGGTCGGTGAGTTGGACGGCTGGGTCGATGCCCCGGGCGGTGAGGATGCCCGCCAGGCGGCGGGCGATGCCGCCGATGGGCTGGGCGTCACGGTCGCGCATCACAGCTCCTCGGCATAGGCGGCGGCAGGGTCGGCGGGGTTGGCCCAGGCCCGGTGACCGGGCACGTTAGGCCGCGATTCCGTCCGCACCAAACCGGCGGGGGTGGCGTTCATGGCCTCGTGGACCAGGCTCGGCAGGGTGCTCGGGTGCAGCCCCTTCGCCCGGTGGCGGGCCAGCCCGGCCCGGATGTGGTCCGGGTCGATGCCCTCCGCGAGGAGCTTGGCGGTCTCCCGTCCGAGGTGACCGAGCACGCCGCTGGGCGGGCGGTGAGCGCAGGCAGCCGCGTACTCGGCCATGAGCTGCTGGGTCGAGACGGTCTCCGGTGCGGGGGCGCCTGCGCTCCCCGAAGGAGAAGTAGTTCCTAGATCCAAGTTCCTAGGTCCTAGATCCGGACCGTGAGGGCTCATCGAGGGCTCACTGAGTCCTCCATGAGTGCTCCGTGAGGGGTCCTGGGATGCGTTCTGGGCTGCGGTTTTGTGATGAACAGGGACCTCGCGCGGGGTGCGTGAGCCCTCGCTGAGTCTTCCGTGAGTCTTCACGGAGGACTCAGTGCCGTCTCCGTGAGTTCGTGGTGCGTCCGGCGCGGGCTGCTCGACGTCGTGGTGCGGGCAGGCGGGGAAGCGGACGCCGCTGGGCCGGTTGACCTTCTGATGCTGGCGCCAGGTGACGATGTGCAGGTAGCGCTTGCCGTCATCGCCCGCGTAGCGGCAGATCAGGTGGGCAGCGGCGAGCTGGGTCAGGTCGTCCTCGACGTCCACGGGGCCGTGCTCCGGGCGCAGCGACCACAGCAGTCCGGCGATCACGGCGGGCTGGTCGCGGAAGCGACCGTGGTCGTCGGCCTGGGTGAGGAGGCCGAAGAAGGTCCGCTCCGCTGCGAGGGAGACCGCGGCGAGCGACTCGGACGCGAAGGCCTCGGGCTTGATCGTTCGGATCCGGGCCACGGGTCAGCGGCCCCCGTCCGAATGGGCACGGGCCTTGGCCGTGGGACGCAGGGTCCCAGTGGCGAGATCAAGGTCGTGCGCCTCGTCCCAATTCACCTCGGGGAAGGCTCGGATCACCCAGCGGGCGGCGGCCACGCGCTGGGTCCGGTTGAGGGGTACGGGCTGCCCCCGCTCGTCGTACGCGCGGGTGTAGGGGCTCGGCCAGGTCTGGCTCGGCTGATGCCGCGAGACGCGGACGATACGGGCACCGGGCACCATGTCCGCGAGGAGAACGGCCAGGCGGTGCTGGCGGGTGCCGGCGGTGGGGTCGTCGGTCTTGGCGGGCTGGGCGCCGAGCGCCCTTCCGGTCCAGGACTCGGGCATGCGACAATTCCTTACTCGTAGGTGGGGTGGGACGGCCGTTCTCGTCGAAAAGGTCAGCCGACTCGCCCCGGTTATGAATCCGCGCCCTCAGGGGTGGCGGGCCTGGCGCCCGGAAGCTGCTAACTTCTGGGCGCCGGTCTCATCTCCCGCCGAGGACCGCATATTTGACGTCTGATGTGGCTCTCATTTCCCCCTTGAGGAGATCCTGGTTCGGCGGTTTCGCCGAGGGACCAGCAACATATGCACACCGCTTCCAACACTCCAGCGGATTGCGGCCTGTGGGCTGATCCGACGCCAACTCGACATATCTTGCCGAGGTGATGCGTCCCCGCCCTCTGGCAGGGAGCCTTCTACTTGGTGGCCGTGCAGCCGCTGCGGGGCCTTGAGGTGCAGACTCCTGGCTGCTGACTTGCCGGCCGCGTTACCGAACTACGCTTCCGATCCATGGCTCATCAGCTCCCGAGCGCCCCAGCATGGACGGGTTAATCCACGGCAGACGTGCGACTCAGGAACGTGCGATCCGATGCGACTAACAGCACGGCGATACAGGCTGGAGCTTCTCCATTGATCGCAAGCCCTGCCCGAACAGCCATACAGCCAGCCGCCGTTTGAAGCAGAGACATACGAAACTCCTCGCGTATCAGCCACCTTGTAAGTACCGCGCATAAACGCGAAGCAGCCGTGATGTGATCTCGGCACCCTGCCGAAAGGCAGGAGCACGCCCGACGATCGAGGTATAAGACCCCTTCGCCGACTACACCTTGAGAGCGCTCCACACGCGGGACCGCACAGAGCTCTCCCGGATCAATCTCCTCGGCCACTGCGCCGCTGGAGATCGACAGCGAAGACCGAGCGAGCGTGCGACGCTCCCCGTTTTTCGCTAAGCTGAAGCTACATCCACTCGCACAAAAAATCAACGCGCCGAAGTTACTTCGGTTTGCAGAAAAACGAGGTTCGATGCCCGCCCGCCACTTCGACAGAGGCCGAGTACGCGCCGTGCGACGCGCCGCCGAGGTCGCGCAGACCGACGTGGCGACGGCCGTCGGCGTAGCGGACTCGACGGTCGCTGGCTGGGAGACAGGGTTGGCAACGCCCGATCCGGAGAAGCTGTCCGCCCTGGCGAAGGCACTCCGGCGGGAACTGGACGATCTCTTCCCTCGCACAGGTCTCCCGGACCTGACCGATCTGCGTTGCGACGCCGGCTACTACCAGTACGAGACGGCGAAGTTGATCGGGACGAAGAGCGCGGGTCCCGTGGCGGGAGCTGAACGTGGTGAGCGGCGGCTCAAGGACAAGTACGTCCCCGCCTTGGCAGCGGCCTACGGGGTGAGCGAGGAGGAGTTGCGGCGCGCGGAGGACCGATCCATCGCCAAGGCGCAGGGTGGTGAAGCCGAATCGGAGGCCACCGGGGCCGCACCCGCGACCGGGGGACCGCCTGGCACGTTGGCGGAGAGAATCACCCTGATCCTGGAGCGTTCGTATCCGGGCGAGCAGGGTCCGCCAACGGATGAGGAGATCGCCGACGCGATCAACGCGCATGCCGGGGCGCGGGTCATCTCCGCAGCAGGCGTTCTGGATCTGCGTACCGGCGCCGTTGAGACGGCATCGCCCGTCGTCCTTGAGGGCCTGGCGTCCTTCCTCGGTGTCTCACCGATGTACTTCCAGCCGGATGACGCCGTGGCCCGCCAGGTCTACGAGGGTCTCCAGCTCCTGTCGGCCTCGCGGAAGGGGGCCGTGGGCCGGGTCAGGGGGCGCGGGATGGGCTCGCAGGGCCTGCCGACGAACGTTATGGAGTTCGTCAACGACCTGGTTACGGAGCTGGAGGAGAGAGAGCCGGACGTGAGCGAGTAGCGCCTGTCCGAAGCCCGTCTGAAGGCTTCGGACAGCGTGCGGGGCCGCTCCTACTCTCAGGCCGTTCTCTACTGGTCGTGATGTCGGCCAGCGGCGATCACGGCGCGGATCGCGCGCAGGGCGTCGAGGTCTTCGAGGGGGTCCCCCTCGATCACCAGCAGGTCGGCACGGAATCCCGGAGCGATCCGGCCCGTCGTCTTGCCCAGTCCCAACGCGTCGGCCGCGTCCGCCGTGGCCATGTCGAGGATCTTGCTGTTCGGCAGGCCCAGGTGCGCGTAGAACGACAGAGCAGACACCAGCCCGTCGAACCCGGCGCGCTGGACTCCCGCGTCGGTTCCGGCGACGAGCTTGGCGCCTGCCTCGTCCATCTGACGGACCAGGTCGAACATGGCCGCCGCCCGTTCCTCGCCGAAGAAGCGCGGGAGCATCTGCCAGTGTGGGCTCACGGCCGGGCAGACGGCGATGCCGTCTTCGACGATCCGCTTCAGGACGTCCTGCCGGAGGTCGAAGCCGTCAGCTGTCATCCAGGTGCAGTGCTCGATCGTGTCCACGCCCGCTTCCACGGCGGCGGCGATCCCGTCCGCGCCGTGTGCGTGGGCGGCCACCGGCACGCCGGCCTTGTGTGCCTCGTCCACCAGGGCCCGCAACTCCTCCGGGGTGAACTGGCTCTGCCAGCTCTTCGGCCCGTCCTTGGTCAGGCCGCCTCCGGTCACCATGGCCTTGATCACGCCCGCGCCCGCCGCGAGGTTGCGCCGTACGAGATCGCGGACCTGGTCCACGCCTGAGACCTCGCCGCCCAGGAAGTGGCAGTGCCCGCCAGGAGGGGTGGCCGGCGTGCCCGCGGACACTATGCGTGGGCCGGGCGTGCCGCCTCGGCTGATCTCCTCGTCCAGGCGGAGTGCCAGGCCGTTGCGGTCTCCCAGGTCCCGGACCGTCGTGACCCCGCTGGACAGGAGCTGCTGCGCGCGTCGGCGCATGTCCTCCAGCAGCTTCTCGTCTCTCGACTCGGCGAGGGTGGCCACCGGGTCGCCGCCGCCGTCGAACGCGAGATGCACGTGGGCGTCGATCAGTCCGGGCAGCACCGTCGCGTCGGGGAACGCCAGGTGCTTCCCGTCCACGCCGACCCGGTCGGCGAGCTGGGCCCGTGGCCCAACCGCGGCGATCGAGTCGCCCTCGACGAGGACGGCACCGTCCTCCAGGTACGTCCCGGAGCCGGTAAGGACCCGGCTGGCGGTGATCAGCATCTCGTTAGGTCTCCCTCTTACTTCTACGGTTACGCGGTCAGCCGGAGCGCTTCCGACACCGCGATCAACTGACGGACGTCCGCCTCCCGGTCGTCCTCCTTCGGCACCGCGAGCGGCACTGCCTGTCCCGGCGCCGGCGAGCCCTGTCGGATCGTGTCGGCGGCACGCCGCAGTCGGCTCGCGAGTTCCGCCGGCTCCAGGCTGAGCAGGTCGGCGTCACCGTCCTCATCGACGAGGTAGGGGCTGATGTCGACCAGGCCGTCCCGGCATTCCACTATCCGCCGGTGGTAGCGGCGGTGCACGCCACGCGCCCGCCACCGGTCCCACAGACGGCGGGAGGCGGGGCGAAGTTCGTTCTCCGGGTAGACGTCGGTCAGCAGCTGCCACAAGGGGCTCAGCCGACGGTGATCGCGGCGCCGCCGCAGCCACAGCCGGATGGCCGTGATCCTGGAGCGACTCGCCGAATAGGTGATGCCCGCGACGAAGAGCAGGATCGACGCTACGAGCCAGAACGCCACGCCGGCCGTGAGCCGGTCCGGAACCGTTCCGCCGCTCCAGCGGACGGTGACGAAGACCGCGCGGACGGCGCACGCCACCGCCATGGCGCCGAGGCCGATCGCCGTCATCCACAGCCCTGTGGCGTGCGGTCGGCTCGACACGCGGGCATAGCGTGCGGTCCACCGTCCGGCGGCGCCGAGCGCGTACATCAGGTACAGGCCCGCGCCGGCGTAGAAGAAGGCGATCTGCGGGATCGTCATGTCCGCCGTGCTGAACGAGCCGGCGAAGTCCTCGTGCGGCACGGTCACTGCCGCCAGGATGATCGCCACAGTGACCGCGGACACGACGACGGCTTCCCACTGCGCGCGACGTCGCGCCGCCGACCCATCGGCCGAGTACAGGTAGAAGCACATCAGGAAGTAGACCGTCAGCAGCAACAGGACGTTCTGAATCAGCTTCGCCGTGCCGTGCCCGGCCACGGTGTCGATACCGGTGGTGCCGCCAGGCATGGCCACGGGGTACGACAGGCCCGCGCTCAGCAGGCAGAGGGCGACCGACCTCGTGGGAGCGTCATGCGGGGCCCGGGACCAGAGGTAAAGCCTCCACACGACGGCAGCCGCGATGATCAGCAGGAGTATCCCGCTCACTGGTTACAGCCACCCTCGCCGGTCGCCCAGGGCCGACTGGACCCGACGTACCTCCGGGTCCTCCGACAGAGGGGGGAGTTCGTCGAGCACCGAGGACCACTCCAGGATGATCGTGGCCGCGAGCTCGACCGAGCACTCCTCCCTGTCCTCGTACGAGCAGCGGCGGGCGACCCGCCGGATCAGCTTGGGATCGAGTACGGGAATGAGGGTCGCCCAACCCTCGACGAAGTCGTCCGGGGATTCCTCCGGCGACCCCTCGGCCTGGTCCTTTTCCCACTCGGCGACCAGGATGTGGAGGATCTCGTGGAGGATGATCTGCCGCTGGTGCAGCCGGGTCGTCTCCTGCTGGTAAAGGATCACGTCCATCTGCGGCGTATCGACCCACAGCCCTGAGGGCCCCGGCTTCTCCAGCGGGAAGGACCGCAGGACGATCGGGCGTCCGCGCCTCTCGCTGAGCGCCTTGACCAGCTCCTCCACGTCGAGAGGCGGGTGGATGCCGAGCTCGCGCAGCTCCTGCCGCAGTCGGCGGTGAAGATCGCGCTCCACCGTCCGCCGCTCAGCTGTTCGCCAGCGCCCCAGCCTCCGGCGTCTCCCCCTCTCCTGCCTTGGCACCGGAGGTTGCGAAGCGTCGCGACGACTCTCTCCCAGAGACATTTGAGCTATCCCTTCGTACCGGCCGATCGGGCTCTTGCTCGGAGCCGGGCACCAGCCACCGCGGGTCAACGATGTTCGGGTCCCCGGACAGCGCACGGAGGCGATACGGGCGCCGAGACCAGCAGCGGGCAAAGGGCGCACGCCTACCTCAGCGATCGAGCCACGAGGACGCGAGAGAGAGCCTCTCCGAGCTGCTAGATCGCTAACGCGAACATCCAAGCCACCCTTTGAAGCCTCTACGGGAACAGCTTTGGACCTTACGTGAGGCCCGCATGGGATCAAGGTCGGAAAGTCACCCCTGAAGATCCAAAAACCAGAGATCACCTGTCGCAGCAAAACCCAACAAATCAACTAATCCCGATTTGGATCAAGGCCCTGAACTGCTGATTCACTTGCGTTCATATTGGCCACTACTGCATCACCAACGAGCACATCCGTTATCTCTTTGAGATATTTAACGGGAGCATAAGACGTGCATTTAGTTACTAACAGGACGTACCGGCGGCACCCAAGAGCACGGAAAGATGTGTGTAAGGGGTCACTTCTGCGCCATTCTGTGCAGTCATCCGCGTTACGCTCCCGAGCATGCCTAGCGACATATTCAGCCAGACACTTGAGCACTCAGCGTTCTGGGGCGAATACCACCTGTGCACGCTGACCACGCTTCGCGCCGACGGCACTCCCCACGTAGTGCCTGTCGGCGTGACGCTAGACGTCAATACAGGAGTCGCCCGAGTTATCACACGCAAATCAAGCAAGAAGGTCGCCAATATTCAGGCATCCCGCCCCGGCGAAGCTCGCGCGGTTGTCTGCCAGGTCGACGGAGGCCGCTGGGCCACCCTGGAGGGCACGGCCGAAGTGCTGACCGACGCGGCGGCGGTCGACGACGCCGTGGCCCGCTACGCGGACCGGTACGGCCGGACTCCGGCTCCGGACCCGGAGCGCGTGGTCATCGAGATCACGATCGACCGGACCATGGGCCAGTTGAACGCCGCCCGGCCGAAGACGGCGAGCGCTGCGGCCTGACCGCGCAAGAGCCCACGGAAGGGCAGAACCTGACATCTACGCCGATGTCGCCGGTGAGTTCCGTGGTGCGCCAACGGTGTCATTGCGGGTGCCCTGCCCGGTTGTTAGCCTCGGATCGATCTTCACGTGGTGTAGGGCTTCAACTACGGCTTGAGGTTGGGGAGATGGCGATAGGTCGCCTGTGGGAAGCGGATGCCGACGCTGGATTCGTGCGTCGTCTGGGCCGTTCGCCACAGGAGTTGGGATTGACGAGCGGCTCGGAGAGTTGCCCAGACATCTGGGAGATGGATAACGGCGACGTCGCGGTGATCGGTCGTGACGTGACCGCCCTCGTGGCCGAGCGTCTTCCCGAGGGCGTCTCTGTGGGGCCCGACGAGCGCCTTGTGATCATCCCGAGGAGCCTCCTCGCCGCTGCGAAGCCGGACATGCCCGATGCCTGATGTGAGCGCGGTCGAGCCACCGGGCGTCGACGCGCCGAGCATCAGCGCGCTTGTCGCGGCGCCGCCCGAAGCCCGAGGTCCTTTCCTGCCCGTCAGGGAATACCTTCAGGCGTTTCGAGAGGACTACGCCCGTCCCGAGGTGACGACCTTCGACAAGTTGGAGTGCGGGCAGCACTTCCAGGAACCAGGTTTCTCGTCGTGGGAGGCGTTCAACCGAGAGGCTTGGCGCGAGTCCGTCGACCTGATCAAGGAAGTGCAGCCCGCGATCAAGCGGCAGTTCGATGACGCTGAGTCCCGCGGTCTGGTGCTGCGCCGGGCCCGCTACATCGAGCTCCCGCCGTCGGACTATCTCGTCTGGGAGATGGCCGTGCTCCGCGAGCGGGTCAGCCGGGGCGAGCACATCCGGGTCGTAGCCGGCCAGGGCCGACCCGGCTTCCAGGCACCCCCCCCCGATGGTTTTCCGAACTTGTCATTCTCGGGACCATCCGCCTCTATGAGCTGAGGTACGGACCGGACGGCGTGCTGGCCGGCGCGTACCAGTACGACGACGCCCAGTTGATCGAGGCCTGCCGCACCGACTTCGAGCAGCTCTACGGCACGGGTGAGGACTTCTCGTCGTTCCACGACCGGGTCACCGGCCCTCTGCTGCAGACCCGTTGCGAGGAGGCGTCGGCATGACACCGCCTCCGGAACCCGTTCCCGGGACTGCCACCCGCGCGGCACGCGTCCTCCACGGACGCCCCTGGTACCGGTCGCGTGCGGCGACGCTGGCGTTGTCTGTGCTCGCAGTCGTGTGCTCGATGGGCCTCGTCGTCATCTCTCCCCTGGCGCTTCCCGCGCTGGACGGCAATGGAAAGGACTGGCAGCGGATCGGCGACATCGCCCAGGCGTACGGTGCCGTGTCCGCGCTCCTGTCCGGTCTGGCCGTCGTCGGCGTGGCGGCCTCGCTGGTACTCCAGGCACGGGAAGCGAAAGCCGCCCGAGTGCAGAACACCCGCCTGATGCATATGGAGTTCACCAAGCAGGCTATGGAGAACCCCGAGTACCTCGACTGCTGGGGTGGCCCCGACGCCTCCCGGACGGTTCTGCTCCGGCGGCAGCACATGTACGTCAACCTGGTGGTCTCGCACTGGGAGATGTGGTTCGAGCTCGGGGACCTCACGGAGCAGTGGCTGGCGTCCATGTGCGACGAGATCTTCGCCGGCGAGATCGGCCGCTCGTTTTGGGCACGGACACGTGAAGCACGTATCTCGACCGCGTCCACGCGGCGGATGAAGCACTTCAACCAGATCATCGACGCCCGGTACGAGGCGGCGCTCAGCACCCCACCACGGAGCGAGCCGGCGTTGCCGGATCTCAGGGTGCCCGGAGTCGTGCCCCCGCGCGCGGCTGATCAAGACCAGTCCTGAACTTCAAGCGGGTGGCTCGGCCAGTGCAGCGAGCCGATCGGCGGCCCGCGACCACGCGGCCTCGCCATCCACTCCGCTGTACGACATCTCCAACTCCGAGAGAATGGCAGCCCCTTCCGCGTACTGGCCGATCGCGAGGTCCAGCCACACCAGGCTCAGCCGCTCGTCTGCGATCGGATCACGCGTCGCCGCCACGGTGTACGCCGCCCACGCGGCCCTCGGCAGATCGGTGTCGGCATCTGGCAAAATGCCACCGATCGCCTGCAAGAGGGCGCCAGCACGGTGTACCGCTGCGAGGGAGGCGGCATCTGCGAGAGCGGTAGGCATCGCAGTCTGTAGAGCCCTGATGTCACCTTCGTCGATGTCGTGCCAAAGCCGCCACTGCGTACGTACTGCCTCGCCAGCGTCCAGGGATGCAGCACCTGAAATGCAGTTGTGGGCGAGGAACAGGTGGACCGTTTCGGTGCTCGTGGCACGCGCCGTGGCGACCGTGCCCAACGGAAGCAGCCAGGCCGCCCGCAGCCCGGTCTCTTCGGCCAGTTCGCGGCGGGCGGCTTCCGCCGGCTCCTCGTCCTTGTCGACCAACCCTCCGGGCAAGTCCGTGATCTCAGTGTCGTGAAGGTAGTGATGCTGCGTGACCATCGCTATCCGTCCGCGATGAACGGCAAGAACGCGTACCGAGTCCGGGGCAGCCACGTGCGGGTAAGCGACGGTCACACCGTCAGGCCGTACGGCTTGGTCCACTGTGAGGCGGACACGGTCGTGCGGTCCGCCAGCGAAGAGGACCTGACTGTCCTGCTTGTGCCATCGACCGTCGGTGTTCATGGCCAGCAACCCTAGGGGAATCCCGGCTCTCTCCCTCACTGTCGGGACTGGACTGCTCGCCGCTCGGTTACTTGTCAGCGCGGCCGCAGAGTTTGACCTGTCGGGCGAAGTGCTGCCGGGTGCCGTCCTCGTCTCATTGGGAATACCCACCGCTGACGGTGACCATGTCGTACGTAAGGACGCTGCTCGCCGTGATGGCGAAAAGCGCGCTCGAGTGCATCTGTGTGGCCGACTCAGCGATACGTGCTCCGTTGCCGTGGCTCCGCATACGCCGGGGGCTGTGATTGGTGAGGTCGACGCCAAGCGACTCCCGAAGATGGCAGGGACAGTCACACCAGCTTTCCGGTTTGGAAGCCGGTCCCGACTGTGTAAACGCCTCCCTCGGTTCGCCGTGCCGTGATCCACTGGGCGGGGGCGCGGCTGGAGGAGTTGGCCGCGTGCCGAGGAGACAGGGCCCGGACGCACGGGGGACCGCAGATGAACCACTGGGTTGGAATCGTCGCGCTGCGCGATGCTCCGAGTTCCGTGTCGACGCCGCTGCACCGGATGGCGACGGCGGTCGAGACGGCCCATCGGATCCGCACCTACAGCCTGGGGACGACACGCAAGGTGCTCCACGCCGACCTCCGCGACGCACTGCGCGCTGTCGGCCGGCGCTACTCCTTGGCGAACGACTCGGCACGGGCGGCTGCCTCGTTCCGCGCCGTCCGCTTCTTCCCGGACCACACGGACGCGTGGCGGGATCTGCCGTGGTGGCTGCAGCAGGACCTGGCAAGAGAGCTGCAGGCGTCGGTGCCAGTGCAACACAGTGGCACCGCCGTGCCGGTCCGCCGACCTGCTCGTCAGCAGCCGACCACGGCGAAGCCACAATTGCGGGCCGGGATCACTGCAGCCACCACCTCTGTCGTGCAGCGGGTGGGGCTGGAGCCGATGGACGTCGTACGTCCGCCGCTGACGGACCCCGGGGCGCCCTTCGACGCGGTCGACCTAGGCGCCGCACTGGAAGCGGATTTCGCTGCGGCCGGTCTGAACCTGGCCGACGATCCCGTTCACGCGCGTTGGCTGCGGATCGCGACCCTTCACACAAGTTACGTCTATGAGGACGTGCACGGACCTGCGGGCCTGCTCACGCCGCACACCCTGAACATGCTTGGCTCGCTGGGCAGTGCGTGGCTGAACCTCCTGGTCCTGGACGCCCTCGCGGCGGATCCCACAGTCCAGGACAAGGATGAGGGCGCCCAGTCGGCTCGCCTTGCCCACCATCGCAAGGAAGCCGTGCGGCAGCTCGGAGCCTGGGCGGCTGCTGCCGGCTTCGCCCACCTGGGGCGCGGGGAAGCACAGAGCAAGACGGCAAGTGTTGCCGAGATGTTGGCCCTGCAGGTTGTAGGAGCCCTCTTCCTGATCGGCGCGCATGAGCCGGCGCGCAGGCTGGTCGCAGCGAAGACCAGGAACGCGGGCCGAGGTTCAGGTGCCGGCGCCCCCCAGCACGATTGGCTCACACTGCTCCAGGAACGGCCGTACGTCCGCGGCATGAAGTGGTCGTACGACACCGAGGGTCCGGACCACGACAGAACATTCACCGCCACCCTCCGCGTGGACGATGGGCGCACGGCGAGGGCCACCGGAGGTTCGAAGAAGGCAGCACGTCAGGCCGCAGCCCGCGCCTTTCTGCGCCGTCATGATCCAGCGGCTGCCTTCGCCGTACCGGCGCCCCGGCGCGCCCCCGCCCCCATCGGCCCTTCCGGCTACGGGATCGACGAGCCTGGCCACGCGAGGGCAATACGCGACCTCCGGCAGGGATTCGGGCTTCCGGGAACGGCGGATCCGTGGCTCGCTCAGGCACTCACTCACAAATCCTGGACCTACGAGAACGCTGGTGTCGCCGAGAGGGCACATCAGCGGAGCAACTCCCTGCTGGCGCACACGGGTTCGCACGTAGCCCGGGCCCTGATGGCCTACGAGAGGGCGCACGAGGCGGCGTCTAGGGGGCTGCGGCCCGCTCCCGAGGAAGCACGGATCGGCTCGGTCTCCAACGCGGAGTGCAGCCGCCTCGGCGAGGAACTCCGCCTGACCCCGGGCATGCTCATCGGCACCGGTGAACGCCACAACCTGCGCGCCGACCCCGGCGAGGGCGCCGCGCAGGCCGTCCTGGCCGTCGCCTGGCGGCAGCGCGGTGCGCGCCTCCTGACCCGACGCCCACACGTCCTGCACACGTGGCTCGCCGCTCTGGACCAGGGCTTCGACCCGACCACCCAGCTACAGAACCTGTGCAGCCGCTTCGGCATTCGCCTGCACGAGCCGGAGTTCTACGTCCGTGGCGAGGACCATGCCGAGGAGCGGTACTGCGAACTCGTCCTCACCTGCGGTACGCAGACCATCCGGTGGGCAGGCACCCCAGTCACCGGGAGCAAGACCACGGCGAAGCAGCGCGCCGCACAAGAGATCCTCGCCCTGCTGCATGCCCACGCCTCGGGAACCACCCGCATGTGGTCCACGCAGGAGAGGGCCGTCCTGCGCGGTGTTCTTAGCCAGCAGCTCCGCCAGGCACCGCACTTGCCGCCCAAGGAGCGCCTGAACTGCGCCCGCGGCGGCGACCTGGGTCTGGATCTTCTGGCGTCCGCGGATGCGGAGGGCTTCCGAGCCTGGGCGCACCGAACAGCGACACTGGTGGGAGCCTTGCCCCCAGACACCCTCGACGGCCTCACCCTCTTCTACACCCAGTGCCTAACCCAGCTCCGTTACGGCGACGACTCCTTGCTGCGCACCGCCCTGCGGCGCGTCGCTGTCGGCGCGGCCGACTCGGCCACGGAGCTCGCGGCAGCGGCGGCTCTGCGCTCCGCAGCCGCGGAGCAACCCGCGGACCTGCGGGGGGTCCTAAGCTCATGGTGGGCAGGGACGACGGAAACGGCACATGTGCGTCTGTCTGACGGCACAGGCCAGCTCGGCAGCCTGGACCTGACCGCCGCAGAGGCGGGTGCGCTGAGGGAAGTCCTGGTCTGGACAGCGCAGGCAGCCGGCGCGGTGGACCGTCCGATGTCCGTGGAACTGACGATCATCGCGGACCGCCTGTACGTACTCCTGGGCATCGACGGCGTGAACGTCCCGAAGACCTGCGCCGCTCTCCTGCCCTTGCTGGACGAGGTCGCCCCGTCAATGCGCTGCACGGCGACCGAGGACAGCCTCCTGCTCCACTGGCGGCAACCTGATGGCGTCGGCGATCTCGACGAGACCGCTCTGGCTGTGGCGGGCTTGACGGCGCTGGCCGCGCCGCTTGCTGCGCCGGCCGATCTCACACGGCAGGCTCAGGACGCATCGCCCTACAACGCCGGTCGCGACACAGCGTGAGCGGGGCGAGCAGTGAGCACCAACGTGGCGCGGGTCGACCCCGCCGCCACGGGGGGGGCGACGGGGTCGGCGTGCTGGGCACGCCCCCGCAGTGTGCCAGAGTGCCCCACTCTTTACGACTATCCCCTTACGCCTGGCCCGTCCCCATACTTGGGGACCGCCGCCATTTTTATAATCGTGCGGATATGCAAGGACACGGAACCTCCGTCAGGAACTAAGAAGTCTCTTGACCATCCGAACCCGTGACGGCAAGCTCTTCCAGCTTCCCAATAAACACGGTCGCCCCATCAAGAATGTCAGCGAACCCCTGAGACAACCCCTTGGTTCCGAGGTCGAAGAAGCGCATGGCCTTTTGGTAGTCGCTGTTGTTCTTGGCGCTCTTGACATGGGCCGCGCCGCTACGCAGGCTTTGCAGGTTCCGAAGGAACTGGACGAACGCACCCGCCTCCGTGAACCCGATGGCATCCAGATACCGACCAAACTTTGTGATGCCGCCCTTGTCATTGGGTTCGAGGATAGCGCGCTTACCTACCTCCGCCTCGTTGATGCGGTCGACCAGAAGCTTCGCCAGCGACATGATCTGCTCGTCGAATTCTTTTTGGTTGCCGTCTGACGGAACGTGCAACGATGTCCAGTGATGTGCGTCCGCAGGCTTGAGTTTCTTAAAGAGTTCCCAACCGTGATTTGAGTTCCAGTGCTTCCCGAAGCGTTCGTACGTCCTCTTGAAGACCAGCGCCGGCTCAGTGGCGTCAGCCCATTCACCAAGCATGGAGCGACGGAAATAAACGTCGCTCATCCTCCCATCGGGCGGGACGTTGTAGCGCTTCCAATAGAGCTGCTCCTTGTGCGACAGCTTCCCTAGATCGCCAAGAAAGACAACGACATACTTCTGGTGGTTGTTGTCCAGCGGCACACCCCAATAGCCCGCACACCTGAGGTAGCCGTCTTCGACGCGGAACTTTCCGGGATCGTTGTAGTACTTCGCCATGACTTCCTTGGAGAAGAACACGGGTCTGAGGAAATGCGGAGCGTCGGGGTTCTTTCCAAAATTGTTGGCAAGCTTCTCTTCATCGCAGGTGTAATACACCTCCTCACCGTCATCGTCCACGCCGATAATAAATTCCTCGTACTTGCGGTCATGGCGCCCCCATGAACGCTGCGGGTCGTAGTTTGCAGCTCCCCTCATGACCGTCTTTCCAAGCAGGCGCCCGCAGCTATTCCTCTCGGGGGCAAGGACAGGAAAAGCGTCTACAAATCGTGAGTAGCGGTAATCGCTACCGCCCTGCTGTTCATCCTGTCGCGCCATCCCAAGCTCGTCGAGGCTTTTCTCGCTCCAACGGTCAATGACGTAGAGCAATAGCAGCACCATCCCCCGGACCGCAAGATACTCCTTCAGATACTTGACTCTGACTTCCACCTTGTCGTCAGATACGCGGACAACTTCAATATCATCGCCACTGTCGTCAAAAGCAAAGAGAGTGCGGGTAGCTCGATCCTCATATAGGTTATGGAAATACCTAAACTCTTCCGACACTTCGACGTAAGACGGTTTAATCCCGTGAAAATAACGGCAGACGACCAGCGGTTCGACGCCGCTATCGTCGCCGAACCGGTGATACTCACTTGCCCGGTCATCAAAGTAGAACGAGAACCCAGGCGTTCCGTCGCCAAGATCCAGATCCCACGAGGGCTCGACGAGGTGAGCGTCAATGTTGCCAACTGGCACGAGGGCGCTGTAGTAGCCGCCATCTTCGTTGTCGCGCTCATCTCGTGCGTAGACAGTCACCCAACCACCGTTGGGTCGCTGTCCCGTCGCGTAGTCGATCAGATCTTCAAACTGCAGAAATGACACCTCGTTCATGTGTGTATTTTACCGCCAACTTTACGGTTTGAAAATAAGATTTCACCGTATGGAGATCTCTCCCCCTTGCCTCCACCGCTGATATCGACAGGAAGCACTGTCTACCCTTCGTCAAACGCGACTACAAGAGAGCGGAGCCGGACTTCTCGAACTCCGCAAGAAACTTCAAGAGCTGTACGGTGCCAGACATGCAGTAGCAGGATGGCTGGCCACATAGAGGGGTAGCGCCAGCCGTCACGGCTTCGCAATTAAACAACTACTCCGCATGGTGATGTCGTGTTAAAGTCAGCCCATGGACGACCACTCAGAGCAAATCCGCCAGATCCTAAACTTTAGCGGATTCCCATTTCAGCACCATTGCGCCGAAGTGATCGGAAGCCAAGATGGCTTTGAGATAGCGGTAGAGGTTCCTTTTACAGACCCTCAGTCGAACGGGGCCATCCTAGGGGTTCATGGATCCATTGACATTCTTGCTGTAGCGCCGGACAGCAAAGCTGACAGATTGGTTTGCTTCACTATTGAATGCAAGCGCGCCAAGGAGGAAACGAAAAACTGGATTCTTCTACCAAACCATAAGCAGAGTCCGAAGTGGCCGACATTCTTCACTACCACTCGTGCAGAAAGTTCCGAGAAGAGAGGACCGCTGTATGCGAATCGTCACGTAACCTTTCCTGAGCTCGGGTACGCGCGCAGCGTAGACTACGAGTACATCGTAAACGGGATTGAGGTGAACGCCGCTCGTACGCAGCAAAACCGCAACGCAGACGAGAAAATCTATAAGCCGCTCCGACAAGTTGCCCATGCGGCACACGCGTTTGAGACGACCTTCCCTAAGATTTTCGAAGGCGTCGATTACCTCAGGCAGACAGAAGACAAGATTTCACTTATCTCGGTGCCGGTAGTCATCACCACCGCAAGCATCTACACGCCAGACTTCCCGCGTGACAAGGTGACAAACGGCGACATTGAGACAGGTGACTTTAAGCTCGGTGAAGCAAAGAAGTGGGTTACCTACGAATTTCCCCTGCCGGATCACATGAGCTACTCGGTATCAAGGGGATTCGACGCGACACATATTGGCAAGCGTACGGTCTTCATTGTGAATGACAAGTACATGGCTGAGTTCTTCACGAAGGCGCTTGGCGTACAGGTTTCCGGGCATCCTCCGGTACCAAGTATTGACGGCTGAGCGGAAGGGGCGAGCAGTCAGTACAGCCCCGTACCGCAAGACCCTTAAATCTCGATCCCAGCTACGGTGGGGGTACGGCTACATAGCTGACGCGCCTTACGGAGATCGTTGCGCGCACTCGCCGTCATCGCGACCACTGTCCATCAGAGCAAAAGCGGATTGTGCTGCCACACGTCGGGTACGACGTTGTCTCTGCTCACGTCTGACGCCTTCTCGCTGGTGTCGAGTCGTTCAGAACAAGGCTGGCTGGTTCAACGGCACGTTCTCCTCGGAACCGGCCGGGGCGGGAACGCGACCGGTGCGTTCGTTCTGCAGATCCCACAGTTCTCGGAACAAGCCGCCATGCTGGGCCAACAGCTCGTCGGGGGTGCCGTGCTGGATGACGCGCCCCTTGTCCAAAACAACGATGCGGTCCGCGACGGTCACATTCGTGAGCCGATGGGTGACCAAGACGACCGCACGGTCGGCGGCGAGGCGGCGCAGTCCGGTGAAAATGCGGTGCTCGGCCCTTGGGTCGAGAGCTGCGGTCGGTTCGTCCAGGACGAGCAGTCCCGCCGGCCGGTGGAACGCTCGGGCGAGCGCGATCCTCTGCCACTGTCCGCCGGACAGTTCCTGGCCGCCCCACCATTCCTTGGCCAGCAGGGTGTTCAACCCGCTGCGCAGTCCGTCGACGACCTCGTCGGCACCCGCTGCCTGCGCCGCGGCGAGCACGGCGGCGTCTCCCTCCTCGGTGGCCTGACCGAGGGTGATGTTCTCCCGCGCCGAAAGAGGCCAGGCCGCATAGGACTGCGGCACGACGGCGACACGCGCCCAGGTGGCGTGCGCGTCCAGGTGCCTGGTGTCGGTGCCGTCCCAGGAGACGGCGCCTTGGTCGGGTAGGTACAGGGCCGAGAGGATCTTGCTGAGCGTGGTCTTGCCGGAACCGTTCTCGCCCACGAGTGCGACGACTTCGCCACGCCGGACCTCCAAGGAGACGTCGTCAAGGGCGGGCCGGTCGGCGCTCGGGTACTGGAAGGTGATGTTCTCCGCGCATACGACGGCGGGGACGGCCGGCGCCTGGGAGCCCCGGTCGATGCGGTGTCCGCCGGCCTCGTCGATGAAGTCCGCCCAGTCGTCCAAGAACATGCCGGTACGGAAGAGTTGGGCTCCGTAGCCGACGATCCCGTCCAGTCCCGCGCTGACGCGCCCCAGAGCGAGGAACGCGGTGCCGAGGGCGGCGACGGAGATCTGCCCGGCAGACACCAGGAGCGCGAGGGCCACCCACACCACCACGTGGGCGAGGCCTCCCGCGGCCCCACCCACCAGGGAGATCCTGGCGGAGCGCCATGTGGCCTGGTCGGTGGTCCTGTCGATCCGTGCCCCAGCCGTGCGGTACTTGTCGAGGAGGAAGGGTGCCATGGTGCCGGAGCGGACCTGGTCCGCGGTCTGCTTGTCGACCATGTACCAGCGCAGCATGCCCAGGAGCCGCCGGTCCTTCGACGTGGCGAGCGAGGCGATGTAGCTGATGCGCGCTGCGCGGACGCTGGCCAGGCCCTTCGGCAGGGCCGCCAGGACGAGCAGAGGTAGAAGAATCGGGTGCACGGTGGTCAGGACGCACGCCGAGGCGATCAACGATGCCGACGAGGCGAGGATGTACTGAGCTTGAGTGAGAAGGTCCCTGGAGACCTCCACCCCACGGTCGGCCGCGTCCCAGCGGTCGTTGTATCCGGGGTTGTCGTACGCGGCCAGTTCCGCCTTGGTCGCCGCGTCGAGGAGCTTGAGTTCGGCCTCCCGAGCGATACGCGGGGCCAACCGGGCCGACAGCGCAGTGGAGGCGATACCCAGCAGGGCACGGAGACCGATGGCGCCGGACAGGACGACAAGGGAAGGTACGGCGGAACGGAGCTGGTCACCGGTGATGTGCTGCGAGGCGATCAGCGGCTTGATCACCCCGGGTGGTGGCCATCAGTCCGAACGCCTCCAGGACCCCCGAGAGGAGCTGGACGCCGAGCAACGCGATGACTGCGGCGCGGTCGACCTGCCAGCCCAACGCGAGGGAGCGGCGGATCAGTTGGGGTAGACGCTTGGCCATCGAGCGGGTCGTGATCGCGTTGGCGGCCTCGATGCGGCGATCGCCGGGGATGACGAACTTCAGTTCCTCGTCCGAGACCTCCGCCTCGTCGGTCGGCCGGGTCGACTCTGTGGGCTTCGGGATCGTTGTCATCGGCTCCAGCCCTCCGTCGGCACCCAGTGCCCGGCCGGGGAGGCCGTACGGAACCCCAGCAGCGCGCGCTGTGCGCGGATGAGTACCGCGTGCGGACCGATCACGGTTTGATACGCCAAGACGTCCCCTTGTATGCCGTATGTGGTTGAGGCTGTCGTTCGTCAGCCGGTTCGTTCAGTGGGGCCGGAAGCCGCTGGAGGTCACGCCACACCTCCGCTCGTTCCGAGGGTGGCGAGTTCGTCTTCGAGGCCCTCCAAGTCATCGAACAGGCGTCGGATAGCGATCTGGCGCTCGTCCCAGTGCCGCTGTAGATCCGCCTCCGCCTCCCGCGGCAGGTCGTACTCCGCGGTGGTGGCGCGGTAGAAGCTGAACAGCATGTACAGCAGCGCGACCCGCGCGCAGGCCCGCACTTCCCGCATCGGGAGGCTGGGGTGCTCCGAGCGGTAGGCCCTGACCATGGCCAGGGCGCAAGTGGCCCACTCGGTGCTGGTGGCGACGGTGCGAGGGTCGAACGCCGCGCGCCCCAGCTCCCAGGCCGGCGTCGCGCTGGCGCAGCGGAAGTCGATGACGCCGGTGACGGCGTCGGCGAGGATGATCAGGTTGGTGCGGGTGAGGTCCGCGTGCAGCGCCTGTTCCACCAGCGTGTCGGGGACATGCTCCCGCAACTGGAGGATGTGGGCCCGCAGGTCCGCACGCCGCTGGTCGAGGTCGGCTCGCAGTTGATCCAGCCGGTCGTGGCCGTGGCGCGTGGCCCTGGCCATCACGATGTCGCACTTCGCCACGGCGTCCTCAACGGGCTCGGTCCGCCAGCGGGTGTGCTGCACGCGCCTGGGGAGCGGGTACGCGGCGAGCACACGGTGCATGCGCCCCATGACGACGCCGATGTGCTCGGCGAGGGGGATCGTCATCGCCGATGCCGTCACCCGGCCGGGAGCCTCGTCGACCACGGCCCATGCGCTGCCTCCGGCGATGGTGACCAGGTTGTCGTCGGCGTCAGGCCACACCCGTGGAACGGGAAGCCTCGCGGCTCGGCAGTACTCCGACATGTCCCACGCACTGCGTGCCGGGTCCAGGTCGGCCATCGAGCGGTACTGCTTGACGAACAGCCTCAGCCCGTCGTCCGTCAGGACTCGCCGGTTGATGGTGTCCGTGCCCATGTGCACCGGTTCCACGACGTCGGCGACCAGCCCGTACCGGTCTTCCAGCACTTCGGCGGTCAGCGTGTCGCCCCAGCCTGCTTCGTCCATACGGATCACCGGTCTCCGCGTGCGGACGGACGGGGAGCCGTGAGGACGGCGAAGGCGTTCACGCGCGCCACCCGCCCCACACGCTCCTGCCGGTCTCCCGGCGCAGGTTCTCCAACATGGTCTGCGCCTCGTCGACCAGGCCGATGTCGCGGTGCTTGATCCCCCAGTCCAGAGAGTCCAGGGCATCCAGTGCCGCGTATGCCTGGCACGCGCTCTGTTCCTCCTCGGTGAGGGGGCGGCCGTATCCGTGGTGGAAAGCAGCGTCGAGGTCGGGGCGGTGGCACAGGATCCGGTAGCGCAGCCGACTCATGTCGCGGTAGGCGGCGGACCGGAGTTCGGCCCGCTCGAAGTCGATGACCCGCAGGCGCTGCTCGGTCTCGTCCCACATCCAGTTCTTGGGCATGTAGTCGCCGTGCTGGGACACCTGGGGCAGGCGTGGAGGAGCTTCCTTGGCGAGCATGCGCACCATCGCGACGTCGTGCTCTGGCGCGTGCCCCGCCGTACGGTCCATCAGCCGGGCGACCTCCTCGTCCCATGACTCCTCGGTCGCTTCCGGCATCGGCTCGTCGGCTGCCGCGGTGTGGAACCGGGCGAGCAGTTCGCCGGCCTGCTCGTAGGCCACCCGTTCCTGCTCGGCCGGCAGGCGCAGCGTGTCGAGGCTGCGTCCTGGAACGGCGGTGACCAGGACGGTGCGCGTCTGCGTGTCCGCGGAGACCAACTCGGGTGCGCTGCCCGGGCCCAGCGCGACGGTCCAGTTCTGGTACGCGGTCACCTCGCGTCGGTGGAGCATCGGACCCGCGTGGACCTTCCCGAACCACCTTTCGCCACCAGGCCCGTTGACCTCCCAGACGGAAGGCCGGATGTCTCCGGGCCGAGGGTGCTCGGCGACCACCGCGTACGTGTCGGTCACCGACTCCACCAGGTGGTGGAGCGCGCTGGGCATGTCGGTCACGGTGTGCCCTTCCGCTCGCCGGGCCGCCCGAGCGCGCCACGATAAGTGACGCCCCGGACGCGCTCGGTGTCATGTTGTGGGTGAGTAGCTTGCCAAGGGCCACAGACAATGCGGCCTGAACTGGTCATCCTTTGTTGGGGACACGGTGGTCGGGTCGAGCGGGCACTCACGGGAACCAGAGATCCTTCCGGGAGGAGCAGGTCACGCACGCGCCAGCCACCGCTGCCGCTCAGCGTCAGTGACCAGGCCGTGATGGTGTTCGATCTCCAACTGGGCAAGGTGGGCGTAGTGGGCGACCACCTCGGCTCCGAGGGCGCCCTCCGCGAGCGCGCTGTTCCGGAAGGCGTGGAGCGCCTCCTGGAGAGTGGAGGGCACCTCTACGCCGTCCGCGTCGTGGGCGTTCCCGGTTGTGGCCGCGCCGAGGGCGAGCTGCTGCTCGACGCCGTGGTCGATGGCCGCCAGGGCCGCCGATAGGGCCAGGTACGGGTTGGCGTCCGCTCCCGGCACGCGGATCTCCAGGTGCAGGCGCTCGCCATGTCCGACGACACGGACCGCGCAAGTGCGGTTGTCGTAGCCCCACGTCATGGTGGTGGGCGCGCACGTGCCTGACACGAACCGCTTATAGGAGTTGATGTTCGGCGCGTACAGCGGGGCTAGCTCCGGCAGGGCGTCGACGAGTCCGGCGACGGCCTGGCGCGCGATTCGCGAAAGCCCGCCATCGCCGGGCTCGTTGAACTGGCTGATGCCGCCCCTCCACAGCGACACGTGCAGGTGGAGGCCGCTCTGTATGCCGGTCTCCGGAGACGCCATGAACGTGGGCGCCAGCCCCGCTCCTGCCCCCAGGACTCGGACCGCGTGCTTGAAAAGCAGGTGCCCGTCGCAGGCGGCGAGCGCCCCGCCGTACGGGAAGGTGACCTCCACCTGGCCCGGGGCACCCTCGGTCTTGATCGCCTCCAGAGGAAGGCCGGCCCCGGCGAGCGCGCGCTGTAGGCGGCGGAAGAACCGGTGGGCACCAGGCGGGTGATCAAGCGCGTAGTCGAGGTTCTCCGTCGTAAGAGGCCTCAGCCCTTGGTTCCCGGCCCCGGCGACCTCCGCGTACGTGCCCTGGTAGAGCACGAACTCGGTCTCTAGGCCCGCCTTGACATGCAGGCCGTGCCGGGCCAGCCGCGTAAGCTGCCCCTGGAGTATCTGGCGGGGTGCGACCTCGATCGGTGTGCCGTCATGGTGCACCGCGTCGCCCAGCACGACGGCGGTCCCCTCCATCCAGGGCAGTGTCCGCAGCGTCGACAGCGCCGGACTGACGGCCAGGTCCTGGTAGCCGGTCTCCCACGAGGCCAGCGCGAAGCCGGGTACGGGGTTCATGTCGACGTCCGTGGCGAGCAGGTACGCGCAGAACTCGGCCCCGTCGTGGGCGACGTTCCTGAGGAAGTGCCGAGCGTCGTACCACTTCCCCTTCAGCCTCCCCTGGAGGTCGGGGAGGGCCAGCAGTACCGTCCGTATCCGGCCCGCCTTGACCAGGTTCCGAAGGTCAGTCAGGGAGAGCTGACCTTCGGGGCGGCCGTGCGGCGAGGAGGTGCGCTTGGTAGCGAGGCGGGGGACGGACCCGTTACTCGAAGAGGCCTCGGTCATCAGACGACCTCGTCCTCGTACGCGCTCGCCGACCGGTCGAAGCTCTGGGCGGGCACCTCGTACGACCGCTTCCCCTTGAATCGCCATGAGATCCAGGCCAGGACGAGGACGGATACCAGCGCGATCGGCGCGTAGTTGAAGGAGTCGGCGCTCACCAACGCCTCTCCCTCGGGGCGGGTCTGCGGCAGGCAGAAGAGCACGGTCACGAACCCGACCCAGACGACGGCGGCCGTGCCGACCGTCACGCCCCACCGGCCGAGGTTCCATGGGCCGGGCCTGAACAAGTGCCGGTTCTTGATCCGGAGGTAGATCGGTATCGCGTAGGCCGGCGTGATGCCGATGACGTTGATGCTCGTGATCGCCGTGTACGCGGTCGTGCTGTACAGGCTCGGCAGGGCAAGTACGAAGGGCACCGCGACCGCGAGCCATACGGCGTGGACAGGAGTCTGGGTGCGGCGGCTCAGGCGACGCCAAGTGTTGGAGAAGGGCAGGGCGCCGTCCCGGGAGAACGCGAACACCATGCGGCTGGCGGAGGCGAGGCCCGCGTTCGCGCAGAAGAGCTGCGCCACGATGATCACCAGCAGGAGAGCCTTGGCGGCCGTCGGCCCGAGGGCGTCGAGGAAGATCTGGGCGGGCGGGACGCCGGTGGCGCTGCCCATGGTTCCGGCGTAGTCCTGGATCGCGAACAGCATCCCGGCGAGCAGTACGAAACCAACGACCCATGACCAGAAGATCGAGCGGACGATACCCCGGGCCGCGCTGACCTGCGCGTGCTCGGTCTCCTCGGAGAGGTGGGCGGAGGCGTCGTAGCCGCTGAAGGTGTACTGGGCGAGCAGGAGTCCCAACAGCCCGACGTAGAGGGGGTTGCTCCAGCCCGTGTGGTTGGTGAACTCGCCGAACACGAAGCTCGCCGGCTGGTGGTGGGAGGGGACGAGCGCCAGCGCCCCGACGATGACCGCGACACCGCCGAGGTGCCACCAGACGCTGATCGAGTTGAGGATGCTGACGAGTCGTACGCCGAACAGGTTGAGCGTGGCAAGCAGGAGCAGGATGATCGCGAAAATCATCAGCGTCCGCTCCGGGGTGGGGGTGAAGCCCCATTGGAGGTTGAGCCAGGCGCCGGTGAACAGGGCGGTGCCGTAGCAGCCGCCGGCCATTCCTCCCATCAGACCGAGGAGGTTGAGCCAGCCGGTGCCGTAGCCCCAGCGGGGACCGCCGAGCTTGTTGGCCATGAAGTACAGGGCGCCGGACACCGGGTAGGCGGAGGTGACCTCGGCGAGCGCGGCACCGACGACCAGCACCATCAGACCCACCAGGGCCCAGCCCCACAGCATGACGGCCGGGCCGCCCGTGACGAGGCCGAAGCCGAAGAGCGTCATGCACCCGGACAGGACGCTGATGATCGAGAAGCTGAGCGCGAAGTTCCCGAACGGCCCCATGCGTCGGGTCAGCACGGGCTCGTAACCGAGTTCCCTCAGGTAGGCCTCATCGGCCTTCTGTCGCTGGGCACGGTGGTGCGGAGTTGGGCGAGACACAGGTCAACCTCCGTAGGGAGCGAGAAACAACCGATTAGACAGGTGCATGCCAATTGACATTGAGCGGGCGTCAGCGGACGACTACGGGTGCGGCCCAGCGCGAGGCCTGCGCTTGCGGGAGAAGGAGAGAGACTCAGCGCGCGCCCGAAGCAGCAGCGCTTCCCCGGGGTCTGCCGCTGCCGCACCGTCATGCACGGAGGCCCAGGGCTCACGCGTCGCGTACGGGCCCATCGCCTCGAAGACCTCGGACGCTTCGAGGTACTGGTGACCAGCCCACAAGGCGTAAGCGAGATGGTTCAGGTCGGACACCGAGCACAGCCCGGGAGGCGCCTTGCGAAACCAGTCGTGGAAGGCGTTCAGTGTGTAGCCGAGCGCTGGATCCTCCGCCCACTGCCGCCTCCAGAGCGGATCCGTCCGGGCACGACGCTGCTCGATCTGCGCGTACGCGGGCAGAAGCAGCAGGGGCGAGCCGACCGGCCTCTGCCCCGCCACCGACCAGGCGAAGTCGACGACCGCCGCCAATGAGGAAGCCCGCAGACCATCGAGGGAAAGCAGGAACTGCAGTACGCGATGGTAGGCCTCGCGGTTGTACGGATCACGCTGGTTGACCTCGTAGAGGAGCCCCCAGGGTCCACTGGGGAGCATCGGCTCGGCGGACCGCATCCGGTGCTCCTGCCGTAGTTGCTGTGCGTCTACCTGGGCCAGGGCCAACAGGCACACCCACGGCACGGGATCGTACGGAGTACGACGAGCCGCCAGCAGCGCCGCACGCCGCGCCCGCGTCTCGAACTCCAGGGTTCTCGGGTGCTGTTGACGGTGAGCACGCAGCGTCCTCTCGACCGCGACACGTACAGCCATCAGCTGCGCGTCGTAGCTGTCGGGCTCCTCGGCGAGCCAGACGTCGACCACGTCGGACCGAGCGGCGGCCACGGCCAGTAACTGGGTGCGGGACGTTCGCAGTGTCCAGTGCGTGCCCGTCTTCCCCAGCAGTTCGCGTGCCGACTTCCAACGCCCCGCCTGAAGTTCGACCAGGGCCACACGTAGGTCGTCGTCGTGGCCGGCGGGATGGTAGACGAGACGCATCAGAGTCCCTCGCCGCGGACCAAGAGCGGCTGGCGATCGGGATCGGGACCCTTCGTCCGATGCGGACGGGCTGTGCGAGCGGACGCGCTCTCCGAGTTGGACGTGAATGTCATCAGGGCCTCAGGCAGGTTGGGGGAAGGGCCGCCACGTGGATGGGGCGGGCCGCCGGCCGAGCGGGGAAGAGGAATCCGAAGCCGAGTCGGGCCCCTAGAAGCGAATCTGTCCGATCATGTCGGCGACGCCGGTCATGAACCGGTTGATGCTCGGGGCCACGGAAGTGCTCGCCAGAAAGAACCCGAACAGCACGCACACGATCGCGGGTCCGGGTTTTACGGACTTGCCGCGGACCAGAACGATCACCAGGATGCCGAGCAGCAGCACGAGGGAGATACTCAGAGCCATCAGGAAGCCGCCTCCTCGGCGATCCCTCGCCGCTCCCGCCGAGCCTGGCTCAGCGCCCGGCGCAGAGCTTCGGGCCGTGTGAGAGTCCGCGGGCCGCGGGGGAAGACGTGCCAGTGCATCCCTGGAGGTGTCGTGCTCTCGGCGGAGGGTACGACGACGTGGCACTTCTGGCCCAGCGCGACGGTTCCCGGCTCCTCCCAGCGGGCCGCGGTGCCCACGGGAACCAGGAAGTACAGCCGGGGCTCCGGACCGCCGTGATCCAGGATCACCGGACCGACCGGCTCGTCACCCTCCTCAAGGATCTCGATCGCGCGCTGGCCCACGGCCTCCACGGCGCGTACGGCATCCCACCACTCCCCCGCCGAGCACAGCTCGGGCTCCTCGCCGATGGGCATCCAGCGCGGCGGGTTCGCGCGAGCCGCGGGATTGTCGTCGGACATGGAAAAGGCCTCCTCACCACTGCGTGTGAAGAGACCATTCCATTCCGCAAGCTGCCCTGCGCGGACAGCTTGTCCGTGGGCTCCGCTTACCAAAGCCCTTGACACAACCTCAGGTTGTGCTAATGCCCGTCCAACTACCGAACGCGGACAGCTCGTTGGAGGGATGGGCGTCCATCCTGAGCAGCGCCGCCGTGGTCTCACGAACGGAGGGGTGGAACCGCGTGTGGTTGGGCGCGACCTTCCGTGCGCGCTTGAGGTCCGCGAAGGCACCGTCCCGGTCGTTCTCCGCGAGCTTCGCGGAGGCCACGTCGATGAAGTGGTGGCTCGACCGCTCACCGACGGTCGTAGCGGGCGGCGCCCACTCACCGCCGGAAGTCGGAGACCATTCGACGAGACGGGCGAGGGCCTGCTCGGTGTCGCCCGTGTCGATCATCGCGTGCACCTCGTGGATGCGGATGTTCGTCGGGCCGAACGACATCTCGTACGCGAGCGAGTCGCGGTTACCCGCCATGGCCGCGACCTGCTCCGCCTCCCTCAGGTAGTCATCGGCGCGGTCGGCGTTGTTCTCGCGGGCTTCGAGAACTGCCAGTTTCAGCAGCAGGGCGCCGTCGACGGCGAGCGCGTCCTGGGTGAAAGAGCGTTCGGGCTGGACCCGCTCCAACTCGGTCCGCAGCCCGAGAAGTTTGCGGCGGGCTGGCGAGTACGCTCCCTGGCGCAGCATCGCACCGGCGACGAGGTAGCCGGCCGTGAACTGCATCAGCGGGTCGCCGGAGTTGTCGGCCGCCCAACGGACGCGTTCCAGCGCCGTGTTCGAGAGGTCGTGGTGGCCCATCTTGTGGGCCAGGGAGTTCACCGCGCGATAGGCACGTGCCAGATGCCAGAACGCCTTGGCTCGATCGCCGTTGTCGCCGGCGAGGGCCACGTGCGTCAGCTCGGTGATGATCGGCGGCAGCAGGGGGCCCATGGGCGCATAGCGGGCGTCGCGGCGCAGGGCCGCCACCTGGTCGACCTCCGAGGCGAGCACGGGAAGCGCCCGCGGGGCGATCTCCAGGTCGTCGGGGCTGTCGTAGCAGAGCAGGAGACGGCGGAGCTCGGGTATGACGGCGTGGACGCCGTCCTCCGCCTCCGGCTCGCCGTAGTACGGCTGGCCGGTCAGGACCTCGGGACCGAAGCGCAGCGCCTTGGCGAGAGCCAGTACCAGCGACGGTGAAGCCTTGCGCGCGCCCGACTCCAACTTCTGCACGTAGCTCGGGGAGACCGCGACCTTCTGTGCCAGTTGGGCGGCAGACAGTTTCCGTGTCCTACGAGCGATACGGAGACGGTCTCCCAGCGTCAGGTTTTCACTCATCGGTGGACCTGTCCCTTCGCGATGAAGCACTTCGATCAGAGTACGGATAATGTCCAAGCCTGCGCCCTTGGTCGCCAACTGTTAACAGAGCCGATGGCCCCGCGCCCATGACGTGGATCCGTGGCAGTGACCCGAAGCGGCTTGCGGTCGCTTCCTGAACCACCGATCACGTGAACGAAGCAGGGCATGTCGGGATGAAGTGGGCGCGAGATGAGTAGAGTCATCGCCCCGCGGTCAAGGGGTCGGCGTCGAAGTACCTACGGACAGATTGTCCGCGCGAATCCCGCACGTGCCGGAAGCCCGCCCTCGCCATCCGGCCGCGGACAGTAGCCAGGCGCTCACGGCGGCAGGATGGGCGCGGCTGCATCCCCGTACTCTCGCAGCCACAGTGTGGTCCCGGTCAAGGGCAAGGAGTCGGGAGTGGCTGAAGTCGAACGGTTACTCGTGTTGTGGGACATCGACCGCACGCTGCTGTACGTCGGTGAGATCGATCGGCAGGTCTACCGCGAGGCCTTCACCGAGATCGTCGGGCGCCCCGCAGAGCGGCTTCCGGCCCGGGGCACTGGCGTCACGATGCCCCTCGCGATCCGATCCCTGCTCCTGGACAACGGCGTGCCGGCATCGGACATCCCCCGGCTGCTGCCGCGCATGGTCGAACTCCTGCCGCAGCGGCTCGCCGCGCATGGGGAAGACCTGCGCGAGCAGGGCGTCCTCATGCCCGGCTCCGTGTCGGCCCTGAAGGCAGTGCGCGAGCAGACGCTCTGCGTGCCGACCGTCGTCACGGGGAACCTCAAGCCCAACGCGCTGTTGAAGCTCGAAGCCTTCGGCCTCGACGCCTTCCTGGACACCGAGATCGGCGGATACTCCTCCGACGACGAGCACCGGCCTGCCCTCGTCGCCGTCGCGCAGAAGCGAGCTCAGGCCAAGCTCGGTACAGCCTTCGCGAGCTCCAACACCGTCATCGTCGGAGACTCCCTCGAAGATGTCCGCACCGGTATCGAAGGCGGGGCTTCGGTGATCGGCATCGCGTCCGGCAAGACCACCGCCCGCGGACTGGCCGCAGCGGGAGCCGACGCGGTACTCGACAGCCTTCAGGACTCACCGCGGCTCTTGGAAGAGATCATGAAATTGGCCTGCTCCAAGAGCTGACGACTAATCAATCGTCGTCCAAAAAGGCAAGGCCATCGCTCAACTGGACGGCAGTCCCAATTTGTCGAAGAACGCTCGGTTCCGCTCGGTGGCCGCGTTGACCAGACGGTTGAAGTTTATGACCTCGATGTAGGCCTTGTTCGGTTCGTTGAAGCCGAAGTAGCCCATTCCGTCGTGAGTCGCCCGCAGGTTCGCGTACTCACAACGGCTCACCATCTTCGGCGTGAGGTCGGCGACGATATAGCAGAACGCGGGCGGCTCTTTGGACGGGGGGATTGGACGACCGAACGCGGTCCGCACTCCGCCCTCCCGTACCCGTTTCACGTAGTCAAGGCATTGCTGGATCGGGTCCTTGTCCTCTGACGCGTCGTTCCGCATCGGCCTCTTGATCTCGACTACGACGATGGACGGTAGCGGTAGCCTCTCGCCCTCCGCGGCCAGCAGCGGGTGGTCAACGAGCCGAGTCGCGAGTACGTCGGGCTCCCTGGTCGACTCGGATCCGGTGATGGGCATGCTCTTGAGCGTCTTGTCGGAGGCAAGGTATTCGTGGAACGCAAGCCGCTCGTCGATGATCCAAAGATTCGAGGCGTCGGTGCCGATCTTGTTGGAGTCGGTCCGCATCGGGATGAGCAGTGAGTGGATGGCGTCCTCCCTGCTGTAGTTTCCCTGGTCGTCGGACCTGATCAGTCTGTCGAGGTGATCAAGGATCACTCGTCGGCGGGAGACGTACGCGGCCAGGTCTGACTGGTTGATGTCGGTCACTGTGTCGAGATATCGGGCGAGCCGTTCGGCATAGTCCTCCGGCGGGGTGGAGCCGTCTTCGGCGAACACGGCTTGGCCCTCGGCGATCGCGTCGGCTTCGAGCTTCTGCAGCTTGCCATGCAGCAACAACTCAAGGTCCTGGTCCTTGATGGACGGATCCACGGTCACGTCCAGCGACTCCAGCCGCGACAGAACAGGCCGGTACCTCGGCGCACGGTTGCTCACGAAATCGTTGACCCGGGCCTTGCCCTCCTCGCGCGCCGCGCTGAGCGGGACGGCCAGGATCCTCTCGACTTCCTCCAGCACGCCCGCGCGAATGTCGTCCAGCGATACGTCTTCGGTTAGCGTCGCGCCCTGCACGTGCTCGGCGATGTCGAAGGCCGTGCGGTCAGCGCGGACGTGGTCGTCAAGGAAGTTGGAGGACAGGTAGCAGGCATATGTGAACTCCGCGGACGCTTCGTCCTTGAGCTTCCCGTAGAGCCCCGGCACCTTGCTCGTGAGGTTCTCCTCCATGACCACGCGGCTCGCGGCGCACCAGTGCAACCGTGGAGCGGGATTGCGCGTTGAGGACTTGAGGCAGAGGTTGACCATGTCGAACTTCTCGCCCTTGACGTCGATCGTGGTCGCCGGCATCTCGGAGTACACGAACTCGGCCATGAGGTTGTTGAGTGAGACGGTCTCGTCGCCGTCGGTCACCGTAACGTCAGGCGCGCCGCCTGGGCGAAGGAAGTACCAGATGCAGTGCTCGAACATCTCGCGAGCGATGGCGTCGACGGTCTTCAGCGCACTTTTCTGGAACGGCTCCTTGAACCCGTCGAGGCTCACAATCGTGCCGACGCCGCCGAGGCCGTCCGCTTCCCCGTCCGGCTCAACGTCCCGCTCGACCGAGAACCGGAACTGCTGTCCGTGGAGGGCTCCAGCGTCATCCTCATACGTGCTGCGGATCGAGACCCTGTCGAACGCCTTGAGCCAGAGGAGGCGTCCCACACCGCGGCAGCCGATGGTGGCCTTGTGGTCGCTGTCCAGTGTCTCGAACGACGTCATGTTCTCCGGGGTGAAGCCCTCCCCGTTGTCCTCGACGAGGAAGCCGACGATAGGCTTCAGCGCCACCCGACCGGGGCCAACGGGGCCAAGGTCTAGTTCCTCCTGCGGGCTGCGCTGGATCCTGACGCTCAGACGGCCATGCTCGACGTCGTCGCCGAATCGGGCGTCGATCGCCTGAATGCCGTTGACGACAGCCTCAAGGAGCGGCAAGAGGGCATGGCTCTTAGGCAGGCTCGTGTTTCGGACCCGGCCAGCCAGCGACGTGGTCAGCGCCATGGTTTTCCTCCTCGCTCCGGCGCCGCCAACCCTATCCGTGGGCGCGTTGCGGAGCGCGCTCGGCGACGAAGATGCTCACGGAGTGACCTCCTCGTGGTCCTCGCCTTGGGACCAGAGGACAGCAGGCTGCCCCGATGTGCGCCGGGCGCAGCTGGGACGCATCCTGGCCGTTCTCCGAGCGCGATGGCCAGTGAAACGGCTAGTGCCCGGGCAGCACGGCGAGGGAACGGCGCGCTACTCGGACTCGGCGGCGCCTTCCTCGATAACGGTGCAGACGATGCGCGCACCATCGTGGGTCCTCGATGGTGACGGGCCACGAGCCGTCTCAAAGATCCTCATCGCCATCGCGATCGGCAGCAGGATACGGGTCGCCGGCGAGGAGATCGCACCATGGAGGCCCGGACGCACAGGAGATCGTTGAGCACCCGCACCGGAGACGTCGGAGACAGGGCCAGCCGCGCGTCGAGCGCTGTCTCCCACTGTTGGGTCAACCCGAGCATCAGACGCTGGCGCATGCCCGGGGTGACGTGGGCGTAGCGCGCCGAGACGGAGCCGTCGATGTGGCCCATCCTTTGGTCCATGAGGACCCTCTCCGTGCCGAGGTCCTCCATCACGGTCCGGTGGGTGTGGCGGAGGCCATGGGGCGTAAGGCCCTTGGCGATCGGGAGCCAGCAGGCCTCGGCCCGGTCGGCGGCCGCCCGCCCTCGGGCCGGAACGCCAGGCCACGGCTCGCCGAGCAGCGGGACGGGGCGGGATTCTTGTGGTGCCTTCTTCGGGTACCAGCCCGAAACCGCCGGGGTGAACAGCCACGTCGCGAAGCCGTTTCGGCGCCAGTGGGCCGCATACTCCGACGCCACGCCGCCCCGCACGAACCGCAGGTCGGAAATGGCCTGCTCGACCCTCAACCGCTTGGCTTCGGTGACGCGGTCGGGATGGTTGAGGACGTTGGACACGGTGCCCGTGGAGACTTCGGCACAGCGTGCGACGTCGACGAGCTTCGCGCCCTGGTGGCCGCCGGTTCGGGTAGTGCCCTGGCCACGGAAGACGTAGGTCTTGCCGTGACAGAGGCAGGGTTTCGGCTTCGTTCGGGCGACGTGCTTGGCGACCAGTGCCGCAAGCCAGTCCATCGAGTCGATGGTGCGGTAGCTGTCGTCCTTGGGCGGGCAGCGCACCAACTCACCGGTGTCGAGTTCGTACAGCTGCCACTCGACACGGACGGAGCTCGGACGGGCGAATTCCGTTTCCAGGCCGACGATTTCGCCCCACCGCATGCCGGTGTACCCCTTCAGGACGACGGCGACGAACTCGTCATCGCGGCCGGAGAGGAGAGCGGCCCGTTCGGCGGTCAGCAGGATGCCGAGTGCGTCGGTGACGACCTTCTCCGGGCCGCGGTTGCGGGAGCGGCCGGCTCGCTTGCCGCGTCCGCGCCGTCTGGCGGCAGGGTTGGTCGTGATCAGACCCTCGTAGATCGCGTCTTCGAAGATCACGTGGAGCGTCGCGCGCCACGTTCTGACGCTGGAAGCCGCGTAGACGGCGTTCTCCTTCTTTTCCCACAGGTCGACGTCCGTACGCAGGATGCTGGCGAGCGCCTTGTCCGCAAACTCGGGGAGCAGGTGCCCCTCGATGTGGCGCTTGTAGTTCTGCATGGTCGAGGCGGCCAGGTCCTGTGCCTCGCACCAACGGTTCGCGTATTCACCGAAGGTCTCCTGACCGAGTGATGGCTCGGGCCGGCCACCGCCCCGGTCCTTGCTCTCGGCCACGGCCGTAGTCCGTCGCACTTCGCCCTCGTCCCTGACGATTCCGAGCGCGGGCATCTACGTCCTCCTCCCGCGCGAACTCATGGCTCACGCAGGCTCCCCGCGGAACTCGAAGGCCACCTCGACACACCGTAGAAGATCACGCGAAGAGACCGAACAAGGTCACACGAAGGGTGTGGAGATCAGCGGAGCGGGTTTGCGACGGTCCCAACACGCTCCGCCATTGACTCCCAACCGCCGTTCGCCAGGCCGCCCGGCAAAACCTCGTCGCGTCTCCAGGGCGCATCTGTAAGGGGGCAGCGAATGTACGGCCCGAGCAACCTCCACCAGCCTGACGCCCACGCCCCTCAACTCGCCTTCAAACAAAGCCTGTTGCTGTCAATAGGTCGGCGGCGAATTCCTGCGGACACTTTGTCCGCTCGTCGCACTCGCGTAGTGGAATCGTCTCTTCACGCTCCGTTGCACGAGTTCCCGACGGACCGCGCCACTTATGCGCGACCCAGGTGTCTCACCGTCCGAGTCAGCGTTCTCCCCCGCCCATCCCGTACTGGAGGAGTGTTCCCATGGCAGCGCGCATACGCAGCTCAGAGGACGTGGCCCCCGTTCCGGCCAGCGAACCGGTCCCCCTCCCGCGGCAGAAAGGTGCGGAAGGAACCGCCGGGCTGTCCACGACCGCTCTCTCGCCGACGATCGCCGTCGCGCTGCATGACGGCTACTACGGGTGCACATCGGGCACGGGCTTCAGCAACAGGGCCTTCCTTGAGGTACTCGCGCGAGCACTTCCGCGTGGACGCCTCCTGGTCATGCCCGTTCACATCCCACGCTCCGACCCCAGTTACGACCCCGTGTGGGTGGCCGAGACGGAGGGAATGCTGCGGCAGGCCGGGGCCGAGGTCGTTCCGGTTCCAGGTGGCCGAGCGGCGACCGCCGCCCTCGCGGGCTGCGAGGCACTGTGCGAGCGGGTCGCGGATACCGCCCGGGCGCGCCTTGCCGATGCGCCGATGGCCCAACTGACCTGCCTGGACATCCCCTTCCTCGGGCTCGGACTCCATCAAGGCGCCGACGATCCGTTCAGCCTCCTTCTCCTGCCCCGGTCGACGAGCGAACTCGCCTCGCCGGAGGACCGGCGACGCATCCGCTGGGAGCACGAGGGCCTGACAGCGGCGGTGCGTGGCGGTGCGCTCGTCGGCGCCATCTCGCACCACATGCGCGGCCATCTTGAGCAGGTCTACGGCGTCCCGCGACGTGTGGTGGTCGACCTCCCCAACGGCCTGCTCCTGAGCGACCACGAGGACGTGGTGCCCGCCCCGCTGCCGCCGCGAGCCGAAGCGGGATTCCTGCTGGCCATGGGCCGGGCGGTGGAGAGCAAGGGCTTCGAGGACCTGCTGGAAGCTGTCCGCATCCTCGGTACGCGGGGCGATCGGGTGCCGCACCTCCTGCTCGCACCCACGACGCACACGGAGACCCTGACCAGCTACCAGCAACGACTCCAGGCGATGGTCCGGGACTACGCGATCGACGCGACGTTCCTGCCCCGGTTCTCCCCGCAGTACCGCTCGTGGTTGCGGAGCCCGGCCCTCCGGGGAGTGGTGGTGCCTTCCCGAGCCGAACCGTTCGGAAGGATCCCCCTCGAAGCCTTCGCCTCGGGTGCCGCGCCGGTGGTCGCGACTCGGGCCGGCGGGCTCACGGAGACCGTCGTCGACGGACTCACCGGGTTCACGGCGGAAGCTCGTGACCCCATGGGCCTCGCTCACGCGATCAGGCGGGCGCTCCACATCAGTGTCCAAGAGCGTGAGCGGATGCGTGCGCGCGGCCGAGCACTGCTCACGGCCCGGCACGACTACGAAGGCACGATCCGCTCCTACCTGCGCCAGCACGTCCCTTGGGCGATGGCACCCAGCACCTCCCTGGGGAGCGGAGCGTGACAACAACCACGGCGCTGCTCGCCCTCAACTCCCATTACCCCTTCTGGCGGTTATCCGACCGACACGCCGGACAGTTACAGTCCGCCTTTCCCGACGTCCGCTTCCGGGTCGCCCACGAGCACGACATCCCTGTCGAGATCCGCACCGCTGACGTCTATTTCGGCTGGTCCTTCGGCCAGGAGTGGCTCGATGCCTCCCCAAGGCTCCGCTGGACGGCCACCCCGTCCGCCGGTATCGATCACTGGCCGGTCGCCGCGCTCGATGCCGCGGGCGTCACGGTCACCCGCGGGTACGGTTACCACGGAAGGCCGATGGCCGAGCACGCGATCGGCCTGCTTCTCGGCTTCTCGCGGGGCCTGTTCACGAGTGCACGGCTCCAGACCAGGTCCACCTGGTGGAAGGACGACCTCGCCAGCAGCTTCTTCGACCTGTACGGCGAGACACTCACGATCGTCGGCTGCGGCTCCGTCGGCCTCCGCCTCGCCGAGGTGGCGCAGGTCGTCGGCATGCACGTCATAGGCGTACGGCGTAGGCCCCCGCGCTCCGAACCCGGCGGGATCGAATGGGTGCCGGCACACCGCGTTGATGAAGCACTCCCGCGCTCACGCGCCGTCGTCAACCTGCTTCCCGCGACCGCCGAGACGCACGGCTTCTTCGACGAGAGCGCCTTCAAGGCGTGCCGCCCCGGCACGATCTTCATCAACCTCGGACGGGCCAGCACCGTCGACCACGACGCGCTCCTCGACGCCCTCGACCAGGGCCCGCTGGCCGGTGCCGCCCTCGACGTGCAGCCGCGCAAGCCACCGGCGCTCGACGACCCACTCCGCCACCACCCGCGGATCCTGCTCACGCCGAAGAGCGCCGTCTTCAGCCACACCTACATGGACGAGGCGGTCGCCTTCTTCGTCGACAACCTCCGGCGTTTCCTCGCCGGCCAGCCCCTCAACGGTGCTGTCACCCCAACCCACGGAGGGACACATGCCCCCCACTGACCAGCAGTCCGCCAGGACCGACCTGCTCCGGCGGTTCGCCGAGTCGGGTCGGAACCACCCCTACCTGGCGTTCACGCTCAACTCCATCTGCAACCTCGACTGCGTCTTCTGCAAGCCCCGGTGCATGCCCGACTACGGGCACAAGGACAAGACGCTCACGGTCTCCGACTACGCGGGCATCGCGAACGAGGCCGGCCTCTGGGGCATCCGGAAGGCTCACTGCTCGGGCGGGGAACCGACACTGCGTGCCGACATCCTCGACATCATCAGCGCGCTCTCCGAGGGGCTCGGCGACAAGGCGACCGTCGGCATGACCAGCCACGGCAACCTGCGCCGCGGCCTGACCGTGGACGCGCTGCACGATGCCGGGCTCACGTACCTGAACATCAGCCTGCACAGCCTCGATCCCGCGCGGTCCACCGAGATCATGGGCGGCGGTGACCCACGAGTCTCCCGGGCCACGATCGACCGTGCACTCGAACTCGGCCTCAAGGTCAAGATCAACTGTGTGCTCCAGCGGTCGTACCTGGACGACGCCTTCGGTGTCGCCGAACTCGCCAAGCGACTCCCCATCGCCGTACGGCTGATCGAACTGCAGCGCATCGGGCCGGCGGAGGCCCTGTTCCCCACCGAGTTCGTGCCCGAGGCGGAGGTCCGCGAACGCCTCCACGCCTGGTTCGAGGAGGCCGGCGAGATCTCCCGTACCGAGCTCGGAGTGCGAAGCCCGGGACGGTACCTGCAGCCGACCGGCTGGGCAGGTTCCATCGGATTCATCTCCAACTCTTCCTGTGCAACCTGCTCCGACGCCAACCGCATCAAGGTCACTCCCACCGGCATCGCCCGGCCCTGCATCCTGCACAACCGTGACATCCCCCTGAAGCCGCACCTCGCGAACGGCACCATGGCCGACGCCTACGCCCACCTCTTCAACGCCATGCTCGAACGGGACAGCAACGATGCCTGGCAGGGCTTTCACTACGTCGACTACGACCTGCGCTGGGACCGCATGGAACGGCCGGAAGGCGTGCCCGTGCTTCCCCTGCTGCCTGTGGCCAGCGGTACGGCTGGGGGCTGCTCGCTTCGCCGACCCGGCGGTGAGTCCGAGTGACCACGGTCCGTTCCACCACGTCGTACACGCGGCTCGGTGCCATCTACGCCGAGCAGTTAGCCACCCAAGGCGTCACCGCGAGCATGCTCACGCACAAGTGGCAGGCCGGCGATCTCATCGCACCGCACTCGGACATCGACATCCGCGTCATCCTCGACCAGGCCCCCGGCTCGTGGTGGGAGTGGAACGAGCAACTTGCCGCCGCCCATCACCGGGCGGTGCTCCTGGACCCGGCTCACAGCCGGCTGCTCGAACATCCGCCTGGGTTCGCGTTCACCGTCGGTGAGCTCGACCGGAACCAGGTGTCACCGGCCGAGATCTCCACCTGGAGCCTGGTCACGGGGGACGCGGCCATTCTCGGGCGGTGGCAGTCCCGTGCGCGGACGATGCCGTGGAGCCGCGCGGACGAGAGGTTCTACCGAGGAATCCTCGACGCACGGATCGGAGGCCGCTACGAACTCGACAAGGACAGCACCGACAACGTCCACCACGATCTCGACGGCTACCGAAGACACTGCGTCGCCTGGCACTACGTCGCGCCGTGCTGGTTCGCGTCGGCGGCCCTGGCCACGCGCACCCGCTGCCCCGGGAAGACCGCGGCCCTCGACCAATGGCACCCCGGCGAACTCGAAGTCCTGGCCAAGGAGTTCCTTCGCCTGTCCGCCACGTGCTCGGATACGGAATCGCCTCCCGCGGACCTGCTGCACTCGGCCCACGTAGCCGTGGACGCCGTACTGCGCCGCACACCGCGCCCCAGGTCTCTGCCGGAGGCATCGGAGGCGGAGGCGGCAGCGTGGACCACGACCGCCGGCATGCTCCGCGTGCGCGTCGCACGCTGGATCTACTACCTGGATCCTCCGCCGGAGACCGTGACCGGTTACCTGATAGCGCGCGAGGAGAAAGAACTCCGTTCCGCTCGGAACACCTTGACCCGCCTCGCCGACCGAACCTCCGGGGACGACGCGCTGCTAGTGAAGGCCATGACGGAGCTGCTGCCACCGGGTCCGACCACCGCGAGCACTCTTCACGACCTCCTCGCCCTGTGGAGTCGTCACCGCTCCGTCGTCGAGGACTTCCTCTCCGCCAACTCCGCGTGACCAAAGGGGCTCTCTATGACCTCCTCCGTGCTGTCCGGCGCGCCCAGGACCCTCAAGACCGCGAAAATCAAGATCACGACCAAGTGCAACCGCCACTGCGACTTCTGCATCTTCGCCGAAGGCGGCCAGGGCGAGAACATGCCTCTGGACACGTTCAGGCAGGTCCTCGACCGCCTCGGACAGATCCCGTTCCGGCAACTGCACATCAACGGCGGAGAACCCACCGTCCACCGCGACTTCGCCGAGCTCAGCGGCCTGGCCCGCGACCGTTTCCCGGATCAGGTCATGGTGCTCGGCTCCAACGCGATCACCCTGGCCCGCAACGAGCGTCTCCTCCAGGCGACCCTCGCGCACTACGACCAGGTCCTGATCGGCTGCGACGAGGAGCACGACAACTACGACGAGGTCAGCGCAGTCATTCCCGTGCTCCGGGAGGCCGGAAAGACCGTCGTCATCAACAGCGTGCTGGAAGCCATAGCCCCGGACCGCCTGAGTCAACTGGCCGCCCTGTGCGACAAGTACGGCGCCATCCACGTCACCAACCACGTCCACCACATCGACGTCGGCCAACCCGCCAACGACCTCGGTGGACTCTGCGACCGCAACGTCGACCAACACCTCATGATCGAGGTCGACGGCGACTGCTACCGGTGCTTCAACGCCATGGCCAAGAACGACAGCGAGTTCACGGTCTGGGACGACGACTTCGCCACCAAGGTCTTCGCACCGCGCCGCGAGCACTACGACTTCTGCCTGAAGTGCCATGAGTACAGGGACTCGGGCCTTCAGGTCGTCCCCTCCCTCACCCGTCGCACGGCTTCCCTCTGACCACTCCCTTCCGGAGGTCCCCATGCCCGCAGCGCTCGGTCTGAACTTCCACCACGACACCTCCGCCTGCCTCGTCGTCGACGGCCGTATCTACGCGGCCGAGGAGGAGCGGTGGAGCGGCGTGAAACACAACCGCACCACACGCAAGGGCGTCCTCACCGCCCCCACCCATGCCCTCGACTGGTGCCTGCGGTCCGCCGGCGTCACCGTCGAGGACATCGACCACGTGTGGACACCGTCCATGCGTCCCAGCCCTCGGCACGGATCGTGGGCGTCCACCGAGCAGGGCGAACTCGCCGCCCTGCTCCCCGGGGTGCTCGGGCGGCGGCTGAAGCTCATCTCACACCACACCGCGCACGTCCTGTCCGGCTATCTGCTCTCCGGCGAGGAACACGCCGCCGGACTGGTCATCGACGCGGGCGGCTCCGCCCTCGGCACGGACATCGCGTCGGGACGCGAACGGATCACCGGCTACGACCTGACGCCGGACAGCATCGACCGAATCCACCAGGTCACACCAGCCATCGCCCCCGGCCCGTCCGGGCCGGTGCGCACCCATCCGTCCCTCGGCCACTTCTACCGCAACCTGGCGCTGCGGGTGATTCCGCCGGGCAACGAGGCCGAGGGCAGCATGATGGCCCTGGCCGCCTTCGGTGACCCGGACCGCTACTACAAAGAGCTCCGCGACCTCGTCCATCTGGGCGAGAACGGGGGCGTACACATCGCGGCGCCGTGGGGGTCGTACGACGCCGAGACCCCGCTCGGGATCGAAGGCGCGGTCTGGACCGCGCGGTCCGCCGACTCGAAGCCGCTGGAGGCCCGGGTCGACCTGGCCGCGGCGGCGCAGCGGGTCTTCGCCGAGGCGGTCGTCCACGTGGCCCGCCACCTGCGTCATCTCACGACCGCCCGCACACTGGTGTTCTCCGGCGGCTGCGCGCTGAACTCCCACGTCAACGGCACGCTCGCCGAGGAGTCCGGCTTCGAGAACCTGTTCGTCGCCCCGGCGCCGCACGACGCCGGCACCGCGGTCGGCGCCGCGCTGTACGCCTGGAACTACGTCCTCGGACAACCCCTCCTGCCGACACCCGAGGACGCCGACTGGGGCCCGCTCGCCGGCGCCCTGCCTGACGGAGGGCTCGCGGGCGGCTACCGCGCTGTCTCCGGCCTCGGTGAGCGGCTGATACCCACCGTCGCCGCGCTCCTCGCGGACCACCACGTCGTCGGCTGGGTACGGGGCGGCATGGAGTTCGGGCCGAGGGCCCTCGGTCACCGCTCGATCCTCGCCCACCCCGGCAAGGCGGAGACCAGGACCCGCTTGAACGCCCTCAAACAGCGAGCTGACTACCGCCCGTTGGCGCCCCTGGCCCTGGCCGAGGAAGCCGACGCGTGGTTCCTCGGAGAAGGCGACCCGTTCATGAATCGCGTCGTACGCGCCCGCCACTGCAAGTCCGACCGGATGCCCGCGGTGGTCCACCACGACGGAACCGCCCGTCTCCAGACCGTGAGCCGAGGGCACTCCGGCGTTCGCCCGCTTCTGGAGGAGTTCCACCGGCTCACCGGCGTTCCCGTCCTCCTCAACACCTCCCTGAACTTCAAGGGAACCCCCATCCTCCGCACCGCCGAACAGGCTGTCACCGCCGCGGTCGAGCTCGGCCTCGATGCCCTGGCCGTCGAGGACACGTTGGTCCTCGCCCCACACGTGCGGCTCGACACAGTCCTGACGGTCCCCGACCGAACGGACCGCGCATGACAAGCACTCCCACCCTGACGGACGAACTCGGCTTCAAGGACTGGCCGGAGCCGGAACGAGCCCGCGGCCGGCTCGCCGCGACCCTCGCCACGACGATCTACGCCGGTCACGTCCGTGACCAGGGATCGCCCTATATCAACCACCCAGTGCGCGTCGTGACCGTCCTCAAGAACGAGCTGAACGTCACCGATCCCGAACTGCTCATCCTCGGCCTGCTGCACGACTCGCTGGAGATCTCGCCGGCGGCGGAGCGCCTCATAGCATCCAACCTGGGCCCAGCCCTCACCCAACGCCTGCGTTCCATGACCCCCGACCACCGTCTCGAACAGCGCCCCAGGCAGCCGTGGGACTCCGACGTCTGGCACAACAAGATCAGGTGCCTCGGCCCTGAGGAACTGCTGGTCCGTCTCGCCGACCGCATCGACAACCTGCGCGACCTTCGGCACTCACCGGACCCCGCCCGTCGGGCGCGCTTCCTCGACGGCCTGACCAACACCTACCTGCCGCTCGCCGAGGAGTCCCGGGACGTGAGTGCATCCCTACGAGCCGCGTACGAGGTACTCCACACCGAGTACCGACAGCAAGCGGAGGCGGGCAGGTGAAACCGGTCGTCCACTCCATGTCGCCGCAGGGCCGCACCGGAGGCCGCGTCTACCTCCGCATGATCCACGAGGTAACAGCAGGCTCGATCGAATGGCGCACGGTGCCGGACTACAAGCGCGCCTACACCGTCCGCCGAGGCCGGAAGGTGCGCCACCTCTCCCGCCTCGCGCCTCAGATCCGCGAACTCAGAGACGAGCGGGGCGCGTTCCTCTGGGACGACCTCAGCATCTTGTTCTTCACCCCGGAGATGCGGGCCCGGACCGTCTTCGTCTTCCACCACTACGAGCCGCTCCAGTTCGACTCCTGGCCCCTCGAACCGCTGCTGTGGCGCAGGCTGTTCGCGGTTCTGCCCCAGTGCCGCGCGGTCGTATGTGTCGCCCCGTCCTGGGCGGCGTTCCTGCGGGAGCACGGGGTGGACAACGCCCAGGTGATCTACAACGCCTTCGATCTCGCCGAGATCGACAGAGTCCGCGGTATGGACCCGGCCGAATGCAAGGACCGCCTCGGTCTCCCCCAGAACGAGATCACGGTGTACGCGGGCAAAGCCGTGCACTGGAAGGGCGTCGAGACGGTCGCCACGGCCGTCGAGGGCGAACCCGGGCTCCGTCTCGTGACCACCGGGAGCAACACCATCGGCTCCACGGGACTCCACTTCGACCTGCCCCGTCCCAGATACCTCGAACTGCTGAGAGCCTGCGACGTCGGGGTCTTCACTCCGCGCATGCGGGAAGGGTGGAGCCGATGTGCCGCGGAGGCGCTGCTCCTGGGCATGCCTTGCCTCATCCAGCCAATCGCCGGACTCGGCGACCTCGCGCGTCTGACCGAACAGCCGCACCCTGATCCGTGCCGGCTGGCCCAGCAGATCAGGGAACGGGCGGATGCGGCGCCCGACGAGCGGAAGGCGGTGTACGAGACGCTGGCTCGCTTCGACACCGCGTATTTCGGCGACGCCTGGTCCCGCCTCCTCGCACAGGTGACGGGACCATGATCACGGAGTGATCAGCCGGCGAGCTTCGCCAGCGCGGCGTCGATCCGGGCGAGCGTGCGGTCCTTGCCGAGGACCTCCAGGGACTCGAAGAGGGGCAGACCGACCGTGCGGCCGGTGACCGCGACGCGCACCGGGGCCTGGGCCTTGCCCAGCTTCAGGCCGTGCTCCTCACCGGCGGCCAGGACGGCCTCCTTGAGGGACTGGGGGCTGGTCCAGTCGGCCGTCTCCAGCTTGGCGCGGGCCGTCGTGAGGAGGGCCACCGGGTCGCCCTTCATCGCCTTGTCCCAGGACGCCTCGTCCTCCACCGGCTCCTTCAGGAACAGGAAGTCGACGTTGGCCGTGATGTCCGAGAGGACGGCCACACGGGTCTGTGCGTGGGGGGCGATCGCCTCCCACGCGGCCTGGTCGAAGTCCTCGGGCGCCCAGTTGGCGTACGGGGCACGCAGCCACGGCTCGCAGGCCGCGACGAAGGTCTCCAGCGGCAGGGCGCGGATGTACTCGCCGTTGAAGGCGGTCAGCTTCTTGATGTCGAAGAACGCCGGCGAGGTGTTCACATCCTCGACGCGGAACTTCTGCTCCAGCTCCTCGTACGGGCGGATCTCGACGTCGTCCCCGGGGCCCCAGCCGAGCAGCATCAGGTAGTTGGTCATCGCCTCCGGCAGGAAGCCCTCGGCGAGGTAGTCCTCAAGAGCGACCTTGTCCCGGCGCTTGGACAGTTTCTGCCGCTTCTCGTTCACGATCACCGGCAGGTGCGCCCACACAGGGGCCTTCGCGCCGAGCGCCTCCCACAGCAACTGCTGCTTCGGCGTGTTCGACAGGTGCTCGTCGCCACGGATGACCAGGGTGATGCCCTCGTCGAGGTCGTCGACCACGTTGGCGATCAGGAAGACCGGGGAGCCGTCACCGCGGGCGATGACGAAGTCCTCGATCGCCGAGTTCGGGAAGGACGGCTCCCCCCGGATGAGGTCCACGACGACCGTCTCGCCCTCGGTGGGCGTACGGAACCGCAGCGCCCGGCCCTCGACGTACTCCAACCCCCGGTCCCGGCAGAAGCCGTCGTAGCCGAGGTGCTGCGAGCCGGTCCGCTCCTGGAGCTGCTCACGGGTGCAGTCGCAGTAGTACGCGCGGCCCTGCGCGTAGAGCTGCTGGGCGGCCTCGGTGTGACGGCTGGCGTTCTGCGACTGGAAGTACGGCCCCTCGAAGGCGGGATCGTCCTTGGAGATCCCGATCGACGCGAGCGCACTGATGATCCCGTCGATCCACTCCGGCTTGTTGCGGGCCGCGTCGGTGTCCTCGATACGCAGGACGAACTTGCCCCCCGACTGTCGTGCGACGGCCCAGTTGTAGAGAGCCGACCGGGCCCCGCCAACATGGAACATTCCAGTCGGGGACGGGGCGAAACGCACGCGTGTGGAGGCTGTAGACATGCGCGTAAGCCTACCGATTCCAGAAGGCCGCTCGACCGCACCTGCCGGAGCGTCCCGCCCCTCCTGCTCTGGGATCCCGTGCGTCACAAGGCTTCCACAGAGCGGTCCTCCTCAGCCCGGGCAGTGCGGCGACGATTGCAGACGTGCCAGGCCGTGGCCTCACTGACCCCGAACTCGGCGCCGAGTCGGGCGTACGTGGCCCCACTCTGCTCCCGCATCCGCACGAGATCATCTTCCTGTTCGCTGGTGAGTGCATTCCGTCCGCCTCGTCCGGTGGCCGGCACAGGAGGCGGATCAGTGAGATGGCGCCAGGTCACCCCTTGTACGGCGGCTCGAACCGTCGCGTACTCCAGATGGAACTTGTCAGCGAGTGACCGCAGGGAAGCACCATCGGCATGCGCACGCCGCATCTCTCCGACGGTCGCGGCGGTCAGGAGCACGCCTGGCCGGCGAAGCTCCCTGGCGCACTCCTCGGGCGTCTGATCGTCGACATGCGCCCAGGTAACTCCTCGAACAGCATCGTGAACGGTGTTATAGGGGAGGCCGTTCCTCGTCGCGAGATAGCGCACAGAAGCTCCAGCGGCGTGCTCGCGCCTCAGCCTGCGCACATGATCTTCGTTCAGAACGGTGGTACTGGGCTGATCCGGATCAGCTGGTCGGGGCCGGCTGATCGGCGGTGGATCGTCCACCTGTCGCCAGGTGGCGCCGTAGACCGCCTTGGAAAGCGCCCTGCCGCTCACGCCGATCACGCGTGCGAGGTGCTCTATCGATGCCCCGTTTCCCACCTGCCGCCGGGCGTCACGCACCAGTTCCGCCGTGAGCACTCTTCGACCGCCACGGTGCTCGCGTGTCGGATCGCTGGAAGGCGTTCCCGAACCACGTGACGACACGCAGACCTCTCCACTCTCAGCACCTGAGCCGGGCAGGCCGACCTCGGTCCACAACAGCATCACCTTGGAGAGCAATGTACGGGGCGCCGTCCCCGCCGCGATCAGATGCACGCGCAGACAACGTCCACAGCTGGCTGCACCCGCGTCCGTGTCCTACCCACGGTCAGCCACCCTGCTCGCGGTGGGCGCGTTTGCCGACGCTTCTTCCAAGGTCGTAGTGGGGTCGGTCGTTGCGACCCAGGGCCTCAGGCGGCTCGCTGCCGTTCCTCGGCACCCGCCTGGACGGACGGTGTCCGCGACTTGGCCTGCGGTTCTATGCCGTCCTGTCGATCAGTCCGTCGCATGGCAGCCGCGCCCGAGGACTGAGCACATGTGGAGTCGTGACGCAGGTTCTCGGTCAAAGACTCTGGTGCGATCTCGAACCACGTCGTCTTGCCTGGAGGCTCCGGCTGCACTCCCCAGGCGTCCGCCAAAGCGTCAACGAGCAGTAGGCCCCGGCCGCACTCGTCGTTCGGCCCAGCCTCGACAACGCTCGGCAGCGACGGGGCGATGTCCGTGACTTCGACACGGAGCCGTTCGTCGATCCGCGTCACGGTGACGTCGCACGGAGCATCTGAGTACAGGACGGCGTTGGCGATCACCTCGCTCGCCAACAACTCAACGGTTTCCAACATCTCTTCCGAGACAGAGAAGCCCAATTTCCCGACCACTACGGCGACTTGGCGACGCGCGGACGGGACGGCCTCGGCAGCAGACGCGACCGTGAATTCGTGCCTCGGACGTTCGGGATCGCAACGCTCCATGACGACACCTCACCTTGGTAGCGACCTCAGTGAACGGAAGCCTTCCATCCGACAAGTGCCGTGTGAGGACAGTCTGTCCGTAGGCAAAGCCTGGCAAGGTGCTTGACATAGCGGTCAGTTGCAGCACGAATCAGCAGTTGAGCCTCTCCCCACAGGCCAGTGGAGTACCAGTGCTCGGGAGTCCCTCGGTACCCATACCCTGTGAGTCCTTGTGTCAGGCGCCATCCTCTCGAATCACGACTGCAATTTCAGCGTCGTCCTCCTTCCGCCGACACACAGGTGGCGTCCTCGCAGTGGAAGCGCGCGGTGTGCGCCCTGCCAGCGCTGGGACCTCCGAGCACGTCGAATTTCGTGAGCAGTGAGCAGTCGGCATTCCGGCGAGATCAGGGCCGCCATCCCGAGCGACGTACTGATGGCCTTCGCTCAGCCTCCCTGACGGGCCTTCGATGCCTGTACGAAGCGTTCCGGTAGGTGTTGGAGACCGGCAGGGCCCTAACCCCGTCCACCAATCGAGTGATCAGCGCGTCGTGCAGCTGGAGCCCGACGGGCAGATGGGCTAACTTGCTCTCGCCTGGCCTCGGACGCGGCCAGTTCTGGATGCCTGCCCCGACCTCAGAGGGCATTGCCCGGAGAACCTACGTCGCTTGACCCTCATCTCGCTTTCTGTCTGCTGTCGCTGTGTTGACACGCGCCTTCGCTGCCCAGGTCGGGGGGCGGCTTCTGCGGAGGGAGCGCGTCATGTACAACCTCGACCAAATCAGTAACGCCGCCGCCCAGCTCACCGGTGAATCTCTGGAAGGCGCGCGGCAGCGCCTCGGCGCACTTCAACGTTTCGACCAGTTGATCCCTGCTGCTTGGGCGGGACAGGCCCTGTTGGAGTCCGTGCTCGTCTCCGCACTGAGCTCCGTGACTGGGCAGAGCCGGCCGTTCGGGGTGCGCGAGGCAAAGCCCGTGAACGAGGGCCTGGTGCTCCGCGTGGAGCGACCCGAGGATGTGCAAGCCCTGTTCGAGCTGCTGCCGTACCAGCCGAAGAGGGGGCCATGGCGCGGGGTGCGCGGACTGGTCGTCCAGACCGACGTCAAGCGGCTGCGGTTCGGATTTCGTACCTGGGTGTACGAGCGGTCGTGGCGGGCTGCCGAGCCAGCGGTGTGGGTGACCGGACCACACGGGGTGGACCTACCCGCGCTGATGGCCGCCCACGAAGAGCGAATCCGGACGGCTGGGCACAGCGCACAGTGGGATCCTCAGCGTCCGGAACCTGGGCCCCAGCGGAGAGAACCGGCTACGCGCAGTCTGGTGCGCCAGCTCAGCGCCTCCTCCGCGATGGGCAGTGCCCTTCTGCGGCGTCCGCGCCTGTGGGACAGCCTGGCGGGCTACGCCGGGGTGCGGATGGCCACCCAGATGACCGACTACGGACTCGACTGGATCCTGGAACGCCAGGTGGCCGGACCGCAGTTCGACGACGCTCGGCTCATCGAAGTGCTGACGGACAGCATCGTGGGCTGCGGCCTACGAATCCTGGACCACGCCTGCGGCACCGAAGAGTGCACGGTACGACTGGCCCCGCGGCCCGGGACGTGGGACTGGAGGGGTGTATTCACCGTACGCAGCCATAGGGCCGCGTCCCTGCCACACGTTCAGGCGCCCGGTCCGCGGCCCCTGACCGCGATCGGTGATCGCCTCAGCGTTAGCCGTCCGGTCACCAACCTCGACGGTCCAGATCGCGGCGTCCAGGACCGCGACGGTGTCACCATCCAGCTCACAGGGGTGCCGCACACCGGCGGCCTGCACCGAGATGACCTGTCCTGGGTGGCGGAGCAGATCGCGGCCGTATGGACAACGCAGGGACTGGTCACCGCCATCATCCTGGCCCGGGACCGGGACGGCTGGATCGGCTTCCGTGACCATGGGAAGCCGGCATGGGCCACGGCCCCGGTCCCAGGCGCAGTCGAGGGGTGGCGGCGACTTCGTATCGCCCCGCCACCTGGAGAACTCTGGTCGCTGAACGTCTCCGATGATGATGAAGAAATCGTCGGCGCGCTTGCGGAGGCTCGACGCCGCTTCGACCGCGTCTTCCTGATCAAAAGGAACGACGACTGGCGCTGGGAAGAACACTCCCTCGGCCGGCTCACCGACGTACGCATCCTCGTGCACCGGGCAGAGCCCTACGAGCGGCGTCTCCTGCTCCCCGCCGAATCCGGACAGGACACCGACGCCGTGATGCTGACACCCGCAGAATCGGCAATGCAGTGGCGACAGCAGGAACTGGGCCGCTGGACCTCGAAACGCCCCCTGTCCGGGATGCTGCTCGTCAACCCCGCCTCCCAGGACGTACAGCCCGACAACTTCGACGTGGCCGTCGAGAACGAGCTCGCCCGTTACGGGACACCTATTCTCGGGCGCTTCCCCGCCAACCGGCCAATCGCTCACGGCCCCGGGCTTAGCCCGCACCCGCCCACCGTCCTGGATCCACAGACCGATCAGCCCACCCACGCCCAGATGGTCACTGCGGCGAACGCTCTCGCCCGCCGCCTGTGGCCTGACTCCCGTCTTGCCAGTGAGCCGCCCAAAGCCCCGACTACTCCCGTGACTTCACCCAGTTGACGATCCATACGACAGCGGGGCCAAGGAAGGCATCCGGCTCCGCTGCCGCCCCGTCCATCGACTTCCCGTTGGAGCGCGCCAGGCTAGGCACACAGCTGCCCGCGCTCGGCCTCCTGCTCCTGGTCTACGCCGAGAATCCGATGCAGCTCCGCCGTGACCACGCGATACGCGTTGCCCAGCCTGAGGACGGAGACCGGGTACTCACCCCTCTTCGCCAGGGCGTATCCCGTGCTGCGGCCGATGGTCAGCGCCTTGTTGGCCGTATCGAGGTCGACGGCAACAGGCAGAGCGAGCAGTTCGTCGCGGGTCATCCCCCGGGCGGCCATAGATGTTGCCATGATGCATTCCGATCGCCGGTGCGTGCAGTAACAGCAGAACGTGTACCACAGATGTTGCAGCCACTCATTTTCACAACGTAAGTTGTAGCCATGACGAATCGAGGCTGGTCGCCAAGCTTCACCGCCCGCGTAGCCGAGCAGATGCGCCAAGCCCGCAAGGCGGCCAGCCTCACCGTGGTGGAGGCCGCACAGGCGTGCGCCGATCTGGGCCTGGCGGTCCCCAAAACGACGATCACGAATCTGGAGACCGGGCGCCGCACCTCGATCGATCTGGCGGAGTTCCTCGTGCTCGCCGAGGTCTACAAGGTGCCGCCGATCAGCCTGCTGTTCCCTTTGGGCACGGACAACGCCGTCGCCGTGCTTCCCGATCGGGAGGTCCCGACCTGGGAGGCCGTCGCCTGGTTCACCGGTGAGACACCGTTGACCGAGCCCGCGCCGCAGGGCTCCGCCCGGGAAGTGCTGGACACATTCCGCACCCACAGCGATGCCGTGGCCACGGCTGCCGCGTCCACCCGCCTTGCGAAGGACCGGCGGCGGAAGGCCAGCATCACGCTTGACTCCGGTCGGCGCGAGACTCTCCTGGAAGCTGCTGCCTCGTACGAGCAACTCGCCTTTGACGACTGCAGAGAGCTACGGGAGTTCCGCCAGGTGATGCGGGAACGCGGGCTGGTTCCGCCCGCCCTCCCCGCCGATCTCTCGTTCGTCGACGATTCCGACCCACAGGACTAGCGTGACCAGCACCACCTCCTCCGGCGGCGCAACCACCCGACGCTGCTCGTGCCGCAACCCTGAAACCGGCAAGAACTACGGCAAGTCGTGCCCCAAGCTCGCCAACCGACGTCACGGCACCTGGGCGATACGACACGAGCTGACGAACCGGTCCGACGGCACCCGCCGGGAGTTCCGTCGCAGCGGTTTCGAATCCTCGGCTGAGGCGACCAAGGAACTGAACAAGGTTCGTGCACTGCTCGCCATACCCGAAGAAGACGATCCAGCAGGCCATCTCACGATCAGCGACATGCTGGAAACCTGCTCCAAGAACAAGGAGCCGCTGCCGGACTACGACGAGACGCGTCGGCGGCTCGCCGCCGGGCAGGCCCTCAACCCGAGGATGTCGGTGTCCGAATGGCTCGACCTCTGGTTGGGCGGCAAGAAGCGCCTCCGCGTGGGCGGCCAGAAGCGGTACGAGAGCGACATCCGGGTCCACCTGAAGCCCCACCTCGGGGAAGTACGACTCGACAAGCTCAACGTCCCGCACCTGGACCGGATGTTCGACGCCATCAACGAGGCGAACATCGAGATCCAGGAGCAGAACGCCCAGAGGCGTGCGGCTCTCGACGAGCTCAAGGCCATCCCCTGGAAGGGCGCCGAGAACCGCGCCCACCGTAAGTGGCTCAAGGCCGCCATCGACCAGATGCCGCCCTTCCGTCGGGTGACCAGCGTCAACACCCAGCACCACATCAGGGCCACGCTTCGCGCCGCACTCAACACCGCTATCGCCCAGCGGATCATCCCGAACTACAACGCGGCCGAGCACGTCGAGATGAAGCCCGGGACCAAGCCCAAGGCTCTCGTCTGGACCGAGGAGCGGGTGGCCCACTGGCTGGCTACTGGCGAGAAGCCCAGCCCGGTGATGGTCTGGACTCCGGAGCAGACCGGCCAGTTCCTGGATCACGTCGAGGGTGACCGTCTGGACGCCATGTGGCGTCTGATCGCATTCCGCGGCCTGCGCCGAGGCGAAGGATGCAGCCCTCGCTGGATGGACTTCTCCAAGAGGACGCGCTCCTTGGAAATCGCCACTCAGCTCGTCCAGGACGGCTGGGAGGTCCTCGAAGGTCTTCCCAAGACCAACAGCGGCATCCGGTCCGTCGCCCTCGACGAGGAAACGGTAGACGCGTTGGAGCGACGCAAGCTCCTCCAGCAAGAAGAAAAGTGCAAATGGGGCGACGCGTGGAAGGACACGGGTCGCATCTTCACCGAGGAGGACGGCTCCCTCCTCCACCCGGGCAAGATCTCCGACCTCTTCGAGCGACTCGTGGCGGAAGCCGGACTCCCGCCCATCCGCCTCCACGACCTGCGTCACGGCGCCGCGACCCTCATGCTCGCCGCCGGCGTCGACATCAAGGTGGTCTCGGAGACGCTGGGCCACAGCGACAGCCGTATCACGCGCGACATCTACCAGTCCGTCCTCGACGACCTCGCACGGGCGGCGGCAGAGGCCGTCGTCAAGCTTGTGCCTCGCGCCCCCCGCGCAATCCGCTCGGTGATCGAACAGCGTGCAGCCCGGCCTGCTCTCGCCATCGCCGTCTCTCCCCGCTGTACGTGCGAGTGCACGTGCGGTGCCGATGACGGCGAAGCGCTCAAGGCATAGCCAGGCGCCCGTTTTTCCGTCCCGGGGTACAAGGTCTCTACTTCCTACGCCCGGGGCTCCACCGAGGCCGCATCACTTTCGAGGCGAGCCGGAACCACCAGCTCTCCTACCGCAATCGGGCGGCTACTACTTAGTACGAACGCAAGCCCGAGCCTGGGGGAGCAGTCCGCGACTGTCCTAGCCATGACGAACCACAAAAAGGATCTTGGGCTGTCTTGAGCGCCCAGCCGTTGCTCCGGGGCGGCCATGATGGCCGCCCCGGAGCAACGGCTACTGCTGACGCTTACTCACGTGCGACGCGGCGGTCATGCCAGCGCCGTAGGTGAAAGCAAGGACGGCTCCGCCAGACGCTACGGCGGTGAGGGGAGTCTGGCCAAAAACGACGCAGCCGATCCCCGCAACCAGCCCGGTGATGACAGAGACCAGAGCAACGACGACCACGTGATACACGCGGTGGTCGCAGGTAGAAGTGGTGGCAGACAAGTAGGGCCCTCCCATACTCCGTCGGAGCGCCGTCACCTGAATCAGGGCAGGATGCAGCACCTGCGCTGGAATCACGTCACAGCGTCGCCGCCCAGCGGGCGTCGCAACAGGAGAGCGCCGGCCAGGCGCGCCTATTGCTCTTGGACTGGAGCGCTGTAGCGGTTGGCCACCATCACCGAAGCACCATGCCTTTCAACTATCTCGTCGACCACGTTCATAGTAGCCAACACCACTGACATCCAGATGAGTTGGTGCATCCCGCGACGGCAACAGGGAGCGCTGACGTCGCTCTGGTCACGGACGTGCAGCCCTTCTCCATGGACCATGTCCCATCCGCATCACTGCACGGGACACGGCCCGATGGGTGATTGCGCTGGCGTGTCACGCGACACCGGCTGACCGCTCAGGCATCGTCAGCAATGCCTTACGGGAGGCCTCTCCTGGCACCGCCCGACCGCGGTGTCACCCGCGGAGAAAGTAGTCGAAGTCTGCTCCACCCGTGGCAGTTCCCACAGCACCGTGCCGAAGCAGTCTGCTCTCGTATCTGCCGTGCTGGGTCGGCAGCTCGTGCGAGAAGGACAGACATGCCGCACGGATACGCCGGCCGCAACGCCAGGCAGCTTCACCACTACACAGGCCTCACCCATGCGCAGGCACGCCAGTTCCTGGCGAGCGAGCCCGTCAGTCGGCCGCGCATCGCAGAAGCCGCTGGCGCCCAACACCTCCTCGAAGCCCTGGTGTTCGAGCACCTGCGGGGAGACGTCGACTACTTCGCGCATCCCATCGGAATCGGTTCAGTCATCCCACGCCACGACAGCATCGTCCTCTCACTCGATGCCTCCTCGACCCGACACGGCTATCCCCTGGTGGCACATGCCCTGGAAGGGTTGTTGCCAGCAGAACTTCCCGAGGCGGAACAAACGGATGCCGACGTACGGGTGCTCGGTGTACCGGGTGTTCGGATCACGAGGGCCAGCGGAGAAGGCTTGCATCTGTCACTGGCCGGAACAAAGGCGAGCGTGATCCTCACATGCGACGGCATCAGCGACTGGGCGTCCCTGGTTGCTGGTCGCCGGGCAATGCTGGAAGCGGACGGGTACAGGCCATGCTGGCACGAAGCTGAGCTGACTGAGCCAGAGAGGGCCTTCCACCAAGAGCATGCCGAAATGTCCCAGGCTGTCGCAGAGGCGTCTTGGCTGCCAAGCGGCCTGCTGCGCCGGGCCGGGCTGTTCCACGAGGTGAGTAACGCGTACTGCACGCGTTACTGGGTGACGTGGAACGACTGGCGGGTCGAACTCAAGCACGATCCGGGAGTCAGGCCTGCACACGACGCGTTCGTCGACCACCTGACGGACCCGAAATGGGGCATGGGCCTGGCAGTCGACAAGCTTCACTGCGAATGCGACGCGCCGTGGGCAGATCCCCGCTACGACCGGCAGTGCACCGTCGAACTCAGCGGTCCCGCAGGCCAGCCTGGTTCGCTCCAGGTGCGGTTCCGAGCCATGGGCACCTGGTGCGACTCACAGGACACCTATCGGGCCCTACAACGTGCCGGTGCCGATCCGATCTGGCTGGGCCGCGTGATGCCGCAACACCACAGCAGGTACCGATCAGACCACCGAACTGGACTCCCTCAGGGGAACTGACGGTCCGTTAGCCTGAAAGGGTTGCTCTATCCGCGGCAAAGGCCGACTGCGGCCGACGATCGGTTAGATTCTTCTCTACGGGCTGGGACAGCCCACAGGCTGGCGGTCTGCCCGGGCGGACCTGCGGATAGGTCTCTAGGGTGCGATGCCCAGTCCCGCGCTTATGCGCTTCCTCCATCTTGTCCTGTACGGCCCTGTGACCAGCGGTCGAGTTCAGCCCGGGTGATCGGCCGCGGAACGGGTTTTCCGTGTCCCCGCACAAGAATGACCGCGCCCTGCGCAAGGTCCTTGAGGACTACCTCTATTTGGACCAGCGCGCGATCGAGCGCGATGTCGCCGGCCGCCCGGTGCTCGACAGCGCCGGGTCCGGTCAGCAGGTCTTCCAGGCCATGCTGGCCACGTGTCTGATGAGCAACTCCAGGGCGCGACACCCGTTCGACTCGCTCCCAGGGGTGTGCCTTTCCGGCGTCTGTAGTTACGCGAACGCAATCGTGTCGCGTCCCGATCAACTCGACGTCCACACCAACACCGCCTGTCGCATCGCCTCGAAGCTGATGCCGCTGCTCCACGGCGAGGGGCAGGTGTCCGGGATCCCCGGGCTCCGGCTGGAAGACTTGAACAAGCGCCGACTGCGCTTCGTGCATCTCCCCACCGGTGGCCGTCTGGATCTCATCGACTCCCACGCTTCCAACGGCCGCACGCGCCGAGACTTCCGGCAACGATTCAGGGGCGAGACGCGATGGCACACCGACCCAGAGGTGAAGGAGATCCTGTGGACTCGCACCGAGATTTCCTGCGAAGAAGCCGCCTTCGCCGCTCACTGGGCAGCCCGGCGGTGTGCTCCGTTGCGTAGCGCGTTGATGACCCGCGCGATGGTGCTCTGGTACAAACTCGGCATCCGGCCAGCGTGGAACGAACCAGTCCCCGGCCGGAAGTGGCCGCAATTGACGTGGCAGGCGAAGCGAGACCAGACCGACGCCTCTGACTTGGCAAGCATCCTGACTCGATCACCGGTACGGATTCCGGGAGCCGATTACGAACCCCACGGAGCATCCGCCGGCCTGCTGGTCCTCAATGACGCGGCGGTGCTGCTGAAGTCATCACCCTTCTCGTAGCGAGTCCAGCACCTTCTCAGGCGCCGGTTCTGACCCATGCAGGCTCTGCGCTGGCCCCGTCGCCGCTCGCTCGCGAGGCTAGCGACCTGCCTGCTCCCGGAGGCCACGGGCCAGAGCGGCATGGTGACGCATGACCCGGACCGTGCCGACATCCACGCGACGTTGGTCGTGGTCCTCGCCGCAGGGACAGATGCTCCAACCACTTGTCTCGACATGGTCAGCCACGGTGTCCACCAACTCGGCCAGTTCATCGAGCACACCTACCGAGATCTCCGCTGCCCCGTCGGCGTGGTTCTTCACGAGGGCCGCGCCGATCTCAGTAGCGAGATCCAGGAGGTGGGCCGAAGCTGCTCCGTCGTCGTTGAGGCCGGCGTACTTGCCGGCCTGCGAAGCAGCCATGACCAAGTGGCCCAGCGACTCGACGGGTGCACTGACCGTACGGTCATCGATCCGCACCGGCCGCACCGCGTGCGGGCCAGAGGCCCCTTGGTCGTCTTCGCTCGCCGCCTTCATGATGATCTCCGCGACAGCCTCTGGGGTCACCAGATGGACGGCTTCCTCGTGGTCCATGCCCACCTGCTGGGCCATGACCTCGACGAGGTGCTCCGCAACGCCCCGCACCGATGTCGGCTCGACCTCGACTCCGTGCGTCAGCAACACGGCACTCGCCTGCGTCACAAGGGTCTTGAGCGGGAGGGTGCCCGATCGATCTGCCACGGGCCCAGCCTAGAAGTTCGGACTGGAGTATCTCCACAAAACCGGTCTGCCCGCCGAGAGTCCTCGCCCCGCCTTTCGACGGCGCCCTCGTGTCGGCCCTTGCGCACCCCCGCGCACAAGCTCTGCGCTGATGCGCTCCCCTCGCGCACCCCTTGGATTTGGCGGCACAGACCGCCGGGTCCGCCCAGACCAGAACCGCACTCTAAAACGCGAGAAAGCCCAGGTCAGCGGCGTCTGACCCGGGCTTTCACAAGAGCCGCCTTCGGGATTCGAACCCGAGACCTACGCATTACGAGTGCGTTGCTCTGGCCATCTGAGCTAAGGCGGCGCGCTGTCCGCACTATGGTGCGATCAGCAACGTCGGTAAGTCTACACAGTTTCGAAGGCGCTCCGTACCAACCCCTCCCGGGCTCTCCAGGGCGCACTCCCAGCGCCGCCGGCCTCGCCCCGGAGCCCCGGAGCGAGGTGCTCCGGGGCAGTTCAGGGGCGCTGCCGGCGCCGCGGTCAGGGCCCGCCGTCAGGGGCCGCCGTCAGGGCCCACCGTCAGTGTCCGCGGGCAGCCACAGCCCTCAGCACCGCTTGTCCCGCGTCGGCGGCGTCCCCCGCAGGAGGTAGGTGTTGATCGTCCTGTCGATGCAGGTGCTCCCCCGCCCGTACGCGGTGTGGCCGTCGCCCTCGTAGGTGAGGAGGCGGGCGGAGGTGAGCTGGCGGGAGAGGGCCTGGGCCCAGCGGTAGGGGGTCGCCGGGTCCCGGGTGGTGCCGACCACGACGATCGGGGCCGCGCCCGCCGCCTCGATGCGGTGCGGCCCGCCGGTGGGCGCCACGGGCCAGTACGCGCAGTTCAGGGTGGCCCAGGCGAGGCCCTCGCCGAAGACGGGGGATGCCTTCTCGAAGGCGGGGAGGGACCTGCGGACCTCGTCGGGCGTGGAGAAGGCCGGCGGCAGGTCCAGGCAGTTCACCGCCGCGTTGGCGAACATCAGGTTCGTGTAGCGGCCCTCGGCGTCGCGCTCGTAGTAGCTGTCGGAGAGGACGAGGAGGCCCTCCCCGTCGTTCTCCCGCATCGCCGCGGACAGCGCGTCACGCAGATGCGGCCAGGCGCCCTCGTCGTACATGGCCGCGATCACGCCGGTGGTGGCGAGGGATTCGCCGAGCCGACGGCCGTCCGCGTCACCGGTCGGGATGGGGCGCGCGTCCAGCTTCTCGAAGAAGGCCTTGAGGTTTCCGCCGACATCGCTCACCTTCGTGCCCAGCGGGCAGTCCCGGTGGTGCACGCAGTCCCGGGCGAACGCCTGGAACGCCGTCTCGAAGCCCGCCGTCTGGTCGAGGTTCAACCGGCGCGCGGGCAGGGAGGGGTCCATCCCGCCGTCCAGGACGAGCCGTCCCACCCGGTCCGGGAAGAGCCCGGCGTACGTCGCCCCGAGCAGCGTGCCGTACGAGGCGCCCACGTACGTCAGCTTCTCGTCGCCGAGCACCGCGCGCAGGATGTCCATGTCCCGGGCCACCTCGGTGGTGGAGACGTGCCGGAGCAGGCCGGCGGCGTCCGTGCCGCAGCCCTCCGCGAACTTCTTGTACGCCTCGACGAGCCGACCCGTCTCCTTGGCGTCGTCGGGCGTGAAGTCCGTCTGCGTGTACGCGTCCATCGCCCGGCCGTCGAGGCATTCGACCGGCTCACTGCGCGCGACGCCGCGCGGGTCGACCGCGACCATGTCGTACTGCGCGCGCACGTCGACCGGGTAGCCGATCCCCGCATACTGCTGGAGGTAGCCGATCGCCGAACCGCCGGGGCCGCCCGGGTTCACGAGCAGCGAACCGAGCCGCTTGCCCGGCCCCGTCGCCTTCTTGCGGGCCACGGCGAGGCGGGTGTCCCCGGCGTCCGGCTTCGCGTAGTCGAGCGGCGCCTTCATCGTGGCGCACTGGAAGCCGGGCACCCCGCAGCTGCGCCAGGTCAGCTTCTGCGCGTAGTACGGCGACAGCGCGGTCGGGGTCGCCCGTGGCAGCGCGGCCAGCGCCGCCCCGGCCGCCGGGCCCCCCGACTTCGTCGCGCCGGTCGTCACACCGCCGGAGGTGCAGGCGGAGACGAGCAGCGCGCCGGCGGCGAGGAGGACACCGATCGTGCCGGTCCGCCGGGCGTGGGAGCGACGGTCGCGTGGGCCCTGTCCACGACGGTTGCGAGGGCCCTGCCCGCTGGAACTCGGGGCTGGGCCGGCTGGAGAGCTGCGCCTGGTGTACATCAGGCGAGCGTAACTCTGTGCAGCCGGTTGGATGCCTTGCGTGCACGCCACGGCTCGTACGTGTTACATGGTCAACCTCCCGTTGATCACCTCTGAGTGCCTGCCGCGCCCGGGTCCCGCCCGGCTCAGCCCGCTCTCAGCGCCATGGTCATCGCCTCCACCGCCAGCAGTGGCGCCACATTGCGGTCGAGGGCGTCACGGCAGGCGGCGATGGCCTCGAGCCGGCGCAGGGTGGACTCCGGGGCGCTGTCGCGGGCCAGACGCTCCAGGGCGTCCTCGGCGTCGGTGTTGGCGAGGGCCACACGGGAGCCGAGTTGGAGGGCGAGGACGTCGCGGTAGAAGGCGGTGAGGTCGGTCAGGGCGAGGTCGAGGCTGTCGCGCTGCGTCCGCGTACGGCGCCGTTTCTGCTTGTCCTCCAGGTCCTTCATCACGCCCGCCGTGCCGCGCGGCATCCGACCGCCCTGGGCCGCGCCCAAGGCCGCCTTCAGCTCCTCGGTCTCCTTGACGTCGATCTCCTCGGCGAGCTGCTTGGCGTCCTCCGCCGCGGCGTCCACGAGTTCCTGCGCGGCCTTGAGGCAGCCGCCGATGTCGCCGAGACGGAGGGGCAGCTTGAGGACGGCGGCCCGGCGCTCGCGGGCGGCCGGGTCGGTGGCTAGGCGGCGGGCCCGGTCGACATGGCCCTGAGTGGCGCGGGCCGCGGCGGCGGCGACCTCGGGCTCGATGCCTTCGCGCCGTACGAGCATGTCGGCTACGGCGTCGACGGAGGGCGTGCTCAGGTTCAGGTGGCGGCAGCGGGAGCGGATGGTCGGCAGGACGTCCTCGATGGAAGGGGCGCAGAGCAGCCAGACCGTGCGGGGAGCGGGCTCCTCGACCGCCTTCAGGACGGCGTTGGCCGACTTCTCGTTCAGCCGTTCGGCGTCCTCGACGAGGATGACCTGCCAGCGGCCGTTCGCCGGCGAGGTGAACGACTTGCGGACGGTGTCCCGCATGTCGTCGGCGAGGATCTGGGTGCCGACGGCAGCGACGGTGGTGACATCGGCGTGCGTGCCGACGAGCGCCGTATGGCATCCGTCACAGAAGCCGCATCCGGGGGCGCCGCCCAGCGCCCGGTCAGGGCTGACGCACTGAAGGGCGGCGGCGAAGGCCCGCGCCGTCTGGTTCCGGCCCGCGCCGGGCGGGCCGGTGAACAGCCAGGCGTGGGTCATCTTGGACGCCTCGGGGGGCGGCGCGCCGACGGCAGCGGCGGTGACGAGGGCGTCGGCGTCCCGCGCGGCAGCATCCAGCTGCTCGCTCACCCTCGCCTGCCCCACCAGGTCGTCCCACACGCTCATGGGTCCCGCCGCCCTTCGTTCACATTTCGCGGTGCGGGATCCATTGTGCGGGGCAGCACTGACAACGGGTGCCGGACCGGGCAACGGGCGTTGTAGCAACAGGCACGGGTGCCGGAGCAGGCGACCCGATTGCGGGAGCAGGCGACCCGATTGCGGGAGCAGACGACCCGACTGCGGGAGCAGACGACCCGAGTGCGGGAGCAGACGGCACGGATGCCGGAGCAGGCAGAGCCGACGAGCGGCTCTGCCGGGCCGGGCGTCAACGCCTGCGGCCCCGCCCCCGGCCCCCGTCCTCGTCGTACTCGTCCTCGTGCGGGCCCAGCAGTTCGTCGGCCAGCGTGGGCAGATCGTCCAGCGGCGTCTCCTCGGCCCAGTCGGAACGAGCCCTGCGCCGCGGCGTCCCCGTCTCGTCGACCTGGGGCATCTCGCGCGTACGTTCCTCGGCACGGACGTCGTCACGGAGGTACCCCGGCGGAACCTGGTCCGCCCGGTCACGATCCGCCCGGTCCTCGCCCGACACGGCAGGCAGCACCGCTGTCTCGTCGGCAGCCCCCGGAGGGACCGGAGGCAGCACCGCCGTCTCGTCGGCGGCACCCGGCACCACCGGCGGCAGCACCGCCGTCTCGTCCGCAGCTCCCGGCACCGGCGGCTGCGGCAGCTTCGCCGTCACCTCGGATTCCGACTCCCCGACAGCACGGCCACCGCGGGCACGGTTGCCTGCAGAAGCGCCGTCGGAAGCGCCGCGTCCGGAGGCGCTGTCCCCGGAAGAGGGCGCACCGCCCGTCTGCCACCGCTCCTCGTCGCGCACCGGCCGCAGCACGGTCGTCTCGTCCGACGCCCCGCCCGGCGCGCTCCCCGGCGTCACCACCGGTGTGGGAACCGTCATGGCGTCCCCGTGGGCGGCCCCGGCGCCGGGCGCCGACGGCCTCGGGCCCGCCTGGGCCTGCGCGGCCGCCTGCTCCGCGAGCCGTCGTGCCTCCTCGGCGCGCAACAGTGCTTCCTCGGCCTTGCGCTGCTTCTCCAGGCGGAGCGCCTCCGCCTCGGCGCGCAGCCGGGCCTCTTCCTCGGCCTGCTTGCGGCGGCGGTCCTCTTCGGCCTTGCGGCGCGCTTCCTCCTCGGCGCGCGCCTTCTCCTCCGCGAGGAGCCGCTGCCGCTCCTCCTCGGCCCGCCGGCGTGCTTCCTCGGCCCGCAGCCGGGCCTCCTCCGCCTGCCGTTCGGCCTCGCGCCGCTGTGCCTCCTCCAGCTCGCGCCGCTTGCGCTCCTCCTCCTCGGCCCGCAGCCGGGCGAGCTGCTCCTGGCGCTCACGCTCCAGCCGCTCCTCCTCGGCCTTGCGGGCGGCCTCTTCCTCGGCCTTGCGGCGGGCTTCCTCCTCGGCCTGGCGCCGAGCCTCCTCCTGGGCCTGGATCTCGGCCTCGGACAGCGGCAGCATCTGGTCGAGCCGGTGCCGCACGACCGTGGTGACCGCTTCGGGTTCCTGACCCGCGTCCACCACCAGGTAGCGCCCGGGGTCGGCGGCGGCCAGCGCCAGGAAACCGGAGCGCACGCGTGCGTGGAACTCCGCCGGCTCCGACTCCAGCCGGTCCGGCGCCTCGGTGAACCGCTCGCGGGCGATCTCCGGCGAGACGTCCAGCAGCACGGTCAGGTGGGGTGCCAGTCCGTTCGTCGCCCAGCGGTTGATCCGGGCGATCTCCGTCGGGGACAGGTCACGGCCCGCCCCCTGGTAGGCGACCGAGGAGTCGACGTAGCGGTCCGAGACGACGACCGCGCCGCGCTCCAGGGCGGGCCGGACCACCGTGTCGACGTGCTCCGCGCGGTCCGCCGCGTACAGCAGCGCCTCCGCGCGGTGCGACAGGCCCGCGCTCGACACGTCCAGCAGGATCGACCGCAGCCGCTTGCCGACCGGCGTCGCGCCCGGCTCGCGCGTGACGACGACCTCGTGGCCCTTGCTGCGGATCCACTCGGCGAGCGCCTCGGCCTGCGTGGACTTCCCGGCGCCGTCGCCGCCCTCCAGGGCGATGAAGAAACCGGACGTCGCGGGCACCTGGTCCGGGTCGTCCCCGCCGAGGACCGCGTCCCGCAGGTCCTGCCGCAGCGGTACGCCGGAACGGTCGTCGACCTTGGCCAGCACCAGCGCGGCCACGGGCAGCAGCAGCGCCCCGGCCAGCATCAGCGTGAACGCCGCGCCGCCGTGCGCGAAGACGAACTTGCCGCTCTCCAGCCGGTGCGGCCCGATCAGCGCGGCCACCAGCGGCGCGATCACGGCGCCGAGCGCCACACACACGCGTACGACCGCGTGGAGGTGCTCCGTCGTGCGCGGGCGCCGGAATTCCTCGGCCTCCTGGTCGAGCAGGGTGTGCCCGGTGTTGGCGGCCATGCCCGCGCCGATCCCGGCCAGGGCGATGATCAGCAGCACGGTGGTGACGTCCGGGACGAGTCCCGCGGCCAGCAGGGCTACGCCGGTGAAGGCGATGGCCAGGGCCAGCAGCCGGCGCCGCGACAGCGAGGGCAGCACGGAGGGAGCCGTACGGATGCCGACGACCACGCCGCCGGTCAGCGCGAGCACCAGCAGGCCGTACAGCACCGGGCCGCCGCCCAGGTCCTTGGCGTGCAGCACGGCCACGGCGACCCCGGCGGACACGGCCCCGGCGACGGCCGCGCAAGCCGTCACCAGCAGCGGGATCGCACCGGTACGCCCCTTGTCGACGCCCGAGCCTGTCTTGGGCCGGCGCAGCCCTTCGAGCGGCGACCGCGCGCGCGGGGTGCGCGTGTCGGGCAGCTCCAGGAAGGTCAGCACGGACAGGGAGGCGGCGAACAGACCGGCCGCGACATAGGACGCGAGGGCCGCCTGGTGCTGGTCGAACCAGTCGAGTCCGGTACCGAGCAGGTTGTTGAGCAGCGCGGCGGCGACGAGTGCGGCGGCGGCCACGGGGACCGCCACGAAGCCCGTACGCAGCGACAGGCGGCGCAGGGCGTCCATGTGGTCCGGCAGCGGTCGCACGGTCGCGCCCTCGGGCGGCGGGGGCGGCAGCAGCGCGGGCGCCGCGCTCTCCCGGCACACCGTCCAGAAGCGCTCGGCCACGCCGGAGACGAAGCCGGTGACCAGCAGGATGGCCAGCGCGTTGTCCGGCGTCCAGTCGATCCACAGGGGCGCGACGATCAGCAAGGCGGCTCGCAGGCCGTCGGCGCCGACCATGGTCCAGCGCCGGTCGAGCGGGCCTTCCTGGGAGGTGAGCGACGTCAGCGGGCCGAGGAGTACGGCCCCGAAGAGCAGCGTCGCGAGGATGCGCACCCCGAAGACGGTCGCCACTGCGAACGCCACGCCCCGGTACCCACCGCCGAACGACCCTTCGGTGATCGCCGCCTGTAGGGCCAGCAGGACCAGCACCAGGAGGGCGAGGATGTCGCCGACACCCCCCACCAACTGCGCGCTCCACAGCCGCTTGAGCTGCGGTCGCCGCAGCAGGGCGCGGACGGCGCGCTCGCGGGAGTCCGCGACCAGGGCGTCGTCGGGGGCGGGGTGGTGGGCCGTTGGCTGCTCGGCTCGCGTCATGCTTTCAGCCTATCGGGACGCACTGACAGCCCGGCGCGCACGCCCGAACGTACGCGCGCCTCGACACCAAACTGATGCCGAGGCGTTCGTTTTGCGAACCGAAAGTGAAGAACCGTGCCCTCAACCGGACCCCGAAAGAGCCCGGTTGGACGACTCGGCGCAGAAAGAGTCCGACTCAGTCCTCGCTCGCCGACTTCGAAGCCGCCGTCTTCTTCGCGGTGGTCTTCTTCGCCGTCGTCTTCTTCGCGGCCGTCGTCTTCGCCGCGGTCTTCTTGGCCGCCGTCTTCTTGGCCGGGGCAGCCTTCTTGGCGGTCGTCTTCTTCGCCGGGGCCTTCTTCGCCGTCTTCTTGGCGGGCCCCTTCGCCCGCTTCTCGGCGAGCAGCTCGAAACCGCGCTCCGGGGTGATCGTCTCGACGCTGTCGCCGGAGCGCAGGGTCGCGTTGGTCTCCCCGTCGGTGACGTACGGTCCGAAGCGACCGTCCTTGACGACGACCGGCTTCTCGCTCACCGGGTCGGTGCCCAGCTCCTTCAGCGGCGGCTTGGCGGCCGCGCGGCCACGCTGCTTGGGCTGGGCGTAGATCGCCTGCGCCTCCTCCAGCGTGATCGTGAAGAGCTGCTCCTCGGTCTGGAGCGACCGCGAGTCCGTGCCCTTCTTCAGATACGGGCCGTAGCGGCCGTTCTGCGCGGTGATCTCCACGCCCTCCGCGTCCTTGCCGACGACGCGGGGCAGCGACATGAGCTTGAGCGCGTCCTCAAGGGTCACGGTGTCGAGCGACATCGACTTGAACAGCGAGGCCGTGCGCGGCTTGACGGCGTTCTTGCCGGTCTTCGGGGTGCCCTCGGGGAGCACCTCGGTGACGTACGGGCCGTAGCGGCCGTCCTTGGCGACGATCGCGTGGCCGGTCTGCGGGTCGTTGCCCAGCTCGAAGTCGCCGCTCGGCTTGGCCAGCAGTTCCTCGGCCATCTCCACGGACAGCTCGTCCGGCGCCAGGTCCTCCGGGATGTCGGCGCGCTGGTGCTGCTCGGTGTCCTTCTCGCCGCGCTCGATGTACGGGCCGTAGCGGCCGACCCGCAGCACGATGTCGTTGCCCACCGGGAACGACGACACCTCGCGCGCGTCGATCGCGCCCAGGTCGGTCACCAGCTCCTTGAGCCCACCGAGGTGGTCCCCGTCGCCGTTGCCGGCGTCGGCGGCGCCGCCTTCTCCTGTGCCCTCGCCGAAGTAGAACCGCTTCAGCCACGGCACGGACTGGGCCTCGCCGCGGGCGATGCGGTCGAGGTCGTCCTCCATCTTGGCGGTGAAGTCGTAGTCGACGAGCCGCCCGAAGTGCTTCTCCAGGAGGTTGACCACGGCGAAGGACAGGAAGGACGGCACGAGTGCCGTGCCCTTCTTGAACACATAGCCGCGGTCGAGGATCGTGCCGATGATCGACGCGTATGTCGACGGGCGGCCGATCTCGCGCTCTTCGAGCTCCTTGACCAGCGACGCCTCGGTGTAGCGGGCCGGGGCCTTGGTGGCGTGCCCGTCGACCGTGATCTCCTCGGCGGAGAGCCGGTCGCCCTCGTTTACCTGCGGCAGCCGGCGCTCGCGGTCGTCCAGCTCGGCGTTCGGGTCGTCGGCGCCCTCGACGTAGGCCTTCAGGAAGCCGTGGAAGGTGATCGTCTTGCCGGACGCGCTGAACTCGACGTCCCGGCCGTCGGCCGACGTGCCGCCGATCTTGACCGTGACCGAGTTACCGGTCGCGTCCTTCATCTGGGAGGCGACGGTCCGCTTCCAGATCAGCTCGTAGAGCTTGAACTGGTCGCCGGTCAGTCCGGTCTCGGCAGGCGTGCGGAAGCGGTCGCCGGAGGGGCGGATCGCCTCGTGCGCCTCCTGCGCGTTCTTGACCTTGCCGGCGTACGTCCGCGGGGACGGCGGCAGGTAGTCGGCGCCGTACAGCTGCGTGACCTGGGCGCGGGCGGCCGCGACGGCGGTGTCGCTCAGCGTCGTGGAGTCCGTACGCATGTACGTGATGTAGCCGTTCTCGTACAGCTTCTGCGCGACCTGCATGGTGGCCTTCGCGCCGAAGCCGAGCTTGCGGCTCGCCTCCTGCTGCAGCGTCGTCGTACGGAACGGGGCGTACGGCGAGCGGCGGTAGGGCTTGGACTCGACGGACCGGACGGCGAACTGCGTCTGCTCCAGGGCGGCGGCCAGCGCGCGGGCGTTGGCCTCGTCGAGGTGGAGGGTGTTCGCGCTCTTGAGTTGTCCCAGGGAGTCGAAGTCACGGCCCTGCGCGACTCGCCTGCCGTCGACGGTCTGGAGGCGGGCGACCAGCGACGACGGGTCCGACGAGTCCCCCGCGCGGCCGGTCGCGAAGGTGCCCGTCAGGTCCCAGTACTCAGCAGAACGAAACGCGATGCGCTCGCGTTCCCGCTCCACGACAAGACGTGTGGCGACGGACTGGACACGGCCGGCCGACAGCCGCGGCATGACCTTCTTCCACAGGACCGGCGAGACCTCGTAGCCGTAGAGGCGGTCGAGGATGCGGCGGGTCTCCTGGGCGTCGACCAGCTTCTGGTTCAGCTCGCGCGGGTTGGCGACGGCGGCCTGGATCGCGGCCTTGGTGATCTCGTGGAAGACCATCCGCTTGACCGGGACCTTGGGCTTGAGCACTTCCTGCAGGTGCCACGCGATGGCCTCGCCCTCGCGGTCCTCATCGGTGGCGAGGAAGAGCTCGTCGGACTCCTTCAGCAGGTCCTTGAGCTTCTTGACCTGGGCCCTCTTGTCGGCGTTGACGACATAGATCGGCTCGAAGTCGTGCTCGACGTCGACGCCGAGGCGGCGGACCTCGCCGGTGTACTTCTCCGGCACCTCCGCGGCGCCGTTGGGAAGGTCGCGGATGTGCCCGACGCTCGCTTCGACTACGTAGCCGGGGCCCAGGTAGCCCTTGATCGTCTTCGCCTTGGCAGGCGACTCGACGATGACGAGTCGGCGGCCGCCCTGTGCGGTCTCGCTGGTCGGGGACAACTTCGCTCTTCTCTCCGGTCGACGCTTGGGCCTTCCCAGGGTCAAACGGCTCCGGGGAGGTGCAGGTGCGGTCCCGCGCCCGCCGCGGCGGCTGTGTTCACAGCCGGTGCGTGCTCTCGGTGCCGGATGAAGGCTCTCGTAGCGGAGCTACCAGGGCCTTCGGCCGGTGCGGCGAGAGTGCGTGCCGGGCGGCGCGAGGTCGTGCCTGCACCTCCCCGGGGTCGCTTGGGCCCGGGGTCGGGTGGTGGTGACGCTGCGGAGTGTGACGGTACATCCCGCCCCGTTGTCAAACGGGAAAAGCCCGCAACGGCCACTCGAACGGTAACCCGACTTCCGCCATTCCTGCCGCCCGGAGTCCCCACCGGCCTTTTCGAGCCTTTCCGGAAGAGGCCCTCCCAAATATCGGCCGCGCAGCTCGCGGGCGGTTCTCAGAGTCGGGTGAAGCACCACGTTCCGAGGATCAGAGCGATCACCGAGACAAGGCCCGCGGCGGTTGCCGATGCGACGGGACTCACACCCTGGGCCACGGGCAAGCGTTGCCGGACCCGTACCGCGGTCCACGTCAGCAGCCCGCCTCCGAACAGGGCGAACACGACCCCCGCGAAGATCGCCGGTCCACTTTCCATGGTTCCGCTTGCCCCTTTTCTCCCGTCCGCGAGCGCCCAGCCCGGCGAGGCTGTCACGCGCGGGCGGCGCCCAGGCGAACCTCGGGTGAACGCGGGACCGACGCGGGGCCGACGCGGCTGTGGACCCTCCGGGTACCGGGGCCCAGCCGCCACCAGCGGCCACAGCAGCCCCACAGGGCTCGGCGCCCTCACGGGCCTCCGTAGCCGGTCCACGCCACACCCGCCGCCGGAGATCGTCTGAATTTGTCGCCCCCGGCCCGGCGACGTACTCGAACCGGTGGCCCGACACATTCCTTTCCGACGGATCTTTCCGACGGATCTTTCCGACGGAAGCACGATCCTCAGCGGCGGATCCCCGGCAAAGTCACCGTGCCGGCTCGAGGAACCCCTGCTCCACCAGCAGCCGAATCTGCGCGGGCGTACGGTCGCGCAGCAACACCGGATCCTCACCCATCAGCTGGGCAATCGCGTCCAGAATCCGTCCCGCGCTCAGCGAGCCGTCGCAGACGCCCGCGAAGCCCGCGCCGACCGTGTCCACCTGGGTGGCCCGGCGCATGCCGCGATGCTGGCGGAGCGCCACATGCTCCGGATCCTCGGCACCGGGCAGCCCGACCTGCTCCTGCACGACCTCGCCGACGAGCCTGAAGTGGTCCTCCAGCAGGGCCGCGTCGTCGAGGGCACGCAGATAGTCGAGCCGGCCGAAGTGCGCCAGGACCGTGTCGCCGAGCGGCTGCTCGACCGGATGCGGCCACTCCTCCACCGTGATCGAGGGCACGGCGGCCGACGCCTTGCGCAGGGTGATCCACCCGAAGCCCACGGCCTTGACCTTGCGCGCCTCGAACTCGTCCAGCCACGCGTCGTACCGCGCCTGGTACTCGGCCACGTCGCCCCGGTGGTCACCGGCGTCCCGGAGCCACAACTCGGCGTACTGCGTGACGTCCTGGACCTCGCGCTGCACGATCCACGCGTCGCACCCGCGCGGTACCCATGAGCGCAGCCTGTCCTGCCAGTCCTCCCCTTCCACGTGCTGCCAGTTGGCGAGGAACTGCGCGAACCCGCCCTCGTTCAGCCGCTCCCCCGCCCCCTGAACGATCGAGCGGCACAGATCGTCCCCGCCCATCCCGCCGTCGCGGTACGTCAGTCGGGCGCCCGGCGAGATGACGAAGGGCGGGTTCGACACGATCAGGTCGTACGTCTCGCCGTTCCTGAGCGGCTCGAACAGCGAGCCCTCGCGCAGATCCGCGGCCGGGGCGCCGGACAGCGCGAGGGTGAGCGCGGTGATGTGCAAGGCGCGCGGGTTGAGGTCGGTCGCGGTCACGCGCGTGGCGTGCTGCGCGGCGTGCAGCGCCTGGATGCCGGAACCGGTGCCGAGGTCGAGGGCGGCGGCGACGGGCGTACGGACGGTGATGCCGGCGAGGGTCGTGGAGGCGCCGCCGACGCCGAGGACGACCCCTTCGTCCTTGCTGCCGATGCCGCCCGCTCCTCCGACCGCGCATCCGAGGTCGGACACGATGAACCAGTCCTCGCCGTCGGGCCCGCCGTACGGCCGTACGTCCACGGTCGCGGCGACGTCTTCGGAGTCCTGGCCGGCCCGGACCAGCCACCCGCTCTCCAGGCAGGCGTCGACGGGCAGAACGTCCGCCACGCGCGCGTGCGGCACGGGTTGCTGCAGCAGAAAGAGGCGTACGAGCGCCTGAAGCGGGGTGTCTCCCCGGGTTGCCCGGAGCGCGGGCACGGTCTCGCTCCGGGCGAGCGCCGCGTACGCGGGCGCACCGAGCAGTTCGAGCAACCCGTCCGCGGTGAAAGAGGCCGCTAGCAGGGCCTTCCGCAGCCGGGCGGCGACATCGGGGCGGTCGGAGGCGGGCAGGGCAGACAGGCTGGAGTCACTCACGCCCTTATTGTGACCCGCGCCCGCCCCGAAGGTGGGTCAGCTGTCGGTGGCCGACGTGGAGGCGGCTGCCTGCTTGCAGCCCTCCTGCTTGAGCAGCGCCTGCTTGGTGTCGCCGCTCGATTCCAGCTTCTTCAGCGCGTCCAGCGCGCTCTTGCGCTGGCTCACGACGTCCTTCATCTCCTTGCCGACCTCGCTCAACCCGGACGCGAACTTCCCCTGGTCCTTGGTGTTGAGCTCGTCCATCTGCTTCTTCAGGTCGGCGTAGCTCGCGGAGAGCGCGGTGAGCTTCTTGATGGCGTCCTGCTGCTTCTGCGCGCCGTCCTCGACCCCGGGGGGCGCCCCGGCGCTGTCGAGGAGGGTCGCGCGCGCCTTGAAGCCTTCGGCGAGGTCCTGGAACGCCTGGGCGTCGACCTTCTGGAGCTCCGCGGGCGGACTGTCCTTGGCGGCCTTGGTGATCGCGGCGTCGGCCGCCGCGATCTTCGCGTTCTGCGTCGGCGCCGTGTCACAGATCTTCTTGGCCCAGGCGTCCAGCTCCGGGTTGCCCTCGTCGCTCGTGCATCCCGTCAGCGCCAGCACCAGCACCGCACCGCCGGACAGTGCGGCCGTGAGCTTCTTGTTCACCGGTTCGGTCCCTTCCGTGGCTCTCGGCCAACGGACCTTACACGCCGTACGGAGGACAACCATGCACCGAATGCAGCATTAGTGACGTTATAAGACTCTTTACACCATGTGAGAGAAGGGTCACGGCTGGGGCGTGCACACGCACAAGGCGGGCGGGCGGCACGTCAACGCGCGCCGCCCGCCCGCCTCTTGAGCTGGGCCGTCCTGAGACCGCCTACGAAACCACCGCGGGATCGGCCGGTTTGGCCACCCTGTCGGCGTTGCCTTCGTCACCCATGGCGATGCCTCGCCGCTTGGAGACGTAGACCGAGCCGACGATCACGAGGAGCGACACCACGGCGATCACGACCCGTACGCCGATGTTCTTGTCCTCGCCGTAGCTGAACTGGATGACCGCGGGCGCGATGAGCAGCGATACCAGGTTCATCACCTTCAGCAGCGGGTTGATCGCGGGTCCGGCGGTGTCCTTGAAGGGGTCGCCGACCGTGTCGCCGATCACCGTGGCGGCGTGGGCCTCGCTGCCCTTGCCTCCGTGGTGACCGTCCTCGACGAGCTTCTTGGCGTTGTCCCAGGCACCGCCGGAGTTGGCGAGGAAGACCGCCATCAGCGTGCCGGCGCCGATCGCGCCCGCCAGGAACGCGCCCAGCGCGCCGACGCCGAGCGTGAACCCGATGAAGATGGGCGCCATCACGGCGAGCAGACCGGGCGTGGCGAGCTCGCGCAGGGCGTCCCGGGTGCAGATGTCGACGACCTTGCCGTACTCCGGCTTCTCCGTGTAGTCCATGATCCCGGGCCGCTCACGGAACTGCCGCCGCACCTCGTAGACCACGGCACCCGCCGACCGCGACACGGCGTTGATGGCGAGCCCCGAGAAGAGGAAGACGACCGCCGCGCCCGCGATGAGGCCGACGAGGTTGTTGGGCTGCGAGATGTCCATCATCAGGTTCATCGGCGCGCCTTCGCCGCTGAGTTTCTCTCCCACGTCCCGCGCGCCGGTGGTGATGGCGTCGCGGTACGACCCGAAGAGCGCCGCTGCCGCCAGGACGGCGGTGGCGATGGCGATGCCCTTGGTGATGGCCTTGGTGGTGTTGCCGACCGCGTCCAGGTTGGTGAGCACCTGGGCGCCCGCGCCCTCGACGTCGCCGGACATCTCGGCGATGCCCTGCGCGTTGTCGGAGACCGGCCCGAAGGTGTCCATGGCGACGATCACGCCGACCGTGGTGAGCAGGCCGGTGCCGGCCAGCGCCACCGCGAACAGCGCGAGCATGATCGACGTGCCGCCGAGCAGGAACGCCCCGTACACGCCGAGCCCGATCAGCAGGGCGGTGTAGACGGCCGATTCGAGACCGACCGAGATACCGGCGAGTACGACGGTGGCGGGGCCGGTGAGCGAGGTCTTGCCGATGTCCAGGACCGGGCGCCGGTTGGTCTCCGTGAAGTAGCCGGTCAGCTGCTGGATGACGGCGGCCAGCAGGATGCCGATCGCCACGGCGACGAGGGCGAGGATCCGCGGGTCGCCGTCCTTGGCCGCGATGGCGGCGTCGGTGACGCCGTCGAGGTCGGCGTACGACGACGGCAGGTAGGCGAACACGGCGATGGCGACCAGCACGATCGAGATCACCGCGGAGATGAAGAACCCGCGGTTGATCGCGGTCATGCCGCTGCGGTCGGTCCGGCGCGGGGCCACCGCGAAGATGCCGATCATCGCGGTGATCACGCCGATCGCGGGCACGATCAGCGGGAAGGCGAGCCCGGAGTCACCGAACGCCGCCGACCCGAGGATCAGCGCCGCGACCAGGGTCACGGCGTACGACTCGAAGAGGTCGGCCGCCATGCCCGCGCAGTCGCCGACGTTGTCGCCCACGTTGTCGGCGATGGTCGCGGCATTGCGCGGATCGTCCTCCGGAATGCCCTGCTCGACCTTTCCGACCAGGTCGGCGCCGACGTCGGCGGCCTTGGTGAAGATGCCGCCGCCGACACGCATGAACATCGCGATCAGCGCGGCACCGAGTCCGAATCCTTCGAGCACCTTCGGCGCGTCGGCCGCGTACACCAGCACCACACAGGAGGCGCCCAGCAGACCGAGCCCCACCGTGAACATGCCGACGACGCCGCCCGTGCGGAAAGCGATCTTCATTGCTTTGTGCGATACGGCGGTGAGATCCTTTTCTGGTTCACCCTCCGCCGGGGTCGCTTCCCGTGCGGCCGCCGCGACGCGCACATTGCTGCGCACGGCGAGCCACATGCCGATATAGCCGGTGGCCGCCGAGAACCCGGCACCGATCAAGAAGAACACCGATCGGCCGATGCGCTGATTCCAGTCGTCCGCGGGCAGCAGCATGAGCAGGAAGAACACGACGACGGCGAATACGCCGAGCGTGCGCAACTGCCGGGCCAGATAGGCGTTGGCGCCTTCCTGGACAGCGGCCGCGATCTTCTTCATGCTGTCGGTGCCCTCGCCGGCCGCGAGTACCTGGCGCACCAGGACACCGGCGACCACGAGCGCTGCCAGTGCGACAACGCCGATGACCGTGATGATGATCCGGTTGTCGTCGGTGAGCACCGCGGCCGCGAGGGTTGTGGGGTGGTCGAGCTGATGAGGGGTAGAAAGCCCCGCCATTCGTCCTCCTTGACGCTTGGGCTGAGCTCAAGATGTGGACGGATTCTAGGTACCGGAACCTGATCAAAACAGAGCGCGGCAAACGGAATTAGCCTTCACATGCCGTTCAGCAAATGATCGACATCACGCCACTGAACCCGAAAGTGCTAATGCCTCAAAACCATTGACGCGCACATTTACTTGATCAAATTATCGGCGGATTGATCGTGAATTCATTCACGAATTCCCCGGCGGCGATGACAAAAACGCGAAGGGGCCCTGCTCAGCAGGGCCCCTTCGCGTCGAGCTCGGTTCGGGTCGGGCGGTTCGTCAGGTGAGCACCGCGGCCGGCGGTGTGGTCGGCCAGGTCATACGGATCAACCCGCCGTGCTCCCCTGCGGAGACCTCCACGTCGTCGACGAGGCCGCTGATGACCGCGAGGCCCATCTCGTCCTCCTCGGCGTCCACTTCGGCGTCGTCACCCGCGGCGCCGTTTGCCCGCTCACCGGGGACGGAGTGCGGTGCCTCGTCGCCGACCTCGATGGAGAACTGTTTCTCCTCCTCGATCAGCGACACCTTCACCGGCGCCGTGATGCCGACGCTCTGGTGCAGTCCGACGGCACGGGTGCAGGCCTCGCCGACGGCGAGCCTGACCTCGTCCAGGACGGCCTCGTCCACTCCGGCCCTGCGCGCCACCGCTGCCGCCACCAGACGGGCGGTCCTGACGTGCTCGGGCAGCGCGCTGAAGCGGAGTTCAACGGTGGCCATGCATCCCCCTCCGAACTACGGGCGTGCTGTCCAGAGGACCGGGCTGCCGAAAGCCCGGTCCCCCTTCTCCTTCAACTTCTGCCGCCCCGGCCCCGCCTTGCGGCGGGCCCGGGTCCGGTGGTCAGTCGGTCGCCGCCACCGCTTCCTCGACCGAGGTGTGGATCGGGAACACCTTGGTGAGGCCGGTGATACGGAAGATCTTGAGAATGCGCTCCTGGTTGCAGACCAGGCGCAGGGAGCCCTCATGGGCACGCACACGCTTCAGGCCGCCGACCAGCACGCCGAGCCCGGTGGAGTCGAGGAAGTCCACGCCCTCCATGTCGACGACGAGGTGGAAACTCCCGTCGTTCACCAGCTCGACCAGCTGCTCGCGCAGCTTGGGCGCGGTATATACGTCGATTTCGCCACCGACCTCGACGACCGTACGATCGCCGACGGTACGGGTCGACAGGGACAGGTCCACGGATCCTCCAGCACCTTGCTAATCGAGCGGTCGCCCCTCGGGACACCTCGGCTTGCAACCCCAAGGACGGTTCGCCAGCCGCGATGGCATTCAATCACTTACCGGCAGGCGTGCACGACGCCTTGGTCCCATTGTCCGTCACGCCAGTGACACACTCGGTGCCGATGGCCAAGAATCACCGATCCGATCGATCCCCGACGGGCCCCGTTTCCCGGGTGGACCCGGGCACGGTGCTGGGCCGACTCGCCTCGGGTCCGAGCCGAGCTGCGCGCATCACTCATACGGAGCATGTGCCCCCGCGGGCGGGTCGCCATGCCGTCTGGCCCGACCGGATCCGCGCGGAGGTCATCGCCGCGGTGCAGACCGCGGGAATCGAACATCCCTGGGCCCACCAGGCACGCGCCGCCGAGCACGCCCTGGACGGCGACTCGGTGGTCGTCGCCACGGGCACGGCGTCCGGGAAGTCGCTGGCCTACCTCGTACCGGTCCTCTCGACGATTCTGGAGGGCTCAGAGGCGCCGAACGGCCGCGGCGCCACCGCCCTCTACCTGGCCCCGACCAAGGCCCTTGCGGCGGACCAGTGCCGTTCGGTGAAGGAACTTTCACATCCCCTGGGCAATTCCGTACGGCCGGCTGTGTACGACGGCGATACTCCGTTCGAGGAACGCGAGTGGGTCCGGCAGTACGCCAACTACGTCCTCACCAACCCCGACATGCTGCACCGGGGCATACTCCCGTCCCACCCCCGCTGGTCCTCCTTCCTGAAGTCGCTGAAGTACGTCGTCATCGACGAGTGCCACACCTACCGCGGCGTCTTCGGCTCCCACGTCGCCCAGGTACTGCGCCGTCTGCGCCGCCTCTGCGCCCGCTACGGCGCCTCTCCCGTCTTCCTGCTGGCCTCCGCGACCTCCGCCGAGCCGGCGGTGTCCGCCCGCCGGCTCACCGGCCTCCCGGTGGTCGAGGTCGCCGACGACGCCTCCCCGCGCGGCGAACTGGTCTTCGCCCTCTGGGAGCCCCCGCTCACCGAGCTCCAGGGCGAGAAGGGCGCACCCGTCCGGCGTACGGCCACCGCCGAGACGGCCGACCTGCTGACCGACCTGGCCGTGCAGGGCATCCGCTCGGTCGCCTTCGTCCGCTCCCGGCGTGGCGCCGAGCTGATCTCGGTCATCGCCCAGGAACGTCTCGCCGAGGTCGACCGCTCCCTCGCCGGGCGTGTCGCGGCCTACCGCGGCGGCTACCTCCCGGAGGAACGCCGCGCCCTGGAACAGGCCCTCCACTCCGGCGAGCTCCTCGGTCTCGCCGCCACCACCGCCCTGGAACTCGGCATCGACGTCTCCGGACTGGACGCCGTACTGATCGCCGGCTACCCGGGCACCCGAGCGTCCCTGTGGCAGCAGGCGGGCCGGGCCGGCCGCTCCGGACAGGGCGCGCTGGCCGTCCTGGTCGCCCGCGACGACCCGCTGGACACCTACCTCGTCCACCATCCCGAGGCCCTGTTCGACCGTCCGGTGGAGTCGACGGTCCTCGACCCCGACAACCCGTACGTCCTCGCCCCGCACCTGTGCGCGGCGGCCGCGGAGATCCCGCTGACCGACGAGGACCTGGCGCTGTTCGGTCCCGAGGCCGAGGGGCTGCTGCCGCAACTGGAGGCCGCGAAGCTGCTGCGTCGCCGTACGAAGGCCTGGCACTGGACGCGCCGGGAGCGGGCCGCCGACCTGACCGACATCCGCGGCGAGGGCGGCCGTCCCGTCCAGGTCGTCGAGGCCGGGACGGGACGGCTGCTCGGCACCGTCGACGCGGGCGCGGCACACGGCACGGTGCACGAGGGCGCGGTCCATCTGCACCAGGGCCGTACCTACCTCGTGCGCTCCCTCGACCTGGAGGACTCGGTCGCCCTGGTCGAGGAGGCCGCCCCGCCGTACTCGACGGTGGCCCGGGACACGACGGCCATCTCCGTCCTGGAGACGGACATCGAGATCCCGTGGGGCGACGGCCGCCTGTGCTACGGCTCCGTCGAGGTCACCAACCAGGTGGTCTCCTTCCTGCGGCGCCGGCTGATCACCGGCGAGGTCCTGGGCGAGACGAAACTCGACCTCCCTCCTCGTACGCTGCGCACCCGCGCGGTGTGGTGGACGGTCACCGAGGACCAGCTGGACGAGGCCCGGATCGACCCGGAGATCCTCGGCGGCGCCCTGCACGCCGCCGAGCACGCCTCGATCGGTCTGCTGCCCCTCTTCGCGACCTGCGACCGCTGGGACATCGGCGGCGTGTCGATCCCGCTGCACCCCGACACGCTGCTCCCCACGGTCTTCGTCTACGACGGCCACCCCGGCGGCGCGGGCTTCGCGGAACGCGCCTTCCACACCGCCCACAGCTGGCTCACCGCCACCCGCCAGGCCATCGCCTCCTGCGAGTGCGACGCCGGCTGCCCGTCCTGCATCCAGTCCCCCAAGTGCGGCAACGGCAACGATCCGCTGCACAAGCGGGGGGCGGTGCGGCTGCTGACGGTGTTGTTGCGAGGGGCGCCGCAGGAAGAGCAGGAGGAGGAGACGAAGGAGGCTGCCGGCCTGGACGGGGAAGGAGAGCGGGAGCTCGTCCAGGAACCTGAGCGGCCGGAGCGGCCGGCGGGGGCCGCGCAACCGGTCAAGGACCCGGCGCCGAACGGTTCGTCGCCGCTGGGCCGAACGGTGGACTCCCCGTCGGCGGGGCGTCCTTCCCCGTAGGGCCGGAGAGCGGAGGCACTATCGGCATGGTCGGCTCCGTCGTCCCCACAGGCCCCGCAGGCCCAGCAGGCCCCGCTCGCGCCCTGACCTCCGCTGCGAACGGCCCCCGGCCCGACGCCGCCGTCACGTCCGACACCTCCCCGACCAACACGCACCGCACGAGCCGCACGCCCTGGGCCCCAGCCACCCGTTCCGCACGGTCACAGGCCGCCGCGGCTCCCTCCGCCCAGTGGTCGGCCGCCGCGAGCGCCGCCAGATCCGCACCGCCGGCCGCGCGGTGCCGGGTCACGACGGCGTGGCCCAGGGCGAGTACGACGCCGAATACGACACAGAGCACGGTGATGGCACCGACGCTCCAGACCGTGGCGGAACCTCGGTCGGAACGCAGGCCGGCACCAGGGCCTCGGGGGGCGTCTCGGCTGACGGCACGCAGGTCGGCTCCACGTGGGCCGAGGGTGCGCAGCCAGGCCCGGGCCCGCCCGACGGAACGCCCCGGTGGGGAACCCCCTCTCATGTCCCTTCCCCCACCATCGCCTCGGCCGCCGCCACGGCCTCCTCCCGTACCTCGAAGGGAAGGCCGCTCAGCACCGGCGGCTCGGCCACGACGACCACGCGCACCTCGTCCTCCTTCCGGCCCACCGTGACCTTCGCACCGCGCGGTGCCGCCTCGCGGGTCACCCTGATCACCGCGTCGGCCGGATCCTGCCGGGCCGCCGCACGGGCGCCTGTCCGGGCCGCGTCCACGCACTGGATCTGCGCGGCCACCACGAGCAGCCCCCACACCAGCGCCATCGCGAACATCACCAGCACCGGCAGCACGACGGCCGACTCCGCCGTCACGAACCCCCGGTCCGACTGCCGACCCGACCACCGGCCCGGCTCTCGGCCCAACTCTCGGCCCTGTTGACGGTCCGACTGTCCCAACTGTCGCTCCGCCCACCGGGCAGCGCCGAGCCCCTCCGCCCGCTCACATTTCCGCATCGAGCGCCCGTTTCACGATGTCCTGAAGCTCCGCGCTGACCTGCCCGCTCGTCACGACCTTGTAGAGCACCACGGCGAACGCCACCGCCGCGACGATCCCCATCGCGTACTCGGACGTGACCATCCCCACGTCGCTCCGCATCGCCCGCGCCCTGCACACCAGGGCACGCATCCGTGCCCGTACTGCCTTGTACATCTCAACCCCCGTAAGGTTCGGTTCTGTTACTCCTGCTGCTGACCGGCGGCGCTTGCCGCCCCTCAGTCCGTCATGCCGTCACGCGTCGCCCATCACCTGTCGCCCATCACCTGTCACCCGTCACCCGTCACCCGTCACCGACCACCCCCTCCCAGCACCCCACCCGCCAGCCCGATCACCACCGGTGCCACGCCGACCGCGATGAACGCGGGCAGGAAGCACAGCCCCACCGGGGCGGAGACCATGACGGCCGCCCGTCTGGCCCGTTCGGTCGCGGTGCGCGTCCAGTCGGCGCGGGCCTCCACGGCGAGCCGCGCGGCCGGACCCGCCGCGGGGAGCCCGGACACATCGGCCCGTTCCAGCAACCGCGCCAGCGCACCGGCCCGTGGCAACGACGCCAGCCGCTGCCACGCCTCACCCGGCTCACCACCGAGCCGCACCTCCGCGGCGCCTCGCGCCAGCCCTTCTCCGACGGGACCGCCCAGCGCCTCCCCGACGGCCTGCGCCGCGATCACCGGAGCAGCTCCCGCGGCGATGCAGGCCGCCAACAGATCCGCCGCGAGCGGCAGTTGCCGCGCCACCTCACCGGCATCGGGCTCCTCCACCGGACCGGCGGCCTCCTGTCGTCGCCGCCACAGCCACAGCCCGCCCGCGGCGATCGAACCCACCGCCATCCCGGCCGCCCCGCCGACCAGCGCCCAACCGGCGCCCACGACAGCCGCCATGGGCAGCACTCGCCGCACACCGTGCCGGACGTCGAACCGTCGGCGGGTCGACTCCACGTCCCCTGTCGTCATCAGCTCGGCGAGCCGTCGCCGGGCGCCACGTTCCCGCCGGGCCACGATCGACCAGTGCAACAGCCACCCGACGGCCAGCGCCGCTCCCAGCGCCATCCCCAGCCTGTGGACAACGTCCGCGCTCACCCCGACACCTCCCTCTCACTCCCCGAGCGGCTCGAATCCCTCATGCCGCCTCCGCTCCCCGAGCGGCTCGAATCCCTCATGCCGCCTCCGCTCCCCGCACGATCCGCATGGCCCACCACATCCCCAGCCCCTCCAAGGACCCGCCGACGACCAGGCAGCCGATCCCGGCCCCGGTGTGCAGCAGTACATGGAGTGGCTCAGCCCCCATCGCGGCGCCTAGCAGCAGCCCGAGGACCGGCAGGCCGGCGAGCATCACCACCGTCGACCGCGCCCCCGCCAACTGGGCTTTCAGGTCGGCGCGCTGATCCCGCTCGGCGCGCAACGCCCCTTCCAGCCGGTCGAGTCCGGCCGCGAGCCCCGCGCCCTGTCCGACGGCCACCCGCCAGCACGCCGCCAGGCCCAGCAGCCCCTCGGCGCCCGGCTGCCGTCCCGCCGCGGTGAGCGCCCCCGGCACATCCCCGCCGAACCGCGCCGCCGCCAGCACCGCGGCCTGCGCCTCACCGAGCCCACCCGAGTCCCGTGCCGCCCACTGCAGCGCCTCACCCGGCTGCCGTCCGGCCCGCACCTCCCCGGCCAGCGCCCCGCACAGCGCGATCACTGCGTTCCCGTGACGTTCGCTTGCCCGCCGCGCCTCCCGGGCCAGCCGCGCCCGCCGCAGCAACGGCACTCCGGCCGCCCCCGCGACAACCGGCAGCACCGACGACCCCAGCACGGCCAGCACCAGCCCGATCACCGGCGCCCACCACTCGGCCCGCAGCCGTCCCCGCAGCCGCCGCAGCTCCCCGGCCAACCACCGCCAGTCGGGCGGCCCCGCACCCACCGCCCCGCCGCCCGCGAGCAGCAACTGCGCCCGCCGAGCCCCCGAGTTCGGCCCACCCAGCAGACAGACGGCCGCCCCGAGGCACATCACGGCCGCGCCCAACGACACCTCACCCACGCAGATCACCCGCACCCTTCACGCCCCGGCTCTCATCGGCTGCGTCGCCCTCTCCCCGAAGCAGCCCTCGCAGCCGCTCCCATCCGCGCTCGTGAACGAACCCCTCATCGCCCCACCGCAGCGCCGGCACCGTCCGCACCCACCCCGACGCGTCCCGCTCCAGCACATGCACCTCGGCGATCCGCCGCAGCCCGGTCCGGTCGCGTACGAGATGGACCACGACCGACAGTGCGGCCGCCAACTGGCTGTGCAGCGCGGCCCGGTCGAGTCCGGCCGCCGTGCCGAGCGCTTCCAGCCGGGCCGGGACGTCGGCCGCCGCGTTGGCGTGGACGGTCCCGCAGCCTCCTTCGTGGCCGGTGTTCAACGCGGCCAGCAGATGGACCACTTCGGCGCCGCGCACCTCGCCCACGACCAACCGGTCCGGTCGCATCCGCAGCGCCTGCCGCACCAGGTCCTCGAGGGTGACGAGCCCGGCGCCCTCCTGGTTGGCGGGTCTGCTCTCCAGCCGTACGACATGCGGATGTTCCGGCCTGAGCTCCGCCGAGTCCTCCGCGAGCACGATCCGCTCGCCCGCACCGACCAGTCCGAGCAACGCGCTCAGCAGCGTCGTCTTGCCGCTGCCGGTCCCGCCGCTGATGAGGAACGACAGCCGCGCGTCGACCAGCGCCCGCAGCACCCGGTCCCCGCCCGGCGGTACGGTGCCCGCGGCGACCAGCTCGCCGAGCGTGAACGCCCGCGGCCGTACAACCCGCAGGGACAGGCACGCGCAGCCGACGGCGACGGGTGGCAGCACCGCGTGCAGCCGGGTCCCGTCGGGCAGCCGGGCGTCCACCCAGGGCCGCGCGTCGTCCAGGCGCCGCCCTGCCACCGCGGCGAGGCGTTGTGCAAGGCGCCGTACAGCCGCCGCGTCCGGGAAGGACACCGAGGCCAGCTCCAGGCCACCGCCCCGGTCCACCCAGACCCGGTCCGGCGCCGACACCAACACGTCCGTCACCGATGGGTCGGCGAGCAGCGGCTCCAACGGGCCGCTGCCGACCAGCTCGGACCGCAACTCCTCGGCCGCTCCGAGGACTTCGGCGTCCCCCAGCACCCTGCCCTGCTCCCGCAACGCCTGCGCCACGCGCGCGGGTGTCGGCTCACCGCCGCTCTCGGCCAGCCACTGCCGCACCCCGTCCAGCAGCCCCGACGGCATACCCGCCCCGGCCGCCGTCCCGTTCGACGCCCATGCCCCAGCCGAGGGAACGAGCCGATCGGTCGAACTCCGCCGCGCGGGGGCCGTACTCGTCGCGGCCTCCGGCACGCGCCGCACCACCAGGGCGCCCGTATCTCCCTCCGCCACCCGCCGCACCACACCGGCGTTCACCGAACCGTCCGGCACCCGCCGTCCGACCGCATCACTCCCCGAACCCTCCACCGCCCATCGCGGCACAGCCCTTCGCCCCTTCCCGTCCGACCTGGGGTCCGACCGGGCGCCCGTCCTCCCGTCCGTCCTCCCGTCCGTCCTCCCGTCCGTCCTGCCGTCCGCCCTTCCGTTCCCCGTCCCGCCCGACCGCCACCGCGCAGGAGCCGCCCGCACCGCACCACCCGTGCCATCGCTCACCCAGTCGAGCCCCGAAGCCGTACTCACACCCCCGCTCGTCCCCTCTCTCATGCCGCCCTCGCCTCGAGCAACGCGCCCTCCCAGAACTCCCGGCAGAACCGCGCCAGCGGCCCGCGTCCCGCCACCCCCGGCGGTTCCTTGCTCTCGTGCGGCCGTAACAGGCCGGATTCCAGCGGCACCTCGCCCACCAACGGCAGCTCCAGCAGCCGGGCCACCTCGCGGTCGTCGAGCCCGGGTGCGTACGGTCCGCGTACCGCCACCCTCAGGTCCCGCAGGACCAACTGCACCGCGGAGGCCACCTGTCGAGCCGCCGCGACGGCGCGCAGTTCGGCGGGGACCACGAGGATGCCGACGTCGAGCTGGGCGAGGGCCTCCGCCACCCCGTCGTCGATACGGCGGGGCAGGTCGACGACGACCGCGCCGCCCCGGCGCCGGGCTGCGGCGAGCACCGCGCGCATCGCCTGTGGCGGGACGGCGACGCAGTCGCCGCGATCCCAGCTCAGGACCCGCAGCGAGTGCAGTTTCGGCAGTGACTCCTCCAGAGCGCCGCTGCCGAGCCGCCCGCGCGAGCCGGCGAACGCGGGCCAGCGCAGCCCGTCGGCCGCCTCGCCGCCGAGGAGTACGTCGAGTCCGCCGCCCAGCGGATCGCCGTCCACAAGCAGGGTGCGCAGCCCCTCCCTCGCGGCGGTCACGGCGAGGGCACACGCGAGCGTGGAGGCTCCGGCCCCGCCACGGCCGCCGATGACACCGACGGTGAGGGCGGGACGGCCGACGCCCTCGGCGACGTCGGCGATACGGTCGACCAGCCACTGCTCGCCGTCGGGCAGCATCAGCACGTGGTCGGCGCCGATCTCGACGGCCCGGCGCCAGACCCCGGAGTCGTCCTGGTCCCGGCCGACGAGCACCACTCCGCGTCTGCGCGCGACCCCGCGCACACGGCGTGCGGCGTCGTCGCCGACCAGGACGAGCGGCGCGGCCTCCCAGCTGCCCCTGGGTTCGGGCACGCCGTGGTGGACCTCGGGTGTGGCGCCGGCCGCCGCGCACAGGCGCAGCAGGTCGTCGAGCAGTCCGGCGTCCTCCGTGACGATCAACGGCTTGCCCGGTCGCCCGGAGGCGGCGGGCGGCGGATCGTGAGTGACGACTGCGGTCACGGTTTTCGTCCCCCTTCGCTGCATCACTCGCGCAGCCCTGCGGCCCCGCGATTCCCAAACGTGTGAAGAACCGGCAACCGGCCTCCATATGAACGGCCGATACGAACCGGCCAAACCCGCCCGACTAACCAGAACCGGCCATGAAGTCGGCCCTCGGCGGTGCGCGTTGGAATCACGGTGCAGCGATCCCGGAAATCGTGTGGATCTTGGTCGATAACTGTGGACAACTCGGCGGTTGTGAATATCGCCGTCACCCATACCGGTGACCCCCGCACCGACCCCTGTGCGACTTCCGCAGAGCAGCGCGACGGCTACACACAGTCACGGATCATGGGCATGCAAAAAAGGCGGCCGCAGCCGCCTCGTCGCGGCCTCGCGGCCGCGCTCGGAAGAGGAAAACCCACCCGGACATGCGACGACCCCCGCCGGGGGGGAGAGCGGGGGTCGTCTCCACGGCCGACTCGGGGGGGGGAGGAGTCGGACCGGGTTAGCACGGTCGCGAACGATCCGTGACTTCCATGGTGTACCCGAGAGCCCTCTCAGGCAAACCCACGCGCCCACCTTACGCCGAATGGGCTGCGCCTATGCTCAGGGTCGTGGAAAACCACTCCTTGCCCCGCACAGCCGCCTTCTTTGACCTGGACAAGACGGTCATTGCGAAGTCGAGCACGCTCACGTTCAGCAAGTCCTTCTACCAAGGCGGTCTGATCAACCGCCGGGCCGCCTTGCGGACCGCATATGCCCAGTTCGTCTTCCGACTGGGCGGTATGGACCATGACCAGATGGAGCGCACGCGCGAGTACCTCTCCGCGCTCGTCCGCGGCTGGAACGTCCAGCAGGTCAAGGAGATCGTCGCCGAGACGCTGCACGACCTGATCGACCCGATCATCTACGACGAGGCCGCCTCCCTCATCGAGGAGCACCACACGGCCGGGCGCGACGTGGTCATCGTGTCCACGTCGGGCGCCGAGGTGGTCGAACCGATCGGTGAGCTCCTCGGCGCCGACCGCGTGGTGGCGACCCGTATGGTCGTGGGCGAGGACGGCTGCTTCACCGGCGAGGTGGAGTACTACGCGTACGGGCCGACGAAGGCCGAGGCGATCAAGGAGCTTGCCGCGTCCGAGGGTTACGACCTCTCCCGTTGCTACGCCTACAGCGACTCGGCCACCGACCTGCCGATGCTTCAGTCCGTCGGCAATCCGCACGCCGTGAACCCCGATCGCGCGCTGCGCCGCGAGGCACTCGCGCGCGGGTGGCCGATTCTCGACTTCCATCGCCCGGTCCGGCTCAAGCAGCGGCTTCCGTCCTTCTCCGTACCGCCGCGGCCCGCCCTTGTCGCGATGGCTGCCATAGGAGCCGCCGCGGCCACCGCGGGCCTCGTCTGGTACGCGAGCCGGCGCCGATCGGCGCTCGCCTGAACCGCGCCCCTCGGATTAGACGCGCCTCGCCGACATGCCGATGACCGTTTGTCTCCGATTTGCGACCAAAAGTAAAGAACTGCAGCCAGGCCTTCCGCTTGGTTGGGTCCCGGAGTACAAAGGACTCAACGGCCCGCGAGACCAAGGACATCCAAGAGGATCACCTTCGATACGCATTTGGCCCCACGGACCGAGCATGAACATCGAGCACCCACGCGACGTCGACCCGTCGATTACGGGCCAGCCGCACCAGGTGACGGGCAAAGTTCCCGACCTGATGGGCAACATATCGAGGACGCTTGGTAACCCGGTGAACATGCCAGCGGCGGTACGAATCCTCGTACCGCCGCAACTTGTGTGAGCCACCCGCAGAGCCCCCGTAAAGGGGCTCTTTTTCACGCCCTATGCCTTTCGAGCCGCTCCACGACAGCCCACGCGCGCGTGCGTCACGCCGCGCCGCGCTGCAGCGCCTCGCAGACGGCCGTCGACTCGCGCGCCCCGAGTTCGACCGCCTTGCCGCAGTGGGCGATCCAGGCCGCCATGCCTTCGGGGGTGCCGGAGACATAGCCCTCCAGCGCAGCCAGATAGGCCGCGCGGCCCAGTTCGGCGTGACCGACCTCGGCCGCGCAGACGGACTTCGGGTCGAGACCGCTGCCGACCAGGACGACACGCTCGGCCGTGCGCGCGATCAGACCGTTGTGCGAGGTGAAGGGGCGCAGTGCGACGAGCTCGCCATGCACGACGGCGGCCGTCACCAGCGCGGGCGCCGAACCGCCGGCGATGATCAGCTCGGACAGCCCCTCCAGCCGGCCGTGCACCTCCGCCGCGCTCGGCAGCGGCAGCTCGACCAGCGGCTCGTCGACCGCCTCACCCTCCTGACGCGGCCGCCCCACCCGGTCGTCCTTGCCGGCCGCCGCCACCAGGTGCAGCCGGGCCAGCACCCGCAGGGGCGACTGCCGCCAGATGGACAGCAGTTGGCCCGCCTCGGCCGTCAGCCGCAGGGACGCGCCCATGACGCGCGCCTCGTCGTCACCGCTGAAGTCGGTACGTCGACGCACCTCTTCGAGTGCCCAGTCGGCTCCGGACAGCGCGGCCGAGCCGCGCGCGCCACGCAGGGCCGCCTCGGCGGTGATCTCGTTGCTGCGGCGCCGCATGATCCGGTGCCCGTACACCCGGTCCACGGCCTTGCGCACGGACTCCACGGACTCGGGGACTCCGGGCAGTGAACCGAGGGCCGCGAGCGGATCGGCGGCCGCGCCTGTCGTACTCATGAGTACGACAGTACGCACCTCGGGCCCGTACCCCACGATCGAGTGGCCTTCTTCACGCACACCTGCCACATACAGCTATCGTCCGACTACGCTTCGTGAACATGAAAATTGCTTTCGTCGGAAAGGGCGGCAGCGGCAAGACCACCCTGTCCTCCCTGTTCATCCGCCACCTCGCGGCCACCGGCGCGCCGGTCGTCGCCGTCGACGCCGACATCAACCAGCATCTGGGTGCCGCGCTGGGCCTCGACGACAGGGAGGCCGCCGCACTGCCCGCGATGGGCGAGCGCCTGCCGCTGATCAAGGACTACCTGCGCGGCTCCAATCCGCGCATCGACTCCGCCCGCACGATGATCAAGACGACGCCGCCCGGCGAGGGATCGCGGCTGCTGCGGGTGTGCGAGAGCAATCCGGTGTACGACGCCTGCGCCCGGCCGGTGGAACTCGACGGCGGCGCCGTCCGTTTGATGGTCACCGGCCCCTTCACCGACTCCGACCTGGGGGTCGCCTGCTACCACTCCAAGACGGGGGCGGTGGAGCTCTTCCTGAACCACCTGGTGGACGGCCCCGACGAATACGTCGTGGTCGACATGACGGCGGGCTCGGACTCCTTCGCCTCCGGCATGTTCACCCGCTTCGACATCACGTTCCTCGTCGCCGAGCCGACCCGGAAGGGGGTCTCCGTCTATCGCCAGTACAAGGAGTACGCCCGCGACTTCGGCGTCATCCTGAAGGTCGTCGGCAACAAGGTGCAGGGCCAGGACGACCTCGACTTCCTCCGCGCCGAGGTCGGGGACGACCTGCTGGTGACCATCGGGCACTCGGACTGGGTGCGCTCCATGGAGAAGGGCCGCCCGCCCCGGTTCGAGCTCCTGGAGGACGCCAACCAGCTCGCCCTGCGCCGGCTGCGCACGGCCGTGGACGCGACGTACGAACTGCGGGACTGGGAGCGCTACACGCGCCAGATGGTGCACTTCCACCTGAAGAACGCCGGGTCCTGGGGAAACGAGCGCACCGGGGCCGACCTGGCCGCGCAGATCGACCCCGGATTCGTACTGGGCGAGAGCGTCAGCACCTGTCCGGGCGACAACTCCCGTCTGACTCCTACTGCCTGACGGCCGGAGCCCCGGGCACCCCCTTCGGGGCGGGGGCCGGGCTCGCCGACAGGAAGGACGCCCAGCCCTCCTTCGGAGGCTCGCCGACGTCCAGGGTGCGCAGCTTCTGCAAGGTCGCCGGGTCCTGGGCGTCCAGCCAGTCGGCGAGCTGACGGAAGGAGACGCAGCGCACGTCGGGCTTGTTGCAGACCGCTTCGACGACGTCCTCAACGGCGCGCATGTAGGTGCCTCCGTTCCAGGACTCGAAGTGGTTGCCGATGATCAGGGGCGCACGGTTGCCGTCGTAGGCCCGCCGGAAGCCCGCGAGCAGACCGTCCCGCATCTGGTCCCCCCAGAAGTCGTGCTTGGCGGGGTCCCCCTGGGTCGCGGTGCCGGACTGGTTGACCATGAAGTTGTAGTCCATGGTCAGCTGCTCGTAGGAGTGCCCGGGGAAGGGCACGAGCTGCATCGACAGGTCCCACAGGCCCCCCTTCTTCGCGGGCCACAGCTGGTTGTTGACGCCGCTGGAGTCATAGCGGAAGCCCAGCTCGCGCGCGGCCTTCATGAAGTTCTTCCGGCCCTCCAGACAGGGGGTCCGGGCGCCGATGAGTTCCTTGTCGTAGTCGAAGGGCAGAGGGGCCGCCTTCGTCATGCCGGTGGTGCTCTTCCAGGACTTCACGAACCTCTTCGCCTGGGTGATCTCGTCCTTCCATTCCTCCACCGACCATTCGCCGACTCCGCCGCCGCTGCCGCAGAAATGGCCGTTGAAGTGCGTCCCGATCTCGTTGCCTTCGAGCCACGCCAGGCGCAGTTGCCGCACGGTGGCGGCGATGCCCTCCTCGTCGTTGAAGCCGATGTCGGAACGGCCCGGGGAGTGCTGGGGCGGCCGGTACAGATCGCGTTTGTGGTCCGGCAGCATGTACACGCCGCTGAGGAAGTACGTCATCGTCGCGTTGTTCGCCTTGGCGACCGCGCGGAAGTGGGAGAACAGCTTCTGGCTGTCCTCGCCTGCGCCGTCCCAGGAGAACACCACGAACTGCGGTGGCTTCTGACCTGGCTTCAGGCGCTCGGGTCTGGGCAGCTGCGGCTGCGCCCCGGTGTAGGCGGTGGACCCGTCGCCGATCAGCCGCACCACGCTCTGCGGCGCCGGCGCCGCAGGCTGCGCCTTCTCCGGCCCGGGCACCCCCTGCCGGGCATCGTCGCCGGTCGAGCAGCCGGCGAGCGATGCGGCACAGACCGCGGCGGCCGCGGTGCCCGCGGCGATCCTGTGCGCGGGGGCGATCCGCCGCGTCACGGCGGCCCCGGGCGTCACGGCGGCCCCGGGCGTCACGGCGGCCCCGGGCGTCACGGCGGCCCTGGGCGTCACGGCGGTCCTGGGCGTCACGGCGGTCCCGTGTGTCGCGTAGGTCATGCGGGGGGCGGCGTTCCTGCGGGTGGCGGCCATGTTCCGTCCACCTTCTTCCTTCTCTCGGGAGCCGACAGCGCCGCCAAGGTCGCACGGGACTGAGAAGGAATAAGTACGACAAGCCGACTAATCAACCACTTCACTCTTCAGAGGGATTTATTAGTCCATTTGCTCGGAAAAACTATTCCCGCCCTTTACTCTGCATTACGGTCTGTTTACCGACTGTTGATGCATCCCGCCGCTGCATGCCGTGACCACACGGCCGCGACCCGACCCCTCGCCCGAGAGCGGGGGACCACCAGATCCGCGACCGCGCTGCCCCGGAGGAGACGGGAAAACAATGTCAGCCTTCGTTCCCACCCGAGCCGACGAACCGAGTCGAGAGAAGCGCATCCACGAACCCCACAGCCCACCCCCGACCCGACCCCGCCGACCCCGCATCGAGGGCGCCGACCTTTCGGCCTCGATCGCGGTCTTCCTGATCGCACTCCCGCTGTCCCTGGGCATCGCCCTGGCCACCGGCGCACCCCTCCAGGCCGGCCTCGTCGCGGCCGCAGTCGGAGGACTCGTCGTCGGCTACCTCGGCGGCACCCCCCTCCAGGTCAGCGGCCCCGCCGCCGGCCTCACGGTCGTCACCGCCGAGCTCATCCACCGATACGGATGGCGTACGACCTGCGCCATCACGGTCCTCGCCGGCGTCGCCCAACTGGGCCTCGGCTTGGTGCGCGTGGCACGCGGCGCGCTCGCCGTCAGCCCCGCCATCGTGCACGGCATGCTCGCCGGCATCGGCGTCACCATCGCCGTGGCCCAGCTGCACATCGTCCTCGGCGGCACCCCGCACAGCTCGGTCCTCGACAACATGCGTGAGCTGCCCGCCCAGCTGGCCGGCGTGCACCCGGCCGCTCTGTCGGTCAGCGTGCTGACCCTGGCCCTGCTGCTGATCTGGCCCCGACTGCCCGGCCGTCCCGGCGCGCTCCTGCGCAAGGTGCCGGCCCCACTCGTCGCCGTCGCCGGAGCCAGCACCACCGCCTCCCTCGCCGGGCTCAGCCTGCCCAAGGTCGACCTGCCCTCGTGGAGCAGCCACGCGCTGGCCACACTGCCCGAGGGACCGGTCCTCGGCCTCGTCGCGGCCGTGCTGACGATCACGCTGGTGTGCAGCGTGCAGTCGCTGCTCGGCGCGGTCGCCGTGGACAAGCTGGTCGCCACCCGCCCCGAGCTGTCCGCCCGCGTCGGACGCTCCGACCTGGACCGCGAGCTGCTCGGCCAGGGCGCCGCCAACGTCGTCTCCGGCATGCTCGGCGGGCTGCCCGTCGCCGGGGTCGCCGTGCGCAGTTCGGCGAATGTGCAAGCCGGTGCCGTCAGCCGGAACTCCACGATGCTGCACGGCGTTCTCGTAGTAGTCGCCGCGCTGCTGATGGTCCCGATCCTGGAGCTCATCCCGCTCGCCTCGCTCGCCGCCCTGGTGATGGCCGTCGGCATCCAGATGGTGTCCCTGCACCACATCCGCACGGTGACCCGCCACCGAGAAGTGCTGGTGTACGCCATCACGACCCTCGGCGTGGTGTTCTTCGGCGTCCTGGAAGGCGTGACGCTGGGGATCGCCATGGCCGTCGCCGTCGCCCTGCACCGCCTCACCCGCACCCGCATCACCCATGACGAGAAGGAAGGAATCCATCACGTACGAGTACGAGGGCAGTTGACGTTCCTCGCGGTGCCACGGCTCAGCCGGGCCCTGCACCTCGTACCCCAAGGGGCCCACGCCGTCGTGGAGTTGGACGGTTCGTTCATGGACCACGCGGCGTACGAGTCACTGCAGGACTGGCAGAACACGCAGTCCGCGCACGGCGGCACCGTCGAGCTGATCGGCCGCAGGGCCGGCGTCAGGATCGGCGAGCCGACGGGACCGGTCGGCCTCCACCTCGACGCGGAGACGGCCACGGCCGACGCGGCCGACTGCCGTTGCCACCCCTGGACGCCCTGGCGCAATCACCAGTGCGAGATCCCGGAGTCCGTCGCATCCGGCGACGGTCGCCCCGGGGCGACGCCCGCGACCGGGTCCGACGACACTGGCGGGGCCGACAGAACCGAGGCACTGAGCGCTGCCGGTTCTGCCGATGCCACCGGCGCCACCGGCGCCACCGGCGCCACCGGCACCTCCGGCACCTCCGGCACCTCCGGCAGTACCGGTGAGCTCGACACGGCCGGCGGTTCCGGCGGAATCGGCGGCACCGACGGTCTCGCCAGACCCGGGCGCCCCGGCGAGGGCTCTGCCGACGGGTTCGGCGGCACCGACGGTCTCGCCAGACCCGGGCGCCCCGGCGAGGGCTCTGCCGACGGGTTCGGCGGCACCGACGGGAACCGCCCGAGCGGCCACCAACTGGCCCGTGGCATCAGCGCGTTCCAGCGCAACACCGCGCCCCTGGTGCGGGGTGAGCTGGCGCGGCTGGCGCGTGAGGGACAGCAGCCCTCCCAGCTGTTCCTCACCTGCGCGGACTCCCGGGTGGTCACGTCGATGATCACCTCCAGTGGTCCCGGTGACCTGTTCGTCGTGCGCAACGTGGGCAACCTCGTGCCGCTGCCCGGCCAGGAGAGCGGGGACGACTCGGTGGCGGCCGCGATCGAGTACGCGGTCGACGTCCTTCAGGTGCGGTCCATCACGGTGTGCGGGCACTCCGGGTGCGGGGCGATGCAGGCGCTGCTCGGCTCCGAGCCGGACGGCACGCAGACCCCGCTCAGGAGGTGGCTGCGGCACGCGCAGCCGAGCCTGGAGCGGCTGTCCGACGAGAGCCGGCCGTGGGCCAGGCTCGCCGGACGCGCACCGGCCGACGCGGTCGAGCAACTCTGCCTGACCAACGTGGTCCAGCAGCTGGAGCATCTGCGGGCCCACGAGTCGGTGGCCCGGGCCCTGCGGGAGGGAGCCCTGGAGTTGCACGGGATGTACTTCCACGTGGCTGAGGCACAGGCGTATCTGCTCGCCGAGGAGGGCGGGGACGACGACGTGTTCGATCACGTCGGGGTGGCGGATCTGTCGGCATGACGCCGGGAGAGTGAGCGCGGCCCCGTTCGGTGCGGGGCCGCGCTTCTCGTGGGAGGCGTGTCCCGTGGGGCCGCGTTCCCGTGAGGGCCGCAACTGCCGCGCGGCGGCGTCGCGCCTGGCAGGGGGTGGAATGTGAAAGGGATTACAGAGCTGAACCGCGTCCGTCCGGCGTCCGTGGGAACGGATGACCCCGGCGCCGAAAGCACCTCCGGGCCACCCCCGGGGCAACCCCCGCCGACAGGTCTAAACCAATTTTCCGTCGACCCTTGTCATCGGGCCCCCGGGTCTGATGAGCTGTGGCCTGGGACACAACGGACACCCTGGGAAAGGGAGATGTCGTGAGCAACGAAAGCCTGGCCAACCTGTTGCGCGAGGAGCGCAGGTTCGCGCCGCCCGCCGACCTGGCCGCGAACGCCAACGTCACCGCGGAGGCGTATGAACAGGCCAAGGCTGACAGGCTCGGCTTCTGGGCCGAGCAGGCCCGCAGGCTGACCTGGGCCAAGGAGCCGACCGAGACGCTGGACTGGTCGAACCCGCCGTTCGCGAAGTGGTTCAAGGACGGCGAGCTCAACGTCGCGTACAACTGCGTGGACCGGCATGTGGAGGCCGGGCACGGCGACCGCGTCGCCATCCACTTCGAGGGCGAGCCCGGCGACAGCCGCGCCCTCACCTACGCCGAGCTCAAGGACGAGGTCTCCAAGGCCGCCAACGCCCTGCTGGAGCTGGGGGTTCAGAAGGGCGACCGGGTCGCCGTCTATATGCCGATGATCCCCGAGACGGCGGTCGCGATGCTGGCCTGCGCCCGTATCGGCGCCGCGCACTCCGTCGTCTTCGGCGGCTTCTCGGCGGACGCCCTCGCCACCCGGATCCAGGACGCGGACGCACGTGTCGTCATCACCTCCGACGGCGGCTACCGGCGCGGCAAGCCGTCCGCGCTCAAGCCGGCCGTGGACGAGGCGATCGGCAAGGTGGACAACGTCGAGCACGTCCTCGTCGTACGGCGCACCGGCCAGGACGTCGCCTGGGACGACAGCCGGGACGTGTGGTGGCACGAGATCGTCGACCGGCAGTCCGCCGAGCACACCCCCGAGGCCTTCAACGCCGAGCAGCCGCTCTTCATCCTCTACACGTCCGGGACGACGGGTAAGCCGAAGGGCATCCTGCACACCGCCGGCGGCTACCTCACCCAGACCGCCTACACCCACCACGCCGTCTTCGACCTCAAGCCGGAGACCGACGTCTACTGGTGCACGGCCGACGTCGGCTGGGTCACCGGCCACTCGTACATCGTGTACGGGCCGCTGGCGAACGGCGCGACGCAGGTGATGTACGAGGGCACCCCAGACACTCCGCACCAGGGCCGGTTCTGGGAGATCGTGCAGAAGTACGGGGTGACGATCCTGTACACGGCGCCGACCGCCATCCGTACGTTCATGAAGTGGGGCGACGACATCCCCGCGAAGTTCGACCTCAGCAGCCTCAGGGTGCTGGGTTCGGTGGGCGAGCCGATCAACCCCGAGGCCTGGATCTGGTACCGCACGCACATCGGCGCCGACGCCACGCCCGTGGTGGACACCTGGTGGCAGACCGAGACCGGCGCGATGATGATCACGCCGCTGCCGGGCGTCACCGCGACCAAGCCCGGTTCCGCGCAGACCCCGCTGCCCGGCATCGCCGCGACCGTCGTCGACGACGAGGCGAACGAGGTACCGAACGGCGGTGGCGGCTACCTGGTGCTGACCGAGCCGTGGCCGTCGATGCTGCGCACGATCTGGGGCGACGACCAGCGGTTCATCGACACGTACTGGTCGCGGTTCGAGGGCAAGTACTTCGCCGGTGACGGGGCGAAGAAGGACGACGACGGCGACATCTGGCTCCTCGGACGCGTCGACGACGTCATGCTCGTCTCGGGCCACAACATCTCCACCACGGAGGTCGAGTCGGCCCTGGTCTCGCACCCGTCCGTCGCCGAGGCGGCGGTCGTCGGTGCCGCCGACGAGACGACCGGGCAAGCCATCGTCGCCTTCGTCATCCTGCGCGGCACGGCGAACGCCGAGGACGAGAACCTCATCGCCGACCTGCGAGGCCACGTCGGCGCGACCCTCGGCCCGATCGCCAAGCCCAAGCGGATCCTGCCGGTGGCCGAGCTGCCGAAGACCCGCTCCGGAAAGATCATGCGCCGTCTCCTGCGCGACGTCGCCGAGAACCGCCAGCTCGGCGACGTGACGACGCTGACGGACTCGACGGTCATGGACCTCATCCAGGCGAAGCTCCCGGCGGCGCCCAGCGAGGACTGAGCCCGGCCGAAGCCGAGTACGGCTGACGACCGAGCACGACCACGAGGGGCACCCGGCGACAAACGCGCCGGGTGCCCCTCGCGTACGTACCGTGGACCTCAACGGGCTCGACGGATGCACCACGGCACACCCTTAGGTAAGCTAACCAAAACAATCGCGATCTCAGGTGCGCCGGGAAGTCTGGTCGGCATGTGCTCCGTCCTGCCCACCGACCGGAGGTCTCCCCCGTGACCGCGCCCCGCAGCACCGCCCCCGTCCGCAAGCTCTTCGGACGGCTGTCCCTCCCCGAGCGGAACTTCGTCGCGGAGGCGCTGCGCACCGAGACCGTCGGCGGCGTGCTCCTGCTCGTCGCCGCGATCACCGCGCTGGTCTGGGCGAACGTCCCCGCACTGCACGACAGCTACGAGAGCGTCGGCCACTACCACCTCGGCCCCGAGGCCCTCGGTCTGAACCTGTCCGTCGAGCACTGGGCCGCCGACGGGCTCCTCGCAGTCTTCTTCTTCGTCGCCGGGATCGAACTCAAGCGCGAGCTGGTCGCAGGCGACCTCAAGGACCCCAGGGCGGCCGTACTGCCGGTCGTCGCCGCCCTGTGCGGCATGGCCGTACCCGCGCTCGTCTACACGCTGACCAATGTCACCGGACACGGCTCCTCGGCCGGCTGGGCGGTTCCGACCGCCACGGACATCGCCTTCGCGCTCGCCGTGCTCGCCGTCATCGGCACCTCCCTGCCCAGCGCCCTGCGCGCCTTCCTGCTCACCCTCGCCGTCGTCGACGACCTCTTCGCCATCCTGATCATCGCGATCTTCTTCACCTCACAGATCAACTTCGCCGCGCTCGGCGGCGCCGTCGCCGGCCTCGCCGTCTTCTGGCTGCTGCTGAGAAAGGGCGTACGCGGGTGGTACGTGTACGTCCCGCTCGCCCTCGTGATCTGGGGGCTGATGTACAACAGCGGCGTCCACGCCACCATCGCGGGCGTGGCGATGGGCCTGATGCTGCGCTGCACCCGGCGCGAGGACGAGGAGCGCTCGCCCGGCGAGCGCATCGAGCATCTCGTACGCCCCCTGTCGGCAGGGCTGGCCGTGCCGCTGTTCGCGCTGTTCAGCGCGGGTGTGGTCGTCTCCGGCGGCGCACTCGGCGATGTCTTCACCCAGCCGGAGACGCTCGGCGTGGTCCTCGGGCTGGTCGTCGGCAAGACGGTCGGCATCTTCGGCGGCACCTGGCTGACGGCACGCTTCACCAGGGCCTCGCTCAGCGACGACCTGGAGTGGGCGGACGTGTTCGCCGTCGCGACCCTCGCCGGCATCGGCTTCACCGTCTCGCTGCTCATCGGCGAGCTCGCCTTCGTGGGCGACGCGGCGCTGACCGACGAGGTCAAGGCTGCCGTGCTGATGGGCTCGCTCACCGCTGCGCTCCTGGCGACGGTGCTGCTGAAGATACGGAACGCCAAGTACCGCCGGCTGTGGGAGGCCGAGGAGCGCGACGAGGACGCGGACGGCATTCCGGACATCTACGAGGAGGACGAGCCGGAGTACCACCTGCGGATGGCCGCCATCCACGAGCGCAAGGCCGCCGAGCACCGCCGTATCGCCGAGGAGAAGGCCGCCGCACGCCACAGGCTTGCCGAAGTGGCGGGCGGGGCAGGCGAGGAGGAGCATCGTCGGGCATGATCTGACGGGACGGTACAAAAGACGGAACCGTACTCAGCCAGGCAGAAGACGGAACCGTATCTACGAGGGAGACCGCGATGAGCGCACCCGACGGCAGCCCGGTCGGCGCCGAACGCAGCATCGGCCAGCTGTTCGCGTCGGCGACGACCGAGATGTCGGCGCTGGTGCACGACGAGATCGCACTGGCGAAGGCTCAGCTCAAGCAGGACGTCAAGCGCGGCGCGACCAGTGGCGGCGCGTTCACGGCGGCCGGCGCGGTGCTGCTGTTCTCCCTGCCCATGCTGAACTTCGCCCTTGCGTACGGGATTCGGACCTGGAGCGACTGGAACCTCGCGATCTGCTTCGTGTTGTCCTTCGCGGCGAACGTGCTCGTCGCCGTCGTCCTCGCGCTGATCGGGGTCGCGTTCGCGAAGAAGGCCAAGAAGAGCAAGGGCCCGCAGAAGGTCGCCGCCTCGGTGAAGGAGACGGCGGGCGTCCTGCAGAACGCCAAGCCGCATCCGCGTCCGGCCCCGGCGACGGCACCGGAGCTGGAGGACCGGGCGCCCGCGGCCATCGAGGCTGTGGCACGCTCGTCGTCATGACGGATCCCGCCACCCCCTCGGCGCAACCTGCCTCGGTCGTACGACTGGACGTCCCCGGCGGGAAAGAGGTGACCCACCGGGACGTGGCCGCCAACGGCGCGCGCTTCCACATCGCGGAGATGGGCGACGGCCCGCTGGTGCTGCTCCTGCACGGCTTCCCCCAGTTCTGGTGGACCTGGCGGCACCAACTCGTCGCCCTCTCCGACGCCGGGTTCCGGGCCGTGGCGATGGACCTCAGGGGCGTCGGCGGCAGCGACCGCACGCCGCGCGGTTACGACCCCGCCAACCTCGCACTCGACATCACCGGCGTGATCCGCTCGCTCGGCGAGCCCGACGCCGCGCTGGTCGGCCACGACCTGGGCGGCTACCTGGCGTGGACGGCTGCCGTGATGCGCCCGAAGCTGGTACGGCGGCTCGCGGTCGCGTCCATGCCGCACCCCCGGCGCTGGCGTTCGGCGATGCTCTCGGACGTCAAGCAGACGAGTGCGAGTTCCTACATCTGGGGGTTCCAGCGCCCCTGGATCCCCGAACGGCAGCTGACCGCCGACGACGGCGCGCTCGTCGCCCGGCTGATCCGGGACTGGTCCGGCCCCCGCCTGCCCGACGACGAGGCGGTGGAGACGTACCGACGGGCGATCTGCATCCCGTCGACGGCGCACTGCTCCATCGAGCCGTACCGCTGGATGGTCCGCTCGCTGGCCCGCCCCGACGGCATCCAGTTCAACCGGCGCATGAAGCGGCCGGTGCGCGTGCCGACCCTCCACCTGCACGGCTCACTCGACCCCGTGATGCGCACCCGCAGCGCGGCCGGTTCGGGCGAGTACGTCGAAGCGCCGTACCGCTGGCGACTGTTCGACGGGCTCGGGCACTTCCCGCACGAGGAAGACCCGGTCGCCTTCTCCACCGAACTGATCAACTGGCTGAAAGACCCCGAACCCGATCGGTGACCGCGCCGATGCGCCCGGTATCCGGATCTGAACACGTGTCCTACGAACAGCCAATTGCCCGGCGCATAGGCCAATTGGGGGCCCTGGGGGCGGTTATCGACCTTGGGGCAGGGGCAGACGTCGGGGTATGGGCTGGACGCACGACTACAGTGACGCAGCACGCAATCGACGCTCGGCCGGAGGCCTGAGCTCCCACCAGCGAGGCAGCGCCCCGCAGATGCCGGGCTCGGACCTCCGGGTGGGCATTCCGCGCATCCTGCGCCGCCGAGCCCGCTGGGTCTCGGTGCGGCTACGCCACCCGCGCGGCTGACCGGCCGCCCTTTCACGGCCGGTCTCACACCCCTTCCGGGGGTCTCACACCCCTTCCGGGGGACTACAGCGCGCAGCTGTCGCTGTCCACCTGCTGGTTGGCGGTACGCCCCTTGACGATGTCCTCCTGGATCTCGTCCGCGGTGAGCGCGTAGCCGGTGTTGGCGTCGTCGAGGGACTTGGCGAAGACCACGCCGTACACCTTGCCCTCGGGCGTGAGCAGCGGACCGCCGGAGTTGCCCTGGCGGACGGTCGCGTACAGCGAGTAGACGTCGCGGCGCACGGTGCCGCGGTGGTAGATGTCCGGCCCGTTGGCCGGCAGCCGCCCGCGGACCCGCGCGGCCCGCACGTCGTACGCCCCGTTCTCCGGGAAGCCCGCGATGATCGCGCCGTCGCCGCTCTCGGCGTCGGTGGCCGTGAACTGCAGGGCGGGCGCGCGCATGTCCGGCACGTCGAGCACGGCGATGTCGCGCTCCCAGTCGTAGAGGACGACGGTCGCGTCGTACTTCTTGCCCTCGCCGCCGATCTGGACGGTGGGTTCGTCGACGCCGCCGACGACATGCGCGTTGGTCATGACGCGACGGTCGGCGAAGACGAAGCCGGTGCCCTCCAGGACCTTGCCGCAACTCGGCGCCGTGCCCATCACCTTGACGATGGAGCGCTGGGCGCGGGTGGCCACCGGGCTGTTAGCCAGGGCCGGGTCGGGCGGCTGGACCTCGTTGATCGGCTCATTCGAGAACGGGCTGAAGACCTGCGGGAAACCGTTCTGCGCGAGTACGGAGGAGAAGTCCGCGAACCAGGTGTCGGCCTGGTCGGGCAGCGCCCGCGAGACGCCGAGCAGCACCTTGGAGTTACGGACCTCCTTCCCGAGCGTCGGCAGCGTCGTCCCCGCGAGGGCGGAGCCGATCAGCCAGGCGACGAGGAGCATCGCGACGACGTTGACGAGGGCGCCGCCGGTGGCGTCCAGGGCGCGGGCCGGGGACCAGGTGATGTACCGGCGCAGCTTGTTGCCGAGATGGGTGGTCAGCGCCTGGCCGACCGAGGCACACACGATGACGACAACGACGGCGACGACGGCGGCCGTCGTGCTCACCTCGGCGTTGTCGGTCAACGCGTCCCAGATGACCGGGAGGAGGTACACGGCCACGAGGCCGCCGCCCAGAAAGCCGATCACCGACAGGATGCCGACGACGAAGCCCTGGCGGTAGCCCACGATCGCGAACCACACGGCGGCGACCAGCAACAGGATGTCCAGCACGTTCACTGCTTCTGGCCTCGCCTCTTCACTCTCCGGTCCCACCAGCTCGGCCGGGGGTCCGGGGGTTGACCCCCGGGAAAACACAGCACGGCAGACACCCTGTCATGACCGCCAGTCGAGCGGGACCTGCTTCCCCCGGTCCCAAGGCCGCTCCCAGCCCGAGAAATGGAGCAGACGGTCGATGATCCCGGCGGTGAAGCCCCACACAAGCGCCGATTCGACCAGAAATGCCGGACCTCGGTGGCCGCTGGGGTGGACCGTCGTGGCGCGGTTGTCCGGATTCGTGAGATCCGCCACGGGGACGGTGAAGACGCGTGCCGTCTCGTTCGGATCGACGACGTCGACCGGGCTCGGCTCGCGCCACCAGCCCAGCACGGGCGAGACCACAAAGCCGCTGACCGGGATGTACAGCTTCGGCAGGACGCCGAAGAGCTGGACACCGCTCGGATCGAGCCCGGTCTCCTCCTCGGCCTCCCGCAGGGCGGCCCGCAACGGCCCGTCGCCCTGCGGGTCGCCGTCCTCGGGGTCGAGGGCACCGCCCGGGAACGACGGCTGACCGGCATGGGAACGCAGCGAACTCGCCCGCTCCATCAGCAGCAACTCGGGCCCGCACGCACCCTCACCGAAAAGGATCAGCACGGCGGACTGCCGCCCCGCGCCGTCCTTTGGCGGCAGGAACCGGCTCAGCTGCACCGGCTCGACCGTCTCGACCACCCGCACCACCGGGTCCAGCCAGTCCGGCAGCCCGTCCTTGCTCAGCATCACCGGCCCGTCCTGCGTCTCACTCGCCCGCGTCATCGCCACCCCCGTCGTCCTGCCCGGTCCAACGCCCGACGCCATCTGGATCGTTCCGCCCCGCCCGCTCCGGTCATCCGGCCCCCAGCGGCGGAGCCGCCTTGCCACCCGCGTCCAGGTAGGACTGCGGCGGATTGAGCCGCTGGCCGGGGAAGCCGCCCTTCTCGTACTTGAGGAGCTTCTTCGCCTTCTCCGGGTCCGTCTCGCCCTCGCCGTACGCCGGGCAGAGCGGCGCGATGGGGCAGGCGCCGCACGCGGGCTTGCGGGCGTGGCAGATGCGGCGGCCGTGCCAGATCACGTGGTGCGAGAGGTCCGTCCAGTCGCCCTTCGGGAACAGCGCGCTGATCTCGGCCTCGATCTTGTCGGGGTCCGTCTGCCCGGTCCACTGCCAGCGCCGCACGAGCCGCTGGAAGTGCGTGTCCACGGTGATCCCGGGCCGGCCGAAGGCGTTGCCGAGCACGACGAAGGCTGTCTTGCGGCCGACGCCGGGCAGCTTGACCAGGTCATCGAGCCGCCCCGGAACCTCACCGCCGTGGTTCTCGACCAGCGCTTTCGACAGCCCCATGACCGACCTGGTCTTGGCCCGGAAGAAACCGCACGGACGGAGGATCTCCTCGACCTCCTCCGGATCGGCGACGGCCAGATCCTCGGGGGTCGGGTACTTGGCGAAGAGCGCCGGGGTCGTCTGGTTGACCCGCAGGTCGGTGGTCTGGGCGGACAGCACCGTGGCGACCAGCAGCTGGAACGAGTTGTCGAAGTCCAGTTCGGGGTGGGCGTACGGATAGACCTCGGCGAGCTCGCGGTTGATCCGCCGGGCACGACGGACGAGAGCGGTGCGGGACTCACCCGTAGGGGGCTTGGCGGCGACCGTCCTGACGGGAGAAGCACCCTTCACCGCGGCGGTGGCCTTCTCGGGCACGACGGCGGGCTTCTTCTTGATCGCCTTCGTCGTGCTCGTCTTCTTCACCGCGGCTTTCTTCACCGCCGCTTTCTCGCCACCAGCCGCCACGTCACCGACCCCGCTCTTCGCCGCTTTCGTCGCTTTCCTTCCACCACCAGGACCCTGTTCGCCCACAGCGGAATCCCGACGTACAACCACCCGCCCAGCCCCCTTGGCCTGTGCTCTCACCGGCGATTTGGACACTCGGCCAGCCTAAAGCCCGACACTGACATCCGCCCCGGACCCTGAAGATCGGCCCCCAATTGGACCCCTGCCGCTTACCTCGGGACACCTGTGCGGCATCCTTGTGACAGATCACACTGTTTGGACCGTCCGGCAAAATGGGGAGCACGGTTCCCTGGTACGCGGGGGAAAGATCCCCTGAGCAGGTCGACAAGGAGAGAACTCGTGGACGACCCTCTGCGGCGCAATCCGCTCTTCGCGGCTCTCGACGACGAGCAGTCCGCGGAACTGCGCGCCTCCATGAGTGAGGTGACCCTCGCCCGTGGCGACTCTCTGTTCCACGAGGGCGACCCCGGCGACCGGCTCTACGTGGTCACCGAGGGCAAGGTCAAGCTCCACCGCACGTCTCCCGACGGCCGCGAGAACATGCTCGCCGTCGTCGGCCCCGGCGAGCTCATCGGCGAGCTGTCCCTGTTCGACCCGGGCCCGCGCACGGCGACCGCCACCGCGCTGACCGAGGTCAAGCTGCTCGGCCTCGGCCACGGCGACCTCCAGCCCTGGCTGAACGCCCGCCCCGAGGTGGCCACCGCACTCCTGCGCGCCGTGGCCCGCAGGCTGCGCCGCACCAACGACGCGATGTCCGACCTCGTCTTCTCGGACGTCCCCGGCCGCGTGGCCCGCGCGCTCCTGGACCTCTCCCGCCGCTTCGGCGTGCAGTCCGAGGAGGGCATCCACGTGGTCCACGACCTCACCCAGGAAGAGCTGGCCCAGCTGGTCGGCGCCTCCCGCGAGACGGTCAACAAGGCCCTGGCGGACTTCGCCCAGCGCGGCTGGCTCCGCCTGGAGGCCCGCGCGGTGATCCTCCTCGACGTAGAACGCCTCGCCAAGCGCTCCCGCTAGCCACAAACACCCCCGGGGCCCCACCTCACCAAGAGGCGGGGCCCCGCTTTGTTTGTCGGAGATCGCCTCACGACTGTTTGTCGGAGACCGCCCCACGGCGCGGCACCCGCGTACGGCGGCACGGCCCCGCCCCCCACTCACCGAACCGCGCTACGCGAACCCCCACCGGACAACAACGGGCCGCCGCAGGCATCCCCCGCCAACCGCCGGAGGCACCCCGCACACACAGCCACCCCTCGAACATCCACGCACCACGAGATAGCCTCCGCCCATGGCAAACGGGCAGTGGTACCCACCGGAATGGCCGGACCGCATCCGCGCACTGGCGGACGGAAGCCTCACCCCCGTAGCCCCGAAACGAGCGTCCACAGTGATGCTGCTCAGGGACGCCGACCCCGGCACCACCACTGCCCCCGGCCCCGGCCCCGCAGTCCACATGCTCCGCCGCCGAGCATCCATGGCCTTCGCGGGCGGCGCCTACGCCTACCCGGGCGGCGGCGTGGACCCGCGCGACGAGCACCCGATCCGCTGGGCGGGCCCCACGCGCGCGTGGTGGTCTCAGCGGCTCGGCGTCGACGAGGCCACAGCCCAGGCGATCGTCTGCGCGGCCGTGCGCGAGACGTACGAGGAGGCAGGCGTCCTGCTCGCCGGCCCCACCCCCGACTCCGTCGTGGGCGACACCACCGGCGAGGACTGGGAGACGGACCGCGCCGCCCTGGTCACCCGCGACCTGTCGTTCGCCGAGTTCCTGGACCGCCGGGGCCTGGCCCTGCGCTCCGACCTCCTGGGCGCCTGGACCCGCTGGATCACCCCGGAGTTCGAACCCCGCCGCTACGACACGTGGTTCTTCGTCGCCGCCCTCCCGAAGGGCCAGCGCACCCGCAACGCCTCGACGGAGGCCGACCGCACGGTGTGGATCCGCCCCGCGGACGCCGCGGCCTCGTACGACAAGGGCGAGCTGCTGATGATGCCGCCCACCATCGCGACGCTCCGTCAGCTGACGCCGTACGACAGCGCAGCCCAGGCCCTCGCGGCCGCCCCCGACCGCGACCTCACCCCGGTCCTGGCCCAGGCCCGCCTGGAGGACGGCGAGATCGTGCTCTCCTGGCCCGGGCACGACGAGTTCACCAAGCACATCCCGACCGACGGAACCCCGGCATGACGGCGCCCAAGAATCCCGCACCCCCCACAGCCCTGAGCTCGAACCCGAACCCGAACCTGGCCCCGGACCCGGAAGGCCCCCTCGCATGACGGACGCAGCAGCCCTCCCCGGCCAGCCGCGAGGCGCGGTCCTCTCCGGCCCCGCCACCCCCCGCGCCGTCAACGTCCTCGCGCCCAACCCCTCCGCGATGACCCTGGACGGCACCAACACCTGGCTCCTGTCCGAGCCGGACTCCGACCTGGCGGTGGTCGTCGACCCCGGCCCGCTGGACGAGGGACACCTGCGCAACGTCGTCGCGACGGCCGAGCAGGCCGGCAAGCGCATCGCCCTGACCCTGCTCACCCACGGCCACCCGGACCACGCAGAGGGCGCCGTACGCTTCGCCGAACTGACCGGCACACGCGTGCGTGCCCTCGACCCGGCGCTGCGGCTGGGCGACGAGGGGCTGGCCGCCGGGGACGTGATCGGCGTCGGCGGACTGGAACTGCGGGTCGTACCGACGCCCGGCCACACCGCCGACTCGCTCTGCTTCCACGTCCCGGCGGACCGCGCCGTGGTGACCGGCGACACGATCCTGGGGCGCGGCACGACGGTCGTGGCGCATCCCGACGGCCGCCTCGGCGACTACCTGGACTCGCTGCGGCGGCTCAGGTCCCTCACGGTCGACGACGGCGTCCACACCGTCCTCCCGGGCCACGGCCCCGTCCTGGAGGACGCCCAGGGCGCCGTCGAGTTCTACCTCGCCCACCGCGCCCACCGCCTCGCCCAGGTCGAGACGGCCGTGGAGGACGGCTACGGCTCACCGGCCGAAGTGGTCGCCCACGTGTACGCGGACGTCGACCGCTCCCTGTGGCCGGCGGCCGAGCTTTCCGTACGGGCGCAGTTGGAGTACCTGGAGGAGCACGGGCTCATCTCGGGCCCGGCTGGGCCGTGATCGCCGGTGCGGCGGGTCTCCTCGCCGCGGCGCTGACGGCCCTGGGCCTGCCCGGATCTCACCGGACAGGCTGCCGCGTCACGACTTCGGCCGCCGGCGCCCGACGGCCGTAGCCGACGACCGGCACCCCACAACTGGCACCCGACGACCGTCCTGCCGAAGGCCTACGCCCCCGTCAGCTCCACCTGGACCTCGACCTCCACCGGCGCGTCCAACGGCAGCACGGCGACGCCCACCGCGCTGCGCGCGTGGACGCCCTTGTCGCCGAGGACCTCCGCGAGGAGCTCGCTGGCGCCGTTGAGGACACCCGGCTGCCCCGTGAAGTCGGAGGCCGACGCCACGAAGCCCACGACCTTCACCACCCGCGCGATGCGGTCCAGGTCGCCCGCCACCGACTTCACGGCGGCGAGAGCGTTCAGAGCACAGATACGGGCGAGGTCCTTGGCCTCCTCGGCGGTGACCTCGGCGCCCACCTTGCCGATGACCGGAAGCTTGCCCTCCACCATCGGCAGCTGCCCGGCGGTGTACACGTACACGCCCGACTGCACGGCCGGCTGGTACGCGGCCAGCGGAGGGACGACCTCCGGAAGCGTCAGCCCCAGCTCGGCCAGCTTCGCCTCGACGGCGCTCACGCCTGCCTCTCCCGCTTCAGGTAAGCCACGAGCTGCTCGGGGTTGTTCGGCCCGGGCACGACCTGGACGAGCTCCCAGCCGTCCTCGCCCCAGGTGTCCAGAATCTGCTTCGTGGCGTGTACGAGCAGCGGCACGGTTGCGTATTCCCACTTGGTCATGTGGCCGACTTTATCCGCTGCCCGCAGGGGGCCATGCGGCCGACCACGTCCAAGTTATCCACAGGCTGCCGCGTGACTCGCGCCGCGACTGGTTAGGCTCGAAGACGTGAGCAGGCTCCAGGTCGTCAGCGGCAAGGGCGGGACCGGAAAGACCACGGTCGCCGCCGCGCTCGCGCTCGCCCTCGCGACGGAGGGGAAGCGGACGCTTCTCGTCGAGGTCGAGGGCAGGCAGGGCATCGCGCAGCTCTTCGAGACAGAGGCGCTGCCCTACGAGGAGCGGAAGATCGCCGTCGCTCCAGGGGGCGGGGAGGTGTACGCCCTCGCCATCGACCCCGAACTGGCCCTTCTGGACTACCTCCAGATGTTCTACAAGATGGGCGGTGCGGGCCGGGCCCTGAAGAAGCTCGGCGCCATCGACTTCGCCACCACCATCGCGCCGGGCCTGCGTGACGTACTCCTCACCGGCAAAGCCTGTGAGGCCGTACGCAGGAAGGACAAGGCCGGCCGGTTCGTCTACGACTACGTCGTCATGGACGCGCCGCCCACCGGCCGCATCACCCGCTTCCTGAACGTCAACGACGAGGTCGCCGGGCTCGCCAGGATCGGGCCGATACACAATCAGGCGCAGGCCGTGATGCGGGTGCTGAAGTCATCCGAGACGGCCGTGCACCTGGTGACGCTGCTGGAGGAGATGCCCGTCCAGGAGACCGCGGACGGGATCGCCGAGCTGCGGTCGGCGCGGCTGCCGGTCGGGCGGGTCATCGTGAACATGGTGCGGCCCGAGGTGTTGGACGCGGCCGATCTGGAACTCGTACGCAGTGTGCCGCGCGCCGCCGTCGCCAAGTCGCTGTCCTCGGCCGGGCTCGGCGGGGCACGGCGCGGCGGGAACGCCGAGCGGCTGGTGAGCCCGCTGCTGACCCAGGCCGACGAGTACGCCGAGCGGCACACGCTGGAGCACGAGCAGCGGGCGGTCCTGCAGGAGTTGGAGCTGCCGGTGCACGAACTGCCGCTGCTCGCCGAGGGCATGGACCTGGCGGGCCTGTACGAACTCGCGGGCGGGCTGCGGGAACAGGGCCTCACATGAGTCCGTTCACAAGTCGGGAGCCGTACGCGGTACGTCGGAAGCAGGGGATGTCATGAGTCGTCCGGAACCGGCCCAGGCGCAGGACGCGACCCGCCACCACGCCCCGCACCTGTCCCCCACGCGCGTCCTCGACCTCGACCCGCTGCTCGACGACCCGAAGACCCGCATCGTGGTGTGCTGCGGCTCGGGCGGCGTCGGCAAGACGACGACCGCCGCGGCGCTGGGGCTGCGGGCGGCCGAGCGGGGCCGCAAGGTGGTCGTGCTCACCATCGACCCGGCGCGCCGGCTCGCCCAGTCGATGGGCATCGACTCGCTGGACAACACCCCGCGCCGGGTGAAGGGCGTGGAGGGCGACGGCGAGCTGCACGCGATGATGCTCGACATGAAGCGCACCTTCGACGAGATCGTCGAGGCGCACGCGGACGGCGAGCGGGCGGCCGCGATCCTGGGCAACCCGTTCTACCAGTCGCTCTCGGCGGGCTTCGCGGGCACGCAGGAGTACATGGCGATGGAGAAGCTGGGCCAGCTGCGGGCCAAGGACGAGTGGGACCTGATCGTCGTCGACACGCCCCCGTCCCGCTCGGCGCTGGACTTCCTGGACGCGCCCAAGCGGCTCGGCTCGTTCCTGGACGGCAAGCTGATCCGCGTCCTGCTGGCCCCGGCGAAGATGGGCGGGCGTGCGGGGATGAAGTTCCTGAACGTCGGCATGTCGATGATGACGGGCGCCCTCGGCAAGCTGCTCGGCGGACAGCTGCTGAAGGACGTACAGACCTTCGTGGCCGCCATGGACTCCATGTTCGGCGGCTTCCGCACGCGCGCGGACGCCACGTACAAGCTGCTCCAGGCGCCCGGCACGGCGTTCCTGGTGGTGGCGGCACCGGAGCGGGACGCGCTGCGGGAGGCCGCGTACTTCGTGGAGCGGCTGGCCGCCGAGGACATGCCGCTGGCGGGTCTGGTGCTCAACCGGGTCCACGGCAGCGGCGCCGACCGGCTGTCCGCCGAGCGGGCGCTCGCCGCCGCGGAAAATCTTGAAGAGCCCCGCATTGTGGATCAGGAGGACGGGAAAGCTGGACTTCGTAACTCCCCCGACACGTACGAGAGTTCAGAATCGGCCGCTTCCGAGGCACCGGCTCCCGACGCAGGCTCCCCCGCCGCCACGGACCCCGAGCGCACCGCGGCCACGGACGGACCGAAGTCCGTCACCCCGCATGTGGAGCGGTCCGTCGACCAACTCACCGCAGGCCTGCTGAGGCTGCACGCCGAGCGTATGCGGCTGCTCTCCCGCGAGCAGCGCACGCGTGACCGCTTCACCGCGCTGCACCCCGAGGTGGCCGTCGCCGAAGTGGCCGCGCTGCCCGGCGATGTGCATGACCTCGCGGGACTGCGGGACATCGGCGACCGGCTCGCGGCCCATCGGCCGGAGCTGCCTGACACCGCGGTCGACGCCTGAGGTCAGAGGGAGTCCGAGGGAGTCCCGCGGGCCCCGCCCAGGGAGGCCCGGGAGTCCTGGCCCCTCAGCTCACCGCCGCGTAGTTCTCGTACACCTCGTCGTCGTCGAGCGGCAGGATGCCTGCCCCCCGCTCGTACTCCGTACGCGCCGTCTCCAGCAGCCGGCGCCAGGAGGTCACGGTGGGCCGCCTGCGCAGCAGAGCGCGGCGCTCGCGCTCCGTCATTCCTCCCCACACGCCGAACTCGACGCGGTTGTCCAGCGCGTCCGCCAGGCACTCCGTGCGCACCGGGCAGCCGGTGCACACCGCCTTGGCCCTGTTCTGCGCTGCTCCCTGAACGAACAGTTCATCCGGATCGGTAGTGCGGCAGGCCGCCTGCGCACTCCAGTCGACTACCCAGCCCATACCGGCGCCGTCCTCTCCCGAATCGAGGCTCCCCCACGGCGGCAGCGGCATATTCACCGCCGCCAGTTGAGGACGTTACGGAAGGTGGGCACAGCGCAACACCCCCTTCGGGCCCAATCTTGAATGGCCCGAACGGACTATGCGTAAGCGGCAGATCACCCGGGGGAGTGAGCTGGCGACATACATGACCTTCCCGGCAAACCGGGACAGTTCTGTTGAGTCACAACGGACGCCGGATGACACACAAGGCGGATTCGGACACGCGCCCACCAAAAAAGTGGGGAACCTCCGCAACGATTCGGGGTCGCCGGACGTATTGATACGTGGCCGCACTGCTGTGACAGTTGAGAGCAGCTTAGGCCAAGGCCTGTACGCCTGTCCGGGAAATGGGCGGCATTGCCATGCCATGCCTCACGTCCGGTCGGGCCTCGGTTCGCTCATCTCTACGGTTTAGGCTGCCCCCATGCCAAAGAAGCGCTCGGGCGGTGGTCTGTCGCCAACGCAGCAGGCCGCCAAGTTCCTCGGTGTCAGTGTGCTCGCGGGAGCCGTGCTGGCCGGTATCGCACTGCCCGCCGTAGGCGCGCTGGGACTCGCGGCCAAGGGTTCGGTCGAGAGTTTCGACGAGCTCCCGGCCAACCTCAAGACGCCACCGCTGAGCCAGCGCACCACGATCCTCGACGCCAAGGGCGGCACGCTCGCCACGGTCTACTCACGCGACCGTACGGTGGTCGACCTCAAGGACATCTCGCCGTACATGCAGAAGGCGATCGTCGCGATCGAGGACGCCCGTTTCTACCAGCACGGCGCGGTCGACCTGAAGGGCATCCTGCGCGCCGTCAACCGCAACGCGCAGAGCGGCGGCGTCAGTGAGGGCGCCTCGACACTGACGCAGCAGTACGTGAAGAACGTCTTCGTCGAGGAGGCCGGCGACGACGCGACGAAGGTCCAGCAGGCCACCCAGCAGACCCTCGGCCGCAAGATCAAGGAGCTGAAGTACGCGATCCAGGTCGAGGAGGAGCTCGGCAAGAAGAAGATCCTCGAGAACTACCTGAACATCACGTTCTTCGGCCAGCAGGCGTACGGCGTCGAGGCCGCTGCCCAGCGCTACTTCTCCAAGTCCGCCAAGGACCTCAAGCTCCAGGAAGCCGCGCTGCTCGCCGGCATCGTCCAGTCGCCCAGCCGCTACGACCCGGTCAACGACGAGGCCGAGGCCACCAAGCGGCGCAACATCGTCCTCCAGCGCATGGCCGACCTCGGCGACGTCTCCCAGGCGGAGGCCGACAAGGCCAAGGAGGCGCCGCTGGGCCTGAAGGTCAGCAAGCCCAAGAACGGCTGCATCACCGCGGTCAAGGGCGCCAGTTTCTTCTGCAAGTACGTCGAGCAGGTCTTCCTCAGCGACCCGGTCTTCGGCAAGAACCGCGAGGCCCGCGCCAAGATCTGGAACCAGGGCGGCCTGACCATCACGACGACCCTCGACCCGCAGTCCCAGGAATCGGTCCAGGCCTCGCTCAAGGAGCACGTCTACCAGGACGACAAGGTCGCCGCCGCGACCACCCTGGTCGAGCCCGGCACCGGCAAGATCCTCGGCATGGGCCAGTCGAAGCCGTACGGCTTCGGCAAGAACGAGACCGAGCTCAACTACTCCGTCGACAAGGCATACGGCGGCTCCAACTTCGGCTTCCCGACCGGTTCGACGTTCAAGCCGTTCGTCGCGGCGGCCGCGCTGGAGGAGGGCCGGCCGCCGACGCAGGAGTACTCGTCGCCGTTCGAGATGCCGTACCCGAGCCCGGTACAGACGTGCGACAGCTCGCCGTGGACCAACCTCAACAACGAGAAGCTGGAGAACGAGAGCGAGTCGGAGCACGGCCCCTACCGTCTGAAGAAGGCGATGGAGCTGTCGGTCAACACCTACTTCGTGCAGATGATCGCCGACATCGGTCTGTGCCCGGTGGTCAACATCACCGACAAGCTCCAGGTCCGCCAGGGCAACGGCGACAAGCTCCCGGAGAAGCCCGCCATCGCCCTCGGCTCCATCGGCCTCTCCCCGCTGACGATGGCGAGCGCGTACGCCGCCTTCGCCTCCCGCGGCATGTACTGCACGCCGATCGCCATCGAGTCGATCTCGCAGAAGGTCGCCGGGCAGCAGAAGTCGCTGGAGGTGCCCAAGTCGACGTGCTCGCGCGCCATGTCCGAGCAGACCGCGGACACCATCAACAACCTGCTCCAGGGCGTGGTCGACTCCGGCACCGGCAAGGAGGCCGGCCTCACCGACCGCGACAGCGCCGGCAAGACCGGTACGACGGACGAGCGGCGCAACGCCTGGTTCGTCGGCTACACGCCGAACCTCTCGGGCGCCGTCTGGGTCGGCAGCGCCACCCAGAAGGTCAAGATGCGCAACATCTACATCGGCGGCGTGTACAACGACCTGGTCTACGGTGGCCGCGTCCCCGGCCCGATCTGGCGCGACGCCATGATCGGCGCCCTCGACGGCAAGCCCGTCGAGAACTTCAAGCGCGTGCACATCCCGGACGACGAGGACAAGGGCCGGGGTGACGACGACGGTGACGACAACGGCAACGACGACGGGAACAACGGCGACGACGGCGGCCTCATCGGCGGTCTGATCGGCGGCGGAGACACCGGCGGGAACAACGGCGGCGGCACGGACGGCGGCACGGGCGGCGGCACGTTCCCGACGCCCACCTTCTCGATCCCCGAGGGCTGGTGGCAGGGCCAGTCGAACGGGAACGGCAACGGGGGGCGCGGCTGAGGCGTGGGCCCCGCCCGGCCCGCCTGGCCCGCCCGGCCCGAAGGCCGGCGTGACATGGAAACGGCCCCTGTCCCCTCGTACGAACGAGGCGACAGGGGCCGTTTCCGACGGGGCCGCTAGGCCGCTAGGCCGCTGCCTGGGGGTCAGCCCGCCAGCAGCTTCTTGACGGCCGCGGCGACCCGGCCGCCCTCGGCGAGCCCGGCGACCTTCGGGTTCACGATCTTCATGACGGCGCCCATGGCCCGCGGGCCCTCGGCGCCGGCGGCCCTGGCCTCCTCGACGGCCTGGGCGACGATGTCGTTCAGCTCGTCGTCGCTGAGCTGCTTGGGCAGGTACGTGGCGAGGAGCTCGCCCTCAGCCTTCTCCCGCTCGGCCTGCTCGGCACGACCACCCTGCGCGAACGCCTCGGCCGCCTCACGGCGCTTCTTCGCCTCGCGGGTGATCACCTTCTGCACCTCGTCGTCGGAGAGCTCGCGCTTCTCCTTGCCCGCGACCTCCTCCTTGGTGATCGCGGCGAGCGTCAGCCGGAGCGTCGAGGAGCGGAGCTCGTCGCGCTCCTTGATCGCGGCGTTGAGGTCTTCCTGAAGCTTCGACTTGAGCGTGGTCATGGGGTGATTGTCGCAGGTGTGGGGAGCGGAACGCCCGTTGATTTCAAGGGGGGTGCGGTTGCGGGGAGTACGCCGAAGCTGCTGGGTACGTGGCCCTCCCCCGGTCTGACACGATGGTCGTATGCGTGCGCGATACGGAGTACCCCTGGGAATCACGGCGGTTGGCGCCGCCGGTCTGCTGTACTCGGCGGGTTTCGAGGCCCGTTCCTTCCGTCTGCGACGGGTGACGATCCCCGTCCTGCCGGCGGGGATGCGTCCGCTGCGCGTGCTCCAGGTCTCCGACATCCACATGGTCGGCGGCCAGCGCAAGAAGCAGCGCTGGCTGCGCTCGCTGGCCGGTCTGCGCCCCGACTTCGTGATCAACACCGGCGACAACCTGTCCGACCCGGAAGGCGTCCCGGAGGTGCTGGACGCGCTGGGCCCGTTGATGGAGTTCCCGGGCGCGTACGTCTTCGGCTCCAACGACTACTACGGCCCCAAGCTGCGCAACCCCGCCCGCTACCTGCTGGAGAAGACCCAGGGCCGCCACGGCCTGAACGGCAACCCGCCGGCGGTCGGCGCGATCCACAACCCGTGGGAACGCCTGCGGGACGGTTTCGACGCGGCGGGCTGGCTGAATCTGACGAACACGCGGGGGACGCTCAAGGTCGAGGGCGTGTCCGTCGAGCTCACCGGCCTGGACGACCCGCACATCAAGCGGGACCGCTACCAGCAGGTGGCGGGCGGCCCGTCCGGCGCCGCGGACTTCGCGATGGGTGTGGTGCACGCGCCGTACCTGCGCGTCCTGGACGCGTACACGGCCGACGACTACCCCCTGATCCTGGCCGGCCACACCCACGGCGGCCAGCTCCGCATCCCCTTCTACGGCGCGCTGGTCACCAACTGCGACCTGGACACGGACCGGGCGCGGGGCCTGTCCACGCACACGGCGGAGGGCCGTACCGCCTACTTGCACGTCTCGGCAGGCTGCGGCACGAACCGCTACACGCCGTTCCGATTCGCGTGTCCGCCGGAGGCTACGTTGCTGACGCTGGTGGGGCGGGAGTAGGGGAGCAAGGGGAGCTGAGGCCGTCAGGGCACTTGCTCCGCGGGGCGTGGCGGGCGGGCGGACGGACGGACGTAACCCCGTCCCCCTCCCCGTAACCCGCACGGACCACCCATATCGCCCGTTTCGCCCACCCTGCTTAGCGTGAGGGCATGACCGCCCCGATACCCAGGGACATCCCGGACCTCCCCGCGATACCGGGCATCCCCGTGCTGCTGCCCTCCCACGTCCCCGCCACGGCGGTGGTGCCCCCCGTACGCCGCCCCCTGGTAGCCACGTACCGCCTGCTGGTCGCCCTGATCGCGGCGGCAGCGGTGTCACTCGAACTGGCCCTCGGCAGCCCCCTGCGCACCTTGAGCCACTTCGCGATCCAGAGCAACATCCTTCTGGCCGTGGTCCTCACCCTCTCGGCCCGCCGCGCCTGGACCGCCCGCCGTCCCCTGCCGTCCGCACTGACGGGCGCCACCCTGCTCTACGTCATCGTCACGGGCCTCACCTACCACGCGCTCCTGGCCAACGAGGCGAGCCCCTACATGCTGCCCGGCGTCCTCACGGGTGAGGCCGCCGGACCGACGGGCTGGCACGTGATCACCACCCAGGTCCTGCACACGGCGACGCCCATCGCGGCCCTGCTGGACTGGCTGCTCCTGACGGCCCCCGGCCAACTGCACCTCCGCCCGGCAGCGACCTGGATGCTCTACCCCCTCACCTACCTGGCGTTCACCCTGGTCCGAGGCGAACTCCTCGTGCCCGGCACGCCGGCCCGCTACCTCTACCCCTTCCTCGATGTGGCCCGGCACGGCTACCGCAGCATCCTGGCGAACGCCCTCCTCATCGGCCTCACCAGCTACGCCCTGGCCATCCTCCTCGTGGCCCTCGACCACGCCCGCCCCAACCCGCTCCGCCACCGCCTGCACCACCGCGCGAAAACCGGATTTCGTCTCCAGCCGCCCGTGGGCTAAAGTAAACGACGTCGCCGCGACAAGCAGTGACATCGGGGTGTAGCGCAGCTTGGCAGCGCGCTTCGTTCGGGACGAAGAGGTCGTGGGTTCAAATCCCGCCACCCCGACAGAGAAACACCAGGTCAAGGGCCTGATCCTCACTGAGGATCAGGCCCTTCCTGCGTCTTCGGTGATCGTTTGGGAGAAATCTGGGAGAAGATCTTGGTGGACTTCTCCCAGACGGTCCTGCATCTCGAAGCCAGCGACCAGCAGCCATGCCGCGGCTGACCCTGTGCACTCGCCAATCGGTATCCACAGTGCCTGGCTGGGACGCCCAGAGACGGGCCGTGGACGCGGTATTCCCTCGCCTTCCGATCCCACTTATCCTCGCGATCACACAACCGGGGGGCGGGCATGGCTGCTGAGGCAACGAGCTGGCAGAAGGAACAAGTCAGTCGCGCGTACGTGCATGCCTTAGCAACGCAAGGCGGGTACACGATCTGCGACTGGAACGTAGACAAAGACGGGGTCGACGTCACGCTCCGCTCGCGCGGCCTCATGGTCGATATCCAGCTCAAGTGCACGCAGAACCCACGCACCATCAGAAGCGGCTACAGCTTCGACCTGGACATCGAGACCTACGACAAGTTACGTGATCCTGAGCGTTCAGCACCTGGTCACCTGGCGCTGCTCATAGTCCCGCCCGACATCGGTCGCTGGGTGATCCACCAGCCGGATTCGATCGTCCTTGCTTGCCACGGCTACTGGTCCTCCCTCTACGGGATGGGACACGCTCCTGGTGGATCAACTACTGCGATCCACCTTCCTGAGCACCGAGCTCACCGTGAAGGCCATGGGGACCATGTTCGATGCTGCGCGACGCATGACCAACAGCGCCGGTCTGGGGTTGAGTTGACATGGCGGACAACACCCCAGACTTCGGTCCCGAAGAGATTCGCAGCTACATCAAGGTCACCGGCTGGGCCCCGGTATCGGGCGGGGACGTAGCCGAACTTTGGAGGCTCCCAGGGCCGGCGGACGAAGTCGTCCTCGTCCCCATGAAGCCTGGCGCACCAGACTTCGCCAAGAGGGCACGGATCCTCATCCAGGACCTGGCGAGAGTCGGGAGCGAAGACGTTCAGACAGTCCACGACGCCATCGCAACGGTCTATAACGACGTCACTGACCTCCGGGCCTCCCACCCGTCGATGAGCGATGGGTCGATCCCGCTTGAGTCCGGGTATGAGCTCTTCGTCTCTGCGAAGCGCCTCCGTGTGGCCTCTGCTGCGGCGACCATCCGGCGACAAGGGCACTTCCGGAACTTCCCGACTCGAGCACGTGATCAGGCACGGGAAGTTCGCCTAGGCCAGACTCGTCGCGGCTCCTACATCGTGCCCATCATCAGCCAGGCACGCTCCCCAGAGGACGTCTACTCGCCCCGCCAGGATCACATCGACGTTCAGATCGAGGAGACTCTCTTTGACCGCCGGGTGACGGCCACGATGTCTCGCGCGCTCGGCGTACTGGAAGACATGGCGGGCGCCGAACACGCACCCACCGCAAGCGAGATCAACGACTCCATCGGTGAAGGGGTCTCCTACGAGCTGTGTCAGGCTCTCGCCAAGGTCGTGAACACGGAGTCCGTCAGCGCGCTCGACGTGGCTTTCAACTGGTCCCGTGTGGCTGCGCCACCTCCAGGTACGCCAGCGCATGTTGAGTTCAACCGCGATGCGATCGAGATCGTCGACCTTGTATCCGAACAGCTCAAGACCAAGGTCTACACACGAGAGCACCTGATCTACGGCGTGGTCACAGACCTCAGTCGCCACCCCGATGACGACACCGGCCGAGTCGGGGTCCAAACGCTCATACAGCGCCGCAGCCGCACGGTATGGATGGACCTTGCCGACAGGGACTATCACGCAGCCGTGCACTGTCACGATGCCGGAATCCCGGTCCGCGTGAGCGGCACGCTGACCAGTCCACCCGGTGGGCTCGCCCGCATGGTTGTCACTGCCTTCGGCCCTGACCCGTCGCTGGGAGCAGACGACTAGCTGTTGCGCTCCAGCTACAGGGCACACTGCTACCACCAAGCCGCCCGCATCCTGACATCACTGTGGGCGACCCAGTGATTTCGGCATGACATAGGCCGTGGGTCGCCGGTGCCGTAGTCGTACGGGGAATACAGCGGTGCCCCACAACAGTGTTGTGGGGCACCGTGGGGCTATTGCAGGGCTACCGCGCGTGCACGCAGGAGGTCGTTGAGCACGCGCACCGGTGACCGCGGGCACAGAGCCAGGCGGGCGTCGAGGGCCGCCTCCCACTGCCGGGTCAAGCCGAGCATGAGGCGCTGGCGCATGCCGGGGGTGACGTGGGCGTAGCGCGCGGAGACCGAACCGTCGAGGTGGCCCATGCGCTCGTCCATGAGCACTTTCTCTGTGCCCAGGTCCTCCATCATCGTCCGGTGAGTGTGACGAAGGCCGTGGGGTGTGAGGCCCTTGGCGATCGGGAGCCAGCAGGCGTCAGCGCGATCGGTGGCGCCGCGTCCTCGGGCGGGGACGCCGGGCCACGGCTCGCCGAGTAGCGGTACGGGGCGGGCCTCCTGCGGGGCTTTCTTCGGATACCAGCCGGAGGCTGCCGGAGTGAACAGCCAGGTGGCGAAGCCGTTCCTGCGCCAGTGCGCTGCGTGCTCCGACACGGTGCCGCCCCGTACGAATCCCAGGTCGGCGATGGCCTTCTCGACCCGCACTCGGGTGGCCTCTGCGACACGGTCAGGGCGGTTGAGGACGTTGGAGACCGTCCCCGTGGAGACGCCTGCCAGCCGCGCGACGTCGACGAGCTTCGCGCCCTGGTGCCCACCGGTACGCGCTGCCCCCTGGCCCCGGAAGACGTACATCTTCCCGTGGCATAGGCACGGCGTCGGCTTCGTACGGGCGATGTGGTCGGAGACCAAGGCCGACAGCCAGTCCATCGCGTCGATGGTGCGGTAGCTGTCGTCCTTCGGCGGACAGCGCACCAGCTCGCCGGTGTCCAGCTCGTAGAGCTGCCACTCGACACGGAACGCACCAGGTCGGACGAACTCCGTTTCAAGACCCACGATTTCGCCCCAGCGCTTGCCCGTGTAGCCCTTGAGGACCACGGCGACGAACTCGTCGTCGCGGCCGGAGAGGAGACCAGCTCGTTCGGCCGTCAGCAGGATGCCGAGCGCGTCGGTGACGACCTTCTCCGGGCCACGGTCGCGGGAGCGGCCTGCGCGCTTTCCACGCCCTCTCCGCCTGGCGGCAGGGTTGGACGTGATCAGACCCTCGTCGATCGCGTCCTCGAAGATCAGGTGAAGCGTCGAACGCCAGGTCTTGACGCTGGAGGCCGCATAGACGGCCTTCTCCTTCTTCTCCCACACGTCGACATCCGTGCGCAGGATGCCGGCCAGCGCCTTGTCCTCGAACTCCGGGAGCAAGTGCTCCTCGATGTGGCGCTTGTAGTTCTGCATGGTCGAGGCAGCCAGGTCCTGGGCCTCGTACCAGCGGCTGGCGTACTCGCCGAAGGTCTCCTGGCCGAGGCCGGGGTCGCGCCACTGGCCGCGCCGGACGTTGACCTCTTCGGCATCTGCGGCCTGCTTGGCCTCGCGCTTGGTGGCGAACTTGACCACGGCACCTGTCGAATCGGCGACGGTGCCGTACTTCCCATCCTCGATCTTGTACCGGCCGCGCCAGTAGCCGGCGCGCTTCTCTGCGTACCCCACTGGGTTCCCTCCCTTCTGTCGTGTGGGGTGCGTTAAGCGGCGGTGCCGTACTGAGACTTGAGCATGCGGCGCGGTGGCCGGGCCTTGAGGCGGACCGCAGTCACAGGCCCCTCGCTTTGCCGACGCGCTGGGGGCTGCGGAGCGGACGCAGTCATGCCGCTGGGGCGCTGCGGATTCCGGGCCGGGCGTTCTTCGTGCATGCAGATGATCTCGGCGAGGTGATCATCCGAGAAGCGGTAGGCGCGGCCTACGCGGGTGAACGGGATGAGCCGTCGGCGGGCGCGGTCCTTCACCCACCAGGCGGAGCAGCCGAGGACGGCGGCGACTTCCTCTGGGAGGTAGAGGCGCGGGAGGGCGGCCTCGGTGTGCGGAGTCGGTGCGGAGGCAGGGGGTATTGCGGGTTGGTGCAAGGGGTGAGTCCTCTTCTGGCGGGCGTGTGCGCGGCAACGCCGACCCGCCGGTCGATCGCTAGGGATGAGGGTGAGATGCCCGTACTGGGGGTTTGCGGGTCCAGGACGGGAGTGAGAGTCGGCGGCTACGCCTCGCCATCGGCATCGGCATCGGCATCGGCATCGTGATGCTCGCCGGGCGGCGGTCCGTACGTCTCCAGCAGGTGCTGGGTGGACGCCTCGGCCATGGCGTTAGAGACCATCACGTCTGCCTCCTCGCGGATGTCCGGGTGCTCGGCGAGGTACGCGTCGAGGGCATCGCGCGCCTTCGTGTAGGCGGCGTTGGCGCGCTGGGTCTCGCGGAACGAGTCCACGACGGCGTCGATGAGCTCCATGGCGCGGGCCTGGGCAGCGAGCTGTGGGGGGCCCACTAGGTTGCGTAGGTCGATGCCGAAGACCTCGGCGAAGCCGATGGCCTCGTCGAGGTTGATGCGGCGTTTGCCGTTTTCGATGCGCCAGACCGCGGACGGGTTCATCTCGAAGCCGGCCTCGTTCAGGCGGTCGGACAGAGCGTTGGTGCTCCAGCCACGCGCCTCGCGCTCCAGCTTGATGCGCACCGCCACGTTGCTCTCGCCGCTGAGCAGGACGCCCTGCTGGGTGCCTTCATCGGCCATACCCACCTCCTTCCGTTCGTAGCAGTCTCCTGCCAATCGCAGTGACCCCATAACAGTAGCATGCCCGCTGCGAGACGCAGAATACTTCTGCGATCTGCAATTCATGTGGCATACTGATGGTCCCACCCGCCAACCCGAGGAGTCCGCGCGACCGCACGTCACATGAAAGAAGCCCCCGGCGATGCCGGGGGCTCAAGCGCAAACCTCTCAACCGCCATCCCTAGCGATCGACCCGCGGAGTCCGGGATTGCCGTCCCATATGGCCCGCGAGCAGAGGAGCTGATGCCTAGTATGGCCGATCCCCAACCGAATACGCCATCCCGCTTCAGGGAAGGCCCCGAGCCGACGCTGGACGCGACGGAGCCTCCGTACAACGTGGAGGCCGAGCGCTCGGTGCTCGGTGCCTGCATGCACAACAGTGACGTCGTCGACACGGTCCGGCCGATTCTCGGCGAAGACGCCTTCTACCGGCCCGCGCACGAGACGATCTGGCGTGCGCTGCGTGCCCAGCGTCGTGAGGACAAGCCGACCGACCCGATCGTCCTGACCGAGCTGCTCCAGCAGCAGGGGGACTTGCAGCGCGTCGGTGGCGTCGCCTATCTGCACCAGCTCGCCAACGTGCACTACGGCACCGGCAGCGCGGAGTACCACGCGGAGATCATCCGCGAGAAGGCCAACCTCCGCCGCCTTCTCGCCTCCGCGACACGCACCGTCCAACGCGCCCAGGAACCGGGCGCCGACCCCGAGGCGATACGCAGCGAGGTCGAAGCGGAGATGCGGGCCGAGCGCGAGCGTGCGCTGGCCTCGGGCCAGGGCCGTCTGAACCGCTTCGCCACCGACGGGTGGTCCTTCGTCAAGGAGACCGGCGCGGACGCCGAGCCCTTGTGGGGCACGCGGGAGAAGACCGTCTGGGCGCCCGGCGAGAGCCTGATGATCGTCGGCGCACCCGGGGTCGGCAAGACCACCCTGGCCCACCAGGTGATCTTCGCCCGCATCGGCCTGCAGCAGACCGTCCTGGAGATGCCGGTCGCCCCTAGCAGGCGGGTGCTCTACCTGGCCATGGACCGGCCCCGGCAGATCGCCAGGGCCATGGACCGGCGTGTCTTCCCCACCGATGAGAAGATCCTGCGCGAGCGGCTCGTCGTCTGGGAAGGCCCGCTGCCCGCCACCCTCGACAAGGAGCCCGACCTCCTCGCCGACCTCGCCGCCGCCCACCGGGCCGACACCATCGTGATCGACAGTCTCAAGGACGCTGTCAGCACGATGGTCGACGACGGCCTCGCGGTCGCCTTCCACAACGCCCGCATGCGCGCCCTGCGCAACGGTGTGGAGATCATGGAGCTGCACCACCAGCGCAAGGCCACCGCCGACGCCCCGCGCGGCCAACGCCCCGCTCTGGACCAGGTGTACGGCTCCGCCTGGATCACCGCCGGCGCGGGCAGCGTCCTCTTCATCGCCGGACGGGCAGGCGACCCCGCGGTCACCCTGCACCACCTCAAGACCCCCACCGGGGAGATCGGCCCGCTCGACGTCACTCACGACCACGTGCGCGGCACCACCACGCTCGACCCCAGCAAGGACCCCGCCGTCCTGCTGCGCAACTCTCCAGGCGGCCTGACCGCCCGCGACCTGGCGACCGTCCTGTTCGGCAGCGCCGAGCCCGAACGCGGCGACCTGGAAAAGGCGCGGCGCCGACTGCAAAGCCTCGTCGCCAGCGGCCTGGCGACCAAGGTCGACGGGACCGCCGGAGGAGCCGGAGGCGGACAGCAGACCCGCTACTACGCCTCGGCACGCCACCTCACGTCCGTCGGCTGACGCCCAGCGGCAGCGCCCGGAAGCGATCACGCGACCGTACACGCGGCCCTCACGCGAATGCCCCACCGCGAACCGCTCACGGCGTCCACGCTCACCGCAAAATCGCAGGTCAACCGATCACGCGAGCGTCCACGCCGTACACGCGCCCAAGCGATCACGCGCGGGGCCCCCCTTTAGAAGGGGGCCCGCGTGAACGCCCCCTCCGTGAACGCCCCTCACCCCCGCACCACAAGCCCCACCGCACCACCCTGGAGCCCATCGCCTTGCACTCCCCCACCCCCGATAACCCGCGCCACGACACGCAGCAACCGGTACCTCCTCGCCGGCGCCTCCTCACTCGCCTCCTCCGCCGCCGGGCAATCTCACCCACTGGGGGTCGTCGCGTGAAACACAAGGGACGTACCGCCCTCGTCCTCGGCCTGGTGGCGGTCGTCCTCATGGCCTTCCGGGTCTCGTGGAACGCGCTGTCCGATGTGGCCCGCGCCATCGGCGCCGACTCCACCGCCGCCCTGCTCTACCCGATCGTGGTCGACGGTCTGATGGCCCTCGCGCTGATCGCCACACTTGTGCTGACCGGCGCCGACCGGAAGTTCGCGCTGCGCGTCCTGGCCACCTACACGATCGCCAGCCTTCTGCTGAACTACGTGCACGGCCTCGTTCCGGCCCTGCACACCACGTCGGTCCAGTGGGGCCAGCTGGTCGGCTGGGACCCTGCGAACTGGGCTCTCGTCCTGCTGGCGACCTCGCTCCCGGTCGGGTCGATCTACTTCGGGTCCGACCTCGTGGCGAAGGTGCTGCACCACAACCCCGAGGCGGCCGACTGCGCCGAATCAGCCTCTGCCCAGTCGGGGAGTCAGCAAGCTGACCAATCGGCGGCACGGTCGAGGTCTGACCAGGCCGGATCGGCCCCCGAGCAGCCGACCGAGTCGACCCCCGTCAAGGTCACCGAGGCACCCGTTACTCGGCCGACCGGGACCCACGAGTCGGCCCCCGATACCCGACCGCCCCGGTCTGCTGCCGTGGCGGAGTCGACCGGAGCCGCCCCGCGTCGGGCGATCGGTCGGCTCTCCGCCAACGCCAAGTCGACCGCCGACCGCAACCGCACCGACGCCGAAGTCCTCGACGAGGCCCGACTCCTGACCGCCGAATGGAGCGACGACCAGCTGAGTGCTGAGCGTCTGCGCAGCGCACTACGGATCGGTCAAAAGCGCGCCCGCGCCCTGCGCGACCAGCTCCAGGCCGAGCGCACCGGCCAGGCCGAGCCCGCCGCGTACGACGGCTTCGAGGCCGAGCCTCCCGATGGACTCAACAAGGCCGCCTCACAGCGGCACAAGGAACTCGACACAGCCTCCGTCGGCGCCGCCTGACCCGGCAAGCGCACCGATCGTCCCACCCCTTCCGGCTCACCCCATGCCCCGGGCAGACAAGCGCGGGCATGGGGGCAGGCCGCGCACAGCGAAGCACCCAGCACCCCACGGAGAACCCACCCATGCACGACCCACACCACGAACAGCCCACCACCCACCAGGAGATGACCACCACCTCTAACAGCGCAGCAAGTTGTCGGATAAGGAGTCCTTATCCGACCCCCGCCCTGGAGGGTGCGGAGGCGCCCGGCGCAGGGGCGCCGCGGTCGGCCGGCCCGGGGGAGCCGAACGAGGCAGGGGGCAGTGAGCCGTCGTCGAGCGTGTCGCAGCAGCCTGCGCCGCGTCGCCGTCTGCGTGACAAGCAGCTACGCGAGCACCGCGTCCATCCCCGCTACAACGACAACGAGATCGCTCTCGTGAAGAATGCCGCCGCCCTCAGCCGCATGAAGCCCGGCGGCTACGTCGCCGAGTGCGCGCTCGCCGCCGCCCGCGCCGACGACCCCACCGCAGCCGTCGCCGACTACCGCGCTCTGGTGAAGACGCTGTTGGCCGCCAACCGGCAGCTCGGCATGGTCGGCAGCAACCTCAACCAGCTCACCTGGCACCTCAACAAGGAGGGCTCCTGGCCCCACCCCGACACCGTCCGACGGCTCCTGGAGCGTGTCGAGGTGTCCATCGCCGAGGTGGACACCGCGGTCGCCCAGATCACCGAGGGGCGGTGAGCCCTTGATCCCGAAGATCATCCTCGGCAAAGGGCCACAGGCCACGCGCCGCACGATCGGCTACCTCTTCGGCAAGGGCCGGGCCAACGAGCACGTCGACCCGCACCTGGTGGCCTCCTGGAACGACTTCGCCCCCGACCCCGGCCGCAGCCCGCACCGCGACCCGAAGGAGGTGGAGGCCCAGCTCGCCGCACAGCTCGACCAGCCCGTGAGGATGCTGGGCGACAAGGCACCCAAGTACACGGTGTGGCACTGCCCCGTCCGTGCCGCGCCCGAAGACCCGATCCTCACCGACGCCCAGTGGGCGGACATCGCCCGCCGGATCGTGGCCGCTGCCGGCATCGCCCCCGCAGGCGACGAGGAAGCCTGCCGCTGGGTGGCCGTCCGCCACGCCGACGACCACATCCACATCGCCGCCACCCTCGTACGCCAGGACGGCCGCCGCCCCCAACGTGATTACGACCAGCGGGCCGTCCAGCGCGAAGCCCGCCAAATCGAGGTCGACTACGGGCTGAGGCGGTTGAAGCCGGGCGACGGCACCGCCGCCAAACGCCCCACCAGCAAGGAGCACTTCAAGGCCAAGCGCCTGGGCCAGGACGCCACCTCCCGCGAGATCCTGCGCCTGCGGGTCCGCCGCGCGATGGCAGCTGCCTCCACGGAGGCCGAGTTCTTCGCCCTGCTGGAGGCGACGGGTGTAACCGTGCGCCTGAAGCTCGGCCCCTCCGGCGACGCGCTGGGCTGCAACTTCGCCCTGCCCGGCGACACCAACGACAAGGGCGAGCCCGTGTTCTACGCCGGCTCCACCCTCGCCGGCGACCTCTCCCTCCCCCAGATCCGCCGACGACTCACCACCACCAGCCCCGAGCCCGCGACCGTCCGGCCGGGCAACCCCTGGCACCAGGCCACCGCCGCAACCGAACGCATCCCCCACCACCTCACCCGCAGCAGCGACGAAGTGGCCCAGGGCCAGCTGGCCGCGCTCGGAGCAGCCTTCGACCTGCTCCCGCTCACCGCCCCCGCCACGGTGCGGGCCGAACTCGCACGCGCCGCCGTCGCCTTCGAGCGCGCCACCCGCTCCCGCATCGCTGCCGACGACGCCAGTGCCTGCGCCCTGCGCCTCAGTGTCCAGGCAATCTGGAAGGACCCCTCGCGGCATGGCGACGGTGCCGGGCTGGCGATGCTGCTGGACGTCGCGCTCACCGCGGTCGCCTACGCGATGCACTGGCACCGCACCCGCCAGCACGCCCAGCAGCAGGCGGCAGCCGAGCAGACCCTCATCCACCTGCAGGCCGCATACGTGCAGATCGCCGGACCGGTCCTGACCGGCCTCGCCAGCCGGGCACCCAGCCCGCAGACCCAACGCCGCTACGCCCACCACCTGAAACAGGCGGTCCCCGAACACGCCGAGCGCATCCTGACCGACTCAGCCTGGGATGCCCTGGCCACCGTGCTCGCCGAGGCGGAAGCAGCCGGACACAACCCGTCCGCGATCCTCGACCGGGCCCTCAGCCAGCGCACGCTCAACGACGCCCACAGCCCCGCACGAGCCCTGACCTGGCGCATCCGCCGCCTCGGCGAACGCCACGCACCCGGCCCGCGAGCCCAAGCAGCCAATGCACAGCACACCGCCCTGAACCCCACAGCTTCGCACCCGCAGAAGCCTCAGGCACGGCGGCGCTGACCAGGCTCACAAGCACCACCGACCTCACGACACCACCCAAGGAATCGACAATGCCCCACTCCCCCATTCGCCCCGAAGTCGTCGTCCTCATCACCGACTTGGACTTGGACCGTCGCGACGACCGGACGCGCCCGTACCACCGCGACGGACGTCCATTCACCCGCGCCGAGCATGCGCTGCTGGCCACCTCCACCAAGGCAGAGGTAGCCGCCGCGCACACGCAGATGCGACTGGAAGCCGAATGGCAGCGTGAACTCGACGAGATGAAGGACGCCTTCGTCGAGCTGCTCATGAAGTACTTCGCCAAGCTCCCCAAGGGATCCGTGGTCAGCGACGCCGTCGAGATCATGACCGATGAGGACTACGCAGAGTTCGAGCGCCTCGCCGAGATCGTCACCGCGGAAGACACCCTCGAATATCGCGCCCTGCACGGAGAAAGCTGACCGGACATACACCAACGGCGGCCCACCCACTGGGCCGCCGTTGCGGCTGGACCGAAGCGGCTGCCGATTCACCCCGCAGACGTGGCCTTGGCGACCGCCTTGCGCACGTGGGCATCGACCAGGCCGGGGACACCGGAGACCACAACGACCACCGTCCCGGTACGGACGGCCGTCTGCTTGACGATGCTGCTGCGCCCGCCAGCGATGAAGGTCAGCAACTGGCTCCACTGCTCGTCGCCCCGCCGCGCGACGGGCACCTTCCGAGTCGTGACCGTGACGGGGGTACTGCCGGTGAGGACCTGGTAGGTGGGGCAGGCGGTCATCGCCTCGAAAATCCGCCCCACCTCTCGGGAGAGTTTGTCCTCGGCGTCGCTGTACAGCTCCTCGGCCACCTCGGAGTTGCTGCCACCGGCATAGGTGAAGGACGCCTTCGCCTTGTGCGGGAAGTCGAAGCTCCCGCCGACCGCGGCCTCGCTGCCGAGCTTCTCCAGCGCCGGGCAGCCGATCACGGTCACGTCGTCGTGTTGCGCGGGGCGCTGCGGCGTGCGGGTGTAGCCCTCGCCCAGGTCGCTCCTGTCCAGGAGCCGCTTGGCCAGTGCGGCCGAGGACAGCGGAGCGAACACACGGGCACTCTCGCCGTCCGGGCGCACCGAGACAGTCGTCGAGGACGTCGGGTCGACGGAATCAGCGTTTGCCGTCGAACAGCCCGTCATGGCAAGGACGGTGAGGGCACTGAGGCTGAGGACGGTCGTGGTGCGAAGGCGCATGCGAACCCCTTGGCGGTCTGCGAAGCGGACAGGTTGACCAGGCCGGCCCTCCGGGCACCGGCATGCGAAGAGATGGACGGATTTCGGGGGTTCAGTGGCCGAGGTGGCGAAGCCCCTCTTCGGGGGTGGGGTGGAACCGGTCGACGGGACCGGAGTTGCGGTTGTACCAGGCCGCGTCCAGACCGGGCTCCTTCGTGTCGTGGCCGGCGCGGCAGCGCAGCCAGATCGAGTCGTCGCGCATGCAGAAGACGATCCAGTCCCGGTACGCCCCGCACCCGGGGCAGGTACGGACCTCGCCGCCGATGACGAGGGGCTGCAGCCAGCGCATCATCAGCCCGGCCACCTCCTGGCGGGACGGCACTCGCAGGTCTGGGGGCAGGAAGTCGGGCGCCACCACTTCCTCCTCAGTCGGAGCCGGTGCGGTGGGCTTGGGGAAGCCGAGCCACGCCTGCGTGGCCTGGAACCGCGGAAGCGCCTCGTGGCCCGCGCGCTGGGCTTCACGAAGTGCGCGGTCCTCGCGAGCACGTCGAAAGAACAAGATCCCTTCCTCTCTGTCTTCTGGCGCGCACGAGGGCGTGCCTTTGCTGGAGGGTTTGGCGACGAGCCGCACAACAGCGGCTTCTCGGGGCAGGAGTCGTCAGCTGCGGCGGACGATGGTGAGCCGGCCCTCGGCACTCTCGGGCACGGTGCGGCGAGGCACCGGGGCTGCAGAGGCGAGTGAAGACGCGAACGCGGCGACCAGGTCGTAGGGAACGCTGGCGCTGAAGCTGGCGCACCACAGGTACGGGGCGCCGAGGACGGGCTCTGCCCACGCCTGCCAGCCCACGAGGTCAGGGCGCGGGTCAGCGTCCTCGATGAGCGGCGGCAGCATCTCCAGGGAGACGGAAGTGGAGAACCCAGGGTCCATGGCAGTGGTGCGGGGATGGTCCATGTCACGGATCCAGCCCCGGGCGCTCAGCGCGTTGAGGACCATCTCGGGTCCCGCGAAGCCGACCGCCTCACGGGCGTCGATGGCCACGAGGAGATCGGCGAGCGCCTCGTACGGGACACCGGTGGTGAAGTACGCGTTCCACTCCGGCATCACGGACGTGGCATGCGAGCGGGCACTCAGCTGCCAGGCCACCGGCAGTCCGCCCAGCTCGAACGGGTAGGCCGCGAGGATCCACTCGGCGCCGCGCAGCCCGTCAGGACTGACGTACAGCAGGGTGTGGCGGGAGGTCGGCCACATGCGCCAGCCGAGGCCGGCCAGGGTGTCACCGATCCGCTCGGCGAGCGCATCGTCATCTCCGGCCAGGTGGCGCGGGGACACCCAGCACACCGGGTCCGGCAGTTCGGGTTGGAAGGGATTGCTGGGGTCGTGCGGTTGCAGGGGCGCCTCCGTAGGCTCGGGGACAGGTCAACAGCGGTCGCTGAGACCGGGGGGTTCGGAAGGGTGTCCACGTTGACATGCTTGTTCACCGTGCACCAGTAGTTGCGGGATCTTCCCCTGTCTGCCTCCGGCGAACTGATGCACTGTCGCAGTAGGCCGCATACAAACGTCCGTGTACTGCCCGCCGGACTGCTCACTTGGGGTCACCGCCCGAACTCCTGGCAAGTTTCGGCAAGTTCCTGGCTCGACGACTCAGTTGCGGGCAAGCTCTGGCACAGAGATCGTTACCGGCATCCGAGGAGGACATCATGGCCCTGCGTAAGCTCGGCAAGGACCCGGAGAGTCCCAGTGGCGGCTCGCCCACCATCTACCTCGACGAGGAGAAGGACAGCTACCTCGTACAGGGGTGGAAGGTGGAGGACGCCGAGCGCCTCGGCCAGATGGACATCCCCGGCCACGAATCGGTGGTGGAGATTCCCCGGCGCATGGTGCAGTTCTTCCTGGAGGTGAAGAAGGATGACGAGGCCCCCGACGTTTGAGGAGTTGTTCCGCGACTGTCAGAGGACGGCTGTCCATCTGGAGATGCGCGACGCCTACATGAAGTCGGACCCGGCCTTCATCGACTGGAAGGCGGGTGTGGTCCTCGATCCCGCCGAGCGCTGGGCCGACTGGCACGCCATCGTCACAGAGGCGACCGTGCGAGGCGTCGAGGTTCGACGCGCCCGCGTCGTTTCGACTCCGGTCAGCGAGTACATCCGCTTCGAGTACGACGTGACCGACGGACTGAACATCGCCGCCGGTGAAAGCGTGCGGTGGCTCTCACGGCGGAACGCCACCGACATCGCGCTGCCGGGCAACGACTTCTGGCTGTTCGACTCCAACCTCGTCCTCGTCAACCACTTCGACGGTGAGGGCGAGAACATGGAGGTCGAACTCACGGAGGACCCGGAAGTAGCGAAGCTCTGCGAGTCGGCCTTCGAGGCCGTGTGGAAGCGCGCAGCTCCGCACGCGCAGTTCGAGCTGGCCTGACAGTTCGACCATCACCCTCGCACTGACATGACATCACCATCTTCGAGCGTCCAGGAAGCCCGCAAAGCGCTCGGACAACGCCTCGCCGAGATCCGGAATGCGGCCGGACTCACCAAGCGAGCGCTGGCCCAGAGCCTGGGTTGGCATGAGTCGAAGGCATCGCGCTTCGAGAGCGGCGCCCGTTCGCCCTCGGAGCGCGACCTTCGCGATTGGTGTTCCGCGTGCGGCGCCGAGGGCGAGGCTGAGGATCTCGTCTCGACAGCCCGCGGAATTGAGGGCATGTATGTCGAGTGGCGCAAGATGGAGCGCCACGGGCTGAAGTGGGCGCAGGAGTCCGTTGTTCCCCTGTGGGAGCGCACCGAGCGCTTTCGAATTTACTCGCCGTGGCTCATCCCCGGCCCCGTGCAGACGGCGTCGTACATCACCGCGCTTCTAACGTCCATTCGTGACCGCCGAGGACTCATCGACGATGTGCCGGCGGCCGTCAAGGTGCGTGTGGAGAAGCAACAGGTCGTCTACGGCAACCACACGTTCGCCATCCTCTTGGAAGAAAGCGTTCTGCGGTACCGCATCGGCGGCACTGACGTGATGGCAGGCCAACTCGGATACCTTCTCAGCGTCATGGCGCTCCCGTCGGTGAGCATCGGCATCATCCCCCAGGACGCCGACCGTTCGGGCCTGTGGCCCGTCGAGGGATTCTTCCTGTACGACGACGAGCTGGTGAACGTCGAATTGATCTCGGCGCATCTCACCGTCGTCCAGAAGCACGAACTTGCCATGTATGCCAAGACGTTCAGCGAGCTGGCAGAACTTGCCGTCTACGGCCCCGCAGCTCGTGAACTCATCACCGCCGCCATTGAATCCCTGGGGTGAATGCCCGGCAAGTTCCGGCACACTCGTGGAGCCCCATCCAGCTTCCTTCCTAGCTTTATAGGCACGGCTGAAAGCGTGCTCCGGAAGGGCCAGTGATGACAGTGGCAAGCACCGGCAAGACGTTGGAGACGGCCGAGGAGACTGGCGGCGACGAGATCCCCATCGACGTAGAGGCGATCTCCTCGCAAACGAATTCCGTCCTCGGTCTGCAGATGGGCACCACGACCCGCGCGGCGATGGACAGGCAGTTGCCCACGATCGCTGGTCACTTGAACCGGTTGCTCCGCGAGGACTTGGGCGCCGACGGCAACAGTGAGGTACGGCAGCTGCTTCGCCAGGGGACCAAATTGGTCGACCTCACGAACCGGCCGACCGCCGAGACGCCCACCTTCGGGACCTACCTCTACCTCCGCGACGTCGCCCTTCTCACCCGGCGGCTGCTGTGGGTTTACGCCGAGCGGAACGGGCTGGGTGCCCTGTGAGCGTCAGGGACGACCAGATCGTTCGGGAACTCTCCCGCTACCTCCACGAGCACCCCGCCGACAGGATGGCGCTGATGCCGGTCTACGACGCGGGCCGCGACCACGCGCAGCGCCGAGCCTGCACCCACGACCAGCGCTGCCCCCTCGTGATGACCGGAGCCGTCGTCCTCGACGAACGCAACCGCGTCCTGTGCCTGCGGCACGAGGGAGGCTATGCCCTCGCTGAAGCGGAGCCAGAGGACGCGGACGACTCCCTCAGCGAGGCCGCCCTGCGCCTGCTGGCCGAGGAGGCCGGCATCCGGGACGTGTGGACGCAGCCCGGCACTGAAGGGCCCTTCCTGGTGGACGTGACCAGGCCGGGGCAGCACCGGTACGGGCCCCGGCTCCGGGTCGGCATCCGCTACCTCTTCCGGGCCCACTCGGGCGCGGTCTTCCCGTCGCTGCTTGAGACGGGTGCAGCGGCCTGGGTGCCCCTGCCGGAGATAGGCATCCCGTCAGTCCGCTGCCGCCTGGAGCACCACCTGATCGGAACCCGATGAACCCCCGATACCAACAATTCGCCTACGTAGTGGGCCTCGTCGCAATCGGCGGCTCCCTTCTGCTCGGCATCTGGAGGGGCTGATGTACCAGCGCAGGACGAAGGAGCCGCCCTCCATACCCCCTCCGCCCGTCGGAACCATAGGAAGCACCCGGCCGCCCAGCGATGTCCGCGTCGGTGACTTCGTCTACCTCGACGGCGAGTACCAACGAGTCCAGGACATGAGGTCCGCCGGCACCGCAGCCCACCGCGTACTGATCTTTGCCGGGCGAGAGCCCTGGATCATGCGAGAAGCCCGGACCACATACCGGCCCATCGACTTCCGCTGACCGCCCTGTTCGGGCATCGCATCATCACTCTCACCTCACCATGCGAGGAGCTTTGCCATGCGCTTTCGCAAGATCCATGGCGCAGGAAATGACTTCGTCCTTCTCTCCGACCCCGGGTCGGACGGGCCCGACGGCGGCAAGGAATGGCCCAAAGAAGCGGAACGCTTATGCGCCAGGCGTACCGGCGTAGGCGCGGATGGCCTGGTCATCAGCAGGCTGATCAGTAACAGCCCTGCCGTCCTCGAAATCACCTGCTTCAACGCGGACGGCTCGATCGCCACCATGTGCGGCAACGCCCTGCGGTGCTCGGCCTGGGCCGCTCACCGTGATCACGGCTTCCAGCAGATGAGCCTCCACATGGCCGGCGTGGTGCACGAAGCAGTCGTGTCCGACAACTCCGTGTGGGTCACGGCCGAGGTCGGTGCAGTTCTCCCTCGGCGCTTGCAGACCGTCATCAATGGCCGGCCGACATGGTTCGACAGCGCTCACACCGGCACGGAGCACGTCGTAGCGATCGTGGACGACGTGGACGCCATCGACGCGGTCATGGTCGGGCGCCTTGTCCGCCACCACGCCGACCTTGCCCCGTTGGGGACCAACGTGAACTTCGTCCAGTCGGCCGGCCACCAGGCGCTGAAGATCCGCACCTACGAACGCGGGGTGGAGGCGGAGACCCTGTCGTGCGGCAGCGGGGCAGTCGCAGCCGCCGTCGTCGCCACGATGCGCGGACTGGTGGCGCGACGCGCCGTCACCGTCCACAACCGCGCCGGGGAGCCGCTCACGGTCCGCCCGCACGACGCCCGGCCGAACCGGACTCACTGGGTCGGTGGCCTGGTCACCAACACCTTCGAAGGGGTACTCGCATGACTCTCTTCCTCAGCCCCAGCTCGGACCTTGCGGTGCAGAAGGCCGCCAAGGAGCTTCGTGAGTGGGGGCAAAGCCGCCAGGGCCTCGGCGTTGCCCTCATCTACGGGCCCGTGTCCGCCGAGGACAGGCTCTACCACTCGAAGTGTCCCGTCGAACAGCGCTCTGTCACCGCCCTGGCCGAAGCGCTGGAAGAGATCGGCGCCCGCTGGAAGGTACTGAATCCGTGCGAGCCCGACTTCATCATGGAACTGGTCGAGTACGACGTGGCTCTCTCCAACCTGCACGGACCGTACGGCGAGGACGGTCGGCTGCAGGGCCTGCTCGACTACCTCCGCGTGCCCTACTGCGGCAGCGGAGTCGGGGCATCCGCGGTTGCCGCCGACAAGATTCTCTGCAAGCGGGTGATGCTGACTCTCGGCGTCCCTACGCCCGGCTGGCACACCTGGTCCGGTGGCACGATGGCCTGGAACGGGCACCCCGTCATGGTCAAGCCGCCCTTCGGCGGGTCCAGCGTGGGCATGAGCCTCGTCCGTGGTCCGGCGGACCTGCCTTGCGCCCTGGCGGACGCCGCCGGCGACGAGGGTGCGGCCGTGCTCGTCGAGGAGTACGTGACCGGCACGCCGATGACGGTGGGGCTGCTGGAGCTGCCGGGTGGCTCGGTCGTCGTCTTCCCACCACTGATCACTGAGGCAACCGAAGCCGACTTCTACGACGCCGACACCAAGCTCGACGTGAACTCCAGAGGCGCGGTAATCGTGCGCGCCGCCGACTTGGCGCCCGATGTGCTGGACACGATCACCGGGGATGCGCGGACACTGTGGGACGGACTCGGGCTGCGCGGTTCAGCCCGCATCGACTTCATCCTCACCGAGGACAACGAGCCATACGTGCTAGAGGTCAACACCACACCGGGCATGTCCCGTGACAGCAACTTCGTGGTGGGGGCAGCGATGGTCGGACTCACGCACACGGACGTCGTATTGGCCATGCTGCACGAGGCCCTGGCCCGCCCGCCATACGATGTCCCCCTGCCCACTCCCGCGTTCTCCAGCACCACACTGACTCGGGAGGCTGCCGTCTCGCCGTAGGAGCCCGCCACTGTGCCGCGCGTCCACGATGTCCCCATGTGCCGTCAGCTCATCGCCCCCGCCGAGTGGGAACTGCACGGAGGCTGGGCACTAGGCGACAGGATCGAATGGTCCAACCGGGCGTGCGGCCTGGCATCTCTGAGAATGATCCTCCTCGCCTACGGGCGCGAAGCACCCACGGTTACGGAACTCCTCAAACTCGCGGTCAAGCATGAAGTTCTGACCCCGCGTGGAGCACTCCACGCGGGGATCGCGAGCCTGGCGACTGACCTCGGAGTCCCCTCAACCTCCGAGCCCGTCCCGGTCGAAGACCTGACGAGACGCCTCGACGACGCCCCGCTCATCGTGTCCGTGACCGAGCAGTTCCCCGACGACGGCCGCACCGGCGGACACCTCGTCATCCTTCGCGGCTCGGAAGACGGCCCCGACCCGACGATCCACTTCCGAGACCCGTCGGCCTGGGGCCAGACGCACGATCGGGCCCCCCTCAGCCGCGTATCCGCTTCCTACACCGGCCGCGCGATCACCTTCGCGCCCCTGATTCACAACGGAGAGTCTTGATGACCGAGACAGACGGCGACACGACCGAGGCCGCAGGGGGCCGGAGGATCGCCGTACTCGGAGAGATGCTGGAACTGGGCGACGAGTCCGTCGAAGCCCACCACGAGGTCGGGCGTATGGCGGCCGAAAACGGTGTCGATCTCCTCGTCGCAGTCGGCGGAGACCTCGCCAAGCAACTCGCCCTCTCCGCAGGCGCGGCGGGCGTGCCAGACATTGCGTTGGTAGGCGACAACGGCACCGCCGCCGCCTACCTCGAATCCATCCTCCGCCCTGGTGACGTCGTACTCGTAAAGGCTTCCCGCGGCGGTCAGCTCTGGCAGATCGCCCAGGCACTCAACGGGCAGGCCGTCACGGGCCTGTGAGCCTGCTCCGAGCCAGCTGTCAGTGAGCGTCTCACGAGGCCGCATGATCCACGAGGTGATGTCACAGAGGCTGAGGCGGCCCGGATCCGGTGTCCTAATTCTGGACGCGCAGCGGCAGGAAGGCTCGGAGCTGGTCGGTGTACGGCATCACGCCTCTGCCCTTCTTGATTACCAGCCCTCGCTTGATCAGCGCGTTGACATCGCGAGGGACAGTACGCGCACCCTTACCCGCGTAGTCCCGGGCCAGCCTCGGGGTCAGCACCGGGATCTGTGCCAGGGGTGTGAACTCGCCCCAAGGGAGATCCAGCACAAGGCGGCGCTGACGCAGGCACGCCGGGGTCTCTGCTCCCTCGAACTCCTCGTGGACGAAGTTCTGCCAAGTGACCACCATCTGCTGCTTTCGGATTTCCTCGATCTGCTCGCGTAGACCGTCGACGAACCCCTGGAGCCCGTAGCGGATGAAGCCGGTGATGTCGTACGGCGGCCTGCTGGTGATCGCTAGTTGACGGTAGTACTCGCTTCGTGTTCGGTTGTAATGGTCGGACAGCACGTGGGCGGCCACGGTGGGCGCGCCAGCCGCGAGCAGGAGCTGGAACTCCATGAGGCGTGCGGTACGCCCATTGCCATTGCCGAACGGGTGGATCCAGGCCAGGTAGAGGTGCGCGAGGATCGCCGAGAGAAGGGCAACGGGCTGTTGGAGGGACTCGGGCGCTTCTGACAAGCCATTGAGCCAGTCACAGAGCTGTTTCAGGAGCTGTTCGCATTCAGCAGCCGGCGCGCCGCGGTAGTGGTTGCCGACAAGAACGCTGTCCGTACGTACCTCGCCAGGGACAACGCCCTCTTCCGGCGGCAGGTCCTTGAGGACGATGGCGTTGAAGTGCTTGATGCGTTCCGGTGTGAGCGTGAGGGGACGCCCCTCGTGGACGTCTTTGATGATCAGGTTGTAGCCCTCAACGATGTTGTCGACTTCCTGCCCCAGGTATGCCTGGGAAGGTGGCAGCTTCAGGTCCTTCTCGATCCGCTTGCGAACCTGATCCTCCGAGAGGGTGTTGCCCTCGATCTGAGTCGTGGCGTGGACGCCCTTAGTGAGGTACACGCCGTTCAACCTCCTTGCCACCTCGGGCTGCAGCGGCACTCCGGAGATGTGTTCGCACTTGGAGATGGCTTCGCCGAGCAGCATCCACGTCACGTGGTCCAACTCACGCAGATTGATCTTGAATGAGATCCACGGGTGTGACTCAAGGTACGTCGTGCCCACCGTCAGCTCCAACCCCGATGAAATTGCAGGTGAGAGACCTACAATCCCTAATATCCGCAAGTTTTTGTCCCTTACTGTGACAGGCTACATCGGCACTGCCTCCGTGCAAGATGGCGCGGTTAGTGTGCGCTGAACTCCACCCAGAAGGATCGACTAGAGGCACGTAGGGCACGGTCGGCCCCTCGCGCCAGCAAGCGTTCCCAGTAGCAGCTGCGGGTTACGTGCTCCGGGTGGACTTTCGACGGCCCGGACGACGTCGACAACGGACTGTGCCTGTGCTCGCCGCACCACAAGCCCTTCGACAAGGGTGTCCTTGGCATCGGCGACAGCCACCGCATCCTTGTCTCCCAACGCTTCGTCGGCCACAGCCCCGCCGCCCGCGAACACGTCATATACCTCGCGGGCCGCCCGCTCGTTGGCCCGCAGCCAGGTACCCGCCCTGTCGCAAACGCCAACCACGCCTGACACACTGGCCAGGTGCTCCACGGCACTCCACGTCCGGCCGAGGCCACGGGGCAGGTCCGCTTGTAGCCACGCCAGGGGACCAAGCAACGGCTCACCGACCGTCAAGCATGGCGCACCCGCTCAGAGCAACAGCGCCGCCGCCACCGCACCGGCGGGAGCCAGCCCCGATGGTCAGCCCGATCGCAAGCCGCAAGGTCGGCATCAATCGAGCGCGTGACGGGTATCCGTCCTGGTGGCTGCCGAGGGCGCGCCAGAAACGGCCTGAGACACGCTCAGGGTCCGCCTACGCGACGACCTCCTCCAGTCTGTCGTGGCGGGGAAGGTCGCAGC
>NZ_KQ948937.1:131732-208418 GCF_001514235.1 Streptomyces caeruleatus | reverse complement strand
ACGGCCCCTGGCACTTCCAGCCCGCCCGGCGTCTTTGAGGACGAGACCGCCCCCAACCCCCACCCACCCGCAGAGGGCTAGACGGCCCCTGACACTTCCAGCCCGTCCGGCGTTTGAGGACGAGGCCGTTCAGGCCGATGGGGGTCCAGGGGGCGCAGCCCCCTGGCGGGGTCGAAGGGGCGGAGCCCCTGGGGATGGGACGGGTAGGGGCGGCGGGGGCGAGGTCACATTCGGGAGACGTTGCGTTCGTAGACGAGGCGGAGGCCGATCAGGGTCAGCCAGGGCTCGTGCTCGTCGATCACGGAGGACTCGCCGAGGACCATGGGAGCGAGGCCACCCGTCGCGATGACCGTGACCTCCTCGGGATCGTCGGCCAGTTCGCGGGCCATGCGGTTGACCACGCCGTCGACCTGCCCGGCGAAGCCGTAGATGATGCCGGACTGCATCGCCTCGACCGTGTTCTTGCCGATGACGCTACGGGGACGGGCCACCTCGATCTTGCGGAGCTGGGCGCCCCGGACGCCGAGCGCCTCGACGGAGATCTCGATGCCGGGAGCGATGACACCGCCGATGTACTCACCGCGCGCGCTCACCGCGTCGAACGTCGTCGCCGTACCGAAGTCGACGACGATCGCCGGACCGCCGTAGAGGTCGACAGCCGCGACCGCGTTGATGATGCGGTCGGCGCCGACCTCCTTGGGATTGTCGGTGAGGATCGGTACGCCCGTCTTCACGCCGGGTTCGACAAGGACGGCCGGGACGTCGCCGTAGTAGCGGCGGGTGACCTCGCGGAGTTCGTGGAGGACCGAGGGGACCGTCGCGCAGATGGCGATGCCGTCGATGCCGTCGCCGAGTTCGTCGCCGAGGAGCGGGTGCATGCCCATCAGGCCCTGGAGGAGGACCGCGAGCTCGTCGGCGGTGCGGCGGGCGTCCGTGGAGATGCGCCAGTGTTCGACGATGTCCTCGCCGTCGAACAGGCCGAGGACGGTGTGCGTGTTGCCTACGTCGATCGTGAGGAGCATGCCCGTTCCTACTCCGCCGCTCGCAGGTCCAGGCCGATGTCCAGGATCGGCGAGGAGTGGGTGAGGGCGCCGACGGCGAGGTAGTCGACGCCTGTGTCGGCGTACGCCTTGGCGTTGGTGAGGGTCAGACGGCCCGACGCCTCCAGGGCTGCCCGGCCGTGCACGATCGCCACCGCCTCCTCGCACTCGCCCGGCGTGAAGTTGTCCAGGAGGATCAGATCGGCGCCCGCGTCCACCACCTCGCGGAGCTGGTGGAGAGTGTCCACCTCGACCTCGATGGGGAGGTCCGGGAAGGCTTCGCGGACCGCCTGGAAGGCCGCCGCGACGCCGCCGGCGGCCACCACGTGGTTGTCCTTCACCAGGGCCGCGTCCGACAGGGACATGCGGTGGTTCACGCCGCCTCCGCAGCGCACCGCGTACTTCTCCAGGGAGCGCAGGCCCGGCGTCGTCTTGCGGGTGTCGCGGACCCTCGCCCCGGTGCCGTCGAGTACGTCCGCCCACGCGCGCGTGGCCGTCGCGATGCCGGAGAGGCGGCAGAGGATGTTCAGGGCGCTGCGTTCGGCGGTCAGGAGGTCGCGGGTGCGGGTGGTGACGGAGAGGAGCTTCTGGCCTGCCTCCACCTTGTCGCCGTCCTCCACATGGCGCTCCACCTCGAACTCGTCCTCGCAGACGATCGAGACGACGGCCTCGGCGACCCTGAGGCCCGCCACGACGCCCGCCTCGCGCGCGACGAAGTCGGCGGTCGCGGTCGACTCCTCGGGGATCGTGGCGACCGTCGTCACGTCCACGCCGTGGGCGAGGTCTTCCTGGATGGCCACGTTGGCGATGTCCTCGACCTCGACCGGGTCGAGGCCCGCGTCGGCCAGGAGCTGGGCGAGCGCGGGGTCGAGGCCGCACTCCAGGTACTCCTCGCCGGCACCGCAGGCGCAGTCGTCGCCGCAGCCGCCGCTCGAGGCGAGGGGAAGGTCGGGGGTGGTCACTTCTGTCACTGCTCCTGCTGTGGCTGCCGGGTCGGGGGGAAGTCTGCGGTGTCGGTGGTGTGCACGGCCAGTGTGCGGTCGGGGTTCAGGCGTACGACGATGTGGCGGCGCCAGGACGCGTCGTCGCGGTCGGGCTCGTCCTCGCGCCAGTGGCAGCCTCGCGTCTCCTCGCGGAGCTGGGCCGCGGTCACCAGGGCCCGGGCCACGCACAGGAGGTTGGTGGCCTCCCAGGTGTCGACGCCGGGCTCGGCCGTCTTGCCGTTCTCGGCGAGGGCGTCCCGGGCCTCGGTGTGCAGCTGCTGGATCTGCTCGGCGGCCTTGGCGAGGGATTGCCCGGAGCGCAGGACGCCCGCGCCGTCCGTCATGATCCGCTGGATCGTGAAACGGGCCTCGGGCGTGAGCAGGGGGTGCTCGGGGGTCTCGGGGTACGGCACCGGGTGCGGCACGCGCGCGTGGAGGCCGTTCGCCGCGCGGGACGCCGCGATGTCCTCCGCGATGCGCTCGGCGTAGACCAGGCCTTCCAGGAGGGAGTTGGAGGCCAGACGGTTGGCGCCGTGCACGCCCGTGCAGGCGACCTCGCCGCAGGCGTACAGGCCGGGGACCGTCGTACGGCCCTGGGAGTCGGTGCGTACGCCGCCGGAGGCGTGGTGGGCGGCCGGGGCGATCGGGATGGGGGTGGTGACCGGGTCGATGCCGTTGGCGCGGCAGGCGGCGAGGATCGTCGGGAAGCGGTGCTCCCACATGTCGGCGCCGAAGTGGCGGGCGTCGAGGAACATGTGCTCGGCGTCCTGCTCCTGCATGCGCCGCAGGATGCCCTTGGCGACGATGTCCCGGGGGGCCAGTTCGGCGAGTTCGTGCTGTCCCACCATGAAGCGCACACCGTCGGCGTCGACCAGGTGGGCGCCCTCGCCGCGCACGGCCTCGGAGACCAGGGGCTGCTGGCCCTCGGCCTCCGGACCGAGGAAGAGCACGGTGGGGTGGAACTGGACGAACTCCAGGTCGCTGACCTCGGCGCCCGCGCGCAGGGCCAGGGCGACCCCGTCGCCGGTCGACACGGACGGGTTGGTCGTCGCCGAGAAGACCTGGCCCATGCCGCCGGTCGCGAGCACCACCGCGGGGGCGTGGACCGCGCCCACGCCGTCGTGCTGGCCCTCGCCCATGACGTGCAGGGTCACGCCCGCGGTACGGCCGTCCGCGTCCGTCAGGAGGTCGAGCACGAGCGCGTTCTCGACCGTGCGTACGCCACGCGCGCGTACCGCCTCGACCAGGGCGCGGGAGATCTCCGCGCCGGTCGCGTCGCCGCCCGCGTGGGCGATACGGCGGCGGTGGTGGCCGCCCTCGCGGCCGAGGGCCAGTTCGCCCTCCTCGGACTCGTCGAAGTGGGCGCCGGTCTCGATGAGGCGGCGTACGGCGCCGGGGCCCTCGGTGACGAGGATGCGAACCGCGTCCTCGTCGCACAGGCCCGCGCCCGCCACCAGGGTGTCGTCGAGGTGCTGCTCGGGGGTGTCGCCCTCGCCGAGGGCCGCGGCGACGCCGCCCTGGGCCCAGCGGGTGGAGCCGTCGTCCAGGCGGGCCTTGGTGACGACGACCGTCCTCAGGCCGGAGGCCTCGCAGCGCAGGGCGGCGGTGAGGCCGGCGACGCCGGAGCCGACGACCACGACGTCCGCGTCGATGGACCATCCGGGCGCTGGGGCGTGCAGTCGTATGCCTGTGCTGGTCACGAGGCGGCTCCGAAGGTGAGGGGGAGGTTGTCGATCAGCCGGGTCGTCCCGACCCGGGCGGCGACGGCGAGGACGGCCTCGCCGGTGAAGTCGTCCTCGATCTCGGTGAAGTCGGACGGGTCGACGAGCGCGAGGTAGTCCAGTTCGAGCGGCGGGTCCAGGCGGGCGGCCTCGTCGAGGACCAGGCGGGCGGCGGCGCGGACGGCCGCCGGGGCGCCGGGGACGGCCTTGGCGACGGCGTGCGCGTCGGCGGCCGCGCGGGACTCCCCTATGGCGCTGAGCGCCTCGGCACGCGCACGCGTGGCGGGCACTTCGCGGGCCCGCGCGCGCAGCGCCTCCTGTGCGGCGTGCCGGTCGCGGCCGGCGAACAGCGACTGGGACAGGGCGAGTGCCGTACGCCGCTCCTTGGGCGCGAGGTAGCGGTTGCGGCTGGACAGCGCGAGGCCGTCCTCCTCGCGCACGGTCGGGACACCCACGATCTCGACGCCGAAGTTCAGGTCGCGCACCATGCGGCGGATCAGGGCGAGCTGCTGGGCGTCCTTCTGGCCGTACAGGGCGACGTCGGGGCGGGTGAGGTGGAGCAGCTTGGCGACGACGGTGAGCATGCCGTCGAAGTGGCCGGGGCGGGAGCCGCCTTCCAGGCGCTCGCCCATGGGGCCGGCGCTGATGCGGACCTGGGGTTCGCCGCCGGGGTAGACCTCGTCGGCCGAGGGGGCGAACACGGCGTCCGCGCCCGCCTGTTCGGCGATCTTGAGGTCGGCCTCCAGGGTGCGCGGGTAGCGGTCGAGGTCCTCGCCCTTGCCGAACTGCAGGGGGTTCACGAAGACGGTGACGACGACCTCGCCCTCCGGTCCGGCGATGGTGCGCGCGGTGCGGATCAGGGTGGCGTGGCCCTCGTGCAGGGCGCCCATGGTCATCACGACGGCGCGGCGGCCGGCACGCGTGCGTGCGTGCAGTTCGTCGGCGGTGCGCAGCAGGGTGGTCGTCATCGGGCCCCTCCCTCGGCGCCGTCGGATCCGTGGGCGAGTACCCCGAGGAGGTCCTCGGCGAGCTCCGGCTTCAGCAGCCCGTGGGCGAGCGCCCGGTCGGCGGTCGCGCGGGCCATCGCGAGATACCCGGCGACGGTCTGCGGGGCGTGCCGTCGCAGCTCGGTCACGTGCGCGGCGACGGTGCCCGCGTCCCCGCGCGCGACGGGGCCGGTCAGGGCGGCGTCGCCGGAGCGCAGGGCGTTGTCGAGGGCGGCGCCGAGGAGCGGGCCGAGCATCCGGTCGGGGGCGGCGACGCCCGCCTCGCGCAGCAGCTCCATGGACTGGGCGACGAGCGTGACCAGGTGGTTGGCGCCCAGCGCGAGCGCCGCGTGGTACAGCGGGCGCATGTCCTCGGCGACCCATTCCGGTTCGCCGCCCATCTCGATGACCAGGGCCTCGGCGGCCAGCCGCAGTTCCTCGGGCGCGGTGACCCCGAAGGAGCAGCCGGCCAGGCGCTGGACGTCCACCTGGGTGCCGGTGAAGGTCATCGCCGGGTGCAGGGCCAGCGGCAGCGCGCCCGCGCGCAGGGCCGGGTCGAGCACCTTCGTGCCGTAGCGCCCGGAGGTGTGCACCAGGAGCTGCCCCGGCCGGACGGCCCCGGTGTCGGCGAGCCCCTCGACCAGTCCGGGGAGAGTGTCGTCGGGGACGGTCAGCAGGACCAGTTCCGCGCGCGCGAGGACTTCGGCGGGCGGCACGAGCGGCACGTCGGGGAGCATCTGCGCAGCTCGCCGCCGGGAGGTCTCGGAGACCCCGGAGACGGCCACCGGGCGGTGCCCGGCGAGCTGGAGGGACGCGGCGAGCGCGGGGCCCACGCGGCCGGCGCCGACGACGCCGACGGTGAGGCGCGCGGGGCGGTCCCTGGGGTCTGGCTGTTGGCTTGTACTCACTCCGGCGGCCTTCCCGTTCCAGTCCGCTCTGGGTACCGGACGATTTCTCGTCATGTTAACGCGATCGGTTCGGGAGGGCTTCGGTTGTCCACAGGCTGTGGGTTATCGCACGGCCCGGACTGTGGACAGGACGCGGGCGGGCGCACGGAAACGCGGGTGCTCGCGCGCGTCCACGCGAGGCATCATCCGGGGATGAGTGACACGGCGCCGCACCACGGCCACCCGCTGAATCAGACGTCCGACGAGGAACGGCGCGGGCAGCTCCGCGAACGACGCATCGCCGCCCAGCGCAGCGCCCGGCGCGTGTTCGCGCGCCACGGTTTCCAGAAGTCCCTCCGGGAGCGCCTGTCCCTGCTGGACGAGGCCAAGGACGTGTACGACCTGGACGAGCCGTCGGACATCTACGGCAACGGCGTTGTGGAGGTGCTGGAGGAGAAGGTCGCCGCACTGCTCGGCACGGAGGCGGCCGCCTTCTTCCCGACCGGCACGATGGCCCAGCAGGTGGCCCTGCGCTGCTGGGCGGGCCGGACCGGCAACCCGACGGTCGCCCTGCACGCGCTGAGCCACCCCGAGGTGCACGAGCGCAACGCGTTCAGCCAGGTGAGCGGTCTGCGTCCGGTGCGGGTGACGAGCGAGCCCAGGATGCCGACCGCCGCCGAGGTGCGCGACTTCGCTGAGCCCTTTGGGACGCTCATGCTCGAACTCCCCTTGCGGGAAGCCGGTTGTGTGCTGCCCACGTGGGACGAGCTCACCGACGTCGTGCAGGCGGCGCGCGAGCGGGACGCCGTGGTGCACTTCGACGGCGCCCGCCTGTGGGAGTCCACCGTGCAGCTCGGCCGTCCGCTGGAGGAGATCGCGGGCCTGGCGGACAGCGTGTACGTGTCGTTCTACAAGTCGCTCGACGCCTTCGGGGGTGCGGCCCTGGCCGGCCCGAAGACCCTGGTCGAGGAGGCCAGGACCTGGCGGCACAGGTACGGCGGCCAGATCTTCCAGCAGTTCCCCACCGTGCTGTCGGCGCTGGTCGGCCTGGAGCGGCAACTGCCCCGGCTGCCGGAGTACGTGGCGCACGCGCGCGTGGTGGCCGCCGCGTTCCGCGAGGGCTTCGCGGCGGCCGGCCTGCCGTGGGCGCGCGTGTACCCCGAGGTGCCGCACACCCACGACTTCCAGGTCTGGCTGCCGTACGAGGCGGACGTGCTCACCGAGGCGGCGGTGCGCCAGGCCGAGGAGACCGGCACCATGCTGTTCACCTCCCCCTGGGACCCGCACGGCCCCGGCCTGGCCTTCACCGAGATCCATGTACGGGCCCCCGGCCTGGAGTGGAGCGAGGAGGACGTGAAGGCGGCGGTCGCACAGTTCGTGGCCCAACTGCCCTCGCGGGTCAGCCGGTAGAACGCCGCCGCCCGCGCAGCCAGCGGCCCAGGCCCGCCCGGATCCGCTCCCGGGCCGGCCGCCCGGCCATGACGGCCGCCCTGAACTGCCGGTGGTCGCGCCACTCGCGGACGACCTGCCAGTCGTGGGCGCCCGGCGCCGGAGGGGCGGGCTCGCCGAGCTGCCGGGCGCGGTAGACGTCGAGGAAGTGGTGCTGCGTGATGCTCATGTGGATCGCCTTCTCGGGACGTTGGAGACATGACATAGGGATCGGGCTCCGCGGCTGCCCCGGTGGTCCCAGGCTGCGTCCGAGGTCACGGTCGCGTCGCGTGGATTGACGGCGGCCGTCAATCGACGGCCGCGTTGTCAGTGGCGGGGTGCACCATGAGGGCATGAGCGTGAGCATCGACATCGCGGGGCTGCGGCCGGAGAGGGTCGTCGTGGTCCCCTCGCCCCTGGCCGAGCTCGGCACGGCGCTGCACGCGCTGGCGGAGTCGGGGCACCATCCGGGGCTGCGGGGCTGGGCGACGAGTGTCACCACCCGGCTCGATCCGCACCTGGCCGACCGGATGTGCGAGGCCGACTTCCTGTGGCGGACGACGTTCTCGGATCTGTTCCTGCCCTGTGCGGGCGTCCCGGGCGGGACCCTGCCCGGCGCGACACTCGCCGAGGAGCTGGATCTGCTGGACAAGCTGACGGACGAGCAGTTCGTGGACGCGGCCCTGGAGTTCACCTGCGCCCTGCCCTACGCCACGCCGAGCCAGGACGTGCTGGCCGACGCGGAGCTGCGCCGCCGCGCCTTGGAGTTGGCCGCCGCGCGCGGGCCGCAGCAGTTGCGGTTCAGCCAGCGGCTGCTCGACGACCCACCGCGCATCCGGACCTGGCTGCGGCAGTTCCTTCAGGACTGCGACGAGGCGTTCTTCGCCGACACCTGGTCCCGGCTGCGCCACCAGCTCGCCGCGGACGCCCGTCACCGGACCGACCTCCTGCGACGCAAGGGGCTGGCCGAGGCGCTGACGTCGATCTCCGCGGCGGTGGTGCTCGACGAGGCCGCCGGACGGATCACCATCGACAAACTCCGCCAGGGCCACAGCCTGATCAGGAACGGCAGTCTGCTGCTGGTGCCGACGAGCCTGGGCTGGCCGCATCTGATGGTGCTGCACCGGCACGGCTGGCAGCCCGTGCTGCACTACCCCGTCAGCTCCCCCGAGCCGGCGTCACCGCCCTCGGTCGAGCAGCTGACCCTGCGCATGACCGCCCTGTCCCACCCGGTGCGGATGCAGCTGTGCCGCAACCTCGCCCGCAGCACGTACACCACGAGCGAGCTCGTACAGATCCACGGCATGACCGCCCCGGAGATATCCCGGCACCTGAGCGTCCTCAAGAAGGCGGGCCTGATCACCACCCGGCGCCGGGGGCGGTACGTCCTGTACCAGCTGGACGTCACCGCGGTCGCGCGGCTCGGCAGCGACTTCCTCGAAGCGCTCCTGAGATGACGGGCGCTCACGGGGTGGCCGTCGGTCGAACCGGATGTGCCTGACCCCGACCCGCACCCGCCGCACCCGCCGCAGCCGCGCTCGGCGAGGAGGAGCACGCGCGGACCTTCAGGCAGCGCCCGCGCACGAGCGAACCGTCAGCCGTGCCCGCCGGCCCGCACCAGCCCCGTCTCGTACGCCAGGACCACCACCTGGACCCGGTCGCGCAGCCCCAGCTTGGTCAGGATGCGGCCGACGTGGGTCTTCACGGTGGCCTCGGACAGGACCAGCCGGGCCGCGATCTCACCGTTGGACAGGCCCTGGGCGACCAGCACCATGACCTCGCGCTCGCGGTCGGTGAGCCGCTCCAGCTCCTTGTGCTGGGGCTCCTTGCCGGCGGAGGGCAGCATGGGCGCGAACCGGTCCAGCAGCCGCCGGGTCGTCGAGGGGGCCACCACGGCGTCGCCGCTGTGCACGGAGCGGATGGCGGCGAGGAGTTCGCCGGGCGGCACGTCCTTGAGCATGAAGCCGGAGGCGCCCGCCTTCAGCCCGGAGAAGGCGTACTCGTCGAGGTCGAAGGTGGTGAGGATCAGCACCTTGGGCGGCTCGGGCTCGGAGCAGATGCGGCGGGTGGTCTCCACACCGTCCAGCTTCGGCATGCGCACATCCATCAGCACGACGTCGACGGGGGTCTCGCGCAGCACCTGGAGGGCCTCGACGCCGTCGCCCGCCTCCGCGACGACCTCCATGTCCGGCTGGGCGGCGAGCACCATCCGGAACCCGGTGCGCAGCAGCACCTGGTCGTCGACGAGCATCACGCGGATCGTCATCGGGTCCTCTTCCGTGTCTTCCGTATCCGTCTGCACGGCCGCTCTACAGGGCCGCTCTGCAGTTCTTCCGCTCTGCAGTTCTGCCGTTCTACAAGGCCGTTGTCACGCCGTGACAGGTGTCAACGAGGGGCATGCGATGGGCGTCAGTGTGCCGGTTTGAGCGGCAGGAGCGCACTGATGCGGAATCCTCCGCCCGGGCGCGGTCCCGCGTCCAGGGTGCCGCCGACCATGCCGACGCGCTCGCGCATCCCGATCAGGCCGTGCCCCTCGCCGTCGGCGCCGCCGTCCTCGTACAGCTCGTGCGGGGCGCCCTTGCCGTCGTCCTCGACGAGCAGGCCGAGCCCGTCGTCGAAGTAGACCAGGCGCACGCTGGCGCCCGCGTTCGGCCCGCCGTGCTTGCGGGTGTTGGTGAGCGCCTCCTGCACGATGCGGTACGCCGTGAGTTCGACGCCGCTGGGCAGCGGGCGCGGGGTGCCCTCGACCTTGAAGTCGACCGGCAGGCCGGAGGTGCGGCACTGCTGGACGAGGTCGTCGATCTGCTCGACGTCGGGCTGCGGGACGTACTCGCCGCTCTCCTGGTGCTCGCCGGTGCGCAGCACGCCGAGCAGGCGGCGCATCTCGGCGAGGGCCTGGCGGCCGGTGGAGGAGATGGTCTCCAGGGCCTTCTTGGCCTGGTCCGGGGCGGAGTCGAGGACGTAGGCGGCGCCGTCGGCCTGCACCACCATCACGGAGACGTTGTGCGCGACGACGTCATGCAGCTCGCGTGCGATCCGGGCGCGTTCGGCGGCGACCGCGACCTTGGCCTGCGCCTCGCGCTCCTTTTCGAGCCGGGTCGCGCGCTCCTCCAGCTGCTCGTAGTAGGCGCGGCGGGTGCGGATCGAGTCGCCGAGCACCCAGGCGAGGGCGAACGGGACCGACGTGAAGATCATCAGAGCCACCGTGCCCAGGACGCTGGAGTCCTGCTCCGGCCAGCGCAACTGCGCCACGGGTGCCGCGCACAGGCCTACGCCCAGCGCGAGCCGGGAGGCCCAGCGGGCGCCGGTCGCGGCCACGGTGTAGACGATCACCAGGAAGGCGAAGTTGGCGGCCGTCGTCGCCACGTCCAGGGCCAGTTGAGCGAGCCCCACACCGATGGCCAGCAGCAGCATCTTCTCCGGCATGCGCCGGCGCAACGCCATCACCAGGCACAACAGGAGGACGACCGGGACGATGACCGCCTCGGAGCGGATGCCCGGATGGTCCTGCCCGCCCTCCTCCTGAACGGCCACGGTCAGCACAGAGATCCCGAACAGGAAGACGGCCCAGAAGCTGTCGACCCCTGTCGGGTGCCTGCGGAGGAAGTCATAGAGGCGCTGCACGTAACCCAGCGTAGGGAAGCGAGATGCGTGCAGGGGTCAACCGGAGGGCCGATCCGCATCACCCGCGTGTACTCCGCAAGGTGGAGGCTGCGTTCCCCTGTGCGCTTACGCCCTGTCTAGCCTGGGCCGGTGACAGCAGAGGCGACGGGTGAGTGGTGCGGGTGGCGTGCGGCGGCGGAAGCCGCCCTCTACGGTCCGGACGGCTTCTACCGCCGGCCCGAGGGACCGGCCGGCCACTTCCGTACGTCCGTCCACGCCTCGCCGCTCTTCGCCGGCGCCGTGGCCCGGCTGCTGTGCCGGGTCGACGAGGCGCTGGGCCGGCCCGTCTCGCTCGACTTCGTCGACATGGCGGCGGGGCGCGGCGAGCTGGTGACCGGCGTGCTGGCCGCCCTGCCCGCCGAGGTGGCGGCACGCACGCGTGCGTACGCCGTGGAGCTCGCCGACCGGCCGGGAACCCTCGACCACCGGATCGAGTGGCTGCCCGAGCCGCCGCGCCGGATCACAGGCCTGCTGTTCGCCAACGAGTGGCTGGACAACGTGCCGCTGGAGGTCGCGGAGGTGGACTCCGCGGGCGTACCGCGCCTGGTGCTGGTACGGCGGGACGGGACCGAGCGCCTCGGGGAGCCGGTCGCCGGTGCGGAGTCCGAGTGGCTCGCGCGATGGTGGCCGTCGGCGAGCGCCGCCGAGGGCACGCGGGCCGAGATCGGGCTGCCGCGGGACGAGGCCTGGGCCGGCGCCGTGTCGGCTCTCGACCGGGGCCTGGCCGTCGCCGTGGACTACGCGCACACGGCGGCGACGCGGCCGGCCTTCGGCACCCTCACCGGCTTCCGCGAGGGCCGCGGGACGGCGCCCGTGCCGGACGGCTCGTGCGACATCACGGCGCATGTGGCGCTGGACGCGTGCGCACTGCCCGGCGCGCGCCTGCTGTCCCAGCGTGCCGCCCTGCGCTCGCTGGGCATCACGGGCGCACGGCCCCCGCTGGAACTGGCCTCGACCCGCCCCGCCGAGTACGTACGAGCCCTCGCGACCGCGGGCGAGGCCGCCGAGCTGACGGCGTCGGGCGGGCTCGGGGACTTCGGGTGGCTGGTGCAGCGGGTTGGAATTCCGGACGTACTGGCGGACTGAGCGGCCGAGACGGTTGGAATTCCGAACGGACCCCCGCTTCCGAACGGACCCCCGCTCTCCGAACGCCCCCCCTGCTCTCCGAACGGACAGCCCCCTACTTGTCGATGTCCCCCACCACGAAGAACATCGACCCCAGGATCGCCACCATGTCCGCGACCAGCGTCCCCGGCAGCAGCTCGACCAGCGCCTGGATGTTGTTGTACGAGGCCGAGCGCAGCTTCAGCCGGTACGGCGTCTTCTCGCCCTTGCTGACGAGGTAGTAGCCGTTGATGCCGAGCGGGTTCTCGGTCCACGCGTACGTGTGGCCCTCGGGCGCCTTGAGCACCTTGGGCAGCCGCTGGTTGATCGGTCCGGGCGGCAGCTCGGCGAGCCGGTCGAGGCAGGCGTCGGCGAGGTCGAGGGCGTTGTGGGTCTGCTCCAGCAGGCACTCGAACCGGGCGAGGCAGTCGCCCTCCTCGCGGGTCACCACCTTCAGGACGTCCCCGAGCTCGCCGTAGGCGAGATAGGGCTCGTCCCGGCGCAGGTCGAAGTCCACGCCGGAGGCGCGCGCGATCGGCCCGCTCACGCCGTACGCGTGCACGGCCTGCGGTGTGAGGGCGCCCACGCCCCGCGTACGCCCCCGGAAGATCTCGTTGCCGAGGACCAGGTCGTCGAACCGGTCCATGCGGGAGCGCACGTCGGCGACGGCGGTACGCGCGCGCGTGGTCCACCCGGCCGGCAGGTCCTCCTTCAGACCGCCGACCCGGTTGAACATGTAGTGCATGCGCCCGCCGGAGACCTCCTCCATGACGTGCTGGAGTTCCTCGCGCTCGGTGAAGGCGTAGAAGATCGGCGTGATCCCACCCAGCTCCAGCGGGTACGACCCCAGGAACATCAGGTGGTTGAGCACCCGGTTGAGCTCCGCGAGCAGCGTCCGCGTCCACACCGCCCGCTCGGGCACCTCCATGCCGAGCATGCGCTCCACGGCGAGGACGACACCCAGCTCGTTGGAGAAGGCCGACAGCCAGTCGTGGCGGTTGGCGAGCATGATGATCTGGCGGTAGTCACGGGCCTCGAAGAGCTTCTCGGCGCCGCGGTGCATGTAGCCGATCACCGGCTCCGCGTGCTGGATGCGCTCGCCGTCCAGGACGAGCTTGAGGCGCAGCACGCCGTGCGTGGACGGGTGCTGGGGACCGATGTTGAGCACCATGTCGGTGCTCTCCGCGGCGCCGCCGATACCGACCATGGTCTCCGTCGTAGGAGTCATGGACACAGTCTCTCCTACGTACGCTGGCCTCATGGAGACGGGGAGCCCGGACAACACGGGGACGACGGGGACGACGGGGACGACGGGGGACGATCGGGAGGCGGACGAGCCGGGGTGGACCGGGCTGCCACCGGGGCTGCTCCGGATGCGCCGACTGCTGCTGGTGGTGTGGCTGGGGCTGCTGGCGGTCGGGCTCGGCCTGCTGCTCGGTCTGCTCGTCGGCCCGGGCTGGGCCGCCTTCTCGCTGCTGCCCCTGGCGGTGATCGCCTGGGGCTGGGTGATGCTCGGCCGCAACTGGCGTTCGTGGCGGTACGCCGAGCGCGCCGACGACCTGTTGATCAGCCGGGGCGTGCTGTGGCGCGAGGAGACGGTCGTGCCGTACGGCCGGATGCAGCTGGTCGAGGTCACGTCGGGGCCCGTCGAGCGGCACTTCGGGCTGGCCAGCGTGCAGCTGCACACGGCCGCCGCCGCGACCGACGCCACGATCCCCGGCCTCGACCCGGCGGAGGCGGAACGGCTGCGCGACCGGCTCACCGAGCTGGGCGAGGCCCGATCGGCCGGCCTGTGACGGCGCCGGGCGTCGACGACGCCGTGGGCGAGAGGCGGTCTGTGACGGATCGGCGGCTGCACCCCGTGACGCCGCTCAGGCGCGCGTGGGCGCCGGTCGCCGTGCTGATCGGCTGGGCGGTGCACGACCCCGACCAGGCACAGCGCCAGCTGACCCGGCTGACCACCACCACGATCCTGGTCGCCCTCGCCGTACTCGTCCCGGCAGCCGCCCTGTACGGCTTCCTGACCTGGTGGTTCACGCATTTCGCGGTGACCGACAGCGAGCTGCGGATCCGCACCGGGCTGGTGTACCGGCGCACCGCGCACATCCGGCTGGAACGCATCCAGGCCATCGACATCACCCAGCCGCTGCTCGCGCGCGTGGCGGGCGTCTCGAAGCTCAAACTCGATGTCATAGGCACGGACAAGAAGGACGAACTCGCCTTCCTGGGCGCGGACGAGGCGCGTGCGCTGCGCGCGGAACTCCTCGCGCGCGCCGCCGGTTTCGCGCCCGAGACGGCGCACGAGGTGGGCGAGGCGCCGTCCCAGGAGCTGCTGCGCGTGCCGCCGGGCGTCCTGGCCGTATCCCTGGTCCTGACCGGCGCCACCTGGGGAACGCTGGCCGCCGCCGTCGTCGTACCGACGATCCTCTGGCTGGTCACGGAGAGCGCGTGGTCGGTCCTCGCGACCGCCGTGCCGCTGTTCGGCGCGGCGGGCGCGAGCAGTGTGGGGCGGTTCGTCGCGGAGTACGACTGGACGGTGGGCGAGTCCCCGGACGGGCTGCGCCTCGACCACGGTCTGCTCGACCGCGCGCACGAGACGGTGCCGCCGGGCCGTGTGCAGACCGTGCGCATCGTCGAGCCGCTGCTGTGGCGGCGGCGCGGCTGGGTGCGGGTGGAGCTCGACGTGGCGGGCTCGTCCAACTCGGTCCTGCTGCCGGTCGCCCCGCGCGAGATCGCCGCGTCGGTCGTCGCGCGCGTGCTGCCCGGCGCGACCGTCCCGCCGCGCGCCGCCCTGTCGCGTCCGCCGCGGCGGGCGGGCCGGTGCGTGCCGGTGTGGTGGCGCGGGTACGGCCTCGCCGTCACGGACGCGGTCTTCGTCGCCCGGACCGGCCTCCTGCGCCGGAGCCTGGCGCTCGTGCCGCACGCGAAGGTCCAGAGCGTACGGCTGGCCCAGGGGCCGTGGGAGCGGCTGTGGGGCGTCGCCGACGTCCACCTGGACACGGGGGCCAACAAGACCGTGACCGCCCGTCTGAGGGACGCCCAGGAGGCCGCGGAGCTGCTGCGGGCACAGGCGGAGAGGTCCCGCACGGGCCGCAGGGACGCACGGCCGGACCGGTGGATGGCCTAGGTCGTGTCCGCAAGTCCCGTCGTCCGCCCGGCCTGGGCCCGGTCGGGAGCGTCAGGAAACCGCGCTGCGCAGCCCCTGCACATCGATCTGTTCCGTCTCGTCGTGCGCCGTCAGATCGATGACCTGGCCGATGCCCCGGGCCTCCTCGTCCGCCGGCTTGAACTCCGCCTCGGACTCGGCCTTGTGGAGCGCGAGGGCCTCCTGGCCCACGACGTCGGCGAGGTCCTCGTTCTGGACGGACTCCAGCGCGGAGGGCACGGCCCCCTTCTTCGTACCGAAGAAGTCGAAGTCGCCCTCGACCGCCGGACGCCGTGCGGGCGTCGAAGGTACGACGGCCACGGCGGTCGGCGCGATGAAGTGCCCCGACGGCTGCTGGGCCGCGGGCAGGGCGGACTGGGCGGCCGGGGTGAGGGCGCCTGCCGGGGTGCTGGCGGCCGCGCGCTCGTGCCCGTCGGCCGCCTCGGGCTTCCCCTGGGCGTCGTCCTCCAGCGCGGGTTCCTTCTCGGACGCTCCGGAGCCGGCGGGCTCGGTGGCGCGGGCCTCGGTGGCGCGGGCCTCGGTGGCGCCCGAACCGGCCTTCACGGACTCGCCGTCGGAGGGCGCGTCGCCCTTCGGGGGGTCGTTCTTCGGCGGGTGGTCCTTCGGGAACTCGTCCTCGGGGGCGTTCGATTCCTTGGGGGCGTTCGAGTCCTTGGAGGGGTTCGAGTCCTTGGAGGGGTTCGAGTCCTTGGAGGGGTTCGAGTCCTGCGGCTCCTTCGAGGACTCGGCGTCCTGCTCGGAGCCGTCCCCCTCCGGCGTCACCGGGGCCTCGTCGTCGAACCGCGCCAGCGCCTCCTTGGCCCGCAGGAACAGCCGGGACCCCTCCGGGGAGAAGACCGCGGGAGCCGCCGCCTTGTCCTCGGCGCCCTCGCCGTTCTCCGCGCCCTCAGAAACCTCCGCGTTCTCGGCGGAGCCCTTCGCGACCGGAACCGGCGGCAACGCACGCGCGGGCGTGGCCGCCTCTATCTCCAGGACCCGGCGCTCCTCCAGGACGCTCGCCCGCTCGGTCTCCGCCGTGGCGTACCGGCGCAGCAGCGAGGCGTGCTCGTTGCGCAGCCCGGCGAGCTCCGTCCGCTTGGCCCGCAGTCGCTGCTCCAGCTTCACGCGCAGCTCGCGCGACTCGTCGAGGTCGCTCTCCAGCTCCGCGACCCGCTCCTCGTGCCGCCACTCGTCGCTCGCACGCGCGCGCGTGAGGTCGGCGACCTGCTTGCCCGCCTGCGTGTCCCAGCGACGCATGACGACCGCGCCGACGACCGCCGTCGCCGCGGCGGCCGCGGCCAGGCCGCGCAGCACCAGGGGCTCGGTGAACACCCACGGCGCAAGGGCGCAGACGACGGATACGCCTGCTATCGCCGACGGGGGCAGCAGCCTGTGCAAGGGCGGTGAATGACGGTGACGTCCACGTGGCATGGCCAGAAACTTACCGCGCGTAGGCGAATCTTGGCGCCCCGCCCCGTAAAAACGCAGCCATCCCGAGTCGTTCATCCGGCATCAGGAATCAGATCTGTCACCGAATTGACCAAGAACCAAGATCAAAAAGCCTCGCGGGCCGAGTCACCTGCCCCCCAGCCGCCCGCTCATCCACTCCAGCGTCCCCGGAATCTCGCGCCGCCAGGTGTTGAAGTTGTGCCCTCCGCTTTCGAGGATGATCGACGAGATCCGAGTCAGCTTCGTGGCCTTCACGCGTTCAATGAACTTCAACGTGGCCTTGTAGTTGGATTCTCCAACTTTGCTGCTGCTGACAAGCAGTGAAGTGTCCGGAGCAGGCATGTGCTTGAGGTACCACCACAGGTTCGCGCGATTGCGCAGTTCCTTGTCGCCGTGGAAGAGATCGCCGGTGGTGGGGTCGTTCGGCGCGTTGTAGTAGGCGGAAAGGCCCGCCCCGGCGGCGTACACGCGCGGGTGGTGCATGGCGAGTTTCAGCGCGCAGTAGCCGCCCGTGGAGTCGCCGATGATGCCCCAACCGCCCTGCCCGCGGGCCACCCTGTACTGGCCGCTCACGGCATCGGGCAGGTCCTGGGCGAAGAACGTCTCGGTCTGCGGGCCGCCGGGAATGTCCACGCACTCCGTGTCCCTGGGCGGCGCCACGGTCGGCCGCATCATCACGAGGATCATCGGCTGCATACGACCGTCCTCGACGAGCCGCGCGGCCGTACGCGGATAGTCGAGTTTGTCCACCAGCGCCTCGGCCGTTCCGGGATACCCGGTCAGCACGACCGCCGCCGGGAACGTGCGGGTGCGGTACCGCGGCTGGAAGTACTCCGGCGGCAGATACACGTACGCGGGCGTGGCGATGTGTGACATACGGCCCACGACGGCGATCTTCTGGATCTGCCCGCCCAACTGCGGCCGCGCACTGGCGGCCCCCGGGACCCGTCGGGTGTCCACGACCTTCAGTGGCCCGCCGGCCGGCGTGTGGTCCACCACCACGCCCTGGCCCTTCTCCTGTCCGAAGAGGTCGGCCCAGGTGGCGTAGAAGCCGAAGGCCTGGTTGGCGGCGAGACCGACCGCCGTGAAAAGCATCAACTGCGTGGACAGGAGCAGGCCTACGCGGCCGCTCACCGCCCGCCAGCCGCGCCGCGCCAGCCGTGGCCACAGCCAGACCGTGCCGACGAACAGCCCTAGGGCGCCCAGCACCGCCAGTGCCAGCACCTTGTCGCTCGTGAGACCCATCGATGGTTACCTGTTCGCGCTTTCCGCCCGGTCCCACGCTTCCCCCGCGCTGCCTCCCCCGCTCCTTCGCAAGGGCTTGCCCCGGACTTTCCTTGGCCTTTGAAACGGTTTTGGGGAGCGGAGTGAACCTCTCCCCTCGAGACACCGTCCTAGAGGGCGCAATGTCGCCGGATGCCCGAATCGGCACCGGATCCAAGGTCTCTCGCAGAACTAATGGGATGCGATGTCTGTCAGGACAGATGTGGAAATGTCGGGTGGGGTTCCCCAACGATCAAGCCAGGCAGGGCACCTGCCGGGCCGAGTACGGCATCTGCTCCGCGGCCCGCGGCCGGAGGCCGTTCCGGTCCTCGTCGGCAGGGCCTGCGCCCTGGTGGGGCTGCTGGACATCGCCGCGGGCGTCTTCCCGCGGTTCCGGCACAGCCGTATGCACGCCATCGCCGAGGTGCTGCCGGGCTCGACGGGCCCGTTCGCGGCCGCGCTGTCGCTGAGCGCCGGTGTGCTGCTGCTCCTGCTCGCCCACGGCCTCAAGCGGGGCAAGCGGCGGGCCTGGCGGGCCGCCGTCGTCCTGCTGCCGGCCGGCGCGGTGGCGCAGTTCACGTACCGCCACTCCGTGGTGGGCGTCCTCATCTCACTGGCGCTGCTGGCACCCCTGCTGATCCACCGCGACCAGTTCAGGGCCCTGCCCGACCCGCGCAGCAGGTGGCGGGCGCTCGCCAACTTCATCCTCATGGGCGCCGGTTCACTCGCCCTCGGCCTGATCATCGTCAGCGCCCACCCGAACACCCTGGTCGGCGACCCCAGCCTGGCCGACCGCATCACGCACGTCCTGTACGGCCTGTTCGGCTTCGAGGGCCCCGTCGACTACCAGGGCAACACCTCCTGGACGGTCGCCTTCTCCCTCGGCGCCCTCGGCTGGATCACCGCGGTCACCACGATCTACCTCGCCTTCCGCCCCGAACACCCCGCCGCACGCCTCACCGAGGACGACGAGGCACGCCTGCGTGCCCTGCTGGAGAAGCACGGTGCCCGCGACTCGCTCGGCCACTTCGCGCTGCGGCGCGACAAGGCCGTCGTCTTCTCCCCCAGCGGCAAGGCGGCCGTGACGTACCGCGTCGTCTCCGGCGTGATGCTCGCCAGCGGCGACCCGATCGGCGACGTCGAGGCCTGGCCCGGCGCCATCGAGCGCTTCATGGACGAGGCCCGCGCCCACTCCTGGACCCCCGCCGTCATGGGCTGCTCCGAGACCGGCGCCGAGGTGTGGACCCGCGAGACCGGGCTCGACGCCCTCGAACTGGGCGACGAGGCGGTGGTGGACGTCCCGGATTTCTCGCTCACCGGCCGCGCGATGCGCAACGTACGTCAGATGGTCAAGCGCATCGAGCGCGCCGGTTACGAGACCCGGGTACGGCGCGTCCGTGACCTCGGCGAGACCGAACTGGAGCGCATCCGCCGCGCCGCCGACGACTGGCGCGGCACCGACACCGAGCGCGGCTTCTCCATGGCGCTCGGCCGCATCGGCGACCCCACCGACGGCGACTGTCTGATCGCCACCGCCCACAAGGCAGACGAGGAGCCGGGGCCGTACGGCGACCTCAAGGCGATCCTCCACTTCGTGCCGTGGGGCACCGACGGGGTCTCCCTTGACCTGATGCGCCGCGACCGCTCGGCCGACCCCGGCATGAACGAACTGCTCATCGTGGCCGCCCTCCAGGCCGCCCCGAAGTTCGCCGTCGCGCGCGTGTCCCTCAACTTCGCCATGTTCCGCTCGGCCCTGGCCCGCGGCGAGAAGATCGGCGCGGGACCGGTGCTGCGCGCCTGGCGAGGCCTGCTGGTCTTCCTGTCCCGCTGGTTCCAGATCGAGTCCCTGTACAAGTTCAACGCCAAGTTCCGCCCCCGCTGGGAGCCCCGCTTCGTGGTCTACCGCGCCTCCGCCGACCTGCCCCGCCTCGGCTTCGCCGCCATGCAGGCGGAGGGTTTCGTGAACCTGGCACTGCCGCGCTTCCTGCGCCGCCGTACGACCGCTCCGCGCCCGTGCGCCCACGCGGTGGCGGAACGCGACGTCCGGGCCGCATAGTGGCAGACGGTTCGGCAGCGCCCCGAAGGGGCGCGGGGAACTGCGCGACCAGCCACGACGGGCCCGCAGCCGCCCACCAACCTGTTCCGGCACCTACAGTGGAGCGCTCGGCCCTCCCAGCGGAGCGCCTACGCTGAACGTATGAGCAAGCAGAGCGGACGCGGGCGCGTCGCGGGCCTTCCGCAGTGGGACCGGTGCGCGGTCATGGGAGTCGTCAACGTGACTCCCGACTCCTTCTCCGACGGCGGCCGCTGGTTCGACACGACGTCCGCCGTCAAGCACGGCCTCGCCCTGGTCGAGGAGGGCGCCGACCTGGTCGACGTCGGCGGCGAGTCCACCCGCCCCGGCGCCACCCGGGTCGACGAGGACGAGGAACTGCGCCGGGTCGTCCCCGTCGTCCGCGGCCTCGCCGCCGAGGGCGTCACCGTCTCCGTCGACACCATGCGCGCCTCCGTCGCCGAGCAGGCCCTCGCCGCCGGCGCCGCCCTCGTCAACGACGTCAGCGGCGGCCTCGCCGACCCCGCGATGATCCCGGTCGTCGCGGACGCCGGCGCCCCCTTCGTCGTCATGCACTGGCGCGGCTTCCTGGAGGGCGGCAACGTCAGGGGCGTCTACGCCGATGTCGTCGCCGAGGTTCTCGACGAACTCCACGCGCGCGTGGACGCCGTTCTCGCCGGCGGCATCGCCCCCGACCGCGTCGTCGTCGACCCGGGCCTCGGCTTCTCCAAGGACGCCGAGCATGACCTGGTCCTCCTCTCCCACCTCGACCGCCTCCTCGGCCTCGGCCACCCCCTCCTCGTCGCCGCCTCCCGAAAGCGCTTCCTCGGCCGGGTGCTCGCCGGCCCGCAGGGCGCGCCGCCGCCCGCCCGCGAGCGCGACGCCGCCACGGCCGCCGTATCGGCGCTCGCGGCGCACGCCGGCGCGTGGGCGGTGCGCGTGCACGAGGTGAGCGCCACGGCGGACGCGGTGCGCGTCGCACGCGCCATAGAAGGGGCGCGCAGCACACCCGAGAGCACCCCCGGCGCGGACACCCCCGGCGCGGACACCGCGGAAGGAACCCGGTGAGCGCCCCCCACACCGACGTAGAGCAGGTCGAGGCCGCCAACACCGCCTTCTACGAGGCACTGGAGCGCGGCGACTTCGAAGAGCTCTCCTCGCTCTGGCTCACCCCGGCCGACCTGGGCATCGACGAGACGTACCACGACCCGGCCGACGCCGGCGTGATCTCCTGTGTGCACCCCGGCTGGCCGGTGCTCACCGGCCGCGGCGAGGTCCTCAGGTCGTACGCGCTGATCATGGCGAACACCGACTACATCCAGTTCTTCCTCACCGACGTACACGTCTCCGTCACCGGCGACACCGCCCTGGTGAACTGCACCGAGAACATCCTCAGCGGCGGCCCCGCACCCGACGGCGACGGGGAGCTCGGACCGCTCGTCGGCCAGCTCGTGGTCGCCACGAACGTGTTCCGGCGCACGCCCGACGGCTGGAAGCTCTGGTCGCACCACGCCTCACCGGTTCTGGCCGAAAACGACGAGGCCGAGGACGACGACACCCCGTCCTGAATGGGTAGGCGACGGACAGGGACGACGCGGGGGCCGACGCGCGGGAGCCACCCGCAAGGGCCCCCGCGGGACCCCGCCGGGACCAAGGAGTGGTTGGAATCACGCCTTCGCGGGTAGGCGCGGCTACCAACCCATGAGGGCGCCGGGTTCCCCAGGGGAAACACGCGATGAATCCTCCGGCCCGGCCCGGACCCACGCCCCCGTGGCCCGGCCCTGTCAGTGCCCGCAGGTAGATTCGTTCGAGGCCGGTGTGCCGCCCGCACACGGCATCGACCGGCCGTCACCGACGATTGCAGGAGTGATTCGCGTGGATCGTGTCGCGCTGAGCGGCCTGAAGGCCCGCGGGTACCACGGCGTGTTCCCCGAGGAGCGCGAGGAGGGCCAGACCTTCGTCGTGGACCTCGTCCTGGGCCTGGACACCCGACCGGCCGCCGCCGACGACGACCTGACGAAGACCGTGCACTACGGCGTCGTGGCGGAGGAGGTCGTGGCCGTCGTCGAGGGCGAACCGGTCAACCTCATCGAGACGCTCGCCGAGCGCATCGCCCAGGCCTGTCTGAAGCACGAAGGGGTCCAGGAGGTCGAGGTCCGCGTCCACAAGCCGAACGCGCCGATCACGGTCCCCTTCGACGACGTGACCGTCACCATCACCCGGAGCCGAGTATGACTGCACCCTTCATCAAGGGCCCCAGCGACCCGACCGTACAGCCGGTACCCGTCTCCGTCGTCGAGCAGGTCGACGCCGCCGACACCACCCTCCACAACCCGAAACGGGCCGTGATCTCCCTCGGCGCCAACCTCGGCAACCGCCTGGAGACCCTGCAGGGCGCCATCGACGCCCTGGAGGACACCCCCGGCGTGCGCGTCAAAGGCGTCTCCCCCGTGTACGAGACGGAGCCCTGGGGCGTGGAGCCTGGCACCCAGCCCGCCTACTTCAACGCGATCGTGGTCCTCAAGACCACCCTCCCCCCGTCCTCGCTCCTGGAGCGGGCGCACGCGGTCGAGGAGGCCTTCCACCGCGTACGGGACGAGCGCTGGGGCGCGCGCACCCTCGACGTCGACATCGTCGCGTACGCCGACGTCGTCTCCGACGACCCCACCCTGACGCTCCCCCACCCCCGCGCCCACGAACGGGCCTTCGTCCTCGCCCCCTGGCACGACCTGGAGCCCGAGGCCCAGCTGCCCGGCGTCGGCACGGTCGCCGACCTGCTCGCCGGCGTCACCCGGGACGGCGTCACCCCGCGCAAGGACCTGGAACTCCAGCTCCCCGAGTAGTCGTTAAGGTCAGGACGGCCCCACACGCCGTGGGGACCCGGGGGAGCTGAAGGGACACCGTGAGAGAGCTGCGCATCAGGATGCTGGCCGGCGTGTTCGTCGTCGCCGGCGTCCTGTCCTGGGCGGGCGCCCGCCTGTGGAACTCCGTCGGGACCCTGCCCAGCGTCCCCCTGGCCGCCCCCATCGTCCTGGCGGTCATCGCCGTGGTGCTGCTGGCCACGGCCCTGTCGATCCGCGCCCGCCTCAAGGCCCAGCGCGAACGCCGCCCCGAGGCCAAGGGCGTCGACCCCCTGATGGCCGCCCGCGCGGTCGTCTTCGGCCACGCCAGCGCCCTGGTCGCCGCCCTCGTCGCCGGCATGTACGGCGGCACCGGCGTCTTCCTCCTGGAGTCCCTCGACATCCCGGCCCGCCGCGACCAGGCCATCTACGCCGGCTTCTCCGTCCTGGCGGGCATCGGCGTGATAGCGGCGGCGGTCTTCCTGGAGCGCGTGTGCAAGCTCCCGGAGGACGATGAGCACAATGGGGCGGGGGCGGCGCCGACGGTCTGAAGCGGCTGAAGGGCCTGGGAACCGGCCCGGGGCGAGGGCGGTTCACCGCCCCGCGCCCGCCGTGATCAGCGGGCCATGATCAGGCTCATCGCCTCGTTGCGCGTCGCCGCGTCCCGCAGCTGGCCGCGCACCGCCGACGTTATGGTCTTCGCGCCCGGCTTGCGGATGCCCCGCATCGACATGCACATGTGCTCGCACTCCACGACCACGATCACGCCACGCGGCTCCAGGATCTCCATCAGGGAGTCCGCGATCTGCGTGGTGAGACGCTCCTGCACCTGCGGCCGACGGGCATAGACATCCACCAGCCGGGCCAGCTTGGACAGCCCGGTGATCTTGCCGGACGTGGCCGGAATGTATCCGACGTGAGCGACGCCCCGGAACGGCACCAGATGATGCTCACAGGTCGAGTACACCTCGATATCCTTCACGAGCACCATCTCGTCGTGCCCGATGTCGAACGTCGTGGTCAGCACGTCCTCCGGCTTCTGCCACAGCCCCGCGAAGATCTCCTTGTACGCCCGCGCCACCCGCCCCGGCGTCTCCCGCAGCCCCTCGCGATCCGGGTCCTCTCCGACCGCGATCAACAGCTCACGCACAGCGTTCTCGGCGCGCTTCTCGTCGAACTCGCCGATGCGGCCCTCGCCGTCCAGCGTCACGGGGTCGGTCATGTGGTGCCTCGTTCCTCTGCGGGTCGCGCGCGTGTGGGCCACGTGCGCGTCTGAACTGCGGGCATACGAAAATGCCGCGCCCCCCAGGCTAAAACCTGGGGGGCGCGGCATCCATTCCGGGCCTGGTAGGGGCACCAGGGCCTGGGTGTCAGCTCTCGGGACGGTCCTCGGGGGCCGGCTCGGCCGCCGGGGCGGGGTCCGTGAGCGTCGACTTGGCGGTGGAGATCGCCGGGGTCGCGCCGTTGGCGCCGTTCGTCAGTGCGAGCTCCTTCGGGGAGAGCACCGGCGGACGGGTGGACGGCGTGCGGCGGGAGGAGCCGGTCCAGGCGGGACGCGGCGGACGCTTGACGATCGGGGCGAAGATCTCGGCGATCTCCTCCTTGCCCAGCGTCTCCCTCTCCAGCAGCTGCAGGACGAGGTTGTCGAGGACGTCGCGGTTCTCGACCAGGATCTCCCAGGCCTCGTTGTGCGCGTTCTCGATGAGCTTCTTGACTTCCTCGTCCACCAGCGCGGCGACCTCTTCCGAGTAGTCGCGCTGGTGAGCCATCTCACGTCCGAGGAACGGCTCGGTGTTGTCGCCGCCGAACTTGATAGCACCGAGGCGCTCGGTCATGCCGTACTGCGTGACCATCGCGCGGGCCGTGGTGGTGGCCTTCTCGATGTCGTTCGCAGCGCCCGTGGTGGGGTCGTGGAAGACGAGCTCCTCGGCCGCGCGGCCGCCCAGCATGTAGGCCAGCTGGTCCAGCATCTCGTTGCGGGTCGTGGAGTACTTGTCCTCGTCCGGCAGGACCATCGTGTAGCCGAGGGCTCGGCCTCTGGACAGGATCGTGATCTTGTGGACCGGGTCGGAGTTCGGGGAGGCCGCCGCGACCAGGGCGTGTCCGCCCTCGTGGTACGCGGTGATCTTCTTTTCCTTGTCCGACATGATCCGGGTCCGCTTCTGCGGGCCCGCCACGACGCGGTCGATGGCCTCGTCCAGCATCTGGTTGTCGATGAGCTTCTTGTCGGAGCGGGCCGTGAGCAGCGCGGCCTCGTTGAGGACGTTGCTCAGGTCGGCGCCGGTGAAGCCCGGCGTGCGGCGGGCGACCGCCGACAGGTCGACGTCCGGGGCGACCGGCTTGCCCTTCTGGTGGACCTTGAGGATCTCCAGACGGCCCTGCATGTCCGGGCGGTCGACCGCGATCTGGCGGTCGAAGCGGCCGGGGCGCAGGAGGGCCGGGTCGAGGATGTCGGGGCGGTTCGTGGCGGCGATGAGGATCACGCCGCCCTTCACGTCGAAGCCGTCCATCTCGACGAGCAGCTGGTTCAGGGTCTGCTCGCGCTCGTCGTGACCGCCGCCGAGGCCGGCGCCGCGGTGGCGGCCGACCGCGTCGATCTCGTCGACGAAGACGATCGCCGGGGCGTTCGCCTTGGCCTGCTCGAACAGGTCTCGGACTCGGGAGGCACCGACACCGACGAACATCTCGACGAAGTCGGAACCGGAGATCGAGTAGAAGGGGACGCCGGCCTCGCCGGCGACGGCGCGCGCGAGGAGCGTCTTACCGGTGCCAGGAGGCCCGTAGAGCAGTACGCCCTTGGGGATCTTGGCGCCGACTGCCTGGAACTTCGCCGGTTCCTGGAGGAACTCCTTGATCTCCTGGAGCTCCTCGACGGCCTCGTCCGAGCCTGCGACGTCCGAGAACGTCGTCTTCGGGGTGTCCTTGGTGATGAGCTTCGCCTTGGACTTCCCGAAGTTCATGACCCGGGAGCCGCCGCCCTGCATCTGGTTCATCAGGAACAGGAACACGACCACGATGAGAACGAACGGCAGCAGGGAGAGCAGGATGCCGACGAACGGGTTCTGCTTCGACGGCGAGACCGTGTAGCCGTCGGGGATCTGCTTCTGCTGGTACTTGTTCTGCAGCGTGTTGGCGATGTCGACGCCCTGGTCGCCGATGTAGCTCGCCTGGATCTTAGTGGCGCCCTCGACCTTTTGGCCGTCCTTGAGCTGCGCCTTGACGATCTGTTCGTCGCCGGTGGTCAGCTTGACCGACTCGACCTTGTTCTCATTGATCGCCTGAACGACCTGGCCGGTGTCCACCGTCTTGTAGCCGCCGGACGAGCCGACGACCTGCATCAACACGACCACGGCAAGGACGGCCAGCACGATCCACATGACCGGCCCACGGAAGTATCGCTTCACGTCCATCCATACGGAGCGGTGTCGCCCCGTCCCTCCTGCCATAGTGAGTTTGATAAGACAGTTCTTCTGACGGTACCCCAGCTTCGGCGACCGTAGCCGCACGGGAGGGCTGGCAAGCCCGTCTGCATGCTCCAACGGCGCGAGGCCCGCCGGGGTTCCCGATCTTCGTACGTGCTTGGGCCCTTCGGGTCCGGTTGCCCGGACCGGCGGGCTCAGCCTCCGTAGACGTGGGGCGCGAGCGTACCGACGAACGGGAGGTTGCGGTACTTCTCGGCGTAGTCGAGGCCGTAGCCGACGACGAACTCGTTGGGGATGTCGAAGCCGACCCACTCCACGTCGATGGCGACCTTCGCGGCGTCCGGCTTGCGCAGCAGCGTGCACACCTTCAGCGAGGCGGGCTCGCGGGAGCCGAGGTTGTTGATCAGCCAGGACAGGGTCAGTCCGGAGTCGATGATGTCCTCGACGATCAGGACGTGCCGGCCCTTGATGTCGGTGTCGAGGTCCTTGAGGATCCGCACGACCCCGGAGGACTGGGTGCCGGCGCCGTACGACGACACCGCCATCCAGTCCATGGTGACGGGGGTGGACAGCGCCCGGGCGAGGTCCGCCATGACCATCACCGCGCCCTTGAGGACGCCGACGATGAGCAGGTCCTTGCCCGCGTACTCCGCGTCGATCTTCGCGGCCAGCTCGACCAGCTTGGCGTCGATCTCTTCCTTGGTGATGAGTACCTCCTGGAGGTCGGCACCCATGTCTTTCGCGTCCACCCGCATCACTTTCGGTCGTCCCACCGGCCGGTCCGGCCGCTCACGCGACCCCGCTGGAGGGGGCCGGTGGGAGGTCCGGTTTCAGCCTTGCCGAATCACCAGTCTGCCACCCTGGCGCTGGGCGACGACTTTGCCGGGGAGATTGATGGCTCCCTGGCCGCGCCAGCCGGTGATGAGGCGGTCGACTTCCTCGATGTGGCGGGCGAACAGCGCACCGGCGGGTGCTCCGGCCTCGATGGCGGCGCGGCGCAGGATCCGGCGGCGTACGGCGGGCGGCAGCGCGTAGAGCTTGGCGCACTCCAGCAGGCCGGCCGAGTCGCGTACGGCGGCCTCGGCCTGGCGGGCCCAGGAGTCGAGGGCGTCGGCGTCGTCGCGGGAGAGCTGGGCAGTCCGGGCGAGGGCCTCGACGACGCCCTTGCCGAGTGCCTTCTCCAGGGCGGGCAGGCCCTCCTGGCGCAGTCGCGAGCGGGTGTACGCGGGGTCGGCGTTGTGCGGGTCGTCCCAGACCGGCAGGGACTGGACCATGCAGGCCTTGCGGGCGGTCTGCCGGTCGAGTCCGAGGAAGGGGCGGCGGTAACGGCCGTCGGCCCCCGAGACCGCGGCCATTCCGGACAGGGAGCGGATGCCGGAGCCGCGGGCGAGGCCGAGCAGGACGGTCTCGGCCTGGTCGTCGCGGGTGTGGCCGAGCAGGACGGCGGTGGCGCCGTGGCGGACGGCGGCGTCGTCGAGGGCGGCGTAGCGGGCGTCGCGGGCGGCTGCCTCGGGTCCGCCCGCGCGGCCGACGGTGACGGCGACGGACTCGGCCGGTTCGAGGCCGAGTTCGCGCATGCGCAGGACGACTTCCTCGGCGCGCAGGTCGGAGCCGGGCTGAAGACCGTGGTCGATGGTGATGCCGCCGGCGCGGATGCCGAGTTTGCGGGCCTCGAAGGCGAGGGCGGAGGCGAGGGCCATGGAGTCGGCGCCGCCGGAGCACGCCACGAGCACGAGCGGGGAGGGGGGTCGCTCGTGCGGGGTGGTGTGCGGGGGTTCCTGCGGGGTGGCGCCGGGGAGCTCGTACGGCGGTGCGAGCGCCGTGTCGTGCGCGGCGGGTGCGGCGCCGGTCGATGGCGCGGGCAGCACCGCGGGCGGCGTCGCGTGCGCGAGCTCGTACGAGGTCGCACGCGGGCGGCCGGGCGCGGAGGCGTCGGCGGTGCGGCTGTGTTCGGTGAGGATGTCGTGGAGGACGCGGCGGACCGCCAGGCGTATCGCCGCGACCGCAGGATGGGGACCCATGTCCGGTTCCCTTCATGAAATTGTCGGGGGGCGAGCCCGAGCTCGGTCACTCAGAGTGTGTAGATGGTGACAGAACCGGGCCGTTCCCCGAGCATCGCACGCCTACCCATGGCTCACGGTCCCTCGGACGGGTGATTGGAGGGGCGTTCGCCTGCCGTCGGCCGGATTCGGTTCACGACGTTCGTATGAGATGCACGCCACGGCGCGTGATTCACGACTCCGCCTTGCGGTGCACCCGCGCGATCCAGTCCGCGGGTTTGGCGATCTCCGCCTTGGTCGGGAGGGTGTTGGGGGAGGTCCACACGCGGTTGAAGCCGTCCATGCCGACCTGGTCGTGGACGGCGCGTACGAAGCGTTCGCCGTCGCGGTACTGCCGGAGTTTGGCGTCGAGGCCGAGCAGTTTGCGCAGGGCCATGTCCAGCCTTGAGGCGCCCTTGGCGCGTCGCTGCTGGAACTTCTCGCGGATCTCGGCGACGGTCGGGACGACCTGGGGGCCGACGCCGTCCATCACGAAGTCCGCGTGGCCCTCCAGGAGGGACATCACGGCGGTGAGGCGGCCGAGGATCTCCCGCTGGGCCGGGGTCTGCACCAGTTCGACGAAAGAACGTCCGCCGTCGTCCTCTTCGGCCTCGGGGCGGCCGCCCGAGAGGGACTGCGCGGCCTCGCGGATTCGTTCGAGGACGGTCATGGGGTCGACGTCGGTCTCCCCCAAGAAAGACTGGATTTCGCCCTCCAGGTGGTCCCGCAGCCACGGAACGGCGCTGAACTGCGTGCGGTGCGTCTCCTCGTGCAGGCACACCCAGAGGCGGAAGTCGTGGGGCTGTACGTCGAGTTCGCGCTCCACGTGCACGATGTTCGGGGCGACGAGCAGGAGTCGGCCGCCGCCGTTCTCGCCGGCCGGGAGTTCGCGGGTGGCCGGGGCGAAGGTCTCGTACTGGCCGAGGACGCGGGAGGCCAGGAAGGACAGCAGCATGCCGAGTTCGACGCCGGTGACCTTGCCGCCGACGGCGCCGAGGACCGCGCCGCCGGTGCTGGTGCTGCGGCGCTCCTGCATCTTCTCGAGCAGGGGCTTGAGGATCTGGCGGAACCCGGCGACGTTCGCCCGTACCCAGCCAGGGCGGTCGACGACGAGGACGGGGGTGTCGTGGGTGTCCTCCGTGCCCATACGAGTGAAGCCCCGGACGTGTTCCTCCGAGGCCTTGGCATGTCGGCGCAGCTCGGCGACGACGGCCCGGGCCTCGTCGCGGCTCACCTCGGGGCCCGGCCGCACGAGCCGGGTCGCGGTCGCCACCGCGAGATTCCAGTCGACCATCTCGGCACCACCGATGCTCGTCATGTGTCAACCGTACGTGAGCGTTACCACTTGGGGCAGGCCGTGGGGGTTGGTGGGGCCACGGGGTGTTTGGCGGGGCAGGCGGGACTTTGCGGACACGGCCTAGGCACAGCCGCACGACGCCAGTGCCGTCGCCGTTCGGTCCAGGGCCGCTCGGGCCGCTTCCGTGTTGGCGCCGGTGGACAGGAAGGCGAAGGCGAGGAGGTGGCCGTCCTGGTCGACGACGGTGCCGGCCAGCGAGTTCACGCCGTTCAGGGTGCCGGTCTTCGCTCGGACGACGCCGGCCGCGCCGTCGGTGTAGCGGGTGGTCAGGGTGCCGGTGAAGCCGGCCACGGGGAGGCCGGTCAGGACCGGGCGGAGTTCGGGGTGGGTGGGGTCGGCGGCCTTGGCCAGGAGGGCGGTGAGGAGGTCGGCGGTGATTTTGTCGTCGCGGTCGAGGCCGCTGCCGTCCTTGAAGTCGGCGCCCGTCACGGGCAGCCCGAGCTTCCTCAGCCGGTCCCCGATCGCCTTGCCCGCGCCGTCGAAGTCGGCGCGCGCGCCGCTCGCCACGGCGGTCTGGCGGGCGAGGTGCTCGGCGATGTCGTTGTCGCTGTTGGTGAGCATCCGCTCGACCAGGGAGGACATCGGCGGTGAGGTGACCTCGGCCAGCGGCTCGGCCCGGTTCGTGGCCTTCGACGGGCCCGGGGCCGTGGTCTTGACGCCGCGGTCCGCGAGGAGCGCCGCGAACTGGGTCGCCGCATCCTTCGCCGGATCCTCGACCCGCCTCACCGGCCCGCTGGTGGAGTCGTCCGTGCGGGCCTCGTCGACCGTGAGGGCGCTGACCGGGGCCAGGTTGCCGTTGACGCCGATGGGGTGCAGTTCGGGGCCGGCGTAGAGCGTCTTGTCGTACGAAAGGGTGACCTCGCGTACGTTCCGCTTCTTCAGGGACTTGGCCGTGCGGTCGGCGAGGTCGCGCAGGCTGGCCCAGCCGTCGGCGTCCTTGCGGGCCGTCAGCGTGGGGTCGCCGCCGCCGACCAGGACGAGTTCCCTGGTGTCCGGTTCCAGGACCGCGCGGGTGGTGAGCCGGTGGTCGGGGCCGAGCGCGGTGAGGACGGCCACGGCGGTGGCGATCTTCGTCGTGGAGGCGGGGGTGAGGGGCTCGTCGGCGGCCTCGCCGTAGAGCTGCTTGCCGGTCGCCACGTCGACGACCGCGGCCGTCCTGCGGGCACCGAGCTCCGGGGCGTCCAGGAGGGGGCCCAGGAGGCCGGCGAGGGCCTTGGTGCTCGGGGCGGCGTGCGCGGTGCCGACGCCGCCGCCCAGACCGGGCAGGACGGAGGCCGCGCTGGGCGCGGGACGGGGCATGCCGGCGGCCGTATCGGACGTATCGGAACTACGGCCGTGATCTGCGCCACCCGTGCGCTCCTGGACGGCCGCCCGGTCCCGCTCGGCCGTACGCTGACCGGTGGAGTCCCAGGGGCCGGCGGCGGTCACCACTCCGGCGGCCAGCGCCAGTCCGGCGGTGGCGGCGCCCGCGGTGTACTGCCAGGTCTTCGGCCTCGTCATCCGCGCGGCCTGTGGGGAGACGGCTCGCGCGAGCCGTGCGACCCGCGGCTTAGCGGCGGTCGCGGCGCGTGCGAGACGTGGCCGTACGGCGTCCGCAGCCCGTGCCAGACGGGGTCGTACGGCGCCCGCGACCCGCGTCACATGCGGTTTCGCGGCTCGCCACGGCCTCAGCTCTGGCACGACCACCAGCCCCTTTCGCGATCACACACCTGCGTGAGGGACACTTAACCACCAGAACTATGTGCTGATCATGGAGGAGCCACCGGTGGAGTTCGACGTCACGATCGAGATTCCGAAGGGTTCGCGGAACAAGTACGAGGTGGACCACGAGACCGGTCGGATCCGCCTGGACCGTCGACTCTTCACCTCGACCGCCTACCCGACCGACTACGGCTTCGTCGAGAACACCCTCGGCGAGGACGGCGACCCGCTGGACGCGCTGGTCATCCTGGACGAGCCCACCTTCCCGGGCTGCCTCATCAAGTGCCGTGCGATCGGCATGTTCCGGATGACGGACGAGGCCGGCGGCGACGACAAGCTGCTGTGCGTGCCGGCGACGGACCCGCGCCAGGAGCACCTGCGTGACATCCACCACGTCTCCGAGTTCGACCGCCTGGAGATCCAGCACTTCTTCGAGGTCTACAAGGACCTGGAGCCCGGCAAGTCCGTCGAGGGCGCCAACTGGGTGGGCCGTCAGGACGCCGAGATCGAGATCGAGCGGTCCTACAAGCGCTTCAAGGAGCAGGGCGGCCACTGAGCCGTGCTCTCGGCCACGGTCTGAGTGACCGTCGGCTCTCAGCCATGTGAACAGGCTGCACGCGTGCGCGTGCAGCCTGTTCGCGTGTGTGTGCGCATACTGAGTGCGGCAGGAGGTGTCGTACAGGGAGTGCTACGCACGTGACGGACGCGGAGGACCGCAAACCGCAGTCGGACGAGGCGAGGATGGCGTTCACCCCGCCCGCCGGTGTGGAGGTGGGGGACAGCGAGTCGGAGACCACGTCCGAGTTCGCCCTCCCCCAGGGCCTGGACGTGCCACAGCCGCCGGTCCAGGAGCCCGAGGGGTCGGCGTTCAGCACGCCGAGCGGCTACAGCGTCGAGGACGCCTCGCCGGCGTTCACGCCCGCCGGTGGCATACCTCGGATCAGCCTGACCAAGGACCTGCCCTGGCAGGACCGGATGCGCACCATGCTGCGCATGCCGGTGGCCGAGCGGCCCGCGCCGGAGCGGATGCCGAGGGCGGAGGAGGAGGGTCCGGCCGTCCCGCGCGTACTCGACCTGACCCTGCGTATCGGCGAGCTGCTGCTGGCGGGCGGCGAGGGCGCGGAGGACGTCGAGGCGGCGATGTTCGCGGTCTGCCGGTCCTACGGCCTGGACCGCTGCGAGCCGAACGTCACCTTCACGCTGCTGTCGATCTCGTACCAGCCGTCGCTGGTCGACGACCCGGTGACGGCGTCCCGTACGGTGCGGCGGCGCGGCACCGACTACACGCGTCTGGCCGCCGTGTACCAGCTCGTCGACGACCTCAGCGACCCGGAGAGCCACATCTCCCTGGAGGAGGCCTACGGCCGGCTCGCGGAGATCCGCCGCAACCGGCACCCGTACCCGACCTGGGTGCTGACCTCGGCGAGCGGGCTGCTCGCGGGCGCGGCCTCCGTGCTGGTCGGCGGTGATCTGGTCGTGTTCGTCGCGGCCGCGCTGGGCGCGATGCTCGGCGACCGGCTGGCGTGGCTGTGCGCGGGGCGCGGGCTGCCGGAGTTCTACCAGTTCACGGTGGCCGCGATGCCGCCGGCGGCGATCGGGGTCGCGCTGGCCCTGGCGCACGTCGACGTGAAGGCGTCCGCGGTGATCACCGGTGGGCTGTTCGCGCTGCTGCCCGGGCGGGCGCTGGTGGCGGGTGTGCAGGACGGGCTGACCGGCTTCTACATCACCGCGGCCGCGCGCCTGCTGGAGGTCACGTACTTTTTCGTCGGCATCGTCGTCGGTGTGCTGGTGATCCTGTACTTCAGCGTCAACCTCGGCGCCAAGCTCACCCCGGACGAGGCGCTGGGGGCCTCCGACCGGCCGTACTGGCAGATCGCCGCGTCGATGCTGCTGTCGCTGACCTTCGCGGTGCTGCTCCAGCAGGATCGATCCACCGTGACCGCGGTGACCCTCAACGGAGGTGTCGCGTGGGTGGTGTACGGCGCGATGTACTACGCCGGTGAGTTCTCGCCGGTCGCCTCGACGGCCGTCGCGGCGGGGCTGGTGGGGTTGTTCGGGCAGCTGATGGCCCGGTATCGGTTCGCTTCGGCGTTGCCGTACACCACCGCGGCGATCGGGCCGCTGCTGCCGGGGTCGGCGACGTATTTCGGGCTGTTGGCGATTGCGCAGAACGATGTGAACAAGGGGTTGGTGTCGCTGGCCACGGCGGCTTCGTTGGCCATGGCCATCGCTATCGGGGTGAACCTCGGGGCGGAGATCTCGCGGATGTTCTTGCGGATCGGGTCGCCTGAGAAGCGGCGGGCCGCCAAGAGGACGCGGGGGTTCTGACGCCGGGTGCGGTGTCTTCCAGCGCTGGGTGCCTACGAGCTCGGTGCGTTCCGATCCGTGGCGGCTGCGGGTTCGTTGTGGTTGATCGCGCCCACGCGGCGGAGCCGCATATCGATGCAGCCCCGCGCCCCTATAGGGCGTTTCAGTACCCCTGGTTGGGCGGGTACTGCTGGTTGCCGTACTGCTGTTGCTGGCCGTAGCCCTGGGGGTACTGCTGGGCGTACGGCTGCTGCTGGGGCTGCTGGTCGTAGTACTGCTGGTCGTAGCCGTACTGCTGCTGGCCGCCCTGCTGGCCCTGGTTGCCGTACTGCTGCTGGGGCTGGGGCCGGTCGTCGGAGGGGATGGCGCGGAGCTGGGTCGTCGCGTCGTCCATCATCATGTGCTGCTGGTGGGCCGGGGTCGGGGCGGCCGGGGTCTCGGTCGCCGCGCGCTTCTTCTTGGCGCGCTCGCGGAGGTACTCGATGATGATCGGGACGACGGAGACGAAGACGATCAGGACGAGGATCGCCTCGACGTTCTTGTTGATGAACTTGATCTGGCCGAGCCAGTAGCCCGCGAGGGTGACGCCGGTGCCCCAGGCGATGCCGCCGATGACGTTGTACGTGAGGAACGTGGCGTACCTCATGCGGCCGGCGCCCGCCACGATGGGGGCGAAGGTGCGCACGATCGGCACGAAGCGGGCGAGGACGATCGCCTTCGGGCCGTACTTCTCCATGAACTCGTGGGCCTTGTCCAGGTTCTCCTGTTTGAAGAGCTTGGAGTTCGGGCGGTTGAAGAGCTTGGGGCCGAAGAACTTGCCGATCATGTAACCCACCTGGTCGCCGATGACGGCGGCCAGCACGATCAGGGTGCACACCAGCCACAGAGGCTGGCTGATGTACTGCCCCTGGGCCACGAACAGACCCGCCGTGAACAGCAGGGAGTCCCCGGGCAGGAAGGCGAAGAGACCGGACTCGGCGAAGACGATCAGCAGGATGCCAGGGAGGCTGAACGTCTCGATCAGATAGTCCGGGCTGAGCCACTCGGGGCCGAGCGCAAGCGTGGTCACGGGATTGTGGCTCCTGCGGGGAGGGGGCGGGGGCTGAAGCTGGCTGCTCAAATTATCAACGCTGCACCGGCCGCCCAGGTTCCATGGACCCCCTCAGGATGCACTGTGCCTCTGCTGGGTCAAAGCTGTGATTCATGGGCATCGAAGAGTTCGGCGGCGGACAGGGACCGCGACCCGAGGTTCTGGTGGTGACCACGAACGACGTTCCCGGGCACCGCGTCACAGAGGTCATCGGCGAGGTGTTCGGGCTGACCGTGCGCTCCCGGCACGTCGGCAGTCAGATCGGCGCCGGACTGAAGTCGCTGGTCGGCGGTGAGCTCAAGGGGCTCACCAAGACCCTCGTGGAGACCCGCAACGAGGCCATGGACCGGCTCGTGGAGCAAGCACGCGCGCGGGGCGCGAACGGTGTGCTGGCGTTTCGCTTCGACGTGGCCCAGGCGGCCGACGTGGGCACCGAGGTGTGTGCCTACGGGACGGCGGTGGTCCTGGCCCGGGAGTGACCCGTACGGGGTCCCGGGCCAGGCGCTACGCGGCGTGCCGGGCCGCGTTCGCGAGGATGGCCTCCCTGAGGTGCTCCGCGAGACCCTCGTGCATCGAGTCGTAGTACGCCTTGAAACGCTCGTCGGAGACGTACATCTCGGCGAGACCCTTGTGCATCTCGTACGGGCACTCGAAGTACCACGTGCCGATGTGCGCACGGTGTTCCTCGGCCATGTCCATGGCCCGCTCGCCGGTGGGCGACTCGCCGGCGGCCACCAGCGCCGTGTATCGCTCGCCCCACTCGTTGACCTCTGCCTGGATGCGCTTCCAGTCCTCCTTGGTGTAGCGGGCGGCCCGGCGCTGTGACTCGGCGTACGCCTCGGTCCCGCCCCAGCGCTGCTCCGCCTCCTCGGCGTACTGCTCGGGGTCCTTGTCCCCGAACACCTCGAACTTCTCCTCCGGCGTCAGATTGATCCCCATCTTGCGTGCCTCCATGGCGTGCTCCACGGCCTCCGCCATCTTCTGCAGCTTCTCGATCCGGGCGGTCAGCAGTTCGTGCTGGCGGCGCAGGTGTGCGCGCGGGTCCGCGTCCGGGTCGTCGAGCAGGGCGGCGACCTCCTCGAGCGGGAAGCCGAGCTCGCGGTAGAACAGGATCTGCTGCAGCCGGTCGAGGTCGGCGTCGCTGTAGCGCCGGTGGCCCGCGTGGCTGCGCTCGCTGGGTACGAGCAGGCCGATGTCGTCGTAGTGGTGCAGGGTGCGCACCGTCACCGCGGCGAAACCGGCGACCTGTCCCACGGAGTAGCTCACTTCCGCTCCCTTCTGTCCGACGCGCTCCACAGTGGGTCCTCACGTGGCGTGAGGTGCAAGCCCGGCGGTCCGGACCTACCGTCGTATGCATGCCACTGCATCCTGGGAACAGCGAAGCACCGGACGACAAGGGCGGCGGGCGCAGGCTCGCGGTCAACCCGTTCTACGGCGAGACGAACCCGGTCAGCGGCATGACCGAGGCCCCGCCCACGCATCGGCTGCCGGACGCGCCCCTGTCACCGTCGACGGCATACCAGCTGGTCCACGACGAGCTGATGCTGGACGGCAACTCCCGGCTCAATCTGGCCACTTTCGTCACCACATGGATGGAGCCGCAGGCCGGGGTGCTGATGGCGGAGTGCCGGGACAAGAACATGATCGACAAGGACGAGTACCCGCGCACCGCCGAGCTGGAACGGCGCTGTGTGGCGATGCTCGCCGACCTGTGGAACGCGCCGGACCCGGCGGCGGCCGTGGGCTGTTCGACGACCGGGTCGAGCGAGGCGTGCATGCTCGCCGGGATGGCGCTGAAGCGGCGCTGGGCCACGCGCAACGCCGACCGGTACCCGGGTGCCCGCCCGAACCTGGTGATGGGGGTCAACGTCCAGGTCTGCTGGGAGAAGTTCTGCAACTTCTGGGAGGTCGAGCCCCGCCTGGTCCCGATGGAGGGCGAGCGGTTCCATCTCGATCCGGGGGCGGCGGCCGAGCTGTGCGACGAGAACACCATCGGGGTCGTCGGGATCCTGGGCTCGACCTTCGACGGTTCGTACGAGCCGGTGGCGGACCTGTGCGCGGCTCTGGACGCCCTCCAGGAGCGCACCGGGCTGGACGTCCCGGTGCATGTCGACGGCGCGTCCGGCGCGATGGTGGCGCCCTTCCTCGACGAGGACCTGGTGTGGGACTTCCGGCTGCCGAGGGTCGCCTCGATCAACACCTCGGGGCACAAGTACGGGCTGGTCTACCCGGGGGTCGGCTGGGCGCTGTGGCGGGACCGGGCGGCGCTGCCGGAGGAGCTCGTCTTCCGCGTCAACTACCTGGGCGGCGACATGCCGACCTTCGCGCTGAACTTCTCCCGGCCGGGTGCCCAGGTCGTGGCGCAGTACTACTCGTTCCTGCGGCTGGGCCAGGAGGGGTACCGGGCGGTGCAGCAGGCCTCGCGGGACGTGGCGCGAAGGGTCGCCGACGCCGTGGCGAAGCTGGGTGACTTCCGCCTGCTGACCAGGGGTGACGAGCTGCCGGTGTTCGCCTTCACGACGGCCCCGGACGTGCGGGCGTACGACGTCTTCGACGTCTCGCGGCGGCTGCGGGAGAAGGGCTGGCTGGTCCCGGCGTACACCTTCCCGCCGAACCGGGAGGATCTGTCGGTGCTGCGGGTCGTCTGCCGCAACGGCTTCTCCGAGGACCTCGGCGAGCTGTTCCTGGAGGACCTGGGCCGGGTGCTGCCGGAGCTGCGCCGGCAGCCGCGCCCCTTCACCGAGGACAAGGGGGCGGCCACCGGCTTCCATCACTAGGCGGCGGCCGGGCGGTGGCTAGCGGCTGAGGCGGGCGAACCGCCGTACCGCGAGCGGGAAGAACACCGCGAGCAGTACCAGCGGCCAGATGATCGCCGCCCCGACGGTGTCGGCGGCCGTGCCGCCGAACAGGTCCCGTAGGGCCGTCGCCGTCTGGGACATCGGGTTCGACTCGACGACCGTGCCCAGCCAGCCGGGCATGGAGCCGGGCAGGGCCAGGGCGTTGGAGAGGAAGCCGACCGGCCAGACCAGGATCTGCACCGCCTGGACCATCTCCGGCTTCCCGGCCACCAGCGCCAGGTAGATGCCGACCCTCAGCATGGCGAAGCGGAAGAGCAGGAGCAGTCCCACGGCGCCCAGGAAGGCCCCCGGGCCGCCGTCGGGGCGCCAGCCCAGTGCGTACCCGACGCCCATGAGGACGAAAACGGCCAGCGCCGACTGGAGCATGTCGACCGCCGAACGGCCCACCAGCACCGCCCCGTTGGCCATCGGCATGGACCGGAAGCGGTCCACGACGCCCTTGTTGAGGTCCTGGGTGCCGCGATCATCGTGCCCTCCAGGCCGAAGGCCATGGTGAGCGCGAGCATGCCGGGCAGGAGGTAGTCGATGTAGGAGCCCTCGAACCCCGGCCGCCGCCGACGAGGTAGCCGAACATCAGCAGCAGCATCACGGGGAAGACCAGGTTGACCACGACCTGCACGGGCTGCCGTGCCCAGTGGGCGAGTTCGCGGCGGGTCATGGTCCAGGAGTCGGTCAGGGCGTGGGCGCTCATGCTCATGCGGGCTCCTTCACTCGGTGCTCGTCCCCCGTGAGGTGCAGGAACACCTCGTCGAGCGTCGGCCGGCGCAGCGCGACGTCCTCCGCCTCGATTCCGGCGGCCTCCAGGGCCCGTACGACGCCGGAGAGCGCCGCCATCCGGTCGGTGACCGAGGCGCTGAGCAGGCGCCGGTCGGGGTCGACGGAGATGACGTCCTTCGGTACGGGCAGCAGGGCGACGGCCGCGCCGAGCTGTCCGGCGTCCCGCAGGACGACGTCGATGCGGGAGCCGCCGGTCAGCGCCTTGAGCTGGTCCGCCGTGCCGTCGGCGATCACGCGGCCGGCGTCGACGACCGAGATGCGGTCGGCGAGCTGGTCGGCCTCCTCCAGGTACTGGGTGGTGAGCAGGACCGTGGTGCCGCCGCCGACCAGGAGCGGACCGCGGACCAGACCTCGGTGCGGCCTGGGGGTCCCCCCGCTCGAGCGGAGTTCGAGAGTGGGGGAGGGTCGAGGCGGTGGTGGGTTCGTCCAGGAAGAGCACCTCCGGGTCGGTGATGAGGGACGCCGCCAGATCCAGCCGACGGCGCATGCCGCCGCTGTACTGCCTGACCGGCTTGCGGCCGGTGTCGGCGAGCCCGAAGCGCTCCAGCAGTTCGTCGGCGCGCACGCGCGCGTGGCGGGCGCCGAGGTGGTGGAGGCGGCCGAACATCTCCAGGTTCTGCCGGCCGCCCAACTCCTCGTCCACGGCCGCGTGCTGGCCGAGCAGACCGATGCGCAGGCGCACCTCGTACGCCTGGCGCACCACGTCGTGTCCGGCCACCTCGACCCGGCCGCTGTCCGGCCGCAGCAGGGTGGACAGGATCCGGACCAGGGTTGTCTTGCCCGCGCCGCTCGGGCCGAGCACTGCGTGCACGGTGCCGCGCGCGACCGTGAGGTCGAGCCCGTCCAGTGCGTTCTTTCCGGCCTTGCCGCCGTACTTCTTGCGTGCCCTTTCGACGGTGATCGCCGCGTCGGCCACTGAGACCCCCTCGCTAGTCAAACTTGACTACAAACTCAAAGTAGACCAGCGCCTGGGATTGGTCAAAGTTGATTAGAGGGCATCCCCGGGATGGGACTCCCCCGTCGCGTACGGGTTCTCCTCGTCCTCGGCCAGCACGCCGACGAACGGATCCCCCTCGTCGGCGAAGGTGTAGGCGCCCCCTTGGAGCCGCTCGATCAGCCCGCTGGTCCAGTCCCGCTCGGAGTCCGCCGTGTGGACCCACATGTTCATGATCTCGCCGATGTGACCGAGCTGCCCGGGCCCGTCCTCGGGCACGTAGTGGGCCACGACGGAGGCCCGCCACTCCTCGATCCGCCGGGTCCGCTCCTTCAGCAGCGTCACGGCCTCGGCCCTCGGCAGGTCGACCATGAAGCCGAGGGCGGCCGTCTTCACGTCTCCGCGCTGGTCGTAGGTGACCAGCGCGTCACGCAGCAGCGTGAAGTACTCCTCGGTGCCCGCGTCCGTGAGTTCGTACTCCGTGCGCGGGGGGCCGCCGGCCGTGGACGGCGCGATCTCGTGCGCGTGCAGCAGGCCCTGCTTCGCCATCTGCTTGAGCGCGTGGTAGATCGAGCCGGGCTTGGCGTTGGACCAGTCGTGCGCACCCCAGTACTCCAGGTCGTTGCGCACCTGGTAGCCGTGGGCGCGGCCGTGCATACGGACCGCGCCGAGCACGAGGAGACGGATCGCTGACATGCGGTCCAGGTTATGACCTGGGTCCGCGGCGGGAGCGGCCAGGAAGCCTCAGAACGGGAACCCGCTCCGGCCGTGCTGCACCGAGATCCACTTGATCGTCGTGAACGAGTCCAGCATCGTCTCGCCGTTCAGGCGGCCGAGGCCGGAGTGCTTCTCGCCGCCGAAGGGGACGATCGGCTCGTCGTGGACCGTGCCGTCGTTCACATGGAACATGCCGGTGTCGATCTGCTTGGCGAAGTTCACGCCGCGCTCGACGTTCGCCGTGTGGACGGCGCCGCTCAGGCCGTACGGGGTGTCGTTGACGAGGCGTACGGCCTCCTCCTCGCCGTCGAACGAGATGAGGAAGGCGACCGGGCCGAAGACCTCCTGCCGCAGCAGGGGGGAGCCGGCGGGCACTCCGGTGAGGACCGAGGGCTCGACGAGGTTGTCCGTCGTCGTGCCGTGCACCAGGGCCGTCGCGCCCTCGGCGATGGCCTGCTCCACCGTGGCCGAAAGGGCGTCCGCCTGCGAGGAGTTGATCACCGGGCCGATGACGGTCTCGGGGTCGCGCGGGTCGCCCGCCTTGAGGGTCCGCACCTTGGCGACGAACTTCTCGGTGAACTCGTCCGCCACCGAGCGGTCCACCAGGACCCGGTTGGCGGCCATGCAGACCTGGCCCTGGTGGACGTAGCGGCTGAAGACCGCCGCGTCGACCGCGTAGTCGATGTCGGCGTCGTCGAGGACCACGAGCGCGCTGTTGCCGCCGAGTTCGAGGACCGAGCGCTTGAAGAGGGAGGCGCAGACGGTGGCGACATGGCGGCCGACCTTGTCGGAGCCGGTGAAGGAGATGACCTTCGGGACCGGGTGCTCGATGAAGGCGTCGCCGATCTCCGCGATGTCCGTGACGACGACGTTCAGCAGGCCGGCCGGGAGGCCCGCGTCCTCGAAGATCTTCGCGACCAGGGTGCCGCCGCAGACCGGGGTGTTCTGGTGCGGCTTGAGGACCACGGCGTTGCCGAGCGCGAGGGCCGGGGCGACCGACTTGATCGAGAGGAGGAAGGGGAAGTTGAAGGGGCTGATCACGCCCACGACGCCGACCGGGACCCGGTAGACGCGGTTCTCCTTGCCGTCCGTCGGGGACGGGATGATCTTGCCCTCGGGGCGCAGCGCCAGGTGGACCGCCTCGCGCAGGAACTCCTTGGCGAGGTGGAGCTCGAAGGCCGCCTTCAGCCGGGTGCCGCCGAGCTCGGCGATGATCGCCTCGGTGATCTCCTGCTCGCGGTCCTCTATCAGGCGCAGCGCCTTCTCGAAGACGGCACGGCGGGCGTACGGGTTGGTGGCGCCCCACTGCTTCTGCGCGCGGGCGGCCGCCTGGTAGGCGTCGTCGACCTCGTCGACCGTGGCTATGGTGATCGACGCCAGCTTCTCGCCGTCGTACGGGTTGAAGTCGATGATGTCCCAGGAGCCTGAGCCCGGGCGCCACTCACCGTCGATGTACTGCTGAGCCAGGTCGGTGAAGTAGGACGACATGTGATCCCTCGCTCGGCGTTGATCGTCTTCACGGTCTGATCACACGTCATCGTACTTGTGTTTCAAGAGAGTTGGAGGAGACCCCTGAGAAGATCCCGGCTCTCGTCCGGTCCCGGGCTGTCCTGCTGGAGCTCCTTCAGCGCCGTCTCGTACTGGGTGACGTCCTCGTGCTTGTCGAGATAGAGCGCGCTGGTGAGCTGCTCCAGGTAGACGACGTCGGAGAGGTCTGACTCGGGGAAGCTGAGGATCGTGAAGGCGCCGGACTCACCGGAGTGGCCGCCGAAGCTGAACGGCATGATCTGGAGCCGTACGTTGGGGCGCTGGGAGATCTCGATCAGGTGCTGGAGCTGGCCGCGCATCACCTCGCGGTCGCCGTACGGGCGGCGCAGGGCGGCCTCGTCCAGGACGATGTGGAACTCGGGGGCGCCGCTGTCGTCGAGCAGGTACTTCTGCCGCTCCAGGCGCAGCGCCACGCGCTTTTCGACGTCGGCCGCGCTCGCGCCCCTCATGCCACGTTTGACGACCGCGCGGGCGTACGCCTGCGTCTGCAACAGGCCGTGCACGAACTGCACTTCGTAGGCCCTGATGAGGCTGGCGGCGCCCTCCAGGCCGACGTAGGTGGGGAACCAGCTGGGCAGGACGTCGGAGTAACTGTGCCACCAGCCCGCCACGTTGGCCTCGCGGGCGAGGGAGAGGAGCGAGGCGCGCTCCTGCTCGTCCGTGATGCCGTAGAGCGTCAGCAGGTCCTCGACGTCTCGCGTCTTGAAGCTCACCCGGCCCAGCTCCATCCGGCTGATCTTCGACTCGGAGGCGCGGATGGAGTAACCCGCCGCCTCGCGCGTGATCCCGCGCGCTTCCCGCAGTCGCCTCAGTTGCGAGCCGAGCAGCATGCGCCGCACCACCGATCCGGGCTCTCCCGCGCTCACGTTCGCCAGCCTCCCCAACCGTCTTCAGGGCCCGCAGTCTGCCACTAAATCACTTCGAGCAGTACTCGTCCGATTACAGATATGGAAAGAAGACAAGGGTTACTGACAGGTGGCCGACCTGGAAAGCGGTTGAAGTTGGCGGAAAAAATGGCCAACAAGCGGTACGGGAGCGTCCAATTCGGTCACGTGCACGTGCATCTGCCCTTGCATCTGCTCTGCGCATCGGAAACCATGGTCCCGCGCAACCGCTGCATCGCAACGACCGCGAACTCCCGGGAGTGCCTCGCATGGGGACGAATGGATCGACCATGCTCCAGCCGTTACGGCAGGGCCTTCCGCCGCTGGATCCCGCAGCTGTCTCCAATGCCGCCTCCTGTGCTCTGCCCGCCCGCTATGAAGCGGTGCGTGAGGCGCGGAAGTTCACGCGCCGGACGCTGGAACAGTGGGAACTGGGCGACCGGTTCGACGATGTGTGTCTGGTCGTCTCCGAGTTGGTGACCAATGCCCTGCGCCATGCGTTGCCGGCGGGGGCGCAGCGGGAGTGCGATCAGGTGCCGCCGCCTGTGCGGCTGCATTTGATGCGGTGGACCGAGCGGCTGGTGTGCGCGGTGCGCGATCCCAGTCATGACAGTCCTGTCGCGCGCGATTCCGACGACTTCTCCGCGGAGTCCGGGCGGGGGTTGTTCCTTGTGGACTCCTTCAGTGACAGCTGGGGGTGGCAGCCGTTGGCCGGGGCGCTCAGCGGGAAGGTCGTCTGGGCGTTGTTCATGCTTCCGGCCGGTGGGACCGTGCTGAGGGCCTCGGGAGAGTGACGCGGCAGGGCGGCTGTCGGCGACTTGGGTCTACGCGCGCCACCCGCGCCCGGTGTTCGGATGCGGGTGGGTGGGGCGCTTTGTTCAGCCGACGACCAAGTGGTCGAACTCGCCGTCCTTGATACCCAGGAGCATGGCCTCGATCTCGGCTCGGGTGTAGACGAGCGCCGGGCCGTCGGGGAAGCGTGAATTGCGTACCGCCACGTCTCCGCCGGGCAGGCGGGCGAATTCGACGCAGGAGCCCTGCGAGTTGCTGTGCCTGCTCTTCTGCCAGGCCACGCCGTTCAGATCCGTGGCTGCCATGCCGTTGTACACGTCGTGGTCCACAGATCGCTCCCCGGTGGTGCGGCGGTCAACTGCTTCCGGATCATAGCTCTGTTTCACGTGCACGTGCATGAGCGGATGCACGTGCACGCGGGGTGTTCCTGTGGTTACTCCTGTGACGTATGGGGGCGGGTCTGGGTTCCGGGGGCGTGGGGGAGATGCCTGCGGCGGTCCTCCGTGTAGAGGCCCGCCGCTGCGGGCTTGTCCGGGGGCTCAGCGGGTGGCGTAGGGGAGGAGGGCCATTTCTCTGGCGTTCTTGATGGCCTTGGCCAGGTCGCGCTGCTGTTGGGACGTCACTCGGGTGACTCGGCGGCTGCGGATCTTGCCTCGGTCGGAGAGGAAGCGGCGCAGGAGGTCGGTGTCCTTGTAGTCGATGTAGGTGATGCCTGCCTGGTCCAGGGGGTTGGGGCGGGGCTTGATGGGCTTGCGGCTGGGCTGGCGGGGCATGTCAGACCTCCAGGAGGGTGTCGAAGGCGGGTGGGAGTTGTTTCCAGGCGTCGCGGCCGGCCGCGTACTCGGCGTCGGTGAGGAGGCACGATTCGAGGAGTCGCTCCAGGCCGTCGCGGTCGAGGGCGGGGGACGTGAAGACCAGGTGCTGGCAGCAGTCGCCGTGCTCGGGGTGCCAGTCGAGGGCGGCGGCGGCGCGGCGGATCGGGGGGACCATGTCCCAGGCCGCGTCGGGGAGGGAGGCGAGCCAGGGGCCCGCGCTCTCCACGCACAGGGCGCCGCCCGCCGCGTCCCAGTGGAGCAGGACGTCCGGTTTGTCGGCCAGCCAGAAGCGGCCCCGGCTGCGGGCCGCCGCGCAGGTCAGGTCCTCCAGGGCCGCGTAGAGGCGCTCGGGGTGGAAGGGGCGGCGGCGGTGCCACACGACGGTGCTGACGCCGTGCGCGTCGGCCTCGGCGGGGAGCAGGGCGCAGGCGGGGTGCTGGGCCGCGTCGGCCGACTCGACGTCGAAGCCGGACAGGGCCGCGCGGGCGAGGGGGGACGGGGGGCGGTTGCGGGGTGGCGGCACGGTCAGGTCGTCGGAGGTGACGGGGACCTGGCGGGCCGTCGGGTGGAGTTGGGCCAGGAGCTCGCGGTCCTCGTCGTCGGCCTCCGGGGAGTCGGTGACGGCGAGGACGGGGGCGTACTCGAGTTGGCGGGCGAAGGTGTCGGCGACCGTGCGCTGGTCGGTCGCCGCGGCCGCGAGGCCCCGTTCGGCCAGGTCGTCGCCGTTGCCCAGGTACGGCAGGACCAGTGCCGGGTCGACCGCGGTGATCACACCGGTGAGCGTGAGTCCGCCGGCCGTGACCACCTCGGCCATCGCCTTCGGTTCGACGGAGTCCCAGAGTTCGACGACCGCCATGCGGGTGCCGCCGGCCTCCTGGATCCTGAGCAGTTCCGGCACCAGGTCCTCGCGCAGGGCGCAGCAGGCGCAGTCGTTGACGAGGGGGGCCTCGCCGGTGCTGACGAGGCCGGTGGCGTCGCGGATCGTGCGGACGACCGTGCCCGCGGCGGCCGTCGCGAGGTCGTGGTGGAGTACGACGCTGTCGGGGACGTCGGCGAGCAGCTGGGCGACGGTCGCCCTGCGGGCGTCCGCGTGCAGGCCGGCGACGATCACGACGGAGAGCATCAGCCCTTCTTTCCGTAGCGGCGCTCGAAGCGCTCCACGCGGCCGGCCGTGTCCAGGACGCGGGCCGTGCCGGTGTAGAAGGGGTGGCTCACGTTCGAGATCTCCACGTCGACGACCGGGTAGGTGTGGCCGTCCTCCCACTCGATCGTCTTGGCGGTGGGAACGGCGGCGAGCGTCGAGCGGGTGAGGAAGGCATGGCCTGCGGCTCGGTCGCGGAAGACGACCGGGCCGTATGCGGGGTGGATTCCGTCGCGCATGATCAGCGCTCCTCTCGGAAGTCGACGTGGCGGCCGGCGACCGGGTCGTACTTGCGCAGGGTCATGCGGTCCGGGTCGTTGCGGCGGTTCTTGCGGGTCACGTAGGTGAAGCCGGTGCCGGCGGTGGACCGGAGCTTGATGACCGGGCGGAGTTCGTTGCGTGCCATGCTGCTATCTTACTGAAAATGAATTCCATTAACAGAAGCTAGCGAGGAGAGGTTCGTCACCTGTGTCCGCCCACTGCATGCTGACCGGCGCCCAGCCCGGGTTCGGCAACTCCATTTCCCACTCGCATCGGCGGACCTCCCGCCGGTTCGACCCGAACATCCAGACCAAGCGGTACTGGCTGCCCAGTGAGGGCCGTTATGTGCGGCTGCGGCTGAGCGCCAGGGGGATCAAGACCGTCGACGTCATCGGCGTCGAGGCGGCCGTCGCCCGGATCCGCGCCCGGGGGGTGAAGGTCTGATGGCCAAGAAGAGCAAGATCGCGAAGAACGAGCGGCGGCAGGAGGTCGTCGCGCGGTACGCCGCCCGGCGGGCCGAGCTGAAGGAGATCATCCGGCGGCCGTCGTCGACGGATGCCGAACGGCTGGCCGCGCGGCGGGAGCTGAGCAGGCAGCCGCGGGACGCGAGCGCCACGCGGGTGCGCAACCGCGACCAGGTGGACGGGCGGCCGCGCGGTTATCTCCGGGCCTTCGGGCTGTCCCGGGTGTCGCTGCGGGAGCAGGCGCACGCCGGGTATCTGCCGGGGGTGCGCAAGGCGTCCTGGTGAAGTGCTCTCCCCACTGAAGCCGGGAGATTCCCTCCTACCTTGCGGTGGCGGGCTTGACGCCGCAGGGGCGCCTGACGACTGCCCTTCCGGCAGCCGGGACGAGCGCGTGGCCCGTCCGGTACAGGTGCAGGACGTTCCGTGCGGCGTTGTGGTCGGCGTTGCCGGACCAGCCGCAGCCTTCGTTCTTGCACACGAACAGGGCCTGGGACTCCCGGCTGCCCGGTGTGATGAAGCCGCATATCGAGCAGCGCCGGGAGGTGCCGGGGGCTGGAACCTTGTGGAGGATGCCACCGTGGCGGGCGGCCTTGTACGTCAGCATCGTCACGGTGCGTCCCCATGCTTCTTGGCTGATGGAGCGGTTGAGGCCGGACTTCTGGGCGACGTTCTTCCCCGGGTTCTCGATGGTGCCCCTGGCGGACTTGACCATGTTCGGGATGTCCAGTCTTTCCACCACGATCACGCCGTAGGTGCGGGCGAGGTGGGTGGTGGTCTGGTGCTGCCAGTCACTCGCCCTGCGCTTGGCTGTCGCGCGGAGGCTTGCGATCTGGTCGTAGGTCCGCTTCAGCCGGTTGGAGGTCTTTTCGCCCGGCTTGCGGAAACTCTTGCGGTGCGCGGCCCGCTGCTCCAGCCGGAGCAGCTTGGCCTTCTCGTCGGGGTTGAGCCATTTGTCCCGGTCGGCCGTTCCGCCCGGGAGGCGGGCGGGGCGACCGTGGTCCTGGTGATGGCCGTCGGACAGGGCGAGCGGGATGGTGACTCCCGCGTCGATGCCGACCTCGGGACCAGCGTGCGGCTCGGGCACGGTGGCGAGGCTCTGGACGCGAAAGGCGATGTGCCAGCCGAGCGCCTCCTTGACCAGCCGGGCGCCGGTGATCTTGTTGTCGGCGTCCGCGTCCTTGCCGATGGGGAGGTCTTTGGTCCAGCGGAAGCGGACGCGGCCGATCTTGGGGATGCTGACCATGCCCCAGCGGCGGTGCACGCGCTTGATCTGCAGGTCACGCCCCTGCGGGACGTCCACGGACATCACCGTACGGAAACGGGCCTTGAAGTTCGGCGCTTCGGCCCGGCCGTTCCAGCAGTTCTTCCACGCCTGGAAGTACGTCTTCAACACCGCCTGGGCGGCCTGGGCGGGAAGGACCGCGAGCCAGTCGATGTCCCTGCGGGCCTGGCGGATCGCGGCGTCCGCCGCGGCAAGCGTGCGCCTGCCCTTCGGCAGCATCGTCCACCAGTCGTGCAGGAGGTTCCACGTCGTACGGGCGGCGTGCGCCTGGGCGTCCATGAGCCGGATCTGTGCAGGGGTCATTGCCAGCCGGGTGCGGTGCCCGAACTGCCGCTTCTCCTGTGCACGTTCCGTGACCACACGATCACTGTCGCATTCGGTCTATGTCACCGCGCTGGAACCCAAATCCTGATGTACGCACCGGTCGTCAGGTCGTCTACAACCTTCATGTCCACTTGGTGTTCGTCACCAAGTACCGGCGCCGGGCCATGACAGACGTGACAGACGAGGTGCTGACGCGCTGCGAAGAGATCATGCGCGAGGTCTGCGAGGGCTTCGAGGCTGAACTGAGGCAGTTCAACGGCGAAGAGGACCACGGTCACCTGCTCGTGCACTACCCGCCCAAAGTCCAGCTCTCCAAGCTGGTCAACTCCCTCAAGGGCGTCTCCTCCCGCTACCTGCGCAAGGAGTACGCCACTCACGTCCGCCGCTTCCTGTGGGGCGGCCACTTCTGGTCCGGCTCCTACTTCGCCGGAAGCTGTGGCGGGGCGCCATTGACCGTCGTTCGCCAGTACATCGAGAACCAGCGGCGCCCCGTGTGACGGCCCTCGTGGGCGCCTTGAAGGGTGGACCACTGCGCAAGATCAAAGGTAGAGGTGGCGGGCGGGTGTGCCGGTGAGTCCTGCCGTGGAAGGGACTGCCTGGTAACTTGCTGCGGTCGTTTCGGCCAACGTGGCCGACTCGGCCGTATGCCGACCGCTACAGCTTGGGAGCTTCCAGTGACCTCGGCGACTTTCTCGCGTACGCGCACGATGTCGGGCCGGCGACTGCGGGTCGTGGCGGTGGCCGCGTCCCTGGCCGGCGCGCTCGTCCTGACCGCGTGCAGCGGCGACGGCGGCTCCGACGCCAAGCCCACGGACGGCTCCTCGGGCGGTTCCTCCGCGTCCGCCAGTGCCAACACGGGCGGCGGTACGGGCGGGTCTGCCTCGCCCTCCGGCGAACTGGAGGGCAGCTGGCTGGCCACGACCGACGGCAAGGCGGTCGTGCTGGTCGTCACCGGCGCCAAGGCCGCGCTCTTCACGACCGGCGGGACCGTGTGCAGCGGGACCGCCGGTGAGCAGGACGGGATGCGGATGATCCGCCTCAAGTGCCCGGACGCCCGCAAGGACCGGGCCGTCGGGATGGTCGACTCCGTCGGCGAGGAGCAGCTGAAGGTCACCTGGGAGGGCGGTCTCGGCGCGGAGACGTACACCAAGGCGGAGGGCGGGAAGCTGCCGACGGGGCTGCCCACGGGCGGTCTGGGTTCGTGATGTTTGATCGGTGACTGTCCGCCCCACCTGTGCGGTGACCGCCACCCGGTCGCCGACGTCTCCCCCAGAGGACCCATGCGCGCCACTTCCCTCACCGTCGCCGCCTTCGCCGCGGCCCTCCTCCTGACCGCCTGCGACGACGGGAACCAGGGCCAGGACAGCAAGGCCGACTCCGCCTGCGCCGAGTTGAGCGTGCGGTTCGGGCCCGGCAACGCCGCGCCCGCCGCCGGGGACACGGGCAACGTGCCCGTCACGATCACCAACGGCGGCGACGCCGAGTGCGTCCTGGAGGGGTTGCCCGGTGTCGAGTTGGACTCGGGCGACGCCATGACCGGCGTCCCGGTCGACGAGGCCGCCAAGGCCGCCGGGGCGAAGAAGACGACCCTCACGAAGGAGGCCTCCACCTCCTTCACCCTCACCTACGTCCGGGGTGAGGGCGGCGGCACCAAGAGCCTCGGCGTGCGGCGGGTGAAGATCCAGCTGCCCGGGGTCGACGGGACGCGCGACTTCAAGTGGTCGTACGGCGATGTCGCGCTGAAGAGCGACGGGAAGACGCCGGACGCCTCGGTGAGCGGGTTCCAGCAGTCCGGCGACTGAGTCCCCCCGGGGGTCAGCGCAGGGGGCGGCGCGGGGCTACTTGTGCCCTGTCGGCCGCCTCCGAGCCCTCGACCCAGCCCGCCTCGTCGCTGACGCCGCGCAGACGGGTCGTGGTCGTCTCCGGGAACATGCGGTCCAGTCGGTCGGTGACGGCCACCTCGCGGGAGGCGAGGACCGGGAGCAGGTCCTGGGTGACCTGGGTCTGCGCCGCCTCGGCCAGGCGGGTGCCTATGCGGTGCGCGTAGGCCGCGAGGAACGACTGCCGGAAGGTCTTCGTACGCTTGCGTCCGCCCGCCCGCTGGGCCGCCTCCGCCCTGGTCATCGCGGTCTGCGCCTGCACGAGGAGCGAGGTGTGCAGGAGTTCGACCACCTCCAGGTCGGCCTCGAAGCCGACGACCGTGGAGAAGGCGAACGGCTCGTTCCACACGGCACGGCAGTGGTTGGCGGTCGCCACCGCGTCCAGCAGGACGGCCTTCGCCTGTTCGTACGGCGGTTCGACACCGATCCGGCAGGCGCCGGGCACGTCCTTCGAGGCGTCCGGGGCGTGCGTACGGCTCGCGAGGAGGGCGTCGTCGATGCTGTGCCGGGCCATCAGTTCCTGTGCCTTGGCGCTGAGCGCCTCCGCCTCCTCGGGAAAGCCCGTCGCCTCCGCCTTCGCCAGCAGCGCCCGGATGCGGCCGAGCATGCGGGACTCGGGCCGGGGCCGCCCGGCGGCCGACGTGACCGGCTCGTCCAAGGGCTCCAGCGCGGGCAGGCGCAGCAGCAGGCGGTACAGCTCCAGGACGGCGGTCGCGTGCGAGAAGCGGTCCGGGCGGGGCGGCGCCTCGGTGGGCAGGTCGTCGAGCTGAGCGGTCCAGCGGGGGCCGCGGGGCCGGTCGTCCGGCCGCTGCGCCCGGATCAGCGCCGCGAGCAGCCGTACGTGCGCCTCGTCCAGCTCCCGCCGCACCAGCCGTACGACATCGGCGGGCTGCCAGCCGCGCCGCCAGGCCGCCGCCACGAACTCCCGCCCACGCCGGTCGAGCTCCGCGTCCGCCCCGGGGGCGGCGGCGAGGAGAGAGGCACCGGTGTCGAGGGCGTCGTCGGAGTCGGCGTAGAGGGCGTGCTGGAAGGCCCGGTCGACGGGGTTCGGGGTGTCGCTCTGACTGTTCGTGCTGCTCACTCGGTGATGGTGCCATGGGGTGGGAGGGGGGCGGCTCGGCGCCTGTGGCGTTGGGGGGTGCCTGGTTTCCGGGGGCATGGATGGGATTCGGGCCGTGCGTTTTGCTCATCCCGGTGCCGTGACCTGGCGGTATTCCGACAGCCGTTTGCTTCGCCAAGGCACCGTGACGGCGAGTGTCAACTGAAGGTTGACAGTCAGGGGGTGTCAACTTACGGTTGACACATGTCGACGAACCCGAGCATCACGTCATCCGTACGTCTCGACGAGCTCATCGCGGCCATCAAGAAGGTCCACGACGAGCCCCTCGACCAGCTGCAGGACGCGGTGATCGCCGCCGATCACCTCGGTGAGGTGGCCGACCACCTGATCGGTCACTTCGTGGACCAGGCCAGGCGGTCCGGTGCCTCCTGGACCGACATCGGCAAGAGCATGGGCGTCACCCGACAGGCCGCGCAGAAGCGGTTCGTGCCCAAGGAGTCGACCGACCTCGACCCGCAGCAGGGCTTCGGCCGCTACACGCCGCGTGCCCGCAACACGGTGATGGCCGCCCACAACGAGGCCGTCGCCGCGCGCAACGCCGAGGGCCGCCCCGAGCACCTCGTCCTCGGTCTGCTGGCCGAGCCGGACGGGCTGGCCGCGAAGGCGATCACGGCCCAGGGCGTCCTGCTGGACTCGGTCCGCCAGGCCGCCACCGCCGCCCTGCCGCCGGCCGCCGACGACGTCCCCGAGCTGGTCCCCTACGGCTCCGACGCCAAGAAGGTGCTGGAGCTGACCTTCCGCGAGGCCCTGCGCCTCGGCCACAACTACATCGGCACCGAGCACATCCTGCTCGCCCTGCTGGAGTTCGAGAACGGCAGCGGTGTGCTGTACGGGCTCGGGCTCACCAAGGACACCGTGGAGGCGTACCTCGTCGAGATGCTCTCCCAGTTCCTGAACAGCGGGGTGCAGACGGTCAAGGAGGCCGGTGAGGGGGCCGGGGAGGAGGGTGCGGCGCAGGGCTGAGGGCGTTGTCAGACCCGGGTGCCACACTCGCTGCATGACCGACCGGTGGGCGCTCGCTCCGGCCGAGGAAGGTGGCGTCGAGATCGCCCCCCTCGGCCCGGACGGGCTGCCGTCGGGGCCGGTGCGCCGGGAGGCGGACCTGGGTGCGGCCGTGCGGGGGCGGCCGGAGGTCACGCGGTGGGTGTGGCGGTCCACCCCGGAGGTCTATCCGCGCCTGCTCGCCACGGGGGTGCGGGTGGAGCGGTGCTACGACATCGAGGACGCCGAGACGCTCCTGCTCGGCCACGAGGGGCGGCACGGGGAACCGAGGTCGGCAGCCGCCGCTCTCGCCCGGCTGCGCCGCCTCCCGGTGCCACCCGACCCGCCCCAGCGGGCGGCCGAACCGGGCTCGCAGTCCCCGCTCTTCGAACCGCAGGCGGTCCATGTGCCGCTGGCCGACCTCGTCGAGGTCTACGCCGACCAGCAGCGCCGGCACGACGCCACCGCCCACCCGGAGCGGATGCGGCTGCTCACCGCGGCCGAGTCGGCGGGGATGCTCGTCGCCGCCGAGATGAACCGGGCGGGGCTGCCGTGGAGCGCCGAGGCGCACCGCCGGGTGCTGCACGAACTGCTCGGCGAGCGGTACGCCGGGGGCGGGGAGCCGCGGCGGCTGGCCGAGCTGGCGGACGAGGTGTCGGCGGCCTTCGGGCGCCGGGTGCGGCCCGATCTGCCGGCCGATGTGATCAAGGCCTTCGCGCAGGCCGGGATCAAGGTCAGATCGACCCGGCGCTGGGAGATCGAGTCCCTCGACCACCCGGCCGTGAAGCCGCTGGTCGAGTACAAGAAGCTGTATCGGATCTGGGTGGCGCACGGCTGGTCCTGGCTCCAGGACTGGGTGCGGGACGGGCGGTTCCGGCCGGAGTTCCTCGCGGGCGGGACGGTCACCGGACGGTGGGTGACCAACGGCGGAGGCGGGCTGCAGATCCCGAAGGTCATCCGGCGTGCCGTGGTCGCCGACCCCGGCTGGCGGCTCGTCGTGGCCGACGCCGACCAGATGGAACCCCGGGTGCTGGCGGCGATCTCCCGTGACCCCGGGCTGATGGAGGTGGCCGGCCGGGAGAGCGACCTCTACCAGTCCGTCTCCGACCGCGCCTTCTCCGGCGACCGCGCCCAGGCCAAGCTCGCCGTGCTCGGCGCCGTGTACGGGCAGACGTCCGGCGACGGGCTCAAGAACCTCGCCGCGCTCAGACGCCGGTTCCCCAGGGCGGTGGCGTACGTCGACGAGGCGGCGCGGGCCGGTGAGGAGGGGCGGCTCGTACGGACCTGGCTGGGGCGGACGTGTCCACCGGCGGCCGGGGCGACGGAGGACGCCGCCGAGGAGGCGGGCATTCCCGTGCCGGACGCCGAGGACGAGCCCGGCGGCGGCTCCGGTCCCCAGGAGTGGGTGCCGGGTTACGCCTCGACCAACGCCCGCGCCCGGGGCCGCTTCGCCCGGAACTTCGTGGTCCAGGGCAGCGCCGCCGACTGGGCGCTGCTGCTGCTCGCCGCGCTGCGGCGCACCTGTGCGGACATGGCGGCGGAACTGGTCTTCTTCCAGCACGACGAGGTGATCGTGCACTGTCCCGAGGAGGAGGCCGAAGCGGTCGTGACGGCGATCCGGGAGGCGGCGGAGCTGGCGGGGCGGCTGACGTTCGGGGAGACGCCGGTGCGGTTTCCGTTCACCACGGCGGTGGTGGAGAGCTATGCCGACGCGAAGTGATCAGCGCCGGACGGCGTCGGTGGCCGGGTCGGGCAGCAGCTGCCTCAGCTCCTCGACGACCGCCTTCTCGTCGGTGCCGTCCAGGAGATCGAGAGCCGTGCGCCATTCCGCGTGCGCCTCCTGGACACGGCCGCGCTCGTGCAGCAGAAGCCCCTTCTGGTGGCGGGCCAGACCGCCCGTGTAGCGGTCGGCCCGGGCGTCGGCGCGGGTCAGGAGTTCGGCCAGGGCGTGGGTGGCGGGCTCGGTGCGGCCCAGGAGGCGCAGGGCGCGGACCAGGCCGAGGCGGGTCTGGGACTCGCCGTGCCAGTCGCCGTGGCCGCCGAGGATGCGCAGGCTCTCCTCGAAGTGCGTGGCGGCAGCCGCCGGTTCGCCGAGGGTGAGGTGGGCGTAGCCGATGTTGCAGTGGGCGGAGTGCTGCACGATGACGTTGCCGATCTCGTCGCCGATCGCGAGTGAGCGGCGGTGCTGCTCGATGGCGGCGCGCGGGTCGGTGTGCTCGTACAGGTTGCCGAGGTGGCTGTAGGTCACGGCCTCGCCGTGCGGGTCGTTCAACTGCCGCGAGTACTCCAGGCTCTGGCGCAGGGCTTCGCCCGACTCGGCGTAGCGGCCCAGCCCTTCGAGCAGCAGGCCCCGGTTGTTGAGGCAGCGGCGCGTCCAGGAGACCACTTCGAGCCGCCGCCAGATCGCCAGGGCACGGTCGTTGAGGTGGAGCGCCTCGGACTGACGGCCGGTCAGGAAGTGCAGACCGGCGAGGTCGCCCAGCGCGTAGGCCTCGGCGGCCTCGTCCCCGAGCCGCCGCGCGACGCGGAGCCCGGCGCCGCCCAGCAGTTCCATCTCGGCGACTCGGCCGCTGCGCTGGAGGTAGGGGAAGAGGAGACGGATGAGGGTGGAGAGGAGGGGGGCGGCCGGGTTGTGGGGGGTGGTGGTGTGCGGGGTGGTGGTGTGCGGGGTGGTGGTGTGCGGGACGGTGGTGTGCGTGGTGATGGCGTGCGGGACGGTGGCGTGCGGGACGGTGGGGCTGTCCTGTTCGTCGTGGTCGGCGCCGCCGTGGCGCTCCGCCAGCGCGACGATGTTCTCCAGTTCCAGGTCGGCCCAGGCGAAGGCGGCTTCGGGGCTGTCGAAGGCCGCCACGGTGTCGACGGTCGTCGCGTGGTCCTGCGGTTGGGTCGGGGTCGGGCGGCGACGGTCGTCCCGGTCGAGGCCCGGTTCGACGATGGCGGTGAGGGTGCGTTCGGCTGCGGCGGCGTACCAGCGCAGGGCGGTCTCGGCGGTCCCGGTGAAGTCGCCGTCGCTCTCGGCGAGTTCGCGGGCGAAGTCGCGCACCAGGTCGTGGGGGGTGTAGCGGCCGTACGCCGTCTCCTCCAGTAGGGCCACGTCGACGAGGCGGTCGAGGGCGGCCTCGGCGCGGCGCTCGTCGGTGCCGGTGAGGCGGGCCAGCAGGGGGGCGCCGTACGCGGGCAGGTCCAGGGCACCGATGCGACGCAGGGCGAGGGCGGCGTCCCGGTCGGCCTCGCGGTCGGAGGCGGCGAGGGCGTCGTGGGCGACGGCGAGGGAGCGGCGGACGCTCAGGTCGTCGTACTCCAGGTGGTGCAACCTGCTCTCGGTGGCGGCGAGTTGGCGGGCCAGCACCTCAGGGGTGAGGGCGCTGCGGGCGGCGAGTCGGGCGGCGACGACGCGGAGGGCGAGCGGGAGGCCGCCGGTGAGGGCAACGAGGGGGTGGACGGCGTCGATGGGGGCGGTGGTGCCGTCGGGGGCTCGCTCGGCGGTGTCGTGGCCGTCGCGGGCGCCTCGGCCCGAGGCCGCGCGCAGCAGCGCCGCGCTGTCCTCGGCCGGCAGCGGGGTGAGCGGGAAGCGGTGGACGCCGTCGAGGGCCGTCAGCGGGGAGCGGCTGGTGACGATCACCGCGCAGCCGGGGGCGGCCGGGAGCAGCGGGCGTACCTGCGCGGCGTTCGCGGCGTCGTCCAGGACGACGAGCGTGCGGGTCGGTGCGAGCAGGGAGCGCAGCAGCGCGGCGGCCGCGTCGGGGTGTTCGGGGATGGCGCGGGGGTCGGTGCCGAGGTCGCGGAGGAGTGCGGTGAGGGCCTGGCCGGAGGTGAGCGGGGGCATGCCGGGAGTGGCGCCGTGCAGGTTGACGTGGAGCTGACCGTCGGGAAACCGATTCGCCAGCCCATGGGCGGCCTCCAGCGCGAGCGCGCTCTTGCCGACGCCGGCCATGCCGCTGATGACGGCCACGGCCGTGTGGGGGCGCTGCCGCGCGGGCGCGGGGGTCGGCGCCGAGGTCGGGGATGGGGTTGAGGTCGGGGTCGGGGTCGAGGTCGGGGTCGGGGTCGGGGTCGGGGTGAGGGTGCGGCGCAGGTCGTGCAGTACGGCGGTGCGGCCGGTGAAGTGGGCTGGGGGTGGCGGGAGTTGGGCGGGGCGGGGAGGGTCGGTGGGGGTGACCCGGGGTGGGGTGGGCGGGGTGGTGGTGGAGGCGTCCGGGTCCCTGGGGGCGGGGGCAGCCGACATATGCGTCTCGCGGACGGACGGGGCGGGGTGCGGGCGGTGGAGGGGGTCGTCATCGCGCGTAGCGTCGAGGTTCGCGGGGGCGTCGGGCAGGTCGGCCTCGGGGCCGGCGGCAGCGTCGGAGGCGCCGGGGACCAGGGCGCCGCCGTGTTCGGCCGGGCCCTGTGTCGCCGTCCTCAGGTCATGGTGGACCCCGGCCCGCGCGGGACCGTCCGCCGGGCCCGCCGGGCCCGCCGCGCCCCCGCCCCACCCACGGCCGGCTCCCTCTCCCCCGCGCAGCACCTCCACATGCGCCTCCCGCACCCCCGCCCCCGGTTCCACGCCGAGCTCCTCGATCAGGCGGGTGCGCAGGACGCGGTGGACGGTCAGGGCCTCGGCCCGCCGGCCGGTGTGGTGGAGGGCGAGCATCAGGTGGCGGTGGAAGGACTCGCGCAGGGGGTGCTCGGCGGCCAGGGCGGTCAGCTCGGGTACGAGGGCGTCCAGGCCCGGGCCCGCGATGTTCAGCTCGGCGTCGTAGCGCCACTCCAGAAGCAGCAGCCGCGCCTCCGCCAGACGCTGCACGAGGGCGTAGCCGCCGACCTCGGCGGGCAGGCCGGCCAGCGGCGTGCCCCGCCACAGCGCGAGCGCCCGGGTGCACTCGCGCACCGTACGCTCCCAGTCCCGTCCGGCGTGGGCGACGCGGGCCGCGGCGACGCGGCTGACGAAGACGTCGACGTCCAGTTCGCCCTCGTCGACGCGCAGGACGTAGCCGGGCGGCACCGCGCGCAGCCGTTCGGGGCGGTCGAGCAGGCGGCGCAGCCGGGCCACGTGGTTGTGCAGCGAGGCCTGTGCGGAGGCGGGCGGCGCGCCGCCCCACAGCACGTCCTTCAGCGACTCCACGGAGACGACCCGGCCACCCTCCAGCAGCAGCGCCGCGAACAGAGCCCGCACCTTGGGGCTGCTGATCATCCGGACGGGGAGGTCCTGGGCGTCGTAGGAGGAGGCCTCCTCAGGGGCGTCCTCGAACACCACCGGTGGTCCCAGCAGTCCGAACCGCAGCTCGTACCGCTTCACGCCGCCACTGCCTTCCCGCGCGGCGGGCCGTACCCGTGCCCGCGATCCGCCTCTTGTACGGCGGACGGCGGGCCGTACCCGTGCCCGCGATCCGCCTCTTGTACGGCGGTTTTCCGCCACCCTCTTATCGACGGCTCTCGGCCGGACAGCGTTCCATCCAGGCCGTTTCCTTCTGCCGTCCATCGACTTCACGCCAGCGGAAGCGCGTCGGAACGGGCAACCGTTGGCCACATGTTAGCGATCCGTTGGCGCGACCTGATGTGATCACTACATCGGATCCGGCCGACGGTGCGCGCGTACGACGCGCAACTCGGGGGAGTGTCGCCGCCGCGCCGGATCCTGGGACGCATGTGGGTCCCGGTCGGCGGAGGTGAACGACCGGGGCCCGCGTCCCCTCCCCCGGCCCCCTCTCAGATGACCGGCGGCCGGCCGAGGCGGCACAGTCCCCACACGGTGCGCCAGCGCATGGGACGCCGCTCCCCCGCCGGTTCCCGCAGCCCCTCCAGGAAGCCGCCGAACCAGGCGCGCAGGCCGGCCGGCGAGTTCCTGTTGCGCACGAGGGTGAGGAGCACCCACACCCCGAGGTGCACCGGGATCAGCGCGAGCGGCAGTCGGCGGCGGGTCAGCCAGACGCGGTTGCGGGCGTTCACCCGGAAGTAGATGGCGTGCCGGGCGGGCGAGGTCTTCGGGTGCTGGAGGAGCAGTTCGGGCGCGTAGAGGATGCGCCAGCCCGCGTCGGCGGCCCGCCAGGCGAGGTCGGTCTCCTCGTGGGCGAAGAAGAACTCGGCGGGCCAGTCCCCGGTCTCCGCCAGCATCGTCATACGCAGCGCGTGCCCGCCGCCGAGGAAGCCGGTGACGTAGCCGCCGCGCATCGGGTCCGCCCCGCCGATCCTCGGCACGTGCCGCTGCTGGGTCTCGCCCCGCTCGTCGGCGATGCGGAAGCCGACGATGCCGAGCCGGTCGTCGGCCGCGTACAGGTCCCGTACGCGGCGCAGGACGTCGGCGTCGACGAGGAGCCCGTCGTCGTCCAGCTCGACCACGACGTCGACGTCGCCGAAGGCGCGCAGCCGCGCGAGGGCCACGTTCCGGCCACCCGGACAGCCCAGGTTCTCGTCGAGCTCGATCGGCGTGACCTCGCCGGGCAGCCCCAGCCGCTCGGCGAACTCGGGGAGCGGGCAGCCGTTGCCGACGACGACGATCCGGACGGGGGCGAGATCCTGCTTGGCCACGGACCCGAGCAGCGCGTCGACCTCGGCGGGGCGGTTCCCCATGGTCACCACGGCGACAGCGATCCTCGGTTCCGTCATACCCCGCCCTGCCCTCACCTCGTACCGGCTGCGATTACCGCCGCGATGCTAGTGGTTCACAGTAAGGACTTCTCAAGTTCGCCGGTTGCCGCGGTTCTCCCTGCGCCTCACGAACTTCAGTCCCGACCAGTCCGTGCCCAGTGCCGCGACCTTCACGTCGACGACCCCGAGCGGGAGGAAGAGGTCCCGCAGTCCGTTCTCGGTGATGTCGCTGACGTGGCCGGCCGCTCGTCTGGGCCAGGCGATCCAGAGCATGGCGTCATCAGCGAGGTCGTCGACCAGGCCGGGGGCTTCGGCGACGAGTTCGACGTACGACCGGTGGAACGCGACGGCGACGTCCGCGCCCCGCGGGCCTCCCTCGGCCATGTCGCAGCCCGCCGGCAGCCCGGGGATGGCCCAGCCCGCGGGCGCGTGCCGGAGCCGGATCCGGTGGCCCGGCCGCACACCGATCTTCCGCGCGAGCGGGGTACCGGTGGCGCCCGCGCCTGCGGCACCCGTACCGGAATCGGACACGGTGACCTCCTCTCGTTCACGCACAGGAATCCGATGATGCATGCATAGGAATCCGACTTGTCCGATTCTCCCGTGACGCGCACGCTGGAACCGTGTGGTCACCAGATGCCGCGACAGCCACCATCAGCCTTCAGGGCGTCGTCACGGGGTGGAGCGAGGGTGCCCGGCGGCTGCTGGGATACGTCGCGGCCGAGGTCGTGGGGCGGGCCGCGGCCGATCTGCTCGTGGACCGGGAGGCGACCGGCTTCTCCCCGGTGGGCTCCGAGGAGTGGAGCGGTACGGCGGTCCTGAGACACCGCGACGGACGGCGCGTCGAACTGACCCTGCACGCGCATCCCTCGCTGGACGGCGGCGGCGCGACCCAGGCGTTCGTGGTCACCGCCACCACCGGAACGGCCGCCTCCGACCGCGACCGGCGGATGGTGGAGTGGGCCTTCGCCCAGTCCTCGATCGCCCTGTCCACCTACAGCGCCGCCTCGGGTTCGTGGCGGCTGAACGCGGGCGCGGAGACCGACCCGCTGGGCGAGGCCCGGTCCGACGAGGGTTTCCTCAGGTGTGTGCGGCGGGTCGCCGAGGAGGCCATGCCGATGCGGTACGAGGGGTTCGCCCCGGCGCCGCCCGCCGCCGCGACCCGGCACCGCTCCTGGATCGTCGAGCTGTGGCCCGTCAAGGACCCGGTGTCCGGCGAGGTGGCCGGGGTCGGCACCGCCGCCTTCGACAGCAGCGAGCAGTACGCCGCCCGGCAGCGGCTGGCCCTGCTGAACGAGGCGGGCTCCCGGATCGGCACCACCCTGGACGTCGCCCGCACCGCCCAGGAACTCGCCGATCTGGCCGTACCCCGGCTGGCCGACTTCATCAGCGTGGACCTGCTCGACTCGGTGGTGCGCGGGGAGGAGCCGGTGCCGGGGACGGTCGACGTCGCCGTGATGCTGCGCCGGGTCGCCCACCAGTCGGCGGCCGAGGGCGGGGGCGTGCCCGAGGCGGCCGTCGCCCTCGGCGGGATCGACACCTATCCGTCGTTCTCGCCGCCGGCCCGCTCCCTGACCAGTGGGCGGCCGGTGCTCAGCGGGGTGGACGACCCCGACTTCGCCCGCTGGGTCGGCGAGCACGAGGCACGGGCCGCCGTGGTGCGGGAGCACGGCTTCCACTCGGTCATGGCGACCCCGCTGCGGGCCCGCGGCATCACCCTCGGCGTCGCGGTCTTCGTCCGCGGCAAGGGCTCGCCGCCCTTCCAGCAGGACGACCTGATCCTCGCCGAGGAACTCGCGGGCCGGGCCGCCGTCGGTGTGGACAACGCCCGCCGCTACACCCGCGAGCGCACCAACGCGCTCACGCTCCAGCGCAGCCTGCTCCCCCGCGACACGCCGAAACAGGCGGCCGTCGAGGTGGCGTACCGCTATCTGCCGGCCGGTACGGGCGCGGGCGTCGGCGGCGACTGGTTCGATGTCGTCCCGCTGTCCGGCACCCGGGTCGCCCTGGTCGTCGGCGATGTCGTCGGGCACGGCATCCACGCCTCGGCGACCATGGGGCGGCTGCGGACCGCCGTGCGCACCCTGGCCGACGTGGACCTGCCCCCGGACGAGCTGCTCACCCACCTCGACGACCTGGTCACCCATCTCACCTCGGACGACGACAGCACCGTCCGCGACCTGCCGTACACCGGCGGGATCGGCGCGACGTGTCTGTACGCCGTGTACGACCCGGTCTCGCGGATCTGCACCCTCGCCAGCGCCGGCCATGTCCCACCGGTGCTGCTGCTGCCCGACGGCACCGTCAGCGTCGTCCGGCTCACGCCCGGTCCGCTGCTCGGCGTCGGCGGCCTCCCCTTCGAGGCGACCGAGCTGGAGCTGCCGGAGGGCAGTCTGCTCGCCTTCTACACGGACGGCCTGATCGCCCGGGACCGCGACATGGGCCTGGGCCTCGAACGGCTCTGCGAGGCGATGTCCTCCCCGGTGCCCTCGCTGGAGATCACCTGCGACGCCGTGCTGCGGGCCATGCTCCCCGAGAGCCCCGCCGACGACGTGGCCCTCCTGCTGGCCCGCACCCGCGCCCTGCACGCCGACCAGGTCGCCGCCTGGGCCCTGCCGTCGGACCCGGCGATCGTGGCCGACGCCCGCGCGCAGGCCACCCGGCAGCTCGCGGCGTGGGGCCTTCAGGAGGCGGCGTTCGTGACCGAGCTGGTGGTGAGCGAGCTGGTCACCAACGCCATCCGCTACGGCGACGTACCGATCGGGCTGCGGCTGATCCGGGACCGCACCCTGATCTGCGAGGTGTCCGACGCCAGCAGCACCGCCCCGCATCTGCGCCGGGCCCGTACCTACGACGAGGGCGGCCGCGGGCTGCACATGGTCGCGCAGCTCACCCAGGGCTGGGGCACCCGCCAGACGCCCACCGGCAAGACGATCTGGGCCGAGCAACCCCTCCCGGTCGGCTGACCATGACCGAGCACCCGCGCGCCCCCACGAGGCCATCGGCCGGGGGAGACCGCGCCACGCACACCCTCGGGCTGCTCTACCCCCCGTCCGGCCGCAAGGGGGACTACACCACGATGCAGCTCGCCTTCATCGGCGGCGTCGCCGAGGCCGCCGCGTCGCACGGCTACGACATGCTGCTCTCCCCCGCCGAGACGGCCGACGACGACTCGTTCCGGCGGATGGTCGGGCCGCGGCCGGAGCACGTCGAGGGGCCCGGAGGCGCAGGTGCGCCGCGGGTGGACAGTGCGACGCGGAGCGGCGATGCGCCATGGTTCGACGGGGTACCTCGGAGCGGCGATGCGCCACGGGCCGACGGGGCACCTCGGAGCGGCGATGCGCCACGGGCCGACGGGGCACCTCGGGGCGGCGATGCCCCGCGGGTGGACGGTGTGATCGTGATGGAGATCCGCCGCGAGGACAGCCGGGTCGAGCTGCTCGCGGCGGCGGGCTTCCCATTCGTGGCCATCGGCCGCAACCACCGCTGCGACGGGGCGGGCTGGGTCGATCTGGACTTCGCCGGGCTGGCGAGCGGCTGTGTACGGCACCTCACCGACCTGGGCCACCGACGGATCGCCTTCGTCAACCGCTCCGAGCAGCTGTTCAACGTCGGCTACGGCTTCGCCCGGCTCGGCCACGAGGGCTACACCACCGCGATGACGGACGCCGGCCACGAGCCGCGCGCCTACCTGTGCGGCGACGACCTCGCCTCGGGCGAGGAGGTCGTGACGCGGATCCTCGCCGACGATCCGGCGACCACCTCGCTGGTCACCATGAACGAGGCGGCGCTGGAGGGCGTCTACCGCGGGCTGACCCGGCACGGCCGCAGCGTGCCGCGCGACTTCTCGGTCGTCGGGGTGGCGGCGAGCCCCTGGGCCGAGCAGGTGTCCCCGCCGCTGACCGCCGCCGAGATCCCCGCCAAGGAGATGAGCCGGGTCGCCGTCGAGCTGATGGTGGAACGCCTGCGCTCCCCCGGCTCCACGCCCCGGCACGTCCTGCTGAAGCCGCTGATCACCCTGCGGGGCAGTACGGGACGGTGCCATCCGGTGCCCGGTTCGGAACCCGAGCCGGAATTCCCCGATTTCGACCTGGATTTCTGATACGTCGGGGTATACCGAGCCGGCACTCCGAGCCGAGCCGGCACTCCGAGCACCCCGGGAGGGGAGCATGTCGTACCCGGTCGACCGCCGCCGGTTCCTGCGTACTGTCGGCGCGGGCGCCGCCGCCCTCTCCGGCGGCGCGGCGCTGGCCTCGTGCGGCGGCTCCGACGAGCCGAGCACGACCACCCTCACCTGGTGGGACTACTTCACGCTGGACAACTTCCAGCCCGGCATGACCCGGCTGATCAAGGACATCGAGGCCGGAGTGCCGGACGTACGGATCGAGCGGCGGACCTTTCCGTTCGCGGAGCTGGAGCGGCAGATCACCCTGGGCGCGATCTCCGGTGACCTGCCCGACATCGCGATCGTCGACAACGTCTCCATGAACACCCTCGGCGGCAGCGATCTGCTCGCCGACCTCACCGACCGGGTCGAAGAGTGGGGCCAGGCCGACCAGTACTACAAGGGCCCCTGGGACGGCTGCCAGGTCGACGGCAGGACGCTCGGCATCCCCAACCAGAGCAACTGCCTGGCCCTGTACTACAACACCCGGATGCTCCAGGACGCCGGCGTGAAACCGCCCACCACCTGGGCCGAGCTGGCCTCCACCGCCGAGCGGCTGACCCGGGGGGAGCGGTACGGCCTCGCGCTGAGCGCGATCCGGACCGAGGAGGGCGTCTTCCAGTTCCTGCCGTTCCTGTGGCAGGCGGGCGGTGACCTGGACACCTTCGCCACGTACGGCGCCACCGCCCTGTCGTTCCTGGACGACCTGGTCGCCAAGGGCTCCCTGTCCGAGCAGTGCGTGGGCTGGACCCAGCAGGACGTCAACACCCGGTTCCTCAACCAGCGTGCGGCGATGCAGATCAACGGCCCCTGGCAGATCCCCACGCTGAAGGAGGCCGACTTCGACTGGGCGGTCGTCGCCCTGCCCCGCGACAAGGAGGCGGCCACCTGTCTGGGCGGGGAGAACTGGGTGCTGACGGCGAGCAGCAAGCATCTGGACAAGGCGTGGGAGGTGCTGGAGTACACCCAGCGCCCGTCGGTGCTGACGCCGTACCTCGTCTCCTTCGGCAACCTGCCCGCCCGCAAGGACCTCGCCGACCGGGGCGCCTGGGCCTCGGACCCGGCGCTGCGGCTCTTCCTGAGCCAGCTGCCCCTGGCCCGGCCACGCCAGTACGGCCCGCACTACGCCGACGCCTCGCAGGCCGTCGCGGAGGCGGAGCAGGCCGTACTGACCGGGACGGCGGCGGCTTCGGCCGCGGCACGGACGGCGGCCGGGAAGATCGACAAGGCGCTGGGCGAGCGGTGAGAGGGCGCCAGGCCCTCGCGCTGGAGCTCCGCCGCAGAAGGGGCGGCCGCACGCCGGCCGACCCCGGTCCGGTGCGCGGCCCCTCCGCACACCGCCGACGCGCCGGCTACCTCTTCTGCCTCCCGGGCCTGGCCTTCCTCGCCCTGTTCCTGGCCTACCCGCTGTTCTACAACGTCTGGACCTCCGTGCACGACGTCCGGCTGAGCGGCCTGCTCGGCGGGGCCGCACGCTTCAACGGCCTCGACAACTACCGGGTGGTCCTCGACGATGCGGCGTTCTGGCACTCCGTGCGCCTGTCGCTGCTGTTCACCCTGGGCTCGCTGGTCTGCCAGTTCACCCTCGGCTTCGCCCTGGCCCTGCTCTTCGCCCGTCCGTTCCCGCTGAACGGCCTTCTGCGCGCCCTGCTCCTGGTGGCCTGGCTGCTGCCGCCCATCGTCAGCGGCACCCTCTTTCGCTGGCTGCTGGACGCGGAGTCCGGCGCGTACAACGCGCTGCTGCGGGCCGTCGGCCTGGACGCCCTCGACCACGACTGGCTGACCGACCCGTCCACCTCGCTGGCCGGTGTGATCCTCGCCAACATCTGGGTCGGCGTGCCCTTCAACATGCTGCTGCTCCTGGTCGGCCTGCACACCATCGACCCCGAGCTCCACGAGGCCGCGGCCCTCGACGGAGCGAACGCCTGGCAGCGGCTGCGCCGCATCACCCTGCCCCTGATGCGCCCGGTCTGCGTGACGGTCCTCCTCCTCGGCCTGCTCTACACCTTCAAGGTCTTCGACCTGATCTTCGTGATGACGGGCGGCGGCCCGGTCGACGCCACGCGCGTGCTGTCCCTCTACGTCTACGAGGTCTTCTTCCGCTTCTTCCGGTTCGGCGAGGGCGCGGCCGCCGGGCTGCTGCTGCTCGTCGTCCCGCTGCTCACGGGTGTCTTCTACGTACGCCGACTGCGGCGCGAGGACGCGGTGGGAGGTTCCACGTGAAACCTCCCCGCCACCCGTGGCTGCTCACGGCGGTCGCCACGGTGATCACCGCGGCCTTCCTGCTGCCGGTGTACTGGATGGCCAAGACCAGCCTGACCCGCCCGGACCGCATCCTCGCCCCGACCCCGCAGTGGCTGCCCGCCCCGCTGACCGCCGAGAACTACCGGACGGCCCTGGACTACGCGGGCCTGACCCGGGCCCTGCTCAACAGCCTGGTGATCTCCAGCGGCGTGGTGGCCCTCACCCTGGTCCTCGGCGTCCCGCTCGCGTACGCGCTCGCCCGCGTCCGGCTGCGCGGCTCGGGCGCGATGGTGCTGGCCCTGCTGGTCGCCCAACTGCCGCCCGCCATCGTGCTGGCGGCACCCCTGTTCATCCTGGAGCGCCGGGCCGGTCTCGACGACAGCTACCTCGGCCTGATCGCCGCGGACACGACCCTCACCCTGCCCTTCGCCGTGATCGTGCTGCGCCCGGTGCTGCGGTCCTTCCCGCCGGAGCTGGAGGAGGCCGCACTGGTCGACGGCTGCGGGCTGCCCGGCGTGCTGCTGCGGGTCGTCCTGCCCGTCATGGCGCCGAGCCTGGTCGCCACGGCCGGGCTGTGCTTCCTGATCGGCTGGGGTGAGTTCCTGTTCGGCCTCACGCTGGCCGAGGGCCCGGACGTCCAGCCGGTCACCGTGCTGCTGAACGCGTTCGTCGGGCAGCACGGCACGGCGTGGGGCGCCCTGATGGCCACCGCCACGCTCATCAGCGTCCCGGTGGTCTGTGTGTTCGCCCTCTTCCAGCGGTTCATCGTGGGCGGACTGACGGCGGGCAGCGGGCGCGGGTGAGGCGCCGTCGCCGGCCGGTGCCTCAGCCCCGCAGCGGGTTGGCGCGCACGGCCGCCATCAGGTACCAGGCGGTCGCCCCTAGGTGCCGGTAGGGGTAATAGCCGAACCCGAACCCGAACCCGGTGTCGAGCGGGCTGCTGGCCGACACGACCCCGGACCGCTCGGGCAGCGCCCGTCCGCCGACGGTCTGACCGCCCCCGAGCAGATCCTGGGCCCGCTCGACGGAGCCGAGGAGCCGCCCCGCCAGCGCCTCGTCCCCGCGCCCGTGCCGCTCCCGCAGGGCGAGCGCGAGATGAGCCGTCCCCTCGAACCAGACGCCGTTGCGGTCGGGCTTGGGCTGCGACTCGGCGATCGGGGCGTCCTCGTTCGCGACGAGTCCGGCCGAGCTGAAGGTGACACCCTCGTACGACTGCCCCGCGGGGACCGTGCTGTTGCGCCGCTCGGCGTGGTCGAGGACGGCCAGCTCGCGCGCGGCCCAGTCCAGCGAGCGGGCGTGGTCGCGGGAGCCGAGGGCCAGGTAGGTCCAGGTCTGGGTGTCGGCGGGGATCGGCGACCTGTTGACGCTCACCCCGTCGTTGGTCCCGGTGTAGAAGAAGCCGCCGTCCGCCTCCCACACCTTCTCCAGGAACGCCCGGGCCCGCGCACGCCGCTCCAGCCAGACCCGGTCCCCCGTCAGCCGGGCCAGCCGCCCGAACAGGCAGACGAGGTCGGTGTTGTGCTCGGTGGAGGTGAAGGGCAGCTTCTGATCGGCCCCGTCGACCCCGAACTTGTATCCGCCGAGCGGTTCGTCGGTACGCCCGTTGCGCTCGATCCACTCCCCGATCCGCACGGCCCCGGCGAGGAACCGCCGCTCCCCGGTCCGCCCGGCGAGCGCGCTCAGCGCGATCCCGGCCCAGGCCATGTCCCCCACGGCCGTCCCCGTGAACCCGAACTGCGTCCCCACGTTGGCGGTGCCGTCCGCCCGTACGAACCCGTCCGGCTGGAGCGAGCCGTCGTAGAAGGTGTACGGCCCGACGTTGTACGCCTGCCGCAGCCGGCCGTCGTCATGCGCCGGGTCGTGCTCCTGCGCGTACAGCAGCGCGTCCCCGAGCGCCACGGCCCGAGCCCGCCCGTCGGAGGTGCGGGCGGCGAGGTGGGCGAGGATCGCGAGGGCGTTGTCGTAGGTGAAGGCGGTGCTGAACAGGCCGGCCTGGTCGGCGTAGCTCTGCGCGAGGCGGACGGGGCCGTGGTCGGGGTAGGCGTCCATGGCGGCGGCGAGGAAGGCGTGGCCGCGGCGCTGGGCGGAGGCCGCGCGCGGGTGACCGGCACCCGCCCCGGCCGTTCCGGCGTGCGCCGACCCCACCCCGGCCGCGGCGAGCACCGCGGCACCGAGCCCGGCACCGAGCCCGGCCCCGAGAAGCCCACGGCGACTGACCGCCGGGCCTCGTCCTCGACCCGGTCCGTCGGTCACACGGTTCACGCGATTCACGTGATTCACGCCGGTCATGCCGTTCATGGGTCTCCCTCGCCGGGCCTTGAGAGCGCTCTCACAAATGCGGAGTCATTCTGCTGGGCGGGGCGGGGTGGGTCAACGTCCGTGCGGTGTCGTGCGGTTGACCCGCGTCAGAACGTCGTTCCGCAGAACGCGGCCCTGTCCGTGCCGAAGACGCGGTCCGCGTTCGGCAGGGCCTTGGTGTCGGTCACCCTCAGCAGGCCGATGGAGGCCAGGGTCGTGAAGCTCGTGCCGCCGAGGTAGGCCATCGCCAACGCGTCGACGTTCAGGGAGAGCTGGGGCCGGTCCGACGTACGTTCCACGCCGTCGGGCCCGATCCGCAGGCTTCCGGAGTTGGCGGGCAGGAGGTCGTCGGTGATCTCCAGGACGAAGGGGTCGCCGTCGCGGTAGGAGCGTGCGCCGAGTGCCTTGGGCACGTCGACCAGGCGTAGCCACAGGTCGTCGTTGACGGAATGGGTGCGGCAGGCCCTCCAGTCCACCAGCATTCCCTCCACCAGTTCGTCGGCCGGCCGGCGCCGTGCGCACACCTCCTCGACGAGGTCCACGCCCAGCAGGAAGCGCCACAGGCCCGCGACGGCCTCCGGGTTCGCCGCGTGGAAGTCCGTGACCATCAGGGTGACCCGGGCACCGGAGTCCCCGCCGCGCATCGCCTGGTACACGGCGAAGCCGTCGTCACCGTCCGGCCCGGAGTGCACCGCGACCACGGCGCCCTTGCCCGAGTGCACCAGCGGCTCCCACTTGGCCTTCCACCAGCCGGCGGAACGCTCGATCACGCCGGGCCGGTAGGGGCCGAGCCGCTCGTACAGCCGGGGCAGCAGGCCGACGGACGTCTCGCCGTCGACCAGCCGCACCTCGCCGCCGGCGGGCACCTCGGGCCGCAGCCGGGCCTCGTGCGGGTACAGCCGTACCGCGCGGGTGGTGCTGCCGACCCCGTGGCCGAAGCGGCCGTAGATCGTCGCCTCGCTCACCCGGCTGCCGACCACGGGGAAGCCCTGCGCCACGGCCAGGTCCAGGCTCTCGCGCTCCAGCCGGGTGAAGATCCCGCGCCGGGTGCGGTCGGCGCGCACGGCGATTCCGGTCGCGGCGGCCATGGGCACGGTCGATCCGCCGGGCAGCGCGAGTCGTGAGCGCAGGAGAAAGGTCGTGCCGACCAGGTCACCGCCGAGGAACGCGCCCAGTGCCAGTCCGGGCTCGTGGAGGTCCTGCGCGTACGCCCATTCGCGGTCGGAGATGGGGGAGGTGTGGTGGGCCGCTCTCGCCAGGTCCTGCCCGGCTCGATGGTCCGACTGCGCGAGAACCCGGACTTCGGCGTCGGCCATGAGCCGCCTCCCTGGTGTGTGACCCTGCTCCGTATGTGTCGCCGCGCCGCCTGGGATGGCGGTCCGCGGAACTCTCCGGCCGCCCGCTATACGGCCTCTATACGCGCAGCCCTCCCCTCTCGCCCGCGCCCCGTCCCCGGCCGTATAGCCCGGGTATAGCCGCGCCGCGCAGAGTGAAGGACGCCGTTACCGCGGGGCGTCGCGGCATGGACGGGACGGTCGCCGCGGACACTGGTTTCCACTCCCCTCTCTTCCTGGAGTCGGCCGTGCACCTCCGTCGAGCAAAGTGACCGGACTATGAATGACACCCGCGGCCGTCTCGCCGTGACCGGCGCGGTCCACATCTGGCACGGCCGGGTACGGGACGAACTCGCCCCGGGCGACCTCGCCCTTCTCGACGACGAGGAACTCCGCCTCGCGCGCGGCAGACGCCCTCCGCACCAGGCCCACTACGCGGGCGTGCACGCCCTGCTGCGGCGCCTGCTCGCGGACCACTACCTCGGCGGGCCGCCCGGCGCGATCCGGTTCGGCCGGCACATCTGCCCGGCCTGCGGGGACCGGAGCCATGGCCGGCCCCGGATCGCCCGGCCCGCCACCGGTCTTGAGTTCAGCCTCTCGCGGTCGGGCCCGCACTGGGCCCTGGCCGTCACCGCCGCGGGAAGCGTGGGCATCGACCTCGAGAGCAGGCGGGACTTCGCCGCGGAGGGCGTGTCCGAGCTGGCGTTGTCCGACCCCGAGCTCGCCCGGATGCGGGCGTTGGAGCGCGAGGACGACCGACGGGAGTTCTTCCTGCGCTCCTGGACGCGGAAGGAAGCCGTACTGAAGGCCGTCGGCATCGGCATCGTCACCGACCTGCGCGGGCTGGACGTCCTGCCCGACGACACGGGTTCGGCGCTCGTCGAGCATGCCGGGCCCGGCTCTCGCGACCGATGGCTGGTCGAGGAGGTGGACCTGGGCCCGGACCTGGTCGCCGCGCTGGCCCGGGGGGCGGGGCGCGGCGCCGGCCCCGTCCTCCTGCGCGCCGTCGGCGAGGTGCGGGAGGGGACGGTCACCGCATGACCCTCGGCCCACCCGTCGCGGCAGCGGCCCGCACCGGCCCCGTCGGCCATCGCAAGGAGCACCGCGCCGAGCCGCGCGCGCATCTCCCGGACCGGGGCGCACCGTTGGCGGCGCGCGGGGTGGCGCCCAGGGAATGCCGGAGGCCCGGCACCCGTACGGCCGCCTCGGCGACGGCACCGCGGCCGGCAGCAGCGATCACCTCCTCGGTCCCGGCACCCCGCAGACCACCACCGCCGGGCCGCGACGCCGGCACGATCCAGACGACGGTGCGCAGGGCTGGGGGGTGTCGTCTGGATCAGGTCGGCTGCAGGAAACAGGGCGGCCCGGCGGGCCCGAGAGGGTGGCGTGCCACGCCCCGCGACGCCGACATGATCCAACCGACGGGCCCTCGGGGCCACGCCCGGCGCTGCGGCGGGGCGGCCGTCGAGCGGCATGGTGTGGCGGAGCTGCCGGGCAGGCCCACGGCACCCGCACCGCGCGACGGGCAGAACCCGGCACCGCCGGCCCCGGTCCGCGGGCCCGCCAGTCCGTCGGCCCGCCGGAGGTGCACGGCCTGCCGGTCGCGCGGGCGGAAGAACAGGTCGTACGGCGCGAGGGCCGTACTCGAGTGGGGCAGGAGCGCACGATGACGACGGTGTCCCCGTTCCGGCGATTCCAGCCGCGTCCCCGGGCGCGGACGCGGCTGTACTGCTTCCCGCACGCGGGGGGAGCGGCGAGCACCTTTCACGGCTGGCCGGGGCTGCTCCCGGAGACGGTCGAGCTGGTCGCCGTCCAGTACCCGGGGCGGCAGGACCGCTACCAGGACCCCATGCCCGACTCGATACCGGAGTTGGCCGAGGAGATCGTCCGGCGCATCGAGGCGCCCTTCGACCGTCCCACGGCGTTCTTCGGGCACAGCATGGGGGCGATGGTGGCCTTCGAGACGGCCCGCCGGCTCCAGCCGCGCTTCCCTTCCCCGCTGGCAGCGTTGTTCGTCTCCGCGTGCAAGGCGCCGGCCGAACGCGAGCCCAGAGGGCTGTCGTTCGAGGAGGACGAGCTGCGGGCCTATCTCCGTGAGCTCGGCGGGGAGGGCGCGCGGGCGTTGGAGGAGGACGAGGAGCTGTGGCAGCTCGCGTATCCGGTGCTGTCCGGGGATCTGCGGGTGATCGACAAGTACGAGTACGCCGCCGGCGCTCCGCTGACGTGCCCGCTGATCGCCCTGGGCGGTGACAGGGACCCGTCGGTCACGCCCGCCGACCTGGAGCTGTGGCGGGACTACGCCATCGGCGGCGCCGAGGTGCACGTACTGGACGGGGGCCACTTCTACTTCGACGGTTCGCTGCCCGGGCTCACCGACATCCTGGCCCGGCGGATGGGTCAACTTCCGTGTTGACGGGTCAAGTTGGGACATGGTGGCGGGTTCCGGACGGCTCCCCTGGACACCCCTGAGACGATCCGCCCGCAACCCCTAGGGGTTGACTCTCAGATTCCCCTGGTCCCACCCGGCAGCGGTTGATACGCGGCTTGGCACCTGCCAAAGTTTCTATGCAGGTGCCAGCAGGTACCGCACAGACCAAGGGAGTTGGCGGCCATGGACGGCACGCACTGGATGTACGTGCTTCTCATCCTCGTCACCATGCCGCCCATGGTGCCGAACTCCGCGTTACTGACGGGTGCGGGCACCCTGGCCGCGACGGGCGGCCTCAGCCTCGCACCCCTGGCGATCATCCTGCTGGCCAGCGCGGTCCTCGGAGATCTCGGGGTCTTCCTGATGGGCCGCAGGTCACGCGGTCGCGCGCTGCCCTGGCTGGCGCGGGACGCCCGGCGCCGCTCGACGCTGGACTGGGCGTCGCGACGGATCCAGCGGTACGGAGTGCCCTCGGTGATCGCGATGCGCTTCGTGCCCACCGGGCGGGGGATGGGCGGCCTGGCCGCCGGGATCGTGGGTTACCCGGTCCGCAAGTACCTGATCGGCGCGGGCATCGCCGAGGCCGTGTTCCTCTCCTACACCATCGGGCTCGGCTACGTGGGCGGCCGGGCCCTGCCGGAGAGCATCCCTCCGTTTCTCATCGGACCTGCGATCTCGTTACTCGTCGCGGGCAGCGTCATCGTCGCGCAGCGGGGGCTCTCGGCGCGCTCCAACAGGCCTGTCTCATGAGGGAGTTGGCGGTAGATGTGCTTGATCGGCATGACTGGAAACCCCCTCATGCACCTGCTAACGTCTCTTGGCATGTCCGGTGTGTCACTGTGAGAACCTCCTTCCACGACGGAGACGACATGGTGCACGTGTTGGCCACCCTGGCCAATCCGCACCGCCTTCGCGTCGTGGCCGCCCTGTCGCGTCGACGCAACTACGTGAGCCAGCTGGCCCGCGAGTTGGGGATCAGCCGTGCCCTGCTCCAGGCCCACCTGAGGAAGCTGGAAGCCGCCGGCCTCGTCTCGGCCCATCTCGAGATATCGAGCGACGGGAAGGCCATGAAGTTCTACGAGGTGGCTCCTTTCACCTTCGACCTCACACCGGAATCGATCGCGGCCGCAGTGCTGACGCTCAGCCCACAAGACGCCGTCCAGCCGGACAGTGAGAAAGGATCCCCGTCATGAACTCCCGAGGCTGGCAGGAAGTCATCGGAGCAGTCGGCATTTTCGGCATGGTCATCGTGATCGTCACGATCGTCGTCTGGAACATGGCGGCTACCTGGCGCGCCAGAGCCATCCTGGCCCGGGATTACGAATACCGGACGCTCGCCGAGAAGGCGAACCAGAACCAGGACGCCATCGAGCGGAAGCTGACCGACATCAACGAGCATCTCGCCGACCTTCGGACCCGCGTGCATTCGGTCGAACGCGTACTGAAGGAGATCGAGTGACGGGATGAGGGAACCGGGCCGTCAAGCGGCAACTTGACGACCCGGCAGAGAAAGAAGTGACACCTCGCCGACGGCGAGTCTTCAGCGCACCACCCCTTTCGGGAAGGACCTTAGTTCATGTCGCGCAAGCGCAAACCACCCACTACGCAGAGTGACTCAATGGTCACCGGGTCGTCGGACCGCGAGACGTCGCGGACCCGCGCGGGCGGGGACTTATCCGCGGGCAAGGGTCAGGGCGCGTTCATCGAGCGGATCGCCGGCTGGTCGATACGGCATCGCGCGCTGGCGATCGGCGGTTGGCTGGGCCTGGTCGTCGTGGCGCTGCTCGCCAGCGCCGTACTCTCCGGATCCAGTGCCAGCACGGACGATCCGGGTGAGTCCGGGGCCGTCAAGCGGGTGCTGCGCGAGCAGAAGAACTACGAGCCGATCCTGGAGAACGTCCTCATCCAGCCCCGCGAGGACGGCGGCGGGAAGTTCATGGACGACCCGGCGCTCGTCAAGGCCACCGAGGACCTGGTGGCCGAGTTCGACAAGCTGCCGGGAGCCGTCGCCGACCTGCGCACCCCGCTGAAGCCGGGCTCGGAACAGCAGATCTCCAAGGACGGCCGCTCCGGTCTGGTCACCTTCTTCGTCGCGGGCCCGAACGACAAGATGACCGCGCACTTCGACTCGGTCGTCGCGGCGGTCGACAAGGTCGCCGACCAGAACAAGGACGTACGGGTCGTCCAGGCCGGTGACGTGAGCCTGTCCCGTGCCGTCGACGACGCCGTCAAGAAGGACTTCGCCAGCGCGGAACGCACCTCGCTGCCGATCACCCTGGTGATCCTGCTCGTCGTCTTCGGCGCCCTGGTCGCGGCGGCGATCCCGCTGCTGCTGGCGGCGACCACCGTCGTGGCCACCTTCAGCCTCATCGCCGTGGTGGAGCGGTGGGTCGCGGTCAACAGCGCCGTCACCTCGATGATCCTGCTCATCGGCATCGCGGTCAGCGTCGACTACTCCCTGTTCTATCTGCGGCGCGAACGCGAGGAACGGGCCGCCGGACGCAGTGTGGCCGAGTCGCTGCACATCGCCTCCCGCACCTCGGGCCATGTCGTCATCGTCTCCGGCGTGACCGTGATCCTCTGCCTGAGCGGCCTGCTCCTCAGCGGCCTCGACGTGTTCCGCGGCCTGACGCTCGGCACCGCTCTCGTGGTGGGCCTGGCGATGATCGCCTCCGTGACCGTGCTGCCGGCCCTGCTCGCCGCCCTCGGCCATCGCGTCGACAAGGGCCGTGTCCCGTGGCTCGGCAAGCGCCGGACGACCGTGGCCGAGTCCCGCGGCTGGCAGAAGCTGGCCCGTGCCGTCGTCAACCGGCCCAAGGTGTGGGGCGGCGCCGCCGTGCTCGCGCTGCTCGTGATGGCGGCACCGGCGCTCGACATGCGCCTGCAGGACGCCGCCGTCGTCAACAGCCTGCCGCGCAGCGCGCCCACGGTCGACGCCGCGATCCGCATGCAGGAGGCCTTCCCCGGCTCCCCCACCCCCGCGAAGGTCGCGGTCTGGGGTGTCGACGGCGGGAGTTCGGACACCCCTGAGGTGAAGGCGGCCGTCGACCGGCTCCATCAGCAGATCGCCGACAGTGACGGACGGCTGGCGGGCCCGATCTCGACGGTGCGGGTCGACGACGTGCTCATGGTGCGCGTCCCGCTGGCGGGCAGCGGCACCGACGAGGTCTCCAACGAGGCGCTGGCGACCCTGCGCGACGTCGCCCTCCCGGCGACCCTCGGCAAGGTCGAGGGCATCGACTACGCCGTCGCCGGACGGACCGCGTTCGCCGAGGACTTCAAGGACCAGCTCACCTCGCGGGCGGCGCTCGTCGTCGGGTTCGTCCTCGTCCTGGCCTTCGCGCTGCTGCTGATCGTGTTTCGCTCTCTGGCCATCCCGCTGGTCTCGATCGCGCTGAACCTGCTGTCCATGGGGGCCGCGTACGGCGTGCTGACCTGGGTGTTCCAGGACGGCGCCTTCAGCTCGGTGCTCGGCTTCACCCCGTACGGAGGCGTGGCCGGCTGGCTGCCGCTGTTCATGTTCGTCGTGCTGTTCGGGCTGAGCATGGACTACCACATCTTCATCCTCAGCCGGATCCGCGAGCGGCGGCTGGCCGGAGCCACCACTCGGGAGGCCGTCGTCGGCGGTATCGCCGCCAGTGCGGGCGTCGTCACCAGCGCGGCCGTCATCATGACGGCGGTGTTCACCGTCTTCATCACCCTGTCCGCCATCGAGAACAAGATGATGGGCGTGGGCATGGCCGTGGCCATCCTCATCGACGCGACCATCGTGCGCGGTGTCCTGCTCCCCGCCGCCGTGGCCATGCTCGGCGAACGGGCCTGGACCCTGCCGGGCCGGCTGAACCGGCTGAACCGGCTGCCCGGCACGAGCGAGCCGTCGCGGCCGGCCCCCGTGGCCGCCGCCACCGGCGCGCGCACCGACTAGACCCCGGCTCCGCACCCCCGCCCGAAGCCCTCCGGCCCGGGACCCGACTTCACTCGGGTCCCGGGCCGGAGGGCTTCTTGGCCGGATAGCTCCGATATAGACGGAGTATCGGGTCGCCGAGAAAACTGATCGATCAGATATGGAATGCCCGAATGCCGTTTCATCGACGGCTTCTTGAAAGGGTCTGACATGGCTGACGAGCAGGATGACGGCCAGATCTACCGCGTCGTGATCAACGACGAGGAGCAGTATTCCATCTGGTGGGCGGACCGCGACCTGCCCTCCGGCTGGCGCGCGGAGGGAACCGAGGGAAAGCGCTCGGAATGCCTCACGCATATCGGCGAGGTGTGGACGGACATGCGCCCGCTGAGCCTGCGTCGCCGTATGGAGCAGACGGCGCAGAAATGACGCTCTCGCTGTTCCGGCACATCTAGAAAATCCCGACGGGCTATCGGAAAACCCATCGGCCACTCAATAGCGGCGGCAGCGGAAGGACTGGAACAGATGAGCGTCGGGAAGAAGAAGCCGGCAGACGTCGACGCCCTTCAGGAGAAGCTCCTCCGCAGGCGACTCGGCGGTGGGCGTCCCCGCGGCCGCCGCTCGGCCATCACCCCCGTCGACCGGGCCGGGACACTGCGGCTGTCGTTCGGACAGCAGCAGATGTGGTTCCTCAACCGGCTGGAGCCGGACAGCGCCGAGTACCTGGTGCCGCTCGCCTTCCGGGTGCGGGGCGCACTCGACACCGCGGCGCTGGAGCAGGCGTGGAGCGCGCTGACCGCACGGCACGAAGTGCTGCGCACCCGGTACGCGCTGGCCGACGGGGAACCGGCCCAGATCATCGACCCGCCCGCGGCCGTGGAGCTTCCCCTGGAGCCGGCGCGCGAGGGATCGGCCGACGAACGTGAGCGGCACGCCACGGAGTTCGTCGCCCGGATGTCGGTGATCCCCTTCGACCTGGAACACGAGTGGCCCGCACGGGCACGCCTGTTGCGGCTCGCGGACGACGACCACGTGCTGAGCGTCGTCATCCACCACATCGCGTTCGACGCCTGGTCCACCCGCGTCCTCATGACCGAACTGGGCGCCCTGTACGAGGAGTTCACGCACGGGCGGGAGCCGTCCCTGCCGGCCCTCCCCGTGCAGTACGCGGACTACGCCGCATGGCAGCGCGCGGAGGAGAGCTCCGGGGCCTACGCCCGGCACCTGGACCACTGGCGGGAGCGGCTGGCCGGGATCACCCCGCTCGACCTGCCCACCGACCTGCCCCGTCCCAGCCACCGCCGCCACGAGGGCGCGGACGTACCCTTCGCGCTGCCCGAAGGGCTCTGCGAGAAGGTCCACAAACTGGCGCAGGCGCACAACGCGACCCCGTTCGCCGTGCTGCTCCCCGCCTTCCAGGCCCTCCTCGCCCGCTACACCGGCCGGCGTGACATCCCGGTCGGCACGGTCGCCTCCGGCCGCACCCGCCCCGAGCTCCAGGGCCTCATCGGCTACGGCATCAACAACCTGGTCATGCGCGCCCGCTGGGACGGCGACCCCTCCTTCGCCGAACTGGTCGACCAGGCCCGCGAGACCCTGATCGAGGCCTACGACCACCAAGCCGTCCCCTTCGCCCGCCTCGTCGACGAGCTCCAGCCGGAACGGGACATGTCCCGCACCCCGCTGTACGACGTGGCCTTCACCCTCCATGAGCGCGGCAGCGAGGGCGCGCACCTGCCCGGCCTCGCCATCGAGCCGGTCACGGCGACTGGCGGCGTGGCCAAGTGCGACCTGGAGTTGCAGGTCAACGCCGCGGCCGACGGCACGTTCCAGGGCCAACTGGTCTACGCGACCTCGCTGTTCGAGCGGGACACCGTGCAGCGGATGATCGGGCACTTCGTCCGCTTCCTGGAGCAGGTCGCCGAGGACGAGACCCTCCGGCTGTCCCAGGTCGACATACTCGACGAGGCCGAGTACGCCCTGGCCGCCGGGGCGCCCCACGCCGTACAGCCGGTGACGCGGACGGTGCACGAGCTGTTCGAGGAACAGGCGGCCAGGACCCCGGACGCGGTCGCGGTCATCGCCGACGGCCAGTCCCTCACCTACGCCCAGCTCGACGCCCGCGCCAACCAACTCGCCCACCGGCTCCGGGAACTGGGCGCCGGCCCCGAGCGACTGGTGGGCATCTGCCTGCCCCGCGGCACCGACCTGCTCCCCACCCTGCTCGGCGTCCTCAAATCCGGCGCCGCCTACCTGCCGCTGGACCCGGCCAACCCCGCCGACCGACTCGCCTACATCCTCAACGACGCCGGCGCATCCGTCGTCGTCACCGAAACCCCACTGCTGCCGCTCGTCCAGGACGTCCACGACGGCCCACTCGTCGTCCTCGACCAGGAGAACCTCGACACCCAGCCGACCACCCCGCCGACTGCCCTGTCCGGGCCGGACAACAGCATCTACGTCATCTACACCTCAGGCTCCACCGGCCGCCCC
>NZ_KQ948937.1:125115-131221 GCF_001514235.1 Streptomyces caeruleatus | reverse complement strand
CAACGCAGCCACCGACAACGACCAACGCATCCCCCACCTCACCCTCCGCCACGTCGTCTTCGCCGGCGAAAAGCTCGAACTCGCCGAACTCACCCCCTGGACCAACCGCCTCGCCCTCGATGCCCCCGCACTGATCAACATGTACGGCATCACCGAAACCACCGTCCACACCACCTACCACCGCATCACAGCCGCCGATCTCGACTCGACCGGCAACCCCATCGGCCACCCCCTGGCCGACCTGCACATCCGGCTTCTCGACCGCTACGGCAACCTCGTCCCCCTCGGCGTCCCCGGCGAGATCCACGTCGGCGGCCCCGGCGTCGCCCGCGGCTACCTCCACCGCCCCGAACTCACCGCCGAACGCTTCGTCCCCGACCCCTACGGACCCCCCGGCGCCCGCCTCTACCGCAGCGGCGACCTCGCCCGCCGACGCCCCGACGGCAGCCTCGACTTCCTCGGCCGCGCAGACGACCAGGTCAAGATCCGCGGCTACCGCATCGAACTCGGCGAGATCGAAACCACCCTCACCACCCACCCCGCCCTCCGCGACGCCGTCGTCCTCGCCCGCGAAGACACCCCCGGCGACAAACGCCTGGTCGGATATCTCGTCCCGGCCGGCGACACCGCTCCGGACACCGCGGAGCTGCGGGAGTTCCTGGCCCGTGGCCTGCCGGACTACATGGTCCCGGCGGCGTTCGTCACGCTGGAGGCGATCCCGCTCACGGCCAACGGCAAGCTCGACAAGCGCGCCCTGCCCGCCCCTGGTGAGGACGCCTTCGCCCGGGCTCCCTACGCCGCGCCGCGCACCCCGGTCGAGGAGCAGGTCGCCGCGGTCTGGGCCGGCGCCCTGGAGGTGGAGCGGGTCGGTGTCCACGACAGCTTCTTCGACCTGGGCGGCGACTCCATCCGCGCCGTGGCCCTCGTCGGCGCCCTGCGTGACGCGGGCTTCGACCTCTCCGTACGCGATGTCTTCGACCGGCGTACGGTGGCCGAACTGAGTGAGCTGCTGACCGGCCGCTCCGCGATATCGGCCGAACAGCTCACGCTGGTGGAGCCGTTCGCGCTGGTCTCCGACGAGGACCGGGCGAAGCTGCCCGACGGGGTCGTGGACGCCTACCCGCTGTCCCAGATCCAGACCGGCATGGTCATCGAGATGCTGGCCGACGAGGAGAAGAACCACTACCACAACTGCAGTTGCTTCCGGATCCTCGACGACCGGCCCTTCGACTTCGCCGCGTTCCGGAAGGCCGTGGCCGAGGTCGTGGAGCGCCACGACATGCTCCGCACCTCGGTGCATCTGACCGACTTCTCGGTGCCGCTGCAACTGGTCCACGAGAGTGCCGAGGCCGCCGTGGGAGTGCGCGACCTCAGCCATCTCGACGAGGACGAACTCCAGGACTCGCTGCAGGAGTTCGTGCGGGCCGAGCGCGCCGACCCGTTCGACCTGAGCACGCCCACCCTGATGCGCTTCCACGCGCATGTCACGGGTGACACGGTCTGGTGGATCTCGGTCACCGAGTGCCACCCGATCATGGAAGGCTGGAGCTACCACTCCCTGCTGATGGAGCTGCTGGGCTGCTACCGGCGTCTGCGGGAGGGCCTGGAGCCCGAGCCGTACGACCGGCCCGCCGTGCGGTTCGCCGACTCCGTCGCGGGCGAACTGGCCTCGCTGGCCTCCGCCGACGACCGTGCCTTCTGGCGCCGGATCACCGGCGACTACGAGAAGTTCACGCTGCCGTCCGGCTGGGGCGACGACAGTGGTGCGCCGCGTGTGAAGCACCACGTCCAGGTCTCCTGGGAGGACCTGGAGCCGGCGCTGCGGGCGCTCGCCGCGAAGGCCAGGGCGTCACTGAAGAGCGTCATGCTCTCCGCGTACGGCAAGGTCATGGCCCAGCTCACCGACGCCCAGGCGTTCCACGCCGGTCTCGTCTTCGACGTGCGGCCCGAGGTCACGGGCGCCGACCGGGTCTACGGCATGTATCTCAACACGCTGCCGCTGGCCTTCGACCGGATGCCGGCCACCTGGCTGGAGCTGGTCCGCGCCACGTTCGCCCGTGAGGTCGAGACCTGGGAGCACCGCCGCTATCCGCTGCCGGCGGTGCAGCGCGAGATCGGCGGCACCCAGCGCCTGATCGACGTGTTCTTCAACTACCAGGACTTCCGGCAGGTCGACGCCGCGCTCGTGGACGACCGGGTCGGCATCGACGACAGCCCCACCGAGTTCCCGCTGACCATCTCCTCCCGGGTCAAGCACATCTTCCTGACCGCCGACTCCTGGTCGCTGACCCTGGAGAACACCGAGCGCGTCGGGGCGATGTTCCGGGCGGTGCTGGAGGCGATGGCAGCCGACGCCGACGGCGACGCCCGCGTGCCGCTGATCCCGGCCGAGGAGCACGACCGGCTGGTCGGCGAGTGGGCGGTCAACCCCACCGAACCGGTGACCCGGACCGTGTTCGAGGCCTTCGAGGAGCAGGCCCTGCGCACTCCCGACGCGCTCGCGGTCGTGTCCGGCGACGAGCGGCTGACGTACGCCGAGCTGGACGCCCGCGCCAACCGCCTCGCCCACCGGCTGCGGGAACTCGGTGTCGGGCCGGAGTCGGTGGTCGCGGTGCTTCTGGACCGGAGCGCCGATCTTGTCGTAGGGCTGCTCGGGGTGTGGAAGGCCGGGGGCGCCTATCTGCCGATGGACCCGGTCTTCCCGGCCGAGCGGGTCACGCACATGCTCGCCGACGCGGACGCCGCCGTACTGCTCACCCAGTCCGCCCACCGGGACCGTTCGGCGGACGGTTTCGGCGGGCACACGCTGCTCGTCGACGTCGACCGCGCGTCCGTCGACGCCCAGCCGTCGTCGGCCCCGGAGCGGGTCGCCGACCCGGACCGGCTGGCGTACGTCATCTACACCTCGGGATCCACCGGGCGGCCCAAGGGCGTTCTGGTCCCGCACAGCGGGCTGGCCAACCATGTCGCCTGGGCCGTGCGCGAGCTGACCGGCGCCGGCGGGGGTGCCCCGCTGTTCTCCTCGATCGCCTTCGACCTGGTGGTGCCCAACCTGTGGGCGCCGCTGCTGGCCGGGCAGCCGGTGCATGTCCTGCCCCAGGACCTGGACCTGGGCCGGCTCGGCGAGACACTGGCGGCCGGTGCGCCGTACGCCTTCGTGAAGCTGACGCCGGCCCACCTGGAGGTGCTGACGCACCAGCTCTCCGCGGACCAGGCGCGACGGCTGGCCCCGCTGCTCGTCGTCGCCGGCGAGGCGTTCCGCCGCCAGGCCGTGCGGTCCTGGCGGGAGCTGGCGCCGGACACCGTGCTGGTCAACGAGTACGGCCCGACCGAGAACTCCGTGGGTACCAGCATCTGGCCCGTCCCCGAACCGGCACGGGACGGGACGCTGCCCGACGTGATGCCGATCGGCCGGTCGCTGCCCGGTGTGGCGATGTACGTCCTCGACGGACGTCTCCAGCCCGTACCGGCCGGTGTCGCGGGCGAGCTGTACGTCGGCGGCGCCGGCGTCGCCCGCGGTTACCTCGGCCGTCCGGAACTCACCGCCGAACGCTTCCTGCCGGACCCGTACGGCCCGCCCGGCGGACGGCTGTACCGCACCGGGGACATCGTCCGGGTGCTGCCCGACGGCAGCGTCGACTTCCTCGGCCGCGGCGACGGACAGGTCAAGATCCGTGGCTACCGCGTCGAACTCGGCGAGATCGAGGCCGCGCTCGGCGACCACCCGCGGGTCGCGGACGCGCGCGTGCTGCTCCGCGAGGACGCCCCGGGCGACAAGCGGCTCGTCGCCTACCTCGTACCGGCCGGGGAGAGCATCCCCGACCCCGCCGAACTGCACACCCTGCTCGGCCGCAGCCTGCCCGAGTACATGGTGCCGTCCGCGTTCGTGGCGCTGGAGTCGATCCCCCTCAACGCCAACGGCAAGGTGGACCGCAGGGCGCTGCCCGCCCCGGGCGAGGAGGCCTACGCCCGGGTCGAGTACACCGCGCCGCGCACCCCGCTGGAGGAGCGGGTCACCGCGGTGTGGGGCCAGGTGCTCGGCGACGGCAGCCTCGGAGTGCACGACGACTTCTTCGACCTCGGCGGCGACTCCATCCGCGCCGTGGCCCTCGTCGGTGCCCTGCGTGACGAGGGCCTCGACGTGGCGGTCCGTGACGTCTTCGCGCACCGCACGGTGGCCGCACTGTGCGAGCTGCTGTCCGGCCGGACCGAGCCGGCCGCCGCCGCGCGGTCCTTCACCGCCCCGTTCGCGCTGGTCTCCGAGGCCGACCGGGCGAAGCTGCCCGAGGGCGTCGCCGACGCCTACCCGCTCTCCCTGGTGCAGACGGGCATGCTCGTCGAGACGCTCGCCGACCAGGAGCGGGGCAACTACCACAACGTCAACGTCTACCGGGTGCACGACGACCAGCCGTTCGACGCCGACGCCTTCGCGCAGGCCGTGCGCACCGTGGTCGCCCGGCACGAGGCGCTGCGCACCTCGGTGGCGCTGAGCGGCTACTCCGTGCCGCTGCAACTCGTCCACGCGGCCGTCGAGGTGCCCGTCACCGTGCACGACCTGCGCGAACTGACCGAGGAGCGGCAGCGGCGGACCATGACCGCGTACGTCGCCGAGGAGCGGGCCCGGCCCTTCGACCTCGGCGGCACCGAGCCGCTGCTGCGGGTCGCCGCGCATGTCCTGGGCGCCGACTGGCTGTGCGCGTTCACCCAGAGCCACGCCGTCATGGACGGCTGGAGCAACCAGCTGTTCCTGGTGGACCTGGTCCGGGTCTACCAGCGGCTGCGCGACGGCCTGGAGCCGGAGCCGTACGAGGCTCCCGAGGTGCGGTTCGCCGACTCCGTGGCCGCCGAACTCGCGGCCCTGGAGTCGGCGGAGGACCGCGCGTACTGGGACACCGTGGTCTCCGGGCACAGCAAGGCCCACATCCCCGCCGGCTGGCACGGTGACCTGGCCTCGCCTGCCGAGACCATCCGCGCCGGAGCGCGCTTCGGCGACCTGGAGGAGCCGTTGCGGGCCCTGGCCGGCGCGGCCCGGACGTCGGTCAAGAGCGTGCTGGTCGCGGCGTTCATGAAGGTCGTCGGGCAGCTCACCGACGAGCCCGCTTTCCACGCCGGGCTGGTCACCCACTGCCGCCCGGAGGCGTCCGGCTCCGACCGGATCTACGGCACCTATCTGAACACCCTGCCGTTCCCCGCCGACCGCTCCGCCCGCACCTGGCGGGAGCTGGTGCGGCAGATGTCCGACCGGGAGATCGAGGCCTGGCCGCACCGCCACTTCCCGATGCCGGCCATCGCACGGTCCGACGGCGGCCGTCTGGTCGACGTCTTCTTCAGCTATCTCGACTTCCACCGGATGGACGCCGAGGAGGCCGAGGACGGCTGGGGCTTCAACGACGCCCCCAACGAGTTCGCCCTGACCGTCACGGCCCTCGGCGGCGTCCTGAGCCTGCGCTCCACCTCCCATGTGCTCAGCCAGGCCAACGCCGACCGGATCGCCGGGATGTTCCGGGCGGTTCTGGAGGCGATGGCCGCCGACCACGACGGCGACGCCCGCGCCGTGTACCTGCCCGAGGGCGAGCGGGAGCAACTGCTCGCGGCCGGCAGGGCGACGGCACGTCCGACGCCCGTGACGCGGACGGTGCACGAGCTGTTCGAGGAACAGGCCGCCAGAACTCCGGACGCGGTCGCGGTCATCGCCGACGGCCAGTCCCTCACCTACGCCCAGCTCGACGCCCGCGCCAACCAACTCGCTCACCGGCTCCGGGAACTGGGCGCCGGCCCGGAGCGCCTGGTGGGCATCTGCCTGCCCCGCGGCACCGACCTGCTCCCCACCCTGCTCGGCGTCCTCAAATCCGGCGCCGCCTATCTGCCGCTGGATCCCGCCAACCCCGCCGACCGGCTCGCCTACATCCTCACCGACGCCGGCGCATCCGTCGTCGTCACCGAAACCGCACTGCTGCCCCTCGTCCAGAACGTCCACGACGGCCCACTCGTCGTCCTCGACCAAGAGAACCTCGACACCCAGCCCGACACCACCCCGCCGGCTGCCCTGTCCGGGCCGGACAACAGCATCTACGTCATCTACACCTCAGGCTCCACCGGCCGACCC
>NZ_KQ948937.1:2198-125082 GCF_001514235.1 Streptomyces caeruleatus | reverse complement strand
CAACGCGGCCGCAGACAACGACGAACGCATCCCTCACCTCACCCTCCGCCACGTCGTCTTCGCCGGCGAGAAACTCGAACTCGCCGAACTCACCCCCTGGACCAACCGCCTCGGCCTCGATGCCCCCGCACTGATCAACATGTACGGCATCACCGAAACCACCGTCCACACCACCTACCACCGCATCGTCGACGAGGACCTGGCACCGGCCGCGGGCAACCCGATCGGCCACCCCCTCAGCGACCTCACCGTCCATCTGCTCGACCGCTACGGCAACCTGGTCCCCCTCGGCGTCCCCGGCGAGATCCACGTCGGCGGCCCCGGCGTCGCCCGCGGCTACCTCCACCGCCCCGAACTCACCGCCGAACGCTTTGTCCCCGACCCCTACGGACCGCCCGGCGCCCGCCTCTACCGCAGCGGCGACCTCGCCCGCCGACGCCCCGACGGCAGCCTCGACTTCCTCGGACGCGCAGACGACCAGGTCAAGATCCGCGGCTACCGCATCGAACTCGGCGAGATCGAAACCACCCTCACCACCCACCCCGCCCTCCGCGACGCCGTCGTCCTCGCCCGCGAAGACACCCCCGGCGACAAACGCCTGGTGGCGTACTGCGTGACGGCGTCCGACGCGACGGCGCCCTCCAGTGCCGAACTGGGAGCCCATTGCGGGCGGACACTGCCGGACTACATGGTTCCGGCGGCGTTCGTCACGCTGGAGGCGATCCCGCTCACCGCCAACGGCAAGCTCGACAAGCGCGCCCTGCCCGCCCCCGGCCAGGACGCCTTCGCCCGCTCGGAGTACGTGGCGCCCCGCAACCCCACCGAGGAGCGGATCGCGGCGGTCTGGCGCGACATCCTCGGGGTGGACACGGTCGGTGTGCACGACGGCTTCTTCGACCTGGGCGGCGACTCCATCAAGGCCGTCGCCGTCGTCGGCGCCCTGCGCGAGGAACTGCTGGATGTCTCGGTCGGCGATGTCTTCACCCACCGCACGGTCGGTGAGCTGGGTGAACTCCTCGCCGGGCGGGCCGGACTGGCGGCCGGCGACGCGCTGGTGGAGCCGTTCGCGCTGATCTCGGACGAGGACCGGGCGAAGCTGCCCGAGGGCCTCGCCGACGCCTATCCGATGTCCCAGGTGCAGACCGGCATGGTGGTGGAGATGCTGGGCGGCGGTGACTCCTACCGCAGCTTCATCTCGTACCGGATCTCCGACAGCCACGCCTTCTCGGCGGAGGCGCTGCGCGAGGCGGCCAGGACGGTCGTCGGCCGGCACGAGATGCTGCGCACCTCGTTCGACCTGCGGTCCTTCTCGCTGCCCATGCAGTTGGTGCACACAGAGGTGGAGGTTGCGGTCACCGTGCACCGGCTGGCCGCCACGGAGTCCGGGGCCGACGGCGACGCCCCCACCGCGGAGCTGATGGGTCTCCTCGCCGCGGAGCGTGACGCGGAGTTCGACCTGGGCCGCGCTCCCCTGCTGCGGGTAACCGCCTACGTCGGGCCGGACAGCGAGGCGGGCTGGTGGCTGTCGATCGCCCGGCCGCACGCCATCACCGAGGGCTGGAGCCACAACTGGCTGCTGGCCGAACTGATCGGCGTCTACCGCAGGCTGCGTGACGGTGAGCGGCCGCAGCCGTACGCCGCCCCGGCCGTCCGTTACGCCGACTACATCGCCGCCGAACTGGCCTCCCTGCGGTCGGAGGAGGACGCGGCCTACTGGCGGGACGTGGTGGACACGCACACCCCGTTCACCGTGCCCGACGGCTGGGAGCCCGAGGCGGGCGCGGGTGAGAGCTTCGACGTGCGGGTGCCGCTCGACGACATCGAGGGCTCGCTCAGGGACCTGGCGACCCGGCTGCGGGTCTCCGTCAAGAGCGTGCTGCTGGCGGCGCACGTCAAGGTCATGAGCCAGCTCACCGAGTCCCCGGCGTTCCAGGTCGGCCTCGTGTGCGACGCCCGGCCCGAACTGGCCGGCGCGGACCGGGTGTACGGCATGCACCTGAACACGGTGCCCTTCCCGGTGGACCGTTCCGCGCGCACCTGGCGGGAGCTGGTCACCCAGGTCTTCGACCGGGAGGCCGGGCTGTGGCCGCACCGGCGCTATCCGTTCCCGGCGATGCAACGCGACTGGCACGGCGGCCGACTGGTCGACGTCGCCTTCAACTACGTCGATCTGCCCCGGTCGGAGGCCACCGCCTCCGGCGCCGCGGCGGACGGCGGGGCCCGCGCGGACGCCCGGTTCGGCGTCTCGCAGACCGAGTTCGCCATCACCGTGCACTGCCGCGCCGACCGGCTGAACCTGACGACGAACACGGCCGTCCTGAGCCGGGCCGACGGCGAGCGGCTGCGCACCATGTACCGGGCCGTACTGGAGGCGATGGCCGCCGACGCCGACGGCGACGCCCGCGCCACGTATCTGCCCGAGGGCGAACGCGGCCTCCTTCTGGACGAACTGACCGCGACCGGGCGCGAGCCCGTCACCCTGGGGGTGCCGGAGGAGTTCCAGCGCCTGGCCGCCACCGCGCCGGACGCCGTGGCGGTGGTCACCGACGACTCGGTGACCACCTACGGGGAGCTGAACGCGCGGGCCAACCGGCTCGCTCACCGGCTGCGTGAGCTCGGCGTGGGCCCGGACGTCGTCACGGGCATCTGCCTGGAGCGCTCGCTGGAGCTGGTGGTGTCCGTGCTGGCGGTGCTCAAGGCGGGCGGCGCGTATCTGCCGCTCGACCCGGAGGCGCCCGCCGAGCGGCTCGGCTTCATGCTCGACGACGCCGCCGTACGTCTGGTGCTGACCCGTCGCGAACTGGCCGACACGGTAAGGCGGGACGGTACGGCCACCATCGTCCTGCTGGACGACGAGGAGACGGTGTCCGGGCAGCCGGCCACCGACCCCGACCCGGCCGCCGCCGAGGACGACCTGGCGTACGTGATCTACACCTCGGGTTCCACGGGGCGGCCCAAGGGCGCCATGGTCCGCCGCGACGGCATGGGCAACCACCTGCTGGCCAAGATCGAGGACCTCGGGCTCGGCCCGGCGGAGAGCGTCGTGTTCAACGCCCCGCCGGCCTTCGACATCTCGGTGTGGCAGATGCTGGCGGCGCTGGTCACCGGCGGCCGGATCCGGGTCGTCGACGGGGACACCGCGCTGGACCCGAGCGGCCTTTTCGGGCGTGTCACCGACGAGGGGATCACCGTCCTGGAGGTCGTGCCGTCCCTGCTGCGCACCAGCCTTGACTTCTGGGACGCCGGGGCACCCGCCCCCGGACTGCCCCGGCTGCGCAGGCTCGTGGTGACGGGTGAGGCGCTGCCCGCCGAGCTGTGCGACCGCTGGCTGGACCTCTACCCGGGCATCCCGCTCGTCAACGCCTACGGTCCCACCGAGTGCTCGGACGACGTCACGCACGCCGTCGTGTCCGCTCCGCCGGGCGAGGGCCGGGTGCCCATCGGCGAACCCGTCAGGAACACCCGGCTGTACGTCCTGGACGCGTCCCTCCAGCCGGTCCCCGTCGGTGTCGCGGGCGAGTTGTACGTCGGCGGCGACGGCGTCGGCCGCGGCTACCTGGGCCGGTCGGCGCTGACCGCCGAGCGGTTCCTGCCGGACCCGTTCGGGCCGCCCGGTGCGCGGCTGTACCGCACCGGCGACCTGGCCGCCTGGCGCACCGACCGTGCCCTGGACTTCCTCGGCCGCGTCGACGACCAGGTGAAGATCCGCGGCCACCGCATCGAACTCGGTGAGATCGAGACGGCGTTCGCCAGCCATCCCGGGGTGCGCCAGGCCGTGGTGGTCGTCCGCGACGAGCGGCTCGTCGGCTACTTCAGCGCGCCGGACGAGGGCGCCCCGTCCCCCGCGGAACTGCACGAGTGGCTCGCCAGGACCCTGCCGGACTACATGGTGCCGGCCGCGTTCGTCCGGCTGGCGGCGGTTCCGCTCACGCCCAACGGCAAGGTGGACAAGCGTGCCCTGCCCGCGCCGGACGACGAGTCCTTCGTACGGGGCGAGTACGTGGCCCCGCGCACGGACAGCGAACGGCGGATCGCCGGGATCTGGCGGGACGCCCTCGGTGTGGAGCGGGTCGGCGTCCGCGACAACTTCTTCGACCTGGGCGGCGACTCCATCCGCGCCGTGGCCCTCGTCGGAGCGCTGCGCGCGGAGGGCGTCGACATCGCCGTACGGGATGTCCTTCAGGCCCGTACCGTCGAGCGGCTGTCCGAGCTGATCGCGGGCCGGGAGGGGCTGGCGCCGGCCGAGCAGGTCTTCACCGAGCCGTTCGCGCTGATCTCCGAGGCCGACCGGGCGAAGCTGCCGGAGGGCGTCGTCGACGCCTACCCGGTGGGCCGGACCCAGCTCGGCATGCTCATCGAGATGATGGACGGCCGGCGCGGCTCGTACCACATCATCAACACCTTCCGGGTGGCCGACGACAAGCCGCTGGACCCGGACGCGCTGCGGCGGGCGGCCGCTGCCCTGGCGGCACGCCACGAGGTGCTGCGCACCTCCTTCCGGCTCACCGGCTTCTCCACGCCGCTGCAGCTGGTGCACGCCACGGCCGAGATCCCGGTGGAGGTCCGGGACGTGCGCGGGCGCTCCGCGGAGGAACTCACCGCGGCCCGCTTCGAGCTGATGAGGCGGCAGCGCGCCGAGTCCTTCGCGATCGACCGGGCACCGCTGTTCCGGATCGTCGCGCACGACGAGGGCGACGACGCGTGGTGGGTGACCTTCACCCAGTCGCACGCGATCACCGAGGGCTGGAGCTACCACCAGCTCCTGGTGGAACTCCTCGACTGCTACCGGGTGTTCCGCGACGGCGGGCGGCCGGAGCCGTACGACCTGCCGCGGGTGCGGTTCGCCGACGCGATAGCCGCGGAGCTGTCCTCGCTGCGCTCCGCCGACGACCGGGCGTACTGGCGGCGGATCACCTCCGGGTACGTGCCCGTGACGTTTCCCACCGAGTGGTCGGGCGACACGGACGAACTCGTCTACCACGAGGTGCCGTTCGACGATCTCGGCGAGCGGCTCAGGAAGCTGGCCACGTCGGCCCAGGTGTCGTTGAAGAGCGTCCTGCTGGCCGCCCACATGAAGGTCCTCGGGCAGCTCACCGACGCGCCCGCCTACCACTCGGGACTCGTCGTGGACACCCGGCCCGAGGCCGTGGGCGCCGACCGGGTGCTGGGCATGTACCTCAACACCCTGCCCTTCGCGGTGGACCGTTCCGCCCGCACCTGGCGGGAGCTGGTCGGCCAGGTCTTCGACCGCGAGGTCGAGCTGTGGGCGCACCGCCGCTATCCGATGCCCGTCGTCCAGCACGAGTGGGGCGGTGGACGGCTCATCAACGCCTACTTCAACTACATCGACTTCCACCAGGTCGACACCGAGAAGGTCGCCACCGGGACCCGGATGACCAGCGCGACCAGCGAGTTCGACTTCACCGTCTTCAACCGAGGAGACCGGCTCTACGTGAACACCCGGGACAACATCATGAGTTCGGCCCAGGCGGGGCGGGTGGCCGGCATGTACCGCGCGGTACTGGAGGCGATGGCCGCCGACCACGACGGCGACGCCCGCGCCGTGTACCTGCCCGAGGGCGAGCGGGAGCGGCTCCTGGAGCAGGCCGCGGCGGCCGGGGCGGCGGCGCACGGTGTGCCGGGGGCCGGCGGGGACTGTGTGCACGAGGTCTTCGAGCGGCAGGCGGCCCGGACACCGGACGCGGTGGCCGTCGTCGCGGGCGGTGAGTCGCTGACGTACGCCGAACTCGACGCCCGCGCCAACCGTCTCGCCCACCGGCTGCGCGCCCTGGGCGCGGGCCCGGAGCGGGTCGTCGGGGTGTGCCTGCCGCGCGGCGCCGACCTGATCCCCGCCCTGCTGGGCGTCCTGAAGTCGGGGGCCGCCTATCTGCCGCTGGACCCGGCCAACCCGGCCGACCGGCTGGCGTACATCCTGGCCGACGCCCGGGCGTCGGTACTGGTCACCGACACCGCCTCGCTGTCCCTGGTCGAGGACGCCCACGACGGTCCGCTCGTCGTGCTGGACCGGGACCGGCGGGCACTGGCGGCCGAGCCGTCGACCGCCCCCGTGTCCGAGGCGGTGCCGGACAACGCGATCTACGTCATGTACACCTCGGGCTCGACCGGCCGCCCCAAGGGCGTCACGCTCGCCCACGCCAGCATCGTGGGGCTCATGACGAGCGCTCAGGAGCACTACGCCTTCGACGAGTCGGACGTCTGGGCGATGTTCCACAGCTACGCCTTCGACGTGTCCGTGTTCGAGCTGTGGGGCGCGCTGCTGTACGGCGGGACGCTGGTCGTGGTCGACCAGGACGTGGCCCGTGCGCCCGACGACTTCCTGGACATGCTCGTCGAACAGGAGGTGACGGTCCTGTGCCAGACGCCGTCGGCGTTCCGCTCGCTGCTCGCTCCGGCGGTCGAGGGCGACCCGCGGGTCAAGCGGCTGTCGCTGCGGGCCGTCGTCTTCGCCGGTGAGAAGCTGGAGTTCGCCGAACTGCGGCCGTGGACCAGGCGGCTGAGCCTGGGCCGGGTGGCCCTGGTCAACATGTACGGCATCACCGAGACGACCGTGTACACGACATACCACCGGATCACCAAGCGGGACCTGGAGGCCGAGTCGGGCAACCCGATCGGACGGCCGCTGAGCGGTCTGACCGTCCATCTGCTCGACGCGCACGGGCATCCGGTGCCCGACGGGTCCCCGGGCGAGATCCACATCGGCGGTCCGGGAGCGGCACGCGGCTATCTGAACCGGCCTGAGCTGACGGCGGAGCGGTTCGTACCCGATCCGTTCGGTGTGCCGGGGTCGCGGCTGTACCGCAGCGGTGACCTGGGGCGCCGGCGTCCCGACGGCAGCCTGGACTTCCTCGGCCGGATCGACCACCAGGTGAAGATCCGCGGCTACCGCGTGGAGCTCGGCGAGATCGAGGCCACCCTGGCGGCCCACCCGGGGGTCCGCGAGGCCGTCGTCACCGCCCGCGAGGACAGCCCCGGCGAGCAGCGCCTCGTCGCCTATGTCGTGCCCGCCGGCGACACCCCGCCCGCGCCCGCGGAACTCCGGGCCCACCTCGGCCGCTCCCTGCCGGGGTACATGGTCCCGGCCGCGTACCAAGACATCGACCGGATCCCGCTGACCCCCAACGGCAAGCTCGACACCCGCGCCCTGCCCGCCCCCGGCCAGGACGCCTTCGCCCGGGCCGCCTACGCCGCGCCGCGCACCCCGGTCGAGGAACGGGTCGCCGGCATCTGGCGGGACGCGCTCGGCGTGGACCGGGTAGGTGTCCGGGACGGCTTCTTCGACCTCGGCGGCGACTCCCTCAAGGCCGTGGTGATCGCCGGCGGGATGACGGCGGCCGGGGTGGACGTCACGGCGCGCGAGGTGCTGGAGCACCAGACCATCGACGCCCTGTGCGCCAGGTCCGACGCGGGGCCGGCGGCCACTCCCACGGCGGCCGTGGAGCCGTTCTCGCTGCTGGGCGAGGCGGACCGGGCCCGGCTGCCCGAGGGGCTCGTCGACGCCTATCCGCTGACCCAGGCCCAGAACGGCATGCTCGTCGAGATGCTGTCCGGGGACGGCCCGATGAACTACCACCGGGTCTCCTCGGTCCGGATCGGCGCCGCGGAGCCGTTCTCCCGCGAGCCGCTGCAGCGGGCCCTGCGGGAACTGGTCGCCCGCCAGGAGGCGTTGCGCACCGCCGTGGACACCGAGTCGTACTCGGTGCCCATGCAGCTGGTGCACGCCGCGGCGGAGGTCCCGCTGCGGGTCGTCGACCTGACCGCCGCGAGCCCGCAGGAGGCGGAGCGGGCCGTGCGGGAGGCGACGGAGGCGGAGAGCCGTACCCCGCTGGAGCACGCGGCGGCGCCGCTGCTGCGGCTGGTGGTGCACCGGTTCGCCGACGGGGACTGGCAGCTCACCGTCACCCAGTCGCATCTGATCATGGACGGTTGGACGTTCGGGGTGTTCCGCGCCGAACTGCTCGATCTGTACCGCACGTTCCGCGACGGCCTGGACCTCGCGCCGTACACGCCGCCGCCCGTGCGGTTCGCCGACACCGTCGCCGCCGAGCTGCGCGCCCTGGCCGACGCCGAGGACCGCGCCTACTGGAGCGGCGTCGTCGAGGAGCACACCCGGTTCGCCCTGCCCGCCGGCTGGGGCGACCCGGACGGCCCGGACGACCGGCACCGGGTCCATGTCCCGCTGCACGACCTGCTGGAGGGTCTGCGCGCGGTGGCGTCCGACGCCGGGGCGCCGCTGAAGAGCGTCCTGCTCGCCGCGCATGTGCGGGTGCTGGGCCGGCTCACGCCCGAGCGCCGGTTCTTCACCGGTCTGGTCACCCACTGCCGGCCGGAGGCGCCCGGCGCGGACCGCGTGTACGGCACGCATCTCAACCCGCTGCCGTTCCCCGTCGACCTGTCCGCGACGACCTGGCGCGAGCTGGTGCGACAGGTCCGCGACCGGGAGATCGAGGCCTGGCCGCACCGGCACTTCCCGATGCACGCCATCCAGCACGAGCTGGGCGACGGCAGCCCGCTCATCGACGTCCGCTTCAGCTACCACGACTTCACCGCGGCCGGTGCGGGCGTCGCGGCTCCCTCGGCCTCCGGCGACAGCGGCGGCTTCAGCCGTATCGAGGTGCCGCTGGGCGTCTCGACCGTGGAGGGAGGCCTGCAGCTCAACGCCGACAGCGCCTTCCTCGGCCGGGCCGAGGTGGAGCGGCTGGCCGCCATGTACCGGGCGGTACTGGAGTCGATCGCCGCCGGCGGCGACGGTGACACCCGGACCGCCCTGCTGCCGCCGGGCGAGCGGGACCAGCTGCTCGGCCCGTGGGCGAGCGCCCCCGGGGAGCCGGCCGGGCCGGTCTCCTGGACCACGCCCGAGGCATGGCACGCCCAGCTGGCACGGACCCCGGACGCGGTGGCCCTGGCCACCGACGCCACGACGATGTCGTACGCGGAACTCGATGTCGCCGCCAACCGGATCGCGCACCGCCTGCGGGCGGCCGGCGTCGGCACCGAGACCGTCGTGGGGGTGCTGCTGGAACGCGGCACCGAGCTGATGGCCGCGCTGCTGGGCGTGTGGAAGGCGGGCGGGGCGTATCTGCCGCTGGACCCGTCGTTCCCCGCCGGGCGCCTGCGCGACATGCTCGCCGACGGCGGCGCCGAGGTACTGATGAGCACCGGCGGCCTGGCGGAACCGGTGGTGTTCGACGGGCCGCGGGTGCTGGTCGACCGGGACCGCGAGGCGCTCGCGGCCCTGCCCGGGACGGCACCCGAGCAGGTCACCGACCCCGACTCGCTGGCGTACGTGGTCTGCACGTCCGGGTCGACGGGACGCCCCAAGGGCGTCCAGGTCACCCACCGGGGGCTGGCGAACTACCTGCGGTGGGCACTGGAGGCGTACCTGGCCGGTGGCGGCGGTGGCGCCCCGCTGTTCTCCTCGGTGGCCTTCGACCTGGTGGTGCCCAACCTCTGGGCGCCGCTGCTGGCCGGACAGCCGGTGCGGCTGCTGCCCGAGGAGACGGATCTGGACTCCCTGGGGCAGCGGCTGCTGGACGGCGGTCCCTACGGGTTCGTCAAGCTGACGCCCGGTCATCTGGAGGTCCTCTCCCAGCAGATCGCGCCGGAGCGGCTGGCCGAGGTGACGGACGTCGTCGTGGTGGCCGGCGAGGCCCTGCCGGTGCCGCTGGCCGACACCTGGGCGCGGGCGCTGGGCGAGGGACGGCTGCTGAACTCGTACGGGCCGTCGGAGACGACGGTGGCGAGTTCCGGCTGCGCCGTGCACCCGGTGGCCGCCGGCGTCCGCGCGGACGGGACGGTGCCCGTCGGACGGGCCGTCCCCGGGGCCCGGATGCTGGTCCTGGACGCCGACCTGGAGCCGGTTCCGCGGGGGGCGGCAGGCGAGCTGTACATCGGCGGGACCGGGGTGGCCCGCGGCTACGCCGGACGGCCCGACCTGACCGCCGAGCGGTTCGTGCCGGACCCGTACGGCGAGCCCGGCGGCCGGCTGTACCGGACCGGGGACCTGGCGCGGACGCTGCCGGACGGGAGCGTGGAGTTCCTCGGCCGTGCCGACCACCAGCTCAAGATCCGCGGTTACCGGGTCGAGCCGGGCGAGATCGAGCGGGCCCTGACCGCTCGTCCGGAGGTTGCCGAGGCCCGGGTCGTCCTGCGGGAGGGCACGTCCCCGGGCGACGGACGGCTCGTCGCGTATCTGACGGCCGCGCCGGACGGGGAGCCCGACGGCGAGGCGTTGCGGAAGTGGCTCGGCGACAGCCTGCCGTCGTACATGGTGCCGACGGTGTTCGTCCGGCTGGAGCGGATGCCGCTGACCGCCAACGGCAAGCTCGACCGGGCGGCGCTGCCGGATCCCGACGAGGAGGCGTCGGCCCGCCGGCCGTACGTCGCGCCGCGCACCCCGGTGGAGCGGACGCTGGCGGCGATCTGGGCCGAGGTCCTCCAGGTGGAGCGGGTCGGGGCGCACGACCGGTTCTTCGAGCTGGGCGGTCACTCGATCGTGGTGTTCAAGGTGATCGCGGCGGCCCGCCGGGCCGGCGTCCCGCTCTCCCTGCTCACCATCTACCAGGACGACAGGCTGGAGGCGGTGGCCGCGGCCGCCGAGTCGGCGGAGGTCCAGGAAGCGCCCCCGGTCATGGAGGCGGCCCCGGGCACGGAGGCGTCTGCGGTCACAGAGGCGTCTGCGGTCACGGAGGCGCCGGTCAAGGAGGCGTCCCCGGCCCGGACACCGGCGGCCGAGCGGCCCGCCGCGTCCGCCCCCGCCCCGGCCCCGGGCCCGGGCCCTCTGCACGACATGCCGAACGTGCCCGGCGCGAGCGTCGCCGTGATCCGGGACGGCGAGCTGGTGTCCGTCGAGGCCCACGGTGTCCTGGCGGCCGGCGGCAGCGACCCGGTGACCCCCGAGACCGTCTTCCAGGTCGGGTCCCTGAGCAAGCACCTCACCGCGCTCGGTGTGCTGCGGCTGGTGGACGAGGGAGTCCTGGACCTGGACGAGGACGTCAACGCCCGGCTGCGCGGCTGGCGGATGCCGGACGGCTTCCGCGTCACCCTGCGGCAGCTGCTCGGCCATCTCTCGGGCCTGGCCCCGACACCGGTCGTGCACCTCCCGCGCGGGCAGCGCACCCCGTCGCTGACGGATCTCCTGCACGGCAGCGGGCCGGGGGTGAGCATGGGCGCCCGGGCCGAACTGGAGCCGGGACAGGTCTTCCGCAAGGCCAACGTCCACTACTCGGTGGTCCAGCAGGTGCTGGAGGACGCCACGGAGCGGCCGTTCGCCGAGCTGATGGACGACGTGCTCATGAAGCCGCTGGGCCTGACGGGCAGCAGCTTCGACCCGGCGTTCCCCGAGCGGACGGACCGGCCCGTGGCCCTCGGCCACGACCCGGAGGGCCGGCCGCTCGACGGGGGCTGGCTGGTACGGCCCGAGCTGGCCGCGGCCGGCCTGTGGACGACGGCGACCGACCTCGCCAAGGTCGCGCTGGAGATCCGCCGTGCCCGCCTCGCCCGGCCGCTCGCGCAGCTCACCGCCGGCTCGGCCCGGGAGATGCTCACGCCCCAACACCGCCACAGCTCCTACGGTCTCGGCACGGTCGTCGACGACCTCGGCGCCGACGTCCAGTTCGGGCACGGCGGCGGGGGCGCCGGCTATCACGCCCTGGCCATGTGCCGGGTGGGGCCGGGCCGCGGGTTCGTCGTCCTCACCAACGGCGAGTCCGGTGCCGAGGTGGCCAAGCGCCACACCTCGCTCCTGGAGCCGGACGCCTCCGCAGACCGGTCCCGGTGAGCACCGCCGACGGGCCGGCCCTCGCGGCCGGCCCGCAGCGGCCCCCCGGGCCGCTGCGCGCCAACCGTGACTACCTGTTGCTGTGGCTGGGCGCGGGCGTCTCGGTGCTGGGCGACCGCACCGCCGCCATCGCCTATCCGCTGCTGATGATCTGGCACGGCGGCTCGCCCACCGACGCCGGCTTCGTGGCCTTCGCCGGGCTGCTGCCCATGCTGCTCGTGCAGTTGCCCGCGGGTGTGCTGGTGGACCGGCTGGACCGGCGCCGGACGATGATCGTCTGCGATGTGGCGGCATTGCTGGCGCTGGCCAGCGTGGCGGTGGCGGTGATCGGCGACCGGCTGTGGCTGGCCCATGTCATGGCCGTGGCCTTCGTCAGCGGCACGGCGTCGATCTTCTACCGGCTCTCCGAACGGGCGGCGGTCCGCAACGTGGTCCACCCGGACCATCTCTCCCCCGCCCTGTCCCGCAACGAGGCCAGGTCCCGGGCCGCGGGCCTGCTGGGCCAGCCGCTGGGCAGTTCGCTGTACGGGGTCGCGAGGTGGTCGCCGTTCGTGTGCGCGGCGCTGGCCCATCTCGCCGCCTTGATAAGCCTGTTGTGCATCCGGCGGGACTTCCAGTCCGAGCGCCCGCGCACCCCGCTGCGGCTGCGGGCCGAAATGGCCGAGGGCTTCCGCTGGTTGCTGGCGCAGCGCTTTCTTCGTGCGGCGATATCACTGGTCGCGGTCACCAACATCCTGTTCCAGGTGCTGTCGTTGGCGCTGGTCCTGATCGTCAAGGAGAGCGGCGGCTCCCCGGCGACGATCGGCGTCATCGGTCTGGTGTCGGGTCTGGGCGGCATCGTCGGTGCCGTGTCCGGTTCGCAGCTGGTGCGGCGGCTGCGGCCCGGCCCGGTGATGATCTCGATCTTCGGGGTCTGGACGGTGCTGATGCCGATGGTCGCGCTGACGGACGAGGTGTACGTGCTGGCCGCGCTGTTCGCGGGCACGTCCTTCGCCGGGGCGGTCCTCAACCTGCTGGCCGGGGTCTACCAGGTGCGGATGGCCCCGGACGAGATGCAGGGCCGGGTGGGCGGCGTCGCGGGCCTGCTGAGTTCGGGGGCCGGTTCGCTGGGCTCGCTGGCCGGCGGGTTCGCGCTGAGCTCCGTCGGAGCGAGAAGGACGGTGCTGGCGGTCGGGGTCGTGATGCTGGCGACCTTCGTGGCCACGGCACTGATCCCGGCGGTGCGCGGCGCCCGGCGCATCGACGAGAACGACACACCGGCCGGGGACCCCGGCAAGACGATGACGGAACCGGCCGGCTCATCGTCCGATTCCGCGCGATAACCGCGATATAGCCGCAGTATTGGCCGGTTCAGCAAGATCTCCGCGTGGCGGGCAGCGGGCGACGCGGCCCTGCCCGCGGGGGTGCCCGGGCCCAGGTCCACTGCCGACCCATTGGGAGAGTCGATGAACCACCCGTCGGATCCGTCCGTGGCCGAGCCGCTGCACGAGGTCGTCGCGCGCCGCGCCACCTCGTCCGCCCACGCCCTCGCGGTGGTGGCCGGAGGGCGTGCGCTGACCTACGGCGAGCTGGAGCGTCGCGCCAACCGGCTGGCCCACCTGCTGTTACGCGCGGGAGCCGGGCCGCAGGCGCCGGTCGGTGTCCTGCTGCACCGCGGCACCCGCCTCGCCGTCGCCCTGCTGGCCGTCTGGAAGACGGGCGCGGCCTATGTGCCGCTCGACCCCGGCCATCCCGCGGCCCGTACCTCCGCCCTGCTGGCGGACACGGGCGCCGAGGTGGTGGTGACCGGGCCCGAGACGGCGGACCGCTTCGCGGGCGGGGCGGTGCGGACGGTGGTGCTCGACGCCGACGCCGCGGCGCTCGACGGCCTGCCCCAGCACACCCCGGCGGTCGAGGTGTCCGGCGCGCATCCCGCGTACGTCCTGCACACCTCGGGTTCCACCGGCCGCCCCAAGGGCGTCGTGGTCAGCCACGCCGGTCTCGCCAACCAGGTCGGCTGGCGGGTGCGCACCCACGGGCTCGGCCCCGGCGACCGCGTCCTGCACAAGACCCCGCTGACCTTCGACGCGGCCGGCTGGGAGATCTTCGCCCCGCTGGCCGGCGGCGGCACGGTGGTGATGGCGCCGGAGGGCGCCGAGCACGACCCCGCCCTGCTGGTCCGCACGGTCGACGAGCAGCGCGTCACGGTCCTCCAGGTCGTGCCGTCGGTGCTGCGCATGCTGGTCGACGAGCCGGCCTGGCAGGACTGCACGACCCTCCGGCTGCTCTCCTGCGGCGGCGAGCAGTTGCACGCCGAACTCGTCCGGCGTTTCCTGCGGGCCCTGGGCGAGCACGGGGCCGACGTCGAGGTGTGGAACACCTACGGGCCCACCGAGTGCACCAACGAGGTCACCGGTCACCGCTTCGACCCGATCCAGCGTTCCGGTCCGGTGCCCATCGGCACCCCCGTCGACGGCATCCGCACGGTGGTCGCCGACCCCGACGGGCATCCCGTGGAACCCGGCCGGCAGGGCGAGCTGTACCTCGGTGGCGTCGGGCTGGCCCACGGCTATCTGGACCGTCCCGGGCTCACGGCCGAACGCTTCGTGCCCGACCCGTCCGGCCCGGCCGGCGCCCGGCTCTACCGGACCGGCGACCTGGTGCGGCAGCGGGCCGACGGCTCGCTGGAGTTCTGCGGGCGGACCGACCACCAGGTCAAGATCAACGGCGTCCGGATCGAACCCGCCGAGATCGAGGCCGCCCTCGCCGGGCACCCGGGCGTCCGGGAAGCGGCCGTCGTGCCGTACACGACGCCCCGGGGGACGCGGCTCGCGGCCTATCTGCTGTGCCGCCCGGAGGCCGGTCCCACGGCCGCCGAGGAGCTGCGGGAGTTCCTCGCCGGGCGGCTGCCGAAGACCCATCTTCCGTCGCAGTACGTGGAGTTGGCGTCGTTCCCCAGGACGTCCAGCGGCAAGTTGGACCGGTCGGCGCTGCCCGCCCCCGACGCGACGGGCGACCCGGAGGCGGTGCCCGCCACCCCGGCCGAGCGACTGGTCGCCGAGGTGTGGCGGGAGCTGCTGCGCACCGAGGACATCGGAGTGCACGACGACTTCTTCCGGCTCGGCGGCTCCTCCCTGCAGCTCACCCGGCTCGCCAACCGGCTGCGCGCCGCGACCGGCCGGGACGTCGAACTGCCCGAGCTGCTGCGGGCGACGACGGTGGCCGCGCAGGCCCGCCTGGTCACGGCGGACGACGACGGCGCGGACCGGGACGACGCACCGCCGGTGCGTCCGGTGCCGCGCACCGGCGGTCTGCCGCTCTCCCTCGGCCAGCGGCGGCTGTGGCTGCTGGAGCGGATCAACCCGCGCGGCCGCGAATGGGTGACCGGTCTGTTCCTGCGGGTGCCCGCCACCGACGGTGAACCGCTGGTGCGCCAGGCACTGGCCGAGCTGACGGCACGTCATGAGGCGCTGCGTACCCGGTTCGTGCCCGACAGCGGCCCGGACGGTGAGCCGGCGCAGGTGATCGACCCGCCCGGCCCCATGGCGCTGCGCCGCATCACCGCGCCGCGGGCCAGGGTCGGCGAACTCGTCGAGCAGGACGCCGCCGAGGGCTTCGACCTGGAACGCGGCCCCGTCGCCCGCGCGCTGCTGATCGGCGAGGCCGGGTCCGGCCCCGACGAGCAGACCCTGGTCCTGCTGATGCACCACATCGTCGGCGACGGATGGTCGGCGACCGTGCTGCGCGAGGAGTTCCACGAGATCCTCGACGCGCTGCGCGCGGGCCGCCGCCCCGCACTGCCCGAGCTGCCCGTGCAGTACGCCGACTACGCGGTCTGGCAGCGCGAGCGGCTCACCGAGGACGTCGTGGCCCGCGAGCTCGGCCACTGGCGGACGGTGCTCGACGGGGCCACCCCGCTGGCCCTGCGCACCGACCGGCCGCGGCCGCCCGCCCGGGACGCCCGGGGCGCCGTCGTCACGTTCGCCGTTCCCGCCGACGTCGCGGACGCGCTCACCGAGCAGGGGCGGCGCGCCGGCGCGACCCCGTTCATGGTGCTGCTCACGGCGTTCACGACACTGCTGGCCCGGTACACCGGGCAGTGGGACGTGGTGATCGGAACCCCGGTGGCCGGCCGGGAGCGGCCCGAGGTCGAGGGCGTCGTCGGGTTCTTCCTCAACAGCCTCGTCCTGCGCTGCCGGCTGGACCCGGCCGCCCCCTTCGAGCAGGCGCTGGAGCGGGTCCGGGAGGTCTGCAAGGACGCCTTCGGCCACCAGGAGCTGCCCTTCGAGGAGCTGGTCGCCGAACTCGCGCCCGAGCGCGACCTGTCCCGTACGCCGCTCTACCAGGTGGCGTTCGACTACCACGGCGAGGAACTCACCGGCTCGGCCGCCGACGCCGACGAACTCGACGCCGTGACCGAGGTGTCGTCGATCGCGAAGACGGACCTGACCCTCTATATGCGCAGGCAGCCCGACGGCACCGTGGTCGGCGCCCTGGAGTACGCCACCTCGCTGTTCGAGCGTGCCACCGTGGAGCGGCTCGCGGGCCACTTCCGGCAACTGCTGACGTCGGCCGCCGCCCAGCCGCTCGGCCGCCTCGACACCCTGGATCTGCTGCCGGACGGCGAGCGCGACGCCCTCTCCCGCCCGGGGCGGCACAACCACACCCCGGCGCCCGAGGTGACGGCGTCGGTGCCGGCGCTGTTCGCGGCGCGGGCCGCGGCGGTGCCGGACGCCACCGCGCTGGTCGCGGACGGCGCGACGGTGACCTTCGCCGAACTGGACGCACGGGCGAACCGGCTGGCCCGGCTGCTCCGTGAACTCGGTGTGGGCCCCGAGTCGGTGGTCGGTGTCCTGCTGGAGCGCGGCATCGAGCTGCCGGTGGCGCTGCTCGCCGTGTGGAAGGCCGGTGCCGCCTACCTTCCGCTGGACGCGTCGTTCCCCGCCGACCGTGTCGGCGGCGTCCTCGCCGACGCCGGGGCACGGGTGCTGGTGACACGGTCCGGGCACCGGGAGCGGCTCGGCGATGTCTTCGCCGGGCGGTTCGTGACCACCGACGGCGACGCGGACCTGATCGCGTCCCGGCCCGCCGCACCCCTGGAGCACCCGGCACGGCTGGACCCCGAACACGGCGGCGACCTGGACCTGTTGGCGTATGTGATCTACACCTCCGGCTCCACGGGCCGGCCCAAGGGCGTGCAGATCACCCATCGCGGGCTGGCCAACCACGTCCGCTGGGCGGTCGAGGAGCTGGCCCTGAAGGGCAGCGGCGGCGGCGCGGTGTTCTCGTCGGTGGCCTTCGACCTCGTGGTGCCGAACCTGTGGGCGCCGCTGCTCGCGGGACAGCCGATGCATCTGCTGCCGCAGGACCTGGACCTGGCCGAGCTGGGGCCGCGGCTGGCGAACGCCGCGCCGTTGTCGTTCCTCAAGCTGACGCCCGGGCACATGGAGATCCTCGCGCAGCAGCTCGATCCGGAGCGGCTGGCGGAGCTGGCCGAGGTGGTCGTGGTGGCGGGTGAGGCGCTGCCGGTGCGCCGGGCCGATGTGTGGGCGCGGACGCTGGGCGCGGGACGGCTCATCAACGAGTACGGGCCCACCGAGGCCTCCGTGGGCACCTGCGTCTACCCGGTGACGGCGCCCGTGAGCGGTGAATCGGTGCCCATCGGACGGCCGTTGCCGGGCGTGACGATGCATGTCCTCGACGACTCGCTGCGGCCCTCGCCGACGGGTGTGGTGGGCGAGCTGTACGTCGGCGGTCTGGGCCTGGCCCGTGGTTACGCGGCCCGCCCCGAGGCGACCGCCGCGAGCTTCGTACCGGACCCCTACGGACCGGCGGGGGCGCGGCTCTACCGCACCGGCGACCTGGTCCGGCTGCTGCCCGACGGGCATGTCGACTTCGTCGGCCGGCGCGACGGGCAGGTGAAGATCCGCGGCTACCGGGTCGAGCCGGACGAGATCAGGGGCGTGCTGGACGCACACCCCGCGGTCGCGGAAGCCGTCGTGATCGCCGTCCGGGACGCGGACGGCAACACCGGGCTGGCCGCGTACTGGGTGCCGGCCCCCGGGAGCGCGGAGCCGGCGCTGATGCGGGAGGAACTCGCCGCGCACGTGGCCGAGCGGCTCCCCGAGTACATGGTGCCGCGCGCGTTCACGCCGATCGAGCGCGTCCCGCTGAACGCCAACGGGAAGCTGGACCGGGCGGCGCTGCCCGAGCCCCAGGACGCGACGGCGGACGACCTGGTCGAACCGCGCGGGGTCGTGGAGGAGCGGATCGCGGAGATCTTCGAGAAGCTCCTCGGAACCCGGGCGGGCGCGCACAGCCACTTCTTCCGCGGCGGCGGCAATTCGATTCTCGCGATCCGGCTCATCGCGGAGATCCAGCAGGCGTTCGACATCGACTTCCCCACCCGAGCCGTCTTCGAGGGCGGCACCGTCGCCGAACTGGCCGAGGTGGTGGAGGCAGAGGTCCGTGCGGAGATCGATCAGATGTCGCAGGAGGACCTTGCCGCGGAGGCACTGGAGTGGGACGAGAACCGCATAGAAAGCGAGAACCCATGACCGAAGAAGACTATGTGTCCGCGCTCGTCACGTTCATCGGGGAGGAATTCCTCCAGGGCGACGACCGGGACCGGCTGAACGATGTGTCCCCGCTCATGGAATCGGGCGTCCTGGACTCGCTGCGGGTCGCGCTCCTGCTGACCTATATCCGTGACGAGCTGGGCCTGTACGTCTCGCCCGCGAAAATCGACATCGACCATTTCAAGGACATCCGGACCATCGCCGGAATGCTGCACGAGCTGTCGCTGGAAAACAACGCCCAGAAGGAGAAGGCATGAAAGCCGACTTCGACGTCGCGATCATCGGTGGCGGGCCGGCCGGCTCGACCATGGCCTCCTATCTCGCCAGGGCCGGACTCTCCGTCGTCGTGTTCGAGGGCGAGACGTTCCCACGGCCGCACGTCGGCGAGTCGCTCGTCCCGGCGACCACCCCCGTGCTGCACGAGATCGGCGCCCTCGAGAAGATCGACGAGGCCGGGTTCCCGAAGAAGTACGGCGCCTCCTGGACCTCCGCCGAGTCACGGGACATACCCCGCATGGGATACAGCGGCCTCAGCCACGGCTGGACCGCCGACATCGCGTTCGTGGAACGCGACCAGCCCGGCGTCGACCGCGACTACACCTTCCACGTGGACCGCGGCAGGTTCGACGCGATCCTGCTGCGGCACGCCGACGAACAGGGCGCCACCGTCCTGAACGGCGCCCGGGTGCTGAAGGTGGACTTCGACGACCCCGAACTGGTGCGGCTGACCGTCCGGCTGGCGGCCAAGGAGACCGACTACACCGCCCGGATGGTCGTCGACGCCTCCGGCCGCGGCACGCTGCTGGGGCGCCAGCTCAAGGTGAAGGTCGCCGACCCGGTCTTCGACCAGTACGCCGTGCACACCTGGTTCGAGGGCCTGGACCGCACCGCCATCGCCGCCGACGCCGCCCAGGCGGACCACATCTTCGTGCACTTCCTGCCCATCAAGGACACCTGGGTGTGGCAGATCCCGATCACCGACACCATCACCAGCATCGGCGTGGTCACCCAGAAGAAGCGCTTCGCCGCCGCGGCCAAGGACCGCGAGGGGTTCTTCTGGGACTTCGTCTCCAGCCGGCCCGAACTGCGCGACGCGCTGGGGAACGCCGAGCGGATCCGGGAGTTCAAGGCCGAGGGCGACTACAGCTACGCGATGAAGCAGATCTGCGGCGACCGTTTCGTGCTCATCGGGGACGCGGCGCGCTTCGTCGACCCGATCTTCTCCAGCGGGGTGAGCGTCGCCCTCAACAGCGCCCGGATCGCGGCCCAGGACATCATCGCGGCGCACGAGGCGGGCGACTTCGCCAAGAAGCGGTTCGAGACCTACGAGACCAAGCTGCGCCGCGCGGTGCGGTACTGGTACGAGTTCATCTCCATCTACTACCGCCTGAACGTCCTGTTCACCGCGTTCGTCCAGGACCCGCGCTACCGCATCGACGTGCTGAAGATGCTCCAGGGCGACGTCTACGACGGGGAGGAGCCCAAGGCCCTCGCGGCGATGCGGGAGATCGTGGCGGAGGTGGAGGGCAACCCCGGCCATCTCTGGCATCCCTACCTCGGCACCCTCCGGGCCCCGGCGTCGGCACCCGGCTTCTGACCGAGCGGGCCGTCCGCGGGCGGCCCGCTCATCACCACCACCAGGGGCGAGCATGCAGAGAGTTCACTTCACCGCGGCGGACCTGGCCCGTACCCGGCTGCGGAGCACGCTCGGCCCGGTCGCCGAGGGAGCCTTCGCCCTCGGTGTGCTGACCGGATCCGGTCACGCCGACTATGCGCGATGGCGTGACGAGGCCCGGCGCCGACTGCCGTTGCAGAGCCCGCCCTGGACGACTTCGGCCCGGCTGCCGCGCACCGTCGACGCCCCGGACGACCTGCTGTTCCTGCTGGAGCGAAGGCCGGTGACGAGCGGCGGGCCGCCCGTGGGGCTGACCCGCGCGGACGCGTTCCGGCTGGCCGTGGACATGTGGCGGGCGGCGGTCGTGCCGTACTGGGACCGCATCGGCGAACGGCTCGAAGCCGAGTGCGAGGCACGTGGCCGGATCATCATGACCGGCGGCGTCGAGGAGCTGCTCGCCACCCTGCATCCCAGAATCGTGTGGACCGGCTCGGTCCTGGAGATACCCGACGGCCCCGACCGCGAGATCCGTCTCGACGGCCGGGGCCTGTTGTTGTGTCCGTCCGTGTTCCTGCCCGGCAAGGTCGGCCGGGTCGTCGAGTGCGAGCCGGGCACCGGCATGGCGGCGCTCGTCTTCGCCGCCCCGCCCGCCGGCCACCGGGCCGCCGACCTGTGGGGCGGCCCGGAGCCCGACGTACAGGCCCTCGGCGCCCTGGTCGGCCAGACCCGGGCGGCCGCGCTGCGGGTGCTGATGACGGCCGCCTGCACCACGGGCCAGCTCGCCGAACGCCTGGGCATCTCGTCGGCGGGCGCCAGCCAGCACGCCGCCGTACTGCGCCAGTCGGGGCTGATCAGCACGCGCCGGGTGCGGAACAAGGTGCTGCACACGGTGACGCCCCTGGGTCTGGCGCTGCTCGGCGGCCGGCTGCGCGGGCGGACGCCGGCGGTCAGTGCTCCGGCCATGGCCGGAACTGCCTCAGGCCGTACAGCAGCGGGATCCGGTCACCTCGCCGGGTGACCCTGCGGATCTCCCCGTACACCGTCACATGGTCGCCGACCGGCTGGGCCGAGAGCACCGCGCAGTCCGCGACGGTGTGCGCGTCCCGCAGCAGATGCGGCCCCGCGGCCTGCGGGTCCGTCTGCCAGGCGACCTTGGCGAAGCGCTGCGGATCACCGGAGGCGAACAGCTCGGCCGTCGGCCGGGCGTCGGCGCGCAGCAGGTTCACCGCGAAGGTACGGGACTCCAGCACACCCTCCAGCGTGGGGCTGCCGGCCCGCAGGCACACCAGCAGCACCGGCGGCTCCAGCGACACTCCGCACAGGGACGAACAGGTCATTCCGCGCTCTACGCCGGCCGCGTCGGTCGCCGTGACGACGGCGACCCCCGTGGGAAAGCCGCTCATCAGCGTCCGGAACGCGTCGGGGGTCGCCGAGAGCTCGGTCCGGATGGTCGATTCGCTCATCGCGCTCCGCTTTCTGCCGTACGGCCGCCCGTGGAAGGCCCGCCGTGGCGGGCCCGCCACGGTGCGTCAGCCCAGCTGGGTGAAGTAGTCGTAGGCCGCGGGCAACGTCCTGGTGAGCTGCTCGGTCTTCTCCCGGATCGCCTCGAACTCCAGCTGCGCCGCGGTGGGATCGGCCAGGGCGAGCGCGGGGGACGGCTTGACGTCGATGCCGCCCATGCCGAGCAGGATGCACATGTACGAGTACGGCGGCAGCCCGTGGTAGTAGGGGTACACCGTCTCGCTGTCCGGCAGTTGGGTCCGCCACTTCTCGATGCGCTCGGCGAGCCCGTCCGGCAGCGGGCGCGTCTTCGTGTCACGCCAGTACTGCGTGTCGGAGCGCTTGGCCGCGGCGTAGTGCAGGGCCAGGAACTCCCGCACGCCGTCCATGACATGGGCGACGGCGTCGTTGTACCGGTCGCGGTGGGTGGGGTGGAAGTCGGCGCCGGGGAAGTTCTTGGTGAGCTGCTCGATCGCGTGGTGGATGAAGAAGATGCCGGTCGACTCCAGCGGCTCGACGAACCCGCTCGCCAGCCCGACGGCTACGCAGTTGTTCACCCAGGAGTTGCGGCTGCGGCCGATGCGCATCCGGATGTGGTTGGCCTCGACGTCGGCCGCCGCGGGGCCGACGAACTCGCGCAGGGTGCGCTCGGCCTCCTCGGGGGAGACGTAGTCCTTGGCGTAGACGTAACCGGTGCCGACCCGGCCCGTCAGCGGAATCGTCCAGATCCAGCCGGCGTCCTGGGCGGTGGCCGTGGTGCACGGACGTATGCCGCGCCGCTCCATGTCCATCGGGACCTGGAGGGCGACCGCGCTGTCGTTGGGCAGCGTGTCCTGGTAGGAGATGAACGGCTCCTGAAGGGCCTTGTTCAGCAGCAGGCCGCGGAAGCCGGTGCAGTCGACGAACAGATCACCGGTGAGCTCGCCGTGCCCGGCCGTACGGACCGAGCTGATCCAGCCCCGCTCGTCGAGGTCCACGTCCTCGACGTCGTCGATCACATGCCGGACACCGCGCTCCACGGCGTACCTCGTCAGGTACTTGGCCAGCAGCGCGGCCTCGAAGTGGTACGCGTACGGGAACTGCGTCTTGCCCTGGTGCTCGGACATCGTCAGGCCCTGCATTTCCTCCGCGTTCTCGTCGAACGGGGAGTCCAGCAGGGTGCCGTCGAGCCTGCGGGGGCTCAGCCCGGCGTCGATGACCGAGGCCATCACGAAGCAGTCCTTGTCGAACCGCCCGGTCGGACCGTCCTGCAGCCACCAGTCGGTCAGCGGGTGGCCGTTGACCGACCGCATCTGCTCGAACGGGTGGTAGAAGTAGTGGCCCTTCTCGCGCCAGTTCTCGAACCGCACCGCCAGTTTGTACGTGGCGTTGCAGGCCGGCATCCAGTCCTTCTCCTTGAGCCCCAGGAACTCGAAGAAGTGCCGGATGTCGCTGAAAGTCGCCTCCCCCACGCCGATGGTGCCGACTTTCCCGGACTCCACCAGCGTGATGTCGATCCGGTCGCCGAAGGCGGCCTTGAGATAGGAGGCGGTCATCCAACCCGCCGTACCGCCTCCCACGATCACGACTCTGTTGAGCATGCGCGCATCCCCCATCCAGTTGGGCCACAGAGGCCGGACAGAATTCGAGATTAGGTTCACGGCTCAACCCCCGGAAGGCCCTTAAGCGACCCCTGAAAGTCGCAGGTGATACCCAGTGCATCGCCGACCGCAATCCGCCGCAATTCACCCGCCCGCGCCCGCGTATTCCAGAACTGGGGTTTACGATCCCGGCGCACACTTTCCCGGAATCTTCGAAGAAGGAGTTCTCGGATGTTACGCACCATCAAGGCGGCCGGCCTCGCCACGGCGGCGGCCCTGGCCCTGACGGGCGTCGCCGCCACCCCGGCGGCGGCGTCGGTCTCGGCTCAGGCGCCGGTGACCGCGGCCTATCAGGACTGCGACACCTTCGAGGTCGACGCGAGGGGCTTGGGCTACCAGCCGGGCCAGACCATAGTCGTCGAGCACAAGATCCACGACGGTTTCGGACAAGTGCCGGACAAGACCCTGCCGAGCGACACCCTGACGGTCAAGGCCGACGGCACCTGGGCGACGGCCAAGGGCGACGAGGGCGGCCCCGGCTTCTGGTACGTCGTCACGGTCAAGGACACCCAGGGCAATCAGCTGGGCACCGACGACAGCTACTGCGGTATCTGGTGACCCGCTGACGGCACGCACTCTCCTCGGACACCCCGACGAAGGAGTTCTCGGAATGCTTCGCACCATCAAGGCGGCCGGTGTCGCCGCGGCGGCGGCCCTGGCCCTGACGGGCTTCGCCGCGGCCCCGGCGTCGGCGGCGGCGCTGCACACGGGCGGCTACCTGGACTGCGACCTGTACTCGGTGGACGCGTGGGGCAGCGGCTACACGCCCGGCCAGACGATCGTCGTCCACCACCTCGGCGACTTCACGCCGGCGCAGGACACCCTGGTCGTCGAGGCCGACGGCACCTGGTACGTCGACGACCGGCCCTTCAGCGGCTGGGCGTACACGGTCGAGGTCCGCGACACCCAGGGCAACGTGCTCGACAGCCAGTGGATCCACCAGTGCGGGATCTGGTGACGGACCCGCCGGCTCCGGTACCCGACTGAGACTGCCCCCCTCTCCCGGCGGAGAGGGGGGCAGTCCGGCGTGCGGTGGGCTCAGCGCTCCGACAGCAGCTCCGCGACGTGCTCGCTGATCGCCACCACCGTCGGCTGGTGCCACAGCAGTGTGGCGGGCAGCTTGTGGCCGAACCGCTTCTCCAGCCGCCTGCGGATGACGATCGTCATCACCGAGTCGAGGCCCTGCTCCACCAGCGAGCGGCGCACGTCGAGCGACGCCACCGGCAGCCGCATCTCGCCGGCGATCTGCCCGGCGATCTCCTCGGTGAGCCGCTCGCGCAGCTCCTCGTCCGACAGCCCGGCGAACAGGTCTCCCCCGTCCTGGCCGGCACCGGCCGCCGCGGGCTCCGCCGTGCCGATCTCCCGCAGCAGCGGCAGCGGTTCGGTGCCGGCCTCCAGCGGGATCGTGCGCAGCACCGGGAAGTGCCCGGTCCCCCGGCGCGCCGCGTGGTCCCACGCCGCGAACGCCTCCGGCAGCGAGATGTCGGTGACGCCCCGCTCGCGCAGCTCCAGGTCCACGACCTCGTTGACCGCCATGCCCTGGCCGCGCCAGGACGTCCAGCCGAAGCTCGTGGTGTCACCGCGATGGTGGGCCAGGGCGTCCAGGAAGGCGTTGGCCGAGCCGTAACTGGCCTGGCCCGGCAGGCCGAGGAGCTGGCCGCAGGACGAGAAGAGCACGAGGAAGTCCAGGCTGCCGGCCGGGAACAGCTCGTGCAGCACCCACGCGCCGTGCGCCTTGGGCCGCAGCACAGCCCGCAGCGACTCCTCGTCCACGTCCGGCACCATCCGGTTGTCGAGCACACCCGCCGCGTGCACGACGCCCCGGATCGGCGGCATGCCGAGGGCGTCCGGCGTGAGCGTTTGGCCCGCCGCGTCCGCGTCGGCGATGTCCAGGGCGACCACGCGCACGGTCACCCCGAGCGCCTCCAGGGCCCGTACGCCCGCGATATGGCTCCGCGTCACCTCGTCGGTCACGCCGTCCCACTGCGCGCGCGGCGGCAGCCCGCGCCGGCCGGCCAGCACCAGGCGCCGGGCACCCCGTTCGGCCAGCCAGTGGGCGACCTGAAGGCCCAGCACACCGAGACCACCGGTGATCAGATACGTACCGTCGGACCGGCAGGCCACGGCGTCGCCCCGCTCCTCCCGCTCGGTGCGCACCAGCCGGGACACCTCGGCGGCACCGTCCGCCCGCAGCGACACCACGTCCTCCCGCGGCGCCGCCCGCACCAGGTCGAGCAGCGGACCCGCCACCGCGTCCGCGGCCCAGGTGCCGGCCGGCGGCAGGTCGACGACGCCGCCCCACAGCTCGCCGTGCTCACCGGCGACGACCCGGCCGAGGCCCCACAGGGCGGAGTGGGCCGGCCCGGTCGTGTCCCGGCTCTCGCGCACCCCTGTGGTCACCGCCCACAGCCGGGGGAAGCGCACCGTGTCCGGCGCCGCCAGCCGCTGCGCCGTCTCCAGCAGCAGCCAGGCGCCCGCGGCGGCGGCGTCGGGCACCGCGTCCTGGGGGCCCGGCTGCGGCGGCAGCACCAGTACGTCCGTGTCGGCGTCGAGCCCGGCCTCCGGACCGTCGAGGTCGGCGGGCCGCTTCAGGGCGAGGAACCGGCGTCCCCCGGCGGTGACCCGCTCGCGCAGGGCTTGCGCCAGCGGATGGTCGACGGCGCCGATCAGCACCATGTCCCGCCCGGCGGGGGCCGCTTCCGGCGCCGTCCCCGGGGCGAGCGGACGCCACACGACGTCGTGGACGAGGACACGCGGATGCGCGGCCACCAGCGACTCCTGGCCGATCGTCGCGTACCGCACGCCGGTCAGCGCGGCCAGCACCCGGCCGTCGGTGTCCGCGATCAGCACGTCGACCGTGTCGGCCGCCGCGTCGTGGGTGACCCGGACGTCGGCCACCGCCGGCACGGCCCCCTCGACGCGCAGCCCGGCGACGCCGGCCACCATCCGCAGGGTCGCCGGGCCGGGGTAGGCGCGGGGGGCGACGGACAGGGCGGCGTCGAGGAGCGGGGCCCAGGTCGCCGCCGCGCGCTCCGGCTGCTCGGGACGCACGCGGGCGTGCAGGGCGCCCTCGGCGAGCAGCAGGTCCTCGACGGTCCAGTCGAAGCCCATACTCGGGACGCCGACCGAGGCGAGGTGCCGCTGGATCTCGCCCGGGTCGGCCGCGGCGAGTCCGTCGGGGAGCGCGGGCAGTTCGCCCAGGGACGTGCCCGGGGCCGGCCCGGTGGTGGCGGTCGTGTGGGTGAGCCAGGTTCCGTCGCCCTCGGCCGGCCGGGAGGACAGCTGGAGCCCGTCGTCCTCGTGCACGACCTGGAGTTCACGGCGCTCGCCCACCGCCAGCGGCAGTCGCAGCGCGACCTCCCGCAGCGCCCCGGAGGTCGTCCCGCCCGAGGCGGCCAGGAAGGTGTTGAGGAGCACGGCGGCCGGGACGATCTCGGTGCCGTTGATGGTGTGGCTGCCCGGATAGGGCCGGTTGGCGTCCTCCAGGAGCGTCCGCCACAGCCGCAGGGGGCGGCCGGAGACGGCCACGGGCTGGCCGAGCAGATGGTGCGCGTCGACGTCGTGGCCGCGGCCCTGCCCGGCGCCGGGGAAGGACGTCTCGCGCCAGTGCGGCCGGCGCTGCCAGGCGACCCGGGGGAGAGTGACCAGCTCACCGGCGGGCTGCAGCCGGGCCCAGTCGAGCGCGACACCGTGGGCGTGCGCGGCGGCCAGGGCGGACAGCAGGGTCTCGGGCTCGGGCCGGTCACGGCGCAGCGAGGAGCCGACGAAGGCGTCCTCGATGCCCTCCTCGGCCAGGGTCTCGCCGATCGAGTGGGCCACCACGGGGTGGGCCGAGATCTCCAGGAAGGCGCGGTGGCCGTCCTCCGCCGCGGCCTTGGTGGCCGCCGCCAGCCGGACGGTGTTGCGCAGGTTGGCCGCCCAGTAGGAGCCGTCGGCGGCCGGAGTGGTGCGCGGATCGGCGTACGCGGTCGAGTACATCGGGCAGCGTGCCTCGCCCTGCCCCAAGTCGCTCGCGGCGGCCGAGAGTTCGTCGAGGAGCGCGTCCATCTGCGGGCTGTGGAAGGCGACGTCGGAGGCCACCCGGCGCATCTGCACGCCCTCCGCCTGCCACGCCTCGACGAGGGCCTCGACCCCGGCGATGTCGCCCGAGATCACCGTGGACAGCGGCGACGCCGCGATGGCGGCCACCACGTCGGTGCGGTCCCCGAGTCGCTCGGTCGCCTCCTCCAGGGAGAGCGACGCCATCGCCATCGCGCCCTGCCCGGCCACCCGGCGCAGCAGCTTCGAGCGGCGGCAGATCAGCCGGGCGCCGTCGGCGCGGGAGAGCAGGCCGCAGGTCACGGCGGCGGCTATCTCGCCGACGGAGTGGCCTATGACGGCGTCGGGCTCGACTCCGTAGGACCGCCAGACCTCGGCGAGTCCCAGCTGGACCGCGAAGATCATGGTCTGGATGCGGTCCACGGTCGCGAAGTCGCCGTCCAGCAGGACCTGCCGGGGGGAGAAGCCGATCTCCTCGCGGAAGACGGGCTCCAGTTCGTCGATGACGCCGGCGAACACGGGCTCCGACGCCAGCAGTTCGCGTCCCATGCCCGCCCAGTGCGAACCGTGTCCCGAGAACACCCACACCAGGCCCTTGCCCGGGTCGGCCGGGGCCGTGCCGACGGCCGCCTCGCGCGACGCGTCGCCGTCGGCGATCGTCCGCAGCCCGGCCGCCAGTTCCTCCCGGTCACGGGCGACGACCGCGGCCCGCGCGTCCAGGTGCGAGCGGCGCAGCGCCAGGGTGTGCCCGAGGGAGTCCAGGCCGGTCTCCCGGCCTTCGTCGGCCAGCCATCGGGCGAGTTCGCCGGCCTGGGCGCGCAGGGCGGCCGGCGACCTCCCGGACAGCGGGAACAGCCGCGGTCCCGCCTGCGGTGGCGGGGCCGGTGCGACGGCGGTGGGCTCGGGTGCCTGCTCCAGGATGACGTGGGCGATGGTGCCGCCGTAGCCGAAGCCGGAGACACCGGCGCGGCGCGGCCGGCCGCGCTCGGGCCACGGGGTCCGCTCGGTGACGACGCGCAGTCCGGCCGAGTCCCAGTCGATGGCCGGGTTGCCCCGGGTGTGGTTGAGGGTCGGCGGGATCTCGCCGTGGGCGAGGGCGAGCGTCGCCTTGAGCAGGCTGGCCGCGCCCGCGCCCGCCTCCAGGTGGCCCACGTTCGGTTTGACCGAGCCGATCAGGACCGGCTCGTCGGCGGGCCGTCCGCTGCCGTACACGGCGCCGAGCGCGCCCGCTTCGAGGGGGTCGCCGAGCCGGGTGCCGGTGCCGTGGGCCTCGATGTAGTCGACCGATGCCGCGCTCACGCCGGTGCGGCGGAGGGTCTCGGTCAGCAGGCGCTGCTGGGCCGGTCCGCTGGGGGCCATGATGCCGTTGGTCCGGCCGTCCTGGGCGACGTGGCTGCCGCGGACGACGGCGAGCACCCGGTCGCCGTCCCGCTGGGCGTCGGCCAGCCGCTTGAGCACGAGGACCGCGCCGCCCTCGCCGCGCCCGTAGCCGTTGGCCGAGGCGTCGAAGGGCTTGCAGCGGCCGTCGGGGGCGGTGGCGCCGGCGGACTCCAGGGTGGCGGACAGACCGGGCGAGATGATCAGGTTGACGCCGCCGACGAGCGCGATGTCGCTCTCCCCGGCGCGCAGGCTCTGGCAGGCCAGATGGGTGGCGACCAGCGACGCCGAGCACGCCGTGTCCACCGCGACGCTGGGGCCGTGCAGGTCGAGGGCGTAGGAGATCCGGTTGGCGGCCGCGCACATGGCGCTGCCGATGCCGGTCCAGGCCTCGATCCTCGGCAGGTCCTCCAGCAGCCGTCGTCCGTAGTCGTCGGAGCCGATGCCGACGAACACGCCGGTGTCGCCGCCGGCGAGGCTCTGCGGTGGGATGCCCGCGTCCTCCAGCGCCTCCCACACCACTTCCAGCAGCAGCCGCTGCTGCGGGTCCATCAGCTCGGCCTCGCGGGGCGTGAGGCCGAAGAAGGCGGAGTCGAACCCTTCGATGTCGCTGATGAAGCCGCCCGGCACGTCGGCGCGACGGACCACGGCGCTGTGCTCGGGCCCCAGGTCCCGGTAGATCTCCCAGCGGTCCTGGGGCATGTCACCGATGCCGTCGCGGCCCGACAGCAGCATGTCCCAGAACTCGCCTGGGGAGTCGGCGTCACCCGCGAGCCGGCAGCCGGTCCCGATGACGGCGACCGGTTCCGGCGGGGTCACGGATGAGGTGGTGCTCTGCGCCCCGGCCACGGCCGCGGACTCGTCTCGATCGGACACGACTTCGGTCTCCTTAAGCCTTGGTCAACCGCACCACGGGGCGATGTCACGGATCCGCACGACAGCGCACGACAGGGTGACGCCCGGCCCGACGCCGAGCATCAACAGGTGGTCCCCGGCGCCGAGTTCGCCGGTTTCCACCAGGTGGTCCAGGGACACGATCTGGTCGCTCGCGCCGAGATGGCCGACCGTCCGGCCGAACTCCCAGGTCGACTTCTCCATGGGCAGGCCGAGCGCGGCCATGCAGCGCTGCTCGACGATCTCCCGGGAGTAGTTCATGTACGCGACCCGGGTGACGTCGGCCATCGCGATGCCGGCTTCGGACAGCGTCCGCTCCACCAGCGCCAGCGTCATCCCGTGCACCTTGACCAGCGCCCCGGTGCCGGTGCCGTCGGCGAGGGCGGCGCGCTTGAACTCGGCGTTGCGGGCCCGGAAGTCGAGCGGGCGGCCCACGGTGGGGCCGGGCGGGAACAGCGGTTCGTCCCCGCGGTGCATCTGCTCGGCCTCGGACACGGCGACCGAACCCACGGCGAGCAGCTGCGCGAAGGACGGCTCGGTGGTGAGGAGGACCGCGCTGGCGGCGTCCCCGGCCACATAGCCCGGGCCCATGCTCCAGCGGTTCATCATCGGGGTGCCGAAGTTGTCGGAGGCGACGAGCAGCGCGGCCGTCGCCGGGCCGCCGTCCGCCGGCGCGGGCCGGCCCCGCAGATAGCCGGCGCCCAGCTGCAGCGCGGCGAACATGCCGTTGCAGCCCTGCCGTACCTCGACGGAGAGCACCTCGTCACCGACCAGGTGCCGTTGCAGGTAGTACTGCGGCTGCCAGCCGTCGGGACCCTGGTGCCAGGAGTCGGCGTACAGCAGCACGGCGGTGTCCTCGGGACGGTGACCGCAGCGCTTGTACGCCTGCTGCGCGGCACGCAGGGCCATTTCGGGCGCCGGGGTCCGGCCGGCCACGGCCGCTCCGGCCAGCTCGTGCAGTTCGACCTCGACGGCGGGGTAGTCCCCCTGTGCGACGGCCTCCTCGATGGGGACCGGGTCGGGCACGAAGGTGCCGAGCCCCTTGATGAATACGTCGGGCGTCCGCAAGGCCGCCTCGCCTCCTCGGGATGGGGTGGGGATGGTGCGGGCGATTCGTGCCGGCCGGTCAGGGCGCCTCGGGGAGGGCCTGAAGGGTGTGCACCAGCCGGGTGAGCAGCCGCTCGGCCTCGGCACGGGAGAAGACGTCGGGCCGGTGGCCGAGCCGCAGGGTGAGCGTGCGGCCCGACAGGGCGACCAGCCGCAGCGGGTAGTGGGTGCCGTCCGTGACGTCGAGGGCGGCCAGCCGGAGCCCGTCGACCCCGGTCGGGCCGCCCGCTTCCAGGGAGCCGTTGACGAAGGTGATGGCGGTGTCGAAGAGCGCGCCACCGCTGTAGCGGAGCCCGGCGCCGCCCTCCGGGTCCGCCGCCTGCCGCTGGATGTCGGTGAGCGCCAGATGGTGGTGGGGCACCAGGGACAGCTGCTCCTCCTGGAGCCGGGCCAGCGTCGCGCTCATGGCCTCCCCGGCCCGCAGCCGCAGCCGGACCGGGACCGTGTTGGTGAGCAGTCCGACGATGTCCTCGACGCCCGGCAGCTGCGCCGGACGCCCGGAGACGGAGGTGCCGAACAGCACGTCGTCGCTCCCGGTGATCCGGGCGAGCAGCAGCCCCCACGCGGCGTGCACGGCGGTGCTCAGCGTGACGCCGTGCGCACGGCAGTACGCGGTGAGCGCTTCGCTCAGGCCGGCGTCGAGTTCGTGGGTGAGGTGCTCCTGGTGTTCCCCGGCCGGTCCCGGCACGCCGTCGGCGACCTGGGTGGGGCCGGTCAGGCCGCTCAGCGCGGTGGCCCAGGCCCGCCGGGACGCGGACCGGTCCTGGGCGGCGAGCCAGGCCAGGTAGTCACGGGGCGTGCGGGCGGGGGGCAGCCCGGCCCGGTCGCCGCCACGGCCGTACAGCGTGAACAGTTCGCGTACCAGGATCGCCGTGGACCAGCCGTCCCACAGGATGTGATGCGCGGTCAGGATCACCCGGTGCCGGTCGTCGGCCAGCTTCAGCACCAGGAACCTCAGCAAGGGGGGCGCCGTCATGTCGAACGGGCGGGCGCGTTCGTCCGCCGCGAGGCGCAGCGCCTCGGCCTCCCGCTCGTCCTGCGGCATTCCCGACAGGTCCCGCTCCGCCCACGGCGGCCGCAGCCCTTCGCAGACGATCTGTACGGGCTCCTCGGTGTCGGCGTGCCGGAACGCCGCCCGCAGCCCCGCGTGCCGCTCCAGCAGCGAGGTGGCCGCCACGCGCAGGACGGCCGTGTCCAGCCGGCCGTCCAATTCGAAGCGCAGTTGCGCCGCGTAGGAGTCGACGCCGCCCCTGGACAGGAGGTTGTGGAAGAGCAGGCCTTGCTGCAGGGGCGTCAGCGGCAGTACGTCGGACATGCCGGGGTGGGCGGCGACCAGCGCGTCGATCTCCGCCTGGTCCAGCCGGACCAGTGGAAGGTCGGCGGGGGTGAGTCCCGCGGCTCCGGTCGCGGCGGTGCCGTCGATGGCGTCGGAGCCGTCGGTGCCGTCGGCCGTGCGGCCGACCATGCGGGTGTGCGGGGCGAGTTGGGCGACGGTCGGGTACCGGAAGACGTCGCCCACCGCGAAGTCGACGCCGGCCCGGTGCGCCTGGGCGACGAGTCGCAGCGCGAGGATGCTGTCGCCGCCGCGGCCGAAGAACGAGTCCTCCGCACCGAACCGGTCAAGGCCGAGCACCTGCGCGAACAGCGCGCACAGGATCTCCTCCCGGTCGTCGCGCGGCGGCCGTCCGGTGCCGGCGGCGGAGAGGTCCGGCGCGGGCAGCGCGCGACGGTCCACCTTGCCGTTCGGCGTGACGGGCACGGCGTCCAGTTCGACCACGATCGGCACCATGTGGTCCGGCAGCGAGCGCGCGGCCCGGCGGCGCACCTCGTCGAGGTCCAGCACCGCGCCGGGCGCGGGCACCACATGGGCGACCAGCCGCTTGCTGCCCGGCCGCTCCTCCCACACGGTCGCGACCACCGCCCCGACCGGCTCCTGGCGTGCCAGCACCGCCTCGATCTCACCGAGTTCGACGCGGAAGCCGCGGATCTTGACCTGGCTGTCCGCGCGCCCGACGTACTCGAGCTGTCCGTCGTCCCGCCAGCGCACGAGATCGCCGGTGCGGTACATGCGCGATCCGGGCGGCCCGTACGGACACGGCACGAACCGCCGCGCCGTCAGCTCCGGCCGGCGCAGATAGCCCCGGGCGACCCCGGCTCCCGCGATGTACAGCTCCCCCACCGCGCCGGGCAGCACCGGCAGCATGCCGGCGTCCAGCACGTACACCTGGGAGTTGGCGATCGGAGCGCCGATCGCCGGTGCCGCTCCGGGATCCAGCGGCGGACTCACGGTGGTGGTGACCGTCGCCTCGGTGACGCCGTACTCGTTGAAGATCCGCCGGCCGGTGGCCCACCGGCGCAGCGTCTCGGGGTCCGCGGGCTCGCCGCCGGTGATCAGCACCCCGAGCTCCGGCAGGTCCTCGGACGGGACCCGGGTCAGGAAGACCGGGGGGATCGCGGCCTGGGTGATCCCGTGCTCGCGCAGCAGCGCGGCCAGTTCCTCGCCCGAGACGGTCCGCCCCTCGGGGGCCAGCACCAGCCGGCCGCCCGCCAGCAGGGTCGGCCAGATGTCGGCCATGGCGACGTCGAAGCTCGGCGACACCAGTTGCAGCACCCGGCTTCGGGCGTCCAGCCCGTAGCGCCGTACCCGGTCCTCGACCAGGTTCCGCAGCCCCCGGTGCGGCACGACGACGCCCTTGGGTACCCCGGTGGAGCCGGACGTGTAGATGACGTACGCGGACTGGTCCGGGCCGGGGTCCGGCAGCCGGCCGGCGAGGCGGGCCCGGCCCGGGGCGACGTCCGTGTCGTCGAGGAGGATGCGCGCGGTCCCCTCGGGCAGCCTCGTCTCCTCGCTCGTCGTGATCACGTAGGCGGGGGACGAGTCCTGGAGGGTGTGCAGGAAGCGTTCCGTGGGATAGGAGACGTCGACGGGGACGAACGCGGCGCCCGCCTTGAGCACGGCCAGCATGGCGACGACGAGCTCCGGTGACCGGGGCAGCGCGAGGGCCACGAGGTGTTCGGGGCCGATGCCCCGGCCGGCCAGCTCCTGGGCCAGCAGCTCCGAGCGCGCTTCAAGTTCCCCGTACGTCAGGGTGGCCGGGCCGTGGACGAGCGCGACGGCCGACGGGGCGGCGGCGGCCCGCTGCCGGAAGAGCCGGGGCACCGTCTCGTCGTCCAGGGGCAGCTCGGTGGCGTTGCGGTCCACGAGGAGCCGCTGCCGCTCCGCCGCGCCGAGCACGTCGATCGAGTCGAGGGCGGTCGCCGGAGCCGCGGCGACGGTGCGGATGAACGCCAGCAGGCGCTCCTGGTGCCCCGTGAGGCTGTCCAGGTCGTGGGTGTCGGGGTTGCCGTCCAGGACCAGGGACATCGCCTCGCCGCCGGGCTCGGGGCGGAAGGTGAGGAACAGGTCGAGGACCGGGCCCGAGGCCAGGTTGTGGCTGGTGGCCGGGGCCTGCCCGAAGCGCAGCGGTCCGCCGTACGGCATGAAGTTGACGATCGGCCCCATCAGCGCGCCCACCCCGTCGTGCGGGGCCAGTTCGCGCTGCAGGTCCTCCAGCCGGAAGCGTTCGTGTTTCAGCGCCTCGCCGACCTCCCGCGTCAGGCGCGGCACCAGATCCGTCAGGCTCTCCCCGGGGGCGACGGCCAGTCGCACCGGGACACTGTTGGTCGCCATGCCGGGAATCCGGCGCGCCGCGACAGTGCGCCGTCCCGTCACCGGCACTCCGAGGACGACGTCCTGACGGCCGGTCACCCGGTGGACGTAGGCCCCGACGACCGTCATGAGCAGGATCTGCCACGTGGTGCCGGACACGAAGGCCGTCTTGCGCAGGAGTTCCAGGTCGGCTTCGGGCAGCGCGGTCGTCAGCCGCAGCCGCAGCCGCTCCTCCGGCAGCCCCGGACCGGGACCTCGGCGGCCGGGCATCCGCAGCGGTTCGGGCCGGTCGCCGAAGTGCTCCACCCAGTACGCGCGGTCCGCCTCGAAAGCATCGGACGCACGGTATTCGGCCTCGTCGTCGAGAAGGTCTTTCAGGGGACCGAATACCGGGGCGACGTCGGTGTCTCCCGCGGCCAGCGCGGAATATATCTCGGCCAGTCGCCGGCCGAGCAGATGAACCCCGTATCCGTCGATGACGACATGGTGAATCCGGTAGTAGAAGAAGAACCTGGTGTCGGAGAGCTTGATCAGGGCGAAGGACGAAATGGGGCCCCTGCTCAGATCGACCGGACGCCGGACGTCGTCGCGCATCCACCGCTGCGCCCGCGCCTCGGCGTCGTCGGCCGCCGAGAGGTCGACCAGCGGCAGGCCGGCCGTCTGTTCCGGCTCCACGACCTGCCACAGGCCGTCGTCCTGGACGATGCGGTCGATGCGTACGACATCGGCCTCGGCGCTCAGCGCCGCCCAGGCGGCGCGGAACAGGGCGACGTCGACCGGACCGTCGACAGCGATGTACTCCGCGCAGTTGTAGGTCCGCCCGGTGGAATCCATCTGGTGGGCGAACCACACCCCTTGCTGGCCGGCGGACAAAGGAAGCCGGACAGCGTCCCGGTCGATCATTCTCGACTCCGTCGCTCGCTGTTTCCAGGAATCCCGCGCACAGAGCTGCACGGTAAAGACCACCCTGGACATCGCGGCTATAGACCGCCTATACAACGTCCGGTTCCGAGCGGACGGAAGGGGCGGGAGAGGACCGATAGACCGGTTAGCGAAGAAATATAGACGCCGTCTGAAGGGTCGGACCGACCAAGGTCCCGCCGCGAGGAGAACCCATGACGGACGGTTACAGTGCCTGGGCGCCGCTTGTCGTCACCCCGGCCGACATCGGGGCCGAGGCCGCCCCGGGCGGCCTGATCGGCCATCTGCGCGAACTCGACGGTCTGGACGCCCTGTTGGTGCGGGAGAAGGCCCTGGTCTTCCGCGGTTTCCAGGTCAGCACGGCCGAGTTGGACACGGTGCTGGACCTGCTGCTGCCGAATCGGCTGGCCTACGTCAACGGCAACTCGCCCCGCACCAAGGTCGGGCAGAACGTCTACACGTCGACGGAGTACCCGCCGGAGTACACCATCTCGATGCACAACGAGCTGAGCTACGCCCATCAGTGGCCGTCCCGGCTCGTCTTCTTCTGCGAGCAGGCCGCCGAGACGGGCGGCGCCACGCCCGTCGTGGACGGGGTGCGCTGGCTGGCGGCGCTCGACCCCGAGGTGCGCGAGGGCTTCGCCGGCGGGGTGCGCTACGCGCAGAACCTGCACGGCGGCACGGGCTTCGGCAAGAGCTGGCAGGACACGTTCGAGACGGACGACCGCGACGAGGTCGAGCGGCTCCTCGCCGGCACCGGAGCGGACCACGCGTGGACGCGGGACGGCGGGCTGCGGGTGAGCCAGATACGGCCTTCGACGCTCAGGCATCCGGTGACCGGTGCCGAGGTCTGGTTCAACCAGGCCGACCAGTGGCACGCCGCCGGGCTGGGCGACGAGACGGCGGCCGCGCTGCACCGGATCATGCCGGAGAAGGACCTGCCCCAGTCGGTCGCCTTCGCCGACGGCTCGCCCATCCCGGCGGAGTACATCACGCAGATCCGCGACCGCGGTCTGGAGAGCGCCGTCGACGTCGACTGGCGGAGCGGTGACGTGCTGCTCATCGACAACATGCTGGTCGGTCACGGCCGCCGGTCCTTCACCGGCCGGCGCCGGGTCCTCGTCGCGATGTCCGACTGAAGGGGCGGGAGCAGATGCTGATCGCAGCGGAGCCGGTGCCGCCCCTGGGGGGCCATCCACTGGCCATGTTCCTGGTTCAGGTCGTCCTTCTGCTGCTGGTCGCGACCCTCCTGGGGCGGCTCGCGGCGCGCTGCTCGCTGCCGCCCATCGTCGGCGAGCTGATGACGGGCGTCGTCCTGGGGCCGTCCCTGCTCGGTCACACGCTGCCCCAGGTGTCCGACTGGCTCTTCCCCGACGTGCCGGAGCAGGCCCATCTGCTGGACGCCACGGGCCAGTTCGGCGTTCTGCTGCTGGTCGGCCTCACGGGTCTGCAGATGGACACCCAGCTGATCCGCAGGCGAGCCGCCACAGCGGTACGGGTCAGCCTGCCCGGCTTCGTCATTCCGCTGGGCCTGGGTATCACCGCGGGCTGTCTGCTGCCGGCGGCGATGCTCGCGGAGGGCTCCGACCGCACGGTCTTCGCCGCGTTCCTCGGCATCGCGATGTGTGTCAGCGCGATCCCGGTCATCGCCAAGACGCTGATGGACCTGGGTCTGCTGCACCGCAACGTCGGACAGCTCATCCTCATCTCCGGGACCGTCGACGACGTGCTGGGCTGGCTCGGTCTCTCCGTCGTCACCGCGATGGCGACGAGCGGACTGGACGCCGGCAGCCTGGTCCGCACGGTCGTCTTCCTCCTGCTGTTCCTGGCGGGCGCGGCGCTGATCGGCCGTCCGCTGGTGAACCGCACCATGCGGGCGACGGCCAGATCGGCCGAGCCGGGGGTCACCCTCGGGGTGGCCGTGGCGCTCGTCATCGCGTTCAGCGCGATCACCCACGCGATCGGCTTCGAGGCCGTCTTCGGCGCGCTGGCCGCCGGGGTCCTGATCCGCGGGGCGGGCAAGGACGTCCTGACCCGGCTGGCACCGCTGCGCACCTTCGTCGTGGCCGTGCTGGCGCCGCTGTTCTTCGCGACCGCGGGGCTGCGGATGGATCTGACCGCGCTGGCCGATCCGACCGTGCTGTTCACCGCGCTGGTCCTGCTCGCCATCGCGGTCCTCGGCAAGTTCGCCGGCGCCTTCATCGGCGCCTGGGCCAGTGGCCTGAGCCGCTGGGAGGCCATCGCGCTCGGAGCGGGCATGAACGCCCGCGGGGTGGTCGAGGTCATCGTGGCCATGGTGGGTCTGCGCCTCGGGGTGCTGAACACGGCCATGTACACCGTCATCGTGCTGATCGCGGTGGCGACCTCACTGATGGGTCCGCCGATCCTGCGCCGGGCCGTGGGCCGCATCGAACTGACCGCCGAGGAGGAACTGCGCAGGTCCGAGCTCCGCTCCACCCTGCACAAGGACGACCTCAAGCCTGTGGAACAGGCGTAGCCCCACCTCAACCGCCGTACCGGCCGAACCCCGCCGTACCGGCCGTACCTCGCCGTACCGGCCGTACCCGCCGAACCCGCCGCACCCGTCGCCCCCGCCGAACCCGCGCGAAAGGCAGCCATGAACCAGCCCGCCCCCTCCTCCTCCGCCCCCTCCTCCTCCGCCCCCTCCTCCGCTCCCTCCCCCGTCCCTTCCCCCGCCCCTTCCTCCGCCCCTCCCCTCGTCCCTTTCTTCAGCGTGATCCCGGGCGCCCAGGTGCACGAGGTGATCAACGGGAAGGAGGCCGAGGTCACGCGGATCGTCGAGGCCGCCTACCGGCTGCACGGAACCGGCCGGACGGTGAATCCCGACTCCTACTTCCTGCGCTTCGAGGACCGCCCGTCGTCCCGCATCATCGCCCTGCCCGCCTCGCTGAGCGGCGAGGAGCCCGTGCACGGGATCAAGTGGATCTCCAGCTTCCCGGAGAACGTGGCCGCCGGAATTCCGCGCGCCTCCGCGGTCCTGATCCTCAACGACGCCCGGACGGGCTATCCGTTCGCCTGTCTGGAGAGCTCCATCATCAGCGCGGCGCGCACCGCGGCCTCCGCCGCGCTGGCGGCCGTCGAGCTGAGCGGGCAGCGGGGCGGGCGCCCGGCCCGGGTGGGGTTCTTCGGCACCGGGCTGATCGCCCGCTTCATCCACTCCTACCTCGTCGGCAACGGGTTCGTCTTCGACGAGCTGGGCGTTCACGACCTCTCGGCCGAGCACGCCAAGGACTTCCGCGGCTACCTCGAACGCACCGAGCAGGGAACGGTCACCGTCCATGAGACGGCGGAGGAACTGGTCAGGTCCTCCGATCTCGTCGTGTTCGCCACCACCGCGGCACACCCGCATGTGAGCGACCCGGACTGGTTCGCCCACAACCCGCTGGTTCTGCACGTCTCGCTGCGGGACCTGGCACCGGAGATCGTGCTGGCGTCGCACAACGTCACCGACGACATCGAGCACTGCATGAAGGCCAACACCTCGCTGCATCTGACCGAGCAACAGGTCGGCGGTCGCGGGTTCGTGGCCGGCACCCTGTTCGACGTACTGACCGGACAGCTGGTGTGCCCGCCGGACCGGCCGGTCGTCTTCTCCCCGTTCGGCCTCGGAGTTCTGGACCTGGCCGTGGCGCACCACGTCTACGGCGAGGTGCGCGGGAGGGGCGCCCTGCACACGGTGCCCGACTTCTTCAGCGAGCTGAAGCGCTACGGGTGACCGATCCCGTTCGCCGCGAGGAAGGACTCGGGGTGCTGCAGAAAGTCGTCGCCGATCGCGTCGTGGCCCGGCAGAGCGACCAGGACCTCCCGCTCCATCTCGTCGACGCTGCCGGTGAGGATCGCCTGGTACGTACGACGCAGCGCGGAACCGGGATCCACCCCGAGCTCCTCGTCCAGCAGCTGCCGGCCCTCGTGGAAGACGGTGAAGGCGTCGGCCTGCCGGTCACTGGCGTAGAGGGCCAGCATGAGCTGCGCCCGCAAGCGCTCGCGCAGCGGATGCGCGTGCACCAGGCCGACCAGCTCCGAGGTGAGCTGGGCATGGTGACCGAGGGCCAGGTTCGCGGAGATGCGGGTCTCCAGCGTCTCCATGTAGGCCTCCTCGATGCTTGGTCTCTCGGTGTCCCCGAGATGCTCGGTCACATCGGTGAGGGTGGGTCCCCGCCAGAGGCCGAGGGCGGCGCGCAGCAGCTCGGCGGCCCGGGCGAATCTGCCCTCCCGCAGTGCGGAGCGGCCGGAGCGGGACAGCATCATGAAGTCGCCGTAGTCGAAGCGCCCGGAGGTGATCCGGAGCATATAGCCGGACCCTTTGCGTATTATCTCGGCGTGGTTTTCCAGATGCTGGCGGAGCCGCGAGGCGTAGGTGTATATCTGCGCCTGGTAGGTGCCCGGAGGCTGTTTCCCCCAGAGCGCCTCGCCCAGCCGGTGGTCGGGGAGCACGCGTTCGTCGGCCAGTAATAAGGCGGCGAGCATGGTGCGCTGCTTGGTTCCATTGAGCGGAATCTCTCTACCCGCTGCCCATGCTCCCACCGGGCCGAGAATGCGAAATTCCATCACGTTTGAACTCCTCCTTGGTCACATCAGAGTCAGATGGCACACGAGGGTAACGTTGTCAGAGCTGTGGAAATGGAGAGCAAGCACGGCACTCGCACGTGCGGTATATTTCGAAATATGCGTCCCGGGCGGCTGAATACCGAGAGAAGACGTCGGCGCCGCGCTACGGCATATTGATCACTGTGGTCGTCGGGTGGGCAGTGCACGCACGAACACACAAAAGTGACATCGGTCCCCGTTTCCCCGTTTCCCGTGCCGAAATCCACACGGGTCTCTGCGGTCGATTCATCGCCCGCTTCAGCGACTGTAGGCATGGCCGGGAACGGGAGTCAAGGATCATCAGATGAAAGCGGAACGACCTTCACCCCCACGTTCGGGCCTCTCAGGTGGCCAAATCGAGCGGGGCGGAATCGATTGAACACACATGTAGTACACAGGTCGTCACAGTATGTCTGAAACATGCTGGTAATGACCCGCAGCGCAAGGAATATTGCCTGCCCAGGAAACCGCAAATCCCGGTTGGCAGGTACCTGCAATGAAAATTTGGCAGGTATGTTTGTCGGGCGGCCGAGCGCCCGGCCGGAGCCCCAGGCCGACGGCTTCGCATGCGGGAGCCGATGAAGGCTGTGAATTGCCCGTGCCCCGGGAGACGGTGAACCGCAGCAGGGTTCCATCCCTCAATAGACCTCGTATAGGTCAAATATTGCAGCAATTGCGAGAATCGCTGCACGAGACGACGAGAGCCTCTATACGAGAATGGGTTGCATTACGTGACGGCTATCATCTCGAATCCCATGGACTTCAATGTCGAGGATCTCTACGTCGATCTGCGGCCCAGCGTGGGACGCCGGCTCTTCCTGAAGTGCGAGGGCTTCAACTTCGCCGGTTCGGTCAAGCTCAAGGCCGCCACCGAGATGGTGGAGGCGAAGGAGCGCGGCGGGGAACTCGTCCCCGGGGCGACGCTGATCGAATCGTCCTCGGGCAACATGGGCGTCGCACTGAGCGTCGTGGCGGCGAGCCGCGGCTACCGGTTCGTCTGTGTGACCGACGTGCGCTGCACGCCCGCGGCCCGGCGGCTGATGGAGGCCCTCGGCAGCGAGGTCCACGTCATCACCGAGCCGGACCCGGACGACGGGTTCCTCGGAGCCCGGCTGTCGTACGTGCGACGACTGTGCGCCGCGAACCCGGACTACCTGTGGCTCAACCAATACGCCAACGACGGCAACTGGATGGGCCACTACCGGACCACGGGCGCCGAGATCGCCAAGGCCTTTCCCACGCTCGACGTGCTGTTCGTGGGAGCGGGGACGACCGGAACGCTGATGGGGTGCGCCCACTACTTCCGGGAGAACCAGCCCTCGGTCACCGTCGTGGCCGTCGACGCCGTCGGCTCCGTGACGTTCGGCACGCCCTCGGACCGGCGCCTGATCCCGGGCCTCGGCACCAGTGTGCGGCCCGGGATCCTCGACATGTCGTACGTGGACGACGTCGTCCATGTCTCCGAGGCCGAGACGGTCAGGATGTGCCGCAGGCTCGTGAGCCGCGGCTTCCTCTTCGGTGGCTCGACGGGAACCGTGGTCAGCGGCGCGCTCGCCTGGATGGCGGCCAACGGCATGGGCGATGACGTCACCGCGGTCGCCATCGCGCCGGACCTCGGAACGAACTACCTGGAGACGATCTACAACGACGAGTGGCTGGCCCGGTCGTACGACCCGCCGCCCCTGTCGGACCAGCCCACGTGGACGAACCGGCCGAGGTCCGCCCGGCCGCGTACCACCCGTTGACCCCGGACCAGGAGCGGAGACATCTCGGATGACCCCGGAAACCGCCATACCCCAGCCGACCGGCCTGCCCGTGTCGTCCCAGCCCGGCCGGCCGCCGATCATCCGGACACCGCGGCTGACCGACCAGGCCTCCGCGCAGGCCTGGGTCACAGAGCACGTCGAAGCCATCCGGGACGAACTCCTGCGCCACGGACACCTGTTGATCCGGGGCCTGCCGATCGAACGGCAGGAGCACTTCGCGCAGCTGCGCGACATCCTGGTGCGGCAACGGGCCGCGTACAAGGAGAAGGCCACGCCCCGCAGCGACTACGGCGCCGACGTGTACTCCTCGACGGACCTCCCTCCGATCCAGCCGATCCGCCAGCACAACGAGAACAGCTACACCCTGGACTTCCCCGGCCTGCTGCTCTTCTGCTGCCTCGACGCCCCCGACGTGGGCGGCGCCACCACCGTCGCCGACGTCCGCCAGGTACGCGCGGCCCTCCCCGCCGACCTCGTGGACCGCTTCCGGACCACCGGCTGGCTGCTGACCCGCAACTACCACGTCCACGCCGGCCTCCCCTGGCAGACCGCCTTCGCCACCGAGGACCGCGAGGAGGTGGCCGCCTACTGCGAACGCAACCTCATCGGCCACTCCTGGCAGACGGACACCGGCCTGCGCACCGTCCAGCGCCGCTCGGCGCTCGTCAGCCATCCGCGGACACACGAGGAGGTGTGGTTCAACCACGCCGCGTTCTGGAGCCGTTGGTCACTGGACAAGGACGTCCAGGAGGTCATGGAGATGACCTACGGCACGGACGGCCTCCCCTTCGACACGTCGTTCGGCGACGGCGAGCCGCTGACGTCCGAGGCCGTGGACCTCCTCAACGAGGCCTACGACTCCGCCACCCGCCGCGAGAGCTGGCAGCCGGGTGACCTCATGCTCGTCGACAACGTCCTCTCCTCCCACGGCCGCGACGCCTACCGCGGCAGCCGCAAGATCCTCGTCGCCATGGGCGAACCCATCCCCCTCACCGACTGCGACCCCACGGTCGACCCGGCTGCGGGCCTGGTCGCCTGACCTGAGCCCCAGCAACAAAGAAACCGCAGGTCAGAAGTGCCCGCTCCCCCTCCCGTCACCGTCCTCAGAGCAAGTCCAGGGCGTCGAAACCGTAGCTGGGGCTGAGGTAGCCCCCACCGCCCGCCGAGCCGCTGGCGGCGTCGATGCGCAGCGTGTTGGTGCCGGTCAGCAACTGGGCGGCGGGAATGACGTATTCGTAGGTGTGGTTGTTGCCGCGGTAGCTGCCGACCGTCAGGGTCCGGGTGGAGGGTTCGGCGGCGGCGGCCGGGAGCGCGGATGTCCAGGTGTTGTTGACGGTGATCTGGGGGCGGCCGTTCGCCTTGGCCGTGGTGATACCGATGCGCAGGGTGCGGTCGGCGGCGGCCTGGGCCGCGGTGAGGGTGAAGGAGACCTGCAGGCCCTGGTTGATCTCCTTGAACTGGTAGGCGGGCCAGGCCGAGGCCGTCGAGGTGCCGATGACGAAGGTGCCGGCGGTCCAGGCGGCGGCGCGGGAGTCGGAGGGGTGGGCGTAGGTGACGTGGGAGGCGTTCCTGAAGCCGGCCGGGGTGCCGTTCCAGTCGCCGATGCGCCAGATGGCGGTGTCTGCGGCGGGATCGCCGGTGATCGTGATGGTGTGCAGGGTCGTGGCCGCGCCCGCGGTGACCGTGACGTTCTCGGTGTGCACGGCGAGTTCACCCTTGTAGACGGTGAGGGTGTAGGTGCCAGGAAGGATGCCCTTGACCGTGTACTTGCCGGTGCTCGCGTCCACCTTCGCCCAGTACTGGGCCCCGGCGTTGGCGACCCCGACGACGTAGGGGTACGACGTGTCCCGCCCCGCGAGCCCGTTGCCGACGATCCGACCGCGCCCGCTCGCGCCGGTCCAGCCGGTGAGGCCGAGGGCGTCCACCCAGGCGGTGTTGTCGCGCCCGGACACGGCGGTGGTCGGCGCGGACCCGTCGGTGAAGGCGAGGACGTACGGGCCGTGCAGACCGAACCGCTCGGCCTCCGTCTGGCCTTCGGCGTAGTAGAGGTGCTCGTAGAGCCCTGCTCCGGACTCGTTGCCGTGGCGCAGGAGTTGGCGGACGAAGGGGCCGCCGGAGTCCTTCTCCTTGTTGGAGCGTACGACCCAGATCGAGGCGGCGGAGGCACTGAAGCCGAAGTAGTCGTAGTCGATGGTCCGCAGGTTGGCGAAGTGCTTGGACCTGGTGGTGCCGTCGGCCTTGGCGAAGACGTCGGCGGACTCGATGACGGTGTCGGAGTTGGACCAGGTGTCCGGGTAGGTGGTCGGGAAGATGCCGGGCTTGAGGCGCGCGATGTAGCGGCTGGCGGTGACGGAGGTGTCGGCCTTGTAGGTGAAGAGGTAGATGTTGTTCTCGCCGCTGCGCGCCGCGTAGTAGTGGATCAGGGTGCCGTGGACGACCTTGATGAGGACGACTCCGGTGGCGGGCGTGGAGATCGTCACCGTCGAGGCGCCGAGGCCGCTCTCGATGTGGGAGTTCCGGCCGCCGTAGCCCTGGTACTCGGTGCCCTTGTAGACGAAGGACGAGAGGTCGCCGTTGCCGTGGTCGACCTTGAAGACCAGGCCGGCTCCGGTGTCGACGACGTAGTGGGTTCCGTCGTCGGTGTAACCGAAGCCGGCGGCCGAGGCGGTGACGGGAGTGGCGAGGGCCAGGGCGAGTCCGGCCGCCGAGGCGAGGACGGTACGGCGGGAGATCGGGCTGTCGAACGACATGCGGACAACTCCTCTGGTGCGAGGGGGGTTTGGGAAGCGGCGCGCCCAAGCCTGCCCGCCCGAGCGGCTCCACACGGAGATCGACAGCCGATGATCATAAAGATGTAACAGCACGCCACATTCGGTCCCAACCCGTGGGATTCGACCGTGAACTCGCTTGATCATGAACGCTTCTTTTCACTTCTGTGGCATTTGGCGATCGGAAGGGTTGGTTTCCGTACGCTTCTGGCCGTCCACAGAAAGGGATCTCCCGATGCGCTACACCTGGGCCACCGTTGTGGTGAGCCTCGCCGCCGCGGTCACCACCGCACTGCCCACCGGCGCCGTCGCCGCACCGAACCACCAAGGTCCGTGCCACCACCGCCAGTTGCTGGCCCGCGACGACTTCCGGCACGGCACCGGCCAGTGGACGGCCGAGCTGGAGAAGGGCGGCAGCGTCACGGCGAAGAACGGCGTGCTGGACGTCGACGTGCCCGCCGGGGCCTCGGTGTGGTTCAAGCGGCCGTTCTCGGGCCGGTACGAGATCGACTTCACGGCGACCCCGGTCTCGGCGGGCGGTGTCAACGACCGGGTCAGCGACCTGAACTCCTTCTGGAACGCCCGGGATGCGCGATCCCCGCAGAACCTGTTCGCCACCACCCGCAGCGGCGCCCTCGCCGACTACGACCAGCTCACCACGTACTACGCGGGCCTCGGCGCGAACTCCAACACCACCACGCGCCTTCGCCGTTACGTGGGCGTGGCGGGTTCCCGGCCGCTGGTCTACGACTACACCTCGCCGCTGCTCACCGCGAACGAGCCCAACCGCGTCCGGCTGATCTCCGACGGCAAGCACATCCAGTACTGGGACAACGGCGAGCTGGTCTTCGACTACACCGACGAGGACCCGTACACCAGCGGCTGGTTCGCCTTCCGCACCACCTGGAGTCACTTCCACATCACCGACTTCCGCGTCTGGCGGCTCGGGGGCGGTCACGGTGCCTGAGATATCGCGCAGAGACGTACTCAAGGCGGCAGCCGCGGCGACCGTGGCGACCCAGCTCTCCTGGGCGCTCGCCGCCGACCCGGCCGGGGCAGCGCCGGCCGAAGCCGCCGCCGCCGACCCCGTGAAGCTCACCTGGCTGGAGGGCGGCACGCCGGCCGAGGCCCCGGGCACCACCTTCGGCGTGGCCTGGCCCCAGGGCACGCTCCGCGCCGACCAGACCTTCGCCCTCACCGCCGGCGACGGCACCGCGGTCCCCGTCCAGTCCTGGCCCACCGCCTACTGGCCCGACGGCACCCTGAAGTGGACCGCCCACGCGGTCGGCGCCACCGCCGGGCCCGCCGAGAACTACACCCTGAGTGCGGGCACGCCCGCGAAGGCGGACACCGCGCTCACCGTGGACACCCGGGGCGGCACGATCGACGTCGACACCGGCGTGATCCAGGTCAGCATCGCCAAGGCCGGCGCGCACGACGTCGTACGCAGCATCAAGCGCGGCGGCACCGAGATCGCGGGCAAGGCCGAACTGGTCGTACTGCGCCAGCCGGAGATCGACGACGACTACGACGGCAGCGGCGCCGGCAGCCGCTGGGAACGCTTCACCGGCCGCGTCGGCGCCGTCACCGTCGAGCAGTCGGGACCGGTGCGCGCCGTCATCCGCCTGGAGGGCGAACACGCGCGCGGCAGCCGCTCCTGGCTGCCCTTCGTCATCCGCCTCTACCTGTACGCCGGGTCCGAGGCGATCCGCGTCGTCCACACCCTCACGTACGACGGTACGCAAGAACCCGGCAAGGCCGGCGGCGACTTCATCAAGGGCCTGGGCCTGCGCATCCGCGTCCCCCTCTCCGACGAGCCCTACAACCGCCACATCCGCCTCGCCGGCGCCGACGACGGCTTCCTCACCGAGGCCGTCCAGGGCATCACCGGCCTGCGCCGCGACCCCGGCGCGGCCGTGCGCACAGCGCAGGTCAAGGGCGAGAAGCTGCCGGACATCTCCACCTGGGACACCCGGGTCTCCTCCGCCCTGCGGTACGTCCCGACCTGGGGCGACTACACCCTGTCCCAGCTCTCGGCCGACGGCTTCACCGTCCGCAAGCGCACCAAGGCCGGCCATGGCTGGATCCACACCACCGGCGGCACCCGCGCCCCCGGCTTCGGCTACGTCGGCGGGACCAGCGGCGGGCTCTCCTTCGGTCTGCGGGACTTCTGGCAGAAACACCCCGCCCAGCTCGACGTCCGGGGCGCCGCCTCCGACGAGGCGACCGTCACCCTCTGGCTCTGGTCGCCCGAGGCCCAGCCGCTCGACCTGCGCTTCTACCACGACGGTCTCGGCGAGGACACCTACGACGAGCAGACCGCCGGGCTGGGCATCACCTACGAGGACTACGAGCCCGGATTCGGCACCCCGTACGGCATCGCCCGCACCTCCGAGCTCTACCTGTGGGCCAACGCCGCCACCCCCACGGCCGACACGCTGGTCGCCCAGAAGGACGCGCTGACCGCCCCGCCGCAGCTCGTCGCCGCCCCCGGGGCCCTGCACAAGGCGGGCGTCTTCGCCGGGCTCTGGTCCCCCGTGGACCGCTCGACCACGGCCAGGAAGACCGTCGAGGACCGCCTCGACCTGCTCTTCACCTACTACCGGGACCAGCGCGAACAGCGCCGCTGGTACGGCTTCCTGGACTACGGCGACGTCCAGCACACCTACGACCCGGCCCGCCACACCTGGTGCTACGACGTCGGCGGCTACGCCTGGGACAACTCCGAGCTCTCCACCGACCTGTGGCTCTGGCTGGCCTACCTGCGCTCCGGACGGGCCGACATCTACCGCTTCGCCGAGGCCATGACCCGCCACACCAGCGAGGTCGACGTCTACCACCTCGGGAAGTGGGCGGGCCTGGGCACCCGGCACGGAGTCCAGCATTTCGGCGACAGCGCCAAGCAGGTCCGTATCTCGACACCCGTCTACCGCCGTCTCTTCTACTACCTCACCGCCGACGAGCGCACCGGCGACCTGATGCACGCCCAGGTCGACGCGGACCAGACCTTCCTGACCCTGGACCCCAACCGCAAGGTCCGCACCGACGGCTACACCCCCGGGGACCGCCACGCCCTGTCCATCGGCTTCGGCACCGACTGGAGCGGCCTCGGCTGGGCCTGGTGGACCGAGTGGGAGCGGCGCGGCCCCAAGTGGCGGACAGCGAGGAAGAAACTGCTGGCCAGCGCCTCGACCATCGCCGCCCAGCCCAACGGCTTCGTCCAGGGCAGTGGTCTGTACGACCTCGACACGGGCGCCTTCGCCATCCAGACCGCCCCGGTCGTCGCCGTCTCCCACCTCTCCGCGAGCTTCGGCCTGCCCGAACTGGCCGCCGAGCTGATCGATGCCCTCGACGAGAACGACATCCCCGGCTTCCGGGCCGCCTGGCTGGACTACTGCCGTTACTACAACGCCACCCCCGCCGAGCAGAAGGCCCGCTACGGCGCGAGTTTCAAGGCAAGTCTGGTCCAGGGCCACTCCCGCCTGGACGCGTACGCGGCGAGTCTGACCGGCGAGGCCGCACTCGCCACCCGGGCCTGGACCAAGTTCAGAACGGGCGACGGCTACCCGGACGCGAGCACCTCCTGGGCGACCACGAAGATCAACGGCCCCACCGTGCTCAACGCCGGGACCGACGCCCCCTGGATCAGCACCAACTCCACGGCGCTGTACGGCCTCGCGGCCATCCAGGACCTCGCCCTCGTCGGCGACGTACTCGACTGAGGCCGGGGCCCGCACCCGAGCGGCGCGGGCCCGCACGCCCCGCGTCCAGCGGTGCGGTACAGCCGGACGAGGGTGGCGAAGTCAGGCAGCCCCGCGTCTATTGGCATCGCCGTTCGCTGCGGCCGGGAGGTCCCCGACGTGCCCCGCGCCCGACCGCTCCGCCGCCCCGGTCAGGCCCCTCGCCACACAGGTTCGCGGCCTTGCGCGAAGGCCCGGGGGCCCTCGACGGCGTCCTCGCTGCGCCGTCGCTTCTCCTCCCAGGTGTACGACGCGGTGAACGCCTCTTCCAGCGGCATGTCCAACGACCGCGACACGGCCTCCTTGAGGGACCGCACGGCCAGCGGCGCACTGCGCAGCAGGGCGTCCGTCCAGGCCGCGACGGCCTCGTCGAGTGCCCCGGCCGGGACGACCTCGTTGACCAGGCCGAACCGGAGTGCCTCGGCGGCGCTCATCCGGCGCCCGGTCAGGAGGTAGCCCATGGCGGTCTTCAGGGGCAGTTGCCGCGCCAGTCGGAAGGCGCCGCCCGCGCCGGGCACCAGGCCGAGCGTGGCCTCCGGCAGGGCGAAGACCGCCTGGTCGGAGGCGACGATGAGATCGCAGGCGAGGGCGAGTTCGAACCCGCCGCCCAGCGCGTAGCCGTTGACGCGCGCGAGCACGGGCTTGGACAGGTCGAACCGGTCGGTCAGCCGGGGCCAGCCTGGCTGCCCTCGGCTGCCGAACGTGGTCGGCGGAGCCCCCTCCCGGTCCAGCCGGGCCCGCTCTCGCAGGTCCTGTCCGACCGAGAAGGAGCGGTCGCCGGCACCGGTGAGGACCGCGACGCGGATCTCGTCGTCGGCCTCGATGTCGTCCCAGACCAGGGCGAGCTCCTCGTGCATGCGCTGGTCCATCGCGTTGAGCACCTCGGGCCGGTCCAGCGTGACCCGGGCGACGCGGTCCTTCTTCTCGTACCGCACACCGGAGTTGCCGCCACCGATCACCGCGGTCGCCCCTTCTGGTCGGCGGCGGAGAAGCGGCCGACCTTGTCGAGCACATCGGCGCTGTAGAGCCGCAGGGCCTGCTGGAGCGCGAACTCGGCCATGTAGCGGCGGAACTCGTCCGGCGGCTCCTCCGCGAGATTCAGCATCCGCCGGTTGGCGAGCACCGCGCTGCCCCGCAGGCGTTCGACGCTGCGCTCCACGGCGAGGTCCAGATCGGCATGGTCGTGCACCTCGTCCACCACCAGCCGGGCGGCGGGCTCGCTCGCCCATATCCGCCGCCCCTCCAGGACGACCTGCCGGGTGAGCCGTGGTCCTGCGGACCGGCTCAGCCGGTAGTTGGCGGCACCCGGGATGATCCCTTCCTGCGCGGCGGGGAGGCTGACGTAGGCGTCCGAGGCGGCGATGACATGGTCGAAGGCGAGCAGCAGCTGGGCTCCGCCGCCGATCGCGAAGGAGTCGACGACGGCGACCCAGGGCTTCTCGACGGTCCGGGAGCGCCAGTTCGTCTCCTCGTCGCCGAGGATTCCCCGTATGAGCTTGTGGATGTAGCCCAGTTCGCGACGGAGCAGGAAGTCGACCAGCGAGATGTCGCCGCTGTGCAGAGCCTTGAGATTGATGCCCGCGCTGAACACGCGCCGTCCCCGGTAGCGGGGGTGGGTCATCTCTCCGCCGCGCAGCAGGCCGACTTCGACGGCCGGGTCGAGCAGGGCGAGGTCGACGGCGGTCTCCATGTCGTCGACCTGTGCGTTGTCCTCCGCGTTCAGGGCGTCGTCGCGGCACATGGTGAGGCGTGCCACGGCGCCGGTGCGTTCCATCCGTACGGAGCCCAGGTCGATGCTCCCCGTCTCCAGGAACTCCGGCAGGAGGGCGCGGGCGCGGGGGGTCGGACGCAGCATCGCGTCGAGCAGGTGCGGACCGGCCTGGGGCGAGCGGAGCACCCGGCTGAAGAAGATGCCCTGGTCCAGCTCATGGCCCTCTTTGTGGGCCTGGGGCCGGCCTCGTTCGGCGGCGAGCTGCTCGGGGGTCGGCACGAGACCGGGGAAGGCCGCCGCGGCGGCGTCCGCCAGTTCCCGCAGCCGCAGATGGCGGGTCCTCCCGTCGGTCAGCTCGTCGTAGACCGCGTCGGTGTGGCTGTCCATGAACGCGGCGCGCAGGGTCCGCATGGCATCGCCCGCCGCCTCGGCGACAGCGCGCTGCCGCGGTGAGCGGTCCGCCGGACCGGGCAGCTCGGCCAGTCGGGCCTCGGTGCGCGCCGCAGTGCGTGCGAGGGTCTGCCGGGCCGGGCACAGGTCGGAGCGGACCTGGCGCAGGTCGTCGGTCGGGGCTACGCGCGTCTCGCCGGGGGTCATGCGTCCACCTCCGCGATGGAGCGCCGCAGCGCGCGGTCACAGGCTGCCAGGTGCACGCCGAGCGCGTCCTCGAAGCTGGTGACGGAGGCGTCGAACATCAGCTGCCGCCGGATGGCCAGTTCGGTGCCCGAGACCGCGCCGGTCCGCTCGACGGCGCGGGCCAGCGCTCCCGGTACGTCGTCCGTCAGCTCGTCGACCAGATGCAGGGCCAGGGCGTCGGCCGCCTCGACGGGGGTGCCGTAGAGCACCGCACGACGGACGGCGGTGGCGTTCGCCGCGCGCCCTGCCAGCCGGTACAGGGCCATGCCGGGCCAGGTCGCCCCGCTCTCGACGGGAACGACCAGGCGTACCGATTCGGTCGCGATGCGGTAGTCGGTGGCGAGCAGCGCGTCCAGGGCCGTTCCTCCGCACGCGCCGTCGGCGACCGCGATCGTGAGCGCCGGCAGTCCTTCCAGACGGCGCAGTGCGCGTTCCCATTTGTTCACCAGGGACACCGTCAGGTCGCTCGACCACGACGCGTGCGGGACCCCGGAGACCCGGACGACGACGCTGGTCCGTCCCGCACGGTCCTCGGCGCTGTCGCAGACGGCGCCGACCGCTGCCACGACCTCCGGCGACAGGGGGTGCCGCCCGTCGATCCGCAGGGTGAGGCTCTCGTGTTCCGGCTGGATCTCGGCAGCCATCGGGATCTCCATGACGTGATTCACCTGCTCCGTAGTCACCACTGCACCAGCGCAGTCTCGATGGTCGAGCCCGGGCCCATGGTCATCAGGACGCCGTGGTCGCCGCGCCGGACGGTCCCCTCCTGGAGCAGCCGCTCGTAGGAGAACAGGAACGAGCCGCTCGACAGATTGCCGTAGTCCCGCAGGACCCCAGTGGTGTGCCGCACGTCGTGCCGCGTGAGGCGGAGATTGACCCGCACCGCGTCGATCACCTTCTTGCCCCCGGAGTGCACCAGCCAGTGGGCGATGCCGCTGCGCCGCAGACCGGCGTCCGCGAGCAGGTGGTCCACGACCCGCTCCGCGTGGGCGCCGACGACGTAGGGAACGTGCGGGTCGAGGTAGAAGCTGAACTTCCCCTGCTCGTCGTCCCAGTCGTAGCGCATGGCGCCGATCGCGTCGGTGATGAGGTGGCTGGCGAAGCCGAGGATGCGCGGGCCGCCCCGCTCGGACGGTATGCCGCCCAGGTCGCGGTAGGCGGCGTCCGCGAGGTCCGCGGTCAGGGCGATCGCCGCCGCCCCGTCGCCGAACAGGCTGTTCACCACCGCGGTGCGCATCGTCCCGTCGATGACGTACGCCGCCGAGCAGGCCTCCACACACAGCATGACGGCGACCTTGCCGGGGTTGGCCACGGCCCAGCCGGACGTGGCGTTCAGGGCGTTGAGGCCGGCGTTGCAGCCCATGCCCACCACGTCGACGCGGCTGGTCGAGGGCAGGATGCCCATCTCGCGGATCAGGTGGGCGCTGAGGCCGGGGGTGAGGAACCCGGTGGTGGTGGTGCAGCACAGGTAGTCGATGTCCGCGAGGTCGAGGCCGGCGCGCTCCAGGCAGGCCCGCACGGCGCGCGCCCCCATGTCCAGGGCGAGCCGCTTGTGCTTGGCGAGGAGTTCGCCCTGGGCCTCAGGGCGCACGGCACCGTCGGCGTCCCGGGGCGGGACGGTGAGGAAGCGCCGCTCGATCGCGCTGTTGAGGAAGACCGAACGGACCTTGGGGTCCGTGATGTCGAAGATGTCGAGGAGCTCTTGCTGGGAGTACGACTGGTCGGTGACGGCGGTGCCGACACTCATGATCCGAGCGGTGGCCCGCCCCGTCGCCGGGTCGGCGATCGGCAGGTCGAGCAGGCCGGTACCGGGAGCGCTCAAGTCGACGGTCATTGGAACGTCCACCCCCACATACGCGACCTGCCACGGACTGGACGCATTGCTGCTGACACTGGAGCCGCCTTCTCTGTCTGCCGGGAGGAAATCAACCGGCCTTCGCTGATTCGGACTTGATGAACCGGGTGAGGCGTGCGACACCTTCGGAGATGTCGGCCTGGGTCAAGTAGCTGACGGACAGCCGCAGACTTTGTTCGCCGCCGCTCCCGGGATGGAAGTAGGACATGGGCGTCCAGATCACCCCGTGCTCCTCCGCCGCACGCGCCAGCGCCGCGTCGTCCGTACGGAACGGGACGTCGACCGTCAGGAAGAAGCCGCCGTCCGGGCTGTTCCAACGGATGCCGAGGGCGTCCCTGTCCTGCCGGGGGAGGCACTCGTCGAGCCGCGCGAGGACGGCCTTCATCGCCTCGCCGTAGTACGCGGAGGTCTCGGTGTTGAGGTCGGAGGTCCGTCCGTCGACGGCGAGCAGCATGCCCGCCACCACGGCCTGGCTCAGCGGCGAGGTGTTCACCGTGACCATGCTCTTGATCCTGGTGAGGTCGTCCGCGAGGAGCCCTCGCGTGCCGTCGGCGTCGACCACGACCTGGTCGGCGACGGCGAAGCCGACGCGGGCTCCCGGGAACAGGGTCTTGGAGTACGAGCCGAGATGGACGACGCGCCGGTCCCGGTCCAGGGACTTGAGGGTCGGCAGCCGGCGTCCGGGGCTGACCAGCCGGTAGGGGCTGTCCTCCAGGACGAGGAAGTCCTCGCGTGCCGCCAGTTCGAGCAGCGCGTGCCGCTCCGGCAAGGACATGGTGGTGCCCGAGGGGTTCGAGTGGTCCGGGACCACGTAGAAGGCGCGCGGACGGCGGCCGCGCGCCTTCTCGGCGGCCAGCGCGGCCGCGAGCGGGGCGCAGCGGAAACCGTCCCTGCCCTCCTCGACCGCGGTCGGTTCGACGCCGAGCAGACGTGCGGCTCCGGTGATCCCCACGTAGCAGGGGCTGGAGACCAGGAGCGCGTCGTCCGGCCGGGCGAGGAGCGCGCGCAGCGCGAGGAACATCGCCTCCTGGCACCCGACCGTGACCACGACGGACTCCGGCCGTACGTCGATGTTCTCGTCCTTGCGCAGCGAGTCCGCGATCAGCTCCCGGATCCGGCCGCCGGTCGGACCGTACTGGAACAGCGCGTCGCGGATCTCGCCGGGCGTCGCCCCGTCCTGCGCCAGGTGGTCCAGGTAGCGGCGCAGGTGCGTGAAGATCTCCTCGACGTCGAAGAAGCCGTCGTACGGGCGGCCCGGTGCGAACGAGATCGCCTCGGGGTAGCGGTGGGTGATCTCGTTGAGGAATGTCATCGTGTCGAGCACCGGATCGCCGACGCTCGCGTGCAGATCCTCTTTCCGCAGGGTTGCGGCGGCCATGCGCATCAGCCCCCTTCCTGTCGGCCGTGTCAGCCGATGTCGAGCACACCGGTCGGGTCGTTGCTGCTGCCGGACGGGCGCAGGTCCTCGGGGTCCACGTAGTCGCGGGTGCGGCGGATGATGGTGGTGCTGTTCTGTCCGTAGCGGTGCGGCTCGCGAAGGTTCGTGATCTCCAGGCGGCCCTTCTCCCGTCCGCGCAGGGACTCCAGATAGCGCAGGACCGCACGGCCCTCCGGGTAGGTCATCAGGTAGTGCGCCACGAACACGCCGCCCGCCGGATTGACGAGATCCCAGTACTCACGGACAAAGGCCAGCGTGTCCCAGGTGTCGATCCAGGCGAAGTCGACCATGCCGACGCTCTCGCGCACCTTGTCGCTGGAGCCGCGCAGGTCGCCCTCGATGATCCGGCAGGTGCCGGCCAGGTCGAGATCCTCCAGGACCTGCAGCGCGCGGGGCGCGGAGGAGGAGGCGTCGGTCATCCGGTCGATGCAGACGAGCTGCGGCTCGTACGGCTCGTCGTAGTACGGGGCGTGGGCCATGGGCTGGACGGTGTCGGATTCCGGAGTGCCGAGCAGCGCCCGCTCGGACGCGAAGGCCGCCTTGTTGTCGGCCAGGGCCCGGGCGAGGAACGGAGTGGTGTATCCCATTCCGACCTCCAGCACCCGCTGCGGCCGGAGGGTGCGGATGAGCCAGTAGAGCAGCGGTGCGGTGGCGTCCGTGCCCATCTCGGGCACGTGCAGGGGCTTCACGGCGGAGACGAACGCATCATCGATCATGCGGCGAACCTTCCGGTGCGGAGTGCTTCGGGTGCGAAGTACGGATGTGGTGGTGTGCCGACCCCGGGCTCGGTCAGTCGGCCGGTGCTGCCTTGCCCGCGTGCCAGGAGTGCCAGAGCCGGGCGTAGGGCCCGCCCTGGCCCAGGAGCTCGTCATGCCGGCCGGCCTCCGTCACCTGGCCGTCCTCCATGACCACCACCCGGTCGGCGTCGTGTGCCGTGTGCAGCCGGTGCGCGATGGCGATGACCGTGCGCCCTTCGAGGACCTGGGCCAGGGCGCGTTCCAGATGGCGGGCGGCGCGCGGGTCGAGCAGCGAGGTGGCCTCGTCGAGGACGACGGTGCGCGGGTCGGCCAGGACCAGCCGGGCCAGGGCCAGTTGCTGGGCCTGGCCCGGGGCCAGGGCGGTGGCGCCGGACCCCACTTCGGTGTCCAGCCCGAGCTCCTCGGCCCACTGCCAGGCATCGACGACCCGCAGGGCCTCTTCCAGCGCCTCGTCCCGCGCCCGGGGCCGGGCGATGAGCAGGTTGTCGCGCAGGGTGCCGCGGAAGACGTGGTGCTCCTGGGTGACGAGCATGACCAGCTTGCGCCGTTCGGACAGCGGCAGTTGGGCGAGCGGCTTGCCACCGACGGTGATGGTTCCGCCGGAGGGCGGCTGGACACCGGCAAGCAGTCGCCCCAGGGTGCTCTTTCCCGCCCCCGAGGGGCCTACGATGGCCAGCCGTTCGCCCGGCTCCACCTTGAGGTTGACGTCGGTGAGGACGTCGGTGCCTTCACGATAGGCGTGCCGCACCCCGCTGACGACGATGCCCTGGCCGCTCTCCTCGACGGCACCGGGCCGCCCATCGCCGGAGGTCTCCGAGACCGCCTCGACTCCGAGGATCCGGGCGAAGGACGCGCCGCCCACCTGGAGTTCGTCCATCCAGTACAGCAGCCGGTCGACGGGGCCGATGAGCTGCTGCACGTACAGGGTCACGGTGGTGACGGCGGCCAGGGAGACATGGCCGCCGAGGTAGAGGAGTCCGCCGATCAGCAGCGTGCCCGCCACCGGCAGCATGTAGCCGGTGTCGGCGATGGGCAGGTAGACGCTGCGCAGATACAGGGTGCGCCGCTCGGCCTCGTACGACTCGGCGATGTCCTTGTTGACCCGTGCGAAACGGCTGTCGGCCAGACCGAACGCGTCGACGGTGCGTGCCCCGTCGACGGTCTCGCCCAGACCTCCGGTCAACTGGGCATAGGCGGCGTTGGCCCGCAGGTAGCCGGCGCGCGCCCGCCTGAGGTACCAGCGCGTGGAGAGCCACAGCACCGGCACGGCGATGAGACAGGGCAGGATCAGCACGGGTGCGGTCAGCACGATCGCGCCCAGGGTGAGCGCGACGGTGGCGAAGGCGACCAGGGAGTCCGGCACCGCCATCTGCACGGTGTGGGCCAGTACGTCGATGTCACGGGTAGTGCGGGTGATCAGCTCACCGGAGCCGGCCTTCTCCACGGTGGACATCGGCAGGGTCAGGACCCGGCCGACGAACTCCTCCCGCAGCCGGGCCAGGACCTTCTCGCCGAGCTTGAGGGAGGCGAGGATGGCGAAACGGGTGAGGGTGGCCTGGGCCACCACGGCCGCACAGATGACGAGGGCGATCGAGGTGACGTCGTCCACCGCGCCGTCCGCCTCCTGGACGAGGTGCCCCAGAAGCTGGGGCGCGACCAGGCCGGCGAGGGTGGCGAGGACGTGCAGGGACAGTGAGAAGGCCAGTTCACGAGGGTGTTGGCGCATCAGACGCCGCGCCTGCGACCGCACTTCTCGGGATGTCGCGACGGGAAGGGCGCTCATGACACGGAGACCTCTCTGGTGACGACGGAGCGGTAGCGGGCGTCACGGAGGAGTTCGCCGTGGCTTCCCTCCGCCGCCACGCGGCCGTCCTCGACGTAGACGACATGGTCGGCCTGGTCCAGGACCATGGGGCTCGTCGTGAAGACGACCGTCGAGCGGCCGTCGCGGTGCCGGGCCAGCCGGGCGGCGACCCGAGCCTCGGTGTGCGCGTCCAGGGCGCTGGTCGGCTCCACGAGCACCAGAACGTCGGGGTCGTGCGCCAACGCCCGCGCGAGGAGCAGCCGTTGCTGCTGTCCGCCGGAGAACTCGCGGCTGCCGCTGATCTCCTGGGACAGCCCGTCGGGCAGCGCCTCCACGATGTCGTTCGCGGAGGCCACATCAAGGGCCGTGTCCAGGTCGGCGGCCGCGGTCCCCGGCCCGGACGAGAGTTCCGCGCCCAGCTCTCCGGAGAACAGGCGGGCCTCGTGGTCGACCACCATGATCTTGCGGCGCACGGCGGCCAGCGGATACGCGGACAGGGGTACGCCGTTGTAGGCGGCCCCGGAATCCTCGTAGCGCCCCACACGGTCGGCCAGCGCATGGGCGTCCCCGGCGGAGGCGCAGGCCACGGCGGTGAGCCTGCCGGGCGTGATCCGCAGCCCGGACGCCGGGTCGGACAGGTCCGCCCGCGCCGACAGCTCGGCCGGGTCGCGGTCACCGGAGGTCAGAGCGCGTTCCAGCAAGAGCAGGTCGACGACCCGTCGGCAGCTGACGACGGCACGGGTGAGCTGGTCGACCATGGTGGTCGCCCGGCGCAACTGCTCGGCGAGGAAGACGGCGTAGCCGTAGAAGGCGATCAGTGCCCCCGCGCTCATCCGCCCCGTGGCGACGAAGTGCGCGCCCAGCCAGACGATGGCGGTGACCAGCAGCCCCGGGAACAGCAGCCGCCCGGCCACCACGCTCGCCTCGACGGTCGCCACGCGCACACCCTCGTGGCGCACCCGCTGCGACCGCTCGCGGTAGCGGCCGGCGAAGATCTCCTCGCCCCCGATCCCGCGCAGCACCCGCAGGCCCTCGATGATGTCCACCGACAGATCGGTGAGCGCGCCCTGCTCCTGGCGCAGATTCTGCTGGTGCCCGTGGAGCAGCCGCATCAGACGGGCCACGCCCCAGGCGATCAGCGGCACGCCGAGGAGCGCGACGAGGCCGAGCTGCCACGACAGGGTCAGCATCAGGACGGCGACCACGACGATCGAGACGACGGCACCGCCACCGCGCGCGGTGCTCTCAAGGGCCGCGCCGATCCGCGTGATGTCCGTCGCGCCCACGCTGACCACGGAGCCGGCCGAGGCCCGGCGCGGCAGTTCGGCGCCCAGCCCGGCCGCCTTGCGGGTCACGAGCTGCATCGTCCGGAACGCGGCGCCGAAGCGATTGGTCAGGGAGCAGCGATCACGCAGCGTGCCGGTGATGGCCTGGACGACGCCGAGTCCCATCACCACGCCGCTCCACAGGACCAGGGCCTGCTTGTCCTGATCGACCAGTCCCTGGTCGACGGCCTGCCCCACGGCGTAGGGAACCAGCGCCTGGGCGAGGGTGCACAGCACACCGTGCACCACGGCCAGGGAGGCGGCGGCGGGATGGCGGGTGGCGAGCCACAGCAGATAGCGCTGGGGGGATCTCAGGTCGGGCCGGCCCGGATCGGGTTCTGGAAAGTGATGCATGACGTCCAACACGTAGTCGTGGAGCGGGACAAGCGGGGGATGACGGCTTCAGGACTTCAGGGCTTCAGGACTTTAGGGCTTCAGGGCTTCACGCCCATGCTCAGCCCGTGCTCGTAGGGGAGTCCGGTGGCCGTGCGGACGTCGGTGAAGCCCACGCGGCTCAGCCATGCCTCGTAGTCCTTGGCGGGGTAGGCCATGCCCTGGCCGGATGCCAGCACGTTGAAGTACAGGCCGAGCCGGGCGGAGAAGATCCCGTCGGTTTCGTCGTCGGAGACGTTGTATCCGTAGACGAAGACCCGGCCGCCCGAGGGCAGGGCATCATACGCCTTCTTCAGCTGGCCGAGGATCACGTCCTCGGAGAAGATCTCCAGCACATGGCTGAAGAGCACGCCGTCGGCGCCCTGGGGGAAGGGGTCCACGAAGATGTCCCCGGGGCACAGTGCGACCTGACCGCCGAATCGGGCCGTCGTCTTGTCCTCCGCCAGCCTCGAGACGCTCGGTATGTCGAACACCGTGATCCTCATGTCGGGATACCGGTCGCTGAGTCTGGCGGAGGTGGTGCCGTCGCCGCCCCCGATGTCGAGCAGATGCCGTACGGAGGAGAACTCCTGACGTGCCACCAGCGCGTCGACGGAGCGCAGCGTGAACGCGCTCATGGCGCGGTGGAAGACGGCTTCGAGTTCCGGGTTGCGGGACAGCCGCTGGTAGAGGGTCGGTTCGTCGCCCGGATGATCAGCCAGCGCCGTGTTGGTTCCCGCACGCAGCGCCATGGTCATGTGGCCGAAGGCCGGGTAGTAGATGTCCCGCCAGCCGAGCAGGATGTGGCTCCAGCTGTCCTCGGCGTCCGAGGCGAGGAGGTCCTCGGCCACCGCGGAGTTCGCGTAGCGGCCCTCGTCCCGGGTGAGCAGCCCGGTGGCGCAGACGCCCTGCAACAGGACCCGCAACTGGTGGGCGGGAACGTCGACTTGCTCGTGGATCTCCTGGAACCCGGCCGGCCCCTGCCGCGACAGAAAGCCGAAGATGTCCAGGTCCACCGCCGTGGCGACCGCGTTGAAGAGGGCGGGCGCGTTGACCAGGAAATGGAAACGTTCGAGAACCGGATCGTCCTCGTGCGAGACATGCATAAGACCTGAGTTCCCTTGCCCTAGATACGGTCGGAGCCGCCGACGGACTGCTCGGAGACGGCGAACAGGGTTTTCAGCGTCCGGTCGCAGCTCCACGCGGAGCTCAGATCCGCCGCGACGACGCAGTACATGACGCCGTTGTTGTTGTCGAAGGCGTTGGTCAGCACGACACCGGTGCGGGTCGCGGGATCGTAGGCGAGACCGGCCTGCCGGAGCGTGTCGAGGGCGGCGGAGAAGGACGGCGTCGACCACCCCTCGGGCCACACCCGTTCCAGAATGACCCGGTCCTTACCGAAGCCGTCCCCGACGGCGAACCGTCCTATGCGGCCGTGGATATGGGTGGACCCGGTGACCCGACCGTTGTACTCCGTGAACAGGACCTCCCGTTCCGGCGTCACGATGGTGTCCGGCCCCAGGACGCCCCGGTATCCCAGCGCGCGCAGTGCCTCGCCCAGTCTGCGGCCGCCCTCGACGATCCGGCCGAGCACCTCCGGCTCCAGGCCCTGGGACGGCATGATCTGCCCGACGGCGTACGGCGCCGACAGCAGTTCGCCGTCGCCGGTGAACTCCACGCCCTCGTCGGTGACGAGGAACTCCGAGAAGTACGCCGAGCTGTCGCGGACATAGCGCTCTGCGACCGGGCGCCCCCTGCCGCCGGACGTCAGCCAGTCCCACCGCTCCCGCAGATAGGCCCTGACGTCCTCGCGGCCGGCCACCCGGATCACCCGGCGGGCGCCGATCGGACGGAACTGTTCGCCCGTGGTGAGGATCTCGTTGCCGCGCCCGCCCGACATGTAGTCGTGCTTGACGACCACGGGGCCCCCGTCCAGCAGCTCCAGGATCGCCTCCTCGGCGACCTCCGGACTGGTGCACACGGCCCCTTCCGGCATCGGCACGCCCGCGCCGCCGGCGATCGTACGGAACACGGCTTTGCTGTTGACCAGCACTCCGCCGGCCTGGTCGACGAATCCGTAGCCGGGCATCGCGGACCGCACACCGAGGGTGCGGGCCAGGCGGGCCACGGCCGCGTCGGGCCACAGCGCCGACAGATGGCTCACCTCCCGGTCGCCGATGGCCGCCGCCAGCGAGGCGACGAACTCCGGGTCGGCGAGCCGGGCGGGGGAGAGCGTGCCCTCGCTGCCCTCCCGCGTCGGCGGTACGACGATGCTCAGCGTCTCGCGGCGCACTCCGGTCAGAGCGGTCACGTACGCGAGGAACGCCTCCTCCGGGTGCGTCGGCAGGACCAGGGTGTCGCCCTCCTCGGCGAACCAGGCGATGCGCTGCACCCACCACCCCGTCCAGCCGCGGTCGGTGCGCACGTCCTCGCTGAAGTCGTTGCCGACGAGGACCCGGGTCGTCCGCCCGGGGTCGCCGTCGGAGGCACGAACGCGTTCCCGTGCCGCAGGCAGGACCAGCATCATTTCTCCCGTTCGATCACGTGGGCCAGCGTCGCGATGGTGGGGGCGGCGAGGAATTCCGTCAGGGGTACCTCGACACCCAGCTCGTCCTTGACGGCGACGAGCAGGTCCAGCGTCCGTATCGAATCCCCACCGCTGGCCATGAAGTTGCCGTGCAGCTCCGGCGAGGCGATGCCCAGCACCCGGCACCAGATGCCGGCCACCGCCAGCTCCGTCGGTGTCCTCGGTGTCTCGGCGCCGCGGGACACGGCCTCTTCGGGTGCGGGGAGCGCGGAACGGTCCAGCTTGCCGGTCGGGCCGAGGGGCAGTCGCTCCAGGGCGACGATGCGCCAGGGCACGGCGTGTTCCGGCAGGATCCGCGCCAGATAGCCACGGAGTTCGTCCACGTCCGGCAGAAAGGCCGTCGCGGGCGTGACATGGGCGACCAGCCGGGCGCCGGACTGCCGGGTGTCGACGGTCAGCACGGCCTCCGCGACCGTGGGATGGCCGCGCAGCACCGCTTCGATCTCGCCCGGCTCGACCCGGTGGCCGCGGATCTTGATCTGCCGGTCCTTGCGTCCGCGGAAGACCAGCGCCCCGTCGGCCCGGCGTCGCGCCAGGTCGCCCGTTCGGTAGCAGCGGGTGCCGTCGGCATCGGTACGGAACGCCGCGGCCGTCACCTCGGGCTGGTTCCAGTAACCGGAGGCGATGCGTTCACCGCGGATCTCCAGCTCGCCGCAGAGCTCCGTGGGGTGGCCGTCGGGGTCGACGAGCCGGACCTGCACCCCTTCGACGGGGTGTCCGACCGGCAGCACGGTGCCGCCGAGGTCGGCCCGGCCCGCCAGGTGCTGCACGGCCATCGTGCACTCGGTCGGCCCGAGTCCGTTGACCAGGCGGCTGGTTGCGGGGAAGGCCGCGAGGAACCCGCGCAGGTCCTGCTGGGTCGCCTCCTCGCCGCCGAGCACCACCACGCGGACGGATCGCAGCGCCGCGACGGGCTGTGCTGCCTCCGGCGGGGGGAGGTCACCGAGCAGGTGGCGGAAGAGCGTCGGGGTGCAGTGCACCACGGACGCCTCGGCGTCGGCGAGCCGGTCGCGCAGCTGTGCTGCCGGCAGCAGGGGGTCGAGGACATGCAGGGTCGCTCCGGTCAGCAGTGCCCCGTACAGATCCATGACGGCCGCGTCGAAGTTGTAGCGCGCCAGCAGCGGCACCTGGTCACCGGGCCCGATGCGGATCCGGGTGGCATAGACGAGGGCGTGCGCGAGGACGTTGCTCTGTGTCTGCATCACGGCCTTCGGCCTGCCGCTGGAGCCGGAGGTGTGCAGGAGGTAGGCGAGGGCATCGGGGTCGCCCCCATCCAGGTCCCCGGGATCGGGGTCACCGGCACCGGGGTCACCGGCGTCGGTCGGGTCCGCCGTGGTGTCGGGGCCGCTCAGGTCGAGCGGGACGACGTGGATCCCCCGGGACAGGGAAGCGGCTCGGTCCGCGAGGTCGGGGTCGCAGACGATCGCGTCGGCATCGGCGTCCAGCAGGAGCCGGGTGAGGCGGCTGTCCGGCTGCCGTGGATCGAGCGGGACGTACGCCGCGCCCGTCTTGAGCACCGACCACACCCCGGCCACGGAACCGATGTCGTGTGCGCACAGCAGTCCGACGACCCGGCCCGGCCCCACCGCCCGGGGGATACGCCGGGCCGTACGGCTGGTGCTGCGATCCAGCTCCCGGTAGGTGAGGGTTCCCGAGGGACCGGTCACGGCGATCCGATCCCCCTGCGCGGCGGCCGTACGGCGGAAACGGCCGACGAGGGTCTCGTCCCGCTCCGCGGGCGCCGGGGCGGTGAAACCGTCCGGCGTCGGCAGCGGCCAGGCGTCCGCCGCGCTCGGTGTGTCCTGCACCCGCAGGTCCCGCACGGGCTGTTCGGGCTTGGCCACCGCCTCCGAGAGCAGCGCCGCACAGTGGCCGAGCATCCAGGCCGCGGTCGTACGCATGAACAGGCTCGCGTTGTAGTGGAGGGACAGGACGGTGTCCGCTCCGTCGCGCTCCATGGACAGCGCGACATCCGGTGCCGCCCGGCGCACGGCCTGCGGGGACACCGGCCCGGTGACGGCGCGCAAGGGCACGGACGCCCGGGTGACCAGCGGCTTCCGCAGGACGTCGACGACGTGGTCGTAGAAGCGGCGGAGCTCGGCGGCGAACGGGGCCTCGGGGCGGAGCTCCACGCGCAGCGGGACGATACCGGTGCCGGCCGGCGCGTCGGCGTTCGACGCCTCGGCGAACCGGGCCGCGTCCACACCCAGCAGAAGGTCGCGCTGTCCTGTGTGGCGGTTCAGCACGGCGGCCCACCCGGTGAGCACCACCACCGTCGGAGGAACGCCGGTCCTGGCACTCAACTCGTCCAGTCGCGCCACCGTTTCAGCGGGGAGCGACATGCTCTCGGTCTCGCCTCGGAACTCCCTGGCGGTCAGTCGTGGCCGGTCGGTCGAGAGCTCGAGAACCGGTGCCGCGTCGGGTAATACCTGCCGGTCACTGGCCCCGTACGGCTCAGCGCCCTCCATGATGCTCACCTTCGACCTTCGTGCGTCTGGACTGTTCGCCAGGCTCGCGGCCCCGACCGGCGCCCCGTGGTCCCGCTGGCGGGGGCTGTCGCCGGTCCCGCGGCCGGATCCGTGGCGGTCGTCGGAGTTGACGGGATATCAGGCGTCCGCGGGCCCGACGGGCGGGTGCGCGGGCCGTACGGCCCGCCGGGACCGGTTCGTCATCGCCAGGCGGCGTAGTAGCGCCGCAGCCGGGCCCACTTCTGGTCGGTCATGGTCACCAGGAACTCCGCGGGAGGGGTGAACTCCGCGTCCAGGTCGTCGGCTGTCCTACGGTACTTCTCAGTCAGCGCTTCCTCGATGATCGCGGGCCACTCGCCCGTGATGGTCCACTTGCGCTCGTAACCGGTGGCGACCATGTGGGACACGGCGCCGGCCACCACCTGCTCGCGGGTCCCGGGGGCGAGCGGCGCGCGGGCGGGGGCGAACGGGACCAGCTCACCGACCTGGCCGGTGCCGTTCTCGATCAGGTCCGCCATTTCCCGGGCGAGCAACGGCGACTGGTGCAGACCGTCGCGGTAGGTACCGCTCGCCATCCACAGGCCGTCCACACCGGTGGCCCCGAACAAGGGGTAGCCGTCGGCGGGGATCGGCCGGTTGCCGACCTGGGTGGCCACCAGGGCCGCCTCCTCCAGGCCTGTGTGGAGCTGGTCGATCGCGCAGTCGACCAGGAACTTCAGGTCCTTGAGGTCGGCGTGCTCACGCGGGGTGTCGGAAATGATGTTCGTGGCGCCGAGGTAGAGGGTGCCGTCGCCGCGGGGCACGCAGTGCAGGCCGCAGGCGAGCGCCCGGTTCGGGGTCCGCAGGACCGAGCGGGGCAGCGACCCGTCCTTGGTGCGCACGAGCGCGGAGACGCCGTAGCCGCTGACCATCGGGGGAATCCTGCGGTGCAGGTCCTCCAGGTCCGCGAGCAGCTCCACGGAATTCGCGCCCGCGGCCACGATCACGTGCTGGGCGCTGAGCCGCCGGCCGTCGGCCAGGACCACACCCGTCACGGAGTCGCCGTCCGTGACGAGCGAGGTCACGTGGTCCTCGAAGATCACGCCCCCGGCCTTGATCAGTGCCGCGTCCAGCTTGGCGAGCAGCCGGGCGGTGTGCACGGCGTGCTCGCGGGGCATGAAGAGCGCCCGGAGCGGACGGAACAGTTCGTTGGGCTCCATCCAGTCGATGCTCTCGGCGTCGACATGCTCGTAGGGCTCGTCGTACTCCTGCAGGGCCGCTTCGATGACCGCGAAGTTGGTCGTGTCGATCGCGGCTGTTCCCACGGAGTTCAGGAAGACGAAGGTGCCGTCCGCCGTGATGATTTCGGAGTCATCGCCGGAGTGCACCGAGAGTTCGTCCAGCCAAGTCGGCCAGAGATGTCGAGCCTGATAGTCCAGGGAGAGCTTGGAGCGCCCGTGCTCGGTCGCCATCAGCGGTTCGGTCACTTCACCGAAGCAGCCGAGCATCGCACCGGCAGCGGTTGACGCCGCGTGCCCGCGATCCGAACCCCCGATACGGGCGACACTTACCCCTCGGCGGGCCAGTTCGAAGGAAATGGACGATCCCAGTGCGCCATTTCCGACGACGATGACATCGTGGTTTCCAGGCATCCGTGAGCTCCTCTTGAATCAACTTCCGGATTTCGCGATCGGCACACCGTGACTTGCTCAAGGGCGCAAAATGCCCCAATTTGCAGTTGCCGCGATTCACTTGCCGGCATCGACGGCGCCTCGACCTGCGACTGAACGAACCAGACACCCCTGCTGAACAGTTGCCATGCGCCCGTTCGGCATCTCGAACGCCGATTGGGCAGCCGACCAGAATGTAGAAGGGTCCCTCCGTAAACGTCAACCCCGCCGAAACTTTCGAAAGACATCCAAGTAAGTTTTGGCACGATCGTTGCGGGCAACATGCAGTCGCTCAAGGTAATCCTGAGGCCTTGACCCTGCCCCGAGATCCCTTTAGCGTCGCTCACCGAGAAAACGGCCATTTGCAACTTCCGGGGAGAGCACCCATGAACGAAGCGGATATCCGGGAAGCATTTTCCGAGATCTGGCGCACATCTTTGGAGAGTGAATCGACAAGCGATGACGCGGATTTTTTTGATTCGGGCGGCACCTCTATCCAGGCCGTACATCTCGCAGCGCTCGTACAGGAGCGGTTCGAAATCGAATTCGACGCCCTCGAAGTGGTCGTCGCCCGCAGTGCCGGGGCGATGATCAAGATCATCACCGACCGACTGGCCGAGGCGGCCGGTCTGCCGGGAGATCCGCAGTGAGCGGGCGACAACCACCCGACGGTGACCCGCAGAACGGAGATGTTCATGCACATCTACTCGGTGACCCCGCCGTCCACCGGTCCCGAAGACATGGCAGAGAGCTATCGGGCCAGGGTCACGGCCACCGCCGAGTCGTGCGAGAGCGCGGGCTGGCACGGCATCCTCGTCCCCCACAACCTGCACGAGGTGGACCCGTGGCTGATCGCGGGCCACCTCGGCTCCGTCACCAGCGACCTCGTGCCGCTGATCGCGGTGCAGCCCGCCTCGATGGCTCCGCACACGGCCGCCGCCATGGCCGCGGCGTACGCGACGCTCTACGGCCGTCCCCTGTATTTCAACCTCGTCGCGGGCGCACGCGACGACGAACTGCGCAGAACCGGGGATCTGCTGAGCCACGATCAGCGCTATGCCCGGATGCGCGAGTACGGGCGCACCCTGCGCGCCCTGCTGCGCGGTGAGCTCCTCGACGAGGAAGGCGAGTGGTACGCCTACCGGCAGTTCAGGCTGGAGCCGCGTCCCGAGGTGCTCTCCGACTGCAAGATCTTCGTCGCCGGCTCATCGGCGGCGGGCCTGAGCGTGGCCAAGGACATCGCCGACGTCGTGGTCACCCATCCCGCTCCCGTCGACGCCTGGCTGGACGACTTCCTCACCCCGCTGCGCGCCGGCGGCTACCGAGGTGACCTGGGCATCCGCATCGGCATCATCGCCAGGTCCGACAGCACCGCGGCCTGGGACGCGGCCAGGGAGCGCTTCCCCGAGTCCTGGCGGGGCCGGCAGGAGACCTTGCTCAAGACCGTGTCGCAGAACTCCTGGGCGCGGCAGCTCGCCGTCCGGGCGGTCGCCGAGGAGGAAGCGCCGGCCGACACCGCGGGGACGGACGTGTACTGGCTCGGAGCCTTCCGCAGCGGACAGGCCAGCGCCCCGTTCCTGGTGGGCAGTCACGAGGAAGTGGCGGACCGCCTCGCCGCCTACGTCGAGGCCGGCGTCGGCCATGTGCTCCTCAACGGGGAGGCAGCGGACGACCGGGGCGGCATCGAGGAGGTCTTGCGGCTGGTGCGCCGACAGGGCTGTGCACCGGACCGTCCAGGCAGCAGGGCGGCAGCACGATGACCGACGAGAAACGGACACTGGCCGGTTCGGGGAGGGAACACCGCGTGTTCGAAGCGGACAGCACCGTCGAGGCCCCGTTCACGGGAGCGCGCGGGGGCAGGGCCACCACCACCTGGGGGCAGCGCGACACCTGGCTGACGCTCGAGGCCAATCGGCCGCACACGGCCAGATTCCAGGTGCCGCTCCTGGTGGAGGTGCCGGCCGGCCGCAGCCTGAGGGACGTCCTGGGCGTCGTCAGCCAGGTCACCGAGCGCCACGAAGGGCTGCGGACGGTCTTCGTCGGCGGAGGGGACGGCGGGGTGCCGGACCAACAGGTCCTCCGGAGCGGGACGTTGCCGGTTCGAGTGGCCGAGGCCGGCCGGCCGACGGCCCCCGAGGTCACCCGCCTCGTGGCGGACCTGACCGCCCGGGCCGGGACACCGCCCGCGGACCGGGCGGTCGACTTCGCCGTACTCACCCGGGGCGGTGCCCCCGCCTGGCTCGTCGCGTCCCTCTCCCACCTCACCGTCGACGCGGTCGCGGCCGACCTCCTCGCGCAGGAGTGCGCCCACCTGCTCAAGGGCGGCGACGCGGCGGCACTGCCGCCGATCGTGAACCAGCCGCTCGACCACGCCGCGTTCGAGCAGTCCCCACGGGGCCGCGCCATCCTGGACACGGCGCTGGCCTCCTGGGAGAAGGGGCTGCGGGAAGTGCCGTGGTCGCTCTTCCGCACGCCTGTCGACGCCGAGGCCGAGGCCGACACCGAGCCCCGGTATCCCTGCGTGAGCCTGTATTCGAAGGGCACGGGCACCCGCGTGCGGAAAGCGGCGGGCGCACTCGGCGTGAGTCCGTCCGCCGTGTATCTCGCCGCTGCCGCGGCTGCCCTGGGCCGTGCCGCCGAGGTCGAGTCGTGCTCCCTCGTCATCACGTGTTCCAACCGCTGGCTGCCCCGTACGGTCGGTTACCTGGGCTGTGTGGCACAGCAAGGGCTGCTGACCCTGCCCGCACTGGGCCACTCGCTGCACGGCCTGGTGCGCGAGGTGTGGCCCCGGGTCCTGGGCCTCCCCCGTACGAGCATGTGGGACCCCGCGAGCCTGTACCGCCTGCTGTGCCCGTCGGGGCAGGGGACCCGCCCTGCGCTCGACCAGTACGTCAACGTGTTGCAGGAACCGGATCCGGTCTTCCCGGAGGACATCGCCGAGCCGGCGGACGGCGACTTCGTGTTGCGTGAGAATCCGCCCATCGCCTCGACCCTGCTCCGCTTCGGCCTCAACATCCGCACGGACGGCGGCGATGTCGCCATCAGGTTCTTCTCGGACCGCCGGTACGTCCCCGCTCACCTCCAGGAGCAGATAGTGCTGAACATCCACGCACTCCTCAGGGACTGCGCGGACCAGGACGTCCGCTCGCTGTGAAAGGAAAGACACCCTCGTGCTCCCGCCCCAGTCGGCTGTTCCGCCCGCCCGTTCACGGGTGCCCCTGCCCCTGCTCCCGGCCCAGCACTGGACATGGGTCGATCACCATGCGGAGCAATCACCGCCGTATCTCGTGAACCCGGTGTCGGCGCAGGTGCCCGAGGGCGTGACGCTCGACGACCTGTCCCGCGTGATCGCCGAACTGTCGGCCCGGCACGACGGACTGCGCATGACGTTCCACATCGGCCCCGACGGGGACCCGGTGCAGCAGGAACACCCGGACGCCCGGCCGACGGTCGCGCCGTTCGAGGCGGGCGCCGACACCCGTACCGCCATCGAGGCAGCCGAGGAGCGGCTGCTCGGCTGGCTGACGGCTCCTTTCGACCTCGGGACCCAACTGCCGGTGCGGGCAGCCGCACTGACGGTCCTGGGACAGCCCCGGCAGCTCTGGCTCGCGCTGCACCACATCATCGGTGACATCGTCGCCCTGCGCGTGGTCCGGCGGGAGGTCCAGCACTGTCTCGACCGGCTCGCCGACGGCCTTCCCCCGGCGCTGCCGCCCGTGCGGTGGAGCGTACGGGACCAGGTGGCCCACGAGACGTCGCCCGAGGGATCCGCCGCCGCCCACGCCGCTCTCGCGCACTGGCACGACGTGTTCCGCAGGCAGCCCTACGATCTGCCGCCCCGGCGGTTCGGCGACTGCCCGGCCGACGGCTTCTCCATGACGCTGCGCTCGCGTCCGCTCGCCCGCCTGGTACAGGACATCGCCACCAGCGAGGGCTCCACCCGCGCAGCCGTCGTCACCACCGCCCTCGCCCTGTGCCTCGCCAACGTCAAGGGCCGCGACACCACCCTGCTGCGACCGAACCTGGCCAACCGGTCCCACCCCCGGCTGAACGACCTGGTGTGCACGACGATCACCCAGGGCTGGCTGCTCGTCGACCTACAAGGCGATCCGGAGTTCCGCGACGTGCTCCGGGAGACCACCCGGGCCCTGTTCGTCTGCATGAAACACGGCCGCTGCGACAACGGCGCACTCTTCATGCACAAGATCGCCCGCGGAGCCGACCGCGCCATGGACGGCGCGCCCCAGATCAACCACACGGTCGGCGCCCCGGAGGAGGACGACCTCCCCTCCGGGGAACAGGAACGCCTGGAGCACCACGCGTACGACACGCTCGGCGGCTTCAAGTTCGCGGTCGAGGACCACGGCCGCTCCCTGCACCTGAACGTCCAGGCCAACCGGGGCCTGCTCGACCTCGATGAGGCCGAATCGATCGTCCGGGGCCTCACCCCGTTGCTGGAACAGGTGGCCGCCGACCCGCGAGTCCGGCGTACGCGGCTGCGGGGAGTGCCCGCGCGCTGGGTACCGCCCAATGAGCACTGGGTGGACCACCGGGGGAGCTGGATCCACCTGCCTGACCTGGTCAGGACGCTGGAGAGCTGCCCCGGCGTGCGGCTCGCCGCCGTCTTCCGGGGCGACGAGCGCGGTGCGGGCGAGGAGCTCCTCGCGGGCGTGGTAGCCGGCCCCGGGGTGAGTCCAGAAGCGCTGCGCCTGGCGCTGCTGGACGCCCGGCCGCTGCTCGGCATACCGGTCGTACCCGACTGGTTCGTGATCCGCGACGCTGCTCCCGACGTCCCGGACTCGCCCGCGGCCTGGCTCGCCCCCGGACCGGGCCTCACCGCGCAGGGCACCGGAACCGCCCTGCCGCAGCGGTCCCCCACCACGACGGCCGAGGCATCGCTGCTGAGCCGCTTCGCGGAGCTGCACCCCGACAGCCCCCCGGTCCTGGAGCGCAGCTACGCCGAGCTGGGCGGGGCCTTCGCCCGTATTCCGGCCATGCTGCGGGGCCTGCGGAAGGACGGTGTCGAGGGACTGACGATCGCCGACCTCATGAGCACCCTTCCCCTGAGCCGACTGGCCGAGCGTGTCACGGGATCCTGCTGACGCCGGTCGAACGCCCCACCGCATGTCGAGGAAGGAGATCCGATGACGATGTCGACCGAGCCCCCCGCACTGCCCACGCGACGGATGAACCCCTGGGATCCCCCCGCCGAACTCGCCGGGTTCCGGGCGAGGGAACCGATCCGCCGACTGCGCTACCCCGACGGCCATGTCGGATGGCTGGTGACCAGCCACAGCCTGGCCCGGAGCGTTCTCGCGGATCCGCGGTTCAGCGCACGGTCCGAACTGAAGCGGGCGCCGGTGGCCCGGCCCGGTGTCGACCTGTTCTTCGGGGTTCCCGCGCTGCCGGGCTGGCTCGTCGACATGGACGCGCCCGAGCACACCCGGATCCGCCGACAGCTGGCCGGCCGGTTCACGGCGCACCGGATGAGGGAACTGAAACCGCAGATCGAGCAGCTCGTCGAGGACCATCTCGCGGCCATGGCCCGGTCGAAGCCGCCGATCGATCTCGTCGAGGCGTTCGCGTTGCCGGTGCCCTCACTGACGATCTGCGAGCTGCTGGGTGTGCCCTACGGCGAGCGGGCCGACTTCCAGCGCAACAGCGCGACCCTGTTCCGTCTGGAAGCCTCCGTCGACGACGCCGCGAAGGCGATGGAGCACCTGAACGGCCTGCTGCGAGGGCTTGTCGAGCACAAGCGGGGCAGGCCGAGCGATGATCTGCTGAGCATGCTGGTCACCGACGGCACCCTGAGCACCGAGGAGATCGCCGGGGTCGGTGTCCTGCTGCTCACCGCCGGGCACGAGACGACCGCGAATTCGCTGAGTCTCGGCACCTTCGCCCTGCTGTCCCACCCTGACCAGCTGGCGAGGCTCAAGGCGGACCCGTCGCTCGTCGACAACACGGTGGAGGAACTGCTCAGGTACCTGACCATTTTCCACTTCGGGGTCCCCCGCACCCCCGTGGTGGACGTGGAGATCGCCGGGCAGCGGCTCAGGGCGGGTGAGTCGGTCACGGTGTCGCTGCCGGCGGCGAACCGGGACCCCGAGCACTTCGATGAGCCCGACCGACTGGACCTCTCCAGGAGGACCACAGGCCATCTCGCCTTCGGCTACGGAATTCACCAATGCATCGGCCAAAACCTCGCACGCATAGAAATGCGGATCGCTCTCCAGGCACTCTTCCGACGTTTCCCGGACCTGGCACTGGCCGTCCCGCCGACAGAGGTCCCGGTCTCCACCGACATGGGCATCTACGGGGTGCATCGGCTCCCCGTGACGTGGTGACCCCCAGCCGCCAGGAGGAATGCATGCGTATCGCCGTGGACGCCGAAGCCTGTGTCGGATCAGGGCTGTGTGCGCTGGCCACACCGGAGGTCTTCGACCAGGACGACACAGACGGCAGCGTCGTGCTGCTGGCCGCCGAGCCGCCCCCGGAATTCTTCGACGCCGTGCGGGACGCCATCGAGAGCTGCCCGGTGAAGGCGATCTCCATGGCCGGACACCAGGAGTAGGAAACAATGCGGGACACTTTTCTCTCGTTCATTCGATACACGTGCGGAGATCTGCGCAAGGTCTCGGAACTCGCCGGGACCACCACGGAGGACCTGTCCCCACTGGTGGCGGAGATCGTCCATTTCCGGGAGAGCTCGCAGGACATCTGGGAAATGGCGGCCGCCGCTGCCGAACAGACGCTCGCCGACGCTGCCGCCCCACCCGACTTCGTGGTCTACGTGAGCGAGAACGACCCGGACGTCGCCGGCTCGCTGGGCCGAATCCTGGACCGGCTCGGTCTGGTCTCGGTGGCACACCTGGCCGTTTCGGGTCAGGACTGCGGGAATCTGGCGCCTGCCGTGCAGGTCGCCTCCGACGCGATCCACTCGGGCCGGTGCGACCGCGTCCTGCTCGTACTGGCCGACCGCGCCGCGTCGGGACGCCGGGTCATGGCAAGCGGCCTGTCCGTGTTCAGCGACGGTGCCGCCGCGTGCGTCATCACACGCGACCCCGTGCGGGACGGCCCACAGTTCCGGGTGGTGGGTACGGGATCCCGGACGGCGATCCGCCTCGACGCCGGCGGCACGGCCGAACAGGGCATCCTCGCGACGGTCCGACTCGCCTCGGAGAGCATCGCCGACCTCCTCGGTGCACTCGGACGCGGCCGCGACGACTTCCCGTACGTCGTCATGCCCAACTACCGGCCCGACGCGCAGAAGTTCCTGATGGCGGCCATGAAGATGCCTGTGCAGAAGCTTCTGCTCGGCCCTGTCACCGATCTGGGGCACTGTTTCTCGGCGGACACCCTCATCACCCTGCACCAGCAGGCCGCTTCGGGCACCCTGACCACGGGCGACCGCCTCCTGGTCGCGACGAGCGGCCCGCACTCCTGGTCGACCATGGCGGTGGAGTGCCTGTAGCGACGTGCCCCCGGCCTCGACCGGAGAGGCAAGGAAGCAGAAATGACGTCGTCCGCGCCGCCGAGGGCCTGCATGCTGCTCGTCGTCATCCGCTTCTGGCCGTAGTGGACGAGGGGCTGAGGGAACGGACGGCCTGACACGGCCGCGTTCGATTCGAGGCGACCTTGGCATCGGCCTCGGCGTCGACGGCCTGCCTCTTCTCTCTCGGTGCCTGCTACAGCGAGTCGCCCCGAAGGGCTCCGTGATCCGGTGCGCCCAGGGCGAGCCGCACACCGTCCTGGGCGGATACACCCTGGGACCATGCCGCCTCGTATTCCCGGGTGCCCAGGGCCTGGCGTACCTGCTGTTCGGTGGCGGCGTGGGCGTCGTGGAACGGACGCAGTCCGATGAGAGCGACTCCTGTGTCCTGCCGCAGGCGATGGGCAGCGCCCAGAAGCCGTGCCGACTGTGCATGGTGGCCGGTGGCTGCCATGGCCCAAGCCAGCGTCTCGGCACCCCAGACCGGGCCCCAGCTGTCGCCGATGGCCCATTGCTGGCCCAGCGCTTCGCGCAGGTGGGCCGGGGACTGGTCTGCCGTGCCGTGTCGAAGCTCGAACAGTCCTGTGCACCACTGGGCCCAGGTGCGGGCCCACTCGGCACCGCTCTCCGCGGCCTCCACGACATACGCGTCGAGGGCCGCGCGGGCTGAGGCGCGGTCGCCGAGGAATGCCTCGGCCATGGCCCAGAGCATCGTGGCCATATGAGCGTCACCTCGCTGGCCCGCCGCGCGGAACTGGTCCCGCGCCTCGGTCAGAAGAGCGGCGGAGCACGGGTCGCCCCGGACGAGCATGGCGTGAGCGCCTTCGATGAAGGTCACCGGCGGAGCCACCGCACCGTCGGGGAGTTCGCTCGCCATGGTCCGGCATTCGATCAGAAACGCCTCGGCGGAGGGGTTGTCTCCCTGGCACAGTGCGATCCATGCCTTCATCGCCAGCCCTCCCGCGATCAGGGACTGCGGTGCGTCGGTGTTCAGGCCGAGGAGGCGCTCCAGCCAGTGCCGCCCCTCGCCCAACGTACTGTTGAAGAACCAGCACCGGGTGCGAGCGAGATTGACGGCGATCTCGAGACCCGCGTCCACGCGGTCACGGCGCGTGGTGCAGAAGTCCAGCGCGGTCCGGAAGTTGGGAAGTTCGGTCCGTAGCCGGATCAGCCAGTCAGCTTCCCTCGGTCCGCACCACTCGTCGCCGGCGCGCACGGCCATCATCCGGTAGTAGTCGCTGTGCTGGAGACGGAGCTTTGTTGCGCCGTCCTGTTCGCGGAGCCGTTGCTGACCGTACTGGCGAATGGTTTCGAGTAGGCCGTACCGGGCGCGGTCGCCCGAACTGTTCACCGCCACGATCGACTTGTTCACCAGCCCGGCAAGCAGGTTCAGCACATCCTCACGGGCGATGCCCTCTCCCCCGCACACCGCCTCGGCTGCCTCCAGATCGAAGCCGCCGGAGAACACCGACAGACGGCTCCAGAGCAACTGCTCCTGCTGTGTGCACAGGTCGTAGCTCCAGTCGACCACACCGCGCAGAGTGTGCTGGTAGCGGGTAACGGGGTGCCCGTACGGTACGGACAGCAGACGGAACCTGTCGTCGAGGCGTTCCAGGATCTCGTCGACCGTCATCGTGCTCAGACGTACCGCCGCCAGTTCGATGGCGAGCGGAATCCCGTCCAGCCGTCGGCACAACTGGGCGATCGCACCACGGTTGCGGGAGGCGATCCGGAACGCCGGGGCAGCGGCGACGGCACGATCCACGAACAGCCGGACGGCCTCGGAATGCTCCGCTGTGCCGTCCTCGACGGAGAGCGCACCGTCAGCCCTCTGGATCAGCGAGGGGGAGTCTGCGTCGGGGACGGTGAGTGAGGGCACCGTCAGGACGTGTTCGCCCGGAATCCCCAGTCGCTGTCTGCTGGTGGCCAGTACACGCAGTCCGGGGGCCACCCGTGCCATCCTCAGGACCAGGGTCGCGACGTCGTCGACCAGATGCTCACAGTTGTCGAGGACGACCAGGAGCCGCCGGTCGCGCAGGTGATCCAGGATGGTGTCCACGGCGGGCCGAGCGGAATGGTCACGCAGCCCGAGGGCTTCGGCGACGGCCCGGCCGAGAAGTTCGGGATCGGTCAGGGGCGCGAGGTCCGCGAGCCGGACACCGTCCGCAAACGCCGGCTCCAGCTCCGCCGCCGCCCGCAGCGCGAGCCGGGTCTTGCCGACGCCGCCGACACCGGTGAGTGTGACCACCCGGGCGGATGCCAGCAGGGCGCGCACCTCAGCCAGTTGTACTTCACGGCCGATGAACGTGGTCATTTCGATCGGCAGGTTCCCCGCTCCACGAGGACGCGCCACCGCGTTGTCAGGTGCTTCACTCAGATCCGGGCCGGCGGCAAGCAACCGCTGATGCAGTCTCCTGAGCTCCGTCCCCGGGGTGACCCCCAGTTCGTCGGCCAGCAGTCGGGCGACCTCGCGGTAACACTCCAGCGCTTCTCCCTGCCTCTCGCAGCGGGCGAGCGCAAGCATCCGCTGGGCCCAGAAACGTTCGCGCAGGGGGTGGGCCCCGATGAGTGCGCGCAGTTCCGGCAGGACGTCACAGGCCCGGCCCAGCACGAGGTCGGCGTCGATCCTCAGCTCCAGGGCGTCCAGACGCTGTTCATTCAACGCCGGCACGACGTCGTGGAGGAGGTCCGCGGGGAGATCGGAGAGCGGTTCGCCGCGCCACAGTGCCAGTGCCTCGCGCAACATCTGTGCCGCGCTCGCCGCCATCCCCTCCTTCAGCGCGGTGCGGCCCTGGAGGGCGAGGACGGTGAAACAGTGCAGGTCCAGTGCGTCCGGATCGACCTTGATCACATAGCCGCGAGGGTGGGTGCGCACCGGGGTGCCGTCTGCGGGGCAGTCGAGAACACGGCGCAGGCGCAGTACGTAGTTCTGGAGAGTGTTGCGGGCCCCCTTTGGAGGCTGGTCGCCCCACAGTCGGCTTGTCAGCCGTTCCACGGTGACCACTTGGTTGGCCTCGGCCAGCAACGCGGCGAGCAACAGCCGGAGTTTGGCCGCGCCGATGCCCACCGGGTGCCCGTCACGCCGGACTTCCAGCGGTCCCAGGATCTTGAATTCGTACCGTGCGCTCACTGCTCCCTCGGCGATCCATTCCCCGGGTTCCGCGAGCATACGACACGGCGTGACCAGGACGCGACTACACGTAATCGCCGCGCGACCGGGAGGTGACCGGGGCGACGGCGGAGCCTGGGAAGGTGAGGCCCGTCCCGACGGCGCAAGTCTCTGGAGCCCGCATTGTCGTCAACCGGTCCCTCACAGCTGAACTCCTCGTCCCGGGTAGCGGCCGTACTGTCTCGGCCGGCGGTCACCTTGGGCGAGCACCTGAGTCGCCAACTGTCCGGGGTGTGCGGCGCCGTGGGAATCAGCCCGCCCGACGGCGGTTCCACGCGATCACTGCTCGATCTGCTGGGCCCTTCGGCACAACGTCCGCTGGCCGCTGGCCCGCCGTCGCCGTCCTTCGTGTCCGACGACCACTCTCCGGCCGAGCTCTCCGTCTCGTTCCCCATAGGAGCCGCCCCGACCGTGCGAGTCGTGGTCGAGCCCGGGTGCGCCGCGGCCTCCTTCGCCGAGAGCGCACGCGTGGGCCGACGGGCTCTTGAGGCGATGGCCAAACGCTGGAGTTTCTCGACCGAGCCGGTGGACCGGGTGGACGACCTGTTCTTCCCAGCCAGCGCCCAGGGGCCGTTCGCCTTGTGGTGCGCGATGGATCTGCGCAAGGACCGGGCGCCCGGCATCAAGGTCTACGTCAACCCGGCGTGCCACGGCCGCGGTCTGTCCGCACAGGTCACCGAGGAGGCGTTGACCCGGTTCGGATTCGGCCGGGCCTGGCCGGCGCTGCTGGAGCATGCCACGTCCCGTGGGCCCGATAGCGACGAGCTTTTGTTCTTTGCCCTCGATGTGGGGGACTGGCAGACACGGCGGGTGAAGGTCTACATCGCCCACCACGGCTTCTCCGTGAGCGGCGCACAGGCCGTTTCCCGCCTGCTGCCAGGCGGCTGCACACAACAGTTGGGGGAGTTCTGCCGCACGGTCGGCGACACCGAGTTCTTCGACCTCCGGCCGCTGGTCTCCTGCCTGTCCTTCACGGAGTGGGACATGGAGCGTCCCAGTGGTTACACCTTGCACCTGCCGGTGCGTGACTACGCCAAGGACGACCGGGTGACCCGGAACCGGGCCGCAACCGTCCTGCGGCGCTACGGCATGGGCACCGGTGCCCTTGACCGTGCGTTGGCCGCCATGACGCACCGCAGCCCGACTGATGGGGTGGGACTGATCTCGTACGTCTCGCTCGTCCAGAGCATGCGGCTGCCGCCTCGGCTGACGGTCTATCTCTCACCCGAGGCCTACGAAGTCCGGCCACCCCACGAGCCGACGCCCCCGCTTGCCGATGCCGACCGGCGGTGACCGACCTGCCGTCGCGACACCGGATGCCTGGAACTCGCCCCGCGCCCACCAGGAGAACAGTCCTCATGGAGCCGTACAGGATCAAGGCCGTCGAGCCCCTTCCGATGACCACACGCGCACAGCGGGAAACAGCGTTGCAGCGCGTGCACTACAACCTCTTCGCCCTGCGCGCCGATGAGATCACGATCGACTTGCTCACCGACTCGGGGACAGGTGCTCTCTCAGCAGCGCAGTGGGCCGCGGGCATGGCCGGTGACGAGTCCTATGCCGGCTCACGGTCCTTCTACCGCTTCCAGGAGGTCGTGCGCGAGCTGACGTCCTATCCCCACATCCTCCCGGTCCACCAGGGCCGGGCGGCAGAACGCATCCTTTTCTCCACGCTGCTCGGCCCCGGTGGAATCACGCTCAGCAACACCCACTTCGACACCACCCGCGCGAATGTGGAATTGAGCGGCGGCCAGGCCGTGGACCTGCCCTGCTCGCAAGCGCAGGACCTCGACAGCGACGAGCCGTTCAAGGGCAACATCGACCTGCAGCGGCTCAAAGACGCCCTGTGCGGCCCGGACGCTTCCCGTATCGCCATGGTGATCATGACGCTGACGAACAACGGCGGAGGCGGCCAGCCCGTCTCCATGGACAACCTCGCCCGCGCCGCCGCGCTGTGCCGAGAACACGAAGTCCCCCTCTTCCTGGACGCCGCACGCTTTGCCGAAAACGCCTGGCTGGTCACCCGGCATGAGCCCGCTTACCAGGGGGTCAGCCCGCGCGAGGTCGCCGAAGAGGCCTTCCGTCTGGCCGACGGCTGCCTGATGAGCGCCAAGAAAGACGGAATCGTGCACATCGGCGGGTTCCTGGGCCTGCGCGACCCCGCGCTCACCGAACGATGCCGGCTGCTACTCGTCGCCACCGAGGGATTCCCCACGTACGGCGGACTTGCCGGCCGAGACCTGGACATGATCGCCCAGGGCCTGGCCGAGGTGACCGATCCCCACTACCTCCGGTCCCGAGCCGAGGCAGCCCGTCACCTCGCCTGCCTGGCCCGCAACGCAGGCATCAGCATCCTCGAACCACCCGGCCTGCACGCGATCTATCTCAACGCCGGCCGTCTCCTGCCCCACATCGCGCCGCACCGCTTTCCCGGCCACGCCCTCGCCTGCCAGCTGTACTTGGAGGGCGGCATCCGCTCCGTCGAACTGGGCTCCCTCTACCTCGGCAAGGAAGACGAGAACGGAGACCCGGTCACCACAGCCCCCTTTGAGCTCCTGCGACTGGCCCTCCCCCGCAGGACGTACACGCTCAGCCACTTGAATCATGTCGGCGAAGTCCTGGCGAGGACCGCGAAGAACAGGGACAAGATCCCCGGCTATCGCCTGGTCCGGTCGAGCCCGGTCCTCCGCCACTTCCACTCCGAACTCGAACCGTTACCCCTATGACGGCACGCCTGGAGCAGCACCGCATTGATGCGCCGGGTGTACCGGTGGCCTCCGGAGGGCCGGTGGCCGACGGAGCAAGGACCGACTCGGTCCAAGCGTCCCGCTCGCCCCCGCACGCCACCATCACGCCAAATAAGTTTCTTCCAAGGCCGCGTACGTGTCGTTGGATGCGTTACGGGCCAGAGCGGGCGCCCGCCGGTGCTGCTCGTGTCCGGTTACTCGCGGGTGATCACGGCTCGGATGCTGCCCTCACGGCAGGCGGGCGATCTGATCGACGCCCACTGTCGACTGCTGACCGCCTGGGGAGCCGTGCCGAAGACGCTTCTCGCCATCCGGGTGCACCTCTGCGGGCCCCGGGACCCGGAAGCGAAGGGCTTGGTCGAGCGCGCGAACGGCTACCTGGAGACCGGCTTCCTGCCCGGCCGTCTCTTCACCGGACCTGACGACTTCAACGCCCAGCTGACCGCCTGGCTGCAGATCGCCAACCGGCGGCATCACCGCTCGATCGACGCCCGCCCTGTCGACCGCTGGGAGAGCGACCGGGCGTCGATGCTCGCCATCCCACCCGTCGGGCCGCCCCACTGGTGGCCGCTTCGCACCCGCCTGGGCCGCGACCACTACATCCGGGTCGACGCCAACGACTACTCCGTCCACCCCCGCGCGATCGGCCACATCGTCACGGTCAACGCCGACACTGAGGAGATCACCGTGACCTGCGGCGACGACCTGGTGGCCCTCACACACACTGCTGGGCCAGGCATCAGGGCCTGACCGACCCCGAGCACGCCGCGGCGGCCCGGAAACTGCGCGGTGAGGTGATCCACCAGCAGACAGCCCGAGCGGCCGGCGCCGAAGCCGCCGCCCTGGCCCTCCGACAGCCTCGGCATCGAGGTCGAACAACGCGAGCTGGGCGCCTACGACCGCATGTTCACCCTCATCGAGGGCGGCGGCGGGAAGGAGGACACGTGATGGCCCGCACCACCGCTCCCGCCCATACGCACCCCACGGCCGACGCGGGCAAGCCCGACGGCCACAGCGCCCGCACCGGTCAGCAGACCGCCGCTGACCTGGCCGTCCTCGCCCGCGCCATGAAGGCCCCGGCCCTGCTGGACGCCGCCGAGCGCCTGGCCGAACGCGCCCGCACCGAATCATGGACCCACACCGAGTACCTGGTCGCCTGCCTGCAGCGCGAGGTCTCCGCCCGCGAAGCCCACGGCGGCGAGGGACGCATCCGCGCCGCCCGCTTCCCCGCCATCAAGACCCTCGATCGAGGAGCGCGATCTCGCTCATCTGCTTGGTCTGACGCGCCAACAACTCGCGCACCTCGGAACATTGGACTTCATAGCGGCGAAAGAGAGAACGCCCCAAATTCAGCCGTTGCCGACAGGGAGAGCTGGGCGGGGTTCTCTGCCGCGGACCACACCGCATGTCAGCCTTGCCACCCGCGCCCGGGTCCGGGTCGCACGAGACGGTGGCCTTTTCATGTGAAAGGCATCACAACTACGCGGCCGTAGAATTGTGCTATGGACAGCCGGCTGAGTCTGCTCGCAACTGTGGACAAGGGCGTCACCGAGAGTGAAACGCTGCAACTGGGACTGCACCAAGCTCTGGCTGAGCTGAGCGGCCTCGGCGGGATGGTGCACCTCTCTGTGCCGGTCTCGGCCCTGAGTCTTGTGTCGGCGGCTGGGCTGCCACCGGCTCTCACCCGGTCCTGGGAGACGCTCGACCTACAGGGGAACACGGCCCCGGCCCGCGCGGTCCGAACGAGCCGGGCGGTCTGGGGGCTCGCTGATTCCCCCGGGGAACTGTGGCCGGACACGGCCTTCGCGACTGTGCCCATTTTCAGCAGCGGCCGCGTGGTCGGCGCACTCAGCATCGTGCGGAATGCCCAGGGGGAGCCGTCCGCGGAACAGTGGGATTTCCTGAAGGCCGTGGGGGCCTGGGCCGGGGAGCGGATGGGCCAGGCACTACCGCTTGCCCAGCCGCTTGAGGAAGGCCGGCGTGGCAAGCAGCTCGACCAGGCTCTGCGAGAGGCCCAGGTCGGCTCTTGGGACTGGAACGTCCGCACCGGCGAGCTGACCTACGACGAGGCGGCCATGGCTATCTCCAGCGTGGAGGCGGCCGACTTCGTACCTCGGATCGAAAGCTGGGTGCAGGTCGTCCACCCCGACGACCTGCCGCGGACGCTGGCCGCGGCCCGCAAAGCGATCCGTGATCGGGGGGTGTACGACGCCGAATACCGGGTTCTGCGCCCGGACGGCACCTACGACTGGACGCATGCCCGCGGCGCGTGTGTGCTCGATGACGAGGGTGAGCCGGTCCGGCTGGTCGGCATGTGGTGGGACATCAGCGCGTCCGGCTCCGTCCGGGACGCGCTGATCCGCGCCCTGCGCCACATGAGCGACGGCTTTCTGTCGGTGACTGATGACTGGCGGATCGCCTTCGTCAACCTTGAAGGGGAGCGCATCCTTGGCTCCCCCGAGGAGGAGCTGATCGGGCGGGTCCTGTGGGACCTGCCCGCCGTACGACACATGCCCGGCCTCAAGGACCGCTATCAGAAGGCCGCGGCGGTGTCCGAGCCGACGGGCTTCGATATTCGGGCTCACGACACCGATCGCTGTTACCACCTCAGGGTCGTCCCGGTCCCCGACGGCACCACCTGCTATTTCACCGACGTGACCGAGAAGCGGCAGCGCGAGTCCGAAAGCCAGGCCGCCGAGCGGGCCGCTGCGGAGCGGTCCGCCCGGATGACGGATCTGACCGCGGCTCTGGCGAAGGCAGTCACCTCACGGGACGTGGTTGCCGCGGTCGCCCGGCGGGTGCTGCCGCCGTTCGGCGCCACCGGGCTGCTGGTGCAGGCCGTCAAGGGCAACCGGGCGCACATAGTCGGATCCGTCGGATATTCGCGGTCGTTCCTCGACCAGCTGGAAATGCTCCCGATCTCGGAACAGACGCCGATCGCTGAGACGCTGCTCTCGGGCACGCCTTTGTTCATCTCGTCCCCGGAGGAATACGCCGCACGCTACCCGAAGCTGGCTGACAGGCCCGCCGAAGCGGGCAAGCAGTCCTGGGCCTTCCTGCCCCTGACCATGTCCGGACGCTCGTACGGCGTCTGCGTGATCAGCTTCGACCACACCCGTCGGCTGACCGCCGAGGACCGCATCCTTCTCGACGCGGTCAGCAGTCTCGTCTCCCAGGCTCTGGACCGCGCCCGGCTCTACGACGCCGAGCACACCCGGGCCCAGGAACTGCAGCGCGGACTTCTCCCACGCGAGCTGCCCTCGCTGCCTGCGTGCACCGCCGCCGCCCGGTACCTGCCCGCCGGACAGAGCATGGACGTGGGCGGCGACTGGTACGACATCATCCCGCTCTCGGCAGGCCGGGTCGCGCTCGTCATCGGTGACGTGATGGGACATGGCCTGTCCGAGGCGGCCACCATGGGACGGTTGCGTACCGCCGTCCACACTCTCGCTGACCTCGAACTGCCCCTTGAGGAGATCTTCGGCCACCTCAACGACGTCGTTGTTTCCCTGGGCGAGGACTCGTACGCCACCTGCTTGTACGCGCTGTACGACCCCGCCACGCGCGTCTGCTCCTTCGCCCGAGCGGGGCATCCACCACCAGCCGTGATGCACCCTGACGGCACTGTGTACTTTCCTCAGCTGCCCCCGAACCCGCCGCTGGGCGTGGCCGAACCGCCCTTCGAGACGGTCGAGCTGGCAGTGCCCGACGGCAGCCTCCTGGCCCTGTTCAGCGATGGTCTTGTGGAGTCGGCTGCCCGTGACATCGACCACGGCATGGCCCAGCTCGCCCAGTTGCTTCAGACGGCCAGTGACACCGCCGAGGACACAGACCAGGAGCGGCTCTGCGACACCCTCACCGCCGGCTTGCTCCCCGCTGGACACCGGACCGATGACGATGCCGCTCTTCTGGTCGGCCGCCTGCACGCCCTGGACACCGACGCGGTCGCCGTCTGGCCGCTCCCGGCGGACCCGCAAGCCGCGGGCCTGGCCCGGGTGCACGTCCGGGAGCAGCTCTCCGCCTGGGACCTGGACGACCTTGCGATGACCACGGAACTGCTGGCCAGCGAACTGGTGGGGAATGTCGTACGTCACGCAAAGGGCCCAGCGCGGCTGCGGCTGCTACGCACCGATTGCCTGATCTGCGAAGTCTCCGATGGCAGCCAGACTACGCCCCGGATCCGCCGCGCCCTGGAAACGGACGAGGGCGGCCGGGGCCTGCAACTCGTCGCTGCTCTCTCCCAGCGATGGGGAACCCGCTACACGACGACCGGAAAAGTCATCTGGACCGAGCAGCCGCTGAACTCTTTCGGCGTGGTCACCGACGGAGTGACTGTTTAGGGCTTCCAACTGGCTGCCGGCAGCATCCATGGCCGTCCGGCGAAGAGTTCGCGTAGGGCGGTCAGGGGATTGATGCCGTGTTTGCGCACGGTGGAGATGTAGGAGCGGACCCGGGCGAAGCGCCTGGCGCCGGGCAGAGTCCGCCAGGATCCGGAGGTCATCTGTTGTGCCCGCGCTGGTCAAGAGGTTGCGGGAGGTGCCGGACCGGCGGGCGAAGCGGGGCCGACGGCATGTGCTGGCGGTGATTCTGGTGCTGACCGCGTGCGCGACGCCGGTGGTCGGCGGTGACTCGGTGGCGGCGATCTGGCAATGGGCCGCCCGCGCCCCGCAAGGCAGGCTGGCGCGGATCGGCGCCCGCCGCGACCCGCTGACCGGCAGGTTCCTGGTGCCCAGTGAGCGCACCTTCCGACGGGTCCTGGCCGACCTGGAGGCCGACGCCCTGGACACGGCGACCTGCGGGTAGGTCGCCGACGTCGCGGGTCGCATCCGTTGCGGCGCCCGAGATTCCCTGCACCCCGGGTCCGTCCGAGCGTGAACAGCGACGCCGCGGCCAGCGGGCCGCCGAGCACCCTGCCCCCGTCGGGCTGCTGCCTGCCACAGCCCTGGACGGCAAGGCCCTGCGGGTGGATGACTCTGATGCGGCTCTGATGCGGCTCTGATGGAATTCTGAAGCATTTCTGACCTGAACCCTGATGGAACATTGACCATTTGCTCCCGCGGTGTGCCGTCTAATGGGTGCAACGATTGGCGAAACGCTTCCAGAGGGAAATCTTCCTGGGTGTTACGCATATGCAGCGCTGCCCGGATTCAACGAGAGCTGAATCCGGGCAGCGCTGCTCAGCCGTTCCCAGAAACGACGGATACAGGTTAACCCTGAATTAACCTTTCAGTCTTCTTTCGGTCGTTGACCGGCGCGAGATTACCGGCCGATAGTTGCAGTCAGCACCTGGTGATTCCACCGGTCCCCTCTCGATGGAGAATTCAATGGCATTCGCCCTGCGTAAGCGGAATTCTGGAAAGCGTGTCTCCGCCCGCACCGCCGGCATGGTCGCCGCTCTTACCGTGGGCGCCTCGTTGCTGACCGCCCCCCAGGCGCTCGCGGACAGTGACCCCGGCCCCGTCAATCTCCTGAAGGCCTGCGACTGGGCCAGCCTCTGCAAGTTCCACCCGCAGAGCTACTGGACGTACACCGGCCCGAGGCACAAGGTCGGCGACGTCTTGTTCAACTGCGGGAGCCAGACCAACTCGACTGCGGTCACCTGGGAAGACACCACTTCTTCCAGCAACTCGGCCGGCATCTCGACCTCGCTGGAGTACAAGTTCCTGGATGCCTTCGAGGCCGAGATCCAGACCAGCTACAGCCACACGTGGTCGAGGTCCCACACCGACCGGCAGATGACCACGGTCAACGTCCCGCGCAGGGGCGTCGGGTGGATCGAGCGTGGCGTCGGCAAGCAGCAGGCCACGGGGTGGTGGGAAATCCAGTTCAAGAAGCGCTACTACGGTCATTTCGACTGGTACGTCTACAACTACAAGGAGTCCGGCTGGCGCTCCACGTATGGCTACATCAACACCAAGGACCGGGCAATGACCTCGGGCGAGTGGAACCAGCACTGCCGTTGAAAGTCCCAGACGTGCGGCTCGACGCGCTGAGCCACATGCCTCCAGCAGGCGGCTCAGGTCCGCGCTCAGGAAGACGCGCGGCGGGCCAACATCTCTCACAGCAAAGTGGTATCGCGTGATGTCAGGCATTCGCCGCTCGCTCAGAACCATCCTCTGCGCCGTCTGCTCGCTCGTCGTCGTTTCCGGTTGCGCGAACAAGGTGACGGGCACGTACAGCGATCACGCGGACGGGGCGGGGCCGACGGTGATCGGCAGCGACAGTTCCACGGAGAGCAGGGTCGTGGCGGCGCTCTACGGTGAGCTCCTCACGGCCGCCGGCGAAGAGGTGAAGACGGCGCCCACCGGCTACAGGTCCCCAGCCGACACCGTCCAAGCCGTGCTGGGAGGCAGAATCGACCTCACGCCCGCCTACGAGAGCACCATGCTGCGCGCACTTCCGGGCGGCCAGGTGGTGCCGGGCGACATGTCCGCGACACTGAGCATGGCGCTGCCCCCGGGGGTCGTCGCGCTACCGCCGGCCGCGGCGCAGCGGGGGGTCGTCCTCGCGGTCACCAGGGCCACCGCCCGACGCCACGAACCGAGCATCGCCGACCTCGGCGAGACCGACCGCCATCTGACCCTCGGCGGCCCTGCGTCCGGCGACCCCGACGCCCCGACGACTGCCGCCCTGAAGAAGGCGTACGGCGTCGCTCTCGCCCGGGCCGGGACATCGGGGACGGCGGATGTGCTGGTCCTGCGCAGCACCGATCCCGCCATCACCCGAAACGGCCTGGTCGTGCTGACGGATCCCCAGGTCGTGATTCCGCCCGAGCACGTGTTCCCTCTGATCAGCTCCCCCGCAGTGGACGCAACCGGCAGAGCGGCCCTGGCCCGTGTCAACACCCTGTTGACAACCGAACAACTGGCCGGGCTCACCTCGTCCGTCAAGGCGGGCCGCACACCCGCTATGGCGGCCAGGGACTGGCTGCGTTCCAAGGGGCTGCTGCGCTGAGCCCGATTCGGGCACACACAGCAGCCCGCACACAAGAACCGTTACCCGAGAAATCAGAGAATGGTGGTAGTTCACATGCGTGGTCTCACGCGCAAGGCCGTCGTGGCGGCGCTTGCAGCAGCCGCCGTGTTCGGCGGTCTGGCGGTTCCCGGCACGGCCTTCGCCGGGGACAAGAACGCCTCACTCAGGGTCTGCAGCCGGTCCACCGAGCCGGTGAGGTTCTTCCTCGTCGGCGAGAACCAGTACGGCGACTGGGTCGGCTCAAGATTCTGGGACATCCCTCCGAAGGGGTGCACCTCGGCGAAGGACTACTGGTGGCACGCCGGGCGGTCTGTGGAGTTCCACCACCGCAAGCCCAGCACCGGATGGCGGTGGGAGGCCAGGATCATCTCGGCGAACGATGTCAGGGACGGGGGCGAATACACCATCTGGATCGGCTGAGAGCTGCCCGGACACCGGCCTGAGCAGGACCGGGGCGTGACCGCGGGCCTGCTCAGGCCGACCTGCTCAGGCCTGCTTCTGTCAGCTCTCCGTGCCGTCGGCGCTCACCATGTAGCCCGCCCCGCGAACGGTGCGGATCAGCGACTGGTCGGGATCGCCCAGCTTCCGCCGCAGGTAGTAGACGTAGGTCTCCACAACCCCGGACTCGCCATGGAAGTCGTACTTCCACACGCTGTCCAGGATTCTCCCCTTGGAGATCACCTGGCCTGCGTTCTCCATGAGGACCTTCAGCAAGGCGAACTCGGTGGCCGACAGTTTCACCGGCTGCCCATGCCGCCACGCCTCCCGGGTACCCATGTCCAGTTCGACCCCGGCCACGTGCAGCCGCCGGGAGGGCGCGGGCGCGGTGTGGCCGACGCGTCGGGCGTGGCCGGTGACCTGGGAACGGCGGATCAGCGCACGGATCCGGGCGCTGACCTCGGCGATGTCGAAGGGCTTGGTGACATAGTCGTCACCCCCCATGGCCAGGGCGCGGCACTTGTCCTCCACCGCATGGCGGGCGCTGAGGAAGAGCACCGGGGTGTTGTCCCCGTCGGCACGGAGCCGCCGGCAGACTTCGGTGCCGTCCAGGTCGGGGAGCTGCGTGTTCAGCAGGACCGCGTCGGGCCGCCGCCGCTGGACGGCGCTGATCGCCTCGGCGCCCGTGGCCACGGTGAACACGTCGAAGCCGAGGAAGTCCAGAGCCGTCTGGAGCATCCCGGAGTTGCTCGCTTCGTCCTCCGCCACGAGTACGGACGGATGGTGGGGGGAACGATCTCGGATCATGTCCGACGCACCTTTGGTCAAGTGGATTCGTCAGGTTTGACAGCCGCCCGCGGCGGCTCTGCCGCCGGGCCTCGACCAAAGGCTGGCAACCAGAACGTTGTCCATACAGCCCCTTTCATCGCTCCAGACAATCCGCGCAGGGCGGTACCCAACACATCAGTGCTGGTCACAGGTGCCGCGGTAGGGCGCGTCGGGGATCTGTGTGTGCCACTGGGCACGGGTCAGTGCGGTGCCGACGCGGGCACACACCCGGGTGAGGACGGAGGGCGAGGTGATCGTGTACCGCTGCAACGGGACATGGTCGCCGGCGGCGTACAAGGTAGCGCTGTCGGGGCTGAAGGCGAGGGAGCGGATGCCATCGCCGGGGGTCGCCAGGGTGCCGCCCAGAGGCTGCAGGGTGGAGGTGTCCCAGAGCTGGATGCTCCCCGAGTCACCGGCGACGGCGAGGGTACGGCCGTCGGGGCTGAAGGCGAGGGCGCTGACAGCCTCGGAGGTGTCCGCGACCGGGCCGGGGAAGACGTCGGGAAGGGTCCCTGCACGGTGCCTGAGATCTCCGTCCCACAGGCTGACGCGGCCGGTCAGGTCGCCGGCCGCCATCCGCGAGCCGTCGGAGCTGAAGGCAAGAGCGCCGGTCTCCGTGCCCTGGCCGAGTGTGCGCCGGGTGACCCGACCCGAGGGCAGTTCGGCCGTGTGGCTGCCGCCGGCCAGCAGAAGGCCGTCGGGCCGGACGGCCAGGGTGCTGCTGTCGAAGTCCTTGAGCACGGCCGTTCTGCGGTGGCGGGAGATGTCCCAGACCTCGTTGCTGACGTCACCCGTGTCGTCGGAGTCGAGAGCGGCGGAGATGTCTGGTGTGTGGGAGGTGCCGGGAATGTCCGGGAAGCGGGCGGCCAGCAAGGTGCGTCCGCCCGGGCCGAGGGCGACCGTGAACACTGCCCCCGCGGCGGAGGACGGGGCGAGGTCCAGCGCGGTGCGTTCGCGGTTGCGGGGGAGGTCCCAGATGATCAGCTGCTGGGGGGAGGCGTCCCGGCCCGGCGTGGACACGCCGTAGGCGAAGGCCTTGCTGTCGGGGCTGAAGGCCATGAGGGGCCGGGTGTACTCCGGTACGACGGGGTCACTGCGGTCGCGGGACACCGGAAACGGCGGGGACGGCAGCTCGCGGACCCGATGCCCGTCACCTGTGTCGCGCAGCTGGAACCGGTAGTGGGTGCCGGACAGCTCGGCGGTGACGAGCGTGCGGCCGTCGGGGCTGAGCAGCGCGCCTTTCAGCGGGTGACGGCGCCACTGTGCGGTGAGGGCCGCCGTGACGTCGAGGGTGTGGACGGTGCCCCCTTCGAGATACCGCAGGACCGGCCGGCCAGGATCCCAGGCGAGGCCGCCGTAGAGGTGCTGGCCGTCCAGCGTGTAGCGGAAGACGGGGGCCTCCGGCGCCGACAGCCGCCACACCCTGATCTCGTTGTGACCCGAGGCCGCGAGGAACGCCCCGTCCTTGCTCAAGGCCGCGTACTCGACGTCCGGGAAGGAGATGTCGGCGAGCTGCCGGCCCGAGGCTGTGTCCCAGACGCGGATGCCGGTGCTGGACAAGGCCGTGAACCGGTTGCCGCCGTCGAATCCAAGCAGCTCGTAGTCGTCGTCGCAGATGTCATGCGCCTGCTCCCACGCGCCGTGAAGCGTGCGGTGGCCGACGATGTCCCGCACGGCGGGCGCATGCCCCTTGGAGCAGACGGCGACCTGGCGGTCGTCCGGGCTCGGGGCCACGTCCGCACCGCCTTCCCCCGAGGCTTCGTACAGCACTCGGTCGTCCGGGAGGGAACGCAGTCGCGTCCGGTTGCCGTCCGGGTCCTCCGCCACGTAACTGCGGCCACTGGGCCCCGGGCCGAGAAGGTATGACGGCGGCAGGGCCCGTGCAGGGCCGGTCCACTCCCCCGTGGAGACGTCCCACAGCCGCATGCCGTCGGGCACTTGAAGGACGAGGACCCGCGCGCCCTGATCCGCGGCGATCACCCTGCCCTCCGGCAACGGCCCGGACGCCGTACGGCGGTGCGTGGCGACGTTCCATCTTCGCCAGGTCCGGCCGTCCGTGCTGAGTACGGTACGACCGGAGTCGGCGAGAAAGTCCAAGGTGTCGCCGCCTGCTCCGGGCACGGTGAAAGCGTCCAGCTGTGGCTGGGTGAGAGCACCGAGCAGGGCCGAGCGTGTCTCGGTGAGCGGGGCGGTACGCCAGGCCGCGACGCTGAGCAGCATGGCGGTCCTGGGGTCGGTCCTCCGCATCGAGGCAGCGACCGAGGCCACCCGGCGGGCGGCCGTCTCGGTCTGCTCCCGCACACCGGTGCGGTGCTGCTGCCAGGCGAGCAGGCCGGTGACCAGCGACACCGCGAGGGCAATGGCGAGCGAGGTGATCAGACGACGTACCCGGCGGGTGGCCCTGGTGGCGGTCCGGTGTTCGCTCGCCCGGGCGCCCAGGGCGGCGACGAGGAAGGCTCGCTCCGACCTGTTGAGTTCGGCGGACCGCCCGGATGCGAAAAGCTCCTCGGCATGGGCCAGGCGTGTGCCCCGATAGAGCGTGCCGGTGTCACGGCCGAGCTCCTCCCAGGTACGGGCGGCCTCGGTGAGGCGCCGGTGGTGGCGCAGCCGCTCACGATCCTCCTCGACCCAGTCGCGCAGCCGGGGCCAGCTGTTGAGCAGGGCCTCGTGGGCCAGCTCCACGCACTCGGCGTCCACAGCCAGCAGCCGGGCGCGGGCCAACCGCTCGACGACCACGGGCACCTCGGGGTCGGCCGACGACTCCAGTTCGGCGCGCCGGACCGGTCGCCGGGTGTCCGAGGTCCCCTGGCCGGGTTCGATCAGACGGAGCAGCACACGCCTGGCTGTGCGGGCCTGGGCGGGCGAGAGCTGGCCGTACAGGTGCTCGGCGGTAGCGGCGATCGCGCCGCCGGCCCCGCCGACCGCCTCGTAGGCGGCCATCGTCAGTGTCCGGCCGCGGCGTCGGCGCCAGGTCTCCAGCAGGGCGTGGGAAAGCATCGGCAGTGCGCCGGGCTGGTCGCCGACCTCGTCGATGATCCTGGCGGTCAGCTCCCGCTCGACCAGGAGTCCGGCCGCCGCGGCCGGCCTGACGACGGCCTCCCGCAGCTCTGCCGCGTTCATCGGCCCGACCAGCAGATGGGCCTCGCTCAGCGCGTCCGCGAGCCCTCGGTGCCCAGCGCACCGTTCGTAGAAGTCCGCCCGCACCGCGATGACCACGCGCAGCCGGGTCTCGTCCTCCCGGGCGGCGAGCAGCAGGTCTATGAAGCGCTCCCGCTCCGCAGCGTCCCGGCACAGGGTGAAGATCTCCTCGAACTGGTCGACCACCACCCAGCTTTCCGGCTCGCCCTCCTCCGGAACGAGCAGCCGGCCGTGGGTCGCCGCCGGCGTGGCCCCCGGGGTGAGCACGCGCAGCACCGCCGCATGCCCTTCTTCCTGGATGCGCTGTTGCAGCCGGGGTATCAGCCCGGCCCGCAGCAGCGAGGACTTCCCACTGCCGGATGCTCCGAACACCACCGCCAACCGGTGCTCGCACACCAGCTCCAGCAACTCCCCGACCAGCCGGTCCCGCCCGAAGAACAGCCCGTGGTCACCCGGTTCGAACCGCATGAGTCCCCGGTAGGGCGGCTCGCCCTCCCCGGCCTCCACGGCCGGTCGCGCGGACAGTTCCTCGGCGGCGGACTTCCAGCGAGCCTCCCAGTCCGCCGGGTCGGCTCCGCATGCCTGTGCGTACGCCAGTACCACGGCCAGCGACGGCAGCCGCTCACCACTGGCGGCCTGGGCCAGCGTGGCCGGCGAGAAGTGCGCCCGATGAGCCATGGTCCGGTAGGACGGTCTGCCGCAGGAGGCGCGCAGCATACGCAACTCATGAGCAAGGCGCGGCACCGCTCCGGCCTCGGGATCCACCGGCCGTTCAGGACGTCCCATCGGACCACCGTTCGCACGCGTCGCCTTGTTCAACCATGTTTTTTTAAGGGCAAAAAGTGACGAAGAGGTTACGGCGGCGAGCTCGGCCCTCGAATTCCCGCGGACGCCGTCCTGCCGGGGCGAGCGCAGCGACGATTCCGGGGGCTGCGGGGCTGCGTACCTCCGGGGTGATCGCGGCTACAGCTTCGACGCTCCAGGGGCTTCACCCCGATCCCGAAGCGGCGCGCGGTCGAGGCGGACCTACGGCTGGCTGATGCTGCACCGGCGCCTGGCGCGCGACTACGAAACCCATCCCCACCGCTCCGAGGCACCTCATGGCCCGCCGGCTCACCGGCGAGAACACCATCTCCTGGCGCGACCCGACATCAGCACATCCGCGGTGCTCAAACCAGCTCCATTCACGCGCCACCTCCGAGTACAGCTTCGCTTCCAAACCATCGGGCATAGACAAACCGGCCCGAGCACGGCATCGCCCCGGCCGCCCGGCACCCCCCGCTCGTCCGCTCGCCACCCCTGCCGATCGACTGGACATCAAGGCCGCCGCCACTGACCACTCCAGCCGTTGTTCGTGATCTTGATGTGAGGGATGCGGTTCGCCTCCGGTAGTGACTGGTGCGTGATCGTGCCTGGTGGGCGGCCGCGCCAGTCGGACCAGGCAAGTGAGTGGGCCGTGTCGGCGGACGGGCCGGACGACGAGCGCGATGAACAAGCGGCAGATCTCGTTGCAGGACAAACGGGATCACGTCGTTCGGCGTGGGCCGGTGTGCGTGTTCGTCGGCGCGGACGACGGCGAGAAAGGCGTGGGCCGGCATCGCGAGGGTGACCCGGCGGGCCCAGGCGGGACAGCGGCGGACCTCGTGCTCATCCAGCCCGCCCGGCCCTGGTGACGACTGATGCCGCCAGACGCCGTTGTGTCTTCATCGATGCCATCCACGTGAAGATCCGCGACGGTGCGGTGGCCAACCGGCCCGTCTACGTGGCTCTGGCCGTGACCACCGAGGGCCGGCGGGAGATCTTGGGGCTGTGGGCCGGTGACGGCGGCGAAGGCGCCAAGCACTGGCTGCATGTCCTCACCGAGATCAAGAACCGCGGCGTGAGCGATGTGCTGATACTGGTCTGTGCCGGGCTCAAGGGCCTGCCCGAGGCGGTGGAGGCGGTCTGGCCGCGGACGATCGTGCAGACCTGTGTGGTGCATCTGCTGCGGAACTCCTTCCGCTATGCCGCCCGCCAGGACTGGGACAAGATCGCCGAGCTTGTGAAGCCCGTCTATACGGCGCCGACCGAGGAGGCCGCCCTGGACAGGTTCGCCGAGTTCGCCGAGTTCGCCGACGCCTGGGGCCGGAAGTATCCGGCGATCGTGAAGCAGTGGGAGAACGCGTGGGAGGAGTTCACTCCATTCCTGCGGTTCGACACCGAGATCCGCCGCATCGTCTGCACGACGAACGCGATCGAGTCGGTCAACGCCCGTATCCGCCGGGCGGTCAAGGCCCGCGGGCACTTCCCGAACGAGCAGGCCGCGTTGAAGTGCGTCTACATGGCGATCATGTCGCTCGATCCCACGGGCAAGGGCCAGTCCCGCTGGATCATGCGCTGGAAGACCGCGCTGAACGCCTTCGACATCACCTTCGACGGCCGCCTCTCCGCAGCCCGTCAGCAACCGTCAACCCCGGTTACACCGCTCGTTTGACAGACCCCCGGACCGGTCGCATGACAACGACCACGCTCTGGCAGCCGAGTTGCTCCAGGATCCGGTCGTGCGGCACCGAAATCGCATCGCCCTCGACTGGGCGGGCGCCTGGCGCCCCGGCACGGGCGGAACGGATCACCTGGACGACCGCGAGGTGATCGACATCGCGGTCCGCTTCACGGCGCGCATCCCGGTCCGGCCGGTCCGGCTGCTCGCTGAAGGCTGCCGTCTTTCACGGACCGAGGTCGAGAGGCTGATCACGGAGGGCAAGCTCGTCTCGGCGGTCCGGCTGACCGGAAAGCCCTCCGGCGACTTCACCACCGGGACCAGCCACGTCCTCAATTAACCGTCTGGTACAGGCACTGTGGCTGATGGGACCGGTCGGTCACGCCGCCCGTCAGGCGCCAACACGCCGCAAATCCACGGGTTTTCGCCACGACGGTGGGCTCGTCGACCAGCTGATCGGCTTGCCTCCGACCCCTTGACAAGGGAAGCGTGCAGGATCAGTAATTAACTAACTGGTTACATACGTGCGTGACGGTCCTCGTCGGTGTCTCCCTGGTTGTGTCTCCTTGGCCGTGATCCCGCACTCGGCCAGGGAGCGACGACGGGACGAGCGACGAAAACCGTCAACGGGCCCTCGCCCCGGCAGGGGTTCCCCTCACGGACAAGGAGCACGATGACCCGCAGACGGCTCGCATCCCCGCGTCGTGGCCGGGTTCTCCTGCTGACCCTGCTGCTGTCATCGAGCAGCGTGGCGGTCCATCAGCCCGCGGCGACCGCCTCGGCTCACACCGCGCCGCCGGCCGCGGCGAGATCCGGCCCGGCCACCCCTGCCTCGGCCACCCCTGCCCCGGCCGCACCCGGCGAACGGGCCCCGATCCCGTCGCTGACCGGTCCCGTCCCCGTCACCGCGACCTCCCGCCCGTTCGACGCGACCCCCGTGGACCTGGCCGCGCACGGCTATGTGGAGCAGGAGTTCTTCCTGAAGGGCACGGCGAACCTGTACGACTACGACGCGAACGGCAAGGTCGTGGTCACGGCGTCGAACGCGCCGTACGTGAACCGGATCATCGTGCGCCGCCCCGCCGATCCGAAGAAGTTCAGCGGCAGCGTCGTCACCGAGATCCTCAACATGTCCAGCGGCTGGGACCTGAACCGCATGTGGTTCACCTCCCACGACCAGTACATGCGCGACGGCGACGCCTACGTCGGCGTCACCAGCGCCCCCAACACCGTGGAGGCGCTGAAGCGTTACGACCCGAAGCGCTACGCCGACCTCTCCTGGGCCGACCCCCGCCCCGCCGCCGAGCGCTGCACCGGCACCGCGCTGAACTCCTCGGCGGCCACCGACGGCGGCCTGGTCTGGGACATCTTCAGCCAGGTCGGCGCCGCCCTGAAGAGCCACGGCCGCGACAACCCCCTGCGCGGCCTGGACGTCGAGAAGGTGTACGCCACCGGCTATTCGCAGTCCGGCAGCTACCTCGTGCGCTACCTCAACGCGATCCACCCGAGGGCGAAGGTCTACGACGGCTTCCTCATCGCCGCCGTCATCCCGCCGCGCCCGCTCGGCAAGTGCTCCGCCGAGATCCCGCTCGCCGACCCCCGCAACATCCCTCGGGCGACCCCGCAGCCGGTGATCCGGGTCCAGACGGAGACCGACTTCCACTGGGACGGCGGCTACTCCCGACGACCCGACGCGGACACGCGCGGGGACAGGTACCGGCTCTACGAGATCCCCGGCAGCGCGCACTCCTACTCGTACACGGCGAGCTTCCAGCCCTCACCCGAGGACCTGAAGAAGGCTGGATTCACCTCCAACTACTACAACAGCTGCACCAGCCCCGGTCTGAGCACGGACTTCCCCGAGCACTACCTCTTCAACGCCGTGCAGGTGAACCTCGACGCCTGGGCCCGCAACGGCACCCCGCCACCGCACGCTCCGCGCATCCAGGTGGACGGTGACGGCAGGACGGTCGTCGACGAGCACGGCAACGCCCTCGGCGGAGTCCGGACGCCCTGGCTGGACGTGCCGATCGCGACGTACCACCCCACCACCACCCCGGACTCCTGCCGACTGCAGGGCCACCGAGTGCCGTTCAGCATTCAGCAGTTGACCACCCTGTACCCCGACCACGGGTACTACGCCCGGGCGTTCATGCAGGAGACCCAGCGCCTCGTCCGTGAGCGATGGCTGACGCCGGAAGACGGCGACGCGGCCGTCAACACGGCGGCGAACTCCAGCATCCCCCGCTGACCTGCCGGCACATGGGCAGGCAAGGAGGCCTCCTTCATGACCCCTACCAGACGCCAAATCCTGTGCGGCGCGGCCGCGGCCGCGGCCACATCCGCGGTGGCCTTGGGCGCGGCGGCACCCGCCGCGGCCCGACCGGAACAGGCGCAGCCGCTCGACGGCCGCCCGTTCCCCGCGTACGACTACACCCGCGCCAACAAGCTCCCCCGGGAGATGACCGGTTACTGGGAGAAGACCTTCGACATCGGCGGCACACCGCGCACCGCCAAGGTCTACATCTCGCCCGAGACCCCGATCCGCTCCTACTTCACGGTGATCGCCGTCCCCGACGGCGTCGACACCGCCGAGTTCCTGCGGCGTTCGGGCTGGCGCGACACCGCCGACGAACGCGAGGAGGCCCTGTACCTCCTCGAACCGGGCGCCGGCGGCTGGTCGGACGCGGAGTCCGAACTCGCCTACGTGGAGGCCGCGATGGCCTTCTTCGAGTCCAACCGCTACTTCTCGGTCTTCGGCGAGCACTACTTCGTCGGCCACGGCAGCGGCGCCCCCGCCCTCGAAGCCTGGGCGGTCGCCCACCCCCTGCGGGTCATCGCCCAGGTGTACCTGAACTCCCGTGGCCTGCCCGGGACGTACCTGGACTCCTACGCCGGTGTCGAGTTCGACGGCACGACCGCGCCCACCTACACCCCTGTGGTCTTCCCCGAGGGCTTCCGGCTGATCCGCCACGACGAGGTGGTGCTGCCGACCTGGTACATCACCCCCGACGAGAGATCCGTCGGCGCGAGCCTGTCGTACTGGAAGCACGCGAACGACACCGTGGCCACCGGCGCGCGGGAGGGCACACTCGGCACGGTCTACCGCCAACGCCACGGCTCCGCCCGCTGGATGACCTCCCACGCGGGCCCGATCTCGAAGGTCGCCGTCCGGCAACGCCCGGTCACGACCGACCGGATCGTCGACTTCCTCACCCGCTACACCCGCTACGAGAACTTCTTCGCGTACGGCAACCAGCTCTACCACCGCGCCGACTACCGCCGCCTCGGAGTCGAGGTCCGCACGATGACGGTCGAGGGACACCTCCGCGAGTACCTCGTCCACGTCCCCCGCTGCGCCCACCGCATCTGGCACGGCAAGGCCCCCGTCGTCTTCGTCTGGCCCGGCAACAGCCAGACGGACAAGGTCTTCATGAACGCGGCCCAGTGGTGGGACGTGGCCGAACGCGAGGGCTTCGTCGTCGTCATCGTCTGCGAGCAGTACAGCAACACGTCGGTCTCGGTGAGCCATCGGGACTCCCGCACCTTCTTCCAGCAGCTCCGCGAGGTGCTGATCGCCGACTACCCCGTCGACCCCGCCCGCTTCTACTCCACCGGCCAGTCCGCCGGCAGCGCGGTGACCCAGACCTTCGCCATCGCCTTCCCGGAGTACTTCGCCGCGGTCGCCTCGACGTCGTTCACCGTGGCCCCCGGCGCGGCGGACACGGTGACCTTGGACGGAGTCGCCCATCCCGCCGGCCACGCCTCCATCCCCACCTACCAGATCTACGGCTACGGCGACCTCGCCTTCCTCGAAGGCACCCTCTGGGACGGCATCGACAATCAGCTCGGCGCCTGGGCGCGCTACCACTTGGGGGTCAACGGCCTCACCCTCGGCGACGCCGGCGACGCCGTGCTCAGCGGCTGGCACGACCGCTTCCGGACCTGGACCTGGGACGTCCCCGGCACGGACATCCCCGTCGTCAAACTCACCAAGAACATTTACCGTTCGCACAACACCACGCCCGAGGAGACGCCCCTGCTGTGGGACTTCCTCCGGCACTACAGCCGGGAGACCGGCACTGACGGCACCGTCGTGCGCTACTACAGCGAGTCGGGCTTCCGCCGCCCCGGCGACAGGATCCGGGTCCGGCCCGCGTCGCCGGGTGCGTAGCGCCGGCCCGTCCGACGGTCCGGGCCGACACGCTGTCAGTCGGAGCGGGCCGGCGTGTGCAGGACCCGGTCGCGGCCGGCCCCGCGGACCGGGCCGGTGAGGCGAAGGGTGTCGGAGGTGATGCTCCGGGCCAGCGTCCGGGCCCGTCCCCGCACTCACATGCATTGCCAGTAATGGCGGGGAGGCAGCGGCCGGCAGCCGCGCCGCTGATCTTGCCGACCTGGCTCTGATCGAGGTATTGGGTCCACTGCGGCTCCGCGCGCCCCATCGTCGACGCTTCCCTTGTCGTACGGCCACAAAGCCGAAGCCAGCCCCCAGGGGTCGTTCAACACGCCCCGGACGCCGCACTTTCGAACATTCCGGCGGCACTTCCCACAGCTCCTCCGAACCCCTTCTGCACCGATGCGCTCCCCTCGCGCACCCCACACTCGCCCGAGGCATGACGCGCCGCGAGTCAATGACTGAAGAAGATGCAGATCAGAACCTACTTTCTCACCAGCCGAGCCCTCTCCACTCCCGCCCTGTTGAACCTCAGACCTACGTATTCGAATACGTAGGTCATCAAGCTCCCAGGACCCGCATTCCCATGGCCGGAAAACGAGAAAACCGCAGGTCAGAAGGCTGACCTGCGGTTTCCCATGGAGCCGCCTTCGGGATGGTTGCGGCGGAAGGCGTCCGCCTCATTCCCCCGGCTGGCGCATGGCTGTTCCCCGTGGCGCGCGCCACGGGGAACAGCCGCTGCCTGACACCTGTGCGTCACGCGGCGGTCGGCACGGCCGACGCCGCAGGCACGCCCGGTTCTCGGCCCGTATGGCGAACCTCCGCACCTGTCTGAGCGATCAGTTTCGCGTCCTTCTCGTGGAGGCTGGCCGGCAAGGACGTCACCGGGTCTTCCAGTCGGGCTCCAGCCGTGTCCCTGGGGCACGGTCACCCAGACCGGTCCGCCCTGCGCCGTGTCGCTCACGGCATGCCCCCCAGAAGCGCTTCGCGTCGAATTCGCTCTCAAGCATCCGCACCCCGCAGTAGTCGATCAACTCCTGCAGCGACGCGACCGTCTCGGGCTGCGCGTACTCCCGCCCCAGTGCGATGAACTCGTTCAGCCTGGCGCGCAGCTCATCGGCTTCCTCGAACGTGAGCGCGACGTGCTTCGAGCCCCACAGGGGTTTCGGGGTCGGGCTCGTCCTTGGTGCGGGCGACGGGCTGGAGGTCGAGTTCCATGGTGTGCTCGTGCGTGGCGTGGAAGTGACCGACCAGACTCCCTTCGACTACGCCGTCTCCCGTGTCGACAGCGCCACGCCCACCGAGGCCATCGCCCGCCACGCCGGCAGACTCCTCGCCGCCCCGGGCGATGGCTTCGATCATCCGGTCCGCCGTGGTACGGGAAGCTGCGGACAGTAGCCCTCCTCGGCCAGCCAGGCCCTGGCCCGGCCACGCTGCCGCTCATCGCTGAGCCGGTGATACCGGCGCCAGGCACGCTCGTCACGGGCGAGGACGTCCTTGAAGCGCCGGAAGGCGCCCCGCCCACCGACGGCGATCCGCAGTCGGTCGGCGAGGGCCGCATCGTCGAGCCCTCCGATGAAAGCTCCATGTCTCGGCAGCCGGCACGGGAACCCAAAGCCGGTACATGCACCTATCGCTCGGGATCATCCACCTCCTCGACCTCGGACCCGGCGTCCAGGCCCTCGGTGAACGTCGGCCAGCAGTCTCCGGTGGACAGATCGAGCCGCCCACCGGACTCGGCCGGATCTCCCTCCAGCAGCATGGCAAGCATCTCCGGATCGACCGCCAGCGGGCGCAGGAGAGGGATCACGGCGTGTCCCGTGACTGTGCACAACCGGTCTGCCAGTTCCTCGTCGCCCTGGAAGCCGCGCTCCTAAAGGGGGTGGTAGGCAGGGTGTGAGGTTTCCTTGAACGTGTGTACCTGACGCCAGACATGGCTTGCGGGGCCCAGGCCGTCCAGGGCCCGACCCACCTCCCTGAGGGCCCGCCCGTCGACCGTCGCATCCAGGACCGTGATCGTCGCGGCGTCGACGTCGTCCGGACTCAGGTGGTCCAGCGTCGTCACGGCGCGGACTCGGAGGGCGGTGCGGGCCGCCTGGGTGATCGCCGTTCTGGTTACGGGGCTGGTGTCCTGGCCGACGACCAGGAGCCGGTCGGACTGGGCCAGTGCCGCAGCGACCGCTGTGTGCAGATCGTCCATGGTGTAGCACCACTCGCGTGGATGCTGGCCCCGCAGGCGCGGATGGCGACGGCGCAGCACCCTGAGGATGTCCGCCACCTCGGAGACGACGGCACCGGGGGCGACGACGAACGCGAGACGGTCAGGGTCCGCGACGGCGAGGGTCTCCGCCTGTCGTGGAGTGCTCACCACTCTGAGGTCCCCCTGGAGGGTCCGACCCACCCAGGCGCCTGATCCTGCGAGCGGTGTGCCCACGACGACCACCTCGTCCCCCCGTTCCAGGAACCGGTGCAGCGCACGTTCCGCGTTCTCGGCCGACGGGCACGCGGCGGCGGCAGGGCAGCCGCAGATGCGCCACCGATCGCGGAAGCCTCCAGGAGCCTGCGGCGGCACCGAGGCGCTCAACGGCCGCGGGCCAAGGGGGTCCTGTGCGGCCACGTAGAGCACTCGCCGGGTACGCAGCACGGCTCGCCAGGAGTCGATCTGCCGGCGGGCGAAGCAGAGGGCGGGGGGGTCGTCACTGCGGGCGGCGAGAGCGAGGCCGCGGTGTCCGCCTTCGGGGCGCTCGTAGGAGACAGTGAAGACGGTCGTCGGCGCCGTCGTGAGGCCGTCTCGGAGTTCCTCGTCCGGTAAGGGGCGGGAGTCGGCGGCGAGACCGGACTGCCGGGCGGGTGCGGCAAGCAGGCGATGGGCCGGACAGTCGACCGGGCCGCGCGTGGGATGCCGCCAGGACGTGGCCACCGTGAGGCTGCCGGGGGTGACATGGAGGCTGGTGGAGTGGAGCACTTCCGCGAGGACGCTTCGGTTCATGTTCCTGGTGGGGTTCGAAGGAGGGCGGGAACTGCAACGTCATCCAACAGGTCCGCGCTGCTTCGGCCCTCCCCGTGCCCGCGTTTGTCACTCCAACGGTCCCCTCCGGCGTCCGCGCGTGCGCATCCCACGTGCTCGTCCGAGGAGTGCCGCGGCAGCGGGGTTCTTGGCGTTCGGGCGGAGTAAGGCGATCAGCGTGCGAAGGCGGTCGTCGGCGCGGGCGCTGCGTATGTCCGGAAGGATGTCGAGGAACTCGTGCCAGGTCCGGCACGCCTGTTCCAGGTGGCCGGACGCCAGCTGGGTCTCGGCCAGTTCGGCGAGGCAGAGGGCACGGGAGCGGCGCTCGCCGGCGGGCCGGTCGCGCAGCGAGAGGGCGAGCGTCCGGGCGGCCGTACGGTGGTCTCCCTGGCTCTTGGCCACGGTCGCCCGCTGGAGCGCGAGTGAGCCGGAGTGGAAGGCGCCGACGGCGGAGGCGCCTTCGGTCGACCTTTCCAGGCAACGCTCGGCCGCCATGAGGTGGCGGGTGTACCGGCGGTCGCCCCGGCGGGCCTGAGTTACGGCCAACTGGCCGTGGAGGAACGCTTGTTGGTGCGGCGGTGCGTGCCGCACGCCGGTCCGTACGGCATGTTCGGCCAGGTGATCGGCCTCAGCGAAGTGCCCCAGTCCGTGGGCCTGCACGCTGAGTCCCCGCAGGGCGAGCGCGTAACCGATGATGTCGCCCGCCTCACGGGCGAGTTCGACGCTCGTGAGATAGAGACGCTGGGCCGCTGCGTGGTGGTTCATGTCGAAGTGAGCGAACGCGCAGAGATAGGTGAGCTGTGCGGCCACCGTGAACAGATCGCGCCGGACGGCGGGTTTCAAGTCGCCTCGGAGCCAGGGAAGCAACGTGGTGGACAGGTACTGGCGCAGGGGCTCGCACACCGATCCGGCTCCGAGCACGATGTCACCGCGCGAGAACACCATGAGCAGTTCCCGGGCCGAACGCACGTGCGCCAGACCGACGGAACTCGGCGGGTCCCAAGCGGCGGGCCGACCTTCTTCGGCGGCCGGCGGACCGGAGGGAATCACCAGTTCCGCCAGCGAGTAGGCGCCGACGAGGGCGATGCGGCGGCGGTCGGTGTCACGCAGTATCCGGTCGAGGCGTTCCACGGCGTTCCCTTCACCGGGCGGCGTCCCGGCGCCGTATCCCGGCAGCGTGGTGTCGAGCAGCCCAGTGTGCTGCACCAGGACCGGTCTGCTGAGACGGCGGGAGAGGGCTTCCGCCACGAGGGCGGGAACGGGCGGTCGGGGGCGACTGCCGGCCAGCCAGTGGGCGACCGTGGTGCGGTCGTAGTGCAGCGGGGTGCCGCGCTCGGCGCCGAGCGAGTTGACCTGGCGCGCTAGTTGGGCCCCGCTCCACCCGGCCTCGGCCAGGAGGAGTCGCAGGGCCTGGTTCGGCGTACGGGGCGATCGCACACTCCTCTCCCTGTCCCTCTCTTCCGGTCGCGAGCACTTCCGTTCAACGTCCGCATGTGTTCAACACGTTTGCCTCCCCGCATAGGCGGTGGAAGCGCTTTCGACGAGTCAGGCTCAGGGTGTGGCGCCCCTCTCGGCCGCAAGCAGTGCGCACTGGAGGCGCACCCGTGACGGTCGTACGCCCCTCGTGCACCGACTACCTGCCCGACAGGGCGGAAGGACGAGATGTCCACAAGTCCCTCGCGCGGACCGAAGCGTCCGGCTTCCTGGCACGGGCCCGTCCACCTGTTCCCGGGCCAGGGAGACTTCTCCGTCGGAGCCCTGACCCGCGCCGCACGCGCCGCCCATGCCGCCCGCGCCACCCGTTCCGACCGCCTGAACCCGGCCCTCCGCGAGGTCTTCGAGCAGGTCGACGAGGTCGCGGTCGAGCGCGGCCTGCGACCGCTCGGTCCCTGGCTACTGGGACGACAGCCGCCCACCGGAGGCGAGTTGGCGCAGGCGGCCACGGGCTCCTCCCAACTGGCCCTGTTCGGTGTCTCGATGGCGGTGCACCGGGCACTGAGCGCGTCCGTCGGAGCCCCCACGGCGGTCGTCGGGGTGAGCTTCGGGGAGATCGCCGCGCTGACCGCCGCCGGGGTCCTCACCGTCGGCGACGGGGCACGCGCGGCCCATGACCTCGCTGTCGTGCTGTCCTCCTGCCCCGGCGGACTGACCCTGCTCGGCTGCTCGGAGCAATCCGCCCGCCGGCTGCTGGACCGGACCGGGGCGCCGGACGCCGTGGTGGCGGTGGTCAACGACGACCGGTCCGTGGTGATCGCGGGCCCCGTGCCGGCCCTGGCCCGGATCGAGAAGGTGGCCGACGACACGAACGTGGCCGCCGTACGGCTGCGACTGCCGTTCTCCGCCCACCACCCGGCGCTGGCCGCCCAGTCGGAGGTGTTCGCGTCGTCGGTGCGCGCCTACGCCCTGTCGCCGGCGCGCGCACCCGTCTACTCGGCCGTGGCCGGACGTCGCTACCGCCCCGACGACGACCTGCCCCGGCGCCTGGCGGACTGCCTGGTACTGCCGGCCGTGGTGCCCACCGCGCTGCGCCAGGCGGCCGCGCACCGGCCGGATGTCTTCTTCGAAGCGGGCACGGGCGACGCCCTGGCCTCCAGTGCCCGCAGGGTCCTTGGCACAAGTCCCGCACCACCCGTCCACGCCCCGCTCGCCGAACCCCACTTCCCCTGGTGACGCGCGCTCCCCCTGGAGGACCAGCGATGCCCCTCGCACACCGGCCCACGGCCACCCGCGACGAGATGCGGCGGCTCGTCCACGGCCCCTGCGACCCCGCCTTCCTCTCCGAACTGCACAAGGCACTCGCCACCGACGCCCCGGCCGGCAGCGGAGGCGGACAACTCCTGGACCGTCTACGACGGTTGGGCGAGCCACTGCCGTACGACCTCTTCGACGACCCGGCACGGCTGACCGCGGCGCATGCCTGGGCGGCGGTCGCCGACCCCTCCCTCTGCCTGGCGGCACTCGTCCACCATCTGCTCTGCCTGGGGTCCATGGTCCAACTGGGCGGCGATTCGGCCGACTTGACGTCCCGCATGGCGGCCCTGCGGTCCGGCCGGGCCAAGGGCGTCTACCTGATCACCGAGGCAGGGCAGGCCAACAGCCACCTCGCGACCCGCACCCGGGCCGAACTCGAGCCGTCCACCGGCGAGTTCGTCCTGCACACCCCGGACGAAGCGGCCGCCAAGTTCGGCAGCGCGGGCACCCTGGACATACCGCAGACGGCGGTGGTGCTGGCACGACTGATCACGGGCGGCACCGACCACGGGGTCTTCGCCTTCGTGGCCGACCTGACCGGCGACGGCGGACCGCTGCCCGGCGTCGAGATCTCCTCGCCCATCGGACTGGGCGCGCTGCCCCTCGACTACGTCCAGGTGCGCTTCCACCATGCCCGGCTCCCGCACGCCCACTGGCTCGCCGACGGCGCCCGCATCGCGCCCGACGGCACCTTCCACGATCCCGCCGGGTCCGCCGCGGAACGCCTGCAGCGCACCCTGCGAGTCGGCCAGGGGCTGTGGGCGGCCATGCCGGCGGTCGCCGCCGCTACCAGCCGGCACGCCGCAGTCCAGGCCGTCTCCTACGCGCAGGGGCGCCGCACAGAGGGGCGGCTGGCCCTCGGCGTCCCCCTGCTCACGTACCGCACCCAGCAACGCGCCGTGCTGGGCGCGCTGGCCGACGCGTTTGCCCTGTCCTGTGCCGCCCATGGAGCACGCGCGCTGTGGGAGGAGTCCCGCAATGCCCCCGCGGAGGGAAGCGTCACGGAGATGGGGTTCAGTCCGTGGACCGCCGTCAGCCGTCCGCTGGCCGCGTACAAGGCCGCCGCGGTCCGGCTGGCCGCCCGCATCACCGCTGAGTGCCAGCGCCGCTGCGGCCTCTCGGGACACCTGGACGCCAACCGGCTGGCCGGGTACCACGGCTTCCACCACGCCTTCGACACGGCCGGCGGGGACAGCCAGCTCATCTTCTACGACATCGGGAGCGCCCTGGCCGAAGCGGCCGACCGCGAAGCCTCCGACGGGCACGCGGCCGGCCGGAAAGCGGACGACAGGAAAACGGACGCCGGGACTTCGCCCTCGCCCCTGTCCCCGGGGTGGTGGCCGATGGTCGTACGCCGTCATCGGCACGACCTGACCCGGCACCTGGCAAAGCGGCTGGGCGACACCGAGGCGGCCGCCCCCTTCGAGGCGTGGAACCCGCTGCTGGAGGACGCCGGTGTGCTCGGCGAGGTCTACTCGGACTCGCTCATCGCCGAGGACGTCGTCCGCACCCTCGCCGGGACACAGGACCGCGACCTGGCCCGCGCGCTGCGGCCGCTGGCGGCACTGCACGGCGTCATGGCGGCCCGCCGCCGGTCGGGCTCCCTCCTCGCGCTCGAAACGCTGCGGCCGGCGGACATCCAGGCACTGTCCGACGCCGCCGACCGGCTCTGCGACGAGGTCCGGCCCCACCTGCCGCTGCTCATCGAGGCGTTCGCGTATCCCGCCGACCTCGCGCCCACGGACTGCGACACCGCCCTGCGGACCACGCTCACCTGGACACGAGGAGGCACGGCATGACGGGTGAGCGCCGTATCGGCGTCCTCGGTATGGGCACCCACCTGCCGCCCACCGTGCGCACCAACGCCGAGGTGGCGCTCGGTGCGGGCGTGACGGCGGAGTGGATCATCGAGCGAACCGGAGTCCTCAAACGCCATGTGGCCGCCGACGACGAGGCCGCCTCGGACCTCGCGGCACACGCGGTGCGGGCGGCGGCCGACGCCGCGGGCGTCGACGTGTCCGACATCGGCCTGCTGGTGTGCGGCACCTCCACACCCGACGAACTGGGACCCTCTACCGCCTGCCGCATCCAGACCGCGGTGGGAGCCCGTGCCGCCGTCGCCCTCGACGTCAGCGCGGCCTGCTCGGGCTGGCTATTCGCGGCCAAGGTGGCCCACGACTGGCTGCGCGGCAGCCCGGAGATCCGGTACGCGGCCGTCGTCGGCGTCGAGGCCTACTCGAAGTTCCTCGACCCCACCGACCGGGGCACCGCCGTCCTGTTCGCCGACGGGGCCGCCGCCGCGATCCTGGGACCGGTGCCGGGTGGCCAGGGGTTCACCCATTTCGGCCTCGGCTCCGACGGCGCCCTCGCCGACCGAGTCCTGATCCCGGCCGGCGGCAGCCGCAGCCCGGCCAGCGCGTCCACCCTCGACGACCGAGCCCACTGCATCCGGATGGACGGCCGCACCATCGGCCGGTTCATCACCGACACCTTCCCCCGGCTCATCACCGACGCCCTCGACCGGAGTGGGCTGAGCATCGAGGACATCGACTGCTTCGTCGCCCATCAGCCCAATCCCGTACTGCTCCGGCGCATGGGTGCCGAACTCGGCATCCCCGCCGACCGCCTGGTGGTCGTCGGCGACGAGGTCGGCAACATCGGCGCCGCCAGCGCGCCCTACGCACTCGCCCGCGCCGTCTCCGCACACCCGCTGCGGCCCGGCGACCGCGTCCTGGTGGCCGTCTTCGGCGCCGGCATGACCTGGGGCAGCGCGCTCCTCACCTGGAGCGGCGCACCCGCCGTCACCTCTGTGGCCACCGACCGTCCGTCCGAGTCAGAAGGAGCCCCGCAATGAACGCCATCGACCTGTTCCGCCTGGACGGCGCCCGCGCGCTGGTGACGGGCGCGTCCCGTGGCATCGGCAAGACCGTCGCCGAGGGCCTGGCCGACGCGGGCTGCGACCTGGCGGTCACCGCACGGGCACTGCCCGCGCTCGACGCAACCCTCCGCGCGGTGGAGGAGCGGGGGCACAAGGCCGTGGCCCTCGACGGGGACCTGACCGAACCCGGCGCGGCGGCCGGCCTGGTCGACCGGGCTGCCGCCGCCCTCGGCGGCCTCGACATCGTCGTCCACAACGCGGGCACCCTGCCCACCGCCGAGGACGGCAGCCCCCTGCTGGCGCCGCTGCAGCACGCCCGCCAGCAGGACTGGGAAACCGTGGTCACCGTAAACCTCAACGCCACGGCCGCCCTGTGCCGGGCCGCCCACCCCCATCTGGCCGGCTCAGGCCGCGCCAGCCTCATCCTGATGTCCTCCGTCGCCGGCCTGGTCGGCACGCCCATGATGGAGGCGTACGCCGCCACCAAGGCCGCGCAGCTCTCCCTCACCCGCAGCCTCGCGGTCGGCTGGGCCCGGCAGGGCATCCGCGTCAACGCTCTGTGCCCCGGCTGGACCCGCACCGACATGACCGCGTTCGCCAGCGAGACCGGCCCCCTGTCGGACTGGCTCACCAGCCACGTCCCGATGGGCCGGTGGGCCACCGCGGACGAGGTCGTCGGCGCCGCGCTCTTCCTCGCCTCCCCGGCCTCGTCGTTCGTCACCGGGCACGCCCTGGTCGTCGACGGCGGACTCGCCGTACCGGACGGCGGCCTGGCCGGCCACCCCAAGCCCGCCTCGCCTTTCGCCAGCGCATGAACAGCGGGGAATCCCAAGGCAGTTCGAGCGCACCGCGCTCCACCACGGGCGGGGCGGGAGCGGAGGCCGCCACGGGGGCCGAGGGCATCGTAGGCACCAGGGACGGGACTCGGGCCGTCGCGGGAACCGCGGTCGTCACCGGAATCGGAGCCTGCCTCCCGCACCCGGTCGTCGACAACGACACGGTCGTCGCACGCGGCGCGCTGCGCACCGACGACACCTGGATCCGGGACCGCACCGGCATCGCCCGCCGCCGTCACGCCGAGCCCGGCACCAGCACCGGCGACCTGGCCGTCGGCGCGGGACGGGCCGCGCTCGCCTCTGCCGGAAACCACAGACCCGACATGCTGCTGCTCGCCACCACCACACCCGACCACCCGTGCCCCGCCACGGCTCCCGCCGTCGCCCACCGGCTGGGCCTGGGCACCGTCCCGGCCTTCGACCTCTCCGCCGTCTGCTCGGGTTTCCTGTACGCGCTGGCCACGGCGACGGCATTCGTCCGCGCCGGCACCTGCGCCATGCCCCTGGTGATCGGCGCCGACACCTACACCACCATCGTCGACCCCGCCGACCGCGAGACCGCGCCGATCTTCGGCGACGGCGCCGGAGCGGTGGTGCTGCGTGCGGGCACCACGGACGAACCCGGGGCGGTGATCGCCACCGACCTCGGTACCGACGGCGGTGGCGACGACCTGATCACCGTCCCGCACGGCGGCTCCCGCCACCCGCGGCACCTCCCGCCCGCCGCCCCCGCGGACCGGTACTTCCGGATGCAGGGCCGGACGGTCTACGCCCACGCGGTACGCCGTATGACCCAGTCCGCCAACTCGGCTCTCAACCAGGCCCATTGGCCCCCGGAGACGGTACAGGCGTTCGTCGGCCACCAAGCCAACCAGCGCATCCTGGACTCGGTCGCGGACCGCCTGGGCATCGCGCCCGCCCACCGGTACGGCAACATCCGCGACCTCGGCAACACCGCGGCCGCCTCCATCCCCCTGGTCCTGGCGGACCCCGCCGTACACCAAGCGGTCCCGCCCGGCGAGCGCGCGCTGCTGACCGCCTTCGGCGGCGGTCTCACCTGGGCCTCCGTCGCCCTGCGCTGGCCCAGCGCCGTCCCCCGTACCGAAGCATCGTCCACCGACCTGGACACCACGCCCCTGTGCCCGCCCGACCTCACAAGGAGCCACCCGTGGACCGCGTCTACGACCGCCTCGTAACCCTGCTCAGCGACAAGTTCGAGGTCGATCCCGGCCAGATCGGCCCGGACGTCACCCTCGACGAGCTGGCACTGGACTCCCTCGCCGTGGTGGAGCTCTACGTCACCCTCCAGGAGGAGTGGCAGGTCCCGCTGGACGACTCCGCCGCCGCAGCCGACCTCACCGTCACCGACGTGGCCCGCGCGGTGACCGCGCTCCTGGACACGACCGGACCCTCCACCGGGCACGAGGCCGTGCAGTGAACGACGAGGTGGCCGTCACCGGCATCGGCCTGGTGACGCCCGGCGGCACCGGCGTCCCGGCCACCTGGGAGACGGTGTGCGCGGGCAGGGCCACCGCGCGCCCCGATCCCGTCCTGAGCGAGATGCCGGTGACCATGTCCTGCCGGGTACCGGCTCTCCCGTCCGGCCGGGGCCGCCTGTGGCGCTACGACCGCGGCACACGGTTCCTGCTGACCGCGGCCCGGGAAGCTCTCGACCATGCCGGCCTGCACCCTGCCGACTGGGATCCCGCCCGCGTGGCCGTGGTCATCGGCACCGCGGCCGGCGGCATCGACACCCTCGAAAGGCAGCACCACAAGCTCCTCGCCACAGGCCCAGCCGTTGTCTCACCGCTCACCATGCCCGCATTCCTCCCCAACATGACGGCCGGCCACCTCGCCCTGGACCTCGGCGTCACCGGCCCCTCCCTGCAGACCTCCACGGCCTGCGCCTCCGGAGCCACGGCCCTCATCACGGCCTGCCTGCTCCTGAAGGCAGGAACCTGCGACATCGCGGTCGCGGGCGGCACCGACGCCATGGTCACCCCGCTGTGCACCGCGGCCTTCGCCAAGATGGGCGCCCTGTCCCGGCGCAGCCACGACCCCGCCCACGCCTCACGCCCCTTCGACAAGGACCGCGACGGTTTCGTCCTCGGCGAAGGTTGCGGCGTCCTCGTCCTCGAACGCGGACACCACGCCGACGCCCGCGGTGCCCACGTACTGGCCCGCCTCGCGGGCCACGGCGCCACCGGCGACGCCTATCACGCGACGGCCCCGCACCCCGAGGGCGCGGGCCTGCGAGCGGCGACCATGACGGCGCTCGCCCAGGCGGGAGCCACCCCCGACGACGTCGATCACATCAACGCCCATGGCACCAGCACCCCGCTCAACGACAGCGTAGAAGCCACGGTGATCCAGGACCTCTACCGCCGCCGACGTCCGTCCGTCACCTCGGCGAAAGGCGCCCTGGGCCACACCATGGGAGCCGCCGGCGCCGTCGAGGCCGCCCTCACCGTCCTGACCATCACCTACGCGACCATGCCCCCCACGGCGAACTTCACCGCACCCGACGACACCACCGCCGGCATCGACATCATCGCGTCGGCCGCCCGCCCCCGCTCCGTCCGTCTGGCCCTCAGCCACTCCCTGGGCTTCGGAGGCCACAACACGGTACTGGTCTTCGCGGCCCCGTGAACGCGATCGTACGATCGCTCAGCGGTCATTCGCCGTGTGAGAGGCATGCAGGTCGATCAGGTCGCCCGCGCCTCGCAACCTTGCCTCAGCCGGACATCAGCACACGGAACACACCTGTGCGGCTTGTGGACCCCCAACAGGATTCTGGATCTCCAGGACCGGGGACCAAGCTCCACACACCCGGGTGTCACGAAGTCCTGAGCGATGACCTGAGCACCGATGCAAAAGGCCCTGGTCAGAGTCTTAGCCCGCACATCCCGATGCGCACCCCTTGCGCTCCCCTCCCTCAGCAGCCGGACCCAAAGCTGACCAACCGTCAGGATTGCAGCACAAAAGACCAGGTCAGAACGCATCTGACCTGGTCTCAGGTGGAGCCGCCTTCGGGATTCGAACCCGAGACCTACGCATTACGAGGGCGCAAGCGATCACGCTGTCTCGTGACGACTCGTGCTGTGCGATGCTGTTGTGCCTGATCAGACCACATCCGCCATGCCTTGGTGCCGGTACCTCGTACTGCACCGTCCAAAGGCGTCCGGCCACCCATTGGCCACCCCCGGCCATGTGCGTTGCACATCAACACCGGCAACGAGCGGTTGTCAGGCCTCCACAGGCTACGCAAAGAGACAAGATCTGGCACACGGCCGGTCCGGGCCAGACCTTGTCGCGGACGCCTTCGCCGACCAAGGCAACGTAGTGCGGCTGCCGACCAGCCCACTGGTTCGAGCACGCCGACTCCTCAATGCCGTCGCGAACCACAGTGATCGAGCGGGCCCCGGCATGGCTGATTGGCTCTCGGCCGCGGCCCGGCCGAATCCGGAGGTTCGACCCGCGACGACTGCGGTCTTTCCCGCAAGGTTCATCGGTCCTCCTCGCTGTGTGCCCCGGCCGCACGGTGCCGGGGGAAGCAACGTGCGGCCGGGGCGGTCCAGTGGTCTTGTCAGACGCGAGCGGACTACGCGCTCGCCAGTTCGGACTCCCGGCGCTCGGAACGGGTGACGAGCCGCCAGGCGCACACCGACCCGAGCAGATACATCACGCCCACGAGCAGGAAGCAGATGGACACGCTCGCACCCCAGTCGGGCGTGGCGTGCAGCACAACCCCGATGACGGCGATACCGACCAGTGAGCCGATCTGACGGTTGGCGTTGAGGACGGAACCCGCGATGTTGGCGTGTGCGGGGCCGGCGGCGTCCACCAGGGCGGCGGTCATGCCGGGGGAGACGATCCCGGAGCCGATGTTCGCGATGCCGATTCCGAGGGCGATCACCCAGTAGGGCGTTGACGGCGAGATCGCGGTCATGGCGAGCGATGCTATGCCGGCCACGAGGAGGAACACGGTCAGCAGCGGGCCGTTGGCGTACCGGCCGGAGATCCGCGAGTACACGACATTCGCCAGGGGCGACAGGATCGTGATCGGGATGAGTTCCAGGCCCGCCACGAACGGGCTCGCCCCCTGGGCGTGCTGGAAGAACAGCCCCAGCATGAAGATGCTGCCGAAGAGCGCGAAGTTGAAGAAGAAGCCCACAAGGTTGGCCCCGGAGAAGCCGGAGTGGGTAAACAGGCTCCAGGGCATCACGAGGTTCTCGCTGCGGCGCTCCCGCAGGACCAGCGCTCCGGCAGCGACCGCGGCGACGGCGTAGGCGAGGACGACCGGGCCTGCCGTCCAGCCGAGCTGGGGGCCCTCGATGAGCGCGAAGCTCACGGCCGCGAGGGAGACGATCCAGATGATGTGGCCGGGAACCGCCAGCTTCAGCGAACGGCTCGCGGGTGCCGCGATGAACCTCCGCGTCATCAGCATGCCGATCACACCGATCGGAAGGTTGAGCAGGAAGATGCTCTGCCAGCCGAAGGCGCTCACCATCAGGCCGCCGAGGGTCGGGCCGACGCCCGAAGAGGTGGCCACGATCGCCGACCACAGGCCGAGCATGCGGGTGCGCTGCCGCTTCTCGGGGAATGAGGAGACGAGCAGGGACAGTGAGCTGGGCATGAAGAGCGCCGCGCCGGCTCCCTGGAACAGGCGGGCCGCGATCAGGGCCTCGGGCGAGGGGGACAGAGCGCAGGCCAGCGAGGCGACGAGGAACAGGCCCATGCCCCACATGTAGACGGTCTTCGGGCCTCTGCGGTTGGCAAGGCCGCCGGCGAGCATTAGCAGCGAGGCGAAGGTCAGGATGTAGCCGTCCACGATCCAGGTCAGCTGCGTGAGGCCGGCCTGCAGCTTCTCCTGCAACGTCGCTCCGGCGACGTTGATGATCGTCACGTCCAGCGTGGCCATCACGAAGCCGGTGGCCAACGCGGCGATCTTCAGACCGCTCGACGCATTCGGTGAACCCGCCTGGGTGCCGTTGGCCGGCGCCGCGCTGGTCTCGGCGGTTGTCATGGCTAATCGCTCTCCTTGTGGGGGGACGGGCCGACGGAACGGGCCGCCGTCGCGAATTCCGATCGCAGACGCGTGGGGGCCACCCGCGTCAAACCCTTGCCAGTAGGGCGAGTTGAAGCATCTGCGTGTCTCAACTGAAGACCATATGACGATGGCTGTCAAACTTTGACAGCCATCGTCATATGACCACCGTCGTACGATGGATCCAGCTGAACAGGGAGGCACGAAGTGACCGCACGGACCACCGTGGAACGCATCACCGACCACCCCGACGCGCAGGACATCACGCTGCAGGGCGTCCTTGAGGCCATCGCCGACCCGGTGCGGCGCAGCATCGTCCGCCAGATCGCGAACGCCCCCGGCGACATGGCGTGCGGCACCTTCGACATCTCCGTGACGCGGTCCACCGGTACGCACCACTTCCGCGTACTGCGCCAGTCAGGCATCATCCGGCAGTACTACGCCGGTACTTCGAAGATGAACATGCTGCGCAGGGACGACCTCGACCGTGCCTTTCCGGGGCTGCTGGACGCGATCGTCGAGGCGTCCGACCGGGAGGCCGTACGGGCCGCCGGCGCCCGGCGCTGACCAGGAGCCGGGCGGGCCGACGGGCTCAGTCGAGAGCCGTGAGCATCCCGGCCTCGAAGTTCCGCAGTTCGTCCGTGCGCCCGCGGCGGACCAGCTCCGGCCAATCCGGGTTCGCCACCAGTGCCCGGCCCACCGCGACCAGGTCGAACTCGCCCCGGGCAAGCCGCTCGGCGACCAGCGAGACGTCATCGGTCTGGGCGCCCTTGCCCTCGACGTAGCCCAGATAGTCGCTGTCCTTCAGCCCGACCGACCCGACCGTGATGGTGGGCCGGCCGGTGACCTTCTTCACCCAGCCCGCCAGATTCAGCGGCGAACCGTCGAACTCAGGCCGCCAGAACCGCCGGGTCGAGCAGTGGAAGGCATCGACTCCGGCCTCCACCAGCGGCGCGAGCAGTGACTCCAGCTCCCGCGGATCGTCCGCGATGCGCGCCGAGTAGTGCGCCACCTTCCACTGGGAGATGCGCAGGATGACGGGGAAGCCGGGCCCGGTGGCGGCACGGCAGGCCCGTACGACCTCGGCGGTGAAGCGCACCCGGCCTGCGGTGTCACCGCCGTAGCGGTCGGTGCGGCGGTTGGTGACGTTCCAGAAGAACTGGTCGAGGAGATAGCCGTGCGCGGCGTGCAGTTCGATGCCGTCGAAGCCGAGACGCTCGGCATCGGCCGCAGCCCGGGCGAAGGCGTCGACCACCTCCGCGATGTCCGACTGGGACATCTCCCGGCCGGCGGGACCGTCCGGATCCACGCCTGACGGGCTCATCAGCCCACCGGGTGGATCGAACACCTCGACTCCCTTCGGGAGTGAGAAGCGTGCCGCCTCCAGCGACTTCCCCCACACGAGGGGATCCTGGCCCACATGCCACAGCTGCGGGACGATCCTGCCCCCGGCGGCATGCACGGCCCGAACCACCTCCGCCCAGCCGGCCAAGGCGTCGACTCCGTGGAAGCGGGGCACTGCCGGCCGGTTACCGGCGGCCGGATGGCCGACGAACGTGCCCTCGGTGATGATCAGTCCGACCCCGTGCCGGGCCCGGCGTGCGTAGTAGCGGGCAACGTCCGCCCCTGGCACCCCGCCCGGGGAGAGGTCCCGGGACATGGGAGCCATGACGATGCGGTTCTCCAGGGCGAGCGAACCCATCTTGAACGGGCTGAAGAGGGGTTCCGTGTCGGTGGTCGCGCCCGTGGCACTGCTCACGTGAGGATGTCCTTCCAACGGGGAGTGCGCGCGAGGTGCCGACGGGCGCCGGCACCCGTGTGCGGCTGTGTCAGCCGGTGAGTCCGGCGGCCACCCGCAGGTCCGCCGGAGTGAACATGTGGGGGAAGACCGCGCCGCCCGGGTCGAGCGCGGCCGAGTCGTCGAGTCCACCCAGGTCGACCGGGACGAAGCCGGCGTCGTGGACCAACTGGGCCACGACGTCCTTCGCCTCGGCCTCGTCGCCGGCCAGGGCCATGCCCCAGAAATGCCGCTGCCGGGTGCCCCGCGACCACAGCAGTTCGTCCATCACATGGGTGAACGCCCGGATCACGGTGGCGTCCGGCAGCAGCTTGGCGGTGTGCCGGCCCTGGGTGAGCCCACTGCCGAGGGTGGAGACCACGCGGCCGTCCTCCGTGAGGACGACGGGGTTGGTGGCATCGATGACGGTCTTCCCGGCCAGCCGGTCACCGACCGTCTCCAGCAGTTCCTCCAGGGCGGGATGGGGGACGGACAGCAGGACGACGTCCGATGTCTCGGCGGCGTCGGCGTACGCCGCAGCGCGCGCGCCGCCGCCCAGCGAGGCGATGAAGCCGGAGAGGCGATCCGGCGAGCGAGAACCGAAGGTCACGGTGTGACCGGCGGACACCCAGTGGCGGCCGATCGGCTGCCCGACATTGCCCGCGCCCAGGACGCCGAGCCTGCGGGGCGAGGACGGGGTGGAATCAGTCATGACGGCGAGGTCCCTTTGCTGAGGTCGAGGGGAGGAGAGACGGACGCCCGGTACCGAGGCGGGCGTGCCGGCCCGGGGGTACGGCCGGGCTCAGGCCGCCGTCACCTGAGCCGCCGCCGCGTTGCGCTCGGCTTCGGTCCGGACGTCGAGCAGGTCGTAGTCCGCACGGGCCGCCGCGATGGCTTCCTCGATCGACATGACCTTCGGGAAGCCGAACAGCGCGGTGATGGCCTCCAGCCGCTCCGGGATCGAGCCGCCCACGATGTGCACAGGGATCTTCAGCTCCTCCTGGAGCACGCTCAGCAGAAGCTGGTCGGAAAGCCCCCGGAACCGCTCGTTGACCGGCCGGTGCCCGTTCGGGTCCAGCGGGAACTCGATAGGCAGGTGGACGAAGGCGTCGTACGTGTCCTTGGCGTACTGCTTCAGCGCCACGCCCAGCTGCGCGACCACCTGCTCGTAGAAGCGGATCTCGTCCGTCTTCTCGACGGAGTCGAGGCCGATGGACTCGTTGGGGTTGATGCCGACCGTGACGCGGACGGTGGCGTAGGTCCACTCGTGCAGGGACGAGCCGTCGGAGATATAGCCGTTCGGCAGGTGACTCTCGTGGACCGCGCGCTCGACGTAGCGCCGCATCACCAGCTGGATGAGCTCGGCGGCGTTGCACTCCTCCAGGGTCTTACCCGGCACCGCGTGCGGAAGGATCTCACGCATGGTCTTGGCGTGGGTGCGTGGAATGCCCGTCAGGTGGGCCAGTGCCATCGTCGTGAGGGTCTTGCCGGAGGAATAGGTCCCGGAAATGGCAAGCTTCATTCTGGGTTCGCCTTTCAGTGCGAAATGGAGAAACCGGCGCGTGGGGCACAGCGATTCTCAACCGGAAGCCGCGAGCAGGAGATCGAGGCCCACAGCACCGGGCGTAGCGAAGGGGGAGAAAGTCCCGCACCGTCAGGCCGACCGGAAATCGGGCTCTTTTTCGGTGGCGCCGTCATACGCGTTGCAGATTAGCGAACGGCAAAGCGGCGCCGCCAGCACGACGGATTGCACAGCGGAGCGACCCGGTAATCGGGCGCAACGGGCACGGGGCACCCGCCGCGTGTGCGACTGAGTCCCGCCCCCGGTTGCACAGCCGCGGTATGCCGGAGTGCGGCGACCGGCCGGCTAGCCGAGGTTCAGAGCGGTCCGCAGCATCTCCCAGGCCCGGTCCGGGTCGACCGTGCCACCCTCGACGGTCTCCCAGGGCGGCAGGTGCGAAGTGCCGTAGACAAGCGCCAGGAGGAGGTAGGCGACGGTCTCCGCGGGGTACGACTGCGTCAGCCCCTTCTCTTCCTGGGCCCGGCGCACGCTGTGCACCAATTCGCCGCGGATGCCCTCGAACAGGCCCGGCGAGCCACTCGACGAGAGTTCGCAGTCCGCGGCGAGGCGCAGTGCCGCCCGGAAGCGGACATTGGTCTCCAATTGGGCACGCATCTCACGGATCAGGCCGGCGAGGATCGCATCGGCCGGGACTCCGCACTGCGGGCCGGTGCCGCTGATCTGCCCCCACTGCTGGACGCTCTCGGCGACCAGGGCGGTCGCGAGATGACGCTTGGAAGGGAAATGGCCGTACAGAGCACCCTTGGTCATGCCCGTTCGCGCGACCACGGCCTGCAGCTTTGTCGCCGCGTACCCGTGGACGGCGAACTCCTCCGCCGCGGCGTCCAGCAGTCGTGCCCGCGTCTGCCGCGCCCTGATCTGTGTCACCACCGAAGCAGCCCCTCCGACTTCTCTTTGCGAGGACTTTTCTCGGAGCCAAAACATACCTGTGCGTAGGTATAATATGGAGGGTAGGAGGGGCGACGCACCCATCGGCGCACCGCCCCCCGTGCACTTCCTCTCAGCGGTGCCGTCAGGCGCCGAGGACCGCCGTGGCGTACTCGGCGGCCGCGCCCTGCGCTCCCAGGGCGGCATGCGAGGCCGCAGTGCTCACATCCCGCCAGCAGCGCTGGAGGACGGAGTCGGCCGCGTGCGCCCGCGAGCCCCCGGCCCGGAACAGCCGGTCGGTCGCAGCGGCACACATCCGGGCGGCCTCCACCGCGTCCCGCCGGTTCCGGGCGACCAGCAGATCGGTCACCGTACCGTGGTCGGCCAGGTCCGCGGCCCGCTCCAGCAACAGCTGGGCGGCGTCGATCTCGGCGGAGGAGCGGGCCAGCACCCGTTCCACCTCCGCCGACCGGCCGGCGGCGGACCCGTCGGCCCGCCCGGCCGCCTGGTCCACGCTCCACTCGTCCAGCGCCGCCCGCGCGGCCCCAAGGACCGGCGCGGCGAACATCAACGCCCCGACCAGCAGATAGGGGACGGCATGACACCGGTCGGCGTCAGGCCGCGGACGCGCCAGGTCGTCCAAGGTCAGCGTCAGATGCGTCGGCACGTCGCTTCCCGCCACCTCGACCGCATGGCTGCCCGTCGCCCGCATACCCAACGAGCGCCAGGTGTCCAGGACCTCCACCTCGCTACGCGGGACGGCGAGGATACGGTGCTCCGGGCGGCCCGCGTCCTGCGTGCGGCAGGCCAGCAGCAGCCAGGCGGCATGGTCGACGCCGCTGGCGAAGGCCCAGCGGCCCCGGATGCGCCAGCCCGTCGCCGTCCGCTCCGCCTCACCTTGCGGGGGCATGATGGAGGCGGCGATGGGCACGTCCGGCGAGTCGCCCCACAGCGCCCGCTGCCCGGCCGCAGGGAGGTGGGCGGCGAGTCGGCCGTGCGCGGCATAGAGGGTGGCGCACCAGGCGGTGGACGCACACGTCCGCGCCAGCTCCGCCGAGGCGGACACCAGGGACGAGAACCGGCCGGCCGTGCCCCCGAACTCCCGGGGCACGAAGTGCCGTGCGAACCCGGCCGCCACCACTGCCGTGGCCGTCTCCGTGCTCAGCCGGTGCTCGGCCTGCATCTCGTCGAGATCGCGGCCGGCGGCCTTCGCCGCATGCCGGACGAGCTCCGTGGGCAGTTCGTCGGTGCCGGCGGCGGTCAAGAGGCCACCTCGCCGGCCGACGTAAACCGGGACGCGCCCCCGAAGCGGGCCGTGGCCAGGACGGCGGCCCCCTGGACGGCGGTCACCTCCACGACCGCCGGTTGCTGCTCCCGCAGCCGGGCGCTGATCCTGACCGGCGAGTCCAGCTCGCCGAAGGCTCCGTAGCTTGCCGCCACGGAGCTGAGGGAGGGCCGGAAGGGCAACTCGGCGGCGCGGGCCGCCTGGCGGAACGCCTCCAGCAGCAGCATGCCCGGTATGTGGTCCGACTCGTGGTCGAAGAGCACCGGGTGCCGCCGGTTCAGATGCAGCCACCAGTCGCGACCGGTAGCCTCGCGCCCCTCGGCGAGCAGTACGTGCTCGGGTTGGGCGTAGCCCACGTCCCGCGGATCCAGCGGACGCGGGTTCTTCAGCGGCCCCTGTGTGCCCCGGTCGGCCGAGACGCGCATGGTGCGGGTGCGGATCAGGTCGTACCGGCGCGGGTCCAGGACCTCCCAGCGCATTCCCGCCCGGCCGAGCGCCAGGCCGTCGACGTACATCACGGCGTCGAGCGCCATGCTGAAGCGGCGTGGAGCGGTCGCGGTGGGGGTGCAGGTGACGTCCAGGGTGACCGGGAGCGGGCCACCCCGCCATCCGGGCAGGCCCTGCGAGTCGGTGTCGAAGTACAGTGTGGAGAGGACGAACGCGTGGCCCGGCGGTATGCCGTAATAGGTGTGCGAGAGATGTATGAGGGTCTGCCGCACTGTCTCCATGAGCAGCAGCGGGTCGCCGGGAGCGCCGCCACCCTGGTGGTGCAGGAATCGGTCGCGCGGCCACAGCGCCGCCACCGCGAACCGGTGCTCGCTCAGTCGCGAGGTGTCGCTCAGGAGTACTTCGCCGGCCGCCGCCTTGTGCACCTTGGCCGGCGGCAGCGGGCGCGCGAAGGAGAGACCCGGGCCGGATACTGCCGCGGTGATCATGGGAGACACGGATGTGGGGATTGGAGTGTCGATGAGCATGCGGAAAGTCGCCTCCAGAATGAGACGCCACGCAGGGCAGGACTCGTCACCCTCCCCCGTGTGACGCACGTGGCACGGTCTGACAGATCGTGCACAGCCGACAGAAATATACCTGAGGGAAGGTATATTGCTGGCAAACAATTGAGCCCCGAAGGAGTGGCAGCCTGTGGGAGACATGCAGCCGATCACGACGAGGAAACCGGTGGAGCCGATGCCCCCGGGGGAGAAGTCCCAGGTCCTTCGCGGTCCCGACCCCCGCCAGGACCGGGCAGTGCGAACCCGCGCGCACATCCTGCGGTGTGCCGCGGAGATCTTCGCCGTGCGCGGCTACCCCTATACGTCCATCACGGACGTCGCCCAGCGGGTCGGCATGACCAAGGGAGCGGTGTACTTCCACTTCCCCAACAAGGAGTCCCTGGCCGTCGCGGTGGTGGAGGAACTGTACTCGCGCTGGCCCCGCACCCTGGAGGAGGTGCGCGGCAAGGGCCTCTCCCCGCTCGACACCGCGGTCGAGATGTTCAACGATGCCGCCGACGCCTTCCAGAACGACCCGATCATGCAGGCCGGCACGCGGCTGCAGAACGAGCGGGCTTTCATCGACGCCGAACTCCCCGAGCCCTACGTCGACTGGACGAGCCTCATCTCCACGCTGCTGCGCGAGGCCCGCGACCTGGGGCAACTGCACGACGGCGTGGACCCCGACCAGGCGGCCCGCGTAACGATCGCGGCCTTCTTCGGCATGCAGCACATCTCGGAGAACCTGCACCGGCGCGCAGACCTCAAGGAGCGCTGGCTGGAGGTCCGTGAACTGATCTTCCCGCTGCTGCGCGCGCACGAGGGCCGCCGCTGACCCCCTCCCGAGACCGCACGCAAACCCGGACCCCCATGGCGCCCGAGCCCGTCCGCCCGACACGGCGTCCGGTCCGTCCCGCCGAGCCCGCCCGTCCGTACGGCGACCGGCCCGCTCTCCTCGCCCGGGCACCGAGCCCACCTCCGCCCGGCGGCCCCAGGCCCCCGCCACGCCCACCCAGCGACCTCTGAGAGAGGCCCCTGTGACCTTGCCCACCCACCTGGTGTTCAGCGATGTCGACGAGACGCTGATCCGCTGCAAGAGCATGTTCGACTTCCTCGACTTCCACTACGGCCGGACGTACGGGCGGCACGGCACCGAGCGGGCCCGCGAGGTACGGGAGACCCTCACCGCCCTGTCCGCCGGCGGCACGCCCCGCGAACACGCCAACCGTGTCTACTACCGCGCCTGGAGCGGGGAGTCCGCCCACCTGGTCGCCGCGTCCGGGGCCGAGTGGTTCAAGCGGCGTTCGGCAGCCGACTCCTTCTACGTTCCCGCGACTCGCGACGCCTTGCTCAGGCACCGGGCCGACGGCGCCGCCGTCGTCCTGGTCTCCGGCTCCTTCCCCGCGATCCTCGATCCGATCGCGGCGGACATCGGCGCGGCCCATCTGGTGTGCAGCCTGCCCGAGGTGCGCGACGGCGTGCTGACCGGCGAGTTGGTCGGCGAGCCGGTCATCGGCGAGGAGAAACGGGCCGCCGTCCGCCGGTTGCTGAGCGCCCATCCGCACATCGATGCGGCGGACTGCCACGCGTACGGCGACCACGTCTCCGATCTGCCCATGCTCACCGAGGTGGGACACCCGGTCGTCGTCGGCGACCGTGAGCTGGCGGGCCGACTCCCCGGCGGCCTGTTTCTGACCAGCGACGACGGCACTCTGCCCGCCGGCGCCTGACCGCCGCCGGAAGGTCTCGTTCCCCACTGGTAACGCAATTTTCATCCCCCAAAACAAAAAATACCTTCCTCAAGGTATGTTCTGTGTGGATGATGAGAATGGCGAGGACCGGCCGCCCAACCCACAGGCGAACGCCGGGTTCACACCGAGAATGGGGGAGTCATTCCGTGAAACATGAGCCCGCACTCGATCGCACCGTCCGACCGCCGTCGCCGGACCCAGGATCCGCGAAGGAGCCGACGACGCGGGAGCACTGGGAGCCGGTTCTCTCGGCGGCGGAGCTGGTCCCGGTCAGGGCGCTGCTGCCGGGGGACTCCCCGCGCATCGCCGGGGAGTCCCCCGAGCACCTCACACTGCTCGCGGAGACCACCGAGCCGCTCCCTCCGATCACGGTCCACCGCCCCACCATGCGAGTGATCGACGGCATGCACCGGCTGCGGGTGGCCGCCGAGCAGGGCAAGGACCTCATACCGGCACAGTTCTTCGACGGTTCCGAGCAGGACGCCTTCGCCCTGTCCGTGCAGCGCAACACACGGCACGGTCTTCCGTTGTCCACGGCCGACCGCACCGTGGCCGCCAAGCGCATCCTCGTCTCCCACCCCGAGTGGTCCGACCGGATGGTCGCCTCCATCGCCGGTCTGTCCACGAAGACGGTCCGGGCACTGCGGCGCAGCGAGACCGGCCGAATCCCCGAGGCCGCCGCCCGTCTGGGCCGGGACGGCAGACTCCGCCCGGTCGACAGTTCGGCTGGACGCCTGCGCGCGAGCGAGCTGATCAGGGCCAACCCGGAGGCGTCACTGCGTGCCATCGCCGGCGCGGCCGGCATCTCGCCCGGGACCGTCCGCGACGTCCGGGAACGGATGGCGCGCGGTGAGAACCCGCTGCCCGCCGGGCGCCGACCCGAGGCCGCGCCGAAACAGGCAGCCGCCCACCCGGTGCGCGGCGACGGCAGGCCCCGGCACAGGCCGCAGGATCCGGCCTCCGCACTGGAACGGCTGATGAACGATCCAGCGCTCCGGCTCACCGAGAGCGGCCGCCAGCTGCTGCGCCTACTGGCCACCAACATCACGGCCGGGGAACACTCCGACCGGCTGCTGCGCGACCTACCGCCGCACTGCGCCGACCGTGTCTCCCAGCTCGCCCTGGAATGCGCGGAAGGCTGGAGGCGCATCGCCCAGCAGGTCGGCGGTCTCCAAGAGGGCCGGCTCGCGGACGCCGCGGAAGCGGAACGGCCGCGGTCCCGGGCGACCGGCTCCGTCGCCCACCCCGCCGTCGTGCGGGACGTCACCGGGGGCTCCGCACGCAACGCCACCTCTGCCGCCGTGAGGAAGACCGCCACCAGCCCCGGGAGGAACATTGTCGTGGCAGCCGTCTGACGCAGGCGACGTCCGCACCCCACACACGTTCCCGGCGGGGGCGTGCAACCGGGGATCGGTCGCAGTCGCACACCGGCACGCCCCCTCCCCCGGCGTCGGCACCGGGCCGCTCACGCTGTTCGGCTTCCATCCTGCGGGCGGCGGCACCGCCTTCTTCTCCGGCTGGCAGCACGCCCTCGGCCCGAGTGTCCGGGTCGTCCCCGTACGGCTTCCGGGGCGGGACACGGCCACCGGATCCCATCGGCACCGTCGGTTGTCCTCCCTCGTGGCAGCCGTGGAGGAACACCTCGCGCCGGCTCTCGACAAGCCGTACGTGCTCTACGGCCACAGCATGGGCGCGCTGATCGCCCACCACCTCACGCGGCTCCGCGCGGCAGCCGGCCGCCGGCTGCCCGAGCGGCTGCTGGTCGGCGCCTACCCGGCGCCGCATCTGCCCCATCCACTGCGCGGCGCCAGACAGCTGACCGACTCCCAACTGACCGATCTCCTCCTGGACTCCTCCGCGCTGCCCGCCTCGCTGCACCGTGACCGGCGTTGGTTCGCCGACCGCCTCGCACTCGTACGGGCGGACATCGCCCTGTGCGACAGCGCGGGCGCCGTCGGACGGGATGAGCCACTGGCCTGTCCCGTCGAGGTTTTCACCGGTACCGGCGACCCCCTGGTCGCGGTCCCGGACGCGGCGGCCTGGCGAACGCACACCGACCGGTACTGCACTCTCCACACCGTGCCCGGCGGGCATTTCTTCACACGCGAGTCGAAGGAACAATTCTTCGACGCGCTCAACACGGTGCTCTCACCTTTGTCCATTCCCACCTGAACGAACGCCCAGCAGCAGCGCCGGCGAAATACCGGCGCTTTCTGCGTTTTCCGCCCCTCTCCCGGGCACGACGGTTTTCGCGCGTTCCCGCAACAACTCACTGGTGTGCACTGGTCCGCATGACAAAACCTTGCGGCAGTCCGGACACCGGGGCAGAGTTGTCCCGTATCCACCGGACCGAAGCCCGCATACCGCATCGTCATCCCGACCGGATCCAGGATCCGATTCCCGGCAGTGCTGGTTTCTCTTCGGCGGGGTACCGAGACGAATTCGGCCAGCCCGCCTTTCGATACCGGACCCGCGAAAGGCCGAGCACTTCTCCCGCTTTCACCTCCGGCTGTATGCCGGTGCTGCCGCCTGTGTGCCATCCCCTTGGAGACGACGACTGTGATCACTGCCCCCAGCGGCCCGATCCGTGTGATCAAGGGCCGGGCCACCACGGAGGAACTGGCCGCCCTCACCGCGATCCTCCTCGCCTACGCCGGCCGACGTCCCGCCCCACCAGCGGGCCGGGACCGGCGTCCCCGATCCGTCCCGCCGCGCGTCTTCCACGGCGCCCACAGCTGGCAGCGCTGACCCGCGCAAACCCGAGAAAGGAGGACGCCCTTATGGGACGCGCCGGAGTGACGAGCCGCTCCCGGACGAACGGCGACAGCGGCACGCGCCGACCGGAGGCAGAGGAGTTCGTGCAACTACTGAGTCCACAGGGCGAGTTGAAGGTTCATCCCGAACACACCGTCGAGGTGGAGCCCGGGGAACTGCGCGGCCTGTACGAGGACATGACCCTGGCCAGGGCCGTGGACGCCGAGGGCGTCCTGCTGCAACGCCAGGGCGAACTGGGGCTGTGGCCCTCGCTCCTGGGGCAGGAGGCGGCGCAGATCGGTTCGGGCCGGGCCCTGGCCGGCGACGACCATGTCTTCCCCAGCTACCGCGACCACGGTGTCGCCCTGTGCCGGGGCATGGATCCGGCGGACCTCTTCGCCCTGTTCCGGGGCGTCAACCACGGCGGCTGGGACCCGGCCGAACACAACTTCCACCTCTACACCCTGGTCATCGGCTCGCAGACGCTGCACGCCACCGGCTACGCCATGGGCCTTGCGAAGGACGCCACGGAGTCCGCCGCCATCGTGTACTTCGGCGACGGCGCGACCAGCCAGGGAGACGTCAGCGAAGCGTTCAACTTCGCCGCGTTGTGCGACGCCCCCGTGGTGTTCTTCTGCCAGAACAACCAGTGGGCGATCTCCGAGCCGACCGAGAAGCAGACTCGCGTGCCGCTCTACCAGCGGGCACGGGGCTTCGGCTTCCCCGGTGTCCGGGTCGACGGCAACGACGTCCTCGCCTGCCTCGCGGTCACCAGGTGGGCGCTGGAACGCGCGCGCAAGGGCCAGGGCCCGACGCTGATCGAAGCGTTCACCTACCGGATGGGTGCCCACACCACCTCCGACGACCCAACCCGATACCGGGACGCGGCGGAAGTCGACGCATGGCGTGCCAAGGACCCGATCGCCCGGCTCAAGGCGCTGCTGACCAGCCGGGGCTGGGCCGACGAAACGTACTTCGCGGAGGTCGACGACCAGTGCCGACAGGCGGCACGGGCCGTGCGTGAACGGGTACGGGCGATGTCCGTACCCCACCCGAGCGTGATGTTCCGGCACACGTACGCGGAAGGCCATGCCCTGGTGGACGAGGAACTCGCCCAATTCACCGCCTACAAGGCAGCGTTCGCCGACTCGGAGGGATGCTGAGATGGCGGGCACGAACCCGATACCGATGGTCAAGGCGATCAACGAGTCGCTGCGGCGCGCGCTGGAGGAGGACTTCAAGGTCCTCGTCATGGGCGAGGACGTCGGCAAGCTCGGCGGCGTCTTCCGTGTGACGGACGGCCTCCAGAAGGACTTCGGCGAGAGCCGTGTCATCGACACCCC
>NZ_KQ948937.1:0-1285 GCF_001514235.1 Streptomyces caeruleatus | reverse complement strand
ACGAGCGCGGCACCGTGAACACCGGGGCGGCCGACCTGGCCCTGCACCGCGCGGCGGTGGTCAGACAGGGCACCGATCTGACGCTGGCCGGCTACGGCCCCACCGTCAGGACCTGTCTGGACGCCGCCGAGGAGGCCGAACGTGCGGGCCGCAGCCTAGAAGTGCTGGACCTGCGCTCCATCTCCCCGTTGGACTTCGACTCCGTCGAAGCCTCGCTACGGCGCACAGGCCGCCTGGTGGTCGTCCACGAGGCGCCGGTGTTCTTGGGGGCCGGAGCGGAGATCGCCGCCCGGATGACGGAGCGCTGCTTCCACCACCTGGAGGCCCCGGTCCTGCGCGTCGGCGGCTACCACATGCCGTATCCGCCCTCCCGGTTCGAGGAGGAGTACCTGCCGGACCTGGACCGCGTCCTGTACGCGGTCGACCGTGCCATGGCGTTCTGAGGCGTCTTGAGCCGTCCCGAGATGTTTTGAGGCGAGGAATCGTGACGACAACCGCGCAGCACATCCGCGAGTTCCGGCTGCCCGACGTGGGCGAGGGGCTCTTGGATGCCGAGATACTCCGTTGGTACGTCGAACCTGGTGACGCGGTAACGGACGGCCAGACCATCTGCGAGGTGGAAACCGCCAAAGCGGCCGTGGAACTGCCTGTCCCCTACGAGGGTGTGGTGCATGCCGTCCACGCACCGGAGGGCACCACCGTCCGCGTCGGCACCGTGATCATCTCGGTGGACACCGGCTCCGGCACGGGCACCGGACCAGGCGTTCCGGCGGCCCCCGTACCGCCGGAGCCGACCCGGCCGAAGGCGGAACCGGCGCCGAAGGGCAGACAACCAGTCCTGGTCGGCTACGGAGTCGTGGAGTCCGGTACCCGGCGCCGCCCGCTCCGAACGGCCCCGGCGCAGCCGAACGGGGGCGGCTCGGCCGCCGCCCCGTCCCGCGCGCCGGCCAAGCCGCCCGTGCGCAAGCTGGCCAAGGACCTGGGTGTGGACCTGGCGACGATCATCCCGTCCGGCCCGGACGGCATCATCACCCGCGAGGACGTTCAGGCCGCTGCCGCACAGCGGGCCCCTTCGGTGCCGGAGTCCGCTGTGTCGTACGACGACGCACGGGAAACTCGCGTTCCGGTGAAGGGCGTGCGCAAGGCGACGGCGGCGGCGATGGTCGGCTCGGCGTTCACGGCGCCGCATGTCACGGAGTTCGTGACGGTGGACGTGACGCGCACGATGAAGCTGGTCGAGGAGCTCAAGCGGGACAAGGAGTTCGCGGGCCTGCGCGTGAATCCT
>NZ_KQ948936.1 GCF_001514235.1 Streptomyces caeruleatus | reverse complement strand
CTGGAGACCACCGGCAAGCAGCTGCGCAAGCTGATGAGCTGGGTCGACGAAGAGGCGTGAGCCACGCCTTCCGTGGCGGTACCCTCGGCTGGGGGTACCGCCACGGGGCTTTGCCCCGGATCCATACGGAGACCCCATACAAAATGGCGTTTCTCGTCCGGGTGATCCTTCCGCAGAGGCGCAAGACGCCCTCCGCCGCGCCACTACACTGGCGCACAACATTCGCGTCAGGCCCACAGCGTCGTGCGTCTCCACGCGGCCAAGCGACACCGAGGAATGTGAGGCACACTCCCACGCCGCCCGGCACGCACTCTCGCCGCACCGGCCAAAGGCCCTAGTAGCTCCGCTACGAGGACCTTCGTCCGGCACACCGAGAGCACGCACCGAACGACGCAGGAGCGCACCCCACATTCCCCGGTGCCGCTCCCCCTCCACCGCCAGCGGCCGTCGGGACGGCCGTCCGCATTGGACTTGTGAGGACTCACGTGAGCTCGAAACCCGTCGTACTCATCGCTGAAGAGCTGTCGCCCGCGACCGTGGACGCGCTTGGCCCCGACTTCGAGATCCGCCACTGCAACGGAGCAGACCGAGCCGAACTGCTCCCGGCCATCGCCGAAGTGGACGCGATCCTGATCCGCTCCGCCACCAAGGTCGACGCCGAGGCCATCGCCGCCGCGAACAAGCTGAAGGTCGTCGCCCGAGCCGGCGTCGGCCTGGACAACGTCGACGTCTCCGCCGCCACCAAGGCCGGCGTGATGGTCGTCAACGCCCCCACCTCGAACATCGTGACCGCCGCCGAGCTGGCCTGTGGTCTGCTCGTCGCCACCGCCCGCCACATTCCGCAGGCCAACGCCGCGCTGAAGAACGGCGAGTGGAAGCGCAGCAAGTACACGGGCGTCGAGCTCGCCGAGAAGACCCTCGGTGTCGTGGGTCTGGGCCGGATCGGCGCGCTGGTCGCCCAGCGCATGTCCGGCTTCGGCATGAAGGTCGTCGCCTACGACCCCTACATCCAGCCCGCGCGCGCCGCCCAGATGGGCGTCAAGGTGCTGTCGCTGGACGAGCTGCTCGAGGTCTCCGACTTCATCACCGTCCACCTGCCCAAGACCCCCGAGACCGTCGGTCTCATCGGCGACGAGGCGCTGCGCAAGGTCAAGCCGAGCGTGCGCATCGTCAACGCCGCGCGCGGCGGGATCGTCGACGAGGAGGCGCTGTACTCCGCCCTCAAGGAGGGCCGGGTCGCCGGTGCCGGCCTCGACGTGTACGCGAAGGAGCCCTGCACGGACTCCCCGCTCTTCGAGTTCGACCAGGTCGTCGCCACCCCGCACCTCGGCGCCTCCACCGACGAGGCGCAGGAGAAGGCCGGTATCGCCGTCGCCCGCTCGGTGCGCCTCGCCCTCGCCGGTGAGCTCGTGCCCGACGCGGTCAACGTCCAGGGCGGCGTCATCGCCGAGGACGTCAAGCCGGGTCTGCCGCTCGCCGAGCGCCTCGGCCGGATCTTCACGGCGCTCGCCGGTGAGGTCGCGGTCCGCCTCGACGTCGAGGTCTACGGCGAGATCACCCAGCACGACGTGAAGGTGCTGGAGCTCAGCGCCCTCAAGGGTGTCTTCGAGGACGTCGTCGACGAGACCGTGTCGTACGTCAACGCCCCGCTGTTCGCGCAGGAGCGCGGCGTCGAGGTGCGGCTGACGACCAGCTCGGAGTCGTCCGACCACCGCAACGTCGTCACCGTGCGCGGCACGCTCTCGGGCGGCGAGGAGGTCTCGGTCTCCGGCACGCTGGCCGGCCCCAAGCACCTCCAGAAGATCGTCGCCGTCGGCGACTACGACGTGGACCTCGCGCTCGCCGACCACATGGTCGTCCTGAAGTACGAGGACCGTCCGGGTGTCGTCGGCACGGTCGGCCGGGTCTTCGGTGAGGCGGGCATCAACATCGCCGGCATGCAGGTCTCGCGTGCCGTCGCCGGTGGTGAGGCGCTGGCCGTCCTGACCGTCGACGACACGGTGCCCTCCGGGGTGTTGATCGAGGTTGCCGAGGAGATCGGGGCTACGTCGGCTCGTGCGGTGAACCTGGCCTAGGTTGCCGTGTCCGGGGGCGGCAGCCCCCAGACCCCCGCATCGGCCCTGAACGGGCCTCGTCCTCAAACGCCGGACGGGCTGAGTTGACTCGGCTCGTCCGGCGTTTCGCATGCCCGCTCCCGCACCTCGACCCGCCGTAGTGCCACCGCCGCCAGCACCGCGGCCCCCGCGAGCAGCACCGCTCCCGCGACGGCCGCCCCCTGCATCCCGCTGGTGAACGCCTCCCGCGCGGCGGTGGCCAGGCCCGGGACCCGGTCGGCGACGGCCAGCGCTCCGCCGAGGGTCTCGTGCGCGGCGTCCGGGGCCGATGCCGGGATCTCGTGGCGGTAGACCGCCGTACCGATGGAGCCGAGGACGGCCATGCCGAGGGCGCCGCCGAACTCGGCGCCGGTCTCCAGCAGGGAGGACGCGGAGCCCGCCCGTTCCACCGGGGCGGAGCCCATCGCGAGGTCCATGATCTGGGACATCACCGTGACGCCCCCGACGGCGATCACCGCGCACGCGGTCAGCACCAGCCAGAGCGAGTCCGTGCCGGCGAGGGACAGCAGCGCGAAACCGGATGCCGAGACCGCGAAGCCGCCGGTGACGACGTAGGCGCGGTTGACGCCCCGCTGCACCAGCTGGGTCGCGAGCGGTCCCGCCGCGCCGATCGGCACCGACGGCAGCAGCGCCCACAGGGCCGCCTCCAGCGCGCCCATGCCGAGCACCGACTGGAGGTACTGGGTGGTGAAGTAGGACGAGCCCAGCACGCCGAACATGCAGACGAGGTTGAGGACCACGGAGGGTGCGAAGCCGCGTCCGCGGAACAGGGCCGGGGAGATTATCGGGGCCGCGGCCGTGCGCTGGCGGTGGACGAAGAGGCCAGCGAACAGCAGGCCGACGGTGATCGAGACGACGTAGAGGACGTTCCAGCCCTCGGACGGGATCTCCTTCAGGCCGTAGACCACGGGCAGCACCGCCGCCATGGACAGCGGGACGCTCGGCCAGTCGAAGCGGCCGGCCGCGGGGTTCCGCGACTCGGGGAGCAGGAGGGGGCCGAGGAGCAGCAGGAGCGCCATCGCGGGCAGGTTGACCAGGAAGACCGAGCCCCACCAGAAGTGCTCGACCAGGACGCCGCTCATCACCGAACCGAGGGCGACGCCGGCCGTCATCACGCCGGACCACACGCCGATCGCCTTCGCGCGCTGCGCCGGGTCGGTGAACATCGTGCGGAGGAGGGCCATGGTCGCCGGCATCAGGGTCGCGCCGCCGATGCCGAGGACAGCGCGGGCCGCGATCAGGACCCCGGCGCTGTTCGAGTACGCGGCCATCAGTGACGCGGCGCCGAAGGCGGTGGCGCCGATCAGCAGGAGGCGGCGGTGGCCGATGCGGTCGCCGAGCGAGCCCATCGTCATCAGCAGGCCGGCCAGGACGAAGCCGTAGATGTCGAAGATCCACAGCTGCTGGGTGCCGCTCGGCTCCAGGTCCGCGCTGATGGCCGGGATCGCGAAGTACAGGACCGAGACGTCCATCGAGACCAGCAGCAGCGGAAGCATCAGGACGCCGAGGGCGGTCCAATCACGACGGCCGGCTCGGGTGCCCGTCGACGGGCTCATCGGGTTCGTTGTCATGGCGGTGAATGTACGCGCGTCTTAAACGTGTGTCTAGAACGGACGTATGGAACGGTCGTATAAAACAGCTGTATGGGACGGATGTATGGGACGGATGTATGGATCGGGGGTAGGGTGGGTCGTCATGGGACACCGTGAGGATCTGCTCGAGGGAGCCAAGCGCTGCCTGCTGGCGAAAGGCTTCGCGCGCACGACCGCGCGCGACATCGTCAAGGAGTCGGGGACCAATCTGGCCTCGATCGGCTACCACTACGGCTCGAAGGACGCCCTGCTGGCGGAGGCGTACCTGGCGTTGGTCGGGGAGCTCTCCGAGGCGTTCGACGGCGAGGAGGGGGAGGCCGACGCCGAGCCCGGCTCGGTCGAGCGGTTCCGGCAGGTGTGGTCGAACATCATCGGCACCATGCGGGGGCCGGGATCGATGTGGCATCTCAGCATGGAGATCGTGGTCATGGGGGACCAGCTGCCCGCGGTGCGGGACCACCTGGCGCGGCAGCAGCGGGACGCGGAGCGGGCTCTTGTCGCGCTGTTCATGGGCGTGCCGGAGGAGGAGGTCTCGGACAAGACCCTGGACACCCTCGGCAGGTTCTACACGACCCTCATGACGGGTCTCATCGCACAGTGGAACTTCGACCCCGAGCGCGCGCCCGACGCCGAAGCGCTCACCGAAGGGCTCACCCAGGTGATCGAGGCCGCTACCCGGACATGACGCGCCCCTCGCGCATCTCGATCGCCCGGTCCGCGACATGCCGTACGACGGCCCGGTCGTGGCAGATGAACAGATAGCCGAGGCCGAGGTCGTCCTGGAGGTCGGCGAGCAGGTTCAGTACGCCGGCCCGGACGGAGGGGTCGAGGGACGACACCGGCTCGTCCAGGACCAGCAGGCGTGGCTCCGAGGCCAGAGCGCGGGCGATGCCGGCGCGTTGGCACTGGCCGCCGGAGAGCTCGTGCGGGAGGCGGTCGCCGTACGACGGGTCGAGGCCCACCCGGTCGAGGAGTTCGGCCACGCGGGCGGGGCCGTCGGCCGCGCTCCAGCGGCCCTGGGCCTTCAGCGGTTCCGCCACCGCGTCGCGGATGCGGTGGCGGGGGCTCAGGGAGCCGTACGGGTCCTGGAAGACGGGCTGCATGCGCGGGCGGAGCGGGCGCAGCTCGCGTTCGGTGAGGGTCGTCAACTCCCGCCCCTCGAACACGACTTCACCGGCGGCCGGGCGGCGCAGCTGGAGCACCGCGAGCGCCGTGGAGGACTTGCCGCAGCCGGACGGGCCGTTGAGGGCGAGGGTCTCGCCGGGGGAGAGGGTGAACGAGACGTGATCGACGGCCGTGACGTCGCCGTAGCGGACGACGAGGTCGCGGACGTCGAGCAGGACGCCGGCCGAGGTGTCGGCCGAGGTGTCGGGCGAGGTCTCGGGCCGGGTCTCGGGCCGGGTGTCGGGCCGGGTGTCACTCATGGAACAACTCCGTTGCCGGGTACGGGAGTTCGGGCCAGCGGTGACAGGACACCAGGCGCTTCTCCACCTCCTGCGGCTCCGGTTCCGCGGTGGCGCAGGCGTCCGCCGCGAGGGGGCAGCGCGGCGCGAAGGCGCAGCCGGGCGGGAGCGCGGCCGGGGCGGGTGGGGTGCCGCGGAGGGCGGGGAGGCGGCGGCCCGGGGGCGCGTGCTGGGGGAGGGAGGCCAGCAGGCCCGCCGTGTACGGGGCCCGGGGGCGGGTCAACACCTCGTCCGCCGGGCCGAGTTCGGTGAGGCGGCCGGCGTACATGACCAGCACGCGGTCCGCGTGGTCCCGTACGACGTCCATGTCGTGGGTGACCAGGACGAGCGCGGCGCCCACGGCCTCCCGCTGCTCGGCGAGCACGCGCAGCACCTGGTCGCGGCGTTCCTCGTCCAGGGCGGTGGTGGGCTCGTCGGCGACGACGACGTCGGGTTCGTTGATCGTCGCCATGGCGATGACGGCGCGCTGCCGCATGCCGCCGGAGTACTCGTGCGGATACGCCCGTGCCGTGCGGGCGGGGTCCGGGATGCCGACCCGGTCGAGCGCGGCGACCGCCCGGGCGCGGGCCTCCTTGCGGGAGACGTGGGCCACCGACCGTACGGCGGCGGCGAGTTGGTCGCCCACCGGGTGCACGGGGGAGAGGGCGGAGAGGGCGTCCTGCGGGACCAGGGAGATACGACGGCCGCGGTGGGCCGACAGGTCCGGCTCGATCGCGCCGCTCGTCGTCGCGCCCCGCGGCAGCATGCCCAGCAGCGCCCGGGCGGTGAGGGACTTGCCCGCGCCCGACTCGCCGACGATCGCGAGGGCCTCGCGGGGGCGGACGTCGAAGGACAGACCGCGCACCACCTCGATGCCGTCGAAGGCGATGCGCAGGTCGCGCACCGAGAGAAGTGCCTCGGTCGAGAGGAGTGCGTCAGACGGCAACGGAGGCCTCCTTCTTCGGGGCGCGCTTCTTCGGGGCGCGCTTCTTCGCGGCGCGCTTCTTCGGGGCGCGCTTCTTCGCGGTCGGCGTGGCTCGCCGTACCCATGCCCTCCTGCCCTGCACGGCCGCCGCCCCCGACACCGCGAGGCCCGCCAGCAGGGCGAGTGCGACGGCCGGGGCCAGGGCTGCCCAGGGGGCGCGTTCGACGTAGGCGCGGGACTCGTCGAGGAGCAGGCCCCACTCGGGGGCGGGCGGCTGGGCGCCCAGGCCCAGGAAGCCGAGGGAGGCCAGGGCGAGGGCGATGCCGGGGAGGCGGAGGAGGGCGTGCCGGGCGACGGGCGCGGCGACGGACGGCAGGACGTGCCGGGTGAGGATCCAGAACGGGGTCGCGCCCATGGCGCGCTGGGCGGTCAGGAACGTCGACGCCCGCACCTCCTGCACCAGTGCCGCCGCGTGCGCGGACAGGGCCGGCCAGGAGATCAGCGCGACCGCGAGGGCCGCGCCGCCGGTGCCGGGGCCGGTCGCCGCGGCGACCAGGATGCCGACGATCACCGGGGGCAGGGCGTTGGCGATGTCGGCGGCGCCGGCCGCGACGCCGGGCAGGAAGCCGAGGGCGAGCGCGACCAGCAGGCTCAGTACGCAGATGGCGGCGGCCGTGCCCACGGTCGAGGCGGCGCCGTGTCCGAGCCGGGCGAGCACGTCACGGCCGAGGGCGTCGGTGCCGAGCGGGTGGGCCCAGGTGGGGGCGGCGAGGCGGGCGGCGGTGTTGACGGTGTACGGGTCGCGCAGCAGACCCCAGCCGATGGTCACGGCGAGGACTGTGAACAGAGTCAACGGGATCGCCGGGTGTGTACGGACCGGACGCGCCGGGGGCAGCGTCAGACCGGCGTCACGCAGGGCGGGGCCCAGCAGCCGTCGCCGGGTGAACGCGGCCGCCGCGCCCGCGACCAGGCCGAGCAGCAGCAGCGCCAGCACCGACCCCTGGAGCAGCGGCAGATCCTGCGACTTGGCCGCGCCGAGCGCCGTACGGCCGATGCCGGGCACCGCGAACACCATCTCCACGGCGACCGCGCCGCCGGTCAGGCCGACCGCGACCATGCCGAACTGCGGTACCAGCGGCGGCAGTACGCGCTTGAGGGCGGCCGCCGAGATCGCCGTACGACTCACTCCCGCGCCCCGCCACAGCTCCACCCACCGTTCGTCGAGGACGGCGGGCAGCGCGTCCGCGACCAGCCGGCCGAGCAGGCCGCCCGCCGGGACGCCGAGGGCGAGCGCGGGCAGCACCAGATACTCGGGGCCCGCCCACCCGGCCGTCGGCAGCCATCCCAGCCACACCCCGCACACCAGCAGCACGACGGTGGCCAGCAGGAACTCGGGGACCGCGGCGAGCATGGCGGCGAAGGCGCCGGCCGATCCACGCCCCCGCACCAGCACGGGCGCCACCAACACGGCGGCGAGTACGACCGCCACGCCGAGCGCCGCGCCCATCAGGCCCAGCGACACCTGGAGCCCGGCGATCACGGACGGCAGGACGTCGGTGCCGGACACCCAGGAGGTGCCGAAGTCGCCGCGCAGCAGGTCCGAGGCCCACCTTCCCAGCAGGGAGAGCGGACCGGCGTCCAGCCCGAGGTCCGCGCGGATCGCCGACAGGGCCTCCTCGGTCGCCTCCTGCTCGGCCGACCGGGCGCGCAGCACGGTGAGCGCCGGGTCCCGGTGCGAGAGCCAGGGCAGCAGGCCGACGGTGGCCAGGACGGCGACGAGACAGACGAGGCGGGTCAGCCCGGCGGAGCCGACCAACTTCCTTGCCGCGGACCTCACTTGACGCTGAGGGGCCTTCACTTGACGTAGGTGTCCGCCGTGACGAGTTCGCGCTCGCGCGGGTCGTGGGCCGCGTCGACGACACCGGCCGCGTCGCCCTGGATCACCCGCTCGTGGAGCAGGGGAACCGCCGCGTCGGCCGCGAGCACGGCGGCCTCGGCTGCCATGACCGCCTTGCGGCGGGCGTCGCCGACCTTGGCGCCGGAGGCCTTCTGCAGGGCCTTGTCGACCTCCGGGGACGCCAGTTGCGCGATGTTGAAGGTGCCCTTGGAGGCGAAGTCGCTGTAGAGGTACGCGGCCGGGTCGCCGGAGTCGAGGACGGTGGCGCGGGAGAGGATGAACGCGTCGAAGCGTCCCGCGAGCGCGTCGGACTCGATGTTCGCGTACTCGCGGATGTCCAGCTTCACCTTGAACCCGGCCTTCTGCAGCTGCTGCTGCAACGCGGCGGCGACCTCCGGCAGTTCGGCCCGGTCGGTGAAGGTGCCGATGGTGATCTCCGTGCCGTTCGGCCGGCCGGCCTTGGCGTGCTCGACGGGCGAGCGCAGTTCGGAGGCCCAGGGGAGGGCGGGGCCGAGGAGGCCTTCGGCGACGTCGGCGCGGCCCTCGTACACCCCCTCGACGATCGACTCGGCGTCGATGGCCTCGCGGGCGGCGGCCCGCAGCGAGGCGTCCTTGAAGGCGCCCTGCTCGGTGTTGAGGTAGAAGGTGTTGGTGCGCGGCATCGGCACCTCGGTGATCAGGTCCTGGTCGAGCACCGCGGCCTGCGAGACGGGTATCGCCTCGACGATGTCGGCCTCGCCGCTGCGCAGCGCCGCCGCGCGGGCGGTGCCGTCCGGGACGAACGTCACGTCGATGCCGGGGGCCTTGGCCTTGCCGCCCCAGTAGGCGTCGTACCGGTCGAGACTGGCGGAGGCGGTGCCGTTGACCTTGGTCAGCTCGAAGGGGCCGGTGCCGGCGCCCACCGGGTCGACCGTCTTCCCCTGGTAGGCCTTGGCCGCCAGGATCGACAGCTGTGGTGAGCTGAGCCGCTGCGGGACCAGGGGGTCCTCGGTTGCGGTGGTGACGGTGACCTTGTCGCCGGCGGCCTTCGCGGTCAGGTCCACGCCGTCCAGGATGCGGGGCTTGGGGGAGGCGGTGGCGGCCTTGGTGAGGGAGGTGACGACCGCTTCCGGGGTGAGCTTCGTGCCGTCGTGGAAGGTGACGCCGTCGCGTATCTCGAAGGTCCAAGTGCGCCCGGACTGCTGCCACTTGGTGGCCAGCGCGGGCCGGGCGTCACCGTCCTCGTCGAGCTTCACCAGGGTTTCGGCGGTCGACCAGCGGGACAGTTTGAACGCGTCGTCGGACAGCGGTGACAGCCCGGAGCGCGGGGGCTGCATCATCGCGACGCGGACGCGCTTGCCGTCCGCACCCGCGTCAGCGGTGTTCTCCGCCCCGGCGAAGCAGCCGGTGAGCAGTGCGGAGGCCGCGGTGAGGGCGGTGGCGGGGAGCAGGCGGCGAGCGGGCAGGCGCACGGGACCCTCCGGGTAAAGGGGCGGTCAAGAGAGCGGTTGCTGCGAACCGTAGCATGATGACAATCATTTCCAATACTTCCCCCAATGGCTCCGAAGCCGCGCTCCCTTCAACGCCATGTGCAGCAACAACCGGTCCTCCCCGTCGTCCAGGTCAAGGCCCGTGAGCTGTTCGACGCGGGAGAGGCGGTAGTAGAGGGTCTGGCGGTGGATGCCGAGTTCGGCGGCGGTGCGGGCGGCCTGGCCGGCGCGGTCGAGGTACGTCTCGGCGGTGCGGGCGAGTTCGTGGTGGGCGGGGGAGAGGAGCTGGGCGACCGCGGGGTCGTCGGCGGTCTCCGGGGGCAGGGACGTCAGCAGGCGGTACGGGCCGATGTGCGCCCACTCGGCGATCGGGCCCAACCGGGGTTCGGCGAGGGCGGCGCGGGCCGCGGCCGAGGCCTCCTGCCAGGCGGCGGGCAGTTCGCCGAGGCCCGTGCGGGGTGCGCCGATACCGACCGCCGAACGCGCCGCCTCGTCCTTGAGCAGCCTCGACGCCGCCGCCTGGGCAGGCGTCCGCACCTCCGCCGAGCGCAGCCGCACCAGCACCGCGAGGCTCTGCCCGCCCGCCCCCCATGGCACCGTGCACAGGGCCGTCGCGTGCGGCACCGTACGCACGGACGGGGCGTCGTCCGGGTCGGCCGACGGCCACGGGGCGACGCAGACCACGGTGTGCGGGCCGTCGCCGCGGGCGCCGAGGGCCGTACGCAGCGCCGCCACCGCCATGTCGCCCTGCCAGCCCGGCTCGGCGACCAGCACGGCCCGCAGTTCCCGGCTCAGATCCGCCCCGTGCTGCGCCTCGTCCGCGAGCAGCGCGCCGATCCGTGCCGTCACGTCCATCGCGGCCGCCAGCTGCTGCTCGGTCGGCCCCGGATCGTCGTCCAGGAGCCAGACGTAACCGAGCACGACCCCCCGATGGCGTACCGGCAGACAGATACGCCCCCGGTACACCCCGGCCTCCGGAGTCGGCGGGATCCGCACCGGGCCCGTCGCGCGTGTGATGCCGAAGCCCTCGAACCACGTCCGTACGGCCGCCGTGGAGCGGCGGGTCAGGATCGAACGGGTGCGGACCGGGTCAAGGGCCGACGCGTCGAGCTCGTCCTCACTGTCGTAGGCGCCGAAGGCGATCAGCTCGAAGTCGCGGTTCTCCAGCGTCGCGGGCACGCCCAGCAGCTCCGAGATCTCGTCGACCAGCTCCTGGAAGTCACCCTTGTATTCGGACGTCACCCGGGCATTCTCCCGCATTTCCGCGCGCCCTTCATACATCTGTCTGAGATCTGCGGCACGGATGCGTGACAGCTGTCGATGGCCGACGATCGGAGGGATCCTTAGGTTTCACGGTGGTTCTATCTGCTGGTTTGTGGAGGTGCCCCGTGCTGGGTCCCGTGATTCTTGCCGCGTCGCGCAGCGACCGGATGCGACGCCTGATCTCGGCGGCCCCGGTGACCAAGCAGGTCGTCGACCGCTTCATCCCCGGCGAGACGGTCGACGGGATCGTGCCGATCATCCAGGACCTGACCTCCCGGGGCCTGGAGCTGACGATGGACGTCGTCGGCGAGGACATCACCAGGCCCGAGCAGGCGGAAGCCGCCCGGGACGCCTATCTGGCGCTCATCGACCGGCTGAAGGAGCTGGAGCTGGGCACCAGGGCCGAGATGTCCGTCAAGCTGTCCATGTTCGGTCAGGCGCTGGAGGGCGGCCACGAACTCGCCCTCGCCAACGTCCGGCCGGTCGTCGAGGCCGCCGCCGCCATCGGCACGACGGTCACGCTCGACGCCGAGGACCACACCACCCTCGACTCGATGTTCGCCATCCACGAGGAGCTGCGGAAGGACTTCCCGCAGACCGGCTGCGTCATCCAGGCCTACCTCTTCCGCACCGAGGCCGACGCCCGTCGCCTCGCGGACAACGGCAGCCGCGTACGGCTGGTCAAGGGCGCCTACAAGGAACCCGCCGAGGTCGCCTACCAGCAGAAACACGAGATCGACAAGGCGTACGTCCGGGTCCTCGGCATTCTCATGGAGGGCGCCGGGTACCCGATGATCGGCTCCCACGACCCGCGCCTGATCGCCATCGCCCAGGAGCTCGCGTACCGCGTCGGCCGAAAGCTCGACGAGTACGAGTTCCAGATGCTGTACGGGATCAGGACCGACGAGCACCTGCGGCTGGCCGCGGAGGGCCACCGCATGCGCGTCTACACCGCCTACGGCACCGACTGGTACGGCTACTTCATGCGCAGGCTCGCTGAGAAGCCCGCCAACCTGCGGTTCTTCCTGCGCTCCATGGTCAGCAAGGGCTGAGCCCCACACAACGGCTCGAAAACACACCGCTCAGTAAGGAGTTACGGAACCCATGGACGCTGTGACCCAGGTCCCCACCCCCGTCAACGAGCCGGTGCACGGCTACGCCCCCGGCTCGCCCGAGCGTGCCCGGCTGGAGGTCAAGCTCAAGGAGCTGGCCGAGAACCCGATCGACCTGCCCTGCGTCATCGGCGGCGAGAAGCGCATGGGCGGCGGCGAGCGGTTCGACGTCGTGCAGCCGCACAACCACAAGGCGCGCCTCGGCAGCTACGGCAACGCCACCCAGCAGGACGCCCAGGACGCCATCGACGCGGCCCTCGCCGCCGCGCCGGCCTGGCGCGCGATGTCCTTCGACGACCGCGCCGCGATCATCCTGCGCGCCGCCGAGCTGCTCTCCGGCCCGTGGCGCGAGACGCTGGCCGCCTCCACCATGCTGGGTCAGTCCAAGACCGCCCAGCAGGCCGAGATCGACACGCCCTGCGAGCTGATCGACTTCTGGCGCTTCAACGTCAAGTACGCCCGTGACCTGCTCGCCGAGCAGCCCCCGGCGAACTCCCCGGGCGTCTGGAACCGCCTCGACCACCGCCCGCTGGAGGGCTTCGTCTACGCGATCACGCCGTTCAACTTCACGGCCATCGCGGGCAACCTGCCCACCGCGCCCGCCCTGATGGGCAACGTCGTGGTCTGGAAGCCGTCCCCGACGCAGACCCACGCCGCCGTGCTGCTCATGCAGCTCCTGGAGGAGGCCGGTCTGCCCAAGGGTGTCATCAACCTCGTCACCGGCGACGGCATCGAGGTCTCCAAGGTCGCCCTTGAGCACCGCGACCTCGCGGGCATCCACTTCACCGGCTCGACCAAGACCTTCCAGTACCTGTGGAAGACGGTCGGCAACAACATCGAGAAGTACCGCTCCTACCCGCGCATCGTCGGTGAGACCGGCGGCAAGGACTTCGTCGTCGCCCACCCGAGCGCCGACAAGGCCGTCCTGAAGACCGCCCTGACCCGGGGCGCCTTCGAGTACCAGGGCCAGAAGTGCTCGGCGACCTCCCGGGCGTACATCCCGGCGTCGATCTGGAACTCCGGCTTCAAGGAGGAGTTCGCCGCCGAGGTCGACTACATCACCATGGGTGATGTCACCGACCTGTCCAACTTCATCGGCGCCGTCATCGACGAGCGTGCCTTCGCCAAGAACAAGGCCGCCATCGACCGCGCGAAGTCCGACCCCACCTGCACGATCGTCGCGGGCGGCTCCTACGACGACTCGGTCGGCTACTTCGTCCGCCCGACCGTCGTCGAGTGCACCGACCCGGAGAACGAGGTCTTCACCACCGAGTACTTCGGCCCGTTCCTCGCCGTGCACGTCTACGAGGACGACAAGTACGACGAGATGCTGGAGCAGATGGAGTCGGTGTCCGCGTACGCGCTGACCGGCTCGGTCATCTCCGGCGACCGCGCGGCGGCGGCGTACACGATGGAGAAGCTGCGCTACGCGGCCGGCAACTTCTACATCAACGACAAGTCGACGGGTGCCGTCGTCGGCCAGCAGCCCTTCGGCGGCGGCCGTGCCTCCGGCACCAACGACAAGGCCGGCGCCCCGCAGAACCTGATGCGCTGGACGCTGACCCGCGCCATCAAGGAGACGCTGGTCGCGCCGACCGACTACGGCTACCCGCACATGGGCTGACGATCAGCCGGAGTGTGATGAGGGCCGGGCGCTTCGCCCGGCCCTCGCGCGTCCGCGGCAGCGGGCAGACTGTCCACCATGACGGACGCGGAGATGGTGACGACCGACGACGGGGCGGGGCTGTGGACCTCGCGGACGGGCCGGGGCCGGCCCCTGGTGCTCTGCCACGGCGGCCCCGGCCTGTGGGACATGTTCGGGGACGTGGCCGCCATGCTCGCCGACCTGGCCACGGTCGTCCGCTGGGACCAGCGCGGATGCGGACGGTCCGAGCCGTGCGCGGGCCCCTGGACCACCGACCGCTTCGTGGCCGACCTGGACGCCGTACGAACGCACCACGCGCTCGACCGGCCGGTGCTGCTCGGCCACTCCTGGGGCGCGCAACTGGCGCTGAGCTACGCGCTGGCCCACCCGGAGCGGGTCGCCGCGCTCGTGTACGTGAGCGGCACGGGCATCGACCCCGTGCCGTCCTGGCACGGGACGTACCGGGACCAGTTCACCGCCCGGCTCGACGAGGTGCCCGAACGGCACGCCCGCTGGCGGGAGTTGCCGGACGGGGACCGTGAGAAGGCGGTGCTGCAGTGGAGCGTCGAGTTCGAGGACCGGGAGCGGGCCCTGGAGCAGGCCGGGCGGATGGCCGAGCCCTGGTTCGGGATCAACCGCGAGTGCAGCAAGGCCCTGAACGCCGAGACGAAGCGGACCTGGGGCACTCCTGAGCTGTACGCCGCCTGCCAGGCGCTGGACGTCCCCGTCCTCGTCGTCGACGGCGAGCGGGACATCCGGCCGCGCTGGGCGGTCGACTCCCTGGAGCGGGCGCTGCCGAACGTGACGCGGGTGATCCTGCCGGGCGCCGGGCACCTGCCCTGGGCGGAGGACCCGAAGGGCTTCCGGGAGGCGGTGGCGGCCGCGCTGAGCTGAGCGCGGCCGACCGTCGGCCTACTCGGCGATCTCCGTCCGCTCCCACCACTCGTACACGGGCAGCGCGCCCTCGGACGTGTCCGACTGCCGCGAGGTCGGCCGGAAGTGCTCGTACCCGCCGCGGAGCTTGATCTTCACGTCCGGGCCGGGGGACGGGGCCGGGACGATCCGCTCGGGCAGGTCGTCCGGGCCGCCCTCTAGGAACACTTTCGCCGTGTCGTTCATGACCTCACCGTTCCCCTCGCGGTCACCGTCTGTCCCGTACCGCGCGGAGGATCAGCCGAGTGGGCGATCCGCCGCCGCGCGGATACTGGACGGATGACCACACCCACGGCCCCCGGCACACCCCGCACCGCGCACACTGCCGACCTCACGGCCGCCGAACTGCGCGCCGTCCGCGCCCTGTTGGACGAGGCGTTCGACGGTGACTTCTCCGACGAGGACTGGGACCACGGGCTCGGCGGCATGCACGCGCTCGTCCACGACGACGCCGGAAGGCTGGTCGCGCACGGGTCGGTGGTCATGCGCCGGGTGCGGCACCGGGAGCGGTGGCTGCGGGTCGGGTACGTCGAGGCGGTCGCCGTACGCTCCGACGCGCGCCGGGCCGGGCTCGGCGGCCGGGTGATGGCCGAGCTGGAGCGGGTGATCGACCGGGCCTACGACGCGGGGATGCTGTCCGCGAGCGGCGAGGGGGCCGCGCTGTACGCCGCCCGGGGCTGGCAGGTGTGGAGCGGGCGGGTCTGCGCGCTGGGTCCGGAGGGCGTCGTCCATCTGCCGGACGAGGAGGGCGGCACGTTCCTGCGGCCCGCGCTCGCCGGTCCGCTGGACCCGGCGTTCGAGCTGGTCTTCGACTGGCGGGACGGTGACGTGCTCTGACGGGGTCACGGGGAAAAGCGCAGGTCAGCGGTGTGTGACCTACTCCACCGTCTCAGATAGTAGGAAGTCCGAGTAATTGTGGAGACAGACGCGCTGTCCTCCCTTAGCTTTGTAGAAGCCGAACGTCTCGCTCGATCAAGCGAATGGCGGTCGTGAGCCGGGCCCCGTGCAGGCAACCCCTGCGGCACCGCTCCCCGCCCCATCCGGCGTCTCGTAACCCTTTCCGCACTCCGGAATGTCGAAGGAGTCGATTTCCCATGGCCGAGACGACCGCCCGCCGCCGAGTCCGTCACCTCTCCCGCACGAGCGAGTCCGACCGTAAGAACGCCGCCGCCGCCCTCCAGCGCGCCCTGGACCGCAGGGACAATGGGGGCGCCACGGGTCACCAGGCCGCGTGACCTCGGCGGGGCGTCGGGCGCCGCACCTCGAAGTGGTCGATGCGCTCCCCGCTCTGCGCCAGTGCCGACACCGTCAGCCGGGGCTTCGGGCCGCTCTCCGCCTTCACGGAGAGGAACGAGAAGCCCCGGTAGCGCACCCGGGACCACTCCACGCTCTCCGCCTTGGTGTCGCGTGACCTGGTCCACTTGAAGGTGGCGACCGACTCCCGTTCGGTCACCTGGCCCTCGTAGCTCTCCTCGACGCCCGTCGGGAAGCCGTACAGCTCCTTGCCGCCCCCGCCGGCGGTGACGTACACGATGCCGTCCCGGGTCGGGTCGGTGGAGGCGCCGATCGGGACCTGCCTGCCGACCTCGCCGTTCTTGATGGCGTCCGTCCGCTCGTAGACGTGGTTGTGCCCGTTGATCACCAGGTCCACCTGGTGCCGGGCGAACAGCGGCACCCACTCGGCCCGCACACCCCCGTCGGACGCGTGCGTGGACGTCGAGTACGCGCAGTGGTGGAAGTAGACGACGACGAAGTCGACGTCCTTCGCCGCCCGCAGCTCACCGAGCCGTTCGTCCAGCCACTTGGTCTGACGGCCCTCCGTGTGCCCCCGGTTGGCGGGGATCTCGTACGACACGTCGTTGGCGTCCAGCGCCACGAAGCCGACGTTGCCGTAGACGAAGGAGTACGCGCCCGGAGCCTTCCGGGGATCGAAGCCGCTCTCCGGCAGGGACCAGCGGGCCAGTTGCCCGCCGTAGCCGTCCGGCGAATACCAGGCCTCCATGTCGTGGTTGCCGGTCGTCACCATCCACGGCACCGACCTGGACACCGCTTCGGTCTGCTTCAGATAGAAGTCCCAGAAGCCGGGGTCGTAGGCGTCCGACTCCTTGCCCAGGCCCTTGACGTCGGCGTAGCAGATGTCACCGGCGTGGAGGTGGAAGGCCGGGTTCTGGCTCAGCAGGAGTTTGTCGTTGGTGGCGGCCGCCTCGCTGACGCCCTGGTCGCCGAAGGCCGTGAAGGTGAAGGCCTCCGGGGTCGCGGGCGCGGTCCGGAACTCGGCGATCGTCGAGCGGTTCTGCGGGGAGGCGGGATCGAAGCCCTCGTGGCCCACGCCGTAGTAGTACGTCGTGCCGGGCCGCAGGCCGTCCAGCGCGGCGTGCAGGTAGTACTGCTCCAGCGCCGCGCGGACGCCCCGCAGTTCGGGCGTGCGCAGATCACGGACCTCGGCCTCGATCCTGCGGCTCAGGTCGTCGGGGCGCAGGCCGACGCGGATGTACGGCTTCCGCACCGCGGCCGGCACCTGCCAGGAGACCCGCATCTGGGCCTTGGGGTCGGCGCCGAAGGCGAGATGGCGGCCGAAGGGGGCGACGGCGGAGCCCGGCACCTTGGCGAGAGAGGACGCGGCAGCCGAGGCGGAGGCCGGCGTACCGGAGGCACCCGTGCCCGGGCCCGACCCCGAGCAGCCCGTCAGCAGGCCGCCCGCCACCGCGCCGGCGGTGACCAGTGTGCGGCGCCGGGTCAGCTTCGTACGCAGGTACTCGTGCTGTTCCGCCATGGTCATGCGGCGGGCGAGCCGGGGCGGGATGCCGAAGTCGGGGAGGTCCATGAGAGGGAACTTCCCAGCGGAGGCCAACACCTGCCCTACATGCGGGTGAACGGCACTCGAAGGGCAAGAGCCTTCCCCCGTCCGGCTGTCCGTATCGCGGACATCGCGTGTCATCCCATGGGACGAGGAGTAGGGTGCCGACATGTCTCGCAGCCTCAATCTCGCAGTGATCCCCGGTGACGGCATCGGGCAGGAAGTCGTGGCCGAAGGCCTCAAGGTCCTCTCCGCCGTCCTCCCGCAGGATGTGAAGCTGGAGACCAAGGAGTACGACTTCGGCGCCAGGCGCTACCACGCCACCGGTGAGACCCTCACCGACGCGGACGTCGACGCCCTGAAGAAGCACGACGCCATCCTGCTCGGCGCGATCGGCGACCCGTCGGTCCCGTCCGGTGTCCTGGAGCGCGGCTTCCTGCTGAAGCTCCGCTTCCTCTTCGACCACCACGTCAACCTGCGTCCGTCGAAGCTCCTCCCGGGTGTCGCCACCCCGCTCGCCGGCCAGCCCGAGATCGACTTCGTCGTCGTCCGTGAGGGCACCGAGGGCCCGTACACCGGCAACGGCGGCACCATCCGCAAGGGCACCGAGCACGAGGTCGCCACCGAGGTCTCCGTGAACACGGCCTTCGGTGTCGAGCGCGTCGTCCGTGACGCCTTCGCCCGCGCCCAGGCCCGCCCGCGCAAGAAGCTCACGCTGGTCCACAAGAACAACGTGCTGGCCTTCGCGGGTCACCTGTGGACGAACGTCTTCAACAAGGTGGCCGAGGAGTTCCCCGAGGTCACCACCGACTACATCCACGTCGACGCGGCGACCATCTACCTGGTCACCGACCCCGGTCGCTTCGACGTCATCGTCACCGACAACCTCTTCGGCGACATCATCACCGACCTCGCCGCGGCCGTCTCCGGCGGCATCGGCGTCGCCGCGAGCGGGAACATCAACCCCTCCGGCGAGTTCCCCTCGATGTTCGAGCCGGTCCACGGTTCCGCGCCCGACATCGCCGGCCAGGGCAAGGCCGACCCCACCGCCACGGTGCTGTCCGTCGCCCTGCTCCTGCGCCACCTCGGCTACGACGCCGAGGCCGCCCGCATCGACGAGGCGGTCTCCGCCGACCTCGGCGAGCGCACCGGCAAGCCCGCCCGCTCGACGTCGGAGATCGGCGACGCGCTGGCCGTACGAGTAGCCGGCTGACCCCGCCGCCACTCGAACACCCTTCGAAGCCGCCGGGTCACTGAAGCACCCGGCGGCTTCCCCATGTCCGCCGTCGGGTGACACCATCAACCCCTGGGTCGCGAATCACTCCGGATCACGCCGATCAGGCCGATTTCTTCCACGGCTCCCGCTTGCGATAATCGAACGCGGAGCCGCGGAACGACGGAATGCTCGGACGTCCTAGCACTGGCCACTGGCAGTACTGGCGTGAGCACGGCCCGCCACAATCAAAACCGGTGAAGGACATCTACTCATGACGACGCCCACGATCGAGCTCAAGCCCTCCGCCAGCCCGCTCTCCGCCGCCGAGCGCGAGGCGATACTGGCCAACCCGGGGTTCGGACGCCACTTCACCGACCACATGGTGACGATCAAGTGGACCGAGGGCCGCGGCTGGCACGATGGCGAGCTCGTGCCGTACGCGCCGCTCTCCCTCGACCCGGCCACCATGGTCCTGCACTACGCGCAGGAGATCTTCGAGGGTCTGAAGGCCTACCGCCAGCCCGACGGGTCCGTCGCCTCCTTCCGCCCGGAGAAGAACGCCAAGCGCTTCCAGGCGTCGGCCCGCCGGCTCGGCATGCCGGAGCTGCCGGTCGAGACGTTCATCGAGGCCTGCGACGCGCTGGTGAGCCAGGACGAGGCGTGGGTCCCGGCACACGGCGGCGAGGAGTCCCTCTACCTGCGTCCGTTCATGTTCGCCACCGAGGTCGGGCTGGGCGTGAAGCCCGCCAGCGAGTATCTCTTCATCGTCATCGCCTCCCCGGCCGGCGCGTACTTCCCGGGCGGCGTCAAGCCGGTCTCCATCTGGGTCTCCGAGGACCACGTCCGCGCCGTGCCCGGCGGCATGGGCGACGCCAAGACCGGCGGCAACTACGCCGCGTCCCTGCTCGCCCAGGCCGAGGCCGCCGCCGAGGGCTGCGCCCAGGTCTGCTACCTGGACGCGGTCGAGCGCAAGTGGGTCGAGGAACTCGGCGGCATGAACCTGTACTTCGTGTACGGCGACAGGATCGTCACCCCGTCCCTCACCGGCTCCATCCTGGAAGGCGTCACCCGCGACTCCCTCCTCGCCGTCGCCCGTGACCTCGGCTACGAGGCCGAGGAGGGCCGCGTCTCCGTCGACCAGTGGCAGCGCGACTCGGAGAACGGCACCCTCACCGAGGTCTTCGCCTGCGGCACCGCCGCGGTCATCACCCCCGTCGGCACCGTCAAGCGCACGGGCGCGCAGTGGCGGCAGGGCGACGGCGAGCCCGGCGAGGTCACGCTGAAGCTGCGCCGGGCTCTGCTCGACATCCAGCGGGGCACTGCCGTGGATCAGCACGGGTGGATGCACAAGCTGGGCTGATCTGTGCTCGGGGTCGAGGTCGAGGTCGCTGGGGGCTGCCGCCCCCAGACCCCCGCTTCGGCCTAAACGGCCTCGTCCTCAAACGCCGGACGGGCTGTCATTCCCGGGCTCGGCTGGGGCTGAGTCCGGGGTTCCAGCAGCGTGTAGGCAACGCCCCCCACCAGCCCCGACAACAGGAAGCTGCAGTCCACCCCGCCGGTCAGCCCCAGCAGCGGCCCCTCGTACGACGGGAGGGAGACGGCCAGCAGGCCGACCGTCGCGCCCGCCGCCCAGGCCGCGGTCGCGGGGATGTTCCAGCCGCCCCGGAACCAGTAGATCCCGCCCCGCGCACGGCGGTTGAAGACCTGGAGGGCCTCCGCGTCGTACACGCCTCGGCAGCGGGCGAAGCCGATCAGGGTGATGACCGCCCACGGGGTGCCGATCGCCGTCAGCAGCAGTACGAAGGACGTCATGGCGTCCTGGGCGCTGGAGGCGTAGTGGCCGACGAAGACGCAGGCGGTCGCGACGACGGCGACACAGTAGGTGGCCCGGGCACGCGAGGCGCGCGGGAGGATGGCGTCCAGGTCGAGGCCCATGGAGTAGAGCATCAGACCGGCGTTGCCGACGGAGCCGGCCGAGGCGGCCAGCAGGAGCGGGACCAGGTACCAGGTGGGCGAGGCGGAGACCAGCGGTCCGGCGTAGTCGAGGGCCGCCCGGGCCGCGTACGCCGTGAAGGTGCCGAACAGCTGGGGGACCAGCAGGCCCAGGAGCAGGCCGAGCCAGGTCGCGTGCAGCACCCGGCGTGAGGTGTGGCGGGCCGGGGAGATGTAGCGGGTGTAGTCGCCGAGCAGGGTGATGAAGGCGATCGGTCCGGACAGGCCCGCGGCCACCGTCGCCAGCAGCCACGTCGGCCAGAACCCGCCCAGCAGATAGCCGCCCGCCTCGGGCAGCGCGGTGGTCGAGAAGTGCGGGGCGTAGGCGACGACGCCGAGGACCAGCAGGGCCGTCATGCCGATCGCGAGGACGCGGGACAGGGCGAGCAGCACCCGGTAGCCGTACACCGCGCCCGCGACGGTCGCCGCCGCCAGCAGCCCGTAGACCACGCCGTACGACACGCCGCTCGCCGGCAGCTCGAAGAGCCGGCCCAGTACGCCGACCATCACGTCGCCGCCGATCCACACGGTCAGGGCCGTGTAGCCGAGGGCGAGCAGGAGGCCGACGACCGAGCCCACGAGCCTGCCGCGTACGCCGAACTGGGCGCCGGAGGAGGTGGAGAGGTTCGTCGCCGTGCGCAGGGAGATCAGCGCGAGCGGGGCGGTCAGGGCCGTGCCGACCACCGTGCCGGCCACGATCGAGCTCACCGAGGCCCACCAGCCCAGGCCGAACGACGGCGGCAGCCAGCCGAAGACGATCACTCCGAGGCAGAGGTTCGAGCCCAGCAGGATCGAGACGAGGTCCCGGGGACCGCTGGTGCGTTCCTCGTCGGGGATGGTGTCGACTCCGCGCTGTTCCATCGGCATGGCAGGTCTCCTTCGATCGGCCGCCAGAGTTAGAGCGACGTTCAATATCGAGAATCCGTGGTGTCGAGTCAACACTTCGTTGCACTGGATTTCGTGTTTAGAGTGATGCTCTAATGCGGGAGAGGCAAGGAGGTGCCCGCGTCATGAGACTCACCCCCACGGAACGTGACCGGCTGCTGCTCTTCGGAGCCGCCGAGCTGGCCCGGGCGCGCAGAGCCCGCGGGCTCAGGCTGAACGTGCCGGAGGCGACCGCGCTGATCGCGGACACCGTGTGCGAGGCGGCCCGAGACGGGGCCCGGCTGGCGGAGGCCATCGAGCGCGCCCGCTCCGTGCTCGGCCCGGACGACGTGCTGCCGGGTGTCGCGGACGTCGTCACCGAGGTCCATGTCGAGGCCGTCTTCGACGACGGCTCGCGGCTCGCGGTCGTGTCCGATCCCCTCGGGGCCGGGCTCGGGGCGCAGGCGCCCGGCGCGCTGCTGCCGGGGCCCGAGCACGCCGACCCGGAGCCGGTCGTCCGGCTGACGGTCACCAACACCGCCACCGTGCCCGTCTCCGTGACCTCCCACTTCCACTTCTTCGAGGCCAACCCGCGGCTCGACTTCGACCGCGCGGCCGCCTACGGCATGCGGCTCGCCGTGCCCGCAGGCTCCTCGGAGCGGTTCGGGCCGGGGGAGAGCGCCGAGGTCGGGCTCGTGCCGATCGGGGGCGAGCGGATCGCGATCGGGTTCGCGGGGCTCGTCGACGGGGCGCTGGACGCGCCCGGCGCCCGCGCGGAGGCACTGCGCCGCGCCGCCGCCTGCGGCTACCTCGGCGTCACGCGAACACCCGACCAGGAACAGGAGGCCGAGCGATGAGCCGTCCCGGAGGCCACCCCGCCGAGGCCCGCCGCCTCACCCCGTACGAGTACGCCGCCACCCACGGCCCCCGCGCCGGCGACCGGGTCCGCCTCGGCGACTCCGGGCTGACGATCCGCGTCGAGTCGGACTCCCAGCGGTACGGCGACGAGTTCCTCGCCGGGTTCGGCAAGACCGCCCGGGACGGACTGCACCTCAAGGCCGCCGCCGTCCGCGAGACCTGTGACGTCGTCATCAGCAACGTCGTCGTGATCGACGCGGCGCTCGGCATCCGGAAGGTCTCCATCGGGATCAGGGAGGGCCGGATCTGCTCGATCGGGCGGGCCGGGAACCCCGACACCCTGGACGAGGTCGACGTCGTGGTCGGCACGGGTACGTCCATCGTGTCCGGCGAGGGGCTCATCGCCACCGCCGGAGCCGTCGACACCCATGTGCACCTGCTGTCGCCGCGCGTCATGGAGGCCTCGCTCGCGTCCGGCGTGACCACGATCATCGGGCAGGAGTTCGGGCCCGTGTGGGGCGTCGGCGTCAACTCGCCGTGGGCCCTCAGGCACGCCTTCAACGCCTTCGACGCCTGGCCGGTCAACATCGGCTTCCTGGGCCGCGGTTCGTCGTCGTCGTCCGCGCCCCTGGTCGAGGCGCTCGCCGAGGGCGGTGCCTCGGGGTTCAAGGTGCACGAGGACATGGGCGCCCACACGCGCGCGCTGGACACGGCACTTCGCGTCGCCGAGGAACACGACGTCCAAGTCGCCCTGCACAGCGACGGGTTGAACGAATGCCTGTCGGTCGAGGACACCCTCCGGGTGCTGGAGGGCCGCACCATCCACGCCTTCCACATCGAGGGCTGCGGCGGCGGACACGTCCCGAACGTCCTGAAGATGGCCGGCGTCCCGAACGTCATCGGTTCCTCCACCAACCCCACCCTGCCCTTCGGCCGGGACGCGGTCGCCGAGCACTACGGCATGATCGTCTCCGTCCACGACCTCAAGACCGACCTGCCGGGCGACGCCGCCATGGCCCGCGACCGCATCCGCGCCGGGACCATGGGCGCCGAGGACGTGCTGCACGACCTGGGCGCGATCGGCATCACCTCGTCGGACGCGCAGGGCATGGGCCGGGCCGGCGAGACGGTCCGCCGTACGTTCGCGATGGCCGGGAAGATGAAGGCCGAGTTCGGCGCCCCGGACGACGGCCACGACAACGAGCGCGTCCTGCGCTACATGGCCAAGCTGACCATCAACCCCGCCATCGCCCACGGACTCGCCCACGAGGTCGGCTCGATCGAGGTCGGCAAGCTCGCCGACATCGTGCTGTGGCGGCCGGAGTACTTCGGCGCCAAGCCGCAGCTGGTGCTGAAGTCGGGCTTCCCCGCGTACGGCGTGGTCGGCGACCCCAACGCCGCGACCGACACCTGCGAACCCCTCGTCCTGGGACCGCAGTTCGGGGCGTACGGGGCCACACCCGCCGACATCTCGGTCGCCTTCGTCGCCCAGGCCGCCGTCGACCAGGGGGGCGACTCCATGCCCACGCGCAGGAGGCGGGTCGCCGTCCGGGGCACCCGGGGCATCGGACCGGCCGACCTGCGCCTGAACTCCCGTACCGGAGCCGTCGACGTCGACCAGCGCACCGGTCTGGTCACCCTCGACGGCGAGCCGCTGCGCTCCGAGCCGGCCGACTCCGTCTCCCTCAACCGCCTCTACTTCCTCTAAGGATCACTCATGTCCGCAGCCGCCGACGGCTTCCGCATGCCCGCCGAGTGGGCCCCGCACGAACGCACCTGGATGGCCTGGCCGGGCCCCAACGCGACCTTCGACGACCCGCAGGACCTGGCCGACGCCCGCGCGGCCTGGGCGTCGGTCGCCCGTGCGGTGCGCCGCTTCGAGCCGGTGACGGTGGTGTGCGGACCCGGGCAGTCGGCCGAGGCCCGCGCGCTGCTGGGCGACGGCGTCGAGACGGTCGAGCGGGACCTCGACGACGCGTGGATGCGGGACATCGGCCCGACCTTCCTGACCGACGGAAAGGGCGGACTCGCCGCCGTCGACTGGACGTTCAACGGCTGGGGCGCCCAGGACTGGGCCCGCTGGGAGCACGACGCGAAGATCGCCGCGTACGTCTCCGACCTCGCGGGCTCGACGAAGACGTACGCCTCGAAGCTCGTCAACGAGGGCGGTGCGATCCATGTGGACGGCGACGGGACGGTCCTGCTGACGGAGACGGTCCAGCTCGGTCCCGAGCGCAATCCGCACTGGACGCGGGAGGAGGTCGAGGCCGAGATCCACGGCATGCTCGGCACCCGCAAGGCGATCTGGCTGCCGCGCGGTCTGACCGGCGACTATCCGCCGTACGGCTTCGGCACCCTCGGCCATGTCGACATCGTCGCCGCGTTCGCCCGTCCCGGCGTGGTCGTCGCCCATGTGCAGCCGGACCCCGCGCACCCCGACCACGAGCTGACCAAGGAGGTCGTAGGGCTGCTGCGGGCGCAGACGGACGCGCGGGGCCGCAGCCTGGAGGTCGTCGAGGTCCCGGCGCCCACCGTCCTGGAGGCGGAGGGCCACTGGGCCGACTACTCCTACATCAACCACTACCTCTGCAACGGCGGCGTCGTCCTGTGCGGCTTCGACGACCCGCGTGACGAGATCGCCGCCGGCATCTTCCGCCGGCTGTTCCCGGACCGCACGGTGACGCTCGTCGACGCGCGGACGGTCTTCGCGGGCGGGGGCGGCATCCACTGCATCACCCAGCAGCAGCCGAGGACGGTCGTCAGGTAGAACGTACGGGTGAACGTACGACTGCTCTGCACGGCCTGCGGCCGCCGTCTCAGCGAACCGCTGCGCCCGCTGCCCGAGCTGCCCGCACGTCCCGAGCACGACGGGCGGATCAAACCCGACGGCTCGCGGCACGCCCCGTCCACCGTGCCGCGCGGCGCCTACGCGGTGGACCCCGAGCCGTCCGGGGCGCCCTTCGTCGCGCACCCGGACCCGGAGTGGGCGGGCGCGGCGATCCCGGGGGTCAGCATGTCGGACCCCGAGGGCGACGGGTTCCTGATGTCGGCCGGACCCCGGAACACGCTGGTGGTCCACCACGAGGACACCGTCGGCTTCCTGGCGCCCAACCCCGCCCTGGAGGAGATCGGCTGCTGCGGCCCGCCCGGACTGGAGGGGCCGAACTGGGTGTGCCCGGGGTGCGGGGCACCGGTGGCAACGTTGTTCGCCGACTGCTCCGGCCCGTTCGAGACGCACTTCCTGCCCGACGTCGTGCGGGTGACCGCCGTATGACCACCCCGGGAGCCCGCCGCCGTACCCCCGCCCCACCCCGCGAGGACGTCCTCGCCGCCGCCATGGAGATGATCGCCGAGCGCGGCCTGGAGAAGCTGACCATGGCCGCGCTCGGCCGTGAGGTCGGCATGAGCAGCGGCCATCTCCTCTACTACTTCCACTCCAAGGACGAGTTGCTGCTGCGCACCCTGGAGTGGAGCGAGGGCCGGCTCGGCGCCGAGCGCGGACGGCTGCTGACCCGGGCGTCCGCCTCGGTACGCGAACGGGTCGAGGCGTACGTCGACCTGTACGTTCCCGAGGGCCACCGCGACCCGCACTGGACGCTGTGGCTGGAGGTCTGGAACCGCTCGCAGAACGCCGACGACGACGCCCGTGACCGGCAGGCCGCGATCGAGGGCGCCTGGCATCGCGACCTGGTGGCGCTGGTCGCCGAGGGCATGTCGCGCGGGGAGTTCCGGGCGGTCGACCCGGACCGTTTCGCGGCCCGGCTGCGGGCGCTGCTCGACGGGTTCTCCATCCATGTGGCGATCGGCCTGCGCGGCACGGACCGGGCACAAGTTCTCGGCCACGTAAGGGAGTTCCTCCACGACAGCCTCCTCGCGGACTCCTGAGCTCACGTCCAGGTTGTACGTAATACGTCGGATTGACCCTGTCACGCGTGGTGCGTTTGCCTCGATGGGAGCCCTCGGCAGCGAGTCAGGCGAAGAGGAGAAGAGGAGAAGAGGAGGGGGCCGGGGGAAAGCGTCCACGGGGACCACAGGGGGGAACATGACCAGAGTCGCACGTGTGTCCGGAGGCTCCTTGGCGGCGGCGCTGCTGCTCGCGCTCACCGGCACGATCGCGTCCGCCGCGCCGCCCGCACCGCACGTCGAGCGGGTCAGCACCGCCGCCGACGGCACCCAGGGCGACGGTGCCTCCAACGCCGCCCACACCACGCCGAACGGCCGTTTCGTATCGTTCCGTTCCTCGGCGACCAACCTCGTGCCCGAGGGCATCACCCACCCGGGCACCTACTCCTACATACGCGACCTGAGAACCGGCCACACCACCAAGATCGAGGCCGCGCTCAGCACACCCCGCCTCAGCGCCGACGGCCGCTGGGCCACGTACACCGACTGGGGCGTCCGCAAGATGAACGTCTTCCTGACGGACCTGAGCACGGGTACGCGGATCCGGGCCGGCGGCGACGCCCAGGACAGCGCGTCCGCCCCGGACATCAGCGCGGACGGCCGCTACGTCGTCTACACCTGGTCCGGACACCCGCAGTACCCGAACCGCATCGACCTCTACGACCGGGTCACCGGCACCCGCGAGACCGTCAGCGCCGGACCGCAGGACGACGAGAGCCGGGACATGGACGACGCGTCGATCAGCGGCGACGGCCGCTATGTCGCCTACGAGGACGAGGGCAGCGGGGACGTGTGGGTGGCCGACCGCACGACCGGCACCCGGACCGAGGCCGACGACGGCACGTTCTCGACCGTGGTCCAGCTGAGCGCCGACGGCCGTGTCCTGGCGATGGACTCGGCGGACGGTTCCTACGTACGGGACCTGCGCACCGGCCGTGTCCAGTACTTCCCCGGCGCCGAGGCGCGGGCCGTCAGCCCCGACGGGCGCCGGATCCTCCTGCAGGACACCCAGTCGAACCTGTGGCTGCGCAACCTCCACGGCGGACGCCAGGTCCTCGTCGGACACGGCAGCGCCGTCGACGGATCGCTCTCCGACAGGGGCCGCACGGTCGTCTACTCCTCGCCGGACACGGACATCGTCCCCGGTGACACGAACGGCGTGGACGACGTCTTCCTGCGGACCGTTTCATGACAGCGGCCGGCCACAGGGGAACCAACATCCTGCCGGGCCGCGTTGCCGACGACGCCGACGTCTGCGTACGACAGTTGCGGTGAATGGGAACATCGGGCAAGCACTACGAACCACGGGGGAAATCGTGTTCAGAACCATGCGCGGAATGTCCGTCGCCGTCCTCGCCGGGGCGATGGTCGCCCTGACGGCCACCTCGGCCGCACCGGCACCGCCGCCGAGCACCGAGCGGGTCACGCTCTCGGCGACGGGCGAACAGGGAGACGGCGACTCGTACGGCCCGCGGTTCAGCGCGGACGGCCGGTTCGCGGCTTTCACGGCCTACGCGACCAACCTGGTGCCGGGCGACACCAACGGCCACGCGGACGTCTTCGTGCGCGACCTGCGCAAGGGGACGGTGGAACGGGTCAGCGTGGCGTCGGACGGCACACCGGCCGACCAGCCCGCCACGCTGGCCGCCATCAGCGCGGACGGCCGCTACGTCCTGTTCCGCTCCAACGCCCGCAACCTGGTCCACTGGGACCAGCCGCCCACGAACGACGCGGCCGAGGACATCTACCTGCACGACCGCCGCACCGGAAAGACGGAGCGGATCAGCGTCGCCCACGACGGCGGCTCGGCCTTCGCGGCGGGCGCCCACATGTCCGCGGACGCCCGCCACATCGTCTTCAACGCCAAGGCAGACCGCATGGAGCCCGGCGCCCGCGACCTCTTCGGCGCCGTGTACGCCTTCGACCGGCGCACCGGCGCCACGCAGCGGATCAGTAACGGCGACCGCCCGACCAACCCCGCGCTCCTGGAGGACATCAGCGCCGACGGCCGCTACGTGGCGTACACCCAGCTGGTGCCGCGCAGCGGGGAAGGCGTCACCTGGGTACACGACCGCCGCACCGGCACCGAGGAACAGGTCAACGTCAAGGCGGACGGCACGCCGGCCCGGCGCTACGCGATGCCCGTCTCCCTGTCGGCGGACGGCAGGACGGTCGCGTTCAAGTACGTCGGCGACGACCTGCTCCCGGACGACGCCCCCGGCGACGGCACCGACCTCTACGTCCGCGACCTGCGCTCGGACGTGACCCGGCGCATCGCCCCCGGCCCCGACGGGGAACGCCTGCCGGACAACCCGCTGCTCAGCCCGGACGGCCGCCACCTGGCCTACGAGGCGGAACCGCGGCTGGCCGACGGACAGTACGGGCCGGACAACGTCTACCTCCGCGACCTGCGCACCGGCGCGACCCGTCTGATCAGCGCCTCCGTCACCGGCGGCCCGGTCACCGACGAGTACGTGACGCTCTACGAGGTGGGCACCGGCGGACGGATCGGCCTCGGCAGCCGCTCCGCCCAACTGGTCCCGGACGACACCAACGGGCACTACGACGGATTCGTCCACCGCCGGCGGTGATCAACGCAGTGCTCGCATCCTGAGACGGACGGTGAGCCCGGGGGCGGTGTGTGCCAGACTTCCCCCGTGCTCTCGTTCGCCATGATTATTGGCAGCAGGCGCGCCGGTCCGCAGTGACCGCCACGTACGACCAGGTACGGGCGGACACCGTCGTCCTCGACCCGCGCGCAGACCTCTCGCACCCGCGAGGGGTTTTTCGCTTTTCTGGCCCACCTTCAGCCGGGAGTAAAGCGCGAGGGATCATTGGGGACGGTGGAGCCGGTCATTCCGGTAACGACCGTGATCCGACGGGATCCAACAGCAGGAGCCTTGACACCATGACCGCAACCAGCGAGCTCGACGATTCGTTCCACGTGTTCGACACCACCCTGCGCGACGGCGCGCAGCGGGAGGGCATCAACCTCACCGTCGCGGACAAGCTGGCCATCGCCCGGCACCTGGACGAGTTCGGCGTGGGCTTCATCGAGGGCGGCTGGCCCGGTGCCAACCCGAGGGACACCGAGTTCTTCGCGCGCGCCCAGCAGGAGATCGACTTCCGGCACGCCCAGCTGGTCGCCTTCGGCTCCACGCGCCGCGCAGGCGCCAAGGCCTCCGAAGACCCCCAGGTCAAGGCGCTCCTGGAGTCCGGCGCCCCGGTGATCACGCTGGTCGCGAAGTCCCACGACCGGCACGTCGAACTGGCCCTGCGCACCACCCTCGACGAGAACCTGGCCATGATCCAGGACACGGTCGCCTACCTGTGCTCCCAGGGCCGCCGGGTCTTCGTCGACTGCGAGCACTTCTTCGACGGCTACCGCGCCAACCCCGAGTACGCGAAGTCGGTGGTCCGCACGGCGTCCCAGGCCGGCGCGGACGTCGTCATCCTCTGCGACACCAACGGCGGCATGCTCCCCGCCCAGGTCCAGGCGGTCGTGGCGACCGTCCTCGTGGACACGGGCGCCCGCCTCGGCATCCACGCCCAGGACGACACCGGCTGCGCGGTCGCCAACACCCTCGCCGCCGTCGACGCGGGCGCGACCCACGTCCAGTGCACGGCCAACGGCTACGGCGAGCGCGTGGGCAACGCCAACCTCTTCCCGGTGGTCGCGGCCCTGGAGCTGAAGTACGGCAAGAAGGTCCTCCCCGACGGCCGCCTCCGCGAGATGACCCGCATCAGCCACGCCATCGCCGAGGTCGTCAACCTCACCCCCTCCACCCACCAGCCCTACGTCGGCGTATCGGCCTTCGCCCACAAGGCCGGCCTGCACGCCTCCGCGATCAAGGTCGACCCGGACCTGTACCAGCACATCGACCCCGAACGGGTCGGCAACACCATGCGCATGCTGGTCTCCGACATGGCGGGCCGCGCCTCCATCGAGCTCAAGGGCAAGGAACTCGGCATCGACCTGGGCGGCGACCGCGAGCTGGTCGGCCGGGTCGTCGAGCGCGTCAAGGAACGCGAACTCAAGGGCTACACCTACGAGGCGGCCGACGCGAGCTTCGAGCTGCTGCTGCGGGCGGAGGTGGAGGGCAAGCCCCTCAAGTACTTCGACGTCGAGTCCTGGCGCGCCATCGTCGAGGACCGTCCCGACGGCACCCACGCCAACGAGGCCACCGTCAAGCTCTTCGCCAAGGGCGAGCGCATCGTCGCCACGGCCGAGGGCAACGGTCCCGTCAACGCCCTCGACCGCGCCCTGCGCGTCGCCCTCGAGAAGATCTACCCCCAGCTCGCCCAGCTCGACCTCGTCGACTACAAGGTCCGCATCCTGGAGGGCGTCCACGGCACCCAGTCCACGACCCGGGTCCTGATCTCGACGTCGGACGGCTCGGGGGAGTGGTCGACGGTCGGCGTCGCGGAGAACGTGATCGCTGCTTCGTGGCAGGCCCTGGAGGACGCGTACACCTACGGGCTGCTGCGAGCCGGCGTCGAGCCGGCCGAGTAGGCACGCGTAGACCGAACGGACCTCGCCGCCGCCTCCGGGCCTGTCGTCCACGGCACAGTGGAGCCATGGACGACAAGGACACGGACTCCCGACACTTCCTCGCCCGGGGGCAGGTGGCGACCCGCCTGCCCGCCCACGATTTGGAGCGGGCCCGGCGCTTCTACTCCGAGAAACTGGGTCTCGAACCGGCCGACGAACGTCCGGGCGGGCTGCTGTACCGCTGTGGCGGCACGGAGTTCGCCGTGTACCGGTCGACCGGGTCCTCTCCCGGCACCTTCACGCAGATGGGCTGGCAGGTCGAGGACGTCGAGGCGGTGGTGGCGGAACTCAGGCGGCGCGGGGTGCGGTTCGAGGAGGTCGACGTCCCCGGCTTCCACACCACGAACGGCATCGCCGACATCGAGGGCCACTACCCGACCAAGGGCTTCAGGGGCGAACGGGCCGCCTGGTTCCACGACAGCGAGGGCAACCTGCTGGGCATCGGCGAGCCGTACGTCTGAGCCGGGGCCGGTGACCAGAGGATTCCGGCCACCGGGGCCGCCGCCTTTTCCCGGTCCATCAGGTAGCGTCGAAGTATGAGGACTCCGCTCTTCCGGGGTCTCATGCGTCTGCTGATCGTGCCGGTCGCCGCGACGGTCGCGGTGCTCACGGCCGGCGCGCCTGGCGCACATGCGGCCACGGACCTCTCGAAGGTCGCCGAGGCGCTGCGTGAGGAACCCGTGTATGTGGACCCCGCCGCCTCCGACCAGCTGTCGTCGGCCGACGCCGAAGCGCTCGCCGACAAGATCAAGGATGCCGACAAACCCGTGTTCGTCGCCGTCCTCCCGGCCGACCAGCCGACCGAGAACCTCCTGCTGAACCTCCGTACGGAGACCGGGGTCACGGGCCTGTACGGCGTCCGCGTCGACGATCGCTTCGACGCCGCGGCCGACGCCTCCGTGATGTCCCGGCAGGCGGTGGACAACCTGGTCGCCTCGGTGCAGAGCGCCGGCGACCCCAAGGCCCAGCTGAACGACTTCGTCGACGCGGCGCTGCGCAACGTGGGCGGCGCCGCACCCGCGAGCTGGAGCGACGGCGCGGGCGGCTCCGGCGTGGACGTCAGCGGACTGATCGCGGCCGGGGCCGTGCTGGTGGCGGGCGGCGCGGGCGCCTACGCGCTGGTGAAGCGCAACCGGCGCCGCCGCGACGAGGAGCGGCAGGCGGCGCTGGAGAAGCTGCGGGTCGTGGTCGACGAGGACATCACCGCCTTCGGCGAGGAACTGGACCGCCTGGACTTCCACCCGGGCGCGCGCGAGGCCGACGACGCGATGCGCGAGGACTACGAGCACGCCCTGGACGCCTACGACCAGGCGAAACGGCTTATGGACGCCGCGCGCCGACCGGAGGAGGTCAAGGCCGTCACCCAGGCCCTGGCGGACGGCCGTTTCGCCCTCGCCCAGCTGGCCGCCCGACGGGAGGGCCGGCCCCTTCCCGAGCGCCGCCCGCCGTGCTTCTTCGACCCCCGGCACGGCACCGCGGTGGCCGACGAGACCTGGACGCCGCCCGGCGGCAGCCCCCGCGAGGTGCCGGTCTGCGCGGCCGACCGCACCCGGCTGTCCGAGGGCCGCGACCCCGTGATCCGCGAGGTCGACACGGAGTACGGCCGCCGCCCGTACTGGGACGCCGGCCCGGCCTACGGCCCCTGGGCGGGCGGCTACTTCGGCGGCGGCATCCTCCCCGGCCTCCTCATCGGCACGATGCTGGGCAGCGTGATGGCCGGCCCCGCCTACGCGGCCGACTACGGCGCGGGCTACGGCTACGGCTACGGCGGTTACGAGGGCGGCGACGTGTCCGGGGCGGACTTCGACGCCGGGGACTTCGGGGGCGGGTTCGGCGGCGGGGGCGACTTCGGTGGCGGAGGAGGCTTCGACGGCGGGGGGTTCTGACCCCCGCGTCGGGCCCGCAGGGTGCCCGGGGTCCCCGGGGTGCCCGAGGACGGCACACGGCGCGGGCCCGGCGTCCTGGGACACCGGGCCCGCGGCTGCGCGACAGCGGTCAGGTCACAGAGAGGACGCGGCCGACGCGATGGCGGAGGCGAACGTCGAGACCTCGGTGTAGACACCGGGCGCGTTCGGCCGGGCGCAGCCTATGCCCCAGCTGACGATGCCGACCTGGATCCAGGCGTTGCTCGCGTCCCGGCGGAACATCGGGCCGCCGGAGTCACCCTGGCAGGTGTCCACGCCGCCGGACGGGAGGCCGGCGCAGATCTCCTCGCTCGCGATGAGGCCGCTGTAGCCGCTGTAGGAACGGCACTGGGCGTCGCTGACGAACGGCACGTTGGCCTTCAGCATGTACCGCTGCTGGCCGCCGCCCTCGGTGGCCGCGCCCCAGCCGGCGACGGTGAAGGTGCCGGTGTTGTACTGCGTCGTGGTGGCGATCTTCAGCGTCGGCAGGTTGATCGGCTGGGCCAGCTTGATGAGCGCCCAGTCCTTGCCGGTGCCGTTGTAGCCGGGGGCCCGGTACACGTACGTGGAGCGGACCTGGACCCGGCCGCTGGTGGACTGGAGGTCCACGACGCCCGCGGTGGCCGTGATGCTGGTGTTGGCGCCGGTCGAGCCCACACAGTGCGCGGCGGTGAGCACGATCTGCTGGGTGTACAGCGCGCCGCCACAGCCCATGGAGAGCCGGACCATGAACGGGAACTCACCCTGCGTGGCACGGGTTCCGCCGACGACACGGGAATCCGCGGCGTGCGCGGCCGAGACAGGCTGAAGGCTGACGATCGCCAGAGCGGCGGCGGAGAGGGCCGCGCATCTCTTGAGCGCGGTGAGGAGCTTCTTCAACGTGATGCCTTCCGTGGGGGGTTGGACATACGAACGTGGAGAGCGCTGAGATGTCAGGGGCATGTCATGCAGGGGATCCAGGGGAGCGGGGTAACGGAAGCCCCTACTTATGGCATGCGCCGGTCAAAATCTGTTGCTGGCCATTGTGGATCCTGTGAGCCTCCGGACAAGGGCCCAAATCCGGCCAGGCGCTTCAGGACACCGGCCGTGCGGGCCCGGGTCCTGTCTACGGCCGGGTGTCGCAGGGCTCTGCGTCCCGGTGGCGACGTACGCCACGGCCGCGAGCCGTTCCGCCCCCGCGCGCACCCCTGCCGTGCCCGCCCCCGCCCCCGCGCTCGCGACGCACGATGACCACCGCGGCCAGCCCGACGCCCAGGCCCAGCGCCGTCTGCACGCCGAACGGCTCGCCGAACATGAGCGCGCCCCAGACCGCCGTGACCGGAGCCATCAGGAACATCAGCGCGTTGACCTCGGTGACTCCGGAGCGGCGCAGGATGATCCAGTACAGCCCGTACCCGCCGAAGGTGGACAGAGCGACGAGCCAGCTGATCGCGACCCAGAAGCCGGGCTCGGCGGGCGGCGCGGCCGCTCCCGTGCCCACGGCGAGCGCGGTGAACAGCACGGCGCTGGTGGCGCAGTGGACGGTCATCGCCACCCCGGGCGCGACCGGCGCGGGGGAGCGGCTCTCCAGGAACGTGGCCGCCACCAGCGACAGCATGCCGAGGAACGGCACGAGATAGGCCCACGGGGTCACACCGGTCGCGGCCGCGGCGTCGGCCAGCGTGACGATCGCGACGCCGCTCACCCCCAGGCACAGCCCGAGCCACTGCCGACCTGAGACGTACTGCCGCAGCAGCGGCCCCGCCAGCGCGCCGGCGACGAGCGGCTGGACCCCGTCGATCAGGGCCGTGGTGCCGCTGGAGACCCCGAGCTGGATGGCGTAGTACACGGTGAGCAGATAGCCGCTCTGCGACAGCACCCCGATCGCGGCCTGCCGCGCGGCGTCGCGCGCCGTGAAGCCCCGCCAGGACGCGCGCCCCACCGTGGCGGCGACGACGACCAGGACCGCGGCGAGCGGCAGGAACCGCCACATCAGGACCGTGACCGCCGCCGCGCTCCCCGCCCCGAGCTTGGCCCCGATGAACCCGGAGCTCCAGCACAGGACGAAGGCGATCGAGAGCAGAGCGTTCGCCGGTACCACGGGGGATCACCCACCACTAGACAGATCGGTATACCTGGCTCCGGAGTCCACTATACAGACCGGTATACTTTTGAGCATGGGAAGCGGTGAGAGCAGTAGCACGGGCGGCGCGGAGCAGCCGCGGCGCGTCACGCTGACGCCCGCCGCGCGGCGCGTCCTGGAAGCCGCCGAGCGGCTGTTCTACGAGCGGGGCATCCACGCCGTCGGAGTGGACCTCATCGCCGCGGAGGCAGGGGTCACCAAGAAGACGCTCTACGACCGCTTCGGCTCCAAGGAGCAGATCGTCGTGGAGTACCTGGCGGGCCGCGACGAACGCTGGCGGACCTTCCTCGCGCAGTACGTCGACGACCACCACGACGCGGCACACGCGACGCCCCGGGCCCGCGTCCTGGCCGTGTTCGACGCCGCACGGGCCTGGTCGGCGGAGCAGGCCTCCAAGGGGTGCAGCATGGTCAACGCGCACGCCGAGATCAGCGACCCCGCCCACCCCGCCCACGCGGTCATCACGGGCCAGAAGGAGTGGATGCTGGCCCAGTTCACGGGCCTCGCCCAGGACCTCGCCTCGGATGCGCCGAACGGCGGGCTCGACGCGGACTGCCTGGGCCGTACGCTCATGCTCCTGCACGAGGGAGCCCTCGTCGCCCACGGCCTGAAGATCTTCCCGGACCCCTTGGTGCTCGCCCGCGAACAGGCCGAAGCTCTCCTCAAGTCCTACGGGACGGCCATATAGGACGGAATCCGACCTCTTTCCCGCCTACCGTGCTCGTATGGACCCTCTCGCCTTCGAGTCCGCCCCCGCCCTCGACGCCTGGCTGACCGACCACCCCGCCCCCCACCCCGGCCTGTGGCTCAAGGTCGCCAAGAAGGGCTCCGGCGTCCCCTCCGTCAGCGCCGCCGAGATCAACGACGTGGCCCTGTGCCACGGCTGGATCACCGGACAGCGCAAGGGGATCGACGCGTCGTACTACGCACAGCGGATCACCCCGCGCCGGCCCGGCAGCCTCTGGTCGATGGTCAATGTGCGGCGGGTGGCGGAACTGACCGCCGAGGGCCGGATGCGCCCCTCCGGTCTCGCCGAAGCGGACGCGGCCAAGGCCGACGGGCGCTGGGAGGCGGCGTACGAGTCGCAGAGCAACGCGCGGGTCCCGGCCGAGCTGACCGCGGCTCTGGAGGAGAACCCCGAGGCCAAGGCGGTGTTCGAGCGGCTGGGCCGCACCGACCGCTACCAGGTCATGCTCGGCCTGCTCCAGGCCCGGACCCCGCGCGGCCGGGAGGCCCAAGTCGCGGCGATTCTGCGGGAGTTGGCGAAGCGCCGGTGAGCCGTTCGCTCACCGGCGCCCCCTGTGCGCAAGCGTCAGGCGTTCCGGATCGCCGAGATGTCGAAGTTCAGCTTGATCTTGTCGGAGATCAGCACGCCACCCGTCTCCAGCGCCGCGTTCCAGGTCAGACCCCACTCGGAGCGCTTGATCTCCGCCTTGCCCTCGAAGCCGACGCGCTCGTTGCCGAAGGGGTCCTTCGCGGCGCCGTTGAACTCGAGGTCGATGGTGAGCGGCTTGGTGGTGCCGAGGATCGTCAGGTCGCCGGTGATGCGGTAGTCGTCGTCGCCGAGGGCCTCGGCGGAGGTCGAGCGGAAGGTCATCGTCGGGAACTCGTCGATCTTGAAGAAGTCCGCGCTCTTCAGATGGCCGTCACGGTCGGCGGAGCCGGTGTCGATGCTGTCCATCTTGACGTCGATGGACGCCGTGGACGCGGTCGGGTCGCCGCCGTCCAGGTGCAGCGAGCCGCTGAAGTCGAGGAACTTGCCCTTGACGTTGGTGACCATGGCGTGGCGGACGGTGAAGCCGATCGTGGAGTGGGCGGTGTCGATGGTGTAGTCGCCGGTCAGCGCGGTCAGGTCGGCGTTCGTCATGACGTGCTCCTTCGAGAGGACCGATGATGTTGAATCTTTAACTACATCAACGCGACCGACCGTAGACCTATTCCGTTCAGGATTCAACATCATCCGCAAAGTGTTGGCGTGATTACGGTGAGGTGGTAGATGCCCATGACATGACCTCTCAGCGCACAGGGCTCACGAGACCCACCCGCCGAGCCGTCCTGCTCGCGGCGGCGCTCCTGGCCACCACCGCCCCCGCCGCCCCCGCCGCCCGCGCGGCCGCGGCCGACGCCTACGACACCCTCCGCCTCCGCTGGCTCGACATCGCCCTCGGCACCGGCTACGACCCCGCCGCCGAGCCGTACGCCGCCCGCCTCGCCGAGACCGGCACCCTCGCCCGCGGTTTCCGGGCCACCATGAGCCCCACCCCCACCTCCCTCTGGCCCGGCCACCCCTACGACCCGCCCGCCGGCATCACCCAGAGCTACGGCCGCCTGTGGACGATGACCCAGGCCTACGTCCAGCGGGGCACCGGCTCCACCGCGGACCCGGCCCTCCTCGCCGACGTCCTGCGCGGCCTGGACCACCTCTCCGCCACGGTCTACAACCCCGCCACCACCCGCTACGGCAACTGGTGGGAATGGCAGATCGGCAGCCCGCGCCCGCTGATGGACAGCACGGCCGCCCTGTACGACCACCTCACCGAGGAGCAGGTCGCCGCCGCCTGCGCGGCCGTCGACCACTTCGTCCCGGACGCGATGCTCACCGACTACTCCGGCACCTCCACCGGCGCCAACCGCGTCGACCTCTGCCGCAGCGTCGCCCTGCGCGGCATCCTCGGCCGCGCCCCCGCGAAGATCGCGCTCGCCCGCGACGCGCTCTCCCCGGTCTTCCCGTACGTCACCGAGGGCGACGGCCTCTACGCCGACGGCTCCTTCGTCCAGCACACCTGGGTCGCCTACTCCGGCACCTACGGCCAGGTCCTCCTCGACGGCCTCGGCCGCCTCTTCGCCCTGCTCGCCGGATCCGAGTGGGAGGTGACCGACCCGAACCGGCAGATCGTCCTCGACAGCGTCGAACGTGCCTACGCGCCCCTCATCCACGACGGGTTGATGATGGACAGCGTCAACGGCCGTGCCATCAGCCGGGGTTACCTCAAGAGCGACGACCGCCATGTCATGCGCAGCGACCACTTCCACGGCCAGGGCGTCATCGCCGCCATGGCCCTGCTCGCGGGCGGCGCGAGCGCGGCGGAACGCGAGCGCTGGTACGGCCGTGTCAAGGGATGGATCGAACGGGACACGGTCACCCCGATACTGACGGCCCCTCAGTTCGGCGTCGCCGATCTCGCGCGCCTGCACGCCGTCGCCCAGTCGCCGGTCCCGGCCGCCCCCGAACCAGCCGGCCACCATCTCTTCGCCGCCATGGACCGAGCCGTCCACCGCCGCCCGCGCTTCGTGGCGAACCTCGCCATGGCCAGCGACCGCATCGCCCACTACGAGTGCGGCAACGGAGAGAACCCGCGCGGCTGGCACACCGGCGCCGGAATGCTCTCCTGGTGGGCGGAGGGCCTGGGCGACCAGTACACCGACTGGTACTGGCCGACCGTCGACTGGTACCGCCTCCCGGGTACGACCGTCTCCACGCTCCGCCTGCCCGACAAGGCGGGCGGCGAATGGGGCGAGCCCAAACCCGACGTGCGCTGGGTCGGCGGCACGACCGACGGCGAGTACGCGGCGATCGGACAGCACCTGAAGGGCCTCGCGTCGACGCTCGAAGCCCGCAAGTCGTGGTTCTGCGTCGACGACGCCGTGATCTGCCTCGGCGCCGGGATCAGTTGCGCCGACGGCGTCCCCGTCGAGACCGTCGTCGACAACCGGAACCTGGGGGAGGGCGGCACCCAGGCCCTCGTACGCGGCGCGGGCTGGGCGCACCTGGAGGGCCACGGCGGCTGGGTCGTGCCGTACGGCGATCTGCGCACCCTGCGCGAGGACCGCACCGGCGCCTGGGCCGACATCAACACCACCAGCACGACGGAGACCCGCACCCGGCGCTGGCAGACCCTCTGGCTGGACCACGGCACCGACCCGGCCGACGCCACCTACGTCTACCTGCTCATGCCCGGCGCCGGCCGCCGAGCGGTCGCCGTCCGGGCCGCGCAGGGCCGCCGCTGGCTGTCGGTCCTGGCCAACGACCGCACCTGCCAGGCGGTGCGCGTCCCCACCCTGGGCCTCACGGCCGCCAACTTCTGGCAGCCGGGCACGGCCGGCCCGCTCACCGCGTCCGCCGGGGCGAGTGCGCTGCTCCGCCACCGGGGCCGTACCGCTACGCTCTGCGTCAGCGAGCCGCCGCGCACGGGCGAGCCGCTGGAGATCACCTGGGACCACCCCGTACGCGGCGTTCTGCGCGCGGACGACACGGTCGAGATCCTCTCGACGGGCCGCCGACTGCGCCTCCGTGTCACTCCGGGGATGGTATGTGCCACCCACCGATGTGAGGTGCTTCTCGGCTGACGCCTTTGTACGACCCCCACAACGCGGACGCCCTCTGAGCAGTCGGAAAGGCTGCACGCCTCCATGGTTCTGTTCAGGGGTACCAGGAAAAGGGTCCGAGGACTGTACGGAGTCAACGGCTCGCTTTCCTCGGTGTCCTTCGTAAGGTCGCTACATGACCGTTTTGGATGAGGCACCGGGTGAGCCGATCGACGCCCGCGGGCGGACCGCCGAGCTGCACGAGATCCGTGCGCAGGCGCTGGCCGGCCCGAGCGAGAAGGCGACCACGGCGCAGCACGCCAAGGGCAAGCTGACCGCCCGGGAGCGCATCGAGCTGCTCTTGGACCCGGGCTCCTTCCAGGAGGTCGAGCAGCTGCGCCGGCACCGGGCCCAGGGCTTCGGCCTGGAGACCAAGAAGCCGTACACCGACGGTGTCATCACCGGCTGGGGCACGGTGGAGGGCCGCACGGTCTTCGTGTACGCGCACGACTTCCGGATCTTCGGCGGCGCGCTGGGCGAGGCCCACGCCACGAAGATCCACAAGATCATGGACATGGCCATCGCGGCCGGTGCCCCGCTGGTCTCCCTGAACGACGGCGCGGGCGCCCGTATCCAGGAGGGCGTCTCGGCGCTCGCCGGCTACGGCGGCATCTTCCAGCGCAACACCAAGGCATCCGGCGTCATCCCGCAGATCAGCGTGATGCTCGGCCCGTGCGCGGGCGGCGCGGCGTACAGCCCGGCCCTGACGGACTTCGTCTTCATGGTCCGTGAGACGTCCCAGATGTTCATCACCGGCCCGGACGTGGTCAAGGCGGTGACGGGCGAGGAGATCACCCAGAACGGCCTCGGCGGCGCGGACGTGCACGCCGAGACCTCCGGCGTCTGCCACTTCGCCTACGACGACGAGGAGACGTGCATCGCGGAGGTCCGCTACCTCCTCTCGCTCCTCCCGCAGAACAACCGCGAGAACCCGCCCCGGGTGGAGGCCGGCGACGCCGCCGACCGCCGCTCGGACGTCCTGCTCGACCTGGTCCCGGCGGACGGCAACCGGCCGTACGACATGGCCAAGGTCATCGAGGAGATCGTCGACGACGGCGAGTACCTGGAGGTCCACGAGCGCTGGGCGCGGAACATCATCTGCGCGCTCGCCCGGATCGACGGCCAGGTCGTCGGCATCGTCGCCAACCAGCCGCAGGTCCTCGCCGGCGTCCTGGACATCGAGGCTTCGGAAAAAGCTGCGCGCTTTGTCCAGATGTGTGACGCTTTTAACATCCCGATCGTCACCTTCCTGGACGTCCCCGGGTTCCTTCCCGGTGTCGACCAGGAGCACGGCGGAATCATCCGGCACGGCGCGAAGCTCCTGTACGCCTACTGCAACGCGACCGTGCCGAGGATCTCGCTGATCCTGCGCAAGGCGTACGGAGGTGCCTACATCGTCATGGACAGCCAGTCCATCGGTGCCGACCTCACCTTCGCCTGGCCGACGAACGAGATCGCCGTGATGGGCGCGGAAGGCGCCGCCAACGTCATCTTCCGCCGGCAGATCGCCGAGGCCGAGGACCCCGAGGCCATGCGGGCCCGCATGGTCAAGGAGTACAAGTCCGAGCTCATGCACCCCTACTACGCGGCCGAGCGTGGCCTGGTGGACGACGTGATCGACCCCGCCGAGACCCGCGAGGTGCTCGCCAGGTCCCTGGCGATGCTCCAGAGCAAGCACGCCGACCTGCCGTCCCGCAAGCACGGCAACCCCCCGCAGTAACCCAGCGGATCCTTCGCGGTACCCCCGCGGAAACCTCTCTCACGGAGACTGTGACCTATGAACTCCCCTGACATCCGCGTCGAGAAGGGCCACGCCGAGCCCGAGGAAGTCGCCGCCATCACGGCCGTCCTCCTGGCCCGCGCCGCCGCCCAGCCCGCCGACCCCACCCCGGCCCACCGAGGCCGCCCCAGGGCCGGCTGGCGCCGCCTGGAGCGCGAGCCCGGCTTCCGGGCGCCGCACAGCTGGCGGTAGCCTGCGGCGCTTGAGCGGCCCCGTTCTCCCGTGGGGAGGACGGGGCCGCTTGTTTTTGCGCCCGGGAGCTCGGGAGGCGTTGTCTCGTGGGCGACTGGTCCCACTTCCAGGGGCGCGGCACTGTGTCGATTTGCGGCTCCGCCGCGTGGGCGCGAACGGCCACTGGGCTGCCGCAGACGGCATACAACCGTCCGTGGCAGCCCAGTGGCCGCAACAGCAACTACCTACCGCAGGCGGGCCATCAGAGCGTGCTCGACCAGGGTGATCAGCGCCGACTTGGCGTCCGCCCGATGCCGCGCATCCGTCGTGATGATCGGCGTGTCAGGCCCGATCTGCAGAGCCTCCCGCACCTCGTCCGGGTTGTACGGCTGATTCCCGTCGAACCCGTTGAGGGCGATCACAAAAGGAAGCCCCGAGTTCTCGAAGTAGTCGACCGCCGGGAAGCAGTCGGCAAGACGCCTCGTGTCGACGAGGACGATCGCGCCGATCGCGCCGCGCACCAGGTCGTCCCACATGAACCAGAAGCGGTCCTGGCCGGGCGTACCGAAGAGGTACAGGATCAGGTCCTGGTCCAGGGTGATACGGCCGAAGTCCATGGCGACCGTCGTGGTCGTCTTGTCTCCGGTGTGGGTGAGGTCGTCGATGCCCGCGGAAGCAGACGTCATGACGGCCTCTGTGCGCAGCGGGTTGATCTCCGAGACGGCGCCGACGAACGTGGTCTTGCCCACGCCGAAGCCGCCAGCCACCACGATCTTCGCGGACGTGGTGGAGCGGGAAGGCCCTCCGCTAGAGCTTGCGAAGTCCACTGAGCACCCTTTCGAGCAGTGTCACGTCTGGCTGGCCGCCGGCGTTCTCGTCGCCGCCGGGCTGATGGATGGCGACCAGGCCCGCCTCCGCCAAGTCGGCGACGAGGATCCTGGCCACGCCGAGAGGGATCGTCAGCAGGGCCGAGACCTCGGCGACCGACTTGATCTCACGGCAGAGGTTGCAGATCCGCTGATGCTCGGGCAACTGGCCCTGCATCTGGTGCGGCTGCGCGGTGGTGTGCACCAGCGCCTCGATGGCGAGCTGGTAGCGCGGGCGCGTCCGTCCGCCGGTCATGGCGTACGGGCGCACCAGGGGGTTGTTCGACGACCCGGCGGGCGCCGGCTCAGGGGCGCGTCGCTGCGGCTGCACGGGCTGGATGCGCGGCGCCGACGGCTGGTCGTACGGCGAGGGCCCGGGGCCCTGCGGAGCGTACGGCTGCCGCTGGCTGGGCGTGGAGGGGAAGTTGTAACGGTTCGGGTTCTGGGAACCGTCGTTCTGGCCCTGGCCAGGGCCGTACGACCAATTACCCGACGATGAACCGCCTGGGGGTGTTGCCACTCTCTCTCCTCCTCCGACTGTGCCTGGCACCCATCATGTGGAGCCGCGTCCCGAAACCTTACGGCCACGGGACGCCAAAACGCACCGACTGTCTGTTAGTTGAGCAGGCTGCCTTGGAGCTCCGCACGCAGGTCCGGCGTCAGGACGGAACCGGCACGGTCCACGAGAAGCGCCATCTCGTACCCGATGAGGCCGATGTCCGCCTCGGGGTGAGCGAGAACCGCGAGTGAGGAACCGTCGGATACGGACATGATGAAGAGGAATCCCCGCTCCATCTCCACAACCGTCTGGTTCACGCTGCCGCCCTCGAAGATGCGCGAGGCACCGGCGGTCAGTGAGGTCAGACCGGACGCGACGGCCGCAAGCTGATCGGCGCGGTCGCGCGGAAACCCTTCGGACATCGCCAGAAGGAGTCCGTCGGCGGAGACCACCACCGTGTGCGACACCCCGGGGGTGTTGTCCACGAAGTTGGTGATCAACCAGTTCAGGTTCTGTGCCGCCTGGCTCATCGGGCTCACACTAACGCTCCTGGTTGTAGGTGCTGTCAGAACCGAAGCCCTGACCGTTCGTTTCACTTCCCGCGCTGCGTCCCCGCTGGACACCGCGGCGCAGGTTGCTCAGCCTGCCCCGGACGTCCTCGGGAGCGCGGGAGATCTGTGGACCTCCCTGGGGGGTGGTCTCGGCGGCTCCCTCGACCAGGTTGGCCTTGGGCACCCGCCGCGGCAGTCCGGAGGAGGTCACCCCGCCTGCCTTGGGCTTGCGGAGCTGCGCGGCCTGCTGCCAGCGGTCGTCGTTGGCCGAACGCCAGCTGCTGTCACCGTTGGCCTCCGGCGTGGGGGCCGGCGATTCCTGCCGCACCGGCCGGGCGCCGTTGGTGCCGCTCGCGGGGGATCCGCGGCGCGGAAGGCCGGCGTCGGTCAGTGCGTGGGCGGCGGAGGAGGCCGGCCCCGGACGGTCGAAGCCTACGCGGTCGTGCTCGCTGGAGTCATCGGCCTGCGCAGATTCCGTTTCCGGAGCGTACTGGTCCTGGTAACCGTTGCGGTAGCCGTTCTGCTGCGGCCAGTCGTCCTGGTGACGCCGCTGCTCGAAGGCCGGGAAGCTCTCCGGGGCGGGGGCACTCGCGGCGGCGGGCTCCTCACGGACCGGCTCCGGATAGGAGGGCTCGGGGTAGCCGCCGTTGGACGAGAAGGTGTCGTTCTGCGACAGGCCGCCGTTCGGCGCGTAGTACGTGTCGTCGTACGACCGACGCTGCTGCTCCTCGTACTGCGTCTGCCGCTGTTCCTCGTACGTCGGCTGCGCCTGCTGCGGGTCGTATCCGCCGGGCTGCTCGGGGAAGCCGCCCCGGCCGTCGTAGGCCGGCTGACCGGTGAACTCGTCGTACCCGTTCGCCTCGGGGTTCTCCAGGGCGGGCGGCTGGCCGTTGTTCTGGGCCTCCAGGGCCGCCCGGCGCTCCTCGCGCATCAGGGAGCGGCCGACGGGGTCCAGGTCGCGGAGGTCGTCCGGGACCTCGTAGCGGCTGTCGTCGAAGCCCAGCTCGGCGGCCGTGCGCAGCTGCGGCTGGTTGAAGTTCTCACCCTGGAACTGCTGCTCCGGGATGATCTGCGAGACCGTGAACTCGTCCTGGGACGGCTGCTGCTCGCCGCCGCCACCGTGCGTGATCGCGTCCGGCAGCATGACCAGCGAGGTGGTGCCGGCCTGCTCGCCCGAGGGGCGCAGCTGGACGCGGATGCCGTGCCGGTCGGACAGCCGGCCGACCACGAACAGGCCCATGCGCTGCGAGATCGCGGCGTCCACGGTCGGCGGGTTGGCCAGCTTGTGGTTGATGTCGGCGAAGTCCTCGGCGGTGAGGCCGATGCCCTTGTCGTGGATCTCGATCATGACCCGACCGTCGGGGAGACGGGTGGCGGTCACACGGACCTTGGTCTGCGGGGAGGAGAACGTCGTCGCGTTCTCCAGCAGCTCGGCGAGCAGGTGCACGAGGTCGGTCACGGCACGGCCGTGGATCTCGGCCTCCGGGACGCCGGAGAGCTCGATGCGCTCGTACTGCTCCACCTCGGAGGAGGCGGCGCGCAGCACGTCGACCAGCGGGACCGGCTGGTCCCAGCGGCGGCCGGGCTCCTCGCCGGCGAGGACCAGGAGGTTCTCGCCGTTGCGGCGCATACGGGTCGCGAGGTGGTCCAGCTTGAAGAGGTTCTCCAGCTGGTCCGGGTCGGCCTCGTTGTTCTCCAGGTCGGTGATGAGGGTCAGCTGGCCCTCGATCAGCGACTGGTTGCGGCGCGACAGGTTGGTGAAGATCGCGTTGATGTTGCCCCGCAGCAGGGCCTGCTCGGCGGCGAGCCGGACGGCCTCGCGGTGGACCTGGTCGAAGGCGCGGGCGACCTCACCGATCTCGTCGCGCGTGTTGATCGGGATGGGCTGGACACGGGTGTCCACGCGGCCCGGGTCGGTGCGCGAGAGCTGGTCGACCAGCATCGGCAGACGCTGCTCGGCGATACCGAAGGCGGCGTTGCGCAGCTGGCGCATCGCGCGGGACATCTGGCGGGCGACCATGCCGGCCAGGATGAACGCGGCGAGCAGGGCGACCACCACGGCGGCACCGGTGATCAGGGCGTCGCGCTTGGCGTCGTCGGAGATGACCGAGGCCTCGTTCACCGCGGTGTTGGCGAGGTCGTTCTCGATGTCGCGGTAGGCGTTGTACTTGAGGGTGTTGACCGCCCACCAGTTCTCGGCGCTGATGCCCTGCTGGGCGAGCGCCGCGCGCTCACTGGTGTCCGTGGAGCTGAGCTGGGCCAGCGCGCCGACCATCTTGGTGGGGTCGGCCGGCGGCGCCACGTAGTCGGGGTTCTTCTGCTTGGCCGCGGCGGCCATGGCGGCGCCGTCGGCCTTGATCTTCGTCGTGGCGTCCTGGAGCTTCTGGATGTCCTGCTCGGTGCCACCGCTCTGGTACTCCTGGATGGCGATGCCCTCCAGGTAGGCGTACGAGGAGAGGGCGACGCGCTGCCTGGCCAGGTCCGTGGCCTTGGGGCCCGGCTTGACCAGCATGTGCATACCGATGGAGCGCTGCAGGGAGAGCGCGCCCTTGGTCAGCGAGATGGCGTAGACGGTACGGCCGTAGCTGGTGATGTTGCCGGTGCCCAGGCCCAGCTCGTTGGAGAACTCCAGCAGCCGGTGCTCGACCTCGACGTAGCCCTCTTCGGTCTGTACGCCGGTGAGCTTGGTGGTGTAGGCGGCCGCGCGCAGGTCCGTCAGATCGGGCTCGACCTCACGGAAGCGCTCCAGACGGCGCACCAGGTTCGGCCGGTCGGGCATGTTCTGGGCGGCCACGTCGAAGGCGTCGGCGGCCTCGTCGGTCTTCTTGCGGGCGGCCACGACCGTCGGGTCGTCCTCGCCCTTGCCCTGGAGCAGGGGAGCGGCGGTCGAGTCGCGCTCCTCCAGCAGGGCATCGCCGTAGGTGGCGGCGGCGGCGACCAGACGCGCGGTGTTCTCCGCGTCCTCGGCCTCCTGCCAGGTGTCGATCGAGCTCTTCACCTGGAAGCCGCCCATGACGAGGCCGACCAGCACGGGTATGAGCAGGATCGCGTTCAGCCGGGTCGGCACGCGCCAGTTGCGTGGGGAGAGACGGCCGCCGCTTGGCGCGGGCGCCGCCGTCGGTTCCGATCCGGGCACAGGGGCGGGCGCCGCTCCGCGCGGCGGCGGGGTGAAGTTGCCCCGGGCCGACGGCTCGGGACTGTTCTTGCTTCGCCTCACTCGACCAACAACCTTCCGGCGGGGTCGGCACCTACGTATGTGCCGCTGTGTCTCAGAGCCCAGTGCGCCATCGAGTAGTACGCAGTACTGCTGAGTACGTCTTTGACTATTGGGCAGTTCTCGCATTCCAGCACGTCGGCCTGCGCTCTTCCAAACAGTGGAAGCGGATCATTCCACGGGAGGTAAGCCCCAGATAAAACGGTCATAAAGAGCGAGCCCCGTCAAAAGACGGGGCATTTGTGCGCGCAGCGACACCGGCTGACCGCGACGAGTGGCCGTACCACCCGATTCCTCTGCCGAAACGTTATGAACAACGAAGCCGACCGTGTCAAAAGCCACAGCCGGCTCCGGCACATCTACGACAACTGCCGTATTGCGCTACCGACTTGATCTACCGCAGCCGGGCCATGAGCGCATGCTCGACCAGCGTGATCAGCGCACTCTTGGCATCGGCCCGGTGCCGGGCGTCGGTCGTGATGATCGGCGCGTCCGGGCCGATCTGCAGCGCCTCGCGCACCTCGTCGGGTGTGTAGGGCTGGTGTCCGTCGAAACCGTTGAGGGCTATGACGAAGGGAAGTCCCGAGTTCTCGAAGTAGTCGACCGCCGGGAAGCAGTCGGCGAGCCGGCGGGTGTCGACCAGCACGACGGCGCCGATCGCGCCGCGCACCAGGTCGTCCCACATGAACCAGAAGCGGTCCTGGCCGGGCGTACCGAAGAGGTACAGGATCAGGTCCTGGTCCAGGGTGATACGACCGAAGTCCATCGCCACCGTGGTGGTGGTCTTGTCACCGGTGTGCGTGAGGTCGTCGATGCCCGCCGAAGCAGACGTCATGACGGCCTCGGTGCGCAGCGGGTTGATCTCCGAGACCGCGCCGACGAACGTGGTCTTGCCCACGCCGAAGCCACCCGCCACCACGATCTTCGCGGAGGTGGTCGCCCGGCCTGGTTCAGAGCTTGCGAAGTCCACTGAGCACCCTTTCGAGCAGCGTCACATCCGGAGCGCCGCCGTTGTTCTCGTCGCCGCCCGGCTGGTGGATGGCGACCAGGCCGGCCTCGGCGAGGTCCGCGACGAGGATCCTGGCCACACCCAGCGGCATGGACAGCAGCGCGGAGACCTCGGCGACCGACTTCACCTCACGGCACAGGTGGCAGATGCGCTGGTGCTCCGGGAGGAGCCCCATGAGCGCTGCCGGGTCGGCCGTGGTGCTGATCAGGGCCTCGATGGCCAGCTGGTAGCGCGGCCGGGTCCGGCCGCCGGTCATCGCGTACGGACGTACCAGCGGCTGGTCGCCCTCATCCTCGTACGGCTCCGCGTACGGATCATGAGAGGCGGTGGGCGGGGTCATGAATCCTCCGGGCGGGGACAGCAAGTCGGTCAGTCAAGCCGTCTGGGTGGGGGCCGGTGCGGGGATTGTGGCGGCCAAACGGTGATTTGGTGAGACGGGTGGATCCGCGGGTGATCAGTGGAGCAGACTGCCTTGGAGTTCGGCGCGCAGGTCCGGCGTGAGCACCGCGCCCGCCCGGTCGACCAGCAGCGCCATCTCGTAGCCGACGAGGCCGATGTCGCATTCCGGGTGTGCCAGGACGGCGATGGACGAACCCTCCGAGACGGACATGAGGAAGAGGAATCCCCGCTCCATCTCGACGACGGTCTGGGCCACGCTGCCGCCGTCGAAGATCCGGGAGGCCCCCGCGGTCAGCGACGTCAGGCCCGACGCGACGGCCGCCAGCTGGTCGGCACGGTCGCGGGGGAAGCCCTCCGACATCGCCAGCAGCAGGCCGTCGGCGGACACGACGACGGTGTGGGACACCCCGGGGGTGTTGTCCACGAAGTTGGTGATCAACCAGTTGAGGTTCTGTGCCGCCTGGCTCATCTGGCTCAACTAACGCTCCTGCTGGTGAGTGGGGTTCGGGAAGCTGCCGGTCTGGCCGTTGCGGACCTCACGACCCTGCGCGATACCCCGACGGAGATTGGTCAGCCGACCGCGTACGTCGTCAGGCGCACGCGAGACAGCGGGACCGGATTGGTGCTGTTGCTGCTGAGCCGTGCCCGGGACGAGGTTCGCCCTGGGCACCCGGCGCGGCAGGCCGGAGGTGGTGACCCCGCCCGCGGCCGGCTGCCGGACGCGTTCCGCCTGCCGGACGAGATCGTCGTTCGGCGAGCTGCGCCAGGCGGTCGACGAGGTCCGCTGGGGAGCGGAGGACGACTGCGCGGGAGCCTGCGGCTCCTGGGGAGCGGAGGCCGGTGCCGAGCCGTCCGCACCGGGCTGACGCCCCTGCGGACCGCCGTGGAACCAGTTGGTCTCCAACGTGTCGTACAGCGGCGTACGCCCGTCACCGGGACCCGTCGCGGGCGGCAGCGCCTCGGGCTCCTGCCGTGCGGGCCGCTGCTGCGGACGCGCCGGGGCCGGGGCCGGGGGCTGCGGGGCGCCGTAGCCTGCGTTGCCGCCGTACGTGCCATTGGCCTGCGGCCGCTCGTACTGCCCGGTGGACTCGGGGTTCTGGCGGCCGGGCAGCGCGTGCTGGCCCGTCGAGCTGCCGTCGTACGCCTGCGGCGCCGTCGGCCGGCCCTGCTGCGCCGGGGTGTTCTGCCCGTTCGGGGCGCCGAAGACGTCCGAGCGGACGAACTGGCCCGTGCCCTGCGGCTCGTTCGCGGCGGGGCGGGCGAACTGGCCCGTGCTCTGCGGGTTGTACGAGGCCGGGCCCGCGGCGTCGAAGTCCGGGCGGGCGTCGGGGCGCGGGATCGCCGGGATCTCCGCCGTCGAGCCGGGGTCCTGACGGTCGTCGATACGCGGCATCCGGGAGGTCTGCGAGGGGTCCTCGTCGTGCCCGCGCGGGGTGTCGAGCGAGGCGCGCGGCACCGGCGGCAGCGCGTTCTCGTCGCTCCAGCTCGGGCGGGACGGCTGGTTGCCGCCGGGCAGCTCGGCACGCGGACCACCGCGCGGCGGAAGCTGCGGCTGACGGCCACGGCGGCCCTTCTCACCACCGGCGGGCGGGGACTGCGGCGCCGACGGTGCGCCCGGCCGGGACTGCTCGCGGCCGGGGCCCGCGCCACGGGAGCCGCCGAAGGCGTCCTGGCCCGCGCCGAACGGGTCCTGACCGGTGCCCGCGGCCTGCATCCCCTGCGGAGCACCCGGAGCCTGGCCACCGAAACCGGCACCGGCACCCGCGGGAGCCGGCCGGCCCTGCGACGGCGCGCCGCCCTGGCCCTGCGGTACACGCGGGGCACCCGGTCCGCCCGGAAGCCCGCCACCGTCACGTCCGGGCAGCGCGGCCCGCGGACCCTGACCGGTACCGAGCCGGCCACCGCCGGAGGCACCGGCACCGAGGGCACCGCCACCCGGCGCACCCGCGCCGAGCGGGCCGCCACCGGCCTGGGCCTGACGACGAGCGGCGGCCGCACCTGCGGCGGCCTGCGCGGCGGCGGGGCCGCCGGAGCCACCGGGACCACCCGGGCCGGGCTTGCCCGGAGCGGGCTTCTTGCCGCCCTGGGCGACGTCGACGGGCAGCATGACCAGCGCGGTCGTACCACCGGAGTCGGACGGGCGCAGCTGGATGCGGATGCCGTGCCGCTGGGACAGCCGACCGACCACGAAGAGGCCCATGCGGCGGGAGACGGAGACGTCCACGGTGGGCGGCGAGGCGAGCCGCTCGTTGATCGCGGCGAGGTCCTCGGGGGAGAGGCCGATGCCGGTGTCGTGGATCTCGATCAGCACCCGGCCGTCGGGCAGCGCGTGACCGGTGACCTTCACCTTGGTCTGCGGGGAGGAGAACGACGTCGCGTTCTCCAGCAGCTCGGCGAGCAGGTGCACGAGGTCGTTGACGACCCGGCCGGCCACTTCGGTGGTCGGCACGGAGGACAGCTCGATGCGCTCGTACTGCTCCACCTCGGACGCGGCGGCGCGGAGCACGTCGACCAGCGGGACCGGGCGGGTCCAGCGACGGCCGGGCTCCTCACCGGCGAGGACGAGGAGGTTCTCACCGTTACGGCGCATGCGCGTCGCGAGGTGGTCGAGCTTGAAGAGGGAGGACAGCTGGTCCGGGTCGGCCTCGCGGGACTCCAGTTCGGAGATGAGCGAGAGCTGACGCTGGATGAGGCCCTGGGAGCGACGCGAGAGGTTGGTGAACATCGCGTTGACGTTGCCCCGCAGCAGGGCCTGCTCGGCGGCCAGTCGGACGGCTTCGCGGTGCACGTCGTCGAAGGCCGCGGCCACCTGGCCGATCTCGTCCCGGGAGTGCACACCGACCGACTCGACGGAGGTGTCGACGTCCTGCGGGTCGGACTCGGAGAGCTGCTTGACCAGCTCGGGCAGCCGGTCCTGGGCGACCCTGGTGGCGGTCTCCTCCAGCCGGCGCAGCGAGCGGATCATGGAGCGGGCGACGACGAAGGCGCCGACCAGCGAGACACCGAGCACGAGCAGGATCAGCGCACCGGAGATGATCGCCTCGCGCTCCGACTCGTTGCGCAGCTCGCGGGCCTTCTGCTCCATGTCCTCCAGCAGCGTCGTCTCGATGGCGCGCATCTGCTGGATCTTGGTGGTGCTGTCGTCGACCCAGTCGCGGTACGACCGCTTCTCCAGGTCGTCGAGGGCATTGGGGTTGCCGAGCGCACGGTTGGCGTACTTGTCGCTCGCCGTGATCGTCGGGTTGCCCTTCTCGATCGACTTGAGCAGGTCGGCGGCGCCCTGGGTGCCGTAGATGCTCCGGAAGCTCTTCAGCTCGGAGCGCTGGCTCGCCAGCGCGGACTCGGCGTACAGCCGGTCGTTCTCGGAGAGGTCGCCGACGCTGTCGTTGTTCGCGGGCAGCGCCGCGGCGAGGACCGCGCGCTGGATGGACGCGTACTCCTTGGCGGTGGAGAAGGCCGCCAGGGCACGCGTGCTCTGGATCATCTCCGGGTTGCTGGTCGCCTCCGCCATGTCCTGCGAGAGACCGAGCAGGTTGGTGATCAGCCGGTGGTAGGCCTCCACGGTCTGCGTGGAGTTGTCCTTGGCCTCGTAGGCGGTGCTGCGGATCTTCTCGATGGTGCCGAGGTCACCGACGAGCTGGACGAGGTTCTCGCGGACGCCCTTGAGGTTGCCGTCCTTGCTGGAGTCGTCGATCTCCTCGGACGCCTCGATGAAGCTGTCGCGGGCCCGGTTGGTCTTGTCCCGGTAGCCCTTGACGGTGTAGTCGGTCGCCTTGGCACCGTGCGCGAGCGGGCCGGCGGACTGGTCGCGCTCCTCCTGGAGCGCGGCGGCGAGCTCGGTGGCCCGCTTGGTCATGTCCGTCAGCAGCTTCATGTTGTCGAGCTGCTGGATGTCGTCCATGTTGTCGCTGATGCGCAGGGCACCCAGCGAGGTGGCCGCGACCACCGGAAGCGTCAGCAGCGCCACCAGACGCGTGGAGATACGCCAGTTGCGCAGGGCTATTCGCGTGCCCGGACCACCGGTGCCCTTGGGCGCCTTCTTCGGGGCCGGCGCGGAAGGGCTCGCCGCCCCCGGAGACGCCGACACGGCGGGGCGCCCGGAGCGCTCACCGCCGTCGACGGACAGGGCCGGGCCCCCCTGGTTCTGGGCGTGCTGGGTCGAGGGACCTCGGTCGGTCCCGCCGTGCTCCGGCTCCGCCGAAGCGCTGCCATCCCTCTTGAAACGTCCCTGCACTAGCGTCGCAACCTCTGGACCAGGCGCCCCTCCGCGTGAACGGACGGACACGGTGTCGGCGTCATGGGGAGCGTCCTGAACACGCTCCCCGGTGGTCGTGAGTGACCGGCGCTGGTTCCCCCTATCTCGCCGCCACCAGGCGCTCGGTGCGCCCCCTGTGCGCCGGCTCGATCCTGCGGCGGTCCGTGGAATTCCAGCACAGTGCAGGATCTCCAACAAGGCCCGTAGGTCGAGCCGTGACATACGTGACACCGCGTGAGGGCGAGATTACCTGCCGTAGAAACTGATCCGGACCATAACGGACTTATGCCCGCGAGCTGCTCGGGTGCGGGAGGTGTCCCAGTCGCCATGATCAGGAGCGGAATGATGGGTTCAGGTGGCGAATGTCCGTTTCATGAGGGTGAGTTGCGGGCCTGAATTGCCCCTTTTGTTTGCGGGCTCGTGAGCAAACTCACACGCACATCAAGGGTCCCCGCGACCCCGGAGGGGAATCGCGTGTTTAGCCTGGCGCTTTACATGATGTAAGACTTTGACAACCCCGCGCCCGCGCGAGACCAGGCTCCACCGGCGCCCGACACGACAGGGTCACGTACAACCGTGAAGACGACGATGATGTTCCACAACATAGCCAACCCGCGGCGCACGACGCTGGCGCACCTCAAGGACGCCGACGCCCTGCAGACCCCGGAGCAGGAGCACTCCGTCGACCTCCCCACCCAGACCGCCAACCCGCGGCGCACCATCCTCATGGAAGCCCCCGCCACGGCCCCCGTCGCCGGGTAGTACGCGCACCGGCCCCGGATCACTCAAAGCGCCCGCGTACGGCAGTAATGCGCGAGGCCCTTGCCCCTGAGGGGCGCCCCTTCCGCGTTAGCCTGGAGCGTCAGACTCCAGCCGGCTCAAGTGAGGGGCGCAGCATCCCGTGCGCATCGCCAGATTCTCCATCGACGGGAACGTCGCCTTCGGCGCGGTCGAGGGCGACAAGCCGGACGAGCTCGTGCTCGACATCATCAAGGGCATCCCGTTCGCGGACTTCGAGCTCTCCGGTACGAAGGTCCCGCTCAGCAAGGTGCGTCTGCTGCCCCCGGTGCTCCCCAACAAGGTCGTGGCCTTCGGCCGCAACTACGCCGAGCACGCCCAGGAGCTGGGCAACGAGGTGCCCGACGCCCCGTTCGCCTTCTTCAAGCCGTCCACCTCGGTGATCGGCCCGGGCGACGACATCCAGTACCCGTCCTTCACCGAGGACCTCCACCACGAGGCCGAACTGGCCGTCGTCATCGGCCGCATGTGCCGCGAGGTCCCGCGCGAGCGCGTCAAGGACGTGATCTTCGGCTTCACCTGCGCCAACGACGTCACCGCCCGGGACGTCCAGAAGCGCGAGAAGCAGTGGGCCCGGGCCAAGGGCTTCGACAGCTCCTGCCCGCTGGGCCCCTGGGTGGAGACCGACCTGGCCCTCGAAACGGCCGCCGACCTGACCATCCAGCTCACGGTCAACGGCGAGCAGCGCCAGCTCGGCCGTACCAGCGAGATGATCCACCCGATCGAGGATCTGATCGTCAACATCTCCGAGGCCATGACGCTGCTCCCCGGCGACGTGATCCTCACGGGCACCCCGGCAGGCGTCGGGCCGCTCACCGTCGGCGACGAGGTCGCCGTCACCATCGAAGGCATCGGCACTCTCACCAACAAGGTTGTCAAGCGTGGCTAGCGCACCCGTCCGCGTACGTTTCTGCCCCTCGCCCACCGGTAACCCCCATGTGGGCCTGGTCCGCACCGCCCTGTTCAACTGGGCGTTCGCCAAGCACCACCAGGGCACCCTGGTCTTCCGCATCGAGGACACCGACGCGGCCCGCGACTCCGAGGAGTCGTACACCCAGCTGCTCGACTCGATGCGCTGGCTGGGCTTCGACTGGGACGAGGGCCCCGAGGTCGGCGGCCCGCACGCGCCGTACCGCCAGTCGCAGCGCATGGACCTCTACAAGGACGTCGCGGCCAAGCTCCTCGACGCCGGCCACGCCTACCGCTGCTACTGCTCCCAGGAGGAGCTGGACACCCGCCGCGAGGCCGCCCGCGCCGCCGGCAAGCCCTCCGGCTACGACGGCCACTGCCGTGAGCTGACCGCCGCGCAGGTCGAGGAGTACGTGGCGCAGGGCCGTGCGCCCATCGTCCGCTTCCGGATGCCCGACGAGACGATCACCTTCACGGACCTGGTCCGCGGCGAGCTGACCTTCACCCCGGAGAACGTCCCGGACTACGGCATCGTCCGCGCCAACGGCGCCCCGCTGTACACGCTCGTCAACCCCGTCGACGACGCCCTGATGGAGATCACCCACGTCCTGCGCGGCGAGGACCTGCTCTCCTCGACGCCCCGTCAGATCGCCCTGTACAAGGCGCTGACGGAGCTGGGCATCGCCAAGGGCATCCCCGAGTTCGGCCACCTGCCGTACGTGATGGGCGAGGGCAACAAGAAGCTCTCCAAGCGCGACCCCCAGTCGTCGCTGAACCTCTACCGCGAGCGCGGCTTCCTTCCCGAGGGCCTGCTCAACTACCTCTCCCTCCTCGGCTGGTCGCTCTCGGCCGACCAGGACATCTTCACGATGGACGAGATGGTCGCGGCCTTCGACGTCGCCGACGTGCAGCCCAACCCGGCCCGCTTCGACCTGAAGAAGTGCGAGTCGATCAACGGCGACCACATCCGCCTGCTGGACGTGAAGGACTTCACGGAGCGCTGCGCCCCCTGGCTGAAGGCCCCCTTCGCCCCCTGGGCCCCGGAGGCCTTCGACGAGGTCAAGTGGCACGCGATCGCCCCGCACGCCCAGACCCGTCTGAAGGTGCTGTCGGAGATCACGGACAACGTCGACTTCCTCTTCCTCCCGGAGCCGGTCTTCGACGAGCCGTCCTGGACCAAGGCCATGAAGGAGGGCTCGGACGCGCTCCTGCGCACGGCCCGCGAGAAGCTGGACACGGCCGACTGGACCTCCCCCGAGTCCCTCAAGGAGGCCGTCCTGGCCGCCGGCGAGGCCCACGGCCTCAAGCTCGGCAAGGCCCAGGCCCCCGTCCGCGTAGCCGTCACCGGCCGCACCGTCGGCCTGCCCCTCTTCGAGTCCCTCGAGGTGCTGGGCAAGGACACGACCCTGGCCCGGATCGACGCGGCGCTGGCGAGGCTGGCGGCGTAGTACGCCCATGTACGTGAGGGGCGGCACCGGAACCCGGTGCCGCCCCTCACGCGTCCGCCTCAGACCGCGTCGGCCTCGTCGATCAGGTACGCGAACTCGTCAAAGATCTCCAGCACGACGATGACCATGACGGCTCCCGCGACCATGTACTCCAGCATCACACCGGGCGCCACATATGCCTTGCGCAGGTGCTCGTCGGGACCGAGCTGCGCGGTCGCGTTCTTGCGGAACGGGTCACGCGCCAGTATCCGTACGGCCCTGTCCAGATGGACTCGCCGCTCTTCGCGCAAGGCTTCGTACGCCGCACGGGCTTCGACGGTGAACTGGACGCGGTACTCGGTCATGCCCCCAGTGTGCCAGTCTGTCAGGGTGATCAAAGCTGTTGTCTGGGACGTCGACGACACCCTTTTCGACTACACCACGGCCGACCGCGCGGGAATGCGGGAGCACTTGCTGGCCGAGGGACTGCTCGACGCGTACGGCGACGCCGAGCAGGCTCTCGTGCGGTGGCGGCAGGTCACGGACGCCCAGTGGGCACGGTTCTCGGCCGGCGAGGCGACCTTCGAGGACCAGCGACGTGATCGCGTACGGGTCTTCCTGGGCACGGAGCTGACCGACACCGAGGCCGACGCGTGGTTCCAGCGCTACATCACGCACTACGAGACCGCCTGGGCCCTGTTCCCGGACGTCCTGCCCGTCCTGGACGCCCTCGCCGCCAGCCATCGCCACGCGGTGCTGTCGAACTCCAGCATCCACGTCCAGGACCGCAAACTCCGCGTCCTCGGCGTGCACGGCAGGTTCGAGGCCATCCTGTGCGCCGCAGAGCTCGGCGTCGCCAAGCCGGAGGCAGGTGCCTTCCATGCCGCCTGCGCCGCCCTGGAGCTCGCCCCGCACCAGGTGGCCTACGTCGGCGATCACCCGGAGATCGACGGGCGGGGCGCCGCGGAGGCCGGGCTGCTGTCCGTCTGGATCGACCGTGCGGGCGTGTACACCAGCGCGGGCGCCCCCGGCGGACCGCACCGGATCGCCTCCCTCTCCGAACTCCCCGCGCTCCTCGGCGCGGATACCCGTTTTGGAGCCCCGTCCACCTTCGGGTAATGTTCTTCCTGCGCCGCCGAGGAGCGGGCCGAAAGGCCGGAACCCGGAGGAGCAAACTAGAACAAGATCCCCTCAGGGGCTTGCGTTCCAGTGGCCTATGGTGTAATTGGCAGCACGACTGATTCTGGTTCAGTTAGTCTTGGTTCGAGTCCAGGTAGGCCAGCTCGCAGAGCTCATCTGCAAAGCCCCCGTTGTGTAGCGGCCTAGCACGCTGCCCTCTCAAGGCAGTAGCGCCGGTTCGAATCCGGTCGGGGGTACTGATCTCGATCAACTCGGGATCGCTAGGGCCCCCGTTGTGTAGCGGCCTAGCACGCCGCCCTCTCAAGGCGGTAGCGCCGGTTCGAATCCGGTCGGGGGTACAAACTGGTCTAAACCACTTTGGTCTATGGTGTAATTGGCAGCACGACTGATTCTGGTTCAGTTAGTCTTGGTTCGAGTCCAGGTAGACCAGCTCGGATCTGCGGAAACGCAAGATCCTCGCCCCCGTTGTGTAGCGGCCTAGCACGCCGCCCTCTCAAGGCGGTAGCGCCGGTTCGAATCCGGTCGGGGGTACAGAGTGAAGGCCCTCCACTTCGGTGGGGGGCCTTCGTCATTCCCGGTCGCCGAAGCCGTACCGGCGCGCCGACTCCTCCTCCTGTGCCAGCCGGTGCAGCGCCTGGAGCATCGGCTCGACGAGGATCGCCCCCAGGACCGCCGTCTCCACCTTCTCCGCCTCCGAGGCATGGGTCTCGACGAAGTCCAGGTCGAGGACCGCCGCCCCGTGCATCAACCGGGCGTACGCCAGCAGCAGTTGAGGGTCCCAGTCGTACCCGAGCCGTCTGAGCGCGGCCATCGCCACCACCAGTGAACGGTACGAGGGCGAGATCGTGACCAGGGCCTTGGCGTTCGACCAGCCCAGGGACTCCAGCAGTTCATCCGCCACGTCGTGCGCGGCCCGGACGTACTCGTCGTCCTCGTCCGGCTCCGGGACCTGCGGCAACGCCCACAGGGCCGCGCCCAGGCGGATCGTCCGGGGGAGGGCGTCGTCGTCGACGTGTCCGAGCACCTCCCGGACCGTCGCCACGGGCACCCGCCCGACCTGGATCATCGCGCGCACCAGCCGCAGCCGGCGCAGATGCTCCTCGTCGTACTCCGAGGTGCGGGCGTTGATCTGGCGGCCGGGAGTCAACAGGCCTTCGCGCAGGTAGTACTTGATCGTCGCGATGGGCACCCCGCTGCGCTCACTGAGTTCCGCCAGCCGCATCTCTTGCGCCTCTCCTTGGGGAGTGCCACTATCCAATCACCGACCAGAAGGATAGTGCCGCTATCCGGTTACGGAGCCAGGGGGCCGACATGTTCGCGAAGCCGGTGTTGGGTCGTACGACCGCGGAGGCCGAGGGCGATGTGGTGGTCCTGCTCATCGGGATGCGGATCAACCACTTCTGGGCGGTGCACCAGTGGCTCCCGGTCATGCTGGCGATGTTCCGCATGCTGGGGGAGCTTGCGCGGGACGGTGACCGGGGGCTGCTGGGGCGTGTGCTGCTGACGGCTTCACCGCGGACGTACTACGTCGTCCAGTACTGGGAGTCCAAGGAGAAGCTCTACGCGTACGCCGCCTCGCCGGACATGTTCCATCACCGGGTGTGGGGGATCATCAACCGCAAGGAGCGGGCGGGGAAGGTGCGGGGGCACGTGGGGCTGTGGCACGAGGCGTACGTGGTGCCCGAGGGGTCGTACGAGTCGATCTACGCGGACATGCCGGCGTTCGGGCTGGCGGCGGCGCATGGGCAGGTGCCCGTGGAGCGGCGGGGCCGGTATGCGAAGGACCGGTTCGCTCACAAGTCCGGGAGCGCAACGTCCTAGGGGCGCGGGGAACAGCGCGACCGGCCACGACGGCGTCGCAGACGGCGGACGGCCGGTGGTGGCGGATCCTGCGCCGTTGATGGTTCGGACGGGGGCGGGTACGGGTCGAATGTGGCTGGTCGCGCAGTTCCCCGCGCCCCTGGGGTGCGTCACCTGACCGTCGGAGAAGGGCCGCCGCGGCGTTGAGGCTGCCCTTTCCCGACGTACGGTGACGCCGTCAGCCCGTGCGGCGCAGGGCCTCGGAGAGGCGGGCCGCGGCGTCGATGACCGCCTGGGCGTGCATGCGGCCGGGGTGGCGGGTGAGGCGCTCGATGGGGCCGGAGACGGAGACGGCGGCCACCACGCGGTTCGACGGGCCGCGGACGGGCGCTGAGACGGACGCGACACCCGGCTCGCGCTCGCCGATCGACTGGGCCCAGCCCCGGCGCCGTACGCCGGAGAGCGCGGTGGCCGTGAAGCGGGCGCCCTGCAGGCCCCGGTGCAGACGCTCCGGCTCCTCCCAGGCCATGAGGATCTGGGCCGAGGAACCCGCCTTCATCGTGAGCGTCGAGCCGACCGGGACCGTGTCCCGAAGGCCGGACAGGCGTTCCGCCGCGGCGACGCAGATGCGCATGTCGCCCTGGCGGCGGTAGAGCTGCGCGCTCTCACCCGTGACGTCACGGAGGTGGGTGAGGACCGGGCCCGCCGTCGCGAGGAGACGGTCCTCACCGGCCGCCGCGGCCAGTTCCGCGAGCCGAGGGCCGAGAATGAACCTGCCCTGCATGTCACGCGCCACCATGCGGTGGTGTTCAAGGGCCACGGCCAGCCGATGGGCCGTGGGTCGTGCCAGTCCGGTGGCCGAGACGAGCCCTGCGAGGGTGGCCGGACCGGACTCCAGGGCGCTCAGGACAAGGGCTGCCTTGTCCAGAACGCCGACGCCGCTACTGTTGTCCATGCAACGATACTCGCGTCTCACTCTGTGAAACGCAAGTTCAATTTTCCGTGGAACACGCCACTCTGGAAGAACGAAGGCAGAGCGGCCCGTGAACCGAACGGGCCTGGCGGCGGACGCCCGGAAGCAGGGGCGCGGGCGGTGGCCGCCTTCTCAAGATCTCTAGTTGGGCCGGCGGACCGTAAGCCGGCCGGAGGGAAAGCGATGGGTAGGACACTCGCGGAGAAGGTCTGGGACGACCATGTCGTCCGGCGCGCCGAGGGCGAGCCCGACCTCCTCTTCATCGATCTCCACCTCCTGCACGAGGTGACCAGCCCGCAGGCCTTCGACGGCCTGCGCAAGAGCGGCCGCACGGTGCGCCGCCTGGACCTCACCATCGCGACCGAGGACCACAACACCCCGACCCTCGACATCGACAAGCCCATCGCGGACCCGGTCTCCCGCGTCCAGCTGGAGACGCTGCGCGCGAACGCCGCCGAGTTCGGTGTGCGCCTGCACCCGCTGGGCGACGTCGAGCAGGGCGTCGTGCATGTGGTGGGTCCGCAGCTCGGACTGACCCAGCCGGGCATGACCGTCGTCTGCGGTGACTCCCACACCTCCACGCACGGTGCCTTCGGCGGCCTGGCGTTCGGTATCGGCACCTCCCAGGTGGAGCACGTGCTGGCCACCCAGACGCTGCCGCTGGTCCGCCCGAAGACCATGGCCATCACCGTCAACGGCGAACTGCCCGACGGCGTCACCGCCAAGGACCTGATCCTGGCGATCATCGCCAGGATCGGCACGGGCGGCGGCCAGGGCTACGTCCTGGAGTACCGCGGCGAGGCCATCGAGAAGCTCTCGATGGAGGCCCGGATGACCATCTGCAACATGTCGATCGAGGCCGGCGCCCGCGCGGGCATGATCGCGCCCGACCAGACCACCTTCGACTACCTCGAGGGCCGCCCGCACGCCCCCAAGGGCGAGGACTGGGACGCGGCCGTCGCGTACTGGAAGACGCTGAAGACCGACGACGACGCCGAGTTCGACGCCGAGGTCGTGATCGAGGCCGCCGAACTGTCGCCGTTCGTCACCTGGGGCACCAACCCCGGCCAGGGTGCGCCGCTTTCGGCGTCCGTCCCCGACCCGGCTTCGTACGAAGACGCTTCGGAGCGCCTCGCCGCCGAAAAGGCCCTGGAATACATGGGGTTGGAGGCCGGCCAGCCGCTGCGCTCCATCAAGGTGGACACCGTCTTCGTAGGTTCGTGCACCAACGGCCGCATCGAGGACCTGCGCGCCGCCGCCGAGCTCGTCAAGGGCCGCAAAGTCGCCGACGGCGTACGGATGCTGGTCGTCCCGGGCTCCGCGCGGGTGGGTCTGCAGGCCGTTTCCGAGGGCCTGGACGTCGTCTTCAAGGAGGCCGGCGCCGAGTGGCGGCACGCGGGCTGCTCGATGTGCCTGGGCATGAACCCGGACCAGCTGGCCCCGGGTGAGCGCTCGGCGTCCACCTCCAACCGCAACTTCGAGGGCCGGCAGGGCAAGGGCGGTCGTACGCACCTGGTGTCGCCGCAGGTCGCCGCCGCCACGGCGGTCCTGGGCCACCTGGCCTCCCCGGCCGACCTGTCCGACGCCGAGACCCGTACGCCCGCTGGAGTCTGATCAGCCATGGAAGCATTCACCAAGCACACCGGCCGGGCCGTCCCGTTGCGCCGCTCCAACGTCGACACCGACCAGATCATCCCTGCTCACTGGCTCAAGAAGGTCACGCGGGACGGTTTCGAGGACGGGCTGTTCGAGGCCTGGCGCAAGGACGAGACGTTCATCCTCAACCAGCCCGAGCGGCAGGGCGCCACGGTCCTGGTCGCCGGTCCCGACTTCGGCACCGGTTCCTCCCGTGAGCACGCCGTGTGGGCGCTGCAGAACTACGGCTTCAAGACGGTCATCTCCTCCCGCTTCGCCGACATCTTCCGCGGCAACTCGCTCAAGAACGGCCTGCTCACGGTGGTTCTGGAGCAGAAGATCGTGGACGCGCTGCAGGAGCTCTCCGAGAAGGACCCGCAGGCCGAGATCACGGTCGACCTGGAGGCCCGCGAGGTGCGCGCCGAGGGCATCACCGCCTCCTTCGAGCTGGACGAGAACTCCCGCTGGCGGCTGCTGAACGGCCTCGACGACATCTCGATCACCCTCCAGAACGAGGACGACATCGCCGCCTACGAGGCGAAGCGGCCGTCGTTCAAGCCGCGCACGCTTCAGGCCTGAGCCCGGGGCCGCCCCGGTTCGGACCGAGGTCTGAGCGCAAGGCGACTTTCGGACACCGCAACACCCCCTCAGTACCCCCGATCAGCCCGATCGGGGGTACTGCCATGTCTGCACCCGAACGGCCCTGCGCCGCTTGCGTCCCTCCCTCAACTTCCCACGTTAAGAAGGGTGTTGCGGGGGTACGCGAGTGGTGTAACCGTGACTTCCGCAAGTGCCCGGAAGGCCATTTGAGGCCGGAGTTGCACCCCTGGCAGGCGACAACTCGCCCCAGATGGCACAATCTGTGCATGGAACACGACGGCCAACTCGAGCTCTATGCGGCAGTCGCGGACCAACTGAAGGAAGCGCACGCAGCGGTGCGCGCACTGCAAGTCCCGGAGGGCGTACGGATGGCGCTGACCCGGAAGCTGCTGGTCATTACGGCCGCGGCCAAGCACGACGTCGCCGAAGCGACAAGGCGTCTGGAGCGGTTCATGGCGGATCTCGACGCGGGGCGATTCCCCGAAGAGGAACGCTGAACACCTTCGAGACAGTCGAGTCTGTTGCGGCACAAGGGTGATTAGCCCGTTTCGTGTTTGATTTGCGGTATATATCTGCCTAACGTGCGAAAAAGCTTGAACACTTTCGTTCTGGCGATGTCTCCGAAGGGGAAGACGTGAACAAGGCGCAGCTCGTAGAAGCGATTGCCGACAAGATGGGCGGCCGCCAGCAGGCCGCCGATGCTGTCGACCATGTACTGGACGCCATCGTCCGCGCGGTCGTCGCGGGTGAGCGGGTCTCGGTCACCGGCTTCGGTTCGTTCGAGAAGGTCGACCGACCTGCTCGTTACGCCCGTAACCCCCAGACGGGCGAGCGGGTTCGGGTCAAGAAGACCTCTGTTCCGCGCTTCCGTGCCGGTCAGGGTTTCAAGGACCTGGTCAGCGGCTCGAAGAAGCTCCCGCGGGGCGGCGAGGTCGCCGTCAAGAAGGCGCCCAAGGGCAGCCTGACCGGTGGTGCCGCGGCGACGGTCAAGAAGGCCGCCGCGAAGAAGACCACCAAGGCCGCCGCGGCGAAGAAGACCACCGCGAAGAAGACGACGGCCAAGAAGACCACGGCCACCGCGAAGAAGACCACCGCGAAGAAGGCTCCGGCGAAGAAGACCACGACGGCCGCCAAGACGACCGCGGCGAAGAAGGCGACCGCCAAGAAGGCGACGGCCAAGAAGGCCCCGGCGAAGAAGGCGACGGCCAAGAAGGCGCCCGCCAAGAAGTCGACGGCTCGCAAGACCACCGCCAAGAAGGCGACCGCCCGCAAGAGGTAGGACCGCAGGGGCACTCACGCGCCGGGCCGGACTCCGTCTGGAGTCCGGCCCGCGGCGTGTTCCAGGTGCTGTTCAGAGCGTTTGCAGGGTCACCAGCGTGATGCGCAGGGCCTCGCCCTCGCCCTCCGTCTCGATGCGGACCCGTTGCCCGGGGCGCAGCAGTCGTAGGCCTCCGGCGTCGAAGGCGGGGGCGTCGAAGGGGACGGGGGTTCCGTCGTCCAGGAGGACGCTGCCGCAGCGGGTGTTCTCGTCGTAGGTGTATGCGGTGGCCTGCATAGCGGTAACCCTACGACGGGTTGTGTGTCGGGTGCGGGGCCGTGGGGGCTGGTCGCGCCCGCGCGGCGGAGCGCACATCGACTCAGTCCCGGGCCCCTTGGCGGGGTTCCCGTCACTGTTCCTTGATCAGTAGCCGTGCCGCTGCGGCCGCCGTTCGCGGGCCCACGCCCAAAGCCAGCGCGGCACGTAGATCCTGGCCCGTGTCCACGTCCTGGCGTACGGAGTCGACGTCTGCGAGGTCGAGTTCCACCGCACCCGAGGCGCGATGGCGGGCCCGGGAATCCTGGCCGAATGCCGGTAGTAATTCCCGGCCCGGGGTCGCGGTCAGCAGTGTTGTGCCGATCTCTGCGGCGTCCGGGAGAAAAGCGCGGGGGAATTCCGTTGCCGCATCCAGGGCGCGGGCCAATTCCAGGGAGCGCAGAGCCGGAAGATCGGCGTTCAGGGCCGCCACGGCGCTTTCGGGGCGGGAGGAGCGTACGACGGCCGTCGCGTGCGCCAGCGCCGCGTTCAGGCCGCCTCCGGGCTCGTCGGGGACGATATGCGCGCCAAGTGCGCCCAGCTCGCGGCCGGCCAGGGCGTCGTTCGTGACGACTGCCACATCCTTCACCGCCGGGCAGGCCAGCGCCGCCGCCACCGTGTCCTGCGCGAAAGCGAGGGCGAGGCCCGGGCGCAGCCTGTCCGACGCGGTGTCCGAGAGCCTGCTCTTCGCCCGCGCCAAGGGCTTCACGGGTATGACCAAGGTCCACTGCACGAGCGTTTCGCTCCCTCTCTAGTCGCGGCCATTGTCACTCAGCCGTCACCGGGGGCATCTGGCGGTGACGGTGGCGGGGCGTACGGTGTTCTCGACAGACCGGCGGCCTGGGGCGACACTTGTGCGGCCCCCCGGCCCGATGTCCTTGATTCCTAGAGGAAGGTGTCCGCGTGCCCCGCCGCAGAATCGGCTTCTGGTACCGCTTCGCCGCGGTGATCTGCAAACCGCCGCTGGTGGTTCTGATCAAGCGGGACTGGCGTGGAATGGAGCACATTCCGGCCGAGGGCGGATTTATCACCGCGGTGAACCACAATTCGCACATCGATCCCTTCGCGTACGCGCACTTTCAGTACAACACCGGGCGGGTTCCGCGATTCCTGGCGAAGAGCGGCCTTTTCAAGAAGGGATTCGTCGGCGCCGCCATGCGCGGAACCGGGCAGATCCCCGTCTACCGGGAGACCACGGACGCGCTGAGTGCCTTCCGGGCCGCTATCGGTGCCGTGGAGCGCGGTGAATGCGTCGCGTTCTACCCCGAGGGCACCATCACCCGCGACCCGGACCAGTGGCCCATGACCGGCAAGACCGGTGCCGCCCGCGTCGCCCTCCAGACCAAGTGCCCGGTGATCCCGGTCGCGCAGTGGGGCGCCAACGAACTGCTGCCGCCCTACGCCAAGAAGCTCAACCTCCTTCCGCGCAAGACGCACCAGGTGCTCGCGGGCCCGCCCGTGGACCTCGCGCGCTTCTACGACAAGGAGATGACCCCGGAATTGCTGAAGGAGGCGACCGAGGTCATCATGGCCGCCATCACGGCCCAGCTGGAGCAGATCCGCGGTGAGAAGGCGCCCGAGACGCCGTACGATCCGCGTCAGGAGCGCATCGAGCAGCGGCGCCGCACTGCCGCGCAGAACCGGCAGGCGCAGCCGAGGGCCGAGCAGGAAAAGGCCGAGCAGGAAGAGGGGCAGGGCACGTGAGCAAGCCCGTCAAGGCGGCAGTTCTGAGTGCTGGTTCGTGGGGGACCGCCTTCGGCATCGTCCTCGCCGACGCGGGGTGCGAGGTCACCCTGTGGGCGCGTCGCCCCGAGGTCGCCGACGCCATCAACTCGAGCCGTACGAACCCGGACTACTTCCCCGGCGTCGAGCTCCCGCAGGGCATGCGGGCCACCACCGACCCGGCTCGGGCCATGGCCGGCGCCGACTTCACGGTGCTGTCCGTCCCGTCCCAGACCCTGCGCGCCAACCTCGCCGAGTGGACGCCGATGCTGGCGCCGGGCACCGTCCTGGTGTCCCTGATGAAGGGCGTCGAACTCGGCACCGCCATGCGGATGAGCGAGGTCATCGACGACGTGGCCAAGGTCGGCCAGGACCGCATCGCCGTGGTCACCGGGCCCAACCTGGCCCGCGAGATCGCCGCGCGGATGCCGGCCGCCGCCGTGGTCGCCTGCACCGACGAATCCGTCGCGCAGCGCCTCCAGGGCGCCTGTCACACGCCGTACTTCAGGCCGTACACCGAGACCGACGTGGTGGGCTGCGAGCTGGGCGGTGCCGTGAAGAACGTCATCGGGCTCGCCGTCGGCATCGCGGACGGCATGGGCCTCGGCGACAACGCCAAGGGTTCGCTCATCACGCGCGGCCTCGCCGAGACCGCGCGGCTCGGGGTCGCGCTGGGCGCCGACCCGATGACGTTCGCCGGACTCGCGGGCCTCGGCGACCTGGTGGCGACCTGCTCCTCGCCGCTGTCCCGCAACCACACCTTCGGCACCAACCTCGGCAAGGGCATGACCCTCCAGGAGACCATCGCGGTCACCAAGCAGACCGCCGAGGGCGTCAAGTCCTGTGAGTCCGTGCTGGATCTGGCCCGTCGGCACGGCGTCGACATGCCCATCACGGAGACGGTCGTCGGCATCGTCCACGAGGGCAAGCCGCCGGTGGTCGCCCTCAAGGAGCTCATGTCACGCAGCGCGAAGCCCGAGCGCCGTTAGGCGCCGCGCCGCAGGTGCCGCGAACCGCCAGCGTCAACGGACGCTGACTCCGGCCCCTACCACCGGGTACCCTCAACCCGATATGAGCACCGAGAACCTCCCCCAGAGCCCTGACCAGCCGCCCCGCAAGCCGCGCGTGGCCGTCGTGTTCGGCGGTCGCAGCTCCGAGCACGGGATCTCCATGGTCACCGCCGGCGCCGTGCTGCGCGCGATCGACCGGACGCGGTACGACGTGCTGCCGATCGGCATCACGCGCGGCGGCCGCTGGGTGCTCACCGCCGACGATCCCGAACGCATGGCGATCACCGACCGCCGTACGCCCGAGGTCGACGACCTCGCGGAGTCCAGCGAGGGCGGCGTGGTCCTCCCCGTCGACCCCGCGAGCCGCGAAGTGGTCTACAGCGAGCCCGGATCGGTGCCCAAGGCCCTCGGTGACGTCGACGTGGTCTTCCCGGTGCTGCACGGCCCGTACGGCGAGGACGGCACCCTCCAGGGCCTCCTGGAGCTCTCCGGCACCCCGTACGTGGGCTCGGGCGTGCTCGCCTCGGCCGTCGGCCAGGACAAGGAGTACATGAAGCGGGTGTTCACCTCGTTCGGGCTCAAGGTGGGCCCGTACGTGGTGATCCGGCCGCGCGAGTGGGAGCGCGACGAGTCGGCAGCCCGCAAGAAGATCGTCGACCTGGCCGCCGAGCACGGCTGGCCGCTCTTCGTGAAGCCCGCGCGCGCGGGCTCGTCGATCGGCATCACCAAGGTCGAGGACCCGGCCGGCCTGGACGAGGCCATCGCCGAGGCCCAGCGGCACGACCCGAAGATCCTCGTCGAGGCGGCCCTGCGCGGCCGTGAGATCGAGTGCGGGGTGCTGGAGTACGAGGACGGCCCGCGCGCCTCCGTACCGGCCGAGATCCCGCCGCCGGACGCGCACGCGTACTACGACTTCGAGGCCAAGTACATCGACTCCACGCCCGGCATCGTGCCGGCCCCGCTGACGCCCGAGGAGACGGCCGAGGTCCAGCGGCTCGCGGTGGACGCCTTCGAGGCGGCCTCGTGCGAGGGCCTGGTGCGCGCGGACTTCTTCCTCACCGAGGACGGCGAGTTCGTGATCAACGAGATCAACACGATGCCCGGCTTCACGCCGATCTCGATGTACCCGCAGATGTGGCAGGCGAGCGGGGTCGGCTACGCGGACCTGGTGGACCGGCTGATCCAGGCGGCGCTGAGGCGGTCCACCGGGCTCAGGTAGGACCGGGCTCAGGTAGGACCGGGCTCAGGTAGGGTCCGCCACGGTCAGGTCGGCGATCCCCGAGGGGATCGCCTTCTTGATGGCCGGAGCCAGGTCGATCAGCGCACCCGAGCTGTCCAGCCCTTCGGGCACGGTGACCTCGACGTACGCGCGACGGCTCGCGGAGGTGAATCGGTACCCCCCGTCGTCCTGCTCCTCCATCAGCCACTTGACGCCTTCCACCCCCCCGGCCACCGCGTCCGGATCCCGGCCCTCGGCCACCTTGGGGTCGATCATCTTCGGCGGCCGTACGACACCGCAGCGCAGTATGATCGCCGGGTCGTCCCCCCAGCCCGCGGTCAGCGGGGACGCGGGCGAGGGATCCGCACGGCGCTCACCGGCGACCTTGGCCGGCAGTGCTTTGTCGAGGTTCTGACACAGCTTCGCCGCCGAGGTGCCGGGACTGGGAACCGCCGCCGACGCGCTGCCGTCTGCTGAGGAGCAGCCCGCCGCGGTGATCAGCAGGACGAGCGCGGGCAGCCCGAGAACAGAAATGTGCCGGTGACGGAAAGAGTTCACCGGCCAAGGGTAGACGGGGGCTACAGATGTACGACCGGGCAGGTCAGGGTGCGGGTGATGCCGTCCACTTGCTGGACCTTCGCGACCACCATGCGACCCAGGTCGTCGACCGTGTCGGCCTGGGCGCGCACGATGACGTCGTACGGTCCTGTCACGTCCTCGGCCTGGATGACTCCAGGGATCTTGCTGATCGTCTCGGCGACGGTCGACGCCTTGCCGACCTCCGTCTGGATCAGGATGTACGCCTGTACCACGGAACCTCCAGGGCGGCCACGAGGATCATGTGGGGAAAAGGAACGCCACGGTATCGCGTCGCCGCTCGCCGCGGGGAGACCTGCGATGGCCGGGGCTTGCGCGCCGGGGTGCCGGCACGACAGAAGTTGACGTACACCTCGACCGTAGCGAGGACCGAAGTGACGCGCGACCGGGTGCGGACAGGGACAGAAGGGGCGTAAGGGCAATGAAGGGCACTGTTGGTGAGCTCGGCGAGTTCGGGCTCATCAGGGAGCTCACCTCCCGTCTCACCACCACCCCGGCGGTCCGGGTCGGCCCCGGCGACGACGCCGCGGTGGTGGCCGCGCCCGACCGCAGGGTGGTCGCCAGCACCGACATCCTGCTGGAGGGGCGGCACTTCCGCCGCGACTGGTCCACGGCCTACGACGTCGGCCGCAAGGCCGCCGCGCAGAACCTCGCGGACATCGCCGCCATGGGCGCCGTACCGACCGCGCTGCTGCTCGGCCTGGTCGTGCCGGCCGAACTCCCGGTGACCTGGCCGACCGAGCTGATGGACGGCCTGCGCGACGAGTGCCAGGTCGCGGGTGCCTCCGTGGTCGGCGGTGACGTCGTACGGGGTGACTCGATCATGGTGTCGATCACCGCGCTCGGCGATCTGCGCAACCAGGAGCCCGTGACGCGGGCCGGCGCGCAGCCCGGTGACCTCGTGGCGGTGACCGGCTGGCTGGGCTGGTCCGCCGCCGGATACGCCGTGCTGGCCCGCGGTTTCCGCTCGCCGCGCGCCTTCGTGGAGGCCCATCGGCGCCCCGAGCCGCCGTATCACGCGGGTCCGGCCGCCGCGGGGCTCGGCGCGACCGCGATGTGCGACGTCAGCGACGGGTTGATCGCCGACCTCGGGCACATCGCGGAGGCCAGCAAGGTCCGGATCGACATCCGCTCCGGCGCGATCGACATCCCGACCCAGATGAACGACATCGGGCAGGCCGTCGGCGTCGACCCCATGCAGTGGGTGCTGACCGGGGGCGAGGACCACGCGATCGTGGCGACCTTCCCGCCGGACGTGAAGCTCCCGGCCCGCTGGAAGGTCATCGGCGAGGTCCTCAACCCCTCCGCGCTGCCCCACGTGACGGTGGACGGGGCCCCGTGGACCAAGAAGGGTGGCTGGGACCACTTCGGCGGGGACATCGAGTCATGATCCCGAACGTCCTCACGGTGGCGGGCTCCGACTCGGGCGGCGGGGCGGGCATCCAGGCCGACCTGAAGACGATGCTGGCGCTCGGGGTGCACGGCATGAGCGTGATCACCGCGGTCACCGCGCAGAACTCCCTCGGCGTGCAGGGCGCTTGGGAACTGCCCGTGGAGGCCGTACGCGCCCAGTACCGCAGCGTCGTCGACGACATCGGCGTCCAGGCGATCAAGACGGGGATGCTGGCGTCCGCCGAACTCGTCGAGACGGTGGCCGAGTTGATCGGGGGCACGGACGCGCCGGCGGTCGTCGACCCGGTCGGCGTCTCCAAGCACGGGGACCCGCTGCTCGCGGCCTCGGCGCTGGACTCCGTACGCACGAAACTGCTGCCGGTGGCGACCGTGGCGACGCCCAACCTCGACGAGGTGGCGCAGCTCACCGGCGTCCGGGTCGAGGGGGAGGAGCAGCTGCGTCAGGCCGCGGCGGCCGTGCTGGCGTACGGGCCGCGCTGGGTGCTGATCAAGGGCGGCCATCTGTCCGGGGACGCCGTGGACCTGCTGACCGACGGCTCCGCGGAGCACTGGCTGCGGGCGCCCCGATACGACAACCGGCACACCCACGGCACGGGCTGCACGCTCGCCTCGGCCATCGCCTCGGGACTCGCCAAGGGGCTGTCCGTGCCGGAGGCGGTGGCAGCGGCCAAGGAGTACGTCACCGGGGCGATCAAGGCGGGGTTCGCGCTCGGCGGGGGGATCGGGCCGGTGGACCACGGGTGGCGGTTCCGCGAGCGCTCCTAGCGACTTTCGGGCACAGCAAAAAGCCGGTCCACCGAGGTGGACCGGCTTACTGCAGCGAACCAGCAGTGGCCGCGCGCTCAGCTGTGGGCGTCAGCGCGAGACCTTGCCGGCCTTGATGCACGAGGTGCAGGCGTTCACGCGCTTCGGCGTCCCGCCGACCACGGTACGGACGCGCTGGATGTTCGGGTTCCAGCGACGGGACGTACGGCGGTGCGAGTGCGAGATGTTGTTGCCGAAGCCCGGCCCCTTGCCGCAGACGTCGCAGTTGGCAGCCACGGGTCACTCCAAAGACTTCAGATGCTCTTACGGATAATCCCGGCATGCCGGGATCGGATCTACGATCAGAGATCTGAGTGGCGCTGCCAGGGGAACGGCCCGATTTTCATCGGGCAACCGGAGCAGCATACAACGACTGCGCCAGTCCAACGAAACTACCATGCCTGCTCAGGGGCCCGCCCCCGGCCCGCTTCCGGCGCGCACCCGCCCTGGGTCTACGCTGCGTGCCACGGTCGGCAGCTCAAGGAGGCGCAGGTGGCGCAGGTGCCGCAGACATTCTTCGATGCTCTCGCGGTGCGCACCTGGTGCGGCCTCGCGCTGGAGTCACTCGGTCGGGCGCGTGAGGAGATCGACGCGATCAACGTCTATCCCGTGGCCGACGGGGACACGGGGACGAACCTGTACCTGACCGTGGAATCGGCGGTCGCCGCCGTGGAGGCCGTGTTCACCGCGTACGACGTGGGCAGGCCCACCCTCGCGGACGCGGCCCGCGCGATGGCGCACGGGGCCCTCATCGGCGCCCGGGGGAACTCCGGGACGATCCTCGCCCAACTGCTGCGGGGTATGGCCCAGGTGCTCGCCGCCGACGGTGAGACGGCTCACACCGACGGCTCCGGTCTGCGACTCGCCCTGCGGCACGCGGCCGACTCCGCTCGCCAGGCCGTGGCCCACCCGGTCGAGGGCACGGTCCTCACGGTCGCCTCGGCCGCCGCCGACGCGGCCGACGCGGCCGACGGGGCCGAGGGCGACGACTGCGGGGCGGTCGCGCGGGTGGCCTACGAGGGGGCTCGTGCGGCGCTGGCGGCCACGCCCGGGCAACTGGCGGTCCTGGAGCGCGCGGGGGTCGTCGACGCCGGAGGACGAGGGCTGGTGGCGGTGCTGGGGGCGCTGGTGGAGACGTTCACGGGGGAGGCGGCCCCCGTGGTGGTGTCCGGGGCGCACACGCGCGTGGAGCCCGACGCCGAGGAATGCGCCGACGCCCCGGACGTGAGCGGCCCCGCCTTCGAGGTGATCTACCTGCTGGAGGCCGAGGACGCCGCCGTGGACCGGCTCCGGGAGCGGCTCGACGGTCTTGGGGACTCGCTCGTGATCGTCGGCGGTGACGGGCTGTGGAACGTCCATGTGCACGTCGACGACGCGGGGGCCGCCGTGGAGGCCGGCGTCGAGGCCGGGCGGCCGTACCGGATCCGGATCACCCACTTCGGTGCCGGTGATGTGCACACCACCGGCGCCGAGCGGCCGCCCAGGGAACGGGCCCAGCGGGCCGTCGTCGCCGTCGTGCCGGGTGAGGGACTGGCCGGGCTGTACGGCGAGGCCGGCGCGACCACCGTCCTCGCGCGCCCCGGGGAGCCGCCCGCGAGCGGGGAACTCGTGCAGGCCCTACGGCGTGCCCACGCGCGCGAGGTCGTACTGCTGCCCAATGACGCCGAACTGCGCCACACGGCGGCCGCGGCGGCCGAGCAGGCCCGCGCGGAGGGCATCCGGGTGGCGCTGATCCCGACCCGGTCCGCGGTCCAGGGCATCGCGGCGCTCGCCGTGCACGAGCCGGACCGCCGCTTCGACGAGGACGTCGTGTCGATGACCTCGGCGGCCGGCGCGACCCGTTACGCCGAGGTCGCCGTCGCCGAACGCCAGTCCTGGACCATGGCCGGCATCTGCCAGGCCGGCGACGTCCTCGGCCTCGTCGACGGCGATGTCGCCGTGATCGGGACGGACGTCACCACCACCGCCGAGACCGTCCTCGACCGGATGCTCTCGGCAGGCGGCGAACTCGTCACCCTCGTCCTCGGCGACGAGGCACCCGAGACGATCGCCGAGCACCTCGAAGCACGCGTGCGTGAGGCCTATCTCGCCGTCGACACCGTGGTGTACCGGGGCGGGCGGCAAGGGGCGCTGCTGCTCATCGGCGTGGAGTGACGGGCGGCCCCTCCCGCTACTCGGTGTCCTGTTCCTCCACCACCTGAAGCATCTGCTCGGCCTCGGCCCGCCGCTCCCGCGCCGCCTCGTCGGCCTCGTCGTGACCCTCGTACGCGGTCAGCACCGCACGCGCGCGTGCGGCGGCCCGCGCCGGGCGGCTCAGGTCGGCCTCCAGCCAGCCCGCGGCGAGTTCGGCGCCGGTGCGGCTGTGCAGCGCGTCGTCGCCGAGAGCGGCGAACACCGCGACGGCCTGGGTCACCTGGGCCAGGGCCGCCTCCAGCGCGGCCCGGATCGACTCGTCCTCGGCGTCCTCCGTGGCCGAACGGGCGAGCAGGTCGCTGAACTGCCGGTGCGTGTGGCCGAGTTCGCCGACCAGCCGACGGCGTGCCTCCTCGTCGTCCGCCGAGTCCAGCGCAGCCGTGCACTCGCTGATCGCGCTCGCCATCAACGCGGACGCCGTGTCCTGCCCGCCGTCCCGGCCGCCCGCCGTGTCCGCCGGCCGCAACGCCAGCCACGCGCGGGCGCGCAGGGAGCGGACGAGGCCGTGCACGTTGCCGAGCTCGCGCCACAGGGCGTCCGCGCGCGCGTACGCCTGGTCGGCCTCGGTGTGCAGGCCGGCGTGGCCGAGGGATTCGGCGGCGAGGTGGGCGAGCGTGGCGTGGTCGTGCTGTTCGGGCCAGTGCCGGGCGATCTCGGCGGCCTGAAGGCGGCGTTCGGCGGCCTCACGGTGTTCGCCGAGCTCGCTCAGACAGTCGCCGAGCCACCACTGGGTCTGGACGACCGCGCCGTCGCCGTGCATCTCGGCGGTCAGGTCGGGCAGCGCCGACTCCAGGACCTCGGCGGCCTCGGCGAACCGCCCCTGCTGCAACAGGAACCCGCCGAGCTGCTGTCGCGCCCAGGCGCCCAGCGTCCGGCTCTCGCCCGCCTCGTCGGCCCAGTGCGCGGCCTCCAGGGCGTGCTCCGCCGCCTCCTCGGCCAGCCCCCGGCCGCCGAGCACCTCGGCCAGCTGGAGGTGCAGCTGGGCCCGTCCAGGCGCCTCCAGGTGCGGCCCGCCGTGCTCCAGGGCCGCCCGAAGCGCCCGTTCGGCCTCCGCCGTGTCGCCCAGATGGTGCGCGAGACCCGCCAGCCGGGCCTCGTACTCCACCGCGAACCACGGCAGCCCCGCCCCGACGAACGCCTCCGAAGCCCGCGCGAACAGCTCCGCGGCCCGCCCCACGTCCCCGGCGAGCGCGGCCAGCTCCGCGAGCATGGCCTGCGCCTCCGCCGCCCGTGCGGCCAGCCGTACGTCGTCCCCGGCCTGTCCGTCCACGAGCGCGAGCACCTCGCCGACGGCGGCCTTGGCGTCGGCCAGGGCGGCCTCCTGCGTCGCGCCCTCCGCCTCGTGCACCCGCCGCATCAGGATCCGCGCCCGGCTCATCAGCACGGCCGCCGTCTGCCGTACGCCGGTGCCGTCCTCGGCGTACAGCGCGAGGACCCGGTCGTACAGGTCGGCGATCACCGCGAGGGCCTCGGGCACAGCGCCGGTCAGAGCGCGTACGTACGCTCCACGCGCGCGTGCCGCCAGCGCCTCCCCGGGGTCGCCGGCCTCCGCGTACAGCCCGGCGGCTTCCTCGAACAGGGCGATGCCCTCCGGGCCCAGGTCCATCGCCTGGTGATCGGCGATCTCCGCGCGGTCGCGGGCGGCCAGCTCGACGTCCTCGGCGGCCCGCGAGACCGCCGCCCAGGCCTCGATGGCGTGGGGCTGCAAGGTGTCCGACAGCCGGCGTGCCTCGATGAGGAGCGCGGAGAGGTCGGGTTCCGCCGCGCCCTCGGAACCGCCGGACACGGTGGCCGCCGCCGGCACGGGCGCCGCCGCCCCCGCCGACCGTGTCGCCGTCGTACGCACCCCGAGCGGCAGCCGTTCCACCAGCGGCGGCTGGTCCATCCGCGCGCGTGCCCGCTCGCTGACGTGTGCCGTGCCGTTGCGCCGGTCGAATCCCGCCGCCAGCGCGAGGGCCTCCCCACGCGCGTGTACGGCGAGTTCACGGGCGGTCCAGTCACGTCCGGCCGGGCCGGGAACCCGCTGACCGCCCAGTCCCAGCTCACTCAGGCGGTCCATGAGCAGGGCCACGACCGCCATGAACTCCAGCTTGCTGCGCGGATGCCCGTCGTCCGTGAAGTACGTCGGCCGCTCGGCGAGCAGCTCCAGGCCGCGTGCCTCGTTGCCGCTGAGCGCGCAGAACTCCACGTGGTCCGCGTAGGCGCCGCGCATGCTCTCCATGGCCCGTACGAGCCGGAAACCCCGCAGATGGTGGGCGCGGGCCTCGTCCAGGCGGCCCAGGCGCAGCAGCGGCACCAGGGAGGACGCGAGGACGGTGTGCGGTTCGTGGGCGCAGGTGAACTCGCCCGCCAGGACCGGCCCCCACAGCCGGATCGCCTCGGCGTCCCGGCCCCGCTCGGCCTGCCACCAGCCCTGCCCGTGCAGCTCGCACGCGTGGCAGTCGGCCATGCTGTCCCGGTCGGCCGCCAGCCAGGCCGCGTAGGCCCGCTCGGCCCGGGCCACGTCCCCGACATGCGCGGCCACACTGAACTCGGCGCTGCGCACGGCCCGTTCGGAGTGTCCGGCGAGGCGGTAGCGGTGCTCCATCTCGCCGAGCCACTTCTCGATCGAGGCCAGCGGGATGTGCGGCTGGTCGAGCATGCCGGACGACATCCACTTGAAGACCCAGTGCAGCGAATGCGTCTCGTACTCGTCGAAGTCCTCGGGCCGCTCGTCCCACATGCGCAGCAGACGCGCGAAGGGGACGAACATCTTGTCCTTTTCGGAGCTGTAGTTGTAGACCTTCAGCTGGTGTCCGAGCGCCTCGATCACGGCGAGCGGGATGGTCAGCTTCTCGGCCTCGGCCAGCAGCTGCTCCGCGCGCGCGTTGCGGGCGGGGCCCTCCGGCTCCTCGGAGTTGTCCGCCATCGCCCGGCGCAGCGAGTCGAAGTCCGTGACGTCGCTCATCGGCGGCCCTCCTCGCCGTTCGTGGCCCACTCCAGCAGGCCGATGAAGGCCCGGTTCAGCAGCGCGGAGTCCGCGGGCCTGAGCGGGCGCTGCGCCATCAGCAGGGCCTGCCCGTACAGGGACTCGGTGGCGGTGCCGATCAGTTCCGGGTCGCCCAGCGAACTGATCCGCCGGATCAGCGGGTTGAGGTGGTTGAGCACCAGACGCGCGCGTGGCGCGCTGCCGCGCAGCGAGCCGAGGATGCCGGCCCACAGGTCGTCGGCCTGCTCCTCCGCCTCCGCGCGGGCCTGCTCGTGCCGGGCCGCCCGGTCGTCGAGGTGCAGCGCGGGCACGGACAGTGGATGGAAGGCGCGCAGCACGACGTCACAGCCCAGCGGGTCGAGCTTCGCCCGCGCGGCCGCCAGGAAGCCCGACAGGGCCAGCTCCTCGGCCGGGTCGACGGAGTCCAGGTGCGCGGTCACGGTGTCGGCGTCCAGCTCGGCGACGACCGTGCCCGGCCGCACCGACGGCAGCGCCTCGACCAGCTCGCTGTCGTACGTGTAACCGCCGTTGATCACCCCGACGCCCTGCGCGGACGCGATCGGCGCGACCTGCCGGTACTCCTCGACGGTCCGCGTGAAGTGCACGACCGGGTGCCGCTGCGCGAACTCCTCCAGGGACAGCCGTCCGTCGGTCGTCTCGAACGGCAGCCACGGCAGCATCGTCCGCAGCATCTCCTTGTCGTGCCGCGCGAGCGATTTCACGCCCAGGTGGTGCACGGCCAGGAACGCCGCCAGCCGTTCCGGATCACCGGCCGCGAGCCCCGTCAGCCAGGACCGAATCCTTTCGCCGAGCGCCTCCCGTACGGCCGCCAGCGTCTCGTCCTCGTACAGCGACTCGCGCGAGGCGGTGGGCCGCAGGCTGTCCGTGTCGAGGACACAGCGCACGAAGAACGCCCAGTCGGGCAGCAGCTGTTCGGCGCGCTCGGTCAGCAGCATGCCCTTGAGGTGGACGCGATGACCCGCCCGCTGGGCCGGGCTGACCGACGAGGGAAGGACGTACGCCACGCCACGGATCCCCGCGAGCGGCACGTCCAGGTCGATCGAGTCCAGCGGGGTGAAGCCGAACAGGTCGTGGCAGTGCCGGGCCAGGGCCACCCTGCGGTTGGCGGGGGAGGGGTAGGGCCGGTCCCAGGGCGCGGGCAGGTCGGTGACCGCCTCGTCGCCGACCCGGACGTCGTAGGGCAGCAGCGAGCCGAAGTCCCGGGCCAGTGCCAGCACCCGGTCCTCGGCCAGCCACTCGGCGGCCCCGGCCCGCGCCACCAGGTGCACGGTGGTGCCCGGTTCGGTGCGGGCGCCGTCCGGCAGCGTCCGCACGGTGTACGAACCGTCGTCCGTGGCCGTCCACTCCACGGGCGGCGCGTCCGGAGTACGGGCGCTGCGGCTGACCACCCGGATCCGCTCGGCGACCACGAAACAGGCCAGCAGACCGATGCCGAACTGCCCCAGGAAGTCGGACCGCGCCTCCTGCAGCCCCTCGGCACGCTTGGAGCTGCGCCCGATGGTCGCGAGGAGGCTGTGCACGTCCGCCTCGGTGAGCCCGACCCCGGAGTCCTCGACCCGCAGGGTGCCCGCCTCGGCGTACAACCGCACCTTGGCCGGCGCGTTTGGCTCCTCGGCGCGTCTGGCGGTGATGGCGTCGACGGCGTTCTGCAACAGCTCGCGCAGGTAGACCTTCGGGCTGGAGTAGAGATGGTGGGAGAGCAGGTCCACCAGACCACGCAGGTCGACCTGGAACGTATGAGGTGTCTGGGATGACTGTGAGGTCTGGGAGTCCATCGTCACGGCGCCGTTGGGGGGGGCTTGGCGACGGCGCGGGGTCGGGCGGTCCCGGTGAGGCGGTGACCGCGAAAGGATGGCCGGAGCGCGCCATCCTAGAGCCGAAACCAAACGTCTGACCAGGGGTTTCCGGGACGTTTACCGGGGCGGGCGCCGTGACCTCTACGGCATTGTCAGTGCCGTGGTGTGGAATGGATCTCGTGCCCGCACTGGAAGAACCACTGAAGAAGGTGCTCGGCCCTCCCACCGCCAAGGTGATGGCCGAGCACCTCGGCCTGCACACCGTCGGCGACCTTCTGCACCACTACCCGCGCAGATACGAGGAGCGCGGCCAGCTCACACACCTGGCCGACCTCCCCATGGACGAGCACGTCACGGTGGTCGCCATGGTCGCCGACGCCCGCCTGCACTCCTTCGCCTCCGCCAAGGCCCCCCGCGGCAAGGGCCAGCGTCTCGAAGTCACGATCACCGACGGCAGCGGCCGCCTCCAACTGGTCTTCTTCGGTGCCGGCGTTCACAAGCCCCACAAGGAGCTCCTGCCGGGCACCCGGGCGATGTTCGCGGGCAAGGTCTCCGTCTTCAACCGCCGCCTCCAACTGGCCCACCCGGCGTACGAGTTGCTGCGCGGCGCCGACGACGAGGCAGTGGAGACGGTCGAGACCTGGGCCGGCGCCCTGATCCCCATCTACCCCGCCACGGCCAAACTGGAGTCATGGAAGATCGGCAAGGCGGTCCAGACGGTCCTGCCCAGCGCCCAGGAAGCGATCGACCCCCTCCCGGACACCCTGCGCGAGGGCCGCGGCCTGGTGACCCTCCCCGAGGCCCTCCTCAAGATCCACCGCCCGCACACCAAGGCCGACATCGAGGACGCCCGCTCCCGCCTCAAGTGGGACGAGGCCTTCGTCCTCCAGGTGGCGCTGGCCCGCCGCCGCCACGCCGACGCCCAACTCCCGGCGGTGGCCCGCAAACCCAAGCCGGACGGCCTCCTGACGTCCTTCGACGACCGCCTTCCGTTCACCCTCACCGAGGGCCAGCAGAAGGTCTCGAAGGAGATCTTCGACGACCTGGCCACCGAGCACCCGATGCACCGCCTGCTCCAGGGCGAAGTCGGATCGGGCAAGACGATGGTGGCCCTGCGCGCCATGCTCGCCGTCGTCGACGCCGGCGGTCAGGCCGCCATGCTCGCGCCCACCGAGGTCCTCGCCCAGCAGCATCACCGCTCGATCGTCGAGATGATGGGCGAGCTGGCCGAAGGCGGCATGCTGGGCGGGGCCGAGCAGGCCACCAAGGTGGCGCTGCTGACCGGCTCGATGGGCGCGGCAGCCCGCCGCCAGGCCCTGCTCGACCTGGTCACCGGCGAGGCCGGGATCGTGATCGGCACACACGCGCTGATCGAGGACAAGGTGCAGTTCCACGACCTCGGGCTGGTCGTCGTCGACGAACAGCACCGCTTCGGCGTCGAACAGCGCGACGCCCTGCGCGGCAAGGGCAAACAGCCGCCCCACCTGCTCGTCATGACGGCCACGCCCATCCCGCGCACCGTCGCCATGACCGTCTTCGGCGACCTGGAGACCTCGGTCCTCGACCAGCTCCCGGCCGGCCGCTCACCCATCGCCTCCCACGTCGTCCCGGCCGCCGACAAACCCCACTTCCTGGCCCGCGCCTGGGAGCGCGTGCGCGAGGAGGTCGGCAACGGCCATCAGGCGTACGTCGTCTGCCCCCGCATCGGCGACGAGGAGGACGACCCGAAGAAGTCCGGCAAGAAGAAGTCCCCGGAGGACGAGGCCGAGAAGCGCCCGCCCCTCGCCGTCCTCGAGGTGGCGGACCAGCTGGCCAAGGGCCCCCTCCAGGGCCTGCGCGTCGAGGTGCTGCACGGCCGTATGCACCCCGACGACAAGGACGCGGTCATGCGCCGCTTCGCCGCGGGGGACACCGACGTCCTGGTCGCCACGACCGTCATCGAGGTCGGTGTGAACGTCCCCAACGCCACCGCGATGGTCATCATGGACGCCGACCGCTTCGGCGTCTCCCAGCTCCACCAGCTCCGCGGCCGCGTCGGCCGGGGCTCGGCACCCGGCCTCTGCCTCCTGGTCACCGAGATGCCGGAGGCCAGCGCAGCCCGCCAACGCCTCACCGCGGTCGCCTCCACCCTCGACGGCTTCGAACTCTCCCGCATCGACCTGGAGCAGCGCCGCGAGGGCGACGTCCTCGGCCAGGCCCAGTCCGGAGCCCGTACCTCCTTGAGGGTCCTCGCCGTCATCGAGGACGAGGAGATCATCGCGGAGGCGAGGGACGAGGCGGCGGCGCTGGTGGCGGCGGACCCGGAGCTGACGCAGCTTCCAGGCCTGCGGACGGCCCTGGACGCCCTTTTGGACGAGGAGAGGGAGCAGTACCTGGAAAAGGGCTGAGGAGGAGCGCCCCGCCAGGGGCGCGGGGAACTGCGCGAGCAACCACGGCGGACCTGCTGCCACACTGATTTCGTAACCACCCCCGAACAAGGACCAGAGATGACCCGCGTGATCGCCGGCGCAGCCGGCGGACGTCGCCTCGCAGTGCCCCCAGGCACCGGCACCCGCCCCACCTCCGACCGCGCACGCGAAGGTCTCTTCTCCACCTGGCAGTCCCTCCTGGGCGGCCCCCTGGAGGGAGAGAGGGTCCTCGACCTGTACGCCGGTTCAGGGGCCGTGGGCCTGGAGGCGCTCTCCCGAGGCGCCGGCCACACCCTCCTCGTGGAGGCGGACGCAAGAGCCGCCCGCACCATCCGCGAGAACGTCGGAAACCTCGGCCTCCCCGGCGCCGAGGTGAGGTCGGGCAAAGCGGAACAGATCATCCAGACCCCGGCGCCGACCGAGCCGTACGACCTCGTCTTCCTGGACCCCCCGTACCGAGTCACAGATCACGATCTTCGCGAGATTCTGCTCACACTCCGCTCAGGGGGCTGGCTCGCGCCGGACGCACTCGTCACCGTGGAGCGCAGCACCAGAGGTGGCGAATTCCGGTGGCCGGACGGTTTCGAAGCGATCCGGGCCCGTCGTTACGGCGAGGGAACGTTTTGGTACGGTCGCGCCGCCTCCACGTGCGAAGACGCACGATGACCGGACCCGAGAGCGAGGGATCAGCAGTGCGCCGCGCCGTCTGTCCCGGGTCGTTCGACCCGATCACCAACGGACACCTCGACATCATTTCCCGCGCCTCCAGGCTGTATGACGAGGTCTACGTCGCCGTCATGATCAACAAGGCCAAGAAGGGCCTGTTCGAGGTCGACGAGCGACTCGACCTCATCCGCCAGGTCACGGCGGAGTACGGGAACGTCCGGGTCGAGGCCTTCCACGGCCTCCTCGTGGACTTCTGCAAGCAGCGCGACATCCCGGCCATCGTGAAGGGCCTGCGCGCGGTCAGCGACTTCGACTACGAGCTGCAGATGGCCCAGATGAACATCGGTCTGTCGGGCGTGGAGACGCTGTTCGTCCCGACCAACCCCACCTACAGCTTCCTGTCCTCCTCCCTGGTCAAGGAGGTCGCGACCTGGGGCGGCGACATCTCCCACCTGGTCCCCCCGCTGGTTCTGGACGCCCTCAACAAGCGCCTGCGCAAGGACTGATGGGGCTACAGTCGTCCCGTCCGTCTCCATCACAGCTGTAGAGAGTGGCGAGCACACGGTGGACGTGCAGAAGAAGCTCGACGAGATCGTCGCGTCGGTCTCAGGCGCCCGGTCGATGCCCATGTCGGCCTCGTGCGTGGTCAACCGCGCCGAACTGCTCTCGTTGCTGGAAGAGGTCCGTGCGGCCCTGCCCGGCTCTCTCGCCCAGGCCCAGGAGCTCATCGGCGGCCGCGAGCAGATGGTCGAACAGGCCCGTCAGGAGGCCGAGCGGATCATCCAGGGCGCGCACGCCGAGCGCGGCTCCCTGATCTCCGACACCGAGGTCGCCCGCCGCTCCCAGGCCGAGGCCGACCGTATCCTCGCCGAGGCCCGCAAGGAGGCCGAGGACGTCCGCGCGGAGGCCGACGACTACGTCGACTCCAAGCTCGCCAACTTCGAGGTCGTCCTCACCAAGACCCTCGGCTCCGTGGGCCGAGGGCGCGAGAAGCTGCTCGGCACCGGCCCCGGCACCGACGAGAACGGCTACGAGGACGAGGACGCCCCCGAGCGCAGCCACGACCCGGAGACCCTGCGCCGCAGCGCCGACGAATACGTCGACGTGAAGCTCGGCGCCTTCGAGGCGGTCCTCGCCAAGACCCTGGAGGCCGTCGGCCGCGGCCGGCAGAAGCTGCACGGCCGGATCGCCACCGACGACCTCGGCGCCCTCGCCGACGACACCGGCACCGTGCAGCACTCCAGCGACGCCGACTACCTCGCCGACCTCGCCGCCCTCGCGCAGCAGGACGCCCCCGCGGCCCCCGCCGAGCAGCCCGCGGCAGTCGTACCGCCACAGCCGCAGTACGACCCGCAGACCGCGCAGCCGGCGTACGGCTACCAGCAGCAGCCCGCGGATCCCTACGGCTACCAGCAGCAGTACGGCGGCCAGCAGGACCCGTACGGCTACCAGCAGGCCGACCCCTACGCCTACCAGGGCTACGCCCCCCAGCAGGCCGCCTACGAGCCCGGCCAGGATCAGCACCAGGTCCCGCAGCAGACCACGCAGGGCAACCAGGGGTACGCGCTCGACGAGACCAGCCTCTTCGACACCAGCATGATCAGCGCGGAGCAGCTGCGGGCCTACGAGCAGGGGCGAGGGCAGTAAGAGACAGCCGGATTGGGCCGTGAGGGAAAGGTCCAGTATCCTGGCTCTTCGGTCGCGTGTACGTCCGCGATCAACGCTGCCCGGGTAACACCGAAGGGCAGTAACCCCTGAGCTCAGCAGATCGAAAGCAGGAATGGCGTGACAGCCCGCCTCGACCACCGCAACCCTCTCGTGTTCGACACACACGAGCTGGGTCGGCGGCCCGGTGCGCTGCAGCGCCTGACCCGTACGATCGACGCCCCCAAGGACTTCGGTATCCAGGGGGTCGTCGGAGTGCCGGAAGGCGCCCCGGTGGAGCTCGAACTCCGACTCGAGTCGGTCATGGAGGGGGTGCTCGTCACAGGCACCGCCCGTGCACAGGCCGAGGGGGAGTGCGTAAGGTGTCTGGAGCCGCTTCAGCTCGATGTCGAAGCGGAATTCCAGGAGATGTTCTCGTACCCTGACGCCGACGACCGGGGCCGCCATCACAGCGCGGAACCGGGCGACGACGCCGAGGACGACGAGGACAGGCTCTTTCTCGAGGACGGCTTGTTCGACCTCGAACCCGTGCTGCGTGACGCGGCGGTGCTCGCACTGCCGATGCAGCCGGTGTGCCAGGAAGACTGCCCGGGACTGTGCGCCGAATGCGGTGCACGCCTTGCGGACGACCCGGACCACCACCATGACGCCGTCGACATCCGTTGGGCGGCATTGCAGGGACTCGCCGGTTCACTCGAAGACGGCGAGAAGGACGAGATGAGCGGCGCTGACGCGGAAGCGGGCGTCGACGAGAAGCAGGAGAAGTAGCCGTGGCTGTTCCGAAGCGGAAGATGTCGCGCAGCAACACGCGCCACCGCCGGTCGCAGTGGAAGGCTGCGGTCCCCACCCTGGTTGCGTGCGAGCGCTGCCACGAGCCCAAGCTGCAGCACATCGCGTGCCCGTCTTGCGGCACCTACAACAAGCGCCAGGTCCTCGAGGTCTGAGCGGCTGGTGAGAGGCACTGTGTCCACTGCCAAGAAGGCGGAAGACGCCATGGCGGACCCACACGCCCGTAAGAAGGCGGACAACCAGGCCTCGTCCCACACGCTGTTGGAAGGGCGGCTCGGGTACAAGCTCGAGTCCGCCCTTCTGGTGCGTGCGCTGACCCACCGGTCGTACGCGTACGAGAACGGCGGCCTGCCCACCAACGAGCGCCTGGAGTTCCTCGGGGACTCCGTTCTCGGCCTCGTTGTCACGGACACGCTGTACCGCACCCACCCCGACCTGCCCGAAGGCCAGCTGGCCAAGTTGCGGGCCGCGGTGGTCAACTCGCGTGCGCTGGCGGAGGTCGGCCGTGGGCTCGACCTGGGCTCCTTCATCCGGCTCGGCCGGGGCGAAGAGGGCACGGGCGGCCGGGACAAGGCATCGATCCTCGCCGACACCCTGGAAGCGGTGATCGGCGCGGTCTATCTCGACCAGGGCCTGGACTCGGCGGCGGAGCTGGTGCACCGCCTGTTCGACCCGCTGATCGAGAAGTCCTCGAACCTCGGAGCCGGCCTGGACTGGAAGACCAGCCTCCAGGAGCTCACCGCGACCGAAGGCCTCGGCGTCCCCGAGTACCTGGTCACGGAGACCGGTCCCGACCACGAGAAGACCTTCACTGCTGCCGCCCGCGTCGGAGGCGTCTCGTACGGCACCGGCACCGGCCGCAGCAAGAAGGAGGCGGAGCAGCAGGCCGCTGAATCCGCGTGGCGGTCCATCCGGGCCGCGGCGGACGAGCGCGCCGAGAAGGCGAAGGCGGCAGCGGATGCCGCCGAGCCGGACATCGCTGAGCCCGACGCCGACGCGTCGTCGGCCTCCGCCTGACCGAACAGAGAGATCCGAGCGCCCGTACCCCGCCGTGGGGCGGGCGCTCGGTCCATTCAGACGCAGGTGGACGGGGGATCCCATGCCCGAGTTGCCCGAGGTCGAGGTCGTACGACGCGGCCTGGAGCGATGGGTCGCCCATCGCACGGTCGCCGACGCCGAGGTGCTGCACCCGCGTGCCGTACGGCGGCACATCGCCGGCGCCGACGACTTCGCGCATCGCCTCAAGGGGCACCGGATCGGCACCCCGAGCCGCCGGGGCAAGTACCTCTGGCTGCCGCTGGAGGACACGCACCAGTCGATCCTGGCGCACCTCGGGATGAGCGGTCAGTTGCTCGTCCAGCCGCAGAGCGCCCCCGACGAGAAGCACCTCAGGATCCGGGTCCGGTTCGCGGATGCCCTCGGCACCGAACTGCGGTTCGTCGACCAACGCACCTTCGGCGGCCTGTCGTTGCACGAGAACACCGCCGACGGACTGCCCGACGTCATCGCGCACATCGCCCGCGACCCCCTGGACCCGCTCTTCGACGACGAGGCCTTCCACCAGGCCCTGCGCCGCAAGCGCACCACCATCAAACGGGCCCTGCTCGACCAGTCGTTGATCAGCGGCGTCGGCAACATCTACGCCGACGAGGCCCTGTGGCGCACCCGCCTGCACTACGACCGCCCGACCGGGACCTTCACACGCCCGCGCAGCCTCGAACTCCTGGGCCACGTAAGGGACGTCATGAACGCCGCCCTCGCGGTCGGCGGCACGAGCTTCGACAGCCTCTACGTCAACGTCAACGGGGAGTCGGGGTACTTCGACCGGTCACTGGACGCGTACGGCCGTGAGGGACTGCCGTGCAAGCGGTGCGGTACGCCAATGCGCAGGCGGCCCTGGATGAACCGGTCCAGCTACTTCTGCCCGAGGTGTCAGAGGGTGCCGCGCGTCTCGTCGTAGCGCTGACGCGCTTCGAGCACGTCGTCCATCTGCCCCTCGACGAAGTGGATGAGGGTCAGGAGCCGCTCGGTGACGCCGCGCCCCAGCGGCGTCAGCTCGTAGTCGACGCGTGGTGGATTGGTCGGCTGCGCCTCGCGGTGCACCAGGCCGTCCCGCTCCAGGGCGTGCAGCGTCTGGGACAGCATCTTCTCGCTGACGCCGTCGACCCGGCGGCGCAGCTCGTTGAAGCGCAGCGCGCCCTCGTACAGGGCGCCGAGCGTGAGTCCGCCCCAGCGGCCTGTCACATGCTCCAGCGTGCCGCGCGAGGGACAGGCCTTGGCGAACACGTTGTACGGGAGGTCCTGCGCCTCCGTGTGCTCCTGCTTGGTGTCCATCTCTGCAGCGTACTCGAACACAGCGCTAACCGGCAGGTTGCACTAACCGAAAGTTAGTGCTTTCCTTTCGTTGCCGCCAGTGAGCTGCCTATCCAGGAATACGCACGTGACCACCCCTGTCATCTCCATCGCCTACCACTCCGGCTACGGCCACACCGCCGTCATCGCCGAGGCCGTCCGCTCCGGCGCCGTCGAGGCCGGTGCCGAGGTGCACCTGATCAAGGTGGACGAGATCACCGAGGAGCAGTGGGCGACCCTCGACGGCTCGGACGCCATCGTGTTCGGTTCGCCGACCTACATGGGCACCGCGTCCGGTGCCTTCCACGTCTTCGCGGAGGCCACCTCCAAGCGCTGGGCCGAGCAGACCTGGACGGACAAGCTGGCCGCCGGCTTCACCAACTCCGCCTCCAAGAGCGGCGACAAGCTGCACACCCTGCAGTTCTTCCAGATCCTTGCCGCCCAGCTCGGCATGCACTGGATCAACCTCGGCCTGCTCCCCGGCTGGAACCACAGCGCCGGCTCCGAGAACGACCTCAACCGCCTCGGCGTCTTCACCGGCGCCGCCGCCCAGACCAACGCCGACCAGGGTCCGGAGGCCGTCCACAAGGCCGACATCGCGACGGCCGAGCACCTGGGGCGCCGGGTGGCCGAGACCGCGAAGGTGTTCGCGCAGGGACGCGCCGCGGTCGCCGCGTATCACTGACGCGCGAGGGGCTCCTCTCCGGTCACCGTGGACCGGAGAGGAGCCCCTCGTCGTACGGGCTGTGCTCCTAGTACCCGAAGTCCTGCGTCCACCAGGGCCCGCCGGCGCCGAAGTGCACGCCGACTCCCAGGGTCTTGAAGTCGCAGTTCAGGATGTTGGCCTTGTGGCCCGGGCTGTTCATCCAGGCGTCCATCACCGCCGCCGCGTCGGCCTGGCCGCGGGCTATGTTCTCGCCGCCGAGGTCCGTTATGCCGGCCTTCGCGGCCCGGTCCCACGGGGACGCCCCGCTCGGGTCGGTGTGGTCGAAGAAGCCCCGCGCGGCCATGTCCTCGCTGAAGTTCTCGGCCAGGGCTGTGAGCGAGCTGTTGGCGGACACGGCGCTGCAGCCGACCTGGGCGCGCTCCTGGTTGACGAGCTGGAGCACCTCGGCCGCGGCGGCGGCCTGGGCGGACATCTCCACAGGGGCGCCGGTCTGCTCGCGCTCGGGCTCCTTCTTCTTCTCCGGCGCCTTCGTGGCCGTACGGGAAGGAGTCTCCTTCGGCTTCTGGCTGGGCGTGGCCGACGGCTTCTTCGACGGGGTCTTCGTCGGTGCGGCCGACGACGTCGACGGGGCCGGCGAGGTGGGCCGCTCGGCGTCCCGGTCGGCCGGGGAGCCGCTGTCCTGGCTGTCGGCGTCGCCGGACGTGCCGCCCTGCTCGGTGGGGGCGTTGCTCGGGGTGTCGGCGGCCTGCACCTTGTCCGCGCCGCTGCCGCCGCCGAGCTGGTAGTTGTCGATGCCGGGCACCACGCCCGCGGCGACCGCGACCGTGCCCAGTGCGACCGCCGCGGAGACGCCGAGCAGCCCGGTCTTCACCGGCGCAACGGCCTTCTTCTTGCGCCGACGGTGCGAGCCGCCCCCGGGGCGCCGGGAGCCGCCGCTGGGCGTGAAGCCGTCACTGCGGAACACGGCCGTCTCGGTGTCCGGGAAGGTGGTGGTGCCGGTGATCCGGTCGTAGTCGTCGTCCGAGGCGAACAGGTAGGCGTCGCTCTTCGCGTAGGCCTCGGCGTACGCCTCCGGGTTCAGATAGGGCGCGATGCCAATCGTCGGACGGTCGCCGCCGTACGAGTCCAGTGGGTCGTTGCCCTCCGTGAAGGAGCCGTCCGTATGTGTGACCCCCGTGGCGCGGCCCGTGGCGGCGCGGCCGGCGGCGGAGCGTCGGTGGCGTCCCATGTCCTGGCCTTCCTCGTCCCTGCGGTCTCAAGATCCACACAGAACTCACTCGATCGTGTGAGTTTCATATGGGATTCATTGGGTGGGGACGGTACCCCATGGCGCCCGGGGAGGAAGTGCCCGGAGAGACATTGGCCCGTTAGGTTGCAGTCATGAGCGAGGATGTACGGCTGGTCGCCTGGGTACGTGGACGCGTCCAAGGTGTGGGTTTCCGCTGGTTCACGCGGGCCAAGGCCCTCGAGATCGGCGGCCTGAGTGGTTTTGCTCTCAATTTGGCCGACGGCCGGGTCCAGGTGGTCGCGGAGGGCTCACGAGAAGGCTGTGAAGGACTCCTCGGTTGGCTCGCGGGCGACGACACGCCCGGGCGGGTGGACGGTGTCACCGAGATCTGGGACACACCTCGTGGGGGTTACGACGGCTTCGCCATCCGCTGAGCCGTTTCTGTAAATCGGCCCTGGCGCAAGCGGAGGGACCTGCCACCGGCAACTGCCCCGAGCAGAAATGAGCAGGTGGTTGCCAAGAAGCGCGTGTGGTGGCAGGCTCCGCACTCAAGGATGATCGCCACGCCCCGAGGGCCCCGCAGACGTCGCCGCGCAGCCGCTTTCCGGCCGTGTGCCACCGGGTTCGCCCACCAATACGGGGCGTGATCGTGTTGACCGTCAAACTTTTTGGTGAGACGCTGAAAGCCCCGCGCACCTTCGCTGTTTGGCGTGGCTGAACGGCAGCACAACTCCAGGCCTGCCAAGCAACCGCGGGTGCGAATCCCTCACGACCCACACCGCTTCGGTCGGTCACTCATTGTGGAGGACCATCCATCATGGCAAAGGCGCTTCTCGGTTACGTCGGCGGCTCCGACCCTCGACTCCTCGCCGAGATGCGACGGCTCCAGCAGCGCGTACAGGACCTGGAATCCGAGCTCGGTCGGATCCAGGCGGAGAACGACGCGCTGACGGCTGCCGCTTCTCACGACAGGATCATGGAGAGCATCGACGCACACCAGGCGGAGCCTGCGCTCACCTGATCACTGCATCGCTCCACGACAGCACAGGCAGTGGTTGGGCAGCCCGTATCCCACCGCTAAGTAGTTGTCAGACGACTGGAAAGTCAGCCGTCAGAGTTTGCAAGGGACGCTTCGGCGTCCCTTCTTTCTTGCTCCCGGCTTACTGCCCCGCGCATCCTTTCACCCTCTTTAACGTCTGGTGTGCCCTGCACGTTCATCGGTGAAACCGTGGGTTCATGGAGTGACATCCGGGCGGAAGGTAGAGTCCAGCGGCGTGCACCTCAAGGCCCTGACCCTCCGCGGGTTCAAGTCGTTCGCCTCGGCGACCACACTCCGGTTCGAGCCGGGAATCACGTGTGTCGTCGGACCGAACGGCTCGGGCAAGTCCAATGTCGTGGACGCCCTCAGCTGGGTCATGGGCGAGCAGGGCGCCAAGTCGCTGCGCGGCGGCAAGATGGAGGACGTCATCTTCGCCGGCACGACCGGCCGTCCGCCACTCGGCCGAGCCGAGGTTTCGCTGACCATCGACAACTCGGACGGCGCACTGCCCATCGAGTACGCCGAGGTCACCATCACGCGGATCATGTTCCGCAACGGCGGCAGCGAGTACCAGATCAACGGCGACACCTGCCGTCTCCTCGATATCCAGGAACTGCTCTCCGACTCCGGCATCGGCCGCGAGATGCACGTCATCGTCGGCCAGGGCCAGCTCGACTCCGTGCTGCACGCCGACCCCATGGGCCGCCGCGCCTTCATCGAGGAGGCCGCGGGCGTCCTCAAGCACCGCAAGCGCAAGGAGAAGGCGCTGCGGAAGCTGGACGCGATGCAGGCCAACCTCGCGCGCGTGCAGGACCTGACGGACGAGTTGCGCCGGCAGCTCAAGCCGCTCGGCCGGCAGGCGGCGGTGGCGCGCCGGGCCGCCGTCATCCAGGCCGACCTGCGCGACGCCCGCCTCCGTCTCCTCGCCGACGATCTCGTAGGGCTCCGTCAGGCGCTCCAGGCCGAGGTCGCCGACGAGGCCGCGCTGAAGGAGCGCAAGGAGGCCGCCGAGCAGGAGCTGAAGAAGGCGCTCCAGCGCGAGGCCCTCCTGGAGGACGAGGTACGACAGCTCACGCCGCGCCTCCAGCGCGCCCAGCAGACCTGGTACGAGCTGTCCCAGCTCGCCGAGCGGGTGCGCGGCACGATCTCGCTGGCCGACGCGCGCGTGAAGAGCGCCACGTCCGCGCCGCCGGAGGAACGCCGGGGCCGCGACCCCGAGGACATGGAGCGCGAGGCCGCCCGCATCCGCGAGCAGGAGGCCGAACTCGAAGCGGCCCTGGAGGCGGCCGAGCGCGCCCTGGAGGACACGGTCGCCCACCGCGCCGAACTGGAACGCGAGCTCACGCAGGAGGAGCGGCGCCTCAAGGACGTCGCCCGCGCCATCGCCGACCGCCGCGAGGGCCTCGCCCGGCTGAACGGGCAGGTCAACGCGGCCCGTTCACGCGCGGCCTCCGCCCAGGCCGAGATCGACCGCCTGGCCGCCGCACGGGACGAGGCCCAGGAGCGGGCGTTCGCCGCGCAGGAGGAGTACGAGGCCCTCAAGGTCGAGGTCGACGGCCTGGACGCCGGCGACGCGGAACTCGGCGAGCAGCACGACGCGGCGAAGGGGCGCCTGAGGGAGGCGGAGGCGGCCCTGACGGCGGCCCGGGAGGCGGCCACGGCGGCCGAACGAGCGCGCGCCGCGACCGAGGCCCGCCGTGATGCGCTGGCGCTCGGCCTGCGCCGCAAGGACGGCACAGGGATACTGCTCGGTGCCCGTGACCGACTGACCGGTCTCCTCGGCCCGGCGGCGGAGATGCTGACGGTGACACCCGGCTACGAGGTCGCCCTGGCGGCTGCCTTCGGCGCGGCTGCGGACGCGCTCGCGGTGACGTCACCGTCCGCCGCGGCGGAGGCGATCCGTCTGCTCCGTAAGCAGGATGGCGGACGCGCGTCCTTGCTGCTGGCGGGAACGCCGGAGGATTCAGCGCCCCCAAGGGGCGCGGGGAACTGCGCGACCAGCCACAACGATCCCGCAGGCGCCCGACAGCATGACGCGGCGCTTCCTGCCGCGGCACAACCCGCGGAGCGTCTCGTGGCAGATTTCGTCCGTGGCCCTTCCGAACTCATGCCCGCGGTACGACGCCTCCTCCACGGCATCGTCGTCGTCCCCACCCTGGAAGACGCCGAGGAGCTCGTCTACGCCCACCCCCACCTCACCGCCGTAACCGCCGAAGGCGACCTCCTCGGCGCCCACTTCGCCCACGGCGGCTCCGCAGGCGCACCCAGCCTCCTCGAAGTACAGGCCTCCGTGGACGAGGCCGTCGCCGAGCTGGAAGAGCTGGCAGTGCGCTGCGAGGAACTGGCCGAGGCCCAGCACGCGGCGACCGAGCGCCGCAAGGCATCCGCCGCGCTCGTCGAGGAGCTGGGGGAGCGGCGCCGGGCGGCCGACCGGGAGAAGTCCGCGGTCGCCCAGCAGCTCGGCCGGCTCGCGGGCCAGGCAAGGGGCGCGGCCGGCGAAGCGGAGCGCTCCGTGGCCGCCGCCGCACGGGCCCAGGACGCCCTCGACAAGGCACTCCAGGAGGTCGAGGAACTCGCCGAACGACTCGCCGTGGCCGAGGAGATGCTGGTCGAGGAGGAACCCGACACATCGGTACGGGACCGTCTCGCCGCCGACGGCGCCAACGCCCGCCAGACCGAGATGGAGGCCCGCCTCCAGGTCCGTACCCACGAAGAACGGGTCAAGGGACTCGCCGGCCGCGCCGACTCGCTCGACCGCGCCGCCCGAGCGGAGCGGGACGCACGCGCGCGTGCCGAGCAGCGCAGGGCCCGGCTGCGGCACGAGGCGGCCGTCGCCGAGGCCGTCGCCTCCGGCACCCGGCAGCTGCTCGCCCATGTCGAGGTCTCCCTGGCCCGCGCCGACGAGGAACGCACCGCCGCCGAGGCCGCCAAGGCGCGGCGCGAGCAGGAACTCACCGTCGCCCGCGGTCAGGGCCGTGACCTCAAGGCCGAACTCGACAAGCTGACCGACTCCGTGCACCGCGGCGAGGTCCTCGGCGCCGAGAAGCGGATGCGGATCGAGCAGCTGGAGACCAAGGCGCTGGAGGAGCTGGGCGTGGAGCCCGCCGGGCTCGTCTCCGAGTACGGCCCCCACCAGCTCGTACCGCCCTCCCTGGCCGCGGAGGGCGAGCAGCTCCCCGAGGACCCCGAGCACCCCCGCAACCAGCCCAAGCCGTTCTTCCGGGCCGAGCAGGAGAAGCGGCTCAAGACGGCCGAGCGTGCCTACCAGCAGCTCGGCAAGGTCAACCCGCTCGCCCTTGAGGAGTTCGCGGCGCTGGAGGAACGGCACAAGTTCCTCAGCGAGCAGCTCGAAGACCTGAAGAAGACCCGGGCTGACCTGCTCCAGGTCGTCAAGGAGGTCGACGAACGCGTCGAGCAGGTCTTCACCGAGGCCTACTGGGACACGGCCCGGGAGTTCGAGGGTGTGTTCAGCCGACTGTTCCCCGGGGGCGAGGGACGGCTGATCCTGACCGATCCCGACAACATGCTCACCACGGGTGTCGACGTCGAGGCACGCCCTCCGGGCAAGAAGGTCAAGCGGCTGAGCCTGCTCTCCGGTGGCGAGCGGTCGCTGACCGCCGTAGCGCTGCTGGTGTCGATCTTCAAGGCCCGCCCCAGCCCGTTCTACGTCATGGACGAGGTCGAGGCCGCCCTCGACGACACCAACCTCCAGCGGCTGATCCGCATCATGCAGGAGCTGCAGGAGGCCTCGCAGCTGATCGTGATCACGCACCAGAAGCGCACGATGGAGGTCGCCGACGCGCTGTACGGCGTCTCCATGCAGGGCGACGGTGTGTCGAAGGTCATCAGCCAACGGCTTCGCTGACATCAGCCCCGGGCGATGAGCCCGGCGGCACCCCAGCCATGCCCTGCGACTTTCACGATTACTTCAAGAAGTGAACGCGCGTCACCTGTTCGCGTCTCGAAACTTACAGCCACTCGCCTATTGACTTCGAAACTTGAAGGCATAGTCTCTGCAACGTTGCTTTTACCTTCAGGTATCACTACTTGGAGCGGCTGACCCCCACCCGGCAGCGTTGCCGGTGGCCCGAGGAGTACACGTGACCAGCACAGCGCAGGCACCCACGTCAGGAGCCAGGACGGCTCATCCCGAACATCTCGGGCACGTCGTCTTCATCGCCGCGGCGGCCGCCATGGGCGGCTTCCTGTTCGGTTACGACAGTTCCGTGATCAACGGAGCCAACGGCGGCATCCAGGCCCGGTTCGACCTCAGCTCCGGCGTCACCGGGACCGTCGCCGCCAGCGCCCTGCTCGGCAGTGCCGTGGGCGCCGCCATCGCCGGCCGCATAGCCGACCGCATCGGCCGGATCCGCGTCATGCAGATCGCGGCGGTGCTGTTCGCCGTGAGCGCCGTCGGTTCCGGCCTCCCGTTCGCCGCCTGGGACCTCGCCGCCTGGCGTGTGCTCGGCGGTATCGCCATCGGTATGGCCTCGGTGATCGGCCCGGCCTACATCGCCGAGGTCGCCCCGCCCGCGTACCGGGGCAGGCTCGCCTCGTTCCAGCAGGCCGCCATCGTCATCGGCATCGCCGTCTCCCAGCTCGTCAACTGGGCCATCCTCAACATGGCCGACGGCGAGGAGCGCGGGACGGTCGCGGGCCTGGAGGCCTGGCAGTGGATGCTCGGCGTGATGCTCGTGCCCGCCCTCGTCTACGGCCTGCTGTCCTTCGCGATCCCCGAGTCCCCGCGCTATCTGATCAGCGTCGGCCGCGTCGAGGACGCCAAGAAGGTGCTCGGCGACGTCGAGGGCGGCGTGGACCTGGACGCCCGGGTCGCCGAGATCGACCAGGCCATGCGCAGCGACCACAAGTCCACGTTCAAGGATCTGCTGGGCGGCCGCTTCGGTCTCCTGCCGATCGTCTGGATCGGTATCGGCCTCTCCGTCTTCCAGCAGCTGGTCGGCATCAACGTCATCTTCTACTACTCGAACCTGCTGTGGCAGTCCGTCGGTGTCGACCCGTCGAGCTCGTTCTTCTACTCGTTCGAGACCTCGATCATCAACATCATCGGCACCGTGATCGCGATGATCTTCGTCGACCGCCTCGGCCGCAAGCCGCTCGCCCTCATTGGCTCCGTCGGCATGGGCATCTCGCTCGCGGCGGCCGCCTGGGCCTTCTCCTTCCAGAACGGCAACGACCCGCTGCCGACCGCGCAGGGCTACGTCGCGCTGATCGCCGCCAACGCCTTCGTCCTCTTCTTCGCCATGTCGTGGGGCGTGGTCGTCTGGGTCATGCTCGGCGAGGTCTTCCCCAACAAGATCCGCGCCGCCGCCCTGGGCGTGGCCGCCTCGGCCCAGTGGATCGCCAACTGGGTGATCACGATCACCTTCCCGGACCTGTCGGACTGGAACCTGTCGCTCACCTACGTCATGTACGCGGTGTTCGCCTTCCTCTCCATCCCCTTCATCCTCAAGTTCGTGCCCGAGACCAAGGGCAAGAAGCTGGAGGAGATGGGCTGACCGGCCCCCGAACTCGGGGGGAAGGGCCAAGTCCCCGCTGCCCCTCCTCCCGTAACCCCGCCGCCGCCCGCGGTCCGGCCACTGCCCGGACCGGGGGCGGCGGTGCGTCCGTAGGCCATCGGACATCCGCTCTGCGCGCGGCTCATCCGCCCAAGGCCGGAAGCACCTCCTGCGCGAACAGCCGCAGGCTCCGCCACCCCTCCTCCACCGGCATCCCGCCCGACAGGGGGTGCAGCACGTAGTTGTCGAACCCCAGCGCCACACACTCCTGCGGCGTCACGATCCGGTACACGCCCTCGGCGCGCAGCTCCGCCACCGTCGTGGCCGCCGACTTCACCGCCGAGCGGACGTCGCCGGACTGCCAGGAGGCGTACGTCCGTGCCTCGTGCAGGAAGTGCCCGCCGTACCGGGCCCACGCCCGGTCGGGATCCTCGGCGACGTGCAGCAGCGGCGTCTCCGCGGCCGGCATCATCGTCCAGCCCTCGGTGCCGTACTCGACGAGCCGCTCCTTGTAGTACGCCTCCAGCTCCGGCAGATGCGCGCTGGGGAAGAACGGCAGGCCGAACCGGGCGGCCCGGCGGGCGGCGGCCTTCGAGGAGCCGCCGACCAGCAGCAGCGGGTGCGGATCGGTGAACGGGCGCGGAGTGACCCGCACCGTACGGCCCCGGTACTCGAACTCCTCGCCGGTCCACGCCTTCAGCAGCGTCTCCAGCAGCTCGTCCTGGAGTTCGCCGCGCCGCTTCCACTCCACGTCGAAGTGGGCGTACTCCTCGGGCCGGTACCCGATCCCGGCGACCGTCACCAGCCGGCCGCCGCTCAGCAGGTCCAGGACCGCGATCTCCTCGGCGAGCCGCAGCGGGTCGTGCAGCGGGCCGATGATCGCCGAGACGGTGACCGCGAGGCGCCTGGTCGCGCCGAAGACCGCGGCAGCGAAGCCGAAGGGCGAGGGCAGCCAGTTGTTCTCGGCGCCGTGGTGCTCCTCGGTCTGCACGGTGGTGACGCCGTGCTCGTCGGCGTACGCGGCCATCTCCAGGGCCGCCCGGTAGCGGGCGGCGAGGGAGGCGGGGGTCGCGTCGGGCTCGACGAGGTTGAAACGGACGACCGTGACGGGCATGGGGGTCCCCCTTCACCGGGCGGGTGTGAAGGCGGACGTTAGCTGACGGTGTGTCAGACATCCAGAGGGGTGTCGCGGGACTCCATGGCCGATACTGGACGGGTTATGGACATCGTCATCCTTGCTGTAGTCATCGCCGTGGTCGTGCTCGGCGCGCTCGGCGGGCTCATCGTCGGCAGCCGTCGCAAGAAGCAGCTGCCCCCGCCGCCGCCCGCCGCCCCCGACATCACCGCCCCACCGGCCGAGCCGCACGTCGGCGACGAGGCCGAGACACCGCGCGACGAAGAGCGCCGGACCATAGAGGAGGTGGACCTTCCCGACGGCTCGACCGGGGTCGCCGTCGAGGAACCGCCCGTCGTCGAAGAGCTCCCGCCGACCGAGATCGAGGTCCCGGAGCCCACCGCCGGCCGCCTGATCCGGCTGCGCGCCCGGCTCTCCCGCTCGCAGAACGCCCTCGGCAAGGGGCTGCTCACGCTCCTGTCGCGCGAGCACCTCGACGACGACACCTGGGAGGAGATCGAGGACACGCTGCTCACCGCCGACGTCGGGGTGGCCCCCACCCAGGAACTCGTCGACGGCCTGCGCGAGCGCGTGAAGGTGCTCGGCACCCGCACCCCCGCCGAGCTGCGCGGCCTGCTGCGCGAGGAACTCCTCAAGCTGGTCGGCACCGACTTCGACCGCACGGTCCGCACCGAGCCGGAGACCAGCAAGCCCGGCATCGTGATGGTCGTCGGCGTCAACGGCACCGGCAAGACCACCACCACCGGCAAGCTCGCCCGCGTCCTCGTGGCCGACGGCCGCAGCGTGGTCCTCGGCGCCGCCGACACCTTCCGAGCCGCCGCCGCCGACCAGCTCCAGACCTGGGGCGAGCGCGTCGGCGCCTACACCGTGCGCGGTCCTGAGGGCGGCGACCCCGCCTCCGTCGCGTTCGACGCGGTGAAGGAGGGCAAGGAGATGGGCTCCGACGTCGTCCTCATCGACACCGCCGGGCGCCTGCACACCAAGACCGGCCTCATGGACGAGCTCGGCAAGGTCAAGCGGGTCGTCGAGAAGCACGCGCCGCTGGACGAGGTCCTGCTGGTGCTGGACGCGACGACCGGACAGAACGGCCTGGTCCAGGCCCGCGTCTTCGCCGAGGTCGTCGACATCACCGGCATCGTGCTCACCAAGCTCGACGGCACGGCCAAGGGCGGCATCGTGGTCGCGGTCCAGCGCGAGCTGGGCGTCCCGGTGAAGCTGATCGGGCTGGGCGAGGGCGCCGACGACCTGGCGCCGTTCGAGCCGGAGGCGTTCGTTGACGCCCTTATCGGGGAGTGACCCCACCTACGAATCTGGTATCTGGTTCGAAGAAGCGCCCGCCCCCCAAGGTGCAGTTGGGGGACGGGCGCTTCGCTGTGTACGACTGCGACAGGCGGGCCCTGTGCTACGCCCGCGACCGATGTGCCACGTACGCCAATGTCCCCAGCAGTAACCGTGCCGCCGGCGGCTTCGAGGCCGTGTCCAGTTCCGGTGGCCTCAGCCAGCGCACCGGTCCCAGGCCGCCCCGGTCGGAGGGCGGGGCCGTGATGGACGTGCCCGGGCCGAGGCCGCGCAGGTCGAGATGGGTGGGGTCGTCCCAGCCCAGGCGGTAGAGGAGCTCGGGGAGCTCGGCGGCGGCGCCCGGGGCGACGAAGAAGTGGGCGCGGCCCTCGGGGGTGGCGATGACCGGACCGAGGGGGAGTCCCATGCGTTCGAGCCGGGCCAGCGCGCGGCGTCCGGCGGGCTCGGCCACCTCGATCACGTCGAACGCCTGGCCCACCGGCAGCATCACCGAGGCGCCCGGGAACTCCGACCACGCCTTGCTGACGTCGTCGAGCGTGGCCCCGGCCGGGACGGGGGGCGCGAAGTCGAGAGGGTGCGCGCCGGGGGCGCCGCAGTCGGAGTCGCCGCACGAACAGGCGCCCCCCGCGGCCCGCGCGCCGGGCACCACGTCCCAGCCCCACAGTCCGGTGAACTCGGCGACGGCGGTGCACTCCGAGGAGCGGCCGCGTCGACGCGCGCCGGATCGAATCTCCCGGATGCCGCCGATCGTGAAGCCCATGCCCCCTCCAACGGGTCCAGCGCGCGGGTGGTTACGGCGCGGATGCGGAACGTGACCCTCTGTGTTCTCGGGTGGCCGGTTACCCTCTGACGCCGCTCGGCTCACGCGGCGCCTGGAAGCGCCCAGGGTGGTGGGCTCGACGACACGCGCCTCCTGATGCTTCGCTCCGCCCAGTTCCGGCCGTCCTATGTCAAGTGAATCGTGTGGAGGCGGCCGTTAGTTCATTCGAAGGGGTGGCGAATGGTGGCGTTTCCGGGATCGCCATGGCAGGAGGCGTGATCGTAGGATTACCGTGTGTGCACGAACCCTCGGGGCACATGCGCTCGTGGGTATGCCGGGGGCAAGTCGGCTTTCCGTTCGAAGGGTGACAAGTGCCGGACGGACGACCGAATTTACCGGCATTCTGATAGGGCTTGGCGCACTCGATGACAAGTGGTCCAAGGGATGGGGGCGTTCCAGTGAGCGGCAACAGCGGAAGCGGTACGAGTGCTGGTGGCGCATCGCACGCTGACAAGCGCCCGAACGAGCTGCTCGCGTCCTGGTTCGTGCGCAGCGGCTGGTCGAAGGGCGAACTCGCCCGCCAAGTCAACCGCCGTGCCCGCCAGTTGGGTGCCAACCACATCTCGACCGACACCTCCCGGGTGCGCCGCTGGCTGGACGGCGAGAACCCCCGCGAGCCGATCCCGCGGATCCTGTCCGAGCTGTTCTCCGAGCGGTTCGGCTGCGTCGTCTCCGTCGAGGACCTCGGTCTGCGCGTCGCCCGGCAGTCACCCTCCGTGTCCGGTATCGACCTGCCCTGGACGGGCCCGCAGGCGGTGGCCCTGCTCAGCGAGTTCTCGCGCAGCGACCTGATGCTGGCGCGGCGCGGCTTCCTCGGGAGCTCGCTGGCCCTGTCCGCGGGCCCGGCCCTCATCGAGCCGATGCAGCGCTGGCTGGTCCCCGCGCCGCCCGTCCCGTACCAGGAGCCCCGGCCCGTCCCGTCCTCGCGCGCGCGTGGCCGGCTGTCCAAGCCCGAGCTGGACCTGCTGGAGTCCACCACCGTGATGTTCCGGCAGTGGGACGCGCAGTGCGGCGGCGGGCTGCGCCGCAAGGCCGTCGTGGGTCAGCTGCACGAGGTGACCGATCTGCTCCAGGAACCCCACCCCGAGGCCACCGCCAGGAAGCTGTTCAAGGTCGCCGCCGAGCTGGCGGAACTGGCCGGCTGGATGTCGTACGACGTGGGGCTCCAGCCGACCGCCCAGAAGTACTTCGTCCTCGCGCTGCACGCCGCCAAAGAGGCGGGCGACCGGCCGCTCGGCTCGTACATCCTGTCCAGCATGAGCCGCCAGATGATCCACCTCGGCCGGCCCGACGACGCGCTGGAGCTGATCCACCTCGCACAGTACGGCAGCCGGGACTGCGCCAGCCCGCGGACCCAGTCGATGCTGTATGCGATGGAGGCCCGCGCCTACGCCAACATGGGCCAGCCCGGCAAGTGCAAGCGGGCCGTCCGGATGGCCGAGGACACCTTCGCCGAGGCCGTGGACTGGGACGAGCCCGACCCCGACTGGATCCGCTTCTTCTCCGAGGCCGAGCTCTACGGCGAGAACTCCCACTCCTACCGTGACCTCGCCTATGTCGCCGGCCGCAGCCCCACGTACGCCTCGCTCGCCGAGCCGCTGATGCAGCAGGCCGTCGACCTGTTCGCGAAGGACGCCGAGCACCAGCGGTCGTACGCACTGAACCTCATCGGCATGGCCACGGTGCATCTGCTCCGGCAGGAGCCCGAGCAGAGCGCGGTCTACGCGGAGCAGGCCATGCGCATCGCCAAGAAGGTGCGCTCCGAGCGCGTCAACACTCGTATTCGAAAGACGGTCGACACCGCGGCACGCGACTTCGGGGAGCTCGCCGAGGTCGTGGACCTGACGGACAAGCTCGCCGTCGAGCTGCCGGAGACCGCGGAGGCGGTCTGAGCCCCGCGCGCTCGCGCGGGGCAACCCCTGAACCCCGGCCGCGGCCGGCCCTCCCGAACTGCCCGACTCGGCTCCCCCATGCCAGGTCATCGGAAGGCCGACCGCGGCCGGATCCTTTCCTTCAAATGAAGGTTGCGCCACGATAACGATCGCGCAGCCGAACATCTCGCAGTTCATCAAGGCGTAACACACAGGGTGCCTTCGTCACGGCGGCGAAACAACGAGGGGCTTTCACCGAAACGGCGCTGCGTCAATCTCTTGGCGCATAACCGGCCCACCCCTCAATCCGCTCAGGCTTCGCCCGCACGGGGCCGTACCAATGACGAGGAGACGCCGATGGCACCAGCCATCATGATGGCGGCAGACAAGGTAGAGCTGTCGCCCGCCAACACAGGCTTCATGCTCATCTGTTCCGCCCTGGTGATGCTCATGACCCCGGGACTGGCCTTCTTCTACGGAGGCATGGTCCGCGTCAAGAGCACCCTGAACATGCTGATGATGAGCTTCATCAGTCTGGGGATCGTCACCATCCTGTGGGTGCTGTACGGCTTCTCCATGGCGTTCGGTACCGACTCCGGCAGCCTCATCGGCTGGAACTCCGACTGGATCGGCCTCAGCAACGTCGACAAGGGCGAGCTCTGGAGCTCGGCGGGCACGACGTACAACATTCCGCTGCTGGTCTTCTTCGTCTTCCAGCTGATGTTCGCGATCATCACGCCCGCCCTGATCAGCGGTGCTCTCGCGGACCGTGTGAAGTTCTCGGCCTGGGCGCTGTTCATCGCCCTGTGGGCCACGGTCGTGTACTTCCCGGTCGCCCACTGGGTCTGGGGCGCGGGCGGCTGGGCCTTCGACATGGGCGTGATTGACTTCGCCGGTGGTACGGCGGTCCACATCAACGCCGGTGCCGCGGCGCTCGGCGTGATCCTCGTCATCGGCAAGCGCGTCGGTTTCAAGAAGGACCCGATGCGTCCGCACAGCCTCCCGCTGGTCATGCTCGGCGCGGGCCTGCTGTGGTTCGGCTGGTTCGGCTTCAACGCCGGTTCCTGGCTCGGCAACGACGACGGCGTCGGCTCGCTGATGTTCGTCAACACCCAGGTGGCCACCGCCGCCGCCATGCTCGCCTGGCTCATCTACGAGAAGATCCGCCACGGCGCGTTCACCACGCTGGGCGCCGCCTCCGGTGCGGTCGCGGGTCTGGTCGCCATCACCCCGGCCGGTGGCGCGGTCACCCCGATCGGCGCGATCGCCGTCGGCGCCATCGCCGGTCTCCTGTGCGCCATGGCCGTCGGTCTGAAGTACAAGTTCGGCTACGACGACTCGCTCGACGTCGTCGGTGTCCACCTGGTCGGCGGTATCGCCGGCTCGATCCTGATCGGCTTCTTCGCCAGCGGCAAGGGCCAGTCCGAGGCCACCGGCGTCTTCTACGGCGACCACAGCTTCGACCAGCTGTGGAAGCAGCTCGCCGGTGTCGGCGGTGTCCTCGTCTACTCCCTGGTCGTCTCCGCGATCCTCGCCCTGGTCCTCGACAAGACGATCGGGATGCGGGTCACGGAGGACGAGGAGGTGGCCGGTATCGACCAGGCCGAGCACGCCGAGACCGCATACGACTTCAGTGGTGCCGGCGGCGGTGCCGTCCGGAGCGCCGCTCCGGCCCCGGTCGCCGCGGCCGCGAGCAAGAAGGTGGACGCATGAAGCTCATCACCGCAGTCGTCAAGCCCCACCGGCTCGACGAGATCAAGGAAGCCCTCCAGGCCTTCGGGGTCCACGGCCTGACGGTCACCGAGGCGAGCGGCTACGGTCGTCAGCGGGGCCACACCGAGGTCTACCGCGGTGCCGAGTACACCGTCGACCTGGTCCCGAAGATCCGCATCGAGGTCCTGGCCGAGGACGACGACGCCGAGCAGCTGATCGACGTCATCGTCAAGGCCGCCCGCACCGGCAAGATCGGTGACGGCAAGGTCTGGTCCCTGCCGGTCGAGACGGCCGTACGGGTCCGCACCGGCGAGCGCGGGCCCGACGCGCTCTGAGGCAGGAAAACAGAACAGGAGTCGCTGGGTGACGAGCACGGACGTTTCCAAGGATGCAGAGGACTCGGGACCCAGCGGCTACGCGGCGGCCCGGCTGCGTCTCCTCACGGAGGAGGCGCGGTCCGGGCCGCCGCGCCGTTCCGCCCTCGCCGAACTGACCGACGAGTGGCTGACCGGCCTGTTCGCCGCCGGCGCCGAGGGGTTGCGGGGGGTGTCCCTCGTCGCCGTCGGCGGCTACGGCCGTGGCGAGCTGTCCCCGCGCAGCGACCTGGACCTGCTCCTGCTGCACGACGGCGCCGACTCCGGCGCGGTGGCCGCCCTGGCCGACCGCATCTGGTACCCGGTCTGGGACCTCGGCCTCGCCCTCGACCACTCCGTGCGTACGCCCGCCGAAGCCCGCAAGACGGCCGGTGAGGACCTCAAGGTCCAGCTGGGTCTGCTGGACGCCCGGCACATCGCCGGTGACCTGGGGCTCACGGCAGGACTGCGGACGGCGGTCCTGGCCGACTGGCGCAACCAGGCGCCCAAGCGGCTGCCGGAACTCCAGGAGCTGTCCGCCGAACGCGCCGAGCGCCAGGGCGAGCTCCAGTACCTCCTGGAACCCGACCTCAAGGAAGCGCGCGGCGGCCTGCGCGACGCCACCATCCTGCGCGCCGTCGCCGCCTCCTGGCTGGCCGACGCCCCGCGCGAGGGCCTCGCCGACGCCCGGCGCCGACTGCTCGACGTACGCGACGCCCTGCATCTGACCACCGGGCGCGCGACCGACCGGCTCTCGCTCCAGGAGCAGGACCAGGTCGCCGCCGAGCTCGGCCTGCTCGACGCGGACACGCTGCTGCGGCAGGTGTACGAGGCGGCGCGGGTCATCTCGTACGCCAGCGATGTCACCTGGCGTGAAGTGGGGCGCGTGCTGCGCTCGCGCGCCGTGCGGCCGAGGCTGCGCGCCATGCTGGGCGGCGGGAAGCCGACGGCGGAGAGGTCCCCCCTCGCCGAGGGCGTGGTCGAACAGGACGGCGAGGTGGTGCTCGCCCGCGCCGCGCGCCCCGAACGCGACCCCGTGCTCCCCTTGCGCGCCGCGGCCGCCGCCGCGCAGGCCGGGCTCCCGCTCTCCCTGCACGCCGTACGGCGTATGGCGGCCACCGTGCGTCCGCTGCCCACGCCCTGGCCCGCCGAGGCGCGAGAGCAGCTCGTGACCCTGCTCGGCTCCGGCCGCCCCACGATCGACGTGTGGGAGGCACTGGAGGCCGAGGGCCTGATCACCCGGCTTCTCCCCGACTGGGAGCGGGTGCGCTGCCGCCCGCAGCGCAACGCCGTGCACATCTGGACCGTCGACCGGCACCTGATCGAGACGGCCGTGCGGGCCTCCGAGTTCACCCGCCGCGTCCACCGCCCCGACCTCCTCCTGGTCGCCGCGCTGCTGCACGACATCGGCAAGGGCTGGCCCGGCGACCACTCGGTGGCCGGCGAGATCATCGCCAAGGACGTCGCCGCGCGGATCGGCTTCGACCGCGACGACGTGGCCGTGCTCTCCGCCCTCGTACGCCATCACCTGCTGCTCGTCGACACGGCCACCCGGCGCGACCTGGAGGACCCGGCCACCGTGCGCTCGGTCGCCGAGGCGGTCGGCTCGCAGGGCACGCTGGAGCTGCTGCACGCCCTGACCGAGGCCGACGCGCTGGCCACCGGCCCGGCAGCCTGGTCGTCCTGGCGGGGGTCCCTCGTCGCCGACCTGGTGAAACGGGTCGCCGCCGTGCTCGCGGGGGACGACCTGGACGAGCCCGAGGCCGCCGCGCCCACCGCCGAGCAGGAGCGCCTCGCCATCGAGGCCATGGCGACCGGCAGCCCGGTGCTGTCCCTGCGCGCGCAGACCGAGCCACCGTCGGAGGAGCCCTCGGGCGATCCCGAGCCGCTCGGCGTGGAACTCCTCATCGCCGTACCGGACCAGCCGGGCGTGCTGCCCGCGGTGGCCGGCGTCCTCGCGATGCACCGCCTCACCGTGCGCACGGCCGAGCTGCGCGCCCTGGACCTGCCCGACGGTGTCGAGGGCGCAGTCCTGCTGCTGAACTGGCGGGTCGCCGCCGAGTACGGCTCCCTGCCGCAGGCCACCCGGCTGCGCGCCGACCTCGTGCGCGCGCTGGACGGCACCCTGGACATCGCGGGCCGCCTCGCCGAGCGGGACGCGGCCTATCCGCGCCGCCGGGGTGTCGTGCCCCCGCCGCCGAGGGTGTCGGTCCATCCGGCCGCGTCCCGGCTGGCCACGGTGATCGAGGTGCGGGCCCAGGACGCCCCGGGGCTGCTGTTCCGGATCGGCCGGGCCCTGGAGGACGCGGCGGTGCGGATGCGCAGTGCGCATGTCAGCACGCTGGGTGCCAACGCCGTCGACGCGTTCTATGTCACAGGGCCCGAGGGAGCGCCGCTGCCCAGCGAGGAGGCGGCCGCCGTGGCACGCAAGGTGGAGGAGACGCTGCGGGGCTGAGACCCTGTGCCAAGGCTCTGAACCGAGGGATCCCGGCAACCTGCGTGGCCGGGATACCCTGGAGGGCGATTCCAGCTGCCACCGACCCCGAGGACCGCGAGCGCCGTGTTCGATACTCTCTCCGATCGCCTCTCAGCGACTTTCAAGAACCTGCGCGGCAAGGGACGGCTCTCCGAGGCGGACATCGACGCCACCGCGCGCGAGATCCGCATCGCGCTCCTCGAAGCGGACGTGGCGCTGCCTGTCGTCCGGACGTTCATCAAGAACGTCAAGGAGCGCGCGCTCGGCGTCGAGGTCTCCAAGGCGCTGAACCCGGCCCAGCAGGTCCTGAAGATCGTCAACGACGAGCTCGTCACGATCCTCGGCGGCGAGACCCGGCGTCTGCGGTTCGCCAAGCAGCCGCCGACCGTGATCATGCTGGCGGGTCTGCAGGGTGCCGGTAAGACGACCCTCGCGGGCAAGCTCGCCCGCTGGCTGAAGGAGCAGGGCCACTCGCCGCTGCTGGTCGCCTGTGACCTCCAGCGCCCCAACGCCGTGAACCAGCTGAGCGTCGTCGCCGAGCGCGCGGGCGTCGCGGTCTACGCGCCCGAGCCGGGCAACGGCGTCGGCGACCCGGTCAAGGTCGCCAAGGACTCCATCGAGCACGCCAGGGCCAAGGTCCACGACATCGTGATCGTGGACACCGCCGGCCGCCTGGGCATCGACCAGGAGATGATGCAGCAGGCCGCGGACATCCGGGACGCGGTCTCGCCGGACGAGATCCTCTTCGTCGTCGACGCGATGATCGGTCAGGACGCGGTCAACACCGCGGAGGCCTTCCGCGACGGCGTCGGCTTCGACGGCGTGGTGCTCTCCAAGCTCGACGGTGACGCCCGCGGTGGTGCCGCCCTGTCGATCCGGCAGATCACCGGCAAGCCGATCATGTTCGCGTCGAACGGCGAGAAGCTCGACGAGTTCGACGCCTTCCACCCGGACCGGATGGCCTCCCGCATCCTCGACATGGGTGACCTGCTCACCCTGATCGAGCAGGCGGAGAAGACCTTCGACCAGGCCGAGGCCGAGAAGATGGCCTCCAAGCTGGCGTCGAAGAAGGGCCAGGACTTCACCCTGGACGACTTCCTGTCCCAGATGGAGCAGGTCAGGAAGATGGGCAGCATCAGCAAGCTGCTCGGCATGCTCCCGGGCATGGGGCAGATCAAGGACCAGATCAACAACCTCGACGAGCGTGACGTCGACCGCACGGCCGCCATCATCAAGTCGATGACCCCGGCCGAGCGCCAGGAGCCGACGATCATCAACGGCTCGCGGCGCGCCCGTATCGCCCGCGGTTCCGGTGTCGAGGTCAGCGCGGTCAAGAACCTCGTCGAGCGGTTCTTCGAGGCCCGCAAGATGATGTCCCGCATGGCCCAGGGCGGCGGCATGCCCGGTATGCCGGGGATGCCTGGCATGGGCGGCGGTCCCGGCCGTGCGAAGAAGCAGCCGAAGAAGGCCAAGGGCAAGCAGCGCTCCGGCAACCCGATGAAGCGCAAGCAGCAGGAGCAGGAGGAGGCCGCCCGCAGGGCCGCCGCCGCTCAGGCCGGGGGCGCGCTCGGGCTGCCTGGCCAGCAGGCCGGGCAGGACTTCGAGCTGCCGGACGAGTTCAAGAAGTTCATGGGCTGACCCAAGAGCTCAGGGACTCAGGAGTCCGAGAGCACAAAGGCCTGACAGCCGATCGCGTACGTCATCGAGGGCGCCCTTCCGCAGGAGGGGCGCCCTCAGCGCATGCCGGGGCCCGGCATCTGCCGTAACGTCCAGATATGAGCAATGCCGCGCCACCACGCAAGGCCCCTGACCAGCCGTGGCGCACCGAGGGCACACCGGACGAGCCGCCCGGGCGGCCCCGTGGCCGACGGATGCGCGGTCGCTGGTGGAGCCTGCTCCTCACCGCGGTGGTCGTGTTCCTGCTCGCCTATGTCGGGCTGACGTACCTCGACCAGGGCAACGAGCCGACGATCTCCTACACGGAGTTCAGCAGACAGGTCGACGCCGACAATGTCGACACGATCTACTCCAAGGGCGACGCGATCCAGGGCGAGCTCAAGAAGGCCCGGGACAACCCCGACGGCGACGGCGACTACACCCGGTTCAAGACCCAGCGGCCGGCCTTCGCGGACGACGACCTCTGGCGGCAACTGGAGAGCCACGACGTGACGGTGACGGCACAACCGGTCGTGAAGGAACGCGGCGTCGTCTCCAACCTGCTGTTCTCCCTGATCCCGATCGTCCTCCTGCTCGCCGTCTGGATCTTCGTGGCCCGGCGGATGAGTTCCGGGCTCGGCGGCGCGGGCGGCATGCTCGGCCGCAAGGCACCGCCCAAGCCGGTGGAGCTCCAGCCCGGCAAGGAGCGCACCACCTTCGCCGACGTGGCCGGCATCGACGAGGTCAAGGGCGAGCTGGACGACGTCGTCGACTTCCTGGAGAACCCTGACGCCTACCGCAGGATGGGCGCCAAGATGCCGCGCGGCGTGCTGCTCGCCGGTTCGCCCGGCACCGGCAAGACCCTGCTGGCGCGCGCGGTCGCGGGCGAGGCGGACGTGCCGTTCTTCTCCGCCTCCGCCTCCGAGTTCATCGAGATGATCGTCGGCGTCGGCGCTTCCCGGGTCCGCGAACTGTTCGCCGAGGCACGCAAAGTGGCACCTTCGATCATCTTCATCGACGAGATCGACACCATTGGACGGGCGCGCGGCGGCGGCGCCTCGGTGAGCGGCCACGACGAGCGCGAGCAGACGCTCAACCAGATCCTCACCGAGATGGACGGCTTCTCCGGCTCCGAGGGCGTGATCGTCATCGCCGCCACCAACCGTGCCGACATCCTGGACCCGGCCCTGACCCGCCCCGGCCGCTTCGACCGGGTCGTCAACGTCTCCCCGCCGGACCGCGGCGGCCGCGAGGCCATCCTGCGCATCCACACCCGCGCGATCCCGCTCGCCGAGGACGTGGACCTCACCCAGGTGGCCCGCACCACCCCGGGCATGACAGGTGCGGATCTGGCCAATCTCGCCAACGAGGCCGCCCTGCTCGCGGTCAAGCGCAAACAGGACCAGGTGACCGGCGCGGACCTCTCCGAAGCCCTGGAGAAGGTGCAGCTCGGCGCCGAGCGCACCCTGGTCATGCCCGAGGAGGACCGCCGGCGCACCGCGTACCACGAGAGCGGACACGCCCTCCTCGGCATGCTCCAGCCGGGCGCCGACCCCGTACGAAAGATCACCATCGTGCCGCGCGGACGCGCCCTCGGCGTGACGATGTCGACCCCCGAGGTCGAGCGGTACGCGCACTCCGAGGGCTATCTGCGCGGCCGCATCATCGGCGCCCTGGGCGGCATGGCCGCGGAACAGGTGGTCTACGGCGTCGTCACCACGGGCGCCGAGAACGACCTCGAACAGGTCAGCAACATCGCGCGCGCCATGGTGGCCCGCTGGGGCATGAGCGAGCGGGTCGGCCGGCTGTCCGCCCTGCCGAGCGACCCCCAGCAGGCGTACGGGCTCGCGGCCGCCCCGCAGACCCTCGACGTGATCGACGCCGAGATGCGCCGGATCGTCGACGAGTGCTACGAGGAGGCCTGCCGCAAACTCCAGGACCACCGGGGGCAGTTGAACGCCCTGGCCGAGGCGCTGCTGGAGAACGAGACGCTGGAGGAGGCGGACGCGTACCGGATCGCGGGGATCACGAGGCTGACGAAGGACGACGCCCAGGGCCCCGCGACGCCGACATGACCCGAACGGCAGGCCCTGGCCCTCCCCGGGCTCAGGGCACCCGGGCGATCAGGTACCGGAACACGTTCGGCATCCACACCGTCCCGTCCGGCCGCAGATGCGGATGCAGGGCCTCCGCCACCTCCTTGTCGACCTGGGCCCGATCGGTTGCCGTGATCGCCGCGTCGAACAACCCCGTCGACAGCAGCCCCCGTACGGCACTGTCCACGTCCGCGTACCCGAACGGACAGGCCACCCGCCCCGAGCCGTCCGGCCTGAGCCCCGCGCGCTGGGCGACCTCCTCCAAATCGTCGCGCAGGGCGGGCCGCCAACTGCCCGTACTGCGCAGGGGATCGGCCAGCTTGGTCGCGACCCGCAGCACGGACGAGGTGGCGCAGCGCTCCGGTGGACCCCAGCCGGCCAGCACCACGGGCGCCCCCCGCTCGGCGAGCGGTGTCGCGGCCGCGAGTGCCTCGCCGAGCCCCTCCGAGTCACCCGCGAGGCACCCGATGGGCTCGAACGCGGTCACCAGCGTGTACGCGGGCGCTTCGGCATCGGCCGCGTCGCCGGGCGAGCCGTCGACGAGCCGCGTGTCGGCACGCGCGCGCGTGTCCCACCCCTCGGGCAGCAGCCGCCGCCGGGCCAGGGCCAGTCGTTCGGGGGAGGAGGACTCGACGCCGGTGACGGTCGCGCCTCTGGACGCCGCCATCAGCAGGGCGAGCCCGCTGCCGCAGCCGAGCCCCAGCAGCCGGGTGCCCGGGCCGGCCTCCACTCGCTCGTAGACGGCCTCGTAGAGCGGAACCAGCATCCGCTCCTGGATCTCGGACCAGTCACGCGCGCGTGCACACAGGTCCACGCGGGCCGCAGCTCCCGCGTGAGGCAGGTGCTGCCGCACGAGCGTAGGTGTCATCTAAAGCGCCCCAATCCGCAGAGAGTTGCCTCTGGCTCCGATTCCGTGGCCCCCGTGACATGCGCTCACATCCCCACGTATGCCAGGAAACTCCGCACCCGACGTCGCGTCCAGGGGTCGCGGAGCCCTGCTTGAGGCTTCCCTGTGTACGTGGCCAAAATTCACATTCCGGCAACGTGGGCCCGTACCATCGCGCCATGGCAAAGGCACCCGTTCTGACGCCGCAGGCGGAGGACTTCCCACGCTGGTACCAGGATCTGATCGCCAAGGCGGAGCTGGCCGACAACGGTCCGGTGCGCGGCACCATGGTCATCCGACCGTACGGGTACGGGCTGTGGGAGCGGATGCAGGCCGAGATGGACGCCCGGATCAAGGAGACGGGCACGCAGAACGCGTACTTCCCGCTCCTGATCCCGCAGTCGTACCTCACCCGTGAGGCCGACCACGTCGAGGGCTTCGCGCCGGAACTCGCGGTCGTCACGCACGGCGGTGGCAAGGAGCTGGAGGAGCCGGCGGTCGTCCGCCCCACCTCCGAGATGATCATCAACGACTACTTCTCGAAGTGGGTGCAGAGCTACCGCGACCTGCCCCTGCTGATCAACCAGTGGGCGAACGTGGTCCGTTGGGAACTCAGGCCCCGCCTCTTCCTGCGTACGACCGAGTTCCTCTGGCAGGAGGGCCACACCGCGCACGCCACCTACGAGGACGCCCGGGACTTCGCCGCGCACATCCACCGCGAGGTCTACGAGGACTTCATGGTGAACGTCCTCGCCATGGACGTCGTCGCCGGCCGCAAGACCGTCAAGGAGCGCTTCGCCGGCGCCGTCAACACCCTGACGCTCGAAGGCATGATGGGCGACGGCAAGGCCCTCCAGATGGCGACCAGCCATGAGCTGGGCCAGAACTTCGCCAGGGCCTTCAACACCTCGTACCTGTCGAAGGACGGCACCCAGGAACTGGTCTGGCAGACCTCCTGGGGTTCGACCACCCGCATGATCGGCGCCCTCGTGATGATGCACGGCGACGACAACGGCCTCAGGGTCCCGCCGCGCCTCGCGGGGATCCAGGCCGTCGTCCTCGCCATCAAGGGCGACGAAGCGGTTCTGGCCAAGGTCCGCGAGATCGGCGATCAGCTGACGGCGGCAGGCGTCCGCGTCCATGTCGACGACCGCACCGACACCCCCTTCGGCCGCCGCGCGGTCGACTGGGAGCTCAAGGGCGTGCCCGTCCGCATCGAGGTCGGCCCCCGTGACCTGGAGAACGGCACCGCGATGCTGGCCCGCCGCATCCCGGGCGGCAAGGAGCCGGTGGCCATCGAGTCTTTGGTACGACTGCTCCCCACGGTCCTCGAAGAGGACCAGGCGCTGCTGCTGACCCAGGCCCGCGAGCGCCGAGAATCCCGCACCACCGACGTGACGACGGTCGACGAGGCCGTCGAGGCGGCCGTCGCCGGCGGCTGGGCGCGCGTCCCGTGGGCGACGCTCGGCGAAGAAGGCGAGGCCAGGCTGGCCGAGCACGCGGTGACCGTACGGTGTCTGGTCACCGAGGACGGGGCGGTGCCGGACGCCGACGACGCGCCCGGTAACGTCGCGGTCGTGGCGCGCGCTTACTGAGCTGACGCCGGTGGGGAGCGAGAGCGGCCGAATCGCCTCTTGTGCATGCGCGAACCACAACCACACCGGCGCGTGGACAGGGCGTACGCGCCGGGGCGTACGTCAGACTACGCACCACCTTGGTATGAGCTGTGAGGCTTCTCCGCAGATCGGCGCACCCGCCCTCGTCGTGGCGCATCATTCGCAACTGACGGGTACGTGCAAATTATTTGGGATGGCCCGGAATCGGAACACAGCGGCACTCCGGCTCGTTGTCATTACGTGAGCACGACACAGACACCACCTGTTCTCGCCGCAGAGCTGGCGCAGGCGTGGGCCGACATTCAGCGGTACCACCCCGAGCTGCCGGATCTCGCCGCGCCAGAGTCACTGATCGGGGAGTCGTCGTCCGCCTGCGGTCACGAGCTCTCCTTCGAGCGACTGCTTCATGAGGCAGTCCATGGCATCGCCGCCGCGCGCGGCGTCCGCGACACCTCCCGGGCCGGCCGCTACCACAACCGCAGATTCCTCGCCATCGCCGAGGAGCTGGGCCTGGACCACCCCGAGGAACCGCACCCGAGCAGCGGTTTCTCCCTGGTCACGCTCAACCCCGAGGCCAAGCGCCGCTACCGCCCGACCATCGAACGCCTCCAGCGCGCCCTGAAGGCCCACACCGCGGCGACCTCCGCCGACACCAGCAGGACCTTCCGGGGCCCGGCCGCCCGCCACGGCTCCTCCGGCGGCGGCGTCCGCGTCAAGGCGGTCTGCGACTGCGGCCGTAACGTCCGGGTCGTTCCGTCGGTGCTGGCGCAGGCGCCGATCGTGTGCGGCGGCTGCGGGAAGCCGTTCCGGATTCCCGAGGTGGTCGGAGCGGCGTAGCGCCTCGTCGCGCACCGGCATCTCGTGGCTGCCGGTCGGGACGTACGGCGTCGATACGCACGTGTGCGTCGGGTGCCGCTGTGGCCGGTACCGCGGCCGACCTTCGCGGCACCCGGGGCGCCGGGTGCCTGTCAAGCGTGCCCGCACAGCCTCGCCGCCCCCTCCGCCGGAGGTGACCCGCAGTGTGTGGCACAATGGCTAGCTGTACTCGACAGTCGCACAGGACCCCTCTCTCCTCCGGCTGACGCGTCCATCGGGCACTCGGGTACCGCAACCCCACGCGGCATTCTCGCCGTGCCCAACCACGTCAAATCCAGGAGAACCCACTCCCGTGGCAGTCAAGATCAAGCTGAAGCGTCTGGGCAAGATCCGTTCGCCTCACTACCGCATCGTCGTCGCCGACTCCCGTACCCGTCGTGACGGTCGTGCGATCGAGGAGATCGGCAAGTACCACCCGACGTACAACCCGTCGGTCATCGAGGTCGACGCGGACCGTGTCGCCTACTGGCTGGGTGTCGGCGCGCAGCCGACCGAGCCCGTCATGGCGATCCTCAAGAAGACCGGCGACTGGCAGAAGTTCAAGGGCGAGCCCGCCCCGGCGCCGCTGCTCGTCGCCGAGCCGAAGAAGGCTCGCCCCTCGTTCGAGGCCCTCGGTGGCGACGACGAGGGCAAGGGTGAGGCGATCACCCAGAAGAAGAAGGCTGACAAGAAGGACGAGGCCGCGGCCGAGTCCGAGTCGACCGAGGCCTGAGCATGCTCGAGGAGGCTCTCGAGCACCTCGTGAAGGGCATCGTCGACAACCCGGACGATGTGCAGGTCGCCTCGCGCAACCTGCGCCGCGGACGCGTGCTGGAGGTCCGGGTCCACCCCGACGACCTCGGCAAGGTGATCGGCCGTAACGGCCGCACCGCACGCGCTCTGCGCACCGTCGTGGGCGCCATCGGCGGCCGCGGTGTCCGCGTCGACCTCGTCGACGTGGACCACGTCCGCTGACGCCGAACGCAGCACCGGCTCGGGCCGGGGAAGGCCACTGGGCCGTCCCCGGCCCGTAGTCGTACGACAGGAGATCTGAACTCGTGCAGCTGGTAGTCGCACGGATCGGCCGCGCCCACGGCATCAAGGGCGAGGTCACCGTCGAGGTCCGTACCGACGAGCCGGAACTGCGGCTCGCCCCCGGCGCCGTCCTGGCCACCGACCCGGCCGCCACCGGGCCGCTCACCATCGAGACCGGCCGGGTCCACAGCGGCCGGCTCCTCCTGCGCTTCGAGGGGGTCAAGGACCGCACCGGCGCCGAGGCGCTGCGCAACACCCTCCTCATCGCCGAGATCGACCCGGACGAGCTGCCCGAGGAAGAGGACGAGTACTACGACCACCAGCTCATGGACCTGGACGTGGTGACCGCGGACGGGGTCGAGGTCGGTCGTATCACCGAGATCTCGCACCTGCCCTCCCAGGACCTCTTCATCGTCGAGCGGCCCGACGGGAGCGAGGTGATGATCCCCTTCGTCTCGGAGATCGTCACCGAGATCGACCTGGAGGAGCAGCGGGCCGTCATCACGCCGCCGCCCGGCCTGATCGACGACCAGGCCGATGTGGCCTCGTCGCGCGACGCGGAGGCCGAGGGCTGATGCGGCTCGACGTCGTCACGATCTTCCCCGAGTACCTGGAGCCCCTGAACGTCTCCCTCGTCGGCAAGGCACGCGCGCGTGGACAGCTGAACGTCCATGTGCACGACCTCCGCGGCTGGACGTACGACCGCCACAACACGGTCGACGACACGCCGTACGGCGGCGGACCCGGCATGGTCATGAAGACCGACCCCTGGGGCGACGCGCTGGACTCCGTGCTGGCGGACGGCTACGAGACGGGCTCCGGCGGGCCCGCCCTGATCGTGCCCACGCCCAGCGGGCGCCCCTTCACCCAGGAACTCGCCGTCGAGCTTTCCGAGCAACCCTGGCTGATCTTCACGCCGGCCCGCTACGAGGGCATCGACCGCCGGGTCATCGACGAGTACGCGACCCGGATGCCGGTCCACGAGGTGTCCATCGGCGACTACGTCCTCGCCGGCGGCGAGGCGGCCGTCCTGGTCATCACGGAGGCGGTGGCCCGCCTGTTGCCCGGCGTCCTCGGGAACGCCGAGTCCCACCGGGACGACTCCTTCGCGCCCGGCGCGATGGCCAACCTTCTTGAAGGCCCCGTCTACACCAAGCCGCCCGAGTGGCGCGGCCGGGACATCCCCGACGTGCTGCTCAGCGGCCACCACGGCAAGATCGCCCGCTGGCGCCGGGACGAGGCCCTGCGGCGTACGACGGCCAACCGGCCCGACCTGATCGAGCGCTGCGACCCCAAGGCCTTCGACAAGAAGGACCGCGAGATGCTCTCCATCCTGGGCTGGATGCCCGACCCGGAGGGGGAGCGCTTCGGTCGATTTTGGCGCAGGACCGAGGGCGTGGAAGAATAGGTCGCTGTTGTGCGTCGTCCGGCGTGCGCCCCTGCCACAGGGGGACACGACGCCCGCCCCGGCACGGACAGCATCCTTCGAAACACCTAGCTACCGCCTATGACCTGTGGCATGGGCGAAGAAAGCAGACGAAATGTCTCACCTGCTCGACACCGTCGACGCCGCGTCGCTGCGCAGCGACGTCCCGGCCTTCCGCCCGGGCGACACGGTCAACGTCCACGTCCGCGTCATCGAGGGCAACCGCTCCCGTGTGCAGCAGTTCAAGGGCGTTGTGATCCGCCGCCAGGGCGCCGGTGTCCGCGAGACCTTCACGGTCCGCAAGGTCTCGTTCTCCGTCGGCGTCGAGCGCACCTTCCCGGTGCACACCCCGATCGTCGAGAAGATCGAGCTCGTCACCCGCGGTGACGTGCGTCGCGCCAAGCTGTACTACCTGCGTGACCTGCGCGGCAAGGCGGCGAAGATCAAGGAGAAGCGCGACAACTGAGCGCTTTCGGGGGCTCGCCCCCGCGGGGTCCAAAGCGGGGCCGGATAACATCTGGCTCCGATGGACACCGAAGCACAGCAGACGGAGCGCGACCGCTCCTCCCGCCCTTCCGACTCCGAGGAGATCTCGGACACCGAGGGGCAGGAGGGACGGTCGCGTTTCGCGTTGGTGTCGCGGTTCACCGAGTGGCTCCCGGGCGGGCGGATCAGCCTGACCCTGCTCGTCTTCCTGGTCCTTCTGCTGCTGCTCAACACGTTCGTGCTACGGCCGTTCGAGATTCCCAGCGGATCCATGGAGTCCGGATTGAGGATCGGCGACCGCGTTCTCGTAAATAAGTTGGCGTACCGTTTCGGTGCCGAACCGCGGCGCGGTGATGTTGTCGTGTTCGATGGAACTGGGTATTTCGGGGATGCCGACTACATCAAACGCGTTGTGGGTGTGGGGGGAGACCACGTGGTCTGCTGTGACAAGGAGGGGAGGATCCAGGTGAACGGCCGGTCGGTCGACGAGTCGACGTTCCTGTTCCCCGGAGACACCCCCTCCACGGTGCGTTTCGACCTCCTCGTGCCCGACGGCAGGCTGTTCGTCCTCGGCGACCACCGCAGCACGTCCAGCGACTCCCGTGACCATCTGGGCTCGCCCGGCGGCGGGATGGTCCCGGTCGACGACGTCATCGGCCGCGCCGACTGGATCGTGTGGCCGGCCGCCCACTGGACCCGACTGCACCGTCCGGACGCCTACGCGCGCGTGCCCGCAGCCGCAGCGGAGGGCATGCATGGGTAATCGTGGCAAGCCGCGTGGCGTACCCAGCAGTGCCGCCGACAATCTGCTGCCCACCGGTTCCCGGCGTGCCGCCAGCCCCGCGGGCGGTCGTACACGCGCGGAGCGGCGCAAGCTCCAGCGCAAGGTCAAGCGGCGCCGCAGGCGCTCCGCGATGAAGGAGATACCCCTCCTCGTCGGCGTCGCCGTCCTCATAGCGCTCGTCCTGAAGACCTTCCTCGTGCAGGCCTTCGTGATCCCGTCCGGCTCCATGGAGCAGACGATCCAGATCGGCGACCGCGTCCTGGTCGACAAGCTCACCCCCTGGTTCGGCTCCAAGCCGCAGCGCGGGGACGTCGTTGTCTTCAAGGACCCCGGCGGCTGGCTCCAGGACGAGCAGACGACGGTGAAGAAGGAGGACCCCGTCGTCGTCAAGCAGGTCAAGGAGGCACTCACCTTCATCGGCCTGCTGCCGTCCGACGACGAGAAGGACCTCATCAAGCGCGTCGTCGGCGTCGGCGGAGACCGCGTCAAGTGCTGTGACTCACAGGGCCGGGTCACCGTCAACGGCGTACCCCTGAACGAGGACTATCTGTACCCCGGCAACGCGCCCTCCAACGCGCAGTTCGACATCACGGTCCCGCAGGGCCGACTCTGGGTGATGGGCGACCACCGGGCCAACTCCGCGGACTCCCGGGCACATCAGGACCAGGACTACGGCGGCACGGTCTCCGAGGACGAGGTGGTCGGCCGCGCCATGTGGATCGCCTGGCCCTTCGGCCACTGGAGCACCCTGGACGAGCCGAATACCTACGCTTCCGTGTCCGACTCGGCGACCGGGTCGACCGCCTCCGACCCGCTGTCGCATAGGGTTGCCTCCGACGATTCGAACGGAACGATCCAACTCCCGACCCCTGCGGAACTCCCGCTCGTTATGGGAGTGGTGGGCCTGCGCCGCGCATGGGGCAGGCAGCGGCACAGAGTAAGGAGTTGGCGTGGGGGATGTGGCGGTTGGCGCACGGTCCGGGCACGACGGCGAGGAGCACCGCGGACGTCCCGTGGGCGCCGCCGACCCGGCCGCGGACGGCGCCGTGACCTCCGGGAATGACTCCGGAGGGGACGGCGAGGCAGGAGGGTCGGGTGGGCAGCCCCCGACCGGCGGTGAGGGGTCGGGAGCGGTCCCCAAGCCGAAGAAGCAGCGTTCCTTCTGGAAGGAGCTGCCCATTCTCATCGGCATCGCGCTTGTCCTCGCGCTGCTGATCAAGACGTTCCTGGTGCAGGCGTTCTCTATCCCGTCCGACTCGATGCAGAACACCCTCCAGCAGGGTGACCGCGTCCTGGTGGACAAGCTCACCCCCTGGTTCGGCTCGGAGCCCGAGCGCGGCGAGGTCGTCGTGTTCCACGACCCCGACAACTGGCTGGCCGGCGAGCCCACTCCCGACCCGAACGCCCTGCAGACCTTCCTCAGCTGGATCGGCCTGATGCCGTCGGCGGAGGAGAAGGACCTCATCAAGCGTGTCATCGGCGTCGGCGGCGACACGATCGAGTGCGAGGGCACCGGCCCGCTGAAGGTCAACGGCAAGGCACTGAGCGAGGCGTCCTACGTCTACCCCGGGAACACGCCGTGCAGCCAGGACGACCAGGGCGGCCAGTTCAAGGTCAAGGTGCCCGAGGGCTTCATCTGGGTCATGGGCGACCACCGGCAGAACTCCCGGGACTCCCGCTACAACCAGGCCGACAAGAACCACGGCATGGTCCCCGTCGACGAGGTCGTCGGCCGCGCCATCGTGATCGCCTGGCCGATCAACCGCTGGGACAACCTGCCGGTTCCGGACACCTTCGAGCAGAACCTGAGCGCCCGGTCCGCGGCCCTGACGGTCGCGCCGCAGGGGCTCGCCCTGGCCGGCGCGGTGCCGCTGGTGGTGTGGCGTCGGCGCCGGATCAAGGCGGCCGAGACCCGCTGACGGGCTGAGCACCTTCCGGGAGCGGCGCGGGCCTCGCGCCCCGCCCGGTGCCGGGAGCTTGGAAAAGCTTTGCCGAGCCTGTGACCCAGGGGTCTCGGGAGGGGCTGCCCGGTGTCGGTACCGCCGGGTAGGGTGCGGACCCATGGGTGGCGAGAGCACGACACGTACGGCGCCGCGTAGCGGTGGCGCGAGCAGTGGCCCGGCGGGCAGCCGGACCGGACAGCGGTTGTCCGGGCTGGCCGTGGCGCTGGGCCTGGTGCTGTTCCTGGGCGGATTCGTCTGGGGAGCGGTGATCTACCGGCCGTACACCGTGCCCACCAGTTCGATGGCGCCGACGATCGGTGCGGGCGACCGGGTGCTGGCCCAGCGCGTCGACGGCGGCGAGATACGCCGGGGCGATGTCGTCGTCTTCACCGACAAGACCTGGGTGAGCAACGCGCCCGTCGTCAAGCGCGTGGTCGCGATCGGCGGCGACACGGTGGCCTGCTGCACGGACGGCAAGCTGACCGTCAACGGCAAGCAGATCGACGAGCCGTACCTGGCCAAGGACGGCCTGGAAGACCTCCAGAACTTCCCCACGGTGACGGTCCCCAAGGGCAGGCTCTTCCTGCTCGGCGACGAGCGCAGCGGCTCCCTGGACTCCACGGCCCACCTCACGGACGCCGCCCGCGGCACCGTCGCGCGCGGCGCGGTGTCGGCCCGGGTGGACGCCGTCGTCTGGCCCATGGACGGCATGCTGGAGCGCCCCACGAGCTTCGAACAGCTCGGCGCGCTGTCGTCGCCGGGTCCGCTGCGGACGATGGTCGTGCTGATCGTCGTGGGCGGGGTACTCGTCCTGGGCGGCGGTGCGTACGGCCCGATCGCGAACCGGCGGAGCAAGCGGGCCCGGCCGGGCCCGGAGGCCGCGAGTGTCCGCTGAGCCGACGGACATGGGCACGAACCCTTACGGCGACTCCTACGAGGGTGGGCTGCGCAAGGTGGCCCGGGTCGTCCTCCTGGACCCGCGGGACCGCATCCTGCTGCTGCACGGCCATGAGCCGGAGGATCCCGCCGACGACTGGTGGTTCACCCCGGGCGGCGGCGTCGAGGGCGACGAGAGCCGTGCGCAGGCCGCGCTGCGGGAACTCGCCGAGGAGACCGGTATCACGGAGGTCGAGCTCGGCCCCGTGCTGTGGCGGCGGATTTGTTCGTTCCCGTTCGCGGGGCGGCGCTGGGACCAGGACGAGTGGTACTACCTGGCCCGTACGACGCAGACGGAGACCCGGGCCGTGGCGCTCACCGAACTGGAGCGGCGCAGCGTCGCCGGAGCGCGCTGGTGGACGTGTGAGGAACTTGCCCAGGCACATGAGACGGTGTATCCGACCAGACTCGCCGAGTTGCTGCGGACACTGCTCGACGAAGGTCCCCCTGCCCGGTCCGTCACCCTTGACCCCGAAATTGTCTAGGTGCTGACGGGACTGGCGCACAATGGTGGGATCGCACGGCTGAAGGGGAACATGCCATGAGCGCCGAGGACCTCGAAAAGTACGAGACCGAGATGGAGCTCAAGCTCTATCGGGAGTACCGCGATGTCGTCGGTCTGTTCAAGTATGTGATCGAGACCGAGCGCCGCTTCTACCTGACCAACGACTACGAGATGCAGGTGCACTCGGTTCAGGGCGAGGTGTTCTTCGAGGTGTCCATGGCGGACGCCTGGGTGTGGGACATGTACCGGCCGGCGCGGTTCGTGAAGCAGGTTCGTGTGCTCACCTTCAAGGACGTGAACATCGAGGAGCTGAACAAGAGCGACCTCGAGCTTCCGGGTGGATGACGCCCGGTGACCTTCACCCGCAGGGGTGAGGGAGATATCCACAGTCGCGGACTTGTCCACCAAGATCCAATAGCTCGCTGAGCTGCCCTCATCGTTGGCGCCGGAGGTGGTGCCGACATGAACGCACGCAGTGCACTCGGCAGGTACGGCGAGGATCTGGCCGCGCGGCGGTTGGCCGAGGCCGGAATGACGGTTCTGGAGCGCAACTGGCGCTGTGGCAGGACCGGAGAGATCGACATCGTCGCCAGGGACGGCGACACGCTGGTCGTGTGCGAGGTGAAGACCCGCAGGACCAGCGGCTACGAGCATCCGATGGCCGCGGTGACCCCCGAGAAGGCGCAGCGCCTGCGGGGCCTCGCGGAGCACTGGATCCACGCGCACGGCGGTGCCCCACCCGGAGGCGTCCGCATCGACCTGGTCGGCATCGTCCTGCCCGACCGCGGCGCGCCCGTGGTCGAGCACGCGCGGGGGGTGGCCTGACATGGGGTTCGCACGGACATGCTCGGTGGCCCTCGTGGGAGTCGAAGGCGTCGTGGTCGAGGTCCAGGCCGACCTGGAGCCGGGGGTCGCGGCGTTCACGCTGGTGGGGCTGCCGGACAAGAGCCTTACGGAGAGCCGGGACCGGGTGCGGGCGGCCGTCGTCAACTCGGGCGGCGAGTGGCCGCAGAAGAAGCTCACCGTCGGACTCAGCCCGGCATCGGTGCCCAAGGCCGGCAGCGGCTTCGACCTGGCCGTCGCGTGCGCCGTCCTCGGCGCCTCCGAGCGGATCGATCCCAAGGTCCTCGCCGACATCGTGATGATCGGCGAGCTGGGCCTGGACGGACGGGTGCGCCCCGTACGGGGCATCCTGCCCGCGGTGCTGGCGGCTGCGGACGCCGGTTACGAGCAGGTCGTCGTGCCGGAGTGCGCCGCGGCCGAGGCCTCGCTGGTCCCGGGCGTCTCCGTCCTGGGCGTGCGCAGCCTGCGCCAGCTCATCGCCGTCCTCGCGGACGAACCCGTACCCGACGAGGAACCCGACGACCAGGGCCGCCCCGATCCGCTGCTCGCGGGACTGCGCGTGCCGGGGACGGGCGCGGCCACGGGCATCCACAGCATGGGCGCCGCCCAGCCCGACCACGGGCACGACCTGGCCGACGTGGTGGGCCAGATGTCGGCGCGCACGGCCGTGGAGGTCGCCGCGGCCGGCGGGCACCACCTGTTCCTGGAAGGGCCGCCAGGCGCCGGCAAGACGATGCTCGCGGAGCGACTGCCGGCCATCCTGCCCCGGCTCGCCAGAGAGGAGTCACTGGAGGTCACGGCGGTGCACTCGGTGGCGGGACTGCTGCCCCCGGGCAAGCCCCTGATCGACGTCGCGCCCTACTGCGCCCCGCACCACTCGGCGACCATGCAGGCGCTCGTCGGCGGCGGGCAGGGCATCGCGCGGCCCGGCGCGGTGTCCCTGTCCCACCGGGGCGTCCTCTTCCTGGACGAGACGTGTAAAGCAAGTGGGCCGCGAGGAGACAGGCGACGGCCCCGGTACCTCTTTCGGAGGAACCGGGGCCGTCGTGTGCTCAGGGGACCGCGCCGCCCCCGCGGGGGACAGGGGCGGCGCGGCCGTCAGGGGGCGAGTAGTTCGATCTTGATTGCCAGAGCGCCGAGCGCTTCCTTTTCGGGCGGGTAGATGGTGCGGATGTTGGCGAGCTGTTCCTCGCGGGTCGCTGTCGGGTTGACGTTCGCCGGTCCCTCGCCGTCGAGCAGGGCCTCGAAATCGGGGTACTCGGTGACCTGCCGTACGCGCACGTCGCATGTCTCGTCGGTGCCCTTGATCCGGAATCGGATCACGTCGCCCGCGGCGAGGTCGGCGAGGTGCGGGTACTTGACCCGTACCTCTGTCGTCTTCTCGCCTGCGGCGACCAGGTCGAAGTATCGCCGGTAGAGGTTCAGCTCGCGGACGCGAGCGGCGGTGTCCGTCATGGGGCGGAAACGCTCCTAGGTGTTGGTGCGGTCATCATCCGGCTGAGTTCGCCGGCGGAGTACGAACGGAAGAAGTGCCGGGGGTCGGACAGGACGACCTCGGCCATGCTGAGCAGTCGGTCGACGTACTCGGCCAACGATCCGGGCCAGTCCCGAGTGTCGAGCATCCAAGGGGCGGCGCCCTCGGGCAAGGCCGCGCGTCCCTCCCGAATGAGCGACTTGGACAGCTTGGCGCCAGTGTCGCTGAGGATCATCGGGCAGAACAGGCGGGCGGGCAGCTGTCCTTGCGTGAGGCCGAGGGCCTGTAAGGCGCCGTCGACCAGCTGAGAGCCGAACACCCAATCGCCGCCCTTGACCATCACGTACAACGTGCCGGTCTTGCCAGTCACGGCGAGTTCCTTGATCAGGTTTCGGTACAGCGTGGCAAGGTCGAGGTACCCCTCGCCGGTCGGGTCGATCTTGACCTCGTACTCGCCGTGGTGCAGACAGACGGCCGACACGATCGCCCGCTCGGGGCCGACGTGCTGAACGTGGGTCCGCTCGGCGTGCTTCTCGGCCCAACCACATGCGGGCCTCGGGCAGGGAACCCGGATGTGCGCGACCCCGGAGGACGGGGCAAGCCACCAGCGCGCGGCGTCCATGCGGGGGAGCGCGCGCAGCCATGTGCGGCGGAAGTGCTCGCCAGCCTGCTGCTGACTGTAGGTCTCGACGGTGTACGGGACGTTCAGCCGCTCGGACAGGATGGTGAACAGGGGGCGGTACAGCTTGTCGACCTGCTCGACGACGCCCTGTTCGCCGAGGGCCTGCGCGTATGCCCGCTGGTAGCGGTGGCCGGTCTCGTGGTCGGTGACGACGGCGTACGGGGCGTTGTCGAGGGCGCCGAACTGGACCTCGGCCGGTACGCCGAACTTGCCCCGGATGCGGGCTGCGGTGGCGAAAGTGAGGGACTGCACGAGAGAGGTACCGATGTGCGGTGCTCCGTTGATCTGTGTCCCGACGACGAACACGATCCGCTCGGGTGCGGCGTCGAGGACTCGGGGCGTGAGCACGTCCTCGGCGTGGCTGAGCGCGTTCGCCAGGACGGTGTTCGGTGATACGGGGTATGCGGTTGTCACCCTGTCTTCCCCTCGTTAAGTGGGCAGAACTGCGCAGTGGTGCGGCGGGTGTGCTGTGTGACCTGGGCGGGGCCGGGCGGGGGCGCTCCGGTCAGCTGTGTGCTGACCGGAGCGCCGGGTACGCTCGGCCCCAGCGGGTCGGCCCGGAGTCCAATCCACTTCGGGGCGGCCCGTCCGTCGAAGGTCGGTCAGAACCGGCGACGGGCGTAGGTGGTTCCCCACATGAGCAGGCCGCGGGCGAGGCTTTCGCGGATGTGCGCGTCGGTCTCGGCCTGATCGGCCGCGAGGGCGAGGGGAGCGATCACCAAGCAGACGCGGCAGACCGCGCCCACGTCGAGCAGGGCTAACCAGTCCTGTGACGGCGAGGGGATCGTCATCACGTACTGATCGTGGCCGTAGTCGAGGGCGGCGAACCCACGCCGGATCATGATCTGTGCACCGATCACGGGTGGCTGTTCGTCGCCGGGGCCAAGGTGCAGCGCGGTTGCGAGGCGCCGCATGCCGCACTCGACGCTCTCGGGCGTCTCGTTCGGTCGGCGCGGTCCGGGGTGCGTGATGAGCAGCTGGGCGATGTCACCCGCTTCGGTGCGGTGGATGCCGGTCGCGGCGGCCACCGTGGCGACGAACCCGGGGCCCGGGGGCACGTCGAGCGGCGTCGTCATGGTGACTTCACCTCCGCCCACACGGTCTTGCCGAACGGGGCGTCGGTTACGCCCCAGTCGACGCACAGGGCGTCGAGGATGATCAGGCCGCGTCCGCGGTCGCGTTCGCGGGACTCGGGACGGGGCTGGGGTCGGCGTCTCACAGGGTCTTGTACCTCCACTCTGGTGCGGATGTGATCGGCGTCGAGCGTGAGCCGTAGCGAGTCGCCGGGCTCGGTGCCGTACCGGATCGAGTTGGTGACCATCTCGCACGCCACCAACACGACCGTTTCGACGTAGTCCTCGGACGCGTCCGGGACGTGGTACCGGACGAACTCGCGCACGAACTCGCGTGCCGCACTGGCTGATTTGGGCTCGCCCTCCAAGAGCAGGACCGGCGGCGGGCCACTGGGAGGGGCGCAACAGGCGGGCGTGGTGTCCCGCTGTCGTTCGATCATGCGTCTCCCCTTACGGGTGGACTGTCACGGCCCGATTGGCGGGCCGGATGGTTCCTCGAACTAGGCAACACGCGTAACGAAGTTGGGGGTACCGTCGAGGGGGGTGTCGAAGGGTGTCGTTTTCGCTACCCCCCGTCGCAGGAGGGCTGAGGATGAAGGCGCCGAACGACAAGCTCGCTCAATGGCTGGACCGGTCGCGGATGACTCGCGGGGAGTTAGCGCGACGCGTGAAATCAAAGGCGTTGCAGTGGGATCAACCCCAGGTCTCGCCGGATACGACGCGCGTTCGGTGCTGGCTCCAAGGTGAGACGCCGCGGGCGCCTGTCCCGGACATCCTTGCCGCTGTGTTCTCGGACCACTTCGGCTTTCGGGTCACGACGTACGATCTCGGGCTCGGCGACAGTGGAGAGATCGACGCTTCGCTCGTGTACAACCCCAGTTACGCCGCTACGGTGGAAGTCGTCGCAGACCTGGGGAGAGCTGACGTGGATCGACGGAAGTTCCTTGCAGCCGCACCGTTTGCGGCCGTCGCGGGGGTCGGGCCCTCGCGGGACTGGCTGTTGAACACCCTTGATCAGGAACCAGAACCGGGCCCGCGGGTACGTCTTGAGGACGTGTCCGCCGTGAAGAACATGTTCACGACCTTTCAGCGCATGGACATCTTCCAGGGCGGAGGGTCGGGCAGGCTGGTGCTCGCCGACTACATGAACGCGCACGTATACCCGCTGTTGCGCCGGGCCCACGGTGAGAACGTGCGGCGCGCACTGTGCGAGGCGGCGGCCGAACAGACGTACCTACTGGGCTGGATGGCCTACGACAACGGCGAACACAGCATCGCTCAGCGCTACTTGATCCAGTCGCTACGCCTCGCCGAGGAATCACGTAACCCGGCGCTCGGTGCGCACGTCCTCGCGGGCATGGCCGATCAAGCGACGTTGCTCGGGGACCCGGCCGAGGGCCGACGCCTCGCACAGGCCGGCCGTCAAGGTCTGTCGAGGACCACGTCGGCGGCCTGCCTGGCTGACCTGTGGTGCCTTGAGGCGCGCGCGCTTGCGCTGCTCGGCGAGAAGTCGGCAGCAGCGCACGCCGTCGCCCAATCGGAACGGGCACACGAACACGTCGACCTCGACAGCGAACCGGACTGGGCGGCGTTCATCGACCCGGCGTACCTGCACGGGGAGCACGCGAACACCTTCCGCGACCTGGGCGACGCCGTTTCGGCCGAGGAGCACGCCCGCCGGTCCATCGAACACGCACAAATGCAGAAACGGGCCCGCCGAGGCGCGATGTCGCAAGCGGCGCTTGCGGTGTCCCACCTGCAACGGCGCGACCTTGAGGCCGCGCACTCGGCCGGTGTGCGAACGCTCAAGCTCGCGGGACAGGTCAAGTCGTCGCGGGCCGTCGAGGCGGTGCAGGATCTACAGCGGCGCATGCAGCCCTTTGGGGGGCATCGGCTTGTCGCCGACTTCAACGATCGGGCCCGCGAGCTGGTCGCCGCTGCGTAAGGCGGTGCCCGAACGCAGAGAGACGCCCCCCGTACGGCCACGAACGGCCGTATGGGGGGCGTTGCTCATGCTCGGGTGGCGAACTGCCACAGGGTGAGTGCGAGGCCGATCACGCCCACCAGGGCGGCCATGGACGGGAGCGGCCACCGGGCCCGTTCGAGGGCGTCGAGGCGGGCGTCGTTGCGCTTCTGGCGCTCGGTCTCGCCGCGCTCGATCACGTCGAGGCGTACGTCGTGGTCGTCGAGCCGTCGGGCGTGATCCTTGATCTGCTCGTCGGTCTGGTCGTGTCGCTGAACCAGCAGGGCGAGGGCACCGTCGATGCGGGCATGCCCGACCTCGATCGTCCTCCGTATGCGTTCCAGTTCGAGGGCGACCGCGGCCGGGTCCGACGGCGAGGGGTTGGTCGTCACTTCGGAGCGTCCTCCGGCGCGGTGTCGTCGACCAGGCCGAGGCCGATTCGGTCGAGCAGCTGCTCGACGGCGGGCAGGGCCATGACGCGCGCGAGGCCGCCCGCGACGGCGAGGCCACCGGCGACCCATGGCAGGGAGGCGGGGACGCCGGACGCGTTCACGATGGCGGGGAGGGCGACGGCGAACATGACGGCGCCCTGAATGACGGTGCGTACGGTGCGCTTGTTGGCGGGGCTCATGGGGGGTTCCTCGTTTCGGAGTGTGTGGGGACGCGGGCCCGCCCCGGCGGTGTGGTGCCGGGGCGGGCGGGTGCCTACTTGCCGTAGGCGAGGCGGAACAGGGCGGCCCACCCGCGCGGGCCGATGGCCGGGTCGCGGGTGACCCTGGCGGCGCGGTACTGCGGGTGCGCGTTGTGGAACTTGACGACGGCGGCCTGTGTCTGTGGGCCGTAGTTGTCGGACTCCTTCACGCTCTTGGCCATGTAGCCGGCGGCCTTGAGCGCGCGCTGTAGCGTCTTCGCGGACGGCTTGGCCTTGTTCGGGGCGAGGCCGGTCGGGAACTTCGGCGGCGTGTAGGTGCTGGGCTCGTCGTCGCTCGGCGCGGTGCCGCCCGCGAGGTTCTTCGCCCGGCGGACGATCTCGGCGAGCTGGGCGACGACGCGCGAGCCGGGGCACGACGGGTGCGACCCCCACGCGCTACCGCCCATCGCGTGGTAGCCGAGGCCGCGACCGCTGGGGCCGTCGGCGACCTGGAGCGGCACGCCGTAGGTCTTGTGGGCCCACGCCAGTACCTCGGCGTTGCGGTCGAGCTGGTCGTCGGTGAGGGCGTCGCCGCCGCGGCCCTCGTTCTCGACGGACAGCCACGTACGGTTTCCGTCGGCCTGGGCCCACGCGCGGTCGGCGGTGTCGACCCACTGACACAGGGCGCCCGCTCGGCTGGTGCCGAAGTGGCTCGACGCCTTGGCCTTGGCGTTGCGGAACCACGAGTCGGTGCCCGCGTACGTGCCATCCATGATGTGGACGACGACGCCGCGTACGGACTGCTGCCCGCCCTTGGTGTGGTTGATGGTGATCGGGCGCCAGACGGCGCCGGGCATGCGTGCCACGGGGCTACTCCAGACATGAAAAAACGCCCGGCGCGGTGTGCGCGGGCGTACGGGAAGGAAGGGGCGGCGAGCTACGCGAGGGCGACCCAAAAGCGGTTCGCGCCGTTCTCCATGCTCGCGACGGTGATCGAGGCCGGGGCCGAGGCGGCGCCGGTCGAGTAGACACCGAACCGGCGGACGGCGGTGTACCCGAAGACGTTCGGCGGGGCGCCCGCGCCGGACTCGGCGGCGAGCATCATGGGGCCGTCACCGGTCGTGGTGTTGTACTGCAAGCGCCACGCCACGTAGTACAGACCGGCGGGCGCGGAGTAGGCGGCGGTCAACGGCGAGTTGATCGTCGCGCCGCCGGCGTTGTGGACTTCGGCCGGCTCGTAGGCGGCGGTCGACATGTCGCCGGTCGCCGCAACGCGGGTGCCGCTGCTGTTGTAGATCGCCGCCCATGACCCCGTTGTGAGGCCGCCCGCGTAGCCGGTCGCGAACCACACGATTCGGTTGATCGTCACGGCGGCGCGCAGCATGACGGCCGTCACGCGGATGGGGCCCGATCCGGGGTACAGGGCGGTCGACTGGCCGAGGGCGGGGTCGAATGCCCACGCGGCGAGGCCGTGGTCGGCGGGCGACCACTCGCCGGCGAACGCTGCGGCGTCTACGTAGGACTTGCGGGCGAGGTGGTTCGCGGTGGTCGGCGCCGCGCTGCTCGACGGTATGGCGCTGAACGTCTTCGAACCGGTGATCGTCTGCGTTCCGGCGAGCAGGACGGCCGTACCGGCGGCCTCGGCTCCCACGTCGGCCGCGGCGAGCACTACGTCGCCGGTCCGGGTGTTGACGGACGTTACCGGCGCGGTGCCGCCCCCGGCTCCGAGGGTGAACGCGGTTCCGTCGGCCTGCCGTACCTTCAACGTGCCGCCCTCGGCCCACAACAGGGCGCCCGCGGGGTTCGTCGTGGGCGGCGTGGCGGCGTTGGCGAACGCGAGGACGCCGCCGACTCCTCCGCCGAAGGTGCCGCCCGTGCCGCCGATTCGCACGTCGGTGAACGTGGCGGTGGCGTTGGTGATCAGTTCGGCGTTCTTGTTGACGGCGGTGTACTTCGACTGTGCCGCATCCGAGGCTTTGAACACGTCGGCCTGAGTGCCTGCGTAGACGACGTGCAACGTGCCGTCCATGCGGCTGTATCCGCCGTTGTTGGCCACGGCGCCGACGTCGGCGGCGGCGAGGACGACCGCGGCTTGTGACTTGCCGTTGACGGACTGGACGACGCCCGGTGCGCCCGCCGGTCCCTGGATGCCTTGCGGTCCCTGGGCGCCCTGCGCTCCCTGCGGGCCGGTCGCTCCGGTGTCGCCCTTGACGCCCTGGGCGCCGACCAGGGACGCGAGCCACTGGGCGACGGTGCCCACGAACCCGGCCTCGACGGCGACCTCGTACGCGCTGTCGCCGCGTACGGCGACGTAGGTCGGGGTCGAGGGGTCGGTCGGCGCGATGTCGGCGAGGTCGACCTCGGGCGTATCGGCCGGTAGCAACACCTGATAAACGCGGTTCATCGCGACGCCCGCGAGCTGTTCGGCGACGCTGTACGACCAGCTGCTCGGGTTCATGCCGGGCGCGTCGGTGGCCGGTAGCTCGACCTCGAACGCGCCCGTGGCGTCAAGCGGCGCGGTGACGGGCCCGCCGAGGATCACGTCGTACGCGCCGAACGTGATCAGGCTCGGCGCACGGAACACGACCTGTCCCGTAAGGGGATCGCCGGCGGGAGACAGGAAACGGCCCGTCACACGGACAGTGGGGATTTGCTCGGGGAGCGGCATCGCTACACCTCCTCGACGGGCGCGGCGAGGGGCTCGGCGGTCGCGGCGTTCGCGGTGGCCGTGACCGGCACGTCGGGCGCCTCGGTCTCGGTGAACGTGTTCCGGGTGTACGCGGAATACAGGCGGGTCTCGACGTTCTGCCCGGCCGACTTGTTGCGGTGCTCAACGCGGAGCGTGAAGTACGACAGGAAGCGCAGGCCGTCGAGCGGGCGCGTGATGGTGCGGCCGGTCCACTGGTTAGCCGGGCAGTCCCACTCGTCGAGTTCGGTCTCGACGCCGTCATGTGAGAGGACGACGCGCGCCTGTCCCCCGCCCGTGTTGGCGTAGGTCGACAGGGACAGGTACAGAACGGCGTTGTGCGCCGGTGTGGTGCCTAGCCACGCCGGTTGGTACGTCGTGCCGTCGTAGTCCTGCCGTTCGGTGGGGTGCAGCTGTACCGGCATCCACGGGCGGCCGAGGAATTCGTCGGAGTAGTAGTCATCCATGACGATGACGTTCTGGTTCCGGTCCCATACGCGGACCATCTGAGAGGGGGCGTCGTCGTCGGGGTAGCTGTTGGCGCCGATGCTGATCGCGCGTGCGCCGTCGTCGCGGCGCATGCGGGTGAAGTAGTCGCCCGCGGGGCTCTGCCCGGTCTCGAACACGGGGGTGCCGTCGGGGTCGCGGACGAACAGGCGCCCGCCCTCGCCGATCACTACGTCGCCGTTCAACACCTGGTTGAGGGCGGGGCGCATCTGCGCCCGCCCGCGCAGCTGCCGTACCTCGCGTTCGAGGGCGGCGATGCGGTCGAGTACGTCCTGTGGGACGAACGGCACTAGGGGACCTCCAGGAACAGGCGGGCCGTCTCGGGACGGCCTCGCTCGGGCGGGGTGACGCTCATACCGACGACCCGGTACCGGGCGTCGAGCGTGGTCGGGTGCCACAGGTCGCGGATGCGGAGCCGGACCGTGGCGCCGAGCAGGGCGGGCGTGATGGTGCCGCCGAGCAACACCTCGACCTCGGGTATCTGCACCGGGTCGCGGGCGGCGGCATGGTCGGCGCGGGCGTGCGCGTCGAGGGTGGCCTGTCGCTCGACGGTGGTGTAATCGCTGGTCCCGTCGAGGCGGGGCCAACCGGCCGCGAGATCGTCGTCGGCGACCAGCAGTTCGGACATGAGCGGGTACGAGTCCTGCGCCTGGTTGCTGTTGATGCTGGCGCCCCTGCTCTGCCACGCGTTCGCTTTGGCCGTTGCGTCGACCGGCCACGTGTAGGACAGGACGGGGCCGGGGTGGTCGAGGACGACGTCGGACGCCCCGGTACGGATGGTCGGGTGTCCCAGCTGCAACCGCTTGACCCGGCGGCCGTCGGAGTCGCGGAACGACGCGATGCGCCACTCGAACCCGTTCTCGACGGCGGCAAGGTCGTCGAGCAGGTCGCCGATGCTGGCCAGGTCGTAGCGCAAGAACGTGCGGTCGCGTACGACGCCGGACGGGTCGGTGTCGTACGTGATGCCGATGTTCCCGCCGGTCGTGTTCTGCGCGTAGTCGACCAGGCCGCGCGCTACGTCGAACTGGTCGACCTGGGCGGCGATCTGCGTGTCGTACAGCAGCCGGCGGTACAGGTAGCTTTCCCACCCGCCGGCCTGTATCTGCGCGCCGAGGCGCCCGCGGCTGTCCGAGGCGAGGGCGAGCGTCCACAGGACGCCGCCCCACCACAGGTCGCGCCCGCGCTCGATCCATACGCCCGTGCGTCCGGGCAGGATCGCCCGGCGGGCCCGCTCCGCCATGGCGCGGTTCGGGATCGGCACGGTGCCGGTCATGCGGCCGGTCTTGCCGATGTAGTCGTCGAGGGACACGCCCTGTACGGGCAGGGCGTCGAGCAGCTGGTCGGAGCGCAGATCACAGAACAGGACCCGGTACGGGGGCGCGATGGGCACGGACACCCCCCGTCACGGCAGCAGGAACGTGTACGACGCCCGTAGATTGCGGTCGTTGCGCAGCGCGCCGTTTCCGGTCCACGTGCGGAGGGTGATCGTGCCTGCGGTGCTGAGGCGGGCGGTGCCCTCGCCGAACCCGTCCGACACGGACACTTCGGCGTCCATGACCGGCCGCCACCCGCTCGGCAGGGTGCCGATCACTTCGTCGTTGATGTTGCCCGCGGCGTCCACGTTGAGCTGAGCGCCCTTGCGGACGACTTCGAGCAGGAAGGAAGCCACGCCCGCGTTCGGGTTGCGGCGCGCGGTGAAGCTGTTCAGCGTGTAGCCGGAGGAGACGACGAACCCGGACGTGGTCGACTCCGTCTGACGGGGCGCGCGGTAGGTCTGCCACTCACCCGCGGTCGCGTTCCAGCGCTCCAACACGCTGCCGTTGTCGCGGTACTGGCCGTCGTACGCGCCGCCGAACCCGAGTCCCCACCCGCGCGGGATGATCCCGCCCGCGGCCGTGGTGTACCGGCGCCGGTCGCCCAGGGCGGACGCCCAGGGGATACCGCCCGCGCCCGCCGAAGCGCCCGGGGGCACGGTCACGTCCCACAGGCGCAGACAGGCCGAGGGCATGGCCGGTGCGGTCGGGGTCGCCGCCGGTTCGCCGAGGACGAGTTCGAGACGGGCGAGGTTCTGCCCCTGGACGTCGAACAGGGCGTCGTACACCCTGATCGCCACGGAAACGATCCGGGCGAACTGTGCGTCGCCGTCGGGAAACGTCAGGGTCACGGGGCCGTCGTTGGCGACGGGGTACGCGCCCTGCGCGTCGGTGCCCTGTACGTACGCGCGTCCGGCACCGATCTGGAGTTGCATTGCGGCGGTGCCGGTCGCGGCGAACGGGTCGCCGCCGGGGATGACGCCGTCACGGACGCGCATCGGCGACTCGTGGGCGACGGGCGATACGGGGGTCAGGCGGGTGTCTTCGCGGGTCTGTCCCTGGGGCAGCAGCCATGCCGAGCGCACGGTCACGGGGGGTGTCTCCTTACCAGTAGGCCGAGCGGTAGCGCACGGTCGCGTTCGCGGTGGGGTCGGTGCTGCCTGGCGCGGCACGGAAGTGCAGTTGAGACGCCCCCGGCGGGAGCGTGAACGTCTGCTCGGGCACCGATCGGGGGGTCGCGGTGTAGATCCGCGAGGCGGTCGCGTTGAGGGTCACGGTGCCCGCCGCGGTGTCGACGGTGAGCACGTCCTCGGCGGTGAGCGGGAGGTCGTATTCGAGTACGTCGCCTGTGCTCACGTTGGTGAGCGACGGCCGTTCGACCGGCCCCCGGAACTCGATCACGGGATGTGTTGCGGCGTCGCCGACGTTGACGGCCGACAGGGTGCCGGTGCTGCCTGGCGTGCCGAAGTCGAGCGGCCACGACAGGACGCCGGACGGCGAGCCGATCAGCAGTGACGACGTGCTGATCGGGACGGGCGAGGCGAGGGCGGCGGGCAGCAGTACGACCGGCTGCACCCATGCGGCGCCCGTCGGCGCGGTCGCGGTGAACGTGGCCTCGCCGGCGTCGCTGGTCGAGTCGGCGATGTACGCGCCGGTCGTGTCCCACCACCGGAGGATGATCGTCGCGGCCTGTGCGGCGGCGAGTGCCGCCGTGAACGTTGCCGTGGCGCCGACGGACACAGGCCAACCGAAGTCGCCGTGTTCGGACGTCCACACCAGTTCGCCGCCGGCGGACAGGGGGCGAACGCTGACGGTTCCAACGCCGTTGCCGGCGATGACGGGGTCGCCGTCCGACCACCAGCGCCACAGCTCGCCCACGCCTGCGGCCTGGTCGGCGTCGAGGACCTGCTCGGGGTCGGTGTCCCACGTCAGGCCGCTTTCTGGCGCGGGCAGCTTGGCCGTGACGGCCTGCTCGGCGAGGGCGTACCGGCGCGGGTCGGTCGCCACGAACTCGATCGCGCCGCCCGTGATCGTGCCGAGGCGGTACCCGAGGGTCGCCGGTACCGCGCGGCGGGTCGCCCGCGCGTACGCGAGCAGGGGCCCGCGGTCGTCGAGCCACGCGACGAGGGGTACCTCGTCCTCGACCGGCACCGTGCCGCGGTTGAGGGCGGCGACGACCGCGCCGACGGACGCCCGCGGGGCCCGGATGACCAGCCCGTCGAGGCCGATCGTCCGGGCCTGTGCGAGCAGGCCGCCGGGGAACGCGCCGTGTGCGTCGCTGCGGGGCACCGTTCCGGAGTCGAGGGCGGGAAGTTCCTCCCACCCTGTGATGCCACGCCACCGGTACGGGGTGCCCGCGCCGAGCAGCAGCTCGCCGTACTGCACCTGTCCCGGACGGGTGATCAGGGAACCGGGCGCCATGGTCACCCCCTTGCCTTGGCCAGCCACGCGAGCGCGCGGGCGTTGTCGTCGGGGGTGCCGTTCTCGGCGGCGTGCCAGTGCTCGACGTGCACCAGGGCGCCGCCGGTCGAGGCGGCGGCGAAGGGTGAGCCGTACGCGCCCGCGCCCGCGAGGGCGGGCGAGAGGGACGGGACGGCGGGCGGGGTTACCAGGCTGGACATTGCGCGGTCCACGGCCCCGGCGCCGCCCTGAATGCCCTTGACCAGGCCGGCGGGAATCCAGCGGCCCACGTCGCGCGCCATGACCTTGGACGGCGACGCGATGCCGAGGGCGTCGGCGATCGGGCCGGGAATCATGTTCTTCGCGAAGCTGATCAACTGCGACTTGAGCCAACCGCCCATGCTCTTAACGCCGTTGAGTAGGCCGCGAACGATGTCCTTGCCCTTGTCGACCAGCAGGGAGCCGAGGTTCCCGATCGCCGAGGAGATCCGGCCGGGCAGTCCTCGGGCCCACGCGATAGCCTCGCCCGCCTTTGCGACGATCGAGTCTTTGAAGCTGCGCAGGGCGGATACCGCGCGGTCGCGCAGTTGCCCGGCGAGCGGGGCGAGGGCGTTGTACGCGCGGCCGGGCAGTCCCTTGATCCAGTCGACGGCGGCGGATATGCCCTTGCCGACCCACTCGCCGAGTCTGGTCGCGGCCTCGCCGATCAGCTTCGCGGCGTTCGATACGGCCGTCTTGGCCAACTGCCACGCCTTGCCGAAGTCGCCTTGCAGCAGCGCGACGATGGCGCCGATGATCGGTACGACCACCTGCTCGATCACGGCGGCGAGGCCGTTCGCGAGGATGGACGCGAGCTGTCCCACCAGGCCGATCAGCGGCTCGATGATCGGCATAAGCGCCGTGAGGGCGCCGATCAGCAGCTCGCCGATGGCGGGCAGTAGCGGGGCGAGGGCGACGAGGATTTGCCCGAACGCCTCGCCGACCGTGGCGAGGGCCGGCGACAGGGCGACGATCAGCCGGGCGAGGATCGGCAGGACCGTTTCCGCAAGATCCCCGAGGACTGCGGCGAACGGAGCGACCAGGCCCGGCAGCTGCGCGATGATCGGCCGAAGCGCGCCCGCGAGCGCGTCGACCAGCAGCAGGACGACCGGCGCCGCCTGGGCGATGACGTCGCCGAGGGCCGTCAGCAGCGGCGTGACGGCGGGCAGCAGCGACGCGACCAGCTCGCCGATGACGGGCAGGATCGGCGACAGTGCGTCGATCAGGACGCCGAATGCGTCCGCCGCGGCGGCGAGCACCGGGCCGAGCGCATCGACGATCGGCTGTAGTCCGTCGCCCAGTGCCTTGACCAGCCGCGCGAGCGGCGGGCCGAGGGAGGCGAGGGCGGGGCCGAGGGCGTCCGCGAGGGACGACACCAAGGGGCCGAGGGCGCCCGCGAGGGCGGACAGGACCGGCCCGCCCGCCTCGGCGAGGGAACCGATCAGGCCGCCGAGCGCGGGCAGGATCTCGCCGACCGCGCCGAGCAGGCCGCCGAGTCCTTCGGCCGCGCCCCCGGCGCCTGTGGCGACGCCCTCGAAGAACCCGCCGATGCCGTCGCCGACCGCGCCGAGGCCAGTCGACAGTGCGTCGATGACCGGCCCGGCGGCCTCAACAGCGGCGACCAGGCCGGGCATTGCGCCCTTGGCGAGGGCGCCGATGCCGTCGACCAGCGGCTCGACCAGCGGGGCGACGCCCTCGAACAGGGCGCCGATCTGCGGGGCGAGGTCGTCGAAGATGCCGCCCAGCTGGTCAGCCGCGTTGACGAACGGCTCGACCAGCGGGGCGGCGAGTTCCTGCATTCGCCCCTTGACGTGCTCGCCAAGGTCGGTAAACGCGCCCTTGACCTGCTCGTTCTCGGCGAGGACTTTCGCGCCGAGGCCGATCACGGCCAGTGGGACGGCGGCGAGGGCGCCCGCCGCGACGACCGCGCCGCCGGCGAGCAGCTTCGTACTGGTCGCCGCCGCGCCGATCAGCGGGCCGATACCGGCCAGGCCGCGCCCGGCTTCCTCGGCGCCCCCGCCGATACCGTCGCCGAGGGCGCCGCCCATCTCCGCGCCGGCCGCGACGAACCGGCCGCGCATGTCGCGCAACCGGCCGTCCGTGTCGCGCTGGAGACCGGCGAGAGCGGCCTCGGTGCGGTCGACTCCGGCCTGTGCCCCAGAGTCGTCGAGGTCGATAAAACCGGTCAGCTCGCCGATGGTGAGGGACAAGGAGCACCCCCCATCGGCGCGCGCCGCGCGCTATTCAGTTGTGGTTGTTGATCACCGCCCCGTGAGTCGGGCGATCTCGTCGGGGTCCGTCACCATGCGGGGCGTGTTCCGCCACGCGTGCGCGAACCGGGATTCGGAGGGGAGGCCGGACAGACGGACCAGGAACGCGCGCGTGGACAGGCGCGCGATGTCCTCGGCCGACAGGCTGTACGTCTGGGCGAGGTCGGACTCGACCGCGCCCCAGTTGGCTACGACCGCTTGCCAGAACTCCGCGGCTTGCCCTTGCCCTTGGGGCGGGGCTTGCCCTGGGCCCGCCGCGCCGCCGCTTTTCCCTTGGCGGCCTCGCGCTCGTCGTACAGCTGCGCGGCGCGTTCCATGGACACGGCGCCCGGCTCGGCGACGTTGGCGGTCGACCACAGAAGGACGATGCCGAGGTGACGGTCGGACATGCCCGCCTCGGTCCAGTGGTCGACGGCGTCGGGGCCGAACAGGGAGCCGAGCAGGCGCCGGATGTCGTCGGGGCGGGCGGAGTGCTGCACGCGGTGCAGCTGGAGAGTGAACAGGGCGGGCAGGGTCGGCGGGAGGGTGTACGTGCGGCCGTACAGCTTGAGCGGTACGCCCTTGCGTTCCGGCTCGGCCTGCTCGGCGAAAAACGCGTCGAAGTCGGCGACCACGACCTCGCCCTCGGCCTGCTCGATCAGGGGCTCGGTCACGGCGTCGTCACCACCGCGGCGGTAGTCGGGGCGCCGCACCGGGTGAACGTCGCACCCCATGAGGTCTTGGCGTTGGTCTCGCCGCCGGTCTCGCCGGGCGTGACCGTGCATTCCCACACGGTCCATTCGGTCTGCGAGGTGTGCCGGTACCGCATGGTCCCGCGCGACTCCTCGCCGAACTTGTACGCCCACGTCTTGTCGATGTAGTCCTGTCCGCGGTCGCGGGTGCCGGACGTCGCCGCGTACAGGCCGCTGACCTCGATCGTCGCGCCGCGCTGCATCACGTCCTGTTCGTAATAGCCGTCACTGTCGAAGGTGGTCGTGTCGGCGGTCTCTTCGTTCTCGCCCGGGTTGTGGGTCCAGCTGGTGAGGTTGCCGATCCGCACGAACGTGCCTGCGGTGTCGGTCTCGACCTCGAATTCCCAGCCGCGGGCGTCGATGGGGCGTCCCACGTAGGGGCCTCCTATTCGGTGCGGTGGTCGGTGGGGGCCGACACGTCGAGGTCGAAGTTCACGACGTGTTCGTGTCGGCCGGTGGAATCGAGCCCCATCGGGGCCGGGGTGCCGCGCGCGGCGGCGAGGACAAGCCACGTCCCGTCGGGCAACTCGACGCCGGCGAGGCCGTGAAGTGCGCTGTAGATCGCCCACGCGCGGCGGCGGGAGACGCGCGGGTCGGGCCCGCCGCGTACGCGCACCTGTAGGCGCGGGGTGTCGTAGGCGTTGCGGGTGTCGGGCGCCTCGCCGTCGTACAGCCACAGGGCGACCGCGGCATCGGGCGCGGGCGGCATGACCTCGACGAACAGATCGCCGGTTGTGCCGGTCGGGTCGTAGGTGGCCAGGCCGCGCGTGGCGAGCAGGCGGGCGACGCCGTCGAGCGGGTCGAGGTCAGCCACGGAGTGACCTCCGCAGCTGCGCCGCGATGATCTCGGCGACCCTGCCCGCTTCCTGCGTGAGGGGGCGTTCGAGGTACTTCGCCGAGCGACCGGCGTCGTGCCGGTAGTTCATCTCTTCGTGCTGCCTGATCGCGTACGGGGTGTCGTACGCCACGGCGGCCGTGAGCGACGACTCGTCGACCGTGGCCACGCCCGACCGTTCGAGGGTGGCCTCTTCAATCGGCACGATCTTGCGTGACTCGGCGAGGACGTGCTCGGCGGCGATGCGCAGACCTCGCACGGCGCCCGCGCGGGTGCCGCGCATGGCGGCGGCCCCGTTCCATCGGAGCCGGGTCCGTTGGGTCACTCGGCGCTCACCTCCGTGGACTGCGGCACCGGGAGCCCCGGCGCGGTGTGCTGAGCGACGCTGATCGCTCGGGTGGTCCGGCCGTCGGGGAGGGTGATCCGCGACTCGGCCGGGCAGTTGAGGCCGGGCTCGGCGATGATCTGCGCGGTGCTGGTGACCTCGCGGCCCTCGCGGTCGCGCACGGTCCGGATCGTCTCGGCGACCAGGGCGGGCACGTCCTCGACGGGCGGGCCGTACTGCGGGCCGTACGCGCTGTCGCCGAGGTACGGCTCGACCTTGATCCGGTGCCGCAGCAGCCATCGGGGGACGTTCACCAGATCACCCCCGGCAGCAGTCCGGCCCGCTTGAGCGCGCGGTGGGCGCGGGGGGCGAGGTCGACGTCGGCGGCGGCCTGTGGGGAGTCGCGGCGGTCGCCGAGCGACACGGGGCCGATGGACACGCTTCCCCACCGGCCCGCCGCGCCCGTGCCGTCGTCGCCCGTGGCGAGCTGGTACTCGACCTGCGCGCACGTGGCGTCGGCGAGGGCCTGCACGATCGCCGGGTCGGTCGGCATTCCGGCGGCGTCGGTGGGATAGCAGGCGGTGAGTAGGGCGTCGTCGATGTCCTCGGACGCCCGGGCGAGCAGGCGCTCGGCGTCGGTCGGGGCCGGCTGCCCGGTCCACGCCGTCAGTTGCTCGGGGGTGGCGTAGATCCGGGCCACCGGTCACCCCTCCTTCGCGCTCTTGCCAGAACGCGAACGCCCCGCGGGCTTCGGGGCCTGCGGGGCGTCGGTGGTGACCTCCTGCTCGTCCGACTCGGTGTCGGACTCGTCGGGGTCACGGGGGTGGTAGCGGCGCAGCAGCACGGCGGCGCCCTCCTTCCTGATCAGGTGGTGGCGAGGGTGCCGACGGCGACGCCGCGATCGTCGAGCCGCTTCACGGCGTAGTGAAGGGTCGTGGTCACGACGGTGGAGCGGGCGAGGATGTCGCGGTCGGACTCGACCAGCGGGCGCCGCTTGTAGAGCAGGCCGAGGGAACCCGTCTTGAGGAGCAGGAACTTTCCGGCCGTGACACGGTTCGTCACGAACACGGACACGCCGCCGATACGGCCGATGCTGCCGGTCACGGCGGCGGACTCGCCCGAACCCAGCTTGGACGCGTCGACGAACTGCGGGTCGGCCATGGCCTCGCCTAGCTGCACGCTGTTGATGTAGAGACCGGCGAAGTCGTCCGGCTCCCACTCGTCGCCGAACTGCCCGATGGCGGGCACCATGGCGTCAAGCCATGTGAACTTGGTCTTACCGGCGGCGGTGCTGAACCGGAACGGGTTGCCCCCGCCCTGCGCGGTCTCGTCCTTCTGCGCCTGGGCGATCAGGTCGGCGTCGACCTTGCGGGCGGCGAGGACGCCGAACTGACGGCGGGCCTCGGCCTCGGGGTCGCCGAGGGAGACAAGGCGCGCCTTGTCGGTGATCTCGACGGCCTTGCCCACTTCCTTGATCGTCGCCGTGGCGTCGTCGGTCGACATCGCGGTGGGCGTCATGGGAGTGGACTCGGACAGTTCGTCAAGCTCGCCGAGGGCGCCCCACTTCGGGAAGTGGATCGTGTCGCCGGGCGCACCTTCGAGGGTGCTGTCGTCGATGACGGCCGAGGAACCGGCGACGCGCACCTTTCCGAGGAACTGGGCCTGTGCCATGTCGCCCCATACCTCGGGGACGATCATCGCGGCGGCGGTGGTCTGCGGCATTGCTGCTGCTCACTTTCTCCGGCGCGGTCGCCGGGCGTGGGGGCCCGGCGCGGTGCCGGGCGCGGTCAGGAACCGGCGAGGCGCCGGTACGTGTCGGGGTCGGACTGGTGCAGCTCGACGCGCTCGGCGTAGGACATGCGGGCGAACTGCTCGGGCGTGACCTCGCCGGCTCCGGTGCTGGTGAAGTCGGCGCCCCCGCGGGCGGGCCCGGTCGGCGTGACGGCGAGCCACGGCTGTGCGGTCAGGGTGTTGGTGATCGCCTGCTGAATCGCGGCGGTGTCGGCGGGGTCGACGCTCGCGACGGCGGCGGCGAACGACTGGGAGTCGAGCAGGCGGGCGACGTCGGCCCCGGCGGCGGGCGCGGCCTGGATGATCGCGGCCTGTACGGCGGCGCGGCGGGCGGCCGTCTGTCCGTCCGTGATGGCGCGCTGGGCCCACTGCGGGAGTCGGGTTACGTCGCCCTCGGGGGCGTCGGCCGGTGCCTGCGGCGCGGTCGGCGGGGCGGGCTGCTGTCCCTGCTCGACGGACTGCGCGCGGGTGCGGTAGTTGGCGGCCTCGGCGCGGGTGTCCGTGATGAGCTTCTGGGCCCATGCGGGCAGGCTCGCGACGTCCTGCGGTTCGCCGCCCTCGGGCGCGGTCGGCGCGGTCGGCGCGGTCGGCGCGGCGGCCGGTGCCGCGGGCGTCGGCGGCGCGGTCGGCGCGGCGGGGGCCGGTGCCTGCGGCGCGGCCGGTGCGGCGGGCGCGGTCGGGGCGGACGGGGTCGGGGTGGACATAGGGCCCTCCTGGAGCCGTAGTCAGGGCGGCGCGCGCCTGGCGCTCCGCGTGTCAGGGCATGCAAAAGGGGGCCCGCGCCTGGCGGGCCCCCTCGGGGCGGTGCTCTCGGTGGTGCTAGCTGGTCGTCTCCGGTTGGGACGACACGGGGCGGGTCTCGGCATAGCCGCGAATCCATGCGGTACGCAGCGTTGACGTGCTCGGGTACGGGCAGGCGGTCGGCGGCTCGCCGTTCCGTCCGGCCTCGCGGCCGGCTTCAACTGCCCTGACGATGTCCTCGCGCGTGCCCACGCTGCGCCCCCTACCGCTTGGCCTGCTGGTCCGATTCGTTCTTGCGGGCGCCGTCGGCCCATCGCTGGGGCTTGCCGACTACCTGCTCGATGAACTCGGCCTGTGTGAGTCGGCCGTGTTCCTTCCACCACTCTTTGAGTTCGTCGGACGCGCGCGCGTACGCGATGCGCGCGGGCCCGCTGAACAAGGAAACCGGGTTGATCCCGGAGGCGCGAGATTTCTTGTTCAGCAGGTAGCCGTTTGTATCGTTCTCGGCCTGTATGTACTGCCGATACACGTACTCGTCGTACAGGGCGCGGGCCTCGCGGCGAGTGATCGTGTGCCGCTCGTCCCTCTCGCCTCCGTCCTCGTCCTGGGCGGCGGCGAGGGCGGCGGCCTCGGCGGCGAACGTCTCGTCGTCGGCGAGGCGCCCCCACTCCTCCGGGTCCGGCGCGGGTGCCATGGCCTCGGCGAGGGCGTCGCGGTCAGCGAGCAGGTCGGCGACGGCGTCGCCCGTGCCCGCCGGCTGCGGCATGTCGACGGCGTCGCGCCGGTCCATCTCGGCGGCGATCCTGAGCAGTTCCTCGCTGGTGGCGTACTGCATGCACCATGCGAGTTCGTCGTCGCCCACGCCGGACAGGTCGCCGAGCAGCTGCCCGCCGGGGAACAGGCGGGCGAGCAGGTCGCGGCGACCGGCCTCGGCGGCGACCAGGGCGAGCGTGTCCGGGTCGGCGTCGCGGGCGCGCGCGGCGAGGTCGTGGTCGGACAGGCCGACCAGGTCCGGGGACACGCCCGGTAGGCGGGTGGCGAGGTCGCGCCGGTCCATCTCCGCCATGACGCGCAGTGCGTCGCCGTCGTCGAGGTGGCCGAACACGCGGGCGAGTTCGGTGTCGCTGAACCCGGTCAGGTCGTCGGCGAGGGTGCCGCCCGGCCGGATGCGGCCGAGCAGGTCGTCGAGGTCGCGGCGGTCGGCCTCGGCCTCGATCCTCGCGCGGGCGCGGCCGTCGAGCAGGCGGGAACCTTCGGCGGCGGCGAGCTGGTCGTCGCTCATCTCCCGTACGGTCTGCGCGTCTCCCGACCACACACGTGCGGCCTCGACCTGCTCGGGCGTCGCCTCGGTCCGCTTCTCGGGGAGGTTCGACGCGCCCGGCTGTTCGCGGTGCCGCAACCGGCGTAGGTCGGGGTGTGCGGCGAGGTGCGACCGCATGGCGCTTTGCCACTGCCTGACCTTGAGCCGTGCGGCGCGCTGCGCCTCGGGCGTGACGGCGGCGGCCTCGCGGAGCCGGTACTTCCTGATGTTCCGCTCGATCGCCCGCTGTCGCTGTCCGGCCTCGTACCCGTCGGGGTCGCTGGTGGCCTGCTCAGGCACTGTCAGACCTGGGGTGTAGGCGCTGACGGAGTGGCGGCAGTTGGGATGTTGCAGCCCGGCGAGGCGGGCCTCGTCGAGGGTTCCGGCGACCCGTACCGGGATCATGCGGCCATCGTCGAGGGCGTGCTCGACCTCGACCGTGCGCTCGCCGGTCGGGCCGTCGATGGCCAGTACGCGGCCCTCCCACGGGCGGCACAGCGGGCACTCGCGCGGGGCGTCGGACACGATCACCAGGTCGATACCGGCGTCGGACAGGGTCCGCATGTGCGCCTCGGTCGCGGCGCGGGCCACGCTGGTGCGCACGGCCATTTCCGCGTAAGAGGTGAGCTGCCATCGGCGCCCGGCGCGGTCGGTGAACGCGCGTATGCCCTCGTCGGCGAACCGGCGCATGGCGTCTTGGGTGGCCTGTCGGCGGGTGCCGGTGCCGAGTAGGGGCGTGGCGGTGACCTCGGCGACGATCGCCCGGAACCGGTCGACGACGGCCCGCAGAATCGAGCGGTGCGTCGAGGTGACCACGTCGACCGTTTCCTGTGCGAGCCGGTCGACGGCCTGTGCGTTCGGGGTGACGTCGTCGACCAGGGCGCGGGCGTCGTCGGACAGGGCGCCCAACTCGGCGACGGCGGCGCGGTGTCCCTCGTTGTACGCCGAGGCGACCGCGTCGAACACTTCGAGCGTCACGGCCTTGCCGAGTTCGTCGACAACGGCCTGTGAGGCGCGGCGTAGCTGCTGGACGGCGGCGAGCTTGCGCTCGGCCCACCCTGGGGCGTCGAGGCCGGCGGCGAGCTGCCGGGCGATGATGCCCAACAGGCGCGCCTCGGCCTCGGCGTACAGGTCGCGCGTGCGGTCGGCGAGGGGTTCGACCATGCCCGGGTGAATGGGCACCGGCTCACCCCCCGTCGGTCACGCCGCCATGGGGAAGTTCCCGACGGGGTCCGGCGCGGCTGCTCCGGTCTCGGCGAGGATCGCCGTTACCTCGGCCTGTACCGCCGTGTCGTCCCACTCGGGGTGAAGGATCTTGACCTTCGTCGCGGTCGACACGGCCCCGGCGCGGTTGAGCAGGTCGAGCGTGCTCGCCGTCGTCTGCTCGGACTCCGCGACGCCGTCGCCGAACTCCACCCGCGGGCGCGTGGGCGTGATCCTGCTGCCGAACTGTGCGGCGTCGATTTGCAGCATGACGTGCAGCATGTCGGCGAGGGGGTGGCGGGCGTACCCGGCTTTCTTCTTCCGGGTGACCATGCTCCGCTGGTCCTTGCTGTCGACCTCGGTCGCGGTGATCGCTGCTCCGTCGCCGTCGAGGCCGAAAGACTGCGGGCTGTACCCGGCGGCCTGTGCTGCCTGGTGCGTGAGCGCTTCGGCGGTGGCGCGGTGCTCCTCGACCCTGATTTCGAACTGGTTCAGCGTGATCCCGCTGCCCTCGTTCGGCGGCATCTTGAGGGAGTGCCAGACCTCGCGGTCGTCGTCGAACGACGCGCCCTGTCCGGCCCCGTGGTCGCGTAGGTAACCGTCGGGGACGATCAGCCTCGCGCGGGCGAGCCGTATGTCGCGCATCCACGATGTCCACGTGGTGTCGAGGGCGTCGAACAGGTCGTGTACGCCCGCGTAGTCGCTGCGCCCGATCGGGCTCCCTCGGTGCAGCCGGTTGGGCAGCATGTTGGGGAGGTACGCGGCCGTGAGGTCGCGGATGCCGGTCGCGATGCTGACGCCGTCCTCGCCGAGGGAGCCGACCAGGTCGGCCGTCTCGGGGTGCTCGGCGAGCGGGACGGCGCGGCCGATGTTGTCGCGCGTGCCCTGGTACAGGGCGTGCACGATGCGGCCGGACTCGTGCCGCTCGACGTGGCGCCATACGGTCGCCTCGGTCGAGCCGGGCAGTTCACGGAAGAACGACACGGCGCGCAGCATGCCGAAGCGAAACTCGGGGATCGCTCCGTCGGGCTGGCACACGGTCAACAGGGGCCGGTCGACAAGGTCGCGGTCCCACGTCACACGGAGGAACACGCCGGACAGGGCGGCGGCCTGCTCGGCGCCGCCGAGCAACGTCTGTTGTACGCGCCCCTCGTCGAGCAGCTGCTCAAGCCGGTCTTGCGTCGCCTTGTCGTCGACCTTGATCGTCGGCATGTCGGCGAACAGCAGGTCGGCCGAGGTCGACGCGATGTCGCCGGCGAGGGGCACGTGTAGGCGGTGCTCGGGCCGTCCGGGGCGCTGCTCGATGCGACGCCCCCACAGCCGGCGGCGTTCCGTCGGGCGCGGGTGGCTGCCGTAGACGCGCGCGAGGCGACGCCGGTCGCCGCTGTACCACGCGTCGTCGAGGCGCATCTCGGCGAAGTACGGGGCCCACGCCGGGGGCGGCCACGCTGCGCCGTTCTCAGGGAGTGTCATCGTCGCCCCCTTCCTGTGCGGTGGCCTCGCACGCGTCGGCGGCGCGGCGGAACAGGTCGGCGAGGGCGGGGCGCAGCTGCTCGCCGGGGGCGAGGGTGAGCGTGCCTACCTCGACGGTGTGCTCGCCGACGGTCAGGTGTACGGGCAGGGTGAACGTTGCGGCCACGGGGTGGCTCCTTACGCGGCGAGGGTGAGCAGGTGCCGCCATTCGTGGGCGGTCGAGTGGATCACGTAGCGCAACGCGTCGGCGCTGTGGTCGTCCACCTTCAACGGGGCGTCCTCGCCGCGTTCGGTGGCCTTGGGGTCCCAGCTGTAGCCGGGCAGTTCGTCGAGCAGTCCCTCGGCCGATTCGTGTACGAGCAGGCGACCGGCGGCGAGCAGGCTCGACACGGATCGGATGCCGTCGGCGACCTCGTTTGAGGCGCGGGCGAGGCCGGGGTGTCCGTCCTGCCACAGCTGCGTTGAGAACGACGCCGCCGAGGGGTCGACGAACGTCCACTCGGGGACCACGTCGAGGGCGGCGAGCCACTTCCGCAGTGCGGCGCTGTACTGCGCGTCGGTCATGCTGCGGTGTGTGGCGCGGGAGTCGTGGCGCCACTCGCCGACGACGTACAGCCGGTCGTCGACTCCCTCGCCGAGCAGGATCGCGGAAAAGGGGTTCGTCGTGCCGTAGTCGACGCCCAGGAGGTGACGGCGCATGGTGGGCAGTTCGCTGACGACGTGCCGGGACTCGTCCCACATGTCGTAGATGGCCCCCTCGGCGACGCACCACGCGCCGTCGATCATGCGTTTACGCCACAGGCCGACGTACTCGGCGGAGAGGTCGGCGACGTACTCGGGCGACAACGACGGGTTGTCGCGCAGCTTGAAGTGCCACGCCCGGAGGTTGAGTTCGTGGGCGCGGTCTATGTACCCGGTCTTGAGCCAGTGCCGGGGCGAGTCGGGGTTCGTGGTCGCGTACAGCCGGGCGCCGGGAACGGACAGGCGGGCGAGTAGCTGAGTCCAGAACCCTTCCGGGAGTAGCGTCGCCTCGTCCACGTACGCGAGCTGCGCGGTAAGGCCACGTAGCCGGCCCTCGGCGCGGGCGTCGGCGGCGCCGATCAGGTGGATTGTGCGGCCGAGGATCGTCGCGGTGGTCGCCCCGCGGGTGTGCACGACATGCCGGGCGAGGGGACCGAACAGGGCGCGGTCTTGCAGGGGTTCGAGTACGTTCCGCTCGATCGTTTGCAGCGACCGGCCACAGACGATGATCAGGCCGGACGGGCCCGCGGTGGCAACGGCGATGACGAACGCGAGCAGGCTCGCGATGGTCTTCCCGCTTCGGACGCTGCCGTGCCACAGGTTGATTCGTGCCGTGGCCTGGCCGATGCTGCGCAGCTGCTTACGGGACAGGGGCAGACGGTCGAGGTCGAGCACCGGCTCACCCCCCGTCGGCGCCCCCGTCGGCGTCGTCGTCGCCGGCTGCGCGCGTCAGTGCGTCGCCGAGGGCGCCAAGCATGCTCTTGACCTGCTCGGCTCCCTCGCCGCCCTCAACCGGGGCGAGCTTGAGGGACTGAGCGACGGCCGTCGCGGTGGCGCTCATGATCTGGCGTTGGTCGGCGAACCGTGGCCGGTCGAGGTCGACCTGTTGCCACGTGCCCTCTTTGCCTGCGAACTCGCCGTACGTGGTGGGGGCCCACAGCTGGGCGCGCAGCTGCTCGGCGTCGCCTTGCAGCGCGAGGGCGAGGGCGGCGCGGCGGGCGGCGAGGTCGGCGCGGCGTACTTCGGTGGCGACGGCGACCTCGGCGGCGCGGTCGAACGTGAGGGGCGGCTCGAACGATCCGGCGATCTTCGACACGGTCGACGGCGACCGGCGGATCGCTCGGGCGATCTGGTTCCTGCTCTTGCCCTGGGCGTGCAGCTCGCGTACCTGCTCGCGGTCGCGGTCGTCGATGGGTCGTCCCACGGGCGGTCACCTCCCGCGAGCATGCGAACGCCCCGCCGCTTACGGGGGGAGCGGCGGGGCGTTCGGGGTAGGGCGTCCGTGTGCGGGCACGCCGAAGACGGGCCCCACTTTAGGTCACGGAACGATAACGGCGCAAGCGGCTTGTATGACGCCCGCGCGCGGGCGCATGACGCCCTCGCGTCCGGACGCGCGCACGCGCCCCGCCGTGTCGTACAGCGGGGCGCGCGGCTGTCATACGTCCTGGTCAGGCTGTCGGACGGGCCGGTGCGGCTTGACGTTCGCCGTCACGATCTCGGGCGCGACGCCCGTCGGGACGATCCCGCGCTTCCATGCTCCGTCGTACACGTTGGCGAGGATGAGCAACGCCTGTCGGACGGCGGCGGACGCGTCGCAACCGGTCTGCATGATGACGCGTAAGTCGTCCCACATCCCTTCGTCGAGGATGCGCACGGACAGGGACCGGCCGACCTCGGGCGGGAGGTTCGGAACCTTGGCCGGCTGCTGGGTAGGGTTGGCGGTAGCCATCGGTAGGGGTCGCTCCGATCTGGTGGTCAGGGCCCGCCCATACGGTTTGTGAGGAACCGGGCGGGCCCGCTGTGTGTGCGGGCCTACTGCTCGTCGGTGGTGGGCGGGCTGACTCCGTCGGGGTCGGCGGCCCGCTGCTCGCGCAGAATCGCGTACACCCGGGACTCGGTAAGGCCGACCTCTTCGGCGATCTGCGGAACTTCCTTACCGCGGTTGGTCTCGGCCATGACGACCAACGGCGTCGCCGCCTTGGCGGCCTCCCCTGCCAGGCGCAGCGCGCGCACGTCGTCGAGGGTGAGTTCGTCGGCGAGCTGGGCGAGGTAGCCGGTCCGCTGCTCGCGCTGGGCGTAGTGCTCGGCGATCTCGTAGACGTATTCGAGGGGGTCGGCGTCGGTCGGGTTCGGGTCGCCCGCGAGGGCGCGCTCGGCGACGACCTCCCGTTCGTGCTCCGTGATCAGGGCGAACAGCTGGTCGCGGAACTTCTCGGTTGCTGGCCGGTCGCTCGCCGTCCGGGTGCGCCGTACGCGTCGGCTGATCTCGACCGACGAAAGCGGCCGGGCTTCCGGCTCGCCCTCGTCGGGGCCGGGCTGCTGGTGGTCGCTGGTGCTCATGTGGTGGTGCTCCTGTCGGTGGTCGGGCCCGCCCTCGGGCGAGGGCGGGCGAGGCGGTCAGGCGGCGAACAGGGCGACCTGTTCGGGCGCGTGCGGTACGCCGTCGAGGGTGAGCTGTTCGGGGCGGCGCGGTCGCCACGGCGAGGGCGTCCTCAGCATGCCGGCGGGCTCGACGGCCTCGACCTCGGCCTCGGTCCGCCACTGGGCGGCGACGGCCTCGGCCTCGGCGCGGTCGCGGGCCTCGGCCCGTACGCACCGCTTGCACAGGTGCCACCCGCGCACGGCGGCGAAGATCCAGTTACGCCCGCCCGCGAGGCGCCCGCAGTACAGCTCTTGGGTTCCGGGGCGGCGGTAGTGACCGGTCGTCTTGCGGGCGGCGCCGCGCATTGCGTAGGTCTCCACAGGGGTTCGCTCCTCGGCGGGGCCCGCCCTCGGCGGGCGGGCCCCCTCGGCGGTCAGGCGGCGGGGATGATCAGGACCGGATCGGCGGCGGGCCACGGGTCGCACACGTCCCACGGGTTGTCGTCGCCGAGGTCGACGACGGGGCCCTCGTGGTCGGCCATGGTGGCGCACGACCCACAGCCGCACGTCGGGTCGTAGGGCTTGGGGCGGGCGGTGTACTGGTCGTTGAAGTAGTCGGCGGCGGGCATGCGGCCCTGGGGGCCGCTGAACGACGCGAGGACGGTGTCGCCGTCGGCGACCTGGTCGGCGCGCACCATGCGGGCGGCGGCGGGGTCGACCAGCAGGGGGGCGTGATCCTCGTCGGCGGGGTACGCCGTCACGACCACGGGGAAGAACTCGACGAACATCGGGTGTCCCTTCGGGTGGGGGCGCCCGCGCGGGGCGCCCCCTCGGTGGTCGGTCAGGCGCGGGCGTCGAGGACGTGGGCGCGGACGGCGGCGACGGCCTGCTCGAAGAACTTCCACTCGCCGTCGAGGTCGTGCTGTCGGCCGTCGGCCCCCGTGACGCTCGCCTCGATGGGGCGTCCGGGCCAGACGTGGCCGCGCTCGACGCGGTCCTCGAACACCACGGCGTACCCGTAGCTCGACCACGCGCAGACCCACCCGTCGCGGTCGACGGTCGGGTACGCGTACGCGTCGCGGGTCTCCTCGTCGTCCTTGATGGTGAGACCGAGGCGCGGCAGGAACGTGATCAGTCGGGTGGGGCGCAGCTTCTCGACGGCGAGGGCGAACGCGTTCTCGCGGGTGCTGATGCCCGAGAACAGGTAGTCGCGGCTGGGGTAGATGTCGCCCTCGGCGGGGATCTTGGCGACGGCCCAGTACCCGTCAAGGGGCTTGCTGGCCGTGTTGAAGACGGCGAACGTGTCGCCGTTGAACTCGAACGTGGAACGGCCCTCGGCGTCGGGCTCGGCGAGCTGGGGCTCGGGGGCGGCCTCGCGGTGGTGGGTGCCGTCGCACTCCTCGGCGCGTCCGGTCTCGGCGCAGTCGCACGGGCACCCGCAGTCGGTCACGGGGCGAACGAAGAACACGAACGCGTCGACCGTGTGCTCGCCGACCAGCTCGGCGACGGTGTCGCAGCTGGCGAGGCGGGCGTACAGCTCGTCGAACGGGGCGTCGTCCTCGACGTCCTCGGCGACTCCGGAGATGTCCCCTTCGAGCCACGCGAAGATCATCCCGAAGTCCTCGCCGATGCACTCGACCCGGTACTCGGAGTCGAGGCCGATCTCGTGAAAGCCCACGTGGTAGCGCGTGCGGTTGGTGTTCATCGGGGGTCGCTCCCTTGGTCGGTGGTGGCGGGTGAGGTCCGCCGCGGTGTGACCACTGTAGCCACTTCTGAAGCGACTTCACAAGCCGGATCACAAGTCAGTTCACAACGGGGGCGCCGGGCAACTGCCCGGCGCCCCCGGCGACTTGGGTCCGGCCCTACGCGGCCGGTCGCTGCCGGGCGTCGGCGAGGGCGGCCCACAGGGCGACCAGGTCGGCCCCCCGCCACACTCCCGACCGGCGGCCGTCGGCGGGCGCGGTGCACGCTGCGCCGGTCGAGCAGCTGACGACCGGCTCGCCGCCCGGACGGGTCCGGCCGGTCAGGCTCCCCCCGCACCACGGGCATGCCTCGGCGAGGGCCGTCGTGCGGCCGTCGCGGCCGAGGGCCCGCTCGACCGTGCGGCGTGCCCGGCTCGCGGTCGCCGCGACCTCGTCGAGCAGGCGGGCGGGCATCGGCTCGAACAGGTCGCCGTACTCCTCGCCGAGGGCCCGGCCCTCAAGCCACACGGCGGCCCAGTGCAGCCCGAACGCCCGGCTACCGGCCGAGGCGGCGCTCGCCGGTCCGGCGTCGCGGTGCGTGGGCGGGTGCCACCGTGCGGGGTCGGCGGTGTCGGCCTGGTCGGGGACGAACCGGCCCCGGCTGTCGCGCGCCGGTCGGACGGGGCGCTGCACCTGCTCGGCGACGACGTCGGCGAGGTCGAACAGCTCGCGCTCGACCTCGGTCGCAGCGTCGAGGGCGTCGAGGTTGAGCGGGGCCGGGTGCTCGCGCAACAGCAGGGGGAGCCGGCCGACGACGGCCTCGACCGGCTGCTCGTCGTCCTCGGCGCGGTCGGCGGCGGCGAGCTGGTCGAGGAACCCGGCGCACTCGCGCGGCGGCCACTCGGCGGCCGGTCGTCGGCCGATGGCGGCGAGCAGGTCGCCCCACTGCTCGCGCACGGCGGCGAGGTCGACGGCGGCGCGGTGGGCGACCGGCGGGGCGGCGGGGGCGAGGGTGGTCGTCATGGTGGCTGCTCCTGTGCTCAGTGCTGGCGGCGGCGGGTGCGGGCGGGCCCGTACGGGGACTGCCACGCGGGCCGGTCACGGTGGCGCGGGGCGCCCTGGTCGTCGATGACTCCGGCCTCGCGCAGCTGCTCGCCGAGGGTGGCGAGGCGTTCGGCGGCGGCCCGGACGGCGGGGGCGACGGCCTCGACCCATGCGCGCACTGCGGCGCCCAGCTGCTCGCCGGCTGCGCGCAGCTGCTCGGGGTCGACGGCCGTCGGCGGGGTCGGCTGCTCGGTCACGACCGGCCCGCCGTGTCGAGGGCGTCCCGTACGGCGTCGGCGAGGTCGTGCGTGCCGTTGGCGTACGCGAGGTCGTTCGGCAGTCCGAGGCGCGGCCGGGGTTCCGTGGGCAGAACGGCCCGGACGGCGGCGAGGCGCTGCTCGGCGGCCTTGGCCTGCTCGCGGTAGTGGTCAACGGTGCGTTGCATCGTGGCGCCGAGGCGGCGTGTGCGGTGCTCGGCGGTCGCGAGGGCGATGTCGTGGTCGCGCTGCTGCTCGGCGAGGCGGGCCTCGGGAGACTCGGCGACGGCGGCGAACGCTGCGTGTATGGCGGTCGCCTCGGGGGCGAGGGCGTCGCGGTCGTCGTCGAGGGCCTGTTCGATGCGCTCGGCGTAGATGGCGGCGGCGCCCTGGGGGGAACCGGCGCGCATACGGCGGGCGAGGGTGCGCACGCGGTCGACGGCGGCGCGGGCGCTGTCCATGTTCGCGGCGTAGGTGCGGGCGGTGTCCTCCCACCCCTTCGCGCTGCGCTCGGCCTCGACGATCGCGGCGTCGGCGGCGGCGCGGTGCCGGTCGAGGGCGCGCGTCGTTCCGGCGTTGGCCTTGCGGCTGTCGTCGGCGGTGCGCATCTCCTCGGTGACGTACTGCCGCAACACGACGGCCTCGGCGCGGGACAACACGCCCCGCTCGGCGCGGGCGAGCAGGACGTCGAGGGCGGCCCGCCGGTCGCGGCGTTCGTGGTCGCGGCCTCGGGTGCGGGAGTGCCGTCGGCGCGGCTCGGTGGTGGTGGTCATCTGTCGTTCTCCTGGGCGCGTTCGGTGAGCACTCGGCATGTGGCGCAGCCGCGGGGGCATGGGCCCTCACCCTTGGCGAGGCGCAACAGGGCGCGGTCGGCGTCGCGGGCGCGGTTGCGGGCGAGGGGGCCGGGGTCGCGTCGGCATGCCCACAGGCCGAGGGGCACGCCGGACGCGACGACCAGGGCGAGGACGATCGCCCACGCTGCGCCGGTCACTGGTCGGCCTGCTCGTCGAGGGCGGTCGCGAGGCTGTCGAGCAGCTTCCGGATGCTGTCCTTGCCGGTGAGCAGGCCGCGCGTGCTGCGGGTGACGCCCCATCGGGTGCGGGTGGCGTCGGTGTGTTCCTTGGCGAGGGCGGACAGTTCGCGGGTGTGGGCGGCGAGCAGGACGTACGCGGTCGTGAGGGCGGCGGCGGGGGTGCGCGCTTCGGTGTCGAGCAGCAGGTCGCGCAGCGATGCGAGGGTCGGTGACTGCTGGTCGGCGTTGAACGCGAGGCACTGCCGGGCCTCGCCGGCGGCGCGCTGCGCTGGTGTGCTCGCGGCGAGCGGTGCCTCGGACGGCGAGGCGGGCGCGTCATGGATCGGGCACGGGTGGCCGGTCGCGACGGCGGTCGAGCAGCGTCCGGCCGGGCTGTCGAGGCCGTCGACGAGCTGTCGCAGGATGTGAGCGGCGACCGGTCGGGGGAGGTTGCACGCGATGTCGGCCGGGCCCTCGTTCGGCACGGTGACGATCAGGCGGTGAGTGTCGAGGGACGCGACGGTGACGGCGTCGGGAATGCGGGTCACGGGGCGTTGCTCCTGTCTCGGGTTCGAGGGGTTCGAGGTGCTGCTCGCGCGCGCGGGCGGGCCCGCGACCGGACGCGCGCCGGTCGCGGGGGCCCGATCAGAACGGGGGCTCGTTGCTGTGTCCGCCGGTCGCCCACGGGTCGCCCTGGGCCTGGCTGTAGCCGTGCGCCTGCTGTTGCTGGGCGCCGCCCTGGTTTCCTCCGGCCTTGGTCACGACCGCGGTTGCGCGCAGCAGGGATGGGGCGACCTCTTCGGCCTGAATCTCGTATGACGACCGGGTCTTGCCCTCGCGGTCCTCGTACTGGCGCTGTGTGAGGCGGCCGACGACGATCACGCGCATGCCGCGCTGTACGGACTCGGCGACGTGCTCGGCCTGCTGGCGCCACACGGCCACGCCGAGGAACAGCGGCTCGCCGTCCTCCCATTCGTTGGTCTGGCGGTTGAACTTCCGGGGTGTGTTGGCCATGCGGAAGTTGCAGACGGCGGCGCCGGACGGGGTGAACCTGAGTTCGGGGTCGGCAACGACGTTGCCGGTCATGGTGATGGTGGTGTCGCCACTCATGGGTTACGCGGCCCTTTCGAGGGTGGGGGCGGTACGGGGTCGGATGGGCTCGACGACGGCGCGGCGGTCCTCGCGCTTTGCGGCGCGGGCGGCGCGGGCGGACGCGTTCTTGCACGCCCGGCACTTCCTCGTCCCGTTCTTCGCGCGGATGGTGTTCGCCTGGTCGTAGGCGTGGCCGGCGGGGCAGTGCGTGACGGCGGCGCGGGCGGCGACGTGGTTCGTCGAGCGGAGGATGTTCGTGCGGTGGGTGACGGCTTCGAGGTGGCCGGGGGCGACGCACTCGCGGCGGCGGCATCGGTGGTCGACTTCGAGGCCGGTGGGTATGGGGCCGTTGGCCTGCTGGTAGGCGTAGCGGTGGGCCTTGACGGTGCGGCCGTCGACCCAAAACGTGCCGTAGCCCTTTTCGTTCTGGGCGCCGTCCCACAGGTGGCAGGGGCCGGGGCAGTTCCGGCGGAGTGACCAGGGGCCGGCGGTGTTCACCTTGTCGGCGAACCGTGCGGCCGGGGTGGGCCGGTCCATGGATGTACCTCCGTCAGGATGTAGGTCGTTCCGAATGTTCTTCCATGGTCGGCTCGTGCCTTCCATGGATGGAAGATACATCGCGGGGGGCGGCGCGGAACGTTCGGATTCCCGCCCCCTGCGAGGCGTTATGCGGCTGCTGGGCGGTCGGTGTCGGGCTCGGCGGCAGTGATAGTCCACCCCATGGCCGTAAGTTCCTCGACGACCTGCTCGGCCATGTCCCCGGCATTCCGTAGGCCGTTGCCGAGGGTGATCTCGACGGCGGCGCGCACGACGGCGACGGCGGCGGGCGGGATCATCGCTGCGCCCCGGTGACGTGCCGGGCGTCGCGGCGTCCGCACTGCTCGCGGGCGACCGGCGGGCGCACCATGAGCCGGGCGAGGTCGGCGCGGTCGCGCTCGGACTGCTCGGCGGCGGCGAGGCGGGCGGCCTCGGCCTGCTCGGCGCGGTGCCGCTCCTCGGCGGCCTGGCGGCGCTGCTCCTGCTCGGCGGCGCGGCGCTCGGCGACCAGGGCGGGCCCGTCGAGTTCGTACAGCGTGCGCCACAGGCCGTGTCCGCGGTGCTTCTCGACGATCACGTACGCGCCCTGCTCGGACATCTCGCGGGCGACGCGGTCGCGTTCGTGCTTGTCGGACGTGACCTTGATCGCGGGCCGGTCGGGCCTCTTGTCCCACGATCCCGTGACGCGAAACGACTTGGTGTTCTTCGTGCGGTCCGTCGCCGAGGCGCGGCGGCGGTGGGGGGCGCGGTCGGGGTGCTTGCGGGCGGACGTCATGCGGCCGGCTCCTTCGATGCGTAGCGGTGGGCGGTGGCGAGGTCGAGGCGGGACGGGTGCGCGCTGCTGCGCGGGTTGCGGCGGTAGTTGACGCACGGCTCGCCCTTGCGGGCGCGGCACTGCTCGTACGGGCACGCGACGTCGAGCGGGTCGGGCAGTCCCTCGACGGCGCGGCGCTCGCGCTCGGCTCGGCGCGGCCGGAACTCGGCGAGGGCCTGGGCGACGCTGCGCGGGACGTACTCGCCGAGGGCGGCGAGGCGTTCGGCGACGTCGGGGGCGGGCCCGCCGGTCAACTCGCGGAACGTCGCGGCCGGTGCGGCACCGACGGCGACGGCGTGCCGGGTGGCGACCAGGGCGGCGCGGTACGCCTCGGGGTCGTCCGGGTCGACGGCCGGAACGGGGTCGTGGTGCCGGTCGACCACGTCGCGGCGGAACGCGTGCCACGGACGCGACACGTCCGACGGCTTGATCGGGTACGGCGAGGTCGCGATGTGGTGGCGTACGACCTGTGACGCGTCCCAGTGACGTCCGGCGGGGTGCGGCGCGGTCGGCGGCACGTCGGCGAGCAGGTCGGCCCACTGGTCGAGGACTTCGTCGGCGGCGGCCTGGTCGGCCGGGGCGCTGCGGGGGTCCAGCTTCACGGCGTAGGCGAGCAGGGCGGCGACTTCGCGGCGGTTCACTGGGCGGACTCCTGGGGGTCGTCGAGGGCGGCCGTGCGGAACAGGTCGGCGGCGCGCTGCACACGGCCGGGGCGGGCGGCATCGAGGGGGATCACGTCGGCTCCGGGCGCGGTCGGGGCACCGGTGGGGACAGGCGGGAGCGCGGTCCAGCCGGGCAGGAAGTACCGGACGCTGCGAGGGCGGGAACGGGCGCGGCGCCACTGCTCGCGGGCGTGGTCGACCAGGGCGGGGACGGCCGTCCGCTTCACGATCGCCTCAAGGCGGAACCACTCGGCCTCGGCGAGGGACCACTCGACGACGACGCCCGCCGCGGTGAGCGCGTCACGCAACGGCCGAAGGTTCGGCGGCACGGCGGGGGTCGAGCCGTAGCTAGCTTGCTGTACCTCCGTAGGAGGTACAGCGGGACGGGTCGGGTCGGGTCGGGGGGACCGTGACGGGTCCATACCGTCACGCTGTGACGACCACTCCTGACCTGCGATGTCTTCCGGGAACTCGATCTGATTCGCGGACGGTTCGCGATTTTCCGGCGACGGATCGTCGTCGATTCGCGGACGATTCGCCGACGAATCGAACGGATTACGCTCCTGGTTCCGCTGCTCGGCGGCGCGTTCGCGGGCCCGCTGCTGCCGGTCGGCGGCCCTCGCGCGCTCGTCCTCGACCTTGGCGCGGGTCGGGTTGTAGATCAGAAAGTCGTGCATGTAGTAGTCGCCGGGGGCCGGCTGCTTGCACTTCGGGTGCGGGCACGTGTGGCCGTGCTCGTGCCACAGACCGGCGGCGACCAGCTTCCGGGCCTGCGGTGCGGTGCCGTACAGCTGGGCGACGACGCCCGGTACAACGCCCTCGGTGAGGTGCTGGGCGGCGTAGGCACCGGCCTTGACCCACAGGCCGACGGCGGCGTTACCGGCCTTGAGCGTCTTCGGGTGCCCGTAAAACGTGTCGTCGACTTTGAACCAGGTCACGGGGGCTGTGCTCCTTGAGTGGGGCGCCCGGGGCGAGGGGCGCGGCGGCTCGTCCTCGCCCCGGGGCAGTCATGCGGCGGAGTAGTACGGGCGGGTACGGGCCGGCTGGTGCTCGTCGCATCGCGGCCCGCACGGGTACGGCCGTACCTGGGAGTCGCGGCACTGCGGGTTTCCGTGCTCGCAACTCGGCTTACTGGAAAGCCGGTTGCACTCGGCGCAGTACCGCTTGCCGTCGGCACGGTGGCGGCCGTGTACGGCCTGGTCGTGGTCGCACTTCGGCGGCCGGTGCTCCATGCCCTTGACGGCGGCGAGGGCGGCGCGGTCGCGCTGCCTGGTCTCCTGGTCGTCGACATGGGCGGGCGAGCAGCACGTCGGCACGTCGCACGACGGCTTGACGGTGCCGACGGGCTGTCGTCCGGTGCGCAGGATGAACGCGGCCTGAAACGCCGTGTACGGGGTGCCCTTGTGCTGGAACCGGCCCCCACCCTTGGCGGGGGTGCCGGTCCACTCGCGGTGTCCGCCCTCGGCCTCGCGGGTGCGCCTGGCGAACGCGACCGCGAGACCGGCGGGAACGCCCTGTACGGGCGTGGTGGCGCTCACGCGGCCAGTCCGAACCGCTCGGCGATACCGGCGCGGTACAGCAGGAAGCGCAGCACGTACGCGGCCTGCTGGGGCACGACGCCGTTCCCCAACGCCTTGAGCTGGGCGGGGCGGGACAGGCCTGGCACGGCCGTGACGTGGCCTGCGGGCAATCCCATCATCCACTCGACGAACGCGGCCGTTAGGCGGCCTCGATCGTCAGTTGGCCGGGGTGCCGGTCGGCCCGTGACCGCTTCCCACCGCTCGACGGCGGGGCCGTAGGGGCCCCAATCGAGGCCGCCGCGTTCGCCAGAGTCGGCGTCCCGTCGCCGTACTTCTGGTTCGGGCTCGCCTTGGTGCCGTCGCTCGCCCTCGGCGTCGGGAACATCGGTAGCACGACCTCGGACAGCGGCGGCCGGAACCCCTCGCTTGCCCGACGGCCCGGCGTCCCCGTGTCGCTCGCCCTCGGCGTCGGCAGCAGCCTGGCGGCGTCCGTCAGCGTCTCGCCGTTCCCCTGCCCGTACGGCGTCCCGTCCAGTCGCCGGGTTCTCGTTCCCCGGGAGTCCGCCACGGTCGGTGTCGGTAGCAGGTGTTCGACCTCGTCCGCGAGCGTCGGACCGTGCCCGCCCCGCTTCCTCTTCTCCGGGTGCTGCGACCCCCCGTTCACCGCGAGTTGCGCGGTCGGGGTCTTGAGCAGCTGCACGACCGCCGGTAGGCCGTCCTCGTACCCCACGCCCTTGCTGTCCCTCGCCCTGGGCGTCGGCAGCTGCCGGATGCGGGCCCGCAACGTGTCGTTGCGGTTCCCGTCCGGGGCCCCCGGCCCGTTCCACTCGCTCGTTGTCGGGGTCGGCAGCAGGCCACGCGATGATGAAAACGCGCTCGCGCTGGTGCGGGGCCCCGACGTCGGATGCGCGCTGCACGTGCCATTCCGCATCGAACCCGAGGTCGGCCAAGTCGCCGAGTACGGCGCCGATAGCTCGAAGAGTGTCGGCGTCTCCGTCGTCCTCATCCACAGGCGCGCCGTCTGGTCCCACACTGCGAACGGCCTTGGCGGAGAGAAGTCCGCGCACATTCTCGATCACAACCAATCGGGGTCGGAGTACGGATATCGCGCGGGCGACGTGGAACCACAGGCCGGACCGCGTTCCCTTGATCACGCGCTCGGGAGGCGGGCCCGCCGGGTCGGCGAGGTCGCGGGCGTTGAGTTCGGCGACCGCGGCGGCGGCGGCCATGCCGGCGAGGCGCGAGGGGACGGCGCCGGACGGCGACGCCGCTTCACACGTCGCGTGGTCGTGGTCGCCCCACCGGCAGTTACCGCACGCCATGACGCCCGCGGGTACGACGGTGTCGCCGACGACGCCCGCGCGCTTGCCTGCGAGGCTGACGTCTTGGCACGGGAAACCGGCGGTCAGGACGTCGACCGGCTCGACGTCCGACCACTCAACGGCCGTCACGTCGCCGTGGTTGGGCACGTCCGGCCAGTGGTGCGCGAGGATGCGCGCGGCGTACTGGTGTTTGTCGTCGGGGTCGTACTGGCAGTGCCACGCCACGGACGCGCCGAGGACGTCGCACACGGCCATGTCGAGGCCGCCGTACCCGCTGCACAGAGAACCGACGCGCAGCGTGTCGCCCTCGTCGAGGGCGAGCTGTCCGGGCACGTCCGTGAACCGCTCGGCGATCAGCTGCGCGGCCTTGTCGAGGGTGCGCGTCATGCGGCGTCACCCCCCGCCGTGATGGCGGCGAGCTGCTTGGACAGGGCGCCCGTGCGCCACGCCTGGGCGACCTTGGCCCGTCCGTCCGTGCGCCACGTGATCGCGTGCGTGCGCGCGCGGGTGGGCTCGATCCTCACGCCCGGCACGTCGAGGACTTCGCCGGTCACCTTGTCGACCAGCTTCGCCGCGCCGGCGGCGTCCATCTCGGCGAGCAGTTCGGCGAGTTTCCAGTCTTTGACGGTCCGTACGATGCGGGTCTCGGTCCACTCCTCGTCGGGCCACTGCTGGCGCACCCATCGGGCGAGGGCTTCCATGTCCTTGACGACCGGTCCCGTCTCGCCCTTGCGGAGTGAGATCGTGGCGACCTGCTCGCCGTCGGGGAGGAACGCCCCGACGCGCTCGGTCCCGTCGCGCTTCGCGGCGGCGTCGAGGGCCTTCTGTGTGCGGGCCTTGACGTCCTTCTGTGCGGCGGCCACGCGCTCGGCGAGCAGCTTCAACACGGCCTCTTCGGTGGCGAGGTCGCGCAGCGACTCGACCGGCTGCTCGGCGGCGGGCTGCTCGCCCGTCATGCGCTCGCCCCCTTTGCGGCGTCGAGCAGGTCGTCGCGCATCTCGCGCAGCTGCTCGACGGTGGCCTCGGTCGGCTTCACGCCGTGGCGCGAGCTGAACAGCTGCTCGACCTCGGCGCGGTCGGTCACGCCCGCGCTGCGGGCGGCGTCGAACAGCTCGCCGACGGCGATCACGTGTTCTTCGGCCTGGGGCGGCGTCTCGCGCTGCTGCCCGGCCTGGGGCGGCTGCTGGGCGGCCTTCCGCTTCTGTTCGGCGACCTGGTCGAGTTCGGCGAGGTAGGTGTCGGGGGCTCCGTCGGCGACGGCGGCGGCGCGCACCTTCGCGAACGCCTCGGGCGTCGGCGCCTTCCGTGCCTCGACGAGGTAGTCGCGGCGCGGGCCCGCCGGTCGCTGCTGCTGGCCGGGCGACCGCTCCCACGGTCCGGGCTCGGCGCGGTTGCTGCGGCGCGGCTGCTGCTGGCGCTGCTGTCCCTGCCCGCGCTGCTGGCGCCGCTGCTGCTGGCGCTGCTCGCGCTCGGCGCGGTGCTCGGCCGTCGGCTCGACGGGGTGCTCGCGGTCGCCGTCGTCGATGCTGCGGCCGTCCACGGGGATCATGAACACGGTGAACAGCAGGTACTTAAGGGCGGCCGACTGAGCCTTGTTGGTGGCCTTGTCGGCAAAATCGCTCGCCTCGCCGGGCACGTCCGCGACCAGGCAGTCACCCGCGGGCCCGTATACGTGGTACCGCATCGTGATCACGACGTGGGTCATCTTGTCGCCGCGGCGTTCGGCGCGGTGCTCGGCGATGCTCGGCAGGATGAACAGGCCGTGGGCGCGCATCGGCCCGGCCATGGCCGACATGACGTCGTCGATGCCCCGGAACTTGTACCGCTGCTGCTGGTTCTCCTGGTTCTTGCCGACGGGGACCGTGTCGCGCATGACGGCGTTGACCACAGAGAAGATGCGCGGGGCGTCCTCGGGCATGCCCGCGGGCGGGGGCACGTAGGTGACCTGAACGCGTGCGAGGGCGTCGGACAGGGACAGGGGCGGCTCGGTGTGCGGGCGGCCGGGGTGCAGGGGAGTGACAGTCACGGGCGCGTGGTCCTGTTCGTGCGGTGGCGGCGGAAGCGTGCGGCGAGGCGGCGAGTGATGCGGCCCGCGCGGGGGTCGGCGTGTACGGCGAGGCCGGTGATGCGGCGGGCGAGCGTGAGCGCGTCGTCGGGGCCGAGCAGGTCGTCGAGGTTGTCGGCGGTCGGCGCCTCGGCGAGCAGGGCCTCGCGGCTCCCGTCGGCGGCGGCGGCGCGCATCGCCCGCTCGTACTCGGGCATGTCCTCGCTCACGACGGCGTGATCGAGGCGGACGACGTTCGCGGCGTGCGTGGTGAGCAGGGCGGCGACGTCGTCGGGGTGCTCGGCGAACGCGAGGGCGAGGGAGTCGAGCAGCTGCTCGGCGCGGTCGGCGATCGGCAGACGGACGGCGAGGCCGTCGGCGGTGAGCGTGGGGCGGATCATCGGTGCAGCTCCTCGGGCATGGCCGGCTCGTCGAGGGCGAGGTCGCCCGTGATCGCGTCGTAGACGTGCGGGCGACTCCAGTCGGCGGCGGGGAACATCCGCAGCAGCAGGCCGCGGGCGGCACGGTGCGCCTCGCGGTCGGCCTCGACCGGCCCGCCGAGGGCGTCGTCGAGGGCGACCCACGTCGCGACGCGCTGCTCGCCGTCGCGGTCGGTCGTCACGGGAACGGTCCGCACGCGGGCGGTACCGGGGGCGATCTGGTCCAGCTGCCGGGCGATCACGCCCGCGCGGGCGAGGCGCTTCCGTTCGGCCTCGGCGTCTGGTGCGGCGGTAGGCTGGCGGGTGTTCACGATCGGTCCTTTCGGGGTTTCGGTCGCAAGGGCCGTCCGGGTCGCATCCGGGCGGCCCTCGTTCGTCTTCAGGCGGCGGCGCGGTGCTCGACGGTGGGCGCCTGCTGGCGCTGCTGGCGTTCGAGGCGGCGCATGATCAGCTCGACCTCTGCGGGGAGCCGACCGGCGGCGCGGTCGCGGTCGCGGCGGGCGCGGGCGGCGTCGAGGACGCGCCGGGCGTTGGCGATGGCCTGCTCGCGGGGAATCACGGCGCCGGTCATGCGGCCCTCTTGATGAGCTGACCGGCTGAAACGCCGTAGTGCTGTTCAACTGCTGCCGTGACTACGGCACTTGGGGCGGTGTGTCCGTTCCACAGGCGCCATGCGGTATTGCGTGCAACCTTCAACCGTCTTGCGGTGTCTGACGGAGTGTGGTCCCCCGCTTGCTGAGCGGCGGCGACCAGTGCGGCGCGGTCGTACATGCGGGCATCGTCCTTCCATGGCCGGAGCGTTTCCGTCCATGGATGGAACGTATCATGCAGCTGTGACGGATGAGTCGAACAAGCGGCCGGGAATGCGCTTTCCAAACCGCATTGACACCCGGCATATGCCCGACAATGATCGGACACCTGTTCGATGCGGGGCCGCTGTTCAAGGGGGTGAACCGTGCTTATTACGCATGTTCAGGACAGGTTCCGGGGATCACGTTGGTGGTACGGTCCACGCGCGATATGTTCCGTCCATGGAACACAGCAACCCGCCGGGGAACGACAAGGCGACCCCCGAAGAGTTCGCGGCCTGGCTGAGGGATCAGCTCGAACGCCGCGGCTACGACCTACGACCTAGGGGCGGCGGCCAAACCAGGTTCGCCACCGACTCAGGAATCGGCACCGGCACCATCAGCCGCATGCTCAACGCCAAGCAAGGCGCCCAGGACATCCGCGTACTCGAACTGCTCGCGACAGCACTCGGCTTGCAGCTGTCCGAGGTACTGGTCGCTGCGGGCATCCTCAGCCGCGACGAACTAGCCGCAGTACAGCACCAGGGCCCACGGCCCGGCGGCCCCCTCACACCAGAGCAGGCCGCCGCTGAAATGGGCATCAACGACCCCGACGACGTCGAGATGTTCGTCTCTACAACCGAATTCCTACGACGGCGGCGTGCCAAGAACCACGAGCGGCGCATCGCGGAGAACTAACGCACGGAGGCACAGCACAGTGAGCGTGACCCACCGATACCTGCCCGCATTCGCTTCCACCCTGCTCATGGTGGGACTGTCCGCCGGCGTGATCGGACTCCTCGGAAACAACAACGACTTATTCGGGGCCGGCCTGTTCCTCACCCTTACAGCCGTCCCCCTGATCATCGCCCGCACTGTGCACCGCTCCCAGGGCGCCACGGCCGACCAGCTCGCCGACGCCGACCGCGCCGGATACACCCGCGCCCTCGACCACGTCGCGCGCGGCCTGCTCGACGCACCCGCACCGCCCGAACCGGGACACCGCGCCGACGGCGCCGAGCAGGTCGCGGGCAACGTGATCACACTGCGCCCGCACCACACGGACCGACTCGAACGGAAGGCACTGTGACCATCCTTGACACACCACCCACATTCCGCGGCTTACCACCCGCGGACGACGACGCCGAAAAGTGGCTCGCCTACTTACGCGTTTCCACGTGGCGCGAGGACAAGATCAGCCTTGATCTACAGCGCACAGCGATTCAGGCATGGGAGCGTCGCGGCCCGCGTCGAGTCGTTGAGTATGTAGAAGACCCAGACGTGACCGGCCGAAACTTCAAGCGCAAAATCATGGGCTGTATCCGACGCGTCGAGGCCGGCGAGATCCGCGGCATCGTCGTATGGAAGTTCAGCCGGTTCGGCCGCAATGACATGGGCATCGCCGTCAACCTCGCCCGGGTCGAGAAAGCCGGCGGCGACCTTGTGTCTGCCACTGAAGACGTAGACGCCCGTACCGCCGTAGGCCGCTTCAACCGGCGCATCCTGTTCGACCTCGCCACGTTCGAAAGCGACCGCGCCGGCGAGCAGTGGAAGGAAACGCACCAGTGGCGGCGGGCCCACGGCCTACCCGCGACCGGCGGCCGACGCCTGGGCTACATCTGGCACCCGCGCCGAATCCCGCACCCCACCGACCCGGGACAGTGGACGATACAAAGGGAGTGGTACGAGGTCGAGGAACGCGCGCGCGACCACATAGAGGACCTGTACGCGCGCAAGATCGGCGACGGGTACCCCGTCCCCGACGGGTACGGCAGCCTCGCCGCATGGCTAAACGGCCTCGGCTACCGAACCGGCGACGGGAACCCGTGGCGAGCAGACAGCTTGCGCCGCTACATGCTGTCCGGGTTCGCCGCCGGACTGCTGCGCGTACATCACCCTGACTGCCGGTGCGACTACACAGCCAACGGCGGCCGGTGTACGCGGTGGATTCACATCGACGGCGCACACGAGGCGATCATCACCCCGGAGACGTGGGAGCGATACGAGGCGCACGTCGCCGAACGCCGAAGAATGACGCCTCGGGCCCGAAACCCTACGTACCCGCTTACCGGGCTCATCCGGTGCGGAGGGTGCCGCGAGGGCGCCGCCGCGACCTCGGCCCGCCGCGCGTCCGGTCGGGTCCTCGGCTATGCCTATATGTGCGGCCAGAGCCGAAACGGCCTGTGCGAAAACCCGGTATGGGTTCAGCGATACATCGTCGAGGACGAAGTACGCGGGTGGCTTGCCCGCGAGGTCGCCGCCGATGTCGATGCCGCGCCGGCGACGCCCGAACCGGTCGAGCGGGACAACCGGCGGGCCCGTGAGGAAAGGGAACGCGCACGGCTGGAGGGTGAGCACACCCGCTTGACGAACGCGTTGACGAACCTCGCCGTAGACCGCGCCATGAATCCGGAGTCGTATCCCGAGGGTGTATTCGAGGCCGCGCGGGAACGGATCGTGAAGCAGAAGCAAGCCGTTGCCGAAGCGCTCGAAGCGCTTGCCGCGGTGGAGGCCACTCCCGAGCGCGCGGCGCTGATGCCTCTTGCGGTCGGCCTGTTGGAGGAGTGGGAGACCTTCGAGGCTCCCGAGACAAACGGCATTCTTCGGTCCCTGGTCCGGCGCGTGGCGCTCACTCGGGGCGCCAAGGGAAAGAAGGGTGTCGAGGGCAGCGGCGAGACCCGTATCGAGGTTCATCCCGTGTGGGAGCCCGACCCCTGGGCGGACGACGCCCCGCAGTAACACGCTGTATCTACTGGCCGTAGCCACTTGTTTTATACGTCTCGTTCCTCGACGAGACGCCCGAGTTCAGCAGCCAGGCCCTCGACGCTCTGCGGCAGCCCCTGGAGGCCGGGCACGTGGTCATCGCGCGCAGCGCGGGCGTCGTGCGCTTCCCGGCGAAGTTCCTGATGGTGCTGGCCGCGAACCCGTGCCCGTGCGGCCGTTTTTCCCGGACGGACGAGATGTGTGAGTGCCCGCCCTCTGCGATCCGCCGCTACCAGGCCCGGCTCTCCGGACCGCTGCTCGACCGGGTCGACCTCCGCGTCGAGGTGGACCGGGTCACCCGCGCCCAGCTGACCGAGCGCGGCGCCCGGGGCGAGTCCACCGCGACCGTCGCCGACCGGGTGCGCGCGGCCCGGGAGCGGGCGACAGCGAGGCTCGCCGGTACGCCCTGGCGGACCAACAGCGAGATCCCCGGACGGGAGCTGCGCAGCCGCTGGTACGCCGCGATCGGCGCCATGGACGAGGCGGAACGAAATCTGGAACGCGGTGTGCTGACCGCCCGAGGACTCGACCGTGTCCTGCGCGTCGCCTGGACCGTCGCCGACCTCGTCGGCCACGACCGGCCCGACGGGACCGATGTCGCCCTGGCGCTGCAACTGCGCACCGGCGTCCCGCGCGGTGTGCCCATGGCCATCGGGGCGCTGACATGACGGGGAGCGGGACTCCGGACGACGAGCTGCTCGGCCGGGTCTTTCTCAGCCGGGTCGTCGAGCCCGGCGACGAGGTCACCGGGCGGTGGGTGCGGGAGTACGGCGTGGGGGAAGTGGTGCGGCGGTTGCGGGAGGGGACGGAGGCCCTGCCGGGAGTGAGCTACAAGCGGTGGGACGGGCTGCGGGCGCGAGGGCAGCGGGCCGACCCCGGCCGGGACCTCGCCGTCGCCCGGGAAGCGGGGGTGCGGTTTCTCCGCCCGGGGGACGTCGAGTGGCCGGGGCAGCTCGACGATCTGGGGGACGCCCGGCCGATCGGGTTGTGGGTGCGGGGGCGGGCCAGTCTGCGGATGTGGGCATTGCGGTCCGTCGCCGTCGTGGGGGCCCGGGCCTGCACCGAGTACGGCGCGCACATGGCCGCCACGCTGGCCGGCGGGCTCGCCGAACGGGGCTGGGTGGTGGTCTCCGGCGGCGCCTATGGCGTCGACGGCGCCGCGCACCGGGGCTCCCTCGGCGCCGGGGGAGCGACCGTCGCGGTGCTCGCCTGCGGGGTCGACCGGCCCTATCCGCGCGGCCACACCCAGTTGATCAACAGGATCGCCGAGCAGGGGCTCGTGATCGGTGAGCTGCCGCCGGGGGACCATCCGACGCCCAGCAGATTCATCGTGCGCAACCGAGTGATCGCGGCCCTGACCCGGGGCACCGTGGTCGTGGAGGCCGCCCACCGCAGCGGCTCACTGGTCACCGCCCGGGCCGCACAGCGGCTCGGACGTCACACGATAGGGGTCCCGGGCGCGGCCACCAGCGGTCTCTCCGCGGGCGTGCACGAACTCCTGCGCGGTGACGCCGTGCTCGTCACCGACGCTGCCGAGGTCGTCGAACTCGTGGGCGACATGGGAGAACTCGCACCGGAACGACGCGGGCCCGTCCTGCCGCGCGATCTGCTGGAGCCGAGGGCGCGCAGAGTCCTGGCCGCGCTGCCCGGCCGGCGCGCGGCCACAGCGGACGAGGTGGCACGCGGCGCGCAGACCACAGAGGACGACGCGGTCGCGAGACTGTACGAACTCCGCTCACTTGGTTACGTCGAACGACACGGCGACGGCTGGAAGTTGACACGCCAGGCGATGATCTCCGTTCGGGCCGGTCACAGTGGATGCTGACCGAGCGTGTTCGGCCGTACGGGGGAACACGGACGCCCTTGTGAATTCCCCCAGTTGGGGTGTTCCGATGATCACGTAGAGCGACCGAGATGCCCTGGCGGGGCGTCCAGCGGAACGTATCTGCGTGCGGCTGGTGCTCCGCCCTTCGCGCACCGCGACACTTCAGTCACGCTACGCTCACGTGAATTCCGACTCAGACCGGCACCTCGACACCGGAAGGTCCCCAGAACGGCACCAGTGCGACATCAGACCGACAGCTCCTCCAGGAACCCCCACATCACGGCAGAACGGCACAAGGCAACGAATGCCCCAGCACACCTCCGGGTCCGACCGGGCGGCCATCCCCCCAGCCGCCCGTGACGGTGGCAGCGTGCGGCCGCCCGCTCCCTCGACGCTCGACGAGCTGTGGCGGTCGTACAAGGCGACGGGGGACGAGCGACTGCGCGAGCAGCTGATCCTGCACTACTCGCCGCTCGTCAAGTACGTGGCGGGCCGGGTGAGTGTCGGCCTGCCGCCCAACGTGGAGCAGGCCGACTTCGTGTCCTCCGGGGTCTTCGGGCTCATCGACGCGATCGAGAAGTTCGACATCGACCGGGAGATCAAGTTCGAGACGTACGCGATCACCCGGATCCGGGGCGCGATGATCGACGAGCTCCGGGCGCTGGACTGGATTCCGCGGTCGGTGCGGCAGAAGGCGCGGAACGTGGAGCGCGCGTACGCGACGCTGGAGGCACGGCTGCGGCGGACGCCGACGGAGGCCGAGGTGGCCGACGAGATGGGCATCGCGGTGGACGAACTCCACGCGGTGTTCAGCCAGTTGTCGCTGGCCAACGTGGTGGCACTGGAGGAGTTGCTGCACGGCGGGGGCGAGGGCGGCGACGGGCTGAGCGTCATGGACACGCTGGAGGACACCGCCGCCGACAACCCGGTCGAGGTGGCCGAGGACCGGGAGCTGCGGCGGTTCCTGGCGCGGGCGATCAACACCTTGCCCGAGCGGGAGAAGACCGTGGTGACGCTGTACTACTACGAGGGCCTCACGCTCGCCGAGATCGGGAACGTGCTGGGGGTGACCGAGAGCCGGGTCAGCCAGATCCACACCAAGTCCGTGCTCCAGTTGCGGGCGAAGCTGGCCGGCTTCGGCCGTTGACCTGGCGGGACGTGTGCGGGGTTGCGCGGAGTGACTCCCGTCGGCGGGGGTGCGTCCGTACAGTGGTTGACGTGCCAAGGATTCGAGCGGCCTCCGTGGCCGAGCACCGGTCGATGCAGCGAGCCGCCCTGCTGGACGCGGCTCGTTCCCTGTTGTCCGAGGGCGGGACGGAGGCGCTGACCTTCCCGGCCCTCGCCGAGCGGACGGGCCTCGCGCGGTCGTCCGTGTACGAGTACTTCCGCTCCCGGGCCGCCGTGGTCGAGGAGCTGTGCGAGGTCGACTTTCCCGTGTGGGCCGCGGAGGTCTCGGCGGCGATGGAGCGGGAGGCCACGGCCGAGGGCAAGGTCGAGGCGTATGTGCGCCGCCAGCTCGCGCTGGTCGGGGACCGGCGGCACCGTGCTGTCGTGGCGATCTCGGCGAGTGAGCTGGACGCGGGGGCCCGGGAGAAGATCCGGGCGGCGCACGGCGGGCTGGTCGCGATGATCGTCGAGGCGCTTCGGGAGCTGGGGCACGCGGAGCCTCGGCTGGCGGCGATGCTGTTGCAGGGCGTGGTGGACGCGGCCGTGCGGAGGATCGAACTGGGGGCGGCGGAGGAGCCTTCGGCGATCACGGACGCGGCTGTCTCCATGGCGTTGCGGGGCGTTCGGGGCTGAGCTCTGCGTGAGCTCTGCGTGTGCCCTGTGTGTTCCCTGCGGGGCTGGGCGGGTGGTTGTGCTGCCCGGATCTGGGGGTGCCCGGCGTTGGAGTTGACGCCCGGACGTCGTCCTGCCCCGTACTGGTGGATGGGCCGGTGTCGGGGTTGAGGCCCAGGTGTCGTCCCGTTGGCCGGAACTGGCGGGTGCCCGGTGTCGGGGGTGACGCCGGGGTGTTCCGTTGCCCGGAACTGACGGATGCCCGGCGTCTTGGCGGAGGCCCGAGCGTTGCGCTGCCAGGCACTCGCGGGGTGCCGCCCTCTGGGGGACGGGTGCCGCTCCGCCGGCACGACTGCCCGCGGCTGTGCGGGCAGGGCGCGAGCGTCAGCCGTGGTCGGCCCAGTCGGCTACGACGGCAGCGGTACCCCCAGTACCGGCAGCAGTCTCGATGGTCCCCGGCGGAGCAGCCATGGGGGCAGGAGTGACAGCGGGTCCAGGTAGGTGTCGCCCTTTCGCAGGCCCCAGTGGACGCAGGTCGTCGTGCAGTGTGAGCCGGTCGGCTGCACCGTCCCCACAGGCTCTCCCGCCTCTACCTCGTCGCCCTCCTTCACCGTCGCCCGCACCGGCTCGTACGTCACCCGCAGTGGTGGATCTCCCGTGTCCGTCAGGTCCACGGACACGACGCCCTTTCCCGCGACGTGGCCCGCGAACGACACTCGGCCGGCCGCCACCGCTCGTACGGGCGTCCCCGCGGGCGCCGACAGGTCCACGCCGCGGTGGCCGGGGCCGTACGGGCCCGTCGGGGGATCCCAGCCGCGGAGGATCGGGGGGTGTGTGCCCACGGGCCAAGCCCGGCCGACCGCAGGCACCGCCGGGTCCGGTGCCGCAGGAGGCACGGTCAGGGCGGTCGGGGTCAGTCGGGGGACCGGTGCCAGCAGGGCGGTCGCCGTCAGGAGCAGCAGCAACATCAGCCGTCCGCATGTCCTCGCCGCCCCAGGCCGTCGTTTCTCTCGCATGCCGCAACCGTCCCGTATCACCGCCGATCATGGCCGGGATCTGTGGACAACTCACCGGTTGTGGACAGCGGCGTCACCCGGGGCCTCGCGGGTCCCGTACACTTCTTCTGGCGATCCGGGTCACCGGGTCGACTTCGCACGCCCCGATACGAACACCGGAAACGGGTCCGTATCAGCGCCCCTCGGTCCTTCGTGGCACGGCGCATGTGGGCGTCAGGCGCGGAAGCCGTCCGGCATCCGCGGCACAACCGAGAACATTCAAGGAGTGCGGCCATGGCCGTCGTCACGATGCGGGAGCTGCTGGAGAGCGGCGTCCACTTCGGTCACCAGACCCGTCGTTGGAACCCGAAGATGAAGCGCTTCATCTTCACGGAGCGCAACGGCATCTACATCATCGACCTGCTCCAGTCGCTGTCGTACATCGACCGCGCCTACGAGTTCGTCAAGGAGACCGTCGCCCACGGCGGCACGGTCATGTTCGTCGGCACGAAGAAGCAGGCGCAGGAGGCCATCGCCGAGCAGGCCACCCGCGTCGGCATGCCCTACGTCAACCAGCGCTGGCTGGGCGGCATGCTCACCAACTTCTCGACCGTCTACAAGCGTCTGCAGCGCCTCAAGGAGCTCGAGCAGATCGACTTCGAGGACGTCGCCGCTTCCGGTCTGACCAAGAAGGAGCTTCTCGTGCTCTCGCGCGAGAAGGCCAAGCTGGAGAAGACCCTCGGTGGTATCCGCGAGATGCAGAAGGTGCCCAGCGCCGTCTGGATCGTGGACACCAAGAAGGAGCACATCGCGGTCGGCGAGGCCCGGAAGCTCAACATCCCGGTCGTCGCCATCCTCGACACCAACTGTGACCCCGACGAGGTCGACTACAAGATCCCGGGCAACGACGACGCGATCCGCTCCGTCACCCTGCTCACCCGCGTGATCGCCGACGCCGTCGCCGAGGGCCTCATCGCCCGCTCCGGCGTCGCCACCGGCGACAAGGGTGAGAAGGCCGCGGGCGAGCCGCTCGCCGAGTGGGAGCGCGACCTGCTCGAGGGTGAGAAGAAGGCCGAGGAGGCCCCGGCCGCCGCCGAGGCCCCTGCCGCCGAGGCCCCCGCTGCGGAGGCTCCGGCTGCCGAGGAGGCCCCGGCCACGGAGGCCCCGGCCACCGAGGCTCCGGCCGCCGAGGGCGAGCAGGCCTGACACCGTCAGCGTTGACGGCGGGAGCGGCATGAAAACCGCTCCCGCCGTTCACCCGTAGGTCGACGGAAGGTCGGCGGCACCGGCTACTCCATGGGAGCCGCAGACCCCGTAGATCTTCGATCTTCCAGACTTCGAGAAAGATTCACAGACTCATGGCGAACTACACCGCCGCCGACGTCAAGAAGCTCCGTGAGCTCACCGGCGCCGGCATGATGGACTGCAAGAAGGCGCTGGACGAGGCCGAGGGCAACGTCGAGAAGGCCGTCGAGGCGCTCCGCATCAAGGGCCAGAAGGGCGTCGCCAAGCGCGAGGGCCGCTCCGCCGAGAACGGCGCCGTGGTCTCGATCATCGCCGACGACAACTCCTCCGGTGTCCTCGTCGAGCTGAAGTGCGAGACGGACTTCGTCGCCAAGGGCGAGAAGTTCCAGGCCGTCGCCAACCAGATCGCGCAGCACGTCGCCGCGACCTCCCCGGCCGACCTCGACGCCCTGCTCGCCTCCGAGATCGAGGCCGGCAAGACCGTCCAGGCGTTCGTGGACGAGGCCAACGCCAACCTCGGCGAGAAGATCGTCCTGGACCGCTTCGCGCAGTTCGCCGACGGCTTCGTCCTTGCGTACATGCACCGCACGATGCCCGACCTGCCCCCGCAGATCGGTGTCCTCGTCGAGCTGGACAAGCCGAACGCCGAGGTCGCCAAGGGCGTCGCCCAGCACATCGCCGCCTTCGCGCCGAAGTACCTCTCCAAGGAGGACGTGCCGGCCGAGGTCGTCGAGTCCGAGCGCCGCGTCGCCGAGGAGACCACCCGCGCCGAGGGCAAGCCCGAGGCCGCCCTGCCGAAGATCGTCGAGGGTCGCCTCAACGGCTTCTTCAAGGACGCCACGCTCCTCGGTCAGCCGTACGCGCTCGACAACAAGAAGTCCGTCCAGAAGATCCTGGACGAGGCCGGTGTCACCCTGAAGCGCTTCTCGCGTATCAAGGTCGGCATCTGAGTCCGTGCCGCGATCGGCGCCCGGTCCCGATAGGGTCGAGGGAAGTCGTTGGCGGACTCCGTCACCGCGCACGTGTGCGTGACGGACGACAGCAGATCTGACGAGGAGGCCATTGCCGCGCATGGGATGCGAAACACGCCCCAACCGGCAATGGCCTTCTTCGTATGTGCACCACGTAACAAAGGCGGGATCTCGATGACCACCAAGGCCCAGAAGAGCGACGACGGCAAAGTACGCGGCCGGTTTCTGCTGAAGCTGTCCGGAGAGGCCTTCTCCGGTGGCGGGGGCCTCGGCGTCGACCCGGACGTGGTGCACAAGATCGCCCGTGAGATCGCGGCCGTCGTGCGCGACGGCGCGCAGGTCGCGGTCGTCATCGGCGGCGGCAACTTCTTCCGCGGCGCCGAACTCCAGCAGCGCGGCATGGACCGGGCCCGCTCCGACTACATGGGCATGCTCGGCACCGTCATGAACTGCCTCGCCCTCCAGGACTTCCTGGAGAAGGAGGGCATCGACAGCCGGGTCCAGACCGCCATCACCATGGGCCAGGTCGCCGAGCCGTACATCCCGCTGCGCGCCGTACGGCACCTGGAGAAGGGCCGCGTGGTCATCTTCGGCGCCGGTATGGGCATGCCGTACTTCTCCACCGACACCACCGCAGCCCAGCGCGCCCTGGAGATCGACGCCGAGGCGCTGCTCATGGGCAAGAACGGGGTGGACGGGGTCTACGACTCCGACCCCAAGCGCAACCCGGACGCCGTCAAGTTCGACTCCCTCGGCTACGGCGAGGTCATCACCCGCGATCTCAAGGTCGCCGACGCCACGGCGATCACCCTGTGCCGCGACAACAAGCTCCCGATCCTCGTCTTCGAGCTCCTGGCGGAGGGCAATATCGCGCGCGCCGTCAAGGGTGAGAAGATCGGCACGCTTGTGGGTGAGCAGGGCGGTCGGGGCTGACGCTCCGACAACTCCGACAACGAACCCGTCCGGGGGACGGACGGGGCGGACCCTGACCGGGGGGATGGACAATGTCCTGCCGGTCGGGAACCGTGCAGGAAGAAGACGCGACGCAGCCGGCCGCCGCCCCCACCCAGGAACCGCAGCCGGGCCTTTTACTCAAGACACGCAGGAGCAAGTGGTGATCGAAGAGACCCTCCTCGAGGCCGAGGAGAAGATGGAGAAGGCCGTCGTGGTCGCCAAGGAGGACTTCGCCGCGATCCGCACCGGCCGTGCGCACCCGGCGATGTTCAACAAGATCGTGGCCGACTACTACGGTGCGCCGACGCCGATCAACCAGCTGGCTTCGTTCTCCGTGCCGGAGCCGCGCATGGCCGTCGTGACCCCGTTCGACAAGACGGCCCTGCGCAACATCGAGCAGGCCATCCGTGACTCCGACCTCGGCGTCAACCCGAGCAACGACGGCAACATCATCCGAGTGGTGTTCCCCGAGCTCACCGAGGAGCGCCGCCGCGACTACATCAAGGTCGCCAAGAGCAAGGCCGAGGACTCGCGAGTCTCCATCCGCTCCGTGCGCCGCAAGGCTAAGGACGCCATCGACAAGCTGATCAAGGACGGCGAGATCGGCGAGGACGAGGGCCGCCGTGCGGAGAAGGAACTCGACGACACCACGCACAAATACGTCGCGCAGGTGGACGAGCTCCTCAAGCACAAGGAAGCGGAGCTGCTCGAGGTCTGATGAACGACTCTTCCTGGGGGGCACCGCCACAAGCCGGGCAAGCCGGGCAAGCCGGTTACTGGGGGGCCGCCGCACGAGGACCTGTCCAGGGGGCTGCCCCGGCGGGTCCCGCGTACGATGCGCCTGAGGCGCAGCAGACTCGCCCCATGCCCATCGTGCCCGACGTTCCCGCGTATGGCGGAGACCAGGATGACGACCGGGGGGCCGCTCGGCTGAGCGGCCCCTTGTTCCGCGAACAGCCGCCGCACGCGCGGCCGTACGACACGCCGCAGGCGCGGCCCTCCGAGGCGGCGCAGCAGAATCCGGAGCCCATGCCCGACGCCCCACAGCCGGCGCCCCAGCCGCAGAAGAAGAGCGCGGGGCGCGACCTGGGTGCGGCCATAGGAGTCGGCGTCGCGCTCGGTGTGGTGATCGTCGCTTCGCTGTTCGTCGTCAAGGCCGTGTTCGTCGGTGTGGTCGCGGTCGCCGTCGTCGTGGGCCTGTGGGAGCTGACCAGGCGGCTCGAGGAGCGCAAGGGCATCAAGGCGCCGCTCGTTCCGCTCGCGCTCGGCGGTGCGGCGATGGTGATCGCCGGGTATGTCCGGGGTGCCGAGGGCGCCTGGGTGTCGATGGCGCTGACCGCGCTGGCCGTACTGGTCTGGCGGATGACCGAGCCGCCGGAGGGCTACCTCAAGGACGTCACCGCGGGTGTGTTCGCGGCGTTCTACGTGCCGTTCCTGGCGACGTTCGTCGCGATGATGCTGACGGCCGACGACGGGGCCTGGCGGGTCCTGACGTTCCTGCTTCTGACGGTCGTCAGCGACACCGGCGCGTACGCCGTCGGCTGGCGCTTCGGCAAGCACAAGCTCGCTCCGCGTATCAGTCCCGGCAAGACCCGCGAGGGCCTGCTCGGTGCGGTGAGCTTCGCGATGGTGGCGGGCGCGCTGTGCATGGAGTTCCTGATCGACGACGGCACCTGGTGGCAAGGCCTGCTCCTGGGCCTCGCGGTCGCGGCCAGCGCCACGCTGGGCGACCTCGGCGAGTCGATGATCAAGCGGGACCTGGGCATCAAGGACATGGGCACGCTGCTGCCGGGGCACGGCGGGATCATGGACCGGCTGGACTCGCTGCTTCCCACGGCGCCGGTGGTGTGGTTGCTGATGGTGCTGTTCGTGGGCTCCGGCTGACGGCTGGACCAGGCGAAGAGCCAAACCGTGGAGCCCCCGCTCGGCAAGAGCGGGGGCTCCACGGCTTTCCGGCGCCAGGCGTGCGGTGGGCGGTGGGCGGTGTGCGATGGTGCCCCGGGGCGTCCGGTGGGACGATTCCGGTGTACGCCCTCACGGCACCGCAAAGGGGGTCGTCATGGCCATCATCCGAGAAATCATCGACGTCGACCGGCCACCCGGCGAGGTCTACGCGTATGTCACCGACCCGTCCCATCTGCCGGAGTGGCAGCTGAGCGCCGTCTCGGCCGAACAGCTCGACGAAGGGCCGATCCAGACGGGCTCGCGGGTTCGGGTCACCCGGCGCGTCGGCAGCCGCGAGGTTCCGATGACCGTGCAGTTCGACGAACTCGACCCTCCGCACAGCTGGGATCTGCACGGAATCGACGGTCCGGTCAGGCCCCGTACCCACGGTGAGATCGAACCGCTCGACGACGGTCGCCGTTCCCGCGTGACGATCGACATCGACTTCGAAGGGCACGGCCTCGGCAAGGTCCTGGTACCCCTCGTCGTCCGCCCGCAGGTCCGCAAGGAACTCCCGCGCGACGAGCAACTCCTCAAGGACAGGCTGGAGCGCCCGACCGGCTAGCCGTACGCGACGCCGGCCAGTGCGGCGGCGGGAGTGGCGGGCGGGCGGCGTCGGTCATCGGCGGCACGAGGGAGTTCTGACCAGCCTGTTCGCCCCCGCGGGGCGCTGCCGCGGGAGCCGTGGCGCCGTCGCTCGGTGCCAGCGCCCAGGTCACCTGATTGGATCTGCGACACTGGTACAGCCATGCCTAAGCCCGGAGAACTCACTTTCGTCGCCCCGCGCGGAGCCAAGAAGCCGCCGCGGCATCTTGCCGATCTCACGCCCGGTGAGCGTAAGGACGCTGTCGCCGCGATCGGGGAGAAGCCGTTTCGTGCCAAGCAGCTTTCGCAGCACTACTTCGCGCGGTACGCGCACGACCCGGAGCAGTGGACCGACATCCCGGCCGGTTCGCGGAACAAGCTGCGGGAGGAGCTGTTTCCCGAGCTGATGACCGTCGTACGGCATCTGTCGACGGACCAGGGCGACACCCGCAAGACGTTGTGGCGGCTGTTCGACGGGACGCTCGTCGAGTCGGTGCTGATGCGGTATCCGGACCGGGTGACGATGTGCATCAGTTCGCAGGCCGGGTGCGGGATGAACTGTCCGTTCTGTGCCACCGGGCAGGCGGGTCTCGACCGGAATCTGTCGACCGCCGAGATCGTGCATCAGATCGTGGACGGGATGCGGGCGCTGCGGGACGGGGAGGTCCCCGGGGGGCCTGCCCGGCTGTCCAACATCGTCTTCATGGGGATGGGCGAGCCGCTCGCCAACTACAACCGGGTCGTGGGTGCCGTTCGGCGGCTCACCGACCCCGAGCCGGACGGGCTCGGGCTGTCCCAGCGCGGGATCACCGTGTCGACCGTCGGGCTCGTGCCGGCCATCCACCGGTTCGCCGACGAGGGCTTCAAGTGCCGGCTCGCGATCTCACTGCACGCGCCCGACGACGAGCTGCGCGACACCCTCGTCCCCGTGAACACACGGTGGAAGGTGCGTGAGGTGCTCGACGCCGGCTTCGAGTACGTCGGCAAGAGCGGACGGCGGCTGTCGATCGAGTACGCCCTGATCCGCGACATCAACGACCAGGCCTGGCGTGGTGACCGGCTCGGGCGGCTGCTCAAGGGCAAGCCCGTGCATGTCAATCTCATTCCGCTGAACCCGACTCCCGGGTCCAAGTGGACCGCCTCCCGGCCCGAGGACGAGAAGGCGTTCGTCGAGGCCATCGCCGCGCATGGTGTGCCGGTGACGATTCGGGACACCCGTGGTCAGGAGATCGACGGAGCGTGCGGACAGCTCGCCGCGACCGAGCGGTAGTCTGGCCACCGTAAGACTGTCGTAAGTACATCTTCATATTCCGACAGGGGAGCGCCACAGCGCTGAGAGTGCGGCAATCGGGCCGCAGACCCTCTGAACCTCGCCCAGGTCATTCTGGGTAGGAAGTTCGGTCACTACTCAAGCTGTTGCGCCCTGCCCGGGACCCCTCAGGGGTCGTGGGCAGGGCCGCGTCTCTTCCTGGTCACCCAGGAGGAATTCAGTGAGCAACACCCACAAGAGGATCGCTCATCAGCGGTTCGCGGCCGTCGTCGTGGGCCTCGGCATGGTCGGTCTGTCCGCCTGCGGGTCGTCCGACTCCCCGGGCTCCGAATCCGGCGGCTCCGGCTCCGGTTCCAAGACCGTCACGCTGGTCGCCCATGACTCGTGGGCCGTCTCGAAGAACGTCATCGCCGCGTTCGAGAAGCAGTCCGGCTACAAGGTCAGGGTCCTGGAGGACGGGGACGCCGGGCAGGCCGTGAACAAGGCCATCCTCACCAAGGACAACCCGCAGGGCGACGTCTTCTTCGGCGTCGACAACACCCTGCTCTCGCGTGCCCTCGACAACGACCTGTTCCAGTCGTACGAGCCGAAGGGCGCCGACAAGATAGAGGCCCGGTACCGGGCCGACCAGGACAAGCACCGGGTCACCCCGATCGACACCGGCGACATCTGCGTCAACTACGACAAGGCGTACTTCAGCGAGCACAAGCTCGCCCCGCCGACCTCGTACGACGACCTGATCAAGCCCGCCTACAAGAACCTCCTCGTCACCGAGAACGCCTCCACCTCCTCGCCGGGCCTCGGCTTCCTGCTCGGTACCGCCGCCAAGTACGGCGACGACGGCTGGGAGGGGTACTGGAAGAAGCTCAAGGCGAACGGCGTGAAGGTCGTCGACGGCTGGGAGCAGGCCTACAACGAGGAGTTCTCCGGCTCCGCCGGCGGCAAGAAGGCCAAGGCCGACCGGCCGCTGGTCGTGTCGTACGCCTCCTCGCCGCCCGCCGAGGTGATCTACGCCGACCCGAAGCCGACGACCGCGCCGACGGGGGTCGCGGCCGGCACCTGCTTCCGGCAGGTCGAGTACGCGGGCCTGCTGAGCAACGCCAAGAACGCCGAGGGCGGCAAGGCGCTCCTCGATTTCCTGCTCACCAAGACCTTCCAGGACGACATGCCGCTGAACATGTTCGTCTACCCGGTGGTGGAGGGCGCGCAGGTGCCCGAGGAGTTCACCAAGTACGGGCCGCAGGCCAAGGATCCCGAGACCATGGACCCGGCGAAGATCGCCGACAACCGTGACGACTGGGTCAAGTCGTGGACCTCGCTCGTACTGAAGTAGCGGCCCCGGCTTCGGCTCCCCGCAGGAGGGCCACGCGGAGCGCGGCGGTGCGGCTCGGCCTCATCGCCGTGCCCGTCGCGTTCTTCGCGGTCTTCTTCGCCTACCCCGTCGCCGCGATCGTCGCGCGCGGTCTCCAGGTCGACGGGGTATGGCAGTTCGGGCGCCTCGTGGACGTCCTCGGGCAGTCGGACATCCGGCACGTCCTGTGGTTCACGACCTGGCAGGCGCTCGCCTCCACCGCGCTGACCCTGCTGATCGCGCTGCCCGGCGCCTACGTCTTCGCCCGCTTCGACTTCCCCGGCAAGCACATCCTGCGTGCCGTCGTCACCGTCCCCTTCGTACTGCCGACGGTCGTCGTCGGTACGGCGTTCCTCGCGCTCCTCGGCCGCGGCGGACTCCTCGACGAGCTGTGGGGCGTACGGCTGGACACCACCGTGTGGGCCATCCTGCTCGCGCACGTCTTCTTCAACTACGCCGTCGTCGTACGGACCGTCGGCGGCCTCTGGGCGCAGCTCGACCCGCGGCAGGAGGAGGCCGCGCGGATGCTCGGGGCGTCCCGCCTCACCGCATGGCGGACCGTCACCCTGCCGGCCCTCGGGCCCGCCGTGGCCGCCGCCGCGCTCATGGTCTTCCTGTTCACCTTCACCTCCTTCGGTGTGGTGCAGATCCTCGGCGGCCCGACCTTCTCCACCCTCGAAGTCGAGATCTACCGGCAGACCTCGGAGATCTTCGACCTGTCCACCGCCGCCGTCCTGACGATCATCCAGTTCCTCGCGGTGGGCGCGATCCTCGCCGTGCACGCCTGGACGGTACGGCGGCGGGAGAGCGCCCTGCGTCTGGTGGACGCCTCGGTCACCGCGCGGCGGCCGCGCGGGGCGGGGCAGTGGGCGCTGCTGGCCGGCGTCCTGGTCGTCATCGTCGTACTCCTGCTGCTGCCCCTCGCCGTGCTGGTGCAGCGGTCGCTGGACGCGCCCGACTTCGGCTACTACCGGGCGCTGACCGACGCCGACGGCGGGGTCTTCCTGGTCCCGCCGATCGAGGCGATCGGCAATTCGCTCCAGTACGCCGTCGTGGCCACGCTCATCGCCGTGCTGATCGGCGGGCTGGCCGCGGCCGCGTTGACCCGCCGGGACGCGGGCCGGTTCGTACGGGGCTTCGACGCGCTGCTGATGCTGCCGCTCGGGGTGTCCGCGGTGACGGTCGGCTTCGGGTTCCTGATCGCCCTGGACGAGCCGCCGCTGGACCTGCGCAGCACCTGGATCCTGGTGCCGCTGGCGCAGGCGCTGGTCGGGGTGCCCTTCGTCGTACGGACCATGCTGCCCGTGTTGCGGGCCGTGGACCAGCGGCTGCGCGAGGCGGCCTCCGTGCTCGGGGCATCGCCCTGGCGGGTCTGGCGCGAGGTGGATCTGCCGATGGTGCGGCGGGCGCTGCTGATCGCGGCCGGGTTCGCCTTCGCGGTGTCGCTCGGGGAGTTCGGGGCGACCGTGTTCATCGCGCGGCCCGACAACCCGACGCTGCCGGTCGCCGTGGCCCGGCTGCTGGGGCGGGCCGGCGAGCTCAACTACGGCCAGGCGATGGCCCTTTCGACGGTACTGATGGTGGTGTGCGCGGTGGCGTTGCTGGTGCTGGAGCGGCTTCGTACGGATCGGACGGGGGAGTTCTAGATGCTGTTGAGCCTGGCGGGTGCGACCGTACGGTTCGACGGGCGGCCCGTGCTGGACCGCGTCGACCTCGATGTCGCCGAGCACGAGATCGTGTGTGTGCTCGGGCCGAGCGGCAGCGGCAAGTCGACGCTGCTGCGGGCGGTGGCGGGGCTGCAACCCCTCGATGCCGGGCGGGTGTCGCTCGACGGCCGGGACCAGGCGGCTGTGCCCGCGCACAAGCGGGGCGTCGGGCTGATGTTCCAGGACCATCAGCTGTTCCCGCAGCGGGACGTCGGCGGCAACGTGGCGTTCGGGGCGCGGATGCACGGTGCCTCGAAGGGGGAACAGGCCGAGCGGGTACGGGAGTTGCTCGACCTGGTCGGGCTGCCGGGCGCCGCCCGTCGTGCCGTGGCCTCACTCTCCGGCGGGGAACAGCAGCGGGTGGCGTTGGCCCGGGCGCTCGCCCCCCGGCCACGGCTGCTGATGCTGGACGAGCCGCTGGGCCAGCTCGACCGCTCGCTGCGGGAGCGGCTCGTCGTCGAACTCCGGGAGCTGTTCGGCCGGTTGGGCACCACCGTGCTGGCCGTGACGCACGACCAGGGCGAGGCCTTCGCGCTGGCCGACCGGGTCGTGGTGATGCGGGACGGGCGGATCGCCCAGAGCGGGACGCCGCTGGAGGTGTGGCAGCGGCCCGTGGACGAGTTCGTGGCACGCTTCCTCGGGTTCGACAACGTGGTCGAGGGCACCGTCGCCGGGGAGGCCGCGGACACGCCCTGGGGGAAGCTGCCGGTGGGTGAGGGCGCCGCACAGGGGTCGCGGACGCTGCTCGTCCGGCCGGCCGGCGTACGGCTCGTGGCCCCCGACGAGGGACTGCGCTGCACGGTCACGGCCCGCACCTTCAAGGGCACGCATGTCGCCGTGCACCTCCAGCCGGAGGACGCGCCGCGCCTCGAAGCGGCGTGCGCGCTGCGGAACGCGCCCGGGGTCGGGGACGAGGTCGGGGTGGAGTTCGACGCGGCCGAAATTGTCGTGCTGGGCTGATCGTCCGGCACATAGGGTGCGGGGCATGACGCCGCTCCCGCACGATCGCTACTGTGACGAAATCGCCCATCAGGTTGGCCTGTTGAGGGCCGTGGTGACCTCCGGCGCCGACCTGTCCGCCACCGTGCCGACCTGCCCGGACTGGTCACTGGAACAGCTCGTACGGCATGCCGGCGGCGCCCTGCGCTGGGCAGAGCTGCTGGTGCGGACGCGGACGCAGGAGGAGGTCGCGGAGGGGCAGGTGCCCAAGGCCGACGGCCCCGAGGGGGAGGGCGACCCCGCCGCGCTCGACGCCTGGCTCACGGAGACCGGCGAGATGGTCGTCGCCGCGCTGCGGGAGGCCGGCCCGGATGCCAATGTGTGGAGCTGGACCGGGGTGTGCAACGCCGGGTTCTGGGCCCGCCGTATGGCCCACGAGATCACGATCCACCGCGCGGACGCGACGCTCGCCGCCGGGCAGCCCTACGAGGTCGCCCCGGACATCGCCGCCGACGCGATCGACGAGTGGCTGGAGATCGTGGAGTGGGCCCAGCGGACGCTGCCGGACGATCCCTCGCGGGAGTTGCGCAGGCCGGGCGGCAGCATTCATCTGCACGCCACCGACGACACGGCTGACGTGCACGCGGAGTGGCTGATCGATCTCTCCGAGGACGTCATCGGCTGGCGGCGTGGCCACGAGAAGGCGACCGTCGCGCTCCGCGGCACGCTCACCGACGTACTCCTCGCCTTCTACCGTCGGCTGCCGCTGGACAGCCCGGAGTTGGAGGTCCTCGGCGAGCGGGAGTTGCTGGAGTTCTGGCTGGAGCGGGCGACCTTCGGCTGACAGGCGAACGGCCCGCCCCCGGGAACGGGGACGGGCCACAAGGGCGTTGCTGTGCGGGCGGGTCAGCGGTCGCTGCTCGCCCCGCGACGGCGCAGGCCGAAGAAGACCGCGCCGCCACCGACGGCGACCAGGGCGACCGCGATGCCGGCGATCAGGCCGGTGTTGGAGTTCGCGCCGGTCTCGGCGAGGTTGGAGTCGTCGCTCGCCGGGGACGGGGCGCTGCTGGCCGTGTCCGCGGGGGCGGTGCTCTCGCTCTCCGAGGGCGTCGGGGCCGGGGAGTCGGTCTCCTCGGCCGGGGTGGACGCGGAGTCCGACGGGGTCGGGGTGTCCGACGGGGCCGGCGGCTCCTCCTCGTCCTTCTTGCAGGCCGTGGACGGCGTCGTCAGGTTCGGCTCGATGTCCTCGTCGACATAGCCGCCGGCCTTGACGTGGACGCGGTACTCGGCGTCCGGCTTCCAGTCCTCGGCAAAGGTGATGGTGACACCCTCGCGCGAGCCCTTGACCACCTGCTCGCCGACCTTCTTCAGGTCGGCGCCGTTGTTCTGCAGGAAGACGCTCACGGTCGCCGGGACACCGCTGGGGTCGACGTCGGTGACCGTGATGACACCCTTGTCGCCGTCGCACTTGGCTTCGGCGGAGAATTCACTGATGTTGCACGCGAGCGCGTTGCCCGCGAAGCCGAGCGCGAGCGCGGCCGAGGCGGAGGCAACACCAAGAGCGCGCACGGAACGCGCGACAGTACGGCGGTTTATGGACACTTTTGTCCTTACGAGTTGCATCACTGAGGGGGGTTGAACGAGGCGGTGACGTGACATCACCGTCCCCAGGAGTCTCACAGGTTTATAAGCGTGGCATAAGCAGTGTCAACGCATATGCCGCCCACAGCCGTTGGCTTTGCCCTCTTATTAATCGCTGAGACGTTTCAGCGCCGCCGGAGCCTCCTCGATCCGGTCGACCAGGGCGATACGGGACTCCATCGACCGCTCCCGGGCGAGTGCCTGCAGCAGCGGCCAGGTCGGCAACTTCTCCGTCCAGTGGGCCCGGTTCACGAGCACCATCGGGGTCGGCTCGCCGCGCGACTCGTAGTAGTTCGGCGTGGCGTTGTCGAAGATCTCCTGCACGGTGCCGGCGGCCCCCGGCAGGAAGACGACGCCCGCGTTCGAACGGGCCAGGAGGCCGTCCTCGCGGGTGGCGTTGGCGAAGTACTTGGCGATGTGGGAGGCGAAGGGGTTCGGCGGCTCGTGGCCGTAGAACCAGGTCGGGATGCCGACGGAGCGGCCGCCCTTCGGCCAGCGCGCACGGACCTCGAAGGCGGCCGTCGCCCACTCGGTGATCGACGGGGTGAACAGGGGCGCCTTCGCCAGCAGCCGGAGCGCGTCGGTGAGCATCTCGTCGTCGTACGGGGCGGCGTACGCGCCGAGGTTGGCCGCCTCCATCGCGCCCGGACCGCCGCCGGTGGCGACCGTGAGTCCGGCACGGGCCAGCTCCCGGCCGAGCCGCGCGGCACCCTCGTACGCCTCCGTGCCGCGCCGCATCGCGTGGCCGCCCATGACGCCCACCACCCGTGCCCCGGCGAGGAGTTCGTCCAGCGCGTCCGACACGGAGTCGTCGTGGACCGCGCGCAGCATGGAGGCGTAGACGTCACCGTCGGCCTTGGTCCGCTGGAACCAGGCGTAGGCGACGGCGTCGGGCGTGTTCTCGTAGCCGTCCGGGCCGTCCGTCAGGGAGGCGAAGAGCTCGTCGGGGGAGTAGACCAGCCCCCGGTAAGGGTCGAAGGGCAGGCTCGGGATCGGCGGGAAGACGAGGGCGCCGTCCGTGCGGACCTTCGCCGCGGCCTCCTCGCGCATCGGGCAGCCGAGGAAGAGGGCGCCCGCGGCGCTGGTGGTGAGCAGCTCGCGCGTACGGTCCGTCAGATCGACGGCCTGGACACGGAATCCGGCGAGGGAGCCGCGCGCCGACACGGTCGCGTCGAACTCCTCGAGCGTCTCTATCTCACGGTCGTTGTGGTGGGCCGCATGGGCGGGCATCGTCTGCACCCGCCCATGCTAGGCACCGTGGATGGGACGGCCCGCGTCAGCCCTCGATGGCCGACGGGTCCATCCAGACGACCTCCCAGGTGTGGCCGTCGAGGTCGTCGAAGGCGCGGCCGTACATGAAGCCGTGGTCCTGGGTCTCGCCGGCTACGGAACCGCCCGCGGCGAGCGCCTTGTCGACCAGCTCGTCGACCTTCTCGCGGCTCTCGGCGCTCAGCGCGATCAGCACCTCGCTGCTCTTCGTGGCGTCCGCGATCGGCTTCTTCGTGAACTGGGCGTACTTGTCGTGGGTGTGCACCATCGCGACGATGGTCTCGCTGATCACGACCGAGGCCGTCGTGTCGTCGCTGAACTGCTCGTTGATCGAGTAGCCGAGCTCCGTGAAGAACTTCTTTGAGGCGCCGAGGTCGTTCACGGGCAGGTTGACGAAGATCATCTGCTGGTACGCGGGGGCGGTCATCGTGGTCTCTCCCATCGGGGTGTCTGCTGTTCGGTGGGGTAGACCGGGGGTCCGAGCGGAACTCATCGCCGTGCGGAGATTTTTTCGTACGAGTTCTCCGACGACTTTTCCGGCGCCTGTCGTCGGCTTCAGCGGGCTGCCAGAGGCAGTGCGGCCAACTCGGCCACGATCAGGGTGAGCGGGCAGAAGAAGGCGAGCAGGGCGCCGGCGCGCAAGGCCGCCGCGCTGCGCAGCAGTGTGGTCGGGGCGCCGAGACGGAGCAGCGCGGCCGTGGTGTCGGCGCGGGCCTGCTTGGCCTCCACGGCGGCCGTGAGCAGCGTGGCCACGGTGCAGCCGGTGACCAGGACGGCGCCGAGGGTGGTGAGCGGGCCGACGGCGGCGGTGGCCGCGGGGGCGGAGAGCGGGGCCATGGCGTACGCCGCGGAGGCCACGGCGCAGACGACGCCGAGGGGGCGGCCGATGCGGGTGGCCTCCTCCATCAGGACCCGGCCCGCGAGGAGACGTACGGCGCCCGGGCGTACGGACTGCAGGAGCCGGCCGCAGAAGTGGGTGAGGCCGGGGGCGGCCAGGGCCAGCCCGAGCGCGGCCAGGAGCCAGCCGGCCAGGACGCCGGCGGGGCCGGTCGGCAGGGCGGAGGGCAGCGTGAGGGCGCCGGTCGCCGCACGGGCGGCGTAGGCCTCCACGGCCAGGCCCGCGGCGAGGACGGCGATGCCCCAGGGGAGGCCTGCGGGGGGTTTGCGGGGGGCCGGGAGGTGGGCCGCTGCGTCCAGCGTTTCCGCCCTCGCCGCCGTTTCCGCCGTCTCCTCGGCCGCGGTCGCGGTCGCGGCCGGCGTGGCGGTCGGTTCGGTTTCCGGGCCTGGATCTGCCGCCGGCCCGGCGCCGCCCCTGTCCGGGGCGCCACGCCGTCGCGCCCCGAACCGCCCGTAGGCTCCGAACGTCTCCCGTGCCACCGCCCTGCCGTACGCCCCGAAGCGGCGGTACGACCTCCCTTCGGCGCCCCGTGCCCCGGCGGGTCCGGCTTCCTTCGGGCGCAGGGCGAGGGCCACCGTCGTCGACGCGGTCGCCGGGACCAGGGTCAGCAGGGTCAGGGCGGCCGGCAGGGGCAGGGGGGCGTCCGCCGCGAGGAACTGCGCGGCCGCGCCGTCGAAGGGCATGCCGGTCAGGTCGCCGCGCAGATGGAGGAAGACCAGCAGGGCGAGCATCGAGCCGAGGGTGCAGGACAGGGCGGTGGTGGTGGCCGAGACCAGCATCAGGCGGGCCGGGCCGAGGCCGATCGCCGCGAGGCCGGGGCGGGGTCTGGTGCCCGGGTCGGTGCGGGCCACGGCCACCGCGAGGTGGATCGTCGCGGCCAGCGGAGGCAGGCACCAGGCCAGACGCAGGATCGCCGCGCCGGGGTCGGCGTGGGACAGCGCGTACCCGAGGGCGCTCAGCAGCAGGAAGCCCGTGCCCGCCGAGGCCGCCGCCACGAGCAGACGGCGCAGCTGTACGGCGGGCCGGCCGGTTCGGGTCAGACGGAGAGCGAGCACGCCGCCCGGCCTTCCGTCGCGGTGACCGGCGGCAGGTGCACCGTGTTGACGCGCCGTCCGTCGAGGAGGGCGACGGTGCGGTCGGCGAAGGCCGCGTTCTCCACGTCGTACGTGGTCAGGACGACGGTGATGCCGTGCGAGCGGGCCGCTGTCGTCAGGGTGCGCAGGACGTGGGCGCGGTCGGCGCGGTGCAGCGGGGCCGTCGGTTCGTCGGCGAACAGGACCGTCGGTGAGGGGGCGAGCGCCCGGGCGATGCAGACGCGCTGCCGTTCGGCCTGGACCAGCTGGTGCGGGCGCTTGCGGGCCGACTCGCCGACGTCCAGGCGGTTCAGCCACTCCAGCGCGGCCGTCTTGGCGCGACGGCGACTGGTGCCGCGCAGCATCAGGGGGAGGGCGGCGTTCTCCCAGACGTTCAGCTCCGGGACGAGCGTCGGGGTCGGGTCGATCCAGGTGAAGCGGTCGCGGCGGAGCCGTTCGCGGGCCAGCGGGCCCATGGTGTGCACCGGGACGCTGTTGAACCAGACCTCGCCGCGCACCGGGGGGACCAGGCCGGACAGACACCGCAGGAGAGCCGTCTTGCCGCTGCCGCGCGGGCCGGTGACGGCGAGGATCTCGGCCTCGCGCACTCCGAGCGAGACCCCGCCGAGCGCGGGGGAGCCGTCGCGGTGCGTGAAGTGCAGCGCGCGTGCCCAGAGCACGTCGTTGTCCGGCGGAGCCTCCATGGGCGTACACCTCGTCAGATCCGTAGTTCCCGCGTTCGTTCCCCCGTGCGGGGGAACGAAGACAGGGCCGATCGGTTACCAGGCACGCTAAGGATCCGGGACCGGAACGAGGGACAGCACGCGGCGGGGGTGCACCCTTCTCACTCCTACGGGTGCACCCCCGCCGTCGTACGAACCTCGTGCGGCTAGAGCTTGGTCCACGCCTCCGACAGGGTCGCCCGCAGGATCTGCTCGATCTCGTCGAACGTCTCCTGGTTGGAGATCAGCGGCGGAGCGAGCTGCACGACCGGGTCACCGCGGTCGTCGGCACGGCAGTACAGGCCGTTGTCGAAGAGGGCCTTGGAGAGGAAGCCGTAGAGAACCCGCTCGGTCTCCTCCTCGTTGAAGGACTCCCTGGTGTTCTTGTCCTTCACCAGCTCGATGCCGTAGAAGAAGCCGTTGCCGCGGACGTCGCCGACGATCGGCAGGTCGTGGAGCTTCTCCAGGGTCGAGCGGAAGGCGCCCTCGTTGTCGAGGACGTGCTGGTTGAGGCCCTCGCGTTCGAACAGGTCGAGGTTGGCGAGGCCCACCGCGGCCGACACGGGGTGCCCGCCGAAGGTGTAGCCGTGCAGGAAGGTGTTGTCGCCCTTGTAGAACGGCTCGGCGAGGCGGTCGGAGACGATGCAGGCGCCGATCGGGGAGTAGCCCGAGGTCATGCCCTTGGCGCAGGTGATCATGTCCGGGACGTAGCCGAACTTGTCGCAGGCGAACGTCGTGCCGAGGCGGCCGAAGGCGCAGATGACCTCGTCCGACACGAGCAGCACGTCGTACTGGTCGCAGATCTCACGCACCCGCTGGAAGTAGCCGGGCGGGGGCGGGAAGCAGCCGCCCGCGTTCTGCACCGGCTCCAGGAAGACCGCGGCGACCGTGTCCGGGCCCTCGAAGAGGATCTGCTGCTCGATCTGGTCGGCGGCCCAGCGGCCGAAGGCCTCCGGGTCGTCGCCGTGGATCGGGGCGCGGTAGATGTTGGTGTTCGGGACCTTGTGCGCGCCCGGGACGAGGGGCTCGAACGGCGCCTTCAGACCGGGCAGGCCCGTGATGGACAGGGCGCCCTGCGGGGTGCCGTGGTAGGCCACCGCACGGGAGATCACCTTGTACTTGGTGGGCTTGCCGACCAGCTTGAAGTACTGCTTGGCGAGCTTCCAGGCGGTCTCGACCGCCTCACCGCCGCCGGTGGTGAAGAAGACCTTGTTGAGGTCGCCCGGTGCCTCGTGGGCCAGCCGCTCCGCCAGCTCCACGGCCTTCGGGTGCGCGTAGGACCACACCGGGAAGAACGCCAGCTCCTGAGCCTGCTTGAACGCGGTCTCGGCCAGCTCGACGCGGCCGTGCCCGGCCTGCACCACGAACAGGCCGGCGAGCCCGTCGAGGTAGCGCTTGCCCTTGTCGTCGTAGATGTGGGTGCCCTCGCCCCGGACGATGGTCGGGACGGGGGAGTTCTCGTACGAGGACATGCGCGTGAAGTGCATCCACAAGTGGTCGTACGCGGTCCTGCTGAGGTCCTGAGGGCTGTTGCTGCTCACGGTTATCGGGTCCTCACGGTTATCGGGTTCCCCACATGTAGGTCTGCTTCTTGAGCTTGAGGTAGACGAAGCTCTCGGTCGAGCGCACTCCGGGGACGGCCCGGATGCGGCGGTTGATGACGTCCAGGAGGTGGTCGTCGTCCTCGCAGACGATCTCCACCATCAGGTCGAAGGACCCGGCGGTCATCACCACGTACTCGCATTCGGACATGGCGGTCAGTGCGTCGGCCACCGACTCCACATCGCCCTCGACGTGGACACCGACCATCGCCTGCCTGCGGAAGCCCACGGTGAGCGGGTCCGTGACGGCGACGATCTGCATCACGCCCTGGTCGAGCAACTTCTGGACGCGCTGGCGCACGGCCGCCTCGGACAGGCCCACTGCCTTGCCGATGGCGGCGTACGGCCGGCGGCCGTCCTCCTGGAGTTGTTCGATGATGGCGAGGGAGACGGCGTCCAGCTGGGGACCGCCGCCGTTCCTGGACTCGCGGGAGTCCCTGTGCTCTGCGCTTCGACTGGCCACGACGTCACTGTGCACGACGTCTCGACTGTTCCGCAAGGCCGGAGCGATGAAATTCGTTGTTTACGCGACTGAGACTTGCGGATTTCGCAGTCTTGCCGGGATCAGGGGTGTTGAAAACGTGGCCCGGCCGACTAGGGTAGGTGTCTCAGTAACTGGACAACCAGGACTGACAGCCAACAGCAGTGAAACCACCTGACAGGAGGCCGGCAGTGAGCACCGAGCTGCGTCGTCTGCGCAACTACATCGACGGTGAGTTCCGGGACGCCGCCGACGGACGGACCACCGACGTGGTCAACCCCGCGACGGGCGAGGCGTACGCGACCGCGCCGCTGTCCGGGCAGGCGGACGTCGACGCCGCGATGGAAGCCGCCGCCCGGGCCTTCCCCGGCTGGCGTGACACGACGCCCGCGGAGCGGCAGAAGGCCCTCCTGAAGATCGCGGACGCGTTCGAGGACCGGGCCGAGGAGCTCATCGCGGCCGAGGTGGAGAACACGGGCAAGCCGATCGGGCTGACCCGCTCCGAGGAGATCCCGCCGATGGTGGACCAGATCCGCTTCTTCGCGGGCGCGGCGCGGATGCTGGAGGGCCGCTCGGCCGGTGAGTACATGGAGGGCCTCACCTCCATCGTCCGCCGTGAGCCGGTCGGGGTGTGCGCGCAGGTCGCGCCCTGGAACTACCCGATGATGATGGCCGTATGGAAGTTCGCGCCGGCCATCGCCGCGGGCAACACCGTGGTGCTGAAGCCGTCGGACACCACTCCGGCCTCGACGGTCCTGATCGCCGAGATCATCGGGGCGATCCTGCCGAAGGGCGTCTTCAACGTCGTCACGGGTGACCGTGACACCGGCCGCCTCATGGTCGAGCACCCGACGCCGGCGATGGCCTCCATCACCGGCTCCGTGCGCGCCGGCATGTCGGTCGCCGAGTCGGCCTCCAAGGACCTCAAGCGGGTCCACCTGGAGCTGGGCGGCAAGGCGCCGGTCGTCGTCTTCGACGACACCGACATCGCCAAGGCCGTCGAGGACATCTCCGTCGCGGGCTTCTTCAACGCCGGTCAGGACTGTACGGCCGCCACGCGCGTGCTCGTCCAGGAAGGCATCCACGACGAGTTCGTGCAGGCCCTCGCGAAGGCCGCCGCCGACACGAAGACGGGCCAGCCGGACGACGAGGACGTGCTGTTCGGCCCGCTCAACAACCCCAACCAGCTCAAGCAGGTCTCCGGGTTCATCGAGCGGCTGCCGGCCCACGCCAAGGTCGAGGCCGGTGGCCACCAGGTCGGTGAGAAGGGGTACTTCTACGCGCCGACCGTGGTGTCCGGGCTGAAGCAGGACGACGAGATCATCCAGAAGGAGGTCTTCGGTCCTGTCATCACCGTCCAGTCCTTCTCGGACGAGGAGCAGGCCGTCGAGTGGGCCAACGGCGTGGAGTACGCGCTGGCTTCGTCCGTGTGGACGAAGGACCACGGGCGGGCGATGCGGATGTCGAAGAAGCTGGACTTCGGGTGCGTGTGGATCAACACGCACATTCCGCTGGTCGCGGAGATGCCGCACGGTGGGTTCAAGAAGTCGGGGTATGGCAAGGACCTTTCGGGATACGGGTTCGATGACTACACGAGGATCAAGCACGTGATGACGTCTCTGGACGCGTAGTTCGTCGAGTACGGGCGCGTGGGGGCTGGTCGCGCCCCCGCGGCGGAGCCGCAATTCGATACAGCCCCGCGCCCCTTGGCGGCGTGATCGGCAGGGTGTCCGGTCGGGGCCGTCCTGCTTGACGGGGCGTCCATTGCCCGGCCGGTGGCCGCGGCGGCATGCTTCCGCAATGGCCCTCCCCTCGATGAACTCGCCGCTCGCCCGTCGGACCTTGCTGCGTGTTCTCGGTGGGGGGCGCCGCGCTCGGCGGGCTCGCAGGCTGCGGGGTGCGGCCCGCCTATGTGTCGCCCGGCGACCGGGCCGCCACCGATGTGTCCGCCACGGACAAGCGGCTGACGTGGGCGAACTGGCAGTCCCGCCCTGATGAACCACCAGCGCACCGGCCGCGATCTCGTCGTCATCAGTGACTGGATGTGCGCCCGGTTCCTACGGCTGGGCTGGGTACAGGAGATGGACCGGGCGCGGCAGCCGAACGTGACCAAGTACCTGGACCCGCTGCTGCGGCCCCCCGCCTTCGACCCCGGGCGGAAGTACACAGTGCCGTGGCAGTCCGGTATCACCGGCATCGCGTACAACCGCCGCCGGTTGGGGCGTGACATACGCGGCGTGTCCGAGCTGTGGGCGAGCGACCTCAAGGGCCGGGTGACGCTCCTCTCCGGACTCGACGAGGCCTTCGCGCTGCTCATGCAGGGCAACGGCGTCGACATCACGCGGTGTACGGCGGACGACTTCCACACCGTCTGCGACCAGGTCGAGGAACAGGTCCGCGAGGGCCAGATCCGGCGCTTCACCGGCAGCGACTACATCAAGGACCGCCGCCGCCCAGGACGAGGAGACGGCCGCGCTGGCCGAGGACCCGCTGATCTTCCTGGGCCCGGCGATGCGCCGACGGCTGGCCGTCGCGCGGGACATCACGTCGGAGGAGCGGGTGGGGTTCGGGAAGCGGTGGAACGCCATCGCGGGGTTGTAGCGGGGCCTACTGCTGCGGGGTTGTAGGCGGGGCCTACCGCTCTTCCTGGTCACGGAGGTCGAGGATCAGCAAGGCCGCCGCGAGCTGGGCCGGGTTGTCGTCGAGTTTGGTGGCTGACAGGGCGTCGGCCCGGGCGATGCGGCGTTCGACGGTGTTGCGGTGGGCGTAGAGGCGGGAGGCGCCGCGGGTCGTGTTGAAGCCGCACTGGATGTAGGTCAGGACGGTCCGGCGCAGAGTGCGGTCCGCCTGAGCCAGCTCGCCGAGGGTGCGGGTCACGAAGGTGTCCGCCACCTCGCGGTCCCGGGTCAGTACGTCCACCAGTTCGACGTCGGCGAACCGGGTGACGCGCCGCGGTGACCCCAGCCGGATCAGCACCGCCTGGGCCGCGAGCGCCTCACCGTGGCTCGTGCGGAACCCCTCGATCCCGTACGCCGTGCGCCCGATCGTGGCCTGGACGCCGTCCACCCCGCCGAGGCAGCCGAGGAGCTCGTCCTCGGACCCGGAGGGAACCCAGATCCAGCGGGCCGCGACGCTGGCGGCCGCGACCAGCAGCCCATGGCCTATTGGACTCCGGGCGATCTGTTCCACCGCCCGGTCGAGCCCCGGCCGATCCGTGGCGGTCCACAGGATCAAGGCCGTGTGCCGGCGGGCGAGCCGGTAGCCGAGCTGGGCCTCGGCCAGCTCCGGCGCGATCGGCGCTCCGCCGACGATCAGCTCGATGGCCGCCAGCGCCTGCGCGTCGGCCGTCGCCGCGTGATCCTCCAGCCCGGCCAGCCGCAGCGCCTCGACGGAGTCCGTCGCGAACTGGAAGATCGACTGCGACGCGATGTCGAGGACCTCGGTGAGCAGCGCCGGATCGTCGGTCTGGGCCAGACACGCGGAGACCCACCGCCGCCACGCCACGGCGACCGCCGCGCGCCAGGCGCCGGCGAAGTCCGGGCTGATGCCCGCCGGCGGAGATCCCGGACGTAGGTGAGCGCCTCCGGTCCGACGTAGGGCTCGACCCGGCGGCCCGGGCGGTGGATGTTGGAGGTCAGCCACTGGACCAGATCGGCCCGGTTGACCTGCCGGTCCTCCTCGGCCAGTGCGGCGCCGATGATCACGATGTCGAAGTACTCGGCGGAACCGTCCGCTTCGGCCATGCCACTACCGCCTTCGGGTCGCTGGGAAGCACGTGGAGAAGTACGTGATCCCAACGGTGCGCGCGGCGCCCCTTGGCGGACAACGCCGTCACGCCCCGTCTTCACGGCGCCTTGGTGCAAACTGCACCATCCGGCGGGTTGCACCATCCGGCGGGCTGCACCGTCCGGCGGGTGGCAAGGGCCCCGGTCGAGGTCAGGGCCGCCGGTGGTGCACCGCCGTCCGCCCCACCGTCGCCGCCAGCTTCCGCAGTCGGCGCCAGTCCAGGCGGGGCGCGGGCTGGGGGGTGCCGGGGCGTTTGCGGGGGACGCGGACGCGGAGGGCGCCGGGGGCGATGCGGCAGTGGACCGGGGTGGGGAGGACGAGGGCCTCGCCGTCGACGCCGGCCTCGATCTCCGCGCGGTCGGCCTCGACGACCACGTGGGGTGCGGTCAGGATGGTCAGGCCGCCCGGTGCCGGGTCGAGCAGCAGGCCGGCGGCCTCGGCCGCGTTGTCCACCCGGATGCCCAGGACGCCGAGGACCGCGGCGTCGAGGCGGTCGCGGCGGCCCAGGCCGAAGGGGTCGTCCGTGCGGTAGGGGTTGTTGCTGACCAGCACGGCGTGCGGGGCGTCGAGGGTCCGGTCCGCCGCGTGGGCGGTGAGCCGCGCGCCCTGCTGCCGGGTGAGCAGGTCGGGCAGCAGCTCCAGGCTGGTGCCGATCTTGTCGTCCCGGTAGCCGGGGCTCTGCACGATGGCCGCGTACGCCCCGAAGGAGGCGTTGTTGACGAAGGGCCGGCCGCCCGCGTAGCCGAGGTCGACACGCAGTTCCACGCCGTCGGTGAGCGCGTCGAGACAGCTGGAGGGATCCTCGCGGTCCAGGCCCAGGTCCATGGCGAAGTGGTTGCGGGTGCCGGCGCTGATCACCAGGAACGGGATGTCGTACGCGGCGGCGACGCCCGCCACCAGCGCCTGGGTGCCGTCGCCGCCCGCGACGCCCAGCAGGTCGGCGCCCTCGTCCACGGCCTTGCGGGCCAGGGCGGTGACGTCCTGGTGCTCGTCGGGGTCGAGCAGGATGACCCGGGCGCCGAGGCGCTCGGCCTTCTCCTGGAGCGAGTGGCGGACCACCTTGCCGCCGCCGGAGCGCGGGTTCATGATCAAATACGGCCGCCTGGGCGCCGGCGCCTTGCGCTCCCGCATCACCCGCACCCGGGAACTGCCCGTGCCCCGCAGCGCGTACCGGCCGCTCCACACGGCCACCGCCCACAGCGCCACGGATGCCAGCAGCGCCCAGAACAGGGTGGCCGCGAACAGGGCGACGAGCGCGGCGGGCAGGGCCACGGCGACGACGGCCGCCGCCCAGCGCAGCGGGCCGCGCAGGGTGAGCGTCCACCACACCGCGACCGCGCTGAGGCCCAGCCCCGCCGCGCCTGCCACCAGCAGCAGAACCCCGCCGACGCCGCCGTACGCGAGCGGCACCAGCACCGCGAGCCCCGCGGCGGCCAACGCCGTCCGCGCCGCCCACCGCTGTGCGCGGTAGGCCCGCCCGCTCAAGTCCAGGGCCATGATTCCTCCGTTCACCGCGGACATCGTAGGACCGGTCCGAGGCCGGAGGGCGTTTTTGAACACGTTCAACCATGGGCGTAGGCTGGCCCCATGAGCGACAGAGCCGCCCTGCTCAAGGGCATCCGCGTCTGGCTGGCCTTCTTCGTCGTCTGCCTGGTGCTCAGCGGCGCCACGGCCTTCCCCCTCGTCCACGAACTGCGCTGGACCGAGGACCTGTTGCGCGCCCTGTCCGTGCCGGAGCACCTGCCCGGCCTCATGGACTGGATCGAGCGGGTGCGGCGCGGCCTCGACGCCGCCGACGCCGACCACCCCTTCCTCCTCTACGGCACCGACTGGCTGGCCTTCGCGCATCTCGTCATCGCCGTCGCCTTCTACGGCCCCTACCGCGACCCGGTCCGCAACATCTGGGTCGTCGAGTTCGGGATGATCGCCTGCGTGGGCATCGTCCCGCTGGCCCTGATCTGCGGGCCGATCCGCGACATCCCCTTCTGGTGGTCGGTGATCGACATGTCGTTCGGCGTCTTCGGGATCGTCCCGCTGTACGTCGTACGCAAGAAGATCAAGCGGCTGGAGGCGCTGACGGCACCGGTGGTGCCGCCGGCCTCCGTCGCCGTCAGCGGTTGAACGCGGGGAAGGCGAAACGCTGGGCGATGGCCAGACCGTCGCCCTTCGCGTCGGTCGAGTTGACCGAGTAGACCACCGTGCGGGACAGGTCACGGGTGGCCGCGACGACGGTGTGATAGCCGGGGCGGGCGCCCGTCTTGGCCCAGATGACCTTGCCGTTCAGCTCGAAACGCTGGAGCCCGGCACTCATGGTGGCCCCGCTGACGTCCGGGACCGTGAACATCTCCGTCAGCTGCGGCTCGGGCACCACCCGGCCGCGGAACAGGGCGAACAGCAGCCGTTCCAGGTCCGCCGTCGTCGAGACCATGTCGCCGGCCGCGAACCGGTCGGACATGTTCCACTCGGTCACGTCGACGAGCCGGCCGTCGATCCAGTCGTAGCCGCGGTTGTGCGGCCCGTGCACACGGGGGTCCGGGCCGGCCGGGAACGAGGTGTGCCGCATGCCGAGCGGGCGGAAGATCCGTACGGCCGCCTGGTGGGCGTACGAGTCGCCGGTGACCTTCTCGATCAGCATGCCCAGCACGGTGTAGTGGATGTTGCCGTACCGCTGGTGCTCGCCGGGCGCGTGGTCGGGGTCGGGGCCCTTGGCGACCGACGCGGCCACCACCTCCTCGGGGGTCAGCGTCTCGAAGCGGTGCGGGTAGCCGTCGTCGACGTCCTCGCCGAGGGAGGCGCCCGGCTGGAGGCCGCTGGTGAAGTTCAGCAGCTGCCGTACGGTGATCGGCGCGAAGTCCTTCGTGAGCAGGCCCGGCAGATACCGCTGCACCGTCCCGTCGAGGGAGATCCGCCCCTCGGCCGCGAGCTGGAGCACCAGCGCCGACGTCACGATCTTCGTCGTCGAACCGGCCCGGAAGCGGGCGTTCTCCAGCGCCGGCGCCCCGGTTCTCATGTCCCGCACGCCGGCCACCCCGTGCCAGCTCCCCTTGCCGCCCACACGGATCAGCGCGGCCGTCGCGTCCTGGTCGGGCAGTCCGGCGAGCGCCGCGCACAGGGCCTTCACATCCGGGCCGTCCGGCTTGGCGGCCTCGATCGCCTGCGCGGAGCACGACGACGAGGGCGACGAGGACGACGCGGGCCGCGCGGACGCCGCACCGGCCAGCGGCAGCGCGGTCAGGGTCAGCGCGAGCGCGGCGGTGACAAGGGAGGGAAGCGGGCGTACGGGCATCTGCTGCTCCTGAGGTCGACGGGAAGTACGTGATCATCGTCGGGGCGGGACGGGCCCGGCCGAATCGTCGGCGAGGAGGGGCCCGACCCTGGGCGAGACCCGGAGCAAGTGCCGTACGGAACAAGGGTGTTGTAAGGGATCGCCCTTACGGGCCGCCGACTGCCGAAAAAGTGTTATCCCCGCTCCCTTCACCGCGTCTCCACTCCGGAAGCGGAATGTGATCTCCGATATAGCCACCGGGGCTGGTCAGGCAGGAAGGTGCGTACGGGCAGCAGATGACCTGGGAGAGGACGCACGTGGACGAGAGAGCCGGCAGGCAGTGGCGCTCCACCATCGCGGCGGCGCAGGCCGGGGACCGGCAGGCGCTGGACGAGCTGGTCGAGGGGTGGCTGCCGCTGGTCTACAACGTGGTCGGGCGCGCTCTGAACGGCCATGCCGACGTCGACGACGTCGTCCAGGAGACCATGCTGCGCGCCGTCGGCAACCTCGGCTCGCTGCGGGACCCGGACAGCTTCCGCTCCTGGCTCGTCGCCATCGCCATGCGGCAGATCCGGGACCGGGCGCGCCGCAGGCAGACCGCGCGACTGGAGGAGTCGGCGGCGCGCGAGGCCACCGACTTCGCCGAACTCACCGTGCTGCGGCTCCAGTTGGAGGGACAGCGGCGCGAGGTCGCCGAGGCCGTGCGCTGGCTGGACGACGAGGACCGGCAACTGCTGTCGCTGTGGTGGCTGGAGGTCGCGGGCGAGCTGACCCGGCGCGAACTGGCCGCCGCGGCCGGGATCAGCCGGCAGCACGCCGCCGTCCGCGTCCAGCGCGTGAAGGAACGGCTGGAGACCGCGCGCGGCATCGTGCGGGCGCTGGACGGCGCCTGCCCCGGCCTGCGTGAGGTGACCGCCCGCTTCAGCGGCCGCCCCGACTCGGTCTGGCGCAAGCGGCTGGCCCGGCACATCAGGGGCTGCGGCTACTGCGGCGACACCCCCGAGGCCGTCGTACCGGCGGAGCGCCTCCTCGTCGGCATCGCCCTCGTCCCGATCCCCGTCGGCTTCACGCTCTCCCTCGCCCTCGGCGGCAAGACGGCGGCCGCCGCCACGGTCACGGCGACCTCCGTCGGCTGGTCCGCGAAGGTGATGGCCGCGCTCACCCAACCCGCCGTGGCGGTCACGGCCGGCGCGACGCTCGTCGCGGGCGGCGCCTACGTCGTCACCCAGACCCCGGACACCCCGCCGCCCGCGGCGGCACCCACAGCCGCGAGCACGGTACGACCGCCGTCGCCCACACCGTCCCCGACCACCCCTACGGCCACGTCCTCGCCGTCACCGTCGCCCTCGCAGACCCGGAAGACCGAGCTGTACGGCACCGTCGTGGACGCCGTCGACCGGGCCCCCGACCCGAACGCCGAGCCCGCCGCCCTGCCGCACCGCCCCGAGTCGGGCATCACCAGCACCGGCGGCCCCCACGCCGTGATGAACCACCGCGGCGACACCGTCACGCTCACCGGGCAGGGCTATGTCCTCGTCCGCTGGCAGATCTCACCGCAGTACCGGGCGGGCAGCCTCGTCATGCCGACCTGGACCGGCCTCAAGGGCGAGCTGTTCCATGTGGCCTCCGGCGGCGGCCGCCGTATGGACGACCGGACCAGCGACACCGACACCTCCGCCACCGGCATGGGCAACGCGACCACCGGCTACGTCGTCCCGCCGCCCGGCACCCAGCAGATGTGGCAGAACGAGTACTTCTACCTCGACGGCAGCGTCACCCTCACCCAGAACGAACGCGGCGCCGACTACGGCCTCAACGTCTTCCCCTCGGACTGGGCCGCCGCCGACAAGGACATCAACCAGGGGCCGCCCGACGGCGCGATCCGCTACGGCCTCGTCCGCGACACCGGCGAGGACGACACACCCGTCCCGCAGTACCTCACCCGAGAGACCCCCGCGGACGCGGCGACCGTGCCTCAGCGGTCCCGCGTGTAGCGAGCAGGACGTCGATGCGGTTCGTCGTGATCGAGTCGGCGCCGAGGTCCAGCAGACGGCGCATGGAGCGCCGGGTGTCCGGGGTCCAGACGGACAGGAGGTAGCCGGCGCGGTGGACGCGTTCGGCGACGGCGCGGTCGACCAGGCTGAAGCGGTAGTTGAGCCAGCGCGGGCGTACCGCGTCGAGCAGGCCCGCGCGGGGCGGGGCCAGCGTCGTCCAGGTCAGGGCGATCTCGGCGGCCGGGTCGGCGGCGCGCACGGCGAGCATGGCCGGGGCGCCCGCGCAGTAGTAGACGCGGTCCTGCGCCCCGCACGCGCGGACGACCTCCACGACCCGGCGCGCGGCCCGGACATCGGGCGTGCCCGGCAGATCCAGCATCACCCGGCTGTCGCCGCACGCCGCCAGTGCCTCCTCCAGCGTCGGCACCCCGCCCGCCGTCAGCCCCCGCACCTCGGCCGACGACAGCGCGAGCAGCGGACGGTCCTGCTCCCACAGCCGCTTCAGGGCCTCGTCGTGCAGGAGCATCGGCACGCCGTCCTTGGTGAGACGTACGTCGATCTCCACCGCGTCCGCGCCCCGTCGCAGCGCGGAGCGCAGGGAGTCGAGGGTGTTCTCGCGGACGCGGTAGGGGTCGCCGCGGTGGGCGACGGCGGTCACGTTCTGCATGGGGCCATTGTGGTGGGGGGCGGGGGCCGGGCGGGTCAGGGGGCGAGCCAGTCCGTGGTGTACGTGTCGATCTCGGCCGCGATCCGGGCCTTGCCGGGCTCGTCGAGGAAGGAGGCGTCGACGGCGTTCTTGGCGAGGTCGGCCAGGCCGCGCTCGTCGAGGTCGAGGAGGCGGGCGGCGACGGCGTACTCGTTGTTGAGGTCGGTGCCGAACATCGGCGGGTCGTCGGAGTTGATGGTGACGGCGACGCCGGCCTTCGCGAACTCCTTGAGCGGGTGCTCGTCGATCGTGCGGACCGCGCGCGTGGCGATGTTGGAGGTCGGGCACACCTCCAGCGGGATCCGGTGCTCGGCGAGGTGCGCGAGCAGCTTCGGGTCCTGGGCGGAACTGGTGCCGTGTCCGATGCGCTCGGCGCGCAGGTGGGTCAGGGCGTCCCAGACGGTCTCGGGACCGGTGGTCTCACCGGCGTGCGGCACGGAGTGCAGTCCGGCGGCGATGGCCCGGTCGAAGTACGGCTTGAACTGGGGCCGCGGCACGCCGATCTCGGGCCCGCCGAGCCCGAACGACACCAGGCCCTCCGGGCGCAGCCGGTCGTCCGTGGCGAGCCGTACCGTCTCCTCGGCGGACTCCAGTCCGGCCTCGCCCGGGATGTCGAAGCACCAGCGCAGCACGGTCCCGAACTCGGCCTCGGCCGCCTTGCGGGCGTCCTCGATCGCCGCCATGAAGGCGCCGGCCTCGATGCCGCGGCGGGTGGAGGAGAACGGGGTGATGGTCAGCTCGGCGTAGCGCACCTGCTGACGGGCCAGGTCGCGGGCCACCTCGTAGGTGAGCAGCCGGACGTCCTCCGGGGTGCGGATCAGATCCACCACGGACAGGTACACGTCGATGAAGTGGGCGAAGTCCGTGAACGTGAAGTAGTCGACCAGGGCCTCGGGGTCCGTGGGGACCTTGGAGTCGGGGTGGCGGGCGGCCAGGGCCGACACGATCCGGGGGGAGGCGGATCCGACGTGGTGCACGTGCAGTTCGGCCTTGGGCAGTCCGGCGATGAAGGCGTGCAGGTCACGCGGGACGCCGGCGTCGACGAGATGGTCGGTCAAGGTTCCTCCCCGGGAACGGCGTCCCCGTGGCCGGCTGCGTGAGCGGCGGGGACGCGGGTGATCGGCTGATCGCATGCGCTGCCATCGTATGCAGCGGTGCCGGCAGCGGGCGCCGACGGTCGGACACCGGCCGGTGGGGCGGCGGTGGGCAGGCCGTAGCATGGCGGCACGAACCACCAGGGGGGACATGACATGACGGACGCAGCGCAGCCCGGCGGGGAGGCCGGGGAAGCCCACGACCCGTGGGCGCCGCCCGAGAACCGGCCGTCGCTGGAGAAGAACCCGGCGCCCGACGACGGGCAGCGGCCGCCGTCCGTCCACGACCAGGCCACGGTCACGTCGATGCCGTCCGAGGGTTTCGCCGCACCCGACGGCACGGCCCCGACCGGTGCCACGCCGGGTTACGCCTACCCGCCGCCCGGCGCCGCCGTCCCGCCCCCGCCCATCGCGCCCACCGGCCCCGGCGACCCGGGCGGCTACGGCTACCCCGGCTACCCCCCGGGCTACGGCTGGCCCGGCATGCCGATGCAGCCGCAGAACGGCATGGGCGTCGCGGCCCTCGTGCTCGGCATCCTGTCCTGCTGTCTCTTCTGTCTGTACGGCGTGGTCTCCATCGTCCTCGGCATCCTCGCCGTGATCTTCGGTGTCCAGGGACGCCGCAAGGCCGAGCGGGGCGAGGCCAACAACCGCGGACAGGCGCAGGCCGGTCTGATCACGGGCATCATCGGCATCGTCCTCGGCGTCCTCATGATCGTCCTGTTCATCATCGGCATCACGGCCGCCATCAACTCGGATAACTACGACGACGGCGACTACTACGGCGCCTTGCCGGCGCCGGCGTCCGTCGCGGCGGTCCGCTGAAACCCTGGCATGAACAGGGCGATTACGATGCCCCTGACTGTCAACGAGGGGAGAGCAGTTCATGTCCGACGCCAATCCCGGACCCGGTGGGTTCGGGCCGCCGCCGTCGCAGCCGCCGCAGCAGCCCGCCGGGGGATACGCCTATCCGCCGTCAGCCCCGCCGTCCGCCCCGCAGCCCGGCCCGGGGTACGGCTATCCGCCCGCCGGCCCGTCCTACCCGGCGGCCTACCCGCAGGCGCCCGGCTATGGCATGCCGATGCAGCCGAGCAACGGCATGGGCACCACGGGACTGGTCCTGGGCATCATCGGCGTGGTGTGCAGCCTGACCTTCTTCCTGTGGTTCTTCGGCGTCATCCTCGGGATCCTCGGGATCATCTTCGGCGCGATCGGCCGGGGCAAGGCGAACCGGGGCGAGGCCACCAACAAGGGCGCGGCGACCGCCGGTCTGGTCTGCGGGATCGTGGCCACCGTGATCCTGCCGGTGCTGGGCTTCCTCGTCTTCGCGAGTGTCATGGGCGCGCTGTGAGGTTCCGCGTCCGGTGAGGTTCCGGGATGCCATGAGGTTCCGGGGCCCATGAGGTTCCGGGTCCCATGAGGTTCCGGGCCCCATGAGGTTCCGGGGCCTGTGAGGTTCGAAGGGGGCCGGCCGTCGGGTCGGCCCCCTCAAGCTCGGCCCGGTTCGGCCCGCAACCGCTCCCGCGCCTCCATCAACGCGAACCCGAGCAGGTTCGGCCCCCGCCACCGCTGCGGATCCGCGGCCGCCTCGTCCCCCGCGGCCAGGCCGATCCCCCACACCCGGTCCACCGGACTGGCCTCCACCAGCACCCGGTCCCCGGTCCCCAGCAGAAACCGCCGCAGCCCGTCGTCCGCCGCGAACTTGTGGACCGACCCCTCGACGACGATCCGGAACCGCTCCCGCTCCCAGGTCGCCTCGTCGAACCCCCGCACCAGCCGCCCGGCCTTCTTCGCCTCGGACGGATGCCCGGCCTCCAGCGCCCGCCGCTCCGCCTCCGCGTCCCCGAACAGCCGTGCCTTCCCGGCCATCATCCAGTGCTCGGCGGTCGCGTACGACACGCCGTCCACCGTGAACGGCGCGGCCCACCACTGGCTCAGACAACTCGCGCTCAGCTGCCCGTCCGGTCGTGGCCGGTGCCCCCAGAAGTGCAGATACTTGACTCTCGTCCCCGCGCGGACCTCCTGGATCAGGACGTCCCAAGAATCGATCTTCGCCATGTCCCCGAGTCTGACAGGCACCACCGACAATCCGTCTTACGTTTTCCAGGCCAACTCGACACCTGGTCGACAGATTCCGTCGCGTAACCAAAAGGCAACAACGGAATCACTTGTTGGCGCTTTCCTGCTCTGTCAGGATCGGCACTCAAATCGAGCCTGAGCCACGCCGGCCCCATCTCGGGGCACGGAGGGAGCGACATGCACAACCCGGGCACCGCCACCCCGGATCGATTCCCGGCCCAGGACCGCTTCGCGGACGGCGCGCAGTACATCGCGGGCCGGCCGGCGAAGGGGACCTCGGGGCGTACCCACGCCGTCGTCGACCCCGCCACCGGCGAGGAGGTGTACACGTACGACCTGGCCGGCACCGAGGACGTCGACGCCGCGGTCGCCGCCGCGCGCGAGGCGTACCCCGGCTGGGCCGGCGCCACCCCGGGCGAGCGCTCCGACGCGATGCACCGCTTCGCCGCCGTGGTCGCCGAGCGCGCCGAGGAATTCGCCCGTGCCGAGTCCCTCCAGTGCGGGAAGCCGCTGAAGCTGACGCGTGAGTTCGACGTACCGGGGACCATCGACAACATCGCCTTCTTCGCGGGCGCCGCCCGGCATCTGCAGGGGCAGTCCGCGGGGGAGTACTCCGGCGACCACACCTCCTACGTGCGCCGCGAGCCCATCGGTGTCGTCGGCTCCATCGCCCCATGGAACTACCCCCTCCAGATGGCCGCCTGGAAGATCCTCCCGGCCATCGCCGCGGGCAACACCATCGTGCTGAAGCCGGCCGAGCTGACCCCTCTGACCTCGCTTCTGTTCGCGCAGGCCGCCACCGACGCAGGGATCCCGGACGGTGTCGTCAACATCGTCACCGGGACCGGCAAGGAAGCCGGCGAGCACCTCGTCGGGCACCCCGACGTCGCCATGACCTCCTTCACCGGCTCCACCGCCGTGGGCAGGCGCGTTGCCGAGATCGCCACCGCCACCGTCAAGCGGATCCATCTCGAACTGGGCGGCAAGGCGCCCTTCGTGGTCTTCGACGACGCCGACCTGGAGGCGGCCGCCCACGGTGCCGTCGCGGGCGCGCTCATCAACACCGGGCAGGACTGCACGGCCGCCACGCGCGCGTACGTGCAGCGACCCCTTTACGAGGCCTTCGTCGAGCGGACCGCCGCGCTCATGGAGAGCGTCCGGCTCGGTGATCCGTTCGCGCCGGGTACCGATCTCGGGCCGCTGATCTCGCACGTCCAGCGCGACCGGGTCGCCGGGTTCGTCGACCGTGCGCGTGCCTACGCGCGCGTGGTCACCGGCGGTGAGGCGCCGCAGGGCGAGCTCGGGAACGGCGCGTACTACCGGCCCACCCTCGTCGCCGACGCGGCCCAGGACAGCGAGATCGTCCAGTCCGAGATCTTCGGGCCGGTCCTGGTCGTGCTGCCCTTCGACGGCGACGACGAGGGGATCCGGCTCGCCAACGACACCCCGTACGGGCTCGCGGCCTCCGCGTGGAGCCGCGACGTCTACCGGGCGAACCGGGCCACCCGCGAGATCAAGGCCGGGTGCGTGTGGGTCAACGACCACATCCCGATCATCAGCGAGATGCCGCACGGCGGCTACAAGGCGTCCGGCTTCGGCAAGGACATGTCGGCGTACTCGTTCGAGGAGTACACCCAGATCAAGCACGTCATGTTCGACAACACCGCGGTCGCCAGAAAGGACTGGCACCGCACCGTCTTCGGGGACCGCTAGCCAGAACAGACGACAGGGGGAGGCCGCCCGCCCGACCAGCCGCCCGGCCTCCCCATCCCTCCCGATCTCCCGAAAGGTCACCACGCGCATGGAGCAGTACGAGCCCGACCGCCTCTCCCCGGCCCAAGTGGCCGCCATGCGGCGCAGCCTGCGAGGCGGCCGGGCCGCCATGACCCGCCGTTCCCTGCTGCGTGCTTCCACGGGCGGCGCGCTCGCGCTGGGCGGACTGGGCACGCTCAGCGCCTGCGGGATCCCCGCGGCCGGGAACACCCAGGGCGGTGTCTCCGCGGAGGACCACTCGGCGAAGGAGAAGGTCGTGAACTTCTCCAACTGGACCGAGTACATCGACGTGGACGACAGCGAGAAGCACCATCCCACGCTCGACCAGTTCAGGAAGCGGACCGGTATCTCGGTCAAGTACACCGAGGACATCAACGACAACGTCGAGTTCTTCGGCAAGATCAAGCCGCAGCTCGCGGCGGGGCAGGACACCGGCCGGGACATCATCGTCCTCACCGACTGGCTCGCGGCCCGCCTGATCCGCCTCGGCTGGGTCCAGAAGCTGGACGCCTCCAACCTCCCGCACGCCTACGCCAACCTCTCGGCGCAGTTCCGCGACCCGGACTGGGACCCCGGCCGTGCCTACTCCTATGTCTGGCAGGGCATCTCGACCGTCATCGCCTACAACAAGAAGGCCCTGGACGGCGTCGAGGTGAAGTCGCTCTCCGACCTGCTCGACAACCCCAGGCTCAAGGGGCGCGTCGGCTTCCTGTCGGAGATGCGGGACAGCATCGGCATGACCCTGCTCGACATGGGCAAGGACCCGGCGGACTTCACCACCGACGACTTCGACGCGGCGGTCGCCCGTATCCAGAAGGCCGTCGACAAGGGCCAGATCCGCCGCTTCACCGGCAACGACTACACCTCCGACCTGACCAGCGGCGACTTCGCGGCCTGCATAGCCTGGGCCGGTGACGTGGTCCAGCTGAAGGCGGACAGCCCGGACATCGACTTCCTGATCCCGGACAGCGGGTACATCACCTCGACCGACAACCTGCTGATCCCGAACAAGGCCCGGCACAAGACGAACGCCGAGCGGCTCATCGACTTCTACTACGAGCCGAAGCCGGCCGCCGAACTCGCCGCGTACATCAACTACGTGACGCCCGTCGACGGCGTGAAGGCCGAGCTGGCGAAGATCGACCCGGATGCGGCGAACAACCCGCTGATCATCCCCGACAAGGCGATGGCCGAGAAGTCCCACCCCTTCCGCTCGCTGAGCTCGAAGGAAGAGACCGAGTTTGAACAGAAGTTCGCGAAGCTGACAGGGGCGTGATCACCGTGACGACGAACAAGACCGACCACGGCGGCGACATCCGCCTCTCCGGCATAGCCAAGACCTACGGCTCCTTCACCGCCGTACACCCGCTCGACCTGACCGTCCCCCAGGGCTCCTTCTTCGCCCTGCTCGGCGCCTCCGGCTGCGGCAAGACCACCACCCTGCGCATGATCGCCGGCCTGGAGGAACCTTCCGCCGGCACCGTCCACCTCGGCGACCAGGACGTCACCGCGCTGCCGCCGTACAAGCGGCCGGTGAACACGGTCTTCCAGTCGTACGCCCTCTTCCCGCACCTCGACATCTTCGAGAACGTCGCCTTCGGCCTGCGCCGGCGCGGCATCAAGTCGGTGAAGAAGCAGGTCGGCGACATGCTCGACCTCGTCCAACTCGGCGAGCAGGCCCGCAAGAAGCCGCACCAGCTGTCGGGCGGCCAGCAGCAGCGCGTCGCCGTCGCCCGCGCGCTGATCAACCACCCCAAGGTGCTCCTCCTCGACGAGCCCCTCGGCGCCCTCGACCTCAAGCTGCGCCGCCAGATGCAGCTGGAGCTCAAGCGCATCCAGACCGAGGTCGGCATCACCTTCGTCCATGTCACGCACGACCAGGAGGAGGCCATGACCATGGCCGACACCGTCGCCGTGATGAACGCGGGCCGCGTCGAACAGCTCGGCTCCCCGACCGACCTGTACGAGAACCCGCGCACGACCTTCGTCGCCAACTTCCTCGGCACCTCCAACTTCATCGAGGCCGAGGTCGATTCGAAGAGCGGCGACGACATCGTCCTGAAGGCGGGCGGCGGCAAGCTCGTCCTCCCCGAGGCGAGGTGCGGCGCGGCCACGACGCCCGGCGGCAAGGTGCTGGTCGGCGTCCGCCCGGAGAAGATCTCCCTCACCCACGCCGACGACGCGGGCGAGATCCCCGAGGGCCGCAACCGCATCAACGGCAAGATCACCAACGGCAGTTTCATCGGCGTCTGCACGCAGTACGTCGTCGACAGCGCCGTCTGCCCGGACTTCGAGGTCTACGTCCAGAACGTCGACCGCGACACCCGCCTGGTCCCCGGCGCCGACGTCGTCCTGCACTGGAGCCCCGCCCACACCTTCGGCCTCGACGCCGCCCAGGACATCGACGCCGGGGTCGAGGAAGGTGCGGCCGCCTGATGTCGACGCTCACCGAGGCGCCCCCGCCTCTGACCCCGACGGCCCCCGAGAAGAAGCCCCCGCGCAAGCGCGGCCGCCTGGTCCCGTACTGGCTCCTGCTCCCCGGCATCCTCTGGCTGCTGGTCTTCTTCGCGCTGCCGATGATCTACCAGGCCTCCACGTCCGTGCAGACGGGCTCCCTGGAGGAGGGCTACAAGGTCACCTGGCACTTCGCCACCTACTGGGACGCCCTGTCCGAGTACTACCCGCAGTTCCTGCGCTCGGTGCTCTACGCCGGCTCGGCGACGATCCTGTGCCTCATCCTCGGCTACCCGCTCGCCTACCTCATCGCCTTCCGCGCGGGCCGCTGGAAGAACCTGATCATGATCCTGGTGATCGCGCCGTTCTTCACCAGCTTCCTGATCCGCACCCTCGCCTGGAAGACGATCCTCGCGGACGGCGGCCCGGTCGTCGGCGCCCTCAACACGCTGCACGTCCTGGACGTCACCAGCTGGCTCGGCATGACCTCCGGCGACCGGGTGCTGGCCACGCCGCTCGCGGTGGTGTGCGGTCTGACGTACAACTTCCTGCCGTTCATGGTGCTGCCGCTCTACACCTCGCTGGAGCGCATCGACGGCCGGCTGCACGAGGCGGCCGGCGACCTGTACGCCAAGCCGATCACCACCTTCCGCAAGGTCACCTTCCCGCTGTCGATGCCGGGCGTCGTCTCCGGCACCCTGCTGACCTTCATCCCGGCGGCCGGTGACTACGTCAACGCCGACCTGCTCGGCTCCACGGACACCCGCATGGTCGGCAACGTCATCCAGACGCAGTTCCTGCGGATCCTGGACTATCCGACGGCCGCGGCGCTCTCCTTCATCCTCATGGCCGCCATCCTCGTCATGGTGACGGTCTACATCCGTAAGTCCGGCACGGAGGATCTGGTTTAAATGACCTTCGTCAACTGGCTCAAGCGCCATCTCGTCGTCATCGCGGGACTGCTGACGCTCGCTTATCTCCTCCTGCCGAACGTCGTCGTCACGGTCTTCTCCTTCAACAAACCGAAGGGCCGCTTCAACTACGAATGGCAGGAGTTCTCCACGGCGGCCTGGCAGGACCCGTGCGGCGTGGCCGGCCTGTGCGGCTCGCTTTCCCTGAGCCTCCAGATCGCGTTCTGGGCGACGCTCGGCGCCACGCTCCTCGGCACGATGATCGCCTTCGCGCTGGTCCGCTACCGCTTCCGCGCGCGGGGCGCCGTGAACTCGCTGATCTTCCTGCCGATGGCCATGCCCGAGGTCGTCATGGCGGCCTCGCTGCTCACCCTGTTCCTCAACATGGGCGCCCAGCTCGGCTTCTGGACGATCCTCATCGCCCACATCATGTTCTGCCTGAGCTTCGTGGTGACGGCGGTCAAGGCGCGCGTGATGTCGATGGACCCGAGGCTGGAGCAGGCCGCCCAGGACCTGTACGCCGGGCCGGTCCAGACGTTCCTCCGGGTCACCCTGCCGATCGCCGCCCCCGGAATCGCGGCGGGCGCGCTGCTCGCCTTCGCGCTCTCCTTCGACGATTTCATCATCACCAATTTCAACGCGGGCTCCACCGTCACCTTCCCGATGTTCGTCTGGGGATCGGCGCAGCGCGGAACGCCCGTTCAGATCAACGTCATCGGTACGGCCATGTTCGTCGTCGCCGTACTGTTCGTCCTGGCCTCCATGGTCATCAGTAATCGCCGTACCAAGCAAAAGGCGTAAAGAAAAAAGGCGTAAAGCAAAGGGCTTGAAGCCAAAGGGAAACCCCCGTAGGGAGTTGAAATCATGGCCCCTAGCGCCATGAGTCGTGGCAACAACTGGACGAAATCCCTTTCCGACGCCCAGCCGGTCGTGTACTGGCTGGACGACCCCGGCAGGCCCCACCCCGAGCCCGCCCTCACCAGCGCCGAGACCTGCGATCTGCTCGTCGTCGGCGGTGGCTACAGCGGACTGTGGAGCGCGCTCATCGCCAAGGAGCGCGACCCGCGGCGGGATGTCGTCCTGCTCGAAGGCCGTGAGGTGGGCTGGGCCGCCTCCGGCCGCAACGGCGGCTTCTGCGCCGCCTCCCTCACCCACGGCCTGCCCAACGGGCTCGCGCGCTGGCCGGGTGAGATCCACAGGCTTCAGGAGCTGGGCACCCGCAACCTCGACGAGATCGAGAAGGCGGTCGCCCGCTACTCCCTGGACTGCGACTTCGAGCGCACCGGTGAGATCGACGTCGCCACCGAGACGTACCAGGCGTGGGAACTGCGCGACTGGTACGAGGAGTTGAGCGAGAAGGGCCTCGCCGACGGCATGGAGTTCCTGGACGCCGAGGCCGTCCGGGCCCAGGTCGACTCACCGACCTTCCAGGCCGGGCTCCACGACCGCCGGGGCGTCGCCCTGGTCAACCCGGCCAAGCTCGCCTGGGGCCTGAAGCGGGCGTGCCTCGACCTCGGCGTCCGCGTCTACGAGCACACCCCCGCCCTCACCCTGAAGCCGTACGGCGCCGGCATGGCCGTACGCACCCCCTACGGCCAGGTCCGCGCCCGCCAGGTGGCACTCGGCACCAACATCTTCCCCAGCCTGGTCAAACGCGTCCGCGCCTACACCGTCCCGGTCTACGACTACGCCCTGATGACCGAGCCGCTCAGCGCGGAGCAGCTGTCCTCGATCGGCTGGAAGAACCGCCAGGGCCTCGGCGACTCGGCGAACCAGTTCCACTACTTCCGGCTCTCCGCCGACAACCGCATCCTGTGGGGCGGCTACGACGCGATCTATCCGTACGGCGGCCGGGTCCGCGCCGAGTACGACGACCGGCCGCAGACGTACGCCAAGCTCGCCGGGCACTTCTTCACCTGCTTCCCGCAGCTGGAGGGCGTCCGCTTCACGCACGCGTGGGGCGGCGCGATCGACACCTGCTCGCGTTTCTCGGCGTTCTTCGGCACGGCCCACCAGGGCAAGGTGGCGTACGCGGCGGGCTTCACGGGCCTCGGGGTGGGCGCCACGCGCTTCGGCGCCGACGTGATGCTGGACCTCCTGGCGGGGGAGCGCACGGAGCGCACCCAGCTGGAGATGGTCCGCAAGAAGCCGCTGCCCTTCCCGCCGGAGCCGTTCGCCTGGACGGGCATCGCGCTCACCAAGTGGTCGCTGGCCCGCGCCGACGCGCACGGCGGGCGGCGCAATCTGTGGCTGAAGGCGATGGACCGGCTGGGCCTCGGCTTCGACAGCTGAAAAGGGCAGGGGTCTGCATGTGACCCAGGTCACCGTGAATTGGTGGCGAGAACCCGCGTAATGCAGGCCGGGTGACCTCCCTCTCCCTCGTGACGCGATCGGCGTCCACGAAAGAAAAGGGAGGTCACCGTTATGACAGGGGCGAAGACGGCCGTCGAGTGGCTGGCATCCGTTGCGCCGGATCCCGAGGCCTGTCGCTGGGAGTGGGAGCGCAATCCTCTCGGGGTCGCGCTGCTGCCGGCCGGCAAGGCCTGGGACGTGCTCATCCTGCCGGGCGAGCTCGGCTATCCGACCCTCGACGTCCTCACCCGCATCCTCGACCAACCCGGGCCGGTCCTGGTCGACTTCGGCGACTCACGCATGGGCTTCTTCGTGCCGCCCGGCACGGCGACCCGCTGGCTCGGCACCGGCATCCGTACGGCAGGAGCCGGCACCTGGATCGTCGTCCCGTACCCCGGCCGCTCCATCGGCGCCGTCCGCTGGCTGGTCCCCCCGGACGGCACGGGCACCCTGACCGACCCGTCCCTGCTCGAACTCGCCATGCACGAGGCTGCCGCCGGCCTGGCCGAAGGCTGAGGCAGGTGCCGCGACGGCTTGTCGGTCGGCTGCGGCGGCGTCGTGGCCGGTCGCGCGGTTCCCCGCGCCCCTGAGGGGTGTTGTCGGACCGTCGAGTACCTTCGTAGAGTCCGACGCCGAGCAACGTCTTCCCACCCCTGCGCCCCGACCAGGTGACCATCGGCATGCCCGCCTCCACCAACGCGGGCAACGGGAGCCGGGTCGGTTACTCCGGTGACGTCGCCTTCAGTGCCAGCCACAGCTCCATCCGTACATCCGCGTCATCCAGGGACCGGCCCAGGATCTCCTCGACCCGCCGCATCCGGTACCGCAGTGTGTGCCGGTGCACGCCCAGGTCGGCGGCCGCCGCGTCCCACTGGCCGTGCCGTGACAGCCACGCCCGGAGGGAGGCGACCAGGTCACCCCGACCCGTCGCGTCATGCTCGTGCAGCGCCCGCAGCAGCCCGTCCGCGAACGCCTTCACCGCGTCGTCCGCGAGCAACGGCAGCACGGACCCGGCGGCCAGCTGCTCGTGTTCCACGCACACCCGCCCGCGCCGCCGCGCCACCGACAGCGCCTGCTCGGCCTGTTTGTAGGCCGCCGCGGCGGCGATGGGTCCGGCCGGGGCCGACAGCCCGATGACCAGCTCCTCGTCGTCGGCGCCCGGCTGCTCGGGCCCGGCACCCGTCCGCGTCGCCTCCAACGCCGCCGCGTACCGCGCGCACGCCGTCACCGCCGCGCCCCCGTCCGCCGCGAGCACCACCAGCCGCGCCGTCTCCCCCTCGCCCTCCGGTACGACCAGCACCGCCTCCCCGGCCCGGGCCGCCGCGGACTCCACGAGCTCGGTGAGCGCGCCCAGCGGATCGCCGTTCGTGCCGGTGGCGGCGACCAACGCGGCGGCGGAGGCAGCGGACGCCTTGGTGAGCGACTCGCGCGCCCCGGTATCGACGACCCGCGCCGCCGACACCGACGCCGCCTCGGTGACGATGACGCGGAAGGGGGCGTCGAGGAGACCGCCGTAGAGGTCTCCGGCGACGGCGCGTGCGTGATCCGGCTCGCCGGCGAGCAGCATGCGCAGCACCGCCGCGCCGACCCGCTGCTCGGCCGCCTGCAGGGACCGGGACCGCTCGGTGGTCAGGGTCAGCAGCGCGATGGCCGAGTGGACGGCGTACCGCTCCGCCGTGCCGAGTGCCGCCGCCGTGCCCACGGCCAGCGCGGCGCGGGCCCGTCGTCCGGTGCCCAAAGTGTGCAGTTCGACCCGGTCCTCGTTCTCCGGCCCGCCGACCACGGACGACGCCGGCGCGGGCCGCTCCCGCAGCCGCTCCACGTCCGCGGTGAGCCGGGCCGCCCGCCGTCCCGCCCACTCCGGCGCGGTGGCGACCACGGCACCGGACGCGTCGTACAGCGCCGCCCAGCCGTCCACCTGCGAGGCCAGCGCGGCCAACAGCCCCTCAGGACCGTCGGTCAGCGCCTGCTTGGTCAGCTCCCGTTGCGCGGCGAACCCGGCCGTCACCGCCCGGTACTGGTCCGCCGCGATGGCCGCCGACACGGCCTTGCTGATCGCGAGGAACGGCGTACGGCGCGGCACCTCCAGCAGCGGCAGCCCCTCCGCCTCCGCCGCCTCGGCCAGCGCCTCGGGAATCTCCTCGTAGTTGACGCCGACCGCGAAACCGAGCCCGACCACACCCGCCCCGGCCAGCCGCCGCACATAGCGCCGCATCGCCTCGGGGTTCTCCGCGTCCAGCTTGAGCGCGGTGATCAGCAGCAGCTCGCCGCCCTCCATGTAGGGCACGGGGTCGGCGAGCTCGCTGACATGCGCCCAGCGCACGGGCACGTCCAGGCGGTCCGCGCCCGCCCGCACGGTCAGCTTCAGCGCGGAGTGATGGACGAGCGAGGCGAGCGTGGGTGGCATGAGGCCTTCAGGTCGGTGTGATCGTTGTGATCTTTTGGCCGCCATGTATGAACAGCCTGTGACGATTCTGCCTCACCGTACGGTCATGGGGTGACCTGAAGTCCGGACCGAGGGAGCCCCTAGCCCCGCAGATCCACCAGCAACGGAGGTGCGTGCTCACCGTCGACGCTGGTCAGCGACAGCACCGCGTGCCCGGGCGGCACCGAGTGCGCCAGCTCGGAGGCCGACCAGCGCTCGCGCTCGACCTGTCGCACGGTCACCGCGTCCGTGGTCACCGCCTTGCCGGTGACGAGCTTGCGCAGGGCGTGGATCAGGCGGGTCATCGGCTGGTCGGCGAAGACCGTGTGCTTGGCCACCTCCCGCGTCTCCACCCATTCGGTGCCCCAGGTCTGCGCGAACCGGCTGCCGTCCCAGGTCGTCACCCCGGAGAACGCCATCCGGCAGCCGATCGCCCCGTACAGCGGGCCGTGCAGGGCCTCGGGGACGTCGCCGATGGTGCGCAGGGCGAGGACGACGCCCGCGTTCTGAGAGCGCAGCCGCTGGATCCGGCGCACCGACTCGGCGGTGACCGCACCGGTGGCGTCGTCGAGGACCAGACAGGCGAAGTGACGGCGCTTCCCGCCCCGTACGACGGCGCCGAACTGGGCGAGGACGAGCCTCGTCAGCAGGCGGGCGGCCTCCTCGTGGCCCTGTTCGGGGAGGTCGATGCGGACCCGCAGCGGATGATGGGCCACAGCCCGCAGCGAGAAGGGCCTGGTGTCGCCGCTGCCGAAGAACTCGCTGAAGGCCGGCCGGTTGAGGAGCGCGAGCCGGTCGGCGAGGGCGCGGCCCACATCGGCCGGGCTGCCCATCTGCCGGATACGGGCCTCCAGTTCACGGTGCATCACGGTGTGGCCGCCGGACGCCAGCGCGTCCTTGAGCGCGGACAGTGCCGACGGCTCGCCCTCCAGGAGCTCACGCAGCACCGGCAGAGTCGGGAACCGGCCGTGCACCGCCCGGTAGGGGCCGAGCAGCTGGGCGAGCGCCGTGGCGGCGCTCTGGCTGCCCACGGTGTCGAGGTCGCCCACCAGGCCCTCGGCGAGGACGGCGGCCGCCTCGTCCGGGTCCTCCGACTCCGCGTACGGATCCAGGTCGTGGACGGAGGTGGGATCCCCGATCCGGACGACCACGTCGAACGCCGAGTCCGCGCCGAGCCGGGTGCCCGCGGCGCAGACCGCGACGACGGCGCACCGTCCGGTGAGCGCCTGGAGCGCCAGCGACTCCGTCACGGGCTCGATCAGGTGCCGCGTCTTGCCCGCCCCGGACGGCCCGATCGCGAGGAGCGACGTACCCAGCACGTCGGGGCCGAGCGCGGCGCCGACGTCGTGGTAGGCGCGCGGAGCCCGTTCCGCCGCCACCCACCGCCCGAGACGCACCTGCCCGGCGAGCAGGTCGTGGTCGGCCGCCCGGCGCGGCAGGTCCCTGGCCCCCGAGGGATGCGTCCAGGAGGCGCCGCCCTGGCGCAGCACGGTGTCGCGGAAGGTCTGGACGGAACCGTCCTGCCTGGCCACGGTCCAGGCGTGCTCCAGCCGGGCGCAGTCCACGTCGTTCATACGGTGGCCCGCCACCTCGGCGGTGAGCAGATCGGCCGCCTCGTGCTGTCCCGCCCGCCGGAGCTCGGGCCACTCCGCGCGCGGCCGGTCCGGGGCCGCCGTCGGGCCCTGCTGCGCCGTGGCGCCGCGCGCGGCGAGCCGCTCGCGCAGATATCCCCACCAGTCGCCGACCCGGGCGAACGGCCACAGGACCAGCAGGGTGACGACCGTGTACAGACCGTCGGTGAACAGCACCGAGGTGAACAGGTCGAAGCCGCCGGAGATCAGGGCGACCAGGGAGAACAGGGGCGCGACGACGGGAAGCGCGTCCCAGGAGACGCCCGGGAAGGCGCTCGGGAACACGAAGCTCAGCGTGACCAGGGCGCCCAGCGCGGCGAGCAGCGCCCGCCCGGGCTGCGGACGCCCGCCCACGAAGTGCCGGACGATGTCGGGCCAGCTGCCCAGCCGGCCCATCGCGTAGACGAGCACGGCGAAGAAGAGGCCGTTGTAGACGACCAGGGCCTCTTGGCCGTGCCAGTCCTTGGCGGACGCGAGGGTGCCGCCCCACCACCAGTCGTCCGGAGTGAACAGCCGCAGCAGCGAGAACTGGTACGGAATGGCGCCGCGCCGCCACAGCGACCACACGAGCAGCGCCACGACCAGCGGAACGAGCAGTCCGACGACCGTGACCGGCGCCAGCCGCTCCGCGCCCGACTGCGCTGCCTTCGGCAGGCGGTATCCGAACCGCCAGATACCGGGCCGGGCGGCCGACCGGGGCTCGTTGAGCCACTCGGCCACGGACCCGGACCCCGGCTGCCAGGGCCGTTCACGCCCGCCCCGGGCGTCGGGTGCCCGCGCGGGTCGCGGCGGTACCGCTGGGGCCTCCGGCGGCATCGCCGGACGCGGCACAGGCGTCGAGTGCGTGCCCCGAGCGTCCTGCGTCCCGTCGCTGTCCATCGCCCTTTCCCCCTGACCAGCCGTTCCGTCCCTGCCATCCATCATCAGCGAGTCAATCTAACGCCCTCTCCTGGGGAGTTCACCGCTTACACGGCCGACGGAACACACGGAGATGCCCCGACCGGCACGGCCGCAACCCGCTGTCGCTATGTCCACCGCGGACAACCGGCACTCCGGACAACGCCCACATGGAGCATGCCGACGCCCCGCTTGCCGCCCTAGCCTGCGAGAAAAGAGAAGACAAGCGTCCGCAACACCCCCCAGGAGCCCCTCATGAGCGCACTTCCGCAGGAGCGCCGCGTCGTCACCGCCATCCCCGGCCCGAAGTCGCAGGAGCTGCAGGCCCGCCGTACCGCCGCGGTCGCGCAGGGCGTGGGCTCCGTGCTGCCCGTGTTCACCGCGCGCGCGGGCGGCGGGATCATCGAGGACGTCGACGGCAACCGGCTCATCGACTTCGGTTCCGGTATCGCCGTGACCAGCGTGGGCGCCTCCGCCGAGGCCGTCGTACGCCGGGCCTCCGCCCAGCTCGCCGACTTCACCCACACCTGTTTCATGGTCACCCCGTACGAGGGCTACGTGGAGGTCGCCGAGGCCCTCGCCGAGCTCACCCCGGGTGACCACGCGAAGAAGTCGGCGCTGTTCAACTCCGGCGCCGAGGCCGTCGAGAACGCCGTCAAGATCGCCCGTGCGTACACCAAGCGCCAGGCCGTCGTCGTCTTCGACCACGGCTACCACGGCCGGACCAACCTCACGATGGCGCTGACGGCGAAGAACATGCCGTACAAGCACGGCTTCGGCCCGTTCGCGCCCGAGGTCTACCGCGTCCCGGTCGCCTACGGCTACCGCTGGCCGACCGGTGCCGAGAACGCCGGTCCGGAGGCCGCCGCGCAGGCCATCGACCAGATCGCCAAGCAGGTCGGCGCGGAGAACGTCGCCGCGATCATCATCGAGCCGGTCCTCGGCGAGGGCGGTTTCATCGAGCCCGCGAAGGGCTTCCTGCCGGCCGTCCGGAAGTTCGCCGCCGACAACGGCATCGTCTTCGTCGCCGACGAGATCCAGAGCGGTTTCTGCCGTACGGGTCAGTGGTTCGCGTGCGAGGACGAGGGCATCGTGCCCGACCTGATCACGACCGCGAAGGGCATCGCGGGCGGTCTGCCGCTCGCCGCCGTGACCGGTCGCGCCGAGATCATGGACGCCGCGCACGCGGGCGGCCTGGGCGGCACCTACGGCGGCAACCCGGTCGCCTGCGCCGGTGCGCTCGGCTCCATCGAGACGATGAAGGAACTCGACCTCAACGCCAAGGCGAAGGCGATCGAGGCCACGATGAAGGCCCGCCTCACCGCGATGGCCGAGAAGTTCGACATCATCGGCGACGTCCGCGGCCGCGGCGCCATGATCGCCATCGAGCTGGTCAAGGACCGTGACACCAAGGAGCCCAACCCGGAGGCGACCGCCGCCCTCGCCAAGGCCTGCCACGCCGAGGGCCTGCTGGTCCTGACCTGTGGCACCTACGGCAACGTGCTGCGCTTCCTGCCCCCGCTGGTCATCGGCGACGACCTGCTGAACGAGGGCCTCGACATCATCGAGCAGGCCTTCACCCGCATCTGAGGTCACAGCGAAGCCACTGGTGAACGCCGGGTTCCGGCTCCCGGGAACCTCATCCGCCCCAGCCCTGTCATCGCTCGCGATTCCGGGGCTGGGGCGGCTACCGTCAGAGCGTGTGAAGAAGGTGTGCGAGGTGGATGTCAGGACGCGATTCCGTCTGGCTGACGCCATCGCCCTGTCGTAGGTTCTAACCAGATGAGAGATACACCCCGCCCAGAGGGGACTCTGGGCGACATCGGGCCGAGGCCTCCCCAGCTTCGACCTGGTCGTGCCCTCGCGCACACACCCGGAGCTTCCGGCTCCGGATCTCCTCACCGATCGGACAGTCGCTCGCCCCAAACCCCCCGGGGCGTGCGACGATCCGATCCGGACGGCCGCCCCGGAACCACCCCCCCTGTTCCGGGGCGGCCGACCTCCCTCTTCCTTCTTCTCGGGCTGCCCGCCCTTCTCTTCGCGCTCATCACCTGGCAGGTGGTGAGCGCCGGCCCGTTGCTGGACGCCGACGCCGCGGCCAGCCGGGCCCTGGCCCACCCGGACCGCCTCTCCGAACTCCTCGCCGACCTGGGCAACGTGCCGGTCGCGGTGCCGGTCCTGGCCGTCGCCCTCGGCTACGCCACCTGGCGGCACCGCCGTACTGGTACACACCACTGGTGGCTGCCGGCCGCCTCCGCGGCCCTGCTCATGGCACTGGTCCCGGTTCTGGTGGTCCCGCTCAAGCTGCTGACCGACCGCCCCGGCACCCCCGTCGTGCCGCCCGCCACCGGCTACTACCCCTCCGGTCACACGGCCACGGCCGCCATCGCCTACGGCGCCGCCACCCTGCTGCTCCTGCCGTGGCTGACCTCGGTGTTCGCTCGCCGCGCACTCCTCGTCACCTGCGCCGCCCTCAATCTCGGCGTCGGCTTCGGACTGGTCCGGCGCGGCTACCACTGGCCGCTGGACGTGCTGGCCAGCTGGTGCCTCGGCACGGTGCTGCTGGTCTCGCTCTGGCTGTTCCTGAGCCGGAACACCGCCGCCCGGACGCGGTAGCCGCACGGCCCCCTCCCGCTCTCCGCCAATCCGGCGCACCCGCCCTCGGCATCACTACACCGCGGACAAACGCCGTTCCGCCCCGGCGCCCCTACCGTGGACGACGACACACCAGGACACCCCCGAAACGCGGAAGGGCCGGGAATCGACATGACTTCCAGCTACGCCTTCTGGCTCGCCGGCCGCCAGGTCAGCGGCGAGGACAGCTTTGATGTGACCTCGCCGTGGGACGGGCGGGTCGTCGGCAAGGTGAGCGTGCCGACGGACGCGCAGATCGAGGAGGCCGTGGCCGCCGCGTACGCCGTCCGCGACGACTTCGCCGCGACCCCGGCCCATACGCGTGCCGTGGCCCTCGACCACGTCAGCAGGCGGCTCGCCGAGCGGACCGAGGAGATCGCCCGGCTGATCTCCGCCGAGAACGGCAAGCCCATGAAGTGGGCCCGGGGCGAGGTCGGCCGTGCCGTGTCCGTCTTCCGCTTCGCGGCCGAGGAGGCCCGGCGGTTCAACGGCGGCGAGGCCCAGCGGCTCGACACCGACCTCGGCGGCCAGGGACGGCTCGCCCTCACCCGGCGCTTCCCCAAGGGCGTCGTCCTCGGTATCGCGCCGTTCAACTTCCCGCTCAACCTGTGCGCGCACAAGATCGCCCCGGCCATCGCCGCCGGTGTGCCGATCATCCTGAAGCCCGCCCCCGCGACCCCGCTCTCCGGGCTCGTCATCGGTGAGCTCCTCGCCGAGACCGACCTCCTGGCCGGCTCCTGGAGCATCCTGCCGGTGCCGAACGACAAGATGCCCGCCCTGGTCCAGGACGAGCGTCTGCCGGTCATCTCCTTCACCGGCTCCGAGAAGGTCGGCTACGCGATCATGGACTCGGTGCCGCGCAAGCACTGCACCCTTGAGCTGGGCGGCAACGGCGCGGCGGTCGTGCTCGCCGACTATGCCTCCGACGCGGACCTCGACTGGGCCGCGACCCGGATCGCCACCTTCTCCAACTACCAGGGCGGCCAGTCCTGCATCTCCGTGCAGCGGGTGATCGCGGACGCCTCCGTGTACGACCGGCTGCTGCCGCGTATCGTCGCCGCCGTCGAGGCCCAGGTCACCGGTGACCCGAGCGACGACGCGACCGAGGTCGGGCCGCTGGTCAGCGAGGACGCCGCCCGGCGCGTCGAGACCTGGGTCGACGAGGCCGTCGCGGCCGGGGCCGTGCTCCGCGCCGGCGGCAAGCGGGACGGCGCCTCGTACGCGCCGACCGTCCTCACCGACGTGCCCGCCGACGTCACCCTCGCCTGCGAGGAGGTCTTCGGACCCGTCCTCACCGTGCAGAAGGCCGACGGGGAGGCCGCCGCCTTCGCCGCCGTCAACGACTCCAAGTACGGCCTCCAGGCCGGGGTCTTCACGCACGACCTGCAGACCGCCTTCCGGGCGCACCGCGCGCTTGAGGTCGGCGGCGTCGTCATCGGCGACGTCCCCTCCTACCGTGCCGACCAGATGCCGTACGGCGGCGTCAAGCAGTCCGGTGTGGGCCGGGAGGGCGTGAGGTTCGCGATGGACGACTACACCTACGAGCGGGTGCTGGTCCTCACCGGTCTCACCCTCTAGTAAATGGGATCCATTTTCAGTTAGGCTCTCCGAAGAGGCCCGGCACCGATGCCTTCCGGTGCCGGGCCTCTTCCTTTGCGTCAGCTCCTTCGGACCCTCAACCGGAGAAGCCGACGTGCGCGAGCCGCACCGGGCCGCGCAGCTTGAGGTGGACGTCCCGGACGCCCTCGGCGATGATCTCGGCGCGCTTCGTCACGTAGTCGTACGGGCTCGCGTCGTCCCCCGCCTCGGACGTCAGCACGGCGAGCACCGCGCCCCCGTCCAGCGACACCTCGACCGCGCCGTCGCCGGAGAGCGCCGCCGTCACCGCGGCGACCCCGCCCTCGAAGTCGCAGTCCCGGTAGACCAGTTCACCCGACCTGCCCTGCGCCGGCGTCACCGCGTCGCCCGCCGTCCGCGTACGGTCGACGATCGCGACGCCGCTCTGCTCGTCGAAGTCGGCCGCGTCCAGCCCGCGGCGCAGCACCGGACGCGGGGCGGACGCCTCGCCGTCCAGGATCACCGTCGTCCGCAGCCGGACGTCCTCGCTGGACGCGCCGGCCAGCACCTCGTACGGGCCGGGCTCGCGGCGCCAGGCGCCCCGGGCCACGTCCCAGAAGTCGAAGGACGACAGCGGGACCTCGAAGCCCAGCTCCGTGCGCTCGCCGGGGGCCAGCCGCACCCGGCTGTGCGCCACCAGTTCGCGGCGCGGACGCGGCACTGTCGGGTCCACGGCGCGGGTGTAGAGCTGGGCCACCTCGTCGGCCGGCACGTCGCCCGTGTTGGTGACCGTGAAGGAGACGTGCAGCGAGTCGTCCGTGGTGCGGGTCGTGAGGTCGGCGTAGGAGAAGGCCGCGTACGACAGGCCGTGGCCGAACGGGAACAGCGGGGTCCCCTCGAAGTACAGATACGTCTGACGGCTGCCGATCACGTCGTAGTCGAGCAGGTCGGGCAGGTCGCTGTCGTCGGCGTACCAGGTCTGCGGGAGCCGGCCCGCGGGGGAGACGTCGCCGGCCAGGACGCGGGCCAGGGCGGTGCCGGCCGCCTGGCCGCCGTGGGACATCCACAGCAGCGCCGGAAGGGCCGCGTGATCGACGGCGTACGGGTAGGCCGAGACCAGCGCCAGCACCGTGTTCGGGTTGGCGGCGCGGGCGGCGCGCAGCAGGCGCTCCTGATGCTCGGGCAGGCGCAGCGTCGGGCGGTCCTCGGTCTCGCGGCCGTGGATGTGCGGGTCGTTGCCCGCGACGACCACGACCACGTCCGCCCGCGCAGTGACCCGGGTTACAGCGTCCTCGCCGCTTTCGACGACCATGAGCTGGAAAGTTTCCGGATCCGCTTCGGCAACCCGCGCGCCGTCGGCGGCGACTGAGACGTGGCGTCCCGTACCGATGTGCCTCAGGAGGTGCCCGTTCTCGTGCGGTTCCAGGCGGAACGTCTCCTGTACGACCCAGCCGCCCGGCTGGTCGGCGGAGGCGCGGACACGGCCGTCGTCGGCGACCGACAGATAGCGGCCGTCGGGGGCGCGCAGGGTCAGCACGCCCTCGCCCCAGTCGACGAGCGCGAACTCGGTGCCGACCGGGTCGGTGGTCAGCGGCGGCAGATCGGTGCGGCCGGCCAGCAAGGCCGGGTCGAGGGCACCCTCGGCGCCGCGCACCTCGTCGTCGGCGTTGGCCTCGGGAACGTGCAGGAAGGCTCCGGCCGAGGTCTTCAGCCGGACCCGGTCCACGCCCTCCGCGAACTCCACGCGCTCCGCGCCGAACCGCTCGTACAGGCCCTCCAGCGGGGTGGAGCGGTGGATGAGCGTGCCGCTGTACCAGTCGAGCTTGCACTCGTCGGCGAGCAGACCGACCACGGCGATCCGGGTGTCCGGGGCCAGCGGCAGCAGTCCCGCGCTGTTCTTCAGCAGCACGACCGACTGCTCGGCGGCCTCCTGGGCGAGCGCGCGGTGGGCCGGGGTGTCGAAGTCCAAGGTGTGCGCGTGCGGGTCGTACTCCGGGTCGAACTCGCCGAGCCGGAAGCGCACCGAGAGCTGACGGCGCACCGCCGTGTCGATGTCCGGCTCCGTCAGCAGCCCCGTGTCGAAGGCGCCCCGCACCCGTGCGGTGATCTTCGAGCTGTCGGTGCCGTGGTCGGTGAAGCTGTCGACGCCGGCCAGCAGCGAGGCGGCCGTGGCCTCCTCGTGGGTGTCGAAGTAGTGCTCGGAGTCGACCAGGTTGGAGGGCGCGCCCGCGTCCGAGCAGACCAGCAGCTCCTCGTCGGTCCAGGTGCGCAGGTGCTCGCGCAGATACGGCGAGACGTGGTTGGGACGGCCGTTGACCAGGTTGTACGCCGGCATCACCCCGGCCGTCGCGCCCGCCTCGACCGTCTCGCGGAAGGCGCGCAGATCGTACTCGTGCAGGACGCGCGGGCGGACGGAGGACGACGTGACGGAGCGGTCCGTCTCGTTGTTGTGGGCCAGCCAGTGCTTGAGGACGGGCGCGGTGCGCCAGTACGTCGGGTGGTCGCCGCGCAGGCCACGGGTGTAGGCGGTGGCGATGGCCGAGGTGAGCTTCGGGTCCTCCGAGTAGCCCTCCTCGTTGCGGCCCCACAGGGGGTGGCGCAGCAGGTTGACGGTGGGGGACCAGACGTTCAGACCCACGCGGTCGTCGCGGGCGCGCATCGCGCGGGTCTCCTTGGAGACGGCCTCGCCGACCTGGCGTACGAGCTCGGTGTTCCAGGTGGCGCCGAGCCCGACCGCCTGCGGGAACACGGTCGCCGGACCCATCCAGGCCACGCCGTGCAGTGCCTCCTGCCCGGTGCGGAACCCGTCGACGCCGAGGCGCTCGACGGCGGGCGCGAACTGGTGCAGGAAGGCGATCTTCTCGTCGAGCGTGAGCCGCGACAGAAGGTCGTCGATGCGCTTCGCGAACGGCAGTCGCCGATCACGGAAAGGCAGCGTAGGCGGCGTTTGTGCGGTCACGTGGCGTTCCCCTTGCGATGGAGCGGCGAGGCGCTTTCGAAGCGCTTCGATGCTGATTCGATCCGGGGGTGGGTGTCAAGACACCCCGGCGCAACAACTCCGACTCCTCACCGTTATTTCAAGCGCTGTAAGACAGCGGTCGGATCCTCCACGCCTCGGAGGAATCTTGGAATCGACCCTTGTGCGCCCCCATGCCTTCACTTAACCTCGCAGCAACATCGAAGCGCTTCGACTACTTCGACTACGAGGCTCGCCCGCTGCACGGACGCCCCTCGGCCGTGGTCGCAGGATCGCTTCAGCTCAGCCAGTTCCACTTAAGACACCGCAGCCGACGGCCCACCGCCGGGTGTCCAGGTGCGCCATGAAGGGTTGACGCAATGACGCCGAACGCCGACTCCGCCCCCTCCGGACCCAGCCGGAGAAGCTTCCTCGCCTCCACGGCGGTCGCCACCGCAGCGGTGGCCGGCGGGATGCCGCTGCTCGCCGCCTGCGGTGGTTCGGACACCGGTTCGCGTGAGGGGACCACGTCGGGCAAGGCCGCCGACAAGATGCTCCCGACGTACGTCGCCAGCACGGTCGCCCAGCCGGACCTGCCCTCGAAGAACGGTTCGGGGGCCGGCTACACCGGCAAGGTCGACCTCGCGGCCCTGAAGACCTCGGTCCCGAAGAAGCTCGGCACCGGCGCCCCCATCAAGATCATGTCCCCGTTCTGGGGCTCCCCGCCGAAGCCCGGCAACCCCTACTACACGGCGCTCGACGCCGCGGCGGGCACCAAGATCACCTGGCAGAACCAGGACGGCACCACCTACGGCGAGAAGCTCGGCGCCGTCCTCGCCTCCAGCTCCATACCCGACATGGTGGTCGTGCCCGGCTGGGAACTGGTCGGCAAGATCGCCAACGCCGTCACCGCGAAGTTCATGGACCTCGCCCCCTACCTGGCGGGCGACAAGGCCAAGAAGTACCCGAACCTGGCCGCCATCCCCTCCGACGCCTGGCGCATGGGCATCTTCGGCGGCGCCCTGCGCGGCATTCCGATGCCAGCCGCCACCGCGAACTGGATCACGCCCTTCTACCGCAAGGACATCTTCGACAAGAAGGGCTGGTCGCCCCCCAAGTCGCCGGACGAGTTCCTCAGCTGGGCCAAGGAGGCCACCAGCGCCAAGGCCAAGGTGTACGCCTGCGCCGACATGAACTGGTCCGCCTGGAGCTTCTTCGGTGTCCGCCCCTCCGGGACACTCGGCTGGAACATCGGGGACGACGGCAAGCTGACGTACCGCCACGAGGTGCCCGAGTACCTGGAAGCCCTGGAGTGGGTCCGCAAGCTGTTCGACGCGGGCGTGGTCCACCCCGACGACAAGGCGCGCTCGGGCGACCAGGGCCAGCGGTTCACCGCCGGGCAGGTCCTGGTCTACAACGACAACATCGCCAGCTGGTACGGAAAGACCGCCGAACAGGCCCAGGCCAAACCGGACTTCGAGATCGAAGGCATGGACCTCTTCGGTGCCGACGGCGGCAACCCGACGCTGTGGGCCTCTCAGCCCGCCACCATCTGGTCGCTGATCCGCAAGGGCGCCTCGAAGGCCACGGTCGAGAACGCGCTGGCCGCCGCCGACTTCGCGGCCGCGCCCTACGGCACCAAGGAGCGGATGCTCGTCGACTACGGCGTCGAGGGCACCCACTACACCGTCAAGGACGGCGTCCCGGTCAAGAACGACCTCGGCAACTCCCAGGTGCTCAACGCCTGGGTGATGCTGGCCGCGCCGGCCGCTTACTACGCCCACCCCGACTTCCCCGACGTCGCCCGCAAGCAGGTGGAGTGGCAGCAGCGGATGGGCGCCTTCATGAAGAAGACGTCCACGTTCGGCATGAACATCGTCGAGCCGACCCGCTACGCCAACCTCGGCAGCCAGTTCGAGCAGCTGGAGATCGACTACGTGCGCGGCAACCGGAAGCTGTCCGAGGTCCAGGCCGCCATCTCCACCTGGAAGTCCTCCGGCGGCGACAAGCTGCGCGACTGGTACAAGGAGCTCATCGACAAGAACGGCAGCGGCAACTGATGTCTCTCACGGCCGGGAGCAGGCCCGACGGGACTCGTCCCCCCGCGGCCGTCGAGGAACCGACGGCCGCGGTCGCCGCGGCGTCTCCCAAGGTCTCGGTGCCGGGCAAGGCGGGCAAGGCCGGCAAGGTTCCCTTCCAAGTCCGGCTGCGCCGCGACCGCGCGCTCATCCTGATGACGCTGCCCGTCATGGTCCTGCTCCTGCTCTTCAACTACGTCCCGCTGCTGGGCAACGTCGTCGCCTTCCAGGACTACGACCCCTACGTCTCCAGCAACGGCGTCACGGCGATCTTCCACAGCCCCTGGGTCGGCGTGGAGCAGTTCTCGCGGATGATCGACGACCCGTTGTTCTGGAGCGCCGCGAAGAACACCATCGTCCTGTTCCTGCTCCAACTGGCGCTGTTCTTCCCGGTTCCCATCGCCCTCGCGCTGCTCATCAACAGTGTGATCCGGCCCCGGGTGCGGGCCGTGGCACAGGCGATCATGTATCTGCCGCACTTCTTCTCGTGGGTCCTCGTCGTCACCGTCTTCCAGCAGATCTTCGGCGGCGCGGGCATCATCGCCCAGACCCTGGAGGACCACGGCTGGAGCGGCTTCGACCTGATGACCAACGCGGACCTCTTCAAGTACCTGGTCACCGCGCAGTCCGTCTGGAAGGACGCCGGCTGGGGCATCATCGTCTTCCTCGCGGCGCTGGCCGCGGTCAGCACCGACCTGTACGAGGCCGCCGCCATGGACGGCGCGGGACGCTGGCGCCGCATGTGGCACGTCACGCTGCCCGCACTGCGCCCGGTGATCGCGCTGCTGCTGGTCCTCAGGGTCGGTGACGCGCTCAGCGTCGGCTTCGAGCAGTTCCTGCTCCAGCGGTACGCGGTCGGTGCGGGGGCCAGCGAGGTCCTCGACACCTACGTGTGGAACATGGGTATCCAGAACGGCGACTTCAGCTACGCGGCCGCGGTCGGCCTCGTCAAGGGCGCCATCGGAGTCTGTCTCGTCCTGGGCGCGAACAAGTTCGCGCATCTCCTCGGCGAGCAGGGGGTGTACAAGAAGTGAGCCTCAACACGCAGCTCATCCGCAGTCTCAAGGCGCCCGCCCGCCCGGTGTGGGAGGAGCCGCCCAGCAAGGCCGGACTCACCGCGAAGGGCGGACTGCTCCTCCTGTGCTGTCTGGGCGTGCTCGGTCCGCTGTGGATCGTGATCGTCACCAGCCTCTCCCCCAAACCGGTGATCGACCGGGTCGGCGGGCTCGTCGTGATCCCCCAGGGCATCACCTTCGTCAACTACACGGAGCTGCTCAGCGGTGGTCAGGTCAGCCGGGCGATCATGGTCTCGGTCGGGGTGACGCTCGTCGGCACGCTGTTCTCCATGGCGGTGTCGGTGCTCGCGGCCTACGGGCTGTCCCGGCCGGGGAGTCTGGGGCACCGGTTCTTCCTGATGACCATGATGGCGACGATGTTCTTCGGCGCCGGGCTGATTCCCACGTATCTGCTGGTGCAGTCGCTCGGGCTGACCGACACGTATCTGTCGTTGATCCTGCCGAGTGCGGTCAGTGTCTTCAACATCCTTGTGCTGCGGGCGTTCTTCATGGGGATCTCGCCCGAGCTGACCGAGTCGGCGCGGATTGACGGGGCCGGTGATCTGCGGATTCTGTTGACCATCATCATGCCGCTGTCGCGGGCTGTGCTGGCCGTGATCTCGCTGTTCTACGCGGTCGGGTACTGGAGTGCCTGGTTCAACGCGTCCATCTACCTCACCGACCAGCAGATGATGCCGTTGCAGAACGTGCTCATTCAGCTGGTGCAGAAGAACACCGAGGCGCCGACGGGGCTTCAGCAGGCAGTGCGTACGGGGCAGTTGTCCGCGCTGGGGTTGCAGATGGCCGTCATGGTCCTCGCGCTGATTCCCGTCGCGGTTGCCTCTCCCTTCGTCCAGCGGCATTTCAAGAAGGGCATGTTGACGGGTGCGGTAAAGGGTTGATCGGCGCCCACTCAACGGGGTGCATCGGTTGTCTGGCGGCTGCGGGTTGTTCGTGGCTGGTCGCGCAGTTCCCCGCGCCCCTTTCGGGGCGCTCTCCTCCCCCTTCCTTTCAGAGCAACGAGGTATGTGTCATGCACGCGTCGCCCCCTTGCAGAAGAACCGTTCTCGCCGGCACCGCGGCCGCCGCCGCACTCACCGCCCTTCCGCCCCTCGCGGCGCGCGCTGCCGCAGCTGAGCCTGCTGCTGCCACCACCCCCGCCTACCGCTGGCGCACCGCCGTCATGGGCGGCACCGGATTCGTCACCGGTGTCCTCTTCCACCCCTCCGTCCGCGGCCTCGCCTACGCCCGTACCGACGTCGGCGGCGCCTACCGCTGGGACGACCGGACCGACCGCTGGATTCCGCTGACCGACCACATCGGCTGGGACGACTGGAACCTGCTCGGCGTCGAGGCCATCGCCGTCGACCCGGCGCACCCGAACCGGGTCTACCTCTCGCTCGGCACGTATGCCCAGTCGTGGGCCGGGAACGGAGCCGTTCTGCGCTCCGAGGACCGCGGCGCCACTTGGAAGCGCACCGATCTCACCGTGAAGCTCGGGGCCAACGAGGACGGGCGGGGTGCGGGGGAGCGGCTGCTCGTCGATCCGCGGGACAGTGACACGCTGTGGCTGGGTACCCGGCACGACGGGCTGCTCAAGTCGGCCGACCGCGGCGCCAGTTGGCAGACCGTGAGCTTCCCGGCCGCGCCCAGTGCCACCGGCCAGGGCGTCACGCTCCTCGTCGCCGCCGGCCGTACCGTCTATGCCGGCTGGGGCGACTCCGACGGCACCGCCGGGAAGGCCAACCTCTACCGCACCTCCGACGGCACGACCTGGGAGGCCGTACCCGGACAGCCCACCGGCACCGCGGCCAAGGTGCCGATCCGCGCCGCGTACGACAAGCACACGCGTGAGCTGTACGTGACGTACGGCAACGCGCCCGGTCCCAACGGACAGTCGGACGGCAGCGTGCACAAGCTGCGCACCACCGACGGGAAGTGGACCGAGGTCACGCCGGTGAAGCCCGGCGGGGCGACGAGCGACGGCGGGACCGACACCTTCGCGTACGGCGGAGTCGCCGTCGACGCCTGTCGCCCCGGCACCGTCGTCGTCTCCACCAACAACCGCTGGGCGCTGGTCGACACCCTGTACCGGAGCACCGACGGCGGCCGCAGCTGGACGTCCCTGAAGGACAAGGCCGTCCTCGACATCTCCGAGACCCCCTTCCTCGCCTTCGGTGCCGACGCGCCCAAGTTCGGCTGGTGGATCCAGGCGGTCGGCATCGACCCGTACGACTCGAAGCACATCGTCTACGGCACCGGCGCGACCCTCTACGGCACCCGCGACCTGAAGAACTGGGCCCCGCAGATCCGCGGCCTGGAGGAGACGTCCGTCCGCCAGCTGGTCTCGCCCTCGGTCGGAGCGGCACATCTGATCAGCGGCAACGGCGACGTCGGCGTGATGTACCACGACTCGCTCACGGCGTCACCCTCGCGTGGCATGGCCTCGAACCCCGTGTTCGGAACGTCCACCGGCCTGGCCCAGGCGGCGGCCAAGCCGTCGTACGTCGTCCGGGCCGGCTGGGGCGACCACGGCAACGGTGCCTACTCGAACGACGGCGGCAGGACCTGGGCGCCCTTCGCGGCACAGCCCGCCATCGCCAAGGACGCGCCGGGGCCGATCGTCACCAACGCCGACGGCAGTGCGGTGCTGTGGTCCTTCGCGCACTGGGACGGCACCGTCTACCCGGCCCAGCGTTCGGCCGACAACGGCGCCACCTGGGCCGAGGTCGCCTCCCTGCCGAAGGGCGCCGTGCCGGTCGCGGACCCCGTCGACCCGAAGCTCTTCTACGCCTTCGACACCGCCACCGGCACCCTCCACGCCAGCACCGACGGCGGCCTGACCTTCGCCGCCCGGGCCACCGGCCTGAAGTCGGGCGACACGCAGTTCCAGCTGACCGCGGCCCCGGGCCGGTCCGGTGACCTGTGGCTGAGCCTCAAGTGGAACGGGCTGTACCGCTCCACCGACGGCGGTGCGAACTTCAGCAAGGTCGGCAGCTGCTGGGCGTCGTACACCCTCGGCTTCGGCAAGGCCGCCGACGGCGCCTCCTACCCGGCCGTCTACATGGTCGGCTCGACGGAGACGATCACCGCCGTGTACCGCTCCGACGACGAGGCCACGACCTGGACGCGGATCAACGACGACCAGCACCAGTGGGGCTGGATCGGGGCCGCCATCACCGGCGACCCACGCATCCACGGCCGGGTCTACGTCGCCACCAACGGGCGGGGTGTGCAGTACGGGGAGCCCGTCTGATGCCGGAGGAGAAGGGGCGGCCCGCCCTGAGCGACGCCACCCGAGGTCGTCTCCTCTTCGGCGGCGACTACAACCCCGAGCAGTGGCCCGAGGAGACCTGGCACGAGGACGTCCGGCTGATGAAGGCCGCCGGCGTCAACTCGGTCACCCTCGGCGTCTTCTCCTGGTCGAAGCTGGAACCGGAGCCGGGCGCGCGGGAGTTCGGCTGGCTGGACACGCTGATGGACCTGATGCACGAGGGCGGCATCGGCGTCGTCCTCGCCACCCCGACCTCCTCACCGCCGCCCTGGATGGGCCGGCTGCACCCCGACACCTTGCCCGTCACCGAGGACGGCCGCACCGAGTGGTGGGGCGGCCGGCAGCACTTCTCGCACTCCAGCGCCACCTACCGGCGCTACGCCGCCGCCATCACCGAGGACCTGGCCGCCCGCTACGGCGGCCACCCCGCCCTGACGATGTGGCACATCAACAACGAGTACTGCACCTTCGACCACGGCGACGAGGCCGCGGCCGCCTTCCGACGGTGGCTGCGTGAGAAGTACGGCACCCTCGACGCCCTCAACGAGGCCTGGGGCACCGCCTTCTGGAGCCAGGGCTACGACACCTGGGACGGCGTCCTGCCCGCCCGTCAGCCGCACTACATGCGTAATCCCGCCCAGGTCCTGGACTTCCGGCGCTTCACCTCCGACATGCTCCTGGAGTGCTACGTCGCCGAGCGCGACATCGTCCGGCGCCACACCCCGCACCTGCCGGTGACCAGCAACTTCATGCCGCTGTGGTTCGGGCAGGACGCCTGGCGCTGGGCCGAGGAGGAGGACGTCGTCTCCGTCGACCTCTACCCCGACCCGCGCGACCCGCTCGGCGCCCAGCACGGCGCCCTCGTACAGGACATGACCCGCTCCCAGGCACGCGGGCCGTGGGTGCTCATGGAACAGGCGGCCGGGCCGGTCAACTGGCGGGGCGTCAACCACCCCAAGCCCCGGGGACTCAACCGCCTGTGGTCCCTCCAGGCCGTGGCCCGCGGCGCCGACGCCGTCTGCTACTTCCAGTGGCGGCAGTCCCGGCAGGGCGCGGAGAAGTTCCACTCCGGCATGGTCAGCCACGCGGGGGAGGAGGGCCGGACGTACCAGGAGGTCAAGCGGCTCGGCGCCGACCTCGCGCGGATCGCCCCGGAGGTGTCCGGCCGGCACAGCGGCGCCGACGTCGCCGTCCTGCACGACTGGCACGCCTGGTGGGCCGGCGCCCAGGACGGCCGTCTCTCCCAGCGGGTCGACCACGCGGACGTGCTCAAGACCTGGCACCGCGCCCTGTGGCAGGCCCACCTCACCACCGACTTCGCCCACCCCGAGCACGACCTCTCCGCGTACCGGCTGGTCGTCGTACCGCAGCTGTACCTCCTCACGGACGCGGCGATCGAGAACCTCCTCGCCTACGTCCGCCAGGGCGGCACCCTCGTCTGCGGGTTCCTCACCGGCGTCGCCGACGAGGACGACCGGGTGCGGCCCGGCGGCATGGACGCCCGGCTGCGCGAGCTGTTCGGCATCCGCACGCTGCACGAGTGGTGGCCGCTGGACGCCGGGGAGAGCGTCGCCTGCGAGGGCTTCGGCGGCACGCTGTGGTCCGAGGAACTGGAGGCCGACGGCACCGCCGACGAGACCCTTCCGTACAAGGGCGGTGAACTCGACGGACTGCCCGCCGTCCTGCGCAAGGACCGGGCCTGGTACGTCTCCACGCTCCCCGAGCCGGACGCGCTGCGCGACCTGCTGGCCCGGATCGCGGCCGGCACGGGCGTCCGCCCGGTGCTCGACGGCCTCCCCGAGCAGGTCGAGGCGGTACGCCGGGGCGAGGTGCTGTTCGTGCTGAACCACGGCCGGGAGCCGGTGACCGTGGAGGTGCCCGGCACCCACCGCGACCTGCTGACCGGCACGTCCGTCACGGACCGGGTCAGCCTCGGCCGCTACGACGTGGCGGTACTGCGGCCATGACCCGAACGCCGGCCCACGGAACGTGGGAACCGCAGCCCGCCGCCCGCTGGGAGGACGCCCTCCTCAGCGGCAACGGCCACCACGGCACCCTTGTGTTCGGTGACCCGAACGACGACCGCGTCATCGTCACCCATCACACCCTGGTCCGCCCGGGCGGCAGCGACACCCGCCCCCCGAAGCTCGCCGCCTACCTCCCCGCCCTCCAGGACCGCCTCCTGGCCGGCGACCACACCGCGGCGGAGGGCTTCACCGACGGCCGCCCGCTCCAGTGGGTGCAGCCCTTCCACCCCGCCTTCCAGATCCGGCTGCGCCGACCCTCCGACGAAGGGCACGGCTACCGCCGGTCCGTCGACTTCGCCACGGGTGTCGTCCGGGCGGCGTGCGGCGACTGGACCAGCGAGGTCTTCGTCTCCCGCGCGGACGACGTGATCGTCCAGCGCGTCACGGCCCCCGGCACCACCCTCGACATCTCCCTGGACCACGCCCTGCCCGGCGCCCCCGCCGCACTGGGCGTCGGCCACGGAGCCGTCCTCACCCCCGAGGGCGCCCTGCTCAGCCTGCGCGCCCGCTACCCCGACAGCGACCGCGCCTTCACCGGCGTCAGCCTGATCACCGTCACCGGCGGCACGACAACCCTCACCCCGCCCGGTGCGCACATCGAGCACGCCCGCTCCGTCCTGCTCCTCACCCGGGTCCGACGGCACACCGGCGAACTCGACGTGACCGCGGAGAGCCGCGCCCTGCGCGACCTGGCGGCCACGGAGTACGACGAACTCCTCGCCCGCCATGTCGCCCTCCACGGCACCGCCTACGAGCGCGTCACCCTCGACCTCGCCGCCGACCCGGCCGAACGCGCCCTGTCCGGCTCGGAGTTGCTGAAGCGCCCGGGTGCCGCCGCCCTGCTGGAGCGGCTCTTCGCGGCCGGCCGCTACCACCTGCTGTCCGCCAGCGGCCTCCTCCCGCCCCGGCTGACCGGCCTGTGGACCGGCGACTGGGACACCGCCTGGTCGGGCGCGTTCACCAACGACGCCAACCTCAACCTGCAGACCGCCTCCGCCGCGGCCGCCGCCCTGCCCGAGGTCACCGAGGCCCACGCCGCGCTCGTCCAACGCCAGCTGCCCGACTGGCGCGACAACGCCCGCGCTGTCTTCGGCACCCGGGGCGTGGTGGCGCCCGCCCACACCGACGGCGAGTCGGGACACTCGTACCACTTCAGCCGCGAATACCCCCTGCACCTGTGGACCGCGGGCGCCGACTGGCTGCTCAAGCCACTCGTCGACCACGACGAGACCCAGGGCACCCGCGACCCGCGCACCGCCGCCGCCCTCGCCGAAGTGGCGCTGTTCTACGAGGACTTCCTCACCCGGACCGACGACGACGGCCATGTGGTCGTCGTCCCCTCCTACTCACCCGAGAACCGACCGGCCAACGCGAGCTGGGCCACGATCAACGCCGCCATGGACCTCTCGGCGGCCCGGCACGCACTGCTCACCGCCGCCGACCATCACCCGGACACCCCGGACGCCGCCCGCTGGCGCGCCCTAGCCGACCGCCTCCCACCGCACCGGATCAACGCCGACGGCGCCCTCGCCGAATGGGCCTGGCCCGGCCTGGAGGACGCCTACGACCACCGCCACCTCAGCCACCTCTACGGCGTCTGGCCGCTCGACGAGATCACCCCGTACGACACCCCCGACCTCGCGACGGCCGCCCATCGTGCCCTCGAACTGCGCGGCGCCGAGAACGACTCCGCGCACGGCCACCTCCACCACGCCCTCATCGCGGCCCGCCTCAGGGACGCCGGCCGGGTCGCCCACGCCCTCGACCAGGTCCTGGGCGGCGACTTCTTCCACGCCTCCCTGATGAGCGCCCACTACCCGAACCGCGATGTCTACAACGCGGACGCCGCGCACACCCTGCCCGCCGTACTGATCGAGATGCTCGTGCAGTCGACCCCGGACCGACTGGTCCTGCTGCCCGCCCTTCCCCCCACCCTCCGGGAGGGCAGCCTCCTGGGCGTCCGCACCCGGTTCGGCGCGGAGGTCGACCTGACCTGGACGCGCGACGGCGCGACGGCGGTCCTGAAGCCGTCCCGCACCGTCCGCGTCGAACTCCGGACTTCTTCCGACGACGGCGACGGCGACAGCACCGCACAGCCGCTCGACCTCGTCGCCGGAGAAGACCACGTCCTCAGTCTGGGGGCGTGGTAGCTCCCCGCACATCCCCCGCATTTCCCCCCACCCATGGAAAGGGACACCATGGCAAAGAGCGCACTGCGCAAGATCACCACGGCCGCGCTGGCCCCGGCGATGGCCGTCGGCGCCGTCGTCGGACTGGCCTCCGCCCCCGCCTCGGCCGCGGTCTGGAACTCCTGCGACCAGTGGGGCAACACCAGCCTCAACGGGTACACGCTCTACAACAACATCTGGGGCTCCGGCGCCGGCAGCCAGTGCATATGGGCCAACTCCGGTACCAACTGGGGTGTCTGGGCCAACCACCCCAACACTGGCGGCATCAAGTCCTACCCCGACTCCAAGAAGGTGATCAACAAGACGATCGCCTCCCTCGGCTCGCTCACCAGCAGCTACAACGTCACCGTCCCGTCGTCCGGCGCGTACAACACGTCGTACGACATCTGGGACACCGACTACGACTACGAGATCATGCTCTGGGTCAACTACAACGGCGCCGTCGGCCCGCTCGGCACCTCCCAGGGCAACGTCACCCTCGGCGGCCACACCTGGACCGTCTACAAGGGCACCAACGGCGCCAACGAGGTCTTCTCGTTCCTGCGCACGTCCGACTCCACCTCCGGCACCGTGAACATCAAGCCGATCCTCACCTGGATCACCGGCAAGGGCTGGATGTCCAGCAACGAGACCATCGGTGACGTCCAGTTCGGCTACGAGATCACCTCGTCCTCCGGCGGCCTGGACTTCACCACCAACAACCTGACGGTCAGCAGCAGCTGACACGTCCTCGGGGCCGGGGCCGGGGCCGGTCCGTGTCTGTCGTTCCTGTCAGGCGCGGTCGGCTCCGGCCCTCGTCTGGTTGTGGTCGGTGACGGTGGATTTCCGCAGTCGGTCTCCGCGGGCGCCGGTGACCGCGTCGTCCGCACCGCCTTGGCCTTCCGCAACACCAGCGACTCGACGGCCGGTGGCAGCTGAGTGTCCTCGGGGCCGGGGACCGGTCCGTCTCTGTCGTTCTCCTCAGGCGCGGTCGACCTCGGCCCTCAGCGCGTTGTAGTCCGCGAAGGCGGATTCCACCTCGGCCCGGTCCAGGGCGTAGCGGGTCAGGTCGTAGGTGTGGCGGCGGGTGCCCTTGGGGCGGGCGACGGCGTCCGGGAGGCGGGCGGCCTCGGAGTCGGTCCAGCGGGCACCGACGGCCGCGTAGAGCTTGGGGGCGCCGGAGGCCGGGTCGGAGCCGAGCCAGGAGTACGGGGCGTCCACCAGTTGCTCCGGCGGGATGGCTGCCCGGGCGGCCAGACCGCGTGTCATGGCGCGGCTCAGCAGGTCGAGCCAGGTGGCGCCGATGCCGGCCAGGTCGAGGGGCCGGGTGCTGACGGCCATGCCGTGCTCGATCAGGCTGCAGAAGGACGCCACGGCGGTGACCGGGTCGCGGTGGCACCACACGATCGTGGCGTCGGGGAACACCGTGAGCAGCGCGTCCAGGTTCTCCAGGTGCATCGGCGACTTCAGCATCCAGCGGCGGCGCGGCCGGCCGTACTGGAGGACCTGGTAGACCTGCTTCAGGTACCGGTAGTCGGGGACGAAATCCCGCTCGCGGTGCCAGTCCCGGTACTCCGGGATCCAGGCCTGCGAGAACGGCATCAGGGCGTGCGGCAGCGCGAACGTGCACTCCTCCGGGCCCTCGGCCGCCATCGCGTGGATGTCACGGAAGCGCGGTGCGAACAGGTCGGTGCCCTGGGCCATCCGACGCCCGGCCGTGATCGCCTTCCGTCGCTGCCGGGGCGGCAACTCCAGGTCGGGCGCCAGCAGTTCCCACAGCAGCGGGCTGCGATGCTCCTCCGAGAGCGACAGGACGGCGTGGGTGACGGTGGTCGCCGTACGCGGCAGACCCACCACGAACACCGGCCTCTCGATCGGCTCCCGCTCGATCTCCGGACGCTCGGCGATCAGCCTGAGCACCCGGGCCCGGTTGGTGAGATGCCGCCGCACATGCACCTGAGCCGACTGCCAGCCGACCGGGGTCAGCCGGTCCGCCTTCGCCCACCAGCCCAGCAGCGACCGGAAGTCGTCGACGAACCGCCGGTCTCCGGGCGCCTCCCCGGCCGCCGCGGCGATCCGGTCGAAGACCCGGTCGGGATCGCGCCGCGAGCCGAAGGCCGGGCGCACCAGCAGATTGGCGAGGGCGAGGGGAAGGGGAGTCGAGGACACCCAGGGAATCTAACCCGGCGAACTCGCCGACACAGAGCGCAAGTTGGCCGAACATGCGAAGAGGATGGCCGGAAGACCTCCACCGTCCGGCCATCCCCTCCGACACGGCTACTCCGCTACGGGCAGCCGTGCCCCGTCCCGCAGAAACAGCGGGATGCGGTCCAGCGGGGCGTCGACCGTCACGGTCGCACCGCCCTCGTACGTCTCACCCGTCCACGCGTCCGTCCAGCGCGCCCCGGCCGGAAGATACGTCGTCCAGGTCGTCGCCCCGGCCGTGAGGACCGGCGCGACCAGCAGGTCCCGGCCGAACAGGTACGCGTCGTCGACCGCCCACGCCGCCTCGTCCTCGGGGAACTCCAGGAACAGCGGCCGCATCACCGGCAGCCCCTCGTCGTGGGCCTCGCGCATGACCTGAAGGACGTACGGCTTCAGGCGCTCGCGCAGCCGCAGGTACCGCTCCAGGATCGCGCCGGCCTCCTCGCCGTACGACCACACCTCGTTCGGACCGCCCGTCATGTCCGGGCCGAGCGGCATGCCCGGGTCGCGGAAGCCGTGCAGACGCATCAGCGGGGACAGGGCGCCGAACTGGAACCAGCGGACCATCACCTCGCGGTACGCCGGGTCGTCCGGGTCGCCTCCGTGGAAGCCGCCGATGTCGGTGTTCCACCAGGGGATCCCGGACAGCGCGGTGTTGAGGCCGGCCGCGATCTGGCGGCGCAGCGTCAGGAAGTCGGTGCCGATGTCGCCGGACCACAGGGCGGCGCCGTAGCGCTGGCTGCCCGCCCAGGCCGAGCGGTTGAGGGTGACGATCTCCTCCTCGCCGGACGCGCGCAGGCCCTCGTAGAAGGTGCGGGCGTTCTCCGCCGGGTAGATGTTGCCGACCTCCAGGCCCGGACCCGTCCAGTAGCGCAGGTTCTCCTGGAAGCCCGGCTTCAGCTCCGGCTCGCAGGCGTCCAGCCAGAACGCCGTGATGCCGTACTGGTCGAGGTAGTTCTGCTTGACCTTCGACCACACGAACTCACGGGCCTCGGGGTTGGTGGCGTCGTAGAACGCCACCTGGACCGTGGAGGCCACCTCCTTGTCGGGCCAGTCCGCGTGCGCCATCGGGCCGTACTGGGTGCCGATGAAGTACCCGCGCTGTTCCATGACCGGGTGGTTCTCGGAGAGCGGGGAGACCGACGGCCAGACGGACACGACCAGCTTGATGCCGAGCTCGTCCAGCTCGCGCACCATCGCCGCCGGGTCCGGCCACTCCTTCGGGTCGAACTTCCACTCGCCCAGGTGGGTCCAGTGGAAGAAGTCGCAGACGATGACGTCGATGGGCAGCCCGCGGCGCTTGTACTCCCGTGCCACTTCGAGGAGTTCGTCCTGCGTGCGGTAGCGCAGCTTGCACTGCCAGAAACCGGCGGCCCACTCCGGCAGCATCGGCGTACGGCCCGTCACCGCGCTGTAGCGGCGCTGGCCGTCGGCCGGGGTGCCCGCGGTGATCCAGTAGTCGATCTGCCGGGCGGAGTCGGCGACCCACCGGGTGCCGTTGTGCGCCAGCTCCACGCGGCCGATCGCCGGGTTGTTCCACAGCAGGGTGTAGCCGCGGCTGGAGGCCAGGACCGGGATGCCGACCTCGGCGTTGCGCTGGACCAGGTCCAGCACCAGGCCCTTCTGGTCGAACCGTCCGTGCTGGTGCTGGCCGAGGCCGTACAGCTTCTCGTCGTCGTAGGCGGCGAAGCGCTGCTCCAGACGGTGGTAGCCGTTGCCGACGGCGGTGTAGAGCCGCGGGCCCGGCCACCAGAAGTGGGCGCGCTCCTCGGCGAGCACCTCCGTGCCGTCCTCGGTGCGCAGGAACCGGATCAGGCCCTCGGCGTCGACCTGGACGGTCAGCGCGCCGACGGTCAGCACCCCCAGCCCGTCCTCGATCTTCACGGCGGACTCGGTCACCGGGGCGGACTCCAGCAGCGCGCCGGGCAGCCCGTCGAGGACCGGACCGCCGAGCCGGGCACGCACCCGGACCGCGTCCGGCCCCCACGGCTCGACACGCAGGGTCTCCTGACGGCCGCTCCACTCCAGCGCGCCGTCCCGCTCACGGAACGTGCCGACGGTCGGGGAGGACTGCGCGAGGCTGACCGTGCCTGGCTGGGGCTGGTTTTCGGCAGGCTGATTCACGTGGCGCTCCTGAAGAGGGCAGCGGGTGCAGACAGGGGAGTGCCCGGGAGGGGCACGGTGAGGTGGCGGTGCGGGGGCGTTCGCGGGACGTCAGTGGTGGGTGGTGGACGGCGCCGGGCCCGTGCTCGCCCGGATCGTCAACTCGGGTGCGATCAGCACGACTTCGTCGCTCCCGCGGCCATCGAGCTTGGCGACCAGCTGCTCCACCGCGTGCCGGCCCATCTCCTGCGCGGGAATGGAGACGGACGTCAGCCGCACCGAGGCCTGGACGGCGACCTGGTCGGGGCAGACGGCGACCACCGACACGTCCTCGGGCACGGCACGGCCCTGCTGGCGCAGCAGGGCGAGCAGCGGCTCGACCGCCGACTCGTTCTGCACGACGAACCCGGTGGTGCCCGGGCGCTCGTCGAGGACGCGGGCGAGGGTGACGGCCATCGCGTCGTACCCGCCCTCGCACGGCCGGTGCAGCAGCCGCATCCCCAGCTCCTGGGAGCGCAGCCGCAGTCCGTCGAGCGTGCGCTCGGCGAAACCGGTGTGCCGCTCGTAGACGGCGGGGGCCTCGCCTATGACGGCGATATCGCGGTGCCCCAGCATCGCCAGATGCTCCACACACAGCGCGCCGGTCGCCTTGAAGTCGAGGTCGACGCAGGTCAGCCCGGTGGTGTCGGCGGGCAGCCCGATGAGCACGGACGGTTGGTCGGTCCCGCGCAGCAGCGGCAGCCGCTCGTCGTCCAGCTGGACGTCCATGAGGATCATCGCGTCGGCCAGCCCGCTGCCGGTGACGCGGCGCACGGCGTCGGGGCCCTCCTCGCCGGTCAGCAGCAGGACGTCGTAGCCGTGCGTCCGGGCCGTGGTGGCCACGGCTATGGCGATCTCCATCATCACCGGCACGTACATGTCGGTGCGCAGCGGGATCATCAGCGCGATGATGTTCGACTTGCTGCTGGCCAGGGCGCGGGCGCCCGCGTTCGGGTGGTAGCCGAGCTCGCGGATGCTCTGCTCGACCCGCTGCCGGGTGGCCCCGGAGATGGACCGCTTGCCGCTGAGGACATAACTCACCGTGCTCGCCGAGACTCCGGCGTGCTGGGCGACCTCGGCGAGGGTGACCATCCAGCTCTCCAAGCTTTGTGAAGCGCTTCGACAGTGCGCGCTGCGTACAGGGGTGGGTGTGAGGATGGTTCGACAGTAGCTCCACCGCGGATGGGTGTCCATAGGTTGTCGAAGCGCTTCGACTCCGATTTTCGAACCGGGCCGCGGAGTACTACGTCACCGTCGTGGGCGTGAACGGTAGGCCGTGTCGGCCCACCGCGCACACCACTTTGCGCCCCATCGGCTGAACGGACGCGCGCAGGGTGGTGGGGTCGCCCGTAATCGGGTACATACGATCGGGTAGCACCCGTCGGTAACCAAACGGCCCAAGATCCCGATTCGCGACGAGGTGAGCCTCATGTCCGCAGCACCCACGAAGCCCACTGTCACTGAGCGTGAGGCGCGCCAGGTGGCGGAGGCGGCCCGGCAGCAGGAATGGCGCAAGCCCAGCTTCGCCAAGGAACTGTTCCTCGGCCGCTTCCGCCTCGACCTCATCCACCCCCACCCCATGCCCACCGACGAGGCCGCCCAGCGCGGCGAGGAGTTCCTCGCCAAACTGCGCGACTTCGTCGAGACCAAGGTCGACGGCGCCCTCATCGAGCGCGAGGCCCGCATCCCCGACGACGTGATCGACGGGCTCAAGGAGCTCGGCGCCTTCGGCATGAAGATCGACACCAAGTACGGCGGGCTCGGCCTCGGCCAGGTCTACTACAACAAGGCCCTCGCGCTGGCCGGCTCGGCGTCCCCCGCGATCGGCGTGCTGCTCTCCGCCCATCAGTCGATCGGCGTACCGCAGCCGCTGAAGTTGTTCGGCACGCAGGAGCAGAAGGAGACCTTCCTGCCGCGCTGCGCCCGCACCGACATCAGCGCCTTCCTCCTCACCGAGCCGGACGTGGGCTCCGACCCGGCCCGCCTCGCCACCTCCGCCGTACCCGACGGCGACGACTACGTCCTCGACGGGGTCAAGCTGTGGACGACCAACGGCGTGGTCGCCGACCTGCTGGTCGTCATGGCCCGGGTGCCGAAGTCCGAGGGCCACAAGGGCGGCATCACGGCCTTCGTCGTGGAGACCAACTCGCCCGGCATCACCGTCGAGAACCGCAACGCCTTCATGGGCCTGCGCGGCATCGAGAACGGCGTCACCCGCTTCCACCAGGTCCGCGTCCCGGCGGCGAACCGCATCGGCCCCGAGGGCGCGGGCCTGAAGATCGCACTGACGACGCTGAACACCGGACGGCTCTCCCTCCCCGCGTCCTGTGTGGCGGCCGGCAAGTGGTGCCTGAAGATCGCCCGCGAGTGGTCGGCGGCCCGTGAGCAGTGGGGCAAGCCGCTCGCCCACCACGAGGCGGTCGGCGCGAAGATCTCCTTCATCGCCGCCACCACCTTCGCGCTGGAGGCCGTGACCGACCTCGCCTCGCAGATGGCCGACGAGGACCGCAACGACATCCGCATCGAAGGCGCCCTCGCCAAGCTCTACGCCTCCGAGATGGCCTGGACGATCGCCGACGACCTGGTCCAGATCCGCGGCGGCCGCGGCTTCGAGACCGCCGAGTCACTACGGGCCCGCGGTGAGCGCCCGGTCGCCGCCGAACAGGTCCTGCGCGACCTGCGCATCAACCGCATCTTCGAGGGCTCGACGGAGATCATGCACCTGCTGATCGCCCGCGAGGCCGTCGACGCCCACCTCTCGGTCGCCGGCGACCTCATCGACCCCGACAAGTCCCTCCAGGACAAGGCGAAGGCGGGCGCGGGCGCCGGTGTCTTCTACGCCAAGTGGCTGCCGAAGCTCGTCGCCGGCCAGGGGCAACTGCCGTACGCGTACGGCGAGTTCAAGCAGGGCGTCGACCTCTCCCCGCACCTGCGCTACGTCGAACGCACCTCCCGCAAGCTCGCCCGCTCCACCTTCTACGCCATGTCCCGCTGGCAGGGCCGCATGGAGACCAAGCAGGGCTTCCTCGGCCGGGTCGTCGACATCGGCGCCGAGCTCTTCGCCATGAGCGCGGCCTGCGTCCGCGCCGAGCACCTGCGCACCCAGGGCGACCACGGCCGCGAGGCCTACCAGCTCGCCGACGCCTTCTGCCGCCAGTCCCGGCTGCGGATCGAGGAACTCTTCGGCCGCCTGTGGTCCAACACCGACGACCTCGACCGCAAGGTCGTCAAGGGCGTGATGTCGGGCACGTACGAGTGGCTGGAGCAGGGCATCGTCGACCCGTCGGACGACGGCGCCCCGTGGATCGCGGACGCCACCCCGGGCCCGAGCGAACGGGACAACGTGCACCGCCCGATCAGGTGACGCCCTGGTGAGGGGTCACTGCCCGCAGCGCCCCCTCACCATCCTGTTACCCGCTCGATGGGGACGCCCTGCGCTCCCCGTCAGCCGTTCCGGCCACAATGGGGGGATGAGCGACAGTCCAGCCCCACTCGCCGACCCCCACCTCGTCTACGACCCTGTAGCGGGCGACGGCCCCAAGGACGTGGTGATCCTCGGCTCCACCGGCTCGATCGGCACCCAGGCCATCGACCTAGTGCTGCGCAACCCCGACCGGTTCCGGGTCACCGCCCTGTCCGCCAACGGCGGCCGGGTCGCCCTCCTCGCCGAGCAGGCGTACCGGCTGAGGGCGCGGACCGTCGCGGTCGCCCGTGAGGACGTCGTCCCGGCACTGCGCGAGGCGCTGGCCGCCCAGTACGGCACGGGGGAGCCGCTCCCCGAGATCCTGGCCGGCCCCGAGGCCGCCACCCAGGTCGCCGCCTCCGACTGCCACACCGTCCTGAACGGCATCACCGGCTCCATCGGACTCGCGCCCACCCTCGCCGCCCTGGAGGCCGGCCGGACCCTCGCGCTCGCCAACAAGGAGTCCCTGATCGTCGGCGGCCCGCTGGTCAAGGCGCTCGCCAAGCCCGGGCAGATCATCCCGGTCGACTCCGAGCACGCCGCCCTGTTCCAGGCCCTGGCGTCCGGCACGCGCGCGGACGTCCGCAAGCTGGTGGTGACCGCCTCCGGCGGCCCTTTCCGCGGCCGTACCAAGGCGGACCTGGCCCAGGTGACCGTCGAGGACGCCCTCGCGCACCCCACCTGGGCCATGGGCCCGGTCATCACGATCAACTCCGCGACCCTGGTCAACAAGGGCCTGGAGGTCATCGAGGCGCACCTGCTCTACGACATTTCCTTCGACCGCATTGAGGTGGTCGTGCATCCCCAGTCGTATGTTCACTCGATGGTTGAGTTCACGGACGGATCCACGATCGCCCAGGCGACGCCCCCCGACATGCGCGGGCCGATCGCCATCGGCCTCGGCTGGCCCGAACGCATTCCCGACGCCGCGCCCACGTTCGACTGGAGCAAGGCGTCGACCTGGGAGTTCTTCCCCCTCGACAACGACGCGTTCCCGTCGGTCAACCTGGCGCGCCACGTGGGGCAGCTCGCGGGCACGGCCCCGGCGGTGTTCAATGCGGCCAACGAGGAGTGCGTGGAGGCCTTCCGGGCCGGCGCACTGCCGTTCAACGGGATCATGGAGACCGTCACCCGGGTGGTGGAGGAGCACGGCACCCCGGACGCGGGAACTTCTCTGACCGTCGCGGACGTCCTCGAAGCGGAGACCTGGGCCCGCAGGCGGGCACAGGAACTGGCGGCACACACGGCGGAGGCCCGTGCATGACGACCCTGATGTTCATCCTCGGCATAGTGCTGTTCGCGGTCGGGCTGCTCGCCTCGATCGCCTGGCACGAGCTGGGCCACCTGTCCACGGCCAAGCTGTTCGGCATCCGCGTGCCGCAGTACATGGTCGGCTTCGGCCCGACCATCTGGTCGCGGAAGAAGGGCGACACCGAGTACGGCATCAAGGCGATCCCGTTCGGCGGCTACATCCGCATGATCGGCATGTTCCCGCCGGGCCCCGACGGCCGCCTCGAAGCCCGCTCGACCTCACCCTGGCGCGGCATGATCGAGGACGCCCGCTCGGCGGCGTTCGAGGAGCTCAAGCCGGGTGACGAGACCCGCCTCTTCTACACGCGCAAGCCGTGGAAGCGGGTCATCGTGATGTTCGCGGGCCCCTTCATGAACCTCGTCCTCGCGGTCGGCCTGTTCCTCACCGTGCTGATGGGCTTCGGCATCCAGCAGCAGACGACCACCGTCAGCTCGGTCTCCCAGTGCGTCATCGACCAGAAGGAGAACCGCGACGACTGCAAGGCGTCCGACGCGAAGTCCCCGGCCGCGGCCGCGGGCATGAAGGCCGGCGACAAGATCGTCTCCTTCGGCGGGGTACGGACCGAGGACTGGAACTCCCTCTCCGACCTCATCCGCGCGAGCGCCGGCAAGGACGTCCCGATCGTCGTCGACCGCAAGGGCGAGGAAGTCACCCTGCACGCGAAGATCGCCACCAACTGGGTCGTGAAGAAGGACGCCAGCGGGGCGTACGTCAAGGACGACTACGTCCAGGCCGGCTTCCTCGGCTTCAGCGCCGCCACCGGCGTCGTCAAACAGGACTTCGGCGACTCGGTGACCTGGATGACCGACCGGGTCGGCGAGGCCGTCGACTCCCTCGTGGCCCTGCCCTCCAAGATCCCCGCCCTGTGGGACGCGGCCTTCGGCGACGGCCCGCGCGAGCCGGACTCCCCGATGGGCATCGTCGGCGCGGCGAGAGTCAGCGGCGAGATCGCGACACTCGACATCCCGGCGTCCCAGCAGCTGGCCACCTTCGTCTTCCTCCTGGCCGGCTTCAACCTCTCCCTGTTCCTCTTCAACATGCTCCCGCTGCTCCCGCTCGACGGCGGCCATATCGCGGGCGCGCTGTGGGAGTCGCTGCGGCGCAACATGGCGAAGGTGCTGCGCCGCCCGGACCCTGGTCCGTTCGATGTGGCGAAGCTGATGCCGGTGGCGTACGTGGTGGCGGGAATCTTCGTCTGCTTCACGCTTCTCGTACTCGTCGCGGACGTCGTCAACCCGGTCAGAATCTCCTAGACACACGGCGTTCAAGACGGCCCGGGATCATCTGTCCCGGGCCGTCTTCCATTGAGTGGGTTTACGGGCCGTGATGTGCTGGGGTGAGGCTCGGTGCCGTAATCTCGAAGCCTGGAGCCCGCTGCTGACGCCGCTGACGGGACCGGACCTTGATCCACGACTTGGGGTTGCACAGCACATGACTGCGATTTCTCTCGGCATGCCGTCCGTTCCGACCAAGCTCGCCGAGCGCCGGAAGAGCAGGCAGATCCAGGTCGGGACGGTGGCGGTGGGCGGCGACGCCCCGGTGTCGGTCCAGTCGATGACGACGACGCGTACGTCCGACATCGGCGCGACCCTCCAGCAGATCGCCGAGCTGACGGCGTCCGGCTGCCAGATCGTGCGGGTGGCCTGTCCGACGCAGGACGACGCGGACGCCCTGTCAACGATCGCCCGCAAGTCGCAGATCCCGGTGATCGCGGACATCCACTTCCAGCCGAAGTACGTGTTCGCGGCGATCGAGGCCGGCTGTGCCGCGGTGCGCGTCAATCCCGGGAACATCAAGCAGTTCGACGACAAGGTCAAGGAGATCGCGCGGGCCGCCAAGGACCACGGCACCCCGATCCGGATCGGGGTCAACGCGGGCTCGCTGGACCGGCGGCTGCTGCAGAAGTACGGCAAGGCGACGCCGGAGGCGCTCGTGGAGAGCGCGCTGTGGGAGGCGTCCCTCTTCGAGGAGCACGACTTCCGGGACATCAAGATCTCGGTCAAGCACAACGACCCGGTCATCATGATCGAGGCCTATAAGCAGCTGGCCGCCCAGTGCGACTACCCGCTCCACCTCGGCGTGACCGAGGCGGGCCCCGCCTTCCAGGGCACCATCAAGTCGGCCGTCGCCTTCGGCGCCCTCCTCTCCCAGGGCATCGGCGACACGATCCGCGTCTCCCTGTCGGCGCCCCCGGCGGAGGAGGTCAAGGTCGGAATCCAGATCCTGGAGTCCCTGAACCTCAAGCAGCGCGGCCTGGAGATCGTCTCCTGCCCCTCCTGCGGGCGCGCCCAGGTCGACGTCTACAAGCTCGCCGAAGAGGTCACCGCCGGACTCACCGGCATGGAGGTCCCCCTCCGTGTCGCCGTCATGGGCTGCGTCGTCAACGGCCCCGGCGAGGCCCGCGAGGCCGACCTCGGCGTCGCCTCCGGCAACGGCAAGGGCCAGATCTTCGTCAAGGGCGAGGTCATCAAGACCGTCCCCGAGTCCAAGATCGTCGAGACCCTCATCGAAGAGGCCATGAAGCTGGCCGAACAGATGGAGGCGGACGGCGTGGAGTCGGGCGAGCCGTCGGTGGCGGTGGCCGGCTAGGGTTCTCGCCCCCGCCGCCCCTACCCGTCCCATCCCCAGGGGCTCCGCCCCTTCGACCCCGGGGTCGTTCCTCGGGTGCGGGCCCGGTGGGGGCTGGTCGCGCAGTTCCCCGCGCCCCTCCTGGGGCTCCGCCCCAGGCATTTCCAGCCCGTCCGGCGTTCGAGGACGAGTCACCGCCGTCCTTAGCCCCCACCTACCCGCGGAGGGTTATGGCCGGCCCAGGTACCTCCCGCCCGTCCGGCGTTTGGGGACGAGTCACTGCAGTCCCTAGTAGCCCCCACCCGCCCGCAGAGGGCTACAGCCGGCCCAGGCACTTTCAGCCTGTCCGGCGTTTGAGGACGAGGCCCGGAGGGCCGACAGCGGGGGGCTGGGGGCGGCAGCCCCCAGGGGCGGCACCGTGGCCCACCGTCACCTCCTGAACACCGGCCAACCTCCACAGGGCGGCACGGCTCAGCTTCCGCAGGTACAGTGCGGGGACCAGCAGAACCCCAGCGTGAGGCCCCCGTACGTGTTGACCCAGACCACCTCCCGGGTCCTCGAACCGAGCGACCTGGACGCCGCGCTCGCCATCCTCGACAGCGAGCCGGTCGCGAACGCCTTCGTGACCTCGCGGGTCCAGATCGCCGGCCTCGACCCATGGCGCCTCGGCGGCGAGATGTGGGGCTGGTACGAGGGCGGCATGCTGACCTCCCTGTGCTACGCGGGCGCCAACCTCGTCCCGATCTGCGCGGGCCCCCGAGCCGTGCGCGCCTTCGCCGACCGCGCCCGACGGGCCGGCCGCCGCTGCTCCTCCATCGTCGGCCCCGCCGACGCCACCGCCCAGCTGTGGCGCCTGCTGGAACCCACCTGGGGCCCGGCCCGCGAGGTGCGCGCCCACCAGCCCCTCATGGTCACCGACCACATGCCGGCCGACATCTCCCCGGATCCGTACGTCCGCCGTATCCGCAAGGACGAGATGGAGACGATCATGCCGGCGTGCGTGGCGATGTTCACCGAGGAGGTCGGCGTATCGCCGCTCGCGGGGGACGGAGGCCTCCTCTACCAGGCCCGCGTCGCCGAACTCGTCGGCTCGGGCCGCTCATTCGCCCGTCTCGACCAGGACGGCAAGGTCGTCTTCAAGGCGGAGATCGGCGCCGCGACGGACAGGGCCTGCCAGATCCAGGGCGTGTGGGTGGCTCCCGAGTACCGCGGCCAGGGCCTCGCGGCCCCCGGGATGGCGGCCGTACTGCGCTACGCCCTGGCGGACGTCGCCCCGGTGGTGAGCCTGTACGTCAACGACTTCAACACGGCGGCGAGAAGGACGTATCAGAGGGTGGGCTTCCAGGAGGTCGGCGCCTTCATGAGCGTGCTGTTCTAGGCCCTGTCCTTTCAAGGGGCGTACGGGAATCGGCCCGAGGGGCGCGGGGAACTGCGCGAGCAACCACGAACAGCCGGCACCCGGCAGACAACCGAAACCCCCCTGTAGAGTCCCCGCATGGACCTCGTCATCGGCCCCCTCGATCTATCAGCCCACGTCGACGAGGCCCTCGCAGTCCAAGCCGTCGCTTTCGGCCTGGGACCGGACGAGGTGGCGGTACGGCGCCAGATCGTCCTGCGCCACATGACCTACCCGGGAGCAAGGGCCCTCGGCGCCACCACAGCGGAGCGCCTCGTCGGGTTCGTCTACGGCATGCCCAACGACCGCACCCACTGGTGGTCCACCGTCGTGGAGCCCTACCTCCGGGCCCAGGGCTACGACGACTGGCTCGACGACTCCTTCGTCATCACGGAACTCCACGTCCTCCCGCAGTACCAGAACCGCGGCGTGGGCCGTTCCCTCATCACCACGATCACGGACGGCGCCGCCGAACCCCGCTCGATCCTCTCCGCGATCGACATCGAGAGCCCGGCCCGCGGCCTCTACCGCTCCCTCGGCTACCAGGACCTCGCCCGCCAGGTCCTGTTCCCCAGCGCCCCCAAGCCCTACGCCGTGATGGGCGCCCCGCTCCCGCTCCGCCGCCGGTAGGGGCAGGCGGCCGCCAATCGATTTCCACCGCCCCGTACCCCCCGGCTAACCTCCTGCCATAACCCAAACCAGCAGGAGTACGAGAACCATGGCGAACGCACCGGTCCAGCGCATGTCCCAGTTGATGGCGAAGACGCTGCGCGACGACCCGGCGGACGCCGAGGTCCTCAGCCACAAGCTGCTCGTCCGCGCCGGCTACGTCCGCCGCACGGCGGCCGGCATCTGGTCGTGGCTGCCCCTCGGCAAGCGGGTCCTCGCCAACGTCGAGCGCATCGTCCGCGAGGAGATGGACGCCATCGGCGCCCAGGAGGTGCTGCTCCCCGCGCTGCTGCCGCGTGAGCCGTACGACGCGACGGGCCGCTGGGACGAGTACGGCCAGGAGCTGTTCCGGCTCAAGGACCGCAAGGGCGGCGACTACCTGCTCGGCCCGACCCACGAGGAGATCTTCACCCTGCTGGTGAAGGACCAGGCGTCCTCCTACAAGGACCTGCCGGTCATCCTCTACCAGATCCAGCACAAGTACCGTGACGAGGCCCGCCCCCGGGCCGGCATCCTGCGCGGCCGCGAGTTCCTGATGAAGGACTCCTACTCCTTCGACACCGAGGACGAGGGCCTCGCGAAGTCCTACGCCCTGCACCGCGAGGCGTACCAGAAGATCTTCGCGCGCCTCGGCCTCGACTACCGCATCTGCGCCGCCACCGCCGGCGCCATGGGCGGCTCCAAGTCGGAGGAGTTCCTCGCCCCGGCCGGCGCCGGCGAGGACACCTTCGCCGACTGCCCGAACTGCGACTTCGCCGCCAACACCGAGGCGATCTCCTACGAGCTGAAGCCGGTGGACGCCGACGGCGTGGCCGCCCTCGAAGAGATCCCGACGCCCGACACCCCGACCATCGAGACCCTGGCCGCGCACCTCGGCGTCCCGGCCTCCGCGACCCTCAAGAACCTCCTCGTCAAGGTCGACGGCGAGATCGTCGCCGTCGGTGTCCCGGGCGACCGCGAGGTCGACATGGACAAGGTCGAGGCGCACTTCGCCCCGGCCGTCGTCGAGATGGTCACCGAGGCGGACTTCGCGGGCCGCCCCGACCTCGTCCGCGGCTACGTCGGACCGCAGGGCCTCGGCGAGAAGGTCAAGTACATCGCCGACCCGCGCGTGGCCCCCGGCACCTCCTGGATCACCGGTGCCAACAAGGAGGGCATGCACGCCAAGCACGTCGTCGCGGGCCGTGACTTCGAGGTCGGCGAGTACGTCGACGTCGTGGTCGTCCAGGAGGGCGACCCCTGCCCGAAGTGCGGCACCGGCCTCAAGCTCGACCGTGCCATCGAGATCGGCCACATCTTCCAGCTGGGCCGCAAGTACGCCGACGCCCTCAAGCTCGACGTCCTCGGCCAGAACGGCAAGCCGGTCCGCGTCACCATGGGCTCCTACGGCGTCGGCGTCTCCCGAGCCGTCGCGGCCCTCGCCGAGCAGACCGCCGACGACAAGGGCCTGTGCTGGCCCGCCGAGGTCGCCCCGGCCGACGTCCATGTGGTCGCCGCCGGCAAGGCCCTCCAGACCGAACTCGCCCTCGACGTCTCCGAGAAGCTGTCCGCGGCCGGCCTGCGCGTCCTGTGCGACGACCGGGCGGGCGTGTCGCCGGGCGTGAAGTTCACGGACTCGGAGCTGATCGGCGTACCGAAGATCCTGGTGGCCGGGCGGCGCGCGGCCGAGGGTGTCGTCGAGCTCAAGGACCGCAGGACCGGTGAGCGCGAGGAGCTGACCGTGGACGAGGCCATCGCCCGCCTGACCGCGTAAAGGAAGTCCTCAGAAACCTCTCCGGGCGCCCAAAGGCACCTCACAGCTTTCTCTCAGGCCGTTCCCCGACCGTAGGACGTGACAGAGCGTCACTAGGGAGGGGAACGGTCTTGCGTACCAGAGAACGGGGGGCCGCGGCAGCGGTCCGCAGAGGAGCGCGGCGCACGGCGGCCGCCACGGCGGCGATCACGCTCGCGGCCGCCGCCGACTGGCGTGCCCTCGGCACGAGCGTCCGGCTCGTCGTCACCGACCCGGTCCTGCTGGAGTCCTGCAACCTGCTCCTGGCCCGGCACCTGGCCGAGGTCGACGCCGCCTGCAGCCGCTTCCGCGCCGACTCCGAACTCACCGCCCTCAACGCCGCGGCGGGCCGCCCGGTCCGGGTCAGCCCCCTGCTCGCCGAGGCCCTCGCGGTCGCCCTGCGCGCGGCCGAGGCGACGGACGGCGCCGTCGATCCCACGGTCGGCTCGGCGATGGATGCGATCGGCTACGACCGCGACTTCACGCTGGTCCGCGAGGACGACCGCCCGGTGCGGCGCGCCTCCGGTTGGCGTCAGGTGCGGCTGGACCGCGCCGGCGGCACGGTGACCGTCCCGGCCGGCGTCCGCCTGGACCTGGGTGCCACGGCCAAGGCGTGGGTGGCCGACCGGGCAGCCGCGCTGCTCGCTGACACGGCCGACTGCGGCGTGCTCGTGAGCCTCGGCGGCGACACGGCCGTCGCCGGCGAACCACCGGCAGGCGGCTGGCAGATCCGCGTCCAGGACGTCACGGGCCCGGTCGACGAGACACCCCCGCAGGGGCCGTACGCCACGGTCGGCCTGCACGGCGGAGGCCTCGCGACCTCGGGCACGTCCGCCCGCACCTGGCGCCGCGGCGGCCACGCCCTCCACCACATCGTCGACCCGCGCACCGGCCTGCCCGTCCGCTCACCCTGGCGCACGGTCACCGTCGCGGCGGCCACCTGCGCCGACGCCAACGCGGCCAGTACGGCGGCGCTGGTGAAGGGGGCGGGCTCGGCACAGTGGCTGACCATGCGCGGGCTGCCGGCGCGGTTGGTGCGTCAGGACGGCGTGGTGGTCACGACGCCGGGCTGGCCGACGCAGGCAGCTCCCGAGTTGGAGGTGGCCGCATGACCTCCGAGACCCTCTGGTACGCCAACAGAGCCACCGGCGCCGTCTGCCTGGTCCTCTTCACGGGCCGTCGAGCCTCCTCGGCATCGCCGTACGCCTGCGCGCCCGCCTCCCCGGGCTGCCCCGCTTCGGCACCGTCTCCCTCCACCGCGCCCTGTCCCTCTCGGCCACCGCGTTCCTGGCGCTGCACGTCGGGTTCGCCGTGTTCGACGGCTACGTCGACATCACCGCCGTCGACGGTCCTCGTCCCCTTCGTCTCCGACTACCAGCCCCGGTGGCTCGGCCTCGGCACGGTCGCCCTCGACCTGATGCTCGCGGTCCTGGTCACCAGCCTCCTGCGGGAACGCCTCGGCCACCGCGCCTGGCGGGCCGTGCACTGGCTGGCGTACGCCTCCTGGCCGCTCGCCCTGATCCACGGCGTCGGTATCGGCACGGACACCGGCACCGACTGGATGACCTGGCTGACCGTCGCCTGCGTGGCCGCCGTCGTCACCGCCTCCGGTCTCCGCCTCGCCCACTCCGCCCGAGCCGCCCGCCGCACCCCCGCCGCCCTGCTCCGCCCGGCCGAAGGAGCCCGACCGTGACCCTGACCGCCGGTCCACATGTCCCCGCGGCTGCTCGCCCCCGGCGGCACCCCGGCCGACCTCCGCACCCACGAGCAGCGCTACGGCCCCCTCCCGCACACCGACCCACCGCGTTCCTGCGCACCGTCGCCGAGTCCGGCCTCACCGGGCGCGGGGGAGCGGCCTTCCCGGTCCACCGCAAGCTGCTGTCGGTGGCCGAGGCGGGCCGGCGCACCGGCCGTACGCCCGTCGTCGTGGCCAACGGCGCCGAGGGCGAGCCCGCCAGCCGCAACGACCGCACGCTGCTCCGCCTGACGCCCCATCTCGTCCTGGACGGCGTGCAGTCGGCCGCCGCGGCGGCCGGCGCGGGCGAGGCCCATCTGGCGGTGGAGGACGGCGCGTCCTACCTGGAGTCGGCCCTCGCCCAACGGCAGGGCGACCCCGTCCCCGTCCGGGTCGTCCGCCTGCCCAAACGGTCCCTGTCCGGCGAGTCCTCGGCCCTTGCCCGGTACGTCTCCGGGGCCCCGCCCTCCCCACGTACCAGAACCCACCGGTCCGCGAACGCGGCGCCCACCGCGCCCCGACCCTGGTCCAGAACGTCGAGACCCTGGCCCACCTCGCCCTGATCGCCCGCTACGGCCCCGACTGGTTCCGCACCGCGGGCACCCCCGTCCCAGCCCGGCAGCGCGCTGTGCACCGTGCATGTACCGGGACGCGAACCCCGGGTGACGGAGGCCCCGTTCGGCCTCCCCCTGCACCGCCTGCTGCCCCTGGACGGCATGTCGGCCGTCCTGCTGGGCGGCTACCACGGCACCTGGGTCCCGGCGACCGAGGCGACCCAACTGACACTGGACTCGGCGTCCTTGGGAGCGGGCGTCCTCGCCGCTCTCCCTGCCGACCGCTGCGGCCTCACCGAAACCGCCCGTGTCCTGCGCTACCTGGCCCTGCAGTCGGCCGGCCAGTGCGGCCCCTGCCTCAACGGCCTGCCCCGCATCGCCGCCGCCTTCACCACCCTTGCCAACCCCGGCCCCCAGGGCTCCACCCGCACCGACGTCGCCCGCTGGGCCGGCCTCGTCGAGGGCCGCGGCGCCTGCCACCACCCCGACGGCACGGTCCGCCTGGTCCGCAGCGCGCTCACGACCTTCGCGGCCGAACTCGACGCCCACGCGAGCGGATTCTGCACCGCGCCCGACCGCACGCCCTTGCTGCCCGTACCCCAGGAGACCTGAAATGGACCAGCACATCGCCATCGACTGGACATCCTGCGAGGCTCACGGCCTGTGCGCGGAACTCCTCCCGGACCACATCACGCCGGACGAGTGGGGCTACCCGCTGACGGGCGGATCACCGATTCCCACGGGAACCGTCAAACGAGCCCGCAGAGCAGCAGCAGACTGTCCCGTCCTAGCTCTGAAACTAACGGCGAGGCGGCCTACCCAAGGGGCGCGGGGAACTGCGCGACCAGCCACAACGCACCCGCAGTCCGCAAAGCAGCCGTCACCCCTCAAAGCCACCCGGCAAACTCCAACAACAGTTCCCCGTCCTTCGGCCGCCCCACCCGGAGCGCCCGCACCCCCGACTCCACGGCCCGGAACAACGTCCACCCCCGCAACCGCTCCTGATCCACGTCCAACGACTCCGCAAGCCGCTTCACCCGCCGCCGCGTGATCGCCGCCCCCGAAGGCGAGGCGATGAGATCCTCCACCCGATCCCGCACCAACCGAGCCAGATCGAACGCACTCTCACCCACCACCGGATCCGGCCCCACCGCGAGCCACGGCATCCGCTCCCCGGCCAACACCTTGCTCTGCCGAAACGTCCCGTGCAGCAACCGCACCTCGGGCGGCGCGGCCAGCAGTTCCTCCCGGGCGGCGAGAGCGGCATCCACCAGCACCGCCACCTCGCCGAAGCCCGACGCGGTCGCCCGCATCGCCTCGGCCTGCCGCCCCGTCCGCCCGGCGACGGTCTCGAACGGATGGTCACCAGGCGGCTCCACCCACAGCCGCCGCAACGTCCCCGCCGCCTCCAGCAACGCCTTCGCCTCCGGCAACGACCGCACCGACACATCCGGATGCAGCCGCTCCAGCAACAGCACACCCTCGACCGCAGGCCCGTCGAGCAGTTGCACGGCGCCCACCCCACCCCAGTGCGCCAGCGCCGCCCGCTCACTCTCCGGACGCGCCCGGGGCGGGGCCAGCTTCAGCACGGCAGGGGTGCCGTCCGCCCGCCGTACCAGGACCACCAGGCTGCTGCGCCCGCCCGGCACCTGCACCCGCTCAACGGTCAACTCGCGTAGCGTGACGGCCTGGTGGGCCGTCTCCGGCAGCTTCTCCAACCAGTCGTCACCGTCCGGCGCCGTTTCACCGAGCGCCCTGACCAGACGCTGCGGCGGTTCGAAAGCCATGCGCGAGTCGTCCCTTCCCGTACGTGTTCGCCGGCCGGTCGGCGTCAGGCGGTGGGCGCCGGTGATGCCGACGCGGTGCCCGCCCGCTCGGCGAGCCCAGGGAAGGCTACGCTCTCGCCCCGCCAGCGCACCGCCCGCACCGCCGCCTCCCGCAGCGCCTCGGCGGCCGTACCCCGCAGCTGACCCCCGGCTGCCCGCACCAGGTCGGAGTACACCCCGGCCACCCGGTCCTCCAGGCCGGCCGCGAACCGCACGGCCGCCGCCGAGTCCGGCACCGGGAACGGCAGCGCGTACGCGGCGCTCGCGGCGACCGGTTCGGCGCCCAGGTCACGCACCTCGCGCGCCAGCGCGTCCCGCCGCGCCCGGTGCGCGTCATAGGCCGCCCGTGCCTCCGAGCGCTGCTCCGCACGGATCCGGCCGCCGACGACGCCGTACCCGTACACCGCCGCGTGCTCGGCGGCGAGCGCCGCCTGAAGGGCCTTCAGTTGCTCCTTTTCGCCGCCCTTGTCCGTCTCGCTCACTTGGCCCCCTCCGTCAGCAGATACGCGTGCGCCGCCCCGGCCGCCGCCACGGAGGCCAGCAGCCGCGCCAGTTCACCCGGCAGGTCGAGCAGCGCCTTCGCCCGGCGGTCCGCGAGCGCCCGTTCGGCGGCGGCCAGCTCGGCCAGCGCGTCCCGCTCGTCCCCGGGCACGGCGGCCGAAGGAGAGGCCGACGGCGACGCCTTTCCGGAGGGAGCGGAGGCCGAGGGTTCCGAGGACGCCGAAGGTCCCGAGGACCCCCCGCCGAATGCCTCCACATGCCGTACGGCCTCCGTCCGCAACGGCACCACCAGCGCCGCCAGCCCCGGATGGACGCCGAGCACGGCGTCGTACCGCGCGACCAGACCCTCGCTGTCCCGGGCCGCACGCGCGCGTGCCCGCTCGGCGAGTGACGGACTGCCGCTGGTGCCGCCGTCCGAGTCCTCGGACCCGGAGGAGCAGCCCACCAGCAGCGCGGCGCCCGCGGCCGAGGCGAGCAGGGTTCTTCTGCGCGGCCCCGAGGGGGAGCGCGGCGGCGAGGGGTACGGCACGGCAGACGTCCTCGGGGAACTCGTACGAAAGCGGTTACGGGAACAGCGGGTCGAACAGGCCCGTGATCACCGTACCCGCGTGAGCCGACGGCACCACTCATCGGCACCGTCCGCGCGCAGGTGGACGGCAACAGCCCTTGCGACCGGATACCCTTTGACCAGACACGCGACCCATCCCACAACAGCACACGCGGCCGAGGAGTCACCCGGATGAGCACCACCCAGAGCGAGAGGCTGCGAGAACTACTGGAGCCGCTCGTCAGCTCCCAGGGCCTGGATCTCGAAGAGCTCGCAGTGGACTCCGTCGGACGCAAGCGTGTGCTCCGCGTTGTCGTCGACTCCGACACCGGTGCCGACCTGGACCGGATCGCCGATGTCAGCCGCGCGCTCTCGGCGAAGCTCGACGAGACGGACGCGATGGGCGAGGGCGAGTACACCCTCGAAGTGGGTACCCCGGGCGCGGAGCGCGCCCTCACCGAGCACCGCCACTACGTACGTGCCGTCGACCGGCTGGTGAAGTTCCAACTCGCCGAGGGCGGGGAGCTGGTGGCGCGGATCCTGAAGGTCGACGACGACGGACTCGACCTCGAAGTGCCCGGAGTGAAGGGCCGCAAGCCCACCAGCCGCAGACTCGGTTTCCCGGAGATCGACAAGGCGCGCGTGCAGGTCGAGTTCAACCGCAAGGACAGCAAGAACGAGAAGGAAGAGGAGGCGTAGCCGTGGACATCGACATGAGTGCCCTGCGGGGCTTGGTACGGGAGAAGGAGATCTCCTTCCCCCTGCTGGTCGAGGCGATCGAGTCGGCCCTCCTCATCGCCTACCACCGCACCGAGGGAAGCCGCCGCCACGCGCGCGTGGAGCTGAACCGGGAGACCGGCCATGTGACCGTGTGGGCGAAGGAGGATCCCGAGGATCTGGAGGAGGGCCAGGAGGCCCGCGAGTTCGACGACACCCCGTCCGGCTTCGGCCGTATCGCCGCCACCACCGCCAAGCAGGTCATCCTGCAGCGGCTGCGCGACGCCGAGGACGACGCGACGCTCGGCGAGTACGCCGGCCGTGAGGGCGACATCGTCACCGGTGTGGTCCAGCAGGGCCGCGACCCGAAGAACGTGCTCGTGGACATCGGCAAGCTGGAGGCCATCCTGCCGGTGCAGGAGCAGGTGCCGGGCGAGACGTACCCGCACGGCATGCGGCTTCGCTCGTACGTCGTACGAGTGGCGAAGGGCGTCCGCGGCCCGTCCGTGACCCTCTCGCGCACGCACCCCAACCTCGTGAAGAAGCTCTTCGCGCTGGAGGTGCCGGAGATCGCCGACGGGTCCGTCGAGATCGCCGCCATCGCCCGCGAGGCCGGCCACCGCACGAAGATCGCCGTACGGTCCACCCGCAGCGGTCTGAACGCCAAGGGCGCCTGCATCGGCCCGATGGGCGGCCGCGTGCGCAATGTCATGGGCGAGCTGAACGGCGAGAAGATCGACATCGTCGACTGGTCGGACGACCCGGCCGAGATGGTGGCGAACGCGCTGTCGCCGGCCCGCGTCTCCAAGGTGGAGGTCGTGGACATGGCGGCCCGCTCCGCCCGGGTGACCGTGCCCGACTACCAGCTGTCGCTGGCCATCGGCAAGGAAGGGCAGAATGCCCGGCTTGCCGCCCGGCTCACCGGCTGGCGGATCGACATCCGCCCGGACACCGAGCAGCCCGGGGAATAGATCCAAGCCGCAGGTCGCTTAGATCACGTCAGGTTATGGCCCGGCAACTGTTCGAAGCCTGCCCCAAAGGGGTGAGGTCGGTACGGGGAGGTAGACTTAGGAGTGTCTGGCCGGACACGCGTCCGCGCATGCCCTGAACGCACCTGTGTGGGGTGCCGGGAGCGAGCGGCCAAGGCTGATCTGCTGCGGATCGTGGCGATCAAGGACGAGTGCGTCCCTGATCCTCGCGGTACGCTGCCCGGCCGGGGTGCGTATGTACACCCCGCACTGGTCTGTCTCGACCAGGCGGTGCGCCGCCGGGCGTTCACGCGGGCGTTGCGCGCCCCGGGAGCGCTCGACACAAAGGCGTTGCGCCAGTACGTCGAGCAGACAACAGTTGCCGAGCAGGCAACACCGTAAGACGCGTCGCACGGAACCCCCGTGCGGCCCTGGTACCCCGCGAGTTGGAAGTAGGTCGAGATTGCGATGAGCACTCGATGAGCACGCGATGAGTACGCCCATGAAGTAGCGACGGTCCGGACGCAACCGGACCTAAAAGGAGCGAAGTGGCTAAGGTCCGGGTATACGAACTCGCCAAGGAGTTCGGGGTTGAGAGCAAGGTCGTCATGGCCAAGCTCCAAGAACTCGGTGAATTCGTCCGTTCGGCGTCTTCGACCATCGAAGCGCCCGTCGTCCGTAAGCTGACGGACGCCCTCCAGCAGGGCAACGGAGGCGGCAAGTCCGCCCCCGCTCGCAAGGCTGCCCCGGCCAAGCCGGCAGCCCCCTCTCCGGCGCAGGCTGCCCGTCCGGCCGCCCCGCGCCCGCCGGCCCCCAAGCCGGCCGCCGCCGAGAAGCCCGCGGCTCCCGCCGCGCCGGCCGCTCCCGGCCCCCGTCCCACCCCGGGCCCGAAGCCCGCGCCGCGGCCCGCCCCGGCGTCCCCGGCTCCGACCACGCCCGAGTTCACGGCGCCCCCGGCGGCTCCCGCCGCTCCGGCCGCCTCCCAGGGCCAGGGCCAGGGCTCCGGCCCGCGTCCGGGTGCTCCGCGTCCGGGCGGCCAGGCTCCGCGTCCCGGCGCCCCGCGTCCGGGTGGTCCCGGCCAGGGCGGCCAGGGCCGTGGTGACCGCGGCGACCGTCCCGGCGCTCCGCGTCCGGGTGGCGGCGCCCAGCGTCCCGGTGCCCGTCCGGCCGGTCCCCGTCCGGGCAACAACCCGTTCACCTCTGGTGGCTCCACCGGCATGGCGCGCCCGCAGGCGCCCCGTCCGGGCGGCGCCCCGCGTCCCGGTGGCCAGGGCGGCCCCGGTGCCCCCGGCGGCGCTCCGCGTCCGCAGGGCCAGGGCGGTCCCCGTCCCCAGGGCGCCGCGGGCGGTCCTCGTCCGCAGGCTCCGGGCGGCGCGCGTCCCACCCCGGGCGGCATGCCCCGTCCGCAGGGCGGCGGCCCGCGTCCCGGTGGCGGCCCCGGTGGTCCGCGTCCGAACCCCGGCATGATGCCGCAGCGTCCTGCTGCCGGCCCGCGTCCCGGCGGCGGTGGCCCCGGTGGCCGTGGTCCCGGTGGCGGCGGTCGTCCCGGTGGCGGCGGCGGTCGTCCGGGTGGCGGCGGCGGCTTCGCCGGTCGTCCCGGTGGCGGCGGCGGTGGCGGTTTCGCCGGTCGTCCCGGTGGTCCCGGTGGCGGTGGCGGCGGTTTCGCCGGCCGTCCGGGTGGTCCCGGCGGTGGCGGCGGTGGCCGTCCCGGCTTCGGCGGTCGTCCCGGTGGTCCGGGCGGTCGTGGTGGCACGCAGGGCGCCTTCGGTCGTCCCGGCGGTCCCGCGCGTCGTGGCCGTAAGTCGAAGCGGCAGAGGCGCCAGGAGTACGAGGCCATGCAGGCCCCGTCGGTCGGCGGCGTGATGCTGCCTCGCGGCAACGGCGAGACCGTTCGCCTGTCGCGTGGTGCCTCGCTCACCGACTTCGCGGAGAAGATCAACGCCAACCCGGCGTCGCTCGTCGCGGTCATGATGAACCTCGGCGAGATGGTCACGGCCACGCAGTCCGTCTCCGACGAGACGCTCCAGCTCCTCGCCGACGAGATGAACTACACGGTTCAGATCGTCAGCCCGGAGGAGGAGGACCGCGAGCTGCTCGAGTCCTTCGACATCGAGTTCGGCGAGGACGAGGGCGACGAGGAGGACCTGGTGGTCCGCCCGCCGGTCGTCACCGTCATGGGTCACGTCGACCACGGTAAGACCCGGCTCCTCGACGCCATCCGCAAGACGAACGTCATCGCGGGCGAGGCCGGCGGCATCACCCAGCACATCGGTGCCTACCAGGTCGCGACCGAGGTCAACGAAGAAGAGCGCAAGATCACCTTCATCGACACCCCGGGTCACGAGGCGTTCACCGCCATGCGTGCCCGTGGTGCGCGGTCGACGGACATCGCGATCCTCGTCGTCGCCGCCAACGACGGCGTCATGCCGCAGACGGTCGAGGCGCTCAACCACGCCAAGGCCGCCGAGGTCCCGATCGTCGTCGCCGTCAACAAGATCGACGTCGAGGGTGCCGACCCGACCAAGGTGCGCGGTCAGCTGACCGAGTACGGCCTGGTGGCCGAGGAGTACGGCGGCGACACCATGTTCGTCGACATCTCCGCCAAGCAGGGGCTGCACATCGACTCCCTGCTGGAGGCCGTGATCCTCACGGCAGACGCCTCGCTCGACCTGCGGGCCAACCCGCACCAGGACGCGCAGGGCATCTCGATCGAGTCCCGTCTCGACCGCGGCCGCGGTGCCGTGGCGACGGTCCTCGTCCAGCGAGGCACGCTGCGGGTCGGCGACACCATGGTGGTCGGCGACGCGTACGGCCGAGTCCGGGCGATGCACGACGACAACGGCAACAGCGTGGCCGAGGCCGGCCCCTCGACGCCGGTCCAGGTCCTGGGCCTGACCAACGTCCCGGGCGCGGGCGACAACTTCCTGGTGGTCGACGAGGACCGTACGGCCCGTCAGATCGCCGAGAAGCGTGCCGCTCGCGAGCGCAACGCGGCCTTCGCGAAGCGCACGCGCCGCGTGTCGCTGGAGGACCTGGACAAGGTGCTCAAGGCCGGCGAGATCCAGCAGCTGAACCTGATCATCAAGGGTGACGCTTCCGGTTCCGTCGAGGCCCTCGAGTCCTCGCTGCTCCAGCTGGACGTCGGCGAAGAGGTCGACATCCGCGTCCTGCACCGTGGTGTCGGTGCGGTCACGGAGTCCGACATCGACCTGGCCATGGGCTCCGACGCCATCGTCATCGGCTTCAACGTCCGGGCAGCCGGCCGTGCGCAGCAGATGGCGGAGCGCGAGGGCGTGGACGTCCGGTACTACTCGGTCATCTACCAGGCGATCGAGGAGATCGAGGCGGCCCTCAAGGGCATGCTCAAGCCGGAGTACGAAGAGGTCGAGCTCGGTACGGCGGAGATCCGCGAGGTCTTCAAGTCGTCCAAGCTGGGCAACATCGCGGGTGTTCTCATCCGCTCCGGCGAGGTCAAGCGCAACACCAAGGCGCGCCTCATCCGCGACGGCAAGGTCATCGCGGAGAGCCTCAACATCGAGGGTCTGCGTCGCTTCAAGGACGACGTCACCGAGATCCGCGAAGGGTTCGAGGGCGGTATCAACCTCGGCAACTTCAACGACATCAAGGTCGACGACGTCATCGCGACCTACGAGATGCGCGAGAAGCCGCGGGCGTAACAGCCACGGTTGGTGCCGGCCGGCGGGACTTCGGTTCCGTCGGCCGGCGCGCCGTTTGGCCCTCGGTCAGCGGTGCGTAATATCCGTCGATCGGCTCACCCCCTTCGATGTACCGTTCTGATGTCCCTGCCCGATCAGCCGGCGGGGCCATCGATCCCGGGCCGGCGGGTGAACCGGTTGCATACATGTATGTGGGGACTCTGTCCTTCGACCTGCTCCTCGGTGACGTGCACTCGCTGAAGGAGAAGCGCTCTCTCGTCCGTCCCATCGTGGCCGAACTCCAGCGCAAGTACGCGGTGAGTGCGGCGGAGACGGGGCACCAGAAACTCCACCGCAGGGCCGAGATCGGGCTCGCGGTGGTCTCCGGGGACACGGGACACCTCACCGACGTACTGGACCGCTGTGAGCGGCTGGTCGCCGGGCGGCCCGAGGTGGAACTGCTCTCGGTTCGACGCAGACTCCACAGCGACGAAGACTGAAGCAACAAGTAAGTACTTAAGGAGACGGACCAGTGGCCGACAACGCGCGCGCCAAGAGGCTGGCGGACCTCATCCGAGAGGTGGTGGCCCAGAAGCTGCTGCGCGGGATCAAGGACCCGCGGCTCGGCTCACACGTCACCATCACGGACACCCGGGTCACGGGTGACCTGCGGGAGGCGACCGTCTTCTACACGGTGTACGGCGGCGACGAGGAGCGGGCGGCCGCGGCAGCCGGACTGGAGAGCGCCAAGGGCGTGCTCCGCTCCGCGGTCGGGGCGGCGGCGGGCGTGAAGTTCACCCCGACGCTGACCTTCGTGGCCGACGCGCTGCCCGACACCGCCAAGACCATCGACGACCTCCTCGACAAGGCGCGCCAGTCCGACGAGAAGGTGCGCGAGGTGTCCGCGGGTGCCAAGTACGCCGGTGAGGCGGACCCGTACCGCAAGCCGGGCGCCGAGGACGAGACGGACGGCGACACCGCGGAATGACGCAGAAGCACACCACGCCCGACGGCCTTGTCATCGTCGACAAGCCGTCGGGCTTCACTTCGCACGACGTGGTCGCCAAGATGCGCGGTATCGCGCGTACGCGGCGCGTCGGGCATGCCGGCACCCTCGACCCCATGGCGACGGGCGTCCTCGTCCTCGGCGTCGAGAAGGCGACCAAGCTCCTCGGTCATCTGGCCCTGACCGAGAAGGAGTACCTGGGCACGATCCGCCTGGGCCAGACCACCGTCACCGACGACGCCGAGGGCGAGATCACGGGGTCGGTCGACGCCTCGAAGGTCACCCGCGACGGCATCGACGCCGGGATCGCCAAGCTGTCCGGCGACATCATGCAGGTGCCGTCCAAGGTCAGCGCCATCAAGATCGACGGGGTGCGCTCCTACAAGCGGGCGCGGGAGGGCGAGGAGTTCGAGATCCCGGCGCGGCCGGTCACCGTCTCGTCGTTCTCGGTGTACGACGTCCGGGACGCCGTCGCCGACGACGGCACCGCCGTCCTCGACCTGGTCGTCTCGGTGGTCTGCTCCTCCGGCACGTACATCCGTGCCCTCGCCCGTGACCTCGGCGCCGACCTGGGCGTCGGCGGCCACCTCACGGCGCTGCGCCGCACCCGGGTCGGCCCGTACAAGCTGGACTCGGCGAGGACCCTGGAGCAGCTCCAGCAGGAGCTGACCGTCATGCCGATCGCCGAGGCCGCCGCGGCCGCGTTCCCGCGTTGGGACGTGGCCGCCAGACGTGCCCGGCTGCTGACCAACGGGGTCCGGCTCGACATGCCCGACGAGTACGCGGGCGCCGGGTCCGTCGCCGTCTTCGGCCCCGAGGGCGGCCTCCTCGCGCTCGTGGAGGAACACAAGGGCAAGGCGAAGAGCCTGGCCGTCTTCGGCTGAGGCGCCCTTTCGGTTGCCTGCCCGTGGAGCGGCGGTCACGGGGTCGTGCCCGCCGCTCCACGGTCCCCCCTCGGTTCCCCCACCCCTAGGGTGTATCCAACGACGCCCGCCTGTTCACCCGTCTGTGCAGGCGCTCGGAGTGAACCGAGGGAGCGGAAGGGGGCGCGTTCGCTGAGCGATCTGTCCCGCTGATCACATCCCGCCTACCGTCGAAAAAACAGGGCGTAGGCGTATGGGCGTGTGGGCGCACGGCGGGAAGGTTCGACGATGGCGGGACGAGGCCCGGAGGCGGCCGGCGACCGCCGGACGCCGGACGACACGTGGGCGGCGGAGACACCGGGTGAGGCCTGGGGCACGCGGGATGCCCGGCGGGGCGGCCGAGACGTGCGGGGCACGCGGGACGACGGTTGGGGCGGTCCTGGGGGGCTGAGGGGTGCGCCGGGTCCTTGGGGCGCGGTGGGCGGGCCTGGTGGGGCTGAGGCGGATGCCGATGCGTGTCCTTGGGAGTTGGGGGATGCGCCGGGTCCTTGGGGCGCGGTCGGCGGGCTTGGTGGGGGTGAGCGGGACGGCGGCACGTCAAGTCGGGGTCTGGGGGAGGCGTCTGGGGCTTGGGCTGGGGCGGATGGTCTTGGTGGGGCCGAGTGGGATGACGGTGGGCGAGGCCGTGATTTGGGGGGCGCGGGGGCGTCTTGGGGCGCGGTGGGCGGGCCTGGTGGGGCTGAGGCGGGTGGCGGTGCGTGTCCTTGGGGGTTGGGGGATGTGGCCGGTCCCTGGGCTGTGGCCGGCGGGGGCGGTGGGGCTCAGGCGGGGGTCGGTGCGAGGCTTTGGGATCTTGGGGAGGCGGCGGGGCCCTGGGCCGGCGCGGAGTTCCTCGGCGGGGGCGAGGCGGGTGGCGGTGATCCTCGCTCGTGTTGTTCTCAGTCTTACGGCGACGGCCGGGACCGGCACCGGCACCGGAGCGGTGAGCCTGTGGACGGGGGCGATGAGAGTCGCGGTGGGGATGGTCCGGGCGGTGCGGGCCTGGGTGTGCGGGTCCGTGACGAGGACCTGGTGCGTGTTCATGACCTGGCAGGTCGGCCCCGGGGGCTCGGGTTCGTGGCCGACCATCGCGGCACGGTCGTCACCGGCCAGGAGGTCGTCGACGGTCTGGACCGGGTGGTCCTGCGTGCGGCCGACGGGGAGCGTTGCTGTGTGGTGCCCGCGGCCGAGGTGACCTCGTTGCCGGAGCTGGGCCTGGCGCTCGTACGGGCTCAGGGGCTCGGCGTGGGTCCGTTGCCGGTGAGTGTGCGGGAGCGGGTCGGGGTCGGGGCGTATGTGCGGATCCCGGCCGGGGGGTGGCGGGAGGCTCGGGTGCTGGGCGCGGTGTCCGCGACCTGCTCCGTGCCGGGCCGCTCTCCTCTCCTCGACGGTGCGCTGGAGTTGGCGATCGGCACCGCCGGTCGGGATGCGCTGCGGCTGGGTGGCGGGGCGGCCGGGGGACCCGTGCTCGACGCCGGTACCGGCGCTGTCGTGGCCGTCCTCGGCACGGCCCTGCGGTCCGGCCGGCGTGACGCCGTGCTCGCCGTGCCGCTGAGCCCACGGGCCGGCGGGCCGCTGGCCGAGCTGCTCGCCGAGAACGCGGCGACGGTGCCGGCCTACGGGGCCGACCTCAACCTGGCGGGCGTACTGGAGCTGACGGCCACGTCGGTCGGGCAGGACGGTCCGCCCGCGTGCGGCGGGGGAGTGGTGGCACCGGTCGAACGGGACTGCACGGCACGGGAGTTCAGCTCCTTCACCCTGAGCGGGGCCTCCGTGCTGGGCCTCGTCGGGCGCCCCGGCAGCGGCCGTACGACGGAACTCGCGGCGCTCGCCGCCCGCCGCCACCATGGCCCGGAACCGGCTCCCACCCTGTGGCTGCGCGGCGCCGACCTGAAGGACGACGACACCTCCGTGGCCGACGCGGCGCGCCGGGCGCTGACCAGGGCGGCCCGCATCGTGGCGGCGTCGGCCTGCGTCGACCCCGCAGCCCTCGGCGACACGACCCCGGAACGCCTGGCCGACGTCTCCCGAGCCACCGGCCGCCCCCTGCTGCTCCTCCTGGACGGCCCGGAGGAGATGCCGCCCGTCCTGGCCCACCGGCTCACGGAGTGGACCGAGGGTACGGAGGAGTGGCTGCGGGTGACGGGGGCGCGGCTGGTGGTGGCGTGCCGGGCGGAGTACTGGGAGGGGGCCGGCGCCGAATTCCCGCAGGAGCTGCTGTACCGCCCCGCCGAGCCGGCCGTGGACGCGACGTCGGGCCGGTTTCCGCCCTGCGTACCGCTCGACGACCTCAGCCCCGACGAGGCACGGCAGGCACGCGCCCGCTACGGCATCCCGGAAGGGGCCCTCACCGGCCCTGATGCCAGCCACCCCCTCACCCTCCGCCTCCTGTCCGACGTACGCGCCGCCCTCCCCGACGCCCCGACCGCCCCCGTCGACCGCGACGACGTCCTCTCCGCCCACCTCGACCTGATGTGCCTGCGCATCGCCGTCCGCCTCGCCGTCCAGAACGGCCTGCGCGGCACCGCCGTGCGCCGCCTCGCGGCCAAGGTCTCCGGTCAGGTCCACGAGGCCGCGCGGCGCAGCCTCGGGCCGGGCCAGGGAGAGCTGGACCGGGCGTCGTTCGAGGCGGTGTTCCCGTGGAGCCAGGCGCCCGCGAGGCTCGGCGGCGGTTCCGGCTGGGCCTCCGCCGTCCTCGCCGAAGGCCTCCTCGTCCCCGCGGGCAACGGCTACCGCTTCGCCCACGAGGAGTTCGCCGACTGGATCCAGGGCATGCACCTCGACCTGGACGAGGCCCTGCACGCCCTGGTCCACCGCCGCCGCACCGACCCCGACGCCGCACACCCCCTCCCCGTACCGCACCACCGCATCGGACCCGTAGTCCAGGCTCTCCTGCTGCTCCCGCGCCACCAGGGGTCGCGCCAACTCACCCTGCGACTGCATGAGTTGATGGACGCTCTGGACGCCGATCGCACCTCCTGGTGGGCCGCCCGGCTCCTCGCCGAGACCCTGCTGCGCGTTCCCGACGCGACGCCGTACCTGGACGTGCTGCGCCTCCTCACCGACCGGATCGTGGTCTGGCGACGCCACGAAGGCATCGCGCCCCGCGAGTTCGACCCGGGCTTCTGGACCGCGCTGCCTTTGCCGGACGGTGAACGTCTCGAACTGCTGCGCCGCCTCCTCCTCACCGACGGCCCGCCGACCGAGACACCCGACGCCGGGGAGCCCTGTCCTTCCCGGCAGCCCCGCTACCTGGACGCCGTCGCCACGCTCCTCGCCGCCGAGCCCGCCGCCGTACAACGCCACCTCACCCGCTGGTTCGACGACGACCGCCCGCTGCCCGCCACCCCGCACGCGACCGTCGCCCGCGCCGCCCAGGCGCTGCTCCACACCCACCGCCACGGCGCCCTCGACGACCTCACCGAGACCCTCGTCGACAGCGCGCACCGCAGAGCCGACGAACTCCTCGCCGTACTGGCCGAGGAGGAGACGTCCGCGATCTGCCGGGCCGTGGACCGCTGGGCGCACGACGAACGGCCCGGGCGGCGCGTCGCGGCGGTGGCGTACGGGCTGCGCGCCGCGCCCCATGCCAGCACCGAGGCCGACCGCGAGCCGCTGCGCTACGCCGCCCTCGCCCTGCTCGCTCGCCCCGACGACTGCACCCTGCACGGCGGCGCGCTCGCCGTCCTCGTCCGGGACCCCCGTACCCGAACCTGCCATCTCCCGCAGGCCCTGGCGCACTTCGCTGCCGACGACCCCCAGTTCCCGCCGGACGCCCTGATCGTCGCCCTGGCGACCCACCCCGACCAGGTCCTCGAAGCCTTCCAGGCCCGGCTCAGCCGACCGAACGCCGCAGAGGCGCTGCGCACCCTCGCCGACGGCACCACGCCCGGCCTCGCGCGCAGGGTCGCCGGTGTCGTCGCGGAGGCGGTGCGGCGGCGCCCCGAGAACGCCGCGGACGTCGCCGCGTACGTCGGCCGGCGCCTGGAGCAGGGCCCGAGCGTCCGTGCCGTCCTCCTGCCGCTGGTCACCGGCCTGCTGGGCAGGGGCACGGAACCGGTGCGGGCCGCCCTCGCCGTCGTACTCGCCGCCCCCGGCACTCCCGACTCCCACGCCCTGCGCCGTGAGCTGCTGGACTTCCTGCTCGCCCACGAACGCGCGCCCGCCGTGCTCGACGCCTTCCTGCACGCCACCGTGCGGCGGCGCGGCGACGGGTCGGACGACGGCCTGCGCGAGCTCGTCCACCACACCGGCCTGCTGCTCGTCCGCACACCGGACGGCGCGGCCCGCTTCGACCGCGGCCTGGTCGACCTGGGCCGCCACGTCCCGGGCTTCGCCGCACGGGTCGCCGGTTGGCTGACCGAGACCCCGCACGAGTGGACGGCGGTGGTGGGCCCGAGCACCCGCAGGATGATCGAGAACCTGTCCGGCGTCCGAGTCCCCGCATGAGCGGCGCGTCCGTACGTGCACCCGGTCACAGCACCCATGCCGATGCGGGCCGTGACCGCCCGGCATGGCACCCTTAGACCTGCGTAAGAGCGTACGGGCAAACACGGACACGGGTTCGACGAGGAGCGGTCACAGTGCAGCGCTGGCGTGGCTTGGAGGACATCCCCCAGGACTGGGGGCGCAGCGTCGTCACCATCGGTTCCTACGACGGAGTCCACCGCGGGCACCAGCTGATCATCCGGCATGCCGTCGACCGCGCCCGGCAGCTGGGCGTCCCCGCCGTCGTCGTCACCTTCGACCCGCACCCCAGCGAGGTCGTCCGCCCCGGCAGCCACCCGCCGCTGCTCGCCCCGCACCACCGCCGCGCCGACCTCATGGCCGAGCTGGGCGTGGACGCGGTGCTGATCCTCCCCTTCACGACCGAGTTCTCGAAGCTGTCGCCGGCCGACTTCGTCGTCAAGGTCCTGGTCGACAAGCTGCACGCCAAGGCGGTCGTCGAGGGCCCGAACTTCCGCTTCGGCCACCGGGCCGCGGGGAACGTCGAGTTCCTCGCCGAACAGGGCAAGACCTACGACTACGAGGTCGAGGTCGTCGACCTGTACGTCACCGGCGACGCGGGCGGCGGCGAGCCCTTCTCCTCCACTCTCACCCGCCGCCTGGTCGCCGAGGGCGACGTCGAGGGCGCCGCCGAGATCCTGGGCCGCCCGCACCGCGTCGAGGGCGTCGTCGTACGCGGAGCCCAGCGGGGCCGGGAGCTCGGCTTCCCCACCGCCAACGTCGAGACGCTCCCGCACACCGCCATCCCCGCCGACGGCGTCTACGCCGGCTGGCTGCACGCGCAGGGCGAGACGATGCCGGCCGCGATCTCCGTCGGCACCAACCCGCAGTTCGACGGCACGGAGCGCACGGTCGAGGCGTACGCGATCGACCGGGTGGGCCTGGACCTGTACGGCCTGCATGTCGCCGTCGACTTCCTCGCCTTCGTCCGCGGCCAGGCGAAGTTCGAGTCCCTGGACGCCCTGCTGGAGCAGATGGCCGAGGACGTCAAGCGCTGCCGGGAGCTGATCGCGGCAGCCGAGACGCCCGAGACGCCCGAGAAGCAGTAGCCGGTCCTACGACCACGAAGGGCGGCCGGTGCCTCCAAGGCACCGGCCGCCCTTCGTGGTTCACGCGCTCACGCGCTACTGCTGCGTCCAGCCGGGAGGTACGGAACCCTGCTGGGGCTGCTGACCCTGCTGCGGGTCCTGGGGCGGCGGCGCCTGCTGCTGCCAGCCCTGGCCCGGCGCGGGCTGCTGCGGGGCCTGCCCCCAGCCCTGACCCGGCTGCGGGGCGCCGCCCTGCTGGGGGTAGGGCTGCTGGGGCTGCTGCTGCGGGGCCGGGTAGCCCTGCTGCTCCGGGTACCCCTGCTGCTCCGGGTAGCCCTGCTGCGGCTGCTGGTACTGCATGTTCGGGTTGCCGAAGCCCTGCTGGGTGCGCGCGATGTCCTCGGCGATCACCGAGGCGAGGTCGAAGTAGGCCTCGCGCGTCTTCGGACGCATCATGTCGAGGTCCACCTCGGCACCCGCCGCGAGGTGCTCGTCGAACGGGATCACGACGACACCGCGGCAACGGGTCTCGAAGTGCGCGACGATGTCCTCCACCTTGATCATCTTGCCCGTCTCACGGACACCCGAGATCACGGTGATCGACCGCTGGACCAGATCGGCGAAGCCGTTCGCCGACAGCCAGTCGAGCGTCGTCGAGGCGCTGCTCGCACCGTCGACCGAGGGCGTGGAGATGATGATCAACTGGTGGGCGAGGTCCAGCACTCCGCGCATCGCGCTGTAGAGCAGACCGGTACCCGAGTCCGTGAGGATGATCGGGTACTGCTTGCCGAGCACGTCGAGCGCGCTGCGGTAGTCCTCGTCGTTGAAGGTGGTGGAGACCGCCGGGTCCACGTCGTTGGCGATGATCTCGAGACCCGAGGGTGCCTGCGAGGTGAAGCGGCGGATGTCCATGTAGCTGTGCAGCTGCGGGATCGCCTGCACCAGGTCACGGATGGTGGCACCCGTCTCGCGCCGCACCCGTCGGCCGAGCGTGCCGGCGTCCGGGTTGGCGTCGATCGCCAGGATCTTGTCCTGGCGCTCGCTGGCGAGCGTGGCGCCGAGCGCCATCGTCGTCGTGGTCTTGCCGACGCCGCCCTTGAGGCTGATGACCGCGATCCGGTAGCAGGACATCACCGGCGTACGGATCAGACCCAGCTTCCGCTCCCGCTCCGCCGCCTCCTTCTTGGCGCCGAGCTTGAACCGGGACGGGGCCTGGTTGTTCTTGCGGGCCTTGGGCTGGTTGCGCAGCAGCCGGTCGGACGACAGCTCCACGGCGGCGTTGTAACCGAGCGGAGTTCCCGGCGCGGCTTGCTGCTGCTGGGGTGCACCGGGGCCGGCCTGGGGGCCGGGCGGGGCGCTCCAGCCCTGGTTGCCCTGGCCCTGGTTGCCGTAGGCGGCGGGCGGGACAGCCGGGTTCTGCGGGGGTGCGGGTTGCTGCTGCGGCGCCTGCGGCTGGGGCTGGGCCGGCGGCTGCTGTTGAGGGGCGGGCTGCTGCTGAGCCTGCTGCTGGGGGTAGCCGTAGCCGCCCTGCTGGGGCGGGTAGCCGTAACCGGGCTGCGCGGGCTGCTGCGGCGGCTGCGGGTAGCCGTAGCCCTCGGCCTGGGGCTGGCCCTGCTGGGGCTGGCCGGGGTGCGGCTGGGGCTGCGGCTGCTGCTGAGCGGGCTGCGGCTGGCCGGGGTGCGGTGCCTGGGGCGGGTAGCCGTACCCGTCGGCCTGGGGCTGCGGCTGGGGCTGGCCCGGGTGGGGTGCCTGCTGCGGGTAGCCGTACCCGGCCGCCTGCGGCCCGCCGGGCTGGTGCGCCTGGCGCGGGTCGGCGGGCGCGGGCTGTCCGCCCTGCGCCGGGTAGCCGGGCTGCGGCTGGGCAAGGCCGAACGCGCCCTGCGCCGGGGCCTGTTGCGCGGGCTGACCGGGGTACGGCTGCGCCGGAGCCTGGTGGGGGTAGCCGTAACCGGGGACCTGGCCGGCGGCCGCGGCGGCCAGCGGGTCGGGCTGCCCGGCCTGCTGCGGCGCTCCCTGGGCGGGGTGGGCCGGTGCGAAGCCCTGAGGCAGCGGAGGGAGACCCTGCTGGGGCTGGGGCTGGGGCTGGGGCTGGGGCTGGGGCGGCACGGGGGGCTGCACCTGCGGCTGCTCCGGTGCCGGTGGGGCGGGCTGCGCCTGCGGCGGCAGCGGGACCTGTCCGGTCGACTGGGGCTGCGGCTGCTGTCCCTCGGGCGCGGGCGGCTGGGCGGGAGCGGTGGGGGCAGCGGGTACGGGCGCGGACTGCGCGTCCGCGGCTCCTTCCGGCTCCGGCTCCGGCGTCACCGCGGCGGCCGGGGGCTGGGGCTGGGCGGCGGAGGCCGACTCGCCGCCTTCCGCGCCTGCCATGCCTGCCGTGCCGTCCGTCACGGCGACGGATCCGGTGGAGTCGGCCGACTCCGCCTCGTCGTTGCGCTCCTCCTCCGGCTCCACGTCCTCGTCGTCGTCGCCGAACAGGCGGGCGGCCTCGGCGTCGGCGGCGGCGTGGTTGAGCTCCGGCTCAGGCTCCGCCACCGGCTGTGCGGGGGCGGGCGGTTCGGGCGCGGGCGGCGCCGGGACCCCGGCCGCCGGGGTGGCGGTGGGGGCCGGGGCCGCCTGGGCGTCCGGGTCCACGGGGCGCAGCACGGGGAAGCCGGGGGCGCCCGGCGCACCGGGTGCCTGGGCGGGAGCGTGCTGTTGGGGGGTGGCGGCCGGCGGCTGGGCAGGAGAGTGCTGCTGCGGGACGCCGAAGCCGCCCGAGGTGTTCTGGCCCTGCTGGGGATAGCCGTACCCGCCGGACGTGTCCTGGCCCTGCTGGGGCGCCGGCTGCTGGGGATAGCCGTACCCACCGGCCGCGGGCGCGCCCGGCGCGGACTGCTGCTGCGGGAAGCCGTAGCCACCCGTGCCGGGGTTCTGCTGGCCGGCGTTCGGCGTGCCCTGGGGCGGGGTGGCCTGCGCGGGCGGTGCCGGCTGCTGCTGAGGCACCCCCTGGGCGGGCGGCTGCGCCGGGGGAGTGTGCGGTCCCGGGCCCTGGGGCGCGGCGCCTGGCGGCCCGGTGGGCGACCCGACGGGCGAACCGGTCGGTGGGGGCGGCGTGGGCCGGCCGCCGTCCTGCTGTTCACCGGACGAGGAACCACTTTGCGTACTTTGGGCGTACCAGGCGGGAGGTGTGTAGACGATTTCGAACTCGCCGGTGAGATCCACCTCGTGATCGTCCCCGTCCGAGGAAGGGCTCCCGCCGTTGTACTCGGACCGATCCCTGTTCACTGCTTGCCTCCTGGTCAGCCACTGCTGCTGAGCTGGTCGTCGTCGCGGCCGGGCGGACCGAGTGGCTAGTCCCACGCGACTGCGATCGTCACCGCACCACCAGAAGCCTAATCACTCGCATGGCGGGACGGAAAAGCCCCCATGGGGGCGGACGCTATAGCCCCGGGTGTGTGGACGGAAGGGCCTCATGGTGCGTACGGAGCGCCCTGCGGCCCAGCCTTCGCAACACCCTGTGACCGAGGCCTCGTCACCCCACGTGGCCGAAATCTCGTAACACCACGTGGCCGAGGCCCCGTTCGCGCCCCGCTCCCGGGACGACGACCTCTCAGTCCATACGACGGGCCACGCCGAGCAGCCCCGTCTCCGCATCGGTGGGTTCGGTCATGACGAACTTCTGATGCTTGCGAGTGCACCACAGGGCGACGCCGTCGTGAAGGGTCGGCAGGTGCTGGAGTTGCTCCTCCGGGATCCCCAGCGTGTCGCGCACGGCCTCGGTCTCGTAGGGCGAGATGCGCTGAATCCCCACCAGATGGGCCTGGGACAACCAGCGCGGCGCGTGCTCACTGACGAACGGCAGCACCGTCACCACGGCCTGCCACGGCACCGAGGTCACCCGGCCGCGCGGCGGGCGGATGCCGCAGTCCCGGATCAGCACGACCGGGCTCGACACCGACGGCCCCTGCGCGGGGACCCGGCCCACCGGATAGACCGTGACGCACTGCTGGCCGCCGCCCGCCGCCTGGGCCAACTGCTGCCAGGCCTGCGGACGGCCGGTCTCGACACCCACGCGCGCACCCGTCGCGGCCGCCCGCAACGCCAGCACCTGGGCGAGCCACAGACCACCCACGAGCACGACGTCGAACGGGGTCGGCCGGGAAAGGCCGAGCACCGCGGGCTGCGACTCAGGGTCGGTGCCGATCAGTACGCCGTCGTCACCGATCGGCATGCTGATCGCCGCGAGCTCGTCGACGGTGACGACATGGCGGTTGCGGCGCGGTCCGCGCAGCCCGAACCCCGGGCTGAAGATGCGCCGTTGCTGCTGCGGTGCCTCCGGCTGCCGGATGATCGGGATCATGCCGGTGTCGGTGGGCGAGGCCACGTGAGCCGGAGTGCGCCCGGGGGCCCGGCCCTGCTGCCCCGGGGGCATGGTCGAGGCGGGGTGGGACATCAGTGCGTACCTCCGAGCGGCAGAGTGGCGAGGGCTCCGGGGACCTGTTCCCGGTCGAGACGGACCAGGCCGACCTTCGCGGCACTCGCGGCCCGCTCCAACTCACGCCCCACCTGGCCGAGTTCGCTGTCACCGCGAGCGGTGACCCGGACGTGCCCGGTGAGGGCGACACCCCGGTTGCCGGCCTTGCTCAGGGTCATGCTGAACGTCGTCGCGAGCACGGGCAGCGAGGTGAACCGCGTCACCAGCTCGGGCAGCGCCACACCGCCACTGCCCAACTGCGGCCAGCGGGACACCCAGTACGTCGTGTGCCACCGGTCGTCGACCCGCCAGGTGCGGACCGCCTCGACCGTACGGCGCTGCGGCGTCCGCCCGTCCTGCGAGTGCTGCGCGTTGGCGCGCGGGTTCAGACAGCTGGACGTCGCCAGCGCCTGCACCAGCTCGGTCTCGTCCAGGATGGTCGCCTTGAAGCCGGCCCCGGCCAGTCGGCTGGCCAGCTGGTCCGCCACCCGCAGCAGCGCGCGCTGCGCACCGGGAACGCCGTCCCCGCGCGCCTTGACCGCCTCCGGGCACAGCTCCGGGTCGAGCTTGAGGGCGACCCAGGTGAGGCGGAGCGCGGGCGAACCGGCCTGCGCCTGCAGGGGGCCGTACGACCGCGCGGCCAGCGACTGCTGCGGCAGATGCGGCGCCGGCGCGGGCTGCGTGTGCTGCACGACCTGGACGGAGGCGAGACGGATCCCGTCGACCTCCAGGGCGTCCTGGATCAGCCGCAGCGGCAGCTGCCGGTCGGCGGCCGCGGGACGCAGTGGCTGGTCCCCCGGCTGGACGAAGAGGACGGCGGTCAGGAAGGAGCCGTCGCCGATCATGCCGATCGAGCGGTCGTCACGGGAGACGAAGGAGTACGTCCGCAGAGCCGGGTCGCACTCCACGACCGGCGCCAGCATCGCGTCCGTCCCCGGCGGCACGGGCTGCTTCGCGTCGCGGCGGCGCTGCCTCAGCGCGCGCGAGGTCTCGTACCACTCGGGCAGCGGACGGCGGCCCCGGCGCAGAACCGCCAGGAGCAGCAGCAGGGCTGCCACGATGCCGGCCGGGACCAGCAGCCAGGACTGGTCGGCGGCCCAGGCGGCCAGCATGACCGCCGCCGCCAGTTCCACCAGGATGAGCTGCTGGAGCCGTACCGGGCCCAGACCGCCCGGGCGGGGCAGCGTGCGCGGCGACGCGGCGGTGGGCGCGGCCGGAGTGGCCGACGCACGTCTGCCGCCGCCCGGACCTCCCTGTTGCTGCTGTGCGCGGCGTCCGCGCCGAGTGCTCGTAGCGCTGGTCATCCCCCGGGACATCCCTTTCGCGAAGTAGTGGCCGTGGGCCGGACCGGATCCTCTGCGTCCGAGAGGTCCGAGATCCCGGCGACGGGCCAGGGGCACCGATGGCCCTCAACATCCATACGGGTGGCTCACGGTACCCGCTGCGGAACACCGGGCGACACAGGGGACACCCAAAACCCAGGTGGTCAGCCTGTCATGGACCGACCCCGCGTGGTGGAGCGCTGTGGTGAAGCTCTGTGAAGATGCGGGGGCGGCCGCACACCTGATGGATCGTCGCCCGGCGGCGCAAGGCATAGTAGGGGCCTGCGCGGCCCAGTCGGCCTGACGCGTCGGCCTGCCGGTACGGCGGGCCCGGACAATGCCGGACGTCACGGTCGCAGTCGGACATCGCGGTCGCGGTCGCGGTCGGACATCACGGTCGCGGTCGGACACCGCAACACGATCGAGCATCACAAACGGGAGACACGGGGACCATGGCAAAGCGTCGGGATGAGCTCGCCGCCTACACGTTCGCTCGCAAGCGCACCGTCGCGGCGTTCCTGGCGCCGTCGCCGGGCGGCTCGGAGGAAGGCGCTCCGCGTCCCATCCGTACGGTGATGCCCAGCCTCGGTGTGGGCCTGGTGCTGGTCATCGGCTTCATCGCCTGGGGCGTGATCAAGCCCACGGCGCCCAAGGGCTGGGACACCCCGGGCGAGTACATCATCGTCGACAGCGACTCGACGACGCGGTACGTGGTCCTCGACCCGGACCCCAAGGACGGCAAGGTGGAGAAGGTCCTCCACCCGGTCCTCAACTACGCCTCCGCCAAGCTGCTGCTCGACAAGGGCAAGGGCAGCGTGCTGGAGGTCCCCGGCAAGGAGATCGACAAGAGCGGGATCCGGCATGGGGCGACCATCGGCATTCCGTACGCCCCCGACCGGCTGCCGTCCAAGGACGACGCGGCGAAGGCGAAGACCTGGGCGGTGTGCGAGCGCCCCGTCGAGGGTTCGGCCAACGCTATCGACCGTGCCGTCTTCGTCTTCGACTCCGACGACGCCAAGTCGGTCAAGAACGCGGGCAAGGTCGACCACCGTGAGGCCCTGTACGTGATCGACAGCCAGACCAGGCGGGAATTCCTGGTCGACGGCAACGGCAACCTGTTCCTGCTGGGCGACAAGGCGGGTCTCGACCCGGCCACCATGGTGCAACTGCGGTCTGCCGTCTTCGGCCGGGACGCCAAGCCGCAGCCGGTGAGCCGTGAGTGGCTGCACACCTTCAACGAAGGCGGCGTCATCGACTTCCCGAAGGTGCCGTCCGTCGGCGAGGCCACCTCGCTCCAGGGGCTCCCCCCGGAGGCGAGCACGGTGGGACGGGTGCTCAAGGCGCCGGACGCGCAGGGTGAGCAGTACTACGTGGTCCTCAAGGACCAGATCGCCGCCATCTCGCCCTTCGTCGCCGCCCTGCTCAAGGCATCGCCCTCCGCCCAGACGGCGTACGGCACCAACCCGATCGACGACATCAAGGTCGACACCCAGACCATCACCACAGCCAACCGCGGCGAGGCGAACCGCTTCTACCAGGCCCAGGGCTGGCCCCAGACCGTCCCGCAGCAGGCCAACCCCGCAGCCACGGCGAGCAGCGAGGCCCGTACCACCTCGTGCAGCGTCTACAACGGCACCATCGGCCAGGACAACAAGCCGCAACTCGCCGCCTGGGCCGGGACGGCGTACCCGAAGAGGGTCATCGCCGACTCGCTCAGCGCCTATGTCTCCTCCGGCTCGGGCCTCCTCTTTACGGAGATCACCGGTGCGGCGGCCGGCGGCGGCGGGCAGTACCTGCTGACGGACACGGGCCTGCGCTACTCGCTGCCGAAGAGCAACGACAGCGCGGCGAAGGGATCGGGCAGCGACTCGTCCTCGGGCGCTTCGGACTCCTCCGGCGGCGACGCCAGCGAAACGGACAAGGCGCGTACGCGACTTGGCTACGAGGACGTGTCGAGGCCCGCGATCGTGCCGCAGACGTGGGCGGCATTCATCCCGAAGGGGCCCACTCTGGACACCGGCAGCGCCGCGCAGGAACAGAGTCAGTGAGCCGCCAACAGACGTACGGGCGCACGCACTTGAGAGCAAGACGGCGCGAGAGTCACAGGATGATCGCTCAAGTGTGTGAGCCGTGTAACTGATTGGTCTTGCCTGTGGTTGAGTGACAGGCTGACGATAGAGTGTTTGCAGCGCTCAAGCGTGCGAAGCACTCGTCCGGGTACCGGTACAGGTTTCCCGGATCAACGACGACATGGGGGAAGGTTCATCATGGCCGGCCAGTTCCGGGTAACAGAGGACGAACTCACCAAGCTCTCGGGCGACATCAACACCGCGAACGGTCAGCTGCAGGGCGAGATCCGCCGTCTCAACGGCGTGATCGACCAGATCGCCGGCGGCTGGAAGGGCCAGGCGGCCCAGTCCTACCGCCAGCTGCAGGATCGTTGGAACCAGGACGCGAAGAGGATGAGCGACATCCTCAACGACATCAAGGAAGCCGTGGACTCCACGCGGAGCAACTACTCCGCGTCGGAAGAGCAGCAGAACGCCGAGATCAGCAAGATCATGTCGGACTTCGGCTGATCGAGCCGTACCGGCCCGAAGAGCTCCGGGAGAGTTCCGGGAGAGCTTCAGCCCTCGCTGGATGCTCCTGAGTCCTTCGGATCGTCCTGATCCCCCAGACTTCCTTCGATTCCATCCTGAAAGGGAATGACGATGTCGATCCTCGTCAATTACGCAACGATCACCAACGCGTCCACGGACGTGAAGTCCACCGCCGGCCGCATCAAGCAGCAGCTCGACGACCTCGAGGCCGCGGTCAAGCGCGTCGCCAGCACCTGGGAGGGTGAGGCGCAGGAGGGCTACCAGCGCAAGCAGCGCGAGTGGGACAAGACCGCTGCCGACCTGCACGCCACCCTGCTGAAGATCTCGACGGCGCTGCAGAGCGCTGCCGAGAACTACCAGGCCACGGAGAAGAGCAACGCCGGTACGTGGAGCTGAGCCCGTCGGGGGCCCAAGGGGCATGAGATGAAGAGATTCGGCCCAGCCGACGCCACAGCGTCCGCTGGGCCGTCCTCTGCTTCGGGGGCCTCCACAGCTTCTGCGGAACCGCGGGAATCCCCTACGGGGTTCTACGGGGATGCACACAGCAAATTCCGCAAACATTCACACACGTCGCAACACCCGCGACACACACATGACCCAGCTTCGAAGGAAGCAAGGAAGCCCTGGGGGCCTGAAGAGATGAGGGGCCTGAACGTGGTGGGCCTGAACGTGGTGGGCAGCACGGCCCGCTCGCGTAGCCGCGCCGGCCGCAACGGTGGAACCCGCGCACTGCAGCGGGCTTTCGGCGTGCTCGCGGCGACGGGGATCTGCCTCGCGTCGGCGCCGCCGGCCGTGGCGGAACCGACGCTACCTGTGGTTCCGGCGTCCCCGGCGTTTCCGGCGTCCCGGGCTGACTCGGCGGTTCCCACCCGCCTCGCGGACTCGGCCAACTCCGCCTCCGGCCGCTCCGACTCGGGTGACTCCGACAGCGGCCACGCCCGCTTCGGCCTGGCCGACAGCTCGGAATGCGTCTTCGGCGGCGACGTCATCAAGTCCACGCCCTGGTCGCTGCAGCGGATCCTCCTGAACCAGCTGTGGGAACAGGCGACGGGTAAGGACGTCAAGGTCGCGGTGATCGACACGGGTGTCGACAAGTCCAACAAGCAGCTGACCGATGCGGTGTCCGGCGGCAGGTCCTACGTCCCGGGGGGCTCCGGCACCCAGGACATCGAGGGGCACGGCACCCGGGTGGCGGGCATCATCGCCGCCCGGCCGGTCAAGGGCACGGGCTTCGTCGGCATCGCCAAGGAAGCGGACATCCTGTCCTACCGCTACACGGGTGGGGAGGGAGAGAAGGGCCAGGGCGACGCGGGAACCATGGCCGACGCGATCGGGGACGCGGTCGCCGACGGCGCGAAGATCATCAACATCTCGTCGGACACCCAGAACAAGCAGGACGACGACACGCTGCGGGCGGCCGTGGAGAGCGCCGTGCGCAAGGGCGCCCTCATTATCGCCGCCGCGGGCAACGACGGAGCCGACGGCAAGTTCGCGAAGACCTACCCCGCCGCCTACGACGGCGTTCTGGCCGTGGCAGCTTCCGACCGCAACGACGAACGCGCCCCCTTCTCACAGGCCGGCGACTTCGTCGACGTCGCCGCACCCGGCGTCAGCATGGTCTCCACGGTCCCCCGCGGCGGACAGTGCACCGCCGACGGCACGAGCTTCGCGGCGCCGTACGTCGCCGGGGTCGCGGCCCTGCTGAAGCAGAAGTACCCGGAGTGGGACGCCGCCCAGATCGCCACCCGCATCGAGGAAACCGCCCAACGCCCCGGCCGCGAGGCCAACCCCTTCATCGGCTGGGGCGTCGTCGACCCGGTCGCCGCGCTGTCGGAGGAATCGACACCGGGCGAGACCCCGAAGCCGGATCCGCTCGTCGCGGCCGGCGGGGGAAGCGCGGTCATCCCGATGGCGGTGACCATGGGCGAGAGCGAGGCGGAGCGCGAACGCCGGGTGGCTATTTATGTGCTGGGTACGGGACTTGCTCTGGCGCTTGTGGTTGCGGGGAGCGGGGTTGCTGTGCGGGACTGGCGTAGTCGGCGGGGTGGTTCGGCCGGGCGAGGTGCATCGACCGGACGGTCGCGACGGTCTACGGGATCCGGGCAGTCCGTCAGCGGGCTTGGGCGATGATTGGGCACCGAGTGGGTGCTGACAACTTGAGGAACAGGGGAGAGGACAACGGGGTATGAGTAACGGCATGCGGGTTGATCTGAGCGAGCTGGATGAGGTCATCCGGAAGCTCTGGCGGTTGTTGGACGACATGGACAAGGCCGGCAACACGTCGAAGTACGACACGGCAATTCCGGAACACGCCTTCGGTCAGACTGGTGGCGAAGTTATGTTCCAGGAGGCCAAGAATCTCCACGGTGCTGCGACCGAAATGAAGACCAAGATCGAGGGCATCATCAAGAGCCTCCACGAGTTGATCGACGACTTCAGCACGAAAACCTCGAAGGTCCGGGACAGGTACAACAACGAGGAACATGAGATCAAGAAGGGCGTCGGGGGCGACTCGGGCGGCTCTACCAAGGGTCGGCTGGCGCAGAGCTAGTTCCGGAAAGCACTGACGAGGGGAGCCGGGAATGTCCGAGGCATCTGTCACCTATCACTACGCACAAGAGCAGGACAAAAGGCAGAAGGCGGAACAGGCGGCCGAGCAGAAGAACGACCATGACCGCCTCGTTGAGTCCGACAAGGTCGCACGCAAAAACGTGCCCTACAACCGCGCGACCGAGAACGGGGAGACGCCGTTCGTTGAGTACTCGGTCAACGGTCTGCGCAAGATGATCATGGATTCCCAGCCCGGAAAGATTTCGGAGGTTGGAACCCACTGGAAAATGGTCCACAACATCCTGTCCGGTGGCGACGGTGACGGCGCGACCGGTGGTGTGGACCAGGTTTCCGCGAACGACAGCGTCGCCGGGATGCTCAAGAAAGCTGTCGAAGAAGTCCGCAAACACTGGGAAGGCTCAGCAGCCGAAGCATTTGAGCGTCGGGCGGGCGAAATCGACGTCGAGATTCGGAACGGGGCGGCACACGCCAACTTCACGGCGGAGCAACTCTTTGCGATCAGCAAGGACCTCGACGCCGCTAAGACCAAGATGGCAGACATTCATGAACCGTCCAAGCTGGAGAGCGCGGGCGACAAAATGAATGACAACGACAACCGCGATGACACCCAGGCGCACAAGGACCTGGCTGCGGGCGTCAGCGCTAGCACCGTTGCCGAGGCGAACGAGAAGAACCTGTCGCTGGGCATGGAGCGTCGTCTGCAGGCCATGGCGGTGATGGAGCAGCTGGCGGCCAACTACAGGGTCTATGGGAAGAACCTAAGGCAGGAACCTCCCGGCGGCGGCGGGAGCGGACGCGACGGCGAAAAGGGCATCCAGCCCCCCAACAGCGATGTGACGATGCCTCCGCCGATCACAATGCCGAGCCCTTCGACAGGAGGGCCGGGCACGGCTCGCGCGGCCAACAAGCCTTGGAGCGCCGGTCCCACCACCAACATCAAGCCTGCTCCTGCGGTGCCCCGAGATGCCGGCATTACGGGAGGTTCTCAGCTCCCGGCAGCCCGAACGAAGGTGGACAGCATCTCTCCAGGCCTGACTGGAACTGGCCCCGGCACGGGCCCTGTCGGCGTCAGTGGCGGAGGCCTCGGGACCGGCGCAACTCAGGGGCCAGGCGGCTTGGCCCCTGGCGGAGTTTCCGGTCTCGGAGGTGGCGCTGCCGCACGCGGCGGTGTCGGAGCCGCTGGAACTCGGGGCGGCCTGGCTGGTGGTGCTGCTGCAGCAGGTCGCGGTGCCGGAGGTCGAGCCGGTATGGGTGGGATGGGCGGCGCCGGATCTGGCGCCGCCGGTCGAGGCGGCGCTGGTGCCAGCGGTCGTGGAGCGCTCGCGAAGTCCCGTGGTGGTGTGGTCGGTGCGGCCAAGGGTGTTACCGGCAAGGGCGCTGGTGGCGGCGCAGGCTTGCACGGTAGCCGCGGTGGAACCCAGCGCGGCGCCATGGCAGGCGGAGCCGGCGGCATGGCAGGTCGAAACGGTCGACGGCCCGAGGACGAGAACAGCCGGGGTGACCGTCCCGACTACCTGGTCGAGGATGAAGAGACCTGGATCTCGGAAGAGGACCGCAACCGCAACGTACCGCGGACAATCGAGTAAGCATGTAAGCGGGCCGGACGAAACTCGTCGACTGCCCATGTAAGACGGCTGGCGGATCCAGCCAAGGCTGAGTGAGGAGCAAGGAATTGGGTTTCAAGCGAGTCTGGTCCACGACAGGCGTCGTGGCGTTGACGGGGGCCTTGCTCCTCACTTCGGCTCCCAGTGCTTCAGCGGATTACATCCGCGACAGGCAGTGGGTTATCGACGTCATCGACTTCAAGAAGGTCTGGACAGAATCACAGGGGCAAGGTGTCACAGTCGCAGTCGTCGATACAGGAGTGGACGGCAATCACCCTGACCTGACTGGCCAGGTACTGAAGGGCAAGAACTTCACGGCGAACGGCGAAGGCCCTCAGGATGACCCTGATGGTCATGGCACCGGCATGGCGAGTATCATCGCCGGCCACGGGCATGGCGCGAACGGTTCAGCAGGCGTCATGGGACTGGCGCCGAAGGCCCAGATCCTTCCAATCAAGGTCGCTGATTCCGTTAGTGAGAACTACGTTAACGAGGAATGGGCGGCTGGAGTCCGATACGCGGTTGATCAAGGTGCAGATGTGATCAATCTGTCCTTTGCTGACGCCACCGCCTTGCCAGGCTCTAAGGGGGCCGAGGCAATTGCGTATGCACTGCAACATGATGTCGTTGTTGTGTCAGGAACAGGAAATGATGGAATCGAAGGTCTGGAGTATCCGGCCAAACTTCCCGGCGTAGTAGCAGTAGGTGCTATTGATGAGTCGTTGAACGTTTGGAAGGATTCGAATTACGGTCCCGGAGTGACGCTTGCTGCTCCCGGTGCAAATATTGCCAGAGCAGATACCAGCCATTCCAACGGTTACGCTGAGGGTAGCGGAGTATCCGACGCAACCGCCTATGTCTCTGCAACTGCCGCCTTGGTCCGAGCTAAGTATCCGAACCTCACCGCAGGCCAGGTCGTCAACCGCCTGATCAAATCAGCCACGTTCCTCGACGAAGACGTCAAGAAAGTACCGGACGAAAAGTATGGCTACGGCATCATCCGCCCGTACGCGGCGCTGACCAAGGACATCCCCAAGGGCTCCAAGCAGGGCCCCCTAGCCCAGTCCTCGCCGTCCACGTCCACGAACTCAGGCGCCGCCTCCGACGACAACGACAGCAAGAGCCAGGCCGCCAAGAAAAAGAAGAAGTCCTCCTCGGGCAGCATCCTTCTCATCGCCGGCATCGCAGGCGCCGTGGTCGTCATCGGCATCCTCTTCGCTGTCATCCGCAGCCGCCGAAACGGCGGTAACGGTGGCCCCGGCTCCGGCGGCGGAACTCCTCCCCACGGCACGGGATACCCGCCTCAGCCCCCGACGGGCTATCAGCGGTACCCCAACACAGCTCCCAATCAGGGCTACCCCACACCTCCGGGACAGTCTCCGCAGCACCCCAACCCCTACACCCAACAGCCTCCGCGCCAAGGGCAGTAGAGGTAACTCCCCCTTGGAGAACCTGTGGACTCAGAACTGCCAGAACTGCATTCCCAATCCGCTGCCGATGAGATGACAGCGCGCACAGCGAGCCACTTCACCACCATCTTGCTGGGCCTTGCAGTCCTCACCCCTTGGCTGTTCTTTGTTGCGTCGGTCATGTCGGGCTCGCTTTTGTGGCTGGCAGCGCTCAATTTGATCGGCACGCATGTGGGTCTCTTGGTCATGCTGCGTGGATACCGCAATGACAGTCGAGCTCTGAAAAGGTGGGGTGCGGCAACTCATGCCGCGACCCTGCTGCTCTTTTTCGTCGCAGCCGCGATCTTGCAGTGACCTAGAAGCCAAGAACGAGAAGGGAGCGCCTGCCTAATGGGCGCCATTGTCCTTGTGGTTGGCGTCGTCGGCCTCGGCGCCGTAATTGGTGCCGTCGTCGTCTTCGCTGTGCTGCGAAGCCGCCGTAACCCGAGTGTCGGCCCGAACAATCCTGGTGTTGGAACTCACCCGCAAAACATGGGCTACCCACCCCAGCAGCAGTATCTGGCGACCCCCCATCAGGGATACGTAACACCCCCGGGTCAGTCTCCGCAGCAGCCCAACCCCTACGCTCAGCAGACGCCTCCGTACCAAGGGCAGTAGAGACTCGTCACATTTGCGCCAGGTCAGGTGGGTAAGTAGGTCAGCGGACAGGGGCAGGGACGGTTCGCTAGGCGACCGGTGGATCTGCCCTACATCATCATGGCCGCATCTGCTGCCCTCTCGAGACCTGCGCGGCGAGCGGGGAGATGCGCCACCTGACGTGCTGACAGGACCTACTGCGATTGCGTAAAGCTCCTGCCAAGAACCTACTGGTGTTAAGGGGGCGAAGTGTTGCTGAAAGAGGGCGCGCAGGAGGTCAGGTCACGGGGGAGTATTTGGGGAATCCGATTGAAGGGCAAGTGAGAGACAGGACAAAACTCACTTCAGGATCAGCAAAGGCACGCCAGGCTCGGGAGACGGCCACCCTGGTAATAGGTGACTTACGCCAACCAGTCGATGCTCACGAGTCGTTCATGAACGGGGAAGCAAATGGCTGACGACGAGGCGTACTACGCAGATGGGGCCGGCAGGAGTCTTGCCAAGAACTTTGAACTCCAGGCATATGATCTGCGCGCCTATCTCAAGAAGTTCGAGAACGAGACCGGCGAGGAAGCAATTTCCGATGGCTTCGGGCTTCTCACGGAATCGGATGAGGTTAGAAACGCTTACATCGAGTACTCGACGTCTGCAGCTTCTGCGATGAAGGCAGTTCACGAACATCTGGACGCTATTGCTGACGCCCTCAGGAAGGTCAACAAGAGCACCGAAGTGAATGATGACGAGACTGCTGTCCTCTTCGGCAAGGCCTCTGGGGGTGACAAGTGAGTGGCAAGGAGTCGGGCGCAGAGGAGCTCGTCGAACTTGGCCTCGAGATCGTTAACCCCGGTGGTCGGCCGGATGAGTTGAGGCAGGCGGCCAAGGCCTGGCGGCAGCTCAAGAACGACGTGGCGGGCCCGGGTGGGCTACTCAAGGCGCTCGACAAGAACGTCGAGGACACAGTCGGTCACACTTGGCGCGGGGAAGCTGCGGAAGCCTTCAGGGAGCATTGGCGTAAGGTCAAGGTTGCGGTCGAGCAGGGGGTCGAAGAGTACGACGACATCGCCAAGCAGCTCGATGCGGTGGCCGATGAGATCGAGACCGTCAACGACGAGATCCACGCAATCTACACCGAAATTGGTGTCTCCATCGGTGTTGGCGTGGCTTTGTCCTTCGTGAGCTTTGGTGTTGCTGGTGGTGCCGCGGCCGCGAATGTCACCCGACTCGCTGCTCAAGCGATCCGAATTTCGGCCCGCCTCGGTACCCTACTTCGGCGCATAGCGGCGGCAATCCGTGCGTACCAACAGGCCGGGAAGATGACCAAGCTGGCTGCCAGCTTCTTCGTCAACTGGGCTGGAAACACGGGCGGAACGCTGCTCGGTGCCGGTCTCTCCGGCCAGGAGGTCGATGGAGCCAAGGTCTGGGAAGCAACCTGGCAGGGAGGACTTGCCGCAGCCGTTGGCACGCCTGCGGGCGCGGCGGCAGCGGGCAAGGCCGGAAAGATCATGGATGACATGGCCAGCCCGCCGAGTGATCTTGCCAAGGGCCTCACTGAGAACATCACCGGTGGGGTTGTCGGCAATGTGGCCGGCGGACTTGCTGTGGATGGCCATACCGCGCTCACGACAGACGAGGACCCCGAGTGGGGTAAGAATGCCCTGATCAATGCGGCAGGTGGGGCACTTGGCGGAGCGACAGTGGGCGGTGCCGGACACTACAGGGACACCATTCCTGTTGCTGAAGGTTGGGATGCGTCACGATACGGGCAGCGAGGCCAGAACCCCGACTTCGCCATCGAAGTGCCTGCTGGCGGTGTGGGCGCCGGGGCGGCAGGCGCAGGCGGAGAACTAGCTGCCAGTGACGACGAGGGTGGTAAGCAAAAGAATGCAGACGAGCCGAAGACGTCATTCGGCCGTCAGCAACGCAGTCTTGAGGAAGATTTCGGATGATGACTAGGTCCAGCACACTGGTCCGTTGGTTGGCTGTGCTGGGCCTCAGCATGGTGGCCGCGGTCACCACTGTTCTGATTCAGCCCTCCACTCGGCCACCCAGGTGGGACATCCTCGTCTGCCTCGCGGTGGCGGCCGTAGCCGCTGGCGGCGGAGTCCTCTGGCTCCGCCGCCGCCCCACCGATGACCTGGCCACGGGGGGCAAGCACTGGTGGGTGGAGCAACGTAATGGGTGGGTAGGATTCGCGGCCTGGTCCTGGGTGGTGCCCGCGTTTCTGGTGGCTTATGCAGCGTTGTCCCCAACGCCTGCAGCCTGGGAGATCGTTGACGCGGGTTCCGCGATGCGTACGACCGAGATCGAGAAGGTCCTCTCCTCGAAGTACGTAAGCAGTCAGCGCACTGGGCACTACACCTCCACAGTGCTGGTACCTGTACCTTTCAACCAGGGGCCTCGAACTACCGAGCTGGAATTGACTTCTAGCGACAAACCGAAGGCAGGGGAAGAGATCTGGGTCCTCTTCGCTCCTTCGTCGCCTGACCTGGAGGTATTTGTCGGGGATCGTCAGTCGCTCGAGGAGAAGATTGGCGGGCGGGTAGACTTCTGGACGATCTTTTTGACTCTGGGCTTCCTTGCTTTCTGCTGGTTCATGAATCTGTTCGGCCGCTGGCGTTCGGATCCCGTGGCCGGCCTTCACCGTTCGCGACAGAAGGGCATTCTCCACGCACTGCCCGTCTCTGTCGCGGGAGTGGGAGTGGCCCTCGATGAGAGGCCGGCGTCTGCATCGGTGACCAAGCATCTTAAGCCCCGCATTCGCTTGACGAGTGCAGAGTTCGGTGAGCTGCATCTTTATCTGGATGACATCGTCGACCCCCTGCCCCTGGCGCAGCGACTCATGGGCGTCCGTGGCCACGTCTACTGGAGACGGCCCGCTCGGCAGCTGCCGTACGCGAATTCGGTCGGCTATGCCGTACTGATTCTGGACGGACAACGTTACGTCGCCGGGTGGCTAGAGTCTCTGGACGCTTCAGTTGCCCTTCCGGTGAGCGCACTTGTTCCAGCGGACCAGGAACTCCCTGCAGCGGGGGAAGCCCGTGCTCTTCGCCCTCTCACTCCCGTGGAGGCAAGCGCCAATTCCACTGTTCTGAAGGCGCTCCTACTCGGAATCGTTGCCCTGGGCCTTATCACCTTTGGCGTTGGGGACATCGCGACCGCTGCTCTCGCTGCCGCGTCCGTACTTGCAGTTCTGATGGGGCGGAAACGTGCGGGACTTCAGATGAAGCGGCACGTGGAAAGCCTCACACCCGGGAGCGACTTGCCCACGGGCACGATTCGCGAAGCTTGAATCTCGTGCCGTATAGCCACCTTGGAGATGGCTGCCGAGCACCCGCCTCGTCCTTGTGGGCGCCATCTCGTCGGACCAGCCGAGTCGGCAACGATTGGGGCCACGGCCCCGTAGTCGTTGTCGAATTCGTTGCTCTGGGTGGTCTTAGGGCGTTTCCGTAGTTCAAGGCCGGTCGCATCTCGTCTGGCTTCGGTGGAGTTCCCTGGTTGCGACTTCTAACTCCCGTGCCTCTCCCTTGAAGCCCGCCTGCATGGCACCGACACCCCTCTGTCACGCAGAAGTGCAGCTCCAGCTACCGACGCCACAAGTTGTCCAATCAGACCTCGGACTCTTCGCCGAGGCGTTCGCAAAACATTCACGACTTCGTGCGAGGTAGGTACGGCGCTCGTGCAGAGCAGAATCTGCTCCCACAGGGCATCAGCCTTCAGTGAGATCGTTATGCGAGCGCCACGGAAGGGACCCGCATTGCGTCTGCGAAGGTCATAAGCTGTCGTCAGACTAGCGGGGGCGCCGAAAGGTGCGCGAGTGGCTGTAGTTGAGCCTCACGGCAACCTGGGTTGCGAGTCAGTCGAGAGGCGGGCTCTGTCACGAGAGGCCGGACCACCCATCGTGCTCCCTCGCAGATAGCTGTGAGAGGGAAGAACCGATGTCTTATCCCACGCCGCCGGGAAGCGGTGGTCCGTATGGGCAGCCGTCCCCGCAGAGTGGTTGGCAACCGCAATGGCAGGGGGCAGGCCATGTACAGCCGCCCGTCCCGGCGGTGCCTCCGGGGCCGCCGCCGGCTCAACCGGGGCCGTCTCAGTACGGCGCGTACGCCGCACCCGGGAGCCATGTCCCAGGGAACCCCATGCCGGGGGCGCCTGTGCCCCCGTCGGGCGGGGGCAGCACTGCGCGGAAGGTCATCGGAGGGCTGCTCACTGTGTTCGGCGTGCTCGGCATGCTCGGTGGCGGCGCGCTGGCGGCTCATGCGTACAGCAACAGCCAGCAGTCCATACCCAACTCCGCCTATGGGCCGACGCTGTGGCGCAACGAGTCCACGGACCGGCTCTTCCCGGCGACCGTCGGTGAACCGCCCAACTACAAGTACGACGCGGCAGACAAGCAGGTCGCACAGTGGAGCCGTATGGGCATCTCCCAGGACACCTCGTGCTCCGAGGGCCTGAGCGGGGAGACCAAGGAGACCGCGGAGCGGCTCGGCTGTACGGCCGTTCTGCGTGCCACATATGTGGATCTCACCGGTGAGATGGTCGCCACCGTCGCGATCATCGTGCTGCCCGAGGGCGCCGCTGGCCAGGAGATGGGCGCCTACTTCGACGACCAGGAACACGCGGACGTCCCTGATGCCGCCGTGGTGCCGTTCGCGGTGCCGGGCACGCTCGCGGCGAAGTGGCAGGGGAACAGGCGCAACGGCATGGGCGGAGAGGCCCTGGGAGGCGACTCGTTCCCCTACGCCATCGCTGTCACGACCGGCGCGGTCAACGGCCGGACGTCGGGCAACCTGCCCGGCGAGTTCGGCGACTACGGCGCGAACGAGGAAGACAGGAAGCCCTGGATGGACGCGGCGAACGCCCTCAGCGAGACCTTCCACACCCATCTCGGGAACCTTGAAAGGTGAGCCCCGCAGTGAAGTTCCGGACCATACGCGCGACCTCTACCGCGGTCGCACTCACGGGTCTGCTGTGCACACTGGCCACCGCGCCGGCGCGCGCAGCCACCACGCCGGTCGGATGGGAGGGGGCGGCACTCAGCCTGTCCGCGGCCCAGCAGCTGAGTCAGGGCGACGGAGTGACGGTCGCGGTCCTCGACAGCGGTGTGTACGCGGATCATCCCGCCCTCAAGGGCAAGGTCACCACCGGGCCCGACTACTTCAAGGACGGGTTGAAGGCAGGCGACTCGGAGTGGGGGCAGCACGGGACCGCCATGGCCTCGGACGTCCTCAAGGTGGCCCCGAGGGCAAAAATCCTCTCGGTTCGTGTCATCGATGACAAGCACGAGGAAGAGCGCACCCAGGAGGATCTTGAGGAGTCCTTCAGGAAGGGCAACAACCCGATCGCGGACGGCATCAACTACGCGGTCGAGCATGGCGCCGACGTGATCACGATGTCGCTTGGCAGCGACAACCTGTTCAGCTCCTATGCCGAAGACGAGGCCGCCGCCTTGGCCTATGCCGCCCGCCAGGGCGTGCCTGTGCTCGCATCTGCCGGTAACGCGGGCGACGTGCTCAACGGCGCCTCGTACCCGGCCGGTTACGCGGGCGTGATCGCTGTCGCCGCCACCCAACAGAATGGCACGCGCGCCGAATTCTCCACCGTGCACACCTACAACGACGTGGCTGCACCCGGCGTCGACATCATCAGCGCGACCAACACCGGCGGTTACAAGCAGGGCAACGGCACCTCACCGGCGTGCGCGCTGGCCGCTGGTGTCGTGGCACTCATGAAGGCCAAGAACCCGAAGCTCACCCCCGCCCAGGTTAACGATGTCCTCATCGCCACCACCCACCGTCCGGCGGGCGGCGGAAGTGCCTTGCTCGGCTACGGCAGGATCAACGCGGAGGCGGCGGTGAAGGCTGCCGTCTCCCCGCCCAAGGACGAGACCGGACCGGTGGCGTACAAGGGCAAGGAGCACCTGGCTACGCCTGACGGCACTCCGAAGACGACACATCCCGAGATGGAGCAGGAGGTGTGGCTGACGGGCCTGGTCGCCGCCGGTGTGGGCTTGCTGTCCCTGGCAGGAGGTGTGCTGCTGGCCTGGTCCGGTCGGCGCAAGCCACCAGAGCGGACGCCCGTGATGCAGTCTCAGGGACCCTTCCCCGCCTGACCCCGCACGTCAAAAGAGGCGCCGCGTTTACGCGGCGCCTCTTGTTCCCGGCGGACAAGCCAGGACTCCCCGTCACACGAAGAACACCACCAGCAAACTCACAACAAGCCCAACCACCCCCACCCCCACCAGCACCAGGCAGGTCCGGAACAACCCCTGCGCAGAAGCCCCGCCGCCAACGAAGCCCGTCACGGCGCCGAAGGTGCCGATGGCGAGGGCGATCAGCGCGCCGAAGAACCATGCGCAGCCCACCGCGATGGCGCCGACCCAGCCATGGTCCAGCTGGTAGGAGGTGTCGCCGGTCTTGATGGCCTCGATGACGTAGCCGCGCTGGTGCAGGGCATCGCTCTTGAGCTCGGCGTTGAGGTCCTTGACGGAGCCGTCGGCGGACGTGAAGGTGCCGTAGCACCAACGGGTCTTCGTCTTCTTCCGTGAGCTGCTCGACGTGCTGGAGCGGTACTTGTAGTCGACCGTGCAGGTGTCGACGGTGAGCTTGCCCGGCGTGGCCGTGGCGTAGGTGTAGGGGCCGAGGTAGGCGCCGAGGGCCAGGAGGACGAGGCCTACGAGGATCAGGCCGGCGCCGATGAGGCGGCCGAGGCCGGTGCGGTCGCCGGGGCCGGCGGCGTTGGGCGCGGGGTTCCCGTGTACTTGTGTCATGGAGAGTTCCTCAGGAAAAGGGGGACGGAGCGGTCAGAGGACGAGTGCGCAGACCAGTGCTGCCAGGGCGCCCAGCGTGAAGAGGCCACCGAGGAGCGGACCGGTGACGGTCCGGGCCGGGAGGCGCTGCCAGGAGGCCGTGAGGCCGGGGCCGCCCCGGCCGCCGAAGCCGGTCAGGAGGCAGAAGATGCCGACGGCCAGCACGGAGAGGCAGAACGCGAGGATCGCGGCGTCGTCGCCGGGGGCGCGGTCCTGCGGCAGCTCGAAGGTGTCGTCCACTTGCACCACGGGGATTTTCGCCCCGGCTTCGAAACGCGATGACGTTTCCACCACCACGTCTTCATAGGTGCCTTTACCGTCCTGCGCGCTCCAGGTTCCGGTGCAGCTGAACCTGAGTTCCGTAGAACGCCTGTGCGTGCCGTAGTGGGTCTTCGTGTGTGTTTCGCATGAAGAAACCGTGAGGGTTCCTTCGGTGCCGTCACCCGCGAGTTCACTGCGCAGTTCCGGAATGGTCACCGCGGCGACGAGCGCGGCCACGAGGAGCAGCCCCAATCCGAGGAGTCGGCCCATCCACGGACTCCCCGTGCTGCCGTAACGCGGCTGTGTAGTCACCACTTTTGGTGTCCCCTTGAATAACTTGACGATCTCTTGACTGGCGGGTTTGGCAGGGCTGTGCGCGAGGAGTCTAAGGTATCGGTCTGTCGTCCAATATGAACTACGGCAAGGGGAGTTCGGGGGAGAGCCATGGAGTTCGACACCTTTAACGTGGACACGGATGTACTCCGGCGGCAGGGCGGGAAGTTCACCGATCTCGGGGGTGATTTCTCGACCGCGTCCAAGCGGCTCCAGGACGCTCTCGAAGCGCTGGGGGAGCCCTGGGCGGACGCGGACTTCGGGGAGGTCTTCGGGCAGGTCTACACGCCGATTCGTGACGGGATGTTCACATCGATGGACAGTCTCGCGGAACGAGTTAAGAAGATCGGGGGCAACCTCGAGGGCATGGCGCGCACTTACGACGCCTCGGATACGGCGAACAGCGGGCTGATGGACAAGGTCTCCGGCCAATTCTGATCGACCCGCCAACTCCAATTAAATTCGGGGGCTATTCGCATGTCGCTCACACTTCCCGGTGAGCTTGTCTGGGTACTGGACCTCCTCGGCTATACCTGGCCGGAGGTCGACGAGGAGGCGCTGCACAAGGTCGCCGAGACCTGGCGGGCTTTCGGTGACGAACTCGAAGAGATCCAGCGGGAGGGCGAGGGTCTCGCCCGCACCGTTGTCGCCCATAACTTCGGCACGGCGATCGACGGATTCAGCAAGGACTGGGGTGCCTATACGGGCGCCAACGGCGAGGACCGTTATCTGCCGGACGCGAAAACCGCCTGCGAAGTCATCGCCTTCGCCTTCGACGCGGCCGCGGTGGCGGTACTCACGGCGAAACTGGCCGTGATCGCCCAACTCGTCGCCCTGGCCATCGAGATCATCGCGGCCCAGGCGGCGGCTCCGTTCACCTTCGGACTGTCCGAGCTCGGTGCGCTCGGTGCGACACAGGCCACCCGGCTGATCGTCCGGGAGCTGCTGGACCGGCTCAAGCGCGAGGTCATGGAGGCGGTCACCAAGGCCATGGAGCACGCCACCATGGACGCCGTCAAGAAGATGGCCAAAGAGCAGCTCGAGAAGATCACCAAGGAGAAGGTCAAGCAGTTCGCGAAGGACCAACTCAAGGAGCAGGGCAAGCAGTTCGTCCAGGAGAAGGTGGTCGACGCGGCCAAGGAGAAGGCCACGGAAGCCGCCGTCGGAATGGCGCAGAACCTCGGCCAGCAGAGCATCGAGACCTACTTCGACGCACGGTCCGGCATCGACCTCGGCGAGACGGCGGACGTAGCCAAGACCGCGGCCGGCGAGTACGTGGACGGCCTCAAGAACGAGGTCACCGGCGGGGAGGGATCGACGCTCGCCGACTACGTGGATCCGGCGACGCACATGAACAACGCCGTGGACGCCGCGACGGAGCGGGCCACCACGGCGGCCGGGGACCGCGTACAGCACGGCGTCGACGCGCTGTCCGGACAGGGCGCCCAGAGCACGCCTGCGTCCGACGGGGCCGCGGCCACCGCGTCGGGGGCGGGTTCCGGCTCCTCGGGCACCACGCAGTCGCCCAGCAGGCCGACGGCTGCCGCCTCCGCGGCGAGCTCGGGTTCCTCCCGTTCCGCGGGTTCCTCCGGGGGCGCGGACGACTGGGCCCGAAACGAGTTCGGATGACCCCGGCGGTGCTTCACCTGTCACCGACCGCCAGCAGGAAGGATGTGCTGAGCGGGAACGTCGGCATCAAGGACGCCCTCCAGGAGCCGCGTTACACCGAGGCCGTGTTCCAGCGGATCCACGAGATCCGCCGGGCGGCCGACGACCAGACGTACGCCGAACGCCGGCAGTCCGAGGCCAAGTTCGCTGAGTGGGACGTGCGGCAGCAGGCGGAACTGGACTCGACAGCGACCCGCTGCCGGCGCGCCGAGCGGGATGCCCCGGTGCGCGGCACCGGTCGAAGTACGTTCAACAGGCCGTCGTCGTAGGGGCGTTCACGACCCGGCACGCCCCGCCACCCTTCCCCCGGCACGCGCCCAACGAGCAAAGCCCCACACGCCGACAGCAACACCCCGTGCGCTACATTCACGGCGATGATCAAGTGCAGCGTGAGGGGCCTCTTCCGGTGAGCAGGACCGGCCGCGATCAGGAGACGCCGGCGGACAGGGCGAGAGCGATGGTGCCGCCGGGGGACGTGCTGGTTGGTCAGCACGCGGTCTCCTTGGCCGGCAGGGCGCCGAGGCCCGGCTACTTCCGTCGCCCTCTCGTTCTGCGATCCGAGCGCCGCACGCTCGGCAGCTGGCTGATGATCCCCGTGAACGGGATCGCGGGACTGTGCTCCATGAACTGCAATCCGTTCGAGGCCTTCTTCGAAGCGGTCATGTGGCGTGAGCCGAAGAAGCCGAGCAGACCGGGCGAGCCCTTCCACGGCGGCTGGGAGAGCATGGCCGGCCACTTGGCCCGCGCGGTCGTCCCCCGGACCAGGAACAGCACGGCCGTGATGCTTCAGCTCACCGACCGCCGCCTCCAGCTGGTGTACGTCTCCCGCGCCCGCTCCTTCACCGGCGTGCGTGGCCCGGTCGAGGTGGGATGGGCCACGGAACTTCGCAATGTGACATACATCCGAGACCGGAGCGATGTGGCGGGCGGTGACCACGAGATCGGTTTTGCTGACGGTTCGTGGTGTTCAGTCCACTTCTGGGGTCAGGGCTGGAGCCGGATGGCGTCGGTGTTTCCGGTCAGATTGAGTCACCTTGATCCGATTCCTCGTTGAACGGGCAGGAATTCAGCGAATTACCGAATTACGGGCATAGGTGACTCGGTTCGCGCCCCGGCCGAGTGTTGAAGCGTTCGCAAGTGCGTTGGTAGGTTCACGCCGGTCGAGACACGCCGACCCTCCCGATGAGGTATCCCTTGGACAGCGCCCGTGACAGTTCCGACAAGCGCGTAGACGACTCCGAATTCCTGGAGATGACCCAGCAGGACCCCGCACAGGCAAAGATCCTGCGGCAGTCCCTGGAGCATCTCGCGTCAGGGCTGGGCGGCAATGCGCTCAAGGAGATGGCCCAGGAGGTCCTCTCCGGGCGCATGGGGCTGCGCGAGGCGGCCAATGTGTCGGCGTACGCCGAGGAGGCCGTGCAGCAGTCGGCTCCGCTGGCCGAGAAGTGGGCCGCCATGTCCGACCGTGAGCGGGACGAGCTCGCCGCGGACGGCGAGCACCGGCTCGAGGAGCAGCGGCGACAGCTCGAGGAAGAGCGGCGGCGCGCGGAGTCCGAGAACCGGTCCGACACGAAGTCGCGTCACGACGGGCGTGGCTGGTCCTTGTACTGAGCGAACGCCGCTCACGAGTGGTCGTGGCAGGTGATGGGGGAACTGTGGACTTTGATGTGAATCCCGACGCACTCGACGGCTTCTCGAAGCTGGTGGGACGTGCGGCGGAGAGCGGTGAGAAGGCCGTTGAGTACGTCGGCCAGCACGCGCAGATCGAGAAGGGCGGCGGGGACCTCTACGACCTTGTCGCGGGCGATCACGACCAGTATGTGAGCGAGGCCAAGAAGGCCCTGGGCAAAGTCCGGGGCGTGCTGGACTCCTCCGCGAAGGAACTGGCCGGCTCGGCCAAGTACTACCGGGCGACGGACCACGACGAGGCGGCCAAGCTCGACGCCACCTATCCGGGTTCCAAGGCGCCGGGCGGTGCTTCCGGGGGAGACCCGCAGGACTTCAAGGACGCCAGCGACGCGGGCGAGACGCTGAAGCCGCCGGACGGGGACAGCAACAACCCCATCGTCAAGTACGCGTCCGGTCATGTGGACGAGTTCAAGATGAGCCCGGTCCAGAAGACGCTCGGCACCGCGCTCGACATTGGCAGCCCCTCGGCCATGGCCGTGGAGGCGTCCAAGCTGCTCTTCGACTTCGACCCCTTCGCCGTCTGCACGAACTGGGTCTTCGGGGACTGGAACAAGTACAACGACTGCGCCGACGTATGGGCCAATCTCGCGTCCTTCTGTGACGCGGTGGCCACCAATGTGCGCAAGGGCAACCAGACCGTCGGTCTCAGCTGGAACGGCAACGCGGCCGACGCCGCCACCGTGTACTTCGACGAGTTCAGCAAGAAGCTGGACGAGATCAAGGAGACCTTCGAATCCCTGCGCCAGTGTTACGCACAGGCCGCGCAGTTGGCTTTTCAGCTTGCTGAATTCCTCAAGTCGTTCCTGGTGTCGTTCTGCGACCTGCTCGTCATCTGGATGGTCAATCTCGCCGCGGCGTGGGCTGTCAACGCGATCCCGGTCGGTGGACAGGTCGCCTCGGCGGGCATGTTCGCGCTGGCCGCGGCACAGGCCATCCGGCTCATGCAGATGTGGTCGGAGGCAGCCATGATGTTCGACAAGTTCGCGATGGCGCTGAGCGCGATTGCTCTGGCCGCGTCGGCGGCCATCAACGGGTTCTCGGCGGCGGACGGATTTCCCGAGGTGGGCACGAGTGGCTACGACCACCGGGCCGTTTAGCGGACAAAGGGGTAAGGATCGATGAGTTTCTTTGGCGGGACCGATGACCTGGAGCGCTTCCTCACCCGGTCGTGCTATTTGAGCGTCGCGTCCGTGCCGGCCTCCTGGGGACTCATGATCTTCCTTGTCGGGGATGGTGGCTGGCGTTTCAGCTTCCTGTTGAGTGCCGTCCTCCCGCTGATCGCCGCTTACCTTGGGATTCGCGCCAAGCGGGAAATCCGTACGGCCATGTCGGCAACCGCGTTCGGACTCGCCCTCGTCTCCCTGCCGTTGATGCTGGGACTGGCGCATCTCGAGGGCTCGTAGGAGATCGGCCCGCCGCCCGCTGGTGGTCGTCGAACGATAGGCTCCGCTGCCATGACGACGCATGGCGGTAACGCGGCGAACAGGTCGGGCGGGTTGAGCGGCTCGGGCGGGCACCCTCTCTCCTCCGGTGCGAGCACGGACGAGTTGCGGGCGGGGTTCCAGGATCAGGGCCGGTCGGAGCTCGTGGAGGAGGGGCGGCGGGAGGCGCGGCAGGCGCGCGGGATGTACGCGGGGTTCGCCGGGCTGGTCGCCGTCACCTGCCTGGTGCTGATCGTCGTACGCCTCGGGCAGGGCGACGCGCTCGGTGTCTGGGTGGCGACGTATGCCGTGGGCGTGGCGCTCGGCGGTTGGGGCTTTGTGCTGGCCCGGATCGGTCACACGCGGTGGGCGATGATGGTCACCTGCATCGGGGTGGCGCTGGCGGGGGTCGGCGACAGTCCTGTCTTCCGCTGAGGCGGGTCGGCCGGCCTCAGGCCCCGGGATCCAGCTCAGCTACCGACCGGGGACCCGGCGGTGGTCGCCCGGACCGGCACCTGAACAGACGTCAAAGGGACGTAGGCGTAGACGTCATGCCTGGCGGCGCCTGCTGCCGATGAGATAGGCGAGTCCCCAGGCGGCGGCCGCGGCGAGTACGAGGCCGAGCGGGGAGAACCAGTCCACCTTGTCCGTGGTTCCGTCGGTCCACCAGAGTTTGGCCGGCCAGAAGGGCTCGTACCTCACCAGGTCCCACACAGCACCACCTCCATCGCTGTCGGCGAAGACGAGCACGATGGAATTGGTGTAGCCGAAGAACGTGCCGAGCGCGGCTATGACGGCCCCCCAGATGTGGGCGCCAGTGCTCCGGTGGCCCACCAGGCCGACCAGCCAGCCGACAATCGCTCCGTTGAGCAGCGCGTGGCCCAAGTAGAGGGTGTTGGCCATGGTGACCGACTGGTCCTTCCACGTGGCCAGGATGAGACCGCTGTAGAGCAGCGAGACGATGACCGAGGCGAAGAACCCGAGGAAGACCGCCCCGACCGGATGACCGCTCGCGTTCGGCCGCTGCCCGAAGGGGGGCGCCTGGAACGGCGGCGTCGGCTGCATGGGATACATCGGCTGCATCGGTGACTGTCCCGGCACCGGCGGCGCTCCGTGGTGCATCGGCGGTTGGCCGGGGGCCTGCATCGGGGGCTGTCCCGGAGCCTGCATCGGCGGCTGCATCGGGGGCTGCGGAGGGCCGAATCCCGGCGCCTGCTGTGGCGGAGAGGGCTGGTTGTACGGGTTGTCGGGGGCCTGTGGTGGCTGTGAAGGCGGCGGGGGCGGTTGGAACGGCGGCTGAGTCATCGGATTCCCACGGGGTGAACTGACTGGAACAGCAAGCTATCAGTGAGATCAGGAGGGGGCCGTCGGAGCCGGAGCGGGCTGCGTGAAGGGCGGTTTCCGGGGTGGGGAACGTGGCGGACGTGTAGAGGTGTCGGAGGTGTGCCGTGAACGGCGACGCCCTTGCCCGCGAGGGGCCCGCTGGACCACGTCGACCGGCTTGACCTGCATGAACCGGCCTCGCCAAGATCTCCTGAGTCAGGCGGGGCGGTGCGCGCACCACGTGGGAGAACGGGACGGCGTTGAAGACGGATGCGAGCGGTGGGCGGAACCTGCGGAAGGCCGGAACGGGAGGGGCCGGCTTCCCCGGCTTCGCTGCGGCGAGACATCGGGGCGCGGGCAGCCGTATCGGCTCCGGAGCACTGGGAGTTCTGGCCCTGCTTTTCGGCCTGATTCTCGTCGGGGTGGGTTACGAGGAAGGTCCGCGGAAGGTGTCCGGCGGTACGCAAGGGACGATCACCGTCGAGCGTTGCGGCAAGGACGTCATCGGGGACGACGTGGAATGCTCGGGCACTTTCCGCTCCGACGACGGCAGGGTTCGCTCCGACGTGGAGGACTTCGAGCCCGGTGAGGACGCCGTGCGGGGTGAGGAGTTCCAGGTGGTGGGCGACGACACGGGGTATTTCAGGCACGGCAGCGTCACCTCGTTCTACGTCGAGGCCGTCAAGGTCTGGTTCGTCGCCGTCACCATGTTCGGAGTGGCCCTCTTCCCGCTGAGCGCAGCCTTCCGCCGCTCGGGTCGCCCCATGCGGCGCGGGACGTTCATCACCGGCCTCGGCTTGCTGTTCGGGGGGTTGCTGGGCTGTGGGGTTTGTGTGCTGGTGAATGCCGTGCTCA
>NZ_KQ948935.1 GCF_001514235.1 Streptomyces caeruleatus | reverse complement strand
AGAGCTCTGGCTCTTGGGCAAACAACCCAAGAGCCAGAGCTTTTTTGCGTTGAGGTAGGGTCAGGGGGCATCGTAAGTACGTTTCCCACAGGAGGCCCCCGGGTGGAGGTCCAGGAGACTCGTGTTCAGACGGACCGGGTCCTCACCATCCCCAACATCCTCAGCATGGCGCGGCTGCTTGGCGTGCCGCTGTTCCTGTGGCTGATTCTCAGGCCTGAGTTCGGCGGGCCGGAGAGTGACGGCTGGGCCCTTCTGGTGCTGGCTCTGAGTGGCGTCACTGACTACCTGGACGGCAAGCTCGCGCGGCGTTGGAACCAGATCAGCAGCCTCGGCCGGCTGCTCGACCCCGCGGCTGACAGGCTCTACATTCTCTCGACGTTGGTCGGTCTCACCTGGCGCGAGATTCTGCCCGTCTGGCTGACCGCTGCACTTTTGGCGCGCGAGCTGGTTCTGCTGGTCATGGTGGGCATCCTCAGACGGCATGGCTATCCGCCGCCGCAAGTGAACTTCCTGGGGAAGGCCGCCACCTTCAACCTGATGTATGCCTTCCCGTTGCTGCTGCTCAGTGACGGAAGTGGATGGATCCCGTCACTGGCTGCTATTTTCGGATGGGCGTTCGCCGGATGGGGTACGACGCTGTACTGGTGGGCAGGAGTCCTCTACGTGGTACAAGTCCGCCGCCTGGTCCGTGCGGACGCCATGGCCGATTGAACTCGCGGATTGAAGCTGCCTTAGCGGCTCGATGGCCCGCAGTGGAAAAGTGCGGGACAATCTGGACGGGTGAAGTCGGCTAGACCGTCGTCTCTTCGAGGAGGACGCTTCCGACATGAAGGCCGTCGTGATGGCCGGGGGCGAAGGCACGCGCCTTCGTCCCATGACCTCAAGCATGCCCAAGCCGCTCCTGCCGGTGGCCAACCGGCCGATCATGGAGCACGTTCTGAGGCTGCTCAAAAGGCATGGTCTGAATGAGACCGTCGTGACAGTTCAGTTCCTGGCCTCTCTGGTCAAGAACTACTTCGGTGACGGGGAAGAGCTCGGAATGGAGCTCACCTATGCCAACGAGGAGAAGCCACTCGGTACCGCCGGAAGCGTCAAGAACGCCGAAGAGGCGTTGAAGGACGATGCTTTCCTTGTCATCTCCGGTGATGCCCTGACCGACTTCGACCTCACCGAGCTGATCAACTTCCACAAGGAAAAGGGCGCGCTGGTCACGGTCTGTCTGACGCGTGTGCCCAATCCGCTGGAATTCGGTATCACGATCGTGGATGAGGAAGGTCAGGTCGAGCGCTTCCTCGAGAAGCCGACCTGGGGGCAGGTCTTCTCGGACACCGTGAACACCGGTATCTATGTGATGGAGCCCGAGGTCTTCGACTACGTCGAGGCCGACGTTCCCGTGGACTGGTCCGGCGATGTCTTCCCGCAGCTGATGAAGGAAGGCAAGCCGATCTACGGGTACGTTGCCGAGGGCTATTGGGAGGACGTTGGTACTCACGAGAGCTACGTGAAGGCGCAGGCCGACGTCCTGGAGGGCAAGGTCGACGTCGAGATCGACGGCTTCGAGATCTCGCCGGGTGTGTGGGTGGCGGAAGGCGCCGAGGTGCATCCGGATGCCGTTCTGCGCGGGCCTCTCTACATCGGGGATTACGCCAAGGTCGAGGCCGGGGCGGAAATCCGGGAGCACACCGTCGTCGGCTCGAACGTGGTCGTGAAGAGCGGGGCCTTTCTGCACAAGGCCGTGGTCCACGACAACGTGTACATCGGGCAGCACAGCAATCTGCGCGGTTGCGTCGTCGGGAAGAACACCGACATCATGCGCGCCGCTCGGATCGAGGACGGCGCGGTCATCGGGGACGAGTGCCTGATCGGTGAAGAATCGATCGTCCAGGGCAATGTACGCGTCTATCCGTTCAAGACGATTGAGGCCGGCGCCTTCGTCAACACCTCGGTGATCTGGGAGTCCAGGGGGCAGGCGCATCTCTTCGGTGCCCGTGGTGTCTCCGGGATCCTGAACGTGGAGATCACGCCCGAGCTGGCTGTGCGCCTCGCCGGCGCGTATGCGACGACCCTGAAGAAGGGGTCCACCGTCACGACGGCCCGCGACCACTCCCGTGGCGCGCGGGCGCTGAAGCGGGCGGTCATCTCCGCGTTGCAGGCCAGCGCCATCGACGTACGCGACCTGGAGAACGTACCGCTGCCTGTGGCGCGGCAGCAGACCGCGCGAGGTAGTGCCGGTGGGATCATGATCCGGACGACGCCCGGGGTGCCGGATTCCGTGGACATCATGTTCTTCGACGGGCGGGGAGCCGACCTGTCGCAGGCCAGTCAGCGGAAGCTGGACCGGGTGTTCGCGCGGCAGGAGTACCGGCGGGCGTTCCCGGGGGAGATCGGGGACCTGCATTTTCCGGCCAGTGTCTTCGACTCCTACACCGGGTCGTTGCTGCGGAACGTCGATACGACGGGGATTTCGGAGTCGGGGCTGAAGGTCGTCGTCGATGCCTCTAACGGCAGCGCGGGGCTTGTGCTGCCCAGTCTGCTCGGCAAGCTCGGTGTGGACTCGCTGACGATCAATCCCGGGCTCGACGAGTCCAGGCCCACGGAGTCGGCGGATGCGCGGCGGTCTGGGCTGGTGCGGCTGGGAGAGATCGTGGCGTCCGCGCGGGCGGCGTTCGGCGTGCGGTTCGATCCGGTCGGAGAGCGGCTGTCGCTGGTCGACGAGAAGGGGCGGATCGTCGAGGACGACCGTGCGCTGCTCGTCATGCTGGACCTCGTGGCCGCGGAGCGGCGCAGCGGGCGGGTGGCGCTGCCGGTGACCACGACGAGGATCGCCGAGCAGGTGGCGGCGTATCACGGGACTCAGGTGGAGTGGACGACGACCTCGCCGGACGACCTGACGCGCGTGGGGCGCGACGACACGACGATCTTCGGTGGTGACGGCAAGGGCGGGTTCATCGTCCCGGAGTTCAGCAGCGTCTTCGACGGTACGGCGGCCTTTGTACGGCTGATCGGCCTGGTGGCGCGTACGCAGCTCACGCTCAGCCAGATCGACGCGCGGATTCCGCGGGCGCATGTCATCAAGCGGGATCTCGCGACTCCGTGGGCCGTCAAGGGGCTTGTGATGCGGCGGGTCGTGGAGGCAGCAGGAGATCGCTTTGTCGACACGACCGATGGTGTGCGGGTCGTGGAGACCGACGGGCGCTGGGTGATGGTTCTGCCCGACCCGGCAGAAGCGGTCACGCATCTGTGGGCGGAGGGGCCGGACGACGCGTCCGCGCAGGCTCTGCTGGATGAATGGGCGGCGGTCGTGGACAGCGCCGGCCGCTGAAGCACGACCACGCGCGCGTGCCGGACGGGCCTCCACAACGGGCCCGTCCGGCACGCCGGTGGGGCCATTCGGAGGTATCGGTGGCGACGTGCGACGATGTGCGGCATGCCGCAGCCCCCCGTTCGGAGCACACCTACGCGCCCCACGCGTCCGGACGCGTCCATGTCGCTACTCACCAACGTCATGGATCACAGCCTCGACGACGGCTATGCCGAGGCAGCCGCCCGCAAGAAGGCCGCCGGCGAGGGTGGCCTGCCGAAGACGCTCAGGGCGAAGCTGGGGCTCGCGGCCGGGCTGGTGCTCGCGGCGCTCGTGGTGACCGTTGGTGCCGCGCAGGCGCGGGTCGCGGCGCCCGTCGTGGCCAAGGAGCGCGAGGAGCTGGTCGACCGTATCGACCGTGAGACCGCGGCGGCGGACCGGCTGGAGGAGAGCGTCGACAAACTGCGCGACGACGTGAGCGCGCGGCAGCGGGAGGCGCTCAAGTCGACCGGCGACAGCGAGCAGGCGGATCTCGTGGGCATCCTGGCGGGCTCTGTCGAGGTGCACGGGCCCGGGGTGAAGCTGGTCGTGAACGACGCCAAGGAGGCCGGTGCAGGCGGCGACGGGGACCCGCGCGGGACGTCGGGGTTCTCCGACACCGGCCGTGTGAAGGACCGGGACATGCAGCGCGTGGTCAACGGGCTGTGGGAGTCCGGTGCCGAGGCCATCGCCATCAACGGGCAGCGCTTGACCGCGCTCTCCGCGATCAGGGCGGCGGGCGACGCGATACTGGTCGACAACAAGCCGCTGGTCCCGCCGTACACCGTGCTTGCGGTGGGGGACGGGGAGCGGCTCCGCGACAGGTTCCAGGCGAGCGTCAACGGGTTGTACCTGGATGCACTGCGTGAGGAGTACGGCATCCGCACCGGCATCTTCGTGGAGGACGACCTCCGGTTGCCCGCCGCACCGAGTGTGATCGTGCGTACCGCACAGCCGAACACCGAGAAAACCGAGAAGGGCACATCGTGATCGCCGTACTGGGCCTCGTCGTGGGAGTAGTGGCCGGCCTGTTGGTCCGGCCTGAGGTTCCGGCGGTCGTCGAGCCTTATCTGCCGATTGCCGTCGTCGCGGCACTGGACGCCGTGTTCGGCGGCCTGCGGGCCATGCTTGACGGCATCTTCGACGACAAGGTCTTCGTCGTGTCGTTCCTGTCCAACGTGGTGGTGGCCGCGCTGATCGTTTTCCTGGGCGACAAGTTGGGTGTGGGAGCCCAGTTGTCCACCGGTGTCGTCGTCGTGCTCGGCATCCGTATCTTCTCGAACGCCGCGGCGATTCGCCGGCACGTGTTCCGGGCGTGAGGCCGATGAGCAACCACGAGGAGAGCGCGGAGAACAGGCTGCGCAAGGAGCTGCCCGAGGAGGTCCCGGCGGCCGCGGAGTCGACGGAGGCCGTGGACAGCGCCGCCGAGGAGCAGTCGCCTCAGCTGACCGGTCGGCAGCGGTTGGCGAAGGGGTTGTGGCCGCCCCGGGTCACCAGGGCCCAACTCATCGTCGCCCTGCTGCTGTTCGGCCTCGGCTTCGGTCTGGCCGTCCAGGTCGCCTCGAACAGCGACGGTGACAGTGCGCTGCGCGGCGCACGTCAGGAAGATCTCGTTCGCATCCTCGATGAACTGGATGACCGAACTCAGCGTCTTGAGGACGAGAAGCAAGGTCTGGAGAAGCAGCGGGACGAGCTGGAGAACAGTTCGAACCAGGCCGAGGAGGCCCGCAGGCAGACGGTCGAGAAGGAGAAGCAACTCGGCATTCTGGCGGGCACTGTGGCCGCGCAGGGACCCGGTATCACGATGACCATCGAGGACACGAAGGGGACGGTCGAAGCGGACATGCTGCTCGACGCGATCCAGGAGCTGCGCGCCGCCGGCGCGGAAGCGATCCAGGTGAACGGCGTGCGCGTCGTCGCCGACACCTATCTGACCGATTCGGGCAACAGCGTGAGCGTCGACGGGAACAAGATCAACGCTCCCGTTCGTTTCAAGGTCATCGGCAAGCCGCAGGACCTCGAACCGGCGCTCAACATCCCTGGAGGCGTGGTGCAGACCTTCGAGAAGGAGCAGGCCACCGTGACCATCGAGCGGTCGGACAAGATCGTCGTGGACGCCTTGCGAGTGGCGAAGCGGCCTGACTACGCTCGGTCGTCCTCGCAGTGAACCGGGGGTGCATGGGGGACGTCCGGCGAGGGCATGAGGTTGCGGGGGGTCGGCGCACCGAATGGGTGGTGCGTGGTGGAAACTGTCTGGTGGAGACGGACGTTGTGAGGATGTCCGGGTCGGTCAGAGAGTGCAGTCAGGGTTCGTCCTGCCCCACGGGCGGGTCTGTTTCGGTCAAGGGGAATCGCCCGTGAAGTTGTTTGCGAAGTTGTTCGGCAAGAGCGCGCGAGAGGGTAGCGACAACGCGACCGCTCGTCACCGCACACAGGGGGATGACGAGGGTCAGCGCCCCCTGTTCCGGGACCAGGTGTCTGGGCCGGGCGGTGACATTTTCGGAGGTCAGGGCGCGCCGTCGGTTGACCCTGGCCAGTCCGGCGGCATAGGTTTCGGGCAACCGTCAACCTCGAGTACGGGTGGAGGGTTTTCCCCGATGTCGGCCCTGGTGTGTACGAGGTGCGGTAACCGCAACGCGGAGAACAGCCGCTTCTGTTCCAACTGTGGCGCGCCGCTGCGGGCCGGTGCGGCGCCCGAGCGTCCGTCCGAGACGACCTCCACGATCTCCATCTCCGGTCTGGAGGCCTACGACGCCGAGACCACCGGTCAGACCGCGATCCCGGCGCTGTCGCCCGAGGCCCAGGCCGCCGTGGACGCGCTGCCGCTGGGCTCCGCGCTCCTGGTGGTGCGCCGTGGGCCGAACTCGGGCAGCCGGTTCCTGCTGGACGGCGATCTGACCACGGCCGGGCGTCACCCGCAGAGTGACATCTTCCTGGACGACGTCACGGTCTCGCGCCGGCACGTGGAGTTCCGCCGGGCGCAGGACGGCTCGTTCACGGTGGCCGACGTCGGCAGTCTGAACGGCACGTACGTCAACCGTGAGCGGATCGACCAGGTCGCTCTGAACAACGGCGACGAGGTGCAGATCGGCAAGTACCGGCTGGTCTTCTACGCGAGCCAGCGGGGCTACTGACCCTCCCCCGGAGCCCGTCCGGGGAGAACCAGGGAAGGTCCATGCTGAAAACACCGAGCGGCGGTGCCGGGCACGGTATCGCCGCCACGGACGGTCGGCTGCTGAGCATCGGCGCGGTGCTGAACGTGCTGCGCGAGGAGTTCCCTGACATCACCATCTCCAAGATTCGTTTTCTGGAGGCGGAGGGTCTCGTCGAGCCGCGGCGGACCCCCTCGGGGTATCGCAAGTTCAGCGCGCAGGACGTCGAGCGGCTCGGCCATGTGCTGCGGATGCAGCGGGACCACTATCTGCCGCTCAAGGTGATCCGCGAGCACCTGGACGCCATGGAGCGTGGTGAGGCCGCCGCGCTGCCGGCCGTGTGCCGCCAGCGTGATGGAGAAACGGTCCTGGAGGCCGTCCAGGCCCCCACGGCGGCCCGGATCGGGCGGGCCGCGCTGCTCGCCGCCGCCGAGATCGGCGAGCAGGAGCTCGCGGAGTGGGAGTCGTACGGCCTGATCACTCCGCTGCCGGACGGGGCGTACGACGCTGAGGCGGTCACCGTGGCCGGGCTTGTCGCCGAGCTCGGGCGGTTCGGGATCGAGCCGAGGCATCTGCGGGTGATGAAGGGCGCCGCCGACCGTGAGGCCGGGCTCGTGGACCAGGTCGTGGCGCCGCTGAGACGGCACCGCAACCCGCAGACCAGGGCTCACGCCGAGGCGCGCGCCAAGGAGCTGGCGGGCCTCACCGTGAAGCTGCACGCAGCGCTCGTGCAGACCGCTCTCGGGGTGCGGCTGCCCTGAGCGGGGCATGCACAGGAAGGCCGGATCGGCCACCCGTTCTCTGCCCGACTACCCAAACGTCCCGAGCACGGCCTAGGGTTGCTGTGTGAACGAGCTCGATGTCGTAGGTGTCCGGGTCGAAATGCCCTCCAACCAACCGATCGTGCTCCTGCGTGAAGTGGGAGGCGACCGCTACCTCCCCATCTGGATCGGGCCGGGGGAGGCGACGGCCATCGCCTTCGCCCAGCAGGGCATGGCCCCCGCGCGACCGCTGACCCACGACCTGTTCAAGGACGTGCTGGAGGCCGTCGGCCAGGAGCTCACCGAAGTGCGCATCACGGACCTACGTGAGGGTGTCTTCTACGCCGAGCTGGTGTTCGCCAGCGGCGTCGAGGTGAGTGCCCGCCCGTCCGATGCCATAGCGCTGGCCCTGCGCACCGGAACGCCGATCTACGGCAGCGACGGGGTCCTCGACGACGCGGGCATCGCGATCCCGGACGAGCAGGAGGACGAGGTGGAGAAGTTCCGCGAGTTTCTCGACCAGATCTCGCCCGAGGACTTCGGCACCAGCAGCCAGTGAGGACTCGAAGCCCGTGAGGAGACGTGGGCGGCGACCCGGCGGACTTGCGGTCCGTGGTGGCGCGGCCCACAGTCGGTTACAACTCAAATGCCGGCATTTGCCAGCGGCGAGGGAGAGCGTCCTGCGGCCCGCTCCGAGTGCATTCGGCTAGCCTTTCCCCGCGGTGGGGTACGGGAAACCACTCCTAGGGTGATTATCACTCGGCGTGCCGAGTGTGGCGATCGTTGACGCACCCCTGGTGACTGCCTACCGTCGAGAAGGCAGGTCAAGGACGGAGGTCGGCGTGAGAAGCAGCGGCGACGGTACGGCTGGGGGTGCCCCCGGACGTCTCGGGGCGAGCGGCCCGTACCCGCTTCACGGCAGCCCGCTTCAGGGCAGCGCGGCCGATCACGCTCCGCAGCGACCGACGGCCGTGCCGAGCAGCGGCGGAGGGGCGGCGTCCATGGAGACCGAGCAGATCGGCTACCGGGGTCCGACGGCGTGTGCGGCCGCCGGCATCACCTATCGGCAACTGGACTACTGGGCGCGCACCGGACTCGTCGAGCCCAGCGTGCGGCCCGCGTACGGGTCGGGGACGCAGAGGCTCTACAGCTTCCGCGACGTCGTCGTTCTGAAGATCGTCAAGCGGTTCCTCGACACCGGTGTGTCGTTGCAGAACATCCGCACCGCCGTGCAGCATCTGCGGGAGCGGGGCTTTCGCGATCTGGAGCGCATGACGCTGATGAGCGACGGCGCGACGGTGTACGAGTGCACGTCGCCGGACGAGGTGCACGCGCTGCTTCAGGGTGGGCAGGGGATCTTCGGGATCGCCGTGGGCGTGGTGTGGCGGGACGTCGAGGGCGCCTTGTCGCAGCTGCACGGGGAGCGGATCGACACCGGGGAGACGCTGGTCGGGCACAACCCGGCGGACGAGTTGGCTCGGCGGCGCAACCGGGCCGTCTGAGCTCGTTGGCGGCAGCCCTATCCCCTGGCCGGTTCGAGCGCCGTGGGTTGTGCGGAGGGCCGTAAATCATGCGGTCGTGGCAGGGCATTGTCAGTGGCGTGAGGCAGCATCGGAGATGTGAGGAACGCGCCTACGATCCTGCATCTCGACATGGATGCCTTCTACGCCTCGGTGGAGCAGGCATCCAAGCCGAGCCTGCGCGGCAAGGCCGTGGTCGTGGGCGGGCTCGGGCCGCGGGGAGTCGTCGCCACCGCCTCCTATGAGGCTCGGGTGTTCGGGGTGCACTCGGCGATGCCCATGGCCCAGGCACGTCGGCTGGCACCGAATGCCGCGTATCTCGTGCCGCGTTTCGGGATCTACCGGGACATCAGCGAGCAGGTCATGGCGTTGCTGCGCGAGTTGTCGCCGCTGGTGGAGCCCTTGAGCCTGGATGAGGCTTTCGTGGATCTGGAGGCGGGGGGTTCGGCCTGGGACGAGGAGTCGGCGCGGTTGGTGGGGGCGAGGCTGCGGGCCGACATACGGGCGGTCACGGGGCTCGCGGGGTCGGTGGGGCTGGCCGCGTCCAAGATGCTCGCGAAGATCGCCTCGGAGCAGGCCAAGCCCGATGGGCTGGTGGTCATCGAGCCGGGGTCGGAGCGGGCGTTGCTCGGGCCGATGTCGGTGCGGACCCTGCCGGGAGTGGGGCCGGCGACCGGGGACCATCTGCGGCGGGCCGGGATCCACACGGTGGACGAGATCGCCGAGGCGGGGGAGGACGAGCTCGTACGGCTGCTGGGCAAGGCTCATGGGCACGCCCTGTACGCCATGGCGCTGGCCCATGACGATCGGCCTGTGGTGGCCGAGAGGGAGGCCAAGTCGGTGTCGGTCGAGGACACGTATGACGTGGACATCCATGACCGGGTGCGGGTCGGGCTGGAGGTGCAGCGGCTGGCCGACCGGTGTGTGCGGCGGTTGCGGGGGGCCGGACTGTCGGGGCGGACCATCGTCCTGAAGGTGCGGAGGTACGACTTCTCCACGCTGACCCGTTCCGAGACGCTGCGAGGGCCCACGGACGATCCGGCGGTGGTGCGGGAGGCTGCGGCTCGGCTGCTGGATTCTGTGGACACGACGGGTGGGGTGCGGCTGTTGGGGGTGGGGGTCAGCGGGCTGGCCGACTACACGCAGGAGGATCTGTTCGCGCAGGTGGCGGGGGAGGGGGCGGCGCACTTCGCGGAGGACGGTGAGGAGGAGCCGGCTGGTGAGCAGCGGGTCGCGGGGCCCGTGGAGCGGCGGTGGGTTGCCGGGCACGACGTGCGGCACGTCGAGTACGGGCATGGATGGGTGCAGGGGAGTGGGGTCGGGCGGGTGACCGTGCGGTTCGAGACGCCCGAGTCTTCTGGGCCGGGGAGGGTGCGGACGTTTCGGGTTGATGATCCGGGGTTGGAGGGGGCGGAGCCGTTGCCGTTGGTGCGGGACAGGTCTGTGGGGCGGGCTGGAGAACCTGGAGAAGCTGGACTAGTTCGGGGCAGTGGGGGAGCTGGTGGGTCTGGGGCTGGTGAAGCCTTAGAGGTGAGGGGGGCTGGGCTGGCGGGGGAGCGCGGCGTGGCCGGGGCTTGAGCGCGGCTGTCTCTGCCTGGTGGGAGGGCTGTTGGCGGTGCCCGCTGTCCGAGCAGCCGGATGGGGCGCGGCGCGTGCGTGGCCGGGGCCTGTGTGCGGCGGCCTCGTGCGGATGCCTCTGCTGGGCAGGCGGGGCGCGGTGTCCGGCGGCTGCGTTGGTGGGCCGAGCCACGAGAGGGGGAGTCATGGCTGGGTGCTGGGTGCTGGGTGCACGTGGAGTCGGGAGACGTGGTGAGGCGGCGTCGTCTGGGCTCCGTTGGGGGGCGTGGGTTGCCCATGGTGCTGGTCGGCGGGATGTGGGGTCAGGGGTGGGGGTGGGTTGGCCTGGGGCCGTTGTCTTCTGGGGTTTCCTGGCCTGCGATGTTGCCGAAGTCCCGGTCCGGGGGTGGGAGAGGAGGGGCTACGTCGAGGCCGTAGTGGTGGTAGAGCTGGAGTTCCTGTTCGGGGGAGAGGTGGCGGCCTACGCCGAAGTCGGGGGCGTCTTTGATCAGGGCTCGGTCGAAGGGGATGTGGAGGCTGCCTTCTACCAGTTCGCTGGGCTCGAGGGGGACGAAGGCGTCGCGGGAGAACAGGCCGGTGCGTATCGCTGCCCATTCCGGCACTCCGGTCGCGTCGTCGAGGTAGACCTCGTCGATGGTGCCGATCTTGGTGCCGTTGCGGTCGAAGGCCTTGCGGCCGATCAGATTGCGCGGATCGATGTCGGTCTGCACGGACCCTCCACTTGTTCGCAACTCATCCGGAAGCAGTCGTAAGCACTACGAAAAGGCAGATTGGTGAGCGCGGCCACTCGAAGGTACGTGCGTTGACCCCGCTGGTAGGCTGGCTAGCGGCTGCTGACCCCGTGCGGGAGAGTCCTCCGGACACCATCCGGAGGCGCCGAAGGAGCAAATCCTCCCCGGAATCTCTCAGGCACACGTACCGCACGGACGAGGTCACTCTGGAAAGCAGGGCGGGTGTCGACGGCTTCCGCTCTCACCGACGGTGAAAGCCGGGCGCCCTGTGGTGACCCGGTGAAGCTCTCAGGTTGAGATGACAGAGGGGGAGGCCGTCCGGGTACCCGTGCCGTGGTGCCCCTCGAAGGTCGTGTCAGACCAGGAGGCCTCCGTAATGACCGCCCATCGCATTCCGCTCTCCGAGCTCGAACAGGGGATCCCTTTCGAGCAGCGTCATATCGGGCCTGATCATGAGGCTCGGGCCAAGATGCTCGCCCACGTCGGGTACGGCTCGCTCGACGAGCTCACCGCCGCCGCCGTGCCGGATGTGATCAAGAACGCCGACTCCCTCGATCTGCCGGGGGCGCGTACCGAGGCCGAGGTGCTCGCCGAGCTGCGGTCGCTCGCCGATCGCAATCAGGTGCTGGATTCCATGATCGGGCTCGGGTACTACGGGACCTTCACGCCGCCGGTCATCCTGCGGAACGTGATGGAGAATCCGGCCTGGTACACGGCCTACACGCCGTATCAGCCCGAGATCTCGCAGGGGCGGCTCGAGGCGCTGCTCAACTTCCAGACCATGGTCGCCGACCTCACCGGGCTGCCGACCTCCGGTGCCTCGCTGCTCGACGAGGGGACGGCGGCGGCCGAGGCCATGTCCCTGTCCCGGCGGATGGGCAAGAACAAGAAGGGGCTGTTCCTGGTCGACGCGGATGTGCTTCCGCAGACCATCGCCGTGATCGAGACCCGGGCCGAACCCACGGGGGTCGAGGTCGTCGTCGCCGACCTCAGTGGGGGGATCCCGGCCGACGTCGCCTCGCGTGAGATCAACGGCGTGCTCCTTCAGTACCCGGGTGCCTCCGGTGTCGTACGCGATATCAAGCCCGTCATCGAGCAGGCCCATGAGCTCGGCGCCCTTGTCACCGTCGCCGCCGATCTGCTCGCGCTCACGCTGCTGAAGTCGCCCGGCGAGCTCGGGGCGGACATCGCGGTCGGGACGACGCAGCGGTTCGGTGTGCCGATGGGCTTCGGGGGGCCGCACGCCGGCTACATGGCCGTACATGAGAAGTTCGCGCGCAGCCTGCCGGGGCGCCTCGTGGGCGTGTCCGTGGATGCCGATGGGAACAAGGCGTACCGGCTGGCCCTGCAGACGCGTGAGCAGCACATTCGGCGGGAGAAGGCCACCAGCAACATCTGTACGGCTCAGGTGCTGCTCGCCGTGATGGCCGGGATGTACGCCGTGTACCACGGGCCCGACGGGCTGCGCGGCATCGCCCGGCGCACGCATCGGTACGCCTCCGTCCTGGCCGCCGGGCTCGCTGCCGGTGGGGTCGAGGTCGTGCACGGCTCCTACTTCGACACGCTGACCGTACGGGTGCCGGGGAAGGCCTCCGAGATCGTCGCCGCCGCCCGGCAGAACGGGGTCAACCTGCACCTCGTCGACGCCGACCACGTCTCCGTCGCGTGTGACGAGACCACGAACCGGGCCCAGCTGGGTGCCGTGTGGACGGCGTTCGGGGTCGAGGGGGACATCGAGGCGCTGGACGCGGTGACCGAGGACGCGTTGGCGGACGGGCTGCTGCGCGACGACGAGTACCTCACGCACCCCGTGTTCCACCAGCACCGTTCCGAGACCGCGATGCTGCGCTACCTGCGCAGGCTCGCCGACCGCGACTACGCGCTGGACCGGGGCATGATCCCGCTGGGGTCCTGCACGATGAAGCTCAACGCGACGACCGAGATGGAGCCGGTCACCTGGCCGGAGTTCGGGCAGCTGCACCCCTTCGCGCCCGCCGAGCAGGCGCAGGGCTATCTGACGCTCATCCGTGAGCTGGAGGAACGTCTCGCCGAGGTCACCGGGTACGACAAGGTGTCGTTGCAGCCCAACGCCGGGTCGCAGGGTGAGCTGGCCGGGCTGCTCGCCGTGCGCGGATACCACCGGGCCAACGGGGACGAGCAGCGGACCGTGTGTCTGATTCCGTCCTCCGCCCATGGGACCAACGCGGCCAGTGCCGTCATGGCCGGTATGAAGGTCGTCGTAGTGAAGACCGCCGACGACGGTGAGATCGACGTCGAGGACCTGCGGGCGAAGATCGAGAAGCACCGGGACGAGCTGTCGGTGCTGATGATCACGTACCCGTCGACGCACGGTGTGTTCGAGGAGCACGTCGCCGACATCTGCGCCCAGGTGCACGAGGCCGGCGGGCAGGTGTACGTCGACGGCGCCAACCTCAACGCGCTGGTGGGGCTGGCCAAGCCGGGGCACTTCGGCGGTGACGTCTCGCATCTGAATCTGCACAAGACCTTCTGCATTCCGCATGGTGGCGGCGGTCCGGGTGTCGGGCCGGTCGGTGTGCGGGCGCATCTTGCGCCGTATCTGCCGAACCACCCGATGCAGCCCGCCGCCGGGCCGGAGACGGGGGTCGGGCCGATCTCCGCCGCGCCCTGGGGTTCCGCGGGGATCCTGCCGATCTCCTGGGCGTATGTACGGCTCATGGGCGGCGAGGGGCTGAAGCGGGCCACGCAGGTGGCCGTGCTGTCCGCCAACTACATCGCCAAGCGGCTGGAGCCGCACTACCCGGTGCTCTACACCGGGCCGGGTGGGCTCGTCGCGCACGAGTGCATCATCGATCTGCGGCCGCTGACCAAGGCGACCGGGGTGAGCGTCGACGACGTGGCCAAGCGGCTCATCGACTACGGCTTCCATGCGCCGACGATGTCGTTCCCGGTGGCGGGGACGCTGATGATCGAGCCGACCGAGTCCGAGGATCTGGGTGAACTCGACCGGTTCTGCGAGGCGATGATCGCTATTCGTGGGGAGATCGAGAAGGTCGGGGCGGGGGAGTGGCCTGCCGAGGACAATCCGTTGCGGAATGCTCCGCATACTGCCGGGGCGTTGAGTGGGGAGTGGGGGCACGCCTACGGCCGTGAGGAGGCTGTGTTCCCGGCTGGGGGGTCGGTTGCCGACAAGTACTGGCCGCCTGTGCGGCGGATTGATCAGGCCTTCGGGGATCGGAATCTCGTGTGCTCTTGTCCGCCGATGGACGCGTATGAGGGCTGACGTTTGCGGGGTGTGCTCGCGGGGCCTGTAGGGCTGCGGGGGTAGGTGTGCGGAGGGCTCCGTTCCGGTCGTGGTTGGCCGGGGCGGAGCCCTTTGCGGTTCATGTTGTTGTCAGGGCTACCTCTGTTGCCTTGATCAGGGCGATGACGGGCGTGCCGGGGGTCAGGGCGAGGTCGGTGGTGGCGTCGGTGGTGATGGCTGCGGTGAGGGCTGCGCCGTCTACGGCGATCTTGACTGAGGCCATTGCGGGGCCTGTGGCGATGCCGGTGATGGTGCCGGGGAGCTGGTTGCGGATGGACAGGCCCTGGATCGGGGTGGTGGCGAGGGAGATGTCTGTGGCTTTCACCAGAGCGGTTACGGGGGTTCCTTGGGTGAGGGGGAGGTCGTTTAGGGCGTCCAGGGTGATTGCTGCGGTGAGGAGTTGGCCGCCGGTGAGGTGGATTTTTACGGTGGCCATGGCTTCGCCGGGGGTGATGGCTGTGATGGTGCCGGGGAGTTGGTTGCGGATGCTCAGGGTCATGGGGGTGCCTCGCTGGCTGACGGTGGGGGTGTTCGGGCGTTCGGGTGTGCGGGTTGTGTGGTTTTGAGGGGTTTGGGTCCCACCGTAGTTGGGCTGAGGTTGAGGGGGTGTGTTGCCTGGCCGAGCCTGTAGGGGTGCTGGTCGGTTGCGACGGGTGGTTTTCGCCCCCGCCGCCCCTACCCGTCCCATCCCTTGAAGGGGCTCCGCCCCTTCGACCCCGCCAGGGGGCTGCGCCCCCTGGACCCCCATCGGCCTGAACGGCCTCGTCCTCAAACGCCGGACGGGCTGGGGATGCCTGGGTCGGTGTTGAGGAGGGGTGCGGGCAGGCATGAGGCGGAGCTCGTGGGTGTGAGGCCTCGTCGTCGAACGTTGGACGGGCTGGGAGCGCGTGGGCAGTCATGCGGCGAAGCCCCGTGCGGGTGGGTGGGGCTTGGGGCGGCACGGTCTCCCCGTCAAGCGTTGGACGGGCCTGGGGCGGGGTGGAGAGGGGCCGCGGGCAGTCGGTGGAGAGGGGCCGCGGGCAGTCGTGAGGCTGAGCCCCGTGGGGTGGGTGGGGGGTTGGGGCGGTGCGGCATCGACGGCGAATGCTGGTCGGGTTGGGGGTGCCGGTCCGTGTTGGTGTGGGCGGGTTCGGCTTGTGGGGTTGAGGTCGAGGGGCGTGGCTCAGCGTCGGACGGGGGAGGGGTGGAGGTCTCGGCTGGTGTCGAGGGACTTTGTCTTGGGCGTCGGTTGGAGGGTGGGGGTCAGGAGAAGCCTGATGCTCTGAGTACGGCCTGGGTGGTGGCGTCGTCGATCTGGTGGGCCAGTTGCTCCAGGACGTCGGTGCCTTCGAGCAGGGTGCCGTGTGCGCGGGAGCGGCGGACTCCGGTGTCGAGTTCGTGCCAGAGGAAGGGGTTGGCGATCAGGACGCGGGGGTCCAGGTCGAGGCGGTTGCCGTCTGTGTCGCGGAGGGTGAGGAGGGCGGTGACGCGGCCGTGTCGGCGTACGGCGACGAGTTCGTCGGTGCGGACGGTCTGTCGGCGTAGGAGGCCGCGGACCTCCAGCCAGCCCGGGCCCGCCGTCACGCGCTGGGGGAACAGGATCGTGAAGAGCAGGGCGGTCAGGGCCAGCCAGAGGAGGGTGCGGGCCGGGGTGAGGGTTGCCCCGTCCAGGTCGACCAGGAGGGTCATGCCGAGGAAGAGCAGAGCGCAGCCGAGGGCGAACCGGGCACTGCCGCGCCAGTGGCGGTCGCCGGTCGGGGTCGGACGCCGTCCGTATCCCAGCACAGTGCCGACGGTAGGGGTCCGGGCGCCGGAACGACCCCGTGCCTGCGGTGCTCTGACGCCTTACGGCGCAACCTTGACGCGATCCTGATGGGCGCGGCCGTTTCAGCCGGTGTGTACGCGGGGCCGGCGGTCCCGGTCCGGCTCGGCCTCGCGCAGTACCTCTCGGGTGACCGGGGCGACCTCGCCCTGGCCGAAGAGGAAGAAGCGCAGGAAGTTGGTGAAGGGGTTGCCCTCGGTCCACTCGAAGTAGATGTGGGGGATGCGGTCGGTGGAGTCGCGGACGTGCAGGAGCAGGGCGGCCAGGGCGTTGGGGATGGAGGAGGACTCCAGGGTCAGGACCCGGTAGCGGTTGTGCAGGACCTCGCCGCGTACGGTCAGGCCCGCCTCGAACTCGGACGGGTCGGTGACCGTCACCTCGACGAAGACGAAGTCCTCCTGGTCCGGGATGTCGTTGTCGGCCCGGATCTGCTCGATCTTGTCGCGGTACTCGGCCTTGTCCCGCCGGTCGGGCTCATTGGCGATGAGGCGGATCTTGCGGCTGGCCATGTCTCTGACGAAACGTTCCGCCATGCCGTCGAGCGTCACGTCGGTCACGCGGAGCTCGAAGGCACGGGCCAGTCGGGACAGGAGTGAGACCAGGATGATGCCGGCGATGAAGCAGGCGCCGATCTTCACACCGTCGGGGCGTTCGATGACGTTGACGACGGTGGTGTAGAGGAACACCGCCGAGATGACCGCGAAGCCGATGGTCCAGTTGCGTTGGCCGGCCTTGCGGGCGGCGATGGTCACGGCGATGGCGGCCGAGCTGATGAGGACCAGCACGCCGGTGGCGTAGGCGCCGCCCTGGGCGTCGACGTCGGCGTCGAAGATCCAGGTGACCAGGAAGGCGACCAGGGTGAAGACGATGACCATCGGGCGGACGGCCCTCGCCCAGTGCGGGGCCATGCCGTAGCGGGGCAGATAGCGCGGCATCAGGTTGAGCAGACCGGCCATGGCGGAGGCGCCGGCGAACCACAGGATGGCGATCGTCGAGGCGTCGTAGACCGTGCCGAAGGCGCCACCGAGGTACTCGTGCGCCAGGAATGCCAGCGCACGGCCGTTGGCCTGTCCGCCCGACTCGAACTCCTTCTCCGGGATCAGCAGCGTGGTGATGAAGCTCGTCGCGATCAGGAAGCAGCTCATGATCACGGCTGCGGTGGTGAGCAGCTTCTTCGTGTCCCGGATACGGCCCCGGGGGCTCTCCTCGGTCTCGCCCGGGTCGCCCTTGACGTGCGGCATCACGGCTACGCCGGTCTCGAAACCGGAGAGGCCCAGCGCCAGTTTGGGGAAGACGATCAGGGCCACGCCGATCATGACGAAGATGTTGCCGTGCTCGGCCGTGAGGGCGTTGGACCAGTCGGTGACGACGTGTCCCTCGGTGACGACGTGGTAGAAGCCGACGGCCACCACGACGACGTTCAGCGCGAGGTAGGCGCCGACCAGGGCCACGGCGACACCGATCGCCTCCAGGAACCCCTTGAGGAAGACCGCGCCCAGCAGGGCCACCAGGATGAGGGTGATCAGCATCTGCTTGTCGTGCAGGGCGCTGTTCAGATGCGGGTTCTCGACCAGGTGCGTCGAGGCGTCGGCCGCCGACAGGGTGATGGTGATCAGGAAGTCGGTGGCGGCGAAGCCCAGCAGGGTCAGGACGAAGAGCTTGCCCTTCCAGAAGGTCAGCAGCCGCTCCAGCATCGCGATCGAGCCCTGGCCGTGCGGGCTCTCCTCGGCCACGCGCCGGTAGACGGGCAGGGCTCCCGCCAGGGTGACGATCACCAGCACGATCGTGGCGACGGGTGACAGCAGGCCGGCCGCGAGGGCCGCGATGCCCGGCTGGTAGCCGAGGGTCGAGAAGTAGTCGACGCCGGTGAGGCACATGACGCGGTACCAGCGTTGGCCCTTGTGCTCCAGCTTGGACTCGGGCTCGGCCTGCTGTTCCTCGCGGCCGTGGCCCTTGCCCATGTCGGACAGGCCCTCCAGCATCCAGGCGCGCAGGCGACTGGGCGGGGGGTGTTCGGTCGTGGCCATCGGCGTGCTCCTGATGTGCGGGTCGGCGCGTGGTTCCGGCCATCACGCGGACGGCGGCACCAGCGTAAGCAGAGAGTGACGCGCGGGCCCACGGATCGGGGTGCTGCGGGCGTCAAGCTTCCGTTAAGACTCGGCATGTCGGCCGTGGCTGCGGTACGAGATGCGCGGTTCGGCGCTGGTCGGGGGTGGCTGGGCCGGTAGGGCGTGGTTGGGCTGATGGGGTGACGGGTGGCCGGCCTGTCTGTGCGGGGTGGATACGCAGCGTCATCGTGTGTGTGCCCCCTGGTGGAGGGGCTTGTGCGGCGGATGCCGACCGGAGGTCGATCGCGGGTCCCCGTGTCGCCGGCATCGCGTTCACGATCAGCACGCCGGGCGGCCGTCTGCCCGGTCGCAGGCGGGCGGGGCGCGTCAACGTGGCGTCAAGGTCGGCCGGTTGCGCGCGAAGAACGCGCAAGGAGGGGCGGGGAGCGGCGGGATCCGGACAGAACCTGGGTGCGGCACGCGCGGCCCGTCGCGGGTGCCCGCTCGTCCGTACGAAGGAGCCCGCATCCCATGTCCGTCCTGACCACCGAGCCCGGGGCGACCCCCACCGACGAGGAGCCGCCGGATTCCGGCGAACGGCATCGGCTCACCGCCATCACCGGCCTCGCCGCCCTCTCTCTCGACGCGATGGCATCGGTGGCCTACGGGCCCGAGGCGATCGTGCTGGTGCTGGCCGCGGCCGGCGCCCACGGACTCGGATTCACGCTCCCGGTCACGCTGGCCATCGCCGGACTGCTGGCGGTGCTGGTGGCCTCGTACCGGCAGGTGATCGCGGCCTTCCCGGACGGTGGCGGCTCCTACGCCGTGGCCAGGACGCACCTGGGCAGGCGCACGAGCCTGGTCGCGGCGGCCTCGCTCGTCCTGGACTACGTCCTCAACGTCGCCGTCGCCGTCACCGCCGGCGTGGCCGCGCTGACCTCGGCCTTCCCGGCGCTCCACGACGACCGGCTGTGGCTGTGCCTGGCCGTGCTCGCGCTGATCACGGCGGTGAACCTGCGCGGCATCGCCGAGTCGGCGAAGGCCTTCGTCGCACCGACCGTCGTCTTCGTCGGCTCCGTGCTCGTGCTGATAGTCGTCGGGCTGTTCCGGTCGGCGCCGGCGAGCACGCAGGCCGCCGCGGGCCACGCCTCGGCCGTGGCCGACAACGCCACCGCCGTGGGCACCCTGCTCCTGCTGAAGGCCTTCGCCTCCGGCTGCTCCGCCCTCACCGGCGTCGAGGCCATCGCCAACGCCGTCCCCTCCTTCCGCGTCCCGCGCGTCCAGCGTGCCCAGCGCGCCGAGGTCGCCCTCGGCGCCGTACTCGGTGTGATGCTGGTCGGTCTGTCGGTGCTGATCTCCCGCTTCCACCTCCAGCCGGTCGACGGCGTCACGGTTCTCGCCCAGCTCGCGGAAGCCTCGTTCGGCCACAACTGGGCTTTCTACCTGGTCCAGTTCGCGACGATGATCCTGTTGGCCCTGTCCGCGAACACCTCGTTCGGCGGCCTCCCCGTGCTGCTGAAACTGCTGGCCCGCGACAACTACCTGCCGCATGTCTTCGCGTTGAAGGCCGACCGGCAGGTCCACCGGCACGGCGTCCTCGCCCTCGCCGTCGTATCGGCCGCGCTGCTGGTCTTCTCCGGCGGTGACACCAACACCCTGGTGCCCCTGTTCGCCATCGGCGTCTTCGTCGGCTTCACCATCGCCCAGGTCGGCATGGTCCGGCACTGGCGGCTGGAACGCGGCCCCGGCCGACGGGGGAAGGCCGCGCTCAACGGCCTCGGTGCCGGCCTCACCGGAGTCGCGGCCGTCGTCGTCACCGCCACCAAGTTCGCGCAGGGCGCCTGGCTGATCGTGATCGCCCTGCCCCTGCTGGTCGCGGCCTTCGAGACCGTGCACCGCGCCTATGTACGGATCGGCGAGCGGCTGGGCCTCGGCCGGGTCCCCGAGCACCCGCACCGCGAGCGCTCCGTCGTGATCGTGCCCGTGTCGTCGCTGTCCCGGCTGACCTCGGAGGCCCTGACCGCCGCGGCGTCCCTCGGCGACGAGGTCCGCGCCGTCTCCGTCTGCTGCCCCGATCCCGAGGACCGTGCCGCCCTGCACGCCCTGGAGCGGTCGTGGGCCGAGTGGGACCCGGGGGTGCCGCTGATCCGGCTGACCTGCGAGCGGCGCAGTCTGGGCCGGCCCATCGCCGCCTACGTCCGTGCCGTCACGGCGTCCGAGCCGGCCACCCGGGTCACCGTGCTGATCCCGGAGACGGAGCCGGAGCGCGTGTGGCAGCGGCTCCTGCAGAACCAGCGGGGTGCCGTGGTCGCGCATGCCGTGCGGCGGGAGACCGACGCGGTGATCTGCCGACTGCGGTTCCGCCTGCCCTGACCGTGACCCGACCCCACCCGACCCGACCCCACCGGACCCGACCGACCTGCTCGCACCGCGGTCCGCGTATGGGTCCCGTCAAGGCCGCGCAGAGCGCCGTAAGGGACCCGTCAACGGCGGCCGAATCCGGCCGCGCGAGCTGTTTCCTCTAGACGTCCCTGTCCGAACAGACGTCCCTGTCCGAACCGAACCTCACTCCAGGAGTCCACGATGGCCGATCTGGCCTTCGTCGCCATCACGATCGCGTGCTTCGCGCTGGTGGCTGTCGTCGCCAAGGGGGTGACCAAGCTGTGACCGCCGAGAACGTCGTCGGCCTCGTCGTGGCCGTCGCCCTGCTGGGCTATCTCGTCCTCGCCCTGATCTTCCCGGAGAGGTTCTGAGCACAGCCATGGGTCCCGTAACCGCCGGCGTCCTCCAGCTGCTCGCCCTGATCGGCGCGCTGGCCCTCGCCTACATACCCCTGGGCACCTACATGGCCAGGGTCTACGCCTCCGACCGCCACTGGCGCGTCGAGAGGTGGATCTACAAGGGCATCGGAGCCGACCCCGACACCGAGATGCGCTGGCCCGCCTATCTGCGCGGCGTCCTCGCCTTCTCCGTCGTCGGCGTGCTCTTCCTCTATCTGCTGCAGCGGCTCCAGGGTGTCCTGCCCAGGTCGCTCGGCTTCCGGTCCATCGACCCGGACCAGGCGTTCAACACGGCCGTCTCGTTCGTCACCAACACCAACTGGCAGTCGTACTACGGCGAGCAGGCCATGGGCCACGTCGTGCAGACGGCCGGTCTCGCCGTGCAGAACTTCGTGTCCGCGGCCGTGGGCATCGCCGTCGCGGTCGCCCTCGTGCGCGGGTTCGCCCGCTCGCGTACCGGTGAACTCGGCAACTTCTGGGCCGACCTGGTGCGGGGTGTCGTCCGCGTTCTCGTGCCGCTGGCGGCCGTCGCCGCGGTCGTGCTGGTCGCCTGCGGTGCGATCCAGAACTTCTCCGGCATCCACGAGGTCGGACAGTTCATGGGCGGCCAGCAGCAGTGGAACGGCGGCGCGGTCGCCTCGCAGGAGGCCATCAAGGAGATCGGCACCAACGGCGGCGGCTACTTCAACGCCAACAGTGCCCACCCCTTCGAGAACCCCACGCCGTTCTCGAACCTCTTCGAGATCTTCCTGATCCTCGTGATCCCGTTCGCCCTGACCCGCACCTTCGGCCTCATGGTCGGCTCGGTCAGGCAGGGTTACGCGATCCTCGCGACGATGGCCACCATCTGGATCGGCTTCACCGCCCTGATGATGTGGACCGAGTTCGCCCACCACGGCCCGGCGTTCGACCTCGCGGGCGGGGCGTACGAGGGCAAGGAGGTGCGGTTCGGCGTCGGTGCCTCCTCGATCTTCGCGACCTCGACCACGCTCACCTCGACCGGCGCGGTGAACGCCTTCCACTCGTCGTTCACGGGTCTTGGCGGCGGCGTCGCCATGCTCGGGATGATGCTGGGCGAGATCGCGCCCGGCGGTACCGGCTCCGGCCTCTACGGCATGCTGATCATGGCGGTCATCGCGGTGTTCATCGCCGGGCTGATGGTCGGCCGTACGCCCGAGTACCTGGGCAAGAAGATCGGCTCCCGCGAGATCAAGCTCGCGGCCTGCTACATCCTGGTCACCCCGGCGCTGGTGCTCGTCTTCACCGCGCTCGCGATGGCCCTGCCGACCCCGGCGAACTCCATGACCAACAGCGGGGCGCACGGATTCTCCGAGATCCTCTACGCCTATACGTCCGCCTCCAACAACAACGGCTCGGCCTTCGCCGGGCTGAACGCGGACACGCAGTGGTTCAACAGCACGCTCGGCCTGTGCATGCTGTTCGGCCGCTTCCTGCCGATGGTGTTCGTGCTGGCGCTGGCCGGCTCGCTCGCCGAGCAGACGCCGGTTCCGGCCACCGCGGGCACGCTGCGCACCGACAAGCCCCTGTACGCGGGTCTGCTGGTCGGCACGATCATCGTCATCACCGGTCTGACGTACTTCCCCGCCCTGGCGCTGGGTCCGCTGGCCGAGGGGCTGGCGTGATGAGCACCGACGTAACGAATCACGAGGACTCCATGTCCACAGCCACTCCCACCCGGGCGCCGCACAACGACGTACCCACCGGGCACAAGTCCCCCGAAGGCCGTGTCGGCGCGGGCCTCTTCGATCCGAAGCAGCTTCTCAGGTCGCTGCCGGACGCCTTCCGCAAGCTCGATCCGCGGGTGATGGTCAAGTCGCCCGTGATGTTCGTGGTGTGGATCGGGTCGGTACTGACCACGGCCTTCTCCCTCACGGACCCGGGCGACTGGTTCGGCTGGACGATCAGTGTCTGGCTGTGGCTGACGGTGGTCTTCGCCAACCTGGCGGAGGCCGTCGCCGAGGGCCGCGGCAAGGCCCAGGCCGACACCCTGCGCAAGGCCAAGACCGACACCGTGGCCAGGCGGCTCGAAGGGTCGGCTGAAGAGCGCGTGCCCGGCACCGAGTTGCGGATCGGCGACCTGGTCGTCTGCGAGGCGGGCGATGTCATCCCCGGCGACGGCGATGTCGTCGAGGGGGTCGCGTCCGTCGACGAGTCGGCGATCACCGGTGAGTCGGCGCCCGTCATCCGGGAGTCCGGCGGCGACCGTTCGGCCGTCACGGGTGGCACCAAGGTCCTCTCCGACCGTATCGTCATCAAGATCACGACGAAGCCCGGCGAGACCTTCATCGACCGGATGATCAACCTCGTCGAGGGCGCGGCCCGGCAGAAGACGCCGAACGAGGTCGCGCTGAACATCCTGCTCGCGTCCCTGACCATCGTCTTCCTGCTCGCCTGCGCCACGCTGCCGCCGCTCGCGGACTACGCGGGCACGAAGCTGACGATGGTCGTGCTGGTCGCCCTGCTGGTCTGCCTGATTCCCACGACCATCGGCGCGCTGCTCTCCGCCATCGGCATCGCGGGCATGGACCGGCTGGTCCAGCGCAACGTCCTCGCCATGTCCGGCCGGGCCGTCGAGGCCGCCGGTGACGTCTCCACGCTGCTGCTCGACAAGACCGGCACCATCACGCTCGGCAACCGCCGGGCGGCCGAGTTCGTGCCGGTGAGCGGGACGACGGAGGCCGAGGTCGCGGACGCCGCGCAGCTGTCGTCGCTGGCCGACGAGACGCCCGAGGGCCGTTCCGTCGTCGTACTGGCGAAGGAGAAGTACGGTCTGCGCGAGCGCCATCAGGGCGAGTTGACCGGCGCCGAGTGGATCGCCTTCACCGCGCAGACCCGGATGTCCGGCGTGGACGTCGACGGGCGCAAGATCCGCAAGGGCGCGGCCGGTTCGGTCGTGGCCTGGGTGCGGGAGCAGGGCGGCACGGTCGCCGAGGACGCGGACCGGCTCGCCCACCGTATCGCCGAGGCCGGGGGCACCCCGCTGCTGGTCGCGGTCGAAGACGCCGACGGGGCGCGGGTGCTGGGCGTCATCCACCTCAAGGACGTCGTCAAGGACGGCATGCGGGAGCGGTTCGAGGAACTGCGCCGGATGGGCATCAAGACCGTCATGATCACGGGCGACAACCCGCTGACCGCCAAGGCCATCGCCGAGGAGGCGGGCGTCGACGACTTCCTCGCCGAGGCGACCCCCGAGGACAAGATGGCGCTGATCAAGCGGGAGCAGGCCGGCGGCAAGCTGGTCGCGATGACCGGTGACGGCACGAACGACGCGCCCGCCCTCGCGCAGGCCGACGTCGGCGTGGCGATGAACACCGGCACGTCGGCCGCCAAGGAGGCCGGCAACATGGTCGACCTCGACTCCGACCCGACCAAGCTCATCGAGATCGTGGAGATCGGCAAGCAGCTGCTGATCACGCGCGGCGCGCTGACGACGTTCTCGATCGCCAACGACGTCGCCAAGTACTTCGCGATCATCCCGGCGCTGTTCGCGGCCGTCTACCCCGGGCTGGACAAGCTCAACATCATGGGCCTGTCCTCGCCGGACTCCGCGATCCTCTCGGCGGTCGTCTTCAACGCGCTGATCATCGTCGCGCTGGTGCCGCTGTCACTGAAGGGCGTGCGGTACCGGCCGGTCAGCGCGGACCGCATGCTGCGCCGGAACCTCACCGTCTACGGGCTGGGCGGACTGGTCGCGCCCTTCATCGGCATCAAGCTCATCGACCTGCTCATCTCCCTGATCCCCGGCCTGTAATTCCTCAGAATCGTGGTGAACCACCATCATGAACAACTCCGTTGTGAACACCGGTCGGTTGCTGGCCGCGGGCCTGCGGGCGCTGCTGGTGTTGACCGTGCTCACAGGCGTGCTCTATCCGCTGGCCGTCACAGGTGTGGCCCAAGCCCTCTTCGACGACAAGGCGAACGGCTCCGAGATCAAGGCGGACGGCAAGGTCGTCGGTTCCTCGCTGATCGGTCAACAGGGCTACAGCCTGGACTACTTCCAGCCCCGCCCGGCGAACGGACTGGGTGTGAACTCGGTCAACACCCAGTACCGGCTGATCCTCTCCGGTGCCACGAACCGCTCCGGTGACAACCCCGAACTGATCAAGTGGGTGAAGGAGGCGAAGGCCAAGGTCGTCAAGGACAATTCCACCGCCGACTACAAGGTCGTTCCGGCCGAAGTGCCCGCCGACGCGGTCACGTCCTCCGGCTCCGGACTCGACCCCGACATCTCGCCGCGGTACGCCGACCTCCAGGTGCACCGGGTCGCCGAGCGGAACGGCCTCCCCGTCGACCAGGTGCGCAAGCTGGTCGAGGAGCACACCGACGGACGCACGCTCGGCTTCATGGGTGAGCCGCGCGTGAACGTCCTCGAACTCAACGTCGCGCTCAGGGCACTGACCGAGGGCGACTGACCGATGACCCGGGTGCTGGTCGTGGAAGACGACCCCCAGCTGGTACGAGCACTCGTGATCACCATGCAGGCACGCCGGTACGGAGTGGACGCGGCGCCCGACGGCACCACGGCCCTCCGGCTGGCGGCCGCGCGGCAGCCGGACGTCGTCATGCTCGACCTCGGCCTGCCCGACATGGACGGGCTCGACGTCATCAGGGCCCTGCGCGGCTGGTCCCGGATGCCGATCCTGGTGCTGTCGGCCCGCTGGGCCTCCGCCGAGAAGGTGGCCGCACTCGACGCGGGCGCCGACGACTACGTCACCAAGCCCTTCAGCATGGACGAGCTCATGGCCCGGCTGCGGGCCGCCGTCCGCCGTACCGAGGTGACGTCCCCGGTCCCCGTGACACCGCGCGTGGAGACGGCCGGGTTCACCATCGACCTGCTGGCCAAGAAAGTCGTCCGGGGCGGCCGCGACATCCGCCTCACCCCGACCGAGTGGCATCTGCTGGAGATCCTGGTGACCCACCCCGGTCGCCTCATCACACAGAAGCACCTGCTCCAGGAGGTCTGGGGCAGCTCCCGCAGCGGCCGGACCAACTACCTGCGGGTCTACATGGCCCAACTGCGGCGGAAACTCGAGGCGGACCCCTCACACCCCCGCCATCTCATCACCGAACCCGGCATGGGTTACCGCTTCGAAGGGTGAACATGGCACGCGGCAGGCTTCGGATCTACCTCGGTGCGGCACCGGGCGTCGGCAAGACGTACGCGATGCTGTCCGAGGCGCACCGGCGCGTGGAGCGCGGCACGGACTGCGTGGTCGCCTTCGTGGAGCACCACGGCCGGCCGCGCACCGAGGTCATGCTGCACGGCCTGGAACAGACCCCGCGCAGGGAACTGGAGTACCGGGACACCTCCTTCACGGAGATGGACATCGACGCCGTGCTGGCCCGGCGTCCCCGGGTGGCGCTCGTAGACGAGCTGGCCCACTCCAACATCCCCGGCTCGCGCAACGCCAAGCGCTGGCAGGACGTCGAGGAGCTGCTGGCGGCCGGAATCGACGTCATATCGACCGTCAACATCCAGCACCTGGAGTCCCTCGGCGACGTCGTCGAGTCCATCACCGGCGTCCGGCAGCAGGAGACCGTGCCCGACGAGATGGTCCGCCGGGCCGACCAGATCGAACTGGTCGACATGTCGCCCCAGGCCCTGCGGCGGCGCATGGCGCACGGCAACATCTACCGGCCCGACAAGGTCGACGCCGCCCTCTCCAACTACTTCCGCCCCGGCAACCTCACCGCGCTGCGCGAACTGGCCCTGCTCTGGGTGGCCGACCGGGTCGACGAGTACCTCAACGCCTACCGCAGCGAGCACGAGGTCTCGACGATATGGGGGTCCAGGGAACGGATCGTCGTGGGGCTCACCGGCGGCCCGGAAGGACGGACGCTGATCCGCCGCGCCGCCCGGCTGGCGGAGAAGGGCGCCGGCGGCGAGGTGCTGGCCGTCTACATCGCCCGCAGCGACGGGCTGACGTCCTCGTCACCGAAGGAACTGGCCGTGCAGCGCGAGCTGGTGGAGGACCTCGGCGGCACCTTCCACCACGTCGTCGGCGACGACGTCCCCAACGCGCTGCTCGACTTCGCCCGTGGAGTGAACGCCACCCAGATCGTCCTCGGCGTCTCCCGTCGCAAGAGCTGGCAGTACGTCCTCGGACCCGGCGTCGGCGCCACGGTCGCCCGGGACTCCGGCCCCGACCTCGACGTCCACCTGATCACCCACGACGAGGCGGGCAAGGGACGCGGACTGCCCGTGGCCCGCGGAGCGCGCCTCGGCCGGTCCCGGATCGTCCGGGGCTGGCTCGTCGGAGTGCTCGGCCCGGTCCTGCTCACCCTGCTGCTGACGCACGTCGCGCCCGAAGTCGGCCTCGCCAACGACATGTTGCTGTACCTGACACTGACGGTGGCGGCGGCGCTCCTCGGTGGCCTGCTGCCGGCACTGGCCTCGGCGGTGGTGGGCTCGCTGCTGCTGAACTGGTACTTCACCCCGCCCGTCCACACGCTGACCATCGCCGACCCGAAGAACATGGTCGCCATCGCGATCTTCGTCGGAGTGGCGGTGGCGGTGGCCTCCGTGGTCGACCTCGCCGCCCGCCGCACCCACCAGGCGGCCCGGCTGCGCGCCGAGTCGGAGATCCTCTCCTTCCTCGCCGGGAACGTGCTGCGCGGCGAGAGCAGCCTGGAGGCGCTGCTCGAACGCGTCCGTGAGACCTTCGGCATGGTGTCGGTGGCACTGCTGGAACGGCAGAGCGACGTCGCCCCCTGGACCTGCGCGGGCAGCGTGGGCCCCCGTCCCTGCCGGAGCCCGGAGGAGGCGGATGCCGACATGCCGGTCGGCGACCACATGGCGCTCGCGCTGACCGGCCGGGTGCTGCCCGCCGAGGACCGCCGGGTGCTTGCCGCCTTCGCCGCCCAGGCCGTCGTCGTCCTGGACCGCAGGCGCCTGCGGCACGAGGCCGGCCGGGCCAAGGAACTCGCCGAGGGCAACCGGATCCGTACGGCCCTGCTGGCCGCCGTCAGCCACGATCTGCGCACCCCGCTCGCCGGGATCAAGGCGTCGGTCTCCTCGCTGCGTTCGGACGACGTCGAGTGGTCCGAGGAGGACCGGGCGGAACTGCTGGAGGCCATCGAGGAGGGCGCCGACCGCCTGGACCACCTGGTCGGCAACCTGCTGGACATGTCCCGCCTGCAGACCGGCACGGTCACCACGCTGATCCGCGAGATCGACCTCGACGAGGTGGTGCCGATGGCGCTCGGCGGGCTCCCGGAGTTCAGCGTGGAACTGGACATCCCGGAGACCCTCCCCATGGTCTCCGTGGACAAGGGCCTGCTGGAGCGCGTCGTCGCCAACGTCGTCGAGAACGCCGTCAAGTACAGCCGCCAGGACGAGCCGGTGCTGGTCTTTGCCAGCGCCCTCGCCGACCGCGTCGAGGTGCGGGTGGTCGACCGCGGACCGGGCGTCCCCGACGACGCCAAGGAACGCATCTTCGAGCCCTTCCAGCGCTACGGCGACGCCCCGCGCGGCGCCGGAGTCGGTCTCGGCCTCGCGGTCGCCCGCGGCTTCGCCGAGGCCATGGGCGGCACGATCAACGCCGAGGACACACCCGGCGGCGGCCTCACCATGGTGCTGAGCCTGCGGATGGCACGGGGGCGCAACCCGGGGGAGCCGGAGACACCGGCGGCGGTGGCTTCGTAGCGGCTCGGCAGGGTCGGGTCGCTTCAGGACGGCGGCGCTCTCCGGCGTCAGCATCCCGTCAACGTCCGTCGGATCTCCGTCAGCATCACGTCATGAGGCATGGGGGACCCCGCCGCACCGGGCATAGCGTCGGTGTCGAGCCCCGGTCCGCCTCCCCGCGTCCGGGGCCGTCAAGGTACTCGCCCGCCCCTCACGGAGGCATCCATGGCAGACATCCTGTCCGACGAGGACCCCGAGCCCTCCGATCGGTTCCCGGCCGGCCCCCTGTACGTTCCGGTCCGGCCGGGACCCGCCGCCTGTGCGGCCCGCTTGTTCCGTACACCCCTCGGCGACCGTACGGCCGTGGGGTTCACCTCGCTGCGGCGGCTGACCGCGACCCTCGGCCCCGACCAGCCCTGGATCCGGCTCGCCGAGCCGGCCCTGCGCGCCCTGACCGCGCCCCTCGGCGTCACCACCGTCACGCTCGACCCCCAGTTCCGCGCACCCGCCCCGGCCCCCGCCACGCCGGCCGACGCCGAGCCCGTGCGACAGCCGGCGGCACGGCAGTTCACGCTGCAGGGGGACCCCCGATGACCACCCTGCACGAACCCGCCGTCACCGCCTCGGCCGATGCGCTCTCGGTGTGGCCCGCCTCGGCCGTCGAGCCCCGGCAGGGCGAACTCACCGTCGGCGGGGTGCCGCTGGCCGAGGTCGCCGACCGCTTCGGTACGCCCGTCTACGTCCTCGACGAGGACGAGGTACGCGAACGCTGCCGCACCTACCGCCTCGCCTTCCCCGAAGCCGACGTCCTGTACGCGGCCAAGGCCTTCCTGTGCCGCGCGATGGCCCGCTGGGTGGCCGAGGAGGGCCTCGGTCTTGACGTCTGCTCGGCCGGTGAGCTGGAGCTGGCGGTCACCACCGGGTTTCCGCCGGAGCGGATCGTGCTGCACGGCAACGCCAAGTCCCCGCGCCACAGCGCCGCCGCCCCGGCCGCGGTGACCGTGGTGGGCCGGCACTGCGAGGCGGGCGACGTCGTGGCCGACGACGTTGAACTCCCCGGCGACATCCGGCCCGGGGACCTGCTGGCCGTCCCGGCGGCCGGCGCCTACCACCTGTCCATGGCCTCCGGTTACAACCTGGTCGGCCGCCCGCCGGTGGTCGCCGTGGACGACGGCAGGGCCCGGCTGCTGATCCGCCGCGAGTCCCTGGAGGACATCCGCAGCCGCGACGTGGGGCTGTAGCGGGGTCCCGTAAGGATCGCCAGCCGAATCGAATGTTTCGCTCGCTCCCCAGCCGCTGCCTCTGTCTTGACGATCAGCGGCAGATTCACTGTGTCCAAGGGGTTGCCACCGTTTGAAAGCTGTCTCTAGGGTGCGGCAGCAACGCAGCTTTCTGGATCAGGACCGAAACTTTCGAGGAGCGCATGATGGGCGACCCGGGACTGTCCCGCAGAGGCTTCCTGGCGGTCTCCGCCGCGGCCGGGGTGGGCATGACGGCACTGAGCGGTTGCGGCGGCGACTCGGAGGGAGGGTCGTCGGACGGCACGACCACCATCGAGTGGTGGAACATCTCCACGACCGAGCCGACGAAGGGCGTCTGGGCGGCGCTGGCCAAGAAGTTCGAGGCCCAGAACCCCAAGGTCAAGGTGAAGATCGTCCAGCTGGAGAACGACGCCTACAAGTCGAAGATGACGGCGTTGACCGCCTCCGGGAAGCTCCCCGACATCTTCCACACCTGGGGCGGCGGCGTCCTCAAGCAGCAGGTCGACGCCGGTCTCGTCGAGGACCTCACCGACCGCACCAAGGACTTCGCCGAGGGCCTGCTGCCGGTCGCCAAGGAGCCGTACCTCCTCGACGACAAGGTGTACGGCATCCCGTTCGACATCGGCATGATCGGCTTCTGGTACAACAAGGCGCTCTTCAAGGACGCGGGCATAGCCGAGCCGCCGGCCACCTGGAGCGGATTCCTCGACGCCGTACGGAAGTTGAAGGCGAAGGGCACCACCCCGCTCGCCCTGGCCGGCAAGGAGAAGTGGCCCGGCATGTACTACTGGGCCTACCTCTCGATGCGCACCGCGGGCGCCGCAGCCCTCCAGAAGGCGTACGACGACAAGGACTTCACCAGCGACCCGTTCGTCCAGGCCGGACAGCACCTCCAGGAGCTCGTCGACCTCCAGCCGTTCCAGAAGGGCTTCCTCGGCGCCGCCTACTCCACCCCCACCGGGCAGGCCGCGGCCGTCGGCAACGGCAAGGCGGCGATGGAACTCATGGGCCAGTGGGCCCCGGTCGTACAGGCCGACGCCGGCAAGGGGCTCGGCGACGACCTCGGTTTCTTCCCGTTCCCCGCGGTCGACGGCGGCAAGGGCAGCATCACCGAGGTGTTCGGCGGAGGCGGCGGACACGCCCTGCGCAGCGGGGCCCCGCAGGCCGCCGTCGACTTCCTGAAGTTCTTCGCCTCCGAGGCGACCGACGCGGAACTGGTCAAGAAGACCGGCGTCCTCCCCGTCGTCCCCGCCGCCGAGAGCGCCATCACCGACCCCAACATCAAGGCCGTACAAGCACAGTTGAAGGCCGCCACCGGCTTCCAGCTCTACCTCGACCAGGCCTACGCGCCCGCCGTCGGCCAGGAGGTCAACGACAGCGTCGCCGGGCTCGTCGCCGGGTCCAAGTCCCCGCAACAGGTCACCGAGGCGATCACGCGGACCGCGAAGGAAGAGCAGTAGCCGGCGATGACCTCCACGTTCCTGCCGTCCGCCGACAAGCAGCCCGGCCCCGGCGTCGACCTTCCGCCCCCGCCGGCCGGCGCGGCCCGGGGGCGGGCCCGGCGCCGGCTGCTGCACTGGCTCACCGCGGTCGCCTTCCAGGTGCCCGCGCTGGTGCTCTTCCTCGTCCTGGTCCTGTTGCCCATGCTGTTCGCCCTGTACGCGGCCTTCTTCCGCTGGGGCGGCTTCGGCATGCCGTCCGACTACATCGGCGCCGACAACTTCACCCGTCTCCTCGACGACCCCGTCTTCCTCGGCGACCTGTGGCGCTGCCTGGTCCTGGTCGTCCTGTCCCTCGCGATCCAGCTGCCGTTCGCGCTCGCCATGGCCGTACTCCTCAACCAGAGGCTGCGCGGCCGGGCGTTCTACCGGATGCTGTTCTTCGGCCCGTACGTCCTGTCCGAGGCGATCACCGGCGTCCTGTTCGGCATGATCTTCGCCCCCGACGACGGCCTCGCCGACCAGATCCTCGGCGGCGTCGGCCTCGACGGGCTCGGCGGCGAGTGGTTCGCCGACCCGTCCACCGTGATGGCCACCCTGTTCCTGGTCATGACGTGGAAGTACTTCGGCTTCCACATGATGCTCTACCTGGCCGGACTCCAGTCCATCCCCCGGGAGTTGACCGAGGCCGCACTCATCGACGGCGCGAGCGCCTGGCAGCGCTTCCGCAACGTCACCCTGCCGCTCCTCGCACCCACCCTGCGGATCAGCGTGTTCCTGTCCGTCATCGGGTCGATCCAGCTCTTCGACCTGGTCTGGGTGACCACCGCGGGCGGCCCCGACCACCACTCCGAGACGATGGCCGTGACCCTGTTCCAGTACGGCTTCAAGCGCTACCAGGTCGGCTACGCCAGCGCGATCAGCGTGGCCATGTTCGGCATCAGCCTCGTCTTCGCCCTCGCCTACCAGCGGTTCGTGCTCCGCCGCGACCTCCAGGGAGCCACCACGACGATGCGGGGAGGCGGCAAGTGACGGCAAGGTCGGACAGGCGGAACAGAAGGAACCTGCCGCTGCACGTGATCCTCGTGTTCGTCGGCGCGGTGATGGTCGTGCCGCTGCTCTACGCCGTGCTGTCCGGCTTCAAGTCCACCGACGAACTCTCCCGCAACCCGGTCGGTCTGCCCGAGTCCTGGGTGACCGGCAACTACACGGACATCCTCGGCTCAGGCGACTTCTGGCGGCTGATCGGCAACAGCACGCTGATCGCGATCGGTACGACCGTGCTGGTCGTGGCCGTCTCCGCGCTCTCGGCGTTCTCCTTCGCGCGGTTCGCCTTCCGCGGCCGGGAGGGACTGTTCACCCTCTTCACGATGGGCCTGATGTTCCCGTTCGCGGTCGCGGCCCTGCCCCTGTTCCTGCTGCTGCGCTCCATGGACCTGCTGGACAACCCGCTCGGCGTGATCCTTCCCCAGGCCGCGTTCGGACTGCCGATGACCATCATCATCCTGCGCGGCTTCTTCCGGGACATTCCCGGCGAGTTGGAGGAGGCGGCCACGCTCGACGGGTGCAGCTCCTTCGGGTTCTTCTGGCGCGTGCTGCTGCCCATGGCGCGGCCCGCGCTGGGCACCGTCTCGGTCCTGGCCGTCGTCACCAGCTGGAACAACTTCTTCCTGCCGCTGCTGGTGTTCACCGACTCCACCTGGTGGACCATCCCGGTCGGCGTCCAGCAGTTCCAGGGCCAGTACGCCGCGGACTACGCCCGCGTCTTCGCCTACCTGGTGCTGGCCATGGTCCCCGCACTCGCCTTCTACTCGGTCGCCGAGCGCCAGCTCGTCGGCGGCCTCACCGCCGGCGCCACCAAGGGGTGACGCGCAGGCGGACGTACGGCTACCCACACATCCGCACCGTGAGGAGTCGCACCATGCGCAAGAACCGTCTCAGACTCGTCGGCGCCCTCGCCGCGCTCCTGGTCGCCGCCGGGATCGGCGCGGGCCCGCCCGCCCAGGCACGGCACGAGCCGCCCACCCTCGCCGACCTCGCCCAGCGCCACGGCCGCTACTTCGGCAGCGCGACCGACAACCCCGAACTCGTCGACGAGCCGTACAAGGCGCTCCTCGGCAGCGAGTTCGACCAGATCACGCCGGGCAACGGCATGAAGTGGTACGCCACCGAGCCCCAGCAGGGCGTGTTCGACTTCGCCAAGGGCGACGAGATCGTGGACCTCGCCCGCGCCCGCCACCAGAAGGTACGCGGCCACACCCTCGTCTGGCACAGCCAGTTGCCCGGCTGGGTCACCGGCCGCGAGTGGACGGCGCCCGAGCTGCGGGCCGTACTGAAGAAGCACATCCAGACCGAGGTACGGCACTACCGGGGCAAGATCTACGCCTGGGACGTCGTCAACGAGGCCTTCAACGAGGACGGCACGTACCGCGAGACGGTCTTCTACAAGACGCTCGGCCCCGGCTACATCGCCGACGCCCTGCGCTGGGCCCACCAGGCCGACCCGAAGGCCAGGCTGTACCTGAACGACTACAACGTCGAGGCGATCGGCCCCAAGAGCGACGCCTACTACAGACTGGCCAAGGAGCTGAGGGCACAGGGCGTCCCGCTGCACGGGTTCGGCCTCCAGACCCATCTGGCACTCCAGTACGGCTATCCGACCACCCTGGAGGACAACCTCCGCCGCTTCTCCCGGCTCGGCCTCGACACCGCGCTCACCGAGGTCGACGTACGGATGCAGCTGCCCGTCACCGAGGAGAAGCTGGCCCAGCAGGCCGACTGGTACCGGGACATGACCGAGGCCTGTCTGGCGGTGCGCCGGTGCGTGGGTATCACCGTCTGGGACTACACGGACAAGTACAGCTGGATCCCGGCGGTCTTCCCGGGCGAGGGCGCCGCGCTGCCGTGGGACGAACAGCTGCGCCCGAAGCCGGCGTACTTCGCGCTGCGGGAAGCGTTGAAGTAGCCTCCGGCTACGGTGAGTGACTGACTCCCGATACACGTGGGGGCCGGCTCGCAGTCAGGGTCTGCGACCGGCCCCTGGGAGTACGCCGGGCGTTCGTCACTCCGCCCGGTGGTGTGACGCCGGGCAGGCGTCACGCGGCGGTCATCACCTTGCCGGTGCCCAGCGGACGGTGCGGGGCGATGATCTGGCCGTCCGGCAGGAGCTCACCGGTGTCCTCGAAGAGCAGAACACCGTTGCACAGCAGGCTCCATCCCTGCTCCGGGTGGTGCGCCACGAGACGGGCGGATTCCCGGTCGGCGGAGTCGGCTGAGGGGCACGGTAGCTGGTGCTGGCACATGGAGGGGATCTTTCGCTCTGTTGTGGCGGTTGAGGTGGATGTCGTGACGGTGGTGGCTGTCGTGTCTGTTTCGCGGCGTGAAGCTTCGTTCATGGCCGCCCCCCGTTGTGATTAGTCGGTCGGAACCCAGTGTTGCCCCACGGGCGTCAATCCGCAGGGATTTCGCAGCACCGCTTTCTCACAGGTTGATGACGCGTCGGCGGCGCCGACGGTTCATCCCAACTCCACTGTCACTTCGGGTGGTTCTGCGTGGTCGGATGGGGCTAGTCCGGGTGGCCCGGAAGCCCTGGGGAGCTCGTTCGAGCGTATTGTCGCTCGCGCGAGCGAAACCATTGCGTGTTTACGTTGCTCGATTTCCTGTTGTCCGATACGAGCCTAATCCCGCGGCCGGACAGCGGCGTACCCCGCCGCCCGGAAAACGGGTGACGGGGTACGGAGGCGCTCGCGCCGTGCGCTGTCAGGCGGGGGAGCCCAGCAGGGGAGGCAGGGGCGGCAGTGGGGCCGGTGTCGCCCGGTGGGTCAGCACCGGGAGCAGCTCGGCGACCCGCAGCGGCAGGTGGGCCGCGATGCCGGGCGGTGCCGGGGCCAGCGGCACGAGGATGTCCGTGGCGGCGGGGTGGCCGGTGGCGCCGTCCGCGGTGCAGTCGCCGTGCAGCCACAGGGTGAGCATGTAGAGGCCGGGGAACGACAGCAGACGCGGCTGGTAGGGCTGCGCGATCGTCTCGGCCTGCTGGAGTGCCCGCTCGGTGGACGCGACGTAGGGCCCCTCGAAGAAGTGCGAGAAGGTCCAGCCGTCCGGGGTCAGCCGGGTCTCGGCCGCGGCCACCGCGCGTTCCCCGCAGCGGATCAGGAAGCGCCAGCCGGCCAGCCGGGTCGCGGTCACCCCGGCCGGGGTGATCTCGTCCAGGACGTGCACGGGCAGCGGGAGTTCGGGTGTGGCGGGCCCCTGTGCGGCGCGCAGGGAGGGCGTTCGGGCCTCACTGACCGCGGTGGGCGAGCCGAGGGCGGTGAGGACGGAGCGAAGTGCGGGCGCGGGAGCCGGGGGAACATGCAGCGGCATGGTGGGTCGCCTCTCATTCGGAGAGCCGGTGGCGCGAGGGCGTGACGGGGGCGGACGGCGCTGTCTGCTCACGGGGGTCAGAGAGGCGGGGGCCGGGGTCGGGAAGCGCGAGGGGGGTGAGTGGGGTCTGCCGTACGTGACGTGACGGCAGGACTCCTGGGACCGTGGGCGCCAACCCTCTGCCTTGATTGCGGAGTTTATACGACGAGTGTTCAGACGATGTTTCATCTAGCCGATATCGGTGCACCCGGCAAGGGTTCATTCGGCCGGTGATATGCGGGAATCATCCTGAGTGCCGACCGATCATACGGCGATGACCTCGAAAAATATCCCGGGCGCGGACGGCCAATTCTCGTCGGCGTTTTTCACGAGTTCGTGCGGAGTCCGCAACTGCGGAGTGCCGCATGCCTGGTGAATGTGCCGCCGGTCACGTCCGACAGAGTAGCGGGCGCCGGGTCGAAGCGGGACGTTATCGATCGCGTCGGCTGGGCATCATCCCACCTGACCCGGGACACCGGCGGCCGTAAACTCGGCCCGCCCATCCGAGGAGGGAAGCTTCGATGGGGGAGAAGGTCGTGGCAGGTCGGTTCGATCTGTCCGATCGCCAGCACTACCGCGAGAAGCTGCGGCGGTGTCTGACGGGCCTGGAGAGGCTGCTGGAGGAGAAGCGGTTCGACCGCCCCAGGAACCTGATGGGGCTGGAGATCGAATTGAACCTCACCGGCGCCGACGGCATGCCGAAAATGCTGAACATGCAGGTGCTGGAGCGGATCGCGAGCCGCGATTTCCAAACAGAACTCGCCATGTTCAACCTGGAAGTGAACATAGCCCCACACCCGCTCCAGGGCCGGGTATTCGACCAGCTCGCGGAGGAACTCCGTACGTCACTGGCATATGCCGACCGAAAAGCCGGTGAGCTCGACGCGGGAATCGTGATGATCGGCATTCTGCCGACCCTCGACAGGGACGACCTGGTCTCCTCGAACCTCTCCGCCGTCGACCGCTACACCCTCCTCAACGACCAGATCGTGGCCGCCCGCGGCGAGGACTTCACGCTCGACATCGACGGCGTGGAGCACCTGACCTGCACCTCCGGCTCCATCGCCCCCGAGGCCGCCTGCACCTCCGTACAGCTGCACCTCCAGGTCACCCCGGGCCGCTTCGCCGACGTCTGGAACGCCGCCCAGGCGGTCGCCGGCGCGCAGGTCGCCGTGGGTGCCAACTCGCCGTTCCTGTTCGGACGCGAGCTGTGGCGGGAGTCGCGCCCGCCGCTGTTCCAGCAGTCCACGGACACCCGGCCGCCCGAGCTCCAGGCCCAGGGCGTACGGCCGCGCACCTGGTTCGGGGAGCGGTGGATCAGCTCGGCGTACGACCTCTTCGAGGAGAACCTGCGGTTCTTCCCGGCCCTGCTGCCGATCTGCGACGAGGAGGACCCGCTCGAGATCATCGACGCCGGAGGCACCCCGACGCTCGCCGAACTCGTCCTGCACAACGGCACCGTCTACCGCTGGAACCGGCCCGTCTACGGCGTCGCCGACGGCGTCCCGCACCTGCGCGTCGAGAACCGCGTCCTGCCCGCGGGGCCGACCGTCACGGACGTCATCGCCAACACGGCCTTCTACTACGGCGTCGTCCGCGCCCTCGCCGAGGAGTCACGGCCCGTGTGGACCCGGCTCCCCTTCGAGGCGGCCGCCGCCAACTTCGACGCGGCGTGCAAGCACGGCATCGACGCGCGGCTGCGCTGGCCCCGGCGGGGGCGGTACAGCGGGACGACCGAGGTCGACGCGGTGAGCCTCGTACGCGACGAACTGCTGCCGCTGGCCGAGGTCGGCCTCAACGCGTGGGGCGTCGAGCGGGCCGACCGCGACTTCTACCTGGGTGTCATCGAGGAGCGGTGCCGCAGGCGGACGAACGGCGCGTCCTGGCAGGCGGCGACCTTCCACCAGGCCCTGGAGGCGGGCCTGACGAGGGACGCGGCCCTCGCGGCCACGACCCGCCGCTACCGCGAGCTCATGCACCGCGGCGATCCGGTCCACACCTGGCCGGTCGGCCTGCTGGAGCCGGTGCCGCTGGGGTGACGGCCGGTACGGGGCGGTGCGCAGGGGGTGCCTGGGGCCTCCTGCGCACCGTCGCGTCGAGGGGGTCGACGTCGCCCCGCCCATACTGATCGGGCAAGCTGTGACGTCCCATGACGGTGGTGCCCCTCCCTGTCGCGGACGAGGCGGACATACTCACTGGAGGCAGGTGTGCAGGGCGAGGCAGGCCCCATGGCCGAATCTTTTCCTCATGAGCGGCCCTCGCGACGGATCCTCCGTGACGAGACGCTGCTCGTCCTGGGCCTGTCGCTCGGTGCGAGCGGTGTGTCCGCCCTGATCAGCTTTGTCGGCTCGGTCACCAAGCCGGGCGGCCTCAAGGACCAGGCGGCCACCCTCAACGCCTCGGCCGCCCCCGGCCGCCCCTGGCTCGACCTCGCGTGGCAGCTGTTCGGCATCACCACCGCCCTGATCCCCGTCGCCCTCGTCGCGCACTTCCTGCTGCGCGAGGGCCGGAGCCTGCGCACCCTCGGCTTCGACCGCACCCGGCCCTGGCCGGACCTCGGCCGGGGAGCGGCCGTCGCCGCGGTGATCGGCAGCACCGGAATCGCCTTCTACCTGGCCGCCCGCGGCCTGGGCTTCAACCTCACCGTGGTGCCCGAGGCCCTCCCCGACGTGTGGTGGAAATACCCGGTACTGATCCTGTCGGCGCTGCAGAACGCCGTCCTGGAAGAGGTCATCGTCGTCGGCTATCTGCTGCGCCGGCTGGGCCAGCTGGGCTGGACGCCCGGCACCGCGCTGGTGGCCAGCTCCGTACTGCGCGGCTCGTACCACCTCTACCAGGGCATCGGCGGCTTCATCGGCAACATGGCCATGGGCGTCGTGTTCGTGTACCTGTACCGGCGCTGGGGCCGGGTCGGCCCCCTGGTCGTGGCGCACTCCCTGCTCGACATAGGGGCGTTCGTCGGGTACGCGCTGCTGGCCGGGAAGGTCGGGTGGCTCCCGACCGCGTGAGCCGGTTCAGGCGAGCAGCAGCTCCCCCTCGATCACGGTCACCGCGCGGCCGCTCAGCAGCGTGCGTTCGCCGCGCAGCTCCGTGCGGACGTGACCGGAGCGGGGGGACGCCTGGAGGCCGGTGAGCCCGGCCCGGCCGAGGCGCTCGGTCCAGAAGGGGGCGAGGGCGGTGTGGGCGCTGCCGGTGACCGGGTCCTCGTCGATGCCGACGTTCGGGAAGAAGCAGCGGGAGACGAAGTCGTAGCCCCGCGCGGGGTGCTCGGCGCGGGCGGTGGCGATGATGCCGCGCTCGGAGTGGGCGCCGAGGGCCCTGAGGTCGGGGGACAGGGCGTGCACGGTCTTCTCGTCGGCGAGTTCGACGAGCAGGTCGCCGACGTTCGGGCCGGTGTCGAAGGCGACGAGCGGCTCGGAACCCAGCGCGTCCGCGATCCCGGCCGGGACCTCGACGGGTGTGAGCGGGGCGGTCGGGAAGTCCAGCGTGATCGAGCCGTCCTCGCCAGGCGTGGCGACGAGCACCCCGCTGCGGGTGGCGAACCGCACGGGTCCCCGGTGGGCGCCGGTGCTGTGCAGCACATGGGCCGTGGCGAGCGTGGCGTGTCCGCACATCGCCACCTCGGTGACCGGTGTGAACCACCGCAGCGCCCAGTCGGCCTCCCCGCCCTCGGGCAGCCGGTGCGCGAACGCCGTCTCGGCGTGGTTGACCTCCATGGCCACGTTCTGGAGCCAGTCGTCGTCCGGGAAGCCGTCGAGAAGCAGGACCCCGGCCGGGTTTCCGGCGAAGGGACGGTCGGTGAAGGCGTCGACGATTCGAATCCGCATGACGCTGACGCTAGGGGGGTGGGGGAGGGGACGGCCAAGGCCAATTCGGGGGCGCTGGACCGTTTTTCGGCAGGTGTATCGGTGCTGACAGGGACGCAGTGGCTCAGCGGGGCGCCGCGACGGCGTGGCGGATGGCGGAGGCCACGTCATGGGCGGCATGCGTGGGGCGGTAGGACCCCTCGGTCCAGTCGCGTCCGTTCGTCACCCACACGCTCCGCAGACCCAGCGCGTCGGCGCCCGCGATGTCGGCGTGCGGTGAGTCGCCGATGACCCAGGCGCCGGTCAGGGGGACGTCGACGGTCGCGGCCGCTGCCTGGAAGATCTCCGGTTCGGGCTTCTTGCGGCCCACGGCTTCGGAGACGACCCAGCCCTGGACCAGCCGGTCCAGCCCGGTGGTGCGGATCTTCGCCTCCTGCTGGACGACCCGGCCGTTGGTGACGACCACGCACGTCCAGCCGGCGGCCCGGGCCCGCTCCAGTGCCCGGCGGGTGGAGTGCGCCAGGACGACGCGGTCGGCGACGCCGGTGTCGAGCAGACAGCGGATGGCGGTGTCCGGCACCGCCCTGCCGTATCGGCCGGTCATGGCCGCGGCCAGCTCGGGGCGCGGGGTGTAGCCGCCGGCGTCCGTGGCCGTCACCCAGCCGAGGTCGGAGGCGGGCAGGCCGTGCTCGGCGAGGAAGTCGGCGGCGGCATCACGGAACGCCGCGTCCCGGTCGACCAGCGTGTTGTCCAGGTCCAGCAGCAGGAGCGCCATGGCGGCAGTAGAGCACGGGAAGGGCGCACGGCGGTTGCCTGGGCCTCGATGGGTCTTGCCATGCGAACTATTCCGATATATCGTTGAAGCATCGCGACAGATCAACGATGGAATGGAGTGATGGCGATGCGTTCCCATGGATTCGAGCGTGGGCATGGTGGACACGGTCACCACGGCCGAGGCGGCTTCGAAGGCCTTCGTGGCGCGTTCGGGCCCTTCGGTCCGGGCGGCCCCGGTGGTTTCGGCGGACCCGGGTTCGGGCCCGGCCCCTGGGGGCCGAAGGGCGGCCGGGGCGGTGGCCCGCGAGGGAGGGCGCGGCGCGGTGATGTGCGCGCCTCGATCCTCGCCCTGCTGAAGGACCGCCCCATGCACGGCTACGAGATGATCCAGGAGATCGCCGAGCGCAGCGGCGGGGCGTGGAAGCCCAGTCCCGGCTCGGTGTACCCCACCCTCCAGCTGCTGGAGGACGAGGGGCTGATCGTCAGCGAGAGCGAAGGCGGCAAGAAGCTGTTCTCGCTCACGGAGTCGGGCCGCGAGGCGGCCGAGGCGGGGCCCGAGGCGCCCTGGGAGGAAGCCTCCCGCGGCGTCGACTGGGAGGCCCTCGGCGAGATCCGGCAGGCCGGCTTCGGGCTGATGGAGGCCTTCGGGCAGGTCTGGAAGACGGGCAGCAAGGAGCAGCGCGAGAAGGCGCTGACCGTCATCAACGACGCCCGCAAGAGGCTGTATCTCATCCTCGCCGATGAGGACTGAGTCGGGCCGGCGGCCGGTCCGCCCCGAGTGAAGGCGCCCCGTGGGCTGAACCGCGGGGCGCCTTCGTCTGTCGAGGTGGCGCGTGTGCGGCCAGGGTGCCGCGGGTGCGCGCCGGCCGGGGTCAGGGGTGTGCGCCGGGGGCGCTCAGGTCACCAGGCCGGCCAGCTTGCGCAGTGACTCGTTCAGCGCCGCCGTGGCCGAGTCCTTGAGCTTGCCCGCCATCAGCGACACGGCCGCGCCCGTGAACTCCCCGTCGATCCGGACCGTCGTGGCGCCCCCGCCCCCGCCCCCGCCGTCGCCGACCGGCGTCAGCGTGTAGCGCGTGGCCACGGTCACCGCCATCGGGCCCTTGCCGCGAATGGCGAGCACCCGTGCCGGCTTGAGTTCCTCGATGGTCCACTCGACCTCCGCCGGGAACCCCATCAGCTTCATGTTCTCCTGGAAGGTCCCGCCCACTTCGAGGGCCGAGGGGCCGCCGCCCGGAAAGCTGGTGTGGGTCGCGTTCCACTCGCCGTACGCCGACCAGTCCGTCAGCTGTGCCCAGACCTTCTCGGCCGGTGCCTCGATGCGTGCCTCGGCGCTGACTTCGGCCATGCGACCACCCCTTCGTATCGGGCTACGGTGTCGCGGAACGTAGCCCCGGGGCCTGGAACATTCAATACTGATGAACCGTCAGGAAATGTGGAGACGCGCGAAGGGCCCAGGGCAAGACGGCGCGCGCCTCTCAGGGGTGTTCGGCGTGATCTCATCCGTAGGGAGGAGATATCGGCCCACCGGGTCCACTCCGCGTGGGACGCGAGAATGCTTCCTCCCGGGGATGACCCGGCTCGAAGTGGTTGATGGGGTAGGGGATGTGCAACCCCGTATTCCCCGGCAGTCGGCCCAGGAGCAGGACCGTCGGCGCCCGGCCGTCGCGGACGGTGCCAGGCTCAGTGACGAGCTGGCAGCGGTGGTCTCGGGCGCCCGCCGCCGGGCGGTCAGGGACGGGGACCGGCAGATCGACTCGGCTCAACTGCTGCACTCGCTCCTGGAGCACGACCGGGATGTGTACGCCGTCTTCGGCGAGGGGCCGCAGATCGCCCGCCTCCTCGGCTACCTCGTGCAACGCACCATCGGCTACGGGCTGCGCTGGCAAGGCACCGTCGAGGACTCCGGCGCCGTACCCGTGCTGAGGGACGGCGAGGGTTTCTCGCCGCTGGCCGCGAGCGCGATGGAGCACGCCTCCCGACGGGCCGCCCGGCGCGGCGACCCGCAGGCCCGTGGCATCGACCTGCTCGCCGCGATCGTGGCGGACCCGCAGGCCCGCGCCGTCGAGGTGCTCGCCCGGGCCGGCATCGACGCGGCAGTGCTGCGGGCCCGGATCGACGAACGCCGGGACGAGTACGCCGTCGGTGGCGGCGGCGGTGGCGGCGTAGGTGACGGCGACACCGCTCTCTAGATCGACGTCCCTCCCCCTCACTGTCCACTCGGCGAGACAGGTGTCATTGGGGGTGACGCTCATGTCATCGCCTGCCATCATGTGCCGGTGCGTATGTCTGAGAGCAGTGCGGCCGGCCGGGGCAAGGGCGTCGGGCTCGGTCTGGCGATGGTGTCGGCGGTCGCCTTCGGCGGATCCGGGGTGGCGGCCAAGCCGCTGATCGAGGCGGGGCTCGACCCGCTCCACGTGGTGTGGCTGCGCGTGGCCGGCGCGGCCCTCGTGATGCTGCCGCTCGCCGTGCGCCATCGGGCGCTGCTGCGCCGCAGGCCCGCGCTGCTCGCCGGGTTCGGACTGCTCGGCGTGGCCGGCGTCCAGGCCTTCTACTTCGCCTCGATATCCCGCATCCCGGTCGGGGTGGCGCTGCTCGTCGAGTACCTCGCCCCGGCGCTGGTCCTCGGCTGGGTGCGGTTCGTGCAGCGACGGCCCGTCACGCCCGCCGCCGCGCTCGGTGTCGTCCTCGCGGTCGGCGGGCTCGCCTGTGTCGTCGAGGTCTGGTCGGGGCTGAGCTTCGACGCGCTCGGCCTGCTCCTCGCGCTTGGCGCCGCCTGCTGCCAGGTCGGCTACTTCGTCCTGTCCGACCAGGGCAGCGACTCCGGCGCCGGCGCCCCCGACCCGCTGGGCGTCATCGCGTACGGCCTCCTGGTCGGCACAAGCGTCCTCACGGTCGTGGCACGTCCCTGGACGATGGACTGGTCCGTGCTGGGCGGCACCGCGTACATGAACGGCACCCCGGTCGCGGCGCCCCTGCTGCTGTCCTGGATCGTCCTGGTGGCGACCGTCATCGCCTACGTCACCGGCGTCGTCTCCGTACGCCGGCTCTCGCCGCAGGTCGCCGGTGTCGTCGCCTGCCTCGAAGCGGTCATCGCGACCGTCCTCGCCTGGGTCCTGCTCGGCGAGCACCTCTCCGCCCCACAGCTCGTCGGCGGGGCGATCGTCCTGGCCGGCGCCTTCATCGCGCAGTCGTCGGCGCCCGCGAAGGGCTCGCCCGAGCCGGTGGCGAGCGGTGGGCCGGACAGGGATTTGTCCACCCGCTCGACGCTCGCATAAGGTGCCGAACATGCCTTCGACGCTCGTTCTTCCGCCTCCGGCCGCCTGAGGCGGGCCCTCCGGAACGCCCGCCCGGCGTCACGCCGGGCGGAACGGTGCTGCCCGCAGACGAAGTCCACGGACCCCGCTGAGCCGCGGTCCTTCCAGAACTTCTGCATGTCTGCGGAGAGAAACTCGTGTCGAACGCTGCTGTCTCCGGCCTGCCCATCGGGCGTGGCCTTCTCTGTCTGATCGTCGCCGGTGCCGCATGGGGCACCGCGGGCGCCGCCGCCTCCCTGGTCTACCGGGCCAGTGACATGGGGCCGATCGCCCTCTCCTTCTGGCGCTGCGCGGCCGGCTTCGTGCTGCTGCTCGCCGTCCGCCTCCTGCGCCCGCGCCCCCTTCGGGGCACCGGAGCGTCCGAGCCTCTCGGCCGCAAGGTCCTGCGGGCCGGGGCCACGGGCATCGGGCTCGCCGTGTTCCAGACGGCCTACTTCGCCGCGGTGGACGCCACCGGGCTCGCCGTGGGCACCGTCGTCACCCTCGGCGCCGGGCCCGTGTTCATCGCGCTCGGCGCACGGCTGACCCTGGGCGAGCGGCTCGGCCGTGGCGGCGTCGCGGCCGTGGCCGGTGCGCTCGCGGGTCTCGCGGTGCTGGCACTCGGCGGCGAGGGCGCGACCGTGCGGCCTTTGGGGGTGCTGCTGGCATTGGTGTCCGCGGCCGCGTACTCCGTGATGACCCTGCTCACCCGCAAGTGGGGCCGCGACGGCGGGACCGACGCCGCCAGTACGTCCCTGTGGGCCTTCGCGGTCACCAGCCTCAGCCTGCTGCCCTTCGCCCTCGCCGAAGGACTCGTGCCGCACACCACCGAACCCGTCCGGCTCGGCTGGCTCCTGATCTACATCGCGGCCGTCCCGACGGCGCTCGCGTACGCCCTCTACTTCGCGGGCGCGGCCGCCGTACGGTCGGCCACGGTCTCCGTGATCATGCTGCTGGAGCCGGTCAGCGCGGCCGTGCTCGCCGTCGTCCTCCTCGGCGAGCACCTGACGACCGCGACCCTCGCGGGCACCCTGCTGATGCTCGGGTCCGTCACCGGGCTGGCTCTGGCGGAGGCCCGGGGCGCGGGGCGGCTGCCGGCCTGACACCAGGGGACGCCCCCGCACCGCGCGGCGGAAACCGGGGGCGTCCTCCGCTCAGGCCGGGCGGCGGCGCAGCATGTGTTCGCGCGCCTCGACGTCGCCCGGACCCGCCCGCTGCGTCAGCTGCACGGCGATCCGGTCCTGGACCTCCTCCGTCCGCCGGCCCGCGTACTTGAACTTGGCGCGGACACCGGTGACTTCGAGGCGCAGACCGCGAATTCCGGACAGGAGGCGGCCGAACGGGGCCTCGCCGACCGCCACTTCCGCCGAGCCGCCCTCGGGCTGGAAATGACCGACCTGGCGGTTGAGCAGCTCGGCCTTTTCAGCCGGGTCGTCCACGACATGGGCGCGGCAGCGGAGTTGGACGGCCGCGTAGAAGCTGGTCGGCACGCCGTGCTCGGACGCGACGTCCGGGTCCGCCTGCCAGGGGCCGGGCACATAGACGTAGTCGTCGACCACGCTCAGCACGACCTCGGGACGCGCCAGCAGCGCGGGCCAGATCGGGTTGGGCCGGGCCAGGTGGGTGACGGCCTCGCCGCGCTCGCCGTCGTACGCGAAGTGCAGCGGCTGGACGTGCGGCGGTTCGCCGTCCAGGCCGTTGACGACGAGCTGCCCGAAGTCGTGGACGGCCAGCCACCGCTGCCATTCGGCGTCCTCACGGGGCGCGTCCCAGGGGTGGATCAGCATCACAGGGCCCCGAGGTAGCCGGGGAGTTCGGTGCCGGGCGCCAGGCCGGGGTCGCCGACCGGCGTGCCGTACCCCTTGCGCAGTGGGACGACGCCGGCCCAGTGGGGGAGGGCGAGGTCCTCGGGCTCGTCGTTGACACCGCCGGTGCGGAGCTTGGCGGAGACCTCGTTCAGGTCGAGGCGGATGACGGCGGTGGCGGCCAGTTCCTTCTTGTTGGCGGGCCGCGAGTCACGGGACCGGCCGGCCACGACGTGATCGACCAGCGCGTCCAGAGCGACCCGCTTCTCCTCCGGGTCCGTCACGTCGTACGCGGTGCCGTGCACCACCACGGACCGGTAGTTGATCGAGTGGTGGAACGCCGAGCGGGCCAGGATCAGCGCGTCGACGTGCGTGACCGTCAGACACACCGCAAGCCCCGGGTCCGCCTGCCCGGTCATCCGCAGCGGGCGCGAACCCGTCGAGCCGTGGACGTAGAGCGTCTCGCCGACCCGGCCGTACAGCGTCGGCAACACGACCGGCGCGCCGTCGCGGACGAAGCCGAGGTGGCAGACGTAGGCCTCGTCGAGTATCGCGTGCACCAGTTCCTTGTCGTACGACGCCCGGTTCGGGGAACGGGTGGGGACGGTGCGGTCGGTCGGCGTGTAGACGGCGGCCGGCGATGTCGGCGTCTCGGTCCCCTGCATGACGGTCTCCCTTGCGTTCGGGTGCGCTCTTGCACCCGCTATTGCACTAGTGCATAATCTGCTTTGTGCTAGGAGGATATCGGATCGAAGGGCGCCGTGCAGCGGAGATCGCGGCGAGCGTCGAACGCGCGGTGGGTGCCGGCGAGCTGGAGCCGGGCCAACTTCTGCCTCCCATGCGGGAGTTGGCGGTGGAGCTCGGCGTGAATCCCAACACCGTCGCGGCCGCCTACCGCATCCTGCGGGAGCGCGGGGTCATCGAGACGGCCGGGCGGCGGGGCAGCCGAGTGCGGCCCAAACCGGCCACGACCGCGCGCGAGTCCATCCGGGTGGACGTACCGGAGGGCGTCCGGGACGTGGCGACCGGCAACCCGGACCCGCTGCTGCTCCCACGGCTGGCCCGGGTGTACGCGGCGGCCGCCGAGGAGAACGACCGGGAGCCGGTCATGTACGGGGACCCGGCCGTGGAACCTGAACTGGCGCGTGCCGCGCGGGCCGCGTTCGACGCCGACGGCGTTCCGGACGGACCGATCGCCGTCACCTCGGGTTCGCTCGACATGATCGAGCGCGTGCTCGCGGCCCACCTCAAGCCCGGCGACACCGTCGCCGTCGAGGACCCCGGCTGGGGCAGCCTGCTCGACCTCGTCCCGGCCGTCGGACTGCGGACGGCCCCGGTCGGTGTGGATGACGAGGGCCCGCTCCCGGACGACGTGCGCCGGGCCCTGGAGGCGGGGGCACGCGCCCTCATCGTCACCGACCGGGCGCAGAACCCGACAGGAGCGGTCGTGAGTGCCGCACGCGCGCGTGCCCTGCGTTCCGTGCTGAAGGCCCACCCGGACGTCCTGCTCATCGAGGACGACCACGGCCACGGCATCGTCGACCTGCCCCTGCACACCCTGACCGGCACCACCCGCACCTGGGCGTTCGTCCGCTCGGCCGCCAAGGCCTATGGCCCCGACCTGCGCCTCGCCGTGTTCACCGGCGACCCCGTCACGGTCGACCGGGTACGCGGCCGCCAACGCCTCGGCCCCGGCTGGGTCAGCCGCCTCACCCAGCGTGCCCTGGTCCGGCTGTGGGCCGAGGGCGCCGTGGACCCGAAGGCCGTGTCAGCGGCGTACGCCGCCCGCCGGGACCCACTGATCGCGGCCCTGTCGGACCGGGGCATCACCGCCCACGGCCGCAGCGGCCTCAACGTCTGGATCCCGGTCCCCGACGAGACGGGCGCCGTCTCCCGCCTGCTGCACGCGGGTTGGGCGGTGGCTCCGGGCGCCCGCTTCCGCATGAGCGCACCGCCCGGTATCCGCATCACCATCGCGACGCTTGCCGCCGAGGAGGTGGCCCCCCTGGCGGATGCGGTGGCGACGGCGGTGGGCCCAGCGCCGACAAGGGGTTACGTCTAGACAGGAGGGGTGCGGCCAGCCCTTCTTGGGGGCGCGGGGCTGTGTTGACATGCGGCTCCGCCGCGTGGGCGCGATCAACCACACACGGCCTGCGCACGCCAACACTCCCACGCCCCCACCCCCTTAGGCGCGCTTCACTTGAGTAAGCGCCGCCCCCACAAGAACGACCACCGCACCAACCGGCGTCGACCAGCTCAGCGACTCCCCCAGCACCGCAACCCCCGCAGCCGTGGCGATGACCGGAATGAAGTACGTGACCATCTGAGCCGTCGTCGGCCCCACCTCCGCCACCAACCCGTACTGCAGCAGCACCGCAAGCCCCGTACCGAGCGCCCCCAGCCCCACGACCGCCAGCAGAGGCACCACCGCAAAGCCGCTGGGCAGGGACGTGAACACGGGCGTGACCACAGCCAGTTGAACCGTCGCCAGCAACAACTGCGCCCCCGTGAGCGACAGATGCGATTCACGGGACCCGGCCAGCGTCCGGCGGACGTATATCCACCCGATCGGATAGCTCAACGACGCCAGCAGCGCCATCACCGTCCCCGTGGCATCCAGCCCATGAAACCCCTGCCACGCCCCGAGCACCGTGAGCACCCCGAGGAACCCGACCCCGAGCCCCGCCACCCTGACCCGAGTCGGCCGGTCCTCCGAGAGCGCGACCAGGGACAGGGTCATGCCCCACAGCGGCGAGGTCGCGTTGCAGATACCCGCCAGGGTGGAGGGAATCGTCAGCTCGGAGTACGCGAACAACGAGAACGGCAGCGCGTTCAGCAAGAACGCGGCGACCGTCAGATGCCCCCATGTACGCGCCCCGCGCGGCAACCGCTCCCGCTTCACCGCCATCGCGGCCGCCAGTACCGCCGTACCGAACACCAGCCGCCCGAGGGTCACCTGGAAGGGGGCGAATCCCTGGGTGCCCACCTTGATCAGCAGAAAACTGAACCCCCAGATCAACGAGAGGGCGGCGAAACGCAGACGCCAGTCGAGGCGCGCGCGAGGGCGATGGCCAGGGCGGGAGCCGGGGCGGGGAGCGGAATCGGCGGGAACGCGCGAGACGGCGGCAGTGGTCATGGCGGCAACGATGCGGCACATGACTTCGTAGCACAATCGAGATTTCGCACGCGATATCTCGTAGCATTGCTTACATGTTGAACCTGGAGCGCCTGCGCACCCTCGACGCCCTCGCCCGGCACGGCTCGGTCAGCGGCGCGGCGGAGGGGCTGCACATCACGACGTCCGCCGTCTCGCAGCAGATGTCCAAGCTGGAGCGCGAGGTGGGCCAGCAGCTGCTCGCCAAGAACGGCCGGGGCGTCCGGCTCACGGACGCGGGACGGCTGCTCGCCGAGCACGCCTCGCGCATCCTGTCGCAGGTCGAGCTGGCCCAGTCCGACCTGGAGGCGCAGCGCGGCAAGGTCGTCGGCGAACTGAGACTGACGGCGTTCCCGACCGCCGCGCGCGGCCTGTTCCCGGCCGCACTCTCCGCCCTGCGCGCCGAGCACCCCGCGCTGCGTGTGCGCTCCTGCGAACTGGAGCCGGAGAACGGCATCGCCGGGGTGATCCGCGGCGACTTCGACCTGGCCGTCGTCCTCGACTGGTACAACAAGCCGATGGCGCTGCCCGAGGGCCTGGTCAAGGCGCACATCCTGGACGACCCGGCGGACGTGGCGATGCCGGTCGGTCACCGGCTCGCCGACCGGGACGAGGTGGACCTCGCCGAGTTCGCCGAGGACGAGTGGATCACCTGGGGCGAGGGCGAGTTCTGCCACGAGTGGCTGATGTTCACCCTGCGCTCCAAGGGCATCGAGCCCCTGCTCGGCCACCGCGCCCCCGAGACGCACACCCAGCTCGCGCTGGTGGCGGCCGGACTCGGCGTGTGCATCGCGCCACTGCTCGGCCGCCATCCGATGCCCGCCGGAGTGGTGACCGTGCCGTTGAAGCAGCGGGTGCGACGGCATGTGTACGTCGTCTGGCGTGCCGACGCCGACCGCCGCCCGTCCATCCGGGCGGCGGTGCGGGCGCTGCGGGAGGCGGGGGAGAAGGTCTCCTGACGCCGCCCACGACGCCGGCCTGATCCGCCGGGCCGGGCCTAGGGCGTGCCCAGCTTCCGGAAGTCCCAGGACACGATCTTCTCCGGCGTCAGCCGCACCCACGCGTGCCGGCCGTCGTGCGGCATCTCGTCGAGGCCGAAGTTCTTGCGCGCGAACAGCGTCTCGGGGACGTCGAGTTCGGCGCGCAGCTCGCCGACGCGAGGGCTCTCGCCCACGAACTCGACGGTGCCGGACAGCTCGACGCCGCGCAGCTGCTCGTACTCCTCACCCGTGTCGATCACGATCGCGACCCGCGGATCGCGGCACAGATCGGCCCACCGCTTGCTGCGGACGACCGAGTACAGCCACAGCGAGGTGCCGTCCCAGGCGAACCACAGGGCGCTGACATGCGGAAAGCCATCGGTGGACACCGTGGCGACCCGGCAGGTGCGCTGGGTGGTGAGGAACTCGTCCAGCTCACCGGGCGTCATCATGATCTTCCGGCCCCGGCGCTGAGTGACGGTCATGCGGCCCCCTCTTCTCTCACGTCGTGCCAGAGGAGAGATCCTCTGACATCACGTCAGAAAAGGATGGGTCGTCTTCCCCGAAGAGGCAATGGTGGTTCCGTCCTCGCTCGAACATGGCTACGCTCGCCCGCCCACGCCGCCGTCGGGCACAGGGGGACCCATGCCGTCGTACGCCGAACTCAGCGAACTCCTCGACCCCGCGACCACCGTCCTGCTCACCGTCGAATGCCAGGAGGGCGTCGTGGGAACGGTCAGCGCGCTGCCCGAACTCGCCGCCGAGGCCCGCTCCTCGGGCGCCCTCGCCAACACCGCCCGGCTGGTCGCCGCCGCCCACGCGAGCGGCGTCCAGGTGATCCACGCCCTCGCCGAACGCCGCCCCGACGGACGCGGGGCCAGCCGCAACGCCCGCCTCTTCCGTGCCGCCGAACGGCTCCCCGTCCAGCAGCTGTCCGGCAGCGAGGCGGTCCGCGTGGCGGCGCCGATCGAGGTCGCCGAGGAGGACTTCGTCGTACGCCGGCTGCACGGCCTGTCCCCGATCCAGGGCACCGACGTCGACGCCCTGCTGCGCAACGTCGGCTGCCGCACCCTGATCGTCACCGGCGTCTCGGCCAACGTGGCGATCCCCAACGCGGTCTTCGACGCCGTGAACCGGGGGTACGTCGTGGTCGTGCCGCGGGACGCCGTCGCCGGGGTGCCTTGCGACTACACCCCGGCGATGATCCGCCACACCCTCGCATTGGTCGCCACGGTCGCGACCACGGACGAGGTGCTGGACGGCCTCAAGCGTCCGCGTGTCAGGCGAGCGTGATCGAGTCGCCCGTCACACTGATCTCCTTGGCGGCCAGCGGCTGGGTGGCCGGCCCCTTCTTCACGCTGCCGTCCAGCACGGAGAACTGGCTCTTGTGGCAGGCGCAGGTGAGAGTGTCCCCCTGCAGGTCCGTCATCGGACACTGCTGATGGGTGCAGATCGTCGAGAAGGCCTTGTAGTCGCCCGCCGTCGGCTGCGAGACCACCACCTTCTCGTCGCTGAAGACCTTGCCACTGCCCTCCGGGATGTCGGCGGTCTTGGCGAGCGCGGCACCGCCGCCGCCCGCCTCCGGGGACGAGCCGCCGCCCGCCTCGGTGCTCGCGCCGCCGCCGGCGGGGGCGCCCTGTTCGGTGGACGAGCCGGACGCGTCGTCGTCCGACCCGCACGCGGTCAGCGCCACGGCGAGCCCCGCCGCGCCGACCGCCGCCACGACGGTACGGCGGCTCGGACTCGACACCGGCTGAACTGATTCGCTGGTCATGCTGACGTTTCCTTCCGAGGATTCTTGATCTGCCGAGAGGTACGGTCCTTCGGGACCGGCTGTTCAGACGCAGTCGAAATCCTGACCCGGTCCGGTGAAGAGGTGGGTAAAGCGGAGCTGTCGGTTCACTGTCCAGAGCTGTCGATCCGCTGTCGGCGCCAACCCGTCGCCGCCCGCCCCGCCCCTGCGTCGCGCCGCGGAACCACGGCCCGCCACACTGAGGTCAAGCGGCCTTCAGGGCGAGCGGCAGTGTGCTGAGGCCGCTGAGGAAGTTGGAGTAGACGGGCTTCGCGGGTCCTGTCTGCTCCATCTGCGCCACCAGGTCGCGCAGGCCGGCCAGTACGGCCCCGATCTCCGCCCGGGCCAGGTAGGCGCCGAGGCAGAAGTGGGGGCCGTAGGCGAAGGTGACGTGCTTGTTGGGGGTGCGGTTCAGGCGCAGCTCGCCGGGGGCGTCGAAGATCCGCTCGTCCTGGTTGGCGGACGCGTTCCAGATGGTGACGATCTCCCCCGCCCTGACGAGGTGGCCGCCGACCTCGGTGTCGGTCGTCGCGGTGCGCCCCGAGTGCAGGGCGGGCGTGGTCCAGCGCAGGATCTCCTCGACGGCCGTGTCGATCGCCGCGTCACCACGCTTCAGGGCCTGCCACTGGTCGGGGTGCTCCAGCAGCGCGAGGGCGGCCCCGACCATGGACAGACGGGCCGTCTCGTCGCCGCCGAGGATCAGGCTGTAGCAGTTGAGCATGATCTCGTCGTCGTCCAGCGGCAGCCCGTTCACCTGGCTGCCCGCCAGCAGCGCGATGACGTCGGCATGTCCGCTGTCGCGCCGGTCCCGGGCCAGGTCGGCGAAGTAGAGCAGGATCTCGTTCTTGGCGATCCACGCGTCCGCCGCCGTGCTGTCCGCCTCGTGCGAGCCCAGCGCGGAGGAGGTCAGGCTCAGCACATAGGCCCGGTCGCGGTCGGGCACGCCCAGCAGGTCGCAGATGGCACCCAGGGGTATCCCGGCCGCCACGTCGGCGGCGAAGTCGCAGCTGCCCTTCTCGATCGCCTCCCGCAGGAGGCGTTCCACGGTGCGCCGCACACTGGCGACGATCGGCTCCAGGGCGCGCGGGGAGAACGCCGACAACAGGATGCGGCGCAGCTGCCGGTGCCGGTCCCCGTCGGTGATCGCGAGCATGCGGCCGGCGGCGGAGTCGCCGCCGGCGAGCAGCGTCTCCAGGACGTTGCCGCCCTCGGAGGTGAAGACCGTGTTGTCGCGGTACACGGAGGTGACGTCGGCATGCCGGGTCACCACCCAGAAGCCGGGGGCGCTGTCGGTCGCCGGGTTCCGGTGGACCGGCTGATGCTCCCTCAGGTGGTGCCATACGGCGGACAGATCGCTCTCGGCGTGGAGGCGCGGGTCGGCCAGGTTGAGCGTGTCGAGCTCTTCCGGAGCGATCGTCCGCCGTGTGGTCATGTGTGTTCCTTCCGGGGTCAACTACTCGCCCATGGCCTGGATCAGGCTCTTGGGGCGCATGTCGGTCCAGTGCTCCTCGACGTAGTCCACACAGGACTGACGCGCGGCCGGGCCGTGGACGACCGTCCATCCGGCGGGGACCTCGGCGAAGGCGGGCCACAGCGAGTGCTGACCCTCGTCGTTCACGACGACGTAGTGCTCAAGGGTGTCGTCGTCGAAGGGGTTGGTGGTCATGTCCGGCTCCTTGCTGTCGGGGTGTTCACTGTCGGGGATCGGTGGCCTTGGACCGTGTCGTGAGCGACGCGCCTATGCGGGCGAGCGCGTCCGGCCGGGTCATCTCGTCGTGGGTGCAGGGGAGGTCGTGGTGGTCGATCCGGCCTGTCACGTACGGCCGCCACGAGACGGGGGTGTAGAGGTCCGCGTCCGGATCTTCGGCAGCGGTGAAGAACAGAAGATCACCTCGGTACGAACGTGGGGAGAACTCCTCGACCAGGCGGCGGTTGTGAGCGGTGACGTCCACGAGGGCCAGCAGTTCCGTGTCGTCGAGGCCGGCGGCCAGGTCGGGCACCCGTCGGACCAGTTCGAGGAAGCGGGCCTCGGTCAGCTCGCCGTCACGTTCGTGGCCGGTGTCGCGGCCGAGGACGTCCAGCAGGTCGAGGAAGGCGGCCTGTCGAGGGTCACCGTGTGGGCGGCGCTCGGCGGGGGTGCGCACCGGGAAGGAGTCGAGCATCGCCAGCAGGGCGACCTCCTCGCCCGCGGCCTGCAGGGCGGTGGCGACGTCGTGGGCGACGAGACCGCCCATCGACCAGCCGAGCAGGTGGTACGGGCCCTCCTTCTGGACGGTGCGGAGACGGTCGAGGTAGTCCTCGACGAGGGCGGCGAGGTTCCGAGCCGGGGCTTCCCGCCCGTTCAGGCCCGGCGACTGGAAGGCGAACAGTGGCCGTTCGGCGTCCAGGTGCCGGGCGAGTCCCGCGAAGCTCCAGCCCAGTCCGGAGACCGGCGGGAAGCAGAACAGCGGTGACTGGTTCCCCTTGGGCCGCAGCGGCATGAGCACGTCCAGAAGGCCGCTTGGGGAGCGCTGGGCACCGGTGGGCGCCGGGGCCGACGCGGGGGTGTCGTCCGTGTACCGCCCGACGAGCTCTGCCAGGGCCGCGCGCCACAGCCCGCCCAGTTCGCGTACGTCCGTCTCGTCCAGCACGCCGGCCGGCCACGACCAGCCGGTGTCCAGGCGCGGTCCGTCGTCGGTGTCCCGGGCCACAGCGTTCACGCCGAGGGTGTGGGTGAGCGGCAGACCTTGGTCGGTCGCGGTGGGCAGTTCCTCCTCGGCCCGGCTCCACTCGGCGGTCGCGTCGACTCCGTCGACACGGCCGAGGTAGTTGAACGAGATCTGGGGGAGGGGCAGTTCGGCCAGCTCGGTTCCGGTCTCGTGGTTCAGGTGGCGCAGCAGGCCGTACCCGAGGCCGTGGTCGGGCAGGGCCCGCAGCCGGTGCGCGGTCTCGCGGACCGCGGCCACCGGGTCGAGGCCCGCCGCGTGGAGCCGTACCGGATGCACGACGGTGAACCAGCCTGTCGTACGGGACAGATCGGTGCCGTCGGCCAGTTGCTCCTCCCGGCCGTGGTTCTCGACGGTGACGAGGACACCGGGGGCCGTGTCCTGCCCGCGCCGTTCGCGCCACCGGGTGACGGCCTGGGCGAGGGCGGTGAGCAGCACCTCGTTGACCCGCGTCCCGCAGGCGGCGGGCACGGTGGTCAGCAGCGGGCCGGTCAGGGCGGGCGGCAGGGAGAGCGTGACCAGGCCGGCGGTCGCGTTGGTGTCGCGCGCGGGGTCGAGCGGTCGCGTGCCGAGCAGCGGTTCCGGGGTCCGGAGCAGCTCCCGCCACATCCCGGACTCCGCGACCCGCACGGGGTCGTGGGCCTCGGCTCGGAGCAGCCGGGCCCAGCGGCGCAACGGCGTGCCGACGGGCGGCAGTTGAGGCGCGCCGCCCTTCTCGACCGCCTGCCACGCGTGGGCCAGGTCCGCCGTGAGGACACGCCACGACACGCCGTCCACCGCGAGGTGGTGGAGGACCAGCAGGAGCCGTCCCGGACGCTCGGGGCCGCGGTCGAACCAGACCGCCGCGAGGGGCCTGCCGGTGGGCACGTCCACGTCCGCGCGGGCGGCGGCCGCCTCGTCCCGCAGCAGCGCGTTCCACTCTTCGGGGCCCATGGCCCCGGTCGCGTCGACCCTCCGTACGAGGGCTGCGTCCGGGCCGGAGCCGGGCGGCAGGATCTCCAGGTCCGTCCAGTCGTGGCCGGCGCGCAGGCGCAGGGAGTCGTGACGGTCGACCAGGGTCCGCAGTACGGCGGTCAGACGCTCCGGGCCGGCGGTGGCGGGGGTGGTCAGCAGCACCGACTGGCAGAACCCGTCGAGCGGGCCGCCGAGGCCTGCCACCCAGCGCATCACCGGGGTGAGCGGGACCGGCCCGGTGGCGTCGTCCGCCGGCCGCGGTGCGCTCTGTTCGGGTCGGCGGGCCGCGGCGGCGAGCCGGGCCACGGTGCGGTGCCGGAAGATGTCCTGCGGGGTGAGCTCCAGACCGGCGGCCCGGGCCAGGCTGACCAGGCGCATGGAGACGATGCTGTCTCCACCGAGGTCGAAGAAGGCGTCGTCGACGCCGATCCGGTCCTTCGGGATGCCAAGGGTGTCGGCGAACAGGTCGCGCAGGGTCTCCTCGCCCGGTGTGCGCGGGGCGAGCATCTCGCCACCCGTGGTGACCTCCGGCGAGGGCAGGGCCCTGCGGTCCACCTTGCCGTTGGGCGTGAGCGGCAGGACGTCGAGGGTGACGACGGCCGAGGGGACCATGTGGGAGGGGAGGACGCGGGCGAGGTGGTCGCGCAGGGCGGCCGCGTCCACAGCGCCGGCGGCCGGCACCACGTAGGCGGCCAGACGCCCGTCCCGGAGGATCACAGCCGCCTGGGACACCGACGCCTGGCGCGACAACACCGACTCGATCTCGCCGGGTTCGACGCGGAAGCCGCGGATCTTGACCTGGTCGTCGGCCCGGCCCACGTATTCCAGCCGGCCGCTCTCCGACCAGCGCACCAGGTCCCCGGTGCGGTACATCCGCTCCCCAGGCGCCCCGAACGGATCGGCCACGAACCGTTCGGCACTCAGCCCCGGCCGGTTCAGGTAACCGCGGGCGAGGCCGGCACCGGCCACATACAGCTCGCCCACCACGCCGACGGGCACCGGACGCAGGCTGCCGTCCAGTACATGCGCCCGCGTGTTCACGACCGGGCGCCCGATCGGCGGAGCCGCGTCGCCGTGCAGCGGCACAGCGATGCTCGCGCAGATCGTCGTCTCGGTCGGCCCGTATCCGTTCGCCATGCTCCGCCCCGGCGCCCACCGCGCCACGAGCTCACCCGGACACGCCTCGCCCGCCACCATCAGCGACCTCAGGTGCGGGAACTCGCCCGACGGCAAGGTCGCCAGTGCCGCGGGCGGGATCACCGCGTGCGTGATGCGCCCGTCGGTCAGGACGCGCTCCAGCGCCTCCCCGACGAGCGGACCGGGCGCGGGGACCACCAGCGTCCCGCCCGAGGCGAAGGCCATGAGCAGCTCGAACACCGAGGCGTCGAAGCCGGGTGAGGAGAAGTGCAACACCCGTGATCCGGGGGTGAGTTCGAGTTGTTCACGCTGTGTCGTCGCCAGCGCGGCGAGCCCGCGGTTCTCGACCACTACGCCCTTCGGCAGGCCGGTCGAGCCCGAGGTGTAGATCACGTATGCGGCCTGGTGGGGTTCGTACGCGACCGGCAACCCGCCTGGGTCTCCGTCGACCGCGAGGTCGTCGAGCACATACGACGGCTTCGCGTCGGCGAGCATGAAGTCGACCCGCTCGGCGGGCAGTTCGGGATCCACCGGCAGGAAGGCGGCACCCGCGAGGGCCACCGCGAGCACGGCCACCACCCGATCCACCGAGCGCGGCAGCCGTACGGCCACCACGTCCCCGGGGCCGATGCCGCGCCCGGCCAGCACGCGGGCCAGTCGCTCGGCGCGGGCGTCGAGTTCGGCGTACGTCAGCTCGTTGAGCGCGGGGGCGTCGGGGGTGCGTACGGCCTGCCCGCGGAACAGCTCGGCCAGGGAGGCGGTGGGCACCTCGCGCGAGGTCGCGTTCCACCCGTCGATCCGTCGCCGCTCGTCGGCGTCGAGGACGTCCACCCGGCCTGCCGGCAGGGCCGGGTCGGTGACGAGTGCCTCCAGCAGTCGTCCGAGTCGGGCGGCGGCGCCTCGGCCCTGGTCCTCGGTGAGGACGTCGGAGCGACGGTCGACCCGTAGTGTCAGGCGGCGCCCGGGGAGCACCGTCAGGGCGAGGGCGTAGTGGGTCGCGTCGTGTGTCCGGGCGCCGGTGAGCCGGATGTCCGCGGCGGGGCCCTGGAGGGTCGCCGGGTCGACGGGATAGTTCTCGAACACCATGGCGACGTCGAAGAGTTCGCCGAGCCCGGCCAGCCGCTGGATCTCGCTCAGGCCCAGGTGCTGGTGGGGCATGAGACGCAGTTGCTCGCCCTGCAGGCGGTGCAGCAGCGCTTCCAGCGGCTCGGTGGGGTCGAGGGTCACACGGACGGGCAGGGTGTTGATGAACAGGCCGACCATCGACTCCACCCCCGCCAGCTCCGGCGGCCGTCCGGCGACGGTCGTACCGAAGACGACGTCACGGCGGCCGGTCAGCTGCCCCAGCAGCAGTGCCCAGGCCGCCTGCACCACTGTGTTGAGGGTGAGGCCGTTGGCACGCGCCCAGTCCGTGAGCCTTCGGGTCAGCTCTTCGGGCAGGTCCACGGTGTGCCGCCGCGGCGGCCCGGCGGGGTGCGCGTCGGCGGCCGGTGCGAGGCGGGTCGGCTCCGCCAGACCGGCCAGGGCGGTGCGCCAGGCCTCCTCGGCGGCGGTCCGGTCCTGCCGGGACAACCACGCCAAGTAGTCGCGATACGGGGCCATTTCAGGAAGTTCGTCGCCCCGGTACAAGGCCAGCAGGTCCCCCACGACGATCGGCGTCGACCAGCCGTCCAGCAAGATGTGATGATGCGTCAGCACGAGTCGGGCCCGGTCCGGCCCCCACCGCACCAGCGTCAGCCTCAGCAGCGGCGCCTCGGCCGGGTCGAAGCGGTCGTGCTGCTCGTCCTCCAGCAGCCGTGCCCAGGCGCGCTCGCGCTCCTCCGCGTCCAGACCGGAGAGGTCGACATCCCGCCAGGGCAAGGCCACCTGACGATAAATCACCTGAACCGGGCGGCCCCCCTCGCGCTGCCGGAAAGCAGCCCGCAGATTGGCATGCCGGTCCAGCAACGCCTGCCCCGCCGCCCGCAGTCGGGCGCCGTCCACGTCGCCCTCCAGCTCCAGCGCGAGCCGGACCGCGTACACATCCGGACCCTGCGTGTCGTACGAGGCATGGAACAGCAGGCCCTCCTGCAAGGGCGACAACGGCAACACGTCGTCAAGCGGAGCCTCGACGCTGTCCCAGACGTCGATCTCCCCCTGCGTCACCGACACGAGCGGGAAGTCCGACGGCGAGTGACCGCCCGCCCGGCCGGCCGTCAGCTCCTCCAGTGCCAGCCGCCACAGCTCGGCCAGTTCGCGCACCTCCGACTCGGTGAGGATCCCGCCGGCCCACGAGAGCGTCGCCGTGAGAGTGGCGTCCTCGGCGCCGTCCAGGGTCCAGGCGTTGACCTCGATGACGTGGGCGAGCGGCATGCCCGGGTCCGAGCCGCCACCGAGGGGGCCGGTCTCCGCGGCGGGCGCCCAGTCGGTCGTGGAGCGGGCGTCGGGTGAGCCGTCCGTGAAGCGGCCGAGGTAGTTGAACGCGATCTGGGGCGAAGGGAGCCGGCCCAGGACGGGACCGGTCTGCGGGTTCAGGTGGCGCAGGAGGCCGTAGCCGATCCCGCTGTCGGGCAGGGTCCGCAGCCGTTCCTTGACGTCCCTGACCGTGCGGGCGGTGTCGGCGTCCGTGTCCAGCCGGACCGGGTAGAGGCTGGTGAACCAGCCGACCGTGCGGGACACGTCGATGCCGTCGGCGAACTCCTCGCGGCCGTGGCCCTCGACGTGCACCAGCACACCCGCGCCGGACTCCTGTCCCCGCTTCTCGCGCCACCGCCCGACGGCCGAGGCCAGCCCCGCCAGCAGCACCTCGTGGACGCCGGCGTGGAAGGCGGCCGGGACATCCGAGGCGAGCGGCAGGCTGACCGTCACGGCCTCGGCGGTGGCGACCGTGTCGCGGTCGCGGTCCAGCGGGCGGGCGCCGAGCGGCGGTTCGGTCGGTCCGTCCAGCATGCCGCGCCAGATGTCGGCCTCGGCCGTCCGGGAAGGCGTAAGGGCCTCCTCGGCGAGCAGCCGCGTCCACCGCCGGTACGAGGTGACGACCGGCACGGGCTGTTCGCCCCGCCACACGGTCGCCAGATCCTCCGTCAGGATCCGCCACGACACGCCGTCCACCGCCAGGTGGTGCACGGTGAGCAGCAGGCGTCCGGGCTCGTCCCGGCCACGGTCGAACCACACCGCCTGGACCATGACCCCGGCCTCGGGGTCCAGTCGGCCGGCGGCCTCGCGTGCCTCCTCGGTCACCCGGGCCATGTCGACCCGCTCCGGTCCGCCGGCGTCGATCCGGCGTACGAGGTCGGCGGCGCGTACGGTGCCGGGCCGGCCCACCTCCAGGGTCCAGTCGGGCAGCAGGCGTATGCGCAGGGCGTCGTGGTGGTCGAGCAGGGCCTGCACGGCGGTGACGATGCGGGACAGTTCCGCGTCCGCGGGGGCCTGGAGCAGCATGGCCTGGTGGTAGCGGCCGATCGGGCCGTCGAGGTCGCGCAGCCAGTGCGTGATCGGCGTCGGTTCGGCGTGTCCGGTGCCGTCGTCGGGTTCCGGGGCCGGCGCGGTCAGTTCGCGGGCGGTGGCCGCCAGGCCGGCCGGGGTGCGGTGTTCGAAGACGTCGCGCGGTGTGACGCCCAGTCCGGCCGCGCGTGCGCGTCCGGCCAGCTGGATGGAGACGATGCTGTCGCCCCCGAGATCGAAGAAGCTGTCGTCGACGCCGACCCGGTCCACGCCGAGCACCTGGGCGAACAGCGCGCACAGGATCTCCTCGCGCGGTGTCCTGGGCGCACGAAGGGTGGCGGTCGTGGCGAAGTCGGGGGCGGGCAGCGCCTTGCGGTCGAGCTTGCCGTTGGCGGTCAGCGGCAGCCGGTCCAGGACCACGACGGCCGCGGGGACCATGTGCTCCGGCAGGGCGGCGGCCGTGTGGCGGCGTACGTCGGCGGGGTCGGGCTCGGTGCCGCCGCGCGGTACCGCGTACGCCACCAGCTTCCCGTCCCGTACGAGCACCGCCGCCTGCGCCACGTCCGCGTGCCCGGCGACCGCCGCCTCGACCTCACCGAGTTCGATCCGGAAGCCGCGGATCTTGACCTGGTGGTCCGCCCGGCCCAGGTACTCCAGCTCACCGTCGGCCGACCGGCGCACCAGGTCACCGGTGCGGTACATCCGCTCTCCCGGCCCGCCGAAGGGGTCGGCCACGAACCGGCCGGCCGTCAGCCCCGGCCGGTTCTGGTAGCCACGCGCGAGGCCCGCGCCGGCCACGTACAACTCGCCGGCCGTTCCCGGCGGTACGAGCCGCAGCGCGGGGTCCAGGACGCGCAGTCGCAGGTCGGGGAGGGGACCGCCGATGAGGCCGGCGTCCGCGCCGTGTACCCGGTCGGCCGTCAGGGCCAGGTGGGTGACGTGGACGGTGGTCTCGGTGATGCCGTACATGTTCACCAGGACCGGGGCGTCGTCCGAGTGCCGCGCGTACCACTCGGCGACCTGCCGGAGGTCCAGGGCCTCACCCCCGAAGACCACGTACCGCAGCGCGAGTCGACGTCCGAGGCCGGGCGACTCGGCGTCGGCGCCCAGCAGTTGGCCGAAGGCGGAGGGCGTCTGGTTCAGGACGGTGACGCGTTCCTCGACGAGCAGGCGCAGGAACGCCTCCGGCTCGCGGCTGACGGCGAACGGGACGACGACCAGCCTGCCGCCGTGCAGCAGCGCACCCCACAACTCCCAGACGGAGAAGTCGAAGGCGTACGAGTGGAACAGCGTCCACACGTCGTCCGGTCCGAAGCCGAACCAGTGCTCGGTGGCGTCGAAGAGCCGCACCACATTGCCGTGCGGTACGGCCACGCCCTTCGGCCGCCCGGTGGAGCCGGACGTGTAGATGACGTACGCCGTGTTGTCGGGCGTGAGTTCGGGGTGCGGGTCGCTGTCCGGGCACTCGGCCAGGGCGGCCGTGGTGTCCTCGGCGTCCAGGACGAGGCGGGGTGCGTCGTGCGCGGGGAGTCCGGCGGCGCTGGCCTCGGTGGTGACAAGGAGGGTGGGCCGGGCGTCGCTCAGCATGAAGGACAGCCGGTCCGCCGGGTACTGCGGATCCAGCGGGACGTAGGCGGCACCGGACTTCAGGACGGCGAGCACCGCGACGACCAGGTCCGCCGAGCGGGGCAGCGCGAGCGCGACCAGGCGTTCGGGGCCCGCGCCACGGGCGGCCAGCAGGTGGGCGAGGCGGTTGGCGCGCGCGTCGAGTTCCGCGTACGACAGGCTGGTCCCGTCGTGCGTGACGGCGACGGCGTCGGGGGTGCGGGCCGCCCGGCCGGCGAACAGCTCGGGCAGCGTGGCCGTCGGTCCGGTGGCCGGGCTCGTCCCGTTCCACTCGGTGAGCAGGCGCCTGCGTTCGGCGGGCTCCAGGGCATCGACGCGGCCGGCGGGGACGGAGGCGTCCGCCGCCAGCGTCTGAAGCAGGCGGACCAGGCGGGCGGCGATCCGGTGCGCCTCCTGCCTGCCGACGAGGTCCGGGCGGTGGTCGAGGCGCAGCCGCAGCCGCGCGCCGGGCATGGTCACCAGCGTCAGCGCGTAGTGCGTGGCGTCCCGGGTCTCACCGCCGACCAGCCGGACCTCCCCGTCGGCGACCGCCGAGGGGTCCACGGGGTAGTTCTCGAACACCACCGCCGTGTCGAACAACTCGCCCAGTCCGGCGATCCGTTGGATGTCGGCGAGTCCGAGGTGCTGATACGGCATCAACTCGGCCTGCTCGTCCCGCACCCGCCCGAGCAGAGCACTCAGGGGCTCGGCGGGATCGAGGGTCACCCGGACGGGGACGGTGTTGATGAACAGGCCGACCATCGACTCGGACCCGGTCAGCTCCGGCGGCCGTCCGGCGACCGTCGTACCGAAGACGACGTCAAAGCGGCCGGTCAGCTGTCCGAGCAGCAGCGCCCAGGCGGACTGGACGACGGTGTTGAGGGTGACGCCCTGGCCACGCGCGAGGTCGCCGAGCGCCCCGGTCAGGTCCTCCGGCACATCCACGACGACCCGCTCGGGCCGTATGGAAGCGGTGGCGGTGGCGGTGGCGGTGGCGTCCGAGGACACGAGGCGGGTGGGCTCCTCCAAGCCCGCGAGCGCGGTACGCCAGGACTCCTCCGCGGCGGCCCGGTCCTGCCGGGAAAGCCACGCCAAGTACTCCCGGTACGGGGCCACTTCGGGGAGCTCCGCACCCCGGTACAGGGTGAGCAGGTCACCCACCACGATCGGCGTCGACCAGCCGTCCAGGAGAATGTGATGATGCGTCAGCATCAGGCGGACGCGGCCCGGCCCCCACCGCACGAGCGTCATACGCAGCAGTGGCGCGTCCGCGAGGTCGAAGCGCCGGGAGTCGTCCTCCACCAGCAGCCGCGCCCAGGCGGTGTCGCGTTCCTCGGTCCCGCATCCCGACAGGTCCACCTCCTGCCAGGGCAACGGCACCTGACCGTAGATCACCTGGACCGGGCGACAGCCCTCGCGCTGCCGGAAAGCGGCGCGCAGGTTCGCGTGCCGGTCGAGCAACGCCTGACCCGCGGCCCGCATCCGGGCGGCGTCCACCTCACCTTCCAGCTCCAGCACCAACCGCACCGCATACACATCCGGGCCCTGCGTGTCGTACAGGGCGTGGAACAGCAGCCCTTCCTGCAGCGGCGTCGGCGGCAACACGTCCGCCAGCCCGGCGTGCGGGGTGTCCCAGGCGTCGATCTCCTCCCGCGTCACGGACACCAGCGGGAAGTCCGACGGCGAGTGACCGCCCGTCGCCCGCGCCGCCGACAGCTGCTCCAGCGCCAGCCGCCACAGCTCGGCCAGTTCACGCACCTCCGCCTCGGTGAGGAGGTCACCGGCCCAGCTCCATCCCGCGTCCAACCGCGGGCCGTCCTCGGTGTGCCAGACGGCGGTGGTCAGTTCCAGGACGTGCGCCAGGGCGAGCCCGGCGTCGCCGCCGCTGAGGGCGGGGCGTTCGGGGGCGTAGGACCAGGCGCCGGCGGAGCCGGACCCGGCGGCCGGGGTCCGGAAGTGGCCGAGGTGGTTGAAGGCGATCTGGGGGCCGGGGAGCCCGGCCAGCACGGAGCCGGTCTCGGCGTTCAGGTAGCGCAGCAGGCCGTAGCCGATGCCATGGTCGGGCAGCGTCCGCAGGGCTTCCTTGGTCTCGCTGACCGCGTCCCCGGGAGCGGTGTGTCCCGTCACGTCCAGCCGCACGGGGTGGATGGCGGTGAACCAGCCCACGGTGCGCGCCAGATCGATGCCGTCCGCGATCTCCTGCCGGCCGTGGCCCTCGACGCTGACCAGCAGGCCCGCTCCGGTCTGCTGCCCCCGCCGCTCGCGCCACCGCTCGACCGCCAGGGCCAGGCCCGCGAGCAGTACTTCGTTGACCTGGGCGTGGAAGGCCGCCGGGACCTCCGTGAGCAGCCGGTCCGTCAGGTCGGAGGGCAGCGGCAGGGTGAGGCTGCGAGCCGTCCCGGCCGTGTCCCGCTGAGGCGTGAGCGGCCGGTGGCCGAGGAGCGGATCGGGCCGGTCGAGGGTGCCCTGCCACAGCTCCAGTTCGGCTGCCCGCGACGGTGCGACGGCCTCCTCGGCCAGCCGCAGTGCCCAGTGCCGGTACGACGTGGCCACCGGCACGAGCCGATCGCCCCGCCACGCGGTGGCCAGGTCCTCGGTGAGGATCCGCCACGACACGCCGTCCACGGCCAGGTGGTGCACCGTGATCAGCAGCCGCCCGGGCCGGTCGGGCCCCCGGTCGAACCAGACGACGTCCACCAACTGCCCGGCCGTGACGTCCATCCGGGATCGGGCCGCCCGCGCCTCGCCCTCCAGCAGGCGCAGCCACGCCTCGTCATCCAGGCCGTCGGCCGGTGTACGCCGGACGCGTTCACCGGCACGCACGGCTCCGCGCGGGGCGACATCCGCCGTCGGTCCGGGGCCGACGCGAAGCCGCAGGGCGTCGTGGTGGTCAAGGAGAGCCTGAACGGCGGTGACGAGCCGGTCCAGGCCCATGTCGTCCGGGGTCCGCACCACCACGGCCTGGCAGAACTCTCCGTACGGCGTGTCGCGGCCGACCAGCCAGTGCATGACGGGAGTGGCGGGCAACGTTCCCACCCCGTCCTCGGCGGTCGTCGGCGCCGCCTGCGCACGGGCGGCGGCGGCCAGTTCGGCGACGGTGCGGTGCACGAAGACGTCCCGCGCGCTGATCACCAGACCGGCGGCCCGGGCGCGGCTCACCAGCTGGAGGGAGACGATGCTGTCGCCGCCGAGGTCGAAGAAGCCGTCGTCGACGCCGACCTGGTGCGGCTGAAGGCCGAGCACGCCGGCGAACAGGTCGCGCAGGCTCTCCTCCCGCGGCGTGCGCGGGGCCTGCTTCTCCCCGTCGACGGGGGCCTCGGGCGCGGGGAGTGCCTTGCGGTCGAGCTTGCCGTTCGCGGTCAGCGGCAGACGCTCCAGTGCCACGACCGCCGACGGCACCATGTGGTCCGGCAGTGCGGCGGCCACGTGTCGCCGCAGGTCGGACGGATCGACGTCGCCCTGCGGCACGACGTACGCCACCAGGCGCCCGTCCCGCACCGCGACCACGGCCCGTGTCACGTCCGCGTGCCGGGTCAGCACGGCTTCGATCTCGCCGGGTTCGATACGGAAACCGCGGATCTTGACCTGGTCGTCGGACCGGCCGAGATACTGCAGCTCGCCTTCCGCCGACCAGCGCGCCAGATCGCCCGTGCGGTACATCCGCTCGCCCGTACCGCCGTACGGGTCGGCCACGAACCGCCCGGCACTCAGCCCGGGACGGTCCAGGTAGCCGCGCGCCAGACCGTCCCCGGCGAGGTACAGCTCGCCCACCACACCCGGCGGCACCAGCCCCAGCCGCTCGTCCAGGACATACGCCCGCGTGCCGGCCAGCGGGCGGCCGATCGGCGGCACGCCCGGCACCGCTTCCCGCGTCGACCACACCGCCGCGTACACGGTGGCCTCCGTCGGCCCGTACGCGTTCACCACCCGCGTCCCGGGCATCATCTCGACCACATCGGTCACCAGCGTCGGCGGCAGCGCCTCACCGGCCAGCACGACCGTGCCCACGCCCGCGGGCAGACACCCCTGTGCCACCACCGCGCCGAGCGCCGACGGCACCCCGCTGACCAGGCTCACCCCGCCCCGGGCAGGATCCCGTTCGGTCAGCGCCAGCGCGTCGGCCACGATCTCCACGCGGCCGCCGCAGGCCAGCGGTGCGAACAGCTCGAACACCGACACGTCGAAGGTGAACGACGTCGAGCACAGCACCCGAGCGAGGGCGTCGGCGCCGAACTCCGCCACCGCCCAGCGCACCAGGTTCACCGCACTCGCGTGCCCGACGACGACGCCCTTCGGGCGGCCCGTCGACCCCGAGGTGTAGATCACGTAGGCCGCCGCACGCGGGTCGGCTCCGGCCGGGGGCGCGGTGTCGCTGCCCGGCCCCGCACCGACGTCCACGCGCGGTACGTCGGACTCGGGCAACTCCACACCGGGCGCCGTGACAAGGCACACCGGCCGCGCGTCGGCCAGCATGAACGCGATCCGCTCCGCCGGATACGCCGGGTCCACCGGCAGATACGCCGCCCCGGCCTTCAGCACCGCGAAGAGCGCCACCACGGTGTCCACCGAGCGCGGCACGGCCACCGCGACGACACGCTCGGCCCCCGCCCCGCGCTCGACCAGCACCCGCGCCAACCGCTCGGCACGCGCGAGCAGTTCGCCGTACGACAGCTCCACGGCGTCGCACACCACGGCAGGCGCCCGCGGAGTGCGCGCGGCCTGGGACTCCACCAGCCCATGCAGGGTCACCGGGTCGGAATGCGAGGTCCCCGCACCCCGCGACAGCGACAGCAGCCGCTCCCGCTCCCCTGGCAACAGCACGTCGACGGCGCTCACCCGCCGGGAGGGCTGGGCAGCGATGTCTCCCAGTACCCGCACCAGCCGTGCCGCCAGCGCCTCGACGGTCTCCCGGTCGAACAGGTCGCCGCTGTACTCGATCTCTCCGTCCAGCCCCTGCGGAGTGCCGTCCGGGCCGCGCCGCTCGCGGAAGTGGAAGGAGAGGTCGAACTTGGCGGTCGCGGTGTCGACGGGCTCGCCGCGCACCTGAAGGCCCGGCAGGCCCAGGTCGGCGCGGGCGGTGTTCTGGAAGGCGAGCAGGACCTGGAAGAGGGGGTGGCGGGAGAGCGAGCGTTCCGGGGCCAGCACGTCGACCAGGTGCTCGAAGGGCACGTCCTGGTGCTCGTAGGCGGCCAGGTCGAAGTCCCGGACGCGGCCGATCAGTTCGGCGAGGGTCGGGTCACCGGAGACGTCGGTGCGCAGGACGAGGGTGTTGACGAAGAAGCCGACGAGGGATTCGAGGGATTCGTCGGTGCGGCCCGCGATGGTGCTGCCCAGCGGGATGTCGTCGCCGGCGCCGAGCCGGTGCAGGAGGGCGGCGAGGGCGGCCTGGACCGTCATGAAGAGGGTGGCCCGGTTGCGCACCGAGACGTCGGTCAGGGCGCGGTGCAGACCGGGGCCGATCTCCAGCGGGACGCTGCCGCCGCCGCTGCCGGGCTCGGCGGGCCGGGGGCGGTCGGCGGGCAGGTTCAGCTCCTCCGGCAGCCCGTCGAGGGCGCGGCGCCAGAACGCGAGTTGGCGGGCCATGGGACTGCTGTGGTCGTCGGCGTCGCCGAGCCAGTCCCGCTGCCAGAGCGTGTAGTCGGCGTACTGGACGGGCAGCGGCCGCCACTGCGGTGCCCGTCCCTGGCAGCGGGCGGTGTAGGCGAGCCCGAGGTCGCGGGCGAGCGGGCCGGAGGACCAGCCGTCGGCCGCGATGTGGTGGACGACGAGGAGCAGGACGTGTTCCTCGGGGCCGAGCGCGAAGAGGCAGGCGTGCAGCGGCGGTTCGGTGGCCAGGTCGAAGGCGTGCCCGGCGGCCTCGGTCAGCGCGGCCGGGAGGTCGTCCTCCGTGGTCGCCGCGGTGGTCAGAGCTACGGCGTCCACGGCGGCGATGTGCTGGTGGGGCCGGCCGTCCGTGTCCGGGAACGTCGTGCGCAGGCTCTCGTGACGCTCCGTCAGGTCGTGTAGGGCGGCACGCAGGGCGGCGGTGTCGAGTGGGCCGGTCAGCCGTACGGCCAGCGGGATGTTGTAGGTGGCGCCGGGGCCGTGCAGCCGGTCGAGGAACCACAGGCGCTGCTGGGCGTACGACAGCGGCAGCGGGTCGGGGCGCTCGGGCGTGGGCACCGGCCGCAGAGTGGGGCGGCCCGCCGTGCCGCCCGTGAGGCGGCGGGCGAGTCCGGCGACCGTGGGGGCGTCGAACACGGCCCGCACCGGCAGTTCGGCGCCGAGGACGGAACGGATCCGGGAGGTCAGCCGGGTGGCGAGCAGGGAGTGGCCGCCGAGGTCGAAGAAGCTGTCGTGCACGCCGGCCTCGGGCAGGCCGAGCACGTCCGCGAAGAGCCCGCACAGGATCTCCTCCTGCGGGGTGCGCGGGGCTCCGTCGCCCGAGTCGCCTGCCATGTCCGGGGCGGGCAGGGCCTTGCGGTCCAGCTTGCCGTTGGCGGTCAGCGGCAGGGCGTCCAGGACGACGAACGCGGAGGGGACCATGTAGGCGGGCAGGGTGCGGGCGAGGTGGTCACGCAGGGCGGCGGCCGGGTCGGCCGCCGCCGAGGACTCGGCCGGGGCGTCCGCGTCCGCCCCGGTGGGCGCTACGTAGGCCACGATCCGCTGGTCGCCGGGCTGGTCCTCACGGACGGTGACGGCCGCCTGGGCGACGGCGGGGTGCCGGCTGAGGACCGACTCGATCTCGCCCAGCTCGATGCGGAAGCCTCGGACCTTGACCTGGTGGTCGGCGCGGCCGATGAACTCCAGCTGTCCGTCGGGGCGGCGCAGGACGAGGTCGCCGGTGCGGTACATGCGGTCGCCGGGGGCGCCGTACGGGTCGGCGACGAAGCGTCCGGCGCTCAGTCCGGGCCGGTTCAGGTAGCCGCGGGCCAGGCCGCCGCCCGCGAGGTACAGCTCGCCGACGACGCCTTCGGGGACGGGCTGGAGGGTCCGGTCCAGGACGTGGGCACGGTTGCGGGCGATGGGCCGGCCGATGGGCGGGGTGCCCTTGCCGTCAGGGTCCTCGTCGGCGTACCAGGCGGTGGCGTACACGGTCGCCTCGGTAGGGCCGTAGATGTTGGCGATCCGCGCGCCGGGGAACGCCGCCTCCAGGTCGATGACGAGTTGTTCGGTGACGGCCTCGCCGCACAGGGCGACGGTGTGCGGGGCGGCGGTGGGCCGGTCGGCGGCGACCACGGCGGCGACGACCGACGGCACACCACTCACCAGGCCGACGTCCCAGCCGTCGCGCTCCTCCTCCACGAGGGCGAGGAGGTTCTCGACGATCTCGATGCGGCCGCCGCACAGCAGCGGCGGGAAGATCTCGAACACGGACACGTCGAAGTTGAGCGAGGTCGAGAACAGCACCTTCGCCAGCCGGTCGGCGCCGAACTCGGCGTGCGCCCACTCGACCAGTTCGACCACGCTGCGGTGGGTGACCGGCACCCCCTTGGGGCGGCCGGTGGAGCCGGAGGTGTAGATGACGTACGCGGGGTGATCGGCCGTCAGGGCCGGTTCGCAGCCGGGCAGTTCCCCGTCGGTGTCGGCGGTGTCCAGGGTGAGCAGCGGGGTGCCCTCGGGGAGGGCCGAGGCGGTGGCGGTGGTGGCGATCACGACCGCCGGGCCGGCGTCCTCGACGATGTAGGCGAGGCGGTCGGCCGGGTAGGCGGGGTCCAGCGGCAGGTACGCGCCGCCTGCCTTGTGGACGGCGAGCAGCGCGACGACCATGTCCGCCGTGCGCGGCAGCGCGATGCCGACGGGGCGTTCCGGGCCCGCGCCGCGTGCGGTCAGGCGGCGGGCCAGCCGCTCGGCCCGCTGGTCGGCCTCGCGGTAGGTGAGGTGGGTGCCGTGGTCGAGGACGGCCACGGCGTCCGGGGTGGCGGCGGCCTGGGCGGCCCACAGTTGGGGGAGGGTACGGGTGGCCGGGGGCGTGTCCGTCGCGGCGGTGAGCCGGTGGCGCTCCTCGGGTGTGGTGATCTCGACGCGGCCGAGCGGGAGGTCGGGGGTGGCGGCCATGGCCTCCAGGACACGGACGAGCCGGGCGAGGGTGGCGTCGGCCCAGTCGGCGTCGAACAGGTCGGGCCGGTAGGCGAGCCGGAAGCGGGGGCGCGGGCCCGGGACGGCGACGAGGGTGACCGGGTAGTGGGTCGCGTCCCGGCCGGTGGCGCCGAGGACCCGCAGCCCGTCGCCGTCACCGTCCCGTTCACCGCCGGTGGCCGCCGGGTCGACGGGGTAGCTCTCGAACACCAGCAGGGTGTCGAAGAGTTCGGGGGCGCCGACCGCGCGCTGGATGTCGGCGAGTCCGAGGTGGTGGTGGTCGAGCAGGCCGGCGTACTCGCCCTGGATGCGGGTGAGCGCGCCGTCGAGCCGCTCGTCGGGGCGCAGCCGGATCCGGGTGGGGATGGTGTTGATGAACAGGCCGACCATCGACTCGACGCCGGGCAGCTCGGGCGGGCGGCCGGAGACGGTCGTACCGAAGACGATGTCGTCGCGGCCGGTCAGCCGACCGAGGACGACCGCCCAGGCGGTCTGGACGAGGGTGTTGACGGTGACGCCGAGTTCACGGGCCCGTGCGGTGAGCGCCGCGCCGGTCGGCCCGGACAGTTCGGTCCTGGCCTGTGCCAGGTCCTCGGCCGCCGCCTCGCCCGGGGCGGGCGGGGCCAGCCGGGTGGGCTCGCCGACGTCGGACAGCACGTCGCGCCAGGCAGCCTCGGCGGCGGGCCGGTCCCGCCGGGCGAGCCAGTCCAGGAAGGCCCGGTAGGACGGGACGGGCGGCAGGGCGGACGGGTCCCCGTGCGCGGTGTACAGGGTGAGCAATTCGCGGAAGAGGACGGAGACCGACCAGCCGTCGAGCAGGATGTGGTGGTGGGTGATGACGAGCCGGTGGCGCCGCTCGGCCGTGCGGACCAGGGTGAACCGCAGCAGCGGCGGGGTGGCCGGGTCGAAGCCCCGGGCCCGGTCCTCGTCCAGGAGCCGGTTCCACTCCTGCTCCGGGTCGCCGCCGGCCTCGGTCAGGTCGGCCTCGGCCCACGGCAGCGTGACGCGACGCGGGACGACCTGCACCGGCTGTCCGCCCCGACGCTGCCGGAAGGCGGCCCGCAGATTCGGGTGCCGCACCAGCAGCGCCTGCCCGGCGGCGCGCAGCCGCTCCGCGTCCACCGTGCCCTCCAGTTCCACGACGAGCTGGACCAGGTACACGTCCGCCGCGGGCTGTTCCCGCTCGTGCGGTGCCTCGTACAGGGCGTGGAAGAACAGACCCTCCTGGAGGGGGGTCAGGGGGAGGACGTCGGACAGGGTGGGGTGCGTCATGTCGGTCTCACCGTTTCTTCGGCGTTGCCCGCCGGTTCGTCTCTACGGCGGTGCTCGCCGGTCGTTCCTGATCGGTGCTCGCTGCTGGGTGCTCGGTGCTCGGTGCTCGGTGCTCGCTGCCGGGCCTGCCGGCCGCCGCTAGTCGAGATCGAGGTCCGCTTCGAGTTCGTCGAGCTCGTCCTGGCTCAGCGAACCCAGCGACAGGTCCGCGTACTCCGCCTCGGCGGACCGCGCCGCACGAGCGGTGAGTGCGGTCAGGGCCGCGAACCAGGACTCGGCCAGGGCACGGACGTCCGGCTCCTTCAGGACACCTTCGGGCCACGTCCAGTCGGCCACCAGGCGGGGGCCGTCGTCGGAGTCGTGGACGACGGCGTTGAGGTCGAGGGCGTGCGCGGCGGGCAGCTCCTGGTCGGTGCCGTTGCCGAGGGCGGAGGACTCGGGGGCGAAGGCCCACGGCGTCGTGTCGTCCGCGCCGCTCGGGGCCGCGAACCGGCCCAGGTAGTTGAAGCCGATCAGCGGGACGGACGGCTTGGCCAGCGCGGTCGCCGTGTCCGGGTTGAGGTACCGCAGCAGACCGTGTCCGATGCCGTGGTCGGGCAGTTCCCGCAGCCGGTCGCGAACGTGCCGGACGGCGGTGTCGGCGGCGGGCCCGACGGCCAGCGCGTCGCGCACGTCCACGCCGTTCAGGTCGAAGTGGACCGGGTAGAGCGAGGTGAACCAGCCGACCGTGCGGGACAGGTCGATCCCGTCCGCGATCTCCTCACGCCCGTGCCCCTCCACGTCGACCAGGACATGCCCGCCGCCCTGCCGCTCGGCGACGGCGAGCGCGAGCCCGCTGAGCAGCACTTCCTGCGCACCGGCCTGGAACGCGGCCGGTACGGCGGTGAGCAGGGGCCCGGTCACGTCGGCCGGCAGGGTGAGGCGCAGCGTGCGCGCGGTGGCCGCGGTGTCCCGGTCGGGGTCGAGCGGCCGGGCGCCCAGCGGGGTACGCGGGGCCGCTGCCGTACGGCGCCACAGTGCGGCCTCGGCAACCCGGGCGGGCCGGCGTGCCTCCTCGCCGAGCAGGGCCGACCACCGGCGGAACGACGTGCCGACGGGCGGCAGTTCAGGCTTGCGGCCTGCTGCGACCGCTTCCCACGCGGCCCGCAGGTCGGGGACGAGGATCCGCCAGGACACCCCGTCCACGGCAAGGTGATGCACGGTCAGCAGCAGGCGCCCGGCTCGATCCGGCCCGGCGTCGAACCACACGGCGCGCACCATCGCGCCGGTCGTCGGATCGAGCGAGGCCACCGCGCGGTCGAACTCCTCGGCCACGGCGGCGTGGACGTCGTCGGTGCCGGAGATGTCACGGCGGTCGAGCAGGTCGCCGGCCCGGACTCGACCGACCGGGCTGACGTCGAGCCGCCGGTCGGAGGTGAGCCGGGAACGCAGCATGGCGTGGTGATCGAGGAGAGCCTGCAACGCCTCGGCCACGCGCGGCAGTTCGGCGCCGGCCGGGACGGTGACCAGGACGGACTGGCTGAGCCTCCCGATCGGGCCACCGCGCTCCAGCAACCACCGCATCACCGGAGTGAGCGGTATCGAACCGACACCGTCGTCAGGGGCGGCGTCACCCGCACCCCGCGCCCCCGCCGCGCCGACCGGCCCCCGGGCGGCAGCCGCCAGAGCGGCCACCGTCGGGTGTTCGAACACATCGCGCGGACCGATCACCACACCTGCCTCGCGAGCCCGGCTGACCAGCCGGATCGAGGTGATGCTGTCCCCGCCGAGGTCGAAGAAGCCCTGGTCGAGACCGACGTCCGGAAGCTTCAGCAACTCCTTGTACAGACCCGCGAGTACCTTCTCGGCGGGGGTCTCGGGCGCTCGCCCGGTCGCCGTCGGCGCGGAGCCGGCGTCGGGTGTGGGCAGCGCCTTGCGGTCCACCTTGCCGTTCGGAGTCAGCGGGATGCGGTCCAGGACGACCACGGCCGACGGGACCATGTAGTCCGGCAGCGACGCGGCCGCGTGGCGGCGCAGTTCCTCCGGCTCGGCGGCCCGGCCGACGACGTAGCCGACGAGCCGCTTCTCACCCGGCTCGTCCTCGCGGACGACGACGGCCGCCTGGTCGACCGCGGGGTGCCGGGACAGCACGGCTTCGATCTCGCCCGGCTCGATGCGGAAGCCGCGGATCTTGACCTGGTCGTCCGCCCGTCCGGCGTACTCCAGCTCACCGTCCGCCGACCAGCGGACGAGGTCCCCCGTGCGGTACATCCGCTCACCGCTCCCGCCGAACGGGTCCGCCACGAACCGTCCGGCACTCAGCCCGGGACGGTCCAGGTACCCGCGCGCCACTGAGTCACCGGCGACGTACAACTCGCCCACCACACCGGGCGGAACCGCTCGCAACCGCTCGTCCAGGACGTGCGCCCGGGTGCCCGTGACCGGTCGCCCGATGGCCGGAGCCCGGTCGCCGCTCAGGGGCACGCTGATGGTGGCGCACACCGTCGACTCGGTCGGACCGTAGGCGTTGGCCATACGGCGGCCCGGCGCCCAACGGGCCACGAGCGCGCCGGAGCAGGCCTCGCCGCCCACCACCAGGGTGCGCAGACCGGGCAGTTCGGCAGTGGCGAGCGTCGCGAGCGTGGCGAGGGCGGCGGGCGGGATGAGGGCGTGGGTGATCCGCCCGTCCGTCAGAACCTGGTGAAGCATCTCGCCGACCAGCGGTCCCTCCGGCGGCACGACGAGGGTCGCGCCCGCGGCGAACGCCATCAGCAGTTCCATCACCGAGGCGTCGAAGCCGGGCGAGGAGAACTGCAACACCCGGGCCTGGGGGCCGAGTTCGAACCGCTCGATCTGGGTCGCCGCGAGGGCGGCCAGTCCCCGGTTCTCGACGACCACGCCCTTGGGGACACCGGTCGAGCCAGAGGTGTAGATCACGTAGGCGGCCGAGCCCGGGTGGTACGCGGCGGGCAGTTCGCCCGGCTCGCCGTCCAGGTCCACGTCCGTGAGCACGTGGGCCGGGCGGGCGTCGGCCAGCATCAGGTCGATGCGTTCGCGAGGCAGCGCGGGGTCCACGGGCAGGAAGGCCGCCCCGGCCAGCGCCACCGCCAGCACGGCGACGATCCGGTCGGCCGAGCGCGGCAGCCGCACGGCCACGACGTCCCCGGGGCCGACGCCGCGCCCGGCGAGCACCCGCGCCAACCGTTCGGCACGCGCGAGGAGTTGGGAGTAGGTGGATACGCCTGCCCCTGACTCCAGCGCCGGGGCCTGCGGGGTACGTCCCGCCTGCTCGCGGAAGAGTTCGGCCAGCGACATCGGGCGGACCGTCCCGTCCGCCGCGGCGGCGTTCCACTCGTCGAGCTGCCGGTACTCCTCGTCGCCGAGGAGGTCCACGTCCTCGACCCGCAGGCCGGGCTCCTGGACGACAGCGGCCAGGAAGCGGACGAGCTGCCGGCTGAGCCGCTCGGCGGTGGCGGGCTCGAACAGGTCGGTGCTGTACTCGACGACCCCGTCGATGCCCGCCGGGGTGCCGTCGCCGTGGCGGTGCTCGCTCAGGTAGAGGGAGAGATCGAAGCGGGCCGCCCCCGTCTCGACGAGCTCGCGCTCGACGCCCAGACCGGGCAGGGACAGGCCGACGTCGGACGTATGGCCCGTGAAGGCCAGCATGACCTGGAACAGCGGGTGCCGGGACAGGGTGCGCTCCGGGCTGACGGCGTCCACGAGGAGATCGAAGGGAACGTCCTGGTGGGCGTAGGCGGCCAGGTCGAAGTCGCGTACGCGGCCCAGCAGTTCACGGAAGGTCGGGTTGCCGGAGGTGTCGGTGCGCAGGGTCAGGCTGTTGACGAAGAAGCCGACCAGGTCCTCCAGCCTGCCGTCGGGGCGGCCGGCGACCGGGGTGCCGATGGGGACGTCGGTGCCCGAGCCGAGCCGGGTCAGCAGCGCGGCGAGCGCGGCCTGGAGCACCATGAAGGGGGTGACCCGGCAGGACGTGGCGAGGTCGGCGAGCGCGGCGTGCAACTGCGTGTCGACGTGGAGGTCGGCACGGCCACCGAGGCCGCTGGGTGCCGCGGGCCTCGGGTGGTCGGCCGGGAGTGGCAGTTCCTCCGGCGCCCCGGCCAGCGCGTCACGCCAGAAGGCGATCTGACGACTCATCAGACTGCCGGTGGTGGCCGCGTCACCGAGCAGGTCACGCTGCCAGTGCGCGAAGTCGCTGTACCGCACGGGCAGGGGTGCCCAGGCCGGGCTCTCCCCGGCCGTACGGGCGGCGTAGGCCGTGCTCAGGTCGCGCATCAGCGGCGCCAGTGACCAGCCGTCGAGGACGATGTGATGGGCGAGCAGCAGCAGAACGTGCACATCCGCGTCGATTGTGTACAGGATGGCCCGCAGGGGAGTTTCCGTGGACAGGTCGAAGCGGTGGGCGGCGGCGGCGGTCAGCAGCGGGTGCAGTTCGGCCTCGGTGGTCGCCACGACGGACAGGCTCGGGCGTCCCGCCTCCGGGTCGAGGATGCGCTGGTACGGGGTGCCCTGGAAGTCCGGGTGGAGTGTGCGCAGCGGTTCGTGCCGGGTCACGACGTCGGCCAGGGCCGCCTCCAGCGCCGGATGGTCGACCGGCCCGGTCAGACGCAGGGCCCACGGCACGGTGTAGCCGGTGTTCCCGCCGTCGATGCGGCTCATGAACCACAGACGCTGCTGGGCGTACGACAGCGGAATCGGCGCCGAGTCCCGCTCGCGCACGGCGAGTTCGGGCCGCCGCACGTCCTCGTCGGCATCGAGCCGGACGGCCAGCTCGGCGGGTGTCGGCGCGTCGAAGACGGCGCGGACGGGCAGGGCGGTGCCGAACGCCGTCCGGATCCGGTCGACGAGCCGCATGACGAGCAGCGAGTCGCCGCCGAGGTCGAAGAAGCCGTCGTCGACGCCGACCTGGTGCGGCCGAAGGCCGAGCACGCCGGCGAACAGGTCGCGCAGGATCTCCTCCCGCGGGGTGCGCGGGGCCCGCTTGCCGGTATCGCCCGGGGTCTCGGGCGCGGGCAGGGCCGTGCGGTCGAGCTTGCCGTTCGCCGTCAGCGGCAGGGCGTCCAGGACGACGACGGCCGAGGGCACCATGTACTCGGGCAGGGTGGCGCCGACATGGCGGCGCAGGGCGGCCGGGTCGGCGGCGCCGTTCGGGACGACGTAGGCCACCAGGCGCCCGTCCCGCACCGCGACCACGGCCTGTGTCACGTCCGCGTGCCGGGTCAGCACGGCTTCGATCTCGCCGGGTTCGATGCGGAAGCCGCGGACCTTGACCTGGTCGTCGGACCGGCCGAGGTACTCCAGATCGCCGTCGGCCGACCAGCGCACCAGGTCACCGGTGCGGTACATGCGCTCGCCCGGGGCGCCGTGGACGTCGGCCACGAATCGTCCGGCGGTCAGCCCGGGACGGTCGAGGTAGCCGCGCGCCAGACCGTCCCCGGCGAGGTACAGCTCGCCCGCCACGCCCGGGGGCAGGAGTCGCAGGCCCGCGTCGAGCACATACGTACGCGTGTTGGCGACCGGCCGTCCGATCGGCGGGACGCCCGTGACCGCCTCGCGGGTCGACCAGGTCGCCGCGTACACGGTGGCCTCCGTCGGCCCGTACGCGTTCATCAGGCGCGCCTCGGGCGCCGCCTCGAACACCTCCCGCACCAGCGAGGCCGGCAGGGCCTCGCCGGCCAGCACGACCGTGCCCACGCCTTCCGGCAGGCGCCCGGCCGACACGACCGTCGCCAGCGCCGAGGGGACCCCGCTCACGAGACCGGCCTGTGGCCGCTCGGCCAACGCCAGCGCGTCCCGTACCAGTTCGACCCGGCCTCCGCAGGCCAGCGGCGCGAACAGCTCGAACACCGACACGTCGAAGGTGAACGACGTCGAGCACACCGTCCGCGCGAGGGCCTCGGCGCCGAACTCCGCCACCGCCCAGCGCACCAGGTTCACCGCACTCGCGTGCCCGACGACGACGCCCTTCGGGCGGCCCGTCGACCCGGATGTGTAGATCACATAGGCGGCGCCCTGCGGGTCGCACGCAGCGGGGAGCTCCGCCCGGCCGCCCGCCACGTCCACGTCCACCACCGGCACCCCGGCCTCGGGCAGCTCCACGCCGACCCGGGTGATCACGCACACGGGCTTCGCGTCGGCCAGCAGGAAGGCGATCCGCTCCGCCGGGTACGCCGGATCCACCGGCAGATACGCCGCCCCGGCCTTGAGTACGGCCAACAGCGCCACCACCGTGTCCACCGACCGAGGCACGGCCACCGCGACGACCCGCTCCGGCCCGGCACCGCGCTCGACCAGAGCCCGCGCCAAGTTCTCGGCACGCAGCACCAGTTCGCCGTACGACACCTCCACGCCCGCACAGGCCACCGCACACGCCTGCGGAGTACGCGCCGCCTGCGTCTCCACCAGCCCGTGCAGGGTCGAGGCCGCCGCTTGCGACACCTCGCCCCGCGACAGCGACAGCAACCGCTCCCGCTCCGCCGGCAACAGCACGTCGACCGCGCTCACCCGACGGGACGGGTCCGAGGCCAGGGCCTCCAGCACGACCGCCAAGCGGTCCAGCAGCGTACGGGCGCCGGTCTCGTCGTACAGGTCCGGCCGGTAGCTCAGGCGCAGTGCCAGGCGCTGGGCGGGCAGGACGGAAAGGGTGAGGGGGTAGTGGGTGGCGTCGCGGCCGGTGAGCTGGGTCACCTGCGACGCGGCGGCGTTGGAGCCCGGGTAGCTCTCGAAGGCGAGCAGGGTGTCGAACAGTTCGGGGACGGCGGCCGCCCGCTGGATGTCGGCCAGGCCCAGGTGCTGGTGCGGCAGCAGGAGGGTCTGCCGCTCCTGGAGGCCGGTGAGCAGGTCGGCGACGGTGCCGCGGTCGTCCCAACGCACCCGCGTGGGCACGGTGTTGATGCAGAAACCGACCAGCGAGGCGACGTTCGGCAGGTCCGGTGGGCGGACCGTGACGGTCTGGCCGAACACGACGTCGGTGCGGCCGGTCAGCCGACCGAGCAGCACCCCCCAGGCGGCCTGGACGAAGGTGTTGAGGGTGATGCCGAGTGAGCGGGCCGTGGCCTGGGCCGCCCTGGATGCCTCTTCGGGCAGCTCGACGACGAGTTCGTCCGGGATGACGGCCTTGCTGCCGCCGGCCGCCGCGGACGCCAGTGCCCCGGCAAACGTTGCCTGCCGGGGCACTAGCAGGGTGGGCTCGCTCACGCCGGTCAGGGCGTCCTGCCAGGCCGTCCGAGCGGCGGGGCGGTCCTGCCGGTTCAGCCAGGCGAGGTAGTCCCGGTACGCCGGCGCGTGCGGCAGGGCGGTCGGGTGCTCGCCCGCGTACAGGGCGGCGAACTCCCGGACCAGCAACTGCTTCGACCAGCCGTCGAGCAGGATGTGGTGGTTGGTGATCACCAGCAGGTGGCGGTCGGCCGACCGGCGGACGAGCAGGTACCTGATCAGCGGGGGCTTCGCGAGGTCGAAGCGACGGGTGCGCTCCTCGTCGAGCAGTCGCTCCCACTCCTTGTCCCGCTCGGCGTCGCCGAGGTCGGACAGGTCGGCCTGCGCCCAGGGAAGTTCGACGTCCGCCGGCACGATCTGCACGGGCTGTCCGGCGTCGCGTCGGCGGAAGCAGGCGCGCAGATTGGGGTGGCGGTCGAGCAGGGCCTGACCGGCGGCGCGTACGGCGGCGGCGTCGACGGCGCCGGTCAGCTCCAGCACCTGCTGGGTGGCGTAGACGTCGGGCGACTGCTCGTCGTCGTAGAGGGCATGGAAGAGCAGCCCTTCCTGCAACGGCGACAGGGGCAGGATGTCGGCGATTCCGGACCGTGTCACCGTGTGTTACCTCCACTCGTTCCGAACTCGGCTTCGAGTTCGTCGATCTCTGCTTGGGACAGGGACACCAGGGGCAGGTCGGACGGCGTGTGTCCGCCCGCCGGTGTCCCGGCGGCCTGGGCGGTCAGCTCCTCGCACCACAGGTCGGCCAGGGCGCGGACGTCGTCCTCGGACCAGATGCCGGGCGCCCAGGACCAGGTGGTGTCGAGCCGGCCGTCGGCCGTGGTCACCGCGGTGACCTCCAGGCCGTGCGCGACGGGCGTGGCGGGGTCGTGGGCCGCGCCCAGGTTCCGCAGCGGCTCCGGTGCCGGCGAGAAGTCGGTGTCCGCCGGACGGGCGCTGCGGCCCAGGTAGTTGAAACCGACCTCCGGGACCGGGAGGGCGGCGAGGGCCGGACCGGTCTCGGGGTTGAGGTACCGGAGCAGGCCGTGGCCGACGCCGTGGTCGGGCACGGACCTCAGCTGCTCCTTGACGCTCTTGAGGAGGTCCGTCCGGTCGCCGAGGTCGACACCGGTGAGGTCGAGCCGGGCGGGCACGACGCTGGTGAACCAGCCGACCGTGCGCGACAGGTCGACTCCGTCGGCGATCTCCTCCCGGCCGTGCCGCTCGATGTCGATCAACATCGCCCGGTGCCCCAGTCGCCGTGCGAAGGCGGTGGCCAGGGCAGCGAGCAGTACGTCCTCGGCGCTCGCGTGGAAGGCGGCCGGGACGGTGCTGAGCAGTCCGTCGGTGACCTCGGCCGGGAGTTCCCGGGTGAGGTGGCGCATGGCGCCGACCAGGTCCCGCTCAGGGTCGGGGCGTCGGGTGCCGAGGAGCGGGGCAGGCTGCTCCAACCTCCGCTGCCACACGTCGAGTTCGGCCGACCGCTCCCGCGCCGCCCGCTCCAGCAGCAGGGCCCAGTGCCGGAAGGAGGTGCCCGGCGCGGACAGCTCCTCCTCGCGCCAGGCGGCGGCCAGGTCGGTGCACAGGATGTTCCACGAGACGCCGTCCACGGCGAGATGATGGACCGTCAGCAGGAGGCGTCCGGGACGGCCGGTCCCGCCGTCGAACCACACGGCGTGCAGCAACCTGCCTCGCTCCGGGTCGAGCTGAGGCCGGGGCGCCGCGTCGGACAGGTCCACCCGCTCCAGCAGCGCCCCCGCGTCGACGCTTCCCGGTGGCGGGATCTCGGCCGTCCAGCCGTCGGTGCTCAGCCGCATCCGCAGGACGTCGTGGCGGTCCACGAGGGCCTGGAGTGCGGCCGCGAGGCGCTTCTCTTCGGCGTCGGCGGGTGTGACGAGCAGGACGGACTGGCTGAACGCGCCGATCGGGCCGCCGCGTTCGCGCAGCCGGTGCAGGGCCGGGGTGAGCGGCAGCTCACCGATCGCCGGTTCCTCCGCCGCGGAAGGGCCCTCGGGAGCCGGCCGGCCGGCCGCCAGCGTGGCGAGCGCGGCCACGGTCCGCTGCTCGAACACATCGCGCGGGCTCAGGTTCAGTCCCGCGGCGAGCGCGCGGCTCACCAGGTGGATCGAGGTGATGCTGTCGCCGCCGAGGTCGAAGAAGCCGTCGTCCACCCCTACCTCGGCCACGCCGAGGACCTCCGCGAACAGCGACCGCAGAGCGCGCTCCTCAGGTGTGCCGGGCGCTCTGCCCGTAGCGGCCGGCTCCCGGGCGGGCTCGGGCAGTGCCGCGCGGTCCAGCTTGCCGTTGCCGGTCATCGGCAGGGCGTCCAGCGTCACGAGCGCCTCGGGCACCATGTGGGAGGGCAGCTGCCGGGCGCAGTGGGCGCTGACGGCCGGGAGGTCGGCTTCTGCGGCCCCGACCACGTAGCCGACCAGGCGCCGTACGCCCGCCTGGTCCTCGCGCACCACCACCGCTGCCTGGACGACGGCGGGATGGGCGGTGAGCACACCCTCGACCTCGCCCGGCTCGATCCGCAGACCCCGGATCTTGAGCTGGCCGTCGGCCCGCCCGCGCAGTTCCAGCGTCCCGTCGGCACGCCACACGGCCAGGTCACCGGTGCGGTACATACGCTCCCCGGGCGCCCCGAACGGGTCGGCGACGAACCGCTCGCCGGTCAGCCCCGGCCGCTTCCAGTAGCCGCGCGCCACATGGTCGCCGGCCACATACAACTCGCCCTCGACGCCGACCGGTACGGGGTTCAGGCGGGTGTCCACCACATAGGCCCGGGTGTTCCACATGGGGCGGCCGACGGGCACCGGGCCGGTGGGGAGGTCGTCGCCGGGGTCGATGCGGTGGTCGGTGCAGCCGACGGTGAGTTCGGTCGGGCCGTAGTGGTTGATCAGCCGGACGTCCGGGTGATGCTCACGCCAGGCCCGCAGGGCCTCGCCGACCAGGGCCTCGCCGCCCAGCATGAACTCCTCGGCGGGTGACAGGTCGTGCGGGAGCGCGGGGAGCAGTGGGAGGTGGCTGGGGGTGGCCTTGAGGAAGGTGTAGCCGTCGGGCAGGGGCGCTGCACCGGCCTCGTGGAAGGCGGCGATGTGGACACGGCCGCCGGCGGCGAGCGCCCCGTGCAGTGTCGTCACCGTGGCGTCGAAGGACATGGTGGCGTGCAGCAGCGAGGCGCCGCGCAGGCTGGGATACGCCTCGGCGCACCGGGCCACGTAGGTGGTGAGGTTGCGGTGCTCGACGACGACGCCCTTGGGGCGGCCGGTGGTGCCGGAGGTGTAGATCAGGTACGCGGGGTCGGCGGGGCGGGCCGCGGCGAGCGGGACGTCCGGGTGGCCCTCCGCCCCGGGGTGCACGACCGGACAGTCGGCGGCGAGCGGCTCCGTGGCGATCACGCACACGGGGGCCGCGTCGGCGAGCAGGAACGCGGTGCGCTCCGCCGGGTGGTCGGGGTCGAGCGGCAGATAGGCGGCGCCGGCCTTGAGGACGGCCAGCACGGCGACCGCGAGGTCCACCGTCCGGGGCAGCGCGAAGCCGACGATGCGGCCCGGTCCGGCGCCGTTCGAGGTCAGGGCGCGCGCCAATGCCCCGGCGCGGGCGTCGAGTTCCGCGTACGTCAGGCAGGACAGGGCGTCCGACACCGCGACGGCGTCCGGGTGCTCGGCGACACGCTCCTCGACCATGCGGGGGAAGGTGGTGTCCGGCACGTCGTGCGCCGTGTCGTTGAACTCGGCCAGCAGGCGGTGCCGTTCGCCGTCCGCGAGGATGTCGAGGGCACCGATCACCCGGTCGGGATCGTTCACCGCGGCCCGCAGCAGCCGCTCCAGCCGGGCGGCGAGTGCCTCTGCCGTGTCGCGGTCGAAGAGGTCGGCGCTGTACTGCAGGACGCCCTCGATGCCGTCCGGGGAGCCGTCGGCCGCGCGCTGCTCGCCCAGATTGAAGGTGAGGTCGATCTTGGTGGCGCCGGTCTCCACGTGCAGGGGCCGGGCGCTCAGGCCGGGCAGGTCCGGGCGGGGACCGGACGTGGGGCGGAAGGCGAGCATCACCTGGAAGAGCGGATGCCGGGCGAGGGAGCGGGGCGGGTTGAGGGCCTCGACGAGATGCTCGAACGGCAGGTCCTGGTGGGCGTAGGCGGCCAGGTCCGTTTCGCGGACGCGGACCAGCAGGTCCCGGAAGGTCGGGTCGCCGGAGGTGTCGGTACGCAGGACCAGGTTGTTGAGGAAGCAGCCGACCAGGTCGTCGAGGCTCTCGTCGGCCCGGCCCGCGACCGGGGTGCCGAGCGGGATGTCGGTGCCCGCGCCCAGCCGGGTGAGCAGGGCGGCGAGTCCGGCCTGGACGACCATGAACACGGTAGTCCCGCTCTCGGTGGCGAGTCGGCGCAGGCGCCGGTGCAGGTCCGTGTCCAGCCGGACGGGGATGTCGCCGCCCCGGTGGGTGGCGCGGGCCGGGCGTGGCCGGTCGGCGGGGAGCGGGAGTTCGTCCGGGAGGCCGGCGAGGGCCGAGCGCCAGTAGGTGAGTTGACGTTCCTCGTCCTGGCCGAGGTGTTCCTGCTGCCAGGCGCCGTAGTCGGCGTACTGAAGGGGCGGCGGGGCCCAGTCGGGTGCCGTTGCGGCCTGGCGGGCACGGTAGGCGGTGGCCAGGTCGCGGGCGAGGGGGTCGAGGGACCAGCCGTCGGCCGCGATGTGGTGCAGCAGGAGCAGCAGGACGTGGTCCTCGGGGCCGAGGACGAGGAGGTGGGCGCGGAAGGGGATGTCCTCGGCGAGGTCGAAGCCCCGAGCCGCCAACTCGGTGAGCCGGTCGTCCAGTTCGGCCTCCGCGACCTGCTCGACCCGCAGCTCGGGCCGTACGCTCTCACGAGTCCGCTGACGCGGCAGTCCCTCGGCGTCCGGGTAGACGGTACGCAGGATCGAGTGCCGTTGCGCGAGGTCGGCGAGGGCGGTGCGCAAGGCGTCGGAGTCGAGCGGGCCGCCGATCAGCCGGATCGCGTAGGGGATGTTGTACGCGGCCGAGGGCCCCTCCAGCCGGTGCAGGAACCACAGCCGTCGCTGGGCCGAGGACAGCGGGGCGGCGCCCGAGTCCGCGCGCCGCGTCGGTCGCGGCCTGGGCGGTGCCTCGGTACCCGTGTCGACCAGCCGGGCCAGCCCTGCCGCGGTGGGCGACCCGAACACGTCCCGCAGGGTCAGCTCCGCGCCCAGCGCGGTGCGGATCCGCCCGACGAGCCGCAGGGCGAGCAGTGAGTGGCCGCCGAGGTCGAAGAAGTTGTCCTGCGGGCCGACGTCGCTCAGGCCGAGGGCGTCCGCGATCAGGGCGCACAGGACCTCCTCCCGCGGGGTGCGCCCGGCGCCCTCGGAGCGGACGGAGGCGACCTCGGCGGGGGCGGGCAGCGCGCGCCTGTCCAGCTTCCCGTTGGCGGTCAGCGGCAGCCGGTCCAGCGGGACCACGACGGACGGCACCATGGAGTCGGGCAGACGTGCGGCGAGGTGCTCGCGCAAGGCGTCAGGGTCGGCGACGGCGCCGTCGGACGGGACGGCGTACACGACGAGCCGCCGGTCACCGGGCCGGTCCTCGCGGACGACGGCGATGGCCTGGGCGACATCCGGGTGGGTGGTGAGGACGGCCTCGATCTCGCCGGGTTCGACCCGGAAGCCGCGCAGCTTGACCTGACCGTCGGCACGGCCGTGGAACTCCAGCTCGCCGTCGGGCGTGAGCCGGACGCGGTCGCCGGTGCGGTACATACGGGCGCCGGGCGGGCCGTAGGGGTCGGCGACGAATCGCTCGGCGGTCGTGGCCGGGCGGCCGAGGTACCCGCGTACGACGCCGGGGCCGGCCAGGTACAGCTCGCCCACCGTGCCCGGCGGAGTGGGCCGCAGGGCACCGTCGAGCACGTGGGCGCGCATGCCGTCGAAGGGGCGGCCGATGGGCAGCGGGTCCGGCACCGGGGTGCCGTCCGGGCAGGGGCGGCAGGTGGCGAAGGTGGTGGTCTCGGTGGGGCCGTAGACGTTGTGGACCGTCAAGCCCGGGCAGGCGGCGCGGACCCGGCGCACGGCGTCCGCCGGCACCGCCTCCCCACCGGTCCACAGCTGGCGCAGCCCGGCGAAGCACGCAGGGTCCTCCTCCGCCGCGAGCCGGAACAGTGCCGTCGTCATGAACAGTGCCGTCAGGTCGTGACGCCGCGTCAGGCGGTGGACGGTGGCGGCGTCCACGTCCTCGTCCGGTCCCGCGACCACCGCGGTGCCGCCGTTCAGCAGCGGCACCCACATCTCGTACGTGGAGGCGTCGAACGCGGTCGGCGAGTGGACCAGCACCCGCTCGTGCGCACCGCCGTCGAACACCGAGTCGGCGGCGAGCGCGATGACGTCGCGATGGGTGACGGCGACGCCCTTGGGGGCGCCGGTGGAACCCGAGGTGAAGCTGACGTAGGCCAGTTGACCGGGGTGGACGGGCGCGTCGGGGTCGGTGTCCGGTTCACCGGCGAGGGTCGGATCGTCGGCGGTGACGAGACGCATGTCGTCGTACGCGTCCGCCGGCCCGTCCGTCAGCAGGATCCGCGCGCCGGTCCCGGCGAGGATCTGCCGCAGCCGCCGTTGCGGCGCGCGCGGGTCCAGGCCGGCGTAGGCGCCGCCCGCCTTGAGGACGGCCAGCAGCGCGATGACAAGGTTGTCGGACCGGCGCATCAGGACCGCGACCCGGTCCTCCGGGCGGAGCCCGAGGCGCAGCAGGCGGTGGGCGAGCCGGTTGGCGCGGACGTCGAGTTCGGCGTACGTCAGGACGCGGTCGCCGTGGGCGAGCGCCGCGGCGTGCGGATCGGCCGCCACGCGGGCCGCGAACGCGGCGGGCACGGTCGACTCGTCGTCCCGTGCGGTACGGCCGTGCAGCTGTGTCCGCTCTTCGGGCAGCGTCGTCCCGACCCGCCCGACGGGCGTGCCGGGGCCTACCGCGGCGGCGGCGAACTCTTCCACGAAGCGGGTGAACCGCCGGTGGTGCGCGGTGAGTTCGGAGTCCGTGTAGTGAGCGGAGCTCGCGTCCAGGTCGATCCTGATGCCGTCGCCGTCGGCGCGGTCGTAGACGTTGACGGCGAGGTCCTCGACGGGCCCCGTGGAGAGGTTGTGCCGGGTCGTCGGACAGTCGGCGAACCGCAGCTCCGGCCCGAACGCCATGATGTTGACGACGGGTCCGAAGAAGCGGCGCCCGGCGGACGGCCAGCCTGTGTCGCGGCGCAGGTCCTCGGCCCGGTAGCGCTGGTGGGCGAGCAGTTCACGGGTGGCGGCCGCCGCCTGGCGTACGAGGGTGTGGGCGGAGGTGTCGGGGCGGACCGACAGCCGCAGCGGGAGCACGTTGGACGCCATGCCCGGGGTGGCGAGCTCGGTGTCGCTCGCGCGGGCGGTGACGGCGAGACCGAGGACGATGTCGCGGGCGCCGGTGAGCCGGTGCAGGTAGGCGGCGGTCGCCGCGAGCAGGACGCGGGACCAGCGGGTTCCGGCCCGCTCGGCGGCGGCGTGCACCAAGTCGCCCGCGTCTTCGGGGAGATGACCGACACGACGCAGGAAACGGTCGGCCACCTGCGGCGGCCGCGAGGACAGGCCGACCGGGTCGGGCCGGTCGGCGAGGGCGCGCGTCCAGTGCTCCCGGTCCGCGGGCTGCCGGTCCCCGGCGCGGTAGGCGGCGTCCTCGGCGACCAGCGGGGCGAGGGGTGCCGCCGGCGGAGTGTGGGGCGTGCCCGCGTCGAGGGCGGTGTAGGCGTCGGCGACCCGGCGGGCGATGAGGGAGCAGCTGTAGCCGTCGACGGCGATGTGGTGGTAGCGCTGGTACCAGATCCAGTGGGCGTCGGCGAGCTTCAGCAGCGCGTACCGGAACAGCGGGGCCCGGTCGAGGTCGAACGGCGTGGCGAAGTCGGCGGCCATCCACGCCTCGGCGGCGGCACGGGCGTCGGGCTCGGCGGTGAGGTCGACGAGCGGCAGGTCCCAGTCCGGGTCCGCCTCGACGATCTGGCGGACGGTGTCGTCGTCGGCCTCGAAGCGGACGCGCAGGGTCTCGGTGGCGGCGACGACCTGCCGTATCGCCTCGTGCAGCGCTCCGGGGTCGACGGGCCCGTGGATCTCGGTGTACTCGCCCACGTTGTAGGCGGGTCCGGCGGGGTCGAGCCGCTCGCCGAACCACATCGAGCGCTGGGCGGCGGACAGGTCCAGTGCGTCGGTCATCGGCCCTCCGTGACAACGTTGGCGGCGCCCGTCAGCTCGCGTTCCACCTGCTCGGCGACGATGCGCGGGCCCTGGTCGAGGCCGGGCCACGGCACGCGCAGCCACGGCTCGGCGGGTATGAGGGGCAGGTCGTGGGCCTGGCGGGCCCGGCCGCCGCCGGTGATGTTGAGGAGCACCAGTTCGTCCCGGCCGACCTGCCCGGCCCGCACGGCGTCGGCCAGGGAGGCCAGGGCGACGCCCGCGCCCGGCTCGATGTCGATGCCCTCGACCTCCTCGAAGAGGGCCAGGGCGGCGAGCGCGCTCTCGTTGTCCGTGCGCAGGACGTCGCCGCCGCTCTCGGAGAGCACGTCCCGCACTCCGCCGCGCACGGTGAACGGCGGGCGCCGGTTGGTCAGCTCACGGGCCAGCGGCTCGTGCTCGCGGTGGGCCGGAGCCTGGCCGGTGGCGCGCCACGCCTCGTACAGGGGCGCGAAGGGCGCGTTCTGGCACATCAGCAGGCGCGGCAGCCGCTCGCCAGCCACGCGGATCCGGCCCGCCGTCTCATGGACACCAATGGCCCCGGTGCCGCTGCCGACGGCCTGTACGTACGTCTGAGGCAGCCGCCCCAGCGCCTCGGCGGCGGCCAGCATGACGGTGCCGAGGCCGTCGCGGCGGCCGACGTTGCGCGAGCCGCCCTCGGCATGGTGGCCGGGCAGCCGGGCGAGGAGGTCGGCGCAGGCGATGGCGTCGCTGTAGGTGGCGGTGCCGTCGAGGACGACGAGCCGGACGCAGGGGTCGAGCGGGGCGGGGAACCGCATCCGTTCCAGGGCGGGGGCAGGCACGACGAGCAGACAGGGCACCCGGTTCTCGGTGGCGGCCCAGGCGAACGCGGCGGCGGTGTTGCCCGCCGACGGGATCACCAGGACGGGCGGATCGACGGGCAGCCGGCCAAGGACCGTGTACGCCTCCAAGTCCTTGAACGTACAAGTCGGCAGCCGCGCCCCGCGTTCCGGCCAGTGGCCGTTGAAGGCGACCCACAGCCGGTCGAGGCCGAGACGGCGCCCGAGGCGTTCGGCGGGGTAGACCACCGGAGCGGCGATGTCGGGGAAGGTGCGCACGACCGGCAGCAGCGAGGCGTGCCGAAACAGCCCGGCGCTCTCGCCGCCCGGCACGACGTCCGGGTCGTACTCGGTGCGCAGGAATGCCGGTTCGTGCCGATGGGAGCAGTCGAGCAGCAGACCGTCGTCCTCATGACGGGTTCCGCATGAGGAACAGACAAGCGTGTAGTGGCGTGTTCCCGGGCGTACTCGGGACATGGTCGTTCGCCTTCCGAAGTGCGGCGTTTCGCAGATCCATTGGATCCGGTCCATCAGGAATGGAAGGCAACGGGCGAATTACCAGTCTCCAACGTCTCGTTGACACGTGATCATTGACCAAGATTCCAAATAAGAGCCAGGTAAGAGCCATTCGGAGCGTTCAGCTCCGCTTCATCTGACGCTTTCTGCGCGGTGGTTGAGAAACCATCGGCGGCGGAGATCATCCGAGGAGATCCAACTGTGAAGAAAGGGTGGCGAGAACATGGGTGGTACGCCAGGGCATGCGACCGCGGAAACAGGGGCAGAGGTCGCCGCTTGGCTCCCTTCCCATGTTCCGCTTTCCTTTCTGTCATCGAATGGCAAAGAGCGGAAATCCGACAGTGCCGAAGTGGCGGAGAACCGGAAGTACGCCGAACCCTCGTCCGAAGAGCTGCTGACGGCGTACCGGAAGATGGTCCTGGGACGCCGCTTCGACGAGCAGGCGACCGCGCTCGCCCGGCAGGGCAGGCTGGCGGTCCACCCCTCCAGCCTCGGCCAGGAGGCCTGCCAGGTCGGCGCCGCGCTGGCGCTGCGCGACACGGACTGGCTGTTCCCCACCTACCGGGACTGCGTCGCGCTGATCAGCCGCGGGATCGACCCCGTCGAGGCGCTGACGCTGCTGCGCGGCGACGCACACTGCGGCTACGACCCGCTGCACCACCGCACCGCGCCGCAGTGCACCCCGCTCGCCACCCACGCCGCGCACGCCACCGGACTGGCCCACGCCGAGCGGCTCAAGGGCACGGACACCGTCGCCCTCGCCCTCGTCGGCGACGGCGCCACCAGCGAGGGCGACTTCCACGAGGCCCTCAACCTGGCGGGTGTGCTGCGCGCGCCCGTGGTCTTCTTCGTGCAGAACAACCGGTACGCCATCTCCGTCCCACTGTCCGACCAGTGCGCGGCACCGGGCCTGGCCTACAAGGGCATCGGCTACGGCGTCCGCGCGGAACACGTGGACGGCAACGACGCCGCGGCCGTCCTCGCCGTGCTGAGTACGGCGGTCGAGGACGCGCGGGCGGGCGGCGGACCCTGGCTGGTCGAGGCGCACACCTACCGCCTGGGCCCGCACACCAGCGCCGACGACCCGTCCCGCTACCGCCCGGCCGAGGAGGCCGAGCACTGGCGCCGGCGCGACCCGATCACCCGTCTGGAGTCCGCCCTGCGCGAGCGCGGCGTACTGACCCCCGAGGACGCCGACGCCGCGACCGCCGAGGCCGAGGCCTACGCCGCCGATGTGCGCGCACGGCTCGCCGGGGATCCCGAGCTCGACCCCCTGGCCCTGTTCGACCACGTCTTCGCTTCGCCGCCCCCGCATCTGACCGAGCAACGCGCCGCGCTGCGAGCCGAGTTGGAGGGAAACTGACATGACGACGAGCGTGGCGATGGCACAGGCCCTCAACGCCGCCCTGCGGGACGCGCTCGGCGCGGACGAACGCGTCGTGGTCTTCGGTGAGGACGTCGGCCGCCTCGGCGGCGTGTTCCGGGTCACCGCCGGGCTCACCGACGAGTTCGGCGACCGGCGCTGCTTCGACACCCCGGTCAGCGAGGCCGGCATCGCGGGGCTCGCGGTCGGCATGGCGATGGCCGGGTTCCGGCCGGTGGTGGAGATGCAGTTCGACGCGTTCGCCTACCCGGCGTTCGAGCAGATCGCCTCCCACATGGCCAAGACGCGCAACCGCACCCGGGGCGTGCTCCCGCTGCCCCTGGTCGTCCGCGTTCCGTACGGCGGCGGCATCGGCGGCGTGGAGCACCACAGCGACTCCAGCGAGGCGTACTACGCGCACACGGCGGGCCTGAAGGTGGTGACACCGGCGACGGCCGCGGACGCCTACTCCCTGCTGCGCGAGGCGATAGACGACCCGGACCCGGTGATCTTCCTGGAGCCGAAGCGCCACTACTGGACCAAGCAGGAGCTCCAACTCCCGGCCCGTACCGAGCCGTTCGGCACCGCCGCGATACGCCGGCCCGGAAGCGACGCGACGGTGGTGGCATACGGCCCGTCCGTCGCCGTCGCCCTGGAGGCGGCCCGGGAGGCCGCGGCCGAGGGCCTGGACGTGGAGGTGCTGGACCTGCGCAGCCTCGTCCCGCTGGACGACCGAACACTCACCGCGTCGGTCCGCCGCACCGGCCGCTGTCTGGTCGTGCACGAGGCGCAGGGCTTCGCCGGGGTCGGTGCCGAGATCGCGGCCCGGGTGCAGGAGCGGTGCTTCGACGCGCTGGTCGCACCGGTGCTGCGGGTCACGGGGTTCGACATCCCGTATCCGCCGCCGCTGTTGGAGAGTGCGCATCTGCCGGGCGCCGGGCGGGTGCTGGAGGCGCTGCGCCGGCTGGTGCCGGGCGGCCCCGAGCGGGGGTTCCGTCAAGTCGCCCGCCCTTCGGCCGACTCCACCGGACGGACCTTTCATCTGCCCGATCTGGGCGAGGGGTTGGCGGACGCCGAGGTACTGGAGTGGACGGTCGCGGTCGGTGACACGGTCGAGCAGGACCAGGTCGTGGCCGAGGTGGAGACCGCCAAGTCGGTGGTGACGCTGCCGAGTCCGTACGCCGGGACGGTGACGGGCCTGCACTGCCGGGCGGGCGAGGTCGTGCGGGTGGGGGCGCCGCTGCTGACGGTGGCGGACAGCGCGTCGGAGGAACCCGGTTCCGGGGCCGTACTCACCGGCTACGGGACGACCGGGGCGCGGCGGGCCGCACAGGCGCCTTCACCGGCGTCCTCAGGGGCGTCCTCGCGAGTGTCCGCAGCGCCCCGCCAGCCAGATTCGGTAACCCGCACCTTCGACGCCACCGCCGAGAAGTACCTCCGCAGTCACCGCGACACCCCCGCCGTGACGATCTGGGCGGACGCCGACGCCACCGGCCTCCTCGCCGCCCGCACCACTCTCGGCACCGGCCTGCTGCCGCTGCTCGCGCGGGCGTGTCTGGCGGGGCTCGCCGCTTTCCCCGACCTCAACTCCCGCGTCGACACGGACCGCGGGGAGATCGTGCGCCTGCCCGAGGTGCACCTCGGCTTCGCCGCGCAGACCGCCCGCGGTCTGGTCGTTCCCGTGGTCCGGGACGCGCACCGCCTCGGCCTCGACGAGCTCGCGGCCGAGCTGGGGCGCCTGACCGAGCTGGCCCGCGGGGACGCCCTCCCTCTGGGCCACCGGACGGGCGGCACGTTCACCCTGAACAACTACGGCCCCCTCGACGTCGACGGCGCCACACCGATCCTCAACCACCCCCAGTCCGCGATGCTCGGCGTGGGCCGCATCACCGACCGCCCCTGGGCGCTGAACGGCCGCGTGGAGGTGCGCAAGGTCCTCACGCTCTCGCTCACCTTCGACCACCGGGTGTGCGACGGCGGCACCGCGGCGGGATTCCTGCGCCATGTCACCGACCGCCTCATGAGTGACTCCGCTACCTGAGTCACCTCCGGCCGTCGGACGTACGGCGGTCCGCCCTGTGCTGTGCCGGCCACTGGGCGGCCTCCGCCGCGATCGGCTGCCCGGTCTCCAGCTCGACGAAGCCGAACTGGCCGCCCTGGTTGCACTCCAGGAACCACCAGATGCCGTCCCAGTCCTCGGCGAAGTCGAAGGCGGCGTACGCCAGTCCGGCCGGAGTGACGTACTCGTGCACCGCCTTGCCGATGCGCTCGGGAACCGGGACCGGCTCCCAGGCGTGCCCCGTCAGCCGGGTTTGGCCGGCGTTTCCCGGATGGTTCATCCACCGTGCGGCGGCCGAGTGGAGCTCCCGTACAGCGCCTGCCGGGTCTCGGCGGTCAGGGCGAGCAGATCGCCGAGGTGTGGCTCTTCTCCGTCGGCCGGCAGGGCGAGGACGAGTTCTGCTGTCGTGTTGGCCGACCGGAGGGTGGGCCCCCGCGGCTCAGAGGGTCGCGCGCAGGTGGCTGACCGTGACGAAGTGGTAGCCACGGGAGGTCAGGGTGCGCGGGCCTGCGCGGTCGGCTCAACCATGCGCCCGCTGCGTACGTTTCCGGGCGTCCACCGGGCACGGGCAACGCGGCGACCTCCGCCAGGTCCGGTGGATTGGCCCCATCGGCTTCGACGTCGACCACGAGAAGCGGGGGCCATGAGGGGGAGTCCATTGGGGTCACCGGTCCTTGGCCAGGGCGACGAGTTCGGCGAACACGCCGCCGGAGGTGACCAGGTCCTCGTACTGGCCGTGTTCGATGACCCGGCCCTTGTCCATGACGAGGATGCGGTCGGCGAGGCGGGTGTTTTCCAACTGGTGCGTGACCACGATCGTGATGCGGTCAGCGGCGCCGCGTTTGATCCTCTCGAAGATCTGGTGTTCGCCTCGGGCGTCCATTTGGGAGGTGGGTTCGTCCAGGATGAGCAGTTCAGGGCGCCTGTAGATGGCGCGCGAGCAGGCCAGGCGCTGCCACTGACCGCCAGAGAGTTCGGCGCCCCCGAAGACTTCCCGGGCAAGGAGTGTCTCGACGCCGTCGGGCAGCGACTCGACCGCCTCTCGCATGCCCACGGCGTCGATCGCCTCCCAAACAGGCAGGTCGTCGTGGGTGCGGGGCTGCCCGAGGGTGACGTTCTCGCGGACGCGCAGGGGCCACTGAGCGAAGAGCTGTGGCACGAGCCCGGTACGGGCCCAGACGCTGTCCTGGTCCAGGGTGGCGAGGTCTGCGCCGTTCCACAGAACGCGGCCCTTGTCCGCGAGGTAGATGCCGGTGATCAAGCGCAGGAGGGTGGACTTGCCGCTGCCGTTTTCGCCGACGATGGCCAGGATCTCGCCACGGCGCAGCGAGAGGGATACGCCGTCGACGGCCGGGCGGTCCTTGCCGGGGTACTGACAGACCACGTCGTCGATCCGGATTTCCTCCAGGGTCGCGGGAGCTGCCAGCTCTCCGCGCTGCGGTGCCCGCCCCGCGGCGTCGTCGAGGAACGTCTGCATGTCGGTCAGGTAGAGGCTGGTGTGGAACAGGGCCGCCCCGTTGATGACGACCTGGGAGAGCGCTGCCAGCGTGGTCTGAACGGCGACGACCGCGGTCGCGGCAATGGCGAGGTCGATGCGCCCGGTGATGGCCAACCAGGCGAGGGCGGCCCAGGCCAGAAGCAGGAAGAAGCCGCCGGCCGCCGAGGACAGCAGGGTGATGCGCAAGGTCCGTGGGGCGGCGTCCAGCAGACGGCGGTCGATGCGCTCGGACAGCGACCGGTACCAGAACAGCAGATAACCGGTCATGCCGTTGGCGCGGACTTCGTCACCGTGTTTCGGCGTGGTGGCCCACCAGCGCATCATGTGGCGCACGTTGCGGTCCGACACGTTCGCGTAGTGCATCTCGTAGTCGACGCGCGCGGTGAGAACCGCGCCGGCTCCGGCCGGCAGGACCGCGAGGAGGAGCAGCGGCAGCATCGCCCAGTGCAGCACGGACAAGACTCCGCTCGCGGCCACCATCCTGATCAGAGCGGCCATGAATCGCTGCGCGTCGTTCACCATCACGTTCGTGCGCACCACGCCCATTTCAGCGGCTTCCTGCCGGTCGGCGAACCCGTTTTGGGCGTAGGCCGCGGCTTCGACTCGGCACACTGCCTCGACCAGCGAGGTGTCTGCACAGGTCGTCAGCGGCGGGGTGAGCCTGCGACCCGCGTACGAGGCGAGCGCGCTGGAAAGCCGCCCGACTGCCGCCGCGCCGGCCACGACGAGCAGCGCGGGGAGCGCCTGATGAAGCCGGTCGGTCACAGCTCCGGCGCCAAGGATCGGTTCCATGGCGCGGGCCACCGCCGCCAGGCCCACGGCGGCGGTGGCCCCTGTGACCAGTTGGCAGGCGGCGAGGAGGAGAACGGCCGTGCGGTCGAGCTGCCACGCCATGCGGCAGATGCGGCGCAGTACGGACGGCAGGCGGGCGCACATGTGCAGGAAGGACGCGTCGCCGAGCGGGTTGACGGCGTATTCACCGCTGTAGCGGATCTCCGCAGGTGGCGCAGGGGGCGGCGGCTCAGCGTTCGCAGTCGAGGCGGCAGTCACAGTCACCTGTGTCCCTCCTGGGGCTCGGGGGCCGCACCTGGATGGCTCGGCGGTGCACGGAATAACGACGCGGCGCCGGAATCGAACGCGCGCGATTCCGGACGCCGTGGAGGCCTTGAAACGCAAGGGGTCGAACACGCGGACACGGTGGTGGAGCCGTTCCCGAGCGGAGAGGAATGGCCGAATCGCCGACATCTGAAACGCCTGTGACACAGGAGGTTTCGGTGGGTGATCGGTGATACCTCGCTCAGCTACGGAGGGCCCGAATCAGGACGTCTTCCGTGCTCTCGGCCGATGCCACCAAGTCGGCGAGCAGCGAGGGCGGGATCGATCCGCTGTCGACATGCCCTCCTCGGTTGCCGAGGAGCTCAGGCGCCACTTCGAAGATCATGCCGGAGGCCGGAGAGGCCGTTGTGACCTTGGCGCGGTGGCTCGGGCACTCCTCGCCCGCGATCACCCTCGGTTACTATGCTCATTTGATGCCGGAGGCCGGAGGCCGGAATCAAGGGGCGCACCGCCATCGACGGACTGCTCGGAAACCAGGGAGAACCGCATGCCAGTGGGAACTCCCCAGAGTCTCCCCAGGGCCGTAGACCTGCGAGTCCCGCTGCTACTCCCCCTTCGAAGTGCCCGTGGAATTCAAGGCTAGAGAGACGGATGGCCTGGGAGAATGTTGAAAGAGGTCATCGCGACCCGCTACATCACGCCCCTGCGTGAGGGCGGCTCGCTGCCGGGGCTCGTCGAGGCCGACGACTTCGGGACGTATGTCATGAAGTTCACCGGCGCCGGACAGGGCCGCAAGACACTGGTCGCCGAGGTCGTCTGCGGTGAACTCGCCCGCAGGCTGGGCTTCCGGGTGCCCCGGCTGGTGACGGTGGAGCTCGACCCGGTGCTCGGGCTCGGCGAACCCGACCAGGAGGTGCAGGAGCTCCTCAAGTCCAGCGGCGGCACCAACCTCGGCATGGACTTCCTCTCCGGCGCGCTCGGCTTCGACCCCCTCGCGTTCGACGTGAGCGCCGTGGACGCCGGCCGGATCGTCTGGTTCGACGCCCTGGTCAACAACGTCGACCGGTCCTGGCGCAACCCCAACCTGCTGATGTGGCAAGGAGAACCGTGGCTCATCGACCACGGCGCCACCATGATCTGGCAGCACAACTGGCCCGGGGCCGCGGCCTCGGCGGCGCGTGCGTACGACGCCTCCGACCACGCCCTCGCCTCCTTCGCGCCGGATGTGCGGGCGGCCGCCGCCGAGTTGGCGCCGCTCGTCACCGAGGAGCTGCTCGCCGAGGTGACCTCCGAGATCCCGGAGGTCTGGCTGGCGGACGAGCCGGGGTTCGCGTCGGCGGACGCGCTGCGCGGGGCGTACGCCGAGCCCCTGGTCGCACGGGCCGCTGTCATCCACGAACGCATCGAGGGGATCAAGTGAGCGAGCGCACGCTGGGGACCCGTTCCCGCACCCAGGACGTCTTCGAGTACGCGCTGCTGCGAGTCGTCCCGCGCATCGAGCGCGGGGAGTGCCTCAACGCGGGCGTGCTGGTGTACTGCCGCGCCCGCTCCTTCGTCGCCGCCCGGACCCACCTGGACGAGACCAGACTGCGGGCGCTGGACCCCGATGCCGACGTCGCCGGGGTGCGGGCCGCGCTCAGTGCCGTCGAGGGCGTCTGCGCGGGCGGCGAGGCCGCGGGCCAGGCCGAGGGTGACGACCCCGGCCGGCGCTTCCGCTGGCTGATCGCGCCCCGCTCGACCGTCGTCCAGCCGGGACCCGTGCACACCGGACTGACCTCCGATCCGGCGGCCGAGGCGGAGCGGCTGCTCGATCTGCTGGTGAAGTGAACGGATCAGCTGACGGAGCGGGTAATGGATCACATGGGCGCGGTGGCCGTTGACACCGCGTGCCAGGGCTTCTAGCGTCACGTCCATCGAAGGTACTAAGCGGTCGCTCACCCGAGGAGAGTCATTCATGTCCACCACTGAGCAGCGGGTCGCCGTGGTCACCGGCGGAGCGCGCGGCATCGGCGCCGCCACCGCCGTACGACTGGCCGCCGAGGGCCGCGCGGTCGCCGTGATCGACCTCGACGAGGCCGCCTGCAAGGACACCGTGGAGAAGATCACCGCGGCCGGTGGCAAGGCCATCGCGGTCGGCTGCGACGTCTCCGACGAGGCGCAGGTCGAGGCGGCGGTCGCGCGGATCGCCGAGGAGCTCGGCGCCCCGACGATCCTCGTCAACAACGCGGGTGTGCTCCGGGACAACCTGCTGTTCAAGATGAGCGTCTCCGACTGGGACACCGTCATGAACGTCCATCTGCGCGGCGCCTTCCTGATGTCCAAGGCCTGTCAGAAGCACATGGTGGACGCGGGCTTCGGCCGGATCGTGAACCTCTCCTCGTCCTCCGCGCTCGGCAACCGCGGCCAGGTCAACTACTCCGCTGCCAAGGCCGGCCTCCAGGGCTTCACCAAGACCCTCGCCAAGGAGCTCGGCAAGTTCGGCGTCACCGCCAACTCGGTCGCCCCCGGCTTCATCGCCACCGAGATGACCAAGGCCACCGCCGACCGCGTCGGCATGGGCTTCGAGGACTTCAAGGCGGCCGCCGCCACCCAGATCCCGGTGGCCCGGGTCGGTGAGCCCGACGACATCGCCAACGCCATCGCCTTCTTCACCGGCGAGGCGGCCGGATTCGTCTCCGGCCAGGTGCTGTACGTCGCCGGCGGACCGCTCGACTAGGGCCGGGGGAGAAACGAACATGACTGCACTGCCTGAACTCTCCGGCAAGGTCGCCCTCGTCACGGGCGCCAGCCGCGGCATCGGCTACGGCGTCGCCGAGGCCCTCGTCGCACGCGGCGACCGCGTCGTCATCACCGGTCGGGGCGAGGACGCCCTCAAGGAGGCCGTCGAGCAGCTCGGCGCCGAGCGCGCCGTCTACGTCGCCGGCAAGGCGCACGACGAGGCCCACCAGGCCCTCGCCGTCGAGCGCGCCATGGAGGCCTTCGGCCGGGTCGACTACCTGGTCAACAACGCCGGCACCAACCCGGTGTTCGGTCCGCTCGCCGACCTCGACCTGGGTGTCGCGCGCAAGGTCTTCGAGACCAACGTGATCTCGGCGCTCGGCTTCGCGCAGAAGACGTGGCACGCCTGGCAGAAGGACAACGGCGGCGCGATCGTCAACATCGCCTCCGTCGCGGGCATCGCGCCCTCGCCGTTCATCGCCGCCTACGGCGTCAGCAAGGCCGCGATGATCAACCTCACCCAGCAGATGGCGCACGAGTTCGCGCCCAAGGTGCGGGTCAACGCCATCGCCCCGGCCGTGGTGAAGACCAAGTTCGCCCAGGCCCTGTACGAGGGCCGTGAGGCCGAGGCCGCCGCGGCCTACCCGCTGGGCCGGCTCGGCGTGCCCTCCGACATCGGCGGCGCCGCCGCGTTCCTCACCTCGGACCAGTCCGACTGGGTCACCGGTCAGACGCTCGTCGTCGACGGCGGCATCTTCCTCAACGCCGGCGTCGGCTGAGGCACGGCACCCGCGACAGGGGCGCCGCTGGACACCAGCGGCGCCCCTGTCGACGTATCGGGAGATCAACGGCGGTTGACAACGTAGTCACCGAAGAGGTGAACAAGTGCTCCTGAGACGGGAGGTCCACCGGCCGGAACACTGCGGTATGTTTTGCCGACCCTTGGCATGGCAGATCGAGGAGCGTGCGCGTGTTCAACCGGATCCGACGCCTGCGGCAGGTGGCGGCCATCGCGTCCATATCGTCCCTGGTGGCTGGGTGCGGTGTCCTCTCGTCCGATTCCTCGGACGAGGAAGGACCGATCGTCGTGGGGACCACGGCCGCCCCCAGCACCCTTGATCCCGCCGCGTCCTGGGACAGCTCCTGGGAGCTGTTCCGGAACATCTACCAGACGCTGCTCAGCTACCCGTCCGGCTCGACCGCGCCCGAGCCCGACGCCGCGGAGAACTGCCAGTTCACCGACAACACCAACATGAAGTACCACTGCGAGCTGCGCGAGGGCCTGGAGTTCTCCGACGGGCACACCCTCGACGCGAAGGCCGTCAAGTACTCGATCGACCGGATCCGGAAGATCAACGTCAACGGCGGCCCGGCCGGCCTGCTCGGCAGCCTGGAACGCGTCCAGGTGCTGAACGACCGCGAGATCGTCTTCCACCTGAACAAGGCCGACGCCACCTTCCCGTTCGTGCTCGCCACGCCCGCGATGTCGATCGTCGACCCCGAGGACTACCCGGCGGACAAGCTCCGCGAGGACGGCACGATCGTCGGATCCGGGCCCTACACCCTGGAGTCGTACGAGGAGGGCAAGCAGGCCGAGCTCGTCAAGAACGACCACTACGACGGGTACGCGGAGCGCAAGAACGACGCGGTGACCATCCGCTACTTCCAGGACTCGCCCACCATGGTCTCCGCACTGCGCGACCAGGAGCTCGACGTCGCCTTCCGTGGCCTCGCCGCCGACGACATCGTCGACATCCAGGCCGACGACAAGGACGACCTCCAGCTGATCGAGGGCTCCGGCACGGAGATCAACTACCTGGTCTTCAACCCCAAGGACCCCATGGCCGGCAAGACAGCCGTCCGCAAGGCCGTCGCCCAGGTCATCGACCGCCCGGCCATCGCCCACAAGGTCTACAAGGACACCGTCGAGCCGCTGTACTCCATGGTCCCCAAGGGCCTGACCGGACACACCGCGGGCTTCTTCGACGACTACGGCGACCCCAGCGTGAACAAGGCCCGCAAGCTCCTCACGGAGGCGGGCATCACGGCCCCCGTCCCGCTCACCCTCTGGTACACCAGCGACCGCTACGGCTCCGCCACCAAGGCGGAGTTCGAGGAGCTGAAGAGCCAGCTCGAGGGCTCCGGCCTCTTCGAGGTCACCCTCAAGAGCCGCCCCTGGAAGACGTACGTCACCGGCTACCAGAACGGCGAGTACCCGGTGTTCGGGCGCGGCTGGTTCCCCGACTTCCCGGACGCCGACAACTTCATCGCGCCGTTCGTCGGCAAGCAGAACGCCCTCGGCACCCCCTACGTCACACCCACGATCACCGACCGCCTGCTGCCCAACTCCCGCGCCCAGAGCGACCGGGCCAACGTCGTCAAGGACTTCGAGGACGCCCAGCGCATCCTCGTCGACGACGCGCGGCTGCTGCCGCTGTGGCAGGGCCGGCAGTACGTGGCCGCGAGCGCGGAGGTCTCCGGCGCGGAGCGGGCGCTGGACCCCTCGACGATCATGATGATGGGGGAGCTGTACCGCAAGACCAGCTGGTAGCGGGCGGGATGTGCGGTGGGCGGGGCGATTGTCAGTGGTCGCCTGTAGGTTCTGAAGCCTGGAGGTGACCGCCCCGCGGTCACCTCCCACCGTTCGCCGCACACCGTAAGGAAGTTGACGTGACCGACATCGCCATGCTGCCCGAGTCCTGGCGCGGGGTTCTGGCCGACGAACTGCAGCAGCCCTACTTCAAGGAGCTGACGGAGTTCGTCGAGGAGGAGCGGGCGAAGGGTCCCGTCTATCCGCCGCGCGACGAGGTCTTCGCCGCACTGGACGCGACGCCGTACGACGAGGTGAAGGTCCTGGTCCTCGGCCAGGACCCCTACCACGGCGAGGGCCAGGGCCACGGCCTGTGCTTCTCGGTCCGCCCCGGGGTGAAGACGCCGCCTTCGCTGCGCAACATCTACAAGGAGATGAAGGAGGAGCTCGGCCTCCCCGTCCCCGACAACGGCTATCTGATGCCCTGGGCCCAGCAGGGCGTCCTGCTGCTCAACGCGGTGCTGACGGTCCGTGCCGGCGAGGCCAACTCGCACAAGGGCAAGGGCTGGGAGAAGTTCACCGACGCGGTGATCCGGGCCGTGGCCGACCGGCCCGACCCCGCGGTGTTCGTCCTGTGGGGCAACTACGCCCAGAAGAAGCTCCCGCTCATCGACGAGACCCGGCATGTGGTGGTCAAGGGCGCGCACCCCTCCCCGCTGTCGGCGAAGAAGTTCTTCGGGTCCCGCCCCTTCACGCAGATCGACGAGGCGGTGGCCGCACAGGGCCACGAGCCGATTGACTGGCGGATCCCGGACCTGGGCTGACCCTCGCCGGGCCGGTCCTCGGCCCTTCCTCCGGCCGGACCGGCCCGGTGGCGTACGGAGCCGCCTGACCGGGATTGCCGGTGACGGCGGTTAGCGTCGGGAGGGGGACCAGCCGACGAGGGCCCGGAGGACGCGGTGGCGGAGCGACAGGAGCGGACGGCACCGGAGGCCGTGCCGACGCGGATCGGGCAGGTCGTCATGCTGCACCACGCGGGGGACCGCGAGGAGGCCCGGCGCCGGCTGCTGGAGCTGTGGACAGAGCTCGGTGAGGACGGCGACCCCGTGCACCGCTGCACCCTGGCCCACTATCTGGCCGACACCCAGGACGACCCCGCCGACGAACTGGCCTGGGACCTGCGGGCGTTGACGGAGGCGGAGGGCGCGGGCGGTGCGCTCGCCGTACGGGCGCTGTACCCCTCGCTGCATCTGAATCTGGCCGCCGACTATATGAAGCTCGACCGCGCCGAGGCCGCCCGCGTTCATCTGCGCCGGGCGCGCGGAGCGGCGGGGGCGCTGGGGGACGACAGGTACGGGGACGGGGTGCGGGCGGAGATCCGGCGGCTGGAGGTGCGCCTGGGGGAAGGGCCCTAGGCGCTGAGCGGGCGGTGGGCAAAGGCGGAGGCGGAGGCGGGGGAAGGGGGAGAGCGGGCTGTGGGCGCAGCCCGCTCGCGTCTCAATGGCCGTACGTCTGCTCGCAGATCTTCGACTCCGGGCTGTCCGGCCTCCAGCCGCCGTACTTCTTCCCCAGCGAGCAGACATCCGCCTGCCCCGGGTTTCCTGTGCTCCCCGGGTTCCCCGGGACGCCCTTGCGGACGGACTCCGACACGTCGGGGACCTCGACGCGCGGCCGTTCGGGGCGTTCGGGGCCCGGGTGGCGGGGTTCCCGGTGCTCGGGCCGGGGGTGGGGGTGCGCGCGGGGGGCCGGGGGCGTGGGGGTCGGCGCGGTGGGGGACGTGGGCCGTGCGGCGGACGTCGTCGGGGTCGGGCGGGGGGACGTCTCGATGAGCGTCAGGGCCTCGCGGGCCGGCGCCTGCACGACCTCGGGTTCCATGGACCCGCTCGGTCGCGGCGCCGGAGGCTGGGACGGTACCGCCGGCCCACCGGACGGCGGCGGGTACTCGACCGTCGTACAGCCCGCGAGGGCCGAGACGGCCATGGTGACCAGGAGCGTTGCGGTGGTCGTCGTTCGATGCACGCGCGCAACTCTGCTGGTTCCGAAGGCCGTTGGGGCAGGGGAGAAGGTGACGTTGCTCCGTACGGGTGATCTCTGACCCCGTACGGACGGTGTGCCCCCGTCGCCGCTGACGTCAGTCGCCGGTGGCGCCGTCGACGCGTTCGCGGACCAGGTCGGCGTGGCCGTTGTGGCGGGCGTACTCCTCGATCATGTGGGTGAGGATCCAGCGCAGGTTGAACTGCTCGCCGCTGCGTCGGCTCCTGCCCTTGGAGAGGTCGTCCAGGCCGAAGCCGGCCGCGTTGCGCCGGGCCGTGTCGATCTCGGCCTGCCAGGTGGCGTGGGCCTCCTCCCAGGTGTCCGCCTCGGTGAGGTGGAACTCGCCGTCCGGGTCCTCCTCGGAGAAATAGATCGGGCCCGGGTCCTCGTCCATGAGCACCTGGCAGAACCAGCCGCGCTCCACCTCCGCCATGTGCCGCACCAGTCCCATCAGCGTCAGCTCCGACGGCTCCACGGAGGCGGTCCTGAGCTGGGCGTCGGTCAGGCCTTCGCACTTCCAGGCGAGGGTCTGCCGGTGGTAGTCCAGCCAGCCCTCCAGCATCGTGCGCTCGTCGGCGGTGGTGGACGGCTCATGGCGTTCGATTGTCATGAACCGCATCGTCGCGCAACCCGGGGCGGTTCACGAGGGGTTTTACGGTCGGCCGGTGCCGGGCGCGCCCTGGCCGAACATCCCGTCGAGCAGTTCGCGCAGGCCCGCCCGCACCTCTGTCAGGCTCGGCACCTCCGAGCTGAACGACCCGGCGACACAGCTGAACATCAGTCCGTCCGCCCAGGCGACCAGGGACAGCACATGCCGGGCCGGGTCCGTGGAGCCCGCCGCCGTCAGCAGAGTGGTGAGCTGGTCGCGGAAGCGGGCGCCCGTCGCGTCGAAGTAGGCGCGCAGCTCGGGGCGGCGCGTGGCCTCCAGGGCCAGTTCGTAGCGGGCGAGCGTCAGCTCGCGGTTGCGGGTCAGGGCGCGGTGCGTCGCCAGGGCCAGGCCGTCGGCCAGGGGGCCGAGGCCGCCGCGCGGATCGGGCATCTCCTCCAGCGCCAGCACCCGCGCCTCACGCTCCGCGAGCCGGCGCACCGCCAGCTCCAGCAGCGCCTGCCGGGTGCGCGCCACATTGGACGTCGACCCCTGCGCCAGCCCGGCCGCCTCGTCGACCGCCCGGTGTGTGAGCCCGCGCATTCCGCGTTCGGCGAGCAGGGCGAGGGCGGTGTCGGCGACGAGATCGGCGCGCGGGGCGGCGCTCGGGGTGCGTACGGACATGCGGATCAACCTACCCGTCGCACTACGTCTGTAGTACGGTCGAGGCAGCGCGACACTACAGCTGTAGTTTCGCCAGTCGTCCACGGCGCGAGTCGTCAGGAGGAGCCATGGCACAGTCGAGGCGGGCCGTCGTGATCGGCGGCGGCATCGGAGGCCTGACCGCGGCCGCCGCACTGCACCGGGGCGGCTGGGGCGTCACCGTCCTGGAGCGGGCCCCCTCCCTGGAGCCGGTCGGCGCGGCCATCTCCCTCGCGCCCAACTCCCTGCGCGCACTGGACGTCATCGGGCTCGGCGACGAGATCCGCGCCCTGGCCGCCTGGCAGGGCGACGTAGGGCTGCGCACTGCGTCCGGGCGGTGGCTCTCCCGCACGGACGCCGCCGCGGTGGCCGCGCGCTTCGGCGGCCCGCTCGTCCTCCTCCACCGGGCCACCCTCCTCAACAGCCTCGCCGCACTGCTGCCGCCCCAGGCCGTCCGCACCGGGGTCGCCGCGACCGTCGCCGACCCGGGAGACGCCGACCGCCCGGCGCGGGTCGGCACACCGGACGGCGACCTGGAGGCCGACCTCGTGGTGGCCGCCGACGGCATCCGGTCCGCCGTACGCCCGGTGCTCTTCCCGGACCACCCCGGCGCCGTCTACTCAGGGTTCACCACCTGGCGGGTCGTGATCCCGGTGCCCGGCGCGCGGTTCGCCTCGCACGAGACCTGGGGACCGGGCCGCATCTGGGGCTCCCACCCGCTCAAGGACGGCCGGGTCTACGCCTACGCCGCGGCGATCACGCCCGCCGCGGAGCACGCCCCCGACGACGAGAAGGCCGAACTGCTGCGCCGCTACGGCGACTGGCACGACCCGATCCCCGCGATCCTCGCCGCCGCCCGCCCCGAGGACGTGCTGCGCCACGACGTCCACCACATCGCCGAGCCGCTGCCCGCCCACCACCGCGGCCGGGTCGCCCTGGTCGGAGACGCCGCGCACGCCATGCCGCCCACGCTCGGGCAGGGGGGCAACCAGGCCATCGAGGACGCGGTTGTCCTCGCCCACCACTGCGACGACCTCGCCGCCTACACGGCGGCCCGCCTCCCGCGTACGACCGCCGTCGCCCGGCAGGCCGTCAAGGTCGCCCGCCTCAACCTGATGACCAACAGCGCCGGGATCGCCGCACGGAACACGACGCTCGCCGCCCTGTCCAAGGTCGCGCCCACGCTGTTCCTGCGCGGCTTCGAGAGCATCGCCGGCTGGCGGCCGCCACAGCGGCCGTATGCTTCCAGGCAGACCCCGGCAGGCAACCACTAGAGGAGAGCACCCCGTGAAGGTCGGCTGCATCGGACTCGGTGACATCGCGCAGAAGGCCTACCTTCCGGTGCTCGGTGTCCAGCCCGGGGTCGAACTGCATCTGCAGACCCGTACGCCCGCCACGCTCGCCCGGGTCGCCGACACCCTCCACCTCCCGGCCGAGCAGCGGCACACCGACCTCGAATCGCTCCTCGCGCAGGGCCTCGACGCCGCGTTCGTGCACGCGCCCACCGTCGCGCACCCGGAGATCGTGACCCGGCTGCTGGAGGCGGGCGTGCCGACGTACGTCGACAAGCCGCTCGCCTATCAACTCGCCGAGTCCGAGCGGCTGGTGGCGCTCGCGGAGCGGCGGAACGTGAGCCTCGCCGTCGGCTTCAACCGGCGTTACGCGCCCGGATACGCACAGTGCGCGGACCATCCGCGCGAGCTGATCCTCATGCAGAAGAACCGGATCGGGCTGCCGGAAGAGCCGCGCTCGATGATCCTGGACGACTTCATCCACGTCGTCGACACGCTGCGCTTCCTCGTGCCCGGCCCGGTCGTCGACGTGACCGTGCGCGCCCGTGTCGAGAGCGGTCTGCTGCACCATGTCGTGCTCCAGCTCGCCGGGGACGGCTTCACCGCGCTCGGTGTGATGAACCGGCTCAGCGGCTCGGCCGAGGAGATCCTGGAGGTGTCCGGACAGGACACCAAGCGCCAGGTCCTCAACCTCGCCGAGGTCGTCGACCACAAGGGCCAGCCGACGGTTCGGCGGCGCGGTGACTGGGTGCCGGTGGCGCGGCAGCGCGGTATCGAGCAGGTGGTGCTGGCCTTCCTCGACGCCGTGCGCGCGGGCAAGGTGCTCAGCGCCCGGGACGCGCTGGCGACGCACGAGTTGTGCGAGCGGGTCGTCCGGGCGGTCGAGGACCGGGCCGCCTGAGCCGCCGCGCCGGTCCGGTTTCAGTGTCCGTCGCGGGCCGGCTAGCCGTGTGTGGTGTGAGCGGGGTGTTCGCGCGGTTCCGGAGCGGGCCGCCGCCTCAGTCGTAGGCGCCGGGTCCGCAGGCTCTCGGTCGCGCCCCAGACGGCCATGATCAGCAGAGCCGCGTACACCGGCCACTCGCCGAAGCGGACGTACGGCGTGACACCTTCGGCCAACGGCACCTCGAAGACCGCGCTCGTGCTCGCGTCCGTGCCGAGCCAGGAACCGACGCGCTGCCCGCTCGGGCCGTACACGGCGGAGACGCCGGTCAGGGTCGCGTGCACCATCGGCCGGCCGGTCTCGGCGGCGCGCAGCGCGGCGAGCGAGGCGTGCTGCTCGGGGGCCCAGCTCTGCTGGAACGTCGACGTGGCCGACTGGGCGATCAGGATCTGCGCGCCGTGGTCGACGAGGTTGCGGCTCATGTCGGAGAACGCGGACTCGAAGCAGACCATCGGGCCGATCCGCAGCCCGTGCCCGGCGTTCATCACCACCTGTTCGGTGCCGCGCCTGCGGTCCTCGGCCGCCGCCTTGCCCACGGAGGTGGCCCAGCCCAGCAGGGAGCGGGCAGGTATGTACTCCCCGAAGGGCACCAGCCGCATCTTGTCGTAGCGGGCGCCGGTCGGGCCGTCCGGGCCGACGAGGATCGAGCTCTTGTAGATGCCGGGCTTGTCGGAGCGGCGCGCGTCCACGTTGACCAGGATGTTCGCCCCCGTCTCCCGGGACAGTGCCGCGAGGCGCCGGGCGAAGTCGGGCCGGTCGTCCAGGTCGTAGCCGACGCTGCTCTCGCCCCAGACGACCAGGTCGGCGCCCTGGCCGGCCAGCTCGCGGGTGAGCTGCTCCTCCCGGTCGAACCGCCGGTCGGGCGCGCCCGTGCCCTCCACGACACCCGGCTGCACGACGGCTATCCGGACCCGGTCCGTGACGTCGGGGCGCGGGGACCACACCCAGGCGGCCGACGCGGCGACGGCGGCGGCCACGAGACCGGCCACCGCGGCGACCCGGCACCGGCGCACCGCCACCAGCACGGCGACCGCGACATTGACGGCCACCACCAGGAAGCTGATCAGCCACACCCCGCCCACCGAGGCGAGCCGCAGTGCGAACTCCACCTCCCACTGGCTGGAGCCCAGCACACCCCACGGCCCGCCCAGCCCCTGCCAGGAGCGGACGAGCTCGATCAGCAGCCAGCCGGACGGCAGGACCACGAGGGCCGCCGCTATGCGCCCCGGGGACGGCCGCGCGGGCAGGAAGCGGCGCACCAGCCAGCCCCAGGGCGCCCACAGGGCACCGAGCAGGGCGGCGATGACGAACGTGAACACATGGAGGTTGGGCAGCAGCCAGTGGTGCATCGCCAGCATGAAACCGAAGCCGCCCCACCAGCCGTCGTACAGCGCCCGCCTGCCGGTCGGCGCGGAGCGCAGCAGCGCCATCCAGGGGACCAGGGCGACGTACGCGAACCACCACCACGACGGCTCGGGGAAGGCGAGCACGGGCAGCGCCCCGGCCAGGGCGGCGGCGACCGCGCGGCGCCACGGGGAGGTGAGCCAGTGGCTGATCGTCTTCATGCATCACCTCCTACCCCGTGGTGCTCCCAGTGTGCTCACAGGCACTGACAACGGGACAGCGGGGCCGGGACCGGACGCCGCTCAGTCGATCATCGCCGGCGTGGTCCGTTCGGGCAGCCGGCGCCATTTCTCCTGGACCACCACCTCGCGCAGCCGCCATCCGGTGTCCGTGCGCAGCAGCGCGAAGGCGTAGCGGCCGCCGCACACGAAGTCGGGGGCAAGGGAGCCGTCGGAGGAGCCCTCGCCGTTCTGGGCGAACCGCATCGGGTTGATGTAGTCGGCCTGGACGCGGGCGGTGTCGCCGGTGTCCTGCTCCAGGAGCCCGAAGCGGACCCTGCGGTTGACGATGAGGTGCTGCCGCATCGAGAACAGCCGCATGCTCTCGGCCAGCCAGTCGGCGACGCTCCCGGCGTCCCCCTCGATGCCGCCGGCCGAGCGGTAGTCCGCGCGTCCGTCGGGGGCGAACAGGCTCCGGTACGACTCCCAGTCGCCGTCGTCCACGGCCACCGCGTAGTCGGTGATCAGTCCGTCGACCGCCAGCCGGTCCCTCAGGGTGGCGAGCTCCACACGCTGCGTCATCGGCTCAGTGTTGGGCATGTGGTGCACGGAGCCAAGGGGGCGTGCAGCGATATTCGACGCGTTCGTTGTCAGTGGCCCCTCCTGGGCTGTCGACCATGGCGTGGACAAGGCACTCGCGTCGCTCTGATCAGGCCCGGTACGGCGCGTCGCTCTGATCAAGCCCGGAACAGCGCGCCGCTCTGGGCGGACCTGGACTGGAGTGACTGCGGGTCGCTCCCGGCACGCAGTCGTTCAAAGGCGGTGGGCGTGGGGCGGTCGTTCAGGAAGCCCTGCCAGGTGCCGGGGAGGACGGTCGGCAGCTGGTCCGGCGGGACCGCGGTGGGGGAGCGGATCGCGTGGAAGGCGTCGACGGGCAGATGGACGTACGGCTCGTCGAGGATCCGCAGCAGCTCGGTGGCGATGCTCGACCTGCCCGAACTGGACGTGCTGTTCAGGAAGATGACGAGGCCACGGCGAGCGGGTATGTGATCCAGCTGCTCCATGGAGTGGATCCCAGGCGCAGGGGCGGCGGGCCTGTCTCAGGCCGCCTCGATGACCTCACCGCGGATGGCGGCCGCCCACTCGACCACCAACAGCTCGTACTCCGCGCGCTCCTGAGCGGACAGCGAGCCGCCCGCGCGCAGCCACAGGGCGCGTATCTCCTCGTTCACCTCGGCAGCAGACCGCACGGAACCAGGGCCTAAGGAATGGGGGGACATGCCGACAAGCCTAGGGGCAAGGACTGACAGTCCGCTACCGGACGGCTACGCACAACGTATGTGATTGGTCACGGACTTGGGGCGGACCCGCCTGTACTGACCTGCGGGTCAGAAGCGGGGCTCGGCCGGAGTCGCCCCGGAGGTGCGTCAGTTCGCCGACTCCGCCGCGTGCGGGCTCAGGACGCCCGCTGCCACCAGGGCGATGATGACGATGCCGAGCGCGATGCGGTACCAGACGAACGGCATGAAGCTCTTCGTCGAGATGAACTTCATGAACGAAACTATGTCGACGTGTCCTGATCGGCTTTGACCTGCTGTTTTCCACCACTTTTCAAGATCGAATGGTAGAGGAGTGGGAGATGGCGCCTTTCCAGTGCCCTCCCTCGCCGACCACGAACGGCGCAGCCACCTGCTTTGCAGCGAATCGGCAATCTCCTGCTCCATGGCCAGGGCAACGTGCGAGTGGAGACCTTCCACGCCGGCGACCTCGTGGCCCATGCGGGTCTCCACGGTGATGCGACTGTGTCGATCTTCGTCCAGCCACTCCTTGCCGCCGTGACGAAGCAGGTACAGCCGCTTTCCGGCGTTCGTGGTCGCGGGGAACCGGCCCCTGACCCGCGGCCAAACTGTCCGACAAGGCACTGGCCGCAGTGCGCGCCTCGGTCGCTCACCAGCCCGGATGAGATTTTCGGCAAGGGCAGGATGCATGAGGCCGACGGGGACGACAGCGGTGCCCCGGATGAGCTGATCGGCATGTGAAGAGCTGTGCCGCGGTGACCTGTATGCCCTGGCGGTCGCCGGAGGTGCTCCAGCGGTCACCGCGCCCCAGCGGGCGCCGGCCGCGTTTCTGCGTCTGTCCGCCGGGTGATCCCCGCACCGGGGCACCGCTGCTCTGGCACTCGTGCCCGTACGGGGCGGTGTGGCCGGTGGTCGGGTGCACGGTCGCCTCGGGTTGTCGGTGCCGTCGGCTAGCGTGCGAGGTATGCGCTACTTCAATACGGCCGGGCCGTGCGTCCCCACGCGTCACTACATGGTGCCGGCTCAGGAGCGGCTGCCCAGGGCCCGCGGGTACATCGAGCAGGGCCAGTACTTCGTGGTGCACGCGCCACGGCAGACCGGGAAGACGACTGCGCTGGCGGCGATGGCCCGGGAACTGACGGCCTCGGGCCGGTACGCGGCGCTGCACTTCTCGTGCGAGAACGCGGAGCCCGCCGGAGAGGACTACGGCCAGGCCGAGCTGCTGGTACTGGAAGCGATCCGGCAGTCCGCGGAGTCCGCCGGGCTTCCCGATGAGCTCGCGCCCCCCGCCTCCTGGCCCGACGCGGTGCCCGGGGCTCGGCTCCAGCGGGGGCTGACGCAGTGGGTGCGGGGCTGTCCGCGTCCGCTGGTGCTGTTCTTCGACGAGATCGACGCGCTGCGGGGGGAGAGCCTGCGCAGTGTGCTGCGCCAGTTGCGCAACGGCTTCACTGTCAGCCGTGGCGGCTTCCCGCATGCGGTGGTGCTGTGCGGGCTGCGGGATGTGCGTGACTACAAGGCGGCCTCGGGCGGGGATCCGGGGCGGCTTGGTACGTCGAGTCCGTTCAACATCAAGGTGGCGTCGCTGCGGTTGGGCGACTTCACCGAGGCCGAGGTCGCCGAGCTGTACGGGCAGCACACCACGGAGACGGGCCAGGATTTCACGGTGGATGCGCTGGAGCGTGCCTTCGGCTTTACCCAGGGACAGCCGTGGCTGGTCAACGCGCTGGCCCGGGAGGTCGTCGAGGAGATGGGGGTGCCGTCGGACACGCCGATCACGGCCGAGCACATGGAGGAGGCGAAGGAGCGGCTGATCCTGGCGCGTGCGACGCATCTGGACTCGCTGGCCGCCAGGTTGGGCGAGGACAGGGTGCGGCGGGTGATCCAGCCGGTGATCGCGGGCGAGCTGCTCCTGCCGACGGACACGTACGACGACGATCTGGGGTACGTGCGCGATCTGGGGCTGGTCGCTCCGGACGCGCCGGTGCGGGTGGCCAATCCGATCTACCAGGAGGTCATTGTCCGGGTCCTGGGGAACAACACGGAAGGCCAGGTCGTCGCCGCCCCGAGCAGCTTCCGGCTGCCGGACGGCCGGATCGACATGGACAAGCTGCTGTGCTCCTTCGCCGAGTTCTGGCGGGAGAACGGCGAGATCCTGGCCACCGCCTCGACCTACCCGGAGGCCGCAGCACAGCTGGTGATGATGGCTTACCTGCACCGGATCGTGAACGGAGCGGGTTTCATCGACCGGGAGTACGGGGTCGGCCGGCGCCGGGTCGACCTGCTGATCCGTCAGCCGTACACCGCTGCCGACGGTTCGCGGGCCGTGCAGCGTGAGGCGCTGGAGCTGAAGGTGTGGCGCCAGGGCCGCACCGACCCCCTCGCCGAGGGGCTGGCGCAGCTGGACGACTACCTGGACCGCATGGAGCTGTCCACGGGCACCCTCGTCGTCTTCGACACCCGCCCGCAGGCAGCCCCGGTCCACGAGCGCACCGCCTTCTCGCAGCAGACCACGCCGTCCGGGCGCACCGTCACCCTGCTGCGCGCTTGACGGCCGGGAGACCTCAGCCAGGAGCGCCCCCGGATCTCCCGCCCGTGGCCGTGTTCCCGGAGCAGCACGGGTTCGGTGCGCGAGCTGGAGGGGCTCGGCAGCCAGGAATCGCGGCAGTTCGGTGCTGACACGTCAGCACCGTGTCAGCACATGAAACCCTGGGGGCGGGCCACGGCACGTTCTTTGCAAGCGCGCCGACGGCACCTTCGGTCCCGAGGAGGGCATCAAGATCGATGTTCCGACACCCCCGAGCAGTGGGACGCCCTGGGCCGCATCGGCGCCCCAGGTAGCCTCGCCTCCGGTGCCCAGAAGGCCATGCCAGCCGGGGTCGCGTCTCTCGACCAGCGAAGAGGCGGCAGAGCGCCCGTTACCTCGTCCCCGGAACGACGGTCAGGCGTACGCTGCTATCACGACAAGACCACGACCCGCCTGGTCACCGAAGCCGGCGGCACCTGGAGCCGATACGCCCCCGGCGACCACACAAGGTGATTGACTGGCCGGTCAATCACCGCCGCGTCGGCCTTGCACGCTGGGTAAGGCGGTCGACGGTCAGACGACGGCTGGCTGAACCGTCAAGGTTCCTTCGGCGGTGTCCATCGTGGCCTGAGTGCCGAGTGGGATGGTCGGAGGATGCAGGCCGTGTCCGGCGGGGAGCCCACGGAGAACGGGCACACCCAGGCGCGTCAGCCGGTCGCGCAGTACGTCGGCGATGCCCCATCCCCCCAGGGTTGGATCATCGGCATCCTGGTCGAAGCCGAGGAACTGGCCAAGTGTGACACCGCACAGCCCCTCCAGGACCCCAGTACGGGTCAGCTGGGTCAGTGCGCGGTCGATCTCTCCCAGCCCTGTGCCTCTCTGGTGTTCGAGAAAAAGGATCGCCCCCTTAAGGCTCGGCAGACCGGCTCCGGCCTCGGTGCGGATCGCGTCAAGGTTGCCGCCGACCAAGACACCGGTCGCGGTGCCCTCGACGGTGACCGCCGCGCTGGCTTGGCTGGTGTCCCTGTGGATGATCACAGGGTCGGTGGTCATCAGCGCGCGGCGAAGGGCTTCGGCTGGCGCTGGCCCGGACCATTCGTCGCTCCAGTTGGTGAACGGGCTATGCAGCGAGGCCAGACCGCATCGCGCCCATAGGGCAAGGTGGAGGTGGGTGATGTCGCTGAAGCCGACCAAGGGTTTTGGGTCGCGCCGCGGGCGTCGATGTCCAGGTCGTAGACGATGCGGTATGCGCCTTTGCCGCCCCGGGTGGCAATCACCGCGCGGACTCCAGGGTCATCGAACGCGGAGTTCAGGTCGAAGACGCGATCCTCATCTCGGCCAGCCATATAACCCCATTGGTCGAAGACGTGCTCGCCCAACTCGACCCGCAGCCCCCATGACGTCAATAGCTCGACGCCACGGGCGACTCCCTCGCGGCTGGGTGGACTGGCTGGAGAGACGATCCGCACTCGATCCCCGGGCCGTAACCGCGGCGATTGCACGGTCTGATGACTGTCGCAGGTGTCCATGCCGGGATCTTCCTACACCCGCCGAGCCGAAGGTGAGCCGTCTACAACGATCACTCACCGTCAATGCAGCCAGGCTGCCGTCAGCGAATACGCGACACCTGAACATGCGAGCTCACCAGTCCCAGGGCCGTTCCCCAGCAGGGCGGGGCAGTCGGCGGGATTCGCTTCCCCTGCACGCTTCACGCCATGGTGATCCGGCCCACAAGGCTGGGCGGGAGCAACGCATTGCAGCGAGCTATGGGTTGTCCCGTTGAGCGACGCGCCGTACGCCGAAGGCCTCCCGGGCGTCCATGGCTTCATCGGCGAGAACTGGGCATCCGACCTGGTGGGACCGCTCTCGTACATCCGCGCCTATCTCTGGTACGTCCTGCTCTCACCCTTTCTGCTGAAGGCCCTGCGCGCGATGCCGCTGGTCACGCTCCTCGCGCCGCTCGCGCTGTCGGCGGCCTTCGAGCAGGGCTACCTCAACCTCCCCGGCGAGCGGGTCCCGTCCGCCCTCACGGACTTCAGCACCTTCGGCGCCTGCTGGATCCTCGGGCGCGCCAGGAGGGCATCCTGCGGCGGTTGCCGCGCTATGTCGTTCCGTCCATCGCGCCGATCTTCGCCGCCTCGGGCTCTGGTACGCCCTGAACCACAACTTCGGCGAAGGCAACGACCTGGACAGCATGCCGCTGGCCCAAGCCCTGTGGTCCTTCGGTACGGTTCTGCTGCTCCTGCACATCAGTCCGTCCTGGTCCGAGTGGCCCGGCCGCCTGCGCCGCTGGGACCGGCTGATCGCCCTTCTCAACTCGCGCGCGGTGACTATCTACCTCTGGCACAACACCTGCATCCTCATCGCCGCGACGATGTTGGACCAGTTGTGGGACATCGACGTGATGTGGATGCACTTCTCCTGGCTCCTGGAGAGCCCGTGGCCGGTGCTGGCGTTCACCTGGGTGCTCATCGGAAGTTGCATCGTGTGGTTCGGGTGGGCGGAGGACCTGGCGGCGAAGAGGAAACCGCAACTGTGGCCGGACGGGTCTCGGAAGAAACGCGCACACGCCAGGTAGGCTCCCCGGGCCTGACCGGAGAGCGTTGCGTGTGGTCCCTGGCCGCCGGAGTCGTCAACCGGCGGCCAGGAATTGCGTCACCCGATGGCGATGCGTGTCTTCCAGTAGCTCGCCGGACCAATGATCTCTGTACCGGACCCCGGCACCACCGCGCTGGGGCCGCCCGCGTAGAGCCGTACGGATCCGTCGGACCGCACGCCCCAGATGTCGGGGATGGCGTTGCTGTCGCCGTTGGCGTCGGGGGTGCCCATCAGCAGAGGAAAGGTGCTCACCGCCCAGCCCGAGGCACCGTACTCGCTGTCGGCGCCCCCGGCCGAACTTCCGGCGTTGCCCAGGGAGGCGAGGCTGACCCCGCCGCTGGAGGCGTCGATGCCCTTGCGAAGCAGGAGCCTGCCCGACGTATCGGACCGGTAGAGGAGGTCGGTGACGCCGTCGTTGCTGATGTCCAGTGCGGTGACGATGTCACGGTCGGTCCAGCCCGAGGCAGACAGCCGGGTCGCCTGGTCGATGGTCGCCCCGTGGTAGCCGGTGAAGACCCACAACTCGTCGCCGCGAGTGGCGAAGAAATCGGTCCGGCCGTCTCCGGTGGCGTCACCTGCCGACACGAACTGAGTCAGGTCGGCGGGGCTGGGGGCACCGTCGGGGAGGAGGATCTCGCGGCGCTTGTCGATGTTCACTGCGCCGTAACCGTCACCGGGGTACACCCACAGCTTGCCTCCGACGCGGACGACCAGGTCCTGGAGGCCGTCACCACCGTAGATGTCGCCGTTGTGGGTGATCAGGGCCCCCTTGAAGTGACCGTTGGGCGTGGGCACATAGGGCGGCAGGTCGTCGCCGTTGGGGTCCTTGGCGGGGTCCTCCCGGTAGGCGCCGGGCATCGAGTAGTTCAGGTCGCCGGAGCCTTTGTTGAGGTCGGTGCTGGTGGACTGCGAGGGATACATGGCCAGGTTGCCGGCCTCCGTGACGACCATCATGTCGGGCAGCTTGTCCCCCGTGAAGTCGCCGGGGGAGTCGGCCTGGTCGCGGGGCGTGACGTAGAAGAAGTACTTCGTGGCCTCCGAGGGGTTGCCCGCGCTGTCCACGGCCCTGACGTAGAGCACGTTGGGCCCGGCCGTCGGCGGTTTGGCGTTGGAGATCACGGCGCTAACGCTGGTGGCCGTGTTTGCGGTGCGGGGGAGGCTGCTGGAGTAGGTGGGCGAGTTGAAGCCGTACTCGTAGCGCACGACGTCGCTGTTGAGCGCGCGGACCGTGAACGACCCGGGCGTGCCGAACTTCTTCGTGGACCAGTTGGCATCCTCGGCGTCGTTGCCGAAGCCGTTCTCGCTGCCGTCGGCGTTGGGGAAGTCGGTGGAGCTGACCTTCGGCGGCCTGGGGGCGGTGGTGTCGAGGACGAAACGGCAAGGCGTCTTGGCCGGGGCGTAGCTCGAGCTGGTCCCGGCGTCGTCCACGGCCCGCACCCGCCATGAGTAGGTGGTCCCATTGGTGAGCTTGCTGGTGGGGAAGCCCGTCGTCGTGCGCAACGCGGTGTCCTTGTCACCGCCGACGGAGACCTTGCCGGTGGAGCCCAGCAGATCGCCCGTCGTCTGCCACTTTTCGTGCGGCCACAGGTCGAAATCGAGGTGGTCGAGGTTGCTGTCCTTGTCGGACGCCCGCGCGGTGAAGGTCAGGTCGCCCGAGCCCATGCGGACGTACGGCTTGGTGGTGGTGCACTTGCCGTCCGGGCCGAGATCGAGCGACTAGGCGTCCACGGTGGGTCTGCGGTTGTAGACGAGTTCCAGTACGGGTGCGTTGTCCCCGTTGGCCTGGAACTTCTTCCACGCGTACTGCGTATGCTCGTCCCGTGCCCGCAGGCCGAAGGTGATCGTGTCCTTGCCCTGATCGGCCTGCTTCTGCGCCGCCTTTCGCATGTCGAACGTCTCGTATGCGTCCCGGCAGCCGGACTTGTATCCGTGCGCGAAGCTCTTGGTCGCGAATTTGTTGCCGTCGTGCAGCTTAGGTGCGTTCTTCCAGTTGGTCTTCCCGCTCACCGGGCCGGTGAGGTGCACACTCATCGAACGGGCGCTGCACGACCAGGAGTACGTCTCCAGCAGGCGCAGCTTCGCGCTGGTGATCTTCGTGCCCTTGAGGTCCTTGTCGAAAGCGATGTTGAAGTACGAGCGCGAGGTGCCCCAGGTGTCCGACTCGAAGCCGACGCGGGCCTCGTGCGTACCGCCCTTGTTGAAGCCCTTGCCGTTGTAGAACGTGGCGTTCGGGTGACGGCTGTAGGCGGTGGTCCAGTTCTGCGTGTGCTTCTTCACCGACGGGTCGATGAACACCGGGTAGGTGGTGGCCGGGTCGTCGAGGAAGGCCAGGTCGGGGGTGAGCGTCCAGTTCGCCGCCGTCAGGCTGGGCTCGACCAGTTCGCCGCGCGAGTCGGGGGAGGGTCCATCGAGCCCGGGAAGACTGAGCGTGGCCGCCGAGCCGGTCTGTGAGGGGGCGGGCGTCGGTTCGGCCGGGGCGGACGGCAGTGGGGACTCGGCGACCGAGGGCTCGGGGCCGTCGGTGGCGGCCGGCAGGGTCTCGGGGGCGGTGTCCGCCTGCTCGTCGGTCTCGATGAGCTCCTCGGTGGGGCTCGGGCTCTCGCTCGGGCCGTCGGTGACCGACTCGGTCGGCGTGGGGCTCTCCGACGTGGTCGGCTGGGCGGTGGCGCCGACCGATCCGTCGGTGACGGCCGGTTGACCGCTGCTGTCCCACATCAGCGGGGTCGGCGACATCGCGACCTCGGTGGCGAAGGCATCCTCCGCGGTCAGGACGCCCGTGACCGGGTCCAGTCGGAAGTTCAGCGTTGCGGAGGTGATGCCGTACGAGATCTGCTGCGCCCGCGGATCGGCCGCGGCCTGCCGGTTCTTGAGGACGAGCAACTGGGCGAAGCCGTCGTCGTCAGCCGTCAGCACAAGGTCGGCGCCCGGAAAGATCTCGGGGTACAGGGCCCGCGAGCCGTCGATGACCGGGGCCGGGACCGTGCCCGGCCAGGTGAGCTGTATCTCGTGGTCGTCGACGGTCAGGGTGACCAGGGCGCTCGTGGTCTCGTCGACGGCGCTCTTCAGCCCTTGGACCAGGGAGGCCCGGCGCACGGTGGAACGTGAGGCTCGCTGTACCCCGTCGTGTGCCCCGGAGCCGGCCGAGAACACCATCCGCGCGTTCGTGGCCCTGGGCTCCCAACCGGCCTTCGTGCGGTGGAGGTCGTAGTCGATGTCCCTCCATTCACCGCCCACCCTGGCCCGGATCGGAGACGAGTGCAGATCCTTGGCCATCAAGCCGTCGGGCCGCGCCCACGTGGTGGAGCGCGCTGTACGCAGCGCGGTGGCCTCGACGGACCTGCCCGTCTTCGTCGCTCGCGCGATCGCGACGGCCTCGGTCAAGGGCTTCGCCTTCGCCTCCCGGTCCGACCCGTCGCGCGAACCTGGGTCGTCCAGGCCGAGGCCGATGAAGGTGATGCCGGTAACGACGAGCGCCGCGGTCAGTACGGCCGCGGTGGTCCGACGTCCGGGCACACGGCGCCAGTTGCGCGTCTTGCGCGTCATCGGGTGAACTCCCCCTTCCCCCTTGGAACCGGCGCGGGACAGAGCGCGGCCGGGCGAGCAGATGATGACCCATGAGCGGCCTGTCGTCACCCTTCGGATGCGGGCGGTGGAGCTGAGTCGATCCACCACGCGAGCCGTAAAGGTGGCTGTGAGCACCCGTCCACATCGGGTCCGAGCAGCCTTGACCACGGGAGCAAATCATCGTGAACCATCCCCCAAGGGCCTGAAGCTAAGGGTTGTTTGCCAGTGGAACTGGTGAATTGAGTGAATAATCGCGGAGTGGTGGGGGCTTCCGTTAGCTCGGGAAAGTACCATCTGAGCATCACATGCTGTTATGAAGTATTACACACCGTGATGGTCATCGCATCCCCACAGTGGATCTAGCGGAACCCCACGGATTCGTCACAGAATCTGCGCCATCTGATACGCCATCACGCGTGGTCCGATCCCGGTCCCGCCTCAGTGGTCCGGGGGGACTCGTCGTGTTCGGTCGCTCTTCGCATGTCCGTCGCCGTCGTCTGCGTCGTCTGCGCACGGCCGTCGTACCCGCTCTCGGTGCCGCCCTGCTCGTGGGCCTCCTGCCCGCGCAGTCGCTGGCGCTGCCGCCCGACCCGGCGGTCGAGGAAAAGGGCCGCGAGACCCTGGACCTGGAGACGCTCGACCAGGACGAGCCGGTCGTCGGCGAGACCTTCGAGCGGGACTTGGAGACTCTGAAGGTCGAGGTCCCGGAGGATCAGCAAGCGGCCCCTGCCGGCACGGCCACCGCTCCGGCCGCCGGCTCCGCACCGATCAGCTTCGGCTCGCCGGTGTCGGCCACGACCCAGGCCTCGGTCCGCACGGGCACGACCGCCCGTCAGGTCGCCCTGACCCCGGTCGGAGATCTCCCCGTCCGTCTCGGTCAGGCCCCGGATCAGCCGGCCCCCACCGGCACGTGGTCCGTCCAGGTCTTCGACCGCACCGCGCCCGTCTCCCAAGGCGTCGACGGCGCCCTCATCAAGGTGCAGGCCCCGGACACCGGTTCGGTCCCGATCTCGGTCCAACTCGACTACTCCAAGTTCAAGAACCTGTACGGCGCCGACTGGGCCTCCCGGCTGCACTTCGTCCAGTTCCCCGAGTGCTACCTGGACACTCCGGACATCGAGGCGTGCCAGGATTACGAGGAACTGGAGACGACGAACGACACCAAGACCCAGTCGATCACGGCGACGGTCGACCCGGCGGCCGACGGTGAGGTGGCCCCGGCCTCGGCGACGAACACCGATTCCGACGGGCCGTCCATCGCCCAGGCCGCCTACCGCACATCGGCCACCTCCGTCGCCGCGACCGGCGGCGCCGCGGTCATCAGCGCGGTCGACTCCGGCGGCGGCGCGGGCGGCACCTTCAAGGCCACCCCCCTGGCCTCCAGCGGCAAGTGGGAGGCGGGCGGTTCCGCCGGCGCGTTCAGTTGGTCGTACCCCCTGCTGGTGCCCGCGGCTCCGGCCGGCCCTGCTCCCACCGTTTCCCTTAACTACAACTCCCAGACGGTGGACGGCCGTGTCGCGGTGTCCTCTCCCCAGGCCTCCTGGATCGGGGAGGGCTGGGACTACGACCCCGGCCACATCGAGCGCCGCTACCGCACCTGCCAGGACGATCGCAAGGCTATGAAGTCCGGCACGCCCAACAACACGGCCAAGAAGGACAAGACGTCCGACCTGTGCTGGGTGTCGTACAACGCGGTCATGTCGCTGGGCGGCCGGAGCGTAGAGCTGGTGCGGGACGCGCCGGCGGGCAGCAACCCCGAGAGTGACACCGAGATCTACCATCCCCAGAACGACGACGGAATCCGCGTGGAGCGCCGGACAGGCGGCGCCAACGGCGACAACAACGGCGAGTACTGGATCGTCACGCACAAGGATGGAACGAAGTACTACTTCGGCCTCGACCAGGTCGGCGGCGGCCACGCCGACACCGACTCCGTCTCCACCGTCCCCGTCTTCGGCAACCACCCCGGTGAACCCTGCCACGCCACCGCCTTCGCCGGCTCCCGCTGCGGCGCCGGCAAGAAGCAGGCCTGGCGCTGGGGCCTGGACAAAGTCGTCGACGTGCATGGCAACACGATGGTCGTCAACTGGAAGCAGGAGACGAACTACTACGCTGTCAAGAAGAAGCTCACATCTCCCGAGCAGTACGACCGTTACGCCTACCCGACATCCGTCGAGTACGGCATGCGCTCGGATCTGACCAAGCCGTCCGCCACCGTCGAGTTCGGCGCCAAGCAGCGCTGCCTGAAGTCGGAGACGGTCTGCGACGCCGCCAACTTCGCCAAGACCGACGACCCGGGTGCGTACCGTCCCTGGTGGGACACGCCTGGCAACCTCAACTGCAAGTCCACCTCGAAGCTGTGCCCGGCGTTCCCGTCCTTCTGGACGCAGATGCGCCTGGACACGGTGACGACGAAGGCAGCTCGTGCAGGACAGACAGGCCTCGGGAAGGTCGACACCTACCAGCTTCACCAGTCCTTCCCCGAGGACTGGTACGACACGGCCCCCGGCCTGTGGCTGAACTCGATCACCCGTCGCGGCTTCGCACCCGGCGATACGACGGGGACCCTCCAGCACAAGGACGGTGTCAGCTTCGCCGAGTACTCGGTCGGTGCCACCTCGCCTCTTCGCGCCCGCCTGAAGGATCGTCAGCTGCCGAATCTCGTGCCGAGCGGCCCGAACGACCAGCGGCCCGCGTTCACACGCCCGCGGATCGGCGCGGTCGCCACGGAGTACGGCGGTGACATCGAGGTCGAGTACAAGGGCGGTTGCGCCGCGGAGCCGTCCGAGGACAAGGGCGAGCGGAACGGCACCTGTTACCCCGTCCGCTGGTCGCCCGACGGCGATGAGAAGACGCCGGCGAAGGCCTGGTTCAACAAGTACGTCGTCCACTCCGTGACCGAGACCGACAAGGTCACCTCCCACGGCAAGCCCGTCCACACCACGTACAAGTACACGGAACCGGCCTGGGCCAGGAGCGACGACGAGTTCACCCGCCCGTCCCTGCGTACGTACAGCGTCTGGCGCGGCTACCGTCAGGTGGCCGTCACCAAGGGCAGCAGCACCAGCAACCAGCCGAACATCCCGCAGGCCCAGTCGTACTCCGAGACGCGGTACTTCCTGGGAGTCGGGGGCGCGGTCAAGGACTCCACCGGCACCTACACGCTGCTCACCGACGACGCACCGCAGTACGCGGGCATGACCGCGGAGACCATCACCTACCGGGACGCCGACAAGCGGATCCACAAGCGCACGCTCAACTACCCCTGGTCGAAGCAGACCGCGTCCCGCTCGCGAGAGGCCGAGGACGGAACGGACATGGCTCCGCTGCTCGCACACCGCAGCGGGATCGAGCGGACGGAGGAGATCCAGCGGGTCGACAGCAGTTGGCGGGCCGTCCGGACACTGACGACGGTCGACGACACATACGGGCTGCCGATCCAGGTGGAGACCGCCGTGGTCAAGCCGAACGGCAGCACCGGTGAGACCCTCTCCGACCAGACCTGCACCAAGACGTGGTACGTGCACAACACGTCCGCGTGGCTGATCGGTCTGCCGAAGGAGCAGCGCAGTACCGGCACGTCCTGCGCGGCTCACGACACGGCGGACCCAGCGACCAAGCTCATCAACGCGGTGCAGAACAGCTACGACAACCTGGAGTACGGTCAGACGCCCACGAAGGGGCGGGTCACGTCAGCTGCCGGCATCAACGGCGCCGGAACCTCGTACTCGGTCGTCACCAAGACCACGTACGACCCACTGGGCCGCCTCCGCACCGTCACCAAGCCGGGCGTCGGCACCACGCAGACGCAGTACACGCCTGCGGACACGGGCGGGCCGGTCACGTCGGTCAAGACGATCAACGCCATGGGGCACGCCGTCACCACGACCTTCGACCCGGGCCGCAGCCTGGCACTGACGATCAGCGACGCCAACGGCCGGGTCACGCGGAACGAGTACGACGCCCTCGGCCGCTTGGTGAAGGGCTGGTCGCCCTCGCGTTCCTCGGGCGGTAAGTCCCCGGACGTGGAGATCGCGTACCAGGCGGCGGTGGCCACCTCTGCCGAGACCAGGCCTGCCGCCGTCACCATGAAGACGCTGAAGGACGACGGTACGTACAGCCGTCAGGTGGCGATCTATGACGGCCTGATGCGCCAGGTCCAGACCCAGTCCGAGGCGCACGGCCCCGGCCGGATCATCACCGACACGAAGTACGGCGACCATGGCCTGGTCGCCGAGCAGACGAGCGGCTACCTCGCGAAGGACGAGCCAGCGGCGGAGTTGTTCGCGCCGAGATCGAAAGCGCTGATCCCGAGCCGGGTCCAACACATCTATGACGGTCTGGAACGGCCGTCGATCCAGCTGACGTACCACGGCGACACCTACAAGGGCGATTTCGTCGCATACACCTTCTACGACGACACCAGCGCCTTCACGGACCCGGCAGGTTCGACCGCCCCTCAGACACGCACCTACACCGACGCCCTGGGCCGGGTCACCGCGATCCGCCACTACAAGGACAACGCCGCCAAGAGCAACTGGGATGCCGCCACCTCCGAGGACAGCGGCCGCAGGACGACGTACGAGTACGACGCCCGCGGCTACCGCACGAAGGTCACCGACCCGGCGGGCAACACCTGGACCTACACATACGACGCCCGGGGCGGCGTGACGTCGACCACCGACCCGGACACCGGCAAGACGGAGACCTCGTACGACGACGCCGACCGACCGGTCAAGTCGACGGACGCCAAGTCACGGACGACGTACACGGACTACGACGAGCTCGGCCGGATCACGCTCGTCCGCGAGGGCTCGGCAACAGCCGCCCCGGTCAAGTCGTTCACGTACGACTCCTTGCCGGGCGCGCTGGGCCTGCCGGTCGCCTCGACCCGGCACACGGCGGGCGGCGACTACGTCAACCGGGTCACCGGCTACGACACCGACTACCGGCCCACGGGCAGTGAGACGGTGATCCCGTCGAACGCGGCGACAGCGGGCCTGGCGGGCACGTACCCGTACACGTACACCTACACCCAGACCGGCAAACCGCAGTCGGTCACCTTGCCCGCCGTGGGTGGACTGGCGAAGGAGAAGGTCGTCACCCGTTACAACGGTGACGGTCTGGCCGAGTCGACCTCGGGTCTCGCCTGGTACACGTCCGACGCCACCTACTCGCCCTACGGCGAGGCCCTGCGCACGGTGTCCAGCTCCCAGCCCTACCGGGTCTGGACCACCAACTTCGTCGATCCGCACACCGGCAGCCTCCAGCGCACGGTCACCGACCGCGAGACCTCCGGCCCGCACCGCATCACGGACGGCTACTACTCCTACGACCCGTCCGGCACCATTACGTCGAACGCCCGCAAGCTGTCGGCGGCTTCGGGCGACACGTGGGACACCCAGTGCTTCACCTACGACGTGATGGGCGAGCTGGTGAACGCCTGGACGTCGAACATCACCCCGGCCGGCAACGCCACCGGCTGCAAGGCGGCGAACGGCACGACGTGGGGCTATCGCACCGACCACCGGCCCTCCTCCGGCCCGGTGGCCCATGCCCCGGACACCGTGAGCGACAAGTCGAGCCCGGACGCCTCCTTGTCCTCGACCCTGGCGGCCACGGCTCCCGACACGGCGACCGTGGCCACGGGCGCGACGGCGTACCACCAGTCGTTCACCTTCGACTGGCTGGGCAACCGCGCCACGCTGACGGAACGAGACCCGGCGGACGCGACCAAGAACGTCGCCTACACATACGGCTACGGCACCACCTCGCAGCCGCACACAATGAAGTGGATCAGCTCCAACCCGTCCGGCAAGGGCAGCACCTACACGTACGACGCCGTGGGCAACACCGAGGTCCGCGACCTGTCCACCACCACGCAGAACCTGACCTGGACGTCCGAGAACAAGCTCGACACGATCACCGACGACGGCAAGAAGACGACCTACGTCTACGACGCCGCCGGCAACCGCATCCTGGAGAACTCCCCGTCGGGCTCGACGCTCCACCTGGGCGAGACCGAGGTGACGACGGACGCCACGGGCCTGATCACCAGGGCTTCCCGCTCCTACGCCCAGCCCGGTGCACCTACGGTGACCCGCACCGCGAGCAACGGTGCCACGACGGGCCACAAGCTGAACGTCCTGCTGGCGGACCACTTGGGCACGGCGAACACGACCGTGGAAGTGTCGACCGGCCAGCCTGTCACCCGTCGCGCGTTCAAGCCGTACGGGGAACTTCGCGGCCCCAAGCCGCCGACGTGGCCCAACAAGCGCGGCTACCTTGGCGTCGGCATCGACGACACAGCGACCGGCCTGACCCACATCGGCGCCCGCGAGTACGACCAGAACTCGGGCCGCTTCCTCTCTGTGGACCCGATCATCGACATCGCGGATCCGCTTCAGATGAACGGGTACGCGTACAGCAACAACAGCCCGGTCAGCGACAGCGACCCGACCGGACTCTGGTGCGACGGCTGCAACGACGGTAAGGGCTGGACCCGTCCCGACGGCGGCACTCAGGGCGACCCTGGCGGCGGGAAGAACGCCGACGGCTCGGTGCGTGGTACGCCGCACGGTGGCGGGGGCGGTGGTGGAGTTCAGACCGTCGTCGTCGACCTCGGCGACGGCAAGCCCACTCTGCCGCCGGAGAAGATCTACCAGGAGTTCCAGAAGAAGCTTCCAAGCCTTGGTCAGCTGCAGAGGAACAACGTCTATTTTAGCGATCTCAGCTATGAGCTGATGGTCGAGCTCTATTTCCGAGAGCGATGCCAGGCCGGCACCAGCGCGATTGACGAGTGCGGCGCCCTCCGTAAGTTCTATGGCGGCTGGAAGCACGTCGACTCGATCGACGCCGTCGACACATGCCCGATATGCGGCAACGTGGGCTTCCAGTCGATCATGACCTATGTCGGTGCCCGCGGGGTCGGGAAGCTGAAGTGGTCGCCGCGCTGCAACCGGTGCTTCCTGGCCGGCACGGATGTCCTCATGGCCGACGGCACCACCGAGGACATCGAGGACATCGAAGTCGGGGACAAGGTCCTGGCCACTGACCCGGAAACCGGCAAGTCGGGTCCCAGGAAGGTGACCCGCCTCATCGTCACCGAGCACGACAAGCACTTCAACGAGCTGTCCATCGCAACAGCGGACGGCGTCGAGAAGCTGACGGCCACGTACGAGCACCCGTTCTGGTCTCCGTCAGAGGGAGAGTGGGTCGACGCGGGGGCTCTCAAGGCGGGCATGACTCTGCTCACCGACGAGGGCGACACCGTCATCGTCGCGGCCAACCGGTCCTTCACCAGGTATGCCCGTACGTACAACCTCACGGTTGATGATCTGCATACGTACTATGTGCTGGCTGGCAAGACTCCGGTTCTCGTTCACAATTCAAATGGAATGTGCGGAACTGCTGATCCCTTCAGCTTCCGGCGCACCGAGGCCCTTTCTGGTAAGGGCTCCATAAAGAATGTCGATTCGCTGACGGCTTCAATGAGGGAGAATGGCTGGCAAGGTGATCCGATCTGGGTGGCGAATGTTGGAGGTGACCTCTATATCCTTAACGGGCATCATAGGGTGGCAGCTGCGAAGCGTGCAGGAATTAACGTTCCTTATCGCATCCTTCCAGACGAGGAAATCCGGGCAAGATATCCTGGGGGTGCGGATGACATCACGACCGCTTGGGCTGAGGTCGGGCCGGACCGTCTAGTGAACAAGTATAAGAAGCCGGGGTATCGATGACAGATAAGTCGTTGGCTGAAGTCGAGGAGTACCTGCAAGCCCTCTCACGAGTGCGAGGCTCTGTTCAACGCTGCCACCCCGAAGTCGGGCGACTGTCCGATCTCCTCCACCTGTATCGCTCGCGAGCCCTGGAAAAGGAGGGAACTATCTGCGAAGGCTTGCGATACAAATTCCATGGACCTGGGTGCCTTTTCACTGACGTTGACGGTGCTGAAGTTGATGTCGATTTCTTTGAGGGAAGGCTAGAGGTATTTGACTCCTGGCGGATCAGGCGCTTTTCGGCTAGCGTCCAAAACGAGCCGCCAAGGAGCCTTGAGGAAATCACCGAAGTCTGCCGATCCTTGGTTTCTCAGGGGCGCTTGGTAGAGCCGCGCAGCGGATGGTTCTCAGTTGCTCCGTAGGTGTTGTTGTGGGATTGGGCTTCTGCACCCCGCGCCGAACTGTGCGGGACGCCACGGGGATCTGCCGGCGCCCTCTCCTCTGCGGTCGTACCACGGCAAGGTGGCAGGGATCTTGGAGCGAGTGAGGGATGCAGACGATGAGACGACCGATCGACTCTGCGCTAAGCGTGGTGCAAGAAATCGTTGACCAGGTGAGATCGAGTCGAGAGGTTCCCACTATCGAGGAGGTCGTAGCGGCTGTCCTCAACTTCGAGCGGATTGAGTTCGACGTGCCCTCCGGTGCCGACTCCGACGGTTTCCTCTTTCAGTATGGCGAAGTGAACTGGTTTGCAGAGCCTACTTTCACGGTGGGCTTCGCGCGTCAAATGGAAATCGTTGATGCCGAAGGCGAGCATGAAGGGTATTCGCAGGTTCAGCTTGAGTATAGATACCAAGCCGATACCGATCTGCGATCGCTTCAAAGTCACAACTCCTGGTGGTTCCGTGAAGGCGGAACGTCGTTCGATGAATGGCTTGAATCAGTGAAGCGAGACCCCGTTTGGGGGATCGTTCGAGACAAGGCTCCTTCGGGATTTGATGTCTCGCAGGAACTCGCTTGAGTTCATTTGTCTGAATGTGCGGATGCGCTCACTGGTGGAATTCCGAGCTGAATTCCGGATCGCTTGGCGTGGCAAACTGATGGGCCCCTTCCGAAGCCTCGGAAGGGGCCCATCGGGCGTTTGACGGCAGTAGCTGACGGCAACGTCAGCGGATGAGGGCGGCGCAGGGTGGCGGTTCGTTGCCGTCGCCGTTGGCCGCCATGGCGCTTGTCGGGTGGCCGAGCGCGGTGCTGAGGGTATCGATGGCGTCGCGCTGGAGGCGGAGTCGGACGTGGGCGTAGACGGTGACGGTGACGCCGATGTGGGCGTGGCCGAGGAGTTCTTGATGACGACGAGTTCGACGCCCTGTTCCAGGAGGAGGGTGGCGGTCGAGTGGCGGAGGTCGTGGAAGCGAATGCGGCGGAGGCCGGCCTTGCGGAGGAGGGTGATGAAGGCGCGGGTGAGGTTGGCCGGGTCGATCGGTCGGCCCTGCGTGGTGGTGAACACGTGCCCGTCGTGCTGCCATGTGGTGCCCGCGGACTGCTCGCGCTTCTGCTGTTCGTGGTGGAGCTTCAGAGACTGGAGGCAGCGGGTGGGGAGGGCGATGCGGCGTTCGGAGGCCCGGGTCTTGGTGGGCAACGTGGTGAGCCCGCCCGTGCTTGTGCGCTGCAATGTGCGGCGGATTGCGGCGGTGCCCGCGTGGAGGTCGAGGTCTGCCCAGTGCAGGCCGAGGAGGTCGCCCTTGCGGAGTCCGGTGTGGAGGGCGAGTTCGAACAGGGCGTGCAGCCGATGACCCTGCGCGGCGGTGAGGGGCTGGCGGGCTTCGTCGGCAGTGAGGGGTTCGAAGCGGCGGGGGCGTGGGGTGCAGGTGCGGACGTTGCGGGCGACGTTGCGCGGGATCTCTTCCTCACGCACGGCGTGCTCCAGGGCGGACTTGAGCACCGAGTGGATGTAGGAGAGCAGCTTGTGGCAGCACTGGCCTGCGGCACAGCAGCGGGGCTCATCACGCCGGGCATCGATACCGCGCGAGCAGCACTGGCAGGTGGTGCGGAGCTGGTTGAGCCACGTGCGGACGTCCTTGGCGGTGAGCTTGGTGAGCTTCTTCTTACCCAGGCCGGGGAGAGGATCCAGAGCGGTGGGCGCGACGGACCAGCGGCCTGTTCGATCTGATCGACGATCCGACTCGCGTGCTGGCTGCGCTCGACCAGCAAGATCCCTGGGAGGTCTGAGAACGGCCTGTTCGCTCCTGAGGGGCAGGAAGCCCGGAGGTCGCTGTCGGTCTTCCAGGTTGGCGCCGCCCTGAGTCGGGAGAGCGGGAGCAGGGGCTTTGGGGTTGGCTGCCGTCGCCGAGGTATCAGGTCGAGCTCTGCCGCCCTTGCCCGACCCGCAGTCGCCGCAGCCAACCGCTTGGTTTGAGGACCGTCTCGTAGGCGGTCCGGAGTGTCGTCCGGGCGGACGGAACGCCCTCGCGTGGAGGTCGTGGTTGAGTCCGTGGTGACCAAGTGCCTGGGCGCTCTGCCTGTCGCTGCCGAGTTTCTGCGTCGGCTGGACCTCGTGGGGATCGTCGACGGGCTGCGGCCACCGGATTCGCGGGCGGACCTGACGCACGGCCAGGGCATCGAGGTACTGGTGGCGAACCGGCTGACCGCTCCCGCGCCGCTGTTCCGCGTCGGAGACTGGGCGTACTCGTGTGAGGCCGTCAAGGGTCTTGGTGGAGGCCGATGCGTGTCCCGGCTGGTGCATTGACGCATCTCATCGGTGTCTTGCTGGGGGCTTCGGCGATCAGCGGCGTTGTCGCGTCCGGCCAGTGGCAGCAAAATGTCTCCTAAGGGACACCACCGGAACTCGAAGATGTCCATGGCGAGACGCCGCTGCGTTTTCGGCACCATATCTGACTCGCCGCGAGCTGTGCGATCAGCTTCAAAGATCGCCTCGCAGTATTGATGGCGTTGTGGGCGACCCTGTACACCGCGAGTCGTGCAGGATCGGCCAGGCCTCAGCGCAGACGATGTCCTCGTCGTCCAGTCAGATCCCGGTGTGCCGGCCCGCGGGCCACCATCGGGTGTGGTTCGGCCCACGGCGTTGTGCGCGGTGGCGCGGGACGGTGCAGATCTCATGGGCCGAACAGCAGGCGAGGAGCGTCCGTGAACCGGCCTGGTGGAGGGGCCTGCCGAGGATGGGCGGCGTGCGGCGGAGCCGGTGCGCTTGCCCAAGATCAGTCAGGAGCTGGGCGAGGCCGCGGAGGCCCTTCACGGCGCGGCGGTGTGGAGCACCAGCTCCAGGGCCGCGCGCCGGATGGGATCACCGGCGGCTGGGGACATCCGGCTCCTCCAGTTCCTCGCGATCCACGAGGACATGGGGGAAGTCGCCATAGCGGTGTACAGGGCACGGGTCCGCATGGTGAGGCAGTCGAGGCGACGCACGCGTGGGATGACATGGAAGCGCGCCTCGGCTGGCTTATCCTCACGGCCGCGGCACTGGACGACCTCACCGGGTGCTGCCTGGGACACGGTGGATGAGCGGCTGCGTTTCCGCGTGGCGAGGGTCGCGGCCTTGGCCGGACATGAACCTCAGCTGACCCGCTCTACCCTCTGTGCGGAAGGGCCCGCACGTCCGTGCGGACCCTTCCGCGTCATCCCCTACTTTGCGGGCGCACACGTCCTAGTGGGGTGTGTCCGGCCTCCCCGGTGGGAGATGAGTGGGAGACAAGTGGGAGATGATCATGGCGTGGTGCTGCAATCAGGCGCTAGGAAATGCTAGATAGCGCTACCTGTGTGGCCCTGGTTCAGCCGCCGGATTCGCCCGCGTGCGGGCTCAGCGCACCCATGCTGACCAGCACAACCACCGCCACACCGAGCACCACCCGGTAGTACACGAACGGCATGAAGGACTTCGTGCTGATGTACTTCATGAACCATGCGATGACCGCGTAGCCGGACGCGAAGGCGATCACCGTCGCGAAGATCGTCGGCCCCCAGGAGACATGGTCGCTCTCCATCGCGTCCTTGAGCTCGAAGAGCCCGGAGGCCAGGACGGCCGGGATCGCGAGGAGGAAGGAGTAGCGGGCCGCGGCCTCGCGGTTGTAGCCCATGAACAGGCCGCCGCTGATGGTCGCGCCGGAGCGGGAGACGCCGGGGATGAGGGCGGCGGACTGGCACAGACCGAAGATCAGGCCGTCCTTCACGTTCAGGTCTTCGAGTCCCTTGCGCTGCTTGGGCGCGCGGTGGCGACCGCCCGACTCGTCGCGGGCCGCCATCCGGTCGGCGATGCCGATGATGACGCCGACGACGATCAGCATGGTCGCCGTGATGCGCAGATCGCGGAACGGACCCTCGATCTGGTCCTTCAGCGTCAGGCCGAGCACACCGATCGGGATCGAGCCGACGATCACCAGCCAGCCCATCTGGGCGTCGTGGTCGCGCCGCATCTCCTTGTTCGTCAGCGACTTCAGCCACGCCGTGATGATCCGCCCGATGTCCTTGCGGAAGTAGATCAGCACGGCGGTCTCCGTGCCGATCTGCGTGATCGCCGTGAAGGCCGCGCCAGGGTCCTCCCAGCCCGAGAACGCCGCCGTCAGCCGCAGATGCGCGCTGGAGGACACGGGGAGGAACTCGGTCAGCCCCTGGACGAGTCCGAGGATGAGGGATTCAAACCAAGACATGAAGTTACGGAGTCCAAGTGCTGATCGTGGCAAGGGGTGGTGGAGGACACCGCGTCGGCGGCGCAGTGATCAGTGATCGCGAGTGTCGAGGGGCAGCGTAGCGCCCTCCGATGACGGCTCCGGCACAGGGGGCTCGGCAGCCGATCGCCGCCGCCGGTCGGACCGGTGTTGACCTGCGGTGGGGCCGCCGCTTACGTTGCTGCGGACCGAAAGCGCTTGCTATCGCGTCGCACAGGAACTCGTCGTTGGCGCTCCGGAGGAGTCTCACGTTCATGGCCGCATCCGAGATCGCCCCGCTCACCGGCCGCCGCATCAGGGTCGCCGTGATCGGTACCGGCGCCATCGCACGCGACTCCCACCTGCCCGCGCTCGCCCGGCTCGCCGAGGAGGGCGAGACGGAACTCGTCGCCGCCGTCGACGTCGACGCGGCGTCGGCCGAGTCCTTCTGCGCGGAGGCGGCCCCGGCCACCGCCGGAGCCGAGCCACCCCACCCCTACACCGACCTGGACCGGATACTCCGGGAGCAGCGGCCCGACCTGGTCGTCATCTGCACCCCGCCGACGCTGCACCGCGACCAGACCGTCGCCGCGCTGCGGGCCGGCGCCTGGGTGTGGTGCGAGAAGCCGCCGGTGCCGAGCCTCGCGGACTTCGACGCGGTCGAGGCGCAGGAGGGCAAGGACGGCGGTCCGTACGCCTCGATCGTCTTCCAGCACCGCTTCGGCTCGGGCACCCGGCACGTACGACGCCTGCTCGCCGAGCGGGCCATGGGCCGCCCGCTCGTCGCGCACTGCCAGACCACCTGGTATCGGGACACCGCCTACTACGCCGTGCCCTGGCGCGGCCGCTGGGCGACCGAGGGCGGCGGCCCCGCGATGGGGCACGGGATCCACCAGATGGATCTGCTGCTCGACCTGCTCGGACCGTGGAGCGAGGTGCGTGCCATGGCCGGCCGGCTGGTGCACGACGTCGAGACCGAGGACGTGTCGACGGCCCTCGTCCGCTTCGCGAACGGCGCGATGGCGACCGTCGTGAACAGCGTGCTGAGCCCCGACGAGGTCAGCCGCATCCGGATCGACTGCGAGCGCGCCACCGTGGAACTGACCCATCTGTACGGGCACCGCAACGACGACTGGCGCATCACGCCGGCCCGGGACGTGCCGGACACCGAGGCAAAGGCCTGGCAGGACTTCGGCGCGGACCTGCCGAGCTCGCATCTGGAGCAGCTGCGGGAGCTGGTGGCGAGCATGCGCGCGGGGGAGCGGCCGCGCAGCAGCGGCGCGGACGGGCGTACGAGCCTGGAGCTGATCGCCGCGCTGTACAAGTCGGCGTTCACGGACGCGACGGTTCGGGCGGGGGAGATCGGCCCCGGTGATCCCTTCTACGCGGCGATGCACGGGGGCGCGCCCGGCTGGGCGCCGGTCATGGCCGAGCGGGCGGCGTCCGGCGAGGAAGCCGTCGTATGACCGGGCTGCGTATCGTCCACGCGCACGGCGACCGCGTCACGGTGACCGAGTCGGCCACCGGCGTGGAGCTCCTCGCCTACGTGTACCGGCCGGAGGCCGCCTGGGAGGCCCCGAAGCCGTACGTCCACCCGCTGCGCACCCTCGCCGGTGACGTCGTCACCGACTACCGGCCGAACGACCACCGCTGGCACAAGGGCCTGTCGCTGACGGCCTCGCACCTGTCCGGGGCCAACCTGTGGGGCGGCAACAGCTACGTCCACGGGCAGGGGTATCTGGAGCTCCCCGAGCGCGTCGGCTCGATGCGGCACGTCGCGTTCGACGAGGTCTCCTCGGACGGTGACCGGGTCGTCATCGCCGAGCGGCTGACCTGGCATCCGCACGACGGGGAGCTGTGGGCGGAGGAGCGGCGCAGGGTCGAGGTGCACGACGTCGAGCCGGAGTCCGGCTCATGGGTGCTGACCTGGACGAGCGCCGTGACGAACCGGCGCGCCGAGCCGCTGCGGTTCGGCAGCCCCACCACCGCGGGGCGCGGCATGGCCGGGTACACGGGCCTGTTCTGGCGCGGCCCGCGTGCCTTCCAGGGCGGCCGGATCATCGCCCCGGACGCCGAGGGCCCCGGCCTGATGGGCGAACGGGCGCCCTGGCTGGCCTACTCCGGTGAGCACGACGGCACCGACGGCCACGCGACCCTCGTCTTCGCGCACGCCCCCGAGAACGACCACGCCGGTGACGACGGCGCCCACCCCGCCCACTGGTTCGTACGCAACGAGCCCTTCGCGGGCGTCGCCCCGTCCTGGGCCTTCCACGACGAGCTGGAACTGGCGCCCGGTGACACCCTGACCCGCCGCTACCGGGTCGTCGTGGCCGACGGGGCGTGGGAGAGGGAAGAGATCGTCAAGTACCTGGACGCGCATCCCTGGCGCTGATCGCGGCCGACCGACGGGACGGCGGATCTCAGGCGGCCGACGGCCCCGTCACCGTCCATCCGGGCGCCTGGGGGTGGGCCGACAGGTCCTCGTGGCGCACCGGGTCGCCGCAGGCCCGGCAGGTGACGACCGGGACCAGTTCGTTGCCGCAGATGTGCTCGATCACCATGGGGCGGTCGTCGTCCGTGCGCAGATGGCGGTCGCCCCACGCCATGAGGGTCATCAGGACCGGCTCCAGCTCCAGCCCCGCCTGCGTCGGCCGGTACTCGAACCGCTGCGGGCGCTCGCTGTAGGCGCGCTTGGTGAGGACGCCCGCGTCGACGAGGCGGCGCAGCCGGGTGGCCAGGATGTCGCGCGGGGCGCCGATGTTGCGCACGAGCTGGTCGAAGCGGCCGTTGCCCAGGCACACCTCGCGCAGGACGAGCAGGGAGTACTTCTCGCCGACGAGCGCCAGGGTGTCGGCGATGGAACAGGGGCGCGGGTCTTTGGTGGCGGCCATGCCGCTCAGTCTAGAGGGCGGGTTCGACTTTCCAACCCGATGGGTTTGATTTTCCAACCCTCGGGGCTATGGTGAGTTCGGATTTCCTACTCACTGGTGATCGGGAGGCCCGCACCATGCGTGACGCAGTCATCGTCGAAGCCGTACGCACCCCCGTCGGGAAGGGCAAGCCGAACGGCTCCCTGGCACACGTCCACCCCGTCGAGCTCCTCGCCCACACCCTGCGCACCCTCGTCGAACGCTCCGGCGTCGACCCGGCGCTGATCGACGACGTCATCGGCGGCACCGTCGACCAGGTCGGCGAGCAGGCCATGAACACCACCCGCTACGCCGCCCTGTCCGCGGGCTTCCCGGAGACCGTCCCGGCGACCACCGTGGACCGCCAGTGCGGCTCCTCCCAGCAGGCTGTGCACTTCGCCGCCCAGGGCGTCATCTCGGGCGCGTACGACCTGGTCGTCGCCTGTGGCGTCGAGTCGATGAGCCGGGTGCCGATGTGGTCGAACGTGCCGCCCGGCAAGGACCCCTTCGGCCCCGGTGTCGCCGAGCGCTACCCGGAGGGGCTCGTCCCGCAGGGGATCAGCGCCGAGCTCATCGCCGCCAAGTGGTCGATCACGCGCGAGCAGATGGACGAGTTCGCCGTCTCCTCGCACCGGAAGGCGGCCGCGGCCTGGGAGCAGGGCCTGTTCGACGCCGAGGTGGCGCCCCTGGACGGCGTCTCCCGCGACGAGTGCGTACGCCCGGGAAGCACCACCGAGATCCTGGCCGGACTCAAGCCCGCCTACCACGACCCGGCCTTCGCCGAACGCTTCCCGCAGATCGAGTGGAACGTCACCGCGGGCAACGCCAGCCCCGTCAACGACGGCGCCTCCGCCGTCCTCGTCACGTCCAGCGAGACCGCCGCCCGCCTCGGCCTGCGCCCCCTCGCCCGGCTGCACAGCTTCGCCGTCACCGGTTCCGACCCGGTCCTCATGCTCACCGGTGTGATCCCGGCGACGGAGAAGGTGCTGCGCCGGGCGGGCCTCTCCCTCGGCGACATCGACCTCTTCGAGGTCAACGAGGCCTTTTCCAGCGTGGTCCTGGCCTGGCGGCAGGAGACCGGAGCCGACCTCGCCAAGGTCAACGTGCACGGCGGCGCGATAGCGATCGGCCACCCCCTCGGCGCCAGCGGCACCCGTCTGACGACGACCCTGGTGCACGCGATGCGCGAGCGCGGCGCACGTTACGCGCTGCAGACGATGTGCGAGGCGGGCGGCCTCGCCAACGCGATGATCCTGGAGACGGTGTAGCCGGAGGCGGAGCAGAGGGGGAGCAGAGGGGAAGCAGAGGGGAAGCAGCGGGCGGCGAAACGGTTCAGCGGCCGCGCAGATGGTGCCGCTTGCGCCACGCCACGACCACGCCCGCCAGCGCCGGTACGGCGATGCAGGCCAGCGCGATCAGGAAGGCGGGCGACGTCGGCGCGGAGGCACGGGCGCCGGCGACGACGTACGCGGCGGTGTTCGGGATCGACCCGAGCGCCGTCGCGAGCAGGAACGGGACGTAGCCCATCCGGGAGACGGCGGCGGCGTAGTTCGCGGCCCAGAACGGCACACCGGGGAACAGCCGCACCGCCAGCATCGAGCGGAAACCGTGCCTGCTGAACTGGCCGTCCGCCGCCTTCAGCCATCGGCCGCGCAGCAGCGGACGCAGCGCCTCCTGGCCCAGCAGCCGGCCCAGCGCGAAGGCGATCCCGGCACCCAGCACCGTCCCCGCCAGGGCCGCGCCGATGCCCCACTCGGAGCCGAAGAGGGCGCCCGCCGCGAGGTTCAGCAGCGGCCGCGGGACGAAGGCCACCGTGACCAGGCCGTACGCCACCGCGAACAGCACCACCGCGGCCGAGCCCTCGACCTGGGGCGGCCAGCCGTCCGCCAGGAGCCGCTGCGGCTCGAAGAGCAGCACGGACGACGCGGCCGCCGCCAGCAGGATGACGAGCAGGGACAGCCGCGACCACGGCGACAGCAGCGTCCTCGTGCAGCGCGCGGCGAAACCCGCGGGCACGGGAACACGGACGGGTACGGGGACGGCGAGCTCCGTGGCGGCGGCCCGGGGCGGGGCCGTGGCGGTGCCCCCAGAGCGGGTGGTGGCATCGTCGGGCATTCGGCGACAGTAACCGAGGAAGATGTGTGATCGCCGTATGGTTCGTCTCATGAGCGTCACAGGTGCGGGAACATCAGAAGTTCCGCGCAGTGTTCTGGCCGACACGGTCCTGGAGCGGCTCACCGCCACGTACGCCGCCGCCGCGGACCCGGCACGGGCCGCCGCCGCGCAGGCGTACATGAAGGACGTCGCCCCCTTCCTCGGCATCCCCACACCCGAGCGCCGCGCCCTCTCCCGCACCGTCCTCCAGGGCACACCACGCCCCGACGAGGCGGACTGCGCAGCCGTCGCCCTGCGCTGCTGGCAGCTGCCCGAGCGCGAGTACCACTACTTCGCCGTCGACTATCTGCGCCGGCACGTGGGGCGCTGTTCCTCCGGCCTCCTCCCGGTGACCCGGCAGCTGATCACCACCGTGTCCTGGTGGGACACCGTCGACCTGCTCGCCGCCCACGTCGTCGGCGGACTCGTCACCGCCGACCCGAATCTCAGGGCGGACATGGACGCCTGGATCGTCGACGACGACCTCTGGGTCGCCCGCACCGCCCTGCTCCACCAGCTGCGTCACAAGGAACACACCGACTCCCAGCGCCTCTTCGCCTACTGCCTGCGCCAGTCCGGGCACCCCGACTTCTTCATCCGCAAGGCCATCGGCTGGGCCCTGCGCGAGTACGCCAAGACCGACGCGGACGCCGTACGGGACTTCCTGGCGCGGGAACGCGGACGGTTCGCGCCGCTGTCCGTGCGGGAAGCGCTGCGCAACGTCGGCGTCGCCTGAAGTCCCGTACCGCGAAAAACCATTCGACGCCGGACAAAGCGTCGACGATGATCGACGTCATGTTCCGGCACGCCTTCCTCCTCGCAGCATCCGCAGTCGCGGATGCGCCGAAGGCTGCCGTTCCCGTCTTCCTGACCGCTGTCGACGGCGCCCGAAGCTGACCCTCCCCGGACAGTCCGGCGGACCCCCGAGGGGGAGGGTCGGCAGGTCCTTGGGGTCCCCTTCTCCCGCGCGGAGACCCTCTACGCAGAGACTTCGAGGTACAGCCATGTCCAAGACGGCATACGTGCGCACCAAACCGCATCTGAACATCGGCACGATGGGTCATGTCGACCACGGCAAGACCACGTTGACCGCCGCCATCACCAAGGTCCTCGCCGAGCGCGGCTCCGGCACCTTCGTGCCGTTCGACCGGATCGACCGGGCGCCGGAGGAGGCCGCGCGCGGCATCACCATCAACATCGCGCACGTCGAGTACGAGACCGACACCCGGCACTACGCGCATGTCGACATGCCCGGCCACGCCGACTACGTCAAGAACATGGTCACCGGGGCCGCGCAGCTCGACGGGGCGATCCTCGTCGTCTCCGCGCTCGACGGGATCATGCCGCAGACCGCCGAACACGTGCTGCTCGCCCGGCAGGTGGGCGTCGACCACATCGTCGTCGCCCTCAACAAGGCCGACGCGGGCGACGAGGAGCTCATCGACCTCGTCGAGCTGGAGGTCCGCGACCTGCTCACCGAACACGGCTACGGCGGCGACGCCGCGCCCGTCGTACGGGTGTCGGGGCTGAAGGCGCTGGAGGGCGACCCGAAGTGGACGGCGTCGATCGAGGCGCTGCTGGACGCGGTGGACACCTACGTTCCGATGCCGGAGCGGTATGTGGACGCGCCGTTCCTGCTGCCCGTCGAGAACGTGCTCACCATCACCGGCCGGGGGACCGTCGTCACCGGGGCCGTGGAGCGGGGCACCGTGAAGGTCGGCGACCGGGTCGAGGTGCTCGGGGCCGGGCTGGAGAGCGTGGTCACCGGCCTGGAGACGTTCGGCAAGCCGATGGACGAGGCGCAGGCCGGGGACAACGTGGCGCTGCTGCTGCGCGGGGTTCCACGGGACGCCGTCCGGCGGGGGCATGTCGTGGTCGCGCCGGGCAGTGTGGTGCCGGGGCGGCGCTTCACCGCGCAGGTGTATGTGCTCTCCGCGCGTGAAGGAGGCCGTACGACGGCGGTGGGCACCGGGTACCGGCCGCAGTTCTACATCCGTACGGCGGATGTGGTCGGGGACATCGACCTCGGTGAGGTGGGGGTCGCGCGGCCAGGGGAGACGGTCACGATGACTGTTGAGCTGGGGCGGGAGGTGCCCTTGGAGCCGGGGCTCGGGTTCGCCATCCGTGAGGGCGGCAGGACCGTCGGGGCGGGGACCGTAACCGCCGTCGTGTGAGGGGGGTGCGGTTCGTGGGGGACTGCGGGTCCGGTTGTGGCTGGTCGCGCAGTTCCCCGCGCCCCTGTCGGGGCGCTCCCCGTGCCCGCCTCGTAAGGAGTTCCCCGGCACAATAGGAAGGTGAATGACCCCATACCCGTCACCCGGTCCGTCGACTACGGCACCGCCAAGCTGATGCCGGACATCGATCGGAAGCGGGCGTGGCTGCTGACCGTCGACGGGGCTCCGCAGTCGTACGTCGATCTTGATGTGCCGACGCATCTGGAGTTCGAGTACGCGCGCCGCCTCGGGCACGTACTCGACACCGTCGCCGAGCCGGGGCGGGCGCTGGACGTGCTGCATCTCGGGGGCGGGGCGCTCACGCTGCCCCGTTATCTGGCGGCCACCCGGCCCGGCTCGCGGCAGGACGTCGTCGAGGCCGACCGGGGGCTGCTGGAGCTGGTCGTCGAGCATCTGCCGGTTCCGGACGGGGCCGGCGTCCGGCTGCACGCCGGGGACGCGCGCGCCTGGCTGGAGTCCGCCCCGGACGATTCGGCCGACGTGCTCGTCGCCGATGTCTTCGGAGGATCCCGGGTGCCCGCGCACCTGACGTCCGTGGGGTACGCCCAGCAGGCCGAGCGGGTGCTGCGGCGAACCGGTGTCTACCTGGCGAACCTTGCCGACGCCGCGCCCTTCGCCTTCCTGCGCTCCCAACTCGCCACCTACGCCACGCTGTTCGAGGAACTGGTCCTGATCGCTGAACCGGGCGTACTGCGCGGCCGGCGCTTCGGCAACGCCGTGCTCGTCGCCGCACACCACCCCCTCGACACGGCCTCCCTGTCCCGCCTCACCGCCTCGGACGCCTTCCCGGCCCGCGTCGAACAGGGTCTCGCCCTGCAGCAGTTCATCGGCAACGCGCGGTCGGTCCAGGACGAGGACGCCGTGCCTTCACCGGAGCCTCCCGGCGGGGCTTTCAGCATCGGCTGAGGGGTGTCGGGTCGCGGTGGTCGCCGGCTCGGTGCGGCGACGGATGTTCCGAATGCGGCGTGCGGCGTGCCGTCAGCCGATCCCGCCGACGGCACTTTCGGCTTCGGGTGAGTCATGTCGGGTTCCGGCGGTCACCGGCTTCGTACGGCGCCGTAGGTTCCGCACGTCCGGCACGCACAGGACCGCAGCCGTGACGATGACGACGACGGCGGCGCATCCCCAGAGGGCGGGGGTGCGGCCGAAGGTTGTCTCGGCGGGGCCGGCCAGGGCGGTGGCGAGGGGGACCAGGGCGACAGAACCGAACCAGTCGTAGGCGGCGACCCGGGAGAGTTTCTCCTCCGGTATCTCCTGGTGGAGTGCGGTCATCCAGGAGACGCCGAAGACCTCCAGGGTCACGCCGGTCAGGAACATGACCGTGCACAGGACGGTGACCGGCACCGGTACGGCGAGGGCGGCGGAGGGGAGGGCGAGGGGGAAGACGCACAGGGTGCCGGCGAGGAGGAGGCGGCGCGGCTTCCAGCGGGTCATGAGCAGGGCGCCGGCGACCGTGCCCGCCCCGAAGAAGCCCAGGGCCAGGCCCCAGGGACCCGCCCCGCCCAGGTGGTCCCGGGCGACCAGCGGACCGTAGACCGCGTCGGCCGCCGCGACGACCGCGTTGGCGATCGAGAACTGGACGACCACGCCCCACAGCCACGGACGCCCCGCGAACTCCCGCCAGCCGTCCCGCAGATCGGCGAGCATGCCACCGCCCGGCGCGCGCGCCGGAATGTGACTCACGTCGAGGAACGCCCGCAGCGAACCGGCGACCGCGAACGCCGCCGCGTCCGCCGCCAGCACCCAGCCGGGCCCGATCGCGGCCACCATGGCACCGCCCAGCGCGGCCCCGCCGACCGCGGCCCCCTGCATCGCCATCCGGAACACGGCGAAGGCCCGGCTCGCCTGCTCCCCCTGGACCGACGACAGCAGCATCCCCTCCGCCGCCGGGCTGAAGAACGCCTGACCGGTGCCGCCGAGGGCCGTCAGCAGCATCATCTGCCACAGCCGGGCCTCCCCGGTCAGGACGAGCACGGCGAAGGCGGCCTGCGAGAGGCAGTTGAGGGCGTTGGCCGCGACCATCACCCGGTGCCGTGGGAGGCGGTCCGCGACGGCGCCGCCGATCAGCAGGAAGAACACCAGCGGCAGGGTGCGGGACGCGGCCACGAGCCCCACGTCACCCCCGTCACCGCCCGCCTCCAGCACCGCGAACGCCGCGGCGATCAGCGCACCGTGACTGCCGAGGTTCGTGACGAACGCCGAGGCGGTCAGCAGGCTGTAGTTGCGGCCCGCCCAGGAGGGGCGGCGGGAAGGACGCAGGAGGTCGGCGGCGGAAGTCACCGGCCGACTATCGCCGCCCCGCTCTCGATCTGCCAAGTCAATTGCAGGTCACCCGGCCGATGCGGCCTTCCGGAGCGAGGCCGTACGACGCTCGTCACATGGCCCTGTGGCTCTGTTCCCCGCCCCCTACTCGTGGGTAACATGACCGCCATGAGCGCAGACCAGATGTCCATAGGCGAGATGCTCGCCGCCACCGTGCCCATGGCCCGGACCCTCAACCTCCAGTTCCTGGAGACCACGCCGGACAAGGCCGTGGTGGCCCTGCCGGACCAGAGTGAGTACCACAACCACGTGGGCGGGCCGCACGCCGGCGCGATGTTCACGCTCGGCGAGTCCGCCAGCGGCGCGATCGTGCTGGCCGCGTTCGGTGACCAGCTCTCGCGCGCCGTGCCGCTCGCCGTCAGCGCCGAGATCTCCTACAAGAAGCTCGCCATGGGCGCCGTCACGGCCACCGCCACGCTGGGCCGCCCGGCCGCCGAGGTCGTCGCCGAGCTGGACGCGGGGGAGCGGCCCGAGTTCCCGGTGGCCATCGAGATCCAGCGCGGGGACGGGGCCGTCACCGGTGAGATGACCGTCGTCTGGACCCTGCGGCCGAACGGCTGAGCCGGGCTGTACGGAAGAAGGTCGTGCTGAAGAAGGTCGTACGGCAGAACGTCGTACGGCAGAACGTGGTACGCAGGTGAGCAGGGGCCCCATGCAGGGCCCCTGCGCCTTTTGCTCCCCCTGTGCCGTCTCGCGCCGCGACAGCGCTCAGGCGGCGAGCCGCTCCCGGCCCTCCCCGCTCTCCCCGCCCTCCTCCAGTCCCGCCACGAACTGCCTCAGCCAGGCCACGAACTCCGGCCCCAGGTCCGCCCGGTCGCAGGCCAGGCGCACCACCGTGCGCAGGTAGTCCGCCTTGTCCCCGGTGTCGTACCGCAGGCCGTCGAACACGACTCCGTGGACCGTTCCGCCCGCCGCGAGTTCCTGAAGGGCGTCGGTCAGCTGGATCTCGCCGCCGCGCCCGGGCGGGGTGCGCTCCAGGACGCCGAAGACGGCCGGGTCGAGGACATAGCGGCCGATGACCGCGTAGTGGCTCGGCGCGTCCTCGCGTGACGGCTTCTCCACCAGGCCGGTGACGTGGACGACGCCGTCCTCGCCCGACGGTTCGACGGCCGCGCAGCCATAGAGGTGGATCTGCTCCGGCGGGACCTCCATCAGGGCGACCACGCTGCCCTCGTGGCGGTCGCGGACCTCCAGCATCCGGCTGAGCAGGGTCTCGCGCGGGTCGATGAGGTCGTCGCCCAGAAGGACGGCGAACGGCTGGTCGCCGACGTGATGGCGGGCGCACAGCACCGCGTGGCCGAGGCCGAGCGGGTCGCCCTGGCGGATGTGGTGGATGTCGGCGAGCCGGGCCGGGTCCCGTACCGCGTTCAGCCGCACGGCGTCGCCCTTGGCCGCCAGCGCCTGCTCCAGCTCGAAGGCCTGGTCGAAGTGGTCCTCGATGGCCCGCTTGTGCCGGCCGGTGATCATCAGTACGTCGTCGAGGCCGGCCGCCGCGGCCTCCTCCACGACGTACTGGATGGCCGGCTTGTCGACGACCGGCAGCATCTCCTTGGGGGTCGCCTTCGTCGCGGGCAGGAACCGGGTGCCGAGGCCCGCGGCCGGGACGACCGCCTTGCGGACCGCGCGGGCCCGTTCCGGGGTGGAATCCGACGGGGGTGTCGTGTGGGGGACGATCATGCGGCTCATGGTGGAGCACGGGGATGAGAGGACGCCGAGAGAAACCTCGGAGCCTGCTGTGCGACATGCGGAGTTGAAGATTCCGTGGACCAACCGCCTTTGCTTGCACACAACTTGGCGCTCGGCGCGGCGACGCATTTCGAATGCCGGTGCGGATACCGCCGGTAACTTTTCTGAATTCCTCGCCTTTTGAACATCGGTCACTCGAACTTCTTGTTTCCTGTGCGCCGCTTGTGCGAAAGTGAGCGACCCGATAGCCGGTCCACATCCGACGCGGCCTAGGTATGCACCAATCAAGCACCCTGCTTTCCGAAGGACGCGCATTCCCCTTGCCGTCCTCCGGCCGGGAAGGAAATGGTTCAGTGCAATCCCCTTACCCCCCACGACCGCCGTACCCGCCACGGCCCGGGGTGAGCCCCGGAGAGTCCGACCGCGATCTCGTCGCGAGCCTGGGCAAAGCCGACGCGAACGCCCGTGCTGTCGCCCTGCTGATGGCCCGCCACTGGCGCGCCACCCACGACTACGCGGCCATCTGCCTGGTCACCACGGACAGTTCGGCCGCCATGGTGGCCGCCGCCGCGTTCCACCGCGTGCTCCAGCGGCCGGCCGCTGGAGCGCTTCGCCCCCAACTCCTCGCCGCCGTGCGGGATCTGGTGAAGGAGTGGGCTGCCGACGACGGTATTTCCGCCCTGCTGCCGGAACTCGGCAAACCGACCGGAGGGCGTGGGCTGCGGGCCGCGCGGTCCGTGACGCCCGAAAGGCGGCAAATCGCCGAGCGCGCATTCCGGGCGCTGCCAGGAGCCTCGCAATGCCTCCTCTGGCACAGCGAGGCCGAGGCCGAACCGATAACCATACCCGCTGGTCTGCTGGGGGTGGATGCGGCCACCGCGTCGGCGGCGCTGGAAGGAGCGCGCGAGCAATTCCGCACGGGCTGCGTCCGCGCCCACCGCGAACTCGCGCCCACCCGGGAATGCCGCTACTACAACCGCCTCCTCGACGTCCCCATTCGCCGGGGCGGCGCCCTGCTCCCCGATGTTCAGCAGCATCTGACGTCATGCCGCTACTGCCGTCACGCCGCCGAGCAGCTCAGTCATTTCGAGGGCGGCCTGGAAGTGCTGCTCGCCGAAACCGTGCTCGGCTGGGGCGCCCGGCGCTATCTCGACTCCCGGCCCGGCCGGGGCGGCTCGGGGGCGACGCCGTGCGACCGTCGGCGACGCGGCGGACGGCACCGCCCCGAGCGGCTGGACCTCCCGCGCACACGCGCCAGGGCCGTCGCGGTGGGGGTCGGCGTGACCGCCCTCGCCCTGCTCGTCACGGTCCTCACCGCCAAGGGCTGGACCGAGGAGAACGGCGTCCCCGGCCCGCACGCCACCTGGGGCGCGCCCAGCGGCAGGACCGTCCACCCGGGCTCCGTGTCCCCGTCCTCCTCCGGCGGATCACCGTCGGCCGCCTCGGCCGAGGAGCCCGTCGAGATCGCCCAGGGCAGGCTCCGCAACCTCGACCGCGGCCTGTGCCTGGACCTCCGCGACGGCGAGGTCCGCGCCGGTGCCCGGGCCGAGCTGGCGCAGTGCTCGTCCGCCGTGTCCCAGCAGTGGTCGTACCGGGACAACGGCCTGCTGCGCAGCGCCGCCGACCCCACCCTCTGCCTCGACTCCGACGCTGGCGAACGCTCCGTCGTCCTGGCGTACTGCCTCGCGCACGCCGGCGAGGTGCGCTACGACCTCACCGTCCACGGCGAGCTCCTGCCGCGCGGTTCCGAGGGCCTCGCGGTCGCGTCCGGCAAGGAAGCGAGCGTGGTGCTCGACGAGCGGGACGGATCCGAGGCGCAGCGCTGGATGCTCGACGGCGGGCTCGCGGACGTACCCGAGGCGAGACCCGAGAAGAAGCTCCAGAAGGAGGCGCCGAAGGGGGCGAAGCCGCGCGAGGAGAAGGGCGGCGCGCCCGTGGCACCCGAGCGCGGGACAGCGGACGACGACGCCCCCGAACCCCCGCGGCCCGAGCCGGCCGTGCCGCAGGAGGACCCGCAGCCGCAGTACGAGACGCGGTACGTCCAGGACGCTCCCGGCTCCGACTCGGGCGCCGAAGCCGAGCCCGCCACCCCCGTCGGGGCCGTGGTGGCGGCCCTCCCGGCCGAGGCGCCGGCCACCGCGGTCAGGTACGTCGTAGGCATCACCGAGACGACGCTCGACGCCGCGCTCCATTAGCCAGGCGGGGGCGCCCCCGTCGGAGCACCTGCCGCGGCGCCCCCTGACCCCCGCACCCCCGTTCCGCCTCTGACTGCATCCGGCCGTTTCCGTTCACATCATTGACACGAGTCACCGACGTTCATAGTTTTCCCGCCGCGCCACTGGTGTCCCATGCTCACGAACGCGGAGGTGGACCCGTGAAACGTCGTATGTCCGTCGCACTCCTGGCCCTCGCGGCCGCACTCCTCACCCCCGTCCCCGCGCAGGCCGCCGACGACCCGGTCGTCCGCACCACCGCGGGCTGGGTGCGAGGTGAGACCACCGCCGAGGGACACCAGTTCCTCGGTATTCCCTACGCCGAGCCACCCGTCGGAGAGCTCCGTTGGAAGGACCCGCGCCCCGTCCGGCCCTGGCAAGGCATCCGTGGGGCAGCAGACTTCGGCAACAAGTGTGTGCAGGGGGCGAGTTGGGACCCCGGCTACGAGCAGCCCAGCCACACCGAGGACTGTCTCGACCTCAATGTGTACGCCCCCGAGGGCGCCGGCCGGCGCGCGGTCCTGGTCTGGCTGCACGGCGGAGGGCTCACCGCCGGGGCCGGGCAGGACATCGTCCCCGACACCTTCGCGAGGCGCACCGGCACCGTCGTCGTGACCGTCAACTACCGCCTCGGCGCGATGGGCTTCCTCGCCACGGCCGGCCTCGACGGCGAGGCACGTGACGGGGTCTCCGGCAACTTCGGCATGCTCGACCAGCAGGCCGCCCTGCGCTGGGTGCGGGCCAACATCGCACGCTTCGGCGGTGACCCGGGCCGCGTGACCATCGCGGGCGAGTCCGCGGGCGGCCGCTCGGTCTGCACCCAACTGGCCTCGCCGACGGCGAAGGGGCTGCTGCGGGCCGGGATCATCCAGAGCGGGGCGTACGGCGACTGCGGTGCCCGTGCGCACGACACGGCCGTGTCCCAGGGCGCCGCCTTCGCGCAGAAGCTCGGCTGCGCCGACCTGGCCTGTCTGCGCGCCAAGTCGGCCGCCGAGATCCTGGCCGCGCAGAACGGCTTCGACTGGGCGCCGGTGGCCGGAGGCACCTTCCTGCCCCGGCAGCCGAAGGACGCGTTCGAGCGCGGGGCCGCGGCCGGGGTGCCGGTCATGAACGGGGCCAACCAGGACGAGGGCCGGCTCTTCGCCTTCGCCCGGTTCGACGTGAACGGCACACCGCTCACCACTGACCAGTACCCGACGGTCATGCGGACCGACTTCGGCGACGAGGCGCTCGCGCGCTACCCCCTCCCGTCCTACCCGACCCCGACCATCGCGTACGCCACCGCCCAGGGCGACCAGCTCTTCGCCTGCCCGGCCCTCCGGCTCGACGGCACGCTCGCCGGACGCGGCAAGGTCTACGCGTACGAGTTCGCCGACCGCACCTCCCCGCCCTTCGCCTCCCTGCGCGACCTGGGCACGGACTTCGACTTCGGCGCGACCCACGTCAACGAGCTCCAGTACCTCTTCAAGCACTTCGGCCTGCAGTCGCCCCTGAACGCCGAGCAGCGGACGCTGGCCCGGCAGATGATCCAGTACTGGGGCTCCTTCGTCCGGGACGGGATGCCACGTGCCGCCGGACAGCCCGCGATGCCCGCCCGGCCCGGGACGGTGCTGACCCTGCGCACCGCGTCCGCCGACGGAAATGTGCTGAGCGCCACCGCGCACCGTGAGCATCGGTGCAACCTGTGGGACGCCGAGACCGTCACACAGAACGGGTAGTCTTCCCCGGCGCACGCTCGCGGTCGAGCATGCGCCGGGAACACAGGGTGCAGGACAGGGAGAGGAAGCGGCGTTGCACGTCCAGGAATGGCTCGAAACGGTGCCCCCGCTCGCCATCTATCTGCTGGTCGGCGTGGTCATCGGTCTGGAGAGCCTGGGCATTCCGCTGCCCGGCGAGATCATCCTGGTCTCCTCGGCGCTGCTCGCCTCACAGCACGGTGACATCAACCCCTTCGTGCTCGGCGCCTGCGCCACCGCGGGCGCGATCATCGGCGACTCGATCGGCTACGCCATCGGCCGCAAGGGCGGCCGGCCCCTGCTGGCCTGGCTGGGCGGGAAATTCCCCAAGCACTTCAGCGAGGGGCACATCGCCACCGCTGAGCGGTCCTTCCAGAAGTGGGGCATGTGGGCCGTCTTCTTCGGCCGCTTCGTCGCCCTTCTGCGCATCTTCGCCGGCCCCCTCGCGGGCGTCCTGCGGATGCCGTACTGGAAGTTCCTGATCGCCAACGTCCTCGGCGGCATCCTCTGGGCGGGTGGCACGACGGCGGTCATCTACTACGTCGGTGTCGTCGCCGAGTCCTGGCTGAAGCGCTTCTCGTGGCTGGGCCTGGTGGCCGCGGTCCTGATCGGCCTGACGTCGATGCTGATCATCAAGCGCAAGGCGAAGAAGGCCCAGACAGCACACCAGGAGCCGGAACCGGTAGCGGCCGGCGACTAGGACGCCCTGTTCTTCAGGGGCGCGGGGAACTGCGCGATCAACCCCCACTCACCCGCAGACCGCGCACAGCCTTCAGGCCCCGTGCTCTTCCCGGTGAGCCTTCGCCAACTCCGCATACAAGGTGCCGTTGAGCGTCACCCCCTGCCGTTCTTCCTCACTCAGCTCCCGCCTCACCTTCGCCGGCACCCCCGCCACCAGCGACCCCGGCGGCACCTGCATCCCCTGCGGCACCAACGCCTGCGCGGCGACCAAGGACCCGGCCCCGATCACCGCCCCGTTCAGCACGGTCGCCCCCATCCCGATGAGACAGTCGTCCCCCACGGTCGCCCCGTGCACGACGGCGTTGTGCCCCACCGACACCCGCTCCCCGATGCTCACCGGAAACCCGGGATCGGCATGCAGCGTGCAGTTGTCCTGGATGTTGGACTGCGCCCCGACGGAGATCCGCTCCACGTCACCCCGCACCACCGCGCCGTACCAGACACTCGCCCCCGCCTCCAGCGTCACGTCCCCGATGACCACGGACGTGGGCGCCACGAAAGCCTCCCCGTCGATCTTCGGTTCCCTCCCGCCGATGCCCTTGATCAGAGGCTTGTGCGTCATCACCGTCTCCTGTCGTCCGAGGTACACCGGCACGCTACCGGCACCCGGTAGGGCGAAGATCACAGCCCCTCGACCTCATAAGGGCGCCGCACGCTCAGTACGGTGACCCCGTGCCCAAGCGCAAGAACACGTTCTCATCCTGGCGACGCCGGCTGGCGCAGCGCGCCGTCCACGCGGGCTGGGCCTGGGTGCAGCGCACGGGCTCGGTGACGGCCGACAGCCCGGGCCGCTTCCGTTTCGGCTCGATCGGCGAGGCCACCCGGCTGGCCTTCCCGCTCGGCACCGTCTTCGGCGAACCCTGGATCCACCTCGGCTCGCACTGCATCGTCGGCGAGCAGGTGACGCTGACGGCCGGACTGATGCCCGACCTCGACCTCGGCCCGGAGCCGATCCTGCGGATAGGGGACGGGGTCGTGCTGGGCCGCGGCAGCCATGTCATCGCGGACACGACGGTCACCATCGGCAGCGACTGCTACTTCGGGCCGTACGTCTATGTGACGTCCACGAACCACTCGTACGACGACCCGCACGAGCCCATCGGCAGGCAGTGGCCGCGGATGGAGCCGGTCGAGATCGGCCCGGGGTGCTGGATCGGCACCGGGGCCGTGATCCTGCCGGGCGCGCGGATCGGGCGGAACGTCGTGGTGGCGGCCGGTGCGGTGGTCCGGGGCACGGTGCCCGACCACGCGGTCGTGGCGGGGGCGCCCGCCCGGGTCGTACGGCGCTGGACGGCCGACGAGGGCTGGCAGCCGCCGCTCAGGACGCCCGCGCCGGTGCCGATTCCCGACGGGATCACCCCGGACCAGCTCCAGGCGCTGGCCGAGCTGGACGAGGAGACGGTGGCGAAGCTCGCGGAGCTGGACGAGAAGGCGGCCGCCGACCTCGCCGAACTGGAAGTGGAGTCCTGAGTCAGCCGGTCGCCAGCAGCAGCGTGCCCACCAGCGCGAGCCCCGCGCCCGCCGCCTGCACCGCCTGGAGCCGTTCCCGCAGGAAGCCCCGCGCGGCCAGGGCGGTCACGACGGGGTAGAGCGACGCGAGTACGGCGGCCACGGTGACCGGGCCGTGCTGGGCGGCGACCACATAGGTGCCGTTCGCCGCGACGTCGGCCAGCCCGACGAAGGCGAGCGCGGGCAGCGAGCGCCAGGGGAAGGCGCCGTCCGGGAGGGCGGCGCCGCCGCGCCGCACCGAGGCGTACAGCGCGAGACCGCCGGCCAGCACGTTGACCACGCGCTGCACGAAGAGCGCCAGGAACAGGCCGGTGAGGGTGGACGACGCCTCCGCGATCAGTGCGAAGACCGTGCCGAAGCCGAAGGCCGCGACCAGGGTCAGCAGGATGGCCTGCCGCTGCACGGGCGCGCCCCGCAGCTGCGGTCCGCCCGCGAGGACGACGCCCAGGACGGCGACGGCGATCCCCGCGACCTGCACAAGGCCGGGCCGCTCGCCCAGGAAGAGGCCCACGCCGACCGGGACGGCGACGCCCACGGTGCCGAGCGGGGAGACCACGCCCATGGGGCCCAGCGCGAGCGCCTTGTAGAAGCAGAGCAGGGCGACCGGGCCCACCGCGCCCGCCGCGACCGCGAACCACAGCTGGGGGCCGGCCTCGCTCCAGCCGCCCGTGGCCACCACGATCGCGCCCAGCACGGCAGCCGCGATGGCCTGCGAGACGACGACCACCGTCAGCGCCGGGGTGCGTCGGGTGAGCAGTCCGCCGCCGAAGTCGGCCAGCCCCCACAGCAGGCTGGTGGCCAGGGCGAAGAGTGCTGTCACGGGGTGCCTCGCAGTACAGTTCGGTGCACGATAGGGTTCACCGCACAGTAGTGCAGTCAGGTAAACCCTGTCATCCAGAATATTGGACTCCGCAAGGACGGAATGTGTCGGACCTCGACCTGCTGACCCAGTCCCTGGCGCGCAACGTCAAGCGCTGGCGCACCGAGCGCGGCTTCACCCTGGACACGCTCGCCGCGCGTGCCGGGGTCAGCCGCGGCATGCTCATCCAGATCGAACAGGCCCGCACCAACCCGAGCCTCGGCACCGTCGTCAAGATCGGCGACGCGCTCGGCGTCAGCATCACGACCCTCCTCGACTACGAGCAGGGCCCCAAGGTGCGCGTCGTCCCGCCCGAGCAGGTGGTCCGGCTGTGGCACAGCGAGGCGGGCGGCTACAGCAAGCTCCTCGCCGGCACCGAGGCGCCCGGCCCGCTGGAGATGTGGGGCTGGAAGCTGATGCCGGGCGAGAACAGCGGCTCCGACCCGCACCCCGTCGGCACCGTCGAGATCGCCCACGTCACGGCCGGTGAACTGACCCTGACCGTCGAGGGCGTGGAGTACCGCGTCCCGGCCGGCTCCAGCGTCACCTTCGAGGCCAACGCCCCGCACGCCTACGCCAATCAGGGCGACGTCCCGATGGAGATGACCCTGACGGTGTCGGTGCCGCTCGCGCACTGATACGGCCGGTTCGCGGCCCCGGCCGTCCTGTTAGCGTGCGCTCATGGACGCACCCATCGGACACTTCGACCACGCCACCCCCGCCCCGGACTGCCTCGACGAACTCACCCGCCCGGTCGCCGACGCCGTACGCGGCTGGCGCGGCAGCGTCCCCGCCGAGCAGATCGTCTACGTCGAGACCGACCCGCAGTGGGCCGACACCGCGGTGTTCGTCCAGCACTACGGCCAGGAGCTGCTCGAACAGTCCGCGAACTGCGTGGTCGTCGCCGGCAGGCGCGGCGGCGAGACCACGCTGGCCGCGTGCGTCGTGCTCTCCCCCACCCGGGTCGACGTGAACGGCGTCGTGCGCCGCCAACTCGGCGCCCGCAAGGCGTCGTTCGCCTCCATGGACACGGCGACCGGCGAGACCGGCATGGAGTACGGCGGCATCACCCCGATCGGACTGCCCGACGGCTGGCCGGTGCTGGTGGACTCGGCCGTCGTCGACCTGCCGTACGTGCTGGTCGGCAGCGGGCGCCGGCGCGGCAAGCTGCTGGTGCCGGGGAAGGCGTTCGCGGAGCTGCCGGGGGCCGTCGTGCTGGAGGGGCTCGGACTCGCCTGAGCGGGGTCAGGTCGCTGAGTGGTGGGCCAGGGCGAGATGCGGATCCGCCTCGCCCGGTACGGGCGCCGGATCGGCGTGCACCAGGGCCGCGGTGAGCCGGGGGACCGCGTGCAGCAGGGCGTGTTCGGCGTCGACGGCGATGGCGTGCGCCTGCCGTACCGTCGCCTCCCCGTCCACCACGACCGCCACCTCCGCGCGCAGCCGGTGCCCGATCCAGCGCATCCGCAGCTCACCCACCTCGCGTACGCCCGCGACCTCCCGGAGCGCCCGCTCGGCCCGGTCCACGAGAGCCGGGTCGACGGCGTCCAGCACGCGCCGGAACACCTCGCGCGCCGCGTCCCGCAGCACCAGCGCGATGGCCGCCGTGATCGCCAACCCCACGATCGGGTCCGCCAGTTGCCACCCGAGCGCCGCGCCGCCGGCGCTCAACAGCACGGCCAGTGAGGTGAATCCGTCCGTGCGGGCGTGCAGGCCGTCCGCGACGAGTGCGGCCGAACCGATCGCACGGCCGACCCGGATCCGGTACCGGGCCACCCACTCGTTGCCCGCGAAGCCGACCAGTGCCGCCACCGCCACGGCCGGGATCTGCTGTACGGGGCGCGGGTCCAGGAGCCGGTCGACGGCCGTCCATGCCGCGAAGGCCGCGGACGCGGCGATCGTCAGCACGATGACGATGCCCGCGAGGTCCTCGGCCCGTCCGTAGCCATAGGTGAAGCGACGGGTCGCCGCGCGCCTGCCCAGCACGAAGGCGATCCCCAGCGGTACGGCCGTCAGCGCGTCCGCGGTGTTGTGCACCGTGTCGCCGAGCAACGCCACCGACCCGGAGGCGACCACCACGACCGCCTGCGCGAGCGCCGTCGCTCCGAGCACGGCCAGGGAGACCCACAGGGCACGCATGCCACGGGCGGAGGACTCCAGGGCGGAGTCGAGCTTGTCGGCGGTTTCGTGGGAGTGGGGTGTGAGGAGGTGGGAGAGGCGGTGGCGCAGGCCGGTGGGGGAGTGGGGGTGCGGATGCCGGTGCGGGCGGGGTTCGGGGTGGGGGTGGTCGTGGGCGTGACGGTGGCCGTGCCCGTGGTGGTGCGCGTGCTCGTGCCGGTCGCTCACGGTGGTCCCCTTCCGGTGTGCGGGAGTGGACGCGTGCCGCCCACGACGCCATTATGTGCGTATGAGCGCACGCATGCACCTATCACCTGCGAACGATGGGCACCCGCGCACCCCGGGCGAGGAACAGTTTGCGCTCGCCGCCGAGGTCCTCGCCCTGCTCGGCGACCGCACCCGGCTCACGCTGCTGCACGCCCTCACGGCGGGGGAGGCCGACGTCACGACGCTCACCGAGGCGTGCGGCGCGGCCCGCCCCGCCGTCAGCCAGCATCTGGCCCGGCTGCGTCTCGCGGGTCTGGTGACCACCCGGAAGGAGGGCCGCCGGGTGGTCTACGCCCTGCGCGACGGCCATCTGCGCCGCCTCGTTGACGAGGCACTCAACGTCGCCGACCACCGGCTCAGCGACCGGCCCCTGCACGACTGACGCGGTTGACGCGGGTGAAGCGGTTGACGCGGTCAATCGACGCAGTCAGTACTCGGCGTTCTTGCCCAGGTACTGCTCCGCGAACGCCATCGCGGCCGTCGGCGAGCCCAAGATGCGGCGGAGACGGGCGAGGGTGGTGCCCGCGCGGTACGGGTCGCCCGAGGACGTGCCGTGGTAGACCTCGGAGAGCCAGTGGGAGAACTCCTGGTAGTCCCACACCCGGCCCAGACAGGCCGCCGAGTAGCCGTCCAGTGCGGTGTCGTCCCCCTTCGTGAGCTGGGCGACGAGTCCGTCGCCGAGCTGGAAGGCGTCGTGCAGGGCGAGGTTCATGCCCTTGGCGGCGATGGGGGCGGTGAGATGGGCCGCGTCACCGGCCAGGAAGAGACGGCCGAACACCATGGGCTCGACGACGTAGTTGTGCATGTCGAGGACGCGCTTCTCGATCAGCCGTCCCTCCGTCAGCGGTGGCGCGCCGTTCGCCCCGAGCCGTAGCTGGAGCTCCTCCCAGACCCTGTCCCGCGACCAGTTCTCCGGGGCGTCGCCGGGCGGGCACTCCAGGTAGTAACGGGTCACGTCGGCGCTGCGCGGCATGTGCCCGGCGAACCCGTTCGGATGCATGCCGAACAGCACGCAGTCGGAGGACGGCGGCGCCTCGGCGAGCAGCGCCAGCCAGCCGATGCCGTAGTCACTGCGGGAGATGTGGGCACGGCCGGCGGGCAGCGCGGTACGGGTCGCCCCGCGCGCCCCGTCGCAGCCGGCGACGAAGCCACAGTGCACGACCTCCCGCCGGCCCGTCTCCGGGCAGGTGTACGACACCGTGGGGTGATCGGTGTCGAGGTCGTGCGGCCGCACGTCGCGCACGCCGAAGCGTATGGCCCCGCCGCGCACGTCCGCGTACTCGCGCACCAGGTCCGTCACCAGCAACTGCTGCGGATAGACCCAGTGATGAACGCCCGTGAGTCGCGTGTACTCGAACCGGTAGCGCTCACCGGCGAACCGGAACTCGCACTCCGTGTGCCGCTGGGCCCGCTCCAGCAAGGTGTCCGCCAGGACCCGCCGCTGAAGCCCGCGTACGGCCCACTCCTCCAGCACCCCGGCCCGCGGCCGCTGCTCGATGAACTGCCGGGTCTCGGTCTCCAGGACCAGACAGTCGACGGAGGCCGCCCGCAGGATGTTGCCGACGGTGAGGCCGGCCGGGCCGGCGCCCACGACGACGACCGGAAAGCGTTGCGCGGAGCCGGAGTTGGGGTGGGGGGAGGTGGAGGTGGAGGTCACCCGAGCATTATGGGGCGGCCGGTGCGGGGAGGGGAGGGCTCCGGCCAGGGGTGGTCGGCCCAGGGGCGGTCGCCCTAGCCGAGACGCGGTATCTCGATCGCCGGGCAGCGGTCCATGACCATCTCCAGGCCCGCCGCGCGGGCACGGTCGTACGCCGCCTCGTCGACGACGCCCAGCTGGAACCAGACCGCCTTGGCGCCCTTGGCGACCGCCTCGTCGACGACCGGCCCGGCGAGGTCGCTGTTCACGAAGACGTCGACCACGTCCACGTCGAAGGGGATGTCCGCCAACGAGGCGTAGCCCTGCTCGCCGTGGACCGTCTCCGCCTTCGGGTGGACCGGCACGACGCGCTTGCCGTAGCGCTGGAGCACCTCGGCGACTCCGTACGCCGCCCGCCGCTGGTTCGACGACAGGCCCACGACGGCCCAGGTGTCGCCCAGTTCGGTGAGGATCCTGCGGACCGCCCTCTCGTCGCCGTACACCCTCGGCCTCCCAGTGCTCGCCCCGGACAGCTGCCGTCCAGCCGCCCTCATGAGCCACAACGGCCGACGCCCCCCGAGGATTCCCGCACGGTCCCCGGAACGGGCACGGCCACGGTCGAGCGGCGGACTCCCGGCGGCCCCGGCTCCCGCCACGCTGACCGGAATGCGGGCCGGATGGCTGCGGAAGCCCGCATGTCCGCCTACGCTCGCTCCGTGCTGCGCATCATCGACGCCCGAACCGGCGAACCCGTCGACGCCGCGCCCGCCCGCCGGGGCCTGACCCGTATCGAGGCGCATACCGAGGGCTTCGACGTCACCGCCCTGCGGGTGCTGCTCGTCGCCGACCTCCTGGTCCGCGCGCTGGAGCTCGGCGGTACGCCGGTCTGGGCGCTCCTCGACGAGGAGCGGCAGCGGGCGGAGCTCCGGGCCGGCGCCGCCGCGCTGGGCATCCGGCCCTTCGAGGAGGGCCGGGAGGCCGCGTCGGGGCTCGGCGAGGCACAGGTCCTCCACGTCGTGCGCGAGGGCGGCGCGGAACCCGACGGCGTACGGGTCGCCGTCGCGCCCGTCCACTCGGAGGCGCCCCCGGAGGAGGCCGACCCCGCCGCCCTGCGCCTCGCACTGCTCTCCGGGCGCGGCGAGGTGCCCGTACGGCTCGACGCGGCCGCGCTCGCCGAGGCCCACGACACCCTCGCCCGCTGGCGCCGCGCCGTCGCCCGCTGGGCGCAGCAGCCGTCCCGGCCCGTCCCCGACGAGGTGCGGGCGGAACTCCGTACCGCCTGGGAGGACGACCTCGACGTACCCGCGGTCCTCGGCGTGCTGCGCCGCGTGGAGAGCGCGCCCGACCTGCCGGACGGCGCCCGCTTCGAGACGTACGCCTACGCCGACCGGCTGCTCGGCCTCGACCTCGCCCGCGACCTGGGAAACCCGGCATGACCGGGCGCATGGGTGCCGGCCCGCTGCGCCGCCTGGTCGTCCTGCGGCACGCCAAGTCCGCCTGGCCGGACGGCGTCGCCGACCACCAGCGGCCGCTCGGCCCGCGCGGCCACCGGGACGCCCCGGTCGCGGGCCGGCTGCTCGCCGAGAACGACTGCCTGCCGGACCTCGCCCTGTGCTCCACGGCCGTACGCGCGCGTGAGACCTGGGAACTGGCCGCCGCCCAGTGGGGCACACCGCCGCCCGTACGCCTTGAGCCCCGGCTCTACGCGGCCGATGTGCCCGAGCTGCTGGCGGTCGTGCACGAGGTGCCCGCCGCGGTCCGGACGCTGCTCCTCGTCGGGCACAACCCCGGTCTGGAGGAACTCGTGCTCGAACTCGCCGGCGACGGCCTCGACGACGCGCTGGACGAGGTCCGTACGAAGTTCCCGACCTCGGCGATGGCCGTACTGGCCTGGCACGGCACCTCCTGGCAGGCGCTCGCGCCCGGCACGGCGCTGCTGACGGGCGTGATGGTGGCGCGGGGCGGCAAACGGTGAGACGAGTGAGAGCGGGGCGTCGAACCCCGGGCCCGGGCCCGGTCCCGGGACCGGCGTCCCCGGCGCGTCGGCATAGGCTGGCCCGATGCAGGACGAGTACCGCACAGTCGCCCACGCGGGCGTGCACGAGACCGAGGTCAACCGCTCCCGCTTCATCTGCGCGCTCGCCCCGGCGGCCACCGAACAGCAGGCCCAGGACTTCCTCGCCGCCGTCCGCAAGGAGCACGCGGACGCCACCCACAACTGCTGGGCCTACGTCATCGGCGCCGACGCCGCCGTCCAGAAGGCGAGCGACGACGGCGAACCGGGCGGCACGGCAGGCGTCCCCATGCTCCAGATGCTGCTGCGCCGCGACATGCGCTACGTCGTCGCCGTCGTCACCCGCTACTACGGCGGCGTCAAGCTGGGCGCCGGCGGGCTCATCCGGGCCTACGGCGGCGCGGTCGGCGAGGCGCTGGACACCCTCGGCACCCGCACCCGCCGACGCTTCCGCCTGGCCACGGTGACCGTCGACCACCAGCGCGCCGGCAAGGTGGAGAACGACCTGCGCTCCACCGGGCGCGAGGTGCGGGACGTGCGGTACGGGGAGGCGGTCACCATCGAGATCGGCCTGCCGGACGCCGACGTGGCGGCGTTCCGGGCGTGGCTCGCGGACGTGACGGCGGGTGCGGCGGGGTTCGAGCTCGGGGGAGAGGCGTACGGGGACGCGTGACATGCGTCGCGGCTGCCGTTTCAGGGCCGCCGGGCACGGCTGCGACGACGGTCACGCCATTTCATGGCGAGGGCCATGAGCGCGGTGAGGGCGGCGCCGGTGAGGAAGTAGAAGAAGTCGTCCCGCCAGCCGGTGAGACGGGGGCCCGGTCCGACGGGGGAGTCCCAGAGCGCGGCGAACGTCAGACCTACCAGGCCTCCGACCACGAACGGCCAGTTACGCTGCCACCAGTTCAGCCCTGTGTCGTCGGGACGGGGCGTGCCCGTGGGCTCGGGGACCGGGCGCCGGGCCGTCAGGTGGTCCTGGAACTCGGCGTGCCGGAACTGGTAGCTGGGACCGACCGCACGCAGGAGCCCCAGCCGGTGCGCGTCGTCGAGGAACCTCATCAGGCGCAGCGGGAGGTCCCGGTGGCAGGCCGTGTAGACCACCATCACCGTGTACGCCAGCCAGGCGCGCCGCCCGCTGAACATGCCCAGGCACAGGGTGACGGCCACCCAGAGCAGGGCCCCCACGACCAGGTCGTCGTCCCACGCGGTCTGCCAGATCGCCATGCCGAACAGCAGACCCACCACGCACACACCGCCCGCCAGCCGGAGCAGCCCGGAGTCGCGGTCGGCCCGCAGCGAGCCCGCGGGTGTGCCGGAACGGCTCTCGCCCAGCGCGACGTCCGCCCAGAGCAGGAAGCCGATCCCCGCTCCGAAGCACGCTCCCACGGTCAGCCCGTACACGAGGTTCGACATGACGGAGGCCGACCACGAGGCCGGCACCTTCCCGACGCGTGCCCAGCCGGCGCCGACGCCCGAGACCAAGAGCCCGTAGAGGCCGCCTCCGAGGCAGCCGAGGAGGCACCGCCGAACACCCGACGGCGGAACCGGGCATGCCGAATCGTGGGGACCGAGCGGATGTAACGGGGCTCCGAGCTCAGGGCGTTGTTCGCGAAGAAGAGGCTGAGCAGCCCGAGGGCCGCGCCGAAGGCACCGCCGCCCGCCGCCATCGAGGCGGCGCTGCTCTCGCCGGTGCCGTGGGTGAGCGCGCCGCCCACCGCGCCCGCGGCCGCCAACAGCGCCACCCACGTGATCAACTGCACGACCGGCAGCAGCCGACGCGGCACCGTGAGCGCGGCCAGTTCCCACCACCGCAGGTCACGGCTGCTCCTCGGCCCCGGCGGATCGGCGGGGCCCGACGGGTGGGCCAGGCACCAGGCGAGGAACTCCAGTCGGCGGCGGACCGCGTCGGGGGAGTGGTCGTGCCGCGGCCGCAGCTGACCGGGATCCCGGGGCAGGGGCGGGTTCTGTTCCAGGAGGGCGGGAATGAGGCGGTCCAGCAGATGGCCCCGCAGCGCGGCCGGGGTGGCGAAGCGGTCGGGACGTAGGAGTTCCCCGGGAGACTTGTTGCCCACGGCGTAGGTCGCGCGCAGCAGACCGAGGTCCAACGGTGTCGTGACCGCCTCGGCGACGACCGCGAGCGGACGCGTCCGCGGCCCCGGAGCCTCCAGCCCGCCGAGCAGGTCCTCCCACTCCGGGGAGAGGGGTGTGGCGAGGTGTCTGCGCAGATGGGTGGCGGCGGCCTCGGCGGTGAGCGGCTCCGGTGCGATGACCGTGGCCGTCGCCAGCACGCTGCCGTCCTCCCGGACGGCCTGCTCGAACTCGTCGGTACGGCAGGTCAGGATCAGCGGTTGCCGGGTGGTGAGGAGCGTGCCCAGGGTCCGTACGACCTTGGCGCGGGCCGCGTCAGGCAGTTCGTCCAGGCCGTCCAGCACCGGCAGCACATGGCCTCCGGCCACCAGCCGACGAGGCACGTCCGGGCCCAGGGCGGCGATTTGGGGGTAGCTGCGCGCCACTTCCTCCGCTATCCACGCGGTGAAGTCGGCAAGGTGAGCGGGTCTCCAACTGGAGGCGGAGACGGGGACCGGTACCGGCATCGGCACAGGCGCCGGTCCGGAGTCTGTGTCGGCGGCCTCGTGTTGCAACAGGCTCAGGACGAGTTGCATGCACAGCGTGGTCTTCCCCACGCCCGCATCCCCGGTGACGACCAGTCGCCGTCCGGGCAACCCCAGGAACGTCTCGGCGAGTTCGGAAGCCCGGCCACCGGCGTCGTCATAGGTCGACGCACCGGCCCAGAACACCTGGTCGCGGCTGCCGTCCCGACGCGTCAGCCGCCAGACCACGGGCATCGGATACTGCCCGTCCTGGTCCCGTCGGCGGGCCTCGTCGCTCCAGCGTTCCCGCACCGCGGCGGCCAGTTCGCGCTTGGCCTGCGCCACGGTCTCGACCGACGCCGGGGCGCCGGCCCCGGACGTACTCCGGCGCCACACGACCAGCGTCACGGCCAGCGGAACGACCGCGAGCAGCACCGACAGCACACCGGACAACTCCGCCGCGGCCCCGAGCCCATCGGCCCGCACAGCCACACCGAGCACCAACACGACCAGCCCCAGGCCGACAGCGCCCGCCACGAACAGGGCACCACCCCACCCCTGTCTCCCCATCCGGTCATGGTGACAGGCAACACTCAGGTGCCGCAGGGAACCCGGTCCGAAGTCAGGGGCCGCGGACGGGATCCACGGAGGCTTGCGCCCGGGGAGCGAGGCCTTTCCGTCGTCCCCGGCATCCCGGCATCCCGGCATCCGTCGCCGCCGCCACCGCACTGGCCGACTGACACATCCTCAACTTCTGTCACTTCAGACGGGTTTGACGTGTGAGTACTCCTCACGGCTCACCGGACTCGGATAGTGTGACAAGGTGCTGGTAAGCCTGACTGTGGTGGGGGCGGCCCGCCAGTCGTTCACCAAGACGTTGGCCGTGACGGGTGCGGATGCCGAGGCGGTGGTGGCCTCCGCATGGCCACCGGCGGCGCCGCCGGGACTCACGGCGCACACGGAGGCGGATCCCCGTCACCCGGGGCTCATAAGGGTGACCCAGGAGGGCCTCTGGCTCGGCAGCCCCGCCGCGCGGGACGAGGCCTTCGGGTATCTGCTGGCCCGGTTACGGGCGCTCGCCGATGCCGCCCAGCGGCTCGGCGGAGTCCTGCACGCACCCGGTGTCTCGCTCGGCCCCTCCTCGCCACCCGCCGCGGGGGACACGCACACCCTGTACGTCACCGACGCGGCGGAGCAGGAAGTGCTGGTCAATCTCCTGCGCCGGTACAGCCCCGCGCTCATCGCCCTCTGCGGCCGTGGCACGGTCGGGCCGCAGCCGGACCGGGTGGGGTCCCGCTGGCTCACCGACTCCCGTGAGCACCTCACCACGCGCTACCTCGCCTCGGCCGACCCCCGGCACCTGGAACACGTACGAGCCGACATCCGGCGCCGCGACGGAATCGCCGACCTGACGCGCATGGACGTCGCCCCCGTGCCCGAGACCGACGACAGGCCCGCGGCGGTCCTCGTGCGGTGCATCGACGCACAGCTGTCCGTGACCGACCTGCGCGCCCAGGCGCTGCTGCTGGCGGCCCTCGCCCTGTACGCACGCCGCAAGGTGCGCGCGGGAAACCGTGAGGGCAACATCCCGCAGGCGGTCCTGGAGAAGAACCGGGCCCGTGCCGTCACCCAGGGCCTGCGCGCCCGGTTCCTGCCCGAGGGCGACCGCGCCGCCAGAGCGGCGGACACCGTCCCGGCCCGGGAGAGCGTCCGACGGCTCCTGGACGAACTGCTGCTCCCGCTCGGCCGGTTGGAGGCGGCCCCCGAGGAACTCGTCCCGCTGCTGGTGCCCGTCGAGGGCCCCGACACCGGGCTCCCGCCGACCCGCAGCCAGGACGTGCTGACCGCGGCCGCCCGCCGTGGCCCGCACGAACTCGCCGCGCAGGCCGAGCTGTTGCTCTTCCACCCCCGCCCGGGAGGCCTGCTGCTGGAGTCCCTCCGCCGGGAGGCTCCCGGCCGGGTCGAGCTGCTGCTCGGCTCCTGGACCCGCCGTCTGGCACGGGCCGAGGACACCCGGCGCTCCGGCTCCGGCGGAAACCGCCGCAAGGGCGGTGAGAAACGCGGAGAGAAGCCGCCCCGCGGCGGATCCGACCGCGCCACCGCCTCCGGCAATCACGGCAGGCGCTCGGGCCGGCCGGACCGAACCGGGCAGGACCAGCGGGGAAACCCCCGTCGCAACCGGGGCGACCAGGACCGCGGACGCGACCGCAAGGGCGGGCAGCGCACCCGCGGCGGCTCCGGCGACGGCGGCGCCACCGCCCGCGACAGCCGGCGCGGCCGTGAACCCGGCGGCCCGGCCGGACAGGAACCCGGCACGCCCCGCAGCGGAATGAGTGATACGTGACCACAGCACCGACCGCCGCTCCCGACAGCCAGGTGGACGTCGTACTCGACCTGCGTCACTGGCCCACCCCCACGGACGGCCAGGAGGCGCTCGTTGGGCTCTGGCAGCAGCTGGAGCCCGCGCTGCACGCCAAGCCGCTCGCGGCCGGCAGCACGCACGTGTGGGAGTCCGAGAGCGGACGTATCACGGTGGAGATCATGCGCGTCGACGCGCGGCTGGAACGGGCGAACGCGGACACGCACTTCGCCATCGCGGCCGTACGGCAGCGCTCGGCCCTGGTCTACCGGTGCGCCGTGTGCGAGCGCGGCAACCGCTCCGGGTACGGCTCGTTCCGCTGCCGCGGCTGTGCCGACGCGGGCCGCCCCGACCGTATCTGCGTCGACCACGCGGTGGTCCTCGACGGGGCGCTGCTGCCGTCCTGCGCCGACCACCGGCCCTCGTGCCGCGGCTGCGCCCGGACCGCCGTGTTCTGGTGTTCCGGCCGGGACTGCCGGGCCACGGTGGCCTGGTGCGCGGAACACCGCCGCCGGCACCCGCAGGACCCCGACACCGACTACTGCCCGGACTGCTACGACCACGCCTTCCCCGTCTGCGAGCGACCCGGCTGCCAGGCGGTGGGCACGGCGCGGTGCGACTGGCTCGACCCCGCCGGGCACAGCTGCGGCCGCTCGGCCTGCACCCGGCACGCCCACCGCTGGCAGGTCTTCGGGTACGAACGCGTCGGCATCGGCCTGTGCCGGCAGCACCACCAGGTGCACTCCCTGACCGCCGACGAGATCCTCTGGCAGATCTGCGGAACCGCCGGCCGCCGCCGCGGGCAGCGCATGCCGTCCCTCGCCGCCTTCGGGCACAACCTGCGCACCGCCAGACACGTCGAACTCGCCGTTGACTACCGCTCGATCCGAGCCCGCCTCTCCTCGCTGCACACCCGGCTGAGCGCCATGCCGCCGTCGCCCGCGCTGCGCGCCGTGGAGCGGGCCGCACCCGACTGGGACCGCCAGCTGGAGGACCTGATGGGCACCGCCCAGCAGGGCGAGGTGCTCGTCGAACGGCTCCGGGCGCTCGTACGGGAACTCGACCACCGCTTCGGAGCCGAGCTCGCGGCCGGGCTGACCCTCGCCGAGTACAAACCCCCACGTCCACCGGAGTTCGGCGGCGGTCTGTGGGTCCGGGTGCCCGAGCATCTGATCGGCAAGTTCATCGGACCGCAGGGTTCCCGCATCAAGGACTACACCGCACGCCTCGGCCTCAAGGTCGACCTGCACGGCCGCAGGAGGACGTCACGATGAGTGTGCCGATGCCCGGCGCCGACCGCCACCGGCTCCACCTCGTGCCCGCCGAGGGGCCCCTGACCGGACAGCGGATCGGCGTCCCGGCGGACACCCTGCCGGTGCACACGGGGCAGGACGGTCTGCCCGCCCTGCTCACGCTCAACTCCGCCGTCGACCCGGTCTCCGCCGCCGTACGGCTCGTTCCGCTCGCCGCCGTGCCCGACGGTGTCGTCGCGGTCAACGAGGACCTGGCCGCGAGGCTCGGGTTCGACGAGGGCACCGAGGTCCGGGACTGGCGGCTGGACGCCGTACCCGTCGAGCCGGTGAAGTCGCTGACGCTGGAATCCTCCGTGGAGGCACCGTTCGACGTCCTGGCCCGCGAGATCGGCGAAGCGGGCCTGCCGGGAACCCTGCTGTGGATCCCGTCGCAGGAGGACGCCGAACTCTGGATCGACGTCCCGGGCTCCGCCTCCTTCCGGGTACGGGCCCTGGAGGCGGGCGGCCGGCGCGGCGTCCTCGTCGAGATCGGCGAGCGCACCGACGTCGAACTGTTCGTCTCCAGCGCCCGCAACGGCGTCGACATCGTCATCCTCGCGGACTGCTCCGGGTCGATGAGCGTTCCCGACATCCCGGAGTACAGCGAGGGCAGCGCCTACGGAGGCTACTCGGCCCGTGGCCGTCCGCGCATGGACGTACTGCGCAGCGCGCTGAACGACCTGCTGGAGATGCGGCTGCGGATCAGCGGACGCGTCTCACGGCTGGCGATGCTGAAGTTCACCCACGTCACCGAGCACGTCTTCCCCCGTGACGGGGGCATGGCCGAACTCGACGCCGGCTCCACCGGACCCGCCGTGGAGGAGTTCCGCAACGCCGTGGCGGTCCTGCGGCCCGAGGACGCCGGCACGGACATCGGCAACGCCCTCCACGAGGCGGCCAACCTCCTGTACCTGCACGGAAAACCGGGCAACGAGCGGCTCATCGTGCTGGTCAGCGACGGCGCCCACTGGTCGCGGCGCGGCAACGACGGAGTCGGCGAGGTGGTGTACGCCGACCGGGAGCCCGTGAGCCTCATGGAGTACCTCCACGTCAACACGAAGGTGCGGCTGCACGCGGTGGGCGTCAGCACCATGGCGATGTACCGGCGCTGGATCGCCGCGGGAAACCGGGGCGGAGAGGTCTTCGAACCCAACCACGAACTGCTGCAACAGCTCGTCAGGGTCGGCGGCGGCGACGATGCGGCGATCGGCGGGTTCGACGTGCTGGCCCGCTACTTCTCCGGACTCGGGGCGGGCATGACCCGCCGCGTCTCCCTCGGCCGGACCCGCCGCCCCCGCCCGGACGGAACCCTGCCGCCACGGCTGGACCAGGCGCTGCGCCTCCTCGCCGAGCGGCACCGCGCGAACGCGTCCGCCGGCTCCGCCCACCAGGCCACGCACGACGCACGGGCCCTGGGGCAGCGGCTGATGGAGTCCACCGGCGTCGCCATCGGCGAGTCCCGACGCGCCCTGGGCAGGCCCCTGTTCCGCGACGAGCTGGTGCGGATGGCGGTGAACAGGGCCGTCGTCACCCTGCAAACGCGACCGCACCCCACCTTCGAGCGGGACCTGGCGTCCGCGTTCAGCCCCGCTCGCCTCGCCTGCGTCCCCGCAGAGCTCGCCGAGCCCCTGGACACCCTCGGCACACTCCTGGAGCAGCTGCGCACGGCACGGCAGAACGGGGCCTGGGACACCGGGCGCCGGATCGCATGGGTCGACGAGCTCGCCACGGCGATGGACTCACTGGTGGTGGCGCTGAAGACCCTGCCGGACGCGCAGCGCCAGCCCGCCGACCCCACGAGCACCGCCGCGCCCCGGCCGGACGAACACGCGCAGGAGCCGTCGGCGGGCCGATACGGCGCGACCCCGGCCCCCGTCCCGCAGCGGGACGGCTACGACAGCACCGAGACAGGCCCCTACGCACCCGCCGCGGCCGCCCCTGGGGCCCCCGCCCCGACGGCCCAGGAGCCCGACCAGCAGACCCCGACCACCATGCCCCTGTTCCGCTACCGGGGTGAGGAGTGAACCGGGTCCCCCGCTGGGAACCGGACTGGCAGTGCGGGCCTCCCGAGAGACCCGAGGAGTACACCCTCGTCAGCCATCTGCACACCGGGGGCGAGGGCGAGGTCTGGCGCGCCTCCCGCAGGCTCCGGGACGGCGGCGAGAGCCACTGCGCGCTGAAGATCCTCACCTCCGAGGAGGGAGACGTCACGCCGGAGCAGCGCGCCGCCTGGCGGGAGCGCTGGGCCGACAGCGTGCACCGACGGTTCGGCCTCGACATCCCCGGCCTGGCCACCCCCTACCAGTATTTCGTCGGACCGGTGCCGCGGCCGGCGCGGCAGCGGCCCTCCGGTGCACAGATCCTCTACCTGGTCTCACCGTGGTACGACGGCACGCCCGCCGACCTGTGGGCCGAGTCCTCGACGGCCGACGCGGTCGCCCGGGCCGAGGTGCTGCGCGCGCTGTGCGTGATCGTGGACCGGCTCCACGACCTCGGCTATGTGCACCAGGACATATCCGGCGGCAACGTCCTGGTCACCGAGGACGGCCAGGTCCAGCTGATCGACATCACCTTCCTCACCCCGCTGGGGAGAGAACTGACGCTGATCCCGTACACACCGGGTTATGCCCCCGAGGACGAGAACGGGGAACGCGACCGCGAACGCCCGGACCCCGCCCGGGACCGCTTCTCCGTCGGCGCCGTGGCCCGCGCGCTGCTGCTGCCCGAACTGGGCCCCCTGGGCGACTACGACCCGGCGCGTATGACACACCGTCAGCTCGTGTCGTACGGCTACTCGGTTCAGGTCGCCGACTGCCTGGTACGCGCTCTCGACCCGGAACCCGCCCGGCGCCCCGCGCCGTTGACGGCCTGGGCCGAGGAGCTGCGGGACCTGCTGGTCGCCGACCGGGACGCCCCGCACACCTGCGTCGATGTCCTGCCGGCGGGGATCGGCCATCCCCTGGTGGTGACCGGCGGACCCTCCGGACTGCGCTGGTACGACGCACCGGGCCAGCCATCGCATCGTCCGCCGTTCGCCGCGGGCGCTCCCCGCGGAATCCGGGCCGTCGCCTGCCTGTCCGGCCCGCAGGGTGGTTCGGGCGTCGCCGCGGTCGACGCGCGCGGCGCGCTCTGGCTGGGCACCGCCGACCGCTGGCGTGAGCTGGCCGGGGACGTGCGGAGCATCGTCGCCCTGAACACGCACGGCATGCCCGCGCTGCTCTGGGCAGGGCACGGCTCCGGCGTTCATCTGTACCCAGGGCTTCCTGGCCGCGAGGGCGAACCCCCGCCGGCGCGGAGTCGGCTGTCGGCGTCGACCGGCGCTCCGGCCGAGGTGCTGGCCGCCTCCCGTGACCGCGACGGCCGCCCCTGTGTCCTGGTCGGACTCCCGGACCGGGTGGAACTGTGGGCCTGGCCCGAATCGTCGGGCGGACTGCCCCTCCGCCGCCCCGTCAGCGACGCCCCAGCCACCCGCGCCGCCCTCGCCCTCAACGTGTGGGGTGAGCTGGAGGCCGCCTTGCTGCGGCCGGACGGCAACCGGGAGATCTGGTGCGATCACTTCGCCGACGGCTGGCTGTGCGTGGAGGAGTCACGCCCCGCCGGAGCCGACACGGTCGATGTCGCCCTGCTCGGGGACCGTCGTCTGAACGTCCGGGCCGACGCCGCCGCCGACGGGCTCACCGTGTCCGTGACCACCTCGACCGACTCCAGTACCTGGCACATCGGGGAGCCCGCCCACCGGGTCAGGCTCACCCGGACCGCCGACGGCCGCCTGCTCGCCGTCTGTCTCGCCCAGGACGGGCCCCGGTCCGTGTGGGAGGAGTGGACCGGAACGCACGGGCCGGTGCAGAAGCTCCAGATCGTCGGGGCGGACTGAGCGGGTGGCCGGCCTCCAGCCGGGCACGGGAACGACGTTCCCCGCCGCGTCGCACCGCACGGCCCACGCCGTCGCGTAACCCTCCTCATGGACCCGTACGTCCACTTCGGTGGGTTGTCCGGCGCCTGGTACGGCCGCGTTGGCCGCCGTGCAGATGATCTGACCGAGGCCGAGACCGCCGCCGCTCATGTTCGCCACCGGCACCGGAAGGTAGAGGTCGACGGCACCGCCGGCGACCCGCGCGGGCCCTTGAGGAGGAGGTCGAGGGCCTGTTGCGGGGTGGCGGGCGCGTCCACTTCGCGGGGGACGGCCTGGGTGCCATAAGGGCCGACGAAGTACAGGTGGGCGTAGTCGGTCCGGCTGTCCGCGCGTAGTCCGGAGGCCGGGGCGCCGACCGGGACGGGGCCCGTGGAGCCGACGCCGCAGCTCGTCGAGAGCAGCCCGGATGCCGCGTTCCGCCCGCTGACATCGTTTGCTCATAGTGCGGGCAGCAAGCGCTCACAAGCTTTTGGGTCGTCGCTGAACTCTGCGGATATCTACGGACATCCAGGGATATTCAAGGGCAGATGTCCAGGGCAGTCCGAAGCCCGTGATGGTCCAGGTGCCGGCAGGCGTTAGCGTGGTCGGTGCGGAAAGCGAGGGCCGTGCCCGTTTGGTGCCGGGTCCAGGTGAGGTAGGGGGAAGCGTGCGGGTCGGAGCGGCGTCTTGAGAATTCTGCACACATCCGACTGGCATCTGGGCCGGGCCTTCCACCGGGTGAACATGCTCGGCGCCCAGACCGGGTTCATCGGCCACCTGGTCACGACCGTGCGGGAGCGCCGCGTGGACGCCGTCGTCGTGTCGGGGGACGTGTACGACCGGGCGGTGCCGCCGCTCGCCGCGGTCGAGCTGTTCGACGACGTGCTGCACCGGCTCGCCGACCTCGGTGTGCCGACGGTGATGATCTCCGGGAACCACGACTCGGCACGCCGGCTCGGCGTCGGTGCCGGGCTGATCGACCGTGCGGGCATCCATCTGCGGACCGAGGCGGCGGCGTGCGGTACGCCGGTCGTGCTGCGGGACGACTTCGGCGACGTGGCCTTCTACGGGCTGCCGTATCTGGAACCCGCCCTGGTGAAGGACGCGTTCGGGGTCGAGAAGGCGGGGCACGAGGCCGTGCTCGCCGCGGCCATGGACCGGGTGCGCGCCGACCTCGCCGCACGCGCGCCCGGCACGCGGTCGGTCGTCCTCGCGCACGCCTTCGTCACCGGAGGCGAGGTCAGCGACAGCGAGCGGGACATCACCGTCGGCGGGGTGGCCGCGGTGCCCGCCGGGGTCTTCGACGGCGTCGACTACGCGGCGCTGGGCCATCTGCACGGCTGCCAGACCATCACCGAGCGCGTCCGCTACTCCGGCTCGCCGCTGCCGTACTCCTTCTCGGAGGCCGAGCACCGCAAGAGCATGTGGCTCGTCGACCTGGACGCCGATGGCGCGGTCACCGCCGAGCGCGTCGACTGCCCGGTGCCGCGCGCGCTGGCCCGGATCCGGGGGACGCTGGAGGAACTGCTCGCCGACCCCGGGCTCGCCCGGCACGAGGAGGCGTGGGTCGAGGCCACGCTCACGGACACGGTGCGCCCCGCCGACCCGATGGCCCGTCTCGCCGAGCGCTTCCCGCACACGCTGAGCCTCGTCTTCGCCCCCGAGCGGGCGCCCGACGACCCCGACGTGTCCTATGCGCGGCGGCTCGCCGGGCGAAGTGACCAGGAGATCGCGGAGGACTTCGTGGCGCATGTGCGCGGCGCCGGGCCCGACCAGGACGAACAGGGTGTCCTGCGGGACGCGTTCGACGCGGTGCGGGCCGACGAGGCCGTGAGGGAGGTGGCGCGGTGAGGCTGCACCGTCTCGACGTGACGGCGTTCGGGCCCTTCGGCGGATCGCAGAGCGTCGACTTCGACGCGCTGTCCCTGGCCGGCCTCTTCCTGCTGCACGGACCGACCGGCGCCGGCAAGACCTCCGTCCTCGACGCCGTGTGCTACGCCCTCTACGGCTCGGTGCCGGGCGCCCGCCAGAGCGGCCAGGGCATGACCCTGCGCAGCGACCACGCCGCGGCCGGCACCCGCACCGAGGTCCGCCTCGAACTCACCGTCGCCGGACGCCGGTTGGAGGTCACCCGGCAGCCCCCCTGGGAGCGTCCCAAGAAGCGCGGCACCGGCACGACGCTCGACAAGGCGCAGAGCTGGCTGCGCGAGTACGACCCGCAGGCCGCGGCGTGGAAGGACCTCAGCCGCTCGCACCAGGAGATCGGCGAGGAGATCACCCAGCTGCTCGGCATGAGCCGGGAGCAGTTCTGCCAGGTCGTGCTGCTGCCCCAGGGCGACTTCGCCCGCTTCCTGCGCGCCGACGCCGAGGCCCGCGGCCGGCTGCTCGGCCGCCTCTTCGACACCCACCGCTTCGCCGACGTCGAAAAGCGCCTCGCCGAGCGCCGACGTGCCGCCGAGGCCCAGGTACGGGACGGTGACGCCGCGCTGCTCGCCGACGCGCACCGGATGCAGCAGGCGGCGGGCGACGCCATGCCACTGCCCGACCTCGCACCGGGCGAGCCGGGCCTGGCGGACACCGTCCTCGGCGCCGCGGCGGTCGCCCGCAGCACCGCCCGCGAGCAGCTCACCGTCGCCCACTGCCGCCTCCTCGCCGCCGAATCCGCGCAGGCCGCCGCCGACCGGGCCCTGGGCGACGTACGCGAAGTGGCCAGACTCCAGGGGCGGTTCGCCGATGCGCGGGAGCGGGCGAGGCTGCTGGAGTCGCGTGCCTCCGCCTACCGCGAGGCCCAGGCCCGCATGGAACGGGCCCGCAAGGCCGAGACGGTCGCACCGGCCCTGCAACTGCGAGAGGCCGCCGACATCGAACACCGGCGGGCAGCCGCCGCCGAGGCGGATGCGCGTGCCCAACTGCGGGCAGCCTTCGCCGATGTGGACACGGGGATCGGAATCGCCGCCGGTTCGGCAGCGCCCGCAAGGGGCGCGAGCCGTGTCGATGTGCGGCTCCGCCGCGTGGGCGAGACCAGCCACGACGGCGCGGCAGACGACCAGCGACAGACCGCGGCACTTCCCATCCCGGCCCTCCCGGCGGAGCGCCTCGCCGCCGCCGCGCGCCGGGCCGCCGAGGAACTGGGCGGCCTGGAGTCCGCCCGCCGCGCCGAGCAGCGGCTGGCCGACCTCGTCGGCGAGCGCGACGAACTGGACCGGCAGGAACGGGCCGACGAGGGCCTGCTCCAGGACGCCGAGGACTGGCTCGCCGGGTGGGAGGAGAGCCGCGCCGCGCTCCAGACCCGTATCGACACCGCCCAGCAGGCCGCGACCCGCGCCGAGCAGCTCGCCGTCCAGCGCGACCCCGCCCAGCAGCGGCTCGGCGCCGCACGGCTGCGCGACCAGCTGGCCGGCGACACGGACACGGCCGCCGACCAGGCCCGGCTCGCCCACCAACGGGTCCTGGCGGCCAAGGCGCACTGGCTCGACGTCAAGGAGCGGCGGCTGAACGGCATCGCCGCCGAACTGGCCGCCCAGCTGGAGACCGGCACGCCCTGCGCGGTCTGCGGCGCCACCGACCACCCCGCCCCCGCCCGCAAGGACGCCGGACACGTGGACCGGGAGGCGGAGGAGCGCGCACTGACCGCCTACCAGCAGGCGGAGGAGCAGCACGCCGAGAAGGAACGGCACCTGGGCGTCGTACGCGAGGCACTGGCCGCCGCCACCGCCGAGGCCGGGGACGCGTCGACCGGGCAACTCGCCGCACAGTACGAGGAGTTGGAGCGCCGCTACGCGCAGGCCCGCCGGGACGCGTCCGCTCTGCACCCGGCTCACGAGGAGCTGCGCCGGGCCGAGGCGGAGTACGAGCGGCGCACCGCCGACCGCCAGCAGGCGGCGGTCAGGGTGGCCTCCCGGGTGGGGCACCGTGAGCGCCTGGACCGGGAAAGGGCCACGCTGGAGGGGGAGTTGACCCAGGCCCGGGGCGCCGCCGACAGCGTGGCCGCGCGAGCCGCCCAACTGGAGCGGCAGGCCCAGCTGCTCACCGACGCCGCCGACACCGCGCGCGCCGCGGAGGACGCCGCCCAGCGGCTCAAGGACGCCGACGCCCGCCTCGCGGACGCCGCCTTCCGCGCCGGGTTCGACACCCCGCAGGCCGCGGCCGCCGCACTCCTCGACGACGCCGCGCACCGCGAGCTGCAACGTCGGCTGGACGCCTGGCAGTCGGAGGAGGCCGCCGTACGAGCCGTCCTCGCCGAAACCGACACCGCGGCCGCCGCCCAGCAGGCGCCCGCCGACGTCCAGACCGCCGAGCGGGCCGCTTCAGCGGCGGCCCAGCGGGTCCGCGACGCCGCCTCCGCGCGTGACGCCGCCGCCCGGCGCTGCACCGAACTCGACCGGCTGTCCGCGCGCGCCACCACCGCCGTACGCCAACTCGCCCCGCTGCGTGCGGAGTACGACCGCGTCGCCCGCCTCGCCGCCCTCACCGCGGGCACCTCGGCGGACAACGAACGCAAGATGCGCCTTGAGTCCTATGTCCTGGCGGCCCGCCTGGAACAGGTCGCCGCCGCCGCGACCGCACGTCTGCAGCGCATGTCGTCCGGCCGCTACACCCTCGTCCACTCCGACGACCGGGCCGGCCGGGGCCGCAGCGGCCTCGGACTGCACGTCGTCGACGCCTGGACCGGCCGCGAGCGCGACACGGCGACCCTCTCCGGCGGCGAGACCTTCTTCGCCTCCCTCGCCCTCGCCCTCGGCCTCGCGGACGTCGTCACCGACGAGGCTGGCGGAGTCCGCCTCGACACCCTCTTCATCGACGAGGGCTTCGGCAGCCTCGACGACCAGACCCTCGACGAGGTCCTCGACGTCCTCGACTCCCTGCGCGAGCGCGACCGCAGCGTCGGCATCGTCAGCCATGTCGCCGATCTGCGGCGGCGGATCCACGCGCAGCTGGAGGTCGTGAAGGGGAGGTCGGGGTCGGCGCTGCGGCAGCGGGGGGCGTAAGGTCCGTCGGCGCGTGCCTCACGAACCTCCTGTCGCGGACGAAGCAGGCGCTTCCTGATCCTGCTGCCCGCAATTCGCCTGCTTGAGGGGGAGAAGGCCGGCAGGGCGACCGCCGAGGAGTTCGACCTGTAGCGTCGCTCCCGTGCCCGGCTGGGTGACCTCGTAGAGCCCGAATCCGTGGCCGCGCAGGTCCGGGTCGGCCACGTCCGCGTTGCGGAAACTGATGTGCCCCGTCGCTCCCCCGCTGAAGTCGACCGAGTGCAGTGCTGCCAGCACGGCCGGCGCACTGCCGTAGCCGGGAACCCCGGCGTCTTGTGCGGCCTCGTGCAGGGCGTACGCAGCGTCGTAGGACAGAGCGGCGAAACCGTCGGTGAAGAGTTCGTCCTGCCAGGTAGGCATGCGCGGCGCACCGAACGCCTGCTTCGCGATGCCGTAAAGGAGCAGCTTCTTGAGTTGCTTCTCGTAGGTGAGGGAGGCGTAGCGCAGCCGGACGCCCTCGGGGAAGGTGAGGTTCGCGCCCTTGAACGGCTTCTTGGTCATGTCGTCCCCGGACAGGACCGTCACCGGATGCTGTTTGTCGCCGCAACCAGTGTGCTGGCCCAACTCCGTCATCAGAGAGGCGATGTGGCTCGATCGGCCAGCGAAATAGACCACACCGATCCCGTCCTGGCAGATCGACCGGGCGGCTGCGTCCAGCACCCCACTGGTGCCGCGGAGCGGGTATGAGATCCGCTTCGGCCGGTTGAATCCTGCGTCCCGCAGCGCCTTCTCGGCTGATGTGGCCTGGTCGGCGCTGTATGTGGAGTTGGCTCCGCCCGGCTCCTGCGGTACCAAGACCACCGCGTCCCCCTGCTGGGCCTGACCCAGCGTGGCCGTCAGGGCGGATGCCTGCGCGCTGTTGGTAGGGGCCAGGCTCACGTAGTTGTGGTACCGCTCGGCCAGATGCGTGGCGGAATTGGTCGTGCCGATCACAGCCAGACCCGCCTTCTGGAGTTCACCGAGGGCTGCCTCGCTGGTGCGGGTGTGGATCCCCATGCCGACGACGCCCACGACGGTGGGGTCGCGGCGGGCGTAGGCGACGATCCTGGCGGCCATGTCCTTCTGGTGCTGCATGCCTTGAGCGCCGTTGGCGATCACGACCTTCATCTGGAGGAAGTCGTTGGTCTGCTTGGGATCGTTGATCCGACGCTGGGCCAGATACACCCCGGCCAGTTGGCGCACCACGTCGTCCGCCTCGCCGAGGTCGGGCGGCCGCGCCGTCAACGCGCCCGCGAAGACGACGGTTACGTACGGCTTGTCCTCGGCCAGGGCCTCGTTTGCCTCGGCGATCCTGTCCTGCAGCTCCTTCAGACCGATCTTCTTCCCCCCGGCGCCGAGTTCCCGGGCCTTCTCGTCGACAGGCAGCGGGGAGCCGGTCACCACCCCGACGCACTCACCGTCCTTGCGTACGAGGTCACGGTTCCACACGACCTCCGGGCCGCCGCAGTAGCTGTCCGTCAGGCCGTCGTAATAGGTCGCCGCACCGGTCGTGGTGAGGACACACCCAGCGACCAGGGTCCACCGCGACCAAAGGAGCCAGGGACTGCGCCGTACGCGGCAGGTGCTGCGTCGATGGATCTCGGCGTTCGGGTTGTAAGGGGTGAGGAGTTCCCCAGTCAGAGCCACCGGCATGACCCACGGCAGAGCGGCGTTCATGCTCGGTGCCTGGCCGGTGCGCAGACTGCGCTCCACCCAGGTCTCGTAGAGCTTGGCCGGGTCGCGGCGGTAGGCGTCCGGCGTGGGCAGCGGCAGCGGGGTGCGCTCACGCAGGCCGGCCAGGTCGCCGTGGCCGACCCCGGCGACCACCAGGAGCGGATCCTGCTCACTGCGTCGGCTGCGTACGTCACTGATCGCTCGGAGGAACGGCAGCGCGCCGTTGTCCCGACTGGCCCGGGGAATGATCAGCAGCGGGGGGACCGTCCGCTTGCGGTGTCTGAGGTCCCAGGCCGGCCGGTGGTTCTCGCGCAGATCCTCCAGCAGGGCCAGAGTGCGCAGTTGCAGACAGAACTGGCGCGCCGCATCCTGGGCGGACACTCCCTCCCCGGCGTCCGCCGTGCCGCTGAATCCGGCCGCCGTCAGCATCTGACGGACCACTTCGACGGCGCGCTCCTCCAGCGTGGCCCGGGACAGCCTGGGATGCCACAGCGACCAGACGGGTGCCTCGGTACTCAAGGTCAGGGGGAAGGTCGTGGTGGCCAACCAGCGGCAGCCGGAGCCCATCGAGAGCGGTGGCATCCAGCGCCGGATCCAGTAACCGGCCGCCGGCACCAGCAGGACCGTCAACATCGCGAATGTCAGCGGCCAGGAGTCCAGCTTCGCGGCCAGCACCCCCAAGCAGGCCACCACCGCCGCGCCCAGCGCCGTGGTCGGACTCAGCGTCGTTCCCAGCATCCGCCAGAACCCGGTGGGTTCGCGCCGGGGGCTGGGCTGCCAGCGCCGTTCCGCCAGTGTGGCCACGACAGCGCGAGCGTCCGGCACCCCATCGCCGGTGTCGGCCTGTTCACTGAGAGCCTGATCGAGTGCGGCCAGCAGTTGTGACCGCGGCATGCCGTACGGGCGGTACTGGGAGCGGTTGTGGTTTTCCCACACCCCCTCAGCGACATTCTTCACCAGCGCCGTCGCCGCCGCATACGCCCGGTGGTCCAGGCCGGGCTCGCCGCCGGACGGGGAATTCGACGAGGTCGGCAGGCCGTCCTGGTCGGTGGGCGGGGCCACTCTGCGAGACAGCAACCATCGTGGCTTCTGTGCCCGGTGCACGAGTTCGACGAGTTCCCTGACCTCTTGGTCGTGTCGGCTCTCCGGGGCCTGTCCGGCCGCGTGCACGACCACTACCGGCATCGGGCCGCGACGCCGGGCATAGCCGTCGATCAGCTCCTCGCACAGGTCCAAAACCAGGCCGGCGGCAGCGCTCGGCACCGAGTCCCGCCACACCTCTTTCCCGCGCTGACGCAACCCCACTTGACCGCCCCCGTTTCCGCCCGGCACCGTCCGGCTGCGCGCGGCCGGGATACGGGGACCGTAGGACCACACCGGTCCGCCCGTGGCACATTCCGGCGCCGGTCACCCGATTGGGCGGACCGGCATGGGAACCCGCCCACGGATCAGTCCGCTGTGGCCAGCCCTGACGGGCCGGGTGTGTCAGCGGAAGAGGTCGGCGTTCTCCGCGGCCCACTGCCGGAAGGGCCTGGCCGGGGAGCCGGTGACCTGCGCAACGGTGTTGCGCACCGTCAGCAGTGCGTCGTTGACGTCTTTGCCGGTGACGTCGAGCACCGCGTCCGCGGCCTCGTCCCCGAAGACCGCGGCCATCTGGGCGTGAGCCTCCTGCCGACTGATCTCGATGAAGGGAACGCTCCGCCCGATTGCTGCTGCTACGGCCTCGACCTGCTGCCGGGCGGTCACCGGCTCCGGACCGGTCAGGGCATACGTCCGCTCCTTGTGGCGAACTGTGTCGGCCGCAGGATCGTCCAGTCCATGCCGCTGTCCTTGAGCAGCAATTCGACCGCGAGGTTCTCGCCGGCGGGGCCCAGGTGCGGATGGGTCTGAGCGGTGATGGACGACACCAGCACCACGTGCTGCACGCCCGCCCTCCGGGCGGCCTCGATGATCTCGGCATCCGGACCCAGCCGCGACACGAGGAACAGCGAGTGCACTCCCCCCACCACCTGCGTGAAGCTCCCTCAGTAGCGCACTTCCTGAACTTTGGCTGACATCACCTCCAGTACGGCGGTGCGGCAACGGGAACAGATGAGGGAGGGACGGGGGGCTGACGCATGCCGAGGTGGGACATCACTCGGGCCCGCCCGTCACACGCCGCTCGACTCCCGCCTCTCGCGCCGGCTTAAGGAGCTGCCGTGGACCGCACCGTGCCCCTCGTTCTCGACCCGACCGGCCGCGCCCGCCAGGCCGAGGAAACCGCCCTGCACTCCGCCGGGCCCGCCGCCCTCGTGGACATCCTCGGCGTCACGGCCTGGTCGGTCAGCGACCCGGCCGTCCTCAAGAGCCTCCTGAACGATCCGCGGGTGTCCAAGGACGCCGGTCGGCACTGGCCGGCGTTCATCAGCGGTGAGGTCACGGAGAAGTGGCCGCTAACTCTGTGGGTCGGGGTGGACAACATGTTCACCGCCTACGGCGACGAGCACCGGCGGCTGCGGCGCCTGGTCAGCAAGGCGTTCAGCGGTCGGCGTACGACGGAGATGGCGCCGCGCTTGGAACAGCTCACGACTCACCTCATCGACCAGATGGCCCGGCACCGGCCCGGCGAGGTCGTCGATCTGCGGGAGGTGCTGGCCTTCCCGCTGCCCATCCAGGTCATCGGTGACCTCATGGGCCTGCCCGAGGACGTCTGGCCCAGGTTCCGCGTCCTGGTCGACGGCGTCTTCGACACCACGCTGGACCGGCAGGAGGCCGCGGCCAACACCATGGCCCTGTACGCCATCCTCACCGAACTGGTCGCGGCGAAGCGGAACACGCCCGGCGAGGACCTGACGTCGGCGCTCATCCATGCCCGTGACGACGAGGGCGACGGTTCCGTCCTCGACGAGAAGGAACTCCTGGACACGCTGCTCCTCGTCATCAGCGCCGGCTACGAGACGACCGTCAACCTGCTCGATCAGGCCGTGACCGCTCTGCTCTCCGACCCGGGCCAGCTCGCTCACGTCCGTGCCGGGGAAGCGTCGTGGGACGACGTGATCGAGGAGGCTCTGCGCTACGCCGCGCCCGTCAGCCACCTGCCCCTGCGGTACGCCGTCGAGGACATCCGGCTGCCGCACGGGATCGAGATCCGCCAGGGCGAGGCCATCCTCGCCTCGTACGGGGCTGCCGGCCGCCATCCGAATCTGCACGGCGCGACCGCGGGAGTGTTCGACGTCAAGCGGGCGGACAAGCAGCATCTGGCCTTCGGGCACGGCGCCCACTTCTGCCTCGGGGCACCCCTGGCGCGTGCCGAGGCCCGGGCCGCTCTCCCCGCCCTGTTCAACCGTTTCCCGGACATGGCCCTGGCGGTACACCCCGAAGAGCTCGAACCGGTGGCGAGCCTCCTCGTCAACGGCCACCGCACGGTGCCCGTCCGACTGCGGCCCACGCCGTAGGAACCGGTGGCTCCGAGCCCGTTCCGGGCGCGACTCGGTTGCCCGGCCCCATTGCGGCTAGGGTCCCACCAGGAGTGATCGCACAGTCGTTGGGACGTGCTGCCCCACAGCGGGCCCGCTTCGGCACAGGGGGAAGCCGTGAGTACCGAGCCCGATTCCGGGTCACCCGTGTCCGCTCCGAGCACCGGCCTGGGGTCCCCGGATCGCGTGGAACGGGTGAGTACGCGTACGCGTACGTCCCCCACGAGGCCGCGTCGGCGCGGGTGGCTGGTGTGGTTGCCGGCCCTGTGCGCGGTGGGGACGCTCGGCGTGATCGCTTGGGCGGCCGTAGTGCTGCTCACGCCGGCCGGCGACGGGCCGCAGGAGGCTGTGGAGCGCAGGGCGGGGATGCACCACGACCAGCATCAACCCGCGGGGCGCTTCTACGTACCGACTTACGCCGAGGTGGAGAAGGACGGCACGGCCGTGCTGCGGTACGAGGTGGGCGACAGCCAGGACTCGAGCGTCGAGGACTTCCTGCGTACGTACGACGTCACAGCCGAGCCGAAGCGCGCCGGCCCGTCCGAGGTGACGTACTCCGACCGGTTCGGCGAGGTACGGCGGACGTTCACGATCACCTACAACCCGTCGCCCGAGCCGGGCGGGTACGACTACGCGCGGATCACCGTCAGAGCCACGGCAACGGCAACGGCAACGGCAACGGCAACAGCCACGGCCACGGCCGCGGACGCGAGCTGAAGAGCCGAGCGGATCGACATCCCCGGCAGCTCACTGACCGAGCGGACGCCTGGGCAGCGGGGACGAGTACACCACGCTCGTCGTCACCGAGCCCAGCGTGCCGATCTTCCCGGACACCTCCTCCAGGTGCCGCATCGAGCGGGCCGCGACCTTGATGACGAAGCAGTCGTCGCCCGTGACGTGGTGGGCCTCCAGGATCTCGGGCGTCGCCGCGACCAGGTCGTGGAAGGGCTTGTAGTTGCCGTTCGGATACCGCAGGCGTACGAAGGCGAGGATCGGCAGCCCCAGCCGCTCGGGGTCGACCACGGCGGCGTACCCCTGGATGACGCCCGCCTCCTCCAGCCGGCGCACCCGCTCCGTGACCGCGCTCGCGGACATGGACACGGCACGGGCGAGCTCGGCGAAACTGGCCCGGCCCTCCCGTTGGAGGACGTCGAGGATGCGCCAGTCGGTGGCGTCCGGGGAAAACGTGGTCATGGGGGAGGAGTAGCAGGGGAATCCCCGGTGGATCAAGAGCGGCGCCGGGGATCGCGCCTTCTCGAAGTGGATCATCGGCCATAGGTTGGTGGGCATGACAAACGCTGCCACCGCCACCGCCACCGCAACCGCCACCGCCACCGCCAACCCCGTTCTGCGCGTCGCCCCCGCCGCCCCCGCCGAGGCCGCCGCCTACTTCCGGGCGAGCCTCGTCTTCCACGCCGACGTGTCCGACGTCGCCGCCGCACTGGCGGCCGACGGCGACCCCGGCTTCGTCGTCCTGGACTCCCGTTCCACCGAGTCCTGGGACCAGGGCCACATCCCGGGCGCGATCCACCTCCCCACCGCCCTCATCCCCGAACAGGCCGAGCAGCTCCTCGACAGGTCCGTGCCCGTGGTGACGTACTGCTGGGGTCCCGGCTGCAACGGCGCGACCCGCGCCGCCCTCGCCCTCGCCGAACTCGGCTACCAGGTCAAGGAGATGCTCGGCGGCTTCGAGTACTGGGCGCGCGAGGGCTTCGCTTACGAGACCTGGGAGGGCGGTGCGCGGCGGGCCGCCGACCCGCTGACGGCTCCGGTGGACGCGGAGAACTGCGGCTGCTGATCCGCTGGTTGGGCACGGTGACCGGTGAGCCCGCTGTGCGTGTAGGTTCTGCTGCCATGGTGCGATACGCGGAACCGGGCGCGGTGGAGTGGGTGGAGTCGGGCGGCGGCCCCCTGATTGCGATACCGGAGACGGTGCTGCCGTTCTGGGCGGGCGCCGACGGCGACGAGACCGCCTCGGACTACGACCGGGCCTGCGAGGTCGACGGGTCCGTCGGCCTGCTGCCCGTGGGCGACAGCGCGGCCCTGGTGCTGGGCGACGAGCCCGCATCCACCGCCTATCTGCCCGACCACGGCGTCTTCGTACGCTGGTGCGCGGCCGACTCCGAAGCGGAACTGCTGGCCCGGGTTCCGGCCGCGCTCGCCACCGCTGTCTGGGAACGCGAGGTGCGCTGGAAGGTACCGGGCGCGGTGGTCCTCTTCGACTCCGCCTGGCCGGGACCCGAGACCGGACGGACCGAGCATCTGCGGGTGGCCCTGGAGCCGGGGGCGTACGCCGTGCGCGCCGCGCAGGTGCAGCCCGGACCAGAGACGTGGCTGGGGCTGGTCCAGCTGGAGCGGTTGCCGCACCCCGAATAAGCAGACGCCGCGCGGATCGGTGCCCGGCGGGCCACTACGAACAATCAGGTGCCGCGCCCCGAGCAACCAGGTGCCGCGCCCCCAACAACCAGGTGCCGCGCCCCGAGCAACCAGGTGCCGCGCCCCGAGCAATCAGGTGCCGCGCCCCGAGCAATCAGGTGCCGCACCCCAATAACCAGGTTCCGCACCCCGAGCAACCAGGTGCCGCACCCCAATAACCTGGTGCCGCACCCCAATAGCCAGGTGCCGCACCCCAATAACCAGGTGCGCCGGAACCGGCCGTTCCCCATGATGGTCTGTCATGCCCCGATTCCCTCACCCCACCCCCGAAGACCTGCGTCGCGACCCCCTGCCCCTGCGCGGCCGGACCGCTCTGGTCACGGGGGCCAGCAGACGCGCCGGCATCGGGCACGCCGTGGCTCGGAGGCTCGCCGCGTACGGGGCGAGCGTCTATCTGCACCACCATGTGCCGCACGACGCCGCCATGCCCTGGGGAGCCGACCGGCCCGAGGAGGTCGTCGCCTCCGTCCGCGAGGCGCTCGGTGACCCCGATGCCCGGGTCCTCGCCGGCCCGGGCGACCTCTCCGACCCGGCCGCGCCCGCCGAACTGATCACCACGGCCGCCGAGGCGCTCGGCGGACGGCTCGACATCCTCATCGCCAACCACGCCGTCAGCGGCTCCGACGGCACCCTCGACGAGATCGACGCCACGATGCTCGACACGCACTGGGCGGTCGACACACGCGCCGTAGTGCTCCTCGTTCAGGCGCACGCCCGGCTCAGGCCGGCCGGCCCCGGCGGACGCGTCGTGATGATGACCTCCGGTCAGGACATCGCGGGCGGCATGTCCGGCGAGATCGCCTACGCGCTGCAGAAGGGCGCCCTCGCCTCGATCACGCGCTCCCTGTCGACCACGCTCGCCGGACAGGGGATCACGGTGAACACCGTCAACCCCGGCCCCGTCGACACGGACTACCTGACCGGCGAGGCGTACGAGGCGGTGGCGGCCGCCTTCCCGGCCGGCCGGTGGGGCATGCCGGACGACCCGGCCCGCCTCATCGCCTGGCTGGCGACGGACGAGGCGGGCTGGATCACCGGTGAGGTCATCAACTCCGAGGGAGGCTTCCAGCGCTGATCAGAGCGCGGACAGCTCGTCGACCAGGTCGTCCAGGCCCAGCGAGCCCTGGGACAGGGCGGCCATGTGCCAGGCCTTGAGGTCGAAGGCGTCGCCGTGCCGTTCGCGGGCCTTCTCCCGGCCCAGCAGCCAGGCCCGCTCGCCCAGCTTGTAGCCGATGGCCTGACCCGGAATCGTCAGATACCGGGTCAGCTCGCTCTCCACGAAGTCCGCCGGACGGCTGCTGTGCGAACCGAAGAACTCCTGCGCCAGCTCCGGGGTCCAGCGCTCACCCGGGTGGAACGGCGAGTCGGCCGGGATCTCCAGCTCCAGGTGCATACCGATGTCGACGATGACGCGGGCCGCCCGCATCATCTGCGCGTCGAGGTAGCCGAGCCGGTGCTCCGGGTCCGTGAGGAAGCCGAGTTCGTCCATCAGCCGCTCCGCGTAGAGCGCCCAGCCCTCGGCATTGGCGCTGACCATGCCGATCGTGGCCTGGTAGCGGGAGAGGTTCCCGGCGACATGCGCCCACTGCGCGAGCTGGAGGTGATGGCCCGGCACGCCCTCGTGGTACCAGGTCGAGACGAGGTCGTACACCGGGAACCGGGTCAGGCCCATCGTCGGCAGCCAGGTGCGGCCCGGACGTGAGAAGTCCTCGGTCGGGGGCGTGTAGTACGGGGCCGCCGCGCCGCCGGGCGGGGCGATGCACGACTCCACCTTCCGTACCCGCTCGGCGAGTTCGAAGTGCGTGCCGTCCAGCTTCTCGATCGCCTCGTCCATCAGGCCCTGAAGCCAGTCCCGGACCTCGTCGACGCCCTCGATGTGCTTGCCGTGCTCGTCGAGGTGCGCCAGCGCCACCCACGGCGTCGCGGCGCCCGGAAGGATCCGCTCCGCCTCCTTCCTCATCTCGCCGAGCAGCCGGTGGTACTCGGCCCAGCCGTAGGCGTACGCCTCGTCGAGGTCGAGGTCCGTGCCGTTGAAGTAGCGCGCCCAGCGGGCGTACCGCTCGCGGCCCGCCGTGTTCGGCGTGCCCTCGATGGCCGGCGTGTACACGTCGCGCATCCAGTCCCGCAGCTCCACCACGGCGGCCGTCGCACCGCGGGCGGCCTCGTCCAGCTCCGCGCGCAGCGCCTGCGGCCCGGCAGACACGAAGTCCTCGAACCAGCCGCGCCCCTCGCCCGTGTCGGACCACTCGGTGAGCTGCTCGACGAACGTGGCGGTCGGCCGCGGAGCCGCGTACAGCTTGCGCTCCAGACCCAGTGCGAGGGACTCGCGGTACCCCGCGTACGCGGTCGGCACCGCGCGCAGCCGTTCGGCGATGGCGGCCCAGTCCTCGTCCGTCCCGCTCGGCGTGACGGTGAAGACCTCGCGGACCGAGTGGGCGGGCGTGGCCATGTTGCCGACCGAGCGCAGGCCCTCGTCCGCCTCGTGCACGGCGAGTTCCGCGGTGAGCCGCTCGCGCAGCAGGCGCCCGCACCGGCGCTCGCTGTCACTGTCCGCGCCGGGCGCGCGCTCTGCCTCGTCGAGTCGCGCGAGGGTGGCCCGCTGGAGCTCCGCGACTGCCTTCTGGCCCGCGGGCGAGAGGTCGGGGAGCCGGCTCGAACTCTCCTTCACACCGAGATACGTACCGGTGATCGGATCAAGGGCGATGAGCTCGTCGACATACGCGTCGGCGACCTCACGGGGCAGCGGGCTGTGGGTATCAGACATACGGGCCATCCTCGTACGGAGACCGCCGCCGCGTCAGCCCGGTTCCGCCGGTGCCCGCCCGCGTCAGCCGGATTTCGCTGAGGGCTTGTTCTCCGGCGCGCCGGGTGGCAGCAGCGGCCCGCAGTCCCACTGCTGGAAGATCAACCGCGTCTCGACCCGCGCCACTTCCCGCTGGGAGGTGAACTCGTCGAGCACCAGTCGCTGGAGATCCGCCATGTCCGCGACAGCGACATGCACGAGATAGTCGTCGGGACCGGTCAGATGGAACACGGTCAGCGACTCCGGCAGCACCCGGATCCGCTCCACGAACGGCCCCACCAACTCCCGCCGGTGCGGTCTGACCTGCACGGACAGCAGCGCCTGGAGCCCGCGGCCCAGCTTGGCCGGGTCCAGCCTGAGCTGATGGCCGAGAATCACGCCCGAACGGCGCAGCCGCGTCACCCGGTCCAGACATGTCGACGGCGCCACCCCGACCTGCACGGCGAGGTCGCGATACGTGGTCCGGGCGTCGTTCTGCAGGAGCCGCAGCAGATGCAGATCGACCGGATCCAGTACGACAGATTCGGCCATACGCCGAACGTAACACGGGGCTCCGCCCGAGAGCCCCGCCCGTTGTTCAGTCTTCCCCTCCATGGACCCAGCGAGCAGGGAGGCATACGCCGGTATGCACGGGTACGACGACGTACGCACCGCATCGAGAGCACTCGCCACCGAGGCCGTCCACGCCGGCCGCGACGACCTCGCCCGGCAGGGACTGCACGCCCCGCCGATCGACCTGTCCACCACCTACCCTTCCTACGACAGCCGCGGCGAGGCCGCCCGCATCGACGCCTTCGCGACCACCGGCGCCGAGCCGGACGGCCCGCCCGTCTACGGCCGCCTCGGCAACCCGACCGTGGCCCGCTTCGAGACCGCCCTGGCCCGCCTGGAGGGCACCGAGGCGGCGGTCGCCTTCGCCAGCGGGATGGCGGCCCTGACCGCGGTCCTTCTCGTACGGGCCTCGATGGGCCTACGCCATGTCGTCGCCGTACGTCCGCTGTACGGCTGCAGCGACCACCTGCTCACCGCCGGGCTGCTGGGCTCGGAGGTGACCTGGACCGACCCGGCCGGCATCGCGGACGCGCTGCGTCCGGACACCGGGCTGGTGATGGTCGAGTCCCCGGCCAACCCCACGCTCGCCGAGGTGGACCTGCGCGCCGTGGCCCACGCCTGCGGATCCGTGCCGCTGCTCGCCGACAACACCTTCGCCACGCCCGTGCTCCAGCGCCCCGCCGAACACGGCGCACGGCTGGTGCTGCACAGCGCCACCAAGTACCTCGGCGGACACGGGGACGTGATGGCGGGCGTGGTGGCCTGCGACGAGGAGTTCGCCGGACGGCTCCGGCAGATACGTTTCGCCACAGGTGGCGTCCTGCATCCGCTGGCCGGCTACCTCCTGCTGCGCGGCCTCTCCACCCTCCCCGTGCGTGTCCGGGCCGCCTCCGAGACCGCCGCCGAACTCGCCCGCCGCCTCACCGCTGACCTCCGTGTCTCCCGCGTGCACTACCCGCGCATCGGCGGCGCCATGATCGCCTTCGAGGTTGACGGCGACCCGCACGAGGTCATCGCCGGCGTCCGTCTGATCACCCCGGCCGTGAGCCTCGGCAGCGTCGACACCCTCATCCAGCACCCGGCGTCCATCAGCCACCGCATCGTCGACGCGGACGACAGACGGGGCGCGGGCGTGAGCGACCGGCTGCTACGGATGTCGGTGGGCCTGGAGGACGTGGAGGACCTGTGGGCCGATCTGGCCGGAGCGCTGGGCACGGCGGCGCACCCCCCCAGGGGCGCGGGGAACTGCGCGACCAGCCACAACGAACCCGCAGCCGCTTCCCGGGCTTAACCCCCCCCACAGGGGCGCGGGGAACTGCGCGACCAGCCACAGCGAACCCGCAGCCGCTTCCCGGGCTTAACCCCCCCACAGGGGCGCGGGGAACTGCGCGACCAGCCACAGCGAACCCGCAGCCGCTTCCCGGGCTTAACCCCCCCACAGGGGCGCGGGGAACTGCGCGACCAGCCACAATGAACCCGCAGCCGCCGCCCGGGCCTAGCCCTTACGGCCCTCACGCGATGAGGCCCCGCCCAACTCACCCGCACCGGACAAGCGCCCCACAACCCCCACGGCCCCCTCCGGCTCAACCGGCGGAGCCAACCGCGCGGTGATGACCAGGGTCCCCTCCTCGACCTGATAGTCGAGGGGGAGCCCCAGCCCCCGCATCGCCGCGACCATCCCGGTGTTGGACGACTGCGTCACGGCGTACACGCTCTCGCATCCCGCCTCCACCGCCATCCCCACCAGCCTGCGCAGCAACTCGGCGCCGATGCCTCGCCGTTGCCACGTATCCTCGACAAGCAGCGCGACCTCCGTCTCGTCCCCGTCCCACAACAGATGACCGAGCCCGACGATGCGCCCCGACGCGGTCTGCACGGCGATCGTCCGCCCGAACCTCGGACTGAGCAGGTGGCTCAGATAGCGGTCGGCGTCCCCGACGGGCCCGTGGTACCGCATCCGGAGCGTCCGCGCGGAGCACCGCCCGTGCATCTCCTTCGCGGCCCGAAGGTCACCGGTGTCCACCCGGCGCACCGTGATGTCGTTGCCCTCGGGCAGCGTCAGCACGTCCTCGCTGCCCGGCACGCGCGGGCCGAGCAGGGCGTCCAGCTCCACCAGCGCCCGCGCCCGCGCGAACTCGGTCGGCGTGAACGGCAGATACGGCCGCTCCACGGTGATCACTCCACCTTCCGGCGCCCGCAGCCGCATCACGGTCTCCTCGAGCGCCCCCTCCACCGGAACCGCCTTCGGACCCCGGCCGCCCCCGGCCGGCACCGCGGGCAGCGAACGGATGGTGCACCGCCCCAGCAACTGCCGCAGTGCCAGCGGGAGTTCTGCCGCGTCCAGGGCGGTACGGGTGGCGAGGCCCAGCACCCGGGTCGGCGCGTCCACCAGGTCATGGGCGTCGGCCCGCTCGATCCAGGTCCCGGCACCGCCGGCCACCGACACCGCCTCCGTGATCTCGGCCGCCGCGACCCCACCGGGCGCACGGAGCAGGAACTCGTCCACCGTCCCCTCCGCCAGTGGGTGGGTCTGGAGGCTGAGGATGTCCACCCGCAGCCGGGCGAGCGCCGTGCACAGCGCCGCGAGCGAACCCGGCGCGTCCTTCACCGTCGTCCGCATCCGCCACAGCGCGCTCTCCTCGGACACCGTCGCGGACGTCTCCCGCGACTGCTCCGACGGCCCGGCCTGCTCCGCGGAGGGCGGCCGGGCACCGGTATCGCTCGTCGGCGGTGCGTGACCGTGGCGGCGTGACCACCATGAGTGGAACCCCGCCGCCGCGGCCAGCGCCGTCGCCGGGACCAGCAGCAGGGCCGGTCCGTCGGGCCCGTTCCCGATCAGGTGCGTCACGCCGTCGACCACGGCCACCGCCGTAAGGAGGGCGGCCAGTTGGATGGCGTTGCGTCGCCAGTGGTGCACGGGGCGCCCGTGCTTCGCCCGCGTCACATCGGATATGTCTCGACTCATGCAGCCACTGTGAAGGAAGGGTGTTGCGTGATCACGAACGCATTGTGACCGGGCGGTAAAGAAGGCTTATGCCGGTTTTGTCGTCTATTCAATTATGTCGCGCGGCGAGGTGGGCCAGGCGCAGCGCGGGGTGGGGGGCGCGGCGGGGAGTCGGCAGAGGCGGGTGATCGGGCGGCGCGGTGGCGGGTCTCGTCAGGCGGCCACCTCCTCCGCCAGCGCGCTGCGCAGTCGCCGGGCCTGGGTCACCAGCCGGGACGAGCCACGGCGGTCCGCCGTCCGCGCCAGGTGCGGTATCTCCTCGCGTGCCCCCGTGCGTTCCGCGCACTCCGCGGCGACGGCCAGGAGATCCGCGAGTCCCCGCGCCGGACCAGCCACACTTTCGGTCGAGAGGTCCGCGAGCAGGACCGGAACGGTGTGCCGGAGCATCCCCCATATGGTCGCGTTCGCCCCTGTGGCCACCGCTGTCCGCATCGACTCCACGAGCCGCGACGGCTTCACGGCCCCGAGTCGCACCAACTGCCCCAGGTCCGCGCCGATCCGCCCCGCGTCGAGCTGGCCGCGCGCCGCCAGCACCAGCAGGGCGTCCACAGCGGCGAGCCGGTCCTCCGGATGCCGTGCACCGAGCCCGTACGCCACCGACAGATGGACCGCCTCACCGGCCTCGCCGCCCGACTCGGCCAGCAGGGGCAGAACCGCCGCGTCCCCTCGGGTGTCGTGGACGGCGGCCGCGCAGAAGTCGCGCAGCATCCTGACCGCCACGAGTTCTCGTTGCTCGGGAAGCAGGGCCAGCCAGTGCTGCCGCATGCCGTCGCTCCAGTGGTAGCAGCGCCAGCGGTCCCGGTAGACGCTCACGGGCCGCCCCAGCGGCCGGAACCCGGACGGGAAGTCCCCCTGCAGTTCGGCCACTTCCGCCGACTCGACGAGTATCCGGTCCTCGGTCGTCCGCCGCCGGAACGCCGGCACGGCGGGAGCCCCGGACGCCAGCCACTCGGAGAGTCGCGCCCCCTCCGGGGTGCCGAGCGCCGCCGCCCGCCCCGCTGCCGCCTCGGCCACCGTACGGTCGCCGCGCCGGACCCGCAGCAGCGCCTGCGCGAAGTCGGCGTCCGACACCCGTGCCCCGAGCCGCCGGTACTGGTCCAGCCGTGCCACCAGCTCGTCCGGCTCCAGCAGACCCGTGCCCCAGGTGGGCGTGGACAGCAGGAACGGAAGCGGCTCGGTGCGGATCCGGTACGCGACCTCCCAGATACGGGCCTCGAAGGCCCGCGCGAGCGGGCTGTGACCGCAGTCGGTGGTGACGGTCCAGCGCCGGAGAGCCTTGTGGAGTGTGGTGGTCAGCAGCTTCCCCCGCACTGTCGCGAGCAGGAGTTCCAGGCCGTGCGCCGCGTTGAACAGACCGTGGTTCCCGGTGAAGTGGTCGTCCACGCTGAACCTGTACTGCGGATCTCTCTGGTCCCACCAGCGCCCAGCGACGACCGGCTCCAGGGCCTCCAGCAGCATGTCCCGGTCGCCGTACGCATGCCGCACGAGTCCGTCCAGGGTCCGCTCGAAGGCCGCCACGTCCCCGTCCGTGGCAAGCAACGCCCCGATCTCTTCGGCGAGTTCCGTCACCGAATCGGGCGCGGGCGCGAGACGCGCCGGCTCCGGTGCGGGCGGCAGGACCTCCTCGTACGTCACCGGCTCCGCCGCCACGGCAGACGCGCCGAGGCTCTGGGCCGCCCGCGCCCGCAGGAAGGGGATCAACTGCCCGGCCGCCGCGACGAGTTCCTCCCGTACCGCAGCCGTCCCGGCCTTTCGTACATGCCGTTCCACCAGCTTCAGCGCCCGCTCCTGCACGTCCGAGTCCTCGTGCCCGAAGGCCTGGGCCACCGCGGGCAACAACTCGTCCGCTGTGGACGCGTCCCGGGCGATCACCTTGCCCAGCAGGACCAGCTGGGCCCGCACCAGCTTCTTCTCGGTGCGGAAGAGGACAGCGCCCGACAGCTCGGCCAGCTGACGTGCGGTCAGTTCACCGTCCAGGGCCAGCGACGCCAGCACCGACTGGGCGTGAGCCGCCACGACGGACGCGGCGTCGGAAGCCAGGGCCAGCCAGTCGGCCAGGTGTTCCCGCTCCTCCTCTCGGGTGAGGGCGAAGGCCTTCAGCATGCGCAGGAACACCCGGTGATCGGCGGCCGGACCGCCCCGCAGGAGTCGTGCCAGACACGCGTCGACCGTCGCCTTCCGGTCCAGGACGCCTTCGACGGTGAGCCGCGCGAGCGCCTCCGTCCAGCTGTCCGGACCTTCGGTGGCCGTCCAGGCCAGCCGGCCGCCGATGTCGTTCGTCTCGAAGAGCGCCGCCGCGAGCCTTCCGAGGTGCGGGTCCTTGCGCAACCGGTCCAGGACCGTGTCGCCGCGCTGCCAGACATGGCCGATGTGCTCCACCCAGCCGTGGACATAGGCCTCCGTCGTCGGCACCGGGCAGCCGGAGAGCCGCACCAGGCCCGCCATCAGTTCGTAGGGCACCCGCGAGCTGACCGGGCGCTCGGCCAGTCGGTGCACCACGTCGCCGAGCCAGCCGGGGGCCCGGTCGCCCAGGAGGTCGATCAGTACGCCCGGAGACGCGGGCCACCAGCGCATGTCGGAGGCCGCGAGCCAGTTGGCCACTCCGGCCGCACCGGTCTGGCAAGCGGTCCCCGCCGCATGCAGCGCGGGATAGGCGCGCCGGGCCTGCGCCGTCCACTGGTCCGCCCTCAGCTCCTTGCGCAGTGCCCTCAACTCGGGAAAACACGCCCGCCGTTCGGCATCCGTCATCCCGTCCAGCAGGCTCACCGCCTCGGCCGTCCGCCCGGCCCGTACCGCGTCCATCAGTGAACTCATCGCGCACCCCCGTCGACTCGTGCCATGTCCCGCTCCGCCGCGGCCATGCCGCGCCGCACCATCCGTACCGCCAGCGCGTGCTTGCACGGGCCGCGCCCGCCCCGGTACTTCGCCCACCACAGGCAGCTGCAACTGAGCGCGCCCCCATGGTCGCGCACCCGGTGCACATGTCCGTCCTGCGCCGTCACCGTCCCGACGGCGCCGTCCAGCGACACCGCGTCCGCCGCCACCAGCGCCCGGGCCGCACGCAGCCGCGGGTTGTGCCGCTCCACGCGCTCGGCGTCGTACGGCAGCTCCCGGTGGAAGTACGCCGCCTCCGCCGTGTCGTATCCGACCCGCCCCGACGTACCCAGACGGACCAGGGCCGCCCGCACGCGCTCGGGTGTGAGGCCCGAGGCGGCCGCCAGGTCGGCCACGTCGACACAGGGCTCCCATGCGAGGAGCACCGCGATCAGCTCCGCGTCCTCGGCGGCCTCGTCGGTCGCGAGCGCGTCGAGGACGCCGCCCTCGCCGGAGAAGCCACGCGAGGCGTCGGGCGACAGGGTCAGCGTCAGCCGCATGCCCGGCAGGACCACCTCCCACGCACTGGCCGTGGCGGCCCCGCCGCCGGTGACCGAGGGGCCGTAAACCCGCAGGGCCGTGGCATGCCGCAGCACCCGCTGGAGCGCGACCAGCCGCTCAGGGCCGGGCAGACACACCGCGCCGGGCACCGCACGCGTGGTCGGCCGCAGCCCGCCGCTCCCCGACGGCACCACCCACCGTGCACCCACCGAGGCGCCCCGCGCCCCACCGCGCGGCAGCGCCCGCAGGAACCGCACGGCCTCGGCGGCTGACAGCTCGGCCCGCAGATCGAAGCCCGCCGCTGTGACCTGCGCCTCCGCGAAGCCCCGCAGCCAGCGGTCCGGGAGCGGCACCTTCTTCTCCACGACCGGACCGTCCAGCGTGGTCACCGCCAGTTCCTCCGGACCCACGCGCAGATGCAGCGGATCGTCCGCGCCCATCCTGGACAGGGCCTCGCGCAGCGGGTTGTTGACGTCGACGTTCGTCGTGCCGTGCCCCACCTCGCCGCCGTCCAGGCCCGACTCCAGCACGTCCAGGCGGGCGTACACCCCGCAGCAGCCGGAGAACGACTCGAAGCGCAGCCGGTCGCCGTTGCCCGTCACGACCGGGTCGAGGGAGGCGCGCAGTTGCCGCTGGTAGTACCGGGCCGCAGCAACGTCGGCCACCGCGAGCAGCCCGGCGGAGGCCACCTGAGGGGACGTCAGGAAGCCCGTGAAGAACCGCGGATGGTCCTCCACGCCCGAGGGCGTCGCACCCCGGGAGGTCTCGAGCCCCAGGCGCTGTCCGTCCGCTGCGGACTCCAGCACGGAGGGTCGGTGATAGGCCACGGCCTGCAAAGATCGCGTCATGGAAAAACCGTAGAGGCGACCACTGACAATCGGCTCTGACCTGCGAAAACACCGATTCTCAGGCCGAGTTCGCCCGGCCGGGTGGGCCCGCCGTCGAAGCACCTGGACACGACCGTGCCGCGCACCGGGGGATGACACCGGTACGCGGCACGAGGTCCAGGCTACGGGAGTTACTGACCGACCCGGCCAGGCTGCAGGACCTGCGTGAACAGCACGGTGCCGTCGGACTCGCGCAGCCGGACCGTCAGCTCGCCGCTGTCGCCGTCGATGTCGACCTCGCCGAAGAACTGGTAGCCGCCGGCCGGCGAGACGTTCGCGGTCGTCGGCGCCTTGATGAACACCCGGTCCGGGCCGAAGGTGTTGTCCAGCGTGTTCGCCGGGAACGCACCCGCGTTGAGCGGGCCGGAGACGAACTCCCAGAACGGCTCGAAGTCGGTGAAGGCCGCCCGCGACGGCTGGTAGTGCTGGGCCGAGGTGTAGTGCACGTCGGCGGTCAGCCACACCGTGCCGGTGATCCGGCGGTGCTTGATGAACCGCAGCAGCTCCGCGATCTGCAGCTCCCGCCCCAGCGGCGCCCCCGGGTCACCCTGCGCGACGGCCTCGACGTTCGGCTTGCCGTCGCCCGTGTCCGGCACCACCAGGCCGAGCGGCATGTCCGAGGCGATCACCTTCCACACCGCCCGGGAGCGGGCCAGCTCGCGCTTGAGCCACCGCAGCTGCTCGGCGCCGAGGATGCCCTGGGCGTCGGTGGCCTGGTCGTCCGTGGAGTTGGCGTTGCGGTAGGTGCGCATGTCCAGTACGAACACGTCCAGCAGCGGACCGTGGTTGACCACGCGGTAGACCCGGCCGTCGGGGCGGCGCAGCGTCGAGATGGGGAAGTACTCCGAGAACGCCTGCCGGGCGCGCGAGGCAAGGACGTCGACGTTCTTCTCGGTGTAGCGGGCGTCGGCCAGGATCTCGCCGGGGTACCAGTTGTTGGTCACCTCGTGGTCGTCCCACTGGATGATGGACGGGACCTGGGCGTTGAACCGCTTGAGGTTGTCGTCGAGCAGGTTGTACCGGAAGTTGCCGCGGAACTCGGCCAGGGTCTCGGCGACCTTGGACTTCTCCTCGGTGGTGATGTTCCGCCAGGTGCTGCCGTCGGGCAGCGCGACCGAGGCCGAGATCGGGCCGTCGGCGTAGATGTTGTCACCGCTGCACAGGAAGAAGTCCGGGTCCAGCGCGGCCATCGCGTTGTAGATCCGGTAGCCGCCGAAGTCCGGGTTGATGCCCCAGCCCTGACCGGCGAGGTCGCCCGACCACACGAACCGCACCCCGTCGCGCCGCCGCGCCGAGGCCGTACGGAAGGTGCCGGTGACCGGCTCGCCGGTGCGGCGGGGGTCGTCCGGGTCGGCGAGCAGCACGCGGTAGTGGATCTGCTCCGCGGACGGCAGGCCGCGCAGCCGGGTCGTGCCGGTGAAGTCCGTGCCCGCGCCGAGCAGCGGGCCGTGGAATCTGCGCGGTTTGCGGAACGACTCGGTCGCGGACGTCTCCACGATCATCCGGGCCGGGCGGTCGGACCGCACCCACACCAGCCCCGAGTCGCAGGTCACGTCTCCCGTCTGGACGCCCCATCCCGCCCTGGGCCGCCCCGACAGGGCGAACGCCGGCGCCGAGCCCAGCGCCGTGGGCAGGGTGAGCGCCGCCGAAGCGGCGAGCGAACCGCGCAGAACGCTGCGACGGTTCGGGGACGAACGGTGTGACATGGAGGCCTCCAGGGGCGGGATCCGGCCAGTGTGCAGTGCCACAACTACTGGTGCGCCGCAGCGCACACGGAAACCACAAGTGAACAACTGACCGCATCCACATGGGAACCGGCACGCCATACGCGAGTCGTGCTCAGCTCCGCCCCGTGGCTGTCGCCTCGGCCATGAGCCGTACGCCCGCCCGGATCCGCGTCGGCGGCAGGTGCGCGTACCCCAGCACCAGCCGCACACCCTCCCGCCCCGTCCGCACACCCTCCCGCCCCGTCCGTACACTCTCCGGCCCCGTCCGCACACCCCGCCGCCCGTCCTCCCCGGCACGCGCGTGTGCGTGCTCCGCGTGCGCGTAGTCCGTCAGCGGGCGCACCGCCACACCGGCCTCGGCCACGCGCGCGAGGAACCGCTCCTGCGGCCCGTACCGTTGCGGCAGCGCGGCGATGACGTGCAGACCCGCGGCGATCCCGGTCACCTCCGCGCCCGGAAAGTGCTCCTCCAGCGCGGAGACGAGAGCGTCGCGACGCTCCCGGTACGCGCGCTGGCACCTTCGCAGCTGGCGGTCGTAGTCACCGCGCTCCACGAACCGGGCGAACAGCGCCTGGTCGAGGGTCGGGTGCCCGAGGTCCATGGTCCGCTTGCGCTCGACGACGTCCTCGGCCAGTGCCTCCGGTACGAGCAGCCAGCCGAGCCGCAGCCCTGGAGCGAGCGACTTGCTGACCGACCCCGCGTAGGCGACACGCTCCGGGTCGAGGCCCTGCAGGGCGCCGACGGGCGCGCGGTCGTACCGGAAGTCGCCGTCGTAGTCGTCCTCCAGGACGAACCCGTCGACGGACCGCGCCCAGTCGAGCAGTTCGGTACGGCGGCGGGCGGAGTAGGCGATTCCGGTGGGGAACTGGTGGGCCGGCGTCGTGACGACGGACCGTACGCCCGACTCCCGCAGCGGGCCCATGACGATCCCTTCGTCGTCCAGCGACAACGGCAGTGTGGTGACGCCCGCGGCCGCGTAGAGGGCGTCGTGCTGCGGGCTTCCGGGGTTCTCCACGCCGACCTCGCGCAGCCCGCGCGCGTGCAGCACGAAACCGAGCAGCGTCGTCGCCTGCGCCACGCCGGAGACGACCACCAGGCGCTCCGGATCCGCGACGACGCCCCGGCGGCGTGCCAGCAGCTCGGCGAGCGCCGTGCGCAGCCGGGGCAGCCCGCGCGGGTCGGGATAGCCGAGCTCGTGGTGCGGCAGCCCGGCCAGCACCCCGCGCTGCGCGGCCGCCCACGCGGCGCGCGGGAACATCGACAGATCCGGCGTACCGGGCACGAAGTCGACCCGGGCACCGGTGGCTCTCGGCGCGAGGTCACGCGCGCGTGGCCGGGCCGACCGTACGGCACCGCCCACCCAGGTGCCGGCGCCCCGGCCACTGCGCAGATAGCCCTCCGCCGTCAGCTGCTCGTACGCCTCGGTGACCAACCCGCGGGACACGCCGAGGTCGGCCGCGAGGTCCCGGCTCGACGGCAGCCGCGTGTCCGGCGCCAGTCGCCCCGACCGCACCGCCTCACGCAGCGCCGCCTGCAACGAACGCCCACGCGTGCGTGCGGGCGCCGCAGCGGCCGGCAGAAGCAACTCCCAGGCGGCGGAGCCCACCTGTCCGTCCGGGCCGTCGGCCGGATTGGTCTCCGATGACGTCATGAAAGTGGACCTTAATCCGGACCGCGCCGGTTCCTAGCGTCGCTTCCATGAACGCCACCACCACGCGCGGAGCCCTTCTCGCCGCGCTCGCCTGCGTCCTCGTCGGAGGATCCTTCACCGCCAACAGCCTCCTTGGCGACTACCCGTACGCCGGCGGCCAGTTCCTGCGCTACGGCCTCGCCTGTCTTCTGCTCGTCCCCTTCGCCGGGCGGGGCGCCGCGACCCGGCTGCGTGCGCTCGCCGCGCGTCAGTGGGCCCGCCTCGTCGTCCTCGCCGCCGTCGGCATGGTCGGCTTCAACCTGGCGGTCATCGCGGCCGAGCGCACCGCCGAACCGGCTGTCCCCGGCGTCTTCGTCGGCTGCGCGCCCGTGGTGGTGGCCGTGGTCGTGCCCCTCCTGGACGGGCGGCGACGACCGCAACGGACGGTCCTGTACGGTGCGTCGCTCGTCGCCGTCGGCGCGTTCACGGTGCAGGGCTGGGGGCGCACGGACGGGGCCGGCATCGCCTTCTCCGTGTGCGCGTTGATCGGGGAGGTCGGCTTCGCGGTGCTGGCCGTGCCCGTACTGCGCCCTTTGGGCCCGCGGCTGCTGTCCGCCACGGTGTGCGGGATCGCCGCCGTGGAGTCGGCGGCGGCCGGGCTGCTCCTCGACGGCACCGCATGGCTGCGCCGGCCCGACAGCACCGAGACCCTGGCCCTCCTGTGGCAGGCCGTGATCGTGACCGTCGTCGGCTTCGTGTGCTGGTACATCGGCATGCAGCGGATCGGCGCCGAGCGCGCCACCCTGTTCTCCGGGCTCATCCCGGTGGCAGCCGCCTGCACCGCCCCGCTTGTCGGAACCGGCTCCTACGGCGCCGTCCAGGCTCTCGGCAGTGCCCTCGTCGGCGCCGGAGTCGCCCTGGGCTCCGGCGCGTTGACACGCACCCCGCGCGGGCGCGCCCAGGCCGGGCGCACCCCACGCGTGCGTACCCGGCGCGAGTCAGCGGCTGCCGTCGAGAATGACGCGCGCGACCAGGGCCGGGTCGTCGTTCATGGGGCAGTGGCCGCAGCCGGGCAGCCGGACGAGGCGCGCCCTGGGGATGATCTGCTTGGCGCGCACACCCTGGCGGCGCACGAGCAGCCGGTCCCTGCTGCCCCAGGCCACGGTGACCGGGACCCCGGGGATGTCGTCGGTGAACCGGACGGCACGACCGGCGCCGAGGGTCTGGTCGAAGCCAGTGGCCCCCGCCAGGGCTAGCGTCTCGGCGACCACGGCGTCGGGTGACCGGCGGCCCGGGCGGGCGTAGATCGTGCTGGTCAGGACGGTCCGGCCGGCCGCCGACCGGGACAGCCGCTCCACCAGCGGCAGCGGCAGCCGCCGCGAGATGTGCCGCATCGCGAGCAGCACACCGAAGGCGTAGCGCCGCTCGGCGTCCGACCAGAAGCCGGCCGGGGAGAGGGCGGTCACGGACCGCGCGAGCTTCTCGCGGCCGAGTTCCAGCGCGATCAGGCCGCCCAGCGAGTTGCCCGCCACATGCGGCCGTTCCAGGTCCATGGCCTCGCAGAAGGCGCCGAACACGGCCGTCGTCGTGGCCAGGTCGTAGCTGAGGCCGTCGGGCAGGCCGGGGGACGTCCCGAAGCCGGGCAGGTCCACGGAGATCACGTCGCGCTCGGCCGCGAGGATGTCCACCACCGGGTCCCAGACCTGCCGGTGGTGACCGATCCCGTGCAGCAGGAGCAGAGGTTCACCGCTCCCCACGCGCGCGTAGTCGACACTCACGCTCTGCGGGCCCTGCGGGGAGGCGACCTGGAAGGAGACGGTGGCGGACATGGGGTGCTCCTCGTCTGGGACACACTGACGGAGTCTGGGACACGCCGGTGGAGTCTGGGACACGCCGGCGGGCGGCCGTAGACAGCTTGTCAGCAATTGCTACCGACGGGTAGACCTCCAGGGCCGGTGATCCTCGGGGAGGCCGGATGCTCAACCTGTCGCGCGCGACTCGGGGTTGACCGACAAGCGCCCGGGCCGCCGATTTCGCCTGGACACGGCCGGACCGGTCGGATGGGATGGAACGGTGACCACCTACACCGAGACCGACGTCTTCGAAGAGCACCGCCCCGTCCTCCTGGGAGTCGCGTACCGCATGCTCGGCCGCGTGGCCGACGCGGAGGACGTGGTGCAGGAGGCCTGGCTGCGCTGGTCCAACGCCGACCGGTCCGAGGTGCGTGAACCGCGCGCCTACCTGGTGCGTGTCACCACCCGGCTCGCCATCGACCGGCTGCGCCAGGTCAAGGCGCGGGGCGAGACCTATGTCGGTCCCTGGCTGCCGGAGCCGTATGTCACCGACTTCGGGGACGCCGTCCCGGACACCGCCGAGCGGGCCGTCCTCGCCGACTCCGTCTCCCTCGCCGTCCTCGTGGTCCTGGAGTCGCTGTCGCCGCTGGAGCGGGCGGTGTTCGTCCTCAGGGAGGCCTTCGGCTATCCGTACGCCGAGATCGCCGCCATGCTCGACCGCGGCGAGCCGGCCGTGCGCCAGCTCGCCGGACGGGCCCGCAAGCACGTCGACGAACGGCGGCCGCGGTACGAGGTCGACCCCGCACAGCGGCGCGATCTCACCGAACGGTTCCTGGCCGCGGCGACGGAGGGCGACCTGGAGGGCCTCATGTCCCTGCTCGCCCCGGACGTCCGCCTCGTCGGCGACAGCGGAGGCAAGGCCAAGGCCCCGGTGCGGGTCCTGGAGACCGCCGACAAGGTGGGCCGCTTCCTCGCCGGCGTCGCCCAGCGGGGCGTCGCCGACGTGTCCTTCCAGTTCCTGGAGGTCAACGGCGGCCCCGCGGTGCTGGTGCGCTCCGGCGACAAGCCCGACAGCGTCTTCCAGCTGGACGTCCTGGAGGGCCGGATCCAGGCGGTCTACATCATCCGCAACCCCGACAAGCTGACCTCGCTGGCAACCGCGTAGCCTCCGCCGCCGCGTCCTGGGCGCGGCGGCCCGGGCCCGTCCCGTGAACGTTCCCGGCCATTGGTATTGACCAAGGGTGAGGGCCGCCCTATGGTCGCTGATAAGTGCAACAACCTTTAATAAACAAGGGCGCTAAAACGCCGCTGGGCCACGGCGATTGCGGAGGACAGGGTGGGGACCACGCAGCTCGAATCGGTGCCGGAACCGAAGTACTGGCACTTGAGGACCGTGCTCAGTGAAGCACTGGACTCCGAATTCACCGTGGGCGAGATTCTGCCCAACGAACGGGACCTGGCCGCCCGCTTCGGCGTCGCCAGGGCCACGCTCCGCCAGGCACTGGAACAGCTCGAACTGGAGGGCAGGCTCCAGCGCCGCCGCGGCGTCGGTACGACCGTCGCGCCGCCGCGCGTGGGCGTGTCCGTCGGCAGCGAGCAGCACGCCTGGCCTGGAGCGCCGGACGACGTCTGGCAGACCGTGGACTGCACGCCGGCGGTGCCGCCCGCGTCGGTGGCGGACGCCCTGGACAGCGGCCGGGACGAGCCCGTGCACATCGTGCGCCGCTCCCGCGTGACGCACGGCCAGCCCGTCGCGGCCGAGCTGCTCTACATCCCGCAGTCGTCGGTGCCCGACCTCTCCGCCATCGACGCCCCGTCCGGAGCGGCACGCGCGCGTGCCGTGCTGCGCGAGCTCCAGCGCCTGGAGCTGGAGCGCCAGGAGAGCGCCGTCGAGCTGGGCTCGGCCCGCGCGGACGACGCCAAGGAGCTGGACCGCCTCCCCGGGGCCCCCGTCCTCGTCGTCACCACCCGCTACATCGCCGAGGGCCGCACCGCCGCGCTCTCCGTCGCCACGTACCGCGCGGACACCTGCCGACTGACCTTCGGCGACTCCGGCCGCGTGGAGATCCACCAGGACCCGCAACGCCAGGCGTCCTGACCGCCGTACCCGTACCTGCCGCGCGCCCCGGAGCCACTCCGGGGCGCGCCGCGTTCACCGGGACGGACGGTGCGTCGTCAGCGCCGCCCGGTCACCGTGCCCTCCACCGCGAACAGCTGCTCCTCCACATGGTCGAGGGCCAGCCGCAGCGCGCCCGTCGCCACGGCCGCCTCGCCGAGGAGGGACAGGGCGACCTTCGGCGGGCGCAGGCAGTATCGGGCCAGTTCGCGCCGCAGCGGCTCCAGCACGCCGTCCAGACCGGCCGCCCAGCCGCCGACGACGACCAGCTCGGGGTCGAGGGCGAGGACCAGGGCGGCCACGTCGTGGACGAGGCGCTGGATGAAGCGCTCGACGGCCGCGAGGGCCCGCTGGTCGCCCTTGCGGGCCTGGGCGAAGACCTCGGCGACGGCACGCTCGTCGAGCGGGCGCAGCGGCTCGTCCGTCGTGGACAGCAGCGTCTCCGGCGTCGCCTCGCGGCCCAGCAGATGCAGCGCGCCGATCTCACCGGCCGCGCCGCCGAACCCCCGGTGCAGCTGACCGCCGATCAGCGAACCGGCGCCCGGGCTCAGCCCGGCCAGCACGAACACCACGTCGTCGGACTCGGTGGCGGAGCCCTTCCAGTGCTCGGCGACCGCCGCCGCGTTGGCGTCGTTCTCCACCAGGACCGGGCACTTGAAGGAACGGCTCAGCCGCTCGCCCAGCCGCAGCCCCGTCCATTCGGGCAGCGCGGCGCCCAGCCGCACGGTCCCGTCGGCCTCGACGATGCCTGGCGTCGCGACGCCGACGGCCCGCAGCGAACCGCGTGCCACACCGGCCCGGCGCAGCAGTTCGGCGACCGCCGTACGCACCCGCTCCAGCCGCTCGTCGGCCGGAGCCGTCTCGTCGACCTCCTTGTCGATGGCGCCCAGCACCCGGCCGTCCAGGTCGGCGAGGAGCGCGGCGACCCGATGCGCGCCGACGTCCACGCCCAGCAGATGGCCCGCCTCGGCCCGGAACCTGAACCGCCGCGCGGGCCGGCCCTGCCGCCGCACGACACTCTCGTCGGCCGCCTTCTCGACGACGTACCCCGCCTCGATGAGCCCTTCGACGACGCCCTCGACGGTCGGCCGGGACAGTCCGGTCACCCGGGTGATCTCCGTCAGTGTGGCGGCGTCCGTGGCACGCAGCGCGTGCAGCACCACCGCGGAGTTGATCCTTCGCAGCAGCGAGGGATCCCCGCCGGTCAGCTGCCCCAACGTCCGTCCTCCCAGCTCGTGCGCATGTTGGGCGGATGGTACTCGCCGCGGCGCACCCCGGCGAGAGGCGGGCACCCCGACGACCTACCGGTCGGTTAGACCGAACCGGTCCCCGCCGGCTCTCACCCCGGCGCCACGAACCCCGACTCGTACGCCGTGATCACCGCCTGCGTGCGGTCCCGCGCCCCCAGTTTCGCCAGAACCGCGCTCACATGGGACTTCACCGTCTCGGTCCCGACCACCAGCCGGGCGGCGATCTCCGCGTTCGACAGGCCGCGCGTCATCAGCCGCAGGACATCGGCCTCCCGCTCGGTCAGCCGGGCCCGCTCCAGGACCGCCCGCGCCGCCCGGTTCCCACCGTCGTCGCCGTACCGCGCGGCCAGCTGCCGCACCGACGCCGGGAACAACAGCGACTCGCCCTCGGCGACCAGCCGCACGGCATGCACGATCTCGGCCGGCCGGGCCCGCTTCAGCAGGAAGCCGTCGGCGCCCGCCCGCAGGGCCTCGTACACGTACTCGTCGTTCTCGAAGGTCGTGATGACGACGATCTTCGGCGGAGCGTCGACCGTCCGCAGCACCGCGCGCGTGGCCTCGATCCCGTCCAGCAGCGGCATCCGTACGTCCATGGCGACCACGACGGGCCGCAAGCGCCGCACCAACGGAATCACCGCCGCCCCGTCGGCCGCCTCCCCGACCACCTTGATGTCCGGCTGCGCCTCCAACACGGCCCGCAGACCGGCGCGTACGAGGGGTTCGTCGTCGACGAGGAGAACGGTGACCGGCATCCGGCCAGCCTAGATCAACTCAACGGCAGCTCAACATGTACCTGCCAGTCACCCCGGTCGGGGCCGGTTCGCGCGTGTCCGCCCAGCAGTGCGGCGCGCTCGCGGATCCCGCGCAGGCCGCTGCCTCTGCCGGGCCCGGGTATGTGGCCGGTGAGCGGATTGCGGACCTCCAGGGTGAGCGTGCCGTCCGCGACGGCGACACGGACGCGTGCCGGAGCGCAGTCCGCGTGCCGCAGCACGTTGGTCAGCGACTCCTGCAGGATGCGATAGCCCTCCCGGGAGACCGGCCCGGGCACCGTTTCCAAGGGGCCGGTCATGCTGGCGTCGACCTTGGTGCCGGAGGCCCGCGCGGACTCCAGCAGACGGTCGGCGTCCGCGAGCGTCGGCCGGCTGCTGACCGGCCGCTCGGACTCGCGCAGGACGCCGAGGACCCGCTCCAGATCCTCCAGGGCGGCCCGCCCGGTCTCCTCGATGGCGTCCAGGGCACGGTCGGTGAAGGCGGGATCGCCGGCTGCCCGTGCGGCGCCCGCCTGGACGACGGCCAAGGTCAGGGCGTGGCCGATGGAGTCGTGGAGCTCACGGGCGATACGGGTGCGTTCCAGCAGTTGCTCGGTGCGCTCCTCCAGGGCGGCGAGGCGCTCGACCGGGGAAGGGCCGAGGAGCCGCAGGGCGAGTGCGGTGATGACATGGCCCGCGACGAGTACGAACACACCCAGCCCCAGCAACCACACCGGCACGAGCAGGGCGTGCCACCAGTGGTGCCCGTCGAGGAGGAATGGGCCTCCCTCCTCGACATCACGGCCGAACGGCGCCGCCACCAGGTCCGCCGTGGCGAAGACCAGTTGGGCGCTGACCGTCATCGTCACGTAGCCCAGCAGCAGCCTCGACTCCAGCCACACGACGAGCCGCCCACGGTCGCCCCACGAGGCGGACGGCGCGACGACGATGCCGGTGCTCCCGCTGTCGTGCCGGTGACCGGTCAACAGCAGCCTGGCCTGCAACCCCTCCACGGTGCGCATCGCCGGGACCAGGGCGGCCGGGGCGAGCACCGCGGCCGCGATCAGCCAGATCCACCACGCCTCCCGCACGAACAACAGCAGGCTCGGCGCCACGACGGCGATGAACAGATGCAGCCATCGTGTGTACGTCACCGCCCGGCCGAACGGGCGCAGCAAGCGGACCATTTCGTCATCGTGCCAGCCGCCACTGACAACGAGCCTCCCCCGCACGGGGGAGCCGCTCTCCACCGGCGGGGGAGGGCCAAACCCGCCCCCGACGGCCAGGCTGCTGCCATGACCAGCATCGAAGTCCAAGCCCTCACCAAGGAGTACGGCACCCGGCGAGCCGTGGACGACCTCACCTTCACCGTCCTCCCCGGCCGTGTCACCGGCTTCCTCGGTCCCAACGGCGCCGGAAAGTCCACCACCATGCGGCTCGTGCTCGGCCTCGACCGGCCGACGTCCGGGACCGCCACGATCGGCGGCCGCGCCTACGCGACCCTGGGCGAACCCCTGCGCCACGTCGGCGCGTTGCTGGACGCCCAGGCCGCGCACGGCTCGCGCACCGCCCGCGACCACCTGCGCGTCCTCGCCGTGAGCAACCGCCTCGCCGTCCGCCGGGTCGACGAGGTGCTGGAGGAGACCGGGCTCGCCTCGGTCGCGCGCCGCAGGGTGAAGACGTACTCCCTGGGCATGCGCCAGCGGCTCGGCATCGCCGCGGCCCTCCTCGGCGACCCCGAGGTGGTCATGCTCGACGAGCCCTCCAACGGCCTCGACCCCGAGGGCATCATCTGGATCCGCGCCCTGCTGCGCCGGCTCGCGGGGGAGGGGCGCACGGTCCTGGTCTCCAGCCACCTCATGAACGAGACCGCGTCCTTCGCCGACCACCTGGTGGTCCTCGGCCGGGGGCGCCTGCTGGCCGACACCCCGATGCGCGAGTTCATCCACGCACGCGTGGAGCCCGGCGTCCGCGTCCGCACCACGGACGCCACCGCCCTCAAGGCGGCCCTCGACCGACACGGTCACGACGCCGTCGAACACGAGGACGGGCACTGGACCGTGCGCCACGCGCGCGTGGAAGACATCGGCCGCCTCGCCTCGCAGGCCGGTGTCCCCCTCCTCGAACTCGCGGCGGAGGAAGCCACCTTGGAGCAGGCCTACCTCGACCTGACCGCGACCGAGGCCGAGTTCACCGCACAGCCCCAGGAGGCCTGAACCATGGGATTCAGACCCGTGCTCCACTCGGAGTGGCTCAAGATCCGTACGCTCCGCTCGCTGCCGGGAGCGCTGCTCGCACTGTTCGCCGCCACCACGGCGTTCTCCGCGCTGGCCGGCTCCGACGGCAGTTCCGACCCCGAGTTCGACCCGCTGTTCACCGCACTGTCCGGTGTGCTGCCCGGCCAGATCGCGGCCATCTCGTTCGGCGCCATGGCCGTGTCGTCGGAGTACCACGGGGGTGCGCTCCGGCTGACGCTCGCCGCGGTGCCGCAGCGCGGACGGTGGTTCGCCGCCAAGATGACGGCCGTCGCCGTGCCGGCACTGCTCGTCGGTCTCCTCACCGCCTGCACGGCGTACGCCGTGGCACGCGCGGGAATGGGTTCGGCGGCGGACGGGGTCACGACGGGCGAGCAGGTGCGCGCCGTCCTGGGCTGCGGGATCTACCTCATGCTCATGGCCCTGTTCGCGGCCGGCCTGACCGCCGTGCTCCGCAGTGGAGTGGCCACGCTCTCCGTCCTGATCCCGTTCATCCTCGTGGTGTCCTTCGTCATCGGCGACGCCGCGGGCACCGTGGCGGACTTCCTGCCCGACAAGGCCGGACAGATCGCCCTGCACCAGACGTACGACGGCGCCCTCGGACCGTGGTCCGGCCTGGCGGTCACCGCGCTGTGGACGACGGCGGCGCTGCTGGCGGGGGCGTGGAGCGTACGGCGGCGGGACGCCTGACGGCACGCCAATTGTCAGTGGTGCCGGGTTTACTGGAACGCATGAACATCGCACGGCACATCGCCCTCATCGACGAGCTGTGCTTCCGCCCGTTCACGGCGGAGCGCACCTCGTCGAACGGCGACGAGAGCGGCCCCGGCTACCACGTCGTGGTGTTAGAGAGCGGTCACGACAACTGTGGGACCCGTGCGGAGACCATGGAGCAGTACGAGAAGTACCGCGACGCCCTGGACGAGCGGTTCGCGACCCGATGGAGAGAGACGGGCCCCTACAACCTCCAGACCGTCTCGCTGCGCACCGAGCAGGAGGAGATACCCGAGCCCTGGGCCTCGCTCAGCGCCCGCGCCCGCGTGGCCTCTGTCTGGGAAGTGGAGGGGACCGGCCGTTGGGTCGCGGCCGTCGTCGCCGACCTGGACGAGGCCGACGACGTGAAGCTGCTCGGCGTGGTCACGGAGATCGACCCGCCATGACCTGCCAGGCGCCGCCATGACCTGCCCGGCGTCAGCGTGCTGCGATCTGTCAGGCCTCGGCAGCCGCAGCCCGCAGCCGCCCGAACTCCTCCGCCATCGTCGCCGCCGTCCAGTGCGCGTTGAGCCCGCTCGGATTCGGCAGCACCCACACACGCGTGTCCCCGATCGTCCGCTCCTGCGGACCCACCTGGGCCTTGCGGTCGTCGAAAGCCGCCCGGTAGGCGGTGACCCCGACGACGGCCAGCCAACGCGGCCGCAGCCGCGCCACCTTGGTCGCCAGCAGCCGCCCGCCCTCGCGGTACTCCTCGGCGCTCAGCTCGTCGGCGCGCGCGGTAGCCCTGGCGACGACGTTCGTGATGCCGAGGCCGTAGGACAGCAACTCACCCTGCTCCGAAGGCTTCAAGAGCCTCGGCGTGAACCCCGACAGATGCAGGACCGGCCAGAACCGGTTGCCGGGACGGGCGAAGTGATGGCCGGTCGCGGCCGTCATCAGACCGGGGTTGATGCCGCAGAACAGCACATGGAGACCGTCCGCGACGACGTCCGGTACCAGACGGTCGCGAGCGGCCTCCAACTGCTCGGCGGTGAAGCGCGCCATGGCGTGCGACGCGCTAGAGGATTGCCCCGGGGGTGTAGCCGGCGGCCTCCGGGCGCTGCTTCACGATCTCCTCGACCCGGCCGACCACGACGCCGACCTGGTCGGCGGCGGCACCGGTGAAGGAGAGCTTGTCGGCCATGAGCGCGTCCAGCTGGGCGCGGTCGAGCGGGATGCGCTCGTCGGCGGCCAGCTTGTCCAGCAGCTCGTTGCGCTCGGCGCCCTGCTCGCGCATCGCCAGCGCCGAGGCGACAGCGTTCTCCTTGATCGCCTCGTGCGCGACCTCACGGCCGACGCCCGCGCGCACCGCGCCCATCAGCACCTTGGTGGTGGCGAGGAACGGCAGGTAGCGGTCCAGCTCACGGGCCACGACCGCCGGGAACGCGCCGAACTCGTCCAGCACCGTCAGGAACGTCTCCAGCAGACCGTCGAGCGCGAAGAACGCGTCGGGCAGCGCGACCCGGCGCACCACCGAGCACGAGACATCGCCCTCGTTCCACTGGTCGCCCGCCAGCTCGCCGGTCATCGAGGCGTAGCCGCGCAGGATGACCATCAGGCCGTTGACGCGCTCGCAGGACCGCGTGTTCATCTTGTGCGGCATCGCGGACGAGCCGACCTGGCCCGGCTTGAAGCCCTCCGTCACCAGCTCGTGCCCGGCCATCAGCCGGATCGTCTTGGCCAGCGAGGACGGCGCGGCCGCCAGCTGCACCAGAGCGGTGACGACCTCGTAGTCGAGGGAGCGGGGGTAGACCTGACCGACGGAGGTGAAGGCCTGCGAGAAGCCCAGGTGCCCGGCGATCCGGTTCTCCAGGTCTGCCAGCTTCGAGGCGTCCCCGCCGAGCAGGTCGAGCATGTCCTGCGCCGTGCCGACGGGGCCCTTGATGCCGCGCAGCGGGTAGCGGCCGAGCAGCTCCTCGACCCGGCCGTAGGCGACGAGCAGCTCGTCGGCGCCGGTCGCGAAGCGCTTGCCCAGCGTCGTGGCCTGCGCGGCGACGTTGTGCGAGCGGCCGGCCATGACCAGCTCGCCGTACTCACCGGCCAGCTTGCCGAGGCGCGCCAGAACGGACACCGTACGGTCGCGGATGAGCTCCAGCGAGAGCCGGATCTGGAGCTGCTCGACGTTCTCCGTGAGGTCGCGGGACGTCATGCCCTTGTGCACGTGCTCGTGCCCGGCGAGGTCGTTGAACTCCTCGATCCGCGCCTTCACGTCGTGCCGCGTGACCTTCTCGCGCTCGGCGATCGAGGCCAGGTCGACGGTGTCCAGGACACGCTCGTAGTCGGCGAGCGCCTCGTCCGGCACCTCGATGCCCAGGTCCTTCTGGGCCCGCAGCACGGCGAGCCAGAGCTGCCGCTCCAGCTTCACCTTCTGCTCGGGGGACCAGAGCGTGGCGAGCTCGGTGGAGGCGTAGCGTCCGGCGAGGACGTTCGGGATGCGGGGCTTGGCGGGCGCAGAAGTCACGTGTCCGGAGTTTACCCGTCGCCCGGCGGGCCCCGGCCGGCTGTCCAGCGCTGAGCGCCCCAGGTCAGAGACGCTCCACGTGCAACCCGTCCGCCGGACCGCGAGAGCGCCGCGGGACGGACGCCGGTCTCGACGTGATTTGGCCCGTGGACGCCGATGTCGGCGGGCGATCGGGTGAATTCCCTGGCAGTCGTCGCGTCCTCGCTTCCTGGGACCTCCCTCTCTCGTTCATAGTCTGCACGTCGTGGCGATTGTGAACGTGCGGCATCACGGCTCCTGCGACGACCTCGCGAATCCCGGCAATCGACGACATCGGCGTCCATGACCGACCGTCGGCTCCCCCATTCCGCCCGAGAGAGAGAAAACGAGAATGCGACAGGCCCTGACCAGGGGATTGATTGTGGCCGCCGCCACGACGAGCGCCCTTTCTCTGTACGGCACATGCGCGTCCTCGGCCCCACGCGTGCAGGGGACCGTGGTGAACTCCGCCTCCGCACTGTCGGGCCGTACGGATCCATGGGGCTCTGACGGGCTGGACGAGCTGGACGACAAACTCGCCAACATGCATGACAAATTCGGCAGGATGCACGAGAGAATCGGCGAGATGCACGACAAATTCGGTGCGCTGAACGAAAAGTTCAGCCACACGGAGGAGTCCCGGCCGAGTTCTGAAAACAGCACCCCCGGATATGGAAACTCCGGCTACGGAGCCGAAGAGCCGAGCAGCCAGAGCTATGGCACCGACAAGCCGAGCGATCACGGTTATGGCGCGGAGAAGCCTGCCGAGCAGGGATACGGCACCGACAAGCCGAGAGACCACGGTTACGGCACCGACAAACCGAAGGACCACGGTTACGGCGCGGAAGAGTCGAGCGGATACGGCCGGGACGACGAGAAGTCGAGCGGATACGGCCGGGACGACGAGAAGTCGAGCGGATACGGCCGGGACGACGAGAAGTCGGGCGGCTACGGGTACGGCTACGGCGAAGACGAGCCGAAGGACCACGGCTACGGCGACGAGAAGTCGGGCGGCTACGGCTACGGCGAGGAGGAGCCCCGCGGCTACGGCGCCGAGGAGTCGCAGGAGGACGGCTACGGGTACGGCTACGGCGAGGACTCGCCCGGCGAGCCCACCCCGCCGCCCCACGAGCACAAGCCGACGCCCCCGGAGAAGGAGCACCCGCAGATGCCCGAGACCGGCGTCGAGGTAGGGAACGTCGTCGGAGGCATCGCCGCCAGTGGAGCGCTGCTGGTCGCGGGAACCGTCCTGTACCGGCGCAGCCGGGCCGCGTCCCGTCGGTAGGAAGGCTCAGGGTGCCGGGCGGACGGTCCGGCACCCTCATGCTGTCCGGACGGTCCGGCACCCTCGTGCTGGCCGGACGCGCGGACCCGGCCGGCGCTACGCCGCCGGACCCTCGTACGGCAGCAGCTCCGGCCGCTTGGCCGGCAGGCCGTCACCGGAGGACCGGCCGGTCAGCCGCCGCCCGATCCACGGCAGCAGGTACTGCCGGGCGAACCGGGCGTCCGCGACCCGCCGTGCGACCCACCCGGGCGGCAGCGTGGCCGGTATCGGCGTACGCCACTCGGTGTCCTCGGGGTCGTAGCCGAGCGTCTGCCACACCGCCTCCGCGACCCGGCGGTGCCCCTCGGCCGTCAGATGCAGCCGGTCCACGTCCCACAGCCGGGGGTCGCCGAGCGAGGGCGCCCCGTACAGGTCGACGACGATCGCGCCGTGCCGCTCGGCCAGCTCGTCGACGCAGGCGAACAGCTCCTCCATACGCGGCCGGAACCGCTCGAGGACCGGCCCCTGCCGTCCCGGGCTGCGCATCAGCACCAGCTGCCGGCACGACGGGGCAAGTTTCTCCACGGCCTCCTCCAGGAGGCCGCGCACCCGTCCCATGTCGCACTTGGGCCGCAGTGTGTCGTTGAGCCCGCCGACCAGAGTGATCACGTCGGCGCCCATCGCGGCCGCCACGTCGACCTGCTCCTCGACGATCTGCCCGATCAGTTTTCCTCGCACCGCGAGGTTGGCGTACCGGAATCCGGGTGTCCGGGCGGCCATCCGCCCGGCGAGGAGGTCGGCCCACCCCCGGTAGGAACCGTCCGGGAGCAGGTCCGACATGCCCTCGGTGAAGGAGTCGCCGACCGCGACCAGGCTGCTGTGTGTGGGGTTCGTCTGCATGGCGACAGAAATGGTAGCCCGAGGACCATACCCATCGGTCGGTCGGCCGGGGGCTGCGCCGGATATCGAGCCCCGGCGGCCACCCCGGCCGGCCCCTCAGGCGCGCTGCCCGAACAACTCCCGCAGCACGTCCTCCATGGTCACCAGTCCCGCCAGCCGGCCGTCGCCGCCCACCGCGGCCGCCAGGTGGGTGCGGCTGCCGCGCATGGCCGTGAGGACGTCGTCGAGCGGGGTGCTCTCCCGGATCCGGGCGATGGGGCGCATGTCCCGCACCTGGAAGGGCACGTTCCGCGCTGGGGCGTCGAGCGCGTCCTTCACATGCAGGTAGCCGACGATCCGGCGGCCCTCGTCCACGACCGGGAAGCGGGAGAAGCCCGACTCGGCCGACAGTGCCTCCAGCTCCTCCGGTGTGACGCCCACGCGCGCGTAGACGACGCGTTCCAGCGGCAGGACCACGTCGCGCACCGGGCGGCGGCCCAGTTCCAGGGCGTCGTGCAGCCGCTCGCGTGCCCGCTCGTCGATGAGACCGGCCTCGCCGGAGTCACGCACCAGCCGGGCCAGCTCGGCGTCCGAGAAGGTCGCCGTGACCTCGTCCTTGACCTCGACGCGCATGAGCTTCAGCAGCGTGTTGGCGAAGGCGTTGATCGTGAAGATGACCGGTCGCAGCGCACGGGACAGCGTGACCAGCGGCGGACCGAGCATGAGCGCGCTGCGCACCGGCTCGGCCAGCGCGATGTTCTTCGGCACCATCTCGCCGAGCAGCATGTGCAGATAGGTGGCCAGCGTCAGCGCGATCACGAAGGAGACCACGTGCCCGGCGCCCTCCGGCACGCCCACCGCGTGGAACACCGGCTCCAGCAGATGCTCGATCGCGGGCTCCGCGACCACACCGAGGACCAGCGTGCACAGCGTGATGCCGAGCTGCGCGGCCGCCATCAGCGCGGACACGTGCTGCAGACCCCACAGCACGCTCTTGGCGCGCCGGTCGCCCTGGTCCGCGTACGGTTCGATCTGCGAGCGCCGCACCGAGATCAGCGCGAACTCGGCGCCGACGAAGAAGGCGTTGACGACCAGCGTCAGAAAGCCGATGAACAGCTGTACGGCGGTCATCGCCCGCCCTCCTTCTTCTCGTTCCTCTGGTTCCTCTGGTTCCTCTCGTACTTCTCGTGCGTCTCGCTCTGCGTCGCGTCGTCGAACGGCGCGTGCAGCAGCACTCGGGCCGCCCGGCGGCCCGTGGCGTCCACCACGTCGAGCCGCCAGCCGGCCACCTCGACGCGGTCACCGACGGCGGGGATACGGCCCAGCTCCGCCGCGACGAGACCGGCCAACGTCTCGAACGGTCCTTCCGGCGCCCGAAGGCCCACCCGCGCGAGCTGGTCCACCCGCGCCGATCCGTCCGCCGAGTACAGCTCCCGCCCCTCCGCGTCACTGCCCGCGTGGGCGAGGTCGGGCGTCTCGTGCGGGTCGTGCTCGTCCCGCACCTCGCCGACGACCTCCTCGACGATGTCCTCCAGCGTCGCCACGCCTGCCGTACCGCCGTACTCGTCGATGACCACGGCCATGGTGCGCTTGCCGGACAGCCGGTCGAGGAGCCGGTCGACGGTGAGCGTCTCGGGGACGAGCAGCGGCTCGCGCATCAGCTCGGCGACACAGACGCGGGGCCGGCGTTCGGCGGGCACCGCCAGGATGTCCTTGATGTGCGCGGTGCCCACGACCGAGTCGAGGCTGCCGCGGTAGACGGGGAACCGGGACAACCCGGTCGCCCGCGTCACGTTCGCCACGTCCTCGCAGGTCGCCTGCGCCTCCAGGGCGATGACCTGGACGCGCGGGGTCATGACGTTCTCCGCGGTCAGGTCGGCCAGGTTCAGGGTCCGTACGAAGAGCTCGGCGGTGTCCGCCTCCAGGGCGCCCTCGCGGGCCGAGTGCCGGGCAAGGGCGGCCAGCTCCTGGGGGCCGCGCGCGGCGGCCAGCTCCTCGGTGGGCTCCACACCGAAGCGGCGCACTATGCGGTTCGCCGTGTTGTTGAGGTGGGTGATGAAAGGGCGGAAGATCGCGCTGAACCAGCGCTGGGCGTTGCCGACCGTTTTCGCCACGGTCAGGGGCGAGGAGATCGCCCAGTTCTTCGGCACCAGCTCGCCGACGACCATCAGGACGATCGTCGACAGTGCCGTACCGATCACGAGCGCGATCGAGCCGGACGCCGAGCTGGAGACGCCGAGCGACTCCAGCGGGCCCGCGATCAGCTTGGCGATGGACGGTTCGGAGAGCATGCCGACGACCAGGTTGGTCACCGTGATGCCGAGCTGGGCGCCGGAGAGCTGGAAGGTCAGGTTCCGTACGGCCTTCAGGGCGCCGGAAGCGCCTCGCTCGCCGCGCTCGACGGCCCTTTCCAGCTCGCTGCGCTCGACCGTGGTCAGCGAGAACTCGGCCGCGACGAAGGCACCGCAGGCGAGCGACAGCAGGATCGCCACCAGCAGGAGGATCACTTCGGTCATCGGGTCACCTCCGTCCCATGGTCGGACAGGGTGGGGAGGATCGCGCGATGTCGGGTACTGGGAGGCTCGTCCATGGGCGGACGCTCACACCTTTCACGGGAGGACCGAAGTGGTCCCCCAATAGTAAAGGATGGGCAAAGTGCCTCGTCCTGGCCGTCGCGCTCGGCTCAGTCGGTCAGATGCTTCACCCACCGGCGCCACTTGTCCTCGGGCGCGTACCCGGCAGCGCGCCAGGCATGGTGCGCGGTCTCGTTGCGCTGGAGCACCATCGCGTCGCCACGGCGCCCACCGAGCCGTACGAACCTCTCCTCGGCGGCGGAGAGCAGCGCCGAGCCGATGCCCCGCCGCCGGCGCTCCGGGTGCACCGCGAGCCGGTACAGATGGCAGCGCCAGCCGTCGAAGCCCGCGATCACCGTGCCGACCAGTTCCCCGTCCAGCTCGGCCAGGATCAGCGCCTCGGGGTCGCGGGCGACCAGCCGCTCCACGCCGTCCCGGTCGTCGCTGATGCTCGTGCCCTCGGCGGCCGTCTTCCAGAAGGCCAGCACGGCGTCCAGGTCGTCGGCCGAAGCGGCCCGTATCCGCAGATCAGTCATGCCGTGATCACATCACGGGGGACCGGACGGCACCCGGAATTCCAGCATCCGGACGGCTACTCGCCGCGCAGCCGCGCCATTACCGGCGCGAACGCCTCCATGTTCGGTTCGAGGACGGTCAGATAGGTGAACCCGTACCGCTCGCGCTGCGCCAGCACTTGCGCGGTCATCTCCTCCACGGTGCCGATCAGGCCGATGGGCAGCTCCAGGACCTGGTCCGCAGTGAGATGCGGGACCCGTTCCATCAGGGGCTGTACGGCGGCCTCGCGGTCGTCGGTGTCGATCACGAACTGGATGAGCAGGTTCAGCTCCGTCGGCTCCGCCTTCTCGCGGCCCGCCGCCGCGGCCAGCTCCCGGTACAGCGCGACCCGTTCCTCCAGCTCCCCGGCGAGCATGACCTCCAGCTTCCCCGTCGAGCTGCCCCGCACCGAACGCGCGCCGGTGAAGGCCGCGATGTCGGCGTGCTCGGCGGTGAGGCGCAGCACGCGGTCGCCGTTGCCGCCGACGAGCAGCGGCACCCGGGGCTGCCGCACCGGCTGCGGCATGGGGGTCCCCCCGCTCGAGCGCGTTGGAGAGCGGGGGAGGTCCTCGGCGGCGAGCAGCCGGTACACCTCCTCGATCGTGCGCAGCAGATGGTCCACCCGCTCGCCCGGGGACAGCCACGGCAGACCCGCCGTGTCGTGCTCGGCCTTCACATAGCCGGTGCCGAGGCCCAGTTCCAGTCGCCCGCCCGTGAGGGCGTCGGTGGTCGCGACCTCGCGGGCGAGCAACGCCGGGTTCCAGAAACCGGCGTTGAGCACGAACGTGCCCAGCCGTGGCCGCTCGGTCGCCTCGGCCGCCGCGACCAGGGCCGGGAACGGCGCGGGCATGCCGAGATGGTCGGGGACCAGGATCACGTCGTAGCCGAGTTCCTCGGCTCGCCGGCACTTGGCCCGCCACTCCTCGGCGGGGGCGGAGGTCATCAGGTTGACGCCGAAGCGGAACGGACGCGGGCTCTGCGGTTGCGACACGAACTCTCCTCACCCTCAAGGGACTTGAGTACCTGCCGCGATTCCATCACTCGTGCGCGATGGCCGCCAGCACATTCATGCGCGATGCACGCAACGCGGGCAGCAGTGCCGCCACGACGCCCACCACGGCCGAGCCGATCACCACCGCCACGAGCGTGCCCCAGGGGATCGCCAGCGCCGTCATGCCCTGCAGCGCCAGCACCTGCTGGGTGCACACGCCCCACACCAGACCGAGCGCGAGTCCCAGCACCGCGCCGAACACGGCGATCACCACCGACTCCAGCCGGATCATCCGACGCAGCTGCCGCCGGGCCAGCCCGATCGCCCTGAGCAGCCCGATCTCCCGGGTGCGCTCGACCACCGACAGGGCGAGGGTGTTGACCACGCCGAGCACCGCGATGATGATCGCGAGGCCGAGCAGGGCGTAGACGAGGTAGAGCAGCACGGCGATCTGGTTGTGGACCAGCTCCTTGTAGTCGGCGATGTCCCGGACCTGCACCTGCGGATACGGGTCGAGGGCCTTCTCCAGGCCGGCCCTCAGGTCGTCGGCGCCGGTGCCGGAGGCGGCGTTGACGTACACGGCCGCGTCCTGCCCGCCCGGCGCGTACTTCTCCAGCGTGCCCAGGCCGAAGTAGATGCCGCCCTGGCTGCCGAACCCGTCGGCGGACTCCTGGTCGGTGAGGGCGCCCACCGTCAGCTCGGCCCGCCGGTCGCCCTGGAACTCGACGGGGACGGTGCTGCCGACACGTACGCCGTGGTCCTGGGCGAAGTCCTGGTCCATGGCGAGGTGCCCGTCCGCGAGCGCGGCCGCGCTGTCGCCCTGCGCGTACGTGATGTTGGCGACCTCGTCGAGCTCGGGCTCGTAGGCCGCGGCGGTCGTCTTGACTCGGTCGCCGTCCGGGAGGCGCACGGCGATCGTCGTGAACTGCGAGCGTACGACGAGGCCTACGCCCTCGGTGTCGCGGATCCGGTCGGTGATCTCCTGAGGGAAGGGCACGAAGTTGCTGTTCTGTACGACGAAGTCGGCGCCCAGCGTCTTGTCGATCTGCTCGTCGAACGACTTGGTCATCGAGGCGCTGGCCACCGACATCCCGCCGACCAGCGCCAGGCCCACCATCAGGGCGGCGGCCGTGGCCCCGGTACGGCGCGGATTGCGCAGGGCGTTGCGCTGGCTCATCCGGCCGACCGAGCCGAACAGCGCGGGGAACGCTCCGCCGAGGACGCGGATCACGGGCCGTACGAGCAAGGGGCCGGCGATCACGGTCGCGATCAGGGTCAGGATGACGCCGAGCCCCAGCAGGGACGCGGCCGTCGACGTCCTCGACGACACGGCACAGCCCACGAGCGCCGCCGCACCCGCAGCCCCGACCACCGAGCCGACGACCGCGCGCAGCCGCAGCGGCCGTCCGATGTCGGCGATCTCGGCGTCCGACAGTGCCGCCATCGGCGAGACCCCCGCCGCACGCCGGGCCGGCAGGTACGCGGCGACGAAGGTGACGCCCAGGCCCACGACGTACGCGGTCACCGGTGTCCCCCAGCCGATGACCATCTCGGTCGCCCTGATGTTCATGCCCATCAGGCCCATCAGCCTGATGAGTCCGACGGCCAGCCCGATACCGGCCGCGAGGCCCAGCGTCGAGCCGACCAGACCGAGCAGCAGCGCCTCGGTCAGGACCGAGCGCCGCACCTGACGCCGGTCCGCGCCGAGGGCCCGCAACAGGCCCAGCTCGCGGGTGCGCTGGGCGATCAGCATCGAGAAGGTGTTGACGATCAGGAAAACGCCGACGAGGACGGCGATACCGGCGAAGCCGAGCATCACATATTTGATGATGTCGAGGAATCCGCCGAGCTGTTCGACGTCCGACTCGGCCTGCTCGTCGGCCGTGCGCAACTCGTACGTGCCGGTGTCGGCACCGGCGTCGGAGCCGAGCGCGTCGGCCACGCGCCGTTTGAGCTCCGCGTCGCTGACGCCGTCGGCGGCGTCGAGCGAGATGGAGGTGGCCGCCTTCGGGTCGCCCAGCAGCTTCGTCCGCGCCGCCTCGATGTCGAAGAAGACCAGCGCGGCACCGGGGTTGGTGGTGGTGAAGGTGACGATGCCGACGACCTCGACCGGGAAGGAGCCCTCCTGCCCGATGACCGTGAGCCGGTCGCCGATGCCGACGTCCTTGCTGTCGGCGGTGTCCGCGTCGATCAGCACCTGCCCGCCGCCCTTCGGGGCGTGCCCGGAGGTGAGCTCCACGGGGCTGCGCTCGGTCGGGTTCCAGGCGGTGCCGATGGTCGGAGCGCCCGTGGTCGGGCCCACCGACTCGCGGTCCTCGTCGGCGACGGTGAGGCCCCGCACGTCGACTTCGGCGCGCGCCGCGGCGACCCCGTCGACCCGGGCCAGGCGCTCGGCGAGCGAGGCCGGCAGGGTCAGCGTCCGCCCCGAGGGCAGGGTCTCGTCGAGGGTCTCCTTCGGTGTGACGGTGACGTCGGCCGCGGTCGAGGCGAAGAGCCGGTCGAAGGTACGGCTGACGGTGTCCGAGAAGATCAGGCTGCCCGCGACGAACGCCACGGAGAGGAGCACCGCCAGGGCGGAGAGCAGCAGCCGTCCCTTGTGGGCGAGGAAGCTCCTGAGCGTCGCCTTGAGCACGGGGTCAGCGCTCCTCGGATGCCGTGGGCCCGCCGCCGGCGGACCGGTCGCGGAGCCCGTCCTGGCCGCGGATCCCGTCGAACCGCTTCATCCGCTCCAGTACGGCCTCCGCGGTCGGCCGCTCCATCTCGTCCACGATCCGCCCGTCGCCCAGGAAGAGCACCAGGTCGGAGTGGGCGGCGGCGCCCGGGTCATGGGTGACCATGACGACGGTCTGCCCCAGCTGGTCGACGGCCTCCCGCAGGAAGCCGAGCACCTCGAGGCCGGCCCGGGAGTCCAGGTTGCCGGTGGGTTCGTCCGCGAAGATCAGCTCAGGGCGGGAGGCGAGCGCGCGGGCGCAGGCGACGCGCTGCTGCTGGCCGCCGGACAGCTGGGACGGCCGGTGCTTGAGGCGGTTCCGCAGTCCCAGCGTGTCGATGACCTGGTCCAGCCACTTCTCGTCGGGCTTCGTGCCCGCGATGTCCATGGGCAGCGTGATGTTCTCGGCCGCGTTCAGGGTCGGGATGAGGTTGAACGACTGGAACATGAACCCGATCCGGTCCCGCCGCAGCCGGGTCAGCTCGCGCTCCTTCAGGCCGGTGATCTCGGTCCCGCCGAGCCACACCTGCCCCGCCGAGACGTTGTCGAGCCCGGCCAGACAGTGCATCAACGTGGACTTCCCGGACCCCGACGGCCCCATGACCGCCGTGAAGCGGCCACGCGCGATGTCCACGTCCACGGAGTCGAGGGCGAGCACCGTCGTCTCGCCCGAGCCGTACGCCTTGGTCAGGCCGCGGGCGCGGGCCGCGACCCCGTCGGCCGACGCGGGGCCCGGGGCGTACTGGGCAGCTGGTGTGGACAAGACCGCCTCCTCAGGGACGGAACGACTCACCGTCACCGCCGAGCGTAATGTGATCCACCGCACACCCGGTATCCACCCAAGGTCCCGGTCGGTCTCCGCCCCAGGTCGGGCCCCTGATATCGATGTAAGGGGCACGCTCCGCCGCCGGGGTGACTCCTTGCCGCTGCTAGCGTCCGAGCGCTAGCTTTGAGGTATGGCGAAGACCCAGCTGAACGTGAGAGTGGACGAGGGAACCGCCCGCGCGGCACGCGAACGTGCCCTGGCCCGCGGAATGAGCGTCAACCGCTACATCGAGGAGCTGGTCAGAAAGGACACCGGAGAGGTCGGGCACACGTTCGTGGACGCCGCCGCCGACTTCATGAAGCAGTACGAGTCCGTCTTCGCCGAGGAGTTCGGCGCGGAGCACGAAGGTCGTCGCTGATCCGTTGAGCAATCTGAACATCGACCTCGCCTGGCTGCTCATGCTCGCCGAGAAGAGGACTCCGGGGGACCCGCAGGTCACCGACTGGGGAGCCCTCGTCGCCGCCGTCGCCCGCCACCGGGCGGAGATATTCGACACCCCGGTCTACGACAGCCCGCAGGCCCGCGCCGCGGCCCTGCTCCAACTCCTCATCCACGTCCCGGCCCTGGAGCGCTCCAACGCGCTGTTCGCCTCCGCCGTCGCCTACGCCTACCTGGTCGCCAGCGGCCTCAAGGTCGTCACCTCGCCCGAGCAGGTGCGCGATCTGGCACGCCTGGTCAAGAGCGGTGAGGCCTCGGTCGAGGACATCGCGCGCGAACTGCGCCAGTGGAGTCTGTGACGCGGATCCTGTGAGACAGGCTCCGCGAGGCGGGGTCCGTGGTCAGCCGGCCTGCTCCTCCGCCGGCCGCCACGCCGTGCCCAGCACGCAGTACGACGACGGGAGCACCGGCCCGTTCTCCGGCATCATCACCTGCCGGCACGGACCGAGTTCGAAGCCCGCCCCGCGCAGCGCCGCGACCGGATCGCGGGAGACATGACAGCCGCCGCTCACCAGCGGCCACACCGTCCGGTCCAGCGCGCGCTGGGTGAGGAGCATCGCGCGTCCGCCGCCCCGGCCGTGCTCGAAGAACCGCACCACACCGCCGGGCCGCAGTACCCGCCGTACCTCGCCGAGCGCCCGCGGCACGTCCCGCACGCTGCACAGCACCAGCGAGAGCACCACCGCGTCGAAGGCCTCGCTCTTGACCGGAAGCGCCTCCGCCGCGCCCGGTACGACATCCACCGGAACCTCGGCCCGGAGCGCGGACTCCACCGCCAACTGCCGCAGCACAGGCTCCGGTTCGATGGCGACGACTTCCGACACCGCGCTCGGGTAGTGGGTGAAGTTCAGGCCGTTGCCCGCGCCGATCTCGATCACCCGGCCCGACAGTCCGGCCAGCAGCCGGTCGCGGATGTCGCCCATGCCCATCCGCGTCTCGGCGCTGACACTCATCCGGGCGTAGAAACGGGCGAACAGCGGGTGGTGCACGGTACCCCGTGACACCTTGCCGGAGCCGGCGGACCGTACGGCCATGGGGACCTCCCGGGTGGGACGGGGCTCACCCTGATTGTCCCCCGTACGGGGCCGACGCACCCCCGCCGCCGCGGTGGCCGTCGTTTCCGGCCGGGCCGAGATCAGCCGATGAAGTCCCGGACCTGCTCGTACACGCCCTGGTCGTTGTTCATGTCGGTGTGCGAGACACAGCCGACCTCGACGTTCGTGGCGCCGCTCAGGACGGCGGTGGTGTCAGGGGTGAGCGCGTCGTCGCAGTTCGACCAGTAGCTGGCGTACGACACACCGCCCGGGGTCTCGTCGCCCGAGTTCAGGGCGGACAGGAACGAGCTGCCGGTGTTCATCTCCGCGCAGGACGTGTACAGCCACGCGCACCACGAGGCGGTGGACGTGCCGTGGTTCACGCCCGCCGTGGAGACGAAGTCGTCGACGTACGACGTCCCGCCCAGGTTCTTGAGGTAGTAGCGGGCGCTGAGCGCGCCCATGGAGTGGACGACCAGGTCGACCTTCGAGGCGCCGGTCCTGGCCAGCACGTTTCTGATCTCGGTCGCGAGCTGCTGGGCGGTGGTGGCGTTCGACTGGGCCCAGTCGTACGACCAGGCGTCCAGCTCGGCGGAGGAGTATCCGTCGGCCTCGAAGTATCCGGCCCAGTCGTCCCAGCTGCTCGCCGAGCTGCTCAGACCGTGCACGAAGACGACGGGGTCGTGGGTCGCGGCGTGCGCGGGTGTGGGGGAGAGGGTGAGTGACAGAAGGAGCGATGAGGCCAGGGCCGTGAGGGCCGTGGCCATGCGACGCGTGCGGCGCTGCATGATGCCTCCTGAAACGTGTGGGGTTGCCAGGAGTGTCGAGCCGGGTCTACGCGCGCCGCATCGGCGAAATCGCCGGTCTTTACGGTTCAATTAACTCGCCAGTAACGTCATTTGTGTGGTGACTCCGGTGAACCCCCCGCCTCTTGACCGCACTTCGCCACCGCGGCTCACGTCGGCCTGGCGACAACTGGCCGCGACGCTCCCCGAAGGCGTCCGAGTCCGGCTGCTGCGTGCGGTGCACGGCGATCCGCGCGCCGCAGTCGAGTCGGTCCCGCTCCTGACCGACCGCCAGTCGACGGGCCTCGACCCGCTCCCGTCGGAAACCGCCGAACTGGCCCCGCTGCTGCTGCGCGAACGCCGGGCGGAGATCCGGGCGTTGCCGGACGACACGCGGCTGTTGCTGCTGCTCGCCGCGGCCGATCAGTACCCGGTCGCCACGGACGCCTTCCTGCGCGCCGTCATGGCCGCCCGCCTCGACACCCGCTCCCTGGACGCCGCCGAGGCGGCCGGGGTCGCGCACGCGGGCGCGGGCGGGGTCGTGTTCCGGGACGCGTGGACGCGGATCGCGGCCTACGAGACCGGCTCCCCGGCCGACCGCCGCGACGTCCACCGCCTGCTGGCCCGCGTGCTGGGCGGCGCGGGCGGGACACCGTGGCGTTCCTGGCACCGGGGCGCGGCGGCACTCGGGCCCAGCGCCCGGCTCGCGGCGGAACTCGGCGCCGCCGCGCACAAGGCGGCCACCGCGGGGCGGCTCCCCTTGGCCCGCGCCCTGGCCGAGCGCGCCGCCGCACTGTGCCCCGACCCGCCCGAACAGACCCGCCTGGTCGCCCTCGCCGCCACGTACGCCTGGCAGTCGGGCGACGGCGACCGAGCCCGTCGACTCGCCGCCACCGCCACCGACGATGCCTTGACGGGGGTGCTCGCCCTCCGGGCGGGGAACGCGTCTGAGGCGTTCGACGCGCTGCTGACGGGGGTGGTACGGGTGGGTGCGCGGGGAGGAGGCTTCCGGTCGACGGGTGCCGCCGCCGACGACGTGCGCCGTTCCCTGTCGGCAGAAGCCGCTGCCGACACGGGCTCCCGGCCTCCGGCCAAAGCCCCTCTCGCCGCTCTCCCCGCCTCAACTCCCCTCGCCGCGGACACCGTTGCCCTCCACACACCTTCCTCCGCCCGCGCCGACCACCTCCTCGCCCGCGCCACCGAAGCCGCCGTCTACACCGGAGACCTACGCCGCCTGCATGAGGCCGCGCAGGTCGCCGACCGCCTCGGCGTCGTGCCGCCCGGGACGCTCGGCGGGCTCGTGGCCGCGTTCGACGGGCGCTACGCGGACGCGCGTGACCTGCTGCGGTCGGCGGCCGGGCAGTGCGGTCCTGACGGTGAGCCGACCGTCCTGATCCACGCCGGGATCGCCGCCCTGCTCCTCGGCGACCACACCCGCGCGGCCACCGCGACCGTGCGCGCCGCTGCCTCCGCGCGGGCACGGGGCACTCCGGTGGCCGTGGCGCAGGCGATGGAGTTCCGGGCGTACGCCGACTTCTGGACGGGACGCCCGCGGGCCGGCGAGGCCGCCGCCGTGGACGGGCTCTGGCAGGCCCACGCCACCGGTCAGGACAACGGGGCCTGTCATCTCCAGGCAGCCCTCGCGATGTTCGCGGCGCTGACCGGAGACGGGGACCTCTGCCGCGAACGCGCCGCGACGGCACGGTCGTACGCCCTCGCCCACGGCCTCGGTCTGCCCGCCGCGCTCGCCCAGTGGGCGCTCGCCTTCCTCGACCTCAGCAGTGGCCGCTTCGCCGCCGCGGCGGCCCGACTGCGCGCCCTGGCCGGATTCGGCCCCGGACACGGCCACCGGGCCATCCGCCATCTCGCCACCCCGCACTACGTCGAGGCCGCCGTCCGCACCGGTGACACCCGGGTCGCGCGGGTCGCGCACGCCGACTACGACCGCTGGGCGAGCACCGTGCGCAGTCCCGACGACCTCGCCCTCAGCGCCCGCTGCCGCGCCCTGCTCGCCCCCGGCGCGGAAGCCGTGGACCACTACCGCACGGCCCTCGGCCTGCACTCACACGGCACTCGTGACTTCGAACGCGCCCGCACGGAGCTGCTGTTCGGCAGCGCCCTGCGCCGACTGCGCAGCCGTACGGAGGCACGCGACCGGCTGCACAGCGCCCTGGAGGCGTTCGACTCCTTCGGCGCCCCGCACTGCGCCGCCCAGGCCCGCACCGAACTGCGCGCCCTCGGCGCACCCGCCGCGCAGCCCGCCGACCCCGCGGACCACCCCTCGACCCGCCTCACCGCCCAGCAACTCCTGGTCGCCCGGATGGCCGCCGAGGGCGCCACCAACCGCGAGATCGCCGCCCGCCTCGCCCTCAGCCCCCGCACCATCGACCACCACCTGCGAGGCATCTTCACCCGCCTCGGGATCCGCTCCCGCATCGAACTGGTGCGGATCGTCGCCGACGGCGGAAAAGGGGAGCCGCTCTAGTTCGTTCGGCGCAGGCGCAGGCGCGGGCGAACCCGGCGAGGTCAGGGCGCTTCCCGCACCCGGAACCCGTCCGCGTCCCACGTCCCGAACAGCCGCGGGGCCAGCCAACCGGGCGCCCCGGCACGGAAGTCGGCGGGTGCCAGCGCCCCCGCACCCGCCGGGACCGCGCCCAGCAGCGGCGCCGCCGCCACGTCCGGCAGGTCCGCGACGTTGCAGCGCGACGCCAGATCCGGTGTCTCGGGCCAGCTGCCGATCACGACGCCGAGCAGGTCCAGGTGCCGGCGGCGCAGTTCGCGGGCCGACAGCTCCGTCGTGTTCAGGGTGCCCAGGCCGGCCGACGCCACCACCAGGACCGGCGCCGCCATCAGCTCGGCCGCGTCGGCCAGGGTGCTGCCCGCGTCGTCGAAGCGGACCAGCAGCCCGCCGGCCCCTTCCACCAGCACCAGGTCGTGCTCGGTGGCCAGTTCGGCGGCGGCCTCGGCGATCTGGTGCGGACGTACCGGTGGGAGACCGGCCCGGCGCGCGGCCGTCGCCGGGGCCAAGGGCTCGGGGTAGCGGGCGACTTCCGCGGTCGTCACGGCGCCGGCCAGCCGCGCGACCTCCGCCGCGTCCCCGCGCTCGTCCGGCGCGACGCCCGTCTGCGCGGCCTTCAGCACCGCCACCGAACGGCCCGCGGCCACCGCGGCCGCCGCGACCGCGGCGGTCGTGACCGTCTTGCCGACCTCCGTGCCCGTGCCCGTGATCACCAGTACCGGCATGTCAGCCCTCCCGAGCGGCCGCGCACACCGCGCGGGCGATCCGTGCGACGTCCGCGTCGCCCGTGACGTACGGCGGCATCGTGTAGACGAGGTCGCGGAACGGCCGCAGCCACACGCCCTCCCGCACGGCGGCCGCCGTCGCCGCCCGCATGTCCACCGCGTGGTCGAGTTGGACGACACCGATGGCGCCGAGGACACGGACATCCTTCACGCCCGGAAGGTTCGCCGCGGGGGCCAGTCCTTCCCGCAGGCCCGCCTCGATCCGCTTCACCTCGGCCGCCCAGTCCTGCCCGAGCAGCAGCTCGATCGAGGCGCAGGCCACCGCGGCCGCCAGCGGATTGCCCATGAAGGTCGGGCCGTGCGCCAGCACCGGCACCTCGCCCCGCGAGATCCCGCCGGCCACGCGCGAGGTGCACAGCGTGGCCGCCATCGTCAGGTATCCGCCGGTCAGCGCCTTGCCCACGCACATCACATCCGGCGTCACCGCCGCGTGCTCCGCCGCGAACAGCGCGCCCGTACGCCCGAACCCGGTCGCGATCTCGTCGAAAACGAGCAGGACGTCGTGGGCGTCGCACGCTTCCCGCAGCACCCGCAGATACGCGGGGGAGTGGAACCGCATGCCGCCCGCGCCCTGCACGACCGGCTCGACGATCACGGCCGCCAGTTCGTCGGCGTGCCGCTCGATCAGCGACCGCAGCCGCTCGGCGTACGACTCCTCGTACTCCACCGGCGGCGGATCCGCGAACACCTGGCGCTGGAGCACACCGGTCCACAGCTCGTGCATCCCGCCCTCGGGATCGCACACCGACATCGGCTGCCAGGTGTCGCCGTGGTAGCCGCCGCGCCAGGTCAGCAGCCGCTGCTTGCCGGGGCGGCCCAGAGAACGCCAGTACTGCAGGCACATCTTGATGGCGACCTCGACCGACACCGACCCGGAGTCCGCGAGGAAGACATGCTCCAGACCGTCGGGCGACATGTCGACAAGGAGCTTCGCCAGCCGTACGGCGGGCTCGTGCGTGAGCCCGCCGAACATGACGTGGCTCATCCGAGCCAGCTGCTCGTGCGCCGCCTTGTTGAGCACCGGGTGGTTGTAGCCGTGGATCGCCGACCACCAGGACGACATGCCGTCGACCAGCTCACCCGAACCGTCGGCCATCTTCAGCCGCACCCCGCTCGCCGACTCCACGACGAGCGGTTCGGCGCGGCCGGGCATGGGGCCGTACGGATGCCACACGTGCCGCCGGTCGAGTTCCAGCAGCTCGGGAACGGTCAGGCGGGGCACGGTGCGCGCGTCAGGCATTGGGCGCGAGGTCCGTGCCGGCGCCCCGGCGGCGTACGGCGACCAGGTCCGTGCGCGGCTCGGTGACGGCCGGCGTCGCGGCTGCCGTACCGCAGACGCCGCCCCCCTCGTGCCCACCGCATCCGGCGTCGTCGTGCCCGCCGCACCCGGCGCTCTCCTGGGACCCGCAGCCCGCGCTCGCGTGCGAGCCGCAGCCGCCGCCGGCCGTCGCCCGGTGCTCCGGCAGGGTCACCTGGTCGGCGCCCTCCACCTCGAACCCGGCGTCCGCGATCATCTCCAGGTCGGCCTTGCCCGCCTGACCCTCGGTGGTCAGGTAGTCGCCGAGGAAGATCGAGTTGGCCAGGTGCAGGGCGAGGGGCTGCATCGTGCGCAGATGGACCTCGCGGCCACCCGCGATGCGCACCTCGACGTCGGGGCAGACGAAACGGACCATCGCCAGGATGCGCAGGCAGCGCTGCGGGGTGAGGTTCCACTCCTTGGCCAGCGGGGTGCCCTCGACCGGGATCAGGAAGTTGACCGGCACCGAGTCCGGGTCCAGCTCGCGCAGCGAGTAGACGACGTCGACCAGGTCCTCGTCGCTCTCGCCCATGCCCGCGATCAGGCCCGAGCAGGCGGACAGGCCGGCCGCGTGCGCCTTGGTCACGGTGTCGACGCGGTCGGCGTAGGTGTGCGTGCTCGTGATCTCGCCGTAGGTGGCCTCGGAGGTGTTGAGGTTGTGGTTGTAGGCGTCCGCGCCGGCCTCGCGCAGCCGCTCCGCCTGGCCGTCGGAGAGGAGTCCGAGACAGGCGCACACCTCGACGCCCTCGTTCTCGTCCTTGATCGCCTTGATGGTCTTCGAGACGCGGTCCACGTCGCGGTCGGTCGGGCCGCGCCCGGACGCCACCAGACAGACCCGCTTGGCGCCTCCCGCCAAACCGGCGGCCGCGGCCTGGGAGGCATCCTCGGGCTTGAGCCAGGTGTACTTCAGGATGCCGGTGGTCGAGCCGAGGCGCTGGGAACAGTAGGAGCAGTCCTCGGGGCACAGCCCGGACTTCAGGTTGACGAGATAGTTGAGTTTCACCCGTCGGCCGAACCACTGCCGGCGCACCTTCCCGGCCGCGGCCACCACATCGAGCAGGTCGTCGTCGGAAGTGGCGAGGACGGCCAAGGCTTCCTCGCGGGTCGGCAGCTCGCGCCGAAGCCCCTTGTCCACCAGCGTGTTCAGCAGGTCCATGGGAGCTGATCCTTACGCACGGAGGGCCTCCGAGCCAAGGAGACTTCGGACAACCCTGTCACTTCGATGTGTGGGTATTGCCACACCGTGGGCCGTCGGCCGTGCGACTAGTGTCTGTGCACTGCCTACAAAAGCCCGGAGGAGCCATGGCGTTCGGCTGGATCGACGAGCAGGCGGAGCTGCGCCGCCGCGCCGGACTCGTACGGACCCTGCGCCCGCGCCCCGCCGAGTCGCCGCTCCTCGATCTCGCGAGCAACGACTACCTGGGTCTGGCCCGCCACCCGGAGGTCACCGAGGGCGCGGCGCGGGCCGCGCGGACGTGGGGCGGCGGCGCCACCGGCTCCCGGCTCGTCACGGGCACCACGGAGCTGCACGCCGAGCTGGAGCGCGAGCTGGCCGACTTCTGCGGCTTCGAGGCGGCCCTGGTCTTCTCCTCCGGCTACGCGGCCAACCTCGCCGCGGTCACCGCGCTGGCGCCGCACGGCTCGCTGATCGTCTCGGACGCGGGCAACCACGCCTCGCTGATCGACGGCTGCCGACTGGCGCGCGGCACGACACAGGTCGTGGCGCACTCCGACCCGGACGCCGTGCGCAAGGCGCTCCAGACGCACGACGGGCCCGCCGTCGTCGTGTCCGACACCGTCTTCTCGGTCGACGGCGACGCCGCCCCGCTGGCCCGGTTCGCCGAGGCGTGCCGGGAACACGGCGCCGGGCTGGTCGTGGACGACGCCCACGGGCTCGGCGTGCTGGGCGACGGCGGCCGCGGCGCCCCGCACGCCACGGGGCTCGCGGGCGCCGACGACGTCGTCGTCACGGTCACGCTGTCCAAGTCGTTCGGCAGCCAGGGCGGTGCCGTGCTCGGCCCCGCCCGGGTCACCGACCACCTGGTCAACGCGGCCCGGACGTTCATCTTCGACACGGGCCTGGCCCCCGCCGCCGCGGGGGCGGCCCTGGCGGCACTGAGGTTGCTGCGCCGCGAGCCGGAGCGCGCGGCGCGGGCCCGCACGGTGGCGAGCGAACTGCACACCCGCCTGACGGCCGCGGGTCTGGAAGCCGTACGTCCGGACGCCGCGGTCGTCTCCGTGCGGGCGCCGTCCCCCGAAGAGGCCGTGCTCTGGGCGGCCGAGTGCCGTGCGGCGGGCCTCGCCGTGGGCTGCTTCCGTCCTCCCTCCGTTCCCGACGGCATCTCACGGCTGAGGCTGACCGCCCGCGCGGACCTCTCCGAGGGGCAGATCGAACGCGCTGTACGGGTGATCGGCGAGACACGACCATGAGTCGGCGTGACACGGCCCTGCCGTCGCATCAGTCGGACCTGATCAGAGTGGAATCGATCAGAATCGGTCGGAGTTGATCGGTGCGGTCAGGACTGGAACGCGGTCGTGAAGCCCGTCCAGCTCTCGGGGGAGAAGAGCAGCGCGGGTCCGGCCGGGTCCTTGGAGTCGCGCACGGCGAGCAGCCCGGTCCACGGGCCGGAGTGCTGCCGTGCCGTCTCGACGCAGTTGTTCGCCCCGGTGCTGTAGCTGCTGCGCAGCCATCGCGCACCGGGCAGATCGGTACTTGAAGTGACCTTCCGAGGCGTTGCGGTCATGGTGCCTCCTTACGCGCCGCCAGCCAGCGCGGCGATGTAATCCAACGATTCCTCGGGCGAAAGGGCGTGGATCCGAAGGGTGTTGAAGGCCTCCGTGTAGGCCTGGAGGTCTTCTTTCCGTTCGAGATAGAGGCTACTCGTCAAGTGGTCGAGAACAACCACATCCAGATCAGAAGTGCGCGAAAATGAGAAGATAACGAAAGGCCCGGTGATGCCGACATGCTCGCCGGCCGCGAACGGCAGCACCTGCAACCGGACTTGGGGCAACCGCGCCGCCTCCACCAGCCGCCTCAACTGCCGCGCCATGACCTGCGGCCCACCGATCTCCCGGCGCAGCACCGCCTCGTCGAGCACCGCGCTCAGCTCCAGCGGCGGTTCCGCGCGCAGCACGTCCTGCCTGGCCAGACGGACCGCGACCAGCGCCTCCAGACGTTCGTCGGCGTCGGCGCTCTCGTCGGCGAGTCCGCCCACCGCGGCCCGGGTCACCGCACGCGCGTACTCAGGCGTCTGCAACAGCCCGGGCACCACGGAGGTCTCCAGCGTGCGCATCGCGCTCGCCTGGGACTCCAGGCTGATGAAGTCGCGGTACGTCGGCGGCAGCACTCCGCGGTACGCGTGCCACCAGTGATGACGGCCGCCCCCCTCGTCGGAGCCTGCCAGCACCAGCAGCAACTCCCGTAGCCTGGCGTCCTGTACGCCGTAGGCGTCGAGCAGTAACCGCACATCGGCCGGTTTCACCCCGCTGGCGCCGGTCTCGATCCGGCTCACCTTGGACTGGTGCCAGCCCACCAGCCGGGCCGCCTCACCACTGGTGAGCCCCGCCCCGGTGCGCAACGCACGCAGTTCCGCGCCCAGTTTTCGGCGGCGCACCGCGGGACCGTGCTGCATGGGCAACTCCTTACTCCAACCGAGCCGCCCAAATACGCTCTGCCGTCGCAGAGTTCACCGCTTCGAGCGACAGATATATGCACATCTTGGTGGATCGCCACTCCTGACGGGCGCGGTAATGGCACTCTGGCGACGAAGCACCAGTCCGGGACCGTACTCGAACCCTCCGCTCCATGTCGGACTGCGGTCCCGTGGGAAAGGGACGACGTCGCCATGGCAGATCATCTGGAAGCATCCGTCACTCTGCCGAGCGATCCCGCCTCGGTCTCCGCGGCCCGGGCCTACGTGGTCACCACTCTCGCCGAGTGGGGACTGCCACCGGACACGGAGGTGGCCGACACCATCCGTCTGATCGTCTCCGAACTCACCACCAACGCCGTACAGCACACCCTCGGCCAGTCACCCACCTTCACGGTGGACCTCGCGCTCGACTGTGACGAACACCTGCGCATCGGCGTCACCGACAGCCATCCACGCTTCCCCAAGCGGCTGCCGGCCGCCGTCCAGCAGGACAACGGCCGCGGCATGGTCATCATCCGCTGGCTGACCGCGGAGTGCGGCGGCAAGCTCAGAGTGCGACCGACGCGGGAGGGTGGGAAGACGGTATCCATCGAACTGCCGTGGGCCGTGCCGGTGCCTGCGGCGCCTGAGCCGTGAGGGGGTGGGTGTTGTCTGCTGGTCCGTTGTGGCTGGTCGCGCAGTTCCCCGCGCCCCTTAGGGTGGGGACTGTCGGGCTCGGTTGAAAGTGCCCCGCAACACCGCTCGGAAGGCGTCCGCGGCGGGTGCCGCCTCATCGTCGCGATAGGCGACCGAGATCGTACGGCGCAGCTGCCCGCCCTGAAGCGCCCGCACCCCCACCGGAGTGACCGACGTGCGCGCCACCATCTCCGGTACCACCGCCACCCCGAGCCCCGCGCTGGCCAGGGCGCACACCAGTAGGTACCCCGGCGTCGGGACCAGCACGGACGGTGTGGCCCCGGCTCTGGTCAGGGCCGCCTCCACACCTCGCCGGGCGGGGGCGTCCGGCGCCATGCTGATCAGTGGCTGGCCGGCGAGGTCGGCCAGCGGTAGCCGTGCGGCGCCGCTGGTGAGGACGTGGCCCGGAGCAGACACCAGCACGAGTTCCTCGACGAGGATCGGCTCGACGCCGACCGAGGCGGGCAGCGGGATCGGCTCGCCCGGCTCGTAGGCGTGGGTCAGCGCCAGGTCGATCTCGCCGGCCGCCACCGCGGTCACCCCCGCCGAGGGCTCGTAGTCGGCGACCGTCAGCTCCACGTCCGGATGGGCCCGGCGAAAGGCGCTGAGAGCCGGTGGCAGCAGATGGATGCCCGCGGTCTGGAAGGTGCCGAGCCGGAGCGTGCCGCCGGTCAGGCCGGTCAGCCGGGCCAGTTCGTGCCGCGCCCGCTCCAGCTCGTCGAGCACCCGCCGCGCCCGGACCACCAGCAGCTCGCCCGCACCCGTCAGCCGGGCCCCGCGGTGATGCCGTACCAGAAGGGCGGTGCCCGCCTCGCGCTCCAGCTTGGCCAGCTGCTGCGACAGCGCGGGCGTGGTGTAGCCGAGCCGCTCGGCGGCCCGGGTGATCGAACCCGCCTCGGCGACCGCCACCAGGGCGGCGAGACGGGTCGGGTCGTACATGACAGCCCCCGGGGTTAAGTGATGCTTTAGGACCTCCCAGGATATTTGAAATACCTGCTGAAGGCTTCCACGCGGCAGGCTGGCAGGCATGGACGCTCAGCTCATCGCCTTCACCGGGGTCTCCGCCGGCCTGGTCGCCATGCCCGGGGCCGACTTCACCGTCGTCGTACGCAACGCCCTCGTCTCCCATCGGGCCGGCATCGCCTGCGCGCTCGGGATCGGGGCCGGACTGCTGGTGCATGTGACGCTCGCGGTGGTGGGGGTCGCCGCGGTGCTGGCCGCCATGCCGGCGCTGTTCCGCGCGCTCCAAGTGGTCGGCGGCGTCTATGTGCTGTATCTCGGCGTCCAGACGCTGCGGCAACGGCGCGTCGACGTCATGGAGGAGCGCGAGGACTCCACCGGGCGACCCCTGCGGCAGGGCTTCGTGACCAACGCCCTGAACCCGAAGGCGTCCCTGACCTTCCTCAGCGTGCTGCCCCAGTTCGTGCCCGCGGGCGCTCCGGCGCTGCCCCGGACCCTGCTGCTCGCGCTGATCGTGCTCGCGATGGCCCTGGTGTGGTTCCAGGTGGTCGCCCTGCTCGTGGACCGGCTCGGCAGATGGCTGCGCCGCCCGCGGGCCGCCCGGGCCGTCACGACCGTCACCGGCGCCGCGCTGACGGCCTTCGGCGGGGCACTGCTCGCCGGGCCGTTGCTGGCCCTCTGAGGGCCCCGAGGGCGGTGACGGCGTATCAGGTCGCCGTCACCGCCCCCGGGTGGGTCACTTGACCCGGCCGTACCAGACGCTCCTGGTCCAGATCTTCTGCAGCTTCACCACGTCCCCGCTCTTCGGGGAGTGCCAGATCTTTCCCTTCCCGGCGTAGATGCCGACGTGGTAGACGTACGACCCCGAATGGAAGAACACCAGGTCTCCGGCCTTGCGGTTCTGGGCGGAGATGTGACGGGTCTTGTTGTACTGCTGGGCCGCCGTACGGGGCAGCTTCTTGCCCGCCTTCTTGAACGAGTACAGCGTCAGCCCGGAGCAGTCGAACCGGCTCGGCCCGGTGGCGCCCCACTTGTACGGGGAGCCCTTCTTGGAGGCCGCGACCTGGAGTGCCTTCGTCGCCGGCGTGGCCGCTTCGGCCTCGGGGGCGAAGCCCGGTGCCACTATCGAGCCGCCCACGGCGGCGATGGTGAGAGCCGAGGCCGTTCCGGCCCGGGCCATGAGCGACGGGACACGATTGAGCGCAGTCATGCGCAACCCTTCGTCAGCCGCCTGTGAAGGATGACCTGTCGGATTCGGGCTGGCGAAGTTGCCCGGCCGCGTTGCTGCGGCTTCACCCCAAGGGCTGCTCGGATCGAACGAACGTCCGCTCCGGCAACCCGTCTTGCTCGGGTCCTCCACTCCTGCCGATCCACTCCTGTCGACCGGTCATCCGGGCGGCGGCAGGACTCGGCGTCCGCCCGGACCGCCCCGCCGCTGTGGCGGGGGCTTGTCGTCAGACAGGGATCTTGACGCACGGTTGAACGAAAATCCCAACGGAACCGGGGATTTGTGGCGTTACTCACCACTCACCCGTTCGGGTGGACACCCCTGTGTTCGAAGCGGTGTCCAGGTGCCCAACGAGCCCCGGACCAGGGACGGAACACATGATTCCGCCTCGCGGTCATGCCCGTTGTGCAACCTTGACGGGCGCGCAAATGGATGCGTGGCTACGCCGAAAGGCGGTACGTCGTTTGGTGCGTTTCAGCTCCGTTCCGGACGCCTCGTCAGTGGGCCGAGTCGTCCGGAACCGGTCTGTACACCTCGTCAACTGTCGGAGCGCGGCGGCACCGTGACACGAGCCGTGCGGCGCTCTCCGTCCAGCACGCGCAACGCACGCGCCAGCGTGAGAGCGTGCAGCTCCGTCTCGCCCCGCTGATGCATCAGCGCCAGCGCGTCCCGGAGCTCGGTCGCCCTGCTCACGAGCGCCTGGGCGGCGCGCAGTCCGCTGTAGGTGTCGCCGTGCCGGCCCGGGTTGATCCGGCCGAGCAGGTCCACGACGTCGAGGTAACGGTCGATCAACTCGCCCTCCGCGCGGGTCAGCGCGGGCAGCGGCGGCAGCTCGGGTGGAAGCACCGGCCGATCACCGCCCCGTGGGCGGCGCGAGGGTGGTCTTGCGGCTGGGGATGATCGCGTCCACCAGCCCGTACTCCAGCGCCTCCCGCGCGTTCAGGAGCTTGTCCCGCTCGATGTCCTCGCTCACCTGCTCGCGGCCGCGTCCGGTGTGCAGGGCGAGCATGTCCTCAAGGCGGGTCCGAATGCGCGTCAGTTCGTCGGCCTGGATGGCCAGATCGCTGGCCTGGCCCTCGACCGGCTCGGGCAGCCCCGGCTGACGGATCGCCACCCGGGCGCCCGGCAGGGCGAACCGCTTGCCCGGTGTGCCGGCGGACAACAGCACCGCGGCGGCCGAGCCGGCCTGGCCCAGGCAGATCGTCTCCACGTCACAGGTGACGTACCGCATGGTGTCGTAGATCGCCGTCATGGCGCTGAAGGATCCGCCCGGCGAATTGATGTACAGCGAGATGCCCCGGTCGGGGTCCCTGTGCTCCAGGTACATGAACTGTGCCATCACGTCGTTCGCCGAGATGTCGTCGATCTGCGTGCCGAGGAAGACGATCCGCTCCTCCAGCAGCTTCGAGTAGGGGTCCTGCGTCCTGGTGCCGTTACTCGTGCGCTCCGTGAACTCGGGCAGTACATGGCGGGCGGTCGGTCGGGTCATGGCTCACGCTCCCTTGGCGAGGTGCCTGTAAAAAATGTACAGGACGTACATGACGTAATGTGGGGAGCATGTCCTACGAGATTCCGGTGACGCAAGCCAGGGCTGAGCTCGCCGATCTGATCAATCGCGTGGTGTACGGCGGTGAACGCGTCGTCGTGACGCGGCACGGAAAGCCCCTCGTCGCCCTTGTCTCCGCCGCTGACCTGGAGCGACTGGAGAAGCTCGGGGAGCCGGCGGAACTCGCCGAGGAGCAGGTGATCAGCGCGGTCTCCGGCGTCCGCGAGGTCGCTTCCGCTCCCCGCGAACGGCATCGCTTCGGTATCGCCGCCGAGCACCGGGGGGCGACCCCCTCGTAGCGCCCGCGGTTCGGGCCTCCGTGAAGCAGAGAACCGTGCACCCCCGTCCGCTACAGCGGGGGTGCACGGTCGCTTCGGTGTGCCGGTGGGTCAGCCGACGGTGGACGGCTCCCGCTCGGGCGCGGGCGCGGTGTGCGTCGTATGCGCCTTCCTGAGGGCGCTGCCCAGCAGTACGGCGCCCAGGCCGAGCGCGGCCCACCAGAGCAGCGTCAGGGCCGGACCGGTCGCCGCCGCGCCGTCGAAGAAGGACACCGAGCGCAGCAGGGTCGTGCCCACGCCGGGCGGCAGCCACTGGCCGACCACGCCGACCGGCTGGGGCAGCATCTGCGGCGCCGAGGCGGCTCCGGAGAAGGGGTTGCCGACCAGCATCACGACCGCGGCCATGATCCCGACCCCGGCGGGCCCGACGAGGGCGGCCAGACCGGCGACGGCGGCGCTCACGGCCAGCGTCGTCAGGGCGAACACCCCGGCCTCCGCCCACCAGTCGCCGGCGAGCACGCCCAGCCAGCTGTGCGCGAGCGCGGTCGCGATCACGCCGATCAGGGCGGCGGCACCGACCAGCGCGCTCGCGGCGCGGATGCCCCGCAGCCCGAGCAGGGTCACCGCCGCGCCGGCCGCCATGCCGGCCAGGGCCAGCGGCAGGACGCTCGCGGTGAGGGCGGCACCGCGCGGGTCCGACGCGGCCGCGGGCACGACGTCGACCGTCCTGACCTCCGTGCCCTGGGTGGCGGCCTGCTGCGCCACCGCCTGCTGGAGCAGCTGGGCGACGGCCGGGCTCGCGGCCGACGCGGTCAGCAGCTTCGGGCCCTGCGGGGTGACGACGACCGCGCCGTAGACGGTCCGGTCCTCGACGGCCTCCCGGGCGGCGGCCTCGTCGGCGTAGCGGTGGATCTCGAACGCGCCCTCGTGTCGGGTGAGTTGCCGCTCCACCTGGGCCGTGGCGGCGGTCGGCCCGGCCACGGCGAGAGGCAGGTCGCGGGGAGCGGTGCGGGCGGCGGGCCAGGCGAAGGCCCACAGGGCGAGCGCGGCGAGGACGGGGACGAGGACGACGACCGCGACCAGGTGCCGATGAGAGGCGGCAGGCCTGGGCGGCGTAGCGGAAAGGGTGGACATGGGGTCTCCCGGGTCCGATCTGAAAACGGGTCCGATTAAAAAGAAGGATCGTTCGTTTTTCCGAGTTCCACCGTGCTCCCGGCGGTCCTCGCTTGTCAAGAAGGAATGTTCGTTTTACGTTTTGGGCATGGCACGCGTATCCCAGGAGCACCTCGACGCCCGCCGCCGCCAGATCCTCGACGGCGCCGCCCGGCTCTTCGCCCGCAACGGCTTCCACGCCACGTCCATGCAGGACGTGCTCAAGGAGGTCGACCTCTCGGCCGGAGCGGTCTACCGCTACTTCACCGGCAAGGACGAGCTGATCGCCGCGATCGTCAAAGAGGTGCTCGGCGAGATCCGCGCCGCCTTCGCCGACGTCACCCGGCAGAGCCCCCCGCCACCGCCGGACATCCTGGTCGGCCTGGTCCTGGGGCGGACCCTGCGCGTCTGGCCGTCCCTGAACGGCGACGGTGAACCGCTGTTCCCGCGCCTGATGCTCCAGGTCTGGGCGGAGACCGTGCGCAGCGACGAGCTGGCGGCCGTTCTGGCGGACGTCTACACCGAACTGCGCGAGAGATGGGTACTGGCCGTCGAGGCGTACCAGGAGGCCGGGATGATGCGGTCGGACGCCTCGGCGGACCATGCGGCACGCACCATGATCGCTGCGGTGCAGGGGTTCATCGCCCAGCAGGCCCTGTTCGGGGCGGCGCCGGTGGAGGTCCTCCAGGACGGACTGCGGGCCCTGATGAGCATGCCGGACACGCCTGAGAGGTCACAGCTGGGTTAACGTGCCCGAAACGCGGTCCAACTAGCCTGCCCATCCACGCCACCAGGCAGTTTGCCCCGTGGCCGCGGCAACCGGACCCCGCACGGTCCGGAGCGAGGACTGTGAGGTGGGACGTGCAACTGACCCCGCACGAGCAAGAGAGGCTGCTCATCCACGTGGCGGCCGACGTGGCCGAGAAGCGCCGCGCACGTGGGCTGAGGCTGAACCACCCCGAGGCGGTCGCCCTCATCACGTCGCACATCCTTGAGGGCGCCCGGGACGGCCGTACGGTCGCCGAGCTCATGTCCTCCGGACGCAAGCTGCTCACCAGGGACGACGTCATGGAGGGCATCCCCGAGATGATCCACGACGTCCAGGTCGAGGCGACGTTCCCGGACGGCACCAAGCTCGTCACCGTCCACGACCCGATCGTCTGAAGGAGGCCTCGATGATCCCCGGAGAGATCCTCTTCGCCGACGGCCCGATTGCCTACAACGAGGGCCGTGACGTCACCCGGCTGACCGTCCTCAACGCCGCCGACCGGCCCGTCCAGGTCGGCTCCCACTACCACTTCGCCGAGGCCAACCCCGGCCTGGAGTTCGACCGCGCGGCGGCCCGCGGCAAGCGGCTCAACGTCGCCGCCGGCACCGCCGTGCGCTTCGAGCCCGGGATCCCCGTCGACGTCGAACTCGTCCCGCTGACCGGCGCCCGTGTGGTGCCGGGACTGCGCGGCGAGACCGGAGGTGCCCTCGATGCCTGAGATCTCCCGCGCCGCGTACGCCGACCTGTTCGGGCCGACGACCGGTGACCGCATCCGGCTCGCCGACACCGATCTGCTGGTCGAGATCGAGGAGGACCGCAGCGGCGGTCCCGGACTCGCCGGCGACGAGGCCGTGTTCGGCGGCGGCAAGGTCATCCGCGAGTCCATGGGCCAGTCCCGGGCCACGCGCGCCGACGGCACCCCCGACACGGTGATCACCGGCGTCGTGATCATCGACCACTGGGGCATCGTCAAGGCCGACGTCGGCATCCGCGACGGCCGGATCACCGGCATCGGCAAGGCCGGCAACCCCGACACCATGGACGGGGTCCACCCCGACCTCGTCATCGGCCCGGAGACCGAGATCATCGCCGGCAACGGGCGGATCCTGACGGCCGGCGCCATAGACGCGCACGTCCACTTCATCTGCCCGCAGATCGCCGACGAGGCGCTGTCCTCCGGCATCACCACCCTCGTCGGCGGCGGCACCGGACCGGCCGAGGGCTCCAAGGCGACCACCGTCACGCCCGGCCCGTGGCACCTGGCCCGGATGCTGGAGGCGATGGAGCAGTACCCGCTCAACATCGGCTTCCTCGGCAAGGGCAACACCGTCTCCCACGAGGCGATGCTGTCCCAGATCCGCGGCGGTGCGCTCGGCCTCAAGCTGCACGAGGACTGGGGCTCCACCCCGGCCGTCATCGACGCCTCGCTGACCGTCGCCGACCGGACCGGCATCCAGGTCGCCATCCACACGGACACCCTGAACGAGGCGGGCTTCGTCGGCGACACGCTGGCGGCCATCGCCGGACGCGGCATCCACGCGTACCACACCGAGGGCGCGGGCGGCGGGCACGCGCCCGACATCATGACCGTCGTCTCCGAGTCGCACGTGCTGCCCAGCTCGACGAACCCGACCCGGCCGTTCACCGTCAACACCGCCGAGGAACACCTCGACATGCTGATGGTGTGCCACCACCTCAACTCGGCGGTGCCCGAGGACCTCGCCTTCGCCGAGTCGCGGATCCGGCCGTCGACGATCGGCGCGGAGGACGTCCTGCACGACCTGGGCGCGATCTCGATCATCTCGTCCGACGCGCAGGCCATGGGCCGGGTGGGCGAGGTCGTCATGCGGACCTGGCAGACCGCGCACGTGATGAAGCGGCGACGCGGTGCGCTGCCCGGGGACGGGCGGGCCGACAACCAGCGGGTGCGGCGGTACGTGGCCAAGTACACGATCAACCCCGCGCTCGCGCAGGGCCTGGCCCGCGAGATCGGCTCCGTGGAGACCGGCAAGCTCGCCGACCTCGTGCTGTGGGAGCCGGCGTTCTTCGGCGTGAAGCCGCAGCTCGTCATCAAGGGCGGACAGATCGCGTACGCGCAGATGGGCGACGCCAACGCCTCGATCCCGACGCCGCAGCCGGTCCTGCCTCGGCCGATGTACGGGGCGATCGGGCGGGCGCCCGCCGCCAACTCGTTCAACTTCGTGGCGCCGCTCGCCATCGAGGACGGGCTTCCTGAGCGGCTGCAGCTCGGGAAGCGGTTCGTGGCCATCGAGTCGACGCGTGGGGTCACCAAGGCCGACATGCGGCAGAACGACGCGCGGCCCGAGGTGCGGGTCGACCCCGACAGCTTCGCTGTGCACGTCGACGGGGAGCTGGTGGAGGCCGCGCCTGCCGCCGAACTGCCCATGGCGCAGCGGTACTTCCTGTTCTGAGGGGCGTTGAGATGAGTTCGGTGGCTGGGTTCTGATGTCGCGGGCAGCACTTCTGGTCCTCGCCGACGGCCGCTTTCCCGCCGGGGGGCACGCGCACTCCGGCGGGGCGGAGGAGGCCGTCAAGGCGGGGCGGATCACCGGTGCCGCGAGCCTGGAGGAGTTCTGCCGGGGGCGGTTGCACACGGCTGGGCTGGTCGCGGCCTCGCTGGCCGCGGCGGCCGCGGTCGGGGTGGACGCGGTGGCGCTGGACGCGGCGGCCGATGCCCGGACGGCGTCGCCCGCGTTGCGGGTGGCCGCGCGGAAGCTGGGGCGGCAGTTGATGCGGGCCGCTCGGGCGACGTGGCCGTCCGGGGAGCTGGACGAGCTGGCGCGGCGGTTTCCGAAGGGGGCCCATCAGCCGGTGGTGTTGGGGGTCGCTGCCCGGGCGGCGGGGTTGGGGGCTGTCGAGGCTGCCTACTGCGCGGCTTACGAGAGTGTGAGTGGGCCGGCGAGTGCGACGGTGCGGTTGCTGAGTCTTGATCCGTTCGATGCCACGGGGGTGTTGGCGCGGTTGGCGCCGACGGTGGACCTTGTGGTGGATCGGGCGGTTGAGGCGGGGCGGCGGGTTGTCGGGGGTGGGGTGGAGGAGTTGCCTGCGGGGGCCGCTCCGCTGTTGGAGATCGGGGCGGAGGTGCATGCGGCTTGGGCGGTACGGCTGTTCGCGTCCTAGGGGTGTTTCGCCCCCGCCGCCCCTACCCGTCCCATCCCTGAAGGGGCTCCGCCCCTTCGACCCCGCCAAGGGGCTTCGCCCCCTGGACCCCCATCGGCCTTCGGCCTCGTCCTCAAACGCCGGACGGGCTGAAAGAAGCAACTGGAGGCGCTTCTATGCATCTTGACCACGCTCACACCCACAACGGCCCCTCCGCCGTCAGCGCCGACGCGCATCGGCCCGACGGGAGCCGCCGGGCGCTGCGCATCGGCCTGGGTGGGCCCGTCGGGTCCGGTAAGACGGCTACCGTCGCCGCGTTGTGCCGGGCGCTGCGGGAGGAGTTGTCCCTGGCTGTCGTGACGAATGACATCTACACGCGGGAGGACGCCGAGTTCCTGCTGCGGGAGGCCGTGTTGCCGCCCGAGAGGATCACGGCTGTGGAGACGGGGGCCTGTCCGCACACCGCGATCAGGGACGACATCTCCGCGAACCTCGAGGCCGTCGAGGACCTGGAGGACGAGGTCGGTCCTCTCGATCTCATCCTGGTCGAGTCGGGCGGGGACAATCTCACCGCCACCTTTTCCAAGGGGCTGGTGGACGCGCAGATCTTCGTGATCGACGTGGCCGGTGGGGACGACATTCCCCGCAAGGGCGGGCCGGGGGTGACGACCGCGGATCTTCTCGTCGTGAACAAGACGGACCTCGCGCCGTACGTCGGTTCCGACCTGGCCCGGATGGCGGCCGACGCCAAGGCGCAGCGGGCCGAACTGCCGGTCGTCTTCCAGTCGCTCCGGAGCGAGCCCGGCGTGCGGGATGTCGCCGACTGGGTGCGGGCGCAGCTCACGGCATGGAGGGCATGACCGTGACCGCCGGGGTACGGGCCGTCGCGCGGATCGTCGCCCGGGACGACGGGCGGGGCGGCACCGCGCTGCCCGTGCTCGACAGCGACGGACCGCTCGCGCTCAGACGGACCAGGGCGAGCGGCGCCGAGGCCCGGGTCGTGGTCGTCGGCGCGATGAGCGGGCCCCTCGGCGGCGACCACTTCACCGTGGAGGCCGACGTGGAGCCCGGCGCCCGACTGCGCGTCGGGTCGGCGGCGGCCACGATCGCCCTGCCGGGCCAGAGCAAGGGAGAGGCGAGGTACGACGTACGGCTGTCGGTGGCCGACGGGGCCGAACTGCACTGGCTGCCCGAGCAGTTGATCTCCGCCCGGGGCAGTGACCTGTACGTCACGACACGCGTGGACGTCGGTGCGGGCGGGCGGCTCGTGCTGCGCGAGGAGCAGGTGCTCGGGCGGGTGGGCGAGGAGCCGGGGCGGCTCACCAGCCGCCTCAGCGTTCGGGTGGCCGATCGTGTCGTGCTCGATCAGGAGCTCGCCTGCGGTCCCGGCGCGCCGGGCGGCTGGGACGGGCCCGCGGGGCTCGGTGGGCATCGCGCCGTGGGGCAACTCCTCGTCGTGCGGCCCGAGTTCGACGAGACTCCGGTGACGGCCCGGGTGCTGGGCGAGCACGCCGCGGTGATGCCCCTCGCCGGGCCCGCCGCACTGGTGAGCGCGGTCGCACCGGACGCACTGCGGCTGCGCCGACTGCTCGACGAGGCGCTGGAGCTGCTCGACTCCGTCAACTGATCGGCAACCGCGGGAACTTGCGTTCCTTCTCCACTTTGGCCGCCGCCTCCTCGGCCTTGGCGACGGCCGCGTACTGGTCGACGTACTCCTGCTCGGACAGGGACAGGATGGCGTACATGATCTCGTCGGTGACGGCGCGCAGGATCGCCTTCTCGTTCTCCATGCCGGCGTAGCGGGAGAAGTCGAGGGGCTTGCCGAAGCGGATGGTGACCGGGTGGATGTTGGGGATGACCTTGCCCGGCGGCTGGGCCTCGAAGGTGCCGATCATGGCGCAGGGGATGACCGGGACCTGGGCCTTGAGGGCCATCACCGCGACGCCGACCTTGCCCTTGTAGAGGCGGCCGTCGTGCGAGCGGGTGCCCTCCGGGTAGATGCCGAGGAGCTCGTCCTTGCTCAGCACGCCGAGGCCCTCACGGATCGCGGCCTGGCCCGCCTCCTTGCCCGTGCGGTCGACGGGGATCTGGCCGGCGCTGCGGAAGAAGGCCGCGGTCAGGCGGCCCTTGATGCCGGGGCCGGTGAAGTACTCCTTCTTCGCGAGGAAGGTGATGCGCCGCTTGAGCATCGCCGGCATCAGGAAGTGGTCGGAGAACGACAGGTGGTTGCCGGCGACGATGGCGGCGCCCGTCGCCGGTACGTGCTCAAGGCCTTCTATTCGGGGCCGGAAGAACAGTCTCAGCAGAGGTCCCAACAACACGTATTTCAGTACGTAGTAGAACAAGGGGGTCGCTCCTCACTCCGGCGGGTTCAGCTCCAGCCGCCGCGTTCTGGCAGGTCAACCAGCGTGCCGTGGGGCTGCCAGTGTAGGCGCAGGCAGGACAGGCCGGAACCGGGTCGGGTCGGACTCGTGCCGCCCGTGGCGATTCCTGACTGGATGTCAGGAGGTCGGTGGGCGGGGCGGTTTGCGGGCGGGGAGGGGCCGCCGGACCAGCCTGGTGTCCGGGGTCGGTGCGCGGCAACCCGGTGGTGCGGTTTGGCGTGATCGTGATTGCCCGGTGGCAGGGCGGTCGCCCTTGCGGTGAGTCCTCGCGTCTGCTCGTTCGCCACAGCTCGTCACAGCCCGTCACAGCCGCACGATGATCAGGGCCGTGTCGTCCGTCGCCCCTCCCGGAGGCAGCAGCTCCAGCAGGACGGCGTCGGCGAGGGTCTCGGGATCGGACGCGCGATGGCGGACCAGGGAGTCGGCGAGACGGCTCAGTCCCGTGTCGATGTCCTCACGGCGGCGTTCGATCAGGCCGTCGGTGTAGAGGGCGAGCGTGGAGCCGTGGGTGTACGTGGTGACGGCCTGCGGTCTCGGGATCGGGTCGGGACGCGCGTCCAGCGGGGTGTCGGTGGCCTTGTCGAGGAACTCCACGCCGCCGTCGGAACGGACGAGGACGGGAGGTGGGTGGCCCGCGCTGCTGTAGGCGATCGTGCGGGTGTCGAAGTCGATGAACGTCGTGACCACGGTGGCCGACTCGGCGCCGTCGACCACATGGGCGTACCGCCCCAGCACGTCCAGCGCGTGCGCCGGGCCGTCGGCGACGCGGGAGGTGGCGCTGAGCGCGCTGCGCAGCTGGCCCATCACGCCGGCCGCTTCCAGGCCGTGCCCGACCACGTCGCCCACGGAGACGCCGATGCGGTTGCCGCCCACCAGGTCGATCAGGTCGTACCAGTCGCCGCACACGTTCAGCGCGCCGACCGCGGGCCGATAGCGCACGGCGGCCCGGTGGTTGTGCACCTGCCTGCGGGCGGGCAGCATCGCCTCCTGGAGGGCGAGGGCGACCTCGCGCTCCCGGGCGTGCGCCTGCCGCAGCCGGTCGTTGAGCACCTGGAGCTCGCGGGCACGGGTGTACAGCTCGGCCTCCAGCACCCGCGCCCGGCTGTCACCGCCCGCACCGCCCCGCAGGCGGATGAGCTCGGTGACCTCCTCGACCCGGTGCAGGACGAACGCCACCCGTCCGTCGGGGCCGAGGACCGGCGCGTTGATCGGGCTCCAGTAGCGCTCCTCCCAGTGGCCCGGGCGCTCGGGATCCTCCACGTCGTAGCGCTGGAGCGCCATCGTGTCGCGCTCGCCGGTGGCCACCACGCGCAGCATCGACGCCCGGACGTCGCGCATTCCGGTGGCGGCGGGGTCGTTGGGGTTGTCGGGAAAGACGTCGAAGATGTACCGGCCCACCAGCTCGGCGCGGCTGCGGCCGGACAGGCGCTGGAAGTCCTCGTTCGCGTCGACGTAGACCAGCTCCGGGGTCAGCAGCGCCACCATCCCGGGCAGGCTCTGGAACACCGCCTCGAAGTCGATCGCCTTCTCGTCCATGGCTCCCGCTCCCGCCTCACCACCGGGATCCGACCAGTTTCCCGCGCTGTACGACGTATGTACCGATCTACTACATCTGCTCCGATCCGGCAGGTCAGGGCGACGGATCCGTCAGTGACTGCTCGGCCCAGATGATCTTCCCCTCGGGGACGAAACGCGTGCCCCACCGCTGGGTGACCTGGGAGACCAGCAGCAGTCCGCGCCCGCCCTCGTCGGTGGTGCGCGGATGCCGAAGATGCGGGGCGGTGGCGCCGCCGTCGAAGACCTCGCAGACCAGCGCCCGCTCCCTGATCAGCCGCAGCCGGATGGGGCCGGTGGCGTACCGGATCGCGTTGGTGACCAGCTCGCTGACGACCAGTTCCGTCGTGAAGGCCAGCTCCTCGAGACCCCACTCGCTCAGCATCCGGGCGGCCGTCTTGCGGGCGTCGGCGACCGAGGCCGGGTCGGACGGCAGGTCCCAGTCGGCGACCTGCTCGGTGCCCAGGAGCCGGGTGCGTGCCATCAGCAGGGCCACGTCGTCGTGCGGGCGGGCCGGGGTGAGGGCGTCGACGACGGTCCGGCAGTGCAGGTCGAGCGAGACCGCGTGCCGCTCCAGCGCCCGCCGCAGCCGGTCCCGGTCGGCGTCCACCGCCCAGTCGTCGCCGTGCGCCAGCAGACCGTCGGTGTGCAGGGCGAGCGTGCTGCCCGCCGCCAGGGCCAGCTCGACCGACTCGTACGGGGGGCCGCCCACGCCGAGCGACGCGCCCTGCGGCAGATCGACGAAGGTGACGTCACCGTCGGGCAGCACGACGGCCGGCGCGGGATGGCCCGCGGCCGCCATGGTGCACTGCCCGTCGACCGGGTCGTAGACCACGTACACGCACCCCGACCCCACGGACTGGGCGACGGCGGCCGCCTCCGCGTCCGGCTGCACGCCCTCCTCCCGGGCCGAGCGCGCCACCAGGTCGTCCAGATGGGCCAGCACCTCCTCGGGCGGCAGGTCAAGCAGCGCGAGGGTCCGTACGGCCGTCCGCAGCCGCCCCATCGCCGCGGCGGCGTCGATCCCGTGCCCGGGCACCTCGCCCACCACCAGGGCGACCCGGGCGCCGGACAGCGGGATCACGTCGTACCAGTCCCCGCCGAGGCCGGTCAGCTCGTCGGCGGGCCGGTAGCAGGCGGACACCTCCAGTGCCTCCTGCTCGGGCAGCCGATGCGGCAGCAGGCTGCGCTGGAGGACTAGGGCGGCGTCGCGTTCGCGGGTGTAGCGCCGGGCGTTGTCGACACAGACCGCGGCCCGTGAGACGAGGTCCTCGGCGAGGTTCAGGTCGTCCTCCTCGAACGGCTCCTGGCGGTGGCGCCGGAAGAACGTGGTGAGACCGAGGGTGACGCCCCGCGCGCGGATCGGCACGATCATCACGCTGTGCAGGCCCAGTTCGAGGAAGATGGCGGTCCGCCCGCCGCGCGCGTGCTCGGCCCAGGCCTCGCCCAGCGGGTCCAGCCGCTCCTTGCGCCAGGACTGCGCCGTCCTGAGGCAGCGGATCGGCGGTGACCCCGCCGGATACGTGACCACCTCGCCGATGGGGACGACGGCCTCCGGCGCGCTCCGGGTGACCGAACGCTGCCCCGCGCGGCGCAGCGGCACCGAAGCCGTGTCGCCCAGCGGCCCGGCCGCCGGCTCGCCACCCCGCAGCACCGACTCCAGCAGATCCACGGTGACCAGGTCGGCGAGTCCCGGTACGGCCACGTCGGCCAGCTCCTGGGCGGTGCGCGTGATGTCGAGCGTACGGCCGATGCGCTCGCCGGCCCGGTCGAGCAGGGCCAGCCGCTGCCGGGCGCGATGGCGGTCGGTGATGTCCTCCACCGTGTAGTACACGCCGGTGGGGTGGCCGTCACCGTCGTCGATCCGGGTGAACGACATCATGTGGGCGGTCTCGCGCAGCGGGGCGGAGCGCGCGTGGCCCACGTGCTCGTAGCCGACGATCGGTTCGCCCGTCGTCAGCACCTGGCGCATCTGCGCCTCGATGGACTCGGCGTCCAGACCGGGCTGGACGTCAGCCAGCCGCAGTCCGAGCCGGTTGGTCGGGGGGCCGCCGCCGTACTGGGCGAGGGCCGCGTTCGACCACACGTAGCGCAGGTCCGTGTCGACGATCGCTATGCCGACGGGGGAGCGGGTGACCATCTGCTCCAGGGTGGCGCGGCTCATGTCCCAGCCGGGCGCGTCCGCGAGCTCCGACAGCAGCACGAGCCAGCGTGCCGGGCCCTGGGTGTCGAGGGCCGAGGTGATCCGCACCATGAGCCGGACCGGGGGGCCGTCCCGGTGCACGGCCGTCAGCAGACCCGCCCAGCCGCCGTCCCTGCGGCACCGCTCGATCAGCTCCGGCACCCGCCCCGCGTCCTCGGCGCTCAGCAGCTCGCCGACGCTCTTCCCGACCGCCTCGGGTGCCGCGTACGCCAGCAGCCGCTGTGCGTTCCTGGTCCACGCCGTCACCAGACCCCGCGCGTCGAGCAGCACAGGCGCGGCGTCCGCCACGTCGAACCCCTGCCCGGCAACGCCCCGCTCCTCGTGTGTGCCCACGGCCGACCTCTCTGTCGCTGAGAGCGGTCTACCACCTCTTGTCCCCATCTTCACCCTTCCGGTCGCCGCTGCCTCTTAGCGGGGGCCGGGAGTGGGGGAGGGCGGTCACGCCGGGCAAGGACGTGGGCGCCGACCGGGTCGCAGGGACGTCGGCAGCCCGGCCCCGTCCTTCCGGAGCCGGGCTGCCGACGCAGACCGCTACGCCAACACCTTCTCCAGCGCTCCCAGAGCCCCCGTCAGCTCCTCCGCCGTGATCGTCAGGGGCGGTGCCAGGCGGATGGTGGAGCCGTGGGTGTCCTTGACCAGGACGCCCTCGCGCATCAGGCGCTCGCCGATCTCGCGGCCCGTGCCGACCGCCGGGTCGATGTCGACGCCCGCCCACAGGCCCCGCGCGCGAAAGCCGACCACGCCCCGGCCGAGCAGGGCCGACAGGCCGCCGCGCAGGACCACGCCCAGTTCGGCGGCGCGGCGCTGGAACTCGCCCGTCTCCAGGAGCTCGACCACGGCCGTGCCGACCGCGGCGGCGAGCGGGTTGCCGCCGAACGTCGAACCGTGCTCGCCCGGCCGCAGCACCCCGAGCACGTCACGGCCGCCGACCACCGCCGACACCGGCACGATGCCGCCGCCCAGCGCCTTGCCGAGCAGGAGCATGTCCGGCACGACCGACTCGTGCTCGACGGCGAGCGTGCGGCCCGTGCGGCCGAGGCCCGACTGGATCTCGTCCGCGATGAACAGGCAGCCCTTGCGGCGGGTCAGCTCACGGACGCCGGCCAGATAGCCCTCGTCGGGGATCAGGACCCCGGCCTCGCCCTGGATCGGCTCCAGCAGCACCGCCGCCGTCGTCTCGTCGACCGCCGCCTCCAGCGCCGCCAGGTCGTTGTACGGCACGATCCGGAAGCCCGGCGTGAAGGGGCCGAAGCCCTGCCGTGCCGTCTCGTCCGTGGAGAACGACACGATCGTGGTCGTACGGCCGTGGAAGTTCTCCGCCGCGACCACGATCGTCGCCCGGTCGGCCGGGACGCCCTTCACGTCGTACGCCCATTTGCGGGCCACCTTGATGCCGCTCTCGACCGCCTCGGCGCCCGTGTTCATCGGCAGCACCATGTCCAGGCCGGTCAGCGCCGCCAGCCGCTCGGCGAACTCGGCGAGCCGGTCGTTGTGGAACGCCCGGGAGGTGAGGGTCAGGCGGTCCAGTTGCGCGTGCGCCGCCTCGATCAGCGCGGGGTGGCGATGGCCGAAGTTCAGCGCCGAGTAGCCGGCCAGCATGTCGAGGTAGCGGCGGCCCTCCACGTCCTCCACCCAGGTGCCCTCGGCGCGGGCGACGACCACGGGCAGTGGATGGTAGTTGTGCGCCAGGACCGGCTCCTCGGCGCGGATCAGATCGGCGGACGAACGGGTCGTACGGGTCTGCGCGGGCGCGGTCATGAGCGGATCTCCTGGGTGCAGCACTTGATGCCACCGCCGGCCTTGCGGAACTCCGACAGGTCGACGGGGACGGGGACATAGCCGCGCTCGTCGAGGCGCGCGGCGAGCGCCTCGGCCTGCGGCGCGATGAAGACATGGCGGCCGTCGGACACGGAGTTCAGACCGAAGGCGGTCGCGTCGTCGCGGGTGGCGAGCACCGCGTCCGGGTACAGCCGTGCGAGCACCTCGCGGCTGCCCGGCGAGAACGCCTCCGGGTAGTAGACGATGTTGTCGTCGTCCAGCACGAACAGCGCCGTGTCCAGGTGGTAGAAGAACGGATCCACCAGCGTCAGGCTGATCACCGGGTGGCCGAAGAACTCCTGCACCTCGCGGTGCGCCTCCCGGGTGGTGCGGAACCCGGTGCCGGCGAGGACGTACCGGCCCGTCCACACCAGGTCGCCCTCGCCCTCACAGACGGACTCGGGCCGGTACACGTCGAAGCCCGCCGTCTTGAACCACGTCTCGTAGTGCGTGGACTCGGGACGCCGCTCCGGTGCGTGGAAGAGGGAGCCGAAGACGCGGCCGCCGACGACGACCGCCGAGTTCGCGGCGAAGACCATGTCGGGGAGACCGGTGACCGGCTCCAGGGTGTCGACCGTATGGCCGTGGGTGCGGTAGGCGCTGATCAGCGACTGCCACTGCTGCTGGGCCAGATCGACGTCCACCCGGACGTCGGGCCGCATCCAGGGGTTGATCGCGTACTGCACGGCGAAGTGTCTGGGTTCGCAGACCAGGAAGCGCCGCCGGCGCGGCACACGGGTTTCGGGCACAGAGGGGTTCCTCCGCTTCCTACGGTGTTGATGAGGATTGACACCAAGGTAAGAAAGCGGACTGACGAGCGACAAGAAACAAGAATTGCGTGTCCACGCAGGAATGCTGCGTCTTCGGCCGGTTCAGCGCATGTCTGCTGCGTCACTCTCGGCGGCCGTCGGGACCGGCTGACTGGCGCCCGCCTCCGGACTCTCCGGGATCAGATGGGACAGCACCATCACGCTGATCGTCTTCCTGATGAACGGCTCGACCCGGATGCGCTCCAGCACCTCCTCGAAGTGCTCCACGTCCCGCGCCCGCACATGCAGCAGCGCGTCCGCGCCCCCGGTCACCGTCATCGCCGCGGTGATCTCCGGATGGTTGCGGACCACCTCCGCCAGCCGCCGCGGCGGCGCCGCGCCCTCGCAGTACACCTCGACGTACGCCTCCGTACGCCAGCCCAGCGCCGACGGCTTGACCGTGGCCGTGAACCCGGTGATCACGCCCGTGTCGCGCAGCCGGTCCACGCGCCGCTTCACCGCCGTCGCGGACAGTCCCACGCTCATGCCGATCTCGGCGAAGCTCGACCTGGCGTTCGCCATCAGGGCGGTGATGATCTTCCGGTCGAGTTCGTCGAAGGACGCCGCGCCGCTGTTCATGAGGGCACTGTAAGCGGCCCGATACCCTGCGCGAACCCACACCCTGAGCACATGTCCAAGCGTGCGAATTACTCCTACACTCCGGGTTCATGCTGCGCGCCCTGGCTGTCGACGACGAACGCCCCTCGCTGGAGGAACTCCTCTACCTCCTGAACGCCGACCCCCGCATCGGCAGCGCGGAGGGCGCCGGCGACGCTACCGAGGCGCTGCGCCGCATCAACCGCGCCCTGGAGTCGGGGCCGGGCGGGCCGGAGGCGATCGACGTCGTCTTCCTCGACATCAACATGCCCGGCCTCGACGGACTGGACCTGGCCCGGCTGCTGACCGGGTTCGCCACACCGCCGCTGGTCGTGTTCGTCACCGCCCACGAGGACTTCGCCGTCCAGGCCTTCGACCTCAAGGCCGTTGACTACGTCCTCAAACCCGTCCGCAAGGAACGGCTCGCCGAGGCGGTCCGGCGCGCCGTCGAACTGCGCGACGCCGCCCGGCGCGACGCCACGCCCCGCATACCCGTGAGCGAACCCGACCCCGACCACATACCCGTGGAACTCGGCGGCGTGACCCGCTTCGTCGCCGTCGACGACATCACCCACGTCGAGGCCCAAGGCGACTACGCCCGCCTGCACACCGACAAGGGCAGCCACCTCGTCCGCATCCCCCTGTCGACCCTGGAGGAGCGCTGGCGCTCCCGCGGCTTCGTCCGCATCCACCGCCGCCACCTCGTCGCCCTGCGCCACATCGGCGAACTCCGCCTGGACGCGGGCTCCGTCAGCGTCATGGTCGGCCCCGAGGAACTCCAGGTCAGCCGGCGCCACGCCCGCGAGCTGCGGGACCTGCTCATGCGGAGGTCGTGACGATGCCCCAGAACCCCGCCGACCGCCGCGTCGTCGTCACCGGCCCGCCCCGGCAGACCCGCCGCGTCTTTGGCTACTACCGCCCCCGCACCGAGATCGACGAACAGACCACCCTCGGCCACACCTACGTCCGCTCCCTCATGCGCACCCAACTGCGCACCGCCCTCGCCGTGTTCGCCGTCCTCGGCCTCCTCGTCGGCCCGCTGCCCCTGCTCTTCGCGGCGATGCCGGACGCCCGGCCCCTGGTCTGGGCGATCCTCGGCTTCGGCCTCTACGCCCCGCTGGTTTTGCTGGCCCGCTGGTTCGTGCGCCGGGCCGAGCGCAACGAACGGGACTTCGTACGGCTCGTCGAAGACCGCTGAGCCCAAGAGACCGACCGAGCCCGAAAGAACCGATGCGGACGTGAACTCCAGCTACGCCGTCCCCGCCGTCGCCCTCGTCGTCCTCGCGACCGTCCTCGTCGGCGCCTTCGGCCTGCGTATCTCCCGCACCACCTCCGACTTCTACGTCGCCTCCCGCACCGTCGGCCCCCGCCTCAACGCCGCCGCGATCAGCGGTGAGTACCTCTCCGCCGCCTCCTTCCTCGGCATCGCGGGCCTGGTCCTCGTCCAGGGCCCGGACATGCTCTGGTACCCGGTCGGCTACACCGCCGGATACCTGGTCCTGCTCCTGTTCGTCGCCGCCCCGCTGCGCCGCTCCGGCGCCTACACCCTCCCCGACTTCGCCGAGGCCCGCCTCTCCTCCCAGGCGGTACGGCGACTCGCGGGCGCCTTCGTCGTCGGCACCGGCTGGCTGTACCTGCTGCCCCAACTCCAGGGCGCCGGGCTGACGTTGACCGTGCTGACGAACGCACCCGACTGGCTCGGCGGAGTGATCGTCGCGGTCGTCGTGGTCGCCATCGTCGCCGCCGGCGGCATGCGCAGCATCACCTTCGTCCAGGCCTTCCAGTACTGGCTCAAACTCACCGCACTGCTCGTCCCCGCCCTCTTCCTGATCCTCGCCTGGCAGGGCGACGGCGCCCCCCGCCACGCCTTCGACGAACCGGCGACGTTCCGCGAACGGAGCGCCGTCCGCGTCGACGACACCCTCGACCTGAAACTCGACCGCCCCCTGACGGTCACCGTCACCGGCACGGTCGACGGCCGCACCCACGAGCAGCAGAAGGTCCGGCTGCCGGTCGGCACCCACCACATCGAGGCCGGCACCCGCCTCACCTTCGACCAGGGCGCCCCCGTCCCCGAACCCGACCGCGGCAGCAGCGGCAGCCTCTCGCCCTCACAGGCCGAGAACCGCGGCGAACGCCCGCTGTACGCCACGTACGGACTGATCCTCGCCACCTTCTTCGGCACCATGGGCCTGCCGCACGTCGTCGTCCGCTTCTACACCAGCCCGCACGGCGTCGCCGCCCGCCGCACCACCGTCGCCGTCCTCGGCCTGATCGGCGCCTTCTACCTGCTGCCCCCGGTCTACGGCGCCCTCGGCCGTCTCTACGCCCCCGAACTCAGCCTCGCCGGAGACGCGGACGCCGCCGTGCTGCTGCTGCCCGAGCGGATGATCGGCGGCCTCGGCGGCGACCTGCTCGGCGCGCTGGTCGCGGGCGGCGCCTTCGCCGCGTTCCTGTCCACGGCCTCGGGCCTGACCATGGCCGTCGCGGGCGTCCTCACCCAGGACGTCCTGCCCTCCCGGGGCGTACGGCACTTCCGGCTCGGCACGGTCCTCGCCATGGCCGTCCCGCTCGCCGCGAGCGCCCTGGTCGGCGGACTCCCCGTCGCCGACGCGGTGGGCCTCGCCTTCGCCGTGTCGGCGTCGTCCTTCTGCCCGCTGCTCGTCCTCGGCATCTGGTGGCGGCGCCTGACCCCGCCCGGCGCGGCCGCCGGGATGCTGGTGGGCGGCGGCTCGGCGCTGCTCGCCGTCGCGGCGACGATGGCCGGCTTCCCGGGCTCCGGAGCGCTGCACGCGCTGCTCGCCTGGCCCGCGCTCTGGTCGGTGCCGCTGGGCTTCCTCACCATGATCCTGGTGTCGCTGGCCACCCCGGGCCGGGTCCCGGCGGGGACGGCGGCGATTCTGGCGCGGTTCCATCTGCCGGAGGAACTGCGCGCGGAGGTCAAGGCATGAGCGGATTCATCGCGGGCCTGTGCGTGGCGATCCTCCCGCTGCTCGCCGCCGGCTTCTGGCTCGGCCGGCGCACCGCCCGTCCCGAGAACTCCGGCGGCCTCGGCACCCCCGTCGAGCACGCCACCTTCGAGACCCTCCACACCGCCTCCCTCGCGGCGCCCCCGCTGCGAGCCGGCCTCACCGAGGAAACCGCCCGCAAGTCGGCCCGCCGACTCCGCTCACTGCTCGGCACGGACGCGCTGTGCCTCACCGACCAGCAGCACGTGCTGGTCTGGGACGGGGTCGGCGGACATCACCGTACGGAGATCATGGAACTCCTCGCCGGCCCCCTGGAGTCGGGCCGCGGCGAGGCCTTCCCGCTGACCTGCGACACCCCCGACTGCCCCGTGCGCTGGGCCGTGGTCGCCCCGCTCACCGTCGACGACCGCGTCCACGGCACCCTCGTCGCCTGCGCGCCCCGCGAGTCCGCCGTGCTGGTGCGGGCGGCCGGCGAGGTCGCCCGCTGGGTCTCCGTCCAGTTGGAACTGGCCGACCTCGACCAGTCCCGCACCCGTCTCATCGAGGCCGAGATCAAGGCACTGCGCGCCCAGATCTCCCCGCACTTCATCTTCAACTCGCTCGCGGTGATCGCGAGCTTCGTCCGCACCGACCCCGAGCGCGCCCGCGAACTGCTCCTGGAGTTCGCCGACTTCACCCGCTACTCCTTCCGCAGGCACGGCGACTTCACCACCCTCGCCGACGAACTCCACGCCATCGACCACTACTTGGCGCTCGTGCGGGCACGCTTCGGCGACCGCCTCTCCGTCACCCTGCAGATCGCCCCGGAGGTACTGCCGGTCGCCCTGCCCTTCCTCTGCCTCCAGCCGCTCGTCGAGAACGCCGTCAAACACGGCCTGGAGGGCAAGACGGCCCTGGCAGGAAAGAGCCACATCAGCATCACCGCCCAGGACGCGGGCGCCGAGGCCCTGGTCGTCATCGAGGACGACGGCGCCGGCATGGACCCCGCCCTGCTGCGCCGCATCCTGGCGGGCGAGGTCAGCCCGTCGGGCGGCATCGGACTGTCCAACGTCGACGACCGGCTCCGGCAGGTGTACGGCGACGCCTACGGCCTCGTCATCGAGACCGCCCCGGGAGCGGGCATGAAGATCACCGCCCGGCTGCCGAAGTACCAGCCGGGCGTGCACTCCGCGGGGCGGCTCAACAGGGAGTGAGAGACGGCCCCGGCGCCGGGGTCCGCGGCTCAGGTGCTGCGGCTGACGACCAGCCCCAGCGTGATCAGCCCCAGCACCACCCACCCGAACCACAGCCAGCCATTGCTCCCGAGCGCCACCGTGTAGGCCGTCACCACGACGAGACCTCCGACGGTGACCACCCCCATCGCCTTGGTAGAACTCTCGGTAGAACCGCCAGAACCGCCAGAACCGCTAGAACCGGGCATCGCGACACCCTCCTCATGGTTCGTCCCCCTCCATGGTGCCCCCGTTCTGCTTCCTGACGGTGCACACGACGAAATGAGTCCCGTTCTTCCAGGACCCCTCGCTCGTCCAGGAGCCCGCCGTGTACACGGAAGGGTCGAACCCGTAGTCGCGCGGCGGCACCTCACGGGCACACGCCGTGTCCGATTCGGTGCGCGCCTCGGTCAGCGTGGCGTCGGCGCCCAGTCGGGTGAATCCCAGCACCTGCTCGTCGTGCGGATCCGCGCAGGACACCAGGCGGGCGTCCCGGCGCGAGCGCACGTCCAGACAGTCCCGCCGCTGCATGGTCGCCGTGTCGGCGAACGCCGACCCCGCCTTCCGGTGCTCGCCCAGCGGCCCGAACACCGGCCCGTGCGCGCCCAGCACCAGACAGGCGGTACGCCCCCCGGCCGCCTCGAACCCCGCCTCGGACGGTACGACGGCGTATCCGCGCACATCCGCGAGCCGCTCGCGGATCGCCTCCGTCCGCTCCTCGCACGCCGCAGGCCCTTCCCGGCGTGCCTCGGCGGCTGACGCGGCGGCGACGAACGCCATCACCTGCCCGTCGGGTGCCTGCTCCCGGCAACTGGGATCCAGACGGAGCCGGGGCGTGCCCCGGAAGGCGCTCGTGCCGGGCCAGTCGGCCAGCACACAGTCACCGGCCTTCAGCGGATCCCCGAGCCCGACGGCGTCGCCGTACGGCCGCCCCGACCCGCCCGGGTCCGACTCCCGGTCCACGGCGTACCAGGCACCGGCCCCCGCCAGGGCCAGCCCGAGGAGGCCGGCGAGCACCGCGTGGAGGATGCGGGGACGGGTCCGGCGCTGCCCGGAGACGGGCTCGGAGGGCGGTGGTGACTCGGGCGTCATGGGCGTCATGGGCGTGATGGGGGTCATCGGGGTGATGGGCGTCCCGGGCGGCGCCCCGCCCCAGTGCGGTTGCGAACCGAGGTCCGTCCGGGTGCGCGCGTACGCGTCGGCCTCGGGCATGACGATCCGCGACAGCGCCGCCTCCGCCTCCGCCGCGGACATCCGCCGTGCCGGATCCTTCTCCAGCAGGGCGCGTACGACGGGTCCCAGCGCTCCGGCCCGCGCGGCCGGCCGGGGCTCCTCCATGACCACCGCGGTCACCTGGGCGAGATGCGACTCGCGGTCGAAGGGACCCCGCCCCTCGACCGCGTGATACAGCGTGCAGCCCAGCGAGAACAGGTCCGTGGCCGGCGTGGGCGCCCCGCCCGTGACCCGTTCCGGCGCCAGATAGCCCGCCGTACCCACGAGCGCCGACGCCAGCGTGTACCGCGTCTCCCCGGCGTCCGGCTGCACCGAGATGCCGTAGTCGGCGAGCAGCACACGCCCGTGCGGCGCCCCGGAGCGGTCCGGCGCGAGCAGGATGTTCGCCGGTTTCACGTCCCGGTGCATGACGCCCCGCTCGTGCCCGGCGGTCAGCGCGTCGAGTACGGCGAGTCCGATGCGGGCGCACTCCGCGGGCGCGGGCGGACCGTGCCGGTCGATGAGGTCCCGCAGGTCGACGGCGCCGGCCACGTACTCCATGACGATCCACGGCAGCCCCTCGTGCTCCAGCACGTCATGCACGGTCACCACGTGCGGGTGCCCGCGCAGCCCCGCCGCGTGCCGGGCTTCCGCGCGGGCCCGGGCCACCCTGGCCTCACGCTCGTCGGCCTCGGCCGGGTCCCGGAACACGATCTCCTTCAGCGCGACCTCGCAGGCGAGTCTCTGGTCGTGGGCCAGCCAGACATGGCCCATCCCCCCGCTGCCGAGCCGGTTCAGCAGCAGATAGCGGCCGGCGACGACCCGGCCCACTCCCGACGTCGGTGATCCTGAAGGCATCCGGTGACTCCCCGGGTCTGCGGGTGCGCTGCGTGGTGCTCCGTGGTTGCTAGGCGGTCGTGCTCGCGGGGGTTCGACGGTGGAGGGGGCGCCGGTGACGGGGGCACTCGTGGCGGGCGCGCTGGTCACCGGGGCGCTGGTCACCGGGTCGCTGCTCGGGGGCGCGGAACCGGACGTGGGGTTCTTCGTCGGCGGGGCGGAGGAGGGCGAGGCCGACGACGGTGGGCGCGAGGACGGCGGTCCGCTCGTGGGGCCGGGCCGGGCGGACCCGGAACTGGTGGGTCCGGAGGGCGACGGCGACGGCGGGGCCGACGAGGCGGGCGGAGAGTTCGTCGACGGCGAGGATGCCGATGGAGCAGATGCCGATGGAGCAGATGCCGATGGAGCAGATGCCGATGGGGCAGATGCCGACGGAGTGGACGGCGACGGAGTGGACGGCGGCGGAGTGGACGGCGGCGGGGTCGAGGCCGATGGACCCCGCGTCGACCCCGACGACCCCGGCCCTGGCCCCGCTCCCGGGGGAGTGGACGCCGTCGTCGACGTCGGCTTCTCGGACGAGCCGCCGGAGGTCCCCCCGGCCACGCTCAACGTCACGTACGCCCCGAACCGCAGCTCGGTCCCCGCCGACGGGTCCGACGCCGTGACCCGGGCGTCGTCCGGCGGCAGCCCCCCGCCGGCGAAGCCGACCGCCAGCCCCTCCTCGGCCAGCCGACGGCTCGCCTGCCCGAACGTCTCCCCGGCCAGGCTCGGCACCGCGCGCCGCTCGCGCGTGTCGAAGGCGGTGTCGTCCGCGCCGGTCGTGCCGACGGGCCGGTTGATGCCCCGGTCGGGTTCGTCGACGTCGACGAGGGCCAGCTGCTCCACCTCGCGTGACGCCGGCCGCACGGCCACCACGGAGGTCTTCTCGTAGCCTTTCCACTCCTCGTTGCGGTCGTCGAAATCGACCTTGATCCGGGTCGTGTCACCTTCGAAGGGCCGCAGTGGATTTCCGCAGGAGCATTTCACGGCGGGCAGGCCCTGCTCGTCGACGAGAATCGCGATTCCCGTCTGCAGCAGTGCGTCGAAGGGGACAGCCTTTCCCTTTTTGTAGTCGTGGTTCTTGACGACAGTGTCGTGACGCAGGAGAACGGGTGTGAGCCGACGGAGGAAATCCGGAATCTCGGCGGTGGTGATGGAGAGCGCGGCCGCCCACGCCCGCGCCTTCCGGTCATGGACGGGATCCGTGAGGAACTCCTCCAGCCGCCGCACATCACAGATCGTCGGCTGCTTCGAACCCCCGTACAGCCCCGGAGTGTCGCCCTGCTGAAGTCCGCCGTGCGCCGCCCGCACCCGGACCTGCGCGTCGTGCCCCAGCCCCTGGCTCTCGTCGAAGAAGGGCGCGAGCGACGGAACTCCCGCGGCCACCGCCTTCACGACGAACAAAGGCGCGTCCCGGTCACACCCGCTCAACACGAGTACGCAGACCCACAGGACGGAAAACTTGCGTACCAAAACACGAAGCGCCATTACCGCTCCCCCCGGTGCGGTTCCCCCGACGCGCTTCATGCTACTGAAAGGCGAAGCCTTTCGGTTTCCTCAGTTTCCGCGTGCGTTCAATGAGGCCAAATAGGCGTTGTACGCCTCAAGTTCCTTGTCGCCGTCCCGGTCGGCGGCCCGGTCCTTGCGACGGGCCTGCCGCTGCTCCGAGCCGTACCACTGGAACAGCAGGGCGATCAGCACCAGCACGGACGGAATCTCACTGAACGCCCAGGCGATACCGCCGGCCGCGTTCTGGTCGGAGAGCGCCTCGATGCCGAGCGAGCCGGGCGGGTTCTTGAACGTCTCGACCATCGGCTCCGACGCCATCATCAACGCGATCCCGAAGAACGCGTGGAACGGCATCCCCGCGAACAGCTCCAGCATCCGCATCAGATATCCCGGCCGGTGCGGGCCCGGGTCCACGCCGATGATCGGCCAGAAGAACACCACACCCACCGCGAGGAAGTGCACCATCATCGCGATGTGCCCCGTCTTGGAGCCCATCAGGAAGTCGAAGAGCGGCGTGAAGTACAGCGCGTACAGGCTGGCGATGAACAGCGGGATCGTGAACGCCGGATGCGTGATGATCCGCATGTACCGGCTGTGCAGCAGGGCCAGCAGCAGCTCCCGCGGCCCCTTGCGCCCGCGTCCCGCCGGCGGCAGCGCCCGCAGTGCCAGGGTGACCGGGGCTCCGAGCAGGATCAGGATCGGCGACAGCATGCTGATCACCATGTGCTGCACCATGTGCACGCTGAACATGACCATGCCGTAGTCGTTCAGCCCGGTGCACATGACGAGCATCACGGTCAGCACCCCGACGACATACGAGGCCGTCCGCCCCACGGACCACGCGTCCCCACGCCGCCGCAGCCGCACGACCCCCCAGCCGTACAGCGCGAGCGCCACCAGGCAGGCGACGAGGAAGAACGGGTCGGCCGACCACTGAAGACCCCGCCCCAGCGTGAACGGCGGCAGATCCATGGTCATGCCGTGCCCGCTGTGATCCATTCCGGCGGCTCCTGATTCGTGGGGGTTGTGCAAGTCTGTCCGCACACAGACTAGAACTGCCCCCGGCCGAGCTCTCGACCGGGGGCAGCTGCATCGCCCAGGGGCGCGGGGCTGTATCGATGTGCGGCTCCGCCGAGTGGGCGCGACAAGCCACGAACCACCCGCAGACTGCTGACAACCTGCGGCCCTGCGGCGAGTCTCAGAGCACGCACTCAGCCTCTTCGTACCGGTCCGCCGGGACCGTCTTCAACGTCTCCACGGCCTCCGCGAGCGGCACCATCACGATGTCCGTCCCCCGCAGCGCCGTCATATGACCGAACTCGCCCCGGTGCACGGCCTCCACCGCATGCCAGCCGAAACGCGTCGCCAGCACCCGGTCGTACGCGGTCGGCGTACCGCCCCGCTGCACATGGCCCAGGATGACCGGCCGCGCCTCCTTGCCGAGCCGCTGCTCCAGCTCGATCGACAGCTGGCGGGCGATCCCGGCGAAGCGCTCGTGGCCGTAGATGTCCTTGCCGCCCTCGTCGAACTCCATGGAGCCCGGCATCGGCTTGGCGCCCTCGGCCGCCACGACGATCGCGAAGCGCTTCCCGGCGTCGAACCGCTCGCCGACCCGACGGGCCAACTCCTCGATGTCGAAGGGGCGTTCCGGTACGACGATGGCGTGCGCGCCGGCCGCCATGCCGGAGTGCAGTGCGATCCAGCCGGTGTGGCGGCCCATGACCTCGACGACGAGGACCCGCTGGTGGGACTCGGCGGTGGTCTTGAGCCGGTCCAGGGCCTCGGTGGCCACACCCACGGCCGTGTCGAAGCCGAAGGTGACGTCGGTGACCGCGATGTCGTTGTCGATGGTCTTCGGCACACCCACGACGGGCAGGCCGCTGTCGGACATGAGCCGGGCCGCCTTGAGCGTGCCCTCGCCGCCGATCGGGATGATCGCGTCGAGGCCGAGCTCCGCGACATGGCCCTTGGCCCGTTCCACCCCGTCCCGCAGATGGGAGGGCTGGACCCGGGAGGAACCGAGGATCGTGCCGCCGCGGGCGAGGATGCCACCCACCGCGTCGAGGTCGAGCTTGAGGTAGTCGCACTCCAGGAGGCCCTTCCAACCGTCCCGGAAGCCGATGACCTCGTCGCCGTGGTCGACGACGGCGCGGTGCACGACGGACCGGATGACGGCGTTCAGGCCGGGGCAGTCGCCGCCGGACGTGAGGACACCAATGCGCATAGCCCGCAATACCTTCTCAACGTGGGCCGGGACCGGACCACGTTGTCCGGCTCGAATCCCCGCCACCCTAGCGGCATCAGGGGGCGGGGCCGAAGCGTGCGTCCGCCTGCTGGACGACCCCGCTCACCTGTGCGGACGGGCCGTCAGACGGGCTGCGCGACAGCGCTCAAGCGGGCTGCTGCGCGGCCGCGATCCGCTCGCCCCGCAGCGCCTCGTACCAGCGGTCGTCGGTCGGCGGCAGCGCGTTCACGTCGAGCGCCAGCTTCAGCAGGTGGTCCGCGATCAGCGGGTTGCGGGCCAGCACCGGGCCGTGCATGTACGTACCGAAGACGGTGTCGTTGTACGCGCCCTCCGTGCCGTCCCCGGTTCCGTTGCCGTTGCCGAAGCGGACCTGGGCGAAGGGGCGGGCGGTCGGGCCGAGGTGGGTGACGCCCTGGTGGTTCTCGAAGCCGGTCAGCGGAGGCAGGCCGAGCCGCGGGTCGATGTCCCCGAGGACGTCACCGACGCACCGCTCGCCCTCACCACGGACGGACACCACGTCGATCAGCCCGAGGCCGGGCTCGCGCTGACCGAGGTCGTTGATGAACTCGTGGCCGAGGATCTGGTAGCCCGCGCACACCGAGAACACGATCGCGCCGTTCTCGACGGCCCGGTGCAGACCGCCGTCCCGGCGCAGCCGCTCGGCCGCGAGCCGCTGCGGACGGTCCTCGCCGCCGCCGATCAGATAGATGTCGCCGGAGGTCGGGATCGGCTGGTCGCTGCGCACGTCGAGTCGGGCCACGTCGAGGCCGCGCTGCCGCGCGCGGCGCTCCACGACGAGGACGTTGCCCTGGTCGCCGTAGGTGCTGAGCAGGTCCGGGTAGATCCAGACGACCCGCAGTTGGTTGTCGCTCACTTAAGTCCCCTGAAGTCTCTTGGCTCAGTTGCCGACGCGGCGGCGCAGGTCCTGGAACGCGGTGTAGTTGGCGATGACCTCGATCCGGCCCGGCGGGCACAGCTGCACCGCCTGGTCGAGGTTCTCGCACACCTGGAACTGCTGGTTCGCGACCTCCAGACGCACCGCGAGGTCGAGCTTGCGGTCGCCGATGACACAGATCGGGTGCCCGGTCAGCCGCGTGTAGTCGACGTCCCACAGCCAGGAGGTGTCGGTGCCGTCGGCGCCGCGCGCGTTCACGGAGAGGATCACCGGGGTCGGCGGCGGGTCGATCAGGGAGAACGTCTCCAGCCAGCCGGCCGGGTTCTTGGCGAGCAGCAGCCGCAGATCCCGCCCCTCGAACTGCACGACGTCATAGCGTCCCGCGACGGCCTGCACCTGGTACATCCGCTCCAGCGCGACCTGCGGCGGCACCCCGAACACGGCGGCGACGGCGGCCGACGACGCGGCGTTGGCCTTGTTGGCGCGCCCGGGCAGCTGGAGATGGATCGGCCAGGCGGACCCGTGCGGGTCGAGCACGTGGTCGCCGGAGAGCGCCCAGCTCGGCGTGGGCCGGCGGAAGCCGCACTCACCGCAGAACCAGTCGTCGCCCGGACGCTGCATCACACCGCCGCAGGACGGGCAGGACCAGGCGTCGTCCTTCCACATCTGCCCGGCGGCGACCCAGATCACGTTCGGCGACGAGGACGCCGCCCACACGACCAGCGGGTCGTCGGCGTTGGCCACGACCACGGCCTTCGACCCCGCGAGGCCCTCGCGCCAGTTCTCGGCCAGCATCCGCGTCTCGGCGGCGCGGTCCAGCTGGTCGCGGGAGAGGTTGAGCAGCGCGATGCACTTGGGGTCGGTGTCCCGCGCGACGCCGGCGAGGTACTTCTCGTCGACCTCGATGACGCCGTAGCGCGCCTCCGACCTGCCGGCGAGCGCCGAGGTGATGCCGGCCGGCATGTTGGCGCCGAGCGCGTTGGACACGACCGGTCCGGCGGCCCGCAGGGCCTCCGCGATGAGCCGGGTCGTGGTGGTCTTGCCGTTGGTCGCGGAGACGAGGACCACGTCCAGGTTCTGCGCGAGCCTGGCGAGGAGGTCGGGGTCGAGCTTGAGCGCCACCCGGCCGCCGATCACCGAACCGCTGCCGCGCCCCGCGGCGCGAGATGCCGCCGCGACCGCCTTGCCCGCGGTCACGGCGAGCTTGGCCCGCGGCGTGAGCGGGTCCGAGTTGCCTGCCATCAGTTCTCGATCCTCCTTGCGTACGCGCCGCGCCTGAAGCCCTACGGCAACGTGGTGGTGGTCAGCCTATCGAGATCCATTCGCACTCCCGAATCGCCGTACCCTTGCGGCCATGCGGAACGCCTCCATTCCGGGCGCGCACGGGCGCGTCCGTCCCCTCACCCTGCTCGGCGACCCGGTGCTGCACGCACCCTGCCAGCAGGTCACCGACTTCGGCCCCGAACTGGCGACGCTGGTGGAGGACTTGTTCGCGACGATGTACGCGGCCCAGGGCGTGGGCCTCGCCGCGAACCAGGTGGGGGAGTCGCTGCGCGTGTTCGTCTACGACTGCCCCGACGACGAGGACGTACGACACCTCGGCCATGTGGTGAACCCCCGGCTGGTGGAGACGGACGGGGTGGTGATCCGGGGGCCGGAGGGGTGCCTGTCCCTGCCGGGCCTGGAGGCGGGGACGGAGCGGTACGACCACGCGGTGGTGGAGGGTTTCACGGTGACGGGCGAGCCGGTGACCATCCACGGCACCGGCTTCTTCGCACGCTGCCTCCAGCACGAGTGCGACCACTTGGAGGGAAGGGTGTACGCGGACCGGGTGAGTGGCTGGCGTCATCGCCGTCTCATGCGACAGGTGACCCGAGCCTCCTGGCGCAGGTCGGTCCTGCCAACCTAGGGGCGCGGGGAACTGCGCGACCAGCCCCCACCCACCCGCACTCGGCGAACAACCATCAGAACCCCGGCCCTCCCATTTTGTCGCCCGCGGCAGCCAACCGACCCCACAACAGGTCGGCCAGACTCCGCACCAACTCCGCCCGCGAACAAGGCCGTTCCCCGAGCCACCAGTCCCCGGCCGCATGCATCATCCCGACTATCCCGTGCCCCCACACCCGGGCAAGCTGCTGACTCCCCGGCCCGAGATCCAACCGCTCCTCGATCACGGTGGCCAGTTCCTCACCCATCGTGCGGAGCAACGGCATCGAGTGCTTGCCGATGTCGAACCCCTGATCCGCCGTGTGACCGCCCTCGGTCGGATGCATCAGAAACCGGTACACCTGAGGCCGGGCCTCGATCGCCGCGAGGTAGGTGTCCAACGTGGCCTCGACCCGCTCACGCCGGTCCGCGGGAGCGTCCAGCGCGGCCCGCAGTGAATCCAGCAGCGCATCCGTGTGCCGCTTGGCCAACGCCGCGTAAAGCCCGCTCTTGTCCCCGAAGTGCCGGTACAGAATCGGCTTCGTGATACCAGCCTCCGCGGCGATGGCGTTCATCGAGGCCTGTGGGCCGTCGCGCAGCACCACCCGGTCGGCGGCCTCCAGCAGCTCACGCCGACGGCGGTCGGCGGATCGTTGCTGATCGGTCCGCTGCGTGGTGTCCATTCCTTCTCCCCACCCGTGCTCAATCGATGACGCCTGCGCAAACTAACACTCAACATGCTCCATCCATCGAATGGGCTGTCGATGGGTCATCGGGAGTTGACTTTACCTACTAGCCGGTAACAAACTAGGGTTACCGCTAGTAACACGCACGTACCGCCGCTGGAGGGGACATGGCCGAGTTCACCATGGAGCTCAACGACGAACAGAAGGAGGTCCGGGACTGGCTGCACGGCTTCGCGGCCGATGTGATCCGCCCCGCGGCCGCCGAATGGGACGAGCGTGAGGAGACTCCCTGGCCGGTCATCCAGGAGGCCGCGAAGGTCGGCATCTACTCGCTCGACTTCTACGCCCAGCAGTACTTCGACCAGACCGGTCTCGGCATACCGATGGCCATGGAGGAACTGTTCTGGGGCGACGCCGGCATCGCCCTGTCGATCGTCGGCACCGGCCTCGCCGCCGTCGGCGTCCTCGCCAACGGCACCGAGGAGCAGATCGGCACCTGGGTCCCCCAGATGTACGGCGACGCCAACGATGTCAAGCTCGCCGCGTTCTGCTCCTCCGAGCCCGACGCCGGGTCCGACGTGGCCTCGATGCGGACGCGTGCCGTGTACGACGAGGCCAAGGACGAGTGGGTGATCAACGGTACGAAGACCTGGGCGACCAACGGCGGTATCGCCAACGTCCACGTGGTCGTCGCGGTCGTCGACCCCGACCTCGGCTCCAAGGGGCACGCCTCCTTCATCATCCCGCCGAACACGCCGGGCCTCGCCCAGGGGCAGAAGTTCAAGAAGCACGGCATCCGCGCCTCGCACACCGCCGAGGTCATCCTGGACAACGTGCGGGTGCCCGGCTCCTGCCTGCTGGGTGGCAAGGCGAAGCTGGACGAGCGCCTCGCGCGGGCGCGTGAGCGGGCCAAGGCGGCGGGCGGCGAGCGGGTGAAGAACGCGGCGATGGCCACGTTCGAGGCCTCACGGCCGGCGGTCGGCGCGATGGCCGTCGGTACGGCCCGTGCCGCGTACGAGGTCGCCCTCGACTACGCGATGACCCGTGAGCAGTTCGGGCGGCCCATCATCGACAACCAGGGCGTGGCCTTCCAGCTGGCCGAGATGCGGACCCAGATCGACGCCGCGCGGCTGCTGGTGTGGCGTGCCTCCTGGATGGCGATCAACGGGAAGCCGTTCACGGCGGCCGAGGGCTCGATGTCGAAGCTCTTCGCGAGCGAGACGGCGAAGAAGGTCACCGCCCAGGCGATACAGATCCTCGGGGGCAACGGCTATACGCGGGAGTACCCCGTGGAGCGGATGCACCGGGACAGCGCGATCTACACGATCTTCGAGGGGACCAGTGAGATCCAGCGGCTGGTGATCGCCCGTACGTTGTCGGGGATGCCGATCCGGTAGCGCCGTGGGGGTTTCTGCGCGATGCGGTCTGCGGGTCGTCCGTGGTTGCTCGCGCAGTTCCCCGCGCCCCTCAAGGGGCGCGGGGAACTGCGCGACCAGCCACGACGTACCGGCAGACGGCACCGAACCGCCACCCCTACGGCGCGCTCCCGCTGCTGTGCGCGATGCACGCCACGTCGATCCGGTCCGCGAGCTTCGCCAGTTCGATGGTCAGCGCCGCCACCGTGTCCTCGTCGAGGCCGTCATCCCCGGCCTCGACGAGGTGCAGCCATCGTCCACCCACGGTACGCAGCAGCTTGCTCACATCGGCGGCAGCCACCTGCAGGGTCCCGCGGTCGTCAACGATCAGCGGCAGAGTAACTTCGCGGTTCACACCCGGGATCGTAGCCGCGCGGCGCTCACGCACCCTGCCAAACCGTAGTGATGTTGCAGAACTCGCGGATTCCGTGCCCGGACAGCTCACGCCCGTACCCGGACCGCTTCACTCCGCCGAACGGGAACGCCGGATGGGACGCCGTCATCCCGTTGACGTACACACTTCCGGCCTCCAGATCCCGTACGAACCGGTCGACGTCGGCCTCGTCCCGCGTCCATACGTTCGAACTCAGTCCGAAGGGCGAGTCGTTCGCGATCAGCACCGCCTCGTCCAGGTCAGCCGCCCGGTACAGCGTGGCGACCGGGCCGAAGGCCTCCTCGCGGTGGATGCGCATCGCGCGGGTGATGTCGGCGAGCACGGTGGGCGGGTAGTACCAGCCGGGCAGTTCGGGCCGGCGCAGCTCGTGGCCGCCGCACAGGACGGTCGCGCCGGCCCGCTTGGCGTCGTCGACCAGTTCCTCGAGGTCCGTCCGGCCCTGTTCGCTGGAGAGCGGGCCGACGTCCGTCTCGTCCAGCATCGGGTCGCCGACGTTCAGCGCCTTCATGCCCTCGACGAACCGTGCGGCGAAGGCGTCGTAGACGTCCGTGTGCACGATGAACCGCTTGGCGGCGATGCACGACTGCCCGGTGTTCTGCACGCGCGCGGTCACCGCGACCTGCGCGGCACGGTCGAGGTCGGCCGACGGCATGACGACGTACGGGTCGCTGCCGCCCAGCTCCAGTACCGTCTTCTTGATCATCTCCCCGGCGGTGGAGGCGACCGCGCGGCCGGCCGGCTCGCTGCCGGTCAGGGTGGCGGCCTTGACGCGTTCGTCGCGCAGGATCTCGTCGACCTGCCCGGAGCCGATGAGCAGGGTCTGGAAGCAGCCCTCGGTGTAGCCCGCGCGGTGGAACAGGTCCTCCAGGTAGAGGGCGGTCTGCGGGACGTTCGAGGCGTGCTTGAGGAGACCGACGTTGCCGGCCATCAGCGCCGGGGCCGCGAAGCGGATCACCTGCCAGAGGGGGAAGTTCCACGGCATGACCGCGAGCACCGGGCCGAGCGGCCGGTACCGCACCCGCACACGTGAGGCGCCGGAGTCCTTCACGTCCGCGTCGGGCGGCTCCTCGTCGGCGAGCAGTTCCTGGGCCCGGTCGGCGTACCAGCGCATCGCCTTGGCGCACTTGGCGACCTCGGCGCGGGACTGCTTGATGGGCTTGCCCATCTCGGTCGTCATCATCCGGGCGACGTCCTGCTGGTCCTCCTCCAGGAGGCTCGCCGCCTGGAGCAGCAGACGAGCCCGGTCGACGAAGCCCGTCGTCCGATACGTGCGGAACGTGGCCTCGGCGAGCTGGAGCCTGCGCTCGATCTCCTCGGCACCCATGGCCTCGTACGTCTTGAGCGTCTCGCCGTTCGCCGGGTTCACCGTCGCGATGGGCATGACCGACCTCCTGGGAGCGGGCTGATGCTTCGACCTTCCCGCGCGGCGGTGGCTACCGCAACGCGTGTACGGCCGCTCAGGCCGAGTGCTCCGCCAGCCGGTCGAGAAACGTGGCCTGGGCCTTGACGATCACCTCGCGCGCCCGCTCGACGCCCAGCCACTCCACCCGGTCCAGCTCCGGGAACTCCTGGGTCCGTCCCGAGCGCGGCGGCCACTCCATACGGAACGTGCCGGGCACGACCGTCGCCGGATCGAGGTCGGCCTCGACCGCCCACGCCGTGACGATCTTGCCGTTGGTCTGCCTGACCTCGCCGAGCGGCACGGCCTCCCCGTCGGGCGGCGCCAGCCCCAGCTCCTCCCGGAACTCACGGCGGGCCGCCTCCCAGGCGGGCTCGTCGGGCTCGTACTCGCCCTTCGGGACCGTCCACGCCCCGGCGTCCTTCTTGGCGAAGAACGGCCCGCCCATGTGGCCGAGCAACACCTCCAGGCCGTCACCGGTGCGGCGGAAGAGGAGCAGACCGGCGCTGTGCTTGCCCCGCGACGACGTCACGGCTTCACCTCCGGGTGGGCGGCGAGCAGCGTCTCGACCGTGTCGGCCTCCTCCGGCCGCTTGTCCTCGCGGTAGCGGACCACGCGCGCGAAGCGGAGCGTCACGCCGGCCGGGTAGCGGGTGGAGCGCTGGAGGCCGTCGTAGGCGATCTCGACGACGAGTTCGGGGCGTACGGTGACACCCCAACCCCTGGTCTCCACGGCCAGCTCCTGGAGCCGCTCGGTCTGCCAGGTCAGCAGGGCGTCGGTCATCCCCTTGAACGTCTTGCCGAGCATCGCGAGACCGCCGTCCGCCGTGCGGGCCCCGAGGTGCAGGTTGGAGAGCTTGCCGGTCCTGCGGCCGTGGCCCCACTCGGCGGCCAGCACCACCAGGTCGAGGGTGTGGACGGGCTTGACCTTCAGCCAGGAGGCGCCCCGGCGGCCCGCGCTGTAGGGGGCGTCGAGGGACTTGACGACCACGCCCTCGTGGCCGCGCTGCAGGGTCTCGGCAAGGAAGTCCTCGGCCTGGGGAAGGTCGTCGGGGCCGGCCACCAGGGTGCGGCGCACCCGCATCGGCTCGGGGACCAGCCGGGCCAGCTCCGCGTGACGTTCCGCGAACGGCAGGTCCAGCAGGTCGTGGTCGTCGACGGACAGGGCGTCGAAGAAGACGGGGGAGACGGGGACCTCCTTCGCCGCCGTCGCCACGTCCACGCGGGAGCCGACGCGGCCGGCGGTCTCCTGGAAGGAGCGGGGCCGGCCCGCGTCGTCGAAGGCGATGACCTCGCCGTCCAGGATGAAGCGCTCACCCCTCAACTCCAGGGCGGTGGCGGTGAGTTCGGGAAGGCGGTCGGTGATGTCGTCCAGGGTGCGGGTGTAGATCCGTACGGTGTCGCCGTAGCGGTGCAGCTGGACGCGGATGCCGTCCAGCTTCTCCTCGACCGCGCAGGCCTCCAGCTTCTCGACCGCCTCCGCCACCGACGAGGCGCTGTGCGCCAGCATCGGCAGCACCGGGCGGCCCACGGTGAGCCGGAAGCGGGCGAGCGCGTCGGGTCCCTCGGCGAGCAGGGCCTCGGCCACCGTCTGGAGGGACCCGGCGAGCATCACCGCCCGGCGTACGTCGGCCGACGGCGCCTCGGTCGCCTGGGCCAGTCCCTCGACCGCCACCGCGTCCAGGGCGCCCTGCCGTACCTCGCCGGTGATCAGGCCGAAGAGGAAGCGCTGCTCGTACTCCGTGGCCGCGCTCATCAACTCGCCCACCAGACGGGTCCGTTCCGCCTGGGATCCGGTGCCGGTCACCTTGCCCAGCTCCGTGAGGCGGGCGTCCACCTCGGCCACCGTGAGGGTCGGCTCGACGGCCGGGGCGACCGGGCGGCTCAGCACCTTCCAGCCGATGCCGAGGCGGCCCTGGGGGAGGCGTCCCGCCAGGTAGGGGATGACGATCGGCACGTCGTCCGGCTCGGCGTCCCGGAAGAGTTCCGCCAGCAGGGCGGTCTTCCGGGAGCGGGCCGAGGTCGCGGCGATCTCCTGGGATACGTTGGCCAGCCGGGTCAGGAGCATGCAGCCATGGTGCGGTGCGCTCCGCTGGATTACACGCCGACGAACGGTTATTTCCTCGATGGGTCGTCTTTCGGCTGCGGGCGCGTTGTGGCTGGTCGCGCAGTTCCCCGCGTCCCTGGCGGCGTGTCGTCGAGGTCGGTGAAAAGAAGCTCGCCGTTGATGAAGGCTCCAGCCCGGTAGCCGCCTGCCGCAGCGCTGATGACCTGCTCGGAGAAGCCCATCGCGTTGCCGACGGCCCAGACGCCCGGCACCGAGGTCAGCCCCGTCGGGTCGACCGTCGGGTACGAGCCGAAGGGGGTCTGCTGCATTTCGGCGCCGAGTTTTTCCAGCAACCCGGTCTGCGGCACCGCGCGCGGGGCGACGAACAGGACCTCGCGCGCGTGCTCCGTGTCGTCGGCGAGCCGCACTCCGGCGATCCGGTCGTCCTCGATCACCAGCCCGGCCACCGCACCCGGCACCACCTTCACGCCCGCCGCCGCGAGCCTGCGCAGGTCGTCGTCCGTGAGGTCGGACTCGGCGACCTCGTGCAGGAAGAAGGTCACGTCCTTCGACCACTGCGTCACCATGAGCGCCTGGTGCACGCTCATCGGCGTGGTCGCCAGCACGCCGAAGGCCTGGTCGCGGACCTCCCAGCCGTGGCAGTACGGGCAGTGCAGCACGTCGCGGCCGAAGCGCTCGGCGACGCCGGGGACGTCCGGCAGCTCGTCCTTGAGGCCGGTGGCGATGACCAGGCGCCGGGCGTGCAGGTGCCGGCCGTCGGACAGGGTGACCGCGAAGTCCTTGCCGCGCTCGACGTCCACCACCCGGTCCCGGACCAGCTCCACGCCGTACCGGGCGATCTCCTCACGTCCGACGGCCAGGAACTCGGCGGGTGACATGCCGTCCCGGGACAGGTAGCCCTGCATGTGGGCGGCGGGCGCGTTGCGGGGTTCGCCGGCGTCGACGACCAGGGTGCGGCGCCGGGCGCGGCCCAGGACGAGGGCGGCGGACAGGCCCGCGGCGCCGCCTCCGACGACGATCACTTCGTACGAACCGGTGTTGTGCTCGGTCATGGTGACCACCTCCACCGAGACAGTCACGCGGTCGCTACCGTATTGACAAACGTGTTTGCCGAAACTGCAATGGAGGTCATGAGTGAGGACGACGAGATGGACACGGTGCTCGCGGAGGTCGGTCCACGGCTGCGCCGGATCCGCAAGGAGCGGGGTGCGACGCTGGCCGGTCTGTCGGAGGCGACCGGCATCTCGGTGAGCACGCTCTCCAGGCTGGAGTCGGGGCTGCGCAAGCCCAGTCTGGAACTGCTGCTGCCGATCGCGCGAGCGCACGAGGTGGCGCTGGACGAACTGGTGGCCGCGCCGGTGGTGCGCGACCCCCGGGTGCGGGCCGAGCCGATCAGGCGGCACGGGCGTACGTACTGGCCGCTGACCCGGCAGCCCGGTGGCCTCCAGGCGTTCAAGGTGCTGGTGCCGCAGGAGAAGGCCGAGCCGGAGCCGCGGACCCATGAGGGATACGAGTGGCTGTACGTGATGGCGGGGAAGCTGCGGATGGTGCTGGGCGATCACGACATCGTGCTGACCGCGGGGGAGGCCGTCGAGTTCGACACGCGGGTCCCGCACTGGTTCGGGTCGACGGGGGAGGGGCCGGTGGAGTTCCTCAGTCTGTTCGGGCCGCAGGGGGAGCGGATGCATGTGCGGGCGCGGCCCAAGCGGTCGTGACCCCTGCGGTCGTGACCCCCGCGGTCGTGACACACCCGACTGTTGCCGAATGACGGTTCCCTCATGGCAAGCGACCGCTTAGTATGCGTAGGGACCCCGGTCAGACGAAGCAGTCGCGTGGAGGCACCGCATGCAGGCATGGCAAGTGCACGAGAACGGCGAGCCGAGCGAGGTGATGCGGCTCGACGACGTCGGGACGCCCACGCCCGGTGACGGCCAGGTCCTGCTGAAGGTGCGTGCCGCGAACATCAACTTCCCGGACGCGCTGCTGTGTCGGGGCCAGTACCAGGTCAGGCCGCCGCTGCCGTTCACGCCGGGCGTGGAGATCTGCGGCGAGACCGAGGACGGGCGCCGCGTCCTCGCCAACCCGGCGCTGCCGTACGGCGGCTTCGCCGAGTACGCCGTCGCGGACGCCGCCGCTCTCCTGCCCGCACCCGAGGCGCTGGACGACGCCGAGGCCGCCGCCCTGCACATCGGCTACCAGACCGGCTGGTTCGGCCTGCACCGCCGGGCCGGTCTGGAAGCCGGCGAGACCCTGCTCGTCCACGCTGCCGCTGGAGGGGTCGGCAGCGCGGCCGTGCAGCTCGGGAAGGCCGCCGGCGCCACCGTCATCGGTGTCGTCGGCGGCTCCGAGAAGGCGGCCGTCGCCCGGGAGCTGGGCTGTGACGTGGTGATCGACCGGCGTGGCGAGGACGTCATCGCCGCCGTGAAGGAGGCCACCGGCGGCCGGGGCGCCGACGTGATCTACGACCCCGTCGGCGGCGCGGCCTACGCCCAGTCCGCCAAGGTCGTCGCCTTCGAGGGCCGGATCGTCGTCGTCGGCTTCGCCAGCGGGTCGATCCCCAGCCCGGCGCTCAACCACGCCCTGGTGAAGAACTACTCGATCCTCGGCCTGCACTGGGGCCTGTACAACACCAAGAACCCGAAGCTGATCCAGCACTGCCACGAACAGCTCACCGAGCTGGCCGCGCGGGGCGCCATCAAGCCGCTGGTCAGCGAGCGCGTCCCGCTGAGCGGTGCCGCGGCCGCCGTGCAGCGCGTCGCCGACGGTGTCACCACCGGCCGCGTCGCCGTGATCCCGGGACTCACCGAAGGAGGAGCGGCATGACCGACGCCACCGAACTGCGCCGCCGTACAGCGGAGTTGCTGGCCGCGCACCCGCCGGCCACGACCGACCGGCTGGACTTCCTGCGCGCCCGCTTCGACGCCGGCCTGGCCTGGGTGCACTACCCGGAGGGCCTCGGCGGACTCGGCGCGCCCCGCTCTCTCCAGGTCGTCGTGGACGCCGAGCTGGAGGCCGCGGGAGCGCCCGACAACGACCCCCGGCGCATCGGCATCGGCCTCGGCATGGCCGCCCCGACGATCCTCCAGTACGGCACCGAGGAGCAGAAGCGGCGCTATCTGCGGCCGCTGTGGACCGGCGAGGAGGTCTGGTGCCAGCTCTTCAGCGAGCCGGGCGCCGGGTCCGACCTGGCCGCGCTGGGCACCCGGGCCGTGCGGGAGGGCGACGACTGGGTCGTCAACGGACAGAAGGTGTGGACCTCCAGCGCGCACGTGGCCCGCTGGGCCATCCTCATCGCCCGCACCGACCCGGACGTGCCCAAGCACGCGGGCATCACCTACTTCCTCTGCGACATGACCGACCCCGGCGTCGAGGTCCGGCCGCTGCGGCAGATCACCGGTGAGGCCGAGTTCAACGAGGTCTTCCTCACCGACGTCCGTATCCCGGACTCGCGTCGCCTCGGCGCGATCGGCGACGGCTGGCGGGTCGCGCAGACCACGCTGAACAACGAACGCGTCGCGATCGGCGGCATGCGACTGCCCCGCGAGGGCGGCATGATCGGCCCGATCTCGAAGACCTGGCGCGAACGGCCCGAACTGCGCACCCACGACCTGCACCAGCGGCTGCTGAAGCTGTGGGTCGAGGCCGAGGTCGCCCGCCTCACCGGCGAGCGGCTGCGCCAGCAGCTCGTCGCCGGCCAGCCCGGACCCGAGGGCGCCGGCATGAAGCTCGCGTTCGCCCGGCTCAACCAGGAGATCAGCGGCCTGGAGGTCGAACTGCGCGGTGAGGAGGGCCTGTTGTACGACGACTGGACCATGCGCCGCCCGGAGCTCGTCGACTTCACCGGCCGCGACGCCGGCTACCGCTATCTGCGCTCCAAGGGCAACAGCATCGAGGGCGGGACCAGCGAGGTCCTGCTGAACATCGTCGCCGAGCGCGTCCTGGGCCTGCCCGCGGAGCCGCGCACCGACAAGGACGTCGCCTGGAAGGACCTCGCACGATGACCGACCTGCTGTACTCGGAGGAGGAGGAAGCGCTGCGGGCCGCCGTACGCGACCTGCTCACCGACCACTGCGACGCGCCCGGCGTCATCGCCCGCACCGAGTCGGACACCCCGCACGACCTGGCCGCCTGGAAGGCCCTCGCCGACGGCATGGGCCTGGCCGGGCTGCTGATCCCGGAGGACAAGGGCGGCCAGGGCGCCACGCACCGCGAAGTCGCCGTCGTGCTGGAGGAGTTGGGGCGCGCGGTCGCTCCGGTGCCCTATCTGACCAGCGCCGTCGTGGCCACCGAGGCGCTGCTCGCCTGCGAGACCGACGCGGGCCTGCTCGCCGAGCTGGCGACCGGCCGGCGGATCGGCGCCCTCGCGGTCGCGCTGAGCGTCGGACCCGGCGGCGCCTACAAGGTCGTACGCCATGAGGGCGGCCGTCTGCACGGGGAGTTGACCGGCATCGCGGACGCGGCTGCCGCCGATGTGCTGCTCGTGCCCGCGGACGACGGCGGGCTGTACGCGGTGGACGCCGACGCGGTGACCGTCACCTCGCAGTCGTCCCTGGACCTGACCCGCCCCGTGGCCACGGTCACCCTGGACGGTGCGCCCGGACGGCTGCTCGGCGATGCCGAACCCGCCGTGCGACGCGCCCTGCGCGCCGGGGCCGGACTGCTCGCCTCCGAGCAACTCGGGCTCGCCGACTGGACGTTGACCGAGACGGTCCGCTATCTGAAGGACCGCAAGCAGTTCAACCGGCCCGTCGGCGGCTTCCAGGCCCTCAAGCACCGGCTCGCACAGCTGTGGCTGGAGGTCGTCAACCTGCGCGCGGCCGCGCGGGGCGCCGCCGACGCGCTGGCGAGCGGCGAGGACGCCGACGTGGCGGTGGCCGTCGCGCAGTCCTACGCGGCGTCCGTCGCCGTGCACGCCGCCGAGGAGGCCGTGCAGCTGCACGGCGGTATCGGGATGACCTGGGAGCACCCCGCCCATCTCTACCTGAAGCGCGCCAAGGCCGACTCCATCGCCTACGGCACGGCGGGCGCCCACCGCGCCGCGCTGGCCGAACTCGTCGACCTCCAGGCTCCCTGACGTACACCTGAGCGAAGCGCACGGAAAGCCCGCCCGACCTGCGGCGGGCTTTTCCGTGTGCGCGTATCCCGCGAAGTGAACACGCGACGGCAGTCCGGCCAACTCACCGCACAGCCCTGCTGTTCGGGCCCTTCGGAACCGCATACTCACAGCGGTTCCGTCCGGCCCCACCAGGGAGGCAGAGCATGGCCCTCACCACCCGTCGCAGAGCCCTCACCACCCTCGGCGCCGCCCTCGCGGGCACCGTCGCCCTGCCCGCCGGCCAAGCGCTCGCGGGCGAACGGCGGCACGGCCCACGCCCGTTGTGGCGGGCACACGCCCACAACGACTACGAGCACCCGCGCCCCCTCCTCGACGCCCTCGACCACCGCTTCGGCAGCCTCGAAGCCGACATCTACCTCGTCGGCGGCCAACTCCTCGTGGCGCACGACCCCGAGGACCTCGCCCCCACCCGCACGCTGGAGTCCCTCTACCTCGACCCGCTGGCCGCCCGCGTCAGGGCCAACCACGGGTCCGTCTACCGGGGGCACCGGGGGCCGCTCCAGCTGCTCGTCGACATCAAGACCGAGGGCGCCTCGACGTACCTCGAACTCGACAGGCATCTGAGGCGCTACAAGCACCTGTTCACGACGTACGCCCACGGCCGGGTGTTCCCGGGCGCCGTCACCGCCGTGATCTCCGGCGACCGCGCGGCCCGTACGCCGATGGAGGCCCAGAGCGTCCGCCGGGCCTTCTACGACGGCCGCCTCGCCGACCTCGGCAGCTCCGCGCCCGCCTCCTTCGTCCCGCTGATCAGCGACAACTGGACGCTCAACTTCACCTGGCTCGGCGTGGGCGCCTTCCCGGACGCCGAGCGGCGCAAGCTGCGCGGCATCGTCCGGGCGGCGCACTCCCGAGGGCAGAAGGTGCGCTTCTGGGCCACCCCGGACGTCGCCGGACCCGCCCGCGACGCCCTCTGGGCCGAACTGCTGGCCGCCGACATCGACTTCCTCAACACCGACGACCTCGCCGGCCTGGAGGCCTTCCTCGACGCCCGTCGCACGGCCTAGGCCGGACACGACCTGGCACCGAACGGCAGGACACCACACGTTCGGAGTACGGCTCAGCCGCCCGGACGAACCCTCCGCTACGCCACACTTGCGGCCGAACGCCGTGAACCGGGCGAGGCGGCGTGGCGGAGGAGGTTGACGATGGCTATTTCCATCTCTGTGGTGCTGCTGCTGTTCATCCTTGCGGTGATCTTCGTACGCAACGGCGGACTGAAGATCACCCATGCGCTGGTGTGCCTGCTGCTCGGCTTCTACCTGGCCAGCACCAGCATGGCGCCCACCATCAGCAGCGGTCTGACGGCCACGGCGGACATCGTCAGCAGCCTCAGACCGTGAGGCTCAGCCGGTGGAGAAGACCCCGATGCCGTTCGGGACGGGGCGTTCCACGCCGTCGGACGGATGGTTCCGCACGGAGACCGCCGACGTACCCGGTGACCGGGCGACCAGCGTCGACGAACCGCCGCCGTCCAGGCTGAAGGCGTCCACCGAACCCAGCTCCCGCATGACGGACGCCACTTCCGCGACGGTCAGACCCGTGCGGTACTCGGGCGCGCCGTCCAGCGCGAGCAGCAGCAACCGCCGGCCGCGATCCGCGATGCCCACCGCCGTCCGTACGGCCGAGGCCCTGTCGTCCAGACCGGGCAACGGCTGTCCGTCGTCGAGAACCGGATAGCCGCCCAGCGCGAAGCGGAACGGGACGCGCGACTTCGCCGCCACCAGCCGGTGCCGTACCGTCACCCGCTCGCCCGTGGAGAACTTCCGCAACCGCTGCGCGCCCGCCTCCCGGCCCACGAGGACGGTCGTGCCCTCGGCGATCGGGCCACTGCCCGGAGTGTCGGCGGCCGACACGACCCGGCCGTCGCGGACCGTCACCTCGTAGGTGTCGGTGCTGCACGGGGCCGCCCGGTCGGTGTCGGTGCCACAGGTGGCGCGGACCCGGGAGACCTCGCCCCACCTGGTGGTGAACGCCCCGATGGAGCCCACCGGCAGGGCGTACTGGTTGAGCCCGCGCAGCGGCAGCGAGCCCTCCGGTGTGCGGATCGAGCCGGCGAGGCTCAGGGCGTCCATCCGGGCCCGCCGGTCGATGCCCACGCCGACCACGTCCTCGGTGCTCGTGCCGGGCGGCAGCGCCGGCCCGAACCGCTGGCCGTCCGGCACCGCCGCCTTCAGTGCCCGGCCGCGCGCGACGGCAGGTCCCACGCTCGCGCCGGTCGCCTGGACACCCGGGTGCTGGGTCTCGCTGATGTTGAAGAAGTCGCCGTTCACGCCCGCGACGGCACCCTGGGCGGTGGCCTGCCGCGAGACGGTGGCCCGTGCCGCCACCGCACCCGGATGCAGCAGGTCGAGGCGTACGCGCGGATCGCGCAGGTCCACGGTGAGGACATGGGCGTGCGTCGTGCCCTTGGCCGCCGGGATGTCGAACTCGTCGTAGGTGACACCGGGCGCGATCGGGGTGCCCTGGGCGGCGCCGGCCGGTGCCGCCCCCGTCAGGGCCGCACCGGCCAGCGCACCGAGTGCCGTGAGCAGTGTGAGGGCCGCTCTGGCGGCTCCGAACCGTTTCTGACGACGCGTCACGATTCCTCCCCCTGATGTCTCGTCAAATGTCCCAGGACTCAGGGGAAGTGCACCAGACGGCGATGACCTGCGGGGTTGCTAGGCGCCGACGACGCGAGAACGGGTGAGGAAACGTACCCCCTCGGGTGCCTCCAGCGAGAATCCGCTGCCTCGGCCCTCGACGACGTCGACGATCAGCCGGGTGTGGCTCCACGCCTCGTACTGACCGCGCGACATCCAGAACGCCACCGGCTCCGCCACCCCCTCGACCTGGAGCTCCGCCAGCAGCACGTCCGAGCCGCCGGTGCGGAACTCGCCCTCCGGGTAGCACATCGGCGCGCTGCCGTCGCAGCAGCCGCCGGACTGGTGGAACATCAGCGGGCCGTGCGTCGCGCGCAGACGGCGCAGCAGGTCGGCGGCAGCTGGGGTGAGTTCGACGCGCGGAGTCTCCTCATACATGGCGGCAAGGGCAGCACGGGCAACGTTGCGAGAGGGTTGCACCCGATCCTCTGACTACGCTGCTCGGGTGACCATCGGGCTGACGCTGTTGACGTCCGTCTCCCACCGGGGCAAGGAGATCACCGCGCCCCGTCTGCGCGGGCTGCTCGCGCTGCTCGCCGGGGAGCCGCGAGCCGGCTGCGGCACGGGGCGCCTGGTGGACGGGCTGTGGCCGGACGAGCAGCCCGAGAACCCGACCAAGGCCTTGCAGATCCTGGTCTCACGGGCCCGATCGCTACTGGGTGCCGAGGCCATCGCGAACACGCCCACCGGCTACCGCATCGCCCTGCGCGAGGACCAGGTCGACGCCTGGGCCGTCCAGCTGCACGCCGACGCCGGCGCGGACAAGGACCGGGCAGGCGACCACCACGGCGCCGTCGCCGAGGCCGAAGCGGGCCTCGCGCTGTGGGACGGCGGCCCCGCGGAGGGCGTCGTCCTCGGCGACCCCCTGGTGGACCTGCGTCTCGAACTGGGCGCCGCACACCTGGCCCTGACGCGGCTGCGGGCGCTGTCCCTGGCCCGCGCGGGACGCCGGGAGGAGGCGGCGGGGCCGCTCGGCGAGCTGGTGGCCGCGCACCCCCTCGACGAGGAGCTGCTCCTGGAGCTGATGCGCTGCCGGACCGGCACCGCGGGAGCGGCCGCCGCGCTGGCGACGTACGACACCTACCGGCGCCGGCTGCGCGACGAACTCGGCACCGACCCCGGCCCGGCCCTGCAGGAGCTGCACCAGGAGCTGTTGCGCGGGCAGGCGCCCGTGGTGCGGCGCGGGGTGCCGCACGAGCCGAACCCGCTGCTCGGGCGGGAGGCCGACGTCGCCGCCGTCACCCGGCTGATCCACAGCTCACGGGTCACGTCGGTCGTCGGACCGGGCGGCCTCGGCAAGACACGCCTCGCCAGTGCCGTCGCCCGCGAGGCCGAGCACCGGGTCGTGCACCTGGTGCCGCTCGCCGGTGTCCGGGTGGACGCCGACGTCGCCGGCGAGGTCGCCTCCGCGCTCGGCGTCGGGGAGAGCCTGCGCGCCCCCGCCGCGGGCTTCGGGCCGCCCGCCGACGTGCTCGCCGGCATCGTCGGCGCCCTCGGCCCCGGACCGGCGCTGCTCGTCCTGGACAACTGCGAGCAGGTCGTCTCCGGCGTCGCCGACCTCGTCCGCGCCCTGGTGTCGATGACCAGGAACATCAGCGTCCTCACCACCAGCCGCGCCCCGCTCGGACTGACCTCCGAGACCGTCCACCCGCTGCCCGAACTGGACCCGGCCACGACCGTCGAGCTGTTCGAACAGCGCGCCCGCGCCGCCCGCCCCGACGCCGAACCGCCCGCCGACGCCGTGGCCGACCTGTGCCGCCGCCTCGACGGACTGCCGCTCGCCACCGAGCTGGCCGCCGCCCGCGTCCGGGTGATGTCGGTCGCCGAGATCGCCCGCCGTCTGGAGGACCGGTTCGCCCTGCTGCGCGGCGGTCCCCGGGACGCGCCGCAGCGCCACCGCACGCTGCACGCCGTCGTCGACTCGCCGAGCAGATCGACCTGTTCGCGTTCGGAACGGTCGGCGAGGGCGAGTTCCCGTGCGGACTTCTCCACGAAGGGGCGCAGCGCGGACACCCGGCGGGCGGTGAAGGCGCGGGTGAGCGGGCCGCGTCGCCGGGTGTGCTCGTCGCCGTCGAACAGCGCCAGGTGCCCCGATGGGTACTGCGCGTACTCCGCCGGGAAGTCCTCCATGCCCTGGGTCAGCAACTCGGCCTGCGGGTCCGGCATGTCGGAGCCACCGGGGACGGCGCCACGGTCCCGGATCAGCCGCGGCTCGGTCAGCGCGGCCCGGACGTCGCCGAAGCGGGTCAGCAGCCGCACGGGGGTGTCCAGGCCCGGCAGGACCGCGTGGCCGACGTCGGTGCGGGCACGCAGGTCGGCGTAACCGCGGACGGGGTCCTCGACGAGCTCGGGGGTGAGGTGCGGGGCGCCGGTCATGGTGGCGGCCTTTCCGCTGGTGGGAGACGCCTCAGAGCCTGCGGGGAGCCGACTTCCGCTCGGTTTCACCGCGGTTTCAACGGCGCTGAGGCGCCCCCCACCGGTGGTCAGCCCGCACGGCCCCCGGGGTCGCCGCCGATCTTGACGATGCCCGACGTCCTCGCGCCGGTGAGGTTGTCGTGGACGACGTCACCGGTGGACTTCTTCCAGATCCTGATACGGAAGGTGTCCGGGGCGTCCGTCGCGGTGATCCGGAAGCCGTAGCCGCCGCTGCCGTTGACGGTGCCGGAGCCCTGGTAGACCGCCCGGGAGCCGGTGATCACCAGCCAGTCGGAGCCGGTGGAGCGGAACTTCAGCCTGGCCGGCCCGAAGTCGAAGGTCGCCTTGCCCGTCGGGACGGTGGCTCCCTTGCCGTACGCGACGGCGAAGGAGAAGGCCGCCTTGCCGGTCAGAGCGGGCTCGGCCGGGTAGGCGCCGGCCGGGGAGGTGATCACGCCGGTGCCGAGTGCGGGGCCCGCGCCGCGGTCGTAGACGATCAGCTCGGGGAGCGTGGTGCTGTCCGAGGCGCCGTCGTCGTCGGTGACCGTGATCACCGGACGGTGGATGCCGGGCCTGGTGTAGGTGTGCTCGGCTCGGCACACGGTGCCGGTGACCGTGCCGGTGGTCGGGTCGGTGCCGTCCTTCCAGTCGACCGCGCAGGTGTGGGTGTCCCGGGCCCCCGCGTCGCCGAACCCGGCGGTGACCGTGGCGCGTTGGCGGACCGACACGGTCGACTTCGGGCCGGTGGCCGAGGTGATCGCCGGTGCCGCGTTGGCGACGTCGACGGTGGCCGTGTCGCTGCCGCGGCCCCCGGCCAGGGTGACGTCGTACGTGCCGTTGTCGGTGCAGGTGACCATGGTCCGGGCGGCCTCGGGATCGGCGACCGCGCAGGGCGCGCCGGCCTCGACCGTCCACTTCGGGCTGCCCGCACCGGAGACCGTGCCGTTCAGCGGGATCGCGTCGCCTTCCTTCCCGGTGCCGTCCGCACCGGCGTGCACGACGGTCACCGGGTCGATGCCGGTGAGCGTGGGCACGACCTTCCTGATCAGGCCGTCGGCGTCGAACTCCAGCTTGTCGACGGTCGTTTCACGGTGGGTGCCGTCGCCGCCGGGGATGGCGAACCGGTGGTAGGCGACGTACCAGTCGTCGGTGTTCGGCACATGGACGACGGAGTGGTGGCCGGGCCCCTTGATACCGAGGGAGAGGTCCTTCTCCAGGATCACGCCGTGCTTGGTCCACGGGCCGGTGGGGGAGGGGCCGGTGGCGTAGGCGACGCGGTAGTTCTCGTCCCGGGTGTCGTTCTCCGACCACATGAAGTAGTAGGTGCCCTTGCGCTTGATGACGAAGGTGCCCTCGTTGTAGCCGCTCGGGGTGATGTCCTCGACCTTCGACGTGTCGATCGAGGTCATGTCGGCGTTCAGGGGCGCCACGTACGCGTGCCCGTTGCCCCAGTAGAGGTACGACTGCCCGTCGTCGTCCGTGAACACGGCCGGGTCGATCATCTGGCCGCTCAACTGGCCCGCCTTGAGCAGCGGCTTGCCCAGCGCGTCCTTGAACGGCCCCGTCGGCGAGTCGGACACCGCGACGCCGATGTTGGCGTCGGCACAGAAGTAGAAGTAGTACTTCCCGTCCTTCTCGGCGATCGTCGGCGCCCACGCCCTGCTGTCCGCCCAGGAGACGTCCGGACCCAGGTCGAGGATGACACCGTGGTCCTTCCAGTGGACCAGGTCGGTGGACGAGTACGCCTTGAACTGCGTACCGCTCCAGCCCTCGAAGCCGTCGGTGGTCGGGTACAGGTAGAAGGTGTCGCCGAACCGCACGATGTTCGGGTCGGCGTTGAGCCCCGGCAGCACCGGGCTCCTCATGACGAGTGCCGAGACCGTCCAGCCGCGCTTCTGGCCGTCGGAACCGGTCACCTCGTACGTCACCGGCTTGCTGAAGTCCTGCACGCTGCCGGAAGCCGGGCTGATCGCCGCGCCGTGGGCGAGGGTGAACTCCGGGGCGAGGGCCGTGAGATCGGTGCCCTCCTTCATCGGCAGCGTGATCGTGCCGTCGGCGTTGTCGATCAGCGCGTCGACCTTCAGGGCGGGGTGCGTGGCCTTGGCGATGCCCGCGGTGTTCCCGCTGAGCTCCATGACCTCGGCGGCCGTCAGGGCCCGGTCGTAGACGCGGAAGTCGTCGACCTCGCCGCCGAAGTAGGGGTCGGCCGCGTACAGGGACCGGCCGATGTAGCCGGAGTGGTCCTTGTTCGCGTCGTACAGCTCGGACGGCTTGATGGTCGTCGTCGTGCGCGCCGCCTCGATGCCGTCCACGTAGAGGACCATCGTGCCGGTCGTGCCGTCGAGGGTGACGGTGACGTGCCGCCACTCGCCGGGCGTGAGCTGCCGGCCTGCCGTCAGTTTCGACTCCGCCGACCAACTCGCCTTGGTGATCGCCGAGTAGAGGCTGGAGCCGCCGTTGGAGGGGGTCGCGAACAGGTACTTGTCGCTGTCCGGACCGAGCCCGAACAGCCACTGGAAGTTGCCGCCGCCCTTCCACTTGGCGTAGGTCGAGACGGTGACGCTGTCGGCGTTCCGCAGCACGCCGTTCGGGATCTTCACATACGGCGAGTCGGAGGCGCCGGACATCTTGAACGAGCCGCCGTCGATGCCCGTGCCGAAGTCGGGAGTACGGACGTAGGTGCCGTGGTAGCCGTGCCCGGAGGCGTCCCGGGCGATGTTGCCGCCCGTCTCGTCGAAGTCGTACCGCAGGAGCAGGTCGGCCGGGACGTCCGGTCCTTCCGCCGAGACGGTCACCTCGGCCCGGACCGGCAGCGCCGTGCCGTCGGGCAGGCTGCCGGTCACGGTGAAGGTGCCGGCCTGGGCGTACTTCGACGCCGGGACGTCCTCCCAGGTCACGGAGACGGGACGCTTGACGCCGTCGGCGTACTCGGCGATCACGGTGGCCGGGAGGACCGGCGCCTCACCGGTCCGCGTCTTCACCGTCACGTCCTCGACGCCCGTCACCAACTGGTCCGGCTGGTAGGCGCGCAGCAGCCGGTCGTACTCGGCCTGCGTCACCGGGAGCACCGTGCCGTGGCGGGGCTTGGCCGGGAGGTCGTAGCCGGTGGACGGGGTCCAGGTGCCGGAGGCGAGGTCCGTCGTCTCGAACGGGATGTAGCCGCGCCCGCCGAACTCGTCCAGGAACGCGTACCACTTGTCCTCGGTGTTCGACTTGAACACCAGCGGCCCCTCGGCGGCGTTCATCGCGCCCTTGCCGATGCCCTCGGCGACGGCGTCCCAGGACAGGTCGAGGAGGGAGTCGCACTTCTCCTCGAAGATGAACTTGCTGTTGGGCGTCGAGGAGGTGTTGTTCCGCTCGTCTTTGGAGAGGCGGAAGTACGTTCCGTCGTGCTGGATCACCGTGGAGTCGATGACGGAGTAGCCGCGGTCGATCCAGACCTTGGGCTCGCTGAAGGTGTAGAAGTCGCGGGTGGTCGCGTACATCATGCGGTTGTACGTGTCGCCGGAGTGCGCCTCGTTGTCGTACAGCTTCGACGCCCAGAAGACCACGTACTCGCCGAGCTTGGCGTCGTAGAACGCCTCCGGCGCCCAGGTGTTGCCCGCGCTGTCCGGGGAGACCTTGACGAGGCGCTGGTTCGTCCAGTGGACGAGGTCGGTGGACTCCCAGACCATGATGGACTTGCTGCCGGTGCGCTGGGAGGCGTCCCAGTCGCCGTTGCCGTAGATCCTCAGGTCGGTGGCGATCTGGTAGAACTTGTCGCCCTCCGGGGAGCGGATGATGAACGGGTCGCGCAGGCCCTTCTCGCCGAGCGTGGAGGTCAGGACGGGCTTGCCGTCGTTCAGCTCACGCCACTTCAGCGGGTCGTCGCCCTTGCTGAGCGCGGCGTACAGCTGCTCGCCGTCGGCCGTGCCCTCGCCGGTGAAGTAGCTGAACATGTAGCCCTTGAGGGCCTCCTGCTTCGGCAGTTCCGGGACCTTCGCGGTGAAGGCGCGGGTCGCCTTCGCCTCGCCCTTGGTGACGGTGGCGGTCAGCTCGACCGTGGTGGTGCCGTCGCCGTGCGCGGGGCGGTGGGCGACGCCGTCGGCGGAGACGACGTCCGGCCGCGCGGAGGACCAGGTGACGGCCGTGCCGTAGGCGCCGGTCGTCGGGAGGGTCAGGTTGCCGCGTACGTCGTCGAGGTTGTGGACGGTGAGGGCCTCGGCGGCCTGTTCGGCGGCCGTCCGGTCGTCGAAGTCGGGCAGCACCGTGACCTCGAAGGTCCTGGTGCCGGTGACGGTGCCCTTCTTCAGGGTGGCCGTGAGCGTGGCGTGGCCGTCGGGCTGTCCGGCGGCCGGGCGGGTCACCTTGCCGGTGTCCGACACCACGGACGGCGCGTCGCTGGCCCAGCTGATCGAGGAGCCGCCCGCCGTGCCGGTCCTCGGCAGGTCGAGGTCGGCCGTGACGGCACTGGTGTCCCCGAGGCTCAGCGCCGCCTTGTCGTCGGTGACGCCCTCGGTGGCGACGGGGAGGGCGAGCTGCTCGACCTCGGACGCCGCGAGCGCGCGGTCGTAGACCCGGAAGTCACGGATGCGGCCCTTGAACAGCTTGTCGCCCGAGTAGACGGACTTGCCTATGTAGTTGGCGGTGGTGGTGCCGGAGCCGATCGAGCCCGGGGTGATGCCGACGGAGGTGTTGCGGCCGACCTCGACACCGTCCTCGTACAGCACGCCCGTGGTGCCGGTCTGCGTGTAGGTGAGGTGCTTCCAGACCGCGCGGGTGAGGTTGTGGGAGTCGGCGGGCTTGGTGGTCTGCTCGGTCGACCAGTTGCCGCTCGCGACGGACGTCCGCAGGGAGTTGCCGGTGGTGAAGAGGTAGCCGTTGCCGTTGCCGCCGCTGGAGTTGCCGAAGCCGTACAGGAAATACGGCGTGCTCTGCGCGGAGTCGATCCGCACGTCCAGCGAGACGGTGATCGCGTCCATGCCCTTCATGACGTCGTCCGGCACCTTGAGGTAGGTGTCCGAACCGTTGAAGGCGAGCCCCTCGCCGGTGCCCGACCAGTCCGCGGTGCCGTTCACCGTGGCGTCCCGGCCGTGGCCGGAGGCGTCGGGCACCGTGCCGCCGGAGGCGGCGTCGAGCTTGTACCAGAGGGCGAGACCATCGGTGACCTCCGCCGCTTGGGCCGTGTCGGCGGCCTGTGCGGGAAGGGCGGGGGCGGCGAGCCCCAGCAACAGCGACACGGCGGTCAGCCCGGCGAGTCGGCCCGCCCGGCGTCTCACGCGGTCACGGGCACGTGCGATGTACGGCATGTGGTTTTCCCTGCTGAGGCATGGCGGGGCCTCGGCCATGGGCACCCTGCCGTTTCGGCTGTGTGACGTCGTGTTGCGAGAGTGTCAGCCGGGGTGTGGCACAGCGTCAAGAGTTTTCGAACGATGTCCGATGAGTCGAACGAGTGAGGGGCGGGCGCGTGGGGCCGGTGACCTCCAGAAGGGCCACATCCGCCGACTCGGCGAGGAGCGGGACGCGTGCGGGGGCGGACCACTGGGCCGGCAGCCCGGCGTTGAAGCGTACGGTGACGGCTCCGGCGCCGGCCGCGGACACGGCGTGCCCCGCGGTGAAAACCCAGCGGTCGCCCACCAGATACCCGGACGCGCGGCTGCCGGGTCCCGCGTCGCCCCGGGCGACGATGATCTCGGCGACCCGGCCGGGTTCGAGCCCCGGTGTCCGGGCTGGTGTGGCCACGGTGTCAGCGCTCCCGTGCGGGCAACCGCACGACGGGGCGGGCGAGTTCGAGCACCCCGCATGCATACCCGGGCCGCCGCCGGACCAGTCGCGGGGAGCGGGCGTCAGCGGTCGCGCCTGGAGCGGCGTGCCTCGGTCAGTACGGGAATCAGGGGCAGCAGGGAGAGCACGACGACGGCGGCGACCATCGGCAGCAGGAAGTCGTCGGCGTCGGGGACGGTGGTGCCGAGGGCGTATCCGGCCATGACCAGGCTCGTCGACCAGAGCAGGCCGCCGACGATCTGCCAGACGGTGAACGTCCGGGTGGGCACGCCGAGGGCGCCGGCCGCCGGGTGCAGGACGGTCCGCACCATCGGGATGAAACGGCCGATCACCAGGGCCTTTCCGTAGCCGTACCGGGCCAGCAGCTTCTCCGCCCGGGCCGCCGCCTCCCGGACGCGGCGTCTGGAGGTGCGGGCCAGCAGGGCCCGCCCGCCGTGCCGTCCGAGCAGGAAGCCGACCTGGGCCCCGAGCACGGCACCGACCGCCGCGCACAGCAGCACCTGCCACAGCATCAGCCGGGGCGCCTGGTCGGCGCTCGCCGCGCACAGCACGCCCGCCGGGAAGAGCAGGGTGTCGCCGGGCAGGAAGAAGCCGAAAACGAGCAGACCCGACTCCGCGAAGATCACCACGAGGACCCCGAGGGCACCGAAGGTCGCCAGCACCGAGTCGCTGTCCATCGGGTTCACGGCGATCACCGCCCTCACCTCCTGACCGTCCTCGTCGGCCACCCTTTCCTCAAGCATCGCGTGCGCGCCGCCTCTCTGACGGGTGGCGGGCGCGGCCGCGGTCAGGCCCGGCCGTGTGCCTCCTGGGAGCGGCGGGACAGCGCGTCGATGACCACGGCGGCGAAGAGCACCCCGCCCGTGATCATGAACTGGACCGCGGCGGGGGTGTCCGTGATCGCCATGCCGGAGGCGATCGACTGGATGACGAGCATGCCGAGCACCGCCGACCAGGTGGAGCCGCGCCCGCCGAACAGGCTGGTGCCGCCGATGACGGCCGCCGCGATGGCGTTGAGGAGCAGCACGCCCGAGCCCGAACTCTGGCTCACCGAGGTGATCCGCGAGGCCAGGAACAGCCCGCCGACGGCCGCCATCGTGCCGGACACCGCGAGTACCGCGGTCTGCACCCGCGTCACACGGAGGCTGGCGCGGCGGGCCGCCTCGATCCCGCCGCCGAGGGCGTAGACCTGCCGTCCGTAGTGCGTGCGGCGCAGGATGACGTCGAGTCCGGCGACCACCACCAGGAAGATCAGCAGGGCGAGCGGCAGTCCCTGGAAGCGGTTGAGGAGATACGCGGTGACGAACGCGATCACCGCGAGCCCTCCGGTGCGCACCACGATGATCTGGAGCGAGCGGTGCGGCATGCCGGCGGCCGTGCGACGCCGCCGGTCCTGGTAGGACACCAGGAAGACCAGTCCCACGGAGAGTGCCGCCAGGCCGTAGGCGACGGCGTCGTTGGTGAAGTAGTAGCTGGTCAGGTCGGCGACGAGTCCGGACTCGTCGAGGTTGATCGTGCCGCTGGTGCCCAGGATGTAGAGCATGAGCCCGTTCCAGGTCAGCAGCCCCGCGAGCGTGACGACGAACGCCGGCACCCGGGTTCTGGCGAAGGAATAGCCCTGCACGGTCCCGGCCGCGGTGCCGGCCAGCACCGCGACGATGAGGGCGAGCCACTCAGGCACGCCGTTGTTCACGTTCAGTACGGCGAAGACGGCCGCCGCGAGTCCGCTGATCGAACCGACCGACAGATCGAGCTCGCCGAGCAGCAGCACGAAGACGATGCCGACCGCGATCAGACCGGTACCCACGATGTCCACGCTGAGGTTGGACAGGTTCCGGGGCGAGAGAAAGTTCGAGTTGAGGGACTGGAAGGTGATCCAGACGACGGCGAGGACGAGGACGACAGGCAGGGAGCCCAGCTCGCCGGCCCGCAGCTTGCGCCGGGAGAAGGCGACCCAGCCCTCCAGGGCACGGGCGCAGCTCTCCATGGCTCGGGCCACGGCCGGTCCGCGATCCGCCGGCCGGGCCGCCTCGGGGGCGGGTACGGCGGCGTCGGCCTGCGGGTCGTCCGCCCGGTCGCGTGTCCCTTTCACCATCCCGCCTCCTGGTGGGCCGGCCTGCGGGGCGTGTTCTCCGTCGCCCCGGTGATGGAGGAGATGATCTGTTCCTGGGAGGCGGTGTTCACGTCGAAGAAGCCGTTGTTGCGCCCGAGCCGCAGCACGGCGGCCCGGTCCGCGAGCGCCTTGACGTCGCCCATGTTGTGGCTGATGAGCAGCACGCCCAGGCCGCGGTCGCGCAGCTGGTCGACGAGGTCCATCACCTCGGTGGTCTGCTGGAGGCCCAGTGCCGCGGTCGGCTCGTCCAGGAGGAGCAGCCGGGGGTCGCCGAGGAGTGAGCGGGCGATGGCGACCGTCTGTCGCTGACCGCTGGACAGCGACACGACCGGGGCGCGCAGCTCCGGGACGCCCCTGGTCAGCTGCTGCAGCAACCGGAGGGTGCGGCGCTCCATCTCCATCTCGTCGAGGAACCCGAACCTGCGGATCTCCCGCCCGAGGAACAGGTTGCCGACGACGTCGAGGTTCCCGCACAGCGCGAGGTCCTGGAAGACGGTGGCGATACCGAGATCGCGGGCGTCGTTGGGGCGCCGGATGTGGACCGTACGGCCCTCCCACTCGATGACGCCCTTGTCCGCGGGAGTGACCCCGGAGATCACCTTGATCAGCGTGGACTTGCCGGCCCCGTTGTCGCCGAGCAGGGCGACGACCTGGCCGGCGTGGATCTCCAGCTCGATGTCCACGAGGACCTCTACGGCGCCGTAACGCTTGCACACGCCGTGCAGGGCCAGCAGTGGGGGAGCGGACACGGAGACGATCTCCTTCCCGTGGATCCGGGCACCGGTCCGACGTCCGGACGGGGCGCACCGGATGTCAGGTCAGCCCGGCCGCGGCGCACGCGGCCGCGAGTTCGGGGGTGCAGATCTGCCGGATCGTGTACACCCCGTCCTTGACCAGGGTGTCCTTGATGTTGCCGACGGTCACGGAGACCGGGGTGAGCATGACGGCCGGGACCCGCCCTCCACCGCGCGTCGTCACCTCGTCCTTGCCCACCCGGTCGAGGTTCTCCCCGCGGGCCGCGGCCACGGCCATGGCGGCGCCGGCCGCCGCCTCGGGTTCGAAGGGCTTGTAGACGGTCATGTACTGCTGCCCGTCGACGATGCGCTGCACGGCGCGCAGCTCGGCGTCCTGCCCCGTGACCGGCGGCATCGGGTCCACCTTGTTCGCCCGGAGGGCGGAGATGCTGCCGGCGGCGAGGCCGTCATTGGCGGCGTAGACCCCTTGGATGTTGTCGACGCCGAGGGCGGAGATGGCGGCCGACATGTTCAGGTGGGCCGCTTCGGTCCGCCACTGGAGGGTGTCGTACTCCTTGCCGATCCTCACCTTCCCCGTGAGCACGGACAGCGCGCCCTTCTTGAAGAGCACCGCGTTGGGGTCGATGGGGTCGCCGTTCATCATGACGATCTGGGCGCCCGGCACCTCGTCGCCCATGGCCTTCAGCAGTGCCCTGCCCTGGAGCCGGCCCACCTCCTCGCCGTCGAAGGAGACATGACCGGAGATCGGGCCCTCGGCGAGGCGGTCGTAGGCGATCACCGGGACGTCGGCCTCCACCGCCTTGCGGACCGAGGCAGCGAGCGACCTGCCGTCCACCGCCACGAGCAGGATCGCGTCGACGCCCTTGGTGATCATCGAGTTCATCTGCTCCTGCTGCATGGCCACATCGCCCTTGGCGTTGGCCTGCTCGATCGTGCAGTCACGGCACCGTTCCTTGATCTCCTTGTCGAGCAGCGGCTTGTCCCGGGTCTCCCAGCGTGCCGTGGTGGCGTCCGGCAGCAGCACCCCGATCACCGGCGCGTCCCCCTCGGCGGAGTCGCTCCCGCCGCCCGCCCCGCAGGCCCCGAGGGCCACGGCCGTGGAGACCGCGGTCAGGGCGAGAACCGCGCTCCGGATGCGGGCCTTCATGTGAGAGACCTCCCTTGTCCTTCGCCCGGCGTGGCGAGGAGGCGCTCATGGTGTCGAGGACGCGTGTGCGGGGCCACCCCGGGCACAAGGGCCGGGTTCTTGGACGTGGCAGGACGACCACGTGGTCAGTCTGACACCGGCCGCGGTGATCTGCGAACGCAGCGAAGGCCCCGCCAGGGGAGCGCGGAACCGGCGCGGAACCGGCGCGGAACCGGCGCGGAACCGGCGAGGAACCCGGTGGGAACCAGCGCGGAGCGGGCTTGGGGAGCAGCGCGGAGCCGGCTGGGAAGCAGCGCGGAGCCGGCTGGGGAGCAGCGCGGAACCGCCGAGGAAGCCGCAGCCTGATATGTCTGGCTCATCCATATATGCGATTCTGGTGTGGGGAAGCGACCGGGGCGGCGGGAGGTGGTGCCCCGATCCCCTTCGGCACCTCCGGCACGGACGGGAGGTAGGCGCGGACATGCCGCACGACGGCCGTGCCCGGACCGGAGTTTCGGCGCCGGGGGCATGGGAGGTCGGCACCGCGGGCACCGGTTCACCGCCTACGGAGCCGGGTGCCGCCACGAGCGACCGCGCCCTGACCTTCGCCGGAGCAGCGCTGGCCGGCGTCTACGCGCCCACCGCCGGGGACGAGGAGCTCCAACTGGTCGAGACGGTCGGCGCCACCTCCGAGTACCGGCTGCCGGACCGGCTGTCCGTGTCGGGCGGCTCGGCCGCGACCCACGCCTTCCGCACCGACCGCCCGCTGTGGCTGAACGCCGCCGCCCTCGCCTCCTACCCCGTGGGCGCACCCACGCCCCCACGCGCCAGGTCGGCCTCGCTCGGCGCGCTGCCCCTGGAGCGGGAGGGCAACCGGCTCGGCTGCCTCGTCGTCGTGGGCGCCTCCGCCGACGGCTTCGACGCCGGACAGCAGCGCTTCCTGGAGCGGTACGCCGACGCCGTCGCCGGCCTGCTGCTGGCCGAGTCCGGCCGGCCCGCGCAGCCGTACCTGCTGGGCCGCGCCCTGCGCGGGCTGCGCGTCGGCACCTTCGTCCTGGTCCCGGACACCGGCCTGATCGAGGCCGACGGCACGCTGCTCGAACTGGTCGGCACCACGCCCGACGACTTCGACGGCAAGGCCGACACCCTGCTCGCGCACGCCCTCCCGGAGGACATGCCCGCGCTGATGTCGGTCCTGGAACCGTCCGCCCAGGCGCCCGGCCGACGGGAGCTGGAGTTCCGGGTCCGCTGCCCCACCTTGGAGATGCGCTGGCTGAGCCTGATCTGCCGGGTCCTGGGGCCCACCGACGAGCAGCCCGAGCAGGTGCTGGGCGTGGTGACGGCCACCTCGGTCAAGAGCCGCAGCGCCGACGACGTCTCCCGGATCCAGTGGCTCACCGCCGTACTCGACGACGCCGCGACCGTCCGGGACGTCGGCCATGTCGCGGTCGCCGCGCTGCGCGAGCCGCTGGGCGCCGACCGGGTGGCGCTCGCCGACGTCCGGGACGACCGGCTCGTGGTCACCCTGCTCGACCCGCCCCAGCCCGACGCCTGGCCCGAGCTGTGGCGCGCCCAGTGGCGTTCCGAGTGGCCCGACGCACCGGTCAGCGCCCTGCCCACCCTCCAACTGGCCCTGCGGGACGGCCGGATGGACCTCTGGCCCGCGGGCACCGCCCTCGAACCGGGACTCGCCGGCATCGGCGCCGGCGGCCTGGCCGTCCTGCCCCTCCCCGCCAAGGGCCGGGTCGCCGGGGTGTGCCTGGTCGGCTGGGACCAGCCGCACGAGTTCATCCCCGAGGAGCGGTCCCTGCTCACCGCCACCGCGGCCCTGATCGGCCAAGCCCTCAAACGGGCGCACGCCTACGACGCCGAGCAGGAACTCGCGACGATGCTCCAGCGCAGCCTGCTGCCCAGGCGCCTGCCCGAACTCCCCGGCGGCACCGCCGTCGCCCGCTACCTGCCCGCCCGACGCGGGCTTCAGGTGGGCGGCGACTGGTACGACGTCATCGCCCTGTCCGAGGACCGGGTCGCGCTGGTCATCGGCGATGTGCAGGGACACAGCGCCGGAGCCGCGACGATCATGGGCCAGATGCGTACGGCGGTCAGGGCGTACGCGGTCGAGGGCCACCCGCCCGACGTGGTCGTCTCCCATGCCAACCGCCTCCTCGTCGGCATGGAGACCGACCTCTTCGCCACCTGCTGCTATGTCGAGCTCGACATGGAGGAGGGCAACACCCTGGTCGTCCGCGCCGGACACCTCGCCCCGCTGCTGCGCCATCCCGACGGCCGTACCGAGGAGGTGGAGGTCGAGGGCGGACCCCCGCTCGGGGTCCTCGCCGAGGCGGAGTTCCCCATGACCGCGCTCGCCCTGACCCCCGGCACCGTGCTCGCCCTGGTCACCGACGGCCTGGTCGAGGCCGCCGACCTGCCCCTGGACGTGGGCATGGAACGCACCCGCACCGCGCTCGCCGCCGCCGACCCCGAGGATCCGGCCCGGATGGCCGACGCGCTGCTCGGCGACATCGGCCGGCGCGAGGACGACGTCGCGCTGCTGCTGCTGCGCTACGACGGCATGAAGACCCGGCCGATCCGGGCCGGCTGGGTGGTGTGGCGGCTGCCCGACGCCGTCATGCACGCCCGGCGCTTCACCGCGCGCACCCTGCGCAGGTGGAGGGTCGAGGACACGGCCGACGCGGTGCTGCTCGTCGTGTCCGAACTGGTCACCAACGCCCTGGTGCACACCCAGGGGTCCGTACGCCTCGACCTGATGCTCCGCGGGGACCGGGTCCGGGTCTGCGTGAGCGACTCCTCGCCACGCGCCCCCGCCAAGCCGGTGATCGTGGACTGGGAGTCGACGGGCGGCCGAGGGCTGCTGCTGGTCGAGGCGGTGTCCGACTCCTGCGGCTCGGTGCCGGTCGCGGGCGGAAAGCAGGTGTGGAGCGAGGTCACCGTGCCCAGGGACGAGCCCGCTTCCACCGACTCGAAGCTCTGAACGGAACGAGGCGAGCTGTCATGAGGACCCGTACGCTGCACGTGATCGCGGCGCTCGTCGCGGGCCTCATGACGGTTTCCCTGACGGCCTGCGGCGAGGACGACGGAGCGGGCACGGAGAGCTTCACGGTCGGCCTGCTCCTCCCGAACCGGGTCACTCCGCGCTGGGAGCACTCCGACAAGCCCCTGATCGAACAGCGGCTCAAGGAGCTGTGCCCCGACTGCACGATGGTGTACGCCAACGCCGAGAACGACGCGGCGCGGCAGCGGCAGCAGGTGATCTCGATGATCACCAACGGCGCGAAGGTCCTCATCCTCGACCCCGCCGACAGCAGGGCGGTGCGCTCCTCGATCCAGGAGGCACGGCAGTCCGGCGTCCCGGTCATCGCCTACGACCGCCTCGCCGAGGGCCCGATCTCGGGTTTCGTCACTTTCGACGGCGCACAGGTCGGCCGGCTCCAGGGCGAGGCGCTGCTGAAGGCCATGGCGGAGCGAGGGAAGGGCAGAACCGTCGTGATGATGAACGGCGATCCGAGCAGCGCCAACGCGGCGTGGTTCCGCAAGGGCACGATGTCCGTCATCTCGGGCAAGGCGAAGATCGCCCGGTCGTACGAGACGGCGGGCTGGAGCCCGGAGAACGCGCACGCCAACATGACCGCCGCGATCTCCGCCCTCGGCGCTGACCACATCGACGGCGTGGTGGCGGCCAACGACGCCATCGCCGCCGGTGTCATCTCCGCGTTCAAGAAGGCCGGCGTCAAGGACCTCCCGCCGATCACCGGCCAGGACGCCGACCTGGAGGCCGTGCGGCGCATCGTCAAGGGCGAGCAGTCCATGACGGTCTACAAACCGTTCGAGAAGGAGGCCGCGGCAGCCGCCGCCATGGCCGTCGCCGTGGGGCGAGGCGAGGGAGCCCACGACGTCGCCACGACGACGACCGACAGCCCGACCACCAAGGACATCCCGTCCATCCTGCTCACCCCGAACCTGGTGACGGCCGGCAACCTGAGGCAGACCCTCGTCAACGCCGGCCGCTACACCGTCGACCAGATCTGCACTTCGCAGCTCCGCGCTGCCTGCGCCGAGATCGGCCTCACCGGGTGAGAGGCGGGGACGACTGGTCGGCGCCACGCCCCGGGAGCAGCATGGAAGAGGAGCGACCCAGGGAGGTCAGCCATGAAGACCGGAGCCTCGGACTACGACCGCTGGCTGTACTCGCACACCCCCTCCCAGGCCGAGGGCGAACGCGACGAACCCGCGGAGCGCACGGCCATGGAACAGCACCCGGACGTCCCCAGGACCGAGCCCTCCCAGGCCGAGGGGGAACGGGGGGACGACCTCAGCACCCCGTGATACTTTGAACGTGTTCAGAAACAGGGGGTACTGGTAATGCGTGATCCGATCGTCGCGGCCCAGCACGACTCGCCGGCCGTCGCCCTGGGGCCCACCGCCCTCGTCTTCGGCGTCATCGCCGCTCTGACGTCCTTCGTCTTCTCCCCGTTCGCGCTGATCGCCGGCGGTCTGGCCGTCACCCTCGGCGCGGCGGGCATGCACTACGCCCGCCAGGGCGTCGGCCGGATGTGGACCGCCACGCTCGGCACGCTGCTCGGAACCGTCGGAGTCCTCGGCATCGCCACCCTCCTCGGGGCCTGGTCCGCCTAGTCCGCCTGTTCACCCGACGGCGACGTCAGCGGTACGCCCAGGGCCACCGGGGTGCCGAAGTTCGGAGTGCCGTCGGCGTTCCAGGTGAACTTCTGCGCCCTGGTACTGCGGTTCATGTCGCAGCCGCCGCTCGCGGAGCTGTTCGCGTGGTAGACGATCCAGTCCTCCGTCCCGTCGGGCGACTTGAAGAAGCCGTTGTGGCCGGGGCCGTACACCCCGTTCGCGTTGGGCGTGGAGCAGTGGCTGGCGGAGACCGGGTTCGGGGACTTGACCCAGGACGCGGAGTCCAGCGGGTCACCGCCGTTGTAGGTGAGCATCCCCAGCTTGTAGTCGGGCGTGGAGCAGTGGCTGGCGGAGTAGACGATGAACGTCTTCCCGCCCCGCTGGAGCACTTCGGCGCCCTCGTTGACCGCGCCGCCCACCGTCTCCCAGCTGTACGTCGGGGTGGACAGCACGCGCCGGGTGCCGCTCGCCGTCCAGGGGTTCGACAGCGGCCGTATGAACATCGGCTGCGAGCCGTTGTAGAAGGAGCCCAACAGATAGAGCCTGCCGTTGAGTTGGAGAATGCCCGGGTCCAGTTCCGGCGCGCTGCGCCGGGTGCTGCTGCCGGCGGTGAAACCGGGGCTGATCACCGTCGGGCTGTTCGCGTTCCTCGCCGCGTGGAACGACTTCATCGCGCCCCTGATCCTCATCTCGGACAGCGAGAAGGCGCCCCTGCCGCTGGCCGTCGCCAACCTGCGCCAGCAGAGCATGGGCGCCGTCGACTACGGGGGCCACCGAGGCGGGCGTGGTGGTGCTCGCCGTGCCCTGTCTGCTCGTGTTCCTGCTGCTGCAACGGCACTACGTGCGGGGGCTTCATGTCGGGTGCCTTGAAGGGATGACGCGTTGAAGGAGAACACAGATCTTGTCGTACCGGTGGCCCCGAGCCGCGGTCGCCTACGGCCTCTCGGCCTCGAAGAGGTCCGGATCACCGGAGGATTCTGGGCCCGGCGCCGGGAGGCCAACGTCACAGCCACCCTCGACCACTGCCGCCACTGGATGGAGCGCGTCGGCTGGATCGGCAACTTCTCCGCGCCCATGGCGCAGCGGCGGGGATGGAAGTTCGCCGACTCCGACGTCTACAAGCTGCTCGAAGCCACGGCCTGGACGGGCACCGGGTCCGACACGATCCCCGAGGTGATCGGCTCCGCCCAGGAACCCGATGGCTATCTCAACACCGCGTTCGGCCGCCCCGGCCAGCAACCCCGCTACAGCGACCTCGAATGGGGCCACGAGCTGTACTGCTACGGCCACCTTATCCAGGCGGGCGTGGCCCAGATCCGGACGCGCGGCGACGGCCCGCTGGCGAAGATCGCCCTACGTGCTGCCGACCACGTGTGCGCCACGTTCGGGCGCGGCGGCATCGAAGGCGTCTGCGGCCACCCCGAGATCGAGACCGCCCTCGTCGAACTGGCCAGGGTGACCGGCGAACAGCGCTACCTCGACCAGGCCGCCCTGTTCGTCGACCGCCGCGGCCACGGCACGCTCGCCGACAACGAGTTCGGCCGCGCCTACTACCAGGACGACATGCCCGTACGGGAGGCCACCGTCCTGCGCGGCCACGCCGTGCGTGCCCTCTACCTCGCGGCCGGAGCGGTCGACGTGGCCGTGGAGACCGGCGACGACGAGCTGCTCGCGGCGGTCGTACGGCAGTGGGAGGCGACGGTCGCGAGGCGGACGTATCTCACCGGCGGCGTGGGCTCGCACCACCGCGACGAGTCCTTCGGCGACGACTTCGTACTGCCCCCGGACCGCGCCTACTCGGAGACCGCGCCGGTGTCGCCTCCGTGATGCTCAGCTGGCGACTGCTCCTCGCCACGGGCGAGCCCCGCTTCGCCGACCTCGCGGAACGCACCCTGTTCAACGTCGTCGCCGCCTCCCCCGCCGAGGACGGCCGGGCCTTCTTCTACGCCAACACCCTGCACCGCCGCCGCCGAGGCACCGTCCCGCCGGCGGACAGCGACAGCCCGCGCGCCGAGTCGAGCCTGCGCGCACCCTGGTTCGCGGTGTCCTGCTGCCCGACGAACGTGGCGCGCACCCTGGCCGTGCTGCCGGCGTACCTCGCCACGGCGTCCGACGACGGCATCCAACTGCACCAGTACGCCGACGCGGAGATCACCACCGGCGGCATCGCCCTGCGCGTCCGCACCGACTACCCGTCCGGCGGGACCGTGTCCGTGCGCATCGCCCGGTCCCCGGACCGGCCCTGGACCCTGTCGCTGCGCGTCCCGGCGTGGACCGAGGGCGGCACCGCCTCGCTGGTCGACGCGGACGGGACCCGCCGGACCGTCACCCCGGGCACGGCCACGGTCACCCGCGCCTTCCGGCCCGGCGACGAGATCCGGCTCGAACTGCCCGTCACCCCACGCTGGATCGCACCGGACCCCCGCATCGACGCGGTACGCGGCACGGTCGCGGTCCAGCGCGGTCCGCTGGTGTACTGCGCCGAGTCCGTGGACCTTCCCGACGGACGGGAGGCCGACGCCGTACGGGTGGACGCGCACGCCGAGCCGGCGGACGGGCCGGACGGAACCGTGGTGGCACCGGGTGAACTGGCCGGACCGGGAGAACAGCGTGATGTCCGGGCATGGCCGTACCGATCGCCGGGCCAGGCCGGGCCGTCCCCCGCCGAGCCGCACGGGGTCGTGCTGGTGCCGTACCACTCCTGGGCGAACCGGGGCCCTTCGACGATGCGCGTGTGGCTGCCGACGACAGGGCACTGACCAGCTTCCGAGCCGACGAGGCCGAGCATGTCTCAACCCTGGAGACCGAGCATGTCCCAACCCCCCCACCCGCAGACGCGTGTTGGGCATCGGCGCCGCCACGGCGGCCACCGTCCCCCTCGCCCAGCTGACCACGCCGTCGTACGCCGCCGCCCCCGTACCGCCGCCCACCTGGGCCGTACACCCCTTCCCCCTCGACCAGGTCACCCTCGGCGCCGGAGCCTTCCGCCGCACACGCGACCTGATGCTCGACTACGCCCGGTCCTACCCGGCCGACCGCATCCTGGCCGTCTTCCGCGCCAACGCCGGGCTCGACACCCGCGGCGCCAGGCCGCCCGGCGGCTGGGAGACCTCCGACGGCAATCTGCGCGGCCACTACGGCGGCCACTTCCTCACCCTCCTCGCCCAGGCCTACGCCGACACCCGTGAGGCCGCCCTCAAGGCCAAGCTCGACTACCTGGTCGCCGCGCTCGGCGAGTGCCGGCAGGCCCTGGCGGAGCACGGCGACCCCAGGCCGAGCCACCCCGGCTATCTGGCGGCGTACCCGGAGACACAGTTCATCCTGCTGGAGAGCTACACCACCTACCCGACCATCTGGGCGCCGTACTACACCTGCCACAAGATCATGCGCGGCCTGCTCGACGCGCACACCCTGGCGGGGAGCGCGCAGGCGCTGCGGATTGTCTCCGGGATGGGCGACTGGGTGCACAGCCGACTCGGCCGGCTGCCCAGGGCCCAGCTGGAGCGGATGTGGTCGATCTACATCGCCGGGGAGTACGGCGGGATGAACGAGGTGATGGCGGACCTGTACGCCCTCACCGGACGGCAGGAGCACCTCGCGGCCGCCCGCTGCTTCGACAACACGGCGCTGCTGGACGCCTGCGCCGCGGACCGGGACGTCCTGGAGGGCCGGCACGCCAACCAGCACATCCCCCAGTTCACCGGCTACGTCAGGCTGTTCGACCACACCGGGGAGGAGACGTACGCCGCCGCGGCCCGCAACTTCTGGGGCATGGTCACCGGCACCCGCATGTACAGCCTGGGCGGCACCGGCCAGGGCGAGATGTTCCGCGCGCGGGGCGCCATCGCGGCCACTCTGGACGCCGACAACGCCGAGACCTGCGCGACGCACAACATGCTCAAGCTGAGCCGGCAGCTGTTCTTCCACGCACCCGACCCCGCGTACATGGACTACTACGAGCGGGGCCTGACCAACCACATCCTCGCCTCCCGCCGGGCCGCCCCCAGCACGAGCAGCCCCGAGGTGACCTACTTCGTCGGCATGGGTCCGGGCGTCGTGCGCGAGTACGGCAACACCGGCACCTGCTGCGGCGGCACCGGCATGGAGAACCACACCAAGTACCAGGACTCGGTCTACTTCCGCTCCGCCGACGGCGAGTCCCTGTACGTCAACCTGTACCTCGCCTCGACACTGCGCTGGCCGGAGCGCGGTCTCGTCATCGAGCAGGCCGGCGACTTCCCGGCCGAGGGGGCGCGCACCCTGACGTTCCGGGAGGGCGGCGGCAGGCTCGACCTGAAGCTGCGGGTGCCCTCCTGGGCGACGGGCGGCTTCACCGTCGCGGTCAACGGGGTACGGCAACGGGTCGCGGCGACACCCGGCACGTACCTCACCCTGAGCAGGAACTGGGTGCGCGGCGACCGGGTCAGCGTCACCGCCCCCTACCGTCTGCGCATCGAGCGAGCGCTGGACGATCCCGGTGTGCAGTCGCTGTTCCACGGGCCGGTGCTGTTGGTCGCGCGCAGCGACGCGGCGCAGTTCCGGGTGTTCTCCTTCTACAAGGACTTCACGCTGCGGGGCGATCTCGCCGACGCGATCCGCCCCGAGGGCCGCCCGCTGCACTTCACGACCCACGGCCTCACCCTCGCCCCCTTCCATCTCGCCGACGACGCCCGCTACCACGCCTACTTCCAGAGGGCCGAACCCGTCGTCCTGTTCGGTACGACCGACTCGGGCGTCCCGAACCGCGCTCGCGGCGACGGCCTGACCTTCCTCGACGTCCTCTGGGAGCAGGCACCCTTCGCGTCGTCGGGCAGCTTCGTGGCGGCGGTGCGCGCACTCGCCGGAACCTGGCTGGCCGAGGGCCTGTTCACCTCCGCCGAACGGGACCGGGTCGTCGCGGCGGCGGTCAGCGCGGACCTGAGGAGCCGTTCGTAGAGCGGTGAGCTCATGAGCGGTGAGCACACGAGCGGTGAGCCCACTGCGGTGTCCAGACCTCGCCGTCCGGAGGGTCGTGGTGGACGGAGGCCAGGTACTCCCGCACCGCGGTCAGCGCCGGGTGCGGATTGTCGGCGCGCCAGAGGATCGAGTGCGGGTAGACCGGCGTCGGGTCGCGCAGCGGGATCAGCCGCATGTCGTAGCCGGCGGGCCAGACGAGGGGCGTCTGGGTGCCTAGGAAGGTCGCCAGGGTCGAGGAGGCGGCGATCGTGTCGATGAGGGCCTCGACCCCGAAGTTGGGGCCGGTCGCCTCGATGGTCAGCCCGAAGTCGGCGGCGAGCGCGTCGTAGTACGCGGTCCACTCCGCGCCGGGGACGTTGCCCGGCATCCAGATCCGGTGGCCGGCCAGCTGGGCGGGGGAGACCGAGGCGGCGCGCGCGAACGGGTGGGCCGGGCCGGTGAAGAGGTGGATCGGTTCGTCATGGACCGGGGTGAACTCGATGCCGTCCGGGATCCGCTGCCCCGGCATGGCGACCGCCCGGAAGGTGGCGTCGATGACGCCGTCCCGGACGGCCGCCAGGGCCTCCTCCGCGCCGGGCAGCGTCACGATGTCGAGGGCGATCTCGGGGTGGGCCCGATGGAAGTCGCGCAGATATCCGGCCAGCGAGACCCGCCGGCCGACCACGTCGATCCGCAGGGCACGGCTCCCGGGCCGCACGGACGCCCGCGCCCGCTCCTCGGCCTGCAGCAGCGCCCGCGCATGGGACAGGAACGCCTGCCCGTCGATGGTGAGCCCGGCCCCGCGCGGCGTGCGCGTCAGCAGCCGCACACCGACGTCCCGCTCCAGTGCGGCAACGCGCTTGGAGACGGCCTGCTGAGTGAGGGCCAGGTCGACGGCGGCCTTCTGGAACTGCCCGGCGTCGGCGACGGCGACGAAGGTGCGTACGGCGTTGAGGTCCACCCCCGCCACCCTAGACGTACAACCAGGCGTTGTTCATCGCCTCCGGAGGTGCCTAGAAGCCGTCCACCCCCAGCTCGGTGATCCCTGCGTAGAGCCAGCTCCACACCTCGCCGCACGGCGTCTCCGGGTCGAACAGGCCGGGGGACAGCTCGTCGATCTCGTCCTTGAACACCTCCGCCACCGCGTCCTGGCCTCCCTCCACCAGGTAGGGGTGCCAGCAGGCGTTGCTGTAGCGGTAGACGGCCTCAAGGACGCGGGTGAAGACATCGAGGTCCGGCGCGAGCCGCACCAGTGTCTTGTCGGTCAGGCCGTCCAGGCGGCTCCAGATGTGCACGGACCCGTCGTGGCGGTGCAGATACAGGTCGCCGTAGTCGACCGTGCCGAAGGTGATCAGGTCCGAGGCGGTCACCCCCTCGGGCAGGCCGTCCCCCGGCAGCTCGTCGTCGGTCGGAGGCCGCATGGCCTCGGGCCGTCGGGCCTCGTACTCGGCGCCGTGGCACAACCACATCGTGGGCAGGCCGATGTCCCTCAAGAAGCGCCTGCTGCCCGGGTGTTCGAGTCCCTCGGGCAGGTCGCTCTCGGGTATGCGCAGTACATACCGCTCACCGAAGGCGTCGTCGACCCGGTCCGCGGTGAGCGGGCCCTTTGGCCGCCGTACCTCCGGTTCGGTCTCGGGCAGCGCCTCGTCGGCCGAGCCGCAGTCGATGCCCTCGCCGCGCGGCCAGTCCCGCAGCACCTCCGCGTCCGTCTCGATCACCGCCAGGCCCGAGGCGCTCTGGACGAGATAGCGGGTCCTGCCGCCCTCGGCGGCGAACGCGGCCGCGCCCTCCCAGCTCACCGGCGCGGTGAGGTTCCAGTCGTTCAGGTCGGGCGCGTCGAGCGCCTCCCGGGCCGAGGGCGCTACCGGCAGGGTGCCCTCGACCTGGAGCCTCACCCGGCCTCCCGTCTCCGCGTCGAGCCAGAGACAGCCGCGCCAGTCCGTCGCCACCTCGATGAGCAGCCGATCCTCGTGCAGACGACGGTGGACCTGGTAGTAGTCGCCGTTCAGGCTCGGGTGGGCTATGAACCAGTTGGCGGGCCGCCACCACGCCCACACCGTCCGCCACGGCATGCCCGGCTCGGCCTTCGCGATCCGCTCGGCGTACTCCTCGTGGCCGGTCGCCTTGGCCGCGAAGTGCAGCCAGGAGGCGAACTCGGCCCGCGTCACGTCGTCGCTGCCGAAGATCGCCTCGGCCTGGAGGAAGACCTCCGGCCCCTCCCGCCCCACATCCCCCGCACCGTCCTCGGCGGCGATGTGGCCGCGCACCGCCGCGCGGTCAGCGGTCAACAGCCGCGCGGGGTCGGCCAGTACGTCGTCAAGCTCCTCGTTCATACGGTCATCGTGTCACCCACCACTGACAACCCGACGCGGGCCGGCCGGGACCGACAGCGCGGGGCAGCCGGTCATCGTGATCACATGGACTTCACCCCCCGGCGCCTTCCAGCGCGTCGGCCTGCGCCCCAACTCCGACGCGGCCGAGGCCGGGCTCGCCGTCGCCCACGAGTCGGGGGTGCCGCTGACCATCGGCCCCGGACGCCGGCTGGTCGAGACGATCGAGGACGGCGCGGGCGGGCTGGTCCGCAGGCGGCAGTGCTGCTTCACGTACATGAACATTGCTCACGTGGGTGTACAGCATCGCTTCGGCCGTGCAAGGCTCGGTCAACTCCTTTCCCCCGTAGTCCAGTTGGAGGGACGGTCATGAGCGTTTCCCGACGTACCGTGCTGGCCACGGCGGCCGGTGCCGCAGTGCTGGGCACTTCCACGACACCCGCCGCCGCGGCACCGTCACCGGCACCGACTTTGCGCAAGCTCCGCGCGGCGGCCGACTACGCCGTCGAGAAGCTCCACGCCGTCGCCCCGACCGTCACCGCCTTCCCGGTCGGCACGAAGTTCGAGAAGTGGGTCCACTCGCAGAACGGCGACTGGGTCGGCGGCTTCTGGCCCGGAACCCTGTGGATGGCCTGGCTCCACAGCGAGGACGACACCTTCCGCGATCTGGCCCTGGCCTCGGCGAAGAAGCTGGCCCCGCGCCAGTACGACACCGGCACGCACGACCTCGGCTTCCTCTTCTACCCGTCCTGGGTCACCGCCTGGCGGCTCACGGGCGACGGCGCCTGGCGCACCGGCGCCGTCCGGGCCGCCGACTCCCTGATCCAGCGGTACAACCCGCGCGGGCGCTTCATCAGAGCCTGGGGCGCGTTGGACGATCCGAGGAACGCCGGCCGGGTCATCATCGACACGATGATGAACCTCGACCTGCTGGCCTTCGCGAGCGGCCAGACCGGCGACGGCAAGTACCTGGACATCGCCGTGGAGCACGCGAGGACGACCGGGCGGGTCTTCCCGCGCCCGGACGGATCGACCCCGCACGTCTACGACTTCGCCCCGGACACCGGCGCGCCGGTCGGCCCGAACACCGTCCAGGGCTACAGCCCCACGTCCTGCTGGTCGCGCGGGCAGGCGTGGGGGCTGTACGGGTTCACCACCATGTACCGACGCACCAAAGACCCGGAGTTCCTGGCCACCGCGCGCCGACTCGCCGACTTCGCGGTGGGCGCGCTCACCCCGGACCACGTGCCCGTCTGGGACTACCGCGCCCCGCAGCAGCCGTACGACATCAAGGACGCGTCGGCCGGGGCGATCATGGCCTGCGGCCTGCTCGACCTGGCGGCGGCCACCGGCAGACCCGCCTACCGCGACGTGGCGCTGCGGCTGCTCACCGCCCTGTCGGAGACCTGCCTGACGAGGAACTCGACCCGCGCGGAGGCCGTCGTGGCCCGCTGCACCCGCAACCGGCCGGCCGAGGACGGGGTCGAGATCTCGCTCCCGTACGCCGACTACTACCTGCTGGAAGGCATCCTGCGGGTGCTGCGGCCGCAGGACGTCGACCGGGCGATCGACCTCTCCACGGTCTGACAGCGGGCATGCGGGTCAGCCCGCGATGGAGTCAAGCTGTTCCGCCGCCGGGCGCAGGGCCCACAGATCGCCGCCCGGCGGCTCCTCCAGCAGCGCAACGGCCCGCTGTGCCCGCCTGCCCCCGGCGTCGGCGGCCGCCCCCGTCGCGGCGGGCAGCAGATGGTCCACCGCCTTGAACAGGCTCTGCCCGTCCGGCCCCCGGTAGGCCCACAGACCCACGCCGACGTGCCGGCCGATGGCCGCGAGCCGGGTGTAGGCGACCAGGTCGAACGTCGAGTAGTGCCAGCTCCGGGTCCGGGTCAGCTCCTGGGGCCGGCTGCCGTCGGAGGCGATCTGCGGCGCGACGCGCTTGTGCCGGGCGTCCAGGACCGTCCGGCGGGCCATCTCCTCGTCGTCCGGGAAAGGGGGCGTGCCCCGATTCGTCGGCAGGGCGGTGGGGCCGGGCCCGCCGCGGGATTCACGCAGGTGGCGTACTCCCTGTGGCGACCGTCCCGGACCGGCAGGAGGGTCGGGGCACGGGCGGGCGGACCCGCACGGACCCGGCGACGGGAGGCCGAGAGGACCACCATGCGGCGCTATCCACCGATCGGCGATCACGGGCTGGTCGGAGACCTCCAGACGGCTGCCCTGATCTCCTCCGAGGGCGTCGTCGACTGGTTCTGCGCTCCGCGCTTCGACTCGCCCAGCCTGTTCGCCGCGCTGCTGGACCACGACCGGGGCGGCCACTTCAGCATCACGGTCGACGGGGAGGACGTCACCACCCGCCAGCTGTACGTCGCCGACACCGCCGTCCTCATCACCCGTTTCCTCACGCCGGACGGCGTCGGCGAGGTCGTCGACTTCATGCCGGTTAAGGCTCCGGAGACCGCCACCGACGTGCACCGACTGGTCCGTTCCATGCGGGTGACCCGCGGCCGGGTCCGCTTCACGCTCGCCTGCCGGCCCCGCTTCGACTACGGCCGCGCCGACCACCGCCTCGACCTGCGCCCGGACGTCGCACACTTCGCCGGCCCCGGCACCGACGCGTACCTCCAGGCAGCAGGGCCCCTCGCCCTGGAACGGGACGGCGCGGACGTCCGGGCGGCCGTCGAGCTGCGGCACGGCGAGCGGGCGGCGGCGGTACTGACGGTGTGCGCGACCGGAGCGGAACCCCCCGCCCCGCCGACCGCCGAGGGCCTGCGCGCGGACTTCGACGCGGCCCGCTCCTTCTGGTACCGCTGGATCCGCCGCAGCCGCTACCGGGGGCGCTGGCAGGGCATGGTCAACCGGTCCGCCATCACCCTCAAACTGCTCACCTACGCCCTGACCGGCGCCCCCGTCGCCGCGGTGACGGCGGCCCTGCCCGAACAGCTCGGCGGCGAACGCAACTGGGACTACCGGTACACCTGGGTGCGCGACGCGTCCCTGTCGATGCGGGCCCTGCTCCGCCTCGGCTTCACCGACGAGGCGTACGCCTTCCGCCGGTGGCTGGGCGCCCGGCTGAAGTCGGGCCGCACGGTCACCGGCGAGCCCCTGCAGATCATGTACCGGATCGACGGCGACCCCCACCTCGCCGAGGAGACCCTCGACCACCTGGAGGGCTACCGCGGCTCGGCCCCCGTCCGCATCGGCAACGGCGCCGCCGAGCAGCTCCAGCTCGACATCTACGGCGAGGCGGTCCACGCCCTCAGCCACACCGGCGACCTCACCCACATGGCCGGCTACGACGGCTGGCTGGAGCTGGCCGGACTGCTGGACTGGCTGACGCGCAACTGGGACCGCCCCGACGAGGGCATCTGGGAGACGCGCGGCGGGCCACAGGACTTCACCTACAGCCGCCTGATGTGCTGGACGGCGTTCGAACGCGGCATCCGCCTGGCCCGCGACTACGCCCGCCCCGCCGACCTGGCCGGCTGGACCACCGCCCGCGACACCATCCTCCACCAGGTGATGGAGCGCGGCTGGAGCAGCGAACGCCAAGCGTTCGTCCAGCACTACGGCAGCGAGGTCCTGGACGCCTCACTGCTCCTCATGCCCGCGGTCGGCTTCATCGCCCCGCGCGACCCCCGCTGGCTGTCCACCCTCGACGCCATGGAGACCGAACTCGTCTCCGACAGCCTCGTCCACCGCTACGACCCGGCGGCCTCCCCCGACGGCCTGCGCGGCCGCGAAGGCACCTTCTCCCTGTGCAGCTTCCTCTACGTGGACGCCCTGGCCCGCGCCGGCCGCGTCGACCTGGCCCGCTACGCCTTCGACACGATGCTCACGTACGCCAACCACGTGGGCCTCTTCGCCGAGGAGATCGGCCCCACCGGAGAACAACTCGGCAACTTCCCGCAGGCCTTCACCCACCTCGCCCTGATCGGCGCGGCCCTCGCCCTGGATGAGGAACTGGAACGGACGGAACGCTGACCGCTCAGGAGGCGGGCCTGGGGTCGATCCACAACGCCTCCGAGACGGCGCACAGTTCACCCTCGGCCGTGGCCAGCGCCGCCCCCATCGTGTGCTTGCGGCCGGACTCCGACAGCAGCCACGCGTAGGAGACGTACGGCTCACCCGTGGTGACCGGCCGCAGAACCGTGCCCGTGAGGGACGCGGTGACCGCGCCCGCGCGCTGGGTGCCGAGGAAGCGGCCCGCCCAGTTCCCGGGGCAGTCCAGGGCGCCCCAGACGAGGGCGAGCGGCAGCAGGCCGTCCGGGCCGGCGAAGGCGGGGGACGGGGTCCAGGCGGAGGCGACCAGGCCGGCATCCGGCACCGGGGCGCAGTACACCCGTAGACCCCGGTCGGCGGGGCGCAGGCCGCAGCCGAAGCAGTCGACCACACCCGACGGCGGCGCCGCCCGGAACCGCTCGGCCGCGCCGGCCGCCTGGTCCCAGGACGGCGCGGCCGGCGCGTCGAGCGGCAGGTCGGCGGGGCGCGCCACGGCGAGGGGCCGCGCCGCGTCGCCCAACTCCACGCCGCCGTCCGCCGTTTCGGCGATTCGCACGGGGGTCTCCACGGGCACCGGGCCACGGAAGTCGACCTGTACGGTCCGTGCCCCGGACCTCTCGGCCAGTACGCCGGCGACGTAGCCGCCGAAGGCCACCGAGGGGTAGCCGGAGTACAGCTCGGGCACCACGATCGCGTCACTCGTCGTCATGATCCCCACTTCACCACAGCCGGAATGGCACAGGGCCTCCCAGGTGTGCGTCGGGCCCTCTCCGAGCGTGTCGGAGAGGGCCCCTGTGTCCGGCCGGCCGTACGGACCGCCGGCCGGCGGGTCGTCACCTCATGGCGGTGTGCGCGCTCAGCCGGGAGGTCAGCAGGTGGGCGTCGAGGAGGGCGATGTCGGCGGTGCGGGTGGCTTTCGCGTAGCCGGTGAGCATGCGTTTGGTCAGGACGAGCGCCTCCGGGGCCCGGCGGGCGAGGGGCTTGGTCCAGGCGGCGACGGTGGCGTCCAACTGGTCGAGGGGGGCGACCTTGTGCAGGAGACCGAGCCGGTGGGCGGTGTCGGCGTCGAAGATGTCGCAGGTGAGCATGAGTTCCCGGATCCGCGCGGCGCCGACCTCCGAGACCAGCCGGCCCATGGCGCCGCCCCAGGCCGGCGCGAGGCCGACGCCGACCTCCGGCATGCGCAACCGGCAGGTGTCCGCGCCGGCGCGCAGATCGCAGTAGGCGGCGAGTGCCAGGCCGGCGCCGACGACCTTGCCGTGGAGCCGGGCGATGGTGATGGCGTGGGTGTCCTCCAGGGCCTGGCACAGCCGCTGGGCCTTGTCCGCGATGCGGCGCAGGGCGGCTCCGGAGGGGTCCGTGGCCAGGGCGTCCTGGTACTCCTGTCGGTCCGCTCCCAGGCAGAAGTCCTCGCCCAGGGAGGACAGGACGAGGACACGGATGTCGGGGCGTTCGTGGAGGTCGTCGAGGACGGCGATGAGCTCGTCCAGGACAGCGGCGCTCAGCGTGTCGTCCTGGCGGGTCGGGTTGAGCCGGACGTGGAGGACGGGGCCGGACTGCGCGATGTCCACGTGCGCGGGGGCGAAAGCCGGTGCCGGTCCGGGCACCGGCACGGGTATGGGGACCGGTGCGGCGGCGGAGGTGGGGGAGGAGGGGCGAGCGGTCAGGGGGTTCATGCGAGGGCGACATCCAGATTCAGCAGACGCCGGAACGCCACCCGGGGGGCGCGGGAGGGGCGGCGGACCAGGGTGAGGCGGGGGAGGTGGGTGATCATTCGGCTGAGCAGGGTCTGGGCCTCCAACCGGGCCAGGGGAGCGCCGAGGCAGTAGTGGATGCCTCCGCTGAAGGCGAGGTGCCCGGGCCCCCGGCTCAGGTCGAAGCGGTCGGGAGCGGGGTACCGGGCCGGGTCCCGGTGCGCGGCTCCCACCATCAGGTGGACCATCTCGTCCGCCCGGACCTCGACGCCCTCCAGGACGCAGTCCTGTGCGGCGACCCGGCTGATGACATGGGTGGGAGGGTCGTAGCGCAGCGACTCCTCCACGAACGCGGGCACGAGATCGGGCTGTGCGGCGAGCAGACCCCATCGGTCGGGGTCCTCGACGAGCAGCAGGGCCATGGTCGACAGGAGGGTGGACGTCGTCTCCAGCGCCGCCAGCAGCACGAACAGGGCGAGGAAGTAGACCGCCTCGTCGGCCTTGTCCCGGTCAGGTTCCAGCTCGTCCCAGGTGCGGATCCAGCGGGAGACCGGGTCGTCGCCGAGACGTGTGCGCCGTTCGGCGACCAGGGCGAGGAAGTAGGCACGCAGTTCGGCCATGGCCACGTCGGACCGGGCCAACTGGCTGGCGGAGGGCAACAGTTCCTGGGTGAAGACCTGGTCGTGGGTCAGTTCGCGCAGCCGGGACCAGTCCGCGCTGGGCAGGCCCAGCCAGTCCCCGATCGTGGCGATCGGGAGTTCCTCGCTGACCAGGGCGGCGAAGTCGGCCTCCCCGGTGTGCAGATGGTCCATCAGGGAGTCGAGGAGTCCGTCGACCACCCGGCTCACGCGCGAGCCGATCTGCTCGATGGTGCCTCGGTCGAAGGTGCCGGCCGCCCGCCGGACCCGGGTGTGCTCCGGGGGGTTGAGCGCGGGCAGGGTGCGGCTGATCTCACGGGAGGAAGGAGCGCTCCAGCGGGTGCGCTCCCCCTGCCGCTGCCTCCACCCCGTGTCCGGCTCAAGCCAGGTGCCGCTGCGCAACACCTGGTCGCAGGCGCCGAAACCGGTCACGAGGAAACCACCCCAGGGTGCGGGGCTGACGTCTCCTCGCGACCGGAGTTCGGCGTAGAGGGGAAAGGGGTCGGCCTGGCCCTGGACCGTCCGGAGACGGGAGAAGAGGGCAACGGTGGCACGACGGTCGGATATCGGAGTGGTGACACTCCCCACGATGGCAGCTCCTTTTCTGAGATTCAGCCGCCATACGTACCCGAGTGATCCTTGAAAGATTCAGTAACACACCCGTCTCATAGAGTTACCTGCGTCACGCGCCCCTGGTCCATGCCAGGAACCGGCTGAACAGCCCGCCCTTCTGCTGCGGCGCGGCGTGGGCCGGCCGAGGCGCGGGGGACGGCTGCGGCGCCGAGGACGACTGCGCCGTCTGCGCGGAGCGAGCCGCCGCGGACCGGGCCGCCGCGGCCGACGTCACGACCCGCGGGGTGAACCGTACGGGCACGGTCACCAGCGAACGGCTCCATGGCGTCGGCGCCCAGGCCAGTTCCTTGAAGGGGACGCGCAGTTCGACGTCGGGCAGCCGGTTGAGCAGGGACTCGACGGCCGTGGACGCGATCAGGAAGGCGGGGTCCTTGGCCGGGCAGGCGTGCGGGCCGGCCCCGAAGGCCAGGTGGGCCTTGGCGCTGAGCTGCTCGCGGTGCTGGGTCAGCTTGGGGTCGGTGTTAGCCGCGGCGAACGAGATCAGGACCGGGTCGCCCGCCTTGACGGTCCGGCCGCTGAGCTCCACGTCGTGCACCGGGTAGTGGCCCGCGTAGTTGGCGATCGGCGCGTAGTTCCACAGGGTCTGTACGACCGCGTCCTCGATCGGCAGACCGCTCGGCCATTCGTCGCTCAGATACAGCGCGGCGCTGGTGCCGATGGCGGCGGTCAGGGGCATGGTGCCGCCGGAGAGCAGGGTCACCAGCTGGTGCAGCACCTCCTCGTCCGTCAGCCGGGCGGAGTGCACCATCAGCCGGGTGGTGAGGTCCTCGCCGGGCTCGCGGCGCTTGAGGGCGATGAGTTCGGCGAGCGCCGCGCCCAGCGTCTCGTCGGCACCCGGCGTGCCCTCGAAGATGCCGCTGATCCCGACGATCACCCGGTCACCGATGTCCGGCGGGCAGCCGAACAGATCGCTGAACACCAGCAGCGGAAGCGGCTGGGCGTAGGCGGCCATCAGTTCGGCCTGGCCGAGGGGCTCGGAGCTGAACCGGCTGATCAGGTAGTCGGCCGACTGCTGCGTCTGACGGACCAGCTGGACCTGGTTGACGGTGGCCAGACTGTCCGTCACCGCCTGCCGCAGCCGGGCGTGCGCCGCGCCGTCGCTGAACAGCGCGTTGGGGCGGTACGCCATCATCGGCAGCGCCGGGCTGTCGGCGGGCACCCGCCCCTCGTTGAGGGCGTTCCAGCGGCGCGCGTCCCGCACGAACGACGCGGGGTTCTGCAGGATGTAGAGGGCCGCGTCGTAACTGGTGACCAGCTCGACCTCGACGTCCGGCGCGATGTCGACCGGCGCGCTCGGCCCCATCGAGCGCAGCTGGGTGTAGTGCCGCTCGGGGTCGGAGCCGAACTCGGGCCCGTACAGCTGTATGTTGCCGTGAGCGGGGCAGCCGGCCGGTGTCCCGGACGGGTCGAAGTGCTGTTGCATGCCGTGGCTCCTAGCCGAGGGTGGTCATGAGGTGCTTCACGAGGGTGATCAGCGCCTGGGCCGAGGAACCCTGGTCGCGCACGTCGCAGCGGACGACCGGGGTCTCCTCGCTGAGGTTGAGCGCCTCACGTACCTCGTCGAGCGGGTAGTCGGGGGTGCTGTCGAAGTGGTTGACACCGATGGCGTACGTCAGGCCGAACTGCTCGACCAGGTCCAGGATCGGAAAGCTCTCGTGCAGCCGCTCGGGGTCCACCAGGACCAGCGCGCCCAGCGCGCCCCGGGACAGCCCCTCCCACATCTCCTTGAAGCGTTCCTGGCCCGGGGTTCCGAAGAGGTAGAGGACCAGGGTGTCGCTCAGGGACAGGCGCCCGAAGTCCATCGCCACCGTCGTGGTCGTCTTGTCCGGGTTGCCCGAGAGGTCGTCGAAGCCCTCGCTCGCCTCGGTGATCTCCTCCTCGGTCTGCAGCGGCTCGATCTCGGAGATGCTGCCGATGCAGGTGGTCTTCCCGACCCCGAAGTGGCCCACGACGAGGATCTTCACGGAACGGGAGACGGCTGGATCCAGATACACGAATTACGCTCCGAATCGGGTCTTCAGGCCATCGAGCACGGCGGTGAGCAGTTCGCGGTCGACACGTTCGGCACGCGGCGCCGGATTCCTCACGTAGAGCAGGCCGTCCTCGGCCATCTGCGCCAGCAGGATGCGCACGATGCCCAGCGGCAGCCGTGTGTAGCCGGAGATCTCGGCCACGGACAGGAAGCCGTCGGTGATCAGGTCCATGACCGCTCTGGCTTCCGGGGACAGCGTGCGGGCAGCGGCCTCGGTGCCCTCCTGGGCGGTGACGAGCGTGGTGTGCTCGTACTCGTGGTCCGCGGGCAGCGCACGTCCCTTCGCGATGACGAACAGCGGCACTAATGCGGACGTCAGTTCCAGCTCGCTGTCCGGTTCGTCATGCATCGCCGGCCTTCCCTCCCTGCGCTACCTGCCGTGTGGTGAGCCTGGGCGCCACATCGCTCAGCCGAGTGGTGAACTCCTCGATGTCGCAGTCGTGGGCGGCGGCCGCCGCGAGGAAGGCGCCCTCACCGGCCGCGACGAGGAAGATCCAGCCGTGCTGGAACTCGATGACCGTCTGCCGCCACCCCTCGTCCCGCAGCCCGCCCGCGAACGGCGCGGTCGCTCGGCTGTAGGCGTGAATGCCCGTCATGGCCGCGGAGATGGTGTCCGCCAGGTCCCGGCCGATCCCGCCGCTGGCACCGCGCGGCAGACCGTCGGCCCCGAGCAGCAGGGCGTGCCGGGCACCGCGCACCGAGGCGATGAGCTGGTCCAGCTCGGCGAGGACGAACCCCGACCCGCCCGCCGCGTCGCTGCGGTTCGCGGCGTCGGCCCGGTCCGTGGACGAGTCGCCGCCGTTCACCCGGGGCGCCGAGGTGAGGTTGTTGCCCAGCCGGGCGACCAGCCGGTTCATCCGGAAGGAGATCTGCTGCATGTCGACGTCGGGTTCCGCGGCGGCGGCCAGATAGGTGCCCTGCCCGGCCCCGATCAGGAACACCCAGCCGTGCGTGAACTCGATGACCGTCTGGCTCCAGTGCCGCTCCTCGGACGTCCCCGCGAAGTGGGCGGTGGCGCGGCTGAGCGACTGCATCCCCGCCATGGCGGCGGCGATCGTGCGTACGTCGCTGTCGATCAGACCGTCCGTCACCCCGCGCGGAAGCCCGTCCGCGGACAGCACCACGGCGTGCCGGGCCCGGGGGACGTTGTCCACGATGTCCTGGACCATCCAGGACATGTCCGTAGTAGTCATGCGCCTTCGGACCCTTCGGGCGTCGGGGCGTCCAGGTCACGGCCGGTCAGTGTGCCGCGCTGGAACGCCCCCAGGCCCCCGCCGCCGGAACCCTGCGCCGGCCTCCTGGGCGCGGACGCCGTCCCGCCGCCGTCGGAGGGGACGCTGGCGATGGGCGACTTGCGGGCACCGCGCTTCGGCAGGCCGTGCACCGTGCGGGCGCTGCCCTGCTCACGGCCCTCGACCCGTCGGATGCTGCTCACCGGCACCTCACTGGCCGGCGGCGAGGTCTCCTCCATGGTCCACAGCTCCTCGGGCAGCAGGACGACGGCGCGGACGCCGCCGTAGCGGGAGACTCCCGTGACATCCACCTTGAAGCCGTACTGACGGGCGATCAGGCCGACGACGGGGAAGCCGAACTTGGGCTGGGTGCCCAGCTGGGACAGCCGGGGCAACTCGTCGCCGGACAGCAGTGCGGTCGCCGCCTGCCGGTCCTCGTCGCTCATGCTGACGCCGGCGTCGTCGATGATGATGCACAGGTTCTTCTGGACCCGCTGGAACGTTACCTCGATCGGCGCCTCGGCCTGCGAGAAGCTGGCAGCGTTGTCGAGCAGTTCGGCGACGGCGAGGGCCACCGGCGCCACCGCGGACGCCTTCAGCGCGATACCGCTCGGCTGCATGATCTCGACCCGGTGGAAGTTGCGGATCTGGCTCTGGGCGCTGCGCACCACGTCGTAGACGCTGGCGGGCTGGCTGCGCCGGCCGAGCGGGGCGCCGCACATGACCGCGATGCCCTGGGCCTTGCGGGCCATCTGCGCGTTGGCGTGGTTCACGTCCATCAGGTCGGTCAGGACGCTGTGCCCGCCGTACTTGCGCTGGATCTCGTCCAGCAACGCCGTCTGTTCGGCCGCGAGGCTCTGGAGGAAGCGGGCGGCGCCCTTGAGGACCGCCTTGGTGCTTTCCTCCGCCGCCTGCTCGGCCTCCCCGATGACACCGTCCTGCTCGTCCCGGACCCGTTGCAGTTCTCCCTGCATGCGGCCGAGCTCGCCCTCGGTGTATCTGAGCCGCTGTGTCAGCGCGGCCTCGGCTTCCCTCTTCTTCGCCCCCAGTGCGGAGTTACGGAGTGTGAGGGCCACGACTGCGGCTACGGCTGTCACCGCTATCGCAACCAGACACCAGATAAGCGCGTCTTGACTCATGGAAACCTTTCCCGGCGCGTGGCATGCAGGCGTCGACGGATACAGCTCGCGAGGATCCGCAACCCGTCACAGGGGACCGCATGACTGTTGGTGCGAAGAGCAGACCACCTCAGGCGGGGTGTGCCTGAGCGAAGTGGATCAAGGTCGCAGACGGCGGAATGCTATCACTCTCAAACATTGGCCCTGAGGCCGCCTTTGCGGTCTCCGCAGGGTCAACAGATCCGTCACGGAAGTCGGTTGGGAAGCAGCAGCCCTGATTCCCGGTGACAGCCCGTAACCGACGGCAGGTGGGGACGGTACGAGTCGGCCGCGCGGGCCGGTGGGTTCAGCCGACGCGGCTCGTGTCCCGCTCCGGTCGGCTCCGCCGGGGCCGCGGGCGGCGGTAGGCGGCGGCGACCCTGGTCAGGAAGGCCGTCTCCGCCGCCACGTCAGCGCAGGCGGGCTGGACCGGACGTGCCGAGTGCTCGCGCGGCGGTCGGCCCGCCAGTTTCGCGCGGCGGGCGCTGTGCAGCATCCGCGCCACGGCATCCGCGTCCGCCTCGCCGGTCCCGCGCCCGTCCCGGTCGGCCGGCGATCCGCGCTCGGCGGAGTCGGGCGGGACGTAGGCGCGCAGGTCGAGGATCGCGTCACGGATCTCCACGATCTTCCGGTAGACGATCAGGTTCCTCGGGCCGCGCGGCCAGTAGATCTCCAGCAGAGGGTGGCGCGGCTCGTACAGCGCGACGGACGGCACCGCCACGATCAGGTCCCGCCACAGCGGCGCCAGTCGGCACAACACCTTCACGTCACCCACGGCCCGGCGGGCGTCGAGCAGCGTGGGGACCGCGATGGAGGCGGCGCGCAACAGGCCGTGCAGGCCCATCGTGAGGGAGAGCAGGGCCGGGATCCACGGCGAGCGCACCTCGATGTAGACCAGGTCCCAGCCCCAGAAAAGCCCGGCGAACGTGGTGCCGAGACCGAACAGCAGCAGACTCGTGCGGGAGGGCCCGTCCGTGCCCCGCCGACTGTAGCGCCAGCACACCATGACACAGCTGCCGTCGGCCACGAGGTGCATGCAGATCAGGGTCAGCCAGAAGACCAGGGAGGGCTCGGGCGCACCGTGCGGCCCGATCACGTCCTCGGTGTGCGGGGCCGCCGAGACGTCCAGGTACACCAGCGTCAGCAGACAGGCCCCGCCGATGATGTGCAGCAAGGCGCGACGTGGCCCGGCGCCAGACACCGTCAGGAGGAAGTCGAGGACGACGACGGCGGAGAAGGCGCCGAACAGATGCATCGCCAGCTGGGTCGTGCGCGGATCGTCCGTGACGAGGTCGATAGCGCCGCCGACCGGACCGAGGCGCAGCGCCATGGCCGCCGCGGCGGCGACCACCGCGAGGCACAGGCCGCGCTGACGCCGGTCGTGACGCACCGACGGTATGCGCAGCAGGACGGCGCCCCAGACGGCCGCGGTGCCGACGTCCTCGACGAGCCGGGCGGCGGAGTCCAGATCAGTGCGCATGCGGACCGCCCACGCCCAGCGCCGCCTCCAACTGGCCCAGCACTTCTGCCGACGGCGCTCTGCGGGGCCGGTCGGCGGCCGTCCCGATGAGACTCGCCAGCATCTCGGCCTGCTGTTCCTGAACCGTCGTATAGCTCGTACGGGCCAGGAGCCGCCGCACGGTGCGCGGGCTGAGGTCGGTGAACAGTTCGGTGGGACCGGCCGCGGCGGACGCGTGAAATGGTGGGGCATGCGGGTGCCTCGAATGCGGGTCGGGTGTGCGCGAAACGCGTGCGATCTCCGAGTTGCAGGTTTCATTTGTGACGTCAGGGCCCGCGAAATCCTTCGACATGACGCCCCCGGCCGCCAACCGGGCGAATACCGGCGCCGGTTGCCGTCGCGACGCCGGCACGATCCAAACGACAGGCCCTAGGCGCCGGGTTCCGCCTCGTCCGGCGTCTCGACCTCCGGCAGGCGCTGGATCCTGCGGGCCTCGTTGACCATGGTGAGCAGGGCGTCCAGGGTCTGCGGGGACAGCCCGTCGGCGCGCAGCGCCAGATTGCGGACCCGGGCGTCGCGCAGCGCGGAGGCGAGCTTGAGCTGGGCGTTCACGCGTTCCGCCGCCTCGTCGTCGAAGAAGTACTCCGGCGGGACGCCGAAGAACTCGGCGAGCACGTCGAGTTGTTCCAGGGTGAGGTTGCGCTTCTTGCCGGTGGCGAGTTCCCACAGGTACGTCGCCGAGATCGTGCCGCCCGTGGAATCCCTGATCTGCGCGGCGAGTTTCGCGTAGCCCGGGCGTCGGCGCTCGTCGGGGTAGAGCGCCGCGATCAGGGCGCGCAGCCGCTCGTCGAACTTGGCGAGCATCGGCCGGCCGCCCTGGCCGCGGGGGAGGTCGCTCTCCTTCATCAGCTGTCCTCTGCTGAGACTCAGCCCCGTCGGGCCGTCCGCTGTATCGGGCGATGCTATCGGCCGCAGGCGCTGCGCATCCACCTCAGCGGACGAGGACGGCTTCATACGGTGGCCGGAAAGACGGTCTCATACAGTGGCCGCACTCTCCCGTCGGCCCCGGACCGCCGTCAGCGCGATCAGCGTGCCGACCAGGAAGCAACACCCGCTGATCGTCAGCCCGACGCGCATCCCCGACTCGAAGTGCGCGGCCCCGGCCACCAGCGAGCCCAGCAGGGCCACCCCGACCGCGCTGCCCACCTGACGGCCGGCGTTGAGCACGCCCGAGGCCACACCCGAGCGGTCCGCGGGCGCCGACTCCACGACCGCCGCCACGGTCGCCGGCATGGTGAACGCCGTACCGAAGCCGATCGCGGCCAGCGGCAGGACCAGCATCCAGTACGGCGTCGAACGCCCGGCGACGAGCAGGGCGAAGAACCCCGCCGAGCCGATCAGCAGCCCCGCCACCATGGGCCCGCGGGGTCCGGTGCGGGCGGTCGCCCGTCCGCCGAGGGCCGAGGCGAGACCCGCCATGGCGGTCTGGGGGAGGATGGCGAGCCCGGCCCACAGCACCGCGTAGTGGCGGTACTGCTGGAAGTAGAACGTGGCCACGAACAGTTGCCCGTAGAAGCCGACGTTGAGCAGCAGTCCCACGGCCGTGGCCCCGGAGAACACGGGATGGCGGAACAGGGCCAGCGGCAGCATGGGCCGGGCGACGCGCCGTTCGGTCAGCACGAAGGCCGCCGCGCCCACCGCGAACAGGGCTAGCGCGCCCACCACCGTAGGGGCCGACCAGCCGAGCCGGCGTCCCTCGATGATGGCGAGGGTGAGGGCGCCCAGCGTGACGATGCCGAGGAACTGGGCGGGCAGGTCCAGGCCGCGTTCGGCCCGCTGTCGGGGCGCACGGACATGACGGGCCGTCAGCACGAGGCCCAGGACCCCGAAGGGGATGTTCACGTAGAACACCGAGCGCCAGCCGAACCCGGAGACCAGCAGCCCGCCGAGCACCGGCCCGGCCGCCGCCGCGATGCCACCGATTCCTCCCCACACCCCGATGGCGCGCGCCCGGTCCTCCCTGCGCTCGTGGGAGGCGTGGATCAGCGCCAGCGACGTGGGGACCACCAGCGCGGCCGACAGGCCCTGCAGAAGACGCATGACGACCAGGAACCACAGGGACGGTGCGATGCCGCAGCCCACCGAGGTCAGCACGAACAGACCGAGCCCGGCCTGGAACACCGGCTTGCTGCCCAGCCGGTCGCCGATCGACCCCGCGGACAGCAGCAGCCCGGCGAAGACCACGGTGTAGCCGTCGGCGACCCACTGGGCGCCCGTCAGGTCCCCGCCGGTGGCGAAGTCCTGGCCGATCCGGGGCAGCGCGACCGTCACGATCGTCGCGTCGAGCATGACCATGAAGAACCCGAGGCAGAGCGCGACCAGCGGCAGCCGGGAGGGGGCGCGGTCGGCCCGGGGAGCCGCGGTCGTGACCGCGCCCGCAGGGGTGCCGTCGTCCAGGGACATCGACGTACCTTCGTTCCGTTCCGTACCCGGCATCAGGCCAGTCGCGCCTTCACCTCGGCGGAGTCGCGCACGGCGATGGCGTCCAGCTCCACCGCCGCGCCCAGGGGCAGTCGCTGCACCATGAAGGCCGTACGGGCGGGCGGGTCGGTCGCGAAGAACTCGCCGTACACGGCGTCGAAGGCCGGCATGTCGTCGTACGTCGTGAGCCAGACCCGCATGCTCACCACGTCCCCGAGCCGCATCCCGGCGGCCGCCAGCGTGGCGCCCATGTTCTCCAGCGCCCGGCGCCCCTGGCCGGCGACGTCGTCCGCCACGAGCTTTCCCTCGCCGTCGACGCCGAAATGACCGGCCAGATAGGCCGTGTCACCGACCACGACTCCGGGCGAGTAACGGTAGCCGGGCACCTTTCCTCGGACGATCAGCTCACGGCTCATCGGTACCTCCGTAAAAGCATGGGTGGATACCCCGCGGACCCGGTGGTCCGGTATTGGCCGGGACGGTCCGCGCAAGGGGGAGCGGTCGCTTGCCAGGCTAGTCGCGGAAAGTTTCGGGCCAGGTCGAAATGTGGTGCGTATGGGAATGGCAAAAAGCGGCGGAAAATCGAGGGGGAAAGCGCTCCGGCGGTTCGGTGGCGCCCTGGTCGGTGACAGCATGGAATGACTGGATGGCCATTGCACCGACCACTCGGGAGAGTCATGCGCGACCTGGCAGGAGACGCGAATTTCCTCACTCCGGCCTCCCTCATCGGGGACCAGACCAGGGCCCGGATCCTGCTCGCCCTCCTCGACGCGCGGGCGCTGCCGATGACCATGCTCGCGGCGGAGGCCGGCGTCGCGCCGTCGACGGTCAGTAGCCATCTGACCCAGCTCGTCGACGGGGGGCTGCTGACGGTCCGGCAGCAGGGACGTCACCGCTACTACAGCCTCGCTTCGGCCAAGGTCGCGCACGCGCTGGAGTCGCTCGCCGATCTGGCACCGCCGTTCACGCCGCGCTCCCTGCGCTCCGGGACCCGGGCCTCCGCCCTGCGCCTGGCCCGCACCTGCTACGACCACCTCGCGGGCCATCTCGGGGTGGGCCTGATGCAGGCGTTGCTGGAACGGAAGGTGCTGATCGGCGGGGACGGGCTGCACGACCCCGACCGATCGGTCCGCGACCGGCTGTCCGCGCCGGGCCGGGACCTGACCTACGAGGTCACGGACGACGGCTGGCACATCCTGGACATGGTGGGCGTGCGACCGCCCTGCACGACCAGGCCGACCGTGCGCTACTGCGTCGACTGGACCGAACAGCGCCACCACCTGGCGGGCGCCGTGGGCGCGGCACTGCTCGACCGGCTGCTCGAACTCGGCTGGGTGGTCAGGGCGTCCGGCAGCCGGGTGATCCGGGTACCGGAGGAGGGCGCACGCGGGCTGCGTGACTGGCTGGACCTGGACGTGCAGGAACTGCGCACGCGCGCGGCTGCGTGAGGGGGGGAGCGGGGGCCCGGGGGCGAGGGGGGCCCGGGGGCGAGGGAGGCCGGTGCGGGACACGGCGGTCGGCCTGGGCCGAGGAGTCGCCGAAGTGGACGTAGGGGCGTGGGCCGGGCCCAGGGTGTCTGGCCCCGGGCCCGGCCCCTGTCCGTCTCGCCGAGCCGCGCTTGACGCCACCGACGCGCTACCGCCTGAGGTGCGCGGCGAGCAGTTCGGCCATCAGGGCCGCGCGCAGGAAGACACCCTTGGCGACCCCCTCGAAGTAGTGCACGTTCGGAGCGTCGTCCGCCTCCGGCGGCAGCTCCGGACCGCGCGGCCCCGTGTGGATCACCGGCACCCCCGTCCCCGTACGCCTGAGCAGGGCCTGGTCGAACACGAACCGTTCGTCGAGGCGTGCGGACCGGGCATGGGAGCGTACGGCGCTCTCGTGGAAGTCGGAGAGCTCGAACGGGATGATCGTCACGGCGTCCACGTTCCGGAGCAGTTCCGTCGCCGATCCCGCCGTACGCCACGACATCCCGGCCCTGGCCAGGGTCGACCGTACGTCGTCGGGGACCGTCGCCCCGTCCGGCGGGAGGAAGACCACCCCGGCGGCCCCGAACTCGGCCAGCGCGTACACGAGTGAACGGGCGTAGCGGCAGGCCGGGTCGCCGACGTAGCCGAGCGTGACCCCGGCCAGGCCGTCCAGCTTGGAGCGCAGGACCCACAGGTCGAGCATGGCCTGGGTGGGGTGCTCCCGGTCGCCGGTGCCGGCGCTGACGACGGGCACCGGGGAGACGGCGGCGGCACGGTGCGCGGCGTCGTCGTCGGTGTGCCTCAGCACCAGGACGTCGGTGTAGCTGCCCACCAGGGCGGACGGTGTCCTCGAGGGACTCCCGGTAGAAGTCGCCGGCGCGGGTGGTCGCCACGTCGCAGAAGCCCGATGGACGAGCCGCCGATGCGCCGGGCCGCCACTTCGAAAACGTGCGGTGGCCGAAGACCGGGGTGCACATCATGAACCGGCAGCGCTCGGAGCGGCGGAAGGCGCGGTGCAGGGTGTAGCGGGCCTCTATCTCGTACAGCTCGATCTTGTCCAGGACGTAGTCGCAGCCCTCGAAGAACTCGTCCACGACCTCCTCGGTGATGCCCTCGGGGTACACCTCGATGTTCACGTCGCGCGTGGTGTTGTACACGGCCTCGGCGACGACCTCGGCCTTGTTGCGGCCCACGGTGTCGATCGTGGCGCCGAACTGCCGGTTGATGTTGGAGACTTCGAAGGTGTCCGGATCGGCCACCTTCAGGTTCTGCACGCCCATGCGCACCAACCGGTCCGCCGTGGCACCGCCGATGCCGCCGACGCCCGCGATGCCGATGACCGCGTTCCTCAGCCTGAGTTGGCGTTCGGTCTGTTCCTCGACGGTGTTGCCCAGCCAGCCGAGGTTGCGGCGCACGCGCCGCCAGTAGTAGTCCTCGTCCGTTTCCGTGGCGGTGTGGCGCTTGCGATCCGACATGGAAGACCTTTCTGGATCCGTTGCGGGCTTGCCGATCGGTGGTGCGGTGGTCAGTCGCCGGGCAGTACGGCGGTGACGGGGAGGCCGTGGAACGTGCCGGCGTCGCGTTCGAAGCGCGTGGACAGTTCCTCGTACGCGCAGCAGCGCTCCAGGTAGTCGATGACCTCCTTTCCCTCGGGCGACGAGGCGGCGACCGGGCGCGGGCTGTTGTCCGGGCCGAGGACGCACGGGGCGAATCCGGCGCGGACCGTGCCGTCGGCCCAGCCGAGGACGGCGAACCCGGTGAGCCTGCCGTCGGGATGGAAGGGCAGCAGCGGATAGCCCGCACGGTCGCCGATGTGGAACTCACCGAAGCGGCGGGCGCTCTCGCGTCGCAGCCTGGCGTCGCCGCGGCCCAGATAGGCGGACCTGCGCAGCCGTTCCTCCAGGCCGGGCAGGTCGAAGGCGAAATGGCCGAGGCCGTAGAAGATGGGCCGGCCGCGGTGGAGCTCGATGCCGCGCAGCAGGTGGTGATGGTGGCCGAGGACCGCGTCCGCGCCGGCGTCGATGGCGGCGCGGGCGGTGCGGACCTCGTGGTCCGTGAGGACGTACGGCCTGGTGAAGTCGCCCCAGTGGAAGCTGGTGAGCACCACGTCGGCCTGGTCGCGGGCCCGGGCGATGTCCTCGCGCAGCGCCTCCATGTCGCCCTCGTCGGGGACGGTGGTGACCCGGGGCAGGAGGCCCGGGTTCCATTCGTTGGTCTCCCACGGGGTGTAGAGCGTGGTCGCCCGCAGGGGCGCCAGCCCCGACCCTCCGGGGCGCGCCTCGTAGCCCCGAGGGAAGACACTGGCGTAGGCGAGGACGGCGACTCTGCCACGGCCGGTGTCGAGCACGGCCGGCTCGTGCGCCGCCACGCCGTCCTCACCGGCGCCCGCGGTCGCCACCCCGGCGCCCCGCATCAGGTCGCGGGTCTCCAGCAGGGCGAGCGATCCCCCGTCGAGGCTGTGGTTGTTCGCGAGCGAGACGACGTCGAACCCGGCACCGGGGATGCACGGCGCGTGCCCCGGGTCGGCGATGACGGGAAAACACCCGCGCTGGGCGCACGCTCCCGCGTGTTGCTGTAGACGCCCTCCAGATTCGCGAACGCCACGTCCGCTCGCCGAAATGCGTCACTGACGTGCCGGAACGCCTCGTCGGGTCGTTCGCGATGCACGAAGACATCCCCGACAGCGACGATCTGCACCTCGTCGGCTCGCGGCATGGCTCCCTCTCCTCCTTCGACGTCCGCCCATCCGCAATAGCGGATGAAACTGGCTGCGAGCATACGCTCGCCGGAGTTTCACCCGTCAACAACAGCGAATGATGTGGCGCAAATTGAACCCCCGTCATCCGCAGAGGCGGATGACGGGGTGGAAGGGCCGAAGGGCGGAGTGGAGGGGTGGAGTGGAGGGGGAGGGGGGAGGGAAGGGGGAGGTCGGCGCCTGTGGCCGTCGAAGCTCTACCGGGTGATGTGGGTGTCACCTGGGTGGAGGGCGGCGCGGAGGGCGGTGCGGACGCCGGTGACGACCACGGCGATCAGGCACAGGGCGATGACGGTCTCGGCCCACAGGAAGGCGAACCAGTCCAGCACGCAGCCGATCGGGGGCGTGCCGGGGGCGGTGTTGCGGAACGCGGCGAGAGCGAACAGCGTGGCGGCCATCCAGGAGAGGGCGGGCCAGACCAGCGCCTCGCGGCGGGTCGTCAGGTACCAGGCACCCAGGAGCACGGACCCCGCCAGCGCCCACATCACGACCATCATGAAGACCGCGAAGACGAGCAGGCTGCCCGAGCGGGACAGCCTCAGCCCGACGACGGCTTCCGGTCCGGAAGAAGGGGGCGCTGCGGAGAAGGAGAAGAGCGTTTCGGCGTTGGAGAAGAGCATCCGCACCGGCACCTGCTCGCCACCCATCAGCGCCCAGAACTCGACGTCGGTCTCGTACGTGTCGAAGGGGTAGTCGCTGATCGACCCACCTGCGAGCGCGACCTGCACGTCCTTCGGCGCGAGCCGCTCGTGCGCCTTGAACTCCAGGTCGCTGAGGGTCGCCCCGGAGGTCTGGAGGCTGAGATCGGCCACCGGTACGGTCCCCTCCTCCTCGCCGAGAGCCCCGCGCGGAGTGACCCGGACCCGCAGGACGAGCTCTCTGGCCGCGGCGTCGACGCTCTGGACGGTGGCCTCCACGTCCACCCGGTCGGCGGCTCGGGATCCGACCGTGTGGACCGTGTCGTTCGCGTTCCGCTCGGTGAACTGCAGCCAGGACCCCACGGACACCGCCACCAGGACCAGAAGGGCGAAGGGGAGCAGGACCGGCAGGATCGACGCCCCGAACCGGCGTGGACGGGGTGAGGGCGTGGGCGGGGGCGAGGGCGAGGGCGAGGGCGGGGCCATGGTGACTCCGACGAGGTGAGAAGGGCAACGGGCTCGTCCCGCTCGGCGTCGGGAGCGGGCCTTTCGTCCGCGCGGTGTGTGGCAGGCGTACCGGTATGCAGTCCGGCACGACAGCAGGCGTAGTCACTTTCCGATCATAAGAGGCTACTTTGGGTGTTCGACGGATTGGCTGCCGGTGACAAGCAGCCGGGCAGGGCCATCGCCCGCTCCGGAGGCGTTGACCTGCTTGGCGGAAGGGCGAAGACGCCGGCCCGGCCC
>NZ_KQ948934.1 GCF_001514235.1 Streptomyces caeruleatus | reverse complement strand
GCCCGCTACGGTTCGGGGCATGGAACGTCCCATGTCACCGCCGACCAGGAGCGGGCTCTCGCCGCCGCGCTCACGGGTCGGCCGTCGGCGGATCAGCCGGCCGCCGCCCGATAGGCCCTGAGCCGCTCGTACGCCGCCAGGCCGTCCGGCACCCAGGCCCACTCCGCCAGCCGCCGCTCCAGCTCGGCCTCCGACAGGAAGTCGTGCCAGGCGACCTCCTCCACCTGCGGGCTCACCGGCAGCTCGCAGCGCACCTCGTACACCGCCGACCACCAGGTCTGCCCGGCACCGTCGTCGTAGAGGAACTTGAACAGATACGACGGCTTCGGCAGCCCGCTCACCCCGAGCTCCTCCTCGGCCTCCCGCAACGCGGCGTCCTCATACGACTCGCCCGCACCGACCACCCCGCCGACGAACATGTCGTAGCGCGACGGGAACACCAGCTTCGTCGGTGTGCGGCGATGCACGAAGAGGCGGCCCTGCGCGTCCCGGGCCTCGATGAACACACAGCGGTGACGCAGCCCCTTGGCGTAGGCCTCACCGCGTTTCGACTGCCCGACGACCCGGTCCTGCTCGTCGACGATGTCGAGAATCTCGTCAGCGGAACTCATGGGGCCATCCAACCAGGAGGCTCCGCCCCAGACCCCGCTCCTCAAACGCCGGGGGGCTGGATATACCGGCCCGGGCTGGATCTTTCAGCCCGTCCGGCGTTTGAGGACGAGGCCCGCAGGGCCAATCAGGGGGGTCTGGGGGCGCAGCCCCCAGGGACGGGACGGGTAGGGGCGGCGGGGGCGAAGACAGCCCGGGCCCGCGCCACGGTCAGGTCGTGGCTACCGCCGCAGCCGCCCGCTTCGGCTGCACCACCCCGCTCGGCATCGCGGAATGCGTGCCGAGCATGATGATGCCCACCACGATCCCGGCGAGCCCCGCGGCCTCCCAGGCCAGCGCGCCCGAGTCGGCGCGGAGCCGGTCGCCGAGGAAGCCGACGCCGCAGAGGATGCCGGCCAGCGGCTGTGCCGCGGTGAGGGCCGGCAGGGACATGCGCAGGGAGGCAGTTTCGAAGGCGCTCTGGACGAGGATCAGACCGGTGAGGCCGAGCGCCACCACGGCGTACGGCTGCCAGCTGGTCAGGATCTCCGCCATGCCGCCCTCGGCGAAACGCTGGCCCGTCACCCGCGTAAGGGCGTCCTGCACGCCGTACAGCAGACCGGCGGCCGTGGCCAGCAGCGCAGGGCCCGCGCTGAGCCGCGAGCGCTTGGCGTAGGCCGTGAGCAGCAGGGCCACCCCGACCATGACGCCGATGATCAGCCACTGCCGGAAGGGGCCGCTGGGCGCCGTTCCGCCGTGCGGCTGGCCGGCGACAATGAACGCGGTGACACCGCCCGCGAGCAGGGCGAGACCGGTCCAGCCCTGCCGGCCCAGTGGCTGCTTGGTCTGGCGGCGGGAGAGCCCGAGCGCGAACAGCAGGTTGGTCGCCAGCAGCGGCTCCACCAGGGAGATCTCGCCCTGGCCCAGCGCCATCGCGCCCAGGGCCATGCCGACCACCATGAGTCCGATGCCGCCCAGCCAGCGGGGCACCTTCATCAGGTCGAGCAGGATCCGTGGGGAGAGGAAGTCGCTCAGTGGCGCCTTCTGCGCGGCGTTCTGCTGGAGCACGAAGCCGAAGCCGAGACAGCACGCGGCGCTGACGGCGAGTATCAGGATCTGGAGCGACACGCTGCGTACCTCGATCATCCTGCCGGGCGGACGGGGTGCGTAAGGGCCGACTGTAGCGGCCTTAGGCCCGGCGTGCGCGTCCCGCAATCCTGCGCTGCCCGGGACGCCGACGCCATGACGTACGCCACACCATACGAACATTTCCGACATTGTGGGCAACCCTGTACGTCACAACTGTCCCACTCGTAACAGGAGTTGACGCGTGTAACGCGTCAGCGACCCTTGACGCGAACCATTGGCTGCGGATTTGCTGTGTGTGATCGGTCGATGACAGTCCACATACCTGCCCCCGAATTCTCGCCCCCGACAGAACCCAAAACGGTGCCCCCACCTCCGCCACCCCTCGGCCGCGGCCGCAAGCGCGCGTCCCACGCCTTCGACGCGGCCCTCGACGACACCGAGCTCGCCGCCGCCCGTACCGCTCTGGCCCAGGGCAGATGGCAGACGGCCCGCTCGCTGCTCGCCCGGACCGGCGACGACTGGGACCGCAGAGGGCACCGCGTCACGGTCCTCGCCCAGGAGCCGTACTGCGCCCCCTGGACCCGCGACTGGCTGCTCGCCGAACCCGACTCCGCCGACGCCGCCGTCCTGCTCGCCCTCGCCCAGGTCCGGCGCGCCCTGCGCGGCAAGGAGAAGCCGGTCCGCGCCCGCGAGTCCTGCCACTGGGCGGCCGCCCTCGCGCCCGCCGACCCCACCCCCTGGCTCGGCCTGCTCATGCTGGAGAGCGCCCTGGGCGCCGAGGAGGCGGTGCGGCACCACTTCGCCGAGGTCCGCGCCCGGTACGCCGACCACCACCACGCCCACCACCTGATGGTCGCCCGCCTCGCCGAGCGCCGGACCGGATCCGGCGCCGACCCGCTCCACGAGGTCTACGACTTCGCCAACGAGGCCGCCGAGCACGCCCCCGCCGACTCCCCGCTCGCCGTCCTGCCGGTCGTCGCCCACGCCGAGCGCTACCGCGTCCTCGCCGGGGCCGGACACGAGCCCGGCGACGCGGCCGCCTCCGGGCACTGGACCGGCCGCCGGGCCCGGCAGGTGATGCGGGCCGCCTTCGACTGGTGGCTGGAGTGGGAGCAGGAGGGCCACCCGCGCCGGCTGGTCGACCTGAACTACCTCGCCCACGCCAAGGTCTGCGAGGGCCGCGGCGCCGAGGCCGCCGCCCTGTTCCACCGCATCGGCGAGCACGCCACCCCGTCGCCGTGGTCGTACCCGGACCGCGACCCCTACCCCGCCTTCCGCGCCGCACGCGACACCGCGCTCGGCACGGCGTAACGCCCCCAACCGCGTCGACCCAAGGACGGTCCCCGATGACCACGGGCAGTTCCAGCACGAGCAGAGCCACCACAGGAAGTGGCGGCATCAGTACGTTCAAGGGACAGGACCGCGCTCTGCGCGCCGACCGGCTGGGCACGACGGGCCTGCTGCTGTCCGTGCTCGCCGCCACGGCACCTCTCATGGTCGTCGCGGGTGTCATGCCCACGACCTTCGGGGTGATGGGCGTCCTCGGTCAGCCGCTGCTCTTCGTGATCCTCGGCCTCGTCCTCGCGCTGTTCAGCGTCGGATACGCCGAGATGAGCCGGCACGTCCACAACGCCGGCGCCTTCTACGCGTACATCTCCCGCGGCCTCGGCGGCACCGCCGGCGCGGGCGCCGCGATGGTCGCGCTCGTCGCCTACAACGCCCTCCAGGTCGGCATCTACGGCATCTTCGGCTTCGAGGTCTCCGGGCTGTTCGCCACCTATCTCGACCTAGAGCTCGGCTGGTGGATACCGGCGCTGCTGGCCGTGCTCCTGGTCGGCGGGCTCGGCTGGCTGAAGATCGACCTCAACGCCCGCGTCCTCGGCGTACTGCTGCTCATCGAGGTCGCCCTCGTGGTCGTCTTCGACGTCGCCGCGCTCGGCGACCCCGGCAAGGAGGGCCTGTCGCTGCACGCCTTCAACCCGGACACCCTCACCGGCGCGGGCATAGGCACCGCCCTGTGCTTCTGCGTCGCCGCCTTCCTCGGCTTCGAGCAGGCCCCCGTCTACGCCGAGGAGACCAGCCGCCCGCACCTTCTCGTGCCCCGCGTGATGTACCTGGCCATCGGCGGCATCGCCGTCTTCTACACGATCAGCTGCTGGGCGTACACCGTCGCCGCGGGCCCCTCGGCCATCGTCGGCACCGCGCAGGAGCAGAGCGCCGGGCTGCTGTTCTTCCTCACCGAGGACCTGCTCGGCACCGGCTTCACCGACGTCCTGCACGTGCTCTTCGTGACCGGCATGTTCGCGGCGATGCTCAGCTTCCACAACGTCGTCGCCCGCTACGCCTTCGCCATGGGCCGCGAGGGCCTGCTGCCCACCGCCTTCGGCCGCACCAGCGGAGCGAGCGGCGCCCCCGGCACCGGATCACTGCTCCAGACCGGGGTCTCCCTCGTGGTCGTGGTCGTGGCCGCGTTCGCGGTCGCCGACGACAAGCCGACCGGCGACCCGACCGCACCGGTCCTGCACCTGTTCACCTGGATGGGCAGCCTCGGCGCGCTCGGCGTCACCGCCCTGATGGCCGCCGCCTCCGTGTCGGTGATCGTCTTCTTCCTGCGCCGGGGCGCGGCGGCCGCCCAGTTCTGGCGGCTGGCCGCCTCCGGTCTCGCCGTCCTCGCCCTGCTGTTCATCGTCGTCTGGACCGTCAAGGACTTCGACGTCCTGATCGGCGCGGGCCCCGGCTCGGCCCTCGGCTGGGCCCTGCCCGCAGTCATCGCCCTCGCCCTGGCCGCCGGCGTCGCCCAGGGCCTGCTCCTGCGCTCCCGCGCCCCCGAGACCCACGCCCGCATCGGGCTGGGCAACGAGGCGTTCCAGCTGGAGAAGGCCGCCCGCGGCGACTGACGAAAGCCGGGTGAGAGGTGGTTACGGAAATCTGACGGGCACCCGCGTTCCCTGGCCCGGCGGGGGGACGCGGGTGTTCGATAAGTACGTGAACTCCGAACACCCCGAAGAGCAGCGGGGCAAGCCCATCGGCCGCCGTGTCCTCCTCGGCACCCTCGGCCTGGGCGCCCTCGGTGTGGTCACCGCGCCCACCCTCCAGCGCGGCCTGGAGTCCTTCCTCGCGGGCGCGTCCGACAAGGACCCCACCGGCCTGACCGACCTGCTCCCCAACGGCGGCGGCTTCCGCTACTACTCGGTCACCTCCTCCGTCCCCCGCAAGAACGCCGACACCTACCGCCTCACCGTCGACGGCCTCGTCGACCACCCCGGCACCTACACCCTGGCCGAGCTGCGCGCCCTGCCGCAGACCCGGATGGTGCGCGACGTCCAGTGCGTCACCGGCTGGCGGGTGCCCGGCACCCCCTTCGAAGGGGTCCGTCTCTCCCGGCTCCTGGACGCCGCCGGAGTGCGCGAGGGCGCCGGGGCGGTGCGCTTCACCTGCTTCGACGGCGCGTACTCCGAGAGCCTCACCCTCGACCAGGCCCGCCGCGCGGACGTCCTGGTCGCCCTGCGCATGCAGGACAAGGACCTCGGCCACGCCCACGGCGGCCCCGTCCGCCTCTATGTGGCGCCCATGTACTTCTACAAGTCCGCCAAGTGGCTCTCCGGCATCACCGTCACCAAGGACGTGCGGCCGGGCTACTGGGAGGAACGGGGCTACGACGTCGACGCCTGGGTCGGCCGCTCGAACGGACGCGACGATGAGCCTACGACTTGACGCCCCCGGCCCGGCCACCGGCGTCCGGCGCTTCGGGCACGCCTCCCGCTGGGTGCACCGCACCACGGCCGCGCTGATGGGCGTGTGCGTCGTGACCGCGGCCTGTCTGTACATCCCCCAGCTCGCCGAACTCGTCGGCCGCCGCGAGCTCGTGGTCCGTATCCACGAGTGGGCCGGCCTCGCCCTGCCCGTGCCGGTCCTCGCGGGCCTCGCCTCCCGCGCCTTCCGCGCCGACCTCGGCTTCCTCAACCGCTTCGGCCCCCACGACCGCGTCTGGCTGCGGGCCGCCCTGCGCCGCGACAAACGACGCGCCTCCCGTCCGGCGGGCAAGTTCAACGCCGGGCAGAAGATCTACGCGGCTTGGATCGCCGGGGCGACGCTGGTGATGATCGGCACCGGTCTCCTCATGTGGTTCACCCACCTCACCCCCTTGGTGTGGCGCACCAGCGCGACCTTCGTCCATGACTGGCTGGCCCTCACCATCGGGATCGTCCTCGCCGGTCATATAGGGATGGCGTTGGGGGATTCGGAGGCGCGGCGGGGGATGCGGACGGGGTCGGTCAGCCGGGAGTGGGCCGAGCGGGAGCATTCGCTGTGGCGTCCGTGAGAGGAGCTCCGCGGGGCGGTGGGATCCGAGCCCGTACTCGGCTCCTGCATGGTGTCCGGCGCGGTGACGACGAGAGCAGTCGGCATCCGCGTCTCGACGCCGGCGTGCCGGACGGTCACGTCGGCCGGGCCCGGCTCCAGCGCCGGTACGACGGCGGACAGCACCAGCCGGCCACCCACCACCGAGGTCAGGACGGGCACTCCGGGCACCTGCTGCCCGCCGACGCTCACGACGGCGCCCCGCAGCAGCTCGGCGGGGTCGAAGTAGGCGTCCACGAGCTCGATCCCGATCACCTCGCCGGGCTTCGCCTCGCCGTCACCGCCCGTGTCCACCCCGGAGATCCGGTAGCCGCACGCGGCGGGTGTGCCGCTCGGTGCGAGTTTCAGCCGGACGGTGGCGTCGGGATGCCGCCGATGGAAGTCGAGCAGCCCGTCCAGGACGGCGTACGCGGCACGGCCCTTGCAGGTGTCGGCCGCGTCCGCCAGGGCGGCCCGGTCCCGCACGGCCTGCTTCCAGCTCCCGCCCTCGCCCTGCACGGCCAGACAGGCGGAGGCCAGGCCGCGCAGCAGCGTCCACTCGACGACGTCGGTCGTGGTCCGGGGGATCACGTTCAGAGCGTCCCGGCACTGGGCGGGATCGCGGAGCAGGTCGTACACGCTCGCCGGGTCCGCGGCGCTGTCGGTGTCCGGTGAGTCGGGGCCCGGCGGCAGCCAGCCCGGGGCTTCGAGGAGTTTCGGGCTCACGGACGGGCTGGGGGAGGGCCTGGGCGTCTCCTTCGCCACGCCGTCCCGGGAAGGGCTGGGCGGCGGATCCGTCACCGCCGGCCGGCCCACGTGGCCGTCGGGTGACTGCCGCAACGGGGGAGTGGCCCCGCCCGGCGGGCCGTTCGGCACCTCGCGGAGACCGGCCGAGGGCCCGACGGTGACGATCGTGCCCTCGCCACCCCTGCCGTCCGCAGTGCCACCCCCGTCACTCGTGAACGCCGCGGCGGCCACCGCCACCGCCCCCACGACGAGCAGCCCCGAGATACGCATCCCGAGGGAAACCGCCATCACGCCCCCCGAAGTCCTCGCCCCCGACGACTGCGGCAGCCGCCAAGGGTCCCCTCATCATCGGGCCGAAGTCGCCCCGGGGGGAAGCCGCTTCAGGTGATGGTCCGTGCGAGTTCAGACACTTGGCACCGTGGAGTCCGGCCCTCCGAAGTCCAGCAGCACTTTGCACGCACTGCTCCGGTCGGCCGCCAGCGCGAACGCCGCCTCCGCCTCCCGCACCGGCACCACCGCGCTGACCAGCCCGTCGAACGACGCCTCGGCCGCGAGCAGTTCCAGCGCCGCGTCGAACTCCGTGTCGAAGCGGAACGCCCCGCGCAGCTCGATCTCCCGGCTCACCACGAGGTTCCCCGCGAACGGACTGCGCCCAGGCGGCAGCATGCCCAGCTGCACCACGACGCCGCCACGCCGCACCAGCCGCAGACAGGCGTCCAGGCCCGCGGCGACGCCCGACGCCTCGATCGCCACGTCCACCTCGGACGGCCACCCGGCGTCCTCAGGGTCATCGGCCCGTACGACGCTGTCGGCGCCGGCGGTCCGCGCGTACTCCAGAGCCGTCGGCAGCAGGTCCGTCACCGTGACCCGCCCGGCGCCCGCGGCCTTCGCCGCCGCCACGACCAGACACCCGATGGGCCCGGCACCGGTCACCAGGACATGCCTCCCGGCCACCTCTCCCGCCCGCCGCACGGCGTGCAGCGCGACGGACAGCGGCTCGGCGAGCGCCGCCCGGCGCAGTTCGAGACCGGCCGGGAGTGGCCTCAACTGGTCGGCCGGGACGGCCACTTGGGCGGCGAAACCGCCCTGCACATGCGGGAAGCGGGCCGCGCTTCCGAGGTAGCGGGTGTCCCGGCAGACGTTGCGCCGACCGTCCGCGCACTCCGGGCAGACCCCGCAGGGAGTGGCCGGGTGCACCGCGACGGCCGTACCGGCGACCGGGCCCGTGGCCCCGTCGCCGTACGCCACGACTGTCCCGACCACCTCGTGCCCGAGCAGCATCGGCTCCCGGAGCCGGAAGTCGCCGACCCCGCCGTGCCGCCAGTAGTGCAGATCGGAGCCGCAGACCCCGCCGTACCGCACGGCCACCAGCGCCTGTCCGGGCCCCGGGACCGGCACCGGCAGCTCCTCGACCCGCAGGTCGCCCTGACCGTGGATCACACAACCGAGCATCCGCGAGGCCTCCTTCACAGCACGCTCGTCATGCCGCCGTCGACGTACAGCACCTGCCCGGAGACGAAGTCCGCGGCCGGGGAGGCGAGGAAGAGCACCCCGCCCACCAGGTCCTCGGTACGGCCCCAGCGGCCGGCCGGAGTACGGCGGCGCACCCAGGCGCTGAACTCCCCGTCGGCGACGAGGGGTTGGGTGAGCTCGGTCTCGATGTACCCGGGACCGAGGCCGTTGACCTGGACGCCGTACGGGCCCCAGTCGGCGCACATGCCCTTGGTGAGCATCTTCAGGGCGCCCTTGGTGGCGGCGTACGGCGCGATGCCGGGGCGGACCACCTCGCTCTGCAGCGAGCAGATGTTGACGATCTTCCCGTGGCCGCGTGCCGTCATCCGCCGGGCGGCCTCCCGGCCCACCAGGAACGCGCTGGTCAGGTTGGTGTCCAGGATGCGGTGCCAGTCGGAGTCGGTGAACTCCAGGAGCGGGGCGCGCAGTTGCATGCCCGCGTTGTTGACCAGGATGTCCAGCGGGCCCACCCGCTCCTCGACCTCCGCGATCCCGGCGGCCACCGAGGGGCCGTCGGTCACGTCGAACACGGCTGTGTGGACGTCACCGGGCAGTTCGGCGGCGGCCTCGGTGAGGCGCTCGCCGTCCCGGCCGTTGAGGACCACCGTGCAGCCGGCCTCCGCCAGACCGCGGGCGAGCGCCAGGCCGATGCCCCGGCTGGAGCCGGTGACCAGGGCCGTGCGGCCGCTGATGTCGAAGAGGGGGTGAGCCGTCATCGTCGTACCCCTATATGACCAGTGAGAGCAGCAGGACCAGACCGCCGGCGACCACCGAGATGATCGTCTCCATCACCGACCAGGTCTTGACGGTCTGACCGACATCCAGGCCGAAGTACTCCTTGACCAGCCAGAACCCGGCGTCGTTCACATGACTGAAGAAGAGCGAGCCGGCGCCGATGGCGAGGACCAGCAGGGCCGCGTGGGTCGTCGACATCTCGGCGGCCAGCGGTGCCACGAGCCCCGCGGCCGAGACCGTCGCCACCGTCGCCGAACCCGTCGCCAGCCGTATCGCCACCGCGATCAGCCAGGCCAGCAGCAGCGCCGGGATCGACCAGTCCTTGGAGATGTCCAGGACCATCTGGCCCACACCGGTGTCGATCAGCGTCTGCTTGAAGCCGCCGCCCGCGCCCACGATGAGCAGGATGCCCGCGATGGGCGCGAGGCTCTTCTCGACCAGCGGCGAGATGCGCTCCTTGCCGAACCCGGCCGGCTTGAGCAGCGTGAAGATGCCCACGAGGACGGCGGCGAGCAGCGCGATCATCGGGGAGCCGACGACGTCGAACACGCGTTGCACGGTGTTCTCGGGGTCGTCGATCACGATGTCGACCAGAGCCTTAGACAGCATCAGGACGACGGGCAGGAGGATCGTGAGCAGCGTCGGCCCGAAGGCGGGGCGCTGCCGCGGTTCCTTGGAGAGGCGCTCGTCGGGCGACTGGCCGGATTCCCCGAGCGCCTGAAGCATGCGCTCCGGCGCCGGGACGTCCACCCAGCGGGCCGCGTACCGCGAGAACAACGGGCCGGCGATGATCACCGTCGGGATGGCGATGAGGACGCCGAGCGCCAGCGTGACGCCCAGGTCGGCGCCGACCGCGTCGATCGCGACCAGCGGGCCGGGGTGCGGCGGGACCAGGCCGTGCATCACGGAGAGGCCGGCGAGGGCCGGGATGCCGATGCGCATCAGCGAGTAGTTGCCGCGCTTGGCGACCATCAGCACGACCGGGATCAGCAGCACGACGCCGACCTCGAAGAACAGCGGCAGACCGATCACCGAGGCGATCAGCACCATCGCCCACGGCATCGAACGGCCGCCCGCCTTGGCGAGGATCGTGTCGACGATCTGGTCGGCGCCGCCGGAGTCGGCGAGCATCTTGCCCAGGATCGCGCCGAGGGCGATCAGCACGCCGACGCCGGCCACCGTGGTGCCGAGTCCGGCGCTGAAGCTGGTGATGACCTTGTCGAGCGGTGCCCCGGCGATGGCGCCGAGCGCCAGCGACCCGAGGGTCAGCGACAGGAACGCGTGGAGTTTGAACTGGGTGATGAGCAGGACGATGACGGCGATGCCCGCCAGGACGGCGATGCCCAGCTGAGCGTGGCCGGCCGAGGTGATGGGCTCGACGGTGTCCGCTGCCAGCATCTCGACGCTGAGTCTGGTCACGGGGGTTCCCTTGCAGGTACGGGGGATGGGGGAGGGGATGGTGCCGTGGGGGGGGCGGTGGTGCGGGGGGTTGCGCGGGGGGTGGCGGTGCTGCGGGGGGTGTTGCGCGGGGTGTGGCGCGGTTACGCCGCTGAGCCGGGAAGCTCGCTCAACGCCTTGGCGGCCCGTTCGGTGATCTCCTCCGGGCTGCCGGCGACATCCACGGCGACTCCGGTCTCGTCGGCCCGGAGCGGCTGGAGCGTGGCGAACTGCGAGTCCAGCAGCGCGGTCGGCATGAAGTGCCCCTGCCGGTGCGTCATCCGGTCCTCGATGAGCGGCCGGTCACCGGTGAGGTGCACGAACACGACCCCGGGCGCGGCGGCCCGCAGCCGGTCACGGTACGACCGCTTCAGCGCCGAGCAGCTGACCACCCCGCCGAGCCCGGCCCGCTCGTGCGCCCAGGCGCCGATGGCGTCGAGCCACGGCCACCTGTCGTCGTCGTCGAGCGGCGTGCCGGCCGACATCTTGGCGATGTTGGCCTGCGGGTGGAAGTCGTCGCCCTCGGCGTACGGGACGCCGAGCCGGGCCGCGAGCAGGGGACCGATGGTGGTCTTGCCGGTGCCCGCGACGCCCATGACCACGACGACATGGGGGGTACTCATCGCTGCCTCACTGTCTGCTGTCCTCGTCGACACGTGATGTCGACGCCACTGAAACCCATTAGGTACGACTAATTCAAGCCCCTGTGACATATAAGTCTGACTTTTTGATCGCGTGATCTGCCCCGTACGCTGAGTGCATGAGCACAACGGGCCGCGGGCTGCACGGCCAGGTACTGGAAACCCTCGGCCCCGCGATCACGGCGGGCGAGTACCCGCCGGGCAGTGTTCTGCGCACGGACGAACTGGCGCAGCGCTTCGACGTCTCCCGCTCGGTGATGCGCGAGGCGGTCCGCGTCCTGGAGTCCATGCACCTGGTGGAGTCCCGCCGCCGCGTGGGCGTGACGGTCCGTCCCAAGGCCGAGTGGAACGTCTACGACCCCCAGGTCATCCGATGGCGCCTGGCCGGCGCCGACCGCCCCCACCAGCTGCGCTCACTCACGGTGCTGCGCTCGGCGATCGAGCCGGTGGCGGCCGGGCTGGCCGCGAAGCACGCGACGGCCGACCAGTGCGCCGAACTCACCGAGTGCGCCCTCGGCATGGTCGCCCACTCCCGCGGCCACCAACTGGAGGGCTACCTCGTCCACGACGTCGCCTTCCACCGCGTCGTCCTCAACGCCTCCGGCAACGAGATGTTCGCCCGCCTCGGCGACGTCGTCGCCGAGGTCCTCACGGGCCGCACCCATCACGAGATCATGTTCGAGGACCCCGACCCGGCCGCGGTCACCCTGCACGTCCAGGTCGCGGAGGCGGTCCGCGCGGGCGACGCGGTCCGCGCGGAACACCTGACCCGCGAGATCACCATGGGCGCCCTCCAGGAGCTGGACATCCTGGCGCCGTGACCGCCGAAGACCGCCGCCGATGCTGGTGCGGAACAGCGGCGAGGGGCAGTTGCGGCTGTGGCTCGAACCCTTCGGCCAGGACTACTGGCTGCCACCCGGGCCGCCGGGACCCGGCCTGGACCGTCACTCCGGGAAGTCCCCGTCCACGTACACCCAAGCCCCGTCCACCCGCTCGAACCGGCTCCGCTCGTGCAGCGACCCGCCCCGGTAGGACGCCCGGAACTCCACGGTGCCGACCGTGTGGAACGCCGTACCGTCACCGGTCGCGAGGATCTCCAGCCCGGTCCACCGCATCCCCGGATCGAGCTCCAGCCGCGCCGGCCGCGTCCGCGGATGCCAGGTCCGCAGCAGGTACGCGGCGTCGCCCTTGACGAACGCGCTGTACCGCGACCGCATCAGCGCCTCCGCGGTCGGCGCGGCGCCGGCGCCGGAGTGGTAGCTGCCGCAGCACCTGTCGTAGGGCTCGGACAGCCCGCACGGACAGGCGCCCGGGGTCTTCGGCGTGGAAGGGGAACGGACGCTGCGTCGGGACATGACCTCCATTGTGCCGGTGCGGGCCCGCGCCGTCGCCCGCGCCCGTAAGCTCCGACCGGACGAACAGCACGATGAGGGGGAACGTCACGTGTCCGGCAGTGACTTGGTGGCGGCCTTCTGGCGACCGCTGAAGGCGCAGGTCGACAGGAGCGGTGTCAGCCGGGCACACCTGTGCCGGCTGTTGAACCTCAGTCCGGCGGCCGTGTCCGAGCTGCTGAACGGGCGGCGGGCGAAGGCCCCCGACTGGGATGTCGTACGGGTCGTGGTGGGTGCCTTCGACGGTCCCCTCGACTACTGGCGCCGGCGTCTGGAGGAACTGGAGGACGAACTGGCGTACGCGGCGGCGACGGCCGGCCGGCCCGCCCGCCCCACGCCCGCCCCGGAAACCGCGGGCTGCCCCCTCTGCCGGAACGACGGCGAAGGCGGGCGCTTCACGGCCGCCGACCGGGAATCCGACGACCCGAGCCCCGGCAGCTTCCCGGAGGCGGCCGCCATCCTCGCCGGCGAGGACATGCGCCTGCACGACGACATGCGGGACATGGCGAGGGGCGTCCTGCGGGGGCCGGAAGAGAGTGCGGCGTTCCGCGACCGGTTCGCCGGCCTCGCCGACCGGCTGCTGTCCGGCATCGGCCCTCGCGTACGCCGCACCTGTCGCCCCCACCGGGTCCGGCTGCTGCACGCCGCCCACACGGTCGTGGTGGCCGGCGCGGTCGTGGCGAGCTCGGTCATTGATCCCGGAACCTCGCCCCGTCGGCAGCTCCATACGGCCCGGCTGTTCGAAAACAGCCTCGGTGACGACGCCTACCCCGACGCACCGCTGCCCGACGCAGGTGACTCCAAGACGGGTTACCGCAACCGGCTGATCATTCACTACGGCGCTGCCGCGGCAGTGTTGACGGGTGCGCGGCTCCCGATGGAGGCCGTAGGGGAAGCCCTGGTCCGCTACGAGATCCGATTGGCCGAACTCGCCGCCGAATGCCCCGAACTGTTCCTCTGGACGCGCATGCAGGACGAGTCGGCCACGGAGGAGGTCTGGCGCGCGTGTCCCGTAGGCCCCGCTCAGGACCGGCTCGACGCGCTCCACAGCGAACTGAACGGGCGGCAGCGGGGACTTGAGGGCCTGGGGGCACTGTTGAACGCCCTCGCCCGTGACGTCACGCCGGGCACCTGGCCGGCCCGGCTGTCCGCCGTCTACCGCCGGGAACTCAGCCGCCCCGTATCGCCTTTCGCCGAGACCGACCGGACCCAGCCCGGGCCCCGTGTCCCACGGCTCGCCGAGGGATACGTCAACCCGGCCTTCCGGGTCGTCCTCCACGACGGGCACAGCGAGCCGCACGTCGACGCCTGGTGGCGTACGCACCCGCTGCGCGAGGAGATCCAGGGCTTCCTCGCCGGACACCTCACGGCCTCCCACGCCGTCAGCAGACCGCTCGTCATCCTCGGCGATCCGGGCGCGGGCAAGTCGCTGCTCAGCCGCCTGCTGGCGGCGCGCCTGCCGCCGGCCGACTACCTGCCGATCCGTGTCGAACTGCGCAGCGTGGCGGCCGACGCCGGGATCCTCGACCAGATCGCCCAGGCCCTGCGCCAGGCCACGCAGACCGACCTCACCTGGGAGACGGTCACCGAGTCGGCCGAAGGCGTCCTGCCCGTCCTGATCTTCGACGGGCTCGACGAACTGCTCCAGGCGGGCGGCACCGACCACTGGTACTACCTGGAGGAGATCGCGGAGTTCCAGTGGAGATCGGCTGACAACGGCCTCCCGGTGGCCGCCGTCGTCACCAGCCGGACCGTTGTCGCCGACCAGACCCGCTTCCCGGACGGCACCGTGATCGTCCGTCTGGAGCCCTTCGACGATGCCCGCGTCGCCCGCTGGTCGGACGTCTGGAACACGGCCAACCGGCACACCTGTCCGCCACTTCGCCCGGACGTGGCAGCACTCCACCCCGAACTGGCGCCCCAGCCCCTCCTGCTGCTCATGCTGGCCCTCTACTACGCGATCGACCCCGAGGCCGGGCGCGACGACGAGATACCCCTGAGCCGCGTCAACCTGTACGAGCGGCTGCTGCGGCTGTTCGTCCGCCGTCAGCTCGGCAAGCTGGAGCCCAGGCTGCGGCCCGAGAAGCTGGAGGTCAGGGTCGAGGACGAACTCGATCTCCTCTCCGTCATCGCCTGCGCCATGTTCAACCGCGGACGCCAGGGCGTGAGCGCCGAGGAGGCCGAACACGACCTCGCCTTCCTGCGTGCCCCCGACCGGCGTTGGGCCGACCCCGAAGCGCGGCTGATCTTCGGCCGGTTCTTCTTCATGCACGAGGCCAGGGCCACGTACGAGGACGGCGCCGACCGGTGCTGGTACGAGTTCCTGCACGCCACCTTCGGCGAGTACCTGGTCGCCCGGAAGATCGCCCGCACGCTGGCGCACTGCCCGGACCGAGGGCCGTACGAGGGACTTCTCTTCGCCCTGCTGTCCTTCGCCCCGCTGACCGATCGGGCCCAGATCCTCCAGAACCTCGGTGAGCTCCTGCCCTCCACGCAACCGCTTCGGGCGCTCTTCCCCCGAGCGCTGCACGCCCTGCCCGCCGGCAGCGACACGGGCTACACCACCGGCCCGGCGCCGGTGCCGGTGACGTACCGTCACGCCTGTCACAGCGCGAACCTCCTCCTCCTGGCCCTGGCACCCGGGCATGTCGTCCAGTTCTCCGAGCTGGCCGCGCCGGACGGCGCCCCGGCCGACAGCTGGCGTGCGCACGCGACCCTCTGGAAGTCGCAGTTCACACCGGCCACCTGGGACGCCTTCACCCGGGCCGTGGGCACGGTGCCCGTCTCCCGGGACGGCAGCAGGGACCTCGTCCTGCGCCTGGAGCACCAGGACGCCCCGCCCACCGCGAAGAACATCACCTGGCTGCTGAACGCCCCTGACGACGGTCTCTTCGCCGACTACACGGCACACGACGCACTGCGGCGCTCACGCTCGCTGCACGACAAGGACACCGAGCTCCTCCTGGAGCCGTCACTTCCCGTGTTCGAGGAACTCGGGGACTTCATGGGCATCTTCACCGTCGACCACCTCGGACGGCACGTCTCGGCCGCCCATGCGCTCATCGCCCTGCTGCTGTGCCCACGGGAGCCCCGCGAGGAACTGCTGTACCGCTACACCACGTGCCTGAGACCGCTCGACGCGGGCCGCGGCGCCGCGGCCATTTCCCGCTTCCTCATGCTGATCAGCGGCAGACTCGCCGGGGAGTGCGACGCGCTTCCCGTCCACTTCGCGCTCGACGTGCTGCGGACACTGGCCAACCGCGGGCTCTACCTCAGCGCGCTCGACGAGGCGACGAGGATCTCCCTGCTCGTGTGCACCTGCCGCCTCCTGGACCGGACCCGGCGCGGGGACCTGGTCGACCTCTTCCACGAGCTCCTGGGGCTGGCTCTGGACGAGGGCATCGAGCCCGGCGGCGGCACGGAGTGGTTGCTCGACGACACCTTCCGGCGTCTTCAGAAGGACCCACCGGGTGAGGCACGTGACCGGGCGGCCGTCCGGCTTCTGAAACTGGCTCCCGCGCTCGACGCGCGCGGATGGCTCGACCGGTCCGGCGGATGGCTGCTCGAAACGCTGAGCCCCGCGGCCAGGGACCTGCTGACGCCGTCCGACATCGAGTACGTGCGGGCGGCACTCCCCGCGGCTGATCGCAGCCGTCAGCTCTGGGCGCACGGCCAGGAGCGGCACCCCTGACGGGTACCACCGCCCCGGCCGCCCGGCTTCTCCGCCCTCAGGCGCTCACCTGGGGCGGCGTCGACGTCGGAAACGCCGGCAGCGCCGCCCCGTACACCCACGCCTCGAACAACTCGTCCACCGGCTCGGTCGCGAAGCGGGCCACGTGGGAGGTGAAGGCGGCGGTCGTCACCGTGCCGCCGCGGTGCAGCTGGCCCCAGGCGCGCAGCATGCGGAAGAAGGCGATGTCGCCCATCGCGCAGCGCACGGCGTGCAGGACGAGCCCGCCGCGTTCGTAGAGGCGGTCGTCGAACATCGACTTGCGGCCCGGATCCGCCAACCGCAGGTCCTGCGGCTGCGCGGACAGCAACCGGTGTGCGGCGGCGGCGAGTTGCGGGGCCGTACGCCCGCCCGAGCGCTCCGACCACAGCCACTCGGCGTACTTCGCGAAGCCCTCGTTCAGCCAGATGTGCCGCCAGTCCGCGATGGACACGCTGTTGCCGAACCACTGGTGCGCCAGCTCGTGCGCGACGAGCCGCTCCGAACCCCGCGCCCCGTCCACGTGGTTGGCGCCGAACAGCGACAACCCCTGGGCCTCGACGGGCACATCGAGTTCCTCCTCGGTCACCACGACCGCGTACTCGTCGAACGGGTACGGCCCGAACAGCTCCTGGAAGACCTCCATCATCTGCGGCTGCCGCGCGAAGTCCCGGGAGAACTCCGGCAGCAGATGCGCCGGGATGTGCCCGTGCTGCGGCACCCCGCCCAGGCCCGGGTCACCCAGCAGCACCGTCTGGTACTTGCCGATCGACAGCCCGACCAGATAGCTCGACGTCGGCGCCGACTGCTCGTACACCCAGGTCGTCGTGGACGCCTTCGTCGTCCGGGTCAGCAGCCGCCCGCCCGCCACCACCGCGTACGCCGACGGCGTGGTGATCGAGAGCTGGTACGACGCCTTGTCGGCGGGCCGGTCGTTGCACGGATACCACGACGGCGCCCCGATCGGCTGGCTCGCCACCAGTGCCCCGTCCTCCAGCTCCTCCCAACCGAGCCCGCCGAAGGGGCTGTTCACCGGCTTGGGGTTGCCCGACCAGTGCACCTCGACCGTGAAGGCGGCCCCGGCACGCACCGGCTTCGCCGGCCGTACGCGCAGCCTGCCGCCACGATGCGTGTAGTGCGGCTGCCGTCCGTCGACCCGGACCCGTCCGATCCTGAAGTCGGCCAGGTTCAGCACGAACTCGGTGAGCGGCGCCCGTCCCGCGATGGCGTTGATCCGGGCCGTCCCGGAGAGCCGGTTCGGGCCCGGCCGGTAGTCCAGGGCGAGCTCGTACCGGTGCACCCGGTAGCGGGGGTCGCCGTGCTCCGGGAAGTACGGGTCCGCGCCCGCCGCCTGCTGAACTGCCACTGCTGTCTGTGCTCCCTGCGCCGTACTGCTGCCACTGAAGTGCCGGCCCACCGCCCTCCGGCCCCGAGTGGGCCGCGCTCAGGGACGCCATGCCTCGATCGGGTTGCCGAGCCAACGGGTGTCGTCGGGCACCGACTCCGCCGCCATGACGAGCGACGCGGGACCCAGCGTCGTACGGGCCCCGATCGCGCTGCCGGGCAGGACGATCCCGCCAGGACCCAGCGTCGCGCCCTCACGGAGGACCACAGTATCCGTCCGCAAGATCCGGTCGTGGAAGAGGTGTGTCTGGAGCACACAGCCCCGGTTCACGGTGGCCGCGTCCTGAAGCGTCACCAGATCCGTCTCCGGCAGCCAGTAGCTCTCGACCCACACGCCCTTGCCGATCCGCGCCCCGAGCCCGCGCAGCCAGGCCGTCATCACCGGCGTACCCGGCACGGAACCCGCCAACCACGGCACCGCGAGCACCTCGACGAACGTGTCCGCCAGCTCGTTGCGCCACACGAAGGACGACCACAGCGGATGCTCCCCGCTGCGGTGCCGCCCCACGAGCAGCCACTTCGCGACGATCGACACCAGCCCGGCCGCGGCCCCGGCACCCAGCAGCACCAGCCCCGACAGCAGCGGCGCCCACACCCCCAGCGCGCACAGCGCGGCGATCGTCAGCACCGCAAGACCCGCCGAGCAGAACACCGGCACGATCCGGCACAGCTCCACCAGAGCACGCGCCCACAGCAGCCGGGCCGGCGGGTCGTACGTCCGGCTCTGGTCGCCGTCGGCCGCGGCACGCGGCAGCTTCACCGGCGGCAGCCCCAGATACGACGTGCCCTTCTTGGCCTTCTTCGGCGTCGCCGACAGCACCCCGACCAGACCGCCGTCCGGCACGGAACGCCCCGGCGCGGTCATCCCCGAGTTCCCGAGGAAGGCCCGCCGCCCGATCTGAGCCCGCCCGATCCGCATCCAGCCACCACCGAGCTCGTACGGCGCGGTCAGCGTGTCGTCGGCGAGGAACGCGCCCTCACCGACCGTGGTCAGGCTCGGCAGCGCCAGCACCGTCGACACCTCGGCACCGCGCCCGATCCGCATCCCGAGCAGCCGCAGCCACACCGGCGTGACCAGCCCGGCGTACAGCGGGAACAGCGTCTCGCGCGAGCGGTCCATCAGCTGCGTGACCGTCCAGGCCTGCCAGCCGACCCGGCTGTGCGTCGGATGGGTGCCCTCACGCAGACCGAGGCTCAGCAGCCGTACGGCGACCAGGATCAGCACGGCGTACGCCAGCCCGAAGGCGAGCGTCGCCGGTACGAGCGCCAGCGCGGCGCCGACGACAGGCGCGTCCGGCGTGAAGAACACCCGGGCCACGAGGAACGCGGCCGCACCCGCCAGCACCGGCAGCGCGGTCAGCGCGAAGCCCGTGATGCCGTACATGACACGCCAGTACGTCCCACGCCGCGGCCGTTCCTTCGGCCAGTTGCGCTTGGCCTTGCCCAGCTTGACCGCGGGAGCGCCCGCCCACCGCTGACCGGTGGGAACCTGACCCGTCACCGCCGAACCGGGCGCCACCTCGGCCCGCTTGCCCACCCGGGCCCCCGGGAAGAGCATGCTGCGCGTACCGACGACGGCATGCGCGCCCACCTTCACCGCGCCGATCTCCAGCCGGTCCCCGTCCAGCCACCACCCCGACAGATCCACCTCGGACTCGACGGCCGCACCCCGGCCCAGCTTCAGCAGCCCGGTGACCGGCGGCAGCGAGTGCAGGTCGACATCGGGCCCGACCTTGGCGCCCAGCGCCCGCGCGTACCGCTCCAGCCACGCCCCGGTCAGCGAGGTCGCCCCGCTGAACTCGGCCAGCCGCTCGGCCGTCCACAGCCGCACATGCACACCGCCACCGCGCGCGTACCGGCCGGGCTTCACGCCCCTGAGCAGCAGCCGCGCGCCCCCGGCCGCCAGCGCGAGCCGCCCCGGCGGACTGAACAGGACGACGGCTCCGACCGCGACGAGCCACCAAGGGGCCGTCGGCAGCCATCCGTAGGCGGGCAGCAGGTTCCCGAGCGCGGCCAACACGACGGTCCAGCGCAGGCCGAGCAGCGTGAACAGCGGAAGGAGAAGCACGACCTGGATCACCTGGGCGCGCCTCGGCACGGGGGCGATCACCCGCTCCGCCCCGTCGTCCTGCACGGACTCCTCGAGCCGCCGGGCCAGCTTCCGCAGCACCGGCTGCTGGTAGATGTCCAGGACGGCCGAGCTCGGATAGCGGGTCCGCAGCCGTGTCGTCAGCTGGGCGGCGGCCAGACTGCTCCCGCCGATCGCGAAGAAGTCGTCAAAGGCGCTGGTCACGGGAATGCCGAGCACCTCGGTCCACTGCTCGGCGAGCCACGCCTCGGTGCCGTAGAGCTGCTCGGCCGGACCGGCGCCGCTCTCCAGGCCCTCCAGCGGCCAGGGCAGCGCGTTGCGATCCACCTTGCCCGACGTACGGGTCGGCAGCTCCTCGACCGGCGCGAGCAACGGCACGAGCGCGGCGGGCAGCTCGGCCCGCAGCTTCTCGACCGCAGCCGCCTGATCCCAGCCGTCCTGCGTGACGACGTAGCCGACGAGCAGCTGATTGCCGCTGCGAGCGGTCCGCACGGCGGCGGCCGCACCGGCCACCCCGGGCAGTGCCTGCAACGCGGCGTCCACTTCACCGAGCTCGATCCGCCGCCCACCGAGCTTGATCTGCTCGTCGGCCCGCCCGAGGAATACCAGCCCCTCCGGCTCCGCCTTGACGAGGTCACCACTGCGGTACGCCCGCTCCCAGCCCAGCGACTGCAGCGGGGCGTACTTCTCCGCGTCCTTCTCGGCGTCGAGATACCGGGCCAGCCCGACCCCGCCGATCACCAGCTGCCCGCTGGCGCCCATCGGCACCGGCTCCCCGGCCTCGTCGACGACGGCGAGCTCCCAGCCGTCCAGCGGCAGCCCGATCCGGATCGGCTCCTCCCCGCTCATCAGCGAGGCACAGGCCACGACGGTCGCCTCGGTCGGCCCGTACGTGTTCCAGACCTCGCGCCCCTCGGTCACCAGCCGCTGCGCCAGCTCGGGCGGGCAGGCCTCACCGCCGAAGATCAGCAGACGTACGTCGTTCAGGGTCTCGGGCTCCCAGAGCGCGGCCAGCGTCGGGACGGTCGACACGACCGTGATCTCCTGCTCGACCAGCCACGGCCCGAGATCGGCACCGCTCCTGACCTGCGAGCGCGGCACCGGCACCAGACAGGCGCCGTACCGCCACGCCAGCCACATCTCCTCGCAGGACGCGTCGAAGGCGACCGAGAGACCCGCCATGACCCGGTCCCCGGGCCCGATCGGCTCCTCGGTGAGGAACAGCGCGGCCTCCGCGTCCACGAAGGCGGCGGCACTGCGGTGCGAGACGGCGACGCCCTTCGGCTTCCCGGTGGAGCCCGACGTGAAGATGATCCACGCGTCGTGCTCGACGCCGGGACGCCCGGCGGAGGACTCGGAGGTGCCGTGCAGGGCGATCTCGTGCCCGGCCCCGATCACGGCCCGTACGTCCGCCTCCCCGAACACCAGCTCGGCCCGCTCGTCCGGGTCCTCGGCGTCGACCGGGACGTACGCCGCACCGACCGCCAGGACGGCGAGGATCGCGACGTAGAGGTCATTGGTCCCGGACGGCACCCGCACGCCCACCCGGTCCCCGAGCCCGACCCCGGCCGCGGCGAGCCTGCGCCGCAGCCGCTGCACCTCGACGGCCAGCGCCCGGTAGGTGAGGCTGGTCGTGCCGTCGTCGAGAGCGGGCTCGTCCGGATACGACCGCACGGACGCCTCGAAGACGTCGACGAGGGTGCGCGGGGAGGCCGCCGGGCCCCCGGAGAAACGTGCCGTGTCGCCGAACTTCTCGCGGATCTCTTCGTCGAGCAGGCCGAGAGCGCTGCCCTCGTGTATGGCTGCCATCCGGTCCTCGCGTCTCGATCCCGGATGCCTCCGGGGCGCTGGCGGGCCCGCAGTTCGCCTGGGGTTGTCCGGCTCCAGCTCCGTAACAAGCCGGAAATTTTAGTACGACGCTAGGTTCGCGGTCGTTGGTTCACCACTTGGGAAGCCCGTTCGGGGGGTTCCCAAGTGGTGGTGGACCCACGTTGACCTGGTGATCTTCATCGGACGAGACATGCCCCACACAGTGGGTGAGGGGCCGTGAACAGGGCGTCCGGATGGCCCAGTCCGGCATGCGGTGAAGCCCCTGTTCAGCGGCAATGGACACAGGCCGCGGGGGTTTTCGCGGCCGGTGTCCCGATGCCGGAGGACTGATGTCGAACTCGCCACAGGGCGGTCGTGCGGGCCGGGTGCTGCGGAGCACGGCCTCGGCCGTGCTGATCGTCCTCACGTGCGTTCTGGTCCCCGTCACCGTGATCACGGTGTGGGTGCACGACATCGCTCTGGACACCGACCGCTACGTCAAGACGATGAAGCCGCTCGCCACCGACCGCGCCATCGAGGACGCGGTGCGCCACCGGCTCGTCGACGCGGTCGACGTCCGCGTCGACGGCAAGCAGATCACCACCGACATCGCGAACTGGCTGAAGTCGCAGGGCCTGCCGCCCCGCGCTGCCGACGCCGTCAAAGCACTGGCCCCCCAGGTGAACGAGGCCGCCCACGCCGCCGCCGACCGGGTGGCGAAACGCTTCGTCGAGAGCGACCGGTTCGAGAAGCTGTGGGTCACGGCGAACCGGACCGCCCACTCGGCTGTCGTACATGCCCTCACGGGCAAGGGACGCGGGGCGATCGGCGTCGAGGAGGGCACCGTGACCCTCGACGTCGGAACCGCAGTGGAGCAGGTCAAGAAGGATCTGGTCGACGCCGGCGTGCAGCCGGCTTCCCATATCCCCGCCGTCGAGAAACAGGTGGTCCTCTTCCAGTCCGACCAACTCGACCAGTTCCAGGACGCGGCGCACGCGCTGGACCTGGCCGGCTACTGGATGCCGGTGATCACCGTGCTGCTCGGGGCGGCGGGCGTCCTGCTGGCCCACCGTCGCAGACGGGCGCTGGCGAAGACGGCGCTGGGCGCGGCCGTGGGCTGCCTGGTCGTCGCCATCGGCCTGGTCGTCGCCCGCCGCTACTACCTGGACCATCTCCCGCCGAGCGTCCTGTCCGAACCGGCGGCGGCCGCGGTCTTCGACACCCTGCTGCGCTTCCTGAAGGCCACCCTGCGCACCGTCATCGTGCTCGCCGTGATCGTCGCGCTCGGCGCCTACCTCGTCGGACCGGGCCGGCTGCCGCGCGCGGTGCGCTCCGGGTCCGAACGCGGCGCGGACTTTGCGGCCCGGTGGGCGGAGGCCCACGGCGTCACCACGGGCCGGGCCGGGACCTGGACCGAGGGCAACCGGAAGTGGCTCACGATCGGGGCCCTGCTGGTGATCGCCCTGGTGTTCGCGCTCTGGAACGACCCCACGACCCTGACGGTCCTGGTCCTGGCGATCATCCTGCTCGCCGCCCTCGCCGTGATCGCCCTGCTGGCGGCCGACGGCCGCACTTCGGCCGAAACAGCCCCGGAAAAGCGAGAAACCCCTGATTGACAGGAGCCATAGGTGATGCATGGCCGGCGATGAGGAAGTGGCTGCCGCTGGTCAGAAGAGGTCGGGCGGGACCGGCTCGAAAGTCTGTTCCGTCCAGATGGTCTTGCCCCGGGCACTCTGGCGGGTGCCCCAGCGCTGGGTCAGCTGTGCGACGAGGAGCAGACCGCGGCCGCCCTCGTCGTACGTGCGGGCGCGGCGGAGGTGGGGAGCTGTGTTGCTGCCGTCGGAGACCTCACAGATGAGGGTGCTGTCGTGGATCAGGCGGAGTTGGATCGGAGGTTCTCCGTACCGGATGGCGTTGGTGACGAGCTCACTGACGACCAACTCGGTGACGAAGGCGGTGTCCTCCAGCCCCCAGGCCTCGACCTGTGCCAACGCGTCCTTGCGGGTCTGGGCGACCGCGGAGGGATCGGCCGGTATCTCCCACGTGGCGACCTGCGAGGCGTCGAGCGCGCGGGTGCGGGCGAGGAGGAGCGCCACGTCGTCGGCCGGGCGCGCGGGCAGGAGATCGGCGAGCACCGTGTCACACAGGGCGTCCAGGGAGGGCGCCGGCCGGGTGAGCAGCTGGCAGAGCCGGTGGAGGCCGTCGTCGATGTCGCGGTCTCGGCCTTCGATCAGGCCGTCGGTGTAGAGGGCGAGCAGGCTGCCCTCGGGCAGGTCGATCTCGGCCGCCTCGAAAGGCAGACCGCCCAGCCCCAGCAGGGGGCCTGCCGGGAGGTCGACGAGTTCGACGGTGCCCTCGGGGCCCACCACGACCGGCCGCGGATGTCCGGCCCGGGCGAGTGAGCAGCGCCGGGAGATCGGGTCGTACACGGCGTACAGGCAGGTCGCGCCGACCTCGCTGGCGGGCTCCGGGTACCGGTCGGCGGGCTGTTCGCTCTCCTGCTCGGTGGACAGGCGAGCGACCAGGTCGTCGAGGTGGGTGAGCAGTTCGTCGGGGGGCAGGTCGATGTCGGCGAGGGTGCGTACGGCCGTACGCAGACGGCCCATGGTCGCGGAGGCGTGGATGCCGTGGCCGACGACGTCGCCGACGATCAGTGCCACCCTCGCCCCGGACAGGGGGATGACGTCGAACCAGTCGCCGCCCACGCCGGCGTGCCCGCCGGCCGGGAGGTAGCGGGAGGCGACCTCCACTGCCGCCTGCTCGGGCAGCCGCCGAGGCAGCAGGCTGCGCTGCAGCATCACCGCCGTACCGCGTTCACGGGTGTAGCGCAGGGCGTTGTCGATGCAGACGGCAGCCCGGGCCACCAGCTCCTCGGCCAGCACCAGATCGTCCTCCTGGAAGATCTCGGGGTGCCGGTAGCGGTAGAAGACGGCGACGCCCAGAGTGGTTCCGCGTGCCGACAGAGGCACCGTCATCACCGAGTGGATGCCGAGTTCGCGAACCCGGGAGGTCCGGGCCGGGTCGCCGGCGCCCCAGTCGGCGATCGCGGCGTCGGTCATCTCGTGCCGGGAGGCCCGTCCGGACCGGAGGCTCTCAACCGGTGCGGAATGCTCCGGATACCCGTCCACATCGCCCAGGCCGACGACCGCCTCCGGGATGCCCGGGGTCACGGACTGGTGGGCGGCGCGCCGCAGAAGGAGAGGACCGGCCGCCGACCCGCCTTCCGGGACCGGCTCGTGCAGGTCGTCGAGGGAGGTCAGCAGTTCGACGCTGACGAAGTCGGCGAGTTCCGGGATCGTCACGTCCGCCAGCTCCTGCGCCGTCCGCATCACGTCGAGCGTGGTGCCGATGCGCTGGCCGGCCTCGGCGATCAGCTGGAGCCGCTTGCGTGCCCAGTACTGCTCCGTGATGTCGTGCGTGGTGAGGCAGACACCCTGCACGTGGCCCGTCCGGTCCCGCAGCGGCGACAGGACGACCGACCAGGCGTGCTCGCGCGTTTCACCGCCGGCGCGCATGAAGTGCTCCTGATACTCGGGCTCCCCGGTCTCCAGCACCCGCAGCATGCCCTGCTCTGCCAGCTCACCGACCGGCCCGTCCACGCCCTCGCCGGTGCGCAGTCCGAGCAGGTAGTCCTGCGTGAGGCCCAAGGCCCGTTCCATGGCTTCGTTCACCCACCGCGCCCGGAGCCCGGTGTCGTAGAGCGCCTGCGCGCAGGAAGGGGACTGCGCGAAGCTCCGGCGCACGAGGTCTTCGTCGGCCGGCTGAGGCTGCTTCCCGGGCAGGGCGGAGACCAGGAACCACTCGCGGGTACCGGTCTCCGGCGTCCGGTGGTGCGCGAGGACCCTGATCTCCAACCGCCGGCCATCACGGTGCCGGACGGAGACCGTCCCATGCCATCTCGGCAGCTCCTCGATGCAGCGCAGGTCCTCCACCGGGACCGGCTCCGCCAGCAGACCGGCCGCCGATCGCCCCACGATCTGTGCGGCCGAGTACCCCAGCAGGCGCTCAGCGCCCGCGTTCCACCCGGTCACGGAGGCGTTCTCGTCGAGGGTGACGCGCGCCGTGAGCGCCTCTTCGACCGGCTCTGCGACCGGCCGCGCCGCCCGGTCGGCGGCGATGCCCTGGTCCATGATGGCTCATCTCGCTCTCGCGAAGACTGCACCGGCCTGCGATCCGGTCCGCGTACCTCGGGCGGCGAATCGCCGGACCTAAGCCATTATCGCCCTATCCTGCGGCTCTGCCCGAGGGGCGGTCGGGCGGATCCTGTGTCCTGCCCTGACCTCGTGGGCGCAGGCGTCCAGCCCGTATACGTACGGTCTGCACCTCACCCCCTCATCGAGCCGATCACGAGGCTCAAAACCCCAGAAACGACGAAATACCGGTGAGTCATATGACTCAACCGGTAATTCGTGAACGCTTCGGGACGATCTCGTGAACGTCCCCACTGGTGTCCGAGGGGGGACTTGAACCCCCACGCCCGATAAAGGGCACTAGCACCTCAAGCTAGCGCGTCTGCCATTCCGCCACCCGGACAAGGTGTCTGTCGTGCGGGGTTACCCCCGCGGCGACAGAGAAAACACTACCAGGCTTTCGAGGGTGCCCGATCACCCCCCGTCGCCGCGTTAACGGCGTGTGACGGGTCGCGGCCGGTCTTGGGCCCGGGACCGCGGAGAGGGAGGATGTGGGGGACCACCAGCAGCAACAGCGCGGGAGGAAGCAGCGTGAGCGAGACGGACACGGCCAGGGGCGTCACCGGCGAGGACGAGGTCGTGGACCTCTGCCGCGAGCTGATCCAGATCGACACCAGCAACTACGGTGACCACTCGGGGCCCGGTGAGCGCAAGGCGGCCGAGTACGTCGCCGAGAAGCTCGCCGAGGTGGGGCTGGAACCGAAGATCTTCGAGTCCCACCCGGGACGCGCCTCCACGGTGGCCCGGATCGAGGGGGAGGACCCGTCCCGGCCCGCGCTGCTCATCCACGGCCACACCGACGTCGTACCGGCCAACGCCGACGACTGGACCCACCACCCCTTCTCCGGCGAGGTCGCGGACGGGTGCGTGTGGGGGCGCGGGGCCGTCGACATGAAGGACATGGACGCGATGACCCTGGCGGTCGTGCGCGACCGGCTGCGCAGTGGCCGCAGGCCTCCGCGCGACATCGTGCTCGCGTTCCTCGCCGACGAGGAGGCCGGTGGCAAGTTCGGCGCCCGGTTCCTCGTCGAGAAGCATCCCGACCTCTTCGAGGGTGTCACCGAGGCGATCAGCGAGGTGGGCGGGTTCTCGTTCACCGTGAGCGAGGAGCGCCGGCTCTATCTGATCCAGACGGCCGAGAAGGGCATGCACTGGATGAAGCTGACCGTGGCCGGTACGGCGGGACACGGCTCGATGATCCACCGGGACAACGCGATCACCGAACTGTCGGAGGCCGTCGCGCGCCTCGGCCGGCACAAGTTCCCGGTGCGGGTCACCAAGACCACCAGGGCCTTCCTCGACGAACTCGGCGACGCCCTCGGCACCGAGCTGGACCCGGAGAACATGGAGGACACCCTCGCCAGGCTCGGCGGCATCGCCAAGCTCATCGGCGCGACCCTCAGCAACACCGCGAACCCCACGCAGCTCGGCGCCGGCTACAAGGTCAACGTCATCCCGGGCGAGGCCACCGCGCACGTCGACGGCCGCTTCCTGCCCGGGTTCGAGGAGGAGTTCCTCGCCGACCTCGACAAGATCCTCGGCCCGAACGTACGGCGCGAGGACGTGCACGCCGACAAGGCCGTGGAGACCGGCTTCGACGGGGCGCTCGTCGCGGCGATGCAGTCCGCGCTGGTCGCCGAGGACCCGGCGGCCAAGGCGATCCCCTACATGCTCTCCGGCGGCACCGACGCCAAGTCCTTCGACGACCTCGGCATCCGGGGCTTCGGGTTCGCCCCGCTGAAGCTGCCGCCGGAGCTGGACTTCGCGGGCATGTTCCACGGCGTCGACGAGCGGGTACCGGTGGACGGGCTGCAATTCGGGGTCCGGGTGCTCGACCGGTTCATCGATGCGTCCTGAATTGGCCCGCTGAAAGCACACTTCGGTATTCGACCAGACGTACTGGTCGTGACCGGCACGAGTGAACGCGCTCATCAGGTCGTAGCCCTATTAGTTCCTCCTCGTTACAGGTGATGCGATCAGCTACTTGTGATCGCATTGCCAACAAGGAGGAATAATGATCAAGAAGGTCGTCGCCGCTGCGGCTGCCACTGGTGGGCTGGTTCTCGCGGGCGCGGGCCTCGCCGTCGCCGACTCGGGTGCCCAGGGTGCCGCGGTGCACTCCCCGGGTGTCCTTTCGGGCAACGTCGTTCAGGCGCCGATTCACGTCCCCGTGAACGTCTGCGGCAACACGATCTCGGTGATCGGGCTGCTGAACCCCGCCTTCGGCAACACCTGCATCAACAAGTGACGTTGTGCCTCGCCCTGTGAAAAGGGCTGAGCCCGTCGGCCCCGGAGTGCGTGCCATGCGCTCCGGGGCCGACCGGCCTTTGGGGACGTCGGGCGAATTCCCGGCGTCCTTTCTTCGGATCTTCGGAACAAGGTCGAAGGCAGGTATTCAGCAATGCGACAGGTCACCCGCAAGGGCCTGATGACCGTGGCGGCCGCGACCGGCATCGTCGCGGCCGCGGGCGGCGCCGCCCACGCGACCGGCTCGGCCGCGCACGGCTCCAGCTCGAACTCGCCCGGCGTGCTGTCGGGCAACACGGTGCAGGCGCCGGTGCACGTGCCGGTCAACGTCTGCGGCAACACCGTCGACGTCATCGGGGTGCTCAACCCGGCGAGCGGCAACAGCTGCGCCAACCCGGGCGGCGGCCACGGCTCCGGCGGCGGCTCGGCGGCGTCCGCCGACGGGCACGCCACCGACTCGCCCGGCGTCGCCTCCGGCAACCACGTCGAGGCGCCGGTCCATGTGCCGGTCAACGTGTGCGGCAACAGCGTCGACATCATCGGCATCGGCAACGCCACCGAGGGCAACGACTGCACCAACAACGGCGGCGGGGGCCACCAGAACCCGCCCGGGTCCCCGGAACAGCCGGGCAGCCCCGGTAACCCGGGAAACCCCGGTAACCCGGGAAACCCCGGTAACCCGGGAAACCCCGGTAACCCTGGCCATCCCGGCAACCCCGAGCAGCCGGGCAACCCAGGCAACCCGGAGCACCCCGGCAACCCCGGAAGCCCGCAGAACCCCGACGAGCCGAGCCACCCCGGTTCCCCGAGCACACCGCCCGGCACGGGCGACGTGACGCCGGGCGGCTCCTCGCACGGCAACCAGCCGGGCGCGCACTTCGTCACCCAGCCCCGGGGTGACGCGCAGCTCGCCCGGACCGGCAGCGACCTGCCGATGGGCCTCGCCCTCCCGGTCGGCGCGGGCGCGCTGCTGGCCGGCACGGTGCTCTACCGCAAGGCCCGGCCTTCGGCGTAGCACCCTGCCGTCCGGCGGGAAACGGAGCGGGCCCCGCATCGGCGGGGCCCGCTCCGGTGTGTTCTCTGCTGTTGTCCCTGTCTCGCTGTCTGTCGCCTCAGCTCACCATGTGGCCCGCACCTGGCGGATGATCCGGCGCCGCAGCCGCACCTTGCGGCTGCCGTCACGCAGCAGGCTCAGGCGGTCCAACTCCCAGTGTCCGTACTCGGCATGGTCCGTCAGCAGGCGTGTGGCGTCCTTGCGGGAGACCCCGCGCGGTACGTACACGTCGACAAATTCGTATTCCGGCATCGCATCTATTGTGCGGGCTGGGGCCCGGTACGGATAGCGTCTGCACTATGTCTGATGCTGTGCAGCCCACCGCTGCCGAGGTACGCGCCGCCGCCGAGGCGGTCAAGACCGCGCTCGACCGCCACCTGGCCGCGGTCGAACGCCGGTCGGGTGAGGACGACCCGGCCGTCTACGAGGCGTTCAACCAGCTGGCCGCGGCCGCCGAGACCTACGACGAGCTGCTCTACGACCGCTACGACGAGGTCACGCCCTTCGAGATCCCCGGTGCGGAGGACGCGCTGCCGCCGTACACGGGCCCCGAGGAACCGAACGCGCTGAGCGTGCTGATCCGCCGCGACTACGCCGTGGCGGAGCCGCAGCGGCTGCTGGCGCAGGCCCAGCGGGTCGAGGCGGCGGACTACGGCGAAGGCCCCGACGCGGATGCCGCCGGCACGGTGCACGGGGCGCTGAGCACTCTGTTCGGCGAGTTCGAGCCGGATGAGATCGCCTCCCGGCACAAGGAGTTCGGCCTGGAGGAGGGCGACTCCACGCTGTGGGTGATCGCCTCGGACGACCAGGCCGACCCCGGGGAATGGCTGGAGGCGCCCTTCGAAGGGGTCGATCCGCAGCGGGTGGTCTGTCGCTTCGACGTCAGCACGGTGTTCGACGACGACCTCGACGACGGCGAGCCGGAATCCGACGACGACCTCGAAGACGAGCTCGACACGGATCTGGACGAGGACGACCTCGAACCGATGGACGCGGACCGCTGACGCGGATCGCTGACGCGGATCGCTGACGCGGATCACGGCTGCTCGACGGCGGCGGTCACGGGTTGATTCCGTGAGCGCCGCCGTTGGCATGTGCGGGGCGTGCTGGACGCGGCCGCGCCCTGATGACCTCGGGTGGGGGCGGGTGGCGGCCGTGGGTGGCTGGTCGCGCCCACGCGGTGGAGCCGCATATCGATACAGCCCCGCGCCCCTGAGGTCCCGGCCGGGCGTCAGCCGGTCGCCGGCAGCAGCGGTCCGAGCAGGACGGCGAGGCGGGTCGTGCGCGGCTTCGCCGGGATTTCGGCGACCGCCCGGGGCAGGGCCTGCTCCACGCCGTGGACCACGGACAGATGGCGGTCGGCGCGGCCGAACGCCGTGTAGACCCACGGCCGGTTCAGCGTCTGCGCGGCATCGCCCGGCAGCACCACGACCACCGCCGGCCAGCGGGCGCCCGCGGCTTGGTGCGCGGTCAGCGCCCAGCCGTGCCGCACGGACTGCTCCACCCGCTCCTGCGGTACGACCACGGCCTCGCCCGCGCAGGACAGGTGCAGTCCCTCGGCGTCGGCCTTCACCACCTGGCCCGGCACCGTACGGCCCGGGGCGGGCGAGTACGCGACGCGGTCACCGGGGTCGAAGCCGCCGAAGCGGCCGGGGCCGGGGTTGAGACGCTCCTTGAGCGCGGCGTTGAGGGCGCGCGTGCCGGCCGCGCCGCCGTGGCCCGGGGTGATCACCTGGGTCTCCTCGGCCGGGATGCCGATCGCGCGCGGCACCGAGTCCGCGACGAGCTGCACGGTGCGGTGCACGGCCTCGCCCGCGTCGCGCACCGGCACGATCACGACCTCCTTGCCGGGCGCCTCGACCTGGTTCAGCTCGCCGACCCCGATACCGGACACCAATTCGCCCAGCGGGCCCGGGTCCGGCAGCCGCGAGGCGATCTGCGGACAGACCCGCGCCGCCAGCAGATCGGCGAACACCCGGCCGGGGCCCGCCGACCACAGCACCGCGGGGTCACCGGCCAGCACCAGTCGGGCCCCGTCCGGCAGCGACTCCGTGAGCAGGGCCGCCGTCTCCACGTCCAGCTGCGGTGCGTCGAGCAGGACGAGCAGATCGAGGTCGAACGCGCCCTCCGAGTCCCGGCCGGGCCCTTCGGCACCGGAGAGCAGACCGGCCACGGTGGCGACGCCGGGCCCGTCCAGCAACGTCGAGAAGCTGTCCCGGCCGACCGGGCTGTGGGTGGCCGCCCAGGCCCGCAGCCCCAGTGCGTGCGCCGCGTGCAGCAGCGCCGCCGGTTCGGCCCGGGCCGCCTGCCCGCCGGTGTGCAGGACCAGGCCGTGGGTCGCGGCGGCGCGGATCAGGTCGGCCGCGGAGCCCGCGGAGGTCGCCGCCCGCTCCCACTCCTCGGCCGAACCGTCCTGCTTCGGCGCCGAGTTGACCAGTCGGGCCAGTCCATCGGCGAGGCTCTCCTCCGCGAGGGCGTACCGCTCCAGGCCGACGAGGACACGGACCGGCCGCGCCTCGTCCTCGTCCGTCTCGTCGTCCCCCCGGGACGCCGGGGCGCCGGGCTCGTCCAGAGCGTCCTGGAAGGCCAGGGCCTCGCCCTCGGCCAGGGTGTTCTGCACGGCCGCCTCGGCGTCGGGCACACCCCGCTGGGCCAGCGCCGCGGTCAGCGTCGGCATCTCCAGGGCCGTGTGCCCGGCCACGGCCGCCTGCTCCAGGAGCCAGACGGTGAGCGCCCGGCCGCGCCGCTCGTCGTCGGGACCGCACTCGGCGCCGAGCAGCGCCCGGGCGAACCCGTCGGCCTGCTCGGTCCGTACCCCGGCGACACGCAGCAACTGCCAAGGGTCCGCTCGCAGTTGACCGGCCGCGCCCTCACCGAGGGCCGCGGCGACCTGCGGGGCGAGCGACTCCGGGGCGCCGCCATCGGCCAGCACGCGCCGCACGGACTCGACGGTCTCCGGCGCGGGACCAGCGGGCGCCTCGGACGCCACGGGCCGCGGCTGACGTACCGGCTCCGGGGCGGGTCGGCGCGGTGGCTCCGGCTCGCTGAACACGGTGGCGACGGGTTTGGCGCCGCTCTCCACGGCCCGGACGGCGGCGAGCAGATCGGCGGCCGTCCCGCTGAGCTTGGTCCCGCTCTCGACGGGCCCCTGCTTCTCGGCCTTGCGCCGCTCGATCCGCTCCCGCTCGAGCCGCTGAGCGGCAAGCTCGGCCTCCGCCTCGGACAACTGCGCGGCGGTGTCGCCGTCTCCGGTCGTGGCCTCTGTGCCCTCAGCAGCGTCAGGGCCCTCGCCGGCCCCCGCAGCCGCGGCCCCGGCGTCCTCCGTCGCGGCCCCCGGTGTCCCCGGCTCGGTGTTCTCCGTGGTCTCGGGCGGCTCCGTGCTCACAGCGTGCTCCAGTCGTGATCGGGATAGCGGTGCACGGGCGCCGACACGTCGTCGAGCGCCCGGCAGATCTCGTCAGGAAGACTAAGGGCCTCCACTGACAACGCCGCCGTGAGCTGCTGGGCGTTGCGCGGGCCGATGACGGGCGCGGCCACGCCGGGACGGTCACGCACCCAGGCGAGGGCGACCTGGAGCGGGGTGACGGCCAGCCCGTCGGCCGCCGTCTGCACGGCGTCCACGATGCGGCTCGCCGTGTCGTCGAGGTACGGCGCGACGAAGGGCGCCAGATGCTCCGAGGCGCCGCGGGAGTCCGGGGGAGTGGCATTGCGGTACTTCGCCGTCAGGACGCCCCGGCCGAGAGGCGAGGACGGCAGCAGGCCGATGCCCAGGTCCAGCGCGGCCGGCAGCACTTCGCGCTCCACGCCGCGCTGCAGCAGGGAGTACTCCAGCTGTGTGCTCGCCAGCCGGGTCCTGGTGCCGGGCGCCGCGAGCTGCCAGGTCGCCGCCTTGGCGAGCTGCCAGCCGCAGAAGTTGGAGACCCCGGCATAGCGGGCCCGGCCGCTGCTGACCGCCAGGTCGAGGGCCTGGAGGGTCTCCTCCAGCGGGGTGGAGGGGTCATAGGCGTGGATGTGCCAGACGTCGACGTAGTCCGTGCCGAGCCGGGCCAGCGAGGCGTCCAGCGCGGAGAGCAGATGGCCGCGCGAGCCGTCGAACCGGCGGTCCGGGTCGGGCACGCTGCCCGCCTTCGTCGAGATCACCAGGTCCCGGCGCGGGACCAGGCCTTCTATCAGCCGCCCGAGCAGGTACTCGGCCTCCCCGTCGCCGTACACGTCGGCCGTGTCGACGAGGCTGCCGCCCGCCTCCCAGAACGTCTTCAACAGGTCCGCGGCATCATGCTCGTCGGTGTCCCTGCCCCAGGTGAGGGTGCCGAGCCCGATCCGGGACACGCGCAGGCCGGTACGGCCGAGATGCCTCTGCTCCATGAACGCCGAGATTACTGGCCAGAACCTGCCATGTGGGGGCCTGTGGATAACCAGTTTTCAGGACGGTCACCGGGCATCCGCACGGCCGTCGGGGCGACGCCCGCCACACCGGCCTCCCCGGGGGACGCCCCCCGCGCTATGGTCGGGCGCACAAGGGACGTTACTGATCGGTAAGGGGATCGGCCATGCAGCTCGGGATCAACCTCGGCTACTGGGGTGCCGGAATGGACGCGGACAACCTCGCCGTCGCGCAGGAGGCCGACCGGCTGGGGTACGCCGTGTGCTGGGCCGCCGAGGCGTACGGCTCGGACGCCGCCACCGTGCTGAGCTGGGTCGCCGCCCAGACCGAGCGCATCGACGTCGGCTCCGCCATCTTCCAGATCCCGGCCCGCCAGCCCGCGATGACCGCGATGACGGCCGCGACCCTGGACTCGCTCTCCGGCGGCCGCTTCCGCCTCGGCCTCGGCGTCTCCGGACCGCAGGTCTCCGAGGGCTGGTACGGCGTCAAGTTCGACAAGCCGCTGGCACGCACGCGTGAGTACGTCGAGATCGTCCGCAAGGCCATGACCCGCGAGCGCCTGTCGTACGAGGGTCAGCACTGGACGCTGCCGCTGCCCGGCGGCCCCGGCAAGCCGATCAAGCTGACCGTGCACCCGCAGCGCGAGCACATCCCGCTGTACATCGCCGCCATCGGCCCGAAGAACCTCGAACAGACCGGTGAGATCGCCGACGGCGCCCTGCTGATCTTCCCCTCCGCCGAGCACCTGGAGGACACGACGATCAAGTACCTGCGCGCCGGGCGCGAGAAGGCGGGCCTGACCCTCGACGGGTTCGACGTCTGCCCGACCCTGCCGCTCGCCGTCGGCGACGACAAGGACGTGGCCACGCTCGCCGACACCTTCCGCCCCTACACCGCGCTGTACGTCGGCGGCATGGGCAGCCCCAAGCAGAACTTCTACAACCAGCTCGCCCAGCGCATGGGCTACGAGAAGGAAGCCGCCGAGATCCAGAGCAAGTACCTCTCCGGCGACAAGCAGGGCGCCGCGGCCGCCGTACCGCAGGACCTGATCGACAAGACCGCGCTGCTGGGTTCCGTGGACCGCATCGCCGACCGGATGAAGGCCTACGCCGCGGCCGGGGTCACCACCCTGTCCCTCGCACCCGCCGGCTTCACTCTCGACGAGCGGCTCGCCTCGCTCCGCGCCGGCACCGAGGCCCTGGAGCGCGCCGGGCTCGCGTAGCACACGCCGGCACCGGACGCCGTACAGCCTGGGGAGTTTTCAGCGGCCGTGGTGGGGGCTCGGGGGTCTTCCCCGCCACGGCCGTCACGCAGCACAACGCGCGCGTGCCCCACCCGGTTACGCCCCCGTCGTGACCCCGGTGGTCATTCTTTTGGCGGAGTTGTCCGACACAGCTGTTGCAGCACCTCTCTCGCCGCATTTGACTCGTTCTCTGCGGAATCCTGCGGCGTCCTGCAGAGAGGTGCCCCACGATGCTTTCGGCCAAGAGTCTGTTCCAGGAGATCATCGACAACGACGAGTCCTTCCGCCTGTTCTGCTCCATCGCGGCCAGCGGCGAGTCCCAGGGCGGCTGGGAGAACGCGCGGATCGCCGCGCTGGTCCCGCAGAGCGAGCGTGCTCTCGCGCCCAAGATCACCCGGCACGGGGCGGACGAGGACAAGCACGGGCGGATCTTCAACGCCCTGATGAAGAAGCGCGGCCTCCAGCCCGTCCCCGTACCGCCCGAGACCGACTACACGATGCTGCTGGAGCAGCACGGCATCGGCCTCGCCCACGACCGGCTCAAGGCCGACGAGGCGCTCACCGTCCAGGACGTCGTCACCTACCTGTCGCACAGCCGGGTCACCGAGCAGCGCGCCTCCGAGCAGATGGACCTGCTGCGCAAGCACTTCGCCGACCATCCCGTCCTCGGCCGCGCGGTCAGGATGATCTCCGACGACGAGGACAACCACCTCGCCTACTGCCACGAGGAACTCCTGCGCTTCGCCGCCCAGGGGCACGGCCGGGCCATCCAGCGGACGCTGCGCGAGTGCGCGCTCGCCGAGATCCGGATCTACCGGGACGTCAGCCTCGCCGTCATGGCCCACATGGGCCGCGTCCTCGGCTGGTCCCGCCCCAAGGCGGCCGTGCTCGCCGCGGGCATCCACGCCGTGTACGCCTGGGAGCGGCTCGGCGGCTGGCGGCGCATGGTGTCCCTGAAGTTGCCCGAACGCCGTGACGCCCTCGGCGGACCGGCCACCTCCGCGCCCGAGTTCGCCTGACCTACAGCCAGCCCCGGCGTTTGAACAGCCGGTACAACAGCACCTCCAGGGCGACCATGCCCACGATCAGCAGCGGGTACGAGCCCGCCCAGCGCAGCTCGGGCATGTGCTCGAAGTTCATGCCGTAGATCCCCGCGATCATCGTGGGGATCGCGGCCATGGCCGCCCACGCGGAGATCTTCCGTACGTCGTCGTTCTGCCGGACGCTCGTCTGCGCCAGATGCGCCGCGAGGACGTCCGAGACCAGCCGGTCCAGGCCCTCCACCGCCTCGTTCACACGCGTGAGGTGGTCGCTGACGTCACGGAAGAAGGGCTGTGCCTTGTCGTGCACGAAGGGCACGCGCGCGCCGATCATGCCGGTACCGGCGAGCCGGGACAGGGGCTGTGCGAGCGGGCCGGTGGCTCTGCGGAACTCCAGGATCTGCCGCTTGAAGGCGTAGATCCGGGACGCCGTGTGCCGTGAGCCGCCGCCGATCGGCGAGAACACCTCGGCCTCCAGCTCCTCCAGGTCAGTGCCCAGTTCGCCCGCCACCTCGACGTAGTGGTCGACCACCGCGTCGGCGATCATGTACAGCACCGCCGTGGGACCGTGCCGGAGCATCTCCGGCTCGTGTTCGAGACGGTTGCGTACGGCCCCCAGCGGCGCCTCCTCGCCGTGCCGGACGGTCACCACGAACGAGTCGCCGATGAAGACCATGACCTCCCCGGAGGAGACGATGTCGCTCTTCGCCTCGTAGCCGACCGGCTTGAGGACCATGAACAGCGAGTCGTCGTAGACCTCCAGCTTGGGCCGCTGGTGCGCGTTCAGGGCGTCCTCCACGGCCAGCGGGTGCAGCCCGAACTCGTCGGTGACCTTGTCGAACTCCCTCTCCGTGGGCTCGTACAGGCCGATCCAGACGAACGCGTCGCCCCGCAGACGGCACAGATCCAGGGCGTCGGAGAAGTCCGCGGGCCCCTCCGTCCGGCGCCCGTCCCGGTAGATGGCGCAGTCGACGATCACGGGGCGTATTCTCCCGCCATCCCCTCGCGGGCGCACCCGGTCGTATGCCTACGCTGGGCCGCATGCCGACGTTGATCCTGGTCCGCCACGGACGATCCACCGCCAACACCGAGGGCCTCCTCGCCGGGTGGACGCCCGGCGTCGCCCTCGACGAGCGCGGGGCCGCGCAGGCCGCCGCACTGCCCGGACGGCTCGCCGCGCTGCCGATCTCCGAGGTCGTCGCCAGCCCGCTGCAGCGCTGCCAGGAGACGATCCGGCCGCTGCTGGAGGCCCGGCCGGAACTCACCGCGCACACCGACGAACGGATCGGGGAGTGCCACTACGGCGACTGGTCCGGCCGCAAGCTCGCCGAACTGGGGGACGAGCCGCTGATGGAGGTCGTCCAGGCCCACCCGTCGGCCGCCGCGTTCCCCGGCGGTGAGTCGATGCGGGCGATGCAGACCCGGGCGGCCGAAGCCGTACGGGAGTGGAACGCGCGCGTGGAGCGCGATCACGGCGCCGACGCCGTGTATCTGATGTGCTCGCACGGCGACATCATCAAGTCCCTCGTCGCGGACGCACTCGGACTTCATCTCGACCTGTTCCAGAGGATCTCCGTCGAACCGTGTTCCATCACCGCGATCCGCTACACACGCCTGAGGCCGTTCCTCGTACGCCTCGGCGACACCGGTGATTTCGCCTCCCTCGCCCCGCGCGAGGAACCGCCGGCCGGCGACGCGACGGTCGGGGGCGGCGCGGGCGCACCGTGATCGTCCGGCGCAGTAGGGTGAAGCGGTCGAAGCAGCGCTGTACTCACGATTCCAATGGAGACAGGACGTGTCCCGTCAGGTGTTCCTCTACGACCCCCCGGACCGCTTCGTGGCCGGTACGGTCGGACTGCCCGGGCGCCGTACGTTCTTCCTCCAGGCCACCGCGGGCTCCCGGGTGACCAGCGTGGCCCTGGAGAAGACCCAGGTCGCCGCCCTCGCCGAGCGCATGGACGAACTGCTCGACGAGGTCGTACGGCGTAGTGGCGGCAGCGCCGCCGTCCCCGCCATGCCGCCGAGCGAAATCGCCGACACCGCCCCGCTGGACGCCCCCGTGGAGGAGGAGTTCCGCGTCGGCACCATGGCGCTGGCCTGGGACGGCGAGGAGCAGCGCATGATCGTCGAGGCCCAGGCCCTCGTGGAGCTCGACGCCGACTCCGAGGAGGACCTCGCCGAGGCCGAGGAACGCCTCCTCCAGGACGAGGAGAACGGGCCCCCGATGCTGCGGGTCCGGCTCACCGGCGCGCAGGCGAGGGCCTTCGCCAAGCGCGCCCTTGACGTCGTCAACGCGGGGCGGCCGCCGTGTCCGCTGTGCAGCCTCCCGCTCGACCCGGAAGGACACGTATGTCCGCGCCAGAACGGATACCGCCGCGGAGCGTGACCCCGGTGGAGCTGCTCACCGAGGGTGAGCTGACTGTGCGCGGACGCATCCGCGAGGCGTCCAACGCGGCGCTGTTCTGCACGGTCGCGCACGAGGGGCAGGAGGCGTCCTGCGTGTACAAGCCGGTCGCCGGTGAGCGGCCGCTGTGGGACTTCCCCGACGGCACCCTCGCGCAGCGCGAGGTCGCCGCGTACGAGGTCTCCGAGGCGACCGGCTGGGGGCTCGTACCGCCCACCGTGCTGCGCGACGGGCCGTACGGCGAGGGCATGGTGCAGCTGTGGATCGAGGTGACGCCCGAGGCCGAACTGCTCGCCCTGGTCGACGGCGAGGAGCCCGAGCCCGGCTGGAAGGCGATCGGCTTCGCCGAGGTCGGCGAGGGGAGGACCGCCCTGCTGGTGCACGCCGACGACGAGCGGCTGCGGCGCATGGCCGTCCTGGACGCGGTGATCAACAACGCCGACCGCAAGGGCGGGCACCTGCTGCCCACCGAGGGCGGCCGGCTCTACGGCATCGACCACGGCGTCACCTTCAACGTCGACGACAAGCTGCGGACCCTGCTGTGGGGCTGGGCGGGCGAGCCGCTGGCAGGCGAGGCCGTCGAGGTGCTCGGCGCCCTGCGGGAGGCCCTGAAGGAGGGCGGCGACCTGGCGGTCCGCCTGGCCGGGCTGATCACCGCGGCCGAGGTGGAGGCCACACGCGCGCGCGTGGAGGCGCTGGTGACGTCCGGGAAGCATCCGCAGCCGAGCGGGGAGTGGCCGGCCATTCCGTGGCCGCCCGTCTAGCGGGACACTGCATGAAGTGCCGTATCGCGCAAGAAGGCCTTACCGGCCATCCGGCCTGGTCCGGTTCGTATCCGGAACATCCGTCCGGTTAGGCTCATGACATGTATGCCTGGCCCGCTTCTGAGGTCCCCGCCCTGCCCGGTGAGGGCCGCGACCTGAGGATCCACGACACCGCGACCGGCGGTCTGGTCACCCTCGACCCCGGTCCCGTCGCCCGTATCTACGTCTGCGGCATCACGCCGTACGACGCGACCCACCTGGGTCACGCGGCGACCTACAACGCGTTCGACCTCGTGCAGCGCGTGTGGCTCGACACCAAGCGGCAGGTCCACTACGTCCAGAACGTCACCGACGTCGACGATCCGCTCCTGGAGCGGGCCGAGCGGGACAACATCGACTGGGTCGCCCTCGCCGAGAAGGAGACCGCCCTCTTCCGGGAGGACATGACGGCCCTGCGCATGCTGCCCCCGCGGCACTACATCGGCGCGGTCGAGGCGATACCCGGCATCGTGCCGCTCGTGGAGCGGCTGCGGGACGCCGGAGCCGCCTACGAGCTCGACGGGGACATCTACTTCTCCGTCGAGTCCGACCCGAACTTCGGCAAGGTCTCCGGCCTGGACGCCGCCGCCATGCGGCTGCTGTCGGCCGAGCGCGGCGGCGACCCGGACCGTCCGGGCAAGAAGAACCCCCTGGACCCGATGCTGTGGATGGCCGCACGGCCCGGCGAGCCCAGCTGGGACGGCGGTTCGCTCGGCCGTGGCCGGCCCGGCTGGCACATCGAGTGCGTCGCCATCGCCCTCGACCACCTCGGCATGACCTTCGACGTCCAGGGCGGCGGCTCCGACCTGGCCTTCCCGCACCACGAGATGGGCGCCTCGCACGCCCAGGTGCTGACCGGCGAGTTCCCCATGGCCAAGGCGTACGTCCACGCCGGCATGGTCGCCCTGCACGGCGAGAAGATGTCCAAGTCCAAGGGCAACCTGGTCTTCGTGTCGCAGCTGCGCCGCGACGGCGTCGACCCGGCCGCCATCCGCCTGGCCCTCCTCGCCCACCACTACCGGGCCGACTGGGAGTGGACCGACCAGGTGCTCCAGGACGCCCTCGCCCGCCTCGACCGCTGGCGTGCCGCCGTGTCCCGACCCGACGGCCCGCCCGCCGAGGCGCTCGTCGAGGAGATCCGCGAGGCCCTCGCCAACGACCTGGACGCCCCGGCCGCGCTCGCCGCGGTCGACCGCTGGGCAGCCGCACAGGAGGAGAGCGGCGGCACGGACATCGGCGCCCCCGGTGTCGTGTCGCGGGCCGTGGACGCCCTGCTGGGTGTCGCCCTCTGATCACCGGAGCATGAGAGAGGGGCGCTTCCCCACGGGAGGAAGCGCCCCTCTTCGTTCACCCGCCGGTCAGAGCTTGCGGATCTGGATGCTCCGCAGGATCTGCGGCGAGCCGCTGTCCCAGACGCCGATCACCTGGTGGCCGAACGCGAAGGCCTCCTGGACCTCGTCGTGGGTCTGCGGGTTCGGGTGGTTGAGGACCCGGAACACGTTGTTCGGGAAACGCAGGAAGAGCTGCTGCGGTTGCCCCGGCAGCGGCTGCACGATGTCGATGTAGCCGTTCGCCACACCGGCCTGGAGAGCCTGGGACTGCACCTGCTGGGTGACCTGCTGCAGCGCGGCCTGGGTGACCTGCTGCACCAGCTGCATCACCTGCTGCTCGACCTGCTGTTGCTGCTGGTCGCCCTGGTGCTGGCCCAGCTGCTGCAGCAGCTGTTGGAACGGCTGCTGCTGACCGAGCTGCTGGAGCTCCTCCAGCGAGCCGCCCATGCCGTAAGGCTGCTGCTGGCCGAGGTTCTGCTGGCCGAGGTTCTGCAGGCCGAGGTTCTGCGGGCCGGGGCCCTGTGGGCCGTAGCCCTGCTGCTGCCCGAACGGCTGCTGCTGGTAGGGCGACGTGCCGGGGAACTGCTGGCCCTGCTGTTGTCCCATGTGACTCATCTGCGGGGTGGTGCTCATACGGGTGTCACCTTCCCTTGATGTGATGGGTTCCCTTGCTGTGATGGGCTGCGTCAGCCGGTGATCACCAGGCCGACGATCTCGTCGTCCGAGAACCACACTCGGACTTCGGGCCGTCCCCCCGCGAAGGCGGTGTGGACCGCCTGGCGGATCTCCGGGGACGGGTGGTCGAGGTTCCGCCAGCCGCCGGCCACGAACAGCCGGAGCCTGGGCGGAAGTTCGCGAGGGTAGGGCAGGAGCTCGTCCCAGTAGCGCTCGGCGAGGCCGGAGCCGACCGCCTGCGGCACCAGACGGTTGACCGCCGCCTTGATGTCGGGCCGGTTGCCGATCCGCTGGGAGGCGGGCCGACCGGGCGCGTCCTGCTGCGGGGAACCCGTCGCCCGCAGCACCGCACGGGCCCGCTCCGGGGTCAACGGCGGCTGGCCCGCGGCCTTGAGCATGCCCTGCAGCGCGGCCAGCGCGCCGACCACGACCGGGGAGGCGGACGACGTCCCCGAGAACGTGTCGGTGTACCAGGTGATCTCCTCGGGCCCGCCCTGAAGATCGCCGGGCCGGTCCCAGAAGCCGCCGGTCGTCGTGACCTCGCGCCCCCAGCCCTGCGCGTCCACGCGGGCGCCGTAGTTGGAGAACGCGAGCCGTGAGCGGTCCGGGCCGTGGTCGCGGCCGTGGGTGCCGGGCGGCGGTGCGCCCGCGCCGACCAGGACCGCGCCGGAGGGCGGGTTGGACGGGTTGAACGGGTTGCGCCACGACTCGGGGAACCCGTCCGGGCGGCGCTCGTAGACCGCGTCGTCGAGCGACTCGGCGCCGTTGCCCGCGGCGGCCACCACCAGGACGCCCTTGGCGGTGGCGTAGCGGACGGCGGCGAGGTCGTCCGGCCACCATTCGAGCGCGATGTAGCCGCGCTGGTCGTCGCGCCCGGCGTACTCGAACCGGGGTCCCGGGCGGTGCAGTTCGATCAGCACGATGTCGCCGGGGCCCAGCCGCTCGGCCGCCGCGTGGATCGCGGGCGCCGTGCCGATGCCCTGGAAGGAGGCGGCCGCGGTCACCGTGTCGGGAACGATGCCGGTGATGCCGTACTCGTTGCGGTCGCCGCCGATCACCCCGATCACGGCGGTGCCGTGGTTGCGCCAGGCGAGGTCGGTCAGCGGGGTGCCGACGACGACGCCGGCCAGCTTGGCGGCCAGGTCCTCGTGGCCCAGCTGCCAGGAGCCCTCCACGTCGATCACGGTGACGCCCTGACCGGTGCCGCCGGGCCGCCGCCACGCCCAGTGCGCGTCGACGCCCTCCGGGGCGGGCCGCAGATAGCCCTGCCGGCCGCTGAAGTCGGGCGTGACCGGCGCGCCCTCCTTCAGGCGCCCGCTCTCCTCCCCGGCCTGCCCGATCGAGGCCGGCACCGCGCCCGGCTTCACAAACGCCGTGTCGATCCCCGGCAGCGCGGCGATCCGGGCCCGCAGCTCCTCGGTCCGGCTCTCCCCGCCGCGCACCCGGTAGAACAGCGCCAGGTCCGGCACGTCCTCGGCGCCGGTCTGCGGGGCGGCGGCCTGCGACAGCCGCTCCTCGCTGCCGAACAGCGGCTCCAGCGCGAGTTGTTCGTCGCTGAGGAACATGTCGAGGGCCGACACGTCGGCACCGGCGGCCGACCGGACACCCTGGGCCCGGGCCCGCAGCCGGGCCTCCGGACGGGCGACGACGATCAGCTCCTGCTCGGCTCCTCGATAGGTGAATCCCGCTCCGTCGGGCCCCGGCCCGGACGCTCCCGGGCCCTGCGCCGGCTCTGCCTGGTCGGTCATCGTCTGCCGCTCCCTTCGGTTCCAGCGGATACCAAGTGCGGGTGGTGCGGCGCGCCTTCGGTGGACAACCAAGCACGCCCGGCCCGGTCCGTCCAGACTTATTTCGCCAACTCGGTTTGGAACAAGTTGAATTGGGCAACGTGTGCAATCCGGAGCGAAAGAGATGTCACGGCCCAATCGGGCCAGATGTGTCCAGTCGCTGTCGAGAGGCTGTCTACGGCTGCGGAGGCGCCCGGCGTGTGGTGGGGTGGAGGAGTCAGTTGACCGTTGGACCAGCTGCCCGCCGGTCCTGTCAGCGGAAGGACGCACAGTGGCCCCCGAACACCGCTCCTTCGCACCTCACCCCACCCGCCGCAGACTCCTCACGGCCGGCGCCGCCACCGCCGGTGCCGTGCTCGTCGGAGCGGCCGGCACTCCCGCCACCGCGGCCGGAAAGACCCGGCCCGCCGTGATCCACCTCCCGAACGGCTTCCGCCCGGAGGGCATCGCCGTCGGCGGCGGACCGTACGCCTACCTCGGCTCGCTCGGCGACGGCTCGATCTACCGCGCCGACCTGCGCACCGGCGAGGGCCGCATCATCTCGGCCGGACCCGGCACACCGTCGGTCGGCCTCAAACTCGATCACCGGGGACGCCTGTTCGTCGCCGGACGCGGCCAGGGCGCCCGTGTCGTGGACACCCGCACCGGCGAGATCCTCGCCTCCTACGTCCTCACCACGGCGGCCCCGACCTTCGCCAACGACGTGTTCCTGACCCCGCGCACGGCCTGGTTCACCGACTCCTACCAGCCCGCGCTGTACGCCCTGCCGCTCGGCCGGCACGGCGAACTGCCGGACGCGGACGACGTCGTGACGATCACCCTGAGCGGCGACTGGAGCCAGGTACCCGGCGAGGTCGTGAACGCCAACGGCATCACGAGCACCCCCGACGGCTCCGCCCTCCTCGTCGTGCAGTCCGGGGTCGGCGGCCTGCACCGCGTCGACCCGCGCACCGGCGTCACCCGGCTCGTCGACCTCGGCGACGCGGCCCCGCTCACCAACGGCGACGGACTGCTGCTGACCGGACGCACGCTGTACGTCGTCCAGAACCGGCAGAACGCCGTCGACGTGTTCCGGCTCGCCGCCGACGGCCGCAGCGGCGCCTTCCAGCGCCGTGTCACCGACCCGCTCTTCGACGTACCGACCACGGCGGCCGCGTACCGGGGCCGGCTCTACCTGCCCAACGCTCGCTTCACCACGACACCGACACCACAGACGACGTACGACGTGATCTCCGTGCCCGCGTGACGATCCGCCCGGATGACTCGTCCGGATGACTCGTCCGGATGACTGAGGAGGGCGGTGCGCAGTCCGCGCACCGCCCTCCTCTGAGCCGTTCCGGTCGTTCAGTCGTCCGACGACTCGTCGTCGTCCGTGTTGCCCGGCTTCGGTGGCTTCGGCGGCTTGGTGCGGCCGCTCGGATTGTCCCTGAGGAAGGGGCCGGGGGACTCTCCGCCGTCCGCCGTGGCGTGCCCGCCGGGCGTCGGACCGCCGCCGTCCCGGCGCCGCAGATACCGCTCGAACTCCCGGGCGATGGCCTCGCCCGACGCCTCCGGCAGCTCCGCGGTGTCCCGGGCCTCCTCCAGTGACTGCACGTACTCCGCGACCTCGCTGTCCTCGGCGGCCAGCTGGTCCACGCCGACCTGCCAGGCGCGCGCGTCCTCGGGCAGCTCGCCCAGCGGGATACGCACGTCGATCAGGTCCTCCAGCCGGTTGAGCAGGGCCAGCGTCGCCTTCGGGTTGGGCGGCTGCGAGACGTAGTGCGGTACCGCCGCCCACAGCGACACCGCCGGGACCCCGGCGTGTGTGCACGCCTCCTGGAGGACGCCGACGATGCCCGTCGGGCCCTCGTACTTGGTCTCCTCCAGGTCCATCCGCTGGGCCAGGTCCGGGTCGGACGTGGTCCCGCTGATCGGGACCGGACGCGTGTGCGGGGTGTCCCCGAGCAGGGCGCCCAGGATGACCACCAGCTCCACGCCCAGCTCGTGCGCGAAACCGAGGAGCTCGTTGCAGAACGAGCGCCAGCGCATGGACGGTTCGATACCGCGCACGAGTACGAGATCACGTGGCTTGTCGCCGCCGACGCGGACCACCGACAGCCTGGTCGTGGGCCAAGTGATCTTGCGGACGCCCGCGTCCATCCACACCGTGGGGCGGTTCACCTGGAAGTCGTAGTAGTCCTCGGCGTCCAGCGCCGCGAACACCTCGCCCTTCCACTCCCTGTCCAGATGCGCGACCGCGGTGGAGGCGGCGTCGCCGGCGTCGTTCCAGCCCTCGAACGCGGCCACCATGACCGGGTCGATCAGCTCGGGAACCCCCTCGAGCTCGATCACCCAGTGCCTCCTTCCGACGTGCCCTCGCCTGACCACACAACCTTACGGCGTGCGGCGGGGGCGCCCGCAGCCCCCTTGCACGGGGGAGTGAACGGATCACTGCCCCGTTCGTCACCGGGGAACACCCCGCGATCATCCGAGCCCTTGTTCGCGCCCCGGCCCACCCCGCGGCCCCCTCCCCGCGTCACAGCGACGACCGGAGCCACTGCTCCACGCTGGCGATGTGCACCGTCGCCCACGACCTCGCCGCCTCCGCGTCCCGGTCCCGCAGCGCCGCCAGGATCGCCCGGTGCTCGTGCAGGGTCCGGCTGACGGCGTCCTCCTGCGTCAGCCCGCGCCAGATGCGCGCCCGCGTCGTCGGCCCCGACAGGCCGTCCAGGAGCGAGCACAGCACGGAGTTGCCCGAACTCTGCACGATGCCCCGGTGGAACTCCAGGTCGCAGGCGACGAGCTCCTCCACCGAGGGGGCGTCGCCGAGCTTGTCCAACTGGTTCGTCAGCGCGCTCAGTTGCTGCTCGCTGATCCGGGACGCGGCCATCGCCGTGGCGGCCGGCTCCAGGATGCGGCGCACGGCGAGGAACTCCAGCACCGTGTCGTCGCGGTGGAAGTCGACGACGAAGCTCAGCGCCTCCAGCAGCAGCTGCGGATCCAGGCTCGTGACATAGGTGCCGTCGCCCTGCCGTACGTCCAGGATCCGGATCAGCGACAGGGCGCGCACGGCCTCCCGCAGGGAGTTGCGGGACAGGCCGAGGTCGGCGGCCAGCTCGCTCTCCTTGGGGAGCCGGTCGCCGGGGCGCAGCGCGCCGGAGACGATCATGCCCTTGATCTTCTCGATCGCCTCGTCGGTGACTGCCATGGCCGCCCTCCCGTCGTTCAGGATGTCGTGCGAGACATCCGACGTCTCCCGCCACATTATGCGGCCTGATCAGACGACTGCCTCCAGGTCCGCGATCACCGCTTCCTCGTCCAGCGTCGTCAGCGCCCGGTCCCTCATCAGCACCCGTCCGTCGACGACCGTGTCCCGCACGTCCGCCGAGTGCGCCGCGTACGCCAGCGTGGACCAGGGATCGTGCAGCGGACGCAGATGCGGCGCGCTCAGGTCGAGCACGATCAGGTCGGCCCGCTTGCCGGTCTCCAGCGAGCCCAGCTCGTCCCCGAGCCCCAGCGCCCGCGCCCCCTCGATCGTCGCCATGCGTACGGCCCGCTCGGCGCCGACGGCGGTGGGGTCGCCGCCCGCCTTGTGCACCAGCGCCGCCTGCCGCAGCGCGCCCAGCACGTCCAGGGTGTTGGAGCTGACCGCGCCGTCCGTGCCGAGCCCGACGGTCACTCCGGCGCTCAGCAGCCGGGGCACCGGCGCGATGCCGCAGCCCAGCTTCAGGTTGGACACCGGGCAGTGCGCGACGGACGTGCCGGTGCGGGCCAGCGCCGCGATCTCCGGCCCGTTCAGCTCCACGGCGTGGGCGAGCAGCAGATCGGGGCCGAGCAGCCCGAGGGAGTCGAGCAGTTCCACCGGGCGTTTGCCGTACCGCACCTCGACGGTGGCGACCTCGGTCGCGTTCTCGGCGGCGTGAATGTGCAGCAGCGCCCCGAACTCCCGGGCCAGGGCGGCGATCTCGGTGAGCTGGGCGGGGGAGAGGGTGTAGGTGGAGTGCGCGAAGACGACGGGACGGACGCCGTGCCGGGCCGGTCCGCGCGCCTCCAGGTCCCGGCGGGCCCAGGCCAGCCGTTCCTCGTGGGCGAGCTTGTCCGGCGGCTCCGGTACGTCCATGAAGGTGGGCCCGGTCAGCAGCCGCCAGCCCGTCTCGCGGGCCGCCCGCTCGGCCGCCTCGTGGAACCAGTACATGTCCAGCGCCGAGGTCACCCCGGCCCGTACGCTCTCGGCCACCGCCACCCGCACCGCAGCCGCCACGTTCTTCGGCGCCAGCAGCTGGGACTCCCACCGCAGCACCCGCTCCAGGAACCCCTGGAGGGTGACGTCGTCGGCGCGGCCGCGCAGCAGGGTCATCGCGAGGTGGGTGTGGGTGTTGATCAGGCCCGGCAGGACGAGACAGCCCGCGGCGTCAATGACCTCCCGCGCTGTGAACCGCGTACACAGCACCCCGGCGGGGCCGACGGCGACGATCTCGCCCTCCCGCACGGCGACCGCCCCGTCCGGTACGACGGTTCCGGCGTCGTCGACGGTCAGGACGTCACCGCCGCGCACCAACAGGTCGACCGTGCTCACGCCCCACCGCCTTCCGGGCGGTCGGCGGCGTACTCCTCCGAGAGCAGCCGCAGCGCCTCCAGCGACACCAGGGCGCCCCGCTCCACCCCGGCCGCGACGACCTCCCGGTGCGGGTTGTACCCGCCGGTGGCGTCCTCGTCGACCAGTTCGTCGGCGTTGGCGCCGTCCACGACCAGCACGCCCCCGGCGACCAGCCCGCGCAGCGAGGCCGTCACCAGCAGCGCCGACAGTTCCATCTCGATCGCCGCGAGCCCGGCACCGTCGTACGAGAACAGCGGCAGCGGCCCCGGCTGGAACGCCGCCCGCGTCCACACGATGCCCCGGTGGTGCCGGGCGCCCACCTCGCGCGCGGCCCGCTGCAACGCGAGCACCGCCTCGGGGGCGGCCACCGCCGGGTACTCCGGCGGCAACAGCTGCTGGGTGACGCCGTCGTCCCGTACGGCCGCCTCCGCGATGACGAGGTCGCCGTCGCCGATACCCGGCCGGATCGCACCCGCCGTACCGAACCGCAGGAACGTGTGGATCCCCGCGTCCGCCAGCTCCTGGAACATCAGGATCGCGCCCGGCCCGCCCACCCCGTGCGAGGCGACGGTGACCGGCACGCCCTTCCAACTCCCGCTGAACACACGGTACTCGCGGTGGTGGGACACCTCCTCGGCACCGTCCAGCAGGGCGGCGACGGCCGCCGCGCGCGCCGGGTCGCCGACGACGAGCGCGTGCGCCGGGAGGCCTGTGCGGGGTATGCGGGTGACGGGCAGCAGGTCCTGGCGCGGGTCCTGGGTCATGTGGCGGCTCCGGAAGGGCGGGTACGGCGACGGCGGCGGGCCGTCGTGAGGAACAGGGCGCCGAGCGTGACGACGTACGGCGCGGCGTCGGTCGCCTGCTGCGGCAGACCGAGGCCCTGGAGACGGAAGCCGGCCGCCTCCGCGAGGCCGAACAGCAGGGCGGCGAGCAGGACGCCGACGGGCGCGGCCCGGCCGAGCATGACCGCGACGACCGCGATCCAGCCCCGGCCGGCCGTCATGTTCTCGGTGAACAACGTGACGTTGCCGAGGGCGAGTTGGGCACCCGCCAGCCCGCACAGGACGCCGGAGACCAGGATCGCCCCGTACTTGTACCCGACCGGGCTCACCCCGAGCGTCGCCGCCGCGTCGGGAGCCTCGCCGACCCCGCGCAGCCGCAGCCCCCACACATGTCGGGACAGCAGCACCGCGGCCACGCCGACCGCAGCCCAGGACAGATACGTCAGCGGGGTGAAGCCACCGACCAGCGGGAGCCCGGCGAGTGACGGGTCGTCGAAGGTGCCCTGGACGCCGAAGACCGTACGCAGCAGGAAGCCGGTCAGGCCGACGGCCAGCAGGTTCATGGCCACGCCGAGAACGACCGCGTCCCCGCGCAGCGTCACGGCGCCCACGGCCAGGATCAGCGAGTACGCGGCCGCCGCGAGCGCCGCCGCCAGCACGCCGAGCCAGGCGCTGCCCGTGAACCAGCTGGTGGTCACCGCGGTGAAGCAGCCCATCAGCATCATGCCTTCGAGGCCGATGTTGAACACGCCCGCCCGCTCGCAGATCGCACCGCCGAGCGCGGCCAGCAGGATCGGGGTGAGCGCGCGCAGCGCCGACAGCAGCAGATCGGAGTCGAGGAACATCACACCGCCTCCTTACGGCGGTTCAGCCGACGGCCGGGCAGGCGCAGCCGGGCCGCCAGGAACACGATCACGATCGCCTGGAGCACCTGCGTCAGCTCGCGCGGCACCTCGGTCGTCCGCTCCATCGCGAGCCCGCCGACCTGCAGGACCGCGAAGAAGAACGCGGAGACCACCGTGCCCACCGGAGCCGCCATGGCCAGCAGCGCGGCCGTCAGGCCCGTCCAGGTGTAGCCGGGCGCGGTGAGCGAGCCGTCGACGAAACGGTACGGGAAGCTCAACACCCCGATCGCGCCGACCAGTCCGGCGAGCGCGCCCGAGACGGACATCAACTTCAGGGTCAGGCCCCGGCGTTCGACCCCGGCGTAGGCGGAGAAACGGGCGTTCAGGCCGGTCATGCGTATCTCGTACCCGATGGCCGTGCGCCGATCCGTGAACCAGTACGCGGCCGCCGCGAGGACGACGAGCACCAGCCCGACGGTCACCGTCGAGTCGCCGAACGCGGGCAGCTCCACTCCGTCGGGCAGCGTCCGGGTCTGCGGAAGGCTGGAGCCGGGCTCCTTGAGCGGATAGCGGGCCAGATAGGAGGCCAGCGACACCGCCGGGTAGCTCAGCAGCAGGCTGCTGACCAGCAGCGGAACGCCGAGGTGGTTCTCGCACAGGGCGGCGAGGGCCGCGTAGGCGGCGCCGGCCGCCATGCCCGCGAGGAGCGCCAGGGCGACGCTCAGGGGCGCGGGCAGCGGTGCGTACAGGCCGGTCACGGCCGCGGTGATGCCGCCGAGCACCATCTGTCCGTCGCCGCCCAGGTTGATGAGCCGGGCCCGCAGCGGGATCGCCAGCGCGAGCGCCATGCCGAGCACGCTCGTCGTCGTGGTCAGGGTCGAGCCGATGCCGTCGGCGCCGAGCGCGCCGGTCAGGACCGCCTCGTAGGCCGTGACCGGGTCCGCGCCGGTGCCGACGAGGAACAGGGCGCCGATGACGACGCCCGCGAGCACGGAGAAGGTGACGGGGGAGCGCAGGGCTCCGGATATGCGGTCGTTCATGTCAGTCGACGGTCTCCACCTGCTTGCCGCTGCCACCCGCCATCGCGAGGCCCAGCGTCCGTTCGTCCGCCGCGTCCTTGTCGTACGTCGCCGTGATCCGGCCCTCGTACATCACCAGCACCCGGTCCGCGAGCCCCCTGATCTCGCTCAGCTCGGCCGAGACGAGGAGGACGGCGTGACCGGCGTCGCGGTAGGCGATCAGCTGGTCGTGGATGTTCTGGATCGCGCCGATGTCCACACCGCGCGTCGGCTGCTCGACGAGCAGCAGCGGGGCGTCGTGGGCGAGTTCACGGCCGATCAGCAGCTTCTGGAGGTTGCCGCCGGACAGGGCGGACGCGGACGCCTCGGGCGCCGACGCCTTGATGCCGAAACGCTCGACGAGACGCCTCGCGTGGGCGCGTACGGCCGTCGGCGGCAGCAGCCCGCGTGACGACAGGGACGTACGGTGGTGGCCCATCGCGAGGTTGTCCGCGACCGAGGCGTCCGGCGCCGTACCGACCGCGTGGCGGTCCTCGGGGACGTACGCCAGTCCCTTGAGCCGGCGTTCGGTGGCCGAGGCGTGGGTGATGTCCTCGCCCTGGAGGGCCACATGGCCGGCCCCCACCGGCCGCAGTCCGGCCAGCGCCTCGATCAGCTCGCTCTGTCCGTTGCCCGCGACACCCGCGATGCCGACGATCTCGCCGGCGCGGACGGTCAGGTCGACGTCGCGCACGGCGTCGGTGGCGAGGCCGGACACCTCCAGGACCACGTCACCCGGCGTGCCCGGCGCGTGGACGCGGTCCAGCTCGACCGCGCGGCCCGTCATCGCGGCCGCGATCTCGTCGGCCGACGTCTCCGAGGTGACCAGCCGGGCCACGACCCTGCCGTCCCGCAGCACGGTCACGCGGTCGCTGCCCTCCAGCACCTCGCGCAGCTTGTGCGTGACAAGGATCACCGTACGGCCCTCGGCGGCCAGCGACTTGAGCACCGCGAACAGGGCGTCCGCCTCGGCCGGCGTGAGCACGGCGGTCGGCTCGTCGAGGATGAGCGTCCGCGCGCCCCGGTGCAGCAGCTTGAGGATCTCCACGCGCTGCCGCAGGCCGACCGGGAGGTCCCCGACCCGGGCGTCCGGATCGACGGCCAGTCCGTGCTCCGCGGCGAGTTCCCGCACCCGGCGCCGGGCGGCCGCGCGGTCCACCAGGCCGAAGCGGCGCGGCTCGGCGGCGTACACCACGTTCTCTGCGACGCTCAGCGAGCCGAACAGCTTGAAGCTCTGGTGGACCATGCCGAGCCCGGCGGCCATGGCGTCGGAGGGGCTGGCGAAGTCGACGTCCCGTCCGTCGACACGGATCGTCCCGGCATCCGGGAGCTCCATGCCGTACAGGACGGACATGAGCGTCGACTTGCCCGCGCCGTTCTCGCCCATGAGGGCGTGGATCTCGCCGTGGCGGACGGTCAGGTCGACGGCGTCGTTGGCGAGCGTGCCGGGGAACCGCTTGGTGATTCCGCGCAGCTCGACGGCAGGTTCAGCTCGCGGCGGGGTCATCGACCGTCAGCTTCCCGGCGACGATCTGGTCGCGCAGCGCCTCGACCTGCTTCAGGACGTCCTTGTGCTCGGCGATCACGCACTTCGACGAGTCGACGCCGTCCTCCAGACCGGTCAGGCTGATGCCGCCCTCCTTCAGCCCGTACGAGACGGTCGTGCCCGTCTTTCCGGCGAGGACGGCCTCGATGCCCTTCTCCACGGCGACATCCGTGCGCTTGATCACGTTGTCGACGACCGTGCCGGGCGCGGAGAGGCACTGGTTGACGTCGACGCCGTACGCGAACGCGCCCTTGGCCTTCGCCGCCTCGAAGACGCCGTAGTTTCCGGCCGCGGCGGCCGCCATGATCTGGTCGTAGCCCTTGGCGAGCAGGGTGTTCGCCTGCTCCTTGGCGCGGGCCGAGTCGTCGAACGGGGACTGCCCGCCGACGAAGCGCGTCGAGGTCTCCGTCTTGCCGGCAACCTTCTTGGCGCCGGCCGCGAACGGGTCGCTGTAGCGGCGGAACTGGGGCGTGTCGAGGACGTCGACCGCGCCGACCTTCCCGGACTCGCTGAGCAGACCGGCCTCGGCGCCCGCGAGGAAGACGCCCTCGTGCTCGCGAAAGACCGCGCAGCTGACGTTCTTGTACGTCTTCGTGGTGCAGGCGTCGACGATCAGGAACTGCTGCTTCGGGTGCTTCTCGGCCTGCTGCGCGACGAGGTCGGCGAACTCGAAGCCGACCAGCACGACGACGTCCGGCTCGGCGTCCACGGCGGCCTGCACGTTCTGCTGCTGGGAGGCGGCGTCCGTGGACTCGTAGACCTTCTGCGACCCGTCGTGCCGCTTCGCCGCGTCCTCGATGCCGCTGACGGCGAGCTTCAGGAACTCGTTCTGCCCGACGGCGTCGGGGGTGACCAGCGTGAACGTCTTTCCGCTGCCGCCGCCCGCGCTGTCGGAGCCGTCCTTCTTGGCGGCGGCATTGCAGCCGGTGGCCGCGGTGACCACGAGCGCGGTGGTGGCGGCGAGTTGCAGGGAACGGCGGAGTCTGCGGGACATCGGGACCTTCCGGGGAAGCCGGCCGGGGGAACGGCAAGGCGCGCTCGGCGATGAACGCGTGAGGTGAGAGGGGCGACGAGAGGAGAGGCTGAGGTGGGGGCGGCTCAGCGGGGACAGCCGTCGCCGGCACAGCGGCCGAAGTCGAGGTAGCGGCGCTTGGTGAGCAGCACGCGTCCTCCTTCGTCTCGGCCTGCGGGCTGTGCGGGTGCGTGGACTGTACACCTGGCGTTCGGACGTGCGCTCCCCTGTCTCGAACTGTGGTTTCCCAAGCTCATGTACGGTTGCGGACACCCACAGGAACAGTAGGAGTGTCCTCTTATGTCCCAGGAAATCCGGTCCGGGTCCGAGGAATTGAGTGCCGTCCAATGGACCGGAGCCAGCCTCGCGCTGATCGACCAGACCGTTCTCCCGCACCGCACCGAGACGATGGACGTCCGTGACGTGGACACCCTGGTCGACGCGATCCAGCGGCTCGTCGTGCGCGGCGCGCCCGCGATCGGCGCCGCGGGAGCCTACGGAGTCGCGCTCGCGCTGCTCCAGGGCGAGCGGGAGGGCTGGTCGGCCGACGAGATACGCGCGGCCGTGGCCCGCGTCCGCGAGGCCCGGCCCACCGCGGTCAACCTCATGGTGTGCGTCGACCGCGTCATGACCCGCTTCGACGAGGGCCTCGAAGCCGTGCTGGAAGAGGCCGCCGCCGTCCAGCGCGAGGACGTCGAGGCCAACCGCGCCATGGGCGCGCACGGCGCCGACTGGCTGCTCGAACGCGTCGGTGTCGAGCGGCCGTTGCGCATCCTCACCCACTGCAACACCGGCGCGCTCGCCACGGCCGGCTGGGGCACGGCGCTCGGCGTCATCCGCGAACTGCACGCGCGCGGCCGCGTCGAGGTCGTGTACGCCGACGAGACCCGCCCCCTGCTCCAGGGGTCCCGCCTCACCGCCTGGGAACTGGCCCAGGAAGGCATCCCGCACTACGTCCAGGCCGACGGCGCCGCGGCCGGCACCATCCTGCGCGGCGAGGTCGACGCGGCGATCGTCGGCGCCGACCGCATCGCCGCCAACGGCGACACCGCGAACAAGGTCGGCACCGTGGGGGTCGCGCTGGCCTGCGCGGACGCCGGGATCCCGTTCCTCGTGGCGGCGCCCACGACCACCGTCGACCTGGCCACCAAGACCGGTGACGAGATCCACATCGAGCTCCGCGGCGAGGACGAGGTGCTGGAGTGGGGCGGCGTACGGACGGCTCCGGCCGGCTCGCGCGGCCACAACCCGGCGTTCGACGTCACCCCGGGACGCCTGGTGACCGGGCTGGTCACCGAGCGCGGGGTGCTGGAGGTGTCGGCCGGGCAGCTGCCGGGGGAGCGGCTGGGCTGACGTTCAGCGGCGCACAGGTCACGGGGCGTGGGCGGTGGGGCGTGGGCGTGGGGCGCGGGGCATGGGCCACGACCACGAGCCACCAACCATGACGCCCGGCCGACCTATACTCCGAACCCATGACCGACGCTGCGACCTCACCGGATGCGGATCTGGTCGGCGCACTGAAGGCGCTGGCCAATCCGGTGCGCCTGCAGCTGCTGGCCTGGCTGCGCGAGCCCGAGCGGCACTTCTCGCAGTACGAGGCCATCGCGGACCCGGCCGAGGTCGGGGTCTGTGTGAGCCACATCCAGGCCAAGGCCGGGCTGGCCCAGTCGACCGTGTCGGCGTACCTGGCCGAACTCCAGCGGGCGGGTCTGGTGCGGGCGACGCGGGTGGGCAAGTGGACCCACTACAAGCGGGACGAGGAGCGCATCGCCGAGCTGGTCGCCCGGCTCGGTCGGACTCTCTAGCGGCCTTCCCGGGGTGCCTTGAACACGCCACCAGGGGCCGCCTGTTGCATTTCATATCGAGAATCTGCGATATTTCGATGCATGACGAACCTGGGAACCTTGGGCACCTTCGGCATCTACACCTTCGACTTCGAGCACCAGCCGGCCGCGCGGATCAGCGCCGCGGCGCAGGAGTTGGAACAGCTGGGCTGGCGGGCGCTGTGGTTCCCCGAGGTGGGCGGGCGCGAGGCGCTCACCCAGGCCGGCTACCTGCTCTCCCGCACCGAACGGCTGCACGTCGTCAACGGCATCGCCCAGATCTGGTCCCGTGCGGCAGCGGCGACGCACGCCGCGAGCACCCTGCTGGCCGACGCCTACCCGGGACGGCATGTGCTCGGCCTCGGGTTCGGCGGCGAGCGACGACCGGGCGTGAAGCCCCTGGCGGCCATGGCCGAGTACGTCGACGAACTGGACGCCCTCGCGAAGGAGTCGTCCGTGCCCGCGCCCGGGACGCCGGTACGCCGCGTCCTCGCCGCGTACGGACCCAAGATGCTCGCCCTGGCCCGGGACCGCTCCGCCGGCGCCCACACCTACCACGTCAACACGGCCCACACCGCCCAGGCCCGGGAGGTCCTCGGCCCCGACGCCTTCCTCGGCGTCGAACACCCGGTGCTCCTGGAGCGGGACTCCGAAACGGCCCGTGCGACGGCGCGCGAGCACCTGCGGCCGTACCTCAACACCCCTTACAACATCGCCAAGTTCCGCCGCCTCGGCTACGCGGACGAGGAGATCGCGCACGGCGGCAGCGACCGCCTCGTCGACGACCTCGTGTTCTGGGGAGACCTGGACACGGTGGCGGACAAGCTCCGCGCCCACGTCCGAGCGGGCGCCGACCACGTCGCCGTACAGGTCATCGGCACCGAACCCGGCGGCTCCGCGATGCCGCACTGGAGGCGGCTCGGCGAGGCGCTGCTGCCCTGAAGGAACCTCGACCTCGCCGCGCTCCCGGCTACCGCTGGGCGAGCTCCAACTCCAGCAGCCACTCCACCACTTCGGTGTGATGCCGGGCCTGGCGCGGGGTGTCGCCCCACACGTACAGGCCGTGTCCGGCCACGACCACCGCGGGCATCCGGGGGTCGCGCGCGGCCTCCAGACGGTCGCCGAGCACCTTCATGTCCTGGCTGTTGGCGATGACCGGCAGCGTCACCTCGACGTCGTGGGCGGGCTGGCCGACGCCCTTGAGCATCTCCAGGTCCTTGAACACGACGCCGCCGGGCTCGCGGCGGCCCATCGCCACGGAGGCGACCGTGTGGACGTGGACGACGGCCCCGGCCCCGGTCAGCGCGGCCACGCGCGCGTGAAGCTCGGCCTCGGCGGACGGCTTGCCGCCCCGCACCGCGGCGCCCTGTCCGTCGACCAGCACCACGTCGGCGGGCGTGAGTTCGCCCTTGTCGTGACCGCTGGCCGTCACCGCCAGCCGCAGCGGCTCGCGGGACAGCACCACGGACAGGTTGCCGGAGGTGCCCCGCATCCAGCCGAAGGAGGCGAACCGGGCGGACTCGGCGGCCAAAACCGCGCCCGCCTCCTCAAGGTCGAGTTGGCTTATGTCGGCGGTCACGTGCTGCTCCCGGAAGTGATGACGGTGATCTCGTCGAACGTCCCCGCCTGCGCGTGGTCGCCGACGCCTTGCTCGAAGTACGGCTCCCCGGGCCGCCGGACACCGACCGTCCGCCAGCCCGCCGCACGGGCCGCGTCCAGTTCGCCCGGGCGGTCGGAGAGGAAGAGGAGACGGGCCGGCTCGACGCCGGTCGACTCCGCGATACGGCGGTACGACTCCGGCTCCTGCTTGGGGCCCGCGTTCTCGGTGTCGTACAGACCGGAGACCAGCGGCGTCAGGTCGCCGTCCGGGCTGTTGGTGAACCACGCCCGCTGGGCGGCCACCGAACCCGACGAGTAGACGTACAGCCGTACGCCCGCCGCGTGCCACGCCCGCAGCCGCGGTACGACGTCGTCGTAGAAGTGCGACACGAGGTCACCGCGGGCGAAGCCCTCGGACCAGATGATGCCCTGGAGGGTCTTCAGCGGGGTGGCCTTGCGGTCCTCGTCCAGCCAGAGGTTGAGGGTCTTCTCGATCCGTACGGCGTCGGCGTCCGGCTCGCCCGTCAGCTCCCGCACCTGGGCGAGCGCCCGCGCCACCCGCGGATCGTCGCCGCGCTCGGCGAGCAGCGCGCCGAACCGCGCACGCGAGTACGGGTACAGCACGTCCACGACGAACCCGGTGGCGCTGGTGGTGCCCTCGATGTCGAGCACCACGGCGTCCACGGCGTCCACGGCGTCCACGTCGAACCGGAGCTCCCGCACGGTCACGCCGCGGCCCTGTCGGCCTCGTAGCCGGCCGCGATCGTGTCGTAGTCCGGGAAGCGGCCGGCGATGGTGGAACCGGTGAAGTTGCCGATCCAGCCGTCCTCCTCGTGGAAGAAGCGGATCGCGGTGAAGGACGGCTTCGTGCCCATGTCGAACCAGTGCGTCGTGCCGCGCGGCACGCCCAGCAGGTCGCCCTTCTCGCAGAAGACGGCGTGCACCTCGCCGTTCACATGGAGGTAGAAGATGCCGGACCCGGAGACGAAGAACCGCACCTCGTCATCGTCGTCGTGCGTGTGCTCCTGGAGGAACTTCTCGCGCGCGGCCTTCGCCTTCGCCGGGAACTCCGGGTCGTCGCTGGGGTGCAGGCCCAGCACGTCGACGGTGGTGAAGCCCTCCTCGGCGTTGAGCCGGTCGATCTCCGGGCCGTACGCCGCGAACACGGTCTCGCTGTCCGCGTCGAACGGGACGTCCTCACGGACCGGCCACTGCTCGTAGCGCACGCCCAGCGGCTTCAGGGCCTCGGCGATCTCGGCGGGGTCCGAGGTGCGGCGGACAACGCTCTCCGGTCCGGACTCGGGCCAGGTCGTCAGCAGGGTCATGGGTGCAACTCCTGGAACTGGAAAGGGGGGCCGGGTACCGAGACAAGCACCCGGGAGGGGGTGTGAGGAAGGGCGCGGCGGGCGGGAAAGCCGGTCGGTGCTGGTCAGCCGCGACACATCGCGCCGGGACAGCAGCGCATGCGGGGCATGCCGGTCGCTGTCGCGCGATGTGTCGTCATCAGGGCCTCACTGTGCCGGTGGGGGTACCGGGCTGTGCCGGTTCGGGTGCCGGTCTCCCGTGATCGTAACTCCGCGGTGGCGCCGTCGAGGCGTCAACCGGGTGTGACGTACTCGTTGTCTCACGTGGTGAGAAACCGCTTCCATCGCTTTGACGCGTGGCTGAAATCGTTCCCATCATCTCCGTATGAAGACGCTGCTGCTCGTGCGGCGGCTGTACGTGGACTTGCTCCGGTCGACCACAGCCAGCTGTCGCTGACCCCGTCCGGAGCCCCCGCGCCCGCCCTCCGGCGTTGGCGCCCCCTCGCACACCGACGTGCCCAGCTCCGGGTCCAGCAACTCCCCACCCCTTCCCGCACCTGGAGCCCCGCCATGTCCCGTGTCCGTCTGCCCCTTGCCGCGCTCTCCCTCGCGTCCGTCTCCGCCCTGCTCCTCGCGGGCTGCTCGCAGTCCACGGACGCCTCCAAGACCTCCGGCGACACCGCCGCCCCGGCCGCGGCCGCCACCGGCCCGAAGCCCGCTCCGTTCAGCAAGGGCACCGTCAAGGTGGCCCTCGTCCGCCAGAGCGGTGCCGGCGACTACTTCGAGCAGTGGGGCAACGGCGCCAAGGCCCAGGCCAAGGCCCTCGGGATCGACCTGACGGTGTACGACGCCCAGGCCGACAACGCCAAGCAGGCCACCGACCTGTCCTCGGCCATCAACTCCGGCGCGCAGGCCATCATCGTCGACCACGGCTTTCCGGCCACCATCCAGCCGGAGATCGACAAGGCCGTGAAGAAGGGCGTCAAGGTCGTCGTCTACGACGTCGAGACCGCCACCAAGGGCGTCGTCAGCACCCGGCAGAACGACGCGAGCATGGCCCAGGCCGTCCTCGACGTGATGGCCAAGGAGGTCGGCAAGAACGCCAAGGTCGGCTACGTCAACGTCGCCGGATACGCCGCCCTCGACAAGCGCAACACCGTCTGGGCGAAGGAAGCCGCAGCCCAGGGCTGGAAGCAGCAGTTCAAGGTCGGCAAGGTCACCGACTCCACGGCGACCGACAACGTGCCGCTGGTGTCGGCCGCGCTCACCCAGCACTCCGACGTCACCGGCGTCTTCGCCCCGTACGACGAACTCGCCAAGGGCACCGTCCTCGCCGTGCAGAACAAGAAGCTCCAGGACAAGGTGAAGGTCTTCGGCGCGGACGTCTCAGGTGCCGACATCCAGAACATGACGGCGGACGGCAGCCCCTGGGTCGCCACCGCGGGCACCGACCCGTCCGCGGTCGGCGCCGCCGTCGTCCGTACGACGGCCCTGGAGCTGGCCGGGCAGCTCAACAAGACGTCGGTGGAGTTCCCGGCCGTCGCCATCACCCAGGACTTCCTGCGCGAGAAGAAGATCGAGAACATGGACCAGCTGCGCGAGGCGCTCCCCGCGCTGAACCTGTCGCAGGTCTCCACCGCCGACTGGATCGCGAATGTCGCCCACTGAGCGGCCTCTTGAGCACATACCGGCGGTCGGGCTCACCGACGTCAGCATGGCGTTCGGCGGCAAGACCGTCCTCGCCGCCGTCACCCTCGACATCGCCCCGGGCAGCGTGGTCGCACTGCTCGGCGCGAACGGCGCCGGCAAGTCCACCCTGATCAAGATCCTCTCGGGCGTCCACACGGACCACGGGGGAGAGGTACGGATCGCCGGCGAACCCGCGGCCCTCCACTCTCCGCTCGCCGCCCGCCGACTCGGCATCCAGACCGTGCACCAGCGCATCGGCGAGGGCATCGTGCCGGGCCTCTCGGTCGCCGAGAACCTGGTCTTCGAGGAGCTGGCACAGGCGCGCGGCAACCCGTTCCTCAACGGACGCCGCGTCCTCGCGCGCGCCCGCGAGATCCAGGCGGGCCTCGACCTCGGCTGGAGCGACTCGCTGCTGCGCCGCGACGTCAGCGAACTCGGCATCTCCGACCGCCAGTTGCTGATCCTCGCCCGCGCCCTCGCCACCCGCCCCCGGCTGCTCATCCTCGACGAACCCACCTCGGCCCTGTCCGCCGCCGAGGCCGAACGCCTCTTCACGCTCGTCGAGAAGATGCGCGACGACGGCATCGCGGTCCTCTACGTCTCCCACCGACTCGGCGAGATCGACGCCCTCGCCGACCGCCTGGTCGTCCTGCGGGACGGCCGTCTCACCGAGGACCAGGCCAAACCCTTCGACTGGGACAGCGCCCTGCGCGCGATGCTGGCCCAGGCCCAGGAGGCGACCACGGCCCGGCCCGTGCGGGAGGGCTCCGCAGGCGATGTCGCCCTGTCACTGAAGGGCGTGCGTCTCCTGGAGGGCCGGGCACCCCTCGATCTCGACATCCGCACGGGTGAGGTCACCGGTGTCGTCGGCCTGTTGGGCGCCGGCAAGACCGAGCTGGCCCGCGGCCTGTTCGGCGCCGATCCCTTCACCACCGGTTCCCTCGAACTCGACGGCAGGCCGTACGGCCCGAGGAGGCCCGCCGACGCGATCCGCGCCGGGGTCCACCTGGTCCCCGAGGACCGGCACGCCGACGCGCTCGTCCCCGGCTGGTCGCTGGCCCGGAACATCTCGCTGCCGTTCCTGAAGTCGCTGTCCCGGGCGGGACTGATGAACACGGCCAAGGAGGACGCCCTCGGCCGCGACACCATCGCCGCCCTCGGCGTCGTCGCCCGCGACGAGCACAGCACCGTGGAGGAACTGTCCGGCGGCAACCAGCAGAAGGTCGTCGTCGGCCGCTGGCTCGCCGAGACACCCCGCGTCCTCATCCTGGACGAGCCGTTCCGCGGCGTGGACATCGGCGCCCGCCGGGACATCGGCCGCCGCGCCCGGGCCCTCGCCGCCGAGGGCGCCGCCGTGCTCGTCCTGTCCGCCGACGTCGACGAGGTCCTCGAGATCGCCGACCGGGTCGTCGTGCTCGCCGCCGGCGAGATCCACCTCGACGCCTGCGGCGAGGACGCGGAACGCGACCGCGTCATCCAGACCATCTCGGCGTCCGTGTGACCCCGGCTCCCTGAGGAACTACGCCATGACCACCACCCAGAGCACGGAAGTCCCCACGAAGGCGGCGATCCCGCCCGCGACCTCCACCGCCGTACGCGTCCAGAACGCCGTCATCAAGTACGGCTTCATCTTCGTCACCGTCGCGCTGTTCCTGTACTTCGCGCTGAGCGAGGGCTCCTTCCGCGAGTCGGCGACCCTCCTCGACACCCTCCGCTACGTCTCCGTCGCCGCGATCCTCGGCCTCGGCGTCACCCTCACCATGGCCGTCGGCGGAATGGACATGTCCGTCGGAGCGGTGGCCGGCCTCGGCGTCTCCGTCGCCGCGCACACCATGGTCGTCCTCAACCAGGTCGGCACGGTCGCGATCCTCGCCGTCCTGGCGGCGGGCGCGCTGGCCGGACTGCTCAACGCCCTGCTCATCGTGGTCCTGAAGATCCCCGACATGCTGGCCACCCTCGGCACCATGTTCGTCATCCAGGGCACCAAACTCATCCTGGTCGACGGCCAGTCCATCACCCCCGGCATGACCCTGGACGACGGCACCACGGCCCCCGGCAGGTTCACCGAAGGCTTCCTGCGCATCGACCGAGGCACCGTCCTCGGCATCCCGATCTCGGTCCTCGTCTTCGGCGGCCTCACGATCGCCGCCTGGGTCTTCCTGGCCCGCACCCGCTGGGGCCGCGTGCTCTACGCGATCGGCGCCAACCCCGAGGCAGCGCGCCTGGCGGGCATCCGCGTAGGCGCCTACCGGGCGTTGGCGTACGTCCTCTCCGGCGTCCTCGCCTCCATCGGCGGCCTGATCCTGGCGTCCCGCATCGGCCAGGGCGACGTGTCCGCGGGCACCTCGCAGCTGCTGGAGGCGGTCGCCGTGGCCCTCGTCGGCACCTCCGTCCTGGGCCGCGGCCGCCCCAACGTCTGGGGCACCGCCCTCGGCGCCGTCCTCATCGGCATCATCACCACCGGCCTCACCATCAAGGGGCTGCCCTACTACACCCAGGACGTCGTCGAGGGCGCGGTCCTCATCCTCGCCCTGGTCTTCAGCTTCACCCTGTCCAAGCGCCGTACCGCATAGCGAAGTTCGAGGAGTTACCGCGATGGGCTACCGCATCCTGGAGACCGACGACATCCCCGGCTACCTGCGCGAGCGCGGCCACTGGGACGACGTGAGCGACATCCGTGTCCGCGAGGTGTCGGACGGCAACATGAACCGGGTGTTCCTCGCGTCCTCCGCCGACGGCACCCGCAGCCTCGCCGTCAAGCAGGCCCTGCCCTGGGTCCGGGTCGCCGGACCGTCCTGGCCGATGAGCCCGGACCGCGCCGACGCCGAGGCCCGCGCCTACGACCAGGTGGCGAAGGTCGCCCCCGACAAGATCCCGGCGATCCACGGCTACGACCCCGAGAACCACGCCCTCGTCATGGAGGACATGTCCGACCTGGAGGTCCTGCGCACCCGCCTCAACGAGGGCGAGCCGTACGGCCCGCACACCTCGGCGCGCATCGGCGAGTTCGTCGCCCAGTTCTCCTTCGCCACCAGCGACTTCGGCATGCCCTCCGCCGAACGCAAGGCCCTGATCGCGGCCTCGGTCAGCCCTGAGCTCTGCAAGATCACCGAAGACGTCGTGCTCTCCGAGCCGTACAGCGAGCACGAGCACAACCACTGGCACGAGGGCCTGGCCGACCTGGCGGCGTCCTTCCGCGCGGACACCCGGCTGCGCACCGAGGTCGCCGACCTCCGGCACACCTTCATGACCAGCGCCCAGGCCCTCCTCCACGGCGACCTGCACACCGGCAGCGTCATGGTCGGCGAGCGCGAAGGCGCCCACGTCGTACGGGTCTTCGACCCCGAGTTCTCCTTCGTCGGCCCCGTCGGCTACGACCTGGGCCTGTACTGGGCGAACACCCTGGTCTCCGAGGAACGGGCACGGGCGCTCGGCACGCTGTCCGACCACGGTGACCAACTCCGCCTCTCCTGGGAGGCCTTCGAAACGGAGTTCCGCCGGCTGTGGCCCACCCGCGTCGACACCTTCTTCGACGACGCCTATCTGGACCGCTTCCTGCGCCGGGTATGGACCGAGTCCCTCGGCTACGCCGGCACGGAGATCATCCGCCGCATCATCGGCTTCGCCCACCTGACGGACCTGACGACCCTGCCGGACCCGGTACCGGCGTCCCGTAGGGCGCTGGCGATCGGGCGCGAACTGATCGTCCGCCGCGATGAGTTGGACACCTCGAACGCTGTAAGGGCGGTAGTGCAGCCAACCTGAGGGGCGCGGGGAACTGGGCGACAAGCCCCCACGCACCCGCAGACGAAACACAACGCACCGGTAGACGAAAGGGGCGGCTCCGTCGGCGTGGAGCCGCCCCTTCCGGTGGTGGCCGGCCCCGGTGCGGAAGAACGCGGGGCGGGCCGCCCTCGTGCGGTCCGGCCTGGTCAGGGGAGTGGCCGGACCTGACGCCGAGGGAGGCTCATCCGGCGAAAACCTCCCCTAGGGGCTGGCTGGCAGATTCCCGCCTGCCCGGCGGCGCCTGGCACGCACGCTCGCGCGCACCAGACGCCGCCGGGCCCGCCCTCCGGGCGGACGACGGGAATCTGCCAGCCAGTCCCTGCGCACACGAGGTCACTTCTTGTCGAGCAGGTCCTGTACCTTCGCCCGGACGTCGTCCGTCGCAAGTCCCCGGATCGTCAGCGTCGTCCGGCGGCGCAGCACGTCGTCCTGCGTCTCGGCCCACTCGTTGTCCCGGGCGTAGACCACCTGGGCCCAGATCTCCGGGGCGTCCGGGTGGACGCGCTCGCCCAGCTCCGGGTTCTCGTTGGCGATACGGGCGATGTCGAACGCCAGCGAACCGTAGTGCGTGGCCAGGTGCTTGGCGGTGTCGGCCCCCATGCGCGGGCCGGGCGCCGGGCGGTCGGTCAGCAGCCGGTGGGCGACCGCGCGCGGGTTGGCGATGCCGGGCAGCGGCAGCTTCTTCGGCAGCGAGGCGATCGGCTCGAAGTCGTCGCCCAGCGGGTGGCCCGGCAGCGCCTCCAGCTTCTTCATGATGGTGCGGCCGATGTGCCGGAACGTCGTCCACTTGCCGCCCGCGACGGACAGCATGCCGCCCGTGCCCTCGGTGACGACCGTCTCCCGCTTGGCCTTCGCGGTGTCACCGGGACCGCCCGGCAGCACCCGCAGCCCCGCGAACGCGTACGTGATCAGATCCCGGTCCAGCTGCTGGTCCCGGATGGAGAACGCGGCCTCGTCGAGTATCTGGGCCGTGTCCTTCTCGGTGACCGAGACGTCCGCCGGGTCGCCCTCGAACTCCTCGTCCGTGGTGCCCAGCAGCAGCATGTCCTCCCAGGGCAGGGCGAACGTGATGCGGTACTTGTCGATCGGCGTCGCGAGTGCCGCCTTCCACGGCGCCGTCCGCTTCAGGACCAGATGCGCGCCCTTCGACAGCCGGATCGACGGCGCGGCATTCGGGTCCTCCATCTTGCGCAGGTGGTCGACCCAGGGCCCGGTCGCGTTCAGCACGAGACGGGCGTTCACCCCGAACTCGTCACCGGACTGGCGGTCCCGCAGGTCCGCTCCGGTCACCCGGCCCTTGGTGAAGCGCAGGCCGGTGACCTCGGCGTGGTTGAGCACGACGGCGCCCGCCTCGACGGCCCCGCGGACCGTCATCAGTGCCATGCGCGCGTCGTTCATCTGGTCGTCGCCGTACACGGCCACGGCCTTGAGGTTGTCGGTGCGCAGCTCGGGCACGTCCTGCGCCGCCTTCGCGGGGGACAGGAGGTGACCGACGCCGTCACCGAACGCGGAGAGCGCGGAGTAGGCGAAGACGCCCGCCCCGAGCTTCGCGGCGCCGTGCGGGCCGCCCTTGTACACGGGGAGGTAGAACGTGAGAGGGTTCGCCAGGTGGGGGGCCACCTGGCGGGAGACCGCACGGCGCTCGAAGTGGTTCTCCGCCACCAGCTTCACCGCGCCGGTCTGCAGGTAGCGCAGACCGCCGTGGAGCAGCTTGGAGGAGGCGGACGAGGTGGCGCCGGCGAAGTCACCGGCGTCGACCAGAGCCACCCTGAGGCCGGACTGCGCGGCGTGCCAGGCGGTGGAGATGCCCAGGATGCCGCCGCCGATCACGAGAAGGTCGTACGACGCCTTGGCGAGCTGCTCCCGGGTCTCGGCGCGGCTCGGGTTGGAGCCGGAGGCCGGGCGCATACCCAGGGCAGGCACGGACTGCAGGGTGGTCTGACTGGTCATTTCGGGTTATTGCTCCTCATCAGAGTTCGAGAGCCGGCGAGGGCCGTTCAGCTCTCGTCGTCCTCGATCCAGCCCATGGTCCGCTCGACGGCCTTGAGCCAGTTCTTGTACTCACGGTCGCGGGTGTCCGCGTCCATGCGGGGGGTCCACTCGGCGGCCCGGCGCCAGTTGGCGCGCAGTTCGTCCGTGCTGGACCAGAAGCCGACGGCGAGACCGGCGGCGTAGGCGGCGCCGAGGCAGGTGGTCTCGGCGACCATCGGGCGCACCACGGGGGCGTCCAGGAAGTCCGAGAGGGTCTGCATCAGCAGGTTGTTGGAGGTCATGCCGCCGTCGACCTTGAGGGCCACCAGCTCGTCGCCGGAGTCCTTGACCATGGCGTCGGCGATCTCCCGGGTCTGCCAGGCCGTGGCCTCCAGGACGGCGCGCGCGAGGTGCGCCTTGGTGACGTACCGGGTCAGACCGGCGATCACACCGCGGGCGTCGGAACGCCAGTGCGGGGCGAACAGGCCGGAGAAGGCCGGCACGAAGTAGGCGCCGCCGTTGTCCTCGACCGAGAGCGCGAGCGTCTCGATCTCGGCGGCGGTGGAGATCAGGCCCATCTGGTCGCGCATCCACTGCACCAGGGAGCCGGTGACCGCGATCGAGCCCTCCAGGGCGTAGACCGTGTCCTGGTCGCCGATCTTGTAGCCGACAGTGGTCAGCAGCCCCGCGTAGGAGTTGATGATCTTGTCACCGGTGTTCATCACCATGAAGGTGCCGGTGCCGTACGTCGACTTGACCTCGCCCTCGGAGAAACAGGTCTGGCCGAACAGGGCCGCCTGCTGGTCGCCGAGCGCGGAGGCGACCGGGATGCCGCCGAGCAGGTCGCCCAGCTTGCCGCCGGTGATCTCGCCGTAGACCTCGGCGGAGGAGCGGATCTCCGGCAGGATCTGCAGCGGCACGCCGATCGACTCGGCGATCTTGTCGTCCCACGCCATGGTGTGCAGGTTCATCAGCATGGTGCGGGACGCGTTGGTGACGTCGGTGACGTGCTTGCCGCCGTTGACACCGCCGGTCAGGTTCCAGATGACCCAGGTGTCCATGGTGCCGAAGAGGATGTCGCCGGCCTCGGCGCGCTCCTTCAGGCCCTCGACGTTGTCCAGCAGCCAGCGGGCCTTGGGACCGGCGAAGTAGGAGGCCAGGGGAAGGCCCGTCTCACGGCGGAAGCGGTCCTGCCCGACGTTGCGCCCGAGCTCCTTGCAGAGCGCGTCGGTGCGGGTGTCCTGCCAGACGATCGCGTTGTGGACGGGCTCACCGGTGTTCTTGTCCCACAGCACGGTGGTCTCGCGCTGGTTGGTGATGCCGATGGCCTTGATGTCGTCGCGGGTGATGCCGGCCTTGGCGATGGCACCGGCGACGACCTCCTGGACGTTGGTCCAGATCTCGGTCGCGTTGTGCTCGACCCAGCCCGGCTTCGGGAAGATCTGCTCGTGCTCCTTCTGGTCGACGGAGACGATGCGGCCGTCGCGGTCGAAGACGATGCAGCGGGACGAGGTGGTGCCCTGGTCGATCGCGGCGATGAAGGGGCCGGCGGTGTGGGCGTCGGTCACTGTTAGCTCCTGGAAGTTCCGTGGTTATGGGGCTTTACGTACGGCGCGCGCTGAGAGTTTCGGTACGCCTCACCTGAACGGGTGAAGCTCACTTCTCCTAGGCGAATGCGACGTTGTAGATGCCTGCCGCGATGGCGCCGCCGATCAGCGGACCGACCACCGGGATCCAGGCGTAGCCCCAGTCGGAACCGCCCTTGTTGGGCAGCGGCAGAAGGGCGTGGACGATACGCGGACCGAGGTCACGGGCCGGGTTGATCGCGTAACCGGTCGGGCCGCCGAGCGACAGACCGATGGAGACGACCACGAGTGCGGTGATCAGGGCGCCCAGTGTGCCGAGGCCGTTGCCGGCGTCGTTCAGGCCCTGCGTGAGGATGGCGAGGACCAGCACGACGGTGCCGATGATCTCCGTGGCGAGGTTCTGCACCGCGTTCCGGATCTCGGGACCGGTGGAGAAGACGCCCAGGACCGGGCCGGCGCCCTTCTCCTGGGCCTCGACGGCCTTGGTGGCCGTGGCCTGCGCACCCGGACCGCCGACGATCTCCTTGTCGGTGAGGTGGGCGTGGAACTGGCCGTAGTAGGCGACCCAGACCAGGGCCGCGCCGATCATGGCGCCGAGCAGCTGTCCGGCGAAGTAGGTCGGAACATTGCTCCACTCGCCGTCCTTGATCGCGAGTGCGACGGTCACGGCCGGGTTCAGATGGGCGCCGGAAAGCGGCGCCGAGGTGTAGACCGCCGTGAGTACTGCGAAGCCCCACCCGAAGGTGATGGCGAGCCAGCCGGCGTTGCGGGCCTTGGAGGCCTTCAGCGTGACGGCGGCGCAGACGCCCCCGCCGAGCAGGATGAGTATGGCGGTACCGATGGTCTCGCCGATGAAGATGTCGGAGCTGGACACCCGCGACTCCTTTGTCCTTCGTCCAGGGGAAGCCGAACCCCGGGTCCCTCCGGTGGTTCGCGTTGCCCTCGGGGGTGAGAGCGATGCCGGCCCTTGGCGTTGTCACACTCTAGCGCGTATTGCCGGTAGGTGTTCGACAATGCCGACCGATGGACGGGAGTCTTGTCCCGGCGTCGGGCGTGCGTCAAGAGCTCTGTCGTTGAATGCGCGATCGTTGTCGGTTGTGTTGATTTATCGACATGGGGACAGTTGGGTCAGGACGCGACGAAAAGCCGGGACGTCGAACGACGTCCCGGCGGTCTCTCCTGTCCCGAAAGGGCCCCGGTGGGGCCTCAGAATCGGCCGGCGCCCAGATCCCGCGACACCGCGCGGGCGCAGTCCCGCACCGCCGCGATCAGCTCCGGACGCAGCTCGCCGTCCCGGCACAGCCGCTCCACGGCGCCGGTGATGCCGACGGCGCCGACCGGCATACGGCGCCGGTCATGGATGGGGGCGGCCAGGGAGGCGACGCCCTCCCAGGTCTCCTCTACGTCCGCGGCGTACCCACGCGCGCGTGTCATGTCGAGGAGATGCTCGAAGCCGTCCAGCTCGCACACGGTCCGGTCCGTGAAGGCCTTGCGGTCGGCCTCGATCGCCTCGCTGTGCGCGACCGGGTCGTACGCCGACAGGACCTTGCCCAGCGCCGTGGAGTGCAGCGGCTGCATGGCGCCGATCTCCAGCACCTGCCTGCTGTCGTCCGGACGGAAGACATGGTGGACGATCAGTACGCCCTGCTGGTGCAGAACGCCCAGGTAGACGCTCTCCCCGCTGGAACGCGCCAGGTCGTCCGTCCACACCAGCGCCCGTGCCCGCAGCTCGTGCACGTCCAGATAGGTCGTGCCCAGGCGCAGCAGCTCCGCGCCCAGCTGGTAGCGCCCGGAGGCGTCGTCCTGCTCGACGAAGCCCTCCTGCTGGAGCGTGCGCAGGATCCCGTGGGCGGTGCCCTTGGCGAGGCCCAGCGAGGAGGCGATGTCCGACAGGCCGAGGCGTCGCTCGCCGCCTGCGAGAAGCCGCAGCATCGCGGCCGCCCGTTCGAGCGACTGGATGTTCCGTGCCATCGCCGTACTGCCTCCGTCCCCTTCGACCGTCGACATCGCGACGTCGCTGCCGCCGTTCGGCAATGTCGAACACTACCGGTCGATGCCGACCTCCCGCTAATGGTCCGTCGCCATCCGGCTGCTTCTCTTGTGTCACAGGTATCCGGTGAGCGCCCTCACCATCGCCCGCGTCCGCCCCGTGGACGGCCCGACCCTTCCGTCGCGGTCCCGGCTACGCTGGCGGGGTGCGCCCGCTGTGGAAAGTCACGTAAGGGTGCAAAGCCGACAGCCGTCGCATTCCAGGGAGCCCTTTCATGGCCTCGTTGCCACCGACCCCTTCCGCCGACAGCCGGACCCGCGTGTCCGCCCTCCGCGAGGCGCTCGCCACCCGTGTGGTGGTCGCCGACGGAGCGATGGGCACCATGTTGCAGGCCCAGGAGCCCACCCTCGACGACTTCGAGAACCTCGAGGGCTGCAACGAGATCCTCAACCTCACCCGGCCCGACATCGTCCGCTCCGTCCACGAGGCCTACTTCGAGGCGGGCGTGGACTGCGTCGAGACCAACACCTTCGGCGCCAACCACTCGGCCATGGCCGAGTACGACATCGCCCACCGCGTCCACGAGCTGTCCGAGGCGGGCGCCCGGATCGCCCGCGAGACGGCCGACGCCTTCGGCGCCCGCGACGGACGCCAGCGCTGGGTGCTCGGCTCCATCGGCCCCGGTACGAAGCTGCCGACCCTCGGCCACATCGGCTACGGCACGCTGCGCGACGGCTTCCAGGCGAACGCCGAGGGCCTGCTCGCCGGCGGCGCGGACGCCCTGATCGTGGAGACCACCCAGGACCTCCTCCAGACGAAGTCCTCCATCCTGGGCGCCCGGCGCGCCATGGAGGCGACCGGCACCGAGGTCCCGCTGCTGGTCTCGATGGCCTTCGAGACGACCGGCACCATGCTGCTCGGCTCCGAGATCGGCGCCGCGCTGACCGCGCTGGAGCCCCTCGGCATCGACATGATCGGCCTGAACTGCTCCACCGGCCCCGCCGAGATGAGCGAGCACCTGCGCTACCTGGCCCGGCACTCCCGCACCCCCCTGCTGTGCATGCCGAACGCCGGTCTGCCGATCCTCACCAAGGACGGCGCCCACTTCCCGCTCGACCCCGAGGGCCTGGCCGACGCCCAGGAGACCTTCGTACGGGACTACGGCCTGAACCTCATCGGCGGCTGCTGCGGCACCACCCCCGAGCACCTGAGGCAGCTCGTGGAGCGCGTCCGGGAGGCCACGCCGGTCGAGCGCGCCCCGCAGCCCGAACCCGGCGCCGCCTCCCTCTACCAGACGGTCCCGTTCCGCCAGGACACCTCCTACCTCGCCATCGGTGAGCGCACCAACGCCAACGGCTCCAAGAAGTTCCGCGAGGCCATGCTGGACGGCCGCTGGGACGACTGTGTGGAGATGGCCCGCGACCAGATCCGCGAGGGCGCGCACATGCTCGACCTGTGCGTCGACTACGTGGGCCGCGACGGCGTCGCCGACATGGAGGAGCTCGCCGGCCGCTTCGCCACCGCCTCCACCCTGCCGATCGTCCTCGACTCCACCGAGGTCGACGTCATCCAGGCAGGACTGGAGAAGCTCGGCGGCCGCGCGGTCATCAACTCCGTCAACTACGAGGACGGCGACGGCCCCGAGTCCCGCTTCGCGAAGGTCACCAAGCTCGCCCGCGAGCACGGCGCCGCGCTGATCGCGCTGACCATCGACGAGGAGGGCCAGGCCCGCACCCCCGAGAAGAAGGTCGAGATCGCCGAACGGCTCATCGACGACCTCACCGGCAACTGGGGCATCCTTGAGTCGGACATCCTCATCGACACCCTGACCTTCACCATCTGTACCGGCCAGGAGGAGTCCCGGGGGGACGGCATCGCCACCATCGAGGCGATCCGCGAGCTCAAGCGCCGCCACCCGGACGTCCAGACCACGCTCGGCCTGTCCAACATCTCCTTCGGCCTCAACCCGGCCGCCCGCATCCTGCTGAACTCCGTCTTCCTCGACGAGTGCGTCAAGGCCGGACTGGACTCGGCCATCGTCCACGCCTCCAAGATCCTCCCGATCGCCCGCTTCAGCGAGGAAGAGGTCCAGACGGCCCTCGACCTGATCCACGACCGCCGCGCCGAGGGCTACGACCCCCTCCAGAAGCTGATGCAGCTCTTCGAGGGCGCCACCGCCAAGTCCCTCAAGGCAGGCAAGGCCGAGGAACTCGCCGCGCTGCCGCTGGAGGAGCGCCTCAAGCGCCGCATCATCGACGGCGAGCGCAACGGCCTGGAAGCCGACCTCGACGAGGCCCTCCAGGACCGCCCCGCCCTCGACATCGTCAACGAGACCCTCCTGGACGGCATGAAGGTCGTCGGTGAACTCTTCGGCTCCGGCCAGATGCAGCTGCCGTTCGTGCTCCAGTCCGCCGAGGTGATGAAGGCCGCCGTCGCCCACCTCGAACCGCACATGGAGAAGTCCGACGCCGACGGCAAGGGCACCATCGTGCTGGCCACCGTCCGCGGCGACGTCCACGACATCGGCAAGAACCTCGTGGACATCATCCTGTCCAACAACGGCTACAACGTGGTCAACCTGGGCATCAAGCAGCCCGTCTCCGCGATCCTGGAGGCCGCCGAGGAGCACCGGGCCGACGTCATCGGCATGTCCGGCCTCCTGGTCAAGTCCACGGTGATCATGAAGGAGAACCTGGAGGAGCTCAACCAGCGCGGCCTCGCGGCGAACTACCCCGTCATCCTCGGCGGCGCAGCCCTCACCCGCGCGTACGTCGAGCAGGACCTGCACGAGATCTACGAGGGCGAAGTCCGCTACGCCCGGGACGCGTTCGAGGGCCTGCGCCTGATGGACGCCCTGATCGGCGTCAAGCGGGGCGTACCCGGCGCGAAGCTGCCCGACCTCAAGCAGCGCCGGGTCAGGAGCACCACCGCCACGGCCGTACTGGACGAGCGTCCCGAGGACGCGGGCGGCCGCTCCGACGTCGCCACCGACAACCCGCTGCCCGAGCCGCCGTTCTGGGGCACCCGCGTCATCAAGGGCATCCAGCTCAAGGAGTACGCCTCCTGGCTCGACGAGGGCGCTCTCTTCAAGGGCCAGTGGGGTCTGAGGGAGGCCCGCACCGGTGACGGGCCGTCGTACCAGGAACTCGTCGAGACCGAGGGCCGCCCGCGGCTGCGCGGACTGCTCGACCGGCTCCAGACGGACAACCTCCTCGAAGCCGCCGTGGTCTACGGCTACTTCCCGTGCGTCTCCAAGGACGACGACCTGATCCTCCTCGACGAGCACGGCAACGAACGCACCCGCTTCACCTTCCCGCGCCAGCGCCGCGGCCGCCGACTGTGCCTCGCGGACTTCTTCCGCCCGCAGGAGTCCGGCGAGACCGACGTCGTGGGCCTCCAGGTCGTCACCGTTGGCTCACGGATCGGCGAGGAGACCGCGCGGATGTTCGAGGCGAACGCCTACCGCGACTACCTCGAACTGCACGGCCTGTCCGTGCAGCTGGCCGAGGCGCTCGCCGAGTACTGGCACGCGCGCGTGCGCTCCGAGCTGGGCTTCGCCGGTGAGGACCCGTCCGACATCGAGGACATGTTCGCGCTGAAGTACCGCGGCGCCCGCTTCTCCCTCGGCTACGGCGCCTGCCCCAACCTGGAGGACCGGTCCAAGATCGCCGACCTGCTCCAGCCGGAGCGCATCGGCGTCCACCTGTCCGAGGAGTTCCAGCTGCACCCCGAGCAGTCCACGGACGCGATCGTCATCCACCACCCGGAGGCGAAGTACTTCAACGCACGCTGACCCCGCAGCCGGCGTGTCACCCGTGTGCCTCGCGGCACACCCGTTGAACCAGGCGATTCAACGCGACCCGTCGTACACTGGACGGTCCACCGCAGGCCGGTTCCCTCCGTGGGAACCGGCCTGATCGTCCCTTCAAGGAGGTACGTGGATGACCAGCACGGTCCCCGCGCCAGTAACCCGTACGGCCGACGGCTCGGCCCTGCAGGCCGTCCTCCTCGACATGGACGGCACCCTGGTGGACACCGAGGGCTTCTGGTGGGACGTCGAGGTCGAGGTCTTCGCCGGCCTGGGCCACACCCTCGACGACACCTGGCGCCATGTCGTGGTCGGCGGCCCGATGACCCGCAGCGCCGGCTTCCTCATCGAGGCCACCGGCGCCGACATCACCCTCGCCGAGCTCACGGTCCTGCTGAACGAGGGCTTCGAGGACCGGATCGACCGCGCCCTGCCACTGATGCCCGGGGCCGCCCGGCTGCTGGCCGAGCTGGCCCGGCACGAGATCCCCACGGCCCTGGTCTCCGCCTCGCACCGGCGCATCATCGACCGGGTCCTCACCTCGCTCGGCGCGCAGTACTTCGCGCTGACCGTCGCCGGCGACGAGGTGACACGCACCAAGCCGCACCCGGACCCGTACCTGTTCGCCGCGGCCGGACTCGGCGCCGACCCCACCAGGTGCGCGGTCGTCGAGGACACGGCGACCGGCGTCGCCGCCGCCGAGGCCGCGGGCTGCCAGGTGGTGGCCGTGCCGTCGGTCGCACCCATCGCCCCGGCCGCCCGGCGCACCGTGGTGACCTCTCTGGAACAGGTCGATCTGGCATTTCTGCGCGGTCTGATGGTCGCCTGACAACGGAAATAGGGCCGGCGTTCACCCAGAGTGCAACGCCGATAGCCCGGGAAATTCCGCAAAGGAATTCGAATCCCGCGCGATGGTCGAATTCCGGTGCGCACCAAGACCGTTCAGTTTGTGAGGTTCACCACTCACAAGAGAGTCGACAGGCACCCGCCCCCGTGCCAACGACCCTCCAGCGAGGGCTTCCGACGCACCTTTGTGTCCCGATTGATGAACCAGTGCACGAATCCTTCCACCCTCAGGTTTCCGGTGCGTCCGCACCCGGTTCCACAGCGTGATGGGTTCTCAACTCCGGTGGCGGCGAACCCTCCTGCGGGCGCGGACTAACCTCGTCGCGAGAACATCGCCCTTACCCCCGTGATCCGCCGCGACACCCCTGCATGCCGGATACACGGAGTCGACAGCTGGAGAAACCCGAGCATGAACCGCAAGACTTTGGTGCTGCCGGCCGTCATCGGCCTGCTCGCGCCGGTTCTCGCCGCCTGCGGCGGAACCGACAGCGGTAGCGACGGCGGCGACGCGATCGTCGTCGGCACCACGGACGCGTTCACTGCCTCGAAGGACGCTCCCGCACCCCTCGACCCGGCCTACGCCTACGACGTCGGCACCTGGAACATCCTGCGCCAGACCGTGCAGACCCTCATGGTCCAGCCGCGCGGCGACGGCGCCCCCGTCCCCGAGGCCGCCCAGAGCTGCGGCTTCACCGACAGCGGCAACGAACGCTACGCCTGCAAACTGCGCCAGGACCTCAAGTTCGCGAACGGCGACCCGGTCACCGCGGACGACGTGAAGTACTCCATCGACCGCGCCCGCTCCCTCAAGGCCGACAGCGGCGTCTTCGCCCTGCTGTCCACCATCGACACCGTCGAGACCCAGGGCGAACGCGACGTCATCTTCCACCTCAAGACCGCCGACGCCACCTTCCCGTTCAAGCTGTCCACCCCGGTCGCCGGCATCGTCGACCCGGACATCTACGCCAAGGACAAGCTCCGCGACGGCTTCGAGGTCGACGGCTCCGGCCCGTACACCCTCCGGGCCGAGGTCAAGAACGATGAACTGGTCTCCGCCGTGTTCACCAAGAACCCCGAGTACAAGGGGAGCCTGACGGTGAACAACGACAAGGTCGAACTGCGCGAATTCGCCGACGCCGACGCGATGGGCACCGCCCTCGAAAAGGGCGACATCGACCTGATGACCCGCACCATGTCGCCCGAGCAGATCCAGAAGCTGTCGGCCGACTCCGACGACAGCGTCGACCTCGTCGACCTGTCCGGCCTGGAAATCCGCTACCTGGCCTTCAACACCAACGACCCGAGCGTGCGCAGCAAAGCCGTCCGCCAGGCCATGGCCCAGATCATCGACCGCGGCGAACTCGTCTCCAAGGTCTACGGCTCCCAGGCCGAACCCCTGTACTCCCTGGTCCCCGCCAGCGTCACCGGCCACTCCAACTCGTTCTTCAACAAGTACGGCGACCCCAGCGCCGCCAAGGCCAAGGCCCTGCTGGAGAAGGCCGGCATCACCACCCCGGTGAAGCTGACCCTGCACTACACCACCGACCACTACGGCTCGGCCACCAAGAAGGAGTTCGAGCTGCTGCAGAAGCAGCTCAACGACAGCGGCCTGTTCGACGTCGACATCGAAGGCACGCCCTGGGCGACGTTCCGCCCCGCCGAGCAGAAGGGCGAGTACGAGGTCTACGGCATGGGCTGGTTCCCCGACTTCCCCGACGCCGACAACTTCCTCGCGCCCTTCCTCGACAAGGACAACTTCCTCGGCTCGCCCTACGCCAACAGCGCGATCCGCAACAACCTCATCCCGGAGTCCCGCCGCGTCGCCGACCGGCTCTCGGCCTCCGGCAGCCTGACGGACATCCAGGACATCGTGGCCAACGACGTACCCGTGCTGCCGCTGTGGCAGGGCAAGCAGTACGTCGCCGCCGGGGACGACGTCACGGGCACCGCCTACGCGCTCAACTCCTCCTCGACCCTCCAGCTGTGGGAGCTCGGCCGTGGCGTGAGCGGCTGACGTCTCCCCGCGCCCGACGCCACGACCAAGGCGCCGGGCCGGCCCGGGATCCAGGACTTCGGCCCGGGTTCCACACAACCGACGACAAGGCACTCGTACGTGAACATGCGCAACCAGTGGCCGGTCCTGCCCGTCGTGGTAGGGCTGGCCTCCGGCCTGCTGACCGGCTGCGGAACGGAAACGGGCGATGCCGGGGGGACCGGTACCTCGGTGGTCATGGGGATGTCCGACGACGTCCTGGCCACCGACCCCGCCTCCGGCTACGACCCCGGCTCCTGGCTGCTGTTCAACAACGTCTTCCAGTCGCTGCTCAGCTTCCCCAAGGGCGCCACCGAACCCCAGCCCGAGGCCGCCGAGCAGTGCACGTTCTCCGGCACGCAGACCAAGGTCTACAAGTGCACCCTCAGAGACGGCCTCAAGTTCAGCAACGGTGACGCGCTCACCTCCGAGGACGTCAAGTTCTCCTTCGACCGCATGCTGAAGATCAACGACCCCGACGGTCCCGCGGTCATGTTCCCCACGCTCGACAAGGTGGAGACCCCGGACGACAAGACGGTCGTCTTCCGGCTCAACACCCCGGACGCCACCTTCCCGAGCAAGATAGCCTCCGGCGCCGGCTCCATCGTCGACCAGGAGCAGTACGACGCGAACGGCCTGCGCGAGGACAACGAGGCCGTCGGCTCCGGCCCGTACCAGCTGGACTCGTTCGACGACGACGAAGCCGTCTTCTCCGTCAACGAGAACTACAAGGGCACCGCGAAGGTCCAGAACTCCGGCGTCACCCTGAAGTTCTTCCACGGCGACCAGGGCGCCCTCAAGAAGGCCCTGAGCGCCCAGGAGGTCGACATCGCCTACCGCGGCCTCACCGCGGGCGACATCGCCGACATCGAGAAGTCCGGCGGCGACTTGGGCACAGAGGTCGTCGAGGGCAGCAGCGCCGAAGTCCAGCACCTCGTCTTCAACATGGACGACCCCGTCACCGGAAAGCTCGGCGTCCGCAAGGCCATCGCCTACCTGATCGACCGCGACGCCCTCATCAAGGACGTCTACCAGGGCACCGCCAGCCCGCTGTACTCGATCATCCCGGCCGGTATCGGCGGCCACAACACGGCCTTCTTCGACACCTACGGCGCCCGCCCCTCCAAGGCCAAGGCCGCCGCCGCACTCCAGGACGACGGCATCACCGGCAAGGTCAAGCTGACCCTCTGGTCCACCCCGTCACGCTACGGCCCGGCCACCGACCAGGAGTTGAAGGCCATCGCCCAGCAGCTCAACGACAGCGGCCTGTTCGACGCCGACGTCCAGTCCGTCGCCTTCGACCAGTACGAGAAGGACATCTCCGCCGGCAAGTACGGCGTGTACGTGAAGGGCTGGATCCCGGACTACCCGGACGCCGACAACTTCACCTCACCCTTCTTCGGCAAGGGCAACGTGCTGAGCAACAACTACAGCAACAACGCCATCACCGGCTCGCTCATCCCGCGCACCTCCGCCGAGAGCGACCGCTCCGCCACCGACGACGAGTTCAACCAGCTCCAGGACATCGTCGCCAGGGAACTCCCCGTCCTGCCCGTCTGGCAGGCCAAGCAGTACGCCGTCGTCCGCGACAACGTCTACGGCCTGGAGTACTGCCTCGACGCCTCCACCGTCTTCCGCTTCTGGGAGCTCAGCAAGGGCTGACGGACGGGCCGAACCCCGCCCACGCACGACACAGAGGGCGCCCCTTCTCACCAGGGGCGCCCTCCGCGTGCGTCAAGACACGCTCCTACTGGGCGCCGGGACGCACCAGCCCGCTCTCGTACGCGTACACCGCGGCCTGCACCCGGTCCCGCAGCCCCAGCTTGGTGAGCACATGCCCCACATGCGTCTTCACCGTGGTCTCGCTGACGAACAGATCCGCGGCGATCTCCGCGTTCGACAGACCCCGCGCCACCAGCTTCAGCACCTCCACCTCACGATCGGTGAGCGTGTGCAGCGTGTCCGGAACCGGCTCGTCACCCGACGGCAGATGCGTCGCGTACTTGTCCAGCAGCCGACGCGTGATGCTCGGCGCGAGCATCGCCTCCCCGGCCGCGACCACACGGATCGCCTGCACCAGCTCATTGGCCGGGGCGTCCTTCAGCAGAAAACCGCTGGCCCCCGCCTTCAACGCCTCCACCACATACTCGTCGAGATCGAACGTCGTCAGCACCAGCACCTTCGCCGGGCCGTCCCGCCCGGGCCCGGTGATCTGCCGGGTCGCCTCGACCCCGTCCATCCGGGGCATACGGATGTCCATCAGAACCACGTCGGGCTGCAGGGCCCGCACCTGGTCGAGAGCCTGAAGGCCGTCGCCGGCCTCGCCCACGACCGCGATGTCCTGCTCCGCCTCCAGAATCATCCGGAAGCCGGTACGCAGCAGCGGCTGGTCGTCGACCAGTAGGACGCGGATGGCCACGTAAGTCTCCTTCGCTAGTCCGGCCCCATTCTGCCCTGCGGGCCACCACCGGACTCGCCCGCCCTGACCGGCAACGGATAGGGCGGGGGAGTGCCGCCGAATTCCGGGCAGTGCGCCTGGTGATCGCACCAGCCGCACAGCTTCGTCGGCCGCGGCCGCCACACCCCCGTCTCCGTCGCCTCCCGGATCGCCTCCCACAGCGCCAGCAGCTTGCGCTCGACCCGCTCCAGATCGGCGAGGACGGGGTCGTACGTCAACACGTCCCCACTGCCGAGATAGACGAGCTGAAGCCGCCGCGGCACCACCCGCTTCAACCGCCACACGACGAGCGCGTAGAACTTCATCTGGAACAGCGCGCCCTCGGAGTACTCGGGCCGGGGCGCCTTGCCGGTCTTGTAGTCGACGATCCGCACCTCACCCGTCGGCGCCACGTCGACCCGGTCGATGATGCCGCGCAACCGCAGCCCCGAATCCAGCTCGGCCTCCACGAACAGCTCACGCTCGGCGGGCTCCAGCCGGGTCGGATCCTCCAGCCCGAACCACCGCTCGACAAGCCGCTCCGCCTCACCCAACCACGCCGCCAGCCGCTCACCCTCCGGATCGTCCGCGAACAGCTCCACGACCTCCGGCCTGCTCTCCCGCAGCCGGTCCCACTGCCCCGGAATCAGCGACTTCGCACGCGGCGCCGTCCGCTCGGCCGCCGGGGCGTCGAAGAGCCGCTCCAGCACCGCGTGCACCAACGTGCCCTTCGTCGCCGCCGCACTCGGCTTCTCCGGCAGCCGGTCGATCACCCGGAACCGGTACAGCAGCGGGCACTGCATGAAGTCACTCGCACGCGAAGGAGACAGCGACGTAGGCGGTATGACACGGACGACAGCGGCCTCATCACCCGCCGCGACCGCCCCCGCACCCGTCGCAGCCGCACCCGCCCCGACCGCAGCCACCGCAGTACCGTCCGCCGCCGGGGACTCGTCCACCACCGGCCCGGTCGCAGGCGCGCCATCACCGCCGCAGTCCGTCGCGGCACCCTCCGTGCTCGTCTCCATGCCCACAGACCTTACGGCCCGCCACTGACAGTGACCCAGCCGCGGCCGTTACGGCCGGGACAGCCGGGGAAACAGAGAGGGGTGCCGGGGCGGAACACGCCGCGACGGCCGCATACCATCGACCCAGACCCATCCGCCCGGCAGGCGCGGACGACGCTTCGAACGAGGGGACACCGTGGACGAGAGCGGCGGGAGCGGGCAGCCGCGGTCCGGCACCGACGAGTCGACCGAGCGCCGATCGACCGAGCGCCGAACAGACCGTACGGCCCCGGCCACCGACCCCGCACGCCCCGACCCGACCCCGGCCGCCGAACCGTCCCCGGACACCCGGCCCTTGGACACCGACCGGGACGACACCGAGTCCCCGGCCCCCCAGCCGCCGCTCCCCGCCGAAAACCGCCCCCAGGACGAGCCGCCCCAGGCCCCGGACGGCGACGCCGCGACCACCGACGGCGAGGCCCCACAGCAAGAGCGAGGCGCTCCCGCCGACGACTCCCAGGCCCCGCCGAACACCGGCGACACCCCTCCCGGCCCCACCACACCGGCGCCGCCCCAGCCCGAAACCCAGCAGCCCCCCACCCCGCCCTACCCCCACCACACCGCCGACCCCGACACCCACGACCGCACCCTCGCCCACTCAGGCACCACAAAGCCCCAGCCACCCCAGCGCCAGGAACCCCGAGGCGGCCTCCTCATGGGACGCCCCTTCGGCGTCCCCGTGTACGTCGCCCCCAGCTGGTTCCTCGTCGCCGCCCTCATCACCTGGGTCTTCGGCGGACAGCTCGACCGCGTCCTGCCCGAGCTCGGCGCCGCCCGCTACCTCGTCTCCCTCTTCTTCGCCGTCGCCTTCTACGCCTCCGTCCTCGTCCACGAACTCGCGCACACCGTCGCCGCACTCCGCTTCAAGCTCCCCGTGCGCCGCATCCAGCTCCAGTTCTTCGGCGGAGTCTCCGAAATCGAGAAAGAAGCCGAGACACCCGGCCGCGAATTCGTCCTCGCCTTCGTCGGACCCCTGCTCTCCCTCGTCCTCGCCGGCGTCTTCTACGCCGCCATGCAGCCCGTCGAACCCGGCACCGTCCCCGGCGTCCTCCTGGCCGGCCTGATGATCTCCAACCTCATCGTCGCCGCCTTCAACCTGCTCCCCGGACTCCCCCTCGACGGCGGCCGCATGCTCCGCGCCATCGTCTGGAAGATCACCGGCAAACCCATGACCGGCACCATCGCCGCCGCCTGGGTCGGCCGCGCCCTCGCCGTCTCCGTCCTCATCGGCCTGCCCTGGCTCACCCAGTCCGGCGCCCTCGGCTCCGACGCCGTCGACAACGTCGGCATGGACACCGTCATGGACGCCCTGCTCGCCGCCATCCTCGCCGCGATCATCTGGACCGGCGCCGGCAACAGCCTGCGCATGGCCCGCCTGCGCGAACACCTCCCCGAACTGCGCGCCCGCACCCTCACCCGCCGCGCCGTCCCCGTCGAAACCGACACCCCCCTCTCCGAAGCCCTGCGCCGCGCCAACGCCGCCGGAGCCCGCGCCCTCGTCGTCGTCGACGCCGACGGCAACCCCCTCTCCCTCGTCCGCGAGGCCGCCATCGTCGGCGTACCCGAACACCGCCGCCCCTGGGTTCCCGTCAGCGGCCTCGCCCAGGACCTCACCGACGGCATGCGCGTCTCCGCCGAACTCGCCGGAGAAGACCTCCTGGACGCCCTCAGAGCCGCCCCCGCGACCGAGTACCTGGTCGTCGAGGAAACCGGCGAGATCTACGGCGTCCTGTCCGCCGCCGACGTCGAGCGCGCCTTCGTCAAAGCCATGGCAAGGCCCGCCTGAGCGCTCCCCGCCCCCTCAGTGGCCAAGCCCCCGGCAGGAAACCGGTAGGCTGTTCACATGTCCGAACCGACCGGTGCCGCCCGCAGGCGCGGGCCCTTCAAGGTCGGGGACCAGGTTCAGCTGACCGACCCCAAGGGCCGCCACTACACGTTCACGCTCGAAGCCGGGAAGAACTTCCACACCCACAAGGGTTCCTTCCCGCACGACGAACTGATCGGCGCACCCGAGGGCAGCGTTGTCCGCACCACCGGTAACGTCGCCTACCTCGCGCTGCGCCCCCTGCTCCCCGACTACGTCCTGTCCATGCCCCGCGGGGCAGCCGTCGTCTACCCGAAGGACGCGGGACAGATCCTCGCCTTCGCCGACATCTTCCCCGGCGCACGCGTCGTCGAGGCGGGCGTCGGGTCCGGCTCGCTCAGCAGCTTCCTGCTGCGCGCCATCGGCGACCAGGGCATGCTGCACTCCTACGAGCGCCGCGAGGACTTCGCCGACATCGCCAAGCAGAACGTCGAGCGCTACTTCGGCGGCCCCCACCCCGCCTGGCAGCTCACCGTCGGCGACCTCCAGGACAACCTGTCCGACACCGAGGTCGACCGCGTCATCCTCGACATGCTCGCCCCCTGGGAATGCCTGGAGGCCGTCTCCAAGGCCCTCGTCCCCGGCGGCATCGTCTGCTGCTACGTCGCCACCACCACCCAGCTCGCCCGGACCGTCGAGTCCATCCGCGAGATCGGCTGCTTCAACGAGCCGAGCGCCTGGGAGTCGATGATCCGCAACTGGCACATCGAAGGCCTCGCCGTCCGCCCCGACCACCGCATGATCGGCCACACCGGCTTCCTGCTCACCGCCCGCCGCCTCGCCGACGGAGTCGAACCCCCCATGCGCCGCCGACGCCCCGCCAAGGGCGCCTACGGCGAGGACTACGAAGGCCCCAACGCCGCCGGCGGCTCCGGCCGCTGACCCAGCCCCACACCGCGAACAACGCACAAGCGCTGTGGTCGAGTTCCCCGAACACCACCGGGAACTCGACCACAGCGCCTTTCTGTTGACACCCGACGCCGACAACCCGCAAATCCGAACGTCGCACAACACCCCGCACGCCCCCCGCGCACCCCCGGCCACCGCACACCGGCACCCAAACTCCACACCCCGCCGTTCCCCCGCACTGTGACGTGTGGCACCATGCTGGCCACCCCCACCGGCACAGCCCTCACAGGAGACGCTCCTAGTGCAGCAACCCGCCGTCCCGGAACTGGCACACACCCACACCCGCCCCATCCACTGGCTCGCCACCGCCACAGCGGTCGCCGGCGTCGTGGCCCTGTCCTCGGTCCTCCAACCCAACTCGGCCACAGCCGCCCAGAGCGCCCCCGGCCCGGAGACCAAACACGCCACCGCCGCCCTCGCACCCCCCGACCCGGCCGGCGTCGACCTCCCGCTCGAATGCGGGCCGGTCAAGGCGATCGTCGTGAAGAAAGCCACCGGAGACCTCGACGGCGACGGCAACCCCGAAACCGTGGCCGTCGTGCACTGCGACGCCCCCATGGGCACCCCGCCCGACGGCCTCTACGTCCTCACCCGAGCCACCGAGACGACCGCACCCCGCATCGTCGCCACCCTCGTCGACCCCAAGGACAGCACCACCGTCAGTGACATCACCGTCCGCGACGGAGCCGTCATCGCCGACCTGCTCAGCTACTCCTCCGACGACGTACCCCGCTGCTGCCCCGACCTGAAGAACACCGCGAAATGGCAGTGGAAGAACGGCACGTTCGCCCGCTCGACACCCGCCGGAGCACACAGCGTCTGACCCACGCCACCAACCCGTGTGAGAAATCAGACAGTCGTAACACCCCGTACACGCAAGGTCACTCGGCGTCCGGACCGAACACCTCGACCTTGTCCGAAACGCGACGCACATGGATGCACTCGCCCGGACACTCCTTCGCCGAATCCACCACATCCGTGAGAAGCGGCAACGGCACGGGCGTTGTCGCCCCCTCCACCTGCAACAGCTCCTCGTCGGCGCCCTTCACATACGCCAGACCGTCGATGTCCAGCTCGAACACCTCAGGCGCGTACTGCGCACAGATACCGTCACCGGTACACAGAGCCTGGTCGATCCAGACCTCCAGCGCCACGCCATCGACCCCGGCCGCCTGCTCCACGCTCATCTCTCCTGCCATCCGCTTAACGTCGAGCCGGACGGGAATCCGGCCAGCTCTGACGGGTGTTGAACGCTTCGAGCCTACCCGCGGCGGCTTCCCAATCATGTTCGGTGGGTATTCCCCTGGCGTGAGGGAGAGCGCAAGGGTGAAGATCGGACACACCCCGACAGTCTTTGTGATCTAGGGGTTTCAATCGACACCCACCCAGGTAGGGTCTGGAAGCGTCCAGCTCCCCTTGGAGGAGGTGAGGACCGTGGCAGCCCACGACGACGACATGAACCGCGGCATCCGCCCGGGACGAGGGTCCGACGACCCGGCCGGGCAGATCGCCTACCTTGAGCAGGAGATCGCCGTCCTGCGACGCAAGCTCGCCGACTCTCCGCGGCACACGAGGATTCTCGAAGAGCGGATCGTCGAGCTGCAGACAAACCTGGCCGGCGTCTCCGCGCAGAACGAGCGACTCGCCAACACGCTCCGTGAGGCCCGCGACCAGATCGTGGCCCTCAAGGAAGAAGTCGACCGGCTCGCACAGCCACCGGCCGGCTTCGGTGTCTTCCTGCAAGCCAACGAGGACGGCACAGCCGACATCTTCACCGGAGGACGCAAACTCCGCGTGAACGTCAGCCCGAGCGTCGAACTCGACGACCTCAGGCGCGGCCAGGAACTGATGCTCAACGAAGCACTCAACGTGGTCGAAGCCATGGAGTACGAGAGCGTCGGCGACATCGTCACCCTCAAGGAGATCCTCGAGGACGGCGAGCGCGCCCTGGTAGTGGGGCACACCGACGAGGAACGGGTGGTACGGCTCGCCGAGCCGCTGCTGGACGTCACCATCCGACCCGGCGACGCCCTCCTGCTCGAACCCCGCTCCGGCTACGTCTACGAGGTCGTCCCCAAGAGCGAGGTCGAAGAACTCGTCCTCGAAGAGGTCCCCGACATCGGCTACGAGCAGATCGGCGGCCTCGGCGGCCAGATCGAAATGATCCGCGACGCCGTCGAGCTCCCCTACCTCTACCCCGACCTGTTCAAGGAGCACGAACTGCGCCCACCCAAGGGCGTCCTGCTCTACGGCCCCCCCGGATGCGGCAAGACACTCATCGCCAAGGCCGTCGCCAACTCGCTGGCCAAAAAGGTCGCCGAAGTCACCGGCCAAGCCCAGGGCAAGAGCTTCTTCCTCAACATCAAGGGCCCCGAGCTCCTCAACAAGTACGTCGGCGAGACAGAGCGACAGATCCGCCTCGTCTTCCAGCGCGCACGGGAAAAGGCCAGCGAAGGCACCCCCGTGATCGTCTTCTTCGACGAAATGGAATCCCTCTTCCGCACCCGCGGCTCCGGCGTCAGCTCCGACGTGGAAAACACCATCGTCCCGCAGCTCCTCGCCGAGATCGACGGCGTCGAAGGCCTGCAGAACGTGGTCGTCATCGGCGCCTCCAACCGCGAGGACATGATCGACCCCGCCATCCTGCGCCCCGGCCGACTCGACGTGAAGATCAAAATCGAACGTCCGGACGCAGAAGCCGCCAAGGACATCTTCGGCAAGTACCTCACAGAACGCCTCCCCCTGCACTCCGAAGACCTCGGAGAACACGGAGGCAGCAAGACGACCACGGTCCAGAGCATGATCCAGACCGCCGTCGAGCAGATGTACGCCGAATCCGAGGAAAACCGCTTCCTGGAAGTGACCTACGCCAACGGCGACAAGGAAGTCCTCTACTTCAAGGACTTCAACTCCGGCGCCATGATCGAAAACATCGTCGGCCGCGCCAAGAAAATGGCGATCAAGGACTTCCTCGAACACAACCAGAAGGGCCTCCGCGTCTCCCACCTCCTCCAGGCCTGCGTGGACGAGTTCAAGGAGAACGAAGACCTCCCCAACACCACCAACCCCGACGACTGGGCCCGCATCTCCGGAAAGAAGGGCGAACGGATCGTCTACATCCGCACCCTCATCACCGGAAAGCAGGGCGCAGACACCGGACGCTCCATCGACACGGTGGCAAACACCGGTCAGTACCTGTAAAACACAGGGCGGCTGCGGGTGCCCCCACCGGGTACCCGCAGCCCACTGTTTTTACGGCCACAGCCGGCACCAACGCGAGCAACGCAATGACGCAAATGATCTCCCCACCAGCGCAAAGGCGTTCTAGGCTCTTCCATACCGCCGAGTCGCGCAGTGCGGGGACGGGCACCGCACACGCACCGGAGCGCCAGCGGTACTTGAGCGGCACCCCCGACCGAGGGCGCCGCCGGGCAAGGAGGGCCGCATGACCGTACGGCGAGTAATGGGCATCGAGACGGAGTACGGGATCTCCGTCCCCGGCCACCCCAACGCCAATGCCATGCTCACCTCATCCCAGATCGTCAACGCCTACGCGGCGGCGATGCACCGGGCCCGACGAGCCCGCTGGGACTTCGAGGAGGAGAACCCGCTGCGCGACGCGCGAGGCTTCGACCTCGCCCGCGAGGCCGCCGACTCCAGCCAGCTCACCGACGAGGACATCGGCCTCGCCAACGTCATCCTCACCAACGGAGCACGCCTCTACGTCGACCACGCACACCCCGAATACAGCGCCCCCGAGGTCACCAACCCACGCGACGCCGTCCTCTGGGACAAAGCCGGCGAACGCATCATGGCCGAAGCCGCCGAACGCGCCGCCCAGCTCCCCGGCGCCCAGCCCATCCACCTCTACAAGAACAACACCGACAACAAGGGCGCCTCCTACGGCACGCACGAGAACTACCTCATGAAGCGGGAAACCCCCTTCTCCGACATCGTGCGCCACCTCACCCCCTTCTTCGTCTCCCGCCAGGTCGTCACCGGCGCCGGCCGCGTCGGCATCGGCCAGGACGGCCACGAACACGGCTTCCAGCTCAGCCAGCGAGCCGACTACTTCGAGGTCGAGGTGGGCCTCGAGACGACCCTCAAGCGCCCCATCATCAACACCCGCGACGAGCCGCACGCCGACGCCGAGAAATACCGCCGCCTCCACGTGATCATCGGCGACGCCAACCTGTCGGAAATCTCGACCTACCTGAAACTCGGCACCACGGCCCTCGTCCTCTCCATGATCGAAGACGGCTTCATCGCCGTCGACCTCGCCGTCGACCAACCCGTCCGCACCCTCCACCAGGTCTCCCACGACCCGACACTCCAACGGCTCATCACGCTCCGCAGCGGCCGCACACTCACCGCGGTCCAGCTCCAAATGGAGTACTACGAGCTGTCCCGCAAATACGTGGAAGAGCGCTTCGGCGCCGACGCCGACGAACAGACCAAGGACGTCCTGTCCCGCTGGGAAGACACCCTGAACCGCCTGGAGCGGGACCCCATGAGCCTCGCCGGCGAACTCGACTGGGTCGCCAAACGCGAACTCATGGAAGGCTACCGACGCCGCGACGACCTCGACTGGGACGCCGCCAAACTCCACCTCCTCGACCTCCAGTACGCCGACGTACGCCCCGAAAAAGGCCTCTACAACCGCCTCGCCGCCCGAGGCCGCATGAAGCGCCTCATGGCCGACGAAGCCGTCGAGCGAGCCAAGACCACACCCCCGGAGGACACCCGCGCCTACTTCCGCGGCCGCTGCCTGGAGCAGTACGCCGACGACGTCGCCGCCGCCTCCTGGGACTCGGTCATCTTCGACCTCCCCGGCCGCGACTCCCTCCAACGCGTTCCAACCCTCGAACCCCTTCGCGGAACGCGAAATCACGTCAAGGAGCTCCTGGACCGCTGTCGCACGGCGGAAGACCTGGTCAGGGTCCTGTCAGGCGGCTGAGGGGTACACAGACCACATCGACCGGACGTCGGCCGAACAGGGTGGAAAACCCGGCGTCCGGGAATCATCGAGATGGCCCCCGTACGTTGCCGAAACTGCGGGGCCGATGTCAGACCCGGCTTGTAGGGTCTGATCATCACCGATCGGCAGGAAAGCCGACCTGCCGACCATGTCGGGCGAACTGAGCGGGGTGAGGGATATGGCAACCAAGGACACCGGCGGCGGACAGCAGAAGGCCACGCGCTCTACCGAGGAGGTCGAGGAGCAGGCGACTGAGGCGCAGGCTTCTGAGGACCTCAAGGAGCGGCAGGAGAAGCTGAGCGACGACGTCGACTCGGTTCTGGACGAGATTGACGACGTACTCGAGGAAAATGCCGAGGATTTCGTGCGTTCATTCGTCCAAAAGGGTGGGCAGTAAAGGAACTCAAACCGCTTCGCCTTCGGATTGAAGGTTGCGGGGGATGAGGGTGACTGGGGATCCGAGCGCGAAGCAATGCACGGGCTGCAAGCGAGACTTGCCTCCTGAGGCATTCGCACGAGACAGGAACCGCCGTGACGGCCTTCAGGTGCGGTGCCGGGAGTGTGTAGCGGAGTACAGCGCTGCGCACTACCGGCGCCGCCGGGAAGCCGTGGGGAAGTCGCTTCGGGAGAAGGTGGACGTACCGGCCGGGCATAAGCTCTGCCGGACATGCGGTGAGATCAAGCCGCACAGTGAGTGGCATCGCAACGCCACTGCATCCGATGGCCTGTCGACGCGGTGCAAGGCGTGCCGGTCCATCCAGGGGCGACAGGACCATCTGAAGCGGCAGTACGGCCTCACGGAAGCCGAGCGCGACGAGTTGGTCGCCTCTCAAGGGGGCGTCTGCTGCATATGTTTGGCGGCTCTCCCCGAGCATGTGGATCACTGCCACGAGACGGGTAGGGTCCGTGGCGTACTGTGCTTCAGCTGCAACGCCGCACTGGGGCAGTTCAAGGATCGGCCCGACGTCATAAGGCGGGCTGCTGCTTACGTGGAAGGAATCGCGTGGAAGCCAACACTCGTAGCACCGGGCGTCTACCAGCTGCCTTCCTGACGCCTGGGTCGTCCTCGTTCATGGACTTTCTCTCGGAGCACCAGCCGGAGATGCTGCCCGGTAACCGTCAACTCCCGCCGACGCAGGGTGTGATCGAGGCGCCGCACGGCACGACGATCGTGGCGGTGACGTTCCCTGGTGGTGTCGTCCTCGCCGGTGACCGGCGGGCGACGATGGGGAACGTGATCGCGCAGCGGGACATCGAGAAGGTGTTCCCTGCCGACGAGTACTCGGCCGTGGGTATCGCGGGTACCGCCGGCCTGGCGGTCGAGATGGTGAAGCTGTTCCAGTTGGAGCTGGAGCACTTCGAGAAGGTCGAGGGTGCGCAGCTGTCCCTGGAGGGCAAGGCGAACCGGTTGTCGACCATGATCCGGTCGAACCTCGGGATGGCTATGCAGGGGCTGGCCGTCGTTCCGCTCTTCGCCGGCTATGACGTCGATCGGGACAAGGGGCGGATCTTCTCCTACGACGTGACGGGTGGTCGGTCGGAGGAGCAGGGTTACGCCGCGACCGGTTCTGGTTCGATCTTCGCGCGTGGGGCGATGAAGAAGCTGTTCCGTGCTGACCTCACCGAGGCCGAGGCCACGACGCTGGTGGTGCAGGCCTTGTATGACGCGGCTGACGACGATTCGGCGACCGGTGGTCCCGATGTCGCCCGCCGGATCTATCCGATCGTCACGGTGATCACCGAGGATGGTTTCCGCCGGCTCGGCGACGAGGAGTCGTCCGAGATCGCTCGTTCCATTCTGGAGCGGCGTCTGGAGCAGCCTGACGGCCCGCGGGCCGCGCTGCTGTAGCGGCGGGGTTCGGTCTTTTCTAGGTGATCCTGTGACTTCGACAGAAAGGGACGGATAACCGGTGTCGACGCCGTTCTATGTCTCCCCCCAGCAGGCCATGGCCGACCGGGCGGAGTATGCCCGTAAGGGCATCGCGCGTGGTCGCAGCCTGGTTGTGCTGCAGTATGCCGATGGCATCGTGTTCGTCGGTGAGAACCCGTCCCGTGCGTTGCACAAGTTCAGTGAGATCTATGACCGGATCGGTTTTGCGGCCGCCGGTAAGTACAACGAGTACGAGAATCTGCGGATCGGTGGGGTGCGGTATGCCGATCTTCGTGGTTACACCTATGACCGTGATGATGTGACGGCTCGTGGTCTGGCGAACGTGTATGCGCAGACGCTGGGCACGATCTTCTCTTCGGCGGCGGAGAAGCCGTATGAGGTGGAGCTGGTTGTCGCGGAGGTGGGTGAGACGCCTGAGGGTGACCAGATCTATCGCTTGCCGCATGACGGTTCGATCGTGGATGAGCACGGTTCGGTGGCGGTCGGTGGTAATGCCGAGCTGATCAGTAATTTCCTTGATCAGCGGCATCAGGACGGTATGAGCCTCGCCGAGGCGCTGGCTCTGGCTGTCCAGGCTCTGTCGCGCGAGTCGAACGGCACGCAGCGGGAGATTCCGGCGGAGCGTCTGGAGGTCGCGGTGCTGGACCGTACGCGTCCGCAGTCGCGGAAGTTCAAGCGCATCGTCGGTCGTCAGCTGGCGCGGTTGCTGGAGGCGAACGGTGCGTCCACCGAGGCTGAGAGTGCCGACGACGGGGAGGACTCGCAGGAGTCCGGTAGTTCCGAGGAGTAGTCCCGCCTCGCTGCGTCTCGCCTGTGCCCCGGCCGGATCTCTCGGTCGGGGCACAGGGCGTTCCTGGCGGGCCTTACGGCGCGCTGGGTGGCGCTGTGGAGCCTCGTACGACGAGCTCGACCGGAATGTCGCTCCCCTCGGGTTGGCGGCCTTCGAGGACGGCCAGGAGGGCTTGCATGCCGCGTTCTCCGAAGAGCTCGGCGTCGAGTCGGACGGTGGTGAGTTCGGGGTCGATGGCGGTGGCGAGGGCGAGGTCGTCGAGGCCGGTGACGGAGAGGTCGTCGGGGATGCGCAGGCCGAGGCGGCGGGCGGCTTTGTAGGCGCCGGCGGCGAGTTTGTCGTCGTCGCAGATGACGGCGGTGGGGCGGGGGCCCGGGGCGGAGAGGGCGGTTTCGGCGGCGGTGCGGGCGTCGTCGATGGAGATGGGTGCGCCGGCGGTGATCAGGGAGGTGCCGGGGACTTGTGCGAGTCGTGCGGCGAGTTCGTGGGCGCGTACTTCGAAGGTCCAGGAGGCGATGTCGGCGGCGAGGTGGAGGAAGCGGCGGTGGCCGAGGGTCAGTAGGTGGTCGGTGACCTGGCGGATGCCGTCGGTGATGTCGAGGTTGACGGTGGCGGCGCCGTGGCTGCCTGTGGGGTCGCTGTCGAGCATGACGAGGGGGAGCTGGTCGCCTCGGATGGCGGTGAGGGCGTCGGCGGCCATGGAGGAGGCGATGACGCCGTCGAGGGCGGCTTGGGCGGAGGCGAAGGGGTCGCGGGCGGGGCCGATGCCTTCGGGGGAGGGGTAGAGGACGACGCCGAAGCCGTGTTGTGCGGCGATGCGGGCGGCGCCGGTGTACACGCCGGCGAAGAATTCGGTGGTGAGGGCGGGGACGACGAGCAGGACGGTGCGTGTGTGGCCGAGGCGGAGGTTGCGGGCGGCGAGGTTGGGGCGGTAGCCGAGGTCGCGGGCGGCTTGGCGGACGCGTTCGGCGGTGGTTTCGGAGACTCGGCCGCGCCATTTGTCGCCGAGTACGAGGGATACCGCGGCCTGGGAGACGCCTGCTGCTTGGGCTACGTCTCGGCTGGTGGGGCGGGTGCTGCCGGGTGCCACCGTCCGCCTGCTCCTTCGTCTGGACTCGTGAACAGCGCACATGGTACGTATGACGGAGGAAGTTATACGTAAAACTTACGCGAAGGGCGGCGCGGCTGATGACCGGCGCATACCTGGAGGTGCTCAGGGCGAGGCATGCCGCCCGGCTGCTCGTCGGCACGTTGACAGGCAGGCTGCCGAACGCGGTGGCGGCGCTGGCGATCGTGCTGTTCGTGCGCGCGGAGGGGGGTTCGTACAGTCTGGCCGGGGGGTTGGCGGCGGTGTACGGGGTCGCCAACGCGGTGGGGCAGCCGGTGCTGGGGCGGCTGGTGGATCTGTACGGGCAGCCGCGGGTGCAGTTGCCGGCGGCGGTGGCTTCGGCTGTGGCGATGGCCGGGTTCGCGTTCGTGGGGACGGGGTCGCTGCCGCTGGCGTATGCGGCTGTGGCGGCCTCGGGGCTGTTCACGCCGCCGTTGGAGGGTGGTCTGCGGGCGTTGTGGTCGTCGGTTCTCCACAAGGAGGGCCAGGTGCACACGGCGTATGCGATGGACGCGGTGGCGCAGGAGGTCATGTTCACGATCGGCCCGTTGCTGCTGACGCTGTGTGCGTCGTTGTGGTCGGCGCAGGCGGCGCTGCTGGTGCTGAATGTGATCGGGGTGCTGGGTGCGCTGTCGGTGGTGGTGTCGCCGCCGTCGCGGGCGTGGCGTTCGGAGCCGCGTGAGGCGCACTGGCTGGGGGCGCTGCGTTCGTCGGGGCTGCTGGCGCTGCTGGCCGCGTTCTTGTTCATCGGGATGGCGCTGGGGTCGATCGCGGTGGCGGCGGTGTCGTACGCGGACGACCACGGCGGTGATGTGGTCTACGGCTGGCTGATGGCGGGCGTGGGGCTGGGTGCGCTGGTCGGTGGTGTGGTGTACGGGGCGCGGCAGTGGGCCGGTGAGCCGGCGCGGCGGCTGCGGTGGCTGGTGGCGTTTCTGGCGGTGTGTTATCTGCCGTTGATGCTGATGCCGGGTGTGGTGGCGATGACGTTGCTGGCGGTGGTGGCGGGGGTGTTCCTGGCGCCGTGTATCGCTTGTGCGTTCGTGCTGGTGGACCGGCATGCGCCGCGGGGGACGGTCACCGAGGCGTTCTCGTGGCTGGTGACGACGTTCACTGTGGGCGCGTCGGTGGGAACGGGCCTGGCGGGGCCGGTCGTCGAGGCGGGCGGGGCGCTGTGGGGGTTTGCCGTGCCGGGTGCGGCGGGGGCGGTGTCGTTGCTGGTCCTGCTGGCCACGGGGCGGGTCCTCGCAGCTCCCGCCAGGGGTGCGGTGGTTGCGGCTTCATCGGAAAATGATCCAAACCGTGCTGTCGAACCCCGTTTCAGCTCGGGGGATCGGGCGTAATGTTCAGTCATGGACCGCCGCATTTTCGGGCTGGAGAACGAGTACGGCGTCACGTGCACGTTCAGGGGACAGCGCCGCCTGTCGCCTGACGAGGTGGCGCGGTACCTCTTCCGCCGTGTCGTGTCATGGGGCCGTAGCAGCAATGTCTTTCTGCGGAACGGCGCCCGCCTGTATCTCGACGTGGGTTCGCATCCGGAATACGCGACACCGGAATGTGACAACGTGACCGAACTGGTCACCCACGACAAAGCGGGCGAGCGCATTCTCGAAGGACTCCTGGTGGACGCGGAACGACGCCTGCACGAGGAGGGAATCGCGGGCGACGTCTACCTCTTCAAGAACAACACCGACTCGGCGGGCAACTCGTACGGGTGCCACGAGAACTATCTGGTGGCACGCCACGGCGAGTTCTCCCGGCTCGCGGACATTCTCATCCCGTTCCTGGTCACCCGGCAGTTGCTGTGCGGCGCCGGGAAGGTGCTCCAGACGCCGCGTGGCGCGGTGTACTGCGTCAGTCAGCGGGCGGAGCACATCTGGGAGGGCGTCTCCTCGGCGACGACGCGTTCCCGGCCGATCATCAACACGCGTGACGAGCCGCACGCGGATGCCGAGCGCTACCGTCGTCTGCATGTGATCGTGGGCGACTCGAACATGTCCGAGACGACCATGCTGCTGAAGGTCGGCGCGACCGATCTGGTGCTGCGCATGATCGAGGCGGGCACGGTGATGCGGGATCTGACCCTGGAGAACCCGATCCGGGCGATCCGCGAGGTCAGCCATGACATCACCGGTCGTCGCAAGGTGCGTCTGGCCAGTGGCCGGGAGGCGTCGGCGCTGGAGGTGCAGCGCGAGTACTACGAGAAGGCCGTGGACTTCTGTGAGCGCCGCGGTATTCGTACGGGCACGGTCGAGCAGGTGCTGGAGCTGTGGGGCCGCACGCTGGACGCGATCGAGGCGGAGGACCTCGACCGGATCGGTACCGAGATCGACTGGGTCATGAAGTACAAGCTGATCGAGCGGTACCGGGCCAAGCACAACATGACCATGTCGCATCCGCGGGTCGCGCAGATAGACCTCGCGTACCACGACATCCACCGTCGTCGGGGTCTGTACTACCTGCTGGAGAAGAAGGGGCAAGCCGCCCGTATCTGCAACGACTTGAAGATCTTCGAAGGCAAGTCGGTTCCGCCGCAGACCACTCGGGCCCGGTTGCGCGGTGATTTCATTCGCCGCGCTCAGGAACAGCGTCGGGACTTCACCGTCGACTGGGTTCATCTCAAGCTGAACGACCAGGCGCAGCGGACGGTCTTGTGCAAGGACCCGTTCCGTTCGGTGGACGATCGGGTGGAGAAACTCATCGCCGGTATGTGAGCGTCGGGTTCCGGCAGGTTTTCCGGAACGCAACGCGGGCGCCGTACGTTTCCCGTACGGCGCCCTTCTCACGCCGTAGAGTTGCGCGCACGCCATCCACAAGATCGACCGATTACGAGGCTCTCACCGTGCGCCGACGCTCGCTTCTCATCGCCGTACCCGCAGGAATGGTCACGCTCGCCGCATGCGGCGATGACAAGGACGACAAGGCGAGTGACAGTGCGTCGCCCTCGGCTCCGGCGACGTCAGCGGTTCCGGCGCCGAAGATCGTGGATGGTCCGTTGCCGGCGATCACCGCGGGTACGAAGTTCGGGGAGAAGCCGACGGTCGCCAAGGGCAGTGGGGATCCGTCGAAGGACCTGGCGGTGAAGACGGTCATCGCGGGCAACGGCAAGACGGTGGCGGAGAACGACTTCGTCGTGGCGAACTATCTCGGGCAGATCTGGGCCACCGGCAAGCCCTTCGACAACTCCTACGACAAGAAGAAGCCGCTGCTCATCCAGCTCGCCGAGGGCAGTGTCATCGCTGGCTGGCGGTACGGACTGGCGGGGCGCAAGGCGGGCAGCCGCGTCCAGATGGCGATCCCGCCGACCTGGGGTTACGGCCCGCAGGGCAACCCGGACGCGGGGATCAAGGGGACCGACACGCTGGTCTTCGTCATCGATGTCCTGGAGGCGTTCAACGCCAAGAGTTCGGCGAAGGGCGAGACCGTCGCCCAGGACGACGTCGATCTGCCGAAGGTGGGCACGAACACCGACGGCAAGGCGCCTTCCCTGACCGTTCCCAAGACGGACGCGCCGAAGAAGCTGGTGACGGCCTATGTCCTGGAGGGCGACGGTGCCGAGGTCAAGGCGGAGCAGACCGTCCTGTGCCAGTTCAAGGGCGTGGTCTGGGACAGCGGCAAGGAGTTCGAGTCGAGCTACCGGCAGGGACAGCTGAGTCAGTTCGCGCTGCCTCAGATGGAGCAGGTCGTGAAGGGCCTGGCGCAGGGTTTGGTCGGGAAGAAGGTGGGCAGCCGGGTGCTGGTCGTCGTACCTCCGGACCTGGCCTACGGAGACACCCCGCCGAGTGGCGGCGTCATCAAGAAGGGCTCCACGCTGGTCTTCTCGGTCGACATCCTGGCGGCGATGTAGCCCGGTCCGGATGTAAGACTGTGCTGTTGCCTTTCCACCACAAGCAGGAGCGTAAGACGTGAGCATCGACAAGCCCGAGATCGACTTCCCGGGCGGCGAGCCCCCGGCGGACCTCGAGATCAAGGACATCTGGGAGGGCGACGGCGCGGTTGCGCAGGCGGGTCAGACCGTCACCGTGCACTACGTGGGTGTCGCCTTCAGCACGGGCGAGGAGTTCGACGCCAGCTGGAACCGCGGTACGCCGTTCCGTTTCCCGCTGGGTGGCGGTCGTGTCATCAAGGGCTGGGACCAGGGCGTGCAGGGCATGAAGGTCGGTGGCCGCCGTCAGCTGACCATCCCGGCCCACCTCGCCTACGGCAACCAGAGCCCGACTCCGGCGATCAAGCCCGGCGAGACCCTGATCTTCGTGGTCGACCTGCTCGGCGTCTGATCGTCGTGTCCCGCGGTCGCTTCCGATCGGCGTACGGCTGATCGGCGTACGACCGGACCCGACTGCGTGGGGCCCATGCCTGTCCGGGCATGGGCCCTCGGCTTTTGCCAGGCCACCGCGGAGCGGTACGGTCATCGTCCGTAAGCACCATAGGGAAGGCGAAGGGCGTCGATGGCCATTGCCAAGGCCGAGCGGCTCATGAACCTGGCGCTGTGTCTGCTCGGGACGCGGCGGCCGCTGAGCAAGCGCGAGCTGCGTGAGTCCATCGAGGCCTATCTGGAGGCCGGCTCCGACGACTCCTTCAACCGGATGTTCGAGCGCGACAAGGACGACCTGCGCGAGCTCGGCCTGGTCATCGAGACCGTGGAGAACCTGGACGGCGAGGTCGGCTATCTGGCCCGCCGGGACAGCAACCGGCTGCCGCCCATCACGCTGGACGCCGAGGAGGCCGCAGCGCTGGGGCTGGCCGCGAAGGTGTGGCAGCAGGTCCGGCTCGCGGGCGCGGCCAGCGGCGCCCTGCAGAAGCTGCGCGCGGCCGGGCTGCCCGAGGACGTCGACCCGTACGAGGCGCACGGCGCGCTGGAGCCCCGGATCCCGGTGCACGAGGCCGCGTTCGAGCCGCTGATGCTGGCCTGCCGCGACCGCCGTCCCGTCCTCTTCGACTACCGCAAGGCCACCGCCGCCCGGCCCGAACCCCGGCATGTCGAGCCATGGGCGCTGGAGTGCTGGCGCGGCCACTGGTATCTGGCGGGCTGGGACCGCGACCGTGGTGCCGAGCGGGTGTTCAGACTGTCCCGGATCACGGGCAAGGTGCGTTCGCGGGGCGCGCGGTTCACCGCTCCAATCCCTGATGTCGTCACCGTGCGGGAGACCGTGGCGAGTTGGGCGGGGGAGACCGCCGACCGCTCCGCGCTGATCCGGCTGCGCACGGACGCGGGCTACCCCCTTCGGGCGAAGGCCACGGCGGTGCGGGAACTCGGAGACGGCTGGGACGAGTTGGAGATTCCGTACGGCCACGGGCTTGACGCGTGGCTGGTGGAGTTCGGGCCGGATGTGGTGGTCCTGGAGCCCGCGGAGCTGCGGGCCGACGTGGTGGACCGGCTGCGTGCCGTGGCCAAGGGCTGAGGGGGAGCGGAGCGACACAGTGGCAGGCAAACCGGTTCGGCCCGTCAACGCCATCGACCAGACCCGGCGGATGCTCTCCCTGGTGACGTATCTGAGGGAGCGCCCCGGTGCCCGCGTCGAGGACGTCGCGCGTGCCTTCGGGATCTCCGAGGACGAGCTGGTCTCGGACCTCGACGTGCTGCCCATGTGCGGCACCAGCTTCCGCGGCGGCGACCTCCTCGACATCGACACCGACGGCGAGCGCATCTGGTGGCACAACCCGGCCGCCCTGGCGGCAGAGGCGGCCGAGCCGCTGCGGCTCGCCGCCGACGAGGCCACCGCGCTGCTGGTGGCCGCCCGGGCGGTGTCCACGCTGCCCGGGCTGCGCGAGAGCGACCGGCAGGCGCTGCTGCGGGCGACCGCCAAGGTGGAGACCGCGGCCGGGGAGGCGGCCGGCGCCAGCTCCCGGCTGTCGGTGACGTTCGAGGCCGAGGGCGGTGTCTTCGCCGACGTCGACCGGGCGATCTCCGAGCGGCGCCGGCTGTGGATCCGCTACTACTCGCCCGCGCGTGACGAGGTCACCGAGCGCGAGATCGACCCGATCCGCCTGGTCAGCGTCGGGCACACCTACGTCGAGGCCTGGTGCCGGCGCTCCGAGGCGCGCCGTACCTTCCGGCTCGACCGGGTCGCCGAGATCAAGATCCTGGACGAGCCGTCCGCGCCGCCCGAGATCGAGCTGCGGGATCTGTCGGAGGGGCTGGTGCAGCCCGCCGCTGAGGATCCCGAGGTCGTCGTCGAGGTCGGGCCGGGCGGCCGCTGGGTCGCCGAGTACTACCCGCACGACAGCGCCGATGAGCTGGCGGACGGCGGGCTGCGTATCACTCTGCGCACCCCCGACCCCGCGTCGCTGCGGCGCCTGGCGCTCAGACTCGGACGAGACGGCCGTATCGTCTCGCCGCCCGAGCTGGCCGACAGTGCCCGGCAGGCGGCCCGCGAGGCGCTGGCGGCGTACGACGGGGTCGAGGCGCACGGCGCTCACGGGGCGCACTCGGTGCCGGACGGGCAGTAGCACAGGCCTGGTGGGACGGGCGGCTCGGCAGTCAGTTGGACAAGTGGTGCGACAGGCGGGAGCAGGACTTTGAGCGAGTCGGCGACGTCCGGGGTGCGGGAGATGACGGTGGCGTCCGCGTTCGCCGGGATGAGAAGCGTCTCCCCGGTGGTGTTCAGGGCGGGCTGCCCGGACTGCCGGGGCCGTTTCGAACTCACCGCGAGCGACCTTCGACTCGCCATTGGCGCGACCAGCCGTACGACGTTCTACTCCTTCACCTGCCCCGAGTGCGGCGCGTCCGTCCGCAAGCCGGCGGGGGAGCGGATCGTCGAGCTGCTGACGGGCGGCGGGGTCAGCACCCTGCGGCTGCACTCCGCGCTGTAGGACGGTCTAGGCTCGGCGTCATGTTCTGGCCGATGTTCGCGGTAGCTGTGGGTTTTCTGGGTCTCGTGGTGCTCGGTGTGCTCGCCGTGCGGGTCTTCCTGGAGGCCCAGCGCCTCGGCCGACAGGTCACGGACTCCGCGCGACGCATCAGCAGGGCGGCTGAGGACCTGGAACGGGCGACCGCGAGCGCGGCACGGGCTGTGGACTCGCTGTAGTTCGCTCAAGGATTCGGTGTGAGAGCCGCGTCGCGTGCGTTTTGGGCCACTTCGCCCTGTCAACTTGCCGCCCCCGGCAGGTACGCTGCGGATTGCGGCCCGAGAGCGAGGCGCGGGTCCGCGGACTGGGAGTATGCACAGGGATTGTCTCGCGTTCACCCCTGAGCGTTACGATCCCTGGCAGCACGGTGGTCGGATGAATGTCCGACCTGCCGGGTAATCGGACCATGTCGCCTCGGTGAAGAAGGTATACAGCTATGGGTAGGCTCGGCCCCACCGAGATCATTCTGATCCTCGTAGTCATCATCCTGCTGTTCGGCGCCAAGAAGCTCCCGGACATGGCCCGTTCCCTCGGCAAGTCGGCCCGCATCCTCAAGAGCGAGGCCAAGGCGATGAAGGACGACGACAAGTCCGCCGCCCCCGCCGACCCGCCGAACAACACCGGCGACCAGCAGCCCCCCGCCCAGCGCATCATCCAGGCCGCCCCCGGCGACGCGACGAACGCTCGCCCGGTCAACGAGCCGACGGACACCACGAAGCGCTGACGCAGGGCCGGTGACCTCCGGCCCGCCGCACGAGATGGGAACGTGGGTTGCTGAAGTCTGCCCGCAAGAAGGAGAAGGATCCCGAGGGGCGGATGCCCCTCGTGGAACACCTTCGTGAGCTCCGCAACCGGCTCACCAAGGCTGTCATCGCGATCATCATCGTGATGATCGTGGCTGCGTTCTACAGCGAACAGCTCATGCAGTTCCTCGCCGACCCGGTGCCGAAGTGCGAGAACCTGGCGAACAGCGACGGCGGCAACTGCGCCATCGTGTCCTTCAACACGCTGACGTCGCCGTTCACCACGACGATCAAGGTGAGCCTCATGGCCGGCCTTGTCGTCTCCAGCCCCATGTGGCTCTACCAGCTGTGGGCCTTCATCGCGCCCGGACTGCACAAGAACGAGAAGAAGTACACGTACATCTTCGTCTCGGCCGCGGTTCCGCTGTTCGCGGGCGGCGCCTACCTGGCGTACGTCATCCTCCCGGTCAGCGTGAAGGTGCTGCTCAGTCTCACGCCCGGGGGATCGGCCAACATCCTCTCGCTGGACGAGGTCCTCGACTTCACCATCCGGATGGTGCTGATCTTCGGCCTTGCCTTCGAGCTGCCCCTGCTGCTCATCATGCTGAACATGGTCGGCATCGTCTCGGGCCGCCGCATGATCGGCTGGTGGCGCGGTGTCGTCATGGGGGTGTTCATCTTCGGCGCGGTCGCCACACCCACGACCGACCCCGTCGGAATGATGGCCCTCGCAGGCCCGATCATCGTCCTGTACTTCATCGCGGTCGCCATCTCCCTGCTCAACGACCGACGGCGCCGTCATAACAACCCCGACGCCGAGCTGGACGACGACGAGGCCTCCGACCTCGATCTGACCCCCGAGAGCATCGACGAGGTCGAGACCGTCTCCGCGAGCCGGGCGCTGCCCGAGCAGGCGAGCACGGAGCGGGTCAACGGCTACGACGACGTGACCTGAGCACAGCCGTCCTGAGACGGATGCGGCCGGGGCGCCTACGGGGCGCACCCGGCCGCTTTCGCTGTGCGGCCGTGAGCTGCGGGGATCCCGGGTCCGACGAGTGCCGATCCGGATAATGATCGTCCTGTTGTCAGTGGCGCCCGGTACGCTCGAAAGCACGATGACAGAGGACCTCTCACCGGCCGAGCGGTACGCGGCAGCACGCAGGCGCGCTGCCGAGCAGGCCACCGCGCTCGCCTCCTTCCGCGAGATGTACGACTTCGGCCTCGACCCCTTCCAGATCGAGGCCTGCCAGGCGCTCGAGGCGGGCAAGGGCGTTCTGGTGGCCGCGCCCACCGGCTCCGGCAAGACGATCGTCGGCGAGTTCGCCGTCCACCTCGCCCTGATGCAGGGCAAGAAGTGCTTCTACACGACACCCATCAAGGCGCTGTCGAACCAGAAGTACGCCGACCTGTGCCGCCGTTACGGCGACGGCGTGGTCGGTCTGCTCACCGGCGACAACAGCATCAACTCCGACGCCCCGGTGGTCGTGATGACGACCGAGGTCCTGCGGAACATGCTGTACGCCGGCTCGCAGACCCTCCTCGGCCTCGGCTATGTGGTCATGGACGAGGTGCACTACCTCTCCGACCGCTTCCGCGGCGCCGTATGGGAAGAGGTGATCATCCACCTCCCCGAGTCCGTCACCCTCGTCTCACTGTCGGCGACCGTGTCCAACGCCGAGGAGTTCGGCGACTGGCTCGACACCGTCCGCGGCGACACCGAGGTGATCGTCTCCGAGCACCGGCCCGTACCGCTGTTCCAGCACGTGCTCGCCGGACGTCGGATGTACGACCTGTTCGAGGAGGGCGAGGGCAGCAAGAAGGCCGTCAACCCCGACCTCATGCGGCTGGCCCGGATGGAGGCCACCCGGCCGTCGTACCAGGACCGCAGGCGTGGGCGTGCGATGCGGGAGGCCGATCGAGAGCGGGAGCGTAGACAGCGGTCCCGGGTGTGGACGCCGGGACGGCCCGAGGTCATCGAACGCCTCGACGCCGAGGGGCTGCTGCCCGCGATCACCTTCATCTTCAGCCGCGCCGCGTGCGAGGCCGCCGTACAGCAGTGCCTGTACGCCGGGCTCAGGCTGAACGACGACGAGGCGCGGGAGAAGGTGCGTGCCCTCGTGGAGGAGCGCACCGCCGCCATCCCCTCCGAGGACCTGCATGTACTCGGCTACTACGAGTGGCTGGAAGGTCTGGAGCGCGGTATAGCCGCACACCACGCGGGCATGCTGCCGACCTTCAAGGAGGTCGTCGAGGAGCTGTTCGTCCGAGGTCTGGTGAAGGCCGTGTTCGCCACCGAGACGCTGGCGCTGGGCATCAACATGCCCGCCCGGTCGGTGGTGTTGGAGAAGCTCGTCAAGTGGAACGGCGAGCAGCACGCCGACATCACCCCCGGCGAGTACACGCAGCTGACCGGCCGTGCGGGCCGCCGCGGCATCGATGTCGAGGGCCACGCCGTGGTGCTCTGGCAGCGCGGTTCCAGCCCCGAGCACCTCGCCGGGCTGGCCGGCACGCGCACGTACCCGCTGAAGTCCAGCTTCAAGCCGTCGTACAACATGGCGGTCAACCTGGTCGAGCAGTTCGGCCGGCACCGTTCGCGCGAACTGCTGGAGACGTCGTTCGCGCAGTTCCAGGCCGACAAGTCGGTCGTCGGGATCTCCCGGCAGGTGCAGCGCAACGAGGAGGGGCTGGAGGGCTACAAGGAGTCCATGACCTGCCACCTCGGGAACTTCGAGGAGTACGCGCGACTGCGCCGTGAACTCAAGGACCGCGAGACCGAGTTGGCCCGCGAGGGTGCGGCGCAGCGGCGTGCGGAGGCCGCGGTCGCGCTGGAGAAGCTCAAGCCGGGCGACGTCATCCATGTGCCGACGGGCAAGTACGCCGGCCTCGCGCTGGTGCTGGACCCCGGGCTGCCCGCCGGGCGGTCCAACGGCCACCGCGGCTTCGAGCACCACGACGGCCCGCGCCCGCTGGTCCTGACCGCGGAACGGCAGGTCAAGCGGCTGGCGTCGATGGACTTCCCGGTGCCCGTCGAGGCGTTGGAGCGGATGCGGATCCCCAAGTCCTTCAACCCGCGCTCCCCGCAGTCCCGTCGGGACCTCGCCTCCGCGCTGCGCACCAAGGCGGGGCACATCCCGCCGGAGCGGCACCGCAAGCGGCGCTCCCAGGCGGCGGACGACCGGGAGATCGCCCGCCTGCGCAAGGACATCCGCGCCCACCCCTGCCATGGCTGCAACGACCGTGAGGACCACGCCCGTTGGGCCGAGCGCTACCACCGGCTGCTGCGGGACACCTCGCAGCTGGAGCGTCGTATCGAAGGCCGTACGAACACGATCGCCCGTACGTTTGACCGCATCGTCGCGCTGCTGACCGAGCTGGACTATCTGCGCGGCGACGAGGTCACCGAGCACGGCAAGCGGCTCGCCCGGCTGTACGGCGAACTCGACCTGCTGGCCAGCGAGTGCCTGCGGGAACGGGTGTGGGAGGGCCTCGGCCCGGCCGAACTGGCCGCCTGCGTCTCGGCGTTGGTGTACGAGGCGCGGGTCGGGGACGACGCGATGGCCCCGAAGCTGCCGTCGGGCAAGGCTAAGGCCGCGCTCGGTGAGATGGTGCGGATCTGGGGGCGGCTCGACGCCCTTGAGGAGGACTTCCGGATCACGCAGAGCGAAGGGGTCGGGCAGCGTGAGCCGGATCTCGGGTTCGCCTGGGCCGCGTACATGTGGGCCAGCGGCTCGGGGCTCGACGAGGTGCTGCGTGAGGCGGAGATGCCGGCCGGGGACTTCGTGCGGTGGTGCAAGCAGGTGATCGATGTGCTGGGGCAGATCGCGGCGGCTTCTCCTGTGGAGGGCTCGACGGTGGCCAAGAGTGCGCGTAAGGCTGTTGAGGGGTTGCTGCGGGGGGTTGTCGCCTATTCGTCGGTGGGGTGAGGGGTTCGTGGGCGGGTGCGGGTTCGTTGGGGCTGGGCGCGCCCACGCGGCGGAGCCGCACATCGATACAGCCCCGCGCCCCTGGGTAGCCGCACCCACCGCCTCTCAAGAGGTGAGGATGACCAGCTGCTGGGTGGCCCTTGTCATCGCCACGTAGCGGTCCACTGCTCCCTGGATACCCTCGCCGAAGGTCTGAGGGTCCACCAGGATCACCAGGTCGAACTCCAGGCCCTTCGACAGCTCTGGGGTCAGGGACTGGACGCGGTCCGTCGGGCGGAAGTCGGGGGCGCCGATCACGCAGGCGATGCCCTCGGTGTGCTCGGCGAGCCAGGTGCGGAGGATCGCGTCGAGGTCCGTGGTGGGACCATGGAGGACCGGGATGCCGGAGCTGCGGACGGACGTCGGTACGTTCGCGTCGGGGAGCGCGGTGCGGATGACGGGCTCGGCCGCCGTCATGATCTCTTCCGGGGTGCGGTAGTTGATGCTCAGGGACGTCAGGTCGATGCGGTCGAAGCCGACTCGTTCGAGGCGTTCCCGCCACGACTCCGTGAAGCCGTGCCTGGCCTGGGCGCGGTCGCCGACGATAGTGAGGCTTCGGGACGGGCAGCGCAGCAGCAGCATCTGCCACTCCGCGTCGGTCAGCTCCTGGGCCTCGTCGACGACGATGTGCGCGAACGGGCCGGCGAGCAGATCCGGGTCGGCGGTGGGCAGGGCCGAGTCGTCGACCAGGGAGTTGCGCATGTCCTGCCCGTGCAGCATGACCAGGACGCCTTCGCCGTCGTCGTAGGTGTGGGCCGCCAGCAGCTCGTCGACGACGCGGCCCATGCGCTCGTGTTCGGCGGCGACAGTGGCCTCGTGGCGGCGCTTGCGCCGTGACGCCTCCGGGTCGCCGAGCCGCTGCCGCGCCGCGTCCAGGAGCGGGAGGTCGGACACCGTCCAGGCGTGGGCGGCCGCTCGCTGGAGCCGTTGGACGTCGTCGCGGCCGAGCCAGGGAGCGCACATGCGCAGGTAGGCGGGTACCGACCACAGGTCGCTGACCAGGTCCGCCGCTTCGAGCAGTGGCCATGCGCGGCTGAAGGCCGTGAGCAGCTCCCTGTTCTGCGTCAGCGACCGCCGCAGCAGGTCGGCAGGCACCTCGCCGTCCTGCGTCGAGGCATTGCCTTCGTGCTTGTCCACCAGGATCGTGAGCAGCTCCTCCCAGACCTGGTGGCGCGCCTCGTTGTGCGGGGTGCCGGGTTCCGCCGCGTCGAACGCCACGGCCCAGTCGGTCGGGCTCAGCCAGACGTCGGACCAGTGGGTCGTGACCGTCATGCCCTTGGTGGGCGGCTCCTCGTAGAACCTGACGGCCTTCTCGATCGCCCTGACCAGGTCCGCGGACGACTTCAGGCGGGCCACCTCGGGGTCGGCCTCGACGGTCGCCGTGGCGCCCTCGGCGACGAGGTCGCGCAGGATGCAGGTCTGAACGCCCTCCTCGCCGAGGCTGGGCAGGACGTCGGAGACGTAGGCCAGGTACGGGCGGTGCGGGCCGACGAAGAGCACGCCGCCGCGGCGGTGACCGAGGCGGGGGTCGGCGTGGAGGAGGTAGGCGGAGCGGTGCAGGGCGACGACGGTCTTGCCGGTGCCCGGGCCGCCGTCGACGACGAGGGCACCCCGGGATCCCGCGCGGATGATGGCGTCCTGGTCGGCCTGGATCGTGCCGAGCACGTCCCTCATCCGGGGCGACCGGTCGCTGCCCAGGCTGGCGATGAAGGCGGACTGGTCGTCGAGGGCGGCATGATGCCCGGCCAACCCGTCCGGGGTGAACACCTCGTCCCAGTAGTCGCTGATCCGGCCGTCGGTCCAGCGATACCGACGGCGTCCGGCCAGCCCCATCGGGTTGGCGTGGGTGGCGCCGAAGAACGGCTCGGCGGCCGGGGAGCGCCAGTCGAGCAGCAGGCGCCGGCCGGTGCTGTCCGTCAGGCCGAGGCGTCCGATGTACACGGGCTCGGAGCCGTCCGCGCCGACCATGTGCCCCAGGCACAGGTCCAGGCCGAAGCGGCGCAGGGTGTGCAGGCGCGCGGTCAGCCGGTGGACCTCGATGTCCCGGTCCATGGCCTGCTGACCCTTGCCGCCGGGAGCCCTGCGTGCCGCGCCGAGGCGGTCGGTGAGCTCGGCGATCGACTGTTCGAGGCACTCCGCGATGGCCGCGAAGTGCTGCTCGTCGCCGGCGATCAGGGTCGGGTCGGCCTTGGGGGAGAGGCGGTCCGGGAGGGCGAACGCGCTGGCGGTGGTGAGGGGTTTCAAGGCATCAGCTCCGAAAGGGGGGCGGTTGAATGCGGTGTTGCGGTGTTCCGATGTTGCGGTGTTGCGGTGTTGCGGTGTTGCGGTGTTGCGGCGTCGCGGGGGTGCAGCGGTGCAGTGGGACGCGGCTGTCCTCAGAAGGCCCCGTCGAGCAGCAGCTTCGCGGCTACGTCCGTCCCGTCGGTGCGGATCGTCGCCGCCAGGGCGGTCGCTCGCGTGCGGGTCTCGGGCGTGAGCGCCGTTTCGAGCGCGGCGGACAGGGACTTCAAGGTGGGCGTCGGGCCGTCGTGTGCCGCGCCGATGCCGAGGTCGGCGACCCGGCTGGCCCAGTACGGCTGGTCCGCGAGCTGGGGCACGACGACCTGGGGTGCGCCGGCCCGGGCGGCCGTGGTCGTCGTCCCCGCGCCGCCGTGGTGCATGACGGCGGCCACCCGGGCGAACAGCGCCTGGTGGTTGGCCTCGCCCACGGCGAGGCAGTCGTCCCGGTCGTCGATCAGGGCGAGGTCGGCCCAGCCGCGGGAGACCAGGACGCGGCGGCCCTGGGCGCGTACCGCGTCGACGGCCACCTGGGCGGCGTCCGTCGAGTCGTGCAGGGGCATGCTGCCGAAGCCGACGTACACCGGCGGGGTGCCGGCGTCCAGGAAGGTCTCCAGTTCGGCCGGCAGCGGGCGGACGTCGGGTGCGATCCACGCGCCGGTCTGGACGGCGTCGAGGCCCGGCATCTCGTGCAGGGGGTCCAGGACCGGGTCCGTCGCCACCCACGGCCGGTCTCCGATGACGTAGTCGCGGACGTGCGCCACCGGTGGCAGGCCGATCGACGTCCGGTTGGTGTTGAGCGCCTCACCGAACAGCGCGTCGATGCTCTGGGCGTCCAGCTCCCACCGCGCCCGGTTGTCGGTCACCTCCGGCGGGAACGGGCGGCCCCGGTAGGCGAGCGGCGGGCGGTGCGGCGACGGCAGCGTGAGCTGCTGGAAGGTGACGGACACGGAGGGGATGCCCAGCTTCTCGGCCACCGAACGGGCACCTGCCGCGGCCGGCATCATGCCGGTCGCCACCAGCACATCGCATCCCTCGGCCGCCGCGGGCATCACCTCGAACTGCCCGGCGATCACCTCGGCCGCACGCCGGGGCATCGACGACGGCGGCGCCACCGCCTTCGTCAGCGCGCGCGCCGACGGGCCGACCGGCACCAGCGGTACGTCGACGCCGGCCAGCCGTCGCGCGAAGTCCTCGTCCGGCGGAGCGCACACCCGTACCTCGGCACCGAGCTCCCGCAACCGCACCGCCAGGCCGACCATCGGCTCGACATCCCCCCGCGACCCATAGGTCGACAACAGCACACGCACTTCGCGACTCCCCGTTTCCGCAGGTCTTTGGCCTAGGCCGGAGATTCTGCGGTATGACGGGGGCCTTGCCGCAAGCCCCCCGGTGCGCTATAAGTTGAGAGTGGCAAGGAGTCGGAGACCTCCTTGCCTTTCTTTTTTGCCGCTCCGGGCAGGCATCCGCGGCAGGTATCGCGGAAGGCAGCGCAGCGGGCATCCGCCGGAATCCGCTCTTCACCCGTCACGGTGAGTATCTTCGCACGCCCGTGCGCCATGACGCAGCGTGTACGAATGTAATCCGAGCGTATAAATGGAGCCGAGCGTACTACCGCCGCGCACCCCATTTCAGGTGCTTGCTGAATATGACACAGCGATGATCCGGTCGGACTAAGCTCGCCCGCAGCGCACCGAGTTGAGGTGTAATCGTGCGCTTGTTCCCCAATCATGCAGAAGATTCCGACATACCCATGACATTCCCCCCTGCAAGCTCCCCCTACACCCACCCGATTCGTTTCAGAGGGCCCACATGGTGAGCGTTCAATCCCAGCCCAGTCGCCGTGAACTCCCGTACGCGCGCGTGCTGTTGCTGCCGGCCATAGCGATGGCCGCGGCGACCGGAGCTGCCGTCGCCGTGGTGACGGAGCCGGCCCGGACGGCCGTCGGCGTGTGCGGTGCCGTGGCCATGCTGCTGGTGCTGGTGTCCGCGGCCGAAGTCGTGCGCCGCGGCCGCGCGCTGCGGGATCTGCGGGCCGAGCACGCCCGTCACACCGCGTATCTGGAAGGGCGCGTCGCCGCCCACGACGAGGCGATGGACCGGCTCGCCACGGAGATCACGCCCGCCGCGATCAACCGGCTGCAGCGCGGCGCTTCCACCTATGAGGTGATGCGCGACCTCGCCAAGCTCGACCCGTCCTACGCCCATCTCTCCCGGGCGGAACTGTCGTTGGTGCAGTCGATGCTCGACCTCGTCGACCACCAGGAAGCGCTCCGCGACTCCGCCCAGCGCTCGTTCGTCAACATCGCCCGCCGCGTCCAGTCGATCGTGCACCAACAGGCCGTGGAACTCCGGGAGATGGAGGAGGACCACGGACGTAACCCCGAGGTCTTCGACGACCTGCTGCGCATCGACCACGGCACCATGCTGATCGGCCGTCTCGCCGACTCGATCTCCGTGCTCGGCGGCGGCCGACCGGGCCGTCAGTGGCCCGACCCCGTTCCGCTGTACAGCGTGCTGCGCGGCGCCATGTCGCGGATCCTGGAGTACCGGCGCATCAGCCTGGACTCCATCGCCCAGGTCAACATCGCCGGGATCTCCGTCGAGCCGATCATCCACGCTGCGGCCGAACTCCTCGACAACGCCACCCGCTACTCGCCGCCGCAGACCAAGGTGCACGTCACCGCCACCGAGGTGCAGACCGGGGTCGCGATCGAGATCGAGGACTCCGGCGTCAGCCTCAGCGAGGAGGCCCGCGCCCGGGTCGAGGGCATGCTCGAACGCGCCAAGCAGGGCACCGACCTCCAGGACATCGGTGAGTCCCCGCGCCTCGGCCTCGCCGTCGTCGGCCGTCTCTGCACGGCCTTCAACATGCAGGTCTCGCTGCGCTCCTCCGCGTACGGCGGTGTGCGCGCCATCCTCGTCGTGCCGCGCGAGATGATGACCAACGACCCCGCTCCCGGACTCGCCCACGGCATCGGCGCCGGGGCCGCGCCCAAGGCCGACCCCGACGCGCTCGAGGGCCCCAAGCGCGCCCCCAAGAAGCGGCGCCCCACCAGCCCGAAGATCACCGCGGCCATGGCCTCCATGGAGGACGACGTCCCCGTCGTCACCGAATGGACCGCGGGCGGGCTGCCCCAGCGCCGCAGCCGGGTCAAGACCCCGCTCAGCAAGCGCATCGCCGAGCAGGCCGCCATCGAGCAGGCCGAGCGCGAGGGCAGGCCGACCATCTGGTCCACGCCCAAGCCGGACCCCGAGCCCGAGCCGGCGAAGGACGAGTCCGTTCCCGGCGCGTGGGTCGAGGCGTTCTGGAACGGACTCAAGGACAAGCCCGACCCGCTCACGCTCAAGCCGCGAACCCAACCCGCCCAACCCGCCCAACCGGCCCGCCCCGAGGCCGACGACGAGGGGGACATCAAGTGATCCAGCAGCGCGCCAACTTCGACTGGATGCTCAAGGAGCTCCACGACGGCGTACCGGGCATCGAGATGATCGTCGTGCTCTCCGCCGACGGTCTGCGCATCGCCCGCTACGGCGGTGACCCGGACACCGCCGACCGCGTCGCCGCGGCGTGCGCGGGGCTGCAGAGCCTGGCGAGCGCTGTCGCCACGGAGATCCCGAACAGCGACGGCAAGATGAAGATGGTCCTCATCGAGATCAACGGCGGCTACTTCTATCTGATGGCCGCCGGCGCCAACGCCTATCTCGCCGTGCTCTCCGACACGTTCGCCGAACCCGGCCGCATGAGCAACCGCATGTCCGACCTCGTCGCCCGCATCGGTGCCCATCTCACCAGTCCTCCCAGGCGCAACGGGCAGACCGTATGACTCCTCCGCAACGCCAGCGGCGAGTCCCCAAGCAACAACCGCCCTCACCACCCCCCAGGGCCGGCAAGCCGAAGAACCCCGAGCGGCTCTTCGTGGTCGCCGGACCGGACGGCGGCGAGCGCGACGGCGACCTCGACCTCGTCACGTTAATCGTGGCGCGCGCCGAGCCCCCGCCCTCCGCCACGCCCGAGCAGTCGGCGCTGCTCCGGCTCTGTTCCACCCCCCTGTCCGTGGCCGAGCTGTCGGCCTACCTCAACCTGCCGTTCAGCATGATGACGGTGCTGCTCACCGACATGCTGACGGCCGGACTGGTGACGGCCCGCAACCCGATCGTGCGCCAGTCCGTCGCCGACCGTTCAATCCTCGAAGCGGTGATGCATGGACTTCAAAGGCTCTGACACCGTCCCCGGCCCCCGGACCGAGGACCAGCTGCCGCACACGGCAGAGGCCGCGGTCAAGATCGTGATCGTGGGCGGCTTCGGTGTCGGCAAGACGACCATGGTCGGCTCGGTCAGCGAGATCAGGCCGCTGACCACCGAAGAGACCATGACGCAGGCGGGCATCGGCGTCGACGACAACTTCGGCTCGGACACCAAGACGGCCACCACCGTCGCGATGGACTTCGGTCGCATCAGCATCACCGAGCAGCTCGTGCTGTATCTCTTCGGCACCCCCGGCCAGGAGCGCTTCTGGTTCCTGTGGAACGGGCTGTTCGACGGTGCGCTGGGCGCGGTCGTGCTGATCGACACCCGCCGCCTGGAGGTCAGCTTCGACGTCATGGGACGGCTGGAGGAACGCGGCGTGCCCTTCGTGGTGGCCGTCAACACCTTCCCGGACGCGCCCCGTTACCCCGTCGCCGAACTCCGTACGGCACTCGACCTGCCCGAGGAGATCCCCATCGTCGAGTGCGACGTACGCCGCCGGGCCTCCAGCCGGGACGTCCTGATGACCCTCATGCGCTTCCTGCACGCGCTGGCCATGGCGAAGGCCCCCGCCTAGCCGCCCCCACCCCCGCCACCCCCCTCTCACCTCTGTACACCGGATTCACCTCAGCTTCGGAGCGACCATCGTGACGCCTGAATCCCTCTTCCCGACCGGTACGGACGACTCCACGGCCGTCCCGCCCCCCGGCTGCCCCGCGCACGGCATCGGCCCCGGCGGGCTGCGCCGGCTGTACGGCCCCGACGCGGAGGACCTGGGAGCCGTGTACGAGAAACTCCGTGCCGAGCACGGGCCCGTGGCTCCCGCACTGCTGCACGAGGATGTGCCGGTGTGGGTGGTGCTCGGTCATACCGAGAACATGCACATGGTGCGTACGCCCTCGCAGTACAGCCGGGACACCCGTTTGTGGGCCCGACTGCAGGACGGGAGCGTGAAACCCGATCACCCGCTCATGCCGCATCTCGCCTGGCAGCCACTGTGCTGTTACGCCGAGGGCGACGAGCACCTGCGGCTGAGGGGCGCGGTCACCGGTGCCATCTCGACCATTGACCACCGGGGCATCCGTCGTCACATCAACCGCGCGACCCAGCACCTCGTCAACCAGTTCTGTGAGGAGGGCGGGGCCGAGCTGGTCGCCCAGTTCGCCGAGCGCCTGCCGATGATGGTGATGTGCGAGATCCTCGGCATGCCCGAGGAGTACAACGACCGCCTCGTGCAGGCCGCACGCGACCTGCCCAAGGGCACCGAGACCGCCATCGCGAGCAACGAGTACATCATGGGCGTCCTGATGCGGCTCACCGCCCGCCGCAGGGCCGAACCCCAGGACGACTTCACCAGCCATCTGATCAACCACCCGGCGCGACTCACCGACGAAGAGGTCGGCCAGCATCTGCGCCTCGTCCTGATCGTCGCGTACGAAAGCACCGCCAACCTTCTCGCCAACGTGCTGCGCGTGGTGCTCACCGACCCGCGGTTCCGCGCTCAGCTCAGCGGCGGACAGATGACGGTGCCCCAGGCGGTCGAACAGTCCATGTGGGACGAGCCGCCGTTCAGCACCGTGCTGGGCTATTTCGCCAAGCGGGAGACCGAACTGGGCGGGCAGCGTATCCGCCAGGGCGACGGACTTCTCATGGGTATCGCGCCGGGCAACGTCGACCCGCGCGTCCGCCCCGACACGGGGGCCAACATGCAGGGCAACCGCTCGCACCTCGCCTTCAGCGGTGGTCCCCATGAGTGTCCGGGCCAGGACATCGGCCGTGCCATCGCCGACGTCGGCGTCGACGCGCTGCTGACCCGCCTTCCCGATGTCGAGCTCGACTGCGACGAGGAGGAACTGCAGTGGCGGGAGAGCATCTCGAACCGGCATCTGGTGGAACTGCCGGTGCAGTTCGCGCCCAAGCCCCAGCAGGACGACTCGATGGGCCCCCAGCACCCGCTGTCGGCGCAGCGCCTGGGCAACCGGTCGTTCAGTGTGCCCCAGGCGCAGCCGCCGGCTCCGGAGCCGACCGCTGCGCCCAGCGTCCCGGGCTCCGCCCCGATCCCGACGCCCGAACCGGTCCGCCGACCGAGGCTGTTCCAGCGGGTTCTGCGCTGGTGGCGCGGCGAGTGAGCCGCCGGGGCACGGGAGTCACCCGGCCCACTCCTCGTACGACGACCAGGCCCGCAGTACACGCGGGCTGACGAACCGGTGCTCGCGCCCGGTGACCGGATCGGTGAACTCCAGCACCTTCGCCAGCAGTTGGAGCGGACGGCGGAAGTCACCGGCCGGCACGGGGCCGGTTACGACCGGATAGAGGGGATCGCCGAGGATCGGCACCCCCAAGGCGCTCATGTGCACCCGTAGTTGGTGCGTCTGCCCGGTACTCGGTGTCAGCCGGTACCGGGCACGCCCGTCTCGGTGCTCCAGCAGCTCGACCCTGCTCACGGCGTTCGGCTCACCCGTGACCTCGCGGGCCGCCATGACCCCGCGCTCCTTGACGATCCGGCTGCGCACGGTACGAGGGAGAGCCAGCGTCGGGCTGTACGGGGCCACCGCCTCGTACTCCTTCGCCACCCGCCGGTCGCGGAACAGCGACTGGTACGCCCCGCGCTCCTCCGGCCGCACGGTGAACAGCACCAGCCCGGCAGTCAGCCGGTCCAGCCGGTGCGCCGCGCCCAGCGCGGGGATGCCCAGCTGCCGCCGCAGCCGGGCCAGAGCCGTCTCGGTGACATGGCTGCCGCGCGGGGTCGTGGCCAGGAAGTGCGGCTTGTCGGCCACCACCACGTGCTCGTCCCGATAGACGACGTCGACCTCGTACGGCACACGTTCCTCAGTGGGAAGTTCCCGGTGGAACCACACGAACATGCCCGGTACGTACGCCATGTCCCGTGGTACCGGACGCCCGGCCGCGTCCACGACGCGCCCCGCGTCGAGCATGGCGTCGATCACCCCGGGCTCGGCCGCGAGCCGAGCCACGAGATGATCCCGCACGGTCGCCCATGCGTCCCCGGCCGGCAATCGCACCCGTACGGCATCCACCCCGTCGCGCTGCGGCAGGGGGGAGGGCGGGGGCGGGGTACGGCGTCGCATCACGATCAAGGGTACGGCGCCGTAGATCCGTCGGCCCGCGACGAGCGGACCACTCAGCTGTGCCGACCGCCGTGACCTGCGTCGTCGAGGAGCTCCTCGTCATGATCCGTGAGGTGCAGGCCGAACGATCCTGCCTCAGACGAGAGTCGGTAACGGGGCGTGTGCTCGTGCCAGTGAAGGCTGCCGCTGATCCACAGGGCCAGGTCCTCCAGTGAGTCGTCGACGAACGCCCACTGGGCGTCGGTGACCTCGTAGAGCCCTCGCATGGCCCGCAGGTCGTCGCACGCGGTCAGGAAGTCCGCGGTGGCTTCGTGAACCATACGGGCCGCCTTGCGGGCGGCATCGCTCCAGGTGCCACCACGGGCTTGTCGGACCACGGCGGTGAGATGGTCCGAGTCGCCTGCCGCGAGATCCTTGGGGAGTGAATACAGGTCGTTCGTCCAGCTGATCGCGTCGTTCGCGGCAAACCGTACCATCCGGTACAGATCACTCCCGGCGACGGTCTCGGGCAGTTCTCGGTCGTGACCGACCTCCAAGAGATCGAAGGTCATCTCGGCGCCTGAGTGCAGCCGCCGACGCCGTATGTAACTGGGCACGCTCAACGGGGCGCGGCGGCCCTGCCGGTGCGGTCGGGCTCGCAGGGACAGGGCAAGCCAGTCACGGTAGTGGGCCCGGTAGCGGCTGCGCCAGGCCGACGAACGCGCCGGAGCCGTACGCCGCCACAGGTCCGCGGCGGCAGCAGCCAAGGGATCCTTGGGCTTGTGCCGGTCCCTGAGATCAACCGGCAACTGTGCCAGCAGATCGGCGACAAGCCTCTCCGCCTGTGCGTCGTCCGTGCGAGGGTCGTCCAGGAAATCGTCCACCAGCCAGTTGTGACCGTGCCACCACGCCACCGTCTCCAGGGCGGCGACCCGCGGGTAGGTGTAGCCGGCGAAGCGGGCGAATCCGCTGTGCGCGAACCGCTCACGCTGCCGTGAATTCCTGAACAGTCCGTGTAAGGACGCCCACTGCAGGAGACTCTCCTGCACTCGGTCGGCTTTGGGATGCAGCCGCACCTCGACCGGACCGTGGAGGGCAGGAACCCGGAAACCCTCCGGCGGCGCGGGCATGGTGTCCACAACAGTCATCGAGGCACCTCCTGATCGACTTCGTTGCTGGAATGACGTGGATCAGTCGGCGGCGTCTTGCGCGCGGGCGGATATGACGGTCGGGGCGAAGCGCACCGCATCAGGTGCGAGCTCGACCACGGGGAGGCCCCAGGCGACTTACCAGGAGCAGAGCCTTTCATGTTGCCCTCCGGGTGACGGAGTCGACCAAAACCATGAACTACGCGCTGTGCTCCATACGCTGCGACTGCGGCGTGGCTGACTTGTGTACGGAGGGGACCCACTGACTGAACCGGTCGAGCGGGGCCTCGTCAGCCGCGCGCCGGGACGTGTCGTCGGTCGTGGTGTTCAGGACGACCGCCGAACGGCGCAGATAATCGGTGGTCACCACCGCCGCGACCGCGGCGTCGGCGACGCGGTCGTTGATCTCGTCCACCTTCCAGTGCGCCTACCGGTTTAGTCAACTGTCCGAGGCTGGTTACAGCTGAACGCGAGTGACCGTTCCGGGACGAATTCGCATCGCCGGACGATCGACCTCGGCGGGCTGCCGACCGCGTCGGCGTGCGTCCGGCGGCCGCCTCGCGGGGGCGGCGGAGGGCGCCGCAGACCCGGGGGCATGCGTCGCGTCCCTGCTCAGCCTGCCCGGCGTGGCGGTCCCGTGTCGCAGTGCCGACCGTCGCGGCCATCGGGACACCACCCCCACGGGCCCCGGGTGCGACACCCTCATGCCGTCAACTCTCCCTGACAGCCCACCTCTTCGCACCATGCGATGGTTTCCGGCCGTGGGAAAGGGTGTACTTCCCGGCGCGCGGAGCGGACTCCGGGGCCGCCGGTCGCGCGGTCTCACGCCCCCTGGGTTCGGTGCGCCTCTTGTACCGGCCATCTTTGTGGCGGCCGGACGAGGCGTTCGTCGCGGCATCCGGGCATGGGAAAAGGGGCGGCACCTCGAACCGCGTTCAAGCAGAACGGTGTTCGGGGTGTCGCCCCTGTCGCGTGTCGACGCAGGGCTACGCGGCCGGTGCCGCGCCCTCCTGCTCCGCCTCGATCCGGGCGTTCCAATCGCGCTTGGAGGCCTGCCAGCCGTCCTCGTCGTGGCCGAGCCGCCAGTAACCGGAGATCGACAGGTCCTCGCGGGCCACGCCGCGCTCGACCCGCAGCAGCTGGCGCAGCTCCTTCACGAAGTGCGCCTCGCCGTGCACGAACGCGTGTACCCGGCCCTGCGGGAACTCCAGCGCGCGTACGGCCTCCACCAGCGCCTCGCCGACGCGGCGGGAGCCGCGGTGCAGCCAGACCACCTCGACATCGGAGTCGATCTTCTGCTCCTCCTCGGGGCCGGCGATCTCCACGAAGGCGTACGCCGTGGCACCGTCGGGCAGCGACTCCAGGGAGCGGGCGATGGCGGGCAGCGCGCTCTCGTCGCCGACGAGCAGATGCCAGTCGGCGTCGGGGTCGGGGGCGTAGGCGCCGCCGGGACCCATGAAGCGCACGGTCTCGCCGGGCTGGGCGCGCATCGCCCACGGGCCGGCCAGGCCCTCGTCGCCGTGCAGGACGAAGTCCAGCGTCAGCTCACGGTGCTCGGGGTCCCATGCCCGCACGGTGTAGGTCCGCGTCACCGGCCACTGCTCGCGCGGCAGCTCCTCGCGGATGCGCTCCAGGTCGAAGGGCTCGGGATAGCTGACGCCCTCGGGGGAGAACAGCATCTTCACGTAGTGGTCCGTGCAGGTGTCCGCCGCGAAGTCGGCGAGCCCCTCGCCACCGAGCACCACACGCTGCATGTGCGGGGTCAGCCGTTCGGTACGGACGACCTGCGCGGAGTGGGGCTTCCGCGGCTTGCGGGCAGGGCGTAGCGCCATCACTGGCCTCCCTCGTTCCAAGCTTAGGTTTACCTAAGTTAGCACCTCGTCCTGGAGAATGCCGCTATGACTCGTTCATGAAAGGGCGCATGTCGCGCGCGCAAGGTCCGAATTCCCCGCGCCGCGATCCCCATTCACCCGCCCCGCACGCCCTGCCTGCCCCCCGGGTCCTTCACGCCCCCAGCGTCCCCAGCAGACGCTGGAGCGACCCGCCAAGTCCCCACCGCAGCGCCAGCTCGTCCAGCCCCGCCGGATCCCGGGGCGTCCGCGGCAGTGTCGTGTCCACGTCGGGCAGCGGAACATCGCCCGCGACCCGCACCACCGTCGGCGCGACGGCGACGTACGCCCGTGACTCGTCCAGCCGCTTGCGCTGCGAGGGAGTGAGCTTCGCCTTCGGGTCCTCGACCGCGGCCATGATCCCGGCCAGGTCACCGAACTCGGCCAGCAGCTTCGCCGCCGTCTTCTCCCCGATGCCGGGCACGCCCGGGAGGCCGTCGCTCGGGTCGCCGCGCAGCAGCGCCAGATCCGCGTACCCACGGCCGTCGACGCCGTACTTCTCGCGCAGCCACGCCTCGTCGGTGAGCTGGAGGGTGCCGACGCCCTTGAGCGGGTACAGCACCCGGACCCCGCGCGCGTCGTCCACCAGCTGGTACAGGTCGCGGTCGCCGGTGACGATGTCGACCGGGCCCTTCGCCCGCCCGGTGAAGGTGCCGATGACGTCGTCCGCCTCGTACCCCTCGACGCCCACCCGCGCGATCCCGAGGGCGTCCAGGACCGCCTCGATGACCGGCACCTGCGGGGACAGCGTGTCGGGGACCTCCTCCTCGTCCGGCCCCACCTCGTGCTCCTCGGCGACGCGGTGCGCCTTGTAGGACGGGATCAGGTCGACCCGCCACTGGGGGCGCCAGTCGGCGTCCATACAGGCCACCAGCGCGTCCGGGCGGTGGTCCTTGACCAGGCGGTCGATGAAGTCGAGGAGCCCGCGCACGGCGTTCACCGGTGTGCCGTCCGGGGCCTTCACGGAGTCCGGGACGCCGAAGTAGGCGCGGAAGTAGAGCGAGGCGGTGTCGAGGAGCATCAGTCGTCCGGTCACGCCTCGCATCATGCCGTACGGCACTGACAGCGAGGTCACGCCTCGCGTCATGCCGTACGGCACCGACAGCGCGGTCCGCTGCGCAACGCGTTGCGGTATGCGCGTGGCCTGTGCGCTGCGCCACTTGTGCGTTTGTGCCCGGAGATCGAGGGCAGGCGCGCGCTCGGAGCGACGCACCCGCGCACTCGGCCGCGGTGCCCGTCGCTCCCTTCCTTTGCCGTCGAGACAAGAGGTACCCGTGGCATCCAGGCTTGAGGCCGAACACCTGTACAAGGTGTTCGGGAGACGACCGGACGAGGCTGTCGAACGGCTCCGCCAAGGAGCCGACCGGGAGGAGTTGCGCGCCGACGGCACCACCGCCGCCGTGATCGACGCCTCCTTCACCGTGGAACCAGGCCAGATCTTCGTCGTCATGGGCCTGTCCGGATCAGGCAAGTCCACCCTGCTGCGCATGCTCAACGGGCTCCTGGAGCCGACCGCCGGTCACGTCCGCTTCGACGGCCAGGACCTGACCGCGATCGGCGACCGCGAGCTCCGCGAGGTCCGCGCGAACAAGATCAGCATGGTCTTCCAGCACTTCGCGCTCTTCCCGCACCGCAGTGTGCTGGAGAACGCCGCCTACGGTCTGGCCGTGCAGGGCGTGCCCCGCGCCGAGCGCGAGAAGCGCGCCGGCGAGGCGCTGGCCCTGTGCGGACTGGCCGGCTGGGAGAAGTCCTGGCCCGACGAGCTGTCCGGCGGCATGCAGCAGCGCGTGGGCCTCGCCCGCGCCCTCGCCACCGACGCCGACCTGCTCCTCATGGACGAGTCCTTCAGCGCGCTCGACCCGCTGATCCGCCGGGACATGCAGGACCAGCTGCTCCAGCTCCAGCAGACCCTGAAGAAGACCATCGTCTTCATCACCCACGACCTCAACGAGGCCATGCGCCTCGGCGACCGCATCGCGGTCATGCGGGACGGCCGTATCGTCCAGACCGGCTCGGCGGAGGACATCCTCCTGCGCCCCGCCAACGACTACGTCGCCTCCTTCATCCAGGACGTCGACCGCTCCCGCGTGCTGACCGCGGCGGCCGTCATGGACGAGCACATCGCCGGCGACGAGGTCAGCTGCGGCTGCGAGACCGCGACGACCGTCACCCCGTTCACCGAACTCTGCGCGATCAGTGCCCGCCTGACGCACCCCGTCGCGGTCCTGGACGCCGCCGGGAAACTCGTCGGACGCGTCCCCAGACAACGCCTCGTCGGCCTCCTCGGCGACCAGCAGGGCGAGCCCGCGCCCTGCGACAACCCGCGCGACTCCCGCGACGGGAAGGTGATCGCCAATGCCTAGGCTCCACTTCGGCGACTGGATAGAAGACCTGGTGGGCTGGCTCCAGTCCCACCTGACCTGGCTGTTCGACCTCGTCAACACCGTGCTCGGCGGCATGTACGACGGTGTCAACGCCGTCCTCGGTGGCGGCGAGCCGCTGCTCATGGCCGGGGTCCTCGCGGTGATCGCGTGCTGGCTGCGCGGTCTGCTGCCCGGCGCGCTGGCCTTCGTCGGCCTCGCCCTGATCGATTCGCTCGGGCTGTGGGACGACGCGATGGACACGCTCTCGCTCGTCCTCGTCGCCTCGGTCATCACCATCGTGTTCGCGGTGCCGCTCGGTATCTGGGCCGCCCGCAGCGAGCGGGTCAGTGCCCAGCTGCGGCCGGTGCTCGACGTCATGCAGACGATGCCGGCGTTCATCTACCTCATCCCCGGCGTCATGTTCTTCGGCGTCGGCACCACCCCCGGCCTCCTCGCGACGATCATCTTCGCCATGCCCCCGGGCGTGCGGATGACCGAGCTGGGCATCCGGCAGGTGGACGGCGAGCTGATCGAGGCCGCCGAAGCCTTCGGCACCAGCCCGCGCAGCACCCTGGCCCGCGTCCAGCTGCCGCTCGCGCTGCCGACGATCATGGCCGGGGTCAACCAGGTCATCATGCTGGCCCTGTCGATGGTGGTCATCGGCGGCATGGCCGGCGCCGGCGGCCTCGGCGAGCAGGTCTACTCCGCGATCACCCAGCTCAAGGTCGGCCTGGCTGCCGAGAGCGGGGTCGCCGTGGTCATCCTCGCGATGTACCTGGACCGGATGACCGGAGCGCTGGGCCGGCGCGTCTCCCCGCTCGGCCGGCGCGCCGCAGCCAAGGCGGCCGTCGCCGCCGCGGGCCGCTTCCGGCTCGCCCACTACAAGCCGGGCGGCGCCGTGGCGGTCATCGGCGTTGTGATCCTCGCGCTCGTCGCGGGCGGCATGAACCTGGCCGGCTCCGGGAGCAGCAAGGAGGCCGGGGCCGGTACGGACGTCGGCCAGGGCAAGAAGATCAACCTCGGCTACATCCCCTGGGACGAGGGCACCGCCACCACCTACCTGTGGAAGGAGCTCCTGGAGCAGCGCGGCTACGAGACCGACGTCAAGCCGCTCGACCCCGGCCCGCTCTACTCGGGCGTGGCCCGCGGCGACATCGACTTCCAGACCGACGCCTGGCTGCCGACCACGCACAAGGCGTACTGGGACAAGTACAGCTCCCAGCTCGACGACATGGGCGCCTGGTACGGGCCGACGTCGCTGGAGCTGACGGTCCCGTCCTATGTGAAGGGCGTCGACTCGCTGGCCGACCTGAAGGGTCGGGGCAAGGAGTTCGGCGGGAAGATCATCGGTATCGAGGCGAGTGCCGGGATGATGGGCACGCTGAACGAGTCGGTGCTGAAGGCGTACGGCCTGGACGGCGAGTACAAGGTGGTCTCGTCCAGTACGTCCTCGATGCTGGCGGAGCTGGACCGGTCGATCAAGAAGAAGGAACCCGTGGTGGTGACGCTGTGGTCGCCGCACTGGGCGTATGGCAAGTACGACCTGAAGAAGCTCAAGGACCCGGAGGGCGCCTGGGGCAAGGGCGAACAGATCCACACCGTCGCGCACAAGGGCTTCGCCGAGAAGGACCCGACCGTCGCGAAGTGGCTGAAGGACTTCAAGCTCACCGAGCAGCAGCTGACCGGCCTGGAGAACGACATCCGCGCCGCCGGCGAAGGCCATGAGCAGGACGGTGTCCGCGCCTGGCTGAAGAAGAACCCCGGCCTGGTGAACAAGCTCGCCCCCGTCGCCGGCGCCGCGAAGGCACAGGGCAAGGACGCGGGCAAGACCGTCGACATGGGCTACTTCCCGTGGGACGAGGCCATCGCCGCCACCTACCTCTGGCAGAACATCCTGGAGGACCGCGGCTACAAGCCGAACGTCAAGCAGCTCGACCCCGGGCCGCTCTACACCTCGCTCGCCCAAGGCCAGATGGACGTCCAGCTGGACGGCTGGCTGCCGACCACGCACAAGGAGTACATGGACCGCTTCAAGGGCAAGCTGGACGACCTCGGCGCCTGGTACGGGCCGACGTCGCTGGAGCTGACGGTCCCGTCCTATGTGAAGGGCGTCGACTCGCTGGCCGACCTGAAGGGTCGGGGCAAGGAGTTCGGCGGGAAGATCATCGGTATCGAGGCGAGTGCCGGGATGATGGGCACGTTGAACAAGTCGGTGCTGAAGGCGTACGGCCTGGACGGCGAGTACAAGGTGGTCTCGTCCAGCACGTCCTCGATGCTCGCGGAGCTCGACCGGTCGATCAAGAAGAAGGAACCCGTGGTGGTGACGCTGTGGTCGCCGCACTGGGCGTACGGCAAGTACGACCTGAAGAAGCTCAAGGACCCCGAGGGCGCCTGGGGCAAGGGCGAACAGATCCACACGGTGGCCAAGAAGGGCTTCGGCCAGGAGTTCCCCGAACTCAGTGGCTGGCTCAAGGACTTCAAGCTGACCGAGGAGCAACTCGCCTCACTGGAGGTGGAGATCCAGAAGGGCGGCGCCGGAAACGAGAAGGAGTCGGCACGCCGTTGGATGGACGCTCACCCCGGGATCGAGGACGAGCTGGCGCCCGTCGCGGGATAGCTCGACGGGTGTTGCCGTAGCCACAGGCAGTGACACGGGCAGTGACACAGGCAGTGACACAGGCAGTGACACAGCAACCGGGTGCGGGATTCATGCGTACGTGAATCCCGCACCCGGTTTCCGTATGCGCGTCCGTGCCGCCACCTGTCCGCGTGCACGGGAAGGATCCGGCCAACCACAGAGCGCTACGCCTCGCCCCCGGCCCTGCCCGCCGCTTCCTCCCGGGCCGGGCACTCCACCCGCACCCACCAGGGAACACGGGAAGCCGACGCAGCATTGAAATGAACACGAGATAATGGTGCTGATCAGGGGTCAGCGGTGACTCGGGGGCGGCGTGCGCGTCCCGGGAGCCGATCGGCTGGCGCGAACCCATGGGTCGTAGTCCCCCTGACGTGTCGTCGATGTGACGGGCGCATGAAACGGTTTGCCGAACATGCGTAGGGTGCAGAGAACTCAACAGAAGGTGTGCGCCGGGCGACGGGCGCGAGGACAGCGGACCGACGAGCGATGGAGGGAGCCGGAGGGATGGGCGACCACAAAGAACAGCCCCTTCGGGTGGGCGCGGCCGTGCGGCGACGCCGCCGCGCGCTGGACCTCACCCTCGCCGTCGTGTCCGAGCGCAGCGGCCTGTCCGTGCCCTTCCTGAGCCAGATCGAGAACGACCGGGCGCGGCCCAGCAGGAGCTCCCTCGAGAAGGTCGCCGACGCGCTGCGTACGACCGCCGTGGAACTCCTCGCCGCCGCGGACCCGGCGTGCAGCGTCGACGTGGTCCGCGCCGAGACCACCGAGCCGGCGCCGGAACCACGGACACGTTCCCTGGTGCGGGGTCACCATCAGATGCACGCCTCGGAGTTCACCGGCGACCATGACGCGGGCCGTGAATTCCAGTACCGCAACGACCAGTTGATGTACGTCGCCGACGGCGCCGTGGAGATCGAGGCCGAGGGCCGCGCCTACCGCCTGGGCCGGGGCGACACCCTGTACCTCACCGGCGGGGTGCGCCACCGCTGGCGGGCGACGGTGCCGGAGACGCGCGTGGTCGTCGTCGCGGTGGCCGAGCACATCGAGGCGGTCCGGGACCGGCCGGGGCGCTGATGCGGGTCGTCTCGCTCGTGCCGTCCCTGACGGAGGCCGTGGCCGTGTCGGCCCCCGGTGTCCTGGTCGGGGCGACGGACTGGTGCAGCCACCCGGCCGACCTGGACGTCACGCGCGTCGGCGGCACGAAGAACCCCAAGGTCGACCGGATCCTCGCCCTCGCCCCCGACCTGGTGCTCGCCAACGAGGAGGAGAACCGCGAACCCGACCTCGCCGCTCTCCGCGCGGCCGGTGTCGAGGTCCTGGTCACCGAGGTGCGGGACGTACCGCAGGCCTTCCGAGAGCTGGCCCGTGTGCTGGACGCCTGCGGTGCGACGGCCCGCCCGCGCTGGCTGGAGGAGGCGGAGGCGGCCTGGTCGTCGCTGCCGGTCCCGGCCCGGCGGACGACGGCAGTGGTCCCGATCTGGCGCCGCCCCTGGATGGTGCTGGGCCGCGACACCTTCGCGGGCGACGTCCTGGCCCGCCTCGGCGTCGACCACCTGCACGCGACCCACGAGGACCGCTACCCCCGCATCCCCCTCGACGACCTCCTGGCGGCGGCCCCGGACGTCGTGGTCCTCCCCGACGAGCCGTACCGCTTCACCGCCGCCGACGGCCCCGAGGCGTTCCCCGGCCTGCCCTGCGCGCTGGTCAGCGGACGGCACCTGACGTGGTACGGGCCGTCGCTGGCCGAGGCGCCGCGAGTGCTGGGCGCGGCGCTGCGAGCAGCGTGCCGTTGAGCAGACCCCGGGCGGTGCGCACGGCGGCGACGGTCCAGGCGGCGACGAGTACGCCGTACAGGCCGATGGCGAGGATCTCGTAGACGACGAGTCCGGTGTGCCGGGCCAGGGCCCCGGCGCCGGTGACGCAGGTGCCGACCGGGAAGGTGAACGCCCACCACGTCATCGCGAAGCCCAGGCCGTGCCGTCGGGCGCGCAGGACGTGGGCGGTGGCGAGCCCGGACCAGAGCAGGGCGAAACCCATGACGGGGACGCCGTAGAGGACGGCCAGGAGGCCGAAGCCCTCGCTGTACGGCGGCGGGAGCACTCCGGGGGCGACGTCCGCGAACGTGCCGACCGCGGTGGTGGACTGCCCGAGCGGGCCCAGCACCAGGAACAGGGTCGGCGTGAGGACGAGCGGGAGCGGTCCTTGAGTGATCAGACGGGCGAAGACCAGCGGCAGCATCAGCAGCGTGGCCAGCAGGCTGAGCCCGAACATGGCGAAGCACGCCAGCAGCAGCGTCTCCTGGGCCTGTCCGGGCGGCAGGTGCGGCACCAGGAGCGGGCCGAGCGCCGCGGACACCATGGGCGCGACGAGCGGCAGCAGCCACACGGGCGTGGCCTGTGACGGTTCCGCGCGATGGCGTACGGCCATGAGGTACGGGACGGCGACGGCGGCCGCCAGCCCGACGGCCGTGCCCACGCCGAACAGCACGGCGTCGAGTACGACCGCCGCCTCGTCGCCGATCCAGTCCCGGCCGACGGTGATCGCGCCGCCGCCGACGGCCAGCAACGCCATGGCCAGGCAGCCGTAGAACGGCGCCGTGGCCGGGTCGAGGAGGTGGGCACGGGCCTGGTCGCGGTGGTGGGTCCAGTGCAGGGCACGGGCGGTGAGGAGGGTGAGCAGCAGGACCAGGGAGAGCGCCCAGACGGCCGTGCAGGCGGTGCGCAGGCCGGGGACGTGCACCGGCAGCCCGGCTCCGGCGGTGGCGACGGCGGCGGTGCCCATGACGGCGGCGTACCAGTTGGGTCCGAGATGACGGACGGCGGTGACCATGGGATCAGCGTCGTGGGGGCTGTCATCTCCCACCAGGGAGTTTGCCTCTATGGCGACATAAACTGGGCTTATGACTCAGTCGGCGGAGGGGCAGTTTCGCGCGGGATCCCTGGCACATCGGGTCCCCGATCTCGGCGCGCTGGAGCTGTTGCTGGCGGTGGCCCGGCTCGGCAGTCTCGGTGGGGCGGCGCGGGAGCTGGGGATCACCCAGCCGGCGGCGAGCAGCCGGATCCGGTCGATGGAACGCCAGTTGGGCGTGGCGCTGGTCGACCGCTCGCCCCGGGGTTCCCGGCTCACGGACGCCGGGGCGCTGGTGACGGACTGGGCGCGGCGGGTCGTGGAGGCGGCGGAGGCGTTCGACGTGGGGGCGCAGGCGTTGCGGGACCGGCGGGACTCGCGGCTGCGGGTGGCGGCGAGCATGACGATCGCGGAGTATCTGCTGCCGGGGTGGCTGCTCGCGCTGCGCGCGCAGCGGCCGGACACCGCGGTGTCCCTGCTCGCCGGGAACTCCGCGGCCGTCGCGGAGCGGTTGCTCGCGGACGAGGCGGACCTCGGGTTCGTGGAGGGCGTGAGTGTGGCTTCGGGGCTGGACTCCGTGGTCATCGCTCACGACAACCTCATCGTGGTGACCGCGCCGGGGCATGTCTGGGCTCGGCGGCGGCGGCCGTTGGAGGCGTCGGAGCTGGCGGTGACTCCGTTGATCCTTCGGGAGAAGGGGTCGGGTACGCGGCAGGTGCTGGACGCGGCGCTGGGTGGGTTGGCGCGGCCGCTGATCGAGCTGTCGTCGACCACGGCGGTGAAGGCGGCCGCGGTGGGTGGGGCGGGGCCGGCGGTGCTGAGTGAACTCGCCGTGGGGGAGGAGTTGTCGATGCGGCGGCTGGTGAGAGTGCCGCTCGCGGATGTGTCGCTGGCGCGGGACCTGCGGGCGGTGTGGCCGACGGGCCACCGTCCGGTGGGCCCGGCCAGGGACCTGCTGTCGCTGACGCGGGGCTAGTTCCTCGCCCCCGCCGCCCCTACCCGTCCCATCCCTGGGGGCTGCGCCCCCAGACCCCCCTGATCGGCCCTTCGGGCCTCGTCCTCAAACGCCGGACGGGCTGAAAGATCCAGGCAATTTCAGCCTCTCCGGCGTTTGAGGAGCGGGGTCTGGGGCGGAGCCCCAGAAGGGGCTCGGGGCTGTGTCGATTTGCGGCTCCGCCGCGTGGGCGCGACCAGCCCCCACCGGGGCCGCAGTCGAAGGACGACCTCGGGGTCGAAGGGGCGGAGCCCCTGGGGGATGGGACGGGTAGGGGCGGCGGGGGCGAGGATGGTCCGTCAGTCGGCGGCCGCGCGGACCAGACCCCCCATCACCCGCACATCCCTCCCCATCTCCGGATGCCACTGCACCCCCAACACCCACCCCCCGGAGTCCAGTTCCACCGCCTCCACCGTCCCGTCGCCCGCGTACGCAGAAGCGACCAGACCCGCACCCAGCCGATCCACGGCCTGATGGTGGTACGTCGGCACGGAGGCCTCCTCCGGGACGAGACCGGCGTACAGACTCCCCGGCACCGGCTTGACCGTATGGGTACCGAAGGCGCCGACGACCTCGGCGTGCCCGTCGATGTGCTGGACGAGCGTGCCGCCGAGGGCGACGTTGAGAAGCTGCATGCCACGGCAGATACCGAGGAGGGGCAGACCCGCGGCCAGCGCCGCCTCGATCAGGGCCAGCTCCCACGCGTCCCGCGCCCGCGCGGGCGGCCCGGTCCGCGGCTCACGCTCCGCCCCGTAGCGCACCGGCTCCACATCGGGCCCGCCCGCGACGACCAGCCCGTCCAGCCGGGCGACCGCGGCGGCGGCATGGGTCGGATCGTCCGGCGGAAGCATCGCGGCGAGACCGCCGGCCCGCTGCACGAGCCGCGGGTAACCGGCGGGCAGCAGCGCGGCGTCCAGCTCCCACACCCCCCACCGCACAGCGGACTCCAGATAGGTGCTGACACCGATCAACGGCCTGGCCACAGCGACCTCCGCCACAGCGACTCCCTCACAGCTCGCTCCCTCAGTCCCGTGCCAACTCTGCCTCGGCCGCCGCCAGCGCCGCGAACTCCTCCTCCGGCGCCTTCGCCACCAGGCGCCGACGGCTGTAGAGGCCGAAGTAGGCGAGCGCGACCACGTACACCGCCAGCGCGATCAGTGCCGCCGTCACGTCCACCAGGAACGTCGCCACGAGCGCCGCACAGGCCAGCACCAGGGCGATCGAGGAGGTCAGTACCCCGCCGGGCGTACGGTACGGCCGCGGCAGCTCCGGCTCGCGTCGGCGCAGCACGATGTGGGAGAGGGACATCAGGGCGTAGGAGATCGTCGCGCCGAACACCGCGATGTTCAGCATCCGGGCGCCGTCGCCGGACACCGCGGCCAGCAGGAAGCCGATCGTGCCGGGCACCAGCAGGCCCAGGTACGGAGCCTTGCGGCTGCTGGTGAGGGAGAGGAAGCGGGGCAGATAGCCCGCGCGGGACAGGGCGAACAGCTGACGGGAGCCCGCGTAGATCAGGGAGAAGAAGGAGGCCACGAGGCCGGCCAGGCCCGCGTAGTTCACGATCCGGCTCAGCGTGGTCGCCTCGCCGTTCGGCTGGAGCGCCTCCACCAGCGGGTTGCCCGCCTCCTGGATCGCCGCGGAACCGCGCGCCCCGGCCGCCGCGAAGAACGTGACGACCGCGAGGACGACCAGGATGGCCATCGACCAGCGGATCGCCTTCGGCAGCGTACGGGCCGGTTCCTTGGTCTCCTCGGCGGCGAGCGGCACACCCTCCACGCCCAGGAAGAACCACATGCCGAACGGGAACGCCGCCCAGATGCCGAGCAGGCCGAAGGGCAGCCAGGAGTTCGACCCCGCGGCCGACGCGTCGACCGGGATGTCGTCCAGCGACCCGAAGGAGAAGTCCGGCAGCGCCGCCAGCGCGAACACGATCAGGGCCGCCACCGCGATGCCGGTGACGACGAAGCTGAAGCGCAGCGCCTCGCCGACGCCCCAGAGATGGATGCCGAGGAAGATGGCGAAGCAGACCAGGTACATCGGCCAGCCGGACTCCAGGCCGAACAGGCCGAGCGACTCGACGTAGTCGCCGATGAAGATGACGATGGCGGCGGGCGCGAGGACGTACTCGATGAGGATGGCCGTACCGGTGAGGAAGCCGCCCCACGGGCCGAGCGCCCGGCGGGCGAAGCCGTAGCCGCCGCCCGCCGTCGGCAGGATCGAGGACAGCTCGGCGAGCGCGAACACCATGCAGGCGTACATCGCGCCCATGAGCACCATGGCGATGGCCAGGCCCCCGAAGCCGCCTTCGGCCAGGCCGAAGTTCCAGCCCGAGTAGTCCCCGGAGACGACGTAGGCGACACCGAGACCGGTCAGCAGCACCCAGCCGGCGCTGCCGCGGCGCAGGGTCCTGCGTTCCAGATAGTCGTCCCCCTCGGGGGCGGGTGTACCGGGTGTACCGGGTGTACCGGGTGTGCCGGGTGTGCCGGGTGAACTGGTGGATTCCAACGACATGGGCAGACTCCCCACGGGGCGGCGGACAGGAGCTGTTTCCGGGCACGGTGGGGTCGACCGAGCTCCGGTGCAATGGAGTGGATCCATACCTTTGCGGGGTCCGCGGTGGGAAGGCAATACCCGTGCGTTAATCGCCCGTAAATCCGTGCTCACGCTCAGCCCAGGAAGCCCCGCAGCAGCGCCGCCGTCCCCCCGCAGTGCTCACGCATGATCTCCCGCGCGCACTCGGCGTTGCCCTCGATGACGGCTTCCACGAGGGCGGTGTGCTGGCGCTGCGAGTGCTCCAGGTTGCGCACGAGGAGCGGGATGCAGTCGAGCAGGTCGTTGACCGTCGCCCGTACGGCCGCGTACTGGGCCGTGAGCGTGGGGGAGCCGGACAGCTCGGCGAGCGTGAGATGCAGCAGGGTGTCCAGGCGGCGGTACTCGGCGAGCGGGGCGTCGTGCGTGCGCGCAAGGGCCTCGCGGAGCCGGTCGGCCTGTTCCTCGCCCAGCCCGTGCGCGGCGCACAGCCCGGCCGCCCCCACCTCCAGCACCTCGCGGAAGCGCAGCGTGTCCTCGACGTCGACGTCCTTCAGGCGGCGGCGCAGCTCCTCCTCGCCAGGTGTCTCGGGGCGCGGCAGCACGAAGGTGCCGCCGTAGCGTCCGCGCCGCGACTCGACCAGTCCCTGGTCCTGGAGCACCTTCAGCACCTCGCGCAGCGTGACCCGGCTGATCCCCAGCCGGTCGGCCAGCTCGCGCTCGGCCGGGAGCCGCTCGCCGCCCGGCACCAGGCCGAGCCGGACGACCTGGAGGATCTGCTCCAGGGCCTCCTCGAAACCGTTGCCGGCCCGCACCGGCCGCAGGACCGACGTCAGCCGGTCGTCGTCCCCGGACGCCCCTGGCGTCCCCGGCGTCCCCGGCGCTCCGGATGTTCCGGCCGCCCCGTGTTCCGCGCCCGCCTGCGACATATGGCCGTACCCCCTTCCCAAGCAATGGTCATCAGTCATACCTTATGGCTCCCGGCTGACCGTAGTAGCCGAATGGAGGCTCTCCCGTGGCAGACCGCACACCCCCGCTGAGCGTCGAGGAGCTGCACGCCCTCGTCGCGAGCGGTGAGATCGACACTGTCGTCCTGGCCTTCCCCGATATGCAAGGGCGGCTCCAGGGCAAGCGGTTCGCCGCCCGCTTCTTCCTCGACGAGGTGCTCCACCACGGCACCGAGGGCTGCAACTACCTCCTCGCCGTCGACACCGAGATGAACACCGTCGACGGCTACGAGATGTCCTCCTGGGACCGCGGCTACGGCGACTTCGCCATGCACCCCGACCTGGCCACCCTCCGCCGCGTCCCCTGGAACGCCGGCACGGCCATGCTCGTCGCCGACCTGGCCTGGGAGGACGGCTCGCCCGTCGTCGCCGCGCCCCGCCAGATCCTGCGCCGCCAGCTGGAGCGCCTCGCCGAGCTCGGGTACACGGCCAAGGTCGGCACGGAACTGGAGTTCATCGTCTTCAAGGACACCTACGAGCAGGCCTGGGACGCCAACTACCGCGGGCTGACCCCGGCCAACCAGTACAACATCGACTACTCGGTGCTCGGAACCGGCCGGATCGAGCCCCTGCTGCGCCGCATCCGCAACGAGATGGCGGGCGCCGGCCTCACCGTCGAGTCCGCCAAGGGCGAGTGCAACCCCGGCCAGCACGAGATCGCCTTCAAGTACGACGACGCCCTGGTCACCTGCGACCAGCACGCCATCTACAAGACCGGCACCAAGGAGATCGCCGCCCAGGAGGGCGTCTCGATCACCTTCATGGCCAAGTACAACGAGCGCGAGGGCAACTCCTGCCACATCCATCTGTCCCTCGCGGACGCCACCGGCAACAGCGTCATGGCGGGCACCTCCGACGACCCCGGCGGCATGTCCGAGGTCATGCGGCACTTCCTCGCGGGCCAGCTGGCCGCCCTGCGGGACTTCTCCCTGCTCTACGCCCCCAACATCAACTCCTACAAACGGTTCCAGCCGGGTTCCTTCGCCCCGACCGCCGTCGCCTGGGGCCACGACAACCGCACCTGCGCCCTGCGCGTCGTCGGCCACGGCCGCTCGATGCGCTTCGAGAACCGGCTCCCCGGCGGCGACGTCAACCCACACCTCGCCGTCGCCGGACTGGTCGCCGCGGGCCTGTACGGCATCGAGCAGAAGCTGGAGCTGCCCGACCCCTGCCCCGGCAACGCCTACGCCGCCGACTTCGAGCACGTCCCCACCACGCTCCGCGAGGCCGCCGAGCTCTGGGAGAACAGCCCGATCGCCAAGGCCGCCTTCGGCGACGAGGTCGTCGCCCACTACCGCAACATGGCGCGCGTCGAACTGGACGCCTTCGACGCCGCGGTGACCGACTGGGAGCTGCGCCGCTCCTTCGAACGCATGTGAGGCCCTTCTTGTCCGACCAGCTCCAGGTACTCAATCCGGCCACCGAGGAAATCGTCGCCACCGTCCCCGCCGCCACCGCGGCCGACGTCGACGCCGCCGTCGTACGGGCCACGAAGGCACAGTCCGCATGGGCCGCCCTCGCGCCCGGCGAACGCGCCCGGCTGCTGCGCCGGTTCGCCGTGACCGTCGACGAACACCTCGAAGAACTCGCTCAGTTGGAGGTTCGCGAGGCCGGGCACACCATCGGCAACGCCCGCTGGGAGGCGGGCAACGTCCGCGATCTGCTCGACTACGCGGCTGGGGGAGTGGAACGCCTGACGGGCCACCAGATCCCGGTACCGGGCGGCCTGAACGTCACGATCCCCGAACCCCTCGGCGTCGTCGGCGTCATCGCGCCCTGGAACTTCCCGATGCCGATCGCCGCCTGGGGCACCGCCCCCGCGCTCGCGGCCGGCAACGCGGTCCTCCTCAAGCCCGCCGAGACGACCCCGCTGACGGCTCTGCGGCTGGCGGAACTGGCGTTGGAGGCAGGGCTTCCGGAGGGCCTGTTCCAGGTGCTGCCCGGCCACGGCCCCGTCGCGGGCAACGCTCTCGTCGAGCACCCGGGCGTCGCGAAGATCGTCTTCACCGGGTCAACAGCCGTGGGCAAACAGGTGTTGGCGAAGGGCTCGGCGCTCCTCAAGCGCGTCACCCTCGAACTCGGCGGCAAGAGCCCCAACATCGTCTTCGCCGACGCCGACCTCGAAGCCGCCGCGGCCGCCGCTCCCATGTCCTTCCTCGACAACTCCGGCCAGGACTGCTGCGCCCGCACCCGCATCCTCGTCCAGCGCTCCGCCTACGACCGCTTCCTCGACCTGCTCGCCCCCGCCGTCGAGGCGGTGACGGTCGGCGACCCGGCCGACGAGAACACCGACATGGGCCCGCTGATCTCCAGGTCACAGCTGGAACGGGTGCGTTCGTACGTCGACCAGGGCGCCGAGGGTATCCGCGGCAAGGCCCCCGAAGGCCCCGGCTTCTGGTTCCCGCCGACCGTCCTCACCGGCGTCGACGCACACGCGCGCGTGGCCGTCGAGGAGGTCTTCGGCCCCGTGGCCGTGGTCCTCCCCTTCGACGACGAGGCCGACGCAATCCGGCTGGCCAACGCCACCGACTACGGCCTCTCCGGCTCCATCTGGACCCGTGACGTCGGCCGCGCCCTGCGCGTCTCCCAGGCGGTCCGGGCCGGCAACCTCTCCGTCAACTCCCACTCCAGCGTCCGCTACTGGACCCCCTTCGGTGGCTTCAAGCAGTCCGGCATCGGCCGCGAGCTGGGCCCGGACGCCCTGACCGCCTTCACCGAGACCAAGAACGTCTTCATCAGCACCGAAAGCACGGAAGGCCCCGCACAGTGACCGAAGCAAACGTGTGCCGTCGCCTCGTCGGCCGTACGGCCGTCATCACCGGAGCCGGCAGCGGCATCGGCCTCGCCACCGCCCGCCGCCTCGCCTCCGAGGGCGCCCACGTCGTCTGCGGCGACGTCGACGAGGCCCGTGGCAAGGCCGCCGCCGACGACGTCGGCGGGATCTTCGTGAAGGTCGACGTCACCGACCCCGAGCAGGTCGAGGCCCTCTTCAAGACCGCCTTCGACACCTACGGCAGCGTCGACATCGCCTTCAACAACGCCGGCATCTCGCCGCCCGACGACGACTCCATCCTGGAGACCGGCCTGGAGGCCTGGAAGCGTGTCCAGGAGGTCAACCTGACCTCCGTCTACCTGTGCTGCAAGGCGGCCATCCCCTACATGCGGCAGCAGGGCAAGGGCTCCATCATCAACACGGCGTCCTTCGTGGCCAGGATGGGCGCGGCCACGTCCCAGATCTCGTACACCGCCTCCAAGGGCGGCGTCCTCGCCATGTCCCGCGAACTCGGCGTCCAGTTCGCCCGCGACGGCATCCGCGTCAACGCCCTGTGCCCGGGACCGGTCAACACCCCCCTCCTCCAGGAACTGTTCGCCAAGGACCCGGAGCGCGCCGCGCGCCGCCTGGTCCACATCCCGGTCGGCCGCTTCGCCGAGGCCGACGAGATCGCCGCCGCCGTCGCCTTCCTGGCCAGCGACGACTCCTCCTTCGTCAACGCCACCGACTTCCTGGTAGACGGCGGAATCTCGGGGGCCTACGTCACCCCGCTGTAGCAGGGGGTATGTCGCCCCCGCCGCCCCTACCCGTCCCATCCTTCTGGGGCTCCGCCCCAGACCCCGCTCCTCAAACGCCGGAGAGGCTAGATCTTTCAGCCCGTCCGGCGTTTGAGGACGAGGCCCGCAGGGCCGACAGCGGGGGTCTGGGGGCGCAGCCCCCAGGGATGGGACGGGTAGGGGCGGCGGGGGCGAAATTCACCCCGACGCGAGGGTCACAGAAACGTGTGCCCCTCGCCCCGATACGTCGGCACGGCCCCCGTCACCGCGTCACCCTCGACAAGATGCAACGTGTCGAACCGCTCACACAGCTCACCGGCCTTGGCATGCCGGAACCACACCTTGTCCCCGAGCAGCAGATCGTCGGCCGGTGACCCCATCAGCGGCGTCTGCACCTCCCCGGGCCCTTCCTGCGCGTCGTACCGAAGCCCCTCCGGCAGATACGGCACCGGCAGCCGGTCCGCCCCCGCCGCACCCGAGGCCGGATACCCGCCCCCGAGAACGGTCACCACCCCCACCCCCGGCCGGCGCACGACGGGCTGGGCGAACAGCGCGGCCGGACGCCCGCTGAAGGACGTGTAGTTGTCGAACAGCCGCGGCACATACAGCCCCGACCCGGCCCCGATCTCCGTCACACAGTCCTCGGCGGCCGTGAACTGCACACTGCCCGTCCCACCGCCGTTGACGAACTCCAGCCCCGGCGCCACCGCCCGCACGGCCCGCACCACCGCGGCCCGCCGCTCGGCGAGCTCCCGCCGGGCGGCGGCCTGCATCAGCCGCACGGCACGCGACCGCAGCGGCCGCCCCGCCACGGAGTCCCCGACCCCGGCGATGTGACCCTCGTACGCCATGATCCCGACCACCTCGAACCCCGGCCGCCGGGCGACGAACCGGGCCATGTCGGCGACCTGCGCGGGGGAGTGCAGCGGCGAACGCCGGGCGCCGACGCGCACCCGCCCGCCGAGCAGCTTCAGCGAGGTGTCCAACTCCAGGCAGACCCGCACCACTTCCCGCCCGCCGTCCCGGGCCTCGTCGATGAGCCGGAGCTGCGCCGGGTCGTCGATCATCACGGTGACGGCGGAGGCGAGCTTGGGATCACTGGTCAGCTCGGCGAACCCGGCCCGGTCGGCGGTCGGGTAGGCGAGCAGGACGTCGTCGAACCCGGACCGCGCCAGCCACAGGGACTCGGCGAGGGTGAAGGACATGATCCCCGCGAACCCGTCCTTCGCGAGCACCCGTTCCAGCAGGGCCCGGCAGCGCACGGACTTGCTGGCGACGCGGATCGGCTTCCCGCCGGCCCGGCGGACCAGATCGTCCGCGTTGGCGTCGAAGGCGTCCAGGTCCACGATCGCGAGGGGGGCTTCGAGATGGGCGGTGGCCCGGTCGTAACGGGCCCGGTCGGCGGCGCGCGCAGTCATGAATGAAGCCTGCCATGCAGGATTACCGCAGGGTAGGGGGATGTTCCGGGCAGATGTGCACGGGGTCCCGGACTGGTTCCCGTCCGCCCAGGATCAACCCGTAGAGTGACGCGCACGCATGTGGGGAACGGTCCCGGGCGCACCGTCGCCGGGATGACGCCTCTCCCGTGCGGGTATGCGTGCCTGGTCGGACGAGTTCCGCGCCGGGCCGGGGCAGGGAACACGGAACGACGGCCCGCGTACGGGATCGGGCCCGGGACATGAGGAAACGGGGGGTGCATGAGCACGGAAGCGCGGCGCGCCCCCATCCCCCCACGCCCGGCGACACCCCCGCCCCCGCCCCCTTCCACCCCGCCCCGCCCGACGACACCGCCGCGCCCCACGGCCCCGCCGACGGCCGACGGCACCGCGCAGCCGCTCCCCGACCAGAACGCCCCGGCCTCGGCGGACAACACCCCCACGGCCCCGCCCCCGCCCCGCGCCTCCGCACGCTTCCCGGACGGACCGCCCACCGCGGGTTTCACGGAAGGCGCCGGGTCGTCGCACCGCGAGACCCCCGCCCCACCAGGCACCCCGCCCCGCCGCCCGGGCGCCCCCGCCGAGACCGCGGCGGAGACCACCTTCCGTATGCGCCCCATCCAGGCGGCCCCCTCCCGCGAGCCCGGCAACCGCCCGTCGGGCACACCCCCGCGGCCGGGCTCGGGCCCGGCACAAGCCTCCCCGGGCCAGCCCAGACAGTCGGGCTCCGGGCCCGCGCGGCGCTCTGCCGGCATGCCCCCGCAGCCGGCCACCGGATCCCCCCAGCCCGCCGTCGGCATGCCGCCCCACCACTCCGGCACCCCCGCCTCCGCCCCACAACGCCCCACGCCCGCCCCCTCCACCGGAGACGGCCCGACATCCCGCGGCTACGCCACCCCGGCCTCCACCGACCCCTCCCGCCGTACCGAGCGCGCCACCGACGGTCACGGGCCCGCCGGGTTCGCCCCGGACCCGTCCTTCTCCTGGAGCGCCCCGTTGGCGCCGGGTGGGGCCCCCGGGGCCGGGCGGCCCGTCGTGTCGTTCGGGGAGCCCGAGGGGTACGGCGAGCAGGCGCGCCCGCGGTCGCTGGGCGTGCGGATCCACCCCCGGCTCGCCGCGGCGGCCGCCTGTGTCGTGCTCGGGGTGGGACTCATCGGCGGGGCCGTGACCGGGAGTTGGCTGATCGGCGACTCGGGCGACGGTGACGGGCAGGACACCTTCGCCGCGGCCGGAAGCCTGTGGCACAGAATCCCCGTCGACCGGCTGTTCCCGCCCACCGTGACCGGGCAGGGCGCGGGCCCCGGCGGCGCGGACCGGATCTGGACGCGGATCGCCGTCGCCCCGGACGCCGGCTGCGCGAACGCCTTCGACCCCCTGCTGCGCAAGGCCCTCGCCCCCGTCGGCTGCCAGCGCCTCCTGCGCGCCACCTACACCGACGCCACCCGCAGCTACGTCACCACCGTCGGCCTGCTCTTCACCACCGCCGACGCCGCCGCGATGCGGTCCTTCGACACCGCTTTCACCAAACAGGGCCTCGACCGCCGTACGGACCTGATGCCCCGCCCCTACGCGGCGAAGGGCACCCTGGCCGCCGGATTCGGCGACGAACAGCGCGCCTCCTGGACCGTCTCCGTCCTCACCGACGCCCCCGTCGTCGTCTACGCCGTCTCCGGCTGGGCCGACGGCCGCACCGTCGACGAGCCCGAGCCCGCCGAGGAGGCCATGCAGTCGGGCGCCACCACGTCCGTCGCCCAGTCCGGCCTCGGCCACGAGGCGCAGGGCCTCGCCGACCGCGTCGAACGCGCCCTGCGCAAGAACGTCGGCCCGTCCCCGGAGCAGTCGTCGTGACCAGTGCTGTGAAGACCTTCATGACCCGGCGGACCGGCCCCCTCGCCGTCCTCCTCGGCGCCTGCCTCGCCGTCCTGCCGTCCACCGCCGCACACGCCGACTCCATACGCGCCCAGCAGTGGACCCTGGACGCCATGCGCACCGAGGACGCCTGGCAGACCACCAAGGGCAAGGGCATCACCGTCGCCGTCCTCGACACCGGCGTCGAGGACGACCACCCCGACCTCGTCGGCAACGTCCTCGAAGGCAAGGACATGGTCGGCTTCGGGGCCGAGCGCGGCGACCGCGCCTGGGCCCGCCACGGCACCGCGATGGCCGGCATCATCGCCGGCCACGGACACGGCGCCGGAGGCGACGAGGGCGTCATGGGTATCGCCCCCGAGGCGAAGATCCTCCCCGTCCGCGTCATCCTCGAGGACGGCGACCGCTCCCGCGCCAGGGCCCGCAGCACCCGCGGCAACGCCCTCGCCGAGGGCATCCGCTGGGCCGCCGACCACGGCGCCGACGTCATCAACCTCTCCCTCGGCGACGACTCCAAGTCCGCCCACCCCGAGGCCGGCGAGGACGAGGCCGTCCAGTACGCCCTGAAGAAGGGCGCCGTCGTCGTCGCCTCGGCCGGAAACGGCGGCGAGAAGGGCGACCACATCTCCTTCCCGGCCGCCTACCCGGGCGTCATCGCCGCGACCGCCGTCGACAAGTTCGGCACCCGCGCCTCCTTCTCCACCCGCCGCTGGTACGCCACGGTCAGCGCCCCCGGCGTCGACGTCGTCATCGCGGATCCGGACCACAAGTACTACAAGGGCTGGGGCACGAGCGCCGCGGCCGCCTTCGTCTCCGGAGCGGTGGCCCTGGTCAAGGCCGCCCACCCCGGCCTCACCCCGGCCCAGATCAAGAAGCTCCTGGAGGACACGGCCCGCAACGCGCCGGCCGACGGCCGCGACGACTCCCGCGGCTACGGCTTCATCGACCCGGCCGCGGCCATCGAGAAGGCCTCCCACATGAAACGGGAGAACCTGGAGCCCGCCGGGTACGGCGAGGAGTACTTCGGGTCGGGCCCCGACGCCGCCAAGTCCGACGACGACACGACGAGTTGGACCGCCCCGCTCGCGGGCGGCGCCGGCGCCCTCCTGCTGGTCTGGGCGGTCCTCCTGTGGCGCGGCCGCCGCGAACGCCACGACTTCTAGCGAACGGGACCGGATCGGCTACGACGCGCGGAGCAGACGCGGTCGCGGACGGGGCTCGCTCGGCGAACACCGCCCACCGCCGCCGTCTCGACCAGCGCGAACCCCCGCCGCGCCGCCGCGATTTCCAGCGCCCGGGGCCGGACCGCCTACGACGCCCCCGCGGCGGCCACGGCCGAGGAACCCGGCGAGGAGGCAGACGCGGTCGCGGACGGCGCTCCCTCGGCGAACACCGACACCGCCGCCACCGCCGCCGCCTCGACCAGCGCGATCCCCTCCGCCTGCGTCGCGTTGCCGTCCGACAGCACGGCCACCAGCCAGTCCCGGCCGTCGACCGTCACCCGCCCCACACTGTTGATGTCCCACAGCCCTGTCGCCGTACGCGGCAGCCACCCGTTCTTCAACGCCCACCCGGACCCGTCGCCCGCCGCCGACACCCCCCACCGCTGACCCGCCGCGATCCGCCCCATCAGCCCGCCCAGATACGCCCGCGAATCCTCGGTCAGCTCGGACTCCTCCCCGAACACCTGCCGCAACAGCCGGAGTTGATCGTCCGCGGTGGTCTGCGTCAGCCCCCACAGCATCCCGTCACCGCCCTCGGTCCCCGTGAGCCCGAGGCGCGCGTTCGCGGCGTCCAGCCCCTCCGCCCGTCCGATCGCCCGCCACAGCTCCGACGCGGAGGCGTTGTCGCTGTCCTCGATCATCGCGGTCGCGTACGCCTTCTCCGCCGCCGTCAGCTCCCGCCCCGCGTCCTGCGCCTGAAGCAGCAGCACCGCCAGGATGTCGACCTTGACGATGCTCGCCGTGTCGAAGGCACCGTCCCCGTACGAGGCACCCGCACCGGACGCCGGGTCCAGCACCGCCACCGACACCTCGACGCCCTCGGGGACGTCCACCACCGCCATGGCCGTCGCCAGCAGCTCGTCGTGGTCCACCGTCGGCCGCGCCACGGACTCCACCGAAACCTCCTCGCTCGCCGACGGCGTCACCACGGCCGACGATACGGCGCTCGTCCCGGAGTGCGCCCGCGCCTGGACGTACACGGCCCCGGTGGCCGTGGCACCCACAACGGCGACGGCGGCGAGGGCGCCGCAGACCAGCGAGCGGCTTGCGGACGGACGAGCGCGGCGGGCTCTGGAGGACTCCATGCCGCGATCGTCGGGGCGGTGACTGTGCGGGCCGTTAGACGGACGTTAGATGTGCGTCAGGGAAATCTGAGATTCCGGTGAAACGCGTCACAGCCCGGTTTCCGGGCCCGCACAAGCGCAGCAGCATCCCCCCGATAGGGTCGGTGACCGTGGCGAACAAGAACATTCCCGACTCTCCCTTCTCCGACGACGACGGCTCCGCCTCCCCCCGGCTGAGCGCCGCGCTCGCCGCCTGGGCCGCGGACCGCACCGCCGAGGGCCCGGTCCTGGAGGCGCTCAAAGAGGCCCGGCTGCTCGTCCCGGTCGTGGCCGTGCTCGGCGAGGTCGAGGAGGACGAGAACGGGCTGCGCCGCGAGAAGAGCAGCGACATGGCCGTACCGACCCTGAAGGCCGGCGACCGCGTCGCCCTGCCCGCCTTCACCTCCACCGACTCACTCGCCCGCTGGGACCCGGCGGCCCGCCCCGTCGCCGTCCCCCTGCACCAGGCCCTCCAGGCCGCCGCGCACGAGAAGGCGGACACGGTCGTGCTGGACCTGGCCGGTCCGGTGCCGTACGAGCTGACCGGCCGCGCGCTGCTCGCGCTGGCCGAGGGCCGCACCACGACCGACCCGCTCGCCGACCCGGCCGTACGGGAGGCCGTGCGGGCAGCGGTGGCCGCCGAGCCCGCCGTGCTCAGCGCCCACCTCGGGCCCGGACAGGCCGACGGCACCCTCGCCCTCGTACTCGACGGGTCCGCCGCACCCGCCCGGGCCGCCCGCTCGGTCGCCGAGCGGCTCGCCGCCGACGAAACACTGAGGGCCCGCCTGGTGCGCGGCCTCGACCTGGCACTGCTGCCGGCCGAGGCGACGCCGCCGGGCGAGCCCCTGTACGTACGCGGATGAACTAGCCGTAGACCGGACCGGTGTACTTCTCGCCCGGGCCCTGGCCCGGCTCGTCCGGGACGATGGACGCCTCGCGGAAGGCCAGCTGCAGCGACTTCAGGCCGTCGCGCAGCGGAGCCGCGTGGAACGAGCTGATCTCGGTCGTGCTGGCGTCCAGCAGACCGGCGAGGGCGTGCACCAGCTTGCGGGCCTCGTCCAGGTCCTTGTGCTTGTCGCCCTCCTCGGTCAGACCGAGCTTCACGGCGGCGGCGCTCATCAGGTTGACGGCGACCGTCACGATCACCTCGACGGCGGGGACCTCGGCGATGTCGCGGGTCATCTCGTCGAAGTCGGGGCCCGCGGCAGATTCGGCGGACTCGGCAGGGGTGTCACTCATGTCCCACACGATAGGCCCCGGTGTAAGCCGATTAGCACCACCCCCGGCTACCTGCTAACCTTGTGTAACGACCGGCTGGACAGCTACTGCCCAGCCCACAAGTGGAGGCTCCGACTTCCCACCTGACCGTCCTCCGGGACGGCGGGTCACCCGGTCAGGCGGCCACCATCGTTCCGTACGGACGATGGAGTCGCCCGAAATCGCGCCCCGCGGTCATCGCGGCGGTGCTCCGGCAGTGTTTGGAGCCCCGCCTGTGATCGTCCGGGGCATTTTTTGTGCTTCGGCGCGGTTAGGTCTACGGAAAAGAGACATACGCGGCTGTCCGCCAGACCGCCGTGTGGTGCTAACCGAGGAGGATCCATCAGCGCCGAGCCCCGCATCAACGACCGGATTCGCGTTCCCGAGGTGCGACTTGTCGGTCCCAGTGGCGAGCAGGTGGGCATCGTCCCGCTCGCTAAGGCACTGGAGCTTGCGCAGGAGTACGACCTGGACCTGGTCGAGGTCGCGGCGAACGCCCGTCCGCCCGTGTGCAAGCTCATGGACTACGGGAAGTTCAAGTACGAGTCGGCCATGAAGGCCCGTGAGGCGCGCAAGAACCAGGCGCACACGGTCATCAAGGAGATGAAGCTCCGGCCGAAGATCGACCCGCACGACTATGACACCAAGAAGGGTCACGTCGTCCGGTTCCTCAAGCAGGGCGACAAGGTCAAGATCACGATCATGTTCCGTGGTCGCGAGCAGTCCCGGCCCGAGCTGGGCTACCGACTGCTGCAGCGTCTCGCGGAGGACGTCCAGGACCTCGGTTTCGTCGAGTCGAACCCGAAGCAGGACGGCCGAAACATGATCATGGTTCTCGGTCCGCACAAGAAGAAGACCGAGGCGATGGCCGAGGCCCGCCAGGCGCAGGAAGCCCGCAAGGCAGACGCGAAGGCCAACCCCGGCAAGTCGCAGAACGCCGCGGACTCCGAGAACGCCGCGGACTCCGAGAACGCCGTGGAGACCGAGGCACCTGCCGAGGCTTCCGCCGAGGCGTGATCCCGGGGGACGTGAGTCCCCAGGACGTAATCGATACAAGAGCGACGTTCCACCGTGCCCGGTTTCACGACCGGGCACCGGAACGCCACCGACGAGGAGAGAACGGCGCTATGCCGAAGAACAAGTCGCACAGCGGTGCCAGCAAGCGCTTCAAGATCACCGGCTCCGGCAAGGTGCTCCGTGAGCGCGCCGGCAAGCGCCACCTGCTCGAGCACAAGTCGTCCCGCGTGACGCGCCGCCTGACCGGCAACGCCGAGATGGCCCCGGGCGACGCCGCGAAGATCAAGAAGCTTCTCGGCAAGTGACGTACCCGGCGCCTGATCCTCGGATCGATCCGCGCCGTACGTCTGGACCGGGACCCAATCGATACCGGGCCGTGTGAGTCCAACCGCGGCCCCGCTACAAGGAGTTAAAAAGTGGCACGCGTCAAGCGGGCAGTGAACGCCCACAAGAAGCGCCGGGCGATCCTCGAGCAGGCCTCCGGCTACCGCGGTCAGCGTTCGCGCCTGTACCGCAAGGCCAAGGAGCAGGTCACCCACTCGCTGGTCTACAACTACAACGACCGCAAGAAGCGCAAGGGTGACTTCCGCCAGCTGTGGATCCAGCGCATCAACGCCGCTGCCCGCGCCAACGGCATCACGTACAACCGCTTCATCCAGGGTCTGAAGGCCGCGAACGTCGAGGTCGACCGCAAGATCCTGGCCGAGCTGGCCGTCAACGACGCCAACGCCTTCGCGGCGCTGGTCGAGGTCGCCCAGAAGGCGCTGCCGAGCGACGTCAACGCGCCCAAGGCCGCGTGACGCTGCGCTGGCTCTGAGCCGACGTAACTGAAGGACCCGCAGGCTTCACGGCTTGCGGGTCCTGTCGTTGGGGTCCCCAGCCTTCGTCCATGGCCGCGGGTCGGTGGGGGCTGGTCGCGCCCCGGCGGCGGAGCCGCCTATGCCACAGCCCCGCGCCCCTAAGGAGCTGCTGGGCCGTCGGCCTGGCGGGACCCGGAATCGCCGAACCGAACTGCTGAAGGAACAGACATGTCCCCGGCCAGCCCCGAGCTGATCTCCCCCCGTTCCCCTCGCGTCTCCGCCGCGCGGCGGCTCGGTAAGCGGAACTTCCGGGGCAAGGAGCGGCTGTTTCTGGCCGAGGGACCGCAGGCTGTGCGCGAGGCGGCCGGGCACGCGGACACCCTGGTGGAGCTGTTCGCCACGCTCGACGCCGCGGAGCGGTACGCCGACATCATCGGTGAGGCCCGTGCGGCAGGGGCGCGTGTGCACCTGGCCGCGGAGCAGGTGATCGCCGACATCTCCACCACCGTCACCCCACAGGGGCTCGTCGGTGTCTGCCGGTTCATCGACACCCCGTTCGAGGAGATCCTCGCCGCCCGGCCCAGGCTCGTCGCCGTACTCGCGCATGTGCGGGACCCTGGGAACGCCGGGACCGTGCTGCGGTGCGCCGATGCCGCCGGGGCCGAGGCCGTCGTCCTCACCGATGCTTCCGTGGACCTGTACAACCCCAAGGCCGTACGGGCCTCCGTGGGCTCCCTGTTCCACCTCCCCGTCGCCGTGGGCGTGCCCGTCGAGCGGGCCGTGGCGGGGCTGAAGGACGCCGGGGTGCGGATCCTCGCCGCCGACGGCGCCGGGACCGACGACCTCGACGACGAGCTCGACAAGGGCACCATGGGCGGGCCGACCGCCTGGGTGTTCGGGAACGAGGCGTGGGGGCTTCCGGAGGAGACCCGTGCGCTGGCCGACGCCGTCGTGCGCGTCCCGATCCACGGGAAGGCCGAGAGCCTGAACCTCGCCACCGCCGCCGCCGTATGTCTCTATGCGTCGGCCCGTGCACAGCGCGCCTCCGGAGGGTGCCGCACCGTCACCAAGGCCTAGTAGGGTGACCAGCTCGGGGGCCCCAAAGCCGTCGTGGGAGGTGGGGTACGGGGATGAGTGTCGGCACGAGCGGCGCGCCGGGGGCACGGGAGGCGCGGGGGCCGTCCGCGTCCCGGCCCGGTGATCTCGCCGAGCTCGGGATCGATCCCGACGACCTGCCCGACGGCCTCGTCGTCGCCGACGAGCAGGGGCACGTCGTCTGCTTCAACGCCGCCGCCGAGCGCATCACCGCCGTCCGTGCCGCCGACGCCCTCGGGCAGCGGCTGGAGAAGGCGCTGCCGTTAGAGGACCTGGAGGGGCGGCGCTGGTGGCAGGTGACCGACCCGTACGGCGGGCTGGCGATCAGGCGCAGGCAGCCCGAGCGGAACCTTCTGCTCCCCGGCGGACGTGAGGTCCTCGTCTCCGTGCGCTACGTCAGGACCGAGGCCACCGGGCTCGTCCACCGGGTCGTCGTCTCGCTGCGCGACACCGAGGCCCGCCGCCGTACCGAGCGCAGTCACGCCGAGCTGATCGCCACCGTCGCGCACGAGCTGCGCTCCCCGCTCACCTCCGTCAAGGGCTTCACCGCCACGCTGCTGGCCAAGTGGGCACGGTTCACCGACGACCAGAAGCGGCTGATGCTGGAGACCGTCGACGCCGACGCCGACCGGGTCACCCGGCTCATCGCCGAGCTGCTCGACATCTCGCGGATCGACAGCGGGCGCCTGGAGGTGCGCCGCCAGCCCGTCGACATCGGCGCGGCCGTCGGGCGGCACATCCAGGCCTACGTCGCCGCCGGGCAGCCCGCCGACCGGTTCCTGCTGCGTCTGGAGCAGCCGCTGCCCGATCTGTGGGCCGACCCCGACAAGATCGACCAGGTGCTCAGCAACCTCATCGAAAATGCCGTGCGGCACGGCGACGGAACGGTCACCATTGACATCACGGCCACGGCGTCCCCGCGCGAAGGGGAGGACGCCGGCACGTCGGTCACGGTGAGCGACGAGGGGCCCGGCATCCCGGAGGAGTCCATGAACCGCGTCTTCACCCGCTTCTGGCGGGGCAGCAAGCGCGGTGGCACGGGCCTCGGGCTCTACATCGTCAAGGGCATCGTCGAGGCACACGGCGGCGCCGTCGAGGTCGGCCGCGCCCCCGGTGGCGGCGCACAGTTCCGATTTACGTTGCCCGTGGCGGCCCCGGCTTATCTCACCTGAGATCCGGACCGAGCCCCACGGGCGCATTCGCCTGCCTCAACCCCGTTAGACTCGGCCTTTGGCACCTTTGTGTCCCAAAAACCTTGGGCGTCTGTCCACGAGTCGGTACGGGGACCATCCGCCAGCCAATCGGAAGCACGGGAAGAGATGTCGGCACCGAATAAGTCGTACGACCCTGTCGAGGTCGAGGCGTTGAAACCGGAAGAGATCGAGCGCATGCGGGACGAGGCGCTCGCCGCCTTCGCCGCCGCGGACTCCCTCGACGCGCTCCAGGAGGCCAAGGTCGCCCACACCGGCGGCACCTCTCCGCTGGCGCTCGCCAACCGGGAGATCGGCGCGCTGCCCCCGCACGCCAAGGCCGAGGCGGGCAAGCGCGTCGGCCAGGCCCGCGGCGCCGTGAACAAGGGCCTCGCCGCCCGCCAGGCGGAGCTGGAGGCCGAGCGCGACCAGCGGGTGCTGGTCGAGGAGGCCGTGGACGTCACGCTGCCGTACGACCGCGTACCGGCCGGCGCCCGCCACCCGCTCACCACCCTGTCCGAGCGCATCGAGGACATCTTCGTGGCCATGGGCTACGAGGTCGCCGAGGGCCCGCAGGTCGAGGCCGAGTGGTTCAACTTCGACGCCCTGAACATCGGCCCGGACCACCCGGCCCGCGGCGAGGCCGACACGTTCTTCGTGCAGGGCCCGGACGGCGGCACCGAGTCCGGTGTCGTGCTGCGCACCCACACCTCGCCCGTGCAGATCCGCTCCCTGCTCGACCGTGAGCTGCCGGTGTACGTGATCTGCCCCGGCCGCGTGTACCGCACCGACGAGCTGGACGCCACGCACACCCCGGTCTTCCACCAGGTCGAGCTGCTCGCGGTGGACGAGGGCCTGACCATGGCCGACCTCAAGGGCACCCTGGACCACATGGTCCAGTCCCTGTTCGGCGAGGGCATGAAGACCCGGCTGCGGCCGAACTTCTTCCCGTTCACCGAGCCGTCCGCCGAGATGGACATGGTCTGCTACGTCTGCCGCGGCGAGTCCGTCGGCAACCCCGACCGGCCCTGCCGTACCTGCTCCTCCGAGGGCTGGATCGAGCTCGGCGGCTGCGGCATGGTCAACCCGCGGGTGCTCACCGCCTGCGGCGTCGACCCGGAGAAGTACAGCGGCTTCGCCTTCGGGTTCGGCATCGAGCGGATGCTGATGTTCCGCCACAACGTCGAGGACATGCGAGACATGGTCGAGGGTGACGTCCGGTTCACCCGGCCGTTCGGGATGGAGATCTGATGCGGGTCCCGCTTTCTTGGCTGCGGGAGTACGTCGACCTGCCGGCCACCGAGACCGGCCGTGACGTCCAGGCCAAGCTCATTTCCGCCGGTCTGGAGGTCGAGACCGTCGAGCAGCTCGGCGACGGCCTCAAGGGCCCGCTCGTCGTCGGCCAGGTGCTGACCATCGAGGAGCTGACGGAGTTCAAGAAGCCGATCCGCTTCTGCACCGTCGACGTCGGCCAGGCCAACGGCACCGGCGAGCCCCAGGAGCTCATCTGCGGCGCCCGGAACTTCCAGGTCGGCGACAAGGTCGTCGTCGTCCTCCCCGGCGCGGTGCTGCCCGGCGGCTTCGCCATCGCCGCGCGCAAGACCTATGGCCGCACCTCCCACGGCATGATCTGCTCCAGCAACGAGCTGGGCATGGGCGACGACGGCACCCACGGCATCATCGTGCTGCCCCCGGAGACCGAGGTCGGCAAGGACGCCATCGAGCTCCTGGAGCTCGTCGACGAGGTCCTGGACATCGCCGTCACCGCCAACCGCGGCGACTGCCTGTCCATCCGCGGCGTCGCCCGCGAGACCGCCATCGGCTACGGCCTCCCGCTGCGCGACCCGGCGCTCCTCGACGTGCCCGGCCCGAACGCCTTCGGCTACCCGGTGCAGGTCTCCGACCCGATGGGCTGCGACCGCTTCACCGCCCGCACGGTGACCGGCCTGAGCCCCGAGGCGCGCTCCCCGATCTGGCTGCAGCGCCGCCTGCAGAAGGTCGGCATGCGCCCGATCTCGCTCGCCGTCGACGTCACCAACTACGTGATGATGGAGCTCGGCCAGCCGCTGCACGCCTACGACCGGAACCTCGTCCAGGGCACCATCGGGGTGCGCCGGGCCCAGGAGGGCGAGAAGCTCGTCACCCTCGACGGCGTGGAGCGCAAGCTGCACGCCGAGGACCTCGTCATCACCGACGAGCGCGGCCCGATCGGCCTCGCGGGCGTGATGGGCGGCGCCAACACGGAGATCGCCGACCTCCCCCAGTCTCGAACGGACTCGACCGGGGGGACCCCCATGGACGTGGAGAACGCGTCCACCGAGGTCGTCATCGAGGCCGCCCACTTCGACCAGGTCGCCATCGCGCGTACGGCCCGCCGTCACAAGCTGTCCTCGGAGGCGTCCCGCCGCTTCGAGCGCGGCGTCGACCCGGCGGCCGCCGCGGCTGCCGCCCAGCGCACGGTCGACCTGCTGGTGCTACTCGCCGGCGGCACCGCCGAGGCCGGTGTCACCGAGGTCGTCGCGCCGTCCGCGCCGCACACCATCACCGTCCCGGCCGACCACCCGGACAAGGTCGCGGGCGTCGAGTACGGCCGCGAGACCGTCGTACGGCGTCTCCAGCAGATCGGCTGCGACGTGTACGGGCAGGACGAGCTGATCGTCACCGTGCCGTCCTGGCGGCCCGACCTGCTGGAGCCGAACGACCTGGCCGAAGAGGTCATCCGCCTGGAGGGCTACGAGAATCTGCCCTCCACCCTGCCCAAGCCGCCGTCCGGCCGTGGCCTCACCCACCGCCAGCGGCTGCACCGCAGGGTCGGCCGCGTGCTGGCCGGCGCGGGCTACGTCGAGGCGCCGAACTACCCCTTCGTCAGCGAGCAGGTCTTCGACCAGCTCGGCCTGGCCGCCGACGACCCGGCCCGCCGCGTCGTCAAGCTGGTCAACCCGCTCAACGACGAGGAGCCCGCGCTCCGTACGTCGCTGCTGCCCGGTCTGCTCGGTGCGCTGCGCCGCAACGACGGGCGCGGCTCGCACGACCTGGCGCTGTTCGAGACCGGCCTGGTCTTCCAGCCGCGCGAGGAGCAGCGCGTCGCCGGGCACCTGCCCGTCGACCGCCGCCCGACCGACGAGGAGATCGCCGCGCTGGACGCCGTGCTGCCCGAGCAGCCGCGCCACGTCGCCGTCGTGCTCGCCGGGGCGCTGGAGCAGGCCGGCTGGTGGGGCAAGGGCCGTCCGGCCGACTGGGCCGACGCGGTCGAGACGGCGCGCGCTGTGGCGCGGGAGGCCGGGGCCGAACTCGTCGTGCGGGCCGGGCAGTACGGGCCTTGGCACCCGGGGCGGTGCGCCGAGCTGGCGATCACCGTCGACGGCGCCGAGCGGGTCATCGGGCACGCCGGTGAGCTGCACCCGCGCGTCCTGAAGGCGCTGGGTCTGCCTGGACGTACCTGTGCGATGGAGCTGGACCTGGACGCCCTGGAGCAGGTCGGGGACGGTACGCCGCAGGCGCCGAGCATCTCCACGTTCCCGGTGGCCACCCAGGACGTCGCCCTCGTCGTCGACAAGCCGGTGCCGGCCGCGGAGGTCGAGGCGGCGTTGCGGGACGGGGCGGGTGAACTCCTTGAGGGGATCCGGCTGTTCGACGTGTACGTCAATGACGAGCAGCTGGGTGATGGCAAGAAGTCGCTCGCGTATGCGTTGCGGTTCCGTGCGGGGGACCGGACGTTGACGGTGGATGAGGCTTCGGCTGCCAGGGACGCTGCGGTTGCCCTTGCCGGGGAGCGTACGGGTGCTGTTCTGAGGGGCTAGTCGCCGTGGGGGACTGCGTGGTTCGCCGGCTGCGGGCTCGTTGTGGCTGGTCGCGCAGTTCCCCGCGCCCCTAAAGGGGCGCGTTGTAGTCACCTCACTCAATAGGGTGACTTCTCTGGGTGATCCGGTACTTCCGGGGCATCCCTCGACAGAATCGGACCGGCCTTTCGGGGTCGGTCCGTTCTGCGTTGTCAGGGCCTATTGGGGGGCCATCGGCATGTTCCGCATCAAGGGTCGGGTTCCCCGCAAGGTGCTCACGTGGGGGCTGCCCACCGCATGGGGCGCGATGGCGATCTCGTACAAGCTGGCCTGTCCGCTCGCGCGGGAGGACAGCCTCGGGGCCCGGGTCGTCACCAGCGCCGTGTTCTTCGCCGTCGGCACGGGGCTGATCGTGCATGTCCGGCAGGCGCTGCTGCGTGAGCTGCGGCAGGTCCGCAAGGTCGCCGGTGCCGCGCAGAGTGCCCTGCTGCGGCCGCCGCCCTCGCGCGTCGACGGGCTGAACGTCGCCGCCGCGCAGCTCTCCGCCGATCGCAGCGCGTGTGTCGGGGGTGACCTGTACGAGGTCATCGCCACCGAGCACGGCGTACGGGCGGTGATGGGCGACGTCCGCGGCCATGGCATCGCCGCCATCGGCACGGTCGCAGCGGTCCTCGGCAGTTTCCGCGAGGCCGTGCATGACGAGCCCCACCTGGACGGGGTGCTGCGCAGACTGGACCGGGCTCTGGCTCGGCACCTGCGTGAGCGGTCGTGCGACGAGCCGGTCTTTGAGGAGTTCGTGACCGTCCTGCTGCTGGAGATCGGCCGGGACGGCGAGATCGCTGCCCTCAACTGCGGTCATCCCTGGCCGTATCTGCTGAGCGGCACGACGGTCGAGCCCCTCGCCCGCACCGACCCCCTCCCGCCCCTGGGCCCCTTTCCGCTCCCGCCCGAACTTGTTCCGCTGCCCTGCGGCTCCCTGCTCCCCGGCGACTCCCTCGTCCTGTACACGGACGGTGTCGAGGACGCACGGGACGCGAAAGGCCGGTTCTTTACGCTCCAGACGGCCCTCGTCGAAGCCGTACGCCACCACCCGATCACCTCGCAGACGATCCTGCGCACCCTCTTCACGGCCGTCCTCCACCACACGAAGGGCAGGCAGTCGGACGACATAGCGCTACTGGTCCTACGGAACGACAGAACCCAGGTCCAGTGCAGCGCCCCGTCAGGGGCGCGGGGAACTGCGCGACCAACCACCACGAACCCACAGCCGACCAACTACCTCTAGCGCAGCTGCCCTTGGTCACCCTGCGTAGCCAGCGCGGCGTCGGGGTCGCCGTCCGCCCCGCCGCGGAGTGTCGGGCAGGCAGCTGGGCGGACGGCGCGGATGCGGGCCGCCGCACTGTACGAGGGGGAGCCGGCGGCCCGGCCGGCCTCTTGCGAGGCATTTCAGTCAACCGGTCGGAAACTCTCCGCGACAGCGCGCGCACGCTGCGGATTCGAGCACTCCGTTCACACCCCGTGTGAAGCGGTTCGCACTACTCTGACGGCACCGAGCCACCCGGGGGGCATACATGCAGCCCAACACTCTGCTCGACGCGATCCTGGACGAGGCGGGGATCTCGCACGCGGGGCTGGCCGCACACGTGAACCAGGCAGGGCGGGCGCGCGGCCTCGCGCTCAGATACGAACACACCGCCGTCGCGCGGTGGTTGAAGGGGCAGCGGCCACGCGGCCAGGTGCCCGACCTGATCTGCGAGGTCCTCGCGGGCCGACTGCACCGTACCGTCACGCTCGACGACATCGGTCTCGGCGTGCCCGGTGAGCAGTCCGCCCCGCACACCACCTCGCTGTCCGGCTTCGTCGAGCGGGCCACCGCGCTGTGGCGCTCCGACGAGCAGCAGCGGCCGCACATCCTGGGCGCGCCGGCGGTCACCGGGACGCCCGCGGTCATGCCCGTGTGGGAGTGGGAGAACCCGCCCGAGGACGTCGACGTCTCACGCGGGGGCCGGCACCGGGTCACCCCCGCCGACCTGGAGATGCTGCGCGCCGCCCGGACCCACTACGAGCAGATGTACCGCAAGGCGGGCGGCATAGCGACCCGCACCCGGATCGTCGGCTTCCTCAACTCCGAGGCCGCTCCGCTGCTGCGCGGCAGCTACACCGACGCCACGGGACGTCAACTCCACCGGGCGACAGGCGGGTTGGTGGCCATCGCGGGCATCTGCGCCTATGACTCCGACGCGCACGGCCTGGCGCAGCGCTACTTTCATCAGGCGCTGCGGCTCGCGAAGGCCAGTGGGGACCGGGGACTCGGTGCGTATGTGATCGCGCTGCTGGTCAACCAGGCCTTGTTCATGCGGGAGTTCCGGCAGGCCGTCGCCTTCGCGGAGGCCGCGCTGCGGGCCGCCGGCAAGCACATCACCCCCGCCCTCGCCTCCGACCTGTACGCGATGCAGGCGAAGGCGTACGCCCACCTCGGCGACGGCACGAGCGCCCTGTCCTGCATCCGTCGTGCCGAGCAGGCCGCCGAACGCATCCGGCGCGGATACGAACCCGACGAGACCGGCTATGTCCAGCCGGGGCTGGTCAACGTGCAGGTGGCGGAGGCGCTGCTCAGCCTCGGAGAGCTGGTGGCCGCCGGGGAGCACGCCGCGGCCGCCGTCGACAATCCGGCGCACGACCGGGGCCGGGTGCACCGGCTGGCCATGCTCAGCACGATCGAGCTCCGTCAGGGCAACGCGGACAAGGCGGTGGCCATCGCGGTGCAGATGGCCGAGCAGGCGCGGGGAATGGAGTCCCAGCGCCTGCGCGACAGACTCCGGGCGGTGCGCGAACACCTGGTGCGCAGCGGCTGCGCCGGCACGGCCGAGGCCGCCGAACTCATCGACGGCGCACTGCGCGTACCGCTGTAGGCCGGTACAAGTCGGTACAGGCCGGTACTCGAACAGCGACACCTTCATAGTCCCTGCTGCGATATTGCCACTTACTCGACGGAAGGTGGCAGAACCGTGCAGTGGACGAAACAGAACGAACAAACTGTGTATGAAAACCGCTGGTTCACCGTCAACCTGGCAGACGTGGAGCTGCCGGACGGCAGGCACCTGGACCACTTCCTCATACGGCTGCGGCCGGTCGCCGTGGCCACGGTGGTCAACGAGGCCAATGAAGTCCTCCTCCTGTGGCGCCACCGTTTCATCACCGACAGCTGGGGGTGGGAACTCGCGGCGGGCGTCGTCGAGGACGGCGAGGACATCGTCCGCGCGGCCGCCAGGGAACTCGAGGAGGAGACCGGCTGGCGGCCGGGACCCCTGCACCACCTCATGAGCGTGGAGCCCTCCAACGGGCTCACCGACGCCCGGCACCACATCTACTGGGCCGACGAGGGCGAGTACGTCGGACATCCCGTGGACGACTACGAGTCGGACCGGCGGGAATGGGTTCCGCTCAAGCTCGTCCCCGACATGGTCGCCCGTGGGGAGGTCCCGGCCGCCAACATGGCGGCCGCGTTACTGCTGCTGCACCATCTCAGGCTGGGCTAGTGCCCCACGGCCTGCCAGATCGCCACGACGAGAGCACCCACGGCGGTGAGGGCGGCGACCGCGGGCAGCGGCCAGCGCGCGTGTTCCAGTGTGCTGATCCGGGTGTTCAGCTCGTCCAGTTCCTTGGCGGTCTCCTCGGTGCGGTGCGTGAGCAGAGCCAGCCCGCCCTCCACACGGGCGTAGGCGACGTCGAGACGACGTCGTAACTCTGCGAGTTCTCCAGATACGACCGGATGCTCGGGATCGACGGTCACGAGTCCGCTCCTTTCCGTAGTGGTCTGACATCCCTTGCATGCGCAGGGAAAGTGAACTCGCCTGGTGGACGCATGGGGAGAGTGTGCGAGGGGCATATGCGAGCCCGGAGCGCACACGGTGTGTGAATGACGCGGGCCCGGCACCTTCTCGGTGCCGGGCCCGTGCGGTTGGCCGGAATCTGACCGTCTGTAATCAGCCGTAGGTGTAGAAGCCGGATCCCGTCTTGCGGCCCAGCCGGCCGGCGTCGACCATGCGCAGCAGCAGCGGGGGAGCGGCGTACAGCGGCTCCTTGAACTCGTCGTACATGCTCTGCGCCACCGAGGCGACCGTGTCCAGGCCGATCAGGTCGGACAGCTTCAGCGGGCCCATCGGGTGGGCGCAGCCGAGTTCCATGCCGTTGTCGATGTCCTCGCGGCTGGCGATGCCCGACTCGAACATCCGGATCGCGGAGAGGAGATAGGGGATCAGCAGCGCGTTCACGACGAAGCCGGAGCGGTCCTGGGCGCGGATCGCGTGCTTGCCGAGCAGCTTCTCGGCGAAGGTCTGGGCGCGGGCGATCGTGCCCTCGGAGGTGGTGAGCGCGGGGATCAGCTCGACGAGCTTCTGCACCGGGGCCGGGTTGAAGAAGTGGACGCCGATGACCTGGTCGGGGCGCGAGGTGGCGACCGCGAGCTTCACCAGGGGGATCGAGGAGGTGTTGGAGGCCAGGATGGCGTCCGGGCGGGTCACGACCTGGTCGAGGACCTGGAAGATCTCCGTCTTCACCTGCTCGTTCTCGACGACGGCCTCGATCACCAGGTCACGGTCGGCGAACTCGCCGAGGTCCGTGGTGAAGGACAGCAGGGCCTGCGTCTCGTCCCGCTCCGCCTCGCTGATCTTGCCGCGCTCGGCGGCCTTGGCCACGGAGTTGAGCAGCCGGGTGCGGCCGATCTCCAGGGCCTCGCCGGTGGTCTCGGCGACCTTCACGTCCAGCCCGGCGCGGGCGCACACCTCGGCGATGCCCGCTCCCATCTGGCCGCAGCCCACCACGCCGACGCGTGCAATATCTCCGGAGATGCCGGTCACATCGTCCCCTTCGCTGATCCACGACTGCGGCAGGTCCGCCGTTGTTCGGCGCCTGCTCCAAACCTGCACGTTACCTTCGGCGAAGCTTGATCGATCGTTCGGGTGCCTCATGAAAGGCTGTCGCCGGACGGGTCCGGAACGCGCTGATCTGTCATGGGGTGGGCCATTGACCACGGCACACGGAGGTACGAAGAAGATGCTGCACCGGAAGTCCCGGATGTCACGACGGGCGTTCACGGTGACCGCCCTGTCGGCGCTCGTGGCGTCAGGCGGCGCGATGGCCGCCGGTTCCGCCATGGCGGGCGGCAAGGACCACCACCGGCGACGCGCGACGCGGGAGATGCGCGGCGTGTGGATCGCGACCGTGGCGAACCGGGACTGGCCCTCCAAGCAGGGCCTGACCGCCGACGAGCAGCGCGCCGAGCTGATCGCCCACCTCGACGCGGCGGTGGAGTCCCGCCTGAACACCGTGGTCTTCCAGGTGCGGCCCACGGCCGACGCCCTGTGGCCCTCGCCGTACGAGCCCTGGTCGCAGGTCCTCACCGGCACCCAGGGCGAGGACCCCGGCTGGGACCCGCTCGGCACGGCCGTCGAGGAGGCCCACGCCCGCGATCTGCAGCTGCACGCCTGGTTCAACCCGTACCGCATCGCCAACCACACCGACCTCGGCAAGCTGGCCGCGTCCCACCCCGCCCGGGAGCACGAGGACTGGGTGGTGACGTACGGCGGCAAGCTCTACTACAACCCGGGGCTGCCCGAGGTCCGCGAGTTCGTGCGGAAGGCGATGCTCGACGCGGTGGAGAAGTACGAGATCGACGCGGTCCACTTCGACGACTACTTCTACCCGTATCCGGTGGCCGGCCAGACCTTCGACGACGACGAGGCCTACGACCGCTACGGCGGCGGCTTCTCGGCGCGGGCCGACTGGCGGCGCGACAACATCGACAAGCTCGTCACGGAGATGGCGGCCGGCATCCGCAAGATCCGGCCCAGCACGGAGTTCGGCATCAGCCCGTTCGGCGTGTGGCGCAACGCCGGCACCGACCCGCTCGGCTCCGACACCCGCGGCGGGGTGCAGACGTACGACGACCTGTACGCGGACACCCGCACATGGGTCCGCGAGGGCTGGATCGACTACATCTGCCCGCAGGTGTATTGGTCGGCACACCCTCTTGACCAGCAGGTTCCGGCAAATTATTCGGTCCTGGTGCCCTGGTGGTCGGAGGTGGCGCGGGGCAGCCGGACGAAGCTGTACGTCGGTGAGGCGCTGTACAAGGCCGGGGACCCGGCACAGCCTGCGGAGTGGCAGGACCCGGCCGAACTCTCCCGGCATCTCACGCTGGCCGCAAAGTGTCCGGAGGTGCGGGGGCACGTCTTCTTCGCTGCCAAGGAGGTCGGGGTGGACCGGATCGGCGCGATGGCTCGCGTAGTCGCCGATCACTACCAGCAGCCAGCGAGGGTGCCGAGATGACGGACGGCGGCAACACGGGACTCGGTGATCCCTACATCGAGTTAGCCAAGCTCCTTGAGCAGCACAGCGAGCAGGAGCAGGCTCACATACGAGGGGCGCTGTTCAGAGCTGAGGCATTTCCCAGGCAGGAACGCGCAGAGCCGGGGGAGGTTACTCCGTTGCCTCAGAGAAGACCCGGGGCTGCTCCCATCAAGGTTGTTGTGAGAAGGCAAGAGTCAAAGCCGTCCTGAAGCCGTGACAGGCATGCGAATGGCCCCTCCGTTTCCGCAGGGGCCTTTGCGTCGTACGCTCGGTGCATGAGTACTGCCGGGCAGAGGGTCAAGGAAGTCCGCAAGCGTCGCGGACTGTCTCAGCGTGAGTTGGCGGACGCGTCGGGCGTGTCACTCTCGACCATCCGGAAACTTGAACAGGGCGAGCGAGAGACGGCACGGCTTGAGACGCTGCGCAAGCTGGCGCACACGCTACGGGTGCCGACTATGCGCCTGGCTCACGGTCGCAACCCGGAGGACCCCGACGCGGGGACCGTGGACCGTTGGGAGGCTGTCAGGAACGCCCTGGAGCGTCCGCCCGTTGTGCTGGGGCTGGACGATGAGGTGCCGACTGTCAGTGGCGTACGGGCCGCCCTGCGCGAGACTGAGCCGCTGTTCTCGGGCGACCAGTTCGCCGCGCTGGCCGTGCTGCTGCCCCCGCTGCTGCGAGATGCCGAAGCGCTTGGGCCGGAGGGGCGAAGCGTCCGTGTACGACTCTTGCAGCTTGCCGGATGGCTCATGGTCCAGACCCGGCAGTTTGGGGCCGCTGAGACGGCCCTGGAGCGAGCCTTGGACGATGCGGCGGACCGTATGGAGGGCGCGGCCACTGTCAACACATTGTGCTGGCTGCTGCTACGTCAGGGCGAGTTGGGCAAGGCGTACGACCTGGCCGTGAAGTGGGCCGACGAGACCGAACCCCGTATGTCCCGCGCGACCCCGGCCGAGTTGTCCACGTGGGGTTGGATGCTGTTGCGGGTGTCTGCTGCTGCCGTCCGTAACTCGCAGCCTGGAGAGGCTGAGGACGCCTTGAGGTATGCCACGGCGGCAGCTATCGCCCTGGGGCGGGAGTATGCCCCGGAGAACGATTTTCTCCGTACCTTCGGGCCGACGACCGTCAAGCTCAAAGCCGCCGAGAACGCTGGTGTGATCGACCGGCCTGACATGGTGCTCCGCATCGCTGAGCGGGTACCAGTGTTCAGCCTCAAGCCCACGTCGAACAATCGAAACCGTCATCTGTTGGACGTCGCCGACGCGTACGCCAAGACGGGCAACTGTGCCGACGCGTTCGAGAAGTTGGAGCAGATCAAGGCGGGCAGTCCCGAGTGGCTACCCAACCAGCGCTATGCCCGTGACGTTCTCGGACGGGTGATCGGTGGGCGCCGGACCTTGACAACGGAGATGCGGACGATGGCCGACGCCGTGGGCTTGCCGCTGTAGCCCGCGTGGCACTTCCTGCTAACGGATTGTCGAAGTGCCACAGACACCGCGTAGTGCGCCGTTTCATGGTGGTGCCCTCGTCCAGATGAGGGGATAGCGACGGTGACCACCAAGACACAGAGGCCGACACCGAGGCGCGCAAGCGGGTGGAAGGTGAGCGTGTGACCTCGCCCAGGACGTACCCGAGTCCGCCCGTTGAACTGCCGCTGAGGCTCGATGGCACCCCGAAGTCCGCGCCGGATTGCGACGTGTGCCAGGCGTTAGATAGACAGCGTTCGGAAGCACGCGCCAAGGGCGACATGTCCAGGGTCTCGGACTGCAACATCGAGCTCCGGAACCACCCGCACAGGGGCAGGGGGCGGCGCCCGTGAACCCCATGGTCAAGCACAAGAGCACGCGTGCTGAGGCGGATCACACGGTGGCGTTATTGCGGGCGGCCCTGGAGCGCGCCGGAATTCCCGAATGTGAGGCTGCGCGGGTGCGTGCCTTGGTGATCGGGGGGCGTGCGCATGTGGGGATCGGGGCGCTTCCGGTCGGTTCGGCGGTGAAGCTGTCGAACGCGCTGTCCCTGGCTCTCGTCAAGGGCGACGTAGACGACAGCTCGGCGGCGCCTGCGGAGGTGACGGGATGAGCCGTGCGGTGCTGCGGTTCGTGCCTCACACGATCAGGCATGCCCCAGATCTTGAGTCGAGTCGTGAGGCCTTCTGCGTCTCTGGTGAGTGCAATGAGGTTTCCGGGGCTGGCGACGAAGACGCCGTTCAGATGTGGTGCCTTCGCCACACCGGCCGTACTGGCCATGACACCTTCCGGCGTGTGTTCACCGACCATGCTCGCGTCGTACGGGACGGCTGATGCGACAGTGCATGGCCACGGCCGAAGTGCCTTCCGGTCCGCTACTGTTGGCGATTCTCGCCGGACAGGGGCGGGTCTCGGACGGCGAACTTGTCGACGTACCCGAGACGGCCCGTTGTGAACTCGGCCTGTGGCACGGAGACGAACACGCCGCCTTCGTGTGGGACTGGGAGCACAAGCCGACAGACGCCTTGTGGGCTCGCTGGACACCGGATGGAACGATGCGGTTCGAGTCGCTGACGCACTGCGAGGCCGAGGGCGGAGCGGACGGCGACGCGTGCACGCTCTACCGGGACCACTCCCGCGACCACTCGTGGAACGTGGTCGATCCCGAGATGGAGTCGTTGCGCCGACGGGTCCTCGCGGAGAACGCCGGATTGCTCGCGTGGCTCACCCGGAAGCGAGAGTAGGCGCCCTGGCGCTCGTGGTCCCTGAGCAATGCTCCCGGCGCGCTGGGCGACGGCGAAACAGAACTCAGCGCATTAGCTGCCCCGTCTGGAACTCTCCTCCCTTGTAGGGCGCGGCGGGCTCTTCGCTGTCTGTGCGTGTGGTGCCGTGATGCCGCGCTTGGGCACGCCGCCGGCCGTAGAGGCTTTGGGCGGGAGCTGCCATGGGGCGAGTGAACAGGGGGCCTTACGCTCGCCAGCGGATCGGGCAGGTTTTTGGAGCCTGCCCGCAATAGCCCGATCGGCCCCCTGTTCTTAGAGGCTCGCTCCATGGTGGCTGCCTAAAGCCTCGTAGGCCGTCGGCCCCCAGCCCAGAGGGTGTGTCTTTCCCCCGTCGCGTCGGCGTGGGGCATGGCTGTGTTCGTTCGCTCAGTGAGGTGTGTATGAAGCGTTGTGATGACTGGTTCGCGCCCCCGCCGCAGATGCAGACCTCGGCGTGCCGCCTGGCGGGAGTGGAGTTGGACATCGACTTGAAGTTGGTGTTGCGGTGCGAACTGCGGGCGGGACACGAGAGTTCGGACCATACGGCGGGGATCGTGGAGGCCCAGGATGAATCGGGCCGTATGACCTGGGTGTCGTGGCGCTCCGGGGTGGAGATGCGTGAGACGTGCCCGGTGTACCGGCCTGGGGATGAGGACCACATGGACGATGCGTGCGGCCTGTTCGCGGGGCATGAGGGCGAGCATGTCTGGCCGGAGCTGGGGTGAGTGCTGGCCGGTGAGGGCGCCGTGGTCCGGTCGGTGGCCGTGGTGCTGGAAGCCGTGAGCAACGGGCCTGAGTCCACGGGAACAGAGCGAGTGAGGCGGGCTGTGGGGAAGTTGGCTCACTTCATGGCGTCGCCCTGGTCCGCGCGCCGGGGCGGCGGCGCCCCGGACCGGACCGGCCGAAGGCCGCATGCCGGGCCGGGGTGCGGCAAGCCGCCCCGGCGGCGCGCCGAAGGCGCGCCTTCAAAGAAGTGAAGACAACTTACGCCACATGCTCCCCACCTACGTCTGCTCCGCATCCCGATGAGAGCACAGCCCGCGACGCAACCGGCTGCCCAGCTCACGCGAGATCACCGCATCCAGACTGGGCGCACGCTCATCCGGATAAGTGGTTGACCTTGAGGCGTCGATGGGTGACGATCTCCATCCCGACTCATCCGGATAAGTGGATGGGTCTGTGCTCTGGAGGTGCCTGTGCTCAACCCCTCACGCGACGTGACCACCCCGCAGAACCGCTCCACCGACCCGGAGCGGGAACGGAGCCTGCGGCTGCTCTCCGACGCCGATCGTGACCTCACCCGGCTCGTCAACGATCCGAAGTTCTCGCGCTGGCTGGCACAGATCAAGGCCATCGGGGGATGCGCGCACCCCATCTATCTGTCCGGCTCCACGCTCACCCTCAACCCTGGAACCGGTGAGGTGGTCTCCTCCTACTCGACCGCCGACGAGCCCGGTGAGCGGCTGGCGGTGCGCTGTGGCAACCGGCGCGTCTCGGTGTGCCCGACGTGCTCATACCTGCACGCCGGGGACACCTATCAGCTGGTGCGTGCGGGCCTTTCGGGCGGCAAGGGCGTGCCCGGCGCGGTGACGGAGCGTCCCCGTCTCTTCGTGACCCTGACGGCCCCTTCGTTCGGACCGGTGCACCACGCCCTCGACGGCACGCGCTGCCGCCCGCGCCGGGATGGTCCGGTGTGCGAGCACGGCAGGCCCCTGGGCTGCGGACGTATCCACGGCGAGGATGACCGCCTGGTCGGGCTGCCGCTGTGCCCGGACTGCTACGACTACGTGGGCCATGTGCTGTGGCACGCGCACGCCGGGCGGCTGTGGAACCTGTTCACCACCGCCGTGCGGCGACGCCTGGCCTCAGCCGGGGGCATGCCGCGCTCCAAGCTCCGTGAGCACCTGGTGGTGTCCTTCGCCAAGGTCGCCGAGTACCAGAAGCGCGCGGCGATCCACTTCCACGGCGTGGTGCGCCTCGACGGCCCGGACGGCCCCGCATCGGCCCCCGCCTCCTGGGCGAGTGAAGAGCTGCTGACCGATGCCGTCACACGTGCGGCGGCGTCCACCTTCGTCACGGTCCCCGAGTCGGACGCCTACGGCACCGAACAGCTCGGCTGGGGCGGACAGTTCGACGCGCGACCCATCCATCCCACCCCCGATAGTGACGGGCCGTCAGGGTCGGCGGTCGCCGGATATGTGGCCAAGTACGTCACCAAGGGGGCGGCCGAAACCGGCGCCGGGCTGGACTACCGCATCACCACCCCGGACGACATCCGCGCGGCCGTCGTCACCGCCCACATACGGGCACTAATGACCACCTGCTGGCGCCTGGGCAGCCTGGCCGAACTGGAACATCTTCGGCTGCGCAGGTGGGCTCACAGCCTCGGCTACCGGGGCCACATCCTCACCAAATCCCGCCGCTACTCCACCACCTACGGCGCACTGCGTGCCGACCGCGCCGACCACCGACGGGGCGGCCCGCCGCCGGGAGCGGACACGGTCACGGAATCCGCCTGGCGCTTCGCCGGATCCGGCTACACCCCTGCCGAATCAGACTTCGCCGTCGGCATAGCCGAAGACCACGCCATGAACCGCCAACTGGCCAGAGAGGCATGGGAAGACGCTCAGCAGTGGGGGGAGTGGCTGTGAGTGACACGAGGAAATGGAGGCAATCGCAGCCCGGCGATGAGATCTCAGCCCCGCGAGCCGTCGAGTGGCGTGAACACGTGACGGTACGTGTGTACCGAGTAAGTGAGGACGGAACACGGACACTTGTCCGCGTAAAGACGTCCTGATATGGAGAAACCCCGACTTCTCTCCGAGGTCGGGGTTTCTCTGAATTCTCAGAAACCAGTCTTAAAGGCGTCCTCTCGGATTACCAGTCGCTCTCTCACGTCCTCGGGAATCAGCAGGTCCGCCTCAAGCTCATTGGATTCGCTGTATCCCACCTCGAACTTGATACCGGCACGCGCGAGATCGTGAGACATGGCTTCCATGCCGCCGGTCTCCCACTGCTCTTGATATGTGCGACCGCCATGAGTGAGAACCCACCTGTCCTTGGTGCTCTCTGGGTCGATTTCGTCCAGCTGATTGAGCAGTGACTGAAGGGTTTCCTCGGCGGTTTCCTTGACGAATCCTCCTCGGTCGAACCGCCCTCCTGGGGCGAGTCCTTCCATGTAGTACTTGATAGATGCTTCTACTTGGCGGAGCTGATCCCGATTTTCTGCGCCTCGGGCATATTCCCTGTATTCAACGGGGTGATTCCCAAGTTCTTCCAGTACCGCCTCTACGAGGGCCGCGTAAAGCTCTTCCGGTTTTGTTCCCTTGCCCCCGCATACGCGGCAGCGCAGGTACTTGTACCGAACTCCGCGACTGGTGGACGTTCGTACGGTGTAGTTGCCCTTGCAGTTGCGGCACACGATGACGCCGAGGAACTTGGTTGCCCCCGGAGTCCAGGGATTCTCATTGGTTCTGCTGGCGCGGTCCAAGGCGTGCTGTAGCTTGTTGAACTCCTCCTGGTCCAGGATGGGTTTCGCGACCTTGATCTGGTTTCCCTTTGAGTCGAGAACCTCCTTCGAGCGATTCCGTCCAGACCTCCCGTCGACTTCAACGCGCACACCCTTGATCGCTGGATTGCGAAGCTGAATCAAGATTGTGGTTGAGGTCCATTTTCCGCCGTTGGCTCCCGGGATTCCCGCGCGATTGAGGACCTTGGCCATTTTCGATGCGGAGACACCGCGCAATGCCGCCCCGTACGCCCACCGCAGAACCTTATGGCCGAGAGGGTCGATCGCGAGGCGAACTTTCCCGTCCTTGCCTTTTGCTGTCACATATCCATATGAGGGTCGGCCAATAATCCAGGCGTCTTGCGTCTTGGCGTGCTGCCACAAGGAAGCAACCCGAACGCCGGTGTTCGCGGCCTCGATCTCCGCCATGCCAGCGATGAGCGAGACGATTGTCTTGCCCATAGTGCTGGAGAGGTCGATGGGATCATGAAGTGACTTGAGGTTCTTCCCGTACTCCTGGCACCAATTGATGATCACTTGTAGGTCCAGGATGCGGCGGACGAAACGGTCCAGCTTCCAGAACATCAGGACGTCGAATTCCGGGGACCGGTCGTTGAGCCAACGTCCCAGTTCCTTGCGTTTCCACGGCGGGACCTTCGTAGCCGAGACGTTCAGGTCCCTGGCGACACCCACAACCCTGACCCTGTCGTCATTCGCCTTACGCCATAGATCCAGCTCTTGGCGCACCGGAGACGTGGTGTCATCGGTCAGGACGGACAGGCGCACTGAGAGCAGCGCGCGCGGAGAGTCCTCCGGGAGTTGTTCGTTTACGGCCTTGAGGTGCGCGAGGTCGGACAGCTCGCTGTCGGTCCATGCGTGCTCAAGGCTCACCGTCGCTGTCGTCATGCGCCAAGCCTAACGGCGTTGTCACACTGGATACACGTGCCCACAGCTGTACTGGAACATCGGCTTCGCCGCCGCCGACTACGCCAAGCTCGTGCCCTGGTGGTCGGAGGTCGCGCGGGGCAGCAGGACGAAGCTGTACGTCGGTGAGGCGCTGTACAAGGCCGGTGACCCGGCGCAGCCCGCCGCCTGGCAGGAACCGGCCGAGCTGTCCCGGCACCTCACGCTGACCAAGGAGCACGCGGAGGTCTGCGGGCACGTCTACTTCGCCGCGAAGGACGTCGCGACCGACCGGATCGGGGCCATGGCACGGGTCGTCGCCGACCACTACGCGCAGCCGGCGATTCCCCCGCGCTGAACTGCGCGCCGAGCTACTTGATCGTGTCCCTGTGACGGATCTCGGTGTCGGGGCCGGGGGAGCACAGGCCCTCGTGCCCGTCCTCGAAGCGGACGCGGTACGGAGGGTTGCCCTCCTGGCCCATGACTTCGACGATCTCGCCGACCTTGTCGTGTTGCCCGACCACCCTGCCGTGCTGGACAAGCTGGTCGCCCACGGTTGCACGCATCTGTCGGTCCTCCTCACCAGGTGCGGGAGCAGCGGTCCGTGGCCTTGAGTCTACGGCGTGGAGCGGTGGTTGGAAGTGGGTCGTCAGGGCCCGCTCAGCCACGCGCCCGCTGGGTCACGGCGATGCACACCAGCACCGCCGCGGCCGTCAGCGGGGCGGCCACTGTCAGGTGCTCGCCCAGCAGCAGCACCGACCACACCAGTGTGAGCAGCGGCTGGGCCAACTGCAACTGGCTGGCCTTCGGAATGCCGATCGCCGCCATGCCCCGGTACCAGACGACCAGACCGAGGAACTGCGAACCCGCCGCGACCCACAGCAGTCCGGTGACGCCGTGCCAGGTCAGCTTGATGGGCTCGTACGACAGCGCCACCGCGGCGGCCGGCACGCTCAGCGGCAGACACAGCACCAGCGCCCAGCCGACCACCTGCCAGCCCGGCATGACCCGGGCCAGCCGGCCGCCCTCGGTGTAGCCGGCGGCGCAGACCAGCAGCGCCCCGAAGAGGTACAGGTCGGCGGTGGTCAGGGTGCCGCCGCTCTGCTGCACGGTGAACGCGACGACCGCGGCGGCGCCGACGAGGGCCGCGATCCAGAAGGTGCGTGACGGGCGGGTGCCGACGCGCAGCGCCGAGAACAGCGCGGTGGTGAGCGGGAGCAGGCCGACCACGACCGCGGCGTGCGCGGTGGTGGACGTCTGGAGCGCCAGCGTGGTGAGGAGCGGGAAGCCGAAGACCACACCGGCGACGACCACCGCGAGACCCGTCCAGTGCCGGCGGGCGGGCAGCGGTACGCGCAGCGCCAGCAGACAACCGCCCGCGATGAGCGCGGCCAGCACGCTGCGCACCGCGACGAGGGACCAGGGGCCGAAGCCCTCCAGGCCCCAGGCGGTGGCGGGGAAGGTGAGGGAGAAGGCCGCGACACCGAGGGCGGCCTGGAGCGTGCCGAACGAGGTGCCGGGGCGACCGCTGACCGCTATCCCAGTCGGGGCGATAGCGCTACTCTGTGTTCTCATGCAAGAGCGTAGCAGCGTGGCTGACCTGGCGGAACAGCTGCGAAGAGAACTTGACCGCTACTCGCCCGGTGGAAAGCTCCCGTCGAGCCGGTCGCTCGTCGAGCGGTTCCGGGTGAGCCCGGTGACGGTCTCGCGCGCCCTGGCGCAGCTCACCGCCGAGGGGCTGGTGGTGACCCGGCCCGGCGCCGGCGCCTTCCGCGCCCGGCCGCGCACCCCGCTCGCGGCGGCGGGCGACACCTCCTGGCAGGAGGTCGCCCTCAGCGCCGACGGTGCCGCCGACGTCGTACCGCGCACCGTGGACGCCTCCGGCGTCACCGTCTGTCTCGCCACGCCGCCGCCCGGAGTGATCGAGTTCAGCGGCGGCTACCCCCACCCGTTGCTCCAGCCCGAGAAGGCCATGGCCGCGGCGCTGTCCCGGGCCGGCCGCCGGCCCGGCGCCTGGGGCAGGCCGCCCCTGGACGGACTGCCCGAGCTGCGCGAGTGGTTCGCCCGCGAGATCGGCGGCACCGTCACCGCCGCCGAGGTGCTGATCGCCGCGGGCGGCCAGTCCGCGCTGACCACCGCACTGCGTGCGCTCGCCCCGCCCGGCGCGCCGGTACTGGTCGAGTCGCCCACCTACCCCGGCATGCTGGCCATCGCCCGCGCGGCCGGACTGCGCCCGGTGCCCGTACCGGTGGACTCGGACGGGGTGAAGCCGGCCCTGCTCGCCGACGCGTTCCGCGCCACCGGCGCCCGCGTCTTCGTCTGCCAGCCGCTCTTCCAGAACCCGACCGGCGCGGTCCTCGCCCCCGAGCGCCGCCCGGAGGTGCTGCGCATCGCGCGCGAGGCCGGTGCCTTCGTCGTGGAGGACGACTTCGTACGGCGCCTGGTGCACGAGGACGCGGGTCCGCTGCCGCGTCCGCTCGCCGCCGACGACCCCGACGGCGTCGTCGTCCATGTCTGCTCGCTCACCAAGGCCACCTCGCCCAGCTTTCGGGTCGGTGCCCTCACCGCGCGCGGACCGGTGCTGGAACGGCTGCGGGCCATCCAGGTCGTCGACACCTTCTTCGTGCCCCGCCCCCTCCAGGAGGCGGCCCTGGAACTCGTCGGCTCGCCCGCCTGGCCCCGCCATCTGCGGACCCTGTCGGCCGAACTCCGGGCCCGCCGCGACGTCATGACCGCGGGCCTGCGCCTGCACCTGCCCGAGCTCTCCCTCCCGCACATCCCGTCCGGCGGCTACCACCTCTGGCTCCGCCTGCCCGACGGCACCGACGAACCCGCCCTGACCTCGGCCGCCCTGCGCACCGGCGTCGCGATCACCCCCGGCCGCCCGTACTTCAGCGCCGAGCCCCCGGCGGGGCACCTGCGGTTGAGCTTCGCGGCGGTGGCCGGGGCCGGGGAGATCGTGGAGGGGGTGCGGCGACTGCGGGGGGCGTGGGACGAGGTGCGCTAGCCGCGGGGCGGGGCGGGGCGCGGCGAGGGCTGCGCTGCGGGGCAACTCGGCCGACGTCCGCGGCCGTCGTCCCGACCGGGTGTGAAAACCGCTCGACGCCCGCCGCCCCGGCCTGCGAATCTCGCCGCATGACCGACGCCCTGCCCCTGCCCCTCGCCGACGGCTACGAGATCTCGACCGACGTCCGGCGCATCGACGCCGAACGAGTGCACCGGTGGCTGTCCACCGACGCGTACTGGGCGATGGGGCGGGCGCGGGAGAAGCAGGACCGGGCGATCGAGGGGTCGCTGAACTTCGGGGTGTACGAGGCGGTTTCGGGGGAGCAGGTGGCGTATGCCCGGGTCATCACGGACCGGGTGACGTTCGCGTGGCTGTGTGACGTGTACGTCGACCCGTCGGTGCGCGGCAAGGGCATCGGGACGGCGCTCGTCGCGGCGGTGCGCGAGCATCTGCGGCCGTACGGCCTGCGGCGGATGCTGCTCGCGACGCAGGACGCGCACGGGGTCTACGAGAAGCTCGGGTTCGCAAGGCTGGACAACCCCGACCAATGGATGGCGCTCTACTTCCAGTGAAGCTCCGTCCACCCTCGGTCACGCCTGTACAACGCCTCTTGACCTGCGCACCTTCGCGACACACCATCGCCGCATGTCGCTTCGGGTCACGTTCGTCGCCGCCGCGCGCAGCTCCCCGCTGCTCGCCGAGCGCTTCGAGGACGACCGGCCGCTGGACCAGGCCGGCTGGGACGAGGTCCAGCGCGTCGCGCGCGACCTGCTGCCGCTGGCGGCGGCCGAGCTGCGCTACTGCTCGCCGACCCCGCGCAGCCGCGCCACCGGCGACGCCCTCGGCTACGCGCCGCTCGTCCAACTCGCCCTGCGCGACTGTGACATGGGCCGCTGGCGCGGGCTCACCCTGGGCGAGGCGATGGCCCGGGAACCGGACGCGGTGGACGCCTGGCTCGCCGACCCGCGCGGCACGCCGCACGGCGGGGAGTCCCTGCTCGCGTTCATCGGCCGGGTCGGCGGATGGCTCGACACGCGGCCCGTGGAGGACGGCGGCCGGATCGTCGCCGTGGCCGAGCCGTCCGTGATCCGGGCCGCCCTGGTCTACGCGCTGAAGGCACCCCCCGCCACCTACTGGAACATCGACGTACGCCCCCTGTCGACCACCACCGTGACCGGCCACGCGGGCCGTTGGAACCTCCGCCTCGACGGGGCGCCCACTCAGCCCTCGCGGGCGTAGTCCGTGGTGAGGAGGAGGTCCTTCGCCGGCCCCCGTACCCGCCACACCGTCCGCCAGTGGTTCTCGTCCCGGACGGTGAACTCGCCCCGGTAGAGGTCGGCCGAGCACGGGTGGTCGGTGACGTGAGAGCCGGTCGTCAGGTTCAGGTCGTGGAAGAAGCGGCCGTCGGCGAAGTGGACGTCCGCCGTGCCGGGTGAGCCGCCCGGGAGGAAGCGCAGGGTGCGCTCGGCGGGGCGCGGGACTCCACGCCAGCGGAAAGTGCCTGACTCGTGGTGCAGCAGGCCCCCGTCCTCCAGTGGGCCGAAAACCGTCGTACCGGAGAACTCCCCCTCCTCCCCGCTCGCCAGATCCCGCACCGACCGCTCGACCCGCCAGCCCCCGGCCAGATACGTCAGCGCATCCGGTACTGGCCAGAACTCGCCCATCCGCTCCTCGCTTCCGGCAATTTCGTTCCCGCGCGACCCGTTGACGCTCCGGATCACCCTCCCTATCTTGCCGTTCGAAGTGCTGATCAGCGTTTGATATTTCGAACTTCGAGCCGCGGAGTATCCATGCCACGCAATTCCAGCCGCTGGAGATTCGGCCTCGCAGCCACCGCCTTCCTGGTGGCAGCCGGTCTCATCCCGTCGCCCGCCCACGCCGAGGACGTCACCGACTACGCGATCACCGTCGACCCGGCCGCCAAGGGCGCGACGATCGACGACACGATGTACGGCGTCTTCTTCGAGGACATCAACCGGGCCGCGGACGGCGGACTGTACGCCGAGCTCGTGCAGAACCGGTCCTTCGAGTACTCAACCGCTGACAACGGCTCGTACACGCCCCTGACGTCCTGGACGGTCGGCGGCACGGCCCAGGTCGTGAACGACGCCGGCCGGCTCAACGAACGCAACCGCAACTACCTCTCCCTGGGCGCCGGTTCGGCCGTCACCAACGCCGGATACAACACCGGCATCCGGGTCGACCAGGGCAAGAAGTACGACTTCTCCGTATGGGCCCGCGCCGAGAGCGGCACCACGCTCACCGTCTCCCTGAAGGACGCCGCCGGCACGCTCGCCACCGCCCGCCAGGTGGCCGTGAAGGGCGGCTGGGCCAAGTACAGGGCCAGCTTCACCGCGACCCGCACCAGCAACCGCGGCCGCCTCACCGTGGCCTCGACCGGAGCCGCCGCGTTCGACGAGGTGTCGCTGTTCCCGCGCGACACCTACAAGAACCAGCCGAACGGTCTGCGCAAGGACCTCGCCGAGAAGATCGCCGCGCTGAAGCCGGGCTTCGTGCGCTTCCCCGGCGGCTGCCTGGTCAACACCGGCTCGATGGAGGACTACAGCGAGGCCTCCGGCTGGCAGCGCAAGCGCAGCTACCAGTGGAAGGACACCATCGGCCCGGTCGAGCAGCGCGCCACCAACGCCAACTTCTGGGGATACAACCAGAGTTACGGCCTCGGCTACTACGAGTACTTCCGCTTCTCCGAGGACATCGGCGCCATGCCGCTGCCCGTCGTCCCCGCCCTGGTGACCGGCTGCGGCCAGAACAAGGCCACCGACAACGAGGCGCTGCTCAAGCGGCACATCCAGGACACGCTCGACCTCATCGAGTTCGCCAACGGCCCGGCGACCTCCAAGTGGGGCAAGGTGCGCGCACAGATGGGCCACCCCAAGCCCTTCCACCTGACCACCCTCGGGGTCGGCAACGAGGAGAACCTCCCGAACGAGTTCTTCGCGCGGTTCCAGCAGTTCCGCGCCGCCATCAAGGCCAAGTACCCGGACATCACCGTCGTCTCCAACTCCGGCCCCGACGACTCCGGCACGACCTTCGACACCGCCTGGAAGCTGAACCGCGAGGCGAACGTCGACATGGTCGACGAGCACTACTACAACACCCCGAACTGGTTCCTCCAGAACAACGACCGCTACGACTCCTACGACCGCAGCGGCCCCAAGGTCTTCCTCGGCGAGTACGCCTCCCAGGGCAACGCCTGGAAGAACGGCCTCTCCGAAGCCGCCTTCATGACCGGCCTGGAGCGCAACGCGGACGTCGTCAAGCTCGCCTCGTACGCCCCGCTGCTCGCCAACGAGGATTACGTCCAGTGGCGGCCGGACATGATCTGGTTCAACAACCGCGCCTCCTGGAACTCGGCCAACTACGAGGTCCAGAGGCTGTTCATGAACAACGTCGGTGCCCGTGTCGTCCCCTCGAAGGCCACCACGACGCCGAACGTCAGCGGCCCCATCACCGGCGCCGTCGGCCTGTCCACATGGGCGACCAGCGCCGCGTACGACGACGTCAAGGTCACCTCGGCCGACGGCTCGACGCTGCTCAGCGACGACTTCTCCGGTGACGCCTCGAAGTGGACGCACAGTGGCGCGGGCAGCTGGAGCATCCAGGACGGCCAGTACGTGCAGACCGACGCCGCAGCCGAGAACACCCTGGTCACGGCGGGCGACCCGGCCTGGAAGGACTACGACCTGCAGGTGAAGGCCACCAAGAAGTCCGGCAAGGAGGGCTTCCTCGTCGCCTTCGGCGTCAAGGACACCGGCAACTACTACTGGTGGAACCTGGGCGGCTGGAACAACACCCAGTCCGCGATCGAGCAGGCCGTCGACGGCGGCAAGGGCACCCTGATGACGAAGCCCGGGTCGATCGAGACCGGCCGCGCCTACGACATCGACATCAAGGTGCGCGGCCGCCAGGTCACCCTGCTCCTCGACGGCAAGGAGTGGGGCAGCTTCACCGACGACAAGCCGGCCGAGCCGTTCCGCCAGGTCGTCACCGAGGACGCGAGGACCGGTGACCTGATCGTCAAGGTCGTCAACGCCCAGTCCGCCGAGGCCCGTACGGCCGTCGACCTCGGCGGCGCCAAGGTCGCCTCCACCGCCCGCGTGACCACGCTGGCCGCCGACCAGGACGCCGTGAACACCGAGACGGACACGCCGGTGACCCCGGTGACGTCCACCTTCCGGGGCGTGGCCGCCAAGTTCACGTACACCTTCCCGGCGAACTCCGTCACGTTCCTGCGGATCAAGCAGAGGTAAGGGCGCCCGGGGCGCTCAGCTGCCGGCGGTCCACCCCGGGACCGTCGGCAGCACCTTTTCGGCGACCCGGAGCAGTACGGCGTCGTCCGGCACCATGCCGTCCGCGCGCCACAGGGTCACGTCGTAGGAGCCGCCGCTGTCCTTGGTGTCCTGAGCGACCATGAGGGAACGGAGCGGGACGCCGGTACCGCTCTGCGCGTCGCCACCGTCGAGGCGGAAGTTGATCCTGATGGTCCGGTTCGAGTACAGAACCGCCGGACGGCCCAGCACCGTGCGCTGCGTCTCGTCCCATCCCAGTACTTCATAGGACGCGGTCACCGGGAGGTCGTCGTAGGTGGCCGACAGCGTCACGGTGTAGGTGTCGAACTCGACCTCGGCCGTGGGCATGGGAGTGCTCTTGCCGCCTTCGAGTCCGACGGAGCCGTCATTGCCGAAGGCGGTCTTCGCGGTCTCCGTCGGTGTGCCCAGCAGCTCCGCGAGGTCGGGCCGCAGCAGTGCCTCGCACAGTTGCGCTCCGGTCACCCGGCCCGTCGCCTTCCCGGGCTTCTCGTCGGCCTTGTCGTCGGAGCAGCTGGCGGCCGACGGGCCACTGCTCCCGTTCCCGGACGCCACTTCGGACGCCCACAGACCGCCCCCGAGTGCCGCGAACAACGCCACGGCCGCGACGGCCTGCCCCCAAGCGTTGTGGCCCTTTTCGGGCGAGCCGATCTTTTCGGCCATGTCCCCCACCTGCTGTGATCCCCTGACACGTGCCCGGGGACACTAGCTCATGGACATGACACGGACAAAGCCGGTTTTCCGTGCCCGCCGCGCCGGGTGGGCGGCGGTATCCAGCCAAGATTGCATAAACGTGCAGCGAAACGTATAGTCATGCCATCTAGGAGGAGGATTCCATGGCGGTACGTGCGGCAGTGGCCGGAGCGAGCGGATACGCGGGCGGGGAACTGCTGCGTCTGCTCCTGGCGCACCCCGAGGTCGAGATCGGGGCCCTGACCGGCAACTCGAACGCGGGACAGCGGCTCGGCGCGCTCCAGCCGCACCTGCTGCCCCTCGCCGACCGCATACTCCAGGAGACGACCACCGAGGTCCTCGCCGGACACGACGTCGTCTTCCTCGCCCTGCCCCACGGACAGTCCGCCGCCGTCGCCGAGCAGCTCGGCCCGGACGTCCTCGTCGTCGACATGGGGGCCGACTTCCGGCTGAAGGACGCGGCCGACTGGGAGACGTTCTACGGCTCCCCGCACGCCGGCACCTGGCCGTACGGCCTCCCCGAACTGCCGGGTGGCCGCGCTCGGCTTACGGGGTCCAAGCGCATCGCGGTACCCGGCTGCTACCCGACCGCCGTCTCGCTCGCCCTCTTCCCGGCCTACGCCGCCGGCCTCGCCGAGCCCGACGCCGTGATCGTCGCCGCCTCCGGCACCTCCGGCGCGGGCAAGGCGCCCAAGCCCCACCTGCTGGGCAGCGAGGTCATGGGCTCCATGACGCCGTACGGCGTCGGCGGCGGCCACCGGCACACGCCCGAGATGATCCAGAACCTCAGCGGCGCGGCGGGGGAGCGGGTGTCCGTCTCCTTCACGCCGACCCTCGCCCCGATGCCCCGCGGCATCCTCGCCACGTGCAGCGCGAACGCCCGCCCCGGTGTCACCGCGGACTCCGTGCGCGCCGCCTACGAGAAGGCCTTCGCCGACGAGCCCTTCGTCCACCTCCTGCCGGAGGGACAGTGGCCCGCCACGGCGTCCGTCTACGGTTCGAACGCCGTTCAGGTGCAGGTCGCGTACGACGCCGCCGCGAACCGGATCATCGCGATCAGCGCCATCGACAACCTGACCAAGGGCACCGCCGGTGGTGCCGTCCAGAGCATGAACCTCGCCCTGGGTCTCGCCGAGACCACCGCACTGACGACGATCGGAGTTGCGCCGTGAGCGTGACGGCAGCAAAGGGATTCACGGCGGCGGGCATCGCCGCCGGGATCAAGGAGAACGGCAACCCGGACCTGGCCCTCGTGGTCAATACCGGGCCCCGCCGCGCCGCCGCCGGTGTCTTCACCTCCAACCGCGTGAAGGCCGCGCCGGTCCAGTGGTCCGAGCAGGTCCTGAAGAGCGGCCAGGTCTCCGCCGTCGTCCTCAACTCCGGCGGCGCCAACGCCTGTACGGGCCCCAAGGGCTTCCAGGACACCCACGCCACCGCCGAGAAGGCCGCCGAGGTCCTCGGCCGCGGCGCCATCGAGATCGCCGTCTGCTCCACCGGTCTCATCGGCGTCCTCCTTCCCATGGACAAGCTCCTCCCCGGCGTCGAGACCGCCGCCGCGCAGCTCTCCGAGCACGGCGGCGAGAAGGCCGCCATCGCCATCAAGACCACCGACACCGTCCACAAGACGTCCGTCGTCACCAAGGACGGCTGGACCGTCGGCGGCATGGCCAAGGGCGCGGGCATGCTCGCCCCCGGCCTCGCCACCATGCTGGTCGTCCTCACCACCGACGCCGACCTCGACAACGACGTCCTGGACCGGGCCCTGCGCGCCGCCACCAAGGTCACCTTCGACCGCGTCGACTCCGACGGCTGCATGTCCACCAACGACACCGTGCTGCTGCTCGCCTCCGGGTCCTCCGAAGTCACCCCGCGATACGAGGAGTTCGCGGCCGCCGTACGGACCGTCTGCGACGACCTCGGCCAGCAGCTGATCCGGGACGCCGAGGGCGCCAGCAAGGACATCAAGGTCGAGGTGGTCAACGCCGCGACCGAGGACGACGCCGTCGAGGTGGGCCGCTCCATCGCCCGCAACAACCTCCTCAAGTGCGCCATCCACGGCGAGGACCCCAACTGGGGCCGCGTCCTCTCCGCGATCGGCACGACGTCCGCCGCCTTCGAGCCCGACCAGCTCAACGTCGCCATCAACGGCGTGTGGGTGTGCAAGAACGGCGGCGTCGGCGAGGACCGCGAGAAGGTCGACATGCGCTACCGCGAGGTGCACATCGTCGCCGACCTCGCGGCAGGCTCGGAGACCGCCACGATCTGGACCAACGACCTGACCGCCGACTACGTCCACGAGAACAGCGCGTACTCGTCATGAGCAACTCACCCGCGCGCAAGCACACCGCGCTCCCCAAGGCCCAGATCCTCATCGAGGCACTGCCCTGGCTGGTCCGGCACAACGGCAAGACGGTCGTCATCAAGTTCGGCGGTAACGCCATGATCGACGAGGAGCTGAAGGCCGCCTTCGCCCAGGACGTCGTCTTCCTGCACCACGCCGGTCTCAAGCCGGTCGTCGTGCACGGGGGCGGCCCGCAGATCAGCGCCGCCCTCGACAAGCACGGCATCGTCAGCGAGTTCAAGGCGGGCCTCAGGGTCACCACCGAGGACGCCATGGACGTCGTACGGATGGTGCTGGCCGGACAGGTCCAGCGCGAGCTGGTCAACCTGCTCAACCAGCACGGCCCGCTCGCCGTCGGCCTGACCGGCGAGGACGCGCACACCATCTCCGCCACCAAGCACCAGCCCGAGATCGACGGCGAGCTGGTCGACATCGGGCGGGTCGGCGAGATCACCGACATCGACACGGGCGCGATCGAGGCGCTGCTGGCCGACGGCCGGATCCCGGTGGTCTCGTCGATCGCCCGCTCCGAGGACGACGGGCATGTCTACAACGTCAATGCTGATACGGCGGCTGCGGCACTCGCTGCTGCTCTGGGCGCCGAAACCCTCATGGTCCTCACGGACGTCGAGGGCCTCTATGAGGACTGGCCCAACTCCGACGAGGTGATCAGCCGCCTCACCGCCAGCCAACTGGAGAAGCTGCTGCCGGAGTTGAGCTCCGGCATGGTGCCGAAGATGGAGGGCTGTCTGCACGCCGTGCGGGGTGGCGTCACCACCGCCCGCGTCATCGACGGCCGGGTCCAGCACTCGATCCTGCTGGAGATCTTCACGGATGAAGGCATCGGCACGATGGTCGTGCCGGACGTAGCCGAGGGGGACGCGGAATGACCGGGAACCAGGAGTACGCCCAGCGGTGGCAGGGCTCGCTCATGAACAACTACGGAACCCCGCGGCTCCCTCTCGTGCGCGGCGAGGGTCTGAAGGTCTGGGACGCGGACGGCAAGCAGTACCTCGACTTCGTCGGCGGGATCGCGACCAACGCGCTCGGCCACGCCCACCCGGCGATCGTCGAGGCCGTGAGCAAGCAGATCGCGTCCCTCGGTCACATCTCCAACTTCTTCATGGCCGAGCCCACCGTCGCCCTCGCCGAACGGCTCCTGCAGCTCTTCGGCCGGGACGGCAGGGTCTTCTTCTGCAACTCCGGCGCCGAGGCCAACGAGGCCGCCTTCAAGATCGGACGGCTGACCGGGCGCACCCACGTCGTCGCCACCGAGGGCGGCTTCCACGGCCGCACCATGGGCGCCCTCGCGATGACCGGGCAGCCCGGCAAGCGGGAGCCGTTCCTGCCGCTGCCCGGCGACGTCACCCATGTGCCGTTCGGTGACGCGCAGGCGCTGGCCGCGGCCGTCACCGAGGAGACGGCCCTCGTGATCATCGAGCCGATCCAGGGCGAGCTCGGAGTCGTCGTGCCGCCGGCCGGCTATCTGAAGGCCGCGCGGGCGATCACCGCCGCGAGCGGGGCGCTCCTCGTCCTCGACGAGGTGCAGACCGGCGTCGGCCGTACCGGGCACTGGTTCGAGTACCAGGCCCACGAGGGCGTCCTGCCCGACGTCGTCACCCTCGCCAAGCAGCTCGGCGGCGGCCTGCCGCTGGGCGCCACGGTCGCCTTCGGGCGGGCCGCGGAGCTGCTGCAGCCCGGTCACCACGGGACGACCTTCGGCGGCAACCCGGTCGCGTGCGCGGCGGGCCTCGCGGTTCTGGACACCATCGCGAACGACGGGTTGCTGGAGAACGTCAAGCGGCAGAGCGAGAAGTTGCGCGACGGGATCGAGGCGCTGGGCCACCCGCTGATCGACTATGTCCGGGGCGCGGGACTGCTCCTGGGTATCGTGCTCACCGAGCCGCACGCCGCCAAGGTGCAGCAGGCGGCTCAGGACGCCGGTTTCCTGGTGAACGCGCCCGCCCCCGATGTCGTACGGCTCATGCCGCCGCTGAACCTCGGCGACGACGAAGTGGAGGCGCTTCTTCAGGCCCTTCCCGGCATCCTTGATCGGGCCAACGGGGACGGATGACCGGGGAATGAGACGACGATGAGTCAGGCGCAGGACCACGAGCACAACGGGGCCGTCGGGCCTGCCGTGCCGCAGACCCGTACCGCACGCCACCGCCGGATCGTGGACATCCTCAACCGGCAGCCCGTGCGGTCACAGAGTCAGTTGGCGAAGCTGCTGTCGGACGACGGGCTGAGCGTCACGCAGGCGACGCTCTCCCGGGATCTGGACGAGCTGAACGCGGTGAAGATCCGCAACAACGACGGTGACCTGATCTACGCGGTGCCGAGTGAGGGCGGGTTTCGTACGCCTCGGGCGCCGCTGGGAGAGTCGGCGAAGGAGGAGCGGATGCGGCGGTTGTCGCAGGAACTGCTCATCTCCGCGGAGGCTTCCGCGAATCTCGTGGTCCTGCGGACCCCTCCGGGGGCCGCGCAGTTCTTGGCCTCGGCCATTGATCAGGCCGAGTTGCAGGACATCCTGGGGACGATTGCCGGTGACGACACGTTGCTGCTGATCAGCCGGAACCCCACGGGGGGTCAGGCTCTGGCCGATCATTTGCTGCGGTTGGCGCAGAACGGCCACTGAGAGGGGTGGCGGAGGTAAGTCGCCGACTGCGGGTTCGTTGCGGCTGGTCGCGCAGTTCCCCGCGCCCCTGGGTTGGGTGACTCACCCGAGCCGAGATGCCAGGCCGCCTGTGCATCTCACCTCGTCGCCCGCCGTGATCAGCAGGGCCTCCACGTCCGGCAACGACTCCAGCCAGCGCAACCCCTGCCTGGAACCCATCGCGAAAGCCGCCGTCGCCCAGCAGTCCGCCCAGGTCACCGACGGGGCGACGACCGTCACCGCCACCAGGTCCGTCACCGCGGAGCGGCCCGTGCGGGGGTCGACGATGTGGGCGCCGCGCTCTGCCGTGCCGGAAGTGGCGACCGCCAGTTCGGACAGGCCGGCGGCGGAGATCACGGCAGCCAGGCCGCCCGGGCGGAGGGGGTCGGAGACGCCGACCCGCCAGGGTCGCTGGGGGCCGGGTACGCCCAGCAGCTGGACGTCGCCGCCGCCGTTCAGGCTCACGCCGGTCACACCGGGGACCGTCGCAAGGGCACGTGCCGCGCGTTCCACGGACCAGCCCTTGACGATGCCGGTCGGATCGAGGCGGCCCTCGTACGACGTGCTGAACCAGCCCTCGCTGGCCCGCTCGGCCTCGGCGCCGAGCTCCAGCACCTCGGCGACCTCCGGATCGCACTCGTCGACGGTCAGCTCACCGCGTGCCAGCCGGGAGATCTGGCTGCCGTCGCGGTAGGTGCTGAACACCTCGTCGACCCGGTGCAGTCCGGCGACCGCGTCTTCCAGTGCCGACCGCACGGCACCGGGGTCCCCGCCGCGGACGTCGAAGGAGAAGACCGTCCCCATGACCTCCTCCGCATGACGTACCGCGGCGGGAGCTTCTGTCGGTTCCGCCACCGTGTCAGCCACCGGCCTGGTCCAGTGCCGACTGGAGGGATTCCTTGTAGCCGGCGCTGGTGTAGGTGGCTCCGGACACGGCGTCGATGTCGGCGCTTCCGGCCGCCACCGCTGCCTGGTTGAGCTTCGGCACCGCGTTGGCGGTGACCTGGTCGCTCTGCCCGCCCTTGGGCGTCTGGACCGCCTCGGCCTTGGTGACCTTTCCGCCCGCGACCGTGACCCGGACCTGGACCGGGCCGTACTGCGTCTGGGAGACCTTGCCGGTGACGGTACGGGCCTGCGCTGCGCCCGAACCCTGGGACCCGGAGCCCTGCGACGCACCGGCGCCGGCCTGCGCCTTGTCGAGGGCGGACTGGAGGGATTCCTTGTACCCGGCGCTGGTGTACGTCGCTCCCGACACGGCGTCGATGTCGGCGGTGCCCGCTGCCACGGCTGCCTGGTTGAGCTTCGGTACGGCGTTTGCCGTGACCTGGTCGCTCTGGCCGCCCTTGGGGGCCTGGACCGTCTCCGCCTTGGCGATCTTGCCGCCGTTGACGGTGATACGGACCTGGACCGCGCCGTACTGCGTCTGGACGGCGTGGCCGGTGACGGTGGCGGCCTGGGCGGACCCGGACCCCTGGGACGAGCCGGCGCTCGCCTGTGCCTTGTAGAGGGCGGACTGGAGGGACTTCTTGTAGCCGGCGCTGGTGTAGGTGGCTCCGGACACGGCGTCGATGTCGGCGGTGCCCGCTGTGACGGCCGCCTGGTTGAGCTTGGGTACGGCGTTGGCGGTGATCTGGTCGCTCTGGCCGCCCTGGGGAGCCTGGACGGTCTCGGCCTTGGTGATCTTCCCGTTGGCCACGCTCAGGCGTACCTGCACGGCCCCGTACTGGGTCTGCGCCGCGTCACCGGTGAACGTGCCGGTGGCCGCCGCCTGGGCGCCGCCCTGGGCCGAGGCCGCCGGCGGTGCGCCGATGCCGGCCGCCTGCGCGGAACCCGGGTCGGACGCCGGTTTCAGCGACAGCAGCAGCACGATCCCGGACACGGTGGCGGCGCCGGCCAGCACGACACGCCGGATGGGGTGACTCTTCCTCATCGCTCCTACAGCTCCTGAAGTCTTTTGAGTCCCGTCGCTCACATCTCGAACGACTCGTGATGGATGCGGCGGGCGGGCACACCCGCGCCGCGCAGTGCTTCGTAGACGGACTGCGCGAAGCCGGCCGGCCCGCACATGAAGACGTCGTGCTTGTCGATGTCGGGCAGCTTCTGCTGCAACCGCTCCGCCGAGATGTCGGGCCGCTCGCCGTCCGGGCTGTTCACCGCGTACATCAGACGGGCGCCGCGTTCGTCGGCGATCTTGGCCAGCTCGTCCCACAGCGCCAGGTCCTGGGTGCTGTTCGCCCGGTAGAGGAGGGTGATGTCACCGGACGCGCCGGGCAGGGTCTCGAACAGCGCCCGCATCGGCGTGATGCCGACACCGCCGGCGACCAGCAGCACCTTGCCGCGGCTGCGCCGCTGGGCCGTCATCGCGCCGTACGGCCCCTCGGCCCACACCTTGGTGCCGGGCTTCAGGTCACGCAGCCGCGACGTGTGGTCGCCGATCGCCTTGACCGTGATCCGCAGCATGTCCGGGCGGGGCGCCGCCGACAGCGAGTACGGGTGGGAGCTGAACCGCATCCCCGGCGCCTTGAACCGCCACCGGAAGAACTGCCCCGCCTCCGCCCCCATCCGGTGCAGCTTGCGCCCGCCGATCAGCACCGACACGATGCCCGGCGTCTCCTCGATGACCGCCTCGACGTACATCCGGTGCCGCAGGTTGAGCCGGATCGGGGTGATGACCCGGTACCAGAGCACCAGCGCGGTCACGATGCCGTACAGCCCGTACCAGAAGGTCTTCGCGGTGGGTTCGACGGCGAACTCGTTGCCGGTGGTGATCTGGTGCCAGAACGTCAGGTACACGGCGGCGTACGTCAGCAGGTGCACGTGGTACCAGGTGTCGTACCCGATCATGCGGCGGATGCCGCCGATCGAGAGGAACGCGATGAGGAACAGCAGCCCGGTGCCGATGGCCGCCTTGCCCATGTCCGGCAGCGTGTTGACCGAGTCGATCGTCTGCTGCACGACATCGCTCAGGGTCTTGCCGGCCTGGAGCGCGTACGCCCACATGGTGAGGAAGACATGCGCGATGACGAGGCAGATCGTGTAGCGCCCGCTCATCGCGTGCCAGCGGGCGACCCGGTCCGAGCCCACCCGCCGCTCCAGCGCCGGCACCCGGGCCATCTGGAGCACGACGAGCGCCATCAGATAGCCGGCGAGCAGCCCGGTGATCCGGCCCGCGGCGAGGATCTTCGCGGTGTTGTCCGCGAGGGACGGCGTGTTGTCCCACCAGAGCCACAGTACCGCCGCCGCGCCCGCCCACAGGGCGATCACCAGCGGTACGGCCGGGGAGCGGCGCGGGCGGATACGGCGCATCGTCTGGCGGCGAGCGGCACGGCCGCCTGCGAGCGTGGTGGTCACGGTTCCTCCGGGGACGGGGCAAGGGGGGTGCGTGTTGGGCGTGGTCCCTTGGCCCTGAGATACGTGCGGGGAGGTCCGTGTGTTCAGTGGTGCGCGCTCAGTACCGGGTGATGGCCGTCGGCCCCTTCGCCGTCCCGATCGCCATGTGCGGTTTGCGCCCCGGATCGGCCCATTTGAGGATCCGGCGCATCGCGCCCCGCGACACCGACACACAGCCGGCCGTCGCCCCCCGCCCCTTCACATGGAGGAAGATCCCGGCGCCGCGGCCCTTCACCGGCCGCTCGTAGTTGAACCCGATGACGAGCGCGTACGAGTAGAGCGAGCCGTAGGAGACCAGATGCTCGGACTCGGCGGCCCGGCAGTCGCGTGCCCGTGGCTCGGTCCAGCGGTTGTAGGCGCGGGAGCCGGTGTCCTGGCACCACCAGGAGTTCTTGCGCACCCGGCGGTACTCGTACGCCGTCCCGCGCGGCGCCGCCTTGATGCCGAAGGCGTACGGCAGCCCGTACAGCCCGGTCGGCGTGGTGTTGGTGCCCTGCTTGCGCCCGGCCCCCTCGACGAGCCCTTTCGCGCCGAAGCGGGCGGACGCCGAACCGGCCTTCACCCACGTCCCGTCGAGCCGGTTCCACCAGGTCACGATGCCGGAGGTCGAGCCCGGCCCCGGTGCCACGGCGGTGATCAGCTGGGTGCCACCCCCGGTGTCGGCCATGCGTGCGGGCAGCGGCCGTGGCGGTCCCTCACCCGGCGCGGCGCCGAGCACGAGCAGGGACGCGGACGCGAGGGCGACGACACCGGGACGCATGGCTCAGACGCTAGACGGGGGGAGTGGCAACGGCACTCCGGGTAGGCCGTCCAGGCTGGTCGCGATGTCCCTCTTGGCGAAGTACGCGCTCAGCGAGTCGTCGTCCTCGCGCGCGAACCGTCGGCCGTGCAGGTCGCGGTCCTCGTCGTACGTCATGAGCGGGACGGCGTATCCGCAGGAGTCGCGAATGACATCGGCCCGCACCACGACGATCGCGCGCAGACCGTGCGGGGACGGGTCGATGTCGGGAAAATGCCCGAGCAGCTCCTTGAACCGCGGGTCGTCACGGAAGACGGCCTCACCGCGGCCGTGCACCCGGACGATGTTGGGCGGGCCCTGGAAGGCGCACCACATCAGGGTGATCCGGCCGTTCTCCCGCAGATGCGCGACGGTCTCGGCGTTGGAGCCGGCGAAGTCGAGGTAGGCCAGGGTCAGTTCGTCGAGGATCGCGAAGGAGCCCTTGAGGCCCTTGGGGGAGAGGTTGACGGTGCCGTCGGCGGACAGGGGGGCGGTCGCGGTGAAGAAGAGGGGCTGCTCCTCGATGAACGTGCGGAGCCTGCCGTCTATGCGTTCATAAGTTTTTCCCACGTCAACCGATTATGGGCGCAGGTCGTTCGTTTGTCTAAGGAATTACCGCGCTGGACGCGGGCGGTATCACCGCGGCCGCCCCGGTCGGCGTGCCAACGGGGCGGCCACGGCTGCCTGTCACGTCACTGGGTGAGCGTGCAGGCGGCGAACGCCTCCAGGCCCTCGGGCTTGGCGGCTGCCCGGCCGATGGAGGTCTCGATGCGGTTGAGGGCGGCGACGCGCTTGTCCTCCAGGGGGCCGAGGATGGCGTTCTGGACGAAGTTGGGGCCGCCCTGTCCGACGGTGTCGACGAGGCGCTGGTTGGCTTCGTCGATCTGGGTCTGGAGCTGGGCGAGGTTGCGGTCGACCTCGGCCTGCGCGGACGCGGGGATCGCGGGCAGCTGGCCGGTCACGTCCGGGCAGCTGATCGTGCCGACCCCGGCGTTCCCCGCGTCGCCCGCCGCGTCACCGGCGTCCTCGCCCGCCCCGGCCTCCGCCCCGGCGCCCGCTTCCTCACCGGCACCGGCACCGGCCTCCTCACCCGCGCCGGCCCCGGCGCCTGCCTCCTCACCCGCACCCGCCCCGCCGCCGGCACCATCGGCGTTGAGCGTGCAGGCGGCGAACGCTTCCAGGCCCTCGGGCTTGGCGGCCGCGCGGCCGATGGAGGTCTCGATGCGGTTGAGGGCGGCGACGCGCTTGTCCTCCAGGGGGCCGAGGATGGCGTTCTGGACGAAGTTGGGGCCGCCCTGTCCGACGGTGTCGACGAGGCGTTGGTTGGCTTCGTCGATCTGGGTCTGGAGCTGGGCGAGGTTGCGGTCGACCTCGGCCTGCGCGGACGCGGGGATCGCGGGCAGCTGGCCGGTCACGTCCGGGCACGTGATGGTGCCGGGTCCGGCCAGCGTGCGGGCGTTCGTGCCGGCGCTCTTCGAAGACGAGCTCGTCTCCCCGGCGAGGGCGAAGCCGGCGATCACCGTGCCGGACAGCGCCACCGCGGCGGCGCCGCCGATGAACGCGACGCGGCGCTTGTTGTACTTCGGAAGAGCCCTGGACATGCGGATGCCTCACTCGGGTTCGGGGGTGTCGTCTGTACGTGATGTCTCTTGCAAACGCGGCGCCTGCGTTCGGCGAGAGGTACGGGCAAGCGGTTTCCCGCGTTCAAAGGGAGCGCGAATTTCCCGCCGCCCTCGATCGACCGGCTGCCTGAATTGACGAATCATGCAGAGCTCTGCATACTCATGCAGGCGAATGTGTGGTCAAGCGCACTAGCCTGACGACCGCCTCCCCGTTCACGCCACGGGGAGGCGGTGCCACATCCAGACCCTCCCGAGGAGCGCAGCAAGTGAGCAGCAACAGCGGTGACGTCCGGCTCTGGGGCGGCCGTTTCGCCGACGGTCCCGCCGAGGCCCTGGCCAAGCTGTCCGCATCGGTCCACTTCGACTGGCGGCTGGCCCCGTACGACATCGCCGGTTCGCGCGCCCACGCGCGCGTGCTGCACAAGGCGGGGCTGCTCACGCAGGACGAGCTGACCCGGATGATCGCGGGACTGGACCAGCTCGAAGCGGACGTCGCCGACGGCTCCTTCGTGGGCACCATCGCCGACGAGGACGTCCACACCGCCTTGGAGCGCGGCCTGCTGGAGCGCCTCGGCGCCGACCTCGGCGGCAAGCTGCGCGCGGGCCGTTCCCGGAACGACCAGGTGGCCACCCTCTTCCGGATGTACCTCCGGGACCACGCCCGCGTCATCGGCGGTCTGATCGCCGACCTCCAGGACGCGCTGATCGGCCTCGCGGAGGCCCACCCGGACGTGGCCATGCCCGGCCGCACCCACCTCCAGCACGCCCAGCCGGTGCTCTTCGCCCACCAGGTCCTGGCCCACGTCCAGTCCCTGTCCCGGGACGCGGAGCGGCTGCGTCAGTGGGACGAGCGCACGGCCGTGTCGCCGTACGGCTCCGGCGCCCTGGCGGGCAGCAGCCTCGGCCTGGACCCGGAGGCGGTGGCGAAGGACCTCGGCTTCGAGCACGGGTCGGCCGCCAACTCGATCGACGGCACGGCCTCCCGTGACTTCGTCGCCGAGTTCGCCTTCATCACCGCGATGATCGGCGTGAACCTCTCCCGGATCGCCGAGGAGATCATCATCTGGAACACGAAGGAGTTCTCCTTCGTCACCCTGCACGACGCGTTCTCCACCGGCTCGTCGATCATGCCGCAGAAGAAGAACCCCGACATCGCGGAGCTCGCGCGCGGCAAGTCCGGCCGCCTGATCGGCAACCTGACGGGCCTCATGGCCACGCTCAAGGCCCTGCCCCTGGCCTACAACCGCGACCTCCAGGAGGACAAGGAGCCGGTCTTCGACTCCTGCGACCAGCTGGAGGTCCTGCTCCCCGCCTTCACCGGCATGATGGCCACCCTCACCGTCAACCGCGAGCGCATGGAGGAACTGGCCCCGGCCGGCTTCTCCCTCGCCACCGACATCGCCGAGTGGCTCGTCAAGCAGGGCGTCCCCTTCCGCGTCGCCCACGAGGTCGCCGGCGAGTGCGTCAAGGTCGCCGAGGCCGAGGGCAAGGAACTGGACGGCCTGACGGACGAACAGTTCGCCAAGATCTCGGCCCACTTGACGCCGGAGGTGCGGACGGTCCTCAACGTCCCGGGCGCACTGGCGTCCCGCAACGGCCGGGGTGGCACGGCGCCGAGCGCGGTCGCCGTCCAACTGGCCGAGGTGAAGGCGGATGTGGCGATGCAGCACGAGTGGGCGGGCGCCAAGAAGCAGGGCTGATCCAACGCCGATGAGGGTCGCGCCCTTAGGGGTGCGGGAACTGCGCGACAAGCCGCGACGTTCCCGCACCCGCCAGAACACCGCACAACCCGAGCTCTGAGGCGAAGGTCATCACGGGTTACGTTGGTCGCAAGCCGTACCGGAACCGACCGAACGGAGCCCGTGATGCCCTTCGCCCGACTGGCAACAGCGACCACCCCCACCTGCCACATCGGACTCGGCCTCGCCGCAGTCGGCCGCCCCGGCTACATCAACCTCGGCCGAGACCAGGACCTCGGAGAGAACCGCAGCGTCGACACGCTGCGCACCCGCACCCACGAACTCCTCGACGCCGCCTACGCCCAGGGCGTCCGCTACTTCGACGCGGCCCGCTCCTACGGCCGCTCCGAGGAGTTCCTCGCCGAGTGGCTGAACGCCCGGCCCGCGTTCGACGACATCGTCGTGGGCAGCAAATGGGGCTACACCTACACCGCCGACTGGTCCACCGACGCCGAGAAGCACGAGGTCAAGGACCACACCCTCCAGACCTACGAGCGTCAGCGCGCCGAGTCCGACGCCCTGCTCGGCGCCCGCCTCGACCTCTACCAGATCCACTCGGTGACCCCGGACAGCCCCGCCCTCACCGACAAGGACCTCCACGCGAGGCTCGCCGAAGCCGCCGCCCAGGGCCTCACGATCGGCTTCTCCACCAGCGGCCCCGACCAGGCGGCGGCGATCCGCGCCGCCCTCGCCGTGACCGTCGACGGCGAGCCCCTCTTCCGTACCGTCCAGTCGACGTACAACGCCCTGGAGACCTCGGCCGCCCCCGCCCTCGCCGAGGCACACGACGCCGGGCTCACCGTGATCGTCAAGGAGGGCATGGCCAACGGACGGCTCGCCGACCCGTACGCGCCGGACGCGCTGAAGGCCGTGGCCGGGGAGACGGAACTCGGCTGCGACGCCGTCGCCCTCGCCCTGATCCTGCGTCAACCCTGGGCCGGCGTGGTCCTCTCCGGTGCCGCGACGACCGTACAGCTCGGGTCCAATCTGCACGCCGCCGCCGTGGACCTCGACGAGTCCCAGCTGGAGCGGCTCGGCTCGCTGGTCGAGGAGCCGGGCGCGTACTGGGAGCGGCGCGGGCAGCTGCCCTGGCACTGACGTGGACCCCGCGGTTCCGTAGACCCCACCGATCGCCAGCCATGAGTCACACATGCCCAGCATGAGACACCAACGTCTCACATGGGTTACTCTTGTCTCATGGCCGTCGATCGTGATCATGTGCTGCGCACCGCCGCAGCCCTGCTGACCCGTAAATCCACCGCGACCATGGACGAGGTCGCCAAGGCCGCCGGGATCAGCCGCGCCACCCTGCACCGCCACTTCGCCGGGCGGGACGCGCTCGTCCGGGCGCTGGAGTCGCTCGGCATCGCCGAGTGCGAGGCCGCGCTGGACGCCGCCCGCCCGGACGAGGGGCCGGCGCGGGACGCCGTGCACCGGCTGGTCCGCGAGATCGAGCCGGCGGCCGGACTGCTCGCCTTCCTCTACACGGAGAACCAGCTGTTCGAGGGCGAGCAGCAGAACGCGGGCTGGGCGCGCATCGACGACCGTATCGCCGCGCTCTTCCGGCGCGGCCAGCAGAGCGGCGAGTTCCGTATCGACCTGAGCCCGGTCTGGCTCACCGAGGCGCTCTACGGCCTGATCGGCTCAGGAGCCTGGGCCGTCGCCGAGGGCCGGGTCGCCCGCAACGACTTCACCCACATGATCGTCGAGCTGCTGCTCGGCGGCGCACTACGGAGAGAGGCACCATGACCAGCACCGTGCAGGCGGCGACCACGACCGAGGCGGTGACCAAGCGCCCGGGCCGTTGGCTCGCGCTGTCCGTCCTCGTGCTCGCCGTGCTGCTGGTGGCCGTCGACGCGACCGTCCTCGGTCTCGCGACCCCCTATATCAGCGAGGACCTGAACCCCTCCGGCACCCAGCTCCTGTGGATAGGCGACGTCTACTCCTTCGTGATCGCCGGTCTGCTCGTCTCGATGGGCAGCCTCGGCGACCGCATCGGCCGCAAGCGGATCCTGCTCGTCGGCGCCACGGCGTTCGGCGCGATATCCGTCCTCAACGCCTACGCCACGACCCCGGAGATGATGATCGTCGCCCGGGCGCTGCTCGGTGTCGCGGGCGCGACCCTGATGCCGGCGACCCTGGCACTGATCCGCAACCTCTTCCACGACCCGCGCGAACGCAGCCTCGCCATCGGCATCTGGGGCGCGACCGCCTCCGCCGGCACCGCCGTCGGCCCGATCGCCGGTGGCTTCCTGCTCGAACACTTCTGGTGGGGCTCGGTCTTCCTGATCAACCTGCCCGTGATGGTCGTCCTCGTCCTCGTCGGCATCAAGCTGCTGCCCGAGTCGCGCAACCCGAGCCCCGGTCCCTGGGACATGACCAGCGTCGCCCTGTCGCTCGTCGGCATGATCGGTGTCGTGTACGCCGTCAAGGAGGCGGCCGCTCACGGCTTCAGCTGGACCACGCTCGCCGCGGGCCTCGCCGGCGCCGCCGCGCTCTACGCCTTCGTACGCCGTCAGCTCGCGCTGCCGTCCCCGCTGCTGGACATGCGGCTGTTCCGGCACCCTGGCTTCAGCGGTGCGGTGCTGGCCGACCTGCTGACCATCCTCGGCCTGTCCGGACTGGTCTTCTTCCTCTCCCAGTTCCTGCAACTCGTGCAGGGCAGGGGCCCGTTGGAGGCGGGCCTGGCCGAACTGCCCGCCGCGATCGGCGCGGTCGTGGCCGGCCTCATCGCCGGCCGCGTGGCCCGTCGCTACTCGGTGCGTGCCGTCGTCTCCGGCGGCCTCGCGGCGATCGGCCTCGCCCTGGCCGCGCTCACCGTCGTCGACCGCACGACGGGATACCCCCTGCTGGGCGCCGCCCTTCTGGTGGTGGGCGTCGGCGCCGGCTTCTCCTTCACAGTCACGTCCGACGTCATCCTCTCCTCCGTACCCAAGGACCAGGCGGGCGCGGCATCCGCGGTGTCCGAGACGGCGTACGAACTGGGCGCGGCGCTCGGCATCGCGGTCCTCGGCTCGATCGTGACCGGCGTCTACCGCGACTTCACCGGCCCGGCAGGCACTCCGCCCGAGGCCCACGAATCCCTGGGCGGCGCGGTGGAGGCGGCGGCGGGCATGCCGGCGCACACATCCGAGGCGATGCTCGACGCGGCACGGAGCTCCTTCGTCGACGGCCTCGCACTGGCAGCGGGAGCCGGAGCGGCCGTGCTGCTCGCAGCGGCGGTGGCAGCCTGGTTCATGCTACGAAACCAGCGCTTGGCCAACTGGCCTCAGGAACGCGACAGCGCCTGAGGGCCGCGACAGCCCCTGGGGGCGCGGCAGCGCCCAGGGGCGCGGGGAACTGCGCGACCAGCCACGACGAACCCGCGGCCGACACCTTTCCCGCACCCCCACGACCCCCCGGCCCAACCAGCGGAGCTACGCCGCTTCCTTGGCCTTCGTGGCGTACATGTCCACGTACTCCTGCCCCGACAGCCGCATGACCTCCGCCATCACCGAGTCGGTCACGGCCCGCAGGACATAACGGTCGCGGTCCATCCCCTCGTACCGCGAGAACTCCATCGCCTCACCGAACCGCACCGTCACCTTGCTCGGGCGGGGCATCCCCGCCCCGCCCGGCTGGATCTTGTCCGTGCCGATCATGGCGAACGGGACGACCGGCGCGCCGGTCATCAGCGTGAGCCGCGCGATACCGGTGCGCCCCCGGTACAGCCGCCCGTCGGGAGACCGCGTGCCCTCGGGGTAGATGCCGAAGACCTTGCCCTCCTCCAGGATCCGGCGGCCGGTCATCAGCGCCGCGACCCCGCCCCGGCCGCCGTCCCGGTCGACCGGGATCATGCCGGTGCCGGTGAAGAACCAGGCCATCAGACGGCCCTTGAGGCCCTTGCCGGTGACGTACTCGTCCTTGCCGATGAAGAAGACCTGACGGTCGCAGACCAGCGGCAGGATCATCGAGTCGATGAAGGTGAGGTGGTTGCCGGCCAGGATGACCGGACCGTCGCCCGGGATGTGCTCCGCGCCCTCCACCTGTGGGCGGAACATCAGGCGCATGATCGGTCCGAGCACTGCCTTGATGAGCGCGAAGCGGGACAACGGGCCCTCCGGTGTCAAGGGATTCGGTATAAGTCTGTGCAGGTGAGGACGATACTCGCGGTTCCCGGGGTCCCGCACATCGGGTGGGCCGACTTCACCGAGGCCTTACGCACTGTTGACACAGGTTTACCTGCGGTGACGCGGCGTGGACGGGCGGTAACCCGCCCGACATGATGTGACCGACATCGCCCCGAGGGCCTAGCGAACGACTTCCCCGCACTCCCGCGCCCATTCCGACGGAACGTCACCTCACCTTTCCCGTACGACATTCAGCGTCACCCGCGAGTTCCGCCGGAGGTCTCCCATCCGTCACGCACGCGCACCTACGATCGGCGCGCACTGAATGAGCGGACGGTCAGGGAGGGCCCACATGGGAACCCAGGAGAACGAGCAGACGGGCGTCACCGGACGGCGGATGCTTCTCGGCGCGGCCGTGCTCGGCGCGGGCGGAGCGGTCCTCGGGCTCTCCGGCACGGCGAGGGCGGCGGAGACCCGGCACGGAGGCGGTGGTGGCGGCGTGAAGAGCCTGCCCAAGCCGACCATCATCGGCCACCGCGGCGCCAGCGGCTACCGGCCCGAGCACACCCTCGGCTCGTACCAGCTGGCCCTCGACCTGGGCGCCGACATCGTCGAGGCGGGTGACCTGGTGCCCACCAAGGACGGCCATCTGGTCTGCCGCCATGAGCCGGAGATCGGCGGCACGACCGATGTCGCGGACCATCCCGAGTTCGCCGACCGGAAGAAGACGAAGTCCCTCGACGGTGTCTCCACCACCGGCTGGTTCACCGAGGACTTCACGCTCGCCGAGCTGAAGACCCTGCGCGCGACCGAGCGCATCCCGGCCAACCGCCCGCACAACACCCTCTACGACGGCCGCTGGGAGATCCCCACCTTCGAGGAGGTCCTGCGCTGGCAGGACGAGCAGACCCGGGGGCGCGGCAAGCAGGTCTGGATCTACCCCGAGCTCAAGCACCCCACCTACTTCCGCAAGCAGGGCCTGGCCCTGGAGGAGCGGGTCGCCAAGGTGCTGCACAAGCACGGCAAGGACCGGCGCAACTCCCCGGTCATCCTCCAGTCCTTCGAGCCGACCAGCGTCCAGCGCCTGAACAAGCTCGTCGACAACCCGCTCGTGGTCCTGCTCTCCGGCGCGACCTCCCGCCCCTGGGACTTCGTCGAGACGGGCGACCCGCGCACGGTCGCCGACCTGATCAAGCCGGCCGGCCTCAGGGAGATCGCCTCCTACGCCCAGGGCATCGGCCCCACCCTGGACCTGGTCATCCCCAAGGACGCGAACGGCAACCTCACCACCCCCACCACGCTGGTGAGCGACGCGCACAAGGTCGGCCTGATCCTCCACCCCTACACGATGCGCAACGAGAACCCCTTCCTCCCGACGAACTTCCGCAAGGGCACCGACGCGGACGCCTACGGCGATGTCTTCGGCGCCTACCGGACGTACTTCGCCACGGGCATCGACGGTGTCTTCACCGACAACCCCGACACCGGCCTGCTGGCCCGCGAGGACTTCGTCAACGGCTGAGCGACACGCCCCGGTTGGGGTGACTGACGGCCGCCTGGGCAACCCCCTGCCCGGGCGGCCGCGTCGTGCCGCATATGACGCACGACCTGGTTGCCGCCCTGCGCCCGCTGCTCCTCGCGGAGGCCTCCGCCGAGGCCCACGCCTCCGGAACCGAGCCGGCCGACCTGGAACAGGCGGTCTGGCTCCGCCTACTGGAACGCCTCGACACCGACGGCCCGCCCCCGGACCCGCCGGGCTGGCTGCGCCGCGCCGTCCGCTCCGAGGCCCGCCGAAGCCGCCGTACGACACGACAGGAACGGCCGTACGAGCACGAGCCCGCCGCCGACACCGACCGGCACGACCCCGAACACCTCGCCCTCATGGCCGCCCGCCGCCGCGCCCTGCGGGAAGCGGTCCGCCGGCTCCCCGGCCGCTGCCCCCGGCTCGTCGAGGCCCTCCTGTCCCCGCGGGACCCGACATACCGGGAAATCGCGGGGGAGTTGGGTATCTCACAGGGGAGTCTCGGCCCGGAACGTTCCAGATGCCTGGGATGTCTGCGCCGATTGCTCACACCGGAGGTTGCGGCCCGCGAAGCGCGGGGATAGGAGTGGGGGACTACAGGCGATCAGGTGAGCGGGAGGCGTGCGCACATGGGCATGAGCGTGACCATCTCTGCGGCGACCGAGCAGGACGCGGAGCAGATCTTCAGGTTGCAGTACCTGTGCTTCCAGAGCGAAGCGGCGCTGTACGGCAACTACCGCATCGACCCGCTCGTCCAAACCCTGGACTCGGTCCGGGCCGAGGTAGCCGGGGACTGTGTCTTCGTGGCGCGGCTCGGCGAGGAGGTCGTCGGCTCGGTCCGCGGCAGCGTCACCGAGGACGGCTCGGCCGCCATCGGCAAGCTCTGCGTCCACCCCCGCCTCCAGGGCCACGGCATCGGCGCGCGGCTGCTGCGCGCGGCGGAAGCGGCTCTGACCGAACAGCGCGGCGCCAAGAGGTTCCGCCTGCAGACCGGCCACCGCAGCGAGGGCAACCTCCGCCTGTACCGCAAGGTCGGCTACGAGGCGGTGGGCACGTCCAAGGGCGCCGACGGGGTCCCGATGGTCGTCCTGGAGAAGGCGGCCGGCGCGTACGCAACCACGGCGTAACTGCAACGCCCGCGCGACAAGCCGCAACGGACCGGATGCCGCCTGAAAACCTCAGGCGGCACCCCCATGAGGCGCACGCTTGCGCAACCAATACAGCGCGGACATCGGCAAGAGCACCGGAATGAACACGTACCCCATGCCGAAATCGGACCACACAGTCGCATCGGGGAACGCCGAGGGCTCGACCATGGTCCACGTACCCACGATCAGCACGCCCGCCAACTCGGCCGCGCAGCAGACCCGCGCCGCCTTGCGAGCCGTCTCGCCCCCGCGCACCAGGGTGTAGGTGATGAAGCCGTACACCACACCCGCCACCGCCGACAACGAATAGGCCAGCGGCGCCCGGTCGAACTCCGTCGCGATCTGGTACGCCGACCGCGACACGGCCCCGACGACCATCACGCCGTACAGCCACACGAGCAGGATCCCCGGCCCGCTGATCAGCCGCGTCGGCTTGTCCTCGGTCACGGCCACCTCAGCCTCCCCAGATGTCATAGAGCCGCACCTCCAGCACGGCCAGCACCACACCGCCGGCGGCGACCGTCACCGAACCCCACTTGGACCGCTCGGCCAGCGACATGAAGCCCGCGGCCGGCACGCACGCGAACGATCCCAGCAGATACGCCACGAAGATCGTCGTGCCCTGCTCCGGCTTCTCGCCCCGCGCCAGCAGCACGATCCCGACCACCAGCTGCACCAGGGCCAGTACCGTCACCACGGCCATCCCGATGAAGTGCCAGTCCTTCGTCGGCTGGTCACGGTAGGCCGCCCAGCCGCACCAGGCGGCGAGCAACAGCGCGGCGACCCCGGTCACCAGCGTCAGGGCATCAAACATGCGGCGAGCCTATTACGGCCCAAAAGGCCTGATGCGGCCGACCCCGGCGGTCAGCCGGACAGCTCGTCGGCGACGAGTCCGGCGTTCACGCACCGCTGCCACAACCTGTGCTGCCACTCGTTGGCATCGGGTGCGGGCCGCACCGTGAACACCGGGTTCGGCCCCGTCTCGATCAGATGAAGCAGCGTCCAGGCCACGCCGTAGCAGTCGTCGGGCCCGAAACAGTCGGCCAGCGCGCGGGCCTCGTCGGCCGTCACCGGTTCCTTGATCGCCTCCAGCTGCGCCACCCGCAGGTCGATCTCGTCCCCTTCGGCGTCCTCGTCGGGCAGCGGTCCGGCGGCCAGAAAGGCCTGTACTTCTGGTCTCATGCCGGTCATGATCGACGCCGGAGGGCGGGTCCGGCAATCCGCGGCGGCCCCGTAGGGTCTAGACCATGACGATCCATGCACGCGCCCTCCTGTTCGACAACGACGGCACCCTTGTCTCCTCCCTCGACTCCGTGGACCGCTGCTGGGCACGCTGGGCCGAGGAGTACGGCATCACGGAGGAGTTCGGCCGGGTCGAGCTGCACGGACGTCCGGCCGTCGAGATAGTCGCCGAGCTGCTGCCCGCCGACGTCGTGCCGGAGGCCCTCGCCCGGATCGAGACGCTGGAGGTCGAGGACGTACCGAACGACGGCGTGCACCTGCTGCCCGGCACCAAGGACTTCCTCGACTCACTGCCCGCCGACCGCTGGGCCGTCGTCACCTCCGCCACCCGGCGGCTCGCCGAGGCCCGCCTCGACGCCGTCGGCATCCTGCCCAAGATGCTGATCGCCGCCGACGACATCACGCGCGGCAAGCCCGACCCCGAGCCCTACCTCCTCGCCGCCCGGCAGCTCGGCGTCGACCCCGCGCACTGCGTCGTCTTCGAGGACGCCCCCGCCGGACTCCAGGCCGGTCGTGCCGCCGGGATGACCACCGTGGCGTTCACCACAACCCACCGGGCCCATGAGCTCGACGCCGACCTGGTGGTGCGGGACCTGTCGGCCCTGTCCGCCCTGGTCACGGACGCCGGGATCGAGATCTCCGTACGCGACTGAGAGCTGTCCGCCGCTGTCCGGTATGTGGACAGCGGCGTGTCGGTAAGGACCGTAGGTCTGGTTTACTGATCGCATGACCACGACGAGCTGCCGCACCCTTGCGACCGAGGCGACCCTGACGCCCGGTGCTCGTTGTATGTGTCGAATGTGCGCCTTCTAGAGGGCCCCCGCACCACCGCTGAGCCTCGCGCCCCGAAGCGAGAGCCCGCTCAAGTCCGCCCGTACGCCCCGCGTAGGTGACTGAGCCGCGCCCCGCGCACACGATTCTCCTCTCCGGTTCCACCGCGCCCCGGAGAACCGTGCTGCGTCCTGGCTGCCTCCGACCATGAACGCCCTGTGCCCGGCGCCCACGACGTGCCGCGCACTCGACAGTGACGGAAACCCCAGTGATCACCACCACGGGCCTGACCAAGGTCTACCGCTCACGCGGCCGTGAGGTCACCGCCCTCGACGGCGTCGATCTCCACGTCCGCGAAGGAGAGGTCTACGGCGTCATCGGCCAGTCCGGCGCCGGCAAGTCCTCGCTCATCCGCTGCGTCAACCTGCTGGAGCGCCCCACCGCCGGCACGGTGACCGTCGCCGGACAGGACCTCACCGCCCTCGCGGGGCGAGGACCCCGCGCAGGCAAGGAACTCCGGCAGGCGCGCAGCCGTATCGGCATGGTCTTCCAGCACTTCAACCTGCTGTCCTCCCGGACCGTCCAGGACAACGTCGAGCTGCCGCTGGAGATCCTCGGCAAGTCGGGCAAGGAGCGCTCCCGCAAGGCGCTCGAACTGCTCGACCTGGTCGGCCTCGCGGACAAGGCGAAGGCCTACCCCGCCCAGCTCTCCGGCGGTCAGAAGCAGCGCGTCGGCATCGCTCGCGCCCTGGCCGGCGACCCCAAGGTGCTGCTCTCCGACGAGGCGACCAGCGCCCTCGACCCGGAGACCACCCGCTCCATCCTCCAGCTGCTGCGCGACCTGAACCGGCAGCTGGGCCTGACCGTCCTGCTCATCACCCACGAGATGGACGTCGTGAAGTCGATCTGCGACTCCGCCGCGCTCATGGAGAACGGCCGCGTCGTCGAGTCCGGCACGGTCAGCGAGCTGCTCGCGACCCCCGGCTCCGAGCTGGCCTCCGCCCTCTTCCCGGTGGGCGGCGAGGCCTCCGCCGACGACCGCACCGTCGTCGACGTGACCTTCCAGGGCGAGGCCGCCACCCAGCCGGTCATCTCCCAGCTCTCGCGCACCTACAACATCGACATCTCGATCCTCGGCGCCGCCATCGACACCGTCGGCGGCCTCCAGGTCGGCCGGATGCGCATCGAACTGCCCGGCCGCTACGAGGACAACGTCGTGCCGATCGGCTTCCTGCGCGAGCAGGGCCTGCAGATCGACGTACTGGGCCAGGAGCCCGTTCTGCTGAAGGAAGGTGCCAAGTGACCTGGTCCGAGATGCAGCCCCTGCTGGAGCAGGCGTGTTGGGACACCCTCTACATGGTCGGCTGGTCCACCCTCATCGCCGTCGTCGGCGGCCTCCCGCTCGGCATCCTCCTCGTCCTCACCGACCGGGGCGGCCTGCTCCAGAACGTCCTCGCCAACAAGGTCATCGGGCAGATCGTGAACGTCGCCCGCTCGATGCCGTTCATCATCCTGATGGTCGCGCTGATGAGCTTCACCCGCTGGGTCACCGGTACGACCATCGGCCGCGAGGCCGCGATCGTGCCGCTCGCCATCGGCGCCATCCCGTTCTTCGCGCGTCTGGTCGAGACGGCTGTCCGCGAAGTGGACGGCGGGCTAGTGGAGGCCGTGCAGTCGATGGGCGGCAACACCTGGACCGTCGTCCGCAAGGTCCTCGTACCCGAGTCCCTGCCGTCCCTCATCGCCAGCACCACGACCACGATCGTCGCCCTCATCGGCTACTCCGCCATGGCCGGCACGGTCGGCGCGGGCGGCCTCGGCGACATCGCCATCCGCTACGGCTACCAGCGCTTCGAGACCGAACTGATGTGGCTGACCGTCGCGATCCTCGCCGTCGTCATCTCCCTCATCCAGTTCGCCGGCGACTACGCGGCCCGCTCCCTGCACCGCCGGGGCGGCCACTCGGGCCCCGGGCCGAAGCTACGGCTGCTGAAGGCGTCCACGGCGACGACCAAGACCGTCTAGGTCCGGCCCCCCTCAGATCTCCCCGTAACACCCTCACGGGGTCGCATCACCATAAGGAAAGGCACTTTTCGTGCGTAACACCGCCAAGTTCACCACTGCCGTCCTCGCCGCCGGAGCCCTCACCCTCGGGCTCACCGCCTGCGGCTCGGACAAGGACTCCGGCTCCGACGCGAGCGCCCCGCTGAAGGTCGCCGCGACGCCCACCCCGCAGGGCGAGATCCTCACCTACATCAAGGACAAGCTCGCCAAGAAGGCCGGCCTCGACCTCGAGGTCAAGGAGTTCACCGACTACGTGACGCCCAACACGGCCGTCCAGCAGGGTGAGGTCGACGCCAACTACTTCCAGCACCAGCCGTACCTGGACGACTTCAACAAGAAGAACGGCACCGACATCGTCGCCGTGCCGAACGCCACGGTGCACCTGGAGCCGCTCGGCGTGTACTCCCAGGGCGTCAAGAAGCTGACGGACCTGAAGAAGGGCGCCACGGTCGCCGTTCCGAACGACACGACCAACGAGGCCCGTGCGCTGAAGCTGCTCGAAGCCAACGGCGTGATCAAGCTCAAGGCGGGCGTCGGCTACGACGCGACCCCCAAGGACATCGCCTCCAACCCCAAGAACCTCCAGTTCAAGGAGCTCGAAGCGGCCCAGCTGCCGCGCTCCCTCGGCGACGTCGACGCCGCCGTCATCAACGGCAACTACGCCCTGGAGGCCGACCTCAGCCCGGCGAAGGACGCCATCGCCGCCGAGTCGCCCAAGGACAACCCGTACGGCAACTTCCTCGCCGTGAAGAAGGGCAACGAGGACGACCCGCGTGTGAAGAAGCTCGCGAAGCTGCTCACCTCGCCCGAGGTGAAGAAGTTCATCGAGGACAAGTACGACGGCGCCGTCGTCGCGGCGTTCTGAGCGGCCGGACCGCATCTGACGGTGCGTTTACCGCGTATCGCCACGCACGGGGTCCACACCTTCACTTGGTGTGGACCCCGTGGTGCATCTCAGTGCTTTCATGCTGCATGCTGGGCAGTTCAGCAGGCCCTGAAGGTTTCCGAAGCTTACGGAGCGGCGCATGACTAGCACCTTCCCCAACATCTCCATCAGCACGGAGCGGTTGGTGCTGCGTCCCCTCGACGAGGACGACGTGCCCGCACTGGCCGAGATGATGAACGACGAGCAGGTCGGCGCCTGGACCGCCGTACCCCAGCCCTACACCGAGGACCGTGCCCGCACCTGGATCACCGAGTACGCCCCCGGCGAGCGGCGGGCCGGCCGGGGCATCGACCTCGCCGTCACCGAGTTCCTCACCCAGCGACTCGTCGGCATCGTCCAGCTCGCCAAGACCAACTGGCACGTGCGGTCCACCGAGATGTCGTACATCATCGCGCCCTGGGCGCGCGGCGAGGGCTACGCCTCCGAGGCGGCGCTCGCCACCGCCCAGTGGCTCCTCGGCGACCAGAAGTTCGAGCGCATCGAACTGCGCACCGCCGCCGACAACACCGCCTCCCAGCAGGTCGCCCAGAAGATCGGCTGTATCAGCGAGGGCGTGCTGCGCAACGCCTGCATAGCGCGGGTGCGGGCCGAGGACGGTACCTGGACCGACGTACGCACCGACTACATCGTGTGGAGCCTCCTGCCGGAGGACCTCGACGGCGCCGGGGAGCAACTGGCCGACACCGGCGGCTTCACCTCGTACGGCGACTGGAACTGACGGGAATCGAACCCCCCCGCCACCGGCGGCGCCGACCCGCCGAACAGGTACTCTCACGGAGCCCGCCCCCTCGGGCTGGCCTACGACGACCTGCGCGAACCAGGAGACTGACGACGATGGCCGACCGCGTCACGGTGATCGGCTGGGACGGCTCACCGCTGACCGCCGCGGCACGCTCCGCTCTCGGCGCCGCCACGCTGGTGGCCGGTGCCGCCCACCACCTGGCGCTCCCCGAGGTGCCGCCCACCGCCGAGCGCATCCGCCTCGGCAGCGTCGCCCTCGCCGCCCGCCGGATCGCCGGCCACCGCGGCACCGCCGTGGTCCTCGCCGACGGCGACCCCGGCTTCTTCGGAGTCGTACGCACCCTGCGCGCACCCGAGTTCGGCCTGGAGGTCGAGGTCGTCCCCGCCGTCTCCTCGGTCGCCGCGGCCTTCGCCCGCGCCGGCATGCCCTGGGACGACGCCCAGGTGGTCGTCGCACACCGTCGCACCCTGCGACGCGCGGTGAATGTGTGCCGCGCCCACACCAAGGTCGCCGTCCTCACCTCACCGGGCGCCGGACCCGCCGAACTCGGACTGCTCCTGGAAGGCGTCCACCGCACCTTCGTCATCTGCGAGGCGCTGGGCAGCGAACGCGAGCAGGTCACCGTCGTCACCTCCGACAAGGCCGCCGACCACGCCTGGCGCGATCCGAACGTCGTCATCGTCATCGGCGGCACGGCCGCCGCACGCGAGTCGGGCGACTGGATCGCCGGCCGCGACCCGGCCGCCGGCCCCCGCGGCTGGACCCTGCCCGCCGAGTCCTACGGCGGCCTCATGGGCGAAGGCGAGCTGGAACCGCTGCGCGCCGCCCAACTCGCCCGGCTGGGCCCGCGCGTAGGCGACCTCGTGTGGGACATCGGCTGCGGCAGCGGCGCCTTCTCCGTCGAGGCCGCCCGGGCCGGCGCCGCCGTCATCGCCGTCGACCGCGATCCCCAGGCCTGCACCCGAACCGAGGCCAACGCGCGCGCCTTCGGGGTCCAGCTGCAGATCGTGAACGGCGCCGCCCCGCACGCGCTGGAGAACCTCCCCGAACCGGACGTCGTACGCATCGGCGGCGGGGGAGCGGCCGTCGTCTCCGCCGTCGTCGACCGGCGTCCACAGCGCATCGTCACGCACGCGGCGACCCGCGACGCCGCCGAGATCGTCGGACGCGACCTCACCGCACGCGGCTACGACGTCGAGTGCGCCCTGCTGCAGTCCGTCGAACTCGACACGCGGGCCTGGACGGAGCGCGAGCGCAGTGTCGCGTTCCTGCTCAGCGGGGTACTGCCCGACCGCACGGCGTGACCGTGAACCCGTCCCCGTGATCCTGTTGTCGTACCGCGCGCGGTAGGCTGGCCGATCGTTGTACCGCACTCGGTCGCCCGGCACTTCGTCGGTCAATGTCCGGAAAAACGCGCCCCGTTTGGGGTGGGTGTGGTACGGCGAAACCGGAGGACGCGCAACGTGGCGCAGTCCACAGCGGCCTGTCGCGGATCAACCTGTCGCGACGGCCGAACGGCCACGACAATGCCACTCAATGGCTTTGTCGCCTTTTTTGGGCGGGTCGTTCGTGCCGCTGGGCACGCACGCTCGTTCTTCACTGCGGGGGCGGTCGGTGCGCCGTCCCCGGTGAGCTGGTCGTAGAAGCACTAACCGATGGGCGAGGGGTACGCATGACCGACACCGGCCAGGTCCCGGGCGAGGGACTGCCGGAGAGCGCAGGCATGGTGGAGCAGCCGGGCGCCCCCGCGGCGCACGGTTCGTACACCTACCTCTCCGAGAGCACCGCCCAGGACGAAGACCTGCTGCTGCCCGGCTCCCACGGCGCCTGGGGCAACGAGGTCGCCCCGCCCGCGCCGGAACCGGTCGTCGAGGCCGTGCACGAGCCGGACGCGCACGAGATCTCCGGCCGCGACAGCGGCTCGGTCGACCTCAGCGCCGTACGGCTGCCCGGCCCGTCGGCCCCCTCGTCGCCGATCCCGCCGATCACCCCGCGCCGCCCCCTGCACCTCGGCCCGCCCATTCCCGACGCCTCCGCCAGCCCGGTCCGCTCGCTCGCCGACCGCGGCGCCGTCGGCGCGCCCGTACGCCAGCCCGGCCAGGCCCCGACCGGCCCCGAGTACCTCGACGTCCCGCAGCCGCACGAGGCGGCGGCCCCGCTGCCGGCGGCACCCTGGGGCGCCCCCGCCCCGGCCGCCGTCCAGGTCCAGGCACCGGCTCCGGCCCAGGTGAGCGCCGAGGGGACGGCTGCCGAAACGGTTGTCCCGACCGGACAGCCGGGCATGGCGCAGGCGGCGGTGTCCCGGGTGGCCGGCGCCGCCCAGGGAGACGAGGCGCCCGCTGCTGTGCCTGTCGCGGATGCCGTTGAGGCTGCCGAGGGACCTGAAGCTCCGGTGGCCGAGGCGGTCGAGGTGGCCGAGGTGGCCGAGGTCGCTCAGGTCTCTCACGAGGGTTCCGTACCTGAAGTCGCCGCTCCGGTTGCCGACCCCGTCGCTGAGGCCGGGCCGCTTCCCGAGGCGTCCCAGGTGCCCGAGGCAGAGGCCGACCAGGTTTCCGAGGCCCCCGCTCCCGAGGCCGCGCAGCCCCCGGCTCCCGAGGTCGACCCCGCTCCCGAGGCGGACCCCGCTCCCGAGGCGGACCCCGCGCCCGAGGCCGCGCAGCTCCCTGACGAGCCCGCCGCCGAGGCCGACGCGCTCCCCGAGGCCCCCGCCCCTGAGGCAGCGCAGGCCCCCGACGACCCGGCTCCCGCTCCCGAAGCCGTCCAGGTTCTCGACACTGCCGAGCCCGGGGCTCCCGCACAGGCGCCCGAGCCCTCCGGGCCCGAGGTCCCGCAGGCTCCCGAGGCCCAGCCGTTCCCGGAGGCCGCGCAGGTCCCCGAGGCCCCCGCCCCGGCTGACGACCCCCAGCCCACCCCGGAGGCCAGCCCCCTCCCGCCCGCATCGGACGCGGCGCAGGTCGAGGCCGCCCCCGAGCCCGAGGGCGCGGCCGCCCCCGAGCCTGAGGCCGCACCCGCCCCCGAGCCCGAGCACCTCGCGCCGGCCGAGCAGCCCACGGACGCCGTCGCCGAGCCCGCCGAGGCCCCCGCCGACGTAACCCCCGAAGTGGCCCCGCAGCCCCAGGACGCCGAGCAGGCCGCCCCGCTGGAGAGCGAGCCCGCCGTCCCGGTCACGGAGCCCGTCCAGCCCGTCGAGGAGCCGCAGGCCCCCGAAGCCGCCGCCGATCCGGAATTCCCGCAGCCGCAGCAGCCGGGCGAGCAGGCCGCTCCGACGGACGACCCCGGCGTCGAGGTGCAGGCGGCGGCCGAGAGTGCCCCCCTCCCCGAGGCGGAAGCGCCCGTCGCGGAGCCCGCGGCCGAGTTCCCGGAAGCCCCGCAGGCCCCGGAGGCCGACGCCGAGCTGGTCGTGCCGCCCCAGCCGCTCGCCGCCGCGAACCCGGTGGTGCGGGACCCCGCCGACGAGCAGCCGGTCCCGGCCGAGGCCCCCGAGCCGTTCGTCGCCGAACCGGCCGGCCCGCAGCTCCAGTCCCCGGTCGCCCCGCCCGTGCAGGTCCTCCAGGACCCGGCCCACCCGGCCGTCGAGCCCGTGGAGTCCGCCGAGGCCGACGTCCCCCGGGAGGCCGCGCCCGAGCAGCCGCTCGGCCAGTTCGTCCCGGTCGAGGGTTCGGTGCCGACCACCCCGCACCTCGCTCCGACCCCGCCGCAGCCGATCGTCCTCCCGGCGCAGGAGACACCGGCCGCCGTCGCCACGGTCCCCGCACCCCGCGAGGGCGACCCCGGTCTCGTACAGCACGCGGAAGACCTGGACACGCGGGCCGCCGACCAGGAGGACCCGCAGGTCCCGGCAGCCCCGGAAGAAGAGAGCACGGCGGCAGTGGAAGAGGTACGACAGCCCACCGGCCCGGCCGCGCCCGCCTACGACGACGCCGAACGCGAGGCCGTCCTCAAGGTCATGCGCGAGCGCCGCGACATCCGCAATGGCTTCCGCAGCGACCCCATCCCGCACGAGGTCCTGCTCCGCGTCCTGGAGGCCGCCCACACCGCGCCCTCCGTCGGGCACTCGCAGCCCTGGGACTTCGTCGTCATCCGCTCGGCCGACACCCGGCGCACCATGCACGAGCTGGCGATGCGTCAGCGCGACGCGTACGCCAAGTCCCTGCCCAAGGGCCGGGCGAAGCAGTTCAAGGAACTGAAGATCGAGGCCATCCTCGACACCCCGGTCAACATCGTCGTCACCGCCGACCCGACCCGCGGCGGCCGTCACACCCTGGGCCGGCACACCCAGCCGCAGATGGCGCCCTACTCCGCCGCGCTCGCCGTCGAGAACCTCTGGCTCGCCGCGCGCGCCGAGGGCCTCGGCGTCGGCTGGGTCAGCTTCTTCGACGAGCGCGAGATGGTCCGCGCGCTGGGGCTGCCCGAGCACCTGGAGGTCATCGCCTACCTGTGCGTCGGGTACGTCGACGAGTTCCCGGACGAGCCCGAGCTGATGCAGGCCGGCTGGTCCAAGCGCCGCCCGCTGTCGTGGGTCGTGCACGAGGAGACGTACGGCCGTCGCGCCCTGCCCGGTGAGGAGCCGCACGACCTGCTCGCCGAGACCGTCGCCCAGATCCGCCCGCTGGACGCCAAGGCCCTCGGCGAGGCCTGGGAACGGCAGAAGCGGATGACGAAGCCGCCCGGCTCGCTCGGCATGCTGGAGATCATCTCCGCGCAGCTGTCCGGGCTGTCCCGGCAGTGCCCGCCGCCGATCCCGGAGCCCGCGGCCGTCGCGATCTTCGCCGGCGACCACGGTGTGCACGCCCAGGGCGTTACTCCCTGGCCCCAGGAGGTGACGGCCCAGATGGTCGCCAACTTCCTCGGCGGCGGCGCGGTCTGCAACGCGTTCGCCGGCCAGGTGGGCGCCGAGGTGTGCGTGGTGGACGTGGGCGTGGCCGCCGACCTGCCCGCCACCCCCGGCCTCCTTCCCCGCAAGGTCCGCGCGGGCACCTCCGACATGACGACCGGCCCCGCGATGACCCGCGAGGAGGCCAAGCAGGCCATCGAGGTCGGCATCGAGACGGCCCGCGACCTGGTGGCGGCCGGCAACAAGGCGCTGCTGACGGGCGAGATGGGCATCGCCAACACGACCGCCTCGGCGGCCCTGATCTCGGTCTTCACGGACACCGACCCGGCCGACGTGACGGGCCGGGGCACCGGCATCAACGACGAGACCCTCGCCCGCAAGACCGAGGTCGTCCGCCGCGCCATCGAGGTCCACCAGCCCGACCCGGCCGACCCCATCGGCGTCCTGTCGGCCATCGGCGGCTTCGAACACGCCGCGATGGTCGGCCTGCTGCTGGGCGGCGCGTCGCTGCGTACGCCGGTCATCCTGGACGGCGTCAGCGCCGGTGCCGCCGCGCTGGTCGCCCGCGCCATCGCCCCCGAGGTACTGGCCGCCTGCATCGCGGGCCACCGCAGCGCTGAACCCGGCCACGTCGCCGCCCTGAACAAGCTGGGCCTGCGTCCCCTCGTCGACCTCGACCTCCGCCTCGGCGAGGGCACGGGCGCGCTGCTCGCGCTGCCGCTGGTGCAGAGCACGGCAAGGGCGATGCACGAGGTCGCGACGTTCGACTCCGCGGGCGTCACCGAGAAGTGAGTCCGGGCAGGGCCCGGGGTATGCGTTCCTGCGCGTCCCCCGGCCCCGCCGTACGCTGAGCCCACGTCTAAAATCCGCACGTCAGGGCTGCTCCAGCGCCGTAGCACCCATCGCACCGCCAGCACGAGGAGCCGCAGCCTCATGGCCGAACACCCCGCCTACCCCGTGGGCCTCCGCCTCACCGGTCGCCGAGTCGTCGTCCTCGGTGGCGGCGAGGTGGCCCAGCGCCGTCTTCCGGCACTCATCGCAGCGGGCGCCGACATCACGCTCGTCTCGCCCGAGGTGACCCCGTCGGTCGAAGCCATGGCGGACGCCGGAGAGCTCACCTGGGAGCGGCGCCCTTACGCGGACGGCGACCTCACCGACATCTGGTACGCCCTCATCGCCACCAGCGACCACGACGCGAACACCCGTGCCTCCGCCGAGGCCGAGCGTAACCGCGTGTGGTGCGTCCGCTCCGACGACGCCGACGAGGCCACCGCCTGGACGCCGGCCACCGGTCACAGCGAGGGCGTCACGGTCGCCGTCCTCACCACCGACGCCAAGGGCCGCGACCCCCGCCACACCGCCGCGATCCGCGACGCCGTCGTCGAGGGCCTGCGCGACGGGACCCTCGTCGCCCCGCACCACCGCACCCGTGCGCCGGGCGTCGCGCTGGTCGGCGGAGGCCCCGGCGACCCGGACCTGATCACCGTGCGCGGCCGCCGTCTGCTCGCCGCGGCCGACGTGGTCATCACCGACCACCTTGGCCCCCGCGACCTGCTCACGGAGCTGCCCCCGAACGTCGAGGTGATCGACGCGGCGAAGCTTCCCTACGGCCGGTTCATGGCCCAGGAGGCCATCAACAACGCGCTGATCGAGCACGCCAAGCAGGGCAAGTCCGTCGTACGCCTCAAGGGCGGCGACCCCTTCGTCTACGGACGCGGCATGGAGGAGGTCCAGGCGCTGGCCGAGGCGGGCATCGCGTGCACGGTCGTGCCCGGCATCTCCAGCTCCATCTCGGTGCCGGGCGCAGCCGGAATCCCCGTCACCCACCGAGGTGTCGCCCATGAGTTCACCGTGGTCAGCGGCCACATCGCGCCCGACGACGAGCGCTCCCTCGTCGACTGGCCGTCCCTCGCCAAGCTGACCGGCACCCTGGTCATCCTGATGGGCGTCGCCACCATCGCGAAGGTCGCCGAGACCCTCATCGCCCACGGCAAGTCCCCGGACACGCCCCTCGCCCTGATCCAGGAGGGCACCACGGCCGCCCAGCGTCGGGTGGACGCGACGCTCGCGACGGCGGGGGAGGCGGTGCTCGCCCACGAGGTGAAGCCGCCGGCGGTGATCGTCATCGGCGAGGTCGTGAACGTAGGACCGAACCCCTCCGCGTAACCGCGGGTAACGCAACCCGTTCCAACCGTTGGCACCGTACCCAGGACAAGGCAGTATCACCCTGTGGCCGATCTCATCACCGTCGATGACCCCACCGACCCGCGCCTGCGCGACTACACAGGCCTGACCGACGTCGAACTGCGCCGCAAGCGCGAACCGGCCGAGGGCCTGTTCATAGCCGAGGGCGAGAAGGTCATCAGGCGGGCGAAGGAAGCCGGCTACGAGATGCGGTCGATGCTGCTCTCCGCCAAGTGGGTCGACGTCATGCGCGACGTCATCGACGAACTCCCCGCCCCGGTGTACGCGGTCAGCCCGGACCTCGCCGAGCAGGTCACCGGCTACCACGTACACCGCGGCGCGCTCGCCTCCATGCAGCGCAAGCCGCTCCCGACGGCGACCGAACTACTGCGGTCCGCACGCCGGGTGGTCGTCATGGAGTCGGTCAACGACCACACCAACATCGGCGCCATCTTCCGCTCGGCCGCGGCCCTCGGCATGGACGCGGTCCTGCTCTCCCCGGACTGCGCCGACCCCCTCTACCGCCGCAGCGTCAAGGTCTCCATGGGCGCGGTGTTCTCCGTGCCGTACGCCCGCCTCGACACCTGGCCCAAGGGCCTCGAATCGGTCCGCGAGGCCGGCTTCACCCTCCTCGCGCTCACTCCCGACGAGAAGGCCAAGACCCTCGACGAGGCCGCCCCGCACCGGATGGACCGGGTCGCCCTGATGCTCGGCGCCGAGGGTGACGGCCTGTCCACCCAGGCCCTGGTGGCCGCCGACGAATGGGTCCGCATCCCGATGGCCCACGGCGTCGACTCCCTCAACGTCGGCGCCGCCGCCGCGGTCGCCTTCTACGCCGTGGCCACCGGCCGCCCCCAGCTCTAGGGCTCTACCGGCAGCCGGTCAGCGGCAGGAGCGAGCCGGGGGAGAGCCAACGCGAGGCGTCGTCCGGGAGGTCTGCGAGGAGGTCGGCCGCACCGTGGTCCCCCTGACGAAGGTCTGGGAGTCCGAGACGGACGACGGCAGCTTCCGCCTCCACTGGTGGGAGGAGTTCCTGTCCCTGGCCCCGGTCTTCGACGGCGACCAGGAGCTCTTCGAACGGATCCCGCCTGACCTCTGACGTCCGCCCGCCCCGGGACGCCGCCTAGTCGGTGATCTCGTACGTCGACTCGTACGGCTCGGAGCCCGGATCCACCTGCTCGTGCCGCGGCCGTACAACGTCTCCGTCGCCGCCCAGACCCCGCTGCGGCCCCTGACAGCCCTGCGCCGCGGCGATGCCCATCGCCACGAGCAGCGTCACCACGACGAACACGAACAGCCGCTGCCGCAGCAGCTGGGGGTTGGCGGGACGGCGACCGGTGCTCGTGTTCCGCGGCGCCGGACGACCGCCGCCGTTGCGCTGCACCGGTCGGCCGCCCTTGCCCGCATGCGGACTGTTGCGGGAGGCCGGCGTCGACCGGGTACCGGACCGGGAGGCGGCCGTACCTCTCGTCCCGCTGGCGCCCCTCGCCGGAGGAACCCCGTCGCGCGTGGGGCCGGGCCCTCGGGACGTGCTGTGGCCGCGCGGCGGGGGAGTGCCCTGCGGACGACGCTGGGCGCGCTGCGGCTCCGGGTAGGTGTCGGCGAGCCGCCCGGTCAGACGGTCCGCCTCGGCGGAACGCGGCGCGGGCGGGCGTACGTCCCCCAGTCCCTGCGCCTCCCGGGCCGCGATCTCCTTGAGACGCAGCGACAGCTGAAGCGTGCTGGGCCGCTCCTCCGGGTCCTTCGCCAGACAGGCCCGCACCAGCGGAGCCAGCGCGTCCGGTACGCCCTGGAGCTGCGCCTCCTCGTGCACCACGCGGTACAGCATCACCTCGGAACTGCCGTGCCCGAAGGGAGAGTCGCCCATCGAGGCGTAGGCCAGCGTGGCGCCGAGCGAGAAGACGTCCGTGGCCGGGGTGACGGCGGCGCCGCGCACCTGCTCCGGGGCGAGGAATCCGGGCGAGCCGACGGCCGTGCCGACGTGCGTGAGGGTCGAGGCCCCCGTCGCCCAGGCGATACCGAAGTCGATGATCCGCGGACCCTTGGGGGAGAGGAGGATGTTGGACGGCTTGAGATCCCGGTGCACGACCCCGGCCTCGTGGACCGCGACCAGCCCCTCCGACAGGGCGGCACCGACGGCGGCGACCTCCGCCGCGCCGAGCGGGCCCTCGTCGGCGACCTTGTCGTGCAGGGAGGGACCGGGCACGTACTGCGTGGCGAACCAGGGGCGCTCCGCCTCCAGGTCCGCGGCCACCAGCCGTGCCGTACAGCCCCCGCGAATCCGCCGGGCGGCCGAGACCTCACGCGCGAACCGCGAGCGGAACTCCTGATCCTCCGCCAGGTCGGGCCGGATCACCTTGAGCGCGACCCGCTGCCCCTTCTTGTCGGAGCCCAGGTAGACGACGCCCATACCGCCCGCGCCGAGCCGTCGGTGAAGCCTGAACGAGCCGACGACGCGCGGGTCCTCGCGCCTCAGGCGCATCATCGCCATGTTCATCCCCGCTGCCCGGTCCGTGTGACGAGCCACAGCTTACGTTTCCACGGGCCGCCGTGCGCAGAGGCCGCGCCCTCTCAGGACGACGGATTGTCAGTGGTGGGTGGGAGACTTGAAGGGTGGTCAGGGGGCTGGCGAGCAGGGCTACTTCGGTGTGCTTTGTCCCCCAACCACCCATCACAGAAGGGGGATTGAGTCCGTGAAGGGTGATCGCGTGGAGATAGTCGTGGACGCGGGAGACACGACGCGCACGTACGAGGTGGTGGCGAGCAGGGCGGGCCGCCGGGTGGAGACGGCGGTGCGCCGAGGTGTCGTGGAAGTGAGCGAAGTCACCAGAAGCGGTTCGGTCGTGCGTACGGCCCGCTTCATGGCGACCCGCGTCCTGGCGCTGGTCGAGCAGCCGGTGCCGCGTGAGGACAGCTCGGAGAAAGCGGGGCACAGCGGGCGTCCCCTCCGGGAAGACCCCGAGACCTAGGTCCTCGTCTCCACCCAGGGGAGTACTCCGCAGGTCATGGCTCATCCTCCGGGAGGCCCGCCAATCGGTACGAGGGCATGACGTGCGGGGAGCGCCGGACACCTAGATTTGAGGTCAAGCGGCGGGTGGCAGCACTCGTCCCCCGAGGTCAGACACCCGCCGCTGCCAACGACAACAGACACAGGTCAGGAGAGGGACCATGGCCCAGACGGCACCGCGGACAGTGATCCGCATGCAGGAGCGCACGCTGCTGCGTCCGCGTCGCCAGGGCCGCCGCCACCCCTTGGTGGCGACGCTCATGGCCCTCCCCCTGGCGGCCCTTCTCCTCCTCGTCTTCGACGGCTGGGAGACAGTGGCCACACAAGCGTCGTCCGTGGGAGTGATGCTGGGGCGCTGAGCGGCGACCCCAGGCCCGGAAGAGCGGTCCGGGCGGGGACATCCACCCATGAAACCCCGTGGGGACGGGGGTGCGGCGGACGGCACAAATGCCGGCGCAGCTGGGGAGCTGCGCCGGCATTGCTTTTGCCTCCGGCGGGTTGCCTCCGGCGGGTTGCCTCCGGCGGTTGAGCGGAGATGCTGCTCCAGACACGCGCCTGAGAAACGCCGCGTACCCTCGGCCCAGATCTCCCGCATCCAAGGACGCCCGTGACCTCGAACCCGCTCCTGTCCGATCTCGCCGTACGTGCCGAGGTCGAGGCTCACTCGCGTACGTCCGCCTGTTCTTGCGGAGCGACCGTGACGCTCGCCGATCGGGTCGATGCCACCGTCGTTTGCCATGGCGGAACTGTCGCAAAGGCGCACGCCCAGGGCATGGGGTCCGGCGAACTGAACCCCCGTCTTGCCACTGCCGCCGCACTGCCCGACCTGCTCCTCGCCCCGCTCAGCCCGCACCCCGTCGATCTGCACGGCCGGCTGGTGACCTTCTGGCCGTACGGCACTCCGGTGGATCCGGAGGATCCGGATGCGGCTCCCTGGGAGGCGGCGGCGTCGCTTCTAGCTCGGCTGCACAAAACGGCGGCTCCCGTCGCGGTGCCCCCCATGCGCGGTCCGGTCAAGGCCGCGCTGGCGGTGGCCCGGCTCCGGGCGGCGGGGGCCGAGGGGTCGGGTGCCGACGCCGTTCTTCGCGCTTGGGGCGCCCTTCCCGAGTGGGCCCGTGCCGAGGCCCCGCAGCCCGACACCGCCACGCTCTGCCACGGCGACCTCCATCTCGGCCAACTCGTGCGCCACCCGGCGCCGCACGGCCCCTGGCTGCTCATCGACGTCGACGATCTCGGCGTGGGCGTGCCGGCCTGGGATCTCGGGCGGCCGGCCGCCTGGTATGCGTGTGGGCTGCTGTCGCCCGAGGAATGGGACCGTTTCCTGGTCGCGTACCGCGTGGCCGGGGGCCCGGCCGTTCCCGGCGACGGTGATCCCTGGCCCGCGCTGGACGTGCCGGCCCGTGCCCTCACCGTGCAGACCGCGGCCCGGGCGATCACCAAGGCCCAGGTGGAGGGACGTCTCCTGGACGAGGTCGAGCAGGCACTCGTGGACGCCTGTGACCGAATGGCTGCCGTCCCCCCTGAGTTGACCCAGGGATACGCAAAGTAGTGTGCAACCGACCGCAGCCGGACAGAGTCTGTCCTGGCGATACACGAAGCAGGACCGACCGGCGAGGAGTTGAGCCGACCATGCAGTGTCCGAAGTGCCGAGCCCCGATGCACACGTACAACCGCAACGGTGTCCAGATAGAGCAGTGCAGCGGCTGCCGCGGGATCTTTCTCGACTACGGCGAGCTGGAGTCGCTGACCCGCCTGGAGTCCCAGTGGGCCCAGCCGGCCCCGCCCCCTCCGGCCGCACCGCAGGCCTACCCGGCCGCCGCTCCGCAGGCACCGGCCTGGGGCGCCCCGCACGGCGGGCACCACGGCGGTCACTACGGCCACCAGCGGCACAAGAGCTTCGGCCACATGCTCTTCTCCAGCTGAACCGCACCACGACGAAGCCCCCGGTCGCAGGACCGGGGGCTTCGTCGTGTGGACGATACTGGGATTGAACCAGTGACCTCTTCCGTGTCAGGGAAGCGCTCTCCCGCTGAGCTAATCGTCCAGATCAGCCACCCCGTGAGAGGGGCTGCGTGCGCGATACTGGGATTGAACCAGTGACCTCTTCCGTGTCAGGGAAGCGCTCTCCCGCTGAGCTAATCGCGCGGGTCAGACCTTCGATGATCTCTCGAAGATCCAGTGGACGATACTGGGATTGAACCAGTGACCTCTTCCGTGTCAGGGAAGCGCTCTCCCGCTGAGCTAATCGTCCTTGGAGGTGGAGACGGGATTTGAACCCGTGTAGACGGCTTTGCAGGCCGTTGCCTCGCCTCTCGGCCACTCCACCAGGAGTGCAGGGGTTCGGGAAGATCCCCTTGTTCCTTCGAGCGGACGACGAGGTTCGAACTCGCGACCTCAACCTTGGCAAGGTTGCGCTCTACCAACTGAGCTACGTCCGCCTGTCGTTTCGTTCCGCTCCCGCGGCCCGGCGACGTGTTGAACTCTAGCGGATTCCGGGGCCAGTACAAAAACGCGTTTGTGCAGCGTGCTGCGCTGCACCTGCTCAGGGACCTGCCGGAGCCCTCCGAAGGGACATGGGCAGGTCACCCGCAGGACACCCGCCATAGACTCGACTGCGTGCTCGACCTCCCTCCTCTCGCCCGCTTCGGCGATCGCGTCGCCACCGGACTCCTCGATGTCACCAACGATCCCGCCGCCTTGGACTCCCACGGTTTCTGGGCGGTCTGCGCCGACTTCGAGGGCGGTCTGACCTGCGCCCGCTTCCGGGACGTACGCCATGAGCCCGTGCCCGCGCCGGTGCCCGGTCGGTGGGTCGGTCCGGCGGTCGGTGACTGGACGTCCTCGCTGGATCGCGCCGCGTACACGGCGGGGGTGCGCCGCATCCGCGAGTACATCGCGGCCGGCGAGGTCTACCAGGCCAACCTGTGCCGGGTGCTGAGCGCGCCGATCGGGGCGGACGCGGACGTGGACGCCCTGACCGCCCTGCTGGCCCGTGGCAACCCGGCGCCGTACGCAGGAACGATCCGGCTGCCGGAGCACGGTGTGGAGATCGCGACCGCGTCTCCCGAGCTCTTCCTGCGGCGGGACGGGCGGGTCGTGGAGTCGGGGCCGATCAAGGGCACCGGGCGTACCGAGGCGGACCTGCTGGAGAAGGACTACGCCGAGAACGTGATGATCGTCGACCTGGTCCGGAACGACATCGGCCGCGTGTGTGCGACGGGGACCGTCACCGTCCCTGATCTGTGTGCCGTGGAGAAGCATCCGGGGCTTGTGCACCTGGTGTCCACGGTGCGCGGTGAGCTGGACGCCGGCGCCGGGTGGTCCGAGTTGCTCGGCGCCGCCTTCCCGCCCGGGTCGGTCACCGGTGCGCCCAAGTCGAGCGCCCTGCGGATCCTCGACGCGCTGGAGACGGCGCCGCGTGGGCCGTACTGCGGTGGCATCGGGTGGGTGGACGCCGACCGGGGGGTCGGTGAGCTGGCCGTCGGGATACGTACGTTCTGGATCGACCGGGGCGAGGGCGTGCTGCGTTTCGGCACCGGTGCCGGGATCACCTGGGGGTCGGATCCCGAGGGGGAGTGGCGGGAGACCGAGCTGAAGGCGGCCCGGCTGCTCGCGGTAGCGTCGGGAATGTACGAGGTGAGTGGAGAGGGACTGCAATCGTGAAGATCTGGCTGGACGGCGTGCTCCAGGACATCGAGTCCGCCCGTGTCTCCGTCTTCGACCACGGGCTGACCGTGGGCGACGGCATCTTCGAGACGGTGAAAGCGGTGGACGGCCGGCCGTTCGCGCTGACCCGGCACCTCGACCGGCTGACGCGCTCGGCGCGCGGACTCGGTCTGCCCGATCCCGACCATGACGAGGTCCGCCGCGCCTGTGCCGAGGTGCTGGAGGCCAACCCGATGCCGCTCGGCCGGCTGCGGATCACCTACACCGGCGGTCACGGACCCCTCGGCTCCGACCGCGGCGAACACGGCCCCACCCTCGTCGTCGCCCTCGGCGAGACCACCCGCCGCCCCGACTCCACGGCCGTGATCACCGTGCCCTGGACCCGCAACGAGCGCGGCGCGCTGACCGGTCTGAAGACGACCTCGTACGCCGAGAACGTCGTCGCTCTCGCCCGCGCCCACGAACACGGCGCCTCCGAGGCCCTGTTCGCCAACACGGTCGGACGGCTCTGCGAGGGCACCGGGTCGAACGTCTTCGTCGTCCTGGACGGCGAGATCCACACCCCGCCGGTCGCCTCGGGCTGCCTCGCGGGCATCACGCGCGCGTTGGCCGTCGAGTGGACCGGCGCCAAGGAGACCGACCTGCCGCTGGACGTCCTGGAGCGGGCCGACGAGGTCTTCCTGACCTCCACCCTGCGGGACGTGCAGGCCGTGCACCGGGTCGACGACCGCGAACTCCCGGGCGCGCCGGGCCCCGTGACCGCCAAGGCCATGCGGGTCTTCGAGGAGCGGTCCGGGGACGACCTGGATCCGTAGGAGCGGAAAAAAATGGGCTGCCGTGGGTCCGTGTCGTGGGTAGAACACCCCTGATGACCACGACCCTGCGGCCGACCGAGCCGCTTCAGCACAACGAGGACGGAACCCGTTCGCGCCACTACCAGGTGTGTGTGAACGGCCGTCCCGTCGGCGCCCTCCACCTCGGCACGCATCCCGTCTTCGGCGCGGCCGTGGCCCGGATAACGACGCTGCGGATCGAGGAACCGGACCGGCGTCGCGGCCGCGGCACGGTGGCCGCCCTCGCCGCGGAGGAGGTGGCGCGCGGCTGGGGCTGCCGGCGCATCGAGACGACCCTCCCCGGCGACGCCGGACCGGCGCTGCGCCTCGCCACGGCGCTCGGCTACGTCGTCCGCAACCGCGGCATGGTGAAGACGCTCGGCGACACACCGCCCGAGCTGCCGCCGGGCAGCCGGGCGCGCCCCATGACGGAGGCCGAGTACGGGCCCTGGCTGGCCGAGAGCCACGAGGGTTACCTCCGCAGCTGGGCCGAGCGCGGGGTGCCGGAGGCCGAGGCCCGGGCCAGGTCCGAGCGGGACCACGCGGCACTTCTCCCGGACGGCCCGCGTACGCCGAAGGTGTTCCTGAGCGTCCTCGAGCACGTGGGCGTCCCGGTGGGCACCCTGTGGGTGGCCGAGCGCGACGGCGGCGCCTACGTCTACGACGTCGAGACCGACGCCGCCCACCGTGGCAAGGGCCACGGCCGCACCCTGATGCTGCTTGCTGAGGCCCAGGCGATCGACGCCGGGCACCGGACCATCGGCCTCAACGTCTTCGCCGGCAACGCTCCCGCCGAGCGGCTCTACGAGTCACTCGGCTACGAGACGCGACAGCACGGCCTGTACAAGACGCTGCTGTAGTCGTCCGGCGGGGTTGAGGGCAGGGGCCAGAGGCCACTGGTCGAGGGTCAGGCGCCCTGCCCGGACAGCAGCCGGTCGGCGATCTCCTCGATGCGCTCGCGCAGCCCCTCCTGGCTCTTGCCGCCGTCCAGACGCTCGCCGCCGATCACATAGGTCGGCGTACCGGTCACGCCGATCGCCTTGCCCTCGGCCTGGTCGGCGTCGACGATCAGGATGTGCCGGCCGTCGATCAGCGCGGTGTCGAACTCCTCGGCGTCCAGGCCGAGTTCCCGGGCCGTCTCGACCAGGAAGGGTTCTCCCTTACGGTCCAGCTCCTCGACCCGGCCCAGCACCGCCTCGACGTACGGCCAGCCCTGCCCCTGCTCCGCGGCCTCCTCGGCGGCCTGCGCGGCGGCGAAGGCGTGCTTGTGCTTCTCCAGCGGGAAGTGCCGCAACCGGAGCTCCAGCCGGTCGCCGTAGCGGGCACGCAGGGCGCGGAGGTCGTCCAGGGCGCCGCGGCAGTCGGGGCACTGGAGCTCGCACCAGATGTCGAGGACGGGTGCGGCGGGACGGTCGGAGGAGGAGTCGCTCATGGCCCCAGTCTCCCAGCAGCGGCCCGGGCGACCCAATCCGATGTGGTCGTACGCCCTCGACCGGCACCTGCGGAGGAGGCGACCCGGAGATGTCCCTGATGTCGGACGGAGGCATGGCCGGGCGGGCTTGCCACGGTGCAGGATGGAAGGGACGAAAGTGCCCTGCCCGACCCAGCCTGCCTGGAGGACCGGATGATTGCCGAGACCGTCTGTTCCGCCGTCGCCGCGGCCGGCCTGGGCATCGCGGCGGTCACGGCGTACCGCAAGCGTTTCCTCGCGGCCACGCGCATCGCCGCGTACTCGCTGGTGCCCCTCGGGCTGGTGATGACCGGTGTCGTCGAGTGGCTGGCGGACACCGCGTTCAGCCCGACCGCCTGGGCCGGCTTCGGGGTCCTCGGGGCGTCCTGGCTGCTGTTCGCGAGCACCCGGGCGGTGGAGCGCCGGCGCGGGGGCACCCGCAAGGAGCGCAAGGAGGCCCGAGCCGCCGCGCAGCGCGAGGCGGTGGCCCCGGCGGCCTCAGCGCCCTCGCTCGGCGCGGGCTCCCGGCCGTCCACCAAACCCGCGACAGCGCCCCGGGCCGAGGCCTCGGACGACTTCAGCGACATCGAGGCGATCCTCAAGAAGCACGGCATATGACGGCCCTGCGCAGGGCTGAAACGACACAGTGGGTCGCCGCCCGGCCGTAAGCGATCACGACTCGAACCGGACATCACGGAATCCAGCGAACTCCCGCTCATTCCGGGCGTGTTGATCGCGCGACCAGGGACAACTGCGCCATCATCGGCGCGAGATGCTGGACACGACACAGAGCGAGGCCGCGCCGGCTCAGGACGAACCTCGCGGGTGCCTTTTCGCCCTTTCCCAGCCACCGCTGATGATCTTCCTTGCGGTGATCGGGTGTCTGCTGCTCATGGCTGCGCTGCACGATCTGCTGTTGCTCTGAGCCGTACCCGCGGTCCCCGGCGCCACCCGCCGGGGTCCGCGTCGACACACCCGTCGTGTCAGCCGGCCGCTTCCTTGCGTCGCGCCCGGTAGGCGGCCACATGCAGACGGTTCCCGCAGGTACGGCTGTCGCAGTAGCGCCGCGAACGGTTGCGGGAGAGATCCACGAAGGCGTGCCGGCAGTCCGGTGCCTCGCAGCGCCGCAGCCGCTCCTGCTCCCCGGCGACCACGAAGAACGCCAGCGCCATGCCGCAGTCGGCCGCCAGATGGTCGGCGACGGAGGCGCCGGGGGCGAAGTAGTGCACATGCCAGTCGTAGCCGTCGTGGTCCGTCAGCCGGGGAGTGGTGCCCGCGGCGGCGACCAGCTCGTTGATCAGTCCGGCCGCCCGGCGCGCCTCCGGCTCCGCGAAGATCGCGGCGAACCGCCCGCGCACCTTGCGCACCGCCGACAGGTCGAACTCCGACAGCACACCGACATCACTGATCTCGTGCTTTCGTACGAAATCGGCGAGAGCCGCGACATCCGACAGTCCGTCCGGCGTGTCGTCGCCCTCCGGCGAGGTGTTCACCAGATCCACCACGGCATCGAGTGCACACCGGGTGTCATGGGTGATCAGCACGTTTCGCTCCCTGGCCTGGGGTCGGGCGGGGCGCCCGCCGATGCTGGCCGATGGTAGTGGCTCACGGCGCCCACACATCGGCCGAGCCCGCACATGGCTTCGAATACAACGTCGGGGAGGCCCCGACAGTTCCCGCCGCGCCCGGGCCGACCACTACTCACCGTCACTCTCACAGCATCACCCCCATGGCTCCCCGAGGCCACAGGCACACCAACGCCGCCCCCGTGGAGCGGAGGCGGCGCGATGTGTGCCGTATGCGGTTGTCTTGGCCCGCGCCGTCTCCCCGAGTCGACGGCGCCGGGCGGCCTTGAGGGGACGCCTCGCCCTAGCTTTCCGCCAGGATGTGCGAGAGCTCCTGATCGAGATCGAAATGCCGATGCTCCGTACCGGGAGGCACGGCGGCATCTGTTCGCTTCAGGAAGGACTCCAGAGCCCGTGCCGGGGCCTCGAGCAGGGCCTCGCCCTCCGGAGAGCTCAGGGCGATGCAGACGACGCCCTGGCCATGGCTGCGCGACGGCCAGACGCGGACGTCGCCGGTTCCGGTGGGCCGGTGGAGGCCCTCCGCGAGGAGGTCGCGGGCGAACACCCACTCGACGGTCTCTTCTGCTCCGGTGTGGAAGGTGGCGTGCACGGCGTAGGGGTCGGCCGTGTCGTACCGCAGGCCTGCGGGGACAGGCAGGGAGGACTCGCTCGACACAACGAGGCGCAGGTGCAGCTCGCAGCTGACCGTGGTGTTCATAAGCGCCAGGGCCTTTCGCTCAGTGTGCGCTCGGGGATTCGCACGTCGGCGAAATCGACATGCCACCTACGGTGCCGTTGTAAACCCCTCTGAGTGTTTTGCGTGTGTTTACGTAACTCTTCCGGCCGAGGACAGGTTCGCGAAGTACGCCCATTCCGGTGACTGGTTTCTGTCCGGTAGGGTTTGGCCGTATGAATACGGGGAGTAACGAGCCGGGCGAAGTTGCCGTGGCGACGGGACAGATCGAAGTGGACGGTGTGAAAGGCGACAGCGAGCAGGGCCTCGGTTCGAGAGCGCCGGAGTTCATCAAGGCGCGTCGTGCGCTGCATGTCAGCTGGCAGGTGGGTGTCTTCGTCATCGGCCTCGCGGTCGTGGTCGCCGGCATCATCATGCTGCCGCTGCCCGGTCCCGGCTGGGTCGTGATCTTCGGCGGCATGGCGATCTGGGCGACCGAGTTCGTCTGGGCCCAGCTGGTGCTGCGCTGGACCAAGCGCAAGGTCACCGAGGCGGCCCAGCGGGCCCTCGACCCGAAGGTGCGCCGCCGCAACATCATTCTGATGACGATCGGCCTCGTGATCGTGGGCGTGCTCGTTGGTTTCTACGTGTGGAAGTTCGGCATAGTCATGCCCTGGAAGATCAAGGACCAGTGATCCGCGACGAGGGTGCGGACGTCGTCCGGTGCGGGTTCGCGCTGGTCACCCGCACCCCCTGACATGGGGTAATGTTCTTCCTGCGTCCGGGCGATTAGCTCAGTGGGAGAGCGCTTCGTTCACACCGAAGAGGTCACTGGTTCGAACCCAGTATCGCCCACCCGGATACGACGGCCCGTCTCTGAGAGCAGACGGGCCGTCGTCGTTTGCGTGCGTCGACGGAGAGCCCCGGGCCGATCGGCACCAGTCACCGCAGGTCCGCGTCCAGCGAGAGTCGGTCGGTGCCGGTCGGTGCCGGTCGGGCCAGTCAGTGCCGGCCGGTGCCGGTCAGCCGGTCCCCTCCCGGAGAGGCCGACCGGGGCTCGTCGACGCCGGTCTGTGCCGACTGCCGGTCCCGCCGCCCCGGCCCAGTCCGCACCAGCCCCGCTCGGCCCACCCCGGCCCACGCGCCGCCCGCCCTCAGGATCCACCCGCGTCGCCCGCCCTCCGGCAGGCCAATTTCAGCCGACCAATTCCCCCGTGCGGGGGGCCAGTTCGCGTTCGGCCGACCGACCACACCTGTTCTACCTGCGGAGTTGGCCGAGCAAGCGCCCGAATCGTTCCCGACGGGTCGTCAAGTCACCGCGCCGGTCCACAAGAAATTCCTGTCCGAATCATTGACGCACCACGAGGCCCCTCGTAGCTTGTGCCAGCAAGCGCTTACTTGAAACGATTCATGCAGACGGCGATGACGCTGCGGGGAGGGGGCCCAACCATGGGAACCAGCAGGAATGTTGAGAGGCGTACGATCCTGAAGGCGGCGGGGGCCTCCGCGGCCGTGGTCGGCCTGGGGGCGACCACCGCGTGCGGCGGTGACAGCGGCTCCGGAGACGGGACGGTCACGCTCCGTTACGCGTGGTGGGGTGGCGAGCCGCGCACCATCGCCATCAAGAAGACGATCGCGCTCTTCGAGAAGAAGTACCCGAAGATCAAGATCAAGCCTGAATTCACGGACTATGAGGCGTTCTGGGAGAAGTTCCAGACCCAGGCCTCCGGCGGTAATCCGCCGGATGTTTTCCAGAATGCGGTCGGCTTCCTGCGTAAGTACGACAAGCGCGGCGTACTGATGGATCTCAAGACGCAGGCCGACGCGGGCAATCTGAGCCTGGAGAACTTCCGCAACGGCGTTCTGGCGAACGGTCAGGTCGACGGCAAGCAGATAGGCATTCCCGTCGGCGCCAACACCATGGCGCTGGTCATCGACCTCAAGGCCTTCAAGAAGGCGGGCGTCGAGGCGAAGATGGGCTGGACCTGGGACGAGTACTTCGACGCGCTCCAGACGATCCAGGACAAGCTGAAGATCGCCGGCGACACCGGCTACTTCGCCATCATGTACCTCTACGACCTCTATCTGCGGCAGAACGGCAAGGCCTTCTTCACCGACACCGATCTCGGCTTCACCGAGGACGATCTGACGCAGTGGTGGGAGGACGGCTACAAGCGCGTGCGGTCCGGGCTCGTCGCCGACCCGAAGAAGATCGAGCAGGCCAAGCCCAAGTCCGGTCTCTCGGCGGGGCTCGCCGCCTCCGAGTTCACCTGGGACAACTTCTCCATCCGCTACGAGGGCGAGGGCGATTCGGACTACGGGCTCGCGCCGATCCCCACCACGGACGGCAAGGACACCGGCCAGTACCTCGGCTCGCTGATGCTGAGCGCCTTCTCCGGAACCAAGCACCCCAAGGAAGTCGCCCAGTTCATCGACTTCATGGTCCACGACCCCGAGGTCGGCAAGATCATGGGCTACGACCGAGGCATCCTCGCCACCACCGAGCAGTACGACGCGTACACGCCCACCGACGACAACAACAAGGGCGTGAAGGCGTACGAGGAAGAGGTCGCCAAGGCCGGCGTCCTCGGGAAGATCACCCCGCACCCCTCCGGCGCCGACGTCATCGAGGCGGCGTTCCTGCGCATCGGCGGCGAGGTCGCCCAGGGCAAGACCAAGCCGGCCGACGCCGCCAAGAAGCTGTTCAGCGAGGCCAAGGCCGCGTTCGCGGGCTGAGGGGACGTACCACCATGACGCTTGTCAAGGAAGCGCCCGTGCGCCCGGCCGGGAAGCGGTCCGCCGCTCCCGCCGCCGGGCGGCGCGGGCGGCGCCGCGAGAACCTCGCCGGCTATCTCTTCATGTCGCCGTGGATCGCGGGGTTCCTGCTGCTCACGGCGGGGCCGATGGTCGCCTCGCTGTACTACGCGTTCACCAGCTACAACCTGTTCACCCCGCCCCAGTGGGTGGGTCTTGACAACTTCACGACGATGTTCCAGGACCCGCGCTGGCAGAAGTCGGTCGAGGTCACGCTGAAGTACGTCGTCGTGGCCACGCCCCTGAAGCTGCTGCTCGCGCTCGGCGTGGCGCTGCTGCTCGCACAGAAGCGGCGCGGTCAGGGCCTGTACCGGGCCGCGTTCTACATGCCGTCGCTCATCGGTGCCAGCGTCTCCGTCGGCTTCGTGTGGCGGGCGCTGTTCTCGGACGACGCGATCGTGGACCGCGGGCAGAAGATCTTCGGGCTCGACGTGGGCGGCTGGATCGGCAACCCGGACTACGTCATCTACGCCCTGGTCGCCCTGAGCATCTGGCAGTTCGGCGCGCCCATGGTCATCTTCCTGGCCGGCCTCAAGCAGGTCCCGCAGGAGTTGTACGAGGCCGCCGAGGTGGACGGGGCCGGTCCGCTCAGGCGGTTCTGGAACATCACGCTGCCGATGATTTCCCCGGTGCTGTTCTTCAACGTGCTGCTGGAGTCCATCCACGCGTTCCAGGTGTTCGGTTCCGCCTACGTCGTCTCCGACACCCGCTGCGGACCCGCCGACGCCACGCTCGTCTACACCTGTTACCTCTACCAGAAGGGCTTCAAGGAGGCCCAGATGGGCTTCGCCTCCGCGATGGCCTGGACGCTGGTGATCGCGGTGGCGCTCGTCACGGCGGTCCTGTTCTGGTCGCAGAAGAAGTGGGTGCACTACGAGGAGGCCGCCAAGTGACCACCGCCACCAGCCCCGCCCTGCACACCGCGAACGAGCGGCGGCGCACCGGATCGATCGCCTGGCACGTGGGCGCGCTCGCCGTCCTCGCGGTCGTCCTCTATCCCGTGATCTGGGTGGTCGGCGCCTCGTTCAAGCCGAGCAAGGACATCATCGCCAGCCTCGACCTGCTGCCCACCAAGCCGGTCTGGGCGAACTTCTCCGGGCTCGCCGACGGTATCTCCGGCATCTCCATCAGCAGCTTCTTCTGGAACTCGCTGATGTACGCCGGCCTCGCCGTGGTCGGTGTCGTCCTGTCCAGCTCCCTGACCGCGTACGCCTTCGCCAAGATCCGGTTCGCCGGGCGGAACCTGCTCTTCACCCTGATGATCGGCACCCTGCTGCTGCCGTACCACGTACTGCTCATCCCGCAGTACGTGCTGTTCCGCAACCTGGAGCTCACCGACACCCTGGTGCCGCTCGTCGCGGGCAAGTTCCTGGCCACGGAAGCCTTCTTCGTGTTCCTGATGGTGCAGTTCATGCGGGGACTGCCGCGCGAACTGGACGAGGCCGCCAAGCTCGACGGCTGCGGGCATCTGCGCACCTACTGGTCGATCGTGCTGCCGCTGAGCCGGCCCGCGATCATCACCAGCGCGATCTTCACCTTCATCAACGCCTGGAACGACTTCATGGGGCCGCTGATCTACCTCAACACCCCCGAGAAGTACACCGTCTCGCTCGGCCTGATGATGTTCCGCGACCAGGAGGGCATCTCCAACTACGGCAGCATGATCGCGATGTCCCTGGTGGCGCTGGTGCCGGTCATCGCCTTCTTCATGGCCTTCCAGCGCTATCTCATCGACGGCATGGCGACGTCCGGACTGAAGTGAAAGGGCTGAGGCGGTCACCATGGCGCAAGCACACGTGAAGGCCCGCGCACCGCGCAAGGAGTTCCGGCGCAAGGAGTCCCGGCGCAAGGAGTCCGTGTTCGGCGAGCGCTTCTCGGTCTTCGCCGAGACCCTGCTCACCGGCGTGTGGATCGCCGTGGCCTGCCTCGGGATCGTCACCTACCCCGCGGCCTTCGCGGCCGGCGCACGGCACCTGCGGCGTCGTACCACCCACGAGGGCGGTGGTCTGCGCGAGTTCGTCGCGGACTTCCGGGCGGCCGTGCGCGGCGGGTGGGCCGTCGGGCTCGCCGGGTGGGCGGTGGCGGCCGCGGTCTGGGTGGACGTCCTGGCCGCTCGGGCCGGGATTCCCGGCGGGCCGCTCGTCGGAGCCGTCGGCGTCTTCGCGCTGATCGCGGCCACCGTCGCCCTGCTGCGGGCGGCCGCCGTCTGGACGCCGGGCGCGGCCTGGCGGGCGCTGCTCGCGGAGGCAGGGCGGCGGACCGTGCTCGATCCCGCCGGGTCGTTCCTGGTCGTCTGCGGGCTGGCCGTCGTGGCCCTGTCCGCCTGGTTCGCCCCGCCGCTGGCGGTCCCCGTCCTGGGGGCCGTCGCGGCGGCCGCCGTCGCCGTGGAGCAGCGCCACCGGCACCGCTGACACGCCGCTGCCCTCGCACCAGGTCGGCGCCCCGGGCGCCGCACCTCTCGCTGTCATGCCCCTGACTACCTAGCTCGCATCCCCCGTACGGAAGGAAAGGCCGGACTTCTCATGTCTCCCATCCCCCGTAGGTCCATCCTCAAGGCGGCCGCCGTCGCCGGAGCCGCCGCGCAGTTCAGCTGGGCGCTAGGAGCCAAGGACGCGCAGGCCGCCCCCAGAGCCGCCGAGGCCGACGAAGGCCCCGTCATCCTGGACTGGCTGGAGGACGGCGGCCTCGGTGCCGCGCCCGGCTCCACCGTCGGCGTGCCCTGGCCGAAGGGCGCCTACCAGCAGGACCAGACCTTCGCGCTCACGGACGCGGACGGCAAGTCCGTGCCCGTGCAGTCCTGGCCGATCGCCTACTGGCCCGACGGATCCCTCAAGTGGACGGCCCACGCGGTGAGTTCCGGCAACGGCAAGCTCACCCTCGCCGCCGGCGACGCCGCCGTACCGGAGAAGAAGGTCACCGTCGACAAGAGCGGCGGGACGATCGACGTCTCGACCGGCGTCATCACGGCGAAGATCGGCAAGTCCGGCGCCACCCTCGTCAAGTCGGTCATGCGAGGCTCGACGGAGATCGCCAGGAACGGCCGTCTCGTCCTGATCCGCCAGCCCGAGATCGAGGACGAGGACCAGGGTTCGGTCAAGACCGAGCGCTTCGAAGGAGCCATCTCGAAGGTCGAGGTCGAACAGGAGGGCCCCGTCCGCGCGGTCGTCCGTATCGACGGCAAGCACCGCAAGGGCAGCCGCAGCTGGCTCCCCTTCTCCATCCGCCTCTACTTCTACGCGGGCGCCGACTCCTTCCGCATGGTGCACACCATCACCTTCGACGGCACCCAGGAGCCCGGCAAGGCCAGCGGCGACTTCATCCGCGGCATCGGCGTGCGCTTCACCGTGCCGATGCGCGACCAGTCCTACGATCGCCACATCCGCATCGGCGGCGACGGCACCGGCATGCTCCGCGAGGCCGTCAAGGGCATCACCGGACTGCGCCGCGACCCGGGGGCCGCCGTACAGGCCGCGCAGTTCGCGGGCGAGAAGCTGCCCGACCCGTCCACCTGGGACCAGCGGGTCACCACCCGCCTCCAGTACATCCCCGAGTGGGGCGACTACACCCTCTCCCAGCTCTCCGCCGACGGCTTCACGCTGCGCAAGCGGACGAAGAAGGGCCACGGCTGGATCGGCGCCGGCGGCGGCAAGCGCGCCTCCGGCTTCGGCTACGTCGGAGGCGTCAGCGGCGGACTGTCCTTCGGGCTGCGGGACTTCTGGGAGAAGTTCCCCGCCCAGCTCGACATCCGTGACGCCCAGACCGAAGCGGCCGAGGTCACCATGTGGCTCTGGTCGCCCGAGGCACAGCCCATGGACCTGCGCTTCTACCACGACGGCATGGGCCAGGACACCTACCCCGAGCAGCTCGAAGGCCTCAACATCACCTACGAGGACTACGAGCCGGAGTTCGGCACGCCGTACGGCATCGCCCGTACCTCGGAGCTGCTGTTCTGGGCGAACGAGTCCACTCCCTCACCCGAGGCCCTGGCCCAGCAGGTCGAGGCCGTACGCGTGCTGCCGCAGCTCGCCGCCCCGCCCAAGCAGCTCATCAAGGCCAAAGTCTTCGGGCCCGGCCTGTACTCCGAGCCGGACCGCTCCACCCCGGCCAAGGCGAAGATCGAGGACCACCTGGACTTCCTCTTCACCTACTACAAGGACCAGGTGGAGCAGCGCCGTTGGTACGGCTTCTGGGACTACGGCGACATCATGCACACCTATGACACCGTCCGGCACCAGTGGCGGTACGACATCGGCGGCTACGCCTGGGACAACTCCGAGCTCTCGCCGGACCTGTGGCTGTGGTTCGCGTATCTGCGCTCCGGGCGCGCGGACATCTTCCGGTTCGCCGAGGCGATGACCCGGCACACCGGTGAGGTCGACGTCTACCACCTCGGGAAGTGGGCCGGTCTCGGCACCCGGCACGGCGTCCAGCACTACGCCGACAGCGCCAAGCAGCAGCGCATCGCCAACACCACGTACCGCCGCTACTACTACTTCCTCACCGCCGACGAGCGCGTCGGCGACCTCATGCACGCCAACGTCGACTCCGACGAGACGTTCCTCGTTCTCGACCCGATCCGCAAGATCCGCACCGAGCCCTACACCCCCGACCGGCACGCGCTGTCGATCGGCTTCGGCACGGACTGGAGCGGGCTCGTGTCGGCCTGGCTGACGGAGTGGGAGCGCAAGGGCCCGAAGTGGGAGAAGGCCAAGGCGCGGGTGCTGTCCACCATGGAGACGATCGCCGCCCAGCCGAACGGGTTCGTGCAGGGCACGGGGCTGTACGACCTCGACACGGGGAAGTTCGCGGTCGCCGCGGAGCCGGTGGTCGGCGTCTCCCACCTGTCCGCGGTGTTCGGGCTCAACGAACTGTGCGCCGAGCTCATCGACCTCGTCGACATGCCGAAGTTCAACGAGGCGTACTTCGACTACTGCCGCTACTTCAACGCCACCAAGGCCGAGCAGGCGGCACGCTACGGCTCCAACTTCGGGACGCTGCTGCTCTTCCAGGGACACTCGCGCCTCGACGCGTACGCCGCCGTGCAGACGGGGGACGAGAAGCTCGCCAAGCGGGCGTGGGAGAAGTTCTACAACTCCGACGGGTACAAGGAGTCGGCGCCCTGGAAGACGGAGGAGCTGAGCGGGCCGGCTGCCTTGGTTCCGGGTAGTGAGGCCGCTTGGGTGTCGACGAACGACACCGCGCTGTACGGGCTTGCGGCCATCGAGAATCTGGCGCTGCTTGGGGACAGGATGCCGTAACGGCTCGTGGGGAACTGCGGGACCGTTGTGGCCGGTCGCGCAGTTCCCCACGCCCCTGACGGGGCGCTTCAGCGCATGTTGCCCAAGAAGTCCCGCATCCTTCGGGCGTCCCTGAGGCGTTGCTCGTACGTCGCTCCCAGTGCGAGCAGCAGCAGGCCGGCCAGGGCGGGCGGTGCCCAGCGGGGGAGGGCATCGGTGACCTGGACGAGGTACGGGGCGAGTTCGTGCAGCGCGTCCAGGGCGAGGACCGTGCCGCCGAGGAGCAGCGGGGCCTGCAGGTGGTGGCCGGCGCCCAGGAGGGTGAGGGCAAGGGCGGCGAGGCCCAGCAGCAGGGGGCGCGTCCAGTCCGGGTCGCCCCACGCCGTGACGAGGCTCGGCACGAGCGTGGCGGCGAGACCGGGGCCGTACGCCGTCCAGGACGAGGCCTGCGGGTCGCGGCGCCTGCGCAGGGCGCCGACGAGCAGCGCGGGGACGGAGACCGGCAGGGTGTATGCCTCGGGCGTCCCGATGTCCCAGGCCGCCAGGCGCACCCAGGCGGCCAGCACGAAGAGCGCGGCGGAGACGTGGGCGACGGGGCGGCGGTCGGCGCGGACCGCCGTACCGGCGGTGATCACGCCGCACAGTGCCAGGACCAGGGCGAGCATCGGCAGGTCGGCCGAGGCCGCGGCCAGCGCGACGGCGAGCAGTCCGGCGAGCGCGCCGGTGATCTCCACCGGGATCGTCGTGGGCGAACCCCCGAGGCGTGCCGCGAGCAAGGCCGCCGCCACCGGGACCGTCAGGACCAGCAGGGCGGTGTACTGCGGCTGCCAGTCGGCCGCGGCACCTGTCGCGCAGGCCAATACGGCGGCGTACGCGAGTGCGGTCGGGGCCGTGACCGGGGCGAGGTGCGGCCTCCAGGAGGCGGCGGCGAACAGTGCGGTGAGCGTGGACAGCACGGCGAGGGTCGCGGGCTCACCGGTCAGGGAGAGCAAGGCGAGGGTGAGGGAGGTGAGGACGGCGAGGGTCGTGGCGGTCGGGCGCGGGCTGGGGAAGCCGAGGGCCGGGGCCGGCTGAGGGGGCGGGGTCGCCTCGGGGCGCTCGGACGGGCGTGTCCACGCGGCTGCCGCGAGCGCGCCGGCCGTGGTGAGGCCGAGGGCCACCAGGCCTGCCACGTAAGGGACTTCGAGCACCGACGGAAGCGTCAGCGCCGTCGCCCACGCCAGCACCAGCACACCGTTCAGGGCACGAGGCCGCCAGACGGTGTCCCGTACCGCGAGGGCCAGCACCATGGCGACGACGGCCAGGACGACGGGCACCGTTTCCGCGTGGGGCGGCCACGGCATGGACACCGTCACGGCCGCACGCACGTCACCCGGCGCCCCGGACCACACCTGATCCGCCCACGCGAGCGGACCCAGCAGCGTGACGCCCACCAGGGGCAGCGTCCAGAGCAGGGCGAGCGCCTGTACGGCGACGGAGGCGCGGGTCAGCCCGAGCCGTACCGTCTGCGGCAGCCGGCCCAGCCGTACCGTCGCCAACAGGGCGATCCCGCAGGCCAGATACGCCGGAACCGTCCACGCGTCCGGCAGCACGGAGCGGGCCGTGCCCCCGGTCGCGGCGACCGCGAGCAGGCCGGCGGTCACGGTGAGCCCCGCCGCCTGCTTCTCGGCGACCTGCTGCCACGCAGCCGTCAGCGCGATGCCGGCGGCGAGGAGGAGGAGCGCCGCCGCACGGGCGGCGGCGCTCGGGCCGGTGGCCGTCCAGGACAGCCAGCCGGCGGCACACACGCCCCACGCGCCCATGCCGTACGCACCGGTCATCGCGGTGATCCGTACGGACTTCGCGGGCACCCGGAGCGCCACAACCGTGTCGAACCCGGCCGTCACCAGCACGGCCGCGGCGATCCCGTACAGACCGGCGTCGGCGGCCACCGCCCAGAGCGTCAGGGGAAGTTGGGCGGCGATCAGGGCGGCGGGTAGGGGCAGACGAAGCGTGGAGGTGCGCGGCAGCAAGGCGTACGCCGTCCACAGGGCCGCCAGCGCGGCGGAAGCGGCCGCGACGTAACCCGTGGCGTCCACGTCGGTCAGCGCGACCTCGTGCAGGGCGTACGCGTCGAGCACGGTCAGCGCGAGCCCGAGGCCCGCCACCGACTCGGCCGTCGACCGCAGCCCGCGCTTCAACAGCTGCACCGGCGCGGCCAGCACCGCCACCGTGATCCCGCCGAGCACCAGGGCCCGCCCGGTGATCCCCATGTGGCCCCAGCTGACCAGCGTGAACGCCATCGCGGCGATGGTGAGCAGGACACCGCCGAGCAGCAGCAGCACGTTCTGGACCCGGGGCGCCGAGGTCTCGGGGTGCCGGGTTGCGACGGGCGTCGGAGCCGAGGCCGGCATGGCCGCCGCGTGCAGGGCCGTGACCAGCCAGGCGCGGCGGTGCAGCAACTGGGCCCGACGGGCGTCCAGTTGGCGCAGCTCGTGGTCGAGGAGCCGCAACTCCTCGGCCGGTGGCGGAATGTGCGTCATGCCTGGAGTGTGGCCCGCGTCACGCCGCAGGGCATGAGTGCGGGTACTCAGAACGTACTCAGATACGGGGGAAACCCGCTGCACAGGGGCAGACTCGTGCCATGGACTGGAGCCACTACCGCTTCCGCAGCCTGTGGGCCCTGCCCGCCCCGCCCGCCACCGTCTACGACCTGCTGGCCGAGGCCGAGGACTACCCGCGCTGGTGGCCACAGGTGCGCGAGGTCGACCGGATCGACGACACCAGTGGCGTGATCACGATCCGCTCCGTCCTGCCGTACGACATGACCTTCACGGCGCGTGAGGTGCGACGGGACCGCGCGGCCGGGGTCCTGGAGATCGCCATGTCCGGAGACATCGAGGGCTGGGCACGCTGGACGATCACCCCGCACGGCTCCGGCACTCTCGCCCGCTACGACCAGGTCGTCGACGTGAACAAGCCGCTGCTGAGACGGCTCGCGGTGCCGGGACGACCCCTCTTCCGGGCCAACCACCGGCTGATGATGCGCGCCGGACGGCGGGGGCTCCTTGCCCACCTCGCCGGTCGGCGGGAAGCGGTTTGAAGGAAGCGCGCCGGGACCTGTATTGTTCAGTCCGTTCCCGGGCGATTAGCTCAGTGGGAGAGCGCTTCGTTCACACCGAAGAGGTCACTGGTTCGAACCCAGTATCGCCCACCGGGAAAGGCCGGTCCGCCACAGCGGACCGGCTTTTTTGCTGCCCTGTTCTTGCTGCCCGGTTTCGCTCCCCGGTTCTTTGTCGCTCGGCTTCCGCCGTTCCGGACCGCCTAGGCGGCCGCCGGCAGATCCGGGCGCAGTGGCCACGCCGGGTCCACCGCCTCGTCGCTGCCGCTGCGGGCGAACCACGCCTGGAGCCCGCGTGCCTGCGCCGCGTGCCACACCGCCTGCAACGTGTGCAGCTCGGCCGGTGACAGACGCTCCAGCCGGGCCGCGAAACGACGCCCCACCGCCCGGACGACCTCCAGCGACGCCAGCGCGTCGGCCGCCGCGTCGTGCGCTCCGTCCAGCGTGACGTCGTAGTGCGCGCACAGGTCCGTCAGGGTGCGGCGGCCCTTGCGGTAGCGGTCCAGGTGTTTGTCCAGGACCCGTGGGTCGAGCACCAACAGGGGCGTCGCATCGAACCAGTGGTCCAGGGACGAGGCGCGGTGGCGGCGCAACTCGCGGTCGAGCAGCGTCAGATCGAACGGCGCGTTCATCACCACCACCGGCCGTCCCCGGGCCGCCTGCTCCGCCAGCTCGCCGGCTATCTCGTGCACCACCGGCGCGGGCCAACGGCCGTTGCGCTGAAGATGCTCCTCCGTCAGTCCGTGCACCGCCGTCGCCGCCTCCGGCACCGGCACGCCCGGGTTCACCAGCCACCGGGTCACCCTCGGCCGGGTCCCCGGGGCGTCCTGTACGACGACGGCCGCCGAAACGATCCGGTCGGTCTCGACGTCCACGCCTGTCGTCTCCGTGTCGAATGCCGCCAGCGGGCCCTCATACCAGCACGCCATAACTACACAACCCCTCGTTCACCCACGGCAGCTGACGTTCCGTCTTCTGCCCGTTTGGTGATACCCGGGCCGTTTGCGGTGTACGCCGGAAGGACACAACAGGAGTGCGGGTCTTTGCAGTTCAGCGGCCCGGTACGGGGAATCACTTTGCTTGGAAGGCTGTTCGCCATGGCGATAGCGCAGCCCGAGCGGGGCGGGCTGCTGCCCGAACGAACGGGCCCCCATCGCGGTTCACTCGCCACTACCGCCTGCATGGAGACACTGCAGGTGGGCTATCTGCACGCCGTAGCGGCGGCGTCCGGATGCTCGCTGTCCCAGCCGTTTCCGGACAACGGCATCGACTGGCACGTCAGCCACAGCGCGCCCGGTCACACCGTCGACGACGAGGTGACCATCAAGGTGCAGCTCAAGGCCACCTACCAGCTCGCACCGAACCCCCCGGGCCGCTTCTTCTCCTTCACGCTCGACAACGACCACCTGGCGAAACTCGCCCGCACGCCGGTCTCGGTGCACAAGATCCTCGTCGTGATGATCGTCCCGCGCTCGCAGGAACAGTGGCTGCGGGCCGGCCACGACCGGCTCGACCTGCGGCACTGCTGCTACTGGGTCAACCTCGCCGGGCACGCGATCACCGGCCGGCGCCGCACCACCGTGCGCATACCGACCTCACGCATCTTCGACGACCGGGCGCTCTGCGAGATCATGACGCGGGTCGGGACCGGAGGCAGACCATGACGCACCGCCCGCTGGAGGAACCCCTGCGCCCAGTGCGGCCGCACCCGGTCGACGTGTCCTGGGACCGTCCCCCCGACCCCGGCGACGTCGACCCCGCCGTGCTCAGCGCCCTGCTGCACCGGCACGGCTGGCAGCGGCGCGGGGGAGCGGCGGGGCGCTACGGCCGCTGGACCCCGCCCGGTCCGGGCGGCAACGGCACCAGCCTGCTCGTCCCCGAGTCCCGCGCCTTCCCCGACAGCGACGACCTGCTCGGCGAGGCGCTGATCGCCCTCGCCCGCAGCGGCATGCCCTCCGCCCGTGAGGTGCTGGTCGGGCTCGCCGTGCCCAGCGACGAGATCCGCTGGTGGCGGGACACGCCCAGCGGACCGGCCGGCGCCGCGCCCTGGACCGTCGAGGAGGAACTGCGCACCGGCGCCCGCCAGATGCTCCTCGCCGCGGCGCTCGCCACGCGCGCGCGTGCCGGCTACTACGGCGCCCGGCACCGCCGCGCCGCCGCCGCGATGCTGGAGAGCGTCCTCGTCGGCTCCGGGGCCGGCGGCCGCCACCTCGCCGCCTTCGTACCCGTCGGCACGGGACGCCCCCTCGCCGTGCGCCTCCACCAAGCCCTGTACGCCGCCCGCGAGGCCATCGACTACCAGCGGGCCACCGGCGGCATGGACGCCTTCGACGGCGCCGTCGAGGCGGGCGTCAGCCGCGAGCTCACCGAAGCACTGGTGGCGTTGGTGCGCGGTACGGAAGGCGCGCGCATCGCCGTCGAGTGGGCTCCTGCGGCCGGAGTGCCCGAGGACTGCGCGAGCGCCGTCGAACCCGTCGAGTTCTCGCCGGGCGACCTGCCCGTATTGCGCGAGGCCGCCGCCCGCTATCTGCGCGAGGAGCCCTCCGTACCGGTCAGGATCACGGGCACGGTCGTGCGGATGCGCAGGTCCGGGCCGCGCGGGGAGGGCACCGTACGGCTGCGTGTCCTCGCGGGCGCGGAGATCCCGCACGTCCGGCTCACCCTGGACGAGGAGTCGTACCGCATCGCGGGGCACGCCCACCTCGTCGGACTGCCGGTGCGGGTCCACGGACGACTGGAGAGCCGGGGCGGCTTCCGCAAGGTCACCGGGGCGTCCGGGGTCGTACCGGTGCAGGTGGACGAAGCTGAGCGGGATCGGCTGATGAAGTCGCTGCAGGAGGATCTGGACTTCTTCGAGGGGGCTTGTGGCGGGGAGGAGGGGGACTGACAGCAACTGTTTCGCGGAGGGTGTGCTGCGCTCGGTAGGATCCTTAGGCATTGCAGTGCCATGCCGTACGCGGTAGTGCGGCCCACCTTCAGTCAGGAGAGACCGGTGTCAGACGTCCGTGTGATCATCCAACGCGATTCCGAGCGGGAAGAGCGCGTGGTGACGACGGGCACTACGGCCGCCGACCTCTTCGCCGGCGAGCGCTCGATCATCGCCGCGCGCGTGGGCGGCGAGCTCAGGGATCTGTCGTACGTGCTCGCCGACGGCGAGGAGGTCGAGGGCGTCGAGATCTCCTCCGAGGACGGCCTGAACATCCTCCGCCACTCCACCGCACACGTCATGGCGCAGGCCGTGCAGGAGCTCTTCCCCGAGGCCAAGCTGGGCATCGGTCCGCCCGTCAGGGACGGCTTCTACTACGACTTCGACGTCGAGAAGCCGTTCACGCCCGAGGATCTCAAGGCCATCGAGAAGAAGATGCAGGAGATCCAGAAGCGGGGGCAGCGCTTCTCCCGTCGTGTCGTGACCGACGACGCCGCCCGCGAGGAGCTCGCCGCCGAGCCCTACAAGCTGGAGCTGATCGGCCTCAAGGGCTCCGCCTCGTCCGACGACGGCGCGGACGTCGAGGTCGGCGCCGGTGAGCTGACGATCTACGACAACCTGGACGCCAAGAGCGGCGAGCTGTGCTGGAAGGACCTCTGCCGGGGCCCCCACCTGCCGACCACTCGCAACATCCCGGCGTTCAAGCTGATGCGCAACGCCGCCGCGTACTGGCGCGGCAGCGAGAAGAACCCGATGCTCCAGCGCATCTACGGCACCGCCTGGCCGTCCAAGGACGAGCTGAAGGCACACCTCGACTTCCTCGCCGAGGCCGAGAAGCGCGACCACCGCAAGCTGGGCAACGAGCTGGACCTGTTCTCCATCCCGGAGCAGATCGGCTCCGGCCTCGCGGTCTTCCACCCCAAGGGCGGCATCGTCCGCCGCGTGATGGAGGACTACTCGCGCCGCCGCCACGAGGAAGAGGGCTACGAGTTCGTCTACACCCCGCACGCGACGAAGGGGAAGCTCTTCGAGACGTCCGGTCACCTGGACTGGTACGCCGAGGGCATGTACCCGCCCATGCAGCTCGACGAGGGCGTGGACTACTACCTCAAGCCCATGAACTGCCCGATGCACAACCTGATCTTCGACGCGCGCGGCCGTTCCTACCGCGAACTGCCGCTGCGCCTCTTCGAGTTCGGGACCGTGTACCGGTACGAGAAGTCGGGCGTCGTGCACGGCCTCACGCGTGCGCGTGGCTTCACCCAGGACGACGCGCACATCTACTGCACGCGCGAGCAGATGTCGGAGGAGCTCGACAAGACGCTCACCTTCGTCCTCGGACTCCTGCGCGACTACGGTCTGACCGACTTCTACCTGGAGCTGTCCACCAAGGACCCGGAGAAGTTCGTCGGCTCGGACGAGGTCTGGGAGGAGGCGACGGAGACGCTGCGCGAGGTCGCCGAGAAGCAGGGGCTGCCGCTGGTCCCGGACCCGGGCGGCGCCGCGTTCTACGGTCCGAAGATCTCCGTCCAGGCCAAGGACGCCATCGGCCGGACCTGGCAGATGTCGACCATCCAGCTCGACTTCAACCTGCCGGAGCGCTTCGACCTGGAGTACACCTCGGCGGACGGCTCCAAGCAGCGCCCGGTCATGATCCACCGCGCGCTGTTCGGCTCGATCGAGCGGTTCTTCGCGGTGCTGCTCGAGCACTACGCGGGTGCCTTCCCGGCGTGGCTGGCCCCGGTCCAGGCGCTCGGCATCCCGATCGGTGACGGGCACGTGGACTACCTGGAGAAGTTCGCGGCGGCCGCGAAGAAGAAGGGCCTGCGGGTCGAGGTGGACTCCTCCTCCGACCGTATGCAGAAGAAGATCCGCAACGCCCAGAAGCAGAAGGTGCCCTTCATGGTCATCGCGGGCGACGAGGACATGGCGAACAACGCCGTCTCCTTCCGCTACCGCGACGGCTCGCAGGAGAACGGCATCCCGTTCGACGAGGCCATCGCGAAGATCGCGCAGGTCGTCGAGGAGCGGACGCAGGTCTGATCCGGCAGCAGGCACCTGTGGAGGGCCCCCGGGGAGTTCAGCTCCCCGGGGGCCCTTCGTCCTCCTCGCGGGAGAAGGCCTGCAGCAGCCACGAGGCGAAGGTGCCGGTCACGGCCCCGAGCAGGCCCAGTCCCACGGCCATGATCCCTACGGCGATCAGCCGCCCGCGAACCGTGACGGGCGTGAAGTCGCCGTAGCCGACCGTGGCGAGCGTCGAGCACGTCCACCACAGGGCGTCCCCGAAGGTCCGCATGGTCGCGCCCGGCGCCCCGCGCTCCTGGTGGTAGACCGAGAGGGCACCCGTGAAGCCGAGGAGGACGGTGGACAGACCGGCGTAGACGATCACGCGCGCTTGCACGGTGAGCCAGGGCCGTCCGTGCCGGCGCTGGACGGTGTCGTACGTCTTCACGATCTGCAGCGGCCGCAGCAGCGGCAGGAACAGCACCACCGTGTCCAGCGGGTGCCGCCGGACGAAGCCCCAGCGCTGCCCGCTGAGCAGCCAGCGCACGGCGTAGTCGACACCGAACAACGCCCAGGCCGTGAAGGTCAGGGCCAGGCAGAGGTCGAGCACGGCGTCCGTGAGATGACCATGGCCCAGGACACGGATCGCGTACGAGGCGAGGAAGACCAGGGACGCCACACCGAGAGGGATCTCGGTGCGCTGCTGCCAGCGTGCCAAGCGGCTGTCGTCGTCCACCGGCCAAGCTTGGCTCGGGCCGACCGGGTGCGAGCCCCGGCGACACGCCGCGAACGGACGAAGCCATATGCTGCACGCATGACGAGTGAGCCGGAGCAGCAGTGGGGAGTGGGGATCCAGGACGCGTTCCAGCGTCTGTGGACGCCCCATCGGATGGCCTACATCCAGGGTGAGAACAAGCCGACCGGTCCCGGAGCGGACGACGGCTGCCCCTTCTGCTCGATCCCGGCCAAGTCCGACGAGGACGGGCTGATCGTCAAGCGCGGCGAGCAGGTGTACGCGGTCCTCAACCTGTACCCGTACAACGGCGGCCACCTGATGGTCGTGCCCTACCGTCACGTCGCCGACTACACCGACCTCACCGAGCCGGAGACCGTCGAGCTCGCCGCCCTGACCAAGCAGGCGATGACGGCCCTGCGCACCGCCTCCGGCGCCCACGGCTTCAACATCGGCATGAACCAGGGCACGGTCGCCGGCGCCGGCATCGCGGCCCACCTGCACCAGCACATCGTCCCGCGCTGGGGCGGCGACACGAACTTCATGCCGGTGGTGGGCCACACGCGGGTGCTGCCGCAGCTGCTGGCGGACACCAGGAAGATGCTGGCGGAAGCCTGGCCGACGGCTTGATGCGACCCATCAGCCCGTCCGGCGTTTGAGGACGAGGCCCGAAGGGCCGACAGCGGGGGTCTGGGGGCGCAGCCCCCAGGGACGGCCACCCAGACCCACCTCACTCAAACCTGCCCCACCCAGACCCACCCCACCCGGCTGAACCGCCGGAGGCCTACGCGTCGTAGACGTCCGCCTTCCGAGGCGACGGATCCTGCACAGCCGTACTCAGGAACGACGACCGCGTACCGAACTTCTCCGTGTCCACGCCGTTCTCCGCCAGCACCTTGATCGCCGAGGCATGCACCACCCGCAGCACCGGGGCGGCCGCGCGCAGCGCGTCGTCGGCCATGAACCGGTGCCGCCACGGCTGATCCGCCCAAGCATGCCGCAGCCCGAACGGCTCGGGCAGTCCTATGGTCCCGCCGAGCCAGTTGAGCAGCGGGGGATACCAGGAGATCGGGGCGCGGACCGCCAGCCGTACCACCTCGTCGGTGTTGACCAGCGGAAGCTTCACCTTGCGGGTCTCCCACGGCTTGAACGACTTGGCGACCTCCTTGGTCGGCGCCTCCGGCTTCTGCTGGAAGAGCCCGTTCACGGGTCCGAGGGCGTGTCCGGTCACCTCGATGCGCAGTGTCTCGTGCAGCACGGTCACCGTGATCAGCATCGTGATGATCAACTGGCCGTCCCACAGCGTCCACTGGACGCCCAGGTAGTGCCGGTCACCGCTGCCGAACTGCTGCTTGTTGCAGATGTCCTGTATGGCGTGCGACTTGACCTGGTACGCCTCGACGTCCGTGCCCTCCGGCCGGGAGACGGCCTTGGCGCCCTCGGCGATCGGCGTGACGACCCAGTGCCGTATCGAGGGCTTCGGGAAACCGCCGGTGTTCAGCGGGCCGCGCTCCAGCATGCGCAGCTGGTCGTGGATCGAGCGGATCACGTCCCAGCTGCGGAACGGGTGGATCTCCCGGGTGGGATCGGCGGGCACCAGGTCCTCCGCCAGCTGCCAGCTGCCCCAGCGCGTGCCCATGCCGAGTATCCCCTTGGGGCCGGCGTAGAACACGGAGTTGGACTGCTGCTCGGCGCTCAACTTGGCCAGGGACTGGCGCAGTTGCTCGGCCTGGGTCTCGGTGGGGCTGGTCGGCACCGCCTCCGGCACCTTCGCGCCGACGCTGCTGCCGGCCAGCAGGCTGTCCCAGCGCTCCCGCAGATCCCTCGCCGTGCGCTCGCAGACCTGCTTGGCCCAGAACCAGCCGACCACCGGCATCAGGACCGAGGCCCGCGCATACCAGCCCCAGAAGCCGCTGAACGGCATACGCAGCAGGAACAGCACGGCGAGCGCGCCCGCCGCGACCAGCAGTACGGAGGCCAGGGCGCCGCCGCGCTTGTCGTCCCGCTTGACGATGGTGGTGCGCAGCGTGAAGACCAGCAGCCAGACCAGCAGTCCGGGCAGGAACAGCACACCGCAGATCACCATGATGGCGCTCAGCATCCGGTCGCGGGCCTTGCGGATGTTGTTCGCGGCCAGACAGTGCTCGACGACGACCTGCGGCTCGGTGCCGAAGGACTGGATCAGGGGCTTGCGGCCGCTGCCGAGCATGCGGTCGACCACGGCCCGGGAGAAGGCCTCACCCAGGTTGGGCCGGAAGATCTTCGCCCAGCTGCGGCCCGCCTTGACGTCGGTCTGGTGCCATTCGTTGTCGGCCTTCTTGATGTCCTCGAACGCATTGTCCCGGTAGGCCGCCGAGGCCAGCGCGAACGTCGCCGTCTGACCCTCTCCGGCCGTGCGCGGTACCTGCGGACCGAAGATGTCCGCGTAACCGCTCTCAACGGTCATTCCCGCCCCCGATCGCCGCACTGTCGCTTCTGCGGCCTTCCCGACTTCCGTGCTGCGCACACCTGTTGATCAATGATTCAGAGTATCCCCCGCCACTGACAATCGTCGGCGGACGGCCAATGCCGCCCGCCGACGCGGAGAGGAGCGTTCCGCAGGCCACCTGGTGGCGCCCGGCGCCAACTACGAGGCTTCGCGCGCCTCTTCACGAATCCTTTCCGCGATCTGCGCCGGCATCGGTTCGTGCCGGGCGTACGAACGGTTGAAGCGTGCCGTGCCGTGCGACAGGGACCGCAGATCGACGGCGTACCGCCCGATCTCGATCTCGGGCACCTCGGCCTTGATGAGCGTGCGCCCGCCGCTGGTCTGCTCGGTGCCGAGGACGCGGCCGCGCCGCCCGGACAGGTCGCTCATCACGGCGCCCACGTAGTCGTCGCCGACGAGGACGGACACCTCGGCCACCGGCTCCAGCAGATGGATCCTCGTGTCGGCCGCCGCCTCGCGCAGCGCGAGCGCGCCGGCCGTCTGGAAGGCGGCGTCGGAGGAGTCCACCGAGTGCGCCTTGCCGTCGCGCAGCGTGACCCGGACGTCGACCAGCGGATGGCCGGCCGCGACCCCCTTGGCGGCCTGGGCCCGGACGCCCTTCTCCACGGACGGGATGAACTGCCGCGGCACCGCGCCGCCGACGACCTTGTCCACGAACTCGATGCCCGAACCGCCCGGCAGCGGTTCCACCTCGATCTCGCAGATCGCGTACTGCCCGTGGCCGCCGGACTGCTTCACATGCCGCCCGCGGCCCGCCGACTTGTTCGCGAACGTCTCCCGCAGCGAGACCCTGTGCGGCACGACGTCGACCTGGACGCCGTAGCGGCTGCGCAGCCGTTCGAGGGCGACGTCCGCGTGCGCCTCGCCCAGACACCACAGCACCACCTGGTGGGTGGCCTGGTTCTGTTCCAGCCGCATCGTCGGGTCCTCGGCGACCAGCCGGGACAGGCCCAGCGACAGCTTGTCCTCGTCCGCCTTGCTGTGCGCCTGGATGGCGAGCGGCAGCAGGGGGTCGGGCATCTGCCAGGGCTCCATCAGCAGCGGGTCGTCCTTCGCCGAGAGCGTGTCGCCGGTCTCCGCGCGGCTCAGCTTCGCCACGCACGCGAGGTCACCGGCGATGCAGTGGCTGAGCGTGCGCTGCTGTTTGCCGAAGGGCGCCGAGAGGGCGCCGATCCGCTCGTCGACGTCGTGGTCCTCGTGCCCCCGGTCCTCCAGGCCGTGCCCGGAGACGTGCACCGTCTCGTCGGGGCGCAGGGTTCCGGAGAAGACACGGACCAGCGAGACCCGGCCGACGTACGGGTCGGACGCGGTCTTCACGACTTCAGCGACCAGCGGTCCGTCCGGGTCGCACAGCCTCAGCTCGCGCGGTTTGCCGTCGACCGTGGTGACCGAGGGCGCCGCGCGCTCCAGCGGCGTCGGGAACCCGCGCGTGATCAGCTCCAGCAGCTCGACCGTGCCGAGCCCCTGCCGGGCTCCGTCGGTGGCGGGGGCGGCGGCCAGGACGGGGTGGAAGACGCCCCGCGCGACCGCCCGCTCCAGGTCCTCGATCAGCGTCTTGACGTCGATCTGTTCGCCGCCGAGATACCGGTCCATCAGGGTCTCGTCCTCCGACTCGGAGATGATCCCCTCGATCAGCCGGTTGCGGGCCTCCTCGATCTGCGGCAGCTGCTCCTCGCCGGGATCGGCCTCCTTGCGCTCCCCGGAGGCGTAGTCGAACAGCTGCTGCGACAGCAGCCCGATCAGCCCGGTCACGGGCGCGTGCCCGTCTGGTGCCTGCGGGCCGTGCAGCGGCAGATACAACGGGATCACGGCGTCCGGGTCGTCCCCGCCGAAGGCCTCCGCGCAGATCCGCGTCATCTCCTCGTAGTCGGCCCGAGCCGACTCCAGGTGTGTGACGACGATCGCGCGCGGCATGCCGACGGCCGCGCACTCCTCCCACACCATGCGGGTCGAGCCGTCCACGCCGTCCGAGGCCGAGACGACGAAAAGGGCCGCGTCCGCCGCTCGCAGACCGGCCCTGAGTTCCCCGACGAAGTCGGCGTATCCGGGGGTGTCCAGAAGGTTGACCTTGATGCCGTCCCATTCGACCGGCACCAGGGAGAGCTGCACCGAACGATGCTGCCGGTGCTCGATCTCGTCGTAGTCCGAGACGGTGCCGCCGTCCTCCACACGGCCCGCCCGGTTCACCGCCCCCGCCGTCAGCGCGAGGGCTTCCACCAACGTGGTCTTGCCCGATCCGGAGTGGCCGACCAGCACCACATTCCGTACGGACGCGGGGTGGTCGGCCGCCGTAGCCCTGCCGGCGGCTCCGGGGTGTGCGTTCGCCTTGTCGCCCATGATCCTGCCTCCCGTGCACGGTGAGGTCACTGTGGGCGCGGACATACGGATCCGCGTGCGATGGCGGCTCCGATGACGCCCGCGGTCCTTCGAGCTTTCCACTCCCGTCACGGTGCGTCCATACGGCGGACGTGATCGCGCCGCCCGGCACCGTGGACCGGGCCGCTCACGCCGGGTACGAGTGCCCGGCGGCCGCCCGCACGCGCGCGTGGCTACGATGGGCCAGCCGGTGGCCAGCAGGGGCCGCCCGGCCACACCGACCCTCGGGAAGGCCATGCTGAACAAGTACGCGCGTGCATTCTTCACGCGTGTCCTCACACCGTTCGCCGCGTTTCTGATCCGGCGGGGCGTCAGCCCCGACACGGTCACGCTCATCGGCACGGCCGGTGTGGTCGCGGGCGCGCTGGTCTTCTACCCCATGGGCGAGTTCTTCTGGGGCACGGTCGTGATCACGCTCTTCGTGTTCTCCGACCTCGTCGACGGCAACATGGCCCGCCAGCTCGGCCGCTCCAGCCGCTGGGGCGCCTTCCTGGACTCCACGCTCGACCGCGTCGCCGACGGCGCGATCTTCGGCGGCTTCATCCTCTGGTACGCCGGTGGCGGCGACGACCTCGTGCTGTGCGCCGTCTCGATCTTCTGCCTGGCCAGCGGCCAGGTGGTGTCGTACACCAAGGCCCGCGGCGAGTCGATCGGCCTGCCCGTCGCCGTCAACGGCCTCGTGGAGCGCGCCGAGCGCCTGGTGATCTCGCTGGTCGCGGCCGGTTTCGCGGGCCTGCACAAGTTCGGCGTACCCGGTATCCAGTACCTGCTGCCCGTCGCCCTGTGGATCGTCGCCGTCGGCAGCCTCGTCACGCTGATCCAGCGGGTCGTCACGGTCCGCCGTGAGTCCGCGGAGGCGGAGGCGGAGGCCGCGGCGGCCGCGAAAGACAAGCCGCAGAGCGCCTCTCAAGGGAGCGAGGCCGCCAAGTGAGTGCCCAGGACCGCCTCACGGACGCGCTGTACGGCCTCGGCTGGGGCACCGTCAAGAAGCTCCCCGAGCCCGTCGCCGTACGGCTCGGCCGCACCATCGCCGACCTCGCCTGGAAGCAGCGCGGCAAGGGCGTGCGGCGGCTGGAGAGCAACTACGCGCGCGTGGTGCCGGGCGCGAGCCCGGAGCGCCTGGCCGAGCTCTCGCGCGCGGGCATGCGCTCGTACCTGCGCTACTGGATGGAGTCCTTCCGCCTGCCCGCCTGGAGCGCCGAACGAGTCAAGGGCGGCTTCGACGTCAAGGATGTCCACTACCTGACCGACGGCCTGGCCGCGGGCAAGGGCGTGATACTCGCGCTGCCGCACCTGGCCAACTGGGACCTCGCCGGCGCCTGGGTCACCACCGAGCTGGAGACGCCGTTCACGACGGTCGCCGAACGCCTCAAGCCCGAGACGCTCTACGACCGCTTCGTCGCCTACCGCGAGGGCCTCGGCATGGAGGTCCTGCCGCACAGCGGCGGCACCGCCTTCGGCACCCTGGCCCGCAGGCTGCGCGACGGCGGCCTGGTCTGCCTGGTGTCGGACCGCGACCTGTCCGCGTCCGGCGTCGAGGTCGAGTTCTTCGGGGACACGGCCCGGATGCCCGCCGGCCCGGCGCTGCTGGCCCAGCAGACCGGGGCGCTTCTGCTGCCGGTCACGCTCTGGTACGACGACTCCCCGGTCATGCAGGGCCGTGTCCACCCCCCGATCGAGGTACCGGAGACAGGCGCCCGGGCCGAGAAGACGTCTGTCATGACACAGGCGCTGGCCGATGCCTTCGCCACGGGGATCGCCGAACATCCGGAGGACTGGCACATGCTCCAGCGCTTGTGGCTCGCCGACCTGGAACCACGACCGGGTGACGGCTCGGACGGAGAGCGTCCGTGAAGATCGGCATCGTCTGCCCGTACTCCTGGGACGTCCCAGGAGGTGTCCAGTTCCACATCCGCGACCTCGCCGACTACTTCATCCGCCTCGGCCACGAGGTGTCCGTGCTGGCCCCGGCCGACGACGACACCCCGCTCCCGCCGTACGTGGTCTCCGCCGGCCGCGCCGTCCCGGTCCCGTACAACGGCTCGGTCGCCCGCCTGAACTTCGGCTTCCTCTCGGCCGCCCGGGTGCGCCGCTGGCTGCACGAGGGCGAGTTCGACGTCATCCACATCCACGAGCCCGCCTCGCCGTCCCTGGGCCTGCTGACCTGCTGGGCGGCCCAGGGCCCGATCGTGGCGACCTTCCACACGTCGAACCCGCGTTCCCGGGCGATGATCGCCGCCTACGCCATCCTCCAGGCGGCCCTGGAGAAGATCAGCGCCCGCATCGCCGTGAGCGAGTACGCCCGCCGCACCCTGGTGGAACACCTCGGCGGCGACGCGGTGGTCATCCCCAACGGCGTCGACGTCGACTTCTTCGCCAAGGCCGAGCCCAACCCCGACTGGCAGGGCGACACGATCGGCTTCATGGGCCGCATCGACGAGCCCCGCAAGGGCCTGCCGGTCCTGATGAAGGCCCTGCCGAAGATCCTCGCCGCCCGCCCGCAGACCAGGCTCCTGGTGGCCGGACGCGGCGACGAGGAGGAGGCGGTCGAGTCCCTGCCCGCCGAACTGCGCTCCCGCGTCGAGTTCCTCGGCATGATCAGCGACGAGGACAAGGCCCGCTTCCTGCGCAGCGTCGACCTGTACCTCGCCCCCAACACCGGCGGCGAGAGCTTCGGGATCATCCTGGTCGAGGCGATGTCGGCCGGCGCCCCGGTCCTCGCCTCCGACCTGGACGCCTTCGCCCAGGTCCTCGACCAGGGCGCGGCGGGCGAACTCTTCGCCAACGAGGACGCCGACGCCCTCGCCGAGGCGGCGGTACGCCTCATGGAGGACCCGGCCCGCCGGGCCGAGCTGCGGGAGCGGGGGAGCGCGCATGTGCGCCGCTTCGACTGGTCGACCGTCGGTGCGGACATCCTGTCGGTCTACGAGACGGTGACGGCGGGCGCGGCGGCGGTGGCGGCGGACGAGCGGACCGGGGGCGGCGGGAGCGGGCTGCGGGCACGGTTGGGTCTGGCGCGCGACTGAGGCTTTTCAGCCCGTCCGACGTTTGAGGACGAGCCGCATCTTCAGCCCGTCCGGCGTTTGAGGACGAGGCCCGAAGGGCCGACAGCGGGGGTCTGGGGGCGGCAGCCCCCAGTGACGGCCACACCAACACCCCCGCACGAACGCCAACCCCCGCGCGACAAACGGCTCACCCCGCGGAGCGTAGGGTGCCGCCGTGACCGCAACTCTCATCTGGATCCTCGTCGCCCTCGTCGCGATCGGCCTCTACCTGAGCTGGACCGCAGGCCGTCTGGACCGGCTGCACGCCAGGATCGACGCGGCACGCGCCGCGCTCGACGCCCAGCTGCTGCGCCGCGCCTCCGTGGCCCAGGAACTGGCCACCTCCGGCGTCCTGGATCCGGCAGCGTCGATCGTCCTGTACGAGGCGGCCCACGCCGCGCGGCAGGCCGAGGAGGAACAGCGGGAGGTCGCCGAGAGCGAGCTGAGCCAGGCGCTGCGGGCGGTGTTCGCGGAGCCCCAGCAGGTGGAGGCCGTACGGGAGGCTCCCGGCGGCGAGGAGGCGGCCCGCGAGCTGACCGAGGCGGTGCGCCGGGTACCGATGGCCCGCCGCTTCCACAACGACGCCGTACGGGCCGCCCGGGCCCTGCGCCGGCACCGCAAGGTCCGCTGGTTCCGCCTCGCGGGCCACGCTCCGTTCCCGCTGGCCTTCGAGATGGACGACGAGCCCCCGGTGGCCCTCGCCGACCGGGCGGCCTAGGACGTGCCGAAGTCGGGGAGGATGAGCGCCCCGTCGGCGGCGAGCGCGAAGCCGGGGTTGTGCGCGATCTCCCAGGCATGGCCGTCCGGGTCGGCGAAGCACCCCGAGTAGAAGCCGACGGCATTGGTGGCCGCGGCCTTGGTGACGGTCGCTCCGGCCCCTTCCGCGGCCGTCAGCAGGGCGTCGACCTCGGCGTCGGACGCCACGTTGTGGGCCAGGGCGATGCCACCGAAGCCGGCCCCCGTGCCGTCCGTCAGCCCGCAGTCCCGCGCGAGCTTGTCGCGGCCCCACAGAACCAGGGCCAGGCCGCCCGCCTGGAAGAAGACGGTCTCCTCGACCTCCTGCCCCCGCCAGCCCAGGGCCTCGTAGAAGGCACGCGAGCGCGCCACATCGGAAACTCCCAGCGTGACCAGACTGATGCGCTGTTCCATGCCAGGACACTAACGCCGCTCGGGGTCCCGGGCTCGGGCAAAACGATCCACCGCCTCACCATTGGCCCTTGAAGTGGCCCGCACCCCTCGCGTTTCCTCGATGCTTGCAGTAGCCCCCTTTTCCACCGAGCGAGGTCACCCGTGTCCATCTCCGAAAACCAGGCCCCCGAGACCGGCACCGCGCGCGTGAAGCGCGGCATGGCCGAGCAGCTCAAGGGCGGCGTGATCATGGACGTCGTCACGCCGGAGCAGGCGAAGATCGCCGAGGACGCGGGCGCCGTCGCCGTCATGGCCCTGGAGCGGGTTCCCGCCGACATCCGCAAGGACGGCGGCGTGGCCCGGATGTCCGACCCGGACATGATCGAGGGCATCATCGACGCCGTTTCCATCCCGGTCATGGCCAAGTCCCGCATCGGCCACTTCGTCGAGGCCCAGGTCCTGCAGTCCCTCGGCGTCGACTACATCGACGAGTCCGAGGTCCTCACCCCGGCCGACGAGGTCAACCACTCCGACAAGTGGGCCTTCACCACCCCGTTCGTCTGTGGCGCCACCAACCTGGGCGAGGCCCTGCGCCGCATCGCCGAGGGCGCCGCGATGATCCGCTCGAAGGGCGAGGCCGGCACCGGCAACGTCGTCGAGGCCGTCCGCCACCTGCGCCAGATCAAGAACGAGATCGCCAAGCTGCGCGGCTTCGACAACAACGAGCTGTACGCCGCCGCCAAGGAGCTGCGCGCCCCGTACGAGCTGGTCAAGGAAGTCTCCGAGCTCGGCAAGCTCCCGGTCGTGCTGTTCTCCGCCGGCGGCGTCGCCACCCCCGCCGACGCAGCGCTGATGCGCCAGCTCGGGGCCGAGGGCGTCTTCGTCGGCTCCGGCATCTTCAAGTCCGGCGACCCCGCCAAGCGCGCCGCCGCCATCGTGAAGGCCACCACCTTCTACGACGACCCGAAGATCATCGCGGACGCCTCCCGCAACCTGGGCGAGGCCATGGTCGGCATCAACTGCGACACCCTCCCCGAGGCCGAGCGCTACGCCAACCGCGGCTGGTAAGGCACTGCATCCCATGAGCAACACCCCCGTCATAGGCGTCCTGGCCCTCCAGGGCGACGTACGGGAGCACCTCATCGCCCTGGCCGCGGCCGACGCCGTGGCCAGGCCGGTGCGGCGCCCCGAAGAACTCGCCGAGGTCGACGGGCTCGTCATCCCCGGCGGCGAGTCCACGACCATCTCCAAGCTCGCCGTTCTCTTCGGCGTGATGGAGCCCCTACGCGCGCGCGTGCGGGACGGCATGCCCGTCTACGGCACCTGCGCCGGCATGATCATGCTCGCCGACAAGATCCTCGACCCGCGTTCGGGCCAGGAGACGATCGGCGGCATCGACATGATCGTGCGCCGCAACGCCTTCGGACGTCAGAACGAGTCCTTCGAAGCGGCGGTCGACGTGAAGGGCGTCACGGGCGATCCTGTGGAGGGCGTCTTCATCCGCGCCCCCTGGGTCGAGTCCGTCGGCGCCGAGGCCGAGGTCCTCGCCGAGCACGACGGCCACATCGTCGCGGTCCGCCAGGGCAACGCACTGGCCACGTCGTTCCACCCGGAACTGACCGGCGACCACCGTGTGCACGGCCTGTTCGTCGACATGGTGCACGCGAACCGGACGGCGGAGTCCTTGTAGGATCTCTGGCGTTCGTTGTTTGGATGGGTTACGCGAAGGAGACAGGCAGATGTCCGGCCACTCTAAATGGGCTACGACGAAGCACAAGAAGGCCGTGATCGACGCCAAGCGCGGCAAGCTCTTCGCGAAGCTGATCAAGAACATCGAGGTCGCGGCCCGCATGGGCGGCGTGGACATCGACGGCAATCCGACGCTCTACGACGCCATCCAGAAGGCCAAGAAGCAGTCGGTCCCGAACAAGAACATCGACTCCGCGGTCAAGCGCGGCGGTGGCCTCGAGGCCGGTGGCGCCGACTACGAGACGATCATGTACGAGGGCTACGGCCCGAACGGCGTCGCCGTGCTCATCGAGTGCCTCACCGACAACCGCAACCGCGCCGCCTCCGACGTCCGCGTCGCCATGACCCGCAACGGCGGCAACATGGCCGACCCGGGCTCGGTGTCGTACATGTTCAGCCGCAAGGGCGTCGTCATCGTTCCCAAGGGCGAGCTGTCCGAGGACGACGTCCTCGGCGCCGTCCTGGACGCCGGCGCCGAGGAGGTCAACGACCTCGGTGAGTCCTTCGAGGTCATCAGCGAGGCCACCGACCTGGTCGCGGTCCGCACCGCCCTCCAGGAAGCCGGCATCGACTACGACTCCGCCGACTCCAGCTTCGTGCCGTCCGTCCAGGTCGAGCTCGACGAGGAGGGCGCCAAGAAGATCTTCAAGCTGATCGACGCGCTCGAGGACAGCGACGACGTGCAGAACGTCTTCGCCAACTTCGACGTCAGCGACGAGATCATGGAGAAGGTCGACGCGTAGCGCTGCCGCGAGCTGAGCGGTTTCGGCGGGCCGGTGGGACACATCCCACCGGCCCGCCGCTCTTGTCAGTGGCAGCGGATAGCCTGGCGGGAGTCAAAGATCGCCGTCCACGGGCCGCAACCATCAATTGAGGAACCCCGACGGTGCTCAGCCAGGTCCGCGAGAGCGGCGGTGGTTCAGCCGCAAAGAGGGGAGGGGCGCGGGGTGCGCGTACTGGGGGTCGACCCGGGGCTGACCCGATGCGGTGTCGGCGTGGTGGAAGGCGTCGCCGGGCGCCAGCTCACCATGCTCGGTGTCGGTGTCGTACGGACGCCCGCGGACGCCGAGTTGGGGCAGCGCCTCGTCGCCGTCGAGCAGGGCATCGAGCAGTGGCTGGACGAGTACCGGCCCGAATTCGTCGCCGTGGAGCGGGTGTTCAGCCAGCACAACGTCCGTACGGTGATGGGCACCGCCCAGGCCAGCGCCGTCACCATGCTCTGTGCCGCCCGCCGCGGCATCCCCGTCGCCCTGCACACGCCCAGCGAGGTCAAGGCCGCCGTCACCGGCAGCGGCCGCGCCGACAAGGCCCAGGTCGGCGCCATGGTCACCCGCCTGCTGCGGCTCAGCGCCCCGCCCAAACCGGCCGACGCCGCCGACGCCCTCGCGCTCGCCATCTGCCACATCTGGCGCGCCCCCGCGCAGAACCGACTCCAGCAGGCCGTCGCCCTGCACACCGCCAAAGCACCGAAAGGCCGTACGGCATGATCGCCTTCGTCAGCGGCACAGTGGCCGCACTCGCTCCGGACGCCGCGGTCGTCGAGGTGGGCGGGGTCGGCATGGCCGTCCAGTGCACCCCGAACACGCTGTCCACCCTGCGCCTGGGCCAGCCCGCCAAGCTGCACACCTCGCTGGTGGTCCGCGAGGACTCCCTCACGCTGTACGGCTTCGCGGACGACGACGAACGCCAGACGTTCGAGCTGCTCCAGACCGCGAGCGGCGTCGGCCCGCGCCTGGCTCAGGCGATGCTGGCCGTGCACTCGCCCGACGCACTGCGCCGAGCCGTCGCGACCGCCGACGAGAAGTCGCTCACCGCCGTCCCCGGTATCGGCAAGAAGGGCGCCCAGAAGCTGCTCCTGGAGCTGAAGGACCGCCTCGGCGAGCCCATCGGCGCGCCCGCCGTCGGCGCACCGGTCACCCAGGGCTGGCGCGACCAGCTGCACGCCGCCCTGATCGGCCTCGGGTACGCGACCCGCGAGGCCGACGAGGCGGTCGCCGCCGTGGCCCCGCAGGCCGAGGCGACGGAGGGCACGCCCCAGGTCGGACAGCTGCTGAGGGCGGCCCTTCAGACTCTCAACAGAGCACGCTGACCGACAGACCCGACGCCATGGGCGTACGACACACCCCGTCCGCCCAGCCCGTACGACACCCACCGCGACCCCGAGGCACACTCCATGAACTGGGACGACACGACCGACACCCCCGCCCCCGAGCGGCTGGTGGGCTCTGTCGCCGACCGTGAGGACCAGGCCGTCGAGGCCGCGCTGCGCCCCAAGGACCTGGACGAGTTCATCGGCCAGGAGAAGGTCCGCGAACAGCTCGACCTCGTCCTGCGCGCCGCACGCGCGCGCGGCGCCACCGCCGACCATGTGCTGCTCTCCGGCGCCCCCGGCCTCGGCAAAACCACCCTGTCGATGATCATCGCCGCCGAGATGGGCGCCCCCATCCGCATCACCTCCGGCCCCGCCATCCAGCACGCGGGCGACCTCGCAGCGATCCTCTCCTCCCTCCAGGAGGGCGAGGTCCTCTTCCTCGACGAGATCCACCGCATGTCCCGGCCCGCCGAGGAGATGCTGTACATGGCGATGGAGGACTTCCGCGTCGACGTGATCGTCGGCAAGGGCCCGGGCGCCACCGCCATCCCGCTCGAACTGCCCCCGTTCACCCTGGTCGGCGCCACCACGCGCGCGGGCCTGCTGCCGCCCCCGCTGCGCGACCGCTTCGGCTTCACCGCGCACATGGAGTTCTACGAGCCCGCCGAGCTGGAGCGCGTCATCCACCGCTCGGCCAGTCTGCTCGACGTCGAGATCGAGGCCGACGGCGCCGCCGAGATCGCCGGCCGCTCCCGCGGCACGCCCCGTATCGCCAACCGCCTGCTGCGCCGGGTCCGGGACTACGCCCAGGTCAAGGCGGACGGGCTCATCACCAGGGACATCGCCGCGGCCGCCCTCGCCGTCTACGAGGTCGACGCCCGCGGACTCGACCGCCTGGACCGCGGCGTCCTGGAGGCGCTGCTGAAGCTGTTCGGCGGCGGCCCGGTCGGACTGTCCACGCTCGCGGTCGCGGTGGGGGAGGAGCGTGAGACCGTGGAGGAGGTCGCCGAACCCTTCCTCGTACGGGAGGGCCTGCTCGCCCGTACGCCGCGCGGCCGGGTCGCCACGCCCGCCGCCTGGGCACACCTGGGCCTGACCCCGCCACGCTCGCAAGCTGCGGGAAACGGACAACAGAACCTGTTCGGGACGTGACGGCCCGGTCACGGCGAGCACACTGGCCGGAGCAGGAACCCCGGTGCCATGCTGAGCGTTGTTCCCTGCGCGGAGACTCGCTTAGACTCCGCCGATGCCGCCTATGTCGGCGGCACACATACCCCCAACCATCAGGCCGCTCACCATCGCGGTCGTGTGAAGGAAGTTCCGACCCGTGAGTCTCGTGACCCTCCTCCCGTTCATCGTGCTCATCGGGGCCATGTTCCTGATGACCCGGTCGGCCAAGAAGAAGCAGCAGCAGGCCGCCGACATGCGGAACCAGATGCAGCCCGGATCCGGTGTCCGCACCATCGGGGGCATGTACGCCACGGTCAAGGAGGTCAGCGACGACACCGTCCTCGTTGACGCCGGCCCGGGCGTGGAGCTCCTCTTCGCCAAGAACGCGATCGGTGCCGTCCTCTCCGACGACGAGTACAACCGCATCGTGCACGGCATCGAGCACGACCTGAAGTCCGACGTCGTCCCGGACGACGCCTCCTCCCTCACCGAGACCGACGAGCCCGCCGCTGCCGCCGACTCCGACGAGAAGCCCGTCGACCTCGGTAAGAAGGACGAGGACAAGGCCGAGGAGTCCGCCGACGCCGTGTCCGCCGAGGCGAAGACGGACGACGAGCCGAAGAAGACCGACGGCGACTCCGACGCGAAGTAGCCATGCTCCGGGGCGCGCGGGCGGGACACGCCTGCGCGCCCCCGGGCATGCTGAGCTCGCACGGGATCCCGACACCATGTCATGGCCGCCCGCCCGTTGACCCGGAGCGAGGCGGCCCGAGAGGGAGTACGAGAAGGTGGCAGCACCTAAGAAGGGCCGCAGCGCGGGTGCCCAGAGCAAGCCAGGGCGCTCGCTGGCCCTCATCCTGATCGCCATCGCGGCGCTCACCGGAGGGATGTTCGCCTCGGGGCACACCAAGCCGCGACTCGGCATCGACCTGGCCGGCGGTACGAGCATCACGCTTCGCGCGGTGGCCGAGCCCGGCCAGGAATCCGCGATCAACAAGACCAACATGGACACCGCGGTCGAGATCATGGAGCGCCGTGTCAATGGTCTGGGTGTCTCGGAGTCCGAGGTACAGACCCAGGGCGACGAGAACATCATCGTCAACATCCCCAAGGGCACGAACTCCAAGGAAGCCCGGGACCAGGTCGGCACCACCGCGAAGCTCTACTTCCGCCCGGTCCTGACCACCGAGATCTCCGGCGCCGACGCGGCCGCCACGCCCACGCCGAGCGCCTCCAGCAGCGCGTCGGGCGACTCCACCGACAAGGCGACCTCCTCCGCGTCCCCCTCCGGCTCCACCAGCCCGTCGCCGAGCTCCACCACCCAGGGCCGCGCGGTCACCGACGCCCTGAAGGCCGACCCGACGCCGTCGACGAGCGCCTCCTCCAGCGCCTCCCCGTCCGCGAGCAGCAGCGCCTCCGGCGACCAGGCGACCAGCGCCCTCGAAGCGCAGTACGCCAAGCTGGACTGCACCAAGGAAGCCGTCCGCGCCAAGGCCGGTGACGGCGCCAAGCCGACCGACCCCACCGTCGCCTGCGGCCAGAACTCCTCGGGCCAGTGGCAGAAGTACATCCTCGGCCCCGCCGAGGTCGACGGCACGGACGTCGACGAGGCCCAGGCCGTGTGGAACGCGCAGAACGCCGCCGGCTGGACCGTGACCATGAAGTTCACGGGCTCGGGCGGCAAGAAGTTCGCCAACATCACCGGCAAGCTCGCCAAGAACCAGCCGCCGCAGAACCAGTTCGCCATCGTCCTGGACGGCGAGGTCGTCTCCGACCCGTCCGTCAGCGAGGCCCTGACCGGCGGCAACGCCGAGATCTCCGGCAACTTCACGCAGCAGTCGGCCGAGAGCCTCGCCAACATGCTGTCCTACGGCGCCCTGCCGCTGACCTTCCAGGAGGACAGCGTCACCACGGTGACCGCCGCGCTCGGCGGTGAGCAGCTGAAGGCCGGTCTGATCGCCGGTGCGATCGGCCTCGCCCTGGTCGTGATCTACCTGCTGGTCTACTACCGCGGTCTGTCGATCATCGCCATCCTGTCGCTGCTGGTCTCCGCCGCCCTGACCTACACGATCATGTCGCTGCTCGGCCCGACCATCGGCTTCGCGCTGAACCTGCCGGCCGTCTGCGGCGCCATCGTCGCCATCGGCATCACAGCGGACTCATTCATCGTGTACTTCGAACGCGTCCGTGACGAGATCCGCGAGGGCCGCTCGCTGCGCCCCGCCGTCGAGCGGGCCTGGCCGCGCGCCCGGCGCACCATCCTGGTCTCGGACTTCGTGTCCTTCCTCGCCGCCGCGGTGCTCTTCATCGTCACCGTCGGCAAGGTCCAGGGCTTCGCGTTCACGCTCGGCCTGACCACCCTGCTCGACGTGGTCGTCGTGTTCCTGTTCACCAAGCCGCTGCTGACGCTCCTGGCCCGCAGCAAGTTCTTCGGCAGCGGACACAGCTGGTCCGGCCTCGATCCCAAGCGACTCGGTGCCCAGCCGCCGCTGCGCCGCACCCGACGTCCCTCCGCCCCCGTCGAGACGAAGGAGGCGTGAGATGTCGAAGCTCGGCAACCTCGGCGCCCGACTGCACCGTGGCGAGGTCGGCTACGACTTCGTCGGCAACCGCAAGATCTGGTACGGCCTCTCGATCCTGATCACCATCACGGCCATCGTCGGCCTGGCGGTGCGCGGCCTGAACATGGGCATCGAGTTCCAGGGCGGCGCGGTCTTCAACACCCCGAAGACCAGCGTCTCGGTCTCCCAGGCGCAGGAGTACGCGGAGAAGGCCTCCGGCCACGACGCGATCGTCCAGAAGCTCGGCAGTGGCGACAAGGCGACCCTGCGCATCCAGGTCGCCGGCATCGACACCAAGCAGGCCGACAAGGTCTCGGCGCAGCTGGCCAAGGACCTCGGCGTCGCGGAGAAGGACGTCACCGGCGAGCTCGTCGGCCCCAGCTGGGGTGAGCAGATCGCCAACAAGGCCTGGCAGGGCCTCGGGATCTTCCTGGTCCTCGTGGTGATCTATCTGGCCATCGCGTTCGAGTGGCGCATGGCGCTCGCCGCGTTCGTCGCCCTGATCCACGACATCACCATCACGGTCGGCATCTACGCCCTCGTGGGCTTCGAGGTCACACCGGGCACGGTGATCGGTCTGCTCACGATCCTCGGTTACTCGCTCTACGACACGGTGGTCGTCTTCGACAGCCTCAAGGAGCAGACGAAGGACATCACCAAGCAGACCCGCTGGACCTACAGCGACATCGCCAACAGGTCGATCAACAGCACCCTGGTCCGCTCCATCAACACCACGGTGGTCGCACTGCTGCCGGTGGCGGGCCTGCTCTTCATCGGTGGCGGCTTCCTCGGCGCCGGCATGCTCAACGACATCTCGCTGTCGCTGTTCGTCGGTCTCGCCGCCGGTGCGTACTCCTCGATCTTCATCGCCACGCCGCTCGTCGCCGACCTCAAGGAGCGCGAGCCGCAGATGAAGGCCCTGAAGAAGCGCGTGCTCGCCAAGCGGGCTCAGGCCTCGACCCAGGGCGAGGCGCCGGACGCCCCGGCCGCCGACGAGCCCTTCGACGACGAGCCGGATGACGCCACCCCCGCGGTCGTCGGCCCCCGCAACCAGCCCGCGTCCCGTAACCGGGGCCGCGGCCGCCCGTCCGGGAAGCGCCGATGACCGACATCAAGGAACTCCTGCTCAGCCGGATCCGCGATGTGGCGGACTACCCGGAGCCGGGCGTGATGTTCAAGGACATCACCCCGCTCCTGGCCGACCCGGCGGCGTTCACGGCGCTCACCGACGCACTGGCCGAGATCGCCGCGAACACCGGCGCCACGAAGATCGTCGGCCTGGAGGCCCGCGGCTTCATCCTCGGCGCCCCGGTCGCCGTCCGAGCGGGCCTCGGCTTCATCCCCGTACGCAAGGCGGGCAAGCTCCCCGGAGCGACCCTCAGCCAGGCGTACGACCTGGAGTACGGCTCGGCGGAGATCGAGGTGCATGCCGAGGACCTGGCCGCGGGCGACCGCGTCCTGGTCATCGACGACGTCCTCGCGACGGGCGGCACCGCGGAGGCCTCGATCCAGCTGATCCGCCGCGCGGGCGCCGACGTGGCGGGCCTGGCGGTCCTGATGGAACTGGGCTTCCTGGGCGGCCGAGCCCGCCTGGAACCATCTCTGGCAGGAGCCCCTCTGGAAGCGCTGCTGGTGATCTGAGCGCACGATGATTACGGCCGCCCCGGGAAACCGGGGCGGCCGTTTCGCGCCACTCAAGGGGGCGCGCAGACTCCAAAGGGGGCACGGGGAGCTCCGTAAGGGGCGAGGGGAACTGCGCGACCAGCCACAACGGCGCCAGCAGCCGCCAATGGACCCCAGGCCCCGCCGCTCCAGGCGCTCCGGAATGCCGACGGCAGCCCCTCGCGTTACTCGGGTAGACGGCCCTCACATCGGCCTGAAGGCGATCCTCGGGCGCAGGATCGCTACCATGGGTTCTCCGGAGCCTGACCGGGGGACCCGGATCGCGCACGAGGAGTCCTCTTGCCAGACGAGGCCCAGCACCTGACCGCCGCCAAGCCCGAGTCCGCCTCGGCGCCCGCGGCGAAGCCCGCACCGAACGCGCCGCACGCGAAGAACGACTCGCGCGGGACGGTCGAGCATGCCCAGTCCGCGCCCGTCGACAAGCCGGCCGAGCAGGCCCGGCCCAAGCCTGCCCCACCGGAGCGGCCCGTCAACACGCCCGCGGCCCGCCCGTCCGCCGGCCAGCCCGCCCGCACCGGCTCCTCCAACCGCGTCCGCGCCCGCCTCGCCCGTCTCGGCGTCCAGCGCTCCAACCCGTACAACCCGGTCCTGGAGCCCCTGCTGCGGATAGTCCGCAGCAACGACCCGAAGATCGAGACCGCCACCCTCCGCCAGATCGAGAAGGCCTACCAGGTCGCCGAGCGCTGGCACCGCGGCCAGAAGCGCAAGAGCGGCGACCCGTACATCACGCACCCCCTCGCGGTGACCACGATCCTCGCAGAGCTGGGTATGGATCCGGCCACCCTGATGGCGGGCCTGCTGCACGACACCGTCGAGGACACCGAGTACGGCCTGGACCAGCTCCGCCGCGACTTCGGTGACTCGGTCGCGCTGCTCGTCGACGGCGTCACCAAGCTGGACAAGGTCAAGTTCGGCGAGGCCGCGCAGGCCGAGACCGTGCGCAAGATGGTCGTCGCCATGGCCAAGGACCCGCGCGTCCTGGTCATCAAGCTCGCCGACCGCCTGCACAACATGCGCACCATGCGCTACCTCAAGCGTGAGAAGCAGGAGAAGAAGGCGCGCGAGACGCTGGAGATCTACGCGCCGCTCGCCCACCGCCTCGGCATGAACACCATCAAGTGGGAGCTGGAGGACCTCGCCTTCGCGATCCTCTACCCCAAGATGTACGACGAGATCGTACGGCTGGTGGCCGAGCGGGCACCGAAGCGTGACGAGTATCTGGCCATAGTGACCGACGAGGTCCAGCAGGACCTGCGGGCCGCCCGGATCAAGGCGACCGTCACCGGCCGCCCGAAGCACTACTACAGCGTCTACCAGAAGATGATCGTCCGCGGCCGTGACTTCGCGGAGATCTACGACCTGGTGGGCATCCGCGTCCTCGTGGACACCGTCCGCGACTGCTACGCGGCACTGGGCACCGTCCACGCCCGCTGGAACCCGGTTCCGGGGCGGTTCAAGGACTACATCGCGATGCCCAAGTTCAACATGTACCAGTCGCTGCACACGACGGTCATCGGCCCCAACGGCAAGCCGGTCGAGCTGCAGATCCGCACCTTCGACATGCACCGCCGCGCCGAGTACGGCATCGCCGCGCACTGGAAGTACAAGCAGGAGGCCGTCGCCGGCGCCTCCAAGGTGCGCACCGACGTGCCCAAGGCCGGCAAGGGCAAGGACGACCACCTCAACGACATGGCGTGGCTGCGCCAGTTGCTGGACTGGCAGAAGGAGACCGAGGACCCGGGCGAGTTCCTGGAGTCCCTGCGCTTCGACCTGTCCCGCAACGAGGTCTTCGTCTTCACCCCGAAGGGCGACGTCATAGCGCTCCCGGCCGGGGCCACCCCGGTCGACTTCGCGTACGCCGTCCACACCGAGGTCGGCCACCGCACCATAGGGGCGCGGGTCAACGGCCGCCTCGTACCGCTCGAATCCACCCTGGACAACGGCGACTTGGTGGAGGTCTTCACCTCCAAGGCGGCCGGCGCGGGCCCCTCCCGCGACTGGCTCGGCTTCGTGAAGTCGCCGCGTGCCCGCAACAAGATCCGGGCCTGGTTCTCCAAGGAGCGCCGCGACGAGGCCATCGAGCAGGGCAAGGACGCCATCGTCCGCGCGATGCGCAAGCAGAACCTGCCGATCCAGCGCATCCTGACCGGCGACTCGCTCGTCACCCTCGCGCACGAGATGCGCTACGCCGACATCTCCGCGCTGTACGCGGCGATCGGCGAGGGCCATGTCTCCGCGCAGAACATCGTGCAGAAGCTCGTCCAGGCCCTCGGTGGCGAGGAAGCCGCCACGGAGGAGATCGACGAGTCGGTTCCGCCGGCCCGCGGTCGCAGTCGCAAGCGCCGCTCCAGCGCCGACCCGGGTGTGATCGTCAAGGGCGTCGAGGACGTGTGGGTCAAGCTGGCCCGCTGTTGTACGCCCGTACCCGGCGACCCGATCATCGGCTTCGTCACGCGCGGTAGCGGAGTATCGGTTCACCGCAGCGACTGTGTGAACGTGGAGTCACTGTCCCGCGAGCCCGAGCGCATCCTCGAGGTCGAGTGGGCGCCCACCCAGTCCTCGGTCTTCCTGGTCGCCATCCAGGTCGAGGCCCTGGACCGCTCCCGGCTCCTCTCCGACGTCACCCGGGTCCTGTCCGACCAGCACGTCAACATCCTCTCCGCGGCCGTCCAGACCTCCCGCGACCGCGTCGCCACCTCCCGCTTCACCTTCGAGATGGGCGACCCGAAGCACCTCGGGCACGTCCTGAAGGCGGTCAGGGGAGTGGAGGGCGTGTACGACGTGTACCGCGTGACCTCCGCGCGCAGCCGGTCGTAGGAGCAGCTGGTCGTAGGACGCGCCGAGCCCGTAGGCATACGACGAGAGGGGCCCCGTACCCGAGGTACGGGGCCCCTCTCGTCGCAGCAGGGGTGACGGCCTGTCAGCCGCCGAACTCCTGAAGGCCCTTCAGAGCCTGGTCCAGCAGCTCCTGGCTCCGCTCCAGCTCACCCTCCAGCTTGTCAGCCCGCGCGTTGTTGCCCTGGGCGCGTGCCTGCTCGATCTGGCCCTTGAGCTTGTCCACAGCGGCCTGGAACTGGCCGGTCATCCCCTCGGCACGCGCGCGTGCCTCCGGGTTGGTCCGGCGCCACTCGGAGTCCTCGGCCTCCTGGATGGCCCGCTCGACGGCGTGCATCCGGCCCTCCACCTTGGGCCGCGCGTCGCGCGGCACATGGCCGATGGCCTCCCAGCGCTCGTTGATCGAGCGGAAGGCGGCACGCGTGCCCTTCAGGTCGCCGATCGGCAGGAGCTTCTCGGCCTCCTCGGCCAGCTCCTCCTTCAGCTTCAGGTTCTCGGCCTGCTCGGCGTCGCGCTCGGCGAAGACCGAGCTGCGGGCCGCGAAGAAGATGTCCTGGGCGCCGCGGAAGCGGTTCCACAGGTCGTCCTCGTGCTCGCGCTGGGCGCGCCCCGCGGCCTTCCACTCCGACATCAGATCGCGGTAGCGGGCCGCCGTCGGACCCCAGTCGGTCGACCCGGACAGCGCCTCGGCCTCGCCGACCAGCCGCTCCTTGGTCTTGCGGGCCTCCTCGCGCTGCGCGTCCAGCTGCGCGAAGTGCGCCTTGCGGCGCTTGGAGAACGCCGACCGGGCGTGCGAGAAGCGGTGCCACAGCTCGTCGTCCGACTTGCGGTCGAGCCGCGGCAGACCCTTCCACGTGTCCACCAGGGCCCGCAGCCGCTCACCGGCGGCCCGCCACTGGTCGGACTGCGCCAGCTCCTCGGCCTCGGTGACCAGCGCCTCCTTGGCGTGCCGCGCCTCGTCCGACTGCTTCGCCCGCTGCTGCTTGCGCTCCTCGCGCCGCTTCTCGACCGTCTCGACGAGCTTGTCCAGCCGGGTCTTCAGGGCGTCCAGATCGCCGACCGCGTGGTGCGCGTCGACCTGCTCGCGAATGTGGTCGATCGCGATCTGCGCGTCCTTCGCCGACAGGTCGGTGGTCTTCACTCGCTTCTCGAGGAGGCCGATCTCGACAACCAGGCCCTCGTACTTGCGCTCGAAATAGGCCAGCGCCTCTTCAGGAGTGCCTGCCTGCCAAGAACCGACAACCTGCTCGCCGTCGGCCGTACGCACGTACACGGTCCCCGTCTCGTCGACGCGGCCCCACGGGTCGCTGCTCACAGCGCCTCCTCCACATGATGCCTGCGAGGGGCTTCTGTTCCCCCGGGCATCGTCCACAGTTTCGTCACGGCCAACATAGGCGACCGGCGGGTTGCCTGTCCGCATCCCGCGCGACCGAAATTTCGCAGTTGGCGGTCAGGATTTGGTGACCGTCGCCTTGTCGATGACCACCGTCGCGTTGGGCGCCCCGTCGCCCTGGCCGGTGCTCTCGCCGGCGTCGGCAATCTTCTTGAGTACCTTCATGCCGGATTCGGAAACGGTACCGAACGGTGTGTAGCTGGGCGGCAGCTGACTGTCCTGGTACACGAGGAAGAACTGGCTGCCGCCGGAGTGCTTCTGGCCGGTGTTCGCCATCGCCACGGTGCCCGCGGGATAGATGTTGTTCTTGAGGCTTTTGTCCTTCAGGTTCTCGTCCGGAATCGTGTACCCGGGACCGCCCGTTCCGGTACCCGTCGGGTCACCGCACTGCAGCACGTAGATGCCGTTGGTGGTGAGCCGGTGGCACTTGGAATGGTCGAAGTAGCCCTTGCCGGCGAGGAAGTCGAACGAGTTCACGGTGTGCGGCGCTGCCGACGCCTTGAGCGCGATGTCTATGTCACCGCACGTCGTCGCGAGCTTCATCGTGTACCTGGCCGACTTGTCGACCGTCAGCTCCGGCTCCTTCTTCCAGGTCGCCGTCTTGACCTTGCCCTCGGCGGGCTTCTCGCACGGGTCCGGAGCCTTGCTGGGTGTCGCGCTGGGCGTGACCTCCGCGCCCGCGTTCTCCTTGGCGTCGTCCTTCTTGAGGACTCCGGTCGTGTACAGCGCGAGGCTGCCGATGACGACGACGCCGAGCACCGACGCAATCACCGAGTTGCGCATGCGTGCCTTGCGCCGGGCGGACGTACGCCGCTGCTGCTGCCGCAAGAACTTCTCCCGGGAGAGCTGACGCCGCCGCTGTTCCTGGCTGACCACCGGGTTCTCTCCTCATGCGTCGTGTGTGTCGACCGGTACGCGTGCGTCCGGTGAGCCGACTGCCTGCGTGTGCCCCGTACCGTATATGGGTTCGCTGAGAAATCGGCAGCGCCGGTAGGCTCTGACCACAGGCGGAGCCCGCCGACAAACCACTCGTGTCGACACAAACGAAGGACGATCGTGCTCATTGCCGGGTTCCCCGCCGGGGCCTGGGGGACGAACTGTTATCTCGTCGCCCCCGCCGCCGGCGAGGAGTGCGTGATCATCGACCCGGGCCACGAAGCGGCCCCCGGAGTCGAGGAAGCACTGAAGAAGCATCGGCTCAAGCCCGTCGCCGTCGTCCTCACCCACGGCCACCTCGACCACGTGGCCTCGGTCGTCCCGGTGTGCGGCGCGCACGACGTGTCGGCCTGGATCCACCCCGAGGACCGGTACATGATGAGCGACCCCGAGAAGGCGCTCGGCCGTTCCATCGGGATGCATCTGATGGGCGAGCTGACCATCGGGGAGCCGGACGACGTCAAGGAGCTGACGGACGGCGCGAAGCTGGAGCTGGCGGGGATGGAGCTCTCCGTCGCGCACGCGCCGGGCCATACCAGGGGGTCGGTGACCTTCGGCCTGCCCGAGGCGGCGGACATCCCGCCGATCCTGTTCTCGGGCGACCTGCTGTTCGCCGGCTCCATCGGACGCACCGACCTGCCCGGCGGCGACATGGCCGAGATGCTCGACTCGCTGGCCCGCGTGTGCCTGCCGCTCGACGACTCGACCGTGGTGCTGTCCGGCCACGGCCCCCAGACGACCATCGGCCAGGAGCGCGCCACCAACCCCTATCTGCGGCAGGTGGCCGCCGGCCCGGGAGCCGACGTGAACGCTCCCCGACGAGGAATGTGACGAGACCTTCCGTGAGCACCTTCAAGGCCCCCAAGGGCACGTACGACCTGATCCCGCCGGACTCCGCCAGGTACCTGGCGGTCCGCGAGGCGCTCGCCGCCCCGCTGCGCAACTCCGGCTACGGCTACATCGAGACGCCCGGCTTCGAGAGCGTCGAGCTGTTCGCGCGCGGTGTCGGCGAGTCCACCGACATCGTGACCAAGGAGATGTACGCCTTCGAGACCAAGGGCGGCGACCAGCTGGCCCTGCGCCCCGAGGGCACGGCCTCGGTCCTGCGCGCCGCCCTGGAGGCCAACCTGCACAAGGCGGGCAACCTCCCGGTCAAGCTCTGGTACTCGGGCTCGTACTACCGCTACGAGCGTCCCCAGAAGGGCCGTTACCGGCACTTCTCCCAGGTCGGCGCCGAGGCGATCGGTGCCGAGGACCCGGCGCTGGACGCCGAGTTGATCATTCTGGCCGACCAGGCGTACCGCTCGCTGGGTCTGAGCGACTTCCGGATCCTGCTGAACAGCCTGGGCGACCAGGAGTGCCGCCCGGTCTACCGGGCCGCGCTCCAGGACTTCCTGCGCGGCCTGGACCTGGACGAGGACACCCTGCGCCGCGCGGAGATCAACCCGCTGCGCGTCCTCGACGACAAGCGCGAGTCGGTCCAGAAGCAGCTGGGCGACGCCCCGCTCCTGCGCGACTACCTCTGCGACGCCTGCAAGACGTACCACGAGGAGGTCCGCGAGCTGATCACGGCGGCCGGCGTCTCCTTCGAGGACGATCCGAAGCTGGTGCGCGGCCTGGACTACTACACGCGTACCACCTTCGAGTTCGTCCACGACGGTCTGGGCTCCCAGTCCGCGGTGGGCGGTGGCGGCCGCTACGACGGCCTGTCGGAGATGATCGGCGGCCCCGCGCTGCCGTCCGTCGGCTGGGCCCTCGGCGTCGACCGCACGGTCCTGGCGCTGGAGGCGGAGGGCGTCGAGCTCGAACTCCCCTCCACGACCAGCGTGTTCGCCGTCCCGCTCGGCGAGGAGGCGCGCCGGGTCCTCTTCGCGAAGGTCACCGAGCTGCGCAAGGTCGGCATCGCGGCCGACTTCTCCTTCGGCGGCAAGGGCCTCAAGGGCGCCATGAAGAACGCCAACCGCAGTGGCGCCCGTTACACGATCGTCGCCGGTGAGCGCGACCTCGCCGAAGGCGTCGTCCAGCTCAAGGACATGGAGTCCGGTGAGCAGGCGGCCGTCGGCGTCAACGAGATCGTGGCGGAGCTGGAAGCCCGACTGGGCTGATTTCCGGAGCGCTGAATTCCGAGGAGCGGGGGCCTGCCGGTCCCCGCTCTTCGCAGTTCCGACGGTGTCCTGAACCGAATGCCTTTACCCACTCGCGGGCTTTTGCTTATGCCCTACGAACGGCGGACACGCGGCTGTGTACGGCACAATGTGCCGTGCCCGGAGAAGGTCCAACTCTCAAGTGACGGAATCGGCGTGATGAGCAAGACGACAGTCAAAGACGTCTCCACCGAGCCCGAGCGGGAGCCTGCCGAAGCGCCGCCGCAACTGCTGGGCGGCAGCCGCGCGTTCGCTCTGCTGCTGGTGATCACCGGCGCGGCCGGACTGCTCGCCGCGTGGGTCATCACGATCGACAAGTTCAAGATCCTCGAAGCCAAGATCGCGGGGACGACCTTCACCCCCGGGTGCAGCCTCAACCCGATCGTGTCCTGCGGCAGCGTCATGCAGAGCAAGCAGGCGGCCGTCTTCGGCTTCCCCAACCCCATGCTCGGCCTCGTCTGCTACGGCATCGTCATCTGCGTCGGCATGAGCCTGCTCGCCCGCGCCCGCTTCCCGCGCTGGTACTGGCTGACCTTCAACTTCGGCACCCTCTTCGGCGTCGCCTTCTGCACCTGGCTGATGTACCAGTCGCTGTACAACATCGGCGCGCTCTGCCTGTGGTGCTCGCTGGCCTGGGCGGCCACGCTCACCATGTTCTGGTACGTGACCTCCTTCAACGTCCGCAACGGCTTCCTGCCCGCCCCGCGCCCGCTGAAGAACTTCCTCGCCGAGTTCACCTGGGTGCTCCCGGTCACGCACTGCGGCGTCATCGCCATGCTGATCCTGACCCGCTGGGGCAGCCAGCTCTGGGCCGCCTGACCCGCTCCGAGCCCGATGTCAGTGCGGTGATTTAGGGTTGCCGACGTGGAGCCCGACCTGTTCACCGCCGCCGCAGAAGAACGCCAGGAGAAGGACCCCGCGGGGAGTCCCCTGGCGGTGCGCATGCGCCCGCGCACCCTGGACGAGGTCGTGGGCCAGCAACACCTGCTGAAGCCGGGCTCGCCCCTGCGCAGGCTGGTCGGAGAGTCCGGCGGCGGCCCCGCCGGACCGTCCTCGGTGATCCTCTGGGGCCCGCCCGGCACCGGCAAGACCACCTTGGCGTACGTCGTCTCCAAGGCCACCAACAAGCGCTTCGTCGAGCTCTCCGCCATCACCGCCGGCGTCAAGGAGGTCCGCGCGGTCATCGAGGGCGCCCGCCGCGCCACCGGCGGCTACGGCAAGGAGACCGTCCTCTTCCTCGACGAGATCCACCGCTTCAGCAAGGCCCAGCAGGACTCCCTCCTCCCGGCCGTGGAGAACCGCTGGGTGACCCTGATCGCGGCGACCACCGAGAACCCGTACTTCTCGATCATCTCCCCGCTGCTGTCCCGCTCCCTCCTGCTCACCCTCGAACCCCTCACCGACGACGACGTCAGAGGCCTGCTGCGGCGGGCGCTCGGCGACGAGCGCGGGCTGAAGGACGCCGTGGGCCTCCCCGAGGACACCGAGGAACACCTGCTGCGGATCGCCGGCGGCGACGCCCGTCGCGCGCTGACGGCCCTGGAGGCCGCGGCCGGTGCCGCTCTTGACCAGGGCGAGGCCGAGGTCAGCCTCCAGACGCTGGAGCAGACCGTCGACCGCGCGGCCGTGAAGTACGACCGCGACGGCGACCAGCACTACGACGTCGCCAGTGCCCTCATCAAGTCCATCAGGGGCTCCGACGTCGACGCCGCACTGCACTACCTGGCCCGGATGATCGAGGCCGGCGAGGATCCCCGCTTCATCGCCCGCCGCCTGATGATCTCCGCCAGCGAGGACATCGGCCTCGCCGACCCCAACGCGCTGCCGATCGCGGTCGCCGCCGCCCAGGCCGTCGCCATGATCGGCTTCCCCGAGGCCGCCCTCACCCTCAGCCACGCCACCATCGCCCTCGCCCTCGCACCGAAGTCCAACGCCGCGACGACCGCGATCGGCGCCGCCCTGGAAGACGTACGCAAGGGACTGGCCGGTCCCGTGCCGCCGCACCTGCGTGACGGGCACTACAAGGGCGCCGCCAAGCTCGGCCACGCCCAGGGGTACGTGTATCCCCACGACCTGCCCGAGGGCATCGCCGAGCAGCAGTACGCGCCGGACGCCCTCAAGGACCGCGAGTACTACACCCCGACCCGGCACGGATCGGAGGCGCGGTACGCGGACGCCGTGGAGTGGACCAGGAAACACCTCGGTCGCAAGCGGTCCTGAGCACCCTGTAAACTTCCCCGAAGTGCTGTGTCCCGTGCTGTCAGAACGGGACGGTCAGCCGGAGCCGGTCCAGGACCCAGTCCCCGGATCGACTCCAGGAGCGTCGCGCACCGTCGAACGGTGTCGCGGGCAGCCCACCACCACTCGTCGTACGACGGGACCGGTCGGTGGGCCACTCGCGTGCTGCACGTATGTGCCCAGACCAGGGGAGCGGCTGCCCACCCCGTCCATGCGGGCGAGGAGGGTTTCCCCGGCTGCGGATGCGACCTCCCTCAACCCTGACGAGCCGAACACTGAGAAATGAGAGATTGTGGCGAACCAGTCCCGCCCCAAGGTCAAGAAGTCGCGTGCCCTCGGCATCGCCCTGACCCCGAAGGCCGTCAAGTACTTCGAGGCCCGTCCCTACCCGCCGGGTGAGCACGGCCGTGGCCGCAAGCAGAACTCGGACTACAAGGTCCGTCTGCTGGAGAAGCAGCGTCTGCGCGCGCAGTACGACGTGTCCGAGCGTCAGCTCGTCCGCGCCTACGAGCGTGCCTCCAAGGTTCAGGGCAAGACCGGTGAGGCCCTGATCATCGAGCTCGAGCGCCGTCTCGACGCCTTGGTCCTGCGTTCGGGCATCGCCCGCACCATCTACCAGGCCCGTCAGATGGTCGTGCACGGCCACATCGAGGTCAACGGCCAGAAGGTCGACAAGCCGTCCTTCCGCGTCAAGCCCGACGACGTCGTGATGGTCCGTGAGCGCAGCCGCGAGAAGACCCTCTTCTCCATCGCCCGTGAGGGTGGCTTCGCCCCCGAGGGTGAGACCCCGCGCTACCTCCAGGTGAACCTCAAGGCCCTGGCGTTCCGCCTGGACCGTGAGCCGAACCGCAAGGAGATCCCGGTGATCTGCGACGAGCAGCTCGTCGTCGAGTACTACGCCCGTTGATCCCTCGACGGTCGTAGGACTTCCGCGCCTGAAGCCCGTCGTCTCCCCGCCCTTCCGGGTGGGCGGGGCGGCGGGCTTTCGCATGCCGGTAATGCGGTACGGAGCGCCGGGTCCGGCGCGATAGGCTCAACCTCGGAACCAGGTTCAATACGAGGTTCGATACGAGGTTCAGAACCAGGTTCAATGACAGGTTCCACCACTTCAGGGAGCGGGTGCACAGTGTCCGGTGGAGAGGTTGCCGGGATCCTGGTGGCCGTCTTCTGGGCGATTCTGGTCTCCTTCCTCGCCGTCGCGCTGGCGAGGCTGGCCCAGACGCTCAAGGCGACCACCAAGCTCGTCGCGGACGTGACCGACCAGGCCGTCCCGCTCCTGGCAGAGGCCTCCACGGCGGTGCGCTCCGCGCAGACCCAGATCGACCGGGTCGACGCGATTGCCTCCGACGTCCAGGAGGTCACCTCGAACGCCTCCGCCCTGTCGACCACCGTCGCCTCCACCTTCGGCGGCCCCCTCGTCAAGATCGCGGCCTTCGGCTACGGCGTGCGCCGGGCCCTCGGCGGCAGCAAGGACGACGTGCCCGCCAAAGAGGCCCGGCGTACCGTGATCGTGGGCCGCACGGTTCCGGCCGCGCGACGGGACAAGCGAAACCTCCGCGGAAAGAGGGACTGAGACCCAGCATGTTCCGCCGTACGTTCTGGTTCACCACGGGCGTCGCCGCCGGTGTGTGGGCCACCACCAAGGTCAACCGGAAGCTGAAGCAGCTGACCCCCGAAAGCCTCGCCGCGACCGCGACGAACAAGGCGATCGAGGCGGGTCACCGGCTCAAGGACCGCGCGGTGGGCTTCGCGCTCGACGTCCGCGACAACATGGCCCAGCGTGAGGAGGAACTGGGCGACGCGCTCGGGCTCAACACCCCCGTCGACCAGGAACTCCCCGCACCCCGGCGGTTCGCCGCCATCGAGAACCGCAACAACCCGAAGTACGTCGACAGGACGACGTACTCGTACAACCGAAACGAGGACCACTGATGGAGTCGGCCGAGATTCGCCGCCGCTGGCTGAGCTTCTTCGAGGAGCGCGGGCACACCGTCGTCCCTTCGGCGTCGCTCATCGCGGACGACCCGACTCTGCTCCTCGTCCCGGCCGGCATGGTGCCCTTCAAGCCCTACTTCCTGGGTGAGGTCAAGCCGCCCTTCGACCGTGCCACCAGCGTCCAGAAGTGCGTGCGCACGCCGGACATCGAAGAGGTCGGCAAGACCACCCGGCACGGCACGTTCTTCCAGATGTGCGGCAACTTCTCCTTCGGCGACTACTTCAAGGAAGGCGCCATCAAGTACGCCTGGGAGCTGCTCACCAGCCCCCAGGACAAGGGTGGTTACGGCCTGGAGCCGGAGAAGCTCTGGATCACCGTCTACAAGGACGACGACGAGGCCGAGCGCATCTGGCACGACGTCGTCGGCGTGCCGAAGGAGCGCATCCAGCGTCTCGGCATGAAGGACAACTACTGGTCCATGGGCGTCCCCGGCCCCTGCGGACCCTGCTCCGAGATCAACTACGACCGCGGCCCCGAGTTCGGCGTCGAGGGCGGCCCCGCCGTCAACGACGAGCGGTACGTGGAGATCTGGAACCTCGTCTTCATGCAGTACGAGCGGGGCGCCGGCATCGGCAAGGACAACTTCGAGATCCTCGGCGAGCTCCCGAGCAAGAACATCGACACAGGCCTCGGCCTGGAGCGACTCGCGATGATTCTGCAGGGCGTGCAGAACATGTACGAGATCGACACCTCCATGGCCGTCATCAAGAAGGCCACCGAGCTGACCGGTGTCGCCTACGGCGACGCCCACGCCTCGGACGTGTCCCTTCGCGTGGTCACCGACCACATGCGTACGTCCGTGATGCTCATCGGCGACGGTGTGACGCCCGGCAACGAGGGCCGCGGTTACGTCCTGCGCCGCATCATGCGCCGCGCCATCCGCAACATGCGTCTGCTCGGTGCCACCGGTCCGGTCGTCCAGGACCTCATCGACGTCGTCATCGGCATGATGGGCCAGCAGTACCCGGAGCTCATCACCGACCGCGAGCGCATCGAGAAGGTCGCCCTCGCCGAGGAGAACGCCTTCCTCAAGACGCTGAAGGCCGGCACCAACATCCTCGACACCGCCGTCTCCGACACCAAGGCCGCGGGCTCCACCGTGCTGGCCGGCGACAAGGCCTTCCTGCTCCACGACACCTGGGGCTTCCCGATCGACCTCACCCTGGAGATGGCCGCCGAGCAGGGGCTGTCCGTGGACGAGGACGGCTTCCGGCGCCTGATGAAGGAGCAGCGGGAGCGCGCCAAGGCCGACGCCCAGGCCAAGAAGACCGGTCACGCCGGCGCCGGTGCCTACCGGGAGATCGCCGACAAGGTCGGCGAGACCGAGTTCATCGGCTACGGCGACACCGAGGGCGAGTCCACGATCGTCGGCATCCTCGTCGACGGCGCCTCCTCCCCGGCCGCGACCGAGGGCGACGAGGTCGAGATCGTCCTCGACCGCACCCCGTTCTACGCCGAGGGCGGCGGTCAGATCGGTGACACCGGCCGGATCAAGGTCGACACCGGTGCCGTCATCGAGGTCCGCGACTGCCAGAAGCCGGTGCCTGGCGTCTACGTCCACAAGGGCGTCGTGCAGGTCGGTGAGGTGACGGTCGGTGCCAAGGCCCACGCCTCCATCGACTCGCTGCGCCGCCGGGCCATCGCCCGCGCCCACTCGGCCACCCACCTCACCCACCAGGCGCTGCGCGACGCGCTCGGCCCGACGGCCGCCCAGGCCGGTTCCGAGAACCAGCCCGGCCGCTTCCGCTTCGACTTCGGTTCGCCGTCCGCCGTTCCGACGGCCGTGATGACCGACGTCGAGCAGAAGATCAACGAGGTGCTCGCCCGCGACCTGGACGTGCACGCCGAGGTCATGGGCATCGACGAGGCCAAGAAGCAGGGCGCCATCGCCGAGTTCGGCGAGAAGTACGGCGAGCGGGTCCGTGTGGTGACCATCGGCGACTTCTCCAAGGAGCTGTGCGGCGGCACGCACGTCCACAACACCGCCCAGCTCGGCCTGGTCAAGCTGCTCGGCGAGTCGTCCATCGGTTCCGGTGTGCGCCGGATCGAGGCCCTCGTCGGCGTGGACGCCTACAACTTCCTGGCCCGTGAGCACACGGTCGTCGCCCAGCTCCAGGAGCTGATCAAGGGCCGTCCGGAGGAGCTCCCGGAGAAGGTCTCCGCCATGCTCGGCAAGTTGAAGGACGCCGAGAAGGAGATCGAGAAGTTCCGCGCCGAGAAGGTGCTCCAGGCCGCCGCCGGTCTCGCCGAGTCCGCCAAGGACGTACGCGGTATCGCCGTCGTCACCGGCCAGGTCCCGGACGGCACCACGGCCGACGACCTGCGCAAGCTGGTCCTCGACGTGCGCGGCCGCATCCAGGGCGGACGCGCCGCCGTGGTCGCCCTGTTCACGGTGAACAACGGCAAGCCGCTCACGGTCATCGCCACCAACGAGCCCGCCCGCGAGCGTGGACTCAAGGCCGGTGACCTGGTCCGTACGGCCGCCAAGACCCTCGGCGGCGGCGGTGGCGGCAAGCCGGACGTCGCCCAGGGCGGCGGCCAGAACCCGGCCGCCGTCGGCGAGGCCGTCGACGCCGTCGAGCGGCTCGTGACGGAAACGGCCAAGTGAGCGACGGCACACCCGCAGGTGGCGACGGCCCGGGCATGCGCCGGGGCCGTCGCCTCGCGATCGACGTCGGCGACGCCCGCATCGGCGTCGCCTCGTGCGACCCCGACGGGATCCTCGCCACCCCGGTGGAGACGGTCCCGGGCCGGGACGTCCCCGCAGCCCACCGCCGCCTGCGGCAACTCGTCGAGGAGTACGAGCCGATCGAGGTCGTCGTCGGTCTGCCTCGCTCCCTCAAGGGGGGCGAGGGCCCGGCCGCGGTCAAGGTCAGGGGCTTCGCCCAGGAACTGGCACGCATGATCGCGCCCGTACCGGTCAGGCTCGTGGATGAGCGGATGACAACCGTGACGGCCAGTCAGGGACTGCGCGCCTCGGGGGTGAGGTCGAAGAAGGGCCGGTCGGTGATCGACCAGGCGGCCGCTGTGATCATTCTGCAGCAGGCGCTCGAATCCGAACGGGTGTCAGGTAAAGCACCCGGAGAGAGCGTCGAAGTGGTTATCTGATCGCGATACGGTAACGTTCCGCGCGATGCGCCGGTGTTCGAACAGCTGGCGCACAAAGAGAGGCGGGACGGGAACCGGATCTTCAGCAGCCGCGTGACCGCCGCCTCGCGGCTCTAGGGGATCGATGACTGAGTATGGCCGGGGCCCAGGCTCCGAACCGTGGCATCCCGAGGACCCGTTGTACGGGGACGGGGGATGGGAAGGGCAGCAGGCCCATTCGGGTCAGCAGGCTGCCTACGGCGGCCAGCCGCAGCACTATCCGGAGCAGCCGCAGCAGCCGCAGCACTACGGCGACTGGGGCAACGGCCAGCAGGCCGCATACGGTCAGGCGCAGCAGTACCAGCAGGGTCAGCAGTACCCGGAGCAGGGCCAGCAGTACGCCCAGCAATACGAGCAGCAGCACTACGCGGGCCAGGGCCAGCAGTCGTACGACCACAACGGCTGGGCCGACGGCGCCCAGCAGCACGTCCAGTACCCCGGCCCCGCGGACCCGTACGGGCAGCAGCCCGCGGGGTACGGCGGTGAGCAGCCCGACTACTACGGCACGCCCGAGGCGTACCCGCCGCCGGAGCCGCCGAGCCGTCGGCAGGCCGAGCCGGAGCCGCCCCAAACCGACTGGGATCCTGGGCCTGACCAGGGTGAACATGCCTTCTTTGCCGGTGGCGGCGACGATGACGAGGACGACTCCGACGACGGGTCGGGAAGCGGCCGCGGCCGCGGTGACCGCAAGGGCCGGGGCGGAAAGCCCAAGAAGCGGCGCAGCGGGATGGCCTGTCTGGTGGTCGCGCTGATCTTCGGCGGAGGCGTCGCCGGAGTCGGATATTTCGGCTATCAGTTTTACCAGGATCGTTTCGGCGACGCCCCGGACTACGCGGGTGACGGCACGAGCGAGACGGTCACCGTCGAGATCCCCAAGGGCGCGTTCGGCTCCGAGATCGGTCAGCGGCTGAAGGCGGCCGGGGTCGTGAAGAGCGTCGACGCGTTCGTCGCCGCCCAGCAGCAGAACGAAGACGGGGACAAGATCCAGGCGGGCGCCTATCTGCTGAAGAAGCAGATGTCCGCAGCGGCCGCCGTCGAGATGATGCTCAGCCCCGAGAGCCAGAACAACGTGCTGGTCAGGCCGGGCGAGCGCAATCTGAGCGTCTACAAGACGATCGACGAAAAACTGGAACTGCCGTCCGGCACCACCGAAAAGGTCGCCGAGAAGAAATACAAGAGCCTCGGACTTCCGAGCTGGGCGAACAGCAACGACGAGATCAAGGACCCGCTGGAGGGTTTCCTCTATCCGGGCACCTATCCCGCGGCGAAGGGCATGAAGCCGGAAGCCGTCCTGAAGGGAATGGTCACCGAGGCCGCCGACAAGTACGAGGCGCTCAACCTGGAGAGCAAGGCCAAGGCACTCAAGCTGGACAACCCGCTGCAGGTCATCACGGTCGCCAGCCTTGTCCAGGCCGAGGGCAAGACCGAAGACGACTACCGCAAGATGGCGGAAGTGGTCTACAACCGCCTCGACCTCGCGAACCCCGAGACCTACGGCGCCCTCCAGTTCGACTCGACCTTCAACTACCTGAAGGGTCAGAGCAACATCGACATCAGCGAGTCGGAGATCAAGAGCAACTCCGACCCGTACAACACCTACTACCACAAGGGTCTGCCGCCCGGCCCGATCGGAAACCCGGGCGATGGCGCGTTGAAGGGCGCGCTCAATCCGACCGACCAGGGTTGGTACTACTTCGTGGCGACCGACGGCGTGAACAAGACAGAATTCGCCAAGACCCACGATGATTTCCTGAAGCTCAAGGACAAGTTCAATGAGAGCAGGGGCAACTGACGCCCGCCGGGCCGCCGTTCTCGGTTCGCCCATCGCCCACTCCCTCTCCCCGGTGCTGCACCGCGCCGCCTACGAGGAGCTCGGGCTCACGGGCTGGTCGTACGACCGGTTCGAGGTCGACGAGGCCGCTCTGCCCGGGTTCCTGAAGGAACTCGGGCCGGAGTGGGCCGGCCTGTCGCTGACCATGCCGCTCAAACGGGCCGTCATCCCGCTGCTCGACGAGATCAGCGAGACGGCGGCCTCCGTCGAGGCGGTCAACACCGTCGTCCTCGGCGAGGACGGCCGACGCGTCGGCGACAACACCGACATCCCCGGGATGGTCGCCGCGCTGCGCGAGCGCGGCATCGAACAGGTCGACTCGGCCGCCATCCTCGGCGCCGGCGCCACGGCGTCCTCCGCGCTGGCCGCGCTCGCGCGCGTCTGCACCGGTGAGGTCGTGGCGTACGTACGCAGCGAGGCCCGCGCCGCCGAGATGCGGCAGTGGGGCGAGCGCCTCGACGTCGACATCCGTACGGCGGACTGGGCCGAGGCGGACCAGGCGCTGCGCGCCCCGCTGGTGATCGCGACCACCCCGGCCGGTACGACGGACGCCCTCGCCGCTGCCGTACCGGAGCGCCCCGCCACCCTGTTCGACGTGCTCTACGACCCCTGGCCGACCGCTCTCGCGGCGCGCTGGTCCATGTACGGCGGAGCCGTCGTCAGCGGCCTCGACCTGCTGGTGCACCAGGCGGTCCTCCAGGTGGAGCAGATGACCGGCCGCGCCCCCGCGCCCGTCGAGGCCATGCGAAAAGCGGGAGAGCGCGCTCTCGCGGCCCGCTAGGATCCGCTGAGTTCCGCAGGGGGCGGAGAAGAACTGGGGGGAGTACCAGACGTGACCACTGGTGTGCCGTTGGCGTCCGGCAAGGGCGAGATATTCCAGGTCGTCCTGCAGTTCATGCCGGACTGGGTGCAGATCCCCGTGCTGGTCCTGATCGTGCTGCTCGTCGTGGGGTCGTGGGGCTTCAAGCTGAAGCGCAGGATCGATCGTCGGCGTGCGGCGCGCGCGGGACAGGCCGTCCAGGTGACGGCACAGCACGGGCAGGGGCGGGGCGCCGACTACCTGGGGCCGTACGCGCCCCAGCAGGCCGCGCCGCAGCCCGCGCAGCAGCCGAGCGGTGCCGATTTCCTCGGCGCGTACGCGCCGCAGCAGCGTCAGGGCAACGGCCCGGCGTGATCCGCTGCGGGGCCCGGTGCCGCCGCACCGCCGTCCGCTTGGTGGACCGGCGGCCGGGGACCGGGCCCGGACGTGGGAGGATCGAAGGTGGCGGGCCGGGGCCGCGCACCTGGTCACGCCGTCGACGTACGCGAGGACGCGCGTACGCAGGGCAGTACCAGGGCGCGAGCACTGAGGAGCACCGTTGAGCAGGTTGCGCTGGCTGACCGCGGGGGAGTCCCACGGTCCCGCACTCGTGGCGACGCTGGAGGGCCTTCCCGCCGGCGTGCCGATCACCACGGAGATGGTGGCGGACCACCTGGCCCGGCGCCGGCTCGGTTATGGACGCGGCGCGCGCATGAAGTTCGAGCGCGACGAGGTCACCTTCCTCGGCGGCGTCCGGCACGGCCTCACCCTCGGTTCCCCGGTCGCGATCATGGTGGGCAACACCGAGTGGCCGAAGTGGGAACAGGTCATGGCGGCCGACCCGATCGACCCCGAGATCCTCGCGGGCCTCGCCCGTAACGCACCGCTGACCCGGCCCCGTCCCGGCCACGCCGACCTCGCCGGCATGCAGAAGTACGGCTTCGACGAGGCCCGGCCGATCCTGGAGCGCGCCTCGGCCCGTGAGACCGCCGCCCGGGTGGCGCTGGGCGCGGTGGCCCGGTCGTACATCAAGGAGACGGCCGGCATCGAGATCGTCAGCCATGTCGTCGAGCTGTGCTCCGTGAAGGCCCCGCAGGGTGTGTACCCGACGCCGGCCGACGTCGAGAAGCTGGACGCCGACCCGCTGCGCTGCCTCGACGCGGACACGTCGAAGGCGATGGTCGCGGAGGTCGACCAGGCCCACAAGGACGGCGACACCCTCGGTGGCGTCGTCGAGATCCTGGCGTACGACGTCCCGGTGGGCCTCGGCTCGCATGTGCACTGGGACCGCAAGCTGGACGCCCGTCTCGCGGGCGCGCTCATGGGCATCCAGGCGATCAAGGGTGTGGAGATCGGCGACGGCTTCGAGCTGGCGCGGGTCCCGGGCTCCAAGGCGCACGACGAGATCGTGAAGACCGACGAGGGCATCCGGCGCACCTCCGGCCGTTCCGGCGGCACCGAGGGCGGCCTCACCACCGGTGAGCTGCTGCGGGTTCGTGCCGCGATGAAGCCGATCGCGACCGTGCCGCGCGCCCTGCGGACGGTGGACGTCACCACCGGCGAGGCGGCGCAGGCGCACCACCAGCGCTCCGACGTGTCCGCGGTCCCGGCCGCCGGCATCGTCGCCGAAGCGATGGTGGCCCTCGTCCTCGCGGACGCGGTGGCCGAGAAGTTCGGCGGCGACTCGGTGACCGAGACCCGCCGCAACGTGCGGTCGTACCTCGACAACCTGGCCATCCGGTGAGCCCAGCACCCGTGGTCGTCCTCGTCGGTCCGATGGGCGTGGGCAAGTCCACCGTCGGACAGCTGCTCGCCGAGCGGCTCGGCGTGGTCTACCGGGACACCGACGACGACATCGTGGCCGAGCAGGGCCGGTCGATCGCCGAGATCTTCGTCGACGAGGGCGAGCCCGCCTTCCGGGCGATCGAGAAGGCGGCCGTGCACCGGGCCCTCGCCGAGCACGACGGCGTCCTGGCTCTCGGCGGCGGCGCCATCCTCGACGCGGACACGCGTGAGCTCCTGGCGGGACAGCGGGTGGCGTACCTGTCGATGGACGTCGAGGAGGCGGTCAAGCGCACCGGCCTCAACGCGGCCCGTCCGCTGCTCGCGGTGAACCCGCGCAAGCAGTGGCGCGAGCTGATGGAGGCGCGCCGTCATCTGTACGAAAGCGTGGCCACGGCGGTCGTGGCCACCGACGGCCGTACCCCCGAAGAAGTCACCCAAGCCGCCCTGGACGCACTGGAGTTGAAGGAAGCATGAGCGAGGCAGTGACGCGGGTCCAGGTCGGCGGCACCGCGGGCAGCGAGCCCTACGAGGTCCTGGTGGGCCGTCAACTCCTGGGCGAGCTCGGCGGGTTGATCGGCGACAAGGCCCAGCGGGTCGCCGTCCTCCACCCCGAGGCGCTGGCCGAGACCGGCGAGGCGCTGCGAGCCGACCTCGCCGAGCAGGGCTACGAGGCCGTCGCCATCCAGGTGCCCAACGCCGAGGAGGCCAAGACCGCCGAGGTCGCCGCCTACTGCTGGAAGGCGCTCGGCCAGTCCGGGTTCACCCGCACCGACGTCGTCGTCGGCGTCGGGGGCGGCGCGACCACCGACCTCGCCGGGTTCGTCGCCGCGACCTGGCTGCGCGGGGTGCGCTGGATCGCCGTACCGACGACCGTGCTCGCCATGGTCGACGCGGCCGTCGGCGGCAAGACCGGCATCAACACCGCCGAGGGCAAGAACCTCGTCGGCGCCTTCCACCCGCCGGCCGGCGTGCTCTGCGACCTGGCCGCGCTGGACTCCCTCCCGGTCAACGACTACGTCTCCGGGCTCGCCGAGATCATCAAGGCCGGTTTCATCGCCGACCCGGCGATCCTGGAGCTCATCGAGTCCGACCCCGAGGCCGCCCGCACCCCGGCCGGCCCGCACACGGCCGAGCTGATCGAGCGCTCCATCCGGGTCAAGGCCGAGGTCGTCTCCTCCGACCTCAAGGAGTCGGGCCTGAGGGAGATCCTCAACTACGGCCACACGCTCGCCCATGCCATCGAGAAGAACGAGCGGTACAAGTGGCGGCACGGCGCCGCGGTCGCCGTCGGCATGCACTTCGCCGCCGAACTCGGCCGTCTCGCCGGGCGGTTGGACGACGCGACGGCCGACAGGCACCGCACGATCCTCGAATCGGTCGGCCTCCCCCTCCACTACCGCTACGACCAGTGGCCCAAGCTGCTGGAGACCATGAAGGTCGACAAGAAGTCCCGCGGCAACCTGCTGCGCTTCATCGTGCTGGACGGCCTGGCCAAGCCGACCGTCCTGGAGGGACCGGACCCGGCCGTTCTGCTCGCCGCGTACGGCGAAGTCGGCCAGTAAGTCCGGCGAACCGCCCTTCCGTCCGATTCGCCTGTGGCGATGGGCACTTCGGACCGCCACCGGCCGTTCACCAAACGGCGGCCGGGGGCGGTACCGTTCGGTAGCGAGCGGGGTTCACACCCTGCTGCCAGCGCCAATGGTCATGGAAGACGAGACGGAGTGGCACCGGATGCAGCACGCAGTGGGTTCTCCGCTGCCGCCGCCCCACCAGTCGGGGCACGGCTGGACGCCGGCCGCACAACACCCGGGTCCGCACCACCCGGGCACGCATCAGGGCCCTGCCCCGCAGGCCCCGCACCAGGGATCCGCTCCCGTGCCCCCGCCGCCTCCGGCACCGGGCTTCACCCCGCCCGGCCCGGCCCCGCACAGCCCGCAGCACGCCCACGTCCCGCCCGCGCCGGAGACCACCGGCCACGTCCCGCTGCCGCCGGGCGGCCCCGTGGGCATGCCGAGCGCCCCGCCCGCCGCCGCGGCCCCCGACCCCGCCGCCACGACCCTCGCGGTCCTGCTCATCGGCCCGGCCGGGGCCGGCAAGACCAGCGTCGCCAAGTACTGGGCGGACCACCGCCGCGTCCCCACGGCCCACATCAGCCTCGACGACGTCCGTGAATGGGTCCGCTCGGGCTTCGCCGACCCCCAGTCCGGCTGGAACGACAACTCCGAGGCCCAGTACCGCCTCGCCCGCCGCACCTGCGGCTTCGCCGCGCGCAACTTCCTGGCCAACGGCATCTCGTGCATCCTCGACGACGCGGTCTTCCCCGACCGCCCGGTGGTCGGCCTCGGCGGCTGGAAGCGCCACGTGGGCCCCGGCCTCCTCCCGGTCGTCCTCCTCCCCGGCCTCGAGATCGTCCTGGAGCGCAACGCCGAACGCTCCGGCAACCGCCGCCTCACCGACGAGGAGGTCGCCCGCATCCACGGCCGCATGGCCGGCTGGTACGGCTCCGGCCTCCCCATCATCGACAACTCCCAACTCGACGTCCCTCAAACAGCCCAGGTCCTCAACGACGTCCTGTCCCGCTCCATCGCCAGCCCTCCGACCTGGTAGCGGGCCTGCGGGGGAGTACTTCGGGGGTCGGCTCCCGATCTGGTAGCGGACCTGCGGGGGAGTACTTCGGGGGTCGGCTCCCGATCTGGCGGCGGGCCTGCGGGGGAGTACTTCGGGGGTCGGCTCCCGATCTGGTAGCGGACCTGCGGGGGAGTACTCCGGGGGCCGGCTCCCGATCTGGCGGCGGACCTGCGGGGCAGCGCCCCAGGGGCCGACTCCCGATCCGGTGGCCGACCCGCAGGGAAGCACCCCAGGGGCCGACTCCCGATCTGGCAGCCGACCCGCAGGCCAGCGCCCCAGGGGCGCGGGGAACTGCGCGACAAGCCCCCACGACCCCGCACCCGGCACACAACCTCAAGCGGCACCCCCACGACCCCGCACCCGGCACACAACCTCAAGCGGCACTCACACCCCACACCCCCCCACACACACAGCTCCCCCACCAACCCCCACAATCCAGACACCCCACTCAGACGCCCCCAACCGGCGCCAACCGAGCGGAGCTCTTACGCTCGGGTCATGTCAGAGGTGTACGCCACCCGCCGATCCCGGCTGAGGGACCGCTGCCAAGCCAGCGGCAGCGCCACCGCGCTGATCTCCCGCCCCGCCAACGTCCGCTACCTCGCGGGCGCCGCCCCGCAGGGCTCCGTGCTGCTCCTCGGCAAGACCGAAGACCTGCTCGTGTGCGCCGGCCCGCTCGACGACCGCCCCAGCGAAGGCCGTCCCGACGAGGCACTGCGGATCCACGCCCTCCCCGGCGCCGGAGGCGACCCCGCCGTAGCCGCGGCCGACCTCGCCGCGGCGCAGGGCGGGGTCTGTCTCGCCGTGGAGGAACACCACCTCACCGTGGCCCGGCACCGAGCCATCCGCTCGGTCGTGCCGCGACTGCGCCTCGCCGACCTCGGCGGCGCGGTCGAGCAGCTTCGGGTGGTCAAGGACGAGGAGGAGATCTCCTGCCTCAGGATCGGCGCGGAGATCGCCGACCAGGCCCTCGGGGAGCTGCTCGAATCCATCCTCGTCGGCCGAACCGAACGCCACCTCGCCCTCGAACTCGAACGCCGCCTCGTCGATCACGGCGCCGACGGCCCCGCCTTCCCCACCTCCGTCGCCACCGGCCCGAACGCCGGCCGACGCGCACACCGCCCGACCGACCGCCGCGTTGAGGAGGGCGACTTCCTCTCCGTCTGCCTGGGTGCCACGTACCGCGGCTACCGGTGCGAGATCGGCCGTACGTTCGTCATCGGTACGTCGCCCGCCGACTGGCAGATCGAGCTGTACGACCTGGTCTTCGCCGCCCAGCGCGCCGGACGGGAGTCGCTGGCGCCGGGCGCCGCCTACCGGGATGTGGACCGTGCGGCACGCCAGGTGCTGGACTCCGCGGGGTACGCGCAGGGCCTTCCGCCCTTGACGGGACACGGTGTCGGACTCGAAATCGACGAGGACCCTCAGTTGGCTCCCGCGGCCATGGGTAAACTGGACGCTTGCGTGCCGGTCACCGTCGAACCGGGGGTCCACCTCCCGGGCCGGGGCGGTGTCCGGATCGATGACACGCTCGTCGTCCGCCCCGAGGCGGACGGCGGACCCGAGCTACTCACCATCACGACCAAGGAGCTGCTCGCGCTCTAGCTCGTCGGCTACGCGCGTGCGCCGGGGTCGTCCACGTCAGTCCAGGAGATTCCGCAACCGTGGCTTCCACGAACGACCTCAAGAACGGCATGGTGCTCAAGCTCGAAGGCGGCCAGCTCTGGTCCGTCGTCGAGTTCCAGCACGTCAAGCCCGGCAAGGGCCCGGCCTTCGTGCGCACCAAGCTCAAGAACGTGCTCTCCGGGAAGGTCGTCGACAAGACCTTCAACGCCGGCGTGAAGGTCGAGACGGCCACCGTCGACAAGCGCGACATGCAGTTCTCCTACATGGACGGCGAGTACTTCGTCTTCATGGACATGGAGACCTACGACCAGCTCATGGTCGACCGCAAGGCCGTCGGCGACGCCGCGAACTTCCTGATCGAGGGCTTCACCGCCACCGTCGCCCAGCACGAGGGCGAGGTGCTCTTCGTCGAGCTGCCCGCCGCCGTCGAGCTGGTCATCCAGGAGACCGAGCCGGGCGTCCAGGGCGACCGCTCCACCGGTGGCACCAAGCCCGCCACCCTGGAGACCGGCCACCAGATCAACGTGCCGCTCTTCATCACCACCGGTGAGAAGATCAAGGTCGACACCCGTACGAGCGACTACCTCGGCCGGGTGAACAGCTAACCGTGGCTGCCCGCAACACGGCCCGCAAGCGCGCCTTCCAGATCCTCTTCGAGGGCGACCAGCGCGGCGTCGACGTCCTGACGGTCCTCGCGGACTGGGTCCGGCTCTCCCGGGCCGACACCCGGCAGCCGCCGGTGAGCGAGTACACGATGGAGCTGGTCGAGGGCTACGCGGCACACGCGAAGCGGATCGACGAGCTGATCGCCCAGTACTCGGTCGGCTGGACGCTGGACCGGATGCCGGTCGTGGACCGCAACATCCTGCGCCTCGGCGCGCATGAGCTGATCTGGGTCGACGAGACTCCGGACGCGGTCGTGCTGGACGAGATGGTGCAGCTGGCGAAGGAGTTCTCCACGGACGAGTCGCCCTCGTTCGTCAACGGCCTGCTCGGCCGGCTCAAGGACCTGAAGCCCTCCCTGCGTCGCGACGAGGCGTAGGGGTTTCGAAGAGCGCCGGAGGGCCCGCAGCAGGGATGCTGCGGGCCCTCCGGCGGGTCCGGTGCCTCTGGGCCTTCGCAGGCCCACAGAACGCCGCCGGGGTGGCCGGAACCGCATAGTTCCGGCCACCCCGGCGGCACGTTTCTGCTGAAGGGCCTCGACCCCTGGGAGAGGGCTCAGCCCTCCTCGGCGTGGGAGACCGCGCGGCGCGCGTCCGCGTCCAGCACACCCCAGCTGATCAGCTGCTCGGTGAGGACCGAGGGCGACTGGTCGTAGATGACGGCGAGTGTGCGCAGGTCGTCCTGGCGGATCGAGAGCACCTTGCCGTTGTAGTCACCGCGCTGCGACTGGATCGTCGCGGCGTACCGCTGCAGCGGACCCGCCTTCTCGGCCGGGACGTGGGCCAGTCGCTCCAGGTCCAGGACCAGCTTCGGCGGCGGCTCGGCGGCGCCGCCGGGCGTGGTGCCCGGAAGCAGCTCCTGCACCGGAACGCCGTAGAAATCCGCCAACTCGGCGAGGCGCTGCACGGTCACGGCGCGGTCGCCGCGCTCGTACGAACCGACCACAACGGCCTTCCAGCGTCCCTGGGACTTCTCCTCGACACCGTGAAGAGAAAGGCCCTGCTGGGTGCGGATGGCCCGGAGCTTGGCCCCGAGCTGTTTGGCGTATTCGCTGGACATATAGCTCCCCGGCACTGGGTCGACGCGACTGGCTTGGGTTCCATGCCGCGCGGTTGGTAACTCACTGTGAGGTTACGCAGCGTTACTCTGGCGCGTCAAGCCGAATGGTCCACACCGACTCTTCCGTGCTATCGGTGGCCGATTAGGCCAAGTGGGTGAACGGGAGCGGGTCGCCGACCTGCTACGGTGGATGGCGCAAACCAGACGTCCTTTAAGGTCCGTCCCGTGAGGCGGAGAAGGAGGTCCCTCTCGTATGGACAGCCAGCAGGACACGCAAGCGTCCGAAGCCCGGCCCGTTCTCGAAGGCCCTGACATCGCGCGGGTGTTGACCCGCATCGCGCACGAGATCGTCGAACGCGCCAAGGGCGCCGACGACGTGGTGCTCCTCGGCATTCCGACCCGCGGCGTCTTCCTCGCCCAGCGGCTCGCCGCCAAGCTCGAGCAGATCACCGAGCGCAAGATCCCGGTCGGCTCGCTCGACATCACCATGTACCGCGACGACCTGCGCATGCACCCGCCGCGTGCGCTGGCCCGCACCGAGATCCCCGGTGACGGCATCGACGGCCGCCTCGTCGTCCTCGTCGACGACGTCCTGTTCTCCGGCCGCACCATCCGCGCCGCCCTCGACGCACTGAACGACATCGGGCGCCCCCGTGCGGTGCAGCTCGCGGTCCTCGTCGACAGAGGCCACCGCGAACTGCCCATCCGCGCCGACTACGTCGGCAAGAACCTCCCCACCTCGTTGCGGGAGACGGTCAAGGTCCAGCTCGCCGAGGAGGACGGTCGCGACACCGTGCTGCTCGGTGCCAAGCAGACCCCGTAGCAAGCCGGCGGGAACGCCTCCCTTCGGCATGCCCGCACTTGCCCGTAATCTCCCGAACTGCCTTACGGAGCCTGACAGATGCAGCGTCATCTCATCTCGGCCGCCGACCTCACCCGCGACGACGCCGTCCTGATCCTCGACACCGCCGAGGAGATGGCGCGGGTCGCCGACCGGCCGATCAAGAAGCTGCCGACCCTGCGCGGCCGCACCGTCGTGAACCTCTTCTTCGAGGACTCCACGCGCACGCGTATCTCCTTCGAGGCCGCCGAGAAGCGCCTCTCCGCCGACGTCATCAACTTCACCGCCAAGGGGTCGAGCGTCTCCAAGGGCGAGTCCCTGAAGGACACCGCGCAGACCCTGGAGGCCATGGGCGTCGACGCCGTCGTCATCCGGCACGGCGCCTCCGGAGCGCCGTACCGCCTCGCCAACTCCGGCTGGATCGACGCAGCCGTCATCAACGCGGGCGACGGCACCCACCAGCACCCCACCCAGGCCCTGCTGGACGCCTTCACCATGCGCCGCCGGCTCGTCGGCCGGGACGCCGGGCTCGGCCAGGACCTCAACGGCCGGCGCATCACGATCGTCGGCGACGTCCTGCACAGCCGGGTCGCCCGCTCCAACGTCGACCTGCTGCACACCCTCGGCGCCGAGGTCACCCTCGTCGCCCCGCCGACCCTGGTGCCGGTCGGCGTCGAGACCTGGCCCTGCGAGGTGTCGTACGACCTCGACAGCACCCTGGCCAAGACCGACGCGGTGATGATGCTGCGCGTGCAGCGCGAGCGTATGAACGCCGCGTTCTTCCCGACCGAGCGCGAGTACTCGCGGCGCTACGGACTCGACGGCGACCGCATGGCGCGGATGCCCGAGCACGCCATCGTGATGCACCCCGGCCCGATGGTGCGCGGCATGGAGATCACCGCAGAGGTCGCCGACTCGGAACGTTGCACCGTCGTCGAGCAGGTCGCAAACGGAGTGTCCATCCGGATGGCCGTTCTGTACCTGCTGCTCGGCGGCAACGAACCCGCCCTCACCCACGCCCGTACCACCGAGGAGAAGTAAGACAGATGAGCAAGATCCTGATCCGTGGTGCGAAGGTGCTCGGCGGCGAGCCGCAGGACGTGCTGATCGACGGTGCCGTCATCGAGGCGGTCGGCACGGGGCTCTCGGACGAGGGCGCCCAGGTCGTCGAGGCGGCCGGCAAGGTGCTGCTGCCGGGCCTGGTCGACCTGCACACCCATCTGCGTGAGCCCGGCCGCGAGGACTCCGAGACCGTGCTGACCGGCACGCGCGCGGCCGCCTCCGGCGGTTACACGTCCGTGTTCGCCATGGCCAACACCTTCCCGGTCGCCGACACGGCCGGTGTCGTCGAGCAGGTCTACCGGCTCGGCCAGGAGCACGGCTACTGCGACGTACAGCCCATCGGCGCCGTCACCGTCGGCCTGGAGGGCAAGAAGCTCGCCGAGCTCGGCGCCATGCACGAGTCGGCCGCCGGGGTCACCGTCTTCTCCGACGACGGCAAGTGCGTCGACGACGCCGTGATGATGCGCCGGGCACTGGAGTACGTGAAGGCCTTCGGCGGTGTCGTCGCCCAGCACGCGCAGGAGCCGCGGCTGACCGAGGGCGCCCAGATGAACGAGGGCATCGTCTCCGCCGAGCTGGGGCTCGGGGGCTGGCCCGCGGTGGCCGAAGAATCGATCATCGCCCGGGATGTCCTACTCGCCGAGCACGTCGGCTCCCGCGTGCACATCTGCCACCTCTCGACCGCCGGCTCGGTGGAGATCGTCCGCTGGGCCAAGTCCCGCGGCATCGACGTCACCGCTGAGGTCACCCCGCACCACCTCCTCCTCACCGACGAGCTGGTCCGCACGTACAACCCGGTCTACAAGGTGAACCCGCCGCTGCGCACCGAGCGTGACGTGCTGGCACTGCGCGAGGCGCTCGCCGACGGCACGATCGACATCGTCGCCACCGACCACGCCCCGCACCCGCACGAGGACAAGGACTGCGAGTGGGCCGCGGCCGCCATGGGGATGGTCGGCCTGGAGACCGCGTTGTCAGTGGTGCAGGAGACCATGGTGGACACCGGGCTCCTCACCTGGGCCGGGGTCGCCGAGCGCATGTCCTTCAAGCCCGCCGAGATCGGGCAGGCCAAGGGACACGGACGGCCCGTCTCGGCTGGTGAGCCCGCCAACCTCACGCTCGTCGACACGGAATACCGTGGGTCCGTGGACCCCGAGGGCTTCGCCTCGCGCAGCCGCAACACTCCGTACGAGGGGCGCGAGCTGCCGGGCCGTGTGACCCACACGTGGCTCCGGGGCAAGGCCACGCTCGTCGACGGGAAGCTCACGTGACACCTGCAACACTGCTCGCAGCCGGCACCGGACTCGCGGCCGAACAGAAGTCGGCCGAAGTGACCGACTGGGCCGCACGCGTCGGCTGGGTCGTCGGACTCGCCCTCTTCGTCGCGCTCGTCTACTGGCTGATGCGCGAGGGCTGGAAGTGGCGTGGCACGCTCCAGGGCGACCTCCCCGAGCTGCCCAGCGCGCCGGACGACCCCGGCCCGGCCAGACTGAGCATGAGCGGCCGCTACCACGGCTCGACCACCGCGGGTCAGTGGCTGGACCGCATCGTGGCGCACGGCCTCGGCACCCGCAGCCGGGTCGAGCTCACGCTGACGGACGCGGGACTGGACGTCGTACGCCCCGGCGCGGCCGACTTCTTCGTCCCGGCCGACCGGCTGCGCGAGGCCCGGCTCGACAAGGGCATCGCGGGCAAGGTCCTCACCGAGGGCGGACTGCTCGTCGTGACCTGGGCACACGGTGACCGCCTGATCGACTCCGGCTTCCGCTCGGACCACGCGGCGGAGCACAACGAGTGGGTCGACGTCATTAACTCCATGATCAACACCAACAGCACGGAAGGCGCCGAACGATGACGACCTCCACAAGGGGAGCCGACAAGGTTCCTGCGGTACTCGTCCTGGAGGACGGCCGGATCTTCCGCGGCCGCGCCTACGGGGCCGTGGGGGTGACCTTCGGCGAGGCCGTGTTCTCCACCGGAATGACCGGCTACCAGGAGACCCTCACCGACCCGTCCTACCACCGCCAGGTCGTCGTGATGACGGCCCCGCACGTCGGCAACACCGGCGTCAACGACGAGGACCCGGAGAGCAAGCAGATCTGGGTCGCCGGCTACGTCGTGCGCGACCCCGCGCGCGTGCCGTCCAACTGGCGCTCCCGGCGCTCGCTGGACGACGAGCTGCGCCACCAGGGCGTCGTCGGGATCTCCGGCATCGACACCCGCGCGCTCACCCGCCACCTGCGCGAGCGCGGCGCCATGCGCGTCGGCATCTTCTCCGGCAACGCGCTGCCCGACGAGGGCACCATGCTCGCCGAGGTCCGCCAGGCCCCCGAGATGAAGGGCGCCGACCTCTCCGCCGAGGTCGCCACCAAGGAGGCCTACGTCGTCCCGGCGATCGGCACGAAGAAGTTCACCGTCGCCGCCGTCGACCTCGGCATCAAGGGCATGACCCCGCACCGGATGGCCGAGCGCGGCATCGAGGTGCACGTGCTGCCCGCGACGGCGACCGCCGAGGACGTGTACGCCGTCAACCCCGACGGCGTGTTCTTCTCCAACGGCCCGGGCGACCCGTCCACCGCCGACCACCCGGTCTCGGTCATGCAGGCGGTCCTGGAGCGCGGCACCCCGCTCTTCGGCATCTGCTTCGGCAACCAGATCCTGGGGCGTGCGCTGGGCTTCGGCACGTACAAGCTGAAGTACGGCCACCGCGGCATCAACCAGCCGGTGCAGGACCGCACGACCGGCAAGGTCGAGGTCACCGCGCACAACCACGGCTTCGCCGTCGACGCCCCGACCGACAAGGTCTCCGAGACCCCCTACGGCCGCGCCGAGGTCTCCCACGTCTGCCTCAACGACAACGTGGTGGAGGGCCTTCACCTCCTCGACAAGCCGGCCTTCAGCGTCCAGTACCACCCCGAAGCGGCAGCGGGCCCGCACGACGCCGCCTACCTGTTCGACCGCTTCGTATCCCTGATGGAGGGCCAGCGTGCCTAAGCGCACCGATATCCAGTCCGTCCTGGTCATCGGCTCCGGCCCGATCGTCATCGGCCAGGCCGCCGAGTTCGACTACTCCGGAACCCAGGCGTGCCGCATCCTGCGCGCCGAGGGCCTGCGGGTCGTCCTCGTCAACTCCAACCCGGCGACGATCATGACCGACCCGGAGATCGCCGACGCCACCTACGTCGAGCCGATCACCCCGGAGTTCGTCGAGAAGATCATCGCCAAGGAGCGCCCGGACGCGCTCCTGCCCACCCTGGGCGGCCAGACGGCCCTCAACACGGCCATCTCGCTGCACGAGGCGGGCACGCTGGAGAAGTACGGCGTGGAGCTGATCGGCGCAAACGTCGAGGCCATCAACAAGGGCGAGGACCGCGACCTGTTCAAGGACGTCGTCGAGGCCGTCCGCCAGAAGATCGGGCACGGCGAGTCCGCCCGCTCGGTCATCTGCCACTCCATGGAGGACGTCCTCGCGGGCGTCGAGACGCTCGGCGGCTACCCGGTCGTCGTCCGCCCCTCCTTCACCATGGGCGGCGCCGGCTCCGGTTTCGCGCACGACGAGGAGGAGCTGCGCCGCATCGCGGGCCAAGGCCTCACGCTCTCGCCGACCACCGAGGTGCTCCTGGAGGAGTCCATCCTCGGCTGGAAGGAGTACGAACTGGAGCTGATGCGCGACAAGAACGACAACGTCGTGGTCGTCTGCTCCATCGAGAACTTCGACCCGATGGGCGTGCACACGGGTGACTCGATCACCGTGGCGCCCGCGATGACGCTGACCGACCGCGAGTACCAGACCCTGCGCGACATCGGCATCGCCGTCATCCGCGAGGTCGGCGTCGACACCGGCGGCTGCAACATCCAGTTCGCGGTGAACCCCGAGGACGGTCGCGTGATCGTCATCGAGATGAACCCGCGCGTGTCGCGGTCCTCGGCGCTCGCCTCCAAGGCGACCGGCTTCCCGATCGCCAAGATCGCCGCCAAGCTCGCTGTCGGCTACACCCTCGACGAGATCCCGAACGACATCACGCAGGAGACCCCGGCCTCCTTCGAGCCCACGCTCGACTACGTGGTCGTGAAGGCTCCGCGTTTCGCCTTCGAGAAGTTCCCGCAGGCCGACTCCACCCTCACGACCACCATGAAGTCGGTCGGCGAGGCCATGGCCATCGGCCGTAACTTCACCGAGGCCTTCCAGAAGGCGCTGCGCTCGCTGGAGAAGAAGGGCAGCCAGTTCACGTTCGTCGGCGAGCCCGGCGACAAGGTCGAGCTGCTGCGCGAGGCCGTACGGCCCACCGACGGCCGTATCAACGCCGTCATGCAGGCCATCCGCGCGGGCGCCACGCAGGAGGAGGTCTTCGAGTACACGAAGATCGACCCCTGGTTCGTCGACCAGCTCTTCCTGATCAAGGAGATCGCCGACGAGCTCGCCGAGGCACCGGAGCTCACCCCCGACCTGCTGGCCGAGGCCAAGCGGCACGGCTTCTCCGACGTCCAGATCGCCGAGATCCGCGGTCTGCGCGAAGACGTTGTCCGCGAGGTCCGGCACGCGCTGGGCATCCGCCCGGTCTACAAGACGGTCGACACCTGCGCCGCCGAGTTCGCCGCGAAGACGCCGTACTTCTACTCGTCCTACGACGAGGAGACCGAGGTCGCCCCGCGGGAGAAGCCGGCCGTCATCATCCTGGGCTCCGGTCCCAACCGCATCGGCCAGGGCATCGAGTTCGACTACTCCTGCGTGCACGCCTCCTTCGCGCTGAGCGACGCCGGGTACGAGACCGTGATGGTCAACTGCAACCCGGAGACCGTCTCCACGGACTACGACACCTCCGACCGTCTGTACTTCGAGCCGCTGACGCTGGAAGACGTGCTGGAGATCGTCCACGCGGAGCAGCAGGCCGGTCCCGTGGCGGGCGTCGTCGTGCAGCTCGGCGGCCAGACCCCGCTGGGCCTGTCGCAGGCGCTGAAGGACAACGGCGTGCCGATCGTCGGTACGTCCCCGGAGGCCATCCACGCCGCCGAGGACCGGGGCGCCTTCGGCCGCGTCCTCGCCGAGGCGGGCCTGCCGGCCCCCAAGCACGGCACCGCGACCACCTTCGCCGGCGCCAAGGCCATCGCGGACGAGATCGGCTACCCGGTCCTGGTGCGGCCGTCGTACGTCCTCGGCGGACGTGGCATGGAGATCGTCTACGACGAGACTCGGCTGGAGTCCTACATCGCCGAGTCGACCGAGATCAGCCCCTCGCGGCCGGTCCTCGTCGACCGGTTCCTGGACGACGCGATCGAGATCGACGTCGACGCGCTCTACGACGGCACCGAGCTCTACCTCGGCGGCGTCATGGAGCACATCGAGGAGGCCGGCATCCACTCCGGCGACTCCGCGTGCGCGCTGCCGCCGATCACGCTGGGCGGGTTCGACATCAAGCGCCTGCGCGCCTCGACCGAGGCCATCGCCAAGGGCGTCGGCGTCCGCGGCCTGATCAACATCCAGTTCGCGATGGCCGGCGACATCCTGTACGTCCTGGAGGCCAACCCGCGCGCGTCCCGCACCGTCCCCTTCACCTCGAAGGCGACCGCGGTGCCACTGGCCAAGGCCGCCGCCCGGATCTCGCTGGGCGCGACCATCGCCGAACTGCGTGCCGAGGGCCTCCTTCCGGCGAACGGCGACGGCGGCGAGCTCCCGTTCGACGCGCCGATCTCCGTCAAGGAGGCCGTCATGCCGTGGTCGCGCTTCCGCGACATCCACGGCCGCGGCGTCGACACCGTCCTCGGCCCGGAGATGCGCTCCACCGGCGAGGTCATGGGCATCGACTCCGTCTTCGGCACGGCGTACGCCAAGTCGCAGGCGGGCGCGTACGGTCCGCTGCCGACGAAGGGCCGCGCCTTCATCTCGGTCGCCAACCGCGACAAGCGCTCGATGATCTTCCCCGCGCGTGAGCTGGTCGCCCACGGCTTCGAACTGCTCGCCACGTCCGGCACGGCCGAGGTCCTCAAGCGCAACGGCATCAACGCCACGATCGTGCGCAAGCAGTCCGAGGGCACCGGCCCGAACGGCGAGAAGACCATCGTGCAGCTCATCCACGACGGCGAGGTCGACCTCATCGTCAACACCCCGTACGGCACCGGCGGCCGCCTCGACGGCTACGACATCCGTACGGCGGCCGTGGCGCGGTCGGTCCCGTGCCTGACGACGGTCCAGGCGCTCGCCGCCGCCGTCCAGGGCATCGACGCCCTCAACCACGGTGACGTGGGCGTCCGTTCGCTCCAGGAACACGCGGAACACCTGACCGCGGCCCGCGACTAGCAGCCCTGAGGGGGACACCGGAAACGGTGTCCCCCTCTTCGTGAGGGAACCATGTACAAGATCTTCTTCAATCTCGTCTTCAAACGGATGGACCCGGAACAGGCCCACTACCTGGCCTTCCGCTGGATCCGGCTCGCCGTCCGCATCCCCGTGCTGCGCACCTTCGTCGCCGCCGCCCTCGCGCCCCGGTACCAGGAACTGCGGACCGAGGCCTTCGGACTGCGCATGCACGGCCCCTTCGGACTCGCCGCAGGCTTCGACAAGAACGCGGTCGCGATCGACGGCATGTCGATGCTGGGCTTCGACCACGTCGAGATCGGCACCGTCACGGGGGAGGCCCAGCCGGGCAACCCCAAGAAGCGGCTGTTCCGCCTCGTGAAGGACCGGGCGCTGATCAACCGCATGGGCTTCAACAACGAGGGCTCGCTGGCCGTGGCGGCCCGCCTGGCGTCCCGTGAGCCGGTCTTCAGGACCGTCGTGGGCGTCAACATCGGCAAGACCAAGGTCGTCCCGGAGGCGGAGGCCGCCGGCGACTACGTGAAGTCGACGGAGCGGCTGGCGCCGTACGCCGACTACCTGGTGGTCAACGTCTCCTCGCCCAACACGCCCGGCCTGCGCAACCTCCAGGCCACCGAGTCGCTGCGCCCCCTGCTGACCGCCGTGCGCGAGGCCGCCGACCGCACAGTGACCAGCCGCCGTGTGCCGCTGCTGGTGAAGATCGCGCCGGACCTCGCCGACGAGGACGTCGACGCGGTCGCCGACCTGGCCGTCGAGCTCGGTCTGGACGGGATCATCGCCACGAACACCACCATCGCGCGCGAGAGCCTCGGTTTGAAATCCGAACCCTCACTGGTCAAGGAGGTCGGCGGTCTCTCCGGCGCGCCCCTGAAGGCACGCTCGCTGGAGGTGTTGCGGCGCCTGTACGCGCGCGTGGGCGATCGGATCACACTCGTGGGCGTCGGCGGCATCGAGAACGCCGAGGACGCCTGGCAGCGCATCCTGGCCGGTGCCACGCTGGTCCAGGGCTACAGCGCCTTCATCTACGAGGGGCCCTTCTGGGGCCGCGCCATCCACAAGGGGCTCGCCGCCCGCCTGCGGACCAGCCCGTACGTCACCCTCGCCGACGCGGTCGGCGCCGACGTCAGGAAGCCAGAGGAAGCCGCATGACTGTCCTGGAATCCTTCGGTGCACGCCTCCGCCGCGCGATGGACGAACGCGGCCCGCTGTGCGTAGGCATCGACCCGCACGCGTCCCTGCTCTCCGAGTGGGGCCTGAACGACGACGTGGCCGGTCTGGAGCGGTTCAGCCGCACGGTCGTCGAGGCGATGGCCGACCGGGTCGCCGTGCTCAAGCCGCAGAGCGCCTTCTTCGAGCGCTTCGGCTCGCGCGGCGTCGCGGTTCTGGAGAAGTCGGTCGAGGAGGCGCGGGCGGCCGGTGCGCTGGTGGTGATGGACGCCAAGCGCGGCGACATCGGCTCCACCATGGCCGCGTACGCCGAGTCCTTCCTCCGCAAGGACTCGCCGCTCTTCTCCGACGCGCTGACCGTCTCGCCCTACCTCGGCTACGGCTCGCTCTCGCCCGCCGTCGCGCTGGCCCGGGAGAGCGGCACCGGCCTGTTCGTGCTCGCGCTGACCTCGAATCCGGAGGGCGGCGAGGTCCAGCACGCCATCCGCGCGGACGGCCGCACCGTGGGCGCGACGATGCTGGCGCACCTGGCGGCCGAGAACGTGGGGGAGGAGCCGCTGGGCTCCTTCGGGGCGGTCGTCGGCGCCACCCTCGGAGACCTGTCGTCGTACGAGCTCGACATCAACGGTCCCCTGCTCGCCCCCGGCATCGGTGCCCAGGGCGCCACGCCGGCGGACATTCCCCGGGTGTTCGGCGCCGCCGCGCGCAACGTCGTGCCGAACGTCAGCCGGGGTGTGCTGCGGCACGGTCCCGACGTCGTCGCGCTGCGTGACGCCGCGTCACGCTTCGCCGAAGACGTCAGGGTCGCTGTGGCGGGTGTCTGACTGCCGTCAGGGGCGTTCGAGCCGCTCCGCGAATCCTCCGATGAGTGCTTCGTCGAGTGGCTCCCGGCCGACTTGAGTCTGAATACATCCTCAAATCCAGGGCATTATGTCCTAAATGTCCGGCCTGGCGGAGGCTGACCAGGACTTTTCCGCTGTTCTCGCTGACTCTGGCGGACTTGGCCGCTAGTCTCCGACGAGAGTCAACGGGCAAGCGTGTTGCTCGTGGCTCCCCAGGTGTGGGGCGACTAGGTTCCTCACCGGTCCGTATCCGACAGTCAACATCCGAGGTGACGTAGGCGTGGCTCTTCCGCCCCTTACCCCTGAACAGCGCGCAGCCGCGCTCGAAAAGGCCGCCGCGGCTCGCCGGGAGCGGGCCGAGGTCAAGAATCGACTCAAGCACTCCGGCGCCTCGCTTCACGAGGTCATCAAGCAGGGCCAGGAGAACGACGTCATCGGCAAGATGAAGGTCTCCGCCCTGCTTGAGTCCCTGCCGGGCGTGGGCAAGGTCCGCGCCAAGCAGATCATGGAGCGACTCGGCATCTCCGAGAGCCGCCGCGTGCGTGGCCTCGGCTCGAACCAGATCGCTTCCCTGGAGCGCGAGTTCGGCAGCACCGGCTCCTGATCCGGTCACTCCGGACCGGGAGTCCCGGGCACTCCGGGATTGCTGGAATAATCGCTGCATGAGTGAACGTCCGCGGCTGACCGTGCTCTCCGGCCCCTCCGGGGTCGGCAAGAGCACGGTCGTCGCCCATATGCGCAAGGAACACCCCGAGGTCTGGCTCTCGGTGTCGGCGACGACCCGCAAGCCCCGCCCCGGCGAGCGGCACGGAGTCCACTACTTCTTCGTCACCGACGACGAGATGGACAAGCTGATCGCCAACGGTGAGCTGCTGGAGTGGGCCGAGTTCGCCGGCAACCGCTACGGCACGCCGCGTGCGGCCGTGCTGGAGCGGCTGGAGGCGGGGGAGCCCGTGCTCCTGGAGATCGACCTCCAGGGTGCCCGGCAGGTCCGCGAGTCCATGGCGGAGGCCCAGCTCGTGTTCCTGGCCCCTCCCTCCTGGGAGGAGCTCGTGCGCAGACTCACCGGACGTGGCACCGAGCCGCCCGAGGTGATCGAACGCCGGCTGGACGCGGCGAAGGTCGAGCTGGCAGCCGAGCCGGAGTTCGATGTGACCTTGGTCAACACCTCCGTCGAGGACGTGGCGCGCGAGCTGCTAGCCTTGATGGACGTTGTGTGATCGTCACTGACCATGCACACTGAATCTTTCCCATCCATCGGAAGGTAGAGCGTGTCCTCTTCCATCTCCGCGCCCGAGGGCATCATCAACCCGCCGATCGACGAGCTCCTCGAGGCCACCGACTCGAAGTACAGCCTCGTGATCTACGCGGCCAAGCGTGCCCGCCAGATCAACGCGTACTACTCGCAGCTCGGCGAGGGCCTCCTCGAGTACGTCGGTCCGCTGGTGGACACCCACGTCCACGAGAAGCCGCTCTCGATCGCCCTGCGCGAGATCAACGCGGGTCTGCTGACGTCCGAGGCCGTCGAGGGCCCGGCACAGTAAGTACGATTTACAGCTTGCAGCTGACTTTTCCACAGGCCCGGCAGGCCGACTGCCGGGCCTGTGGTGTGTAGTGGAGTCGTGCGCTGGTCCCTGGCGCACATGAGCCGATCCCGGGGAGAGACGGTGGACAAGCCGAAGGTCGTTCTGGGCGTCAGCGGTGGCATCGCCGCGTACAAGGCCTGTGAGCTGCTGCGCAGACTCTCGGAGTCCGGGCATGACGTCCGGGTCGTGCCCACCGCCTCCGCGCTGCACTTCGTCGGCGCCGCCACCTGGTCCGCCCTGTCCGGCAATCCCGTCTCGACAGAGGTCTGGGACGACGTCCACGAGGTCCCGCACGTCCGCATCGGCCAGCACGCCGACCTGGTGGTCGTCGCCCCGGCCACGGCCGACATCCTCGCCAAGGCGGCCCACGGCCTCGCCGACGACCTGCTGACCAACACCCTGCTCACGGCCCGCTGCCCGGTGCTCTTCGCCCCCGCCATGCACACCGAGATGTGGGAGCACCCGGCCACCCAGGAGAACGTGGCGACGCTGCGCCGACGCGGCGCGATCGTCATCGAGCCCGCCGTCGGCCGCCTCACCGGCGTCGACACCGGCAAGGGCAGGCTGCCCGACCCCGCGGAGATCTTCGAGGTCTGCCGCCGTGTGCTGGCCCGCGGCGTCACCGAGCCCGACCTCGAGGGACGGCACGTCGTCGTCAGCGCCGGCGGCACCCGCGAGCCCCTCGACCCCGTCCGCTTCCTCGGCAACCGCTCCTCCGGCAAGCAGGGCTACGCCCTCGCCCGCACCGCCGCCGCCCGGGGCGCCCGCGTGACACTGATCGCCGCCAACACCGGCATGCCCGACCCGGCCGGCGTGGACGTCGTCCAGGTCGGCACGGCCGTACAGCTGCGCGAGGCGGTCCTCAAGGCCGCGCCGGACGCCGACGCGGTGGTCATGGCGGCGGCGGTCGCGGACTTCCGACCGGCCACGTACGCCGCCGGAAAGATCAAGAAGCGGGACGGCCAGGAGCCCGAGCCCATCGTCCTGGTGCGGAATCCGGACATCCTCGCGGAGATCTCGACCGACCGCGCCCGTCCCGGCCAGGTCGTCGTCGGCTTCGCCGCTGAGACGGACGACGTCCTGGCCAACGGCCGTAAGAAGCTGGAGCGCAAGGGGTGCGACCTCCTCGTGGTGAACGAGGTGGGCGAGCGCAAGACCTTCGGCTCCGAGGAGAACGAGGCGGTCGTCCTGGGCGCCGACGGCACCGAGACACCCGTGCCGTACGGGCCCAAGGAGGCCCTGGCCGAAACCGTATGGGACCTGGTGGCACGCCGACTGGGCTCAAATGTTTGATGCGTTGTCGGCATCCCGCGAGCCTCACTCGATTCGGGTGTGGCGCCCCTGGCCAAGGGCGTGTGGGATTGGGCAGAATGCCCGTGCCGCAGGTCACAGCGCTCCCGAGAGGCGAGACAGGGGGTCGGTGGCCGAGCGCGACAGATAAACTGTCCTCGGACGACGCCGGGCGCAGCCCCCGTCCCGTCCGCCAATGATCAGCCAGCAGCCGCTGCAACCACAGGGAGCGTTGTGTCCCGTCGCCTGTTCACCTCGGAGTCCGTGACCGAGGGTCACCCCGACAAGATCGCTGACCAGATCAGCGACACCATTCTCGACGCGCTTCTGCGTGAGGACCCGACGTCCCGCGTCGCCGTCGAGACCCTGATCACGACCGGTCTGGTGCACGTGGCCGGCGAGGTCACGACCAAGACGTACGCGGACATCGCGACGCTGGTCCGCAACAAGATCCTCGAGATCGGCTACGACTCCTCGAAGAAGGGCTTCGACGGCGCTTCCTGCGGTGTCTCGGTCTCGATCGGCTCGCAGTCGCCGGACATCGCGCAGGGCGTGGACACCGCGTACGAGTCGCGGGTCGAGGGCGACGAGGACGAGCTGGACCGCCAGGGCGCCGGTGACCAGGGCCTGATGTTCGGCTACGCGACGGACGAGACGCCGACGCTGATGCCGCTGCCGATCTTCCTGGCGCACCGCCTGTCCAAGCGCCTCTCCGAGGTCCGCAAGAACGGCACCATCCCCTACCTGCGCCCCGACGGCAAGACGCAGGTCACCATCGAGTACGACGGCGACAAGGCGGTCCGCCTGGACACGGTCGTCGTCTCCTCGCAGCACGCGAGCGACATCGACCTCGACTCCCTCCTCGCTCCCGACATCCGGGAGTTCGTGGTCGAGCCGGAGCTGAAGGCCCTCCTCGACGACGGCATCAAGCTCGACACGGAGAACTACCGCCTTCTGGTCAACCCCACCGGCCGTTTCGAGATCGGTGGTCCGATGGGTGACGCCGGTCTGACCGGCCGGAAGATCATCATCGACACCTACGGCGGCATGGCCCGCCACGGCGGCGGCGCGTTCTCCGGCAAGGACCCGTCCAAGGTGGACCGTTCGGCGGCGTACGCGATGCGCTGGGTCGCCAAGAACGTCGTCGCGGCCGGCCTGGCCTCCCGCTGCGAGGTGCAGGTGGCGTACGCGATCGGCAAGGCCGAGCCCGTCGGTCTGTTCGTCGAGACCTTCGGCACGGCCAAGGTCGACGCCGAGAAGATCGAGAAGGCCATCGAGCAGGTCTTCGACCTGCGTCCGGCCGCGATCATCCGCGACCTGGACCTGCTCCGCCCGATCTACGCCCAGACCGCGGCCTACGGCCACTTCGGCCGTGAGCTGCCGGAGTTCACCTGGGAGCGCACGGACCGGGTGGAGGCGCTGCAGAAGGCAGTGGGCCTGTAAGGGTCCCCAGCTCCGCAAGAGGCCCGGTCTCCCTTGTGGGAGGCCGGGCTTCGGCGTGTCCTCGTGCGGGAACTCGGGCGCCGTCGGTTGTCAGTGGCGTTTGGTAAGAATGCAGGCGTGAGCAGCGAGAACGAGAACGGTCAGGGCGGGGCCGAGGGGGCGTCGCCCGAGCAGCTCGCGCTCATTCGGGAGAGCGTGCGGCAGGCGAAGGTGCCGCGGGCCAAGCCCAGGACCTGGCGGGGGGCCGAGCTCGCGAAGGAGCTGCCGGTCGCCCGGGTCCTCGTCGACAAGGGCGTACTGCATCTCGACCGGTACTTCGACTACGCCGTGCCCGCGGAGCTGGACGCCGACGCGCAGCCCGGGGTGCGGGTGCGGGTGCGGTTCGGCGCCGGACGGCATCGGGTGCGTGAGGGGCGGCGTGAGGGCGGCGGGCTCATCGACGGGTTCCTGGTGGCACGCCTTGCCGAGTCCGACTACTCCGGGCCGCTCGCGGCGCTCGCCCAGGTCGTTTCCCCGGAGCGGGTGCTGAGCGAGGAGTTGCTCGGGCTCGCACGTGCCGTGGCCGACCGGTACGCGGGTGGGCTCGCCGATGTGCTCCAGCTGGCCGTGCCGCCGCGCAGCGCACGGGCCGAGCAGCGGCCGTCACCGGAGCCGCTGCCGCCGCCCGGCAGGCCCGAGGCGGGGTCCTGGGGGCGCTACGAGCGGGGGGCCGCCTTTCTGGAGTCGCTGGCCTCCGGGGGTGCCCCGCGTGCCGTGTGGAACGCGCTGCCCGGGCCCGACTGGAGCGAGGAGCTGGCGCGGGCCGTCGTCGCGACACTGGCCTCCGGCCGGGGCGTGCTGGTGGTCCTGCCGGACGGCCGGGCCGTCGCGCGGGTGGATGCCGCGCTGACCTCGCTCATGGGCAAGGGACGGCATGCGGTGCTGACCGCCGACGCCGGGCCCGAGAAGCGGTATCGGGAGTGGCTCGCGGTACACCGGGGCAGCGTACGGGCGGTCGTGGGGACCCGGGCGGCCATGTTCGCGCCCGTGCGGGATCTCGGGCTGGTCGCCCTCTGGGACGACGGCGACGACAGCCACAGCGAGCCGCACGCCCCGCAGCCCCATGCGCGCGATGTGCTGCTGCTGCGGGCGGCGCAGGACAAGTGCGGCTTTCTGCTGGGGAGTTGGAGCTGCACCGTCGAGGCCGCCCAGCTCGTCGAGAGCGGGTGGGCCCGGCCGTTGGTCGCCGGGCGGGAGCAGGTGCGGGGTGCGGCTCCGCTCGTACGGACCGTGGGGGACGCTGATCTCGCACGGGACGAGGCCGCGCGGGCCGCCCGGCTGCCGACGCTCGCCTGGCAGGCGGTGCGGGAGGGGCTGCGGCAGGGACCGGTGCTGGTCCAGGTGCCCCGGCGCGGCTATGTGCCGAGGATGGCCTGCGCCAACTGCCGGGCGCCAGCTCGGTGTCGGCACTGCTCCGGGCCACTGGAGGCGCAGGGCTCCGGCGCCGAACTGCGGTGCGGGTGGTGCGGGCGTGAGGAGGGCGCCTGGCACTGCCCGGAGTGCGGTGCGTTCCGGTTGCGCGCCCAGGTGGTGGGGGCGAGGCGAACCGCCGAGGAGTTGGGGCGGGCCTTTCCCGCCGTACCCGTTCGGACCTCTGGGCGTGAGCATGTGCTGGACACCGTGCCGGGGACGCCCTCACTGGTCGTGAGCACGCCCGGGGCCGAACCCGTAGCCGAGGGCGGTTATGCGGCGGCTCTGCTGCTGGACGGCTGGGCCATGCTCGGGCGACCCGATCTGCGGGCCGCAGAGGACGCGTTGCGCCGCTGGATCGCGGCCGCCTCACTCGTGCGGCCGCAGAGTGCCGGGGGGACGGTGGTCGTCGTGGCCGAGCCCACGCTGCGGCCGGTGCAGGCGCTGGTGCGGTGGGACCCCGTCGGACATGCGGTACGGGAGCTCGGGGAGCGGGCCGAGCTCGGGTTTCCGCCGGTGTCCCGGATGGCTTCCGTGGCCGGGCCCGGGGAGGCGGTCGCCGAGTTCCTCCGTACGGCCGAACTACCGCCGGGGGCCGAGGTGTTGGGGCCCGTACCGGTGCCCGTCACCGCGGTGGGGCGACCGCGGCGTGTGGGGGCGCCGCCGCCGGGTGAGCAGTGGGAGCGGGCGTTGGTGCGGGTGCCGCCGGGCAGCGGGGCCGCGTTGGCCTCGGCGTTGAAGGCCGCGCAGGCGGCGCGGATGGCGCGGGGAGGCGGCGAGGCCGGGGTGCGGGTTCGGATCGACCCGCCGGACATCGGGTGAGGGCGGCGGGCCCCGGGGCCCGGAGGGCGCGATGAGAGTGCGGGAGAGTGCGGCGTGCCGCGGGGGCAGGACGGGCTGCCGAGTCGGCTCGGACATGCCTCTGCCCTCCCGGGTGCGCTTCGGGAGGGCAGAGCGTGGGGGGTGTCAGCCGTTGCGAGGGCCGGGAAACGCCGTGGGCCTGGCCTCGTCGCGGATGGCCGGACTGCCTGCCGTCGGCTGCGTCGGCATGGAGCGGGCCGCGGGAACGGTCGGCACCGGGGGGAGGGCGGTGGTGACGTTGACCGTCCGGGTGCCCGAGGGCTCGGTCGTCCGCTCGGCCTCGGCCGCGGCCTGGGTGGCGGCGCGGCGCGCGCCGTAGCGGCGATGGACGGCCTGCTTGGTGACGCCGAGGGCGGAACCGACCGCGTCCCAGGAGAAGCCGAGCGAGCGGTCGAAGTCCACGGCCGCCGTGACCAGGGTTTCGACACTGTCCCGCAGCTCCTGGGCGAGACGGACCGTCGGGGCGGGGGCCCGTCCGTAGACGACGAAGCCCGTGGAGGGGCCGGAGCGGCGCGGGCGGTAGACGTTGCCCAACTGGGCGGTGAGCGTACGCAGTGCGTCCACCTGCCGGCGGACCCGCTCGATGTCCCGCACCAGCAAGTGCAGGCTGGCCCGAGCCTGGGCGTCGTGGGTTGCGTGGTCGGCCATGAACAAGCCTCTCGAACCGGCGTTGAAAAGTGGAGGGCCGCCCCGCGGGTACGGCGGGTGGGGCGGGTGCGGCCCGTTGTGGTCAACTCTCTCTTGACCAACGCGGGAGCGGTCCGGGGGTCACGCAGTGGGGGCGTATGGGCATATGCCTACGCCCCTGGACGGGGGTGCGCGCCTCGACCTCCGGCCTCGGACGCCTGCCCACCCGCGCACCTGGGGCAACCGCTCGTGGGGTTCCGCATGTGAGTCCCGTCCCGGGCACCCATAGACTTGTGTGTTGCCCAACCGACCCCGCCCGAGAGGCCCGTGTCCACCCATGAAGCTTGTCTTCGCCGGTACCCCCGAGGTTGCTGTTCCCGCTCTGGACGCTCTGATCGCCTCCGGGCGGCACGAGGTGGCCGCTGTCGTGACGCGGCCGGACGCGCAGGCGGGGCGCGGGCGCCGGATGGTGGCGAGTCCGGTGGCCGAGCGGGCCGTGGAGGCCGGGATCGAGGTGCTCAAGCCGGCCAGGCCGCGGGACCCCGAGTTCCTGGAGCGGCTCAGGGAGATCGCGCCCGACTGCTGTCCCGTCGTCGCCTACGGCGCCCTGCTGCCCCGCGTCGCCCTCGACATCCCGGCCCACGGCTGGGTCAACCTGCACTTCTCGCTGCTTCCGGCCTGGCGTGGGGCCGCACCCGTGCAGCACGCCATCATGGCGGGCGACGAGATCACCGGGGCCTCCACCTTCCTCATCGAGGAAGGACTCGACTCCGGGCCCGTCTACGGCACCGTCACCGAGGAGATCCGGCACACCGACACCAGCGGCGACCTGCTGACCAGGCTCGCCTTCGCCGGGGCCGGGCTGCTCGCCGCGACCATGGACGGGATCGCGGACGGCACGTTGAAGGCCGTGCCGCAGCCGAACGAGGGGATCACCCTCGCTCCCAAGGTCAACGTCGAGGACGCCCACATCGACTGGGCCGCGCCTTCCCTGCGCGTCGACCGTCTCGTGCGCGGGTGCACCCCGGCGCCGGGCGCCTGGACCGTCTTCCGTGGCGAGCGGCTCAAGCTGATCCAGGTGCAGCCGGTGCCCGGGCGGGACGACCTCGCCCCGGGCGCGCTGTCGGTGGGGAAGAACAACGTGTACGTCGGGACCGGGTCGTACGCCGTCGAGCTGCTGTGGGTGCAGGCCCAGGGCAAGAAGCCGATGCGGGCCGCCGACTGGGCGCGGGGCGTGCGGATCGGGGACGGCGAGAAGCTCGGGGTCTGACCGGCCGACGGCCCCATGGCCTCGGGTGCACCAGCCGTACGCCGGGGTCGTGGTGCGACGTAGGCTGGTCGTACATCTCTTCCCGCACATCCGGAGCACCTTTTTCGTGAGCGACACCTCCCGTCGGCCCCGCAGACCCGGCAAGCCCTATCGACGGCCCCAGAAGGACCCCGTCCGCGTCCTCGCCTTCGAGGCGTTGCGCGCGGTGGACGAGCGGGACGCGTACGCCAACCTCGTGCTGCCGCCGTTGCTGCGGAAGGCGCGGGAGAAGGGCGACTTCGACGGGCGGGACGCCGCGCTCGCCACCGAGTTGGTGTACGGGACGCTGCGGTGGCAGGGGACGTACGACGCCGTCATCGCCGCCTGTGTGGACCGGCCTCTGCGCGAGGTCGACCCGCCGGTGCTCGATGTGCTCAGCCTGGGTGTGCACCAGTTGCTCGGGACGCGGATCCCGCCGCATGCCGCCGTGTCCGCGTCCGTGGAACTCGCGCGGGTGGTTCTGGGCGACGGGCGGGCCAAGTTCGTGAACGCCGTGCTGCGGAAGGTCGCGCAGGACGATCTCGACGGGTGGATCCAGCGGGTCGCTCCGCCGTACGACGACGATCCCGAGGACCATCTCGCCCTCGTGCACTCGCATCCGCGGTGGGTTGTCTCGGCGCTCTGGGACTCGCTCGGTGGTGGGCGGGCCGGGATCGAGCGGTTGCTGGCCGCCGACAACGAGCGGCCCGAGGTGACGCTCGTCGCGCGGCCGGGGCGGGCCACGACCGAGGAGCTGCTCGGTGAGGAGGCCGCGGTGCCGGGGCGGTGGTCGCCGTATGCCGTGCGGCTCGCCGAGGGCGGGGAGCCCGGGGCCGTGGAGGCTGTACGGGAAGGGCGTGCGGGGGTGCAGGACGAGGGGAGTCAGCTCGTCGCTCTCGCGCTGGCCAACGCGCCGTTGGAGGGGCCTGACGAGAAGTGGCTCGACGGGTGTGCCGGGCCCGGGGGGAAGGCGGCGCTGCTCGGGGCGCTGGCTGCGGAGCGGGGGGCCGTGTTGCTGGCCTCCGAGAAGCAGCCGCATCGGGCGGGGCTGGTGGCGAAGGCTCTGGCGGGTAACCCTGGGCCGTATCAGGTGATCACCGCTGATGGGACTCGGCCGGCCTGGCGGGCGGGGAGTTTTGACCGGGTGCTGGTGGATGTGCCGTGTACGGGGCTGGGGGCGTTGCGGCGGCGGCCGGAGGCTCGGTGGCGGCGGCGGCCGGAGGATCTTGAGGGGTTTGCGCCGTTGCAGCGGGAGTTGTTGCGGGCGGCGCTTGATTCTGTGCGGGTGGGTGGGGTGGTGGGGTATGCGACGTGTTCGCCTCATCTTGCCGAGACCCGGGCGGTGGTGGAGGACGTGTTGAAGCAGCGGGGTGGGGCTGAGCTGATCGATGCGCGAGGGTTGTTGGTGGGGGTGCCGGAGTTGGGGGAGGGGCCTGATGTGCAGTTGTGGCCGCATGTGCATGGGACTGATGCGATGTATTTGGCGCTGATTCGGCGGGTGGGCTGAGCTGGCGGTTTTCGCCCCCGCCGCCCCTACCCGTCCCATCCCTTGAAGGGGCTCCGCCCCTTCGACCCCGCTGTCGGCCCTTCGGGCCTCGTCCTCAAACGCCGGACGGGCTGGAGGTGGGGCTCGTCCTCAGACGCCGGATGGGCTGGAGGGGCGGCTCGCCCTCAAACGCGGACGGGCTGGAGGTGGGCCTCGTCCTCAAACGCCGGACGGGCTTGAGGTGCGGCTCGTCCTCAGACGCGGACGGGCTGGAGGTGGGGCTCGTCCTCAGACGCCGGACGGGTTGGGAGTGGGCGCTTGCTCCTCGCTCCGGGCCAGGGGATGGGGCCACCACACCTTCGGGCCCACGTCCAGGAACAGGGATGTCACCAGGATCGAGCGGACGATGAAGGTGTCCAGGAGGACGCCCAGGGCCACCGCGAAGCCGATTTCGGCGAAGGCGACCATGGGGAGGGTGCCGAGGGCGGCGAAGGTGCCGGCGAGGACCAGGCCGGCGGAGGTGATGACCGCGCCTGTGGCGGCGAGGCCGGTGACGACGCCGGGGCGGGTGCCCTGGTGGGCTGCTTCCTCGCGGATGCGGGTGGTGAGGAAGATGTTGTAGTCGATGCCCAGGGCCACCAGGAAGACGAAGACGAAGAGGGGGAAGTCGGTCGACTCGCCCGCGTAGTCGAAGAGGTGGCGGAAGGCCAGGGCGCTGATGCCGAGGGCGGCCGTGAAGGAAAGGATCACCGTGCCGATCAGGAGCAGGGGGGCGATCAGGGCGCGGAGCAGGGCGGTGAGGATCAGCAGGACCACCACGAGGACCAACGGGATGATCAGTATGTTGTCGTGGGTCGTCGCCTCGTCCATGTCGAGCAGGGCCGCCGTGCCGCCGCCGACCTGCGCATCCGCGTCCGGTACCGCGTGGACGGCGTCCCGGACCCGTTCGACGGTCTGTTTCGCGGCCTCGCTGTCGGCGGGGGCGGTCATCGTCGCCTCGAAGAGCACCTTGCCTTCGTAGGAAGGTTTTGTGCCTGGTGGGAGGCCCAGTGAGGTGGGGACGACGCCGTCTGTTCCGGCTACGGCCCGGCCCACCTGGACGGCTTGGGACTGGTTGCTGATGATGACCAAGGGGTCACCGCTGCCGGCCGGGAAGTACCGTTCGGAGATCTCCTGGCCGGTGATGGAGTCGGGTTTGTCGGTGAAGGCGTCGGCGTTGCCGAGTCCCTCGGCGCGGAGCTGGATCAGGCCGAGGGAGCAGACGGCCAGGGCTATCGCGGTGACCGTCCAGACCATGCGGGGGCGGTGCGAGATACGGCGGCCCATGCGGGCCCAGACGCCTCGCCTGTCCGGGTTCTCCGTGCCCAGGTGGGGGATGACCGGCCAGAAGATCCAGCGGCCGAAGATGACCAGGAGGGCGGGGAACAGGGTCATCATCGCGATCAGGGCGACCGCGACTCCGATCGCCGCCACCGGGCCGAGGCCCCTCGTCGAGTTCATCTCCGCCGCCAGCAGCACCAGCATGCTCAGGACGACGGTCGCGCCGGAGGCGATCACCGCCGGGCCCGCGCGGTGCAGGGCCAGGGCCATCGCCTCGTGGCGGTCCTCGTGACGGCGCAGTTCCTCTCGGTAGCGGGCCACCAGCAGAAGGGCGTAGTCCGTGCCGGCGCCGAAGACCAGGACCGTGAGGATGCCGGCGCTCTGGCCGTTCACCGTCAGGCCGGCGTGTTCCGCCAGGAGGTAGATGAAGGCCTGCGCGGTGAACAGGGCGACGATCACGGCGACGAGGGGCACCAGGAGCAGGGTCGGGCTGCGGTAGGTGATCAGGAGCATGACGATGACGACCGCCATCGCCGAGAGGAGGAGCGTGGAGTCGATGCCCTCGAAGGCTTCGGAGAAGTCGGCGGACGTGCCGCCGGGGCCCGTGATGTGCACGGCGAGTCCGGCGCCGCCCGTGCCGACGACGTCCCTGATGGAGTCGACGGCAGGCGCGATGCGCTCCCAGCCCTTCTCGTCCATCGTGATCGGGACCTGGACCTGGGCCGCCTGCGGGTCCACCTCACGGTCGAAGACCGGGCCCCGGGTCTCGGCGCCGCGGATGCCGTGGTCGGTGAGCTGCTTGAGCTGGGCGACGTCCTCGGTGACGGCCGCCCGGTCCTGGGCCGTCAGGCCGCCGTCGCGGGCGTAGACGACGACCGCGGGGATCTGCTCCGGCCTGAAGTTCTCGGAGATCTCCAGGACTTGGGTGGATTCCGCGGAGCCGGGCAGCCAGGACGCCGCGTCGTTGTCCTGTGCGTCGGTCAGCTTCTGTGCGAAGGGTGCCGTCAGGAACAGCACCGCAAGCCACAGGACCAGCACCACCCACTTGGCGCGTCGTCCGCAGACCAGGTGCGCGATGCCTCGCTGTCCCGACCGTGTCGGCCGTGGCCGCTGCGGCCACCGCTCGTCCTGGATCTCCGTCATGGCCACCCCCGCAGCCGTCCAACGGTCCCGCCGGGCGCCCAGCATGGCACGGGCGAACCGGACACAACATCCGATGAACGTCTCAGGTCTGTACCGGCGCGAACATTCGTGCCCGGACATGGCAGTCTTGGGTCATGGCCGTGCAGATCAACCCCAGCATCCTGTCCGCCGACTTCGCTCGCCTCGCGGACGAGGCGAAGGCGGTCGAAGGAGCCGACTACCTCCACGTCGACGTCATGGACAACCATTTCGTCCCGAACCTCACGCTCGGCGTGCCGGTCGTAGAGTCCCTGGCCCGTGCGACGGACACTCCGCTGGACTGCCATCTGATGATCGAGGCCCCCGATCGCTGGGCGCCCCAGTACGTGGAAGCGGGGGCCTCCTCCGTCACCTTCCATGTCGAGGCCGCCGCGGCACCGGTGCGGCTGGCCCGGGAGATCCGGGCCAAGGGCGCCCGCGCCTCCATGGCGCTCAGGCCCGCGACACCCGTCGAGCCGTACGAGGATCTGCTCCCCGAACTCGACATGCTGCTGATCATGACGGTCGAGCCGGGCTTCGGTGGTCAGGCGTTTCTCGACATCATGCTTCCGAAGATTCGCCGCACCCGCGAGTTGATCAGCAAGCACGGCCTTCAGCTGTGGCTCCAGGTGGACGGCGGAGTCTCCGCCTCGACCATCGAGCGATGTGCCGAGGCGGGTGCCGATGTGTTCGTCGCCGGTTCGGCGGTGTACGGGGCCGAGGACCCGGCCGAAGCGGTCCGTGGGCTGCGTGCTCAGGCGGAGGCGGTCACGAAGACCGCCGCCTGGGCATGCGACCACTGAGCCAAGGGAACGTGAACGGCGCCCATCAGGGCGGATCAAGAGCGCCGGATCTGCAAGGATGAACGGCGAATCCAGAGTGTGAACAGCAGTGAGGAGATCGCCGTGTCGGGTATGTCGGCGGGCCGGTCAGCCATGCGGATGGGACCCGCTGAGCTGGTGCAGGCGGCGGCCATGGCCCGCCGCTTCTACCTTGAGGGCAAGTCCAAGATCCAGATCGCGGAGGAGTTCGGCGTCAGCCGCTTCAAGGTGGCCCGGGTCCTGGAGACCGCTCTCGAACGGGATCTGGTGCGCATCGAGATCCGTGTGCCGGCCGAGCTGGACGCGGAGCGCTCGGACGCGCTGCGCGCCCGCTACGGCCTCAGGCACGCCGTCGTGGTCGAGTCCCCGGCCGAGGCCGAGGAGACGCCCGACCCCGAGAACCTGGGAGAAGTGGCCGCCGACCTGCTCGGCGAGCTGGTGAACGAGGGGGATGTGCTGGGCCTGGCCTGGGGCCGCTCCACCATCCACATGGCGGCCGCCCTCGACCGGCTGCCGCCCTGCACGGTCGTGCAGTTGACGGGCGTGTACGACGCCGGGACCGCCGAGCGCGGTTCGGTGGAGGCCGTACGGCGGGCCGCTCAGGTCTCCGGCGGCGACGCCCACCCGATCTACGCGCCGATGCTGCTGCCGGACGCGGCCACCGCGGCGGCGCTGCGCCACCAGACCGGAATCGCCCGGGCCTTCGAGTACTTCGACAAGGTCACGGTCGCCTGTGTCTCCATCGGCTCCTGGGAGCCCGGCATCTCGACGGTGCACGACATGCTCAGCGACGAGGAGCGGGCCCACTACGCCTCGCTCGGCGTCGCCGCCGAGATGTCCGCGCACCTCTTCGACACCGAGGGACGCCGGGTCGGACGGGACCTCGGAGAGCGGTGCATCACGGTCAAGGCGGACCAGCTCCGCCGTATCCCGGAGGTCGTCGCCATCGCCGGCGGTGCGCGCAAGGCCGCCGCGATCGACGCGGTGCTGCGCTCCGGGCTCGTCACCAGCCTGGTGACGGACACGTCGGCGGCCGACGTGCTGATGACGGCGGGGCCGACCCCGAGGTCGACGCTCAACAGGGCCGACCCGGACGGACAGTGACGGTATGTCAGCAGGGGGGTGGCCCGGTGGCCGCCCCCTTCGTTCATCTACGAGCACTACGGACTTGGCGGTACTGAGATGACGGACCTCGCGGTCACACTGGACCTCGACGGGGTGACGGACAAGGCGTCCCTGATGGACCGCTGTGCCCTGACCCTGGAGCTCCCCGACTGGTTCGGCCGCAACTGGGACGCCCTCGCCGACAGCCTCTCCGACCCCTCCGTGTGGCCCAAGGACGCCGCGGACGGGCTGCTCGTCGTCGTACGGAACTGGCAGCCGTACGCGAAGGCGCGGCCCGAGGAGTGGGAGATCGCCCAGGAGGTGTTCTCCGCGGCCGTGGACCGGGCGCCGTCGCTCAGTGTCATGCTCGCTCTCGGAGGATCCTCCTAACGCCCCTCTGACCTGCTCGTATGAAGCGACCGTGCAGCGCGATCCGGTCAGCATGGGACAATGAAGTACGTGCTCTTCTCCCCTGGCTGACCTGTCCGGGGGCCACCTCTGATCGACTGGGATGTGCAGCACGTGCGTTTCCTCAATGACATCCAGCCCGCGTACGACCTGACGTACGACGACGTCTTCATGGTCCCGAGCCGCAGCGCTGTCGGCTCGCGGCAGGGCGTGGACCTCAGCTCCCCGGACGGCACGGGCACCACGATCCCGCTGGTCGTCGCCAACATGACCGCCATCGCCGGCCGCCGGATGGCCGAGACGATGGCCCGGCGCGGTGGCCTGGTCGTCATCCCGCAGGACATCCCGATCGACGTCGTCACGGACGTCGTCTCCTGGGTGAAGAGCCGCCACCACGTCCTGGACACCCCGATCGTGCTGGCCCCGCACCAGACCGTCGCCGACGCGCTGGCCCTGCTGCCCAAGCGCGCGCACAACGCCGGTGTGGTCGTCGACGACGACTTCAAGCCGATCGGCGTGGTCACCGACACCGACCTGTCCGGCGTGGACCGCTTCACGCAGCTCGAAGTGGTCATGTCCCGTGACCTGCTGCTCCTCGACGCCGGCCTCGACCCGCGCGAGGCCTTCAACACCCTCGACCACCACAACCGGCGCTACGCCCCCGCCGTCGACGCAGACGGCCGCCTCGCCGGCATCCTCACCCGCAAGGGCGCCCTGCGCGCCACGCTGTACACCCCGGCCGTCGACGCCGACGGCAAGCTGCGTATCGCCGCCGCTGTCGGCATCAACGGCGATGTGGCGGGCAAGGCCAAGCAGCTGCTCGACGCGGGCGTCGACACGCTCGTCATCGACACGGCGCACGGCCACCAGGAGTCGATGATCGCCGCGATCCGGACCGTGCGGGCGCTCGACCCGCGGGTGCCGATCGTCGCGGGCAACATCGTCGCCGCCGAGGGTGTGCGGGATCTGATCGAGGCGGGCGCCGACATCATCAAGGTCGGTGTCGGTCCGGGCGCCATGTGCACGACCCGCATGATGACCGGCGTCGGCCGGCCGCAGTTCTCCGCCGTGCTGGAGTGCGCGGCCGAGGCGAAGAAGTACGGCAAGCACGTGTGGGCCGACGGCGGTGTCCGGCACCCGCGCGACGTCGCCATGGCGCTCGCCGCCGGTGCGTCCAACGTGATGGTCGGCTCCTGGTTCGCCGGCACGTACGAGTCGCCGGGCGACCTCCAGCAGGACGCCAACGGGCGGCTCTACAAGGAGTCGTTCGGCATGGCGTCCGCGCGGGCCGTGGCCAACCGTACGTCGGACGAGTCGGCGTACGACCGTGCCCGCAAGGCGCTGTTCGAGGAGGGCATCTCCACCTCCCGTATGTTCCTCGACCCGGACCGGCCGGGAGTGGAGGACCTGATCGACTCGATCATCGCGGGCGTGCGGTCGTCGTGCACGTATGCCGGTGCCGGGTCCCTGGAGGAGTTCGCCGAGAAGGCGGTCGTCGGGATCCAGAGCGCGGCCGGTTACGCCGAGGGCAAGCCGCTGCACGCCAGCTGGAGCTGACGCTCGGTCAACGCCGGTTCGCCCAAGGGGGCGGGTACGGCTGCATGCGACCAGCCCCTACCGAGCCGCACCCTGCAACGGTCGAAAGTCCCCACGCAACGAACACCCACCGAGCTCTCAGGAACGCAATGATCTTGCGAGTACACGCAAGGTTGCTGCATTTCATCCGCAACGCCACTCCTCATAGGCTGTCGCCTCGTACGTGGCGTGGCAGGGACCCCGCTCGGTGGGTCCCAGCTGCATGGGCGCCGCCGGTCCCTGCCGCCCTGACCGGCAGCGATAAGGAGCCAGCGCGTGCTCGACCAAGGCGCACCACCGCAGAACCCAAGCCAGACCGCCGCCCCCGCGTCCCCGGGCGTCGGCGCGCGCCTGCTACGTCGCAAGCCCGTGGAACACCTGGTCGCGGAGGGCGGCCAGGGCGAGGGAGGGTCCCTGCGGCGCTCCCTCGGCATGTGGCAGCTGACCATGATCAGCATCGGCGCCACCCTCGGCACCGGCATCTTCGTCGTCCTCGGCGACGCCGTTCCGGAGGCCGGCCCGGCCGTCACGCTGGCCTTCGTGATCGCCGGTCTCACGGCGCTCTTCTCGGCCCTGTCCTACGCCGAGCTGGCCGGCAGCATCCCGGTCGCCGGGTCCTCGTACTCGTATGCGTACGCAACGATGGGCGAGCTCGTCGCCTGGGTCTGCGGCTGGTGTCTGGTGCTGGAGTACGGCGTCTCGGTGGCCGCCGTCGCCGTCGGCTGGGGCGAGTACCTCAACGAGCTGCTCGACGGGACCATAGGCGTCACCATCCCGTCCGTGCTGTCCTCCGCGCCCGGCGAGGGCGGGATCATCAACCTGCCCGCGCTGATCGTCGTCCTGCTGGCGATGGTGTTCCTGCTCGGCGGCGTCCGTGAGTCCGCGCGCGCCAACACGATCATGGTGGCCGTCAAGATCGCCGCGCTGGTGCTGTTCTGCGCGGTCGGGTTCATGGGCTTCAAGTCCGGCAACTACTCCGACTTCATGCCGCTCGGCATGGCGGGCGTGAGCGCCGCGGGCGCCACGCTCTTCTTCTCGTACATCGGCTTCGACGCCGCCTCCACCGCCGGTGAGGAGGCCAAGGACCCCAAGAAGGACCTGCCGCGGGCGATCATGCTGTCGCTGATCATCGTGACCGCGCTGTACGTCCTCGTCGCCGGCGTCGCCGTCGGCGCCTGGAACTGGACCAAGTTCGAGGGCTCCGAGGCCTCCCTCGCCGCGATCATGACCGACGTCAGCGGCCAGAGCTTCTGGGGCACGCTGCTCGCCCTCGGCGCCGTGATCTCCATCGCCAGCGTCGTACTGACCGTGCTCTACGGCCAGACCCGCGTGCTGTTCGCGATGTCCCGGGACGGCCTGGTGCCGAAGGCGCTCGGCAAGGTCCACCGGAAGACCGGTGCGCCGCGGCTCAACACGATCATCGTGTCCGTGTTCTGCGGTGCGCTCGCCGCCCTGATCCCGCTGGGCAAGCTCGTCGACGCCACCAGCATCGGCACGCTGTTCGCCTTCGCGCTGGTCAACATCGCGGTGATCGTCCTGCGTTACCGGCGACCGGAGCTCGAGCGCACGTTCAGGGTGCCGTTCGGGCCGGTACTGCCGGTGCTGGGCTTCCTGTTCTGCGCGTACAACATGTTCAGCCTCGACACCGTGACCTGGGTGGTCTTCGGGTGCTGGATGGCCGCCGGACTCGTGTTCTACTTCCTGTACGGCTATCGCCGTTCCCGTCTTGCCACGCAAGCAACCACGCCAGAAGCGAAGTGAACCACCCGCAGTGCTGAACGATCTCGACGAACGCATCGTGCACGCCCTCGCCGAGGACGCCCGCCGCTCCTACGCGGACATCGGGCAACTCGTCGGCCTGTCCGCGCCCGCCGTGAAGCGGCGCGTGGACCGGCTGCGCGCCACCGGGGCCATCACCGGGTTCACCGTACGGGTGGACCCGTCGGCCCTCGGCTGGGAGACCGAGGGGTTCGTCGAGATCTACTGCCGCCACAACACCTCGCCGGACACGATCCGGCGGGGTCTTGAGCGGTATCAGGAGGTCGTGGCCGCGTCCACCGTGACCGGGGACGCGGACGCGGTCGTGCAGGTCTTCGCGTCGGACATGCGGCACTTCGAGCGGGTCCTGGAGCGGATCGCGGGGGAGCCCTTCGTGGAGCGGACCAAGTCGGTGCTGGTGCTGTCGCCCTTGTTGCGGCGGTTCTCTTCCGGGTCCCCTGCGTAGCGCTCCGCGGGTCGGGCGGGGTGGGGGGTGCCTCGTCATGTCGTGGGCCGTCTGCTGATTCGTTGTGGCTGGTCGCGCCCACGCGGCGGAGCCGCAAATCGATACCGCCCCGCGTCCCTGGGGGCGGCAGGTGCCGGGACTATCCCGCCAGGGGCGCCTACCATCGATGCCATGACCTGGCGACATTGATCCACCAGCCGTGCCTCCCGAGGGCCGCCTCGGGCGCCGTATCACCGGCGTCCGAACTGTCCCTGCGGGAAGGCCTCATGACACTCCCACCTGCACGCGTGCCCGCCACCGGCGTCCGCCGCCTCACGGCCACGCTGTACGGCTACTCGTTCCTCGACGACTTCGTCCTGCTCTACCCGGTGTACGCGCTGCTGTTCGCCGACACCGGTATGTCGCTGTGGCAGATCTCCTCCCTGTTCGCGCTGTGGTCGATCACCGGCGTGCTGCTGGAGGTTCCCTCGGGGGCCTGGGCGGACACCGTGTCGCGGCGTCGGCTGCTGTGGATCGGTCCGCTGCTCACCGCCGTCGGCTTCGGGCTGTGGGTCGCCACCCCTGCGTACTGGGCCTTCGCGGTGGGCTTCGTGCTGTGGGGCGCCGGCGGAGCGCTCGGCTCGGGTGCGCTGGAGGCGCTCGTGTACGACGAGCTGGACCGGCTGGGCGCCGCCGACCGGTACGCCCGGGTGATGGGCCGGGGCCGGGCCGCGCGACTGGTGGGCACGATGGTCTCCGCCGGTCTCGCCGGGCCGGCCTTCGCGCTCGGCGGCTACCCCGTCGTCGGCGCGGCCAGCGTCCTCGCGTGTCTGCTGACCGCCGCCACGGCGACCCGGTTCCCGGAGCACCGGGAGCGGCCGGAGAAGGGGGAGGACAGCTGGGCGACGACCTTGCGGGCCGGGCTCGCCGAGGTCCGCGAGGACCGTTCCGTGCGGGGTGCGCTGCTGCTGGTCCCCGCCGTCGCCGCCGTGTGGGGCGCGCTCGACGAGTACACCCCGCTGCTGGTCCGGGACATCGGCGTGGCCGAGGCCACCGTCCCCTACCTGATCCTGCTGATCTGGGCCGCGGTCACCGCCGGAAGCCTCCTGACCGGGCCGGCCGAACGCCTCGGCACGACCGGGTTCGCGGTACTGCTCGCGGCCGCCGCCCTCGCCCTGGCCGTGGGAGCCGCCGCGGGCTCGGTGGCCGGCATCGCCCTCGTGGGCCTCGCCTTCGGCGGGTTCCAGGTGGCGGAGGTGCTCGCCGACGTCCGCCTCCAGCACCGCATCGACGAGTCCCGCCGGGCCACCCTCACCTCCGTCGCGAGCCTCGGCACCGAACTGGCCACGGTCGCCACCTTCGGCCTGTACGCGCTGCTCGGCACGGGCGCGGCACACGGCACGGTGTTCGCCGTACTCGCGATTCCCTACCTGGTGACAGCACTGGCCCTGGCTGGAGCTCGGGTTGCCACGGCACGACCGTGAAGTCGCCGGTGCCCTTCTGGACCTTCTCGAAGGGGGCGGAGCTCACGCACCTGGGCGGCTCCTGGCCCGCCTTGCCGCCGGTGATCAGACAGTCGACCCTGGCCTTCGCCCAAGCGCCCCGGTCGTTCAGGTAGTGGCTGAACTCGAAGGCGCCGGTGGCCTTCATCGGGTCGGCCTTGTCCGCCGCGGCGAGGTGCGCGTCGAACGTGAACGTGATGTCGTCTCCGGCCGTCCGGTACAGCTTGGCGGTGCCGGTGAGCGCGGCGGCCTCGGGCTGCGGCGGTTCGTTCGCCGCGGTGGCGGCGGGACCGACCGTTCCGGCGGTGAGCATCAGCGGCGCACGGCACAGTACGACGGTCTTGGCACGGCGGTTCATTGGGGTCCTTTCCGCAGGTCAACCGGACAGCCATCACTCTTCCGGCGGCGCGCTCCCGCCACATCGCACCGAGGGCGGGACCCCGCCTTTGCCGCACGGTGGGGACGCAGGCAGAGCCCTCCTCTCGGAGGAGGACGGGACCCCCGTCCGAGGGCGCGCAACGAATCGCCGCCGACGCGCGTACCCACGCAACAAACCGCTCACGGACGCGCAACGGCTCCTCCTTGTCCGCCCTGCTCAGCCGCCCGTACCGTCTACGTGGCCCCTACACGGCCCTCCCGTCCCCCCCCTTCCGCCCGGTGAGGAACACGCATGCGTACCGCCCTGCTCCAGAGCTCCGGCCGCCCCGGCTCGACCGTCGAGAACCTCAAGGTCCTCGACGAGGCCGTGGGGCGCGCCGCCGCCGCGGGGGCGGGGCTGCTGGTCGCTCCGGAGATGTTCCTGACCGGGTACGCGATAGGTGACGACATCGCACGGCTCGCCGAGCCGGCCGACGGCGACTGCGCGGACGCCGTCGCCGAGAGCGCGACACGGCACGGTCTGGCCATCGCCTACGGCTACCCGGAGCGGGCGGGCGGGACGGTCTACAACTCCGCGCAGCTGATCTCCGCCGACGGCACCCGGCTCGCCAACTACCGCAAGACCCACCTCTTCGGCTGCTTCGAGCGCGACCACTTCACGCCGGGCGACCAGCAGGTCGTCCAGGCCGAGCTCGACGGCGTCCGCGTCGGCATCCTGATCTGCTACGACGTCGAGTTCCCGGAGAACGTCCGCGCCCACGCCCTCGCCGGCACCGACCTGCTGATCGTGCCGACCGCGCAGATGCACCCGTTCCAGTTCGTCGCCGAGTCGATGATCCCGGTGCGCGCCTTCGAGAACCAGATGTACGTCGCGTACGTCAACCGGGTCGGCCGGGAAGGGGAGTTCGAGTTCGTCGGCCTCTCCACCCTCGCCGGCCCCGACGGGGTCGCCCGTGCCCGGGCCGGCCGCGCCGAGGAACTCGTCCTCGCCGACGTCGACCCCGTCCTCCTCGGCGCATGCCGTGAGGAGAACCCGTATCTGCAGGACCGCCGCCCCGGTCTCTACGGGTCCCTGATCTGAGCCTCGCCCCCCTCCGCCCCTCCCCCCGCAGTCCCTGTTTGTGCAAGGAGTCCGCACCCCATGACGTCCACGGTGCCCAACGCCGTCCAGCACGCCGACGAGCAGCAGCCGCCGATCACCATGTTCGGCCCGGACTTCCCGTACGCCTACGACGACTTCCTCGCCCACCCGGCGGGGCTCGGCCAGATACCGGCGACCGAGCACGGCACCGAGGTCGCGGTCATCGGCGGCGGCCTCTCCGGGATCGTGGCGGCGTACGAGCTGATGAAGATGGGTCTCAAGCCCGTCGTGTACGAGGCCGACCGGATCGGCGGCCGGCTGCGGACCGTCGGCTTCGAGGGCTGTGACCCGGCCCTCACCGCCGAGATGGGCGCGATGCGCTTCCCGCCGTCCTCCACGGCGCTCCAGCACTACATCGACCTGGTCGGCCTGGAGACCCAGCCCTTCCCCAACCCCCTTGCCGAGGCGACGCCTTCGACCGTCGTCGACCTGAAGGGCGAGTCGCACTACGCCGAGACCATCGACGACCTCCCGCAGGTCTACCGGGACGTCGCCGAGGCCTGGAACAAGTGCCTCGAAGAGGGCGCGGACTTCTCCGACATGAACCGGGCCATGCGCGAGCGGGACGTGCCGCGCATCCGCGAGATCTGGGCGAAGCTCGTCGAGAAGCTCGACAACCAGACCTTCTACGGCTTCCTCTGCGACTCCGAGGCCTTCAAGTCCTTCCGGCACCGCGAGATCTTCGGCCAGGTCGGCTTCGGCACCGGCGGCTGGGACACCGACTTCCCCAACTCCATCCTGGAGATCCTGCGGGTCGTCTACACCGAGGCCGACGACCACCACCGCGGCATCGTCGGCGGCTCCCAGCAGCTGCCGCTGCGCCTGTGGGAGCGCGAGCCGGAGAAGATCGTCCACTGGTCCTACGGCACCTCGCTCGCGAAGCTCCACGAGAACGGCGAGCCCCGCCCGGCCGTGACCCGGCTGCACCGCACCGCCGGCAACCGGATCACCGTGACCGACGCGAACGGCGACATCCGTACCTACCAGGCGGCCGTCTTCACCGCCCAGTCCTGGATGCTGCTGTCGAAGATCGCCTGCGACGACTCGCTCTTCCCGATCGACCACTGGACGGCGATCGAGCGGACCCACTACATGGAGAGCTCGAAGCTGTTCGTGCCGGTGGACAGGCCCTTCTGGCTCGACAAGGACGAGGAGACCGGCCGGGACGTCATGTCGATGACGCTCACCGACCGAATGACGCGCGGCACTTACCTGCTCGACGACGGCCCGGACAAGCCCGCCGTCATCTGCCTCTCCTACACCTGGTGCGACGACAGCCTGAAGTGGCTGCCGCTGTCCGCGAGTGAGCGGATGGAGGTCATGCTGAAGTCGCTCGGCGAGATCTACCCGAAGGTCGACATCAGAAAGCACGTCATCGGCAACCCGGTGACCGTGTCGTGGGAGAACGAGCCGTACTTCATGGGCGCGTTCAAGGCCAACCTCCCCGGCCACTACCGCTACCAGCGGCGCCTGTTCACGCATTTCATGCAGGACCGGCTGGACGAGGACAAGCGGGGCATCTTCCTCGCCGGCGACGACATCTCCTGGACGGCCGGCTGGGCCGAGGGCGCCGTCCAGACCGCGCTGAACGCGGTCTGGGGCGTCATGCACCACTTCGGCGGGGCGACCGACGCGACCAACCCGGGGCCGGGCGACGTCTACGACGAGATCGCGCCGGTCGAGCTGCCCGAGGACTGAGGCCGCGAGAAGAGGCTCAGATCCCGGCCGCCCGCGCCTTCTCGTACACCTCCGCCGCGACGTCCTTGAGCTCCTGGGCGTCGCGCACGGAGCTCTGGAGGTCGACGAAGATCTCGTCCAGGCCCACCTCGGCGTACGCCACCAGGTCCTCGACGATCTGGTCGACGCTGCCGTGGAAGGGCGTGCGGTCGGAGCCCTCGTACCCCTTGGCGGTGTAGCGCGCGTTGGTGCGCACCACCGTCTGCAACGGCGCCGTGCGACCCCGCTCGGCGGCCAGGTCCCGCACCTCCTGCCACTGCTTGGCCAGCGACTCGGCGTTCATGGCGACGGGCATCCAGCCGTCGGCGTGGTCCACCAGCCGGCGCCGTGTCTTGGGGGTGGCGGCGGCGAGCAGGATCGGGATGGGCCGAGCGGGCTTGGGGCCGACCACGGCGGGGGCGATCCGCGTGGTCCGGCCGTCGTAGGACACCGGGTCCGGGCCCCACACCGCGCGGCAGACCTCGAGCACCTCGTCGAGGACCTGGCCGCGCTCCTCGAAGGGGCGTACCCCGGCCGCCGCGTACTCGTCGTGCGACCAGCCGGTGCCGAGGCCCGCGACGACCCGGCCGCCGCTGGCCGCGTCCAGGGTGGCGAGCGTCTTGGCGAGCTGGAAGGGCACGTGCAGCGGGGCCACCAGCACACTGGTGCCGAGCCGGGCCCGCTCGGTGGCCGCGGCCGCCAGCGTGAGCGTGACCAGCGGGTCGGCGACCCCGCGGTAGGCGTCCGGCCAGGGCAGGCCCTCGATGCCGTACAGGCCCTGGGTGGCCGGCTCGGGGAACAGGGCCCGCTCGTACACCCACAGGCTCTCGTAGCCGACCGCCTCCGCGGCGCGTGCCACGTCCGGGACGTCCCTGCCGAGGTCGTACTGCCTGTTCTGGGGGAGTGCCAGTCCGAGCCGAGTCGCCATGCCTGTGCTCCTTCGCAAGAGGTCCACTCCTGTCGAACGTACAACGTTCATCTACCAGTTGAGGGGACCCGTCACAGGAGTGGCCGGATCACTCCGGCAGCGGCGTGAGCATCATGCGTCCGGCGAACCCCACGGCCGCGTCCAGCCGCTCGGTGAACTCCTCGGCGACATCCGGCAGTCGGCGCAGTGCCCACAGAGCCCGCGCCGCCGACCAGGTCGCGTCCCGGGCCCGCTCCAGGCTCCAGGAACCGAGCAGATGGGTGAGCGGGTCGGCGATCTGGAGCAGGTCGGGACCCGGCATCAGCTCTTCGCGGACGCGCTCCTCCAGCGAGACGAGGAGATCACCCACCCGGTCGAACTCGTCCTCCAGATCGGCCGGTTCGCAGTCGAGGCTACGACAGGCGTCCACCACGGCGAGCGCCAGATCGTGGCCGATGTGCGCGTTGATGCCCGCGAGCGCGAACTGCAACGGACGTACGCCGGGATGCCGGCGCATCTGGAACAGGGGCCGCCAGCAGGCGGGCGGACGCCGCTCGTCCTCGGCCCGCTCCACCGCCGTGAGATACCGCTCCGCGAACCGCACGTCCAGCGTGATCGCCGCTCGCGCGTCCGTGAACCGGCCTTCGTCGATGTGCCGGTCGACGGCCTCCGTGACGGTGAGGTAGACGCGGTTGAAGACGGCCACTCCGTCGCGTTCGGGCAGGGTCGCGTGGAGGGCGCGCATACGGGAGATGACGGCGTCCACGGGTGTGGTGAATTGTTCGCATTGCGCCATGGGGGCAGAGTCCCAGCTTTAGGCTGGCGCAAGTGTCGGCGGGCCCGGCGCTTCCCCAGAACGGGGGAACGCGCCCGCTGTCGGGGGAGGGGGAGCAGGACGGTGCCAGGCTTACGTGCCCAGCGACTGGCCGCACGCAGGTCCGAGCGCAGGAGGGCGGCCCGGCGCCAGGCCATGGTCGTGGCGGCCTCCGTCGTGGTCGCCGTCGGCACCGCGACCGGCATGATCTCCGCGCTCGACGACAGAGGGCGCTCGGACGAGGCCAGGCCGCCCGAGGTGACGCGCTCGCCGAGCCTGGACTCCCTGCCGCTCGTGCCCTCGCCGTCCCCGTCGGCCACGAAGTCCCCGTCTCCCACGCCGACTTCACCGCCCCCGAAGGAGAAGAAGGCCGCCCCCGCGAGCCCCACGCCCACCCCGACCAGGACCGACAGGAGCCGACAGCCGACCGTGGTCTCCGCCCGCCTCTACCGCCACCCCGACTCCCAGGTCCTGGAGTGGGTCCGCGGCAATACCGGCGACCCGCGCCACGCGGTCATCGCCTCCAGGATCGCCGCCCAGCCGGCCGCCGTGTGGTTCGCCGACTTCACACCGGACACCATCACCGACCGGGTCCGCGCGGTCACTTCGGCAGGTTCGGCGCTGGGGCGGGTGCCGGTGGTGGTGCCGTACGCGATACCGGACCGTGACTGCGGCGGGCACTCCCAGGGCGGGGCGCCCGGCCTCGACGCCTACGACGCCTGGATCGACAGGTTCGCCGCCGGACTCGGCTCCTCCGACGTCATCGTGATCCTGGAGCCCGACTCGGTCGCCCAGTCCGAGTGCCTGACCGCCGCCGAACGCGCAGACCGCTTGGCCTCGTTGGCCCGCGCCGGCCGCGCCTTCAAGACGGCGAACCCCAGGGCCCGCGTCTACTACGACGCCGGGCACTCCGGCTGGCACGCGCCCGGCAAGCAGGCGGAGTGGCTGCGCCAGGCCGGCGCCGCCTCGACCGCGTCCTCCGACGGCGTCTTCAGCAACGTCTCCAACTTCCACGCCACGACCGCCGAGATCGCCTACGACCGACAGGTCCTCGACGCCCTCGGCGGCCCCGCCTCGCTCGGCGCCGTCATCGACACCAGCCGCAACGGCGCCGGCGCCCCGGCCGACGGGGAGTGGTGCGACCCCGCCGGGCGCAAGCTGGGCCGGGCACCGACGCTCAGTACCGGCGAGGCGCGGATCGACGGCTATCTGTGGGTGAAGCTGCCGGGAGAGTCGGACGGGTGCAAGGGGAGTCCGGGGACCTTCACGGCGTCGTACGCCTACGACTTGGCGCGCTGAGTCCCGTCGCCGGTGCCGCTCTCCTCGTCGTAGGAGGACGTGCCCTCGTCGAGCAGCGGGTGCTGCGTCTTGAGGTGGGCCGGGGCGAAGGCCCGCAGCGCGTGGTAGCCGGTGATGACGACGAGGGTGCCCAGCGCGATGCCGCTGAGCTGGAAGGTGTCGGTGAACTCCATGGTGACGTTGCCGACGCCGATGATGATGCCGGCCGCCGCCGGGACGAGGTTGAGCGGATTGCGCAGGTCAACCTTGGCGTTGAGCCAGATCTGCGCGCCGAGCAGGCCGATCATGCCGTACAGGATGACGGTGATGCCGCCGAGGACGCCGCCCGGGATGGCGGCCACGACGGCCCCGAACTTGGGGCAGACGCCGAAGAGCAGGGCGAAGCCGGCGGCGGCCCAGTAGGCGGCGGTCGAGTAGACGCGGGTCGCGGCCATCACGCCGATGTTCTCGGAGTACGTGGTGTTGGGCGGGCCGCCCACCGCCGTGGAGAGCATCGAGGCGACGCCGTCCGCGGAGATCGCCGTGCCCAGCTTGTCGTCCAGGTTGTCGCCGGTCATCTCGCCGACCGCCTTGACATGCCCGGCGTTCTCGGCGACCAGGGCGATCACGACGGGCAGGGCCACGAGGATCGCCGACCACTGGAAGGACGGGCCGTGCAGATCGGGCAGCCCGATCCAGTCGGCCTTCGCGACCCCGGAGAGGTCGAGCCGCCAGTGGTCGGTGAGCTTGCCGCTCGCGTCGACCGAGTGGATCTTCCCGAAGACACGGTCGAAGACCCAGGAGATGCCGTAGCCGAAGACCAGGCCCAGGAAGATCGCGACACGGGACCAGAACCCGCGCAGACAGACCACAGCGAGCCCGGTGAACAGCATCACCAGCAGTGCCGTCCACTGGTCCTGCGGCCAGTACGTCGAGGCCGTCACCGGGGCGAGGTTGAAGCCGATCAGCATCACCACGGCGCCGGTGACGATGGGCGGCATCGTGGCGTGGATGATCCGCGCGCCGAACTTCCGCACGGCGAGACCGACCAGGAACAGCACGGCGCCGACGACGAGGACCGCGCCGGTGACGGTCGCGCTCGTACCGCCGTCGGCCCGGATGACGGCGGCGACCCCGACGAAGGAGAGGGAGCAGCCGAGATAGCTGGGCACCCGGCCGCGCGTGGCGAGCAGGAAGACGAGCGTCGCGACGCCGGACATCATGATCGCCAGGTTGGGGTCCAGCCCCATCAGGACCGGCGCCACGAAGGACGCGCCGAACATGGCCACCACATGCTGGGCGCCGAGCCCGACCGTGCGGGGCCACGACAGCCGTTCGTCGGGGCGGACCACCGCTCCGGGCGCCGGCGTGCGTCCGTCGCCGTGCAGTTTCCAGCGGACGCCGAGATCCATGGTGCGGTTTCGCTTTCGTCGTGCGGGTGGGTGACCGGACCATTGTCAGGTACGTGGAGAACCGCACCGACCAGGGCTGATCGCACCTGCTGAACGACCGCGTGAGGGCCTCAGGGCCGCGGGTCGGGAACCGCCGCTTCCGGCCGGCTGACCTTCGGGCGGTCGCGGTCGCCGGCGCGCAGGACGCGTGCGAACACCACCAGGCCGAAGGACAGCACGGTCACCAGGCAGAAGGACACCATCAGACTGGTGGCCTGGGCGATTCCGCCGATCGCGCTCGGGGCGATCAGACCCGAGGTGTACGTGATCGTCGCGACGCCCGCGATGGCCAGCGACGGATTGCTGCTGCTGCGGCCCGCGGCCGCGAAACAGAGCGGCACGACCACCGCGATGCCCAGACCCAGCAGCGCGAACCCGGCCATCGCCACGGCCGGCTGGTCCGACAGCACGATCAGCAGGCCGCCGAGCGTCGCGAGGACCCCGCTGAACCGGACGGTGCGCACGGCGCCGTAGCGGTCCACGATCCTGTCCCCGGCGAGCCGGGCGAGCGCCATGGTGAGGGTGAAGCCGGTCGTGCACGCGGCGGCGAGTCCGGCCGAGGTCTCCAACTGCTCCCGCAGATAGACCGCCGACCAGTCCAGGCTCGCGCCCTCCGCGAAGACCGCGCAGAACCCGACCGCGCCGATGAGCAGCGCCGACCTGGGCGGCAGCGCGAACCGGGGCGGCGGCTCCTCGTCCTCGGCGGGCTGGAGGTCGAGCACCCACTGGCAGGCCACGACGCCGAGGACGGTGAGGGTCACCGCGGCCAGCGCGTGGTGCAGCCGGGCGTCCGAGCCCAGGTGGGCCGCGAGTGTGCCGGCCGCCGAGCCGATCAGGGCGCCCGCGCTCCACATGCCGTGCAGTCCGGACATGATCGACCGGCCGAGCCGGTTCTCGACCTCGACGCCCAGCGCGTTCATCGCCACGTCCGCCATTCCCGCGCTGGCGCCGTAGGTGAACAGCGCCAGGCACAGGGTCGGCAGGTTGGGGGCGAGGGAGGGCAGGACCAGTGTGAGGGTCCACAGGGCGATCAGTCCGCGCAGGGCGTTGCGGGCGCCGAAGCGGTGGCTGACGCTGCCCGCCAGCGGCATCGCGAGGGAGGCGCCGAGCGCGGGGAAGGCGAGCGCGAGACCGAGCTGGCCCGCGCTGACCCCGGCATGGTCCTGGATCCAGGGCACCCGTGTCGCGAACGAGCCGGTGACGGCGCCGTGCACGGCGAAGACCGCCGCCACGGCGTACCGGGAGCGCTTCACCTCGCGCAGGTCGTAGACCACCTCACCCATTGTCCGGCCCCTCCTGGTCCTCGCTCCATGCGGACTGCGTCCCGTGCGGACTGCGTCCCGTACGGACCGTTTCCGTGCGCATCGCACTCCGTGTTGACGCCGGGCGTAAACTATCAGGGTCCCTGCCTGATAGATAGGGGATATCCCGGCCGCCCACCGAACGGCCCCGCCGATCTGGAAGGATCCCGGCATGCCCGCATCCCCGAGCACCGCCCGGGCCATCAACGACCGGCTCGCCCTGCGACTGCTCCAGCAGGAGGGCCCGCTGACGGCAGGGCAGTTGAAGCAGCTGACCGGCCTGTCCCGGCCGACCGTCGCCGACCTCGTCGAACGCCTCACGGCCGCCGACCTCATCGCGGTCGTCGGCGAGGCCGGCGAGCAGCGACGCGGCCCGAACGCCAGGCTGTACGGCATCGTCGCCGACCGCGCCCACCTGGCCGCGCTGGACGTCCGTACCGAAGGCGTCTCCGTGGTGGTGTCCGACCTGGTCGGAGCCGTGCTCGCCGAGGCGTCGGTACCGATCGGCGGCGACACGGGGACCGGGCCCGCCGTGGAGCAGGCGGTCACGCTCGTGGAGCGGGTCGCGAAGGAGGCGGGGGCGGACCGGCTGCACACGGTGGGGATAGGCGCCCCGGGCCTGATCGACCCGGCTAGCGGCGAGCTCCGCGACTCCACCGGCCTGCCCGAATGGCACCGCCGCCTGGTCGCGACCCTCCAGGAGCGGCTCCCCGAGGCCCGCGTCAGCGTCGAGAACGAGACCAACCTCGCCGCCCTCGCCGAACAGCGCGACGGAGCCGCCCGCGACCGCGACACCTTCGTCCTGCTCTGGCTCGGCCACGGCACGGGCGCGGCCGTGGTCCTCGACGGTTCCTTGCGCCGGGGAGCCTCCGGCGGCACCGGCGAGATCGGCTTCCTGCCGGTACCGGGCACCTCGGGACTTCCGTCGGCGGTGGACTGCGAGGGCGGGTTCCACTCCCTGGCGGGGTCGGCGGCGATCGTGGACCTGGCGAGGGCGTACGGGTTGCCGACCGAGGGCACGGCCGCGCACGAGCCGCCCGCCGCCGGGGTCGTCAGGGAGGCTGTGGGACTGGTGGCGGGGGCCGGGGGCAGTCAGGGCGGGGACGGCGAGAACACCGGGGGCGAGGACGTAGGGGAGGGGCGCTCGGCGGAGCGGGGCGGGTCGGCGCACACGGCGGGCCCTGCCGACCGGGCAGACGAGCCCCGCGTCGCAGCGGTCCGGGAGACGGGCGGCGCCACCGTCTCCGCGAGACCTTCCGGCGACGCCGCCTCCGCGGCCCGTTTCCTCGACGCCTTCGCCGATCGCCTCGCCGTGGGCGTCGCCTCCGTCGTCGCCATCCTCGACCCCGGCTGCGTGGTGCTCGGCGGGGAGGTCGGACAGGCCGGTGGGGCGGTGCTCGCCGGGCGGGTGGAGGAGCGGATCCGACGGATGTCGCCGTTGGCGACCGTGGTCCGGCCCACCGGCCTCGGCGGCGGGGCCGTCCTGCGCGGGGCGCTGCTCACGGCGCGGGACGCCGCGCAGGACGAGCTGTTCGGGCCGCCGGACCGGTGACCCGGGGACCTGGAAAGCCCAGGTCAAGCGCGCTGCCCACCCCCGAACCGCCGCCCCAGGTACTCCTCGAACGTCCCCTTGCCCACCGCATGCCCCGGCGCCAGATGACCGCCCGAGCGGAAGCCGTCGTACGCCTTGCCCCGCAGCGGCACGCGCAGCACGACACGCCTGCGGCCCGTGGCCTCGAGGTAGGCACGGGCCAGCGAGTCGAAGGTCCGCACCTCGGGGCCGCCCATGTCCTCGACGCGTCCGGCCGGGTCGTCCAGGGCCAGTTCGGCGAGACGGGCCGCGACCTCCGCCACCTCGACCGGCTGGTCCTTCACCCGGGCCGGGAGCAGCATGACCGGCGACTTGGCCAGCATGCCGAGCACCCGCACCAGCAGATCGTGGAACTGGGTCGCGCGCAGCACGGTCCAGCCGAGCCCCGACTCCTCGACCAGCCGCTCCACGGCGAGCTTGCTCCGGTAGTAGCCGAACGGCACCCGGTCGACGCCGACGATCGAGATGTACACGAGGTGCCGTACGCCGGCCCGGCGCGCCGCCGCGATCAGACGCGCCGCCGCCTCCTCGTCACCGCCGCCCGTCGAGGTCGCGCAGTGCACGACCGTGTCCACGGACTCCATGGCCGCGTCGAGGGCAGGACCACCCTTGCGCAGGTCGACGGCGTACGGCTGGGCGTGCCGGCTGAGCACCCGCACCTCGTGCCCGTCCGCCCGCAACCGCTCGGTGACGAGCCTGCCCAGTGTGCCGGTGCCGCCGGTCACCAGGATCGTGGTCATGCTGTTCAGCCCCTTCGGACGCCGGGCACTCCCGGACGGAGCGCCCCTCGTCAGCTGGGACCGAGTACCCCGCGTGAAATGTGACAGCCGCGGACGATCTCGCCGCCGGCCCGCTACGCCCGCGCCAGCTGACGGCGTACGAAGTCCAGCTTGTCCGGGTTCACCACGGCCCAGGCCCGCGCGACCAGCCCGTCCCGCACGTCGAACGTCGTCACCGAGAGCAGCGTGTCGCCCTCCCAGGCGGCCAGCGCGGTCGCGCCGTTGATCTCGACCGCGGTGAAGTCCACGCCCGCCAGGAACGTCCGCGTCGCACCCGCCAGGAAACGGAACACCTTGTCCCGGCCCTCGATCGGCCGCCGGGCCGCCGAGACCTTGCCGCCGCCGTCGCTCGACCAGACGACGTCCGCCGCCAACAGCTTCTCCAGCCCGCCGAGGTCGCCGTCGCGGGCCGCCGTGAGGAACGACCTGACCAGCTCCTCCTGCCGCCCCGGTGACGGCTCGAACCGCGCCCGCTCCTCACCCACCCGCTGGACCGCCCGCCGGTACAGCTGCCGGCAGTTGGCCTCGGACAGCTCCAGCGCCTCGGCGATCTCCCGGTGGCCGTACGCGAACGCCTCCCGCAGCACGTACACGGCACGCTCGGTCGGCGTGAGCCGCTCCAGCAGCACCAGCATCGCCATGGACACGGCATCCCGCTGCTCGGCGGACTCCAGCGGTCCGAGCACGCCGTCCGAGGTGACCACCGGCTCCGGCAGCCAGGGCCCGACGTACTGCTCGCGCCGGGCCCTGGCCGAGGTCAGCCGGGTGAGACAGAGGTTGGTGACGACCTTGGCGAGCCAGGCCGCCGGGTACTCGATCGCGCCCCGGTCGGCGCCGCTGAACCGCAGATACGCGTCCTGGACGGTGTCCTCGGCCTCGTCGGCGGAGCCCAGCATGCGATAGGCCAGGCCGAACAGCCGAGGGCGATGGGTCTCGAACTCGTCGGCGGTCGCGGTGGTCATGCCCTCACCCTGCCAGAACGGCAGGGCGCGGGCGTTGGGAGACCCGGCGGCGGGCAAGGGCCGTCGTCACCGCCGCCGGGCCGACTGCGCGGGGTCAGCAGGCTCCGAGGTCCTGCCACACACCCCACTCACCTGTGGTGCCGGGCTCCTCGCCCTTCGTCCACCACCTGGCCTTCCACGAGTGCCCCGCCCGGGACACGGTGCTGCCTCCGCCGTACTCCGTCGTGGCGCTCCAGCCGGGGTTCGCGCACTCTCCACCGGAAGAGGTGGGGGAGGGGGTCGGGGTTCCCGATCCCGGTTCCACCACGGTCGTGCCGCGTGCGAGGTCCCCGGCCAGCGCGTACGTCCTCCCGCCGAACGCCACCGTCCAGTTGGACGGCGTCGACACCGGCAGGTAGTACACGAGGTCCAGCTCCACCGACGCCCCCGGCGCCAGCGTCTGCCAGCCCGGCAGCTTCAGCGACACCCTGTGGTGGTCACCCTTCAGCCCGCCGACGTTGCTGCCCGTGTGGTCGCTGCGGATCACCGAAGTCCCCCAGCCCGACTGGTCCTTGGCGTTCGCGGGCGCCGAGGTGCCGTAGTCGAACTGGAACTCCGTGCCGCCGGGCAGCGTCGCCGTGGAGTGATTGGTGATCCTCAGCTTGGGGCTGATGGGGTAGTTGGAGTCGCCGAGCGGGAACTGCCCGAAGTCGACGCCGATGTCCAGCGCCTCGGCCGGCAGATCGACCGTCGAGCGCTTCGCGCCGTACGGGGACGCCGACTTGAACTTCTCGTACATCGCGGAGGTCAGCGTCGGACCCGGCTCGTACTGCCCCTTGCCCGCGTTCCAGCCGTAGTCGCCGGCCAGCTCCCACACCATCGTGCCGCCGATGCCCTGGTCGACGACATAGTCGGCCTTGGCGTTCACCGACTGCTCGTCCTCGGTGGACAGGAACACCTTCTTCTCCGCGTTCCACAGCCAGGGCGCCACCAGGGTCGAGTCGTACTTGCGGGCGTACGTACCGGTCAGCCGGGTCCCGGCCGGGAAGCCGTACTGCGTGACGTAGTCCCCGACGACGCCCTTCTCCAGGTTCTTGGCGTGCCACATCGGGTTCGAACCCGCCGGCGACTCCTTGCCGGCGGTGTCGAGGTCGTGCCAGAGGTCGTCGATCCCGACGGCTCCGTCACCGCACTTGGTCAGCCCGGAGCCGGCGGGACAGGTCGTCGAGGGCGCCTTGCCCCACAGTCCGTCCGTGCCGCCCGTGACGTTCTTGAATCCCCGGGTGTAGTAGGGGAGCCCGATGTTGATACGGCCCGCCGGCATCGAACCGCGGAAGTAGTGGTACGCCCAGTCCGTGTTCAGATAGCCGATTCCGCCGTACTGGGACGTGGAATACACGCCCGCAGCGGCGAGTTCGGCGTCCTTCCCGTCGTCGTAGAGGGAGGCGTTCGGACCGACGTACTCGTTCCAGGCGCCGTGCAGGTCGTACGACATGATGTTGACGTAGTCCAGGTACTTCTGGACCTGGAAGGTCTCCATGCCGCGCAGCAGATATCCGGAGGAGGGCGCGGCGACCGAGAGCAGATAGTGCCTGCCGTCCGCCGAGCCCGCGCGGTCGAGCTTCTCGCGCAGCGTCTTCATCAGGGCCGCGTAGCCCTTGACCAGGCCGGACCTGCGGGCGTTGGACAGGGGCCAGTCCAGCGGGTGCCCGGCGTCCTTCATGGACGTCGGGTACTCGTAGTCGATGTCGACGCCGTTGAAGCCGTACTTCCTGATGAACGCGACCGCGGAATCCGCGAACGTGTCGATGCCGGACTGGTTGACCGAACCGTCGGCGTTCGTGGCCATCGAGTAGAAGCCGCCCGAGTTCACGCGCGTGCCGCTGTCGTCGAAATATCCGCCGGTCTCGGCCCAACCGCCCACCGAGATCAGCGTCTTGACGTCCGGGTGCTGCTTCTTGAATTTGTTCAGCAGATTGAAATGGCCCTTGTAGGGGAATTCCGGGTCCGTCTCCGCGCCGCTCACCCCCGGCCAGGTCATTCCCGTCGCCGGGTTCGTCGCGCCGTCGGTGCCGACGGAGATCTCGTTGCCGCCGTCGATGTGCGCGAAGGCGTAGTTGAGGTGGGTGACCTTGTCCCAGGGGATGTCCGGGGCGAGGTAGGCGGGCGTGCCGTCCTTGCCGGTGCGCCAGCCGGTGAAGTAGCCGATCACCCGGCGCTGGTGGTCGGCGCCCATCTTCTCCCGGCCGGCGCCGTCGTAGACCGAGCAGTACGGGACGTCGACGCCCGGCGTCCGGTAGAGACCGTCGGGGCGACAGGACTCCTGGTCGGCGGCGTGCGAGACGGTCGCCGGGAGACCGGCGAGCACCAGGCCGGCGATGGTGCCGAGGGCGGCGAGCACGGCGGGTCTCGCCCGGTGGCGTGAAAGGGACAGCAAGTCGGTTCCTCTCCACGGAAGTTGCGCAGACCCTAGAGAGGACTAGACCAGTGCGTCAATAGGTATGGACCAATCCTGGGAGGGGGTTTGAGGCGGGTGGCCTGTGAGCCACTCCACAACATTCACCCGCATGGACCTGGACCGGGCGTGGCACACTGGCCCTGTACCAGAAGCAGCGCACTCCGGGGTCGGTGAAAGTCCGAACCGGCGGTTACAGTCCGCGACCCGGTCGCCTCCAGCGGCCGGTTGACCAGGTGAAATTCCTGGACCGACGGTTAAAGTCCGGATGGGAGGCAGTGCGCGGCGGGCGGGCATTCGTGCGCGCCGCCGTATTGGTTCGCCCTCCGCGGCGAGCTCTGTTCGGCGTCGCCCTCGGTGTCCCTGCTCGTACATTCTGTCGTCATCGACAGCCCCGGAGTCCGTGCCCCTATGCGGCAGGAGGACCCGGGAAGTGTTCACCGGAATCGTCGAAGAGCTGGGCCACGTCACGGCTGTCGAGAGCCTCGACGACGCCTGTCGCTTCCGACTGCGCGGCCCCGTCGTCACCGAAGGCGCGAAGCACGGCGACTCCATCGCCGTCAACGGGGTCTGCCTCACCGTCGTCGAACACGAGGGCGACGAGTTCACCGCCGACGTCATGGCCGAGACCCTGAACCGCTCCAGCCTGGGCGTTCTCGCCGTCGGCTCCCGCGTCAACCTGGAGCGCCCCACCGCCGTGGGCGCGCGCCTCGGCGGGCACATCGTGCAGGGACACGTCGACGGCACCGGCGAGGTGCTGGAACGCAAGCCCTCCGAGAACTGGGAGATCATCAAGATCTCGCTCCCCGCGGACCTCTCCCGGTACGTCGTCGAGAAGGGCTCCATCACCGTCGACGGCATCAGCCTCACCGTCGTCGACGCCGGCCCCGACTACTTCACCGTCAGCCTCATCCCCACCACCCTCGACCTGACCACGCTCGGCCTGAAGCAGCCCGGCGACCCGGTCAACCTCGAGGTCGACGTCATCGCCAAGTACGTCGAGCGGATGCTGGGCGACCGGCTCTCCTCCGAAGGGGCGACGGCCAAGTGAACTCGCTGAACTCCGAGGCATTCACCCTCTTCGGCCAGCACATCCTCTGGTCGGACATGATCGGCAACCTCTTCGGCCTCGCCGCCCTCGCCCTCGGCTGGCGGCGCTCCATATGGACCTGGCCCGTGCAGTTCCTGGCCGGCCTGATCCTCTTCGGCGCCTTCTTCGGCCACCTCACCGGCAGCGCGGGCAAGCAGGCCGTCGTCATGGTCGTCGCCCTCTACGGCTGGTGGCAGTGGCAGCGCGGCAAGGGCCAGGGCGAGGACGGCCACATCAGCGTGCGGTTCGCCACCTGGCGCGAGCGCGGCACGATGGTCGCGGCGGCCGCCGCCGGCACCGTCGCGGTCGCGCTGCTCTTCAAGGCGTACCCGACCCTGTCCTGGGACCCCTGGCCCGACGCCTACATCTTCGTCGGCACCGTCGTCGCCATGTACGCCCAGGCACGCGGCATGGTCGAGTTCTGGTTCGCCTGGCTCCTCGTCGACCTGGTCGGCGTCCCCCTCAACTTCGCCAACGGCTACGCCTTCTCCGGCTTCGTCTACGTCATCTACGGCGCACTCGTCCTGTGGGGCATGCGCGACTGGTGGCTGCGCTCCCGCAAGACCGCGCGGCCCGTCCTGGAAGGAGCGCCGGCATGACCACGGCACCGATCCTGTACCGCACCGAAGACGTCGAGGACCTCCGGCTCGACCCGATCGAGCAGGCCATCGCCGACATCGCGGCCGGCCGCCCGATCGTGGTCGTCGACGACGAGGACCGCGAGAACGAGGGTGACCTCGTCGTCGCCGCCGAGCACGCGACGCCCGAGATCGTCGCCTTCATGATGAGCGAGTGCCGCGGCCTGATCTGCGCGCCCATGGAGCCCGAGGAGCTGGAGCGCCTCGAACTCCCGCAGATGGTCGCGGACAACACCGAGTCGATGAAGACCGCCTTCACCGTCTCCGTGGACGCCTCCGCCGCGCACGGTGTGACCACCGGTATCTCGGCCTCCGACCGCGCGACCACGCTCCAGCTGCTCGCGAGCGGCAAGGCCGAGCCGTCGGACCTCGTCCGCCCCGGCCACATCTTCCCGCTGCGCGCCCGGCCCGGCGGCGTCCTCGTCCGCAACGGCCACACCGAGGCCGCCGTCGACCTCGCCCGGCTCGCGGGGCTGCGCCCGGCCGGCGCCATCGTCGAGATCGCCGGCGAGGACGGCGAGATGCTGCGGCTGCCCGAGCTGATCCCGTTCGCCCGCAAGCACGGCCTGACGATCATCTCCATCGAGGACCTGATCGCCTACCGCCGCGCCGCCGAACACCCGGAGCCGGCCCGGCAGGCGCCCGCCGCGGCCGAGCAGCGCCCCGCCCTCGTCGAGCAGCGCCTGCCGGACCGCCCGGCCGTCCGCCGCGAGGCCGAGGTCCACCTGCCCACCGCCCACGGCGCCTTCACGGCGTACGGCTACCGCTCCACCGTCGACGGCGTCGAGCACGTCGCCCTCGTGCACGGCGAGATCGGCGACGGCGAGGACGTCGTCGTCCGCGTCCACTCCGAATGCCTCACCGGCGACGTCTTCCACTCCCTGCGCTGCGACTGCGGCCCCCAGCTGGAGGCGGCCCTGGAGCGCATCCAGGACGAGGGCCGCGGAGTCGTCGTCTACCTGCGCGGACACGAGGGCCGGGGCATCGGCCTGATGTCCAAGCTGCGCGCCTACGAACTCCAGGAGCGCGGCCGCGACACCCTCGACGCCAACCTCGAACTCGGCCTGCCCGCCGACGCCCGCGACTACGGCGCCGGCGCGCGGATCCTGGTCGACCTCGGCGTGCACAGCGTGCGCCTGCTGACCAACAACCCCGACAAGACCGACGCGCTCACCGGCCACGGACTCAAGGTCACCGAGCGGGAGCCGATGCCCGTACAGGCGGGCGAGCACAACCTGACGTACCTGCGCACCAAGCGCGACCGGATGGGGCACGACCTGCCCTGGCTGGACCCGGCACCCGGGGCCCCGGCCGCCCTGTCCACCTGCACCAACCAGTAAGAGCACACACCGAGGAGACCTGAGAACGTGAGCGGCAAGGGCGCACCGGAGCTGTCCGTACGCAATGTGGGCGACCTGCGGGTCGCGGTCATCGCGGCGCAGTGGCACGAGAAGGTGATGGACGGTCTGGTGGACGGCGCGCTGCGCGCCCTGCACGACCTGGGGATCGACGAGCCGACCCTGCTCAGGGTCCCCGGCAGCTGGGAACTCCCGGTGGTCGCCAAGGTCCTCGCGGGCCGCGGCTACGACGCCATCGTGGCGCTCGGCGTGGTCATCCGCGGCGGCACCCCGCACTTCGAGTACGTCTGCCAGGGCGTCACCCAGGGCCTCACCCAGGTCTCGGTGGACACCGGAGTCCCCGTCGGCATGGGCGTCCTCACCTGCGACACCGAGGAGCAGGCCCTGGACCGGGCGGGCATCGAGGGCTCCAACGAGGACAAGGGACACGAGGCGGTGACGGCGGCGGTGGCCACGGCGGCGACCCTCCGCTCAGTATCCGAACCATGGCGTTAGGTCGTCCGGTCAACGCGTAAAGTGGGCGCCACCATGTCCAAGAAGACTTTCGAGGAGCTCTTCACCGAGCTCCAGCACAAGGCCGTAAGCGGCGACCCCGCCACTTCCCGCACCGCAGAGCTGGTCGGCAAGGGCGTCCATGCCATCGGCAAGAAGGTCGTCGAGGAGGCCGCCGAGGTCTGGATGGCCGCCGAGTACGAGGGCAAGGAAGCCGCCGCCGAGGAGATCTCGCAGCTGCTCTACCACGTCCAGGTGATGATGGTCGCGCGCGGGATCTCCCTCGACGACGTCTACGCCCACCTCTGAGCACCACCGAACCAGCACACCCGTAAGAGCGAACGAAGGAAGCCGACCTCATGCTGCGCATCGCCGTCCCCAACAAGGGTTCCCTGTCCGGCCCTGCGGCGGAGATGCTGCATGAGGCCGGCTACCTCCAGCGCCGCGAGTCCAAGGAACTGCGGATCGTCGACCCCGGCAACGACGTCGAGTTCTTCTACCTCCGCCCCCGCGACATCGCCATCTACGTCGCCTCCGGGCAGCTCGACATCGGCCTCACCGGCCGTGACCTGCTGATCGACTCCGGCGCCAACGCCGAGGAGATCCTGGCCCTCGGCTTCGCCCGCTCCACCTTCCGCTTCGCCACCAAGCCCGGCACCGTCGGCGCCGACCTGGCGGACCTCAACGGCAAGACGGTCGCCACCTCCTACGAGGGCATCGTCGCCAAGCACCTCGCCGACCACGGCATCGACGCCTCCGTCGTCCACCTCGACGGCGCCGTCGAGACCGCGATCCAGCTCGGTGTCGCCCAGGTCATCGCGGACGTCGTCGAGACCGGCACCTCGCTGCGCAACGCCGGCTTGGAGGTCGTAGGCGAGCCGATCATGAAGTCCGAGGCCGTCGTCATCCGCCGCACCGGCGCGGACGGCGAGGAGCCCAAGGTCCAGCAGTTCCTGCGCCGCCTCCAGGGCGTCCTGGTCGCGCGGACCTACGTGATGATGGACTACGACTGCCGCGTCGAGCAGCTGGAGAAGGCCGTGGCTCTGACGCCCGGCCTGGAATCGCCGACCGTCTCGCCGCTGCACAACGAGGGCTGGGTGGCCGTCCGGGCCATGGTCCCCGCCAAGGAAGCCCAGCGCATCATGGACGACCTGTACGACATCGGCGCGCGGGCCATCCTGACCACGGCCATCCACGCCTGCCGCCTCTGACCCGAGAGGCCGTAGACCGATGTCCTCCGAACTGCCCGCCCTGCCCGTCACATTCCGGCCGGGCCGCACCAGGGCCGTCCTGCTCTCCGCCGGCGTCGCGATCTTCGTCGTCATCACGGCGGTCGCGCTGCTGCTGGAGAAGCTCGGCCCCGGCGAGCGCCTCAGCTTCGTCTTCACCGGCGCCCTGATGTTCGGCGTGCTGGCCATGCTGGCGCGCGTGAAGGTCGTCGCCGACGAGACCGGCGTCACCGTGGTGAACATCGCCACCAGGCGCCGACTGGAGTGGGCCGAGATCGTCCAGGTAAACCTCCGTCCGGGCGACCCCTGGGTGTTCCTCAACCTCAGCGACGGCACCAGCCTGCCCGCGCTCGGCATCCAGCCCGGCATCGCCAAGCAGCGGGCCATCGCCGACGCACGCGCACTGCGGGCGCTCGCCGAGGCCCGTGCCCTCAGGGGTCCGGAGGAGCATCAGGGCTGACTCAGGGGGCCATCGGGGCTCACTGGGGGACGTTCACCCTGACGTAAATCGCCATGTCTTGATTAATCTGTTGGCGGAGGCGTTTTCTGACGCCTCCGCCTTTGATGTCCCAGCCCGCACTCAGAGGCCCCCTGCTACCCGAGGAGTGATTCCCTCCAGCGATGGACGGATCGTCCTGTAGTACCTGCGCCGCCCCCTCCCGACATACCGGGGCGGCGGCATCATGAGCATCCCCTTGCTGCTTCTGGCAGCCGCGTTCCTCCTGATTCTCGCCAACGGCTTCTTCGTGGCCGCCGAGTTCGGCCTGGTCACAGTCGAGGCGACGGACGCCGAGAAGGCCGCAGCCGAGGGCGACCGACGGGCCCACCGGGTCGTCGAATCACTGAAGGAACTGTCCTTCCAGCTCTCCGGCACCCAGCTCGGCATCACCATCACCTCCCTCGTCGTCGGCATGCTCGCCGAACCGGCGCTCGCCGAGCTGCTCGGCGGCCCCTTCACCGCGATCGGCATCCCCGAGGGCGCGGTGTCCGGGGTGGCCGTGGTCGTCGGCATGCTGCTGGCCTCGGCCGTGCAGATGGTGATCGGCGAGCTCGTGCCCAAGAACTGGGCGGTGTCCCGGCCGATGCAGGTCGCGCGCTTCGTCGCCGGCCCGCAGCATGTGTTCGCGCGGCTGTTCCGCCCGGTGATCGCCGCGCTGAACTCCGTCGCCAACCGTCTCGTGCGCGCCCTGGGCATCGAGCCGACCGAGGAGCTGGCCTCCGCCCGCACCCCCGGTGAACTCGTCTCCCTGGCCCGCCACTCCGCCCAGGCCGGCGCCCTGGAGCAGGACACCGCGGATCTCTTCGTACGGACCCTGTCGCTCGCCGAGCTCACCGCGCAGCACGTGATGACCCCGCGCGTGAAGGTCAGCGCCCTGCAGTCGTCGGCGACCGCCGAGGACGTGGTGAACCTGACCCGCGCCACCGGTCTGTCCCGCTTCCCGGTCTACCGGGAGAGGATCGACGAGATCGTCGGCATGGTCCATCTGAAGGACGCCCTGGCGATCCGTTCGAGTGAACGGCTGCGCACCCCGGTCGGCCGTATCGCCCGCCCGGCCCTGCTGGTCCCCGAGACCCTGCCCGTCCAGCCGCTCCTCGCCCAGCTGCGCAGCGAGCAGCCCATCGCCGTCGTCGTCGACGAGTACGGCGGTACGGCCGGGGTCGTCACCCTGGAGGACATCGTCGAGGAGATCGTCGGCGAGGTGCGCGACGAACACGACGGGCAGGACCTGCCCGAACTCGCCGCCGCCCCTCCGGAGGACGGCCGGCCCGCCTGGGACGCCGACGGCAGCTGCCGGGTCGACATCCTGCAGCGCATAGGACTCGACGTGCCCGAGGGCCCGTACGAGACCGTCGCCGGGCTGGTCGCCGATCAGCTCGGCCGTATCCCGGCCGTCGGTGACAAGGCGGAACTGCCGGGCTGGCGGCTTTCGGTGCGCCGGGTCGGTCACTACCGCGCCGAGCGCGTCCGGCTGGTCCGGACCGGGGCCGTGGTGGAGGTCGCCCGATGAGCGTGCTCCAACTTCTCTTCGCGGCGCTGCTGGTCCTGGCCAACGGCTTCTTCGTGGGCGCCGAGTTCGCCCTCGTCTCGGTCCGCCGCAGCCAGATCGAACCGCTCGGCACGGCCCGCGCCCGCCAGGTGCTGTACGGCCTGGAGCGGCTGCCGCAGATGATGGCGGCGGCGCAGTTCGGCATCACGGTGTGCTCGCTGACGCTGGGCGCGGTGGCGGAGCCCACGGTGGCGCACCTGCTGGAGCCGCTGTTCGAGTGGGTTCGCCTGCCGCAGGGCATGATCCACCCCCTCACCTATGTCATCGCGCTCGCCGCGGTGGTCTTCTTCCACCTGGTCATCGGCGAGATGCTGCCGAAGAACATGGCGATGGCGGCGCCGGAGAAGGTCGCGCTGTGGCTCAGCCCCGGCCTGGTCTACTTCGCACGCTTCTGCCGTCCGATCACGGTGGCCCTCGGCGCCGTCGCGCGGGCCATCCTGCGGCTCTTCCGCGTCGAACCGAAGGACGAGGTCGAGGCGGTCTTCACCAGCGAGCAGCTCAACCGGCTCGTCGAGGACTCCGGCCAGGCCGGCCTGCTCGACCCGGAGGAGCAGGAACGTTTGGGGGACGCCCTGGAGCTGGGCTCCCGCCCGGTGACGGACGTCCTCCTGAAGCGCGAGTCCCTGGTCACGGTCAGCCCGTCGGTCACCCCCGGCCAGATCGTCGCCCTCACCGCCCGCACCGGCTACTCCCGTTTCCCGGTGGCCGCGGAGACCGGCGCCTTCATGGGCTACCTCCACGTGAAGGACGTCCTGGACCTGGAGGAGTCCGAACGCGCGGTGCCCCAGCACGTCTGGCGCCCGATGACGACCCTCCGCTCCGAACTCCCCCTGGACGACGCCCTCACCGTCATGCGCCGCGCCGCCACCCACCTCGCCCAGGTGGCCGACGCCTCCGGCCGAGTCCTCGGCCTCGTCGCCCTCGAGGACGTCCTCGAACTCCTGGTGGGCGAGGTCCGCGACCCGGCCCACCGGGACCTGCCGGAGGTACGGGTGACGGGACCACGCCTGAGCACGGGAGAGCCGGAGGGAGCACTGACGGTCTGACCCCAGCCTTGGCGCAGCCCCGCCGGCGTCCCCATATTTCAGCCCCTCCGGCGTTTGAGGAGCGGGGGTCCAGGGGGCAGAGCCCCCTGGCGGGGTGGAAGGGGCAGCGCCCCTTCAAGGATGGGACGGGTAGGGGCGGCGGGGGCGAGAATCCACCGCCGCGCAGGGTCCGTCACATGGCCGACGGATCCTGCGGCCCCCGCCCCGACAGAACCTCCCCGTACGCCTGCATCAGATCCGGCAACCGAAGCGTCGACAAGTCGTCCCTCGTCAACGCCCCCGGATACGTCGACAACCGCAGATCCCGGTACGCGCAGCTCTTCTCGTACAGCGTCCGCAGAAACCGCCCGTTGCCCAGCTCGTCGATCCACCCCTGGTCCACCACATGCCCGGCGATGGACCGCAGCTCGTCCAGCGCCTCCTCGTCCCAGACGTCACCGTTCTCCACCGCGAGCACCTCACCGATGGAGGTCAGTTCGAGCGGACGGTACGAGGGAAAGTCGACGCGGGTCGTGAAACGGGAGGAGAGGCCGGGGTTGGCGGCCAGCAGCCGGTCCATGCCCTCGGGATAGCCGGCGAGGATCACCACCAGGTGGTCCCGGTTGTCCTCGGCCCGCTTCAGCAGCACCTGGAGGGCCTCGTCGCCGTACGCGTCGCCCTTGCCGTAGCCGGTGTTGGAGAGCGAGTAGGCCTCGTCGACGAAGAGCACGCCCCCGAGCGCGGAGTCGATGAGCTCGTTGGCCTTCACGGCCGTCTGGCCCAGATACTCGCCGACCAGGTCGGCCCGCTGGGCCTCCACGAGATGGTCGCCGCCGAGGAGCCCGAGGGCGTAGAAGACGCGGCCCAGGATGCGCGCGACCGTGGTCTTGCCGGTGCCCGACGGGCCGGAGAAGACGAAGTGCCGTTTGGGCGGCTGTACGGGCAGCCCCTGCCCGGCGCGCAGCCGGGCCATGTTCAACTGGGCGGACAGCGCCTTGACCTGCCGTTTGACGGGCTCAAGACCCACCATGCGCTCGAGCTCGGCGAGCGCCTCCTCGAGTAACCGGGGGTCTGTCGGCCCGGCGGGCAACGGCTGCGACGACACCGCGGTCTTCTCGCGCACCGTCGGATCCACCACCGACGGCAGCGGCCCGGTGGGCGGCAGGTCCGGGTCGGACAGCTTCAGGTCGCGCCCCTCGGTGCCGAAGAGCGGGTCGAGCCCATCGGGTCCGTCGCCCATGTCCCCGCCGAACCCGGTCAACGTGATCGCCGCGAGGTCGGTGGTGTCGTCGTAGCCGTCGCCCTCGGCGATGGCCGCGAGCCGCGCCGAGGTGTCCATGAAGGCGGGGTCCACCCGGTGCACCGCGCGGTAGAGGGGGAGCGCGGCGGCGGACCGGCCCGTGCCCTCGTGCGCCCGCGCCAGCCAGTACCGCAGCTCCTTGCGCTGCGGCTGCTCGCTGCGGCAGCGCATCAGCGCGGCCGAGAGCAGAGGTTCGGCCTGCCCGTACATCTCCAGTCGCACCCGCGCCATGCCGCCGAACAGGCCCGCCTCGATGCCGAGCATCGCGTCGTCGAGCAGCGGGTCGGTGTGCCGTACGAGCTGCTCCCAGTCCTTGACCAGATAGGAGCGGCACGCGTGCAGAAAGCGGACCTGGTGGTCGGTGTCGACGGGCGGGAGCCCGGCCAGCGCCCGGTCCAGCTCCGGCACATGCCGTCCGTCCAGCCAGTGGGAGGCGTGGGCGAGGAGCAGATCGCGCGGGCTCTCCAGCACCGGCTGCACCCACCAGCCCAGCCAGTACCAGGAGTTGATCGCCCGCCGATGCCGGGCGCGCTGTTCCCCGAAGCGCTCCCGGTGCCGGTACATCCGCAGCAGCGCGGTCGTCGTGTCGACGCGCAGCGCGTGCAGACCGAGCCAGCCGTCGGCCATCCCGGGATCGATCCGTACCGCGGTGCGGAACTCCTCCTCCGCCTGCGGATAGGCCCCCATCGTGTAGGCATCCACACCTCGCAACCAGGCGAGGTCGGCCGGGGCCTCGGGGCCCTGCGTGCCGAAGTCCATCACGTCCCCCACAAACCGTGCCCCCGTCGGTTGACCGACCGCTCGTCCGTCGGCCGCCTTGATCGGATCGATCGAACCGCCGTGCCGCGGACCGGAGTTGCAACGGTGCGCAGAGCAGCCGTCCGTACGCCGCACCGAGGGCATCGTACCTGCGAGGGTGTCGCCCGCCCCAGGGTGCCGCACCGGCCGTTTGGCGAGGTGGGAGCGGATCGGGCGGAGCGCGCTCGGTGACCCAGGGTGAGCGAATCGCGTCTCTCGGCGCCCGAAATGAGGAGTCAGGGCAGAACGAAGCCCCCGATCACGGGGGAACAACCGGGGGCTTCGCGTCAGTGGGCGGCTTCGATTGACCGCACATTGAGAACGTAAGTCCTGTACGGCCCCCGGGTCAAGCAGAGTTGAGGCACTCCGCGAACTTGCCCGAGAGGGCTCTTCACAAGTTCAGCACATTGCCGTTGGGTCGTCACCGTGTGTGACCGTCTGGTCCGGTCCAACGGTCCCGGCAGGCCCAGGAACCACCTCATACCCCTTCCCGCTCTGCCGAACCAGAAGGTCGGCGAAGGGCCGGGACGGGTCCTGCGTGAAGTGCCTCAGTTCCGCCCTGACCCACCCGTCCCAGAACTCCCGCTGCTCCGCTCCGTCCCGTGCGCGCCCCCGGGTCCAGGACTCCTCGTGCGTCAGCTCCATCCACAGCAACTGGGCGAGATGCGGGCGCAGTGCGCGACGGCCGGCGCCCACGCCCTCGACGACGACGACCGGGGCGGGCGGCACGGCGACGGGCGGTCCGAAGCGGCGGGCCCGCCAGTCGTAGGGGGTGTAGTGGGCGGCCTCGCCTCGTGCGAGCGGTTCGATCACCTGGGCCAGCAGCCGCCCGGTCCACTCGAACAGCTCGGCATGGCTCGCGATGTCGTCGAGATGCAGCACCGGGGCGTCGTCCAGCGCGCGGGCCAACTGCCCGGCGAACGTGGACTTTCCTGAGCCGGCGTGTCCGTCGACGGCGATCAGACGGACCGGGCCGCAGGACGGGGGGAGGCGGCGGAGCCGGGTGGCGAGGTTGTGAATCGTTTTTCCTGAAGTGGGACGGGGTGGTGGGCATATCTCTTTGGAACATTCTAGAGCGCGAGAAGGAGATGGGAAAAGGTGTCACTTTGAACTAGCCGACGGCTGCCCGCAATCCCGTCGAAAAACTCCGGCCACCACGGTGAAATCCACGTTCCGGTTGAGCCGCACGCTGAGTAAGGTGCCTGGAGTGCAACTGTGAGGCGCCGTAACGGGGATGGGCTGGGACAGATGGCCGCGGGGTTATTCGAGGGGCAGTATGTGTGGCATCCGGCGGCCGACGACCGCGTGCTCGGGAGCGTATGCGTCGATGTCCGGGCCGGCCGATATCTGAGCTCCCTCGACGCCCTGGCCGAAACCCGCGGTGACTTCGCCCTGCGTGCCCACCGCTCTCTGGTGCTCGCCTCGGAGGCCGCCGACTCCGATCTCGTCGAGCGCTGGCTGCACGAGGATCCCGGCCCCGAGGCGGCGCTGATGTGGGCGCGGGTGGCCGTGTTGCGGGCATTGCGCGCGGCCGACGCCGGCGACCCGCGGACCGAGGCGCTGGAGCGGATAGCGCTGGCCGCCTGCGACCGGGCCGCCGCGGCGGCCCCCGCCGATCCGACGCCCTTGGTGGCCAAGCTGGCCATGGCCCGGCTGCACCGGCTGCGCGACCGGGCGCCGCGCGGACTGCTCACGGCGCCGCCCGGCCCCTGGCAGCTGTTCGCCCACATCCTCTCCCTCGACCCCTGGCACCGCGAGGCCCACCACCGCTTCCTGGCCTGCTTCTTCACCCGCTACGGCGGCTCCGTGACCGCGGCCTGGGACGTCGCCGCCTTCCTCGGCCAGCGGGCCCCCGCCGACTCACCGCTGCGCCTGCTGCCGCTGGTCGCCCTGGTGGAGTGCTACGACCCGACCCAACTGCTCGCCGACCGGGTCTGGGAGCAGCCGCAGTGGCGCTCGACCTCGCTGTCGATCCACCGGAACTGGCTGCCCACGGTGGCCGACTACCCCTTCACTCCGGTCCTCGACCTGGCCTACCTCGCGCACGCCCTGGTCATGGCCCGGTGCGAGGAGGAGGCACGCGCCGTCTTCACGGCGATGGGGCCGTACGCCTCGCGCATGCCCTGGTCCGTCTTCGGTGACCCGGCCGCGCAGCTGTCCCGGGCGCGCCGCGCCTGCGGCCTGCCCGTGCCGAGCGCCTGACGGACCACAACCCCCCACCTAGAGAAAGGCCCGACCCGTGTCAGAACGGATATCGGTTCCGCGTGCCGCGGCACGCGGGGGAGCCGATCCGATCGCGCTCGACGACGACGCGACCCTGCATGCGATGGGTTATCCGAGAAAACTCACCCGCCGCTTTCAGGCATTCGACAATTTCGCCATCTCCTTCACCATCATCAACATCATTTCGGGTATCTTTTCGGGTTTCGGATTCGGTCTGAACGCGGGCGGCCCGAGCGTTCTCGTCTTCGGCTGGATCGGCGTCTCCGTCATGGTGCTCTTCGTGGGGGCATCGATGGCAGAGGTCGCCTCCGCCTATCCGACGAGCGGCGCGCTGTATTTCTCCGCGGGAAAGCTCGCCAAGCGGCACAAGGGCGCCTGGTCCTGGTACACCGGCTGGCTGAACTTCGTGGGCCAGGTAGGCGGCACGGCCGCCACCGGATACGCCGCCGCCACCTTCGTCCAGGCGTTCATCGCCCTTCAGTGGCCCTCGTACGAGCCGACCGGACACCGAACGGTGCTGATCACGGCCCTGATCATCGTGCTCCAGGGGCTCGCCAACACCTACACCGTGCAGCTGGTCGCCGTACTGAACCGGATCTCCGTGTGGTGGCTGCTGATCGGACTCGTGATCATCGTGACCGCCCTGATGGTCATGCCCGATCATCATCAGTCGACTTCGTTCGTCACGCATTTCGCGAACAACACCGGTTTCACCAGCGGCCTTTATGGCGGCCTGCTCGGTCTGCTGGTCACCAGCTGGACCTTCACCGGCTTCGACGGCAGCTTCCACATGTCCGAGGAAACCGTCCGGGCCACGGTCAATGCGCCGCGCGGGATCACCCGGGCCATCGCCTACTCGGCGATAGCGGGACTGCTGCTGATGCTCGCATTGGTCTACAGCATTCGTGACTACGACCGGGTGGCGAGCGCCGACGCGTCGCCCGTGCAGATCCTGATCGACGGGCTCGGCGCGGGCACGGCGAAGGCGCTGCTGCTGATCGTGATCGGCGCCATGCTCTTCTGCGGCCTCGCCAATCTCACCAGCAACACCCGGCAGATCTTCGCCTTCTCCCGGGACGGCGCGATGCCCGGTTCCCGCTGGTGGCACTCGGTCTCGCCGCGCACCCGCACCCCCGTGAAGGCGGTTTGGCTGGCGGTCGCCTGCTCGCTGGCGCTCGTGGTGCCCGGCTGGTGGTCGCACACGGCGTTCACCGCCATCGTCAGCGTCAACGTGGTCGGCCTCTTCCTCGCGTACGCCGTCCCGATCCTGCTCCGGCTGCGTCTGGGCGACGAGTTCCAGCCGGGGCCCTGGCACCTGGGGCGCTGGGGGCGGCCGGTCGGGGTCGTCGCGGTGGCCTGGACCCTGCTCAGCAGCGTCCTGTTCATGCTGCCGCACGCCTCGCCGGTCACCGCCGGCACCTTCAACTACGCGCCGGTCGCCCTGGCCGTCGTCCTGGCCGTGGCCACCGTGTGGTGGTTCACCAGCGCCCGCCGCCGCTTCCACGGCCCGGTCAGCTACGGCCGCCCCGACGAGGTCGCGGCGATGGACCTCGTCTGACGACTCGTCACCCTTCCCGGCGTCCGGTGCCACGCGGCGCGGACGCCGGGAGCCGGGATCCGCCCGGCGGCCGCTCACCCCGCCCCGCCCGTACGCCGATTGAGCCATTCGGCCTCCGCCCAGGTCATGCCAGTGGTCGACACCAATATTCGTAGGCGCGCCCGGGCCGAAGTGCTGGCAGACGCCCGCCCCTGCGGCCATAGTGGGCGGACAGCCGAGCACCGGCCGCACTGGACCCGCCCGACCCGGACACCCTGGGGGTCTTCCGCCCATGAGCAGAGCCGAGCAGCCGTCCCGCAGAATCGTTCTGGCAGCAGCGGTCGCCGCAACCGTCAGCGGCGGCGCGGGCGCGGCGGTCGCCCTCGACGCCACCGCCGAGGCCCCGGCCCTCGCGCAGGCCCCGGCCCGCACCGTCGACAACCGCGCCTGGACCACGTACACCGACTGGCGCGGCGGTACCGCCCAGGGCACCCGGGCCGTCGCCGGCGCCCGCCCCGGCCTGGTCATCGCCACGGCCGCGGGCACCCGCGACTACACGGACCCGCACACCGGCGGGAGCGCCCCCTGGGAGTACGCGGCCTGGACGTCCCCCGTCCACCGGCTCACCGTCCCCGCGACCGAGGTGATCGCCTCCTGGAACGCGCACACCCCCACCGGCACCTGGATCCAGATCGAACTCGGGGGAACGTACTCGGACGGCACCGCGACCCCCTGGTACGTGCTGGGCCGCTGGGCCGCCGGTGACCAGGACATCAGGCGGACCTCGGTCGACGACCAGAAGGACGGCAAGAGCACCGTCTGGACGGACACCCTCGCCGTCGACGACCCGGCCGGCGGACTGCGCGTCGCCTCCTACCGGCTGCGGCTGACCCTGTACCGCAGGCCCGGAACGAAGCTCACCCCCACCGTGTGGCGGGCCGGCGCGATGGGCTCCGACGTCCCCGACCGCTTCACGGTTCCCGCCTCCACCCCCGGCCTGGACCGGGAACTGACCGTCCCGCGCTACTCGCAGGAGATCCACATCGGCCAGTACCCGGAGTACGACAACGGCGGCGAGGCCTGGTGCAGCCCCACCTCCTCGCAGATGATCGTCGAGTACTGGGGCGGCCGGCTCACCCCGGAGCAGCTGGCCTGGGTCGACCCGGCGTTCGCCGATCCGCAGGTCTGCCACGCGGCCCGGTACACCTTCGACCACCAGTACAACGGTTGCGGCAACTGGCCCTTCAACGCCGCCTACGCGGCCACCTTCAAGGACCTCCAGGGCGTCGTCACCCGGCTCGGCTCGCTCACCGACCTGGAGACGCTGATCGCGGCCGGCATCCCGGCCATAACGTCCCAGTCCTTTCTGAAGGGGGAGCTGGCCGGGGCGGGGTACGGCACCGCCGGGCATCTCATGACCGTCATCGGCTTCACCGCCGACGGCGACGTGATCGCCAACGACCCGAACTCGCCGAGCAACGAGGCGGTGCGACGCGTCTACAAGCGGCGCGAGTGGGAGAACATCTGGCTGCGGACCAAGCGGTACAACGCCGAGGGCAAGGTCGCCTCCGGCACCGGCGGCGTCTGCTACCTCTACTTCCCGGCGCGTCCGACCCCGCGGCAGCGGGCGGCGCTCACGGCGGTGGGCGTGGTGTGAGCGCCGGGCGTGCTGTGAGCAACGTCTCCGCCCCACACACGGTCGTCGGTGGCAGGGTGGGCCTATGACCACGCACTCCGCCACCGCCGCGCGCGTCCGTACCGGCGGCCCCCGGGAAGACGGCCCGAAGATCCTCGAGCACGTCATGGGCTGGACCCTCGTCATGGTCGTCGCGATGCTGATCACTCAGCTCGGCCTGCTGTGAGCTGACACACACAGAGCCCTTTGGTCGGACATGTCCCGACCCGGTTGTCGGGCAGACCCACCAAACTCGATCAGACTCGAACGAGCAGTTGGTGCAGGTCTGCCATACTGCGGATGTCCCGCCGCCCGTTGAACAACAGGGTCTAAATTGAATATTAGTCAACAGCGTGACGCGGCCCGGCCCCGGGCGCGCGGCACCGAGCGCTCGCTGGCGCGCCGTGCCGAACTCATCAGCATCGGGCGGAAGCTGTTCGCCGACACGTCGTACGACGCGCTCTCCATGGACGACATCGCCCGCCAGGCCCATGTCGCCAAGGGGCTGATCTACTACTACTTCCAGTCCAAGCGCGGCTACTACCTGGCGATCATCCAGGACTCCGTCGCCGACCTGGTCACCTTCGCCGCGAGCGGCCTCGAACTCCAGCCGGTCGACCGGGTGCACCGCACCATCGACAGCTATCTCCGCTACGCCGAGCACAACCAGGCCGCCTACCGCACCATCGTCAGCGGCGGTGTCGGCTTCGACGCCGAGGTGCACGCCATCCGGGACGGCGTGCGCGAGGCGATCGTGGCGACCATCGCCGAGGGGGCGTACGGCCGTACCGACATCGCCCCGCTCGCCCGCGTGGGCCTGCTCGCCTGGGTGTGCAGCGTGGAGGGTGCCACCCTGGACTGGACCGAGCGCCCCGGACTGCCGCGCGACACCATGTGTGAGCTGCTGGTGAGGACGCTGGGCGGCGCCCTGCGCGCCATCGAGGAGATGGACCCCGCCTACCCGGCCCCGGAGCCCGCGCGCCGGGAGAGCTGACCCACGAAGCGGCAGGACGCAGGGGCGGAGGCTCGTGGCCCTCCGCCCCTGCGTCCCCCCGTGGGACCCGCTACTTGATGGACTTGATCAGTTCACCGCCGGACGTGTCCCCGCTCAGCTCCCAGAAGAAGGTCCCGCCCAGCCCCTGCTGGTTCTTGTACGTCATCTTCGCCGCGATGGTCGCGGGGGTGTCGTAACTCCACCACTCGCTCCCGCACTTGGCGTACGCCGTGCCGCCCACGGTCCCGGTCGCCGGGCACTTTGACTTGAGCACCTTGTAGTCCTCGATGCCCGCCTCGTAGGTGCCGGGGGCCGCCCCGGTCGCCGTGCCGCCGGGGGCCGACTGGGTGACGCCGGTCCAGCCGCGGCCGTAGAAGCCGATGCCGAGCAGCAGCTTGGACGACGGGATGCCGAGGCCCTTGAGCTTGGCGATGGTCGCCGAGGTGTGGAAGCCGGCCTTCGGGATGCCGGAGTAGGAGTTCAGCGCAGAGTGCGGAGCCGTGGGACCGGTCGCGTCCCAGGCGCCGAAGAAGTCGTACGTCATCGGGTTGTACCAGTCGACGTACTGCGCCGCGCCCGCGTAGTCCGCCGCGTCGATCTTGCCGCCGCTCGTGGCGTCGGCCGTGATCGCCGCGGTGACCAGGTTGCCGGAGCCGAACTTGGCCCGCACCGCCGACATCAGGTTCTTGAACGCCTCACGGCCGCTGGTGTCACAGGTGGCGCCGCAGGCGTTCGGGTACTCCCAGTCGATGTCGATGCCGTCGAAGACGTCGGCCCACTTGGAGTTCTCGACCAGGTCGTAGCAGGACTGGGCGAAGGCGGCCGGGTTGCGTGCGGCCTCGCCGAAGCCGGTCGACCAGGTCCAGCCGCCGAAGGACCACAGGACCTTCAGGCCGGGGTGCTTCCTCTTCAGCTCCCGCAACTGGTTGAAGGTGCCGCGCAGCGGCTGGTCCCAGGTGTCGGCGACGCCGTCCACCGACTCGGCGGCGGTGTAGGTGCGTTCGGCCGCGGCGTAGGAGTCGCCCATCGCGCACTTGCCGCCGGTGACGTTGCCGAAGGCGTAGTTGATGTGGGTGAGCCTGGCCGCCGATCCGGACGTCTCGATGTTCTTGACGTAGTACTTGCGGTCGTAGGTGCCCCATTCCGTGAAGTAGCCGACGACCTTGGAGCCGGCCGCGAGCTTCGGCCCGGCGGCGGGTTCGGCGGTGGCGGTGTCCGCGCCGGCGAGCAGCCCGGCGCCGAGGACGGCCGCGCACGCGGCGGAGACGAGCGCCATGAGCCGGGCGCGGGGGCGGTGCGAGAGGTGCATCGGGTGTCTCCTCGTGGGGGAGAGGTGAGCATGCTCCGATTGGCATGGACGCGCTGATGCGTTGATCCGTCACCGTAGGAGGACTAGACCAGTACGTCAATGGTTCGGACCAATTTCTATGCCATGGGTAACGTGCTGGATACTTCTTTTAGTGAGCGGTCGTTAACCGGTGACGCGATGCCTCCGATCGGGCATACTCACAGCGCACAGCCGCTGGTCAGCAGCTTCCGAGACCCGGAAATGCGAGCATCGGCCCGGCACCAGAGAGACCCGGCGGAGCCGCCCCACCCAAGGCGGATGCCCGCTGATGTGCCCGACAGGGAGGATCGTCGCCATGCCCGACCGCGCCCCGCAGCCGGTGGACCGTCAACTGCCCACGGACGAGGCCCGGGATCTGATCTCGCTCGTCCGCGACATCGCGCAGCGCGAGATCGCCCCGAAGGCGGCCGAGGAGGAGGACGCCGGCCGCTTCCCGCGCGAGGTCTTCACCCTGCTCTCCGAATCGGGACTCCTCGGCCTGCCGTACGCCTCCGAATACGGCGGCGGCGACCAGCCGTACGAGGTCTACCTCCAGGTCCTCGAAGAGCTCGCCGCGGTCCGCCTCACCGTCGGCCTCGGCGTCAGCGTGCACACCCTGGCCTCCTACTCCCTCGCCGCCTACGGCACCAAGCAGCAGCAGGTCGAGCACCTGCCCGCGATGCTCGGCGGCGGGCTGCTCGGCGCGTACTGCCTCTCCGAGCCCGCCTCTGGATCGGACGCGGCCTCGCTGCGCACCAAGGCGGTGCGCGACGGCGACGGCTGGGTGATCACCGGCACCAAGGCCTGGATCACCCACGGCGGCATCGCCGACTTCTACACGGTGATGGCGCGCACCGGCGAGGAGGGCCCGCGCGGGATCACCGCCTTCCTGGTGCCCGGCGACGCGGACGGGGTCGGTGCGGCGGCGCCCGAGAAGAAGATGGGCATGAAGGGATCGCCCACCGCCCAGGTCCACTTCGACGGCGTCCGGGTCGGCGACCAGCGGCGCATCGGCGACGAGGGACAGGGTTTCGCCATCGCCCTGTCCGCCCTCGACTCCGGCCGGCTCGGCATCGCCGCCTGCGCGATCGGCGTGGCCCAGGCCGCGCTGGACGAGGCGGTGGCCTACGCGACCGAGCGCCGGCAGTTCGGCAAGCCGATCGCCGACTTCCAGGGCCTGCGCTTCATGCTCGCCGACATGGCGACCCAGATCGAGGCGGGCCGCGCGCTGTACCTCACGGCGGCGCGACTGCGTGACGCGGGGCGGCCGTTCGCCAAGCAGGCGGCGATGGCCAAGCTGCACTGCACCGACACCGCGATGAAGGTCACCACCGACGCCGTCCAGATCCTCGGCGGGTACGGCTACACCGCGGACTTCCCGGCCGAGCGCTATATGCGCGAGGCCAAGGTCCTGCAGATCGTCGAGGGCACCAACCAGATTCAGCGGATGGTCATCGCCCGTCACCTAGCAGGTCCCGAGGGACGCTGAACTGACCGTGCTTGACCGTCGGCGCCGCGAGCCGGATCCACTCCGGGTCGTGGCGCCCGGGCAGGGTGCGGCCACGGTCGGCCCAGGTGCGCATCAGCTCGCGGTAGATGGGCGGATCCGGTTGCTGCGGAGGCGCCGGCGCCAGTGCTCCCGCGGGGCGCGGCACGAAGACGCGGCGCTGAGGCCCGGTCGCTGAATAGGTGGGGGGCATACCAGGGCAACGCGGAGGTGGCGGGACAAGTCACCGCCCGCGGGAATCGGGCGTGAGTTCACGGCCGTCCGGCTCCCGCTCTGGTCACCGGTCGATGTCTGACGTACCGTCAGCCCAGCCGCCTCCAGGGAGGTATGCCGTGGCCGACGACGACCGCCCCGTCGCGCTCGACGAGTACCCGGTGCACCAGGTGCCGCTGTCCATGAAGTACGTCGCGACCAGCGACCGCAACGCCTACGACCGCTGCATCTTCCACGTCCTCGACCACCAGGGACGCGCCCTGCTGATCCTCGGCCTCGGGGTGTACCCGAACGCCGGGGTGATGGACGCGTACGCGACCCTGCGCGTGGGGGACCGGCTGCACGCCGTGCGGGCGTCGGACGCCCTCGGTGAGGACCGGATGCGGCTCGCCGTCGGGCCGCTGCGCATCGAGGTCGGGGAACCCCTGCGACGGCTGCGCCTGACGTGCGACGACGAGGAGTTGTCGTACGACCTCACCTGGACCGCCGACTTCCCCGCGCTCTGGGAGCCCCACCACCTCCAGCGCCGCGGCGACCGGCTCACTCTCGAAGGGCGCCGCTTCGTCCAGGCGGGCGGCGTGGCGGGCGTCGTGCGCGCCGGCGGAGAGGAGTTCCGGGTCACGCCCGCCGAGTGGACCGGGACCCGTGACCGCAGCTGGGGAGTGCGCCCCATACCCGGGGAGGAGGGCGGGCGGTACGCCGAGGAGCACCCGACCGAGGGCTTCCACTGGATCTGGTGCCCGGTGCGCTTCGAGGACCGGTTCCTGATGGTGATCGTCCAGGAGGACGCCGACGGACATCGCACGCTCAGCGAGGCGACGATGGTCCGTCCCGGTCACCGCGACCGCCAACTGGGCTGGCCCCAGGCCGAGATCACCTACCGCCCCGGCACCCGCCACCCGCAACGCGCCCTCGTCCACCTCGGCGACGTCCGCAAGCCCGAGGAGCTTCAGGTGGAGATCCTGGCCTCCTCCCCGCTCGCCGTAGGCGCCGGCTACCCGCCCGCCGACGACTGGCAGCACGGCACCTGGCGCGGCCGCGGGTGGACGGATCGCCGTACCTACGACCTCGCCGACCCCGCAGCCCACCCGCTCGCCGCGTACGGCGTCACCGACCACGCCGCGCGGTTCCGTCTCGACGGCCGGGTCGGGCACGGCATCTTCGAGCACGGCTCGTTCGGACGGCACGACCCGAGCGGGTTCACGGACTTCAAGTCGGTCGCACCGTAGGGGGTTCGCTCCATGGCAGCCACGGCACCCCGTCCGCGCACCAGCACCCGCGACCCCGAGGAACTCACCCGCCGCCTCACCGCCTGGCTGGGCACCCGGCTGCCGGGCGCCAAGGCGGTCGGCGTCACGGTCCCCGAGTCGAACGGCATGTCCAGCGAGACCCTGCTCTTCGACATCGAGCACCCCGAACCACCGCTGCGCACCTGCGCGTTGCGGCTCGCGGCGGACCCGGCGGCGTACACCGTCTTCCCGGTGTACGACATGCCGCGCCAGTACCGGACGATGCGCGTCGTCGCCGAGCACACGGATGTGCCGGTGCCGAAGGTGCTCTGGCTGGAGGAGGACCCCGGCCCGCTGGGCGCGCCCTTCTTCGTCATGGAGCGCGTCGACGGACGGGTGCCGCCGGACGTCATGCCGTACACCTACGAGGGCAACTGGCTGCACGCGGCGAGCGACGAGGAGCGCGAGCGCCTGGAAGCGGCCACGATCGGAGTGCTGGCCCGGCTGCACGACCAAGTTCCCTTGGCGCAGGCCGAGTTGCTCACCCTTCCGGGCGACGGTGACGCACTGCGACACCATGTCACGTCCCAACGCGGTTACTACGAATGGGTGGTTGACGGACGCGCCCGCTCACCGCTGATCGAGGACGCGTTCGCCCGGCTGGAGGAGCTCTGGCCGCGCGACCCGTGCCCACCCGTGCTCACCTGGGGAGACGCACGCATCGGGAACATCGTCTACGCCGGGTTCGAACCCGCCGCCGTCCTCGACTGGGAGATGGCGGCCCTCGCACCGCGCGAGGTCGACCTCGGCTGGACGATCTATCTGCACCGCTTCTTCCAGGACCTGACGGCCGCCTTCGGACAGCGCGGACTGCCGGACTTCCTGCGCCGCGAACGGATCGAGGAGCGCTACGCCGACCTCACCGGCCACACGCCGCACGACATGGACTTCCACACGCTGTACGCCGCTCTGCGGCACGCCGTCGTCATGCTGCGGATCGCCTACCGCCAGGCCCACTTCGGCGAAGTCGCCGTCCCGGCGGACCCGGACACACTGATCCTGCACCACGGCAGCCTGCGAGCCATGGTGCAGGGCAGCTACTGGAAATGAGCGATGCGACGTCGACGCCGCCGCGCGGAGCGGTGTGCGCTCAGGCGGCCTGCCGGCGCATGACCGGGACCCTGATGGGGCGCGAGCCCGGGCCGCCGACGTGCGAGAAGGGCTGGGTCCGCCAGTCCAGCCCCTGAGGGAGCGTCAACAGAAGGGCGGTGTCCTGCTCCTGGGGCTCCGGCGACTCGTCCGCGGAGCGGGCCTCGGCGGCCCTGCGGCCCGTACCCGCGCAGACCGTCAGACCGAACGGGTTCCACGGCGAGGCGCACAGCGCGTGCTCCGGCAGGACCTCCTCGTCGGCCAGCAGGGCGATGGGCTGCGCGCAGTCCGGGCAGATCACCCGGAACATCTCGAAGGTGTCGTACGCGTCGAGTTCGTCGTCGAAGGCGTCGGGTTCGACGCCCTCCGGCTCGGGCTCGACAACTGCCTGGAGGCGCTTGGGTGCGGTTCGACCAGGGCGCTTAAGACTCTGCATTGGGTTCTCCCCCTCGGGCTGGGCCGTGACGGCACTGCGGCCTCGACCACAGCAAGCACTTCCCGCCTGCTCTCGGCGTTAATCACGGGAGCATCACGGAGGCTGTTCGGGGCCTGTGGCCTTCGTCACATGCCGCCCGCAGGTGCCGGGCGCTGCCGCTTGGTCCCTCAGGTGGCGCACCGGGTTCCGGCGGCCAGATCACAAACCGGGTATGACCTGCGCTGCTCAGGTATCCGAGGAGATCAAGCGCACTGTAGGTTCTTCGTCATGGAGGAGCTGGACCGGCAGATCGTGCAGCTGCTCGTCAAGGACGGGCGGATGAGTTACACCGACCTGGGCAAGGCCACGGGCCTGTCCACATCGGCCGTGCACCAGCGGGTGCGGCGGCTGGAGCAGCGGGGCGTCATCCGTGGGTATGCCGCGGTCGTGGACCCCGAGGCCGTGGGGCTGCCCATGACCGCGTTCATCTCGGTGAAACCGTTCGATCCCAGCGCGCCGGACGACATCGCGGACCGGCTGGCCGGAGTGCCCGAGATCGAGGCCTGTCACAGCGTGGCCGGGGACGAGAACTACATCCTCAAGGTCCGGGTGGCCACGCCGCACGAGCTGGAGGAGCTGTTGGCTCGGCTCCGGTCGTTGGCGGGGGTGTCCACGCGGACGACGGTGGTGCTGTCCACGCCGTACGAGGCGCGGCCGCCGCGGGTTTGATTCACGGGGGACTCATCGCCGCCGGGCTGTCGGTCGTTCGTCGGCCGCGGGTCGTTCGTGGTTGATCGCGCAGTTCCCCGCGCCCCTGGGGCGTTGCGGTCGCCGTCCGTGCAGTACGTGCGGGACCTGCGTACCGAGGGGTCGGCGCGAGGCGCGAGACTGTTCCTCATGAGTGACAGCACCGCCCAGCCGAAGACCGTCCTGCTCCGCCGAGGGGAAGTCCACAGCCCCGCCGATCCCTTCGCCACCGCCATGGTCGTGGAAAGGGGGCAGGTCGCCTGGGTCGGGTCCGAGGGGGCCGCTGACGCCTTTGCCGACGGGGTGGACGAGGTCGTCGATCTGGACGGGGCGCTGGTCACGCCCGCGTTCACCGACGCTCATGTGCACACCACCGCCACGGGTCTCGCCCTCACCGGTCTCGACCTGTCCGGTGCGCCCACTCTGGAGGCGGCTCTCGGTCTCGTGCGGGAGTTCGCCGCCGCCCGGCCCGACGACCGCGTGCTCCTCGGGCACGGCTGGGACGCCGCCCGCTGGCCCGGTGGGCGGCCCCCGACGCGCGCCGAGCTCGACGAGGCCGCCGGTGGCCGTCCCCTCTACCTCTCCCGGATCGACGTCCACTCGGCGGTCGTCACCACCGCCCTGCTGGACATGACGCCGGGCGGCCCCGGCGCGATCGACGGGCCGCTCGTCGCCGACGCCCATCACGCCGTACGCGCCACCGCGCTGGCCTCCCTCACGCCCGCCCAGCGCGTCGAGGCCCAGCGGGCCGCGCTCGCGCACGCCGCGTCCCTCGGGATCGGCACCGTCCATGAGTGCGGGGGACCGGACATCTCCTCCGAGGACGACTTCAGCGGCCTGCTCCGGCTGGCCGGCGACGAGGCCGGGCCGCGCGTCGTCGGCTACTGGGCCGAACAGGACGTGCGCAAGGCGCGGGAGCTGGGCGCGGTCGGCGCAGCCGGTGATCTCTTCGTCGACGGCGCCCTCGGCTCGCACACCGCCTGTCTGCACCAGCCGTACGCCGACGCGGGGCACACCGGCACCGCCTACCTGGACGCGGCCGCCGTCGCCGCCCATGTCGTCGACTGCACCGAGGCCGGCCTCCAGGCGGGCTTCCACGCGATCGGCGACGCCGCCGTGACCGCCGTCGTGGAGGGCGTGCGGGCCGCCGCGCAGAAGGTCGGCCTCGCCCGTGTCCGCGCCGCCCGGCATCGCGTCGAGCACGCCGAGATGCTCACCCCCGAGACCGTCGCGGCCTTCGCCGAGCTGGGCCTGACGGCCTCCGTCCAGCCCGCCTTCGACGCGCTGTGGGGCGGCGAGGACGGCATGTACGCCCAGCGCCTGGGCGCCGAACGCGCCCGCTCCCTCAACCCGTTCGCGGCCCTGCTGCGCGCCGGCGTACCCCTCGCGTTCGGCTCCGACAGCCCCGTCACACCGCTCGACCCCTGGGGCACGGTCCGCGCGGCGGCCTTCCATCGCACGCCCGAGCACCGGGTCTCCGTGCGCGCCGCGTTCACGGCGCACACGCGCGGCGGCTGGCGGGCGGTCGGGCGCGACGACGCGGGCGTCCTGGTGCCGGGCGCGCCCGCCGACTACGCCGTGTGGCGCACCGAGGAACTGGTGGTCCAGGCCCCCGACGACCGGGTCGCGCGCTGGTCGACCGACCCCCGCTCCGGCACGCCCGGACTGCCCGACCTGAGCCCGGGCCGGGACCTCCCCACCTGCCTGCGCACGGTCGTGGGCGGACGAACGGTCTTCGTACGGCCGGGCGAGTGATCTACCGGGGTGGCGCGAACCCGATCATCGCGCGCCACCCGTCGGCGCGACCTGCGCATCCTCTGCCCTGACCAGCGCATTGGGTGAATACCCGCAGGTCAAAGGGCTGTTGACAGGCGGACGCCCGGGGCCGGTAGGTTCGGCCGGGTCCACCACCGGACGCCCGACCGGGCAACCGCGGAACTTCCGGGAACCCGTCGCAACGCCGCTGGGTCAGGGACGGTGTGCCGCACCGGGGCACCGTCACTGGGAGCCAGGCTCAGTGCCCGCGCGGCGACGACGGAACGTTCCGGCCGGTCGGGGAGGTGTGACCCGGGTGGGGCCCGGGAGCTCAGTAGACAACGGCTTTCGGTCGATCCGCAGCCAGCGGGTCCCAGGTCGGCCCGAAGGGCGCCGGGCCCCCATCCGCAGCAGGCACGGCGGCGTCCGCACACAGAAAACGCATGCTTACCCCGCTCTTGTGGAATCGACACCACCATACGAACGTGCTGTCGCGTCAGCGCAGGCCGCGCCCACTATGGTGGACGTCTGCGGACGGACATGAAGGGGCAGCAGTGAACGACGGCGACGGGACTCTCGGGGCACAGCACCGGGGGAGGCAGTTCGGGCCGCTCGGCACGGCGTTGGTGATCATCCCGACCTACAACGAGGCGGAGAACATCAAGAGCATCGTCGGCCGGGTCCGCAAGGCGGTCCCCGACGCGCACGTGCTCGTCGCCGACGACAACAGCCCCGACGGCACCGGCAAGCTCGCGGACGAACTGGCCGTCGAGGACGACCACGTCCAGGTCCTGCACCGCAAGGGCAAGGAGGGTCTCGGCGCCGCCTACCTCGCCGGCTTCCGCTGGGGCATCGAGCACGACTACGGCGTCCTGATCGAGATGGACGCCGACGGCTCCCACCAGCCCGAGGAACTGCCCCGGCTGCTGACCGCCCTCAAGGGCGCCGACCTCGTCCTCGGCTCCCGCTGGGTGCCCGGCGGCCGGGTCGTGAACTGGCCCAAGTCCCGCGAGTTCATCTCCCGCGGCGGCAGCCTCTACTCCCGGCTCGCCCTGGACCTGCCGCTGCGCGACATCACCGGCGGCTACCGCGCCTTCCGCCGCGAGACCCTGCAGGGCCTCGGCCTCGACGACGTCGCCTCCCAGGGCTACTGCTTCCAGGTCGACCTCGCCCGGCGCGCGGTCAAGGCCGGCTTCCATGTCGTCGAGGTGCCGATCACCTTCGTCGAACGCGAACTCGGTGACTCGAAGATGAGCCGCGACATCCTGGTCGAGGCGCTGTGGCGGGTCACGTCGTGGGGTGCGCAGGAGCGGGTCGGCAAGCTGATGAGCCGTACGAAACCGTCGTCGCCGCCCCGGCAGTCGTAGCTTCCGCCCGCCGGTCCCGCTCGTCCTGTCCCCTTATCCCGCGCTGAGCCGGGCCCAGGCACACTGGACGCATGACGACTGGCGCACCGACCCCCACCTACCCCGCCCGGCCCCGGCGCTCCCGGCTGCGCACCTTTCTGCCGCTGGGCGTCGCCGCCTGGCTGGTGCTGGAGATCTGGCTGCTCACCGTGGTCGCGGGCGCGACGAGCGGGCTCGTGGTGTTCCTGCTGCTGCTCGCCGGTCTCGTGCTCGGCTCGGTGGTGATCAAGCGGGCCGGCCGACGGGCCTTCCAGGCGCTGAACGAGGCGCTGCAGCGCGGCGGCACCCCGACCAGCGGCGGTGGCAACGGACTGATGATGCTGGGCGGCCTGCTGATCATGCTGCCGGGCCTGGTCTCGGACGCGCTGGGTCTGCTCCTGCTGATCCCGCCGGTCCAGAAGGCGGTGAGCCGTCTTGCGGAGCGGACGTTCGAGCGCAAGCTGCGCGAGGCGACCTCGGGTTCGCTCGGTGACGCCTTCCAGCAGGCCCGTATGCACCGCCCCGACGGCAAGGTCGTCCAGGGCGAGGTCATCAGGGAGGAGCCCGGGGACGCCCCGCAGGAGCCGAGGCCGCCGCTGACGCGCTGACGCGTCAAAGAAGCCCGGCGCCATCGAGCGCCGGGCCTCTTTCTTTGGGCACCCCTGTCAGGGCACGCCAAACCGCGGGCGTCGTACGTCACCTTCACGTACGACGCCCGCGGTTACTCGTTGCCTGGTCGTTCCGCCCAAGCCCCCGTGGGGACTAGGCGGACTTACGGCTGTCTCGGGGGTGAACCGCGATGTTCATCGCCCCGGAGCGGAGAACGGCGAGCCGTTCCTCGAGGACCTCTTCGAGTTCCTCGCGGGTACGCCGCTCCATCAGCATGTCCCAATGTGTACGCGCGGGCTTGGCCTTCTTCTCCTCAGGGCCGTCGCCGTCCACGAGGAGTGCCTGGGCCCCGCAGACCTTGCACTCCCACTCCGGCGGGATCTCCGCCTCGACCGAGAAGGGCATCTCGAACCGGTGCCCCTTCTCGCATGCGTACTCCACGGCCTGGCGCGGGGCCAGGTCGATGCCGCGGTCCGTCTCGTAGCTGGTCACCACGAGGCGCGTGCCGCGAAGAGCTCGCTCACTCATGAATCGTGCCTCCCGGGCTTGTCGCCCACAGGACAGGTGTCGCTGTCGTCGTCATCCGGTCAACGTCCGGTCGGCGGTAAAGATTCCCGATCGGTGTCCCGTTCCGGGTGATGCGTCGCCGTCGTAGCCGCAGCCTTGCTGACCAATGTCGTACCCACCGGCGCCCGGTTTGTCACATCTGCTAGCAGATGTAACCCAGCATTTCGGCATCTTTGACGCGCAGTAACGGTACGCCTGGCAGGCCAAACGCGTACACTACCGCCCTTTCACTCGGAACGCTAAATCGTGTGCGGCACCGGATTGCCCGCGTCCCTGATCGCCCGGCGTACCGGAACCCTTGCGAGCAGGGCGAATCCGAGGACGAAGAAGGCCACGAGCGAGATGATCGCGTCTCGATAACTTCCGGTCAGCTGGTAGGTGAGACCGAACAGCAGTGGCCCCAGCCAGCTCATGCCGCGGTCGCTCATCTCGTACGCCGAGAAGTATTCGGCCTCCTTCCCCGGCGGGACGAGATGGGAGAACAGGGACCGGGACAGGGCCTGGCTGCCGCCGAGGACCAGCCCGATGCCGGCGGCCAGCACGAAGAACCACACCGGCGCCCCGGCCGGCAGGAAGTACCCGGCCGCCAGCGTCACCGTCCACGCGACCAGCGAGCCGAGAATCGTCCGCTTCGCGCCGTACGTCCGGGCCAGCCGCCCCATCGTCAGCGCCCCCACCACCGCCAGCACTTGGACCAGCAGGACGGCGCCGATGAGCGTCGACTGGCCGAGGCCGAGTTCCTCGGAGCCGTAGATCGACGCCTGGGAGATGACCGTCTGGATGCCGTCGTTGTAGATCAGGTAGGCGAGGAGGAAGGCGAGCGTCAGGGGGTGACGGCGCATGTCGCGGACGGTTGCCGCGAGCTGCCGGAAGCCCATGGCCGTCTGCTTTTTCCCGTTCCTCCCGCTCTTCCCGCTCTTCCCGTTCTTCCCGGACGGTGCCTCTTCGCCGTCCTCGCTCCGGGCGCGGCGGTCGCGCAGCCGTCGCAGCGGTATGAGCGCGAAGCCGCCCCACCACAGGCCCGCCGACGCGAGACAGATGCGGACCGCCGTGCTCTCGGAGACGCCGAAAGAGTCGTGCGCCAGATACAGGACCAGGTTCACGACCAGCATCAGCGAGCCCGAGGCGTAGCCGAAGGCCCAGCCCCGGGAGGAGACCGCGTCGCGTTCCTCGGGCGGGGCGATCTGCGGGAGGTAGGAGTTGTAGAGCATCATCGCGACCGACTGGGCCGCGTTCGCGACGATCAGCAGGAGGCCGCCGAGCAGATAGCGGTCGCCGCCCAGGAAGAACATGGCTGTGGTGGCCGTGGCTCCCGTGTAGGCGGCGGCCCCGAGGAGCGGCCTCTTGCGGCCGGTATGGTCCGCCGCCGCGCCCACCAGGGGCATCACGAGGACGGCCACGATCACCGACAGGGACACCGAGTACGCGAAGAACGACCCCGCGCGCACCGGGATGCCCAAGGGGTGGACGAACCCGTCCGCGTCCGCCGCCGCCTCGGCGACCGACGTCAGATACGGGCCCAGGAACACGGTGAGCACGCTCGTCGAGTAGACCGAGCACGCCCAGTCGTAGAAGTACCAGCCGCGCTGTTCGCGCCGGCGTCCGGCGGCCTCGTCGGCCGGCTCTGTCCGCACGGTTCCGGTGCCCACCGCGCCCTCGCTTCCCCGTGATGATCCCGCGCGCGGCTGGGGACGGGGGCAGGGGTCAGACCCAGACGCCGCGGTCCTCCATGACCTTGCGCAGTGTGTCGATGTGATCGGTCATGATGCCATCGACTCCCAGGTCCAGGAGCCGGTGCATCACCTCGGGATCATTGATGGTCCACACGTGCACCTGAAGCCCGCGCGCGTGGGCGGCCCGTACGAAGCGGTGGTCCACCACCTGGATTCCGGACTGTGCCTCGGGCACCTGGGCGGCGACCGCCGAGCGGCGCAGCGCGGCCGGGACGCCCCAGGAGCGCAGCCGCAGATTGAGGACGCCCCGGGTGCCGTAAGACGTCGCCAGGCGCGGCCCGGCCAGGCGCTGGGCGCGGATGACGCGAGCCTCGGAGAAGGAGCCGACGCAGACGCGGTCCCAGGCGTTCGTGCGCTCGATCAGGTCGAGGAAGGGATGGAGCGCGGGCTCCGCCTTGAGATCGACGTTCCAGCGGACCTCGGGGAAGGTCTCCAGGAGCTCCTCGAAGAGGGGCACCGGCTCCTTGCCGCCCACGCGCGCGCGGCGTACGTCGTTCCAGGGCAGGTCCGCGATCCGGCCCGCGCCGTCCGTCACCCGGTCCAGGGTGGAGTCGTGGAACGCGACGAGCTTGCCGTCGCGCGTGGTGTGGACGTCCGTCTCGATGTACCGGTAGCCCATCTCGACCGCGCGCCGGAACTGGAGCACGGTGTTCTCCAGGCCGTCGGCCGCGCCACCCCGGTGGGCGAAGGGGATCGGACCGGGGTGGTCGAGGTAGGGGTGGCGTATCCGCGTGGTGCTCACGGACGCAGTATCGCTCCCCGGGGTTGCCCGGTGGCAACGACCGTGCTGCCCTTCGATGCCGAGGGGACGGCGAACAGGCGCAGGAAGAGCTGGGCGAGCGGGCCGATGGACACCGCGTAGAGGACCGTGCCGACGCCGACCGTGCCGCCCAGGGCGAAGCCGGTCACGACGACCGCTGCCTCGACGGCCGTGCGCATCAGGCGGATCGAGCGGCCGGTGCGCCGATGCAGGCCGGTCATCAGGCCGTCGCGGGGGCCGGGGCCGAAGCGGGCGGCGATGTAGAGGCCGGTGGCCACGCCGTTGAGCACGATGCCGGCCAGGAGGAGGGGGATCCGTACGGCCAGGGTGTGGGCCTCGGGCAGCAGGGCGAGCGTGCCGTCCATGGCGAGGCCGACCACGAAGACGTTGGAGACGGTGCCGAGGCCGGGGAGCTGGCGCAGCGGGATCCACAGGAGCAGCACGGCCGCGCCGACGATGATCGACACGACGCCGATCGTCAGGCCGGTCCGTTCGGCGAGGCCCTGGTGCAGCACGTTCCAGGGCTCCAGACCCAGGCCCGCCTCGACGAGCAGCGCCGAGCTCGCGCCGTACACCGCGAGCCCGACGTAGAGCTGCGAAAGCCGCCGTACGAGATGCCCTCGCACGCGCCGCTTCGTGGGAGGCCCAGGCGTGGACAAGGTGTGCCCCCCTGTGGTCGTAGTGGACTGATGCATGACACCCTGTGGCTTGGGAGGCGACGCCCTCCATGGCCAATTCGGGGAAGGTGGACTGGAATCATGGCGCAGTGGACTTCCGCGGTGGGGGCCGCGCAGCTCGCCCGGCTGCTCACCTCGCAGCAGGACCGCCCCGCCGGCCCCGGAACCAAGCGCCCGCCCGCGTACCGTTCCCTCGCCGACGGCATCCGGCTGCTCGTCCTGGAGGGCCGCGTCCCGGTCGCCGCGCGGCTGCCCGCCGAGCGGGAACTGGCCCTCGCCCTGTCGGTGAGCCGTACGACCGTGGCCGCCGCGTACGAGGCGCTGCGCACCGAGGGGTTCCTGGAGTCGCGGCGCGGGGCCGGGAGCTGGACGGCCGTACCGGCCGGGAACCCGCTGCCCGCCCGCGGTCTGGAGCCGCTGCCGCCCGAGGCACTGGGGTCGATGATCGACCTGGGCACCGCGGCGCTGCCCGCGCCCGAGCCCTGGCTGACCCGTGCCGTCCAGGGCGCCCTGGAGGAACTGCCCCCGTACGCCCACACGCACGGCGACTATCCGGCCGGGCTGCCCGCGCTGCGCGCGATGATCGCCGACCGGTACTCGGCGCGCGGGATCCCGACCATGCCCGAGCAGATCATGGTGACGACCGGCGCGATGGGCGCCATGGACGCGATCTGCCATCTGTTCGCGGGGCGCGGCGAGCGGATCGCGGTCGAGTCGCCGTCGTACGCCAACATCCTCCAGCTGATGCGGGAGGCGGGTGCCCGGCTCGTGCCCGTCGCCATGGCCGAGGGGCTGGCCGGCTGGGACGTGGACCGCTGGCGGCAGGTGCTGCGGGAGGCCGCGCCCCGGCTCGCCTATGTCGTCGCCGACTTCCACAACCCGACCGGTGCGCTGGCCGACGAGGACCAGCGGCGGCGGCTGGTGGACGCGGCGCGGTCGGCGGGGACGGTGCTCATCGCCGACGAGACGATGAGCGAGCTGTGGCTCGACCCGGACGTGGAGATGCCGCGCGCGGTGTGCGCCTTCGACCCCGCCGGATCGACCGTGATCACCGTCGGCTCGGCCAGCAAGGCCTTCTGGGCGGGGATGCGGATCGGCTGGGTGCGAGCGGCTCCGGACGTGATCCGCAGCCTCGTGGCCGCGCGCGCCTACGCCGACCTCGGCACGCCGGTGCTGGAGCAGCTGGCCGTGAACTGGCTGTTCGGTACCGGGGGTTGGGAGCAGGCGGTGGAGCTGCGGCGTGGGCAGGCCCGGGAGAACCGGGACGCGCTTGTCGCGGCGGTGCGGCGGGAGCTGCCCGGGTGGGAGTTCGAGGTGCCGCGGGGCGGGCTCACGCTGTGGGTCCGGACCGGCGGCCTGTCGGGCTCGCGGCTCGCCGAGGTCGGGGAGCGGGTGGGCGTACGGGTGCCGTCCGGGCCCCGGTTCGGGGTGGACGGGGCCTTCGAGGGGTATGTGCGGCTGCCGTTCACCGTGGGTGGCGCGGTGGCGGAGGAGGCCGCTGTGCGGCTGGGGGCCGCCGCGCGACTGGTGGAGAGCGGGGCGACCGGGGCGGGGGAGTCGGTCCGGCCGTTCGTCGCGTGACGCGGCCGGTGTGAGGGCCGGGTGCCGGGGTGGGCGCCCGGGGCGGACCGGTGGCTCACGCCGTCCGGCATGCCGCCCGGCTCACGCGGGCTCCGCCGCCACGGCCGCCTCGGCCACCACGGCCTCCGCGGGCACCGGCTCCGGCTCCTGGTCCGCCTTCTCCAGCCCGCCCAGTGTCTCCGCCTCCACCGGAGTCGTCCGCTCCGGCAGCAGTTCCAGTACGGCCTGCCGGTGGGCGTCGCTGGTCGCGTCGTCGTACGGGTCCGGGGTGGCCGGGACCTGGAGGCGGTGGACCGGGCCGGTACCCAGCCGGGCGTAACCGCGGCCGGGCGGGACGTCGGCGACCGGGGTGGTGTGCGGGGGAGCGCCCAGGGCCGTCCGCAGTTGCTCGGCCGTGGCGGGGCCAAGCACGACACGCGCGCGTGTGTGCTGTCGCACGGCGTCGTGCAGCGCGTCCAGGCTGTCCCACTGTTCGGCCACGACCACCGTGACATTGGCCGAGCGGCCGTGCCGGAGCGGGACCTGGAGCAGGGCCTGGGGGTCCTTGCGGTTGTCCGCCGCGGCGAGGTGGGAGAACGCGGTCGGGCGGTCGAGGAGGATCCAGAGCGGGCGCTTGGTGTCCTCCGGCGGCGGGTTGCCCGCCTGGCGGGCCCGGTTCACGGCGATCAGGCGCCGCTCCGTCTCCGTCGCCGCCCACTCCACGCTCGCCAGCGCCCCGGCCAGCCCGCACTCGACCGCCAGGACGCCGTCCCGGCCGGTCAGGCACGCGTACTCGCCGGTGCCGCCGCCCTCGACGATGACGACGTCGCCGTACTGAAGGGCCTGCAGGGCGATGGAGCGCAGCAGGGTCGAGGTGCCGCTGCCGGGCTGGCCCAGGGCCAGCAGATGGGGCTCGGTGGAGCGGATGCCGGTGCGCCAGACGACCGGCCGTACGTCGCGCTGCTGAGCGCCGTGGGTGAGCGGAAGCGTGCGCTGGACCAAGGTGGGGTCGGTGAAGCCGAGGACGGTCTCGCCGGGCGTCGTGACGAAGCGCTGGGCGGCGATGTCGGTCGGCAGCGGAGCGAGGGCGGTGACGGTGAGCTCGTTGCCCATCTCGTCCCAGGTGAAGTGGTACTCCCGGCCGCGGCCGGACTTGGCGGTCAGCAGGTGCTCGATCCGCGCGCGGGCCGGTGCCTCGCCGTCGGTGAAGTAGGCGGGGTAGCGGACCAGCAGGCTGCTGATCCGGCTCGTGCCGTCGAACTCGTACTCGGGGAAGGCCTTCTCCCACTCGCCGCCGTGGGTGTACAGCGGCGCGGGGTCGTCGGCGGCGGAGAAGTACGGGACCAGCGCCTCGTACAGCGATCTCAGCCGCTCCGTCTGGGACTCGTCGGGCCCCTCGGGCGCGGTCGGTTCGCGGTCCCTGCCCTGCCAGGCTGCCGCCGCCATCAGGGTGATGACGGCGAGCAGCGGTCCGTACGGCACCAGTGCCACGACCAGGATCACCGAGGCCACCAGGAACAGCAGCGGTCCGCGCTTGTCCTTGGGGGTGTCGGCCCACCTGCGCCGCCCGGCCGAGGCCAGCCGGCGCAGACCGCGGGTGATCGTGATCAGCGGATGGAGGACGTCAGAGGCGCTGTCGCTCGCCGTCCGGGCCAGTTCCCGGCTTCGGGTGAGCTGCGCCCGGGCCAGCTCCCGGCTTCGGGCGATCTGCGCGCTGCCTGTGCTCAGGATGCGGGGGAGGGGGCGGCGGGCCACTGCTGTCTCCTGGAGGTGCGTACGGGCTGGACGGGCGGCGTCAGAACTGGATGCCGCCCAGGAGGCTCGCCAGGCTCTCGCCGCCGGCCTTGATGCTCGGGGCGATGGCCGTGCTGGCCAGATAGAAGCCGAACAGCGCGCAGATCAGGGCGTGGGACGCCTTCAGCCCGCACTTGCGGAAGAAGATGAAGACGATGATGCCGAGCAGTACGACGCCTGAGATGGAGAGGATCATGTGAGTGCTCCTGGTTCGGGTGGGGACAGTCACCATGAGTACTTCCAGGATCACAGGATGTATCCATACGATAAAAGGTGCAACTGGGTGAAATTCGGCAGATTTCCTACTTCTGGCGGAGTGTCCTTGCCCGGATGAGCTTGGGTGTTGCGTCCGGCGGTGTCTGCGATGATCTTTGCCTCGGACGCATCGGGTCATGTGCCGCGCGAGCCAGTACCCTGGCGAATCACTCGTACGGCCGACACCGCTCGCCGGTCGTACCCGTGCTCCCCCGCAGTTCCCGTAGTTCCCGCAGTTCCCGCAGTCCCCGTGTACGTAGTGAGAGGCGGTCCGGCCGATGACTGATGCCCCCGACCCAGAGGTCGTGGAGCTGGCGACCAAGATCTTCGATCTGGCCCGGCAGGGTCAGACCGAGGCACTCGTGGCGTACGTCGACGCGGGCGTTCCGGCCAACCTCACCAACGACCGCGGCGACTCCCTCGTGATGCTCGCCGCCTATCACGGCCACGCCGACGCGGTCCGCGCCCTGCTCGCCCGGGGTGCCGAGGGCGACCGGGTCAACGACCGGGGGCAGACGCCACTCGCCGGTGCCGTCTTCAAGGGGGAGGCGGAAGTGATCAAGGTCCTTCTGGAGGCCGGTGCCGACCCGGCCGCGGGCACCCCGTCGGCCGTCGACACGGCCCGCATGTTCGGCAAGACCGAACTGCTCGAACTGTTCGGCGCACACCGATCCGAATGATCTGACCAGCTAAAACACGGAAAACGGGGGAGGCGGTACAGGGCCGCCGAAATTTCGGTCGCGGCAGACGGAAGTGCCGAGTCATCATGACGTCGTGATTCACGGACGCGATGGCTGGGCAGGTGTTGCCGCACCGCGCGGGCCGTGATGCGGTCCGCGAGGGCCACTGACGAGAGGCAGAGGAAAATGGTCTACAGCAAGCAGGAAACGGCGGGCGCCCCGACGTGTTGTCACGCGGCCAGGTGAAGCAAGATCCCCGGTTGCGTCGACGCTTGATGTGAGGCTGTTTCCCATGTTCGAACCGGTCATAGCGCCCAGCGGTACGCTGCTCGGCCTGCTCCAGCGGGGTCGCGGCGACGGCACACTGCACGCGCTCACCGCCCCGCGCGCCGAGGCGCTCGCGGCCCTGAACCACTGTGTGCTGCGGGACCCCCGCCACGACTGGCAGGTGGAGAACCGCTCCCTGTACTACGCCCGTCTCTACCTCGACCTGAACGGCGAGCTGGACGAGATCGAGGCGCACCTCTTCGACGTCGAGGACGCCCTCGACACCGAGGAGTCACGCACGGGCCTGGCCCTGGCCGTCCTCGGCCATCTCGCCTCCTACGGCAGGCGGGACGCGCTCCAACTGCTGCGCAGGTACGCCGCCACGGGCTCCAACTGGGCCTGGGCGCTGGACGAGCTGGCGCTCAGGGACGACGACGCGGGGCTGCGTGCCCTCGCCGCGCCCGTCCTCGCGCGTTTCCCGGCCGATCCCGAGGGCGAGGCCGAGCTGGCCACCGCCGTACGCGATGCTTTTGAGCCACGGCCGTGGCGGCTGTGGGCGGAGGATCCGCGCGAATCGATCGCCACGCGTGTGCGTGCCGCGCACGAGACCGGCTGCTTCGACCGCTGGCAACGGCAGATGCGACCTACCGGGCCCCGTCCGGGGTGGAGCGTGCAGGCGGTCTTCGAGTGGGCCCAGCAGGGCATCGAGCGCGGAGCGGCCCTCCATGTGCCCGCCGCGCGGTGCCTCATGGCCGTCGCGGGCCCCGAGGACCGGCCGGACATCGTCGCCGCCGCCAAGGACGGCACCGACGGAGCCCGCTGCACCGCCTTGCGTTACCTTGCCGACAGCAATGACCCCGAGGCCCTCGACCTGATCGAGGCGGCCGTGGTCACCGGCTCGTCGGCGGTCGTGGAAGCCGCCGTCGACGCCTTCGAACGGATGCGCAGCGTCGCCGCCGTCGACCGCGCGCGTGGCTGGGCCCGACGGCCCGACGAGCTGGGCGCCGCCGCCGGACGCGTGCTCGCCTGCCGGGGCGGAGTCGAGGACAAGGACCTGGTCCTCGCGGCGCTACGGGAGGCCGTACGGGGAGAAGGCCCCGACGCCCCGACCCTGTGGACCCTGGTCGACGGCACCGGACGGCTCGGCATCGTCTGCGCCGCCCCCGTCCTGCGCCATATCTACCGCGAGACGGCCTCCTCCCATCTACGCGGCCGCACCGCGCGTGCCCTGGCCGCCACCGACCCCTCCTTCCCGGCCGGCTTCGCCGTCGAGTGCCTCTGGGACTGCGAGGAGAGCACCCGCGAGATCGCCGCCCGGCACGCCGAGACCGGTGACACGCGCGTTGTCGAGCGACTGCGCCGACTGGCCGCCGACCCGGCCGAGGAGGCCGAGGTGCAGACGGCCGTACGCAGCCGTATCGGGCCGGACACGACCGCCGGCTGACCCTCCGGCGGGCATGTGTCCGCCCTGTGAACGTCGCGGAGATCCGCCCGCCGGGTGAACTCCGGATGACCTGCGGGTCAGGTGTGCATGGACATGACCTGGCCCGCTCGGGGGCGCAGCGGAACGCTCATGGGACGTTTGTCGTTCGGAAAGATCCACTTTGACGCGGCCACGTCCAGCACGGCGACAACACCGGTATGCGTGTAGTCATCGTGACCGAATCCTTTCCCCCCGATGTGAACGGCGTGGCTCACTGCGCGCTCCAGACCGCCCGACACCTCGTCGATCGCGGTCACGCCCCCATCGTCGTCGCCCCGGCCCCCGCTCCCGGGAACAAGGCGGCCGCCGCTCTGGCGCCCTGCCCCGTCGTCCATGTCCCCTCCCTTCCGCTCCCCGGCTACCCCCAGGTCAGGGTCGCGCTCCCCAGCAGGCGACTGGCCGCCGCGCTGATCCAGCACCAGCCCGACGTCGTGCACCTGGCCAGCCCCTTCGTGCTCGGTGTGCGCGGCATGGCAGCCGCCGCCCGGCTCGGCATCCCCGCCGTCGCCGTCTACCAGACCGACCTGGCCGGGTACGCCCGCACCTATATGGGCGCCGGCGAGGCCGCGGCCTGGCGGCGCATACGGTCCGTCCACTCCGCCGCCGACCTCACCCTCGTCCCGTCCAGCGCGTCCATGCGCGATCTGGAGGCCCACGGGGTGCCCCGGCTCAAGCTGTGGGCACGCGGCGTGGACACCGCCCGCTTCCGTCCCGAACTCCGCGACGAGAAGCTGCGCCGCGAACTCGCCCCGAACGGCGAGGCCATCGTCGGCTACGTCGGGCGGCTCGCCCCCGAGAAGCACATCGACCTGCTCTCCGGTGTGTGCGGCCTGCCGGGCGTGAAGGTCGTCATCGTCGGCGACGGGCCGAGCCAGCCCGCCCTCGCCGAGGCGCTGCCCGGCGCGGTCTTCCTGGGGCGCCGCGGCGGTGCCGACCTCGCCCGGATCTTCGCCTCCTTCGACGTCTTCGCCCACACGGGCCCGTTCGAGACCTTCTGCCAGACCGTGCAGGAGGCCATGGCGAGCGGCGTGCCCGTCGTCGCGCCCGCCGCCGGCGGCCCGCTGGACCTGGTCGACCACGGCCGCACCGGGCTCCTGGTGCCGCCGCGCGACGCCGACGCCGTACGGGACGCCGTACGGTCCCTGGTCGCCGACCCCGCGCTGCGGGCCGCGTACGGGGCCGCCGCACGGGCCACGGTCGAGGGACGCACCTGGGCGGCCATCGGCGATCAGCTGATCGCCCACTACGAGGCCGTGCTGAAGGCACGGAGGCCGGCGGTGGCGGTATGAACAGCTCGATGAACAGTTCCACGAACGCCCCGGTCGACGCCTCGCTGCGCATCGTCCGGCTGGCGAACTTCGTCGCCCCGGCCTCCGGAGGGCTGCGGACCGCGCTGCGCGAGCTCGGCAAGGGCTTCAAGCTGGCGGGCCACGACCCCGTCCTCGTGGTGCCGGGCGAGAAGTACAGCGACTGCGAGACCGAGCAGGGCCGCGTGATCACCCTGCCCGGCCCGATGCTGCCCGGCACCGGCGGCTACCGCGTGCTCATCGACAAGCGCCGGGTCGCGGCCCTGCTGGAGGAACTCGCCCCCGACCGCCTGGAGGTCTCCGACCGCACCACGCTGCGCTGGACCGGCAGGTGGGCCCGCCGGGCCCGGGTGCCGGCCGTGATGGTCTCCCACGAGACCGCCGACGGCGTCCTGCGCACCTGGGGCCTGTCGGAGAACCTGTCCCGGCGCGCCGCCGACGCCCTCAACGTCCGCACGGCCCACACGTACTCCAAGGTCGTGTGCACCACCGAGTTCGCCGAGCGGGAGTTCGTGCGGATCGGCGCCCGCAACGTCGTACGGGCCCCGCTGGGCGTCGATCTGATGAACCGGCGTCCCACCCTGCGCGACGCGGCGCTGCGCGAGACACACGCGCGTGCCGACGAGAAGCTGCTCGTGATGTGCTCCCGGCTCTCCGTGGAGAAGCGGCCCGGCACCGCGCTGGACGCCCTGGAGGCGCTGCGCGGACGCGGGGTGCGCGCGGTGCTCGTGGTGGCCGGAAACGGTCCTTTGCGCGCCCGGCTCGAACAGCGGGCGCAGGAGCGCGACCTGCCGGTGACCTTCCTCGGGCACGTCGCCGACCGCAGCCTGCTCGGCGCGCTCCAGGCGTCCGCCGACATCTGCCTGGCCCCCGGACCCGCCGAGACGTTCGGGCTCGCCGCCTTGGAGGCCATGGCCTGCGGCACACCCGTCGTGGCGAGCTCGTCGTCCGCGCTGCCGGAGGTGATCGGCTCGGCCGGGGCCACCGCGGCCAACGACGGGGACGCCTTCGCGGACGCCGTGGAGACGCTGCTCGACCGTCCCGAGCGCGAGCGCCGGGAGGCGGCACGCGCGCGTGCGGAGTGCTTCGGGTGGGGCACGGCGGTGGACGCCTTCCTCACCGCGCACGACGCGGCGGTGCCGGTGCGTCCCTTCGCGCGTGCGGAGGGCGCGGCATGAGACCGCTCCGGTACGTCGCCCTCGGGGACTCGCTGACCGAGGGGGTGGGCGATCCGGTGGGGGACGGGTGGCGGGGCTGGGCCGCGTTGCTCGCCGCCGGGCTGTCCGAACCCTCCGCCGAGTTCACCAATCTGGCCGTCAGCGGGGCCCAGACGCGGGACGTGCTGGAGACCCAGCTGCCGGCCGCGCTGGCCCTGCGCCCGCAGGTCGCGTCCGTCGTCGTGGGCGTCAACGACACGCTGCGCGGCACCTACGACATCGAGAAGATCGCCGAACGCCTCGACAAGGTCTACGCGTCCTTCGCCCGGCAGGGCACCGCCGTGCTCACGGCCTGTCTGCCCGACCCGGGCACGATGCTGGGGCTGCCGGGGGTGCTGGGCAATCCGCTGGCCCGACGGCAGCGGGCGGTCAACACGGTGGTCCACACGCTGTCCGAGCGGTACGGGGCCGTGCATCTGCACGCCGTCGACGACGACTGGATCGGCGATCCGGCGATGTGGAGCTCGGACCGGCTGCATCCCGGGGAGCGCGGGCACCGGCAACTGGCGCTGCGCTTCCACGCGATGCTGGCGAAGCGGGGCATCGCGACCGGGGCCGCGCCTTCGGCAGAGCCCGAGTTCCCGCCGCCCACCAGGTCGGCGAGCCTGCTGTGGCTGGCCACCGCCGGTACCGCCTGGGTGATCCGGCGCTGCAACGACCTGCTGCCCCAGCTGCTGCGCCTCGCCGTCACCGAGATGCGGCACCGTGCGAAGGGCACCTGCGGCCGGCTCGACCTGGGCGCGGCGCAGTCGGTGTCCGCGGCACTGGCCTCGCTGGCGGTGCCGGTGCCGGTGCCGGAGCAGCGGATGTCGTTGCCGGAGCAGAGAGCCGTGCCGGGGCCGGGGCCCGTGCCGGAGCGGCGGCCCGTGCCGGAGCCTCGGCCGGTGATCGAACGGCCCGTGCTGGAGCGCCCCGTACCGGAGCCCCGGTCGGTGTCGGGGCAGTGGTCCCTGCCGGAGGGGTTGGCGGTGCCAGGGCCGCGCTCGGTCGCGGGGCAGCGGCCCGCGCCGGAGGCGGCGTAGCGCACGCGTGCGTGGCGGAGCGCGAGGTCAGCGACGCCGTACGGCCACGAAGCGCACCGGGGTGCCCGGTACCGCCTGCGCGGCGGCCGGGAGGTCGGCGGCGCGGACGACGGCGACGACCGGGTAGCCGCCCGTCGTCGGATGGTCGGCCAGGAACACGACCGGACGGCCGTCGGGCGGGACCTGGACCGCGCCCAGGACGACGCCCTCGCTGGGGAGTTCGCGGGTGACCGCCCGCTCCAGTGCGGGGCCCTCGGTGCGCAGCCCGATGCGGTTGCTCGCGGGGGACACGCGGTACGCGCGGGAGGTGAAGGCGCGCACGGCCGCCGGTGTGAACCAGTCGTCGCGCGGGCCCGGCGTCACGCGCAGGACGAGTTCGGCGGGCGGCGCGGGCTGCGGGGCGACGTCCACGCGCGCGTGCAGGCGCGTCGCCCGGCCCAGGGGGAGCACGGTGCCGTCCGTGAGGGGCGGTGGGCCCAGGCCGGACAGGAGGTCCGTGGAGCGGCTGCCGAGGACCGGCTCGACGGCGATGCCGCCGGAGACGGCCACATAGCTCCGTACGCCCGACACGGCCGCGCCGACGTCCAGGAGCGCACCGGCGGGCACCCGCAGCGGTGCGCCCCAGGCGACCGGGCGTCCGTCGACCGTGACACGGCAGGGCGCACCGCCGACCGCGACGGTCACCGCCGAACGAGGCCGCAGCGCACAGCCGTTGAGCGTGGTCTCCAGTACGGCGGCCTCGGGGGCGTTGCCGACCAGCCGGTTGACCAGCGCCGCCGCCGGCCCGTCCAGCGCGCCCGAGCGGGGCACGCCGAGGTGGGCGTGTCCGGGGCGGCCGAGGTCCTGCACGGTGGTGAGTGCCCCGGCGCGTACGACACCGAGCGCGCGGTCGGTCATGAGTTCCCCACCGGAACGAAGCGCACGCGCGTGCCCGGCGACAGCAGCGCGGCCGGCACGCGCGTGTGGTCCCACAGCACGCTGTCCGTGGTGCCGATCAGCTGCCAGCCGCCCGGCGACGAGCGCGGGTACACGCCCGTGTACGGACCCGCCAGCGCCACCGCACCGGCGGGGACGGCCGTGCGCGGGGTGGCCCGGCGCGGGACGTCGTAGCGCGGCGGCAGACCCGTCAGATAGCCGAACCCGGGCGCGAAGCCGCAGAAGGCCACACTGAACTCGGTGTCCGCGTGGATACGGGCCACCTCGCGCGGGGTGACGCCCCAGTGCGCGGCCACGTCGGCGAGGTCGGGCCCGTCGTAGCGCACCGGGAGTTCGACGACCTCACGCGCGCGTGGGGGAGCGGGCGGTACCACGGCGGTGGTCAGTTCGGAGGCCAGCCGGGCCGGGTCGGCGAGGCCGTCGAGCAGGACGGTCCGGGCGGCGGGGACGATCTCGCGGACCGACAGCGAGCCCTCGCCACGGCGCCGCAGCAACTCCGTGTGCAGCGCCCGGGCCTCCTCGCCCGAGGCCACCTCGACGAGCAGGGCGTCATCGCCGACGGGCAGCGCCCTCATACGAAGGCCTCCACCCTGACACCCGACTCCTCCAGCCGCGCCCGCACCCGGCGGGCCAGCTCGACGGCCCCGGGCGTGTCCCCGTGCAGGCACAGGGACCGCGCGCGTACCTCGACCCGGGACCCCGAGCGGGAGGTGACCACGCCCGCGCGGGCCAGCCCCACCGAGCGCTCCACGACGGCCCCCGGGTCGGTGACCACGGCGCCGTCCTGGCCGCGCGGCACGAGCGTGCCCTGCTCGGTGTACGCACGGTCCGCGAACGCCTCCGCGACGGGCGGGAGTCCGGCCTTGGCGGCCAGGTCCAGCAGCCGCGAGCCGGGCAGGCCGAGCACGGGCAGCGTGGCGTCCGCCAGGAGCACGCCGTCGACGACCGCGCCGGCCTGCTCCTCGTCGTGCACGACCCGGTTGTAGAGCGCGCCGTGCGGTTTGACGTACGACACGCGCGTCCCCGCCGCTCGCGCGAACACCTCCAGGGCGCCGATCTGGTAGGCCACCTCGGCCATCAGCTCGGCGGGCGGCACGTCCATCGCGCGCCGCCCGAACCCCGCCAGGTCCCGGTAGGAGACCTGGGCGCCGATCCGTACGCCGCGCTCGGCCGCCTGCTCGCACACCCGCCGCATGGTGGCCGCGTCCCCGGCGTGGAAGCCGCAGGCCACGTTGGCGCTCGTGACGACGGACAACAGCCGTTCGTCGTCGGTGAGCTGCCAGCGGCCGAAGCCCTCGCCGAGGTCGGCGTTGAGATCGATCGAGGTCATGGTTGTGTCGTTTCCTCAGTCCTGTGGTCAGGCGACGATGCGGTACTGCTCGTCGCGGGCATCGGTCAGGAACATCTGGCCCGGTGCGTGGGTGATGGCGAACGGCGGGCGCGAGGCCGTCACGGCTGCCTGCGGGGTCACTCCGCAGGCCCAGAACATCGGGATGTCGTCCGTCTCCAAGTCGACCGGGTCGCCGAAATCGGGACGGTCGAGGTCGGTGATGCCGAGTGCCGAGGGATCGCCGCAGTGCACGGGGCCGCCGTGCACCGCGGGCAGCAGGCCCGTCTCGCGCAGGGCTGCCGCCACGTGCTGCGGCGGCACCGGGCGCATGGACACCACCATCGGGCCGTGCAGCCGTCCTGCCGGGCGGCACTGCCGAGTCGTGACGTACATCGGGACGTTACGGCCCTGCTCGACATGGCGGATCGGGACGCCCGCCCCGGCCAGCGCCGACTCGAAGGTGAAACTGCACCCGATCAGGAACGACACCAGATCGCCCCGCCAGTGCGCACGCACGTCCGTGGGCTCCTCCACCAACTCGCCGTCCCGCCACACCCGGTAGCGCGGCAGATCCGTGCGCAGGTCGGCGCCGTCCGCGAGGACGGTGGTCCAGGAACCGGCGTCCGTGACGTCGAGGACCGGGCAGGGCTTGGGGTTGCGCTGGCAGAACAGCAGCATGTCGTACGCCCAGTCGGCGGGCACCGAGATCAGGTTGACCTGGGTGTGCCCGGCGGCGACCCCGGCCGTGGGGCCCGTGAGGCCCGCCCGGAAGCGGTCGCGGGCGGTCGCGGGGCTCCACGCGTGCGCGTGCTCGTCGACGGCGGTAACGGGCCGGTCCGCCGTCGGGGGAGTGACCGGGCGGGCCTCCGTGCGGTTCACACCAGCTCCTTCCCGCGCGTCTCCGGCAGCCCGAGCAGGGCCAGCGCAGCGATGCCGTAGCCGATCGCGCCGAAGACCAGCGCGCCGCCCACGCCCCAGCTGTCGGCGAGGAAGCCGACCGTGGTGGGGAAGACGGCGCCGACCGCGCGGCCGGTGTTGTACGTGAAGCCCTGTCCCGTGCCGCGCACCGCCGTCGGGTACAGCTCGCTCAGGTAGGACCCGAAGCCGCTGAAGATCGCCGACATGCAGAACCCGAGCGGGAAACCGAGTACGAGGAGCAGGGTGTTGGCGCCGTCCGGGATGTTCGCGTACGCCAGGATGCAGACGGCCGACAGCAGCGCGAACAGCCAGATGTTGCGCCGGCGGCCCAGCCGGTCGGTGAGATAACCACCAGTCAGGTAGCCGATGAAGGCGCCCGAGATCAGGAACGTCAGATAGCCGCCGGTGCCGACGACCGACAGGTCGCGCTCGGTCTTCAGATACGTCGGCACCCAGGTGGCCAGCGTGTAGTAGCCACCCTGGACGCCGGTGGAGAGTAGCCCCGCGAAGACCGTTGTCCGCAACAGGCCGGGCTTGAAGATGGCCGTGAACGAGCCCTTCTGCGGGCTCTGTTCGCGTACGGCCACCGCCTCCGGCGCGTCGTGCACCCGGCGCCGCATCCAGATGACCAGCAGGGCGGGCAGCGCGCCGGTCCAGAACATCACGCGCCAGGCCAGGTCGTCGTCGGCGAGCGAGAAGACCAGGGTGTACATGATCGCGGCCAGAGCCCAGCCGACGGCCCAGGAGCTCTGGATCGCGCCGAGGGTGCGGCCCCGGTGCTTGGCGCTCGCGTACTCGGCGACCAGGATCGCGCCGACCGCCCACTCGCCGCCGAAGCCGAGGCCCTGGAGGGCGCGGAAGACCAGCAGCGTCTCGTAGTTGGGCGCGAAGCCGCAGGCGACGGTGAAGACCGCGTACGTGACGACCGTGATCATCAGCGCCCTGACCCGGCCGATCCGGTCGGCCAGCACGCCAGCGAGGGCGCCGCCGACCGCGGAGACCACCAGCGTGACGGTGGTGAACAGGCCGGTCTGGCCGCTGTCCAGACCGAAGTACGCGGCGAGCGCGACCATGCTGAGCGGCAGTGTGAAGTAGTCGTACGAATCCAGGGCATAGCCGCCGAAAGCGCCCGCGAAGGCGCGGCGGCCGCGCGGACCCAGGGCGCGCAGCCAGGCCAACGCGCCGTCGTCGGCGGCGTGTTCGTCAGCGGTGCGTTCGTCAGCGGTGCGTTCACCGGCGGTGGAGTAGGCGTCGGGCAGGGCCTTCGGTGGCGGGGGCGTGCTCATGGGCACCTCGCAGAGAGGGACGGAGGGTGCGGGACTGAGCTGAACGGTGAGCAGCAAGGTAGAGGATCGTTGAACGATCCTTCAATACCCCTGTTGTTTCGTTCTCGTCTCTGCGGTTGAATTCCGGGCATGGCAGAGCAGCTGGGCGGACTGGCCGACGACCGTGCCCTCCTGGGCCGCACGAGCACCGCGGAACGGGTCTCGGACATCCTCAGGAGCCGTATCGCCGAAGGGTTCTTCCCGCCCGGCACGCGGCTGTCGGAAGACAGCATCGGAGGGGCGCTCGGTGTGTCCCGCAACACACTGCGCGAGGCGTTCCGGCTGCTCACCCATGAACGGCTGCTGGTGCACGAGCTGAACCGGGGCGTGTTCGTCCGGGTCCTCGCCGTGGAGGACGTCGAGGACATCTACCGCACCCGACGCCTCGTCGAGTGTGCCGTCGTACGGGGTCTAGGTGAGCCGCCGTACGCTCTGGACAGCCTCGCGGCGGCCGTCGGGGAGGGCCGCCGGGCGTCCGCCGAGGATGACTGGAAAGGTGTGGGTACGGCCAATATCCACTTCCACCGGGAGCTGGTCGCCCTCGCGGGGAGCGCCCGCACGGACGAGCTGATGCGCAGCGTCTTCGCGGAGCTGCGCCTGGCCTTCCACGTGGTGGACGATCCGCGTCGGCTGCACGAGCCGTACCTCGCGCGCAACCGGGAGATCCTTCGGGCCCTGGAGGCGGGCGACAAGGGCGAGGCCGAGAAGCTGCTCGCGGTCTACCTCGACGATTCGCTGGACCGGGTCGTGGAGGTCTACCGGCGCCGGGTGACGGGCGCCTCGTAGGGGCGCGGGGCTGCGTCGACATGCGGTTCCGCCGCGCGGGCGCGAGCAACCACGGACGGCCCGCAGGCAAGCGATGACCCGCACCCCCCCCGCGACCCGCAGCCCCCGGCTCACCCGGCGGAGCGCTTCCGTTTGGGTCGATGTCAGACCCAGGACCTAGTCTGTGCACCGTGACTTCGCCTGCATCGACGGACCGTGTTCCGCCCCAGCTCAGCGCGGGACCGCGCCCGGCTCCGGGCCCGGCCGCCGACGAGGGCCTGGCGCGGCGGCTGCGCGCGCTCGCGTGCACCGCGCCGCTGCACGACCTGGACGCCCGCAAGGCCAACCTCGCCGGCGAGTACTCGGTGTACGGCATGGCCGAGGTGGCCCTCGCCGCCATCGACCTGGTCACCCTGAACATGGACTTCGACACGGGCGCCGACCACGATCAGGTCGTCGCCCGGCTCATCCCGCGCATCGCCGCCCAGGCCCCGCACCGCCCGGTCGCCGAGCACGAGCGGGTGGCCCGCTGGGTCCTGGAGAACCTGATCAACGTCGGCAGCGTGGACCGCGGCTTCCGCGCCGTGTACGGCACCTTCGCGCCGGACGGCAGCTATGTCCGCCGGGACTACGACTTCAAGCTGATCGAGGAGGTGCCGGGACCGGGCGGCACGGTGTACCTCCGCACGACGGACGAGGCGGTCAACGTCCTGGTCGGCGCCCTCGACACCGATGTCACCAGCGCCCAGATCGCCGCCGAGGTCAAGCTGGAGGTGCTGATCAACCGCGGCCGCCTCGCCGACGCCCAGCTGGCCGCCGAACAGGCCCGGTACCGCACCGTGCAGTACTCCGAGACGCTCCGCAGGGCCCTGGACGCGACCCGCCGCAACGTCCGCGCGGTCGACTGGCTGAACGCGGTGCCGGACATGATCGCCGAGGCACTCGACCACGTGGCCGACCGGTACCGTCACGAGAACGCGATCCTCACCAACATCCGCAAGGCCCGCGACGAGACCGAGGACCCGGAGCACAAGCGGCGCGCCGCCGAGCTGGTCGACATCGTCAAGGACTGCATCCGACGCCACACGCAGTTGCAGTCCCGCCTGCTGGAGGCCGGCCCGCTCTTCCGCGCCGAACAGGACCGGCAGGCCTTCGCGACACCGATGACGACATCGGGCATCGACCTGTACGGCCATCTCGTCGCCCCCGTCCTGCCGTTGCCCCTGGAGCAGTCCGTCCGGGTCACGGACGCCTTCTTCGCGCGCGGGACCGGGTTGCGTACGCCGGTTTCGGTGCGGGTGGGCGATCTCGTCGACATACTGCTGACGCCGCCCGTGGAGCGGGAGCACCTGGGCGCCGAGATGCCCGAGCCCGACCTCATCGCGACGCCGGACGACAGCCGGTTCAGCGAGGAGCAGCTGGCCGCGGCGATGGAGCTGCTCGACCTGCCGGCCGACGCACCGCGCAGACTCTCCGGACTGCTGGCCCAGGCACGTCGACAGGACCCCGATCTGCCCTACCTCGTCGCGCTGCTGGCCGTTCACGCGGCCAGCCCACCGGTCGGCACGGCCTACCGGCAGGGCGAGGAGAAGCTGCTGTTCGCCGTGGACGACGGGACCGAGCTGGACGATCCGGAGTTCGGCGGAGCCGACCTCATCGTCGGTACGGCCCTGCTGGACGCGGCCGGGATGGCGGCGGACAGGACGGAAGCAGCATGAGTGAGCGACAGCGCAGCAAGGAGCACCGACCGTGAGCGAGCACGTCGAATGGAGTGACACGGAGGCCCCCGCCCCATCGGCGACCGCCGCCGTCACCCCCGCCGACGCCGCCGACGCGGCCCGGCTGGTCGCCTTCGGCCTCCAGCCGAAGCTGCAGCCCGCGCGGGACCAGGAGTACGCGGAACTGTTGCGGCGGTACCGGGAGGACCCGCCGTTCGCCCGGCTCGCGGACGCCGTCGCCGCCGGGCTCGGACTGGTCGTGCTGGAAGTGTCCCCGCGCGCGGGGATGGCCGTGACGGCCGCCGAGGACTCCGTGTTCGCCGTCCGCATGGGCGACTACGCGCGTCGTACCTCCGCCGACGGCGGCGACCGTTTCCTGCACGGCCTGGCCCATCTCGCCATCGCCGCGATGGCGTTCCCCCGGCCCGAGGACCTCGCCGACGACGGCTACATCGGACGCGTCACGGTCAACGGCGTCGACGCCTTCGTACGGCAGGCGTGCCGGCGGCTGGAGGAGCGCGCCGACGAGCAGGGCGAGAACACCGACCCGGCGACGGACGCGCCCGGTCTGGAGGCCGCCTGGCGGATCTGGGTGAGACGCAGCGCGACCGGTGCCACCAAGGCCGCGCGCAGACTCGCCGGTTCCACCACCGGCATCGTCGGCAAGGCGGCCGCCTTCCTCACCGACTCCGGCTTCCTCCAGCGCACCGGCGACGACAACGGCGGCACGTACCGCACCACGGCCCGCTACCAGCTCCAGGTGCGTGACATGGCGGGCGGCGCGGCCATGGCCGAACTGCTGGAGCTGGGCGTGGTCCCGGTCACCGACGGCACTCCGACGCTGCTGGCCGCCGAGGACACGGAGGACCTGGACCTGGTGGCCGACGCCGGGCTGCCGTTCCACTCCGCCTGAGTGCCCTCGCCCCGAGTCCTGTTCGCCTGCATCCCCGACCGCCCCTGATCCGCCCAAGACCTAGCCGAAGACTTACGAGAGTCCGCCATGTACGAGCTGTCCCGGGTCCGCCTCTACTCCATCGGGCCGGCCGGTGCGCGCTACGCCGACACCGTGCTGGACCTGCGCGGTGTCGGTGAGCCCGTGCCCGATCCCGCGCCCACGCAGGCGGAGTTCTTCGAGGAGGAGCCCGTCGGGCCGCCGCGCCGGCCCGCTCCCGCCGGCGTGCTCTTCCTGGAGAACGGCGGCGGCAAGTCGGTCCTGCTCAAGCTGATCTTCTCCGTGATGCTGCCGGGCCACCGCAACACCCTCGGCGGCGCCAGCTCCGGAGTGCTGCGCAAGTTCCTGCTCGCCGACGACTGCGGGCATGTCGCGCTGGAGTGGCAGCACACGCTCACCGGAGAGTGCGTCGTCGTCGGCAAGGTCAGCGAGTGGCGCGGACGCCAGGTCTCCAACGACCCGCGCAAGTTCGCCGAGGCCTGGTACTCCTTCCGGCCGGGACCCGGGCTGAGCCTGGACAACCTGCCCGTCGCCGAGTCGACCGCCGTACGGCCGCCTGTCGAGGGCCAGTCGGGCGCCCAGGGCCGACGCCGCACCATGAAGGGCTTCCGGGACGCCATCACCGAGGCGGGCAAGGCCTACCCGCACCTGGAGGTGCACTGGGAGGAGATCCACGACCGCTGGATCGAGCACCTCGGCGACCTCGGGCTCGACCCCGAACTCTTCCGCTACCAGCGGGAGATGAACGCCGACGAAGGTGAGGCCGCCGGGCTCTTCGCGGTCAAGAAGGACTCCGACTTCACCGACCTGCTGCTGCGGGCCGTGACCGACACCCGCGACACCGACGGCCTCGCCGACCTGGTCAGCGGCTTCGGCAACAAGCTGGGCCGGCGCGCCGAGCTGATCGCCGAACGGGACTTCACCGGTGGGTCGGTCGACCTGCTCGGGCGGATCGTCGAGGCCGCCGAGACCCGTGCACGCGCGCGTGACATCCACGCCGGAGCCGAGCGGCGGACCCGGACCCTGGCCCGGCGGCTGTCCGCACGCGGTGTCCAGGAGCGCGTCCGGGCGGGCGACCTCGCCCAGCGGGTCACCGCCGCCGCGTACGCCGTCACCCACTCGGAGGCGGCGCGGGAGCGCAGCGCGCTGATCGCCGCCGAACTCGCCTACCGGCACGCCTCGTTGGCGCTCGCGGCGGCCGAGAAGACGGCGGCCGCGCAGAAGCGCGAACTCGCCGAGGCACGCACGCTGCACTCCGCCTGGCAGGCCGCCGAGACCGCCCTGCGCCACCGCGCCGCCGCCGACCGCGTCGCCCGCGTGGCCGCCGCGATCCAGGAGGCCGAGCGGGACGCGGCCCCAGCGCTGGCCGCCCGCGCCAAGGCCGCCGTCGATCTTGTACGGGCCCTGCAAGCGGCCGCTCAGGGAGCCGAGGCACTCGCCAACGAGGAGGAGGAGCGGTCCGCCGCCCTCCAGGAGGTCAGCGACTCCGCCTACCGGGACTCCACCGCCGCCGCCACCGAGGCACAGCGGGCCCGCAGCGAGGTCGGGCATCTGAAGCAGCGGCTGTCCGAGGTCGAGCAGGAGACCGCCGAGGCCGTGCGCGCGGGCTGGCTCGACGACAGCGCGCCCGACGCCGACCCGGCCCGCGCGGCCCTCGCGGCGAGCGACGCCGAGAAGTCAGCCGTCGCCGCCTGGGACACCGCCCGCGAGGCGTCGCGGCGCGCCTCGGAGCACGCGCGCGAAGCGGCCTCCACCGAGTCCCGCGCGGAGCTGACGGCGGCCCGCGCGGCGGACGCGGCGACCGCCGCTGAGCGTTCCTACGACGCCGAGCGCCGTCTCACCGAGGGGCTGGCGGCGGAGGAGCGGCTGGCCGAACTGATCGGTCTGACCGGCGATTTCGGGGAGACCGGCGATCTTGGCGCGCGGCGCGGTGCCGTGCCCGCTCCGCGCAGTGGTGACGACGGCAAGGGGGCCACACCCGCGCGCGACGGCGGGCTGGAGGCCGCCTCGGGTGCCGCCGCCGAAGGCGGCCTGACGCCCGAGGACCTCGACCGGTTCGCCGACGAGCTGCGTGAACTCCTCGACGACGCCGTCTCCGCCGCCGAGCGGCAGCTCTTCGAGCTGCGGACGGCAGCCGCCGACGACTCCCGGATCCTGGGCGCGCTCGGCGACGGCGGGCTGCTGCCGCCCGGCCCGGACGTGCTGGCCACCGTGGAGTTCCTCGGCGAGCAGGGCATCCCGGCCCTGCCCGGCTGGCGCTATCTCGCGCAGGCCGTCGACCCCGCCGACCACGCGCGCGTGCTGGCCGCCCGGCCCGAACTGGTCGACGGCGTGATCATCACCGACCCGGACACACACGCGCGTGCCCGCGAGGCGCTCGGCGACGCGGCGCTGCTGCCCCGCTCGGCCGTCGCGGTCGGCACGGCGGCGGCCCTGCTCGCCCCGACCCCGGCGCCCGACTCCCAGAGCGGGGACGTCTTCCTCGTACCGCCGAACCCGGCCATGCACGACGAGCACGCCGCCGACGAGGAGCGGCAGGCGCTGCGCGCGCGGGCGACCGAGCGGGACGAGGAGATCCGTACGCTCGCCGCCCGGCTCGGCAAGGACCGGGAACTGGCGGCGCGGCTCGCCTCCTGGCGGACCGGCTGCCCGGCCGGCCACCTGGTGGAACTGGCGCAGACCGCCCGGGACACGCGCGCGTTCGCCGAGGAGTCCGAGGCCGAGCTGGCCGAGGCGCGGACGGTGCGGGCCGAGGCCGACGAAGCCGCCGCCGAGGCCGCCCAGGTCCGTGACGAGCGGCAGGAGGCCGCACAGAAGGCCCGGCGCGCCGCCGACGCCCTCGCCGGACTCGCCTTCCGGCTGCGCGAGCGGTCCGGCTGGCAGGTCAAGCTGCGTGAACTCGCCGACGAGGCCACCGAGTCCGAGGCCCGCGCCCAGGTGTGCCTGGAGCGCGCCCGCGCCGCCGACGAGGACCGCCGTGCCGCCCAGCGCGCAGCCGACGACGCGCGCCGCACCGCACGTGCCCTGCGCGCCGAGCGCTCGGAGATCGCGGGCGCCCCCGACGACGTACCGGACACGGACGCCGACGCCGATGCCCCGAGGTCGTCCCTGCCCGCGCTGCGCGAGGCGTACCGGGCCGCCTCCCAGGTGTACGAGAAGGTCGGCGTCGGCGCCGATCTGCGGGCCGAGCAGGCCCGAGCGGAGAGCGACGAGAGCGCGGCCCGCGCGGAGCTGGACCGGCTGAGTAACAAGGTCCGTACCCGCGCCGAACAGCTCCTTCAGTCGCCCGACGGCTCCGACGGGCCCTCCCGGCAAGCGGCCGCCACGCGCGCGGAGGAGCTGGTCCAGCTCCTGGAGACCCGCATGTCCAGCGCGATGGAGCAGCTCGGAAGGCTGCGTGGCGAGGCCGAGCGGCACGCGCCCGAGGACGGCGAGGCGCACACCGAGCTGTCCGAGGAACTCCAGCCGCGTGACGCCGAGCACGCGCAGGCCCTGCTGCGCACGGCGACCGCCGAACTCGCCTCCCGCACCGAGGCGTTGACACGGGCCCGCGAGGCCCACGCCGAGCTCCTCGACGCGCACCGGGCCGCCGAGGACGCGGCCGGCGGCTTCGACGAGATCGCCGCGATGCTGCGCGACCTGCTGCGCGAGCACACCTCGGACGAGGAGCAGGAGACGCCGGAGCCGTACCCCGGCAGCCCGGAGGAGGCCCGGCAGTCCGCCGCCGAGGCCCGCCGGTCGCTGCGCGGCTGTGCCGCCGACCTCTCCGCCGCCGAGACCGCCGTACGCGAGGCGAGCGACGTGCTCGTACGGCACGCCAACTCCACCCGCTACGAGCAGGTCCGCACGCCCGCCCGCCAGCAGATCCGCGAGCTGCCCGCCTCCGCGCTGCCCGAGCACGCGCAGAAGTGGGCGGACGCCTTCGCGCCCCGGCTCCGCGTGCTCACCGACGAGTTGGCGCAGCTGGAGCGCAACCGCGACTCGATCGTGGACCGGCTCAGGGGCCTGGTCGAGTCGGCGCTGACCACCCTGCGGTCCGCCCAGCGGCTGTCCCGGCTCCCCGAGGGCCTCGGCGAGTGGTCCGGGCAGGAGTTCCTGCGTATCCGCTTCGAGGAGCCCGACCAGGCCACTCTCACCGAACGGCTGGGCGAGGTCATCGACGAGGCGACTCGTGCCGCGGTGAAGAAGAACTCGGACCTGCGGCGCGACGGCATGTCCCTGCTGCTGCGCGGCGTCGCCGCGGCCCTCCAGCCGAAGGGCGTCGCCGTCGAGATCCTCAAGCCGGACGCGGTGCTGCGGGCCGAGCGCGTGCCCGTGGGACAGATGGGCGACGTGTTCTCGGGCGGTCAGCTGCTCACGGCGGCCATCGCCCTGTACTGCACGATGGCCGCGCTGCGTTCGAACGACCGGGGCCGGGACAAGCACCGGCATGCCGGGACCCTGTTCCTCGACAACCCGATCGGCCGCGCCAACGCCACCTACCTGCTGGAACTCCAGCGCGCGGTGTCGGACGCGCTCGGCGTCCAGCTCCTCTACACCACCGGTCTGTTCGACACGACCGCGCTGGCCGAGTTCCCGCTGGTCATCCGACTGCGCAACGACGCCGACCTCAGGGCGGGCCTGAAGTACATCAGCGTGGAGGAACACCTCCGCCCGGGACTGCCCCAGCAGCCCCGGGCGGGGGAGGCGGTGCACAGCGAGATCACGGCGACGCGTATGTACAAGAAGCCCGCGAGCAACGCCCTCTGAGGCGAGTTCTCAGGCGTCGGCCTTCAGCAGGTCCGCGCACTTCTCGCCGATCATCATCGTCGTGATGCACGCCGGTCCACACGTCCGGGCCGGGCGCCAGCTCGGCGCCCGCCCAGCCGCCGAGCGCGGGCTGCGCGGCGATGCGACGCGCCAGCCTCAGCCCGTACGTCATCACCCGCACCTCGTGCTCGTGCGTGTGCTCGTGCGTGAAGGACTGCGGATCCACCGTCGGCTTGTCCCGGTAGTCCCGCGTCCGCAGCCGCACCGTCCCGCGTGACTTCGCGCGCGTGACGTTCGGGGTGAGGCATAAGGCGTTCTCCGACGTCGGGTAGCCGTGCCGGGCGGTGTTCATGTCGAACGGCACCGAGGCGTAGTGGAACATCAGGTCCGGTTGGTCCAGGCCGGGTTCGGTGTCGTAGAAGATGCCGGCCTGGCACCACTGGCTGGACATGGTGGTCATCGGCTGCCGGGCCTCCCACATGATGACGCCCTCGGGGTGGTCCTGGAGGTTCTCGCCCACGCCGGCCGCATCGACCACGACCTCGACGCCGACCTCACGCAGCTGCTCGGCCGGGCCGATGCCCGACAGCATCTGCAGCTTCGGCGAGTCGATCGCCCCGCAGAAGACGATCACCTCGCGCCGGGCCCGTACCGTCCGCGCGTGGATCAGGTCCGGGTCCAGATACTCGGCGCCCACGCAGCGCCGTCCGTCGAGGACCAGCTTCTTGGCGCGTACGCCCGTACGGACCTCTACGTTCCGCCGCTTGCCCATGACCGGGTGGAGATACGCCACGGACGAGGACTGGCGGACGTAGTTCTCGTCGGAGTTGATTTGGAACCAGTTGGCGCCGCGGCCCACCGTCGTCCCGGTGTTGAAGCCGACCGTGGGGATCCCGGCCTGCGCGCAGGCCTCCAACAGGGCCGTGCCGCACGGGTCCGCGCCCTTCAGCGTGCGCAGTTTCACCGGGCCGGTGCGGCCGTGGTGGTCGCCGGGAGCGTCGTTGTTCTCCAGCCGCCGGTAGAGCGGGAAGACGTCGGCCGCGCTCCAGCCCGTACAGCCCGCGGCCGCCCAGTCGTCGAGGTCCTCGGCCGGGGCCCGGAAGGCGATGCAGGAGTTGTGCGAGGAGCAGCCGCCCAGCACCGGCGGCACCGCGGGCGTCGAACTCGTCGACAGTCATGCGGAGTCGACCTCCTCGGTGGGCGTGGCCGGGGTCTCCAGGCTGTGTTCGGCGAGGACGCCGGTGCGGTGCCGCTGGACGAACCAGTAGTAGGCGAAGCCGCCGCCCGCGATGACCGCGACGAACAGCACCGCGCCCCATCGCAGATACCAGTGGTACGGAGCCGTCGCGTTGTAGACCGAGGCGCGCGGCCAGATCAGGTTGAGGGTCATGGCAGCGCCCCACACCACGGCGACGATGTTGACCAACAGCCCCCACCGGCCCAGGGAGAACTTGCCGTCGCCCGCCGGCTGCCACTTGCCGCGCAGTCGCGCCACCAGCATCGGCGCGGTGACCCCGAGGTAGGCGAGGTAGATCATGATGATGCCGATGCTGGTGACGACGGTGAAGATCTGCGGCTGGCGGATGTTGACCACCAGGATGGCGAGCGCCAGGACGCCGATGATCACGGTCGGCAGGATCGGTGTCTGGAAGCGCGGGCTGACCTTCGCCAGCTTCGACGAGGCTGGGAGGTTGTTGTCCCGCGCCATCGCGAACGCCAGCCGGATCGCCGCCGTGTGGACCGCCAGGGCGCACACCGTGACGGCGATCAGCACGCACCACAGCATGGCCTTGCCGGCCGTCGGGCCGAGGACGTTCAGCACGACGTACTGGAGGCCGTCCGTGGACAGCTCCTCGCCGTTCAGGCTGGAGACGCTCATCAGCGCGAGCAGCAGGATCAGGCCGCCGAGGACGAAGGAGGCCACGATGGCACGGATGATGGCACGCGGCGCGTTGCGTGACGGGTCCAGGCACTCCTCACCGAGGGAGGAGGCCGTGTCGAAGCCGTACATGACGTACGCGGACGCCAGTGAGGCCACCAGGAAGGCGCCCAGGTATCCGGCGCCGTAACCCGCGCTGGTGCCGTTCGTCTCCATGACCACCTGCGGGCCGCGGGTGATGTGGACGGCGAACAGGACGATCAATACGACAGTGGCGATCAACTCGATGAACACGCCCGCGGTGTTGATCCTCGCCATCAACTTGACTCCGACGGCGTTCACCAAGGTGGTGAAGAGGATCAACACCGCGGCCAGGATGACCGCGTTGGTCGCCACGTCGTACGTGCCGGTGCCGTCGCCCACGAGCTGGAAGGCCGACGAGATCTGGGGGAGCGTCAACTGGTAGGCCAGCGCCACGGCCGATATGGACACTATGGACGCGATCAACATCATCCAGCCGGCGAGCCACCCCAGATGCGGATTGCCGATCTTCTTCGACCAGTTGTAGACGGACCCCGCGACGGGATACCGGGCGGCCAGCTCCGCGAAGCAGAGGGCGACCATGAACTGGCCGACGAAGACCATCGGCCACGACCACCAGTAGGCGGGGCCGCCGCTGCCGTAGCCGAAGTAGAACAGCTGGAAGGTGCCGGTCAGGATCGAGATGTAGCTGATCCCGGCGGCGAAGGTGTGGAAGTTGCCGAGCGTGCGCTTGAGTTCGGGTTTGTAGCCGAACTCGGCGAGTTCGGCGTCGTCTTGACTGTGTGGAGTGGTCGGTTGCTCCGTTGCTGACATGAGCGGACTCCTCGTGGGCCGGGGAAGGGGGGAGGGAGTGGCTCGTGGGGATGTCGTGATCAGGGACAGGTGTTGAGCGTGCTGTTACCCGAGAGTGAGGCGAACCACCCCTGCGGTGTGGGATTGGTGTTGCGCCAGATGTGCTTCGTCTCGCGGTACTCGGCGAGCCCGGAGGGCCCGAGTTCGCGGCCGAAGCCGGACTGCTTGAAGCCACCCCACCCGGCCTGTGGGACATAGGGGTGGTAGTCGTTGATCCACACCGTGCCCAGGCGCAGCGCGGCCGCCACACGCGCCGCCTTCGCCTCGTCGCTCGTCCACACGGCGTCGGCGAGGCCGTAGATCGTGCCGTTCGCGAGCCGCACCGCCTGGTCCTCGCCGCTGAAGCGCTCCACGGTGAGCACCGGACCGAAGGACTCCTCCTGGACGATCGACATCCCCGCCGCGCACTCGTCCATTCTGGTCGGACCAGTACGGCGCACGCATCCAGTTCGTCGTCCGGCGTCAGGCGGGGACACGGTGCGTATCGTCGAAGGTGAACTCTCCGACGGAGCGCCGGCCGAGGACGGGTTCCTCGCTCTGTACGAACGGGACGGCCGTACGACCGCGGTCCTCTCGGTGGACCGTCCACGCCCCTTCATGCGAGCCCGGCGTGAACTGGTCTGTGGGGCGAACCAGGAACGGCCGGCCGTCGTATGACCTGATCTCTCAGGAGCCGTTCGCTCGACCTGGTCCCGGGCCGGCGGCAGCGGCACGCTGGAACGGCAGCGGCCCTGACCCTGTCCCCGGGTGGTTCGGAGCCGACTCGCCACCGCTGAGTGTCTGCGGGCGGCGCGGTGGCCTCCGGCTCCGCGCCGCTCGACCGTGCTCAGGAGTGCGACAGCTGCCCGGCCCCGCCCTGCCGCCGTATTCGTTCCTGTGCGCGCTCGGCCTGCCGTGCCTGGCGTCGAGCCCGCCGCCGCTCACGGCGCAGGGCGCGTGCCGTGCTGCTGGGCGTCGAGACCACGCCGTTGCGCTGCTTCCACACTTGGCGGGTCACCCAGACGTCCAGGGCACCCCACGTGGCCACCACGGTGCTGACCACACTGCTGATCACCATCGGGAAGGCCAGCCATGACCCCGCCATGGTGCACAGGAAGGCCACCATCGCCTGGATCAGTGTGACCGCGATGATCAGCACCGCCCGCACGGCCGACGTCCGCACCGGATCCGGCATCCGGGGCCGCCGGGCGTCCTCCTCCACCCACAGCGGCCGGTGGGTCGCCCAACCTCGGCTCGCCCCGCCGCCGCTCATCACGGCCGTACTCTCGCCTCTCGCGGCCTCGACGCCGGAGGGGACCGAGGTGTCGCGCTCGTCCGCTGTCAACGCACCCGCGCCCACCGGGACATCCCGGCCACCGCCCGTCGCCTCGCGCCCGTCCACCGGAATGTCGCGATCCAGCGCTTCGGTGCCGCGCCGCACCGTCACATGCGCCGTGGCGCCGTCCTCGGCTGCGTCGTGCCGCTCCGCCGTGCCCATCACCGTGTCACTCCCCACCGCCAGCAGACCGCTTGCCCGTGCCTGAAGACTCGGCTCCCCAGTGGCTGCCCGGCTTGCGCTGTTTTACGCCGCCCGGGTGACGGGATGCGGCTCCTGTGGCCCATTCCGTCCCCTTTCCCGTACAGAAGGACGATCGGCGCGTCCCGAAGATTCCCGAGAAAGATAAATTTCCGGCCAACTGGCCCCGCGGACTGGCCGGAACCGTTCGTGCGGGCGCCGGGGGATCACGGGAGGCAATCTCCCGCAATGCCCGGACAACTCCCCATGTCTCGTCGGCAGTGCGGAAGTTCAGCTTCCGGATCTCTCTTCGAGTTACTTGTGCGTCGGTAGTAGGCTCGCGCCAATTGTTGACGCACAGGTGTGCCCCCTGCCCGGTTGGGGGGTTTGAGCTGGGGGAGGCCATGCGCTTTCGCGGGAAGTCGATCCGCCGGAAGATGGTGGCGCTGCTTCTCGTGCCGCTGGTGTCCCTGACCGCCATCTGGGGCTTCGCCACGGTACTCACCGGGCGAGGTGTGGCCCAGCTGTTCACGGTGTCGTCCCTCGTCGAGAAGATCGGCTACTCCACCGAGGACGCCGTCCGCGTCCTGCAACAGGAACGCCGCCAGGCACTGGTCTATCTCGCCGATCGCCGGGCCTCGGACGCCCTGACCGCACTGCGGGCCACCCAGAACGCCACCGACGCCGCCGTCGCCGAGATCCGCAAGAACGCCAAGGACCCCGACGTCCGCGACGGACTGGACCAGGGCGACAGCGAACGCCTCACCGCCGTCCTCGACGCCTTCGAGGGCATCAGCCCCCTGCGCCGCAGCGTCGAGGACGGCACGGTCACCCGCACCAAGGCCCTCGGCCTCTACAACCGGCTCGTCGACCCCTGTTACACCCTGCTGGGCTCCCTCGACGGGATCGACAGCGTGGCGATGGACAAGCAGGCCCGCGCCCTCCTCAACGTCACCCGAGCCCGCGAACTGCTCTCCCGCGAGGACGCGTTGCTCAGCTCCGCCCTCGTGGTCGGAAAGCTCTCCCGCCAGGAGATACACGACGTCTCCGATCTCGTCGCCCAGCGCACGCTCATGTACGAGATCAGCCTGATGGATCTGCCCTCGTCGGAGCGTGAGCGCTACGAGCGCTTCTGGCGGAACGCCTCCACGGCGCCACTGAACGACGTCGAACAGGCCGTCATCGCCACCCAGCCCGGCAGGCCCAGCACCGTCGACGCCAAGACCTGGGACACCGCCGCCGCCGGCGTCCTCGACGAACTCAGCCAGATGAACGACGAGGCGGGCACCCGCTATCAGGACCGTGTCAGCCCCGTCGCGATGGGCGTCATCATCAAGGCGGCCATCGCCGGCGTACTCGGTCTGCTCGCCCTGCTGTTCTCGCTCATCCTGTCCGTGCGCATCGGTCGCGCCCTCATCCGCGATCTGCGACAACTGCGCCTGGACGCCCATGAGGCGTCCGGCGTACGGCTGCCCAGCGTGATGCGCCGCCTCTCCGCCGGCGAACAGGTCGACGTGGAGACCGAGGTCCCGCGCCTGGAGTACGACAAGAACGAGATCGGCGAGGTCGGCCAGGCTCTCAACACCCTCCAGCGCGCCGCCGTCGAGGCAGCCGTCAAGCAGGCCGAACTACGCGCAGGCGTCTCCGAGGTCTTCGTCAACCTCGCCCGCCGCAGCCAGGTCCTCCTCCACAAGCAGCTCACGCTCCTCGACACCATGGAACGCCGGACCGAGGACACCGACGAACTCGCCGACCTGTTCCGCCTGGACCACCTGACGACCCGTATGCGCCGGCACGCCGAGGGCCTGGTGATCCTCTCCGGCGCCGCCCCCTCCCGGCAGTGGCGCAAACCCGTACAGCTCATGGACGTCGTCCGTGCCGCCGTGGCCGAGGTCGAGGACTACGAGCGCATCGAGGTCCGCCGTCTGCCCCGCGTCGCCGTCACCGGCCCCGCCGTCGCGGACATCACCCACCTCGTGGCCGAACTCCTGGAGAACGCCACGGTGTTCTCCCCGCCGCACACCGCAGTCCAGGTGCTCGGCGAGCGGGTCGCCAACGGCTTCACCCTGGAGATCCACGACCGCGGCCTGGGTATGGCGGCCGACGTTCTGCTGGACGCCAACCTCCGGCTCGCCGAGACACCCGAGTTCGAACTGTCCGACACCGACCGGCTCGGCCTGTTCGTGGTCAGCCGCCTCGCCCAGCGGCAGAACGTCCGGGTCTCGCTGCAGCCGTCGCCGTACGGCGGGACCACCGCCGTCGTCTTCATCCCCGACGCGCTCCTTACTGATGACGTCCCGGACACCAACGGCATCGGTTTCCGCCTCGATCGCCCCACGCCCTCCAAGGAAGCCGAGCTGGAGGAGGCGCGCCGGGCCGCCCTGTCCCATGTCCCGGCCCGCGTACCCGGTCTGCCCGGGGCGCTCCTCGACGGCCCGGTCGAGCTGGAGGGTCCCGTCGATCTCGACGCCCTCAGCGACTTCCCGGACGGGCTCGACGACGAGGAAGCCGAGCGCGGGGGCCTCTTCCGCCCGCGTCGCACCCTCGCCGCCACGGAGGACGAGACGACGGGTCCCCTCGGCGAACAGCGCCCGGTCTCCGGCATCCACGGCGGACCGGCCCAGGCCGACCCGGACGACGAGGTGAGCGCCCCGGTTCCGCTGCCCCGCCGCAGCAGCAGGACGCCCAAGTTGGTCAGCTCGCACGGACGTCCGGTCACCGAGCAGCGCTCCCGCCGGGAGGAACCGGACCCGGAGCCTTCGCCGGGCCCGAGCCGGCCGGAGCCGAACGGCCTCGCTCCCTTGCCGACCCGCCGTCGCACTACCGGGCACCACGGCGAGGGAGCGGAAGCGCCCGACCGGATCGGCGGCCGCGGCCACGATTCGCCCTCCACTGGGCGCGGCACCGGTGAACCGCCGGAGCCCCCGGCTCTCCCGAGGCGCGCACGGCGTCCCGCCATCGCGTCGAGCAGCCCCGAAGACCCCGCCCCGGACCGGCCCGCAGCGCAACCGCAGACCGCCTCCGGCGTGGGACCGCTGCCCCGCCGTGTGCGACAGGCCAGCCTCGCTCCGCAGCTCAAACAGGGCCCCGCACAGCGCGGTGAGGACCGTGCGGAGCTCGCCGAGCGGGACGCGGACGAGGTCCGCAGCCGCATGGCCTCCCTCCAACGCGGCTGGCAGCGCGGCCGCCAGGAGAACGCCGAGGGCGAGGACGCCCACACCGGCACAGCACCACAACGAACGACTAAGGGGGACGGTCGATGACCGCACCGAAGGCGACCGGCCACACCGCGACCAACCAGGCCGGCGAGCTCAACTGGCTTCTCGACGATCTGGTGGACCGCGTCGCCAGCATTCGCAAGGCCCTCGTGCTCTCCGGCGACGGCCTGCCGACGGGCGTGTCCAAGGACCTGACCCGCGAGGACAGCGAGCACCTGGCCGCCGTCGCGTCCGGCTTCCACAGCCTCGCCAAGGGCGTGGGCCGCCACTTCGAGGCGGGCAACGTCCGGCAGACCGTCGTCGAACTCGACGACGCCTTCCTGTTTGTCACGGCCGCAGGCGACGGCAGCTGCCTCGCGGTCCTCTCGGACGCCGATTCCGACGTCGGCCTCGTCGCCTACGAGATGACGCTGCTCGTCAAGCGTGTCGGGGTGCACCTCGGTACCGCTCCGCGCACCGATCTGCCCGCGGGCGGGTAGTGGGATGGCATGAGCGCTGACGGTCAGGGAAGAAGCCACTGGTTCGACGACGAGGCCGGACCAGTCGTTCGTCCGTACGCCATGACGCGGGGCCGCACCACCAGTGCGGCCCAGCACCGCCTCGACCTGATCGCGGTGGTCGTCGCGGAACCGCACGCGGACGACCCGGAAGCGGACTCGACGCTGTCCCCGGAGCACGTGGACATCGTCGGACTGTGCCGTCACGCGCCGCAGTCCGTCGCCGAACTCTCCGCCGAGCTCGATCTGCCCATCGGAGTCGTACGGGTCCTCATCGGGGATCTCGTGGACGCGGAATTCGTCCATGTGAACCGGCCAGTACCGCCGGCGGAGCTGGTGGACGAGAGTATTCTGCGCGACGTGATCAACGGCCTGCGGGCGCTGTGAGCGGCGTGGAAGCGGGGTAGTGACGTGACAGGCTGGCAGTTCTGGGTCGACCGAGGCGGCACCTTCACGGACATCGTCGCGCGCCGCCCGGACGGCCGGCTGCTGACGCACAAGCTCCTCTCGGAGAATCCGGCCCGCTACTCCGACGCGGCCGTCGCGGGCGTACGCCAGCTGCTCGACGGTTCCCGGGACCCCGTCGAGGCGGTCCGCATGGGCACGACGGTCGCCACGAACGCCCTCCTCGAGCGCAAGGGCGAGCGGACCCTGCTCGTCATCACCCGGGGTTTCCGCGACGCCCTGCGCATCGCCTACCAGAACCGCCCGCGCATCTTCGCCCGCCGCATCGAACTGCCCGAGCTGTTGTACGAACGGGTCGTCGAGATCGACGAGCGCATCGCCGCCGACGGCACGGTCGTGCGCTCGCCCGACCTGGGCGCCCTCGAAGACCACCTCCAGCAGGCGTACGACGACGGGATCCGCGCCGTCGCCGTGGTCTGCATGCACAGCCACCTCCACCCCGCCCACGAACAGGCCGTCGGGCAGCTCGCCGCCCGCGTCGGCTTCCCGCAGATCTCGCTGTCCAGCGAGGTCAGCCCCCTCATGAAGATCGTCCCGCGCGGGGACACCGCCGTCGTCGACGCCTACCTCTCGCCCGTGCTGCGCCGCTACGTCCAGCACGTCGCCGACGAGCTCGAAGGCGTACGGCTGATGTTCATGCAGTCCAACGGCGGCCTCGCCGAAGCAGGACAGTTCCGCGGCAAGGACGCGATCCTCTCCGGCCCCGCCGGAGGCATCGTCGGCATGGCGCGCATGTCGCAGCTCGCCGGCTTCGACCGGGTCATCGGGTTCGACATGGGCGGCACCTCCACTGACGTCTCCCACTTCGCCGGCGAGTACGAACGCGTCTTCACCACCCAGATCGCCGGGGTCAGGCTGCGCGCCCCCATGCTCGACATCCACACCGTCGCAGCGGGCGGCGGCTCGGTACTCCACTTCGACGGGTCCCGCTACCGCGTAGGGCCGGACTCGGCGGGCGCGGACCCGGGTCCCGCCTGTTACCGGGGCGGCGGCCCGCTGGCGGTCACCGACGCCAACGTCATGCTCGGCCGCATCCAACCCGCCCATTTTCCCAAGGTGTTCGGCCCCGAAGGCGACCAGCCGCTCGACGCCGCCCTCGTCCGCGAGCGCTTCACCGACCTCGCCCGCGACATCCGGAACGACACCGGCGACGACCGCACGCCCGAGCAGGTCGCCGAGGGCTACCTCCAGATCGCGGTCGCCAACATCGCCAACGCCGTGAAGCGGATCTCCGTACAGAAAGGCCACGACGTCACCCGCTACGCCCTCACCACCTTCGGTGGAGCGGGCGGCCAGCACGCGTGCATGGTCGCCGACTCCCTCGGCATCCGCACCGTCCTCGTGCCGCCCATGGCCGGCGTCCTGTCCGCCCTCGGCATCGGCCTCGCCGACACCACGTCCATGCGCGAACAGTCCGTCGAGGCACCCCTGGAGGCCGCCTCGATGCCCGGCGTCCACAAGACGGCCAACGACCTGGAATCCGCTGCCCGCGCCGAACTCCTCGACGCGGACGTCCCCGAGGACCGCATCAAGGTCACCCGTCGTGCCCAACTCCGCTACGACGGCACCGACACCACCCTCACCGTCGAACTCACCGAACCCCACACGATGAGGCACGTTTTCGAAGATCGTCATCGCGCCACGTACTCCTTCACGCTCGACCGCCCGATCGTCGTCGAAGCCCTCTCCGCCGAAGCCACCGGCATCACCGAACCCCCCGATCTCTCCGTCCTCGCCCCTTACGAAGCCGCCCCCGAAGGCAGCCCGGCCGCACCGGAGACCGTCCGCCTCCACACGGGCGGCACCTGGTGCGACGTACCCCTCCACCGCCGTGAGTACCTGCCCCCCGGCGAGACCGTCACCGGCCCGGCGATCATCACCGAGGCCAGCGCGACGACCGTCGTCGACGACGGCTGGCAAGCCGCGACGACTGACGACGGGCATCTGGTCATGGAACGCGCGGCGATTACGGAGAGTTCCGATCTCGACACGAAAGCCGACCCTGTTCTTCTTGAGGTCTTCAACAACCTCTTCATGTCCATCGCCGAACAGATGGGCGCCCGGCTCGAATCGACGGCCCAGTCCGTCAACATCAAGGAACGCCTGGACTTCTCCTGCGCGCTCTTCGACCCGGACGGAAACCTGGTGGCCAACGCCCCACACATCCCCGTCCACCTGGGCTCGATGGGCACCAGTGTCAAGGAGGTCATCCGCCGCCGCGGCTCGCGGATGCGTCCCGGTGACACCTACGCCGTCAACGACCCGTACCACGGCGGCACCCACCTCCCCGACGTCACCGTGATCACCCCCGTCTTCGACACGAACGGCGCGACGAACACGGAGCGTGAACCAGAGCTCCTCTTCTACGTCGCCTCACGCGGCCACCACGCGGAGATCGGTGGCATCGCCCCCGGCTCCATGCCGGCGAACAGCCGCACCATCGAGGAGGAGGGCATCCTCTTCGACAACTGGCTGCTCGCCGAGAACGGTCGTTTCCGCGAGCCGGAGACCCTCCGCCTGCTCACCGACGCGCCCTACCCGTCCCGTAACCCCAAGACCAACCTCGCGGACCTGCGCGCCCAGATCGCGGCCAACCAGAAGGGCGTCGACGAAGTCGCCCGTATGATCGACAATTTCGGCCTCGCCGTCGTCCAGGCGTACATGAAGCACGTCCAGGACAACGCGGAGGAAGCAGTACGCCGGGTCGTCGACGCCCTGGAGGACGGCGAGTACGCCTACGAGACCGACTCCGGCGCGTTCATCCGGGTACGCGTGCGCGTGGACCGCGAAAACCGCTCCGCCACCGTCGATTTCACCGGCACGTCCCCACAACTGGCCACGAACTTCAACGCCCCCTTCTCGGTCGTCAACGCCGCCGTCCTGTATGTCTTCCGCACCCTCGTCGCCGACGACATCCCGCTCAACGACGGCTGCCTGCGCCCCCTCGACATCGTCGTGCCGCCCGGCTCCATGCTCGCCCCCGAACCCCCGGCAGCGGTCGTCGCGGGAAACGTGGAGACCTCCCAGGCCATCACCGGCGCCCTCTACGCAGCACTGGGCGTCCAGGCCGAGGGCTCCGGCACCATGAACAACGTCACCTTCGGCAACGAACGCCACCAGTACTACGAGACCGTGGCCTCCGGATCCGGAGCGGGGGACGGGTTCCCCGGCGCGCCTGTCGTCCAGACCCACATGACCAACTCGCGGCTCACCGATCCCGAAGTGCTGGAGTGGCGACTGCCCGTACAGCTCGACGAGTTCGCCGTACGGCACGGCAGCGGCGGGGCCGGCCAGTGGCGCGGCGGGGACGGTGCCGTGCGCCGTATCCGGTTCCACGAGCCCATGACCGTCTCCACGCTGTCCCAGCACCGCCGGATCCCGCCGTACGGCATGGCGGGCGGAGAACCGGGCGCGCTGGGAGCCAACCGCGTGGAACACGCCGACGGAACGGTCACCGCACTCGGCGGAAGCGATTCCGCGGACGTCGGCCCCGGCGACGTACTCGTCATCGAAACCCCTGGCGGCGGAGGCTACGGCCGGCCGTCGCGAGACCCCCATCAAGCAGGAGAAGAGATCGATGATCTTCGGGCGTTCTGAGCGCGGGAAGCCTCCGGTCGAGCCCGTCACGCTCAAGATCCTGGTGGCCGGCGGCTTCGGGGTGGGCAAGACGACCCTCGTCGGCGCGGTCAGCGAGATCAGGCCGCTGCGCACCGAGGAACTGCTCACCGAGGCCGGACGCCCGGTCGACGACACGAGCGGTGTCGAGGGCAAGCGCACCACCACCGTGGCCATGGACTTCGGTCGCATCACCCTGCGCGAGGATCTGGTGCTGTACCTCTTCGGCACACCCGGCCAGGAGCGGTTCTGGTTCATGTGGGACGAACTGTCCGAAGGCGCGCTCGGCGCCGTCGTGCTCGCCGACACCCGCCGCCTTGAGGACTGCTTCGCCGCCGTCGACTACTTCGAGCGGCGCTCCATACCCTTCCTCGTCGGCGTCAACTGCTTCGAGGGGGCGGACCGTTACCCCGCGGAGGCCATACGGCAGGCCCTCGACCTCGACAGCGACGTACCGCTGCTGCTGTGCGACGCCCGCGACAGGGAGTCCGTGAAGGAGATCCTCATCGGTGTCGTCCAGCACGCCATGGCCTTCCAGGCGGACCGCCGCGAGACCGTGACCACCTGAGTCCGGGAGAGATGGGCACGGCCCGTACCCCCGCCGACCGGGGTACGAGCCGTGGCTCATGGGCACGCGCGCGTAGCTCTCACGAGGGACGTACGCACGCGTGGACCGTTCTTCGGCTTAAGCCGTCCCGTCAGCTCTCGCCGTCGTCCAGCCAGCCGAAGCTCTTCTCCACCGCCTTGCGCCAGTTGTGGTACTCACGGTCCCTGACATCGGCGGTCATGCCGGGCGTCCACTCGGCGTCCTTCGCCCAGTGCGCCTTGAGCTCGTCCAGGTCGTTCCACACCCCGGTGGCCAGCCCGGCGGCGTACGCGGCCCCCAGGCAGGTCGTCTCGGAGACCTTGGGCCGGATCACCGGCACGTCGAGCACATCCGCCTGGTGCTGCATGAGCAGGTTGTTCTTCGTCATGCCACCGTCGACCTTCAGAGTCGTGATCTCCACGCCGGAGTCCTGGTACATGGCGTCCACGACCTCGCGCGTCTGCCAGCTCGTCGCTTCCAGAACCGCGCGAGCGAGGTGCGCCTTGGTGACGTAGCGCGTCAGGCCGGTGATCACCCCGCGCGCGTCGGAACGCCAGTACGGCGCGAACAGGCCGGAGAACGCGGGCACGATGTACGCACCGCCGTTGTCCTCGACGCTGGCTGCCAAGGGCTCGATCTCGTCGGCGGTGCGGATGATGCCGAGCTGGTCGCGGAACCATTGGACCAGCGCGCCCGTTATGGCTATCGCCCCCTCCAGGCAGTACACCGGCGCCTCACTGCCGATCTTGTAGCCCATCGTCGTCAGCAGGCCGTTCTTCGACGGAACCGGCCGGTTGCCGGTGTTGAGCAGCAGGAAGCTGCCGGTGCCGTACGTGTTCTTCGCCGTGCCCACGTCGTAGCAGGCCTGCCCGAACACGGCGGCCTGCTGGTCGCCCAGGGCCGAGGCGACCGGCACCCCGGCCAGCTGTCCGACGGCGGTTCCGTACACCTCGGAGGAGGACCTGATCTCCGGAAGCACGGCCTCCGGCACGCTCATGGCGGACAGGATCGAGGAGTCCCACTGCAGGGTCTCCAGGTTCATCAGCATCGTGCGTCCGGCGTTCGTCACGTCGGTGACGTGGTGCCCGCCGTCCGTGCCGCCGGTGAGGTTCCAGATCAGCCAGGAGTCGATGGTGCCGAAGGCGATCTCACCGCGCTCGGCACGGGCCCGGAGACCGGGCACGTTGTCCAGCAGCCAGGCCGCCTTGGGGCCGGAGAAGTAGCTGGCCAGTGGCAGGCCGGTCTGCTCGCGGAAACGGTCCTGCCCGTCCGAGCCGCCGAGCTGGTTGCACAATGCCGCCGTACGGGTGTCCTGCCACACGATCGCGTTGTGCACCGGCTTGCCTGTGGCCCGGTCCCAGAGAACCGTCGTCTCACGCTGGTTGGTGATGCCGAGCGCGCTGAGCTGGTCGGCACGCAGCCCGGCCTTGGCGATGGCACCGGCGACCACGGCCTGCACCTTTGACCAGATCTCGGTGGCGTCGTGTTCCACCCAGCCGGGTTTGGGGAAGATCTGGCGGTGCTCGCGCTGGTCGACGGCCACGATGGCGCCGTCCTGGTTGAAGATGATGCAGCGGCTCGAGGTCGTGCCCTGGTCGATGGCGGCAACGAACTTGTCCGTCATGGCGTCCCCTTCGTCGGTTCCTTCAGAAGGCTGCGTTGAAGATGAGCCCGGACAGCACCCCGCCGATCAGCGGTCCGACCACCGGAATCCACGAGTAACTCCAGTCCGAGGTTCCCTTGTTGGGAATCGGGAGCAGAGCGTGGACTATGCGGGGGCCCAGGTCACGGGCCGGGTTGATGGCGTATCCCGTGGGACCGCCGAGCGACAGACCGATGCCGACCACCAGGAACGAGACAATCAGAATGGCGGTGCCGGACACACCGAGTCCCTTGGTCAGGCCGAAGGCGAGGATCGGCAGCACCAGCGCGATCGTCGCGATGATCTCGGTGACGAGGTTCGCCACGGTGTTGCGGATCGCGGGCGCCGTGGAGAAGATCCCGAGGGTCGGCTGGGCGATCTCTTCGTCCGCGTTGGCCTGGAACTGTGCGTAGTAGACCAGCCAGCACAACACCGCACCGAGGATCGCGCCGACCATCTGGCCGGCGATGTAGACGGGGACCTTGTCCCACTCCCCGGTGTCGATGGCGATCCCGACCGTCACGGCCGGGTTGAGCTGTCCGCCGGACAGCGGCGCCGCGGTGTAGGCGCCGGCCATCACGCCGAACCCCCAGCCGAAGGCGATGACGACCCAGCCCGCGTCCTTGGCCTTGGAGTAGTTGAGTAGGACGGCGGCGACCACGCCCGCCCCGAAGAGGATCAGGATCGCGGTACCGATGACCTCACCGAGGAATATGTCTCCATTGCTCATGGCGGCTCCTAGGCCCTGACCGGGACCATCGGCCCGGTCTCCTGCGGGGTGCGTTTCCCATGGCGACTTCAGCCGAAGGCAGGGATGGTCCCGCGCCCCGCCCGGCGTCCGTGACGAGCGTGCCGTAGTAGCCGAATCACCTGTGGGGGAGTGGGCCTTGGTACAGGCGGAACCGCACGGCGCAGTGCGTGGATACGCCGAGAATGTACGGCGATGTCGGCTGACACCGGGAAGTGTTCACCGGCGTCCAAGGGGCGTCAAGGTCGCCGACGCCAACGGTTGAGGGCGTGCCGACGGGTCACGGACCCACGCCGACCGTGCTCCTGGCGCGCCCGCTGGTGGGTGGGATGGGCACCGAGGCCCTGCTGAGGCCGGCAGGCAGGCCAGTTCCTGCTGGACCCGGCAGAGGCCGATGGTCATGGCTGTGCTGAGGCCTTCGGTCACCTTTCAGCCACCGTCGGCCACGTGGAGAAAGCGTCTCACCCCCTGCCGGGCTCCGCCACCGCGCACTGCGCCTGGGGTGGGGCGGTCTCCACCCCGCGCAGGATCTCCAGCCCGGGCACCCCTGCGCGGCCCAGCACCCAGCTCGCCCCGCTCAGCGACTTCGCGGCCTTCTTCAACGGAGCCAGACAGGAGGCCGCCTGCCGGTGGTCCGTCACGCTTCCGGGTTCGCAGAGGACCGTGGCCAGGGACAATGTGACGGGACGTCCAGCCGCCGACCAAGGCGCGTCGAGGACCGAGGCGGCCAGCGGGTGCAACCCCTCCGGATCCGCCAGCACCAGGAAGTCGTCCCCTCCGATGTGACCCACGCGCGTACTGTCCGACGCCACGTGTTGCAGCGCCCGTCCCACCGACCGGATGAGCTCGTCGCCCGCCGCGAAGCCGGCGCCGTCGTTGACCTGTTTGAAGTGGTCGACATCCAGCCAACTCAACGCGAACGTCCGCCCGTCCGCGATCCGCCGGTCCACCTCGCCGGTGATCGAGTCCGAGCCCGGCAGCCGGGTCAGCGGGTTGAGTCCGGCCGCCTCCTCGACCCGGGTCTCTGCCAGGGCCCGCACGAGGTCCGCGAGCCGTACGACCCCCACACACCTGCCGTACCGGTCGACCACGGCCACATCGTCCGACGTACGGGCCCTGCCGCCGTCCGCGACGACGTCCAACACCTCCCACGCGGTGGCGTCGACGCCCACCGTGCGCGGCTGATCCCCGAGCTTGGCCGCGGGCCGGTCCGCGTACAGGGCATGGCCGTAGCGTCCCGACATCGACAGCAGGAAGCGGGAACGGTGCACCGACCGCACCGGAACGCCGCTCCGGTCCACCAGAAGGACCCCGGACACGTCCGGCGACCCGGTCAGCAGAGCCCGGACCTGGCCCGCGGACGCGGTGGCGGGCAGCAGCGCGGCCGGCCGCACGAACTCCCGCACCGACGGCCCCGATCGCGGCGTCGCCGCCAGCCCTGGGGAGCGCGGCGGAACGTATACCTCCGCCGCGGGCAACCGAGCCGGCGGGGCGAACAGCTCACCCTGAGCCAACTGGGCACCGGCCGACCGCGCGGAAGCGCACTGCAGCTCCGTTTCCACACCCTCGACGCACAGGAGCGCGCCCGACTGCTCGCACAGCGTCCGCATCGCCCGCACCCCCGCAGGCCGCGCCAGCAGGGACGCGTCGAGCTTCACCAGGTCCGGCGCCATGTCGGTGAGCAGCCGCAACGGGACGTCTCCGTCGCCGACGCCGTCCGCACAGATCCGGAAACCCTGGTCACGGAGCGCGCCGATCGCTTCCAGCAGCGCCTGCTGCGGGACGTGCGTGTATGGCGGCCCGATGTCGATCGTCACCTCCCACGGCAGCCGGCCCGCCGCGCGCACGGCGTCGTGCAGCGGTGTGAGCCCGCCCAGGTCGGCGAGAGTGCCGGCGAACACGTTGACGTACAGGGGTAGCAACGTCTCCTTGCGAGCTGCCGCACGGAACGCCAACACGGCCAGCCGACCGTCGAGTTCAGGATCGCGGCGGGCCTCGGCCAGGACGTCGCCGGTCTCCGGGCGGGCGAGTATCTCCAGCCCCGCTACTCCTCCGGTCGTCAGATTGACCACCGGTTGGAAAGCGAAGCGGAGAGTATCCGTCCAGGAGTCCACGGGAGCATGATTGCGCCCACCACGTACGCCCGAGCCCAGTTCATGAGACGTTCACACAGGATTCCGGGTTGCTTACACAGCGTAGATGGATGCCTGGTCGTCACGCCTCATCGCACCGCGACCACCGCCGACCCGTGCCCGAACAGCCCCTGGTTCGCGGCGATGCCCGCCCGCGCCCCGGCGACCTGCCGGTCACCCGCACCTCCTCTCAGCTGCCAAGTGAGTTCGCACACCTGGGCGATGGCCTGGGCCGGAACCGCCTCCCCGAACGACGCCAGGCCGCCGCTCGTGTTCACCGGTATGCGTCCGCCCAGCGCTGTCGAGCCCTCCCGCAGCAGCTTCGCGGCATCCCCCTGACCGCACAGCCCCAGGTCCTCGTACCACTGCAACTCCAGCGCGGTGGACAGGTCGTAGACCTCCGCGAAGCTCAGGTCCTCGGGGCCGATGCCCGCCTCCTCGTAGGCGGCGCGTGCGATCGATTCCCGGAACGTCCCCTCCGGTGGTACCGCCGCTGCCGAGTCCGTCGCTATGTCGGGCAGATCCAGAACCGTGTTCGGATAGCGCGGCGTCACAGTGGACACCGCCCGGATCCGCACCGGATCCGTGACGCCGTGCCGACGTGCGAACTCCATGCCGGCCAGCACGAGCGCCGCACCTCCGTCCGAGGTCGCGCAGATGTCGAGCAGCCGCAGCGGGTCGGCGACCACCGCGGAGGCGGCGACCTCCTCGGCGGTGACCGGCTTGCGGTAGCGGGCGTAGGGATTCAGCGCGCCCAGGGCGGCGTTCTTCACCTTGACCTGCGCGAAGTCCTGAGGCGTGTCCCCGTGCACAGCCATCCGCCGACGCGCGTACAGCCCGAAGTACGCCGGATTGGTCGCGCCGAGAACGCGGAAGCGAAGCCAGTCCGGATCGTCGGGACGGTCACCGCCCGCCGGCCGGAAGAACCCCTTGGGCGCCGCATCGGCCCCCACCACGAGCACCACGTCCGCGAGCCCCGCAAGTATCTGCGCCCGCGCGGTGTTGACGGCCTGCGCCCCGGACGCGCACGCCGCGTACACACTCGTGACCCGGGCACCCTGCCAGCCGAGGGCCTTCGCGAAGGTCGCCCCGGCCACATAGCCCGGATAGCCGCCCCGCACGGTGTCCGCGCCGACGATCGACCCGATGTCCCGCCACTCCAGCCCCGCGTCGGCGAGTGCCGCGCGGGCCGCCGCCACCCCGTACTCGACGAAACCGCGTCCCCATTTGCCCCAGGGATGCATGCCCACACCGAGCACCGCCACCTCGTCCGTCACGCCGCCACCCCCGTCGGCCGCCAATGCCAGGTCGTCCAGATGGTCTCGGCGTCCTCGTGCAGCACGCCCGGGACGGCCTCGACCTCCATGCCCACCGTCAGATCGGCGACGGTGACCCCGGGAACCGCCTGCCCCAGCACCACGAGGCGCTCGGATTCCAGTTCCACAGCGATCAACGCGTACGGCTCCCACGGAAGTTCCGGATCGGTCACATAGGGTGACGGAGGCCGATACTGGCTGTCCGTGTACGACCAAACGCGTCCGCGCCGCGAGAGCGGGAACTCCTCCAGATCGCCGCCGGAGCAGCCCGGGTTGCGGCAGTGCGCGTCCTCGCGAGGAAAGAAGACCGACGCGCAGGTCGAGCAGCGGGTGCCCAGCAGTCGGAAGTCGTCCCCGTCACCGGCGAACCACCCTGCGACCACCGGCGTGCGCGTGCGTGGCATAGTCCCTCCTGAGGAACGTATCTGACGGAACGTCAGAAGTGTGCCACGGGCAACCGCGAAGCGGCAGAGTGACCTTACGAGTGGACCGCGTCCGGCCACTTCCCTCACGGAACGGACTCCTGATAGACGCAGGAGACATGACACGACTCTCGACCGCGGTACGGGGACTGGTCATCACCCTCGCCACCCTGCTGGCCGTGACCGCCGCTCCCGCCACCGCCCAGGCGAAACCCGAGCCACGAGCGCCGGAGAACTTCGTGGCGCTGAGAACCGTGGATCCCACCATCATTCAGGAGATGCGCTACTTCACCCCGCACAACTTCGTGGGCGAGCGCATCGACGGCTACCGACAGCCCCTCTGCATCCTCACCCGAGCCGCCGCCGAAGCGCTCCACCAGGCCCAGAGACGGCTGCTGCGCCAGGGCTACACACTCAAGGTGTACGACTGCTACCGGCCTCAGCGCGCCGTCGACCACTTCGTCCGCTGGGCCGAGGACCTCGACGACCAGGCCATGAAAGGCGAGTTCTACCCCGACGTCGACAAGACCCGCCTGTTCGAAGACGGATACATCGCGGAGAAATCCGGCCACAGCCGCGGCTCGACCATGGACCTGACGATCGTCAGGCTGCCGGCCAAACCCACCAGGCCGTACGTACCTGGAGAGCCCCTTGTGCCCTGCTACGCGCCGCAGGGCGAGCGCTTCCCCGACAACTCCGTCGACATGGGCACCGGATTCGACTGCTTCGACACCCTTTCGCACACGCTCGACCCACGTATCCAGGGCGAACAGCGCGCCAACCGACTGCTGCTCAAGAGCACTCTCGAAGCCCTCGGATTCGTGAACCTCGCCGAGGAGTGGTGGCACTTCACATACAAGCCGGAGCCTTATCCGGACACCTACTTCGACTTCCCCGTGTCCTGGAACTCCCTCACGAAGCCCTGATGACCGGCCCCCGGAAGACGCCCTTCCGCTGATCGGATACAGTCCGCCGCGTGTCCGAAACTCAGTTCTCCGTCCCCAACTCCGCAGCAGACTCCCATTGTTCGAGCTGCGGCGCGCCCTACGGAGAGGGCGTCTCCAGCTGGCCCCGCACCTGCCCGGCATGCGGCACGGTGGCCTACCGCAACCCCCTGCCGGTAGCCGTCGCGCTCCAGCCCGTGTACGACACCAAGGGCACGGCCCTGGTCGTCATCACCCGAACCGTGGCCCCCGCGCGCGGAGGCATCGCCCTGCCGGGCGGCTACATCGACGATCGCGAGGACTGGCGGCAGGCCGTCGTACGCGAACTCAAGGAAGAGACCGGCATCGCCGCGGCCGGCCGCGACGTACGACTCGCCGACGCGATGAGCTCGCCCGACGGCCACCTGCTGCTGTTCGGCCTCCTGCCGGAACGGCCCGCCGACCGTCTGCCGACCTCGGCTGCCACGGACGAGACCGAGGGCTGGCACCTCCTGCACAGGCCGGAGGAACTGGCCTTCCCGCTGCACACGCTGGCCGTGAAGGCGTTCTTCGAGGGCCGCTACATATGACGCTCGTCGAGCCCTCGTATGCGCACCGGACGGGGTGATGTGATCACGCCGTCCTCGTGCTCCAGCTCGACCAGCAGCTTCCGTCCGTCCCAGCGGGTGACGTAACGCTCGATCTCCGGTTCGTCCCAGCCGTCGCCCGCATCAGGCACGACCAGCCCGCCGCCGGTGCGCCCCCGGGCGGGCGCCCACACCTCCAGTTCCAGCCCGCCGTCGTCCCCACGCACGGGGACGACGGCGCCCGAACGCGCCAGCACCGGGATGCGGGACAAGGGCGCCTCGACGAGAACCTGCCCTGGGCCTTCGTACGCCCGCCCCGTTGCCGTGTCGTACCAACGGCCTTGAGGCAGCTGCACCGCACGCCGGTCCGTGCCCGGGTCAAGCACCGGTGCCACCAGCAGGCAGTCGCCCAGCAGAAACGCATCCTCACAGTCACGCAGCGCACGGTCCTCGGGCGCCGACCACCACAGCGGACGCACATAGGGCGCCCCGGTGCGCCGGGCCAGATGCGCCAGCGTCACGAAGTACGGCAGCAGTCTCCGACGCTCGACGAGCGCCACGCGTGCGTGCTCCAGCACCTGGGGACCGAACTCCCACGGCTCCCGGCGTCCCGCCCGCAGACTCGCGTGCGTACGGAACAGCGGCAGATACGCGGCCAACTGGAACCATCGCAGATACAGCTCCGGCGAGGGGCTCCCGTCGAAGCCGCCCACGTCCGGCCCCGAGTACGGCACACCGCACAGCCCGAGGCCCATGACCAGCGACAGCGATGCCCGCAGACCCGGCCAGCCTGTCGCCACATCCCCGGACCAGGTCCCGCCGTAGCGCTGCATGCCGGTCCACCCGGAACGCGAGAAGACGAAGGGCCGCTCCTCGGGCGCCAGTTCGAGCAGCCCTTCGTAACCGGCCCGGGCCATGCACAGGGCGTAGACGTTGTGCGCCTCCCGATGGTCCCCGCCCCGCCCTTCAAATGAGTGCCGGGCCGAACGCGGCAACGTCGACTCCCCGAACGCCGCGAACGAAGTCGGCTCGTTCATGTCATGCCAGAAACCCGAGAAGCCCTGCCCCAGCCGTTCCTCGTACAGACCACCCCACCACTGCCGCACGCGCGCGTGGGTGAAGTCCGGGAAGACCGCCTCCCCGGGCCAGACGACCCCTCGCACGAGCCGCCCGGAGGCGTCCCGCACGAACGCGTCCTCGGCCGATCCGCTGTCGTACACGGCATTGCCCGCCACTGCCTTGACCGCCGGGTCGACGATCGACACCAGGCGGATGCCGTCCCCGCGCAAGTCCTCGGCAAGCTGCGGCAGTTTGGGAAAGCGCTCCTGGTCGACCGTGAACACCTGGTGCTCGTCGTGGTGGTCGATGTCCAGATGCACGGCATCCAGCGGCAGGTCTCGCTCCTGATACCCCGAGACGATCCGCCGCACCTCCTGCTCGCTGCCGAAGCCCCACCGCGCGTGCTGGTGGCCCAGCGCCCACGCCGGCGGCAGCGCGGCCGCACCGGTGAGCGCGGCCCAGACGAGCAGCACGCGCGCTGGGGTGCCCACTATCACCCAGCAGCGCAGCGGGCCGCCGTCCATCCGCAGTTCACTCGTCCCCGCCCGGTCATGCCCGGAGCCGGCGCCTTCCTCGCCCGCCAGCAGCGTCACCGTGCCGTCCCACGAGGTGTCGTAGAACACCAGGTGCGTGGCCGCGTCGGCCACCACCAGCTGCACCGGCATGGTGATGTACAGCGGATCGTCGCCCGGGTCGAACGCATGGCCGGGGTCGGTGTTCCACAGCCGATACGTCCCGTCCCTCAACCGAGGTCCCGACGCCCGTCCCCCGAGCCCGAAGAACCGCGCGTCCGCGGCTACCTCCGAGCGCTGCATCCATCGTGCGGACCCACCACCCACTGGTTCCCACCAGCGCGGCGGCAGCTCACGCCGGAGCGTCACGCCCCCGGGCGTCTGCACCTCCACGGCGCCGTGCCGCGAGATGACGACCGTCACCCGCTCCGCCACGACCCGCCAGCCACCATCCTTGTCGGGCTCCAGCACCGCCCGGGGATCCGGCTCCGGACAGCGGTCCACGAGCGCGTACGACGGCTCGGGACCGGCCCCGTCCCAGCCCCAGAACACGGCCCCGTTCACGGCGACGGTCACGCGCAGCTCGGACCGGCTGAACCGGATCACACCACCGCCCGGCCCCGGCCGCACCTCCTGCACAGGTCCGGGCACCCGAGCGCGCTCGGCACCCCGGGGCGGCAGCCCCGCGGCGTCGACACGCCTCCTACGCCACGCCGCCCGCACGGTACGCAACCCCTGGGCCGCCCCCACAGAACCGACCACCTTCATCGAACGCACCAGGTCACGACCGTCCATGCTGCTCAGCCTGCCATTGACCGCCCCACACACGCGTGTCGTTCAACTGCCGTTCACCCGTGCCTGGACCACATCTTCACGACACGGACTATGTGGGGCGGACCCTGGTGCAGAAGTCGATCACATGGCATCGTCCGTGTCAGCCGCGTCACGCGCACAACCCAGCCGTGCGCGGAAGACGCACACGACGCGCACAGTCCGGGAGCCGCTCCATGTCGATCATGAACCCTCAGCCGCTCTGGCAGCCAGATCCGGAACGCATCGCCCAGGCTCAGGTCACCAAGTTCCAGGCCTGGGCCGCCGAAAACCACGACGCCCCCTCCGAGGGCGGCTACGCGGCCCTGCACCGATGGTCGGTCGACGAACTGGACACCTTCTGGAAAGCCGTCACGGAGTGGTTCGACGTACGCTTCTCCACCCCCTACGCGCGCGTGCTCGGCGACCGCTCGATGCCCGGCGCCCAATGGTTCCCCGGCGCGACCCTGAACTACGCCGAACACGCCCTGCGCGCTTCCGCGACCCGCGCCGACGAACCCGCGCTTCTGTACGTCGACGAGTCCCACGACCCCCGACCCGTCACCTGGTCCGAACTGCGTCGCCAGGTCGGCTCCCTCGCTGCCGAGCTGCGCGCCCTCGGCGTACGCCCAGGAGACCGCGTCAGCGGCTACCTCCCGAACATCCCCCAGGCTGTGGTCGCCCTCCTGGCCACGGCCGCCGTCGGCGGCGTCTGGACCTCCTGCGCACCCGACTTCGGCGCCCGCAGCGTCCTCGACCGCTTCCAGCAGATCGAACCGATCGTCCTGTTCACCGTCGACGGCTACCGCTACGGCGGCAAGGAGCACGACCGCCGCGACATCGTCACCGAACTGCGCCGCGAACTGCCCACGCTGCGCGCCGTGGTGCACATTCCCCTCCTCGGCACCGAGGCCCCCGACGGCGCCCTGGACTGGTCGGCGCTCACCTCCGCCGACGAGGAACCCGTCTTCGAACAGGTCCCCTTCGACCACCCCCTCTGGGTGCTCTACTCCTCCGGCACGACCGGCCTTCCCAAGGCCATCGTCCAGTCCCAGGGAGGCATCCTCGTCGAGCACCTCAAACAACTCGGCCTGCACTGCGACCTGGGCCCCGAGGACCGTTTCTTCTGGTACACCTCGACGGGCTGGATGATGTGGAACTTCCTCGTCTCCGGCCTCCTCACCGGCACCACGATCGTCCTGTACGACGGCAGCCCCGGCTTCCCCGACACGGGCGCCCAGTGGCGCATCGCCGAACGCACGGAAGCCACCCTCTACGGCACTTCCGCCGCGTACGTCATGGCCTGCCGCAAGGCCGACGTCCACCCCGGCCGCGACTTCGACCTCACCAAGGTGCAGTGCGTCGCCACCACCGGATCACCACTGCCGCCCGACGGATTCCGCTGGCTGCACGACGAGGTCCGCGACGACCTCTGGATCGCCTCCGTCAGCGGCGGCACGGACGTGTGCTCCTGCTTCGCGGGAGCCGTGCCCACCCTGCCCGTGCACATCGGCGAGCTCCAGGCCCCCAGCCTCGGCACCGACCTGCGGTCCTGGGACCCCAGCGGCAACCCCGTCACCGACGAGGTCGGCGAACTCGTGGTCACCAACCCCATGCCGTCCATGCCGATCTACTTCTGGAACGACCCCGAGGGCAGCCGGTACCACGACAGCTACTTCGACACCTACCCCGGCGTATGGCGCCACGGCGACTGGATCACCGTCACCTCCCGCGGCTCCGTCGTCATCCACGGCCGCTCCGACTCGACGCTCAATCGCCAGGGCGTCCGCATGGGCTCGGCCGACATCTACGAAGCGGTGGAACGCCTCCCCGAGATCAAGGAAACCCTCGTCATCGGCATCGAACAGCCCGACGGCGGCTACTGGATGCCCCTGTTCGTGCACCTGGCCCCGGGAGCCGTGCTCGACGAAGACCTCCTGAACCGCATCAAGCAGACCATCCGCGAACAGCTCTCACCACGTCACGTCCCCGACGAGGTCATCGAGGTCCCCGGCGTCCCCCACACCCTCACCGGAAAGCGCATCGAAGTCCCGGTCAAGCGCCTCCTCCAAGGCACCCCGCTGGAGAAGGCGGTCAACCCGGGCTCCATCGACAACCTCGACCTTCTGCACTTCTACGAGGAACTCGCCCGCAAGCGCGCCTGACCCACGCCCCCGGCCTCGGGCCCCCAATTCAGGAGAAGCCCGAGGGCCGGGACGCTCGCGACGCCATCGCCCCGAAGCCGTTGTCAGTGCCGCCGGTTACTGTGAGTGAGCATTGATCGACTGCGCACAGGGGGAAACGTGGCACACACCGACGACCAGACAATGCGACGCATCCTGCGCCGCGAAATCGCCGGCACGATCGGCCTGCTGACCGACGAGCACGACTTCCGTGCGATGAGGCACTACCGCAGCTTCACCTTCGACGATCACAAGATCTACCTCCAACAAGTGGAGGCCCTCCTCAGGACCCGGGCCTCGCAAGGCAGCCATACGACGCTAGCCCTCTTCGACCCACAGGAATACGCCGAGTTCTGCGCGGAAACGGGCCTGGCTCCCGACGACCCGTCGAGCCGCACGCGCTTTACCGCCCAACTCGCGACGACCGGACCCACCATCCCCTACCAGGGCCAGCCCCTGGCAGACCTCGTCCCGGCCCTCGTCGACGAAGCCGTCCGACAAGCCACCTGGGAGTACGCGTCCACACTCCTGGCACGTCTCGGCGCCTGCGCCACCTGCGGCGAGGACATCGGCCGCGCGGCCTTCGCCCGCGCCTCGAACCTCGTCGTCCGCATCCTCGACACGGCCCATCCCGGAAGCCGACACCTCGTCTGCAGTGTCACGGGAACCCCCGAGACACTCGTCTCCGTCCTGCACGCCGACGAAGACACCGAGGGCGCGACACACCTCGACGAGGCCGAAGCCCTGGAATTCACCACCGTCCTCGCCCTCGGCCTCGCCACCCAGAGCCCCGGCGGGCTCGTCATGCGGACCAGCGCCGCCGGCACCTCCGACCGCATCTACGGCTGGCGCCTGCGTGGAGAGGGCCTGGAACCCCTGACCGCAGGCGAAGTCTTCGATGCCTACTGCACCGACATCGATTCCGGCGACCTCATCTCCCCGGAATCGGGCGTCGACTACTGCGTACCGCCGGATCTCGGCAATGAGGAAACCCCACCGGCACACCGTCACTGAACACGAACGGGGCGCTCCACCCAAAGAGTGGAGCGCCCCACAACCTCACGACCCGACCGGGCCGGATCGACTACTCGCCGGACAGCACCGCCTGAGCGGCGTTGCGCGCCTCCTCGGCGCTGTCCGCCGCCCGCGCGGCCGCAGCAGCACGCTCACACTGCGCCAGCGTGTACTTCGCCAGCGTCGCCCGGACATAAGGAATCGACGCCGAACCCATGGACAGAGAGGTGACACCCAGACCGGTCAGCACACACGCCAGCAGCGGGTCCGACGCCGCCTCACCACAGACACCACAGCTCTTGCCCTCGGCCTTCGCCGCCTCTGCGGACAAAGCGACCAGGTCGAGCAGCGCCGGCTGCCACGGATCCTGAAGCCGGGACACTGCACCCACCTGACGGTCCGCGGCGAAGGTGTACTGCGCGAGGTCGTTCGTCCCCAGCGACAGGAACTCGACCTCCTGCAAGATCGACCGCGCCCGCAGCGCGGCCGACGGAATCTCCACCATCGCACCGAACTTCGCCTGAAGCCCGGCCGCGCGGCACGCGTCCGCGAACGCCTTCGCATCGGCACGGTCCGCCACCATCGGGGCCATGACCTCGAGGTAGACAGGAAGTCCCTCCGCCGCCTTCGCGAGAGCCGTCAGCTGGGTTCGCAGCACCTCGGGGTGGTCCAGCAGCGTCCGCAGCCCCCGCACACCCAGCGCCGGGTTCGGCTCGTCGGCCGGCGTCAGGAAGTCCAGCGGCTTGTCCGCGCCCGCGTCCAGGACACGCACGACAACACGGCCCTCGGGGAAGGCCTCGAGCACCTGCCGGTAGGCCTCTACCTGCTTCTCCTCCGACGGCGCCTTCTTACTGTCGTCGAGGAAGAGGAACTCGGTCCGGAACAGGCCGACACCCTCGGCGCCTGCCTCGACAGCGGCCGGCACATCCGACGGACCGCCGACGTTGACGAGCAGCGGCACCTTGTGGCCGTCCGCCGTGGCACCCGGTCCGGTCGACGCCGCGAGTGCCGCCTTGCGCGCCGCAGCAGCCGCCTCCAGCTCCGTCTTCTTGGCATCGGTCGGGTTCACGAAGACGTTGCCCGTGCTGCCGTCGACAGCGATGACCGTGCCTTCGGCGAGCTCACCGGCACCCGGCATCGCGACGACGGCCGGGACACCGAGGGCCCTCGCCAGAATCGCGCTGTGACTGGTCGGTCCACCCTCTTCCGTGACAAAGCCAAGAACGAGAGCCGGGTCCAGCAGCGCAGTGTCGGCCGGAGCGAGGTCGCGAGCGACCAGGACGTAGGGCTCGTCGCTGTCCGGGACACCCGGCATCGGGACCCCGAGCAAACGAGCGACGATACGATTCCGCACGTCATCGAGGTCGGCCACCCGACCGGCGAGATACTCGCCGGCACCCGCCAGCAGCTCGCGGTACGCGGCGAAGGCGTCGTACACAGCACGCTCGGCAGTGCTGCCCACGGCGATACGCCGATCCACGTCCGCCATCAGTTCCGGGTCCTGGGCCATCATGGCCTGCGCCTCAAGGACCGCCTGGGCCTCCCCGCCCGCCAGATTGCCGCGCGCCATCAAGTCGGCTGCCACTGCCTCCACGGCCTTACGAGCGCGCCCCTGTTCACGCTCCGCGTCCTCGGCCGGAATCTGCTTGGCAGGCGGTTCGAGGACCGCCGTTCCCATGTGCCGAACCTCGCCGATCGCCACACCGTGGCTCACGCCGACGCCTCGCAGGGTTGTCTCCATCTCACCCGTCTCCGATAGTGCGGCGGGTCCCGCCGCCGCGGTGGTTGTCGTCCTTACTTGCCGCCGCAGGACGGCAACGCAGTCACTTCCAGACGAAGAGACTGTCGCCAGCCTTCACATCGCCGTTGTCACGCAGTTCGGAGAGGGCCTCTGCCGTGGCTTCGAGGGCCACGATCGGGCATACCGGCGACTTGCCGGCTGCCTCGACGGCCGAGGGGTCCCAGCGGACGATGCCCTGGCCGCGCGTCACGGTGTCCCCCTTGTTCACGAGCAACTCGAAGCCTTCGCCGTTGAGCTGCACGGTGTCGATGCCCAGGTGGGTGAGCACACCGTGGCCCTGCTCATCGACGACGACAAATGCGTGGGGGTGGAGGGAAACGATGACTCCGTCAACCGGCGACACCGCCTCGGACGGCTCGCGCACCGGGTCGATCGCCGTGCCGGGGCCGACCATGGCCCCGGAGAAGACCGGATCCGGCACTGACGCCAGTCCGACGGCGCGTCCTGCAAGTGGGGACGTGACGGTGGTCATGGGAAGCCTCCCAGGGGTGGAGATCGATATGGGCCGTCGCTGCCTGTGCGGGCGGCACACTGTTCAGCAGGGTATGTCACACGAAGTGCCGGTTCCGCGTGGGCGCTTCAGAGTGGTCTAGACCATACCCCACATCGATTTGCACCCGCTCTGTTGGCGCGTGTACAGTCGTACTCCTGCTTGGGGCTGAGTGACGCAACTACGCATCCTCGTCCGGCAGCACCAAACTTGTCAGATCCTATCTCTGGGTCACTTTCTGCATGCCTGCAGGACGGTGGTCAGGGAGGCGGAAAAATCCTGATAGAGTTTGGAACAA
>NZ_KQ948933.1:293002-465913 GCF_001514235.1 Streptomyces caeruleatus | reverse complement strand
GGGGTCTACGGTTCGGGCATGGGTGATCACTTCCAGACGATCGTCGACCTCCAGGCGACCCCGCAGTGGGCGGCACAGCTCGCCGAGCACGTCGTCGAGTGGCTGGTGGCCGAGGGCATCGTGCTCGCCGAGCGCACGGACTGCGTGCTCGGGCAGCCGCTCGGCCATCCCCCGGGCTCCAACTGGCAGCGGGCCGCCGCTCCGGAGGACGCCGACCGGTACCCCGGGGACGGCCTCGCCGTCTACACCGGGCGCACCGTCTTCCACGGCGGGCAGGGCGAACCGGAGGCGGTGACCTGTCCGCGCTGTGGCGTCACCACCCGGCTGATCACCGACGGGTGGGAACTGATCGAGGACGTCTGGGCGCCGTTCGTCAAGGCCATCGACGCCTGGCACAAGACCGGCACGGCCCAGGTCGGCTGTCCCGCGTGCGCCGAGTCCGTCCCCCTGCCCGACTGGGCCTGGGCCGACGACTGGTTCGCCTTCGCCCACCTCGGCTTCGAGTTCTGGAACTGGCCCCGGTTCACCGAGGAGTTCCGCACCCGGATATCCGAGCAGCTGGACGGCCACCGTACGGCCTACGTGTGGGGCAAGCTCTGACCCGCGCCCCGTCGTCCCGCCGCCCGCGTCAGTCGTCGTCCCCGCCGAGGCCGCCGTCATCGTCGTCCTGCTGCGCCGCGCGCTGCTTCTCCAGCTCCCGCTGAAGCTTCCGCTGCTCTTCCAGCTCCCGCTCGCGCTGCTGGTCCTGCTGTTCCTGTTCCTGCTGCGCCTGCTCCCGCTCAGCCTGTTCGCGCAGCTCGTCCGCCTGCTCGTCCTGCGGGACGCTCGTCTGCGCGGCCGGGGTCGGGGAGGTCGTCGGGGAGGGGGCGGTCGCCTGGGGCGTCACGGGGGCGCTCGTGCCGGTCGGGGCCTCGGACTTCGTGCCCTCGGCGCCGGTCTTGTCGGGGGAGAACCACAGCATGCCGAGGAGCATCGCGGCCATGAAGAGCGCCGCCGCGGCCGCTGTGAACACCACGCGGCTCCGGGACGGGGAGCCGGTCCCGGATCTCGACCCTGGTCTGGATCTCGACCCGGGTCTGGATCTGCCGCCGGATCTGGACCGGGATCCGGGCCCGGGTCCGGATCCCGGTCCAGATCCCACGTTGGACGCCGTCCCCTGGGCGGAGGGCAGCATGTACGTGGTCGGGTTGCTGGTCTCACCCACCTGCTGTGACCTGGCGGCGGACGCCGACGCGACCGTGGGCCGACGGACCGGCGACGTCGCGTCCGGCAGCGGTTCGGGGCGCCCCTGCCAGGCGCCGTCGGCGAACCAGTCGGCGGCCTGCTGGGCGGCGGGCCGGTGCTCGGGCTCCTTGGCGAGCAGACCGAGGAGGTAGTTCTCGAAGGCGGGCGGAAGCCCGGCGACGCCCAGCTCGCGGGGCGGCACGGGCACGGCGTCGAGGTGCTGGTGCAGGATGGCGACGGCCGTGTCGGCCTGGAAGGGCGGGCGGCCGGTGAGCAGTTGGTAGAGCACACAGCCCAGCGCGTAGACGTCGGACGCCGGTCCCGCGGGCTTGCCCAGCGCACGCTCCGGGGCCAGGTAGAGGCTCGTGCCCACGATCTGCCCCGTCGCGGTCAGCGCGGCGCCGGGGTCGTCCATGAAGCGGGCGATCCCGAAGTCACCGATCTTGAGGGTGCCGTCGGCGTCCAGGAGCAGGTTGCCGGGCTTGATGTCCCGGTGGACGATGCCCTGCCGGTGCGCGGCCGCCAGCCCCGCGGCGGCCTGGGCGGCGATCCGGGCCACGCGTTCGGCGGGCAGCGCGCCGGACCGGGTCAGCGTGGTGGCGAGGCTGGGGCCCTCGACGAGCTCCATCACCAGGAAGAGCCGGCTGTCGTACTCGCCGAAGTCCCGGACGCCCACCACGTTCGGATGGTCGATCCGCGCCGCCGTCCGCGCCTCCAGCCGGAACCGGGAGGTGGCGGTGGGGTCGGAGTCCTGGGGCAGCAGCAGCTTGACGGCGACCTGCCGGGCGAGCGTCTCGTCGTAGGCCCGCCAGACCTCCCCCATCCCCCCGCGTCCGATCGACTCGGCCAGCCGGTAGCGGCCCGCTATCAGCACCTGATCCCCATCCCTCATGCCGTGAGACGTCCCGATGGCCGCAGGCCGCAACTCACCACGTGGGGACGGGTGATGGTGGGATGGCCGCAGCCGCCCCAGCATACTGGCGCAGTGGATCAGTCACGTTCCGTACGGCACTGGCACTGGCACCGGCACTGGCACCGGCACTGGCACCGGCACTGGCACTGGCACTGGCACTGGCACCGGCACTGGCACCGGCACCGGACCGCCGAGCGGCGTCACGCGGAGCTGGACGGCTCCACGTGACGCCGGCCCGCCGGAGGGGGTCCGATGACTCGGGGGCTTGAGGGGAACGGCGGGACCGGCGGGATCAGCGCGCGATGTCGGCGTAGCCCTCGACCTCGCGCGGGTCGCGCGGGCCCGGGCCGATGTAGCGCGCGGAGGGGCGCACGAGGCGACCGGTGCGCTTCTGCTCCAGGATGTGCGCCGACCAGCCCGCCGTACGGGCACAGGTGAACATCGAGGTGAACATGTGCGCCGGGACCTCCGCGAAGTCCAGCATGATCGCGGCCCAGAACTCCACGTTCGTGGCCAGGACCCGGTCCGGACGCCGGTTGTGCAGCTCCTCCAGGGCCGCCTTCTCCAAGGCCTCGGCCACCTCGAAGCGGGGCGCGCCCAGCTCGCGGGCGGTGCGGCGCAGGACGCGGGCGCGCGGGTCCTCGGCGCGGTAGACGCGGTGGCCGAAGCCCATGAGGCGCTCGCCCTTGTCGAGGGTCTGCTTCACATACGCCTCGGCGTCGCCGGTGCGCTCGATCTCCTCGATCATGTGCAGGACACGGGAGGGGGCGCCGCCGTGCAGCGGACCGGACATGGCTCCCACGGCGCCGGAGAGCGCGGCGGCCACGTCGGCGCCGGTGGAGGCGATGACGCGGGCCGTGAAGGTGGACGCGTTCATGCCGTGCTCGGCGGCGGACGTCCAGTACGCGTCGACGGCGGCCACGTGCTTGGGGTCGGGCTCGCCGCGCCAGCGGATCATGAAGCGCTCGACGACGGACTGCGCCTTGTCGATCTCGCGCTGCGGCACCATGGGCAGACCCTGGCCGCGCGCGGACTGGGCGACGTAGGACAGGGCCATGACGGCGGCCCGGGCCAGGTCGTCGCGGGCCTGCTCCGCGCCGATGTCCAGGAGGGGTTTCAGGCCCCACACGGGGGCCAGCATGGCGAGCGCGGACTGGACGTCGACGCGGATGTCGCCGGAGTGCACGGGGATCGGGAAGGGCTCGGCGGGCGGCAGACCGGGCCGGAAGGCACCGTCGACGAGCAGCCCCCAGACGTTGCCGAACGAGACGTGTCCGACCAGATCCTCGATGTCGACGCCCCGGTACCGGAGTGCGCCGCCCTCCTTATCCGGTTCGGCGATCTCCGTCTCGAACGCGACGACTCCCTCGAGTCCGGGTACGAAGTCGGACATCAGGCGGCTCCTCGTGAGGTGTGCGACGGATGGGGTTGTGGGTGGAACGACCACATGTGGGTCTGCGGAGACGGGGCGTACGCCGGTGGTTCCACGGTCACGGACTCGGATTCCGGGCCTTGCCGGTTCTCCGGGCCTCGGCGGACTCGCGGTCCGGGGCGTACCCGTGTGATGCCCCGTACGGCTGACAGTCATCCAACCGGATCGGCAACAGCACGATAACCCCGAGTGCCACGGTTGGGGAGGCCATGCGGCACTCAGTGCCATGCGGTGCTGCGGTGGGCACACTCCGGGACGGCGTCGGCCGCATGCGGCAAGATGACGGCGTGACCGACCGAGACGCCGTCCCCCTCGACCCCGCCGCGATGCGCAAGCAGTACCGGGCCGAGGGCCTCGCCGAGAACGACCTGGCCGCCACCCCCGTCGAACAGTTCGCGCGCTGGTTCAAGCAGGCCGCGGCGGAGGCCCACCTCTTCGAGCCGAACGCGATGATCGTCTCCACCGCGGACGCCGACGGCCGGCCCAGCTCCCGTACGGTCCTGCTGAAGCAGTTCGACGAGCAGGGCTTCGTCTTCTTCACCAACTACGACTCCCGCAAGGCCCGCGACCTCGCCGAGAACCCGTACGTCTCCCTGCTCTTCCCCTGGCACGCGATGGCACGCCAGGTCATCGTCACGGGCGTGGCGCGGCGGACCGGACGGGACGAGACGGCCGCGTACTTCCGCACCCGCCCGCACGGCTCCCAGCTCGGCGCCTGGGCCAGCGCCCAGTCCGCGGTCGTCGCCACCCGTGCCGACCTCGACGCCTCGTACGCCGAGCTGGCCGCGCGCTATCCCGAGGGCGAGCAGGTGCCGGTGCCGCCGCACTGGGGCGGCTTCCGGGTGGCGCCGCGGACGGTGGAGTTCTGGCAGGGGCGGGAGAACCGGCTGCACGACCGGCTGCGGTACGCGGCGGAGCAGGACGGCAGCTGGCGAGTGGAGCGGCTGAGTCCCTGACAGCAGACGACCCGCGAGCTCGGGTTCCTCCGCCGGGGCGGAGGAGCCGGCCGGACGTACCGGCGAGCTCGCGGGTCGGGTGACTGCTGGGATTGGGCCGGCTGCACGCGTCTGTCACGTGCTGGTCCGGCACCGCACTGGGTGGGGTGACGGGCCGCTAGCCCGCAGCCACCTCACGCGTCCGGTATTCATACATCTGCCGAACCACCTCCCTTCTCGTGTGCCCTCACACTAAGAAGCGGCTCGCCGCCCGATCAAGTGCTTTTTTCCTTGGACGGGATCCGCGCTGGTCACCTAGCGTTCCGTACATGACAGAACTGCGGATTGTGCCGGCGGACGGCGACGCCATGCTCCGGGACTGGCGCCACGTCCACAACGTGATCGTGCCGCCGGACGAGCTGAGCCTGGACGAGGTGCGCGAGCGCGGTGGCCGGCATCAGCTGCGCAACGCCTATCTCGGGGACGCGCTCGTGGGCTGCTCGACCGTACGGCCGCCGCAGGGCGACGAGGGCGCGGCGACCGTCATCGCGCGCGTGCTGCCCGAGTACCGGGGGCGGGGCTTCGGTGCCACGCTGTACGAGGACGGACTCGCGCACGCGCGCGTGCTCGGTGCGCGGGAGATCCGGACCGTGATCCTCACCGCCAATGAGGACGGGCTCCGGTTCGCCGAGAAGCGCGGGTTTGTGGAGGTCGACCGGTATGTGGCGCCGGAGGACGAGAACGAGGTGTGGCTGACGTTGCGATGGGCAGGCTTCGAGGTCAGCGGGGCGTGAGGGTGGGGCGTGGCGCCTGCGGCCGGTTTCCCGGGATTTCCGCCGTACAACGATTCCTTCAATCTTGTGGGAACTCGGTGTGTGCTGCGTCACGTTCCAGTTAGATGATGGCGAGTGAGCGAACGGACGCGTCGTACGTGCGGACGCAGCTTGGCAGGCTTGGCAGGGGGTCCAGGTGAGTGCTTCCCGGCGTAGTGGGACCACCGACGAGCTGGGGCCGGACGAACCCGAGCGGGACGGTCCGGAGGGTTCGTCGGGTGGCTCGGAGGGTTCTGCAGGCGGCTCCGATCTGCTGGCCGCACTGCTGGACGGGATGGACGCCGCCCTGTGCGCGTTCGACGCGGACGGGGTCGTCACCCATTGGAACCGCGAGGCCGAACGCATCCTCGGCTGGAGCGCGACCGAGGCGGTCGGCCGGCACGGTTTCGCGGGGTGGGCGGTGCGCAAGGCCGACGCCGAGGAGGTCGAGGCGCGGCTGATGTCCGCCATGGACGCCCCAGGGCGGCAGGTGCACGAGTTCGCGCTGCTGACCAAGGACGGCGGGCGAGTGCTCGTGCGCACCCAGTCGGCGGCCGTGCGCGGTCCGGACGGGAAGCCCGCCGGGGTCTACTGCGCCTTCAGCGAGGTGCACGCGCAGATCGATCTGGAGCGGTCGATCGCGCTGAGCGAGGCGCTGTTCGAGGACGCGTCGTGGGGTGTCGTGCTGGTGGACGCCGATCTGCGGCCGGCCGTGGTGAACGCCCACGCGGCGCGCGCGCTCGGTATCGGCCGTACGTCCGTGCTCGGGCGGCCGCTCGGGGATCTGCTCGCCCAGGGCGTCGAGGAACTGGAGAGCGCGCTCACGCATGTGCTCGCGGAGGGCGCGCCGCCCGCGCCCGCCGAGATCTGGGTGAGCGTACGGACGCCGGAGGGCGAGCGGCGGCGGTGCTGGCGCTGTGGCTTCGTACGGCTGGCCTCGCCGCTCGCGGAGGAGCCCGTGCCGTTGGGCGTGGGCTGGCTCTTCCAGGACATGACCGAGGCCAAGCAGGCCGAGCAGGAGGCGGCGCTGCTGCGGTTCCGGACCAACCAGCTGCATCGGGCCGCCCGCGCCGCCGCGGAGTGCGACGACCCCGCCGACGCGGCGACCGTGCATCTCGACTTCGCGCTCGCCGGGTTCGCCGATCACGCGCTGATCGACCGGGTCGCGGGCGGGGCGGTGGCGGATACGGACGCGGACGCGGAGGACTCGGGTCCGGTACGGCTCGTACGGGTCGCCGTGACGCCCTCCGGCGCGCCCGGGCCGAGCCTGCTCGGCGGGGAGGCCGGGCTGCCGGTGCGGTACGCCGAGGGGCATCCGGCGTTGCAGTGCGTGGCCCGGGCCGGGTCGGTGCGGGCCGACGCGGGCAGCATGGCGGCGGAGCAGGCGCGCGCGTGGGCGGTGGGGCGGCAGTGGCCCGCGGACGCGGTGCACGCGCTGTGCGCGGTGTTGCGCAGCCGGGGGCGGACACTGGGCGTCGTGACGTTTCTGCGGGGCGCGGGGCGGAGCGCGTTCGAGCGGAGTGACGCGGTGTACGCGGAGGATGTGGCGGTGCGGATCGCTGCCGCGCTGGATCTGGCCGCAGTGCTGGGTCAGCGGCGGTAGAAGATCCGGTCGCCGTACTGCTCGAACACCCGGCTGTTCCAGTCGAGGCCGCCGTCGACGTTGCCGGAGCGCAGGAGCGGGGGCTCGATGCCGCGGGCGGCGAGGGAAGTGGCCGCGGTGGCCATGACGGCCTGGAGGAGCGCTGCCGTGACGACCGTGGACGCGGGGGCGAAGGGGGCCGGGATCGTGTCGAGGGTGAGTTCCGCGTCGCCGACCGCGATCTTCGAGTCGAGGACGATGTCGCAGTGGTCCTTGAGGTAGGTGCCGGAGACATGCCGGGGCCTCGTCTCCGAGGCGTACGCCACTGAGGTCACGCCGATGACCTTCGCGCCTCGGGTGCGCGCGTGCATGGCCATCTCGACGGGCAGGGCGTTGCGGCCGGAGAGGGAGATGATCACCAGGGCGTCGCCGGCGCGGAGGGGGGAGCTGTCGAGGACGGCGCTCGCCAGGCCGTCGACGCGTTCGAGGGCGGAGCCGAGGGTGGCGGGCATGACGTCCACGCCTACCGCGCCGGGGACGGCGAGCAGGTTCATCAGGGCGAGGCCGCCCGCGCGGTAGACGATGTCCTGGGCGGCGAGGGAGGAGTGGCCCGCGCCGAAGGCGAACAGGCGGCCGTCGGCTGCGACGGTGTCGGCGAGCAGGGTGCCGGCTGCCTCGATGTTCTCCGCTTCCTCGTCGCGGGCCCGCTGGAGGAGGGTGATCGCGGCGTCGAAGAACTGGTCGGCCGGCTTGCTGTCGCTCATGCGGGGCCCTCCGGGGGTGGCGGGGGTGCTGGGGGTCGGTGTGTTGCGGATCACCGTGCGGTCTGGACCAGTGCGGTGTCAATACGGCCTGCGACGTCCTCCTGCCGCCGTACGCGGCTGACGCGTCGTGGGGGCTCGCCCGGCAGGGGGAGCGGCTGGGAAATCGCTGGTTTCGGCGGCGCGGCACGGTTGTCAGTGGTATCCGGCAGAATTGAGGGCAGGGCCAGCGCACGCGCCGTGGAGCTGTCTCGCTTCCGGCTGAGCCAAACGCAGAGCTAATCGAGGGGCACGTATGTCCGGACTGATCGACACCACGGAGATGTATCTCCGCACCATCCTCGAGCTGGAGGAGGAAGGTGTGGTCCCCATGCGCGCCCGGATCGCCGAGCGGCTGGACCAGAGTGGGCCGACCGTCAGCCAGACGGTGGCGCGGATGGAGCGGGACGGGCTGGTGTCCGTGGCCTCCGACCGGCATCTGGAGCTCACGGACGAGGGGCGGCGGCTGGCCACGCGCGTCATGCGCAAGCATCGGCTGGCCGAGTGTCTGCTCGTCGACGTGATCGGGCTGGAGTGGGAGCAGGTGCACGCCGAGGCGTGTCGCTGGGAGCACGTCATGAGTGAGGCCGTGGAGCGGCGCGTGCTGGAGCTGCTGCGGCATCCGACCGAGTCGCCGTACGGCAATCCCATCCCGGGGTTGGAGGAGCTGGGCGAGAAGGACGGCGCCGATCCGTTCCTCGACGAGGGCATGGTGTCGCTGGCCGATCTGGACCCGGGTGTCGAGGGCAAGACAGTCGTGGTGCGGCGGATCGGGGAGCCGATCCAGACCGACGCCCAGCTGATGTACACGCTGCGTCGGGCAGGGGTGCAGCCCGGTTCGGTGGTGAGCGTGACCGAGTCCGCCGGCGGTGTGCTGGTGGGTAGTGGTGGTGAGGCGGCCGAGCTGGAGGCGGACGTCGCCTCGCATGTGTTCGTCGCGAAGCGCTGAGCCTGCGGCCACTTCGTTTGGTGAGTAACTCCCGGTAGCTGAGCGGGAGTTGTGGCGATCCGTCGATCTCGTCGATTCCGAGATCCAGTACGCCGAATCGCAGCGCTCCGCCGATTCGCGTGCCAGTCTGTCGCGTGAGGCATATGACCTGAGAGCTCTGGGCCGTGATCGACAGTGATGCGTCCGGCCGGGGAAGGGGCGGGCGGATGTGCCGTGGACATGGAGAGGGCCCCGGCGCCACATGGCGCCGGGGCCTGTCCTCCCCTGTGCTGACCCGGAGCCCCGAGCTCTCAGGGTCATTCCCCTCGGACCGGTTTCCCCGATCGGTCCGCCTCCCGGTGAAGATCTCCCCTCGGTGGCAGCGATCAATCCCTGAGGGGGGTCACTCGAATGAGGGGTGTTGGCCGCAGAGACGGTGTTTTCGAATAGGGGTTCGATAGTCTGCGGGTGACGGGTCATGCGGAACGTGCGCTTCAAGAGTGTGCGCATAAGATCACGTCAGACACACAGGACATGCACATCGTGTGCGAGGCACGGCAGGCGGAACACGGTTCACAGGACCGGCCGGCTCGAGCGGTCCGAGCGGAGCTAGGGGGGTGCCAGGACCTATGGCGCGGCGCATCGACGTGACCGGGGCGGACGGCGTACGTCTGGCCGCCTGGGAGTTCGGCGACCCTCCCAAGAACGACCACGCAACCGAGCACGACGGCACCCTCGGCGTCCTCTTACTGCACGGCCTCATGGGCCGCGCCTCCCACTGGGCCTCCACCGCCCGCTGGCTCTCCGAACGGCACCGCGCCGTAGCACTGGACCAGCGCGGCCACGGCCGTAGTGACAAGTCCTCGCAGACGGACTTCACGCGCGATGCCTACGTCGACGATGCCGAAGCCGCCCTCGAACAGCTCGGTCTCGCCCCCGCCGTCCTCATCGGCCACGCCATGGGCGCGCTGACCGCCTGGCAGCTCGCCGCCAGACGGCCCGACCTGGTGCGGGGCGTGATCATCTGCGACATGCGGGCGTCCGCGCTCGGCTCGGCCTCGCAGCGGGAGTGGTCGGACTGGTTCAAGTCCTGGCCCCTCCCCTTCGCCACGCTCGCCGATGTGCGCAAGTGGTTCGGTGAGGACGACCCCTGGGTGGAGCGGCCCAACGCCGCGCGCGGGGAGTTCTACGCCGAGGTGATGCACGAGCGCGAGGACGGGTGGCGGCCCGTCTTCGAGCCGGAGCAGATGCTGCGGTCACGGGAGACATGGGTGTTCGACGCGCACTGGGAGGAACTGGCGCAGGTGCAGTGCCCCGCGCTCGTCGTGCGGGGACTCGACGGGGAGCTGGGGCGGGCCGAGGCGCAGGAGATGGTGCGGGTGCTGCCGCGCGGGGAGTACGCGGAGGTGGCCGACGCGGGGCACCTGGTGCATTACGACCAGCCGGAGGGGTGGCGGGCGGCGATCGAGCCGTTCCTGGATGCGGTGCGCTCCGCTGGGGAGGCGGGGCGCCTATGAGGTCGGGTTCTGTTTGAGGGCGGCTGCGGGTGGTGTGGGGTTGCTCGCGCCCACGCGGCGGAGCCGCATATCGATACAGCCCCGCGCCCCTTGAGGACGGGGTCGTCAGCCCTTGCTCACCGCCGTCAGGATCTCCGGCAGGCGGACCGCCGTGCGTGGGGCCGCCAGACGCAGGCCCAGCCAGGTGGTCGCCGCGCCGTAGGCCGCGCCCGCCGGGAGCAGCAGCCAGGTCCAGGCATCCCCGTCCTCGCTCACGTGCAGCCAGATCGTCAGGGCGATGACGGGGGCGCAGAGAAGGGCTGCGGCGATCATGCCGCCGAAGATGGAGATCCAGGCCAGGCCCGTCTGGCCGGGGGCCACGTTCTTGTAGCCCTCCTGCGGGATGGAGTAGGGGAAGCGGGCCGACGTCCAGGCGCCCGTCGCCAGCATGGCGCCGAGGAGGGCGAAGGAGAGGCCGAGTGCCTCGGGGAGCTTGGGCCAGTCGCCGAGGAGGGCCGTGGTCAGGGCGGTGACGAGGGTGGCGTAGGGGAGAGTGATCAGCAGCAGGGCCAGGGCGCGGCCGCGTAGTTCGACGTAGGCGTCCCGGGGGGACGAGATCGTCATCGCGACCATCCAGAAGGCGGAGGTGTCCTGCCCGAACTGGTTGTACATCTGGATGCCGAGCATCCCGGCCGCGAAGCAGGCGAAGTAGATCGAGCCGGTGCCCTGGAGGGCGTTGAACAGCGGCACGATCAGGCCGATGGCGAGCGAGGTCACCCAGGCCGCCTTGGTCTTCGGGTCGCGCCAGACGTAGCGCAGGCTGCGTTCCATGACGGTGCCGGTGCGGCCGGCCGGCAGGAGGCGGGCCAGACCTGTGGAGTTGCGTTCGCGTACGGCGGCCTCGGCGACCGCCTGGAGCGTGGAGCCGTCGGGCGAGGTCATCAGCCGGGTGAGATGGCGGGACCATACGGCGATCAGCGCGACCAAAGCGGCTGTGGTCAGGGCGAGTTGGAGGACAGCGATCCCGTACGCCCCCTCGCTCACCGACCGCACCGCCCCGATCGCGGACGCCGGCGGTACCCAGCGCAGCACGTCCGCCGCCGGATCGAGCTGGGTCAGACCCGATGAACCCAGGCGCTGCGCCCCGAAGTTCACGACCTGCGCGCCGATCGCGATGACCAGTCCGCTCAGCACCGCGAGATCGCGGCCCTTACGGCTGGTCAACAGGCGGATGTTGGCCGCCGCGACGGCCCGCGCGAGCGCCACGCACACCAGCAGTGCCAGGACGACGGCGAGGACACCGACGGCGTACGCCAGCCCGCCGTGCGCGACCGCGATCACCGAACCGATGAACAGGCACAGCGTGAACAGGGGGCCGATGCCGACCAGCGAGGCCGCGAGCAGGGCCCGGACCAGGGGCCGGGGGCGCAGCGGCAGCATCACCAGCCGGGTCGGGTCGAGGGTCTCGTCCCCGCCGGGGAAGAACAGCGGCATCACCGCCCAGCCCAGCGCGAGTACCGCGACCAGAATGACGACCACGGTGTCGGCGTGCGCGTTGTCGCGCAGCATGATCAGGCCGAGGAGTTGCAGCGCGGCGAAGAGGAGCACCACGATCGCCGACGCGATGTAGGCGGCCCGCCGGCCACCGGACTGCCGCAGTCCGTTCCGGAGCAGCGACAGCTTCAGCCGTACGACGACTCCGGTCACTCCCGCGACATCGGTGCTCATCGCGCCCCGCCGCCCAGCCAGTCCAGGTCCGTGCCCGCGTCGCGGCCGTGCGCGCCGACGAGTTCGAGGAACGCCTGCTGCAGCGAGGCCGCGTCTCCGCGCACCTCGGCGAGGGTTCCGTGGGCGCGGATGCGTCCGGCGGCCATGACGGCGACCCAGTCGCACAGCGACTCGACGAGCTCCATGACATGGGAGGAGAAGACAACCGTCGCACCGGAGGCGGTGTAGCGCTCCAGGACGCCCCGGATGGTCTGGGCGGAGACGGGGTCGACGCCCTCGAACGGCTCGTCCAGGAACAGCACTTCGGGGTTGTGCAGAAGCGCGGCCGCGAGCCCGATCTTCTTGCGCATGCCGGTCGAGTAGTCGACGACCAGCTTGTGCTGCGCCCCCGCCAGATCGAGGACGTCCAGCAACTGCGTGGCCCGCTTGTCGACCTCGGCACCGGGAAGCCCGCGCAACCGCCCCGAGTACGCGAGCAACTCCCGCCCGGAGAGCCGCTCGAAGAGCCGAAGCCCTTCGGGCAGCACTCCGATGCGTGCCTTCACCTCGACGGGGTCCCGCCAGACGTCGTGCCCGACGACCGAGACGGACCCGCCATCGGGCCTGAGCAGCCCGGTCACCATGGAGAGGGTGGTGGTCTTCCCGGCTCCGTTGGGCCCCACGAGCCCGATGAACTTCCCCGCGGGCAACTCCAGATCGATCCCGGCAACGGCGACTTGCTGCCCGAACCGCTTCCAGAGCCCACGCACACTCACGGCCGACGTCATGATTGCCAACCTAAAGGGGCGCGGGGAACTGCGCGACAAGCCACAGGCAACCCGCGGTCGCCGTACTACCTGTCGCGCCCACACGCATAGGCGAGCGGCGAGATCAACTCCTCCGCATCTGGCAACCACCGATTCGCCGGCGTCGGCCGGCAGGCCCACTGCACAGCCCCCCGCGACCCGAACCGCGTCGGCGGCCCGGCCACCCACGCCCCCTCGCCGAGCGCGACCAGATCCAGCGACCCGACCGACCACCCCAGCTTGCGCACCAGATCGGGAACCTTCACCGACGCACCCGGCAACACGAAGAAGTGCATCCGGCGATCCGGCGTCAACGTCACCGGCCCGAGCGTCAGCTCCATCCGCTCCATCCGGGCCAGCGCGAGAAACCCCGCGGTCTCCGGGACGGAAATCGCGTCGAAGGTGCGCCCCGTCGGCAGCAGGATCGACGCGTTCGGCTGCTTCTGCCACATCCGGCGTGCGACCGTCGCGCTCCCGGTCGCCTGCGTCTCCCAGTCGGGGCGCGCGGGGTGCGCGCCGGGCGCGGGGCACGCGGCGTCTTCGCAGGAGCAGAGCTGCACGCCGTCGACGGCTTCCAGCCAGGTCCCTGGAAACACGTCCCAGTGACGCTCCTCGGCATAGCGAACGGCGGTCTCCAGCAGCGTTTCCCCGCGCTGCTTCGGAATCTGTGCGGCTTCGGTGGCCGGGATCGTCTCTTCCACGCCCAACACAACTCCCGCACCCACCTGTAGTTACGGGGGTAGCGCGCGCGGGGGAGGAGCATTGATTCCTCATCTGGGGCGCATGGGTGCATGTGTGGGGGCGCGCGGGAGGATCCGTGGTCGGAGCTGGGTAGCCCACTGTGGGGTCGGCTGACGCCTTTACCCCGGCAATCCTCGCAAGCCTCGCATTTTCGGTATGTCGACGGGGCATTGATCTTCACGGCCGGAAACCTGTGGTGCGCAGCCAGTGCCCCGCGCCGGATTCCCGCCGTGAACGACACGTCAACTCGGTGCGTGGGCAGGCACCGCAGCCACAGGGGGTACGCCATGGCCGCAAGGCCTCTCGTCGCGCGACAGCCGAACGAACGGCTGCAGGCGCTCATCCAGGAAGCGGGCTGCTCGAACGCCGGGCTGGCCCGCCGGGTCAACATGTGCGGCGCCGAGCACGGCCTCGATCTGCGCTACGACAAGACGTCGGTGGCACGTTGGCTGCGCGGACAGCAGCCGAGGGGGCGGGCGCCGGCGATCATCGCGGAGGCACTCGGCCGCAAGCTGGGCCGTACGGTCACGATCGACGAGATCGGCATGGCCAACGGCAAGAACCTCGCGTCCGGCGTCGGTCTCCAGTTCTCGCCGACGGTACTGGGGGCCATCGAGCAGGTCTGCGAGCTGTGGCGCAGCGACGTGGGGCGCCGGGACTTCCTGTCCGGCTCCTCCGTCGCCGCGTCCGCGCTGGTCGAGCCCAGCCGCGACTGGCTGATCTCGTCGCCGGACTCACAGGTGTCGCGCTCGGCGGGGCCGCGCGTGGGGCAGTCCGACGTGCAGGCCGTGCGGGCGATGACGCAGGCGCTCGTAGACCTTGATCACCAGTACGGCAGCGGGCATGTGCGCCCGGTCGTCGTGCACTACCTGAACAGCGTCGTCTCCGGGCTGCTGGCCGGCTCGTACCGGGAGGCGGTCGGGCGGGAACTCTTCGCCGCCGTCGCGCGGTTGACCGAGCTCGCCGGGTACATGGCCGTCGACACCGGCCAACCGGGCCTCGCCCAGCGGTACTACATCCAGGCGCTGCGCCTCGCGCAGGCGGCCGGAGACCGGGGGTACGGCGGGTACGTGCTGGCCGCCTCCATGAGCCACCTCGCCGCGCAGCTCGGAAACCCGCGTGAGATCTCGCAGTTGGCGCGGGCGGCGCAGGAGGGGGCGCGGGGGCGTGTGACCCCGCGCGCGGAGGCCATGTTCCATGCGGCCGAGGCGCGAGGGCATGCGCTGATGGGTGACGCGCGGGCCGCCCAGACGGCGTCCGGGCGGGCCGTGACCGCGCTGGAGAGCGCGGACGCCGAGTCCGGGGACGACCCGGCCTGGATCGCGCACTTCGACGAGGCCTATCTCGCCGACGAGTTGGCGCACTGCCACCGTGACCTCGGCCAGGCCGAGGCGGCGGCGCGGGCCGCGGAGGAGTCGCTGGCCGGGCTCCCGCAGACCAAGGCGCGGCGCCGGGCGATCGGCTATGTGCTGCTCGCCACGGCACAGGTGCAGCAGCGCGAGATCGAACAGGCCTGCCACACCGGGCTGAAGGCCGTGGAACTGCTGGAGACCCTGCGGTCCAACCGGGGCGCCGAGTACCTGGACGACTTCCAGCAGCGACTGGAGCCGTTTAGGGAGGAGCCCGTGGTAAGGGAGTTCGGGGCGCGACTGGATCTTCAGGCAGCGGCGTGAAACCAAGGGGCACGAGGGCGTGAACGGCAGGGAAATGAAGGCGCCGGTGGGGAAAGGGAGGCGTATGTAGCGGATGGGGGGCCGTGATTGTTACGGCGGTCACAGCGATGCAGGTCACGTCCTGAGCTGCGTAGCACGCGGATCGGCGGACCCGGTAGCGTGAGCCGACGATTCACAAGGTCCCCCATTAGTAGGAGTCCCGGTGACGCAGAGTGGACGGGGCGAGGAGCCCTCGGCGCGACCCGCGCGCGAAGGCATCGTGCTGCCCTCCGACGGCGGTGAGCCGTTGCTGCCGGGCATGACCGGCGGGCAGGGCGGCGGGCCGACGCCGGTGCCGCCCACCCCGCCGACCACGCCCCAGCCCTCGGCACCGCCGGGCGGCCAGTCCTGGGGCAACCCCTGGGGACCCGAGCAGACCCCGCAGGAGACCTCGCCGCAACCGCAGGCCGCGCCGGTCCAGTCCTGGGGCACGCCACCCGGCCAGTCCTGGAGCGGACAGGAACCGCAGCAGCCGTACCAGGGCGGACACGCCGGAGCCTCGCCGTCGCCGGACCCGTGGGGTGCGGCGCCGGACGCCGGGGGTGCGCCCTCGCAGCCGTTGCCGCCGGAGGGCGTGTCGTACGGCGGGGGAGTGCAGGGCGGGCCGCAGGGCACGCCTGCGTACGGCCATGGGGCGCCGGCCGGCGGATCGCCGCTGCCGGCGCAGCAGCAGTACCCGCCCCAGCCCCAGCCCCAGCAGCAGCCGCCGTACGGTCAGGGTGGCGGCCAGGCGTACGGTGCTCCCGGCTTCGACGGTGCGCTGCCGCCTGCCCAGCCGGCCGGCCCGAGCGCGCCGCTGCCGCCCGCCGCGCCGCTGCCACAGGCCGGTGCCGGTGGCTTCGGGGCGCCGTTGCCTCCGGCCGACGAGGGCGCCACCCAGTACATACCGCCCGTCGCCGCGACCCCCGCGGACGAAGGGGCGACGCAGTACATCCCGCCGGTGGGGCCCGGGGCGCTGCCGCCCGAGGCGCCCGGTGAGAGCACGCAGATCCTGGGGCGGGCACGGCAGGGCGGCGGTGCCCCGGGCCCCACCGGCGGGATGCCGGCCGGATCCGACGCCGACGCCACTCAGTACCTCCCGCCCGTGACCGGGCAGCCGGGCGGGGCGCCCCAGCCGGGGCCGGGGCGGCAGCCGCTCTCCGACTTCGACAACCTCTTCCGCAGTGAGCCGGGCGGTCAGGCCCCGGCCGCCGCCACCCAGCAGCTGCCGCGCTTCCAGCAGCCGCAGCCGCAGGGTGCGCGCGAGACGGGCTACTTCCCGCCCGGCCCGCACGGACAGCCCGGTCCCCACGGGGCGAACGACGACGCCATCGGCGAGGGAGGCCGCGGGGGCCGTCGTACGGGATCCCGGGTGCCGCTCATGGCCGCCGTCGGCGTGGGCATCGCCGTCCTCGGTATCGGCGCGGGCGCGATGCTCGCCGGTGGGGGCGGGGAGGACCCGAAGGGCGGCGACGACAACCGGCCGGTCTCCGCGACGGCTCCGGCGACCGAGGGTTCCCCGTCGCCGTCCGAGGACCCGGCCGAGCAGCAGGCGGTCGCCCTGGACAAGCTGCTGGCGGACAGCGGTGACAGTCGTACCGCCGTGATCAACGCGGTGGCCGCCGTGAAGTCCTGCGGCAACCTCGCGCAGGCCGCCACCGATCTGCGGGGTGCGGCCAAGCAGCGCAACCAGCTGGTCACCGACCTGTCCAAGCTCTCCGTCGACCAGCTCCCGAGCCACACCGAGCTGACCACCGCGCTGACCAAGGCGTGGCAGGCGTCGGCGTCCGCCGACAACCACTACGCGGCGTGGGCGGAGCAGGTGGCGGCCAAGAAGAAACAGCTCTGCAAGAAGGGCCAGGCCCGCTCCACCAGCCAGACCCAGGCCGGCAACCGGGCCAGCGGCACGGCCAGCGAGCAGAAGAAATCGGCCGCTCAGCTGTGGAACGGCATCGCCAAGAAGTACGGGCTGACCGAGCGGCAGCCGACCCAGCTGTAGGGCGCCGCCCCGGACGGCGGGGGCCAGGCGCCGGGCGGTCAGTTCAGCTCGGCGCTCTGCAGCGTCCTCGTCACGTCGATGAAGTTCTTGCGGGCCGCCACCAGCCTGCCCTCGCGTACGACCTGGAGGCTCACCTTGCGGTTGACCAGCCGGGGGTAGCCGACGGAGGCGAGGACGTCCTGGAACTTCCACTGGAGCGTCGGGGTGAGCCCGCCGGTGGAGACCTTCAGGCCCTTGTTCAGGGCGCCGCGCACGGAGTCGGCGGTCACGGCGTTGTCGCCCAGCGACTCGACGACCTTCTTGAAGACCGTGTAAGCGATCCACGTGGTCTGTACGCCGGCGTCCGCGGGGTCGATGCGGTTGTCGCCGAAGGCCTGCTCGCTGATCACCTTCTTCATCGGGTCCCAGCGCGCGTCGCTCGCGACGGGGTACCAGCCGGTGATGTACGAGCCCTCGTACGGGCTGGACGCCCCGCCGTTGGCGTTGATCACGGTCTGGTCGACGCTGCCGAAAACGGTGGCGGTGCGGACGTCGGTGTAGTCCTCGCGGGAGCGCCGGAAGGAGTCCATGAAGGTGGTGGTGCGGTCGCCGAGGGCGGGCACCACACAGCCCCGTTCGGTGAGGCCGGTGGTGGAGTACCGGAGCGCCCGCTCCGACTGGCTGCCGTACTCGGTGGCGTCCTCGTCGGCCAGCTGGTCGCCCGCGGACGGGTGTTTTCCCGCGCGGAGGCCGGAGTTGAGCAGCGGCGGCAGCTCGTCGCCCGCGATGCTGTCGGGGCGTACCAGCGCGACGGGGCCGCAGGTGCGGGCCAGTTCGCGGCCGAGGCCGGCCAGGAGGGTGGGCTGGCCGCCGTTGACGGGGTAGGAGAGCGGGCTGGTGAACTCGGCGTTGGTGATGCCGTAGCCGCCTATGTACGGGATGCCGGCGCCCTCCAGCGAGGGCAGGAAGGAGTCGCCGTACTGGCTGTAGGAGCCGACGACCGCGACGACGTTCTCCTCGATCGCGCGGTCGGCGCAGGCGGCGGCGGCCACGCTGTCGTTGTGGTCGTTGCAGGTGAGGACCTTGAGCTTGCGGCCGCCGAGGCCGCCGTGGGCGTTGATCCAACGCGCGTAGGCCTGCGCGAGGGCGGGCATTCCGGGTTTGTTGGTCGACTTGGTGTTCTCCGGGGCCCAGGTCATCACGGTGATCGTGTCATCCCCGGAACCCCCCGTGGTACCGGGGATGACACCGCATCCGGCGACCAGCGACGCACACGCCACCAGTGCCGCCGCACCGCGTGCGGAGGCTCGGACGGGCCGGTTGGTGATCGTGGGGAGGACGGTGCTGCGGGTGCGTCGCCTGCCGGTCATGGATACGCACGATTCCGCCACACCGCTAACCCGAGCGTGACCCTTGGTTATCCTTCAGTGACGGGAAGGTGAATTACGGGGGTCGGTGAGACACCTGTGAGGGGGAACGTACGATCGATGACCGTGCAAGGTTCGGATAGCTCTTCCCGTCGCGGCCGTCGCTCCTCCACCATGGGCGGCATGCCACTCAACGACATGCCGTGGTGGCGCTGGCGCAGCAATGTGCGCTCCGCGCTGCACATGCTCTCCGACCCGGTGTTCCAGCGGGACGTCTGGCTGGCCGGCGTCGAGGGGTACGGCGACGTCACCGACGCCGTCTACCGCCTCGTCGAGGACACCTGGCTGGACAACTGGTCCGCCGAGAAATACGTCGGGACGATCTTCCGTGACTCGCAGGAGGCAGCGCTCGTCGACACCGCCGTGCTGCGGGTGCTGCGGATCATGCACCAGGTCGGCCCGGACGCGCAGGTCTCCGCGTACCTGGCGAACCAGGGCTGGCCGGAGGCGGTGCGGGCGGCGCGGGACGCGCATGTCCGGATGTCCATGGCCGACGGCGAGGACCCGGACGCTCCGCCGCGCACGCTCGAAGTGCTGGCGATCATGACGCGGTCCGCGTAGGCAGTCCGAGTAGGCGGTCCGCGCGGGCGGTTCGTTCACGCGGACCGCGTGCCGGGACGACTGTCCGCCGGGCGGGTCGGATATGGGACCCTGTCCTGCATGAACCAGCAGTCCACCCGATCCGCGGTCCCCGCCGACCAGTACGTCCTCACCCTGTCCTGCCCCGACAAGCAGGGCATCGTGCACGCCGTGTCGAGCTACCTCTTCATGACCGGCTGCAACATCGAGGACAGCCAGCAGTTCGGTGACCACGACACGGGACTGTTCTTCATGCGCGTCCACTTCTCGGCTGACGCGCCGGTGACGGTGGACAAGCTGCGGGCGAGCTTCGCGGCGATCGGGGACTCCTTCCAGATGGACTGGCAGATCCATCGGGCCGAGGAGAAGATGCGGGTCGTGCTGATGGTCAGCAAGTTCGGGCACTGTCTGAACGACCTGTTGTTCCGCGCCAGGATCGGCGCGCTTCCTGTGGAGATCGCCGCTGTGGTCTCCAACCACACCGACTTCGCCGAACTCGTGGGGTCGTACGACATCCCCTTCCACCACATCCCGGTGACCAAGGACAACAAGGCGGAGGCGGAGGCGCGGCTGCTGGAGCTCGTGCGGGAGCAGGGCGTGGAGCTGGTCGTGCTCGCCCGGTACATGCAGGTGCTCTCCGACGATCTGTGCAAGGCGCTCAGCGGGCGGATCATCAACATCCACCACTCCTTCCTGCCGAGCTTCAAGGGTGCGAAGCCGTATCACCAGGCGCACACGCGCGGTGTGAAGCTGATCGGCGCGACGGCGCACTATGTGACGGCCGACCTCGACGAGGGGCCGATCATCGAGCAGGAGGTCGAGCGGGTCGGGCACGACGTCACGCCGGACCAGCTGGTCGCGATCGGGCGCGATGTGGAATGCCAGGCGTTGGCTCGGGCCGTCAAGTGGCACGCCGAGCGGAGGATCCTGCTGAACGGGCGACGGACGGTCGTTTTCGCCTAGGAGCTCGGGTTCAGCTGTTTCGGGGCGGCTGCGGGTGGCTTGTGGCTGGTCGCGCAGTTCCCCGCGCCCCTAAGGGGGCGCGTCTTCGGCGAGGTGTGCGGGGCGGCTGCGGGTGGTTCGTGGCTGGTCGCGCAGTTCCCCGCGCCCCTGAAAGCGCGTCTTCGGCTGGGGGCGGGGGTTCGTGGGCGGCTGCGGGTGGTTCGTGGCTGGTCGCGCAGTTCCCCGCGCCCCTGAGGGTGCGTCTTCGGCGAGGTGTGCGGGGCGGCTGCGGGTGGTTTGTGGTTGCTCGCGGAGTTCCCCGCGCCCCTAGAGGGGCGTTCAGGTGCACGTACCTCTCAGGGGCGCGGGGAACTGCGCGACCAGCCCCCACTCACCCGCGGCCGCCCAAGAACCCCAGCCCGCCCCTACATCCGGCTCAAGCTCGCCGCAGCCAACAGCACATCCCTGATTGCGGCCCGGTCACCGACCTGCCCCGCCGCAGCCTCCGCAGGAGACACGTGGCCCGCGGCCAGTCGGCAGAACTCCGCGCCGTCCAGGGCGACATGAGCCACCTCATGCTCGGCGGAGCCCACCGCCGCAGGGGAGTCCAGCGGGATCAGCCACTCCCCGCCGCCCGAGCCCTCGATCTCCAGGCGCAGACTGCGGCCGGGCTCTCCCGCAGGGACGAGATGCCGGCCGGGTGGCGGCGCGGCCAGCCCCGCGCGGCGGCGGGCCGACAGCACCGTGGGCAGCAGGCGGGCCGCCAGGCCGACCATCTGGTGCAGGTCGCTGCCGGACGGCGGCTCGTACGGGTAGTCCACCGCATCGGCGATGTCCTCGGCGTGCACCCAGCACTCGAAGGCGCGGTCCAGCATCGCGTCGTGCAGCGGCAGCTCGAAGTCGCCGTACGGGACAGCCAGTTTGCCCGCGGCGCCACCGCCTGCGTCCCCTGCGCCGCCCGTGAAGGCAACCGTGCGGACCAGCGCGTGGGTCTGCTCCCGCCAGGGCGCGCGGACGGCCCGGGTCGGCGGGAAGTGTGAGGCGCGCCAGTAGGCGTCGGTGCGCGCGGCCGGGGTCGGCCGGTCCGCGGCCACCTCGCCCATCGGGTCCTCCAGGCCCAGCGCGACGGCCACCAGCCCGTCGACCGTCAGCAGATGCGCGATGACCCCGGCGACGGTCGTACGGCGGCTGGTCGGCTCGTCCTTCTCGAACCACCGCAGCCGCACGGGCGCGTGCCACTCGGCGTCCCCGAAGTCCTGGAGCAGGGCGTCGAGGCGGGCCGTCTCCGCGTCGTACGGCGAAGCCCACTCGGGCACCGGGATGCGCGGTGGGCGCCGCTCCAGGCAGCCCTGAAGCACGCGGGCGCGCAGGGCGGGGTCCAGGTCGAGGCTCTCGGCGGGGTGCAGCAGGCCGACGGCCTCGCGCAGCCGCCGTGCCTCGTCCGCGCAGGCACCGCAGTCGCCGAGGTGCTCCTCGACGGCCGCCGTCTCCTCCGGCGAGCAGGCGGCCAGCGCCCACGCGCCGAGAAGCGCCTTCAGGACGCGGTGTTCGAGGACGAGAGGTGCCGCCGCGCGCGGTGCCGGGTCGCGCGGTGCCGGGTCGCCGAGGTCCGCCAGGGCGGGCAGCGGGCGTCCGGTGTCCTCGACGGAGGCGCGCGGGAGCGGTATGCGGGGCGGCTGGTCCGGGGGCGGCCCCGAAGTGGGATGCCGGCCGTCGTCGTTGCCGCCGCTCATGGCGTCGGCTCCGGCGGCGGTGTCCCCGAAGCCGTCCTCCCAGGTCCCCTCGGGCTCCCCGGCTTCCTCGGGCCCGCTGGCCTGCTTGCGCTGCTTGCTCTCTCCAAGGTCGTCGTCAGGGTCCTTGTCCGGGAAGCGCTGTGCCTCGTTCACGCCGCGCCCCCGTATCCCGGCGGCGCCCCCGGGGCGGCTCCGGCGTCATGGGCGGTGGAGAGGAGTTGCAGGCCCAGGCGGAGGCGGCGGCGGGCCTCGTCCTCGGTGACGCCGAGGTCGGCGGCGGTCTGGCGGTAGTCGCGGCGCTGGAAGTAGGCGAGCTCCAGGGCGGCGCGCAGGGGGACGGGCATGGACTGCACGATGTAGTCGGCGCGGGCGGCGACCGAGGCGTGCCGTACCTTGCGCTCCAGTTCCTCGGAGGAGCCCTGGCCGCCGTCCCGGGCGAGGGCGGCGGTCTCGGTGGCGCGCAGCCGCTGCACGGCGAGACGGTGGGTCAGTGTGGCGACCCAGGAGCGCAGCGGGCCCTGCTTGGGGTCGTAGCCGTCCGGGTGCTCCCAGACGTGCGCGAAGACATCGCGGGTGACGTGGTCGGCGGCGCGCTCGTCGCCCAGCACGGTGTGGGCGAGGCCGTGGACGAGCGAGGCGAAGCGGTCGTAGAGCTCGCCCAGGGCGGCCGCCTCGCCGCGGGCGAGCCGCTGCTGCATCTTGCGGTCCCAGCGGGGCGGTGCGTCCTTCTTCGCCATACGGCCCCCCTCACCGGTCCGTCCTGTCCAGCGTGCGTCCTCCGTCTCCCCGAATGTAGTCGGCACGTCTGACAGCGCACGCCCCTTTGTCGCAATGTGCGCCCCTTGTAGAGCCATGGCTGGTGACACACCTCGCTCACGTGATAGAGGGCCTCGCGCTCGGATCGGCGACGGGCCTCGGTTGGAGCCGCACCGGGCGGTTACCCGGCCACCCTCTGATCAGACTCGATCGAACAGGATCGAATGCGATTGAAACAAGCCTTTTCTGATCGGTGACCGTTTTCTGGCGGGTGTTTCAGGGAACAGCCGCTGGGCAGCCGCGCTGCAAGGAAGCGTAGGTGTCGCTTCCGGTTCGGCGAGCGAGGGGCGTGGTGGTGACGTTGAAAGTGACCGGTGGCGAACGAGGCGACTGGGCTGTGCTCCAGGTGTCGGGCGAGCTGGATCTGGTGACCTCGCCGGTGATGCGTCAGCACATCCATGACGTGGTGGCCGAGGGGCGCCACAGCCTCGTCCTCGACCTGTCCGAGGTCCTGTTCTGCGACTCCAGCGGCGTCGGCGTCCTCATCGCCGCCCGCCGTCTCATCCGCTCCTGCCAGGGCAGCCTGCGGCTGATACTCCCGGCGCAGGGCGCGGCGGACGGGTCGCACGTCAACCGCGTCCTCGGGGCGCTGGGAGTACGCCGGCTCTTCGAGGTCTACCCCGACGTCACGGCGGCGGTCGCGGACGACGCCCGGCCGCTGTCGGCCTGAACAGGCGCGATCACCGTCGGTAGTGCCACACACGTGTCCCGGAATTCCCCCGGTCCTGGCACAACCGCCGCTTTCCCGCGCCCGGACGCCTCCCGGCGTCGTACGCTCCGAGGGAGGCCGAGAGCCTCGCATTCCACGTGACGTAAGGCGGCCCGATAAGACATGGTCAGCAGCGAGTACGAGCGCAGGAGCGCCGCCCGGTTCGCCACCTTCGACCAGGACGGCAACGGCTATATCGACCGGGAGGACTTCAGCGCGGCGGCCAAGGCGCTGCTCGCGGAGTTCGGCATCGCCGCCCGGTCCGACAAGGGCCAGGCGCTGTACGGCGGCGCGGAGGCGTTCTGGCAGGGCATGGCCGGAATCGCGGACCGGGACGGTGACCAGCGCATCACCCGCGAGGAGTTCGTGAACGGCGCGGTCAAGCGGCTGCGGGACAACCCGGACCGGTTCGCCGAGATCGCCCGCCCCTTCCTGCACGCCGCCCTCGACCTGGCCGACTCCGACGGTGACGGAGCCGCCACGGTGGCCGACACTATGCGCGTGCTCGGCTGTCTCGGCGTCCAGCCGGAGGTCGCCCAGGCGGCCGCCGCCTCGCTCGACACCGACGGCGACGGCAAGGTGGCGGAGGGCGAGATCATCACCGCGTTCGCCCGCTACTTCACCGTCCCCGAGTGATCCCCACGATCTCTACGCCCCCGAGAAGCGCTCCCTGAGCTTGTACTTGAGCACTTTCCGCAGGGTGTCGTTGCGCGGAAGGGCGTCCACCACCTCCAACTGCTCCGGCAGCTTGTGCGTGGACAGCCCTTCCCCGCGCAGATACGACGTCAGTGCCTGAAGCGTCAGCGGCCCGGCGCCCGCCGGTTGTTCCACGACCGCGCAGACCCGTTCCCCGCGCACCGGGTCCGGCAGGCCGATCACGGCGACGTCCCCCACCGCGGGATGCCGGTGCAGCAGGTCCTCGATCTCCTTCGCCGAGATGTTCTCGCCCTTGCGGATGATCACGTCCTTGAGGCGCCCGGTCAGCACCAGATGCCCGCTGTCGGTGAGGTACCCGAGGTCACCGGTCCGCAGAAACCCCTCCTCGTCGAAGGCCGCCGCCGTCTGCGCCGGGTCCAGATAGCCCTGGCACACCGCCTCCCCGCGCAGCCGCACCTCCCCCTCGACGATCCGTATCTCCATCTCCCGCGGCGGCCGTCCCTCCGTGGTCGCCAGGTTCTCCGCCGTGTCGTCCGGCGCCCCCATCGTGATCATCGGCACCTCGGTCATGCCGTACCCATGGGTGAGCTGCACCCCCATCTCGCGCACCACGCAGTGGTACAGCTCCGGCGGTTTCGGCGCCCCGCCGCCCGCCAGCAGCCGCAGCGAGGGAACCGCCTTCGTGCCGTCCGGTTGCCCGCGCTGCTCGTTCAGGAACATCGAGTAGAACGCCGTCGACCCGCCGGCGATCGTCACGCCGTGCCGGCGATAGCCCTCCAGCGCCTCGGGCAGCGCGAACTGCTCGAACATCACCGCGGGGAAGCCGTACAACAGGACCATCACCATGTAGTCCGGGCCGCCTATGTGGGCGTACGGGAAGGCGATCGACCCGATGTCGTCGGCCGTCGGACGCAGCGCGTGCGCCAGGCAGGAGCCGCCCGCGATCAGCGAGCGGTCCGTGTGCAGTACGCCCTTGGGGTCGGAGGTCGTCCCCGAGGTCCAGTAGATCCAGCGCACCGAGGTGCCCTCGGCGGGCGGCGGCGGCAGGACCGAGGGATCGCCGTCGGGCAGGGTGGCGTACGCCTCGAAGATCCCCTTCGCGCCCAGCCGCCGCGCCATCGCGGTGTGGTCGAAGCCCCGCCACACGCCCGGCACCGCGAAGAACTCCGCCTTCGACTCCCGCAGCGCGAAGCCGACTTCGCGGTCCCGGTAGAACGGGATGACCGGCGACTGCACGGCGCCGAGGCGGGCCAGCGCGAAGGACAGCAGGGCCGTCTCGAAGCGGGTGGGCAGCTGCCAGGCGACGACCGTGCCGGGGCGTACGCCCATGTCGTACAGGCCGGCCGCCACGCGCTCGGCACGCGCGCGCAGGTCACCGAAGGACAGGGTGCGGTCGTCCTGGAGGAGAGCGGGACGGTCGGGGGTGCGGTCGTCCTGGAGGAGAGCGGGACGGTCGGGGGTGCGGTCGGCGCGGCCGGCGACCAGGTCCCAGAGGGTGCGCGAGGAACTCAGGGCGTGTGCGGTGGCGTTCACGACGACCCCCTACTGCTGACGGTATGTCAGATCGTGCGGAGAGCGTAAGGCTCGGTGCCTTGTCGGTCCAGGGGCGCGGGACTAGCCTGCGGATGAATCTGACGGATCGTCAGGCAGGTGGTGGATGAACCTCACGGACACGCCCGAGGAGGAGGAGTTCCGGGCGCGGTTGCGGCAGTGGCTGGGCCGGGCTCTTCCGGCGCTCCCGCCGAAGCCGTCCCCCGACGACTGGCCGGGACGCCGCGCCTACGACCTCGGCTGGCAGAGCAGCCTGTACGACGCGGGGTACGGCGAGGTCCACTGGGGCTCCACCCCGACCATGCGCCTGATCTTCCTGGAGGAGACCGAGAAGGCGGGCGCCCCCTATGTGGGGGCCAACTTCGTCGGGCTGCTGCACGCGGGGCCGACCATCGCGGCCGAGGGCACACCCGAACAGCGGGAGCGCTGGCTGCCGCCGATCCTGCGCGGGGACGAGGTCTGGTGCCAGGGCTTCAGCGAACCGGACGCCGGATCCGACCTCGCGGCGCTGCGCACGCGCGCGCGTAGGGACGGCGACGACTATGTGGTGACCGGGTCCAAGATCTGGACCTCCCATGCCGAAGTGGCCGACTGGTGCGAACTGTTGGTCCGCACCGACCCGGACGCGCCCAGACACCGCGGGATCAGCTGGCTGGCCATGCCCATGGACGCGCCGGGCATCACCGTACGGCCGCTGCGGACCCTCGCCGGGTCGGCCGAGTTCGCCGAGGTGTTCCTCGACGAGGTGCGGGTGCCGGTCGCCAACCGGGTCGGGGACGAGAACGACGGCTGGCGCGTGACCATGGTGACCCTGTCCTTCGAGCGCGGCACGGCCTTCGTGGGCGAGGTCGTCGCGTGCCGGCGCGCACTGCGCGAACTAGCCGTCGAGGCTCGCAAGAACGGACGCTGGGACGACCCCGTGCTCCGGCGCCGGCTCGGACGGCTGAACGCCGAGTTCCGGGCGCTGTGGCGACTGACGCAGTGGAACGTGAGCGAGGCGGAACTGGGCGGAGGGGTGCCCGGCGTCGGGGGTTCGGTTTTCAAACTGAGGTATTCGCACGCCCGTCAGGAGCTCTACGACGCCGCCGCCGACGTCCTGGGGCCCGAGTCCCTCGACCTCGACCGGCCGTGGGTGCTCGACCGGCTGTCCTCGCTGTCGTACACCATCGCCGCCGGCACCTCGCAGATCCAGCGGAACATCGTGGCCGAGCGGATCCTCGGGCTGCCGAAGGGGCGGTGACGGATGCGTTTCCAACTGACCGACGACCAGGTGGCGTTGCGCGGCGGCGTACGGGAGATGCTGGCCCGGCGCTTCGGCCCGGAGGCGCTCAGGGCCGCCGTCGAGGAGCCCGGCCGCCTGGACCGGACGCTGTGGCGGGAGCTCGGTGCGGCCGGGTTCTTCGCGCTACGGCTGCCGGAGGCGGCGGGCGGCGTCGGACTCGGGCTGCCCGAGGCGGTGTTGGCCTTCGAGGAGGCGGGGCGGGCACTGCTGCCGGGGCCGCTGGTGGCCACGCACCTCGCGGCGGGCGAGGTACCCGGCGCGGCCACCGGGGAGACGGTTGTGACGGCCGTCGGCAACGGCCTTGTGGAGTGGCTCGCGGGGGCCGACGTCGTACGGGGGGACGGAGGCGCGGTGGGTGCCGTACCGCTGCGGTCGGTCGACCCGCTGACGCCGCTGCACCGGGTCCCCACCGGCATGGGCGTGCCCCCCGTCGCCGTACTGCTCACCGCGGCCGAACAGTTGGGCAGTGCCACACGCGCGTGCGAGCTGGCCGTGCAACACGCCCGGACGCGTGAGCAGTTCGGGCGGCCGATCGGGGCCTTCCAGGCCGTGCAGCATCTGTGCGCGGAGATGCTGGTGCGAACGGAGACAGCCCGTGCCGCCGTCTACGCGGCGGCCGTCACGGCCGACCCGGCCGACATCGGCACCGCACGCCTGCTCGCCGACGAGGCCGCCGTGCGCGGCGCCCGCGACTGCCTCCAGGTGCACGGCGGCATGGGGTTCACCTGGGAGTTCGAGGTCCACCTGCATCTGAAGCGCGCATGGGTGCGAACCCATCGTGCGGGGCCCGCTACGGAGAGTGAGGAGAATCTCGCCGCCGAACTTCTCGCCGATCCGGTCTGAAAGCCTCTGGTCTGCGGTGTCCCCGACAGTCCGGGCGCGGGTGTCGCGGATTGTGGCATACCGGAATTACGGAGCGTTGATATCGGGTTGTGTCCTACGCGTGACTCGTCACGGCCTGGAGTCGGGCGTCCGCTCCGGTACCTTGTGTGAGATGCGAGTGGTTCCGAGCACGAGCCATCCCGGAGGTGCCCTTGAGGCGGCTCCGGATCCGGCGGTGCGCGCCGCTGTTCGCAGGGCGGGAAGGCGTTCTGTCCCCGCCTGTTCGACTCCCCACGACAAGCGTCGCACAGTATGCCGCAGGGGTACTCCTTCGCGCTGGAATATGCCCGAAGCGCTTGTTGGGGTGACTGTACGTCAACCATGCTGTCAGCTAAGGGATTCACGTTCCGTGACCCTGGCTTTGGCCATTGTTCTGGCCATGAAAAGAATGGCTAGGATCGTGGCCCTCGTGAGGCGCGGGGCTATGTGTCCGCCGGTTCGGATGGTGTGAGCGGTGCAGGTGCTTCAAGTGCAGCTGGAGATCCGGCCCGACCCCGCTGAGGTGGGGCGAGCCCGGCGGTGGGCACGCTCGCGGCTCGCCGGGTCCGGGATAGAGGCCGACGAGCCGCTCGCCGAGACGCTGATCCTGCTCGTCTCCGAACTGGTCACCAACGCCGTGGTGCACACCGGCTGTCCGGCCGTGCTGCGGCTGTCCCTGCCGGGCGGGGCCCAGGACCACACCACCGTACGACTTGAGGTGGCCGACCGCAGCGGCCAGGCACCGGTGCCCCGTTGCGCCGACGGTGACGCGACCGGCGGCCGTGGACTCGCCCTCGTCGACGGTCTCGCGGACCGGTGGGGCTGGAGCGCCGAGGGTGCCGGCAAGCGGATCTGGTGCGAACTGGACCGCGGCGCCGAGTCGGCGACGCCCGCTCCCGCCTATGGGAGCGGAGTGTCGGCGTACGAAGGGCTCGCGTACGAGGCGGTGTGACGTCCGCGCGGGCGTCTGTACGGCGGTGTGACGGGCGCACGGATGCGCTGGCACGTGTGAAGCGGTGTGACAGGCGCGCGGCGTGACCATTCCGCCGGATCCGGTGCACGGTTGCAGGGGGCGCTGCACGCCCACTTCTGAGGAGCGTCGGTGCGCCCGGGCATGCTTCCGTGCGCGTCCTTCTGTAAATAGGGCGTAAGTGACAAATCCCCGGCGTGGTGTTGACGCCGCGTGTCCGGTTGATCACGCTTGTGGTCAGCGATTCGCCGCGAGGGGACGACGAGGGCTTCGGTGACGGAAGTCCTTGCCGAGTGTGGGTCGTGATTCGGCGTCGGTTCTCCGAGGGCCAGGAGGGCCGGGGCGGGTACGCCGGAGTCGGATGGCGGCGCGCGGTGCCGTGCTCGGGGCGGATGGGGGCACCCCCCAGCTCGGGCCGTAGCCGGGAGTGGGGAAGCCGCGCCGCCAGCCGACCTCGCGGAGGAGTTCAGAGCAGGGCCACGGGTGCGACGGGAGTCCCTGTGCCGCCGACGAACGGCTCGGGCATCGCGGACAGCAAGAACGCGTATCGGCCCTCTTGTCCACAGGCTGTGGACAACTCTTCGAGATTCCAGTTCTGGCCCTGGAGCATCCCCATTTCCACCAGGTCGAGCGCGTGCACCGGCAGCCACAAATCCTCTGTCTCCGGCGGAAATATCTCAAACGTGAGCGTGTCATTGGCCACGGCCGCCACATCGCGCGCGTGGAACCACTCCGGCGTGCGGATCGACAGGCCGGGTGAGGGATAGCCGTACGCGTGCTTGTCGCCCGCGAGATACACCTGGACCTGCCCCGTCCGTACGAGCACGATGTCGCCGGCACGCACGCGCGTGCCCGCCAGTTCCTCGGCCGCCTCCAGGTCCTCCGGGGTGACCGCGTGCCCGCCGTCGAGCCGCGGGACGCCACGCGCGCGTGCCACGTCCAGCAGCACCCCGCGCGAGACGATGTGCCGTGCCTTGTCGATGCCGCTGAACTCGGCGCCGCCGTGCGGGGTGATGGTGCCGGCGGGGCGGCCGTTGTAGATCCGGCCCGAGTGCGAGACATGGGTGAGGGCGTCCCAGTGGGTGGCGGCCTGCAGGCCCATGGTCACGGCGTCGTCGCTGCACGCGACGGTTCCGGGGCCGAACAGCTCCTGGTTGATCTGCACCATGGTGTGCAGCGGGTTCACGCGCCCGGGGATCATCCCGGTCTGCACGCCGTCCTGCTGGAGGGGTAGCGCGAGCGGGACGCGGCGGCCGCTGCGGACGCAGGCGGCGGCCTCGCGGACCACCTCGTCGGTGATCAGGTTCAGGGTGCCGATCTCGTCGTCGGCGCCCCAACGGCCCCAGTTGTTCACGCGCTTGGCGATCTCGTGGAACACGTCCGGCAGTGACATGAGTCCCTCCCCGGGGCTTGTCTCCGCGTATCTGACGGGTCGTAGAATCAATTCGAATCTAACGAACCGTCAGAAACTGCGGGAAGGGGCCGGGGCATGGGGAACTTCTTGGCAGGCAAGGTCGTCGCCGTGACGGGCGCGGGGCGGGGGATCGGACGGGCCGTCGCGCTCGCGGCCGCCGCCGAGGGGGCGCGGGTCGTCGTCAACGACTACGGGGTGTCGGTGGACGGCGCCTCGCCCACCAGCGAAGTCGCCGAGGCCGTCGTCAAGGAGATCGAGGCGGCGGGCGGCGAAGCGGTCGCCGTCGCCGACGACGTGTCCACGATGGCCGGCGGGCAGCGGGTCGTGGACGTCGCGCTGTCGTCGTACGGGCGGCTCGACGGGGTCGTGTGCGTCGCCGGGATCCTGCGCGAGCGGATGCTGTTCAACATGACCGAGGAGGAGTGGGACCCGGTGGTCGCCACTCATCTGAAGGGGACGTTCACCGTGTTCCGGGCCGCGTCGGCGGTGATGCGGCGGCAGCGGGCGGGGACCCTGATCGGGTTCACCAGCGGGAATCACCAGGGGTCGGTCTCGCAGGCCAACTACAGCGCGGCGAAGGGCGGGATCATCTCGCTCGTGCGGAGCGCCGCGCTGGGGCTGCACAAGTACGGGGTGACCGCGAACGCGGTGGCGCCGGTCGCTCGTACGCGGATGTCGGCCAACGTGCCCATGGAGCTCGCCGAGATCGGGGAGCCGGAGGACGTGGCGGCACTGGTGGTGTATCTGCTGTCGGACTCGGCCCGGGAGTACGGGGTGACGGGGCAGGTGTACACCGTGGCCGGGCCGAAGATCGCGGTGTGGGCGCAGCCGCGGGAGCTGCGCTCGGCTTATGCCGACGGTTCTTGGACGCCGGAGCGGATCGCTGAGGTGCTGCCGGGGTCTGTGGGGGTGGATCCGATGCCGATGTTGGAGCGGGTGGAGGGGATGGAGAGGGCTGCGCGGGAGGGTTCTCGGCCGAACGCCTAAGAGCTCGGGGGGCGGCGGTTGTGGGGCGGGTGCGGGTCGGTGGGGGCTGATCGCGCAGTTCCCCGCGCCCCTGAGGGGGGTGCAGTTGTCCGGCGTTGAGAGGAGAGGGCAGTGGACTTTGCGTTCGGCGCCGAGGATGAGGTGTTCCGTCTGGAGGTTCGGGCGTGGCTTTCAGAGCATGTCGAAGGCGCGCAGGACCGTCGTACCTGGGAACGGGCCCTCGGGAAAGCCGGGTGGATCGGGCTCGGGTGGGGGGAGGGTGGGTTCGGGAACCGGGTTGCCACGCTCACCCAGCAAGTGGTGTGGGCCGAGGAGTACGCGCGGTCGGGGGCGCCGGGGCGGTCCGGGCATATCGGGGAGAAGTTGCTGGCGCCGACGCTGCTCGCGCACGGGAGTGCGGAACAGAAGGCGCGCTTTCTGCCGCCGATCGCGCTCGGGGAGGAGCTGTGGTGCCAGGGGTACAGCGAACCCGGGGCGGGGTCGGACCTCGCCTGGGTGCGGACCAGGGCCGAGCGGGCCTCGGACGGGACGTTCCGCGTCACCGGGCAGAAGATCTGGACCTCCCTCGCCCATGAGGCGGACTGGTGCTTCGTGCTGGCGCGCACCGAGCCGGAGTCGCGCCGGCATCACGGCCTGAGCTTTCTGCTGGTCCCGATGGACCAGCCGGGACGCGTCGAGGTGCGGCCCATCCGGCAGATGACCGGGACCAGTGACTTCAACGAGGTCTTCTTCGACGGCGCGCACGCGGAGCATGTCGTCGGGGGTGAGGGCGCGGGGTGGGAGGTCGCCATGAGCCTGCTCGGGTTCGAGCGGGGGGTGTCCACGCTCGCCCAGCAGATCGGGTTCGCGGGGGAGCTGGCGCGGGTCGTGGGCGCGGCGGTGCGGTCCGGTGCGGTGAAGGATCCGGTGCTGCGGGACCGGCTGGTGCGGCAGTGGGCCGAGTTGCGGGTGATGCGGTGGAACGCGCTGCGGACGCTGGGTGGTTCGGGAGGCCCGGGGGCGCCGAGTGTGGCGAAGCTGCTGTGGGGCGGCTGGCATCAGCGGCTCGGGGAGCTGGCGGTGCTGGTGCGAGGTGCGGCCGGCGGGGTCGGGCCGGGGGAGTGGTCGGCCGCGGCGCCGTACGAACTCGACGAGGCTCAGCAGCTGTTCCTGTTCTCGCGGGCCGACACCATCTACGGCGGATCCGATCAGGTTCAGCGCACGATCATCGCCGAGCGGGTGCTCGGTCTGCCCAGGGAGCCCAAGGGGGTCGTCTGATGCGCGCGGTGATGTACGACGGCAAGCGGGTCGAGGTCGTGGACGATCTGGAGGTGCGGGACCCGGGACCGGGCGAGGTGCTGGTCGCCATCTCGGCGGCCGGGCTGTGCCACAGCGATCTGTCGGTGGTGGACGGGACCATACCTTTCCCTGTTCCTGTGGTGCTCGGCCATGAGGGTGCGGGGGTGGTGGAAGCGGTGGGTGTGGGGGTCACCCATGTGGGACCCGGGGATCATGTGGCGCTGTCCACGCTGGCCAACTGCGGTGTGTGCGCCGACTGCGACCGGGGGCGGCCGACCATGTGCCGGCACGCCATAGGGCGGCCGGGGCGGCCGTTCCGGCGGGGTGAACAGGCGGTGTTCCAGTTCGCGTCCAACTCCGCGTTCGCGGAACGGACCGTGGTCAAGGCCGTGCAGGTGGTGCGTATCCCGAAGGACATCCCTTTGCCGTCCGCCGCGTTGATCGGGTGCGGGGTGCTGACGGGGGTGGGGGCCGTCCTCAACCGGGCGAAGGTGGACCGCGGGGACAGCGTGGTCGTGATCGGTACCGGTGGCATCGGGCTCAACGTCCTTCAGGGTGCGCGGATCGCGGGTGCCCTGCGCATCGTCGCCGTCGACGCGAATCCGGCGAAGGAGGCGGTGGCCCGGCAGTTCGGGGCGACCGACTTCCTGACCTCGACGGAGGGCGTACGGGAGCTGCTGCCCACGGGGGTCGACCATGCCTTCGAGTGCGTGGGGCGGGTCGAGCTCATCCGGCAGGCCGTCGATCTGCTGGACCGGCACGGACAGGCGGTGCTGCTGGGAGTTCCGCCGGCCGGGGCCGAGGCGTCCTTCGTCGTGTCCTCCATGTACCTGGACAAGTCGATCCTGGGCTGCCGGTACGGGTCGTCGAGGCCGCAGCGGGACATCGCGCTGTACGCCGACCTGTACCGGGACGGGCGGCTGTTGCTGGACGAACTGGTGACGCGGACGTATCCGGTGGAGGAGTTCGAACGGGCCGCGGCGGACGCGGAGGCGGGGAAGGTGGCTCGCGGAGTGCTCACTTTCTGAGGACTTGCTGATTCTGAGGACTTGCGGATTCTGAGGACTTGCTGATTCTTAGGGCGTCCTGCGTCTGGGGGGGGGCCTGCGTCTGGGGGGCTTCTGCGGATGTTCTGATGCTGCGGGCTTCCTGGCCTCACGAGGCCTCCGGGCGACGTACTTCCAGGTTTTCCACAGGCCCGGAAATCGGCTGCCGTGTTGTCGGTGGCGGCGCCTACCGTCATCCCATGACCTATCGAGACGTCGCCTCCAAGCAGGTCCTGATCTGGGCCTGCACCGCCGTCGCCTCCCGCATGCCGGTCGCCATGGCGCCGTTGGCCCTGGTGTTCCTGGTGCGGGAGCGGCCTGGCGGCTACACGCTGGGCGCGGCTCTCGCGGCGGCCTATGTGCTCGGTGAGATCCTCGGCGCCCCGGTCCTCGGGATGCGGCTGGACCCGGCTCGCGGCCGACGGCACCTGGCGCTCGGGCTCGCGGGCGGGACGGTGGGGTTCGTGGGGCTCGGGGCGCTGGCCGGGGCGCATCCGGTCGTGCTGGGAGCGTTCGCGTTCCTGGCCGGTGCGGCCCCGGCCGCGGTCGCCGGTGGCCAGCGGGCGCTGCTGACCTCACTGGTCTCGGAGCGGGCGGTGGCGCAGGCGCTGTCCGTCGAGTCGATGCTGATGTCCGGCGTGTGGGCCGTGTCCCCCGTCGCGGTCGCCGGGCTCGCCCTCGGGGTGGCGCCCCGGGTGCCGCTGCTCCTCGCGGCCGTCCTCATGGCGGTGTCGATCCCGGGTCACTGGCTGCTGCCCGCGGGCTGGGCCAAGGGGGAACAGGACGAGGAGGCGGGCCGGACGAAGACCCGCGTGCTGATACGCGCCTGGCCGGTGTACGTCACGGGCGCGGCCAGCCTCACCCTCCTCGGCCTCGCCGAACTCACCCTGCCCGCCCTCCTGGAACAGCGCGGCATCGGCGTCGGCTGGTCCGGGCCGATGCTGGCGGGCATGGCGGTGGGAGCGGGGCTCGGGGCGTTCCTGTACGGCATGCGGTCGTGGCCGGGGCGGCTGCGCACCCGCAGCGTGGTGCTGATGTGTGTCATGTCGGTGTTCGTGACGCTCGCCGCGCTGATACCGGGCGCGGCCGGGATCGCGGTGGCCCTCGTCCTCGCGGGGACCGTGCAGTCCGGCGCGCTGATCACCCGCAACCTGTCGCTGCGCGAGGCCCTGCCGCCGGGCGTCCTGGCCGCGGGCTACGCCATGATGTACGCGGCCGCCGGCGCGGGCTACGCGGCGACGGGTTCCCTCGCCGGCGGTCTGCTCCAGGTGGTGGCGCCGTCCACGGCGATCCTGGCCGGGGTGGTGGTAACCCTGCTGCTGACGGCGCTCGGCTGGTGGGGAGAGGCCCGCCGGGACCGCTCAAGTGCCGCTGGCGACCTGGACGTCGGCGTTGTTCGCGGCGCGGAAGGTGCGCCGGTAGCTGGTGGGTGTGACGCCGAGCGCAGCCTGTAGGTGCTGGCGCATCGACTGGGCCGTACCGAAACCGGCGTCCCTGGCCACCTGGTCGACGGAGAGGCCCGTGGACTCCAGGAGGTGGCGGGCGCGTTCGACGCGCTGCTGGGTGAGCCACTGGCCGGGGCTGATGCCGACCTCCTCGCGGAAGCGGCGGGTGAAGGTGCGCACCGACATGGCCTCCTGGTCCGCCATGTCCCGCAGTTGGATCGGCTCGTGGAGGCGGCCCAGGGCCCAGGCGCGGGCCGTGGTCGTGGACGCCTGCTGCGGGTCGGGGACCGGACGGTGGATGTACTGGGCCTGGCCGCCGTCCCGGTGGGGCGGTACGACAGTGCGGCGGGCCACCTCGTTGGCGACGGCCGTGCCGTGGTCGCGGCGGACCATGTGCAGGCACAGGTCGATCCCGGCGGCGACGCCGGCCGAGGTCAGCACGTCGCCGTCGTCGATGAACAGGACGTCCGCGTCGACCTCGACCTTCGGGAACAGCCGCTGGAAGCGCTCGGCGTCGGCCCAGTGCGTGGTGGCCGGGCGGCTGTCGAGCAGACCGGCGGCGGCCAGGACGTAGACGCCGGTGCAGATGGAGGCGAGCCGGGTGCCGGGGCGGATGTGGGCGAGCGCGGCGGCCAGCTCGTCGGTCAGCACGCCCTCCTCGAAGACCGGGCCGAGCTCGTACGACGCCGGGATGATCACGGTGTCGGCGGTGGCCAGGGTCTGCGGCCCGTGTTCCACCTGGATGGCGAAGTCGGCGTCCGTCTGCACCGGGCCGGGCGGCCGGATCGAGCAGGTGACGACCTCGTACAGGAGCCGCCCCAGCGCGTCCTTGGGGCGGCCGAAGATGCGGTGCGGGATGCCCAGCTCGAAGGGGAGCAGGCCGTCCAGGGCCAGGACGACGACGCGGTGCTGGCGGAACTCCGGTTCGCGCACTTCATGCTCCGGCTCACTGCTCATGGCCCGATCCTAACGAATGCTGTCCTTCGGGCCAATGGCTTCACGGCGACGCAGGCCCGAAGCTCGTTGTCGTGACGCAGACAACCCAAGCCTCCGCCGCCACCGGCGACCAGTCCCCGCCGACGCCGGGCCGTCCCCGCGTCCATCGCGCCTGGTTCGTCGCCGCCGTCGCCTTCGTGACCATCCTCGGCGCCGCCGCCTTCCGCTCCCTGCCGGGGCTGCTCATCGACCCGCTGCACGAGGAGTTCGGCTGGTCGCGCGGCACGATCGGGGCCGCCGTCTCCATCAACCTGGCCCTCTACGGCCTCACCGCCCCGTTCGCCGCCGCGCTGATGGACCGCTTCGGCATCCGGCGGGTGGTCGCCTGCGCGCTCGTCCTGATCGCGCTCGGCTCGGGCCTGACGGTGTGGATGACGGCGGCCTGGCAGCTGCTGCTGTGCTGGGGCCTGCTGGTGGGCCTCGGCACCGGATCGATGGCGCTGGCCTTCGCCGCGACCGTCACCAACCGCTGGTTCACCGAGCGGCGCGGCCTGGTCACCGGCATCCTCACCGCCGCCTCGGCCTCCGGCCAGCTGATCTTCCTGCCCCTCATGGCCCTGATGGTCGACGACGGCAACTGGCGCCCGGCCGCCGTCACGGTCTCCCTCGCGGCCCTCGCCGTCGTCCCCTTCGTCCTGCTGCTGCTGCGCGACCACCCGGCCGACGTCGCCCTGAAGCCGTATGGCGCGAAGGAGTTCGTGCCCAAGCCGCCCCCGGTGCCGGGCGCCGCCCGTCGCGCCGTCACGGTGCTGCTCAAGGCCGCCCGCACCGGACCCTTCTGGCTGCTCGCCGGCACCTTCGCGATCTGCGGTGCCTCCACCAACGGCCTCGTCCAGACCCACTTCGTGCCCGCTGCCCACGACCACGGCATGCCCGTCCCGGCCGCCGCCTCGCTGCTCGCGGTCATCGGCGTGTTCGACGTGATCGGCACGATCGCCTCCGGCTGGCTCACCGACCGCTTCGACGCCCGTCGGCTGCTCGCGGTCTACTACGCCCTGCGCGGCGTCTCGCTCCTGTTCCTGCCGATGCTGCTCGCGCCGAGCGTCCACCCGCCGATGCTCTTCTTCATCGTCTTCTACGGCCTCGACTGGGTCGCCACCGTCCCGCCCACCGTCGCCCTGTGCCGGGAGCAGTACGGCGAGGACAGCGCGATCGTCTTCGGCTGGGTCCTCGCCTCCCACCAGGTCGGAGCCGCCCTTGTGGCCGTCCTCGGCGGGATCGCGCGCGATGTCTTCGGCACGTACGACGTGGTCTGGTACGCGTCGGGCGCCCTGTGCGCGGCGGCGGCGCTGATGGCGCTGGTGATCCGGCGACGGACGGCTCCGGTGGCGGCGGTGGCGGTCTAGGGGGTCGGGAGCCCGGAGATCGGGGACGCCCGGATGCCTGGAAAGCGTCTAGAGGAACCGCCCCTTGTGGAACAGCAGCGGCGCCTCGTCCCCGCCGCTCGCCCCGAGGGCGTCCACCCGTCCTACGACGATGAGGTGGTCGCCGCCCGTGTGCACCGCGTGGATCGTGCAGTCGATCCACGCGAGCGCGCCCGCGAGGCGGGGCGAGCCGGACACGGGGGCCGCGTCGTAGGTGACCCCCGTGAACTTGTCCGCGCCGCTCACCGCGAAGGCACGGCACAACTCGCCCTGGCCGGCGCTCAGGACGTTCACGCAGAACACGCCCGCGCGGGCGATGCGCGGCCACGTCGTCGACGTACGCCCGACCATGAAGGCGACCAGGGGCGGGTCGAGGGAGAGGGCGGAGAAGGACTGGCAGGCGAAACCGGCGGGGGCAGGGGCGGAGCCCGGTGCTGGGGCTGCGGCTGGGGGCGCTGTCGGGACAGGGGCCTGAGGGTCGTCGGTGGTGCCTGGTGCCGTGACAACGGCCACGCCCGTCGCGAAGTTCCCGAGCACCCTCCGGAACTCCGCCTGCCCGACCGGCGCCCGCTCGTCCTCGCCGACACAGCGCAACGCCGGGCGCGGCAGCGCCTCCACGGGCGGTGCGTCGGCCGACCTGAGGTAGCGGACGGCGGCTGCCGCCATCCCTGCGTGTCCCATCACACGGACCATTTAAGCTGACGGCCCGTCAGATAGGAAGGGGTGTGCGCGCTCATCGCCCCTTGTACTCGGCGCTCCTGCGCTCCACGAAGCTCGCCACGCCTTCCCGTGCGTCCTCCGTCGTCATGTTGATCTCCTGCGCGGCCGCCTCCGCCGCGAAGGCGGTGGCCCGGTCGGTGTCGAGGGAGGCGTTGACGAGCTGCTTGGTGAGGGCGAGAGCGCGGGTCGGGCCGGTGGCGAGGCGCTCGGCCCAGGCGCGGGCCGTCTTGTCCAGCTCCGCGTCCGCGACGACGCGGTTGACCAGCCCGAGCCGCTCCGCGTCCGCGGCGGTGAGCGCATCGCCGAAGAACATCAGTTCCTTAGCCCGCTGGGGGCCGATCAGGCGGGGCAGGAGATAGACGCCGCCGCCGTCGGGGACGAGGCCGCGGCGTACGAACACCTCGATGAACCTGGCCGATTCGGCGGCCAGTACGAGGTCGCAGGCGAACGCGAGATGCGCGCCGAGGCCGGCCGCGGTGCCGTTCACCGCCGCGATCACCGGCTTCTCGCAGTCCAGGACGGCGGTGATGAGGCGCTGGGCACCTAGCCGGATCGTGCGGGCCACGTCGCCGGGGACCCGGTCACCGGCGCCGCGTTCGCCGGCCATCTGCGCGCCGGTCATTTGCGCGCCGGCCGCCCGCTCACCGGCCGCCCGCTCACCGGCCGCCCGCTCGCCGGCCGCCCGCTCACCGGCCCTCCGCTCACCGGCCCTCCGCTCACCGGCCCTCCGCCCACCGGACGCCGGCGCCCCGCCGCCGCCCCGCAGATCTGCCCCCGTACAGAATCCGCGGCCCGTGCCGGTCAGGACGACGGCTCGGACGGCCGGGTCGGCGGAGGCGTCGGTGAGAAGTTGGATGATGCGTTCGCGCTGGTCAGGGGTGATGGCGTTGAGGGCTTCGGGGCGGTTGAGGGTGATGCGGCGGACCTGATTGTCAGTGGCGTGCAGTACCAATGAATCGACGGAATTTCCGGACACACGGGGGGAACCAGGCATGTTCACTTCATCGTCGGTACGCATCTCAGCGGCACACCACCAACGCGTCCAGCGCCACCGCGCCCTGCCCCCGCTCCAGCACCATCAGCGGATTGATGTCGAGCTCCGCGAGGTCGTCCCCGAGCTCCAGCGCCATGCGCTGCACACGCAGGACGACTTCCACGAGCGCGTCCAGATCCGCGGGGGGCCGCCCCCTGACCCCGCCGAGGAGGGCCCGCCCGCGCAGTTCGGCGCACATGTCCCGGGCCTGCTCCTCACCGAAGGGCGGCACACGTACGGCGGTGTCGTGCAGGACCTCCACGAGCACCCCGCCGAGCCCGACCGTCACGGTCGGTCCGAACAGGTCGTCGTGCGCGGCGCCCACGACCATCTCGACGCCCCGCTCGACCATCTGGCAGACCAGGACGCCGTCCAGCGAGACGCCCTCGTAGCGGGCGATGTCCGTCAGCTCGCGGTAGGCGTCGCGGACCTGGCTGGCGGACGTCAGCCCGATCTTGACCAGGCCGAGCTCGGTCTTGTGGGCGATCCGGGCGCCGGACGCCTTCATCACCACGGGGTATCCGACCAGCCCCGCCGCCCGCACGGCCGCCGCCGCGCTGGTCACCAACTGCTCGCGTGGCACGCGGATTCCGTACGCCCGCAGCAGCTGCTTAGCCGCGTGCTCGCTCAACTGCTCGCCCGGGCGTATCAGTGCCTGCGCCTTGCGGAAGGACGGCGAAGGGGTGCGCGGGGCCTCGTCGAAGGGAGAGCGGTATCCGGTGACGAAGCGGTGGTGGTCGAGGTAGGCGCGGACCGCGGTGATGCAGTTGGCCACCGTGCGGAAGGTGGCCACGCGCGAGGAGCCGAGCAGGACCTCGCGGTACGCCGGCTCGGTGCCGACCGGCGACCCCCACACCACGCAGACCAGCTTGTCCGTCCGCTCGGCGGCGTCCACCAGGTCCTGGACGAGCCGGTCGCTGAGCGGCGGGAAGGGGCCGGTGACCGGGCAGATCAGCACCCCGACCTCGGGATCGTCGAGGATGGCGTCGATGATCTTCCGGCCGCGGTGGTCGCCGACCGGGTGCCCGCCGTTGTCGACCGGGTTGGCCACGCTCAGGTACTCGGGTATCCACTGGTGCAGCACGGCCTGCTTGGCCTGGGACAGTACGGGCAGCGTCAGCCCCGCCTCCGTCGCCAGGTCCGCGAAGTGCGCCCCCGTGCCGCCCGAGATCGAATAGACGACGACACCGTCGGCACGGGGCGGCCGTGCGCGGGCCAACAGGGCCGCGGTGTCCTGGAGTTCGTCCAGGCCGTCGACCCGGATCACGCCGTACTGCCGCATCGCCGCGTCCACCACCGTGTCCGCGCCGGTCAGCTTGCCGGTGTGTGAGGCGGCCGTGCGGGCGCCGGTCTCGGTGCGGCCCACCTTGACGGCGACGACGGGCACCTTGCGACGGGCGGCGCGGTCGGCGGCGAGGAGGAAGGAGCGGCCGTCCTTGAGGCCCTCCACGTAGCAGGCGATGGCACCCACCTCGGGCCGTTCGGCGAAGTAGGAGATGAAGTCGGCGGTCTCCAGGTCGGCTTCGTTGCCGGTCGGTGCCCAGTGGGAGAGGCGGATGCCGAGCTCCTGGAGGGCGAAGACGGGGCGGCCCTGGTGCCCGGACTGGGTGATGAGCGCGATGGCGGGCCCGTCCAGGTCCTCCCGGAACCGCTCGAAGGCGTTGAGGTTGGTGTTCGGCCCCAGCAGCCGCATCCCGGACCGTGCGACGGCGGCGGCGAGCCGGTCCTGCGCGGCCGCGCCCTCCTCACCGGTCTCCGCGAAACCGGAGGCGAAGACGACGGCGAACTTCACCTTGGTCTCGGCCAGTTCCTCGATCACCGGAAGGGGGTCGGCGACCAGCAGCACGGCGAGATCGACCTGCTCGGGCAGATCGGCGACGGAAGGAGTGCAGGGGATGCCGAAGACGGACGGGCGGCTCGGATGCACCGGGTGGAGCCGGGCGCCGACCCGCTCCGACCAGGCGATCAGCTGGCGGGTGACACCGGTGTTCGGTCGCCCCTCGGCGTCGGAGGCGCCGATCACGGCGACCGACTCCGGCCTAAAGAGGCGGTCCAGATCGGGTACGTCGCAGTACAGCGGACGGCCGCTGACATCGAGATCGTCGACATCGGCCGGCCGGCCATGGACGGCGGGCCCGGGTTGCTCGCCACAGGCGATGACCCGGGCCCGGCGGGAGTCGGTGGTGAGGGTGCCGTGGGTTGATCCAAGCATCGGTCCGCCCGCTCCTGTGTGACAGCGATTAACTGACGCAGTGTCAGATTAAAGGAACTGACGTCGTGTCAGGAACGGCTGTGCAGGCAAAGTTGGCGGAGCGGTGGCCTTGGCCGGCCTCGCTCACAGCACTGCCAGTACCTCCTTCGCCACCCGCTCGCCCGAGCGGACCGCACCGTCCATGAAGCCCATCCAGTACGTGGAGGTCTCTGTCCCGGCCCAGTGGATGCCGTCGACGGGGGTGCGCAGGGCAGGGCCGTACTGGGTGAGGACGCCGGGTGCGGCGATGGAGACGGGGCCGCCGCGGGTGTAGGTCTCGTTGTTCCAGCGTTGCAGGACGAAGGAGGTGGGGGAGGCCGCTTTCGCGCCGAAGTAGGTCGCGTAGTCCTTCAGTACGGCCGCCCGGACCTCCGCCTCGCTCGCCGCGTCCAGCTTCCGGGCCTCGTCGGCCTCGATGAAGCCCATCAGGGCGCCGTAGGAGGCGTCGGGCGGGGAGTTGTCGAAGGTGGAGCTGACCACACCGGTGTCGCTGACGACCTGGCCGTTGAGTCCGTCGGCGCGCCAGAAAGGGGTGTCGTAGATCGCGATGGCCTTGCCGACCGAGGCCATCGGCAGTCGCTGGGTGAGCTGGTCGCGGGCGGCCGGGAGCACGGGGTCGTAGGTGATACGGGCGGCGATCGGCGGCGGTACGGCGACGACGACCTTCTTGGCGGTGACGGTGACGCCGTCGGCCGTGACGACGTAGCCGCCGCCGGACCGGGCGATCGTGCGCACCGGGGCGCTGAGCACCACCCGGTCGCCGAGGGTGGCGGCGAGTTTGGCCGGCACCAGCTGGGAGCCGCCGACGAAGCGCAGTTCCTGGGCGCCGTTCGCGGTTTCGGTGAGGCGTTCCAGGGTGCCGGGGTTGGCGGAGTTGCCGGCGGCGGCGATGTAGAAGAGGACGAACAGGAAGGAGAGTTCGCGGGGTTCGGCCGAGAAGATCGAGGTGCAGGCCACGTCGAAGAGGAACTTGGCCGACGGGATGACGGCGTTGGCGCGCAGCCAGGTCTCGAAGGTCTGCCGGTCCCATTCGTCGGCCTTGGCGGCGGTCCAGGGCGCGTCGACCGGAATCTGTTTGGCCAGGTCGTCGAGCGTGGCCTGCACGATCCCGGCGTTGGCGAGTCCGGCCGCGTCGATGGGCGGGACCGCGCCGAGGATGCCGTCGGTGGCGTAGGGGGTCTTCTTGCCGTCCTTGTAGAGGAGGTTGTCGCCGGTGTTGTAGGTGGCGAAGGTCTGCACGCCGAGGGAGTCGGCGAGCGCCTTGATGCGGTCCTGGGTGGGGCCGATGAACTCGCCGCCGCCTTCGGTGACGCCGCCGTTCGCCAGGTCCAGCCCGACGACCCGGCCGCCCACGCGGTCGCGGGCCTCCAGGACGACGACCGACTTGCCGGCGGCGACCAGGTCGCGGGCCGCGGTGAGGCCGGCCAGACCGGCGCCGACGATCGCGACGTCGACCTGGCCGGTGGAGGCGGCCGCGGCGGGGCCGGCGTTGGTGGCGGTGAGGGTGGCGGCGCCGACTGAGGCGGCGGCGACTGAGGCGGCGCCACCGAGGAGGGAGCGGCGGGAGAGGCGGGGGTGCTGGGGGTGCTGGGAGTGCTGGGGGTGCTGTCTTTCGCGTGCCACGTGCGTCCTCCGTCGTAGCGAGAGGGGCGGAGAGGGAGTGGAGCCGAAAAGATGAACAGGGCTCACATTCTGGCTCCGTGCGGTGGCGCAGTACAGCTGTTGCGCGCAACTTCTGACTCGCGAGTAACAGGAGTTCAGGGAAGGGGAGTTGAAGACGCCGATGTGGGATGTGTCTGTGTGTGGGTGGGCTGGTCGCTCGCGTCAGATCGGCAGTCGGGAGACCGGTCGGCTGCCGTCGCGGGCGATGGCCTTCGCGATCTTCTGGGCGTCGATCGCCATTTCGCGGAGGTTGCCGCTGATGGGGTTGGTGTAGCCGGTGAAGTAGAGGCCGGGTGCGTCGGCGGGGGTCCGGGCGCCCTGGGTGACGGGCCTGCCGTGTGCGTCGAGTACGCCGAGGTGGCCGATGAGGTCATCGAGTCCGCGGGCGTACCCGGTCGCCGCGATGACGGCGTCCGGGGAGACGCGGCTGCCGTCGGCGAGGATCACCTGGTCCTCCTCGAAGCCGTCGACGGCCGCCACGACCTCGACGCGGCCCTTGCGTACGGCGTCGACGAGGCCGACGTCGAGGACCGGGATCGCGCCTTCCTTGACCCGGCTGTAGAGACCGGTGTCGGGGCGCGGCAGTCCGTGGGCCGACAGGTCCGGCACGCTGAGCTTGGCGACGGGCTTGGCGAGCCGGTCGACCAGGCCGACCGGGAGGTGCCGTACGAGGATGCTGGTGCGCTGGGCGGGCCAGCCGGCGGTGGAGCGGCGGACGATGTGCGGGGTGGTGCGGACGGCCAGCCGTACCCGCGAGGCTCCGCCCTCGACGAGGTCCACGGCGATCTCGGCACCGGTGTTGCCGACGCCGACGACCAGGACGTCGCGGCCGGCGTAGGGCGCCGGGTTGCGGTACTCGCCCGCGTGCAGGAGCTCGCCGGTGTAGTCGGCGCGGCCGGGCCAGTCCGGGATGCGCGGGGTGTGGTTGTGGCCGGTGGCCACGACGACCGCGGCGCCGGTCAGTTCACGACCGCCGGTCGCGCGCAGCAGCCAGCCGGAGCCGTCCGGCGCGGGCTCGACGCGGGAGACCTCGACGCCGGTGACGATCTCCAGGTCGTGGTACTCGGCGTACTTCTCCAGATAGCGCACCACGTCGTCCCGCGACACCCAGCGCCCGAACCGACGCGGCATCGGCAGCCCCGGCAGCCCCGACAGCCGTCGAGTGGTGTGCAGATGGAGCCGGTCGTAGTGCCCCCGCCAGGACGCCCCGACCCCGTCCGACTTCTCCAGCACGACAGCCCGCAGCCCCTGGGCCCGCAGCGCGTGCGCGACGGAGAGCCCGCCCGGACCGCCGCCGATGACGTAGACGGGGCGGTCGATGGGGGTCGGGGACGCTGTGGAGTCGGCCATGTTCGGGAGCGTAATCACGCAGCCGGTTGATGGGTCTCGGTCAAGCCCGGAATTGGTTGCGGATCGATCACGGCTGTAGGAGAGGTGGGTGGGGTCTGTGGCGTAGGTCTCGTGGTTGTGGGGGTGGGGTGGAGGGGGCGGTGTGGTGGCGGGGGGGGCAGGGATGGCGGCCGCGGAGCTGGGGTTGGGGCAGTGGTTGTGACGCCGGGCGGGGGGGTGTGCCGGGGAAGTCGGCGAGCCAACCTTCGTGTGCTGGCGGGATGTTGAGAGCCGCCAGCTGTGTCGCTCTGAAGTAGCCAGGGGAGGTGCCTGCCGGTTCAGGCTCCCTGGTCAGGGAACACCGGCAGGCGCTGAAGGCGAGCTGCCCGGCCCGCTGGCCTGGCGCACCCTGCCCTCGTGGGCGCTGATCGCGACCCAGGACAACGCCATCCCCGCCCGGCCCAGGAGTTCATGGCCGAGCGCGCCGGGGCGAGCGTCGTACGCGTGGCGGCGTCCCACGCGGCGTCCATCTCGCGGCCCGACGCGGTAGCCGCCGTCATCGTCGAGGTCGCCAAGGCCACCCGCTGAACGTCGGCCCCCTCGACGTCGTTGCCGATGAGGGGGCCGAGGCCGGTGTCAGCTGAAGGGGACCGCCTCGGCCGGGGCCGTGTGCCAGTTGGTGACGATCGGCTTGTCGACGGTGATGGTGTCGACCGGGAGGGACTCGGGGTTGGGGTCGTCGTCGCCGACGGCGACGATGATGCTGTCGAGTTCCTTGCCGCCGTCGGTGTTGGTGGTCTTCGGGTTGACGCCGGCGTAGGCGGTGGTGTTTCCGCTGAGCTTGATCTGCTCGCCGACGGACTGTTCGGCCGGACCGGCCTCGGTGCCGTCGGAGCCGAAGGCGACGGTCGGCAGGGCGGCGGGCAGGTAGCAGGTGATGCCCGACTTCGCCTTCGCGGAGATCAGGATGTAGCCGCCCCCCTGGGTCTCGGACTTGGCGCTCCAGGAGATGTCGTTGGCGCCGCAGACCTGCTCGACGGGCTCGCGCTTGCCGTTGCCGGTGTCCGCGCCGGAGCCGGAGTCGGAGCCGGAGCCGGAAGCCGACGTGTCCTCGGCTCCCTTGCCCGTTCCGGCGGAGTCCTTGCCGGTGCCCGCGGTCGACGAGCCGTTCGACGAGCCGGTCGACGTGCCGGACGACGTGGCGGACGGGGAAGACTGCGATGCGGCGTCGGCGTCCGTGGCCTTGTCCGTGCCTTGGCATGCCGTCATCAGCATGGCGCCGCCCACGAGGGCTGCGGAGACGAGTATGGCCTTGCGACGGGTGCCGGGCATGAGATCCCCCTGGTCGGTTATCAGTGGTCGTGGTCGTGGTCGTGGTCGAAGCGGTCGGCTTCTCCGCTTGCTTGATCATTATGAGAGGGCTGAGGGCCGAGGGGATCCCGGCGTCTTCGTTCCAGGACAGCGTTGTCACCGGCTGGTGACATGATCACGGCCGCTGGCGGGAGGGAGGGGGGCAGGAGGGGGCGGCCGGCCGTAACTAGTCAGCGTGCATGGGGAGTTCAGTGGAGAGGCCGATGCGGGAGATGTGGGTCTCATCGCCGTTCGTCTCCCCTGCACTGACCATCAGGCGCCAGGGGCCCGGAAGGCGACCTGTCTGCGGGCGGCCTCGTCGATCTCGTCGAGGGTGAGCAGAGGGGTCGCGCGGGTGTGGAGGGCGCCGCTGGCCTTGACGGTGAGGCTGACGGCTGCCATGGAGACGGGGTCGGGGAAGTCGACGATGAGCACGATGTCGTGCTCCCCGAAGGCGAAGTACATGGCCTCGACCTTGCCGCCGAGGCCGGTGACGACCTGGTCGACCGCGGCGCGACGGCCGCTCGCGCCTTCCGTGAGCAGACCCTTGGTGCCGTCGGGCGTGTAGGTGGCCTGGATGAGGAACTTGGGCATGGCGGGGCTTCCTGACCTCGTCGTTCCGGTACGGAGCATGGCCTTCCCGCCGACGCGTCGTCCGCTGCGTGTGGAACGGCAGGATTCACCCGTTGGAAGCCGGGCCCCGGGCCGGCCCCCGCGCCCCCCATGGCGCATGTACTCGGGTCGCTCTGAGTACTTGCGCTCTGGGCGGCTACCCGGTGGACCGAAGACGCTTGGGCCATGCGCCGACGACCGCAAGAACCGCGAAGCCCCGTGTCCCTCCTGCTGACGATCCTCGTGCCGACCGTACTGTCGCTCGCCGGGTGGGCCGTCTGGCTGGGCTGGGATCAGCAGCGTGACGTGCATCCGGACGGCTCGACGACCGGGCCGTACGAGGCGTGGCAGGTGATCGGGCTGGTGCTGACGCTGCTGGTGCCGGTGTGCTGGGCGGCGGCCCGGCGGCATGTCGCGGGGGCCGTGCTCGGCACCACGGGTGGGCTGACCGTCGCGGCCTTCTACGACTGGTCGGACGACGCCAGCGGTCTGTTCATGGTCGGGGTGGTGATGGTCATGGTGGGGAGCCTCGCCGTGACCGCCGGCCTCTCCGCCGTGGTCGGCGCCGTCGTCGCCCCGCGAAACGGCCGACCGGGCTGAGCCCGGCACACACAGCACGACGCCGGGCCCGGACTCCTGACGTGCACACACAGCACGACGCCGGGCCCCGACTCCTGACGTGCGCCGGGCCCGGCGTCGTAGGGGCGGCGGCCGGAGTCATGACGGGAAACCGGCACCGTGTCCCTGAGGGAGAGAGGAAGACGGCTGTCGGGCTTACCGCGACGCCCGTCGGCCCGCCCCCTTGCCCTGGTAACCGCTGATCCTGGCGATCCACGCGATGAAGTCACCCGGGTCCGAGTTGGCCCCGTGGCCCTCGTCCCAGTAGTAGAGGTGGCTGACGTCGTCGCCCAGCCCGTCGGCCGCGGCGGCGAGGTTCGCGGACACCGTGTGGGACGTGTCGGAGTCGTTGGTGCCGAGGCGGATCCACCAGTGCTTGGCGCGGTGCGGGTTGGCCTGCTCGACGAGGAAGGGCGGCCGCGCCGATCTCCTTGAGGTACTTGTCGTAGAGCGGGCTGTCGCCGGACGCGCCGAGCAGGGAGGACAGGGCGCCGCCCGCGCTGGTGCCGGAGGAGACGATGCGGTCGACGCCGCCCGGTATGCGGCCCTTGTTGGACCGTACGTAGCGGACGGCGGCCTTGAGGTCGACGATCGCGGCGGGGGCGACGCCGTAGTACTCGCCGGCGGAGTTCTTGAGGGTACGGCCGCGGGCGCCGGGCTCGACGACGACGTAACCGGCCGCGAGTGCCAGCTTCGGGAGGCTGACCATCTCGCCCTGGGCGGTCACCATGCCGTTGCTGCCGGAGGCGACCTCACCCGAGCCGCCCGCCGAACCGCCAGCCGGCCCGCTGGACGCCGAGGCACTCGGCGACGCGGACCCGCTCGGCGCCCCGCCCCCGGCCCCACCCCCCGGCATCCCGGTCATCCCGCCCCCCCACACCCGTCGCTTCCGCAACGGACGACGGCATGTAACCGCCGACCGCGTTGGCGAACAGGATCGGGGCGTTCGTGGCGTCCACGGCCGTACCGTCGATCTTGACCGGCACGCTGACGTTGAGGCTCTGGTACGTCTCGTCGACCGGCTTGCGGACGTAGGTGATCGCCTTGTAGAAGCGGTATTCCACCTCGTGCTCGGTGCCGTCGGTGTCCGTGATGGTGGTCGTCAGGGTCGAGTAGGCGTCCGTGTCGAAAACGAGAGCATCCGACGACGAGCCCTGCGTGCCGCTCCTCGTGTCGCTCGACGCCTGCGCGGTCAGGCGATACCCCCGACCGCGGCCACCCCAGCGGTGGCCCCGATCCCCATGACAACGCTCCTGCGCTTGATTGCCCTGTGCTTCACGACCGGCTCCTCGGTGGTCTCGGCTTCCGGGTGTGAACCTAACGGGAGTGCGGACAAGATTGCCAACAATTCTGTTGAATCCAGCGAGACTCATCACGGACGCACAGACGATTGTCAGGCTCCTCATATCTGACGTACCGTCAGATCCATGGACGCGATCTGGCTCACAGGTGCGGAATGGCTGGCCGTGCTCCGGACAGGCCTCGGGCTGTGGTGGCTTGAGAGCTGGCGGCACAAGGACAAGAAGAGCTGGTTCGAGGGCGCGGGGATCTCGTGGGCGGCGGACGTGGCGGCCAAGCACCGCTGGAACTCCGTACGCTCCGGCTTCGAGGCCCTCGTGGCGCCGCGGCCGCGGACGATGGCGTACGTCGTCCTGTACGCGGAACTCGCCGTCGGGCTCGGGCTCGTCCTCGGGTTCCTGACGCCGATCGCCCTCGTCGGCGGGCTGCTGCTCAACGTCCTTTACTTCACCCTCATGATCCACGACTGGGGCGAGCAGGGGCAGAACTCGATGATGGCGCTGATCTCGCTGGTCGCGCTGTTCGGGATGTCCTGGCAGTCGTGGTCGGTGGACAGCGCGCTGGGGTTGTTCGGGTGAGCGGCCCGCGCTTCGACCTTCCGGAGGCCGACGCCTTCACGCGTACGTACTGGGACGCGGCGGCCGAAGGGCGGCTGCTGGTGCGCCGCTGCCGGACCTGCGGGCGGGCCCACCACTACCCCCGCGAGTTCTGCCCGAACTGCTGGAGCGAGGACGTCGACTGGGAGCCCGCGACCGGCCGGGCCACCCTCTACACCTGGTCCGTCGTGCACCGCAACGACCTGCCGCCCTTCGGCGAGCGGACGCCCTACGTCGCCGCGGTCGTCGACCTCGCCGAGGGGTCGCGGATGATGACCGAGGTGGTGGAGTGCGGGGATGCCGGGTGGTTGCGGGCCGGGGCGGAGCTGGAGGTCGTCTTCCGGGGCGGGATTCCGGTGTTCCGGGTGCTCGGACCGGGTGGGTGACCGAGGCGGGTTGCCGTGACCGGGTGACCCGGGTCGCCGACCCGGACGTCAACCTGTGGGCCCGCGCCGCCGTGAACTCCTATACCCCCAACACCCGCCTGAGAGTGGGGTCTTGTGTCGGCTTGGTGTCCACAGCGGAAAAGGGTGCACAGCCGCCCCCGGGGCGCGGGATCATGAGGTATGCGCCCGGACGACTGGTACTGCACCCAGGATCTCAGCGGCTTCCTCTCCCACGCCGGTGGCTTCCTGCGCTCACGCCCCGATCTGCACACCGTCGCCCTGACGGTGACCGAGACGCTGCGCACCGGCGGGCTGCGTGCGTACGGCGACGAGGCGCCGGTCTTCGGCGCGCTGGAGGTGGGCGGGCAGGTGCGCGCGGCCTACTTCCGCACCCCGCCCTACCGGCTGAACGTCACACCGCTCACCCCCGCCGAGGCCGAGTCCCTCGCCGCCCACCTGGTCGCCCACGGCCACTCGGTGCCCGGCGTCATAGCGGCCCGGGAGACCGCCGAGGCCTTCTCCGCCGCCTGGCGCCGACTCGCGGGCGGCAGGGCCGTGGTCAGCCAGCGCCAGCGCCTGTACCGGCTCGGCAACCTGACCGTGCCGCAGCCTCTCCCGCGAGGTCGGGCGCGGGTCGCGGGCAAGGAGGACCGGGAGCAACTGACGCGCTGGTACGGCGAGTTCATCGAGGCCGTCGGCGACCACGCCGCCCGTGACGCCGCCGCGTGGGCCGACTCGCGGATCTCCTACGGAGGCGTCACCTTCTGGGAGGGCGAGGACGGCACCCCGCTGGCCATGGCCGGCGTGACCCCGGTGGTCGCCGGCCAGGTCCGGGTGGCCCCCGTCTACACCCCGGCCCCGCTGCGTGGCCGCGGTTACGCGGGCGCCGCCACCGCCCAGGTCAGCCGGGCCGTGCTCAGCTCCGGGGTGCGCGAGGTGCTGCTCTTCACGGACCTCGCCAACCCGACCAGCAACAGCCTCTACCAGCGCATCGGGTACCGGCCGGTGGCCGACTTCACGGCGTACGACTTCCGCGGGACCCGCGGCTTCCCGGGCAGAACCTGACGAAGCGCTAGGACAGGCCCTAGGCCGCCGGCACCTGGAATCGGCCGCCGGGGCGGTGTGATCCGTACGCGCTATTGTGCATCTGCAATCTGTTCGAAGAGTGCTCGCGGGTACGGGGAGAAGTAGGTCTCAGGGTGTCCGATCTGGGGAGGACCATCGCCAACCGGTACCGGCTGGTGGAGCGCGTGGGCCGTGGCGGTATGGGCACCGTGTGGCGGGCCGAGGACGAACTGCTCAACCGGCACGTCGCCCTCAAGAAGCTGCACGTACCGCCCCATCTGCACGACGACGAGGTGCAGCGGCTTTACGAGCGCACTCGTCGCGAGGCCCGCAGCGCGGCCCGGATCACCCACCCCCATGTGATCGTCGTGCACGACGTCGTCGACGACGAGGGCCTGCCGTGCATCGTCATGGAGTACATCCCCTCCGTCACGCTCGGCGACCTCGTGCAGCGGCGGGGTGCGCTGCCGCCGGGTGAGGCGGCCCGGATCGGCCGGGCCATGGCCGCCGCGCTGCGCGCCGCGCACGACGCCGGTGTGCTGCACCGGGACGTCAAGCCCGCCAACGTGCTGCTCGGGGACGACGGCCGGATCGTCCTCACCGACTTCGGGATCGCGGTGGAGTCCGGCACACCGTCCCTGACCAGGACCGGGGAACTGGTCGGCTCGATCCAGTACCTCGCCCCGGAACGCCTGCGCCCCGGGATCGCCGAGCCCGGCCCCGCCTGCGACCTGTGGTCGCTCGGGGCGACGCTGTACGAGGCGGTCGAGGGACGGCCCGCGTTCCGCCGGGACACGGCGATCGAGACGGCGTACGCCATCGCCGCCGACCCGCACGACGCCCCGAGCCGTGCCGGGGACCTGGCCCCGGTGATCGAGGGTCTGCTGGAGAAGGACCCCGAGCGGCGCATGAGCGCGCACCAGGCCGAGCACCTCCTGAGCCGTGCGGCCGACGAGGCGACCGTGCCCCTCGACCCGCCCACACGACAGGAGCGGTCGGGTTCCGCCGTGGCCGCGGCGCCGCGGCGAAGGCGTGGTCGCCGCGCCGCGATGTGGACCGCCGCGGTGCTGGTCGTCGCCGGCGCCGTGACGGGCGGCGTACTGCTGCGGCCCGGGGGCGACGACGCCTCGCGGGGCGGCGGTACGCCCCGGTCGCCGTCCGTGTCCCCGTCCGCGTCCGGTGCCTCCGGATCCTCCGGTACCTCCGGATCCTCCGGCGGCTCCCCGGCGCCGGACGCCTCCCCGTCGCCCGTTCCGGCCGGCTACCACCTGGTGAAGGCCGGCCAGGGCTTCTCCGTGCCCGTGCCGGACGGCTGGACGGCCAAGGACATGCCCAGCGGCGAGGTCGCCTACATCGACCCGTCCGGCCTGGTGGGCCTGCGGGTCGAGGTGGTCGAGTTCGCGGGGTCCGACCCGCTCCAGCACTGGCGGGACACCGAGGAGGAGCAGACGCGCCGCGACAACCCGGGTTACGAGCGGATCAGGATGAGCCGTACGGAGTTCCGGGGCCGGCCCGCCGGGTACTGGGAGTTCACCTTCCAGGGCAGGGCGCGGGAGTACCGCGGGGTCGAGCTGGCCTTCAGCGGTGCCGACAGCACCCAGTACGTCATCTACCTGTCCGCGCCGAACGCGACCTGGAACGAGCACCGGCCGATCTTCGACACCGCCGTCAACGGGATCCACCTGCGCGACTAGGGCCAGAGCAGCTCCTTCGCCCAACCCTCCGCCGTACGCCGGTAGGTGAGCCGTACGTGCCGTCGCCGGGCGTCCCCCTGGAAGAACTCCACTTCGTCGGGGCGCAGGTGGTACAGCGTCCAGGTCGGCACGGGGGCGTCGGGCTCGCGCTGGGCGCGTTCCCAGGCCGACTCGGAGGTCCGTGCCAACTCCTCCAGGGAGCCGAGGACCTGGCTCTGCCGCCCGGTCAGCGCGGCCGCCAGCGCGCCGGTCGAGCGGGCGTGCAGATCGGCCTGTCCCTCCCGGGCCGGGGCCGCCGTCACAGGGCCCCGCACGCGCACCTGTCGGCCCTGGGCAGGCCAGTAGAAGCCGAGGGCCGCGTACGGACGGGCCTTGAGCTGGCGGCCCTTGCGGCTGTCGAGGTGCGTCGCGAAGGACCAGCCGGACGCGTCGGCGCCGTGCAGCATCACGGTCCGTACGTCCGGCAGCCCCTCGGCGTCGGCCGTGGCGAGGGACATGGTGTGCGGTTCCACCTGCCCGGCCGCGACCGCCTGCGCGAACCAGGCGGTGAACAGGGCGAGCGGGCCGGCGGGCGCTGCGGCCGCGTCGAAGTCCGGCAGCTCGGTGACCGCCGGGTCCCACACCCGCAGTGACCTCAGCAGTTCATGAAGATCGGCTTCCTGATGATCCGGCTCGTGGAGATCTCTTTCCATGCCTCGATTGTCACGTGCGCACGCGCCCGGCCCACGCTCAGTCCCTGGCCAGCACCACCGTCCCCGACGAGCAGAACCACCCCCCGGTCGCCGACGCCACCCCCAACCGGGGCAGCCCCCCGTCCCGCCGCCCCCGCACCTGCCGCTCCCCGCCCTCGCCCCGCAGCTGCCGCACCGCCTCCACGAGCAGGAACAGCCCCCGCATCCCGGGATGCTGGGCCGACAGCCCGCCCCCGTCCGTGTTGACCGGCAGTTCCCCGCCCCGCACCAGCAGCCGCCCCTTCTCCACGAACGCCCCGCCCTCGCCCTTCCCGCAGAAGCCGAGGTCCTCCAGCGTCACCAGGGTCATATAGGTGAAGGCGTCGTAGATCTCGGCGAAGTCGATCTCCTCGGGCCGCACCCCGGCCCGCTCGAAGGCGAGCCGTCCGCTGACCGCCGCCGGGCCCGTGGTGAAGTCCGGCCACTCGGACATCGCGGCGTGCGAGACGTGCTCCCCGGTGCCGAGCACCCACACCGGGGCCGTACGGCAGTCCTGTACGACCTCCTCGGCGGCCAGCAGCACCGCCGCGCCGCCGTCGGAGCGGATGCAGCAGTGCAGCTTGGTGAAGGGGTCGGCGATCATCGGCCCGGCGAGGACGTCGTCGACGGTGATCGGGTCGCGGAACATCGCCTCGGGATTGAGGGCCGCGTTGGCCCGGGCCTGCACCGCGACCTGCGCCAACTGCTCGATGGTCGTGCCGTGTTCGATCGTGTGGCGGCGGGCGGCCATGGCGTACTTGGCGATGAGCGTGTGGCCGTAGGGGACCTCGAACTGCAGGGGTCCCCGGGCGCCGAAGGACAGGTTGCCCGTCCGCCGGCCCGCCCTGATGTCGGCGCGGGCGGTGGAGCCGTAGACGAGGAGTACGGCGTTCGCGTGCCCCCGCGCTATCGCGTCCGCCGCGTGGGCCGCCATGACCTCCCAGGTGGCGCCGCCGACGGAGGTGGAGTCGACCCAGGTGGGGCGCAGGCCCAGGTACTCGGCGACCTCGACGGGGGCGAGGGTGCCGAGTCCGGCGGAGGCGAATCCGTCGACCACGCCCCGACCGAGCCCGGCGTCGGCGAGGGCGCGGCGGGCCGCCTGGGCGTGCAGGGCGTACGGGGTGGCGTCGTCCACCCGGCCGCAGTCGGCGAGGGCGACGCCGACCACGGCGACTTTCCGGCTCGCGGGAGTCATGAGAGGGCGGCCTCCAACCTCTGGGCATCTCGTGGCGACCCTCCTAATATGACGGCCCGTCAGATCTGGAGGAAGGGCCTCTGGAGGGAAGAGCCGGAGGAAGAGCCCATGGACGCCAGCCTCACCCCCGAGCAGGACGAGATCCGCCGCACCCTCCGCGAACTGCTCCACAGCCGTTGCGGCCCCCGCGAGCTGCGCGCGGCCGTCGACACCCCCGCCGGGCACGACCCGGCCCTGTGGACCGCCCTCGCCGAACAGCTCGGCCTGCCCGGACTCGCCCTCCCCGAGGCCTACGGCGGCGTCGGCTGCTCGGCGACCGAACTCGCCCTCGCCTGCGAGGAGACGGGACGTTCCCTGGCCCCCTCCCCGCTCCTCGCCACCGCCGTCCTCACCGCACCCCTGATCACCGCCCTCGGCGCCGACCCCCAGCGCACCGCCCTCCTGCCCCGCCTCGCCTCCGGCGCCCTCACCGCCACCCTCGCCGTCCCCGGCCCGTCCCTCGCCACCGCCCTCGCCCTGACCGGCGACAACACCGGCGACTGGGCCGGCGGCGGCCGCGCCGGCGGCGTCCAGGCCCGGCGAGCGGATGGCGGCTGGCGGCTGTACGGGCAGGTCGACCAGGTACTGGACGGCCACAGCGCGGCCCTGCTCCTGGTCGCCGCACACGCCGGAGGCTTCGCCCGGTCTAGGACGCTGCTGTTCCTGGTACCGGGGGACGCGGCGGGCGTCGTACGCACACGTCAGACCACCCTGGACGCCACCCGGCCGCAGGGGCGCATCCAACTCCGCGACGTGGAGGCCGAGTTGCTGGGAGACGAAAGCGCGGACGCACTGCCCGCACTGGCAGCCGTGGGCCAACTGACCGCCGCCGTACTGGCCTGCGAGGCGGTAGGCGCCGCCGACCGCGCACTGGACCGCACGGTGCAGTACGTGAAGCAGCGGGAGCAGTTCGGGCGCCCGATCGGTTCCTTCCAGGCGGTGAAGCACAGGCTGGCGGACGTATACGTGGAGGTCCAGGCAGCAAGATCGGCAGCGTATTACGCAGCCTGGTCCGCAACGCCCCCAAGGGGCGCGGGCGGTGTCGATATGCGGCTCCGCCGCGTGGGCGCGACCAGCCACAACGAGCCCGCAGACGCCAGACGGCATACAGCGGCACTACCAGAGGCGCCCCTCGCCCTGGCCCAGTCGCTGGAAGCGCTCCGCACCGCCTCCGCCGAAGGCATCCAGTTCCACGGCGGCATCGGTTTCACCTGGGAACACGAGGCTCACCTGTACTTCAAGCGGGCCGCCGGCGACGAACTCCTCTTCGGCCCGGTGCACCGGCTGCGCGCACACGCCGCCGACGCGGCCCGACTCTTCGAGACATCCGCGGAGCGGGAGGTGACGGTGTGATCGGCGTACGGGTCGTGCAGAAGGTGTCCTCGACGCGGGCCTTCGCCAAGGTCGCCCCGCACGTCATCCCGGTGCTCGACCGTGCCGTCCACCGGCTCACACGCGGAAGGGCGCTGCTCAGCGCCCAGATGCTGCCCGGCGTGATCCTGACCTCCACCGGCGCCCGCAGCGGACAGCCCCGTCGTACTCCGCTGGCCTGCATGCCCGAGGAGAACGGCCGCAGCTGGATCCTCATCGGCTCCAACTTCGGCCGCCCCGGCCACCCCGCCTGGACCCACAACCTCCTCGCCCATCCCGACGCCGAGGTCAGCTGGAAGGGCCACGACATCCCGGTCACGGCCCGGCTGCTGGAGGGGGAGGAGCGGGCGGCGGCGTGGAAGGCGGCGCTGGCGTTCTGGCCGCCGTACGCGACGTACCAGGCACGGGTGGAGCGGGAGATACGGCTCTTCAGGATCGTCCGCCGGCCGTAGGGCCTGTCTGACAAGCCCTAGGGCGCCCCGCAGGTCACAGCGTCGCCAGGCGCTGGACCAGGAGGAACGCGCCGATTCCCAGCATCGCCGCCCCGGACGTGCGGGCGACCGCGCGGGCGGCTGCCGGGCGGGCGCCTAGGACCGCGCGGGCCGCGAGGCCCACCGTGAGATAGACGGCGGCGCAGCACGCCATGTGGAGCAGGCCGAACACGGCGGTCTGGGCGGGGACCGGCAGATGGCCGCCCTTCGTCACCAGGAACTGCGGCAGCACGGACAGGTAGAGCAGCAGGCCCTTGGGGTTCAGGCCGCTGATCGTGGCACCGCGCAGGAAGGCGCGGGCGGGGCTCGCTGCCACGGTCTCCTCGGCCGCCCCCGGTGTGCCCGGCCGGCGCAGTACGCCCCACCCCAGCCACACCAGATACGCGGCGCCCGCGGCCGTCAGTGCGGTGAGCAGTCCCGGCTCGCTCGCGACCAGCACGGCCAGCCCGGCCGCCGCGAGGACCGTGTGCAGCGCGTATCCGGTGACCAGGCCTGCCACCGCCGTCACCGGGGAGCGGTCGCGCAGCCCGGCGGAGATCGCGTACGCCCAGTCGGCGCCCGGCACGCAGACGAGGAGCAGGTCGATGGCGAGGAAGGAGAGGAGCAGTCCGGAGTCCATGGTGGCGACATTAGGTGGGAATGGCCCGAAAGTGTTGTCGAAGTTTGCCCGTGACCGGCGCTTGTGAGGGAAGATCTGCCTCATGGACGACGTGGACAGAAAGATTCTTGCCGAGCTCCAGCAGGACGGGCGGCTGACCGTGACCGAGCTGGCCGCGCGGGTGCGGCTGAGCGTCTCGCCGTGTCACCGGCGGCTGCGGGAGCTGGAGCGGGCCGGTGCCATCAGCGGTTACCGGGCCGTCGTGGAGCCGGCCGCCGTCGGGCTGAACTTCGAGGCGCTGGTCTTCGTCTCCATGCGCCAGGAGGACCGGGACACGGTCGCCGAGTTCGAGCGGGCGCTCGCGGACATCCCCCATGTGCTGGACGCACAGCGGCTGTTCGGCGAGCCCGACTATCTGCTGCGGGTGGCCACCGCCGACCTCGCCGCCTTCCAGGGGCTGTACGACGAGCGGCTCGCGACCCTGCCGGGGGTGCAGCGCCTCACCTCGACGCTGGTGATGAAGCACGTGGTGCGGGACCGGCCGCTGCCGGCGTAGCGAAACAGGCGGCGGCTCACCCAGCGTGAACCACCGCCTGCCAGACAGGACCCAGGTTGCTCTACTTCGTCGGCTTCTTGCCGGTCACGCCCAGGTGGACCAACAGGGCCAGGTTCGGCTTCAGTTCGGCCTGTTTGACGCCCCAGGTCTGGAAGCCCTTCTGGTGCGAGGCCACCGCCGCGAGCATGGCGACGATCGAACCCGCCATCGCGGCCGGGTTGACGTCCTTGTCGACCTTGCCCTTGGCCTGCAACTGAGTGACCGCCTCGGTCAGGGAGTTGTTCACCGAGTTCAGGATCTTCATACGGATCTTGTAGAAGCGTTTGTCGCCCTCGGACGCGCCGAGGTCGACGACCCGCAGGATCGCGTCGTTCTTGCGCCAGAACTCCAGGAATCCGTCCACGAGTTCCTGCGCGGTCTGCCAGCCCGCCTTGCCGACCCAGCTGCGGCCCTCGACGAGCTCGGTCAACCCGGCTCCCTCGGTGGCCATTTGCTCGGCGATCTCCAGGACGGCGCCCTCGACGTCCGGGAAGTACTGGTAGAAGGTCGCGGGCGAAGTCCCCGCCTTCCGGGCGACATCGATGACTTTGACGTCCCGGTAGGGGGAGGAGCTGAGCATCTCGCTGAGGCAGTCGAGCAGCTTCTGCCGGGTCGCCTGCCCACGCCGGCCGGCCACGCGGCCGTCGACGGTACGCACTTGTCCTGTCATGTCGTCAGCTTACCGAGGCGTGATCGGGGCGCGATTCGGCCGACTGCAAATGGGGTGCCTGAGTATGCGGAGGCTGGTGTGCCTGGTCTGCGCGCCGCACAAGACGCCGTTACTTTTGCCGCATGGCCGAAAACAGGGCATCCACGAACGGAACGGGATACCCGGAGGGTGTTCCGTGCTGGGTCGAAGCACAGCTCCCCGATGTGGCGGCGGGCAAGCGGTTCTACGGTGAGCTCTTCGGGTGGGACTTCGAGGAGGCGTACGACTCCACCGTGTGGGCGCTCCTCGACGGTGACCGCGTCGCCGCGCTCGCCCGCAAGCCGGACGGGCGCCTGCCCACCGTGTGGACGGTGTACTTCGCCACACCGGACGCCCGGGCGCTGGGCGAGCGGATCCGTGCGGCGGGCGGGCAGGTGGTCATCCCGCCCGTGCGCATGGGGGACGGACTCGGTGCCGCCGCGCTGGTCACCGACTCCGAGGGCGCCGTCTTCGCGCTCTGGCAGGCGGACGGCCACCAGGGCTTCGGCCGACGGCACGAGCCCGGCACCTTCGCCTGGGTGCAGCTGTACGCCCGGGAGACCGAGGCGGCCAACGCGTTCTACGGCGAGCTCTTCGCCGACGCCCTGTTCGGGCCGGACGCCAGGCCCGACTTCGGCCGTGCGGCCGTCTCCGAGGTCTTCCCGGCGATGATGCCGCCGCACTTCGTCGTCCACTTCCGGGTGGAGTCCTGCGCGGAGACCCTCGGCACGGTGAACCGGCTCGGCGGGCGCGTACAGGTGCCGCCCTTCGAAACGTCGTACGGCACGGTCGCCGTGGTCACCGACGACCAGGGGGCGTCGTTCGCGGTCCTGGAACGCTGACCGCACTCTTACCTTCGGCGTCCCACTATGCGAACCGGCGCTTCCGCCCTGGGGGTGGCTGTGGTTTTGTCCCAAGACACCCCGTTCCGCCCTCGGGTTCGCAACCACGCCCCGAGACAGGAAGAATCAGGGTGCGTGCCGCCGAGGCGGTGCGGTGGTGAGACGCTGCACGGGGTCGCGTACATATCTGGGTGACGGGGCCCGTACGGGGAGGTGGCAGGCAGAGTGGTGGATCAGCTGACGCAGCACGATCCGCGCAGGATCGGGCCGTTCGAGGTGCTCGGACGGCTGGGTGCCGGCGGCATGGGGCTGGTCTATCTCGCGCGCTCGGCTTCGGGCCGGCGCGTGGCGATCAAGACCGTGCGTACGGAGCTCGCCGAGGACCAGCTGTTCCGCGTCCGCTTCACCCGTGAGGTGGAGGCGGCCCGGGCGGTCTCCGGCTTCTACACGGCCGCGGTCGTCGACGCCGACCCGCGCGCCGCCGTGCCGTGGCTGGCCACCGCGTACGTCCCCGCGCCCTCGCTAGAGGAAATAGTGAACGAGTGCGGGCCGCTCCCGGCCCAGGCGGTGCGCTGGCTCGCGGCGGGTGTGGCCGAGGCCCTCCAGTCGATCCACGGCGCCGGTCTCGTCCACCGCGACCTGAAGCCGTCCAACGTGCTCGTGGTCGAGGACGGCCCCCGCGTCATCGACTTCGGTATCGCGTCCGGCGTTTCGAACACCCGTTTGACGATGACCAACGTCGCGGTCGGTACGCCCGCCTACATGTCGCCGGAGCAGGCGAAGGACTCCCGCAGCGTGACCGGCGCGAGCGATGTCTTCTCGCTCGGCTCGATGCTGGTCTTCGCCGCCACCGGACACCCCCCGTTCCACGGCGCCAACCCGGTCGAGACCGTCTTCATGCTGCTGCGCGAGGGCCCGGACCTCGAAGGCCTCCCGGACGAGCTGCGCCCGCTCATCGAGTCCTGTATGCAGATGGAGGCCACGGGCCGCCCCAACCCGGCCGACCTCCAGGCCCAACTCGCCCCCCACCTCTTCGGCTCCGGCACCGACGACAGCGGTACGGCGTCGGCGTGGCTGCCCGAGCGGGCGGTCGGCCTGATCGAGTCCCGCAGAGGCGGCCGCCCGGCGGTGAAGCCCGCGCCGGCCTCCGGCCGCAGCGGCGGCGGCCGCGCCGCCCCCGCGCCCCTGCCGCCCCCGCCCTCGCACGACCCGGTCGTCCCGGGCCCGCAGCCCTCGCCCGTCCCCGTCGGCGCCCCCGACACCGGCCCGGTCCGGCTGGCCGGCGCCGCCGTCCCCATCGGCCCCGGCCCCCGCGTCGCCGACGCCCGCGCCGCCGCCATGCAGGCACCCCCGCCCGGGGCGGGCCTCGTCGCCTCCTGGTCCAAACCCCGCCCCGGCGTCAACGGCACCGACCCCGCCGTGGGCCCCGCCGTACCCGCGCTGCCGCCCACGCCCCCGGAGCCGGCGGCCGGCTGGCGGCCCTGGCGTTTCCGCATGTCGAACGACGTCTGGGGCACGCCGTCCGTCGCCGACGACCTCGTCTACGTCACCTCCTTCGAGGTGCACGCCCTGGACGTGGCCACCGGCCGCCGCCGCTTCAAGACCCGGGACGTCGCCTGGTCGATGGCGGTCGCGGACGGCCGTATCCACGCCTCCGACGGCCCGACCCTGTTCGCCCTGGACTGCCGAGAGGGCGCGGACCTGTGGCGCCTGCAGACGGACGCCTGGGTGTACTCCCTGAAGGCCGAGCGGGGCACGGTCGTCACCGGCACGCGCGGCGGCGGCGTCCAGGCCTGGGAGGCCTCGAACGGGCAGAAGCTGTGGGAGCTCACCGGGGCGCAGTCCGACTTCGAGTCCCCGGAGGCCGGGCCGGCGCTGTACGACGGCACCGTGTACGTCTGGCAGGACGCCCGGCTGAAGGCCCTGGACGCCCGGACGGGCGAGGAGCGCTGGTCGTACCCGATCGGCGACGCCGCCTCCTGCGGCGGGGTGCCGGTGCGGGTGGCGCAGGCGCACGACGGCTATGTGTACGTCTCGGCCGGGACGCGGGTGCTCGCGCTGGACGTGGTGAGCGGCCTCGTGCGCTGGCACTTCGAGGCCCCGGCGGTCTTCCTGTGCCCGCCGACCTTCGTGCCGGGTCCGGCCGTGACCGGCGGCGGTGTGTACCTCGCCGACTACCTCGGCACGGTCTACGCCCTGGACGCCACCGACGGCCGCGACCGCTGGCGTATCGCCACGGAGTCGCGTTCCTCGATCGAGCCGGTCCTGGTGGCTGCCGGTCATGTCCACGTCGGCAGCGGCAAGGGCCTGTACACGCTGGACGCGGTCACCGGGACGCCGAAGTGGCGCTTCCAGGCGGGCGGCGACATCGTGGGGGCGCCGGCCGTGGCGGAGGGCCGGATCCACTTCGGCTCGACCGACCATCTGCTCTACACCCTGAAGGCCGACGACGGCCGCCTGCGCTGGAAGCTCGCCACGGGCGGGGAGATCACCGGGTCGCCGGTGGTGCGGGACGGGGTCGTGTACGCGTGCAGCAAGGACCGGTGCGTGTACGCGCTGGACGCGGAGAAGGGCACGGGGACGGCGCGCTCCGCTGGGTAGTGCGGGTGGGGCGTGCCGGGTTGGGTGCGTGTTCGGGTGCGGCTCCGTTGTGGCTGGTCGCGCAGTTCCCCGCGCCCCTGCGGGGCGCTCCCCCGTCTCTTCACGGGTCCTGCACTTGGCGCTGCTAACGTGACGTGCTCACGATCAAGTCATCGGTGATGAACCACAATCGGGGGTCGCACGAAATGAAGCTTCGCCATGTCCGCGCTGTCGCCGTTGTAGCCGGCGTGATGATCGCGCTGACGGGGGCCAAGCGCTCCCACGGCGGCAGCTGCGACAACAGCTCGTCCAGCTCCAGCAGTTCGTCGAGCAGTACGGGCGGTACGTCGGGTGACACGTCGGGCGGCAGCACCCACTACGACGACGATGACGACGACTACGGCTCTGGCACCGGCGCAGGTGCCGAGGCCAGCGAGGCCCCGGCCGGCGAAGCGGCCGCCGAGGACGTGAAGATCGACTCGTGCAAGCCCGACGGGAACAAGATGGCCGCCACCGTCCGCGCCACCAACAGCAGCGCGACCACGCAGTACACCTACACGTTCACGGTCACTTTCAAGGACAAGGACGGCAAGCAGTTCCACACCGGTAACTACCTGATCCAGGCCGTCCCCGCGGGCTCCTCCGACACCCTCACCATGCTGGCCGAGGTGCCCGCCGCCGCGGACGGCTTCACGTACAACAGCGGCGCCAAGTGCGAGCTGAGCAACGCGCGGCGCCTCAACGAGTCCTGAACCCCGGGCGGCGGGCGGCGAACAGCTCCGCCTGCCGCCCGCCCGGCAGATTCCCGAGCGCGATCAGGTGCGGCGCCTGCGCGAAGGCGTGGGCGAGCGCGGCCTCCCTGGCCGCCCACAGCGCCCGCACGGTCCCCTGCACGCCCTGCTCCGGATACCTGGCGATGACGGCGGCACAGTCGACCGCGGCTTCCAACGCCCCGCCGGGCTCGGTGAGTTCGGAGACGAGTCCGATCTCATGGGCCCGCCGCGCCGACAGCCTCTCCGCGCTCCCCATGAGCGCGATGCGCGCGGCCTCCCCGTGCGGCATCCGCAGCGCCATCAGCATCGACTCGTACGCGCTGACCATCCCGTAGGTGGTGTGCGGGTCGAAGAAGGTGGCGGTCGGATCGGCGACGACGAAGTCCGCCTCCCCGAGCAGGTAGAAGGCCCCACCGCAGGCCATGCCCCGCACGGCGGCGACGACCGGCTTCCACAGGTCGTTGGACTTCGGCCCGACCAGCAGCAGCGGATCGTCCGTCATGTACGGCGAGTTCGGCTGCGGGACGACGGCCTCCCGGTCCAGCCCCGTGCAGAACGCCCGCTCGCCGGCGCCGGTGAGGACGACGGCCCGTACGGTGTCGTCGAAGCGCAACTCGCGCCATACCGCGACCAGTTCGTCCCGTGTCTCCAGGTCGATGGCGTTGTGCCGGTCGGGCCGGTCGAGGGTGACGACGGCGACGCCGGTGTCCTTGTCGGTGCTGAGGCCGAGGCTCATGGGCGCTCCAGGACCCACTGCGGCAGCCCGGTGCCGCTGAAGACGGCCTGGACTTTCGCGCCGATGCGGATCCGGTCGGCAGGAAGGGAGCCGAGAGGCGCGTCCGGGCCGGTGACGAGGTTGCCGACGAGACGGATGCGCGGGGCGTCGGTGAGTTCGACGACGATGACGTTGTACGGCGCCTGCTCCGCGTAGTCGGGCAGCAGGGGTGGGTGAGGGACCACGTACGACCAGATACGGCCGTGCCCGCCGACCTGGCGCCACTCGCTCGCGAAGGACTGGCAGTGCGGGCAGCAGGGGCGGGGCGGGAAGCGGGGTTCGGCGCAGTCGGCGCAGGTCTGGACGCGGAGTTCGCCCTGGGCGGCGTACTGCCAGAAGGGGGCGCCGTCGGGGTCGGTGACGGGGGTGAGCATCCTTGCATCAACTCCTCAGGAGCAGCGCGGAGGTGGGGACGCCTTCGCCGGCGGTGACGAGACAGGTGGCGGCGCCGGGGACCTGGGCGGTACTCGTGCCGCGGAGCTGCTTGACGCCCTCGTTGATGAGGTTGAAGCCGTGCACGTAGGCCTCGCTGAGGCCGCCGCCCCCGGTGTTGAGGGGCAGCCGCCCGCCGATCTCCAGGGCGCCTTGCTCGGTGAACGCGCCTCCCTCGCCCCGCCCGCAGAATCCGTATCCCTCCAGCGAGAGCGGGATGAGGGCCGTGAACGCGTCGTAGATCTGGGCGACGTCCACATCCTGTGGCGTGAGGTCGGAGTGTTTCCACAGGTGCCGGGCGGCGGTCCAGGCGGGGCCGGTGAGCGGGTCGTCGTTCCAGTAGTTGACCATGCCGTGGTGCTGGGCGGGCAGGCCCTGGGCGGCGGAGTGGACGTAGACGGGGGTGTGGCGGCAGTCGCGGGCGCGTTCGCGGCTGACGACGACGCAGGCCAGGGCGCCGTCGGTCTCCAGGCAGTTGTCGAAGAGGCAGAGGGGCTCGCTGATCCAGCGGGAGGTCATGTACATCTCGCGGGTCAGGGGGCGTTCGTACATCACCGCCGCGGGGTTCTGGTTGGCCCGGTTGCGGCAGGCGAGGGCGACGTTGAAGAGGTGGTCGCGGGTCGCGCCGTACTCGTGCAGGTAGCGGCGGGCGAGCATCGCGATCTCGTCGACAGGGCGCAGCAGGCCGTAGGGCCGGGTCCACTGGGCGGGGGTGGGGAGTTGGGCCGTGGTGTCGCGCCAGGGCCGGGGTCCGCTGCCGCGTTTGCGGGAGCGCCAGGCTACGCCGACCGTGGCCTGCCCGGTGGCGATGGCGGCGGCGAGATGCGCGACCGTGGCGCAGGAACCGCCGCCGCCGTAACCGACCTTGCTGAAGAAGGTCAGGTCGCCGAAGCCGACCGCCTTAGCCAGCTCGACCTCGTCCGTCTCCTCCATGGTGTAGCTGGCGAGGGCGTCGACCTCGCCCGGGGCTATCCCGGCGTCGTCCAGGGCGGCGAGCACGGCACGGCAGGCGAGGGTCTTCTCGTCCTCGGGGAGGTGTCTGGCGAACGGCGTCTGACCTATGCCGACTATGGCGGTCGCGTCCTTGAGTCCGGCCATGTGCACACCTCCGCGTCGCGGACGGGCTGCTGACAGGGCGTCAGGCTACCGCTAATCTGACGGGTAGTCAGCTCATGCGTCCTGGGTTCGGGGAGGCCGATCGTGGAATGGCAGAGCATCCCGGAGCTGGTCCGCCGGGCGGCCGAGCGGTACCCGGACACCGAGGCGGTGGTGGAGGGCCGGACCCGGATCTCCTACGGCGAACTCGGCGCCCGCGTCGAACGCTCGGCGGCGGCCTGCGTCGCGAACGGGATCGAGCCGGGCGACCGGGTCGCCATCTGGGCCCCGAACACGCTCGACTGGATCGTCGCGGCCCTCGGCGCGGTGTCGGCGGGGGCCGTGCTGGTGCCGCTGAACACCCGCTTCAAGGGCACGGAGGCCGCGGACGTGCTGCGCCGCAGCGGGGCCCGGCTGCTCTTCGTGACCGGCACCTTCCTGGGCACCTCGTACGTGGCGTCGTTGCGCAGGGCGGTCGTCCGGGGGCCGGGGCTGCCGCAGCTGGAGCAGGTCGTCGTGCTGTCCGACGACGCCCCGGCGGACTACCGCACCTGGAAGGACTTCCTGGCGAGCGGCGACGGGGTGGGCGAGGCTCAGGTGCGGGCGCGCGCGGGGGCGGTGGAGGGCTCCTGGCCGTCGGACATCGTCTACACGTCCGGTACGACGGGCCGCCCGAAGGGCGCGGTGATCACGCACACGCAGACGCTCCGCGCCTACGAGGTGTGGAGCGACCTGGCCGGACTGCGGCAGGGCGACCGCTATCTGATCGTGAACCCCTTCTTCCACACCTTCGGCTACAAGGCCGGCGTGATCGCCTGTCTGATGCGGGGCGCGACGATGATCCCGCAGCCCGTCTTCAACGTCGGTACGGCCCTGGCGAACATCGCGGCGGAACGGGTGTCGGTGCTGCCGGGCCCGCCGACCCTGCACCAGTCCCTCCTGGACCACCCGGCACGCGACGCCCACGACCTGTCCGCGCTGCGGCTGGTGGTGACCGGCGCCGCGGTGGTGCCGCTCAGGCTGGTGGAACGCCTGCGCGGGGAACTGGGCGTGGAGACGGTCCTGACGGCGTACGGCCTCTCGGAGGCCAGCGGCATCGTCACGATGTGCCGGCGCGGCGACGACCCGTCGGTGATCGCGTCGACGTCCGGCCGGGCGATACCGGGCACGGAGGTCCGCGTCGAGGCCCCGCCCGGCGAGCCCGGCGAGGTCCTGGTCCGCGGCTTCAACGTGATGCGCGGCTACTACGAGGACGCGGCGGCCACGGCGGAGGTCCTGACGGAGGACGGGTGGCTGCGGACGGGGGACGTCGGGGTGCTGGACCGGGACGGCCACCTCCGGATCACCGACCGCATCAAGGACATGTTCGTCGTCGGCGGCTTCAACGCCTACCCGGCGGAGATCGAGCAGACGCTCGGCCTGCATCCCGGCGTCGCGGACGTCGCGGTGATCGGCGTCGCCGACGCGCGGCTGGGAGAGGTCGGCAAGGCGTACGTGGTGCGCCGGCCCGGGGCGGTGCTGACCGGGGACGACCTGATCGCCTGGGCGCGCCGGGAGATGGCGAACTACAAGGTGCCGCGGGTGGTGGAGTTCGTGGGCGAACTGCCGCGCAACGCCAGCGGGAAGGTGGTCAAGGGGGAGCTGCGGGGCGGGTGATCACACACGTCGGCCGCGGCGGCCTCCCCTCCGCGCCGCCGCGGCCGTTCCCCGTGCGATGAGGCTTACTTCGCCGGCTTGAAGGGCTCCGACGTCACGTGGATGTCCTTCGTCTCCAGCGGCTCATCGGTGACGTGGATGTCCCCCTGGGTGGTGGCGCCCCCGTCCGTCGCCTTCTTGTCGGCGGCCGCGGCGTCGACGGGCTCCGCGGTGACGTGGATGTCCTCCGGCTTGACGACCTGCTCGTCACTCATGATCGTTGCACTCCACTGAGTCTTGTACGTCCGTAGGTTGACAAGGCCCGTCCAGTCACTCCCCCGAGGATGGCCGGACGGGCCTTTGGGCCGTTCACCTTAATCCCCCGGGTGTGTGGCCCTTTTCCCCGACCCGTCTGCCCCCCGACGCGACGGATCGACTGCCTCAGAGGATGTATGACGGCGATAAACGAACGATGAACGCCAGGGCCCAGCCCTCTCAGGCGGCCCGCGAGGGAGCCAGCAGTGTCCGCACGGCCTCGGCCTCCGGCGCCCCCAACTCGTCGTAGATGGAGACGGCTTCCTCCCAGCAGACCCGGGCGCGGCCCGTGTGGCCGACGGCGGACAGGGCGGTGCCGAGCACGGTGAGGACGTTGCCGCGCCGCCATTCCCCGCCGATGCCGCGCAGCACGGTCAGGGCCATCTCGGCGTTCGCCGCCGCCTGGGCGTAGCGCCGGGCGGCGATGTCGACCTCCGCCAGGCGGAACAGGGTCATCCCCTCCCACAGCCGCTGGCGGCTGTCGCGGAAGACCTCCAGGGCGTCCTGGAGCTGGCCGGCCGCGGGCCCGAGCTGTCCGCTCTGCGTGAGCGCCATGCCCAGGGCGTAGCGGCCGTTCGCGCCGCGCATGGAGTTGCCCATGGCGTCGTAGATCTCCATGCCCTGCCGGGCGAGGGACACGGCGCTCTGTGTGCGTCCCGTCGCCAGGTGGGCCCGGGAGAGGTTGCACAGGATGGCGGCCTCGCCCGGGCGGTCGTCCAGCGCCCGGAAGTGCCTTATGGCGTGGGTCAGATGATCTTCGCTGTCCGCGTTGCGTCCCTGGTACAGCGCGATGGCCCCGCGGGCGTTGTGGGCCCAGCAGGCGGGCAGCAGGTCGTCGGCCCGGTGGGCGAGGCTGATGACCTGCTCGGCCGCCTCGTCGGCCAGGTCGAACCGGCCGCTGTCGAGGAGCGCGTGCGCCAGCGTCATGAGCGCGCGGGCCTCGACCTGCTCCACGCCGACCCGCCGGGCGGCTTCCAGCAGGGTCCTCGCCGTGGCTTCGTACTCCTTGGAGTTGGCGCCCGACTCCGAGAGGTCGACGGCGGCCCACAGCAGGTCGACGGCGCGCCGCAGGGCCCCCGGGCGCTCGGCGCACTGGCGGGCGAAGGAGAGCAGGCAGTTCGCCTCGGTGTACAGCCAGTCCCGCGCGCCCTTGCGGTCCGCGAACGTCAGCCCCGGATGGGTGGTCTCCGCCAGGTGGTCCACCAGCCGGTCCCCGGGCCGCTCGATCGCGTACACGGCCGCCGCCGTGGCCAGGTAGAAGTCCAGCAGCCGCGACATCGCCGCAACGCGCTCACCCGGCGGCTGCTCGTCCCGCTCCGCGCACGCACGCGCGTAGAGCCGGACCAGGTCGTGGTACCGGTAGCGTCCCGGCGCCGCCGACTCCAGCAGCGAGGTGTCGACGAGGGACTCCAGCAGGTCCTCCGTGTCCTCCGGCGGCAGATCCAGTACGGCGGCAGCGGCGGCCAGTGAGATGTCCGGGCCGTCGGCCAGGCCCAGCAGCCGGAACGCCCGGGCCTGCGCGGGCTCCAGGGCGCCGTAGCCGAGCTCGAAGGTCGCCTTGACGGCCAGGTCGCCGGCCTGCAGCTCGTCGAGCCGGCGCCGCTCGTCGCCCAGCTTGGCGGCGAGGACGGACACGGTCCAGGTGCGGCGCGCCGCCAGCCGGGACGCCGCGATACGGATCGCCAGCGGCAGGAAGCCGCACGCCGCGACCACGTCCAGCGCAGCCTCCCGCTCGGAGGCCACCCGCTCCTCGCCCACGATCTTCGTGAACAGCGACAGCGCCTCGTCCGGGGACATCACGTCCAGGTCGACCAGATGCGCGCCGGCGAGGTCCACCATCCGCACCCGGGACGTCACCAGCGCCGCGCAGCCCTCCATGCCGGGCAGCAGCGGACGTACCTGCGCCGCGTCCTTGGCGTTGTCCAGCAGCACCAGGACCCGGCGGCCGTCCAGCACCGAGCGGTACAGCGCCGCCCGCTCCTCCAGAGAGTCCGGGATCGCCGAGTCGGCCGTGCCGAGGGCGCGCAGGAACGAGCCCAGCACCGTCTCCGGCTCGGCCGCCCGCGGGCCCGCGCCCTGGAGGTCGACGTAGAGCTGCCCGTCGGGGAAGGCCGCGCGCGCCTGGTGCGCGACGTGCACGGCGAGGGTCGTCTTGCCGACGCCGCCGATGCCGGCCAGCGCGGACACCGCCATCACCCGGCCCTCGGCCGTGGCCAGGACCCCGCTGAGCTCGGAGACGAAGGCGGAACGGCCCGTGAAGTCGGGCACGGTCGCCGGGAGCTGGGCGGGCCGTACCGGCACGACCGCCGGTTCGGCGACCGGGGCCGACGGCTGCGCGAGGCCGGGGTCGGCCTGGAGGATCCGCTGCTGCAGCTCCTTCAGGCCCGGGCGCGGGTCCACCCCCAGCTCGTCCGCCAGCAGGCGCCGCGTGTCCGCGTACACCGCCAGCGCCTCCGCCTGCCGGCCGCTGCGGTACAGCGCGAGCATCAGCAGCTCCCGCAGCCGCTCCCGCAGGGGGTGCGCCGCGGTGAGCGCCGTCAGCTCCGAGACCGCCTCCGCGTGGCAGCCCAGCTCCAGGTCCATGTCGAGGCGCGACTCCTGCAACTGCAGCCGCCACTCCTCCAGCCGGACCCGCTGGGCCTCCGCGTACGGGCCCGGGACGCCCGCCAGCACCTCGCCGGTCCACAGCGACAGCGCCTTTTTGAGCACCTCGCACGCATGGCACAGATCCCCGGCGTTCTTCGCCTTCTCCGCCTCCGCCGCGAGCTCCTGGGCGACGGCCAGGTCCAGCGCGCCGTCGTCCAGACCCCGTACGGCATAGCCGCCGGACTCGCTGACCAGGACCCCGGGGTCCAGCACCTTCCGCAGCCGCGAGGCGTACGTCCGCACGGCCGCCAGCGCCTGCGAGGGCGGCTCCTCGCCCCACAGGGCGTCGATCAGCTCCGCCGCGGTCGCCGTGCGGCCCTCGCGCAGCAGCAGGGCCGCGAGCAGGGCGCGCTGCTGGGGGGAGCCGGTGGGGAGCTGCTCCTCGCCGCGCCACGCGCGTACCGGACCGAGCACGCCGAAGCGCAGCGCCGCCGCCGGCTCCGCCGCTGCCGCCGAGAAGCCGTGCCCCCTCTGCTCCGGCACGCGCGGTACCCCGTCCATCCGTCCCCCCTAGGCCCTCTCGTTTGGATCATCACGGCGTCGCGGGCCCTGGCACGCGCATCTGCCGCGTTGTCGTCGGTTGCCGACGCTCCGCGTCGACGCCCTCCTCCGCCTTGCAGCTGCACGCACCAGACCCCGCTCGGGTCGGCCGAGAGAAACCGATCCTCACAGCCGAGCTGATCCAAACGACAGGGCCTGGACCCGTTTCCATCCCCGCCAGTCTGCCTTGTTCCGTTCGATGCGTCAGCTGCGGAGGGGCTGATCACAGGCAGGCGCGCGGGATATCACAAGGTCCTCACGCGGTCTCCGCACAGCGTGGCCGCCGCCGCGTAGCTGACGGGCCGTCAGATCGGCGCTACCGTGGCGGACATGGACACCGAGACCGCGTTTCCGCTGATCATCTCCGTCGACGACCACACGGTCGAGCCGCCCACCGTCTGGCAGGACCGGCTTCCGAAGAAGTACCTCGACACCGGACCGCGCATCGTCCGGGCGCCCCTGAAGGAAATGACCTTCCTCGGCGGCCGCTTCAAGCCCGTCATGGGCCGGCCCGGCGAGGACGGTCCCATCGGCGACTGGTGGGTGTACGAGGACCTGCACCGGCCGATCACCCGCCTCGACACGGCCGTCGGCTACAGCAGGGACGAGATCAAGCTGGAGGTCATCACCTACGAGCAGATGCGCCCGGGCTCGTACGACGTCCCCGCCCGCCTCGCCGACATGGACGTCAACCACGTCCAGTCCGCGCTCTGCTTCCCGACCTTCCCCCGCTTCTGCGGCCAGACCTTCACCGAGGCCGCCGACCACGAGCTGGGCCTGCTGTGCGTCCAGGCCTACAACGACTGGATGGTGGAGGAGTGGTGCGGGCCGGACGCCCGAGGGCGGCTCATCCCCCTCACCCTCATCCCGCTCTGGGACGCCGAGCTGGCCGCCGCCGAGGTCCGGCGCAACGCCGCCCGGGGCGTGCGGGCCGTCGCCTTCTCCGAGATACCCCCGCACCTGGGGCTGCCGTCCGTCCACACCGACGACTGGGACCCCTTCCTCGCCGCCTGCGACGAGACCGGCACGGTCGTCGCCATGCACATCGGATCCAGCAGCCGGATGCCCTCCACCTCCGCCGACGCCCCGCCCGCCGTCGGCTCCACCATCACCTTCGCCAACTGCTGCTTCTCGATGGTCGACTGGCTGATGAGCGGCAAGTTCGAGCGCTTCCCGAACCTCAAGGTCATGTACGCCGAGGGCCAGATCGGCTGGATCCCGTACATCCTGGAACGCGCCGACGTGGTGTGGGAGGAGAACCGGGGCTGGGGCGGGGTCGCCGACAAGGTGCACCGCCCGCCGTCCGAGCTCTTCGCCGACCACGTCTACGGCTGCTTCTTCGACGACGCCTTCGGGCTCAGGAACCTCGACTCGATCGGCCTCGGGAACGTCCTCTACGAGACCGACTACCCCCACTCCGACTCCACCTGGCCGAAGTCCCGCGAGGTCGGCGAGGCGCAGATGGGGCACCTGGAGCCGGACGTCGTGGAACGGATCGTGCGGGGGAACGCGATCGAGCTGCTGGGGCTGACGCCGGACGGGCTGTGGGGGCCGGGAGGCGGCCGTTGATCGTAAACATCCAGTCTTGAACGGAACCCCGACCGCGTACACGCCATCTTCCCCACCGAGGCTCGAAGCACCTCGTACATGACCATTCCGTACATATCACTCTTCGGTCGGGGCAACCATGGCTCTCCAGCACGCGCAGGTCACCGTCGTCGTCATCGGGTACGACGACGCCGCCCATGTGGCGGACGCGGTGCGTTCGGCGCTCGCGCAGGGGCCGGCCGTACGCGAGGTGATCGCGGTCGACGACTGTTCGTCGGACGGCAGCGTGGCCCTGCTGGAGGGGCTGGCCGCCGGGGAACCGCGCCTGAGGGTGATCCGCCGCCCGGTCAACAGCGGCGGCTGCGGCACCCCGCGCAACGACGGGCTGAACGCGGCGACCTCGCCCTATGTGATGTTCCTGGACAGCGACGACGTACTGCCGCTGGGCGCCGTCGACGCGCTGCTGGAGGCGGCCGTGCGGCACGACGCGCCGGTCGCCGCCGGGCTGTGCCTGCGCAAGGAGCTGCCGTCCGGGCGCGAGACCCCCTGGCAGCACGAGCTGTACACCGCGCGCACGCTGGTGGCCCACCCCGCCCGGCAGGTACGTCTGGTGCGCGACACGCTCAGCGTCAACAAGCTCTACCGCGCCGACTTCCTGCGCGCCCACCGCATCAGCTTCCCCGAAGGCCGCTTCCCCTACGAGGACTTCGTCTTCACCGCCCGCCTGCTGGCCGCCGGACCGAGCATCGCGCTGGTCCCGGAGCCCGTGTACCTCTGGCACGTGCGCCGGTCCGCGGCCCGGCTGTCCATCTCCCTCGACCGCGCCAACATCGCCAACTGGCGGGCCCGGATCGAGGCCGACCGGATGTCGTACGACATCCTGCTGGCCGCCGGCGAGAAGCGGCTGGCGCGGGCGACGCGCGCCCGCTTCCTCGACCACTCGCTGCGGATGTACGCGCGCGAGCTGCACCTGCGCGGCGCCGACTACCGGCGCGAGTGGTGGACCCTCACGCGCGCGTACCTGGCCTCCTTCGACGAGGGCGACCTCACGGCGGCCCCCACGCCCGGCCGCATCGTCGCCCGGGTGGTCCTCGCCGCCGAGGAGCCGCGCGACCTGGACCGGCTGCGGGAGGTCGCGGCCCGCCCGGCACGGCTGAACCCGCCGTACGCGCAGGCCGAGGACGGTTCCCCGGTCTGGTCCGCCGACCTGCCCCAGGCCGAGCTGGACCACCTCCTCCTGCGCCCCGCGCACCGGCTGCCCGCCGCCGTCGACGCCGAACTGCGGCCCCGCGCGCGGGGGACGGTGCTCCGGCTGCGCCTGCACGAGATGTACGGGCAGATGGCGGCCGCCGGGCCGGAGAGCGTGGAGGCGGAGTTCGTGGAGCGGGACACCGGTCGGCCGGCGTTCTCCCAGCGGGCGTTCCTCGCGGCCGACCCGGACCGTGAGACCTGGTCGGCCGAGTTCCCCGTCGACCTGGCGGTCCTGGGCGGCGGCACCTGGGACCTCCGGCTCCGGCTGCGCTTCAAGGACGGCTCCCACCGGGAGACCACCGCCCACGCGCTCGCCGGCGCCGGACTGCTCAGCCGGCGCGCCCTGCCGAGCCTGCGGTACGCCGTGCTGCTGGTGCAGCCGTACGCCACCCACTCGGGGTCGCTCGCGGTGCGGCTCGCGCCCGGCCTGAGCGGCGTGACGGACGTCGTACGGCGTCGCCTCAAGCGCTTCTTCCGCTGATACCCGATCCCACGAAAGGCTGTACATGACCTGGCTGATCACCGGTGGAGCCGGCTACATCGGGGCGCATGTGGTGCGCGCGATGCTCGACGCGGGCGAACGGGTGGTCGTCTACGACGACCTGTCCACCGGGTTCGCCGAACGGGTGCCCGAGGACGTGCCGTTGGAGGTGGGGTCCACCCTCGACGAGCCGCGACTGACACGGGTGATCCGGGAACACGGCGTCGAGGGCGTCGTCCACCTCGCCGCCAAGAAGCAGGTCGGCGAGTCCGTCGAACTGCCGCTGCACTACTACCGGGAGAACGTCGAGGGTCTGCGTACGCTGCTGGCCGCCGTCACCGGAACCGGGGTCTCCTCCTTCGTCTTCTCGTCCTCGGCCGCCGTCTACGGCATGCCGGACGTGCACCTCGTCACCGAGGAGACGCCCTGCGCACCGATGAGCCCGTACGGCGAGACCAAGCTCGCGGGCGAGTGGCTGGTACGGGCCACGGGCCGGGCGGCGGGCCTGTCCACGGCCTCCCTGCGGTACTTCAACGTGGCAGGCGCGGCCGGCCCCGAACTCGCCGACACCGGCGTATTCAACGTCGTCCCCATGGTCTTCGAGAAGCTCACCGAAGGCGCCGCGCCCCGGATCTTCGGCGCCGACTACCCGACCCCCGACGGGACGTGCGTCCGCGACTACATCCACGTCGTCGACCTGGCGGAGGCGCATGTGGCGACCGCACGGCGGCTGCGCGAGGCACCGGGCACGGACCTCACCCTCAACATCGGGCGCGGGGAAGGGGTCTCGGTGCGCGAGCTGATCGACCACATCAACGAGGTCACCGGCCACGACACCGCCCCGGTGGTCACCGACCGCCGCCCCGGCGACCCGGCCCGCGTCGTCGCCGCCGCGGACCGCGCCGCCACCGAGCTGGGCTGGAAGGCCCGGTACGGCGTCGCGGACATGATCGCGTCGGCATGGGCGGGCTGGACCGCCGCCGCTGCGGTCCCTGCCGCTGCCCCTGCCCCTACCTCTCCAGGAAGCTGAACAGCGCTTCCCACCGCCCCGCGATCTCGTCCGCCCCGTACCTGCGGATGTTCTCCCGCGCCGCGTCGCCCATCCGGTCCCGCAGCGCCGCGTCGGACATCAACAGGTCGAGCCTGCGGGCGAGTTCGCCGGTGTTGCCGGGCCGGGCGAGGAGGCCGTCCTCGCCGTCCTGGATGATCTCGTGGACGCCGGGGGCACAGTCGAAGGCGGCGCAGGGGACGCCCATGGCCATGGCCTCCATGAGGGCGAGCGGGAAGCCCTCGCCCCGGGAGGACAGCGCGAACACCGAGCCGCTCCGCAGCGCGCCCGGCACATCGCTCGTGCGGCCCATCCACCGCACCGAGTCGTCGAGGCCCAGGGCGGTGCAGTGCTTCCTGAGGATCTCCTCGTCCTCGCCGGAGCCGTAGATCTTCAGCACCCAGCCGGGGTGGCGGGGCGCCACCTCCGCCCAGGTGTCGAGGAGCATGTCGACGCCCTTCTCGTCACTGAGCCGGCCGATGCTGATCACGGCCTTCTCGGTGCGCGGCGAGGGCACCTGAGGCAGCCAGGGCACGGCGTTCGGCAGGAACGAGGCGTTGTCGAGGCCCGCGCCGATCCACAGGTCGGCGTCCTCGCGGGTGAGGACCAGCATGCGGTCGACGTCCCGGTAGTGCCTGAGGACCCGCTGGAAGCGCGAGGACCGCTTCGAGGTCTCGAAGGACTCGTGGCTCATCCCGACGACCGTCAGACCGCTGGTGTCGGCGAGCTTCACCCACTCCATCGCCCACACCTGGGTCACGATCACGACCCCGCCGGGCCGCGCGGCCCGGAAGAGGTCCGTCAGCACGGCGGCCTTCGCCCGCATGCTCGCGTCCCGCGCCCGGCCGGGGGCGGGCGGCTGGCCGTCGTACAGCCGGGTCGTGGGGTACGGGAGTTCGCCGAGGTCGTGCGGGTCCTCGGGGGTCGTGACGCCGATGACGTGGACGCGGTGGCCGCGCTCGGTGAAGAGCCGGGCCATCTGATGGGACCAGCTGGTCACGCCGCCCATCTCGTCCACGCTGTTGGAGACCAGGAAGACGTCCCGCTCCCTCGTGCCTACGGTCACTGTGCCTTCCTCCAGTCGGTGAAGAACTCCTCGACGACGCGCCGCGCGGCGGTGCCCTTGTCGTGCTCGCCGAAGTCGGCCACGAACCGCTCCCGAGCCGCCGCGTACTTCAGCGTCTGCTCCTCCAGCGACGAGGCGGCCAGCAGGGAACGCAGCTCCTCCTCCGTGCGGACGACCGGACCCGGGGCCCGTTCCAGCAGGTCGAAATAGGTGCCGCGGCCCTCGTGCACGTACTCCTCGTAGTCGTACGGGAAGAAGAGCATCGGGCGGTCCAGCAGCGCGTAGTCGAACATCACCGACGAGTAGTCCGTCATCAGCGCGTCGGCCAGCGCGAGGAGAGGCGTCACGTCGTGGTGGTCCGACACGTCGATGACGCGGCCCCGTACGGACGGCGGGAGCACGACGTGGTTGAGGTAGTGCGCGCGGACGAGCAGGACGTACTCGTCGCCGAACTCCTCCGCGAACCGCTCCACGTCGAAGGGCAGCGCGAAACGGCGCCCGCCCTGCTGCCGGAAGGTGGGCGCGTACAGCAGCACCTTCTTGTCGGCAGGGATCCCCAACTCGGCGGCCAACAGCGGGCGTTCGGCCGACTCCCGGGCCTGCGCCAGCGCGTCGTTGCGCGGGTAGCCCACCCGCAGCAGCGTCTTCTCCCGCAGCCGGAAGGCCTTGGCGAGGGTGCGCACATCGTGCTCGGAGCGGATGAGGAAGTGGTCGAAGCGGTCCAGGGAGCGCTGCTGCTCCGCCTGCTCGGCGCGGGATTTGAGCTTCCAGCCGGGTTCGTCGAAGCCCATCCGCTTGAGCGCGGAGCCGTGCCAGGTCTGGATGTACGTCGTCCCGGGCCGCTTGGTCAGCTTCAGCGGGTAGCTCTGGTTGTCGATCCAGAACTCGGCGCGGGCCAGCGCCCTGAGGTACGGCAGTGACCAGCGGCGCACCAGCGTGGCGTCGGAGGGGAAGCCCTGCGGCTTGCCCGTGTACGACCACACGGCCTCGAAGTCGATCCCCTGCCGGCGCATCTCCTCGTAGATCGCCCGGGGGCTGTCGCTGTACTGCCGGCCCAGATGGCTCTCGAAGACGACCAGGCGCCTGTGCACCGGCATCCGCAGGAAGACGTCGTGGTAGAGGCGGAGCTTGGTGTCGCCGGAGGTCACCTTCTTGCGCAGGGTCTTCGCCTTGCGGTAGCCGGCCTTGGCGAGGCGGCCCGGGGTGCCCTGCAGGCCGCGGGTGACGAGGACGTTGGCCTTCTTGTCGGGGACGAGGCGGAAGGCGAGGTGGCCGCGCGCGGAGACCTGGGGCTCGATCCGGTCGGCGATCAGCCGGGTGAGGCGGGGGCGCACGGGCACCTGGCCGGTCGCCAGGCTGGGGCCGGCGGCGGTGAGCCGGGTCGTCGTGCGCTCTGAGTCGACGTCGAGGTGGAGGCGTACGTCCCAGACGGCGTCCACGACACCGAGCGGGCGCAGCCCCTTCGACAGGTCCGCCGCGGCCTCCCAGGACACGTACGACCCCTCGTGCCGCAGCGTCGGCACCGGGAAGCGGAAGGTCTGGAAGCGCACGCCCTGCCGGCGGGCGTAGAACTCCAGCTGGGCGGTCAGCCGGGCGGCGGGCGGGATGACGCCGAGCGGGTTGGTGACCCGGCCCGCGAGCCGGACGACACCGCCGCCTCCCTCCGCCTGCCGGTACTCGGTCAGCTCGTTGCGCAGGAACAGCTTCCCGACCGGCCGGGAGTGATAGCCGAGCTCGGTGACGTCCAGGATCCGGCGGGCGAGAGGGTCCTCGTCGATGTGCTCGGCGCACCAGTAGACCCGGCCGTCGCGCTCGGCGAGCGGCGCGGAGACCTTGTCGCGGTTGGTGAGCGTGTCCACGGCGGGCAGCAGGTTGCCCCAGTCGCTCGTCCGCAGCAGATAGGCGCAGACCGCGTGGATCGGTTCGACCTCGTCGTACGCGGCCGGGTCGATCGACGCCAGGTAGGGGAGGGCGAGGGCGGCGAACTCCTGCCGGTAGGAGGCGTCCCGCGACGGCAGGTCGCGCAGGTGCAGCACCAGGTCGTGCTTGAGGAACTTGACGTCCTTGCGGAACTTCAGCTCGGTCAGGCCCTGGTCGGCGAGCAGCCGGTCGACCCGGCGGTGCATCTCCATGCGGTGCGCGAAGTTGGCGATCTCGGCCCGCCGGTTGCTGATCGACTTGGCGCCGGCCTTCTCGGCCACGTTCCAGTCGTAGACCCGGTTCGGTATGAGCGTGATGCGGCGGGCCGCGGTGTAGGCCTGCGCGGAGAACAGCAGGTCCTCGTAGTGGATGCCGACGGGGAAGTCCAGGCCGCTGTCGACCAGGAACTGCCGCCGGTAGCACTTGTTGGTCGACAGGGTGTCGAAGACCAGCAGGTCAGGCAGCTCGGCGATCGAGTCGAGGGTGCGGGTGCGGGCGTACAGCCACGGGTACCACTTGACCTCCTTGCGGTGGCGCGAGTCGACGTGGACGCGCACGCACATGCCGGAGACCAGGTCGGCGCCGGTGGTCTCGGCCGCCTCCAGGAAGTTGCGGCAGGCGTTGCGCTCCAGGACGTCGTCGCTGTCGAGGAAGAGGACGTAGTCGCCGCGGGCCTTCAGGATGCCGTGGTTGCGGGGCGCGCCGCAGCCGCCGCTGTTCTCGGGGAGGCGGTACGCCCGCACCCGGTCGGGGTGCTCGGCGGCGAGGCGGCGCGCCACCTCGTACGAGCCGTCCGTGCTGTGGTCGTCGACGATCACGACCTCGACGCCCCGCAGGGTCTGCTCCAGCACCGAGCGCACGGCGGTGGGCAGCCTGGCCGCGTCGTTGTAGACGATCACGACGACGGACATGGCGACGTCGGGCACGGCGACGTCGGATATGGAGGGCCGCTGATCCGCGTCCACCTTCACCCCATTCATCCCTGTTTCCACCCTGTAAGCGCGATGATCCGCTTGAGGGTCACTTCAGTAGATGTCAATGGCGACGCTTGGGTTGCCTGACGACCCGTCAGCTAAGACTATGTAGTCCGCGTCAGTCCACCTGCCGGACCTCGACCGCCAACGAAGGGGGCACCATGCCAGCCCTGTCGTACGGCATCCAGCTTCCCGTCCAGTCCCAGAGCACGCTCTACGCCGAACCCTGGGAAGCCGCCGCCGGCCCCGACGACCTGCTCGCCGTCGCCCGCGCCGCCGACCGCGCGGGCTTCGCGTACATCGCGAGCTGCGACCACGTCGCCATCCCGCGCCGGCTCGCACCCGCGATGAGCACGGTCTGGTACGACCCGGTCGCCACCCTCGCCTACCTCGCGGCCGCGACCGAACGCGTCCGGCTGCTCAGCCACGTCGCCGTCGTGGGCCTGCGCCACCCTCTCCTCACGGCCAAGCAGTACGCCACCCTCGACCACCTCAGCGGCGGCCGCCTGATCCTCGGCGTCGGCGCCGGACACGTGCCGGAGGAGTTCGAGGCCCTGGGCGTCGACTTCGACCGCCGCGGACCCGTACTGGACGAGTCCATCGACGCCCTGCGCGCCGCCCTCGGCCCCGACGAGTTCCCCGAACACCACGGCAAGCTCTACGACTTCGAGGGCCTCGGCCAGCTCCCGCGCCCCGCCCAGGAACACGTCCCCCTCTGGGTCGGCGGATCCTCCCCGGCCGCCGTGCGCAGGGCCGCGCTCAAGGGGGACGGGTGGCTGCCCCAGGGCGACCCACGGGACCGGCTGCCCGCGCAGATCGCCCGGATACGGCGACTGCGGGAGGAGTCCGGCATCGAGGGCCCGTTCACCGTGGGCGCCATAGCCGAGCCTCTGTACGTGGGCAAGCCCGACTGGGACGTAGGGCGCCGGACCCTGTCGGGCGGCCCCGAGGAACTGGCCGAGTCGCTCCGCGCCTACCGGGCCATGGGCGTGCACCAGATCCAGCTGCGCTTCCGCGCCAGGAGCCGCGCTGAACTCACCGACCAGATGGAGGCATTCGGCGAGCGGACAGCGCCGGCTCTGTAGCGCCCGTAACCCGGCACACCAGCGGAGCGCCCCCGCTCCTTGAAAGCTTGAACATGTCCACGCCGAGCGCCGTATGTATGGACGTACTGACGTAGACGTACGCCCGTACGGCCTCGGCGGAAGGACACAATGACGTGCGCGCTTCCCGGAAACTCACCGTCGCCCTCGCCTGCCCCGAGGGTGCCTGGCCGCATCCCGACTGGCCGGCTCCGGACGACGCGTACGTCGGGCGGGTGGTGCCCCTGGGCGTGGCGGCGGACGTCGTGATCCTCTACCGCGCGGACCCTGCCGTGGCCGTACGGGAACTGCCCGCCACCGACATCCCCGCGATCGTGATCAGCCCGTGCCGGGACGTCGAGGCCATCGTCGAGGTGTTCCGGGGCGGGGCGGGCTATCTGGTCGAGGGCGACTACTGCACCTGCATGCTCTCCTCGGCCGTCGTGGGCGCCACCGTCGGCCACACCTACCTCTCCCCGGCGGCCTGCGCCGCCCTGCGGGAAGGGGTGCGGCGGCTGCCCGCCGGCGGGGAGGCGCTGGAGCGGCTGCGGGAGGCGCTCTCGCCGCGTGAACGGCAGATCATGGAGCTGCTGTCGACCGGCTTGGGCGCGCAGGAGATCGGGCTGCGATTACGGCTGAGCGAGAAGACCGTCCGCAACAACCTCAGCAACATCTACGCCAAGCTCGACGCACGCGGCAGCACGGACGCGGTCCTGCGGTGGCTGGGAGCCGCGCCCGTGCTTCGCGCCTGAGAACCGGCAACCGGACCGGCAACCGGACCAGCAACCAAACCGGCACCGGACCGGCGACCGCGGACTACGGCGCCGGAACCTCCGCCAGCGGGATCTCGACGTCGGTGACGTTCTCACCGCCCGCGCCGAATCCCGGTTCCGCCCTCAGGGCACGCGTCGAATTCTGAATTCCGGACGCTTCGGGAGTTCCGCACTTCACATTGCGCAGCCAGAGGCGGCCGTCGGGAGTTCCGTTCTTCAGGATCTGCGGATAGAAGACATGGACGCCCGTGGAGCCCTCGCCCGGCGAGAAGAAGACCTTCTGGCCGTTCTGCTCCTCCTTGTACGTGGCCCGCAGGAATCCGCTCACATCGGTGCGCTTGGCCGACCACATGAAGAAGCCGAGGCTGTCCCCCTGCACGGTGTCCGTCCGGCTGAACGCCAGCGTCGTCGTCTTGTCGTCACGCGTGATGTTGATTTCCGACGTGTTGAACTTCACGCCGATCTCGAAGAAGGAATTGCCGAGTTTCGTGTCGGCGGCGGCGGTGAATCCGTCCTCCAGCTGGATGGTCCGGGTGACCGAGGCGCTCACGTTGAAGGTCTTCGAGGCCGTGCCCGTCGATCCGCAGTTGTCGGTGACCGCGGAGACACGCTGGTTGGGTCCGAGGTTGTCCCGCTTGACCTGGACGTCGACGAACTCGCAGTTCTCCAGCTTGTCCGAGTCCGCGGCGCAGTCGGCGCTGACTTCGGAGGGGGTCGCGGCACCGGCCGAGTTCATCAGCGGGACGGCCACCGCGAGGGCTACCACCGGGGCCAGGGCGAGGGTGAGGCGCTTCTTCTTGCTGCGGTGGCTTCTGGCGCGGTTGGCGCGGGTCATGGGATCTCCTGTGGGGGGTCGGGCTTTCGAGGGGGTCGGGGCTGGTCAGCAGTCGGTCAGTACGGCCTTGGAGGTGCCGTCCACGACACCGGGGGCACCGGCCGCGCCCGGCAGGATGACGGGGCCCTCGACGACGTCCGGCGCCACGAAGTTCTGCTCGGGGGAGGGGTTCGTGGCGAAGTCGCCCGGGTCGGCGTCGATCCGCACCCGCCACTCGCCGGTCATCCGCTGCATCTTCGGCGTGAACTCCATGTGCAGCACCTTGCCGACCGGCACGTCCCGCTGTTCCGTGTCGCCCGCGGTCTCCGACTTCAGCGTCATGTCGAGGGTGCCCTTGTGCTTGAGCCACGACCCGCTCAGAAATCCGAAGAGGCCTCCGCCGCCGCCCTGTTGGGTCACGGTGTACTTGCCCTGGCCCTGCGCCGCCGTGGCCGACCAGGTGATCGACACCTTCGCCGGTCCGGTGGCGTTCGGTTCACAGTTCGGGAAGTCGATGGAGGATTTCTCGGTCGGCCCGTTGAACGTCTCGAACTCGGTCTCCACGAAATCGCAGTTGTCGGACCCGAAAGACGGCCCGGCGATCGGATGCCCGCCGAAATCGAAGAGGTCCTGTTCCTTCCCGTTGACCACCTTGGCCCGCTTGCACAGATCCATGATCTGGTCGGGCGTCTTCTCCTCGGCGGCGTTCGCCGACGGCAGGAGTACGGCGGCCAAGGCCCCGCCGGTCACGACGGCCGATCCGACCGCCACGATCCTGATCTTCTTGTTCTTCAGTCTCCGCTTGGACATGGCAAGGATTTTGGATTCCCTTGACGCGCGCCGACAGGGTCAAACATCCCTACTTGTGAGTCACGTGAGATTCGCCTCAGCAACCCTCAGGACTTGCATCTGACGCTTCGTCAGGTATGGCGCTACGATGCGGAGTTCACGCTGCGGGGTTCACGCTGCGGGGTCCACCGTTCCACCTCTCGAAGGGGGCCGTAATGGGCAAGCTCGACGGACGGGTCGTCATCGTCACGGGGGCGGCGCGCGGACAGGGGGAGCAGGAGGCGCGGCTGTTCGCAGCGGAGGGGGCGGGCGTCGTCGTCGCCGATGTGCTCGACGACCAGGGCAAGGCCCTCGCCGAGGAGATCGGGGCGCTCTACGTCCACCTCGACGTGGGCCTGGAGGCCGACTGGCAGGCCGCCGTCGCCGCCGCGCGCCAGGCCTACGGCCATGTCGACGGGCTGGTCAACAACGCCGGCATCCTGCGCTTCAACTCCCTCGTCGACACCCCCCTCGATGAGTTCATGCAGGTCGTACGGGTCAACCAGGTCGGCTGCTTCCTCGGCGTCAAGACCGTCGCGCCGGAGATGGCCGACGGCGGCACGATCGTCAACACGGCCTCGTACACCGCGGTGACCGGCATGGCGGCCGTCGGGGCGTACTCCGCCACCAAGCACGCCATCCTCGGCCTCACCCGGGTCGCCGCGCTGGAGCTGGCGCCCCGCGGCATCCGGGTCAACGCCATGTGCCCCGGCGCCATCGACACCGCGATGTCCAACCCCTCGCTGCTGGACCCGGACGCGGACGCCGAGGAGACGTCGAGGGCGCTGGACGGGCTCTACCGCAAGCTCGTGCCGCTCGGCCGGATCGGGAGGCCGCAGGAGGTGGCACGCCTCGCACTGTTCCTGACCTCGGAGGACTCCTCGTACATCACCGGGCAGCCGTTCGTGATCGACGGGGGCTGGCTGGCGGGCGTCTCGGTCATCTGACTGCCGTCACGCCGCCATCTGACTGCCCGTCAACTATTGACCATCCTTCCGCCCGGTGCCACAGTCGGCGGCACACCCACCGATCTGACGCAGCGTCAGACACTACTGGGGACGGTGAACCTCCTTGGAATTCGGGCTCTTTGTACAGGGATACGTGGGCAAGCGCGCCGAGACCGACCCGCTCGCCGAGCACAAGGCGCTGATGGAGGAGACCGAGTACGTCATCCAGGCGGACAAGTCGGGCTTCAAGTACGCCTGGGCGTCGGAGCACCACTTCCTGGAGGAGTACTCACACCTCTCCGCCAACGACGTGTACCTGGGCTATCTCGCGCACGCGACGGAACGGATCCATCTGGGCTCCGGGATCTTCAACCCGCTCGCCCAGGTCAACCACCCGGTCAAGGTCGCCGAGAAGGTCGCGATGCTCGACCATCTCACCGGCAACCGCTTCGAGTTCGGGTCGGGGCGCGGTGCGGGCTCGCACGAGATCCTCGGGTTCATACCGGGCGTGACCGATATGAACTTCACCAAGGAGATCTGGGAAGAGACCATCGCCGAGTTCCCCAAGATGTGGCTCCAGGACGAGTACGCGGGCTTCCAGGGCAAGCACTGGTCGCTGCCGCCGCGCAAGGTGCTGCCCAAGCCGTACGGGAAGTCGCACCCCGCGATGTGGTACGCCGCCGGGTCGCCGCCGTCGTACGCGATGGCCGCGAAGAAGGGGCTCGGGGTGCTCGGGTTCAGCGTGCAGAAGGTCTCCGACATGGAGTGGGTGCTGGAGCAGTACAAGACGGCGGTCGTGAACGCCGAGCCGATCGGTGACTTCGTCAACGACAACGTGATGGTGACGACGACGGCGATCTGCGCGCCGACGCATGCCGAGGCGATCGAGATCGCGGTGCGGGGGGAGTTGCACTATCTGCCGTCGCTGGTGTTCCGGTACCACGACACGTTTCCTCGTCCCGAGGGGTTCCCGGTGTGGCCGGAGACGCTGCCGGAGTACACGGCGGAGTTCGTGGAGCTTCTCATCGAGGAGGAGTTGTTGATCTGCGGGGATCCGGACGAGGTGCTCACGCAGTGCAAGCGGTGGGAGCAGGCCGGGGCGGATCAGTTGAGCTTCGGGTTGCCGGTGGGGGTGCCGAAGGAGGAGACGTTGCAGACGATTCGGTTGATCGGGGAGCACGTGATTCCGAAGATCGATACGGATCCTGTTCATCGGACTTCGCGGTTCCGGAGGGGTGTCTGAGCGTCGTTGGCGGGTGCGGGTTCGTTGTGGCTGGTCGCGCAGTTCCCCGCGCCCCTGGGTAGGCAGACCTCGCCGGACTCGAAGGAGGCAAGGCCCATGCTCGATCACGTCATCAACCGGGCGACCGTCGTTGACGGGACCGGTGCGCCTGCGTACACCGCCGACGTGGGGATACGCGACGGGCGTGTCGCCGTCATCGGCACCGTCACCGAACAAGCCCGCACCACCGAGGACGCCGCCGGGCTCGTCCTCGCCCCCGGCTTCGTCGACCCCCACACCCACTACGACGCCCAGCTCTTCTGGGACCCGTACGCCACCCCCTCCCTCAACCACGGCGTGACCACCGTCGCCGCCGGGAACTGTGGGTTCACGCTCGCGCCGCTGCGTCCCGACCGTCCCGAGGACGCCGACTACACGCGGCGGATGATGTCCAAGGTCGAGGGGATGTCGTTGGTGTCGCTGGAGGAAGGAGCGCCTTGGAATTGGAGTTCGTTCGGGGAGTACCTGGACGCGCTCGAAGGGCGGATCGCGGTCAACGCGGGGTTCATGGTGGGGCATTGCGCGCTGCGGCGGTATGTCATGGGGCCGGACGCGGTCGGCGGGCAGCCGAGTGCGGAGCAGCTGGGCGAGATCGTACGGCTGTTGCACGATGCCATGGATGCTGGCGCCTGGGGGTTCTCCACCACCCAGTCGTCGAGCCACTCCGACGGGGACGGCAGGCCGGTGGCCTCCCGGCACGCGCGGCCGGAGGAGCTGCTGGCGATGTCGCGGGCGGTCGGGGAGCACGAGGGGACGCAGATCGAGGCGATCGTCGCGGGGTGTCTGGACCAGTTCAGCGACGCCGAGATCGACCTGTTCGTGGAGATGAGCGCCGCCGCCGGACGACCGCTCAACTGGAACGTCCTGACCATCGACGCCGCCGTTCCGGAGCGCGTGCCGCGGCAGCTGCTCGCGAGTGAGCAGGCCCGGAAGGCGGGCGGGCGGGTGGTGGCCCTCACCATGCCGATCCTCACCCCGATGAACATGTCCCTGGGCACCTTCTGCGCCCTGAACCTCATCCCCGGGTGGGGGCCGGTCCTCGGGCTGCCCGTGCCCGAGCGGATCGCCAGGCTGCGTGAGCCGGACGTACAGACCGAACTGCTCCGGCACGCCACCGCCAAGGAGGCGGGCGTCTTCCGGCGGCTGACGAACTTCGGGCGGTACGTCATCGGGGACACGTACAGCGAGGCGAACCGTGGGCTGAGCGGGCGGGTCGTGCAGGACATCGCGCGCGAGCGGGGTCTGGAGCCCTTCGCGTGTCTGGTGGAGATCTGCGCCGCCGACGACCTGCGCACCGTCCTGTGGCCCATGCCCACCGACAACGACCCCGCCTCCTGGACCCTGCGCGCCGAGACCTGGCAGCACGAGGACGTGCTGCTCGGCGGGTCCGACGCCGGGGCGCATCTGGACCGGATGTGCGGGGCGCCGTACACGACCCGGTTCCTCGGCGACTGTCTGCGCGGGCGGAAGCTGGTCGGTCTCGAGCAGGCCGTGAAGATGCTGACCGACGATCCGGCGCGGCTGTTCGGGCTGCGGGAGCGGGGGAGGGTGGCGGAGGGCTTCCATGCCGACCTGGTGCTGTTCGACCCGGAGCGGATCGACGCCGGCACGGCCACCCTGGTGCACGACCTGCCGGGCGACAGCCCACGGCTGGACTCCAAGGCGATCGGCGTACGGGCCGTGTGGGTCAACGGGGTCGAGGCGATCCGGGACGACGTGGTGAGCGGGGCCGTGCCCGGGCGGGTGCTGCGGTCCGGGCGGGACACCAGGACGGTGGCCACCAGGTGAGCCTCGAAGGGGCGGGGCGGCAGCGGCTGTTCGTCGGAGGCTCGTGGGTGGAGCCGGAGGGCGGCTACTACGGCGTCGTCGACCCGGCCACCGAGGAGACCGTCGGATGGGCTCCGGAGGCTTCGCGCGATCAGGTGCACGCGGCCTGCGCCGCGGCCCGCGAGGCCTTCGGGCCGTGGTCGCGTACGACGCCGGAGGAACGGGCGGCCGTACTGGGGCGTACGGCGCGGATCATCGGCGAGCGTTTCGCGTCGTACGCCGAACTCGCCCAGGCCGAGACCGGGGCGACGACCGGCACGGCGCGGGCCATGCAGGTGGGGGTGGGTGCCGCCCGGTTCCGGCGGTACGCGCGCGTGGAGCCCGCCGAGTGGGCCGTCGCGCCGCAGATCAACGAGGCCGGGCCGATGGGGAAGGCGGGCGTGATGGGCGCGCTGGCCGTCCGTCAGCCCGTCGGGGTCGTCACCTGCGTCACCTCGTACAACAACCCGTGGGCCAACCCGGCCGGCAAGATCGCCCCCGCGCTGGCCATGGGCAACACGGTCGTCGTGAAGCCGGCCCCGCAGGATCCCCTGTCCGTCTACCGGATGGCGGAGGCGCTGGAGGCCGCGGGCGTGCCGGCGGGTGTCGTGAACGTCGTCTCCGGCCGCGCGGTCGAGATCGGCGAGGCGGCCGTGTCCTCCCCGGACGTCGACATGGTGAGCTTCACCGGGTCCACCGCGGTCGGGCAGCGCATCGCCGAGGTGTGCGGGCGGGACATGCGACGCCAGCTGATGGAGCTCGGCGGGAAGGGCGCGGCGGTCGTCTTCGACGACGCGGACGTCGGGTCGGCGGTGGCCGGGATCGGGACGACGTTCTCCTTCTACAGCGGGCAGATCTGCACGGCCCCCACGCGGGTGCTGGCCCAGCGGGGCGTGTACGACCGGCTCGTCGAGCAACTGGCGGCGTACGCCGGGCGGTTGACGGTCGGGGATCCGCGTGCGGCGGGCACGGTCGTCGGGCCGGTGATCTCGGCGGAGCACCGGGACCGGGTGGAGTCGTACGTGGAGACGGGCCGGAAGGAAGGTGCCGTGGTGGTGGCCGGGGGCGAACGTCCGCCGTACGGGAAGGGGTTCTACGTCGCGCCCACCCTCCTCGCCGACTGCACCAACGACATGCGCGTCGCCCGGGAGGAGATCTTCGGGCCGGTCGTCTGCGTCATCCCCTTCGACGACGAGGAAGAGGGCATCGCCCTCGCCAACGACACCGACTACGGCCTGATCGACTACGTCTGGTCCGGTGACGTGGCCCGCGCCTTCCGGGTCGCGCGACGGTTGCGGGCCGGCGGGGTCGGGATCAACACCGTCGGGCGCAACATGGAGGCGCCGTTCGGAGGGTTCAAGAAGAGCGGGGTCGGCCGGGACGTCGGGTCGTACGCGCTGCACGCGTACAGCGAGGTCCAGGCGATCGTGTGGCCGGGGTGAGTGCCGGGGGGGGGCAGGCTCCCACCGGTGGGGGGCGGGTCCGGACGCGGCGCACTGGTGGGGGCGGGTCCGGACGCGGCGCACTGATGTCGGGCGGGCCCGGACCCGGCTCACTGATGTCGGACAGGCCCGGATCCGGCTCACTCATGTCGGGCGGGTCCGTGTGCCTCCTCCTGGGCTCGGGCGAACTTCTCCTCCCAGCGGCGGGCTGTGATGCGGCCGGCCTGTAGGCCGATCCAGACACAGCCGGCCGCGGCAGCCAGCGCCAGCAGTCCGACCAGCATGTCGCCGAAGGAGTCCCTGGTGCCGTTCTGCCCCACATAGGTGAGGAACTTGCCCAGGCCCACCTCCCGGAGGAGGTCGGAGTCCGCCTTGATCCTGCTCGCCCGTGACGACGAGTCCCCGCCGATCAGGCCGTAGACCAGCAGTACCGCACCGGTCCCCAGGGCCGTGCGCGCCGGCGGCAGCCAGGTGGCGGGTGCGAGCGGCCTGGGCCGGAAGGCGGCGCCGAGCCGATAGGCGCACGGGACCAGCCGGTACAGCGCTGCCGCGCTCACCACGCAGACCAGCCAGGAAAGGACCTGCGCCGCGTCGAACTCGTAGCTGGAGAACCACCAGCTGAGCCAGACGGCCACGACGGGGAAGAACGCCCACACGGCGCCGAGCGCGAACGCGCGGAGCACGGCCCCGGCCCGCGCGGCCGGACGCAACCGGACCGCCTCCGCAGCCCGCCACTCCCTCAGCCTGCGCTGCCGCTCCTGCTCCTCCTCCTGCGCCCGCCGGGCCCGCCGCTGCCGTTCCTCCTCGGCGAGCCGCCGCTCCTCCCGCAACCGCGGTTCCTCGGCCAGCCGCCGCTCCTCGTGCTCCCGCCTCTTCCGGAACCGCCGCTCCTGCTCCCTGCGGGCCGCTTCCTCCCGCCGCGCGCGTTGCTCCTCCTCGGCCCGGAGCCGCTGCTCCTCCCGCCCGGCCCAGGCGCGTCCCTCCTGCCGGGCCCGGTCGGACCACTCGACCTCCGCCAGCCGGCCGAGCAGGGTCTCCCGTCCGCCGGCGGCCACGAGAAGCCGGTCGTACCAGCCGGTCGACGGAACCGGCGGGCCCTCGGTCGGCAGCGGGGGCCGTACCTCGGCCAGATCCTCCGGTGGCAGCAGAGCGGCCAGCAGCGCCCCGGGCCCCACCTCGGCGGCCCAGTTCCGCACCTCGGCCGGCCAGGAAGCGGTCTCGGTCGCCCGCCAGGCCGCCAGCGCCTGCTCCCACGCGCGCCGCACGCCCTCCAGCCGGTTGAGCGTGGCGAACCCGGACAGGGCGTCGAGCAGCTGGTGCGGCCCGGACAGTTCCTCCAGGAGCTCCTCGTCATCGCTGTCGCCGCTGTCGCCGCCGACGTACGGGCGCAGGCAGACGCGGGCCAGCGCGCGGTAGGTGACCGGACGGCCGCGGTAGACGACCGGGCCGTCCGGGTCGAGCCAGCGCAGCAGGTGCAGCAGTTTGTGGTCGTGGGGGAGGGCGGGATCGTTCAGCCGGCGGTCGACGAGGATGATCCGGCCTTCGACGTCATCGGTCCGGGGGTCGTTGAACTGCCGTAGCCAGGAGCGGAGTTCGGTCCAGCCCTCGCTGGGGTGCGAGGTGGTGCCCATGTCCCGGAAGAACAGGTCGGCGGCGGTCTGCCAGTTCCCGCGGATCGTCTGCGCGAGGTCCTGCCTGGTGACGTGCGCGGTGCCCGCGAGGACGAGCGCCCGGGACACGTACGCGTGCTCGGCCATCAGCGGGGGCGGGGGCGGGGGCGGGAGCGGGGGCGTGGGCGGTGCAGGCGGGGGAGGGGCGACGCCGGTGGCGGGCGCGGCGGGGTTGCGGGCGAGCGCGATGTGCATGGCCGTGCCGTGGAACTGCTGACCCGGCAGCGGTGTGCCCTGACGCCGGGCGCCGCGGCGCAGTTCGTCGCCGAGGGCACCGACGGAGAGCAGCGGTCCGGCCGCCGGTACGCCGTGCCGCAGCAGGCCCAGGAGGGCGCCGGTGAACGTCGTGTTCCGCGTGCCTGACGGGCCCAGGGCCTGCCGGCCTGCATCGGCCGAGGTCAGCAGGCAGCAGCCCTCGATGGCCAGCTCCTGCGCGATGCCGCTCACGCCCTGGTCGGCGCGCCCGCTGAAGCAGCCGTCCACGATCACGATCTTGTTCGTCGCCGGGGACGAGGTGACGATCTCGCGCAGCCGGTCGTAGTCGAAGCCGCTGACCGCCTGGTTGGCCGACCGCGTGTGCGGAAGGGCGAGGTGCAGGCCGCCGCCGAGCGTCTTGCGCAGGGCGTGCCCCGCGAAGTAGATCAGCAGGGTGTCCCTGGCCTCGGCGGCCTGGTGGTCCAACGCGTCGAAGAGCGGGATCAGGCCGGGCGGATCGAGGAGCACGTGACAGTGCTCGGCGGCGAAGGAGCCCAGCGGTGAGGTCAGGGCGCCCCGCAGGTCCTCCAGGTTGTCGACCACGGCCGGCAGGTCGGGCAGCTCGTCGGACGCGTAGGTGGCGGTACCGAAGAGGAGGGCGCGGGAGCGTTCCGGGTCAGGCAGCCGGATCATCGTCGATCCGTACGGACATGCGGCCCCCGTGTGTGGTGCGGCGGTGTCGGGTGTTCATTGCAGTAAAGAGGTGATGCCATGTCAAGAAGCCGCACGCCGCACGAAATTGAGCCCAGCCCGCCCCCCCCGCCCGACACTGCTCACCCGTCCAGATCCACCCGCACCGTCAGCTGCCCCACCCCGACCACCCGGACCGCGGCGCTGTTGAGCCGGGGCAGGGCGCGCAGTCGGGCCGTGGTGTCGTCGTCGGGCAGGAGATGGGCGGTGCCGGTGTGCCAGCGGCCCCGCAGCCGGACCCGCACCCGCGGGTCCGCCATGATGTTGCGGACGTACTGGGAGCGTTCGCCGAACTCGGAGACCAGCCAGAACGAGTCACCGACCCGGCGTCCGCCGACCGGGGTGCGGCGGGGCAGGCCGGAGACGCGGCCCGTCGTCTCCAGCAGGGTGTGGGCCGGCAGGCGACGCATGACGGCGTTGAGGCGGCGCTGGAACGCGGTGACGACGCAGTACTTGGTCTCGGGGCTGCGGGGCATGGTTTGTCGGGTCTCCCGTCTTGTGGTGGCGGTGATGCTCTTCAATGTCTCTCACGGGGGATCGAACGATGGCGGAACCCCGAACGGTTCCCTCTGCGAGAGACGGTGCCCATGCGCGTGGTGACCTGGAACCTGTGGTGGCGGTTCGGCCCCTGGGCCGAGCGGCAGAAGGCCGTCCTCGCCGTCCTGCGGGACCTGCGTCCCGATGTCGTCGGCCTCCAGGAGGTGTGGGCCGCGGGCGGCGAGAACCTCGCCGCGTGGCTGGCCGACGAACTCGGCCTGCACTGGACCTGGGCGCCCTCGCCCGCCCCCGAGCGCTGGCGGCGGCGGATCGGGGACCCCGGGGCCGACATCGGCAACGCCGTGCTCAGCCGCTGGCCGGTCCTGGAGCGGGACGTGCTGCGGCTGCCGGCCCCCGAGGACCTCGACGACGGCCGGCTCGCCCTCTACGCCCGCCTGGACGCGCCGGGCGGTCAAGTTCCGTTCTTCACCGCCCACTTGACGTCCGCGACCCATGCCTCGACGGTACGGTGCCGACAGGTCACCGCCCTCGCCGAGTTCGTCGCCGCCCACCGCACCGGCACCGACTTCCCGCCCGTCGTCACCGGCGACTTCAACGCCCGGCCCGACTCGGACGAGATCCGTGCCTTCAGCGGCACCCGCACCGCGCCCGCCGTACCCGGCCAGGTCTTCCTCGACGCGTGGGAGTACGCCGACCCGTCCGCCCCGTCCGCCACCTGGGACCACGCCAACCCGTACGTTCACCCCGGCCCCGGCCCCGCCACCCGCATCGACTACATCCACGTGGGCGCCCCGGCCGGCCCCGACGGCATCGGCACCGTCCGAGCGGTACGGCGCGCCGGGGACGGCCCGGTCGACGGGGTATGGCCGTCGGACCACGCGGCGGTGGTGGCGGATCTGCAGTCGCCGGGGGCCTAGGGCCGGTCGGTCTGACGCCCCAGGAAGATCGGGTTCGTGAACGCCGCCAACGCCCCCGGCAGTGGCCCCACCGCCGCCTCGTGCCGCAGCTCCGCCCGGACGTAGGCCGCGTACGAGGGTGTCGTACGCCACTCCACGACACCCGAGCCGGCCACGGGCAGCGGCGGGCTGGTGAACAGGACGCCCTGGTCGGTGACGAAGCGGACCGTGCAGCGGGGGGCGCCCGAGGCCTCCAGGCGGACCGTCACCGGGGTGTTCCGGTCGACCCTCAGGCGTTCGCCGATGCCGGCGTGCTGGCCCTTCGCGCCGGACACGCCGAAGGTCAGGGAGACGTTCTTCGACTCGGCGACGTACGACCGGCCCGCCTTGATGCCCTCCTGGATCGCCTCGCGCGTCAGGTCGTCGGCCAGGACCACCGTCTGGGGGCTGCCGACCGGGTCCGGGTCGCGGTGGGCGTCGCTGTTGCCCATGGCGGGGATCCAGTCACGGCCCTCCCGCACCGAGGCCACCAGCATGCTGTCCCAGTCGGCCAGGGTCACCTCGTCGTCCGGGGTGTACGGCCCGTTCCACACCTCGACCGCGTCCGCCTCGCCGAAGCCGAACTTCCAGTTGCAGCCGACGCAGGTGGCGTGCGGGTGGGCGGGCACGACGAGACCGCCGGCCTTGCGGATCTGCCGGGCGAACCGGCCGAAGCGGTTGTCCCGGGCCCGGTAGCGCCAGTCGACGAAGGTGCCGGGGTCGGTGCCGAGTGCCACCACATGACCGTTCCGTGTCGTGACCTCCTCGCCCAGCATGATCAGGAGGTCGTCGCCGGCCAGGTCCGCCCAGTGCGCGTGCGCCGAGTGCGTGTTGTGCTCCGAGCTGTTGATGAAGTCCAGCCCCGCCGCCCGCGCCAGCGCCGCGATCTCGGCCGGCGTACGGCGGCCGTCGGAGAACCAGGAGTGCAGATGGCAGTCGCCCCGGTACCAGGCCCGGCCCCGGCCCTTCGCCCGGTCCGGCGGGTACGCCGGCTCGACGACCCCGCCGGGCTCGCCGTACGTCAGCGTGACGGTGACCTCGTACGGCAGCCCCTGCGGCGCCACCGTGTAGGGGCCCAGCGCGATGTGCCACGTGCCCTCGCGGACCGGGCCCGGAACGTACCCCGGCGTCGCCTCGTCCGCCCGGATGAAGAACTCCGTGCGCGCCCCGCCCGACCAGCCCCGGAAGCCACGGCCGCCGAGGTCGGTGCCGCGCCAGTCGAAGATGCCGATGTCGAGGGCGTTGCCCGGGGTGCCGGCCGGGACGGACGGCTTCTCGTAGGTGTAGGAGACCTTGATCTCCCGTACGCCGGCCGGTACTTCGACCGGCAGGTACACGAAGTCGGGGGACCCGGGCGGCAGGGTGCCCCGCACCGTGCGGGTCTCCGCGTCCTGGGTGTCGTCGGCGCCGCTGGCGAAGGTCACGCTTCCCAACGTAAGCGCGGCGGCCGCGCCCGTCACGAACAGCGCGCGTCTTCCCAGCCCGGCGTGGCCGCCCGTGTGGTCCGCGGGGCCCACGGGGCCCGCGTGATTGTCCTCGCACATGCTGCTGCTCCCCAGGTCGTCGTGAGTGACAGGGCGTGGGTGGTGCAGTGGTGGTGCGTGCAACTCTCGTATTCAGCCGTGAACTGCCGTGCAAGGGAAGGGAATCAGCAGACAATCGGCAGCCGACCGACAGAGGTGGATGAGGCGGATCTGTTCCGACCGACAGAGGTGGATCTGTTCCGACCGGTAGAGGTGAAAACTTCCGATCGGTAGAGGTGAAAACTGTGCCGACCGGTCGGTATGGACATCCGTGCAGTCGCGCGGTACAGATGCAGTCATGCGCATCTCCGTCACGATCTTCCTCACCGACGAGACCATCACCCCGATCCGGCTCGCCCGTGAGCTGGAGCAGCGCGGGTTCGCCGGGCTGTACCTGCCCGAGCACACCCACATCCCCGTCGAGCGGACCACCCCGTACCCGGTCGGCGGCGACCTGCCACCCGAGTACGGCCGCACCCTCGACCCCTTCGTCACCCTCGGCCAGGCGGCGGCGGTGACCGAGCGGCTCGGACTCGGCACGGGCATCACGCTCGTCGCCCAGCACGACCCGATCGACCTGGCCAAGCAGATCGCCACCCTCGACCACCTCTCCGGCGGCCGCTTCACCCTCGGCCTCGGCTTCGGCTGGAACGTGGAGGAGGCCGCCGACCACGGGGTGGACTGGCGGACCCGGCGGGAGCTGGTCCGGGACCGGATGGGCCTGATGCGGGCACTGTGGGCCGACGAACCCGTCGGGTACGAGGGGGAGTTCGGGGCGGTCCGGGCCAGCTACGCCTTCCCCAAGCCGGTGCAGAAGCCGCGCGGCCCGAAGGTCAACGGCCCCCGCACGCTCATCGGCGGGGCAGCCGGTCCCAAGCTCTTCGCGCACATCAGCGAGTACGCGGACGGGTGGATGCCGATCGGCGGCCGCGGATTGTCCGAAACCCTGCCTGTGCTGAGGGCCGCTTGGGCGGACGCCGGCCGCGATCCGGGGTCCCAGCAGGTGGTCCCGTACGCCGTGTACCCGAGCGCCGGCAAGCTCGCGCACTACGCCGAGTTGGGCATCGAGGAGGTCGTGGTGCAGTTGCCGCCGGCGGAGGAGACGGAGGTGCTGCGAGTCCTGGACGACTACGCCGAGTACTTGTAGACCGAGGCCAGGTCCAGCCAACCCTCAGGGGCGCGGGGAACTGCGCGACCAGCCACAACGCACCCGCAGCCGGCAATGCACAGCACCACCCCGAACCACCCCCGACCTCGCAAACCTCGAACGTATGCTCAGGGAATGACCACTGCTGCGACTCCCGGAACCGGCCCAACCGAGAACTCCATGCGTCGCGCCCTCAAACGCGCCCGGGACGGCGTCGCCCTCGACGTCTCCGAGGCCGCCGTACTGCTCCAGGCCCGCGGCGAGGCCCTGGACGACCTCGTCGCGTCCGCCGGCCGCGTACGGGACGCCGGCCTCGAACAAGCGGAGCGTCCCGGCGTCATCACGTACTCGAAGAGCGTCTTCATCCCCCTCACCCGGCTGTGCCGTGACAAGTGCCACTACTGCACCTTCGTCACCGTCCCCGGAAAGCTGCGCCGCGCCGGCCACGGGATGTTCATGTCGCCGGACGAGGTCCTCGACATCGCCCGCAAGGGCGCGGCCCTCGGCTGCAAGGAAGCCCTCATCACCCTCGGCGACAAGCCCGAGGACCGCTGGCCCGAGGCACGGGAGTGGCTCGACGCGCACGGATACGACGACACCATCGCCTACGTCCGCGCCATCTCCATCCGCATCCTGGAGGAGACGGGCCTGCTGCCCCACCTCAACCCCGGGGTCATGACCTGGACCGACTTCCAGCGGCTGAAGCCGGTCGCGCCGTCCATGGGCATGATGCTGGAGACGACCGCGACCCGCCTGTGGTCCGAGCCCGGCGGCCCCCACCACGGCTCCCCGGACAAGGAACCCGCCGTACGGCTGCGGGTGCTGGAGGACGCGGGCCGTTCCTCCGTGCCCTTCACCTCCGGGATCCTCATCGGCATCGGCGAGACGTACGAGGAGCGGGCCGAGTCCCTCTTCGCGCTCCGCAAGGTCTCCCGGGCCTACCACGGTATCCAGGAACTGATCATCCAGAACTTCCGCGCCAAGCCGGACACCGCGATGCGCGGCATGCCGGACGCGGAACTCGACGAGCTGGTCGCCACGGTGGCCGTCGCCCGGCACATCATGGGCCCGAGCGCCTGTCTCCAGGCGCCGCCCAACCTCGTGGACTCCGAGTACGAGCGGCTGATCCGGGCCGGCATAGACGACTGGGGCGGCGTCTCCCCGCTGACCATCGACCACGTCAACCCCGAACGCCCCTGGCCGCAGATCGAGGAGCTCGCCGAGCGCTCGGCGGCGGCCGGTTTCGAGCTGCGTGAACGGCTGTGCGTGTACCCGGAGTTCGTGCAGCGCGGCGAACCCTGGCTGGACCCCCGGCTGCTTCCGCACGTACGGGCGCTCGCCGACCCGGAGACGGGCCTCGCGCGTCCGGACGCGGTCGTCGAGGGGCACCCGTGGCAGGAGCCGGAGGAGGCCTTCGTCGCGTCCGGCCGTACGGATCTGCACACCACCATCGACACCGAGGGCCGTACGTCCGACCGGCGCGACGACTTCGACGTGGTGTACGGCGACTGGGGCGCCCTGCGCGAGGCCGCGGCGCCCGGGATGGCGCCGGAGCGCATCGACACCGACGTCCGCCAGGCGCTGCGGGTCGCGGCCGACGACCCGACCCGGCTGACCGACGCCGAGGCGCTGGCCCTGCTGCACGCGGACGGCCCGGCGCTGGACGCGCTCACGCGCATCGCCGACGACGTGCGCAAGTCGGTGGTGGGTGACGACGTCACGTACATCGTCACGCGGAACGTCAACTTCACCAACGTCTGCTACACCGGCTGCCGCTTCTGCGCCTTCGCTCAGCGCCGCACCGACGCCGACGCCTACACCCTCTCCCTGGACCAGGTCGCCGACCGCGCCCAACAGGCCTGGGAGGTGGGCGCGGTGGAGGTCTGCATGCAGGGCGGCATCCACCCGGACCTGCCCGGGACGGCGTACTTCGACATCGCGAAGGCGGTGAAGGAGCGCGTGCCCGGCATGCACGTGCACGCGTTCTCCCCGATGGAGGTCGTCAACGGCGCCACCCGCACCGGCATGTCGATCAGGGAGTGGCTGAGCGCCGCGAAGGAGGCCGGCCTGGACTCCATCCCCGGCACCGCCGCCGAGATCCTCGACGACGAGGTCCGCTGGGTCCTGACCAAGGGCAAACTGCCGACGGCGACGTGGATCGAGGTGGTGACGACCGCCCACGAGCTCGGCATCCGCTCGTCCTCGACGATGATGTACGGCCATGTCGACCAGCCCCGCCACTGGCTCGGCCATCTGCGCACGCTCGCCGGCATCCAGCAACGCACCGGCGGTTTCACGGAGTTCGTCACCCTCCCCTTCATCCACACCAACGCCCCGGTCTACCTGGCCGGCATCGCCCGCCCCGGCCCCACGACTCGCGACAACCGTGCGGTGACGGCCATGGCCCGCCTCCTCCTGCACCCGTACATCCCCAACATCCAGACCAGCTGGGTCAAACTGGGCACCGAGGGCGCGGCGGAGATGCTCCGCTCCGGCGCCAACGATCTGGGCGGCACGCTGATGGAGGAGACGATCTCGCGGATGGCGGGTTCGTCGTACGGCTCCTACAAGTCGGTACGCGACCTGGTGGCCGTCGCCGAGGCGGCCGGGCGTCCCGCGAAGCCCCGCACGACCCTGTACGGCGAGGTCCCGGAGGAACGGCAGCGGGCGGCGGCGGCCTCGGACGGGCATCTGCCGGAGCTGCTGCCGGTGCTGGACTGAGAAAGTCCGCCCCGCGGGGGTCGGTACGATGATCCGACCCCCGCTGGAGGGGTTCCCGTAGCTTGTGCAGCTGAGGAGATGCGTGCCGTGCCTGCTCCCAAGGTCTGGGTGACCGGTCTGACGGTGGGAGCGATAGCCGCCGTCACCGTCCTCGCCGTACAGGCCGACAAGGGGCCGCATCCGACGGCCACGGCGGCGGCCCGCCCGAGCGCGTCGGCGTCGCCGGGCGCGAGCCCCGCCCCCTCGAAGTCCGCCGAGTCCACCGCCGTGCCGGACGGCTCGGGCACGGGGCGCCGGGTCGTGTACTCCCTCGGCCAGAAGCGGGTGTGGCTGGTCGACGCGAGCGACGCGGCCCGCCGTACCTTCACCGTCTGGCCGGGCACGGTGAGCCCGGACCCCGGCACCTACGCGGTGTCGTCGCGCGCCATGGCCACGACGGGCTCGGACGGCGTGCAGATCGAGAACATCATCTACTTCGCCGCGAAGTCCGGTGTCTCCATCGCCTTCTCCAACGCCGTCGACGGCTCCTCGCCCCCGCCCGCCGAGGGCAAGCAGACCGGCGGGGTCCGCACCCGCGCGGCCGACGGCGAGGCGCTGTGGACGTTCGGGGAGACGGGCACGGCGGTGGTCGTGGTCAAGTAGGTCCGCGCTGCATCTTTCGATGTACCCCAGGATCGACTTCGCTCATGACGATTCGGGCCGTGGCCGCCGTGACGATGAGTACATGACGCAGCACACGGACGAGCGAGCCCCGCGGACCACCCAGGAGACCCCGCCCACCGGACGACGGCTCCCCCTCCTCGACGTACTGCGCGGTGCGGCCATCCTGGGCACGCTCATGACGAACGTATGGATCTTCACCGGGCCGGGCGCGGAGTGGGGCGCCCTGGAGGCCGGTACGGACACGGGAGCCGTCGAAGCCGTCTTCAGCGTGCTGGCGAACGGCAAGTTCCTGTCGCTGCTGACGATCCTGTTCGGCGTCGGTCTCGCCATCCAGTACGCCTCGGCGGCGCGACGGGGGCAGCCGTGGCCGGGGCGCTACCGGTGGCGGGCGCTGTTCCTGTTCGCCGAGGGCACGGTGCACTTCGTGCTGGTCTTCGCCTGGGACGTACTGATGGGATACGCCGTCACCGCGCTCCTCGTGGCCTGGCTCCTGACCCGCTCGGAACGCGCCCAGCGGCGGGTGATGTGGTGGGCGGCGGGCATCCATCTCACGTTCATGGCCCTGCTGACCGCGGCCCTGGCGACGGCCGGCGGCGATGACGGCGGCGGTGACGGCGGCGGTGTCTCCGGGGAGGTCGTCGACCTGTACGCGCACGGCAGCTACCTGGACCAGATCGCCTTCCGCCTGGAGAACGCGATTGCGCTCCGCATGGAACCGGTCCTGACCTTCTGCCTTCTGCTCTTCCTCTTCCTGCTGGGCGTACGGCTGTTCCGGGCGGGCGCGTTCGGCGCGGACGAGACGGGCCGCCGGCTGCGCTCCCGCCTGCTGGCGTGGGGCCTGGGCCTCGGCCTGCCCCTCAACGCGGCGGCGACCCTGGCCGGCCCGGACTTCTTCCTGCTGGCCCGCTACGGTGCCGCCCCGCTGCTGGCCGTCGGGTACATCGGCCTGATCGGTGCCCTGGTGGACCGGGTACGGCGGCCGGGCCCGCTCATGACGGGCCTGACGTCGGTGGGCCGTACGGCCCTGTCCGGCTACGTCCTGCAGAACGCGCTGTGCGTGCTCGTCTCGTACGGCATCGGGCTGGGCCTGGCGGAGCGGCTCGGTGACACGGGTCCCTGGTGGGTGGTCGGGCTGTGGGTCACGGTCTGCGCGATCCTGATGGCGGGCTCCACCCTCTGGCTGCGGCGCTTCTCGGCAGGGCCCCTGGAGTCGATCCAGAAGTGGGCCCTGCGCCACTGAAGCGGTGTCAGCTCTCCTTCGTCGGCAGGTGGTTGACGATCAGCACGACGCCGCTGAACAGGAACACCCGGGTCGCGGCGTCCAGTCCGTTCCAGTCCCCGGACTGCCACATGGAGAACCACTCACCGCCGATGGCGATGAACCCGGCGCCGAAGAGCAGCATCAGCATCAGCAGGCCGTAGGTGGAGAAGCGGCGCGCACGGACGTCGTCGCGCCGGGCCCACAGCCACGTGCCGTATATCAGCACGAGTGCGGCGACGGCCTCCCAGACGATGATCGCGACGTACGCCGCGTCCTGAAGCCCCTTGCTGGTGATGGCTCTCCACATCAGGTCCTCGTCCTTGAACGTGGTGTCCATGGCCAGGACGTGCCGTACGAACTGCTGGTTGGTACCGAAGTCGGTGATGTTTCCGAAGGCGACGAGGGCGACGTAAAGGGCGGCCGTCGCGGTGAGGAGGGTGGCGGCGAGACGGAGTGCGCTGCGTGGGGGTGTGGTTGACATGATGGTCATCTTCCCCGGGGTTCGGGTCCGTTCCATAGGCATTGAGCCAGAATGACGGTGCAGGAGCCGACCGAGAGGACCCACGCGTGGCGCAGACGCGGCCGTCGATGCAACAGCTCATCGCCCAGCGGCAACGAGCCGGATTCATCGGCCGGGGCGCCGAACGGGCCGCGTTCCGCGCCAACTTCGACACTCCACCCGAGGACGAACGGCACCGCTTCCTCTTCCACGTGCACGGCAACGCGGGCGTCGGCAAGAGCTTCCTGCTGCGGGAGCTGGGCCAAGTAGCCCGGGAACACGGGGCGTTGATTGCGTATGTCGACGACAGCGCGGGGAGCTTGCCGGAGGCGATGGAGGTGATCAGCCGGCAGTTCGCCACGCAGGGCAGGCGCTTCAAGGACCTGGACCGGCTGCTGGCCACCTACCGGGAGCGGCGGCACGAGGCGGAGCTGGCCGTGGCCGCCGAGCAGCCCGCCGAGCCCGACGGGCCCTCGGCGAGCAGTACGGTGGCGGTGCGGGCCGGGCTGGTGGCCCTGGGGCTGGTGCCGGGCGTCGGAGCCTTCGCGGGAGCCCTGGACAGCGGCCGGCTCGCGCAGGTCACCGACCGTTTGCGGGCCGACCTCGGCGCACGGTTCCGCAGCCACGAGGACGCACGGCTGGTCCTCGCCCCCGAGAGCGTGCTCACCCCGGTGCTGCTCGACGAACTCGCCCAGGCCGCGTCCGCCGCACCGTGGATCGTCCTGTTCTTCGACACGTACGAGATGACCGGCCGCTTCCTCGACGGCTGGCTGCACAGCGTGATGACCACGGACCGGTACGGGGCGGTGCCCGCCACGACCGTCGTGGTGACGGCGGGGCAGCTCCCCTTCGACACCGCCCGCTGGGGCGGCTTCGGCGACTTCATGACGGACCTGCCGCTGGGGCCGTTCACCGAGCCGGAGGCGCGGGACCTGCTCGCGGGCCGGGGAGTGGTGGCCGAGCCGGTGGTCCGGGAAGTGCTGCGCCTCACCGCCGGGCTGCCGGTGCTCGTGTCGACGCTCGCGGAGAGCCGCCCCGCGGACCCCGCCGACGTGGGTGACCCCAGCGCCACGGCCGTGGACCGGTTCCTGAAGTGGGAGGCGGATCCGGTACGGCGGTCGGTCGCGCTGGCGTGTGCGCTGCCACGAGGGCTGGACGCGGACGTGTTCCGGGCGGTCGCGGACCGTCCGGACGCCGGACCGGGCGAACTCGACGCGCTGTACGCGTGGTTGCGGAGCCTGCCGTTCGTCGCCGAGCGCGGCGGCCGGCTGCGGTACCACGATGTCGTACGGGCGCCCATGCTGCGGTTGCAGCGCAGCGAGGCGCCCAGGAGCTGGGCCGCCCGGCAGAAGGCGCTGGCCGCGGTGTTCGGTCGGTGGCGCACCGAGGCGGAGACGGGCCGGGGCGGCACGGAGCTGTGGGCGGACGAGGGGTGGCGGGAACTCCGGCTGGCGGAGCTGTACCACCTGCTGTGCGCGGGGGATTCCTCGGCGCTGTCGAGCGTGCTGAGCGATGTCGTCGACGCCTGCGAACAGGGGGAGTCCGTCGCGGGCCGGTGGGTGCGGGTCCTGGTCGAGGCGGGACGGGACGCGGAGACGCGGACGGCGGCCGACTGGGGACGGCAGCTGGCGGAGGCGCTCGCTACCGGCGGGACGTCCGCCATCCTGGAACTGCTGTTGCGGCGCGCGGGGTTCGCGGTGTACGCCGGGCCGGTCTACAACGGGCCGGTCGTCAACGGGGACCTCGCCCGGGTGCGATTCGAGTGGCTGAGGACATCCGGCGATCGGTCAAGGGAGAGGGCTCGGTCGGCACCGGCTCCGGCACCGGCACCGGAGCCGACACCGACACCGACGGCGACGGAGCCGTATCCGACGCCGACGCCGTATCCGACCCCCGTGCCGCCGCCGTCGTGGACGGCCGCCGTGAGGCCGGGGGCGCCGGTACAGGGGGACGCGCGCCAGGCCACGCCTGCCGACCCCGGCTGGAGCGTCACCCTGGACCCCGCCGTCGCGGCCCGCGCCTACCGCACCCGCGCCCTGGCCCACGACCTCGCGGGTGACCAGAACGCCGCCGTCGCCGACCTGGACCGGGCCCTCGAACTGACCCCGGACGACGCCCGCGGTCTCGCCCTGCGCGGGGAGTACCACCGCGTCCTGGAACGCCACGACGAGGCGATCCGCGACCTGGACCGGGCGCTCGCCCTGAACCCGGCCGACGCCTTCGCCGCGGCATCCCGAGGCGCCACCCGCCTCAGCCGCCAGCAGCTCGACGAGGCGCTCGCCGACCTCGACCGGGCGGTGGAGCTCAAGCCGGACTACCCCTGGGCGCTGGTCCGCCGGGCCCGCGTACACCGTGGCCTCGGCGACCCCGACCGCCAACTGGCCGACCTCGACCGGGCCGTGGCCGCCGACCCCGACTGGGCCTGGGTCCGCTGTGAGCGCGGTGACGCCCTGCGCGGCGTCGGCCGTGACACCGAGGCCCTCGCCGACTACGACCACGCGCTCGTCCTGGAGCCCGGCTACGACTCCGCCCGCGCGAGCCGGGGCGCCTCGCTGGCCAACCTCGGCCGGCATGAGGAGGCCCTCGCCGAACTGGACCAAGTCCTGGAGCGGAGGCCGTCGTACACCTGGGCGCTCCGCCAGCGGGCGGCCGTCCGCCGGCACCTCGGCGACGACGCCGGGGCCACTTCGGACGAGGAACTTGCCCAGGCCGGTGAGTGACGCGGCCTCTACCCGGTCCGACAGCGCGGGCAGCGGCACGGGGGCCAGCTGAGGGAGTCGACGACCCGTTCCGGGTCCGGGACGGCTTGGACGGTGCGCCGCAGGGCCGTGCCGACGCGTGTGCCGTCCGCGCGGATCCGATAGGTCTCGATGGTCATACGGGAGGTGCCCGGCTCGGGCGGGGTTCCGGCCTACACCGTTCACCTCCGGTGACCGGCCGGTGGCAGGAGCACGGGCAACGGCGCGCCAGGAACAGGCCGTTGTGGTGAGGCAGAGGCACATCCCTGGTTCGGCGACACGCAGCGTGCATGTCCCGGTACTCCTGCCGCTGCGCGAGCGCGCACTCGGCCGACAGATACGCGGGAGGCAACGCCGGCTCCCTCATACCGGCACCTCTTCCGTGCCCATGACGTGCCGCCGACTCCGCGGCGCCCGCTCTCGCTCGTACATGATCAGGTACGGCCGGACCAGCGCCGAGTCCTCGCCGGCGAGCCACTCGTGCAGACCGTACGGCGATCGGTGCGGGGGCAGCCCGCAGGCGGACGTGCCGGGCTCCTCGGGCCCTTGCCCCGGGGCCGGTGCGGTGGGTCGCTCACAGGCCCGGCGCCTGCCGGTACCGGGCTTCAGCATGCCCAGCACTCGTCGCAGAAAGGCGTGGACACGGGTACGGACAGGGATAATGGCTAACGTCATCGCTGTTTCCTTGCTGTTCCTTGGCTTTCAGTGGTGGCCGCGCCCCGGGAGTCCTGGCCGACTCGCCGGGGTCCTGTCGTTCAGGCCTGTCGAAGCGCGGTGGCGAGCGCGCGGGCCGTCTCGACGTTGCAGCGCCCCAGGTTGATCAGCGGGGCGGGCTCGGCGCCGGCGCACGAAGCGGCATCGAGCCCCAGGGAGGGCAGTTGCACCCCGGCCGCGCCGAGCGCGTCGCGCAACTCGTCGCGTGCCCGCTCGGCGGCCCTGACCTTCTCCGTGGACATGCGTTCTTCTCCGTTCGCCGGTAACCCCACACCAGGGGCGATTACTTTGGGTGTTCAAAGCATCGCCCTGCATGACGGTGACCAACAGTCATTGATGTCCCCAGCCGCGTCTGGGGAGACGGGAGTTGTCCCATGGCCGCACGCCCCCGCGAACTGACCCCTGACCGAAGCGCCCGCCACCTGTTCGGCGCGAAGATGCGCGCGTTCAGGGAACGGGCGGGGATGAGCCTTGAGGGGCTCTCAGACGTCGTGAACATCAGCCGAAGCCACCTGTCCCGCATCGAGACGGCCGAGGTGATGCCGCCGCCGTCGCTTCCGGGCACGCTGGACGCGGCGTTCGGGACGGACGGGATCTTTGAGGAGCTGTACAAGCTCGCGAGTAGGGAGAGCCATCCTGACCAGTTCCGGCGCCGGATGGAGCTTGAGGCGCGGGCCCGGATCATCGACGAGTTTTCCTGCCAGCTCGTGACAGGGCTGATGCAGACCAAGGACTATGCCCATGCGCTGTTCCAGACCTACGATCCGAGGCGGCGCCCGGAGAAGAACGAGGAGCTGTGGCAGGCCCGTCTGAGTCGGCAGGCCCTGTTGCGGGCGGATCCTGCGCCGGATCTCTCGGTGATCCTTGATGAGGCGGTGCTGCGGCGGTCTTACGGCGGACCGGCTGTCATGCGGGACCAACTGGCCCATCTCCTCGACCTGACGCTGACTCCCACGAGCACCTTGCAGGTTCTCCCATTCGAGCACGGGGGACATGCCCTGGCCGGGGGTTCACTGGCACTGTTCACCCTCGAAGACGGGACCCAGGTCGCCTGGGATGAGGGTTTCTCGGACGGGACATTGCTGGAGGATCCGGAGACCGTCCGGCACCGTCGGCGGGCCTACGATCTGCTCAGGGCGTCTGCCCTGTCGCCGCGTGACTCGGCGGCGTTCATCCGATCCGTCATGGAGGAACTACCGACATGAGCACCACTCCCAACCTCTCCCGCGCGGGGTGGGTCAAGTCGAGCTACAGCAACGGTGAGGGCGGCGGCTGCGTCGAGTGGGCCCCGTCTCACGCCCCCACAGGCGTCGTCCCCGTCCGCGACAGCAAGGTCTCGGACGGCCCGGCGCTCACCTTCGTACCGTCGGCGTGGTCGTCGTTCGTCACCGCCGTCCGGCAGGAGGAGTTCGGCACCGCATGACCCCCGGCGTTACCTCAGCCCACGCCGGGCGTCATTCAGCACGGCGTGGGCATCCGCGCCGAACACGGCGGACTCCCGGAGGGTCCGCCAGACCTTCGTGTAGAGGGCGAGGTTGTCCGCGTCGTCCAGCCACAGCTCGGCGTGCCAGTCCTCGGCCACGACAAGGCGGTCATCGAGGATCCAGAAGCCGTTGGCGGGCACGATCTTCACCGCGGCGGTGAACGGGATGATGCCGAGCTCGACCGTGTCCATACCGATCATGCCGGTCAGCCGGTCGAGTTGGGCGGCGAGCGCTGAGGGAGGGCAGATCCGGGAACGCAGCGCGGCCTCCCACATGAGGACGTGGACCTTGCGTCCGGGCCGGTACAGCCATTCCTGGCGTTGCACCCTGGCGCGTACGGCGTCCTCGACATCGCCGGTCGCTCCCAGGAGTTCCGAGTACCGCGTGATGACGTGACGTGCGTACTCAGGCGTCTGCAACAGACCGGCGACCACGGCCTCCTCCCACACCCAGATCTCCGAGGAGTGCTCGATCTCCTTGCTCAGGCTCTCGTGGACGGCCTTGAAACCGTTCGCCAGGGCTCGTCGCCACGACCTGATGTGGGACTCGAATCCCGCGAGACGGGAGGCCAGTTCGGGATAGACGTCCGGCCGGCCGGTGGCGTCGGCCCAGGCACGGAGATCCTCGGGGGTGGCGGTCTGCTTTCCGTGCTCCAGCTTGCTGACCTTGGAACTCGGCCACCCCAGCCGCTGCGCCAGCTGCTGACCGGTGAGCCGACCATCAGGACATGAGAAGCGCAGCTCGCGAAGCCGCGCCCCGAGAGCTTCCCGCGCCTGCTGATAGTCAGTGCTCACCGGTCACGCACGCTACTCGGTCGCGGTAACCCGCGCGGCGAACTGCCCGTACGGAACGGCGTGGTGCATGGCCGCGTCACGCGCGATGGCGTAACGCACGACCTGCGCGGGCTCCGTGATCAGTTCGATGCTGAGCAGGTTGTCGTCGTCGTCGAAGCGCAGCAGGGCGACGAGGCGGGAGTCGAAGATCCAGAAGTCCTCCGCGGGAAGACCGGCCCGGACCGCTTCCTCCCGCCGCAGGTAGCGGATGTCCTCTCCGACGGACGCGTTGTGCCGGGCGTAGTCGAGCAGGAACAACTGCTCCGTGGTGGGCGGATCGTCGGCGACGCGGACGCGCCCGACCTTCTTTCCTTCGGCGGTCTGGCGGCGGATGTTCGTGAACCACGGCTCCTCGGGGTCCCAGGTCGAGGACCCGGTGGCCAGGAACGCCTTGTAGTCGGGGTCCTGACGGTCGGATGCGTATCCGCGTCGTGTCTCCAGGCGCCAAGCGGTGTGCTCGAAGGTCTCGAAGAGTCGCCGGAAGGCGTCTCGGCCGATCAGGTCCGGCACTCGGTCCATCTCCTTCGGTCCCCAGTTCACCAGCAGTTCGCGAGGTACGACGACTGCGGCCTCGGCCTCACCGAAGTGCCGTAACTGTGCGATGTCCTCGGGATCGGTCAGAGGCGTGCCCTGGACGATGACCTCGCCCGTCCTGACGTCCATGTGCAGGGCGGGGCAGCCGTCGACCTTGCTGTCCGTGCCGGTGAAGCGCAGCTGGCGAGCCATGGGTGGCGTCCTTTCCGGGGTCGTTGATCTCATCAGCATGGCCAGATTCCTGGTCCCGTTCCAGGGAGCGAGGCAGGGTTCGGAAGAAAACAGCAGCAATCTGAGGGAGCCTACGAGAAAAGCCGGGAAATCGGCATGGCGCCTGCGAACTCGGTGCTCCTAACGTCCCGTTCATGGTCCACCCACCGCTCACCTTCAACTCCTCGAAGGGAAGGCCAAGATGGCAACCGCTGTAGAGGCGTCGGTCAGGATCCGCGACACGAGGGCCATCCTCAACGCGCTTCAGGAGCGCGACCCGCTCCTGGTCCCGGACAAGGGCATGGACATCTGGGAGCGAGAGGTGCGGCTCCTGCTGCGCGACAGTGTCGCCGTCCGCAGCCTCGCGGAGCGCATCCTCGACCAGGGCATCGCGTACCTGATCACCGCTATGGAGAACCCCGGCGTCGACATGGGACCCGGATACACCGTCGACATCGGCATCCACCAGATCATCCTCGACACGCCCGTCTACTTCGCGCTCTGCGACATGTACAACGGCGGCCGCTACAAACACCACGCTCCGCTCGTGAAGCGCCGTCGCGATGGCATCGTCATGCGGACCGCCGAGATCATCCGCAGCAACGGCTTCGAGATCGACAGGGAGCTGTGGGAGGTCGACGCGTCCGACTGCGGCCCGTGTGACGAGAAGGTCCCTGACAGCCACTGACCGACCGTTAAAGTCGCCCCGTCCCCCTCCGGCGGCTGTCCGGGGGACGGGGTTCCCGTTCGTGTACGCAGAGGAATACGTCTTGTCCGTACGCCACGATCTCGGCATCGAGACCGATGTCTGGAACGCCTACGCCGAGTCCGCCTTCAAGGACGACGCCGAGCCCGTGTTCTGCTGGACCCAGTACGCCGGGCACGGCCCCGGCCCCGAGGTGCTCGGCGAAACCCCCGCCAAGGTGTTCGAGATCGGCTGCGGCACCGGGCGCGCGGTCGCCCATCTCGCGGGGCGCGGCATCAGGGCCCATGGCCTCGACCTGTCGCCGGTCATGGTGCGGAAGATCAGCGAGAAGTGGGCCTCAACCGGCGCCGTCTTCCACCAGGGCGAGGCGATCTCCTATCTGCGGGCCACCGACGAGACGTACGACGCCATCTACTCGATCTTCGGTGCGGCTTGGTTCGCCGACCCGCTTCAGCTCCTGCCTCTGGTCCGTGAACGGCTGAGCCCCGGGGGTGTGTTCGCCTTCTCGCAACCGCCGGCCATTCCCGGCGCGTACGGTCCGCAGGGCATGTACAAGGGTGGCTTCGCCGGGAAGCCGATGTACACGTACCGCTACAGCTACACGCCGCGACGGTGGAAGAGCCTGCTCCTGAACGCGGGCTTTCGCACAGCTGAGGCAGAGGTGATCGATGCCCCCACAGCCGGCCACATCGGCACACTGCTGGTACGCGCCGAGGCGTGAGCGTGTTGATCCCCATGCCCGAGCTCACCCCGGAAGCCTTGCGGGCGGCCGTGGCGCGCATCGCGCCAGCCGGATCCCGGCCCTGACTCAACACCTCCTCGATGCCAAGAGCAACGCCCGGCAGACGCGGAGCCCGGCCCCGCTCCGGGCCTTCGTGCACACCTGGGCCATGTTCGTGGCGGTCGAACGGCACCCGGGCCGGGCCGCCCGGCTGTGGGAGCTTGAGCGGATCGTGGACGCGGGGGAGCAGGACCCGCGGGAGGCCATCACCGAGATCCTGGCGATCAGGGAGGTCGCGGAGGCGGAGGCCGGGCTACGTCGGACCGGTACCGGTGAAATCTGACCACTCGCGCCCACTTCGGTCACACCTCGCATACCGATCCACCCCCTGAACTGACCGTCTCCGGTCGATTACAGTGACGAACGGTCGTGCGAGGACGCTGTCACGGGGAGGTCTTGGTGGGTGCGACACTCGGCGCCGTCTGGGGCCGTACCGAGCAGCAGGACTTCCGCAGCCGGGTGCGGGGCACCCTGCTCGGCGTGGCCGTCGGGGACGCCCTCGGGGCGCCGGTCGACGGGCTCGGCCTTGAGGAGATCCAGGAGCAGTACGGCGCGGAGGGCCTCGTCGACCTGGGGTTCGGGTACGGGCGGCGCGGTGCCGTGACCCATCTCACGCAGCTGAGCCTGTTCTCCGTCGACGGATTGATAAGAGCCCAGGTCAGACGGGATACGGGGGCCTGGCATCCGCCGACCGACCTGCACCGGGCCTATCTGCGGTGGGCCGCCACCCAGCGGGACTGGGGACCCGACGAGCGCCGTAAGGACGACGGGTGGCTGGCGCGCGAGGAGTGGCTGTACGCCCGCCGCGACCCGACCCGCGCCCTTCTCATCGGCCTCGGCGACGAGACCATGGGCACGCTGGAGTCCCCCAAGAACGCGGCCGAGCTCGGGCCGGAGGCCGTCGCCCGTTCCGCGCCCTTCGGACTGCTCGTCGGCTGGGAGCCGCAGCTCGTCATGCAGCTCGCCGTGGAGTGTGCGACGCAGACCCACGGCCACCCGATCGCCTACCTGTCGGCGGGCGCGTACGCCGTCGTCGTGCATGGTCTTGCCTGCGGGGAGAGCCTCGACGGGGCCGTCCAGCGGGCGCTCGCGCTGCTCGCCCTGCGGCCCGGGCACGAACCCGTGTCGGACGCGTTGCAGCACGCCCTGGGTGCTGTACGGCAGGGCATGCCGACACCGGCGCGGGTCGAGGAGCTCGCGGCCGACGGCTCGGCGGACGGGCTGCTCGCGGCCGCCGTGTACTGCGCCCTGGTCGGCGAGGACGTCCGGCACGGGCTGTGCCTCGCCGTGAACCACGACGGCCCCTCCGCCGCCGCGGCCTCCCTCACCGGCGGCCTCCTCGGCGCCCTGCACGGCGAGACCGCCCTGCCCCCGGCTTGGCTGGCCGAACTGGAAGGCCGCCCCACCATCCTCGAACTCGCCGACGACTTCGCCATGGAGATGACCCAGGGCCCGGCCCTGCACGGCCCGGCGGGCGCCTCACCGGCATGGCTGGCTCGGTACCCGCGGGGGTGAGCCCGACACCGGGGCCTTCTTGCGTGGCGCCCCCGCCGTTCGGGGGCGCGAGGTGGGCGTCCGACGCCGCCGAGATCCCCGACCTGGACTCCGACGCCAACACCGCGCACGCCCTGCTCGAACTGCTCGCCGAGAGGAGCCGCTGACGACGCCGGTGAGCGCTCGGGAGGGGTCCCGAGCGCCCGCTGGTACCCATGACGGGTGACGCACTCGCTGACGTACGACCCCGTGGTCGACGCCCAGCCCCTGCCACGGGTCCGCCCGCCGCGGACGCCGCCACCGGGAAGGGCGCTGGTACTGGCGCCCGGGGGGATGTATCTGGTGGACACCACCGAGCACCGACTGGCACTCGGCCTACGGCTGCCCGGCCGGGACGCGCCCGACGCGTTCCACTGCCACCTGCGGCTGATGTGCCGGGTCACCGACCCCGCCGAGATCGTGGCCCGGGGCATCCGGGACATGAGCGCCGCCTGGTACGACCCGCTCCACGCCCGACTGCGCGACCTGTCCCGCCGCTACGGCAGCGAACAGCTCCGGGAAGCGGAGGAGGCGCTGAACGCCGCGCTGCGGCGGGTCACGGGCGCCCCGGCCGTCCGGCTGTACGGCGCCTGTGCCGAACTGCGCGCGCTACCGGGCCTGTTGGAAGCCTCTGGTCCCAGCCGTGTGCGCGGGGTGCCTCGGGTGGTGACGGGGCCGCGGTCGACGCCGGGCGGGGCCGAGGTACTGCGAGGCGAGGTGCTGGCCCGCAAGGAGGAGCCACTGCCGCCTCCGTCCCCCGCCCCGACGCGCCGCGCCAGCAGGGTGCGGGGGACGACGACGGCAGAGACGCGAACGGGGGAGGAGCGCCGTAGCGGCGAAGGACCGGTGACCGGCCCATGACCATCCCCCCGAAGCCCACCCGCACCCCGGACTCCCGCCCCTCCCAGTCCGCTTCTCCACCCCCTCACCCCGACCACCTCACCTGGTCCGCCACCCACACCCGCCTCCAGGCCCTCACCGTCTGGACGGAACGCCGCCCCGGCCACGGAGAGGACGCCGAGCCGCTCGCGGTCCATCACCGGCCCACCGGGAACGGCCTGTTGGCCGTGTTCGACGGCGCGGGCGGGTCCGGCGCCGCCCCCGCATGGCACGCGCCCGACGGGGCGACGCACACCGGCGCCTGGGTCGGGGCGCGGAGCGCGCGGTTGGCGGCGGAGTGCTGGTTCCAGGGAGTCGTCGACGGCGAAGTGCCGGACAGCCCCGAGCAGTTGAAGTACTGCCTGCGGACCGTGCTGGACGCCGCGCCCCACGGGGTCCGGAGCAAGGTCACCGGGTCGATGCGCCGGCTGCTGCCCACCACCCTGGCCGCGCTCCGCTACCGGGCCGGCGATGAACGCGTCCGCTGGCAGGCCCTCTGGGCCGGTGACTCGCGGTCGTACGCCCTGCTTCCCGACAGCGGTCTGCACGCCCTCACCCGGGACGACACCCACGAGGACGACACGCTCGTCCAGCTGCGCCAGGACCCGCCGATGACGAACGTGATCTGCGCCGACCGCGACTTCGAACTCTCCGTCCAGCAGGGCGAGTTCAGCGAACCGTGCGTGCTGCTTTCGGCGACCGACGGGTTCTTCGGCTATGTCCACACCCCGGCCCAGTTCGAGTGCCTCCTCCTCGACACGCTCGGCCGGGCCCGGAGCGCGGGCCAGTGGGCCGAGCTGATGCGCCGGGCGATCCAGCCGGTCACGGCGGACGACGCGTCGCTCTCCCTGGTCGCGCTGGGCTTCGACGACTTCGCGCACCTGCGCGGCGCCTTCGCCGGGCGCCACGACAGCGTCGTACGCGGCGGGTACCGGGACGTTCCGACGGCCGACGGGCCCGACGCGGTGCGCGACTGGCAGGACCGGACGTGGGAGTCCTACCGACACACATACGAGCAGCTCATGCCGGGGGTACGGGAGTGAAGCGGGGCGATGTGATCGGCGGGTACCGGGTCGTCAGCGACCCGACCAACGCCGACGGCGGGAAATGCGTGTGGGCCTTCGCCGAGAAGGACGGCAGGGAGTACTTCCTCAAGCGGTTCCTCGAACCGAAGCGGCCGCGCGAGGGCAGCGGCAGCGCGGCGGGCCGGCGTATCCGGCTGGAGACCTGCCGTGAGTACGGCGTCCAGGACCTCTCCGCCTCCTGGTGGGACCTCGAACCGTCCACCGCCGAGCGGGAGGAGGCCGACCGGGACTGGCTCACCGCCCCCGTCTCACCGGCGACCCGCGTACTGCTCCGCTCGGTCATGGCCCGCCTGACCGCCGCGGACACGTGACCCGAGGGAGTCATCATGACCGGGCCGACGTGGCAGTGCTCGGACTGCGACACCTTCAACGACGCCACGGTGCGGGTGTGCGACGTCTGTGAGACACCCCGGCGCGCGGCGACGGCCCCCAAGGCAGCCTCCGGGCCGACGAGCGGCGAACCGAGGAAGACACCGCCCAAGAAGACGCCGCCGCCCAGGAAGACGCCCCCGAAGCGGTCGCCCGCGAGGACGCCCCATGCCAAGAAGGCGCCCGCCAAGACGACGCCCACGGCGAAGAAGACCGCCCCGGCGAAGAAGACCGCCCCGGCCAAGAAGACCGCCCCGGCCAAGAAGACGCCCCCCGCCAGGAAGCCGCCGCCCCGCACCGGTATCGACCTGGTCGGAGCGCGCTCCCCCATCGCGGGGCTGGGATGGGTGTGCCCCACCTGTGGTCACCGGGTCGTCGGTCACCTCACCTGCGACATCTGCTGCATGGGCTGGACACCCGAGGCGACGACGACGGTACGCGGGAGGCCGCTGACCGGTACCACCCCGCGCCCGTCGGCCACGCCGGACTTCGCGAGGCCGACGCCCAGAAAACCGACCCGCGGCGAGATCGCGGCGGGCTGCGGCTGCATCCTGTTCATCGCGGCCACCGTCGTCACCCTCGTCGTCCTGCTGATCCTCAACTGGTCGGCCGTGACGTCGTTCCTGACGGGCGCCGGCTCCTCGAAGGACTCCTCGGCCCCGTCCCCGACGGTCTCCGCGAGCGGCCCCTGCCCGAAGGAGCTGGCCGCGCTGCTGCCGAAGGGCACGGCACCGGGCGCCCGACTCGTCGCGGCCTACAGCAGGGGCAACGTGAAGGACCGGTACGCCTTCTGCCGTACGAAGGCCGGGAAGGTCTACTACTTCATGGCGAAGAAGACCGGCGCTTCGTACGGCAGGCCCACCGTGGCGACGAGGTCCGGAACCGGATACCTGGTGCGTTTTCCCGACAGCAGTTTCCGGTTCCGGGACCTGGAGGTGACGGCCTACGACAAGGACGACAAGGAGCTCTGGAAGGAGAAGCTGACCCCGCAGGCCGCCGTCGACTGACAGCCGGGGACCGCCCGTTGCCGAAAGGCGGCCGTGGGCTCAGTCCTTCCCGCGCGTCCCCACCGCGTCCTCCACCGGCCCCGCCGGCGCCGGCACCGCGGCCGCCGCGGCCCCGTCCCCGTCGGTGTTGATCTTCTCGACGATCGCGAGCCGCTCCGGGGTGTCCTCCGGCTTCACGAAGCCGATGAGGATGTACAGGACCAGTGAGACCGCCAGCGGGATGGAGACCTGGTACTGGAGCGGCACCCCGCCCTCGATCTGCCAGCTGATCGGGTAGTTGACCAGCCAGAAGGCGAGCAGGCCCATCGACCAGCTGGTGAGCGCGGCGGTCGGGCCGGAGCGGCGGAACGGCCGGAGCAGGCCGAGCATCATCGGGATCGCCATCGGGCCCATCAGACCGGCGACCCACTTGATCACCACGGTGATGATGTCCTTGAAGGTGGGGGAGTTGACCTGGGTCGCCGCCGCCATGGACAGGCCGAGGAAGACGACCGTCGTGATCCGCGCGACCCGCAGCCCCTGTCCCTCGGTCCAGGTCCGCGCCCGGCGCCAGATCACCGGCGCGCAGTCCCGGGTGAAGACGGCGGCGATGGCGTTGGCGTCGGAGGAGCACATGGCCATGGTGTGCGAGAAGAAGCCGACGATGACGAGGCCCAACAGGCCGTGCGGCAGCAGCTGTTCGGTCATCAGGCCGTACGAGTCCGAGCCGTCCGTCTTCTGTGACTCGACCAGCAGCGGCGACATCCACATGGGGAAGAAGAGGACCACCGGCCAGACCAGCCACAGGATCGCCGACAGCCGCGCCGAGCGCTCGGCCTCGTACGGGGTGGCCGTGGCCATGTACCGCTGGGCCTGGTTGAGCATGCCGCCGTTGTACTCGAAGAGCTTGATGAAGAGGAAGGCGAGGAGGAAGACCGTCCCGTACGGGCCGACCAGCGGTTCACCGTGGCCCTGGAGCTCGGGCCGGTCCCAGGCGTCGAGGAAGCCGATGCCCTTGTCGTTCAGCTTCATGATGACCGCGATGAACATCGCCACGCCGGCCAGCAACTGGATGACGAACTGGCCGAGTTCGGTCAGCGCGTCGGCCCACAGTCCGCCGATGGTGCAGTAGACGGCGGTGATGCCACCGGTGATGAGGATGCCCTGGTTGAGGGAGACCCCGGTGAACACGGACAGCAGCGTGGCGATGGCCGCCCACTTGGCGCCCACGTCCACGATCTTCAGCAGCATGCCGGACCAGGCCAGCGCCTGCTGGGTCTTCAGGTCGTAGCGGCTCTTCAGGTACTCCAGCGGGGAGGCGACGTGCAGGCGTGAGCGCAGCCGGTTGATGCGCGGCGCGAACAGCTTCGACCCGATGGCGATGCCGAGCGCGATGGGGAAGGACCACGTCACGAACGACGTGACGCCGTAGGTGTAGGCGATGCCCGCGTAGCCCGTGAACATCACCGCGCTGTATCCGGACATGTGATGCGAGATGCCGGACAGCCACCACGGCATCTTGCCGCCCGCGGTGAAGAAGTCGCTGACGTTGTCCACCCGTTTGTGCGACCAGACGCCGATCGCCACCATCACGCCGAAGTAGCCGATGAGCACGGCCCAGTCGAGACCGTTCATGTGCGCCCTCCCAGGGTTCAGCCCGGCGCTCATCCTGGGCGCTGTCGCGTGAACACGACAAGCGAGCGTAAGGTCAAGGGAAGGTAAAAATGTTCGAGATGAGGGCCTGGGTTCACCTATGTGAACTCATCGCATCAGCTCCCCGGCGTTGACCAGCAACGACTGTCCCGTGAGAGAACGTGCCCTGTCCGACGCCAGGAACACCACCGCGTCCGCAACGTCCCCGTCCGTGGCGAGATCGGGCAGTGCCATCCGTTCCGTCAGCCGCTTCCGCACGTCGGCCTCGGGCACCCCCTCCGTCTGCGCCGTGAACTGGACGAACGCCCGCACCGGAGGCCCCCACATCCAGCCCGGCAGCACGGTGTTCACCCGGATCCGGTGCGGGCCCAGCTCCCGTGCCAGCGAGTACATCGCGCTCGTCAGCGCCCCCTTCGACGCCGCGTACGCGGCCTGCCGTACCTGTGAGGGCGCGGCCACCGAGGACTGCGTCCCGATGAACACGACCGAGCCGCCGCGCTCCTTCAGGGCCGGCAGACAGGCCCGCGTCATCCGCAGCGATCCCAGCAGGTTCACGTCGATCACCGACTGCCAGGTCGTGAAGTCCGCGTCCTCAAGACCGCCGAAGCAGGAGTCCCAGGCCGCCACATGGACCACCCCGTCGATCCCCCCGAACCGCTCCCGCGCGAGCGCCGCCAGCGCCTCGCACCGCGTCTCTTCGGTGATGTCCGTCGCCCGGTACGCCGTGTGCGCCCCGTCCGGATCGATCTCGGCCGCGCACTTGGCGAGGTTGGCCTCCGTGCGCGCCCCGAGGACCGCGTTCCCCCCGTCGCGCACCACCGCGGCGGCGACCTGGTGACCCAGCCCGGCGCCCACCCCCGACACGACGACGGTCTTGCCCGCGAGCAGTGCCATTCCGCTGCCTCCCGACTCTGGACGCACTATCTGACGGCCCGTCAGAGTATGGGTGACCGCAGGAAAGGGGAACCGCATGAGCGAGGACACCCGCAGCGAGACGTACGCCGAACTGGCCGCCGTCGGCCCGTACGGGGTCCACCCGGGCCACGCCCTGATCACCATGGTCGAACCGCACCCGGGCCACGAGTACGCCTACAACCGCTGGTACGAGGACGACCACTACTACGCCGGCGCGATGGCCATGCCCTGGATGTACGCCGGGAGGCGCTGGGTGGCCCCCCGTGACCTCCAGCTCCTGCGCTACCCGGAGAAGTCGGCGATAGCCCAGCCCGTCACCGCCGGCTGCTACATCTCGACGTACTGGATCACCGCCGGCCGCTACGCCGACCACATGCGCTGGACGGTCGCCATCAACCGCCGCCTCAACCGCGACGCCCGCGTCTACCAGGACCGCACCCATGTCTTCACGGCGTTCCAAAACCACGAGGCCACCGTGTACCGCGACGGCGCGGCAGGCCCCCGCGACTTCCACGCCCTGGACCACCCCTACGCGGGCCTGGTGGTCCAGGTCATCGACGCACACTCCCCCGAACACCGCGCCGACCTGCTGGAATGGCTGCGCACCCGCCACCTCCCGAAGCGCCTCGCGGGCTCCCCGACGGCGATGGTGACGATCTTCCGGCCCACCCCCCTCCCGCTCGACCGCATGTCGTACGTCAAGCAGGTCGAGGGCGTGGACACCCGGCTGACGCTGCTGTGGTTCCTGGAGAGCGATCCGAGGGAGTGCTGGGAGGGCCACTTCACGGGCCTGGACGCGGCGGTGGAGGAGGCGGGCCTGGGGCGAGTGGAACTGGTGGCACCATTCGTCCCCACGATCCCGGGGACGGACAGGTACGTGGACCAGCTGCGCTGACGGGATCTGTCAGCGCCACTCCTCTGGGCAGGGGGTCCCCCGCGAGAAGTTGTACGGCGCCGCCAGCCGGTACTCGCCCGCCCGCGGAGCGACCAGCGTCGTCCACTTGTCGCCCTCCGCGTCCTCCTTCGTCTCCATCAGACAGCCGTGGACGTTGGCGTACGACTTCGGCAGGCCGTCGGTGCGGCTCTCGGACGCCTCCGTCTCCTGCGGCGGGTCGAGCTTCTTGCCGTCGGCGTCGACGAGGCCCAGCCAGGGCGAGTACGGGATACGGATGAGGACGCGCCCCGGCTTGCTCACCCTCATCGTCATCTCGCCCTGCTCGGCCCGCTCGACGACCGCGTTCGGCTCGGCGAGCGGCGTCGGGGCGGTCACCTGGAACAGCTGCCAGTTGGCGTCGCCCCACACCTGCTTCAGATACGGCAGGCCGCGCTGCACCAGCTCCCGCTCCCGCTCCGCCGCCGAGGGATCCGGCTCGTCCTTGGGCAGGACCACGAAGTGCACGGCCCAGCGCTTGAGCCACTCGCGATAGTTCGCGGAGTTGAGAGTGTCGTCGTAGAAGAGCTCGTTGCGCTTCATATCGGCCTGGCGGTTCCAGCCACGGGCCAGATTGACGTACGGGGCGAGGGCGGCGGCCTCGCGGTGGGAACGGGCGGGCACGACCTCCACCCGGCCCTTCTCGGCGCCGACGTCCTGGAGCTCGTTGACCAGCGGGGCCAGATCGCGGGCCCAGGCCGCCTCCGGGGCGGCGTGGATGATGTCGTCGACCGTCTTGTAGCCGATCCAGCCGGCGAAGGTGAGCAGCGCCAGCACACCCGTGTACCACTTGCGTGAACGCGGCACCGTGAAGGGCAGCGCGGCCACCAGGGCCGTTCCGCCGAAGAGCATCGCCAGGCGCGTGATGTTGGAACCGATCTGCGAGCTGATCACCCAGACCAGGACGACCGCGAGGCCGTACACCGCGGACACCAGCCGGACCGTCTTCCACTCCTCGGGCACCAGCACGAAGGTGACGGCGGCGACCAGCAGCGGCAGCAGCACCGAGCCGATCACCATCGGCTGGGTGCCGGAGAAGGGGAACAGCCAGGCCGACACGGCCACGACCGCGGTCGGCGCCAGCCCCAGCGCCCAGGCGCCCGGCCGCCGCTTCTGCAGGAACAGCGCCACCGCCACGAAGCCCACGAACAGTCCCGCCACCGGCGACGCCATGGTGGCCAGCGCGGCCAGCGGCGCGGCGCACAGGGCCTTCGCCCAGCGCTTGTAGCGCCAGCGGTGCGGCCAGCAGAACACGACGGCGACCGCGCCCAGCGCGAACATCGTGCCCAGCCCGAAGGTCACCCGCCCCGAGATGGCGTTGCACACCAGCCCGAAGACCCCGGCGAGCGAGGCCCACAGCGGATTCCGCACCGAGCGGCTGCGGATCAGGACCAGCGTCAGCAGACCCGCGGAGATGGTGCCCGCGATCATCATCGTCGTACGGACACCGAGGACCGACATCAGATACGGCGACACCACGCTGTACGACACCGGGTGCATCCCGCCGTACCAGGCCAGGTTGTACGCCGAGTCCGGATGCCGGCCGACGAACTCGGCCCAGGCGTCCTGCGCGGCGAGGTCGCCGCCGCTGCTCGCGAACGTGAAGAACCAGATGACGTGAAGGAGCCCGGCCAGTGCCGTGATCGACAGCACCGGGTGACGCAGAAGGCGCTCACGCAGCGTGTGGACGGCGGCGGTCAGACGCGACGGCGGCTCGTTCTCCGTGCGGCTCGGGCCGTCTCCCTGGCGTGGCGCGGGTACGCGTATTCGCGGACCGGCTCCCCGTCCCGGATCGGCGTCGTCGGCGCGTGTCGGCTCCGCAGTGGCCACGTCTGAGGCACTCCCCGTGCTGTCCCGTCTGCTGTTCTGGCCGCGTCCCGTTTCCCGCGTGTTGTCGGCCCGGTACCTGAAGGTTCTCCGGTCCCGCCGTGCGAGCGACGACCTGCCCGTTTCGTGACGCTAGCACGCAGCCCGCCGACGAGGCCTGTCGGCGGGCTGCGATGCCGTGCTGCTTCGCCCTTCCCGGGTCAGCCGAGGCGGGTCAGCTTGTCCGTGAAGCCCGGTTCGGCCAGGTCCGACTGGAGGGCCACCGGGATCTTGACCGCGCCGCTGCTGCCGTCACCCACGGTGAGCGTGCCCACCTCGGTGCCGGCCTTCGCGGTGTGCGGGACCTCGCCGGCGGCGAAGGTCAGCTCCACCTTCAGACCGGACCAGCCGACCGCCTTGACGTCCTTCGTCGCGACGACCGGGGTACGGCCGCCGAGGCCGTCGTCGACGTACCCGACGACGTCGCCCTTCTTGAGGATCGTCGCCGACTCCAGCGCGTCCTGCGCGGCACGGATCAGCTTGTCGCCGGAGTCGAGAGCCGCGGCGAGGATGCCGCCGCCCGCGTCCGGCTGGCGCACCACCGCGCCGACGACGGTCCGGGTCTCGCCGCCGATCTCCTTCTTCGCGGCGAACACCAGGTTGCCGAGGGCGGAGGTGGTGGTGCCGGTCTTGATGCCGACGACGTTGTTGCGGCCGACCAACTGGTTCCAGTTGCCGTGGTTGTGGCCCTTGTAGTCGTCGTACGACATCATCGCGGCGACCTCGCGGAAGGCGGGCTCCTTCATCGCCGCCTTGGCCAGCTTCACCTGGTCCACGGCCGTGCTCACGGTGGTGTTGTTCAGACCGGAGGGGTCGGTGTACGTGGTGTTCGTCATGCCGAGGTCCTCGGCGGTGGCGTTCATCTTCGCCACGAACGCCTTCTCGGAACCGGCGTCCCAACGGGCCAGGAGACGGGCGACGTTGTTCGCGGATGCGATCAGGATGCTCTCCAGGGCCTCGCGCTGGGAGATCTTGTCGCCCTTCGTCACGTTGACCGTCGACTCCTGGCCCGCGTCCGACTGCTCCTCGGCGGCCTGGTCGATCGTGATGTCCGGGCCCTCGGCGCCGCTGTCGAGCCTGTGCTGGCGCAGGATGACGTATGCCGTCATGACCTTGGCCACGCTGGCGATCGGCACGGGCTTCTGGTCGCCCGAGGAGCCGAAGGTGCCGATGCCGTCGACGTCCAGGGCGGCCTGGCCGTCGGCGGGCCACGGGATGTCGACCTTGGCGCCGTCGAAGGTGTAGGTGTCCTCGGCGGTGAGGTCGAGGGTGGGGGCCGGGAGCGGGCGCATGCTCTGTACGACCGCGAAGACGATCACCAGCAGCAGCACCAGCGGGGTCCAGATCTTGACCCGTCGGATGGCCGTGCGGACGGGGGTGTCCGGGGGCGGCGGGGTGTTCGTCAGCTCGGCCAGGAGGTCCAGCGGGGGCCTGGGCGGCAGGGGTTGCTGGGTGGTGCGTTCGGGGCCCACCTGGGGGACGGCGGCGGTGACGTCCGGGGCCGGGGGTTTGGGGGTGTCCGGCTTGATGTCGGGCTTGAGCGCGACGAACTTGCTGGTGCGCTCGGAGGGGGTCTCGGCGTCGGGCTTGGGGGCCTTCAGCATGGTGGTGGGCTGGTCGACGCGGGGTTCGGTGGGGCGTACGGCCTTGAAGACGGCGGTCGGCTGATCGACGGGCTTGGCCTTGGCGGGGGGTGCGGGGGCCGGCGTCTCGTCGCCGGCGTCCTCGGCTTCGCCTTCGTCCTCCGTGTCCCCACCCGCACCGCCCGTGCGGGTCTCGTCCTCGGGTGCGGGTGGCCCCTGCGGGGCATCCTCGCCGTCGGCGGCCGCGGGTGCTTCGTCGTCCGAGGCCTCGGCTTCGCCTTCGGCCTTCGTGTCCCCACCCGCACCGCCCGTGCGGGTCTCGTCCTCGGGTGCGGGTGGCCCCTGCGGGGCATCCTCGCCGTCGGCGGCCGCGGGAGCGTCGTCGTCCGCGTCGGACGCCGCCGAGGGCTTGTCCGAGCTGTCGGCCTCCTCGCCCTCCCCGTCGGCGTCCTCGTCCGCGTCCGGCGTCGACTTCGCGTCCTCGGGGTCCTCGGAGGTCACCCAAGCCGCCACAGCCGCCCTCAGCCGATCGTCACCCTTGCCCTCGGCATCAGTGTCCTTAGCCTCGGCGTCCGCACCGTCCTCGGCACCCGCCTCAACGTCCCCGGCGTCCTCAGCCTCCTCGGCACCCGCCTCAACGTCCCCGGCGTCTTCGGAGCCCTCGGCGTTCTCCTCCACCCCGGTCTTCTCCGTCTTCGCCCTCACCGCGTCCAGTTCCTGCCGGGACAGGACCCTCGTCGCCGTGTCGACGCCGCCGCGCTGGGCGTCCGCGGGGTCAGCGGCAGCGCTCTCGCGGGCCACCGCCAGGCGGGGGTCCGGGCGGGCGGGGGTGGGGTCGTCGGGTTCGGGACGGGATTCGGGAACCGGGATCGCGCTCCCCGACGTCGGTTCTGCCGACGACTCGCGCTGCTTCGACCTGTCGGGGGACTCGCCCGCCACCGATGCCTCCTCCATGTGCCGCCGCACGCCCTCCGTGCGTCTGCCGAACCGTGAGCCGTCGCCCGGGCACCGTGCCCGTACGACCCCCCGTGCCGCTGTCCGAACCATGTACCAGTGTCCAGGGCGCGGACCTCAACTCATCCGGTAGACGAGAACGACATACCTACCGGTTCCCTCACGAACCGGTCACGCACCCTCGACAGATGAATGTGAGAGGGGTCACCCTGTCTTTCATCCACGCGGGGAGGCATGGATGGGCAGGAGCCGCAGAACGATTCCGGAGGAGCTTCTGCTGCTGGCGTTGGACCCGACCACGGGTACCACCGCGCAGCCGCAGTCGCTCGACCTTGGTCTGGCCGGAGCGCAGCTAGTGGAGCTGGCGCTGGCCGGACGGATAGCCCCAGACGGGGATCGTATCGCCGTGGTGGCACCACGGCCGACTGGAGATCCGACACTGGACTGCGCGTTGGAGTTGCTGCGAAGGCGTGGCGCTCCCGTGCGTGCCGTCCACTGGATCGGCGGGCCCCGGCTGGGGCTGCGCCAGACCTACCTCTCGCATCTGGAACGGTGCGGCATGGTGCATGCCGTGGCGGGTCAGATGTGCGGGGTGTTGCCGACGACTCGTTACCAGGCGACGGACAACGCCATCAGCCGGGAGATCAGGGCCCGGCTGGATTCAGCGATCCGTACCGGCGTACCGCCGGACCCACGGACCGCGGCGCTCGCCGCACTGGCACACGCGGTCGGCCTCGGCAAGCACCTGTATCCGGGGAACGAGGGCAGGTCCTCGCGCTCCCGGCTGCGGGATCTGATCAGGCACGACCCCATGGGCGGTCTCGTGGCGCACGCCGTGATGGACGTCCAGAACGGCGTGGCGGCCCAGCCGCGTCGTAGCCCGGCCCCGGCGACCGGCCGTCAGGCCGCCCCCGGCGGCAGGGCGGAGGAACCCGCCCGTGGTGTTCCGGTGCAGCCGCGCCGCGGATCCATGGCGCGTGTCGTGGCCCACTGAGCCGCGGGAGTCCACGACACGACCCGCACCACCGGGCCTTCGCACCACCGGGCCTTCGCGTACCAAGGCCTTCGCGCAACAGGGCCATCGCTCCACCAGTACGGCACGCACCATCGCGCATGCACCGCACGCACCATCGCGCATGCACCGCACGCACCATCGCGCATGCGCCGCACGCGCGCACCACATGCTCCACACGCACGCCACGCACAGCACCGCGCCGCAGTCCCCACGACCGGTTCGGGAGCCGCTGTCCGCGCGGGGTGACGGGACCGTACGTCCGGACGACGACCGGGTCCCGTCGCCCCGCGCGGCCGTATGTGTGCCGGGTTTTGCCGGGGGTGTCCCCGAACTGGCGTGTATCCAGCGCATATCCACCGTTTGCCAGCGGTAGTAAGCACCTTGGTGGCAGTCTGCTCAACAGCAGATACGCAAAGTCGCAATCACAGGCAGGCAGCCGGAGGTGCACGTCCCGTGGCGTCCAATGTCAATCCCACCGTCAGGCGACGCCGGCTGGGCCAGGAGCTGCGCCGGCTCCGCGAGCTCAAGGGCATGACGGCCGAAGAGGTGGCCGAGCGGCTGCTGGTGTCGCAGTCGAAGATCAGCCGGCTGGAGAACGGGCGGCGCAGCATCAGCCAGCGCGACGTCCGCGATCTGTGCGGGGTCTACGAGGTGGAGGACCACCGGATCGTGGATTCGCTGATGCAGATGGCCAAGGATTCGCGGCAGCAGGGGTGGTGGCACTCCTTCGGCGACATCCCCTACAGCGTCTACATCGGTCTGGAGACGGACGCGGCGAGTCTGCGCGTGTACGACCCGCAGGTCGTGCCGGGGCTGTTGCAGACGAAGCAGTACGCGGAGGCCCTGATCGCCGGGGCGTTGCCGGAGACGGCGTCCGCCGAGATCGAGAAGCGGGTCCAGGTGCGGATGCGCCGACAGGAACGAATCTCCACCGAGGAGAACCCGCTCCGGCTGTGGACCGTCCTGGACGAGGCCGCGCTGCGCCGCGTCGTCGGCAACAAGTCCCTCATGCGTGACCAGTTGGAACAGCTGGTGGAGCAGTCCCAGCTGCCGCACGTCACCGTGCAGGTCATCCCGTTCGAGCTGGGCGCGCACCCGGGCCTCAACGGGCAGTACGCGATCCTGGAGTTCCCGGACGCGGCCGACTCCAGCGTCGTCTACATCGAGGGCGTCACCAGCGACCTGTACCTGGAGAAGGCGAACGACGTGCAGAAGTACAGCGTGATGTACGAGCACCTGAGGGCACAGGCCCTGAACGTCGAGCAGTCCCGGCAGTTCATCGCGAACATCGCCAAGGAGTACGCGGCCTGAGAAGCGCCGTACCGTACACCGTCCCCCGGGCGGGGCGGAAGACTCCAATGGAATATGCCACCCACCCGAGTGAATAGTCGCTTCGTCAGCCGATGTTGGCGAGTAGCGTCGATCACGCCACCGAGCAACAAGGCTGGCGTGAATCGCGCTGCGGGTTCCGGTCCGGACGCGCAGTGCGGTGACAGCAACTCAACATCTGGCAATTCGGAGCAAACATGGCAATTCGTCAGGGTGCCACGGACACGTGGACCAAGTCCTCGTACTCCACAGGGAACGGCGCTTGCGTCGAGATCAAGTCGCCGGTCACGGCGGCCATGGCGGTGCGGGACTCCAAGGTTCCCGCGGGCCCGATCCTGGCGTTCCCCGCGACCGCGTGGAACACCTTCGTGGCGTCGGTCAAGGCGTGAGGGGCGGTTCCGGCTGATCCTCACCCTCAACCGACCGCACGAACCACAACTGCACAAGCACCACAGGAAGAGCCCTCTCGACCAGCCCGCCGTCCTTGCCGAGAGGGCTCGGCTGTGCCCCGGCCCCCAGGGCCTTTCCGGTGCGGCCCGGCGGGTCACCTCACCGGGAACGCCACATCGCACACCGGGTCCTCCGCCCCCGCCGCCTCCCAGTCCGCGAAGTACACCTCCCGGCACGGGCCCGTCTGTTCCAGGCCCTCCCGGGCGATCCACTCCTCCACCGCCTCGAAGGCCGCCAGAATCTGCGGATGGGCCACCTGGGCCTTGGTGACGCGGGTGTAGGCCAGCCGCTGGGCGGGCTGCACCCGCACCTTCGTCTCCCCGGTACGGCCGTGCTGCTCGGCCCACGCCCGGGCCGCCGCCTCGTCCGCCACCGGTACGCACGACTCGGCGGGACCGTCGCTCTCCATCGACACCTCGGAGTGGTACACGACGAACGGCGGCCCCGTGATCCCGCCGCACTCCCGCGCCGCCGACTCCAGCCGGCCCAGTGACGCCCCGATCCACGTAGGCAGCTCGCCCGCCAGCACATGGCGGGCCTCGCCGATCACCACCTGCTCGGGCACGTCCACCGTCTCGACCACGAACTTGCCGTACATCTCGGAGCTCCTCCCCGACAGCCGTCCACGGAGGTACTCGGCGAGCGTCCGCTGCCCCGCCACCCGCGCCTCGACATCCGCCCAGTACGCGTCGAGCCGGGCCGCGGCCGCGGCCCCGTCCGGTGCCTCGACCACCTCCGCGACCCGTGCGAGCGGCATGTCCAGCTGGCGCAGCAGCGCCACCAGGCGGGCGCGCTCGATCTGGCCGGCGCGGTAGTAGCGGTAGCCACTGACCTCGTCGACCCGCACGGGAGGCAGCAGCCCCAGACGGTCGTACAGGCGCAACGCCTTGGCCGAGAGCCTGGCCCGTGCGGCGAACACGCCGATCGTGAGCAGTTCGTCGTCCACTGCCTCATCCTCCGTCACCGGGCGGCTCTTCCGCCCGGTGCGAAGGACGCTCGGCCCTGCCCCAGGGGCAAGGTCAACCCCGGCTACACCAGCTGGGCCTCGACGGCCGCCACCAGTTCCGCGGCCTCCGGCTCGGTCTGCGGCGAGAAGCGGGCGACGACGGTGCCGTCCCGGCCGATCAGGAACTTCTCGAAGTTCCAGCGGATGTCGCCGCTGTGCCCCTCGGCGTCGGCGAAACCGACCAGACGCTCGTACAGCGGGTGCCGTCCCTCCCCGTTCACCTCGACCTTCTCGGTCATCGGGAAGGTCACGCCGTACGTCGCCGAGCAGAACTCGGCGATCTCCTCGGCGCTGCCGGGCTCCTGTCCCATGAACTGGTTGCAGGGCACGCCGAGCACGGTGAAGCCGCGCTCCGCGTAGCGCTCCTGGAGCTTCTCCAGGCCGTTGTACTGCGGGGTGAGGCCGCACTTGGAGGCGACGTTCACGACGAGGACCGCCTGGCCGGCGTACTGGGCGAGGTCGGCGGCGCCGCCGGTGAGGGTGTTGATGTCGACGTCGAGGGGGGAGCTGCTGTCATGGGTTGTCATGAAGCGGATGCTAACTCCGCTACGTGTCGGACCGGCGCCGGGCGTCGACGAGGGTGTCCCCCGCCGCCGTCCGCGAGTACAGCACCGACCGTCCCGCCCGCCGCCGCTCCACCAGCCCCGCGTCCAGCAGCACCCGCAGATGCCGTCCGACCGAGCCCAGGCTCTGGCCCGTCACCGCGACCAGCTGGCTCGTGCTCATGGGGGAGCCCAGGAGGACGAGGACCGTGGCCCGGGCCGGTCCCAGCAGGGCGCCGAGGCTCGCGGGGACGGGCCGGGCGCCCGGGTCGGCGAGGGCGCCCGTGCAGGCGTAGACGAGGGCGTACCGGTCGGGCTCCTCCCAGGAGACCCAGCCGGTCCTCGGGGTGACCGGCATGAAGACGAGCTCGGCGCCGGAGATCTCGCGGGGCGGGTACTCGTGCAGGTTCACCTGGAGCCGGTTCTCGCCGAGCCAGCGGGTCTGCCCCGGCCGCAGGGAGTCCAGCACCGCCGCCCAGCCGCCCTGGCTCACCCGCGCGGTCCGGGCGGCCACGTCCGCCTCCAGGATGCGCCGGCGCCGGTCCCAGTACGGCCGTACGGTCCGGGTCCAGACGTACTCCAGGAGCGCGGCGGCGCGGTCGGGGAGGTCGTCGCGGTCGAGTACGGCGGGCAGCGGGCCGGCGAGGGAGACGGTGAGGTGGGCGCGTGCGGCGGCGGGGTCGGCGGAGCGCACCCGGGCGACGACCTCCTCGAAGCTCTCCCCGTCCTTCGGGGTGGGGGTGACGAAGTCGGCGATCCAGGACCGGCCGAGGGCGGCGCGCACGAGCCGCGCGGTCGTGGGGTCGGCGGCGAGGCGGGCGCGGTAGGCGGGCAGATGGGCGCGGAGCCAGGCCTGCTCGCCGGGGTGCGCGGGCGTGCCCGCGTGCAGCAGCTTCAGGCTCGCGAGGGTCTCGGTGAACGGGGAGAGGACGAAGCGGCTGCGGGCGAGCGTGTCCGCGTTGAGCTGCCACCACCCCATGCGCACCCCCGGTGTTTCGCGTCCGCGCGAAACAATACGACCCCCCGCTTCCGGCGCCGCAGACTCCGCGCATGCGCAGCTACCGCGAGCTCTTCCGCACCCCCGAGTTCACCCCGTTCTTCCTCGCCTCCGCGGCCCAGGGCGCCGCCCTGACGATCGGCGGGCTGGCGCTGGCCACGCTGGTCTACCGGGCCACCGACTCGCCGCTGCTGTCGGCGGTGAGCATGTTCGGGCCGCAGCTCGCGCAGATGCTCGGGGCGACCTTCCTCCTGTCGGGCGCCGACCGGCTGCCCCCGCGGGCGACGCTGGGCTCCATCAGCCTCGCCTTCGCCGCCTGTACGACGGTGCTGGCCCTGCCCGGCCTGCCCGTCGGGGCGATCTTCGGCGTGATCTTCCTCCAGGGCCTGATCGCCTCGCTGGGCGGGGGAGTGACCGGCGGTCTGCTGAACGAGATCCTGCCCAAGGACGGCTTCGTACTGGGCCGTTCGGTGTTCAACATGGTGTTCGGGCTGGTGCAGGTCGTCGGGTTCGCGACGGGCGGCGCCCTGCTGACGCTGCTGTCCCCCCGGAGCTGTCTGATGCTGTCGGCGGCGCTGTACGCCACCGCGTCCCTCGTCTTCCGCCTGGGCCTGACCGCCCGCCCGCCCCGCAGCGCGGGCCGCCCGTCCGTAGCGGCGACCTGGCGCACCAACGCCCTCCTGTGGTCCTCGCGCCCCCGCCGCCTCACCTACCTGGGCCTGTGGATCCCCAACGGGCTGATCGTCGGCTGTGAATCCCTCTTCGTCTCCTACGACTCCGGGGCCGCCGGCACCCTGTTCGCCGCCGCGGCGCTGGGCATGTTCGTCGGCGATCTGACCGTCGGCCGCTTCGTACCGCCCGCCCTGCGCTCCCGCCTGCCGGTCCCGCTGCTCCTCCTGCTGGCCACGCCGTACCTGCTCTTCGCCCTGCGGCCGGGCACGCCCTGGGCCGCGCTGGCCGTGTGCGTCGCCTCCGTCGGCTTCGGCGCGAGCCTCGCCCAGCAGGAGCGCCTCATGTCCCTCACCCCGGACGAACTCGCGGGCCACGCCCTCGGGTTGCGCGCCGCCGGAATGCTCACCCTGCAGGGACTCAGCGCCGCCCTCGCCGGCTCGATCGCCCAACTGACCTCGCCCGCGACGGCGATGACGGCCATGGCGGTCGCCTCGCTGGCGGTGACCGTGACCCTGGCGGTGGCGAGCCGCGGGGAGGAGCGGGACGCGGAGAGGGGAGTTTTTCCCACCGACTTGCGGGCCCCGGTGTCGCCAGAATGAGGGCACGGGCGCTTCGGCCCCCGTACCGGAGACATCACCGCACAGGCGACAGAGGGGAGCGAGTCGTATGGACCGCGCGAAGCGGCTCGGGGGGAACCGTCCGGCCGACGAGAGCACAGGGCCCGGGGGGTTCTCCGTCACGGCCGGATGGGTGGGGCTGCGGCGGGCGCTGACCCTGTGCTGGACGGCGACGGCGGCCCTCGGCCGGTCACTGTCGGTCTGCGGGGCGATCAGCCTGATGGGCCCCGGCCTCGGCTTGGTGCCGCGCGCCATGGAGGGGATCCGCGACCTGGCCGCCCGTCGGCGCGCACTGGCGCTGCGCTGGTCGGGCGTGGAGATACCGGGCCCGCCCGGCCCGCTGCCACCCGTGCCCGAGGGGGCGTCCGGGGTGGTCGCCCGCTACCGGTGGATCATGAGCGACCCGCAGACCCGGCGGGAGTACGTCTGGGTGCTGGTCGACCCGCTGGCCGGCGCGCTCCTCGCCTTCCTTCCCCTCGCCCTGGTCCTGAGCGGCGTGTGGGGGATCTTCCTCGCCTTCTTCGGTGTCCCGCTCTCCGCCGAGTGGGACGGCCTGTGGTACCAGTTCGTCCCGATCGAGGGGCAGGCCACCGCCGTGCTCGCCGGGGTACTCGGCGTCCTGCAACTGCCGCTGGCCCTGTGGGCGGCGCCGCGCGTCGTGCGCCGGCACGCCCTGTACACCCGCGCGATGCTCGCCCCGAGCGAGAGCGAGCTGATGGCCGGCCGGATCCAGGGCCTGTCCGGCGGATCATGCCGGCGTCGCGGGGCCTGGTGCGCCCATCTGCGGCGTTGTCGTCGGTTGCCGACGCTCCGCGTCGCCGCCCTCCTCCGCCTTGCAGCTGGACGCACCAGGCCCCGCTCACCTGAGTTGATGAGGCGCCGTTCCTTGAAGCCGGCCTGATCCGCCGGACAGGCCCTGGCACCTGGCCGCGACCCGCTCCGACGCCGTCGACACGCAGATGGCCGAGATCCGCCGTATCGAACGCGACCTGCACGACGGCGCCCAGGCCCGCCTGGTGGCGATGGGCATGACCCTGGACGCCGCCGAGAACCTCCTGGAGACCAACCCCGAGGCCGTGCGCGCCCTGCTCGTCGAGGCGCGCGAGTCCTCCGCCAAGGCGCTGGCCGAACTGCGCGACCTGGTGCGCGGCATCCATCCCCCGGTCCTCGCCGACCGTGGACTCGCCGACGCCGTACGGGCGTTGGCGATGGTCTGCCCGGTCCGCACCGAGGTCGAGATCGACCTGCCGGGCCGGCCCGAGACGCCGGTCGAGTCCGCCGCGTACTTCGCGGTCTCGGAGGTTCTCACCAACGTCGCCAAGCACTCCGGTGCCGGACAGGCGCTGATCGACATCCATTACGCTCACGGAATGCTGCGCATCACCGTCACCGACGACGGCCACGGCGGCGCGGACGCCTCGCGCGGCAGCGGTCTGCGGGGCATCGAGCGCCGGCTCGCCACCTTCGACGGGGTGCTCGCCGTGCACAGCCCCGTGAACGGACCGACGCTGGTGACGATGGAGCTTCCGTGCGTATTGCCCTCGCCGAAGACCACTTCCTCCTGAGGGACGGGCTCGTCCGTCTGCTCGGCGCCCACGGCCACGAGGTCGTCGCGGCGGTGGACAACGGTACGGAACTGCTGGACGCGCTCGTCGGTGAGCGGCCGGACGTCGCGGTGGTCGACGTGCGGCTGCCGCCGACGTTCACGGACGAGGGCCTGCGCGCGGCGCTGACGGCCCGCGAACGGCTCCCGGACCTGCCGATCCTGCTGCTCTCCCAGTACGTCGAGCCGCTCTACGCCCGCGAGTTGCTCGCGGACGGCGGCCGGGCCGTGGGCTATCTGCTGAAGGACCGGGTCACCAACGGCAGCCAGTTCCTGGACTCCATCCGCCGGGTGGCCGAGGGCGGTACGGTCATGGACCCCGAGGTGGTCGCGGGGCTCCTGACCCGCAAGGAGCGGGACGAGGCCGTGGGCAGCCTTTCGGCACGCGAGCGCGAGGTTCTGGAGTGGGTGGCCCAGGGGCGCTCCAACGCCGGTATCGCGCAGGGCCTGTTCATCACGGAGAAGGCCGTCGCCAAGCACATCGGCAACATCTTCACCAAGCTGGGACTGCTGCCGACGGACGGCGACAACCGCCGGGTGCTGGCGGTGCTGGCGTATCTGGACCAGTGACGCCGGGACGGCATCGACGGATGCCGTCCGGTGACTGCCGGGGGCGGGGGCCGCCTGCACGTCCCCCGCCCGCGCCGCTAGCAGTTGGCCACGGTCTTGGCGCTCTCGGCCTTGTCGTTGAAGATCCACCAGTTCTTCAGGTTGTTGATGGAGCTGTTCTTCACGACGCACATCGACCTACCGGAGTAGTCGTCGTTGTCGTAAAGCCGAATGTTGTAGCTGGTGTTGTTGATCAGCGACGTGATCTCGTTGTCCCCGTTCCAACCGTCGATCTGGTACTTCTGGTTGGTGCCGGTCGGCTTCCAGTTGACGTACTTGCTGCCCGTGTAGCTGGCGTCCTCGTACATGCACATGCGGCCGGTGGCGCAGTTCACGACCCGAGTCGAGGCCGCGGTGCTCTCCTGCGCCGCCTGCGCCGGGACGCTGCCGAGGGTGAGAATCGCAGCCGTCGCGGCGAAAGCGACGGCCAACTTCCTGGAATCTGCCATGTCTTGTTCCCCCTTGCCATGAGGCACCGCTGGTGCCTCTGATCCTGGATCGGGCCCCTTCGGAAGTGGTCGAAGTTGCGCAAGGCGCGACCGAAGAGGACCGAGAGGGACTCTAAGAAGTCGATCGGTTTCCGATCAAGGGATTTTGGACCCGGGGTCCGTATGCTTGTCCGACCGAGGTGCGTATCCGGACGAATCACTCGATCTTCATGTGGTGAGGCGACCATGGCGACGGCGAACAACACGGTGCGCACAGGCACCGTCCTCCCGGTGGACGCGGCGCGCTCGGCGATGTGGGCCTTCGTCATCGCCAACACGGTGATCGTCGAGGCGCTGTTCGTCAGCGCCGGTGAGGGCAAGAACAGCGTGCTCACGGTCGCGAAGTTCTTCGGCCTGCACGCGGCCCTGCTCCTGCTGTTCCAACTGCTGCTGGTGGCCCGACTGCCGTGGCTGGACCGCCGTATCGGCATGGACCGGCTGACGGTGTGGCACCGCTGGGTCGGCTTCACCCTGCTGTGGACCGTCCTCACCCACGCCACCCTGGTGGTGCTCGGCTACGCGACGCTCGACGACGCGTCCATGGGGAAGACGTTCGTCGCGCTGAGCGGGGTGCCGGCCTCCCTGCTGGGCATGCTCGCCGCGGCCGTCGTCGTCGTGATCGCGGCGATCTCCACCCGCCCCCTGCGCCGCCGCCTCCCGTACGAGGTCTGGCACGGCCTGCACCTGCTCCTCTACGTCGCCCTGGGCCTGGCCTTCGTCCACCAGTTGCAGGAGACGACGACGTTCACGTCCTCCGCGTTCGCCACGGCCTACTGGTGGATCCTGTGGCTGTTCGCCTTCGGCGCCCTGCTGGCAGGCCGGGTCGTCGTGCCGCTGTGGCGCAACGCCTACCACCGCTTCACCGTCACGGCCGTGGTGCCGGAGTCGGACGACGTGGTCTCCGTGTACGTCACCGGCCGCCACCTCGACAAACTCCCCGCCCGCGCGGGCCAGTTCTGCATCTGGCGGTTCCCCGGGCACCACCACTGGTGGCCGGCCAACCCCTTCTCCCTGTCGGCGGCTCCGAGCCCTCAGGGTCTGCGCCTGACGGCGAAGGCGGCGGGCAGCGCCAGCGCCGGCCTGCGCGACGTCCCGGTCGGCACCCGCGCCTACGTCGAGGGACCGTACGGCGCGTTCACCTCGCTGCACCGGACCCGGCCCGGCACCCTGCTGATCGCCGGCGGCGTGGGGATCACTCCCGTGCGGGCCATGCTGGAGGAGGAGACGACCGGTGACGTCGTCGTGCTGTACCGGGTGCGCGGCGAGGCCGACGCGGTGCGCCACCTGGTCGCGCTGCGGGGCGGGCGGCTGCACCTGCTCACGGGCAGGACCGCCGAGTACGGCACCCCGCCGTTCGGCCCGGAGAACCTGCGCCGGCTGGTCCCCGACGTCACCGAACGCGACGTGTACGTCTGCGGCCCGCCCGCCATGACGGCTTCGGTGCTCTCCGGCCTGCGGGAGCTGCGGGTACCCGCGCGCCAGGTGCACGCCGAGAGGTTCGGCCTGGCCTGACCGGGGCGCCCCGCGTCAGCTGAGCCAGTCCGCCGCGTAACCGTCGTAGGTACCGTCGTGGGTGGCCAGGTGCACCCACTGGTCGACGTACTCCTTGAACTCCTCGTCGCCACGTGGCAGCAGGTACGCCTTCTCGCCGAAGGTGAAGGGCTTGTCCGGGTTGATCGCGCAGAGCTCCGGGTGGAGCTTGGCCTGGTACTCGGTCTCGCTGCCGTCCGTGATCATCACGTCGGCGTGGCCCGCGACGATCTCGTCGAAGATCGTGGTGTTGTCGGGGTGGGTGACGAGGGTCGCCTGGTGGATGTTGGCCTTGGCGAACGCCTCGTTGGTACCGCCGGGGTTGACGATCACCCGGACACCCGGCTGGTCGATCTCCTTCAGCGACTGGTACTTGTCCTTGTCCTTACAGCGGGCAATCGCGGCCTTGCCGTCCACGAGGTAGGGCGTGCTGAAGTACGCCTTGCGCGCCCTGGCCAGTGTCACGGAGACCCCTCCCATCCCGAGGTCGCACTTGCCCGCCGTCAGGTCGGCCACGAGCTCTGCCCAAGTGGTCGCCACGAACCGGGGCTTCACGCCCAGGCTGCTCGCCAGGTTCCTCGCCATGTCGACGTCGATGCCGGTGTACGACTTCGTGGCGGGGTCCAGGTGGCTGAACGGCCGGTAGTCGCCGGTGGTGCAGACGCGCAGCACCCCGCGCTCGGGCACCTTGTCCAGAAGGGTGGTGCTGGGGTGGTGCCGGCCGGCCGGGCTGGACGGGCTGGACGGGGGCCGGCCGGCAGTGCTGGACGCGGTGTCGACCTGCGTGGCGTAGGCGGCCGTTCCGCCGACGGCGGTGACGAGCGCGAGGGCGAGCGCGGTCAAGGCGGTTCTGTGGGGCATGGCTTCACTTCCTGACCGGGAGTCGGCTGCTGGGGCTGCCTCATCACAACCTGGCATCTCCGCTTCGCTACCCCAGTCGATCACTCGCCGAACGCGTATGTGCCCCTGCGGCCGTCGGAGCCACGGCGCGGCCGGTCTGCGGGGAGATCATGCCGGCGCACAGGCCCCGGGCGGCCAACCCCTGGGCGATGCGGGGGATCGCCGCGAGGGAGTTGGCGGACCAGTCGTGCATGAGGATGACCTGGCCGTTGGTGAGCCGGCCGGCCGCCGCCACGATCGCGTCGGTGCTCGCGCCGTTCCAGTCCTGCGAGTCGACGTTCCAGATGATCTCGGTCAGCCCGTACTTGGCCGCGACGGCCTTCACCGTCGAGTTGGTCTCGCCGTACGGCGGCCTGAACAGCTTCGGCGTACCGCCGCCCGCGGCCGCGATGGCCTGCTGCGTCCGGGAGATCTCCGAGTCGACCGTCGCCTGACTCTGCTGGGTCAGATGAGGGTGGGTGTAGCTGTGGTTGCCGACCCACATACCGGCACTGACCTGGGCTCTGACCCGGGCCGGGTAGGCGGCGGCGTACTGGCCCTGGTTGAACATCGTGGCCCGCAGCCCGTTCTGCGTGAGCGCGTTGAGCAGGGCCGGGGTGCTGCTGGACGGTCCGTCGTCGAAGGTGAGCCCGACGTACCCGTTGCAGGCGGCGGCCTGTGCCGGGGCGGCGGTGTCGACGGTGAGGGTGCCGGCGACGGCGAGCGAGGCGACGGCGAGGAGTGAGAGACGCGGGGTTGCTTTCATGAGGAGCGGTCCTCCAGCCTGGTCCTTTTATGGGGGGGCGGGGACCAGGGCGGATTCCCCGCTCCCCGAAGTGGCCTAGCGCACCGTGATGTTGGAACTCCCGCTGCTCTGGTATCCCTCGGTGGCGAGGATCATGTAGTAGCTGAAGCTCCCCAGGGGCATTCCGGCGCGGGCCCAGGCGTCGAAGTGGTTGCCGGTGGTGATGGTGCCGCCGGTTCGCTTCGCCTGCCGGACGCTCCAGTACTGGTTGAACGTGCGGGTGCCTTCGACGGACGGGGCGTTGTAGCGAGTGGTCTGGTAGATGTCGTACGTGCCGCCGTCGCTGGTGACCGTGCCCTTGTACGTTCCGGTGGGCCGGTAAGTGCCCCAGTTGTCGACGACGTAGTACTCGACGAGCGGGTTCGACGTCCACCCGTAGAGGGTCAGGTAGCCGTTGCCGGACGGGGTGAAGCTGCCGGAATAGGTAACGGTCCGGCGTGAGCCGTTGCTCCAGCCCTTGCCGGCGACGAAGTTCCCGGTGTTTCGCCACGAAGTGCTGTAGTTCCCACCGGAGTTCAGGGTCATCGAGACCGTGCCCTGGCTGTCCGTCCAGAACGAGTAGTAATACCCGTTGTTCGTCCCGGTCTGGTTAGTGGTGACGACCGTGGCCGCCTCGGCGGTGCCGGGCAGGGCCAACGTGGCCCCGGTGGCCAGCAGCAGGCTGCAGACGCTTCGGCGCGTCGGGTTCGCGGGTCCGTCGTTCATGAGCGTGCTTCCTCCTCGTTCTCGATCGAGAGGCTGCTCTGTCAACGGCGACAGTTTTGGTATGACCCTGCCAAGTGTCAATAGTTTCGGCACTGCGCTCGAAACATTCGATCGGTTAATGGATCTCTGCGGAAGGTATTTCACCTGATGGGGATGATGTCGGCTGGACCGAATTAATAGTGATCGACAGCAAAGTGGCTGCGAGATCAAAAGGCCAAATTGGCTCTTCGAATGTTTCGAGGGATTTTTGTGCAGCCCAGCGCATTCACGGACTGCTCTGGCTCCTAGGGCAGCTCGCGGCGGACCAGGGCCCGAGCGAACGGTTCTCCGGTGGCCCGGGCGTAGGCCATCCGCTCGCGCACCTCGCTGAGGGTGCGGGGGCGGTAGCCGGGGCCGCCGCAGCAGCTCTTGTGGAAGCGCACACCGGCGTGCAGCAGCACGGAGAGGACGCGCCACGCGGCGGTGTCCCGGCGCTTGGGTGCCGCGAAGGCGGAGCCGACGTGGATCAGTGGTTCGGCGCAGCGCGGACAGACCCGGTCGTGGTCGTGGTAGCCGGGGTAGGGCTGCTTGTACGAGGCCCGGCAGGGCAGGCAGACGTACGAGGTCTTTCCGTGGGCCATGCCGGAAGGGTAGAGCCGACGCAGCGTCGGGCTCGACAGCTTTACGGCAGGCTGCCCAGGCTCTACTGCGGCGGGCGTCGGCTGGTCGGCGCTGATCAGCCGCCGAAGGCGGGCGCGTTGTCGCGTGCCCAGTCGGCGAAGGTGAGTGCCGGCCGGCCCAGCAGGTCTTCCACGGTGCTGGTGGTGGGGCCCGGCCGGTTGGCGTAGTCGGCGAGGGAGCCGAGCAGCCGGGCGGGGATCTCCTCGGGCAGCCCTTGGGCGAGCATGCCCTGCCGCACCTGCTCGGGCGAGAGCTCCTGGAAGGACAGCGTCCGGCCTGTGGCGGCGCCGATGAGCCGCACCTTCTCGATCTGGTCCAGTGACTGCGGCCCGGTCAGCGTGTGGATCGCCTTCGTGCCAAGGCCGCCCCGTAGAGCGCGTACGGCGACCGCCGCGATGTCGGCTTCGTGGAGGGGAGAGGTGGCGGCCCGGCCGTACGCGCCGCGCACCACGTCACCGGCCCTGATCTGGGGTGCCCAGGCCAGTGCGTTGGCGGCGAAGTCGGCCAGGCGAAGGATCGTCCACTCCAGACCCGACCTCATGACGAGTTCCTCGGCATGCTTGAACTGGGCGGCGAAACGGGCCTCCCCCGCCAGGTGCTCCACGGTGGTGGCCGACAGCAACACCGCACGCCGTACGCCTCGCTCGGCGGCGAGCCTCAGCAGCTCGCCGAGGCCGGGCCCGGTGGCGCGCGGGCTGATCTGCAGTGCTTCGACTCCGTCCAGCGCGGGCTCGATCCACTCGGGGTGGAACAGGTCTCCGCGGACGGCTGCCACGCCGTCAGGGAGCCGGGCCTCGCCGGTCCCGCGCGTGACCGCGGTGACGGCCGTGTCCTCCTGCACCAGCTGGTTCAGCACCTGACGGCCTACGACGCCATTGGCTCCGGTGATCAGGATCATGATGGTTGCTCCTTCACTCGTTGCGGGATGTGAGGCGGGGAGGGTCGGTCACCTCGGGACGGGACGGGGCGGAGGCAGTCGACGAGGACCCCGTCGGGCCGTCCTCGTCGGGTCGTCTTCGTCGGGTCGTCTTCGTCGGGTCGTCTTCGGCGGGTCGTCCGCGTCGGGTCGTCCGCGTCGGGCTGTCCTCGTCGAGCCGTCCGCGTCGAGCGTCGCGAGTCCGACGATCGAGGGGCCGACCTGGTGGTCAGCCGGTGAAGGACTCGGGGCCGAAGCGGCCCCACGCCAGGAAGAGCGTCAGGGCGAGGTAGACCAGGTCGCCCGCGATCGTCACTCTCTCGCCACGGCGCAGGCGCATGGTCAGCGCGCCGGCGAACAGCAGCACCAGTCCGGTGGCGGCCAGCGGTACCAGGACCGGCGCGATGTCGAGCGCGGCGGGCAGTATCAGGCCCGCCGCGGCCAGGAGCTCGACGGCGCCGATGGCCTTGAGGGCACCGGGGCTGAAGTCCTCGACCCATTGGCCGGCGGAGCCGCCCACGACGGCCAGCTTCTCCTTGGCCACGAACATCTTGGAACTGCCGGTCAGGCAGACGGCGGCCATCAGTCCGGCGACGACCCAGAGTGCGAGGTTCATCATCAGCTCCTTGATCGAGGATCTGCCTGCTTCCTCTGGGACGAGACAGCGCCCCCGTCTGTGACATCTCCGAACATGTGAGTCCATTGAGATGTGGGTCACATGCGTCCGTGTCACAGGACATCGGGCTGTCTCGTCCCAGGGGTGTAGCCACCCCGACGAGGACGGAGGAGAACGCGATGGACGCGCGACCGAACCTGGTGACGGCGTGGCGAGAGGCCACGGTCCTCACCGAGGCCGAGCGTGCCGCTGCCGCTGCCGCTGCCGCTGCCGCTGCCGCGGGCCCCGGGCAGGGGGCGTTGCACAGCCCCGCCGACGAACGCAAGATCACCAGAACGTGACCGCGCCACGACATACGGCCGAGTGGAACGACATCAAGGGGGATACGGCGTGAACAAGGTCGAGGAGTTCGAGAAACTGCGCCCCCTGCTGTTCTCGATCGCCTACCGGATTCTGGGCAGCGTGAGCGAGGCCGAGGACGCGGTGCAGGAAGCGTGGCTGCGCTTCGACGGTTCGACGACTCTCCCCACGTCGGTCAAGGCGTTTCTGTCCGCCACGGTGACGCGGATCTCGATCGACGTGCTGCGCTCCGCGCGGATGCGGCGGGAGGAGTACGTCGGGCCGTGGTTCCCCGAGCCGCTGCTGAGCGACCCGTATCAGGATCCGGCGCGCTCGGCCGAGCTGGCCGACTCGGTATCGATGGCGGCGCTGCTGCTTCTGGAGCGGCTCAGCCCGCTGGAGCGGTCGGTGTTCGTGCTGCGGGAGGTCTTCGGTTTCGGGTTCGACGACATCGCCTCCGCGGTGGGGCGTTCGGAGGCGGCGTGCCGACAGCTTCTGGTACGGGCACGGCGGCACATGCAGGCCGGGCGGCCGCGGTTCGAAGCGGACCGTCAGGAGCGGCAGGAGCTGGCGACGCGGTTCTTCGACGCCCTCCACGAAGGCGATGTCGCCGCCCTGCGGGATCTGCTGGCCGCCGACGTGCAGATGGTCGGTGACGGCGGCGGCAAGGCCCCGCAGCTGGCCAGGGCCGTCATCGGCGCCGAGAACGTGGCCCGGCTGCTGGCCTCCGTCTTCCCGCTGCTGGCCAGGATCGACGTGACGTGCGAACCGCACGAGGTCAACGGCCAACCCGGCGCCATCTTCCGCGACCGGGACGGCAAGGTCCTCCACACCCTGGCCCTCGACGTACTCGACGGGCAGATCCAGACCATCCGCTCGGTGATCAACCCCGACAAGCTCGGCCACCTCGGCCCGGTTGCCGACGCCTGGGCCATCGACGGCGAGGTGAAACAGGCCCGCCGGCAGACGAAGTGACCCTGGGACGGGCGGGGGCCGGCTCGCCCGATCCTCGGGCGATGTCGAGCGGTCGTCGCGAATCCCCGCGTTCATCGTCACCGGCGGACTGGCTGTGCTCGGCGTCCTGCCTGGCGTGGACGGCCGGGAAGCCATCGTGCGGGGAGTCACTCGGTCCGGCTCATGCCGCCCTGTAGCGAGGCCACGACAGGTGAGGAACCGGCGCGGTGGACTCGGTGCCAACGGATCGGAACAGGCCAGCGGTACTTCGGCCACACCGGTGAGCGGCCCGTCGGCCATGACCAGGGCCGTGCTCGCCAGCCTGCGAGACCAGCGGGTCCCGCACGACGGGCGCACGCCTCCCTGCGCGACTGGTGCACGCCGAGAAGTTCGGCCTGGCCTGAACCGGGAACTGGCTTGAACCGGAAGGGGAAAGGGACCGACGTCCAGACCTGCGTAGAGACCCGCTGCAGGCCGAGCAGTACCCGTCGCCCACGCAAAACCGCCCCGGACGATGAGTCCGAGGCCGAATAGAGCCCCTACTAGGGGATAAACCCCAGGTCAGGTCGGTAGCGCGTTGTGCCTGGGCCCCCGGCAGGATTCGAACCGGCGACACCCGCTTTAGGAGTTTTCTCTGAGCAAGTTCGGGACCTGGGGAAACTCCGCCATGACCGCGTTTGACCTGGAGTGGGCCGTCCTGACAGCGGCCGGTGTCTAACGGCTCCCTGCGGCCTACCCACCTGGTCGGATCTGCTGCCAGGAGGGCCAAAAACAGGAGATGGCAGGACGAAGGTCCACAAGGCCGAGTACGTTCGACTCGGCCGGCTGGCTGCCGGACGGCATCGGGGTTACGCCGGCCGTCTCTCGCCCTCGCGACAGGAGTCGTTGCCCCATGACCTACCGGTTCAACCCGCCGCCCACCTGGCCCGCCCCGCCGGAGGGGTGGAGCCCGCCACCGGGCTGGGAACCGGATCCCGCATGGCCCACACCCCCAGGCTGGCAGATCTGGATCCCGGAAGGGGCCGCGCCGCAGCCGAGCGCACCCATTCCTCAGCAGTCCCCCTACGGCCCCCAGGCGACGGCCCCGGCCACAGGTGGGGGTCTGTTCGGCCGGCGCCGTAAGCAAGCGGAGTCCGAGGCGGCGCGTCTGGCGGGCGAACTGGCGCTGATGGAAACACAGGTACGCGGATTACACGAAGACAACCGTCACCTGACGGAGCAATTGAGTCGTCTCATCGGAGCCGACAGCGCTCAGATAGCCGCCGAGCAGCAGCGACTGCGCCGCGCGCATGAGGAGAAGCTCCAAGAGATCGGACGGATCGACGCTCTCCTCGACGAGAAGACAGAGCACGCCGCCGAGAGCGCCGCGCAGTCCCTGATCGACGTGCGCCGCCAAGCCGAGGACATGGCTCGCCAGACGGCGGAGGCCGAACAGCGCCTCATGGCCGCGCGCCGGGATCTGGTGCTCACCGACGAGACTCGGATGCTGCAAGAGGCCGGCATTTACGAGTACCGCCATCCGCTCGCCGACGCGCTCGCCTACAAGGACCGGCTCGACAGTCTCAAGGCCCGCTACAAGCAGTTGGCGAGGGACGATCGGGCAGTGCTCGGGAACCAGTACTGGATGGTGGACGGCTCAGCTGCCAAGGGCCGCAAGATGGTCCGTGACTTCTCCAAGCTGATGCTGCGCGCGTACAACGCCGAGGCGGACAACGCGGTGCGCGGCATGAAGCCGCACCGGCTCGACTCGCTGATCGACCGGCTCGGCAAGACACGGGAGTCGATCGCCCGGCTCGGCGCCACCATGCAGATCCGCATCGGCGATGACTACCACCAGCTGCGGGTCCAGGAGTTGGAGCTGACGGCCGACTACCTGGTGAGGAAGGAGACCGAGCGGGAGGAGCAGCGAGAGCTACGAGCCCAGCAGCGCGAGGAGGAGCGCCTGCAGCGCGAGATCGAGCGCGAGCGGCAGCGGCTGGAGAAGGAACGCAGCCACTACGAGAGCGCCCTGCGCCGCCTGCGCTCCGGCACCGGCGATGCGGCCGCAATCGCCGAACTCGAAGGAAAACTCGCCGAGTTGGGCGCCGAACTGGGAGCGGTAGAGGCCCGCGAGGCCAACATCCGGGCCGGATACGTCTACGTCATCTCCAACGTCGGAGCGTTCGGCGAACGCATGGTCAAGATCGGTATGACCCGGCGCCTCGATCCCATGGACCGCGTCATCGAACTCGGGGACGCGTCCGTCCCCTTCCGGTTCGACGTACACGCCCTGATCTTCAGTGAGGACGCCGTCGGCCTGGAACGCCGCCTGCACCAGGAGTTCGAGTCCCGCCGCGTCAACCGTGTCAACCTACGCCGGGAGTTCTTCTACGTCACACCGGCAGACGTACGCGCCGCCCTGCAGCGGTTCGCCGGACAGCACCTCCTGGAGTTCCAGGACACGCCCGAGGCTCCTGAGTGGAGGGCCAGCCAGACCGCTGCCGGGCGCTGACGGGCTCGACAGGATTCGAACCTGCGACACCCGCTTTGGGAGGTTTCCCGAGACGAGGCGCTGACCTGCGGTAATGAGGGCCACGGGTGTCTGGCCAGGGGAAACACTCCTCGGCAGAACCCATGTGTTCGCAGTGCTTCCCCGGTCCCATGTGCGCTGGATACGTGCCGGTGGATGCCGTCCGACGTGGGCATGGGCTGTTCGGGGGAGCCGGCGAGTGGTCTCGGTGCAGCGCGGGCGGCGTTTCGTCAGACCTTCTCGACTTGCACGGAGTGTCCCGCGAGGAGTGCATGTCGCCACCTGATCGTCCGTGGGCACGATGCGGATCCGGGACAGCGTCCAGTTTCACGGAGCCTCTCACGCGTCCGCGGCGCAGGAGGGCGCGAGACAGCGTAGGGCGCCCATGCCGGTGTCAGGCGCGGATGCCGACGGCCCGAGGCCATGGGCGGGTTCCATGGCCCCGCCTGCTCCTGCCGTCCGCTCCGCACCTGTCCCGCCCTGCCCGGTCACAGTCTTCTGGCCTGCGGTGTGAGGGCGGCGCAACTGAAGTTCCCACGGGGTCTAACAGGTCGGAAACCGGCTGCTACGGCGTTCGGTCTAGCTTCGTGACATGAGGGTGTGGACGCCATCTCGGCCGCCGCCTGGCAGCCTCGGCGCAATCGGCAAGGGCGGCTTCGCCATTGGCGGTTCAGCGCGCCGCCACGGCGACCGAACCGCTCCCGGCCGCAGGCCGCTCCCTGGCTGGCGCAGCATCAGAGGCCGTGTGGCGGTGGTCATCACGGTCCCGATCTGCTTGCTGCTGGCGGTAGCCGGTCTGGCGGTGTACGGCCGCGCCGAGGCCCTCGGTGACGCCCGTACGACCCGCGCCGAGGTCGGCCTCAGCCTGCGGGTCCAGGAGCTGGTACACCAGCTGCAACGGGAACGCGGCCTGACAAACGGTCTGTTGGGCGGTGAGAAAGGCTTCAGCACACCGCTCGCCGCTACGCGCAAGCGTGTGAACACGACGCTGCGCGGAATGCGCTCCGAACCCGCCGTCGAGGATGTCATGCAGCGGCATATGCGGCGCCTCGCCGCTATCCGTGCCGCCGCCGACAGGGGCACCGTCGGCTCGCCCCCCGCCGACCGGACCGCCACTCTAGCCTTCTACACCACCGCCATCGACGCCCTCAACGCCGTCGACCCGGTGGCGGAGAACGCGACCGGCGCCGACCGGCGACTACGCGACGAGATCGCGGCGTTGCGGGAACTGGCCGCCGCCAAGGAGTCAGTCGCTCTCGAACGGGGCTTCCTCAACGGTGTGTTCGCCGAAGGCGGCTTCCACGGCCGCGAGTACCTCACCTTCACCGAGGTACGTGCCACCCGCGTCGCCGCCCTCGCCCGTTTCCGGCAGGTCGCCACCGCGCCGCAGCGCGCGGCCCTGAACAAGGCTTTCAGCACCACGGACGCTGAACGCGCCACGCGCTACGAGAACCGGGCGGAAGCCGCCGCCGACGGCTCCGCGCTGGACGCCGACGCCGGCGCTTGGTGGGATGCGATGACCGTACTCGTCGACGATCTGTACGCCGTTCAGCAGTCGGTCGGGGACGACGCCAGGGACCGGGCCGACCTGCTCAGCCACGACGCCGAGGTCGACCTCGTCGCCTATCTCGTCGCGGGAGCAGTCATGGCCGCTCTCGTCGCGGGCGTCGCTGCCTTCGCCTCCCGTTCCCTCACGCGCCCGCTCGGCGCGCTCGCCGAGGCCGCCCACGACGTGGCGCGGAACCGGCTGCCCGCAACCGTCGCCCGGATCCAGCAGTCCCCGCAGGACCATGGGGAGTTGTTCCCGCCGGCGGACGCACCGGACGACTCCGATGCACGTCTGCTGGGTGGCGCGGCGGAGATCGCTGAGGTCGCGGCGTCCCTGCAGCAGGTGGAACTCACCGCCCTGCGCCTGGCCTCCCAGCAGGCAGGCCTGCGCCGTAACACCACCGAATCGCTTGCCAACCTCGGCCGCCGCAACCAGAACCTCGTGCGTCGTCAGCTCAGTCTCATCACCCGCCTGGAACGGCAGGAACTCGACCCGGACGCCCTCGCCGAGCTCTTCGAACTCGACCACCTCGCCACTCGTATGCGGCGCAACGCCGAAAGCCTTCTGGTCCTGGCCGGGCTGAATCCGCCGCGGCCCACGGCGGCACCTGCCGACGGCCTGGAAGTCGTCCAGTCCGCCGTTGCCGAGGTGGAGCAGTACCGGAGGGTCCTGATCGCGACCGTGGAGCCGGTACGGGTGCGTGGGCACGCCGTCGCAGATGTCGCCCACCTCCTTGCGGAACTCATCGAGAACGGGCTGACCTTCTCGCCACCGGTCGAACCGGTCGAGGTGCACGGCTGGCACGACACCGAGGACGACACCTACTGCTTCGCCGTCGTCGACCACGGCATCGGCATGTCCGAAGCCGACAGGGAACGCGCCAACGCGCGCCTCTCCGACGCCGGCGAAGGGGCCTTCCTCGCCGCGCCCGCCCGGTTCCTCGGCCACCTCGTCGTCGGCCGGCTCGCCCACCGCCTCGGTGAAGGCACCCACGTCCACCTCTTCGACACCCCTGGCGGCGGCTTGTCCGCACTCCTCGCCCTCCCCCGGCGCCTGCTCGCCCCCGTGGCGGGCCCCGCCACCTCGCCCACCAGACCCGCTGTCTCCTCCCTGCTCAACGGCTTCCGAGCAGGTGTCGCCCGTGCCGAGGCCCAAAGCACACCAGGAGCGTCATCGTGACCACCGCCGTCCAGAATTTCGGCTGGCTCATCTCGGAGTTCGCACGCACCGCCGACGGCGTCACCGATGCCGTCGCCGTCTCCGCCGACGGCCTGCTCATGGCCGCCTCGGACGGCCTGGGCCGAGATCGCGCCGACCACCTCGCCGCTGTCGTCTCCGGAATCACCAGCCTCGCCCAGAACGCGGCGACGGTACACGGCTTCCACGGCATGAAGCTCGTCATGATCGAAATGCTCGGCGGCTTCCTCATGGTCGGTCGCGTTCGCGACGGCAGCTGCCTTGGCGTCCTCGCCGCCGAGGGGTGCGACGTCGGCCTGGTCGGCTATGAAATGGCCGTCCTCGCCGACCGCGCCGGCGAACTGCTCACCCCGCAGTTGGTACGCGACCTGCACTCCGCTCCCCTGGCCGCGGGACAGTAGCGCTGCGCTTCGGCTACTCGCGTCTCAGGACCAGGTATCCGCGACAGATCAGTTCTCCCTGGGTGGGGCTGTGACCTGCGCAAGCGTCGACTGCAGGATGCTTGGCCTGGGGGAACGCCCTCTCTGTGGTTCTCACCAGCTGGTGCCGGTGGTGTTGGGCGGCACCGTCGCCGAGGGCAAACCCCTGGTCTGGCGGATCACCCTGTCCTCACCCGCCGACGAGACCCTGTACGGAGACCTGCGGATCCTGCCCGTCCGCCGTGGCACCGAACTGTCCACCAAGGACGTCGCTCCCGCGTGGCTGAAGGAGAACTAGGACGTCTCCGCCAGTCCACAGCGTGCGCTGTCGAGGCTGCCGGACGAACCTCGCCTGTCGTTCGAGATTCCCGCGGGCAAACGGAGCGTCGACGTGAAGGTGCCCACCATCGCCGACCGGGTGACAGAGCCGACGGAGTCCGTCCGGTTGCGACTGATCACGACAGACGACAATTTCCAGGAGGTGCAGGGGCCGGAGGTCACCGGCACGGTGCGGGACCCGAGGTAAGAGCCTGTGCCATACCTCCGGCAACGTGGCTGGAGGTTCCCCCTCTGGGGGAGTGCGTGCCAGGCGTCGCGCGCCCGGCCGGAGATATACCGGCACTGAGGCCGGCGCACCGCGAGCGCGGGTGCCCTTCTGTCCACCGGGCGCAAGGGCACCCGCGCTCCGTAGGGGCGAGGTGAGGCGCTCTGACCTGCGAGGCGTCCAGACAGGAGGACACGCGATCAGCTACCCGTCGGCTACCGCAGTTCCCCGTGACTCCCCGCTGGAGCTGCCGTCCGGGGAGAATCGCCTGACGCTCTGTCCCCCGTTCGTCCCCCGCACACAGAAAACACCCCCCGGAGATCACTCCGAGGACCGGGCCGTCCGCTCACGCATCGCTCACGCGCTGCTGGCTGCTGAGCAGCGCGTGGTCAGACCTGGCCGAGGTCGATCTCCACTGAGAAGGGGGCCGCTACCTTGAGAACGCCGGTGAACACGTCTCCCTCCCGGTAGGTCTTCGTCGCGGGGTCGAGAACGTAGGTGTACACGAGGGGAACGCCTGTCGCGGCCTGCTCGATGCGCCAGTAGAAGCCGATGCCTGCCTTGGCGTACTGGTCGACCTTCACGATCCGGTCGGTGGTCTCCGAGCCCGGCGACACCACCTCCGCGACCAGTAGCACGTGCTCGGGGCGGGTGGGGGTGATGTCGATCGTGTCTGCGCGGTACACGACGACGTCCGGGCGGCGATTGGTGAGAGGGACGTCCTGAAGCCGCACGTCGAAGCCCGTGTCGGCGTTCCACTCCGGGCCCGCGGCGGCATCCAGGGCGTTCGCCAGAATCCGGGCCGGCCGATTGTGCCGCTTGGACGCACTCGGACTCACGACGACCATCCCGTCAACGATCTCGATGCCCGCGCACTGCTCCTCGGACCAGGAGTCGTACTCCTGCGCCGTGATCTGCTCATGCATCCACGCCGGGGCCACCATCTCGGCCGTCATGAAGCACCTCCTGGCCACTGGGCTGCGGGCCCGATCCCGCGCTGCATTCAGCGTACTGTCCGCCACTTGTACAGCACGCGGATCTCATTCATGCCCCTCCCCGTCGGCCGGCATCCGGCCAGCGAGCCCCGCGACAAGTGAGGACCGGGGCCGGTTGGGGCCTGGCTGCCAAGGGCGCGGTCGGAGCATCCCGCGCGATCAGCAGTCAGTGACCGATGTCCCTCCCGACCAAGCCTGGACGCGGTGGGACCGGGAGAACCCGCTTCCCTGAGGGAAAAACCCCAGTTCAGAGCGGTAACGCGTGGTGCCCCCGGCAGGATTCGAACCTGCGACACCCGCTTTAGGGGTGAGGTGAGGCGCGTGTGGCTCTGACCCGCGAGGCGTCCAGACAGGAGGACACGCGATCAGCTACCCGTCGGCTACCGCAGTTCCCCGTGACTCCCCACTGGAGACGGCACGGGTGTGGCACGGGGAACTTCTGATCCGTAGCTCTATACGGACCGGTCGGTGAGGGTCATACCGGCCGTGCTGCGGCCTGGTGGGGCTCTGTTAGGCAGAGTCGGTTGCTGGGGTTGCGGTAGTTCGCTGCTGTACTGCCACAGCCGAGAGACGGCACTGCTTCGTGGCTGGCCCGTATCCGTTTGGTTGCTTGCTGTCGTTCCCCACTGCTCCTTCTTGGCTACTTCTCGAACGGGCACGGTGAGGGCACGATCGGCCTCTATCCACCGCACCGGTGAACGGCCCCTGACCGGTCAAGTCGGTCAGGGGCCGTTGTGTTGTAGGACGCTCACTCGAGACGGTGGCTCCCTGCGGTTCCCAGCATCACGAGTTGTGGCGATCAGGGCTGAGGTGCCACCGCTACCCACTGCGATGCAGGCAGCTGCCCTTGTGCCGGGGCGGGACACACGAGGGCGTTTGTGGCAGCGCAATGCAGGGTGAAGACCGTGCCGTCCTGGGTGATGATCTTGTAGAACGCGTCACTGCCCTGGGCGTCAACCGAGATGCCGCAGACCGTGGAGTTTGTGGGGAAGCCGGCGATCGTGCTGAGGTCGGTCCAGCCGGGAGTGTTGGCCGGGCCCGACACGATGTTCGGGTTGTCCGGGTCGTTCATGTTGGTGGTGCGTCTACCGGCGAACGGCACCCCGTTTCTGAGCGCGGCAAGGAACTGCTCGTTGCCGTTCGGCTTCGTCGAGTCCACGCCGGTGCCGCACGCCGTCGCCGTCGCCGTCGCCGTCGCCGTCACGGTGGCCGTCACGGTGGCGGTCACGGTCGGGGTTGCGGTCACGGTTTTTGTCACCGTAACGGTAGGTCTGGGCTTCTTGGTCGGGCAGTCGCCGCGGTGCTTGCCCGGCTTGTCATGGTCGCAGTGGGGGTCGGTGACGTACGTCGCGTCCTTCTGAGAGGTCATGCCGGCTGCGACCGCCACCGCCGGGGTCCCTACTGCGACCGTCACCGCCGTCGCAATCGCGGCGAGCTTGCGAAGGTTCTTGAATCCGTCTTGAGGTGCTGGCTCAAGCGGTGAGGTCGTCCTGTGCTCAGGACTCATATGGGTGCTCCTTGTTCCACGAGTTTCGGGTGGTTCCCCGAGCCCGGATGCGAGCTTGACCGGAGCGCGCTGGAGCATAGGCATGATCAGGTGGAAACACGCTTATAGATCAATAAAACGGTCTAGGCGATACCTCCTGGATGAGGCCAATGCGGGGAAGGTGCAGCGCCCGCTTGTAAATCTTGACCACCAAAGTCGCTACGCCGACCGCCCCAGCCACGGACGGCCCCACCATCTACGGCCTGTGGAGGCGGCCGATCTACGGCCTGTGGAGGCGGCCGATCTACGGCCTGTGGAGGCGGCCGACCTCAGCCGTGACGCACCTGCTTTGGATGAAAGCGCTTCGAGGGATCGCGCGGATCACTGGCTGTTGACCATGAGGCGGTGCCTAGCTCCTGGGCCGGGCCTGGTGGTGTGGGTCATGGTGGGAATCAGGCTTGGTCTGGTGCATCGGCCCTAGATGAGCCAGAGCGTGAACTGCGGATCACCGTGGGCCCGCGGACCGAGGTGCTGAGGTGCTGCACTGATGAGGCTTAGGTTCAGAGGAGGTGCGGTGCCCCATGGTGGAGCTGTCGCGCGAGCAACCTGCGCCTGATGTGAGGCAGTCGGCTTGGCTGTCCGCGAGGAACGGGGTGGTCGCGGCCTCCTGGCGGAGCTTGTGGCACAGGCGTGGCACGGCCGTGATGATGCGAAAGGGCCAGTTCGAGAGGATCAAGCCTCTGAACTGGCCCTTAGTCGTGTGCCCCCGGCAGGATTCGAACCTGCGACACCCGCTTTAGGAGAGCGGTGCTCTATCCCCTGAGCTACGAAGGCGGGGATCTGTCGGAAAACGTGTCTGAAATTAGTGCCCAGATGATGCGGGCGTCAGACGTGTTCCCGGCAGTGGTGCGGCGGCATGGCTGGCCTGCAGCTGTGCCACCGCCCACAGTGTAGCGGCTGGCACTGCGGCGGCTGGAAGGTTGGTCATCTTGGCTGCGGGTGGCAGGTCAGATCGGGCGGATGGCTCCGGTGTGGGAGGCTCCGGGACAGGTGACAGCCCTCGGGGCGATGGCGTCAGGCCGCGAGGCCGAACGGCCTCTGGCCCAGGGCCCGGGTGATGGAGTTGTTGACCCAGGCGTAGCCGATGTAGATCAACAGGCCGGCGTTGGCACCGTAGGCGGGGACCCGCTTGTGCGGGTAGGCCTGGTCGAAGCGGGAGTGGATCGACTCGCTGTCCTGCCGGAATCCCAGGAGTCGGCGACCGGCTGGTGTGTCGGGTGGGATCTGCCTCAGATGTTCGGCCCGGTTGAAACGAGGCTTTTGGCTGGACGGGTCGATTTCTCGATCCTCTTTGGTTTCGTCTACGCGAATACGCAATTCGTGATCGCCGCGTGAGCATGGGATGGCGAGGCGGTGGTAGAAGCGACTCTTCTTCTGCTTTCGGCGTTCCAGTTCTTCGACGGGAAGCGGGGCGTAGTAGGTCTCGCCGTCCACGGTGATGTGGCGCTCGCAAACCCGTCCCTCTGCGGTATAGAGGTAATGGCTGCACTTGCCGTTTTTGTAATTCTTTTCGTAACGCTGGAGAGAGTGAGGCGCCAGCCCGCCGTGCTGGCGGGTGAAAACGACGATTCCGTCTGCAATCAGAGGGGCTCGATGGACGCCGCGGAGGGCGGTGTCATACGTGAATGCACGGATGCCGGGCGCCTTGTTCAGGAGATGGTGGACGAGCCGGACCACGGCGGCGCCTTCGTCTTCCCGTTCAGGGTCGCGCTTTTTCGACTTGTGGCGGACGGATTCCAGAGCCAGGATGACTCGGCTGTGCGGGGTGCGCGCCACGCGGACGGCGAGGGAGAGGAACTTGTTTCCGTAAACCCTTCGTCCTCCGCCCTCCGTGGTGTAACTGGCGTCTGGGTCTACTCGATGACGCCGAATTTCCCCTGTTTCTTTGTCTACGGTTTCGTGCTGCGTGTGTTTGGAGGGTGGTGCGGCAACTGTTGCGTCGCCGTGGATGACCTGGTCGCGCTCGGGATAGATCCAGCTTCCGCGCGCCCTTGATTCCGCCATCATCCCCATGTCGAGGGCTTGGCGGATCCATAGTTCCCGGCTTGCGTCACGTACGGCATTCATGTGTGTCTTGAGGTGGTTCTTGAAGAAGTAGTTCCACTGGCTCAGGCTGGGGCCGGTTGGTTTGAGGGAATCGGCTTCTCCTGGCCCCAGGTGTTTGCGTACGGCTTCGCGCACCGTGTTCCACCAGAGATCTCGTTGGAGATGGCGTGCTGTGCTGCGGGCCGAGCCGAAGACGGAAATTGCGCAGAGGAAGACGAAGTAGATGTACGGAGGGTATCCCGGCGGGCGTCCGACGCTGCCGGGATCGCGGGCGGGCAGTGTCTGCCGGACCGCCTCGAACAGGTCGGGATTGCTCAGGAGGTACTCGAACCGCTCGTCGATCGCGAGCGGGGGCGCTTGCGGGCCTGGCTGAGGCGCGGGGTCTGAGGCGGAACCGAAGACGTCGTCAGGGATCGGGCCCACCAGCCAGTCGCGGCCCTTGGTGGTCTTCCCCTTGGTCCGTCGGCGGGAGCGTTTCGTGGTCGCGGTCACGCCACCTCACCGCCTGCGTCCCCGGGGTTCCACCGGTGGCCGGCGAGCGCGGCGGCGGCGTCGAGGGAGGACAGCCCCAGACGGCGGGCGACCTCGGAGAGCTGGCCGGTGTCGGAGAAGATCTTGCGGGCGACGTAGCGGGTCACGTCCTTGGGCTCGACCCTGCGCTCGCGAGTGGCGAGCCCGCTGCGACGGGCGATGTCGCCGAATCCGGAGCAGACGCTGGCCTGCGAGCGGTAGGCCGACGAAGCCGCGGTGACCAGGCGTGGCGGCGGTCCGGATTCCGTGCCGCGCAGGAGGTGGGTGCGGCGCAGCCACAGCACCTGTACGCCCCACTCGTCGAGATGGCAGCTGCGGCCGCGGGTTCGGGTGGCACCGTTCGTCCAGACCTCGGCTTCGGTGAGGTCGAGGTCGTCCGTTGTCGCGGAGGCGATCTCCGCGGTGTGCAGCCCGGCCAGGAGCAGGGCCAAGAGGGCGGCATGGCGAGTGGCGGGCATGCCGCGTTCCGCGTGGAAGCGGAGCAACTGCACGTCTGGGTCGGTCAGTTCGGTTCCCTGCTTACGAGGGCTCCGGGGAATCGGTGGAAGGTCGACGAGCGGAGCCGCTCGGGTCAGCCCGAGCGCCCGTGCCTCTGTGAAGAGCGCCTCAAGGGCGGAGCGGCGCTGGCGGCGGGTGCCGGCGGCTGGGTTCAGGATGATGCCCTGGTGGCGGTCATGGCCGGGCGCATCGATGAAATACGCGGCGAGCTGGGCGGAGACGTCGTCCAGATAGGTCACGCCCTGCGCCTCGGCGAAGCGCAGGAGGCGTTCGACGACCTGGGTGTAGAGGATGACGGTCTCGAGGCTGAGTTCGCCGTCGGCGGCGCGTTGCCGCCAGACGCGCGCGACGGACAGGAGAGCGTTCTTGATCTTTGTCCTGGCCACGGGCACCTTCCCGTTTCCGACCGCGCGCGTGCGGCTGCGCGGTGAAGTGGCGAGGCGAAGGGGCCCGAGCCCGCTACCGTGGGCAGTGCCCCTCGCCTTGTGTGAGGGCATGCCGAAGCCCCTCGGACGCGCGGCCGTGCCGCGCGCAGCAGTGGTGGAGGCGGGGGTCCGGCAGTGCCACCCGGCCAAGGGATGCGGCGCTGCCGGACCTGCTGTTCGTATGGCGGTCTATGTCATGGACGGCCCCCTCAGCTTGGCGAGGATCGCCGCCAGTCCATGGAGGTGGCCGTGGAGGGCGACCATGTCCTCAGCGGACAGGCGCGCCAGGTCGGCCAGCAGGACCGGCGGGCTGAGCAGGCGGATCAGGTCCTCGTTCGCGCTCTTGGACGACGGCACGTCAGCGTGCGTGCGGGGTGAGGGGATGAGGGCCGCGGACTCGGCGTCCTCGTCCGGGGAATCGACGTGCACATCGGCTGCTTCCGAGGCGGCGGTTACCGTCCCGGACCCGGTACGAGGCTTCGGGACAGCGGCGCTCTCGTTCCAGCGCAGGTAACCGCCGTCCTCGACACGCAGCATGCCGACGGCCACCATCAGGTCGACCAGGATCTCCACCTTGCGGTGCTGCGTCTCGTCGGCCTCGGAGAGCTTCATCAGCTTGCCCGCGAGACCGATCCGCAGAGCGGGGCCCTGTGCCAGGCGGCTGTTCGTGCCCCGGGCGAACCAGGACTTTGCCCAGGCCTCGCGCAGTGCGCGCAGGCCCTTCTCCTCGCTTGCCTCCCAGGCCCGGGCGACTTTCTCCCCCGCCTTGGTCGGCCGGTAGGCGCTTCGCCCTGGTGCCTGCTCGATGAGTCCATACGCGCGCACGAAGGCCAGGACGAGCCCGCAGCGACGGGCTGGAACCTCGGTGACCTGCTCAAGATCGCGCGCGACGAAGATGCCCTTGGCGGCGCACGAGGCGCGGGTGATCGCCAGATGCTCATGAGCCAGGACCCGGTCCGTCGGGAGGGGCCTTGAGGATGGGACGGGGGTGTTCCGGCGAGTGCTCGTCACCGCTCGGCTCCCTCCTCGCAAGCCCCGTTCGTGCCACCGTAGGGAATCTCTCGGGTACGAACGTCGGCGTTGACCCTCACAAGATCTTGCTGCTTGAGTAGCATGCCTGAGGGTGGGGCGCATCCTGTCGGCGCCTCCGTCACACTGTTCACATGCCTGGAGGAACTCGACGTGCCCAGAAGCCGCACACGTACGTCGTCGACGGCCTTTGGCCGTACGCCGTGATGGATCACCATCTCGGAGCGCAGGTGGCCCAGGCGGTGGCCCGCGCACTCGCGGAGGCCATGGAGCGTCAGAAGATCAGCGCCAACGCGCTGGCCCAGGCGAGTGACGTCAATCGGCAGGTGATCTCCAACGTGCTGGCCGGCGTCGTGTGGCCCGATCTGCTGACGGTGGCGAATCTGGAGGGTGCTCTCGGGGAGCCACTCTGGCCCAATCATCTGGAGTGGCCGCGGGACGAGAGCGGGCGCAGGGTGCAGCCGCAGGTCGAGGGGATCACCCGGCAGCGGGATGTGGACACGGCGGAACGCGAGGAACGCCGCCCTCGAACGTAATGGGCATTCGGGCATGACTGTTCGACCCTTCAGGGGTGAGTTGGCCGAACGCCCGGTGCGCGCCACCGGAAGCCGGTAGCGTCGAGGACGGCGACCTAAGGGCGCTGACCGCCGCCGTGTCCAGGCCAGAGGGCTACCAACCAGGAGGCCAGGCACGGCGGCGGTCTTTTGCTGTGAAGTTATGGCTGAGGTCTCGGGCTCACGGGCGGCGTCGGCTTGGGGTCAAGCGGCCTGCCAGGGGGCCGCGAGCCGGTAGAAGACGCTCTTGCCGTTGCCCTCGCGGTTGGGCCTCTCGCTCTTGGCCAGCACGCCGCGCTTGCAGAGATTGTCCAGCACGCAGCGGTTTCGGCGTACGGCATCGGCGGGTTCGCCGAGGGCCTCGGTGACTGCCCGAGCGCTCCACTCCCGCTGGCCGTCCGTCGAGATCACCTTCATGATGATCACGGATCGCGCTCCCCCGATGAGGACGACCGGATTTCCAGGAGGGAGCTGCGTGGCCTCGGGCGTACCGGTTTCGAAATCGGCGGGAGGCAAGGACGGACTCCCTGAGTCGGGGACAACGCGCAGGTGCGGACTGGGCGACTGTGTTCGAGTGGCGCGCAGCTGCTGGCCCTCCCGCACGGCCGCGCGCAGGGCTTCCAGAACACGGCTGGCCTCGTCCCGATTGCCGCGGGCATGCTCAAGCTCCGCCTCAAGCCCGGCGATCGACTCGCGCAGCCGGCGCAGTTGCTCTTCATGGGACTCGATGAGCGCGTCGCACTCGCGGAGCATCTGCTCCAGGTCCTGAGCCACCCAGTCCGCCGAGGGCAGGTGACCTTCGAGCTGACTCATGGGAGCCACAGTAGAGGTGAGTCAGGCAGGCCGTCTGCCCATATGGCAGAGGAGGACAGACACGGTCAGACCCGGGCGGGGATGGCGGATACTCGATCGGTATTGCACCCAGACAGACCTGCTGCCCCTCGCCTGTCACCAGACGCAAAGAGGCAGAGGAGCCCGACCGCATCGCTGATGGAGCACGAATGCAAGTCTTAAGCGTCATCAGCATCCGGGGTTGCTCATCAAACCTGGTCTTTCAGGCTTACTGCCATGCCCTGCGGGGTTGTGATGCCATGCCGTTCACGCCGTGATGGGGTTGAAGTCCCGTTCGGTGACCTCCTCACGCCCGGAGAGGATCGCGTCGATGGAGGCGGAGCGCACGAGGTGGGCCAGGGCTCCTGGCCAGCCGCCAGTCCTGTGGTGCAGTGCCGGTGCCAGCTGGAGCAGGGAGCCGGGCTGGTGATGGCGCAGGCGGAGGGCCTTGTCGAGGGTTTCGACCAGGTGTCCCCAATCCGGCCCGTACGGCACTGGGGCTGCCTGCACGTGAGTCAGACGTCCTTGACCTGCCCCCTGGTCTGGCGCGAACGGGGTCTCTTCCCTGTCCTCGTTGGCATAGACGAAGAGAGCCGGTACTTGATCGGCCAGGAACCGCAGCATCTCAACCGGGCCTGATGCCCGGCGAATCGGGGTTTCAGGGAAGGCGTCGTCCACCAGGACCAAGCTGGTCTCCGATGCGATCAAGGCCTCCTGTACCGCCTCGGAGACGGCGGCGGTGCTCATCCCACGGGGGAGAGGAGGAAGACCGACGAGTTTCCCCAGCCGGAGGAGGGCTGTCCGGTCTCTGTCGGCCGGATGAAGGCGGAGGTAGACGGCCGGACCAAGAGGTAAGCCGCTGATGCTCATGCGAGCGACGTGTCGGCTCAGTTCCCGCAAGGCAGTGGTCTTTCCACTGCGTGGTGGGCCAGTGATCAACAGGCCCTGTCTCCCGCCCGCAGGAGTCCGGTTCAGCACGGCGAGTCGGTCGCCGAGCCGAAGCACCTCCTGCAGGAACGGCGTGCGTAGAACGGGAAGTTGAGCGTGGTACGACAGCCGTTCCTGGACAGAGTCCAGCGCACGCGACGGCCTCCGGGCGGGGGCATCAGGCAGGACGCCGCGTGTGGCGTCGCCGCTCATCCAGATGCCCCATGAGGGCAGTTGTCCCGACGCATTCCTGGCCAGAGGCACCTGCAACCAGGATTCGGCACCCGTCCGCACCCACACCTGACGCAGGTCGTACGAGTCAAATCGCACTTCTACGGGGTCAGTTGACTGCAACGAGGCGAGTCGGGCGTGGAAGTAGCGGCGCCGCTTGACGAACACGCCCCTGTCCGTCACCCGACGGGTCACGCTGGGCAACAAGCGCCGTACCGTGTGTCCGCCCAGGGGCAGATGTACCCACCCGAGCCTGGCGACGCAGGTCGCGTATGCCGAAGACGGTGTGGCGTTTCGTTGGCCTCCCACCGCCTGCAGCCCGGCCTGGGGCTGGTGCTGCCAGACTGACTCCGCCCACTGCTCGGCCCGGTCCTGCAACCAGGTGATGAGTGAGGTGTCGTCATGAGTGGGTTGCCGCGTCAGCGCCGTCAGCTCAGCGCCGAAGAGAGCGGCGAGTCTGCCGGTGATGTGCTCCCCGGCTGCCTTTGTCACCGGGCGGCGCGCCTCGACCCGGATGCCCATGGCGCGGCACTCGTCCAGGAACGCCCGCTCCCGGCGCATCCGCAACCCGTCGAGTACCAGAGTCTCGGGCAGGATCAGTGGCGCGACCTCGCGCCCCTCGCCGCTGCCTGACACAGCCCGCGCAGCAGGTGGACCGCACAGACGGGCCAGCAGAGTCGGCCCGTCCACTTCATGAGGCGACGTGTGGACCATCAACGTGCAGATGGTCAGGGTCAGTTCATCGACCGCGACCGTGATCTGCACCGACCGCAGGGAGGGGCGGGCAAGGTGCGCGGGAAGAGCCAGTCGGAAGGTGCCAACGTGTACGCGCTCGCCAGGCCGGGAGAGCCTGATTCCCTTCTCATCGATCACGGTGACGCCACGTGCGCCGCCGTGCTGCTCCCGGACCGTCTTCACCAGCCGCTGGAACGTGGACCGCGAAGGCAGCGGCACGGCGCCACTGCCGTAGACCTTGTCCAGCATGAGACCGACAAACCGCCGGTATTCGTCGGCCGACGCGGTGTGCCCCTGCCGGGTGTCGTCCGACATGAGCGTCAGCAGCATCTCCAATACGCGCGGGTCCTGGTGTGCCCCGGGAGCGCGCTTCCGCGTCGCACGTCCGTCGACCAGCCCGTCAATCCCCTGAGCCTGGTACCGCTGGCGACGGCGCCGAACGGTACGCGCTGACGCCCCGGACACCCCCGCCGCCGTGAGTTCGGCGGCCTTGGCCGCCTCCCTCTCGCTCAGCGAGCGGAGCGCTGGATCGTACTCGGCGCGGGGCGCGGCATCAGGGGCGGAACCGGGCGGAAGGCCGCTGATCACCTCTGTGATGTGCCGTTCCCACCACCGGGCTTGAGCGAGGACCGCGTCAGATGCCGGCAGGACCCGGATCGAAGACACACGGGAGCCACGCTCCACAACCTCAAAGTCGGCGGACAGCACCAGCTCCGCAACCCTGGGACTGGCCATGTTGCCCAGTGGATCCGTCAGTTGGACCAAGCCGTGCTCAAAACCGGCTACCACCCAAGCTCGACCCTCGAACCGCACCTGATCGCCCAGGCCCAGGCGCGGGGGCCACGACACTTCCATCGGCCTTCCTCACGCGGTGTCGTATGGTGACGGCAGGCCCACCACCATGCGCCCACCTTGCCCATAAAACTAAAAAGAATTAAGCAATATGGCGAAAGAGCGCCGACAGGGCTACGAGCAGGACGGATACGGAGCGCGCCCGCGATCTCGTTGTCCGGGATGAGGTTGGGACGGCGAGATGAACGCTGACGGCATGGGGGAGTCTGTCGTCGGGGACGGTCGCCCCCCGGGGGACGCGGCCGGTGAAGGTCTGGGTGCGGTGCGGCCAAGCGGCCCGGCTGCTCGGCGTGCAGGAAACCGCCAGCCAGACCGACCTCACAGAGCCGACAGCCAGAACAGCACATGCGGGACTGGGAGCGGCCGCGACCTGTCGCACGGGTCCGACCCGAAGAACGGCACCAGGGCGAACTCCTTGCGCACGTCGTGGCGACGGCATTCGAGGACGTGACGGACGGCACTGATCCGCTGCTCTCTCAGGGACTCATCGAGCCGGTCTCGAAGGCGGGCGTTGGAGATGAGGGTGGGGGTCGTGGCCCCAGGGGCGATGGGCACCCAGCACATCGCCCAAGGGGCCGCCTGGTCTCCGCCCTGACGGGTCGACACGCGACCAGGCAGGGCGTTTGTCAGGCTCGTGTGGCCTTGCGGCCCTGCACGATTTCGTTCAGGCGCTTGGTCTGCTCGTCGACGGAGTGCGGTCTGTTGCCGGTCAGGACACCGTGGGTCTCGTCCCAGACCCGGTAGCAGGGCTGGGGCCAGCAGCCGACCGCCCCGTTGCGGGGCCGATGCCCCCGGCTGGGCAGTCGTCGACTCCCCCGAGGAGTACGAGATCCGGCCGGCCCCGATGCCCGGCCTGCTCTTCGTCCACATCCCGAGGCGAAGACCGTCAAGAACCAGCTGCACCTCGGCTTCCGGCCCGACGACCGGCAGGCCGAGGTCGACCGGCTGCCGGCCCTCGGGGCGCGGCACGCGGACATCGGCCAGGGAGAGCAGTCCTGGACCACACTGGTGGCCCCGGAGGGCAACGAGTTCTGCGTGCTCGGCTCGCGGCGGAGCTAACCGGAGCGGGGCGATCGAACATACGATGGCTGAAAGGCGACGCCGGCACCGAGCCGGCGCCTGCTGGTGATCCGATCACTCGGGGTGGGAGTTCGTATGGCACAGGCCGCGGACGCTGCGCGGACCGTCATCATGACCGTGGACGACGATCCCGGGGTGTCCCGGGCAGTCGCCCGTGACCTGCGACGGCGCTACGGCGGGTCGTACCGGATCGTGCGCGCGGAGTCCGGTGAGTCCGCGCTGGAGGCGCTGCGGGAGCTGAAGCTGCGCGGTGATCTGGTGGCGGTGATTCTGGCCGACTACCGCATGCCGCAGATGAACGGCATCGAGTTCCTCGAACACGCCATGGACGTGTATCCGGGCGCCCGGCGCGTGCTGCTGACCGCGTACGCGGACTCGAACGCGGCGATCGACGCGATCAACGTCGTCGACCTCGACCACTACCTCCTCAAGCCGTGGGACCCCCCGGAGGAGAAGCTCTACCCGGTGCTCGACGACCTGCTCGAGGCGTGGCGGTGCAGTGACTACAAGCCGGTGCCCGCCACCAAGGTGATCGGCCACCGCTGGTCGGCGCGCTCCTCGGGCGTACGGGAGTTCCTGGCCCGCAACCAGGTGCCGTACCGCTGGTACTCCACCGAGGAGCCCGAAGGACAGCGGCTGCTGACGGCCGCGGGCCAGGACGGGCAGCGGCTGCCGGTGGTGATCACCCCGGACGGCACCCCCCTGGTCGAGCCCGAGGCGCCCGACCTGGCCGCCCATGTGGGCCTGGCGACGACCCCGACGGCCGACTTCTACGACCTCGTGGTCATCGGCGGCGGCCCGGCCGGACTCGGTGCCGCGGTGTACGGGGCCTCGGAGGGCCTGCGTACGGTGCTCGTGGAGCGGTCGGCGACCGGCGGTCAGGCCGGGCAGAGTTCGCGGATCGAGAACTACCTGGGCTTCCCGGACGGGGTGTCCGGCGGCCAGCTCACCGACCGGGCGCGACGCCAGGCCACCAAGTTCGGCGCCGAGATCCTCACCGCCCGTGAGGTGACGGGCCTGGAGGTCAACGGCGCGGCCCGCACCGTGCGCTTCTCGGACGGGTCGCAGATCGCGGCGCACAGCGTGATCCTGGCGACCGGTGTTTCCTACCGGCAACTGGAGGCACCGGGTGCCGACGAGTTGTCGGGCCGCGGGGTGTTCTACGGGTCCGCGCTCACCGAGGCCGCCGCCTGCCAGGGCCACGACGTGTACATCGTCGGCGGCGCCAACTCGGCCGGACAGGCCGCGATGTACCTGTCCAGGGGCGCCAAGTCGGTCACCCTGCTGGTGCGCGGAGCGGACCTCACCGCGTCGATGTCGCACTACCTGATCCAGCAGATCGCCCAGTCGCCGAACATCTTTGTACGGGCCCACACGGTCGTCGATGCCGCGCACGGCGACAACGACCTGGAACAGCTGACGCTGCGCGACACCACGAGCGGTCAGACCGAACGGGTCGACGCGCAGTGGCTGTTCGTGTTCATCGGCGCGGCCCCGCTGACCGACTGGCTGGAGGGCACGGTGTTGCGGGACGAGCGCGGGTTCATCCTCGCCGGGCCCGATCTGACCGCCGACGGGCGGCCACTGGCCACCTGGGAGCTGGACCGGCCGCCGTACCACCTGGAGACCAGCATCCCCGGCGTGTTCGTCGCCGGGGACGCGCGCGCGGAGTCCGCCAAGCGGGTCGCGTCCGCCGTCGGAGAGGGAGCCATGGCCGTAATGCTCGTCCACCGGTACCTGGAGCAGTCGTGAGCGGGCGGCCGATGCCGTGCAGCGCGGCGGAGATCAGCTCGCTGTTCCTCTTCGAGAAGCTCAGCGCCGAGCAGATCGACAGGCTGTGCAGCGAGGGACGGGTCGAACTGTTCGACCCCGGGCCGGTGTTCGCCGAAGGTGACCCGGCGACCTGCTTCTACGTGATGATCGAGGGCACGGTCGTCATGTCGCGCCGGGTGGGCAGCGACGACATCGAGGTGAGCCGCACGTCCCAGCCAGGGGTGTACGCGGGGGCCGTGATGGCGTTCGTCGGGGACGGGAAACCGCAGCGGTACATGAACTCGCTGCGGGTGTCGGAGCCGACGCGGTTCTTCGTCCTGCCCGCCGAATCGTTCGCGAACTTCATGCACGAGTGGTTTCCGATGGCGGTCCATCTCCTGGAGGGGCTCGCCCTCGGTTCGCAGACCTTTCAGCGGGCCGTCGGGCAGCGCGAACGGCTGCTCGCGCTGGGCTCGCTGTCCGCGGGTCTCACCCACGAGCTCAACAACCCGGCCGCGGCCGCCGTACGGGCCACCTCCTCGCTCAGGGACCGGGTCGCGCACATGCGCAACAAGCTCGGCGTCATCGCCTCGGGCGACTATCACCACGACGCCCTGAAGGCCCTGGTCGACCTCCAGGAGCGTACGGCCGAGCGGGTCTCCAAGGCGCCGGCACTGAGCCCGCTCGAAGCGTCCGACCGGGAGGACGAACTCGCCGACTGGCTCGACGACCACGGTGTCCCAAACGGCTGGCAGATCGCGCCGATCTTCGTGCAGGGCGGTCTCGACGTCGACTGGCTGGAGCAGATCGCGGCGGCATGCGACCAGGAGGAGATCCTGCCGAGTGCCATCGGGTGGCTCACCTACACGGTCGAGACCGAGCTGTTGATGTCCGAGATCGAGGACTCCACCACCCGTATCTCGCACCTCGTCGACGCCGCCAAGCAGTACTCGCAGCTGGACCGCGCGCCCTACCAGGTCGCCGATGTCCACGAACTCCTCGACAGCACGCTGCTGATGCTGTCGGGCAAGATCGGTCCGCAGGTCGAGGTCGTGAAGGAGTACGACCGTTCGGTGCCGAGGATTCCGGCCTACCCTGCCGAGCTGAACCAGGTGTGGACCAACCTGATCGACAACGCCGTCTCCGCCATCAACAGCGCGGGCGGCGAAGGGACGTTGACCGTACGCACCGCTCTGGTGCACGACCGGCTGCTGGTGGAGTTCCGCGACACGGGCCCGGGAGTGCCGGCCGAGATCCGCGGCCGGATCTTCGACCCGTTCTTCACCACCAAACCGGTGGGCGAGGGCACCGGGCTGGGGCTCGACATCTCCTGGCGGATCGTCGTCAACAAGCACCACGGTGACCTGAAAGTCGAGTCCGTACCCGGCGACACCCGCTTCCAGGTGCTGCTCCCCCTCACCGCCACCGACCCCGACACCGAGCCCGATACCGTCCCCGACCCGGCCCAGGAGCCCTCATGACCAAGGACACCGGCATCGACCCCAGCGTCCCGCCCAGCGGTGCCGGGACGACGAGCTGACCCGTCTCGTGTCCGCGAGGCCCGTGCCGTGCTCATCGCCGGGGACGCCGGGGTGTGCGCGGCGGGCCTGGACATCCCCGACGACGTCGGCATGAAACCCACGCACTACGCGCCGTTCACGTCGGCCCAGGTACACGGTCACCGCGAAGGACACGGTGTTCCACGTCAGCGATCACGCCTCCTACAGGGACCCCGCACGAGGACGACGCTTGCGAGCTCCTGGCGACCCTCCTCGAAGACGTGAGCGCCCCGTGGTGACGACAGCCCTGTACGAGATCGAGACCAACGAAGCCGACTGCCGCCATTTGGGTTGCTGGTCGAGGGGCGGGCATGGGTTCCTCGGGTCGCGGATGGGCAGGGACAGTGCTGCGGGTCAGGTGGCTGGCCGGGGCAGGGCTGCGAGGCGGGTGAATGCGCTGGTCAGCTCGTGTCGCCAACGCCAGGTAGCGGAGATCCGGAGGCAGAGTCGGCGGCCTCCGCGGGTGATGCGGGCGGCGGCGGGCAGCAGCCGGTAGCGGAGCTTCTTCGGCTCGGCGGTGGCCAACTCGCTGTCCAACAGCAGGGCCTGGGTCCAGACGAGCAGGCGGATGCGCTCCTCCACGCGGGCATGCGCGCGGTGGCGGGCCTCCAGGCGCTGCGCGGTTCCCCCACCCGTGACCGGGGTGCCGGTGAGAAAGACCAGGTGGCGCATGCCTTCGTCGAAGTCGAACAGGGACAGCCGGGCACCGGGATGGGGACGCTCACGCCGCACGATGACGCGGGTGCCGTCGGGGTAGCCGGTGAGGTCGATCATGCCGGTCAGCTCGGCGGCCTCTGCTCCGTCGCGCAGGGATCCGTCCTGTTCCAGGGCCGGGTGCCAGACCCGGTCGGGCAGGGCCCGGATGTGGTGCAGGAAGCACAGCAGCGGGTGGTAGCCGAAGCCGCGCTTGTAGGCGGCGGCTGCCTGCTCCTTCGGAGTGGCAGGTGACCAGGGTGGCGTCGAGGTCCAGGACCAGGCAGGGCAGGTCGCGCCCGCCCGCGCGGGACGCTGGTATGCCGTCGCGGGTGTCGGCGGCTTGCAGCCAGGCGATTTCGCGTGCGGTGGCCCGGGCTTCATGCAGGGCGGCCAGTGCGGGAGGGCCGATGTCGGCGAGAAGACGCCAGGCGGTGGGTGTGGTGGCGACCGGGCCCAACACCTCGCGCTGGTCACGCAGGACAGCGAGGTCAGTGATGGTCTCGCCGCCGTCGGCGGGCATCACGGCCAGGTCGACCGCCACCCGGCCAGGGGCGTGCCCCGTGCCGCGCGGCCGCAGCCGACGCAACGCGCTGGTGAAGGCGCTGGCCAGCCCGGTGACTTCGGCCAGATCGGCCGGCAGACGGGATCCGGCATGGCTGACCACCCCGCGACCGTCGGCCGAGACGACAAGTCGCGGACGTGACCCGGTGGTGTGCACGCGGAAAGTGCCTTCCCCCGCGAGACGACAGAAGCCTTGGACAAGCCCTGTCGTCCCAGGTCGGAAGGCACTTTCGCTGTGCCGCTCATGATCCGGACACGACCCCGAGCGAAACACGCGGGCCAGGGCGTGTTCCCGTGCCCGTTGCCTCGCCGCCGGGCTCAGAACCCGGGGAAAATCCTGCGCAGGTCGTCGAGGGTGACGGTGTCGCCCGTGAGGGTCACGGAGGACGGGGTGTGGGCGGGGGCGTGCCGGCCGGCGACGAGTCGCAGCCACCACTCGGCGGGGGCCGTCAGCACGGCGTCGGCGTTCTCGGGTTCGCCGGTGAGCGCGACCGTCTCGCCGACCGAGAGACCGAAGGCGCGCTCGGGTGCGGTGGTGTGCACCGCGACGGCGACGGGGCGGTTCTCCAGGGCGTCCGCCTTGCCGAGGAAGCCCAGCATCATGCCGGCCTGGTCGAGGAGCGGCCCGGTCGCGGCGGACGCCAGGGGCGTCGACGGGTCGAAGGCCACCTCGATGTCCCACGAGTGGTGGGCGAGCTCGCTGAGCAGGAGCCCCGCCGCGGTCGCGACGTCCACCGGCGCGGGCAGGAAGCCGAGGTCGATCCGGAGGTCGCTGCGGGCCCCCGCGTCGAGGCCCTCGTAGCGTTCGACCAGCGCCTGGTTGGCGGTGACGAAGCCTTCGGCGCGCTCGGCCGGGGTCATCGCGTCCCAGCGGGCCCACACCGACTTGTTGAAGTCGCCGTCGGGGGCACCCGTACCGCCCGTCGCGCCCTCCAGTGCGGCCAGGCCTATTTCGGCGCCGCTGCCCAGATGGCTGAGCACCTGGGAGACGTCCCACTCCGACGCGCCGGACGGGCGGGTGAGATCGGCGGCGGTGAGTCTGTGCACCACGGCGGCGAGGTGGTCGTGCCCGCTGCGCAGGGCGTCGATGATCCGGTCTGTGGCTTCGGTCATGGTCGTTTCCCCAATGAAGGTGATCTGATTCGGTGTTGTCGTCATACGGCTGTCGGTGTCACGCGGCGGTCTGGGACGAGCGCTTGGAGAAGCCGACCGTGTACCCCTCGACGGTGGTCCGCACCGACGGGTCGGGGTGCGCGGCGGCGCCCAGGGTGATGAACAGCGGGATGTAGTGGTCGACGGTCGGATGGGCGTACGGCATACCGGGCGCCCTCGTCCGGAACGCGGCGAGTTCGTCCCCGGCGCCGCGCGCGAGGGCGTCGGCGGCCCAGGCGTCGAACTCGGCGGACCAGCCCGGGACTTGGCCTTCGAGCATCGCACGGGTGATGAACGGCAGCCCGTGCGTCATAAAGCCGGAGCCGATCACCAGCACACCCTCCTCGGCCAGCGGATACATGGTCATTCAGCGGCACCCAGGCCCCGTGGTCGAGCCCTCGGCCGGCGTGCTGGTGGACCGGTTCGCCGTCCGGACAGGGACAGCGACCAGGCAGTCACGTGACGCGGGCCGGAGAGGTCACACGAGCCTGACCGGTCCGGCGTCGATCGGCAGGCGGACCAGGAGATAGGGCTTGCGGCGCAGATCCTCGCCCTCGTGGAAGAGCGACATCCGGTTGAGCTGGTTGGCGGTGGCGTACAGGTGCCGGTCCGCGGCGACGGACAGGGTGTCGACCCAGATGAGGTCGGTGCCCTGGGCGAGGGTGCGGTAGGTGCCGTCCGGGTTCCTGCGCCAGATGGAGTTGTGTTCCAGGTCGCCGCCGTAGAGCCGTCCCTTGTCGTCGCTCTCCAGGCCGTCGGCCATCGGTTTGAACCCGTGGTCCTCGACCGTCGCCGCCACCTCGGCGTCGGTGGCGTCGGGGTCGGCGAGGGCGTCGGTGGCCACGCTGTGCAGTCGGCGGCTGGACAGGGGGGAGTAGTAGAGGCGCTTGCCGTCGGCGCTGAGGGCGATGCCGTCGGAGCCGGTCTCGTAGTGCATGGGTTCGCTGCCCGCGGGGCGGATCATGAGGGGTTCGCCCTCGATGACGGGAAGGAACTGCTCGTCGGGGAGTACTGAGGGCTGCCCGGCCAGTCGCCGCCAGGAGTGGCCTGTGGCGAGGTCGACCACGATGATGCCGTTCGAGCCGCCCGAGTCGGTGATGAACGCCATGCCCTCGGCGCCGCGCCGCAGGTCGAAGCGCACGTCGTTGGGGTAGCTGTTCGACGGCACCACCTCGGGCGGGAAGAGGATCTTCCGTACGATCCGGTCGGTGCGCAGGTCGACCGCCACGAGCTTCGGGCCGCCGTAGGAGGACCCGGCGAACAGCGGGTTTCCGGTGTCGAGGATCCACAGCCGGTCGGCCGGGTCGACGACGACGCTCTGCACCGACTGGAAGTGCCCGGCCAGGTCGGAGGCGTCCTCGCGGTTCACCTCGGCGTTGGGGTAGGCCACGGGCTTCCCGCCGCGCAGTTCGGCGACGGTGAACGGGACGTCGTCGCCCCAGCGGGGGAAGTTGACGAAGATACGGCCGTGGCGTGAGACGGTGACACCCGTCGGCATCGAGCCCCAGAAGCGGGCGACGACCGTGTACTGACCGGCGGTTGGGCCGGCGGTTGAACTGGTGGCGTGGGCGGGCCCGGCGAGTTGGGTGGCGGCCAGCGACGCGGTGGTCGCGCCGAGGAATGTACGTCGTTTCATGGGAGTGTCTCCTGTTGGGTCTGGTTGCACCAAGGACTTCGCCGTGGACAGCAGTTCTCTGGTGCGCGGGTGGCGGGTGGTGAGGTCTATCGCGGAGAAGGCCCTGTCGTGGATTCGCGGGGCGAGACGGTCGCGGTGGAACCCTGGAGATGCCCTGCTTTCCTGTGCTGGTTCGTGTCCTGAGAACAACAGTCATCGCAGGTGGCAGGGCATCTCCAGGGTGGATCCAGGTTCAGTGGGCCATCACGGGCTCGCCCTCGGACGGCGCCAGAGCCCGGTTCGGGATCAGGAACGCGGCGATCACCGCACCGACCACGAAGAAGCCGGAGCCCCACGCGAAGGTGGCCGTGTAGCCCTCGACCCCGGCCTGCGCCGCGGCCAGCGCGCTGGGCTTGTGCGCGGTCAGGTAGTCGGTCGCGGCCGACGAGGCAATGGTGGTCAGTAGCGCCGTGCTGATGGAGCCGCCGATTTGCTGACCGGTGTTGATCAGCGCCGAGGCGACGCCCGTGTCCTCGTGGTGCAGGCCTGAGGTCGCCCCCTGGGTCGCGGTGCTCATCACCGCGCCGATGCCGAGACCCAGCAGGATCAGGCCGGGCATGATGTGGGTGGCGTAGGCGCTGTCCAGCTCGAGCCGGGTCAGCAGGGCCATACCGGCTGCGGCGACCAGGAAGCCGGCGCTGACGACGATCCTCGGGCCGACCTTGGGCAGCACCAGCGAAGGCATCGTGGTCGACGATGCGACGACGCCCGCGACCATCGGCAGGAACGCCAGACCGGTCTTGATCGGCGAGTAGCCGAGGCTGGCCGCGAAGTAGTAGGTCAGGAACAGGAAGATCGAGAACATCCCCATGCCCAGGACGAACACCGCCGCGAACGAACCACCGCGGGTCCGGTCCAGCACGAGGCGCAGGGGCAGCAGCGGATGCGCGACCCTGGACTCCAGCCAGACGAACACCGCGAGCAGCACCGCGCCGACGATCATGGAGCCGAGGGCGACCGGGTTGGTCCAGCTGGTGGACTCTACGTGCGCGAACCCGTAGACGACGGCGAACAGCGCGGCGCTCACCACGACGATGCCCGGAATGTCGAGTTGGGGCTTCTTAGTGATCACGGGCTTGGCCAGCAGCAGCAGTGCACCGATCAGGGCGGGGGCCGCGAAGACGACGTTCACGTACATCACCCAGCGCCACGACGCCCATTCGGTGAGCATGCCGCCGAGCAGCAGCCCGATCGCGCCGCCCGCACCACCCAGCGCGCTGAAGATACCGAAGGCCTTCGCCCTTTCCGACGGTTCGGTGAAGGTCACACTGAGCAGTGAGAGTGCCGCGGGCGCGAGCAGCGCGGCGAAGAGGCCTTGGGCCACACGTGCCGCGACGAAGATCTCGAAGCTGCCGGCCGAGCCGCCGACGACGGACGCGGCCCCGAAACCTGCCAAGCCGATCACGAAGAGGGTGCGTCGGCCCAACAGGTCACCGAGTCGGCCGCCGAGCAGCAGCAGGCTGCCGAACGCCAGGGCGTACCCCGTGATGACCCACTGCCGGCTGCCGTCGCTGAAGCCGAGGTCTTGCTGTGCCTCGGGCAGCGCGATGTTCACGACGGTGGCATCGAGCATGACCATGAGCTGTGCCATGCCTATGACGACCAGCACCCACCAGCGCACGGCATGTGAGCCGCGAAGGCCCGAGTCTGTCTTTCCGGAGGCGGGCGCCCCGCGGTCGATGCTGGTACTCATTTTTTCCCTTGCTTGCTCGGCATGACTGAAAGCCGTCTGGAATCTGATGGGTTTCCTCACCGATGAAGGTGAGGCGACCGGATGACGGGCTGAGATCTCAGGGCTTCGAGATCATCGTGTGGCCGCTTCGGGGCTTCCCTCGGCAATCCTCTGGAGGGCCGCGTCGGTGTCCGCGGTGGCCAGCATCCTGTTGATGTCGGCGCCGGCCAGTCATCGCGCCGGGCGTGCACGCACCCTGTCCGGTGAGCTCAGGATCGTTGTGGACTGAACGGTAAGGAACCTAGGCGGTTCTGTACTGGGTTGTCAAGAAGGGTGGGTCGGCTTTACCTTCGATGCATGGCCAGACCACGAAGCTTTGACCGCGACCACGTCCTGCATGCCGCTGAGCGGCAGTTCCGCGCCTCGGGCTACAACGGCACGAGCGTCGACGACATCAGCGCCGCCACCGGCCTGGGCCGCGGCAGCCTCTATGCCGCGTTCGACGGCAAGCGCGGCGTGCTGATGCAGGCGATGGGCGGCTACTTCGCCCGGCTGGGGGAGGGTCCGCGGAAGATGCTTGCCGGACCGGACGAGGGTGCCCTGGAGCGACTGCACGCCTACCTGCTCCGCGCCGTCCATGGGGTTCCGCTCGCCCCCGACGTGCCCCCCGCCTCCGACCGGACGGGGGCGGCCTGTTTCGCCGCCAAGATGGCCCTGGAGATCGGCGCCTCCGACCCCGAGGTGCAACGGCTGGCCAGCGACTGCTTCTCCGTGGTCCGGACGGCGGTGGCGGAGTGTGTGCGAGCGGCGCAGCGCAACGGCGACATCGACCCCGACGCGGATCCCGACGACCTCGCGTACCTTCTGCTGACCGTCATCCGCGGGAGCGATGTCGTAGGCGCCTACGGCCACAGTCCCGACCGCTTGACCTCGATCGCGGAGAGCGCGTTCGCCTTGCTGCCTCGCCCGCGCCACCACTGACAAGGGCACAGCCGGCCTCGCCGCACCGGCGTCTGATGCGGTCGGCCCACTTCGACGCCGCGCAGGCGCGGCCTGTAGGTTTACGCGCCGCCGGGCGGTCGTCCGGGCGGCCGGCGAAGAATTGCGCCCGCCTCCAGTCGGGTTGCTCCACCGCAGGCGCGGTGTCGCCGGGCTTGAACTGCACGTCAGTCGCCGAACGCTACGCCGCCGGCCCGGTGGCACTTCGGCCGCCGCTGCGCCAACTCGGACCGCGGTGGCACGAATTCGTGCCACCGCTCCGCCTCGCTGCCCTCGTAGAGCCAGGTGCCGTCCCCGCGGATGCGGGCACCCGTACGGACTCCCGCCGGGCGTCGACGAGTCGGCGACCGGCCCGACCGTCGCCATCCCGCGCGAGCGTCAGCCTGACGTCCCGCTCACCCACGCGGCAAACGCCCCCGTACCGCCGGGACCGCAACCGGCGCAGGCGACCACCCTGCTGACGCGTGGGATCGCCCAGGCCTACGGCCACCACCGCGCACCCGGCCGCTCGTCGCCGCCCAGGGGTTCCAGTTCGAGCCGCGCCGGCCACAGGTCTGCGAGGCCCCCCGACCTGCCGCTGGACATCACACCCGTGTCCGACGCCGAGACCAAGGCGATGGCCTGCACGACCGCGCAGGCCCACATGGTCCGTCCGAGCTGACGGCAAGGGGCTTCCCCGCCCGTTCGTGAGGGGTCTCGGCGCAGAGCACGGGAAAGACCGGCCCCGGCCCGGTGAACGCGCCCGCCTTGGTCGCCGTGGTCGCCGGCACCACCGTCCGACGTACTTGACAGCTCAGTACAGAACCGCCTAGGTTTCTGACTGTTCAGTACACAATGTCCTGAACTCACCGGACAGGCTGCGTGCACGCCCGGCGCTATCACCGTCCCGTCGCTCTACCTCCACGGGGCCGACGACAACTGCTTTTCCGTGGAGGCGAGCGACGGCATGGACGGCGACGGCATGGACGACCTGTTCACGAACGGCTTCGAACGCATCGTCATACCCGGCACAGGGCACCGGTCGCCAACCACATCCTGGGCTTCCTGAACGACTGACCCCCCGCCAACCACCCAGAACTCGAAGGGTTGACCGAACCATGACTGACAAGGAAAGGCAGGAGGCCATGGCTGTGACGACTCCTTTCGTGGAAAAGCACCGCGGCACCGAGGCCATGCTGGCCCTCCTCGACGCGATGGACCAGATGCCGAGCGCCAGGCGGCTGCGGGCCCGCTCCTACGAGCTGCTGTCTCTTGTCCCGGACTCGTCTGTTGTGGACATCGGCTGCGGTGCCGGGCGGGCCGTCGCCGAGCTGGCCGAGCGGGGCGTTAACGCGGTGGGCGTGGATCCCGATCCGTGGATGCTGGCCGAGGCCCGGAAACGGTGGCCGGCGGCCGAGTTCCGGGAGGCGGGGGCGGAGGAGCTGCCGTTTGCCGACGGAAGTGTGCGCGGCTACCGTGCCGACAAGGTCTTCCACGCACTTCAGGAGCCGTGGCGCGCGGTGGCGGAAGCGCGGCGCGTCCTCTGCCCGGGCGGCAGGATCGTCCTGGTCGGGCAGGACTGGGACGCCATCATGGTCGACTCTGATGACGCGGCGCTCACCCGCACGATCGTGCACGCCCGCGCCGACCTCCTGGGCACGCCCCGCGCCGCCCGCCAGTACCGCAACCTGCTCCTGGACGGCGGCTTCAACGACGTCACCGTCGAGGTGCACACCAGCGTGTTCACCGATCCCGCGATGCTGTCGCTGCTCACCGGGCTCGCCGAGTCGGCCTGCATGAGCGGTGCCGTCGGCCGTGACCAGGCCGATGAGTGGCTCGCCGAACAGCACCGACGCGCCGAGGCCGACCGCTTCCTCATCGCCATTCCGTTCTTCGTGGCCGCCGCCTCCGCCTAGAGAGCAGATGGAGCACGGGCTGCGGGGATCCGCTTGGCCGGGGAACGGTGACCACACCTGCCAGGCGCTCGTGGCCGATGTGGGTTTCCTTGGCCGGCTGGGGGTGGCCCCCTTCCGTGCGAGACGCCTGGTCATGAGGGTGATGACGGCCCAGACGATCAGGGTCTCAGTATTGGATGAGCCGTTCGTAGTCCCGGGCATGGCGGCGCGCGTCCATCATCCACGCGAGCGACCTCGACGACCCAGCGGCGGGGCAGCACGACGAAGCCAGAGGCGTCCTTGGGGCGGCTGACCGGCTTGACGGTCAGGTTGAGGTGCTGTTTCGCCCAGTCGACGAGCTTTCCGGTGTAGGCGGGCGAGGGCGGCGAGGGCCGGGACGAGCAGATGCCCGCGGAGAACGCGGCGATCGTCGTCGGCCCGTCGAACGGCCGGTCAGCTCGGCGCGTTTACGGCGGGCCTCCGCCTGGTCGTCGAGTACGACGGCGACGATCCCGATCCGCACGAGCAGTAGCGACCTGGCGTCCGCGCCGGTCGCCGACGACGAGTACCGCGTGGTCACCCCTGCCGACTGGTCACCGTCGCCCCGCTCGGTCAGGGACCTCGCCGACCGCCCCCGGGGTCCCCCGCCCGGCACGGCGTGCGGCCGTGCCCTCGCGCGCATCTCCGCGCAGCACGCCTACACCCCGAGCCGCGCCCACACCGCTCGGGAGCTTCCCACCGCACTGTCCCTGGTCCGAGCGGGCCTCGGCACGGCCGTGGTCCCCACCCTCGCCCTCACCGGTGCCCCGCCCGAAACCGTGGCCCTGCCCCGCGGTCCCGGTGGCGGGCCACCGCCGCATCGCGGCCGTATGGCCCGCTTCCCCGTCCGGCCCACAACCCCGAACCGCGGCCGTGGTCGAGGCCTCCGCCGGTCGGCCGAGAACCTGGGGCTCACGCCTGCGCCTTGAGGGGGCGGGCGTGACGTACGTGGCTCCGCCGCGGGGGTGCGAGCAGCTGAGGGTGACGGCGGCAGAGGGCTGTCGGCTCGAGCGGTGCCGTGGGGGCGCGAGGCTCAGGGGGCGGGGGCGCAGGGCCGCAGGGCACGAGCATCAGAGGGCGGTGGCACGACGCCGCCGCGTGGGTGCGAGCAGCGGCGGGTGCGGCATAGCGGAGTGCGGCGTAGCGGAGGAGAACGGCGGTTGCCTGTCGTCGCAGGGCGGCGTCTGCGGCGACCGCCGCTGTCACCTCACGGCCCTCGGCCTCCGGGCCGCCCGGAGGAGAGCCCCGGGGCGGCCCGGAGGCCGAGGACGGTGAGGTGTTCCGGCAGGAGACCCGCTGGCCGTGGACCGTGGACCACGCCCGCGCCCTGCGCGTCTCGCGCCGCCGGGCTCCTGCCCGACGCGCCTGGCGGGCGATCCGGCGGAGGCGGTGCCCAGCGGACACGTCGCCCGTCGATCCTACGGACGCGCCCCCGGCGACTCGGCGGACGCGCCCCCGGCGACTCGGCGGACGCGCCGCCCGGCGATCCAGTGGAGCCCCGCCAGCGATCTAGCGGGTGGCCCCGGTGTGCTCCCGCACCGTCGCCGCCTCGCTCGCCGTCGTCCCGGCCCCCGGCTCGGCGCTCTGCTTCGCGAACCCGCGCCGGCCCGGCAGGATGGCGAGGACGATCAGTGTTCCGGCGGCCATGATGATCCCGCCGATGAGGCTGGTCTGGGCGACTCCGTGGGCGAAGGCCTGGTGGACGGCGTCCACGGCGGCCTGGGCCTGCTGGGGCCCGGCAGCGGGATCCTGCGCGACCCGCTCCGCGACGGCCAGGCCGGCGCCGACGGAGTCCTTGGCGGTCTCCATCGCCTCCGCCGGGAGCCGGTTGCCCACCAGGTCGGTCAGCTCGTCGCGGTAGGCCGTGCCCAGCAGCGAGCCCAGCACCGCGATGCCCAGCGCACCGCCCAGCTCCAGCGCGGTGTCGTTGACCCCGCCGCCGACGCCCAGCTCGGACTCGGGGAAGGAGCCCATGATCGTGTCGGTCGCCGGGGAGATGGCCAGTCCGAGCGCGAGGCCCAGCATCATCATCGGCGCAACGAAGTCCCCGTATGTCGAGCCCTTGTCGATCTGGGTGAGCAGGAAGATGCCCGCCGTGCCGATGGCCAAGCCGGTCACCACCATCGGCTTCACGCCCAGCTTCGGGGTGAGCATCCCGGTCAGCGCGGACCCGAGGAAGACCGCACCGGCCAGCGGCAGCAGCCGTACGCCCGTGTCCAGGGAGCCGTAGCCGAGGACGAACTGCAGGAACTGCGTCACGTAGTAGATCACGGCGAACATGCCGAAGAAGAAGAACAGCACCGCGAGCATCGAGCCGCTGAAGGGCCGCAGCGCGAACTTGCGGACGTTCAGCATCGGGTGCGGGTGGCGCAGCTCCCAGGCGATGAAGGCGGCCAGACCGACGCCGGCGACCACGGCGGCGGTGACGGGGCCGGTGCTCCAGCCGGAGTGCGGGCCCTCGATGGCGGCGTAGATCAGGGAGCCGACGGTGACGATCGACAGCAGACCACCGACGTAGTCGATCCGGCCCATGCCCTGCGCCTTGGACGGCGGTACCAGGGCGAGCGCGCCGACCACGCCGAGCAGGGCGATCGGCACGTTGATCAGGAAGGTCGAGCCCCAGGCGTGGTCCTCAAGGAGCCAGCCGGAGACCAGCGGGCCGACGGCCACCGCAAGGCCGGAGGTCGCGGCCCAGGCGGTGATGGCCTTGGTCCGCTCGCTGCGGGGGAAGGTCGCGACCACCAGGGACAGCGTGGCCGGCATCACGACCGCGGCACCGATACCCATGATCGCGCGGGCCACGATGACCAGCGAGGTCTCGTCGACCATGCTCCCCATCACCGAACCGGCGGCGAAGACCAGCAGGCCCAGCACCAGCGCGCCGCGCCGGCTGTACTTGTCGCCGATCGCGCCCAGCACCAGCATCAGCGCCGCGTACGGAACGGTGTAGGAGTCGACGACCCACTGCAGATCACTGCTGCTCAGGCCCAGGTCGGTGGTCATGGCGGGGGCGGCGACGATCAGCGACGTGTTCGCCATCACCGTGATCAGCAGGCTCAGACACAGCACGAGCAGCGCCCACCAGCGCCGCGCGTACGGCCCGGGCATTTTCTCCACGGGGGTGTTTGCAAGGAAGGGCATCAGTAGCTCCTGAGAGGGACGGGTGGATGAGCGGAAGCACTTAATTGCCCATCGATGTGCACACTAGTTTATTGCCCGTTGGTGTGCAACTATCGCGATGGCTCCCTTCTTCCACCCGCCCTCGAGGTACCGACGTGACCAGCCGAACAGCACGAACACCGACGACGAGGCCGAGACGGTCTCCGGCCCGGCCCCACGAGACGCCGCCCCCTCCTGCTCCGACTTCGACTTCACCCCCCTCGCCGACTTCGACCGCGACTTCGGCGCAGCGTCGGGACGCGCGGGCCACCCGTGCCCGGATCCTCGACGCGGCTCGGCGGGAACTGACCCGCGACCCCGACAGCAGCCTGGAGGACATCGCCGGTGCCGCCGGTGTGGCCCGGCGCACCGTGTACGTCCACTTCGCCGGCCGGGCCGCGCTCGTCGAGGGCCTGGCCGCCGAGGCCGCGGAGGCGATCCGGCGCGCCGTCGCGGGTGCCCCGGCCCCGACCCCCGACGCCGTCGCGGACCTGGCGCGATTCGTCCTCATGGTGTGGCCCGTCGGCGACCGCTACCGCGCCCTCATCCGGCTGACCCGCGGCCATGACCTCGCACGCGCACGCGTCGACGAACTGCTGACCCCCGCCCGCGACATGGCCGCGAGGGTCTTCGCCCACGGCCGCCGACAGGGCGTCTTCCAGACCGCCGTCCCGCCCGACCCGCTCGGCCGAGCCATCGAGGCCCAACTGCTGGCCCTGCTCGACTGCGCAGACTGCGGCCCGTGGTCCGACGACGGCACCGGCGCCGCCACCGCCGCCCTCATCGCCGCCGGAGTCGCCCCGGACACCGCCGCCGCGAAGGTCGATCAGGTACGGAAGTCCGGGTCGCCCCCGAGTCCCGTCTGAAACCCCGTGCCCGTACCCCACTCGCACTCACACATGTCCGCCCCCAACTCCCTGTCCCCTGACGCCCTTTGGAGGAGGGCCGATGTACCGCCCCGCCCCGAGCGCGACTGTGACCAGGAGTGCGAGTTTTCGTACTCGTACGCGCACGAACCCGCCGACGGCTCCGACCGCCGGCTGCCGGTGAGCGAACTCGCCCTGTGGATGGACGGGTTGACGAAGTCGGACGACGACAGCGAGGCACGGGCCCGCTCGGCGGAGGCGACCGTCTTCCTGTCGTACGCGGACCTGTCCGACGCCCTGGGCCTGGAACTGACCCGGGGCTACGGTTGCGACCGGATCCGCGCCCTCGTCCTGACCACCCTCGGCTTCGAGGTCACCGCGACGACGACCGTCGCGGCGGCCTCCGGCAACCGCGTCATCTTCAAGGACTTCAAGGTCGCGGGCCGCGTCGCCCTGCCCGAGGCCGGTGAGACGTTGCTCGGCCAGGTCTTCGCCGAGCCGATCGCGCCGCGGAACATCCCCGACGGCCTCCGACCGCGCTCGGTCACCACCAGGGAGCAGGGCCTCACCGCCCACTTCTCCGGCACGTCGGTCACCTTCCGCCGCGACGACGCCCGGGACACCTCGTCGAACGGGTCGGCCGGAGAGAAATCAGGCGTCGCCGGCCGGAAGAGCCGTAGCCATCGCCGACGCGACCTCCTCGACCACCGCGCTCGCCCGATCCTCCGGCACGCCGGCCGCGATGAGGGTGGCCGTGGCGATGCGGTGCCCGTCGTCCTCCAGCGCGCCGGTGTTGACGGACTCCACCAGAGCTACGATCAACGCCATCAGGCTGGCGCTCTGCACGGCCGGCGGCAGATGGGAGTGGAAGACGCCGTCCCGCTGCCCGCGCTCCAGGATCCCGGTGGCGGCCTCCCGGGCCGGCTCGAGCACCTCGGCGAGGCGCCCGGCGCCGAGGTCCCGCCGGGTGAGCGCCAGCAGCATGCGGTAGCGGTCGCCCACGGGCCACATCCGGAGTACGCACCGCGCCAACGCCCGCTCGGCCGACTCCCCCGGCTCCGACCCGGCCTCCACCGTGTTCCGCAAGGTCTCGGCGGCTTCCTCGGCGAGCGCCTCCACCAGCGCCGCCCGCCCCGGGAAGTGCCCGAAGAGGGTACGCCGGACGACCCCGGCGGCCCGCGCCAGCTCCTCCAGCGTGATGTCGGGGTTGCGCCCCAGCTCCTCACGGGCCGTGGCCAGGATGCGCGCCCGGTTGGACCGCGCATTACGGCGCAGCGGCTCGCGGCCCACGGGCTTGCTCACGGAGAACCTCGCAGCATCAAAGGACGGACGAACGGCCCCCCATTTTGTCACGCCGAGCCGAAGCCCCCGTATCACGCCCCAGCGGCCGCTGCCTCACGCGGGACCCGCCCCACCTCGTGGCCCCCGAAGCTCGGCCGACGCGGAACCGAGCGCGCCCGGTGCGGCCCTCGCGCTTGTTCCTCGACGAGAGCCCCGGCGCGCCGGGCGCCGCCGACCTCGTCCGTCGCGGCCATCCCACCGGCCACCCCCCCCGTCGGATCAGACCGCGAACTCCCGGATCACCATGTTCCGGAACACCGCCTGCCCGTCGATGGTGAACAGGGCCAGCCCGGTGTCGGACGGGTCGGGGAAGACCACGGTCGAGTGCGCGTACCGGCCGTCGTCGACGAACATCTCGACGGACGTGCGGTCGACGAGGACGCGCAGGCAGACCGTGCGGGCGGACAGGTCGAAGGGCGTCCGGCCCTCCTGCCAGCGGTCCGAGGCATCGAGGCCGGCGGTGCAACCGCGGTTGACGAAGGCGTGGTCACCGTAGACCCCCACGTCGACGTGCCGCCCGCCGTCCGCCGAGCGCCGCAACTGCCAGCCCGGCACCCGTAAGTCGGTCCCAGGGGATGTCGCAGGTCAGTCCTTCTGGTCCCTGTTGGGGAACGCCCTGCCGGCGGGAAAACATGAGGTGCCGGTGCCCGAGGACCGCGTCCCGGGGCGGCCGTGGAAGCCGGGCGCAGCAGGAGTTGCAGAGCCAGCTCGACGCGCTGGGACCGGTCTGCAAGCGAATCATCCCCGAGAAGATCTCCACCCGGGTCAAGACCCGGCCGGAGCTGGAGAAGGCGCTGAAGCTGGCGTACGACATCAAGGACGCCGCTCCCGACCAGGAGGTCATCCTCACCGCCCACGAGCTCAAGCGTCTGGCCCGCGACGTCGCCGAGCTGATGATCCTCTCCGGCCGGCTCCGGGCCGCCGGTCTCCTCGCCTCCGTCCACCGCGCGCTCGCCGAAGCCGAGGAGACCGGCGCACCGGCCGGGCCGGAGAGCATCGCGCCGCGCCGGCCGACCCGGGTGGACCTCACCGGGCCCGGAAGCGGCACCACTGACGCGGTGGGCACGGTCGCTGAACAGACCGAGGACCAGGCGAACGACGTCGCGGCCGCGCTGCTCGCGCATGCCCGACACCGAGGGGAGCACGCGTGATCCCCTCGGTGTCGCACCGTACGAAGGGCCCCGGGGCACTCGGAGCCGAACGCCCTGGCCAGATCGGCCCGTTCGGCCGCTGGCCCGATCCCCGCGAGGACGAGGGCCACGACGAGTCCGACGAGGAAGATCCGGCTCCGAAAGTTACTCAGGGGTTACTTGTCACCTGGTTCGCCGCTCGTCAACAGCGCCCCTTGTTCGCCCGCCCCGAGGGCTCCGCTGTGGGGTCATGTTCTGCTCCGGAGCGCTCAGTGGTTCGGAGCGCCCGCC
>NZ_KQ948933.1:283149-292246 GCF_001514235.1 Streptomyces caeruleatus | reverse complement strand
TGCGCCCGCTGCTGCGGTGACCAGTCCGTGACCAGTCCGCCGAGCCAGGAATGCCGCTCCTCATCCGGTGCGGTCATCTTCTCGAGCGTCATGTACGACTGCTCGTAGTTGGACAGGTGCACGAAGGCCTCGATGTCGCCCTGGGCTCGCGCCGCCGCGGCCATCACGGTGAGGGCATCGGCGTAGTACGGCTGCGGGGTCATGCTGAAGTAGATGCGCTTGACACCCTTCAGCGCGGCGGCCACGTCCGCGAGTTTGAGCAGGTCGCCGACGAAGACCTCGGCCCCGGCCTCGCGCAGCGACTGCGCGCGTTCGTCGTCCCGTCGCACGAACGCGCGCACCGGGTGGCCCTGTTCGAGCAGCATGTCGACCATCAGCCTGCTCACGCCACCGACTTGGCCGCCGGCGCCGGTGATCAGAATGGGATTGCGTTCCGTCATTGGTGTGTCCTTCATCTGGTGGGGGGGGGGTGGGTCGGCCGTTCAGGAAGCCGAGGATGTGAAGTCGTCGAGGTGGGGGAGGAAGTTGAGGAGTGTGGCGTTGACCTCGGCGGGACGCTCCTGCCTGCCTGCTGGGCATGGCTGAAAGCCGTCTGGAGACTGATTGGTTTCCTCACCGATGGAGGTGAGGCGAGCGGGTGACGGGCCGAGATCGTGGAGCCGCTCCGGAAGGTGTTGGGGTGAGGTGTGGTCGCAGGACGGGGGAACGCCGTCGACGACGGAGAGTCGTGGCCGGGCACCGTCGTCCCGGCGGCGGCGCGGCTTCGTAGCCACAACCTCCCGCATGGTGAACGGCCGATTCCGCACGCGCGCAGCCGCCCGTTCGACATGGAGGGGTCAGGTACGCGCGGGCGTCGTCTGCAGGAACAGTTCGAGCAGTGCCAGCAGCGTCTCGGGCGCGTCCTCGGTCGGGAAGTGGCCGGCGCCCGGGATCTCGACCACGGGTGCGTCGGGGTAGCTGAGCTTGAACGACGGGATCACGTACTGGGGCAGCAGTGCGGTGTCGCGCATCCCGACCGCCAGCATCGCCGGCACGGCGCGCAGTGCGGCGACGGCTTCCATGGGCGGCGGGCCGGGCGGGGGGCTCTGCGGGCCTTCCAGGACCTGCCGGGGGAAGGCGATGACACCGCGGCTCTCGGCCGGGGTGGGGAAGGGGCTGGAGTACGCGCGGATCCAGGTCGGCGTGGCGATCTCCGGTCGGGCGACATGCTGCAGGTCGATCATCAGCTGGGCGATGGTGTGACCCGCGTTTCCGAGGATCTGCTCGAACGAACCGTCCGCGAGCGCCGAGTGGGCCCACTGGAACCACCGGCTCTCGGCGCCGTTGGCCTTCATCAGATCCTCGATGCCCTCGGCGAGAGGCAGCACGGTGTTCACCGCGAAGATCCGGGAGATCCGGCCGGGATTACGCAATGCGAACCCGGCGCCGATGGGGCCGCCCCAGTCACGGACCACCAGGGTGATGTCCGTGAGGTCGAGCGTGTCGACGAGCAACGATTCGAGATTGAGGATGTGTTCGCTCGCGTCGTACGTGCGGTCCTGCGGTGTCTCGCTCTTGCCGAAGCCCATGTGGTCGGGAACGACCACCCGATGGTGACGTGACAGCGGCCCGATCAGGTGCCGCCACTCGTAGCCCCACGTGGGCTCGCCATGCAGCATGACGATCGTCTGACCGGGCCGTACGGGGCCCTCGTCGACGTAGTGCTGACGGAAGCCGGCCGCCTCGTTGAAGCGGGCGGGATACGGCCACGTGCCGTCGAACGTCTCTTCAGCAGCAATCACGGGACATCGTGCCTTCCGGTGCGGTGTTGTCCGTACTGACCGCGGTCATGAGGTCCTCCGAAGTATTGGTTCCGAAGCAGCCTTCATCGGCTGGCTCGTTCTTGCGTCGAACTGCGTGCGACGCCCTGAACGTCATGAGTTCAACGCCCGAACCGCCTTCGCGGCGTCGCGGTCCTGCACGCCCGGACCAAGCCTGTCCGGGGAGCTCAGGACCGTTGTGGACTGAACGGTAAGGAACCTAGATGGTTCTGTACTGGGTTGTCAAGAAGGGTGGGTCGGCTTTACCTTCGATGCATGGCCAGACCACGAAGCTTTGACCGCGACCACGTCCTGCATGCCGCCGAGCGGCAGTTCCGCGCCTCGGGCTACAACGGCACCAGCGTCGACGACATCAGCGCCGCCACCGGCCTGGGCCGCGGCAGCCTCTATGCCGCGTTCGACGGCAAGCACGGCGTGCTGATGCAGGCGATGGGCGGCTACTTCGCCCGGCTCGGGGAGGGTCCGCGGAAGGCGCTCGCCGGACCGGACGAGGGTGCCCTGGAACGCCTGCACGCATACCTGCTCCGCGCCGTCCACGGAGTGCCGCTCGCCCCCGACGTGCCCCCCGCCCCCGACCGGACGGGGGCGGCCTGCTTCGCCGCCAAAATGGCCCTGGAGATCGGCGCCTCCGACCCCGAGGTGCAACGCCTGGCCCACGACTGCTTCGCCGTAGTCCGCACGGCCGTGGCCGAGTGCGTGCGAGCGGCGCAGCGCAACGGCGACATCGACCCCGACGCGGACCCCGACGACCTCGCCTACCTCCTGCTGACCGTCATCCGCGGCAGCGACGTCGTGGGCGCCTACGGCCACAGCCCCGACCGCCTCACCTCGATCGCGGAGAGCGCGTTCGCACTCCTGCCCCGCCCGCGCCAAAGCTGAGAAGGGCACGGCCGGCCCCGTTGCGCCGGCATCCGATGCGGCCGGCCCACCTCGACGCCGCGCAGGCGCGGCCCGCAGGTTTACGCGCCGCCCGGGCGGTCGCCCGGGCGGTTGGCGAAGAACTGCGCCCGCCCCCAGTCGAGTTGCTCCACCGCAGGCGCGGTGTCGCCGGGCTTGAACTGCACGGTCAGCCGGCCGAACGCCACGCCGCCGGCCAGACGGTGGCACTTCGGCCGCCGCTGCGCCAACTCGGACCGCGTATGCACGAATTCGTGCCAGTGCTCCGCCTCGATGCCCCGTAGAGCTGGTTGCCGTCCCCGCGGATGCGGGGAGCGGTACGGATTCCCGCTGGGCGTCGACGATCGGCGACCGGTCCGATGGTCGCCATCCCGCGCGAGCGTCAGCCTGACGTCCCGCTCACCCACGTGGCGGACGCCCCCCCCGTGCAGCCGGGACCACAACCGGCACAGGCGACCACCCTGCTGACGCGCAAGATCGCCCAGGCCCACGGCCACCATCGCGCACCCGGCCGCTCGCCGCCGCCCAGGGGTTCCGGTTCGAGCCGCGCCAGCCACAGGTCTGCGAGGTTCACCCCGGGCCTGCTGCTGGACATCACACCCGTGTCCGACGTCGAGACCAAGACGACGGGCTGCATGACCGCGCAGGACCACATGGCCCGTCCGAGCTGACGGCAATGGGCTTCCCCGCCCGTTCGCGAGGGGTCTCGGCGCAGGACATGGGACAGACCGGCCCCGGCCCGGTGACCGCGCCCGCCGTGGTCGCCGGCGCCACCGTCCGACGAGGTGACGCGATCGCGGCCGACGACGACGGAGTGCTGTGCGTTCCCCTGCAGGACTGCTCGCACACACTCGGCCACCGTCGTCGCGACCAAGGGGACAGGTAAAGCCGCCCGCCGTACTTGACAACTCAGTACAGAACCGCCTAGGTTTCTGACTGTTCAGTCCACAACGATCCCGAGCTTGGCCGGACCGGCTTTGGTCCGGGCGGGCAGGACCGGTGGGAACTGTGTCGACCTGAGCCCAGGCGACCCCGCGCAGGGCACGACGAAGTCGTGCCCACAACCGAAGGAACCGACATGCAGACAGCTTCCCCAGTGGCCCTTGTGACGGGCGCCTCCTCCGGGATCGGGCGGGCGGCGGCGCTCGCCCTCGTGGGCGCCGGCTTCGCGGTGGTCGGCACGAGCCGCAACGCGGCGAACGCCAGGCCGATCGCCGGGGTGACGTTCCTCGATCTCGACGTGGCCAGCGACGAGTCGGTCCGCTCCCTGGTCGAGGAGGTGATCGAGCGGTTCGGCCGGATCGACGTCCTGGTCAACAACGCAGGCGTGGGCGCGGTCGGCGCGGGCGAGGAGAGCTCGATCGACCAGGCCAAGGAGGTCTTCGACATCAATGTCTTCGGTCTGATGCGGATGACGAACGCGGTGCTGCCCCAGATGCGCGCCCAGCGCCGTGGCCGCGTGATCAACGTCTCCTCGATGCTCGGTCGGATCCCAGCCCCCTTCATGGCCGTCTACGCCGCCACCAAGCATGCGGTCGAGGGCTACGCCGAGTCCGTCGACCACGAGCTTCGTGAGCACGGCGTCCGGATGCTGCTGGTCGAGCCGACCTACACACGCACAAGTTTCGAGGCGAGCAGCATGGCACCCGACTCGCCCGTGCCGGTCTACGCCGCGCAGCGGGAGGTCGCCCGAGATGTGCTGGCCACGGCCGTGCGCAGCGCCGACGACCCGGACGTTGTCGCGAAGGTGATCGTCGCGGCCGCCACCGATGCCAAGCCCAAGCTCCGCTACCCCGCCGGCCCGATGGCCAAACGCGTCAGCCTCCTGCGCCGGATCGTGCCCTCGCGCGCCTTCGACCAACAAATCCGCAAGCTCAACCGACTGGTCGGCTGACCCCGCAGCACACCCGGCGCCTGAGGAGGCGCACATGTCCGAAACCAGAGACGCTGAAGCCAACATCCGCATCTGTCGTCCGACCGCTCTTGGAAAAGATTGACACCCATGGAATTTGAACACGTCACCTTCGACCTGCCGCACGGCACCTTTCACGCGCTGCAGGGTGGTGATCCCGATGGTCGGCCGACGGTCGTCCTGCACGGCTTCCCGGACCATCCGCTGACCGCGAAGCCCTTCCTCGCCGAGCTCGCCCGCCACGGACGTCGCGTCCTCGCACCCTGGCTCCGCGGTTACGCGCCGTCCCCGACCGCGGGGCCGTTCGACTTCGCCTCCCTCACCGGCGACGTGCTCGCGCTGATCGACCGCTGGTCTCCCGGGCGAGCCGTGGAGTTGGTCGGCCACGACTGGGGCGCCCTGATCACCTACGACACGGTCGTCACCGCGCCGGAGCGGATCGAACGCGCGGTCACGCTCGCAGTCCCCCACCCCATCACGTTCCTGAGCCGGCCGCGCCTGGCTCAGCTACGCCGGATCTGGTACATGGGGCTCTTTCAACTGCCGGGAAGCGGCTGGATGGCCAGCGCCCGCGATCTCGCCTTCATCGACCGCCTCTGGCGTCAGTGGTCGCCCGGCTTCTCGCTCGATCCAGCGCTGCAGGCGGAGCTGCACGAGCACCTGCGGGCGAGCATGCCCGCACCCATCAAGTACTACCGGGAGATGATGCGACCCGGCATGATCGGGGCGACGCGCCGCCTGTCTCAGCCGATCGAGGTGCCCCTGCTGCAGCTTTACGGTGCCGACGACGGCTGCTTCCTCCCCCCGAAGGTCGACGACCGGCATCGGTTCGCCGCCCCGCACGCGATGGAGATCGTCCCCGACGTCGGTCACTTCCTGCACATCGAGGCCCCCGAGGCGATCGCGAAACGGATCGCGGCATGGGCCAACTAGCGGATCACTCGCCCCTCACGGCGAGACCACCGGAATGGGCGGCGCGGGGCGGACTCTGACATGGCGTTGTTGCGGACTGCGGACTGCGGACTGCGGACTGCGGACTGCGGGATGGGGCGGATCTCCGCCCGGTGACCAGCGTGCAACCTTCAACCCGGTCGGTCAGAACCGTCAGGTGAACGCTGCTCGTCGATGAAGGTGACCATCAGCCGTTGCGGGGGTCGAGCTCCCCGACGAAGAAAGTTGTAGCCGCCTTCAGAATCGCCGCGTCCTCACGCAGCCGGCGGATCTCCTCGTTCTCCTCGTTCTCCTCGATCGTGACCCCGGGCGCCTCGCCACCGTCAATCTCGGCCTGAGCGCCCCAGCGCCACAACGACTTATGCCTCCCCCGACCTGCTTGGACACCGTCAGCACCGCCGCAGTATTTGGTCGGGTACTCGGCACGGTGCTACAGCACCAGCCGGACGGCTCGGGCCCTCAGCTCGGGATCCACCTTCGTCGGCATGACATGCATCCTTCGAACTCAGAAAGATGCGGCATCAAGCCGACCGCGCTTGACAACTCAGTACAGAACCGCCTAAGTTTCTGACTGTTCAGTACACAACTGTCCTGAGCTCACCGGACAGGCTGCGTGCACGCCTGGCGCCTCACCGTCCCGTCGCTCTACCTGTACGGGGCCATAACCCGGCGCGGTGAACTTCCTGCACCTGGAGCGGCCCCAGACGGTCGCCGACCACATCCTCGGCTTCCTGAACAGCTGCCCCCCTCCCACCACCCAGAACTCGAAGGGCTGACCGAACCATGACTGACAAGGAAAGGCAGGAGGCCATGGCTGTGGCGACTCCTCTGGATGCGAGCGACGCACTGGCCGAGGGGACCGTCGACGCGGTGGTGATCGGCGGGGGCGCCGCGGGGCTGAACGGTGCACTGATCCTCGCCCGCTCCCGCCGCTCGGTCGTCGTGATCGACAGCGGCTCCCCGCGCAACGCGCCAGCGGAGGCCGTGCACGGCCTGCTCGCCCTGGACGGGACCCCGCCGTCCGAGATCCTTCGACGGGGCCGGGAGCAGGTGCGCCAGTACGGCGGACGCGTCGTTAACGGCGAGGTGGTCTCGGCCGAGCCGGCCGCCCCGTCGGCGGACGGGGACCTGCGGTTCACCGTCACCCTGGCCGACGGCCGCAGCATCACCGCCCGCCGCATCCTGGTGGCCACCGGCCTGACGGATGTGCTGCCGGAGGTGCCCGGGCTCGCCGAGCACTGGGGGCACAGTGTGGTGCACTGCCCGTACTGCCACGGCTGGGAGGTGCGCGATGAGCCCATCGGTATCCTCGCCACCGGACCGGTCTCCATCGACCACGCGTTTTTGTTCCGTCAGCTGACCGAGGACCTGACCTACTTCACCCACGGCACCGACCTGGACGAGGACGGCCGCGCCCGCTTCGCCGCCCGCGGCATCCGCGTCGTCGACACCCCGGTCACCGAGGTCGTCAACGACGCCGGCGGTGCCCTCGCCGGGGTGCGCCTGGCCGACGGCCAGGTCGTGGCGCGCCGCGTCCTCGCGGTCGCCTCGCCGATGCAGGCCCGCACCCAGGGCCTGGAAGGCCTGGGCCTGCCGGTGCAGGACCTGCCGAAGGGCCGCAGTTTCGCCTCCGGCATGGCCGGCACCACCGAGGTGCCGGGTGTGTGGGTGGCCGGCAACGTCACCGATCTGGTCGCCCAGGTCGGGGCCTCCGCAGCGGCCGGCGCACTGGCCGGCGCCGACATCAACAGGATGCTGGCCATCGCGGACACCGACGCGGCCCTCCAGAGGATCGCCGAGGAAAGCCCCAAAGCGGCCACGCGATGATCTTGAAGCCCTGAGATCTCAGCCCGTCACCCGCTCGCCTCACCTTCATCGGTGAGGAAACCGATCCGTTTTCCCGTCTGGAAACTGATCAGCTTCCAGACGGTTTTCAGCCATGCCCAGCGAGCAGGCAGCAGGGGCGTCCCGCCGAGGTCAACGCCACACCCCTCGACGTCCTCGCCCGCCTCGACGATTCACATCCTCGGCTTCCTGAACGGCCGACCCACCCCCCCCCACAAGATGAAGGACACGACAATGTCGGAGCGCAATCCCATGGACAAGAACACGGCATCGCGACAGCGGGCCCTGGTGGTCGGCCTCGGGATAAGCGGGATCACCTCCGCGCTGCGACTGCATCGCGCGGGCTGGGACGTGGTGGTGCTGGAGAAGGCCCCCGAGCGGCGCCGCGGCGGATACTTCCTCGCCCTGTTCGGGGCCGGGCTCGCCGCCGCCGAACGGCTGGGCTTCGCCGATGCGGTGTCGAATCGCGTCGCTCCGGAAAGCGTGAGCTACGACGTCGACCGCACGGGCCGGCGCCGCCGCGGTGTGGGCTACGCCGATGTGTTCCCCGGGTCTCGACTGACGGTGCGGGGCGACATCGAAGACGCGGCCTTCACCGCCCTGCCCGACGAGGTCGAGATCCGGTACTCGACCGTGCCGATCGCGCTGGACCAGGACCTCGACGGGGTGGATGTCGAGATCCGCGACCTGACGACGGAGACGACGAGCGTCGAACGGTTCGACCTGGTGGTCGGGGCGGACGGACTGCGCTCGACGGTGCGCCGGCTTGCGTTCGAGCCCGAGCCGAGCCCGATCCGTCGGCTGAACTACATGATCGCCGTGTACAGCCTGCCCGAGCCGGTACCCGGCTACCGCCCACAGGACGGGCTGACCATGGCCGAGGCGGGCCGATCGGTGTGGGTGTTCCCGTTCGCCGACCGTCCGCCGTCGGTGCTGTTCTCCTACCGCACCGACGACGTGGACGCCGAGTTCACCCGGCCGGCCATCGACTCGCTGCGCGCCGCCTACGGCGCCGAGCCCACCGGCTCCACGCTCGGTTGGCTGCTCGACCAGTTCGAGAAGGCCCCGGACCACCTGTTCGACTCCACCGAGCAGGTGCACCTCGACCACTGGTACCGCGGCCGAGTCGTGCTCGTCGGCGACGCCGCGTGGTGCCTGACCCTTTACTCCGGCATGGGGGCATCCGCCGGCCTGGCCGGGGCGGACCTGCTCGGCACCATGCTGGAACGCCACCCGCACGACGTGCCACGAGCGCTGCAGGACTGGGAGGACCACCTGCGCCCGTTCATCGACTACCACCTCGGCAGCGGTGTGAGCCAGCGCGGTTTCCTCACCCCGGGCAACCGCGCCGAGTTGCTGCTTCGGTCCGTGATGATCCGCCTCGGCCGGCTGCCGATCGCCGGCCGGCTGCTCGCCAAGACGAGGGCCAAGAGTACGCGGATGAAAAGTCTGGACATCGCCGCCGCAGCGTGAGTGGAGCTCCTCGCATACGAGCGGGAGAACGAGGCCGTCTGGGCCCGAAACTTCGTCGAACGAATGCTCGGGCGCAGGTCGCGGAGATGGGCGGGAGGGTCATGTGCCGGAGAACAGGCTGTTATCCGCTGCATCGGGGTTCACCCGAGCTGCTTGCTCCACGCGTCGTAGCAGCCGCGGTCGACGAGCCTGGTCCAGT
>NZ_KQ948933.1:280057-282710 GCF_001514235.1 Streptomyces caeruleatus | reverse complement strand
GACGGGTGCTCCGAACCACTGAACGCTCCGGACCCGGACCGGTGCTCCCTGGCGGGACGTGCCCGAACGCTACGGGCCCTGGGATCGGGTCTATGACCTGTTCCGGCGCTCGCAGCGGGACGGCACCTGGGCAAGGATCCTCACCCAGCTCCAGGCCGAGGCGGACGCGAAGGGCCTGATCACCTGGGAGGTCAACGTCGACTCCACCGTCTGCCGGGCCCACCAGCACGCCGCCGGAGCGGCGAAAAGGGGGACCTCCAGAAGGAGCCGCCCGGCGGGATCTTCGTCGAGCCGGCCGACCACGGCCTCGGACGCTCCCGCGGCGGACTGACCAGCAAGATCCACCTTGCAGTCGAGCAGGGGCAGAAGCCCTTGTCCGTCGTGATCACGGCCGGGCAGCGGGGCGACTCCCCGCAGTTCGAAGCGGTCCTGGAAGCCGTCCGGGTTCCGAGGCTGGGGCCCGGCAGGCCGCGCAAGCGCCCGGACCGGGTGCGGGCCGACAAGGCGTACGACTCCCGCGGCAATCGCTCCTACCTGAGCAGACGCGGCATCAAGGCCACCATTCCGGTTCCGGCGGACCGAGCCCGCAACCGCCTCAAGCGTGGATCGCGTGGCGGGCGCCCGCCGAAGTTCGACAAGGACGACTACAAGCAACGGCACGCGGTCGAGTGCGGGATCAACCGGCTCAAGCGCCACCGGGCCGTCGCCACTCGGTACGACAAACTCGCCGTCTGCTACGAAGCGACAGTGCTGGTCGCAGCCATCAACGAGTGGCTGTGACCAGCACTTTCAACAACAGGCCCTAGCCGACGCTCTACCGTGCCCGCCGCAGGACCAAGCTCGCCGCAAGCAGGCCTGAAAACAGAGACCTCGTCCGCTCCTGAGCTTGTTCAACTGCCGGGCGATGCCGGTGCTTTGGCGGGCGGGACACACGGTCCATCGACTCATGCGCTGCGCGGTGTGCCAGTCCGCAGGTTGACGGAGGTGATGGTCGCCCTGACGCGCCGCCAGACGATCCGACACCGCGGTGCTGCGCCGGGCCAGAGCCACTGCCGATCCCCGCATACCAGCACGCGGGGGTCAGCCAGGTCCACACTGATCTCCGTCCTCTTGGGCCCCGTCGTTGGCCGACCTCTCCTGGACCGCTTCGTCATGTGGCGTGAAGGACGAGGAGCCGGCCTTCCGCTGCTCGCATTCCGCAATCGCGAGCGTGTCTTCAAGTTCTCGCAGCTCTCGCTCACTGATCAGCGCGGCAATGGGTCCGGTGCTGTCGGTGAAGAGGACACGCGTTCCGGAAGTGGAGACCCTTCGGACAAGGTTTTCTAGCGGCCTTGGGAGCCTTGAGACAGCGATCCGATCTGTGTCGCTCAGCTGTGAATCCAGCCAGGCGCAACTGTGAAGCAGGAAGGTCAGCGCACATTCCTGGCGGGCCGTCTCTGTTGATCGATCGCGAGCCAGTGCCTCTTTGATCGCCTGGCTCAAGAATTCCTCAGTGCTCTTCCCTGATGCTCTCGCCCATCCGCGGATTCGTCTCTTTACCTCAGGAGCAAAGGGGATGCTCATCCGTAGCATCCCGTCCGGTCCAGGAAAGAGAGTGCACAGGACATCAATGGGAAGGGAATCTTGAAGCCGGTTCCATACCTTTCTGATGGCGCGCTCCTCGTCCCGCGCCGATACAAGAACGGCGATGCTCTTGCCGTCGTGCGACGATGCCATCGGCATACCGCTGATCTGCCGTGCTGCTTTCAGTTCCACTCCGCGTACGGTCCGGGTGAGGATGATCTCAATGGCGTGCATGGGCATTGGGTCTCCAGGTCAGTAGAGAGAGATGGGCCCGTCGGGAAGCCAACCTTCCACGTATCCGGAGACCAGAAGGGCCACGCCTTCCGGTGAGATTTCTCGGTGGCGAGCCTTGAGTTCGCTGCTTCCCCACCGGGTGTGCGACGGAGCCATTGCCTGAAACGAGGCCGACTCTTTGGCGCTGATTCGCACGATGAAAACGCGAGAAGCGGTGCGCTGGTCATGCTCCCAGCAGTCGGAATCCTGTGTTTCGTGAACGCCATAGACGGATCCAAAGCGAGGGCTCTCGATTCCGAACCGCTCGGCGAGATGACGAATGGCGCCCTCCTTGAAATCAGTGTCGACGGCGAGCAGTGCCTGCGGGACCGTCCAGCCGCTGCAGCAGGCGCCGCACAGCATCAGGCGATCCTGGTCGTCCAGGAGGAGTAGGAGAACCCGGCGGTCGCTGTCTGGCAGGGGGCGGGAGGTTGGCATGCTGTCAGACTGCCGCCCGGCTACTCAAGTAGCAAACAGGGCGCCGCCTCATGGGTGATCGATTCACTCGGACTGTGTCAGATGTGCACCCGGAGGCGCTGCCTGCCTGTCCTTGTAGGTGTGCACCCGTTGCACTGATTTCGAGCGTCTTCCCGAGTCCTGTGCATACGCCGTGAGCTGCGAAAACGCTGAAAAGGCGTTTGAGATTCAGGGTTGCGGCGTTTTGAGGCTCTGCACGCCATTACGCCTGACCTGCGGCGACGGAATTTCCCACACATCCCACGAAGGCGAGGAACATACGGATCTCGCGGAGATCCGGCGCCTAGCCTAGCGGATGCGGGATCGGTCGTGGGCAGGTTCTCGTTTGCGCAGGTCAGGG
>NZ_KQ948933.1:118693-279644 GCF_001514235.1 Streptomyces caeruleatus | reverse complement strand
GGGGGGGGGGGGGGGGGGGGCTGCGTGCTGTCGCGGAAGTGGGCGGGGCGGGCTGCTCTGGTGGTCCGGAACTAGGCCGTACGGGCAGGCCCCAGTCCGGTCGGGAGGCGGGGAGGGGTGCCCTGGGTCCAGGTCACGCGCAGGGATGTGGCGGAGATGCGCCAGCCGTCGGTTGTTCTGACCAGTTCGGTGTCGGTGTGGCCGGCGGAGATGAAGACGTCGGCCGAGCCGTCCGCCAGGACGTGGGTGCTGAGCTGGGCGCCGCGGGCCGTGGCTCGGGGGCCGTCGATCTCGATGACGGTGTTGGTGCCGAGGTGCACGGTGCGGTCGAACAGGGCCATTCCCCGGCGGACGTGGGACAGCAGGGCATCGCGGCCGTGGACGGTGCCGATGGGCATCTCAGCGGTGACGTCCTCGGTGTGGAAGGCGCCGGCCCACTCCTCGTCGAGGACGGCGTCGTCCAGGGAACGCAGGTAGCGGTCCAACAGGTCGGTGATCTCGGCACGGTCGGTCAGGGTCTGCAACTGTCGTTGTTGCCGGCGCTGCATCTCTTCGGTGTCCATGGGGGGAGACTCCTTCCTCAAGCATGCTTGAGGTCAAGAGGGCCTTTCCTGGCGTGCCCTGATGTGCCCTGACGTGCCCTGGCGATCTCTGACGCGTCCTGACCTCCCGCCGCGAGCCATCGCGTCCGTCATCCCGCCCGGCATGCAGCCCGGCATGCCCCCTCAATGACGCCTCCGTTCTCTCACACCAGCTCCCTCCCCGCCCCCACCACAACCCCATACGCATCCGCGATCGTCGCCAACGCCGCGCGATGCAACTCGGCGGCGCTGACGTCGACGATCGGCCTCGTGGCGCATGTGTCCGCCGGGACCGTGGGCCTGTTGCCGCGCAGGGCGGCCGAGGCGGAGGTGTAGGCGACGCACATGTGGGTCATGAACCCGGCGATGATCACGGTCTCGTTCCCGGCTTCGTCCACGAGCTTGCCGAGGTCGGTGCCGTGGAAGGAGTCCGGGGCCTGCTTGACGACCACGGGCTCGCCGTCGATGGGTGCCACGCTGGGGTGAATGCGGCCGATGTCCTGGCGGATGTCGTAGAGGGAGCCCTCGCCGTCGTCGTGCTGGACGTGGATGATCGCGGAGCCGGCCGCGCGGGCCTGGGACAGCAGGTCCGACGCGGCGTCCAGGGCGGGCTGCCAGCCGTCGAGTTCCATCGCGCCGCGGGTGTAGGTGTTCTGGTAGTCGACGAGGATGAGGGTCGAGGTCGCGAGGGCGGCCGGCGTGCTGTCGGCACCCGCGAGTTCGCGCAACGTCTTGCTCGGCACGGTCTTCTCCAAGGGGAGGGGAAGGGGGAGGGGTGGGGACAGGTGCGGTGCGTGGGATCAGCAGTCCGTTGAAGCCGTATGTGACGCTACGGCTCGGACCGAAGCGCCCGCAATGACGTAGTAGTTGCAGAAACCGACCCCGGTGGGGGTGGGCGCGCGGCACAGGGTGGGGTGGGGATCGTGAACCGGCTGATCGTGATCGTGCTGTTCGAAGGCGTCGACCTCCTCGACGTCACCGGCCCGCCGGAGGTGTTCTCCCTCGTCCCCAGGGAAGCCACCGAACAGGGCGGCTACGAGGTCGTACTGGCCGCCGAGACGCTGGCGCCGGTGACCACGGCGGCCGGGGTGCGGATTCTGCCCGACGTCACGTTCGACGAGGTCGGTGCGCGGGTGATCGACACCCTGCTGGTGCCGGGCTCGGTCGAGGTCGACAGCGAGCAGCGCATCCACCCCGTCGCCGAGCCCGGCACGGTGGCCCGGGTGAAGGCGTTGGCCGGACGTACCCGGCGGGTGGCCTCGGTGTGCGTCGGTGCGCACATCCTCGCCGCCGCGGGGCTCCTCGACGGCAAACGCGCCACCACGCACTGGTCCACCGCGCAACGGCTCGCCGCAGACCATCCCGCGGTGCTGGTCGACCCGGATCCGATCTTCATCCGTCAGCAGGGGGAGCACGGTGAGGTCTGGACGGGCGCGGGTATCAGCGCCTGCCTCGACCTGTCCCTCGCGCTCGTCGCGGAGGACTTCGGCGAGAGCGTCGCACTGCGCGTCGCTCGGCGGCTCGTCATGTATCTGAAGCGGCCCAGCGGGCAGTCGCAGTTCAGCGTGCCGTTGGAGCAGGTGTCCACGACCCGGCGCGTCGAGGATCTGCGCCATCACATCCTGAACAACCTCGACCGCCGCCTCACCGTTCCGGACCTGGCCGCCTACCTGCATGTCGGTGAACGTCAGCTCACCCGGATCTTCAAGACGGAACTCGGTACGACACCGCACGCCTACGTCGAGTCGGCCCGCGTCGAGCGAGCCGCCGGCCTGCTGGAGACCACCGACGACACGCTGGAACGCGTCGCCTCCCGTTGCGGGTTCGGCACCGTCGACACCCTCATCCGGGCGTTCCGCCGCCGCCTCGCCACTACACCGAGCGAGTACCGGGCCAAGTTCCGCAGTGACCGCATCGACCGCGTCGACCGCGTCGACCGCGTCGACCGCATCGACCGCATTGACCTCAAGTGAACTTGAGATTCTACGTTGCCTCTACCGACCTCCCCGCACGGGATCACGACTTCACGGAATCGAGGCAGCCCCATGTCCACGCCCCCACTCAAGATCGGCGTCCTCATCGGCAGCGTCCGCCCCGGCCGCCTCGCCGACACGGTCGCCCGGTGGTTCGTGTCGGAGATCGGTCGGCGGGACGACATGGAGACCCATGTCATCGATCTCTCCGAACCCGCCCTCGCCGACGAACTCAAGCTCACCCTGGAGCGCTCCGACGCCCCGGGCGACGCGCCGACCCTCGCCGAACGCATCGAAGGACTCGACGGGTTCGTCGTCGTCACGCCGGAGTACAACCACGGCTACCCGGCCGCCCTGAAGCTGGCCATCGACTACGTCTACCGGGAGTGGCGGGCCAAGCCGGTCGGGTTCGTGTCGTACGGGGGGATGGCCGGCGGGCAGCGGGCGGTGGAGCAGTTGCGGCAGGTCTTCGCCGAGCTGCACGCCGTCACCCTGCGCGACACCGTCAGCTTCCACATGGCCTGGGAGCGGTTCGACGACGAAGGGCGTCCGTACGACCAGGACAGCACCGGCAAGGCCGCCGCCGTGCTGCTCGACCAGCTCGCCTGGTGGGGACTGACCCTGCGCGAGGGCCGCGCCGCCAGGCCCTACGACGGCTGAGCAGGCAGGCAGGCCCTGAATGCCGGGCCTGCTGGCCGCCCCGCTGGCCTCCACGCGGGCCGCCCCGCGGGCCTCACAGACCGCGCAGACCGCGCCGACCTCGCAGATCGCACAGGCCGCACAGGCCGCACAGGCCACGCAGGCCGCCCAGGCCTCGCGCACCTCACACCATCGTCACCCGCGCGAACCTCCCCGCCACCCGCAGATCCCCCTCCACCCGCCCCGCCGTCTCCACCAACGCCGGCAGCACGTCCCGCACGCACTCCTCCACCGACCGCCGAGCGGCGTGCATGGCCACGTTCACCGCGGCGACGACCTGCCCCGTACGGTCCCGTACCGGTACGGCAACCGACCGCAGCCCCGCCTCCAACTCCTCGTCGACCAGGGCGTATCCACGCGTGCGGACGTCCTCCAGGGTGGCCCGCAGTGTCGCGGGGTCCGTGGTCGTCCGCGGGGTCAGCGGGGCCAGGTCGCCCAACTGCCGTTCGGCAGGCGGGAGATCGGCCAGCAGCACCCGGCCCAGGGACGTCGCGTACGCGGGCAGCCGGGTGCCGACCGTGATGTTGACGCTCATCACGCGGCTGGTGGCGGCCCGGGCGGTGTACTGGACCTCCTCGCCCGACGGCGTCAGCACCGCGAGGGATGCCGACTCGTGCACGCGGTCGGCCAGTTCGGCCAGGTGCGGGGTGGCGATCTGGGCCAGTGAGGTGCGGGAGAGGGGCGGGTAGCCGAGGGACAGGACGCGCGGGGTCAGCGCGAAGCCGCGGTTCCCCGACTGGCGTACCAGGCCGAGGTGTTCGTAGGTGATGAGCGCCCTGCGTGCCGTGGCCCGGGCCAGCCCGGTGGCGCGGGCGACGTCCGTGAGGGTCAGCTCGGCCCGGCCCGCGCCGAAGGCGGTCAGTACGGTCAGCCCGCGCGCCAGCGACTCGACGAACTCCCTGCCGAGTTCCTGCTTGGAGGCTCCCGTCCAGACGGCGAGGCCCGCCGGAGCCGTGCCGGGGCGCGGTTCCGGTGCCTCGCGCAGCTCGCGTTCCATCTCCGCGACCGCGGACCGCAGCCGGGGGAGGAGCGTGTCGCGCAGGTCGGTGGCGGTGTGCCGGCTCGTGTGGCTCACCACGTTCGCCACGCACGCGATGCGGCCGCCGCCCGTACGCGGATCACGTACCGGCACGGACACCGCAACCAACCCCGGTTCGATCAGCTGGTCGTCCAGCGCCCAGCCGTCCTCCCGCGCCCGCGCCGCCCGGCGGGCGAAGTCCTCGTCGGAGGACAGGTGCTCCCGGGGCGGTACGGCCGGGAAGCCGCGGTCCTCGGGGTCCGCCGCCCGGCGTTCGCGCCAGGCGTGCCATCGCGCGTCCGTCCACTCCGTGGCGAACAGCGGGCCGGGCGCGGTGCGTTCGGCCGGGAGCAGGTCGCCGATGCGGAAGCTGAGGGACATCGCGCGGCGGCGGGTGGCCTGGTGGATGAAGCGGATGCCGTCGCGGTCGGCGACCGCGAGGGAGACGGACTCGTCGAGCTCGTCGGCGAGGGCGTCCGCGTGGGAGGAGAGGAGGGCGGGCAGGCCGAGGGAGGCCAGGTAGGCGTTGCCCAGTTCCATGACGGGGGGTGCCAGTACCACGTCGCGGCCGTCCAGGCGGACGTAGCCCATGCGGGCGAGTGTGGCGGCGATTCGGTCCACCGTGGAGCGGGCGAGGCCGGTGGCGCGCTCCAGGGCGCTTGCGCTCAGTGTGCCGCCGGAGTCTGTCAGGTGCCGCAGCACTGTGACGCCGCGGATCAGTGGGGTGACCGCCTCGGTGGGTGCGGGGTGGTCGTCCAGGGGTGTCTTCGCGGGCATCGGTTCTCCGGTACGGCGGTTCGCGGCAGGGCCAACCGTAAGTGGTTCTCGCCCCCGCCGCCCCTACCCGTCCCATCCTTGAAGGGGCGCTGCCCCTTCCACCCCGCCAGGGGGCTCTGCCCCCTGGACCCCCGCTCCTCAAACGCCGGAGGGGCTGGAATCACGCGCCGGAGGGGCTGAGAAGGCAGCACCCGCCCGCAGGGCTGGAACCTCTACCCCCGCGTCACCCGCACCCGATACCCCCCATCCAGATCCGCCCCCACCACCTCCACCCGCACCCCCCGCTTCTCGTCCCGGAATTCCTCCCCCGGCACGTACGTCGCGTCCGAGAGTTCGGCATGGACGTTCGGGCTGCGGGTGCAGCCGCCGCTGTCCTCGTGGGAGTCGAGGACCTTTACCGGGCCCATCCCGGTGTCGACGTCGGCGTCGACCCTGTAGATCAGGACGCCGGGGCGGCACACGGCCTCGTCGTTGCCCTCGCGGGTGCGCAGTTCGACGGCGTAGCCGGTACGGCGGTCCAGCGGTATGAAGACCAGCTTCGGGCCGCCCTCGCGGGCCAGCGGCGTCAGGGCGTACTCGGCGGTGCCGGACGTGGCCGCGCAGCGGACCTGGGAGGCGTCCAGCCAGCCCAGCTTCCACTTGTGCCAGCCGAGCAGGTCGTTGTTGGCCCCCCAGTCCTCGCTCATGATGTCCCAGTGGCCGACCGCGCCGCCGCCCTCGGCGGTGTAGAGGTCGGGCAGGCCGAAGACATGGCCGTTCTCGTGGGGGAGGACCCGGTAGCCGGTGCGGTGGTAGGTGCCGGAGCCGTCGTCCTGGCGGGAGTAGACGAAGGACGCGTTGGTCACCGAGACGCCGTCGGCCACCGGCGCCTCCGCGTTGCCCGCGAAGGTCACGGACAGGACCGTGTCCAGGGCGGAGGGGCCGGCGTTCGGGGTGACCAGGACGTTCAGGAAGTCGTACGAGCGGAAGTCCACCTTGGGGTCGGCCGCGACCACGATGTCCTGGACCAGCTTGCGGTACCCGGGGTCGAAGGGCGCGCCGCGCTCTATGCCGTAGGCCCGGAACGACTTGGGCATCCTGAGCCAGCGGGGGATCGGGGTCTCGGGGCGGTAGTCGAGACGGCCGTAGGAGCTCGTGCGGAACCAGTTCTGGGTCTGCGGGAAGAACTCGGCGAAGCGGTCGAGGGCCTTGCCCGGGCCGGGCGCGTCGGAGAAGTCGACCATCAGGGTGAGGGCGCGGACGGTGCCGGTGGAGCGGGCGTAGCCGCGGGTGGTCGGCATGCCCTCCGACATCTGGATGGTGGGCCGGCCGCTGATCAGACAGGGGCCGAGCGCGGAGGGGGGGACCGGGGGCATCGGGCTCGCTCCGGCCGCCGTCGAGGTACCCGCCGTGAGGTGTCCGGTGCCTGCCGAGGTGCTGACCGCCAGGGTCAGGACGGTCACGGAGGCGAGGGCGGCCACACGGCGGGGGCGTATCCGACGGCTCGGCTGCATGCATGGGCCCTTCAGTCCATGGCAGCCGCCGGACTGCGTGCTGCACCCTCTCGATCACCCTGTGTCGGGCGCTGCGCGGGCGCGCGCTGGAAGAGACCGAACGTGGGTTCTTCGGCCAGTTGCTTGTGACTCAGGTCACATGGATTCTTTCGCGGGGCGGGAAATAACCGGGGACCCTTTCCCCGTTTGGTCATGTGTCCGAGCGAAACGGGGACAGCTTCCCCGGATCGCCACCCAGCAGCATCAGGAGTACGCCGTGCAGACCGTGACCCCCGTAGCGCGCAAGGCGCCCCGGCCGCGCGCCGACGCCCTGCGCAACCGGGAGCGGATCGTCACCGCCGCCCGGGAGATGTTCGTCGAGTTCGGCCCGGACGTGCCGCTCGACGAGATCGCCCGCCGGGCCGGCGTCGGCAATGCCACGGTGTACCGCAACTTCCCCGACCGCGACGCGCTGGTCCGCGAGGTCGTCTGCTCCGTCATGGATCGTACGGTGGCGGCGGCCGAGCTCGCGCTCGCCGAGTCCGGGGATGCCTTCGAGGCCCTGGAGCGCTTCGTGCACGCCGCGGCCGACGAGCGGCTCAGCGCGCTGTGTCCGATGGTCCAGAGCACGTTCGACAAGCACCACCCGGACCTGGAGGCGGCGCGCGAGCGGTCCGAGCAGCTCGTCGGGGCGATCATGGACCGCGCCAAGGCGGCCGGCCAGCTCCGCTCCGACGTGGGTGTCAGCGACCTCATGGTCGCCGTGGCCCAGCTCAGCCGGCCCCCGGCGGGAACCGGGTGCAGCATCGCCGACCGCTTCGTCCACCGTCATCTCCAGCTGTTCCTGGACGGACTGCGGGCCCCGGCCCGTTCGGTCCTGCCGGGCACGGCGCTGACCATGGAGGACCTGCGCCAGGCCTGACCGATCAGTTCAGAGCGCCCCAGCAGTCGTCATCACCGGCGGCCGTCACCGTAGGCATCATCACCGGCGGTCGTCACCCGCAGCGATTCTCACCGGCCGTCACAGCCGACGAGCCGTCCCCTTGAGTCACCTTTCTTTCCTCTAGACACCCTTTTTCCGTCACGAAGTCCCGAAGTGGGTATCCCCATGTCCGAAACAGCCGCAAAGGCTCCAGGCGGCACCCTCGGTGCCGCCGATTCCAACCGCTGGAAAGCGCTCGTCTTCATCGCGCTGGCCCAGCTCATGGTCGTCCTCGACGCGACCATCGTGAACATCGCACTGCCCTCCGCCCAGCAGGACCTGGGGATATCCGAGGGCAACAAGCAGTGGGTCGTCACGGCCTACGCCCTGGCCTTCGGTGGTCTGCTGCTGTTCGGCGGCCGTATCGCCGACCTCTGGGGCCGCAAGCGGGCCTTCGTCATCGGTCTCGGCGGCTTCGCCGCGGCCTCCGCGCTGGGTGGCGCGGCCACCAACGAGGCCATGATGTTCGGCGCCCGCGCCCTCCAGGGTGCCTTCGGCGCGCTGCTCGCGCCCGCCGCGCTCTCCCTCCTCGCGGTGATGTTCACCGACGCCAAGGAGCGCGCCAAGGCGTTCGGCATCTACGGCGCCATCGCCGGTGGTGGCGGTGCCGTCGGTCTGATCCTCGGCGGCTTCCTCACCGAGTACCTGGACTGGCGCTGGACGTTCTTCGTGAACATCCCGTTCGCCATCATCGCCGCGGCCGGTGCCTGGTACGTCATCCGTGAGCCCGAGGGCGGCCGCAACCGCTCCGCGCTCGACATCCCCGGCGTGATCCTGTCCACCCTCGGTCTGGTCTCGCTGGTCTACGGGTTCACCCGCGCCGAGTCCGAGGGCTGGGGCGACTCGATGACGGTCGGCATGTTCGTCGCCTCCGGCGTGCTGCTGCTGGCCTTCGTGGTCGTCGAGTCCAAGGTCAAGGCCCCGCTGCTGCCGCTGCGCGTGATCACCGAGCGCAACCGGGGCGGCGTGTACCTGTCCCTCGGCCTCGCGATCATCGCGATGTTCGGTCTGTTCCTGTTCCTGACCTACTACCTGCAGATCGTTAAGGGCTACTCGCCGGTGAAGACCGGCTTCGCCTTCCTGCCGATGATCGCGGGCATGATCACGGGTTCCACCCAGATCGGCACCCGGCTGATGACCCGGGTCGCGCCGCGGCTGCTGATGGGCCCCGGCTTCCTGGTCGCCGCGCTCGGCATGCTGCTGCTGACCCAGCTGGAGATCGGCTCGTCGTACGCGGCGCTGCTGCTGCCCGCGATGCTGCTGCTCGGCCTCGGTATGGGTACGGCGTTCATGCCGGCCATGTCCCTGGCCACGCTGGGCGTCAAGCCGCAGGACGCCGGTGTCGCCTCCGCGATGGTCAACACCTCGCAGCAGGTGGGCGGCGCGATCGGTACGGCCCTGCTGAACACGATCGCCGCCTCGGCCACCACGTCCTACATCGCCGACCACATCGTCGGCGCGTCCAGCAAGTCCCAGCAGCAGCTGGTCCAGCTGGAGGGCATGGTGCAGGGCTACACCAGCGCCATCTGGTTCGCCGTCGGCATCCTGGTCGCGGCCGCGGCCATCGCCCTGACCTTCGTCAACGCCGGCCGCCCGGGCGGTACGACGGTGGCGTCCTCCGAGGAGGGCGCGGCGGAGGAGCTGGCGGTGCCGGTCATCGCGCACTGACGCCGACGACGACCGTCGTAACCCCTCGGGACCTGGCGTACGTACGGGGATGGGGACGCTCCGTACGTACGGCCACCAGGACCTGCCCCGGCTCCCTGAATGAGCGGTTCAGCGGAGCCAGGGCAGGTCCGCACCTGCTTCGCTCGGCTGCAGGCCCTCGGCGACGATCCGCATGATCTCGCCGAGGGCCTTCTGCTGTTCGGGGGTGAGCCGGTCGAACACCGCCTGCTGTACGGCCTCCACATGGCCCGGTGCCGTCTGCCGCAGTACCTCACCGCCCGCGTCCGTCAGCACCGCGAACTGGCCCCGCTTGTCGTCGGGGCAGTCCTCGCGCCGTACCCAGCCGTTCTTCTCCAGCCGGGCGATGGCGTGCGAGAGACGGGAGCGGGTGATCTTGGCGTACATCGCCAGCTCGGTCATCCGCAGCCGGCGGCGCGGTGAGTCGGCCAGCTTGACCAGAAGGCCGTAGTAGACGTGCGGCATGCCGGCGTCCCGCTGGAGCTGGCGGTCCAGGTGATCCTCGAGAAGCGTGGTCGCGTCGATGTAGGAGCGCCATACGCGCTGCTGCTCGTCGCTGAGCCAGCGCGGTTCCGAGGTCGATGCCGTATTCATGTACTCCACTGTACGAGAGCTCTCCTTGAATTTTTAACTACTTCGGCGTACGGTCTTCCATAGGGAAGCTTTAGATTTGAAGCACATCGGCTTCAAGCCCTCGGAGGGAGTCGCCGCCATGTCCGCCGCCACGCAGGAGCGCATGCCTGCCCTCTATCTCAGCCACGGCGCACCGCCGCTCGCGGACGACCCGATCTGGCCCGCCGAGCTCGCCGCATGGTCCGCCGACCTGCCCCGCCCGAAGGCGATCCTCATGGTCTCCGCCCACTGGGAGGAGGCCCCGCTCGCCATCGGTGCCACCGAGACCGTTCCTCTCGTCTACGACTTCTGGGGATTTCCCGAGCACTACTACCAGGTGACCTATACGGCCCCCGGCGCTCCCGAACTCGCCGAGTCCGTACGGAAGCTGCTGCGCGCCCCCGGCATGCCCGTCCAGGACATCCCGGACCGCGGCCTCGACCACGGCGCCTACGTTCCGCTCGTCGAGATGTACCCCGCCGCGGACATCCCTGTCCTCCAGATATCCATGCCGACCCTCGACCCGGTGAAGCTCATGGAGATCGGCCGCAAGCTCGCGCCGCTGCGTGACGAGGGCGTGCTGATCGTCGGCTCCGGGTTCTTCACCCACAACCTGGCGGCCCTGCGGCAGAGCGGCATCCCCGCCTGGTCCGTGGAGTTCGACGACTGGGGCCGCCGGGCGCTGGAGAGCCGCGACTTCGACGCCCTGCTGGACTTCCTCCACAAGGCCCCGGCCGGCCGCTACGCCCACCCGCGCACCGAGCACTTCGCCCCGCTGTTCGTGACGATGGGCGCGGCGGACGCGGCGGGCGAACTTCAGACCCCGCAGAAGTCGGTGATCGACGGCTTCTGGATGGGCCTGGCCAAGCGCTCGGTGCAGTTCGGCTGAGCCGTCCCGACGCTCAGAGCTCCTTCTCGTACCAGGCGACGTCCCAGTACCGGCCGAACTTGCGGCCCACCTCCCGGTGCGTCCCGACGTACCGGAAGCCGAACCGCTCGTGCAGGCGCGTGGACGCCTCGTTCGGCTGCGCGATCCCCGCGTAGGCGCGATGCACGTCCTCCTCCGCCAGGGCCTCGAACAGGGCCTTGTAGAGAAGGGTGCCGACGCCCCGGCGCCCGGCGTCCGGCGCGAGGTAGACGGTGACCTCCACGGAGGTCCCGTAGGCGGGCTTCGGCCGGAAGGCGCTGGATGTGGCGTAGCCCAGAATCCGCTGTGAGTTGCCCGCGGGACCGTCCTGCGCGGCAACCATCAACCGGTGCGGGCCGTCTTCAGGGTGGGAGAGCAGCCAAGGGCGGCGCTCTTCCGGCGTGAAGACAGCAGTGTCGAACGTGATGGGCGTCTCACGTACATAGTGGTTGTAGATGTCGGTGAGGGCTTCGAGGTCACCCTCGACTCCCGGTCTGACCTGCACCTCTGTACGTCCCGACGACATCGTGCCTCCTCGTGTGGCCGGACAGGGTACTGCAAGATCAGAAAAATAGAGGGGCGGGTTGGGAATTCTGTCCTGATTCCAGTCGTTGTTTCCATCGAACGGCGGGCACTCGAGAAGAGTCCCAACCGTTCACGAACCACCCGCCCGCCCCACTTCGCAAGGGAGCACGCATGGCAACCCGTGCCGTCGCCCGTCGTCAGTCCGCCACAGGCGAGGCCGTCGACGCGGCAAGCAGTGTTCGCGCCCATGGCGGCGAGATCGCGGACCGCGACCTGGTCGGCATGTACCTCGACGAGATCGCGCGCACGCCGCTTCTCGACGCAGCCAAAGAGGTCGAGCTGTCGCAGATCATCGAGGCGGGTGTGTTCGCAAGGCAGGTCCTCGACGGATACGAGGAGGCCAAGGCGGACGCCACCCGCGAAGAGCTGGAAGCCCTGGTCGCCGACGGCGAGCGGGCCAAGGACATCTTCATCCGCTCCAACCTCCGTCTGGTCGTCGCGGTGGCCCGCCGCTACCCGCGCAGCGGCCTGCCCCTCCTCGACCTGATCCAGGAGGGAAACGCGGGTCTGGTGCGCGCGGTGGAGAAGTTCGACTACCGCAAGGGCTTCAAGTTCTCGACGTACGCGACCTGGTGGATCCGCCAGGCCATCACCCGCTCGATAGCCGACCAGTCCCGCACGATCCGCCTCCCCGTCCACCTGGTGGAGGAGCTCGGCCGTATCCGCCGAGTCCAGCGCGAGTTCAACCGCGAGCACGGCCGCGACCCCGAGCCGGCGGAGATCGCCGCCGAACTCGGCTCGAACGCGGACCGGGTCACCGACGTCCTGGACTGGGCCCGAGACCCGGTCTCCCTCAACATGTCGGTGGACGACGAGGGCGAGACCCAGTTCGGCGACCTTCTGGAGGACACCTCCGCGGTCTCCCCGGAACAGTCGGTCCTCACCCTCCTGCGCAGCGAGGAACTGGACGACCTGATCGGCCGCCTGGACCAGCGCACCGCCTCCATCATCAAGATGCGCTACGGCATCGACGACGGCCGCGAGCGCACGCTGACCGAGGTCGGCAAGGAGCACGGCCTCACCCGCGAGCGCATCCGCCAGATCGAGAAGCACGCCCTGCTGGAGCTGAAGAAGCTGGCCCGCAGTACGGGCTTCGACGCGGCGGCGTAGCGGACCGGGGGCGTGCGACCGGCTCCGCTCGCGTACGCCGGGTGGCGAAAGACCGCGCAAACATGGCGATGTAACGCCGCTTCAACCGCCAGACCCCCGGGAACAAGCCCTTAGGGCAAGGGAGTTCGGGCCCTGGACCCCCGGGGCCCCGAACCCGTACCGCCCCCCCGCAGACCAAGTCCCGACGCACTCCCCCCGGCGCCGGGACTCTCCCCGAGCCGGGCTTCGGCGCCCATCCCCCCTGGGTGCCGGGCCCGGCTCCACTTCGCCCCAAACGCTGGAAGGGCAAGCCACCCCGTACCTGAACCACGGGGTGGCCCACCCGAATGGCAGATTGTGCCACATGGGCATAGCCTGCCGGGCGTGAGCACCTCTCCCTCCCTCACGGAACGACGCAAGGCGGCGACCCGCATGGAGATCGCCCGAGCCGCGGCCGCCCTCTTCGTGGAGCAGGGCCTGCGGGCCACCCGAGCCGAGGACATCGCCCAGGCCGCGGGTGTCGCCCCGCGGACCTTCTACCGCTATTTCGCCACCAAGGAAGAGGCGGTGGCTCCCCTCTACACGGCCGGTGCCAGCCGCTGGACCGAGGCGGTCCGCGACGCCCCCGCCGACCTCCCCGTCCCCGAGGCCCTGGAACACGCCCTGCACCACACCCTGACCCCGGGCGCCGGCATCTCGGAGTCCTCCTGGCAATGGGTCCGCACCCTGGTCCGCCTGGCCATCTCCAGCCCAGCCCTGCGCAAGGTCTGGTCCGAGGCCTGCCACGACTCCGAACGAACCCTGGCGGAGGCCCTCGCGGCAAGAACAGGCCAAGACAACGTTGCCGCGCTGAACTTCGCGGCAGCCGTAGCGGCCGCCGCGGTCCGCGTAGCCGTAGAAACCTGGGCCTCCAGCGACGCCCCCACGGAGGGCCCCCAGGGCCCAGCAGCCCTGGCCCAGGCCAACTTGGCCGCGTTGAGGAACTTCCCGTGGGACATGGGCGGGCACGCGTAGTACGTCGGCTGCGGGTCCGTCGTGGCTGGTCGCGCAGTTCCCCGCGCCCCTGGGGGGTTGCAGTGGGCCGCGTGAAGGACATGGGTGGGCGCGGGTGGTACGTCGGCTGCGGGTCCGTTGTGGCTGGTCGCGCAGTTCCCCGCGCCCCTGGGGGGTTGCAGTGGGCCGCGTGAAGGACATGGGCGGGCACGCGTGGTACGTCGGCTGCGGGTCCGTTGTGGCTGGTCGCGCAGTTCCCCGCGCCCCTAGGGGGGTTGCCGTGGACGCACCCGCAGCCGCCCGCGGCGAGCAGGGGCCGTGTCGGGGGGTGTCCGCCCGCAGCGGCGGGCGTCAACGCAGAGCACATCTAGAGCCAACCGAGCCGCCCGACCGAGGACGGAGACCCCCCGGCGCGGCCCCGACCCGCCCACTCACCGAACCGCGCTACGCGAACCCCCACCGAACAGCAACGGGCCGCCGCAGGCATCCCCCGCCCAACCGCCGGAGGCACCCCGCTCAACCGCCGGAGGCACCCGCCCGACTCAACCGCCCACCCAACTCCCGGACACACCGCACCAGTTCCCCCGGCCCCTCCACCGAGAACTCACACCCCACCATCGCCAACCGCACAGCCAGCCACTCCACAGGCTCACTCACCACAGCCCGCACCCGGCACCCACCCTCACCCACCGCCTCCGGCACCCCCAACCACCCAGGCAACCGAGCCCCGACAACGTCCGCCCCCGCAGCGAACGTCACCGCGACCTCGTACGTCTCCTGCCGAGGCCGAATCGACTGCCGCAAATACTCCGCCGCGCTCCCCGTCGGCAACTCCCGCTCAGCGAACCGCACTCCGGTGGCGAACGGCTCACTCACCCGGTCGACCCGGAACGTTCGCCAGTCGCCCCGATCGAGGTCGTACGCCACGAGGTACCACCGCCGCCCCGTGGACACCAGCCGGTGCGGCTCGGTCACCCGCCGCGACCCGACCCCGTCCTTCGCCCGGTACGCGAACCGCAACCGCTCCCGCCCCGCCACACACGACGCCATCACGGTCAGCGTCTCGGGCGCGATGCTCGCCCCGTCCCCGCTGGTCAACGGCGTGGTCGCGGCCTGAAGCGTGCTCACCCGGTGCCGCAGCCGCGACGGCAGCACCTGCTCCAGTTTGGCCAGCGCCCGGACCGACGCCTCGTCGACGCCCTCGACGGCGTGCCCGGCCCCCGCCCGCAGCCCGACCGCGATGGCCACGGCCTCCTCGTCGTCCAGCACGAGCGGCGGCATCGCCTTGCCCGCGACCAGCCGGTACCCCCCGTCCGCACCCTTGCTGGCCTGCACGGGATACCCCAGCTCCCGCAACCGGTCGACGTCCCGTCGAACCGTACGCCGGGACACCCCGAGCCGGTCGGCGAGCTCGCCGCCGGGCCATTCGCGGGGCGTCTGAAGAAGCGAGAGGAGCGTCAGCAGCCGTGCCGGAGTATCCGTAGTCATGAATCCGAGGATGCCGCAGAAATAGGACGCGATCTGACCTACTTGGGCCCTAACTTCGAACCATGACCTCAGCCGAGACAAAAGCAGCACCCGTGCCCCACCCCAGCCCGGCCGCTCAACCCACCGCTCAGCCCGCCGCAGGCGACCGCCGCCGCTGGTTCGCCCTGGCCATCGTGATGACCGCGGCCTTCATGGACCTGGTTGACGTCACGATCGTCAACATCGCCATCCCGTCGATCCAGCGCGAGGCCGGCGCGACGTTCAGCCAGATCCAGTGGATCACCGCCGGCTACGCCCTCGCGTTCGCCGCCGGCCTGATCACGGGTGGCCGTCTCGGCGACATACACGGCCGTAAGCGACTGTTCCTGATCGGCATCGGTGGCTTCACCCTCGCCTCGGCCCTGTGCGGCTTCGCCGCGAACCCGGAGATGCTGGTCGCCTCCCGCATCCTCCAGGGCGCGATGGCGGCCCTGATGGTCCCGCAGGTCCTGTCGATCGTGCACGCCACCTTCCCGGCGCACGAACGCGGCAAGGTCTTCGGCCTGTTCGGCGCGGTAGTCGGCCTCGGCGCGGTCACCGGCCCCCTCCTCGGCGCACTCCTCACCGAGTGGAACCTCTTCGGCCTCGAATGGCGCCCGATCTTCCTGATCAACCTCCCGGTCGGCATCGCGGGCCTGATCCTCGGCAGCCGTTTCATCACCGAGTCCAAGGCACCCAGGGCCCTGAAGCTGGACCTCGTCGGCGTCGGACTCGTCACCCTCGGCCTGCTGATGCTGCTCTACCCGCTGACCCGCGGCCGTGAGCTGGGCTGGCCGACGTGGGGGTACGTGGTGATGGCGGGCGCGCTCGTCGTCCTCGGGGCGCTGGTGACGTACGAGAAGAGGAAGGGCGCCCGCGACGGCTCCCCGCTGATCGAGCTCTCCCTGTTCAAGGTGAAGAGCTTCGCGGCCGGCATCGCCGTACAGACCGTCTTCGGTGTGGCGCTCGGCATCTTCTTCCTGGTCTGGACGCTGTACATGCAGTTCGGCCTGGGCTGGAGCCCGTTGAAGGCGGGCCTGACGGGCATCCCGTTCTCGATCGCGGTCTCGACGGCGGCCGGCCTGTCGGTCCAGAAGCTGATCCCGCGCTTCGGCCGCAAGGTGCTCCAGGCGGGCGCGCTGGCGATGGTGCTCGGCGTCGTGCTCTACATCTGGGAGGCGAACCATTACGGCCTGTCCATCGCCCCCTGGCAGATGGCGCTGCCCCTGGTCGTGATGGGCGTAGGCATGGGCCTGATCGTGGCGCCGCTGACGGACGTGATCCTCTCCGAGGTGCCGCGCGAGCACGCCGGTTCGGCGTCGGGCCTGATCAACACGGTGCAGCAGATGGGCAACGCGCTGGGCCTCGGCCTGGTTTCGGTGGTGTTCTTCGGAGTCGTCGACGACCGGCTGTCCGAGACCGCGCAGACTCCGCAGGCGTTCGCGGCGGCCTACGGGGACGGCTTCCAGCACGCGCTGGGCTGGGTGGCCGCGGTGATGGGCGTGATCTTCCTGCTGATGTTCGCGCTGCCGGGCCGCCCGGCCCAGCACATGGAGGGAGCGGCCGAGGAGCCGACGCCGACCGAGGAGAAGGAGCCGGCGCTGGTGTCATGACGGCGGGGGAGGGATGCGGAAACCGAGAGACCCGGCGCTGCGGTGCCGGGCGTCTCGGTTTCCGCATCCGCCGCTTTCCCACTTCAGAGGCCTGTTCGTGCCCGATCAAGCCCGATCAAGCCCGAACCTGTTTACTTTCCGGAAATCCGGGCGTAGCCTCCCTGCGAAACCACAAGTTCGGGCACAGTTCGGAGGCGAACGGACATGTACGCACCGGAGCGACAGCAGGAGATCCTCCGGCTGGCTCGTGACGGCGGCCGAGTGGACGTGCTGTCGCTGGCCGAGGAGTTCCAGGTGACGGCGGAGACGATCCGCCGGGACCTGAAGGCCCTCGACCGCGCCGGCCTCCTGCGCCGTGTGCACGGTGGCGCGATCCCGGCCGGGCGTCTGGACTTCGAGCCGGACCTCGCCGAGCGCGAGTCGACGGCGGCCGACGAGAAGGACCGCGTCGCGAAGGCGGCCCTCGCCGAGCTGCCCACGGAGGGCACGGTGATCCTCGACGCCGGTACGACGGTGGCCCGCTTCGCCGCCGCCCTGCCGCTGGAGGCGTCCCTCACCGTCGTCACGCACAGCCTGCCCATCGCGGCCCGTCTCGCGGACCACCCCAGCGTCCAGCTCCACCTGGTCGGAGGGCGCGTACGGCACCGTACGCGCGCCGCCGTGGACGCCTGGGCGCTGCGCGCGTACGGCGAGATCCGCGCCGACGTCCTGTTCGTCGCGGCCAACGGCTTCTCCGCCGAGCACGGTCTGACCACCCCCGACCTCGCCGAGGCGGCGGTCAAGCGCGCGGCCGTGGCCGCCGCCCGCCGTGTGGTGCTGCTCGCCGACTCCTCCAAGCACGGCCAGGAGCACTTCGCCCGCTTCGGTGACCTGAGCGACGTGGACCTGCTGATCACCGACAGCGGGCTGAGCCCCGAAGACGCCACCGCGATCGAGCGCGGCGGCACGGAAGTGCTGTGTGTTTAGAAACGAGTGCGCATGATCCTCACCGTCACCCCGAACCCGTCCCTGGACCGCACCTATGAGGTGCCCTCCCTCGACCGCGGCGAGGTCATCCGCGCCACCGGCGAGCGCATGGACCCGGGCGGCAAGGGCGTGAACGTCTCCCGTGCCGTGGCGGCCGCCGGGCAGCGCACGGTCGCCGTACTGCCCCTGGGCGGCGCGCCCGGCGCACTCGTCGCCGACCTGCTCGACGCCCAGGGCATCGAGGTCGCGCCCGTCCCGGTCGCCGGAGCCACCCGCTCGAACATCGCGCTCGCGGAGTCGGACGGCGTCCTCACGAAGATCAACGCGCCCGGCCCCGAGCTGTCGGCCGCCGAGCAGGAGCTGCTCCTGGAGACGGTGCGCGAGCAGTCGCGCGACGCCGCCTGGATCGCCTGCTGCGGCAGCCTGCCGCGCGGACTCGCGCCGACCTGGTACGCCGATGTGGTCGCCCGTGCGCACGCAGGGGGCGCGCGGATCGCCCTGGACACCTCCGGGCCCGCCCTCCTCGAAGCCCTGCGCGCCCGTCCCGACGTGGTGAAGCCGAACGCCGAGGAGCTCGCGGCAGCGGTCGGGCGCCCCCTGACCACCGTCGGCGACGCGCTGAAGGCCGCCGAGGAACTGCGTGCGATGGGCGCCGGGGCCGTACTGGCGAGCCTGGGCGCGGACGGGCAGCTGCTCGTGGACGGCGCGGGCGCCTGGTTCGCCACCGCGCGCGTGGACGTCGTCCGCAGCAATGTCGGCGCCGGCGACTCCTCCCTGGCCGGCTTCCTCATCGCGGGCGGCAGCGGCCCGCAGGCCCTCGCCTCGGCCGTCGCGCACGGCGCGGCCGCCGTGCAGCTCCCCGGCAGCGTGATGCCCTCGCCTTCCGACCTGGACCCGTCCGCGGTGACGGTCACGGCCGAGGTGCCGATGGACCGTGTCCTCAAGGAGCCGGTGTCATGACGAATGTCGTGGTTGTCACAGTTATTGCCGATCCGGCCCGTAAGTGGCGAAGCTCGGCGTTACTCACGCCCGCCGACGGACGGCAGGGCCTCCTGAGCCGCTCTGCCGCCCGGGGGAGGCGGGATTTCCCCGACCCCGCCTCCCCCACCCGAACCTCCCCCCACGGCACCCCCGTCCCCTTTCCCGCCCACCAGACTCACCGGGCGATACGCGTGCTAAGGAGCCCGCGATGAGCGACATGATCACCGCGGACCTGGTCGATCTCGACCTGTCCGCCGACACCAAGGAAGCGGCGGCGCGTGCCCTCGCCGAGCGCATGGTGGCCCTGGGCCGGGTGACCGACCTGGAGGGCTTCCTCGCCGACGTGGCCGCGCGCGAGGCACAGATGCCGACAGGCCTCGACGGCGGCATCGGCATCCCGCACTGCCGCAGCGCCCATGTCACCGAGCCGACGCTCGCCTTCGGACGCAGCGCCGCCGGGATCGACTTCGGCGCCGCGGACGGCCCCGCCGACCTGGTCTTCCTCATCGCCGCTCCGGCGGGCGCGGACGACGCCCACCTGACGATCCTGTCGTCGCTGGCCCGGCAGCTGATGAACGCCGAGTTCACCCACGCCCTGCGCGCCGCGGGCGACGCGGCGTCCGCGGCGGCCCTGATCCGGGGCGAGGAGCCCCCGGCGCCCGAGGCGGCCGACGCGCCCGCCGCCTCCGTCTCCCCAGACTCCGTGGCGTCGTCGGTGGCGGCCTCCGCCGACGCCGCCACGGGCACCACCTCCGACGCGCCCGCCGAGCCGGCGCCCGAACGTCCCTTCCGTATCGTCGCCGTCACCTCCTGTCCGACCGGCATCGCCCACACGTACATGGCCGCCGAGTCGCTGGAGAACGCGGGCCGTGAGGCGGGTGTCGAACTCGTCGTCGAGACGCAGGGCTCGGCCGGCTTCACCCGGCTCGACCCGGCCGTCATCGCCGCCGCGGACGGCGTGATCTTCGCCCACGACGTGGCCGTACGGGAGAAGGACCGGTTCGCCGGGAAGCCGACCGTCGACGTCGGTGTGAAGGCGGGCATCAACCGCCCCGCCGAACTCATCGCCGAGGTCCGCGGCAAGGCCGAGCGCGGCGAGGCCACCGCGGCCGCCCGGCCCGGCACCCCCGTCGACCGCGCCGGCGAACCCGGTGAGGGCTACGGCACCAAGCTGCGCAAGTGGCTGATGTCCGGCGTGAGCTACATGGTCCCGTTCGTCGCCGCCGGCGGTCTGCTGATCGCCCTCGGCTTCGCGATCGGCGGCTACCAGATCAACGAGGCCGAGTCGGTGACCAAGCACTTCGACTGGGGCCAGATCGACAGCTGGGGCGCGCTGCTCTTCCAGATCGGCGCGGCGGCCTTCGGCTTCCTCGTCCCGGTCCTCGCCGGATACATCGCGTACGGCATGGCGGACCGGCCAGGTCTCGTGCCCGGCTTCGTCGGCGGCGCGATCTCCGTGACGATCGGCGCCGGGTTCCTCGGCGGACTGGTCGCCGGTCTGATCGCCGGCGGCGTGGTCCTCGGCATCCAGCGGATCGACATCCCGCCGGTGCTGCGCGGCATCATGCCGGTGGTGGTGATCCCGCTGGTGGGCTCGGCGGTGGTCGGCTTCCTGATGTTCGTGGTGATCGGCAAGCCGATCTCCGAGGCGCAGAAGGGCCTGACCGACTGGCTCAACAGCCTCTCCGGCACCAACGCCATCCTGCTCGGCGTCCTGCTCGGCCTGATGATGTGCTTCGACCTCGGCGGCCCGGTCAACAAGGTGGCCTACACCTTCGCGACAGCCGGTATCTCGGTCGCGGCGCCCAGCGACTCCGCGATGAAGATCATGGCCGCCGTGATGGCCGCGGGCATGGTCCCGCCGCTCGGCATGGCCCTGGCCACCACGGTCCGCAAGAAGCTGTTCACCACGGCCGAGCGCGAGAACGGCAAGGCGGCCTGGGTGCTGGGCGCCTCCTTCATCTCCGAGGGCGCGATCCCCTTCGCGGCGGCCGACCCGCTGCGCGTGATCCCCGCATCGATGGCGGGCGGCGCGGTCACCGGCGCGCTGACCATGGCCTTCGGCTCGACCCTGCGCGCCCCGCACGGCGGCATCTGGGTCACCTTCCTGATCGGCAAGCCCTGGCTGTACCTGCTGGCCATCGGTGCCGGTACGGCGGTCACGGCCGGCCTGGTCATCCTGCTGAAGGGGATGCGCCGGAAGGCGCCGGAGGGCACCGCGGACGTCGTGACCCCGGCGGCCGAGGCGAAGCAGCCGGTCGCCGCGTAACCTCCCGCTTGTCCCTTTGGGGAGCTGTGAGTTGTTCACGGCACCTGCGAGATACGTCACGGTCCGGGCCACCTGGCCCGGACCGTGGTGTTCACTGGGGCGTATGCCGGAAAACGTCACGATCATCCAGCTGCTGGGCCCCGTCGTACTCGCCCTGGCGGTCGCACTGTGGGTGACCGGACTGCCCCGGCTGCTGCGCCGCTACCGCGCGCTGGACCCCCGGCGCGCACCCGGCCACGCGCTCCCCGGCCTTCCGCACCAGCGGCAGACCGCCCCCGACCTGGAGGCCGTCGAACTCACCCCGGCCGAACGGGACGCCTTCGCGGGCCTGGTGCGACAGCTCGGCAACGGCCGCTGACAACGGCATCCGCCGCTACGACACCGGGGCCGGCCCGTCGCTACGGCATCTGGGCCGGCCCGCCGCTACGGCAGCCGGCCGGCCGCCCCTACGGCACCTGCGCCGGCCCGCCCCTACGGCATCTGCGCCGGCCTGTCGCTACGGCACCTGCGCCGGCCCGCCGCTACGGCAGCCGGCCTGCCGCCCGTACGGCACCTGGGCCGGCCCGCCGCTACGGCAGCTGACCTGCCGCCCCTACGGCACCTGCGCCGGCCCGCCCCTACGGCACCTGGGCCGGCCCGCCCCTACGGCACCTGCGCCGCCCGCCGCTCCATCGCCGCGCGCGCCGCGTCCTCGCTGACGTACACCTCGCACATGTGCCGTCCGTCGGGCGTCGCCGTGTGCTCGACCTCCCACAGGGAGATCTCCTCGCCGTCGGGCAGCAGGAAGGCGTGCTCGTAGAGCGAGAAGCACAGTCCGGCGCGCGCGGCCTCGCGCGGGCGTCCGAAGGCCTGTGTGATCTGGTGCGCGCACGCCGTGGCCAGCAGGGCGGCCGTCGACGCGTCCGGCCGGTCGGGGTTCTCCGCCCGGCGCAGCACCCGGCGCGCATGGTCCGCCGAGTCGTCCGGCGCATACGCGTGCCGGGGCGCGGGTATCGGCGACAGCTGCACCGTCACCGGCAGTTCGAAGTCCGGCGCGTCCGGCGGCAGCGGCAGCCGCGCGGTCGCGGCGCGCAGCTCCTCCTCGTCGGCGTACACCTCGTGCTGCGGGTCGCGGCCCCTCGCGGTGTTGTGGACGAGCTCCCACAACGTGAGCGCCGAGCCGTCGGCGAGCAGCCAGGTGTGCCGGTACGTCTCGCGGTGCAGCCCCGCGCTGTGGTGCGCGGAGTGCAGCGAGCTGTCGTGGGCCAGTGCGCAGTCGAGCCGCCGTATCGTCTCGTCCGGCAACTCGAAGGAGTTCAGGGCGCGGCCGAGAAGTCGCGCGAGATGCTCCTCCGGAGACTCGGGCGACTCGGCTGGTTCGTACGCTGCCGTCTCGTACGGAACGCTCAAGGTTTCTCCCGGCGTTGCTGCATGTCACCTTGTGGGTGCATACCGTAGCCCCTCGGTCGGACATCATGTCCGGGAACCGAGAAAACGTACGTCCGGTAAAACGCGCGGACCGCGCGAGAAGTTCCCGCGCGGCCCGACGAACCGTCAAGATTCCTTGCTGAGACGCTACTTCAGGGCGTTACGAGGGGATCAGGCGGCGCTGCCCGCCACCCACTCGTTCCACGACATGTTCCAGCCGTTGAGGCCGTTGTCCGGCGTCACGGTCTTGTCGGGGGAGTTCTTGACGATCACGACGTCGCCGACCGTCGAGTTCTCGAAGAACCACTTGGAAGGCGTGTCCCCCTGCCCGCCCCGCACATCCTGCAGGCCGACGCAGCCATGGCTGGTGCCCTGGCTGCCGAAGGGCGGGTTGCCCTTGTTGTACCAGTAGTTTCCGTGGATGAAGGTCCCGGACTGCGTCAGCCGCATCGCGTGCGGCACGTCGGGGATGTCGTAGGCGTTGGCGAGGCCGACCGTCCTGCTGTCCATCCGCAGCTTCTCGAACTTCTCGGTGATCACCATCTGCCCGTTGTACGTGGTGAACTCCGGGCTGCCCGCCGAGATCGGCACCGACTTGATCGTCCTGCCGTCCCGCACGACCGTCATCGTCTGCGTGTTCACGTCGACCGTCGAGACCTGTGAACGCCCGACGGTGAAGGTGACCGTCTTCTTCTGCACGCCGTAGACGCCGTTCGCGCCCTCGACGCCGTCCAGGTCGATCTTCATCGTGACCTTGGAGCCGGCCTTCCAGTACTCCTCGGGCCGGAAGTCGAGCCGCTGCTCGCCGAACCAGTGCCCGACCACCTTCTGCCCGCTGCTGGAGCTGACGGTGATGTGCGACTGGACGGCCTTCTTGTCGCCGATCGCCTTGTCGAAGTTGAACGACACCGGCATCCCGACGCCGACCGTGGTGCCCTCGTCGGGCGTGTAGGTCCCGATGAAGCTGTTGGCCGAGGAGACCGTGGTGAAGGTGGAGTCGGCGGCGGTGCTGCGTCCGTCGGCGTCCTTCGCGGTGGCCGCTATGCGGTACTTCGTCCCCCGCTCCAGCTGCTCCTTCGGCTTCCAGCTGCCCCCGTCGGCGGACAGGGAGCCCGGCACGGCCTGCCCGCTCTCCGCCACCGTCATCCTCACCTCGGTCAGCTTGCCGTCGCTGACCTTCACGCCGGTCGCGTTGATCGAGGCCCCGTTCGAGCCGTCCTTCGCCGAGATCTCGATCGTCGCGGCGGACGACTTGGAGTCCTTGCCGGCCTTGTCGTCGTTGTCGGCGTTGGCGCTCCCACCGCAGGCGGTGAGCGTCAGGGCGCCGATCATCAGGGCGGCACAGGCCCCCAGTGCGCGCCGCGCTGCTATGTCCGGCGTTGTCACGATCTGCTCCATCTTCATGCGATCTGCGGGATGCGTTCCGTTGCAGGGGGGAAGAGGTCCCCGCCCCCGAGCCGGGTTCCCAGCGTTCGCGGTGAATGCCGTCACGTGACAGAACCGCGACACTTCAACATCGCCGACCTCCGTACAACTCCCCGTACGACGGCCACACACCACCCGGCCCGTCCACCGACCCGGCCGCCCGCACGGCCCGCACGATCGCCCGCGTCACCGCGTCCGCGCCCGCCGCGAGCAGCTCGTTCAACGCGAGGGGGTGCCCCGCGTCGAGCGGGCGGTCCCCGGTGGCCAGCGCGAACACCGTGTCCCCGTCGTTGAGCAGATGCACCGGCCGCACGGCCCGCGCGATGCCGTCGTGTGCCGTACCGGCCAGCTTCTGCGCCTGTGCCTTCGTCAGGTCCGCGTCGGTGGCGACCACCGCGAGCGTGGTGTTCAGCGGGGGTGGCGCGCTCTTCGCCGCGATGTCCGCGAGCCGCTGCCGCGCCGCCTCGTGCAGGCCCGCCTCCGGGTAGTCGACCCGCCCCTGGAACAACTCCCCGTACAGCACGCCGGTCTCCGGATCCAGGGCCGACCCGGCCGCGTTGGCCACGACCAGCGCGGCCACCGTGATCCCCGAGCCGAGGACCGTGCTCGCGGTGCCGATCCCGCCCTTGACCGGCCCGACGGTGGCTCCCGTACCGGCGCCCACGCAGCCCTCCCGCACCGGGGCGCCCGGTTCGCTCGCCGCGGCCGCCTCGACGGCCTCCCGCCCGGTGGCCGCGTCCGGCCTGGCCCTGAAGTCGCCGCCCCGCCCGAGATCGAAGACACAGGCCGCGGGCACCACCGGCACGACATGCGCCGGATCCACCCCCACCCGCACCCCGCGCCGCTGTTCCTCCAGCCAGGCCATCACCCCGGACGCCGCGTCGAGCCCGTACGCGCTGCCCCCGGTCAGCACGATCGCCTCGACCTTCTGCACGAGGTTGCGTGGATCGAGGGCGTCCGTCTCCTTGGTGCCGGGCCCGCCACCGCGTACGTCCACGGCGGCCACCGCCCCGCCCTCGGGCGCCAGGACGACCGTGGTGCCGGTGAGCCAGCCCTCGCCGTCGCGCGTCGCGTGGCCCACCCGCAGCCCGGCGACATCTGTCAGAGCGTCAACTGTCATGAGCCCAGTGTCGTCCAGCCACCCAGCCCGCCCCGCGGAACCTCGCGGGACTGTCGCAGGACCCGGCCGTGCCTCGCGTCAGCCGGCCGGCGCCGCTGCCTCCCCGCGCGCCCGGCCCGCCCTGCGCGCCGTCAACGTCTCCCCGGTCGCCACCGTCCCCGCCGAGACCAGGCCGGCCGCGAGTACCGCCCAGTCGCCCAGGAAGGTGCAGCAGATCACCAGCAGCGCCGCGGTCGGCAGCACCAGCTGCTGGGCGATGCCCACCTTGAAGTAGCGCGAGTGCAGCGCCCACACGGTGAGCAGGTACAGCGCCGTCGGCAGGGTCACCGCCGCCGACGCGGCCAGCGTCGAGATGTGCGCCTTGTGGACGGCCTGCTCGACCGCCACCTCCAGGCCCGCGCCGATCGCCGCCGCCGAGGCGAACACCACGTAGTGGCCGTAACCCCACAGGAAGGCCTGCCTGTTGGAGTTCAGGTGACCGTGGATCGGCACCGGGAACCAACCTAATGCACACCATACGGAGGTTCGCGGAGAATGGCGCTCATGGACAGGCCGGAGACTACTGACTATGACGGGTGCGGGAAGTGCCTGGTAGGCGTGCGCCGACTGTCGCGCAAGACCGAGACGACCAACAGCCCTGAGAAGCAGAGGAACCAGATCCTCAAGGCCACAGCCGAAGTGGGCGGGCATGTCATCGGGTGGGCCGACGACTGGGAAGTGTCGGGTGCCACGGACCCGCTCACACGGCCCGAGCTCGGCCCCTGGCTGCGTGGCGAGGCAGGGCCGTACGACGGCATTGTCGGCGCAGCGGTCGACCGGATCGGCCGCAACGTACGCGACGTTCTGAACACCGCGTACACCATCCACGGAGCTGGACAGCTTCTCGTTACGGCCGACCACCCGGGAATCTGGGATCTCGACGACCCGAGCCAAGAATCAGAATTGCTCCTCAAAGCCCTTGGAGCGCAGCTCGAACACCGGGCAATCAGGACGCGCGTTCAGGACGAGCACGTACGCGCACGGGCAGCGGGACAGCCGAAGAATAAGCTGTCATACGGCTACATGTACGTTCGCCATATCCCGACGGGAAAAGTCGACGAAGTCGCGTTGCATCCCGAAGCGTCCAAGGAAATTCGGAATGTAGCTAAGAGGATTCTGGCTGACGTTACGGGGCAAATTACGGTCTCGACAGAATGCTCCAGGCTTACGCGGGAAGGTGTGCTGTCGCCTCACGACCTGATGGCAGTCATGTACGGACGTGAGCCGAAAGGTAGCCCGTGGACGTATCAGACCCTCCGGGGGATTCTTTGGAGTGAGGCATCCTTGGGCTACCTCATGCATAAGGGGAAGCCGGTACTTGGTCCCGATGGAAGGCCCAGGAAGATTGCACCCCCTCTTTGGGGTCGAGCGACACGTGATGCATTGATTGAGAAGACCAAGCCCAAGCGGGAGAAAAAGGAAGGGGTGTCATATGGGCGAGCGGCACAGGGGACAAAGCTGCTAGTGGGAATTGCCCGCTGCGGCAACTGTGGTGAGCGTCTAGTGATGGGAGGACTCAACCGATACATATGCACGGCGCGGGTGCGTGGAATCCCCAGCTCCCAAGCCTGCAAGCCCGCCCCAAGCATGCGAATTCATAAGCTCGAAGCAGCCGTCAAAGATTGGTTCTTGACGGAGTATGGGAGGGGCCAGGTGATGAAGAAGGAGTTCGACCCTGGTACAGGGTACGCAGCGCAAATTGCCGATCTTGAAGCTGATCGAAAGCGGCTCCGGGAAGACCGCCGGGCAGGCCTGTACGACGCGGACGACGACGCCGAATGGTTCCGATCGGAGTATGCGCGCATGGGCGCTGAAATCGCCGAGCTGAAAAAGCTACCTGAGCGACCGGCCGGGATGCGCATGATTCCAACAGGTCGGACTGTGGCGGATGATTGGGCGAGTGCTAAGGATGACGCAGCACGACGCGAGTTGCTGAATGAATTCGGGGTGAAAGTCACCCTGTTTCCAGGTCGAGTTGGAGAACGGGTAAAGATAGAAGGTGTGAACGCTTACGAGATAGTCAGGTAATCCAGGAACGGAAGAGCGCCCCGACGTTGCCATGTGTCGGGGCGCTCTTCCGTTCCTCTTTGCCGGTTACTTATCTGGTGGCAGTAACACGGGTCTGAGATAGGTGATAGTGATACCGTTTCTCGTCGTGAATTCTATTGGCTCTATTGACAATTCGCGAAGCGTTGCGGTGGAGAAGGCTTGTGTTTCTCTGGTCAGGGCGTTCATGAGCATCTTCGATTTAGAGAAGAGTTGGAACGGCCCTAGCTCTTGATGATTGGCCAAACGGAAGCGAATGTCTGATTCCGTGCTGCGTTCCAAGGCTACCCGGAGCCGGACTGATTCGGTTGCCACGTTCCATTGAGAGCCATCCTCCGATAGATATCGTTGAGCCTTTCCCCCGAGTAGGTGAGAGATTCTGTTTGCGACATGCCAGTCGTGGGAGGTTACTCGCCAAGCCGGAAAAGAGGCGGGATGATCCTCGAATTCGTGGGCGGGACGGAAAGACCCTGCGTATTTATCGCGCACCATATTTCCACCCCTCGGCGATCATGTCCCGCCTGATCTCGCGCAGTTCTGCCAGGTCTTCCGCTATGCCGACGGCAATGTCGGATTCGGCGGGGGTGTAGCCGGATCCGGCGAAGCGCCAGGCGGATTCCGTGATCGTGTCCGCTTCTGGTGCCGGGCCGCCGCGTCGGTGGTCGGCGCGGTCGGCGCGCAGTGCGCCGTAGGTGGTGGAGTAGCGGCGGGATTTGGTGAGGATGTGACCCCGGTAGCCGAGGCTGTGAGCCCACCTGCGCAGCCGAAGGTGCTCCAGCTCGGCCAGGCCGCCCAGGCGCCAGCAGGTGGCCATCAGTGCCCGTATGTGGGTGGTGACGACGGCCGCGCGGATGTCGTCCGGGGTGGTGATGCGGTAGTCGAGTCCGGCGCCGGTTTCGGCCGCTCCCTTGGTCACGTACTTGGCCACATACCCGGCGACCGCCGACCCTGACGGCCCGTCACTATCAGGGGCTGGATGGATCGGGCGCGCGTCGAACTGCCCGCCCCAGCCGAGCCGTTCGGTGCCGTACGCGTCCGACTCGGGGACCGTGACGAAGGTGGACGCCGCCGCACGTGTCACGGCATCGGTCAGCAGCTCTTCACCCGCCCAGGCGGCAGGCGCCGATCCGGGGCCGTCCGGGCCGTCGAGGCGCACCACGCCGTGGAAGTGAATGGCCGCCCGCTTCTGGTACTCGGCGACCTTGGCGAAGGACACCACCAGGTGCTCACCCAGCTTGGAGCGCGGTATGGCCCCGGCGGAGGCGAGGCTACGCCGCACGGCGGTGGTGAACAGGTTCCACAGCCGCCCGGCGTGCGCGTGCCACAGCACGTGGCCCACGTAGTCGTAGCAGTCCGGGCACAGCGGCAGCCCGACCAGGCGGTCATCCTCGCCATGGATACGGCCGCAGCCCAAGGGCCTGCCGTGCTCGCACACAGGATCATCCCGGCGCGGACGGCAGCGCTGGCCCTCGATGGCGTGGTGCACCGGTCCGAACGAGGGCGCCGTCAGGGTCACGAAGAGACGGGGGCGCTCCGTCACGGCGCCGGGCACCCCCTTGCCGCCCGACAGTCCCGCACGCATCAGCTGATAGGTGTCCCCGGCGTGCAGGTAGGAGCAGGTCGGGCAGACCGAGGCGCGCCGGTTGCCGCAGCGTACGGCCAGCCGCTCAGCGGGTTCGTCGGCGGTCGAGTAGGAGGAGACCACCTCACCGGTGACAGGATTCAGGGTGAGTGTGGAGCCGGACAGGTAGATGGGGTGGGCGCATCCGCCGATGGCCTTGATCTGTGCCAGCCAGCGCGAGAACTTCGGATCGTTGACCAGCCGGGTGAGGTCACGATCGGCATCGGAGATCAGCCGCAGACTTCTTTCCCGCTCCAGGTCGGTAGAGCGGTTCTTCAGAGTGGTCACGTCGTGTGAGGGGTTGAGCACAGGGCACCTCCAGAGCAGGCCCGTCCACTTATCCGGATGAGTCAGGGTAGGGATCCTCGCCCGCCAGTGGCTCAAGGTCAACCACTTATCCGGATGAGCGTGTGCCAATCTGGATGCGGTGATCTTGCGTTGGCTGGGCAGCCGGTTGCGGCGCGGGCTCTGCTCTCACCGGGATGCGGAGCAGACGTAGGTGTGAAGCATGTGGCGTAAGTTGTCTTCACTTTTTTGAAGGCGCGCCTTCGGCGCGCCGCCGGGGCCGCTTGCCGCACCCCGGCCCGGCATGCGGCCTTCGGCCGGTCCGGTCCGGGGCGCCGCAGCCCCGGCGCGCGGACCAGGACGACGCCAGAAAGTGAGCCAGTCCGCCCCAGCAGTCCACCCTGTCTGCCCTCTCCAGTGGACCGTGGCCCGTGCTCACGGCCTCCAGCACCTCAGCCACCGATCCACGCCAGGACCACTCACCGGCCAGCCCAAGACCCTGTCCCCGTCGGTATCAAGCAGCTCGACGCAGCCGGAGACCACCTGCCGACTCGGGCGGGGTTCAACCCCGTGTGGCTGGGGGCCGACGGCCTACGAGGCTTTAGGCAGCCACCATGGAGCGAGCCTCGAAGAACAGGGGGCCGATCGGGCTATTGCGGGCAGGTCCCAAAGACTGCCCGATCCGCGAGGCAGCGTAAGGCCCCCTGTTCACTCGCTCCATGGCAGCTCCCGCCCAAAGCCTCTACGGCCGGCGGCGTGCCCAAGCGCAGCATCACGGCACCACACGCACCAACACCACAAGCCCCGCCCACGACCCACCAGGGAAGGAGAGCCGCAGACGGGGCAGCCGACGCGCTGAGCCCTGCTTCGCCGTCGCCCAGCGCGCCGGTGTCATTGCTCAGGGGCCACGAGCGCCAGGGCGGCTACTCCCGCTCCCGGGTGAGCCACGCGAGCAATCCGGCGTTCTCCGCGAGCACCTGTCGGCGGAACGCTTCCATCGCCGGGTCACGCAGAGCCCACGAGTGTTCGCGGGCGTGGTCCCGGTAGAGCCAGCATGCGTCGCCGTCGTCCGAGCCATCAGTGACCTCGCAGTGAGCCAGCGACTCGAACCGCATCACCCCGTCCGGTGTCCAGCGCGCCCACAGTCCCTCTTCCGGCTTGTGCTCCCACTCCCAGACGAAGTCAGCGTGTTCGTCTCCATGCCAGAGGCCGAGTTGGCATCGGGCCGAGTCGGGGATGTCCTCACAGCCCTGACTGAAGACCTTCCCCTGTCCAGCCAGAATTGCTATCAAAATGTCCGTGAGCAGCACTTCGGCTGTGGCGGTGCACTGACGCATCAGTCGTCCCGCGTCACGCGGGCGTGATCGGCCACGACAGGGCCGTCCGGCGCCGTCTCGATGCGTGCGGGTGACGCCATCAGGTGCGCCGCCACCCTATGCACCACATCAGCGTTCCACATGCCCATGGCCACCATCGGACGGCCGTCGGGCGCCACGTGCGGGACCAGCCAGCCAAGCTCCCGCCTTGGAACCCCGATCGCCAGGAACGCCTGCCGCAACGTTTCATGAGCGGCGGCAGCAGCCCTCTTGCTGCTTCTGTAGGTCCTCCATCGGAATCACGAACGCCGCCCCCTGCCCTTGTGCGGGTGATTGCGGATCTCGACATTGCAGTCCGAGACCCTGGACATGTCGCCCTTGGTACGAGCTTCCGAACGCTGCTCGCCCAACGCCTGGCACACGTCGCAATCCGCGTCAGGCTCCGGTTCGCCGTCGAGCCTCAGCGGCAGATCAACAGGCGGACCGGGATAGGTCCTGGGGGCGGTCATGCTCTCACCCCCATCCGCTGGTACAGCGTCAGGATTCTGGTCGACGGGGGAGGTTCCTGCCACGTGACGTTGCTGATGCCGGGCACGGCCGTTCCTCTCTGTAGTGCTTCCACTACCAAGGGGGTTCAGCGTGACCTACAGTCAAGGTGTCTTCAACTTGCGCGAATTGAGCGAAGAACTGGGTGGTGCCTGTTGAACCGCAAAGAACTGGACGCCGAAAAGTCACCTAGTGCGGCGTTTGGGGCACTCCTGCGGAGGTTACGAGATGAGCGCGGCTGGACCCAGGACGAGCTAGCGGAACAAATGGGATGCTCGGGAACTCATATCTCGGCCGTCGAAACTGGCCGTAGGCCTCCAACTCCCCGATTCGCTGCAAGTGGCGACAGGGTGTTTGGCACCGGGGAGCGACTCCAACGCCAGAGCCGCGCCGCTCGACACACAGCGCTGTTGGAGGGGTTCCCGGAGTATGTGACGCACGAGGCCCGTGCGGCAGAGATCAGGCTCTACGAGGTCGGCGTCATACCGGGAATTCTTCAGACACCGGATTACGCGTCATCACTCACTTCCCGCACCGTCGAGCGGGGCGCGATCACTCCAGAGCAAGGAGAAGAGTGCTTAGCACTCGTCAAGGAGCGCCAGGCGGCCTTGACGCGGACTCCGTCACCACTGGTGTTCGTCGTGCTGGACGAAAGCTGCTTGAGGAGGCCAGTCGGCAGCTCTGCGACCATGGACGACCAGTTGGCGAGTCTCGCCGAGTTCGCCGCCCTGCCAAACACCGTGCTCCAGATTGCCCCGTTCACCATGGGGGACCGTCGCCCACTCAGCTTGCCGCTGTACGTCCTCACAATGGAGAACCGCTCTCTCCTCTCCTACGCGGAGTCCGCACAGCGTGGCCAGCTCGAACGGGAACGCGGTGCCGTCGTCCCCCTACTAACGGCCTACCATCAGTTGCAGGCCGAGGCCCTCTCTCAAGCGGCATCTGTGGCCATGATCAACCAGTTGCGAAAGGGCACCCCGTGACGACCGAATCCCCCCGTTGGTTCAAGTCCTCCTACAGCGAGAACGGCGGCGCCTGCGTGGAGGTCGCCGCAAACCTCGCCGCCCCGCGCGGCGTGGTCCCCGTCCGTGACTCCAAGGGGCCGACCGGGCCGGTTCTGAACTTCCCCGCCGACGCGTTCGCGTCCTTCGTGGCCAGCATCAAGCTGGGAAAGTTCGACGCTGTCTGATCGTCCCACCCGCACGAGACGGCCCCCTCTTGCCTAGTCAGAGGGGGCCGTTCGCATGGCCGCTGACGTCCCAGCCCCGGCAAGGTATTCTTTAGCTTGGTTCCCGACCACGAAGTAGATCCACCACGCGGCGAAGATGATCAAAAGCCCGCCCGCGGCGATCGGCAGCAGGTCGCCCAGCGCGTCGTTCTCGTCGATACCGGTCTTCACGGCGACCGTGGCGGCGGCGATGGTCTCGCCGAGCACGATGATTGTGAACAGCCCGTACCGCTCGGCGATATGACGCGGATGCCAGGACGTCGGGTGGTCCCTCTCCGCGAACGGCGGCACACACATCTCGAGGACCGCCATCACCAGGAACACCCAGGACCTGGCGCCCTCGGGCAGCACCACCAGGCCCACCCAGCCGATCTGACACAACAGCACACCGCCGGCGTACCGCAGGGCCATCCGTCGTTCCGGGCCGTCACACGACCTGGCCACCCGCAGCCACTGCGTCACGAGGGCAAGCCGCATGATCACATAGCCGAGCAGCACGGCCAGGTAGTCGTGGTCCTCGAACGCCCTGGTGACCCCGGCCGCCAGCACCAGCACGCCGGCGATCTGGACGAGGGTGACGACCCGGTAAAGGACGTCGTCGTTGTCGTAGGCCGAGGCGAACCAGGTGAAGTTCATCCAGGCCCACCAGATGGCGAAGAACACCATCGCGTAGTTGAGGATGCCCTCGCCCGGATGCCCCTCCGCGACGGCGTGCACCAACTGCATGCCCGCCTGGGCGATGGCCACGACGAAGCACAGGTCGAAGAAGAGCTCCAGCGGAGTGGCGGCACGGTGCGCCTCACCACGGCCCCGGGCCGTCAGCCGACGCAGGGGACGGCGGTGTCCGGGCAGGCGGGGGGAGTCCGGCGCGGGAGTCGAACTGGACGTCATGGGGTCAAGCACAGCAGATCAGGCGCGGAATTTCCTGCGAAGGAATCACAAGCGCGCAAGCCTCGCGGACCGACGCGCGCCCGCCTCCCGGACCGTCGGACGCAAGCCCCGCGGACCGACGCGCGCCCGCCTCCCGGACCGTCGGACGCAAGCCTCCCGGACCGACGCGCGCCCGCCTCCCGGACCGCCAGGCGAAGCCCCCCAGACCCACCCGCGAAGCCCCCCGGACCGCCAGGCGAAGCCCCCCGTACCGCCAGGCGCAGACCTCCCGGCCCACCGCGTGCCGGCATCCCGGACCGCCGTCGGGAAGACCGTAGCCCTACGACCCGTACCCTGGACGTATGAGCACCGCCCCCGCCGCCGAGCCGCGCGAGCCGCGCGAACCGAAGCCCGTGCTGGTCTTCGACGACCCGCTGGACCAGCAGTCCTCCGACGACACCGACCGTGGCTGGGGCGAGCGGCCGCGCGGCGAGGGTGACAGCGCGGCCGATCTGAAGCGCTTCCTCGACGAGAAGCCGCCCCACCACATCTGAGCCGTTACTGCTGGTTGTGCCCCGAGCCGCGCTGGGCGACCAGCGCGTCGCGGATCTCCTTGAGGACCTCCAGCTCGGTCACCTCGATGACCTCCTGCGTGCCCTCCTTCGCCTTGCGGCGGGCCTCCACCCGGGCCAGGTACTTCGCCATCGGCAGGACCATGAGGAAGTAGACGACGGCCGCCGTGATCACGAAGCTGAGGGCCGCGCCGAGGACGGAGCCCCACAGGATCCGAATGCCCTGGTCGCCCGGGCACTCCGCGCTCAGGCACGAGCTGTAGTGATCGAGGTTCTTGGTGCCGATCGCTCCGACCAGCGGATTGATGATCCCCTTCACCACCGCGTTCACGATGTTGGTGAACGCGGCGCCGATGACCACCGCTACCGCCAGATCGACGACGTTCCCGCGCATCAGGAAGGCCTTGAAGCCGTCCCAGACGCCCGGTTCCTTCTTCTCGCTCACCGCGGAGCCTCTCCTCGTGTGCACAGGTTGTGGAACGAACAGCTCCGCAACCTACGTCAGGGCTAGGCCATCCTGTCCAATTGCACCACCTGACCGAGGGACTTGACAGGACGATAAGCACCATGTGCACGACATGCGCGACCCGGCTCAGCACAGCGTCACCGCCAGCCGCGCCGTAGCACTCGCGCCCGCGAGACGCGCCGCGGTGGAACGCGGCACCGACAGCACCACCAGCGCCCCGCTCCCGGCCGCGACGTCCAGCGGCTCCGGCACCTTCGATACCCGGGCCCCGCGCGCGACCACCTCGGCGCCGCCCCGGCCCGGCGCGCTCTCCTCCGCGGCGATCACATCGACCCGGTCACCGGGCCGCAGCAGCCGCACGGTGGCCCCGTCGGCGATCCGCACCGGCGCGGAGACCCGCTCGACGGCCCGGTGCTGGCGAACCGGCTCCGCCACCGGATGCCCGCGTGCCGGGCCGCTCTCCCCGGGCCCCGCCGCCACGAGCGCGGCCGCGGTGACGGCGAGTCCCGCCGCCGCGGCCCGCCTGCGATGCCGTAGCAGCCGACGCAACTGAGACCGCCCGCCGCGCACCCGCACGGGAGCGAAGTGCGGCACCTCGCACGTGGCCGGAGCGTCTGTGCCCAGCGGCAGCGGGACGACGGGGGAGGAGGGAGAGGGAAACGACCGGGCAACGGACATGAGGACCACCACCTGCGACGACGGAACGGCTTGGCAAGCCACGACGTAGCCACGATGAGCCATCGCGCCGCCGCCCGTCGGAGCCCGTGGACGACCGACCGGTTGTGGAAAACTCCGCCGCCCGAACGGGAAGTTCCGCTGCTCCGCCGCCCCTCAAGTGCCGCCCCCTCAAGTGCCGTCTCCGAGCGTCCTCTTCAAGCGCCCGCGGCCGGCGAGCCCCTACGGCAGCTCGAACCCGGGATCCATCCCGCCCAGCGCCGTCGCGCACAGACAGTCCCGCTCCTCGTTCGCCGGCAGCGCGGCCACCGCGTCGAACAGCACGCCCCGCAGCCGGTCCACGTTGGCCGCGAACACCCGCAGCACCTCGTCGTGCGAGACGCCCTCGCCGGTCTCGGCGCCCGCGTCGAGGTCGGTGACCAGCGCCAACGCGCTGTAGCAGAGTTCGAGTTCACGGGCGAGCGCCGCCTCGGGGTGACCGGTCATGCCCACCACCGACCAGCCCTGCGCCTGGTGCCACAACGATTCGGCACGGGTCGAGAAGCGGGGCCCCTCGACCACGACCAGCGTGCCGCCGTCCACCGGCTCCCAGTCCCGCCCGCGCGCCGCCTTCAGCGCGGCCGCTCGGCCGGTGGGGCAGTAGGGGTCGGCCAGCGAGACGTGCACCACGTTCGGCACGGAGCCGTCGGGCAGCGGCAGCCCGTCGAAGTACGTGCCCACCCGGGACTTCGTACGGTCGACCAGCTGGTCCGGCACGAGCAGGGTGCCCGGCCCGTACTCGGGACGCAGACCGCCCACCGCGCACGGGGCGAGGACCTGGCGCACGCCGAGCGAGCGCAGGGCCCAGAGGTTGGCCCGGTAGTTGATCCGGTGCGGCGGCAGATGGTGGCCGCGGCCGTGCCGGGGCAGGAAGGCGACCCGTCGGCCGGCGATCTCGCCGAGGAAGAGGGAGTCACTGGGTGGCCCGTACGGGGTGTCCACCTGTATCTCGGTCACGTCGTCGAGGAACGAGTAGAAGCCGGAGCCGCCGATCACGCCGAGTTCTGCGTTCGCCTTGTTCGCCATGCCCGCACCCTAACCGCACCCGGAGAAGCCGAGGACCCCGCCGCCGGATGACGACAGGGTCCCGTAAGGAGTGGGTCCTACGCGCGCGCGTAGGAGGGCGCTTACGCGGCGGAGCTGCTGCTGGAGGAGGTGCCGGCGCTCGACGACTTCGACTCCGAGGACGACGAGGAAGACGACGTCGAGGAGGAAGAGGACGAGTCGGACGAGGCGGACGTCGACGGCTTCGACGACGCCGGTGAGCTGCTCGACGAGGAGCCGCGGCTGTCATTGCGGTAGAAGCCGGAGCCCTTGAAGACGATGCCGACCGCGGAGAACACCTTCTTGAGGCGGCCCTGGCAGCTGGGGCACTCGGTCAGGGCGTCGTCGGTGAACTTCTGCACCGCCTCGAGGCCCTCGCCGCACGCGGTGCACTGGTACTGGTAGGTCGGCACTGTCTTCCTCCTGGCACTCTCACTCGATGAGTGCTAACGACGGTCAAGTGTGACGTATTCCAGCCGCTCAGTCCACTGCCACCGGCACGCGGTGACCGACGCCACGTGCCACGGTGCGCCCGCGGGGCCGTGCCACCAGCCGTGAACGCAGTGCCACCAGGGTCGCCAGCGCGAGCAGGGTCCCGCCCATCGGCACCAGGAATCCGGCGCCGCCCCAGAAGCGGTCCTCCAGTTGTCCGGCGACGGTGACCGCGGCGGCCTGGCCGAGCGCGACCGCGCCCGTGAGCCAGGTGAAGGCCTCGGTGCGGGCGCCGGCCGGGACCAGGCTCTCGACCAGCGTGTAGCCGGTGATCAGCGCGGGCGCGATGCACATGCCGACCAGCAGTCCGAGGCCGGCCAGGACGAGGACCGAGTGCGCGGCCCACAGGCCGGACGCGGCCAGCGCGAGGGCGGCGTAGCCGACGAGGAGGCGGCGCTGCGGGGCCACCTTCCACGCGATGGCGCCGCAGACGACGCCGGAGAGCATGTTGCCGGCGGCGAAGGTGCCGTACAGGACGCCGTTGAGTCCGGGTTCGCCGATGGACTCGGTGAACGCGGCCAGGGAGACCTGCATGCCGCCGAAGACGGAACCGATGCCGAGGAAGGTCACGATCAGCACCCGCACGCCGGGGACGCGCAGCGCCGAGACGTGCTCCACGCGCGCGTGCCCGGCGACGGCGACTGACGGCTGGGTGCTCTTCTGCGCGGCGAACAGCAGACCGCCGAGCAGTGTGAGCGCGGCCTCCGTGACCAGGCCCGCGGCCGGGTCGACGGCGGTGCACAGGGCGGTGGCCAGCAGCGGGCCGACGACGAAGGTCAGCTCGTCGGTGACCGACTCGAAGGCGGCAGCGGTCGTCATCAGCGGCGAGCCCTGGAGCTTCACGCCCCAGCGGGCCCGCACCATGGGGCCGATCTGCGGCACCGAGGCGCCGGTCGGCACGGCGGCCACGAACAGCGCCCACAGGGGTGCCTCCGTCAGCGCGAGCGCCGTCAGCGTCAGACCGGACAGGACGTGCACGACGACACCGGGGAGCAGGACGGCACGCTGCCCGTAGCGGTCGGCGAGGCGGCCGCTGTAGGGCGCGAACAGCGCCATGGAGACGCCGGTGACGGCAGCGGCGGCGCCCGCCGCGCCGTAGGAACCGGTGGTGTGCTGCACCAGCAGCACGATGGAGATGGTCAGCATCGCGAACGGCTGGCGGGCCGCGAAGCCGGGGAGCAGGAACGTCCAGGCGCCGCGGGTGCGCAGCAGCTGTCCGTATCCGGGGCGGGAGGAGGCAGGCGAGTCCTTCGACTGCTCGGTGGTGACCGTGGACGCCACGGCCCGTGCCTTTCTGCCGCCTGGTAGCGCGGCCCCGTCGGGTGGGGGCGGCGCCGAGAGCTGTCCTGTCGCGCGGAACTGCGGTAGATACCGGCGTCCACTGAGGAGGGACGTCCCGGCCGCCATACGGTCGCGCCAGCTCTGCGTCAGGCAGAGGTGGTTCGATCTAGGGGTACGCCTGCATAGTACAGGGGACACGGGCCGTTGACCTTGTGAACCTGAGCACTGCGGGCGCTCGGCCTGCGATCAGGATGTCTTGTTCGTTCCCAGCCATCCGGCCAGCTTGCCTCCGGCCCCCACCGCGCGCAGCCGGCGCTCGGCGGCGTCCCGTACCGGGTCCGTGGCGACGACCAGCAGCTCGTCTCCGCGTCGCAGCACCGTCGTCGGCAGCGGAACGAACGATTTTCCATCGCGGACGACGAGGGTGACGGCGGACCCGGCGGGCAGCCGCAGCTCGTTGACCTCGACGCCGTGCATCTTCGAGCCCGCGGGGATCGCGAAGGACAGCAGATGCCCGCGCAGCCGTTCCAGCGGCGCCGACTCGATACCGAGGTCGGCGGGCTCGGGTTCCCCGCCGAGCCGCAGCTTGCGCGCGAACCACGGCAGGGTCGGCCCCTGGACCAGGGTGTAGACGACGACCAGGACGAAGACGATGTTGAAGATGCGCCGGCTGTCCTCGACGCCGCCCACCATGGGGATCGTCGCCAGGATGATGGGTACGGCGCCGCGCAGCCCGGCCCAGGACATCAGGGCCTGCTCCCGCCAGGGGACGCCGAACGACACCAGGCACAGCACGACGCTCAGCGGGCGGGCCACCATGGTCAGCACCAGCCCGATGACGAGCGCGGGCAGGATGTCGTCACCCAGCTCGTGCGGGGTGACCAGCAGGCCGAGCAGGACGAACATGCCGATCTGGGCGATCCAGCCGACCCCGTCGGCGAACCCGCGCGTGGCGGGCCAGTGCGGCAGCTTGGCGTTGCCCATGACCATCGAGGCCAGATAGACCGCCAGGAAGCCGCTGCCGTGCGCCATCGCGCCGGCCGCGTAGGCGGCGACGGCGATGGCCATGACGGCGATCGGGTAGAGGCCGGAGGCGGGCAGCGCCACGTGCCTGAGGCCCCAGGAGCCCAGCCAGCCCACCGCGAGGCCGATGGCGGCGCCGATGGACAGCTCCAGCATTATCTCGCCGAGCAGCACGTACGAGTGCTCGATCGGACCGTGGGTGGAGAACGCGACCACCAGGATGACCACGGGGGCGTCGTTGAAGCCGGACTCGGCCTCCAGGGTGCCGGTCACGCGCGAGGGAAGCGGAATCCGCCGTAGTACGGAGAACACCGCCGCGGCGTCGGTCGAGGAGACGACCGCCCCGATGATCAGTGCCTGCCGGATCTCCAGACCGATCAGATAATGTGCGGCCGCCGCCGTGACCCCGACGCTCACCGTGACGCCGACCAGCGCCAGTGCGGTGGCGGCCGGGAGGGCCGGTTTGATCTCCTTCCACTTCGTGCCGAGACCGCCCTCGGCCAGGATCACGACCAGGGCCGCGTACCCGATGACCTGGGTCAGCTCGGCGTCGTCGAAGCGGATGCCGCCGATGCCGTCCTGGCCCATGAGGACGCCGATGCCGAGGTAGACGAGCAGGCTGGGGAGCCCGCTGCGCGAGGAGATCCGGACCGCGGCGACGGCGACGAGCAGGACGAGCGAGCAGACGAGCAGGAGCTGGTTGAGGTCGTGGACAGTCAGCGGCCGTTCCCTTCCCTGGCCCGCGCGCACGCGCGCGCGGGCTCATGTACATAGGACACGAAGTGGCGGTTCTCCGCACCCAACTACTTCGTTACCTTACCTAACTCTTGACGATTTCTTGACGCTAATGGGTGCATGATCGAACGTCCGTCCGTGCTGGTTCCCTACTCCGAGTCAAGTTGCGTCGGGCCCTGCGCCTATGGTTGCTCCAGCACTCCAGGACCGCCTGCCGCTCGCGTTAGGACAGCAAGGACAGCGATGCCCCCCAACACCACCGCCTCCACGGGTCAGAAGCCCGGCAAGTCCGGCAGGAAGAAGGGGCGCAGAGCCCGTCTGATCGTCCTCTTGCTGGTGCTGGCCCTTGTCGGAGGCGTCGGCTACGGGGGGTACTGGTCCATCAGCACCGTCCGTGCCTCCTTCCCGCAGACCAAGGGATCACTCACGCTCCCCGGCCTGTCCGGGCCCGTCGACGTGAAGCGCGACGACTACGGCATCCCGCAGATCTACGCCTCCTCCGACGCGGACCTGTTCATGGCGCAGGGCTACGTCCAGGCGCAGGACCGGTTCTACGAGATGGACGTCCGCCGGCACATGACCTCCGGGCGGCTGTCGGAGATGTTCGGCGAGAGCCAGGTCGACAACGACGAGTTCCTGCGCACCCTCGGCTGGGACCGCGTCGCCAAGGAGGAGTACGACAAGACGCTGTCGGCGTCCACCAAGAAGTACCTCCAGGCTTACGCCCAGGGGGTCAACGCCTACCTGGACGGCAAGGACAACAAGGACATCTCCCTGGAGTACGCGGCGCTCGGGTTCACCAACGACTACAAGCCCGAGAAGTGGACCCCGGTCGACTCGCTCGCCTGGCTGAAGGCGATGGCCTGGGACCTGCGCGGCAACATGCAGGACGAGATCGACCGCGCCCTGATGACCAGCCGCCTCGGCCCCAAGCAGATCCAGGACCTCTACCCGGACTACCCGTACGGCCGGAACAAGACGATCGTCCAGACCGGCCAGTACGACGACATCACCAAGACGTTCCAGCAGAGCGGCTCCACGTCCTCCGCGGGCTCTTCCGGCACCGGCACCGGCACGGGCACCGCCTCCGGCTCCGGCACCAGCGGCCTGCAGGGCCAGCTGGCGGGCCTCCAGGACGTCCTGGACGACCTCCCGACGGCCGTCGGCGTGAACGGCAACGGCATCGGCTCCAACTCCTGGGTCGTCGGCGGGAAGTACACGATCACCGGCAAGCCCCTGCTGGCCAACGACCCGCACCTGTCGGCCGCGCTGCCGTCCGTCTGGTACCAGATGGGCCTGCACTGCCGCGCGGTCTCCAGCAAGTGCCAGTACGACGTCAGCGGCTACACCTTCGCCGGCATGCCCGGCGTGATCATCGGCCACAACCAGAACATCGGCTGGGGCATGACCAACTCCGGCGTCGACGTCACCGACCTCTACCTGGAGAAGCTCTCCGGCGACGGCTACCAGCTCGACGGCAAGACGGTGCCCTTCACCACGCGCGAGGAGACCATCAAGGTCGCCGGCGGCTCGCCCAAGAAGATCGTCGTCCGCGAGACCGAGAACGGGCCTCTGCTGTCCGACCGCAGCTCCGAGCTGGTGAAGGTCGGCAAGAAGGCCACCGTGGACGCCGCCGCCCCCGACCGCGGCGACGGCTACGGCATCTCGCTGCGCTGGACCGCGCTGGACCCGGGCACCTCCATGGACGCCGTCTTCGCCATCGACAAGGCGGCGAACTGGACGGAGTTCCGCGGCGCGGCAGCCCTGTTCGACGTGCCCTCGCAGAACCTGATCTACGCCGACACCAAGGACAACATCGGCTACACGCTGCCCGGAAAGATCCCCACGCGCGCGAAGGGCTACGACGGCTCCGTCCCGGCGCCCGGCTGGGACTCCAGGTCCCGCTGGACCGGCTACATCGACGAGGACGAGCTGCCGTACGAGTACAACCCGTCCCGGGGCTACATCGTCACCGCCAACCAGGCGGTCGTCGACAAGGCCAAGTACCCCTACACGCTCACCACGGACTGGGGCTACGGCGCCCGCAGCCAGCGCATCAACGACCTGATCCAGTCGAAGATCGACGGCGGCGGCAAGATCTCCACCGACGACATGCGCCAGATGCAGCTCGACAACAGCAGCGAGATCGCCAAGCTGCTGGTGCCCAAGCTGCTGAAGATCGACATCTCCGAGAAGGACGTCCGGGACGCGGCGGACGTACGGGACGCACAGGAGCTCCTGGAGGGCTGGGACTACACCCAGGACGCCGACTCGGCCGCGGCCGCCTACTTCAACTCGGTCTGGCGCAACATCCTCAAGCTCGCCTTCGGCAACAAGCTGCCCAAGGAGCTGCGGGTCAAGGGCCAGTGCCTGCTGGTCGACCCGGTCAACACCACGGGGCCCGTGGACGCGACCGAGAAGGTACGCGAGTGCGGCGACCGCGACGCCGACCAGGCGCAGCCGGACGGCGGCGACCGCTGGTTCGAGGTCGTCCGCACCCTCATGGACGACGAGGACAGCGACTGGTGGACGACACCGAAGTCGGGCAACCGCAAGGGAGCGGACCGCAACCGGGACGACCTGTTCAGGCGCGCCATGGTCGACGCCCGCTGGGAGCTGACCGCCAAGCTCGGCAAGGACATCGACACCTGGAGCTGGGGCCGGCTGCACCGCCTGTTCCTGAAGAACCAGACCCTCGGCACCGAGGGCCCCGGTGTGCTCCAGTACATCCTCAACCGCGGCCCCTGGAAGCTCAGCGGCGGCGAGGCCACGGTCAACGCCTCGGGCTGGAACGCCGCCGGCGGCTACGGCGTCGTCTGGGTGCCGTCGATGCGGATGGTGGTCAACCTCAGCGACCTCGACAAGTCGAAGTGGATCAACCTCACCGGTGCCTCCGGGCACGCCTACAACGCCCACTACACCGACCAGACCGACAAGTGGGCCGACGGCGAACTGCTCGACTGGTCCTTCTCGGACGAGGCGGTCGTGGACAGCACCAGCGACACCCTGGTGCTCAGGCCGTGAGCCGCTGACGCTCGTACCGCCGAAGGGGCCCTCCACGCGCGCGTGGAGGGCCCCTTCGCGATCGGGGCGGGCTCAGGGCTCTTTGAAGCGGCGCACCCCCGACGGTGTCACCACCGCGTGCACCGGCCGGTCGTGGGGCTCCTCCGGGACGCGCTCGACGACCTCCGAGTCGTACAGCAGCACCACCAGCGAGGGCCGGGCGCCCGCGCGTTCCAGCCGGGCGAGGACCCGGTCGTACGATCCGCCGCCCCGCCCCAGCCGCATCCCGCGCGCGTCGACCGCCAGGCCCGGCAGGAGCACCACGTCGGCGTCGGTCACGGCGTCCGGGCCGAGACGCTCACCGGAGGGCTCGAAGAGGGCCATCTTTCCGCCGTGTTGGACACGGGCCAGGGAGTCCTCCCCGAAGTAGGCGCCCCAGTCGAGGTCGTTGTCGGGCAGCAGGGCGGGCAGCAGGACGCGGACGCCCCGCGCGCGCAGCGCGTCGAGCAGCGCGAGGGTGCCGGGTTCACTCCCCACGGAGACGTACGCCGCCACCACGCGCGCGTGCGCCAGCTCGGGCAGCTCCAGCGCCCGCCCGGCCAGCTCGGCGGCCGATACCCGCACGTCATCCGCCGTCAACCTGCCTCTCACCGAGAGGATCTCCCGCCGCAACACGCGCTTGTCAGGCTCGCCCGGACGTCCGGTGTGACTCATAGGCCGCTCCCTTACCCTTCCCAATGTGCTCATAAGAGAGCCAAATAACCGGAGCCTCAGATTCCCTACAAAGGCACCGGATAGGGTGGCGGCCATGACTCAGTCCCACCCTCGGATCAGCAAGGCTGTCATCCCCGCAGCGGGTCTCGGCACCCGCTTCCTGCCGGCCACCAAAGCCACTCCCAAGGAGATGCTGCCGGTCGTCGACAAGCCGGCTATCCAGTACGTGGTCGAAGAGGCCGTGTCCGCGGGCCTCGACGATGTCCTCATGATCACGGGCCGCAACAAGCGCCCCCTGGAGGACCACTTCGACCGCAACTACGAGCTGGAATCGGCCCTGCAGAAGAAGGGCGACGCCGGCCGGCTCGCGAAGGTGCAGGAGTCCAGCGACCTCGCCACCATGCACTACGTCCGCCAGGGCGACCCCAAGGGACTCGGCCACGCCGTCCTGTGCGCGGCCCCCCACGTGGGCCACGAGCCCTTCGCCGTCCTCCTCGGCGACGACCTGATCGACCCGCGCGACCCGCTGCTCAAGCGGATGGTCGAGGTCCAGGAGCAGCACGGCGGCAGCGTCGTCGCGCTGATGGAGGTCGCCCCCGAGCAGATCCACCTCTACGGCTGTGCGGCCGTGGACCCCACCGGCGACAGCGACGTGGTCAAGGTGCACGACCTCGTCGAGAAGCCGTCCGCGGCCGACGCCCCGTCCAACTACGCCATCATCGGCCGCTATGTGCTCGACCCGCACATCTTCGACATACTCCGCAAGACCGAGCCGGGCCGCGGCGGCGAGATCCAGCTCACCGACGCCCTCCAGCAGCTCGCCGCCGACGAGAAGGTCGGCGGCCCGGTGCACGGCGTCGTCTTCAAGGGCCGCCGCTATGACACCGGCGACCGCGGCGACTACCTGCGTGCCATTGTCAGACTCGCATGCGAACGTGAAGACCTGGGCCCGGACTTCCGGACCTGGCTTCGCAGTTACGTAGCCGAGGAGATGTAGCGAGTTGAGCACCGCCGCCGCGCCCCGCCCCGCCGGCCAGGACCACCTCTGGTCGGTGGACGAACACCTGGAGGACATCCTCACGACCGTCCGCCCCCTCGAACCCATCGAGCTGCAACTCCTCGACGCCCAGGGCTGCGTCCTGGTCGACGACGTCACGGTGCCGGTCTCCCTGCCGCCGTTCGACAACAGCTCCATGGACGGGTACGCGGTACGGGTCGCGGATGTCGCGGGCGCGAGCGAGGAGTTCCCCGCCGTCCTGGAGGTCGTCGGGGACGTCGCGGCGGGCCAGACCGACCTGCTCCACGTGGGCCCCGGCCAGGCCGCCCGCATCATGACCGGCGCCCCGCTGCCGCCCGGCGCCGAGACCGTCGTCCCGGTGGAGTGGACCGACGGCGGCCTCGGCGAGGGCCCGGTCACCGGCATGCGCGCCCGCAGCCTGGCCCCCGAGGGCGCCCGGGGCCAGGTGCACATCCACCGGCCGGCCGAGGCGCGCGCCCACGTCCGCGCGAAGGGCAGCGACGTGAAGTCCGGCGACCGCGCCCTCGAAGCCGGCACGGTCCTCGGCCCGCCCCAGATCGCCCTGCTCGCCGCCATCGGCCGCGGCACGGTACGCGTACGCCCGCGCCCGCGAGTCGTCGTGATGTCCACCGGCAGCGAACTCGTCCAGCCCGACGAGCAACTCTCCGGCGGCCAGATCTACGACTCCAACAGCTTCGCCCTCACCGCGGCCGCCCGGGACGCCGGCGCCATCGCCTACCGCGTGGGCGCCGTCGCCGACGACGCCGAGACCCTCCGCTCCACCATCGAGGACCAGCTCGTCCGCGCCGACCTCATGGTCACCACCGGCGGCGTGAGCGTCGGGGCGTACGACGTCGTCAAGGAAGCCCTGTCGCACGTCGCCGACGAGGACGAGGCCGGCGGCGGCATCGACTTCCGCAAGCTCGCCATGCAGCCCGGCAAGCCCCAGGGCTTCGGCTCCATCGGCCCCGACCACACCCCGCTGCTCGCGCTCCCCGGCAACCCGGTGTCGTCGTACGTCTCCTTCGAACTGTTCGTGCGCCCCGCGATCCGCACCCTGATGGGCCTGGAGGACGTCCACCGCCCCCGCACGACCGCGACCCTGACCGCCGACAAGGCGCTGACCTCGCCCAAGGGACGCAGACAGTTCCTGCGCGGGACATACGCCGACGGCGAGGTCCGGCCGGTCGGCGGCGCCGGATCCCATCTGGTCGCCGCCCTCGCGCACGCGGACGCGCTGATCGTCGTCCCCGAGGACACCGAGAGCGTCGAGCCCGGCGCCGAGGTCGAGGTGGTCCTGCTCGGCTGAGCGGCCTCGGTTGGCGGTACCGTGTCGCGCACAGCAGGCCCGTGCGCCGCACCGCGACGGGCCAGGACCGGGAGCGCCACACCAGCATGAGCACGCAGGACCCATCCAGGCAGGACCACCTCACGCACATCGACGACGCGGGCGCGGCCCGCATGGTCGACGTCTCCGAGAAGGACGTGACCGCGCGCACCGCCCGAGCCAGCGGCCGTGTCCTCGTCTCACCCCGCGTGGTCGAGCTGCTGCGCGGCGAGGGTGTCCCCAAGGGCGACGCCCTCGCCACCGCCCGGATCGCCGGGATCATGGGCGCCAAACGGACCCCCGACCTGATCCCGCTCTGTCACCCGCTCGCGGTGTCCGGTGTGAAACTGGACCTGTCGGTCGCGGACGACGCCGTGGAGATCGTGGCCACCGTGAAGACCACGGACCGCACGGGCGTCGAGATGGAGGCCCTCACCGCGGTCTCCGTCGCCGCGCTCACCGTGATCGACATGGTGAAGGCGGTCGACAAGGGAGCGGTCATCACGGACGTACGGGTCGAGGAGAAGACGGGCGGCAAGTCGGGCGACTGGAGCCGGGCATGACGTACCGAGCTCTTGTGGTCACCGCGTCCAACCGGGCCGCCGCCGGGATCTACGAGGACAAGGGCGGCCCGCTGATCGCCGATGGCCTCAAGGGCTTCGGCTTCGCGGTCGACGGACCGCAGGTCGTGCCCGACGGCGATCCGGTCCTCGCCGCCCTGCGCGCCGGCGTCGACGCCGGCTACGACGTCATCGTCACCACCGGCGGCACCGGCATCTCGCCCACCGACCGCACACCGGAGGCGACCCGGGCGGTGATCGACTACGAGGTGCCGGGCATTCCCGAGGCGATCAGGGCGTTCGGACGGGAGAAGGTGCCCACGGCGGCGCTGTCCCGGGGACTCGCCGGAGTCGCCGGGCGCACGCTGATCATCAATCTGCCCGGTTCCAGCGGCGGGGTGAAGGACGGTCTGGCCGTCCTGGAGCCCCTCCTGATCCACGCCGTCGACCAGATCCGCGGCGGCGACCACCCCAGACCCAGCAGTGGGGGTGCGAGCTGAACAGCCCATCCTGGCCCGTAGTGCTGAGGGACGGCGATGTCGTCCTGAGGCCGATAAAGATGCGCGACCAACGGGCCTGGCGCGAGGTCAACCGGCGCAACCGGGACTGGCTGCGGCCGTGGGAGGCGACGATTCCGCCGCCCACGCCCACCGGGCCGATCGCGCACCGGCCGACCTACCGCCAGATGGTCCGGCACCTGCGCTCCGAGGCGCACTCGGGCCGGATGCTGCCGTTCGTCATCGAGTACCAGGGACGGCTGGTCGGGCAGTTGACGGTCGCCGGGATCACCTGGGGCTCGATGTGCTCGGGGCACGTCGGCTACTGGGTGGACGAGGCGGTGGCGGGCCGCGGGGTGATGCCGACGGCCGTGGCGCTGGTCGTGGACCACTGTTTCCGCAGTGTCGGTCTGCACCGCATCGAGGTCTGCATTCGCCCCGAGAACCGGCCCAGCCGCCGGGTGGTGGAGAAACTCGGATTCCGCGAGGAGGGGCTGCGTCCGCGCTATCTCCACATCGACGGGGCCTGGCGGGACCATCTCGTCTTCGCGCTCACGGCGGAAGAGCTCCCGGAAGGGCTGCTCGGCCGCTGGCACCGGGAACACTCGCAGCGGACCCCGCACGCGAACCCGCAGGACACCTCGGAGAACTCCGCACCCAACTCCCGGCAGAACCCGCAGGGGAATCCCGCGTAGCCCGGAAATTGAATAAGTGTTCGAAATTGATCGGCGGATGACCGGCTCAGGGCATTAAATTCGCGCCTCGGTGGCCTGCTGATCGCATCGGTCACAAAAAAAGTTCGAAATATCAGCCAGATCGTGCGACACACCGGCTCAATTGGCGGATGGCCCCACGGAAACCCCTCTACCGTGTGAGGCGTGAGCAGCAGCGGCCTCATCTACGCAGTCATTGTCGGGGCCTGGGCCGCCTACTTGGTGCCGATGTGGCTCCGTAGGCAGGACGAGCTGAACGAGGCCCGTCCGACGGAACGCTTCAGCACAGCCATCCGGTTGCTGTCCGGACGGGCGGGGATGGAGCGCCGGTACGCCAAGGACCTGCGCGCGCGCTCCACCGAGGAGGGGGAGCCCAGCGCCGACGACCCGGGCGACGTCACCGAGTCGGTGGACGTCCGGGCCTTCGCCATGCCTCCGACCCGTCCGCAGACCCAGGCGCCGGTCCCGGCACAGGCACCAGGACGCCCGGAACCGGCACGCGACTCCGCGCGGGAACAGGGGAGCAAGCCGGCACCCGAACACGGTTCCCGGCCGACACCCGAACGCGCGAGCGCGCCCTCCGCGGAAACGGGCCCCGGCCCCGCGGCCAAGGCACGCAAGGGGGTGCCCGCCGCCCGGCGAGCCCCCGCGGACGAGGCGGCCGCGGCACGCGCTCGGCGTTCGAAGGTACTCGCGCGCCGTCGCCGTACGACCGTGATGCTCTTCCTCGCCTTCTCCCTCGGCGCGATCGTCGCCGCGGTCGGCGGGCTGGCGTTCCTGTGGGCGCCCGGCGTTCCCGCCGTGCTGCTCAGCGGCTACATCGCGTATCTGCGGTCCCAGGAGCGCCGCCGCTTCGCCTACCAGATGGACCGGCGGCAGGCCGAGGCCGCCGCCCAGCGGCTTCGTGAGCATGCGCGCCAGTCGCGCCGTCGCGGCGGCACCGACCCCGGCGCGGGCCTCGACGAGCCCGACGAGGGGCCCGAACCAGGCGCCACCGACCCCGGCCTGTCCGCCCTCGCCGCCGACCGGCGCGCTCTCGTCGAGCAGACCGACCACGCCGAGTGGGTCGACCAGCAGCGCGAACGGCAGCGCAGGCCGGGACACGGCGACAGCTGGGACCCGGTGCCGGTGCCACTGCCGACGTATGTGACCGCGCCGGTCGCGCCCCGGGCCACCTCCGACGTGGACCTCGGCGCCCCGGACGCCTGGAGCTCGGCGCGGTCGAGCACCGTCGGCCGGGACCGGGAGACCGGCACCGAGGCCGGGGACGGCGCTGAGCCGGGCGACGGGGACGCGGGGCGCGAGGAGGAGAAGGCCGAAGGCGGCGGTCGCAGCGACGCCCGCCGGGCCGCCTCCGCCCGCCGGGCACGCGAGCGGGGCCGTACGCCGCTGTTCGACCAGTACGAGGACGGCGACCGGCCGCGCGCCGCCAACGAGTAGCCGTCACCTGCGGCCGGGCACGGCGGCCGGCCGGGAACGGATTTCCAAGCAGGCCGATCGGGGTGCTAAAGTTTCACTCGTTGCAAGGGCCTGTGGCGCAGTCCGGTAGCGCACCTCGTTCGCATCGAGGGGGCCAGGGGTTCAAATCCCCTCAGGTCCACCGCAACAACTCTCCGGGGAAACCCGGGAGTTGAGAGATCCCGTCCGATCGGTTGATCGGGCGGGATCTTTGTTGTGCCCAAGTGCCGCCGTCACGAGGGGGAGCGTGGAGAAGGTCGACGCAGAGTTATCGGCGGGACGTGCGGCGACGCTGCGGATTCCGGGATTCCGGCGGTTCGTGCTGGCCAACCTCGTCTCCGCCACCGGGTCCGCGATGGCGCCCCTCGCGCTCGCCTACTCCGTGATCGGGGAGGGCGGCGGGGCCGGGGAGCTCGGGCTGGTGCTCGCCACGAACACCGTGCCGACGGTCCTGTTCCTGCTCGTGGGCGGAGTGCTCGCGGACCGGATGTCCCGCAGCCGGATGCTCTTCCTCGGCAATCTGCTCGCGGCCGTCGCCCAGGGCGCGCTGGCTGTGATCGTCGCCACCGGGCAGGCGTCGACGACCTCCATCGCGGTCTGCGGTTTCGTCTCCGGAACCGCCGTGGCCTTCACCGTGCCCGCCACCCAGGGCGCCGTGGGCCAGATCGTCCCGGTGGAACAGTTGCAGCAGGCCAACGCCCTGCTCAGGCTGCCGGGCAACGCCGTCAAGGTGCTCGGGCCGGCCGCCGGCGGAGCCGTCGTCGCGGTCAGCGGCCCGGCCTGGGCGCTCGCCTGGGACGCGCTCACCTTCGCCGTCGCCGCCTTCCTGCTGCTCGGGCTGCGGCTGGACGCGCCGGTCACCGTCACCAGCGCGCTCAGCGACCTGCGGCACGGCTGGGCCGGGTTCTGGTCGCGGACCTGGCTGTGGACCTACACGGCGGCCGGCACGCTCCTGGTCGCCGCATGGCTGGCCGGGTACCAGCTGCTCGGGCCGGTCGTCGCGGCGGAGCGGTACGCGGGGGCGCGTGACTGGGGGCTCGTGCAGGCCGCGTTCGCTGCGGGGCTGCTGGGCGGGACGGTGGTGTGCCTGCGCTGGCGGCCGTACCGGCTGCTGGTCGTGGCCATCGTGGCCTGTACACCGCTCGCCGCACCGCTGCTCGCCATGGGGTGGGGACTGCCGCTGCCCTGGGTGCTGTTGGCCGCGCTGCTCGCGGGGATCGGCCTGGACGTGACGATCGTCGCGTGGACGACCGCGTTCCAGCAGCATGTGCCGCAGGGCGAGTTGGGGCGTATGAGCGCGTTCAACAACGTCGGCGAACGGCTCGCCATCCCCCTCGGCTATCTGCTCACCGCCCTCGCGGCCGGCCTCTGGGACAGCCGCACGGTGCTGGTGGCGTGCGCGGGACTGGTCGTCCTCTCCCTGGTCCTCAACCTCTGTGTCCGGGACGTGTATCGCATCAACCGGCGTACGGGTGAGGGTGAGGGTGAGGGTGAGGGCGAGGGGGACGGCTGAGGTCGCGCGTACGGGTCACAGGGCCTTGGCGTAGCACAGGCTGAGCTCGTGGAAGCGGTAGTAGCCGAATTTCTCGCACGGCTCGTACCCGCTGGACTTGTACAGCGCCACCGCCTCCGGCTGCTTGGCCCCGGTCTCCAGGACCATGCGCCTGCGGCCCGCGTCCCGCGCGTCCTCCTCCAGCGCGGCCAGGATGCGGCGCGCGAGGCCACGGCCGCGCATCTGCTCGATGACGTACATCCGCTTGAGCTCCGCGTCGCCGTCCGCGTATCCCTCGTCGTTCTCGTCCTGGGACCGCCAGCCGCCGGAGGCAACGGGGGTGCCGAGCGCGTCGTACGCGATCAGGTACAGACCGTTCGGCGGCCGGAAGTCCGCCACGTCCAGGTAGGTGGCGTCGCCGTCGTCGCCGTAGCGGACGCCGTACTCGGCCTGGACCTGGTCGTTGAGCTTGACTGCGTCGGGGTGGTCGAAGGCGACCCGGCGTATGTCCATGCCGAATACCGTATATGAGTTCTATTGCACTGGTTTCCAGAACCGGACTCGGTCCAGAGTGCCGGTATCGTTCCCGGGTGCTCACTGTGACCTCTGTGAATGTGAACGGGCTGCGGGCCGCCGCGAAGAAGGGCTTCGTGGAGTGGCTCGCCGGTACCGAAGCCGATGTGCTGTGCCTGCAGGAGGTGCGTGCGGAGCCGCAGCAGCTGCCCGAGCAGGTGCGTACGCCCGACGGCTGGCATGTCGTGCACGCGCCTGCCGCCGCGAAGGGGCGTGCCGGTGTTTCCCTGTACACCCGGCGGGAGCCCGACCGGATCCAGGTCGGGTTCGGGTCGAGTGAGTTCGACGGCAGCGGGCGTTACGTCGAGGCGGACCTGCCGGGTGTGACGGTCGCCTCCCTCTACCTCCCCTCCGGTGAGGTCGGCACCGAGCGGCAGGACGAGAAGGTCCGCTTCATGGGTGAGTTCCTGGCCTATCTGAAGGACCTGCGCGAACGCGCCGCCGCCGACGGCCGCGAGGTCCTCGTCTGCGGTGACTGGAACATCGCGCACGAGAAGGCCGACCTGAAGAACTGGCGGGGCAACCAGAAGAGCTCCGGGTTCCTGCCGGAGGAGCGGGAGTGGCTCGGCGAGGTGCTGGCGCCCTCGGCGGGCGGGTACGTCGACGTCGTACGGTCGCTGCACCCGGACGTGGAGGGGCCATACTCCTGGTGGTCGTACCGGGGGCGGGCCTTCGACAACGACACGGGGTGGCGTATCGACTACCACGTGGCGACGCCGGGGCTGGCGGGCCGGGCGGTCAAGGGGTATGTGGAGCGGGCGGCGACGCATGCGGAGCGGTGGTCGGATCATGCGCCGGTGACGGTGGTCTACAGCCGTTAGGCCTTGTCGCTCCGTTTGCGCAGGCGTCGGTCCAGCGCCAGTGAAAGCTCCGCCTCCACCACGCTCCTTGCCAGTGGGCGAAGGCGTTGCAGGTCTTCCTCCCCCGCGTGGCGCAGGACGATGTCGGCGAACATCTCCGCCAGGTCGTCGACGTGTTCGCGGACGCGTTTGCCGGCGGCCAGGACCTCGGCGAGGGGGATGCCCTCGCGGACCAGGGCGGAGGAGACGTCCAGGAGGCGGCGGCTGATGTGGACGATCTCGTCGCCGTCGGTGCCGAGGTAGCCGAGGTCCAGGGCGGCGGCGAGGTTCTCCGGGGTTACCTGGCCCTCGAAGCGGGCGGCGAGTTCCTCGGGGGTGAGGCGGACCGGTTCTTCCTCCGAGGGGGGCTCGACGCCCAGAAGGTCGGCGACGTCCCGGCCGTGGTCGAGAGCCTCGGCGAGCTCCGCGATGCCGTTGAGGGTGTGGCCGCGTTCCAGCAGGGCCGAGATCGTGTGCAGGCGGGCCAGGTGGTGGTCGTCGTACCAGGCGATGCGGCCCTCGCGGCGGGGTGGCGGGATCAGCTTGCGTTCGCGGTAGAAGCGCAGGGTGCGGACCGTGATGCCGGCCAGGCGGGCGAGTTCCTCCATGCGGTATTCACGCTTCTCGGTCACCTGGGAACCTTAAGGCGTACCGCAGGTAACTTTCGTCGGCCGACCCCTACCGGTCGGTAAGGACCTCCTCTACTCTCCCCATTGCGCCAGTGTTCACTGGCAGGGTTCCGGTTCAAGTGTGTTCAAGTGTGGAGGCACAGGCATGGCCGAACGCGAACATGTGCGGGTCGCGGTGGTCGGGTCCGGGTTCGGCGGGCTGGGGGCCGCCGTCCGGCTGCGACGCGAGGGCGTCACCGACTTCGTCGTCCTGGAGCGGGCCGACAGCGTCGGCGGCACCTGGCGGGACAACAGTTATCCGGGGTGCGCCTGCGATGTGCCGTCCCATCTGTACTCGTTCTCCTTCGCGCCCAACCCCGACTGGCCGCGCGCCTTCTCCGGGCAGGAGCACATCCGGGCCTATCTGGAGCACGTCACGGACGTCTTCGGGCTGCGGCCGCACATCCGCTTCAACTCGGAGGTGGAGCGGATGACCTGGAACGGCGAGCGGCTGTGCTGGGACATCGAGACCAGTAGCGGGAGTCTGTCGGCCGACTTCGTCGTCTCCGCCACCGGGCCGCTCTCCGACCCCAAGGTCCCGGACATCCCGGGGCTCGACTCCTTCCCCGGCCAGGTCTTCCACTCGGCCCGCTGGGACCACGACTACGACCTGCGCGGCAAGCGTGTCGCGATGGTGGGGACGGGGGCCTCCGCCATCCAGATCGTGCCCGCCGTCCAGCCGGACGTCGAACGGCTCACCCTCTTCCAGCGCACCCCGCCCTGGGTCATGCCACGCGTCGACCGCGCCATCAGCGGTGTCGAACGCTCCCTGCACCGGGCCCTGCCCTTCACCGCGCAGCTGCGCCGCGGACTGCTGTGGGGGATCCGGGAGCTCCAGGTCCAGGCGTTCACCAAGCATCCGAACGAGCTCGGCTTCGTCGAGCAGTTGGCCAAGCGCAACATGGCCCGCTCCATCAAGGACCCGGCCCTGCGCGCCAAGCTGACCCCGGACTACCGCATCGGCTGCAAGCGGATCCTGCTGAGCAGTACGTACTATCCGGCGCTCGCGCGGCCCAATGTCGACGTGGTCGCCAGCGGGCTGAGCGAGGTCCGCGGTTCGACCGTCGTGGCCGCCGACGGGAGCGAGGCCGAGGTCGACGCGATCATCTTCGGCACGGGGTTCCATGTCACCGACATGCCCATCGCCGAGCGGGTGGTGGGGGCCGAGGGCAAGACGCTCGCCGAGGCCTGGAAGGGCGGGATGGAGGCGCTGCGGGGCGCGTCCGCGGCCGGGTTCCCGAACTGGGTGACCATCATCGGGCCCAACACGGGGCTCGGGAACTCCTCCATGATCCTGATCATCGAGTCCCAGCTGAACTACATGGCCGACTTCCTGCGGCAGTTGAACGTCCTGGGAGGGCGGGTCGCCCTGGACGCGCGACCGAGTGCCGTGGCCGCCTGGAACCGCCGGGTGCAGGAGCGGATGAAGCGGACGGTGTGGAACACCGGTGGCTGCACCAGCTGGTACCTGGACGCCACCGGCCGTAACGCGACCATCTGGCCCGGTACGACCTCGGAGTTCCGGCGGGTCACGCGGCGCGTGGACCTGACGGAGTACGCCGTGCTCCGAGCCACCGCCGAGGAAGACGCCAAGGAAGACGCCGAGGAAGACGCCAAGGAAGACGTCAAGGAAGACGTCAAGGAAGACGCCGAGGAAGACGCCAAGGAAGACGTCAAGGAAGACGTCAAGGAAGACGCCGAGGTGACCGCGTGAGCCGTCTCATGCACGTGACGTCCGGGCCGTACGCCCCGCCCGCCCCCGCCCGTGAGCTGACGGCCACCTCCGCCGACGGCGCCCGGCTGCACATAGAGGTGCACGGCCCGAAGGACGCGCCGGCCGTCGTCCTCGCGCACGGCTGGACCTGCTCGACCGCCTTCTGGGCCGCGCAGATCCGGGAGCTGACCGCCGACCACCGGGTCATCGCCTACGACCAGCGCGGCCACGGACGCAGCCCGGCGAGCCCGGCGTGCAGCGCCGACGCGCTGGCCGACGACCTCGAAGCCGTACTGCGGGCGACCCTCGCGCCCGGTGAGAAGGCCGTGATCGCCGGGCACTCCATGGGCGGCATGACGGTGATGGCCGCGTCCACCCGCCCCGCGTTCCGCGAACATGCCGCCGCCGTCCTGCTGTGCAGCACCGGCTCCTCGCGGCTGGTCGTCGAGTCGACGGTCGTACCGCTGCGGCCGGGACGGCTGCGGACCTGGCTGACGAAGCACATCCTCGGCGCCCGGGCGCCGCTCGGGCCGGTCACTCCGGTCGCCAGGGCGATCCTCAAGTACGGCACGATGGGCCCCGGTTCGGCCCCGCACATGGTCGAGGCGTGCGCGCGGATCGTGCACGCGTGCCCGCGCAAGGTGCGGTACGCCTGGTCGCAGGTCCTCGATCTGCTCGATCTCGACCATGGTGTACGGGAGTTGGCGGTGCCGACCGCGATCGTCGTGGGCACGGCCGACCGGCTGACCCCGCCCGTGCACGCCCACACGCTGGCCGCCGCGCTGCCCCACTGCCTCGGCGTCACCGAACTGCCCGGCCTCGGGCACATGACGCCGATAGAGGCGCCCGGCCCGGTGACCGGGAAGATACGCGAACTTGTCACGCGGTACACGCGCAGCACGACGTACACACAGGTGAAGGAGGGCGCATGAGCAGGGTGAGCCTCGAAGGGCAGGTCGCCGTGGTCACGGGGGCGGCGCGCGGCGTGGGGGAGCTGCTCGCCCGCAAGCTCTCCGCGCGCGGCGCGAAGGTGGCGCTGGTCGGGCTGGAGGCGGACGTGCTCAAGCAGGTCTCCGAGCGGCTGCACAGCGACAGCGACCACTGGTACGCCGACGTGACCGACCACGCGGCGATGGCCCGGGTCGCGCAGGAGGTCAAGGAGCGGTTCGGGAAGGTCGACATCGTCGTCGCCAACGCCGGTGTGGCGAGCGGCGGTCCGTTCGTGGACTCCGACCCGGAGGCTTGGCGGCGGGTCATCGAGGTCAACCTCATCGGGTCGGCGGTGACCGCGCGCGCGTTTCTGCCGGTGCTGATGGAGAGCCGCGGCTATCTGCTCCAGATCGCCTCGCTCGCGGCCATCACCCCGGCGCCGATGATGACGGCGTACTGCGCGTCCAAGTCCGGTGTGGAGGCGTACGCGCACAGTCTGCGGGCCGAAGTCGGGTACAAGGGCGTGCGGGTGGGGGTCGGGTATCTGTCCTGGACCGACACCGACATGGTGCGCGGCGCCGATCAGGACGACGTCATGCGGGAGTTGAGGAAGCGGCTGCCGTGGCCGTCCAACAAGACGTATCCGCTGGGGCCGGCGGTCGACCGGATCGTGGCCGGGATCGAGCGGCGGTCGACGCATGTGTACGCGCAGTGGTGGCTGCGCGGCATGCAGGGGGTGCGCGGGTATCTGCCGGGGCTCATCGGGACCGTGGGGCAGCGGGAGATGCGACGGTTCGCGGACCGGCTGGAGGGGATGCGGAGCGGGCTGGTCGGAGCGGGTGGCGCGGCCGATGAGCAGGAGAGAGCTGCGCGGACTACGCGGCGTAACTGATCGACATGCGCAGGGTTATCGCCCGTGTGAATCTGGTCGAGGCCCCACCGAGGGGCCAATCCCCACTCACTACGGGAGTGAACCCACATGGGTATGAAGGACCAGTTCAAGGAGAAGTCCGAGCAGCTCCAGGAGCGTGCTCGCCAGCACGGTCAGCAGGAGCGCGGGCGCCCGCAGGGGCAGCCGCAGCCGCAGCCGGAGCGGGGGCGTCCGCAGCGGCCGCAGCGGGACGAGGAGTCCGAGCGGGTGCGTCGTGAGGACGAGGAGCGGTTCGACCAGGACTACGACCGGTAGTCGTAGTCCTCGGTTCAGCTGACGTGGACGTGGGGTGCCCCCTGCTTGGTGGGTGCCCCGCGTTTGCGTTGTGTTCGGGGGGTTCGTTGTCGGGTGCGGGCCGGTGGGGGCTGGTCGCGCAGTTCCCCGCGCCCCTGGGGGGTTGGTGGCGTCGTGTGTCAAGAGGTGTAGGGGCTTGTCGCGCCCACCGCGCGGCGGAGCCGCAGATCGATACGGCCCCGCGCCCCTGGGGGGTTGGTGCGTCGTGTGTCAAGAGGTGTAGGGGATTGTCGCGCCCGCGCGGCGGAGCCGCAGGTCGATACGGCCCCGCGCCCCTAAGGGGTTGTCCGTGGCGGCAACTTGGGACGTGAACGGTCCGGTACGTGTGTGTAATCCGGGGGCGTTGCCGGGGGGTTGGATTCCAGGAGGCTCAAGGCCAGTTCCACCGCGTCGGTCAATTGGGCGTGGCGGCCCTCTGCCCAGTCCAGGGGGGTGCGGAGGACCTCTACGTCCGGGGTCACCCCCTTGTTCTCGATGGTCCAGCCGTAGGCGTCGAACCAGGCCGCGTTCATCGGGACCGTGATCACCGTGCCGTCGCCGAGGCGGTGGCGGCCGGTCATGCCGACGACGCCGCCCCAGGTGCGCTGGCCGACGACGGGGCCGAGTCCGAGGAGTTTGAAGGCGGCCGTGATCATGTCGCCGTCGGAGGAGGTCGCCTCGTCGGCGAGGGCGACGATCGGGCCGCGTGGGGCGTTCGAGGCGTACGACACCGGCTGGGCGTTCCGCGTCAGGTCCCAGCCGAGGATGGTGCGGGTCAGCTTCTCCACCACCAGTTCGCTGATGTGGCCGCCCGCGTTGCCGCGTACGTCGACGATCAGGGCGGGGCGGGACATCTCCATGCGCAGGTCGCGGTTGAACTGGGCCCAGCCGGAGCCGCCCATGTCGGGGATGTGGAGGTAGCCGCAGCGGCCGCCGCTCAACTCCCGGACGACGGCGCGGCGTTTGGCGACCCAGTCCTGGTAGCGCAGGGGGCGTTCGTCGATCAGGGGGACCACGGCCACACGTCGGGCGCGGCCCGCCTCGCCCTCGGCGGGGGTGAAGGTCAGCTCCACGGTCGTGCCGCCGGCGCCGGCGAGGAGAGGGTAGGGGCCCGTGGCCGGGTCCACGGGACGGCCGTCCACGTGGGTGAGCACGGCGCCCTCGCGGATGCCGGTGCCCGCCAGGGGGGAGCGGGCCTTGGAGTCGGAGGACTCGCCGGGGAGGATGCGGCGGATCATCCAGTCGTCGTCGCGGCGTACGAAGTTGGCGCCCAGCAGGCCCTGCCAGCGCTGGTAGTGCGGGGGGCCCTCGTTGCGGCGGGCGGCCGTGACGTAGGCGTGGGAGGTGCCGAGTTCGCCGAGGACCTCGCGGAGCAGGTCGGCGAACTCGTCGGGGGAGGCGACCCGTTCGACCAGGGGGCGGTACTGGGCGAGGACCGCGTCCCAGTCGATGCCGCACATCCCCGGCTCCCAGAAGAACGCCCGGATCAGCCGGCCCGCCTCCTCGTACGCCTGCTTCCACTCCGCCGTCGGGTCGACCTCGTGCAGGATGCGGCGCGAGTCGATCCAGACCGTGCTGTCGCTGTCGCCGGACTCGGAGGCGGGCACCGCCCGCAGGTCGCCCTCGTCGACCACGACGAGGCGGGAGCCGTCGCCGCTGACCGCGAACCAGTCGAGATGGTCGACGAGTTCCGACTTCTTCGCCTTGCTGATGTTGAAGTGTTCGAGGGTCGGCCGGCCGGTCGTGTCGTCCGGGTTGGCGAACGTCTCGCCCAGCGCGCCCGAGATCGGCCAGCGCAGCCAGACCAGTCCGCCGCCCGCGACCGGGTGCAGCGCCGAGTACTTGGAGGCGCCGACCGGGAAGGGGGTGACCCTGCTCTCCAGGCCCTCGGTCTCGACGGTGGGCGCGCCGCCGGTCCCGCCCTCCTCGTCCTCCACCGGGTCCAGGCCCCCGGCGGCCGGGCGGCCCTCGGGGGTCAGGGCGAAGGGGGAGGGGGTCGCGGAGGAGAGGGGGACCAGGTAGGGGCGGCAGCCCAGCGGGAAGGAGAGGTCGCCGGTGTGGACGTCGTAGACCGGGTCGAAACCCCGCCAGGAGAGGAAGGCGAGATAGCGGCCGTCCCGGGTGAACACCGGGTTCTCGTCTTCGAAGCGGCCGCCCGTGACGTCGAGGATCAGCCCGTCCCTGATGCGGGCCAGTTTGATCTGGCGCAGGGAGCGGCCGATCCCGGGGTGCGACCAGGTCAGCCAGGAGCCGTCGGGGGAGAAGGCCAGGTCCCGGACGGGGCCGTTGACCGAGCTGATCAGCTCGGTGACCTCGCCGTTGGAGTCCTCGGTGGCGTCGAGCAGCAGGAGCCGTCCGTCGTGGGCGGCGATGGCGAGGCGCTCGCCCTGCGGGTCGGCGACCATTTCCAGGACCCGGCCCACCTCGCCGGAGGCCAGCCGGCGCGGCTCGCGGTCGCCGGTCGCCCGCGGCAGGTAGGCGATCTCGACGGCGTCCTCGCCCTCGGCGTCCGTCACATACGCGACCTGCCCGGCGGAACCGAGCATCTCCGGGAGCCGGACCCGTACGCCCGGGGTGTCGGTGATCGTGCGGGCCGGGCCGTCGCGGTGGGTGAGCCAGTAGAGGCTGCCGCGGACGACGACGGCACTCGCGCGGCCGGTCTCGTCGACGGAGACGCCGTCGACGTGCTGGGCGGCCGGCACCTGGTACCTGCGGCGGCCGGCGGCCGGTCCGCTGAGGCGTACGTCCAGGCGGCGCGGTTCGGAGCCGGCGGCGAGGTCGTCCACGATCCACAGGTCGCCCGCGCACTGGTACACCACCCGGGTGCCGTCGCTCGCCGCGTGCCGGGCGTAGAAGGCGTCGTGGTCGGTGTGGCGGCGCAGGCCGGAGCCGTCGTACGCGCAGGAGTAGAGGTTGCCGACGCCCTCGTGGTCGGAGAGGAAGGCGATCCGGCCGCCGACGAACATGGGGGAGTCGAGGTGGCCGTCGACGTCCGCGAGCAGGCGCTCGCCGTGCAGCCACAGACGGCCCGTGGCGCCGCCCCGGTAGCGCTTCCAGGAGGCGGGCTCGTGCGGTGGGGTGCCGGTCAGCAGCAGGGTCCTGCGCTCGCCGTCGAGGTCGGCGACCTGGATGTCGGAGCAGGGTCCCCAGGGGAGTTTGCGGCCGGGGTCGCCGTCGGGGCGGACCTTGTAGGCGAAGGTGTAGTGGGAGAAGGGCTCGCCGTGGGAGGCCACCGCGAGGATCACGCCCTCGGGTGTCCATCCGCACACCCGGGTGTCGGCCGAGCCCCAGTGGGTGAGCCGGGTCCCCGGGCCGCCGTCCACCGGGACCAGATGGATCTCGGGGACGAGGCTGCGCCAGCTCGTGTACGCGAGATGGCGGCCGTCGGGCGAGAAGCGGGGGTGGCCGGTCTTGGCGCGGTCCACGGTGAGGCGCCAGGCGCGGCCCCGGCCGTCGAGGGGGGCCAGCCACAGGTCGTCCTCGGCCACGAAGCACAACAGGTCGTCATGGAGATGCGGCAGGCGCAGATAGCTCACCTCCCCATGCTTTTCCTGTGGACGGACCTGGGCAACTCGTGACAATCCATGTCACGGCGACGGTGCCGTGACCCATGACACGAACGAAACCGTTTCGTTTCGATGGAGGGTGCGCTACATTCGTTGTGTACGAAACAGTGTCGTTCGGAGTGGGAAGGTGAGGCAGGCATGACTGAGGTCGCAACGGCGCGTCGCAGTCGGATCACCCCTGAGCGCGAGGCCGAGCTCTACGCGGCCGTGCTCGACCTGCTCCGCGAAGTCGGCTACGACGCCCTGACCATGGACGCCGTGGCCGCTCGCACCCGGTCCAGCAAGGCCACCCTCTACCGCCAGTGGGGCGGGAAGGCCGAGCTGGTCGTGAAGGCCATCCGGCACAACAAGCCGGTCAAGGACGTCGGCCAGATCGACACCGGGTCACTGCGCGGCGACTTCCACGCCATCATGGCGCACGCGGACGACGCAGAGATGGCGCAGAACAGCGCCCTGATGCGCGGACTGGCCATGGCGATGCACGCCAACCCGGACCTGCACAGGGAGTTCCGCAGCCAGATCATCGAACCGGAGATCGCCGAGTCGCGCCGCGTCCTGCAGCGCGCGATCGACCGGGGCGAGGTCCGCGCGGACTGCCCGGCGCTGGAATTCGTGGTGCACATGATGCTCGGCGCGTTCGTCACGTGCACGCTCCTCGACGAGAGGCCACCGACGGCGGCCTTCCTCACCTCGTACATCGACGCCGTGGTCCTCCCCGCCCTCGGCGCCCCCGGCAACTGACGAACCCCCTCCCCAGCAAGCCCTCCACCTGACGTATCCGCTCACGTCGTCGGGCTGATCACCCCTGCCCTCGGGCCTGGGCCGGAACCCCGGCCCTCCAACCCACGACCTGACCGGGAGTCGCCCTCGTGGCCACGTTCCTCTACAAACTCGGCCGGCTCGCCTTCAGGCGACGGCATTTCGTCGCCCTGATATGGGTCGCGCTGCTCACCCTCGCCGGAGTCGGCGCGGCCAGCGCGCCCGCCGCGGGATCCACCTCCTTCTCGATCCCCGGCACCGAGGCGCAGAAGGCGTTCGACCTGCTGGAACAGCGCTTCCCCGGGATGAGCGCCGACGGCGCCACCGCCCGGGTCGTCTTCAAGGCGCCGCACGGGCAGAAGATGACCGACCCCGGCAACAAGGCGACCGTCGAGGACACCGTCAAGGAGCTGTCGGACGGCTCCGAGGTGTCCTCCGTCGCCGACCCGTACACCGGGCACGCCGTCAGCAAGGACGGCACGATCGCGTACGCGTCCGTGAAGTACGAGGTGTCCGGCATGGAGCTCCAGGACTCCTCGCGCGAGGCCCTTCAGGACGCCGCGCAGGACGCGCGGGACGCCGGGCTGACCGTGGAGGTCGGCGGCGACGCGCTCCAGACGACGCCCGAGACCGGCGCCACGGAGATCATCGGCATCGGGGTCGCCGCGGTCGTCCTCGTCATCACCTTCGGCTCGCTCATCGCGGCCGGACTCCCGCTGCTGACCGCCCTGATCGGCGTCGGCATCGGCATCTCGACGATCACCGCCCTGGCGAGCGCGCTGGAGCTGGGCTCCACCACCTCGACCCTGGCGATGATGATCGGCCTCGCGGTCGGCATCGACTACGCCCTGTTCATCGTCTCCCGCTACCGCGCCGAACTGGCCGAGGGCCGCGAGCGCGAGGAGGCGGCCGGACGGGCCGTCGGCACGGCGGGCTCGGCGGTGGTCTTCGCCGGCCTGACGGTCGTGATCGCGCTGGTCGGCCTGTCCGTCGTCAACATCCCGATGCTGACGAAGATGGGCATCGCGGCGGCGGGCACGGTCGTGATCGCGGTGCTGATCGCGCTGACGATGGTCCCGGCGCTGCTCGGGTACGCGGGCAGGAAGGTGCAGCCGGCCGGGAAGAAGAGCGGCTGGATGGGCGGCAACCGGGCCGAGAAGAAGGCCGCCGCTGCCGCCGCGTCCGGTGCGGCCGCGCCCGCCAGGCCGAACATGGGCACCCGCTGGGCCAGCTTCGTCGTACGCCGCCCGGTGGCCGTCCTCCTCCTGGGCATCCTCGGCCTCGGCGCCGCCGCCATCCCCGCGGCCTCCCTCGAACTGGGCCTGCCCGACGACGGTTCGCAGCCGACGTCCACCACCCAGCGGCGGGCCTACGACCTGCTGTCCGAGGGCTTCGGGCCCGGCTTCAACGGCCCGCTGATGGTCGTGGTCGACGCCAAGGGCACCGGCGACCCGAACGCGGTCTTCAAGCAGGTCGGCAACGACATCAAGGGCATCGAGAACGTCGTCACGGTGACGCCGGCGACGCCCAACAAGGCGGGCGACACGGCCACCATCACGGTGATCCCGGACGCCAAGCCGTCCTCCGTCACGACCGAGAACCTGGTCCACGCCATCCGTGACAAGGGCACCGAGGTGAAGGCCGACACGGACGCGACCGTGCTGGTCACCGGCTCCACGGCGATGAACATCGACGTCTCGGAGAAGCTGAACGACGCGCTGCTGCCGTACCTGGCCCTGGTCGTGGGCCTCGCCTTCCTCCTGCTGATCGTGGTCTTCCGCTCGATCCTGGTCCCGCTCAAGGCGGCGCTCGGCTTCCTGCTGAGCGTGATGGCGGCCCTCGGCGCGGTCGTCGCGGTCTTCCAGTGGGGCTGGTTCGCGGGCCTGATGGGCGTGGAGGAGACCGGCCCGGTGATGTCCATGATGCCGATCTTCATGGTCGGCGTGGTCTTCGGACTGGCCATGGACTACGAGGTGTTCCTCGTGACCCGGATGCGGGAGGCCTACGTCCACGGAGAGAAGCCGAGCCAGGCGGTGGTGACCGGCTTCCGGCACGGCGCGCGGGTCGTCACGGCCGCCGCCGTGATCATGATGGCGGTCTTCGCGGGCTTCATCGGCTCGTCCGAGTCCATGGTCAAGATGATCGGCTTCGGCCTCGCCATCGCCGTCTTCTTCGACGCCTTCGTGGTCCGCATGGCCATCGTCCCGGCCGTCCTGGCCCTCCTCGGCAAGCAGGCCTGGTGGCTCCCGAAGTGGCTGGACCGCGCCCTGCCGAACGTCGACGTGGAGGGCGAGGGGCTGCGGGCGCAGACCGACAAGGACGGGGACGGGGACCGGGAGTTGGTGCGCGTCTGAGCGGCGCTCTGGAGAAGCGACCGTTGCAGTAGGCCGGCCGGTGAGGGCTCCGTGGGGACGGGGCGCCCTCACCGGCCGGAATTCGTTCGTGGGCCACGTAACCGCCCGCTAGCCTGCGGGACATGAACCGATTCGACGAGGCTCTTCGTGAGCTCGGGCTGGCCGACCTCCACTCCCGGATCCGCCGGTTCCCGGACGCGACCCGTACCGCCGTCGAGGCCGCCGAGGCGATCGGGTGTGAGCTCAGTCAGATCTGCAAGTCACTGATCTTCGCGGCGGACGGCGAGCCGGTGCTGGTCCTGATGGACGGGGCGTCGCGGGTCGACGTCGAGCTCGTCCGGAAGGAACTCGGCGTCGAGAAGGTCACGCGGGCCAAGGCCGAGGTCGTACGGGAGACCACCGGGTATGCCATCGGCGGCGTCCCGCCCTTCGGGCACCGTACGAAGACGCGTGTGCTCGCCGACCGTTCGCTGCTCGGTCATGACGTCGTGTGGGCCGCCGCGGGGAACCCGCACGCGGTCTTCCCGATGGCCCCCGGGGACCTCGTCACCCATGCCGGCGCCACCGTCGTGGACGTGCGCGAGCAGACGCGGACTTCGTGACCCCGCTGGTCACCGCCGCCGTCCTGCTCGCGGCCGTCACGCACGCCAGCTGGAACGCCGTCGCCCACAAGATCCCCGACAAACTCGTGGGGTTCACCCTCATCACGGGCGGCGGGGTGCTGATCGGCCTGGCGCTCATCCCTTTCGCGGCGTTCCCGGCGGCGGAGGCCTGGCCGTATCTCCTCGCCTCGGCCCTCGTCCACATCGTCTACTTCGCGCTGCTCATGAAGTCCTTCCGGCTGGGTGACTTCGGGCAGGCCTACCCCATCGCGCGCGGCACCGCGCCGCTCGTCGTCGCCGTGGCCGCCGCCTTCGTCGCCCACGAGGTGCCGGACGGGTGGGCCGCCGCCGGGATCGCCGTGTCCTGTGCGGGACTCACGGGCGTCGCCCTGTGGGGTCTGCGCGGGAACCCGCCCGACTGGGCCGCGATCGGCGCGGCGTTGGCGACCGGGCTGAGCATCGCGGCGTACACCGTGCTGGACGGTCTGGGGGTGCGGGCCTCCGGGTCGTCCCTCGGGTATATCGCCTGGCTGATGGCGGTGCAGGGGCTCGCCGTACCCGCGTACGCCGGCTGGCGCCTGCGCCGGGAGACGGTCACGGTGCTACGGCCGTTCGCCGGGGCGGGACTGCTGGGTGCCGCCCTGTCCTTCGCCGCGTACGCACTGGTCCTGTGGGCGCAGACGAAGGCCGAACTGGCGCCGATCGCCGCCCTGCGGGAGTCCTCGATCATCGTGGGCGCCGCGATCGGCGCCGTCTTCTTCAAGGAGCGCTTCGGGGCGCCGCGCATCGTGGCGGCGGGACTGCTGGTCATAGGGATCGGGCTGATGCTGCAGGCGGGCTGAAGCGCGAGTCGGCGCCGGTCCGTGCCGGTACGCGTGTTCACCTGGCGGGCTCCCGCGAACAGGAACTTGAATCTTCACTAAAGCCGCCTCGTTACCGGTTCGTAGAACCTGTTGAGCAGCGACGTGCCCGCTGTACGGTTCCAGTGATCAGGCGATGGCCCGCCCGTCCGGAAACCCGTCGACGACTTCGGCCGCCCCCCAGCCCCCACCTTCTGGAGTTTCGTCATGCCCAAGCACAAGTTCATCGCCCAGCATCGAGGCCTCCTGGCTGCCGGTGCCGCCCAGCTGGTGCCGCAGGGCGCCAGGGTCCAGGTGAAGGAGGAGCTGCGCCGCGGCGGCGGGACGCGTATCGAGCTGCGCCTGAGGGACCTGGTGGACCCGAAGCAGCCCTCCGTCGACCCGGCGTATGCCATCCGGGTCAACGAGGTCTGGCTGGACCTGGCCACGAACAAGGACGGATCGGACCGCTCCACGGCCATAGTCGGCTGGCAGTTCCGTGAGGGTGGGGCGCGTTCCGTGGTCCTGCACGAGATGGGTACGGCCATGCACCCGGGTCACGCCGGAACGGCCGGTGCGCGCCTCGCCTGCGTCAACGTGCCGTTCGAGTAGACATTCCCCCGCAGGAGGCGGGGAGTCCTTCCTCGGGTCGCCAACGCGGCGTCATCGGCCTGGAGTTGTGGTGGAAGCGGCGTGCCGGAGGGCCGCTCCGGAGGAGCGATGCGGCCAGGCGGTCGGCCAGACTGGGCCGACCGCCTGGTTCGGCAGAGAGGGGGCAGCCGTCAGAACGCGGTGTTGTTGCAGCCCATCGTCGAGCCGAGGTGCGTGCTCTGGGAGCCCGCGTCGCCTTCGCCGTTGACCCCGCTGCCCAGGAGGCCGTTGAGGATGCCGACCACGCCGAGGATGTCCAGGTTCAGGTCGTGGGACTTGCAGCTGGTGCTCTGCAGCACCTTGACGTCGTTGCCCCGGGGGCCCTGGTCGGCCTGCGCGGTGCCCGCGCCCACGAGACCGACGGTGGTGAGGGCGGCGACCAGGACCGCGGCCTTGCGAAGCTTGTGCATGTCATCTCCGGTGGAGTGAGGTGGATGCGATTTAGGGAGATTAAGTAGGAAATGCCCCAAATCATCCTGTGGCGCGCCGAGTTTTCGCGATCTTCTGCCGGGATGATGCTGTCCGGGATGACGACGGCGACCTGAAGTCGGGCCCTACGCGCGCCCCGTGATCCCCGACAGGTCGTGTGCCGTCATGCTGTTGCGGTCGGTCACGGACCGGCCCAGGGCATGGTGGGGCCACAGCCCCGCGGCCACCCGGCGACTGCGCTCGCTCCACTGACGGGCCGCCAGATCACCGGCCTTGTAGTGGTTGAGGGCGTAACCGCCGGTGTGGACGCGCACCAGGGTGAAGCCGCCGGGGTACTCCTTGGCGGCGGCGACCTCCTGCTGCGTGACGTGCGGGGCCCGCGACAGCACGGTGCGCTTGTTGCGGTGGGTGTGGCCGGCGTGGTGGAGGAAGACGCCGGGCGCGGACGCGTAGGCGTCGACGACGGCGCGGGCCTGGCGGCGGTCGAGCTGCTGGCCGCGGGTGACCGGGAAGACCGAGTCCCGCACGGTCAGCGGATGGTGGCCGAAGACGAGGGTCGGCTGGTCCGGGGCCTCCCTCAACCGGGCCTGGAACCACGCCAGTTGCTCCGGGCCGAGCCCGCCCGCGTCGGCGCCGTTGCCGGTCTTGACGTAGGTGTCGAGGCCGATGACCCGCAGACCGCCGAGGTCACGGGCGAAGTACCCGGGCCCGCCGTCGTCGGCCGGGAACGCGGTCTGGAAGCCGGCGTTGTCCCGGGACCGGTCGTGGTTGCCGCGTACGACGAAGTAGTCCTCGCCGTGCGCGCCGAAGCCGTCCAGGATCCGCCGCGCCTCACCGAGGTCGTGCGCCCCGCCGCCTGCCGAGATGTCACCCCCGGCCAGCAGTACGTCCGCCCCGCGCCGCCGGGCCTCCTCGACCAGGGCGCGGCTCATCAGCTCCGGATACGGCGCCCGGCCCGGCTGCTGCGGCACCCCGCGCAACAGGGGGAAGCCGCCGACGAGGCCCGCGGTCGTCTCGCCGAGGTGCAGGTCGTTGCAGAGCGCGACCGACAGCAGATGCCGGCCGGGCGGCGGCTGCGGGGTGGTGAAGCAGTACGGCCCGCCGCTCGAACCGAACCCGAACGTCGAGGTGCCCACCGCGTTGCCGCGCACGAGGTGCAGCGGGGTGGGCGTCGCGGCGGTGCCCCGGGAGCGGGCCTGGTAGTAGTACGTCTGCCCCGGCTCCAGGTCGGTGAGCTCGACCTGGTGATGGGCGGTCGGCCGGTCCTCGGACGCCGTGCGGTTGAGCCGGGACGGATGGGTGCCGTAGACGATCTCGCCCTCGGTGAGCGCGGGGAGGGGGTGGCCCAGGCCGTCGTCGGTACCGGGGATCCCGGTGTACCAGGTGATGACGGCGCGGTCCTCGGTGAGGGTGACCAGTTCGAGGTTGACGGCGATCAGGTCGTCGGGGTGCGGGGAGCGGGCCCGCTGTACGGCGGCCGACGCCGACCGCAGCAGGGCGGGGGCGAGACGGGCGCCGGAGCGCAGGACCTCGCAGGGGCCGGGGAAGGCCGACAGTGCCGCGAGGGCGGGGAGGTGGGCGGAGAAGCAGCAGCGCATGTCCTCGATGTGGCCCGGTGCGGTGAACGGGGGAGGTGGCGGTGGCGGCGGGGCCAGGTCCGGCGCGCGACATCTCCGTGGAACGAGACATCTCCATGGAAGCAGGGCGAAGGCGGTCATCGAAGGGAGTGTGCCGAGTCTCACTGATCCCGAGTTGCCGTGTTTGCTCCTCTGACTGGTCGGCGGCGGCCTTCGAGGCGCACCCTGGAAGCAGTACTTCCGGAGGTGATCGTCATGATGCGGACCACAGTGGGATGGCATGTCGAGCTGGAGTTCCAGGAGGACGAGACGCACACCAGGGCGGTCGCGATGGTGCGCCTTCCCGACGGCAGCGAGGTACGCGCCCACGGGCATGCCTCACGGCACCACACGGACGCGAATCAGCCACGGGTGGGGGAGGAGATCGCCGGGGCGCGGGCGTTGAACGAGCTGGCTATGCAGATGCTCACGAAGGCGCACAGCGAGATCGATCAGGCGTCGGGGCGTACGTCGCATCCGATCCATGCGTGAGGTGATGGGGTAGGTCGTAGGTCGAGTGCGGCGCCGTTGTGGCCGGTCGCGCAGTTCCCCGCGCCCCTAGGGGGCTGTAGCGCCCTGCGTTACGTCAGTGCTGAGCGCACCGCTCGTACCAACGCCTGGGCCCTCGGGTCCGCCGTGACCGTCTTGCGGAAGCCGTTCGTCACGTAGCCGAAGGCGATTTTGGATTCCGGGTCGGCGAAGCCGAGGGCGCCGCCTCGGCCGGGGTGGCCGAAGGAACCCGGGCCGAGGAGCGGGGAGGCGGTGCCGTGGAGCATGTAGCCGAGGCCGAAACGGGTGTTGACGACCAGGACGCGGTCCGGGCCCGACGACTCCTCCGCACGGGCCGCCTCCACCGTCGCCGGGTCGAAGAGCCGGACGCCGTCGACCTCGCCGATCAGCGCGGCGTAGAAACGGGCCAGACCGTCGGCCGTCGCGATGCCGTTCGTCGCGGGGAGGGCGGCGGCGAGGTAGGCGGGGTCGTTCTGGTCGGGGAACGGGGTGATCGCGGCGAAGGCGCGGCGCGTGAGGGAGTCCGGGTCGTCGTAGGCCTCGGTGACCGACCGCTTCGGGCGTGAGCGCAGCCCACCGGCCGGCTCGGGACCGTCGACGCGGCCGGTACGCCCGACCCGTCCCGTCTCCGACTCCGGCAGCCCCAGCCACAGGTCGAGCCCCAGCGGCCCGGCGACCTCGTCCGCGAGCCACTCGCCGGCCCGGCGCCCCGTCACCCGCCGCACCAGCTCGTCCAGCAGCCAGCCGTACGTCAGCGCGTGGTAGCCGTGATCGGTGCCCGGCTCCCACGCGGGCGCCTGCCCGGCCACCGCCTCGGGACCGCGCCCCGACTCCAGCGCCTCCTCGGGCGTGAGCGGGTGGTCCAGCACCGGGAGCCCGGCGCGGTGGTTCAGGACATGCCGGACCAGCAGCCGCTCCTTGCCGTGCGCCTTGAACTCCGGCCAGTACGCGGCCAACGGCGCGTCCAGGTCCAGCTCTCCGCGCTGCTGGAGGATGAGGGGTACGGCGGCGGCGACGCCTTTGGTCGCCGAGCGCACGACCTGCGCGGTCCCGTGCTCCCAGGGCTGCGTGCCGTCGACGTCCTGCGTACCGGCCCACAGATCGACGACCTTGCGCCCGTCCCGGTACACGGCGAGTGCGGCGCCCCGTTCCCCGAGCGAGGTGAAGTTCCGTGCGAACGCCTCCCTGACCGGCTCAAATCCCTCGGCCACTGCGCCGTTCACATCCACGTCCGTTACTCCCTGCACCTGTGCTCGACGGCCACCGCCAGCCATCCCAACACGGGCCCGAGTTCCCCGATTCCAACTGTGGCCGAGGTCTCGCCGACAACGCCGCGCGCCGACAGCGCCCCGTCAAGGGGCGCGGGGAACTGCGCGACCAGCCACAACGGCGCCGCACCCGACAGACGACCCACGCCGTTTCAGCCCAGCAAAACGTCCAGCAGCAGCGAGCCCTCGGTCCCGGTGCCCTCGTCGTTCGTCACGCGCCCTCCCCCACGCTCGAACCGGCTTCGCCCGGCTCGCGCGGGGGCACCCCCACCACGGACCGCGGATCGAACCCGAACGGCAGCTCCAGTCGATGCGTGCGCATCAGCTCGTCGTCGGACAGCAGCTCGGAGGTCTTGCCGTCCGCCGCGATCACGCCCTCGCTGAGGACGAGCGAGCGCGGGCAGAGCTCCAGGGCGTACGGCAGATCGTGGGTGACCATGAGGACGGTGACGTCCAAGGAGCGCAGGATGTCGGCCAGTTCGCGGCGGGAGGCGGGGTCGAGGTTGGAGGAGGGCTCGTCCAGGACGAGGATCTCCGGCTCCATCGCCAGCACGGTCGCCACCGCGACCCGGCGCCGCTGGCCGAAGGAGAGATGGTGCGGCGGGCGGTCCTTGAACTCCGCCATGCCGACCCGCTCCAGGGCCCGGTCGACCCGCTCCTCCAGCTGAGGACCCTTGAGCCCGGCCGCCGCAGGACCGAAGGCGACGTCCTCGCGGACCGTCGGCATGAACAGCTGGTCGTCGGGGTCCTGGAACACGATGCCGACCCGGCGCCGGATCTCGGCCATGTGCTGCTTGCCGACGGGCAGCCCGGCGACGTGCACCGTGCCCGTGCCGCCGCTCAGGATGCCGTTGAGGTGGAGGACGAGGGTCGTCTTGCCGGCGCCGTTCGGGCCGAGCAGCGCGACCCGTTCGCCGCGCGCGATGGAGAAGTCCACGCCGAACAGGGCCTGGTGGCCGTCGGGGTAGGCGAAGGCCAGGCCGGCCACTTCCAGGGAGGGAATCGGTTCCGTCACAGCGACCATCCCAGCAGACAGACGACGAGGGCGGCGAAGGGGAGCGCGAGGGCGTACGACCACTGCGCCCGGGACGCGGTCACCTCGTCGATCACCGGCATCGAACCGGCGTACCCCCGGCTGATCATGGCCAGATGCACGCGCTCGCCGCGCTCGTAGGACCGGATGAACAGCGCGCCCGCCGACTTCGCGAGCACGCCCCAGTGGCGTACACCCTTCGCCTCGAAGCCGCGCGACTCGCGGGCGATGCGCATGCGCCGCATCTCGTCCGTGATCACGTCGCCGTAGCGGATCATGAAGGACGCGATCTGCACGAGCAGCGGCGGCAGCTTCAACCGCTGCAACCCCAGCAGCAGTTCTCGCAGCTCCGTCGTCGAGGCGAGCAGCACGGAGGCGGCGACGCCGAGGGTGCCCTTGGCGAGTACGTTCCAGGCGCCCCACAGTCCGCCGACGCTCAGCGACATGCCCAGCACCTCGACCCGCTCGCCCTCCGCCACGAACGGCATCAGCACCGCGAACGCGACGAACGGCACCTCGATCAGCAGCCGCTTCAGCAGAAACCCGGCGGGCACGCGCGCGAGGTACGCGACGAGCGCGAGCAGCACGGCGTAGAGCCCGAACGCCCACATCGCCTCCCGCGGCGTCGACACCACGACCACCACGAACGCGAACGTCGCGGCGAGTTTGGTGTGCGGCGGCAGACCGTGCACGGGCGAGTGCCCGTGCCGGTAGAGCCGGTGCGCGTGCCCTGCGCCCACGTCAGACGCTCGTGCTCGTGGGGGACACGTCGGCCCCCTCGTCCGTACGACGGCGGCGCACCGCCCAGAAGACGCCGGTGCCGGCGACGACGGTGGCGCCGACGCCGATCACTCCGGCGAGACCACCGGAGAGGCGGACGTTGTCGATGTCCTTGACGCCGTAGTCGGCGAGCGGCGAGTCGGCGTTGGCGTGCTCCTCCGCGGACTCCAGGAACCCCTTGTCCTCGGCGACCTTCTCCAGGCCGTCGGGGCTGGCGGAGGCGTAGAAGCTGACGAATCCGGCCAGCACGAGGGAGGTGGCCAGGCCGCTGATCCACAGGGTGCGGCGCGAGGTCCGGGCCGCGACGGGCTGCGCGTCCTCGGCGGCCGGGGCGTCGACGAGTTCGCCGCCGACCCGCAGCTTCAGCGGCTGTCGCAGGTCACGGGCGCCATAGACGAGGTCCGGGCGTACGGCGACGACGGCGCCGATGGTCAGCGCGGTGATCACGGCCTCGCCGATGCCGATCAGCAGGTGGACGCCGACCATGGCGGTGGCGACCTTGCCGATCGAGACGTCGGTGGTGCCGCCGATCCAGAACAGCAGCGTGAACGCGAGGGCCGCGGCCGGCACCGACACGATCGCGGCGACGAAGGAGGCGGCGGTGATCGAGCGCCGGGTCTTCGGCAGGACCTTCACCAGGCCGCGGAAGACGACGTAGGCCACGACGACGCCGACGATCGCCATGTTGGTGATGTTCACGCCGAGCGCGGTGAGGCCGCCGTCCGCGAAGAGGATGCCCTGCATCAGCAGGACGACGGAGATGCACAGCGCGCCGGTGTACGGGCCGACGAGGATCGCGGCGAGGGCGCCGCCGAGCAGATGCCCGCTGGTCCCGGCCGCCACGGGGAAGTTCAGCATCTGCACCGCGAAGATGAACGCCGCCACCAGGCCGGCCAGCGGCGCCGTGCGCTCGTCGAGTTCACGGCGCGCGCCGCGCAGGCTCACGGCGACCGCGGCCGCGGCGACCACTCCGGTCACGGCGGAGGTCGGGGCGTCTATGAATCCGTCAGGTACATGCACCCTTCGATGGTGTGGCTTGATGCGAACCATTCGCAAGAGCGTCTCACTCTCTGTTGTGAACACGAGATAAGCCGCTCCGGGGGGTGTGATACCGGAAATATGGGACATTGGAAGGGAAGCGGATGCACGGTTTCCGCGCAGGTGACGCACGGTAAGGGGAACGTCCGATGTCCGTAGTCGAGCAGTACGCGCGAGCCCACATCGTCACTGACGCGGACCTCCTGGCGGAGGAACAAGACGCCGTGCCCGTCGTCCTGACGTACGACCCCGAGACCGATCCGCGCCTGGTGCGCATACGGTTGCCCGGCCGCCGGGCACGCGAGTGGACCTTCTCGCGCTCCCTGCTGGAACAGGGGCTGCGCGCTCCCGCGGGCAGCGGAGAGATACAGGTGTGGCCGTGCGGCCGGGTGCAGACCGTGGTGGAGTTCCACTCCGCGCAAGGCGTCTCGGTCGTGCAGTTCGAGACGAAGGCCCTGATGAGGTTCCTGCGGCGGACATACCTGGCCGCCGCACCCGCCGCACCCGCCGCGTCCGTCGAGCGTGAGCCCCAGTTGCGGAGCTGAGTCTCAGCCGCCCAGCTTCAGCAGATCCGCCACGATCGGCCCGGCCGTGTCGCCGCCGTGGCCACCCGCCTGGACCACGCCCGCCGCCGCCAGGTCGTTCCGGTACGCGGTGAACCAGCCGTTCGGGTTCTTCTGGCCGTCGACCTCCGCCGAGCCCGTCTTCGCGCCGACGTCGCCGGTGACCCCGGACATCGCCTCGGCCGCCGTGCCGTAGGCCGCCGTGTACGCCATCAGCTCGCGCAGCTGGGACAGCGTGGAGGCGGACAGGGAGCGGGAGGCGGTGGCGAGGGTGCGGTTGTCGACCGACGGGGCCACCAGGTAGGGCTGCTTGAAGGTGCCCGTCTTCACGGTCGCCGACACCGACGCCATGTTCAGCGGGTTCATCCGCACGCCGCCCTGGCCGATGAGCGAGGCCGCCATCTGGGCCTGCGACTGGACCGGGACGGAGCCGTCGAAGGTCGGGACGCCGACGGACCAGTTGTTCATGGAGAGACCGAAGACCTGCTGGGCCTGCTTGGTCAGGCTGTCGTTGTCCAGCTCGGGGGCCTGGCTGATGAAGGCCGTGTTGCAGGAGCGCGCGAAGCTCGCCTTGAAGGTGCCGCCCTTGATCTCGAACTTGTCGTCGTTCTGGAACTTCCAGTGGCCGTACGTGAAGTACTTCGGGCAGGGGTGCTGCTTGTCCGCCGACGCGAGGCCCTTGTCGATCAGCAACGAGGAGGTGATGACCTTCATCGTGGAGCCGGGCGCGAGGGAGCCCTGGAAGGCGGTGTTGAAGCCGTGCGAGGAGTTCGCGACGGCCAGGATCTCGCCGGTCGAGGGACGCAGCACGACCACCGACGCCCGCGACCTGTCCGCGACCTGCTTCTCCGCGGCGGCCTGCATCGTCGGGCTCAGCGTCGTCCTCACCGTGCCCGGGGTGCCCTTGCTCAGCTCCAGCAGGGTCTTGTCGGACAGCTCGGCCTTCTTCGACTCCTTGCCCCGGACCACCTGGAGCTCGACGCCCGCCTTGCCGCCGGCCTTGTCGCCGTACTTCTCGCGCAGCCCGTCCAGGACGGAGCCCAGCGACGGGTACTCGTCCTCGGTGATCTCGCCGCCGTCCCGGTCGAGGGCCTTGACCGGCGGGGTGCCGGACTCGCCGGTGACGAGGGTGTCGCCGTCCTTCAGGTCGGGGTGGACGATCGCCGAGTGCCACTCGACGAGCGGCTTGCCGTCCTCGGCGCGCCGCACGACCGTCAGCGAACTGTCGTACGCCAGCGGCTTGGTGGTGCCCTTGTAGGAGACGGTGCCCTTCACGGAGAAGGGGACCTTGTCGCCGGTGCGGGCGCCGGCGGTGAGGGTGACGTCCTTGATGTGGGCGTCCTTGGTGTAGCCGGTCAGCAGCGTCCTGGCGGCCGTGGTGTCGTCCGTGGCGGCGGCCGCCTCGGTGACCTGACCCTGCTGCCAGGCGGTGAGGAACGCGCGGGCCGCGGACGTGACCTCGGTCGCCGACAGGGGGCCGGTCTTGACGTCCTTCGCCTTGTCGTCGGCGCTCGCCGACGTCGACTGCGTACGGCTGTCGGCGACGGCCCCGCCGCCGAACAGCGCGTAGGCGCCGAACCCGGCGCCGCCGACGACCACGGCGATCATCCCGCCGAGCACGGCGGGGTTGGTCTTCCGTCGCTCAGCGACGCGCCCTCTGTTGCCCACTGCTTTCCGTTCCCTCACGAATTCCAGGGGCCCCCGCCGCCGCCCCGCCTGCCTCACCCATACCAACGACGGGGACCACCCTAGAGTCCCGTGCCCCGGGGGGTGAGTTCAGCCGGACGCTCGTAGCACGGCTGCGACAATCGGGCCCGCCGCGTCGCTGCCGTGGCCGCCCTGCTGGGCCATGGCCGCGGCCGCCACGTCATTGCGGAAACCGGTGAACCAGCTGTCCGAGGTGGCCTCACCGTCGACCTCGGCGGAACCGGTCTTGGCGCCGATGTCGCCGCTCAGTCCGGACATGACCTGCACGGCGGTGCCCGGGGACGAGGTCGCGGTCAGCCGCATCATCTGCTTCAGCTGGGCGACCGTGCCCGACCGCAGTCCGTCGGCGGTGGCGAACGGCCGGTCGTCGAGGTCGCGACCGACCAGGTACGGCTGCCGGAACGTACCCGTGATCGCGGTCGCCGTCACCGACGCCATGTTCAGCGGGTTCATCTCGACCTGGCCCTGACCGATGGCGTTGGCCGCGCGGTCGGGACCGGTGGAGGCGGGGACGCTGCCGTCGAAGGAGGTGATGCCGGTCTTCCAGTCGCGGCCGAGCCCGAACCGCTGCTCGGCCTCCGCCGCCAACGAGGCGTCGGAGAGCGGCTTCTCGTCGACCAGCTTGATGAAGGCCGTGTTGCAGGAGCGCATGAAGCCGGCCGCGAGGGTGGCGCTCGCGCTCTCGTCCGGCTTCATGCCGGTGAGGTTCTTGAAGGTCTGGCTCTGCCAGGTCGCCGTGTCGGGGCAGGGCGCGGGCCCGTTCATCGTGGTCACGCCGTTGTCGATGAGCATCGCCGAGGTGATGATCTTCATCGTGGAGCCGGGCGGGACGCGTCCCTCGAAGGCCGCGTTGAAGGCGTCGTCACGGTGGTTGGCCACCGCCAGGACCTCGCCGGTGCTCGGCTTGACGGCCACCACCGAGGACTCGGCGTACTGCTTCACCGCCTTCTCGGCCGCCGCCTGCGCGCTCGCGCTGAGCGTCGTCTCCAGTTTGCCGGGCCGGCCCTTGGCGAGGGTCAGCAGCGAGGTGTCCGGCGACTCGTCGGCATGTCGGATCGCCAGCTCGATGCCGGGGGTGCCGCCCGCCTTGCTGCCGTATCTGTCGCGCAGGGTGTCCAGGATCGGGCCGAGGGAGGGGTACTTCTCCTTCGTCAGCACGGTGCCGTTCCGGTCCACGGCCTCGATGGGCGGGGCCGAGGCCTCGCCGGTGACGAGCCTGTCGTCCTTCTCCAGCTGCGGGTGGATCACGGTCGGCTGCCAGTCGACGAGGGCCCGGCCGGTGGTGATGCCGCGCACCACCTTGAGCTCGCTCTTGTAGGTGAGCGGCTTGGACTTGCCGTCGTAGGTGACCTTCGCCTTCACGGTGAAGGGCACGGTGGCGCCGGTCGCCTTGCCAGGCGTGATCTTCACGCCGGTGATGTGGGCGCCCTCGCTGAAGGACCTCAGCACCGGCCCGGCCGCCGCGTCGTTGTTCGTGTACGCCGCCGCCTGGGCCGCCTCCCCCTTCTCCCAGGCCGCGAAGAACTTCGCCGTGGTCTCCTCGACCTCGTCGGCACCCGGCGGCCCGGACCGCACCGGCGCCGGCCCTCCCTGGCCGGTCGCCCCGCCGCCGTTCAACGCCGACATGATGTTGTACGCGCCGTACCCGGCCCCGCCCACCATCACGGCGAACACGCCGCCTATGACGGCGTTTCTGACCCCCTTGGACATACGTCCCTCCCCGTTTCAGTCCACCGCACTGTAAGTGGCGTGCGGGACCGGTGGGGGAACTGTTTTCTTTTGTTGTCCGAATGTGTGACCGATTCTTGGCCGAACGAAGAGGGCTGGCCCCCGCGTTGTCAAGCCCCGAAATGCAGTGCCGTGACGCGAACCGGCGGCGGGGGCGCAATGGAGGCAGGGGTCGCCGCGGAGGTGTGGCGCCACGGAGACGAGGAGCGATCGACATGCTGAGCAGCCCTGAACCGACCCGGACCTGGCAGGCGCTGCCGTCGGCCCTGCGCCGACGCGTCACAGCCCGTGCCTCGCTGCTCTGGCTGATCGCCGCCGCCGCCCTGTTCGCGCTCTGCCTCGGCTCGTTCGTGTCATGGGCCGCGCAGGACCGCGCCGTCGTCCTGGCCCCCGTCAGCGGCGACCACGACAGCCCGGCACCCGGAGACACGGACGAGGAGGAGCCGGAGGCTGCGGTGGCAGAGGCGGCGGCCGTACAGAGCGCGTCGGCTTCGCCGAGCATCCTGCCGGTCGTGGTCTCCGGGGTCTCCGGCTTCGGTGGGCTGCTGAGCGGGGCCGCGGCGATGATCACTGTGCTGCGCGCCGCCGACAAGGGCAGGCCGAGGCAGGCCCCGCACACCCCACAGCGCGGGCGGGACTGTGGCTGCCGACGCGTCGGGCCGTCGCCGGTCCGGCTGGGCGTGACCGGTGACGGCCGCTGACGGGCACCGGCGACCGGGCCGGCGCCCTCTGTCCGCCGGCTACACCCAGGTGTCCAGCCACATCCGCGAGCGCCAGCTGTCTATGGGGATCGCCGTGCCCGTGTACAGGGGCCAGAAGTAGATGAAGTTCCAGGCGATCAGCAGGACCAGGACGCCCGCGCCCGTGGCGCCGGCCACCCGGCGGGTGTCGCCGGCGCCCGGTGGGCCGATGATCGCGCCGAGGAGCATGGCCACGGCCAGGCAGAGGAAGGGCAGGAAGACGACGGCGTAGAAGAAGAAGATGGTGCGTTCCTGGTAGAGGAACCAGGGGAGGTAGCCGGCCGCGACGCCGCAGGCGATGGCGCCGGCCCGCCAGTCGCGGCGGAAGACCCAGCGCCACAGGACGTACAGGACCGCGAACGCGGCCACCCACCACAGCAGCGGAGTGCCGAGCGCCAGCACCTCGCGCGCGCACTTCTCGCCCGCGTCGACGGGGCAGCCGTCCTTGCCGGGCGCGGGGGACTCGTAGAAGTACGACACCGGGCGGCCGACGACGATCCAGCTCCACGGGTTGGACTGGTAGGTGTGCGGCGACGACAGGCCGACGTGGAACTCGTACACCTGGGCCTCGTAGTGCCACAGGCTCAGCCACCAGTCGGGGAACAGCCAAGACCAGCTGCTGCCGCGGCCGTCGGCGCCCGCCCAGTCGCGGTAGTAGCCGCCGGTGCCGTCCGTCGGGGAGAGGATCCAGCCGGTCCACGAGGCGATGTAGGTGACGATCGCCACCGGCACGGTCGCCAGGAAGGCGAGGCCCAGGTCGCGCTTGAGGACCGCGGTGTAGGGGTGGCGGGCACCGGCGACCTTGCGGGCGCCGACGTCCCAGAGGACCGTCATCAGACCGAACGCGACCAGGAAGTACAGGCCGTTCCACTTGGTGCCGATGGCCAGGCCCAGCATCAGGCCGGCCAGCCAGCGGTAGGGCCGCCATCCCAGGCGCAGGGTCTCCGCGATGTCCGCGTCGGGACGGACCCGGCCGTCGGGGTCGGCGGGGAGGGCGGCCGCGAGTTTCGCGCGCGCCCGGTCCCGGTCGAGGACGAGGCAGCCGAACGCCGCCAGCACGAAGAACATCAGCACCCCGTCGAGCAGCGAGGTGCGCGCCATCACGAAGGCCAGCCCGTCGACCGCCATCAGCGTGCCCGCGAGGCAGCCGAGGAAGGTCGAGCGGAAGATGCGCCGGCCGATGCGGCACAGCATCAGGACGGCCAGGGTGCCCAGCAGCGCCGTCATGAACCGCCAGCCGAACGGGTTGAACCCGAAGATCAGCTCGCCCAGCCCGATGACGTACTTGCCGACCGGCGGATGGACGACGTACGCCGCGTCCGTCGGGATCTTGACCCGGCTGCCGATGTCGAGGATCAGGTCGTTGGCGTTCTTGTCCCAGTTGACCTCGAAACCGCGGTGGACGAGCGCCCAGGCGTCCTTGGCGTAGTACGTCTCGTCGAATATCACCGCCTTGGGGCTGCCCAGGTTCCAGAACCGCAGCACCCCGGCGAGCAGCGTCACCAGCAGCGGACCGATCCAGCCCGACCAGCGCGCGATCCGCTCGGCGAGCGGCCGCGGGACGCCGAGGAACTGCCACATCCGCGGGCTGGGCTGGACGTACGGCGGCACGAGCCGGTCGCGGACGTCGCTCCGGGGCGTCGCCATGTAGCCGAAGCGGCGCAGCCGCTGCTGCCACGACGGCCGCTGCTCGTGGGTCGCCTGGCCCTGCCGGGTGTCCGTGGAGGACGCGGTACTGGTCACCGCGCCATCGTAGGGAACACGTCTGTGACAGTCGCGTGGATGCGCCCTGCGAGGATGGAAACGTGACAGGAACCCTTGTTTTGGCAGGCACTCCCATCGGCGACGTCAAGGACGCCCCGCCCCGGCTGGTCGAGGAGCTCGCCGGCGCGGACGTGATCGCCGCCGAGGACACGCGCCGGCTCAAGCGCCTCACCCAGGCGCTGGACGTGCAGCCGACGGGGCGGGTCGTGTCGTACTTCGAGGGGAACGAGGCCGCGCGGACCCCCGAGCTGGTCGAGGCGCTGCTGGCGGGCTCGCGGGTACTGCTCGTCACGGACGCCGGGATGCCGTCCGTGTCCGACCCCGGGTACCGGCTGGTCGCGGCCGCGGTGGAGAAGGACGTCAAGGTCACCGCGGTGCCGGGGCCGTCCGCCGTGCTGACCGCGCTCGCCCTGTCGGGGCTGCCCGTCGACCGGTTCTGCTTCGAGGGGTTCCTGCCGCGCAAGGCGGGGGAGCGGCTGTCGCGGCTCAGGGAAGTGGAGCGGGAGCGGCGGACGCTCGTCTACTTCGAGGCCCCGCACCGGCTCGACGACACCCTCGCCGCGATGGCCGAGGTGCTGGGCGGAGACCGACGGGCCGCCGTGTGCCGGGAGCTGACCAAGACGTACGAGGAGGTCAAGCGGGGCGGGCTCGCGGAGCTCGCGGCGTGGGCGGCCGAGGGAGTGCGCGGGGAGATCACCGTGGTCGTCGAGGGGGCGCCGGACAAGGGCGCCGAGGAGGTCGACGCCGCCGAGCTGGTCCGGCGGGTTCGCGTGCGCGAAGAGGCGGGGGAGCGGCGCAAGGAGGCCATCGCGGCGGTGGCGGCGGAGGCCGGGCTGCCGAAGCGGGAGGTCTTCGACGCCGTGGTGGCGGCCAAGAACGCGGGGGCGTGAAACGCCGGGTGAGCAGGGCGTATATCGCATGAGCGTGCGCCCCATGCGGGGGTAAAGGGAGCCGGGCCTTTCGGCAAGGAACGTCCAAGTCGCCCCCAACAGTGGACAGATGGCGTGCGTTCGCTCCTGCGGAGGAGTCCACTGGGTGGTGGGACGCAACCCGTCCCACCAGCGGACCACAGGAGCTGGCATGAGCGAGATCACCGGACACACTGGCCTTCGCAACGGTGCGACCGCCGTCGTCAACGAGTCGTACTCCTTCGCCTGCATGCGCTGCGGGCACGGCTGGGAGCAGTCGTACGAGATAGAGCACCACATAGACGGCGAAGGCCGTGAGTTCGTGATGTACGTGGCCGACGGCGAGGTCGTGCCGTCGCCGCTGAGCCGGCCCACGTGCCCGAACTGCGACAACCACCTCGTGCGCATCATGCGTCCGGGGCGGGTCTCCTCGGTGCGCGACGCGGTGCACCAGCAGCGCCGGGTGCCGCCGGCCGGTCCCGTGGAGGTGCCGGGCGTGCCGTCGGACGGTACGGCGCCCAAGGAGGACCACCACTGGCACCTCTCCGACCTCCTGCACGTCTTCCACCGCAAGGCGAGCTGAGCCCGGCGCCGGCGCGGAAGGCCGACCCGTTCGAGGGCATGCTCCTTTCGTAGGATCGGGGCATGCCTTCGAACACCTCCGACAAGCACGCCGCCCCGCCGCTCCCGGAGCCGCTCCGGGTGCCGGTCGCCGACTCGCACACCCACCTCGACATGCAGTCCGGCACGGTGGACGAGGGTCTGGCCAAGGCGGCGTCGGTCGGGGTGACGACGGTCGTGCAGGTGGGCTGTGACGTACGCGGCTCCCAATGGGCGGCCGAGACGGCGGCCCGGTACGACGCCGTGCACGCGACGGTCGCCCTGCACCCGAACGAGGCGCCACGCATCGTGCACGGAGACCCCGACGGCTGGTCCCGGCAGGGGGCGCGCGAGCCCGGGGGCGCGAGGGCGCTCGACGAGGCGCTCGCGGAGATCGACCGCCTCGCCGCGCTCCCGCAGGTGAAGGGCGTCGGCGAGACCGGCCTCGACTACTTCCGCACCGGGCCCGAGGGCAAGGAGGCGCAGGAGGCCTCCTTCCGTGCCCACATCGAGATCGCCAAGCGGCACGGCAAGGCCCTGGTCATCCATGACCGCGAGGCCCACGCGGACGTGCTGCGGGTGCTGAAGGAGGAGGGCGCGCCCGAGCGCACCGTCTTCCACTGCTACTCCGGGGACGCCGAGATGGCCGAGGTGTGCGCCCGCGCCGGCTACTACATGTCCTTCGCGGGCAACGTCACCTTCAAGAACGCCCAGAATCTGCGGGACGCGGTGGCGGTGGCCCCGCTGGAACTGCTCCTCGTGGAGACCGACGCGCCCTTCCTCACGCCGGCGCCGTACCGCGGACGGCCCAACGCGCCGTATCTCATTCCGATCACGGTGCGCGCCATGGCCGCCGTCCGGGGGATCGACGAGGACGCGCTGGCGACGGCCCTCGGGGCGAACACGGCACATGCCTTCGGCTACTGACGGATAACCGCCGCATAACGCTCGCAGGGGTACACCTCCGACTTGTCACGACTGTGGGTAGTCGCGTCGCTTTGGAGAGTTTTCACCGCTCCGCTAGGTTCTGGGGGCCCTGAAACGGACCCCTCCGCTGGAGCGTGTCGTCGTGAGCAACGCGCAGTACGAGACGTATGGCCCGAGCCCGGCCCACCGGCCCCCGAGGCACGGCGGCTTCGACCCGCACAGCGTCCAGACGCTGGCGTACGGGGTGGCGGGCGGGCCGGCGGCACATCCGACGCGGACGGACACGTACCGGCCCGCGTACGAGGGATACGGCGGGTACGAGGGATACGAGGGGCGTGACCCGTACGGCGCGTACGAGGACACCTACCGGCCCGCCCACGAGGAGCCCGAGACGGCGTACGAGCCCGTGGCGCGCCCCCGGAGCGGCCGGCGCGCCGCGCACCGGCGCAGGGCGCGGCTCGCCGAGCGGGGCGACGGGCCGATGCGCCGGCTCGTCCCGCAGGCGCTGGTCGTGGCCTTCCTCGCGGGCGGCACGAGCGCCTTCGTCGCCAAGGACAAGGCGATCGAGCTGAACGTCGACGGCAAGCCGCGCACCCTGCACACCTTCGCCGACGACGTCACCGAACTCCTCGACGAGGAGGGCGTCGAGGTGGGCGCGCACGACGCCGTGGCGCCCGCCGCCGACGCGGCCCTCACCAGCGGTGACGAGATCGCGGTGCACTACGGGCGCCCCGTACGGCTCACCCTCGACGGGCAGCGGCGCGAGGTGTGGACCACGGAGCGGACGGTGGAGGCGGCACTGCGGCAGATCGGGGTGCGCGCGGAGGGGGCGTATGTCTCCACGTCGCGCTCCCGGCGCATCGGGCGTGAGGGGCTCACGTTGGACGTGCGGACCGAACGCGCCGTGACGATCATGGCGGACGGCCGGGCGCGCACCATCCGCACCAACGCCGCGACGGTGGGCGAGGTCGTGCGGCAGGCGGGCATCACGCTGCGCGGACAGGACACCACCTCCGTCCCCCTGGACAGCTTCCCGCGCGACGGGCAGGCGGTCACGGTCCTGCGGATCACCGGCCGCAAGGAGATCCACGACGAGGCGATCCAGTTCGCGGTGGAGCGGGTCGAGGACCCGTCGGTGTTCAAGGGCACGGAGGTCGTCGAGCGGGCGGGCCGGGTGGGCCTGCGCCGGATCACGTACTCCCTGCGCACGGTCAACGGCGTCAAGCAGAAGCCGCGGCGGATCGGGTCCGAGGTGGTGCGCGAGCCGCAGACCCAGGTGGTGAAGGTCGGGACCAAACCGCTGCCGACGTCCGTGCGCGCCGCCGGGGGGCTGAACTGGCAGGGGCTCGCGGCCTGCGAGTCCGGGGGCCGGCCGGACGCGGTGGACTCCTCGGGCAACTACGGCGGGCTGTACCAGTTCGACACCCAGACCTGGCACAACCTCGGCGGAAAGGGCCGCCCGCAGGACGCCCCGGCGGAGGAACAGACGATGCGCGCGAAGAAGCTGTACGTGCGGCAGGGGGCGAGTCCCTGGCCGCACTGTGGGGAGCGGTTGCACGGGTGAGCCGCGCGGGCCGGGCCGGCCACCGGCGGGCGAGTGCGGCCCGCGGCGACCCGTACCCTTGTGGCCGTGAGCAGCAGCCCCACCCCCGACGCCCTCCTGGGCCCCGCCGACGTCCGTGAACTGGCGGCCGCCCTCGGTGTGCGCCCCACCAAGCAGCGTGGCCAGAACTTCGTGATCGACGCGAACACGGTCCGCCGTATCGTCCGCACCGCTCAGGTCCGCCCCGACGACGTGGTGGTGGAGGTCGGCCCGGGACTCGGCTCCCTCACGCTCGCTCTGCTGGAGGTGGCCGACCGCGTCACCGCCGTCGAGATCGACGATGTCCTGGCCGCCGCGCTGCCCGCGACCATCGCGGCCCGCATGCCCGAGCGCGCCGACCGTTTCGCGCTGGTGCACTCCGACGCGATGCACGTCGCCGAGCTGCCGGGCCCGCCGCCCACCGCGCTCGTCGCGAACCTCCCTTACAACGTGGCCGTCCCGGTCCTCCTCCACATGCTCGCCACCTTCCCGAGCATCGAACGCACCCTCGTCATGGTGCAGTCCGAGGTCGCCGACCGCCTCGCCGCCGCACCCGGCTCGAAGGTGTACGGCGTACCGTCCGTGAAGGCCAACTGGTACGCCGAGGTCAAGCGGGCCGGTGCCATCGGGCGCAATGTCTTCTGGCCCGCCCCGAACGTCGACAGCGGGCTCGTCGCCCTGACCCGGCGCACCGAGCCGGTCAAGACCACCGCCGCCAAGCGCGAGGTCTTCGCCGTCGTCGACGCCGCCTTCGCCCAGCGCCGCAAGACGCTGCGCGCGGCGCTCGCCGGATGGGCGGGCTCGGCCGCCGCCGCCGAGGCGGCCCTCGTCGCGGCCGGCGTCTCCCCGCAGGCCCGCGGAGAGGCCCTGACGGTCGAGGAGTTCGCGGCCATCGCGGAGCACAAGGAAGCCGCCGCCCGGCACGAGGAGTCCGAGTAAGTGAGCGCGAGCGTCGCCGTCCGCGTCCCCGCCAAGGTCAACGTCCAGCTCGCGGTCGGCGCCGCCCGCCCCGACGGCTTCCACGACCTGGCCAACGTCTTCCTGGCCGTCGGCCTCTACGACGAGGTCACCGTGACCCCGGCCGACGAACTCCGGGTCACCTGCGAGGGGCCGGACGCCGACCAGGTCCCCCTCGACCGTACGAACCTGGCCGCGCGGGCGGCGATCGTCCTCGCCGAGCGCCGCGGTCTCGAACCGGCCGTCCATGTCCACATCGCCAAGGACATCCCGGTCGCCGGCGGCATGGCGGGCGGCAGCGCGGACGGCGCGGGCGCGCTGCTGGCCTGCGACGCGCTCTGGGGCACGGGCGCCTCCCGCGAGGAACTCCTCGACATCTGCGCCGAGTTGGGCAGCGACGTGCCGTTCAGCCTGGTCGGCGGGGCGGCCCTCGGTACCGGGCGGGGCGAGAAGCTGCGCGTGCTCGACGTGGGCGGCACCTTCCACTGGGTGTTCGCGATGGCCGGCCGGGGGCTGTCCACGCCGGCCGTCTTCCGTGAGTTCGACCGGCTCGGCGAGGGCACCGTCATCCCCGAGCCCGTCGCCTCCCAGCCGCTGCTCGACGCCCTCGCGAAGGGCGACCCCGACGCGCTCGCCGCCGCCGTCTCCAACGACCTCCAGCCCGCGGCCCTCTCCCTCTTCCCGGAACTCGCCGGCACCCTCGCCGCGGGCCGAGCCGCCGGTGCGCTCACCGCGCTCGTCTCCGGTTCGGGTCCGACGACGGCGTTCCTCGCCCGCGACCCCGAGTCGGCGGCGGAGGTGGCCGAGACCCTCCAGGCGTCCGGCACCTGTCGCGCGGTGCGCACCGCGTCGGGGCCCGCCCCGGGCGCCACCGTCGTGCGGGTCAGCGGAGCGTGACGCCGTACTCACAAGTAGGCGTTCTTTGCCCGATCTCCACACGCATGTACTGCGTTCGCAGTACATGCGGGGCGGATGGGGCCGTTAGGGTCGCTTGATGTTTCAACTGCCGGGCCGTGTGTGTCCCGTGTCCGGCCCCCCACCGTCAAGTGCACTTCTGGAAGGGGACACTTCCGTGTCCGAATCCCCCACCCCCGCCCAGCCGTCTCACCGTAGAAAGCGCTCGCTGTCCCGTCGCGGCATGATCGCCGCGGGCGGTGCCGTGGCCGCCGGAGCCGCCATCACGCCGATGGTGTTCGCGGCCACCGACTCCGGCGAGAGTGACAACTCCGCGTCCGGCTCCGGCGATTCCGGCACGACGCCGGAGAAGTTCCCCGCCACCCGGACCGAGGCCGCCACCGGCACCGGCACGGCCACCACCGCCTTCGCCGCCTCCTACGTCGGGGTGCGCTGGTCCGGCGCCGAGACGGGCGCCGCCATCCGGCTCGCGGACGGCGGCTGGCAGAACCTGACGAGCGGCTGCGCGCACGTCGAGGGCGGCGGCACGGCCCTGGTCGCCGCCGACAACGCCAAGGCGTACGAGGTGAAGGCCGCCACCGGCATCGACGGCGTGCACTCCCTCGCGATCGACACCACCGACGGCCCGAACCGCACCGTCCGGGTGCCGAGCGAGCCCACGCGCGTGCGTGGCGTCGGCTACCTCTCGCGCGCCGCCTGGGGCGCCGACGAGTCCAAGCGGTTCAAGGCGGACGGCTCGGTCAACTCGCCCGAGACCTACTACCCGCTCCAGATCATCACGGTCCACCACACCGCGACCCCGAACAACGACCCCGACCCGGCCGCGACGGTACGCGCGATCTACGAGTACCACGCGATCACCAACGACTGGGGCGACATCGGCTACCACTTCCTCATCGACGAGGCCGGCGCCGTCTACGAGGGCCGCTACTCCGGCGACGACGGCATCCCCGCCTTCAACCCGGACGGCGACCTCGTCACCGGCTTCCACTCCGTCGGCTACAACTCCGGCGCCCTCGGCATCGCCCTGATCGGCAACCTCGACGGCCAGGCCCCGACGGACGCGGCCAAGGCCTCCCTGATCCGCCTGATCAAGGTGATCACCCGGTTCAAGGGCCTGGACCCGCAGGCGCAGGTCACCTACACCAACCCGGTCAACGGCACCAAGAAGGACACGAACACGGTCGGCGGTCACCGCGACTACTTCGCCACCGAGTGCCCCGGCCAGATCATGTACGACCTCCTCGGCGAGGTCCGCGCGGCGGCCGCCCGCCGCTGACGCGACCCCGGCCCGGCACGCCGGTACGCCCCGGGGACACAGGGGGATCCCCGGGGCGCACCCGTGCCCGGAACTCCCTGCGGTGCGGGGCTGTCGGTGGGCGCGGCTACCCTGGAGGGTCGATCGTCCCCCTGGGCAGGAGAGAAATGGCCGTCAACCTGGTCAATGTCGAGAACGTCAGCAAGGTGTACGGCACCCGTGCCCTGCTCGACGGTGTGTCGCTCGGCGTCTCCGAGGGCGACCGCATCGGCGTCGTCGGGCGCAACGGCGACGGCAAGACGACCCTGATCCGGATGCTGGCCAAGCTGGAGGAGGCCGACACCGGCCGGGTCACCCACTCCGGCGGACTTCGGCTCGGCGTGCTCACCCAGCATGACTCGCTCGACCCCGAGGCCACCGTCCGGCACGAGGTCATCCGCGACATGGCCGACCACGAGTGGGCCGGGAACGCGAAGGTCCGGGACGTCCTGACCGGCCTCTTCGGCGGCCTGGACCTGCCCGGCTTCCCGCAGGGCCTCGACACCGTCATCGGCCCGCTCTCCGGTGGCGAGCGGCGGCGGATCGCGCTCGCCAAGCTGCTCATCGAGGAGCAGGACCTGATCGTCCTCGACGAGCCCACCAACCACCTCGACGTCGAGGGCATCGCCTGGCTCGCCCAGCACCTGCGCGAGCGGCGCTCCGGCCTCGTCTGCGTCACCCACGACCGCTGGTTCCTCGACCAGGTCTGCACCCGCATGTGGGACGTCCAGCGCGGCGCGGTCTACGAGTACGAGGGCGGCTACTCCGACTACGTCTTCGCCCGCGCCGAGCGCGAGCGCATCGCCGCCACCGAAGAGGTCAAGCGGCAGAACCTGGTCCGCAAGGAGCTCGCCTGGCTGCGTCGCGGCGCCCCCGCGCGTACGTCCAAGCCGCGTTTCCGCGTCGAGGCCGCCAACGAGCTCATCAAGGACGTGCCGCCGCCCCGGGACAGCAGCGAGCTGATGAAGTTCGCCTCGTCCCGGCTCGGCAAGACCGTCTTCGACCTGGAGGACATCACCGTCCAGGCCGGCCCCAAGGTGCTGCTCAAGCATGTGACCTGGCAGCTCGGCCCCGGCGACCGGATCGGCCTCGTCGGGGTCAACGGCGCCGGGAAGACCACCCTCCTGCGGGCGATGGCCGAGGCGGCCCGGACGGAGGGCGAGACCCAGCCCGCCGCCGGGCGGATCGCCGTGGGCAAGACCGTCAAGCTCGCCTACCTCTCCCAGGAAGTCGACGAACTCGACCCGAACTGGCGGGTGCTGGAGGCCGTCCAGGCGGTGCGCGAGCGCGTCGACCTCGGCAAGGGGCGCGAGATGACCGCCGGGCAGCTGTGCGAGACGTTCGGGTTCGGCAAGGAGAAGCAGTGGACGCCGGTCGGGGACCTCTCAGGTGGTGAGCGGCGGCGGCTGCAGTTGCTGCGCCTGCTCATGGACGAGCCCAACGTCCTGTTCCTCGACGAGCCGACCAACGACCTCGACATCGAGACCCTCACCCAGCTGGAGGACGTCCTCGACGGCTGGCCGGGCTCGATGATCGTCATCTCCCACGACCGGTTCTTCGTCGAGCGCACCACGGACCGGGTGTTCGCCCTGCTCGGCGACGCCACCCTGCGGATGCTGCCGCGCGGCATCGACGAGTACCTGGAGCGCCGGCACCGGATGGAGGCGCAGGTCGCCGCGGCGACCTCCGGTGCGGGGGCGGAGAAGGTCGTGCCGGAGAGGAGCGCGGCCGATGCGCGGGCCGCGAAGAAGGAGTTGCAGCGGATCGAGCGGCAGCTCGACAAGCTCTCCGAGAAGGAGACGAAGCTGCATGCGCGGATCGCTGAGAACGCCACGGACTTTGGGAAGGTGGCGGAACTCGACGCGGAGTTGCGGGACTTGGCGGGGCAGCGGGATGAGTTGGAGATGCGCTGGCTGGAGCTTGCGGAGGACGCGTAGCGCTTTACGGGGGCGACTACGGGGGTGCTGCTGTGTGTCGGTTGTCGGCTGCGGCTTTGGTGGGGCTTGTCGCGCAGTTCCCCGCGCCCCTCACCAGGGGCGCTGCGCGCCCTCTGGTGAAGGGGGCGTGAAGGCGGATAACGGGGGCATCACGGGGCGGTTCTCCCTTGGGAACAGGGGCTGATGCGGGCCGGTGGGGTGTCGGTGGCGGGTGATAGAAAGAGCCGTCTGAGAACAGTCTGAGAACCGTCGGTGTGGCGGAAACGCGACGGCACAGGGCGTGGCACCACACCGGTCACGAGGGGGAACCGCTCATGAGCCAGCCGCCCAACCAGCCGCCCCAGGGCGGTTTCGGCGCACCGCAGGACCCGCGGCAGGGTGGCTTCGGCGCACCGCAGCCTCCGCAGGACGCCCCGCAGACGCCGCCCCCGCCGCAGGGTCCGCCCCAGACGCCGCCGCCCCCGCAGGGCCCGCCGCCCGGTGCCCCGCAGCCCGGTTACGGCTACCCGCAGCAGCCGGCCCCGCCGGCCCAGCCTGCCCAGCCTGCCCAGCCGGGTGGCTACCCCTCCGGGCCGTACGGCCAGCCGCAGCAGCAGCCGGGGCCGTACGGCTACCCGCAGCAGCCCGGGCCCTACGGCCAGCAGCCCGCCCAGGGTTACGGCTACCCGCCCCAGCCGCAGTACCCCGGCGCCCCGCAGCCCGGCTCGCGCAACCCCTTCAAGGGCAAGCCCGCCCTCGCCGTCGGTGCCGCGGTCGCGGCGCTGGCCGTCATCGGCGGCACCGTGTTCGCGGTGACCCGCGGCGGCGACGACGACCCGAAGAAGCCGGTCGCCCAGGAGAGCGGCGACTCGAAGAACACCGAGGCCCCGACCGACGACCCCGACAACGGCGGTGGCGGCGGCGCCGACCCGGAGAACCTCAACGGAGGCCGGGAGGCCGGCGACTCGAAGGTGCTCTGGTACAAGGGCGCGCCCGACGCGCCCGGCTCCGGTGCCGACGCCCCCGGCATGTGGATCACCGACAAGGCCGCGGTGAAGGCCGCGTACAAGCAGGTCTTCGCCTACAACGTCGGTGACGGCGAGGCCACCTGGGACCCGATCACCTTCCCCGAGAAGATCTGCGCGGCCACCCCGGAGAAGTCCGCCGACGACAAGATCGTCGTCGCGTACATGAGCGGCAGCAGCGACCGCGCCAAGTGCAACCAGCTCCAGCAGATCGACCTCAACACCGGAGCCAAGGGCTGGAAGGCCTCGGTCGAGAACGGCGCGCTGTTCGACAGCACGCTCGACGTCGAACTGTCCATCACCGGCAAGACGCTGATGGTCGGCCGCTCGCAGTCCGGCACCGCGTACGACGTCAACAGCGGCGAAAAGCTGTGGGACAAGAAGAAGTTCGGCGACGCCTGCTTCCCGGACGCCTTCGCGGGCGGCAAGAAGCTGATCGCCGTCGCGGGCTGCAACGCCTCCCGCAGCAACGAGCACGACGAGGTGCAGGAGCTAGACCCGGCGACCGGCAAGGCCAAGTGGACCTGGCAGTTCGCGGGCGGCTGGAAGGTCTCGCGCGTCTTCTCCGTCGACCCGCTGGTCATCTACAGCACCAACGAGGACAAGAAGCAGTGGAACATCTCCACCTTCGGCCCCGACGGCAAGCGCCGCTCCCAGGTCGACGTCGCCCTGGAGATCGGCGCCCAGTGCGGCTGGGCCATCCTCCAGCGTGACCTCCAGGGCTGCACCGGCGTGGCCGCCGACGCCGACACGCTCTACATGCCGACCAAGGCCGTCACGGGCCCCAACGAGATCGTCGCGATCAACCTCGCCAACGGCAAGGAGAAGTGGCGCGTGAAGTCCCCGGCGGAGGAGTCGATGCTGCCGATCAAGGTCGAGGACGGCAAGCTCATCGCCTACGTCGAGCCGTCGTACGACGCGGGCGGCCAGGTCGTGTCCATCCCGGTCAGCGGCAGCAGCCCCCAGCCGACGACGCTGCTGAAGAACCCGGCGAGCGCCTCGGACGTGGAGCGGGGCTTCTTCACCAAGGCCTTCGACTGGGCCGACGGGCGCTTCTACCTCTCCAGCACCCGGCTCACCGGCAACGACGCCGCCAAGGAGAAGCTGATCCTCGCCTTCGGCAAGTGAGGCGTGCGCCGGACATCCCCCTCGCCGCCGCCCTTTTCGTCCCCCTCCCTTGAGGTACCCACGCCATGACCCAGCCGCCGCCTCCGCCGCCGAACCAGCCCCCGCAGGGCGGGTTCGGCCCGCCACAGGACCAGCCGCCCCAGCAGCCGGGGGGCGGCGGCTTCGGCGCGCCTCAGACCCCGCCGCCGCCCCAGGGCCCACCGCCGTCCGGGTACGGCTACCCGCAGGCACCCCAAGCCCCGCAGACCCCTCCGGGCGGGTACGGCTACCCCGGCCAGCAGCCGCCCGCTCCGTACGGTCAGCCGCAGAACCTCTACGGGCAGCAGCAGGCCCCGTACGGTCAGCAGCAGGCCCCGTACGGTCAGCCGCAGCCGCCCGGCTACGGCTATCCGCAGCAGACCGTGCCGCTGCACCACCAGGCCGGCGGGCCCGGCGGCGGCGGTGGCGGTGGCAGGTCCAGCTCGCAGCTGGCCGTCATCGTGGCCGCGACCGTCGTGGTGATCGCGCTGATCATCGGCGGCGGCGTCTGGTACGCGAAGTCCGGTGACGCCGGCAAGGACGAGACCGCCAGCTCCAGCGGCGGCACCAGCGGCGGGTCCGACGGCGAGGGCGGAGGCGCGGGCGACGACACCCCCGACGGCACCGAGAAGGTGCCCTCCGACACCAACTCCTCCGTCCTCTTCCAGGTCCCCGCGCCCAAGGTCGAGGACGACACCAGCGTCGTCGTGTCCGGCTCCTGGCTGACCGACAAGGCGTACGTCAAGAGCGGTGTCTCGGAGATCGTCGGCTACGACCCCGACAAGGGCACCAAGCTCTGGACGATCCCGCTGCCCGGACCGGTCTGCCGGGCCAGCACGCACGTCAACGACGACAACCTCACGGCCGTCGCGTTCCAGCCAGGGAAGCCGACCAAGGACAAGCCCTCGTACGGCTGCAGCGAGGTCGCGGCGATCGACCTCGACGCCGGCAAGAAGCTCTGGACGAAGCACGCCGAGGTCGACGGGTCACCGATCACCTTCGACAACATCACCGTCAGCGGGGACACCGTCGCGGCCGGCGGCACGAGCGGCGGCACCGCCTTCGACATCGAGTCCGGCAAGCAGCTGTGGGTCCCGAAGGCCGACGACGGCTGCTACGACCTCGGGTACGCCGGGGGCGAGAAGCTGGTCACGATCCGCAAGTGCGGCTCCTACGACCAGCCCCAGCTGCACATCCTGACCATCGACCCCGAGTCCGGCGGGGTGATCTCCGAGTACAAGATGGCCGAGGGCGTCGAGTACGCCAGCGTGATCTCCACCGAGCCGCTCGTCGTGGCCGCGGAGCTCGGGGACACGGACTCCATCGGCCTCTCGGACGTCTTCTCGATCGACAACAAGACCGGCAAGCTGCGCATCCGTATCTCCGTGCCGAGCGACCAGTTCGAGGCCCGCTGCTCCGGAGTCACCACGATCGAGCAGTGCAAGGGCGTCGTGGTGGGCAACGACCGGCTCTACGTGGAGACCAAGCAGCACGACGGCAGCCGTGGCTCGTACGGCATGACCAACGAGATCGTCGCCTTCGACCTCGCCACCGGCAAGCAGACCGGGCAGCGGGCGGACGCGGGTGACCGGTACACGATGACGCCGTTGCGGATGGACGGCGGCAACGTGATCGCGTACAAGCGGCCGCCGTACGACAAGGGCGGGCAGATCGTCAGCATCGACGGTGGCACGTTCAAGGAGACCAAGCTGCTGGAGAATCCGGCGTCCAGGTCGGTGCGGGACGTGGAGACGCGGATGTCTCCGCAGTACTCCGAGATCATCTACTCGCAGGGGCGGCTGTACATGTCGGCCGTGTACGCGAGTGAGTTGACGAGCTCCGACACTCAGAAGGTGCATGTGGTCGCGTTCGGCGCGCAAGGCTGAGCCGAACTCCCGGGAGACCGCGTGTGCATGACACGCGGTCAGGTATTATCGCTGGTCAGAGGGCCCGGATCGCCACGGGGGTGTCCGGCCGTTCAGATCAGGGGGCGGGCCACATGTCCGGTGCGGGCTCGGACGGCTACAGGATCCAGGCGAGCGGCATGAGCGGCGAGGCCGGCAAGCTCGACCAGGCGGGCGACGACGTCGGCGCCATACGCAAGGCCGTCGAAGACCACGCCTGCTACACGACGGACGCCCTGGGCGGCTCTGACTCCGGTCCCGCGTACAACAACTTCGCCGCCGCCTGGCAGGCCGAGGCGAAGACGCTGGAAGCCGCCCTGCACGAACTCGCGGACAAGGTCGCCATCTCCCAGCGGAACTACGAAGGCGCCGACCAGGAGACCATTCTCGCCCTGAACTCCGCGGGAGCTGACGCCGGCCTGACAACCATGCCCGCGCCCGCCCCCGCCCCCGGCCACCCGGGGATGACCACGGGCCTCACCCCGGGCGCCCGCCCCGCCGTCCTCGGCGGACCGCCCATCAGCACCCAGCCGACCCCGGGCGGGCGCCCGCCGAGCCTCGCGGACTTCGACTGACGAACCGGCGCCCGCCGACCGGTTCGGCGCACCGCGACTCGCGGACCCGGCCGAGGTGCGTGCATCCACCGGAAACGTCACACCGCACACCTCACACCGGACACCTCACACCCGACACCTCACACCCGACACCTCACACCCGACACCTGACACCTCACACCTGAGCAAGGACAGCGGGGGCTCTCACCACATGGCTGACGCAGGCGAATCCACCACCGACCGCAAGCAAAAGATCGACCGGTACATAGGGGACCTCGCGGCGGCCGACAGCAAGAACGCGGTGCTTCAGGCCATCGACAACCTCCTCGCTGTCTCCGCGCCGGTCGGTTCCCCGAGCACCCTGGACGCCATCGCCCGGCGCTACAAGAGCCAGGCCGACGATGCCGCCGACGTACAGCAGAGGGTCGAGAAGGTCGCCGCGTCAGGGCTTCCGTCGGTGTGGGTGGGCAGCACCGGGGCCAAGGCCGCCGAGGTGGTCGGGGCGGCCGGCCGTTCCGCCGAGCAGATGGCCGAGGCGTTCCGTAAGGCGTCCAAGGCCCTCTACGACCTCTCCGACGCGCTCACCTCCGCCCAGTCCAAGGACGGCGACGGCCGCGAACAACTGCGGAAGGCCCGCACGATGCTCGGCGGCGGCGACGGCTTCTTCGACGACATGGTCGAGACGGACGACGAGGAAGCCGACCGCAAGAGGGCCCAGGAGATCGCGGGAACTGGATCCAACTTCCTCTACTACGCCGCGCAGGAGGCGGACGACGCGGCGCGGGCGGCGGCGCGGGATCTGAACAAGTTCGCGGCGGAGGCCCGTGCCGGGCAGATGCACACCGACAACATCTCCGCCGCCGACCGCCTGGTCCTCGCCGACACCGGCGTGTACGGGGGCCCGCAGGAACAGAACGAACTCCTCACCGCGAACGACCTCGAACGTTCCGGCCGCTTCATGGAGAAGATGAACGCCCAGGACCAGGCCCGCTTCGAGCGGATGCTCGCCGATGCCAAGACGCCGCAGGAGCGGGCGTATCTGGTCAAGGCGCTGGCCGCGGGCTATGACGTGGACGAGGTCGGCCAGTTCCGCGACAAGATCCACGGCAAGGACCCGTACTGGCTTCAGCAGCATCTCAGCCCGGTCGTCACGGCTGGCGACAGCAAGGTGGACGAGGGGCTCAATGACGACAGGTCGAACAAGAACACCGATTACCAGTGGTTCGGCGACAAGAAGTGGTCCCAGAACGGGGAGACCTGTGTGCCGTCGAGCACCGTGACCGCTCGAGCGATGGTCGATCCCGTCTATGCGCTGGAGTTGACCGGCGGACCGTCCGGGCAGGAGAACGACCCCGAAGCCTTCCGCGACCGCCTCGACGACGAACAGATGCGCCTGCACGAGGAAGGCGACGGCAGCTACGCGCATTGGTGGTCCGACGTCCCGACGGGAATGGACAGCGACGGGCAGAACGAGATCGCCAACAGCGAGATCAGCCCGCACACCGGCAGTAGTTACGAGTTCCAGGAGGTTCGCGGTGCGGACGAGCGCCGGGACGTGCTGCCGGACATCGAGAAGTCCGTTGCCGAGGGCAAGCCCGTCCCCTTCGAAGTGGAGGGGTACGACGAGGAAGGCCGGCACGGACACCAGATGATGGTGATCGGGCAGGAGGGCGACATGCTGCAGATCTACAACCCGTGGGGTACCACGACCTGGATCAGCGAGGACGACTTCGTCAACGGCCACATGGACAAGGCCTCCGACCACCGCATGCCCGACGCGTACGCCGTCCACATTCCCGCCGACCGATAAGTGAGTGTCATGACCAGCGCCGTGCGCCGACTCGCCCTTCCCGCCCTGCTGTTGACCGCGCTCACGGGCTGCGGCCTCACCGGACCGGACACCTACGAGCTGGACGAGAAGCACATACAGGTGGATGCGGGGGAGGAGTTCACGCTGTCCGTTCCGGTCGCCACCGCTATGGGGGAATGGTGGTACCTGACCGTGCCGGAGCCCGACCCCGACATCGTCCGGAACACGGACAAGCGGGAGGAGATCGACGGCGACGACGGCGACAACGTCGGCGGCCACAGCGGAACGGACTTCTTCGACTTCAAGGCCGTCGGCCCCGGCACGACGAAGATCCGGCTCATCCAGTGCCCGCGCGGCGCCTGCGCCGGCGGCGGCGATGCCGGCGGTCCCATCACCCCGTCCCCGGTCCCCAGCGGCAGCCCCGCCCTCTCAAAGGAGTACCGAGCCACCATCCACACCTACACCGTCACCGTGAGGAAGTCATGACCTCCGAGCCGCAGACCTCGCCCCCCGGCCGGACCGACGACGAGCTGGCGCGGTCGGACATCCCGGCGATGCTGCGATACGGCCTTTCCTTCGCCGGACCGCACCGCACCGCCCTCTTCGGTGACGGCGCGGTGGGCGCCGCCGTCCTGCTGGACCGACTCGGCGTCCAGCCGCGGGCGGTGGCCTTCCTCGCCAAGGTGGTACGCGGCGGGGGCGTCCGGTACGCGGCCGAGCTGCGCGAGCCGGTGCCGGGTGATGAGGCGGTGGCCATGGTGCGCGCGTGGCTGGAGTCCGCGGCCACCGCCACCGGCGGGGTCGACGGTGACGAGGAGGCGGCCCGCTGGCTGGAGGCCGTCGCCGAACTGATCGGGCTCCGGCACGTGCACCGCTCTCGGGTGGCGGGGGAGTGAGTCGCGGTCCGCTGAGTCACGGCGGGTCTGCCGTTGGAGGTCACCCCTCGGCAGCCGAGTTGGTCCGCTGGACGCATGCAGGAACCTCGTGGTCGTAGGTGATCACGACTGTTCTCTGCGCAGCTTGATCACCTGGACGCACGGGCTTTCTGCGTTCAGGGACGTACCCCCACTCGTCTGACTCGCCGCCCGAAGGCGGGGCGGCGGGGACAGGGCCGCTATCGCCGGTAGGGGCTGCCGCCGGGTGGGGGCTGGGTCGGCGGGGCGGCCGGGGGTGTGGGGTGCTGCTGGTACGGGTTCGGGGGCACGCCCTGGTTGCTGTACGGCTGCTGCTGGGCGTACGGGGTGAAGCCGGGCGGCGGGTTGGACGGGCCGTTGCGGCGGGCGCGGTTCTTGCTGCGGACGGCGAGGGCGCCGATCACGAGGACGAGGAGGGCTCCGCCTGCGGCGAGGGCGAGGACCGTGGTGGTGCTCACGCTGCTGCTGTCGTCCGGGCTGCTGGAGGAGGCCGGGGGCGTGGTGGCGTCGCCCTTGCCGGTACCGGTGCCGCTGGAGTCGGCGGCGGGCATGGTCAGGGGGCCGTTCTTGGGGCCGGCCGGGATGTCCTGCTTGAGGGCGGCGAGCGGCTGGATGTAGCCGTAGCCGTACTTCTCGTCGGGGAGTTTGAGGCCCTTGGCGTCGTCGGGGAGACCGGCCGTCTTGGTGAGGCGGTTGACGATCTGGCCCGCGGTGAGGTCGGGGAACTTCTCGCGGAGTAGGGCGCAGGCGGCGGAGACGTAGGCGGTGGAGGCGGACGTGCCGTCGCCAATGTTGTACTTGGAGTCGGAACCGCCTGTGGAGACAACGCCGACGCCAGGAGCCGTTAGCAACGTATTCGGGCCGTAGTTGGACTTTGCCCAAATCTCCCCAGTTTTGCTGACCGCGCCCACCGCGACTGCTCCGGGGTAACTGGCTGGGTAGAGCGGCTGCTCGCTGCCGGTTCCGTCGTTTCCAGTGCCCGCAACGACGATGACGTTCTTCTGGACAGCGTACGCAACCGCCGCTTCTCCTGCCTCAGTCGGAGGGGAAGAGATCTGCGAGATGTTGATCACCGAGGCCCCTTGATCCACCGCATAGCGAATCGATGCAGAGAACGGCGACTCCCCATCGCCTACGTCCCGGATCGGGAGAATCTTGGCGTCAGGAGCTAGACCCTTGACCCCGTCTGCACCATTGGCCCCGTGCCCGTGCCCAGCAATGATTCCGGCCATCGATGTTCCGTGATGGTCGGTGCCGGACGGCGAAGCATTGTTGTCTCCGTCCACGAAGTCCTTGCCTTGGAGGACGTTTCCGCTGAGGTCCGGGTGAGTTGCGTCGACACCGTCATCAATGAGAGCGACAGTGACGCCCTTGCCTGTGGCGATCTTCCAGATCTTTTCGGCGCCAAAAGCTTCAAGCGGCCACTGGTCATTCCTTGTCTGGTCCGCCGTAGCGGTCGTCGCCGTGCAGAAGAGCAGTGTCCCCGCTGCCGCCGCACCGCACAGGATGCGCCGTGCCTGCTTGAGCGCCATTACGTGTTCCCTCTCGTGATCTGCGTGCGGGGTGGGACTCGCGGTGAGACGTTCGCGAGCCCCACCCCACTGTCCTGCTGATCGTGCCTGGCGGAGTTCTACTCGATGACCCGGGGGGTTGTGTTCTGGTTGGGCGACACCCAGGTTTCCTCATCCTCGACGAGGTAGTCGGGGCGGTCCTTTGCGTTCTTCTTCTTTTCGCGGCCGTTACCTGCCGCTCCGCCAGCGAGGCCGCCAGATCCGCGGCCTTCCGCAGTGCCGCCGCGGCTGCCGTGCAGACCCGAACCGACCCCAGAACCAGAGCGGGAAGGACTCTTGGCTTCGCCGACGACGCCACCCTTAGCACGGGCCAGAGGGCCACGGCCGGAAGCCGATGGTGCGCCCTTCCCGCCTGCTCCGGCACCCATTGCGGCACCGCCCATTGCGCCACGGCCCGCACCGGTCGCGGCACCCGTTCCGTTTGCCGAGCCACGGCGCCCAATGCCCGCTCCAGCGCCGCTGGAGCTTCCCGGGAAGCCGGTCCCTCCACCAGCGACGCCGTTCGTTCCACCGGATCCGACGCCACCTCCTCCGCCGGGGCTTCCGGTCCCGGTCCCGGTCGTGATCCCCCTGCTTGCACCGCCCGGGCTGGTGGTGATGCTGTCGACATCTGTGCCGACAGTGGAGGGGGCAGCTGTCTTGGACGTGGAACGGGATCCCGGGCCGTCAACGCGGTTCGGGCCGTTGGGGGTTGGGGAAACCACCGATCGGTTCGCGCTGCTGGACGAACTACCGGTGGACGGTGTCCGCCCAACAAGCCTGGGACCGGAGTCAGTCGGCATGACCACGATGGGAATCGGCGGCGTACCGCCCGGGTCACCTGGATAGTCCTTGGTGTCCTCGACTTTGCCAGTCTTCCGCCACGTCCCCATAGCCTTCGTCTGCGAAGCATAAGCAGCCCCCAACTGCTCCATCTTCACAGCCATCTTCAGCTGGGCTTCCTTGCCGGCGGACAGGTCGCCCGAGTTGTTGTCCAGGGCCTTCTGCGTGGACGCCCCCTGGCCCAGGTCGTCCTCCAGGCCCTCGTCCGAACGGCTGCCGAAATCCCCGACCGCGTCGAGCACGCTGCTGGTCGTGCTCGGCTTCTCCATCGCCTCGACCTCGGGCTTGATGGTCTCCAGAACGGTCGCCGCGCTGTGCATCGCGGTGGACGTGTACTGCGCGTACTTCGCCCCGTCCTGGAGCTTCTGCGCGATGACGTCGGCCTGCTCCTTGAACCGGTCGGCCGAGTCGCCCTCCCAGTGTTCGAGTACCGCGGCCACCGCCTTCAGGAAGGTGTCCCGGACGCCTCCGTCGCCGCCCTCGCCGACCAGTTTGTTGTTGACCTCGGTCCAGCCCCTGGCGACGTTGTGTACCTCGACCGGTTTGGCGTTGCGGACCATGGCCTTCATCTGGTCCATGTCCATGTGCGCGAAGTCCGACTCGTGCGAGGCGTTGTAGCACATGGTCGCCGGCTGGTACTCGTATGTGTAGCCGTCGTTCTTGCCGCCGCTCATGGCCTGGTCACTCCCCGCCCTGCATCGACTTCGTCACGTCGGCTTCCTGGTCCTGGTAGGCGCCGTGCGTCTTCTTCGTCTTGGTGCCGAAGTCGTCCATCAGGTCGTGGATGTGCTCCACGATGTCCTCGAGATGCGTCTTCATCTCCGTATGCGCGACGTGGAGCTTCTCCGCCTCGACGAACGTCGCGCCCGGGACGCTCTCGCCCAGTGCCCCTGGCGGCAGGTACGTCTTGTACTTGGAGTCGGATTTCGCGTCACCCAGGTCCGATATGACCCAGTTGAGCTTCTTGACGACCTCGTCCAACTCGCTCAGATCAACTCTGTAGCGTCCGCTCGCCACCGCGAGTCAGCCCCTCTCCCCGTTCACCGGTGCAACGCCGTGGCCGCAAGGTCATCTAAGCGGCCATCCCAGCTGCCTTCCGCTCTTCTGTACGACTTTATCGGCCGTCCCGAGCAACGCCCCAGGTACTCCTGTGAATTGTCCGCCACGGCTCACTCACACTCACGGGCCGTCGCACCCGCCCCGTCACCGTGACGCGGCGCAGGAGACAAGCACTTCACTGTCGTCCGCCGGTAACAGCGGCCCCGTGCGGGGTGGGTGCCATCCGCCACGTTTGCCTTCTCCGTAGGTACGGCGATGGCTTGAAGGGGCGCACTGAGAGTCAGTCGGCGGCTCAGTCGACAGGGTCGATCTCGGATGGCGAGCACCTGCCCGGTGGCGTACGTGGAGGCCCCGCGTCTCTATGTCTTCGGTTGTTCCTCGTCGGCCTGCTCCGCTTTGGGCGGCTGCTCGACGACAAACGACCCCTTCCCGACAACGGTCCGTACGATGCCGAGATCCGCGAGGAGGACCAAGGTCTTCCGGGCAGTGCCACGGGCTACCCCGAATTCCTGGACCAGGCGGTCGACGCCCGGCACGGCACGGCGAGGCGGGTAGTCGCCGCGCTCGATGCGGGTCACCAGGACAGCAGCCAGTTGTAGGTAAACGGGGTCCGGTGCGTCGCGGTCCAGCTCGTCATCGGGACCGTACCCCTCGGGGATCTCAGTCATGGTCTGAACGTACGAGGGCAGGGAAAGCCTGATTAATCTGTGTCATGCCATGGCATGGCATGACCAGGTGTCGCTATCCTCGCCCATAACAAGGACCCCCGCGACCGCTGGAACGGCCCGGGGGCGTGGCCACCAACCTCTGGAGTTGATGACGATGGGCATTATCCATGCCCTCCTCTGCTGGGTGATGGAAGTGTTCGGCCCGCGCCCGCGGGGCCGGCACCGCGCCGAGCGTGCGGCCACGGTGCCGCAGCTGCTCGCCCCTCCCACCCGCCCGGCACACCGGTCCACGTCGCCAAGGAGCCCCTACGGCCTGGAGTCCCCGCTCAAAGGCGAGGAAACCGCCCTGGTCCGCCCCTACCTGGTCGCGTTCGAGGAGAGGCAGCGGCAGCGGGAACGTCGCCTCGCTCTGGTCCTGGCCGCGGACTTCGGCATCGATCTCGATCAGCACGTGATCGGCGCGCGGAGGGCAGCCTGATGACCGCAACCGGTACTGACCCCGGCACTGTCCCCGGCCCGGACCGCGGCACTGGCACCCAGCTGTGCGGCGCTCGCCGTCCCGGGTGGGAGCGGCAGGGCTGCGGACCGCACCGTCTGCCCTGCGCCCTGGGGCACGGCCACGACGGAGACCACCGCGACGCCTTTGGTCACGCCTGGCTGCAAGGGCCAGACGCGGCGGAATGCGGTGCGCCGCTCCCTGGCGCACCGGGGCCGGCATGTCTGCGGCCCGTGGGGCACGACGGCCAGCACCGCGACGTCACCGAGCGCGAGTGGGCCGGTGAATGCGAGACGTGCGGGTCGGCCGAGCAGCCGCACGCGCCCGACACCACGGACGGCGGTGGAATCGTCCGGCACCGGCAGGTCTGCCGACGGTGCGCACGCAGCGGCGCGCTGGCCGTCGCACGCCGCCCCGTGCGGATGTGCGTGCGCTGCGACCGGACCACCGACACCCCGGTCCTCATCTCCGAGGTGCACCAGAACTCCGGGCCCGGCTTCAACGTGTACGCGTGCGGCGACTGCGCGCCCCACTTCCCGCCACCGCCCGACGTGTTCGACCTCTTGTAGGCCGGCGCCGGGGTAGGCGGCAGTCAGGTCGTCCTCCGGTTAAGCACATCCATAGAGGGCCGTCCGCCTCATCCGGCGGAGTGTGCAGGGCGGACGGCCGTACGACGTGCCCCGGAAACCTCTGTGATGCCCTCGGCGCGCCTTCGCCACCTTCCGCAGTTTGGCGACCACCCTCGCCCAATTCGCCGGATGGAAGAACAACGCGGCCGTACACGACCAATACCGAAACTGCCCGGCCGACGCCCTGCGCGAGCTCAATCTCACGGACGGAGCACGCGTCACACCTGATGCGCCAGCTGGCCGTATGCAAGGAAACTTACAGCTCGATGGGACGGTAGGCGAGAGCCCTGTCCACAACTTCTTCTGCCGCCAGCTTAGGAGTGCTGTAGTAGATCAGGTCAGTAATGCGTGGATGCAATACGTTCGACCTCAGCTCCTCGACGAGCTGATCTTCTCCCTCTTCGGGAAGGTCCGCATCGATCAGCTGCTGAACCATTCGGATCAATTCGTCACGTGACTTCCTTGCCACCTGCCTATCCTTTTGCTTTGTGATAGCGAGGTGTGACCGCCACCAGGTTGGTGAGGTCATATACGCTACCTCCGTGCTGGATGGGGTGTATGTGGTGCAGGACATACCGGCCCTGTCCGTGGTGTTGCGTCGTAGGGGCGAAGGGGGCCTTTCCGTTCGCCATTGCAGTTTGCACTGATCTATCGAATTGCCCGGCAAGCTCTTCGTGCCGAGAGACTTCCTTCCAGAAAGATTCGCGGAACTTGTCGAAACTCTCAAACTCTCTTCCGTGCAGCTCTCTCGCAACCTGCCCCGGATCCTTCCTGCGTTCCCTTCTGATCCCCTAAGCCAGGGTCTATCGACGTCCGGCAATGAACGGCCGCCTGTCACGGCACCAGGAGAGTTCCGGAGCCCTTTTGCACTCTTGGGGCCTTCTATCTCACATGGGGCGAGGCCAAAGGGGTCCGCATGCGAGTGCGGTTTGATCGCATATGTCGCCGGGTTCGGGGCGGGTGCCAGCCCACGTGGTTCCCCCGCCCCCGGACCAAGGCGTGACGATGGTTAGGCATTTGCCCCGAACTCTGAATCCAAACGCTCGGGCCAATCCTTGTGTGCGAGACCGGCAGCCGCCAAGATGTTCCGCCAATCCCTGCGGGTTGTCTCCGCCGCATTGAGGAGTCCGTCCACCCGCCCCTGGGCGCAGAGGAGTGCGGCTGCTATGATCCTTTCTTCTTCCACTTCTTGTTCCAGCTCCCCTATGAGTTCGAGGAGCAGGTCCTCGACGGCCTGCTGGTCTTGCTCGGCGTATTCTTGCGCGATTCGCTTTTTGATGCGTGGGGTCAGCGTCATGCTCTCTCCATTTTTGAGCTTGCTCGTGGTTAACTATCCGGAGCAAGCAGGTAGTCTCCCGATTCAATGTATCCAGCGTTACGAAGCTGTTCAAGTTCGCGAGCGAAGACCGAACTTCCCCATTCGTTGGTGAGGGTGTTCGGGGTTTGCGGGGACGCCAAATAAACATCTCTCCGCTCGTCTATTATTTTCTGTATCCAGGCGTCATTGATGTCGAAGTCCCAAGGTCTTACGTTGAGGACATCGTGTCCCTCCCATCCGAGAGCAGCCCGGGCATCGTGTCGTTCTCCGATGACGCCGAATGGGCCGTTCTTGGTTGAAGGTTCTCGGATTTGCGTTAACGGAGAGCACGCGTCTGGAGCAAGCCCAAGGTGATCCGATGAGTTTTGCGGATTTGGGACGTATATCGACGGGTTGGTTCCTGCGGTGAGACCGAGAGGATCCAAAGAGAGGTATCTGGCTGTAGCTGGGTCGTAGTGGCGGAAGTAGTTGTAGTGGAGGCCGGTTTCGGGGTCGTGGTACTGGCCGGGGAAACGCAGCGGAGTGTAGGCGGTGGCGGTGCGGTTCCAGGTGGTGGTGCCCCAGAGGGTGGTGCGGGTGTGCCAGGCGATGTCGCCGTGTTCGTCGACGAGTTCGGTGGGGGTGCCGATCAGGTCTGTGACGATGGCGTAGAAGCGGGAGTCGATCTCTTCCTGGAGCACGCCGGCAGCGGTAGCGGTTTTGCGTTCGGTCTGGGCCAGGGGGTGCAGACCCTGGTGGTCCCAAGTGAGGATGATGGCGGGCTGGGTGCTGTCAGAGGTGTGGGTGGTCTGTTCCGTGAGGATCGTGCCGTCCCACGTGAAGTCCGTCTGCTCCACGACGGTTTCGCCGTCTGAGGCGAGGCGTTGCTTGGCGATGCGGCGGCCCAGGGGGTCGTACCGGTAGCGCCACGTCGTGCCGTCGGGGGTGATCACGGACGTCAGGCGGTCTTCGGCGTCCCACGTGTAGCGCCAGGTGTCCGGCTTACGGGACAGGCGGGTCTTCTGGCGCAGGGTGACGCGGCCCGCTTCGTCGTGTTCGTAGCGGACGCTGCCCGCGCGGGTGATCCGGGTCCCGGCATAAGCGCGGGCGCCGGTCGCTTCCTGGCCCGGCATGGAGTCCGGCCAGGTGGCGTGGGTCTGGTTGCCCGCGGAGTCGTAGGCGTAGGACTCCGTCCAGTTCGCGGCGTGGACGGCTGTCACCCGGCCCGCCGCGTCGAGGTCGAAGCGGCGGGCGCCACCCAGGGAGTCGTCTATGCCGGTCAGGTTGCCGTCGGCTCGGTAGGTGTAGGCGCGGTGCTGGAGGTGCTGGCCGGTGGGCCCGGTGAGTTCCTGTTTGGTCAGGCGGCCCAGGGGGTCGAAAGCGTGGGTGAGGGTGAGGGTGTCGCCGAGGTGGCGGATGAGTTCGCGGCCTGCGGCGTCGTGGGTGAAGGTGAGGGTGCGGCCGGCGGTGGTGAGTTCGGTGCGGTTGCCTGCCGCGTCGTAGGTCCAGGTGCTGGTGGCGCCTGTGGGCGTGGTGCGGCCGGTGCGGCGGCCCAGCGCGTCATGCGTGTACGTGAGCGTGCGGCCGTTGACCGTCTCGGATATCAGGCGGCCCGACTCATCCCGCCGCAAGGTCAGGACCGCGTCCGGGCTCGTTGCCTGAGCCAGACCGCCCGTCGCGTCGTATGTGTACGTGGTGACCGCTCCGGCCGCGTCCTTGCGCACCACCCGGCCCAGCACGTCCCGCTCGAAGCCGACGGTCTGGCCCGAGGCCGTGGTGCTGGCCCTCAGTTGGCCTGCCGCGTCGTGCGTGTACGTGAGCGTGCGGTTGTCGAAGTCCGTCTCCGCCACCAAGCGGCCCGCCGGGTCGTACTCGTAACTCCAGGTCAGGCCCTGGGGGTTCGTGACCTGGGTCAGGCGTAGCTCGGTGTCGTGGGTGAAGGCGTAACGGACGCCGTCCGGACCCGTGCGGGCCGACATCAGGTCGAAGTGGGTGTACTCGTAGCGGGAGACCATGCCCATGGCGTCGGTGTGGCTGGTGCAGTTGCCCTCGCCGTCGTACGTCCAGGATTCGGTGGTGCCGTCCGGTGCGGTGCGGCGGGCCGGCTTGCCCTCGATCGTCCACTCCAGGCGGGTGATCGCGCCGAGGGGGTCCGTGATCGTCGTCGGGCGGCCGAAGGCGTCGCGCTCGTAGCGTGTCACGGCGCCCAGCGGGTCCGTGACCTCCAAGGGCAGGCCCGCGGCATTGCAGCGGACCGTGGTCGTCGCATCCGTCGCGTCCGTTACCGCTGTTAGGTGGCCAAGGGCGTCGTATGTGAAGCGGGTCGTCTTCCCGGCCCCGTCGGTCACGGCTGTGCGGTTGCCGAACTCGTCGAACTGCTGGCTGACATACGTGCCATCGGCACCGGATATGGAGACGGGCAGGCCCCGGTCGTCGTAGCCGACGCTGCTGTAACGGCCGTCGGGTTGGACAACCATGACCGGGCGGCCCGCGTTGTCGTAGGCGTAGCTGGTGGTGCGGCCGAGCGGGTCGGTGACCGTCAGCGGGCGTTCGGAGCGGTCGTACGTCGTGCGGGTCGTCGCTCCGTCGGGGCCCGTCTCGGCTACCACCTGGAGATCCCTGTTGACCTGGTAGCTCGTGCTGTGGCCGAGTGAGTTGGTCGCGGTGATGGTGCGGTGGCCGGACTCCGGGTCGATGTCGCCGTAGACGAATGTGTTGCGCAGATGGCCCGCGTCACCCGACTGGGACGTGCAGCGGCCCTCGTCGTCGTAGACGTAGCGGTAGGACGACTCGTTCGTGTCGGTCCAGGCCGTGATACGGCCTAGTTCGTCGTTGGTGAAACGGGTCGGTATGCCGGACGAATTGGTCACCGCCGCAAGGTGGCCGTGCGCGTCGTAGCCGAAGCGCACCAGTTCCTGATCGCCGCCGTCGGGAGCGGCGGCGGCGAGGTGCAGGGCCGTGATCCGGTCCCCGGCCGTCTCGATCTTCAGGTGGTAACCGGCGGAGTGCACGATCGCCGTGGGAGCGCCCTCGTGGTCGTACTCGAAGGTGATCCACTGGCCCGAGCGGTCGGTGATCTGCTCCAGCAGGGCGATGCCGTTGCCGTCACCACCCGGGGCCGCGAAGTGCCAGGTGCGGCTGGCAGCGGGGTCGGTGACGGCGTAGTCGCCGTAGGCATCGATGGTCAGCGGGTACCGGCCGCCCTCCAGGGGCAGGGTCGGTACGCCCGGTGCGGGGTGCGGGTAGGCGAGCAGTGCGCCGTTCTCGCGGATGAAGATGACGCCTTCCGCGTCGATCTCCAGGCGCTGGTCGGCGGTGGAGGTCCATCTCGGGCCGAACCAGCGGCCGGCCTCGTACGACGACTCGAACTGCCGGGAGAAGGCGAGGGGCAGCTTGGCGGGCAGGGTTGCATCGGTCTGCGGCAGCGCCATCCGGCCGGTGGCCATGTCGATGGGGTCGCCGAACCACTTGCACTTGTTCTGTCTGGCGAAATCCTTGATCGCCTGGCCGACGCTCCTGCGCGCGGCTCCGGTCGCCGCCCCCTCCGCAGCTCCTCGCGCGGCTCCTCGGGCCACGCCGGTCGCGCCCTTGGCACCGATCAGGTTGGAGGCGAGGTAGCCCATGGAGTCGGCCGGGTCGCTGCTCCAGCCGGTGCCGATGATGGCCTTGGGCAGGCGTTCGGGGTGGGCGGCGGTCCCCACCAACCCGGCCAGCAGCATGTTGGTGTTCTTTTGCCAGTCGCCGGGGTGAGTGAGGTTGTAGGGGTCATACGGGTTGACGATGCGGACCAGCTTCACCAGCTCCGCGCCCCCCTTGAGGAAACCGCCCACCAGGTGAGTCTGGTTCAGCGACATGCTCACGGCGCCGTCCACGACGTCGGCCTTCAACCGGTCGGTGAAGTCCGGCTTCGGCGGAGCCATCTCCAGGGCGGCCGCCACCCGGCGCTGCGCGTCGCGGGCGGCATCGGTGCGCTGACGGCGCGCCTCGGCCAGGGTGTCCTCCGCCTCCTGCCGACGCGCCACACCCGGATCGACGAAGTCACCGGGTTCGGTCGGTTTCCGTCCCGGGTTGCGCCCCGTCGTCACGGCGGCGTTGTACAGCTCGGCAGCCTGGTTGTACGCCGCCACCCGGACGTTGTGCGAGTCCACCGCCTGCCGACTGGCATCCTGCGCCTTGCGGTAGGTGTCGATCGCCACCTGCGCCTGCTGCTGGGCCCAGCGCACCGTGTCCGCGTATGCCTCAAGTGCCTTGGCAGCCGCCTCACAGGCGTCAGCCGCCGTCAGCCACTGCTTGGGATGCATGTCGAACTTCTCACGGAAGGCGTCCGCCGCCTGGCCCTGCCAGCCGTCGCCGTCCAACGAACGCATCCCCTGGCCGACGTTCTCGAACGACCGGGAAAAGTCGCGCAGGTGCCGGGCCCGCTCCTCCAGAGCTTGCGGGCTGCCGTGGACCAGTTCCTTGGGGCCCTCGCTCTCTCCCAACTGGCGCTCGGCGACGTCGCCGCCCAGTCGGTTGTTCACCCCCTCCCCGAAGTCGCGGACCCCCTCGGCCGCGGAGTCCGCGCCGACCGCTGACAGGCCGTCCGCGGCCTTGTCCGTACTCCAGTTGACGGCCTCGCCGACGCCCTTCTGCACACTGTCGGCGACACTGTCCAGTCCGTCGCCGACGTCGTTGACCAAGTCCCCCAGGCCCATCAGCGCTCAACCTCCCCGAACGAGGCCTGCGATGGGCCATCCGGCTGCCACTCCGTGTTCGGGTCGAATGGCGCGTCCGGGGTCAGCGTCGAAGTCGCCACGTCCTTCATGGCTTGATCCCAGGCATGCTTGGACGCCTCGTCGGCCGCCCGCACGGACTCCGCGCTGAAGTCCGGGTTCATGGCCTGGGATACGGGGTTGTCCTGCAACGTGTCCGACCAGGAACGCTGGGCGATCTCCTCCGGGGTCTCGGTCAGGGAAGGCGTGCCCATGGTCGATGACCACACCGTCTTCAGGGTGTTCGAGACGTACTGCTCCTGCTCGTGATACATCCCCGCCGACAGGTTCAGCCGCTCCGCGAACTGGTTGGCGTCCTGCAGCAGCGAGCGCACCCCCCAGCCCCACCGTTCGCAGAAGTCGGCGAAGACCTGACGCAGGCCGGCATCCCCCACCTCCAGACCCGCCAACTCCAACTCGTCGAAACCGAGTCCCAGATTGGCGTTGGTGTCGAAGCCCAGCTCCTTCAGCTCGCTCATCGCCTGGTTGATGCCCCGAGTGATCCGCTCCAGCGCCTCCGGATCAACCCGATAACCACTCCCACTCACGCGCCCGCCCCCCGCACACCCGTACCCTCCACGGCGACCGGCACTGCCACCGCAACCGCCGAATCCGGCACGATGCCCGCCGCGGGCGGCAGGGCCATGCCTGTGGCGCTGCCCGCATCCACCGCGATCCCGACTGGCCCACCTACGCGCGGGATCACCCGGTCCAGCAGCCATGCGCCGTACACCAGGACGCGCTCATCGAGCGTCTCCCCTCGCGCCTCGGCGAAACGTGCCAGCGCCGCATCATCCGTGAACGCGAAGAGCCAGCGAATACCGCCCGCCTCCACCGAGACGACCGAGTCGTCCTCCACCGGCACCCGCACCTCGCTACGCCGGAACTCCCCCACCGCCGCCCTCAGATCGCCGTGCCCGGTCTCCGCCAGATCCGTCAGTAGCAGCCGCAATGCGTCGGCGCTCACGTCGGCCCCCGTCGTCGATTCACCGCTTGGCATGCGCACAGCTTCAGGCAAGAATCCGATCGACTTTGATCACCGCTGACGCAAATCGGTACTGTAACTCAGAGGTCTGGCAGTGTTCCAAGCAGTTCAGGTGTGTCTACACGTACTTGGCTTGAGCAAACCGCCGAAGGAATCGAGCGGCCTCTCTCCGACACGGGAGGAACACACCTGCGAAAGGCATCCCCGGTCCCCACGCACGATTCATCGAGACGCTCGATTCATCGAGGCGCCCCCCTACGAACTCCCGGCGCTGCGGGACGGCCGCGGCATTCCGGGCTGAATCCCGTTTCGGCTGGCGGGCATGGTGGTCTGGACGTGCACACAGAAACGCGGCCGCTGCCTCCGGCCCGGCCCGGCCCTGCCGCCGCGTACCCCATGTGACTCGCCAATCCCCGCCTGTCTCGGCGACTGAGCTGCAACGTCGGCGCCAGCATGGGCTATTGGGGATGTGGCCTGGGCATTCTGCTTGCTTGATCGGCTACACCTATGTCGGGACGCCATCCAAAGTGGGGGCCTACCAAATCTTCCCGCGCAGGGATCCCAGTGCGCGGGAAGACCGTCGTTCCGGGGCACTTCTCACCAGTAGGGGGAGCGCAACGTCGAACAAGCGTGTAGCTTCCGGGGGCATGAGGGCGGGGGAGCAGGGGGGCTCCTTCTGTCCGTGTGGAGGGGACTTGGGGGACTGGGGGGTTTCTCGATGGGAGTGCGGCTCATGGTGGTCGACGACCACCGATTGCTCGCGGAGGCGTTGGCCTCGGCGCTGAAGCTGAGGGGGCACCGGGTGCTGGCCGCGGCGGCGCCGGCCGCGGGGGCGGCGGAGTTGGTGATCACGCGGGCGCCCGAGGTGTGTCTGCTGGGGACCGCTTCGCCCGCGGAGCCGGGGATGTTCGATCCGGTGGTGAAGATCAAGCGGGAGCGGCCGCAGGTGGCTGTGCTGGTGTTGGGGCCGGTGCCGAGTCCTCGCGGGATCGCGGCGGCGTTCGCGGCGGGGGCCTCCGGCTATGTGCGGCATGACGAACGTATAGAGGGCGTCGAGCGGGCGATCATGAAGGCTCGGGCGGGGGAGGCGGCCGTGGCGCCCTCTCTTCTGCAGGGCGCCTTCAGCGAGTTGCTCAACCCGGCGGCCCAACCCGACGACGAGGGGCAGCGGTTGCTGCAGATGCTCACCCCTCGGGAGGTCGAGGTCCTGGTCCGGGTCGCGGACGGTGAGGACACCCGGCTGATCGCCGCGGGGATGGGGATCGCGCCGTCGACTGCGCGTACGCATGTCCAACGGGTGCTGATGAAACTGGGCGTCGGGTCGCGGCTGGAGGCTGCTGCGCTGGCGGCTCGGACGGGGTTGCTGGACCGGGCCGGTCCGGTGCCGTTGGCGCCGCCGGTTGAGCCGTGATGCCTGCGGCGGCACGTGCGGTGGGGCGGGGGTGCGTGTAGCGGGTTCGGTGGGTGGGTGCGGCGGGGGCTTGCCCCGGGTGTGCGCTCGGGCCCATGCCTGCGGCGGCCTGTGCCTGTCCGGTGGGGGTTCGCGTAGCGCGGTTTGGTGAGTGGGTGGGTCGGGGCCGTGTCGGGGGGTGTCCGTCCTCGGTCCGGTGCTTGGACTTGCGCGAGAGACCCTGTTCCTTGACACCGGACTCTGCGGGCGGACACCCCCCGGCGCGTCCCCTTCTCGCCGTCGGCGGCCGCGGGTTCGTGGGGCCACCGGGGCGGGCGAGCCGTCTGGTGGACGGTGCTCGGCGTCGGCGAAGATGACCCGGTGAACGATCACATAACTCCCCCCACACCTGCTCTGAGCCCTGTCCGCGGCGCGGCCCGGCTCGCCGTTGCCGGCCTTGCCCTGTCCGGGACCGTCTGGGCCCTACGGGCCGTCTGGGAGATCCGGCTCGCCGTGACCGGGGAACCTGCCTCCGGGCCACCGGACCAGGGGGAGGGTGTGCACCGGCCGTTGACCTCGCTGGAGGACTCGTACCACTTGGTCAGCGCTGTGGGCGGTGGCGCGACGTTGGTCTGCGCGATCGTCTTCCTGCTGTGGCTGGGCAAGGTGCGTGACAACGCCCGCAGCCTGTCCGGGCGGAAGCCGCGGTACTCCGATTTCTGGCTCTACGCGGGCTGGTTGATCCCCATCGTCAACCTGTGGATTCCGCGCGGCATCGTGGCGGACGCCCACCAGGACAGCGCCCCGGGCGAGCGGCTGCCACGCTCCCTGAACGTGTGGTGGGGCCTGTGGCTGATCGGGCTCCTCAGCGGGGTGGGCCTGATGTACGGCGACGACACCGACCAGCTCATCGTCCGCGCCTACACGGACCTGTGGATGCTCCTCGCCTCGGACACGGCCGTCATCGGCGCCGCCGTGGCCGGCATCTTCGTCGTCCGCGCCGTCTCCGCCGTACAGCTCACCGGTGCCGGCGGAGTAGTGCAGAAGTAGTCGACACCGCCCTCAGCCCCCCCGCCCACGCGCAGGGGGCGACGCCACCCCAAATACCCCCAGCCCCTCCGGCGTTCGAGAACAAGCCCATCCTCAGCCCCCGCCCATCCGCAGGGGGCTGTGCCGGTTCGGATCTTTCGGTCGGCCGGGGTTCGAGCGCGAGGCCGTCCCTAGCCCGCGCCCACCCGCAGGGTGCTACGCCGGTCCGGGCACTTCCAGCTCGTCCGGCGTTTGAGGACGAGGCCGTTCAGGCCGATGGGGGTGCAGGGGGTGGAGCCCCCTGGCGGGGTCGAAGGGGCGGAGCCCCTGGGGATGGGACGGGTAGGGGCGGCGGGGGCGAGGGAGTTCTGGCTCGCCCCCGCCGGGCGGTCAGGGGGTCTCGTCGTCCGTCCTGGGCGGCGGCGGCGCCGTGGGCCGCAGCTTCAGCCAGGTCAGGAAGAAGAGGCCGAGGAGCAGCATGCCGAGGCCGGTCCAGAGGTTGATGTTGACGCCCTCGGCCTTGTCGATCGCGGCGTCGTCGTCCGTGAGCCCGACGATCGTGACGATGACGCCGTAGATCACGAAGAGCCCGCCGATGATCCGCCGGATGTCGAACAGCCGGGCGGCGGTCTCGGACTTGCTCTCCAGTTCGGTGACCTCGCGCTGGACGTCCTTCTCGGAGTAGCCGGAGTAGCCGGGGTGGCGGGGGTGGTCGGAGTTGTCTGTCATGGTCGGTCGGCCTCCGGCGTCAGAGCGAGAACGAGAACGGGATGTAGCAGGCGGCCGCCAGCACCACCGCGCCCCAGCCCAGCAGCGCCGGCTTCCGGTACCACGCGTCGTCCCCCTCGGCCGGCGGCTCGGCCATGCCGGGGGAACGGGTGCCGTAGACCAGCCCCTGGAGGTCCTCCGTCGGCTTGGGCGCCGTGAAGAGAGAGACGGCCACCATGACGACCGCGCCGGCCACGAAGCCCGCGATGGCCGAGACGAAGTTCGCGCCCTGGTCGGAGGGGATGCTGATGACGTCCTGCTTGTAGAGGACGAAGTAGTTGATCATCGCGGCCGTCGTGCCCGCCAGGAGGCCCCAGAAGCCTGACTTCATGGATGCCCGCTTCCAGAACATGCCGACGACGAAGACGACGAACATCGGCACGTTGAAGAAGGAGAACAGGGTCTGGAGGTAGCTCATGATGTTGGAGAAGGAGGAGGCCAGGAAGGCCGTTCCGATGGATGCCAGGACTCCGATCGCCGTGATCAGGCGGCCGAAGCGGACGTAGTAGGCGTCCTCGCGGTCCTTCACCACGTACTTCGCCCAGATGTCCGTCGTGAACACCGTGTTGAAGGACGACACGTTCGCCGCCATGCCTGCCATGAAGGCCGCGAGGAGACCGGTCACCGCGATGCCGAGGACGCCGTTGGGGAGCAGGCCCTGCATGAGGTAGGGGATGGCGTCGTTGTACTGGTAGCCCGACTCCTCCGTGCCGAAGCCGGGGACCAGGGCCGCGGCGGCCAGACCGGGGATCATCACCAGGAACACGATGAAGATCTTGGGGAACGCCGCGATCAGCGGGGTGCGCTGGGCCGCTGAGAGGTTCTTCGCGGACAGGGCGCGCTGGACCTCCGCGAAGTTCGTCGTCCAGTAGCCGAAGGAGAGGACGAATCCGAGGCCGAGGACGATGGTCAGCCAGTTCGCGCCGAGCGGGTTCGCCTCGCCGATGCCGGTGCCGCCCCACGCGGTGACGAAGTCGTCGCCGTGGGACTGGGTCAGCTTTTCGGTCAGGCCGTCCCAGCCGCCCACCTTCTTCAGGGCCAGGACGGTGATCGGGATCAGGGCCGCCAGGATCACGAAGAACTGCAGGACCTCGTTGTAGATCGCCGAGGACAGGCCGCCGAGGGTGATGTAGGCCAGGACGAAGAAGCCCGCCACGACGATCGCCACCCACTGGGGCCAGCCGAGGAGGGCCTCGACGACGATCGCGAGGGCGTAGAGGTTCACGCCCGCGATCAGGATCGCCGCGAAGGCGAACAGGATCGAACTGAGCAGGTGTGCCCCTTTGTCGAAGCGCAGGAGCAGGAACTCCGGTACCGAGCGGACCTTGCTGCCGTAGTAGAAGGGCATCATCACCAGGCCCAGGAAGACCATGGCCGGGATGGCGCCGATCCAGTACCAGTGCACCGTGTAGGCGCCGTACTGCGCGCTGTTCGCCGCCATGCCGAGGATCTCGGTCGCCGCCAGGTTGGCGGAGATGAAGGCGAGGCCCGTGACCCAGGCGGGCAGGGAGCGGCCGGAGAGGAAGAAGTCGAGGCTGGTCTTCACCGAGCGGCGGGCCGCGAAGCCGATGCCGAGGACGACGACGAAGTAGATGCCCAGCAGCGTGTAGTCGAGCCAGTTCGTGGGGAGCCGTAGCTCGGCGGCGAGGTAGGTGGGGGTTTGTGTGGGGGTTTGCATAAGTACTCGCTTCGTTGCGCGAACCGATACAGAGCGGAACCTACGCGGTTGCGTTCAGTAATTGAACACGTCGAGTGATGCTCTTTGTTTGATTGTGATGTTGACGTTCGTGGTGAGTTGTGTTTTTCTGTGTTTGGTTATGTTTGATGGAGGCTCGGAGGAGTCTCGGAAGATCTGAGTGGCTCGAATGGAGTCCGCCGTGAAGAAGACCTCGACCCAGCTGGCCGACGGTCGTGAGCTCGTCTACTACGACCTGCGCGACGACACCGTGCGGGACGCCGTCGACCGCCGTCCGCTGGACCGGACCGTCACGACGTCCGAGGTCCGGCGGGACGAGTTGCTCGGCGACAGTGTCGCCATCGCCTCGCACCGGCAGGGGCGGACCTACCACCCGCCGGCCGACGAGTGCCCGCTGTGCCCCTCCCAGGGCGACCGGCTGAGCGAGATCCCCGACTCGTCGTACGACGTCGTCGTCTTCCAGAACCGTTTCCCCTCGCTCGCCGGCGACTCCGGGCGCTGCGAGGTCGTCTGCTTCACCTCCGACCACAACGCGTCCTTCGCCGACCTGACCGAGGAGCAGGCGCGGCTCGTGCTCGACGCGTGGACCGACCGGACCTCAGAGCTGTCATCTCTGCCTTCCGTGGAGCAGGTGTTCTGCTTCGAGAACCGCGGTGCCGAGATCGGCGTGACCCTGGGGCATCCGCACGGGCAGGTCTACGCCTACCCGTTCACCACGCCGCGCACCGCCCTGATGTTGCGCTCCGTCGCCGCGCACAAGGACGCCACCGGCGGGGAGAACCTCTTCGATGCCGTCCTGGAGCGTGAACTCGCCGACGAGCGGGTCGTCCTGGAGAGTGAACACTGGGTGGCCTTCGTGCCGTACGCCGCGCACTGGCCGTACGAGGTCCACCTGTACCCGAGGAACCGGGTGCCCGATCTGCTCGCGCTCGACGAGGAGGCGCGCTCAGAGTTCCCCAAGGTTTATCTGGAACTCTTGAGGCGCTTCGACCGGATCTTCGGGGAAGGCGAGCCTCCGACGCCGTACATCGCCGCCTGGCACCAGGCGCCGTTCGGGCAGCTGGAGGACTTCGAGGGTGTCGTGCGGGACGACTTCGCGCTTCACCTTGAGCTTTTCACCATTCGCCGCACTTCCGGCAAGCTGAAGTTTCTCGCGGGTTCCGAGTCCGGCATGAGTGTGTTCATCAACGACGTGCCGCCGGAGCGCGCGGCCGAGCGACTGCGAGAGGTAGCGAGTTCATGAGTGGGAAGTACCTGGTCACCGGTGGCGCCGGCTATGTGGGCAGCGTGGTCGCCCAGCATCTGCTGGAGGCGGGTGACGAGGTCGTCGTGCTCGACAACCTCTCCACCGGCTTCCGCGAGGGCGTGCCGGCCGGGGCCTCCTTCATCGAGGGCGACATCCGCGACGCCGCCAAGTGGCTCGACTCCTCCTTCGACGCCGTGCTGCACTTCGCCGCGTTCTCGCAGGTCGGCGAGTCGGTCGTGAAGCCCGAAAAGTACTGGGACAACAACGTCGGCGGCACCATGGCGCTGCTCGGCGCCATGCGCGAGGCGGGCGTGCGCAAGCTCGTGTTCTCGTCGACGGCGGCCACGTACGGCGAGCCCGTCAGCACGCCGATCACCGAGACCGACCCCACGGCTCCGACCTCGCCGTACGGCGCCTCCAAGCTCGCCGTCGACCACATGATCACCGGCGAGGCGGCGGCCCACGGACTCGGCGCCGTGTCACTGAGGTACTTCAACGTCGCCGGTGCCTACGGCGACTGCGGTGAGCGCCACGACCCCGAGTCGCACCTCATCCCGCTCGTCCTCCAGGTCGCCCAGGGCAGGCGCGACGCGATCTCCGTCTACGGCGACGACTACCCGACGCCCGACGGCACCTGCGTGCGCGACTACATCCACGTCGCCGACCTCGCCGAGGCCCACCTGCTCGCGCTGAAGGCCGCCAAGCCCGGCGAGCACCTCATTTGCAACCTCGGCAACGGCAACGGCTTCTCCGTCCGCCAGGTCATCGAGACCGTCCGCCAGGTCACCGGGCACCCGATCCCCGAGGTCGTGGCCCCGCGCCGCGGCGGCGACCCCGCCGTCCTGGTCGCCTCCGCCGACACCGCCCGCGAGCGGCTCGGCTGGAACCCGTCCCGCGCGGACCTCGCGGGGATCGTCGCCGACGCGTGGGAGTTCACGCAGCGGCGCGCAGGTTAAGTTCTACGGCCGGTACGGACGGCCGTACGTTCCACGGCCGCTGCGGCCGGTACAGCAGGGAAGGTCAGGGTCAGGGGATGAGCGTCGACACGGCAGCCGCGGTCGCCGAGCGGTTCAAGGAGCTGTACGGGGCCGAGCCGGAAGGAGTGTGGGCCGCGCCGGGCCGGGTCAACCTGATCGGCGAGCACACCGACTACAACGACGGCTTCGTCATGCCGTTCGCACTGCCGCACACCGCGCTCGCCGCGGTCTCACGACGCGAGGACGGCGTGCTGCGCCTGCACTCGGCGGACGTCGAGGGCGGGGTGGTCGAGCTGCGCGTCGAGGAGCTCGAACCCGAGTCGGACCGGAACTGGACGGCGTACCCGTCGGGTGTGGTCTGGGCACTGCGCGCCGCCGGGCACGCGGTGACCGGCGCCGACATCCATCTGTCCTCGACGGTCCCGGCGGGCGCGGGTCTGTCGTCGTCGGCGGCCCTGGAGGTCGTGGTCGCGCTCGCGCTCAACGACCTGTACGACCTCGGCCAGAAGGGCTGGCAGCTGGCCCGGCTGTGCCAGCGCGCCGAGAACATGTACGTCGGCGCCCCGGTCGGGATCATGGACCAGACGGCGTCCGCGTGCTGCGAGGCCGGCCACGCCCTGTTCCTCGACACCCGGGACCTCTCCCAGAAGCAGATCCCCTTCGACCTCGCGGCCCTGGGGCTGCGCCTGCTGGTCGTCGACACCCAGGTCAAGCACTCCCACAGCGAGGGCGAGTACGGCAAGCGCCGCGCGGGCTGCGAGAAGGGCGCGGCGCTGCTCGGCGTGAACGCGCTCCGGGACGTCGCCTACGACGACCTGGACGCGGCGCTCGACCGGCTCGGCGACGACGAGGAGGTGCGCCGCCTGGTGCGCCACGTCGTCACCGAGGACCAGCGCGTCGAGCGGGTCGTCGCCCTGCTGGAGTCCGGTGAGACCCGGGCGATAGGCCCGGTCCTGACCGAGGGCCACGCCTCGCTGCGGGACGACTTCCAGGTCTCCTGCCCCGAGCTGGACCTCGTCGTGCGGGCGGCGAACACGGCCGGCGCCCTGGGCGCCCGGATGACGGGCGGCGGCTTCGGCGGCTCCGCGATCGTGCTGGCGGAGGCGACCGACGTCGAGACCGTCACCAAGGCGGTCGAAGAGGCCTTCGCGGCGGCCGGGTTCACGGCACCGAGGGTCTTCGAGGCGGTACCGGCGGCGGGGGCCCGGCGGGTCGGCTGAGTCGAGGCGTGGAGGTCGGGGCCGTTCCTAAGGGAGCGGCCCCGTCCTCGTGCCCGGGCGGATGTTTCCCGCGCGGGAGAAGAGCAGAGGGAGCGCACCCGTCCTCGGAAGGCGGCGGGGGCGGTCCGGGCGGGCCGGCCCGCGGTGGGGTGCCAGAAGTGCGCCGACGAGGGTCAGGGCCAGGTGGGCGGTCAGGGGGTCCGCGGTTCCGTAGTGGGCGCGGAAGCGGGCGCGCAGGCGCTGGATCCGGGTGGCCAGGTCGGTGAGGGAGAAGGCGTGCAGGGTGGCGCTGGTGGTGAGGCCCTCGGCGCGGTCGAGGGGGAGGTCGTGGAGGTCGTCGAGGAGTTGGAAGACGTACCCCAGCTCGGTGAGCAGGGCGCGTTCCGGCGCTGACATGCCGGGGCGGAGCAAGGAGAGCAGGGCGACCATGCCGAGGCCGCCCTTTCCTCTGGTGATCTCCAGGACCTCCGGCAGGGGGAGGCCCGGGTCGCGCTGGGCTCGGGAGCGCAGCTGGAAGGTGTGCAGTTCCCGCAGGACGGGATGGACCGGGTCGTCGGGCGGGTGGGGCAGGCGTACGGCGATGGCGTCGTGCAGCAGGAGCAGCAGTTCCTCCAGGCGGCTGTGCGGGGCGAAGGGCTCGCCCGCGAACAGCGAGGCCAGGTCCGTGTCCAGGCCCGCGCGGTCGCCGTGGTCGACGAGGTCGTCGTAGAGGCGGGTGAACGAGCTGCCCAGGACGGTCAGTTCGGCGTCGAAGGGCACGCGGGCCATGGACGCGTATCCCCACAGGGCGAAGCCCACCTTCACGCCGGTGCTGAGCAGGGTCGCGTGGATCCGGCGCCGCTCCTCGGCGTCGGGCACGGTGCGCTCGACGAGCGGGAGCACCGCACGGTCGTACGCGGGCACCAACTGCCGGGAGTCGACGCACAGGAACCGGACGAGCGAACCCCAGCCCCGCGCCGCGACCGCACACCGTAAGACCGCCACCGCATCACGTCGTGTGTCGCTCCTGGCCTCCCCCATGCCGTGAAGCCTTACCGTGGCCCAGCGCGCGTAGTCCATCCGGATGCGCGCCGTGCGCCCCTCGCGCGTCCGACAGGGGGTGAGGCCGCGCGGCGTTCGGGTACGGTCTAAACGGGGGAACAACCGGTCCGGAATGGACGGTCGGATGTGGAGACTTCACCAGGAGCAGTCGAACCGTCAGGCCCGCCCGGCGGCCGTCGGGGCGCCGTGCCACGGCCTGACCTGCAAGTACCGCTGTATCCACCGGGTTCACGACCGGCGGCCGTGGCCAGAGCGCTGCTCGTACGGCTGCGCACGCCCCGCTTCGCCGAGGCGCAACGGTCGACGCGGCGGGGCTTCGCCCTGATCCTGGTGCTCTGGGCCGCCGCGCAGTTCGCGGTCGGCCCCGGGGCGCGGCCGTACCTGACGTGGGCCGCCGCGGCACTGGCGTTGTGGCTGCTGGCCCGGGTGTTCGCGCTGGGCCGGACCGAGAAGCGGCAGCGCCAGTACGAGCAGCGGTGGCTCGCGGGGCAGACCGCGGCCCTGCGGGACACCTGGTTCGAGGTCGTGCGCTGCACGGTGCGGCACCGGCAGGGGCCGGGGCAGGGACGCTGGGAGGAGTCGGGCTACGAGCTGGCGTCCCGCGAGGACGTACGCGAACTCCTCGCCCGGCAGACGGCGGAACGGAAGTCGGGCCGGTCGTCCAAGGTGACCGTCGAGTTCCGGTTCGCGCTGCCCGGCCGGCAGTACGAGGCGCTCGCGGCGGCGCACGCGGACCTCACGGACGTCGAACTGGTCGTCACCGACCGGCAGTTGCCCTGCGGCAGGGTCCGCTTCCCCACCGCCGCCTACCACGCCGAGACCCCGCCCGGCCGGCAGGGCGGGTACTGGCCGAGCCGCACCACCTTCTGGGTCCTGGGCGAACCCCTGCTCTTCACGGCGTCGCCCGACGGGCTGCCCGCCGCACCGGCCGACTCGTCAGCCGGCGGCCGACTGATCGGCTAGGGGGTCCGGGGAGCCCGTCGGACGGTCCGCGGCCAGGTGGTGCTGGAGGCTGGCGTGCCGGAACTGGTAGTGCGCGCCCGTGGAGCGCAGCACGCCCAGCCGGTACGCGTCGTCGAGGAAGGTCACCAGGTGCCAGGGCGTACGGCGGTGCCAGGCCAGCCACCACCGGGCCGTGTTGAAGTGGCCCCAGGCGCTGGTCGACAGCACCACCATGCCGAGCCCGACCCCGGCGAGCAGCGCGCCGACCAGGGCGCCGACCACGCCCGTCGTCGCTGCGGAGGCCGAGAACACCAGGTCGTAGCGCGCCTTGTGGATCCCGGCCGTGGCGAGGAAACCGCCCACGGCCGCACCCGCCAGGGAGCCGAACAGCCACGCGTACAGCACCGCGTCCCGGTCGTCCCGCAGTGACCTTCGCGGGGTGATCGCGTGCTTCGGCTCGGTGGGGCGGGTGAACCGGCGCGCGGTCGCGAAGACGACACCGAAGGCGAGCCCGGCCGCGATCCCGTACGTCACCGAGTACAGCAGTCCGGCGATCAGACCGCCGGTGACCAGCCCGATCAGGCCGAAGCCGAGGTCGAGCAGCAGGGGGCGCAGGACCAGCCGGGGCTGCTGTGCGGTGCGGCGGGGCACGAAGCGCCGGGGCGGCTCGGTGCGCAGCAGGCCGAGGAGCGGGCTGAAGACGACGCCGACGCCCGCGCCGAAGAGGGCGCCGAACGCGGGCCGCCCGAAGAGACCGAACAGCAGCAGGCCGAGGAGGCAGCAGCTCACCGTGCCGATCACACCGGGGACCACGACGAACGGGTAGCGGGGCACCCCGGCCAGCCCGCGCAGTTCCCACCAGCTCAGGTCCGCGGCACCGTGCTCGCCGTCGCGGCGCCGGGAGTCCAGCCGGGACGCGAGGAACCGGAGGTACCCGAGGGCCGCGGGCGCCGGCCAGTAGCGGGCGGGCCGCCCCGGATTGCCGTCGTCGGCCCCCACGGGCGGTGACTCGAAGAGGACCGGGACGAACATGTCGAGCAGATACGCCTCGATCGCCTCGCTCGTACCGAACCGACCGGAGTCCAGCAGGTCACGCGGGGTGCTGCCGCGGGGCTGGTAGGTGGCACGGGCCAGGAACAGCATCAACGGCCGGGACAGGGCGGTGGCCAGCGGTCCCGTCGGATCGCTGCGCAGACTGCGCAGGACCGGATCCCAGCGCTCCAGGTCGTCGGGGAAGTGGGACTCCAGATACGTGACGGTGTCCTCGGCGGCGACGGGCAGCAGCCGTACGACTCGGGTGTCCGGCAGGGGCTCCTCGGCCGTCGTCGCGTGGAACTGCTCCGTACGGCAGGTCAGGACGGTGTCCGTCGGCAGGTGTGTGTTCTCCCGCAGCGCGCGCAGCACCTGGCCCCGCGCCTCGGGAGGCAGTTCGTCGAGGCCGTCGAGGAGCGGCAGCAGCCGGCGGTGGACGAGGAGTTCCCTGGCCGCGCCGCTGCCGTACTTCGTCGTGTCGCCGAGGAAGCCGTAGTCCTCGGTGAGACGGCGGACGATCCAGTCCTGGAAGCTCGTCTCCGGGTCCCACGCGGACAACTGGAGCAGCACGGGGATGCGTCGCAGGTCGCCCCGGCGGCACAGCGCGAGGGTCAGATCGACGCACAGGCCCGTCTTGCCGGAGCCGGCGTCACCGACGACGACCAGGCGGGAGGGGCGGGCGAGGTAGTCGTCGATCAGGGTGTCGAGCGTGCCGTGCCGGGTCGACGGGGCACCAGCAGGGGTGCCGGCGGGCGTGCGGGAGCGGGGTTCACGGACGGTGTCCCACAGCACGGGGATGCGGTCCACCGCGAGATGCTGCTTGCGGCGGCCGGCCTCGGTCGTCCAGTGCCGCTCGACCGCGTGGTTCAACGCGGCCGCGGCGGCGTCGAGCCGTTCACCCTCGCTGCGCTCGGCGTTCCACGCCCAGGTGCGCTGGACGAGGGATCTGGCCGGTGAGGCGATCAGCAGGGTCCCGCCGATCCCCAGGGCCGCCGTCACCGGCTCCAGTCCGAACCGGATCACCGCCCAGACGGCCACGGCGATCCCGGCCAGCCAGAGAGCCATGGTCCACCGCTCTCTGCTTGTCATGCAGTCATGAAATCCCAACTCAACCTGGCCGTCCATAGGGTGACGGATCATCGGGGCGCGGAGGGGATCCGGGGCACGGTTCCTCCCCGGCCCCCCGAAGAGCCGCCACCACCAGCCCTTCGACCTCGCCCCGCGCCACCCTCCGCCCGGTCGCCCGTTGAAGCGGTACTCCGCCCCCTTGGACGCCGTACGCCGCCGCTTCGGCACCTGGCACGACCCCGTCCCCGCCCTCCTCGCGGCCACCCGCCCCACCGACGTCCTCCACCACGACGTCCACGAACTCGCCGTCCCGCTACCGTCCTACACCGCCGGCCGGGTCGCCCTGCTCGGCGACGCCGCCCACGCCATGACCTCGAACCTCGGGCAGGGCGCCTGCCAGCACTTCAGGACGCGGTCGTCCTGGCCGCCGCGCTCACGACCGAGCCCACGGCCGAGCAGGCCCTCGCCCGCTACGACGCCGAGCGACGCCCCCCGCAGTCAGGCGGTCGCGCGGGCCGCGCGGCGGGCCGGGCGCATGGGGCACCGGCTCACCCACCCGGTCGCCGTCGCCGTACGCGACGCGGCCGTCCGCCTGACCCCGTTCGCCCTCGCCCAGCACGGCCTGCTGCGCCACCACGCCTGGCCGCCCCCGCGGCTCACCCCAGCCGCTTCGTGAGCGTGTACTCCGTGATCCCCGGCGGATAGTCCGGGATCACGCACACCACGTCGTACCCCTGCTTCTTGTAGAACTCCGGCGCCTGGAAGTCCCACGTCTCCAGGCGTACGGCCGTGCAGCCCCGTTCGTCGCGGGCCGCGCGCTCGGCGTGCGCGAGCAGTCGCGAACCGAGGCGGGCGCCGCGGTGGTGTTCGTCGACCCAGAGGTACGTGACATGGAGCCAGGTGGTCCAGGTGTGACCGACGAGTCCGCCCGCCACTGCGCCGGCGTCGTCCAACGCCCAGACCTGGAGCGGACGTTCGCGTTCACCTGGGGTTCCGCGCAGGGCGCGCAGGATCGGGGAGGCCGCGGTGTTGGTGTCCCGCAACCGCCGACGGAGCAGATCGTGCCGTGATTTGTCGACTTCTGTCTCCAGACGAAACATGCGGCTCACCATAAACGCGTCGGCCAACCAGTTCTGCAAATTACCTTCCGCTCCCGCCACCCGGCCGTACTCTGATGAACGGCACCGGTGGGGGCCGGTGCTGATCAGGGGGCGAGACAGGTCGGGTTCGACGCCCGAAGTGGGGGTAGCGGTTCCTGCACGGCGGCGGCCGTGCGGCCATCCACGCTTCGGGCGTCGTGCCCGCGACGGTGTTCGTCTCCCCGGTGTCGTCCTCATGACGATGGGGTATCCCCTGCTCTTCGAGTCTTCGGGAGCTTGGGGAAGGGGGTTCCGTGGTTCGCATCCGAGTCCTGGTCGTCGACGACCATCGCATCTTCGCCGAGTCGCTCGCCGCCGCCCTGGCGGCCGAGCCCGACGTCGACGTCTCCGCCGCCGGCAGCGGTCCGGCGGCGCTGCGCAGCCTGGAGCGGGCGGCCGCCGAGGGACGTCGGTTCGACGTGCTCCTCGTCGACGCCGACCTGGGCGGCAACGTCCAGGGCATCCGCCCCGCCGTGCCGGTCCAGGAGGTGAGCGAGGACGGGCTCGTCGACGGCATCTCGCTCGTCGCCGGGGTCCGCACCGCGCAGCCCGCGGTACGGATCGTCGTCCTCGCCGAGAAGGACGATCCGCGCCGGGCCGCGCTCGCCCTCCAGGCCGGGGCCTCCGGGTGGGTGGCCAAGGACTGCTCGCTGTCCCGGCTGCTCACCGTCATCCGCGGGGTGCTGCGCGACGAGACCCATCTGCCGCCCGCCCTGCTCACGGGCGTCCTGCGCGAGCTGACGGCCGCGCGCAAACACCGCACCGAGAGCGAACGCCTCGTGGAGTCCCTGACCCCACGCGAACGCGAGGTCCTGCGCTGCATGGTCGCCGGCCTCGGCCGCAAGGCCGTCGCCGAACGCCTCTACCTCTCCCCCCACACCGTCCGCACCCACATGCAGAACGTCCTCGGCAAACTGGGCGTCCACTCGACCCTCGCCGCGGTCGCGCTCGCGCGCCGGGCTGGGGTGGGGCCGGTGGATCTGACGGGGGATGTTGTCGAGCGGGGCGGGCAGTTGGCGTAGGGGGCGCAGCTGGACCTGGACCTGGACCTGGACCTCGACCTGGAGCTGGTTTCGGGGGCGCGAGCCGCCGCGCCGGGGGTGTTGTCCGCCGGGCGGTCGGCTGCCGCGGCAGGTCGGCGAAGGCCTGGGCAGTGTCGTCGAGGCCGCCTTCGGGGTCCGCGAGGTGGAGCACCGCGCGCCGTGCGGGGGCCGGGTCGGGAGAGCCTGTCGGAGACTGGTCGAGCAGGCCTCGCCGCCACCGCGGCCGCCCTCGGCCTGGCAATGCGGCCGGTTCGCGAGGCGAGTGAGGGCCGGCTCCACGACCCGCCTCGCGTGAAGCCCTCGCTGGGACGCGGGCGACTGCGTCGGGCCGGGCGCTGGGCCCCGCTGGACCACATCCGCCGGACGGGCCGAGCAACGACACGACCCTGCGACCGCGGAGCGCACACCGGCCGGCCCGCCGACAGCCCGGACCTGCCACCGCGCCGGCACGGCGGAACTCGGCGGGGCCCCTGCCGACGCCCTACCCGGGGATGTTGTCGAACGGCGCCGTCAGCTGGCGCAGCAGGCCCGCCAGTTCGCCGCGCTGGGCGCGGGAGAGTTCCGCGAGGATCGCGCGTTCCTGGTCGAGGAGGCCGGCGAGGGCCTGGTCGGCGCGGTCGCGGCCCTCGGGGGTGAGACGGACCAGGACTCCGCGTCGGTCGCTGGGGTCGGGGAGGCGTTCCACCAGGCCCTTCTTGGCCAGGCGGTCGATGCGGTTCGTCATCGTGCCCGAGGTGACCAGGGTCTGGGTCAGGAGCTGGCCGGGGGAGAGCTGGTACGGCGTCCCGGCGCGCCGGAGCGCGGTCAGTACGTCGAACTCCCAGGGCTCCAGGCTGTGCTCGGAGAAGGCCAGCCGCCGGGCGCGGTCCAGATGCCGGGCCAGTCTGCTGACCCGGCTGAGCACCTCGAGCGGTTCCACGTCGAGGTCCGGGCGCTCCCGGCGCCACGCTGCGACCAGCCGATCGACCTCGTCCTCCATGACGATCAGTGTAGTGGTTGTGTCGACGTGAAGTCTCTTGACGTCAAGATATCCAGAAGGGCAGGCTGGAGGGCGACCGACCGAGCGTCAGGAGGCCTTCCCATGTCCGCCGCCGCCCCCACCTGGGACCCCGCCCAGTACCTGCGTCACGCCGGCCACCGAGCCCGCCCCTTCGTCGACCTCCTCGCCCAGGTCCCCGACCTCCCCGGCGACCACCCCCGCATCGCCGACCTCGGCTGCGGACCCGGCAACGTCACCGCCCTGCTCGCCGAACGCTGGCCCGGCGCCCACATCACCGGCTACGACAACTCCGCCGAGATGCTCGACAGGGCCCACGTCGAGCACGAGGGCCCCACCCCGGGCGGCGGCCGCCTCGACTTCGCCCACGCCGACGTACGGACCTGGACGCCCGACGAGCCGTACGACCTGATCGTCAGCAACGCCACGCTGCAGTGGGTGCCGGACCATGTGGAGCGTTTCGGCGCCTGGGTGGCGGGTCTGCGGCCCGGCGGCACCTTCGCCTTCCAGGTCCCCGGCAACTTCGACGCCCCCAGCCACCGCCTCATGCGCGACCTCGCCCACCGCCACGGCCTCACCGACACCCTGCGCCACGACGACGCCGTCCTGGCCCCGCGGGACTACCTGGCCCGACTGGTCGACCTCGGCTGCACGGCGGACGTGTGGGAGACGACGTACGTCCACCTCCTGACCGGTGAGGATCCGGTGCTGGACTGGGTGAAGGGGACGGGGCTACGGCCGGTCCTCACCGCCCTCGCCGACGAACCCGAGACGCGGGACGCCTTCCTCGGTGAGTACCGGGAGGCTTTGCGCGAGGCCTATCCGGCCGGCCCGCACGGCACCCCCTTTCCGTTCCGGCGTATTTTCGCGGTGGCCGGTAAGGGGGTGCGGTGATCGCTCGCCGTTACAGGGCGGGGCTCAGGATGTGCGGCCCAGATGGGTGACGAGGATATGGATCACTTCGTCGTCGATGACGTACAGGACGCGGTAGTCGCCGACACGGAGGCGGCGGATGTCGACGCCGTAGGCGACGGAGTTGACGGGGCGAGGATTGTGCGCCAGCCCGTCGATGGCGTTCAGAGTCGCGGCCAGACCTCTCGGGTCTTCCTTCAGGAAGCGGGCGGCGGCGTCGAGGGCGTGCGGTTCGAAGATGATCTCGTAGGTCACGGACGCTCAAGCCCCAGTCGCTTGCGAACCTCGGCCATGGGGATGCCCGGTCCGAGCGTGCCCTCCGCCTTGCGTCGCTGATAGTCCGCGACGGCCAGGGCGTCTTCGAGATCCTCTATCACCTGCGGCGAGACGAGCAGCGCCGCCACGTGCCCGTGGTCGGTGATGGCGATGGTCTCGCGGCTGTGCGCCGCGCGCCGGACCAGGTCGCCGAGCTGGGAACGGGCCGAGCTGATCGTGATCTCAGTCATGCGCACATGATGGCACAAGGTTAATCTTGCAGTCCATTGAGTTCAGGTCCGGGCGCACTGTTTAAGCGCCGCGATGTCAGGTCACCCGCCCAGTGACCCGACGTCGACCCTCGCGAGGAGTGAGGAACGTGGCGAAGGAAGAGAAGACCCGCGCCAAGAAGGAACAGGTCAAGGGCAAGGCCAAGGAAGCCATGGGCCGTATGGCCGGCAACGAGCGGATGACCGCCGAGGGCAAGGCCGACCAGATGAAGGGCGACGCCCGGCAGGCGAAGGAGAAGGGCAAGGACACCTTCAAGCACTGAGCACGGCCAAGCACTGAGCACGGCCAAGCGCTGAGCACGGCCAAGCGCTGAGCACGTCCAAGCACTGAGCACGTCAGCTCTTGCGGTGCCCTATCAAGCGCGGCTTCGCCTCCAGCCCGTCCAGCCCGTGCCAGGCCAGGTTCACCAGATGCGCCGCCACCTCCGCCTTCTTCGGACGGCGGACGTCCAGCCACCACTGGCCGGTCAGGGCGACCATCCCGACCAGGGCCTGCGCATACAGCGGGGCGAGCTTGGGGTCGAAGCCGCGGCTCTTGAACTCGCGGCCCAGGATGTCCTCCACCTGGGTCGCGATGTCCGAGATCAGCGAGGCGAAGGAACCCGTCGACTGGGGGATGGGCGAGTCACGGACCAGGATCCGGAAACCGTCCGTGTACTCCTCGATGTAGTCCAGGAGCGCGAACGCCGCCTGTTCGCACAGCTCACGCGGGTGGCCGGCCGTCAGGGAGCTGGTCACCATGTCCAGCAGGCGCCGCATCTCGCGGTCCACCACCACCGCGTACAGCCCCTCCTTGCCGCCGAAGTGCTCGTACACCACCGGCTTGGAGACCCCGGCCTTCGCCGCGATCTCCTCCACCGACGTGCCCTCGAAGCCCTTCGCGGCGAACAGCGTGCGACCGATCTCCAGCAACTGCTGGCGCCGCTCCGCACCGGTCATCCGGGTACGGCGGGTCCGCCGAGGCTTGTCGTTGCTGGGAGTACTGCTCGAGTCGGTCGCCACGGCGTCAATCATGCCGCCTTGACAGGCTCCTTCCGGCGCCGGGAGCCGCCTTCCCCGGTGTTCCGGCGCGAATCGATACGCGAGCGTGACGGCCAGCGCACGTCGGACGCCCAGCCCAGCATCTCGAACCAGCGGATGAACCGGGCCGAGGAGTCGATCTGGCCCCGCTCCACACCGTGCCGCGCGGAGGTGGGGTCGGCGTGGTGCAGGTTGTGCCAGGACTCACCGCACGAGAGCACCGCCAGCCACCACACGTTGCCCGAGCGGTCACGCGACTTGAACGGCCGCTTGCCCACCGCGTGGCAGATCGAGTTGATCGACCAGGTCACGTGGTGCAGCAGGGCCACCCGGACCAGGGAGCCCCAGAAGAAGCCGGTGAACGCGCCCCACCAGGACATCGTCACCAGACCGCCGATCAGCGCCGGCAGGGCCAGCGACAGCACGGTCCACCAGAGGAACTGACGGGAGATGCCGCGGATCGCCCGGTCCTTGATCAGATCCGGCGCGTACTTCTCCTGCGACGTCCGCTCCTCGTCGAACATCCAGCCGATGTGCGCCCACCACAGGCCCTTCATCAGCGCCGGGACCGTCTCGCCGTACCGCCACGGCGAGTGCGGGTCACCCTCCGCGTCGGAGAACTTGTGGTGCTTGCGGTGGTCGGCGACCCAGCGGACCAGCGGGCCCTCCACCGCCATCGAGCCCGCGACGGCGAGCGCGATCCGCAGCGGACGGTTCGCCTTGAAGGAACCGTGGGTGAAGTAGCGGTGGTAGCCGATCGTGACGCCGTGGCAGGCGAAGAAGTAGAAGAAGACCAGCAGACCGAGGTCCAGCCAGCTCACTCCCCAGCCCCACGCCAGCGGCACCGCGGCGGCGAGCGCCAGGAACGGGACGACGATGAAGAGGAGAAGCGCGAACTGCTCGAGCGACCCCTTCTTCTCGCCGCCGAGCGTGGCTGAGGGCAGTTGGGTGTCGTCGTTCGCCTTCGGGGCGTCTTCGATCACATCGGAGCTCGTGGTCATGGGCGTCCCCTGTGGGGTTTCGAGGGTTGTGGCAGGTGCCGGGGTCGCTGGAACTGTTCCCAGGTTCCGTTACATCGGTCCCTACGGTTCCGTAACCTACGGCGTCGTAAGTATGGCAGTGCGTCGCCCGGCGGCAAGAGCCCGAGAGACTGCGCGTCCGCATGGACACCTATCCTTGGAGTCGGTCGGACAGCGCGGTCCGCTCTGATTTCTTCCCGGATGTCAGGAGCCGTATGCGGCCCAGCCGCGCGGCCCCAGGCGCCGGGTTCCCCTCCCGGACGAGCTTCAACACTGCAAGGAGCCGCACCTGTGAGCAGTGCCGACGACCAGACCGTGTCTCAGGAGACCACCAGCACCGAACTGCGTGCCGACATCCGCCGACTGGGTGACCTCCTCGGCGAGACCCTCGTCCGCCAGGAAGGCCCCGAGCTGCTGGAGCTCGTCGAGAAGGTCCGCCGCCTCACCCGAGAGGACGGCGAAGCCGCCGCCGAGCTGCTGCGTGGCACGGAGCTGGACACCGCGGCCAAGCTGGTCCGCGCCTTCTCCACCTACTTCCACCTGGCCAACGTCACCGAGCAGGTCCACCGGGGCCGCGAGCTGCGCGCCCGCCGCGCCGCCGAGGGCGGCCTCCTCGCCCGTACGGCCGACCGCCTCAAGGACGCCGACCCCGAGCACCTGCGCCAGACGATCCAGCACCTCAACGTGCGCCCCGTCTTCACCGCGCACCCCACCGAGGCCGCCCGCCGCTCGGTCCTCAACAAGCTCCGGCGTGTCGCCGCCCTCCTGGAGACCCCGGTCCTCGAAGGCGACCGGCGCCGCCATGACACCCGACTGGCCGAGAACATCGACCTCGTATGGCAGACGGACGAGCTCCGCGTCGTACGCCCCGAGCCCGCCGACGAGGCCCGCAACGCCATCTACTACCTCGACGAACTGCACGCCGGCGCCGTCGGCGACGTCCTGGAGGACCTCACCGCCGAACTGGAGCGCGTCGGCTACAAGCTGCCCGACGCCACCCGCCCCCTCACCTTCGGCACCTGGATCGGCGGCGACCGCGACGGCAACCCCAACGTCACCCCCCAGGTGACCTGGGACGTCCTGATCCTCCAGCACGAGCACGGCATCAACGACGCCCTGGAGATGATCGACGAGCTGCGCGGCTTCCTGTCGAACTCCATCCGCTACACCGGCGCCACCCAGGAGCTCCTCGACTCCCTCCAGGCCGACCTCGAAGCCCTCCCCGAGATCAGCCCCCGCTACAAGCGCCTCAACGCCGAGGAGCCCTACCGGCTCAAGGCCACCTGCATCCGGCAGAAGCTGGAGAACACCAAGCTCCGCCTCGCCAAGGGCATCCCGCACGAGGCCGGCCGCGACTACCTCGGCACCGGCGAGCTACTCGAGGACCTCACGCTGATCCAGACATCCCTGCGCGAACACCGCGGCGGGCTGTTCGCCGACGGCCGCATGGACCGGATCATCCGCACGCTGTCCGCGTTCGGCCTCCAGCTGGCCACCATGGACGTCCGCGAGCACGCCGACGCCCACCACCACGCCCTCGGCCAGCTCTTCGACCGGCTCGGCGAGGAGTCCTGGCGCTACGCCGACATGCCCCGCGACTACCGCTCCAAGCTGCTCGCCAAGGAACTCCGCTCACGCCGGCCCCTCGCGCCCACCCCGGCGCCGGTGGACGCGGCCGGCGAGAAGACCCTCGGCGTCTTCCAGACCGTCAAGCGGGCCCTCGCCGTCTTCGGACCCGAGGTCATCGAGTCGTACATCATCTCCATGTGCCAGGGCGCCGACGACGTCTTCGCCGCCGCCGTCCTCGCCCGCGAGGCCGGTCTCATCGACCTGCACGCCGGCTGGGCCAAGATCGGCATCGTCCCGCTGCTGGAGACCACGGACGAGCTGAAGGCCGCCGACACCATCCTGGAGGACATGCTCTCCGACCCGTCCTACCGGCGCCTCGTCGCGCTGCGGGGCGACGTCCAGGAGGTCATGCTCGGCTACTCCGACTCCTCCAAGTTCGGCGGCATCACCACCAGCCAGTGGGAGATCCACCGCGCCCAGCGCCGCCTGCGCGACGTCGCCCACCGCTACGGCGTCCGGCTGCGCCTCTTCCACGGCCGCGGCGGCACCGTCGGCCGCGGCGGCGGCCCCTCCCACGACGCGATCCTCGCCCAGCCCTGGGGCACCCTGGAGGGCGAGATCAAGGTCACCGAGCAGGGCGAGGTCATCTCCGACAAGTACCTCGTGCCCTCGCTGGCCCGCGAGAACCTGGAGCTGACGGTCGCGGCGACCCTGCAGGCCTCCGCCCTGCACACCGCCCCGCGCCAGTCGGTCGAGGCGCTCGCCCGCTGGGACGCCGCGATGGACGTCGTCTCCGACGCGGCCCACGCCGCCTACCGGGCGCTCGTCGAAGACCCCGACCTGCCGACGTACTTCCTCGCCTCCACGCCGGTCGACCAGCTCGCCGACCTGCACCTGGGCTCGCGGCCCTCCCGCCGCCCCGGCTCGGGCGTCTCGCTCGACGGACTGCGCGCCATCCCGTGGGTCTTCGGCTGGACCCAGTCCCGGCAGATCGTCCCCGGCTGGTTCGGCGTGGGATCGGGGCTGAAGGCGCTGCGCGAGGCCGGCCTCGACACCGTGCTCGACGAGATGCACGAACAGTGGCACTTCTTCCGCAACTTCATCTCCAACGTCGAGATGACGCTCGCCAAGACCGACCTGCGGATCGCCGCCCACTACGTCGACACGCTGGTGCCGGACGAGCTGAAGCACGTCTTCGACACCATCCGCGCCGAACACGATCTGACCGTCGCCGAGGTCCTCAAGGTCACCGGCGAGCAGGAACTCCTCGACGCCCAGCCGGTCCTCAAGCAGACCTTCGCCATCCGGGACGCCTACCTGGACCCGATCTCCTACCTCCAGGTCACCCTCCTCAAGCGCCAGCGCGACGCCGTGGCCGCCGGAGAGACAGCCGACCCGCTGCTCTCCCGCGCCCTGCTGCTCACCGTGAACGGCGTGGCGGCCGGCCTGCGCAACACCGGCTGACGCACTGGAAGAACGACGGTGCCCCCTGCTCGTGCGAGCAGGGGGCACCGTTCGTCTCACCACCCGGGCCGTCAGGCCCTACGACGCCGGAACGCCAGGTAGCCGCCCGCGCCCAGCAGCGCGGCGGCCGCCGCGGACAGCAGGCCCACCGGCGCGCCGTTCCCGGTCTCGGCGAGGTCGCCCTCACCACCGCCCTGCGGCGACGGCGACGCGGCCGCCTCGCCCGGCGCCGACGGGCTCGCGGAAGGCTCCTCCGTGGACTCGCCCGGCGTCTCGGAAGGCGACGCCGACGCGGACGGCGTCGCGGTCGTACCGCCGCCCTCCTCCTCGTCCTCGCAGTCCGTCCAGAACACCTTGTGCTTCGCGGACCCGTTCTCGCCCTCGAAGTTCCAGAACAGCTTGTAGTGCCCGTCGGGCAGTGTCATGTCCGCCGTACGGCCATGACCCTCGCCGTCCAGCGTGATCGCACCGGACTTCACGGTCTCGCCCTTCACGGCGGCCGTCGGCGCCCAGGCCTCGATGTGCCAGGAGACCTGCTGCACGCTGTCGAAACCGAACGCGTCCAGGTAGAACTCGCACACGTGCGGCTCGTTCTTGCGCAGTTCCTCGCCAGTGGTGGCGTCATGGATCTTGACGGTGCCGTTGTCGCCACCGGAGGCAGTCGCTGTGGCGTGGGCGGCGGCCGGCGCGGACAGCAACGCGGCCGCGGCGACGGCGGACAGAGCGCCGACGCGGTTGAGGGTACGCATGAGGCAGTAGTCCATCTTCGAGAAGGAACGGGAAGATGTGGAGGGGGCGGCTCAGCATCCAGCCCGGACTGACCCCCGGTCAATCACGAACAGACAACACTCAGATCCTCCACAGACATGGAGAACGGCCAGGACCTCAGACCGTCACGAACGCCGCCGTCAGCAACGCGATCCCCGACCCCGCCAGCACCCACGCCATCCGCGTCCGCCGCAGCCCACCTGCGACGACGACCGCGGCCAGCAACAAGGCGCCACCCAGCGGGACCCACGCGTACAGCACACCCGCCGGCCCCGACCGCACGACGTCGTCACTGCCCGGCTTCACCACAACCGTGTACGTCTGCCCCTTGCGCACCGCCACGGTCTTCTCGATGACCACCGACCCGCGCGCCCGCGACCCCGCCGAGATCGGCGCGTACGGCCCACTGCACGTGTCCGCGCCACACCGCGTCACCTTGATCGTGCCGCTCTCCCGGCCCTTCGTGAGCATCACGTGCTGCGCGCTGCCCCACGACGCCCACACGCCCGCGATCAGAATCAGCACCGCGACCGTACCCATCGCCGCGAACCGCCCGAACCGCAGCGCCGTGAAAGCGCCCTGACTGGAGACAACGGCAGAAGGCATGGCCGCGATCCTTGGCCATGCCCCTACGCCCGGTCAACCTCGGCCCGGCCGACCGGCCGGACAAGTCACGAGTTGTACGTGCTTTGCGCCCGCTCCAACCCCTCGATCACCAGGCACTCCACCGCGTCCGCGGCCCGGTCCACGAAGTAGTCCAACTCCTTGCGCTCCGCGGACGAGAAGTCCTTCAGCACGAAGTCCGCGACCTGCATACGACCCGGAGGGCGCCCGATGCCGAACCGCACCCGGTGGTAGTCGGCACTCATCGCCTTCGTCATCGACTTCAGGCCGTTGTGCCCGTTGTCACCGCCGCCGAGCTTCAGCCGCAGTGTGCCGTGGTCGATGTCCAGCTCGTCATGGATCGCGACGATGTTCGCGAGCGGCACCTTGTAGAACTCGCGCAGGGCGTTCACCGGCCCGCCCGAGAGGTTCATGTAGGACATCGGCTTCGCGAGAATCACCCGCCGGTTCAACGGCCCCGGCGGACCGATACGGCCCTCCACCACCTGCGCCTGAGCCCGGCCGGCCCGCTTGAACCTCCCCCCGAGCCGATCGGCCAGCAGATCGGCCACCATGAACCCGACGTTGTGCCGGTTCATGGCGTACTCGGGCCCGGGATTGCCGAGGCCCACGATCAGCCACGGGTCATTGGCGCCGGTAGTCACGTCCACGTCTCCCTTGATACACGTCGGCCGCTGCCCCGCACGGGAACAGCGGCCGACCAACCGATGACAGCGAGGATCAGGCCTCGGCGACTTCCTCGCCCTCGGCGGCCTCGCCCGCGGCCTCCTCGGCCTGCGCGGCCAGCACCTGAAGGACGACAGCGTCCTCCTCGACGGCCAGCGTGGTGCCCTTCGGCAGCGTGATGTCCTTCGCCAGGACGGAGGCGCCGGCCTCCAGGCCCTCGACGGAGACCGTGACCGACTCCGGGATGTGCGTGGCCTCGGCCTCGACCGGCAGCGCGTTCAGCACGTGCTCCAGCAGGTTGCCACCCGCCGCCAGCTCACCCTCGGTGTGCACCGGGATCTCGACCGTGACCTTCTCGCCGCGCTTCACCAGCAGCAGGTCGACGTGCTCAAGGAAACCCTTGATCGCGTCACGCTGCACGGCCTTCGGGATCGCCAGCTCGTTCGACTTGCCGTCGATGTCCAGCGCGATCAGGACGTTCGGCGTACGCAGCGCCAGCAGCAGCTCGTGGCCGGGAAGCGTGAGGTGCAGCGGGTCCGCGCCGTGGCCGTACAGCACACCGGGAACCTTGCTGTCACGACGGATACGACGGGCGGCACCCTTACCGAACTCGGTACGGGTCTCAGCGGAGATCTTGACCTCGGACATACGGATCACTCCTCGTAGAAAACTAGAGACGGACGTGGTCACCCGGCCACGAACGGCCTGCTACGAAGAGCGCGTCGATAACGGACAGCCGGCACCTGAACCAACAGGTACGGCCTCCCTCGCCGAGCAACTGAAGCAGTCTACTCGGACAGGGAGGCCGCACCCAAAAGGATCTTTACCGCGGATTCCTACTGCTCGTCGAACAGGCTCGTCACCGAACCGTCCTCGAACACCTCGCGTACCGCGTTCGCGACCGTCGGCGCGATCGACAGCACCGTCAGCTTGTCGAGGTCCCGGCTCAGCTCACCCGGCGTCGGCAGCGTGTTCGTGAACACGAACTCGCTCACCCGGGAGTTCTTCAGCCGGTCCGCCGCGGGACCCGACAGCACACCGTGCGTCGCGGTGACGATGACGTCCTCCGCGCCGTGCGCGAACAGCGCGTCGGCGGCCGCGCAGATGGTGCCACCGGTGTCGATCATGTCGTCGACCAGCACACACACCCGGCCCTTGACCTCACCCACGACCTCGTGGACGGTCACCTGGTTCGCGACGTCCTTGTCCCGCCGCTTGTGCACGATGGCGAGGGGAGCACCGAGCCGGTCACACCAACGGTCCGCGACCCGCACACGCCCGGCGTCCGGGGACACCACGGTCAGCTTCTCCCGCTCGACCTTGCGGCCCACGTAGTCCGCGAGCAGCGGAAGCGCGAAGAGGTGGTCGACCGGGCCGTCGAAGAACCCCTGGATCTGGTCCGTGTGCAGATCCACGGTCAGGATCCGGTCCGCGCCCGACGTCTTCATCAGGTCCGCGATCAGACGCGCCGAGATCGGTTCACGCCCACGGTGCTTCTTGTCCTGCCGCGCATAACCGTAGAACGGCACGATGACCGTGATGGAGCGGGCCGACGCGCGCTTCAGCGCGTCGATCATGATCAGCTGCTCCATGATCCACTGGTTGATCGGAGCCGTGTGGCTCTGGATCACGAAGCAGTCCGCACCACGCGCCGACTCCTGATAACGGACGTAGATCTCACCGTTGGCGAAGTCGAAGGCCTTCGTCGGGACAACCCCGACACCCAACTGCTGGGCGACCTCCTCGGCAAGCTCGGGGTGGGCGCGGCCGGAGAAGAACATCAACTTCTTCTCGCCGGTCGTCTTGATCCCGGTCACAGCTGTCTCCTCAGAGGTGTCTCAACAGGGTGTGCACTTATCACGGTACGCCGTGTTTGGCGCACCCGTTTCCGGTCAGTCTTCGCTCTCGACCTGCCGCGACGCCGCCTCGGCCGCCTTCGCCGCCGCGCTGCCTGGACGCTTACGAGCCACCCAACCCTCGATATTCCGCTGCTGACCGCGGGCCACGGCCAACGAGCCGGGCGGCACGTCCTTCGTGATCACGGAGCCCGCCGCGGTGTAGGCGCCGTCCCCGATCGTGACAGGAGCCACAAACATGTTGTCCGAACCGGTACGGCAGTGAGAGCCGACCGTCGTGTGGTGTTTGTCCTGTCCGTCATAGTTCACGAAGACACTCGCGGCACCGATGTTCGAGAAGTCGCCGATCGTCGCGTCACCGACGTACGAAAGGTGAGGCACCTTCGTCCCCTCACCGATCGAGGCGTTCTTCGTCTCGACATACGTACCGATCTTGCCCTTCGCGCCCAGCCGCGTCCCCGGCCGCAGATACGCGAACGGCCCCACGGACGCCTGCGCCCCGACCACGGCGCCGTCGGCCACGGTGTTGTCGACCCGCGCCCCCGCGCCCACCCGGGTGTCCTTCAGCCGGCTGTTCGGACCGACCTCCGCACCCTCACCGAGATGCGTCGAGCCCTGGAGCTGGGTACCGGGGTTGACGACGGCGTCCTGCTCGAACGTGACGGTCACGTCGACCCACGTCGTCGCCGGATCGACCACGGTGACGCCGGCCAGCATGGCGGCCGTCAGCAGCCGGTCGTTCAGGATCCGACGGGCCTCGGCGAGCTGCACACGGTTGTTGATGCCGGCGATCTCACGGTGATCGGCGGCGACGGAGGCACCGACCCGATGGCCGGCCTCACGCAGGATCCCGAGAACGTCGGTCAGGTACTCCTCGCCCTGGCTGTTGTCCGTACGCACCTTCCCGAGGGCGTCGGCCAGCAGCTGCCCGTCGAAGGCGAAGACCCCGGAGTTGATCTCACGGATCGCCCGCTGCGACTCGGAGGCGTCCTTGTGCTCGACGATCGCCGTCACCGCACCGGACGCCCCGTCCCGCACGATCCGCCCGTACCCCGTCGCATCCGGGACCTCGGCCGTCAGCACGGTCACCGCGTTGCCGTCCGCGGAGTGCGTGGCCGCGAGGCGGGTCAGGGTCTCGCCGGTGAGAAGGGGAGTGTCACCGCAGACGACCACGACGGTTCCGTCCACGGTCCCGCCGAGCTCCTCCAGAGCCATCCGTACGGCGTGACCCGTACCGTTCTGCTCCGCCTGCACGGCGGTGCGTACTCCGGGGTCGATCTCACCGAGATGCGCGGACACCTTCTCCCGCGCGTGCCCCACGACCACGACCAGGTTCTCGGGCCGCAACTCACCCGCGGCGGCCAGCACATGACCGACGAGGCTGCGTCCACAGAGCTCGTGCAGAACCTTGGGTGTGGACGACTTCATACGGGTGCCCTCACCCGCTGCGAGAACGACGACGGCTGCCGGGCGAATGGCGCTCACGGGATGCCCTTCGGCTGTGGAGGGGGTGGGGTGACATCCGCAGGATACCGGGGTGTTTCGTGGGGGACATGAGAGCGGGCCCTGACTTGGCTGTCAGGGCCCGCTCCGAGGTCTTGTGTGCTGTGGCTCCCCCGCAAGGATTCGAACCTTGTCCTGCTGGTACCAAAAACCAGTGTGCTGCCAGTTACACCACGGGGGACAGCGAGTCAGACCTTACCGGAGACGTGATTGAGCGTGAGACACGCTTCCTGAGCGCGGGTGTTCCCGCTTACGTCCGGTTACGCGATGTGGTGTAGGCCAGTCCGTAAAAGTCACCGGAAAACGGGGGCCGGGCGCCCGTAGGCTGGAGTCATGACCACGACGGGGGAAGCCCACGCAGAGGTGCCGCCACCGAGGGCGGGGCCGTGGTGGTGGGGCAGGGTGCGCGGTGCCGTGCTGGACGTGAGTCTGGGCGTGGCGTCCGCGGTGGAGTGCGGTTTCGAGGGGGTTCGGTTCGCGGGGGACGCGGGGATCCCGCAGGCCGCGGGAGTGGTGTTCGGGGTTCTGGCGGGCTCGGTGCTGGTGTTGCGGCGCCGGTGGCCGATCGCCGTCGTGCTGGTGTCGATCGCGGTGATGCCGGCCCAGATGGGCTTCCTGATGGGCGTCGTCGGGCTGTACACGCTCGCCGCGTCCGAGCTGCCCCGGCGGATCATCGCCGCGTTGGCGGGGATGTCGTTCGTCGGCGCGTTGATCGTCACGTTCGTGTGGGTGCGGCAGGACGTGGCGCGGGGGAACCTGACGGTCGGGGACTGGGTGGTTCCGTTCGCTTCGGTGACGACCGCTATCGGGGTGACGGCGCCTCCTCTGCTGCTGGGGCTGTACGTGGGGGCCCGGCGGCGGTTGATGGAGAGTCTGCGGGAGCGGGCGGACAGTCTGGAGCGGGAGCTTCAGTTGCTGGCCGAGCGGGCCGAGGAGCGTGCGGAGTGGGCGCGGAACGAGGAGCGGACGCGGATCGCGCGGGAGATGCATGACGTCGTCGCGCATCGGGTGAGCCTGATGGTGGTGCACTCCGCCGCGTTGCAGGCCGTGGCCCGGAAGGATCCCGACAAGGCGGTGCGGAACGCCGCGTTGGTGGGGGACATGGGGCGGCAGGCGTTGACCGAGTTGCGGGAGATGCTCGGGGTGCTGCGCAGCGGAGGCGTGCGGGCGGCTGATCGGTCGCCCGGGGCCGTGGTGCCGTTGGCCGCTGTGGGGGTCGCAGCGGCCGCGGTGGCTGATCGCGAGCGGGACGGTGAGGACGAGGGGGCTGCCGACGGGCCTTGTCTGTCGGAGCTGGACGCGTTGATCGGGCAGTCGGCGGCCGCGGGGATGGTCGTGGATCTGTCGGTGGAGGGGGAGACGCGGTCGTACGCGCCGGCGATCGAGCAGACCGCGTTCCGGGTGGTGCAGGAGGCGTTGACGAACGTCCACAAGCACGCGGCGGGGGCGAAGACGTACGTGCGGCTCGCGCATCGGGTGTCGGAGATCGCGATGCAGGTGGAGAACGAGCCGCCGCCGGAGTTGGCGTCGGCGTCGTCGGCGCGGTTGCCGTCGGGGGGCAACGGTCTGGTGGGGATGAAGGAGCGGGTCGTGGCGCTGGGCGGGGTGTTCGTGTCCGGGCCGACGGATGCGGGGGGTTTTCGGGTGTCGGCGGTGATCCCGGCGGCGTAGGGGGCGTTCCGGTTGCCGTTCCCGGTGCCGTCCCCGTGGTCAGCCGGCGGTGAGGCGTGCCGGTTCTATGCCGGCGACGAGGGCGGCGAGGGCCTGGTCGATGTCGGGGCCGAGGTACCAGTCGCCGGTGTGGTCGAGGGCGTAGATACGGCCTTCGGTGTCGATGGCGAGGAGCGCCTGGGTGTCGGTCTCTGCGCCGAGGGGGCAGACCTCGGTGTCGAGGGCGCGGCCGAGGTCGCCGAGGGTGCGGGCCATGTGGAGGCCGTGGAGGGGATCGAAGTGCAGGGCCGCGGGGGCGACCTGGCGGCCGGGGCCGGCGGGGGTGATGTGGAGGCCGCCGAATTCGGCCCAGGCCTCCACGGCGGCGGGGAAGACCGCGTGGGTGTGGCCGGCCGGTGAGGTGTGCTCGCGCAGGGCGTCGGCCCAGATCTCGGCCTGCTTGATGTCCCAGCGGCCGGGTTGCCAGCCGGCGGCGCGCAAGGCGGCGTCCACGGGGACGGGGAAGCGGGTGGTGGAGGTGCGGTCGGTGTGCATCTGCCCTTCGTTCGTCGGTGCCTACGGATGTGCCTGGTGAGGTGGGAGGGACGGGCTAGCCGTCGGTGGTCGTCGGGTCGACGATGCGGACGCCGAAGTGGGCGCTGAGCGCGGTGCAGGCGCGGCAGGGGGTGGCGAAACTGCCGTGCAGGGGGTCGCCGTCCTCGCGGATGCGGCGGGCGGTGAGCTTGGCCTGTTTGAGGGCTTTGCGGGCTTCGCCGTTGGTCATGGGTTTGCGGGCGGAGCGTTTGCTGCGGGCGGCGTCGGCGGTGGCGATGTGGCGCGAGATGAGGATGGTCTCGGCGCAGCGGCCGGTGAAGCGGTCCCGTTCGGAGCTGGTGAGGGTGTCGAGGAAGTCCTGGACGAGGTGGTGCAGCTGCGGGGGCTGGTCGCCGCGGGCGGCGGTGCCGGTGAGGGTGGCGCCGCGGACGGACAGGGCGGCGGCGACGGTGGGGAGTATGCCGTCGCGGCGGTGCAGAAGGGCGGGGGCGTGCGGAGTTTCCGTGGCGCTCCAGCCGATGCGGGGGTCGCCTGACCTGGGCGCGTGGGCGCCTGTCTGCGTCGCGTTCATGTTCATCATCCCCTCCCGAGCATCCCCCGGGCATGCTCTCGGAGGTCACAGAGTGCCAAATGCCGTGGCGGGTGCGGAAGCTGGGGCGTCGCGACACGCCCGGGTTTGGGCGGGCTGTCACGGCGGGGTGACGGCTGGTCACGGAGGCGGAGGGGGCGACGACCGGCGCCGGTGACCGGTGTCGTCGTACCGCATAGGCTGTCGGCACCGCTTTCCATGCGGTGACGCGTGGACGCAGACGAGACAGTCGATACGTGGCGTTGTGACCGAGAGTGGTCATGGCGGCGCGTATCAGAACGCCGCAGGGGGCAACCGCCATGACGACAGGTCGGCTCGGGCAGCAAGCCGCGCCGCCGAACGCGGCCTACGCCGGGCAGGTCGTGCATTTCCCGGATCCGGTGCGGGCGACCCGTCACCCGAGAGGGGTACGGGTTGACGGGCGTGGTTACCCCGATTTCTCGCCGTACGCGCGGGCGGCGGCGGAGATCGCGGAGCCGCCGGAGGGTTTCGGTGTCGATGAGCTGCGGCTGACGGACTATGTGTCGGCGAACGCGGCGCTGGCGGCGTCCGGCCACGAGTTGTGGGACACGATCCCGGCGGTGGCGACGCCGCACGGCTGGACGTGGCATCACGTGGTGGGTTCGCGGCGGCTGGAGCTGGTTCCGGTCGAGGTGAAGGCGTTGCTGCGGCACCACGGTGGGATCGCCACGTCGGCGGTGGCTCACGAGAAGCGGGGGACGCGGCCGTTGCAGGAGACGCGGCCCGCGCACTTCCGGCTGCCGAAGTCGGGCGTGGCGGTGACGGAGGCGCAGGCGCTGGGCGTCGAGGAGGACCTCGGGTACCGGCTGCCGGGCGCGTACCGGTCGTTCCTGAAGGCGGCGGGCGGTTGTGCGCCGGTGGGGACGGCGCTGGACGCGGAGTTGGGGCTGCTGGTCGATCAGCCGCTGTTCACGGTGCGGGACGAGGCCGCCGTCAATGACCTGGTGTATGTCAACAAGTGCCTGCGGGACCATCTGACCAAGGACTACCTGGGTGTCGGGTTCGTGCAGGGCGGGTTGCTGGCCGTGAAGGTGAAGGGCGAGCGGCTGGGTTCGGTGTGGTTCTGCGCGTGGGACGACGCGCGGGACGTGGATCCCTCGTGGCCGCCGGCGGAGCGGGTGGAGCGGCTGCTGATGCCGTGCGGTGAGGACTTCGACGCGTTTCTGTCCCGGCTGGCGGGGTCTCCGCCGGAGTTGGAGACGGTGGCGAATCTGATGGTGGACGGTGGGTTCGCGCGCGCGGTGCCCGTGGCTGCCGCGGCTGTGGGGGAGTGAGCTTCGCGATGGTGACGTTCGCGCAGGCGCAGGAGCGTGCGGAAGAGTGGATCAACGGCGAGGTGCCGTCGTACCAGCATCGTGAGGTGCGGGTGCGGGAGTTCGGCCTCGGGTTCGTGGTGTGGGCCGAGGACCGTGCGGACGGGCCCCGTTCGGACGGGGGCGCGCAGCGGCTGGTGATCGCCCGGGACAGCGGGGAGGCCACGCTGTGGCCGTCGCTGCCGGTGGGTGAGGTGATCCGCCGGTACGAGGAGGAGTACGGCCGTGGGGACGCGGTCGCGGAACCGGCGCCGGCCGCTCCGGCCCGGGTGGATCTGAATCAGACGTCGTTCCTGTTGACGCCTCCGGAGTGGCTGCAGGAGGCGGCGGACAAGCTGGGGATCCAGGGCCGGGACGGGGGTTCGGGCTCGGCGTCCGAGTCCGAGTCCGAGCCCGAGCATGGTGCCGATGAGGGTGCGGCCAGGGCTTCGTCGGCCGCTCCGCCGGTGCCGAGTGTGCCGGGGGTGCCGGACGGGGCGACTCCCTGGGCCGGTACGGACACCAACCCCGGTCCCGGTGAGGACCGTTCCGTGCCGCTGCCGGAGACGGTGTTCGCGCCGCCGCTGAGCGGGGACGACGCCGCGCCGCCGGACGCCAAGACCGCGCTGATGTCGGGTGGCAGCCGGCTTCCGTCGACGGCGATCGAACCGGCGCTCGACGAGCCGAACGCGCCGCCCGCGCCGCCTGTGCCTCCGGGGGCGCCTTCGTACGGCTATCCGCAGGGTGCTCCTGGTGCTCCCGGTGCGGCGGACACGCCTCCACCGGGTTTCACGCCGCCGTCCGCCCCTTCGTACGGCTATCCGCAGGGCGGTCCCGAGACGCCGGGGCGGCCGCTCCCGCCGAACGCCGGGGACATCGCCGACGCCGCGACGAGCAAGGCGGCGCCGCGCCCTCGGAGCGGGTCGGTGCCGCCGCCTCCGCCGGGGGTTCCGGGAGCTCCGGGGGTTCCGGGTGCGGGGGGAACGCCTCCTGCGCCTCCTGCGCCGTCGTCGGCGCCGGGCACTCCGGGGGCTCCCGGTACGCCGGGTGCTCCGGGGGGCGGGTACGTTCCGACGCAGCTCGTGTCGGCGCTCGGTCCCGAGGGGCCCGAGGGTGTGGCGGGGCCGGGGGTTCCGCCGCCGCCCGGTGTTCCCGGTGCTCCGGGTGCGCCCGGTGCGCCGAATCCTCCGGGCGCCCCCAACCCGCCCGGTACGCCGGGTGGTACGCCCGCGGGCGGGGTGCACCATGCCGCCACCGTGCTGGCCGACCCGAGCCAGATGGGTGGCGCGCCGCAGCCGCCCGGCCCTCCGGGACCGCCCGGTGCGCCCGGTGCCCCTGGGGCGCCGAATCCGCCCGGTATCCCCAACCCGCCCGGTATCCCCAACCCACCCGGTATCCCCAGCCCGCCCGGTGCTCCGGGTGCTCCGGGCATGCCGGGCGCGCCGCAGCCTCCGGGTCCCCCCGGGGTGCCGGGTGCGCAGGGTGCCGGTGGCCCCGGCGCGCCGCAGCCTCCGGGTCCCCCTGGGATGCCCGGCGCTCCGGGTGCTCCTGGTGGCCCGCGGTCCTCGGGCGGTGCTCGCGGGGCCGTACATCATGCGGAGACCATGCTGGCGGCGCCCCCGGTGGGCGGCCCCGGCGTGCCTCCGCCGCCGCCTGCTCCCGGTGCGCCTCAGCCGCCCGGGGTTCCGGGGATGCCTTCGGGCGGCCCCGGTATGCCACTTGCCGGTCCCGGTGCTCCCCAGGCCCCCATGCCCCCGGGTGCGATCCCGCCGCCCGGTCAGCCGGGCCACCCCGCGCCCGGTCAGCCCGGTCAGCCCCCGGCGTACGGCTACCCCCAGCAGCCCACCGGGCAGCCGACCGTCGGCCCCGGCTACCAGGCCGTTCTGCGCTACCGCGCGCAGGACGGGTCGGAGCAGCAGCTGATCCGGCGTTCGGCGCCGGGTACGCCGCACCCGGAGTGGCAGATCTTCCATGAGCTGCGGGGCATGAACGTGCCCTCGGACCAGGTGCTGGAGCTGCACACGGAGCTGGAGTCGTGCGAGCTGCCGGGTGCGTACTGTGCGCGGATGATCCGGGAGCAGTGGCCGCAGGCGCGGATCACGTCGATCGCGCCGTACGGCACGGATCACGCGAGCCGCCAGCAGGGCATGCAGCAACTGATCGCCCACCAGGGCGAGTTGCACCAGGTGGCCGACGGGCCCGCCCGGCCGGCGCCGGTGCGGGCGCCGTTGCCGCAGGTGCAGGTGGTGCCGCCGATTCCGCCGGAGGGTGTGGCGCAGGAGCTGGCGGCGGCGTTCGGGCCGGGGCTGTTCCGGTTCGAGCAGGCCGCCGTGTCGCGGCAGGGCGTGCCGCCGGTCGTGGCGCACAGCCTGATGGTGGGCGGTCTGCCGATGGACATCGGCCCCTTCTTCTGGGCGCAGGCCCAGCCGGGGCGGCCGGTGCCGACGCTGGCGGAGCTGGCGCAGGAGCGCGGGGTGCAGCCGGCGTCGGACGCGGGCTCGTACCTGGTCATGGGCAGCGACTTCGGCAAGGCGCTGTGTGTGCAGTACGGGACGGCGCACATCGTCGCCGTGCCGGTGGAGGCGGGTCCGGGCGGTGCGCCCGTACCGCCGCAGTTCGTGAACACCGGGCTGCCCGAGTTCCAGCGCTGTCTGGCGCTGCTGGGCCGGATGTGGCGGCTTCGCTTCGGTCTGAACCAGGAGCAGGCGGGGCGTTGGACCGTCGACTTCCAGGCTCAGCTGGCCGCGCTCGACCCGGCGGCGCTGGGGTCGCCGGAGAGCTGGTGGTCGGTGCTGCTGGAGCAGATGTGGGACGGGCTGCTGTGACGGCCGTTCGGCTGTTTGTCGTGAGATGACGGCAGCCGGGTGATGTCACCCGGTTGCCGCGGACCGTCGCCGAGTGCGGCGTGCGGGCGTGAGAGGGGCCGGCTTCCGGTGGTACTACCGGGAGCCGGCCCTTTCGTATGCGCTCTTGGCCGTTTCGCGCGCCGTTCGACCTTCCGTGCGCCGCTGGTCTTCGTGTGCGCCGCTCGGCGTGCCTGCGTGCCTCCGTGTCCCTGTGCGGTGTCGGCTGCGCGGAGTGTCGCGTTATGAACGCTTCCGCCCGATACATCAAGATGTGCGCTAAATCATCATTTCGCATCCGTTCGGCGGAGAGGGGTTCCAGGATGAGCAGCGCACCGGTCCCGCTCTACGACTTCGTGGTCGTACGAGGGCGTGGCTACCGTCCCGAACAGGTCGACGCCTACATCGACGCCCTCTTCCGGGACCGTGACGCCGCCTGGGAGCGGGCCGCCCGGCTCACCGTGCTCGCCCGGGAGATGGACGACGAGGCGCGGCGGCTGCGGGACGTGGTCGCGGGGCTCGCTCCGCAGACGTACGAGGAGCTCGGGGAGCGGGCGCGGCGGCTGTTCGAGCTGGTGGAGGAGGAGGCCGCGGCCGTGCGGGAGGGGGCGCGGCAGGAGACGCAGCGACTGATGGAGGAGGCGCAGGCGTACGCGGACGAGCTGCGGGACGCGGCGCAGTCGCACGCCGACGCCGTGACCGCCGCGTCCGAGGAGTGGGTCCGGCAGCGGCTGCTCGCGGCGCGCGCCGAGGCGGGCGAGACCCGGATCGCCGCCCGGCGCGATGTGAAGGAGGAGCGCGGCGAGGTGCTCGGCCCGTTGCGTCAGGTGCGGCAGCAGACCGCCGGCCTGGTCGCGCGGCAGGCCAAGGAGCACGCCGAGCGGTTGGCGGAGGCCGAGCGGGAGGCCCAGCGGCGGCTGGCCGCGCTGGAGAAGTCGGAGACGGAGCGGACGGCGCGGGCCGAGGCCTCGCTGGCCGAGGCGCAGCAGGAGCTCGCCGACGCGCGGGCCTCGGCGGAGCGCTTGCAGGAGGAGGCGGCGGTACGCGCGGCCGAGCTCCTCGAACAGGCCCGGCAGCGCACGGAGCGGGTCGCCCGGGAGACGGAGCGGGTGCTGCGCGAGCACGGGGAGATGTGGGACGAGGTGCGCCTGCAGATGGACCAGATGCGCAACAGTCTGTCGACCCTGGAGCGCCAGGCGGCGATGGAGTGAACCGGGGCAGGGCCGCCGGACCGGCGAGCACCCCGCCCTCCGACCAGCCGCCACCCCGCCCCTCCGGCCCACCCCGCCCCTCCGGCCCACCCCGCCCCTCCGGCCCACCCCGCCCCGACTCCGGGCGCCAGGCGCGTGCCTCAGTCCCCCCTGCGCACCGCCCCCGCGAGAATCCACCCCTCGACGGCCTCGTACTGCCGTCGCTGTTCCTCCGACTCCCCCCGCCCCGACAGGACCGTCCCCAGCCATCCGAGGGCGAAGCCGGCCGGTACCGACACCAGGCCGGGTGTCGTGAACGGGAACCAGTTGAAGTCGGCGTCCGGGAACGCCGAGACCGGTGAACCGGAGACCAGGTTCGTCCCCGGCATCAGCACCAGCACCACCACCGAGCCGCCGATCAGCGTCCACAGCAGGCCCGACCGGGTGTACCGGCGCCAGAAGAGGCTGTAGACGAGGGCCGGGGCGATGGCCGAGGCGCCCAGCGTGAAGGACAGGGTCACCAGCGGCTGGAGACTGCGGTGCTGGACCATCGTCGCCAGCACGATCGCCGGCACCCCCACCGCCAGCGCCGACAGCCGCGCCACCGTCATCTCGCGGCGGCCCGACAGCTCCCGTACCCGCACGGCGAAAACGTCATGGGCGAGGGAGTTCGCGCAGGCCAGGATCATGCCGGCGACCGAGGCGAGCACCGTGAGGAAGATGGCCGTGGTGACCGCGGTGAAGAGCAGGGTCTCCGCGGTGGAGACCTCGGCGCCGAACGCGGCCCGGGAGCCCAGCAGATACGCGGTGTTGCCCTGCGGGTCCGCGCCGGCGATCACCTCCCGCCCGATCAGCGCCGTCGCGCCGAAGCCGACGACCGTGATGACCAGCACGAACAGTGCCACGCTCGACACCGCCCAGGACATCGAGCGCCGCACCTGACGTGCGCCGGTCGCCGTGTACATGCGCATGGTGATGTGCGGCAGCACGGCACCGCCGAGGACGACGGCGAGCTGGGAGCTGATCATGTCGAGGCGGGGGTGCGGGCCGCCCGCGAACTGCAGACCCGACTCCAGGAACGCCGAGCCGACCCCGCTCTGCTGTGCCGCGGCGTCGAACAGCGCGCCCGGGTTCCAGTCGAACCGGGCCAGCACCAGCAGGGCGACCACGGCGCCCGAGCCGAGCAGCATCACCATCTTCAGGATCTGGATGAGGGCGGTGCCCTTCATCCCGCCGATCGCCGCGTAGCTGATCATCAGGACGCCGAGGCCGATGATGCACCCCGTCTTGAGGCTGTCGCTCGAGAAGCCGAGGATGAACGCCAGCAGCTGTCCGGTGCCGGCCAGCTGCACCAGCATCAGCGGCACCAGCGCGGCCAGCGTCACCGCGCACGCCGCGATCCGCACGCCCCGCCCCGGCATCCGCCGCGCCAGCGCGTCGCCCATGGTGAACCGGCCCGCGTTGCGCAGGGGTTCGGCCAGCAGGAACATCAGCAGCATCAGTGACAGGGCCGTGCTCAGCGCCAGCACGATGCCGTCGTAGCCGCACAGGGCGACGACGCCGGTGGTGCCCAGTACGGTCGCGGCGCTGATGTAGTCGCCCGCGATGGCGAGGCCGTTGCGGATGGGGGACAGGGAGCTGTAGCCCGTGTAGAACTCGTCGAGGTCGTCCCGGTCCGGGCCGGTCATCACGCACAGCAGCAGCGTGACGGTGGCCACGGCACAGAACGCGACCAGCGACATCGCCTGTGCGTCTCCGCTGAAGTCGGTCATCGCCGCGGCCCCCGGTTCCCGGTCTCCCGCTTGGCGTCCACCTCGGCCAGCTTGCGGATGCGGTCCGCGAGCGGGTCGACGTAACGGCGGGCGGTGTGCTCGTACAGGCCTATCGCCAGCCAGGTGACGGGCAGTTGGATCAGGGCGAGCAGCAGACCGGCGGGCAGTCCGTCGGTGACCGTGCTCGACATGAACCCGGGCGCGAAGGCGGACAGGATCAGGAAGAGGGTGAAGTAGCCGAGCGCGGTGAGCGTCGCCACGCGCCGCTGCCAGCGGTAGGCGGTGCGCAGGATCCGCAGGTCGCTGTGGTGTCCGAGGGGTGGGTGGTCGGGGGTCCGCTGTCGTGGGGGTGGTGGCCCCGGCGGGGTGGGGGTCTGCCAGGGGTAGGTGTCGTACGACGGTGATGTGCCGTACGACGGTGATGTGCCGTACGACGGTGATGTGTCGCCCTGGCCGTACTGGTACGGCGGTGACGGGTCGAAGGACGGGGACATCCCGTTGCTCCTTGCGTGGCTCGGGTCCGGTTGCGGCGGACCGCAGGGAGGTGGGGGGCGGGCGAGCCACGCACGTTACTCGGCGGTACCGAGATAGGCGAGGGTTTCATCAAACTGAGTGGTCGGTATGCGCTATCGCCATCAAATCGTGTCTGACCTGGTGTGTTACCGGCGTTAACTCAGACTTTTGGGCACAGGTGAAGTCGGCGAAACTGATCCGCCCGGCGGATCGTCTTGGCAGGCGTGACATCGACGGTGCAGGAAGCGGCGCCCCGGTGGGTGGCGCGGTGGCCGGTCCGCGGACGCGTGCTCGCCGCGTGCGCCGTGCTGACGGCGGTACTGCTCGGGTTCCACCGGGCCGTGCCCAACGCGGTGGGGCGCGCGGGGAGTCTGCTGGAGTCCTTCCTGCCCTGGCTCGGCGCGGTGGTCATGCCGCTGCTCGGGCTCGCCCTGCTGCGCCGCTCCGCCGTCGCGCTGGTGGCGCTGCTGCTGCCCGTGGCGGCCTGGACGTACCTCTTCGGCGGGCTGCTGCTGCCCGCGCCGCGGCCCGGCGCGCGCGACCTGGTCGTCGTGCAGCACAACGTCAGCGACGAGAACGCCGACCCGGCGGGCACGGCCCGCGCCCTGGCCGACGCCGAGCCCGACCTCATCGCGTTGGAGGAACTGGTGCCCGGGGCCCTGCCGGCGTATGAGGAGGCGCTCGGCGAGGACTTCCCGTATCACGCGGTGCGGGGCACCGTCGGGCTCTGGTCGAGGCATCCGCTCGGCGGCGTGCGGCTCGTGGACATCAGGCCCCGTGGGGTCCAGGAGGACTGGAGCCGCGGGCTGCGGGCCGTGGTGCGCACGCCGTACGGCGACGTCGCGGCGTACGTCGCGCACCTGCCCTCGGTCCGCGTCCGGGCCGGCGGGCTCGCGTCCGCCCGGCGGGACGAGAGCGCCGGTCTGCTGGGCGAGGCCGTCGCCGCCGAGCGGGTGCGGACGGTGATTTTGCTGGGCGACCTCAACGGCACGGTCGACGACCGTGGGCTCGCGCCGCTGACCTCACGGATGAACGTGGCGGAGCGGGGCTTCGCGTTCAGCTTCCCGGCAGGCCTGCCGTTGGCCCGGATCGACCAGGTCATGGCCCGTTCGGCGACGGTCGGCCACATCCGTACGCTGTCCGCGACCGGCAGCGACCATCTGCCGGTCGTCGCGCGCGTCACGCTGCCGTAGCGCCGGTCGAGCGGGCGGTCCGGAAGCCGCCTTCACCGCTTCTCGACCGTGGCGTGCCATCCGACGCACAGGTGGGCCTCGACCGCGGAGTCCCAGGGGGAGGCGGTCGGAAGGGCCGTGGGGAGCGTCGTGGGAAGCGCGGTGGCCAGGGACGCCCGGGTGCAGTCCGGGGGCGACGGTTCCGGGGCGGACGACGGCTCCGGGGCGTAGGGGCTGGAGGGGCGGGCCGTGGGGGTGCTCGCGTTGAGGTACTCGGTCGCGGCGTACCCGGCGACCGCGACCGCAAGGGCCGTGGCCGCGAGGGTGCGCGTGAGCCTGGGCATCGCGGAATCTCCTTCGGGACAGCGGGAGTTCGGGCCACCGTACAAGCGGTGGGATCAGTTCTCCTCCAGTACCGGGAACCGCCTCGGTGCCAGCAGCAACAGGACCAGGAAGGCCAGTGCCGCCGCGCCGGACGCACCCAGGTAGACGGCGTGCACCGCCTCGGCGATGGCGCGTCTGGTGGCCTCCGGGGCCGTGCCGCCGGAGTCCAGGGCGCGGGTCACCGAGTCCAGGTCGCTCGCGCCGCCGAGCCGGGAGGCGAGTACGCCGTTCGCGACGGCGCCGAAGAGTGCCGCGCCCATCGTCTGGCCCGTCTGCCGGCAGAACAGCACCGACGCGGTCGCCGTGCCCCGCTCCGACCAGCCGACCGTCGACTGCACGCCCACGATCAGCGGCAGTTGGAACAGCCCGAGGGCCGCCCCCAGCAGCAGCATCAGCAGGGCCGGCTGCCACGCCTGCCCGGGGTAGGGCAGGAAGGGGAAGGCGAGGAGGATCAGCGACGCCGTCCCGATGCCCAGCATCGCCGTGTTGCGGAAGCCGATCCTGCGGTAGACGTGCTGACTGCACGCCGCCGACAGCGGCCAGCTCAACGTCCACACCGACAGCACGAACCCGGCCGTCATCGGGGCGAGTCCGAGGACCGACTGGGCGTACGTCGGCAGGAACACCGCCGGCGCCACCATCAGCAACCCGAGTGCGCCCAGCGCCAGGTTCACCGCCGCGATCGTCCGGCGCCGCCACACCCAGCCCGGGATGATCGGCTCGGCCGCCCGGCGCTCCACGACCACCACGACCGCCACCAGTGCGAGTCCCGTACCGAACAGGGCGAGCGACGGCCCCGACAGCCACGGCCAGACCACCCCGCCCTGCACCACCGCCGTCAACAGCACGCCCCCGCACGCGAACACCGCCAGCGCGCCGGCCCAGTCGACACGCGCGCGCGTGGCCGGCGCCTGCGGGTCCGGGGCGCGCTTCGGCTCGTGCAGATGCCGCACGATCAGCCACAGGGCCACCGCCCCGATCGGCAGGTTGATCAGGAAGATCCAGCGCCAGTCCGCGTACGCCGCCAGGACCCCGCCCAACCCGGGCCCCGCCACCGCCGACACGGCCCACACCGTGGACAACCGGGCCTGGATCCTGGGCCGTTCCTCCAGCGGGTACAGGTCGGCCGCCAGCGTCTGCACCGTCCCCTGGAGCGCCCCGCCGCCCAGCCCCTGCACGATCCGGAACGCGATCAGCGCCGCCATGTTCCAGGCCAGCGCGCACAGCAGCGAGCCCAGCAGGAACAGCGCCGCGCCGACGATCAGCACCGGCTTGCGGCCGAAGGTGTCGGAGAGCTTGCCGTACACCGGCAGGGTCACGGTCACGGCGAGCAGATAGCCGGAGAACAGCCAGGAGAAGACCGAGAAGCCGCCGAGGTCGCCCACGATCTGCGGTACGGCCGTGGAGACGATGGTGGAGTCGAGCGCCGCCAGCGCCATCGACAGCATCAGGGCCGCGACCACGGCCGACCGTCTCTCCGTTCCGGTGCGCTGTGCGGTGTCGCGTATCGCGGGTCTCGTACTGCCCACCGGGTTCCTCTCCTGATGCGTTCCCCTTGCACCTAACTGCCGCCGAACAGCTTCCCACTTGGCCCTCCCGTCGCCCGACCACCACCCCTCAACGACGCGCTTCGCGCGGCACCTGCTGATTGTCGCGGGAGGGTGGAGCCTTGATGGACCGCAGGGTGGAGAGAACCCCGACGTGCGCTCCACCGAAGGGTGGAGAGCCCTTAGGGGTACCTCCGTACTAGGTCTCGGGGAGGGTTGGTACCGCCGGAGGACGAGACGCCACGGGGGCTGTCCTTAACCTGGCTTTACGCCGCTGGGGGGCGGCCGGCCGAACCGGCGGGGGTGGGGTTTTCCCCCGTACAAGACGGGGCTCGGCACCAGCGCGCCGGACCCCGCTCCGGCGCCAGACTCAACGACGTACCCAGTCATCGACGTACCGGCCCACGGCTCAGTACGCCGACTCATAACCGACTTAGGAGACATACCGTGACATCGGCTGTGACCATTCCCAGGCACGGGGGCACTGGAGGGCGGACGGCCGTTGCCGCGCGGGCGCGGCAGGTCGTCAAGGCGTACGGGTCGGGGGAGACCCGGGTCGTCGCGCTCGACCATGTGGACGTGGACATCGCTCGGGGGCAGTTCACCGCGATCATGGGCCCCTCGGGGTCCGGCAAGTCCACCCTGATGCACTGCCTCGCCGGGCTCGACACCGTCACCGGCGGCCAGATCCACCTCGACGACACCGAGATCACCGGGCTGAAGGACAAGAAGCTCACCCAGCTGCGCCGGGACCGGATCGGCTTCATCTTCCAGGCGTTCAACCTGCTGCCGACGCTCAACGCCCTGGAGAACATCACGCTGCCCATGGACATCGCGGGCCGCAAGCCCGACAAGCAGTGGCTCGCGCGGGTGGTCGACACGGTCGGCCTGTCCGACCGGCTCAGGCACCGGCCGACCCAGCTCTCCGGCGGCCAGCAGCAGCGCGTCGCCGTGGCCCGCGCCCTGGCCGCCCGGCCCGAGATCATCTTCGGTGACGAGCCGACCGGAAACCTCGACTCGCGCGCGGGCGCCGAGGTACTGGGCTTCCTGCGCCGCTCCGTGGACGAACTCGGGCAGACCATCGTGATGGTCACCCACGACCCCGTAGCCGCCTCCTACGCGGACCGGGTGCTGTACCTCGCCGACGGGCGCATCGTCGACGAGATGCACAAGCCCACCGCCGACGCCGTCCTGGACCGCATGAAGGACTTCGACGCCCGGGGGCGTACGTCATGACCGTCCTGAAGACCTCGATGCGCAACTTCTTCGCGCACAAGGGACGCATGGCCCTGTCGGCCGTGGCCGTCCTGCTGTCGGTGGCCTTCGTCAGCGGCACGCTCGTGTTCACCGACACGATGAACACCACCTTCGACAAGCTCTTCGCCGTCACCGCCTCCGACGTCACCGTCAGCCCCAGGACGGCCGAGGACGAGGACGACGGCGGCGGCACCGGCCGCCCGGTCTCGCTGCCCGCCTCCACCGTCGAGCAGGTCGCCGCCGTCGACGGCGTCAAGCAGGCCGAGGGCGCGGTCGCCTCCATGAGCGTGACCGTCGTCAACTCCGAGAACGAGAACATGGGTTCCTCCACCGGCGCGCCCACCATCGCCGGCAACTGGACCAAGAACGACCTGAAGGCCATGGAGATCACCTCCGGGCACGCCCCGCGCGGGCCCACCGAGGTCATGGTCGACGCCGACACCGCCGACAAGCACGACCTCAAGCTCGGCGACGAACTGCGCACCATCGCCGCCACCGGCGACATCCGCGCGCGGATCGTCGGCATCGCCTCCTGGAAGGTCACCAACCCCGGCGCGGCCGTCGTCTACTTCGACACCGAGACCGCCCAGCGCGGCCTCCTCGGCGCCACCGGCCGTTTCACCCAGGTCGCCGTCACCGCCGCGGCCGGCGTGAGCGACACCCAGCTCAAGCAGGACATCGCGCAGTCCCTGAACGGCTCGTACAAGATCCAGACGGCCAAGGAGAACGCTGACGACAACCGCAAGGACGTCGGCGAGTTCATGGACATCATCAAGTACGCCATGCTCGGCTTCGCCGGGATCGCGTTCCTGGTGGGCATCTTCCTGATCATCAACACCTTCTCGATGCTGGTCGCCCAGCGCACCCGAGAGATCGGCCTCATGCGGGCCATCGGCTCCTCCCGCCGGCAGGTCAACCGGTCCGTGCTGGTGGAGGCCCTGCTGCTCGGCGTCGTCGGATCCGTCCTGGGCGTCGGAGCCGGTGTCGGCATCGCCGTCGGCCTGATGAAGCTGATGTCGATGGCCGGCATGAACCTCTCCACCGACGACCTGACGGTGAAGGTGACGACCCCGGCCATCGGCCTGATCCTCGGCGTCGTCGTCACCGTCCTCGCCGCCTATCTCCCCGCCCGCCGCGCCGGCAAGGTCTCCCCGATGGCCGCCCTGCGCGACGCCGGGACCCCGGCCGACATCAAGGCCGGCCGGCTCCGCGGCCTGATCGGGCTCGTCCTCACGGGCGCCGGCACCTTCGCCCTGTTCGCGGCTGCCACGGCCGACAAGGCGAGCGACGGCGCGCTGATGCTGGGCGGCGGCGTGGTGCTGACCCTGATCGGCTTCGTGGTCATCGGCCCGCTGCTCGCGGGCGCCGTGGTCCGGGTGATCAGCGCGGTCCTGCTGCGCGCCTTCGGCCCCGTCGGCCGCATGGCCGAGCGCAACGCCCTGCGCAACCCGCGCCGTACCGGTGCCACGGGCGCCGCCCTGATGATCGGCCTCGCCCTGGTGGCCTGCCTGTCGGTGGTCGGCTCCTCGATGGTCGCCTCGGCGACGGGCGAGCTCGACAAGTCGGTCGGCGCGGACTTCATCGTCATGCGCGGCCAGCAGTCCATCGTCGCGGACGCCGAGCAGGCGATGCGGCAGACGCCGGGCCTGGAGCACGTCTCCCGCTCCAAGCAGGTCGACGCCACGCTGACCTCGCCCGACGGCAAGACCGACGACACCGGGCTCACGGCGGCCGACCCGACGTACGCCGAGGACCTGCGCCGCGCCACCACGGAAGGCACCCTGTCCGCCGCCTACGGCAAGGACGCCATGTCGGTCGGGTCCGACTACGCCAAGAAGCACGGGGTGCACGTCGGCGACACCGTCTCCGTCGCCTTCAAGGGCGGCGAGACGGCGAAGCTGAAGGTCACGGCCATCACGGACGACGACACCGCCTTCGACCAGGGCGCGCGCTACATCAGCATCGCCACCCTGGAGCGGTACCTGCCCGCCGACCGGATCCCGCAGAGCGACATGCTGCTCGCCAAGGCGAAGGACGGCCAGGAGGAGGCGGCGTACGCGGCCCTGAAGAAGTCGCTGCACGACTACCCGCAGTACCCGGTCCGCGACCAGACCGACTACAAGCAGGAGCTCAAGGACCAGATGGGCCAGCTCCTGAACATGATCTACGGCCTGCTCGCCCTGGCGATCATCGTCGCCGTCCTCGGCGTGGTGAACACCCTGGCCCTGTCGGTGGTGGAACGCACCCGCGAGATCGGCCTGATGCGCGCCATCGGCCTCTCCCGCCGCCAGCTGCGCCGCATGATCCGCCTGGAGTCGGTGGTGATCGCCCTGTTCGGCGCCCTGCTCGGCCTCGGACTCGGCATGGGCTGGGGCGCGACGGCCCAGAAGCTGCTCGCCCTGGAGGGCCTGAACGTCCTCGACATCCCGTGGCCGACGATCATCGGCGTCTTCATCGCCTCGGCCTTCGTGGGCCTGTTCGCGGCCCTGGTGCCGGCGTTCAGGGCGGGCCGGATGAACGTACTGAACGCCATCGCGACCGAATAACCGAGGAGCCACCGCACACGGGGGTTGCGGGGGACGGGCCCGGTCCGCAGGAGATCCACTGCCTGCGGACCGGGCCCGACACATGTACGGTCACCCCGGCGCATCTACGGTCACCCGGAGGGCTGTCGCTCCAGGAGTACGAACCCGTAGGCGGTGCCCGTGACGATGTAGCGGGCGTCGGGGTGGAGCTCCCGGGCGTAGGCCTCGACGTCCCTGTAGCGCTTGCGGGAGTTGTCGAGGGCGATGTAGTCGGGATCGATGCCGCGCGTGTTGCTGATCCAGAAGACCCGGCAGCGGGACGTGAGCCGGCTGATCGGCGCTATGTTCGCCTCGACGGAGGCGTCGTCGGGAACCTGGGCGAGGAGCCGCTCGACGGCCGTCACGCGCGCGGGCTTGCGGTAGATCTCGCTCTCGGTCAGCGCGGCGAGCGGCAGCGAGGTGGTCAGCGCGACCGAGGCGGCCGCCACGGCGGCGGGCAGGTGCTCCGCGTACGACCGCAGCCACGCGCGCGTGCTGTGCCGTGCGGCGGAGAGGGCGTCGACGAGTGCGAGGGTCACGACGGGCATGAGGACGGCGTTGTAGTGCCAGTCGGTGCCCCAGTACTGCGCGTACGAGGAGACGAAACGCCAGCCGACGGTGGGCAGGGCGATCAGCAGCAGCGGCGAGCGGATCGCGAGCAGCCCGGTGGTGGGGACGAGCAGCCAGCCGAGCGTACGGAGCTTGGTGTCGAGACCGTCGAAGGGGCCGCCGCCGCCCGACTCGCTCACCTTGTTCCAGTAGTCGTACGTTCCGCCGCTGTTGAAGCTCGGGATGACCAGCACAAGGGTGACCGCGACGGCCGCCACGCCGAACACGGCGACGCCCATCGCGTACCGCGCCGCCCGCGCGGAGTCCTGGCGGGCCCGCAGGGCGACGACCACGCCGATCGCCGCGACGGTCATCCCCAGGTCCTCCTTCACCAGGACCAGCGGCAGCGCCCACAGCAGGGCCCCACGCCAACGCCGCGCGAGCAACGCCTCCAGGCTGAACGCGATCAGCGGTACGGCGAAGCAGATCTCGTGGAAGTCGAAGTCGACGGCCTGCTGAAGCCCCCACGACAGCCCGTACGCCACCCCGATCGCGAGCCCACGCCACCGCCCCAGCAGCCGGGCCGCGGCCCGGGTGACCGGCACGGCGGACAGCGCGAACAGCACGGCCTGCGCCACGAGAAGGGTGACCGGCGAGGGGAACACCCGGTAGAACGGCGCGAGCAGCACCGTCACCGGGCTGAAGTGATCGCCGAGGATGTTGAACCCCGGCCCCTTGAGATCCGCGATCGGCGCCTGAAGGTGCGCGTACGACCGAATGACCTGCTCGAATATCCCCAGATCCCACGAACGCTGCCCCAGATGCCGGTAACGACCGACCGAGACGATCGCATAGCCCACGAAGAGCGCGACGGCCAGCAGCCAGGGGTCACGCCGCCCGGGACCGGGCCGAGCGTGCCCTTCCGGTCCCGTGACGGGCGCCGATATGTGGGGGTCCGAGGACGTGTCCGGCGTCGCGGAGGTGGCGGGGGTGGGCATGGGGGGACCTTACGTGGTGCGGCGTGGCCCTTGTCGACGCAGGCCCGGCTCCTTTCAGCCCGTCCGGCGTTTGAGGACGAGGCCCGAAGGGCCGACAGCGGGGTCCGGGGCGGCAGCCCCAGCGGGGTCGAAGGGGCGGAGCCCCTGCACGACCTCACGTCAACGCCGGACACCAGAGAACGGACGTTTTCCACAGGCCCGGCACCCGCCCGCGCAGCGACGTACGCTGGAAGCCCCCGGCCTGCCACCCGCGTCGGGCCCTTCGTGTTGCCAACCCCCCCGGACGGAAGCGCCCCTCCATGAGCCTGCACGGTCTGCTCGACGCCGTAGTCAAGGACACCGCCCTCGCGGAAGCGATCACGGCGGCCGCAGACGGCAACCGCATGCACGTCGACCTGGTCGGCCCCCCGGCGGCCCGCCCCTTCGCCATCGCCGCCCTCGCCCGCGAGACCGACCGTCCGGTCCTCGCGGTGACGGCGACGGGCCGAGAGGCCGAGGACCTGGCGGCGGCCCTGCGCTCGCTCCTCCCCTCGGAGGGCGTCGTGGAGTACCCGTCCTGGGAGACCCTCCCGCACGAGCGCCTCAGCCCCCGCAGCGACACCGTCGGCCGCCGCCTCGCGGTCCTGCGCCGCCTGGCCCACCCCCGGCCCGACGACCCCGAGACGGGCCCGGTCTCCGTCGTCGTGGCCCCGGTCCGCTCGGTCCTCCAGCCCCAGGTCAAGGGCCTCGGCGACCTGGAACCGGTGGCCCTGCGCACCGGACAGACCGCCGACCTGAACGAGATCGTCGAGTCCCTCGCGGCGGCCGCGTACGCGCGCGTGGAGTTGGTCGAGAAGCGCGGCGAGTTCGCCGTACGAGGCGGCATCCTGGACGTCTTCCCGCCCACCGAAGAGCACCCCCTGCGCATCGAGTTCTGGGGCGACGACGTCGAGGAGATCCGGTACTTCAAGGTCGCCGACCAGCGCTCCCTCGAAGTCGCCGAGCACGGCCTGTGGGCGCCGCCCTGCCGCGAACTCCTCCTCACCGACGACGTCCGCGCACGCGCGCGTGCCCTCGCCGAAGAGCACCCGGAGCTCGGCGAACTGCTCGGCAAGATCGCCGAGGGCATCGCGGTCGAGGGCATGGAGTCCCTCGCTCCCGTCCTCGTCGACGACATGGAACTGCTGCTCGACGTGCTGCCCAAGGGCGCCATGGCCGTCGTGTGCGACCCGGAGCGGGTCCGCACGCGCGCCGCCGATCTCGTGGCCACCTCGCAGGAGTTCCTCCAGGCGTCCTGGGCCGCCACGGCCGGCGGCGGCGAGGCGCCCATCGACGTCGGCGCGGCCTCCCTGTGGTCCATCGCGGACGTCCGTGACCGCGCCCGCGAGCTGGAGATGATGTGGTGGTCGGTCTCGCCGTTCGCGGCCGACGAAACGCTGGACGCGGACACCCTGAAGCTCGGCATGCACGCCCCCGAGTCGTACCGCGGCGACACCGCGAAGGCCCTCGCCGACACCAAGGGCTGGCTCGCCGACGGCTGGCGCACGGTCTTCGTGACCGAGGCCCACGGCCCGGCCGCCCGCACCGTCGAGGTGCTCGGCGGCGAGGGCGTCGCGGCTCGCCTGGAGACCGACCTGGCGGAGATCTCCCCCGCGATCGTCCATGTCGCCTGCGGTTCGATCGACTACGGCTTCGTCGACCCCGCGCTCCGGCTGGCGGTCCTGACCGAGACCGACCTGTCCGGGCAGAAGGCGGCCGGCAAGGACGGCGCCCGGATGCCGGCCCGCCGCCGCAAGACCATCGACCCGCTCACCCTGGAGACGGGCGACTACATCGTCCACGAGCAGCACGGCGTCGGCCGCTACATCGAGATGGTGCAGCGCACCGTGCAGGGCGCCACGCGCGAGTACCTCGTCGTCGAGTACGCCCCCGCCAAGCGCGGCCAGCCCGGCGACCGCCTCTACATCCCCACCGACCAGCTGGAGCAGATCACCAAGTACGTCGGCGGCGAGGCGCCCACGCTGCACCGGCTGGGCGGCGCCGACTGGACGAAGACCAAGGCACGCGCGAAGAAGGCCGTCAAGGAGATCGCGGCCGACCTGATCAAGCTGTACAGCGCGCGCATGGCGGCCCCCGGGCACGCCTTCGGCTCGGACACCCCCTGGCAGCGCGAGCTGGAGGACGCCTTCCCCTACGCGGAGACGCCCGACCAGCTGACCACCATCGCCGAGGTCAAGGAGGACATGGAGAAGTCGGTCCCGATGGACCGCCTGATCTGCGGCGACGTCGGCTACGGCAAGACGGAGATCGCGGTCAGGGCCGCGTTCAAGGCGGTGCAGGACGGCAAGCAGGTGGCCGTACTGGTGCCGACGACCCTCCTCGTCCAGCAGCACTTCGGCACGTTCTCCGAGCGGTACTCGCAGTTCCCGGTCAACACCCGGGCCCTGTCCCGCTTCCAGACCGACACCGAGGCGAAGGCGACCCTGGAGGGCCTGCGCGAGGGCTCGGTGGACATCGTGATCGGCACGCACCGGCTGTTCTCGTCGGAGACCAAGTTCAAGGACCTGGGCCTGGTCATCGTCGACGAGGAGCAGCGCTTCGGCGTAGAGCACAAGGAGCAGCTGAAGAAGCTGCGCGCGAACGTCGACGTACTCACGATGTCCGCGACCCCGATCCCCCGAACCCTGGAGATGGCGGTCACCGGCATCAGGGAGATGTCGACGATCACGACACCCCCGGAGGAGCGCCACCCGGTCCTGACCTTCGTCGGCCCCTACGAGGAGAAGCAGATCGGCGCCGCGATCCGCCGCGAACTGCTGCGCGAGGGCCAGGTCTTCTACATCCACAACCGGGTCGAGTCCATCGACCGGGCGGCCGCCCGCCTGCGCGAGATCGTCCCCGAGGCCCGTATCGCGACGGCGCACGGCCAGATGTCCGAGCAGGCCCTGGAGCAGGTCGTCGTCGACTTCTGGGAGAAGAAGTTCGACGTCCTCGTCTCGACCACGATCGTCGAGTCCGGCATCGACATCTCCAACGCCAACACCCTGATCGTCGAGCGCGGCGACAACTTCGGCCTCTCCCAGCTGCACCAGCTGCGCGGCCGGGTCGGGCGCGGACGCGAGCGCGGATACGCGTACTTCCTCTACCCGCCGGAGAAGCCGCTGACGGAGACGGCCCACGAGCGCCTGGCCACCATCGCCCAGCACACCGAGATGGGTGCGGGCATGTACGTCGCCATGAAGGACCTGGAGATCCGCGGCGCCGGCAACCTGCTGGGCGGCGAGCAGTCCGGCCACATCGCGGGCGTCGGCTTCGACCTGTACGTCCGCATGGTCGGCGAGGCCGTCGCCGACTACCGCGCCTCGCTGGAGGGCGGCGTGGAGGAGGAGCCGCCGCTCGAGGTCAAGATCGAGCTCCCGGTCGACGCCCACGTCCCGCACGACTACGCGCCGGGCGAGCGGCTCCGCCTCCAGGCCTACCGCGCCATCGCCTCCGCCAACACGGAGGAGGACATCAAGGCCGTACGCGAGGAACTGGTCGACCGCTACGGCAAGTTGCCCGAACCGGTCGAGAACCTCCTGCTGGTGGCGGGCCTGCGGATGCTGGCCCGCGCGTGCGGCGTCGGCGAGATCGTCCTCCAGGGCAACAACATCCGCTTCGCGCCGGTGGAGTTGCGCGAGTCCCAGGAGCTGCGGGTCAAGCGCCTCTACCCCGGCACCGTCATCAAGCCGGCGGCGCACCAGCTGCTGGTGCCGCGTCCGAAGACCGCGAAGGTGGGCGGAAAGCCGCTGGTCGGGCGGGAGTTGCTGGGCTGGGTCGGGGAGTTCCTGGCGTCGATCCTGGGGGCGTGACCGGCAGGCGGGCGTGCCCTAGTCGCCCCGTACCTCGCCCCGTACCTCGCTTCGTACCTCGGTGTTCTGGCAGGCGTGCAGCAGCCAGCGCCCGTCGGGCTGCCTGGTCATGACGTAGAGCGGGGCGCCCTCGGTGTCGGCCTCGCCGTCCGGTGAGTGGTAGACCTGCCGGACCTTGACGGCCGCCACGTCGGGCCGCAGGAACCGCGTGTGCGTCACCTCGTAGGTGACCTCGCCGTCCCAGCTCGCGGCGGGCAGCACGGCACGGGTGAACTCCGCGATGGCGTCGAAGCCGAAGAGGACCTTGCCGTGGCCGGTCGTCCACAGGGCGTCGGGGTGGAAGAGGGCGAGGAAGCCTTCGGCGTCCTTGGCGCGCTGGGTGCGTTCGACGGTCGCGACGACCTCGGTGATGGCCCTGAGGTCCGCGTCCGCGTCCGCGTCGGCAGTGGTCCCGTCGGCCTTGATGTCCGCTGTTTCGGTGGTCATGCCGATCACTCTGTGACCTCAAGTGGACTTGAGGTCAAGGGGGTCGGGGGCGGTCGGTGGGCGGGCGAGGCCGGTGGGCGGGCGAGGTGGCGCCCCGGCCCCGGCGGCCGAAGCCGTCCGCGCGAGCTGGGTCTCCGCGGACGGCGTCGTCGGTACCGTGCCCGACAGGGCTCGTGCTCCTCCGGCCTCGGCCTCTACTGCTGCTCGGGCGGCCGGTCGCGGTCCATGCCGATGCCGCGCTCCATGCGCTGCTGCGCGTCGTCGACCTGGCTCTCGTACTTGCTGCCCGTCTTCTCGTTGGCCTGCCGCTCCGCGGCGTCGGACATGTCCCGGGCCTTGTCCTGCGCGTGACGGTTCTTGAACCTGTCGAAGATGCCCATCCAAGAGCTCCTTCCGGAGGTGACTCACCACCGACCATACGCCCGGCATGTGAGGTATGCGCGCTTGGTCGGAATGAGGTCTGGACCTCTTGAATGCCGCCGTGCGCCGGGTCGCTACCGTGTGCACGACGGTGTGCCCGGGGAAAACCGGGAAGACCCGCCTGTGCGAGGCGGAGCGGACCGGGGCGCAAGGGGAGGGGACGGCATGGTGACGCGTCGAAAGGGCGGGGCGGCAGGCGCCGCGGCGATGCTCGGCATGGTGCTGGTACTCGCGGGTTGCGAGAACGTCGACCTGCCGTCGGCCGGAGCCGAGCCCTCCGGCTCCGCCCCCGCCGAGGGCACCGGCCGCGCGGTGAGCCCACTGGACAACCCCGACGGCACCAAACCCGGACTCGCGCCCCTCACCTCGGACGCCGACCGGGCCGAGGCGCGGGCCCTCATCGAGAAGGTGGCGACCAAGGGCCGCGGCCCGAAGACGGGCTACGAGCGGGACAAGTTCGGCTACGCCTGGATGGACTCGGTCCCGGGCGGCATCCCGTTCGCCCGCAACGGCTGCGACACCCGCAACGACCTCCTTCAGCGCGACGGCGAGGACGTCCGCTTCCGCTCCGGCTCGGACTGCGTCGTGGCCTCGATGACCCTGCACGACCCCTACACGGGTCGGACCATCGACTGGGCCAAGTCCCGCGCCACCACCGTGCAGATCGACCACGTCATGCCGCTGTCGTACGACTGGCAGATGGGCGCCTCGCGCTGGCCGAAGGGCAAGCGCCAGGACATCGCCAACGACCCCCTCAACCTCATACCGGTCGACGGCCCCACCAACAGCTCCAAGGGCGACTCCGGACCCGCCTCCTGGCTGCCCCCGAACAAGCAGATCCGCTGCTCGTACGCGGTGCGCTTCGCCCAGGTGTCGCTGAAGTACGAACTCCCGGTGACCGCCGCCGACAAGGAGATGATGCTGGGCCGTTGCGGAGGCTGACCCGGCGTGCGCCGCGATGTCGGGCGGCGCGCGGGAAACCGCCGGGCGGAAAACCGCCGGGCGGAAAACCGCCGGGCGGAAAACCGCCGGGCGGAAAACCGCCGGGCGGAAAACCGCCGGGCGGAAAACCGCCGGGCGGGAAACCGCCGGGCGGGAAACCGCTGGTCGGCGCCGTCGCCCCGCTCCTACGGTGGCGGGTATGGAGCTGAAGGTATCGAGCCTCGCCGAACGCCCCGAGATGCTCGACCGGGTCATGGAAATGCCGGACACCTGGCCCGCGTTCACGACCCAGGACCCCGTGGGCAACGCCCACTACGGCCGGATCCCCCGTGAACTCCCCAAGTACGCGCTGTTCGCCGAGGACGAGCGGGGCGAGGTCGTCGCCCACGCCTTCGGCGTCCCGTTCGCCCTCGCCGCCGAAGGCCGGGGGCGGCTGCCCGCCCGGGGCTGGGACGAGGTGCTGGTGTGGGCCTTCACCGACCTGCGCCGCGGCACCCCGCCCGACACCGTCAGCGCCATCTCCGTCGTCATCGCCCCGCACGCCCAGGGCGCCGGCCTGTCCGCCCGTATGCTCTCCGCGCTGCGCGACAACGCCCGTGCCCACGGCTTCAACGAGGTCGTCGCCCCCGTCCGCCCCAGCGCCAAGCACCTCGAACCGCACACCCCCATGGAGGAGTACGCCCGTCGCGTACGCCCCGACGGCCTGCCCCACGACCCGTGGCTGCGCGTCCACGCCCGCGCCGGCGCCACCGTCGACTCCGTCGCCCCGGCCTCGATGACCGTCGCCGGCTCGCTGGAGCAGTGGCGTGGCTGGACCGGACTGCCCTTCGACACGGCCGGTGACATCGAGGTGCCGGGCGCGCTGGTGCCGGTGCGGTGCGAGCCGGAGCGGGACCACGCGGTGTACGTCGAGCCCAACGTGTGGATGCGCCACCCGCTGTGAGCCAGGCCCGGCGGCGCCCGGCGACGCGCCCCGCGACGCCGGGTCAGCCGGACTTCTTCCAGTCCTGGCAGCCCGTGGTCTTGAAGTACGCGTCCGAGGAGCTGATCGTGACGACGGCCGAACCGGTCACGTTGTCGTTCGCGATGATCGACTCCAGTCCGTGGGCTGCGTCCTTGGTGCGCTCCCAGTAGCAGGAGTCGTCGGTGTTGCCGGCGGACTTGTAGGTGCCGGGGGCGATGTCGACGCCGACTCTGAACATGCCGCCGTCGCCGGACATCTTCGTGGCGGGGGAGCCGTCGGCCTTCGCCTTCTCGTCGAGGGCCTCCCAGTCCTTGCAGCCGCTCGACGAGAAGAGCTTGTCGGTGGCCTTGACGGTGACGTAGCTGGTGCCCGTCACGTTGTCGTTGGCCAGCAGCGAGTCCATCTCCCCCGAGGAGTCCTTGGCCCGCTCCCAGTAGCACATGCCGTCGGTGTTGCCGGTGGTGCGGTAGGTGCCGGGCTTCACGTCCGAACCGACCTGGAAGTCGCCGTCCCCCGCGAACGCGGCCTTCTTCTCGGCGGCCTCGGCGGTGTCCTTCCCCTTCTCCCCGCCGGTCGTGCGCTCCCCGGACGACGAAGAGGCCTTGTCGCCGCTGCCGGAGCCGCCGCTGCCCCCGTCTCCGGCGTTCGCCGACACGGCACCGATGACGACGATCCCCACGACGGCGCCCAGCGCGATCTTGCCCTTCATGCCCATGACGGTGTCCCCTCCCCTACGCGCGGCGACCACCGCCGAATCGGCAGTCGCTCGTTCGCTGCGTCAATAAGAGCAGAGCGTGTGAACCGAGTCAACACGGTTCACGCGATGTCGTGTGTACACGGCCGTGAATGGGTCGATCTTGCGTACCTCGGTATGCTCGGCGCCACACGCGGACGCGGCGACGACGCGGACGACCGCGGATGACGAGGGGAGTGGGCGGATGCAGGACAACGCGACGGAGGTGACCGCCGCCGGGATCGCCCGGCTCGCCGGTGTCGGCCGGGCCGCCGTCAGCAACTGGCGCCGCCGTCACGCCGACTTCCCCAAGCCGGTCGGCGGCACCGAGACCAGCCCCTCCTTCGCCCTCGCCGAGGTCGAGGCCTGGCTGCGCGAGCAGGGCAAACTCGCCGAGGTGCCGCTGCGGGAACGCGTCTGGCAGCAGCTCGCCGGCCACCCCGAGGGCCCGGTCACGGCACTGCTCCACGCCGGCTGCGTCCTCCTGCTGATCCATGACCGGCCCACCGTCTGGCTGGAGATCGCCGCCGGTTCCGACGAGCGGCTCGCGGCGATGCTGCCCGGGGCGCTGGAGGAGGTACTGGTGCCGAGGTTCGGTGCGGTGGCCAGGCGTGGGGGAGGGGGTGGCGGCGGCCACGGCGGCCACGGCGGCCACGGCGGCCACGGTGGCCGCGGTGGCCGGAGCGGTGATGACGGTGTTCACAGCGGGACCGCGACCGGGGTTACCGCGACTGTGAACACCCCCGCGCCCGAATCCACCCCGCCGACTGTTCACAGCACCCCCCCGGCCCTCACCCCCCTGGCCCCCGCCCCCCTG
>NZ_KQ948933.1:0-118404 GCF_001514235.1 Streptomyces caeruleatus | reverse complement strand
ACCCCCACCACCCCCGCCGTCCGCCTCCCCACCGGCCCGGAACTCCTCCCCTCCGCCCCCCTCCTGCGCGGCACCGCCGAACTCGCGGCCGAGCTGGGGGCCCGCCAGACGTTCGAGTTCCTGCTCAGCCGGCACCTGGACGCCAACCCGCGCCAGTACACGCTCACCCCGGCCGAACTCGCCGGACTCATGGCAGACCTGGCCGGTCCCGCCCGTACCGTCCTCGACCCGGCCTGCGGCACCGGCGCCCTGCTGCGCGCCGTCGCCCCCCGCCCCGACCAGGAGCTGTACGCCCAGGACAGTGCCCCCGAACTCGCCGCGCTCACCGCGCTGCGACTCGCCCTCCAGACGAGGACCGCCGTACGCGGCGCCATCGGGGACACCCTGCGCGCCGACGCCCACCCCGAGCTGCACGCCGACGCCGTGCTGTGCCACCCGCCGTTCAACGAGCGCAACTGGGGCCACGACGAACTCGCCTACGACCCCCGCTGGGAGTACGGCTTCCCCGCCCGCACCGAGTCCGAGCTGGCCTGGGTGCAGCACGCGCTGGCCCGCCTCAAGGACGGCGGCACCGCGGTCCTGCTGATGCCGCCCGCCGCCGCCTCCCGCCGCTCCGGCCGCCGTATCCGCGCCGACCTGCTGCGGCGCGGTGCGCTGCGTGCCGTGATCGCGCTGCCGGTCGGGGCGGCACCGCCGTACAACATCCCGCTCCACCTGTGGGTGCTGCGCCGGCCCGACCGGGCGGCGGGGCAGCCCGAGGTGCTGCTGGCCGACGTCGGGCAGTACGCCGGGGAGGCGCGGGGCGGGCCGGACTGGCAGGCGGTGCGGGACGCCGTGCTCGACGCCTGGCGCGTCCACGAGCGCACCGGTTCGCTCGACGAACGTCCGGGCCTGGCCCGCTCGTTGCCCGTCATCGACCTCCTCGACGACGACGTGGACCTGGCCCCCGCCCGCCATCTCCCGCCTCCCGCGGCGGCCGACGGAGTCGAGCAGCTCACAGCCGTGCGCGAGCGGCTCGGGGAGACGCTGCGCCTGACCGCCGACCTCACCCCGCCGCCCGCCGACGCCCACCTGCCCGCCCCGCGCTGGCCGCTCACCACCATCGGCGAACTCGCGCGCGGCGGCGCCCTGGTGATGCGGACCGGCGGAAACGGCGGCCACGCGCGCGTGCCCGTGCTCACCGACAACGACGTCCTCTCCGGAACGGCTCCCTCCGGGACGTTGCCCGAGAGCGACGAGGAAGCGGTGCTGACCGAGCCGGGCGATGTCGTCGTGCCGGTGCTCGGCGGCGGCTCCATCACGCGCGTGATCGACGACGCGACCGCGGGCGCCGCCCTGGGGCGCAACCTCGTGCTCCTGCGCCCCGACCCCTCGGCGCTCGACGCCTGGTTCCTCGCCGGCTTCCTGCGCGGCACCGCCAACAACCGCCAGGCCAGCAGCTACGCCTCCACCGCCACCCGCCTCGACGTGCGCCGGCTCCAGTTGCCCCGGCTCCCGTTCGACGAACAGCGTCGCTACGGCGCCCGCTTCCGGGCCCTCGACGAGTTCGAGCGGGTGCTGCGGCACGCGGGCCGGCTGGGGGAGCAGCTAGTGCGGGGCATGTACGACGGGCTGACGGACGGGACGGTCGCGCCCGACTGAGCGGTGCGCCGGCCGGCGCCCGTGCGGAAGCCGGGCCTCCGCCCGACCTGCGCCGTCCTGCGAAGTGATCAGCACGACAACGGTTCGGTACAACCGGTGACCGTTTGTCGGTGTCGACCTATACGCTCGAAGCGACCGTCGCACGACCGCACTTCAGCCATCCGCACTTCAGCCATCCGTACTTCAGCCATCGATCAGGAGCAGCCATGCAAGGCCACGGCTACACGCAGCCGGTGAAGCAGCCGCCGCCCACCGGGTGGCTGGTCTTCCTGCGCGTGTTCTTCGTCGTGATCTCCGTGCTGAGCTTCGGCCTGCTGACGTGGACGATGATGCTGCGCCTGGCCATCGTGACCCGCAAGCCGCTCGACTGGGTCCTGTTCGCGGCGTCGATCGTGGTGGAGTTCGGCGGCCTGATCATGATGGGAATGGAGCCGGGGGACGAGATCCACACCGCGGGCGGCTGGACGGGCCTCGCTCTCGTCCTCGGCGGCATCGTCGCCGCCATCGCGTACTACCTCTCCGCGGACATACGCCACTTCCACCCGCTCCGCTACCCCGGCTACGGCCCACAGCGGCCCCCGGTCGCGGCCCCGGCGTACGGCTACCCGCAGCCCCCGTCGCCGTACACGACCACGACCGCCCCGCAGACGCCCCCGCCGCCCCGGACCCCGGCACCGCACACGCCGATACCGAGCACCCCGATACCGAGCACCCCGGCGCCCCGCGACGCCGCCCCCCACACCCCCGCCCCCCGCACTCCCGCCCCCCACACCCCCGTACCGCCACCCCCGCAGCGCCCCGCGCCCGCGCGGATCGACCAGGTGCGTGCCGAGCTCGACGAGCTCAGTGACTATCTGCGCCAGCACGACGGCCGGCAGGACGGCAACCACGAGGGCGGAAGGTGACCGTGGCGACAGGACGTGTCGTCGCCGGCCGCTATGAACTGTCCACGCTCATCGGACAGGGCGGCATGGGACAGGTGTGGACGGCCTACGACCAGCGGCTCGACCGGCGCGTGGCGGTGAAGCTGCTGCGCCCCGACAAGGTGGCCGGGCAGGAGGCGGACGAGCTGCGCCGCCGGTTCGTGCGCGAGTGCCGGGTGACCGCGCAGGTCGACCACCCCGGGCTGGTCACCGTGCACGACGCGGGCAGCGAGGGCGAGGAGCTGTTCCTCGTCATGCAGTACGTCGACGGCGCCGACCTCTCCGACCATCTCGCCGAGCACGACCCGTACCCCTGGCAGTGGGCCGTCGCCGTCGCCGCGCAACTGTGCGCCGTGCTCAGCGCCGTACACGCCGTGCCGATCGTCCACCGCGACCTCAAGCCGCGCAACGTGATGGTGAAGCAGGACGGCACGGTCACCGTCCTCGACCTCGGCGTCGCCTCCGTCATGGACGCCGACACCACCCGCCTCACCCACACCGGCACCCCCATCGGCTCGCCCGCCTACATGGCCCCCGAGCAGGCGATGGGCGGCGCGGTCGGCCCGTACACCGACCTGTACGCACTCGGCGTGCTGCTGCACGAACTCCTCAGCGGGGACGTGCCGTTCTCGGGATCCACGGCGCTAGGCGTGCTGCACCGGCACCTGTACGAGCCGCCGCTGCCCGTGCGCCGTATCCGCCCCGAGGTCCCCGAGCCACTCGAAGCCCTGGTCCTGCGCCTGCTCACGAAGGACCCGCAGCACCGGCCCGCCTCCGCGCAGGAGGTCTACGAGGATCTGGCGGAGCTGCTGCCCGCGCGCGGGACGCCCACCGGATCGCCGCTGGACCCCACCCGCCCCTTCCTGCGCCCGCACGCCCCCTGGCCGGACCGCGCCCGCACCCCCGCGCCCCAGCCCGCCCCGGTCACGCCCGTCCCCGAGAAGGCCGAGAAGCCGGACGTCGCGCGCGCCGTCGACGAGGTCAAGCGCCTCCTCGGCGAGGGCCGTATCACCCAGGCCGTCGACATCCTCGGCGCGATCCTGCCGGCCGCCGCCGAACAGCACGGCGAGCACTCCCCGGTGGTCCGCACCCTGCGCAAGCAGTACGCCGCCACCCTCATGGACGACGGCCAGTACCGGCGCGCGCTGCCCGAACTGCGCCGCCTCGCCGACGAACGCGCCGCCGAGGCCGGCCAGGCCGACCCCCAGTCCCTGCGCTTCCGCTTCGACGCCGCCCAGTGCCTGGAACAGCTCGGCGAACCGGCGGCCGCGCTCGCCGAGTACCGCGCGCTGCTGCCGTACTACGAGAACCAGTACGTCTCCGGCGACCCCCAGCTCGCCCACGACGTGCGCCGCCGCATCGGCCACCTCCTGCTCGCCCTCGGCGACCGCCCCGCCGCCCACGACACCCTGGCCCGGCTGCTGGTCGACGTGGAGCGCCTGCACGGCCCGGGCCACCCGCTCGCCGCGGAGGTACGGCGGACGCTCCAGTGGCTGGGGCAGGTGCGCGGCTAGTTTTTGCCGTGGGTTGAGGGATCTTTGTGCCCCGCGCGGGTTCGCGTTTCCCGAACACAGGACGAACACCGGCTACGTTGCGAGCGCTTTCCAGTCACGCGAACCATGGGGTGGGTCCACGCATGTCCAGTCATCGTCAGTCGAAGCGCCGCAGATACCTCGCCTGGGCCGTCGCCGGAGCCGCCGTCGTCGCCGGAGCCGGTATCGCCGCGCAGACCTCCATGGCCGCGACGGCCTGGCCCGCCCAGCGCACCTACACCGGCCGCGCCTTCGACACCTGCGCCGCCCCCTCCCTCTCCGCGATGAAGGCCTGGCACGGCAACGGCTTCTACGGAGCCGCCGCCGTCTACATCGGCGGCCGCAACCGCGGCTGCGCCCAGCCCAACCTCACCGCCTCCTGGGTGAAGTCGGTCAGCGGCGTCGGCTGGAAACTCATCCCGCTCTACGTCGGCGCCCAGCCGCCCTGCCAGACGGGCTCCAACCCCGAGAAGATCACCGCCTCCACCGCCGCCTCCCTCGGCACGAAGGACGCCGCCGACGCCGTGGCCAAGGCCTCCGCGCTCGGCATGAAGGCCGGCAGCCCGGTCTACCTCGACATGGAGTCGTACGACATCACGAACAAGGCGTGCAACGACGCCGTCCTCACCTATGTGCGCGCCTTCGACAAGGCCCTGCGCGCCAAGACGTACCGCAGCGGCTACTACGGCTTCACCAGCTCCAGCGCGAAGGCCGTCGCCAACGCCACCGACAAGACGGACCTGCCGGGCAACCTCTGGTACGCGCTGTGGGACAAGCAGAACACCACGACCGCGGACTGGCCGTTCGGCAAGACGCAGTTCACGAACCACAGCCGTGGCCACCAGTACATGGTCAACAGCAAGGAGACGCGGGGCGGCTACACGATCACCGTGGACCGGGACGCCTGGGACGGCCCGGTGGCGATCACGGGCTGACCCCCGCTTGGCGGGTGCGGCGGTGCCCGAACTCCTGGCGAATCGTTGGTCGAATGGGTTGGCCAGAGCTTGCCCACTGCCTACCATCGATCACCGCAAGACTTTGTGCACCGCCGCACAAGCTTCCTCGGGAGGTCTCCTTGCACCGCCGCCGTCGTACCGCGCTCCTCCTCTCCGCCGCGATCGTCGCGGCGCCTCTGCTCACCGCCTGCGGAAACGATGCGCATCCTGGCGCGGCGGCCGTCGTCGGCGGCCAGCGGATCACCGTCGCGCAGCTGGAGAACCGGGTCGGCGAGGTCCGCGCGGCACAGCGCGCCGCCGTACCGGACGACGCCCAGTACGCGCAGGTCATCGCCAAGTCCGGCACCCTCCCGCGCGACGTCCTGCACACCATGGTCCTCGACCAGGTGCTGCACCGCGCCGCCCAGGACGCGGGCGTGACCGTCACCCGCAAGGAGCTCCAGCGGATGCGCGGCGGCCTGGAGGAGCAGGTCGGCGGCGCCAAGGCGCTGGAGACGGCCTGGCTCCAGCAGTACGGCATCCCGCCGCAGCGCCTCGACGAGAACCTCCGCCTCCAGCTGGAGGCCCAGAAGCTCGCCACCTCGCTGGGCACCGACACCGGCAAGCCCGCTTTCTGGAACGCCCTGAGCGAGGCGTCCAAGAAGCTCGACATCGACCTCAACCCCCGCTACGGCACCTGGGACGTCCAGAAGAGCGGCCGGGCGGACGCGAAGACGCCGTGGGTGCGCGAGGTGACGGCGGAGCAGCAGCCGGCATAGCGGTACGGCGCGCGGCCGTACGGCACAGCGGTACCGCGTGGCCATGGGGCGTAGCCGTCCTGCCTGTGGATAACTCGTGGGGCTGTCGGCGACGTGGGTTACGTTCGGATCGTGAACGCAACCAGTCCCGAAGCCGCCGCCCCCGGCCGCATCGTCCTGCTCACCACCAGCCACCGCGTCGCGCCCGGCCTGCTGTCCTGGCCGGCCTGGCAGGCGCTGCACGCGGCAGACCGTGTGCTGTGCGCGGACGGCGCGCATCCGCAGCTGCCGTATCTGCGTGAGGCCGGGATAGCGGTCGACGAGGCCGCCCCGACCGCCGAGCAGCTGATCGACGCGTGCGCCGGCGGCCGCACGGCCGTGGTCGTGGCCACCGGCGAGGGCGAGTCGGCCCTCACCGACGGTCTCGCCCGCCTCGCGGGCACCGGTCGGGTGCGCATGCCCGAGCTGGAGCTGCTCCCCGCCTCCTACGACCTGCCCGGCGCCCGCCTCCTCGACCTCGTGCAGGTCATGGACCGGATCCGCGTCGAGTGCCCGTGGTCCTCCCAGCAGACCCACAAGGGCCTGGCGAAGTACGGCATCGAGGAGGCCTACGAACTCGTCGAGGCCATCGAGGACGGCGACCGCGACGAGCTCCGCGAGGAACTGGGCGACGTTCTGCTGCAGGTCGTCTTCCACGCCCGTATCGCGGAGGAAGGCCGCGCCGAGGACGGGGCCGCCCCCTTCTCCATCGACGACGTGGCCGGCGGCATCGTCACCAAGCTCATCCACCGCCACCCCCATGTCTTCGGCGACGAGACGGCGACCACCCCCGAGGAGGTCAAGGAGCACTGGCTGCGCACGAAGGCGGTCGAGAAGCGGCGGGAGTCGGTGACGGAGGGCATCCCCCTCGGCCAGCCGGGCCTCGCCCTCGCGGCGAAGCTGGCATCCCGGGTCAGAACGGCGGGCCTGGAGGTCCCCCTGCCGACCGGCGAGGGCCTCGGTTACGAGCTGCTCGCCCTGGCGGTGCGCGCGGAGGCGGCCGGGGTGGACCCGGAGGCGGCCCTACGCGTCGCGGCCCGCGCCTACCGGGATGCCGTACGGGCCGCCGAGGGTCTGACACCGCCGGATACCGTCGAGGAGTGACAGACCAGCCCAGCCCCACCGGTGCCCCGGCCGGGGGCACCCCGCCCACCGCCCCCGCCCCCACCGGCGACACCCCGGCACCCCCCGACCTCTTCACCTGGGAGTTCGCCACCGACCCCTACCCCGCCTACGCCTGGCTGCGCGAGCACGCGCCCGTGCACAAGACGCGGCTCCCCAGCGGGGTGGAGGCCTGGCTGGTCACGCGTTACGCCGATGCCAAGCAGACGCTCGCCGACAACCGGCTGTCCAAGAACCCGGCCCACCACGACGAGCCCGCGCACGCCAAGGGCAAGACCGGGATCCCGGGGGAGCGCAAGGCCGAGCTGATGACGCATCTGCTCAACATCGACCCGCCGGACCACACGAGGCTGCGCAGGCTCGTCTCCAAGGCGTTCACGCCCCGCAGGGTCGCCGAGTTCGCGCCCCGGGTGCAGGAGCTCACCGACCAGCTCATCGACCGGTTCGCCACCGAGGGAAGCGCCGACCTGATCCACGAGTTCGCCTTCCCGCTCCCCATTCACGCCATCTGCGACCTGCTCGGCGTCCCCCGCGAGGACCAGGACGACTTCCGTGACTGGGCGGGCATGATGATCCGGCACCAGGGCGGCCCCAGGGGCGGGGTCGCCCGGTCCGTGAAGAAGATGCGGGGCTATCTCGCCGAGCTGATCCACCGCAAGCGCGAGGCACTCCCGGACACCCCCGCCCCCGGCGAGGACCTCATCTCCGGCCTCATCCGCGCCTCCGACCACGGTGAGCACCTCACCGAGAACGAGGCCGCGGCCATGGCCTTCATCCTGCTGTTCGCCGGCTTCGAGACGACCGTCAACCTCATCGGCAACGGCACCTACGCCCTGCTCACCCACCCCGAGCAACGCGCCCGCCTGCAGACGTCCTTGGCGGCGAAGGAGACCGGCCTCCTCGAAACCGGCGTGGAGGAACTCCTCCGCTACGACGGCCCCGTGGAACTCGCCACCTGGCGCTTCGCCACCGAGCCGCTCACCCTCGGCGGACAGCACATCGCACCCGGCGATCCCGTCCTCGTCGTCCTGGCCGCCGCCGACCGGGACCCGGCACGGTTCGCCGACCCCGACGTCCTCGACCTCTCCCGCCGCGACAACCAGCACCTCGGCTACGGCCACGGCATCCACTACTGCCTCGGCGCCCCGCTCGCCCGCCTGGAGGGCCAGACCGCCCTGGGCACGCTCCTCACCCGTCTCCCGGACCTCCGACTCGCCGTGGAGCCAGGCGAGTTGAGATGGCGCGGCGGCCTCATCATGCGAGGGCTGCGGACACTTCCGGTGGAGTTCACCCCAGTTGGGTGAGCCGTCCTCCTGGGCAAACGTGACACGCGCTCAAGTCTGTGATCTTCACGTGATCTACCCGGCATTAACTTGTGACAAGTGATCGTCTGCCTATACGTTTCCGCTTCAACACGGCGTACAGGTTTCACGCGCCGCGGTCACTGTTGTCTCGCGAAAGGTCCCTGCATGCTCTCCGGGAACGGTCGTCACCGTCGCCCCCGTCAGGCCCCGGCTCTCCTCGTCGCGGCCGGAGTGACCGGGTCCGCCATCGCCATCCCGCTGCTCGGCGCCGCGAGTGCTAGCGCCGCCGACGGCACCGTGTGGGACAAGGTGGCCGAATGCGAGAGCGGGGGTTCCTGGAGCGCCGCCGACGCGAGCGCCGGCCGCTACGGCGGACTGCAACTGACCCAGGACGACTGGGAGAAGTACGGCGGCCTCGACTACGCCTCCAGCCCCGACCTGGCGAGCCGCTCCCAGCAGATAGCCGTGGCCCAGGACCTCCTCGCGGACCGGGGGACCAGTCCCTGGGGCACCTGTGCGGTGGTCAACGGACTCACCAAGGATTCCGGGGCCCTCGATCTCGACACCGGAGTGGAGGAGGACTCCCCCTCCGAGGTGTCTGGATCGTCCGGTTTGCTCGATTCACTCGGCTCATCCAACTCGTCCAGCTCATCCAATTCGTCCGACTCGTCGAATTCATCCGAGTCGTCGGGGTCGTCGAACTCGTCCGGGGCGTCGAACCGGACCGACGACCCCTCTGGCGCGCCGAGCAAGTCCTCGGACGGTTCGTCCGAATCCTCCCGGGATTCCTCCTCTTCTCCTTCCTCGTCCTCTTCGTCGCCCAAGGCTGATGATTCCGCCAAGTCCGAAACGTCCCCCGACGCAAAGGCCTCACAGTCGCCGGACACCTCCCCCGTGGAGGCGATCGGTGGGGACAATCAGGACGATGTGGTGCAAGACGTGGGTTCCTGGAGCCTCGTCGACACCGGGGCGATCGACGCCGAAACGTCCGGCTCCGGGCGGCATCGCGGGCCCAGCGCCGACGAGAGCGAGACCGGCGGCGATGCCGCCGAGTCCGCCAAGTCCTCCGGGCGCCACGCCTCGTACAGCGTCCGCGCCGGCGACACTCTCGCCTCCATCGCCGACTCCCTTGACCTCGACGGCGGGTGGCGTGCGCTGTACGCGGCGAACAAGGACGCCATCGGTCCTGACGCCAACCACATCTTCGCCGGTCAGACCCTGGACGTCCCCGGCAAATAACGGCCGAACAGGGCGAAAAACAGGACCAGTTCGCGTCACTATTCGCACCTGAATGTCCGTTTTGAATGCAGTGAGAGATAGATCTCAGAAGCCCTGATCGTCTTTGAAATTCCCGGAATCGCATGTCTACGGTCATGACCGCTCGCCACCAGTGCGAGCCCCGACAGCCGTCACGCCGAATCCTGCCGGCGGCCGTCCGGGAACAGTCGTCGCGTCAAGCGCCGTAGGCAGGAGCGGGGGACCCAAGGTTTGCGCCGGGTCCGGCAGTTGAGGCCCTTCGGGGCCGCACGGCCGGAGCCGGCTTGGGGTGAAGTCGCGCAGCAGCAGCCGAAAGGCGGGCGTGCGCGGCCGGGCAACTCAACCGGCCCGAACCCGACAGCTCACCTCGCAGGCGTCGGTGAGGGGATCTCTCCATGCTGTTTTCCAGCAAGGGCAAGCACCGTCGTCCGTCCAAGGCCGCTCGCGCCATAGCCGTCGTCGGCGTCACCGGCGCCGCCGCCGTCGCCGCTCCGCTGATGGCGGCCGGCAGCGCCTCCGCCGCCACCGCCTCCGAGTGGGACGCCGTCGCCCAGTGCGAGTCCGGCGGCAACTGGTCCATCAACACCGGCAACGGCTACTACGGCGGTCTGCAGTTCTCCGCCTCGACCTGGGCCGCGTACGGCGGCACGGCGTACGCCTCCAGCGCCGACCAGGCCAGCAAGGGCCAGCAGATCGAGATCGCCGAGAAGGTCCTCGCCAGCCAGGGCAAGGGCGCCTGGCCGAACTGCGGCACCGGCCTGTCGAGCGCCGCGTACTCCGGCTCCGGCTCCTCGCAGAGCACCGAGACCGCCCCGCGCGCCACCGAGGAGCAGCCGGCCTCCCGCTCCGCCGAGCGCCCGGCCGCCGAGAAGAAGTCGACCAAGACCGTCACCACCCCGACCGGCAAGAAGGTCAAGAAGGGCGACGGCGAGTACAAGGTCGTCAAGGGCGACACCCTGAGCTCGATCGCCGAGGCGAAGAAGGTCAAGGGTGGCTGGGAGAAGCTGTTCCAGCTGAACAAGGACATCGTCGAGGACGCCGACCTGATCTACCCGGGTCAGCAGCTGCACCTGAAGTGATGCCGCGCCTGAAGTGATACAGGCCTGAAGTAATACAGGGGCGACAGCTGAACCACAGGGCCTTCCCATCCGTGGACCTCATAGTGAAGGCCTCGTGAGGGTCACCCCCGTCCCCACGAACTCCCCGCCTCGGTGCGTCTTCCCCCGTACGCACCGGGGCGGGGTTTCTTGTGTCGGGCTCTCCGTGTCAGCCCTTTTTGCACCGAAGTCTTTGTTCCGTTCGGAAACAATTTACTCTCGGTTCTGTCCCACGGGGCGGTCGACCCCTGGCTGAACGCCCTGAGCCGGTTAGGCTCGTCTCGCAGTACCCACCGCGGACTGCGTACCCGCGTCACATCCCAAGAAGGAGATGCTCGTGCCGTCCATCGACGTCGTCGTAGCCCGGGAAATCCTCGACTCGCGAGGCAACCCCACCGTCGAGGTCGAGGTCGGCCTCGACGACGGCAGCACGGGTCGTGCCGCCGTCCCGTCCGGCGCCTCCACCGGCGCCTTCGAGGCCATCGAGCTCCGCGACGGCGACTCGAACCGCTACCTCGGCAAGGGCGTGGAGAAGGCCGTCCTCGCCGTCATCGAGCAGATCGGCCCGGAGCTCGTCGGCTACGACGCCACCGAGCAGCGCCTGATCGACCAGGCCATGTTCGACCTGGACGCCACCGACAACAAGGCCTCCCTCGGCGCCAACGCCATCCTCGGCGTCTCCCTCGCCGTCGCCCACGCCGCCTCCGAGGCCAGCGACCTGCCGCTCTTCCGCTACCTGGGCGGCCCCAACGCGCACCTGCTGCCGGTGCCGATGATGAACATCCTGAACGGCGGCTCGCACGCCGACTCCAACGTGGACATCCAGGAGTTCATGATCGCCCCGATCGGCGCGGAGTCCTTCTCCGAGGCCCTGCGCTGGGGCGCCGAGGTCTACCACACCCTCAAGAAGGTGCTGAAGACCAAGGGCCTGTCCACGGGCCTCGGCGACGAGGGCGGCTTCGCCCCGAACCTGGAGTCCAACCGCGCCGCCCTCGACCTCATCGTCGAGGCCATCAAGCAGGCCGGCTACGTCCCCGGCGAGCAGATCGCGCTCGCGCTCGACGTCGCCGCGTCCGAGTTCTACAAGGACGGCTCCTACGAGTTCGAGGGCAAGTCCCGCTCGGCCGCCGAGATGACCGAGTACTACGAGGAGCTCGTCTCCGCGTACCCGCTGGTCTCCATCGAGGACCCGCTGTACGAGGACGACTGGGACGGCTGGAAGATCATCACCGACAAGCTGGGCGACAAGGTCCAGATCGTCGGCGACGACCTCTTCGTCACCAACCCGGAGCGCCTGGCCCGCGGCATCGACGAGGGCGCCGCCAACGCGCTCCTGGTCAAGGTCAACCAGATCGGCTCGCTGACCGAGACGCTGGACGCCGTCGAGATGGCCCAGCGCAACGGCTTCAAGTGCATGATGTCCCACCGCTCCGGCGAGACCGAGGACGTCACCATCGCCGACCTCGCCGTCGCCGTGAACTGCGGCCAGATCAAGACCGGCGCCCCGGCCCGCTCGGACCGCGTCGCCAAGTACAACCAGCTGCTGCGCATCGAGGAGATCCTCGACGACGCCGCGGTGTACGCCGGCCGCAGCGCCTTCCCGCGCTTCAAGGGCTGACACCGGCTGACCCCTGGCTCACCCCCACCTGGGGTGAGCCTTAGCCAGTCGTACGTACGTCCCCGTACTCGGTCCCGTACCGTGTGCGGGGACGTACGCGTGTGAACGGGAGGCGGGACATGGCCGTCAAGGACCGGGACCGGTTCTCCACCGCGACCAGGATCCGGTTGCTCGGCGAGCAGACGGCGGCCCGCGTCTACCGCTCCCAGACCAAGCGGCAGGCCCGGCGCTCCAGGCTCACCGGTCGCGCCGCGCTGCTCGCGCTGGTCCTCTGCTCGATGGTCGTGGCGCTGGCCTACCCCATAAGGCAGTACGTCTCCCAGCGCGCCGAGATCGCCGACATGCAGCGGCAGAAGGAAGAGGCCGCCCAGCGCGTCGAGCAGCTGCGCGACCTCAAGGCACGCTGGCAGGACGACGCGTACGCCGAGCAGCAGATCCGGCTGCGGCTGCACTATGTGCTGCCCGGCGAGACCGGTTACATCGTGGTCGACCCGGACGCGGCCAAGCAGGCCCGCACCGACCGGCGCGCGGCCGACCGGCCCTGGTACACGAACATCTGGGACGGGGTCGACAAGGCCGACGCGGCCGCCGACCACTGAGCCCAGCGAGAACCCTATAGAAAGACAGGCATGCACACTCCCGCCCGTCGCCCGACCACCACCCCTCAAGGACAGCGCTGCGCGCTGAGCCTTTTTGATCTGCCGCCCACCCCGCGCACCGAGCCGACCGACGCGGACGTCGAGGCCTTCAAGCAGCAGCTCGGGCGTCCCCCGCGCGGCCTGCGCGCGATTGCGCACCGGTGCCCCTGCGGGCAGCCGGACGTCGTCGAGACGGCCCCGCGGCTGCCCGACGGCACGCCCTTCCCGACGCTGTACTACCTGACGTGCCCGAAGGCGTCGTCGGCGATCGGCACGCTGGAGGCGAACGGCGTGATGAAGGAGATGACGGCACGGCTGGAGACCGACCCGGAGCTGGCCGCGGCCTACCGGGTCGCGCACGAGGACTACATCCGGCGCCGCGACGAGATCGAGGAGCTGAAGGGCTTCCCGAGCGCGGGCGGCATGCCGGACCGGGTGAAGTGCCTGCACGTCCTGGTCGCGCACTCGCTGGCCGCCGGCCCCGGCGTGAACCCGCTGGGCGACGAGGCGCTCGCGATGCTGCCGCAGTGGTGGAGCAAGGGCGCCTGCGTGACGCTTCCGCAGCAGCCCGAGGGGGCGGACCAGTGACCCGCGTCGCCGCCGTCGACTGCGGTACGAACTCCATCCGCCTCCTGGTCGCCGACGTCGACCCGAGCACGGGCGAACTCGTCGACCTGGACCGCCGTATGACGATCGTGCGCCTCGGCCAGGGCGTCGACCGCACGGGCCGGCTCGCCCCGGAGGCCCTGGAGCGTACCTTCGCCGCCTGCCGGGACTACGCGGCGATCATCAAGGAGCACGGCGCCGAACGGCTCCGCTTCGTCGCCACCTCCGCCTCCCGGGACGCCGAGAACCGGGACGAGTTCGTCCGCGGGGTGATCGACATCCTGGGTGTGGAGCCCGAGGTCGTCACCGGGGACCAGGAGGCCGAGTTCTCCTTCACCGGCGCCACGAAGGAACTGGTGGGCCGCGCGGACCTGCACCGGCCCTACCTCGTGGTGGACATCGGCGGCGGTTCGACCGAGTTCGTCGTCGGCGAGGAGCACGTCCGCGCGGCGCGCTCCGTGGACGTCGGCTGCGTACGGATGACGGAGCGCCACCTGGTCCGCGACGGCGTCGTCTCCGACCCGCCCTCCGAGGAGCAGATCGCGGCGATGCGGGCCGACATCGAGGCGGCCCTCGACCTCGCCGAGGAGACGGTGCCGCTGCGCGAGGCGAGGACGCTGGTGGGGCTCGCCGGTTCGGTGACCACGGTGTCGGCCATCGCGCAGGATCTGCCCGAGTACGACTCGGCCCGCATCCACCACTCCCGGATCACCCACGACCGGGTCCGCGAGATCACCGACTGGCTGCTGCGCTCCACCCACGCCGAGCGCGCGGCCGTACCCTCCATGCACCCGGGCCGAGTTGACGTCATCGCCGCGGGCGCCCTGGTTCTGCTCGCCATCATGGAGCGCATCGGCGCCGAGGAGGTCGTCGTCAGCGAGCACGACATCCTCGACGGCATCGCCTTCCAGGTGGCGGAGGAAGCCGAAGAGGGCAGGAACGGCAACTGACGCCCCGTACGGCGAAGGGCCCCGGTACCTCACCTGAGGTACCGGGGCCCTTCGTGTCAGCCCCTGAGGGACTGTCCGTCAGTTGCAGAGGAGGACGAGGAGGCCGCTGCACCCTCCATCGTCGCCGCCGTAGGCCGGACTTGACTGTGCGGCCGCGGCCTTCGTGGCGACGGGGTGGGCGGGTGCGGCAGCGGCGGTCGCCGCCCCCGCTGTCAGGGCGATGCTCAGGGCAGCGCCGACCAGGACTATTCGCGAGGTGGCCCGCTTGAGGGCCTTCTGTGAGGTGATCATGGCTGCACGTTATGTGCCTGTCTGATCAATTTCGCGCGGAGTGTGGCCGACCGAGTGACGGCCATGCGGGGAGCGGTGACCGGGGTCGCATCGCAGGGGTGGTCCGGGTCTCCTTTGCTACTGCCTGGTAGCCGTCGACTGAGCAGGTCGGCTAGCGTATGAGCGCGCCCGAGGGGGCCTTTCGGGCCCCTCGGAGACCCCCTGGAGACGCCCTCCGGAGAAACTTCGTGAAGTTCTTCACAAGGAATTGGGCCCTGGAGAAGCACGGACGGGCGTCGGTTGACCCTTCCGAGGGGTGAACAGGGCCTTGAACATGTTCAGATGGCCGGTGTAAGGAAGGTCCGGGAGGGTCTCTCGGAGAGGTGTTTCGGGTCGCTCACAGAGGGCCCGGAGAGCCAGAGAGGCAGCTCACGCGGCATTGACAACGGGGCGTAGCGCTTCCGGGTTCCCGATCGTGACCATGACCTGGGTCACGAGGGCCGGGGAGTGTAGCACAGGGCCTGCAAGAGCTTGTGAAGGGGCGCACGAGCGACCCCCCTGAGGCGGGTGGATACTCGATGGCATGAGCACCACGGAGCGTCCCAGGATCCTCGTAGTAGGCGGTGGGTACGTAGGCCTGTACGCAGCTCGGCGCATTCTCAAGAAGATGCGCTACGGAGAGGCGACCGTCACGGTCGTCGACCCCCGGTCGTACATGACCTACCAGCCCTTCCTCCCCGAAACCGCCGCCGGCAGCATCTCCCCGCGCCACGTCGTCGTCCCGCTGCGACGCGTGCTGCCCAAGGCGGAGGTCCTCACCGGCCGGGTCACCACCATCGACCAGGACCGCAAGGTCGCCACGATCGCCCCGCTGGTCGGCGAGGCGTACGAGCTGCCCTTCGACTACCTGGTCATCGCGATGGGCGCGGTCTCCCGCACCTTCCCGATCCCCGGCCTCGCCGAGCAGGGCATCGGCATGAAGGGCATCGAGGAGGCCATCGGCCTGCGCAACCACGTCCTCGAGCAGCTCGACAAGGCCGACTCCACGACCGACGAGGAGATCCGCCGCAAGGCGCTCACCTTCGTCTTCGTCGGCGGTGGCTTCGCGGGCGCGGAGACCATCGGCGAGGTGGAGGACATGGCCCGCGACGCGGCCAAGTACTACACCAGCGTGTCCCGCGAGGACATGCGCTTCATCCTCGTCGACGCCGCCGACAAGATCCTTCCCGAGGTCGGTCCCAAGCTCGGCCAGTACGGCAAGGAGCACCTGGAGGCCCGCGGCGTCGAGGTCTACCTCTCCACGTCGATGGACTCCTGCGTCGACGGCCACGTCGTGCTGAAGAACGGCCTTGAGGTCGACTCCAACACGATCGTGTGGACGGCCGGCGTCAAGCCGAACCCCGCCCTGTCCCGCTTCGGTCTGCCCCTCGGCCCCCGCGGTCACGTCGACTGCGAGCCGAGCCTCCAGGTCAAGGGCACCGACTACATCTGGGCCGCCGGCGACAACGCCCAGGTCCCGGACCTCGTCGGCCGCAAGGCGGGCAACGAGAACGCCTGGTGCCCGCCGAACGCCCAGCACGCGCTGCGCCAGGCCCGCGTCCTCGGCGACAACGTGATCTCCGGTATGCGGGGCTTCCCGCAGAAGGACTACTCGCACGCCAACAAGGGCGCGGTGGCCGGTCTCGGCCTCCACAAGGGCGTCGCGATGATCGTCATGGGCAAGATGAAGATCAAGCTCAAGGGCCGTCTCGCCTGGTACATGCACCGTGGCTACCACGGCATGGCGATGCCGACCTGGAACCGCAAGGTCCGCGTCTTCGCCGACTGGACCCTCGGTATGTTCCTCAAGCGCGAGGTCGTCTCCCTCGGCGCGATGGAGCACCCGCGCGAGGAGTTCTACGAGGCCGCGAAGCCGGCTCCGGTCGCTGCCGCGAGCAAGGCGGAGAAGGCCGACAAGGCCGACAAGGCCGACAAGGCCGAGAAGGGTGAGAAGGCCAAGGCCTCCTGACCCTCGGACCTCTCATCACCACCCCGAAGGGGCCGCCCGCCATCCGTGGTGCGGGCGGCCCCTTCGGCATGTGTGCGCCCCCGAGGACTCCGGGCGGTCAGAGAGCCCGGTCGGGCTGATCGGCGGGCAGCTGGACGCTGTCGAGGATCTGCTGGTAGTCCGCTCGCACGGTGTCCGGTGTGTCGAGGCCGACCGACGCGATCTGGACCACGTAATCGCCCCCGTCGATGAAGCCGATCCGCCCGACGGTGCCGTCGGGGGCGGTGAGGTCCGCCTGGAGCGTGCGATGGCCGTCAGCCGTGGTCTCCGTACTGACGTCGGTACTCCGGAGCTTCTCGTCCGAGGACTGTGCGGGCTCGTTGTAGCCGGACAGGTAGTTCTCAAGGGCGGAGTCGAGATCGTTCTGACCGCCACCGGGTGAGTCGACGACCGAGAACTGGGTGATTCCCGCGTCGGTTCCCACCACGTACGTACGACCACCACCCATGTCCTTGACCGTGGATTTACCGGGAAGCCGGGCGGTGACGCCGCTGTCGGCATCCTTGGTCTCCACCCATCGGGCATCAGCCGCGGCGACGCTCGGGGCGTGCGGTGCCGGGGCGGCGAACGCGGTGCCCGGCAGGAGTGCCCCTCCGGTGATCACCGTGGTCGAAGCGGTCAGCAGGGCGAAGCGCTGGAAGCGGGAAAGTCGAGTCATGGCCGTTCACATCCATAGGAAGTGGGGAAAAGCGGATACGACCATTAGGGCCCGCTGCCCGGGGGCCGTCATGCCACGGCCTCTCGTGACCGCGGACTCGGGACTTGACAGGGACCGGGATGCCGACGGCGTCCTGGACAGCGCCGCCCGGTCGCTCTGACAATTTGCCCAAACGTGACACCGTGGCGGGACAGCGCCGCGGGCGTTCTGGTGTTTACGTTGTTGGACATTCCGGGATTCCTCGTCACGGAGGTGTGCGCCATGCCAGACGCCGCGGTGCGGCTGAAGGGCCTTCTCGAACAGCTGCTGGGAGTCCCGCTCCCGGTGCGCATCCGCGCCTGGGACGGTTCGCGGTCGGGGCCGCCGGGCGCGCCGACTCTCGTCGTACGCAACCGCCGTGCCGTACGGCGGCTGCTGTTCAAGCCCGGTGAACTGGGCCTGGCCCGGGCCTGGGTGGCCGGGGACCTCGACATCGAGGGCGATCTGTACGCCGCCCTCGATCTGCTCGCGGGGCTCGTGTGGGAGCGCGGGGAGGGCGCCCGAAGCCTGGCTCAGGCGCTGCGGGACCCCGAGGTGCGCGCCGCCGTGCGCGGTCTGCTGCGACTCGGCGGACTTCCGCTGCCGCCCGCGCCGCCCCCCGAGGAGGCACGCCGGGTCCGCGGCCATCTGCACACCAAACGCACCGACAGACGCGCCATCAGCCACCACTACGACGTCGGCAACGACTTCTACGAGATCGTCCTCGGCCCGTCCATGGTGTACTCCTGCGCCTACTGGCCGGCCCCGCCCCCGGCCGGCACCCTCGAATCCGCCCAGCACGACAAGCTCGACCTCGTCTGCCGCAAGCTCGACCTGCGGCCAGGTCAGCGGCTGCTCGACGTCGGCTGCGGCTGGGGCTCGATGGCCATCCACGCGGCCCGCGAGTACGGCGTGAGCGTCGTCGGCATCACCCTCTCCCAGGAGCAGGCGGCGTACGCCCGCAAGCGCGTCGCGGACGAGGGGCTCACCGACAAGGTGGAGATCCGCGTCCAGGACTACCGGGACGTCGAGGACGGTCCGTACGACGCCGTCTCCTCCATCGGCATGGCCGAACACGTGGGCGCCGAACGGTACCTGGAGTACGCCGACGTGCTGCACCGGCTGCTGAAGCCCGGCGGGCGGCTGCTGAACCACCAGATCGGGCGGCGGCCGCAGCGCGACGAATCCTCGTACCAGGTCGACGAGTTCATCGACGCGTACGTCTTTCCCGACGGCGAGCTCCAGCCCATCGGCGTCACCGTCACCCAGTTGGAGCGGGCCGGGTTCGAGGTGCGCGACGTCGAGTCGATCCGGGAGCACTACGCCCTGACCCTGCGCTGCTGGGTGGACCGTCTGGAGGCCGACTGGCCGCGGGCGGCCAAGCTCGCCGGCCCGGGGCGCGCCCGCGTCTGGCGGCTCTACATGGCCGCCTGCGCGCTCGCCTTCGAGCGCAACCGCATCGGCGTCAACCAGGTGCTGGCGGTCAGGACCCCCGACTCCGGGGACTCCGGGATGCCGTTGCGGTCCCGTACCTGGGGCTGAGAGGCAGCGCGAAGGGCCCCGCTCCCTCCCGGGAACGGGGCCCTTGGCGCGCGTACGGCTATTCCGCCTTGATCGCGTTCAGCATGTTCAGCCGTGCGGCGTTGCGGGCCGGCCACAGGGCGGCCAGGACGCCCACCAGACCGGCCAGCACCAGGAAGATCCCGATCCGGTCCCAGGGCAGGACCAGCGCGTAGCCCGGGATCTGGTCGGCGATGGTCTCGCCGATCGCCCAGCCGAGGAACGAGCCGAGGCCGATGCCGACCACCGCGCCGAACACCGAGATGACCACGGCCTCCAGCCGGACCATCCGCTTCACCCGGCGCCGGTCGAGACCGATCGCCCGCAGCATGCCGATCTCCTGCTGCCGTTCGAAGACCGACATCGCCAGGGTGTTGACGACACCCAGCACCGCGATGATCAGGGCCATCGCCAGCAGGCCGTACATGATGTTCAGCATCGTGTTGATGGCGCCGCCGAACTCGTTGCGGATGTCCTGGCGGTCCATGACCGTGATCGCGGGGTTGTCGCCCAGCGCGTCGATGAGGACCTGCTCGTTCGACGCGGACTGGCCGCCGTCGACCTTCACGAAGATCTGCTGGATGTACGGCTGCGTCTCGTGCGGCTTCACGACCTCGGTGTCGACGAGGACGGGGGAGAGGAACTCGCTGTCCTTGAAGACGGCGCCGACGGTCAGCTTGCCCTTCTTCTCGTCGCCGTAGGTGACGGGCAGGCTGTCGCCCGGCTTCCAGCCCCTGCTCTTGGCCGTCTTCTCCGCGACCGCGATCTGCCCCTTGGCGAGCGAGTCGACGCTGCCGCTGACGACGTCGACCTTCAGGACCTGCTCGATGTCGCCCGGCGTGACCGCCGAAGCGGACACGAAGTCGTCGCCGCCCAGTTCGAAGTAGACGCTCTGCTGCGGCGAGACCGCCGAGACGCCCTTGGCCTTCTGAAGCGCCGTCAGCGCGGACTGGTCGAGGTCGCCGCCGTTCGCCATCGAGACCATGTAGTCGGCCTTGATGTTGTCCGTGGTCATCTTGTCGATGGCCGTGCCGACCGTGATGCCGAGCACCGAAAGACCGGTCACCAGCGTCAGGCCGATCGCCAGCGCCGAGGCGGTGGCGCCGGTACGGCGCGGGTTGCGGACCGCGTTCTGGCCGGCCAGCTTGCCGGCCACGCCGAACGGGCCGACGAGCAGCGGGCGGACGAGCGCGATCACGGGCCGGGACAGCAGCGGGATCAGGATGATCACCCCGATCAGCGCGAAGAACGCGCCCGCCGCGATGTACATCCGGCCGTCGTCGCCGCCGGACGAGGCACCCAGCACGATCGCGGCCGAGCCGAGGGCGGTGACGGCCGCGCCGATGGAGTTGCGCACCACCAGCGACTTGGTGGTCGCCACGGCATGCACGCTGCTCATGGCCGCCACCGGCGGGATCTTCGCGGCCCGGCGGCCGGGCAGCCAGGCGGCGAACATCGTGATCAGCACACCGACGCCGATCGCGGCGAGCACCGGCGTGGCGGACACGATCAGCGGGCCGCCCGGGATCTTCATGTCGAACGCGGCCATCCCGGACCGCAGTCCGACCGCGAGACCGATGCCGAGGACGAACCCGATCACCGAGGCGACCAGGCCCACCACCGCGGCCTCGGCGAGCACCGAGCGGGTGATCTGCTTGCGGGACGCGCCGACGGCCCGCATCAGCGCGATCTCCTTGGTGCGCTGCGCGACCAGCATCGTGAAGGTGTTGGAGATCAGGAAGACCCCGACGAACAGCGCGATGCCCGCGAAGCCCAGCAGGACCTGCTTGAGCGAGCTCATCCCCTGCTCGATCTGCTCGGCCTGCTCGTCCGCGAGCGCCTGCCCGGTCTTCGCGTCGGCGGTGTCCGGCAGCAGCGGCCCCACCGCGTCCAGGATCCTCGCGTCGTCGGCGCCGGGTGCGGCGGTGACGGTGGCGCTCGCGAAGTAGCCCGGCTTGAGGTACTGCTTCTGGGCGACCGCGGTGTCGAAGAGGACGAGGCTGCCGCCTGCGTTCACGGCGCCGTCCTCGGTGGTGAACACACCGCTGAGGGTGTACTCCTTCACTGGGCCGTTCGTGGCGACCCGGACCCGGTCGCCGACCTGGTACTCGCCCTTGGCGGCGGACTCCTTGTCCAGGGCGATCTGGTCGTCCTTCACCGGACCGGAGCCGTCGGTGAACGTGTAGGCGGGGTCCTTGCCGTCCTTGCCGGGGGAGAAGTTGGCGCCCTTGTTGGACCAGCCGACGCCGATCAGCTTCCCGTCGGGGTCGGCGACCCCGGCGAAGCCGTCCACGCGGCCGTAGGCGGCGTCGACACCGTCCACCGCGGAGATCTTGTCGAGGGTCCTGGCGGAGAGCCCGGGCTCTTCCTTGGGGTTGTCCGGGTCGGCGTGCGAGGTGACGGCGACGGCGACGTCGTCGTAGCTCTTCGCCGACTGGTTGCGGAATGCGTTGGAGAGCGTGTCGGCGAAGACCAGGGTGCCGGAGACGAACGCGACGCCGAGCATCACGGCGAGCACCGTCATCAACAGCCGGGCCTTGTGCGCGAGTACGTTGCGCAGGGCGGTGCGGAACATCAGCTGGTGCGGCCCTTCGCGTCGAACTGCTTCATGAAGTCGAGGACGTTGTCCGCGGTGGGCTTGTACATCTCGTCGACGATCCGGCCGTCGGCGAGGAACACCACGCGGTCCGCGTACGCCGCGGCGACCGGGTCGTGGGTCACCATCACCACCGTCTGCCCCAACTCCCGTACGGAGTTGCGCAGGAAGCCGAGCACCTCGGCGCCGGAGCGCGAGTCGAGGTTTCCGGTGGGCTCGTCACCGAAGATGATCTCGGGCCTGGAGGCGAGCGCGCGGGCCACGGCGACGCGCTGCTGCTGGCCGCCGGAGAGCTGGGCGGGGCGGTGGCCGAGGCGGTCGGCCAGGCCCACCATCCGGATGACCGAGTCCACCCACTGCTTGTCGGGCTTACGGCCCGCGATGTCCATCGGAAGGGTGATGTTCTCCAGCGCGGTCAGCGTCGGCAGCAGGTTGAACGCCTGGAAGATGAAGCCGATCTTGTCCCGGCGCAACTTGGTGAGCTGCTTGTCCTTCAGGGAGCCCAACTCGGTGTCGCCGATGCGCACCGAACCGGAGGAGAAGGTGTCCAGGCCGGCCACGCAGTGCATCAGCGTGGACTTGCCGGAGCCGGAGGGGCCCATGATCGCGGTGAACTCGGCCTGCCGGAACTCGACGGTGACCCGGTCCAGGGCGACCACCTGGGTCTCGCCCTGTCCGTAGATCTTCGACAGATCCGTGGCACGCGCGGCCACGGTGGTGGCCCGGTCGGCGATGGATGCGGTGGTCACGAGAAGGCGCTCCTGAGGGACGACGGTGTGTTCGAAGGGACGTCATCCATCGTCCTGGCCGAAGAGCGCCGTGTAGTCAGTCGCTGTTCCGGTTCCGAAGGCAGACTGCGGATGGACGGAGCACCGCCGCGTCATACCTGAGGATGACGGGGATCCCTGACGGGTGTTCGCGTCTGGAACAGGTGGAGCGTCCTTGTTTGGACGGTGAAATTCCGTCATTCCGCATGCGCCGCCCACGGCCGCGCGTAAGGCTATTGGCAAGTGCGGATGGCGTGTTCCGTGGGCTGATGCACCCTCAGACATCAATAAAATAAGACAACATCGGTCCGCCCGTCCGCTGTTCGGGGGATGTATCCCGATAGGCTCGGAACCTCGATGCGGAGCCCATGGCCTGCCCAGATGGTGGAATGCAGACACGGCGAGCTTAAACCTCGCTGCCCCTTCGCGGGCGTGCCGGTTCAAGTCCGGCTCTGGGCACTTCCGACTTTCCTCCACCCCTCCGGTTCTCCGGGCTTCCCTTCAAGAGTTCACCACCGACCGTTGACAGCGGGCGGGTGTGGCCGGAGACTCACGTCAGGCAATGGTGAATAAAATTTCACCAGGCGAACAGCGAAGGGAAGCGACCGATGCGTACGACCGTCGGCATCATCGGAGCGGGCCCCGCCGGGCTCCTCCTCGCCCGTCTGCTCCACAACGCCGGCATCGACGCGGTCGTCCTGGAGAGCCGCGACCGCGCCTACGTCGAGCACCGCCAGCGCGCCGGAATCCTGGAGCAGGGCACCGTGGACGTGCTGCGCGCGGCGGGCGCCGGCGAGCGGATGGACCGCGAGGGCCTGCGGCACGACGGCATCGAGCTCCGTTTCGACCGCAAACGCCACCGCGTCGACTTCCCCGCCCTCACCGGCGGCCGGTCCGTGATGGTCTACGCCCAGACCGAGGTGTGCAAGGACCTCATCGCCCTCCAACTCAAGGACGGCGGCCCGCTGCTGTTCGAGGCGGAGGCGCTGGCCGTCGAGGATGCGGACACCGACCGCCCGCGGGTCCGCTTCCGGCACGAGGGCGTCGAGGACGTCCTGGAGTGCGACTACGTCGTCGGCTGCGACGGCTTCTGGGGCGTGGCCCGCAAGGCCATCCCGGCCGAACTCACCCGGGTCTTCGAGCGGACGTACCCCTTCGGCTGGCTCGGCATCCTCGCCGACGTCGCCCCCTCGCACGACGAACTCGTCTACGCCCGCCACGACCGCGGCTTCGCCCTCCTCTCCATGCGCTCCCCGTCCGTCTCCCGCCTCTACCTCCAGGTGCCCGAGGGCACCGACGCCGAGGCGTGGGGCGACGACGAGATCTGGACGGAGCTGGAGCGCCGCTTCGAGACCGCCGACGACTGGCGCCTGGAGCGCGGCCCCATCACCCAGAAGTCGGTCACGCCGATGCGGTCCTACGTCCACGAACCCATGCGCCACGGTCGCCTCTTCCTCGCCGGTGACGCGGCACACATCGTGCCGCCGACGGGCGCCAAGGGGCTGAATCTGGCCGTCGGAGACGTCGTCACCTTCGCGCGAGCACTGACGCATCAGAGGGAGACGGGCTCGGCGGAACTCCTCGACGCCTACTCCGAGACCTGTCTGCGCCGCGTCTGGCAGGCCGAGCGGTTCTCCTACGACATGACGACCCTGCTGCACCGCGCCCCCGACGCCACGCCCTTCGAGGACCGGCTCCAGCTGGCGCGCCTGGAGCGGCTCGCGTCGTCACGGGCGGCCGAGACGGACCTCGCCGAGGGGTACACGGGCTTCCCTTTCGGGTGAGCCGGGCGGGTGCGCACGGGTGCGGACCAGGGGAGTGATCTCCGGTCGGTTCCGGCCATGTCGCAGCTTGGTCATGAATGATCCCCTCCGTGGCCGGGAATCACCCGGACGCGTAGCGTGTTGGCCAGCACGACAAGGGAAAGATCCTCCCCAAGCACTAGGGTCAATCCTTTGCCTACCTATTACTCTTGACGCCAAGGCCCCGCACGGCGGCCATGGAGGAGTGAAATGAGGAGCAGCAACCCGGTCTTCTCGCGACGGGGGTTCAGCCGCGACAACGGCCACGCGGGCTTCAACACCGCGCCGCAGGCCGGGGGCGCCGCTGTCGGCACGCAGGGCAACCCGTACGCCCAGCCGCAGGCCGGCAACCCGTATGCGCAGAACCCTTACGCCCAGCAGGACCTTCAGTACGGCGCACCGCCGCAGGCCCCGGCCACCACCGGCCGGATGACGATGGACGACGTCATCCTGCGCACGGGCACCACGCTCGGCACCCTGATCGTCACGGCCGCGCTCGCCTGGGCGCTGCTGCCGGTCGACGACGCGAACATCAGCAAGTCGTACGGCATCGCCATCGCCGCCGGTCTGGTCGGCATGGTCCTGGCGCTCGTCCAGTCCTTCAAGCGCAAGGCCTCGCCCGCGCTGATCCTGTCGTACGCCGCGCTCGAGGGTGTCTTCCTCGGTGTCGTCTCCAGCGTCGTCGACAACCGCATCGCCAGCGGTGCGGCCATGCAGGCGGTGCTCGGCACGATGGCGGTCTTCGCCGCGGTGCTGGTCGCGTACAAGGCGGGCTGGATCCGCGTCAACCGGCGCTTCGTCGGCTTCGTGATGGCGGCCGCGCTCGGCTTCGTCCTGCTCATGGCGGTCAACCTGCTGTTCGCCGTCTTCGGCGGCGGTGACGGCCTCGGCTTCCGCAGCGGCCCGCTCGGCATCGTCTTCGGCATCGTCGGCATCCTGCTCGGCGCCTGCTTCCTCGCCCTGGACTTCAAGCAGGTCGAGGACGGTCTCGCCTACGGCGCGCCGCGCGAGGAGGCCTGGCTCGCCGCCTTCGGCCTCACCATGACGCTGGTGTGGATCTACATGGAGTTCCTGAGGCTCATCTCGATCCTCAACAACGACTAGCCGTCGAGGCAGCCGTCAAGCGAAGGGCCCCGGGTTCGTCCCGGGGCCCTTCGTCGTCTGCGCGCGCGTCTAGAGGAACTTGCGCGCCGCCCTCCTCAGGTCGTACTCGTGGACGATCGCCTTCGCGTGGCCGTACGCGAGGTCGTATTCGTGGCGCAGCCAGCTGACCTTCTCCTCGAAGCGGACGAGGGCCGGGCCTTCTTCTACGGTGCGCAGCCAGTCGGAGACTTCACGACCGGTGCAGTGGGGGATGCGGGCGAGCATGTTGCGGTGGGTCTCCTCGGAGAGGACGTGGGACATCGGCGCCTCCGGACGCAAAGGGGATGTAAGCCGGTCCTTCAGGTCACCGTGCCTGAGCGTTCGCCCGTTGGCAACAGTCGCGTACGCTCACGGCGTGGTTGATACGACGCGTCTGACCCAAGCCGTAGATCACTTCGCCGACCGGTTGAGGGCGGCGCCGCAATCTCGCTTGCAGCGGGGCGCAGCGGGGGAGGCCTTGGGGTTGGCCAGGGAGTTGGCTCGGCGGGCGCAGGTTCTGGAGGCGCCCGGGGTTGAGCCTCGGGAGATGCCTGATGCGGGGATGTTCGCCGCGGCCGATCAAATCACCGTCGCCGTGCATGACTTGGCGGTGGTCCTTGAGAGTGAGGATCAGGTCGCTGAAGCGATGCGCTTGGTTGCGGATGCGCAGAAGAGGGCGGGGGTCTGAGGATCGTTCGCGGCTGCGGGCCGGTGGGGGCTTGTCGCGCAGTTCCCCGCGCCCCTAGGGGCGTTGCGGTCCCCGGCGCCTGAAAGTCGGCGCCTGAAAGACGGAGGCCTGAGAGCTACAGGCTCGCTATGACCCTGTCGGCCAGGATGTAGACGTTCTCCTCGCCGCAGGCGAAGGTCAGGGTGTACGCGCCTGAGACGCCCGAGCCGCCCAGGAGTACCGGGGTCTCGCCGGCGCGCAGGGCCGAGGCCAGGCGTTCTGCCGTTTCGCGGTGGCCCGGGGTCATGCAGAGGGTGGTGCCGTCGGCGAAGACGTAGACGTCGAGGGTGCCGAGGGGGCCCGGGCGGACGTCGGTGAGTTCGGTGGCGGAGGCGGCCAGGTCCTCAAGGGTGGAGACCGTCCGCTCATGGTCGTTCACGGCGGGTGAGGAGACCGGGACGAAGTCCGGGTGGGAGGGGTGGCGGCGGCGGGCCGCGGCCAGTTCGGGGGAGTCCCCGGCGAACTCGTCGGCCTCCGCGGTCGGCTCGGTCACCGGCTCCAGATGCTCCAGGCCCGCGAAATCGGCCTGCCGGGGCAGGAACAGCTCGCTGTCGGACAGGCCCAGCAGGGTGGGCGCGTCGGAGCCGTCGCGGGACTCCTGGGCGGCCCAGAAGGCGCGCGCCTCGGCCAGCTCCCGCTCACGTTCCTCGGCGAGGGCCTCGGCGACCGCGGCGCGTATCTCATCGGCCTCGGCGGAGAGGCGGGCCTGCGGGACCCTGCCCCGGGCCGCGGCGGCGTTGTTCTGTGCCAGCTCGGTGTGCAGGGCCGCGACCTGTCGGCGCAGCACCATGAGGGTGCGCAGGACGGCGACGCCCACGGCGCCGGTGGCGGCCGTGGTGAGCAGCAAGGCGATCGGCATGGCGCTCACTGACGTACTCCCGGTTCAAGGTCGACCCCCGACTTCCTACATCAGCTTGAAGGGCGGACTATCCAGCTGTCAGTGCGTAACGTCACGAAACGGACAGGATTTTGGGCCTGGAGTTTGGTGGTGCAACGGCGCTGAGCTGCGTAAATCCCTCCGCAGAGGGAGATAGGTCACATCCTGGGGGAGATTGGATCACAAAACGGCCCAGAACCAAGGGGTTTCCCGGGTTCTGGGCCGAAGGCTCACGCTGGGTCGTGAGTTGACTACTCAGGGGCTTTCGTCAAGGCGCTTCAGCTGAGGCGCTCGATGACCATCGCCATGCCCTGGCCCCCGCCGACGCACATCGTCTCCAGGCCGAACTGCTTGTCGTGGTGCTGGAGGGAGTTGATGAGCGTGGTGGTGATGCGGGCGCCGGTCATGCCGAAGGGGTGGCCGACGGCGATGGCGCCGCCGTTCACGTTCAGCTTGTCGACGTCGATGCCCAGCTCGCGGTAGGAGGGGATCACCTGGGCGGCGAACGCCTCGTTGATCTCGACCAGGTCGATGTCGTCGATGGTGAGGCCGGCGCGGCGCAGGGCCTGCTGGCTCGCCTCGACCGGGCCGAGACCCATGATCTCGGGGGAGAGGCCGGAGACGCCGGTCGACACGATGCGGGCGAGCGGGGTGAGGCCGAGCTCGCGGGCCTTGGTGTCCGACATGATGACGAGGGCCGCCGCGCCGTCGTTCAGGGGGCAGCAGTTGGCGGCGGTGACGAGGCCGTCGGGGCGGAAGACCGGCTTGAGGCCCTGGACGCCCTCCAGGGTGACGCCGGCGCGCGGGCCGTCGTCCTTGCTCACGACCGTGCCGTCGGGGGTCGTGACCGGGGTGATCTCGCGCTCCCAGAAGCCGTTCTTGATGGCTTCCTCGGCGAGGTTCTGCGAACGGACGCCGAACTCGTCCATGTCCTCGCGGGTGATGCCCTTGGATCGGGCGAGGTTCTCCGCGGTCTGGCCCATCGCGATGTACGCGTCGGGGACGAGGCCGTCCTCACGCGGGTCGTGCCAGGTCGTGCCCTCCTGCTGGGCGACGGCGGCGGTGCGGGCCTCGGCCTCGGCGAAGAAGGGGTTGTGGGTGTCCGGGATGCTGTCGGAGTTGCCCTTGGCGTAGCTGGAGACCATCTCCACGCCGGCGGAGATGAAGACGTCGCCCTCGCCGGCCTTGATGGCGTGCAGGGCCATGCGGGAGGTCTGGAGGGAGGAGGAACAGTACCGGGTGATGGTGCAGCCCGGGAGGTGGTCCATTCCCATCTGTACGGCGACGATGCGGCCGAGGTTGTTGCCCTGCTCGCCGCCGGGGAGGCCGCAGCCGAGCATCAGGTCGTCGATGTCGCGCGGGTCGAGCTCGGGGACCTTGGCCAGGGCCGCCTGGATGATGGTGGCGGTGAGGTCGTCGGGGCGCAGGTCTTTCAGGGAGCCCTTGAAGGCGCGGCCGATGGGGGAGCGGGCGGTCGAGACGATCACGGCTTCGGGCATCACGGCTCCAGTTGAAAGGTGTGGCGCGCAGCGCCTCGTTGAGGGGTGGTGGTCGGGCGACGGGTGGGCATACCGGGGGGTCGGGCAGGGCTGTCAGGGAAGTTACCCGTCCGTACCGGTGAGGTCACGGGCGTGGCGGTGTGACCCTGACCGCAATTTTCTAAGCGCTTGCTTTCCTCGCGTCCCTGGGGGCTGCGCCCCCAGCCCCTCCGGCGTTTGAGGAGCGGGGTCTGGGGCGGAGCCCCAGAAGGATGGGACGGGTAGGGGCGGCGGGGGCGAAAGAAGGTCTGGGGTCAGGGGGACGGGGTCGCCGGGGTGCGGTCCGGTTCTGGGACGCGGCGTCGGCGGCGGCGTTTCAGGAGGGCCCAGGGACCCTTCGGACCGGTCGGCATCGCGGCCGTGACCTCCGTGCCCGCCTCCGACGCGGCCTCGGCCGCAGCCCGGGCCACGGGCAGGAAGCCCTCCCGGCGGCTGACGTCGGGCCGCTCCTCCTCGGCCGGCCACAGACCCAGCGCGGCACACACCGTCGGCAGGACCGCCATCGCCGCCGTGGCGTACCCCTCCGCCGAGGGGTGGTAGTTGTCGGGGCCGAAGAGCTCACGGGGATTCGCCGCGAACTCGGGCCCCAGCAGATCGCCCAGCGACACCGTACGGCCGCCCTGTTCGACGGCGCCGATCGTCTGGGCGGCCGCCAGCTGGCGTGAGGCCCGTCGCGCCAGCCAGCGCAGCGGTTGCTGGACCGGTTCGATCGTGCCCAGGTCGGGGCAGGTGCCGACCACCACCTCCGCACCGGCCGTACGCAGCCGCCGTACCGCCGAGGACAGGTGACGGACCGAGCGGGTCGGCGGCATACGGTTCGTGACGTCGTTCGCGCCGATCATGATCACGCAGACGTCGGGCGCGAGGGCCGGGTCCGACAGGACCAGGGCCACCTGCCGGTCCAGGTCGTCCGAGCGGGCCCCCGGCAGCGCCACGTTGCGGAACTCCACCTGCCGCTCCGCCACCGCCGCCAACCCCGAGGCGAGCAGCGCCCCCGGCGTCTGCCCCGCCCGGTGCACGCCCTGGCCCGCGGCCGTCGAGTCACCCAGCAGCGTCAGCCGCAGCGGCGGTTCGCCGGGGTTGGCGTACAGCCGGCCGTACCGGCCGTCGGCGTTCGGCACGTGGTTGCTGGTGCCGTTGCCCACATGACGCCGGGCCAGCCGCACCTCGGCGAGGAGCACACCGACGGCCGCCGCCCCGGCCAGGCCGATGCCACCGCCGCCGTACGCGGCGCCCGCCGCGATCCGTCGGGCCACCCTCGCCCTCGACATGCTCGTCATCCGTCGCCGCCACCTCCTCATAGCCGTACATCCACTGCTTGCCCCGCACGGACCGTGGCCCAATCCCAACGAGGAGTGAACGACCGTCATGGGCCCCGTGCAGGCCATAGGCTGGCGGAACCACTAAGACCACTTCTTTTGCAGCATCCGGAGACAACGGTGCATTTCCACGACTCGATGATCAGCCTCGTCGGCAACACCCCGCTGGTGAGGCTCAACAACGTGACCCAGGGCATCCGGGCGACCGTCCTCGCCAAGGTGGAGTACTTCAACCCGGGCGGTTCCGTGAAGGACCGCATCGCCCTGCGCATGATCGAGGCCGCGGAGGAGAGCGGCGCGCTCAAGCCCGGCGGGACCATTGTGGAGCCGACCAGCGGTAACACCGGTGTCGGGCTTGCCATCGTGGCCCAGCAGAAGGGGTACAAGTGCATCTTCGTGTGCCCCGACAAGGTGAGCACCGACAAGATCAACGTGCTGCGGGCCTACGGGGCCGAGGTCGTCGTCTGCCCGACCGCCGTCGACCCCGAGCACCCGGACTCCTACTACAACGTCTCCGACCGGCTCGTGCGCGAGACGCCCGGCGCATGGAAGCCGGACCAGTACTCCAACCCCAACAACCCGCTCTCCCACTACCACTCCACCGGCCCCGAGCTGTGGGAGCAGACGGACGGCAAGATCACCCACTTCGTCGCGGGCGTGGGGACCGGCGGGACCATCTCCGGTACCGGCCGCTATCTGAAGGACGTCAGCGACGGCAAGGTGCAGGTCGTCGGCGCCGACCCCGAGGGCTCCGTGTACTCCGGCGGCTCCGGGCGGCCGTATCTCGTCGAGGGCGTCGGTGAGGACTTCTGGCCCACCGCCTACGACCGGACCGTCGCCGACGAGATCGTCGCCGTGTCCGACAAGGACTCCTTCCAGATGACCCGGCGGCTCGCGAAGGAGGAGGGGCTGCTGGTGGGTGGTTCGTGCGGCATGGCCGTCGTCGCCGCCCTGGAGGTCGCCGAGCGGCTCGGGCCGGACGACGTCGTCGTCGTTCTGCTCCCCGACAGCGGGCGTGGCTACCTCAGCAAGATCTTCAACGACGAGTGGATGGCCGACTACGGCTTCCTGGAGGACGAGGGCCCGAACGCGCGCGTCGGTGACGTCCTCAACGACAAGGAGCACGGCGCCATCCCGTCCCTGGTCCACATGCACCCCGACGAGACGGTCGGTCAGGCCATCGAGGTGCTGCGCGAGTACGGCGTCTCGCAGATGCCGATCGTGAAGCCGGGCGCCGGCCACCCGGACGTCATGGCGGCGGAGGTCGTCGGCTCCGTCGTCGAACGCGAGCTGCTCGACGCGCTGTTCACCAAGCGGGCCTCCCTCGACGACCCGCTGGAGAAGCACATGTCGGCCCCGCTGCCGCAGGTCGGCTCCGGCGAGCCGGTCGGCGACCTGATGTCCGTGCTGGGCACGGCGGACGCGGCGATCGTCCTCGTCGAGGGCAAGCCGACCGGTGTGGTCAGCCGGCAGGACCTGCTGGCCTTCCTCGCCAAGGGCGGGAAGTAGCGGCGAACCCGCGGTGAACGGGGCGTGTCCGCGGCGAACTTGGGATGACCGGGGCTGCTCGGGCCGTCGCGGAACTGGTACGAGCGCGTCACGTTCACGCAGCACCCGCTTAACACGGGTCGGGCACATTAGGGGGTGTCGGCAGGGCGGGAGCGGCTCCCCGCCCGAGCCGGCGCCGAAACGTCCAAGGACCTCCGGAGCGGCTCCCGGACCTCCATGGACGCCACGGGTGCGTAGGCCAGGCCCTGACCAGGCCCACGTCCCTCGCGGGGACCGCCGTCGTCCCGCCCCCCGGCAACGGGGGTGCGGCGGTCCCCGCCACATTTCTTTCCCCGGGAAACGAAGGCCGTAGGTTCAGTCCTCCCAACGGTCCCCGTCCGTGCCCGGCCGGTGGCGCCGGCCCCGGAACAACCCCGGGTTCGTGCGGGCCGCCTGCACGACGTTCACGCCGACGATGCCGATCCAGGTGACCAGCAGGCCGGGGAGGTCTGCCACGCCGGCGCCGATCCCGGACAGGGGGATCGCCAGGACCAGCGAGACGATGCCGAAGCCGAAGCGCTCGCCGAAGGAGTCCGTCGTCCCCGGCGACTGGGCGCCCCGGGCCGTCGCCAACTGCTGCTCGGCCAGCTGCCGCCGCAGCCGGCGCTCGACCGCTCCGTCGATGCGCTGGTCGACCTTCTCCATGAACGAGTCGACCAGCGCGGACTCGTACTCGTCGCCCAGTTCCCTGCGGGCCTGCAAGGTGGCGTTGAGTTCCTTCTTGAGCTCGGTGTCCCGCGCGTCCATTCCGGTCATGCGATCCACGGTAGGGAGCCGGGGCGGGCGCCGCACTGGGGTTAGCCCCCCTGTTCGGCGGGGGCGGGCGGCAGGGCCCGCCGCATCAGCGGCCCTGCGCCGGCGGCCCTGCGTCAGCGGCCCCGCGTCACCGGCTCTGCGTCACCGGCTCTGCGTCACCCGCTCTGCTTCACCAGCCCGTGCTCCTTCGCGTACGCGTCCGCCACGTCCTCGGGGTCCTTCTTGTCCTTGTCGACCTGCCGGTTCAGCTCGGTCAGCTGGGCGGTGGTCAGGGTGTTGCCGAGACGGGCGAGGGCCCTGCGGACGGTGGAGTCGGCCTTGCGGTCGGCGATGAGCGGGACGACGTGCTGGCCGGGGATGAGGTTCTTGGGATCCGACAGCACCACCCAGTCGTTCGCCTGGATGTCGGTGTCCGTGGTGAAGAGGTTCGCCACGTCCACGTCGCCCTTCCTCAGGGCACCCTTGACCAGCGGACCGGAGGAGTCCAGCGACTTGAACTCCTTGAACTCGACCCCGTAGACGTCCTTGAGGCCGACCACGCCGACCTCCCGCTTCTTCACCTCGGGCGCCGCGCCGATCACCAGCCTGCCGTTCTGCTTCTTCAGGTCGGCCAGGGAGGTCAGGCCGTACTTCCGGGCCGTCTCCCGGGTGACGACGAAGGCGTCGGAGTCCTCGGCCATGCCGTACGGCAGCACCTGGAGGCCGCTGGGGAGGGCGACGGTGAGGGCGTTCTGCATCTCTCCCTCCTCCGTCGCCGTCGACTTGGTGTCGAGGTAGTGCAGCAGGGCTCCCTGGTACTCGGGGAGCAGGTCGATGTCGCCGCCCTTGAGGGCGGGGATGAGGATCTCGCGGGTGCCGAGGTTGGGGCGGACGTTCACCTTCACGCCGGCCGCGTCCAGTACGGCGGCGTACAGGTAGCCGAGTACCTGGTTCTCGGTGAAGTTGGCGGTGCCGATGGTGATGCCGCCCTTGCTGGAGCCGCCGCCGGAGCCGGCGGACCCCTCGCCTTCGAGGGAGGTGATGCCGCTGGAGCAGGCGGCCAGGGCGGGGACGGTGGCGGCTGCGAAGAGGCCGCCGAGGAGTGCGCGTCGGTTTATCGGGAGGTTCATCGAGGGGTCCCTAGGCGGTGCGGTGGCGGAAGAGGAAGCGCTGGAGGCCGGACAGGGCCAGGTCGAGGACCACGGCGACCACGGCGACCAGCACCGCGCCGCCGAGCACCTGCACGAGGTCGCGCTGGGCGAGGCCGTCGAAGACGTAGCGGCCGAGGCCGCCGAAGGAGACGTACGCGGCGATGGTGGCGGTGGCCACGACCTGGATCAGTGCCAGGCGCAGGCCCGTCATGATCAGGGGGAGGGCGAGGGGGAGCTCCACCTGGAGCAGGACCTGGTGGCCGCGCATGCCCTGGCCGCGTGCGGCGTCCTTCACGTCCGGGTCGACGGCCGTCATCCCGGCGTAGGTGTTGGTGACGATCGCCGGGACCGCGAGCGCGACCAGGGCGACGTAGACCGGCAGCATGGACAGTCCGCCGGCCAGGAAGACCAGCACGACCAGGCCGACGGTCGGCAGGGCCCGGCCGAAGGAGGCGAGGTTGATCGCGAGGAAGGCGCCCTTGCCGGTGTGGCCGATCAGCAGGCCGAGGGGGAGGCCGATCGCGGCCGCGATGAGGGTGGCGAGGAGGGAGTACTGGAGGTGTTCGGCGAGGCGGTGCGCGATGCCGTCCGGGCCCGTCCACTGCTCGCTGCCGACCAGCCATGCGCCGAGGTTCTTGAAGAGTTCGTACATGTCAGGCTCGCCGCCTCCGCCAGGGGGTCAGGACGTACTGCAGGGCGACCAGCGCCGCGTCCGCGACCACGGCGAGCAGGAGGGTGAGGACCACTCCGACGATCACCGGGGTCGGGAAGTTGCGCTGGAAGCCGTCGGTGAAGAGCTGGCCGAGGCCGCCGTCGCCGATGTAGGTCGCGACCGAGACCAGGGAGATGGACATGACGGTCGCGATCCGGACGCCCGCCATGATCACGGGGAGCGCGAGCGGGAACTCGACGGTGAGGAGCGTGCGCAGGGGGCGCGTGCCCATCGCCTTCGCTGCCTCCTTCACCTTCACCGGGACCGAGTCCAGGCCCTCGACGGTGTTCCGGAGCAGGACCACCAGCGTGTAGACGGTCAGGCCGATGACCGTGGTGGTGCGGGTGAGGCCGGACACCGGGAGCAGCAGGACGAAGATCGCGATCGACGGGATCGTGAACAGGACGTTCGACAGACCCAGCAGGAGGCCGCGCAGGACGCGGATCCGGTGGGCGATCACCGCGAGGGGCAGGGAGATCAGGACGCCGAGGAAGACGGCGGTGAGCGCGGCCTGGAGGTGGGAGAGCGTCAGGGTGGTGAGGTCGTCGGTGTGGTCGCCTATCCACGACCAGTCGATGGTCATGCGGTCACCCTGGCTTCCGTGTGCGCCTGGCCCGCGCGCTCGTGGATGTCGTCGCGGGAGGTGACGCCGGTGAGGACGCCTTCGGAGTCCACGCGGGCGATCAGGCCGGTGGGGGAGGCGAGGGACTCGTTGAGCGCCGCGAGGAGGGAGTCGTCGTCCTTGAGCGGGCGTACGGGGATCTCGGCGTCCTTCGACGCCCAGTGCACGGGCCTGTTCGCCGCGTCCAGGACCAGGCTCCAGTCGCCGCCCTCCGGCGCCGGGCCCTGCGGAACGTCCGCGAGGGTGCGCAGGCTCAGCAGCTTCAGGCCGCGCTCGGCGCCGAGGAAGTCGGCCACGAAGTCGTCGGCGGGGCGGGCGAGGAGTTCGGCGGGCGGGGCGCACTGGACGAGGTGGCCGCCGGTGCGGAAGATCGCGATCTGGTCGCCGAGCCGTACGGCCTCGTCCACATCGTGCGTGACGAAGACGATGGTCTTGCTCAACTCCTTCTGGAGTCGGAGCAGTTCGTCCTGGAGCTGGGTGCGCACTACCGGGTCGACCGCGCCGAACGGCTCGTCCATCAGCAGGACGGGCGGATCGGCGGCGAGTGCGCGGGCGACGCCTACGCGCTGCTGCTGGCCGCCGGAGAGCTGGTGCGGGTAACGCTTGCCGACGTCGGCCGCGAGACCGACCGTCTCCAGCAGCTCCGCCGCCCGGGTGCGCGCCCTGCGGCGGCTCCAGCCGCGCAGGAGCGGCACGGTGGCGATGTTGTCGAGCACCGTGCGGTGCGGGAACAGGCCCGCCTGCTGGATGACGTACCCGATGGAGCGGCGCAGCTCGGCGGCGTCCTGGCGGGTGACGTCCCTGCCGCCGACCCGGATGGTGCCGGAGGTCGGCTCCACCATCCGGTTGATCATCCGCAGGGTGGTCGTCTTGCCGCAACCGGAAGATCCGACCAGGACGGTCACGCCGCCCTCCGGCATGTCCAGGGAGAGATCGTGGACTGCTGTCGTGCCGTTGGGGAAGCGCTTGTGGACCGCGTCGAACTGGATCATGAGATGTCCCTTGCCCGGCTGTATAACGTCATGCAGAGTTCTTGGTAGCTGAATAGGTTGTCAACGGGTTGATGTAAATCCGAAGTAACGGATGACCGAAGGGCAAGATCGAATGTCCTGGTTGAGGGGAGTTTGGGCTTGATGTCGTCTCGGATCGTGGACGCGTCGGGGTCTGTCCATACGGGACTGGTCGTCCTCGACGGGATCGGGCTCGGCGTCGAGGACGTCGCCCGCCTCGCCGACGGGAGCGCCCGGCCGGTCCCCGCGACCGACGCGATGAAGCGCGCCGAGGAGTCCTGGGACGCCGCCCGCCTCATCGCCGCGACCGGCCGCGTCTATGGCCGCTCGACCGGCGTGGGTGCTAACCGGAACGAGGACGTGCCCACCGACGCCGCCGCCGAACACGGCCTGCGCCTGCTGCGCAGCCACGCCGGCGCCATCGGCGAGGAACTGCCCGCCCGGCAGGTGCGGGCCATGCTCGCCGTACGCGCCAACCAGCTGCTGGCCGGCGGCGCCGGCCTGCGGCCCACCGTCATCACCGCCCTGTGCGAGGCCCTGGAGAGCGGCGCCCATCCGGTCGTGAACGAGTTCGGCTCGGTCGGCACCGGCGACCTCGCGGCGCTCGCCCAGACCGGCCTCGCGCTGGCCGGCGAGCACCCCTGGCGCGGCTCCGGTGCGCCCGAGCCGCAGCCGCTGGACAACAACGACGCCCTCGCGTTCATCAGCAGCAACGCCCTCACCCTCGGCCAGGCCGCCCTCGCCCTGCACGAACTGCGCGGCCTCGTCGCCGCCACCCAGGTCGTCGCCGCCCTGTCCCTGCTCGCCGTCGACGGCTCCCACGAGGCGTACGCCGCCCCGGTGCACGCCGCCCGGCCGCACCGGGGCAGCGCCGAGGTCGCCCGCCGGATGCGGGAGCTGATCGGCTCCGAGGACCGGCCGACCCCGCCGCTCGGCCGCATCCAGGACCCGTACGGCTTCCGCTGTCTGCCCCAGATCCACGGCCCCGCGCACGACGCCGCCGACGCCCTGGAGGAGGTGCTCGCGGTCGAGATCAACGCAGCCGCCGAGAACCCCCTCATCTCCCCCGAGGACATGGCCGCCTACCACCACGGCGGCTTCTACCAGGCCCAACTCGCCCTCGCCTTGGACCACTTCAGGCTGGCCCTGACCCAGGTGGCCCGGCTCTCCACGTCCCGTCTGTCCACCCTCAACGAGCCCGCCTACACCCGCCTGAAGCCCTTCCTCGCCGACCAGGAGCCCGCCTCGTCCGGCGTGATGATCCTGGAGTACGCCGCCGCCGCTGCCCTCGGCGACCTGCGTGCCTTCTCCGCCCCTGCCTCGCTCGGGCACGCTGTACTCTCCCGGGGCGTGGAGGAGCAGGCGAGCTTCGCCTCGCTCGCCGCTCGGCAGACACTGCGGGCGTGCGGCGCGTACCGTCTGGTCGTCGGCTGTGAACTCGTCGCCGCCGTACGGGCGTTGCGCCTGCGCGACCTCCGCCCCGACCCGGAGCTTCCGGTGGGCCGGGCGCTGGCGCTGGCCGAGTCGGTGCTCGACGACGACCTGGCCGACCGGCCGCTCACCGATGATGTGACGGCGGCGGCAGCACTGCTGGACCGGTTCACGGACATCTGGAGGGGGAGCGCGGCATGAGCGCGGACAGGAACACGAGCGGGGCGGACAGTCCCGCCGCGCGACTTCAGGCGCTCTTCGAGGGGCACCGGCTCACCCCGACCCAGCGGCGCATCGCGCACAGCATGGTGCGCCGCGCCGCCGACGTGCCGTTCCTGTCCAGCGTGGAGCTGGCCGAACTGGCCGGGGTCAGCCAGCCCTCCGTGACCCGCTTCGCCGTCGCCCTCGGCTTCGACGGCTACCCGGCGCTGCGCAGACACCTGCGCGAGGTCGCCCCCGTGGAGCAGGCGGCCGACGCCGGCTCGTACAACGAGTACCAGCAGGCAGTCGAGGCCGAGATCGAGAACCTCCGGCACCTGGCGGAGGTCCTCGCCGACCCGCGCCCGGTGCAGAAGGCGGGGCGCGTGCTCTCGGCCTCGCGTCCGCTGCCGGTGCTGGGGCTGCGGGCGGCCGCCTCCCAGGCGTACGGCTTCGCGTACTTCGCCGCCAAGGTCCACCCGGACGTACGGCTGCTGAACGAGGGCGGCACGATGATCCACGACCGGATCGACGCCGCCGTCCGGGCCGGCGCGACGGCCCTGCTCTGCTTCGCGCTGCCCCGGCACCCGCGCGAGGTCGTGGACACCCTCGCCTATGCCAAGGAGGCCGGGCTGACCGTGGTGACGGTCGCGGACTCCGCGTTCGCGCCGGTCGCCAAGGTCTCCGACCTGCTGCTGCCCGCCGCCGTCGGTACCGGCCTCGCCTTCGACACGGCCTGTGCGCCGATGCTGCTGGGCCGGGTCCTGCTGGAGGCGATGTGCGACGACCTGCCGGACGCGCAGGCACGTCTGGAGGAGTTCGACGCGCGGGCGGCCGCACGGGGGTTGTTCGTCGAGTGAGCCGGTGAGGGCCGCTTCGCGAGGCCCGTCTTCTTAAGGCTCGTCTCACGTTCGGTGGCTAGCGTGCGCGCACAGCATCTGGACGGACGGGAGACGGGAGGCCGGACGTGGCACGCGGAGGAGGACAGGGGCTGGCCCGGGTGGCCGTCGTCGTACGGGCCGGGGCGGCGCCCCTGTGGTGGTTCGGGGTGTGCGCGGCGGGCATCGGGGTGTTGCCGCCGGGGCTGACGGGGCGCCGGATCGGGGTGCTGGCCGGGGCGGCGCTGTTCATCGTGGCGACGGCTGTCGTGGCGTACGTACGCCGTCGGCGCTACACCGAGCTGAGCCGTTCGGCCGTCCGCGCCGGCAAGCACGATGTGCTCCAGGACCGTGCCGTGGCCGTGCGCAACTGGCGCCGGGGCCACCGCTGGTGGCTGCTGCTCGCCTTCCTCGCCGCGCTGGGCAGCGCGTTCGCCGTGCCCGCCGCGGGCGGGATGCTGCTGGCGGGGTGCGGAGCGGGGCTGCGGCTCAAGGCGGCGTGGCTGGGGCGGCTGGAGCGGGACGGGAACGCCCTGCTGTGGGTGCGGGTCGACTGGCTCGACGGGCGGGGCGGCCGGCCGGCGGGCAAGGTGGTGAAGGCCTACCGCGGTACGGGCATCGCGGCGGGCGACGCGGCCCCGGGCGGGGCCCGCCGCCGCACCGCGGCGCCGGTGTAGCCCGGCCTTTCGGCCGGGGCGGGTCAGACCTCCAGGTCCTCCTCGATCTTCTTCAGCTGGTGCCTGGCCATCGCCAGGTTGGCCCGCTTGGCGTCGAGGACCAGGTACAGGAAGAGGCCGTTGCCGCCGCGCCCGGCGATCAGCCGGATCAGGTGGTACTGGTCGCTGAGGGTGATCAGGATGTCCTCGATGCCGCCCTTGAGGCCGAGGTGCTCCATCGTGCGCATCTTGGCGCGGACGACATCGGTGTTGCCGGCGGCGGCGACATTGAGGTCGAAGGTCTTGCTGCCGCCCAGTGTGCCGAGCGCCATCCCGCTCGTGTAGTCGACGAGCGCGGCTCCGGTCGCGCCCTCGATCGAGGCGAGGCATTCCTTCAGGGTGGTCTCGGTGTTGGCCATGACGTGTGTTCCTCTCAACTCTCGGTAGTGGTGCGCGCGTCGGCGGTGGTGGTGCGTGCGGGACGCGCGGTCTTCGTGCGGGTGGGCATGGGTTTGGCGGGCTCCGTGGCAGGGCTCTTGGCAGGGCTCCGGCGCACCGGGGTCGCCTGCGCGTCGACGAGCTCCCCGATGCGGGCCCCGGCGCGGCGGCCCTCGAGGTGCAGCCGGCCGACGTTGACGCCGTCCGTGGCCAGCAGCGTCAGCACGGCGGTACGGCCCGCCGCGTACGTCGCCACATAGCCGTCCGTCCCGCGTACGAGCAGTTCGCGGAAGTCGCCCCGGCCGGTGGCGTCCGCCACCCGCACCGCGACGCCGAGCGCGGCGGCGGTCAGGGCGGCCAGGCCGTCCGGTTCGATGCCGGGGGTGTCGTGGGCGAGGACGAGGCCGTCCACGCCGGCCGCGAGCGCTCCGGTCAGCTGGGGCACGCGGGCTCTGAGCCGACGGAACTCGTCGAGTATCGGGGCCTCGGCCGCCATCAGGTTTCTCCTCTCGGCACGGGACCGCTGCGGCGGGCGAGGCACCCCGGCCGGCTCGCGGTCCTCGACGGGACCGCGGGCCGCCAAGGGCCTGCGGTCCTCGAACGGTTTGCGGTCAAAGGGCCTCCAGCGCATCCCTGACCCTCTTCAGCAGCGCGACATAGGGGTCGGCGGCGATGTCGGCGGGCGGCGGGTCCGGGGCGGGCGGCGGCTGCGGGGCGACCAGCCCCGCCGCGGCCAGCCGCCTTATGTGCACCAGCGTGTGGAACGCCGGCCGGCCCAGCTCCCGCGCGATGTCCACGGCCCTGCGCACGCCGTCCACCCGTTCCAGTACGGCGGCCTGCCGGGTCGGCACCGCGGGGGCCGCGACCGGGTCGGCGCGGACCAGAGGCGCGCCGTCGGTCGCCGGGTCGGGCCAGATGCGGCGCAGCAGGGCGCGCCGGCGCAGCATCTCGCGCTCCAGCGCCGCGACCGGCACCGGATGCACCGAGGCGAGCCAGTGCGCGGCGCCGTAGCGGAAGCGCCCCGGCGTACTGCTCGGCGCCAGGGCGAAGTACGCGGCGTCGTACAGCGCGCCGACCTGCGCCAGCTCCAGCGCGCCCGGCGTGACCCCGTACCGCACGAGCCGCCCCTCGTCCTCGCTGTCCTCGGCGTCCCGCCAGGCTTCGGCGGCGAGGGTGCCGTGGGCGGTGAGCAGCTCGGCGAGGCCGGGCGCGAGCGGACTCTCGGCGTGGACCACCCGGCCCTCGGCGAGGTGGAGCGTGCCGTGCTCGCGGTCCAGGACACCGGTGGCCCGCTCCTCGGCGAGCCGGGTCAGCATCGGCGAGACACCGGCGCCGACCCGCTGGTGCGCCGTGGCCCGGTCCCGGACCGGCAGCCGGGGTGGCGGGGTGGTTCCGACCATGGTCATCCCAGCACCAGCCGTTCGGCCATCTCGCCGAGCCGGATGCGGGCCAGCGCCAGATTGCCGTCGGCGCGGGCCAGCCACAGGTACAGGAACACGCTGCTGTCGAAGGACGTCGGCACGAACCGCAGCACGTGGTAGCTGTCCCGGTTGCTGAGGATCAGGTCCTCGACGGGCGGATCCAGGGCGTCGGTGCCGTCGCCCGGGCCGAACGCGTGCTGCTCGGCGGCCAGCCGCGCCAGCTCCGCCGCCTCGGCCGCCGCCGTCTCGTGATCACCGCCCGGAGGATCGCCCACCGTGCCCAGGGCCAGTCCGCTCGTCCAGTCGACCAGCGCGGCGCCCCGCGCACCGGGCAACCGCATCGTCTCCAGCAAGCACTCGTCGATTCCGGGCACCGTCGCTCCCCTCCCGCCTCGGGGTCCGGCTGAGTGACGGCCAAACTACGCAACGTGTGTGCGGCGAGTGAGCGTTCGGGCATTTTCCAGTGGAACATGCGCCGAGTGACTAGGGTGGGTCGACTGACCCTGTTTTCGCGTGACTTGATCGCGTATGGACTACAGCTCCGGATCGGCCTGCGTCAACGGCGCTTCGACGTGGTCAGGGTGGTGAGCGAGGCCGCGTGCGCCCCTCCGGATTCGGCCACGATCTCGTCGAGCGACTGCGCCTCGCGGACCGTCGCGAAGTCGATGCCCCCGGCCCCGTCCGGCGTGAAGCCGTAGATGCCGGGCCGGGCCAGGGAGTTGTACGCGTAGTGGTGCGCGAAGTAGTACGCCCCCGTGTCCAGCGCCGCCGCGTGGTCCCCCTGCTCCAGCAGCGGCAGCGTGGCCCCCTCGGCCAGCAGATCGCCCGAGAAGCAGGCCGGCCCCGCCACGTCCTGCACCACCGCCGGACCCTCCTTCGGGCGCCCCTTGCCGTCGTACGCGCCGATCCGCAGCGGCCAGCTCCCCGGCGCGTACACCGTCCGCGTGGCGACCTGCACACCCGCGTGCGTCACCGCCACCGGCCGCCCGCCCGCGCTCTTGGCGTACTCGACCCGCGCCACGACCGTCCCGTGCTTGGCGAGCAGCGACCGCCCGAACTCCGTGACCAGCCCGTACCGCCCGTCGAACAGCCCCGGCACCGCCTCGCCCAGCAGCCGCGCGTACTGCGCGTACGTCGGCGTGGTCGCGTCCGACGCGAAGTTCACCGGCAGTCCGCCGCCGATGTCGAGCGTGGTGATCTGCCGCCGCCCGATCCGCCGGTTGATCTCCTCGGCGAGCGCGTACGCCGCCGCGACCCCCTGCGCCATCAGCGACAGCGGGATGCCCTGCGAGCCGGTGTGCGCATGCAGCCGCGTCAGCCACGGACGGTCCTGGTACGCCCGTACGACCCACTCCCGCGCCCCCTCGTCGCGCAGCGCCACCCCGAACTTCGACGTCGCCGTGGCCGTGGACGTCGCCTCGATGGAACCCCCTCCGACCTGCGGGTTCACCCGGATCCCGAGCGGTGAGCGACTAGTGGCCGACCTCATCAGAGCGTCGATACGGTCCAGCTCCTGCGGGTTGTCCGCGTTGACCGCGATACCCAGCGCCAGGGCCTCCCGCAGCTCGGCCGGCGTCTTGGCGGGCGAGTCCAGCACCGTCATCTCCGGCCGCAGCCCCGCCGCCCGCGCCAACGCCAGCTCACCCGGGCTCGCCACCTCCGCGCCGATGCCCTCCTCGCGCAGCAGCCGCAGCACCGGCACCAGCGGGGTCGCCTTCACCGCGAAGGCGTGCAGCACCGGCGTGCCCGGTGCCACCAACGCGTCGAACGCCGCCCGCAGCGCGGCCGCCGACTCCCGGATGCCGGTGACGTCCAGCAGGCCGACGAGGGGGGAGCCGGGGGCCAGCAGCCCCTGTTCCACCGCCGCCCGCACGGCGTCGTCCCGCCGGGCCACCCGCTCGGCGTCGTGCACTGCGGTGTCCATGGCATCCCCCGTCATGTCGTCGTGCGAGCCCATGCGTCCAGCCAAACATCCAGGACGCGCGCGTGCTGGCCCGCGAACGTATTGACTAGTTCTATTCAGCGGGTCAGGATGTGAATATCCACCTCAACAGTTCGCAGTCACAGTCCGCTGGGAGGCAGACCATGTCAGGACCCCGCCCCGTCCGAGCGCCGCGCGGTACGGAACTGAGTGCCCTGGGATGGCAGCAGGAAGCCGCCCTGCGGATGCTCCAGAACAACCTCGACCCCGAGGTCGCCGAGCACCCCGACAAGCTCGTCGTCTACGGCGGCACCGGCAAGGCGGCCCGCGACTGGCGCTCCTTCGACGCGATGGTGCGCACACTGAAGGGGCTGAAGCAGGACGAGACGATGCTCGTCCAGTCCGGCCGCCCCGTCGGCGTCATGCAGACCCACGAGTGGGCCCCGCGCGTCCTCATCGCCAACTCCAACCTCGTCGGCGACTGGGCCAACTGGGAGGAGTTCCGCCGCCTGGAGGCCCTCGGCCTCACCATGTACGGCCAGATGACCGCCGGCTCCTGGATCTACATCGGCACCCAGGGCATCCTCCAGGGCACCTACGAGACCTTCGCCGCCGTCGCCGCGAAGAAGTTCGGCGGCACCCTCGCCGGCACGATCACCCTCACCGCCGGCCTCGGCGGGATGGGCGGCGCCCAGCCGCTCGCCGTCACCATGAACGACGGCGTCGCGATCTGCGTCGACTGCGACCCCCGCGCCATCGAGCGGCGCATCGAGCACCGGTACCTGGACGTGAAGGCCGACAACCTCGCCCACGCGCTCCAGCTCGCCACCGAGGCCCGTGACGCCCGCCGCCCGCTCTCCATCGGCCTGCTGGGCAACGCCGCCGAGCTGCTCCCGCAGATGCTCGCCGAGGGCGCCCCCATCGACATCGTGACCGACCAGACCTCCGCCCACGACCCGCTGGCCTACCTCCCCGTCGGCCTCGCCTTCGAGGACATGGCCGACGCCGCCGCGAAGGACCCGGCCGGGTTCACCACCCGCGCCCGCGAGTCCATGGCGAAGCACGTCGAGGCCATGGTCGGCTTCATGGACGCCGGCGCCGAGGTCTTCGACTACGGCAACTCGATCCGCGGCGAGGCCCAACTCGCCGGGTACGAGCGGGCGTTCGCCTTCCCCGGTTTCGTCCCCGCCTACATCCGCCCCCTGTTCTGCGAGGGCAAGGGCCCCTTCCGCTGGGCGGCCCTGTCCGGCGACCCCGCCGACATCGCCAGGACCGACAAGGCGATCCTCGACCTCTTCCCCGAGAACGAGTCCCTCGCCCGCTGGATCAAGATGGCCGGCGAGCGGGTCCACTTCCAGGGCCTGCCCGCGCGTATCTGCTGGCTCGGGTACGGGGAGCGGGACAAGGCGGGCGAGCGGTTCAACGACATGGTGGCGAGCGGTGAGCTGGCGGCGCCGCTGGCGATCGGGCGCGACCACCTCGACTGCGGATCCGTCGCCTCGCCCTACCGCGAGACCGAGGCCATGCTCGACGGCTCCGACGCCATCGCCGACTGGCCGCTGCTGAACGCCATGGTGAACGTGGCCTCGGGCGCCTCCTGGGTCTCCCTCCACCACGGCGGCGGCGTCGGTATGGGGCGCTCCATCCACGCCGGGCAGGTGACCGTGGCCGACGGTACGAAGCTCGGCGGCGAGAAGATCCGCCGGGTGCTGACGAACGACCCCGGGATGGGCGTCATCCGGCACGTCGACGCGGGCTACGACATCGCGGACTCCGTCGCCGACGAGCGGGGCGTGCGGGTGCCGATGCGCGAGGGTGACGAGGCGTGACCCAGAAAGACAGCGCCGTGCCCACCCTCCCCCACTCTCAACTTCGTTCGAGCGGGGGGACCCCCATCGCCCCGCGGAGCGACTTCCCACAGCCTGTGCGGGGCGACGGGGCACAACCCGTCGTGGGCGATTCCTTCCACGAGATGTGGCGCGAGCTGCTCCCCATCGGCCGGCACCCCGACTCCCGTGGCTACCGGCGCTTCGCCTGGACCGGTGTCGATCTCGAATGCCGGGCCTGGTTCAAGCAGCAGGCGGAGGCGCGCGGGCTCGGCTACGAGGTCGACCGGAACGGGAACCAGTGGGCCTGGCTCGGGGACCCTGCCGCCGGGGACGCCGTGGTCACCGGGTCCCATCTGGACTCCGTGCCGGACGGGGGTGCCTTCGACGGGCCCCTGGGCGTCGTGTCGTCCTTCGCCGCGCTCGACGAACTGCTCGGCAGGGGCGTCCACTTCACCAAGCCGCTCGCCGTCGTCAACTTCGGCGACGAGGAGGGAGCGCGGTTCGGGCTCGCCTGTGTGGGGTCGCGGCTCACCGCGGGGCAGCTCACCGTCGAGGGTGCGCAGAAGCTGACCGACGGCGACGGGGTCAGCCTGCCCCGGGCCATGGAGGCCGCGGGGTACGACCCCGAGGCCATCGGGGCCGACCCCGAGCGGCTCGGCCGGATCGGCGCGTTCGTCGAGCTGCATGTCGAGCAGGGCCGGGCGCTGGACCTGTCCGGGGACCGGGTCGGGATCGCCAGCGCCATCTGGCCGCACGGGCGGTGGCGGTTCGACTTCCGGGGCGAGGCCAACCACGCCGGCACCACCCGCCTCGTGGACCGGCGCGACCCCATGCTGTCGTACGCCGAGACCGTGCTCGCCGCCCGCCACGAGGCCGAACTCGCCGGTGCCGTGGCCACCTTCGGCAAGATCTCCGTCGAGCCCAACGGCGTCAACGCCATCCCCTCCCTGGTGCGCGGCTGGCTCGACTCTCGTGCCGAGGACCAGGCGAGCCTCGACCGCGTGGTCGGCGGCATCGAGCAGGCGGCCCGGGACTACGCGGCGGCCCACGGCATCGACCTCGACGTCGTCCGCGAGTCCTTCACGCCCGTCGTCGAGTTCGACCACGCCCTGCGCGACGAACTGGCCCGCATCCTCGGCAAGCACACCGACATCACCGTGCCCGTCCTGGGTACGGGTGCCGGACACGACGCCGGAATCCTGTCCGGGACCATCCCGACCGCCATGCTGTTCGTGCGCAACCCCACGGGCGTCTCGCACTCCCCGGCCGAGTTCGCAGCCGAGGACGACTGCGTGGCCGGAGTGACCGCCCTCGCCGACGTACTGGAAGGACTGGCCTGCACGTGACGCCCACCCAGCGGACCCGTACGTACTGGCTGGAGCACGCCTGGCTCGACACCCACGTCGAGCCGGGCGTCGCCCTCGACGTCCAGGACGGCCGCGTCACCGCCGTCCGGACCGACGTCCCGACCCCGCCGCCCGGCGCCGAGGTCCTGCGCGGCCTGACCCTCCCGGGTCTGTCCAACGCCCACTCGCACGCCTTCCACCGCGCCCTGCGCTCCACCGTCCAGGTCGGCTCCGGCACCTTCTGGACCTGGCGCGAGGTCATGTACGCCACCGCCGACCGGCTGACCCCGGAGACCTACCGCGCGCTCGCCCGCGCGGTGTACGCGGAGATGGCGCTGGCCGGCATCACGAGCGTCGGCGAGTTCCACTACGTGCACCACGCTCCCGGCGGCACCCCCTACGCCGACCCCAACGCGATGGGCGAGGCCCTCGTCGAGGCCGCCGCCGAAGCCGGTGTCCGCATCACCCTCCTCGACACCGCCTATCTCTCCTCCGGCTTCGGGCAGGCTCCCGACCACCACCAGCTCCGCTTCTCCGACGGGACGGCCGAGGCCTGGGCCGAACGCTGTTCAGTTCTCAAGGACCGGGATCACGCACGGATCGGGGCGGCGATCCACTCCGTACGGGCCGTGCCCGCCGACCAGTTGGCGACCGTGGCGCGGTGGGCCGAGGAGCGGCGGGCCCCGCTCCATGTCCATCTGTCCGAGCAGACCGCCGAGAACGACGCCTGCCGGGAGGCCCACGGCTGCACGCCCACCCGGCTGCTCGCCGACCACGGAGTCCTCGGGCCGCGCACCACCGGCGTCCACAACACCCACCTCACCGACGAGGACATCGCCCTCATCGGCGGCAGCGGCACCGGCACCTGCATGTGCCCGACCACCGAACGGGACCTCGCCGACGGCATCGGACCCGCTGTCGCCCTGCAGAAGGCCGGCTCCCCGCTCTCCCTCGGCTCCGACAGCCACGCCGTGATCGACCTGCTCGAAGAGGCCCGCGCGATGGAGCTGAACGAGCGCCTGCGCACCCGCAGGCGGGGTCACTGGACGGCGGCCGCCCTTCTGCGGGCGGCCTCGGCCGACGGCCACGCGGCCCTCGGCTGGGACGGCGCGGGCACCCTGGAGGCCGGCGCGCTCGCCGACTTCACCACCGTCGCGCTCGACTCGGTCAGGACGGCAGGGCCGCTTCCGCGGCTCGGGGCCGAGACGGCCGTATTCGCCGCGTCGGCAGCAGACGTGTCGCATACGGTCGTGGGAGGTCGGCACGTCGTGCGGGACGGGGTCCACGCCCTCGTACCGGATGTGCCGCAAGCCCTCGCGGACGCCGTCGAAGCCCTGCGCGGATGACGACCGCGGGCCTCCCGCCCGCGCGGCCCGAGCCCGCGCCCCTCGCCGCCCCCGAACCCGACCCCACCGCCGACCAGGCCACCAAGGACGCCATGAGCAACGCGACGACCGTCAGCCCCGCCCACTCCGCGAGCACCGCAAGCACGCTCATCACGAACATCGCCAGCCTGGTCACCAACAACCCCTCCCTCGGTGACGGATCCCCCCTCGGACTGATCCAGGACGCGGCCGTCGTCATCGAAGGCGACCGCGTCGTGTGGACCGGTGATCAAAGCAAAGCACCCGCCACTGACAATCGGGTCGACGCGGGCGGCCGGGCGGTCGTCCCCGGCTTCGTCGACTCCCACTCCCACCTCGTCTTCGCGGGCGACCGCACGCAGGAGTTCAACGCCCGTATGTCGGGGCGCCAGTACAGCGCGGGCGGCATCCGTACGACCGTCGCCGCCACCCGTGCCGCGAGCGACGGGGAACTGGAGGCCAACCTCACCCGTTACCTCCACGAGGCCCTCCGCCAGGGCACCACCACCTTCGAGACCAAGTCCGGCTACGGCCTCACCGTCGAGGACGAGGCCCGCGCCCTGCGCATCGCCGCCGCCCACACCGCCGAGGTCACCTACCTCGGCGCCCACATCGTGTCGCCGGACTTCGCCGAGGACCCGGCGTCGTACGTCGCCCTCGTCACCGGCGAGATGCTGGACGCCTGTGCCCCGTACGCCCGTTGGATCGACGTCTTCTGCGAGAAGGGCGCCTTCGACGGCGACCAGGCCCGCGCGATCCTCACCGCGGGCAAGGCGAAGGGCCTGCACCCCCGTATCCACGCCAACCAGCTCTCCTACGGCCCCGGCGTCCAGCTCGCCGTCGAACTCGACGCCGCCTCCGCCGACCACTGCACCCACCTGACGGACGCCGACGTGGACGCGCTCGCGAACAGCGCCACCGTCGCCACCCTGCTCCCCGGTGCCGAGTTCTCCACCCGCGCCGAGTGGCCGAGCGCCCGGCGCCTCCTCGACGCGGGCGCCACCGTAGCCCTCTCCACCGACTGCAACCCGGGCTCGTCCTTCACGTCCTCCGTGCCCTTCTGTATCGCGCTCGCGGTACGGGACATGGGGATGACCCCGGACGAGGCGCTCTGGTCGGCCACGGCGGGCGGCGCCGCGGCCCTGCGCCGCGACGACATCGGCCGCCTCACCCCGGGCGCCCGCGCCGACCTGCTCCTCCTCGACGCACCGAGCCATGTGCACCTGGCCTACCGGCCCGGCGTACCGCTGGTCAGCCAGGTGTGGCGACGGGGCGTGCGCGAGGTCTGAGCGGCAAGGGGGTGCCCGGCGGTCAGGCCGCCCGGGTCACACCGCTCCCGCCTTCCAGCGCTGCCCCGCACCCCCGCTCACCGGCTCCAGCGACAGCCCGTCCCCGGCATCCCCGTCCGGCGTCACCGCCCGGTCGACGGCGATGGCCGGTCGGATCATCCCGTCGCCGTCCACCAGGAACTGCAGGTTCCGCCCGTTGGACCCGTAGACCGAGTCGCACGTCCAGACCCCGAGACCCCGGTCCGGCGCGCCCCGGCTGTCCAGGCAGTAGTCGGGATCGGCGGCCGACTGGAGCACACCGCGCGCCGTGTCGACCCGCCAGCGCTGGGTGCGGGACGTACCGCAGGGGACCGTGACCACGTCGGTGCCGTTGAAGAAGGCGCTGCCCACGTCGAGGCACAGCCCCGAGGAGACGTTCACGACCTGGGCGTACGTGCCGCTCGGCGGGTGTGTGGGGGAGGGGGCCGGCTTCGGGCGGGACGTCTTCGTCGGCGTCGGACTCCTCGTCGGGGACGGCGACTTGGAGCTGCGGGACGGCGACGGTGAGGAGGACGACGGCGTCGCCGACACCGTGGCCGTCACCGTCACCGCGACCGGCGGCACACTCAGCGGGGTGCTCACCGAGGCCACCGGATCCTGCGCCGACGACCCGCCCTGCGCCACCAGGAACGCGACCAGTGGCAGCAAGGCCACCCCGATCGCGGCCGACACCAGCACGACCCGCCGCCGGTCCGCCGGCCACCCTCGCTCCGGCCACCCTCGCTCAGGCCGACTCCGCCCGGCCGCCCGGCCGTCACCACCCCGCTCGCCCGCGCCCGCCGCCGCATACGCCGTTCCGCCCCACGGCAGCAGCCCCTCCGCCAGCGCCGTGCGCGGCGTGTCCCGCAGCGCCGACAGCTCCTCGTAAGCCGTCGTGCAGTGCGGGCAGCGCGCCATGTGGGCGTGTAGATCGGTGCTGTCGCGGGGGCTGTCCGGCCGTACGGACTCCTCGATGAGGCGGCCGAAGTCGGGGCAGTCGGGGTCGTCGGAGGCGGCGAGGCGGGCGCGCAGGCAGGACCGGGCCAGCTGCTGCAGCGCCGGGTCCGTGCCGTAGGTGACGTCCTCGCGGGTGAGGCCGAGGAGAGCGGCCGTACGCTCCGTGGGCTCCCGGTCCACGACGCCGTACCAGATCAGGCCCTGGGTGCGGGACGGCAGGGACTGGAACGCCGTGAGCATGGACGGGACCGGTCCGGCGGGGCCTGCCGTGTTCAGGAAGAGCAGCAGGCCCGGGTCCAGGCCCGCCGCGCGCTCGTCCGTGGCCCAGGTGCCGGCCAGGCGGGCGGTCAGCAGCAGGAGTTGGTGGCGCCAGGGGACGCCGGGGTCGATGCCGCGTGCCGTCTGACGGGCCGCCAGGCTGAACGCCTGGGCCGCCAACTGCCGGGCCGTGGAGTCGTTCGGGGTGCACAGGCGGGCGTAGGCGAGGACGGGCGCGTGGTGGCGGGCGCGCAGCTCCTGGAGCGCCGGGTACGCGGTGGCCGTGTCGGCGCGCAGCAGTTCGGTGAGCCGCGCGTCCGAGGCACCCGTGTGTATCCCGCGATCGGGGTCCCTGCCGTCGTCGGCCCGAGCCATCCGCCTGCCTCCTCGCAGCCGTGCGACCCGCCCGGAGTCCTGGCCTACCGGCGGGTATGACGGCTCATAGTGGAGGAAGGGAAGCCATGGGGAAAGGGTTTCTGTGGGTAACCCGCCCCCGAACGCACCTGTGCCCGGTGTCCTGCCGACAGATTCGGCGGGGCACCGGGCACAGCGCAGGTCAGCGCACGCAGGGCGCCGATCCTCGGGTGGTCACTCCTCGGGTGGTCACTCCTCGACCGTCAGCCCCTTGCGGAGCCGGATCAACGTCCGTGACAGCAGGCGGGACACATGCATCTGCGAGATGCCGAGTTCCTCGCCGATCTCCGACTGGGTCAGGCCCGCGACGAATCTCAGGGAGAGGATCTTCCGGTCCCGGGGCGGGAGTTCGGCGATGAGCGGCTTCAAGGACTCGACGTACTCGATGCCTTCGATGCCGTGGTCCTCGTAGCCGATCCGGTCGGCCAGCGCGCCCTCGGCGTCGTCCTCCTCGGGCTGGGCGTCCAGCGACGAGGCGGTGTACGCGTTCGACGCCGCCATGCCCTCGACGACCTCGTCCTTGGACAGCCCGAGACGCTCCGCCAGTTCCGCCACCGTCGGGGCGCGGTCCAGCTTCTGGGCCAGCTCGTCACCGGCCTTGGCCAGGTCGAGCCGGAGCTCCTGGAGCCGGCGCGGCACCCGCACCGACCACGACGTGTCGCGGAAGAAGCGCTTGATCTCGCCGATGATGGTTGGCATCGCGAAGGTGGGGAACTCGACTCCGCGGCTGAGCTCGAAGCGGTCGATCGCCTTGATCAGGCCGATGGTGCCGACCTGGATGATGTCCTCCATCGGCTCGCTGCGCGAGCGGAACCGGGAGGCGGCGAACTTGACCAGCGCGAGGTTGAGTTCGACGAGCGTGTTGCGGACGTACGAGTATTCGTGGGTCCCTTCCTCCAGCGACTCCAGCCGCTCGAAGAGGGTCTTGGAAAGGGCCCGCGCGTCCACCGGCCCCACCTCGTCGTACGGGGGGATGTCCGGAAGCCCGGCGAGCGCGTCGTCCTGACCGAACTCCTGACCGAGGCCGGATTCGGGACGTACGTCGCTGTTCAGCTCGATGGGATCCAGATGTTCCGGTTGGGATGCCGACGTCGCGCTCTGGGTATGCGATGCGTCGAGCCGGGGTGACATGATGTCCTCCATCGTTCTCGGCATATGGCTGCCGAAGCCTGTGCGTGCACTGCGGTGTGCGGCGCCTCCAAAGCCGGCCGAGTTCGGTTACGTGTCTCTACTAGCCCTACCCGCTTTCGTGAGCCCACCGCAAGTGCGCTCTGGTCCGAAATGTCCGATTCTGGGTGGATGTTCGGGTGTTGGAGGGCGTAGGGAGGGCGTAGTGTTCGAGAGCGTCAGTCAGCAGCCACGACGTCGGGAGTGAGACACGGCATGGACCGCGGGACGGTCGGCAGCGCACAGTCTGGCCGACTTCTGGTCGAGGTGCGGGAAGAGGGCTCCAGTGCCGTCGTGACCCCGGCGGGTGAGTTGGACCACCACACCGCCGATCTGTTGCGTGAGCCACTTGAGGACTGCCTCGAGAAGGGCTTCAGTCGGCTGGTCGTCGACTGCTCTCGGCTCGAGTTCTGTGACTCCACGGGGCTGAACGTGCTGCTCGGGGCGCGGCTGAAGGCGGAGGCCGCCGGTGGCGGGGTGCATCTCGCGGGGATGCTGCCCGTGGTCGCGCGCGTGTTCGAGATCACGGGGGCCGAGGCGGTCTTCACCGTCCACGACTCGCTCGACGCCGCTCTGGCCGCCGAGACCGGCAGGGCCGACGAGGCCGACGGGGCGGGTTGACCCCGCGCGTCCGCCCCTGCATCAGAGGTCACATCATTCGTGCCGAATACAGGGGTGTTCCCTCGGCCCGGTCGGGCAGGAGACATCCTGAAACCTGTCGGCTGTGATGTCGGCCACCGGGGGTGGGGGCGTGTGTGACCGGCGTATCAGGCAAGGACTTGTGTACTGGCGTACTGACTCTGCGTACTGACTTCTGAATCGTGTGAACGTTGAACTGGTGAATCGGTGAGGTGAAGCGCTGATGAGCACCACCCGGCCTTTCTCGCCGGGCGACCGCGGCCCTGAGCCCAGCGGCGCTTCCGGGGTGTCGGAGGGGGACGTGCCCGCCACGGGAGGCTCCGACGAGGGCGCTCCGGCGGCGGAGGCGTCCGGCGGGGGCGCCGTGCCGTCCTTGCGGCCCGAGCCGTCCACGGCGCCCGAGGCGGCGGCGCAGGCGGCCGCGGGGCGTCAGGTCCGCCGGCTGGACTTCGGCGACCAGAGCGGGGTCGTCCCGCTCGCCCGCGACTTCGCCCGCCAGGCGCTGTACGCGTGGGGCTGGCTGCCCGCCGCCACCGCCGACCAGCGGGCCGCGGCCGAGGACGTGCTGCTCGTCGTCTCCGAGCTGGTCACCAACGCCTGTCTGCACGCCGAGGGCCCGGACCAGCTGTGGATCGCCTGCGACAACAAGGTGATCCGCGTCGAGGTCTCCGACCGCGGCACGGGCCAGCCGGCACCCCGCACCCCGCACCGCGCGGGCCGCCCCGGCGGCCACGGCATGTTCATCGTGCAGCGGCTCTGCCTGGACTGGGGCGTCATGCGGACGCCAGGGGTGGCGGGCAAGACCGTGTGGGCCGAGCTGGGAGCACCGGCGTAATCGTTTCGGCCGAAGTGCCCCGCTCGACCTGACCCCGGGTTACCAGGGGTCACCCTCTCCACCCGAATCCCTTCACGCGCGCGCCGGATCGTCACAACTCCGGCGTGCGCTGTGTCTTCCTTCCTCAAGGCCCCGGGCGTACCTTGACGGCCGATCTGATGTGCCGTCAGGAATGAGGGGACCGTGTCGAAGCAGAAGCGAACCGCCGCGCTCGCGACCGCCGCGGCCCTGGCCGGATCGGCGGTGCTGATGGCCGCCCCCGCGGCCATGGCCGAGGTCGTCGACGTCAACTACGCCTGCAAGACGCCGATCGGCGACAAGAGCGCCGTCTCGCCCATCGACATCAAGGGCGTCAAGAGCGGCAGCGGCTACAAGATCACCATGTCGTGGCAGAAGGGCGTCTCGTCCAGCCCCGTCGAGCTGGGCAAGGGCGCGATGAACCCGAGCGCCACCATCAGACTGGGCGGTGCCGACAGCGGCACCCTGGCGGTGACCGGCCCGGCCAACCAGGAGGCCATTCCCGCCAACACCCCCATCAAGATCAACGACTTGACGGGCACCTACACCCCGAAGAAGACCGGCAAGGTCACCTTCACGGCAGGCGTGCTCACCATCAAGGCGCTCGGCACGACGACCACGTGCACGCCCACCAACAGCCCCGGACCGTCGCTGACCCTCGACGTCACGGCGGCGGGCGGCGGCGGAACCGACAGCGGGAGCCAGGGCGGCTCCGGCTCCGGCGCCGAGCTCCCGCAGACCGGCCCCGAGGACTCCGCGCTCGCCCTGGGCACCCTCGGCGGCACGGTCCTGCTCGCGGGCGCGGCCGGCGCGCTGTGGCTGACGCGCAGGAGCCGGACGGCACGCCGCTGACCGCTTCGCAGGATCCCGCCCGCCGCCCGCCACCGCCCCTCAACGAGGCGCTTCGCGCCGCACCTCCTTGACGGAGCCGCCGATGTCGTCAGCCGTCCGTGTCCTGGCCCTGTCCCTTCTCCTGCTGTCGACGGCCGCCCCCACGGCGACCGCCACCGAGGCCTGGTCCGTCGCGCCCTCCGGCGGCGGCCGCCCGTCCTTCTACGCCGAGGGCGCGCCCGGGACGGTCCTGGAGGACACGGTGTCCGTCACGAACCGGGGCGGCGCGCCGGTCACCGTACGGCTGCACGGCACCGGCGTCCCGATCGCCTTCGCCGAGAGCCGGGTACGCGTCCCGGCCCGCACCCGCGCCGAGGTCCCCTTCACGGTGACCGTCGGGGCCGGTGCGGGCCCGGGTGACCGCTCCGGTGAGATCGTCGTCCGCGACCCGGCCGGCCACTCCGCGGCGGTCCCGCTCCGCCTCCGCGTCACGGGCCCCGAGCTCTCCGCGCTCACCGTCGAAAACGTGACCGTACGCGGCGACGGCATCGCATACGAGCTGGTCAACCGAGGTACGACCCCCCTCACCCCCCGGCTGGCCGTCCGCGTCGACGGCGCCCTCGGCCGACGTCTCCTCGACCGCGCCCCGCGCACCCTCCCTGTCGACCTGCCCCCGGGCGGCCGTACGAGGCTCACCGAGCCGTGGCCCGACCGGCCCGCGCTCGATGCCGTAGACGTGCGACTGACGGTGACGGCGTCGGGCGGGGCCCGCGACACGGCGAAGGTGTCGGCGCGGTTCGTGCCGTGGGGCGGGCTGGCCGGGCTGGCGGGGGTGGTGGGAGGCGCGGTGGCGGCGGTGGGTGTCTTCGTCGCCGTACGCCGCCGCAGGGGCCGTAGCAAGGCGTACGAGGAGGCCGAAGGCGGCGGGTCACCGGGGCCGCCCGAACGCCCTTGCACACAGCCCGAGTTGACGGGAGTACGGACGTGAACGGCGGGGGCGGCGGGGTGCGGGTTCCGGCGTCGGTGGCGGCGCTGGTGGCCGTGCTGGCGCTGCTGTTGCCGACGCAGGGCGCCGGGAGCGCGGCGGCCGCGGAGGGCGCGCCCGGCGTGAAGCTCTCCAAGTCCCAGGCGGGGACGGGCGGTTCGGTCACCGTGACCGGGAGCGGCTGGCGGGCGCGGGCGCTGCTGATGATCCTGATCTGCGGCCGGTCCGTGCCGTCGACCGGTGTGACCGGTGGCACCAACTCCTGTGCCAACGCGGACGGCAGGGCCGTGACGACGGACGCCGAGGGCCGTTTCAGCCGGAAGCTGCCGGTGGCCGAGCCGCCCGTGCCGTGCCCGTGCGTGGTGCACGTGGCGACGGTGACCGGGGCGAAGGCCGAGGCCGACGCGATCTTCCAGGTGGCCGGGCACGCGGTCGAGCCGCTGCCCGCGGAGCCGGCCGGCGGGCGCCTGTCGGTCCTCACGGACACCCGGCTGGACGGCTCCGGTGGACTGCTCACCTGGTTCGGCGCCCCGCCGGCACGCACGCTGGCGTTCACGGTCGGCAACGTCGGCACCTCACCCGTGCGGGACCCGGTCTTCCAGGTCGGCACCTCCCACGGCGTGTTCGCGCCGCAGTGGGAGGAACAGCAGTGGCGCGGCACGGTCCAGCCGGGCCGGAAGGCACGGATCGAACTGCCGCTGGAGCTCGCGGCCGGGGCGCACGGCGACTACACCGTCTCGCTGAAGTACGGCGGCAAGGTGATGGCCGAACAGCGCTGGGGCGTGGGCCGGCCCTGGGGCGTGACGCTCTTCTGGATCCTGGTCTGTCTGGTCGTCCCGGCGGCCGTGTTCCGCGTCGGAATGGCGGTCGTGGACCGCGTACGCCCACGGCAGACCACCCGGCGCCGCGGACTCCGCCTTCCCGGACCGGCCCTGCGCATACCGGGGTTGAAGCCCCGCACGCAGGCGAGACACGCCCTCGCCTCCCCTCCCTCGACCCTGCCGTGGTTCACCCCGGACAACGACCCGGGCACCACCGGTCGGCTCTCCGCACCGTACGACGACAGTTCGCCGAGTCCTACGACCCCCACCAGGAAGGGACCCCCGTGAGCAAGCCAAGGAGAGTCACACCGGTACGTCCTCGGAGAGCGACCGCGGCGGGCGCCGCCCTGATGCTCGGCGGCGCGGGCGTGCTGCTCGGCGTGGCCGCGGCGCCCGCGCAGGCGGCCGAGGTGGCGTACGCGACCGAGTGCATCCCGCCCGCGATCTCCGGGCTGCCGCCGGTCCAGGGCACCACCAAGGTGGAGATCACCGCGCCCGCCGAGGCGAAGGTCGGCGACGAGGTGGAGATCGTCTGGAAGTTCGTGCAGGCGGCGTCCAAGAACCCGAACATCCTCGACCTGGCGGCCAACACCGTCCAGCCGACGGGAACCCTGAAGGCGGCCGGCGCGCAGACGGCCGCCGTCGCCATGCAGGGTCCACGGGAGAACCCGCCCATCCCGAAGAACACCGACATGAAGCTGTCCGACATGAAGGGCAAGCTCAAACTGACGGCACCGGGCGAGGTGTCGCTGACCCCGGACGCGTACAACATCAACGTCAACAAGCCGATCTCCACCGACACCAAGTGCGCGCCGAAGGAGACGGTGAAGCCGGCGGCCACGATCAAGGTGACGGACGGGAGCGGGGGTTCGGGCGGCACCACGGGAGGTCAGCCGACGGTCGTTCCGACGCTGCCGACGGGCCTGCCGACCGATCTGCCGACGGGGTCGTCGAGCCCGACCCCCACGCCGAGTGAGACCGAGACGGGCGGGGACGACGGCGGGACGAGCACCGGAGGCGGGGACGGCGGGCAGACCGACTTCACAGGCAAGGAGGTCCAGGTCCCCTACGAGTGCAAGACGCCGATCGGCGACAAGGAGGCGACCTCGCCGGTCCAGATCGACGCCAAGCGGAACGGCGGGAGCTTCGACCTGACGGTCCAGTTCAAGAAGTCGGTGATGGACAGCCCCGCCGACATCCCCAAGGACTCCGTCAAGCCGTCGATGGAGGTCGCCCTGGGCGGCGCCGACAAGGGCACCGTCCACGTCGAGGGCCCGACCAACTCCGAGCCCATCAAGTCGGGCGACCCGATCGAGATCCCCGACCTCACGGGCACCTACAAGCCGGGCGCGAGCGGCGAGTCCACGCTCTCCCCGGGCGTCCTCACGATCGAGGCCCTGGGCACGACGACGACCTGCACCCCGGCCAAGTCGGAGGTCTCCCTGACCCTGGACACGACCGAGCAGGCGAGCGGCGCGTCCGGCGGCGGCTCGACCGGCGGTTCGACCGGCGGTTCGGCGGGCGGCTCCGCGGGCGGTTCGTCGACCGACGGCGGCCTGGCGGCCACGGGAGCGGAGGACCAGGGCTCCCTGAAGGCCCTGGGCCTGGTGGCGGGAACGGCACTGCTGCTGGGCGGCGCGGTGTTCACGTTCATGCCCAGGCGGGGACTGCGCTGACCTGCGGCCCCACAACGCCGGAGGGCCACCGCGCGCCGTGACGCGGTGGCCCTCCGTACAAGCCCGTTGAGCGGACGTCAGTTGACGCTGCCCATGAGCTCCTTGACCTTCTTGCGGTACATCCACACCGCGAAACCGGCGACCACGGCGAGCACGGCCTGCAAGGCGACGATGCCCGTCTTGTTCAGGTCGACACCGGCGATGGAGAGCAGACCGGTGGTGGCGTCACCCGCGGTGACGGCCAGGAACCAGACACCCATCATCTGGGAGGCGTACTTGGCGGGGGCCATCTTCGTGGTGACCGAGAGGCCGACCGGGGACACCATCAGCTCACCGACGGTCTGGACGAAGTAGACGCCCGCCAGCCACAGCGCGGCCGCCTTGTGACCGCCCTCGGCGATCGACAGCGGGGCCAGGAAGAGGAAGAAGGACGCGCCGACCAGGAGCAGGCCCATCGCGAACTTCGTCGCGGTGCTCGGCTCCTTGCCGCGCCGGGCCAGCGCCAGCCACGCCCAGGCGAAGACCGGCGCCAGTGCCATGATCATGACCGGGTTGACCGACTGGTACCAGGAGACCGGGAACTCCCAGCCGAAGACGGAGTTGTCCGCGGAGGACTCGGCGAACAGCGACACCGTCGAGCCGCCCTGGTCGTAGATCATCCAGAACACGGCGGCGGCGACGAAGAACCAGATGTACGCCGTCAGCTTCGACTGCTCGCCGCGGTCCAGCTCCTTGTCCCGCTTCATACGGCCGATGACCATGACGGGGATGACCAGGCCGGCGATGGTGATCGGGACCAGCAGCCAGTTCAGCGTGTAGACGCCGGAGAAGCCGACGATGGCGTAGAACACGATCGCCACGGCCGCCCAGAAGCCCGCCTTGCGCAGCGTCGCCGCCTTCTGCTCGGCGGTCAGCGGGGTCGGGACGACGTCCGAACGCGAGCTCAGATGACGGCTGCCGAGCAGGAACTGGGCCAGACCCAGCGCCATGCCCAGCGCGGCGAGCGCGAAGCCCAGGTGCCAGCTGACGTTCTCGCCGATGGTGCCGATGACCAGCGGGGCGGCGAAGGCGCCGAGGTTGATGCCGATGTAGAAGATCGTGAAGCCACCGTCGCGGCGCGGGTCCTGCGGGCCGTTGTAGAGGTGGCCGACCATCGTCGAGATGTTGGCCTTCAGCAGACCGGAACCGATCGCGACCAGGCCGAGACCGGCGAAGAAGCTGCCGGACCAGGGCAGGGCCAGGGTCAGATGGCCGAGCATGATGACCGCACCGGCCACGGCCACCGTCTTGCGCGGGCCGAGAACCCGGTCCGCGAACCAGCCGCCCGGCAGGGTGAGCAGGTAGACGAGCGAGACGTACACCGAGTAGATCGCGGTCGCCGTCGCCGCGTTCAGGTGCAGGCCGCCCGGAGCGACCAGGTACAGCGGGAGCAGAGCCCTCATGCCGTAGTAGGAGAAACGCTCCCACATCTCGGTCATGAAGAGGGTGGCCAGTCCGCGGGGGTGGCCGAAGAAGGTCTTCTCGATGCCGGGGGTGCCCGGGGCTGCCGAGTCCTTCGTCAGGCTGGACGCCATGGTCGATCCTTGCTGGTCGGGACGCGCATCGACGCAGAACGGTCGCGCGCCCTGTGGGGGGCGGCCGGCACCGGCGGCTACGGCCGCCCGCCCCACGCCCGAGGGGAGTCCGCTTCGGATCGCGAAGCGGAGGACGGCGACCGCCGGGATCCACGCCCCCGCCTTCGGGGGCCCGGCCACAGGTCGTTCGGTTTCAGTCCGCACATAAAAGAGACCCTCAGCGTCAAGTGCCGCCGAAGGCCGCCGCAGTGCTACAGGCGTAGATTCACCATACGTCACGACAGTGCCGGATATGGAAGGACTTGAGACAGGCATCACAGGTGTCGACGGAACCGCGGGCACCCTTTCCAAGGTCGATTCCAGAATCGCACTTCGTGGCATAGGTCTGTACCACAGCGCCCAAGGGTAAGAGACTCGCCAAAGGCGAGTAAGAATCAAGGTGCCGATCGCACCCCAGCTCCTGTCGCGGGCGGACTACCATCAGCTCATGACCCGTGTACTGCTCGCCGAGGACGACGCGTCCATTTCGGAGCCGCTGGCCCGCGCACTGCGCCGGGAAGGGTACGAGGTCGAGGTGCGGGAGGACGGCCCCTCCGCACTCGACGCCGGAAATCAGGGCGGGATCGACCTGGTCGTACTGGACCTCGGTCTGCCCGGGATGGACGGCCTTGAGGTCGCCCGTCGACTGCGCGCCGAGGGCCACACCGCCGTGCCGATCCTCATCCTGACCGCGCGTGCCGACGAGGTGGACACCGTGGTCGGCCTGGACGCGGGCGCCGACGACTACGTGACCAAGCCGTTCCGGCTCGCCGAGCTGCTGGCCCGGGTCCGGGCCCTGCTGCGGCGCGGTGCCGCCGAGCCCCAGCAGCCGCCGGCCACCCACGGCGTCCGTATCGACGTCGAGTCGCACCGGGCGTGGATGGGCGACGAGGAACTCCAGCTCACGGCAAAGGAGTTCGACCTGCTGCGGGTGCTCGTGCGCGACGCGGGGCGGGTCGTCACCCGGGACCAGCTGATGCGCGAGGTCTGGGACACGACGTGGTGGTCGTCGACCAAGACGCTCGACATGCATATCTCCTGGCTGCGTAAGAAGTTGGGCGACGACGCGGCCAACCCTCGCTACATCGCGACGGTGCGGGGCGTCGGCTTCCGCTTCGAGAAGAGCTGACGGGCCGTCGGGCATCGGGCCCGTCCCGCCACGTGAGCCGTACAGACAGATAACAGGACATGCGCCGCCGACTGATCCAGTCCACCCTCGCCGTAGTTCTCGTCGTGATCGCCGTCTTCGGCGTGTCCCTCGTCATTGTCGAGACGCGGACGATCACCAGCACCGCCCAGGAGCGGGTGGACACCGAGGCGGTGCGGCTGGCCAGCATCGTGGACACCCGGCTCCTCGGGGACCAGACCGTGAACGCCTCGGCGTTGCGCGACCAGATCCAGGGGGATCGTTACGCCGAGATCCGCATCCCGGGCAAGCCCGTGATCGAGGTCGGCACCAAGCCCACCGGGGACGTCATCAGCGCCCACGAGACGGGCGAGGAGGGCGAGACGGTCACCGTGCAGGAGCCGCGCTCGTCGGTGACGCGCGAGGTCGGCCGTACGTTGCTGATCATCGGGGCGGTGGCGTTGCTGGCGGTGATCGCGGCGGTGCTGCTGGCGGTGCGCCAGGCCAACCGGCTCGCCTCCCCGCTCACCGACCTCGCGGAGACGGCGGAGCGCCTCGGCTCGGGCGACCCACGGCCCCGCCACAAGCGGTACGGCGTCCATGAGCTGGACCGCGTGGCCGACGTCCTCGACTCCTCCGCCGAGCGCATCGCCCGCATGCTCACGGCGGAACGCCGGCTGGCCGCGGACGCCTCCCACCAGCTCCGGACCCCGCTCACTGCGCTCTCCATGCGGCTGGAGGAGATCACCCTCACCGACGATCCCGACACGGTGAAGGAGGAGGCGACGATCGCCCTGACCCAGGTGGAACGCCTCACGGACGTGGTCGAACGCCTCCTCACCAACTCCCGCGACCCCCGCAACGGCTCCGCCGTCACCTTCGACCTCGACGAGGTCATCCAGCAGCAGCTGGCCGAGTGGCGTCCCGCCTACCGCAGCGTCGGCCGTGCGATCGTCAGCTCGGGCAAGCGTCATCTGGAGGCGGTCGGTACGCCGGGCGCGGTCGCCCAGGTTCTCGCCGCGCTGATCGAGAACTCCCTCATGCACGGCGGCGGCACGGTGGCCCTGCGTACCCGTGTCACCGGCAACCAAGCGGTCATCGAGGTCACGGACGAGGGGCCCGGCATCCCCGCCGACCTCGGGGCCCGCATCTTCGAGCGTGCCATCAGTGGCCGCAACTCCACCGGCATCGGTCTCGCGGTCGCCCGCGACCTCGCCGAAGCGGACGGCGGCCGCCTGGAAATGCTCCAGACCAACCCCCCGGTCCTGGCCCTCTTCCTCTCCCGCACCCCACCACCGAAGCCGAGCCAGGACTCGGGGCTGACGGTGCGGTAACAGGGCGAAGACCCACGGTTCTCGCCCCCGCCGCCCCTACCCATCCCATCCCTGGGGGCTCCGCCCCCAGCCCCCCGCTGTCGGCCCTCCGGGCCTCGTCCTCAAACGCCGGACGGGCTAAAAAACCTCGCCCCCTGCGGGTGGGTGGGGGCTAGGGACGGCAAAGACTCGTCCTCAAACGCCGGACGGGCTGAAAATGCCGGGGCCGGCGGGACTCGTTCTCAAACGCCGGGCGGGCTGAAAATGCCTGGGCCGGCGGGCACTCGTTCTCAAACGCCGGAGGGGCTGAAAGGCCTCGCCCTTGGCGGGTGGGTGGGGGCTAGGGACGGCAAAGACTCGTCTTCCAACGCGGACGGGCTGAAAATGCCTGGGCCGGCGGGCCTCGTCCTCAAACGCCGGACGGGCTGAAAGATCCAGCCCCGGCCCGGCACATCCAGCCTCTCCGGCGTTTGAGGAGCGGGGTCTGGGGGGCGGAGCCCCAGAAGGGGCGCGGGGCTGTGTCGATTTGCGGCTCCGTCGCGTGGGCGCTACCAGCCCCCGCCGGGCTGCACCCGAAGGTCGACCCCGGGGTCGAAGGGGCGGAGCCCCTGGGGATGGGGCGGGTAGGGGCGGCGGGGGCGAGGAAAGGGTGGGTCAGCCCACGCGCTGGCGGACGCGGGCCTTCTCAGCCCGCTGCCCGGGCTCCAGGAACGATTCCGCGCCCGCCGCAGGCTCCTCCGCGGGCAACGCCCGGAACACCCACGTCCGGTACGACCAGAACCGGAACAGCGTCGCCACACCGATACCGAGGAACTTGAAGACGTTGCTCTGCAGCGGGCTGTCCCAGCCGAAACCGTACGTCGCCGCGTACAGCACACCGTTCTCGATGACCAGACCGACCACGCTGAACACCAGGAACAGACCCAGTTCCTTGGTACGCCGGCTCTTGTCCCGGTCCCGGTACGTGAAGTACCGGAACCCGAGGTAGTTGAAGATGATCGCGACGACGGTGGCGATGACACTCGCGCGCACCACCTGGAGATCGGTCACATGCCGCACCAGGTTGAACACGAGGAGATTGACCAGAAGCCCCGCTCCACCCACCGCGCCGAACTTGGCAACCTCACGCACCAGCCGGTCGAAGCGCTGCCGTACGGCACTACGAGGCACCGCAGGAGGCGCCGATTGAAGCCCCGAGGAACCACGTCCCATGGTCGTGAAGGCTCCTGTCGGTCGATTTGTCGGTCGGTTTCCGTCAACTCAGCCATGCTAACCACCCCCCTGGTCGATTGCCTGTGGACGAGCTCATAGGTCGGGACATAGGACGGGAAGAGGCCCGAAAAAGTCCGGTAAGAGGGTCGCCCCGGAGCGGCCGATACCCTAGGGGCGTGACGTTCCCGGTAGTCGGCATGGTCGGCGGGGGCCAACTCGCTCGTATGACACACGAGGCGGGCATCCCGTTGGGCATCAGGTTCAAGCTTCTCAGTGACACCCCTCAGGATTCCGCGGCGCAGGTCGTCAGCGATGTCGTCATCGGCGACTATCGCGACCTCGACACGCTCCGCGAGTTCGCGAGGGGCTGCGACGTGATCACCTTCGATCACGAACACGTACCCACCGAGCACCTCAGGGCTCTGGAGGCGGACGGCATCCCCGTGCGCCCCGGCCCCGACGCGCTCGTGCACGCCCAGGACAAGGGCGTGATGCGAGCGAGACTCGACGCGATCGGCGTGCCGTGTCCACGGCACCGCATCGTGACCGATCCACAGGACGTGGCCGCCTTCGCGGCCGAGGGCCTGTCCGAGGGCGCCGAGGGCGGCGGCTTCCCGGTCGTCCTCAAGACCGTCCGCGGCGGTTACGACGGCAAGGGCGTGTGGGTCGTCGACTCGCCCGAGGAGGCCGAGGACCCGTTCCGCGCCGGCGTCCCGGTCCTCGCCGAGGAGAAGGTCGACTACGTCCGCGAACTCGCGGCGAACGTCGTCCGCTCCCCGCACGGCCAGGCGGTCGCCTACCCCGTGGTCGAGTCCCAGCAGGTCAACGGGGTCTGTGACACGGTCATCGCGCCCGCCCCCGACCTCGACGAGACCCTCGCGCTCAAGGCCGAGGAGCTCGCCCTGACGATCGCCAAGGAACTGGACGTCGTCGGCCACCTCGCCGTCGAGCTCTTCCAGACCCGCGACGGCCGCATCCTCGTCAACGAGCTGGCGATGCGCCCGCACAACTCGGGGCACTGGACCCAGGACGGCGCGATCACGTCCCAGTTCGCCAACCACGTGCGGGCCGTCCTCGACCTCCCGCTCGGCGACCCGCGCCCGCGGGCCAAGTGGACGGTCATGGTCAACGTCCTCGGCGGCGACTACCCGGACATGTACTCCGCGTATCTGCACTGCATGGCCCGCGACCCCCAGCTGAAGATCCACATGTACGGCAAGGACGTGAAGCCGGGCCGCAAGGTCGGGCACGTCAACACCTACGGCGACGACCTGGACGACGTGCTGGAGCGCGCACGTCACGCAGCCGGCTACCTGAAGGGCACGATCACCGAATGAGCACCGCTGCCGGCCCCCTCGTGGGCATCGTCATGGGGTCGGACTCCGACTGGCCCGTCATGGAGGCCGCCGCGCAGGCCCTCGACGAGTTCGAGATCGCGTACGAGGTCGACGTCGTCTCCGCGCACCGGATGCCGCGCGAGATGGTCACGTACGGCGAGCAGGCGGCCGAGCGGGGCCTGAAGGTGATCATCGCCGGGGCCGGCGGCGCCGCCCACCTCCCCGGCATGCTGGCCTCGGTGACGCCGCTGCCGGTCATCGGCGTCCCGGTCCCGCTGAAGTACCTCGACGGCATGGACTCGCTGCTCTCCATCGTGCAGATGCCGGCCGGCGTCCCCGTCGCCACGGTCTCCGTCGCCGGCGCGCGCAACGCGGGCCTGCTCGCCGCCCGTATCCTCGCCGCCCACGACGAGGACCTGCTCCAGCGGATGCGCGAGTTCCAGCAGGAGCTCAACGACCAGGCCACCGAGAAGGGCAAGCGCCTGCGCGCCAAGGTCGAGGGCGCGAGCGGTTTCGGCTTCGGCTCGGGGAAGTGACGACGATGACCTCCGCCTCGTGGGAGGCAGCCCGGGAACTCCTGCGCGAGTTCCCGGTCGTCGACGGCCACAACGACCTCCCGTGGGCCCTGCGCGAACAGGTCCGCTACGACCTCGACGCCCGCGACATCGCCACCCACCAGGGCGCCCACCTGCACACCGACCTCCCGCGGCTGCGCGAGGGCGGCGTGGGGGCGCAGTACTGGTCGGTGTACGTCCGCTCGGACTACGCCGGCGACAAGGCGGTCAGCGCGACCCTCGAACAGATCGACTGCGTACGGCAGCTGCTGGCCCGCTACCCGGCCGACCTGCGCCCGGCGCTGACGGCGGCGGACATGCAGGCGGCGCGCGCGGAGGGCCGTATCGCCTCCCTGATCGGCGCGGAGGGCGGCCACTCCATCGCCGACTCGCTGGCGACGCTGCGGTCGTTGTACGTGCTCGGGGTCCGCTACCTGACCCTGACCCACAACGACAACATCGCGTGGGCCGACTCGGCGACGGACGAGCCCGGCGTGGGCGGCCTGTCGGCCTTCGGTCGTGAGGTCGTGCGGGAGATGAACCGCGAGGGCATGCTGGTCGACCTCTCGCACGTGGCGGCCACGACGATGCGCGACGCGCTGGACGCCACGTCGGCCCCGGTGATCTTCTCCCACTCCTCCTCCCGCGCGGTCTGCGACCACCCGCGCAACATCCCCGACGACGTCCTGGAACGCCTCCCGGGCAACGGCGGCGTCGCGATGGTGACGTTCGTGCCGAAGTTCGTGCTCCAGGTTGCCGTCGACTGGACGGCCGAGGCCGACGCGAACATGCGCGCGCACGGCTTCCACCACCTCGACACCACCGCCGAGGCGATGAAGGTGCACCGCGCCTTCGAGGAGTCCAACCCGCGCCCGGTCGCCACGGTCTCCACGGTCGCCGACCACCTGGACCACATGCGGGAGGTCGCCGGCATCGACCACCTCGGCATCGGCGGCGACTACGACGGCACCGCCTTCACCCCGGACGGTCTGAACGACGTCTCCGGCTACCCGAACCTGATCGCCGAACTGCTGGACCGCGGCTGGTCGAAACCCGACCTGGCCAAGCTGACCTGGCAGAACGCGGTACGGGTGCTGGGCGCGGCGGAGGACGTGGCCCGTGAGCTCCGGGCCACGCGAGGGCCGTCCAACGCGACCATCGAGGAACTGGACGGCTGAGCCCGGCCTTTGGTGGCACCGGCGCCCGTGGGTGCGGGCGCGTGGATCGAGCGCTGATCCACGCGCGCGTACCCCCACGCGCACCGTTCCACGCGGGTCGCCGCCCCGTACCCCCGAACGCACCACCCACCGGGTGACCCCACCCGGTCCGTGCGACGGTGAACCGTACTGCTGATCAGGACGCCGATCACGTACGGAGACCGCCATGGCAGACCTCAAGTACGAACTGGACCCCAGCCCCGAGGTCGGCGCACTCGATGACCTGCCCGGCCCGCCCGCCGGGAAGGCGTCCCCGTCCGGCGGCGACTCCGCTGAGGGCCCCGACACCGGTCTCCTCGACCGCGCCCACGCCCTGCTCGCCGAGCACCCCGTGGCCGACGGCTACAGCGGACTGCCGTGGGCGCTGCGCCATCTGCCCTGGTTCGATCTGGAGCTCGGCGAGAGCGCCGTCGACACCGATGTGCCCCGGATGCGAGAGGGCCATGTCGCCGCGCTGTTCTGGGCGCTGCACCTGCCCGAAGGGCTGGCCGGCGACCAGGCCGTCGGTGCCACGCTCGACCAGCTGGACCTGGTGAAGACCGTCGTACGGGCCCATCCCGAGGGCCTGCGCCTGGCCTGTACGCCCGGGCCGATCACCGATGTCCAGCACTGTGGCCGGATCGCCGTCCTGCCCGGACCGGCCGGGGCCGACGCGATAGGCGACTCGCTGGGCATCCTGCGGTCCCTGCACGGGCTCGGGCTGCGCTCCCTCACGCTGTCCGGGGTGTCCTGGGCGAGCGAGGCGGGGCTGACCCGGTTCGGCGAGGAGGTGCTGCGCGAGATGAACCGGCTCGGTGTGCTGGCCGACCTCTCGGGCGCTTCCGAGGACACCGTCCGCCGGGCGTGCGCGGTCTCCAAGGCGCCCGTCCTGTGCGCCCGCTCCGCAGCCCGCGCCCTGCGCCCGCACCCGGCCAACCTCCCCGACGAACTGCTCGCCGAGCTGGGCGCCGTGGGCGGCCTGTGCATGGTGCCGCTCACCGCCGAGCAGACCGGCCCGTCCGTCCGGGACGTCGCCGACCACCTCGACCACGTCCGTGAGGTCGCCGGCCCCGAGTCCGTCGGCCTGTCCGGCACCTACGACGCCGGGACCGCCCACCCGCAGGACCTCGCCGACGCCTCCTGCTACCCGCACCTCGTCGCCGAACTGCTCCGCAGAGGCTGGTCCGAGACCGGCATCGCGCTGTTGACCTGGGGAAACGTCCAGCGCGTCCTGCGCGAGGCCGACTTCACGGCCCGGGAGGCACAGCGGCGCCGGGAGCCGTCGACGATGAAGATCTCCGAGCTGGACGGGTAGCGGGCCGCGTTCACGGCTACTCGATCCGGCAGAGGCAGAACGGATGCCCCGCCGGGTCGGCGTAGACCCGGAAGTCGTCCTTGTCCTCCGCGTGCAGCAACCGCGCCCCCAGCCCCAGCACCTTCTCCTGGGCGGCCTCGACCTCCTCCCAGGTGGCCCCGGCGTCGAAGTCGAGATGGAACTGCTGGGAGTTGCGATCGGCCCGCGGCCACTCCGGCGGGGTGAGGCCGGGCGTCGGCTGGAAGGCGAGCCGTGGCCCGCCGGGGAGCCGGAGGACGACCCAGTCGGGGTCGTCGTCCTCGGGTGTGCCGCCGCCGACGCCGGCGTAGAAGCGGGCGAGGGCGCGCGGGTCGGGGCAGTCGATGACGACGGAACGCAGACGAGCCGCTGGAGCCATGGGTTCCTCCCGGGATCAGGGATCAGGGATCAGCGATCTGGAATCAGGGCGCGATCGGCAGGTGCGGTCGGATCAGCAGGCGCACAGGCAGAACGGGTGCCCTGCCGGGTCCGCGTAAACCCGGAAGGTCCGCGAACGGTCCTCGGTGTCCAGCGGCTTCGCCCCCAGCGCCAGCACCTCCTTCTCGGCCGTGTCCAGGTCCTCGACCGTCACGTCCAGATGGAACTGCTGCGAGTGCTCGGGCGCGGGCCACCGCGGCGGTACGTGACCGGGGGCGGCCTGGAACGCCAGCGTCGGGCCGCCGGGCACCTTCAGGTCCAGCCAGTCCCCCTCTCCCTCGACGCTGCCGCCGAGCACGCGCGCGTAGAAGGCCGCGAGGGCGCGCGGGTCGGGACAGTCCAGGACGACGGCGCCCAGTGAAGCGATGGCCATGACTTCCTCCTTGAAGTCTTGGTTACCTGTTCTCTTCCTCAACAGGTAACGCGGTTACCTCATGCTCCCGTATTGGCGGTAACCTCGCAAGGGGATTCGGGCATGGAGGGATAGCGTTCGAGCATGAGTGAGAGATCGCCCGCGCCCGGGGGCCTGGAGCTGGTCCAGTCACTGGTCAACACGCTGGACATCGAGTCGGGCGCCGACGCGCTGGACACGGCGGACGGCCGGGCGCGCTTCGGGCTGGCCGAGGAGGACGTGCCCGGCGCCCGCGAGCTGCGGGAGTCGCTGCGCGTGGCTCTGCTCGCCCACGCGGGTCATCCCCCGCACCGCACGGTGACCCCGCTCGGCGAGCTGCTGACGGCGAGCCCGCTGGTGGTGGCGGTCGACAGCGCCGACGGTTCGGCCACCCTCGCCCCGGCCCAGGAGGGCCCGCTGCTCTCCCGCGTGGCGGCCGCCCTTGCCCAGGCCCTCGTCGAGGACACCTGGACCCGGCTGAAGGCCTGCGAGGCGGTCGACTGCCACTGGGCCTACTACGACCGCAGTCCGGCGGGGCGCGGCCGCTGGTGCTCGATGCAGGTGTGCGGGGCGCGCGCGAAGATGCGGCGCTATCGCGCCAAGTAGCCCTGTGGGCCGAGCGAGTCGGCCATTTCGAAAGGTTGTTGAAGATTCACCCGGCGCCGGGCGGCCGGTGTGGGGCAGAATGCGACAAGACGCCGTTTCGGCCGACTGAGCCTCGGCCGAAACGGCGTCCTCGCGTCACTGTCCCTACCGGGCCGGACGCCGGGCCGGACGCCGGACCGGACGCCGGACCGGTCGTGCGGCCCTAGGCCGTCGGCCGCCCCATCGCCCGGTAGCTCCAGCCGGCCTTCCGCCACAGGGCCGGGTCGAGGGCGTTGCGGCCGTCCAGGATCACCCGGTCCGCCGCCACCTCGCCGAGCGCCGCCGGGTCCAGCTCGCGGAACTCCCGCCACTCCGTGAGGTGCAGGACGACGTCGGCGCCTCGCACCGCCTCGATCGCGCTGTCGGCGTAGCCGAGGGTCGGGAAGAGACGGCGGGCGTTGTCCATGCCCTTGGGGTCGTACACGGTGACCTGGCCGCCCTGGAGGTGGATCTGCCCGGCGACGTTCAGCGCGGGCGAGTCCCGTACGTCGTCCGAGTCGGGCTTGAAGGTCGCGCCGAGCACCGCGACCCGCTTGCCCAGGAAGGGCCCGCCGCCCAGCGCCTGCCGGGCGAGCTCCACCATCTGGCCACGCTGGCGCATGTTGATCGAGTCGATCTCGCGCAGGAAGGTCAGCGCCTGGTCGGCGCCCAGCTCACCGGCGCGGGCCATGAACGCGCGGATGTCCTTGGGCAGACACCCGCCGCCGAACCCGATCCCGGCGCGCAGGAACTTCTTCCCGATCCGGTCGTCGTACCCGATGGCCTCCGCCAGCTTGGCGACATCGCCGTCGGCGGCCTCGCACACCTCCGCCATCGCGTTGATGAAGGAGATCTTGGTGGCGAGGAAGGAGTTGGCGGAGGTCTTCACCAGCTCGGCGGTGGGGAAGTCCGTGACGACGAACGGGGAGCCGTCGGCGATCGGCGTCGTGTACACCTCGCGCAGCAGCTTCTCGGCCCGCTCGCTGCGCACACCGACCACGATCCGGTCCGGGTGCAGCGTGTCCTGGACGGCGAAGCCCTCGCGCAGGAACTCCGGGTTCCAGGCCAGCTCGGCGTCCTCACCGGCCGGCGCGTGCTCGGCCAGGTAGGCGGCGAGGCGGTCGGCGGAGCCGACGGGGACGGTGGACTTGCCGACGACGAGGGCGGCGTTCCTCAGATGCGGGGCGAGGGAGGCGAAGGCGGCGTCGACGTACGACATGTCACAGGCGTACTCGCCGTGCCGCTGGGGCGTGTTCACGCACACGAAGTGCACATCGCCGAACTCCCCGACCTCGGCCCAGTCCATCGTGAACCGCAGCCGCCCGGTCGACCCCTCGATCCCGGCGACGTGCTTGCGCAGCAACTCCTCAAGCCCCGGCTCGTACATCGGGACCTCGCCGCGCCGCAGCATCTCGATCTTCTCGGGCACGACATCGAGCCCCAGCACCTCGAAGCCGAGCTCGGCCATGGCCGCGGCGTGCGTCGCGCCGAGATAGCCGGTGCCGATCACGGTGATCTTGAGGGCCATGGGGACTCCAGAAAGGGGTACGGGGGAGGTGCGCGCCCGAGCATAGTCGGAGGCTCTGAAGGGCAACTTCCCAGCTGTCGCCAAGCTCACGTACCCGTCCCGTGAGCCGACCTCTAAAATTTGAGTTACTTAACGGTAATTAGCGCCAGCACCGCACTTGTAACCAGCGTCCTTGGAGCGTGAGAGACCTTGGCCGGATCGGCTGACTTCGACCTGTACCGCCCGTCCGAGGAGCACGACATGCTCCGTGACGCCATCCGCTCGCTGGCCGAGGCGAAGATCGCGCCGTACGCCGCCGCGGTCGACGAGGACGCCCGCTTCCCGCAGGAGGCGCTGGACGCGCTGGTCGCGAACGACCTGCACGCGGTGCACGTGCCCGAGGAGTACGGCGGCGCGGGCGCGGACGCCCTCGCCACGGTGATCGTGATCGAGGAGGTGGCCCGCGTCTGCGCGTCCTCCTCCCTGATCCCCGCGGTGAACAAGCTGGGCTCGCTCCCGGTGATCCTCTCCGGCTCCGAGGACCTCAAGAAGCGGTACATGACCCCGCTGGCCAAGGGCGACGGCATGTTCTCGTACTGCCTCTCCGAGCCGGACGCGGGCTCCGACGCCGCCGGCATGAAGACGAAGGCGGTCCGCGACGGCGACCACTACGTCCTGAACGGCGTGAAGCGCTGGATCACCAACGCCGGCGTCTCCGACTACTACACGGTGATGGCGGTCACCGACCCCGCCAAGCGCTCCAAGGGCATATCGGCCTTCGTCGTCGAGAAGTCCGACGAGGGCGTCTCCTTCGGCGCCCCCGAGAAGAAGCTCGGCATCAAGGGCTCCCCGACCCGCGAGGTCTACCTGGACAACGTTCGCATCCCCGCGGACCGCATGATCGGCGAGGAGGGCACCGGCTTCGCCACGGCGATGCAGACGCTCGACCACACCCGCATCACCATCGCCGCCCAGGCCCTCGGCATCGCCCAGGGCGCCCTCGACTACGCCAAGGGCTATGTCCAGGAGCGCAAGCAGTTCGGCAAGCCGATCGCCGACTTCCAGGGCATCCAGTTCATGCTCGCCGACATGGCGATGAAGATCTCCGCCGCCCGCGCCCTGACCTACCAGGCCGCCGCCGCCTCCCAGCGCGGCGACGCCGACCTCACCTACCAGGGCGCCGCCGCCAAGTGCTTCGCCTCGGACGTGGCCATGGAGGTCACCACGGACGCCGTCCAGCTCCTCGGCGGCTACGGCTACACCCGTGACTACCCGGTCGAGCGCATGATGCGCGACGCCAAGATCACGCAGATTTATGAGGGCACGAACCAAGTTCAGCGGATCGTGATGGCAAGGAACCTTCCCTAGGGGGGTTTTTGCAGGTCAGGGGCGGTTTCGAGGGTCCGCATGGGCGTCCTGGGCTTTCCGTCCGTTGCGGCCTGATCAGGGCCGTTCCTGGGCGTCATGCTGGGGGAATCCTGGGCGGATGTCGGGCTGGAAACGGCCACTGACCTGCACAAACAACGCAGCCCCCGGCGTGATGCCGGGGGCTGTTGTCGTATGCGGGTCAGGCAACCTCTGACGCCTCCGTAGGGTCGTCGGCGCCGGGCGTCAGCATCGTTGCGATGGCGGCCCGGCCGCGCTGCTCGGCCCCTTCGAAGATGTAGTGGTAGTGCTCCCTCATTACGTCCGTACTGCTGTGGCCCATCCAGTCGGCCACGTCGTTCTCGGGGACTCCGGCGTACAGCAGCCGCGACCCGTAGTAGTGCCGGAGTGAGTGAGCCTTGCAGTACTTCACCTGCCCCTTGCCCAGAGCCTCCATCCAGATCTTCGGGTAGAAGTACGACGCGTAGAGGTAGCCAGTACGCGTCACATTGGGGAAGAGAAGCCGTTCCGGCCCCCATACGCCGTGGTTCTTGATGTGCCGCCGAAGCTCGAAGGCGACGTTCGGCGGGAGGGGAACGGTACGCCCTGGCTCGCCTTCGTCACGAGCCTTGATGTGCCGACGCTGGATCGCACTGTTCTTCCCCGACTCGGTATCTCCGTCCTCCGCAATCTGGAAGTCGACGCGAAGCGTCTCGGCCTTGAAGTCGATCTGGTCGCGGGATACCGCCATGGCCTCACCCAGCCGCAGGCCACACCCGGCCATGAGCCACAGCATCGCTCGGTATCGCGGAGGAGCGGCATCGAGCATCGCCAGGACTTCCCGCGTCGTGAGTCGCCGGGCGGTGCTCTTGTGCTCCCGGATCTCCTTGGCGCGGCTGCCCGCGCCCTTGACCTTCTTGCACGGGTTCCGGCCGATGATCTCGTTGGCAACAGCCCAGTCCATCATCCCGGAGAAGAACGAGAACCGCTGACGCCGCGTGCGGGCGGAGAGCTTCCGATCCTGCTCCATCCACAAGAGCCACTGCTCAACGTCAGCGACCTTCAGAGACACGATGGAACGGGCCTTGAAGAACGGCTCAATGGTCGTGTTGAGGATCGACCGGTACTGCTTCTTGGTGCTGTTCTCCAGCTTCCTTTGATTCGTCCACTGCTCCCACACGGCCGTCACGGGCTGCTTGCCCAAGCGGTCGTCCAAGTAGGTCCCGGCGTCGAGTTCCTGCTCCTTGCGCTTGCGCTGGTCATCAGCCCGCTTCTTGGTCTCGAACGTCTTCTGTCGCTGCTTGCCGTCCGGGTCGTACCAAAACGTCGTCCACTTCTTCGGGTCGTCCTTGGACCGTGCGACCCATGCCCTTGCCACTGAGGCAGCCCCCTCCGTCGATGACGCACGGACGGCCCGGCGTCGTGCCGGTTGTCCGGCGTGATCAAGTTTTCGCATGGCCCACCCTGGGTTGTCAACACAGGGTGGCTCACCCTGTGTGGTACGTTCGGAACTGTGGAAGCGAATGAGAGCGGGTTCGAGATCACCCAGAAGCAAGGGGCTTGGGTGATCCGCATGTGGTGGCCGACAGGGCCGATCACCGGAGGGCCGCAGCGGATCACTGTCGAGGCGGCGGAAGGCTCCGCCGGGCGTGACGTGGCGCGTGGAATCTCCACGACTGTCCTGCGGAGACTCGACCTTGCGGCGGCCATGAAGCTGGCAGAGAAGGCGCCTGAGCTTCAGCAGGGCATGGAGGAGGTGACGGCGAAGGTCGAGGAAGCGGGGTCGGCGGCGGGCCTGTTGCTGACCAACGAAGGTGTGTCAGAGCCGTACTTGGCCATGCTGGCTTCGACCTACAAGACCATGGCCGACCTGGGTGCTCCGGCTCCTGTTCCGTGGCTGGCCCGACTTATCGGCCGCCGCCCCGAGACCGTTAAGGACCATCTCAAGCGCGCGCGAAGAGAGGGCTACCTGACCACAGTTGCGGGCAAGGCTGGCGGTGAACTTACCGAGAAGGCCACGGAGGTCCTTGCGTCCTTCGTTAATTCTGATGACGACCAGGACTGACGTCCGCTAATACTGAAGCAGTACTTAATGAGCCCCCAGGTAACTGGGGGCTTTTCTTTTAGGGGGACCTATGTGCACGAAGCTGATGACCGTTGACGACGTCGCCGACTACCTGAACAAGCCCCGGTCGTGGGTATGCGGGAACTGGAAGGCCGAACAGATCCCGTTCCGGAAAGTGGGTCAGTCGCTCCGCTGCCGTCCGGCCGACTTGGAAAAGTGGCTGGACGACCAGAACTGAAGAACTCAGATACGCGCATGCCCCCGAGGCGATTCGGGGGCTTTTTGTTTGCTGAAAGGACTGAGTGGCCAAGACGATCCCGCCCTCAGGCGAACGCGGACAGGTCGAGTTGGAGAAATGTGCGGATGCGCTACTGGAAGCGGCAGGTGACGAGAGATGGGAGACATGGCCGGAACGGGCAGAGACGGAGTTCGGCCGAATAGCAGCGGCGTACACCGGGATGGTTCCTTTGAGTTGGGCTCCTATTGTGGCGACGCTTCCCACCTTCGATCCGGATCTGCACAGTCGAGACCTGCATTTCCTGATGAGGGAACGCCCCGGCACGGAGGAGCGCGACCACTATTGCGAACTGATCGCCTTGCTTTCCGAAGCAGAGGCAGTGGGCGCGGAGCACGGTTCCGGCTTCACGGTGGAGCGCCGGAACCATCCCCCGGATGCGTGCCAATGGACCGGGTGCCGTGCACCCCTATACGCCTCGCAGGCTCCACGAAAGCGCGGGCGCCCTCGTAAGCACTGTCAGTCGGGCAAGACCGGCCGCCCGGCCACCGTTTTCTCACTCCCCGGTGACAGTTCCGAAAACGGTGAGTCCACAGGAACGGTTGCGGAGCCGATGCCGGCCAGCGCGGAGCGTGAGCAGAACCGCGCATCGGTCGTCCGCCTGGACGCTTACCGGCCCGAACTGAAGCAGGCCCCGAAGCCTGCCACCGAACCGAAACGGTCGGAACCGCTCGCGGACTCCAACCCCTTCCGCGCGCTGCTCTAACCAACCAAAGGAACAACCCCGGCCACTGGCCGGGGCTTCTTTGTTGCTTCGACTACTGGGCAGGACAGGCCAGTTCAGGCTTCGAGCGATTCGGGGAACACGTCACCACAGTCAGGGACAGGTACGAGGGGCGTTCGAGGTAGAAGCCGTGGGACACATCACCGCCCTCCCCCAGCCGCTCAGCGGCGGAGTTCACGAGAAGCGTCAGATAGGTGGTGTCACGCTCCGCCTCCGAAGCGAACCGGGGCGCGTACTCGGACAGCCGTTCCCCAAGCCAGGCCGCCGCCTCCTTCGGTTCATCCCACGTGCCACGAACCAAGGAACGCGGCTTGATGAGCCAGTACGCCGTTTCCAGCGGAGGCAGATCAGAAGTCGGAAACTCCGCCGCCACCTCGCGGTAGCGCTGGATCAGTTCCGGCTTGCTTCCGGCCGGGGGCGGCTCAGGATGCGGGGGCCGCCGTAGCGCTTCCTGGTCGAAACGCTGTTTCGGGCCGGTCCACAGATAGCCGTGATGATGCACCAGTCGTTCCCGTTCAGTTCTCTTGAGGGGCGAAGGGCCAGCCGGTCCCGACCCAATGGAGGGGTGGGCCGGGACCGACTGGAGAGGGGTGGATCAGACGGACAGACCGAACCGCGCCGGGTCGATCCCGGCCGCGTCCAGCTCCTCCGTGGTGAACCGCAGCGGCTCGGCGCCCGGCCGCTTGCTGTCACTCAGGGCCCAGGCGTCCTCGCCGATCCGGGCCAGGGCCACGCACGACTCGCCGTCCGGGTGAGTGTTTCCCCCGCACGCCTTCACGAACGAGGCCCCGTCAATGTCGAGCGCGTACAGGTCGGTTCCGTTCAGCATCACTGCACCTTCCTGCTCAACTAATCGCGGCCATGGCTGACCGCCGCCGCCCATTCCGTGGCGGGAGTTCAGGGTTTCCACTGGTGAGGCAGGGCTTTACTCGGCGCGAACGACCATCGCGAACGAGGTACGGATGCGTCGGAAACCGGCGTGGCTAGATCGGCCCGTGTGGCTCATGCACTCCACGTCGACGGACGCCGACTCGGTGGAAGGTGTCGCCTTCCACTTGCAGTGCAGGCACTCGGCCTCGAATGTGACGTCCGTGTCGGGGTGCTCGGTGATCCTGTGCATCACGTACCGCATGGCCGATCTGATGCTCACAGCCCACCCCTACGGCTGCGCTCGTTGGCCTCAGCGACTCTGCTGCTCAGTCCCTCGGCCGACCCATTCGATGGGGCCTTGTAGTCAGGACACTTCGGGCTCCCGCACTCGCAGCGGGGCCAGCGCAAGGCCGAACCGGGCGCCAGGTCGGCGCCTTCAAGGCCAGGGTCACTCTTCTGCACCATGAGCACGCCACCCCCGCCGAAGGCTCCGGAGAGACGGGAGAGGAACTGTCGGGCCTCACTGCCGCCCAGGTGATCAGCCGATTCGGTGCCCCGCGCCCTGCCGTCGCTGTCGCTCACCATGGCCCGCCCTCTCCGGTGACTCCGCTACGTCAAGGACGGTAGGGAGTGACGGGTGTTGGGCTCCACGAACTTGCATGAGCTTGCACTGCAATTCGCGTGACCAGTAGCCCTATTGACGCTGTCTCAGCAGTTCAACGAAGCTGATGCAAGCCCGAGCAAGCACCTAGACCAGGGAGCCAGCCATGGCCGTAGAGTTCATTGGAATCGACCCCGACACGGACCGGGACCACTGCCCCACCGTGTGGGCGGACGCGGACGCTCAGGAGATCTTGTTGCAGGGGTGGAAGCCGAGCACCGAGACTCAGGCGGAGTGCGAGGCGAGCAGCCCCGCGAACGGCTCGGTACCTGACAGCGAAGCCATCGTCAGGATTCCGGCCCGGATGATCCCGATGATCAGGGAGGCGTGTGATGCCGTCGAGCGTGCCCAGCTTCGCTGAGCTGCTTGGCCAGTGCGACCGGTCCGCCGTTCACCTGGAACTGCGTGACTCCTACGCCCCGACGGACCGGTTCGAGGCATGGAAGCGTGGTGAGCGGATCAATTGGGAGGACCGCGAATCCTGGTGGCACCCCTACGACCAGTTGATCACGGACACCGTGGCCCGGGGCGTGGCGATCCGCCGGGCCCGGGTGGTCTCCGAGCCTGTCTCGGACTACATCCGTTGGGAGCACTACGTCACCCGCGCCAACGTCACGGCGGGTGAGGAAGTGCGGTGGTTGCCACGGCGACGGGCTACGAGTATTGCCCTGCCGGGCAATGACTTCTGGCTCTTCGATGGCATCCTGCTCCGGGTGCACCACTTCTCAGGTGATGGAGTGGTGGTGGAAGACGAGATAACGGCAGACCCGGAAGCCGTGAAGCTGTGCTCCGCCGCCTTCGAAGCGGTCTGGGAGCGAGCGATCCCGCACCACCTGTACGAGATCTGACGAAAGCCAGCTCCATGCCCTCACACCCCTCCTCACGCGTTCAGAAGGCCCGTGAAGAACTGGCCGGTCGTCTGCGTGAGATCCGGAAGGACGCGGGGATCAGCGGGCGGGAGCTGGCCGTCAGATGCGGCTGGTCAGAGTCGAAGTCATCCCGGATCGAGAACGCCAAGACCCCTCCCTCCGACGCGGATATCAAAGAGTGGTGCCGAGCCTGCGCGGCTGATGACCAGGCCCCCGACCTGATCGCTGCCAACAGACAGTCCGCAGATGCTCATGTGCAGTGGAGGCGACTCCAGCGAAGCGGTCTCCGCCGTGTGCAGGAGTCCACCGGGGACCTGTACCAGCAAACAAAGATATTCAGGGTCTACGTCTCCGACGTGATCCCCGGATTCCTCCAGACGCCCGGATACGCGGCTGCCTTGTTGTCATCCATCGCAGACTTCCGGGGGACCCCGGACGACGTGAGCGATGCTGTGGCGGCCCGTATGAGGCGTAACGAGGTGCTGAGCAATGGCGCACGCCGATTCTCGTTCGTGCTGGAGGAGTCGGTGTTGCGGTACCGGCTGTGTAGTGCGGAGACCATGGCGGCACAGCTTGGTCACCTGCTCGGGGTTATGGATCTCCAGAACGTCGCCGTGGGGCTCATCCCGTTCTCAGCACAACGAGCCGTGTGGCCCATGCCCACCTTCACGATCTTCGATGACACCAAGGTGCACGCGGACACCCTGGACGCTGCCGCCACGCTCACGCAGCCCAGTCAGGTCGAGCTCTACACCCGGGCCTTTGAGCGGCTGGCACAGGGAGCCGTGCGGGGAGCGGCGGCACGTTCCCTGATAGCGGATGCGGTGGCCTCCCTGACGTGACCAGCGGTATCGGCGCACCCTCGTCAGTGATCATGGGGAAATGCTGGGGAGGCCCCCTCTAGGAGGGGTGTTCGGGCAGGTCAGAGCCGTATTACCTGTAAAGCGCGCAGATTTATGAGGGCACGAACCAGGTCCAGCGGATCGTCATGGCCCGCAACCTCCCCTGAGGCCCGAGTAGGCCCTGGCCTGCACGGACGACGAAGCCCCCGGCGTGCTGCCGGGGGCTTCGTCGTACGCGGATCCGCGTTGTCACGGTGGCGTGGAGGCCGGGACGGGAGGCCTGACCTCGTCAGGGGATGAGCAAGTAGGGCTTGCAGTCCGCGCACCCCTTGTGCTCACTCAGCTCGATGTCACCGTAGTCGTTGTTCAGGGTCATCTTGCCGCTGGCGTGATACCACTTCGTCCAGTCGCCGTTGAGCTTGACACGGACCCAGGCGTGCCCCGAACACGAACCACCCGAGTACTTCTTGGTCCACGCGATGTAGTTGTCCGCGTAGGCGTAGTACTTGCTCCCACAGCTACGTGTCCAGAAGTGGTCGTCGGCGGCCGCCGCCGGGCTGCCCACCGCGATGAGCGAACCGAAGGCCGCGGCGAGCGCGACCACCCCGAATTTCAGTCGACCAAGCATGATCTTCCGTTCCCCCTGTTCGAAGCGACCTGGTTCGACGCGATGCCACAGCTGGTGGCATGTTCACCGTCGAAGCCCTGCACGGGCCGGGCCGGCACCCACTATGGCCCCGCCCCGGCCTCAGCCGATCCTGAAAGGTTGCAGGTTGCGCCGGGGGCGACCATATGCCCCGGCGCCCGCTGCGGACACTCAGTCCTCGAACCCCTCCGCCAGCCGCTTCTCCCGCAGCTCCTTGATGGCGCGGCGGCGGGCCAGCCGGTGGGTGCGGCGGATCTGGGCCTCCTGGTTGCGCCGGTTGTCGCGTTCGGTCTCCGGTATCACCGGGGGCACCCGGCGCGGCTTGCCGTCGGCGTCCACCGCGGCGAAGACCAGGTAGGCCGAGCCGACCTGGGTGGGCGGGGCCGACTCGTTCCAGCGCTCGGCGAGGACGCGTACGCCGACCTCCATCGAGGTCCGGCCGGTCCAGTTGACCTGGGCCTTCACATGGACGAGGTCACCGACACGGACCGGCTCCAGGAAGGCCATCTCGTCCATGGAGGCGGTGACGGCGGGGCCACCGCTGTGCCGACCGGCCACCGCACCCGCCGCGTCGTCGACGAGTTTCATGATCACACCGCCGTGCACCGTTCCCAGGAGGTTGGTGTCGTTGTGGGTCATGATGTGACTGAGGGTGGTGCGGGACGCGGATGTCGGCTTGCCCGGGATCTCCTGAGTGCCCGACTCCGCTGTGGTGACCTGGTCTGTCATGGCCTCCACCTTATGCCGAGCCGACATTCGCGGACTTTGTGTTGGCTTCGCAACAGCCGTGCCTCTATTTTCCCCCGAACCTTGTAAGGCACCCGGCCGTGCCCTGCACACTGGGGCGCATGAATGACTGGCCCGGTGGATGGTCCGACGACAATCGCGGTAACCGCTACGGACGCGGCAGCTCGAGCGCACAGCCCGAGGGTGCCCGCGTGATGCGGCAGGTCCGCCGCGGTCCGGCGGCGCCGCCCGGCCAGGGGTACGGCGGGGTGCCGCAGCAGCCGTCGTACGTGAACGGCCAGGGCCACGGCGGCTACGACGCCGACGACGGTTACGACAGCGGCTACAACACCGGGCAGGTCTACGGCGGCGGCCCGGGCGGCCCCGGCGGCAGGGGCACGCACGAGCCACGCCCCGCGCCGAACTGGCGGCGCCGGATGAAGATCACCGCGCTCACGCTGGTGACGGTGCTGGTCGTGACGACCGTCGCCACCTACTTCTGGGCCGACGGCAAGCTCAACCGCGAGGTCGACCTGTCCAAGGTCATCGACCGGCCGGAGGCGGGCGAGGGCACGAACTACCTGATCGTCGGCTCCGACAGCCGTGAGGGCATGACGGCCGACCAGAAGAAGGAACTGCACACCGGGTCCGCCGAGGGCAAGCGCACGGACTCGATGATGATCCTGCACACCGGCAGCAACGGCCCGACGCTGGTCTCGCTGCCCCGTGACTCGAACGTCGAGATACCGACCTTCGTGGGCTCCGAGTCGGGCAAGACGTACCAGGGCACGGGCCGGCAGGTGAAGCTGAACGCGGCGTACGCGGAGGACGGCCCCGAACTGCTGGTCCGCACCGTCGAGGCCAACACCGGCCTGCACATCGACCACTACGTCGAGATCGGCTTCGCCGGCTTCGCGAACATCGTGGACTCGGTCGGCGGCGTCGAGATCGACATCCCGCAGGACATCAAGGACTCCAAGTCCGGCGCCGACTTCAAGAAGGGCAAGCAGACCCTGAACGGCGAGGAGGCGCTCGCCTTCGTCCGCACCCGGTACGCGCTGGCCGGCTCCGACCTGGACCGGACGAAGAACCAGCAGAAGTTCCTGTCCGCCCTGGCCAACCAGGTCGCCACCCCGGGCACCGTCCTCAACCCGTTCAAGCTGTACCCGACCATGGGCGCCGGCCTGGACTCGCTGATCGTCGACAAGGACATGGGCCTGTGGGACCTGGCGTCCATGTTCTGGGCGATGAAGGGCGTCAGCAGCGGCGAGGGCAAGTCGATGAACATGCCGATCTCGGGCAACACCTCGAACGGCAACCTCCAGTGGGACACCGCGAAGGTGAAGCAGTTGGTGGAGCAGCTGAAGAACGACGAGACGGTGACCGTCTCGGGCAACTGAGCCACGGCACGTCGACGACAGCGCCGTAGGACAACCAGCGGAACATCGAGGGCACCCGGCAGGCTCCGGGTGCCCTCGACCGCTGTCAGGCGTCCGTCACATCGTGGCGCCCGCCATCGCGCGACAGGTGGCGGCACAGCGACGACACGCCTCGGCACAGCGCATCATCTGCGCATCGTCCGGCATGGACATACACGCCTCGGCGCACATCTCGCACGCCTTGGCGCACATCGCGCACATCTCGGCCGACATGGGCGAGCGGCGCATCATCATGTCCGCGCACATGCGGGTCGTCTCGGCGCAGTCCATGAGCGCCCGCATGATCTGCATCTGAGCCTGGCCGCCCATCTGCATGCAGGAGCTCATGGTCTCCTCGCAGATGCTGTGGCAGGTCATGCACGCGTCGACGCAGTCCTGCATCTCCTTGGTCATGGCAGGCATGGTTCCGGGCTGGGTCATGGCTCCTCCTGGGGGACGCTGGAGCCCGGGGCGGGCCCCGTGCCCTTCCGTCCTACGCCCGCCCACCGCGCCGCGCCATCGGGCGGACACGAACAATTCACACCAGATGCCCCACGAGCCAACGCGTCCGGCATTCCGCCGAATGCCGCCGCACACGTCCATTGAGGTGAAGGACGGTGCAGGGGGTGTCTACGAGCACCCCGCCTCGTCGCCCCGCACCACGATCGACTGGCCCTGCGTCGGGTCCTCGGCCCGCACCTTGCGCACCTTCTGGAAGTCCGCCCCGAGCATCACCTTCAGCGTCGGCCCCAGCCCCTTCACCGCACGCAGCTCGCTTCCCGGCAGCGCGGCCGCCAGCGACTTCGCCGAGCGGTCCCAGCCGGGGTCGTGGGCGACGACCGTCCGCTTGAGCGCCCGGTCCGCCGCGGACACCGGACGCCCCGTCGTACGGAACCCGGTCGCCGCCAGCGCCGCGTCGACGCGCTTGCCGAGGCCGTTCTCCTTCGTGCCGTTCTCCACCTGGACCTGGATCTGCTGCGGGGCGACCTCCACGGGCACGGCCCGGCGCTTGGGCCGGTGCGCGGACAGCGGCTTGTCCTCGCGCAGGGCCCGGAAGAGACGCTCGGCCTGTGCGGTGTCCCACTTCACCGTGGAGCCGACGCCCTTCACCTCGTACTCCAGCTGCCCGATCGGCACGGTCGTGAACTCCGACGACGACGGCGAGAAGTTCCGCATCGCCCGCCCGAGGTCGAGCAGCTCGCCCGTCCCGAAGCCCTTGTCGGCCCGTACCGAGCCCAGGACGGCCCGCGTCACGTCCCGGAACCTCATCGGGTTCAGCAGGATCCCGGACGACGTCGCCCGCTCGACCAGCGCCGCCATGAACCGCTGCTGGCGGTGCACCCGGCCCAGGTCGGAGTCACTGTCGACATGCCGCGCGCGGACGTACTGCAACGCCTCGCCGCCCATCAGCCGGTGCCGCCCGGCCGGCAGGTCCAGCCCGGTGTACGAGTCCTTCATCGGCTCGGCGGTGCAGATCTGCACGCCGCCGACCACGTCCACCGTCTTCATGAAGCTGGTGAAGTCGACCTCCAGATAGTGGTCGATCTTGACGTGGGTCATGTGCTCGACGGTGCGCACGGTGAGGTTCGGACCGCCCTCCGCGTACGCCGCGTTGATCTTGATGGGATGGGTCTTGCGCCCGTCGCCTCCAGGCACCTCGGCGTACGAGTCGCGCGGCAGGCTCACCACGCTCGCCCGCTCCCGGTCCTCCGAGATGTGCACGATCATGATCGTGTCGGTGCAGTGGCAGGGGGCGCCGCCGAGCCGGTACTTGCGCCGCTCCTCGTCGCTGATGCGGTCACGGCCGTCCGTGCCGACCAGCAGGACGTTCATCCCGTGCCCGGCCTGCGGCCGGTTCTTCATGTCCTTGAACGGGTCCACGCGCGCGATCTTCGCGTCGAGGCTGGTGACCACGGCGTGCCCGATCCCCGCCGAGGCCAGGATCACCACCGACAGCGTGGTCACCGTCCGCATGGCCCAGCGCGGCCGCCTGCGCCGTCGGGGCGCGACCGGCCGCGCCCCGCCACGGGACGGCTGCGGACTGCGCTGCGGCGAGGCGGGGGAGCGGCGGGGCGGCGTGGGCATGGGGGGATACCTCCGCTGGGGTTGCCCTGGGGGCCGTACGTGGGATCCGTGAGCACCGTAGGCCCATACGATCTGCTGCCCGGGGCAGCGACCCCGGCGGCGCGCACCGCTGTCCCCCGTTCGCGGTAACGTGAGGCCCCTATGAACGCCAATCCCGACGTGCAGCTCCCCGCCGTGTCCGTCATCATGCCCGTCCTCAACGAGGAGCGGCATCTGCGCGGAGCCGTCCAAGCGATCCTCGCGCAGGAGTACGCCGGCGAGATGGAGGTCGTGATCGCCCTCGGTCCGTCCACGGACCGCACGGACGAGATCGCCGCCGAGCTCGTGGCCGACGACCCCCGCGTGCACACCGTCCCGAACCCCACCGGCCGCACGCCCGCCGCGCTCAACGCCGCGATCAAGGCCTCCCGCCACCCGATCGTCGTCCGCGTCGACGGCCACGGCATCCTCTCGCCGAACTACATCGCTACCGCCGTCCGGCTCCTGGAGGAGACCGGCGCGCAGAACGTCGGCGGCATCATGCACGCCGAGGGCGAGAACGACTGGGAGCACGCCGTCGCGGCCGCGATGACCTCGAAGATCGGCGTCGGCAACGCGGCCTTCCACACCGGTGGCGAGGCGCAGTCGGCCGAGACCGTCTACCTCGGTGTCTTCCGGCGCGAGGCGCTGGAGCAACAGGGCGGCTACAACGAGGAGTTCATCCGCGCCCAGGACTGGGAGCTGAACTTCCGGATCCGCGAGGCGGGCGGCCTCATCTGGTTCTCGCCCGAGCTGAAGGTGTCGTACCGCCCGAGGCCGAGCGTGAAGGCCCTCGCCAAGCAGTACAAGGACTACGGCCGCTGGCGGCACGTCGTCGCCCGCTACCACGCCGGCTCCATCAACCTGCGCTACCTCGCCCCGCCGACCGCGGTGTGCGCGATCACGGCCGGCCTCGTGGCGGGCGCCCTGGTCACCCCGTGGGCGCTGGTGATCCCCGGCGGCTATCTCGCGGCCATCGCCGCCGGATCCGTCCCGGCCGGCAAGGGCCTCCCGCTGAAGGCACGCCTCCAGATCCCGGTCGCCCTCGCCACCATGCACATGTCCTGGGGCTACGGCTTCCTGACCAGCCCGCGCTCCCTGGCGAGGAAGGTCATCGCCTCGCGTCGCCCGGCGGTACTCAGCGCCAACTGAGCCCCGCCGGGCGGGCGGTGCCCGTCACCAGGTGAAGTCCGGGTCCACCTTCATGCACGCCTTGGTGTCGGAGGCGTTCAGCGCCTCCGCCGTGTCCGGCGTCCTGTCGTCCTCCTTGGGCGCCTTGTACGCCGTACCCTCGCGCCAGTCGGCGCCGACGACGAGCGTGACTCCGGAGACGTTCGTGGACTTCTCGACGGCGCTGGTGGGGATGCCGAGGGCCTTGGCGAGCCGCTGGGCGTCGCCCTCCAGGTCGGCGCTCGGGTAGCGGACGAGTGTCGTGTCCTCGACCGGCGTGGTCGAGGGGTCCGCCACCGCCCGGGCGAAGCCCTTGTCGACGAGCAGCCCGGCGACGGTGGTCGCGCGACCGGAGGCCGGGGCGAGCGTGTCGGTCCGGGTGCCGTTCTGCACCTGGACGGCGATCTCGTCGTCCGCCGCGGCCGGGTCGGCGGAGCCCTTCTCCTTGGTGGGCTTCTTCTTGTCCTTGCCGTCGAGGGCGATGTCCTCACGCACCAGCCGGAACAGCTTGGTCGCGTCCTCGGTGGGCACCACCCGGCCGGTCTGGATCGTGTCGTACTCGTTCGGCATCGTCGTCATGGTGATGCGCGACGTCGGCACCTTCTTGAGCTCGCCCGCCAGGTCGTACAGCTTCGCCACCGTGCCCAGGCCCGGGTCGACGGTGAGGGCGTTGGTGGCCGCCTCGGCGAGCGCGCGCAGCTTGCCCGGGTTGCTGAGCTTGGCGCTCTTGCGCAGCTCACGGACCATCGAGTTCATGTACTGGTGCTGCGCCTTGGCCCGGGCCAGGTCGCTGCCGTCCTCGAAGCCGTACCGGGTGCGCAGCCACTGAAGGGCCTGCTCGCCCTTGACGTACGTGGTGCCCTTCTCCAGCTTCAGTCCGGAGCCGTGGCCCTTGCTGTCCTTGGACTCGATGTTGGCGTTCACACAGACCGGGACGCCGCCGATCGCGTCCGCCATCGACACCACACCGGAGAAGTCGATCATCATGAAGTGGTCGATGTGGATGTCGGTCAGCTTCTCCCACGTGGCCACCGTGCACCCGGGTCCGCCGCGGCCCAGCGACTGGTTCGTCATCGCGCGCTGGCGGGCCTGGTACACGTCCCCGCTGTCCGGGTCCGTGCACTTGGGCATGTCCACCAGGGTGTCGCGCGGCATGCTCACCACCGACATGTTGGTGCGGTCGGCGGACACGTGCAGCAGCATCTGCACATCGGCGAGCGGTACGCCGCCGAACGTCTCCTTGGCGCCGCCGAGTTTCTGGTTCTCCTTGCTGTCCCGGGCGTCCGAGCCGATCAGCAGGATGTTCAGCGGCGTCTGACCGGCCGCGTTCGCCTCGGTCTCGGCGGCGCGGTCCTTCGCGTCGCCGATGTTGAGGTCGTCCTTCTTCAGGTTGTCGTTGAGGTGCTGGTAGTAGAGATACCCGGCACCCGCGGTGCCCAGTATCACCACCGCCAGAACCGTCGCCGACCAGCGCAGCGCACGCCGTCTGCGGCGCCTGCCGTCGGTACCGCCGCCGCCTCTGCGACCCCCGCCACGGTGCCGGCCGCTCTGGTCGTCCGGCGTGTCCTGGTCGGCCTGCGGGGTGAGGGACATGGTGTCCTCCACCGCGGGGGACTCCCCTCGCACACTGCTCTGCGCCAACTCTCTGCCCTTCCCCGCCCTTTGCCCGACACGGCTTCGCACCGCCCCGGACCTCCCTGTCCGGTGCGGAGCGCACCATGGCAGACCACCCTGTCCGACACCGGTTCGCTACCTGTCAGACCTGTGTGGGTCCGGACCGGGTTGGCCACGCGTCGGCAAAATCCACGCCGGGTCGGCAGCGCGCCGCGCCCGGGGGCCAGCCGCTGCGACGCCGGCCGACACACCTGCGTCGTGTGTCAGACCAACGAGCCTGCGGCACAGTTGCCTTCCCGGCGCGGATTTCGTGCCGGGAACGGCGTCTCGTGGGCTACTTCGCGCACTCGACCTTGTCGGCCGTGGACTTCTCCACGTCGGGAGCCTTCGTCGGGGCCGTGAGCGAGATGCCCGCGCCCTTGAAGTCCTTGCCCAGGGTCAGGGTCATCGTGGGCAGGCCCTGGGAGTTGGTCACGCTCTTGCCGGGCTTCATCGCGGACCCCGACAGCCCCATGATGGCGGCGAGCCGGCGAGCCTGGTCCGCCTGGTCCGGCGCGTACTCCAGCGTTGTCTTCGCCAGCGTCGCCGGGGCGTTGCCCGCGTTCTCGGACTTGGTCACGCCCTCCTCGGTCTGCAGCCAGGTGAGCGTCTCCTGGGCGCTGCCCGCGGGCGCCCCGCCGTTGTAGACCTGCACCCGCACCTCGGAAGGGTCGGTCTTGGTGCCCTTGAGCCGGGCGGCCACGGCGGCGGCCTCCTTCTTCTTCTGCTGCTTGACCGCGGTGAAGGAGACGTCGTTCTGGATCGCCTGGAAGACCTGGGGAGCCGTCGCGTCGTTGAGCACGACCGTCGCCTTGACCTTCTCGGCCGGGTTGTCGACCACCGGAACCGTCGTGAAGGTCAGGTTCTTGGTGTCGAGCTTGCCCAGCTCCAGACCGAGGTCCTTCAGCTTGTCGATGCTGTCGAGCTGGGAGTCGACGGTCAGCGCCTTGGTGCCCGCCTCCGCCAGCTTGATCATCTTGGTCGGGCTGGAGAGCGTGTCGTTGGACTTCAGCTTGCGCATCAGCGCGCTGAGGAACTGCTGCTGGAGCCCGATCCGGCTCAGGTCACCGCCGAAGCCGACGGCGTGCCGCGTGCGGACGAAGGCCAGCGCCTGCTCGCCCTCGATCACGTGCTCGCCCTTGGGGAGGTTGAGGTGGGAGTCGGGGTCGTTGATGTCCTTGCCCAGGCACACCTCGACGCCACCGACCGCCGTCGTCAGGGTCTTCACCGCGTTGAAGTCGGCCACCATGAAGTTGTCCGGCTTGATCCCGGTCAGCTCGGTGACGGTACGGCTGGTGCAGCTGGGGGTACGGCCCTCCTGGCCCAGGCTCGTGTTGAAGCGCACGCCGGTCTCGCCGGGGATGACCTTCTGGGAGCCGTCCTCCTGCGTGGTCGGGCAGTCGGGGATGTCGACGATGAGGTCGCGCGGGATGCTCAGCGCGGTCGCGTTCGAGCGGTCCTTGGAGACGTGCAGCAGGATCGTGGTGTCGGCGTGTCCCGCGCTGCCGGAGTCGCCGTACTTGTCGTTGCCCGCGCCCGTGCGCTTGTCCGTGCCGATGAGCAGGATGTTGATGGCCTTGTCCTTCTGGAAGCCACCGGTGCTCGCGCCGTCGTCGGAGACGGACTGGATGTTGTCGTTGAGGTGCTCCAGGTAGAGATACCCGCCGACCGCGGCGGCGACCACCACGAAGGCCGTCACACCGCCGGTCCACAGCAGGGCCTTCTTCGCCTTGCTCTTCTTCTTCACCGGCCGGCGACCGCGCCGCCCCGCCGACGGCTCCTCGGGCGCGCCTCGGCGCCTGCGCTGCGAGGGGACCTCGCGGCCGGGCGCGTTGCGGTCCGGGCGCGGGTCGCGGCCGTCGCGGGCCGGGGCGGCGGTCCGATTGCGTACGGCACCTCCGGCACCTCCGGCACCTCCGGCGCCACCGGCTGGGGCGGCGCCGTTCGCCGCACGCCCCGTGCCCGCTCCGCCCGTCCGTGCGGCGGCGCCGGCCCGGGAGGCGGATCTGCGCGGTCCCGGAACCGACGACTGCGGAGAGGAAGGAGTCAGTCGCAGTTCGTATTCGCCGGTGTTCGGATTGAGCACCCACTGGTCTGCGGGATCGATGTCGTCCGCCCGCCCACGGCCTTGCGCGTCCACGGTTGTCTGAATCCTCCGTCGGGGCCACGCGGCGCCTTCCCCCTCCAAGGCGCTCGGGTCTCTCGGTCAAACAGTGCGCAAGCCTAACTACGGCAGGGAGCACCGGAGCGCTCACACTATCCGCCCAGTTCAGCGTCAAGCGACGACGGTGACAAATTCCACGTCCCTACAACTGGGCAATCCGGCGCATTTCTTTGAACTGGGGTTCGCCGACTTGGTGAGCGTTTTACTCACAGGGGTTCTCGGCGGCGGTGTTGCCCCGGAAGGTGGGTGCCGGGGGAGTGGGCTCGGCGGGGTGGTTCGCCTGCCCGCTGGAGGTCTTCCCGTCATTGCCATGCGAACTCCTGTGCGAAGAATCGCGGGACGGCCCCTGGGGTGTTTCGGGCGAATTCACGACTTCCACCGGGGCGTCGACGCGGAGCCGCTGGAAGAGCTGCCGCGCGTCGGGCTCCACGAGTTGGTCGCGATTGGCGTTGTATATGTACGACTCCCGGGGGACCGTGAGAAATTGCACGCGTTCGGTGGGGATGTCGCGCACACCGCGGGCGAGTTCGTACAAACCGCGCAAACTGGCCAGGGCGGGGTCGGTGGTGAGGGAGGACGTCGCCGCGTCCAGGACGGGATAGAGCCTGACCGGATTCAGCAGGACGTCGTTGCTCTGGACCTTGTGCACGAGCGCGGCGAGGAAGCGCTGCTGGCGTTCCATGCGGTCGGTGTCGCTGCCGTTGCCGAGGGACTTGCGGGCACGGACGTAGCCGAGGGCCTGCTCGCCGTTGAGGGTCACCTTGCCGGCCGGGAGCCGTAGCTTGGCCGCCTTGTCGTTGATCGGCTTCGCCAGGCAGAGCCGTACGCCGTCCACGGCGTCGACCATCTCCTTGAAGCCGTGGAAGTCGACGACCACGTGGTGGTCGACCCGGATGTCGGTGAGCCGCTCGACCGTACGGATCGTGCAGGCCGAACCGCCCTTCTGGAAGGCGTAGTTGAACATCGCGAACATCGGCTGGGTGCGGGTGCCGTCGCGGCGCCGGCAGCTCGGGACGTTCACCATGAGATCGCGGGGTATCGACACGGCGGTGGCGCTGCGGCGCTCGGCGGAGAGGTGCAGCAGGATCGTGGTGTCCGAACGCTCGGTCCCGGAGTCGCGTCCGTAGCGGCGGTTGGCCCGGCCCGCCCTCGAGTCCGACCCGATGAGCAGGATGTTCTGCGCGTCGCGCACCAGTGAGGTGGGGCGCTCCTTCTCGTACCGGGCGAGTTCGGCCGCGGCGGCCTCGTCGGGCGTGATGTTCGCGTCGAGCTTCGCGTACACGGCCCACCCGACCCCGCCGGCGACCACGAGCACACCCCCCACCCCGAGCGCCCCACGCCGCACCCACCGCCGCATGGGCCCCCTCCTGTCGCGCGCGCGTGCGGTGTCGGTCACGGCTGGGTCCACCCCTCAGTGCGTGCTGCGTGCGGTGTGGGCTGCTGTTACGACCATGGCGTGGATGGGGGGTGGGGGGTGGGTCGTGGAGGGCTGAACGGGTGACGGTGGCCTGCGGCGGCGGCCTGCCGGCGTCCGGGCGGTGCTGCGCGCCCCGGCCGCCGACGATCACTTGCCGGGGCCGCCGCGGGCCTGCCGGGCCTGTCCGGCGTGCGAGGTCGAGTCTTTGCCGTCACTAGCCCCCACCCACCCGCAGGGGGCGACGCCGGCCCGGGCCCTTTCAGCCCGTCCGGCGTTTGAGGACGAGGCCGAAGGCCGATAGGGGGTCCAGGGGGCGAAGCCCCTTGGCGGGGTCGAAGGGGCGGAGCCCCTTCAAGGGATGGGACGGGTAGGGGCGGCGGGGGCGAGGAACTGCGGCTAGCGGGCCGTCGTGGTGACCCGTTCGTCGTCGATACGCTTGGCCAAGGCATCCTCGCCCAGCGCATCGAGGTGGCGACACAGCACGACCGACCCGCCGGTCGCCAGGGCACCGTACAGCCCGGCATTGAGCCCCTCCCACGTGTCGTACGGAAGGGCAGAGAGGATCCGGGACCCGGGCCCGGCGAGACCGAGGTCCGGCGCCTCCGCCCGGGCCCGCTCCACGACCTCGGCACCACTGAACTCCCGCCCGGCCACGATGAGCGCGGGCCCCTCGGGATCCACCGGAGCGTAAGGCGCAAAGCGGTCGCCCTGACTCGGCACCTCCACCGCGTAGTCGGCGAAACCGGCCGGCGGCTGCGGAAACCGGCCCCCCAGCGGCCGTAGCGCCAACGCGACCCGTTCCCCGCGACACACCCGCGCCGCCTCCAGACCCTCCGGCCCGCTCACCACCACGTCGGCCGCCGCCGGGTCTCCCCCCACGTCCGCCACGGCGCCCACCGACGAACACGCCAGCAACCACACCGCCGTCTGCCAGTGCGCGGGCAGCAGCAACGTGACCCGGTCACCCGGCCCGGCCCCGAGGTCGCCCTGGAGCAGATTCGCGGTCTTGGCCACCCAATTGGCGAAGGTGGCCACGGACAATTCGACACGTTCCCCGGTGGCGTCGTCGTAGAAGGTCACCAGGGGGCGTCCAGGATCCGCGGCAAGCGCGGAACGCAGCAGGTCGGCAGGGGTGCGATCGGTGGCGTTCACCCGCGCAAGCGTACGCGGGCGAGCGGGCGCGCACCCCCGTGCGGGGGCGCCGGCCCGCCACCGGTTCGGACGAACAACGGGCAGACGCTTCGTCAGTTCTCCGATGGACAGGTTTGTATGACTATGTCCAACATCAGGGGTATGCGTGGATTCCTTGCTTCCTCGATCGGTGTCACATGCGCGGCCGCTCTGGCCCTCCCGCTCACCCCACCCGCCGTCGCGACCCCAGCGAGACCGGCGTCCGGAGTGCAGGCGGCCACCAGCGAGAGGCCGGTGGCCGGGCCGGCGGGGCGTCACGACGACTCCGACGCGTACGTCCCGGGCAGCACGCAGTCGCTGCCGCTCACCCCCCTCAACCGTGACCGCATCCTCGGTACCCCCGTCGAACAGGGGCTGTCCCCCCGGGACGTACCGCACTTCTCCCTCGTCGGCGTCACCTGGGACCGCCCCGGCGCCGAACTGCACGGCCGCGTCCTGGTCCGTACCCGCGCGGTCGGCACGGGTGTCTGGTCCGGCTGGCAGGAGGTCGAGACGCACAACAGCGAACACGCCGCCGACCCGGGCACCGACGAGCCCGTCTCGGGCCGGGTGCGCGGCTCCACGGCGCCCTTGTGGGTCGGGGAGTCGGACGCCGTGGAGGTGCGGGTCACGCCGGAGACGAAGACGGAGACGGTACGCCCCCGGCCGACCGACGAACCCGAGGACGAGGAGGACGTCGGGACGGAGGACGGGGAGGAGCTCGCGGAAGAAGCGGGGGAGGAAGCCGGAGCGGAAACCGGGGAGGAAGCCGGGGAGGAAGCCGGGGAGGAAACCGGAGCGGAAACCGGAGCGGAAACCGGAGCGGAAACCGGGGAGGAAACCGGAGCGGAAACCGGGGAAGAACCCGGGGAGGACGTCAACGGCGACGACTCGACGACTGCCCCCGAGAACGCCACCACCCTCCCCGCCGGCCTCCGCCTCGAACTCGTCGACCCCGGTGAGCCCACCCCGGTGAAGGGCGGCGACCCCGGCGGCGCCACCCGCCCCGGATCCCTGAAGACCGAGACCGTCGAGACCGCCGAGGCCCTCGCCGCATCCGGTGCCAACGCCGCACTCGCCCCCGTCGGCGCCGCCGAGATCCCCGCGCTCGACCGCACGGCGACCGAGCGGGAGCTGCTGGCCCTGCGCGGATCCGAGTTGACGCAGGCACAGCGGGCGAAGCCGTACATCGGGCCACGGCCGCGCATCGTCACGCGGCGCGGCTGGGGCGCGAACGAGAGCTGGCGGGAGCGGCGGTTCGTCTACACGAAGAAGGTGAAGGCCGCCTTCGTGCACCACACGGCCACCGGCAACAAGTACCGGTGCTCGCAGGCCCCCTCGCTCATTCGCGGTATCTACCGCTACCACGTCAAGAGCATGGGCTGGCGCGACATCGGCTACAACTTCCTCGTCGACAAGTGCGGAAACATCTACGAGGGTCGCGCCGGGGGTGTGGCGAAGGCCGTCCTGGGCGCCCACACTCTCGGTTTCAACTCCAACAGCATGGGGATCGCCGTCCTCGGCAGCTACGGCACCACCAAGCCGACCGCCGCCTCGGTGAAGGCCGTGGCCCGGCTCACGGCTTGGAAGCTGGGCCTCTACGGTGCCAATCCGCGCGGAAAGACATATCTGACGTCCGGCGGTGGCAATCTGTACCGAAAGGGAAAGAACGTACGACTGAATGTGATCTCCGGCCATCGCGACGGCTACTCCACGGCGTGCCCAGGCCTCCAGCTCTACCGCAAGCTCGGCTCGGCCCGCGCCTCGTCGGCCCGCTACCAGGGCCGCTGAGCCGAAGGCGAGTGGGAGTCCACGGGAGTTGACGGGAGGGGGAGGGCAGGGACAGGAAGATGGGGTGGGTGGATCACAGATCAGGTGGATGACATTCACCGCCGACGGGGGGCACGGGGCGGAACGCGAAGTACCGCACTGCCGTCGAAGGCGCCGTACAACGGACTGCATACACTGGCCGGCCGAAAGACAGTTCGGCCGGTCCCGGCAGGAAGCAGAGACGACAGGTGACAGAAGCGATCCTCCTGGTCGGCGGCAAGGGCACTCGGCTGCGTCCGCTCACCGTGCACACGCCGAAGCCGATGGTTCCGGCGGCCGGGGTTCCGTTCCTCACCCATCAGTTGGCGAGAGCGAGAGCGGCGGGCGTGGACCACATCGTCCTGGCCACGTCGTACCTGGCCGAGGTCTTCGAGCCGTACTTCGGCGACGGCTCGTCGCTCGGCCTCCGGCTGGAGTACGTCACGGAGGAGGAGCCCCTCGGCACGGGCGGCGCGATCCGCAACGTGGCCTCCCGACTCCACTCCGGCCCCGACGACCCGGTCCTGATCTTCAACGGCGACATCCTGACCGGCCTGGACATCAGGGCCCTGGTCCGCACGCACGAGACGACGGGCGCGGACGTCTCCCTGCACCTCACCCAGGTGACGGACCCGAGGGCGTACGGCCTGGTCCCCACGGACGAGACGGGCCGGGTGACGGCCTTCCTGGAGAAGCCCCAGACCCCGGAGGAGATCGTCACCGACCAGATCAACGCGGGCGCCTACGTCTTCCGCCGGTCGGTCATCGACACGATCCCGGCGGGCCGCCCGGTCTCCGTGGAACGCGAGACGTTCCCCGACCTCCTGTCCGCCGGAGCCCACCTCCAGGGCATGGTCGACTCGACCTACTGGCTCGACCTCGGCACCCCCGCCGCCTTCGTCCGCGGCTCGGCCGACCTCGTCCTCGGCCACGCCCCGTCCCCCGCCGTCCCCGGCCGATGCGGCGACCGCCTCATCCTCCCCACGGCCACCGTGGCCCCCGACGCCAAGCTCACCGGCGGCACCGTGGTCGGCGAGGGCGCCTTCGTCGCCGAGGGCGCCCGCGTCTTCGGCAGCACCATCCTCCCCGGCGCCGTCATCGAACCCGGCGCCGTCATCACCGACTCCCTCATCGGCACCCGAGCCCGCGTAGGCGAACGCTCCGTCCTCACCGGCACGGTCATCGGCGACGGCGCGATCATCGGCGCCGACAACGAACTCCGGGAGGGCGTCCGAGTGTGGTGCGACGCGAGAATCCCAGCGGGGGCGCTCCGCTTCTCACCGGACGTGTAAAAGACCACCGGTACTTTCAGCCCGCCCGACCCCCGATACCGAGCCTTCGCCGTCCCTGGCCCCCACCGCCAGGGGCTTCGTCAGCCCAGGCACCCCCAGCCCGTCCGACGTTCGAGGGCGACCATTGCCGTACCGCAGGGTGCTTCGCCGCCCAGACCCCCCAGCCGGTCCGGCGTCCAAGGAAGAGTCTTTGCCGTCCCCACCCGCAGAGGGCTTCGCCCAGGCCCCCAGCCCGTCCGGCGTTCGAGGACGAGTCTTTGCCGTCCCCAGCCCCCACCCACCCGCAGGGTGTTACGCCGGTCCGGGCACTTCCAGCCCGTCCGGCGTTTGAGGACGAGGCCGTTCAGGCCGATGGGGGTGCAGGGGGCGCAGCCCCCTGGCGGGGTCGAAGGGGCGGAGCCCCTTCAAGGGATGGGACGGGTAGGGGCGGCGGGGGCGAAGAAAAGCCCTCACAACCGCCCGATATCCCCCCGAGGCATCCGCGGAGCCCGCCGCGCCGGCACCCGCCCACTCAACAAAATCAACCGAGCCGCCCGATGCCGCTGCCCGGCATACGGCTCCAACAACTCCAGCATCACGGAGTCATCCGCATCCCGATCCCCCGCAAGCGCCCACCCCACGATCCCCGGCAGATGCAGATCCCCCACAGTCACCGCATCCGCCGCCCCATGACTACGCTGCACAACCTCCGCAGACGTCCACGGCCCAACCCCCGGCACAACCTCCAACCGAGCCTGCGCCTCCCCCGGAGACATCCGAACCGCCTCCTCCATCCGCGCAGCAACCCGCACAGCCCGCAAGATCGTCGACGCCCGCTTGTTGTCGACCCCGGCCCGATGCCACTCCCAGGACGGAATCAACCGCCACGTCTCCACGTCCGGCATCACACACATCCGCTCCGGCGCGGGCCCAGGCGCCGGCTCCCCGAACTTCCGCACCAGCAACCGCCACGCCCGATACGCCTCATCGGCCGTGACCTTCTGCTCCAGAATCGACGGAATCAACGATTCCAGCACCAGCCCGGTCCGCGTCAACCGCAGCCCCGGCCGCCGATGCCGAGTCACCGCCACCAGCCGATGCCGCGGCACGAAGACGGACGGATCGTCGGCGGCCCCGAGCAACTCCGGCAACTGTTCGAGCAGCCACTCGGCCCCCGGCCCCCACGCCTCGCCCCGCACCTCGGCCCCGCGCACGGCGACCCGCAGCGTCCCGGGCCCGGCAGGCGTACGACAGGCCCGCCACACGGACCCGTCCGGTACAGCCCGGAACGTCGGATCCCCGGGCCCCCGCCTCAGCGGCCCCAGCACCAGCCCCAGATCGAGCGGCCCGTCCGGCACGACGGTCCGCACCTTCCCCGCCACGACAGCCTGCCGCGGCACACCCCCGGGCACGGCGACATGCCCACCACGCACAGTCGTACGCGTGGGTCGCGGAGCGAAACGTCCTGCCACGTCTGAGGTCCTAAGGAATGCGAAGAGGTCTACGAGTATGAGTACCGAAAAGGAGCCGACGAACATGCCCTGGAAGGGCCCTACGAACGGCGACCTACGACCAGGCGTCCCACGAACGGGCGCCCTACGAGCGTAGGCCCACCCCCACCCCTGTCACCGCACCCGTGTCACCCGACCCCTGCACCGCCCCCTGTCACCGCACCCGTGTCACCCGCCCCCTGCACCGCACCCCTGTCACCCGACCCCCGTCACCGCACCCCTGTCACCCCACCCCGTCACCGAACCTCAACAAAAGCCCCGGCATCCCGCTCAGCCCGAGCCCGAGGCTCCTCCGCCGGATGCCCGACCGCCACCGCCCCCATCGGATCCCAGTCCTCCGGCAGCCCGAGCACCTCCCGCACGACCTCCCGGCAGAACATCGTCGACGACACCCACGCCGAACCCAGCCGCTCCCCGGCCAGCGCGACCAGGAAGTTCTGCACCCCGGCCCCGGTGGCGACGACGAACATCTCCCGCTCGGCCCCGTCCCGCCGCGCGTCGCCGTAGGTGTGCGAACCGTCCATGACGAGGCAGGGCACCACCAGATACGGCGCGTTGCGCAGCACGTCCCCGCGCCGCACCCGTTTGGCGATGGACTCCTCGCTCTTGCCGTCCCGCCGCAGATCGGCGATCCACGCGTCCCGCATGGCGTCGAGCAGCCGCGTCCGCGACTCCTCCGACTCCAGCAGTACGAACCGCCACGGCGTGGTGTGGTGCGGCGCCGGCGCGGTGACGGCCGCCGCGACCGCCCGCCGTACGGCCCCGCCGTCGACGGGCTCGTCCGTGAAGGCCCGTACGGTACGCCGCTGGGTCACCGCCTCCCGTACGGCCTCCGACGTCCCGAGCCGGAACATGTCGTCCCGCGCGTCGCGCACCAGGGCCCGGGCCCCCTCCCCGTGGTCCTCGGTCACCGTGCTCGCCAGCCCGCGCACGACGGCGACCGGCAGCCCGGCGGCCTTGCCCTTGACCAGGTCACCGGCGGCGGCCAGCTCGTCCGCCGTCGCCACGACGGTCGCACTGAGCGGATTGCCGTACGCGTCCGTGCCCCCGCGCAGATCGTCGAGTACGCGGATGCCGGCGGCGCCGATCGCGACATCGGTGAGCCCGGCGCGCCAGGGGCGCCCGAAGGTGTCGGTGACGACGACCCCGACCTCGACGCCGAGGGCATCCCGCAGGCCTTCCCGGATCGCCCGCGCGGACGCGTCCGGATCCTCGGGCAGCAACAGCACGGTCCCGGCGGGGGTGTTGGACGCGTCGACCCCGGCGGCGGCCATCACCAGGCCCTGCCGGTTCTCGACGATACGAAGGGCCCCGCGACGCGCCACGACCCGTACGGTCTCCGCGTCGATGGCGGCCTCGCGGTCCGTCGCCTCGACGATCCGTCCCTCCGCCTTGGACACGATCTTCGAGGTGACGAGGAGGACGTCCCCGTCGACGAGGCCGGGTTCGGCGGCGGCGATCAGTTTGGCGAGGTCGTCGCCCTGCTGGACCTCGGGAATCCCGGAGACGGCCCAGACCCGGTAACCGTCGGCTGACACCTCGCTCAAGCTCCCCGCACCTCCTCCGCCAGCGTCAGCGCCTCCTGGGCCATCCGCGCGGTCGCGTCGAGGTCGGTCATCATCAGCGGCACGGCCCGGCAGCGGATCCCGGCCGCCTCGACCCGCTCCACGGAGCCCTCGTCCACGGTGTCGACGAGCCAGCCGTCGAGGAGTCCCGAGCCGTAGTGCTCGGCGACCGCCGCGGCCGTCGACTCCACGCCGACCGCCGCGAGCACCTTGTCGGCCATCCCGCGCACGGGCGCGTCCCCGACGATCGGGGAGAGCCCCACGACCGGCACTCCGGCGTCGGCGATGGCCTCGCGGATGCCGGGCACGGCGAGGATCGTGCCGACCGAGACGACCGGGTTGGACGGCGGGAAGAGGATGACGTCCGCCGCGGCGACGGCCTCCAGGACGCCCGGCGCCGGCTTGGCCTGCTCCGCGCCGACCGGCACGATCGCCTCCGCCGGCACCGAGGCCCGCAGCCGCACCCAGTACTCCTGGAAGTGGACGGCCCGGCGTTCGCCGTCCAGATCGACGGCGACATGTGTCTCGACGCGGTCGTCGGTCATGGGGATGAGCCGGACTCCCGGCTTCCACCGGTCGCAGAGCGCCTCGGTCACCGCGCTCAGCGGGTATCCGGCGCCGATCATCTGCGTCCGCACGATGTGCGTGGCGAAGTCCCGGTCGCCGAGCCCGAACCACTCGGGCCCCACGCCGTACGCCGCCAGCTCCTCCTTGAGATGGAAGGTCTCGTCGGCCCGGCCCCAGCCCTGCTCCTCGTTGATGCCGCCGCCGAGCGTGTACATCACCGTGTCGAGGTCCGGGCAGACCTTCAGCCCGAAGAGGTGAATGTCGTCCCCGGTGTTGCCGATGACCGTGATGTCCGCGTCCGGCACGGCCCGCTTCAGACCGCGCAGGAACCGGGCACCACCGATGCCGCCTGCCAGAACCACAATGCGCATGGGAGCAGTCTTGCAGGCGGGTACGACAATGCGTCAGGCAGTCACGGGGCGGGGCTCCGGACGGGCCTCGCAGGCCGACGAGGTGTGCATCGGCATCTCGGTCAGACCCGGGTAGTAGACGTGCAGGCTGACCGCCGGCTCCAGCGCGTCGTTCGCCACCTCGTGCGCGTATCCCGGCGCGAAGACGCGCTGCGCGCCGGCCGCCAACACGCGCGTGCCGCGTTCCGTGCGCTCGGTCAGCGTGCCGTCCAGCACCGTCAGGACGCCGGAGGACCGGCCGTGGTCGTGCAGGCCGCTGCCCTGTCCGGGGACCCACGACAGCAGCCACACCTCGTAGCCCGGGCCGGTGCGCAGCCGGTGGTACCAGCGCGTGGTCGCGTCGTAGCGGACGAGGTGCTCCCACTGCGAGCGGTCGGCGGCGATGGAGCGGGCGAGGCCGACGAACTCGGCCACGGTGGCCGGGTGCTCGCGCGGGGTCTGGAGGAGGTGCGGGACTTCGAGGATGTCGCCGGCGATCTGGAGGTCGCTGTCGCTGTTCATGGGGTGCGGTGGTTCCTCAGTGAAGGAAGGTCAGAGGGAACGGAGGCCGAGAGGCGGGTGGCTCGGCCGTCAGCTGGAGCAGGTGTGACTCAACAGCTGGGACAGCAACAGCTACAGCGAGCTCGGGCAGCACCGTGGGACCCGGCGGTGCGGGTCGAGGTGGGTGCCGAGTTCGCGAGCATGCCCACAAGGACACCGGTTTGCACTTCGGGTGTCAACTCGGCGCCCGTTATGTGGGACATGTTTCACCTCATCCGGTTCATCTCTTTGGTGAAAGGTTTGTTCATGGGGTGGCCGGGACACATGGCGCACAACCGGGCGCACGAGCGTCGTTGTGATCCTGTGATCCGACTGTGATCCGGTTCGCTTCTGCGCGTGTGTGCAACGAGATCGAACTTCTGGGCGTCCTTTTCCGTACAGGCTCTGAGCGGGGTCGGACACCCTCCCGGGCCTCGTCTGCTTGTCAAGGTTTATGCCGATTTGAACACTTTCCGCTAGGCCTTGGTTCCGCAGAGTGAATAAGGGGCTCAATAGCAGATCTCGGCTTGACTCGCCCGGAGCAGCACACTTGTAATTTCACTCGTGTCGTTCAGCCGAAATCGGTAACGGCTACATCACGGGGACGCGAAAGACAGACGAGGGGCGCACATGACCGAGCTGGTGCAGCAACTGCTGGTCGACGACGCGGACGAGGAACTCGGCTGGCAGGAGCGCGCGCTGTGCGCCCAGACCGACCCCGAGTCCTTCTTCCCCGAGAAGGGCGGCTCCACCCGCGAGGCCAAGAAGGTCTGCCTCGCCTGTGAGGTGCGCTCCGAGTGCCTCGAGTACGCCCTCGCCAACGACGAGCGGTTCGGCATCTGGGGCGGTCTGTCCGAGCGGGAGCGCCGCCGTCTGAAGAAGGCCGCCGTCTGACGGCACACCGGCCGGACGTCCGGCCGTGGCGGGCCGGGCCGCAGGACCGAGCGGTGGCCCGACCCGACCTGGCCCGAGCGGCCAGGGCTGAAGCGCGCGTTCTCCCACACCCAGTCCTTACGCATCGCACGTACATACGTCTCGAATATGTTTCGAACGGCCCGTCGCAGGTGGGTTATCCACAGGCGGCGGGCCGCCGTGATGCCCAGCCGATAGTGTGGTCGCTCGTCCGAGACGCCGCGCTGTCCCCACGGGGCACGGGCGTCCACCGCAGTCCATCGAACCGGGGCCCGTACCTCGATGTCCGTGCACAGCCACCCGGCAGCCCAGCACGACTCCGCTGCCGCACCTGAGTTCCCGCGTCATGTGGTGACCGCGGTCCTCGTCTCCCACGACGGCGCCCGCTGGCTGCCCGACGCGCTCGCCGGGCTGCTCGGCCAGGAGCGCCCCGTCCAGTTCGCCATGGCGGCCGACACCGGCAGCGCGGACCAGTCCGCGCAGCTGGTCACCGAGGCCCTCGGCGACGACCGGGTGCTGCACCTCGCCCGGCGCACCGGGTTCGGCCAGGCCGTCGAGGAGGCCAACCGCACCGCCCCCGTCCTCACCCCGGACGAGCTGAGCTATCTGAAGCGGCCGAGCGGCTGGGACCCCGTCACGCGCACCTGGCGCGACGACGCCTACGACCTGCCCGAACTCCCGCACGGGGAGCCGGTGCAGTGGCTGTGGCTCCTGCACGACGACTGCGCACCCGAACCCGACGCCCTGGCCCAGCTGCTGCGCGTCGTGGAGAACGAGTACGAACTGGGCCGCGACGACGTCGCCGTAGTGGGCCCCAAGCTGCGCGGCTGGTACGACCGCCGACAGCTCCTCGAGGTCGGCGTCACCATCGCCAACTCCGGCCGCCGCTGGACCGGCCTGGACCGCCGTGAACAGGACCAGGGCCAGCACGACCACGTGCGGTCCGTGCTCTCCGTGTCCACCGCCGGCATGCTGGTCCGGCGCGACGTCTTCGAACAACTCGGCGGCTTCGACCGCCGCCTGCCCCTGATGCGCGACGACGTCGACCTGTGCTGGCGCGCCACCGCCGCCGGCCACCGCGTCCTCGTCGCCCCCGAGGCAGTCGTACGACACGCCGAGGCGTCCTCCCGCGAGCGCCGCACCGTCGACTGCGTGGGCCGCACCGCCGCCTCCCCGCACAAGGTCGACAAGGCGGGCGCCGTCTACACCCTGCTCGTCAACACCCGTACGGCCGTGCTGCCCTGGGTCCTGCTGCGCCTCGTGCTCGGCACGGTCCTGCGGACCCTGGCCTACCTCGTGGGCAAGGTCCCCGGACAGGCCCTCGACGAGATCCGCGGTCTGGTCGGCACCCTGCTGCGCCCCGAGCGGATCATCGCCGGACGGCGCAGGCGCGGGAGCCCCGTCATCGACAAGGGCGAGCTGCGGGCCCTGTTCCCACCGCCCGGCGCGACCGTGCGGGCCACCGTCGAGCAGGCCGCGAGCAGCCTCTTCGGCAGCTCCGACCCCGAGGTGGCCGCGGGCGCGGGACGGCACGGCGGCGCCATCGAGTCCGGGCCCGGCGGCGACGACGCCGACTTCCTGGAGGTCGAGCAGTTCGCCCGCCTCAAGCGCGTCGCCCGCAAGCCCGGCCCGGTGCTCTTCCTGGTGCTGCTGTTCGTCTCGCTGATCGCCTGCCGCGCCCTGCTCGGCGGCGGCGCGCTCGCGGGCGGCGCGCTGCTGCCCGCGCCGGCCGACTCCGGTGAGCTGTGGTCACGTTATGTCGACGCCTGGCACCCGGTGGGTGCCGGTGGCGCCACGTCCGCGCCGCCCTACCTGGCGGTCGTGGCGATGCTCGCCTCGGTGCTGCTGGGCTCGACCGGGCTCGCGGTCACCGTCCTGCTGGTCTGCTCGGTGCCGCTGGCCGGCCTCACCGCCTACTTCGCCTCCCGCCCGCTCGTCGAGTCCCGCCTCCTGCGCGCGTGGGCGGCCGTCGTGTACGCCTTCCTGCCCGCCGCCACCGGCGCGCTCGCGGGCGGCCGTCTCGGCACCGCCGTCCTCGCCGTCCTGCTGCCGCTCATCGCGCGCGCCGGCATCGCGGCGAGCGGCCTCACGAACAGTTCCGGTGCGCGCGGCAGTTGGCGAGCCACCTGGGCGTACGCCCTGCTGCTGACGATCACGACGGCCTTCACCCCGATCGTGTGGCCGATCGCGCTGGCCCTCGGAATCGGGCTCCTGGCGGTGCGGCGCTCCGACATCACCGCCTACGGCCTGCGCTTCCTGGCCCAGCTCGGCGTCCCCCTGCTGGTCCTCGCGCCCTGGTCGCTGTCGTTGCTCCCGTTCGGCTTCTTCCAGGAGGCCGGTCTGGAGTACGGCCCCTCGGCCGCGTCCGCGCTGGACCTGCTCGGCGCCAGCCCCGGCGGCCCCGGCACCGTCAGCGGCCTGATGCTCATCGGCGTCGTCCTGGCCGCGCTCGCCGCCTTGCTGCGCTCCGAGCGCCAGTTCGGAATCTGGACGGCCTGGGCGGTAGCCCTCGTGGGCCTCGTCTTCGCGGCCCTGTCCAACGGCTCCACCTGGGCCGGCCCCGCGACCCTCGTCTACGGCATCGCACTCCTGGCGGCCGCCCTGCTCGGCGCCGACGGCGCACGCGCGCGTGTGGCCGAGCAGAGCTTCGGCTGGCGTCAGCCGGTCGCCGCGCTGATCGCCTTCGCCGCGGCCGCGGGACCGTTGCTCGTGGCCGCCGGCTGGATGATCGGCGGCGCCGACGGACCGCTGGAGCGGCGCGACCCGGTGCAGGTGCCCGCGTTCGTCGCCGAGGACAGCAACACCCGCGACCAGGCCCGCACCCTCGTCCTCGACAGCGACTCCCCGGCCCACGTCGGCTACATGCTCGTGCGCGGCTCCGGCGCCCGCCTCGGCGACGCCGAACTCGCCGCGGCGGACGGGGAGAACGCCAAGCTCGACAAGATCGTCGCCAACCTCGTCGCCGGCTCCGGCGCCGACCAGGCCGACCAACTGGGCGCGTTCGCGGTGCGTTACGTCCTCGTCCACAAGGGCGCCCCGCGCGAGGTCACGCGCGTGCTGGACGCCACGCCGGGACTGTCGCGGCTGAGCGAGCAGAACGGCAGCGCGCTGTGGCGGATCGACCGGCAGGTGTCCCGCGCCGCCATCGTCGCCGGGGCCGACTCGGCCGAGTCCCGGTCCGTCGCCGCCGGGCCCACGGAGATCCACACCACGATCCCGGGCGGCTCCGACGGGCGTGTCCTGCGCCTGGCCGACAGCGCCGACGACGGCTGGACGGCAACCCTGGACGGCAAGCCGCTCACGCCGACCACACTCGACGGCTGGGCCCAGGGCTTCGAGCTCCCCACCGAGGGCGGCAGGCTGGACGTCACCTACGACGACCCGATCGCCCACACCGCCTGGCTGTGGGCCCAGGGCTTCCTCGCCCTCGTCCTCGTCGTGATGGCCCTTCCCGGCCGCCGCCGCGACATCGACGACGACCTGCCCGAGGAGCAACCCGTCCCGGCCGAGGCCATGGCCGGCGAGGGCCGCCGCGCCCGCCGGCTGCGTGCCCAGGCCGAGGCCGAGGAGACCGGTCAGGGCGGCGACTTCCCGCCCCCGCCGACGGAGGCGCCCGCCGCCGCGATTCCGCAGCAGCAGTCCTACGGCGAGTGGGAAACGCCCAGTCACGCGGGCGCCGGATACGGCGGCTACGGCGGCGACCAGTACCAGCCCGGCCAGCAGTACCCGGCGGGCGGCGCCTACGACCAGACGTACCAGGCGGATCCGTACCAGGGCGGCCAGTACGACCCGTACGCGTACGGGGGGCAGGCCCCGACGGGGTCGTACGACTCCTCGTACGACCAGACGTACCAGCAGGGTTACGACGGCACGTACGACCCGGCGCAGCAGCAACCGCACGGCAGTGAGCGTTCCGACGGGAGCCAGCAGTGAACCGCACGACCCTGTCCCTGATCGCCGGCGGCACCGCCCTCGCCGCCGTCACCGGGCTCGCGGCGCTCACCACGCCGGACGCGTCCGGCGCGAACACCGCCAAGGCGGCCGCCGAGCTGCCCGTGGAGCGCACCAGCCTGCTCTGCCCGGCGCCGAGCACCTCGGACCTCGCCGAGACGACGTACACGTCGTTCACGCCCGTCACCAAGGGCACGGGGAGTGACGGCAAGGCGGAACTGCGGTCCGCGGCGCAGGAGTCGGCCGCCACGGCGGACGGCAAGGGCAAGAAGGCCGACGACGCGAGCAAGGCCGGGAAGTCCGACAAGACAGCGAAGGCCGACAAGCCGGTCCTGGAGGCCAAGGAGCCGGGCAGGCCGGTCATCGGCGACGCGTCCGGGGCCGACTCACCGGCACTGATCGGGACCGCCGACGGACAGTTCGCGCCCGGCTGGACCGTGCAGGAGACCACGGAGGTCGCCGCGGGCACCGGCCGGGGTCTCCAGGGCGTCAACTGCACCGCCCCCGACACCGAGTTCTGGTTCCCGGGCGCCAGCACGGCCCCCGACCGCACGGACTACGTCCATCTGACCAACCCCGACGACTCCGCCGCCGTCGTCGACATCGATCTTTACGGCAAGGACGGCGCGATCGAGAGCACGGCGGGGGAGGGGATCACGGTCCAGCCGCACTCCGGCGAGCCGATCCTGCTCTCCACGCTGACCGGCGAGAAGCAGGACAACGTGACCGTGCACGTGAGTGTGCGCAGCGGGCGGCTCGGGGCGTCGGTGCAGGCGCTGGACGACAAGCTCGGCGGGGACTGGCTGGCAGCGTCCGCCGACCCCGCGGCCAGTCTGGTGCTGCCCGGCATCCCGAAGGACGCCACGTCGGTGCGGCTGGTCGTCTTCACCCCGGGCGACGCCGACGCGGACCTGAAGGTGCGCCTCGCCTCGCCGTCCGGACCGATCACCCCGGCCGGGAACGAGACGCTGCACGTCAAGGCAGGTATGACGAGTGCGGTCGATCTCGGCGACGTGATGCGGGGCGAGACGGGGTCACTGGTCCTGACACCCACGGACCAGTCGGTGCCGGTCGTCGCGGCGCTGCGCGTGGTGCGCGGCAAGGGAGCCAAGCAGGAGACGGCCTTCATACCCGCGAGCCGCCCGGTCGGCGCGCGCGCGACGGCGGTGGACAACAGCGCGAAGGGCACGACGTTGTCCGTGACGGCGCCGTTCCGCACGGCGCAGGTCAAGGTCACGGCGTCGGCGGGCAGCGAGAGCGGTACGGCGACCTCGAAGACGTACACGATCAAGTCCGGCACCACCCAGGACCTGGAGATTCCGGCGCCGAGCGGCCTGAAGGGCACGTACGCGCTGACGGTGGAGTCGGTGTCGGGCGGACCGGTGTACGCGTCGCGGACGCTGGTGGCGACGACGGAAGGCGTGTCCGGCTTCACCGTGCAGACGCTGCCGGACGACCGGGGGATGGTGGCGGTGCCGGAGGCGGACGAGGACCTTTCGGTGCTCCAGAAGTAGGCGGTGGTCCCGGCGGGCCCGGGTCGTCAGTCCTCGCCGTAGCGGGGGTCGACCGTCTCGGGGGTCAGGCCCAGCAGCTCCGCCACCTGTTCCACGACCACCTCGTGGACCAGTGCCGCCCGCTCGTCCCGCCCCTTCGTGCGGATCTCCACCGGCCGACGGTAGATGACCACCCGTCCCGGGCGCCCCTCGCGCGCGGGAATCGTGCCGCCGAGGGGGACCGCCTCGTCGTTCCAGGTCCGGCCGTCCAGACGGGGAACTTCCAGGACGAGGAAATCGATGTCGGCCAGCTGCGGCCAGCGGCGTTCGAGGCGTTCCACGGAGTCCTGCACCAGGTCGGCGAAGACGTCGGCACGGCTCGCGGCCAGCGGGACCTGGGGCGGTGCGATCGGGCCGCGCATGCCCCGCCCGTGGCGATCACGGCGGCGGGGCCCGGGGCCGGCGGCACGGGGCGGTACAGGGGTGTCCATCACTGCTGAAGCGTAGTCCTCGTGGCCTCCGCCTGTCCGATACCCATGTCGTGGCAGGGGTGGCGTTCGGCCGCTCGTACGGCATGTCGGCAGATGACCATTCCAGCCAAGGTTGGGCTCGTTTCCGTATCTCTCCGAGACCGTCATCGGCGAGGTAATTGACGTGGTTTGTGATGAGTGGTGACCGGCCCCAGGGATGTTCGGGATCTCGGAGGCAGGCTTCCTTGCAGGTCAGCGAGTTGGGACAGAAGGGGTGTGTGGGGTGATTCACAGCACGACACGGTGGAGTGACCTGGGGGAGAGTCGTCGCGGCCCGCTCAAGAGTGCGGTACCGTCCAACGTCGTGAGCCCTGTACGTCGCTGTTCGCGCACCGCTTGCGGCCGCCCCGCCGTCGCGACGCTGACGTACGTCTACGCCGACTCGACCGCGGTCCTCGGCCCGCTCGCCACCTACGCCGAACCCCACTGCTACGACCTGTGCGCCGAGCACTCCGAGCGCCTCACCGCCCCGCGCGGGTGGGAGGTCGTGAGGCTGCTGGACGGCTCGGCTCCGGCCCGCCCCAGCGGCGACGACCTGGAAGCGCTTGCCAACGCCGTGCGCGAGGCGGCCCGTCCGCAGGAGCGGGCGGCCCAGGCCGGCGGGGGCGGTGGCCGTGGGGCCGACCCGATGGAGGTCGCGCGGCGGGGGCATCTGCGGGTGCTGCGCTCGCCGGACAACTGACGACCGAATCGGCGCCGGACACCTGGCGACCGAATCGGCGCCGACGCCTGGCGACCGGATCGTCGCTGGACACCTGACAGCCGGATCGCCTCCTCCTCCCGCTCTCCCTGCTCTCCCCGCTCTCCCGCGCGCGCTTCTCGCCTGTTCGTCTCCGTCTCCCGCGTTCGTCTCGTTGAATGACGCACAGCCATTGACGGGAACTTGTCGCGGACACGACCATTCCGTATGCCGGAACGAGAAATCGCTTTCCGCATGACGGAAACCGGGGAGGCGCCCGTGTACGTCCAGGAACTGGAACCCGTCGCCGACTCGCTCGGCCTGTCCGCCCTCGTGGCCGCGCTGCCGCTCGTGATCGTCCTCGTCCTGCTGGGCGGGGTCCGGATGAGAGCGCACCTGGCGGGGCTCACAGGACTTCTGGCGGCCGTTCTGGTCGCCTGGCTCGCCTACGGCATGCCGCTCGACCAGACGCTCTCCAGCGCCGTCCAGGGCGCCGTCTTCGGGCTGTTCCCCATCCTGTGGATCGTCGTCAACGCCCTGTGGGTGTACCGGATGACCGTCCACACCCGGCACTTCGACATCCTGCGCAGGTCCTTCGGGCGGCTTTCCGACGACCCGCGCATCCAGGCGCTCGTCGTCGCCTTCTGCTTCGGGGCCCTGCTGGAGGCGCTCGCCGGGTTCGGGGCGCCCGTCGCGATCTGCTCGGTCATGCTCGTCGCGCTGGGCTTCGAACCGGTGCGGGCGGCGGTCGTCGCCCTGGTCGCCAACACCGCGCCGGTGGCCTTCGGTGCGATGGGCACGCCGGTGGTGACGCTGGCTCAGGTCACCGGGCTGCCACTGGACGACGTGGCCTCCGTGGTGGGGCGTCAGACGCCCTTGCTGGCCCTGGTCGTGCCGCTCGTGCTGGTCGGGCTCGTGGACGGACGGCGCGGACTGCGGGAGACCTGGGTCCCCGCCCTCGTCTGCGGATTCTCCTTCGCCGTCGCCCAGTTCGCTGCCTCCAACTACATCTCCGCGCAACTCGCCGACATCGGCGCCGCCTTGGCCGGCGCCGGCGCCCTGGTCGCCGTACCGCACGCGCGTGTGCCCGCCACCGAGGCGGTACGCGCGTCCGTGCTGACCGGCGCGCGGAGTGAGGAGTTGGACGAGGACGATCCGCGGCCGGAGGTCGTACGGGCCTACGCGCCGTACGCGTTGATCGTCGTGATCTTCTCCGTCGCGCAGATCCCGGTGGTCAAGGACTGGCTCGCCAAGGCGACTCAGACGTACGACTGGCCCTTCCTGAACGTCGCGAACCCGGACGGGGAGCCGGTCGGCGGGAACGTCTTCAGCTGGCCGATCGTGTCCACCGGCGGCACGCTCGTGCTGATAGCGGGCGTATGCACGGCGTTCGTTCTCGGCGTGCACGCGCGCGTGGCCGTCAGGGAGTGGGGCGCGACCGTACGCGAGTTGAGGTTCGCCATCCTGACGGTGACGTCCGTGCTGGCCCTCGCGTACGTCATGAACCTCTCCGGCCAGGCCGCCACCATCGGCTACTTCGTGGCCGCCGCCGGCGCCGGGCTCGCCTTCCTCTCCCCGGTGCTTGGCTGGTTCGGTGTGGCCGTATCCGGGTCGGACACCTCGGCCAACGCGCTGTTCGGCGCGTTGCAGGTCACCGCGGCCCGGGAGTCGGGGCTGTCGCCGGAACTCCTGGCCGCCGCCAACAGTTCAGGTGGTGTGCTCGGCAAGATGATCTCGCCGCAGAACCTCACCATCGCCTGCGCCGCCGTGGGGCTCGCGGGCCGGGAGGGGGACCTGCTGCGGCGGGTCCTGCCGTGGAGCCTGGGCCTGCTGCTGGTCATGTGCCTGCTCGTGGTCGGCCAGAGCTCCCCGGTGCTGGACTGGATGCTGCCCTGATCTCCGCGCTGACCTGAGGTTACGTCTCGGGGTCCAGTGAGTGGCCGCAGGTCCCGCTGTCAGTGGGGACGGGTAGTTTGGGGTGACCGATAGGACTTTCAGGAGGGTTGGCCGTGGCTGATCTGTCACAGCTCGTGAAGGCGTACGACGTGCGCGGGGTCGTCCCGGACCAGTGGGACGAGTCACTGGCCGAGCTCTTCGGGGCCGCCTTCGTCGAGGTGACGGGCGCGAGCGCGATCGTCATCGGTCACGACATGCGCCCTTCGTCCCCCGGCCTGGCCGGCGCCTTCGCGCGCGGCGCCGCGGCCCAGGGCGTCGACGTCACCGAGATCGGCCTGTGCTCCACGGACCAGCTGTACTACGCCTCGGGCGCGCTGAACCTCCCGGGCGCGATGTTCACGGCCTCGCACAACCCGGCCCAGTACAACGGCATCAAGATGTGCCGCGCGGGCGCGGCCCCGGTCGGCCAGGACACCGGCCTCGCGCAGATCCGTGAGCTGGCCGAGGGCTGGATGGAGTCGGGTGCCCCGGCCCCGGCAGCGCGCACGGGAACGATCACCCGACGCGACACGTTGGAGGACTACGCGACCCACCTCCGCTCCCTCGTCGACCTGACCTCCATCCGCCCCCTGAAGGTCGTGGTGGACGCGGGCAACGGCATGGGCGGTCACACGGTCCCGACCGTGTTCGGCGGCCTCCCGCTCGACGTCGTCCCGATGTACTTCGAGCTGGACGGCACCTTCCCGAACCACGAGGCGAACCCGCTCGACCCGGCCAACATCGTGGACCTCCAAAAGCGCGTCCGGGACGAATCCGCCGACCTCGGCATCGCTTTCGACGGCGACGCCGACCGCTGCTTCGTCGTCGACGAGAACGGCAATCCCGTCTCGCCGTCCGCCATCACCGCCCTGGTGGCCTCGCGCGAGCTCGCCAAGCACGGCGGCAAGGGCACGATCATCCACAACCTGATCACGTCCTGGTCGGTCCCGGAGGTCGTCAAGGAGAACGGCGGCACCCCGGTCCGCACCCGCGTCGGCCACTCCTTCATCAAGGCCGAGATGGCCAAGTCCGGCGCCATCTTCGGCGGCGAGCACTCCGCCCACTACTACTTCGCGGACTTCTGGAACGCCGACACGGGCATGCTGGCCGCCCTCCACGTCCTAGCGGCCCTCGGCGGCCAGGACGGCCCCCTGTCCGCCCTGGTGGACCAGTACGACCGCTACACCGGCTCCGGCGAGATCAACTCCACCGTCACCGACCAGGCCGACCGCCTCGCCGCCATCAAGGCCACTTACGGCCCCCAGGCCGGCGTCACCCTCGACGAACTCGACGGCCTCACCGTCACCACCACCGACTGGTGGTTCAACGTCCGCCCCTCCAACACCGAACCCCTCCTCCGCCTCAACGCGGAGGCCCGGGACGAGGCGACGATGGCCAAGGTGCGGGACGAGGTACTGGGGATCATCAGAGCCTGACGGCGACGCTCAGGCGTTCTGCCTGGTCGGCCGTTCGAGAACAGGCGGGCTTTCCGGGCCCGGATCTACCTGTCAAGCCGCCCGCGGCCCCTCTGGACGCCGGGCCCTCCCAGCCCGTCCGGCGTCTGAGGACGAGGCCGAAGGCCGATAGGGGGTCCAGGGGGCGAAGCCCCCTGGCGGGGTCGAAGGGGCGGAGCCCCTTCAAGGATGGGACGGGTAGGGGCAGCGGGGGCGAAATCCCCGACGGCGACCACAACGCCGCCCAACCCCGGCACCCCGCCCCCACCGGCGGTACGCTGACCAGGCACATCCGCACACGCGCACGTACCACCCCACCCGCCCCAGAAGGGACCAACCATGCCGCTGGAAGCCGGCCTCCTGGAGATCCTCGCCTGCCCGGCCTGCCACGCCCCCCTCAAGGAGCAGGACACCGAGCTGATCTGCACCGGCCAGGACTGTGGCCTCGCGTACCCCGTCCGCGACGGCATCCCCGTCCTGCTCGTCGACGAGGCCCGCCGCCCCGCGTAACACGCATCCGCGACGTACGACGACCGGCACCGGCACGGCTCCGACGACCGCCCGCCTGCCGACGCGACAACGGCAGTCGTACAAGTCACCGGCAACCGACGACGAACAAGGCCACCGTCACCCGACAAAGGCCAGTCGGCAGCGCACAAGGCCACCGTCAAAAGACGACCCGCGCAACCGAACAAGAACCCCGCGCCCGAGCAAAGCCCCTCAGCACCCCACCCGCGCAGAACCCGCCCCAAGACGACCGGCGATCGGAGGCTGCCGCCCATGCTCGACGAATCGCTGCTGGACACGCCGAAGGCGCTCGCCGAGGCCGACCGCCGTGCCCTCCTGCGAGGCGCGGCCGAAGCCGGCGCCCGCGTCCGCACAGCCGCCCGGCACGCCGCCGAGGCAGGCGTCCACGACCTCAAACCCGACGGCCGCCCGCGCGCCATCATCCTCGCGGGCCCCGGCACCGCCGCGATCTGCGTCGCCGACCTCCTCGGCACGCTCGCCGGCGCCACCAGCCCCGTCACCCGGCTGGCCCCGGCCGGCGTCGCCCCCGCCGCCGGCGCCCTGCGCTGGGAACTGCCCGGCTGGGCCGGTTCCGTGGACCTCCTGCTGATCACCACCCCCGACGGCACCGAGCCGGGCCTGTCCCTGCTCGCCGAGCAGGCCTACCGCCGAGGCTGCACGGTCGTCGCCGTGGCTCCCGCGGGCTCCCCGCTCACCGAGGCGGTGCACAACAACCACGGCCTGTTCGTGCCGATGGCGACCACCCCGTACGAGCAGGACGAGGCCCTCGCCGCCTCCGCCCCCGGCGTGCTGTGGGCCCTGCTCACCCCGCTCCTGGCGCTCCTCGACCGCACCGGCATGCTCACCGCCCCTCCGGACGCCCTGGAGAAGGTCGCCGACCGTCTCGACCACATCGCCGAGCGCTGCGGCCCCGCCATCGCGACCTACAGCAACCCTGCCAAGACCCTGGCCGCGGAACTCGCCGACGCGCTCCCGCTGATCTGGACCGAGGGCGTCTCCGCGGGCCCGGCGGGCCGCCGTTTCGCCGCCGCGCTCGCCGAGCTCTCCGGTCACCCCGCCGTCGTCGCCGAGCTGCCCGAGGCGCTCGCCTCGCACAACGCCCTGCTGGCGGGCAAGCTCGCGGCGAGCGCCGACCCCGAGGACTTCTTCCGCGACCGCGTGGAGGAGCCACCCGCCCTGCACGCGCGCGTGGTGCTGCTGCGCGACCGCCCCCTGGGCGGCCTCACCGCCGCGCCCGCGGCCCGCGACCTGGCCCTGAGCCATGACACGCCGATCAGCGAACTGGAACCGGAACCCGGCGGCGAGCTGGAGACCCTCGCGGAACTGATCGCCATCACGGATTTCGCCGCCGTTTACCTGGCGCTCGCCTCGGGAGCCTGATCTGTCTCAGGACGCCCCGGCTGCCGTACGGCAGAGGAACCGACAGCCGTACACAAGGCGAACCGGCGTTCTCCACGAAGAGAAGCCGTCGTAGTCGTACTCGATCCGCAGAGAGCAGGCAGACACCCGCATGGACCGCCTCGACAACACCGTCCGCCCCTACGCCTGGGGCTCCACCACCGCGATCCCGGAGCTCCTCGGCGTCGAGCCGACCGGCGAACCGCAGGCGGAGATGTGGATGGGCGCGCACCCCGGCGCACCCTCGCGCACCGCGCGCGGGACGCTCGTCGAGGTCATCGAGGCGGCCCCGGAGCGCGAGCTGGGCGCCGCCGCCGTGGCGAAGTTCGGCCCCCGTCTGCCCTTCCTGCTCAAGATCCTCGCCGCCGGCGCCCCGCTCTCCCTGCAGGTGCACCCCAACCTGGAGCAGGCGAAGGAGGGTTACGCGGACGAGGAGCACCGGCGCATCCCCGTGGACGCCGGCCACCGCAACTACAAGGACGCCAACCACAAGCCCGAACTGATCTGCGCGCTCACCGAGTTCGACGGGCTGTGCGGCTTCCGCGACCCCCTCCAGGCCGCCGACCTCCTCGACGGCCTCGGCGTCGACTCCCTCAAGCCGTACGTCGACCTGCTGCACGCCCATCCCGAGGACGCGGCCCTGCGCGAGGTGCTCACCGCGATCCTCACCGCCGACCCGGCCGACATGGCCCGTACCGTCACCGAGGCCGCCACCGCCTGCACCCGCCTCGGCGGCGACTACGCCCCGTACGCCGACATCGCCCACCACTACCCGGGCGACCCCGGCGTCATCGCCGCCATGCTGCTCAACCACGTCCGTCTCCAGCCCGGCGAGGCCCTGTTCCTCGGCGCCGGCATCCCGCACGCGTACCTGAACGGCCTCGGCGTCGAGATCATGGCCAACTCCGACAACGTCCTGCGCTGCGGCCTCACCCCCAAGCACGTCGACGTCCCCGAACTCCTGCGCATCGTCCGCTTCGAGCCGAGCGACCCGGGCGTGCTGCGCCCCGAGGCCGCCCCGGACGGCGAGGAGGTCTACGAGACCCCGATCGACGAGTTCCGGCTGTCCCGGTACGTCCTCCCGGAGGGCACAGCCGCCCACGACCTCACCCGCCCGACCCCGCAGATCCTGCTCTGCACGGCGGGCACCGTCCGCGCCGGCGAGCACGAACTGACGCCCGGCCGGTCGGTCTTCGTACCGGCGGGCGAAAAGGCCGAAGTGTCCGGTGCCGGTACGGTCTTCCGGGCCACGGTCGTCGCCTGAGTCGTCGCCTGACCGAGGGCATCTGACGACCCGGCGCGCCGCTGTCGGACCGGGCTGCAACAATGGCCCACCGGCAAAGGACGGGCAAAGCCGAGCTCCGTAGGCTCAGCGGCTCCGAAGGCTCCGTAGGTGAAGGGACAACGCGACACATGAGCGCGTCAGGCGGTACCAAGGCGATCGTGGCGGCACTGGCCGCCAACCTCGCCATCGCGGCATCGAAGTTCGTGGCGTTCGCGTTCAGCGGCTCCTCGTCGATGCTCGCCGAGGGCGTGCACTCGCTCGCGGACTCCGGCAACCAGGCCCTGTTGCTGGTCGGCGGCAAGAAGGCCCAGCGCGAGGCGACGCCGCAACACCCCTTCGGCTACGGCCGCGAGCGCTACATCTACGCCTTCCTCGTCTCGATCATCCTGTTCTCCGTCGGCGGCATGTTCGCCCTCTACGAGGGCTACGAGAAGATCAAGCACCCGCACGAGATCGAGCACTGGTACTGGCCGGTCGGCGTCCTCGTCTTCGCGATCATCGCCGAGACCTTCTCCTTCCGTACGGCCATCAAGGAGTCGAACGTCCTGCGGGGCCGGAAGTCCTGGAAGGAGTTCGTCCGCCACGCCAAGGCGCCCGAGCTGCCCGTCGTCCTCCTGGAGGACCTCGGCGCGCTGGTCGGCCTGGTCCTCGCCCTGGGCGGCGTGGGCCTGGCGCTGATCACCGGCGACGGCGTCTGGGACGGCATCGGCACGATCTGCATCGGCATCCTGCTCGTCCTGATCGCGGTCGTTCTCGCCATCGAGACCAAGTCGCTGCTGCTCGGTGAGTCCGCGGGCACCGAGGAGACCACGAAGATCGAGGCCGCCATCGTCGACGGCGACACCGTCACCCGCATCATCCACATGCGCACGCTCCACCTCGGCCCCGAGGAGCTCCTGGTCGCCGCCAAGATCGCCGTCCGGCACGACGACACGGCCACCGAGATCGCCTCCGCCATCAACGCCGCAGAGGCCCGCATCCGCGAGGCCGTCCCCATCGCGCGCGTCATCTACCTCGAGCCCGACATCTACAGCGAGGCCGAGGCAGCCAAGGGCGCCGACCGCGAGGCGACCCCCGGCGGACCGGCCGCGCCGCACGGCACCGAGCACTGAAAACGCGTACGACCCCGACGGGGCCCGCCGAGCGATTCGGCGGGCCCCGTCCTCCGTCCGTGCCCTTCGGCCCGATCACTTCTGTCCGTGGGCCCTTCGGATCCGATCACAAATGCTCGGGCCACAAAACCAGTTGAGCCGCCGGCCGCCGCCGTACGCTCCGCGCCGCGAACCCGAACACGATCCCGACGACCGCCAGCAGAACCCCGAGCAGGGTGGACCCGGCGAGCAGCAACGGCATCGCAGAGCTGTCGGTCACCCGGCCCACGACCGCCCCGACGGGCACCGTCCCGCCGTGGTCCTCGGGGAAGAGGCGCGAATCGCGCGAGTTCGTCCGGTTGTCACCGAGCACGAACAGCCGGCCATCGGGCACCTTCACGTCGTACGCCCGATGCAAGCCGTCGGCGACGCCGTGGTTCACGTACGACTCCCTGAGCGGCTTCCCGTTGACGGTGATCCGCTCGCGCGCCGTGCCCGTGTCTTCGCAGCAGACCACCCGGTCCCGGCCGACACCGATGACGCGCTGTACGACACCCAATCCGCCGCCGTAGCGGGTCGGTGCCGTGTAAAGCACCACGTCGCCCCGCCTCAGCTCGTCCCCACCGACACGCTCGACGACGATCCGATCTCCCACCGTGTACGTGGGCTTCATGCTCTCGCCCGACACGGTGGACAGCACGTATCCCGTACGCAGCCACATCAGGGACCCGACGACGAGCACCAGTCCCAGCAGACCCACCACCCACGCCGTGACCACGAGTCTTCGCGCCTGCTCCATCGCCACTCCCTCCCCACGCGGTACATCCGCGGCGGACGAGAGTAACGCCCGTCCGTGAACCGTCCGTGGGGGCCCACGGCGTGATGACCGCGGACCCCCACTTCGGCTACCTCGGCTACTGGATCTCGCTCAGCACCCCCAGCACCGCCCGCTCGTCATCGGCCGCCAGCAGCCGCTCCCGGAACCCGGCGTCCATCAACTTCCGCGACAGCAGCGCCAGAATCCGCAGATGTTCGTCACCCGCGGCCGCCTCCGGTACGGCGATCATGAAGACCAGCCTCGCCGTCGTACCGTCCAGCGAGCCCCACTCGACGCCCTCCGCGGACCGCGCGAATCCGACCACCGGCGCCGTCACCGCATCCGTCTTGGCATGCGGAATCGCGATCTCCTCCCCGAGCCCGGTCGTCCCCTGCGCCTCCCGCCGCAACGCGGTCGCCACCAACTCGTCGACATCGGCGACCTTGCCGGTACGGGCCAGCAGCTCACTCATCTCCCGGATCGCCGACTCCTTGTCGTCCGCGAGGAGTTGCACCTTCACCGTCTGCTGTGTGAGGTAGCCGGAAAAGAGAACCTCGCCGACAGCACTCTCCGAGACCGGAGCACCGCCGGCCTTCTCCTCGGACTCCAGGGACTCCAGGGGCTCTACGGATGCCAGGGACGCCTCGGACTCCTCTCGTGCCTCGCGCTCCTCGCGCTCCTCGCGGTCCGCCGGGGACGCACCCGCGTCGGTCCCCGCCCCCGACTCGCGTACGGCGGTCCGCTGCGCCACAACACCACCGGCGACCGGCGCTCCGGCACCCACCCCGACGAGCACCGGCTCGGGCCCGGCAGCGCCGATGTCACCGACGGCCTCCCCACGCCGCCTGCGCTCACTCAGGTCGACCAGGGCGACCGTGGTCAGCGCGGTGACGACCGTGCCGATCACCACGGCCACGAAGAACATCGGCACCCCGCTCACCGCGCCCAGCACCGCCACGATCGGCCCGCCGTGCGGCACCGCGTCCTCGACGCCGGCGACCCCGGCGACGGCACCGGCCACCGCGCCGCCCAGCATGTTGGCCGGGATGACCTGCGCGGGCCGCGCCGCCGCGAACGGGATCGCGCCCTCGGAGATGCCGAAGCACCCCATGAACAGCGAGGCGAGCCCGGTCTCCCGCTCCTGCTCGGTGTACAGCCGCTTCCGTATCAGCGTGGCGAGGCCCTGCCCCAACGGCATGACCGGGATCGCCGCCGCGCACATGCCCATGACCGTCTGGTTGCCGGTCGCTATGAGCCCTGCGCCGAACAGGAACGCCGTCTTGTTGACCGGCCCACCCATGTCGAACGCGATCATCAGCCCGAGAATCGCCCCCAGCAGGATCGCGCTCGTCCCCGTCATCCCGCTGAGCCAGCTGGTCAGGTGCTCGAACACCCAGGAGATCGGCTTCCCGATGACGTAGATGAAGAACAGCCCGAGCGCGGTCGTCGCCACGATCGGGATCACGATGATCGGCATGATCGGCTGCGCGAACTTCGGGACCTTGACCTTCTTGATCCACAGCACCAGATACCCGGCGAGGAACCCGGTCACGATCGCCCCGATGAACCCGGCGCCCGCCTTGGAGCCGTACAGCTCACCGGTGTTGGCGATCCAGCCACCGATCATGCCGGGCACGAGCGCGGGCCGGTCCCCGATGGCGTACGCGATGTAGCCCGACAGGATCGGCACCATCAGCGTGAAGCCGATGACGCCGATGTTGTTGATGTCCATCCAGAAGGAGTCCTTCGGGATGACCAGACCGCCCGACGGGTCGGTGTGCCCGCCGAGTGAGAGCGAGATCGCGATCAGCAGCCCACCGACCACGACGAACGGGATCATGTAACTGACCCCGTTCATCAGCGCCTTGTACCCGACGCTCCGCTCCCTGCCGCCACCGCCAGTGGACGCCGTGGGGGCGCCCCCTCCCGTGTGCACGGGCGCCGACAACACCCGCTCGATCAGCTGCTCAGGGTGACGAATACCCTCCGCCACCCCGACGGTCAGCACCCGCTTGCCCGCGAACCGACTCAGGTCCACGTCCTTGTCCGCTGCGACGATGACGCCGTCAGCGTGCTTGACATCGTTGTCATCGAGGACGTTTTCAGCCCCGATGGATCCTTGCGTCTCCACCTTCATGTCGATCCCGCGGCTCTCGGCAGCCTGCGCGAGCTTCTCAGCCGCCATGTACGTGTGGGCGATGCCGGTCGGGCACGCGGTCACCGCGAGCAGCTTCAACCGCTTCTGCTCGCCACTGCCGCCGCCCGTGGGGGGAGGGCCGGCCGGACTTGTCACGTCGATCTCCTAACGCCTTTGTCACACGGAACGCCGTCCCGGACGCCCCGCAAGATCGATCGGTTGTTCAGATCTCCGGGCATCCTGCACCACCCCGCCCCAGACTCAAAGGCCCGATTGCCCCACAACGTCCTGCTCTGCCACCTCCTGTACGCCCTTCGTTGGTGTCCCGCTATCGCCCCCGCCCGAAGCCCCACCACGAGGCCCCGTGAGCCCGATGGATGGCGCGATCTCTTCGAAGGCGGACTGGGGACGGCCGGGCCTCCCGGTGTAGCTTGGGACAGAGCCAGACGTCGCTGCTGATGGCGGTCGGGCGGTCCCGACACGGACCGGCCGAGGGAGAGAGGGCCTCCGACGGACTGCGCTGCGCGCACGCGGGCATGCCTGTGTCCTCTTCGGGCACCCCTGTGTCCGCCGCCGCGCAGACCAGCCGTACCCACCCTCGACCCGAACCCCGAGGAGCAGCTCGTAATGACGACTGTCGAGAACCGACAGGACTTCAAGGTCGCCGACCTCTCCCTGGCCGACTTCGGCCGCAAGGAGATCACCCTCGCCGAGCATGAGATGCCCGGCCTGATGGCGATCCGCAAGGAGTACGCCGAGACGCAGCCGCTGGCCGGCGCCCGCGTCACCGGCTCCCTGCACATGACCGTGCAGACCGCCGTCCTCATCGAGACCCTGGTCGCCCTCGGCGCTCAGGTCCGCTGGGCCTCCTGCAACATCTTCTCCACCCAGGACCACGCGGCCGCCGCCATCGCCGTCGGCCCGAACGGCACCGTGGACAACCCCCAGGGCGTCCCGGTCTTCGCCTGGAAGGGCGAGACCCTGGAGGAGTACTGGTGGTGCACGGAGCAGGCCCTGACCTGGCCGGACAGCCCCACCGGCGGCCCGAACATGATCCTCGACGACGGCGGTGACGCCACCCTCCTCGTCCACAAGGGCGTCGAGTACGAGAAGGACGGCAAGGTCCCCTCCGTCGACACCGCCGAGTCCGACGAGCACCGCGTCATCCTCGAACTCCTGCACCGCACCATCACCGACGGCTCGCAGAAGTGGACCCAGCTCGCCTCCGAGATCCGCGGCGTGACCGAGGAGACCACGACGGGCGTCCACCGCCTGTACGAGATGCAGCGCGACGGCGTCCTCCTGTTCCCGGCGATCAACGTGAACGACGCCGTCACCAAGTCGAAGTTCGACAACAAGTACGGCTGCCGCCACTCCCTGATCGACGGCATCAACCGCGCCACCGACGTCCTGATCGGCGGCAAGACCGCGGTCGTCTGCGGCTACGGCGACGTGGGCAAGGGCTGCGCGGAATCCCTGCGCGGACAGGGCGCCCGCGTGATCGTCACCGAGATCGACCCGATCTGCGCCCTCCAGGCGGCGATGGACGGCTACCAGGTCACGACCCTCGACGAGGTCATCGACAAGGCCGACATCTTCATCACCACGACCGGCAACAAGGACATCATCATGGCCTCGGACATGGCCAAGATGAAGCACCAGGCGATCGTCGGCAACATCGGCCACTTCGACAACGAGATCGACATGGCCGGCCTCGCCAAGGTCCCCGGCATCGTCAAGGACGAGGTCAAGCCGCAGGTCCACACCTGGACGTTCCCCGACGGCAAGGTCCTCATCGTCCTGTCCGAGGGCCGCCTGCTGAACCTCGGCAACGCCACCGGTCACCCGTCCTTCGTGATGTCCAACTCCTTCGCGGACCAGACCCTGGCCCAGATCGAGCTGTTCACCAAGCCGGACGCCTACCCGACCGGCGTCTACACGCTGCCCAAGCACCTGGACGAGAAGGTCGCGCGCCTCCACCTGGACTCGCTCGGCGTGAAGCTGACGAAGCTCCGCCCCGAGCAGGCCGCGTACATCGGCGTAGAGGTCGAGGGCCCGTACAAGCCGGACCACTACCGCTACTGAGTCGAGCAGACCTCCAAGGCAGGCCCCCGCACCCCCGTGTCGGGGGCCTGCCCCTTTGGCCGTGCGGCACCTTCAGCCGGCCCACGCGCCACCCAGAGCCATCAAGATCCAGGACCCCGATGCCCCGCGGCCGCTATTCGCTCCATGATCCGCACGATCACACCCCCCTCGCAGAAGAGCACTTCCACTGCGCCCCCGGCCCTTCCGGCTGGCGCTACGTCTCCCAGCTGACCACCCCCGCGGGCGATCACAGCGGCTCCGTCGACCTCACCCTGGACGAACTCGGCCGCCCTCTCAGGCTCGAACTCCACGCAGGTGGCTGGCAGGTACGCGGCGCCGCCCTCGACGGCGTCACGTGGGTCCGTACCGACCCCACCGGGACTCATGCCACGGAAGGCAACGTGCGCGCCCACGCCTTCACCGGGATGTCCCCCGCGTTCCTCATCGCCACCACTCGTCTCCTACGCCTCACCCCTTCCGACTCGGCAACCCGCGTACGCCTCGTGGCCCTCACGGACCCGGTCCTGGCCCCGCGCACCGTGGACCAGTCCTGGGCCTTGGTGAACAGACAAACACACGCCACTGACAACGGCCCCCTGGCCGTGGACGAATACCAGGTCACAGCCCTGGACACGGGCGAGCAGCACGCCGTACACATCGCCGGCGACGTCGTCCTCGCCGCACCGGGCATCGAGCTGGAAGACCTGGACTCGCCGCCGTCGACGTTCGTTTGAGCGCTCGGCACGCCTCAGCTGGGGAAGGGGCC
>NZ_KQ948932.1:302026-477651 GCF_001514235.1 Streptomyces caeruleatus | reverse complement strand
CGTGCTGTTCGCCGACGAGCCGACCGGCGCGCTCGACTCCCTCAACGGCGAGCGCGTGATGGAGCTGCTGACCGACGCCGCCCGCTCGACCAACGCCGCCGTCGTCCTCGTCACCCACGAGGCGCGGGTGGCCGCCTACTCCGACCGCGAGATCGTCGTACGGGACGGAAAGTCCCGCGACATGGAGCGCGTCGTATGAGCGGGGGTCAGTGGGCCAAGGATCTGGCCATGGGGGTGCGGTTCGCCTTCGCGGGCGGACGCGAGGGCTGGGTCCGGGCCCTGCTGACCGCCGTCGGTGTCGGACTCGGCGTGGCCCTGCTGCTGCTGACGACCGCGGTCCCGAACATGCAGGAGGTCCGGCACGAGCGGGAGAGCGCCCGCGCCGACATCGACTACAGCTACACGGAGACCAAGAGGTCGGACGCCACCCTGATCGTCGCGGACGTCGACACCGACTTCGGGGACAAGGACATCCGCGGCCGGGCCCTGGAGCCCGAGGGGCCCCGCGCGCCGCTGCCGCCGGGTCTTGAGAAGTTCCCGGCGGTGGGCGAGATGGTCGTCTCCCCCGCGCTGAAGCGGCTGCTGGAGTCGGACGGGGCGAAGCTGCTGCGTGAGCGGCTGCCGGAGCGGATCGTCGGGACCATCGGGGAGAGCGGGCTGATCGGCTCGCACGAACTCGCCTTCTTCCGGGGCGGCGACGACCTCGCGCCGCACATCGACGGCGCTCGGGTCGCCCGGATCGAACGGTTCGGGGACACCAGCCCGACCGAGGCGACGACCGACCCGGTGCTGCTCCTGCTGGTCGTCGTCGTCTTCGTGGTGCTGCTGATGCCGGTCGCCGTGTTCATCGCCGCGGCCGTGCGCTTCGGCGGCGAGCGGCGCGACCGGCGGCTCGCGGCGCTGCGGCTGGTCGGCTCCGACAGCCGGATGACCCGGCGGATCGCGGCCGGCGAGGCGCTGGCGGGCGCGGTGCTCGGACTGGTCTTCGGTACGGGCTTCTTCCTGCTCGGCCGCCAGATCGCGGGCTCGGTCGAGGTGTTCGACGTCAGTGTCTTCCCCAGCTACCTCAACCCCTCCCCCGGACTGGCCCTGCTGGTCGGCCTCGCGGTCCCGGCGGCGGCGGTCGTGGTCACGCTGTTCGCGATGCGCGGCGTGGTGATCGAACCGCTCGGGGTGGTGCGTACGGCGAAGCCCTCGCGGCGCCGGCTGTGGTGGCGGCTGCTGCTGCCGCTGGGCGGCCTCGCGATGCTCTACCCGATGATCGGACAGGGCAGCGACAACGGCACCTTCAACGAGTACCTGGTGATCGGCGGTGTGCTGCTGCTGCTCATCGGCGTGACCACGCTGCTGCCGTGGGTCGTCGAGGCGGTCGTCGCCCGGCTCGGCTCGGGCGGCGTCGCCTGGCAACTAGCCGTCCGCAGGCTCCAGTTGAGCACTGGTACGGCGGCCCGCATGGTGAACGGCGTGGCGGTCGCGGTCGCCGGGGCCATCGCGTTGCAGATGCTGTTCGCCGGGGTGGAGAGCGACTACACCAAGCAGTCCCAGTACGACGTCCAGCGGGCGCAGATGGAGGTGGCCCTGTCCCGGAACGCCCCGCTCGACCCGGCGGTCGCGAAGTTCCGTGACACCAAGGGCGTCCAGGACGTCTACGCGTACGCCGAGGGCTATCTGGGCGAGCGGCCCAAGGACCCGGACATGGGCGCCGAGATGACGGTCGGCGACTGCGCCTCACTGCGTCAGGCGGCCGAGCTTCCCTCGTGCCGGGACGGCGACATCTTCTACGTGGCGAACGCCGAGTACGACAAGGACACCCGGAAGCTGGTGAAGCAGCCGGGCCGGACGGTGTATCTGGACCCGTCGTACGACGGCGGGCCGCAGCGGCAGGAGGTCGCCTGGACCGTGCCGAAGGGCCTGAAGGAGGCCCGGACGCAGGAGGACTTCACGGGCCGGCAGCGCGGCGGCTTCCTCCTCACCCCGAAGGCCCTGCCCGCTGCCGCCGCGCAGGCGCTGAAGGGGCAGGTGTACCTCAAGCTGGACCACTCGGTGCCGGACGTGTACGACCGCGTACGGAACACGGCGACGGCCGCGGACCCGCTGTCGTACCCCATGACGTGGTACTCCACCCGGACGGCCGACCGCTACAGCACCATCCGCACCGGTCTGTTCGTGGGCGCAGTCTGCGTCATGATGCTGATCGGCGCGAGCCTGCTGGTCTCCCAGCTGGAGCAACTGCGCGACCGCAAGAAGCTCCTGTCGTCCCTGGTCGCCTTCGGCACCCGGCGCCGCACCCTGAGCCTGTCGGTCCTCTGGCAGACGGCCATCCCGATCGCCCTGGGCCTCCTGCTCTCCTCGGTGGTGGGCCTCACCCTCGGCGCCGTCCTGCTCCGCATGACGGACACCCCGGTCATCGTCGACTGGCCGAGCGTCCTCTCCATGACAGGCGTGGCCGCGGGTGTGGTCCTGACGGTGACCCTGCTCAGCCTGCCTCCGCTGCTGCGGCTGATGCGTCCGGACGGGTTGCGTACGGAGTAGTCGGCGCGTCCGCGTCCACCACCCGCACCGGCAACGGCCGCAGCGCTGCGCGCAGTGCTGCGGCCAGTTCCTCGTACTCCGCGCCGCGGGCCGCGCCCGTTCGCATGGTGAGGGCGATGCGGCGAGTGGGGGCCGGGTTCGCGAAGTAGCCGGTGAGGAGTTGGGTGCTGCGGCTGGTCTCGACCTTGAGGGCGGTGCGGGGCAGGAGGGTCACGCCCAGCCCGCCGGCGACCAGTTGGACCAGCGTGGACAGACCTGCCGCCGTCGTCGTCACCGGGGCGTCCTCGCGGCCCGCCTCCCGGCAGATGTCCAGGGCCTGGTCGCGCAGGCAGTGGCCCTCGTCGAGCAGCAGCAGCTTCAGCTTCCGCAGCGCCTCCCGGGGAATGCCCTCGCGGCCGCCGAGCCCGTGGCCGAGTGGCGTGACGAGTACGAAGTCCTCGTCGAAGAGCGGCAGTTCGACGACCCCGGGCACGCCCAGCGGGACCGCGAGCAGCAGCAGGTCCAAGCGCCCGGAGGTGAGGCCGTCGACGAGGCTCGCGGTCTGCTCCTCGTGCACCTGGAGGTCGAGGTGCGGGTACCGGTCGTGCACGAGCCGCAGCACGGTGGGCAGGAGATACGGCGCCACCGTGGGGATCACGCCGAGGCGCAACACGCCCGTGAACGGCGCCCGGACGGCCTCCGCCTCCTCCAGCAGCGCCCCGACCTCCACCAGCACCGCCTTCGCCCGCACCGCCAGCCGCTCACCGGCCGGCGACAGCAGCACCTTGCGCGTGGTGCGCTCCAACAGCGTCACTCCCAGTGACTCCTCCAGCGCCGACACCGCACCGGACAGCGCGGGCTGGCTCATGCCGATCGCTGCGGCGGCATCCCGAAAGTGGAGATGCTCGGCGACGGCCGCGAAGGCCCGCAGCTGGGCGAGGCTGGGCTGCCTCCGCTTACTCACAGTCACTGATAGCACCTTCCGATCAACCTGACCGAGTGTAGCTATTTCCCGTATCAATGCACCCTGTGCCAGGATCGGTAAGGTCCAACCCAAGGGAGACACCTGTACATGCGTACCGAACAGGTGTCTCTTCCGCTGCAAGGAGAGCCTGTGCTCACTGTCGGTGACAAGTTCCCCGAGTTCGAACTGACCGCCTGCGTCTCGCTGGAGAAGGGCAAGGAGTTCGAGACGATCAACCACAAGACCTACGAGGGTCAGTGGAAGATCGTCTTCGCCTGGCCCAAGGACTTCACCTTCGTCTGCCCCACCGAGATCGCGGCCTTCGGCAAGCTGAACGAGGAGTTCGCCGACCGCGACGCCCAGGTCCTCGGCTTCTCCGGTGACTCGGAGTTCGTCCACCACGCCTGGCGCAAGGACCACGAAGACCTGCGCGACCTGCCGTTCCCGATGATGGCCGACTCCAAGCACGAGCTGATGCGCGACCTCGGCATCGAGGGCGAGGACGGCTTCGCCAAGCGCGCCGTCTTCATCGTCGACCAGAACAACGAGATCCAGTTCTCCATGGTGACCGCCGGCTCCGTCGGCCGTAACCCCAAGGAGGTCCTGCGGGTCCTGGACGCCCTCCAGACGGACGAGCTGTGCCCGTGCAACTGGAGCAAGGGCGAGGACACCCTGGACCCGGTCAAGCTGCTTGCCGGAGAGTGAGTGACATGTCCCTCGACTCCCTCAAGTCCCGCCTACCGGACTACGCCAAGGACCTGAAGCTCAACCTCGGCTCGGTCATCGGCAATTCCGACCTCCCGGCGCAGCAGCTGTGGGGCACGGTGCTGGCGACCGCCATCGCCGCACGCTCCCCGATCGTGCTGCGCGAGCTGGCACCGGAGGCCAAGGCGAACCTCACGCCGGAGGCGTACAACGCGGCTAAGTCCGCGGCCGCCGTGATGGCGATGAACAACGTCTTCTACCGGACCCGGCACCTGCTGTCCGACCACGAGTACGGCAACCTCCGCGCGGGGCTCCGTATGAACGTGATCGGCAACCCCGGTGTCGACAAGGTCGACTTCGAGCTCTGGTCGTTCGCCGTGTCCGCCATCAACGGCTGCGGCATGTGCCTCGACTCGCACGAGCAGGTGCTGCGCAAGGCGGGCGTCGACCGCGAGGTCGTCCAGGAGGCGTTCAAGATCGCCTCGGTCGTCCAGGCGGTGGGCTCCACCCTGGAAGCCGAGGCTGTGCTGGCCGACGTCGAGTAGACGCCGTAGCTTCGGTGGACCCCGCTCACACCTTGTGGGCGGGGTCCGCCGCGTTGTCGTCGGTCTCGTCCGCGGGTGCTGCGAACGCCGGACGGGCCGGGGGTCGGGGTGCCGTCCCCTGCGAGTACGCCCGCAGATACCCCACGATCGTGTTCGACACCGCCACCAACGGCACCGCGACCACCGCACCCCCGATGCCCGCCACCATGCCCCCGGCCGCCACCGACAGCACCACCGCCAGCGGGTGGACGCGGACCGCGCGGCCCAGGATGAACGGCTGGAGGACATGGCCCTCGATCTGCTGCACGGCGAGGACGACCACCAGGGTCATCACCGCGGTGAAGACGCCCTGGGTCACCAGCGCCACGACCACGGCCAGGGCGCCGGAGGCCACCGCGCCGACGAGCGGGATGAAGGAGAACAGGAAGATGAAGACGGCCAGCGGCACAGCCATCGGGACGTCCAGGAAGTAGATGCCGATGCCGATGAACACGGCGTCGATCAGGGCGACGAGGACCGTGCCGCGTACGTACGCCGTGAGGGTCGCCCACGCGCGCGGGCCGGCACCGGCGACGCCGGGGCGGGCCGCGGCGGGCACCAGCTTCAGCGTCCACTCCCAGATGCGCTTGCCGTCGTAGAGCAGGAAGAGCGTGGAGAAGGCGGCCAGCAGAATGCCGGTGAGCGCCTCGACGACGACCGTGACGCCTTCCAGACCGGCCGAGGTGATCTCGTCGGTGTTGGCGCCGATCGCCTCCCGGAGGTTCTCGGCGATCTCGTTGATCTGCTTGTCGGTGACGTGGAACGGGCTGTTGAGCAGCCAGTTGCGCAGCTCGTCGATGCCGTCCTGGACCTGGTCGGAGAGGTTGTCGATGTTCTCCATGACCTGCCAGGTCACGAACCAGCCCATCAGCCCGATGACGACGAACCCGAGGATCGCGGTCAGCGCGGTGGCGAGCCCGTGCGGCACGCCACGCCGCTTCAGCCAGGCCACCGAGGGCTGCATCAGCGCGGTGAGGAGCAGTGCGATGACGAAGGCGAACACGACGAGTTGGACGGCGCTGATGACCCGCATCAGCACCCAGACGGTCCCGGCGAGGACGAGCAGCCGCCAGCCTGCCTCCGCCGCGACCCGTACACCCCACGGCACCACCTGTGCGGGATCGGGCCGGGGCGGCGGAGCCGTGGGCGCGTAGTCGGGGGGGCGTGGCACGTGGTCGCTGGGTGGCGGCGGGCCGTCGGCGTCGGAGGGCTCGGGCTCCGGGGCGGACTGCCGCACCGGCTGGAGCTCGCCGCTCTCCCGTTCCACCGCGGCCCGGCGCTCGTCCAACCGCTCACTCATCTCCGTCAGTCCGGCCCCGAGCCGACCGAGCCACCCTGGCACTCGCGACATGTTCCGCCCTCTTCCCCCGTCTCTCCCCACCACTCCCCCCTGGAGTCGTTGCGTCCGACCGTACATGGCCACTGCCGGGGCAACGCGAAAGCCCCTCACCAAAGGACGGCGAGGGGCAACGCAGGGTTGAGAAACACACCTAAGGGGCGCGGGCTGTATCTATATCTATGTGCGGCTCCGCCGCGTGGGCGCGATCGACCACGACGGTGCCGCAGACGAACAACGACCCGTCCCGGCCCCCGAAGCGGAGCGCCTAGTACCAGTGGTTCGCCTGCCAGAACGACCACGCGCCACAAGGGCTGTCGTAGCGCTCGTTCATGTAGTTCAGGCCCCACTTGATCTGGGTGGCCGGGTTCGTCTGCCAGTCCGAGCCGACGGACGACATCTTGGAGCCGGGCAGGGCCTGGAAGAGGCCGTAGGCACCGGAGGAGGCGTTGACGGCCTGGTAGTTCCAGCTGGACTCGTGGTCCACGATGTTGCTGAAGCACTGGAACTGGTCACTCGGCACCATCTGGCGCGCCATCGCCTGGATCTGGTCGATGGTGTACGAGCTCTGGATCGGGAAGTCCGCGGAGGAGGACCTGGAGGCCTTCGCCTCGGCCTCTTCGCGCTCCTTGGCTTCCTGTGCCGCCTTCTCGGCCTTCTCGGCGGCTTCCTTCTTGTCGATCGCGGTTTGGGCGGCGGCCTTGCGGGCGGCCTCCTCAGCGTCCTTCTTGGCGGTCGCGTCCGCGGCGATGGCCTGGACATCCGCCTGCGCCGACATGGACTCGATCTGCACCTGGGCCTGCTGGCCCGCGGGTATGTCCGCGAGAAGCGTCGAATCGGCAGCCGTCGCCTCGGCGTCGTTGTTCTGCGCGGTGCTGCCCGAGGCAACGCCGACGACGCTTCCGACAGCAGTGACCGCGGTGGCCGACGCCACTGCGAATCCCCTGACCGAAATCGGACTCACACGGTTTCCTTCCAGCATCGTCCGCTTCGGTGACCCTGGCGGACGCAATCGTGCCCCTGGCGCTGGCCTCCCAACTGCGGGGTCACGGGAGGCACGGACCCGGTGGGCAACTCCCGCGAGGGGAGCGCCGCGTGAAGACTCGGGCGGCATACGACGTCGCTATGCAGTTGGCTGTGGTGCTGCTGTGGTTCCGTACCGCTGGGGGTACAGGTGTGTCGTATGCGGGGCCTGACAGGAGTGAGACTCTGCCGTAACCCGACGCCGCAAGGCAATTCTGTGTTGCGTGTGAAAGCTCACACCTTGTTTGTGCCAGGGGTTTCACGGAAAGCCGCACACGCCGAGGCGCCGCCCGGATAGGCTCACTGCCTTTTCCGAACGGCGCCAACCAACGAGTAGCTACCGCAAGTTGAGCACTTGGGTCAGATCTGCCCGTCTTCCAGCATTTCGGTCACAAGGGCCGCGATCTGGGACCTCTCGGACCGCGTCAGCGTGACATGGGCGAACAGCGGATGTCCCTTCAGCTTCTCCACGACGGCGACGACACCGTCGTAGCGCCCGACCCGCAGATTGTCCCGCTGAGCCACGTCGTGGGTGAGAACCACCCGCGAATTGGCGCCAATTCGGGACAGAACAGTCAGCAGGACATTCCTTTCCAGTGACTGCGCCTCGTCCACGATCACAAATGCGTCGTGCAGCGAGCGTCCGCGGATATGAGTGAGGGGAAGCACCTCCAGCATTCCGCGCGCGGTGACCTCTTCGATGACCTCGCGGCTGGTGACCGCGGAGAGGGTGTCGAAGACCGCCTGCGCCCAGGGGCTCATCTTCTCGGCCTCGCTGCCGGGCAGATAGCCGAGCTCCTGCCCGCCCACCGCGTACAGCGGCCGGAAGACCATCACCTTCTGGTGCTGACGGCGCTCCAGCACCGCCTCCAGACCGGCGCACAGCGCCAGCGCCGACTTGCCGGTGCCGGCCCGGCCGCCCATGGAGACGATCCCGACGTCCGGGTCCAGGAGCAGGTCGAGCGCGATGCGCTGCTCGGCGCTGCGCCCCTTGATGCCGAAGGCCTCCCGGTCGCCGCGCACCAGCCGGACGTTGCCCTCCGGCGTGATCCGGCCGAGCGCCTTGCCACGCTCGGAGTGGATCGTCAGCCCGGTGTGGACGGGCATGTCGGAGGCTTCGGGGACGTAGATGTGTCCTTCCTCGAAGAGGATGTCCACCTGTTCGCCCGGCAGGGTCAGTTCGGACATTCCGGTCCAGCCGGAGGAGTCCGTGATGGCGAGTTCGGCGCGGTACTCCTCCGCGAGGAGGCCGACGGACGAGGCCTTGATCCTGAGCGGCAGGTCCTTCGACACGACGGTGACGTCGAACCCCTCGGCCTGCAGATTGCGGGCGACCGCGAGGATACGGGAGTCGTTGTCCCCCAGGCGGTAGCCGGTCGGCAGAACGCTGGGGTCCGAGTGGTTGAGCTCGACACGGACGGTGCCGCCGAGGTCCCCGATCGGAATGGGGGCGTCGAGGCGACCGTGCCGGACCCTGAACTCGTCCAGCAGGCGCAGTGCCTGCCGGGCGAAGTAGCCGAGTTCGGGATGGTGCCGCTTGGCCTCCAGTTCCGTCACCACGACGATGGGGAGCACGACCTCGTGCTCGTCGAAGCGGTTCAGGGCGTTCGGGTCGGCCAGCAGGACGCTGGTGTCGAGAACGTAGGTGCGCCGGTCTGGCTTGTGGCGCTTTGTGCTGGTCACCACGGAAGGACGTACCCCCTCGGATGAGGTCGGGGAGCGACGGAGTGGAGCTGGACCGGTCGTCGGCCGCCCTGCACGCCATGCACGGGCCGAAAACCGGCCCTCCACTGCTTCTTCCGTGCCGTGACCGCACGGTCGGGCTGGTGCAAAGGGCCTCCCGGGCGGACGGCTCCGGTGCCGCCCGCTGAGATACGACACCCGTGGTTCGGGTGTCGACCTGCTTGGCTTATGCCCTCGAACGTGCGATGCCATGCCAGCGCATATGACGGCGCGCCGGTGAACTCCTTGTTACTTCCGTCCCGCGGTGGGGTGTTTCTCAGCCGCCGTAACGCCGGTGCCGGGCCGCGTAGTCACGCAGGGCGCGCAGGAAGTCCACCTTGCGGAAGGCCGGCCAGAAGACCTCGCAGAAGTAGTACTCGGAATGGGCCGTCTGCCACAGCATGAAACCGGACAAGCGCTGCTCGCCGCTGGTGCGGATGACGAGGTCGGGGTCGGGCTGGGCGCCGGTGTAGAGGTGTCGGCCGATCAGGTCGACGCTGACGGACTCGGCGAGGTCCTCCATCGAGGTGCCCTTGTCGTGGGCGTCCACGATCATCGAGCGCACGGCGTCGGCGATCTCCTGGCGGCCGCCGTAGCCGATGGCGACGTTGACCAGTATTCCGTCGATGTGCGCGGTGGCTTCCTCGGCCTCCTTGAGGCTGGTCTGCATCCCGGACGGCAGCAGGTCAGGCGTGCCGACGTGGTGCACGCGCCAGCGGCCGTCGGCGGCGAGGGTGCCCACGACGTCCTCGATGATCCCGAGGAGCGGGCCCAGCTCGTCCTGCGGCCGTTCGAAGTTGTCCGTGGACAACAGCCAGAGGGTGACGACCTCGACGTCCGTCTCGGAGCACCAGCCGAGGAACTCCTCGATCTTCTCGGCGCCGGCCCGGTGACCGTGCACGGTGCTGGAACCCGCGGCCTTCGCCCAGCGCCGGTTGCCGTCCATGATGACGCCGATGTGCTTGGGCACCTGAGCGTGGTCCAGGTGACCTTCCACCCGGCGTGCGTACAGCCTGACCAGCAGGCCGCGCAGCTTGTCGCGCAGGTTCACGTGATTGTCCGCCCCTCCGTACGAATGCGGTCCCCGCGCATGGAGCGTACCGGGGTTTGGGGTGGGCGCGGCTTTGGGGGTGCGGGTGGGGTATTGGCGCCTTGTGTGGGGGGTGCCCTTGGGTGTGTGGGCGGGTGCGGGGTGGTGGGGGCTGGTCGCGCAGTTCCCCGCGCCCCTTGGGGGCGTGCAGCCCCCGGCGCTCCGATGCACCCCTTGGTTCGGGGCAAAAAAACGGGCCGGTCCGTGGGGGGGAGACGGACCGGCCCGAGGGGGGGTTTCCACCATAACCCTTCGTGAGTGATGCTGCGTGCATCGGCGTGCCACAACTACTCTCCGAAATCGCTCGGCGACGGCCCGCTGGCCCTGAGAGGGCTCTTCCGTGGCCGATTCGCGGCCGCTCAGGGGCGGATTACCAGGGGAAACGGGTGGGATGCGGCCGGATACGGAGGGTTTGGCGTGGCTTGGGGGCCGCTCGTGTGACTTGTCCGCGCTTCCCTCCCCCGGGTGACCCCGACCGCGAACGTCGGCTTGACGGGGCACATGGCTTCGCGGGTCGGACGTCTTTTCGATGCGACGCGCGTCCAGCAGGGGCGGGCGGGAGGGCATGGCACCGCGCAGCCCCCTCCGCTGCGCGGTGCCGCCGCGCAGCTTTGCGTACGCGAATTACCTTGGTCTGAACTTACGTGAGAGATGGGAGGAAATCGAGTCGGCCTCCATAACAATGTGGAGAAGGTGTGGGTTCCTTGGATGCGCAGGAGGCTGAGGCGGTTCGCGTACGGATGCACGGTTTGCACTCGGCTACGGCACCAGTGGCCGCACTTCCTCCGCCGCGAACCGTACGAACGCCTCCGGGTCGGGCTCGTCGCCCGTCGGCTGGAGCACCACGGTGTCCGCACCGGCGTCCGCGAGCCGCTGCACGGCCTTCGCCACGGTGCCGGCGTCCCCGGCGACTCCCAGGTCGGGCACGGATCCGAGTCCCTCGGCCTCGAGTTCGGCCTTGATGCGGGCGGGCCCGTCGGGTCCGGTGGCGGTGAGGAGGTAGACGACGACCTGGTGGGGCGAGTCCGGGTCCGGGGCGCGTCCGGCCGATTCCTGTCCCTCGGCGATGAGTTGCCGTGCCCGCCGTACCCCCTCCGGCGAGGTCGAGGCGGTGAGCAGCGTCCCGTCGGCCGCCTCGCCGGCGAGGCGCAGCGAGCGGGGCCCGGTGGCACCTGCGAGGACGGGCACCGGCTGGGCGGGCGGCCAGTCCAGGGCGACGTCGTCGAGCTTCACGTACCGCCCCTCGACGGTGACCCGCTCCCCGCGCAGCAGGGCCCGCAGCACGTCGAGGTGCTCGCGCAACAGGGTCACCGGCGACTCGACCCGGGCCCCGACCTGCCCCATCCAGTCCTGCACACCGTGTCCGACGGCGAGGATCGGCCGGTCCGGGAACATCCGGTGCAGGCTCGCTGCCTCCATGGCGGTGATGGCGACGTTCCGCAGCGGCACGGGCAGCAGCCCGACGCCGATCCTGAGCCGCTCGGTCCAGGCGAGGGCGGCCGCCGCGGTGGAGACGCCGCCCTCGCGGAAACAGTCCTCCCAGAGCCAGAGCTCCTCAAGGCCCGCGCTGTCGGCGAGTCGGGCGACGGAACGGAGTCGTTCGGGGGCCAGTTGGGGACGGAATACTGCGCCGAGTCCGGTCATGGAATCCTTCCTACCCGGAGGCACTCGGCGGACAACACGGTGGGGAACGGAGCCCAGGAGGCGGCGTCGGATGGGACAGCGGTGGCGGGACGGCCGGGGGACGCTGGTGGTGCACGGGGACCGGGGTGACGTCTGCGTCCCCCTGGAGATCGCCTCGTCGTACCGGGCCCGCACGAAAGGGCTCCTGGGGCGCGACTCCGTCGCCGGCGCGATGCTGCTCACGCCGGCCGGCGGCGTCCACACCTTCCGCATGCGCATCCCCATCGATGTCGCCTACCTCGACCGCGAGCTGAACGTCATCGCCGTACGCACCATGAAACCGGGCCGCCTGGGCCTGCCCCGGCTGCGGTCGCGGCATGTGCTTGAGGGGGCGGCCGGGGTGATGGCGGGGTGGGGGCTGGTGGCCGGGGTGCGGGTGACTGTGGAGGCCTAGGGGGTGTTTTGAAAGTCCCCCTAGTACTTACGGCCCTCGGTCCGCGTCACTCCTGCGAGGCGTCGCAGTCGTAGTCGTTCACCGCGTCGAAGGCGGGAAGGTTCCGCTCGCCGTACAGGGGGTCCACCACATCGCGTACCTTCGCTCCCTTCTTCAAGCCGCGCGCCGAGGTGTCGATCGCCTTGAGCACCACCCGGAACTCGTCGGCGATGTCCTGCGGCGCGTCAGCCTTCATCTCCTCTCCCATGCGGGCGATCAGCACAGCCCTCGTCCGCAGGTCTTCGAAGTCCAACGGCTGCCCCTCGATCGCGGCGCCCACGTCGGAGCGGAAGGTGACGACGCCGACCTGGAAGGCGTCCAGGTCCAGGCAGAACGCCGAGGTCGGTGAGGGCGCCGTGGGACTCGGCCGAGTGGTCGGCGGGCTGGAGGGCTGCGGGGCCGACGCGCGGGGCGATGCCGACGAGGTGGTGTCCGGGGAGTTCGAACAGCCTGCGGCCGTCAGTGCGGCGGCCAGCGCGAGGGGCCAGAGGGGCCAGCTGCGTGGGGCGGTCATGGGCGGAGAGTAGGGGGCGGGGGCCGGGAGGGGTCCCCACGGACGGAGAAGGTGTGGAAGGTGTGGGCAGGGGCTCGGGCGAGCGTCGTCACGGTGTCACGGTGTCACGGGAGCGGAACAGCCATGGGCCTGCGCGGAGTGCTCGGCGAACGCCCTGAGGGCGGTGCGTTCGTAGGCGAGATCCGGATTGCTTGCCGTGTTCCCGCGGTTGTCGTTGCGCTCGTCGGCGACATGCAAGGTGAACAGGGCCGTACCGTCAGCGCACTTGGCGGTCGTCCAGCTGACGCCGCCGTCAGCGTCGCGGTGGTGTGCGGGGACGTCGGGCGACGGCCCGTCCTCCCGTCCGTACTCCTGGTTCCGGGCGAACTCCTCCTGCGCGTAAGGACCGAACTCGGCTTCGAGCACATAGCGCGTATCGAGGTCCGCGTCGGAGAGTCGGCAGACCTCGTACGGGGCGTTCCCTCGGTCGGTTTCGGTGGCGACGGCGACGCCCCGTGCGGTGGGAATGCCGGAGCAGGTCCCCGCCGCCGTGCCCAGTGGTTCGTACGCGTCCTCTTTCACCGGCAGGCCGAGACTGCGTACGGGCCTTCCGAGCTGGGCTCCGCAGTGCCGGGTCTTCGACGCCTTCGCCGCCGTGGAGGTGGCGATCCTTGCGAACTCCGGCCTGTTCGCCGGGTCGTCGAGCGTCTTGTCGAGTCTGGTCTCGACGGTGACGGACAGGCCCTTCACGCTCGCGGTCCCGGCGCACCGCAGGAGCAGGCTCACGGTGACGTCCTCGTCCTCGTCGGCGTCGAGCGAGCCGGTCACGCGCTTCGGCTCCGCGCCGAAGAGCCCTGCCCACCCGTGGCCGACCGGTACGGAGAGCGTCTCTCCGCGCGGCCCGGTGTAGAGGGAGTTCCAGCCGTCCCCGGCGGACGCGGTGTCGAGGACGTGGACCTCGGCGGCGCCACCGCCGTCGACGCGCACCTGGCAGCCCACCAGGCCGGCCCCGGCACGGTCGTCGCTCTCGACCTCGACCGCTCCCGGGCCGAGGACGTCGCGGACCACGTTCCGGTCGAGGAGGCCGTCGCAAGCGCCGTCGAGCGCCGACTCGTCCTGCCACCGCTGGAGGTCTCCGTGGGCGTACAGATATCCGAGGACGCCGACGGCCGTGGCGGTCAGCGCGATGACCGCTCTGAGGACGATCCGCTTCACCGCCATTCCTCCACCTCCCCGAGGATCTCGGTGCCGTGGCACCGCTGCTGCCGGGGCCAGCCGCGCGGAGCGGTGAGGTAGCTGTCCATGAGCTCGCGGGCGTCTTTGGAGTACTTGGTCCGCTGTGCTTCGCTGAGCGTGCGTTCGCTGAGGTCGCCGACCTTCATGTCCACGGTGACCCGGTGGTAGGTGCTGCCCGCGGCGCAGGTCGACCTGGCCCACAGGGCGAGTTCGGTCGGCTCGTTCTCCGGTACGACCTTCGTACGCCGGCCCCGCTGGAAGTCGAAGCTGTCGCCCGTGGAGTAGTACTGGTCGAACGCGGCCCGGCTCAGCGGTCCGGCCCAGCTCGCCGCCGAGACATCGACGACCGCGTCGGGCTCCAGCCAGGGATCGGTCTCGGTCGGGTCGTCAGGATCCACCGCGGCGGCGGTGCAGACGTTCAGCAGCCGGGAGCCCTGAAGGTCGCCGCTGTCCCGCCAAGTGCCGGGGAAGCCCGCGCGTTTGCCGAGCCCACGGCATTTCCGCACGCCCAGGCCCGGCTCGTCGATCCGCACGGTCTCGATGTTGCCGCCGTCCGCATCCGCGGTCGTGTGTTCCTCGTAGGTGTCGATCACCTTGGTCGGCTCGGCCAGCGGGGTGCCGCCGCAGTTCTGCCGCGCGGTGATCCCGTTGGCGACCCGAACGGCGGTGGTGAAGTCCACGAGGTACTGGGCCCGCTTCCCCTTGCCGGGAACCGGCAGATCGACCTGGGCGGTGACGTACATGGCGGTCACGTCACGTACCTGACCGTCGAGCCCGCCCGCGCACTCGGCCACGATCCACAACTGCCCGTCCTCCTCACCGACCCTGCCGGTGAGCCCGGGCACCTCGTACCCCTCGGCCACGATGTCCTCGGCCTTCACCGACATCGGCATCGACGAGAGCAGCGGAACGGCCCGCACCCGCACCGACCCGCGCCCCGGCCACGTCACGGCACAGTTCACCAGCGAGCGACTCTCCTCGCCGGGCTCCAACACGGTGCCGTACTCGCTCACTTCGCCCTCGACCTCGTCGGGTACGAGGCCGCTGAGCTCCTCATACGGCAGCAGCCCGCCGCAGGCACGCCTCAACTGCGCGCGATTCGCCGCCGCATGGCCGCCGCCGTCCGAGTCGCCGGTGCCGTGCAGAACGACGACTCCCGCCGTGAGGAGCAACGCGAGCGGCAGCACGACGAGCAGCGGCTTGCGCCATCGCTGCGGCACCTGGACCACGTGAACGACCCCCGGTAGTGCCGGCGGTTTCGAGTCACCGCCGACGGATCAACACCCGGGAGCCTATCTGCATGAACACGCCAGCGACGCGCCGGTCCGGGGCGCCCGCGGAACGCTTCAGCCCGCCGAGCGCGGGAACGACACCTCCACCCGGCGGTTCTTCTTGCGGCCCGCCTCCGTCGCGTTCGAGGAGATCGGGTACTGCTCGCCGTATCCCCGCACCTCGTACGTCACCGTCGAGTCGCTCAGTTCCGCTTCCAGGATCCCCTGTACGGCGTTCGCGCGCTTCCTGGACAGGACGTCGCCGTGGGCGGAGGAGCCGAGGTTGTCGGTGAAGCCGAAGACCCGGATGCGGGTGGCGTTCTGGGTCTTGATCTCCTCGGCGATCTCCGCGATGCGGGCCTTCGCCTCGCCGGTGAGCTTCGCGCTGTCCTTGGGGAAGAGCACCTCGGCCTGAAGGGCGAACTTCACGTCCGCGTTGGTGTCTTCGCGCCGTTCCTCACCGGCCTGGTCCTCGACGACCTGCTTGATGTCCAGGACCTTGGGTTCGGCCAGGGTGGCGCCTTCCGGGATCTTGAGGTCGGGGTCGTTGGCGTCGACCTCTACGGGGGCCGACGCCGTGGCTTCCGTTCCCGGGGGCACGCTGGGATCGTCGGCCGCGTCGGCTGTCGTGGCCACGAGGAGGTTCGCGGCGACCATGACTGTGGCCGCGGTGAGGGTCAGGGTGAGGCGGGGGGTGCGGGTCATCGGGGGCCTCATCCGGAGATCTGGATGGTGGCGGCGGCGAAGGTCGGGAGCTGGAAGGTGACTTCGGACGTGTCCGTGGGCGGGGCCGGGAACTGCATGAACACGGCCAGGGTTTCGCCGGCCTTGAGAGTCGAGAAGCCCGTGGTCGTGAGCGGGCGGCCGTCCGTGTCGCGTAGGACGTAGTACCGCTTCTTGCTCTTCGAGTCGACGAGTGTGGCGCCCCCGAAGGACCGGCCGTTTCTGGTGATCTCGGTCTCGTTGCCGCTCAGCGCGGACGGGACCGACATGCTCTTGTCCCCGTCGTTCTTCAGGCTGCCGTTCACGGTGACGAAGCCACCGGAGTCACGCTGGGCGGAGGTGATCTGGAGAAGCAGTCCGTCCGAGCCCTTCAGCTCCGCCAGGGGCTCGTCCGACTGCCCCTCCTGGGCGCTCGGGTCGGATCCCCGTTCCGTGGTGGCGGACGCCGATGTCTCCGGCTTGTCGTTGTCGTCCCCGCCGCTGCCGCAGCCGGCCACGCCGAGGGCCAGACCAGCCGCAACGGTCAGCGCGACCATCCCCCTGTGGGCCTTCGTCGTGAACCGAATACTCATGCCTCTGCTTCCTTAGTCATTCGTCAGTCACTCGTCGTTCGCCGGTGAGTCGGCCAGATGGACGTCGAAGAGGTCCTCGGGAGCCGGGAGGGTGGTCGGATCGTCCGGGTCCGGGTCCCAGTTGCCGCTGTCGTCGCAGGTGAGGCGTGGCAGCGGCAGTGTGTCGTTTCCGTCGCCCGGCTCCGCCTCGCCTCCGGTGCCGCCCCCGGCGTCCCCGGCGTCCTCGCCATCCCCTTCGTCCCCGCCAGGGAGGTCGAACGTACAGCGGGGCTCGATCACGGCGGTGGCGGATGCCTTCGACTTGATGTCCTCCGTACCGGGGACGATCGAGTCGCCGACGGGTTTCGTGGATTCGACGGTGACCGTGTAGCCGAGCGGCTCCACCGGTCCACAGCCGTCGACAGCGGCGTCGTTCTGCGCCGCCAGCTCGTCCGCTCGCCAGCAGCCGTCGAACTGCGCCCCGACACCGTCGAAGATGTCCTGCCACTTCGTCGGGTCGAGTACGTCCTCCACCCACATGCCGGCGAGCTGGTCCCGGGTCTCCTGTGCCGCCGCCAGAGCCGCCGCGTCAGCCGCGGTCTGGGCGCCGTTCCGGTTGGCCGCGGCCTGGCCGACCGCGAGGTACGCGAACGCGAGGAAGAGCAGGCCCGCCACCACCGTGATGTAGATGGGGAAAGCCTGCCCTGAGTCGCCGCCGCCGTACCGGGGCCGCCGCATCAACCGCCGGTCACTTCGGTGATCTTGTCCGTGATCGCATCGAAGATCGTCTGGCCGATGTCCGTTCCCACGATGGCCAACACGATCGCCACCACCACCGCGATGATCCCCAGGTACTCCACCGCCGTCTGCCCCCTGTCGTCGCGAGCGGCGCGGGAGCGCAGGTGTGCGGCGGTGGTGTGGATCCAGTTGCTCATGGTGTTCCCCTCTGGTGTTCGGCGGTCGCCGGGCGCTGGGCTCGCAGGTCTTGGGAGAAGTCTTGCGAGAAAAGTAAGCGGAAATACCCGAAACACCAGAGGGTCCCTGGGCCCGATTCCGGACCCAGGCCGAAAACCATCGCTGTGTCATCGCCGTCAGCTCCGTCCAGGGGGCGAACCCGGAGCCCTGCCCGGCCACTTGGCGGTGGCCTGGGCACGGCTGAAGCTGTGGAGTTTGGCGAAGATGCGGTTGACGTGGCCCGATGCGACGGGGTTCATGGTCTGCGCCTCCCTCCTGCTCGGCCGGAACCGCGAGCGATCCGACGACGACTGTCCCACATCTGGTTGCATTTGCGAAAGGTGTTCCGGGAATTTCCTTGCGGTAGTTGACAGTTCGGCCTTTGCTTGCGCTAGTGATGCGGTTGCGCTCCCCCTACTCGCCGGTCAACGAACCGAAGTCCGTCCCCGACCCCAGCAACAACCCCGCCCCCAGCAGGATCATCGTCGCCGGCACCATGAACGTCGTGATCATCAGCGTTGCCCGCGGTACCGCCCGGGCCGCCTTGCGGCGGGCGTTCTGGGCATCGGTGCGGCGCATGTCCTTGGCGAGGGCGACGAGGGTCTCGACGATCGGGGCGCCCAGTTCCTCGCCCTGCTGGAGGGCGGTGACGAACATCGCGACCTGTTCGGAGTCGTTGCGGCGCCGCAGCTCCGCGAAGGCCTGGCGGCGGCTCATGCCGAGGTCCATCTGGCGGAGCGTGATGCGCAGTTCGTCGGCCCAGGGGCCCTCGTACTTCGAGGCGACCCGGTCGAGAGCCTGGCGGAAGCCGAGGCCCGCGCTGACGACGACCGCGAGGACGTCGAGGAAGTCCGGCAGGGTGCGTTCGATCTCGTCCTTCCTGATCCGGATGGCCGACCAGATGCCGACCTCCGTCCAGAAGGCGCCGAAGGCCAGCAGGAGCAGCGCCACCAGGAACTGTCCCCGCAGCAGGAACACCAGGAAGCCGACCGCGCCGAGGAAGCCGTACACCGCACGCCGCGCCGCGTAGCGGTCGATGGTCAGGCCGCCGGGGTTGCCCGCGAGGTCGATCTTGCGGCGGTACCTGGCGACCAGTTTCGGGCCCATCAGGCGCAGTACGGCGGGGGCGTAGCGCATGCCCATGCGGTCGATGAGGGAGTCCACGGCGCCGGTGCGGGTGGCGCCGATCTCCAGGGCCAGCGCCAGATCGCTCGGCAGCTTGGCGTCCGCGCGGTACATGCGGATGCCGGCGAAGATCCCCCACACGCCCGCAGCCATCAGCAGCGCCAGAAGCAGGCCCAGTGTTCCGGTTTCCATCGTCCTCGTCCTTCCGTCCCCGTCCCGTCCCTGTCCCGCCCGCCCCGCACCCGCGCCCGCGCCCGCGCCTCAGACGTCGATCCGTGACATCCGCCGGATGAGGACGAACCCCACCGCGTACAGGCCGAACGCGATCAGCACCGCCGCCTGGCCGACCGGCGAGCCCGTCATACGGTCCAGGGCCCCGTCCTGCACCCCGTTCATCAGGAACAGCGACCCGACGCCCAGCACGGGGACGGCGTACGACGTCATGCTCACCTGCGAGAGCTGGGTACGGACCTCGCGCCTGGTCTCCTTGCGCTCCTCCAGCGTCTCGGTGAGGTTGCGCAGGGCGCTGACCACCTGGCCGCCGGCCCGGTTGGACAGGACCAGCGTGGTGACCAGGACGACCAGCTCGCGGGACGGGAGGCGTTCGGCGAGCTCGCCGAGGGCGTCGTCCATCGAGGCGCCGAGGGCCAACTGGTTGGAGACCTTGGCCAGTTCCTCACCCGCCGGGGCCTCCAGCTCCTCCGACGCCATGCCGATGGCCGTGCGCAGGGCGAGGCCCGCGTGGGAGGCGTTGGCCAGGATGCGGGCCAGTTCGGGGAGTTGGTTGATGAAGCGTTCGATGCGCTTCTGGCGCTGCCAGTTCAGGAACTGGACCGCCGCTCCCACGCCCAGCAGGCCGGCGATCGGGCCGAAGAAGGGGGCCAGGGCCGCCTGGCCGACCAGCCAGAGGCCGGCCACCGTCGCCAGCATGTAGACGAAGAACTCGCCGGGGGTGACGTCCAGGCCCGTGGCCACCAGGCGCAGTTCCAGCCGCTTGCCCGGTTTCGTACGGCGCAGTCGGCGGTCCAGGTCGACGAAGCGGCGTCGGCGGCCGCCCCCGCCGGTGATCTGGCCGGCGGACGTCAGCCGGTCGACCAGGGCCTGGCGCTGGGCCCGGCCGGAGGCGTAGGCATGGATGCCCACGACGGCCAGCGCGCAGGTCAGCAGGGCGATGCCGGTCGTGAGCGTTATGCGGGTCTGGAGATCCATGGTTCTACCTGTTCTGCCTCTTCTGCCTGTCCTACCTGGTCCTGCCTGCTGGTCCTACCTGGTCCTGCCTGCTGGTCCTACCTGGTCCTGACTGCTGGTCCTACCTGGTCCTGGCTGTTCCTGCCTGGTCCTGCCTGGTCCTGCCTGGTCCTACCTGGCTTCTCGGGTCGCGAGTTCGAGCGGTGACTGGGCGACGCCGAAGGCCTGGGGTATCGGCTGGCTCGCCATGTAGAGGCGGTCCGCGGTGCGGCGCGGGAGGGGGTGGTACGCGAAGGCGCCGTGGACGCGGCCGTCCGGCGTCATGGGCTGGGCGTTGAAGCGGGCCACCGTCGCCACCCGGTACGGCTCGGCCCCGTGGCTGTCCAGGAGCGCGATCTCGGTGATCCTGCGGGCGCCGTCCGGGAAGCGGGTCAGCTGGATGATCACGTCGACCGCGCTGTTGATCTGGTCGTGCAGCGCCTCGAAGGGCACCGACACGTCGGACATGGACGCGAGGGTCTTGAGGCGCATCAACGCGTCCTCCGTGCTGTTGGCGTGCACGGTGGCCAGCGAGCCGTCGTGGCCGGTCGACATGGCCTGGAGCATGTCCAGGGACTCGCCGCCGCGGACCTCGCCGACGACGATGCGGTCGGGGCGCATGCGCAGCGAGTTGCGGACCAGGTCGCGGATGGTCACCTGGCCCTTGCCCTCGACGTTGGGCGGCCTGGACTCCAGGCGGATCACATGGGACTGCTGGAGCTGGAGTTCGGCCGAGTCCTCGATGGTGATGATGCGCTCGTGCTCGGGGATCAGCCCCGACAGGGCGTTGAGCAGCGTGGTCTTACCGGTGCCCGTCGCACCCGAGACGATGATGTTGAACTTCGCCTGCACCAGCCCGGCCAGCAGGTACACCATCGGCTCGTCGAGCGAGCCGAGGCCGGTCATCTCGTGCAGGGTGAAGGAGCGGGGGAAGCGGCGGATCGTCAGGGTGGCGCCGGTGAGCGACAGGGGCGGGATGATGACGTTCACCCGCTCGCCGGACGGCAGCCGCGCGTCGACCATGGGGTTCGATTCGTCGACCCGGCGGTTCACCGTCGACACGATCCGCTCGATGGTCTGCATCAGCTGGTCGTGGGACGGGAAGCGGAGCGGCAACTGCTCGACCCGGCCCGCGCGTTCGACGAAGATCGCGTCGGGGCCGTTCACCATGATCTCGGTGATCGAGGCGTCTTCGAGGAGCGGTTCCAGGATGCCGAGGCCCAGCGCCTCGTCGACGACCCTGCGGATCAGCTGCGAGCGCTCGACCGTCGACAGCACCGGGCCCTCGCGGCTGATGATGTGCCCGAGGACGCGCTCCAGGCGGGCCCGGCGTTCGGCCGCCGCCAGCGAGCTCATCTCCGCGAGGTCGATCTCCTCCAGGAGCTTGGCCCGGTACGAGGCGACCAGGTGGCCGTCCTCGCCCCGGCTGCCGGGCTCCTCGGGGGTGTTGATGCGTGACCTCAGGCTCATGTGGATCCTCGTTCAGTGGTCGAGCGGCATGGTCGCGGACTTCTGGGCGGGGTCGAAGTCCCAGCCGGGGACGATGGACGGGATCTGGACCACGGCGGTGACGGTGACCTCGTCGGCGCCCTCCGCGGGCTCGCAGCTGACGGACAGCCAGTCGCTGACCGCGTTCTGGCAGCCGTCCTGCGCGGTTCCCGGTTCGAGCGAGGCGGCGCGTGCCCCCGCCCGGGCCGCCGTGCCGGCCTGCTGGGCGGCGTAGGCGACCAGCCCGAGCTGTACGCCCGCCATGGCCACGAGGACGAGGATCGGGATGAACCCGAGGTACTCGATGGCGACCTGGCCGCGGTCGCGGCGGCCGCGGACTCCGGCGACCCTGCGGACACGTCGGACTCCGGCGACCCCGCGGACCCGACGGACTCCGCCGCCCCTGCCGTCACCGTGGACTTCGGCGTCGTACGACATCTCAGTCCTTCTCCTCCTGCACGGCCCCCGCGTGCCCGTCGACGGTGAACGGGAAGCCGATCGCGCCGGGGAAGAGCACGGGCACCTCCAGGTGGACGTCCGCCGTGGCGTAGCCGCCGCCCGCACCGCACTCCACCGAGGCGCCGCCCTCCCACGCGCCCGGCAGGTGCTGCAGCGCGGCCTCCTCGCAGCCCGCCTGGCCCTCGGACACCGCCCCGGCCCGCGCGGCCTCGTCCGCGGCGTTCCCGGCCAGCGAGAACGTGTAGCCGAGCAGCACGAACTGCCACAGCAGCACCAGCGTCAGGATGATCAGCGGCGTCATGCCGAGGAACTCGATGGTCACCTGACCCCGGTCGTCCCCGCGCCGGCGCCCCCTCACCGCCCTATCTCCTTGCGCCGCCGGAACGTCAGCGCCGCCCGGTCCCCGCCCCGCGCGCGGCCGTTACGGCGCTGCTGGGCGGCCCCCTCGGTGCCCTTGACCAGGCCGAGCTCCCCGGCGAGCGCCCAGAGGGCCTGTTTGACGGTGCCCTTGGCGTCCAGCTCGTGCACCCGGCCGGCGTCGACGGCGCCCTGGAGTTCCTTGAAGTTGGCCGGGACGGCGGTGGCCGCGACCGCCGTGCCGGTGATCCGTTGGATCAGGGCGGGCTGGATCTCCGTACCGCGCGAGTGGCGGTTGACGACGATCGTCGTCTCCTCGGCCTTGCGGATCTGGAGGCGGTCCCACATCCGTACGGTCCGCTTGGCGCCCCGGACGGCGACCACGTCCGGGGTGGTGACGAGGAGCGCGGTGTCGGCCATCTCCACGGCGGCCGCGCTCGCGCCGCTCAGCTGGGCGCCGCAGTCGATGACGACGACCTCGTAGCGGGAGCGCAGGGCGCTGACGATATGGCGGGCGGCGCGGTCGGTGACCTCCTCGCCGCGTTCGCCGTCGCCGGGGGCGAGGAGCAGGGCGACCCCCGTGTCGTGCCGGAACACCGCGTCCGCCAGCACCCGGGGCGAGATGTCGCTGATGGCGGCGAGGTCGACGACCGAGCGGCGGAACTGGATGTCCAGGTAGGAGGCGATGTCGCCGGTCTGGAGGTCCATGTCGAGCAGGGCGGTGGGGCGGCCGGACGCCTGGGCGGCGAGGGCCAGCTGGATGGCCGTGAGCGTGGCGCCCACGCCGCCCTTCGCGCCGCTCACCGTGACCACCGTGCCGCCGACGCCGCTGAACACGTCGCCGCCCGCGCCCAGATGACGCCGAACGCCCACCGACCACTGGGCCACGGCGTTGACGCGGCTGGCCAGCTCCTCGTAGTGCAGCGGCAGGGCGACCAGGCCCCGGGCGCCGTAGTCCATGGCGGCCTGGAAGAGGCCGGGGCTCGCGTCGGAGGTCACGAGGATGACGCCGACCGCGGGGAAGCGCAGGGCGACCTCGCGGATGAGTTCCAGGGCCGGGACGGGGCCGATGCGCTCATGGACGACGACGACCTCGGGCAGTTCGTCGATGGACTCGGCGGCCAGCCGCGCGAGGGTGTCGACGAGCTGGGTGGAGTCGGTGACCGGGGCGACCGGCTCGGCGTCGGGGAGCTGGCTGAGCAGCGTCGTGAGGGACCGGACCGCGTCCGCGTCGCCGACCGCCGGGAGGATCCTCGTGGGCATGGGGGCCTCTCACTTGTCCTTGGCGAGTTCGTACGTGCGGTTCGTCGCGGGGATGTCGGAGTCGTCGCCGGGCGCCACCAGGGCGAGCCGGACCTCGTCGGCGAACGACTCCGCGTACGTGATGCGCTGGGCGTCGACCGGTTCGAGCGCGAAGGTGATCGGAACGGCGTCGGTGGGCTGCCGGCCGCGGTCGTTGTCGTCGGGCTTGAGGGAGGTCAGCTCGCCCACGTCGATGACCCGGGCGTTCTCCACGATGAGCCGGGCCTGGTCGGGTGCCTTGTCGCCGTCGCCCTCGAAGGTGGCGTAGACGTTGACCTTGGCGCCCGCGGTGATCTTGCCGGCCACGCCGGTCGCCGCGTCGATCATGATGGCGATCTCCTGCTCGCCCGCCTGGAGCGCGGGCTGGTCGACGATCATGTCGCTCTGGAGCAGGGAGCCCTTGCGCAGGGTGGTGACGGCGATCTTGCCCCGGATCTCGCGGATGTTGCTGATCGCGTTGTCCGAGAGCCACCGCTCGGGCATCTGGATCTGCTGGAACTGGCTCGCGTCGAGGGGCGTGTAGGGCGCCACGTCCGCCTTGAGCTCGTACGCGACGACCTTGGGGCCGACCTGGGACTTCACGTCGCTGATGACGGACAGGACGCCGGCGAAGGCGCCGAGGGCGCAGACGACGGACAGGAGCAGGAGTATCACGCCGCGGCGCTGACGGGAGTTCATGAACCGTGCAACCTCATTGGGGGAATCGGTCGGGGGCGGTCGGATGGGGCTCGGGTCCGGTCAGCCCGCGCGGGCCGGCTGCTCGTGGGTGGGCGGGACGGCGGAGCAGAAGACGCAGCGGTCACCGATGACGTCGATGCCGCACCAGTGACAGGTGTTCTGCCGTACGGAGGTGACGAGCTGGTAAAGCACCGACAGGTCGGGCAGGTACGCGCAGAACTCGATCAGCTTCGCCGTCCCCCACCAGGCCGTCGACTCGGCGGGCAGCACGACCTCTCTCAGCCCTTGCGCGTTCCAGGACTTGGCCAGCGTGGCGGTGACCCAGTCGGACTGGAGCTGCCCCTGGGCGACCAGCATCGACGTGCCGAACTCCGGGCCGGGCAGGGTGACGCCGGGGGCGATCCGGGCCAGCTGCGGGGACGGGTGGGCGAGCACGCCGAACTGGCTGCCCGGCATCCAGGACTTGGCGTGCGAGCGGAGGTCGACGGGGACGCGGTCGAGCTTGGCGACGGAGCCGAGGAGCGCGCCGGCGTGGAGGTAGTGGGTGAGCAGCCGGCCGGCCGAGGCGAGGACGCCGGGGCTGAGGTCGCAGGAGGCGAGCTGGCGCAGCTGACGGGCCAGGACGGCGAGGCCGAGCGGGGGCAGTTCGGGCCGGAACACGGCGATGCGGTCGCTCTCCAGCAGGGACCGTACGGTGTGCAGCCGCTGCTGGACGCCACGCGGAACGGCCTGCGAGCAGACGACGATGACATGTCCGTGCTGCTCCAGCAGGGTCTGCATGCCCGCCAGCGACCGCTCCAGCGGCTCCCGGTCGAGGTCCTGGAGCACGACGGCGGGCACGGTTCGCTCGTCCTGCGCCGGCAGCGCCATGTCGGCGCTGGTCACGGCAATGGCAGTTGGCACGCGCAGCTCCCCGATGACTTCATTGCGTGACTACCTCAGCACTGTATCCACGGCTCTGTGGCCGGAGAACAGCTTCTCTCCAGCTGATAAGCAACACCTCCGGCACAACTCCCGCCAAAACGGGGCAGATTGCGCACACGAATTCTCCACTACCGGAATCCCTTGACAGGTGAATTGGTCTGGACCAAGTTGTGGAGCATGTCTCTTGTCATGTCCATACGCAGCAGATTCCGGGCGGGCGCGGTCACCGCGGCCCTGGCCCTCGCCTTCCTCCCCGCGGGCCAGGCCTCCGCCGCGGACGTCAACAACGCCAAGAACGCCGGCTTCGAGGCCGGTCTGAGCAACTGGACCTGTTCCGCGAACAGCGGCACGCCCGTCTCCTCCCCGGTGCACGGCGGCGCGACCGCGCTCAGGGCGGCCCCGGCCGGACAGGACAACGCCCGCTGCACCCAGTCCGTGGCGGTGCAGCCCAACTCGACGTACACGCTGAGCGCCTGGGTGCAGGGCGGCTACACCTACCTCGGCGTGACGGGCACCGGCACCACCGACGTGTCCACGTGGACGCCCGACTCGTCCTCCTGGAAGCAGCTGTCGACCACCTTCACCACCGGCGCCTCGACGACCTCGGTGTCGGTCTACACGCACGGCTGGTACGGGCAGGCGGCCTACTACGCGGACGACCTGTCGGTGTACGGCCCCGACGGCGGCGGTGGCACCGACCCCTCCCCCACCGTCCCCGGCGCCCCGACCGGCCTCACGGTCCCGGGCACCAGCTCGTCCTCGGTCTCCCTGGCCTGGAACACCGTCTCGGGCGCGACCGGCTACAACGTCTACCGCGGCGGTACGAAGGTGACCGCGGTCACCGGCACCTCCGCGACCGTCACCGGGCTCGCCGCCTCGACGTCGTACTCCTTCCAGGTCACGGCGACCAACGCGGCGGGTGAGTCCCCGAAGTCGGCGGCGGTGACGGGGACGACCACGGCGGGCCCGGTGGGGCCTGCGCTGCCCAAGCACGCGGTGACCGGGTACTGGCAGAACTTCAACAACGGGGCCGCGGTCCAGAAACTCGCCGACGTCCAGTCCCAGTACGACATCATCGCCGTCGCCTTCGCGGACGCGACCTCGACGCCGGGCGCGGTCACCTTCAACCTGGACTCGGCCGGGCTCGGCGGCTACACCGTCGACCAGTTCAAGGCGGACGTCAGGGCGAAGCAGGCCGCCGGCAAGAAGGTCATCGTCTCGGTGGGCGGCGAGCGCGGCACGGTGGCCGTGAACGACTCCGCCTCGGCGGCGAACTTCGCGAACTCGGTGTACGCGCTGATGCGGGAGTACGGCTTCGACGGCGTCGACATCGACCTGGAGAACGGCCTCAACGCCACCTACATGACGCAGGCCCTGCGCTCCCTCTCGGCGAAGGCCGGCTCGTCACTGGTCATCACGATGGCGCCGCAGACCATCGACATGCAGTCGACGTCGAACTCCTACTTCCAGACGGCCCTGAACATCAAGGACATCCTCACGGTCGTCAACATGCAGTACTACAACAGCGGTTCGATGCTCGGCTGCGACGGCAAGGTCTACAGCCAGGGCTCGGTCGACTTCCTCACCGCCCTGGCCTGCATCCAGCTGGAGGGCGGCCTGGCCCCGTCCCAGGTCGGCCTGGGCCTGCCCGCCTCGACCCGCGGCGCCGGCAGCGGCTACGTGGCACCGTCGGTCGTGAACAGCGCCCTGGACTGCCTCACCAAGGGCACGGGCTGCGGTTCCTTCAAGCCCTCGCGCACCTATCCCGACCTGCGCGGCGCGATGACCTGGTCCACGAACTGGGACGCGACGGCGGGCAACGCGTGGTCGAACGCGGTGGGACCGCACGTGCACGCGCTGCCGTAAACGACGCCTGCCTCACCCCATCGGCCGGTAATGGCCAAGCACCCACGCCAGCTGCCCGAACCACTCCTGCAGCCGCGCCCGGGGCTTGGCCTCCACCACGCCCTCGTAGAACCGGCCGTCCAGGTGGACCACGGCCACCATCAGCGCCTTGCCGTCGGGGCTCGCCCGGTAGTGGACGCTGCGGATCTCCGGCCAGCGGAACTCCAGCGTGTGGCCGGACAGCTCGAAGACGACGCCGGATTCGTCGACCACGACGGCGTTGCGCTTGTCCACGGCCAGGAACTCCGGGCCGGGCGGTACCGGCTGGGGCGGTGGCTGCTGGGGCGGGACCGGGCCGTACGCCGGTTGCGCCGGGGCGTACGGGGGCTGCGCGGGGGCGTACTGCGGTGGGGGCGGGCCGAAGCCCGGGCCGGGTGGGGGTGGCTGCTGGGTCATCCGTCGGGTCCTGGGTCCTTGTTCCTCGTGCTCGCGGCGAACTGCTCGGTGCTGTGGTGAAACATTCTCCCTGCCTCACCGCATCAGTGAAGTGAGGACCTCATCGACAGCCGGCCGGCACAGCAGCAGGGGGAACGCATGAGACAGGCCCGCGCGGACGAGTACGCGGAGTTCGCGGTAGCCAGGGCCGGGCACCTGTACCGCTCGGCCTGTCTGCTGACGGCCGGGGACACCCACCTCGCCGAGGACCTCGTCCAGGAGACCCTCGGCCGGATCTACGTCCGCTGGGGCCGGATCTCCCGGGTCGGGAACCCCGCCGGGTACGCGCAGACGGTCCTCACCCGTGCCTTCCTCGCCCATCAGCGGCGGCGCAGCAGCACCGAGCGGGCCACGGACGCGGTGCCGGACCGGCCGGCCGAGGGCGGTGACCTGTCGCTGCGGCTGACCCTGCTCCAGGCGCTGGCCCGGCTGCCGGCCAAGGACCGGGCCGTGGTCGTCCTGCGGTACTGGGAGGACCGCTCCGTAGAGGAGACCGCCGACGCGATGAACGCCAGCTCGGCGGCGGTACGGACGCGGTGCTCCCGGGCGCTCGGACGGCTGCGCGAGCTGCTGGGCGAGGACCTCGGCGAGTACGCGGCCTCCTGAGCTCGGCCCTGACCCACGACCCTTCCGAGAAACGGTGGTTTGCCATGCCTGTGGAACACGACGAGGAACACTTCGAGGGGCGGCTCGGTCACGCTTTGCACGACGCCGGTGACCGCTTCGACACCGACCGGGCCGCGCTCGCCGCCGCCGGTCAGGCCCGGGGACGGCGGCTGAGGCGGCGGCAGCGGGCCTCGGTGGCCGGGGGCGTGGCCGGGATCGCGCTGGTCGGTGTCGGCGGCGCGCTGCTGGTGCCCTGGGGCGGCACGTCCGCCCCGCTGCCGGCGAGCTCCGGCGTGGCCGGGCAGCCGTCGGGCACGGCGTCCACGGCCGCCCCCGTGACCGCCCGCGAACTCATCGGGACACTCGAAAACCTGCTCCCCGAGGGCAAGGTGAGCGAGCAGCAGGCACAGGGCGCCAAGGACCCGAAGCGGCCGCCGTACGTCCGTCTCGTGCACGACGACGGCAAGGGCCCCGGAGCCATCGGCGTCAGCCTGGACCGGATCGCGCCCGGCAGCGACCGGGCCCGCGAGACGACCGACTGCCCGGACAAGGCGCTGGTGCCGTACGACAGTTGCGTCTCGACCCGGCTGGCCGACGGCTCCCTGCTGAAGCTCTTCCAGGGCTACGAGTATCCCGACCGGCGCGTCGACACCAAGATGTGGTCGGCCGACCTGGTCACCCCGACCGGACAGCACATCGCGGTGAGCGAGTGGAACGCCGCCGCGGAGAAGGACGCACCGGTCAGCAGGAGCGAACCGCCGCTCACCACGGACCGGTTGAAGGAGCTGGTGACGGCGAAGGTGTGGCGCGGCTACGTCGACTCCATTCCCGAGGACCCGAAGACGCCCACGGGAACGGCCACCCCGGCCCACGACCCCGTCGAGCCGACCACCGACGTCGTCCTCGGCACCTTGCTGCCGCTCCTGCCCAAGGGTGTCGAGGTGGTCGAGAAGGGCCACGACTACACCTACGTCGTCCTCGACGACGGCAAGGGCAGGAGCTACCTCCAGATCGACGTCCAGCACGGCATGGGCGACGTGGCGGACGAGCTCTTCGGGGACGACTCCGAGACCCTGCCGGACGGAACGCGGGTCGCCTTCCGGGAGAGCGGCGGCGACAAGGGCGTGGCGGGCGCCGTGATGTGGACCGTCGACACCCTGCGCACCGACGGCTTCCGGGTCGTCGTCAGCACCCTGAACGCCGCCACCCAGCACGACGCCCCGACCCGCGAGACACCCGCCGTCACCGAGGAGCAGCTCCGGAGGATCGCCCTCAGCCCGGCGTGGGACCGGTACCGCTAGAGGGGCCTCTAGAAGAACTCCGTCCACGGCTGGTCCCAGATCTGCTTCACGCACAGCACCAGGAACAGCAGGCCCGCGATCGTCAGCATCACGTTGCTCAGCGGCCCGTTGCGCCACTCCCTGGGCGTACGGGCGGAGTTGAGGAGCCAGATCAGGGTGCCGGCGAGGAACGGGAGGAAGGCCGCGCCCAGGACACCGTAGATGATGATCAGGCGGAAGGGCTCGCCCTGGAAGAGCAGGACGATGGGCGGGAAGGTCAGCCAGAGCAGGTAGGCGCGGAACGGCCAGGAGCGCTCCCGCTCCCCCGAGGCGACCTCCTCGCCCTTCAGCTCCGTACGGGTGCGGTAGCGGGCCACGAAGTCCGCGAACATCAGGCTCACGCCGTGCCAGACGCCGATGAGGGAGGTGAAGGAGGTGGCGAAGAAGCCGATCAGGAAGAACTTCGCGGTCGCCGAACCGTATTCGTCCTCCAGGATGTCGCCGAGCTGGATCAGGCCCTTGTCGCCGCTGGCGATGGCGACGTTCGCGGAGTGCAGCAGTTCGGCGCCGACGAAGAGCATCGCGATGACGAAGATGCCGGTGGTGGCGTAGGCGACCCGGTTGTCCAGCCGCATGACCTTCATCCAGCCGGTGTCCGTCCAGCCCTTGGCGTTGACCCAGTAGCCGTACGCGGCGAGCGTGATGGTGCCGCCGACGCCGCCGATGAGGCCGAGGGTGTTGATGATCGAGTCCTTCTCGTCGGGCAGGACGGGCAGCAGGCCCGCGAAGGCGTCCCCGAGGTTGGGCGTGACGCGGATCGCCAGGTACACCGTCACCACGAACATGACGCCGACCAGCACCGTCATGACCTTCTCGAAGACGGCGTACTTGTTGAACCAGACGAAGACCAGGCCGACCAGTCCGCAGGCGATGGCCCACCATTCGAGGTCCATCACGTTCGGGAACAGCGCCTGCAGCGGCAGGGCGCTCGACGACATCGCGGCGGCGCCGTAGACGAAGCCCCAGATGACGACGTAGGCCGCGAAGAAGTACGTGGTCCAGCGACCGAGGCTGGCCCAGCCCTCGAAGAGGGTGCGGCCGGTGGACAGGTGCCAGCGGCCCGCGGCCTCGGCGAGGGAGATCTTGACCAGGCAGCCGATGATCGCGGCCCAGAGCAGGGTGTAGCCGAAGTTGCTGCCCGCGATGAGGGTGGCGACCAGGTCACCGGCCCCGACGCCGGTCGCGGCGACGACGATGCCGGGGCCGATGTACCGCCAACTGGACTTACGGGGGCGGGAGTCCGCCTCGCCGACCCGTGCTGCCGCTGTGTTTCCCGTGGTGTCCGCCATGACGTTCAAGAGAGCGCAAAGGCGCCCGCCGGACAAGAGGGTGTGCGCGATCTGCACTCGATGTGCTCATGACCGGGAGCACTCGGATCCGCACGTCGCGAGCTCGAACCACACGGTCTTGCCCGGCCCGTCCTGGTGGCAGCCCCAGCGCTGGGAGAGCGCCTCCACCAGGAACATCCCTCGGCCGCTCTCCGAGGCACCCGCGTCCAGCACCCTCGGGACACGGTTGCCGTGGTCCCGGACCTCGCAGCGCAGGATCCCGTGCGCGGCGGACAGGGTGAGCCGGAAGCGGCTCGCGGAGTGCACGAGCGCGTTGGTGGCCAGCTCGCTCACCAGCAGCTCGGCCACGTCCGCGAGGCCGTCCAGGTCCGCGAGCCCCCATCCCTCCAGCTGCCGGCGGACCTCCGCGCGTGCCTCGCGGACCGCGGAGGGGCGGGGGTCGTACTCGACGCTCAGATGGCCGGCTCCCATGGGCGGTTGGGGATACGAGCCGTACTGAGGTCCGGGATCCGGGAAGCGCGCCCCGTAGAGGTGCAGCATGGGTCCACAGTGGCGGGCGCGCGGGGGCGGGCGCACGGGGAGGAATACCCGATTCCCTACCTGTACGCGGCGCTCCCCTACCCGTACTGGAGCCGTACGCTCGTCCCCTCCCGCTCGTCGCGGACGTCGACGTACGCGCACACCTGCCGGGCGAACCAGAGCCCCTGCCCGGGTTCCAGTTCCGTGCTCGGGGGCGGTACGAAGCCGGCCAGCGGGTCGTCGACGCGGCGCGGGGCGCGCAGTTCGCACACGCACGCCGGGGCCGCTCCCCACAGCAGGGGCACCGTCGACCGGCCCGACGGCGGCGGCCGCCTCGGTGACGGCCGTGGCGAACAGCTCGGCGTCCGCGGCGGACAGTCCCTGGACGGCCGCCCAGGTGCGTACGGCTTCGGAGGCGGGGACCGGGCCGGGAAGCCGCTCGGCGTCGGCGGGGGACGGCGGCAGCGGTACGGCGTCGAGTTCGGCGGCGAGCCGGACCGGCTCCTCGTAGACGTCGGTGTCGGGGTGGGCCCGGCGGGCGGCGGCCACGACGGCGGGGCCCGCGACGCGGGCGTCGTAGGCGCACAGGGCGGTCGTCGCGAGCGGGGCGAAGAGCAGGTTGGCGAGGGCCTCGTACCGGATCCACTCGGCGGCCTCCCGCGGCGAGCGCCCCGCCCGGCCGCCCCAGACCGGCTCCATGAGCAGATGGATCCGCCCGCCGGGCCCGGCGTTCGCCGCGAGGTAACCGGCCCCCTGGGCCACCGCGTTGGCCGCCGACCCGGTGTACCACTCGCCGTGCGGCACCAGCGCGACCCCCTTCACCTCGCTGCCGAGCGCGTCCCGCAGCAGGTCCAGGTTCCCGGGCGCGGCGATGACGACGGGCGGCGGTTCGCCGGGCGCGGCGAGGGCCTCGCCGACGAAGGGGAGGGCGGCGGCGAGGAACTCCTCGTCGGTGGCGAAGACGGCGATGCGGTGGTCGAAGGGGGTGGGGGGCGGGGCGGGGTTGTCGGTCATGGGGTGGGGCTCCTTGGTTGGCGAGGCCCTGGGCGACGAGTTCGGCGACCTCGGTCTCGCGGCGGGTGAGGTGGACGCCGGAAGCGGCGGGGGCGGGTCTGGGCCGGGTGGCGTTCGCTTCGCGGGGGACGGTGTCGTGGACGGCGTAGGCGACGGCTGCCGCGAGGTCGGCGCCGAGGCCGCGGCCGTGTTCGTAGGCGCGTCGGAAGCCGGGTGGGCCGAGTGCGGCGCGGGACCGGGTCTCGCTGTCGCTGCGGGTGGCCTTGAGGGTCGCCGATCCCCAGCGGTCGCGGTCGATGCCGGTCCAGGTGTGGTCGGCGGCGCCGAGCAGGACGGCCGCGCGCTCGTGGGCGGCCGTCTCCGTGGCGACGCGGGCCAGCAGGTCGAGGGTGAGGGCGATGCCGGTGACGTCGTGGACGGCGAGTTTGAGGCGCAGGGCGTGCCGGGCGTGGTGTTCGGCCTGCCGCCAGTCGCGCTGCACGGTGTGGGCGAGGGCCAACATCCGCAGCACGTAGGAGTGCACCCACTCCTCGCCGTGCCGTTCGCACATCCGGCGGGCCCGCTCGCAGACCTCGACGGCACGGTCGGCCTCGCCCAGGAAGCCCAGGGCGCAGGCGAGTTCGACCTGGTCCAGGCCGTACAGGCTGAGGTGCTGGCCGGGGACGGGGCCGCGGCCGACGCTGGTCTCGAAGTGTTTCAGCGCGGTCGGCAGGTCGTCCATGAACAGGGTGATGACGCCGATGACGTACTCGGCGTGCGCCGCCTCCGCCTCGTCGTCCAGGTCCTGGGCGAGCGCGTGGGCGTCGCGGGCGAGGGCGAGGCCCGCGGTGAGGTCCTGGGTGGCGGCGGCGAGGAGTCCCGCGATCCACAGGCCGCGCGCCCGTTCCCGGGTCGGGTCCGGGTTGGCGGCGAGCGCGCGGTCGAGCCAGTGACGGCCCTCGCGGGGGGCGCCGCAGGCGTGCCAGTAGAACCACAGGGTGCCGGCCAGGCGCAGGCCTTCGAGGCGTTCGTCCGGGGTGGTGAGGCTGAAGTCGAGGGCGGCGCGGAGGTTGTCCTGGTCGGCACGGAGCCGGGCGACGATCTCCCGCTGCCCCGGCCCGAACCAGGCCCGCTCGCAGGCGGTGGCCCGGCGCAGCATCCAGTCCCGCTGCCGGCGGCGGGCCGCGGACTCCTCGCCGGGCAGTCGGCGCAGCCGGTCCAGGCCGTACTGGCGGAGGGTGTCGAGGAGGCGGTAGCGGATACCGTCGGGGCCGGCCTCTCGGGAGAGTACGGATTTGTCGACGAGGCCGGTGACGGCGTCGAGGACGTCTTCGGAGTGGACGCCGCCCCCTGGACCCCCGCTGTCGGCCCTTCGGGCCTCGTCCTCGAACGCCGGACGGGCTTGATCGCCCGCACACACCGCCTCCGCCGTCTCCAGATCGAAGCCGCCCGCCAGCACCGACAGCCGCGCCCACGCCAACTGCTCGCGCCCGGTGCACAGTTCACGGCTCCAGTCGACCGCCGCCCGCAGGGTCTGGTGGCGGGGCAGGGCCGCGGGGCTGCCGCCGGTGAGGAGGCGGTAGCGGTCGTCCAGGCGGTCGAGGAGCTGGTCCACGTCGAGCACGCGCATGCGGACCGCGGCGAGTTCGATGGCGAGTGGGAGGCCGTCGAGGCGGCGGCAGAGCCGGGCGACGGCCCCGCGGTTGGCGGCGGTCAGCCGGAAGCCGGGGACCACGGCGGCGGCCCGGTCGGCGAAGAGCGCCAGGGCCGGGTAGCCCTCGGGGCCGGCGAGGTCGCCGTCCGGGTCGGGGACCGGCAGGGGCCGTACGTCGAGGAGGTGTTCCTCGGTGAGGCCGAGGCGGTGGCGGCTGGTGGCGAGGATCCGTACGCCGGTCGTGCCGTGCAGCAGCGCGGCGGCGAGCTCGGCGCAGGCCGGCAGCAGGTGTTCGCAGTTGTCGATCAGCAGCAGCAGTCTGCGGTCCCGCAGCCGTTCCACCAGCGCGCTGAGCGGTGGCCGCGCGGAGTGGTCGTGCAGGTCGAGCGCGTCGGCGGCGGCGAGCGGGACGAGCGCGGGGTCGTCCAGGCCGGAGAGGTGCACGAAGCGGACGCCGTCGGGGAAGGTGCGCCGTACCGCGGCCGCGATGCGCGCGGCGAGGCGGGTCTTGCCGACGCCGCCCGGGCCGGTCAGGGTGACCAGCCGTGTCCTGGCCAACAGTTCACGTCCGGCGGCGAGTTCGCCGCGCCGGTCGACGAAGCTGGTCGTCTCGACCGGCAGCCGATGGTCCCGTCGTGGCGCTGATCCGCCCATGATCAGCCGTTCCTCTGAGGGGTGTCGTCGGGGAGTCGGAGGGTGCGCCGGTCCCCGCCTGTGCCGTCGCTCCCACCGCTCCCCCCTTGCGCGGTTCCTCACCATTCCCGCCCCCCGGAGCGGCCCGCACGTCCGGATCACACCCCCGGGTGGACTTCGTCCGGTACCGCTCCGCGCGCAGGCCGCGCGCGTACACTGCGCGGCTGATTTTCGAATGGTTCACGCCGTGACCGACCGCCCTCTCTTGACCTGCTCATGCCAGCAGCCCACGATGAGCGCCACATCCGCACCACGCAGTACGTCGCACTGAACCCCACCCCCCACTCCCACAAGGAGACTTCATGCGACTTCGCATACGCGGCTCCGGCAGCCGCAGCGGCAGACGTACCGCCGCGCTCGCCGCACTGCTCGCCCTCGCCCTCGCGGCACCCCTCTCCGCGAACGTGACCGCGAACGCCGACAGCGCCGCCAAGGCGGCTCCCTCGGCCGACGGCATCCGGCAGTACGAGGTCCATATGCACTCGACCGCCAAGGACCGCACGGCACTTCAGCGGACCGGTGTGACCGTGGACGAGGCTCACAGCCACGGTGTCGTGATCTCGGGCCGGGCGGACCAGATCAAGAAGTTGAGGACGCTCGGCTACGAGGTCACCCCGCTCGGCGCGGTCCCCGACCGGTCCGCCGGCGAGGACGACGTCCGGCTCTACGACTTCCCGTCCGGCGACTCGCGGTACCACAACTACGCGGAGATGACGAGCGAGATCAACTCACTGGTCTCGGCCAACTCCTCGATCGCGAGCCAGCGTGTCATCGGCACGTCGTACCAGGGCCGGAACATCGTCGCCATCAAGATCAGCGACAACGTCGCAACGGACGAGTCGGAACCCGAGGTCCTGTTCACCCACCACCAGCACGCCCGTGAGCACCTGACCGTCGAGATGGCGCTCTACCTCCTGCGCGAGCTGACCTCCGACTACGGCAGCGACTCCCGGGTCACCAGCATGGTGAACAACCGTGAGATCTGGATCGTGCCCGACCTCAACCCGGACGGCGGCGAGTACGACATCGCCTCCGGCTCCTACCGGTCGTGGCGCAAGAACCGGCAGCCCAACTCCGGTTCCTCGGCCGTCGGGACCGACCTCAACCGGAACTGGAACTACCGGTGGGGCTGCTGCGGCGGTTCGTCGGGGTCGGCGTCCTCGGACACCTACCGGGGCGCGTCCGCCGAGTCGGCGCCCGAGGTCAAGGTCGTCGCCGACTTCGTGCGCAGCCGCGTCGTCGGCGGGGTGCAGCAGATCAAGGCCGGGGTCGACTTCCACACCTACAGCGAACTGGTGCTGTGGCCCTTTGGCTACACCTACTCCGACACCACGACCGGCATGACCGCCGACGACCGCAACGCCTTCGCCACGGTCGGGCAGAAGATGGCGGCCAGCAACGGCTACACGCCGGAGCAGTCCAGCGACCTGTACATCACCGACGGGTCGATCGACGACTGGCTGTGGGGCAACCAGAAGATCTTCGCGTACACCTTCGAGATGTACCCGAGGTCCGGGGGCGGGGGCTTCTACCCGCCCGACGAGGTCATCGAGCGGGAGACGTCCCGGAACCGGGACGCGGTGCTGCAGCTGCTGGAGAACGCGGACTGTATGTACCGGTCGATCGGCAAGGAAGCCCAGTACTGCGGCTAGCCGCTACGAGGCGTCGGATTCCTCGAAGTAGGCGTCGAGGACCGCGTCCAGCTGCTCGTCCCACTCCGTGAAGCGGCTCCTGGCCGTCGCCTCGATCTCGATCGGGTACCAACGGCGGTCAGGAGTGTGCACGGTGACGGTGTACCGCTTGCCGAACCGCGGCGCCTCGGTCTCCACGGCGCCGATCTCGTCCCAACGGAACTCGCACTCCTGGTCGTCCAGGGAGAGCCGTACGCCGGTGTGGTCGGCGATGATCCGGGCACGACGGTCGGAGGCCTCGAAGACGGGCCCGTCGACCGCGGGTTCGTCGTCACCGTCGCGGTGATCATCGCGGTCGCCGTCACCCTCCGTCTCGGGCTCCTCGGCGTCCTCGGGGACCGTCTCCTCGAGATCGTCGTCCTCGGACACGTCCTCCTTCTTCGCGCCCTCCGGCGCGGCGGACGCGGGCGAGGTGAGCCCGGGGATGAAGGCCGGATCGAACCCGGCGCCCTCCAGGGGCTGGCTGCCTGAACCTATGCGCTGCTCCACAGCCGAGCAGTATGGTCGACAACCCTGTGTCCCGCACAACCAGCCCCCGCATCGTTACACGAAGATTCACTGAACGCCGGGGCGCGCGCCCGTCGATGCCCTTTCCTCGCCCCCGCCGCCCCTACCCGTCCCATCCCTGGGGGCTCCGCCCCCAGACCCCCGCTGTCGGCCCTTCGGGCCTCGTCCTCAAACGCCGGACGGGCTGAAAGATCTAGCCCCTCCGGCGTTTGAGGAGCGGGGTCTGGGGCGGAGCCCCAGAAGGGGCGCGGGGCTGTGTCCATTTGCGGCTCCGCCGCGTGGGCGCGACCAGCCCCCACCGGGCCGCAGTCGAAGGACGAACCCGGGGTCGAAGGGGCGGAGCCCCTGGGGATGGGACGGGTAGGGGCGGCGGGGGCGGGACCATGGGGGCGCCACCCGCGCCGGGCCCGTCACACGAACAGGCTCAACACCGCCGCCACCACGAAGCCGGCGACCGAAAGGACACTCTCGAGGACCGTCCACGTCTTCAACGTGTCCCGCTCGCTGATGCCGAAGTACTTGGCCACGATCCAGAAGCCACCGTCGTTGACATGGGAGGCGAAGATCGACCCGGCCGAGATGGCCATGATGACGAGGGCGACGAAGGGCTGGGAGTGGTCGCCCTCGGTGAGGAGCGGAGCGACGATACCGGCCGTCGTGACGATGGCGACCGTGGCCGATCCCTGGGCGATCCGGAGGACCACCGAGATCAGGTAGGAGAGGACGATGACGGGGAGGCCCACGTCATTGAAGGTGTCGGAAAGGGCCTGAGCGACCCCACTGGCCTTGAGGACGGCGCCGAAGACACCACCCGCCCCGACCACCAGCAGAATGTTGCCGACCGGCTTCAGGGACGAGGTCGACACCGTCTCCAGGGACTTACGGGACCAGCCGCGCCGGATACCCAGCAGGTAGTACGCCAGCAACAGAGCGATCGTGAGCGCCACGAACGGGTTCCCGAAGAACTCGATCACCGAACGGGTCGTCGAGGGGTCCAGCGCGATCGACGAGAAGGTCGCGGCGAGGATCAGAACCAACGGCGTACCGATGATCACGAGCACCGTACCGAGCGGCACAGGCGTCTCCTGCGGCTCGACACCGGCCTTGCGCTGCTCGTCGATGACCGCCCGCTTCGCCTCGTCCGCCGCCTCGACCATGTCCTGCGGCACGGCGACGAAGATCCGCTTGCCGATCCAGGCCGAGAAGGCCCACGCGGCCAGCACCGCCGGGACACCGCAGACGACGCCCATGAGGATGACCCAGCCCAGCTGGACGTGGAGCAGTCCGGCCGCCGCGACCGGCCCCGGGTGCGGGGGCAGGAAGGCGTGTGTCATCGACAGACCCGCCAGCAGCGGCAGGCAGTACAGCAGGATCGACTTGCCCGAGCGCTTGGCGGCGGCGTACACGAGCGGCGCGAGGACGAAGATGCCGACGTCGAAGAAGACCGGGATACCGAAGATCAGGCCGGTCAGGCCCATGGCGAGGGGGGCTCTCTTCTCGCCGAAGAGGTTCAGCAGTCGCGACGCCAACACCTCGGCACCGCCGCTGACTTCGAGGATCGCGCCGAGCATGGTGCCCAGGCCGATGATGATCGCGACATGCCCGAGGATGCCGCCCATGCCGGACTCGATGGTCGACACGGCGTCGGACCGCTGGACGGTGCCGAAGAGTTCGGTGACCGAGAGGCCGGCCATGAGGCCGACGGCTATGGAGACCGCGAGCAGGGCGACGAAGGGCTGGAGGCGGGTCTTGATGATCAGGAAGAGCAGCAGGGCGATGCCGATGGCGGCGACCGTGAGCAGTCCGGCCGTACCGTCGATCAGGAGGAGCAGTCCGCCGGTGTGGGGTGGTGTCCCGGCTGGGGCGGCTGCGGCGAGCGGAAGGGACAAGGGGGACATTCGGGGGTCCTCGCGTTAAGTACATGGAGCTTTCGGGCAGGGGGGATCGCGGCACGGCGCCCGGTGAGGGCACCGCGCCGGGAGACGTACGGCGTGCGGGAGTCGAGGAGGGACCAGCGATCAGCCGAGTACGGCCAGCGCGTCGATCTCGATGAGGAGCCCGGCCGGCAGACCGACGTACACGGTCGTGCGCGCGGCGGGCGGCTGGGTGAGCCCCTGCTCCTCGAAGTAGGTGTTGTAGATGTCGTTCATCTCGGCGAAGTGGGCGACGTCCGTGAGATAGACGCGGATCATCATCACGTCGTCCCAGGAGGCACCGCCCTCCGCCAGGATCGCCTTGACGTTGGCGAGGGTCTGGAGCGTCTGCTCGCGCAGGGTGGGACCGGCGGGCGTCGGGGGCTTGCCCTCCTCGGCCGGCAGGAAGCCGACCTGGCCGGCGACCTGCAGGATGTTGCCCTTCTTCACCCCGTGGGAGAACTTCGCGGGCGGGGTGGTGTGGGTCTTCGGGGTGAGTGCGGTCTTCTCCGTCATGCGGTGCCTTTCGCTGTGTTTCTGCCGGAGTACTCGCCGCTGATGCCGTCCGCGGTACGGCGGACCAGCGGGAGCAGGGTGAGGAGTTCGTCGGCGGTGACGACGACGTTCGGCGCGGAGACCGACATCGCGGCCACGACGCGGCCGTCGGCACCGCGGATCGGCGCGGCGACGCAGTTGATGGACTCCTCGTGGCCACCGAGGTCGGTGGCCCAGCCCTGTTCGCGCACCTTGGCCAGTTCCCTGAGGAAGGCGTCCGGGTTGGGCGTCGAACGGGCCGTGTACATGGGGTAGTCGAGCTTGTCGGCGAGGGCGCGGCGCTCGTGCTCGGGCAGGTCGGCGAGGAGGAGCTTCGCGACGGCGGCGACGGTGATGGCGACCGGTTTCCCGATCCGCGAGTACATCCGTACCGGGTACCGGCTCTCCACCTTGTCGATGTACAGCACCTCGTCCTCCTCGTACACGGCGAGGTGGACGGTGTGCCCGCACTGCTCGTTCAGCCGTACGAGATGAGGGTGGGCGATCTCGCGGATGTCGAGGTTCTCCATCGCCTCCTGGGCGAGGGCGATGAGGCGGGCGCCGAGGCGGTAGCGCTGGTCGGACTGGCGGTAGACGAGCCCGTGTTCGTGCAGCGTACGCAGCAGCCGCAGGGCGGTGGACTTGTGCACCCCCAGCCGCTCGGCGACCTGGCCCAGGTCGGCGGGGCCCTCGGCGAGCAGCGGCAGGATGCTGAGCGCGCGGTCGACGGTCTGACTCATGGCGTACGTACCTCCTCGTCGGCCCCCTCAACGGCTTGCGTCCAGCCGGGGCCGAGTCGAAGTTTCTCCCACGCGACGTCGTCGAGGGCCACCAGGCGGTCGGCGTGGTCGCGGGAGGGGGGTGGGGCGAGGTCGCCGGGGGCGGTGAGGGTGGCGGCGGCCCAGAGGTGGCCGTGGCGGAGCGCTTCTCTTACGGGCAGCCCGCGGAGTGTGGCGGAGAGAAATCCGGCGGCGAAGGCGTCACCGGCGCCGGTCGCTGCCGCGATGTGGACGTGGGGGGAGGGGACGAACGCTGTTGGCTGTGGGGTTCGCGGGGTGGGCGTGGGCCGGAGGTGGGACGCGCCGCCCGGCACCGACGGGGTGCCACCTCTCTTCGGAGCGGGAGCCTCCCCAGCGGCACGACTGCCCGCAGGCTGGGTGGGACGACTGGCCGAAGGCTGCGTGGGGTGGCCGGCCGAAGGCTGCGCGAGGCTGTCGGCGGCGCCTTGCAACGCCGGAACGCTTCCTGACCTCAGGGGCGCGGGGAACCGCGCGACCAGCCCACGACCACCCGCGGCCGACACGAAAGCCGTAGCCCCCACCGCCCCCTGCTTGACCACCAACACCCCCGGCTCGGGCAACGCGGCCCGCACCCCCTCCGGCCCCCCGGTAACCCCCCACACTTCCTCCGCCTCGTCCTCGCCCACGAAGACCACGTCAGCCCCTCGTGCCAGCTCCAGCAACACGTCCGGCCCGTCGCCGTCCCCCCACAGCCCCACCCGGTAGTTGACGTCGAAGGACACCAGCGGACGCCCCGTACGCCGAGCCGTCAGCTCCCGCAGCAACCCCAGGCACCCCTGCGACAGCGCGGCAGTGATTCCCGAAAGGTGCAGCACCCGACCCGAGCGCACCGCGTCCAGGTCGACGCTCTCCACGGACATCGCCGACGCCGCCGAGCCCGCCCGGTAGTACGCCACCTCGTGCGCGTCCGTGCCCCGGTCCCCGGCCGTGCGGAAGTACACGCCCGTCGGACGCCCCGGATCCCGCCGCACGGACGCGACGTCGACGCCGTACCGCCCGATCGCCTCGACGAGATGGTCGCCGAACCCGTCGGCACCGACCCGGCTGACCCACCTCACCCGGTGGCCGGCGGCAGCCAGCGCGCACGCCACGTTCGACTCCGCGCCCCCGATCGCCCGCTCGAACGACGGCACATCGGCGAGGCGGCCGGGGCGGGTGGGCAGGAACGTGACCATGGACTCGCCGAGCGCGACAACGTCCACGACGTCGAGGGCATTGCAGGGTCCGGTGACAGTCACGATCGTCGTAGCTCCTCGGCGCTTTCGCGGGACGCGGATCCGTTGACCCGCGGTTGGCCGAGATGTTAGACAGCGGTAAGCGATATACGCAACGAGTGTTGCAAGAAATGCAACACCGCAGATCAGGGAGGTTCCATGAGCAACGAGGCACTGGCCCGTCTGGCCGAGGAACGCGTCGACCACCGCTTCAAGGGCCTCCCCCCGGACGCCGACGGCCTCACCGTCGCCGAACTGACGGCCCAGCGCCGCAACCTCTTCACCGACGGCTTCGCCACCCCCGTGCTCGCCCTCTCCGCCGAGCGCCTGGAGCACAACCTCGACCTGATGGAGACGTACGCCACCCGCCACGGCCTCGCCTTCGCCCCGCACGGCAAGACCTCGATGGCGCCCCAGCTGTTCCAGCGCCAGATCGAGCACGGCGCCTGGGGCATCACGCTCGCGGTCCCGCACCAGGTGCGGGTGGCGCGGGCGTACGGCATCCAGCGGATCTTCCTGGCGAACGAACTCGTCGACGCCGCCGCCCTGCGCTGGATCGCGGGCGAGCTGACCAGCGACCCCGGCTTCCGTCTCATCTGTTACGTCGACTCCGTGCGCGGCGTCGAGCAGATGGACGCGGCACTGCGCGCCGCCGGGGCCACCCGGCCGGTGGATGTCGTGATCGAGCCGGCGGCCGGTGAGCACGCCCGGACCGGGGCCCGTACGGAGGCGGTGTGCGCGGCCGTCGCGGACGCGGTGGCCGCCGTGTCCACGCTGCGGCTGGTCGGCGTCGCGGGATACGAGGGCGAGGTTCCGCAGGCGGACCCCGAGCGGGTGCGGGCCTGGCTGCGCCGGGTGATCGCCATGGTCGTCGACTTCGACAAGGCGGGCCGGTTCGCGGGCCTGGACGAGATCGTCGTCAGCGCGGGCGGCAGCGCCTGGTTCGACGCGGTGGCGGAGGTGTTCGCGGAGATCCCCGAACTGTCCGCCCCCGTACTGAAGTTGCTGCGCTCCGGCGCCTACGTCTCGCACGACGACGGCCACTACCGCAAGCTGACCCCGTTCAACCGGGTCCCCGAGGAGGGCGCCCTCGAACCCGCCTTCCGCCTGTGGGCCCAGGTCGTCTCCCGCCCCTCCCCCGACCAGGCCTTCGTCAACGCGGGCAAGCGCGACGCGGCGTACGACCTCGATCTGCCGTTCGCCCAGGTGGTCCGCCGCGACGGCGTCGAGCGTCCGGCCACCGGCGTCTCGGTGACCGCGCTGTCCGACCAGCACGCGTGGCTGCGGACCACCGGGGAGGCGGACCTGGAGGTCGGGGACTGGCTCGGCATGGGGCTGTCGCACCCGTGCACGTCGTTCGACAAGTGGCAGCTGATTCCCCTCGCGCAGGCGGACGGGACCGTAGTCGACTACATCCGCACGTTCTTCTAGGAGGGGGCGGTCATGGAAGAACTCGTCATCCGGGATGCCGACGTCGTGGACGGCAGCGGCGGCCCCTCCTACCGCGCCGACGTCGTCGTGGACGGCGGCCGGATCGTGTCGATCGTGCAGGAGGCCGCCGCTGCCGGGTGCCAACGGCCCAAGGCGCGGCGGGAGTTGGATGCCGAAGGCCTCGTCCTCTCCCCCGGCTTCATCGACATGCACGCCCACAGCGATCTGGAGCTGCTGCGGGACCCCGACCACAGCGCCAAGGCCGCGCAGGGGGTCACCCTTGAGGTGATCGGCCAGGACGGGCTGTCGTACGCCCCCGTCGACGACCGCACGCTCGCCGAGGTCCGCCGCGCGATCACCGGCTGGAACGGCTCCGGCGACGACATCGACTTCGACTGGCGGACGGTGGGCGAGTATTTGGACCGCCTCGACGCCGGTTTCGACGGGCAGGGCATCGCGGTGAACGCGGCGTACCTCGTGCCGCAGGGCACGGTCCGCGCGCTCGCCGTCGGCTGGGAGGACCGGGCGGCGACGCCGGCCGAGCTGGACCGGATGCGGCAGCTGGTCGCGCAGGGCATGGCGCAGGGCGCGGTCGGCATGTCGTCGGGGCTGACGTACACGCCGGGCATGTACGCCGAGGACGCCGAACTGACGGAGCTGTGCCGGGTGGTGGCGTCGTACGGCGGCTACTACTGCCCGCACCACCGCTCCTACGGGGCCGGGGCCCTTCAGGCGTACGAGGAGATGGTGGCCCTGACGCGGGAGGCGGGCTGCGCGCTCCATCTCGCCCACGCCACCATGAACTTCGGTGTGAACAAGGGCCGCGCTCCTCAGCTGCTGTCCCTGCTGGACAAGGCGCTCGACGAGGGGGCCGACATCAGCCTGGACACGTACCCCTACACCCCCGGCTGCACGACCCTCGTCGCGCTGCTGCCGAGCTGGGCGGGCGAGGGCGGTCCGGAGGCGGTCCTGGCCCGGCTGTCGGACGACGAGGCCGCCGAGCGCGTCCGGCACCACATGGAGGTCGTCGGCGCCGACGGCTGCCACGGTGTGCCCATCGAGTGGGACACGATCGAGATCTCGGGCGTGAGCGACCCGGCACTCGGGGAGTTCGTCGGCCGGACGATCCGGCAGTCGGCGGACGCCCGGGGCGAGGCCCCCTGGGTGACGGCCCGTCGGCTGCTGCTCGACGACCGGCTGGGCTCGACGATCCTCCAGCACGTCGGCCACGAGGAGAACGTACGCACGATCATGCGGCACCGGGTCCACACGGGCGGCTCGGACGGCATCCTGCGCGGCACGAAGCCGCATCCCCGGGCGTACGGCACGTTCCCGCGCTATCTCGGGCGGTACGTACGGGAGTTGGGGGTGCTGTCCCTGGAGGAGTGTGTGGCCCATCTGACCGGGCGGCCGGCGGCGCGGCTGCGGTTGCCCGACCGGGGGCTGGTCCGCGAGGGGCACCGGGCGGACCTGGTGCTGTTCGACCCGGCGACGGTAGCGGCGGGCTCCACGTTCGAGGAGCCGCGCACGCTACCGACGGGCATCCCGCACGTCCTGATCGACGGCCGTTTCGTGATCGACGACGGCCGCCGCACGGACGTACTGGCGGGACGGGCGATCCGTAGCACCCGATAGCCCTGGGCCGGTTACGGCTTGGGCAGCACGCAGCCGCTCGCGCTCAGGTCGAGCTTGTTGTCGACGCCGAAGCAGGCGGGGATCTGGTAGGTCTCCTGGGCGTAGTTGATGCCCTGGCGGACGGTGACGTCGCCGCTCTCGTCGACCTCGCACGGGTTGTTGACCGTGCAGCGCTCGCCGTCCTCGTTGCCGGTGTTGTTGACGGCGACGACCTGGTTGGTGGCCTGGTCGATGACGGGGGAGCCGGACGTGCCGCCGATGGTGTTGCAGGCGGACGTGTAGCGGACCGAGTCCTTGAAGGTCCAGTCGCCTTCCTTGAGCTGGTAGGCGAACCCGTCGATGTTGCAGTTGTACAGCCGCTTCCAGTAGCCGGAGGCGACGGTGATGGCGGTGCCCTTGACCGGGTGGGTGTCGGCCACCGTCAGCGGGTTGATGCTGTACGAGCTCTTGATCTGCGCGTACGTGGTGGTGAGCTGGTAGAAGGCGACGTCCGTGTCGGTCATCGTCCCGTAAGCGATCTTGCTGGCTCGCAGCGTGCCGGCCCGGCCACCCGAGGAGTTGAGCAGGGTGAACGTACGGCTGGAGGCCCGGTCGACCACGACCTCGCCGGGGCCCGGCATGCCGGTCTCCAGACAGTGGCCGTTGGTCATGACCAGGGCCGGGTCGTTGTCCTCCGAGTCCGGGAAGCGGACGACGGAGCCGGAACAGTTGCTGAGCGCGACGGTGCCCGCGAAGTTGACGGCCTTGACCTTGGGGCTGTTCAGCACCTGGCCGAGGGTGTCCGCGGTGGAGGCGACGGTGTCGTTGACCACCGACGTGACCGAGCCCGTGTCCACGCCCTTGCCGAAGGAAGCGGGAGCTTCCACGGGAGCCGCGACCGCGGGTGCGGCGCCGGCCCCGGCTATCGCCAGGGCGAGGAGGGCGGCGCCGAGAGGTTTTCTCATGTGGGGGTCCCCTCATACGAGGAGGGTGACCGAAGAATCTCCGGTCACCCGCACTTTTGTCATGCACATTCTCACGCAGGAGGGGGGTGGGGACAAGGAGTTGCTTACCGGCGAGTTCAGTCCGTAGGGCTTTCCCTATCACGGGGAGCGAGGAGCACCGGGGCGACGGCGCAGGACACCCACGGAGAAGTTGACGGGGTCACCTCACGGGCACCGGGAAGTCATGATATCTTCACAGCTCTGTCGGCAAATCTCCCCGCAAATGGTGCCTTACCGCACCCAATAGGCCAATCTGTGAGCCATCCAGGAAAAACGGGGTGTGCCCCGTAATTCTTGGAGAGTGTGACGATGACAGGCCCTGCCGTTTCGGTAATTGTCGCCGCGTACAACGCAATGCCCTATCTGACGCGTTGCATCACTTCTGTCACGGAACAGACCATCGGCCAGGACCAGTTGGAGATCCTGGTCGTCGACGACGGCTCGACCGACGGAACCCCCAAGGAGCTCGACCGACTGGCGGCCCTGTACCCGGAGTTGCTGCGCGTCTTCCGGCAGGAGAACTCCGGCGGCCCCTCCGCACCCCGCAACCTCGGACTCGACCACGCGCGCGGACGGTTCGTGTTCTTCCTGGACGCCGACGACCACCTGGGGCCGGAGGCCCTGGAGCGCATGGTGGCGATGGCCGAGGAGAACGGCACCGACGTCGTGCTCGGCAAGATGGTCGGCGAGGGCGGGCGCGGGGCGCCGACCTCGATGTTCCGGCGCGACCAGCCGAGGACCGACGTCTTCTCGTCCCGGGTGTACTGGACGCTCAACCCCATGAAGCTCTTCCGCCGGGAGCTGCTGGAGCGCCACCGCCTGCGCTTCCCCACCGACCTCTCCATAGGCGAGGACCAGCTCTTCGTGGGCCCCGCCTATCTGCACGCGGCGGGCATCTCCGTCCTGGCCTCCTACGACTGCCTGTACTGGGTGCGCCGGGAGGACGAGGGCAACATCACCCTGCGCACGGGCGGGACCGAGCCCCGGCTGCGTTTCCTGCCCCGCGTGGTCGACATGCTCCTGGAGAACGTGCCGCCCGGCCCCGGCCTGGACCACCTGGCGCACCGGCACCTCACCGTCGAGGTCCGCCAGTTCCTCGACCACCTGGTCCACGAGCCCCGCGGCGAGCAGGAGAAGGCCCTCGCCCGGCTCGCCGAGACCATCGCACCGCTCTGCCACGAGGGGATGGACAAGCAGCTCTCGGCGATGGCCCGCCTGCGGCTCCACCTCGTACGCCATCGGATGCTCGACGAGCTGCTCGAACTGGTGCGGTTCGAGCGGGAGCTGGCGCGGAGCAAGTCGGCGACGCCCGTACTCGTCGACGGGGGCCGGGCCCTCGCCCGCTACCCCTTCCTGCGTGACGCCGCCCGCGCGATCCCCGACGACTGCTACGACGTCACCGCCCAGCTCGGCGTGCGCCACCGCGTCACCCGTGCCGACCTGCGCGGCACCGTGCTGCACCTCGCCGGGCACGGCTATCTGCACCGCGTCGAGACCCGTGACGTCAGCACCGAGCTGGTCCTGCGCGAGCGTGACAGCAAGGTGGAGTACCGGCTGCCCGTCACCCACACGGCGACCCCTGACGCGGGCTCCGACGAGGACGAGGGCAGCTTCACCTACGACCGCGCCGGGTTCGAGGCCACCGTCGACATCACCACGGCCGCCGACGGCGGCGCGCTGGGCGACGGGCTGTGGGACATCTCGCTCGCCATCGGCGCCCAGGGCATCACCCGCGAGGTCCGGATCGGCAGCAAGCGGGCCGACGACGTGTCCGGCAAGGCCACGACGCACGTCGTGGACACCGCCGAGGGGCTGAGCGCCGTCACCCTCTACACCACCCAGCCGCACGGCAACTTCACGCTCGACATCGGCGAACGCAAGCACACCGTGCCGGCGCGGCTCCGTCTCGACGACACGGTCCGGTGGGCCCCGGACGCCCCCACGGAGCTGGAGTTCACCGGCCGCTGCACGCTCGCCGGCTTCCCGGCGGGCGCCCTCGCCGTGACCCTGACGGACGGACAGGGCGGCTCCGTCTCCCACCGGCCGGCCCGGCGCCCCGAGGCGGGCGGTGCCTTCGTCATCCGCGTCCCCGTCTCCGAACTCCCCGTCGGCCTCTGGCACGGCGAACTCCGCCTCGGCAACTGGTCCGTGCCGCTCCCCGCCCTCCCGAAGAACATGCCGCCCGCCAAGTGGCGCCGCCTGGCACTCCCCCGCTACGCCAAGCCCGCCCCTGACAACGGCGGACGCTTCGCCCTCCAGGTCGCCAAGACCGACCTGGTCCGCGCGGTCACCCGACGCGTCAAGGGCTGACCGACGGGCGTACGGCTCCGCAGGTCGAACGGTCTCCGGAGCCACCCGCGCGCATGCGGGAAGCCACACCTTCCCCGGCCCCTCCCCCGGACGGCCACCGCACCCCGCCACCCACCAAGGGCGCCGCACGACCCCGCCCGGCCGCCTGACCACCCCAGCCGAGCAGTCGCGCGCCGCGGCACGGGCCGACAGACGTACGGCCCCGGCGAACCGTCGCCAAAGCCACCCGGGCGCATGCGGGAAGCCACACCTTCCCCGGCCCCTCCCCCGGACGGCCACCGCACCCCGCCACCCACCAAGGGCGCCGCACGCCCTACCCGGCCGCCTGACCACCCCGGTCGGGCAATCGCCCGCCGGCGTCCACGGGCCGACAGACGTACGGCCCCGGCGAACCGTCGCCGGAGGTACCCGCGCTATCGAGGGCCCTTCGTCTTGCCCAGCCCCCGCCCCGGATGATCGTCCCCGCCGTCGTCGCCCGGGGCGGTCGTGGTCGTTGTGGCGGTCGGGGTCGAGGGCTCCGTGCTTGTGGAGGGCGTCGACGAGGGGGTGTTGCCGGTGCGGTCGTCCTCGCCGGAGGCGGCGGGGCTCGGGGAGGTGCCCGGGGCGTCAGCGCGGGGCGCGGCGGTGGCGTCGGGCCGGCGGGGCGAGGCCGGGCCGGTGTCCGGGGTTCCGGTCGGGTCCGCCGAGGGGCCCGCCGTCGGGTTCGTGCCGTCGCCGTTCCGCTCTCCTCGCGAGGCGCCCTCCGGTGAGGAGCCGGACAGGGAGAGCCCCGCGATCAGCGCCGCCGCCGACACCGCGCCCACCGCACCGGCCACGATCACCAGGCGCCGCGAGGCGCGGGCCCGCGCCCTGCGGTGCGCTCGTCGACCTGGGCCCCCGGCCACGGCGGCGACTCCGGCGTCGTCCAGCCGAGGCAGCTCCGCCGTCTCGTCGTACACGTTCTGCCAGCCGTGCGCGGCCGCCGGGTCCGCGTACGCCTCGTAGGCGGGGGGCGCCGCCGGCCGCGGGTGGTACACGTTCGGCCGCCCCTGGGGCGTCACGTTCTCGCGCTCAGGTGGCTGGGACATGGGCGCGCATTCTAGAGACGGGGACGGCCTCCGGGACAGCTACCGGCGATAACAGCCCAAACCACCGCGTCACACGTGGCGGAAAACACGACCCACCGGACGTTACGCAGCCGTAAGCTCCTTGACATGCAGGTGATCCAGTCGACCAAGCTCGCCAACGTCTGTTACGAGATCCGGGGCCCGGTGCTCGAGGAGGCGATGCGGCTCGAGTCGGCGGGGCATCGGATCCTCAAGCTGAACACCGGCAACCCGGCCGCGTTCGGCTTCGAGTGCCCGCCCGAGATCCTGGAGGACGTCCTCCGCAACGTGTCGACGGCCCATGGCTACGGCGACGCGAAGGGCCTGCTGGCCGCACGCCGGGCCGTCGTCATGCACAACCAGACCCTCGGCATCGAGACGGACGTCGAGCACGTCTTCATCGGCAACGGCGTCTCCGAGCTGATCGTGATGGCGATGCAGGGGCTGCTCGACGACGGGGACGAGGTGCTGGTCCCGGCCCCCGACTACCCCCTGTGGACCGCCGCCGTGTCGCTGTCCGGCGGCACCGCCGTGCACTACCGGTGCGACGAGCAGTCCGACTGGATGCCCGACCTCGCCGACATCGAGCGCAAGGTCACCGACCGCACCAAGGCCATCGTCATCATCAACCCGAACAACCCGACGGGGGCCGTGTACGACGAGGCCATGCTCCGGGGGCTGACGGACATCGCCCGCCGGCACAACCTCCTCGTCTGCTCCGACGAGATCTACGACAAGATCCTCTACGACGGCGCCACGCACACCCCGACCGCCGCCGTCGCCCCCGATCTGCTCACCCTCACCTTCAACGGCATGTCGAAGGCGTACCGGGTCGCCGGGTACCGGGTGGGCTGGATGTCGATCTCGGGCCCGCGCGCCCACGCCGACTCCTACATCGAGGGCCTCACCATCCTCGCGAACATGCGGCTGTGCGCGAACATGCCCGGTCAGCACGGGGTCGTCGCCGCGCTCAGCGGGCGGCAGTCCATCAATGACCTGGTGCTGCCCGGCGGGCGGCTGAAGGAGCAGATGGACGTCGCCTACGAGCTGCTGACGCAGATCCCCGGCGTGAGCTGCGTACGGCCGAAGGGCGCGCTGTATCTCTTCCCGCGCCTCGACCCCAAGGTCTTCAAGATCAAGGACGACCGGCGGATGGTCCTGGACCTGCTGCGCAGGGAGAAGATCATGGTCGTCCAGGGCAGCGGCTTCAACTGGCCGGAGTCGGACCACTTCCGCGTGGTCACCCTGCCGACGGTCACGGACCTGCGGGACGCGGTGACCCGGATCGGACGGTTCCTCGACGGGTACAGCCAGCCCTGACGCTCACGCTGTGTGCAATGGACGGTCCTGTCTTGCGAACAGCTCAACTTTAGACGAGATCTAAGCTAGGATGGCTTCCTGTCAGCGCACAGGAGGCCATCCCCATGTACGAACCGATCCGAACCAAGTCGGTCCACAGCACGATGGCCGGCAACACCACCGACTTCCCTCACCGCTCGCGCGAGGAGGAGTTGGACATCCAGCTCGCCGGCCACCTCGCCGCACTGCTCGCCGTCACGGACGAGCTGCGCGCGGCGGCCCCCACTGCCGACCTCGACGCGGCCGCCGAGCGGCTCGCCGAACAGGTGGCCCGACTGCGGGGCGGTCCCGCGCCGACCCGCGCCGGTGCCTCCGGCGGTCAGGCGAGGCTCGCGGCACTGCATCGCCGTGCGCATGCCCTCGCCGGGCGCGCACTGGTGGTCGCCGCGTCCCGTGCGGACACCGCGGTGGCGATTCTGGCCGCGGAGCGCATGGACGCGCATGCTGCCGCGCAGGCTGCCGCGCAGGCTGCCGCGCAGGCTGCCGCGCAGGCCGAGCCGCAGGAGTTGACCGGCGTCGGCTGACACCCCCTGAACGGCCCCGGTCCGCGTGCACCCGCAGCGACGCGCGGACCGGGTGCCATGGCACTGCGTTCGCTTGAGCCGGGGTCGCCGATTCGCCGTGAGGGTTTCAGTCGTGCGGCGGGTGCGGGTTGGTCGTGGCTGGTCGCGCAGTTCCCCGCGCCCCTGACAAGAAGGGCGTTGCAGTGTCCCGCGGTGTAACGGGACCGGGGGGACATCTGCCGTTCATCCTCTTCCCTGTGGCTGTCCTCCAACGACTGTCTGCGGCTGCGGCCCGACGCAGCGAAGAAGGTCGTCTCGGAGACGCCGGTCATGTCGAGTCCCGTCAAACTGTGCCCCCCACAGGCTGAATTGAGCGGTCACCGGAGTCGGTGACCCTCCTGTGGAGACCATGTGGCAGCCGCGAAGATCATGCGATCAAGGCGGCGCGACCGTACAGCAGAACGAAAACAGGCGAGGGCCTGTCGCCGCGTTCCTCCCGTCGGGGCGGACGGGAGCATGCGGCGACAGGCCCACAGCCCCGTACGCCGTTGTACGGAACCTCGCCGGTCATGGGGTGCTTCACCGCGGCCGGCCGTGACGATGTTGCTGGTCAGGGCACGATCGGAGCCGGCCGCGGCGTCTTGGGGGCTGAGCTCAGCCCAGGCGCTGCACCAGCGCGTGGTACTCGTCCCACAGCTCCTTCGGCGTGTGGTCACCGAAGGTGTTGAGGTGGTCCGGAACCAGCGCGGCCTCCTCGCGCCAGACCTCCTTGTCGACGGTGAGCAGGAAGTCGAGGTCGGAGTCGGCCAGTTCGAGGCCGTTGGTGTCCAGCGCGCCCTTGGCCGGCAGGATGCCGATCGGCGTCTCGACGCCCTCGGCCCTGCCGTCGAGGCGCTCGACGATCCACTTCAGGACGCGGCTGTTCTCGCCGAAGCCGGGCCAGACGAACTTGCCCTCGTCGTTCTTGCGGAACCAGTTGACGTAGTAGATCTTCGGCAGCTTGGCCTGGTCCTTGCCCTTGGCCACGTCGACCCAGTGGGCCATGTAGTCGCCCATGTTGTAGCCGCAGAACGGCAGCATCGCGAACGGGTCGCGGCGCAGCTCGCCGACCTTGCCCTCGGCGGCGGCGGTCTTCTCGGAGGCCACGTTGGCGCCGAGGAAGACGCCGTGGTTCCAGTCGAAGGACTCGGTCACGAGGGGTACGGCGGTGGCGCGCCGGCCGCCGAAGAGGATCGCGGAGATCGGCACGCCCTTGGGGTCCTCCCACTCGGGCGCGATGATCGGGCACTGCGAGGCGGGGACCGTGAAGCGGGCGTTCGGGTGGGCGGCCGGTACGCCTGACTCGGGCGTCCAGTCGTTGCCCTTCCAGTCCGTCAGGTGGGCCGGGGTCTCCTCCGTCATGCCCTCCCACCAGATGTCGTTGTCGTCGGTGAGGGCGACGTTGGTGAAGACCGAGTTGCCCCACAGCGTCTTCATCGCGTTGGCGTTGGTGTGCTCACCGGTGCCGGGCGCGACGCCGAAGAAGCCGGCCTCGGGGTTGATCGCGTAGAGGCGGCCGTCCTCGCCGAAGCGCATCCAGGCGATGTCGTCGCCGATCGTCTCGACGGTCCAGCCGGAGATCGTGGGCTCCAGCATGGCGAGGTTCGTCTTGCCGCAGGCGGAGGGGAAGGCCGCCGCCACGTATTTCGACTCACCCTGCGGGGGCGTCAGCTTCAGGATCAGCATGTGCTCGGCGAGCCAGCCCTCGTCGCGGGCCATGACGGAGGCGATACGCAGGGCGTAGCACTTCTTGCCGAGCAGGGCGTTGCCGCCGTAGCCGGAGCCGTAGGACCAGATCTCGCGGCTCTCCGGGAAGTGGGAGATGTACTTGGTCTGGTTGCAGGGCCAGGGGACGTCCTGCTCGCCGGCCTCCAGCGGGGCGCCGACGGAGTGCACGGCCTTCACGAAGAAGCCGTCCTCACCGAGCTCGTCGAGCACGGCCTGGCCCATGCGGGTCATGGTGCGCATGGAGACGGCGACGTAGGCGGAGTCGGTGATCTCGACGCCGATGGCGGAGAGCTTCGAGCCGAGCGGGCCCATGCAGAACGGGACGACGTACATCGTCCGGCCGCGCATCGAGCCGCGGAAGACGCCCTTCTCACCGGAGAAGACCTCACGCATCTCGGCGGGGTCCATCCAGTGGTTCGTCGGGCCGGCGTCCTCCTCCTTCTCGGAGCAGATGAAGGTCCGGTCCTCGACGCGGGCGACGTCGGTCGGGTCGGAGGCGGCGTAGTACGAGTTGGGGCGCTTGATCGGGTCGAGCTTCCTGAAGGTGCCCTTCGCGACGAGCTCCTCGGACAGACGCTCGTACTCGGCCTCGGATCCGTCACACCAGACCACGTTGTCCGGCTGCGTGAGTTCTGCGATCTCGTTCACCCACGAAACCAGCTCCCGGTGGTGGGTGGGGACGACGGGGGGAGCCGCGATGTCGCGCGCCACGGTTGCTCCTAAGAGAGGGATTTTGTCCTGAATATGCCCTTGTATGCCCCGTGGGGGCCACGACCCGGATGCTTCGCGACGGGAGTGGACTGGATCTGCCGTCCCGATCTTTCGCGCTCATCCGGTGCCGACCGCACTCATTTGATCATCCGACGCGTCCGCCCATATGTCCAGAGGGCGTCACAGGTGAGCGGCGTGAGCATCGCCACTCATCCAGATGTTTTCGATGCGTCACCACGGCTTCACCCCAGGTGCGCCCCGCGCGGGTACCCCATGAGAGGATGGCCACTTCCGGGCTCTCATCTCGCCGTGCTGATACGTAACTTACGGTTCCGTAGGTACGATGCCCCCCATGACTGCGCCCGTCCCCGACGCGCAACCGGACACGGCGGCCGCCGGCCGCGCTTCCGGCGCGCCCTCCCTGCCCCACCAGATCGCACAGCACGCCCAGCAGCTCACGGACGAGATCAAGCCCAAACTCCGCGGCTGGCTGCACCTCGGGATGTTCCCCGCCGCGCTCGTCTCGGGCCTCGTGCTCACCGCCCTCGCGGACTCGACCAGAGGCCGGATCGCCTGCGGCATCTTCGCCCTCACGGCCTGTCTGCTGTTCGGCGTGAGCGCGCTGTACCACCGGGGCAACTGGAGCCCCCGCATGGACGGCATCCTGCGCCGACTGGATCACGCCAACATCTTCCTGATCATCGCGGGCACCTACACCCCGCTGACGATGCTGCTCCTTCCTGGTGCCAAGGGCCAGTGGCTGCTGTGGGGCATCTGGGCCGCCGCCGCGGCGGGCATCGTCTTCCGGGTCTTCTGGGTCGGCGCCCCGCGCTGGCTCTACACGCCCTGCTACATCGCGATGGGCTGGGCGGCCGTCTTCTTCCTGCCGGACTTCATGCGCGCCGGCGGTATCGCGGTGCTGGTCCTGGTGATCGTCGGCGGCGTCCTCTACAGCGCGGGCGGCGTGATCTACGGCATCAAGCGCCCGAACCCGTCACCGCGCTGGTTCGGCTTCCACGAGGTCTTCCACTCCTTCACGCTGGCCGCGTTCATCACGCACTACGTCGGGATCTCCCTGGTGGCGTACCAGCACGGATAGCCATCGCACAGCTTCTCCGAGGGCCACGGCTTGCGAGCCGTGGCCCTTTTTTCGCGTTCCCGCACCCCAAGAAGACTGACAGTCCTACTCTTTTGATAGTTACTCTCACTTCATGGCGCCTTCCGGGACCGGCTCGACGTCACCGGGCTGCCCGCGCAGGCCGCCGACACCGCCGGGGAGTCGGTCGTCGCGGCGCACCTCGTCGCCGAGCGGACGGGCTCGGCCGAACTGGTGGCCTGCGCGAACAGCGCGGACGTGCACGGCATGGGCGTCGTCCTCCTGGTGTGCGGTGTCGCGGCCCTCGTCTCCGCCCTGCTGGCGGCGGCGTTCCTGCCGGGCACGCCGGAGGCCCCCGGGCCCGAGACCCCGGACATGGCTGCCGAGGGGGCCGTGCCCGACAATGAGCCCATGCCCCCCGCGCACTCCTCCCCCCTGACCGACCGCCCCCAGCTGGGGCTTCGTGAGCGGAAGAAGATCAAGACCCGGACGGCGATCCGCGAGGCGACGTACGCGCTGATCAAGGAGCAGGGCTACGACGCCACCACGATCGAGCAGATCGCCGAGCGCGCCGAGGTGTCGCCGTCCACGGTCTTCCGGTACTTCCCGACGAAGGAGGACATCGTCCTCACGGACGAGTACGACCCGATGATGCTGGAGGAGCTGCGCGCCCGGCCCGCCTCGGAGTCCTGGATGGACTCGGTACGGCACGTGATGCACCGGTCGATGGACGCGCTGTTGGCCGAGGACCCCGAGGCGGTCCGGATCCGGGCTCACCTGGCGCTCCAGGTCCCCGCCGTCCGGGCCCGGATGATCGAGAGCATGTCGGCGACCGGACGCCTGCTGCGGGGCGCCATCGCCGAGCGCCACGGTCTGGACCCGGACTCCCTCGAAGTGCGGGTCTACGCGATGTCCCTGGTCGGCGGCCTGATGGAGGTCAACATCGCCTGGGCGGAGAACGACTGCCGGGACGACCTCCGCGACCTGGTGGACCGGGCCCTGGACATCGTCGAGCACGGCCTCCCCGCGAAAAACACCTGAGGCCCCGGCCCCGTGCCGTGACATCCTGACCAGGTGAACGGTCCCGAGATCCACGTCGAGTTCGCCCCCGAGCTGCGCGTGTTCCTGCCCAACGGACGGCGCGCGGGCGCGGGCGCCGTCACCACCGACGGCGTCTCGACCCTCGGCCATGTCGTCGAGTCCCTCGGCGTCCCGCTCACCGAGGTCGGCACCCTGGTCGTCGACGGCCGCGAGGTGCCGGTGTCGCACATCCCGACGGCGGGCGAGTCCGTGACCGTACGACCCGTCCGGCACCCCCAGCGGGTGCCCGGCGCTCCCCTGCGCTTCCTGCTCGACGTCCACCTCGGCACCCTCGCCCGCCGGCTGCGGCTGCTCGGCGTGGACACGGCGTACGAGTCGACGGACATCGGCGACCCGGCGCTGGCCGCGCGCTCGGCCGCGGAGCGACGCGTCATGCTGAGCCGTGACCGGGGGCTGCTGCGGCGCCGTGAGCTGTGGGCCGGGGCGTATGTGTACAGCACGCGGCCCGAGGACCAACTCCGCGACGTCCTCGACCGGTTCCGGCCCGAGCTGCGGCCCTGGACCCGCTGCTCCGCCTGCAACGGCGTGCTGCAGGCGGCCACCAAGGACGAGGTCGCGGACCGGCTGGAGGGCGGCACGCAGCGGTCGTACGACGTGTTCGCGCAGTGCACCCAGTGCAAGCGGGCCTACTGGAAGGGCGCGCACCACGAACAGCTGGTGGCCATCGTGGAGCGCGCCCTCGCCGACTACGCGAGTTAACGCCGGGTCACATCGCCCTTCCCACAGGCGATTCCGTCCCGGTTCGGGTCCAGCCGCAGCGGGTCGTCCTTGCCGTTGACCTTGAGGCGGCCGTAGTCGTTCTTCTTCAGCCAGTCGCAGCGGGCCTTCGTCGTCGCCTTCACCGTCGGCGGGAAGTCGGTCGGCACGCAGACGTTGACGGAGCCGTAGTGCCGGTCGCAGCCGGAGACGGTCGGGCTGACCTTCTGGGACTTCCGCTTCTTGCCGGGGCCGGTGACCTTGCCCTTGAGGTTGTCGGCGAAGTCGTGGACGTGGGCGGAGGCGTCCGTGGCGCTCAGGGCCTGCGGGCCCTGGAGGTGGACCCATTGGGCGACCGAGGGCACTCCGTTGGCGTCGACCGCGAAGAGCATGTACCAGCCGGGCGGGGCCAAGTTGGGGTTGCTCGTCACGTTCAGGTCGACGTTGTCGCCGTCCACCGACAGGGGCAGATCCACGAACCGCTGGTTCGGGTCCGAGGAGTGGGTGACGGCGGCCGGGCGGATCAGCTCGGCCTTGGCGATGGGGCGGTCGACGGTGATCCGCTGGGTGTCGCCGTACGTCCACTCGGTGTCGATGACCGAAGTGATCGCCGGGCGCTCGCCCTTGAGGAGATAGGGCGGGGTGTAGACCGACACGTCGTGGTTCCAGGTGCCGTTGCCCGGGTTGTCGCCGGTCGTCATCACACGGCCGTCGGGGAGGAGGAAGGCCGAGGAGTGGTAGCCGCGTTCCTCCGGGTCCGCCGCCACCGGGTCGAAGGTGCCCGTCGCCGGGTCGTAGAGCGACGACTCGTACACCGGGTTGGCCCGGTTGTGCAGCGCGCCGCCGGTCTCCAGGACCTTGCCGTCGGGCAGGAGCACGGCGGAGACGTACATCTTGCCCTGGTTGCCGGTCTGCGGGACCTTGCCGTTGCCGAGGTCGACGGTGCCCTGCGGGAGCGGGGGCCCGGCGACGTAGGACGGGTTGGGCTGCTTGAGGTCGATGACGTCCGTGAGACGGTTGGCGTCCGGGTTGGAGTCGATGTTGCCGCCGCCGATGGTGAGGACCTTCTGGTCCTGGGCCGGGGGCAGCAGCACGCTCGCGGACTGGTCGCGCTCGTCCTTGTTCCGGAGGCCGGGGACCTGGGTGACGGTGTTGGCGTCGTAGTCGTAGATCGCCGAGCCCGTGCCGGGGATGTTGTTGCCGAAGACGTGGCTGCCGGAGTAGAAGAGGCGGCCGTCCTGCATCAGGATCATCGACGGGTACAGGCCCCAGTACGACCAGGTCTGGTTGACCTTCCAGAGCTCCAGCCACTTCTGCTCGGCGTCCGACCACAGCTCGGCGGTGACCGAACCGGACGAGTCCTCCTTCAGACCGCCGAAGGAGATCACGTCACCGTTGCCGAGGATGGTGGCCGACGGGTACCAGTGGCCGTCGTTCATGTCGTTGGTCCTGCTGTAGGTCTCGGTCACCGGGTCGAAGACGTACGAGTCCTTGTAGCCCTGGTAGCCGATCGTGCCGTCGGCCGACGGATAGCCCTTGTTGCCGCTCATCACGAGCACACGGCCGTCCTGCAACTGCACATGCCCGGCACAGAACATGTCCTTCGGCGTGGGGATCTGCTTGTACGTGCCGTTCTGCGGGTCGTAGACCGCGCTGGTGAACGTGCCCGCCTCGAACATCTCCTCGCTGTTGCCGGAGCCGGCGATCAGCAGCACCTTGCCGTTGTTGAGGACGACGGAGTGCATGGAGCGGACCGGGTTCTGGGTGGGCAGCACGTCCCAGCGGCCGTTCGCGCACTCCTCGGCCGTGCCCGTGCACACCGGGTCCGGGACGGGGTCGGCGACCTGGTCCATCGTGTAGTCGTCGGTCGTGACCGAGCCGGTGCCGTAGACGGAGACGCCCCAGGCGATCCGGTCGGTGCCGGTCGGCACCTCGGGCGTACGGACCGTGGCCTCGGTCCAACCGGCCGCCATGTCCAGCGTCTTGAGGTCGGTCCAGTACTGCCAGCCGGCTGTCGGGTCGTGCCGGAAGAGGGTGACCGAGGCGTCCGGGGTGGTCGACCTGTACCAGAGGCCCAGGTCGTACTGCTTGCCCGGCGTGACGACCGGCGCGCACTCGGCGGACTCGGTGATGAGCGCCTTGCGGTCGCCGTCGACACGGCGGGTGAGCTCGACCTTCATGGCCTTGCCGCCGCTGTGGGCGTCGGTGGTCGTGGTGAAGGTGAAGTCGTTGTCGCCCCAGCCGGACTTCTTCCAGCAGTAGGGCATGTCGTCGGTGCCGGCGGTCTCGAAGCCGGGGTTCTTGATGAGGTTCGCGGCGGAGGCGGGCTGGGGCGAGGTGAGGAGCAGACCGGCGGTCAGGGCCCCCACCCCGACCAGTGCGGTCCTTCTTCGGTGTCTGCTGATGCGGTGTCTGCTGACGAGGCGCTTGTTCATGCGGCTCTCCTATGCCGTGCGACTCCCGGGCCGCCGACCTGAACGACGGCTCGGCAGATAGACCAGCGCCTCGGTACCGACGAAGCGCAGGACGAACGTGATGACCAGGGCCAGCGCGGTCGCGGGCAGGACGGCCAGCCCGAACTGGCCGACGAGCAGCGCGATCAGCGGGATGCGCAGCACCAGGTCGGCGTTGGCGAGGAGCGCGAACCGGATGGTGCGGTCGGCCCAGTGGCGGTGGACGCGCCGGTCGCGGAACAGCAGCTTCTCGATGAGCAGGAAGTTCCAGGCCACGCCGAACTGGTTGGCGACGATCTCGGCGGGGAGGTAGTGCAGCCCCGCCCGGGTCATCGCCCACAGCGCGACGAGGTTCGGCACGAAGCCGGTCAGACCGATCAGCCCGAACACGACCATGCGGGCCAGCGGGTCGGCCGTACGCAGCCCGGCGAGGTGCCGCAGGAAGCGGCGCCCCTCCGCCGCCGTGGACTTGGACTCCCCCGCGAACCGCTCCTGGAAGACGAACGGCACCTCGGTGACCGTGCGCGGACGGCTGCGCACCGCGAGCTCCAGCAGGATCTTGTAGCCGAGCGGCTTGAGCGCGTCCGCGGTGATGTCGCTGCGGCGGATGGCGAAGAAGCCGCTCATCGGATCGCTGATGCCGTGCAGCCGGCGCGGGAACAGGGACTTGGTCAGCCAGGTCGCCATCCGCGACACGGCCACGCGGTAGCTGCCCGCGAGCCCGGCGCGGCTGCCGCCCTTGATGTACCGGGAGGCGACGACGAGCCCGGCGTTCGCCCGCTCACCGGTGGCGACCAACTCCGGGACCAGGGACGGCGGGTGCTGGCAGTCGCCGTCCATGACAACGATCCAGTCCGACCCGGCCGCCTTCATCCCCTCGACGACCGCGCCGCCGAGCCCGCCGACGGGTTCGTCGCGGTGGATGACGGTGACCGGGAACGGACAGTCCTGCGCGGCCTCCTTGATGACCTGCGGGGTGTCGTCGGTGGAGTCGTCCACGAAGACGACCTCGCAGGGCAGCCGGGACGGCACGGACTCGGTGATCTGGTGCAGCAACTGCCGTACGTTCCCGGACTCGTTGAAGGTCGGTACGACGACGGTGACGGCGCCCGGCTCGGGCACTTCGGCGGCTTCGACGGACGGTTCGCCCAGCTCGCCCGGGGCGGTGAATTCGTGGGTCATCGCACGCCTCCGGAGGCGGTCTGGATCTGGCGGATCTCGACGCGGTCGTCGCCGGTGCCGAACACGGCGACCGGCGTCGAGTGCTCCATCGCCGCCCGGACGCCCGGCAGGTCGACCGCGTCCCGCCGTACCGTCGGCGAGGCGACCACGTAGTCGAGGTCCTTCCAGCCGCGCGGCATCGTCTTCGTCACGGCGGGGTCGAGGTCGGCCTTGTAGAACCAGATGGCCCCGAGCCCGGGCTCGTACCCGGCGTGCACGAGGTCCAGCCACAGCGCGTCGTCGACGAGGACCCGGGTGCTCGCCGGGTCCGCGACCTCGGTGGACAGCCACTTGGAGGCGGCCTGGTAGGGCGCGTTGGCGTCGGCGGTGACGGCGGTGCGCGCGCCGTCGTACCAGCGCGGGACGACATAGGCGCAGGCGGCGAGCGCGAGGACGGCCGCGAGGGCGTACCGCGCGCCGGTGACGTACCGCTTCTCCCCCTCGGACCGCCGGCGCCGCAGTACGGCGTGGGCGACGGAGGCCGTTCCTCCGGCGAGGACGAGGGCGAGGAAGGGCAGGGCCTGGATGACGTACATGGCGGGCAGGTAGCCGCTGGGGCGCATGGCGACCAGGGCGAGGATGACGACCGCGCACGAGGGTCCGGCCAGGGCGCGGGCGGTGACCGACCAGCGCCAGGTGAGCAGGAGCAGCAGGCCGCCCGCGAGGCCGCCGACGATGAGGACGCGGTCGTAGTAGAGCCACGACTGCAGGACGCCCCAGGAGCCGGAGCCCTGGTCGAGGATGAAGCCCGAACCGGGCCTGGTCATCTGGTACTTGATGCCGTCCCACAGCGAGACGTGGCCGCTGCCCGGGAACAGCTCGCCCTTCAGCAGCGCGAACAGCGGGTAGGAGAGGCCGATCAGCGCGCAGGCGGTGACGGCGCCGGTGAGGGCGAACTTGCGGGTGTCGCGGTGGCTGTGGCGCCACATGGTGACGAAGACCGCGGGGAGGACGAAGAGCATCGTCTCCTTGGTCAGCACGGCCGTGGCGGCGGCGATGCCGGCGCCGAAGTGGTGCCAGAGGTGACGGCTCGGGGAGGCGGCGAGCGCGAAGGCGAGCAGTGTCCACATCACCGCGAGGTTGTCGAGGAAGATCTCCCGCTGGAGCACGACCGACAGCGGGGAGAGGCCGAACAGGACCATGCCGAGTCCGGCCGCCCAGCGCGGCAGCGACAGGCGCCGGCCGAGCACATAGACCAGGACCGCGCTGACCGCGCTGATGACGAGCATCGCGGCGCGCATGGTGCCCACCGTCATCGAGTCGGGGCTGAGCGCGGCGGGTATCCAGGTCAGCAGGGCTATCTGGATCCAGCCGAGGGGCGGGTGGTCGTACCAGTAGGTGTAGTGGGCGAGTCCCCGGCCCTCCTGGACGGCCCAGGCCTGGGCGAGGTAGGTGCCCTCGTCGTCGCTGAGGGTCGGGTAGTCGGCGATGTTCCAGCCCTGCACGACGAGGATCGCCACGAGGAGCAGGCAGCACAGGATCAGGTCGGGGCGGGAGGAGCGGAGCCGGCTCGGCGGCTCTGTTCGGCTGGTCGAACGCTGCGTAGGGACAGGTTGTCTCTGCGCGGGGACCTTCAAAGTGGTCACCGCGGGAAGGGTGGAGGTCACGCGGGGACGTCCTCTCGGAGGTCTCGGGCCGTTCCGGCACGGGTTTCGGCGTGGTCGAGATGCGCGCCGACGTGGCTGGTCAGCTCCCAGTCGTTACGGCCGCGCTGCTCACGCCATACGGCGCGGACGGCGGCCCCGGCGAGGAGCACCTGGTAGAAGGGACCGCCCGCGATGAGCTTCAGATAGTGGACGAAGCGGACGCGCAGTCCGTACTGCTTGCCGAAGTCGTGCAGTCCGACGACCTCGAAGACGAAGGTGACGAGCGCGGTGACGGCCGGCAGGAAGGTGATGAAGGCGACGCTCACCGGCACGTCGAGGAAGACGGCGATCACGATGTTGAGCGGGATGATCAGCCCGGTGAAGGCCTGCATGAAGGGCGTCATCAGCGTGTAGCGGGCGAGCAACCGCTGCCCGAAGGTGGGCAGTTGCCGCCAGTCCTTCTTCCGGTAGACCTGGAGGAAGCCCTGATTCCAGCGGGTGCGCTGCTTGAGCAGCGACATCAGGCTGCCGGGCGTCTCCTCCTTGGTCACCATGTCGGAGTCGTAGGCGACGACGACCTGCTTGCCGACGCTGGACAGCCGTACGCCCAGGTCGCAGTCCTCGGCGAGGCAGTTCGGGTCCCAGCCGTCGGCTTCCCGCAGCACGTCGGTGCGGACGAAGACGGTGTTCCCGCCGAGCGGGATGAACCCCTTCTGCGCGTGCAGGTGCAGGCGCGAGCGGAACCAGAAGAAGTACTCCAGGCAGTTGCGCAGGCTGTACCAGCTGGAGTGGAAGTTGATCAGCTGGACACCGCCCTGGACGACGTCGGCCCCGGTCGTGCGGAACGCGTGGTCCACGTGCGCGAGGAGCTCCGGGTGGACCTGATCCTCGGCGTCGAAGACCCCGACGACGTCGCCGCGGCAGTGCGGCAGCGCCGTGTTCATGGCCTTCGGCTTGTTCTTCTTCTCGTGGGTGTCGACGACGACCCGGACACGCGGGTCGCGTTCGGCGGCCGCCTCGGCCACCGCCGTGGTCTCGGGGTCGTCGTGCCCCACGATCACGATGATCTCGAAGTCGGTGTGTGTGGACTCCAGCAGCCGCTGGATGGTGTGGTCCAGCACGGCCTGTTCGTGCCGGGCCGGCAACAGCAGCGAGAACGACACGTGCTCGCCGCCGTCCGGTCTGCTGAACCGGGTGGAGGCGAGCACCTCGGGCGTACGCCACGCGTGCATCTGCCACCACAGGGTGAAAGCCGCCATCCAGAACAAGGCCAGCGAGACGACGGCTATGAAAACAGACGTCAGCAACAGATCCCCCCAGATCCCCAATGCCCCCTGTCGCGACGGTGAGTTACACCTGTCGCGTCACTGTGGAGACATTAGGGGGGATCTGTGAAGCGCGCAGGCCCTTTCGGTGAAGAGCGCGTTTCATCACAACGGGCCGCGAGAGTGAACAATTCGAACACAGGTTGCGTAACCGCCCCCTGCGGACTTCCGTTTCGCTGCCGTTTCAGCTGCTCAGCGCGGTTCGCAAGCGGTCCGGATCGGTGGTCGGGGCGTCGCAGGTGAAGTTGCGGCAGACGTATGCGGCGGGTTGTCCCTGCTGCAGAGGCCGGTCGGCGAGGAGCGGGAACTCGTCACTCTCCGGAGTCCCCACGGCCACGACCGCACCCGGAGCGGTGCCCAGAAGTGCCGTACGGTGCAGGGTTTTTGTGCCCTCGTCCGTGAGAGACGGCCCCACGACGGCGACCTCGCGCGGCCCGTCGAGGTCGGCCTCGGCGACGGCCAGACCCCAGCCGATGAACCGGGGCACCCGCGGGCCGAGGGCCTTGACGACGCCCAACGCCTTCTCGGCGGCGGTGCGATGGGGCTCCGCGCCGGTCTGCGCGGCATAGCTCAGCAGGGCACCGGCCGCCGCGCTCCAGCCGGAGGGGGCCGCGTTGTCGGTGGGGTCCTGGGGGCGGCGGATCAACTGCTCGGCGTCGGCTGCGGTGTCGTAGAACGCGCCGGACTCCGCGTCGGCGAAGCGGGCGATGACGTGGTCGAGCAGGAACCCGGCGAACTCCAGCCAGACGCCCTCACCGGTGACGGACGCGAGCGCCAGGAAACCCTCGGCGACGTCGGCGTAGTCCTCCAGCACACCCGCGTTGGCGCCGGCCCTGCCGTCCTTGCTGGTGCGGGTGAGGCGGGCGTGGTCGTCGAGGTGCAGCCGAACCAGCAGGTCACCGGCGCCGAGCGCGGCCTCCACCAGGTCGGGGCGGTCGAAGTAGGCGCCGGTCTCGGCGAGGGCGGCGACCGCGAGGCCGTTCCAGGCGGCGACGATCTTGTCGTCCCGGCCGGGTGCGGGGCGCGTGCCGCGCTGCCGGAGCAACCGCTCATGGATCGAGGCGACCTTCTCGGCGTCGAACAGCCCGTCCTGCTGCGGCAGTTGCAGCACGGACGCGCCCTCCTCGAAGGTGCCCTCCTCGGTGACGCCGAAGTACCGGGCGGCGAGCTCGGCGTCCTCCTCGCCGAGCACCTCGCGCAGCTGCTCCGGCGTCCACACGTAGTACGCGCCCTCGACGTGCCGGCCGGTCCCGTCGTCGCTGTCGGCGTCCAGCGCGGAGGCGAACCCGCCCTCGTCGGTGCGCAGTTCCCGCACCATGAAGTCGGCTGTCTCCAGCGCGACGCGGCGGGCGAGCTCGGAGCCGGTGGCCCGCCACAGGTGGGCGTAGACGCGGCACAGCAGGGCGTTGTCGTACAGCATCTTCTCGAAGTGCGGCACGACCCAGTCGCGGTCGACGGAGTACCGCGCGAACCCGCCGCCGAGCTGGTCGTAGATACCGCCCCGGGCCATGCGCTCGCAGGTGTCCTGGGCCATCTGCAGCGCCCCCTCGGCACCGGTCCGCGCATGGTGGCGCAGCAGGAACTCGATCACCATGGACGGCGGGAACTTGGGCGCGCCCCCGAACCCGCCGCGCTGCGGGTCGTACTCCCGCGTCAGCCCGAGCAGCGCCTGCGCCAGCTCCTCCTCACCGGGAGCCTCACCGCCGCCGTAGGAGATCTCCCGCTCCGCGAGATCCCGGGTGATCTTCCCGGCGACGTCGGCGACCTCGTCCCGCCGGTCCACCCAGGCGCTGCGCACCCCCTCCAGCACCTGCCGGAAGGACGGCATGCCCTGCCGGGGGGCGGGCGGGAAGTACGTGCCGAAGTAGAAGGGCTCGGCGTCCGGGGTGAGGAACACCGTCATGGGCCAGCCGCCCTGGCCGGTGGCCGCCTGGACGGCCTCCATGTAGACGGCGTCCACGTCGGGACGCTCCTCGCGGTCGACCTTGACGCTGATGTAGTGCGCGTTGAGGTAGTCGGCGGTCTCCTGGTCCTCGAAGGACTCGTGCGCCATGACATGGCACCAGTGGCAACTGCTGTACCCCACGCTCAGCAGGACCGGTTTGCCACTCCTACGGGCCTCTTCGAAGGCCTCGGCCGACCACGGCCACCAGTCGACGGGGTTGTCCGCGTGCTGGAGGAGGTAGGGGGACGTCTCGTGAGCCAGTCGGTTCGGCATGGGGTCCATCCTGCCGCAGTACCCGCCCGGGCAGGTCACCGCCACACGCCGCACCGCCACCCGCCCCGCACGCCCGCCCCGCCCCCTCCCCACAGCGCCCCATCCACAGCACACTTGACCAGGAACGCCGTTGCCGCCGGAGGGGGACGTGACATGCGGGACAGCCATCGGGCCGAGGCCGAGCGGCTGTTGGGCCGGGCCGTGGAGGAGGAAGTGCGGCGCTCGGGCGGGCGGGTCGACGGGCCGGTGCTGCTGTCGCGGGCGCGCGGGGCGCTGGACGCCATGGCGACGGCGGCGGCCGAGGAGTACGAGGCGTATACGCGGGCGCTGGACGAGGCGGAGGCCGGCCGGCTGACGTTCGGGCAGCGGTTCGCGCGGGAGGGCGGCGCCACGCCGCTGATGGTGGCGGGCGTCGCGGCGGTCGCGGCCGCCGTGTCCGACCTGGCGCTCGGCACCGGCGCGGGCACCGCGCTGGGCGCGGGCGTGACCGTCGGTGTCGTGGGCGCGGCGGCGACGGTCGTGAAGGTCGCCGGCACGCATCTGCCCGCCGCCCACCACCGGGCGGGCGCCGTCGGCCAGCCCGGCGGCCCGCAGCAGCTGCGGCTTCAGTGGCTGACGGCGCTGGAGGTACGGGGCATCCGCCCGTACCTCGACCAGCAGCGGGTGCTGAGCGTGTCCACCGGCCCGAAGCAGTCCGGGCCGCGGCTGCGGGGCGCGGACAAGAGCGCGGCGGCCCGCGGCCGGAGCGTGCTGGAGCAGTCGTTCGGTCAGCTCCCGGAGCCGATGGGCCCGTTCGCTGGCCGACGGCAGGAGATGACCCGGATCCGGCAGTGGGTGCAGGCGGCGCGGGCGAGTACGGAGACGAAGCCGACGGTCGTCGTCCTGCACGGGGCGCCCGGCGGCGGCCGTACGGCACTGGCGGTCCGTGCCGCCCATGATCTGAAGGACCAGTTCCGCGGGGCGTGCGTGGTGGATCTGCGCGGCGACACGACGGAGGAGGCACCGCTGTCGACGAGGGACGCGCTGCTGCATCTGCTGAACCGTTTGGGCGCCCCGCGCGAGCAGCTCCTGTTCCGTGAGCGTTCGTCGGCGGACCAGCAGGTCAAGCGGCTGAGCGAGCTCTACCACCAGCACCTCGCCGGCCTGCCCGTCACGGTCGTCCTGGACGACGCCTCGGACGCGGCACAGGTCCGCACCCTCGTCCCCGAGCGCTCCGACAGCCTGGTCCTGGTCACCGCCCGCGAGCCCCTCGACCTGCCCGCCGATCTCGCCGCCCGGGTGCACCAGTTGCCGGTCGAGCCCCTGGACGCGGCCGGCGCGGAGGAGCTGCTGAGCGCGGCGGCGGAGGATTCCTCGGCGCCCTACGACGCCGAATCCGCCGACCTGATCCGGCGGTTGTGCGGCGGACTGCCACTGGCGCTGCGCATCGCGGGCTCGTCGCTCGGCCCGCGTTCACCGCGCACCCTGGCGACCGACCTCGGCGCTTACGGCCCGGTGGAGCCCGTCGAGCGGGTGCTGTGGCTGCGCTACACCGACCAGTCGGAGGCGGCCCGGCGCCTGCTGCGCAGACTGGCCCTGGCCGGGCGCGCCTCGCTGGGCGCGGCAGCGGCGGCGGCGCTCCTGGCCACCGACGAGGCCGAGGCGACGCGCCACCTTCAGGCCCTGTCCCGGTCCGGCCTGATCGACCAGGTCCGCGGCAACCGCTACCGCCTGCACGACCTGGTCCGCGCCTTCGCCCACGCCCGTCTCCTCGACGAGGAGGAGGCGGCGGAGCGTACGGCGGCGCAGGAGCGGCTGATCGTGAACTACGCCGACCTCGCGGAGTCGGTGCTGCGTCTGGTCGACGGCAACATGTCGACCCGCTCGGACCGCTTCAGCCCGCACGGATTCACCTCGCTGGACGACGCGCTGCGCTGGCTCGACGACGAGTCCAGCTTCATCACGGCGGCGCTGCGGCACGCGGAGGACGTCAACCAGGCGGCCGTCCTGAGCCTGCTGGGCGCCCTGTGCGACTACTGCCTGCTGCGCGGCGACCTCTACCGCCTCGGCGAGATCAGCGAGCTCGCCCAGGCCGTGGACCAGGGCCTGCTGGTGCGCTCGGTGCAGTGGCGCACCGGCATCGCGGCCCGCCAGCTCGGCGAGCTGGACAAGGCCCGCACGACCCTGACCTCGGTGGTCGACCTCTATATGGAGGCCCACCACGACGCCGGCGCGGCCCGCGCGCTCTGCTCCCTCGGCATCACCCTGCACCACCAGGGGAACCTCACCGAGGCGGTGGCCAAGCTCCGCGAGGCCCTCGACCTCCAGTCACCGCCCCAGCTGGCGACGGACCGCGCCTGGACGATGCACGCGCTGGCCGCGGTGGAACGGGACCGGGGCCGCGTGCCGGAGGCGATGGCCCTGCTGACCGAGTCCCTGGTCCTGCACCGCGCCGGCGAGTCCGTGCACGGCGAGGCATGGGCCCACTTCCAGCTGGGCCAGCTGAGCCTGCGCAGGGGCGACGTGCCACGCGCGGAGTCCGAACTGCGCGAGGCCCTCGAACTGTACGGCCGTACCCGCGACGCCCGCGGGGAGGCCTGGGCGATGACCCAGCTGGCCCGTGCCCGCCTGGTCGCCGGCGACCCGTCCACGGCGGTGGACGGACTGCGGCAGGCGGCCGCCCGCCATCGCGACAACGAGGACGCGCGCGGCGAGGCCTGGTCCGTCTACTACCTGGGGCAGGCCCTGGAGGAGACGGGCAGCCTGGACGTCGCGGTACGCGAGCTGGAGCGTTCCCGCACGATGTTCTCCCGCATGCAGGACGTCTACGGCCTCGCCTGCGCCCGGCACCACTCGGCCCGCGTGACCCGGGACCAGCGGGCCGTCCAGACCGGCTCCCTGAAGAACTCCGGCTTCGCCCGTCAGCTCCTCGTGGACGCCCGCGCCAACTTCCAGCGCATCGGGGTCGCCCACGGCGAGGCGTGGACCTGCCTGGAACTCGCCGTGGTGGACGCCGGGAACGCCCGCACCCCGCAGGCACTGGCGCTGTGCGACGACGCGGTGGCGTTGTTCACGTCGTACGGCGACCGAAGAGGCGAGGACTGGGCCCGCTTCCTGCGCTGCACCTTGCTGCCGTACGCGGCGCCGGGCGGCGTCGAGGTCGGCACGGCGGTGGCCCAGGAGGAACTGGCACAGCTGCGCCGCGACGGGCACGCGCTGCGGGACGGGAAGCTAGGCGACTACCTGGAGGCGTACCAGCTGCTGCTCGAACGCGGTGTGGACCTGGAGGCCGGGTGGCAGGCTTGGCGCTTGGGCATGGTGCCTGACCGGCACGCGCGGGAGGTCATGGGGGTGGCGGTACCGGTGGGGGACGTGCAGGGGTGAGGGCTTTCCGGCACGGGTGGGCTCTACGCCGGGTGCGGGACGGAGGGGGACATGGCCGTTCCTGCGCGGCTGTCGCCGTATCCGCGACCGCGCGCCCACGATGAGCACGGAGGGCCATGCGGCCCGCGTCCTCGGTCGCCTCCTCGGCTGTCTGGACGCCCACCGCCCCGATCCGGCCGCCCCGCCCGTGCTCGCCAACCGGGAGGGCCAGTACCTGCACCTGGTCGGCCACTCCTTCGGCTGCCGGTTCCTGTGCGAGGCCGCACAGTGGGCGGCGGGTGACGAGCCGCTCACCCTGGGGTGGAGTACGCCCCGGCCGCACGATCGGCCCTTCACCGTGGACTCGATGCTGCTGTTCCAGATGGCCGCCCCGCGCGACGCCTTCGCCGCCACTTTCACCGCGCTCGCCGAGGCACCGGTGCGCGGGCCGGTCGTCGCGACCTACTCGCCGCACGACCGTGCCACCGGCTTCTGGCACGTGCGGGCGGAACGGCGGTCCGGCATCGGGTACGCGGGTATCGGGACCGCGCCCGTACCGGTCTCGTCGATCCGGACGCTGCCGCCGGACGAGCCGTATCCGCTCTCCGCCCTCGACCACCGGTTCGTCAGCGTCGACGCCAGTGACCTCTTCGTCCGCGGGGCCGGCCTCGCCGGCGCGCACTCGGACCACCTGCGGCCGGAATCCGCCCATCTGCTGTTGTCCCTGGCCGACCACTGCCGGTAAGCACTCAGGGGGTGCTGACCCTCAGTCCTCGTACGGATCCACGAGCCGGATCGGCCGGCGGACCGCCTCCAGCACCTCCGGCGGGAAGTTGGCCCCGGGGACGTAGTAGCGGGCCTTGGTGTTGCCCACTGCCTCCAGCAGACCCGCCTCGGTCAGGGCGCGAACATCGCGCACCGCCTGCTGGTTGCTCAGGTTCTCGGCGCGCTGGTAGCGGGCGCGGCGGACGCGGCCGGCCAGGGCGGCGGCGTGGAGAGCGGTGACCTGGCGTTCGTCGATGCCGTGGTGCTCCGCGTACTCGGTGAGGTCGATCCAGCAGCGGTTGGACCGGGTGATGCGGTGCTGAACCGACTGGGACTGCTGGTGGTAGGCGAGAAGGTTGAAGCGGATCCAGGGGGCGGTGTCCCGGTCGGGGGACCACTCCTTGCCGCCTACGCGGCTGAGGATCTTGTAGTACTCCCAGGTGTTGACCGGCGCCCCCAGCCAGGACTCGATGGACGAGAACTCGGGGGCGAGAACACCGCCACGCGCGATGAGGAGCGTCTGGAGCGAGCGGGACATACGGCCGTTGCCGTCCGCCCAAGGGTGGATCTTGACCAGGATGAGATGGGCCATGGCGGCGCGGACCAGCACATGGCCGTTCGGATCGCTCTCGTTGAGCCAGGTGACCAGCTCGTCCATCAGTGCGGGGATCCGGTCCGCGTCGGGAGCGACATACGCGGCCTCCTGCGGCCTGCCCGGCTCGTTGATCCACACCCCGTCCCTGCGCCACTGGCCCGCGAGCTTGCGGGGGTGGTGATGCCCCTGGAGCATCCAGTGCAGGGCGTTCAGCAGCGACTTGGAGTACGTGAAGTCCGCGACGTCGTGGAGCGACTGGACGTACGTCATGGCGTGCTGGTACGCCAGCGTCTCCGCCTTGTTCTCCTCCGACGCGGCCACTTCCAGCTCGCCGTCCAGAAGATCCTCGGCATCGACGGAATCGACCTTGTAACCCTCGATGGTGTTGGAGCCGGCGATGGCCTCGGCGGTCAGCGTCTTACGCAGCCCCGCCGTCCACTTGGTGGGCGTCTGCAGGACCTGGTGCCGCAGCTCATGGCGCATCTTGTCGATGCTCTCCAGCACTTCGCGGTCCTTCGAAGCGAGGGCAGGGGTGCGATACAGCATGACCCCATGATACCCACAGGGCATCACGAAATCATGCCGTCATCGCATCGCCTCGCCTCGCCGTCAGCCCTTCGTGGCCGCGTCCTCCGACACCCCGGTCTCCGCCTTCGGATCCGGAGCCTCCTTGAAGTCGACCTTGCTCATGTGGCGGTTCATCGACTTCATCAGACCCCAGACCGCCAAGGCCATCACCGCGAAAACGATGAAGCCGAGGACGCCGGGGGTGACCTTGTCCTCGTCCACCTCCTTGGCGAGGGTGGCGAGCTGTGTCATTGCCAGGCTTGCGCTTGCGCTCATGTCAGGCATTGTCGCGGATGCCCGCAAAGAGGTCGTCCTCGGGGAGGGAGGTATCGACGAGGGACTTCGCCAGCTCGTACTCCTCCGTCGGCCAGACCTCCCTCTGGAGCTCCAGCGGCACCCGGAACCAGCCGCCGTCGGGGTCGATCTGCGTGGCGTGCGCGATGAGCGCCTTGTCGCGGATCTCGTAGAAGTCACCGCACGGAACATGCGTGGTCAGCGTGCGCTGCTTCATCCCGAAATCGTCCCAGCGCTTGAGCCAGTCCCCGTACGGGGACTCCAGGCCGCGGTCGAGCATGGCCTGGTGCAGCGCCTCGGTGCGAGGGCGGTTGAAGCCCTGGTTGTAGTAGACCTTCTGCGGCTGGTACGCCGGGCCGTACTCCGCCTCCGGGTACTTCTCGGTGTCCGCCGCGCCCTCGAACGCCACCATCGAGATCTTGTGGGTCATGATGTGGTCGGGGTGCGGGTAGCCGCCGTTCTCGTCGTAGGTGGTGATCACCTGCGGACGGAACGAACGGATCTGCTTCACCAGCTCACCGGCCGCCTTGTCGACGTCCTCCAGTGCGAAGCAGCCGTCGGGGAGCGGCGGCAGCGGGTCACCCTCGGGCAGTCCGGAGTCGACGAAGCCGAGCCACTCCTGCTTGATCCCGAGGATCTCGCGGGCCTCGTCCATCTCCTTCTTGCGTACCTCGTGGATGTGCTCCTCGATGTACTTGTCGCCCTGGAGCTTCGGATTGAGGATGGAGCCGCGCTCCCCACCCGTGCAGGTCACGACCAGCACGTCCACCCCCTCGGACACGTACTTCGCCATGGTCGCCGCGCCCTTGCTCGACTCGTCGTCGGGGTGGGCGTGCACGGCCATCAGTCGCAGCTGGTCAGTCAAGACTCAATCCTCGTAAGTCGGCGCCCCCCGGTGTCTTCGAGGGCGAACGGCGGCTTCTATAGTGACCGAATCGGGGGGCGGATAATTCCGGGGTACGGCCCGCAGGCCCCGTTTCGGGACATCGAGTCCCGCCCGGCCGAGAGGACGATCATGAGTACGGCGAGCACGCGGCTGCCCGAGAGCCGCTACGGCCGCTCCTCGGACGAGCGCGCCGACCGCACGCTCAAGGTCGTCGGCGCCGTCCTTGGGACGGTGCTGCTGGCGGTGATCGGCTACTTCGGCTATCACTACGTCGGCCAGAACAAGATCAGCGCCGAGGTGATCGAGTTCGACGCGGGCAAGGACGCGGTGAAGGTGCACCTGGAGGTCCGCAAGGACTCCGGCACCTCCGGCTACTGCACGGTGCGCTCCCAGGCGGAGAGCGGCGCCGAGGTGGGCCGGGCCGACTTCCGCTTCGCCGGCGACGCCACCCGTATCGACAAGGTCGTCACCCTGCGCACGACGTCCCAGGGAACGACGGCCGAGCTGCTCGGCTGCCACGCCGGCTGATCGCCACCGCCGGCAGCGCGACCGCACCGCCGGTCATGCGCCGATCACAGTGACCGAAACCGACCGGCCCTGATCGACACCGACCGGCAGTGTCTGGATTACATACGCGCTGACCTGCGTTGACGTGATTCTGATGGCTTATGTCCTCCCCCTTCGGCCATTGAATTGTTAGGCTCGTGGTTTCGCCCATCCGTGAAGGAACATCCTTCTGGGTAGGGCGATGCTTTGTATTCCCAGTACCTACGAGGAGCACCTGTGACCCAGACCAGCGAGAACGTCACCTGGCTGACCCAGGAGGCGTACAACCAGCTCAAGGCCGAGCTGGAGTACCTGTCTGGTCCTGCGCGCACGGAGATCGCCGCCAAGATCGCGGCCGCGCGCGAGGAGGGCGACCTGCGCGAGAACGGCGGGTACCACGCGGCCAAGGAGGAGCAGGGCAAGCAGGAGCTCCGAGTGCGCCAGCTGACCCAGCTCCTGGAGAACGCCAAGGTCGGCGAGGCGCCGGCGTCGGCGGACGGCGCGGTGGCGCCCGGCATGGTCGTGACGATCGCCTTCGACGGCGACGAGGACGACACCCTGACCTTCCTGCTCGCCTCGCGCGAGTACGCCAGCTCCGACGTCGAGACGTACTCCCCGCAGTCCCCGCTGGGCTCCGGCGTGATCGGCCACAAGGTCGGCGAGGACGCCGAGTACGAACTGCCGAACGGCAAGACGGCCTCGGTGAAGATCCTCAAGGCCGAGCCCTACAACGGCTGACCCCGACCTCGGGACCTCCAGCACCGGCCTTCCACGAGCCCCCGGCCGCCTCCCGGCGCCGGGGGCCTCGTCATGCGGTCGCGGAGCGGTACTTGCGGACCGCGAGGGTGCGGAACACGATGATGATCAGGACCGAGTAGATCAGCGAGGCCCAGACCGGGTGCTGCATGGGCCAGGCGCTGGACTGGGACAAGCCGGGGTCACCAAAAAGCTGGCGGCACGCCTGAACGGTGGCGCTGAAGGGGTTCCAGTCCGCGACGTGCCGAAGCCAAGGGGTCATCTGGCTGGAATCCACGAAGGCGATCGAAATGAACGTCACCGGGAAGAGCCAGATCAGTCCGCCGGAGGTGGCTGCCTCCGGGGTACGGACGCTCAGGCCGATCAGGGCGCCGATCCAGGTGAACGCGTACCCGAGCAGGAGCAGCAGGCCGAAGGCGCCCAGGATCTTCCCGAAGTTGGTCGGCTCCGCAGAGCCGGGCCGCCAGCCCACGATCAAGGCGACGATCGCGAGGACGAGCAACGTGACGGCCGTCTGCACCAGGTCAGCCACGGTGCGACCGGTGAGGACAGCGCCGCGCGCCATGGGAAGTGAGCGGAAGCGGTCGATGAGCCCCTTGTGCATGTCGTCCGCGATACCAGCTCCCGCCCCTGCGGTGGCGAAGGTGACGGTCTGGGCGAAGATGCCCGCCATCAGGAAGTTCTTGTAGACCTGCGGGTCCGTGGTGTTGCCGATCTTCATCGAGCCGCCGAAGACGTACGTGAAGAGGACCACGAACATCACTGGCTGGATGACCCCGAAAAGGATCATCTCGGGAATCCGGGTCATCCGAATCAAGTTCCGGCGGGCGATGACCAGGGAATCGTTCACGGCACTCACTTCGGCTGCCCCTTCCCACCACTCACTCGCTGGCCATGGGCTCGCGGCGAGCTGAATCGAATCGAAGCTCCGTGAACAGGATTCGGGATCCGCGACATCCTGATCAGATTGCGCTTGGCGACGACCATCGAGTCCCGGACGGACTGGCTGAACGGGTTCGCGGCCGGCGCGACCCGCACGGCGTCGGTGACGGCGCTCACTTCGCGGCCTCCTTCTTGTCGCTCTCCTCGTTCCCGACCTCCGCGAGGTGGCCCGTCAGGGACAGGAACACGTCGTCGAGGGTCGGGCGGCGCAGGCCGATGTCGTCGATCTCGATGCCGCGGGTGTCGAGCTCGCGGATGACCTCGGCGAGGAGCTTCGCGCCTCCGGTCACGGGAACGGTGAGCTTGCGCATGTGGGCCTCGACCGTCACGTCGCCCTTGCCGAAACCGCGCAGCACCTCCGAGGCGGGCCGGATGTCGTCGCTCTCGTGCACCACGACCTCGACGCGCTCGCCGCCGGTGCGGGCCTTGAGCTGGTCGGAGGTGCCCTGGGCGATGAGACGGCCGTGGTCGACGACGGCGATGTCGTGTGCGAGGTGGTCGGCCTCTTCGAGGTACTGGGTGGTCAGCAGCAGGGTCGTACCGCCGGAGACCAGCTGTTTGATGACCTCCCAGAGCAGCTGGCGGTTGCGGGGGTCGAGGCCGGTGGTCGGTTCGTCCATGAACATCACGGGTGGGGAGACGACCAGGGCGGCGGCCAGGTCCAGGCGGCGGCGCATGCCGCCGGAGTAGGTCTTCGTGGGGCGGTCGGCGGCGTCGGCGAGGTCGAACTGGGCCAGCAGTTCGTCCGCGCGGGCCTTCGCCGGCTTCGCCTTCATCTGGTAGAGCTGGCCGACCATCTGCAGGTTCTCACGGCCGGTGAGGTACTCGTCGACAGCCGCGAACTGGCCGGACAGGCCGATGGAGCGGCGGACGGCGTCGGGATGCTTGAGGACGTCGATCCCCGCGACGACCGCCGAGCCGCTGTCGGGGCGCAGCAGGGTCGTGAGGCAGCGGACGGCGGTCGTCTTGCCCGCGCCGTTCGGACCGAGCAGGCCCAGGACCGTGCCCTCGGGGACATCGAGGTCGACGCCGTCCAGAGCCCTTACGTCACCGAAGGTCTTCACCAGGCCTTCGGCATAGATGGCGCCTGGCATATGAATCTCCACGTCGTCGGGGAAACTTCGGAAAGCCTAGGTTTGCACTTTTCGTTCCGCCGGGTGGCGGAATCACGAGACACACCATAACGCGATGTATCGCGTCTCACAACGGACTTGCCCGAAGGAGTGACAAGGAGTGACAAGGGTGGCGGGCGGCCGGGTCTCCGGGGCTTCAGCCGATGACGGTGTAACCCGCGTCGCGCAGGGCCCGGCCGACCTCGACGCAGTGCGTGCGGCCCTTCGTCTCCAGGTGGAGCTCGACCTCCGCCTCGGTGAGCCCGAGCCGTGGGTCGGTCCGCACATGGCTCACGTCGAGGACGTTGGCGTCGACCGCCGACAGCACCCCCAGCAGCGTGGCGAGCGCGCCCGGCCGGTCTGTCAGCCGCAGCCGTACGGCCAGGTAGCGGCCCTGCGCGGCCATGCCGTGCCGCAGGACGCGCTGGAGCAGCACCGGGTCGACGTTGCCGCCGGACAGCAGCGCGACGACCGGGCCCTCGAAGGATCCGGGTTCGCTGAGCAGCGCCGCGACGGGGCTGGCGCCGGCCGGTTCGACGACCAGCTTGGCCCGCTCCAGGCACAGCAGCAGGGCGGTGGCGATCTCGTCCTCGGTGACGGTGCGGACCTCGTCGACCAGGTCGCGGACGAGGCGGAACGGCACGTCACCGGGCCGGCCGACCTTGATGCCGTCGGCCATCGTCGCCGGGTTGTCGACGGCGACGGGGTGTCCGGCCGCCAGCGAGGGCGGGTACGCGGCCGCGCCCGCCGCCTGCACGCCCACGATCCGCACGTCGGGCCGCAGCGTCTTCACCGCCGTCGCGATGCCCGCCGCGAGCCCGCCCCCGCCGACACCGACGACGACCGTGCGTACCTCGGGGCACTGTTCGAGGATCTCCAGACCGACCGTGCCCTGGCCCGCGATGATGTCGGGGTGGTCGAAGGGGTGGATGAAGACCGCGCCCGTCTCGGCGGCGTACTCCTGCGCCGCGGCGAGCGTCTCGTCGACCACCTGACCGTGCAGCCGCACCTCGGCGCCGTAGTCCCGGGTGGCGCTGATCTTCGGCAGCGGGGCGCCCTTCGGCATGAACACGGTCGAGCGGACGCCGAGCAGCGACGACGCGAGCGCGACGCCCTGCGCGTGGTTGCCGGCGCTCGCGGCCACGACCCCCGCGGCCCGCTCCTCCGGCAGCAGCCCGGCGATCCGCACATAGGCGCCGCGCAGCTTGAACGAGCCCGTCCGCTGGAGGTTCTCGCACTTGAAGTGCACCGGCGCGCCCACCAGCTGGGACAGGTGCCTGCTGCCCTCCATGGCCGTCACCCGTGCCACGCCCGTCAGCATCTTCTGGGCGCCCCGTACGTCGTCGAGCGTGACGGGAGGCAAGGAGTCAGCCGTGCTGTAGCTCATGACACAAGTCTCGCAGTTCACAGGCGCAAGGCCCTGTTGTGACCAAGCACCGAGATGGGTTTGCGCAGCGCCGGTACGCCCCGGGTCCGGGCCGCGTACCCTGTCCCCCAACCCAGCACCCCCTTCATGAAGTGAGCCTCCGGCCATGCCCACAACACCTGAAATGTCGATGGACATGACGACCGTCGCCGACAGCGGTCTCCTCGACACGCTGCAGCACGAGGTGGCGGTCTTCGCCCGCCGTGCCGAACAGACCCGGCTCGGTGGCGTGGGTCAGGTGCGCAACTCCATGGACCGCGCCGCGTATCTGCTGCTCAACCGCCTCGACAAAGAGGGCCCCATGGGGGTCAAGGCGCTGGCGGCGAGCATGGGGATCGACTCCTCGACGGTCACCCGGCAGGTGGCGCCGCTGGTCGACACGGGTCTCGTCAAGCGCACCTCGCACCCCGAGGACGGCCGGGCGGTGGTGCTCCAGCTCTCCCCGCGCGGGCAGTCGCGACTGGAGGAAGTGCGCTCGTCCCGGCGTCAGTTGATGGCCGAGCTGACGCACGACTGGGCCCCGGAGGAGCGCGAGGCGTTCTGCTCGCTCCTGACCCGCTTCAACACGGCGCTCTCCTCGCGGATGGCGGCGCAGGGGATCTCCGGCGCGGAGACGCCCACGGCGTCCTGAGGGTGATCCGGTCCGGGCTCTTGACCCGGGCCCCCTGCTGGCCTCATATGAAACCGGGTCCGCCTCGTGCGGGGCCCGGTTCCTCGGGGTCGGTCAGGCGGGAGGGACGGTGGGACGACGACGTGTGGTCCAGGACGCCCGCCGGGACCGCGAGTTCAAGGCGTTCGTCGCGGGTGCGGCCGGACGGCTGATGCATGCCGCCACGCTGCTCACCGCCGAGCCACCCGATCGCAACCCGCGCGCGCGGCGCCTGCTGGCGCTGTCCCTGGCGCACACGTACGCGTGCTGGGACGCACTGCGCGGCGAGGACCCGTACGACCGCACCCGCGGCCATCTGGCCACCCACTTCGCCCGTTCCATCTGGCGCCGCCCCCACCCGCACCCCGACAGCCCACTGGCCCGGCTCTCCCCGCAGGAACGCCTGATCGTGGTGCTGCGGCTGTACGAGGGAGTCGCCGAGGAACAGGCGGCGGCGCTGCTCGGTCTGCCCCGGGAACGCGTCCAGACGATCTGCGACCGGGCGACAGCGCATCTGCTGCATCCGCGCGGCGCCCCGCCGGCCGTGCCGGTCGCGAAGGCGGTGTCGCCGTGAAGCGCGCCGAGCGCGAAGCGGCCGCACGCCGGATCATGGAACGCGCGCCGACCCCGGTCCCGCCTGAGCTGTACCCGGAGGTCCTGCGACGCGGGCGTCGCATGCTGCGCCGCAGAAGGGCCACCGCGCGGCTGATGTGGCTGCTCCTGCTCGCGGCCACGGCGGCGTTCGTCATCTGGGCGCTGACGGCCCGCCCCTGGGTGGAGCCGCCGTCGGAGACGACCCCACCCCTGACGGGCTGGTGAGCCGGGAGGGCTAGCCCAGCGCCTGCTGAAGGTCCTCGACGAGGTCCTCGACGTTCTCGATGCCCACGGAGAGCCGGACAAGGTCGGCGGGGACCTCCAGGGCGGAGCCGGCCACGGAGGCGTGGGTCATGCGCCCCGGGTGCTCGATGAGCGACTCGACACCGCCCAGGGACTCGCCGAGCGTGAACACCTTGGCGCGGTTGCAGACCTCGACGGCCGCCTCCTCGCCGCCCTCGACCCGGAAGGAGACCATGCCGCCGAACGCCTTCATCTGCTTGGCGGCGACCTCGTGACCGGGGTGGTCGGGCAGGCCCGGGTAGAGCACCCGCGTCACGCGCGCGTGCCGGGTGAGCATGTCGGCGATCTTCGTGGCGTTCTCGCTGTGCCGGTCCATGCGCACCGACAGCGTCTTCGTCCCCCGCAGCACCAGCCAGGAGTCGAAGGGCCCGGCCACGGCACCCATGGCGTTTTGGTGGAAGGCCAGCTCGTCACCCAGGTCCGGGTCGCCGACGATCAGCGCGCCGCCCACGACGTCCGAGTGGCCGCCCATGTACTTGGTCAGCGAGTGCACGACGACGTCCGCGCCCAGCGACAGGGGCTGCTGGAGATACGGCGTGGCGAAGGTGTTGTCGACGACGAGCTTCGCTCCGGCGTCCCGGGCGATCTGCGCGACGGCGGCGATGTCGGTGATCCCCAGCAGCGGGTTGGAGGGGGTCTCGACCCACACCACCTTGGTCTTCGGGGTGATGGCGGCCCGTACGGCGGCCGGATCACTGGTGTCGGCCACCGACCACTCCACCCCCCACCGCGCGACGACCTTGGCGAACAGCCGGAACGTGCCGCCGTACGCGTCATTGGGGATGACCACATGGTCGCCGGGGCTGAGCAGCGTACGCAACAGGCAGTCCTCGGCCGCCAGTCCGGACGCGAACGCGAGGCCGCGGCGACCGCCCTCCAGGGCGGCGAGGTTCTCTTCCAGGGCGGTCCTGGTCGGGTTGGCGCTACGGCTGTACTCGTAACCGCCGCGCAGCCCCCCGACGCCGTCCTGCTTGTAGGTCGAGACCTGGTAGATCGGCGGGACGACCGCGCCGGTGAGGGGATCGGCGGTGTTGCCCGCGTGGATCGCCAGGGTCTCGAAGTGCTGACTGATGTGCCTGTCACTCATGGGCACCGAGCGTAGTCCGCGAACGAGGGGGATGCGCCACGGCGAGGCGGCGGCGGCCGCGCCCACCGCAACGGGCCGCCGCCGGCGTCCCGCCCGCCGAACCGTCGGCGACACCCGTTGGCCAATTGTCAGCGCCGTCTGGAACGCTTGAGGCATGGAGATTCTCTGGGTCCTGATAGCGCTGGTCATGCTCGGCTTCGTGGTGCTGCCGTTCATGCGGCGCCGACGGGGCATGATCGAGCAGGTCCCGCCGGGCCACCCCGACGCCGCGGACCCGGCGAACTACGGCTTCGTACGCCAGGAGGAGCTGGACGTCCGGATGCCCGGCCCCGACCAGGATTTGCTGGACGTCCTGGACCTGGTGCAGCGCACGCAGGACTACAAGGCGGCCTCTCAGCTCCTCGCCGGCACCGAGACGGAGGGCGAGCTGCGCTGGCAGCGCGTGCAGGCCTTCGCCGGAGCCGCGTCGCTGGAGCTGCAGCAGCGGCCCGGCGGGGTCAGCGAGTCGCCGGGCGGCCAGTGGCTGCGGGTGTGGCGCACCGAGCAGCCCAAGGACGCGGGCGGCGCGGCCGTGCACGCGGAGTTCCTGGTGCAGCAGGCGTGGCGGACGGCGACGCCGGGCACGGACGAGTTCCGGATCATCATGGAGGAGGCCAGGTCGGCCTGCGGTGACGCGGCGCTGCTGGCCCCCGGGGACCCGATCCCGTACATCATCGAGCTGTCGGTGGCCCGCGGACTGGCCTACCCCCGCCCGGAGTTCGAGCAGCTCTGGCTGAAGATCCTGGACCGGGCCCCGGCCCACATGGGCGCGCATCTGGCGGCCCTGCACTACTGGTGCGAGAAGTGGCACGGCTCGCGTCAGCTGGCGTACGACTTCGCGGAGGCGGCTGCGGCCCGCGCGCCCCAGGGCTCCCTGCTCGCCGCGATGCCGCTGTTCGCGGTGTTCGAGCACCTGCCCGAGGTGAACCTGGTCAGCGGCTTCTACCAGAGCGAGGTCGTGACGAAGGCGATACACGGCGCGCTGTTCGCGGTGCACGCGGCCCGCCAGGACGACCCGATGCTGGCGCACGTGCGGCATCTGCTGGTCTTCTTCCTGGTCCGCGGCGAACGCTGGGCGGAGGCCATGGACCAGCTGGTCCACGTCGACGGCCACGTCGGCGCGCTGCCCTGGACGCTCTCCCCGGACCCGGCGGCGGAGTTCGCGGTGTACCGCGCGCTGGCGGTGGCGGGATACGAGGCGAACGGCGGCAGCCCGGCGACGCTCCCGCACTGAGTCCCCTCCGTCCCGCGACCGCCGCGAACCCCCGCGAGGGCGCGGGGCGGAATCTGCGGGACGGAATCTGCGGGACCGGCCGTACGTTGAACGGGGTGCCGCCCGGTTGGGAGGTGCCCCACGAGGAAGGAACCCTCATGCTCTTCGGCCGTACGCCCGTCCTGCCCACCCCCGAGCAGGCACTGCAGGGCCGTCCGGAACCGATCTTCACGGTCCCCGACCACCACACGGTCCTCGGCAACCCGCTGCTCGGCCCCTACCCCGAGGGCCTGGAGACCGCCGACTTCGGGCTGGGCTGCTTCTGGGGCGCCGAGCGCAAGTTCTGGCAGCTCCCGCGAGGCGTGTGGACGACCCTGGTCGGCTACCAGGGCGGCTACACCGAGCACCCCACCTACGAGGAGGTCTGCTCGGGCATGACCGGCCACACGGAGGTCGTCCGGGTGGTCTTCGACCCGAGCGTGATCTCGTACGAGCGGCTGCTGAAGACGTTCTGGGAGGCCCACGACCCCACCCAGGGCTTCCGCCAGGGCAACGACGTGGGCACGCAGTACCGCTCGGCGATCTACACGCACACCCCGGCCCAGGCGAAGACGGCCGAGGCCTCCCGTGAGTCGTACCAGAAGGTCCTCACGGGCTCCGGCTACGGCACGATCAGCACGGAGATCCTCCCGGCTGAGGGCCGCCCCTTCTACCCGGCCGAGGGCTACCACCAGCAGTACCTCGACAAGAACCCGGCGGGCTACTGCGGGATCGGCGGCACGGGCGTCTCGTGTCCGATAGGTGTGGCCAGGGCCGACGGGTGAGCGACGGCGTCGCACCGCCGCGGTTCGGGAACGGCACCGGGTCACCGGTCCAGGCCCGGTCGTCGGGCGGCGGGCGGCCCCGGCTGCTTTCATGGAGGGCATGACCAGCAGAAGTGTCGTCGTGGAGCGGCGCATCGCCGCAGGCCAGGGGCCCGTGTAGGAGTCCTTGACCGATCTGCGGGGCATGGAGCGGTTGCTCAGCGGGGTCACTCGCGTCGACGTGCTCACGGCCGGGGGCTTCGACGTCGGCACGCGGTGGCGGGAGACGCGGCGCATGTTCGGCAAGGAAGCCACCGAGGAGATGTGGGTGACGGCCTGCGAACCGCCCGAGCGCTATGTGGTGGAGGCCGAGTCGCACGGCACTCGCTACGTCTCGGAGTGGCGGCTGCTGGCGGACGGTCCGACGGCGACGACGGTCCGGATGACGTTCACCGGCGTGGCCTCCGGCGGGGTCACGGGCCTGCTCGCCAAGGTTCTGGGCGGCGTGGGTGCCCGGGCGGTGAGCAAAGCCGTCGCGAGGGACCTGGACGACGTCGCCGTGGCGGTCGAGGGACGCAGCCGCTGACCGCACGTCCGGCACCCGTGCACCCCTGCACCCCTGCACCCCTGCACCCCTGCACCCCTGCACCCGTCCACCCCTGCACCCCTGCACCCCTGCACCCGGCCGGCTCGTGCGGGCCGCACCTCACACCTACGCCCCCGAAGCCCCGACGCCGGGCCCAGACCCCGACCCCGAGCCCGCCTTCGTCGCGTCGGCCCCCCAGCTGGCCAGCAGCCGCAAGGCCTCCGCCGAGGGCGACCCCGGCTCCGCGTGGTGCGTGATCAGGACCTGTTCCGTGCCGTCGCCGAGGCGGAACGACTCGAAGTTCAAGGTCAGCTCGCCCACCAGCGGATGCCGCAGGTGCTTGACGCCGTACGTCTTCTCCTTGACGTCGTGTGTGGCCCACAGCCGGCGGAACTCCTCGCTCTTGAGGGAGAGTTCGCCGACGAGGGCCGACAGGCGCGGGTCGTCGGAGTGGCAGCCCGCGTCCATGCGCAGATAGCTGACGATGTCGGACGCCTTTTGGTCCCACTCCACGAACAGCTCGCGGTACTCGGGCCGCAGGAACACCAGCCGCGCCCAGTTCCGCTCCTGCGCCGGCAGCTCCGACCAGTCGCCGAAGAGCGCCGCCGCCATCCCGTTCCAGGCGAGGATGTCCGAGCGCCGGCCCGAGATGTACGCGGGCACGCCGTCGATCGAGGCCAGCAGCTGCCGCAGCGCCGGCCGTACCTGCTCGGGCCGCGCGACCTGCCTCTTCTTGTGCTGCTTCGGCTTCGCGAGGTGCGTGAGGTGCGCGTGCTCGGCGTCGCTCAGCCGCAGCGCCCGGGCGATGGCGTCAAGGACCTCCGCCGAGACGTTCCGCCCGTTGCCCTGTTCCAGGCGGGTGTAGTACGCCACGGACACCCCGGCCAGCTGCGCCAGCTCCTCGCGTCGCAGCCCCGGCACCCTGCGGTGCCGCCCGAAGTCCGGCATCCCGACGTCCTCCGGCTTCAGCCGGGCTCGCCGGGTGCGCAGAAACTCGCTGAGCTCGGCACGCCGGTCGAGGCCGGCACCGGTGTCGGCGGGCCCGGATGCGGATTCGGGGGTTTCGTCCATGCCTCAAGTATTCCCGGTCGTACGCCCACGATCCTGACCCCACCAGTGGTAGGACCGGCGAACGTACGCAGAACCGTGGCCTGGGTAGCTTCCCGAACTCCAGGCAGGCTGGACACCGCGCCTAGGCCAGAAGGCAGCCGGGCGCAACACCCCCTGCTAGGAGAACCCCGGCATGACCACTGTCGCTGCGTACGCCGCACCCGCCGCCAAGGCTCCGCTGGAGCGCACCACCATCGAGCGCCGTGCCGTCCGCGAGCACGACGTGCTGATCGACATCAAGTTCGCGGGCATCTGCCACTCCGACATCCACCAGGCCCAGGAGGGCTGGGGCCAGGCCACCTTCCCGATGGTCCCCGGCCACGAGATCGCGGGCGTCGTCTCCGAGGTCGGCCCGGGCGTCACGAAGTACCAGGTCGGCGACCGCGTGGGCGTCGGCTGCCTGGTCGACTCCTGCCGTGAGTGCGACAACTGCAAGGCCGGCGCGGAGCAGCACTGCACCGGCGGTTCCGTCGGCACGTACAACGCCGTCGGCAAGGACGGCGAGATCACCTACGGCGGCTACTCGCAGAAGGTCGTCGTCGACGAGAACTTCGTCGTCCGCATCCCCGACGGCCTGTCCCTGGACGTCGCCGCACCGCTGCTGTGCGCGGGCATCACCACGTACTCGCCGCTGAAGCACTGGGGAGCGGGCCCGGGCAAGAAGGTCGCCGTGATCGGCCTGGGCGGGCTCGGGCACATGGGCGTGAAGATCGCGCACGCGCTGGGCGCCGAGGTCACCGTCCTCTCCCAGTCGCTGCGCAAGAAGGACGACGGCCTGAAGCTGGGCGCCGACCACTACTACGCGACCAGTGACCCGAAGACGTTCAAGGAGCTCGCCGGCTCCTTCGACCTGATCCTGTCCACGGTGTCCGCGCCGCTGGACTTCGGCGCCTACCTCAGCCTGCTGAGGACGGGCGGCGCCCTGGTGAACGTGGGCGCCCCGGAGGAGCCCATCGCCCTGAACCTGTTCTCGCTGATCGGCGGCAACAAGACCCTCGCCGGCTCGGCGATCGGCGGCATCGCCGAGACCCAGGAGATGCTGGACTTCTGCGCCGAGCACGGCTTCGGCGCCGAGATCGAGCTGATCAACGCCGACCAGATCAACGAGGCGTACGAGCGTGTGCAGAACAGCGACGTGCGCTACCGGTTCGTGATCGACACGGCGACGATCTGACGTCCCGCCGCTGCCCGAGGGCCCCGGAGCCGCACTGCTCCGGGGCCCTCAGCGTGTCGCCGTACGCCGCCCCAGCAGCCACAGCAGATACGGCCCGCCGACCAGCGCGGTGAGCGCGCCGACCGGGATCTCCAGCGGGGGCAGCAGGGTCCGGGCCACGAGATCGGCGGCGACCAGGACGACCGCGCCCGTCAACGCGGCGTTGAGGAGCGGCAGTTGGGGCGTACGGGTGAGCCGTCGGGCCAGCTGCGGCGCGGTGAGCGCCACGAACCCGATCGGTCCGGCGGCGCCGGTCGCCGTGGCGGCGAGGACGACGCCGAGGACGGTGAGCCCGAGCCGGACCCGGTCGACCCGTACGCCGAGCCCGGCCGCGGTCTCGGGATCGAGCGCGAGGGACCGCAGCGCCCGGCTCGCCCACACCAGGGCGGGCAGGGAGAGACCCAGTACGACGGCGGGCGGCCCCGCCTGCTCCCAGCCGCGGCCGTTGAGGCTTCCGGTCAGCCACAGCTTGACCTGCTCGGCGGCCTCCAGCTCGCTGTCGGTGAGATAGAGCTGCACCACGGCCGACAGCGCGACGCCGATGCCGACGCCGGTGAGCACGAGGCGGCTCGGCTGCATTCCGCGCCGCCAGGCCAGTACGTAGACGAGGGCGGCCGCGCAGAGCCCGCCGAGCACGGACACGACGGGGAGGGCACCCGGCGAGCTGCCGACGCCGGTCGCCAGGGCGAGCACGGTCGCGGCGGCGGCCCCGTGTCCGACGCCGATGACGTCGGGGCTGGCCAGCGGGTTCCGGGTGACGGTCTGCACCAGCGCCCCGGCCAGCCCGAGCGCGGCACCGACGAGGGCGCCGACGGCGATCCGGGGGACGCGCAGTTCGTTGACGACGAGGTCGTACGGGCCGGATCCGGTGCGCAGGGTGCGCCAGACCTCGGCGGGCGGGAGGTACGTCTGGCCGGCACAGGCCGAGGTCAGCGCCACGGCGACGAGGATCCCCAGGAGGACGAGGGCCACGGCGGCGGAACGGCGGTGGAGGAGGAGGGAGACGCGGGGGTGGGGGCGCAGAAGGGTCGTGCCGGTCCTCAAGAGACCGCCCCTTTCCTCCGTACCAGCACCACCAGCGCCGGCACCCCCACCAACGCCGTCATCACCCCGGCCGGCACCTCCGCCGGCGCCCGCACCACGCGTCCCACCACATCGGCGCCCAGCAGCAGCGCGGCGCCCAGCAGCCCGGACAGCGGCAGCACCGCCGGGTACCCGCCGCGCACCAGCCGGCGGGCGAGATGCGGCACCGCCAGCCCCACGAACGCCACCGGCCCGGCCGCGGCCACCGCGGCGGCGGTCAGCAGGGTCGCCCCGGTCGCCGCGACGCCCCGCACCACCGACACCCGGTGCCCCAGCGCCCGAGCCGTCTCGTCGCCCAGCGCCAGCGCGTCCAGCCCCCGGGCGCAGGCCAGCACCAGGGCGGCCCCGACCAGGAGGAACGGCAGCATGCGTACGACCGTGTCCGCGTCCCGTCCGCTGAGCGCCCCGACCTGCCAGAACCGGAACTGGTCGAGCGTGGCCGAGCTGGAGGTCAGGACGACCGTCGTGGCGCCGGCCGTCATCGCCGACAGCGCGGTCCCCGCGAGGGCCAGCTTCACCGGCGACGCGCCGCCCCGCCCCCGGGCCGCGATGCCGTACACGAGACACGCGGCGACGACGGCACCGGCGAAGGCGTACCAGACGTAGCCGCCGAAGCCGTTCGCGAGGCCGAAGGCGATGGCGAGGACGACGCCGGCCGCGGCTCCCTGGCTCAGCCCGAGGATGCCGGGGTCGGCGAGCGGGTTGCGGGTGACGGCCTGGAGCGCGGCCCCGGCCGTCCCGAGCGCGGCGCCGGCCGCGAGCCCCACCTCGGTGCGCGGCAGCCGCAGCGACCGCACGACGAGCGCGTCCGGTGAACCGCCGCCGTGCAGCAGGGCGTCGAGCACGGCGGACGGCGGCACCGCGCGGGTGCCGACGGCGAGGCTGAGCACGGCCGCGGCGGCCACCGCGAGACCGGCTGCCGCGAAGGCCAGAGGGGACCTCACTTGCCGATGTGCTCGGCGAGCTGTCGTATCACCAGGCGTGCGGCGGTCGGACCGGCGTTGAGGTACCACGGGTCGTCGTCCACCCGCACGGCGTGCCCGGCCTTGACCGCCTTCATCGACTTCCACAGCGGCCCGGCGACGACGCTCGCCGCATCGGTCTTCGCCGCGTCCCCCTGCACGGAGTAGAAGATCCAGTCGCCGTCGGCGGTGTCGACGCTCTCGGGTCCGATGTCCTCGGAAATGGCGTGGAACCGCTGGGACTCGGGCCGCTTCAGCCCCATGTCCACGGCGATGGACCCGGTGAAGGACGAGACGCCGAACATCCGGGTCCGGTCCGGTGTGAACCGCACCATGGAGACGGCGGGGTCCCCTTCGACGGCCTGCCCCTGCTTCCCCGCGTCGGCGACGATGTCGTCCAGCAGTTTCCGCGCCTGCTGCCCCTTGCCGACGGCCTCGCCGACGAGCAGCAGGTCGCGCTTCCAGTTGACGCCGTTGCCGGCGGTGATCACGGTGGGCGCGATCTTCGACAGCTTGGGGTAGAGGTCGCCGAGCGAGTCGTTGGCGAGGATCAGGTCGGGCGCCGCGGCGGCCAGCGATTCGAGGTTGGGCGCCTGCCGGGTGCCCGCGTCGGTCATCCCGGCGAGCCGCGCCTTGTCCTCGGGGTAGGCGTCGGCGAGGTAGTCCGGCACGAGCCCGGCGTTGTCGGCGCGGGTCGTGGCCGTGGGGACGATGCCCAGGGAGAGCAGGTCGTCGAGCTGTCCGGTGCTGAGGACGGCGATCTTCTCGGGTGCGGCCTTGAGGGTCGTACGGCCCTGGAAGTGCTTGACGGTGCGCGGGAAGAAGCCGTCCTTGTCGGTGTCGGCGCCCATGCCGTCGGCGAGGGCGCTGGGCGCGGCGGAGGGTCCGTCGCCCTCGGCGGCGCCGATCACCTGGCTGCGCGAGCCGTCCTCCTTCGCGGTGCCGCCGCCCCCGCCGTCCGACGCGGCCGAACAGCCGGCGAGCAGCCCTCCGACGACGGCCGTGGCCAGGACGGCCCTCATTCCGACTGCACGCATGCCTGCACGCACCACTGCTCCCACCCGATCACGACCACTAAGGCGAGCCTTACCTTATCCCGGCCGGGCTCATGCGGAACGCGCGACTCCGGGGAGGCCGAGTACCGCGGCAGTAGAACCACCCCCGACCCAGGACCGATGCGCCGCACCACGGCCCTTGCCTAGCGTGGGATCAGGAGCCCGTCCGAACCGTGCACACGAGGAGGCAGCCCCGATGACCGTCCGGCTCAACCACACCATCGTCGCCGCGCACGACAAGCAGGCCTCGGCCCGGTTTCTCGCCGGCATCCTGGGCCTGGAGGTGAGCCCGCAGTACGGCCCGTTCATCCCGGTCGAGATCCCGAACGGTGTGACCCTGGACTACGCGGACTCCCCCGACGCCATCACGCCGCAGCACTACGCGTTCCTGGTCTCGGAGGACGACTTCGACACGATCTTCGGCCGGATCCGGGAGGCCGGTCTGACGTACTGGGCCGACCCGTACCACCGCCGCGCCGGCGAGATCAACCACAACGACGGCGGCCGCGGCGCCTACTTCGAGGACCCGAACGGCCACAACCTGGAGATCCTCACCAGGCCGTACGGCAGTGGCGGCTGACACCCTCGCAACCCCTGGACGTCACCCCTGGTACGGCGGCGCCGCCCCCCAGTTCCACCGCGGCACCGGCTGCTCCGCCGGCGGCACCGCGTCCGGCCCCGAGAAGTACACGGCCAGCCGCGTGCCCCACTCCACATACGCCAGGAACGCCGAGCGGAACTCCGCGTCCGTCGGCAGCCCCGCCTCGTCCGCCGCGTCCTGGATGAGGTCGACCCAGCGGCGTCGCTGGCGCTCGGTGATGCCGCGGCCCATGTGCCGGGCGACCATGTGGCCGTGCCCGCCCTGTGTCTCGGAGTAGCCGGGCGGGCCGCCGAAGACCTCGCCGAGCCAGCGGGCCACGTGTTCCGCGTGGGCGGGGTCCAGGTCGGCGAAGAGCGGCGCCAGGAGGTCGTCCTTGCGGACCTTGTCGTAGAACACCGAGGTCAGACGGTCGAAGGCCGCCCCGCCGCCCGCCCAGGCGTACAGCGACGGCACCGACGCGCCCGCGCCGCGGACCGTCGTCGGCTTGTAGTGCCGCATCTCCTGGATGTACGGGAGGTAGGGCCGGATCTCGGCGAGGAAGTCGGGAAACAGCTCCGACTCCCGGAAGCCCTCCATGTGGTCCCGCGTCGAGGTCCAGGTGATGCGCAGGACGTAGTGCTCGAAGTCGTCCTCGCAGCGTGCGAGTTCGTAGTCGACACAGTGCGGGGACGCGGCCAGCTGGGCCGCGGCGCGGGTGTAGGCGGCGAGGAACTCCGCCGACTGCTGCTCGGGAATGCGGTACCGGATGTATTCCACCGTGTGAGCCGTCATGGCCTCACGGAAACACGAACGCCCGCCGGAAGCTGCACTTCCGGCGGGCGTTCGCTGACGGCCTATTTCCCGTAATACGCGTGGTAGATCGAGATCGTCGACTTGTTGCCCTTCTTGTCGGCGATCTTGGCGTGGAAGGAGACGGCCTTCCCCTTCGCCGGGTTCTTCACGGTGATCCTGCCGTTCCTGACGTCGAGTTTCTTCCAGGTCTGGCCGTAGTCGTACGACACGTACACGTGCAGCGACTTCAGGTTGCTGCCCGCCGCCGCGCCCTCGACGGTGACCGGGAACGTCACCTTCCTGTCGGCCTCGACCCGGCTGTCCAGGCCCGTCTTCGCGTGGAAGCGGACTGTGGAGGCCGGGAGCACCGCCTGCTCGGTGGACGGCTTCTTGGAGCGGAAGGTCCAGCTCGCGTCGATCCGCGTGGAGGCGGCCGCGACCTTGACGCTCCGCTTGACCGAGGTCGTCAGCCTGTACTCGGCGTCCCCGGCCGGGACCTTGAACGTCCCGCCGCCGAACACCGTGTCGTCGTAGCTGCCGATCTTGGTGCCGTTGCGGTACAGGCTCGTGGTCGCCGAGGTGAAGACCGAGGAGCCCGCGTGCTTGCCGGCGTCCGCGAACACCGGCAGCTGGCCGTAGATGTCGTTGCCCTCACGGAAGAGGCCGTACTCCTTGTCGACGCGCGGGCCGAAGACCGCCGTGTTGAAGGTGTTGGAGTAGCTCTGGCCCGCCTTGTAGGTCCGCGACTCGCCCAGGGAGTAGGACGCGTCGATCACCGGGAGGCCGTCCGCGTCCCGGCCGGCGTACTGCTCGAAGTCGAACGACCACTGGATCTTGTCGGACGTGGACAGGTACACCGTCCGCGTGCCCGGCAGCTTCTGCTCGACCGGGTCGCTGACGATGCCGCCGTCGGGGAAGCTGCCCGCGGTGAGCAGCCCGCCGGTCTTGCCGGGGGCCGCGGCGCCGAGGCCGTTCTTCACCTTGGCGAGCTCACTCGCCTTGAAGTGGCGGACCTTGTCGCCCTGGATCTTCTTGACCCTGGCCACCGTGGCCACGTTGTACTCGGTGTCCGCGCCCTTGGTCCACTGGCCGTTCCAGGTCTGGCTCAGGCCGCTCGCGACCGCCGGACCGACGTGTGCCATGCGCAGGTTGGCGAAGGTGTCGACGCTGATGCCGAGGCCGATGCCCGCCGGGTCGTAGAAGTAGTCACCGCCGGCGGCCACCTGCTTGGCCCGCGCGTCCGGCACGGTGATGTCGGCCGCCCTGGTGGTGCGGGCGTCGATCGTCACGGAGGTGTTCCCGGTGAGGTCCAGCTTCGGCTGGACCAGCCAGTCGAGCCCGCCCTCGAAGGACTCCGGGTCCTTGTCGACGTAGGCGTTCAGCAGATACGAGCCCCTGGGCAGCCGCAGCTTGGTGATACCGGACTCGGTCACCGGCACCTTCTGGTCCAGGTTCGTCGCCAGGCCCGAGTACCCGAACAGGGTGGTGTCGTACTCGGAGGCCGGCTTGCCGTCCCGGCCGATGTGCTTGACGGTGACGTCGTACGACTCCACCTCGCGCTGCACCGCGGCGGCCGTACGGACGCTCTGCCCGCCGCCCGTCGCCGTGACGTACGCGGAGTAGGCGCCGTCGAGCGTGCCGCCCAGCCTGGTGTTGACGGTGAGGTCGACGGCGGCCTCCTTGCCCGCCGGAACCGTCACCTTCGCCGCCCCCAGCTTGAAGTAACCCTCCGGAGCCGGCCGGCCCTTGGGGTCCGTGGCCGTCACGGCGAGGGCGAGCGTGACGTCCTGGGTGCCGAAGTTGCGGTAGGTCAGCTTCCTGGTGTCCGGCTTGTCGTCGGTGTGCGGCCACTGCTGCACACCGAAGCTCACCGACGCCGGTTCGGCGATCACGGTCTGCTTGATGGCCCTGTCGACCTGGATACGGCCCGAACCCTGCTGGAACGGCGTGTACTTGCCGCCCTTGGCGGACCCGGTCAGCGCGCCCTTGAGTTCGGCGTACGTCCAGTCCGGGTGCTGCTGCTTGAGGATCGCCGCCGCGCCCGCGACATGCGGGGTCGCCATCGACGTGCCCTCGATGGTCAGGTAGCCGGGCGGGTTCTCGCCGACCTCCTGCTCGATGAGGCTGCCCTTGGCGGACGCTGCCGTGATGGCGACGCCCGGCGCGGTCACGTCCGGCTTGACGGCGCCGTCCCCGAGCCGGGGGCCGGTGCTGGACCAGGGCGCGAGCACGTCCTTGTCGTCGACGGCTCCTACGGTGAGCGCGGCCTCCGCGCTGCCGGGTGAACCGAGGCTCTCCGGGCCGGCATTGCCCGCCGCGATGGCGAAGAGGATGCCCTTCTCGGCGGACAGCTTGTTGACCGCTGCCTCCAGCGGGTCGGTCTCCGGGGTGTCGGCGCCGCCCAGGCTCATGTTGACGACCTGGGCGCCCTGCTCGGCGGCCCACTCCATGCCGGCGAGGATGCCGGAGTCGTCGCCGAAGCCGTCGTCGTCGAGGACCTTGCCGCTGATGAGGTCGGCGCCGGGTGCCACACCCTTGTACTTGCCGCCCGACTTGACGCCGGTGCCCGCCGCGATGGACGCGACGTGCGTGCCGTGCCCGTACTTGTCCTGCGCGGTGGCGGCAGGGGTGAAGTTCTTGGCGGCGACGACCTGGTCCTTGAGGTCGGGATGGGTCGCGTCGACCCCGGTGTCCAGGACGGCGATCTTGACGCCCTTGCCGTCGTAGCCGGCCGACCACGCCTTGGGGGCGCCGATCTGGGCCACTGACGTGTCGAGGCTCGCCTTGCGGACGCCGTCGAGCCAGACGTGCGCGATGCCGGAGGCGGTCCGGTCACCGTTGGTGAGCGCGTCCCACAGATCGGGCGTGTCCCGCTGCGAGGTCTGTACCGCGTCCGCGTTCAGGGACGTCAGGGTCCGGCGCAGCTTGCCGGCGTCGCGGACGTCCGCCTTGGCGCCGGTGGCGGCGCCCTTGTAGCCGACGATGACCTTCAGGCCCTTGGCCTGGGAGGTACGGATCGCGGACCTGGTCAGTTCGGTGAGGTCGAACAGCCGCTGGTCGAGCTTGCCCGCCGCGACCAGCCGGGCCGCGTCGGCCGGGATCACGAGGGTGTGCCCGCGGATCTCGCGGATCTGGACGGGTATGTGCCCGCGCCCCTTCGCCCGCTCCAGGCCGACCACCCGGCCCTTGGAGTCGACGGCGACCCGGTCACCCGTGATCAGGGTGACGCGGTGGGGGGAGGCGGGTGAGTGAGCGGTGCCGGAGGCGCTCTGCTCCGGTTCGGCCGACGCCGGGCTGGTCATTCCCGAGGCGAGGGCCACGGCGGCCGCCATGGCGACGGAGGCCGCACATACGCTTTTGAGTTGTCTGCGCAAGATTCCCCCTTGCAGATGGTCCGGGCGAATTCCCCTTCACCCGGCAGGGGGAGGTCACGTACGCATTACACGTCACCCCCCGGAATACGCAGTATGCCGAGGGGTGATCAGGGGCCTCAATAGATGAGAAGAGGGTAAGAAGCCCGCCGGTCAACTGTTACGCGGCGGCGAGAACTCCGTTACACATCGCTCAAGTTACGCTCCTGCGTTTTCCTTGACACTGATGCGCCGCGGGTGAGGAACGTGGCCGCGCTGTCAGCGGCCGGAGCCTCCAGATGTGGTGCTCCGGTGAAAATCAGCTGCCTCACGAGCTGACGGACACCATGTGCGTACATGGTTGAAGGTGGCATCTCTTGATGTGAACTAGGCCTGAGGCAAGGCAAGTTGATGCAGGGATTGCTGCGTGTACCGCAGCTGTGGCAGAACAGGGGGACCGACGTTGACACCTCCGGTTGAGGACGGGGACGTGACGGCGGCGGAGGGTCCGGTGTGGGGAAGTGGCAGTGGTCGTGAGGCCGTGAGGGCCGCCACTGCCAAGGTCCTCAAGGCCGACGGCAGTGTCGCCGGCGCGAGCTTTCTGGTCCATGAGGACTTGGTCGTCACCTGTGCGCACGTCGTGGAGGCCGCCGGGCAGGGCCCCGACGGGCAGGTGCGCCTCGCCTTCCCTCATCTGCCGGACCAGCCCGAGAGGACCGGGCTGGTGCTGGCCGACCGGTGGCGGGCATCGGAGGCGGAGGACATCGCTGTCGTACGGCTGGAGAGTGCCCTGCCGGGTGCCGTGCCGTTGCCGATGAGGTCGGCGCGGGGGCGTCAAGGCAATGACGTGTTCTCGTTCGGGTTCCCCTCCCAGGCGATAGCGGACGGCCACTACGGCTATGCCAAGGCCGGTGACGTGACCCACTCCGAAGGTGTGGGCGACTTGTTGCAGCTGTCCGACGGCAACAGCCTGACGACCGGGTTCAGCGGTGGACCGGTCGTGGACGAGCACACGGGTCTGGTGATCGCCATGGTCAACTCGATCACCCCGACGGACGCCCACTCCAGAGGGCAGAACATGGCCTACGGCACGCCCACCGATGAACTGCGCAAGGTGTGCCCGGAGTTGGTCTGGACCCAGGTGCCTCCCTACCGGGGGCTGGAATCGTTCGACGCGGAACACGCGAAGTTGTTCAAAGGCCGGGACTCCGCTGTGCGGATCGTGACGGCAGCCCTGGAACAGCACCCTCGCGCGCTCTTGCTCCTCGGCCCATCGGGCGCCGGCAAGTCCTCCTTGATCAACGCCGGAGTGCTCCCTGCCCTGGTCAAGGGAGGCATCCCAGGCAGTGCCCAGTGGTCACACGTGGTCGCCCGGCCAAACCAGGACCTGCTCACCGCACTTGAGGATGCCGGACTGCCCGGGGCCGCCACCGACGGCATTCTGCCCGCGGTCAAACGCCGTCTGGCGGATGAGGGCTGCGCTCGTCTGGTCCTGGTCATCGACCAGTTCGAGGAGTTGCTCACCCAGCAGCCGACGCCGGCAGAGGGAGCCCCCGCCTCCGACAGACGTACGGCTGTCGCCGGTCAACTCGTCGAACTGATCCGCTCACGCGTGCCCGTGAGCCTGATCCTGATCATGCGCAACGACTTCTACGCCCCCCTTGAGGCCCTGGCCCCCGACCTCATGAACACCGTGCTGCCCGGCCTGGTCAACGTCCCCCGGACGCTGACCACCGAGGAGCTCGAAGAGATCATCACCGGGCCCGCCAACGAGGTCGGCATCGGCGTCGAGAGCGGCTTGGCGGACTTGATCGTCCGGGACATCCTCCACACCGCCGGTACCGCCAACGACCAGGTGCCGGTCACTCTGCTCCCGCCCCTGGAGCTGGCACTGAGCCAACTGTGCGAAAAGCTCGACGAGCACGACGGCCGCCTCACGCGCCAGGGCTATCGCGATCTCGGCACCGTGACCGGCGCCTTGAAGAACTGGTGCAACGGCGCCATCGACGAGTTGGAGAACGACGCCCAGGGCGCGATGGCCCAGAGGATCCTGACCGCGCTCGTACGGCCCGCGGACGACGCCAACGGCATCCCGGCGACACGCCGTCAGGTCCCCCTCACCCGACTACGCGCGCTGGCAGCGGCCCCCAAGCCCGAGAAACCCGCTCCCGAGACCAGCTCCGCCGAGGCACCACCCCCAGTCCCCGAAGCCGGGGAACCCGCTCCCGAGGCCGACTTCGACAAGGTGCTGGCCGCCCTGACCAGCCACCGCATGATCGCCATCGGCACCATGCCGAAACCCGGACAGAGTCCCGGCGAACCGGCGGCGGAGCTCATCCACGATGCCCTCATCCGCGACTGGGGCGAACTGCGCGACTGGGTCGACGAGGACCGCCAGTTCCAGGTCTGGCTGGACCGCGCCACAGAACAGGCGAAACTGCACGCTCAGAAACAGCTTCCCGGAGACCTGCTGGACGGAAGCCTCCTGAGCGAAGGGCTTGAGTGGCACCGCAAGCGCTCACTCCCGCAGGACGTCGCCGCGCTCCTGACCACGAGCGAACAACACCAGAACGCCGCGCTCCGCCGCACCCGGCGCTTCAACGCCATCCTCGCCGGCGCGCTCGCCCTCGCCCTGATCGCGGCGGGGGTGGCCTTCGTCTCGCGGCAGAATGCCATTGCCGCGCAGCAGCAAGCGGAATCACGACAACTCGCCGCAGAGTCACGGCAGATCGCAGCCGAATCGACCAACCGGCTGAGCACGGATCCTGACCTGGCTTCCCTGCTGGCGGTCAAGGCGTACAGGCTGAGCCCTACCGATGAGGCGAAGGGCGCTCTCTACGCGGTCGCGGACATTCCGTTGCGACGCATACTCACCGCGCCCGGCGACGGCAGGATTTCCGAGGTTGCGTTCAGTCATGACGGCAAGACCCTCGCCACCGGCATCAACGACGTCACGGGACGCGTAGAGCTGCTGGATCCACTCTCCGGCAAATCCCGCGCCACGTTCCGAGGAGACGACGACCACCCGTACGCGATGGCGTTCAGTTCCGATGGAAATACTCTCGCCACCGTCAACTTCGGCGCTGCCGGCCGCACGCTGCGGGTGTGGGATGCGGCTTCCGGACGTTCCCGCACCACACGGGGTCTCACCTATAAGGTCACGGGATCAACGGTGTTCAGCCCTGACGGCAAGACCGTCGCATACGGCAATGAGAACGGCGACGCAGAACTGTGGGATGTGGCCTCCGGAGCAATCCGCGCCAGACTTCATAGCCCCGGTCGCCATGTCTACCGCGTGGCCTTCAGTCCTGCCACCAAGAGCCTCGCCACCCTCGTGTTTGATCCGGACGACGAGAGTGACACCGCCGTGCAGCTATGGGTCATGCATTCTGGCGAGTTCCGCCCCAAGGGCAAGCGTTTCCCTGTCAACGGGTTTTCGATCGCGTTCAGCCCCGACGGCAAGACCGTCGCTGTCGACGGCGAGGATGACAACGTCCAGCTGTGGGACATCGCTTCCGGTAAGGCCCGACGCACGATCAAGGGCGGCGGCAATGTGAAAGTGCTGAAGTACAGCCCCAACGGCAAGACCCTCGCCATCGGTAGTGACGACGGCAGCGTGCGGCTCTGGGACACCGTTTCCGGTGAAGTCCGCGCCACGCTCAAGGGCCACACCAGCGAGGTGGACTCGATGGTGTTCAGCCCTGACGGAAAAACCCTGGCCACCACGAGCGAGGGGGGCGAGGTGCGGCTATGGGATATGACCGCACACGAATCTCGGCACGTTCTCAGAAGTGACCAGTTTGTAAACTCCCTGACGTTCAGCCCCGACGGCAGGACCCTCGCGACCGGAACGATGGAGGAGCTCTATAACCCGCAGCCCAACGTCGGCATTACCGATGATCTGTGGGACGTGACTTCTGGCAAGCCCCCGTACACGTTGGCGGATCCCATTGACCCCCTTGATCCCTTTGACAACCACAGCGGCAGCGACTGGTACTTGGCTGCTTTCAGCCCAGACCGAAAAACACTCGCTACCGACGACCGTAACGGCGCTGTGCGGCTGTGGGACGCGACCTCCGGAAGACCTCTGTACAAGACGGCGGATTACGACTCGCTTGACTTCATGATATTTAGCCCGGACGGCAAGACACTCGCGTTCGGCGACGACGCCGGTACCGTGCGGCTATGGGATACGGCTTCCCGCCAGACCCGCGCCTCCTTCCACAGCGACAACGCCTCCGCGGCCTGGGTGGCGTTCAGCCCTGATGGAAAGAGCCTCGGTGTAGTCAGTGAAAGCGAGGACGATCTGAGAATTTGGGATGTGGCCACCGGCAAGTCACGGTTCACGCTGAAGGATGCCGTTGAGGGGACGATGATGTTCAGCCCAGACGGCAAAACCCTCGCCACCGGCGACGGCGACGGCGACGGCGACGGCACCGTGAAGCTATGGGACATGACAACCGGAAAGTCGCGGCACCTGGTAACGGATCCCCTCGGGCTGAACTCCATGGCGTTCAGCCCCGACGGCGAGATCATCGCCATCGGCGGCGAGGACGGCACCGTACGCCTGTGGGACGCGGCCTCGGGCCAGTCCCGCACCATGCTCAGGGGCCATACGGCCGACGTGACCACGGTGGTGTTCAGCCCGGACGGCAAGACCCTTGCCACCGCCGGCGACGAGGAGACTGTACGCCTGTGGTACGTGGCATCCGGTAGCTCCCGCGCCGTTCTCAAGGGCCACACCGATCTGGTGACAGCGATGGCTTTCAGCCCAGACGGCAAAACCCTTGCCACCGCTGACGATGACCACACCGTACGCCTGTGGAATGTGGCTCTCCCCGAAGCCGACCAGATCGCCCGGAACGTCTGCCGAATCATCGACCGGAATTTCACCAAGGACGAGCAGTCCATGTATCTGCACAGCCAGGCATCCGACCCGGTGTGCCCGGATTCCGCGGCTTACACAGAGCGCTGAAGGCATTCCCCCAGCTCGCACCAGACTGTCTTACGGCCCGCCTCCCGTTCCACGCCCCAACGCCGGGCCACCGCGTCGAGGAGGGCAAGGCCACGGCCGGACTCGTCCGTGGGGGTGGCCCGGAGCAGGACCGGCCGGGAACCCGGCTCCGGGTCGGTCACCTCGACCCGCGTCCACCCGTTGCCCGTGCCCAGAACCCGGACCGTCACCGGGGTGCCCTCCCCGAGATGGTCGATGACGTTCGTCAGCAACTCGCTCGCGCACAGGCGGACGTCGAAGCTGTGGTGCCGGAGGTGATGGCGCAGTTCGGGCACCGACTTGGGGGTGGCGAGGAGACTCAGCTCGAAGGTCACCGTTCGGCCGCCTCACGGAGTACGGCGGCCAGGGCGCGGGCGGTCGCGGTGTTGCAGTTCCCGAGCGCGACGAGGGCGGCGGGGGGCGAGTAGGAGCCCGCGAAGGTCGGCAGGTCCGCTCGGAGTGAGGGGAGCGTGATGCCGCGCAGGGCGAGGGCGGCGCGGAGCTCCTCCGCGCAGAGGGTCGTGTCGCAGGGGGTGGGCATCGAGTGAGGGCCTTTCTGTGGCTCGTTGCGTTCAGTGACGAATCGCTCACAGATTGGCGTGTGGCTGGCTACCGTAAAAGAGGCTTCGCGTTCGCGAGCTGGGCTGCGGAAGGTGAACGATGGCACAGCGCAAGGACATTGACGGCTCGATGAGCGTCCCGACGTTCTACGGCAAGGAGTTGAGGTGGAAGCGGGAAGCGGCAGGGCTGTCCCTGGAGGGGCTGCTCGAAGGCAGCTTCTACGGCAAGACGTACCTCAGCGACATCGAGCGCGGGGAGCGGCGGATGCCGTTGGATCTGGCTCGGCATGTGGATCGGGTGCTGAGGACTGACGGCTACTTCGAGCGGAACTGCGAGGATGTTCGGAAGGCGCGGCGGGCGGGGCACGCCGGGTACTTCGAGAAGGTCCTGGAGGCGGAGAAGCACGCCCTCACCATCGAGGAGTGGTGCCCCACGCTCTTGCCGGGGCTGCTTCAGACTCCGGCCTACGCGCGGGCCGTCATCCTGGCAGGTCTCCCGCTCTCCCTCGACACCGAGGTGGAGGAGAAGGTCAACGCCCGAATGGCGCGCGCCGATCTCTTCGAGGCGGACCACCACAATCCGGAGTACTGGGTGATCCTGCACGAGTCGCTGATCACCGAACCGTTCCTGGAGAACCAGGACATGGCCACGCAGCTCGACCACATTGCGGAGTTGGCGGACCGACGCCGGATCACTCCGCAGATCATTCCGCGGAAGCAGAGGGCGTACCCCCTGATGGCCGCCTCGGTCATGACCATGACGTTTCCGGACGCGCCGCCGCTGGTGTACACCGAGGCGTCCTACACCGGTGACACCATCGATGATCCAGTCTTCGTGGACCAGTACCGCAAGGCATACGATCGGCTCAGGGCCGTCGCGCTGTCACCAGACACGTCCCTCGCCATGATCAAGGCTGCGGCAGAGGATTACCGAAATGGCAAGCAACCGGATCGACTTGAGTGACGCTCTCTGGTTCAAGAGCAGCTACAGCAACGAAAGCGGCGGCAACTGCGTCGAGATCGCCAGCGACTTCCCCGGCGCCGCCCTCTGGCGCAAGTCGAGCTACAGCAACGGCAGCGGCGGCGACTGCGTCGAGGTCGCCGACAACATCCCCGGCCTCGTCCCCGTACGCGACTCCAAGGCCCCCGACGGCCCGGCCCTGCTCCTCACCGCCCACGCCTGGACCCCCTTCGTCACCGGGCTCAAGGGCGACGTACGGCCGCTCTGAACTCCCCCACCTCACCCCTCCTTGACGAGTCCGAGCGCACGCGGCCGAGTCAGGCTTGCGGCGAGTACCGACGGTGTACTTTCCTAGATGGAAGAAGCCCCCGCCACGGCGGGCACCGTGACAGGGGCTTCAGCTCAACAGGCGCTTTGGTGGAAGGCCCCTAATTTGGCTGGGGGCCTCCCGCTACCTGGCGAGCAGCCAGAGCCACCACCTCCTCACGTGCTTGGCCCACCTTTCCGGCAGGCACCGGATGATCCGGCACACGAGAGTCGGTTTTGGCTTGGCATGACGTCCCACAGGGTGCGCCTCCCTTTCCATAGGGAGGCGGCCTTTTTCATTGCCCGGAACCGCCCCGCTTCGGGCCGGGCCCCGATGGGGAGGGGCCCGGAACAAGGGAGGCGCACCCGAAGGCGCGTCACATGCCGGACTTTACCGGCAACTCCCTTGTGCGAAGCGAAACTTGAAGGCGGCCACCCGATCGGGTGGCCGCCTTCATCAGCTCATGTCAGCGCCCCAGGGCGCCCCCTGCCCCAGCAGCCGTCAGACCGCCGAACCGGCCTTCCACTGCGCCCAGTCCATGTTCCAGCCGTTGAGGCCGTTGTCCGGGGCGATGGTCTTGTCGCCGGTGTTCTCGACGACCACCACGTCGCCGACGATCGAGTTGTTGTAGAACCAGTAGCCCGCGGTGCCCTTGTCGTTGGCGCCCTTGGTGTCGGACAGGCCCACGCAGCCGTGGCTGGTGTTGACGCTGCCGAAGATGGACTTCGCGCCCCAGTAGTTGCCGTGGATGAAGGTGCCGGAGCTGGACAGACGGATGGCGTGCGGCACGTCCTTGATGTCGTACTCGCCCTTGCCGTCGTCGTCCGTGAAGCCCACGGTCGCGCCGTTCATGCGCGTCTCCTTGAACTTCTCGGACATCACCATGACGCCTTCGTAGGTCGTGTTCTCCGGGGAGCCCGCGGAGATCGGGATGGTCTTGATGGTCTTGCCGTCCTGCGTGACCTTCATCTGCTTGGTCTTCGCGTCGACGTACGAGATCTGGTTGCGGCCGATCTTGAAGGTGACCGTCTTCTCCTGGACGCCGTAGACACCGTCGGCGCCCTCGACCCCGTCCAGGGCCATCTTCAGGGTGACGGTCGAGCCGCCCTTCCAGTACTCGTCGGGCCGGCAGTCCATGCGGGTGTCGTTGAACCAGTGGCAGACGACTTCCTGGCCGCTGGTCGAGGTGACGGTGACGCCCTTCTGGACGGCCGCCTTGTTGGTGATCGACTTGTCGAAGTTGATCGAGACCGGCATGCCCACGCCGACCGTGGAGCCGTCCTCCGGCGTGAAGTAGCCGAGGAAGCTGTTCTTCGGGGAGACCGTGGTGAAGGAGGCGTTCTCGTGGGCCTCCAGGCCCTTGGCATCCTTCGCGGTCACGGCGACCTTGTAGGTCGTGGAGCGCTCCAGCTGGGCGTTGGGCTTCCAGCTGGTCTTGTCCGCGGATATCGCGCCCTCGACCACGGCGCCCTCGGCGGTCGTCATCGTCACCTCGGTGAGCGTGCCCTTGCTCACGGTGACGGCGGCGGAGTTGTTGATGGAGGCGTTGTCGGTGCCGTCCTCGGGCGTGATCTTGATCTGCGCCGCGGAGGTCTCCTTGGCCGCCGCCTCGTCGACCTTGGACTGCGAGCTGTCCCCGCCGTCGCTGCCTGAGGCGCTGTCGTCGCCGCCGGAGCAGGCCGAGAGCACCAGGACACCGCCGAGCAGTGCGGACGCGACCGTCAGGCCCTTGCGCCGCTTACTGTTCGTCATCACACGCTTCTCCATTGTTCCCGAATCCCCAAAACGCCCGAGAGTCCCCGTCAAGGATCTTCAACGCTACGACCGGTTCGTCCCGTTCCACATCCCATGCACGTGTGGGGCACACCACGCCTTCGAGGCCGGTGGTGCGGGTGTCGGTCAGTGCGCCCCATGAGACGACGAAACCCCGGGCGGCGGTTGCCGCCCGGGGTCACGATTTCCCCAAGAAGCCTCAGCCGGCCCGCCCGGCCCCTTCGCCGTCGAAGTCCTCGCCCTCATCATCCTCGTCGAGGTCCCACTCGGGCGAATCCGGGTCGTACTCGACGTGCTCGCTGGACCAGGAGGCCTGCGCGAGGTCGACCCCGGGTACCTCGCTGACCAGGTCGAACGGGTCGACGAGATAGGCGAGGGCCTCCGCAGTGTCTTCCGTCACAGCGGCCTCGGCGTGGGTCCGCTCGTCGTCCGGCACGGTCGTGTCGTCGGCGATCCGCCGCAGCGCGGCCTTGGTGACGGCGTCCTGGTCGTCCACTTCGAGGACGAGTTCCACGCGAAGCCGTACAAAACGTGAGGTTTCTGGAGTGCTCATGCCCGGAGCGTACGGCCCTTTTCTCCCGTGACTTTCCCGTGACCCGCGACTTTCACTAACATCGCCCCACACGGCCAATTCGCCAGCGCCACAAGGGGATCGATATTCCGTGTCCGCCGCTCACCGATCGTCGTCCACCGCACGCCGATCGCTGCTGACCGCCACCGCCGCGGGAGCCCTGCTGGGCGCCCTGTGGTTCGTGCCCTCCGCGAACGCGACGGGCGACGATCCGGCCAGAGCAGAGCCTTCGGCGAGCCCCACGTCACAGGTCACCCAGCAGGCGCGGGTCACGTCCGAGGGCACGCGGGACACCACCGCGAACGGCACCCGGCTCGCCGACACCGGCAGCTTCGACACCACGCCGTACATCGTCGGCGGGACCGTCTCCCTCGCGCTGGGCGCGGGCTTCGTCGCGTATTCGGTTCGCCGGGAACGTCTCGGTTTTTGAAATAACTTGACGCTCCCTTCACCCGGGCTTCATAGTCCGCCCATGAAGAGATCATCGGGCGTGCGTGTAGCCGCCACGGTTGCCGTGAGCGCGCTGTCGCTCGCCCTTGTCACGGGTTGCGGGGGTGACTCCGGCGGTTCCGACGCGAAGGCGCTCTCGGCCGCGGAGTTGAAGAAGTCGATCATCGCTCAGGGCGATGTCGACGGTTACAAGGTGGACGCCTCCGGCAAGCAGCTGCCGAAGTCCAAGGACCAGGTCAAGAGCAGCGACGAGAAGTGCGCGCCGCTCGCCTACGCGATGGGCGGTCTGGCGCCGGGTGACGCGGCCTCGAACACGGCCGTGATGACCACCGAGGACAAGAAGAAGCCCACCGACAGTGCCTCCAAGTCGCTGGAGGACCTGACCGAGGGCGAGATCGAGGACTCGCTGACCGACGCGATGAGCCTCAACATGACGGTCGTGGGCCTGTCGTCGTACGACGGTTCCGGCGCCGAGGACACCTTCAAGTCCGTGTCGGACGCGGTGAAGAGCTGCTCCGGCGGCTTCCCCGTCGTCATGCAGGGCGCCGACCAGAAGCTCACCAAGATCACCTCGGAGAAGGCGTCCGGGGCCGGTGACGAGTCGGTGGCGTTCGCCGCGGTGAGCGACAACGACGGCGACGTGGGCACCACGCACGTCGAGGTGGTGCGGCACGGCAGCACCATCGCCACGTACTACACGATCAACCTCGGTCTGATGATGACCGACAAGGCGTACGACGTCCCGTCCGCCCTCATCGAGGCGCAGGCCGCCAAGCTGAAGTAACCCGTTCCGACCGCATCGGGGGCCCTGTCGGCCGTACGGCAGGGCCCCTCTCGCGTCACTGGAGCGGCCCGGTGACCTTCTCCGCCGCCGCGACCAACTCCCCGCCGCGCACGAACGCGTCGGCCGCAGCGAGGTCGGGCGCCAGGAACCGGTCCGGTCCGGCGCCCTGGACCCCGGCGGCCCGTACGGCGTCGATGACGGCCTGCGAGGCCGGCGCGGGGGCGAGCCCCTCCCGCAGCTCGATGGCCCGGGTGGCGGCGTACAGCTCGACGGCGAGCACACGCGTGAGGTTGTCGACGGCGGTACGGAGCTTGCGCGCGGCCGACCAGCCCATGGAGACGTGGTCCTCCTGCATGGCGGAGGACGGAATGGAGTCGGCGGACGCGGGCACGGCCAGCCGCTTCAACTCGCTGACCAGGGCGGCCTGGGTGTACTGGGCGATCATCAGGCCCGAGTCGACACCCGCGTCGTCGGCGAGGAACGGCGGCAGCCCGTGGCTGCGGTTCTTGTCCAGCAGCCGGTCCGTGCGCCGCTCGGCGATGGAGGCGAGGTCGGCGACGGCGATGGCGAGGAAGTCGAGGACGTAGGCGACGGGCGCCCCGTGGAAGTTGCCGTTGGACTCGACACGCCCGTCAGGCAGCACAACGGGGTTGTCGACGGCCGAGGCCAGCTCCCGCTCCGCGACGACCCTCGCGTGCGCCAAGGTGTCCCGCCCGGCCCCGGCGACCTGCGGAGCGCACCGTACGGAGTACGCGTCCTGCACGCGCGGCGCGTCGTCCTGGTGATGCCCGGTCAGCCCCGAACCCTTCAGCACAGCCAGCATGTTGGCGGCGGAGGCGCCCTGCCCCGGGTGCGGCCGGATGGCGTGCAGCTCGGGGGCGAGCACCTTGTCGGTGCCGAGGAGCCCTTCGAGGCTCAGCGCGGCGGTGACGTCGGCGGACTTGTAGAGGAGGTCCAGATCGGCGAGGGCCATGACGAGCATCCCGAGCATGCCGTCGGTGCCGTTGAGGAGGGCGAGCCCTTCCTTCTCACGCAGCTCGACCGGCGCGATGCCATGCTCGGCGAGCAACTCCCCGGCGGGCCTCACGTCCCCCTCCGGCCCCTCGGCGTCCCCCTCGCCCATCAGCGTGAGGGCGCAGTGCGACAGGGGAGCGAGGTCACCGGAGCAGCCCAGCGAGCCGTACTCGTGGACGACGGGGGTGATACCGGCGTTGAGGATGTCGGCCATGGTCTGCGCGACCTCGGGCCGCACGCCCGTGTGCCCCGAGCAGAGGGTCTTGAGCCGCAGGAACATCAGCGCCCGTACGACCTCCCGCTCCACCCGCGGCCCCATCCCGGCGGCGTGCGAACGAACGATGTTCCGCTGCAACTGGGCCCGCAGCTCCTGGCTGATGTGCCGGGTCGCCAGGGCCCCGAAGCCGGTGGAGACGCCGTAGACGGGGTCCGGCTTGGCGGCCAGCGCCTCCACGACCTCCCGCGCCGCACCGAGCGCCGCGACGGCCTCGCCGGACAACTCGACCCGGGCTCCGCCCCGCGCCACGGCAAGAACGTCGGACGCGGTGACCCCGGACGTCCCCACCACCACAGTGTGCATATCCATATTCAGGAGCGTACGCAGTGAAGACGAAGATGTCACTAGTGGGTGGGCCGTACACCCCTTACAGCGTGCACGCCCCGCTTGTAGTGCCGCGCTGTGTCGTGCCTCGTCCGCGGCGGCATCGTGGCCGCTCGCGCAGTTCCCCGCGCCCCTTACGGCTCCGCCGCCCAGGCACCTCCAGCCCGTCCAGCGCTTGAGGACGAACCACCACCGCCCCAACCCCCACCCACCCGCAGAGGGCTACGCCGGCCCAGACATCTTCAGCCCGTCCGGCGTTTGAGGACGAGGCCCGCAGGGCCGATCAGGGGGGTCTGGGGGCGCAGCCCCCAGGGATGGGACGGGTAGGGGCGGCGGGGGCGAGGAACTCACGGCAGCCGGCCACGGAAGCGGCGCCGCTCCGCGCTCCCCTCCCCGAAGGGCTCGTCGGCGAGCCGCACCACAGGATCGTCCGGCCCCTCCCGCCCCGCCACCACAGGCCGCCCGGCCCGCACGGCCTTGGCCCGGTACTGCGCGGCATCAGCCAACCGGAACAACCGCCGCGCGGACCGCACCACCCCGATCGCGTCCTCGGTGGAAGCCACCCCACACGCGACCCCCTCCCCCAACTCCAACTCCCCCGCCCGCCGACACAGTTCATCAGCGGCCTTCACCACCTCGTCCGCGGCCGACCCCACGGCCAGCAGACAGAACTCGTCCCCCCCGAGCCGCGCGGCCAACGCCCCCGGCAACATGGCCCCGCACACCGACAGCACCGACCCGAACCGCTCCAACAGCCGATCCCCGACCGCATGCCCCTGAGTGTCGTTGACCCGCTTGAGCCCATTGAGGTCACAGACGACGAGGCTGACCACGACCCCCTCACTGCGATGCCGCTCGACCGCCTCCTCCAACCGCACATCGACGGCCCGCCGATTCGCCAGCCCGGTCAGCGCGTCGGTGAACGCCAACCGCCGCGCCTCCTCCAGCCGCTCACTCTGCGCAAGCCCCGCCGCCACCACGGAGGCGAGCACGGTGGCGAAATCGGCGTCCCCCCGGTCGAAGACGGGCGCACCGGCGGGACGGGCGACATAGAGCTCCCCCCAGGCCCGCCCGTGCAGCACGAGCGGCGCGACCACACAGCACCCCCGCCCACGCCGCCGAAGAGCGGCGACCCGCTGATGGCAGTACCCGGGATGCCCGGTCGCCGGCCCCTCGGCCGTCTCCACCCAGGCGTTGGGCTCACCCCCGGCGGCCCACCGCTCGTGCAGGAACTCGGCGATCTCCGGGAACTGATGCACCGGATAGGCCTCGTCCCCCGGGAACTCCTCCTCGCCCTCCGCGCGGTCCCCCACGTTCACGAGCACCCGCAACCGCCCGAGCTCCCGCTCCCACACCGACAGCGCGGCAAAACTCCCGGCCAACGCCCGACACGCCCCGAGCGCCGCCGCCCGCCAGGACTCACGCGGGGTGTGCGCCGCCGCCATCCCCTGCGCCAGCGCCACCACGGCCGCGAGCCGTCTGTCCTCACCCATCACTCCAGGCTAGGGAGTTTTACCCCGATTTGGGACGTTGGTGTGGCGAACGGGGAGATCACGGCCCGGACGACCGGGAGGTCACCGGCACAGGCATCGGCGCCCCTCTACTCCCCCGGCCACTGCGGCCTCCGCTTCTCGTTGAACGCCGCCACCCCCTCCGCCCGGTCCCCCGAGAACGCCGTGGCCCGCCACGCCGAGTCCTCGACCTCAAGACCGGCCCGCAGATCCAGCCCGTGCCCGAGCCGCAGCGCCCGCTTGGCATTGCGCAACCCCACCGGCGAGTTCACGGCGATCCGGGCCCCCAGCGCCAGCGCCTCCTCCCGGTCCCGCCCCGCCTCGACCAGCTCGTCGACCAGCCCCAGCTCCCGCGCCTCGACGGCCTCGACCCGCCGCGCGGTGAAGATCAGCTCGGCCGCCCGCGCGGCCCCCACCCGCCGCGGCAGCAGCTGCGTACCCCCGCCGCCCGGAATCACCCCGACCGACACCTCGGGCAGCCCCACCACGGCCGTACGGTCCGCCACAATCACATCGCACGACAAGGCCAGCTCGAAGCCACCCCCCAACGCGAATCCGTGCAACGCCGCGATCGTCGGCACCGGCAGCTCCAGCACCCCCGTGTAGGCCCCCCGCGCCACAGGCCGCTGCCGCACCAGATCGGCGTCACTGAACGAGTTCCGCTCCTTCAGATCCGCCCCCACACAGAACGCCCGTTCATGGGTCGAGGTCAGCACCACCACCCGTACGTCACGGTCCGCACCGAGCGCCGCACACGCCCCCGCGATCGAACGGGCCATCTCCGTCGAGACGGCGTTCATGGCCTTGGGCCGGTCGAGGACGAGTTCCGCAACATGCCCGACGCCGTCAGCGTGCCGCCGCACCAGCACGAACTCCCCGTACCGCTCCTCGCTCATGACACCCTCCGGTTAACGCGGGTTAACAACACTCGCCCCGATCATCGCAGCCGGGCCCCTCCGGGGAAAGAGCCACCGTCAGCGATCCCCGGGTCGAGCCCCGACACCCCGTTCGAGTGACATCACCCCCAACTCCCGGCATACCGCCGACGCCGGCGCATAGCGTGCGCGAGCCACGGCGTGTCGGGGGCGCGAGCGGGCGGGGAGGGGTCGTGATGAGCGGAACGACGAGAACAGCGACGAGAACGACAGAAGCGGAGGCGGTCGATGAGGACGGCCAGACCGGCACCCGCCTCTTCGGCTCCCGAGGCCGCCACCGCCGCCCCCGCCCCCGCAAGGTCCTCCTGGCGGCAGGCGGCCTCGCCCTGGCGGCCGGTGCACTGAGCCTCGTACGCCTGACCCCGGACGCGGAGGTCACCGGCCTCGGTGCAACGGAAACGGAGCCCGCCCCGGACTCCGACACGATCACCGACACAGCCGCGGACACGGGCGCGAACACGGACACGGACCGCTCGGCGAACGCCGCAGCCACCGTCCCGACCACGAGCCCGTCCGCGACCTCGGCCATGGGCGGCCTGAGCGCGACACCGACAGCGACGACGATCGTCGTACCGACCACGATCCCGAGCGCACCACAAAGCCCCGCCACGACGCCGGCGGTCCCTCCGAAACCCAGCCCGCCAGCACCGACCGACGAGGTCTCCCGACCAACCCCGCCCCCCAGCCAACCGACGGCAAACCCGCCGACCCCCCAGCCGGATCCCCCCGCCAAGGACCCAGTCTGCGTACCGATCATCGGCCTGTGCGTGGACCGCGTGACAAACGGCGACTAAAACCCCCAAGGGGCGCGGGGCTGTATCAATATGCGGCTCCGCCGCGTGGGCGCGACCAGCCACAACGCACTCGCACCCGAAAGAACCACCGCCACCCCGACGGCGCTCACTCGCCCCCGGCGGCAGCCCTCCGCGTCAACAACCACGGCTCCACCACGCCCAACCCCCGCACCGGCCGCTGCCACATCGGCTGCAACGCGAACCGATACACCGGCGCTTCCTCCCCCTCCTTCTCGGCAGCGGCAGCCGCCTCGGCCGCCTCCGCCTCCGACGCCGGCGCCTCACCCGTTCGGATGAGTTCCTCGGCGAACGCGCTGTCGACGAGCACGGCGTCACGCGGAGCTATCGACGTCAGCCGGGAGGCGAGGTTCACGGTCGTACCGAACACGTCGCCCATGCGCGTGGTCACCGTGCCGAACGCGATGCCGACCCGCAGCTCGGGCATCGTCTCGTCGCCCGCCATCGTCTCGATGAGCCGCAGGGCGATCTCCGCGGCGACCCCCGCGTCGTCGGCCGCGTACAGGACCTCGTCACCGAGCGTCTTGATCAGCCGGCCGCCGCGCGCGGCCACCAGGTCCGCCGCCGTGGTCTCGAAGGCCTCGACGAGTTCGCCGAGTTCCTCCTCCTCCATGCGGCGGGTCAGCCGGGTGAAGCCGACCAGGTCGGCGAAGCCGACGGCCAGGCGCCGGTCGACCATCTCCTCGTCGTCGGCGGCCTGGATGACCCGGCCGGCGGAGGCGGCGAGCTGGCGGCGCCAGACGTAGACGAGGAACTCCTCCAGCTCGGGCAGGAGCAGCTCGATGATCGGGTACGTCACCTCGGTCCGGGTCATCCCCGGCTCCGGTGGCTCGGTCAGGCCCTCCAGGAAGGAGTCGATCTGCCACTCGGCCAGCCGGGCGGTGGTCTGTCCGGTGGACCTGGCGACCTGCACGGCCATGGCCTCGCTGAGCAGCCCCGCCTCGACGAGACCGGCGAGGCGCCGGAGCGCCAGTACGTCGGCCTCGGTCAGCGCCTTGGCCTGCCCGATGTCGGCGAAGCCCATGGCCCGCCAGAAGCGGGACGCCAGCTCCATGGAGACACCGGCGCTGCGGGCCGCCTGAAACGGTGTGTAGCGCCGCTCGGCGCCGAGAATGAGCCCTTCGAGGCGCAGGGCGAGTGGATTGTCCTCGCCTGGTTCGGCGGCATGGGGGTCCACCCGGCCGTCCGCGCCCGTGCCGGAGCCCGTGTCGTCGACGGTCACGCCTGCTGCCCTTCCGATCTGCCGCGGTCAGTAATCGACCGGCCTTCACTTTACGGCAGGTGTGTGCCACCTCACTCCGGAAGGCCGGGGAGTCGAACTCACGCCCACCGAACTCATGCCGACCGCAGGTGCACGATGTCCCCCGCGCCCACGGGTTCCTGCACGCCTTCCCCGGTGGCCAGCACCAATCGCCCGTCACCGTCGATCGCGACGGCCTCGCCGGTGATCGACCGGTCTCCCGGCAGCTCGGCCCGTACGACCCTCCCCAGCGTCGCGCAGCCCGCCGCGTACGTCTCCTGGAGCTCGCTCACCACCGGGTCACCGGCGGCGGCCCGCCAGCGCCCGTACCACTCCTCCAGCGAGCGCAGGATGCCCCGCAGCAGCGGATCGCGGTCGGTGCTGACGGCTCCGGCGAGGCCCAGTGAGCCCGCCTGGGGCACCGGCAGCTCGTCCTCACGCAGGGTGACGTTGATGCCGACGCCGATGACGACGCCCGCGTCCGCGGCCCGCTCCGCCAGGATGCCGCCGGCCTTGCGTTCCTCGCCGCCCACGGTCACCAGCAGGTCGTTGGGCCACTTGAGTGCCGTGTCGACGCCCGCGGCACGGGACAGCCCCGTCGCGACGGCGACGCCCGTGAGCAGCGGGAGCCAGCCCCAGCGGGCCGCCGGGACCTCGGCCGGGTTCAGGAGCACGGAGAAGAACAGTCCGGAGCGGGCCGGCGCCGTCCACTGGCGGTCCAGGCGGCCCTTGCCGGCCGTCTGCTCCTCGGCGACGAGGACGGCGCCCTCGGCGGCCTTGCCCGCGGTCGCCAGGGCCACCAGGTCGGTGTTGGTGGAGCCGGTGCTCTGCACGACCTCCACCTCGCGCCACAGCCCGCCCTCCCGCACGAGGCCGCGCCGCAGCGCGGCGGCGTTCAGCGGCGGACGGTCCAGGTCGGACCAACGGCTGTCGTCTGATGCATCTCGCGGCGTCATGCAAGCCACCCTAGGTGTGTGAAACGCCGCACTGCTGTTTCGTAGGGCCCCCACTACTCTACGGATGAGTAACCGTCCCCCCTTTTGAGCAGGCAGGGAGCGCCATCCCGATGTCCGAGCCGGAAGAGCGTCACGAGATCCCAGGGATCGACATCCACACGACCGCGGGCAAGCTCGCGGATCTCCAGCGCCGTATCGAGGAAGCGACGCACGCCGGCTCCGCTCGCGCCGTCGAAAAGCAGCACGCCAAGGGCAAGTTGACGGCCCGTGAGCGCATCGAGCTCCTCCTCGACGAGGACTCCTTCGTCGAGCTCGACGAGTTCGCCCGGCACCGCTCCACCAACTTCGGCCTGGAGAAGAACCGCCCGTACGGCGACGGTGTCGTCACCGGGTACGGCACGGTGGACGGCCGCCCCGTCGCCGTGTTCTCCCAGGACTTCACCGTGTTCGGCGGTGCGCTGGGCGAGGTCTACGGCCAGAAGATCGTCAAGGTCATGGACTTCGCGCTGAAGACCGGCTGCCCGGTCATCGGCATCAACGACTCCGGCGGGGCCCGCATCCAGGAGGGTGTGGCCTCGCTGGGCGCGTACGGCGAGATCTTCCGCCGCAACACGCACGCCTCCGGTGTCATCCCGCAGATCAGCCTGGTCGTCGGCCCGTGTGCGGGCGGTGCGGTGTACTCCCCCGCCATCACCGACTTCACGATCATGGTCGACCAGACCTCGCACATGTTCATCACCGGCCCGGACGTCATCAAGACGGTCACCGGCGAGGACGTCGGCTTCGAGGAGCTGGGCGGCGCCCGCACCCACAACTCCGCCTCCGGTGTGGCGCACCACATGGCCGGCGACGAGAAGGACGCCATCGAGTACGTCAAGCAGCTGCTGTCGTACCTGCCGTCCAACAATCTGTCCGAGGCCCCGGCGTTCCCGGAGGAGGCGGACCTCGCCGTCACCGACGAGGACCGCGAGCTGGACACGATCGTGCCGGACAGCGCGAACCAGCCGTACGACATGCACACGGTGATCGAACACGTCCTGGACGACGCCGAGTTCTTCGAGACGCAGCCGCTGTTCGCGCCGAACATCCTCACCGGCTTCGGCCGGGTCGAGGGCCGTCCGGTCGGGATCGTCGCCAACCAGCCGATGCAGTTCGCCGGCTGTCTCGACATCCAGGCCAGCGAGAAGGCCGCCCGCTTCGTGCGCACCTGCGACGCCTTCAACGTCCCGGTGATCACCTTCGTCGACGTCCCCGGCTTCCTTCCGGGCGTCGACCAGGAGCACGACGGCATCATCCGCCGCGGGGCCAAGCTGATCTACGCCTACGCCGAGGCGACCGTCCCGCTGATCACGGTCATCACCCGCAAGGCCTTCGGCGGCGCCTACGACGTCATGGGCTCCAAGCACCTCGGCGCCGACATCAACCTCGCCTGGCCCACGGCCCAGATCGCCGTCATGGGCGCCCAGGGCGCGGTCAACATCCTGCACCGCCGCACCATCGCCGAGGCGGAGGCGAACGGCGAGGACCTGGAGGCGGTGCGCGCCCGGCTGATCCAGGAGTACGAGGACACGCTCCTCAACCCCTACATCGCGGCCGAGCGCGGCTACATCGACTCGGTGATCATGCCGTCCGACACCCGCCGCCATGTCGTGCGCGGCCTGCGTCAACTGCGTACGAAGCGGGAATCCCTGCCTCCGAAGAAGCACGGCAACATCCCCCTCTAGGCCTGTTGGGAGCCGTCATGAACATCAAGGTCATACGGGGCAACCCGACACCGGAGGAGCTGGCCGCCGCCCTGGCGGTGGTCCGCGCCCGCGCCGCGGCGGCGGCAGCCACGCCGTCCGGCGCGCCCAAGCCGCGGGACGGGTGGTCGGACCCGTCCCGCATCGCCACACACCGGCTGCCGCAGCCTGGGCCGACGACATGGGCCCGTACTTACTGGCCCAGCTAGCAAAAGCGCCCCTTTCAGGGGCGCGGGGCTGTATCGATATGCGGCTCCGCCGCGCGGGCGCGACAGCCCCCATCGGCCCGCGGCTGCAAACGGCGCGCCACGACCTCGGCCATCAGTCCGTACCCCACATCATTGGGGTGCAAGTGATCGCCGAGGTCGTACGCCGGCCGCAGCCGATCCGGGTCCTCAGGATCGGCCAGCGCCCGGTTCAGATCCACCACCACGTCGTACCCCCCGTCGCACTCCCCCGAGCAGCGGATCCACTCGTTCAGCTCGTGACTCACCTTGGCCGCCCGCTCCCCCCAGTGGTCCGAGCCCCCGAACGGCAGCAGAGTCGCCCCGACGACCCTCAGCCCCGCCGCCCTGCCCTGCCGTATCAACTCCCGGTGCCCGGCGATGAGTTCCCCCGCCTCCACCACCGGCGCCGGCTTGTACGTCGGCTGCTCGTCGGTCTCGCTGAAGCCGATGTCGTTCAGCCCGAGGAGCACGACGAGCGTGTCAATGCCGGGCCGGTCGAGGACGTCCCGGCGCAACCGGCGGACGCCGCCGTCGCCGTACCAGGCGGAGTCGTTGAGCAGCAGGTTCCCGCCGATCCCCGCGTTCAGGACGGGCCGCCCCGTGCGGTCGGCGAGGGCGTCGGACCAGCGCCGGTCCGCGCCCGGCGTCGAACCGAACCCGTCCGTGATCGAGTCCCCGAAGAGCGCGACGCCGTCGCCGCGCCCGGAGTCGACCTCGACCGCCGACAGGAAGTACCAGGACTCGGTCGCGGCGTCGAAGCCCTCGCCGCCCGTGGCCCCCGACAGGTCGCCCTCGCCCCGGTAGCCGGGGGTGAAGGCCTGGGCGTGGAAGGTCGCGGGGCCGGTGGTGGTGTCGAAGTACAGGGTGACGGTCACCGATTCCCCGGCGGCGACGGCGAGCGGGACGTCATCGCTGACCAGCTCCCCGCGCGCCGGTATCTCCGCGTCCGCCGCGTCCCCGAAGGTCAGCCGCACGAGCGAGCCCGGCTCCACGGCGGCCCCCGCGGCCGTACGCCCGACGCTCGCGGCCGCGATCCGGACGGGCGAGGCCCCGTACGCGTGGGACAGCCGCACCCGCACGCGGCCACCTCCCGCCGACAGCCGTACGACCTGCCGCAGTGACTGGCGCCAGAAGCCCTCGCGGGACCAGTTGGGCGTGAAGCCCTCGCTGGGCAGCTGAGGTGACGCGATCCAGGACGCGGTGAACACGGCACATCCTCCAAATGGAACTATGGACCCTTTAGCTAATGGAACAGTAGCACCGTTTACTGGAAAGTTGAGTATGCGTACTCAGGCGCCGCCGCGGACCCCCGGCCGACGATGGAAGGCATGCTGTGGTCCGACCCCGAGAACGAGCCGCCCAAAGAACTGCGCGACATGCAGGAGATGTTGCGGCGGCTGGGCGTTCTCATGGCGCTGGCCATGGTGCTCACGATGATCGTGCTCGGGCTGAGGTGAGCCCGGCCGGGCGCGCCGATACGCTGGCCGCATGACTGATCAGCCCCGCCGCCGACTCGTCCTGGCCTCCCAGTCCCCCGCCCGGCTCAACCTGCTGCGCCAGGCCGGCCTGGACCCCGAGGTCATCGTGAGCGGCGTCGACGAGGAAGCCGTCACCGCACCCACCCCCGCCGACCTGGCGCTGGCCCTCGCCGAGGCGAAGGCCTCCGTCGTGGCGGCCAGGCCCGAGGTCAAGGGCGCGATCGTGATCGGCTGCGACTCGGTCCTCGACCTGGACGGACAGGCCCTGGGCAAGCCGGCCGACGCCGAGGAGGCCACGGCGCGCTGGAAGTCGATGCGCGGCCGGGCGGGCACGCTCCAGACCGGCCACTGCGTCTACGACACCGTGACCGGCCGGTACACCTCCGCCACCGCCTCCACGGTCGTCCGGTTCGGCGAGCCGACCGACGAGGAGATCGCCGCGTACGTCGCCTCGGGCGAACCGCTCTACGTCGCCGGAGCGTTCACCCTCGACGGCCGCTCGGCCCCGTTCATCGACGGCATCGACGGCGACCACGGCAATGTGATCGGCATCAGCCTGCCGCTGGTGCGACGACTGCTGGGGCAACTGGGCATCGGCATCACGGAGTTGTGGGCGCCGGCGGAGAGCTGACCGGGGAGCCGCCCGCCGGGGAACCGCCGCCGCCCGCGCCCCCGTCGGGGGCGGCGTCGGCGGGCTCCGCGGAGCCGGGTGCGGCCTGGGCGTCGTACGTCATGAGCAGCAGCACTATCAGGCCCAGCACGACGACCATGAGCAGGAACGCCGTCCAGCCCACGAGCCCCCAGGCGAACGCGCCCAGCAGCCCGTGCACCACGGCTGCGCTGATCAGCAGGATGCGCCCGAAGCCGGCCGGGGCGCGGTCCCGCAGGGCCACGAGCAGGGCGACCAGCCCGCACAGCGCGAAATAGGCGCCGAAGACGACCCCGCCGATCTTCGAGGACAGCGACATCACGTCCGGGTCGAGGCCCGCCAGGGACATGTCCTGACGGTCGACGACGACACCGAGGAACCACTGAAGCGCCGCGACGCCGAGCCCTTCGACGAAGAGCACCACCGCCACCACCCACGCCACCGGCCTGCGCACCACCGGCCCCCACCTACTTCCGAGCGCTCTGTTACTCCAAGTACGGACGAGACATCGCGAACGCTACTAACGGGTAAACCCCGGGACAAGGGTTCGGGCGCCGGCAAAGAATCATTGGGCCATTCGTAGGGATTCCACAAAGAAACCGAGTGGCCCGCAGCACGTGATGACAGAGACCTTGACCACAGCGGAGGGCTAGGGTTTTCCGGGAGAGACCTGCGTGCCGGGGCGCGACATGGGATTTCGCAGGTCGAACGGACCTGGAATCACGCTCCGTGTGGGCAAGCTCACCACTGGGGACGGGTCGATGTGGCGTGTCGGCAGTCCCTAAACTCGGCTTGTTTCAAGGAGGGAGCCTCAATCGTGCGCAAGGTGCTCATCGCCAACCGTGGCGAAATCGCTGTCCGCGTGGCCCGGGCCTGCCGGGATGCCGGCATCGCGAGCGTGGCCGTATACGCCGACCCTGACCGGGACGCTCTGCATGTCCGCGCCGCGGATGAGGCGTTCGCCCTGGGTGGTGACACTCCGGCGACCAGCTACCTGGACATGGACAAGGTGCTGAACGCCGCGCGCGAATCGGGCGCGGACGCCATCCACCCCGGCTACGGCTTCCTGTCGGAGAACGCCGACTTCGCCCAGGCCGTCCTCGACGCCGGCCTCATCTGGATCGGCCCGCCGCCGCAGGCCATCCGCGACCTCGGTGACAAGGTCGCCGCCCGGCACATCGCCCAGCGCGCCGGTGCCCCGCTCGTCGCCGGCACGCCCGACCCGGTGTCCGGTGCGGACGAGGTCGTGGCGTTCGCCGAGGAGCACGGCCTGCCGATCGCCATCAAGGCGGCGTTCGGCGGTGGCGGCCGTGGTCTGAAGGTGGCCCGGACCCTGGAAGAGGTCCCCGAGCTGTACGACTCGGCGGTCCGCGAGGCGGTCGCCGCCTTCGGCCGCGGCGAGTGCTTCGTCGAGCGCTACCTCGACAAGCCGCGCCACGTCGAGACCCAGTGCCTCGCCGACACCCACGGCAACGTGGTCGTCGTCTCCACCCGTGACTGCTCCCTCCAGCGCCGCCACCAGAAGCTCGTCGAGGAGGCCCCCGCGCCCTTCCTCTCCGAGGCCCAGGTAGCCGAGCTGTACTCCTCCTCGAAGGCGATCCTGAAGGAGGCCGGCTACGTCGGCGCCGGCACGGTCGAGTTCCTGGTCGGCGCGGACGGCACGATCTCCTTCCTGGAGGTCAACACCCGCCTCCAGGTCGAGCACCCGGTCACCGAGGAGGTCGCCGGCATCGACCTCGTGCGCGAGATGTTCCGCATCGCCGACGGCGAGGAACTCGGCTACGGCGACCCGGTCCTGCGCGGCCACTCCTTCGAGTTCCGCATCAACGGCGAGGACCCGGGCCGTAACTTCCTGCCCGCCCCCGGCACGGTGACCGCCTTCGCCCCGCCGACCGGCCCCGGCGTCCGCCTGGACGCGGGCGTCGAGTCCGGCAGCGTGATCGGCCCGGCCTGGGACTCCCTGCTGGCCAAGCTGATCGTCACCGGCGCCACCCGGCAGCAGGCCCTCCAGCGCGCCGCCCGCGCCCTGGAGGAGTTCCAGGTCGAGGGCATGGCCACCGCCATCCCCTTCCACCGCGCGGTCGTCACGGACCCGGCCTTCGCACCGGAACTGACCGGCAGCCAGGACCCCTTCACGGTCCACACCCGCTGGATCGAGACCGAGTTCGTCAACGAGATCAAGCCCTTCGCGGCCCCCGCCGACACCGAGACGGACGAGGACCCGGACCGCGAGACGATCGTCGTCGAGGTCGGCGGCAAGCGCCTGGAGGTCTCCCTCCCGTCCTCGCTCGGCATGTCGCTGGCCCGCACCGGCCTCGCCGCCGGAGCCAAGCCCAAGCGGCGCGCGGCCAAGAAGTCCGGCCCCGCGGCCTCCGGCGACACCCTCGCCTCCCCGATGCAGGGCACCATCGTCAAGGTCGCCGTCGAGGAAGGCCAGGAGGTCAAGGAAGGCGACCTGATCGTCGTCCTTGAGGCGATGAAGATGGAACAGCCCCTGAACGCCCACAAGTCCGGCACCGTCAAGGGCCTGTCCGCCGAGGTCGGCGCCTCCCTCACCTCGGGCGCCGCGATCTGCGAGATCAAGGACTGACGCATACGGCATCCGGGGCGCCCGGCGGACTGAGCCAACAGTCCGCCGGGCGTCTCGTCTTTTCCGGGTGGCATCCTGGAGACACACCCGGGTACGGGAGAGGGCAGGTGAGAGCGATGGTCAGCGCGACCTCACGCGAGGGCGCGGAGAGCGGGAGCGCGTCGGCCTCACCGCGCGCCATGCGCGCCGACGCCCGCCGTAACTACGAGCGTCTGCTGACCGAGGCGCGTTCCGCCTTCGCCGAACACGGCACCGCCGCGTCCCTGGAGGACGTGGCCCGCCGAGCGGGCGTGGGCATCGGCACGCTGTATCGACACTTCCCCAACCGCGACGCCCTGTTGAGCGCGGTCTTCGAAGACGCGGTCGGCGACCTCCTGACCCGCTCCCACGAACTCCTCGACGCCCCCGAGCCCTGCGCGGCCCTGGTGACCTGGCTACGCGAGATGGTCACTCACGCCGGCGAGTACCGCGGCCTGGCCAGGTCCCTGATGTCCGTCACCACCGACCCCACCTCGGCCCTGTCCAACTGCAGCGGCCCGATCAGGGAGGCGGGCGGCGCACTACTGGCCCGGGCCCAGGAGGCGGGCACAGTCCGGCACGACGTGGCGATCACCGACCTCCTCCAACTCACCCATGCCATCGCACTGGCGGCGGAGGAATCGCCGGGTGACCCGGACCTGGCGGACAGACTGCTACACCTGACGCTGCGCGGCTTGAAGGCGCCTGAGGGCAGCCAACCTCAGGGGCGCGGGGAACTGCGCGAGCAACCACGCACGACCCGCACCCGCACGACAGCACGAACCCCTACGGCGAACAGGCGAACCTAACGCCGTCGCAGATCCGCAACCCGGGCCCGCTCCCGCTCCCTCTCCGCCGTCCCCTGCTCACCGAGCACCGCCGCAGCGGACCGCAACCCCTGCCCCCGCCTAGGCCCCGGCAGGGAACGACGCCGCGCCGGGACCTCGTCACCCCCCGGGCTCCCACTCGCCCCGGCCACGGCGATCTGCACCCCCTGATCGGCGAGGGCCTGCAGCTCGGTGTGGGCACGGTCGTCGTGGACCGGCGGTTCGTCGGTGACCAGCCGCGTGATGACATCGGTGGGCACCGTCTGGAACATCGTGTCCGTACCGAGCTTCGTGTGGTCGGCGAGGACGACGACCTCCGCGGCCGCCTGCACCAACGCCCGGTCGACGGACGCGGAGAGCATGTTGGACGTGGACAGCCCGCGCTCGGCGGTGAGTCCGCTCCCGGAGATGAAGGCCCGCGACACCCGCAGTCCCTGGAGGGACTGTTCGGCGCCGCTGCCCACCAGCGCGTAGTTCGACCCGCGGAGCGTGCCGCCGGTCATAACGACCTCGACCCGGTTGGCATGGGCCAACGCCTGTGCCACCAGGAGGGAGTTGGTGACGACGGTCAGTCCGGGGACGCGAGCGAGCCGACGGGCCAGCTCCTGCGTGGTGGTCCCCGCCCCGACGACGATCGCCTCGCCCTCTTCCACGAAATTCGCGGCGAGGTCGGCGATGGCCGTCTTCTCGGCGGTCGCGAGATGTGATTTCTGCGGAAAGCCGGACTCCCGCGTGAACCCGCCCGGCAATACCGCACCGCCATGCCGGCGGTCGAGGAGTCCTTCTGCCTCCAGTGCGCGCACGTCCCGCCGTACGGTCACTTCGGAGGTCTGGACGACGCGGGCGAGCTCACGGAGCGACACGGCCCCGTTCGCTCGCACCATTTCGAGGATCAATTGGCGACGTTCTGCAGCGAACACGAAACTGACAGTAACCCCAACGACCGTCTGCTTTCAGCAGTTTGCGCCGAATAACAGAAGTTGTTCGTACGCAAGGGCGAGAAGTGGTATAGGGCCTAGTCCTGCCGCCTATGCCGCACGCATGCTCGACAACTCCCCGTGACCAGCGGGGAGTTGGTTTCGGCCGTCAGAGTTCGCCGCCGGACTTCCGGGTGTGCAACTGCCGTGCCACCTCGGCGATCGAGCCCGAAAGGGAGGGGTACACGGTGAAGGCGTTCGCGATCTGTTCGACCGTCAGATTGTTGTCGACCGCGATCGAGATCGGATGGATCAGTTCCGAGGCGCGCGGCGACACGACCACGCCGCCGACCACGATGCCCGTACCCGGACGGCAGAAGATCTTGACGAAGCCGTCCCGGATGCCCTGCATCTTGGCGCGCGGGTTGCGCAGCAGCGGCAGTTTGACGACCCGGGCGTCGATCTTGCCCGCGTCCACGTCGGCCTGGGAGTAGCCGACGGTGGCGATCTCGGGGTCGGTGAAGACGTTGGAGGACACGGTCTTGAGGTTCAGCGGGGCCACCGCGTCGCCGAGGAAGTGGTACATGGCGATACGTCCCTGCATCGCGGCCACCGAGGCGAGGGCGAAGACGCCGGTGACGTCACCGGCGGCGTACACGCCCGGCGCGGTCGTCCTGGACACCTTGTCGGTCCAGATGTGCCCGGACTCGCGCAGCTTGACCCCGGCCTCCTCCAGGCCCATGCCCGCGGAGTTCGGGATGGCGCCGACGGCCATGAGGCAGTGGCTGCCGCTGATGACACGCCCGTCGGCGAGGGTGACCTCGACGCGGTCGCCGACCCGCTTGGCGGCGGCGGCGCGCGAGCGGGCCATGACGTTCATGCCGCGGCGCCGGAAGACGTCCTCGAGGACGGCCGCGGCGTCGGGGTCCTCGCCCGGCAGCACGCGGTCCCGGGACGAGACGAGGGTGACGCGCGATCCGAGCGCCTGGTAGGCGCCGGCGAACTCGGCACCCGTCACACCCGACCCGACCACGATGAGCTCCTCGGGCAGCTCGGTGAGGTCGTAGACCTGGGTCCAGTTGAGGATGCGCTCGCCGTCGGGCTGGGCGTCCGGCAGCTCGCGGGGGTGACCGCCGGTGGCGATGAGGACGGCGTCGGCGGTGAGGGTCTCCTCGGTGCCGTCCGCGGCGCGCACCACGACCTTCCTCGACCCGTCGAGGCCCTGCATGCCCTCCAGCCGGCCGCGGCCGCGCAGGACCCGGGCGCCGGCACGGGTGACGGAGGCGGTGATGTCGTGGGACTGGGCGAGCGCGAGCCGCTTCACACGCCGGTTGACCTTGCCCAGGTCGACGCCCACCACCCGGGCGGGCGTGTCGATGTGCGGCGTGTCGTCGGCGACGATGATGCCCAGCTCCTCGTACGAGGAGTCGAAGGTGGTCATCACCTCGGCCGTGGCGATGAGAGTCTTCGACGGCACGCAGTCGGTGAGCACCGACGCCCCGCCCAGACCGTCGCAGTCGACGACGGTCACCTCCGCGCCGAGCTGGGCGGCCACCAGGGCCGCCTCGTATCCGCCGGGTCCGCCACCGATGATCACGATCCGAGTCACGTACTCCATTGTCCCGCACGCCACACGGTGCCACTGCGTGGGGGCCCGCCCGAGACACCACTGTTACGGGAGGGACGGACGATTCCGCTGCCGTACCCTCTCCCCATGTCGCTCTACGCCGCGTACGCCGGCAATCTCGACGCGCGGCTGATGACCCGCCGCGCCCCCCACTCGCCGCTGCGCGCCACCGGCTGGCTGAACGGGTGGCGACTGACGTTCGGGGGCGAGCAGCTCGGCTGGGACGGCGCGCTGGCGACGCTCGTCGAGGAGCCGAAGGAGCAGGTCTTCGTCGCGCTGTACGACATCGCCCCGATGGACGAGGAGTCCCTGGACCGCTGGGAGGGCGTCGGCCTCGGCATCTACCGGCGGCTGCGAGTGCGGGTGGACACGCTGGAGGGCGAGGAGCCGGCGTGGGTCTACGTGCTGAACGCCTACGAGGGCGGGCTGCCGGCGGCGCGGTACCTGGGCGAGATCGCGGACGCGGCGGAGTCGGCGGGAGCGCCACACGATTACGTGATGGAGCTGCGGAAGCGGCCGTGTTGAGGGGGGATGCACGGAGAATCCGTACGTGATCCCGTCCTAACCGCCCCCCGCGCCCTCGAACCCCTGTACACCGAGCAGGCCGCGACTGTCCGCGACGGGCTCGACGACCTGCGACGCGCCGCGTTCGACAGAGGACTCGCCGCCCTTGCCCAGGACCCGTTTCCTTCCGTGTCCCGGGCGAGCGACCCTGCGGGGACCACCCGTCGGGTCCGGCTCACCAGGGACGTCCTGGTCGAATACACGATCAGTCTGCGCCGCCTGATCGTCATAGAGGTGACGGTTCTCGACGACTCCGACATCCTCGTCCCGGACACCTGAGCCCCGGAGGGGAACCCCTTCGTCGGAAACAACAAGACAACGATCGCCATCCCGTGAGCTCTGTCATCTACGCGCGTAGGCCCAAACCGGCTACCCTCAGTCGCGTGAACGCATCTCTTCTTCCGGACGACATCCAGGGCGACCCCCACGCCGCCGCCGACGCCGCCGCCGCGCGCCTGCGCGAACTCACCGGCGCCGAGACCCACGACGTCGCCCTCGTGATGGGCTCCGGCTGGGCGCCGGCCGTGGACGCCCTCGGCGCACCCGAGGCCGAGTTCCAGGTCACCGAGCTGCCCGGCTTCCCGCCGCCGGCGGTGGAAGGGCACGGCGGCAAGATCCGCTCGTACCGGATCGGCAACAAGCGCGCCCTCGTCTTCCTGGGCCGCACCCACTACTACGAGGGTCGCGGCGTGGCGGCGGTGTCCCACGGCGTACGCACCGCGGTGGCGGCCGGCTGCAAGACGATCGTCCTCACCAACGGCTGCGGCGGCCTGCGCGAGGGCATGCGGCCCGGACAGCCGGTCCTGATCAGCGACCACATCAACCTCACGGCGACGTCCCCGATCATCGGCGCGAACTTCGTCGACCTGACGGACCTGTACTCGCCGCGTCTGCGCGCCCTGTGCAAGGAGATCGACCCCACGCTGGAGGAGGGTGTCTACGCCCAGTTCCCCGGCCCGCACTACGAGACGCCGGCGGAGATCCGGATGGCTCGGGTCATCGGGGCGGACCTCGTGGGTATGTCGACGGTGCTCGAGGCCATCGCGGCGCGTGAGGCGGGTGCGGAGGTGCTGGGCATCTCCCTGGTGACGAACCTCGCCGCCGGGATGACGGGCGAGCCCCTCAACCACGAGGAAGTCCTTCAGGCCGGGCGCGACTCGGCGACGCGGATGGGGTCGCTGCTGGCGCAGGTACTCGGGCGGCTGTAGGCCGTTTCCTCGCCCCCGGTTGTCTTTCGGGTGCGGGCCGGTGGGGGCTGGTCGCGTCCACGCGGCGGAGCCGCAAATCGACACAGCCCCGCGCCCCTTCTGGGGCTCCGCCCCAGACCCCGCTCCTCAAACGCCGGAGGGGCTGGAATTGCCGGGGCCGGGCTGGATCTTTCAGCCCGTCCGGCGTTCGAGGACGAGCCACCACCGTCCCCAACCCCCACCCACCCGCAGAGGGCCACAGCCGGCCCAGGCACCCCCAGCCCGTCCGGCGTTTGAGGACGAGGCCCGCAGGGCCGATCAGGGGGGTCTGGGGGCGCAGCCCCCAGGGATGGGACGGGTAGGGGCGGCGGGGGCGAGAGAAGACACCCGGACCCGCCCCGCTCCCGAACCACACGAACGAGAGGTTGACCGACGTGCACGACGATCTCATCGCCCGGGCCCAGGCCTGGCTCAGCGAGGACCCGGACCCGCAGACCCGCGACGAGCTCGCCAGGCTCATCGAAACAGCCGACACCGAAGAGCTCACCGCACGCTTCAGCGGCACCCTCCAGTTCGGCACAGCGGGACTGCGAGGCGAACTCGGCGCGGGCCCGATGCGCATGAACCGCACGGTCGTCATCCGCGCCGCCGCAGGCCTCGCCGCGTATCTCAGGAAGCAGGGCCACGAGGGCGGCCTCGTCGTCATCGGCTACGACGCCCGCCACAAGTCGGAGGACTTCGCCCGCGACACGGCGGCGGTGATGACGGGCGCGGGCCTGCGCGCAGCGGTACTGCCGCGCCCCCTGCCCACCCCGGTCCTGGCGTACGCCATAAGGCACCTCGGCGCGGTCGCCGGAGTCGAGGTCACCGCCAGCCACAACCCGCCCCGCGACAACGGCTACAAGGTCTACCTCGGCGACGGCTCCCAGATCGTCCCGCCCGCGGACATCGAGATCGCGGAGGAGATCGCCGCCGTACCGTCCCTGACCGTCGTCCCCCGCCCCACGGAGGGCTGGGAAACCCTCGACGACAGCGTCCTGGACGCCTACCTCGCCCGCACGGACGCGGTCCTCGCGCCCGACTCCCCGCGCACCGCCCGCACCGTCTACACGGCGATGCACGGCGTCGGCAAGGACGTCCTCCTCGCCGCCTTCGCCCGCGCCGGCTTCCCCGCCCCGGCCCTCGTCGCCGAGCAGGCCGAGCCCGACCCGGACTTCCCCACCGTCGCCTTCCCCAACCCGGAAGAGCCCGGCGCGATGGACCTGGCCTTCGCCAAGGCCCGCGAGACCGACCCCGACCTGGTCATCGCCAACGACCCCGACGCCGACCGCTGCGCCGCGGCCGTCAAGGACGGGGACGCCTGGCGGATGCTGCGCGGCGACGAGGTGGGCGCGCTGCTCGCCGCGCACCTCGTACGCCGCGGCGCGCGGGGCACGTTCGCCGAGTCGATCGTCTCCTCCTCCCTCCTCGGCCGTATCGCCGAGAAGGCGGGCCTGCCCCACGAGGAGACCCTCACCGGCTTCAAGTGGATCGCCCGCGTCGACGGCCTGCGCTACGGCTACGAGGAGGCCCTCGGCTACTGCGTGGACCCCGAGGGCGTACGCGACAAGGACGGCATCACCGCCGCCCTGCTGATCACCGAGCTGGCCTCCGCCCTCAAGGCCGAGGGCCGCACGCTCCTCGACCTGCTCGACGACCTCGCCGTGGAGCACGGCCTGCACGCCACCGACCAGCTCTCGGTCCGCGTCCAGGACCTGTCGGTCATCGCGAACGCCATGCGCCGCCTGCGCGAGCAGCCGCCGACCGAGCTCGCCGGTCTGGCCGTCACCCGCGCCGAGGACCTCACCCGGGGCACCGAGACGCTCCCGCCCACGGACGGTCTGCGGTACACCCTCGAAGGCGCCCGCGTCATCGTCCGGCCCAGCGGCACGGAGCCCAAGCTGAAGTGCTACCTGGAGGTCGTCGTCCCGGTCGCCGCGCACGCCGAGCTGCCGGACGCCCGCGCCAAGGCGGCCGGCCTGCTCGCGACGATCAAGCGGGACCTCTCGACGGCGGCGGGCATCTGAGCCGTACGCGGCCGGCTCGGAGTCCTACGACGACTCACTGATCGTTCCCGAGAGGGTGCCCCCATCCGGAGGCACCCTTTCGGGCGATTTCCGCACCGGGGCTGACCCGCGCTCCACGCCCCGCGGCGCCCGCCGGGCAACGGTGGACGGGAGACGCACCACCGATCCGCCTGGAGCCGCGCCGTGTCCACGACCGCATCCCGGCCGACCCCCCGCACGCCCACCGCCCCGGATTCCCGCCCCCCACCGACGGCCCGCCCCGCGCTCCTCCCCGCCCTGCGCCACGCCGCCCCCGCCCTCCTCGCCTACGTCGCCGTACGCGGCACGGGCCTGCTGTTCCTCACCGTCTGGGCGCACCGGCAGGGGCACGGCGTCTGGCCGATCCTGGCGACGCAGTGGGACGCCGACTGGTACCTCGGCATCGCCGAGCACGGCTACGCGCACGAGCTCGGCACCGCGCGCAACGCCAACAACCTGGCGTTCTTCCCGCTCTACCCCACCCTCGTGAAGGCCCTCTCGGTGTTCACCCCGGGCACCCGCGCGAGCACCGGCCTCGGCCTCGCCGTGATCGCCTCCGTGGTCGCCGCGTGGGGAGTCTTCGCGGTCGGCGACCGGCTGTACGGGCGCCGGGCCGGTGTCCTGCTGACCACCCTGTGGGCCGCGCTCCCGGTCGGCCTGGTGCAGTGGATGGGCTACACCGAGTCCCTGTTCACCGCGCTCGCCGCCTGGTCCCTGTACGCCGTGCTCACCGGCCGGCTCCTCGCCGCGGCCTGGCTCGCCGCGCTCGCGGGCCTGACCCGCCCGACCGGCGTCGCGGTGGCGGCGGCGGTCACGACCGCGGCCCTGCTCGCGCTGCGCCGCCGCTTCGGCCTCCGTGCCCTCGCGGCCGCCGTGGTCGCGCCGCTCGGCTGGTGCGGGTACGTCGGCTGGGTGGGCCTGCGGGTGGGGCGCTGGGACGGCTACTTCGCCGTACAGCGGCTGTGGCACAACGAGCTGGACGGCGGCCTCGAAACGCTGCGCCAGATGCGGCGGCTGCTGATCCACGCCCCGAAGCCCGAGCTGTTCCTGGTGATGGTGACGCTGACCCTGATCGCGTCGGTCGTGCTGTTCGGGCTGGCCGTGGCGGACCGGCAGCCGGTCGCGCTGCTGGTCTTCACGGCCGTACTGCTGGCGATCGTCCTGGGCAGCGGCGGCGTCTACTTCCCGCGCGCCCGCTTCCTGCTCCCCGCCTTCCCGCTCCTGCTCCCCCTCGCCATGCACCTGTCCCGCGCGAGCCGTCGCTACCGCGCGCTGGTCCTCGCGGGGGCGGTCATGGGCTCGGCGTACTGCGGCGCGTACATGGCTCTGGTGTATCCGGGAGCGCCCTGACCGCCGATCCCGCGCAGCCCTCAGCCGGTCCCGTCGGCTCTCAGGCCACCGCCAGCAGGATCAGCAGCAGCACGGCCCCCGCGACCGCCGGGCCCATCACCTCGTAGGCCCATCGCACGCTCACCTCGCCCTGGGCGGACTCGGCGTCCCCGTGGTTCTCCAGCAGTTCCCGCAGATCGTCCATGATCTTGTCGGTCTCGGCCCGCGTCGGACCGTTCGCGTCCGCCGCCCCGCGCGACCCACGGAGCCCGCGTCCTCCGCCGCCGCCCCGGCCCGCGGTGTTCTTCTCCGCGGCCGTGCGGTCCGCGTGCTGCGCCGCCTTCTTGCGGGCCCGCAGGGAGACGGGGATCGCCCAGAGCTGGTACTTGGTGCCGGACTGCGCGACGACCTCGTTCGAGTAGCCGGACCGCAGCGAGGCGACCTGTCCCCAGGGGACCACGACGACGCGCAGCGGGTTGCGGATGCGCAGGCGCTCCTCGTTGGCGTACACGGCGGGGCGGAGCGTGAACGCGGACGCCAGCGGCACGATCAGGATCATCGCGGCGAGCGCGAGCCACTGCGTGCGACTCTCGCCGCGTACCAGCGCGTCGACACCGAGCCAGAACACGATGGCGAGCAGCGCGACGCCGCCGAGGATGCCCATGGGCGAGCGGTACACCCGGTCCCTCGATACGGGGTCCGGGGTGGAGGGCTGGTGCTCGGGGTCGGGGGTCGTCATGGGGCCGATTGTGCCGCATGCCTGCCGGCGGCTCGGCGGGGCGCCCGGTCGCCGTGGAGGGTGCGGGGTGCGTGGGCGGGTGCGGGTGCGGGGGGGGGCGAGCGCCCGATCGCCGTCGGGGGCAGATGCCGGGAGGCGAGCGCCCGATCGCCGTGGGGGTGCGGTGTGCGTGGGCGGGTGCGGGTCGGATGGGGCTGGTCGCGCAGTTCCCCGCGCCCCTTGGGGGGTGCGGGTCCCCGGCGTCAGCAGGGTGGCCCCTCCCGTTCCTGTGGGATCCGTGCCTCAGATCCATGTCCTGGGGTGTACAGCCGCTACGCGCGTAGATATGCTCGTCTGGTGACCATGCCCACCAATGCATCTGCCGCAGCTCACGCACTCACGGACGTCACCGCGTCCGACAGCACGCTGCGCCGCTTCCTTCACGGGCTGCCCGGTGTCGACGCGGTCGGCCTGGAGGGGCGTGCGGCGTCCCTCGGTACCCGTTCCATCAAGACGACCGCCAAGGCGTACGCCATCGACCTCGCCATCTCGATGGTCGACCTGACGACGCTGGAAGGCGCGGACACCCCGGGCAAGGTCCGGGCGCTCGGCGCCAAGGCGGTCCACCCCGACCCGACCGACCGGACGACCCCGGCGACCGCGGCCGTCTGCGTCTATCCCGACATGGTGGCCACCGCCAAGGAGGCCGTCGCCGGGTCCACCGTGAAGGTCGCCTCGGTCGCCACCTCGTTCCCGGCGGGGCGCGCCCCGCTCACCGTCAAGCTGGCGGACGTGCGCGAGGCCATGGCGGCGGGCGCCGACGAGATCGACATGGTCATCGACCGCGGGGCGTTCCTCGCGGGCAACTACATGAAGGTGTACGACGAGATCGTCGCCGTGAAGTCGGCCTGCGGGACCAGCGCCCGCCTCAAGGTCATCTTCGAGACCGGTGAGCTGTCGACGTACGACAACATCCGGCGGGCGAGCTGGCTCGGCATGCTCGCCGGCGCCGACTTCATCAAGACCTCCACCGGCAAGGTCGCCGTGAACGCCACCCCGGCGAACACCCTGCTCATGCTGGAAGCGGTGCGCGACTTCCGCGCCCAGACCGGCATCCAGGTCGGGGTGAAGCCGGCCGGCGGGATCCGCACCTCCAAGGACGCCATCAAGTTCCTCGTCCTGGTCAACGAGACCGCCGGCGAGGACTGGCTGGACAACCACTGGTTCCGCTTCGGCGCCTCCTCGCTTCTGAACGACCTGCTGATGCAGCGTCAGAAGCTGGCCACCGGCCGCTACTCCGGCCCCGACTACGTGACGGTGGACTGATCACCATGGCATCGGTATTCGAATACGCACCGGCCCCCGAGTCCCGCGCAGTCGTCGACATCGCGCCGTCGTACGGCCTGTTCATCGACGGCGAGTTCGTGGAGGCGGCGGAGGGCAAGGTCTTCAAGACCGTCTCCCCGGCCACCGAGGAGGTCCTCGCCGAGATCGCCCAGGCGGGCGAGGCGGACGTGGACCGCGCGGTGAAGGCGGCCCACAAGGCCTTCGAGAAGTGGTCGGCGCTGCCCGGCGCCGAGCGCGCCAAGTACCTGTTCCGCATCGCGCGGATCATCCAGGAGCGCAGCCGTGAGCTGGCCGTCCTGGAGACCCTGGACAACGGCAAGCCGATCAAGGAGACCCGCGACGCCGACCTCCCCCTGGTCGCCGCGCACTTCTTCTACTACGCGGGCTGGGCCGACAAGCTCGACCACGCCGGCTACGGCGCGAACCCGCGCCCGCTGGGCGTCGCGGGCCAGGTCATCCCCTGGAACTTCCCGCTGCTGATGCTGGCGTGGAAGATCGCCCCGGCGCTCGCCACCGGCAACACGGTGGTGCTCAAGCCCGCCGAGACGACCCCTCTCTCCGCCCTCTTCTTCGCGGACATCTGCCGCCAGGCCGGCCTGCCCAAGGGCGTCGTCAACATCCTTCCCGGCTACGGCGACGCGGGCGCCGCGGTCGTCGCGCACCCGGACGTGAACAAGGTCGCCTTCACCGGCTCCACGGCCGTCGGCAAGGAGATCGCGCGGACCGTCGCGGGCACCCGCAAGAAGGTCACCCTGGAGCTGGGCGGCAAGGGCGCCAACATCGTCTTCGACGACGCCCCGATCGACCAGGCCGTCGAGGGGATCGTCAACGGGATCTTCTTCAACCAGGGCCAGGTCTGCTGCGCGGGCAGCCGCCTCCTCGTCCAGGAGTCGATCCAGGACGAGCTGCTGGACTCCCTGAAGCGCCGCCTGTCGACGCTGCGTCTCGGCGACCCGCTGGACAAGAACACCGACATCGGCGCGATCAACTCCGAGGAGCAGCTCACCCGTATCACCTCGCTCGTCGAGCAGGGCGAGGCGGAGGGCGCCGAGCGCTGGTCCCCGGCCTGCGAACTGCCCGAGAGCGGCTACTGGTTCGCCCCGACGCTCTTCACGAACGTCACCCAGGCGCACACGGTCGCCCGCGACGAGATCTTCGGCCCGGTGCTGTCGGTCCTGACCTTCCGTACGCCGGACGAGGCGGTCGCCAAGGCGAACAACACGCCGTACGGACTGTCGGCGGGCATCTGGACCGAGAAGGGCTCCCGGATCCTGGCCGTCGCGAACAAGCTCCGCGCCGGTGTCGTCTGGTCCAACACGTTCAACAAGTTCGACCCGACCTCGCCGTTCGGCGGCTACAAGGAGTCGGGCTTCGGCCGCGAGGGCGGCCGCCACGGCCTGGAGGCGTACCTCGATGTCTGACCGACTGTCTGTCTTCAAGACCTACAAGCTGTACGTCGGCGGGAAGTTCCCGCGTTCCGAGAGCGGCCGGGTGTACGAGGTGACGGACTCGAAGGGCAGCTGGCTGGCCAACGCACCGCAGTCCAGCCGTAAGGACGCGCGGGACGCGGTCGTCGCCGCGCGGAAGGCGTTCGGCGGCTGGGCGGGCGCCACGGCCTACAACCGGGGCCAGATCCTCTACCGGGTCGCGGAGATGCTGGAGGGCCGCAAGGCGCAGTTCGTGCGCGAAGTGGCCGACGCCGAGGGTCTTTCGAAGTCCAAGGCGGCCGAGCAGGTCGACGCGACGATCGACCGCTGGGTCTGGTACGCGGGCTGGACCGACAAGATCGCCCAGGTGGTCGGCGGCGGAAACCCGGTCGCGGGCCCGTTCTTCAACCTGTCCTCCCCCGAGCCGACGGGCGTGGTGGCGGTCCTGGCCCCGCAGGACTCGTCGTTCCTGGGCCTGGTCTCGGTCGTCGCCCCGGTCATCGCGACGGGCAACACGGCGGTCGTGGTGGCGTCGGAGAAGTCCCCGCTGCCCGCCCTCTCCCTCGGCGAGGTCCTGGCCACCTCCGACCTGCCCGGCGGTGTGGTCAACGTCCTGTCCGGCCGTACGGCGGAGATCGCGACGCCGCTCGCCGCGCACCAGGACGTCAACGCGATCGACCTCGCGGGCGCCGACGACGTCCTGGCGAAGGAACTGGAGATCGCCGCGGCGGACAACCTCAAGCGCGTCCTGCGTCCACAGCCTGTGGATGAGGTGGACTGGTCGGCCGACCCCGGCATCGACCGCATGACGGGTTTCCTGGAGACGAAGACGGTCTGGCACCCGACGGGGTCGCTGGGCGCGTCCGGCTCGTCGTACTAGCCGGTACCGCGCCGCACGTCCGCCGTACCGCCCCGATACGGAAGCCCCGGTCCTCCTCCGTCCAGGAGGGCCGGGGCTTCTTCCGTGCCCGTGTGCGCGGCCTGTGTGGGCGCTGGTGCCTCCGTCAGATCCCGAGGCGCTGTCCGATGCCGTCGAGCACACAGTCGAGGCCGAAGGTGAACTCCCAGGCCCGGTCGTCCTTGCGGGTCGCGGTGAGGGCGTACTTCTCGAAGACGGGGTAGCGGCCGGTGCCGATCAGATAGCGCATCTGCGGGGCGAGCGCCTCCCGCGTCTCGTCGCCGCTGGTCCAGCCGTTGCGTTCCTGGTAGTCCCGCATGGCGATCTCGGTCTGGGCCGAGCCGTGCACGAAGGAGGTGACGGCCCGCAGGGCGGCCATCACCGAGTCGGCATCCAGATCGTGGGCGTCGAGCGCGGACAACCCCCGCTCGGCCACCGCCATCCGGGCCGGGGTGAGCAGGACGATCGAGGTGGGCATGAGCGCCGTCCACGGGTGGGCGAGCATCAGCTCCCGGGTCTGCAGGGCGTAGGAGCGCAGCACCCCCCGCCAGTCCCCGGCGTCGTCGGGTAGGGCGAGGTCCCGGGACACGCGGTCGATCATGAGCGCCCAGAGGTCGTCCTTGCCGGACACATGCCGGTAGGCGGCCATGGGGGTGACCCCGAGCTTGGTGGCGAGGCGGCGCATGGTGACGGCGGCGCCGCCCTCCTCGTCGGCGATCTCGACCGCGGCGGCGGCGATCCGCTCCAGGGTCAGGGACGCGCGCGGGACCGGGGCGGGCTGTTCCAGGCGCTCCCAGAGCGAGGGTTCCGCGACCTCGCCCTCCTCGTGCTTCGCGACCGCCATGGCGCACTCCTCTCGGTCGATGCGTGTACAGCGTATCGCCAGTAGACGGCGTACACACAGATGTGTACGTTGTAATCACAGGAATACGTCGTACACATCGGCACTCGGACGCAACTCAAGGGAGCCTCATGTCCACCCCACCCGCCGAACCCCTCCACGTCGCCGTCCTCGTCGGCTCGACCCGGGAGGGACGCTTCGCGCCGGTCGTGACGAAGTGGCTGGCCGGGCATCTGGAGCAGCGCGACGACCTGCGGGGCGATGTCGTCGACCTGGCGGAGACACCGCTGCCGACGGTGTTCCCGGCCTTCGGTCAGCCGCTTCCGTCCGGCGCCGAGGAGCAGCTGGCCCTCGTCTCGCCACGGCTCGCGGCGGCCGACGCCTTCGTCCTCGTCACGCCCGAGTACAACCACAGCTTCCCGGCGTCGCTGAAGAACGCGATCGACTGGCACAACGAGCAGTGGCACGGCAAGCCGGTCGCCTTCGTCTCCTACGGCGGCCGCTCCGGCGGGCTGCGTGCCGTGGAGCAACTGCGCGTCGTCATGGCCGAGCTGAACGCGACGACCATCCGCAACACCGTCAGCTTCCACGACGCGTGGAGCCGCTTCGACGCGGACGGCAGCTGCACGGACCCGGCCGCCGACACGGCCGCGAAGGCGCTCTTCGACCAGCTGGCCTGGTGGGGTCACGCGCTGCGGGACGCCAGGTCCGTCCGCCGCTACGTCGCCTGACCGCCGGCCTCGGACGAGGGGGAACCATGGACACATCCACCGGCAAAACCGGTACGCAGGAGCCACGCCCGCAGACCCGGCCGGCCGCCCCGCCGTCCCGGCCGGTCATCCTCGGCCTGCTGCTCGGCATCGTGCTCGCCACGCTCGACGGCACCGTCGTCGGCACCGCGCTGCCGACCATCGTCGGCGACCTGGGCGGCCTCGACCACCTGTCCTGGGTGCTCACCGCCTATCTGCTCACCACGGCCGTATCCACCCCGATCTGGGGCAAACTCGGGGACCTGTACGGCCACAAGGGCAGCTATCTCACCTCCATCACCGTGTTCCTGGCCGGTTCGGTGCTGTGCGGACTCGCCCAGGACATGGGCCAGTTGATCGCCTTCCGGGCACTGCAGGGCATCGGCGCGGGCGGCCTGTTCGTGGGTGCGCTCTCGCTCATCGGCACCCTGCTCACCCCGGCGGAGGCCGGCCGCGCCCAGTCGCTGATCGGGGTGCTGCTGCCGGCCGCGCTGATCGGCGGACCGCTGGCCGGCGGCTTCCTCACGGACCAACTGGACTGGCGCTGGGTGTTCTACGTCAACGTCCCCGTCGGCGCCGTGGCCCTCGCCCTCGTGGGCCTCGGGGTACGGCTGCGCGCGCCGCGGGTCAGGGCACGGATCGACCTGGCCGGGGCCGGGCTGCTGACCGGTGCGATCCTTGCCCTGACGCTGCTCGCGAGCTGGGCCGGGACGACGTACCCCTGGTCGTCGCCGCGGATTCTCGGGCTCGCCCTGGTCGCCGCCCTGGCGCTGGCCGCCTTCGTACGGGTCGAGCGGCGCGCCCCGGAGCCGGTGATCCCGCCCCGGCTGTTCCACGACCGCAACTTCACGGTGGCGCAGGTCATCAGCTTCGTCACGGGCGCGGCGATGCTGGCGGCGGCGAGCTATCTGCCGCAGTACATGCAGTTCGTCCGGGACATGTCGGCCACCGAGAGCGGGCTGCTGCTGCTTCCGCTGATGCTGGGCATGATGGGCGCCCAGCTCGTCATCGGGCGACGGGTCGGCGACGGCGGGCGCTATCGCGGCTACCCCGTCGTGGGCGGCGCGCTGGCCGCGGCGGGGGCGCTGGCCCTGCTGACGCTCGGCACGGACACGTCGGCGCCCGTGGCCTCCGGTCTGACCCTGGTGCTCGGTGTGGGCATCGGCTGTCTGATGCAGCCGACGATGCTCATCACGATGAACAGCGCCGAGCCGCGCGACATGGGCGCGGCCAGCGGCACCCAGACGCTGCTGCGCACCATCGGCGGCTCGCTCGGGGTCGCCGTCCTCGGGTCCGTGTACACCCACCGGCTGGCGGCGACCGTCACGGACCGGCTGGGGGCCGACGGCACACGGCTGACCGAGGCGGAGCTCACCCCCGAGCTGCTGCGTGAGCTGCCCGCCCCGGTCCGGCACGCCTTCCGGACGGGGGTCGTCGACGGCCTGCACGGTGTCGCGCTCGGCACGGCCGCGCTGTGCGCCGTGGCGTTCGCGGTGTCCTGGCTGATCCGGGAGGTCCCCCTGCGCACCCGCTGAACCGGCCCGCGTGCACAGGGTGACCGGGCGGGGCAAGAGGGAGCTCTCCGGTGTGACGCACACATCAAAGCCGCACCGCGGGGTCGTTGAGGGACCCGGCGATGCCTCACACTGGTGTCCCGTGAGTTCCCAACCGCCCATACCGACGCGAGTCGTGCTGCTCTGCGGCCCCTCCGGCTCCGGCAAGTCCCTGCTCGCCGCCCGCTCAGGACTTCCGGTCCTGCGGCTCGACGACTTCTACAAAGAGGGCGACGACCCGACGCTGCCGCAGGTCCCCGCGAGTTCCGACATCGACTGGGACCACCCCGACTCGTGGGACGCCGACGCGGCCGTGGCGGCCATCGTGGAGCTGTGCCGCACGAGCCGTACGAACGTTCCGCTGTACGACATCTCGCTCAGCGCCCGCACCGGCGAGGAGAGCGTGGACATCGGCCGTACCCCGCTGTTCATCGCGGAGGGCATCTTCGCGGCCGAGATCGTGACCCGCTGCCGGGAACTCGGCGTGCTGGCCGACGCGCTGTGCCTGAGCCGCGGCCCGGTGAAGACGTTCCGCCGCCGCTTCCTGCGCGACCTGCGGGAAGGCCGCAAGTCGGTGCCGTTCCTGCTGCGCCGCGGCTGGCGACTGATGCGCCTGGAGCGGTCGATCATCGCCCGCCAGAGCGCCCTCGGCGCCTACGCCTGCGACCGGGACGAGGCCCTCGGCCGCCTCACCGCGGCCGCCGCGGGCCGCTGCCCCGCGGCTACTTCGGCCCGCTGAGCGCACAACAAGAACGGGACTGGATGGACCCCCCGGCCCTCCAGCCCCGCTCTTGCCGTGCTCCCCCGATTCCCCCGTGGGAGCATCCCCCGTGTTTCCCCCGATCGGTCCCCCGTGGGCCCCCCGGCCCCCGTGGGTCCCCCCACTTCCTACCGCTCCCCCGTTACCGATCCCCCTCGGCTTCCCCCCGTACCCTCAGGCGACAAGCTCCCCGAAGGCGTCCTCCTCGTCACGGCCGAAGCTGAGGACCTCGTCCTCGCGCAGCCGGCGGAGCGACCGCCAGATGCTGGACTTCACCGTGCCGACACTGATGTCGAGGATCTCCGCGATCTCCGGGTCGGTGCGGCCCTCGTAGTACCTCAGGACCAGCATCGTGCGCTGGAGTTCGGGGAGCCGGGCGAGCGCCTGCCACAGGACGGCGCGCAGCTCGGTGCCGCGCATCGCGTCCGTGTCGCCGGGCGTCTCCGGCAGCTCCTCGGTCGGGTATTCGTTCAGCTTGCGGCGGCGCCACGCGCTGATGTGCAGGTTCGTCATGGTGCGGCGGAGGTAGCCCCCGACCGCGGCCTTGTCGCTGATCCGGTCCCAGGCCCGGTACGTCGAGAACAGCGCGCTCTGCAGCAGGTCCTCGGCCTCGAAGCGGTCACCGGTCAGGTGGTAGGCGGTTGCGTACAGGGAGGCGCGGCGCTCCTGGACGTAGGCGGTGAACTCCGCCTCCGACAGCGAGCGACGCCGCTCCCCCGAGCCCTCCCTGTACGCGGCTCCCCCGGCCGTACCCATAGCGGCCACCGCCGCGGGTTCCCCCGTGAAACCGTCAACCACCGTCATGTACGCGGTGTGCTGACGCCCGGTGCCGCGAGCGCACCCCCGCCCGCTCACGGCACCGGACTTCTCCGAACCCCGGCCCCCGTTCACGTCGTGCAGACGCGTGATCACTGCGCTGTTGCTGGTGCCGTGCAGCGTGTTCATCTCGCGCCCCCCGTCGTGGACTTCCGGTGTTCTGCTCGTTCGTCTTGCTGTGGTGATGCTGTGGTGCGACTTGCTGTCTTGCCTGTGCCGAAAAGCTTGCCCGGGCACCTTCATGGCCGTGTCCGCCGACTGTCACAGACCTGTCACAGGGGCCTGTGCCAGAGCCGGCCCCCAGGCGCACGACAGCCCGGACACAGTCATGAGCGCTACGTGCGCGTAGCCGTACAGCTCGTACAGGTGTCGAAAGACCGCCCCGCATGGGCCAGAATGACCCCCGTGCCTTCCCTGTTGCTGATCGAGGACGACGACGCCATCCGTACGGCCCTGGAGCTCTCACTGACGCGCCAGGGACACCGGGTGGCCACCGCTGCCACCGGCGAGGACGGTCTGAAACTGCTGCGTGAGCAGCGGCCGGACCTGATCGTGCTGGACGTGATGCTGCCCGGCATCGACGGTTTCGAGGTGTGCCGGCGCATCCGGCGCACGGACCAGCTGCCGATCATCCTGCTGACCGCGCGCAGCGACGACATCGACGTCGTGGTCGGACTGGAGTCCGGCGCGGACGACTACGTCGTCAAACCCGTGCAGGGACGCGTCCTCGACGCCCGGATCCGGGCCGTGCTGCGGCGCGGTGAACGCGAGTCGAACGACGCGGCGAGCTTCGGCAGCCTGGTCATCGACCGCGCGGCGATGACCGTGACGAAGAACGGCGAGGACCTCCAGCTCACCCCGACCGAGCTGCGCCTGCTGCTGGAACTGAGCCGCCGTCCGGGCCAGGCCCTGTCCCGCCAGCAACTCCTGCGCCTCGTCTGGGAGCACGACTACCTCGGCGACTCACGCCTGGTCGACGCCTGTGTGCAGCGCCTGCGCGCCAAGGTCGAGGACGTCCCGTCCTCCCCCACCCTGATCCGTACGGTCCGGGGTGTCGGCTACCGCCTGGACGCGCCTCAGTGACCAACGCGCAAGGGGGTTTCCGCGGCTGGGTCGCGGCTCGCAAGGGAGTGTGGTCGAGGCTGCGTCTGACCAGTCTGCGACTGCGCCTGGTGGTCGTGTTCGGCCTGGTGGCGCTCACCGCCGCCGTGTCCGCGTCCGGCATCGCGTACTGGCTCAACCGCGAGGCGGTCCTCACCCGCACCCAGGACGCGGTGCTGCGCGACTTCCAGCAGGAGATGCAGAACCGCGCGGGCCTGCTGCCCACGGAGCCGACACAGGACGAGCTCCAGCACACGGCCGGTCAGATGGCCAACAGCAGCCAGCGCTTCAGCGTCCTCCTCGTCGCCCAGGACGCCGAGGGCAAGCCCGCCTACGGCAGTTCCGGCGGCCTGGACGGCTTCACCCTCGCGGACGTGCCCAAGTCGCTGCGCACGGCCGTGAACGAGAAGCAGGAGATCAACTCCTCCAACAAGGCCGAGTACCACCTGTACTGGCAGCGGGTCGTGGAGGACGACACCCCGTATCTGATCGCCGGCACGAAGGTGATCGGCGGCGGTCCGACCGGCTACATGATGAAGTCCCTGGAGCAGGAGGCCAAGGACCTCAACTCCCTTGCCTGGTCCCTCGGTATCGCCACGGGCCTCGCCCTGATCGGCTCCGCACTACTGGCTCAGGCGGCCGCCACGACCGTACTGAAGCCGGTACAACGGCTCGGCGTCGCCGCCCGCCGCCTGGGCGAGGGCAAGCTGGACACGCGGCTGCGGGTCTCCGGCACGGACGAACTGGCCGACCTTTCCCGGACCTTCAACAACGCCGCCGAGGCGCTGGAGAAGCGGGTCGCCGACATGGCCTCGCGTGACGAGGCGTCACGGCGCTTCGTGGCCGACATGTCCCACGAACTGCGCACCCCTCTCACCGCGATCACCGCCGTCACCGAGGTCCTCGAAGAGGAACTGGAAGCGGACTCCGGATCCATGGACCCGATGATCGAGCCCGCCGTACGCCTCGTCGTCAGCGAGACCCGCCGTCTCAACGACCTGGTCGAGAACCTGATGGAAGTCACCCGTTTCGACGCGGGCACCGCACGTCTGGTCCTGGACCACGTCGACATCGCCGACCAGATCACGGCCTGCATCGACGCCCGCGCCTGGCTGGACGCGGTGGACCTCGACGCCGAGCGCGGCATGATGGCCCGCCTGGACCCCCGCCGCCTCGACGTCATCCTGGCCAACCTCATCGGCAACGCCCTCAAGCACGGCGGCTCCCCGGTCCGCGTCTCGGTCCGGGAAGCGGAGGACGCGCTGGTGATCCAGGTCCAGGACCACGGCCCGGGCATCCCCGAGGACGTCCTCCCGCACGTCTTCGACCGCTTCTACAAGGCCAGCGCCTCCCGCCCCCGCTCCGAGGGCAGCGGCCTCGGCCTGTCCATCGCCCTGGAGAACGCCCACATCCACGGCGGCGAGATCACCGCGGCCAACTCCCCCGAGGGAGGCGCGGTGTTCACCCTGCGCCTGCCCCGGGACGCCTCGGAACTGGCGGAACAGACCAACGGCCAGGGCGGGAAGAAGGGCGACGCCTGATGAACGTACGCGGCCTGCTGGCTCTCTCGGCGGTGGGCGCCGCCCTGCTGACCGGATGCGGCATACGGTCCACGGAGGTCCCCACCAACTTCGGCCCCGCCCCCTCACGCGTGCACTGCTCGCTCTCCGAACCGGACGTGTCGACCCAGGCAGCGCGCGGCCTCCCGGTCCAGGTCTTCCTGCTGTGCGGCTCCCAACTGGTGGCGGTCGACCGCACCGTACGCGTCCCCGACGGCACCGCCGACTCGGCCCGCCGCGTCCTGGTGGCCCAGGGCCTCCTCGACGAGCTGGAGGCAACCCCCTCGACCGCCGAAAAAGAGGCCGGCTACACCACGGACGTCCGAGGCGCCATGGGCGTGACGGGCCCCCGCCCGGGCGACCCCGACGAAACCCTCCACCTGAGCACAGCCCCCAACGACCTCACGTCCTACGCCCTGGCCCAGATCGTCTGCACCTTCTCCGACTCCACAGCCGCCGAGGGCGACGGCTCCGTCATCCTGGGCGGCCCCACCACCACTCCCCCCCGCCGCTACGAGTGCACGGACGAGGTCCGCACCAGACCAGGCACCAACGAGCCCCCGTCCACAGACGTATCGGACGCCTGACACACCCCCGCGGACCCGCACTCGCCCACGGCGGCAAGGGGCCGTGTCGGGGGGTGTCCGCCCGCGGAGTCCGGTGTCAAGAAACGACACCTCTCGCGCAAGGCCCACCACCGGACCGAGGACGGACACCCCCGGCGCGGCCCCGACCCACAACGCACGCCCAGGTGCTACGCGAACCCCCACCCACCGCAACGGGCCGCCGCAGGCATACCCGGCCCAACCGCCGGAGGCACCCGCGGGCATCCCAGCCCCCACCGCCGGAACCGTTCCCCCCGCACCACGCGTCTAGGGAGGCGTGCAGCGTCAAGGCTCCATCGGCGGCAGCGCCGCGATCCGCATCCGTGTGACCGGGGGTGTCCTCCTGGTCGCGCACCTCGCGTTCGTCGCCTGGCTCACGCTGCGCCCCCTGGACGTCCCCTGGGTGATGCCCGCCAACCTGCAGCCCTTCGCCGGCATCAGAGCCGACCTGGCGCTCGGCTGGCAGGAGGCGGCCCGCCGCATCGTCGAGGGCCTGGCGCTCCTCGCCCCGCTGGGCGTGCTGATCCCGATGGTCCACGGCAGGACCGACGCCTCCCCCATCGGCTCCCTGGTCCGCACGAGCGCCGCCGGCGCCCTGATCTCCCTGGCCATCGAACTGCTCCAGACGGGCGTACCCGGCCAGACGGTCGACGTCGACTCACTGCTGCTGAACACGGTCGGCGTGGGCCTGGTCCACGCCGCGATCGTCCCCGCCGCCCGGGCCCGGCTCCGCCGCAGGTCCGAGCGCGCCCTGCGGTCGACCCTCCCCCAGGAGGAGCCCTCTCAGGGGCGGACCCCGACGATTCCCAGGGTCGGTATAGCTCCGTAGAGTGACGCTTTGCCCGGTTCGTCGCCGTAGCGTTGATGTCAGTTGAGGAAACACCTCACGAGGCCCCGCCAAGGAGCCTCAGACCGACGCTCGCGAAGGAGCCGCACCATGACCGCGCTCGCCCGACCCACCCACGGCCGCATGATCGGCGGAGTGTGCGCCGCGCTGGCACGGCGCTTCGGCACCTCCGCGACGACGATGCGCGTGATCTTCCTGATCTCCTGCCTGCTTCCGGGCCCGCAGTTTCTCCTCTACATAGCCCTCTGGATATTGCTGCCCTCGGAGGACAAGGCGAAGGCACGCGCAGCCTGGTAACCCACCGGAAAAACCAGTGCGCCCCGCCTCCCCCCCGGCGGGGCGCACGCACGTCCGGCTCAGGCAGCCGTAGCCAGCTCCCGCCGCGCCACCCGGGCCGCCCGCGTCCCGAACACCGTGATCGTCACGACACCGAGCACCGCCAGCAGCCCCACCCCGACGGTCCCGGCCCAGCCACCCGCGTGGAAGGCGACGGCACCGACCGTGCTGCCCGCGCTGGAGCCGATGTAGTAGGCGGACTGGTACAGCGCCGAGGCCTGGGCGCGCCCCTGCGTGGCCGTCTTGCTGACCGCCGAGGACGCCACCGCGTGCCCGGCGAAGAAGCCGCCGGTGATCAGGACCAGACCGAGCAGGACCAGCGGCAGGGACCCCGCCAGGGAGAGCAGCAGCCCCGCTGCCGTCGTGGCGCCCGCCGCGTACAGCGCGCCGCGCCGGCCCAGGCGGCCCACCAGCCGTCCGGCCGTGGACGCCGACACCGTGCCGACCAGGTAGACCAGGAAGATCGAGCCGATGATGCCCTGCGGCAGGGAGAACGGCGCCTCCGTCAGGCGGTAGCCGATCACGGTGTACACGCCGCCGAAGACTGTCATGAACAGGGCGCCGATGGCGTAGAGACGGCACAGCAGCGGGTTGCCGAGGTGGTCACGGACCGTGCGGGCGAGCACCCGCGGTCGCAGCGAGCCCGGCTTGAAGTGGCGCGGCGCGGGGAGCAGCAGCCGGAAGGCGACGGCGCAGGCGACCGCGATCACGCCGATGACCCCGAGGGCGATCCGCCAGCCCCACTCCTGCGCGACCCAGCCGGTGATGACGCGGCCGCTCATACCGCCGACGCTGTTGCCGGCGACGAACAGGCCGATCGCCGTGACCAGCGCCTTCGGCCGGACCTCCTCGGCGAGGTACGCCGTCGCGGACGCCGGGAGACCGGCCAGCGCGGCGCCCTGTACGGCCCGCAGCACGACCAGGGCGGTCAGGTCGGGGGCGAGGGGGACCAGCAGGCCCACGATCACCGCGACGGCCAGCGAGGCCGTCATGACCGTACGGCGTCCGAACCGCTCCGACAGCGCGCTCATGGGGAGGACGAACAGCGCCAGACCGCCCGTCGCGGCCGCCACCGTCCAGCTCGCCTCGCTCGCCGCCACCCCGAACTCACCGGAGATCAGCGGCAGAAGGGCCTGCGTGGAGTAGAGAAGCGCGAAGGTCGCGACACCGGCGAGGAAGAGGGCGAAGCTCATCCGGCGGTAGCCGGGGCCGCCCGGGGCCATGCGGGAGTCGACGACGGGGACTGCGGGTGCGGCGTCCACGATGGTGGACGCCCCGGTACTGGCGGGAGACATGCTTCGAAGTTACGTACGGCCCCACTGATCCGTCCAATGCATGGATTCGCCATAATCGTTCCCATGGCGCATCAGTACAGCTCACAGCCTCGACTGTCACCGTCCAGTGACACAGAAGACATGACGATGTTGCTCGCCCCCCGCCTGGTCTACTTCGCCGGCGTGGCCCGCACCGAACACGTCACCCGGGCCGCGCAGGAGATGCAGGTCCCGCAGTCCACGCTGTCGCGGGCCATGGTCCGTCTGGAACAGGACCTGGGCGTCGACCTGTTCGCCCGCCACGGCCGTACGGTCTCCCTGACCCCCGCCGGCCGCACCTTCCTCACCTCGGTCGAACGCGCCCTCGCCGAGATCGCGCGCGCCGCCGACGAGGTCCGCGCCGACGCCGACCCGGCCACCGGCAAGGTCGCCTTCGGCTTCCTGCACACCATGGGCGCCGAAACGGTCCCCGGCCTCCTCCACGCCTTCCGCGCCGACCACCCCCGCGTCCGCTTCAGCCTGGTCCAGAACTACGGCGAGGCCATGCTCGAACGCCTGCGCGCGGGCGAGCTCGACCTCTGTCTGACGTCCCCCGTCCCGGACGCCCCCGACCTGGTGGCCCGCCGCCTAGACGAACAGAAGCTCCGCCTGGTCGTCCCCGCCGACCACCGCCTGGCCGCCCGCAAGCGCATCCGCCTGGCGGAAGCCTCCGACGAGATCTTCGTGACCCTGGAACCCGGCTACGGCCTCCGCCGCATCACCGACGACCTGTGCAGGGAGGCCGGCTTCAAGCCGAAGATCGCCTTCGAGGGCGAGGAGGCCGAAACGCTGAGGGGTCTGGTGGCAGCCGGGCTCGGAGTCGCCCTCCTGCCTCCTCCGGCGGTACCCCGCCCAGGAGTTGCGGAACTGACGGTCACAGCCCCAAGAGCGGCGCGTGAGATCGGCGTGGCATGGCTGGACGGCCATCCGGACACCCCGCCAGTGGCCGCCTTCAAGAAGTTCCTCTTGTCGAGAAGGGGCAACCTACTGCCGAGTTAGGGGCGCGGGGCGTATCGATTTGCGGCTCCGCCGCGCGGGCGCGACCAGCCCCCACCGCCCCGCGGTCGCCGACGACACGAACACCCCCACGGCGCTACCGCCTCCGCCCGAAGCCGGAGGCCAACGGCATCCGAAGCCCCAGGGGAGGCGGAGCCGCGAACGCATCCTGGACGGGCCGCGAGAACACCTTCCCGAACAGCACCCCCATCACGAAGTCCTCGGCCAGCGCGAGGACTTCGTCCCGATGCTGCTGCAACCCGTGCCGATCGGAGTGCACTTCGAACCGGCACACATCCCGGTTCGCCTTCTTCGCCCGCGTCGCCAGCCGGAACGACAGTTCGGGATCGGTCCGCTCGTCGTTCGTGCCGTGCACGATCATCACCCGCCGCCCCCCGAGCTGCTTCACCGGTTCGGGCGACGCCGCCACATCCTCCTCCGGCAGCCACGGCGCAATCGCCAGCACGGAGTTGACGGCCTCGTGACCCCCCGCGCGCAGGGCGGCCCGCCCGCCCATGTCGACCCCGGCGAGGCACACGGGAACGTCCCCATAGCGCCGTACGACCTCGTCGGCGGCCCACAACGCGTCGCTCACCTGGTTGGCGTCACTGCCGTTCCACCCGCGGAACCGGTAGTGGACGACATGCGTGGCGAGCCCCTCCCCGCGCCCGGCGCGCGTCAGCCGGCGCCCCAGGGGCCGCAGGTAGGAGGGTGCCAACAGCGCCGTCGGCTTGCGATGTGACACTTCGTCACCTGCAGGAAGCAGGAGGACCACTCCGCTCACCGCCGTCGGCTCCGGCCCGATCGCCTTGCCCAGCCGGACCCTGCGCACCGGCGTCACTTGCTGTGCCATGACAGAACAGTGTCAGAAGCAAGGGTGTACGCCACCCGTCCGTGGGGTCACCGTTACGTATCGACGGATGTGTAAAGCGGAAAACGAGACGGGCGACAGCCCCGGGCGAGGAACGGGCGATGCGGCCAGCCCTCTACGCGCGTAGGCGTTAGAGTGCGGAAATGACGAGCCAGACTGCCCAGAAGGCGAACATCCCGAGCTCGGACCAGATCCGCCGGGCGCCGAAGGTTCTGCTGCACGACCATCTCGACGGCGGGCTCCGCCCCGGCACGATCGTCGAGCTCGCCCGCGCGTCGAGCTACTCCCAACTCCCCGAGACCGACCCGGACAAGCTCGGCGTCTGGTTCCACGAGGCGGCCGACTCCGGCTCCCTGGAGCGGTACCTGGAGACCTTCTCGCACACCGTCGGTGTGATGCAGACCCGCGACGCCCTGGTCCGGGTCGCGCGCGAGTGCGCCGAGGACCTCGCCGAGGACGGCGTCGTCTACGCCGAGGTGCGGTACGCGCCCGAGCAGCACCTGGAGGCCGGGCTCAGCCTCGAAGAGGTCGTCGAGGCCGTCAACGAGGGCTTCCGCGAGGGCGAGCGGATCGCGCGGGAGAACGGCCACCGCATCCGCGTCGGCGCGCTGCTCACCGCGATGCGGCACGCGGCCCGCGCGCTGGAGATCGCCGAACTCGCCAACCGCTACCGGGACCTGGGCGTCGTCGGCTTCGACATCGCGGGCGCCGAGGCCGGTCACCCGCCGACCCGGCATCTGGACGCGTTCGAGTACCTGAAGCGGGAGAACAACCACTTCACCATCCACGCGGGCGAGGCGTTCGGCCTGCCGTCGATCTGGCAGGCCCTCCAGTGGTGCGGCGCCGACCGGCTCGGGCACGGGGTGCGCATCATCGACGACATCCAGGTGCATGCCGACGGCTCGGTGAAGCTCGGCCGGCTCGCCTCGTACGTACGGGACAAGCGCATCCCGCTGGAGCTGTGCCCCAGCTCCAACCTCCAGACGGGCGCCGCCGAGTCCTACGCGGACCACCCCATCGGCCTGCTGCGGCGGCTGCACTTCCGGGCCACCGTGAACACCGACAACCGCCTCATGTCCCACACCAGCATGAGCCGGGAATTCGAGCATCTTGTCGACGCATTCGGTTACACGCTCGACGACATGCAGTGGTTCTCCGTCAATGCGATGAAATCATCGTTCATTCCTTTCGATGAACGACTGGCGATGATCAATGACGTCATCAAGCCCGGATTTGCCGAACTCAAGTCCGAATGGCTGTTCCGGCAGACCAGCTCTACCAGCGGTTCTGAGGCCGAGGAGGACTGACCGGGGATCCTCCGCGCACACGGAATGCGGACGCCATTCACAATCCGTCCGCATTTCGATGTTTGCGGTGGCAGGCGGGGCGTGTTTACGGTCGAGAACCGCTCACAACCCCGTAACGAATTTCGAGGACTTACTTTCATGAAGCAGTCTGCTGCCAAGACCCTCGGTGTCGCCGCCCTCGGTGCCGCCTTCGCCGCCGCGGGCGCGGGTGCCGCGAACGCCGCTCCGGTCTCCCCGGACGCCGCGGGCGCGGCGCTGGGCACCGTCACCAGCGCGCTCCCGGCCGAGCAGCTCTCCCAGGCGGGCCCCACCGCCGGGGCGGGCCTTGCCCAGGGTGCCACGGGCCTGGCTCAGGGGCAGGAGGCGCTCGGCGCCGGCGTGGCCGCCGCGCAGCCGGCTGCGGAGCAGGCGCTGGCCGGTGGCCCGGCCCTGCTCGCCGGTGGCCCGGCCGCCGGGGCCGAGGGCCTGCTCGGTGGTCTGCCGGTGCAGGGTCTGCCCACCCAGGGCCTGCCGGTGAACGGCGTTCCGCTGGCCTGATCCACCTGGCTCACACCACGCCGCTGGGGCGCGCCCTTTCCCGAAGGGTGCGCCCCAGCGGCGTCCGCGTCCCGTGCCGGGCGCTTTCGATCTGCGGCTTTGTCGGCTCCGGGGGCCATTGTCAGTGGGCTGCGGTAGCTTCCGAAGTGTTGGGCGCGACGAGGCGTCCGACGGGGTACGGCCACAGGGGTGGGTGGACGATGAGCGACGGCACGGCGACGACGACGGACCTCGACGTCAGGCTGGAGAAACACCGCGTCGAATTGACCGGGTACTGCTACCGCATGCTGGGTTCGTCCTTCGAGGCCGAGGACGCGGTGCAGGACACGATGGTGCGCGCCTGGCGGAGTTACGACAAGTTCGAGGGGCGCTCCAGTCTCCGCTCGTGGCTCTACCGCATCGCGACGAACGTGTGCCTGGACATGCTGACCGCGGGCAACAAACGGGCGCGGCCGATGGACCTCACGGAGTCGACGCCGCTCGCGCAGGCGGCGCTCTCGCCCCGGCCGGACAACACCTGGCTGGAGCCGATGCCGGACAGCCGGGTGCTGCCCACGACGGACGACCCGGCGGAGGCGGCGGTCGCCAAGGAGTCGGTGCGGCTCGCCTTCATGGCGGCCCTCCAGCAGCTGCCGCCCAAGCAGCGGGCGGTGCTGATCCTGCGCGAGGTGCTGGCCTGGAAGGCGAGCGAGGTCGCCGAGCTGCTGGGTACGACGGTCGCGTCGGTCAACAGCGCGCTGCAGCGGGCGCGCGCGACGCTCGCCGAGCAGCAGCAGCCGGGCAGCGAGGCCGCCGCGTCCGATCCGCTGGACGAGGAGCAGCAGAAGCTGTTGGAGCGGTATGTCGCGGCCTTCGAGGGCTATGACATGACGGCGCTCACGGCGCTGCTGCACGAGGACGCCATCATGACGATGCCGCCGTTCGACCTGTGGCTGACCGGCGCCCCGGACATCACCGGCTTCATGACGACGCTCGGCGCCCCCTGCGCGGGGTCACGTCTGGTACCGGTCCAGGTCAACGGGCTGCCGGGCTTCGCCCAGTACAAGCCGGACCCGGAGGCGGGCGGCTTCAGTCCGTGGGCGGTGCAGGTGCTGGAGATCTCAGACGGCCGGATCACCGGGTTCCACTGCTTCCTCGACACCAAGCGCTGGTTCCCGCTGTTCGACCTCCCCCTCCACCTCGAAGCGGAGGCCGACCAGGTCGAGGAGGGCGTGTAGCGCGGGGTCCGGGTCGCGCAGCCGTATCCGGCCGCCGGCCCGACGCGCGGCCAGTTGGAGCCGGGCCAGCAGGTCCACGACGCCCAGTCCCGGTGGCCCGAGGCCTCCGACATCGCACACCACGACTCGTGCCCCGGTGGCCTCCAGCCGGGCCCGCACGGCGTCGCACAGCCCTGCCACCTCGTCCCGGGTGACGGGGCCGGCCAGCACGAGTACAGCGGGTGTCATGGCATCCACGATCGGTAGACCGGACGGGCGGGCGGAACTCATCGGGCCGGTCGCCGGCAGTCGGTTTCCCCTGCTCATCGCGTGTGCGCGAGGTGTCCGCCGACCGAGATCACGTTGACCCGATCCCCTCCTTCCCCGGAGGGTTGCGTGCATGCCCCACGTATCAGCACATCCCCGAATACCGCACGGACTGCTTCCCGCCATGGAGGCGCCGTGCAGGGGGTGCTGACGGGCTTCGCGGTGATCGCGGTCGTCATCGGGGTGGGCTATGTGATCGGCCTGCGCGGCTACCTCGGTGTGCACGGCCGTGAGGTCCTCACCAAGCTGGCCTTCCATGTGGCGTCCCCGGCCCTGCTGTTCACCACCCTCGCGCAGACCGACCTCTCGGTGATCTTCTCCAGCCGCCTCCTGGTCACGGCCCTGAGCACGGCCGCGGCGGCCGGTGTCTTCGCCGCGGTCGGTGTCGCACGGCACTGGGGCACGGGCCGCACCACGATCGGCGCGCTGTGCTCCAGCTACGTGAACTCCGGCAACCTCGGCATCCCGATCGCCGTGTACGTCCTGGGCGACGCGTCACTGGTCGCGCCGGTGCTGCTGTTCCAGCTGATCGGGGTCACGCCGATCGCCCTGACGATCCTCGACCTGTCCGGGGAGGGCGAGAAGGGCCCGTTGTGGCGCCGCCTTTTGACGCCGCTCCGCAACCCGATCGCGGTCGGCTCCCTGGCGGGCGTGGCGGTCTCGGCGGCCGGCGTAAAGGTCCCGGCGCCCGTTCTGGACCCCCTGACCCTGATCGGCGGCATGTCCGTCCCGGCGGTCCTGCTGGCCTTCGGCATCTCCCTGTGCGGCAGCACGATGCCCGGCCGGGGGCCCGAGCGTCAGCCGGTGTTCCTCTCGGTCGCCCTCAAGTCGGTGGGCCAGCCGGCGGTGGCGTGGGCACTGGCGGCGGGCGTGTTCGGCCTGCGGGGCGCTCCGCTGCTGGACGTGGTGGTGACGTCGGCACTGCCTGCCGCGCAGAACCTGTACACGTACGCGTCGAGTTACGGGGTGGGCGAGCGGTTGGCGCGGGACTCGATTCTGCTGTCGACGGTGATTTCGGTGCCGGTGCTGGTGGTGGTTGCGGCCCTGCTGGGCTGACGATCAGTCGACCGGGAACTCGCCGGTGTCGATCGTCACCTCGAACGGGTCCGGAAGCTTGATGGGGTCACCGAACTTCACGGCGCTCAACACCCGGTACACATCGCCCTTCGGCTCTCCGAAGAGCGTGGCGGTGGGGCCTCCGGGGGCCCAGCGGTCGATCAGCAGATAGAGCGGGATCCCGGCGGTGGCGTAGGCGGCGGGCTTGCTGACGCGGTCGTGGTGGGCGTTGGACTTGGAGGTCACCTCGACGACGAGTTCGGCCAAGGCTGCCGGGATGTGGGAGTCCGCCTCCGCGCACTCCTGCACGGGAGCCACGAGCAGGTCCGGGATGAGCATGCCCAGTCGTGATGGCACGGCGATCGCCAGCGTCTGGAAGATCTCCCAGTCCTCGGGGATCACGGAGTAGAGGCGACGCTGGATGCGGGCCGCGATCACGTTGTGGCGGGACGCGGGAGCAGGTGACACGGTGATGATCCCCTCAATGATCTCCACCTTGCTGCCCTCGGGCCATTCCATCTCCTCCCAGTACCGGACGAGGTCGTCCCAGTTCTGGTCGGGGTCCTGGCTCACGGTGAGTGCGCTCATGGCGGCCTCCTATCGGTGCGTCACCGATCCCAGCATGCCGAACGGGACCGGCGCCGGTCCACCGATCCCGTTCAACCGTACGAGGAAACCCCAGGTCAGGCGATACGTTCCAGCACCACTGGCGACGCCGTGAAGTCCGTACCCGCCGCCGCGATGTCGTACGAACCCTCCACCGACTGGAGCGCGTACTCGAAGCGCTCCGGGGTGTCGGTGTGCAGGGTCAGCAGGGGCTGGCCCTCGGTCACCGTGTCGCCGGGCTTGGCGTGGAGTTCGATGCCGGCGCCGGCCTGCACCGGGTCCTCCTTGCGGGCGCGTCCGGCGCCGAGGCGCCAGGCGGCGACGCCGATGTCGTAGGCGTCGAGGCGGGTCAGGACGCCGGAGGACGGGGCCTTGATGACGTGCTGTTCGCGGGCGACCGGCAGTTCCGCGTCCGGGTCGCCGCCCTGGGCCGCGATCATGCGGCGCCAGACGTCCATCGCGGAGCCGTCGGCCAGGGCCTTCGCCGGGTCGGCGTCACGCACGCCTGCCGCGTCCAGCATCTCCCTGGCCAGGGCGATCGTCAGCTCGACCACGTCGGCCGGGCCGCCGCCCGCCAGGACCTCGACCGACTCGCGGACCTCCAGGGCGTTGCCCGCCGTGAGGCCGAGCGGGGTGGCCATGTCCGTGAGGAGCGCGACCGTCTTGACGCCGTGGTCCGTGCCGAGGCCCACCATCGTGGAGGCCAGTTCGCGCGCGTCCTCGATGGTCTTCATGAAGGCGCCCGTGCCGACCTTCACGTCCAGGACGAGTGAGCCGGTGCCCTCGGCGATCTTCTTCGACATGATCGACGAGGCGATCAGCGGGATGGCCTCGACCGTGCCGGTGACGTCCCGCAGCGCGTACAGCTTCTTGTCCGCGGGGGCCAGGCCGTCGCCTGCCGCGCAGATCACCGCGCCGGTGGTGTCGAGGACGTTCAGCATCTCCTCGTTGGAGAGGAGGGCGCGCCAGCCGGGGATCGACTCCAGCTTGTCCAGCGTGCCGCCGGTGTGGCCGAGGCCGCGGCCGGACAGCTGGGGGACGGCGGCACCGCAGGCCGCCACGAGGGGCGCGAGCGGGAGGGTGATCTTGTCGCCGACGCCGCCGGTGGAGTGCTTGTCGGCCGTGGGGCGGGACAGGGACGAGAAGTCCATGCGCTCGCCGGAGGCGATCATCGCGGCCGTCCAGCGGGCGATCTCGCGGCGGTTCATGCCGTTGAGCAGGATCGCCATGGCGAGCGCGGACATCTGCTCGTCGGCGACCTCCCCGCGGGTGTACGCGTCGATGACCCAGTCGATCTGTGCGTCGCTGAGCTCACCGCGGTCCCGCTTGGTGCGGATGACGGAGATGGCGTCCATGGCCATGGCTTGGCTTCCTTCCGAGGGTTCCAGAAGTCGTACGGCCCCTCCGAGCCGGTCGCGTGGAGCAACTCGGAGGGGCCGCACGGGAGTTACGACTTACTTGCGGAGGTGGCCCGGCCCGAAGGCCTGGGGCAGCATCTCCGAGAGCGGCAGGATGCCCGCCGGGGTCTCCAGCAGCAGCTCCGGGCCGCCGAACTCGTACAGCAGCTGGCGGCAGCGGCCGCACGGGACGAGGACGTCGCCCTTGCCGTCCACACAGGTGAAGTGCGTCAGTCGGCCGCCCCCGGTGTTGTGCAGCTCCGAGACCAGTCCGCACTCGGCGCACAGGCCGACGCCGTACGACGCGTTCTCGACGTTGCAGCCGGTGATCGTGCGGCCGTCGTCGACGAGGGCCGCGACGCCGACCGGGTAGCCGGAGTACGGGGCGTAGGCGCGGGACATGGCGTCCCGGGCCGCCGCGCGCAGCTTGTCCCAGTCGACGTCGTGGGAGCCGGGGGACGTCACTTGCCCTGCCCCTTCTTGTACGGCAGACCGTCCGCCTTGGGCATCCGCAGGCGTTGCGCGGACAGGGTGAGGACGACGAGGGTGACGACGTACGGCGTGGCGGAGACGACCTGGTTGGGGACCTCGTTGGTGGTGGCGTACCAGGTGTAGACCAGGGCGCCGATCACCGCGGTGATCATCGACGGGGCGTACTTCTTGCGGACCACCAGCCAGATCGCGCCGATGATCAGCAGCAGCGCGCCGAGCAGCAGCAGGGCGTGGACGTTGGTCGAGCCGCCGCGCAGGTTGAGGCTGTCGGTGTAGCCGAACAGGCCGGCGCCCAGCGCGAGGCCGCCCGGCATCCAGTTGCCGAAGATCATCGCCGCGAGGCCGATGTAACCGCGGCCGCTGACCTGGCCCTCCAGGTAGAACGGGTTGGCCACGATGGAGAGGAAGACGCCGCCGAGACCGGCGAGGCCGCCGGAGATGATCACGGCGATGTACTTGTACTTGTAGACGTTCACGCCGAGGGACTCGGCCGCGACCGGGTTCTCACCGCAGGAGCGCAGGCGCAGCCCGAAGGCGGTGCGCCACAGGATCCACCAGGTCGCCGGGATCAGCGCGATGGCGATCAGGGTCAGCCAGGAGACGTTGGTGACCAGTCCGCCGAGCAGACCGGCGATGTCGGAGACGAAGAACCAGCCGTGGTTGTTCAGGTCCCGCAGTCCGTCGGACAGGCCCGGCACGGTGAAGTGGCCGAGGGAGTCGATCGCCGGGGACTGCTTGGCGGAGCCGCCCGCGTGGCCCTCGAAGGCGAGGGGCGCGAGGTAGCGGGTGATGCCGAGGGCGAGGATGTTGATGGCCACACCGGAGACGATGTGGTTGACCCGGAAGGTGACGGTGGCGATGGCGTGCAGGATGCCGCCGACGCAGCCGCCGATGATGCCGACGACGACACCCGTCCACGGGCCCCACTGGAAGCCGGCCCAGGCACCGAACCAGGTGCCGAGGATCATCATGCCTTCGAGGCCGATGTTGACGACGCCCGCCCGCTCGGCCCACAGACCGCCGAGACCGGCGAGGCCGATCGGCACGGCGAGCTGGAGCGCGGTGGACATCTGGCTGACGTTGGTGATGCCGTCGGCGCCGGTGATGATGCGGACGATCGAGGTCAGCGCCAGGGCTCCGGCGATGACCAGCAGCAGGACGGACCACGACAGGCGGCGGCCCGTCGGTGCCGCGGGCTGCAGCGTGGGCTGGTTGACGTCGGTCGCGGTGGTCATCGGCCAGCCACCTCCTTCGTGGTGTTGTTGTGGGCGCCGAGGACGTGACCGGCGGCCAGTTCCGCGCCGACCCGGCGCTGCTGGCGGCGCAGGCCCCACTCGCGGACGGCCTCGTAGGAGACGACGACCGAGAGCACGATCAGGCCCTGCATGATGACCGCGATCTCCTTGTCGTAGCCGTGGAAGTCCAGCTCGGGCGACGCCTTGTCGAGCCAGGCCCACAGCAGGGCGGCGAACGCGATGCCGACCGGGCTGTTGCGGCCGAGCAGGGCGATGCCGATGCCGAGGAAGCCGATGCCGGTGGGGAAGTTCAGGCTGTACGTGTGGGTGTCGCCGAGCAGGATCGGCAGACCGGCCAGGCCCGCGATGCCGCCGGAGATCAGCATGGCGGTGAGCACCATGCGCTTGGGGTCGACACCGCTGGCCGCGGCGGCCGACTCCGAGGCACCGGAGGCGCGCAGGTCGAAGCCGAACCGGGTGCGGTTGAGGACGACCCAGTAGCCGATGCCGAGCAGCACGGCGAGGAAGACCAGGCCGTAGATCTCGCCGGCGTCGCCCATGTTGATGCCGGGGACCCAGCCGGACTCGTGCATCTCGCCGGTGGTGTTGTTGTTGCCGACCTTGACGCCGAAGACGTCCGGCAGCCACAGGTAGGCGATGACCGAGGTGGCGATGGCGTTCAGCATGATCGTCGCGACGACCTCGCTGACGCCGCGGGTGACCTTGAGGACACCGGCGATGCCGGACCAGAAGGCGCCGGTGCAGACCGCGGTGAGGAGCAGCAGCGGGATCTGGATCACGGCGGGCAGGTCCACATGGGCGCCGACGACGGCGGCCATCATGGCGGCGAGCTGGTACTGGCCGTCGACACCGATGTTGAACAGGTTCATCCGGAAGCCGATGGCCACCGCGAGGGCCGCGATGTAGTACATCGAGGCCTGGTTGATGACCAGCACCTGGATGTCCGAGAAGCCGATCTGCTCGAACATCAGGGCGTACGGCTCGACCGGGCTCTTGCCCGAGGCGAGCAGCACGATCGCGCTGAGCACGAAGGCCACGGCGAGCGCGATGACCGGTCCGGCCACCGCGAGGAGCACACGCTCCTTGTCGAACTTCTTCATCAGCGGGCCTCGTCTTCCGGAGCCTCGGGAGACTTGCGGATCTCGGGGGTGTCTGCGCCGGGCTCGGCGTTCTCGTCGTGTTCCAGGTGGCCGGTCGCGGCACCGGTCATGGCCGAGCCCAGCTCCTCCGGGGTGATGGTGGCGGGGTCGGCGTCCGCGACCAGCTTGCCGTTGTAGATCACGCGGAGGGTGTCGGACAGGCCGATCAGCTCGTCCAGGTCGGCGGAGATCAGCAGCACGGCCAGGCCCTCGCGGCGGGCCTCGCGGATGTGGTCCCAGATCGCGGCCTGGGCGCCGACGTCCACACCGCGGGTGGGGTGCGCGGCGATCAGGAAGCGCGGCTTGTGGCTCATCTCGCGGCCGACGATCAGCTTCTGCTGGTTGCCGCCGGACAGGGAGGCGGCGGTGACGTCGATGCCGGGGGTGCGGACGTCGTACGCCTCGACGATGCGGCGGGTGTCCGCCTGCGCGGCCTTGGGGTCCAGCCAGACGCCCTTGGCGTTGGGCTTCTCGGTGACGTGGCCGAGGATGCGGTTCTCCCAGAGGGGGGCCTCCAGGAGCAGGCCGTGGCGGTGGCGGTCCTCGGGGATGTAGCCGATGCCCTGCTCGCGGCGCTTGCGGGTGGTCCAGGAGGTGATCTCCTCCTCGGCCAGCGCGATGGTGCCGGAGTCGGCGCCCTTCAGGCCGATGAGGGCGTCCACCAGCTCGGTCTGGCCGTTGCCCTCGACGCCGGCGATGCCCAGGACCTCGCCCGCGTGGATGGTGAAGCTGATGTCGTCCAGCAGGGCCTTGCCGCCGGCCGTCTCCAGGCGCAGCTTGTCGACGGAGATGACCGGGCGGTCGGTGACCGTGGACTCGGCGGTCTCCGGCGTGGGCAGCTCGCTGCCGACCATCATCTCGGCCAGCTGCTTCGGGGTGGTCTCGGCGGGGACGGCCGTGCCGACGGTGGTGCCGCGGCGGATGACGGTGATCTCGTCGGCGACGGAGAGCACCTCGCCCAGCTTGTGGGAGATGAAGATGACCGACAGGCCCTCGGCCTTGAGCTCGCGCAGGTTGTCGAAGAGCGCGTCGACCTCCTGCGGCACCAGGACGGCGGTGGGCTCGTCGAGGATCAGCGTGGTGGCGCCGCGGTAGAGGACCTTGAGGATCTCCACGCGCTGACGGGCGGCGACACCGAGCTCCTCGACCAGACGGTCGGGCTGTACGCCGAGGCCGTAGCGGTCGGAGATCTCCTTGATCTTCCGGCGGGCCTTGGCGCCGATGCCGTACAGCTTCTCGCTGCCCAGCACGACGTTCTCGAGGACGGTCAGGTTGTCCGCGAGCATGAAGTGCTGGTGGACCATGCCGATGCCGCGGACGATGGCGTCGGCCGGGGACGAGAAGGTGACCTTCTCGCCGTCGATCGCGATGGTGCCCTCGTCCGGCTTCTGCATGCCGTAGAGGATCTTCATCAGCGTCGACTTGCCGGCGCCGTTCTCGCCGACGAGGGCGTGGACGGTGCCCTTGCGGACGGTGAGGTGGATGTCGTGGTTGGCGACGACACCGGGGAACCGCTTGGTGATCCCGGCGAGTTCGACGGCGGTCGCCTGACCGTTGACCGCCGCGCCGGCCGGAGGGCTGCTGGACGCGTTGATGGCGCACTCTCCTGGGGACGGGGGTCGTCTACGCGCGTAGCGCCCCTATGGCCTGACAGGGGGCCGACGCACCGCGACAACGGGGTACGGGGAAGCCTCCCTCGGGAGCTCCTCCCCGTACCCCGTCGAGCGGACGTAACCCCCGGGGTTACCGCTGCTCAGGGTGTTGCTTGATCAGCTGGACTTGACCTTGATCTCGCCGCTGATGATCTTCTCCTTGGCCGTCTTGATGGCGTCCTGGAGTTCGGTGTTGTCCGCGAACTTCGGGTTGGAGTTCGACAGGCTCACCTCACCCGTCTTCAGATCGCCACGAACGATACCGGTCTCGGGCTTGCCGTCCTCGACCGACTGCGCCAGGTTGTACACCGCCTTGGCGACGTCCTTCATCGCCGAGGTCAGGATGTAGTCCTTGTACTTGGCAAGGGCTTCCTGCTTGTACTGGTCGGAGTCGACGCCGATGGCCCACACCTTGTTGGCGGCGGCGGCCTCGATGACACCCTGGCCGGAGAGACCGGCGGCCGCGTAGACGACGTCGGCCTTCTTCTCGATCTGGCCCTCGGCGGCCGACTTGCCCTTGTCCGGGCTGGAGAAGCCGCCCTCCTCCGCGGTCTGCGTGAGGTACTGGGAGAGGACCTTGACCTTCGAGTTGGTGTCCTTGACGCCCTGCTCGAAGCCCGCCTGGAACTTGTGGATCAGCGGGATGTCCACGCCGCCCACGAAGCCGACGGTGTTCGTCTTGGTGCTCTTGGCGGCGGCGACACCGGCCAGGTACGAGGCCTGCTCCTCGGAGAAGACCAGGTCGGCCACGTTCTTCGACTCGACGGTGGAGTCGTCCACGATGCCGAAGGTGGTGTCGGGGAACTTCTCCGCGGCATCCTTCACCGCGGCGGCGTACGCGTAGCCGACGCCGATCACCGGGTTGTAGCCCTGCTTGGCCAGCGACACCAGTCGCTGCTCCTTGTCCGCGTCCGTCTCGCCCTCGGTGGGCTCGACGTCGGCGGTGTCGTACTGGAACTCCTTCTTCGCCTGCTCCAGGCCCGCGTACGCGGCGTCGTTGAAGGACTGGTCGCCCTTGCCGCCGACGTCGTACGCGATGGCGAGACCCTTGTCGCCCTTCGAGTCCGACGACGAGGCGGAGGTCGAGGTGCCGCCACAGGCGGACAGCGCGAGGGCCAGGGAGGCGGTCGCTGCGCCTGCGACCGTGATCCGGGAAATCCGGCGCATGTGTGGGTGCTCCTTAGTACAAGCGCCGGACGGTACTGCTTCACAGGTGCTGCTTCACAGAACAGGTTCACAGCTACGGCGCTGGCTTTCGTCGCAGATTAACGCGCGTAGACAAGCCTGAAAACCCCTTCTGTCCACCTTGTTATCCGCCCGTGGCCAACAGCACTTCAAGCCTTGACCAAGGGCGGGAAAGAAGGGCAGGAAAGCAAGGGCGGACGGGCACCCCCCGGATGCCCGCCCGCTGTACAGGTGTACGCCGCGACTACTCGGTCTTGACCTTGATGGAGCCGTCGATGATGCCGGCCTTGGCCTTGGCCACGGCCTCGGAGAGGCCGGCGATCTTCGCGAACTCCGGGTTGGACTCGGAGAGGCCGACGCCGTTGACCTTCAGGTCGAAGGTCTGCGTGCCGGTCAGGGGCTTGCCGTCCTCGACGGACTTGGCGAGCGCGTAGACGGCGCCGCCGACGTCCTTGAGGGCGGAGGTCAGGATGTACTGCTTGTAGTTGGCGAGCGCGGCCTGCTTGTACTGGTCGGAGTCGACGCCGATCGCCCAGACCTTGGCCTTCGCGGCGGCCTCGATGACGCCCTGCCCCGACAGACCGGCCGCCTGGTAGATGACGTCCGCGTTCTTCTCGATCTGGCCCTCGGCGGCGGCCTTGCCCTTGTCGGGGCTGTTGAAGCCGCCTTCCTCGGCGGTCTGGGTCAGGTACTGGGAGATGACCTTGACCTTGCCGCCGCTGGTGTCCTGGACACCCTGCTTGTAGCCGGCCTCGAACTTGTGGATCAGCGGGATGTCCACGCCGCCCACGAAGCCGACGGTGTTGGTCTTGGTGGCCTTGGCGGCGGCGACACCGGCCAGGTACGAGGCCTGCTCCTCGGCGAAGACGAGGGAGGCGACGTTGTCACCCTCGACGACGTAGTCGACGATGCCGAAATTGGTGTCCGGGTACTTCTTGGCCACGGCCTCCATCGCGGGACCGTAGGCGAAGCCGATGCCGATCACCGGGTTGTAGCCCTGTTTGGCCAGTGACGCCAGGCGCTGCTCCTTGTCGGCGTCCGTCTCGCCCTCGGTGGGCTCGATGTCGGCGGTCTTGTAGCCGAACTCCTTCTGGGCCTTCTGCAGACCGGCGTACGCGGCGTCGTTGAAGGACTGGTCGCCCTTGCCGCCGATGTCGTACGCGATGGCGGCACCCTTGGTGTCACCGCTGCCGTCACTGCTGCTGCTGTCACTGCTGGTACCACCGCACGCCGTGGCGGCGAGCGCGATCGACGCGACCCCCACCGCGACACGGGTCAGTTTGGATATCCGACGCATCGTGAAGTCCCCATTCTCCAAGCCCCGCAGTGGGTGCTGAGTTCGGCGCACATTAACGCGCGTAGACACTCCTGGGAACGGGGTTTCGTCTTGCCGTTATCCATTCGTGCCGATGGCCGGTTACGCCCTTGTGAACCATCGGATCGAAAGGCGCGCATGGGGCAACCGCACCAGGGGTGCCTTCACCGTGATGGCGCTCAGGACCGTTCGCCATGGGGCCAGAGTCCCCCCGCTGCGGGGGTGCCGCAAGCGGAGGGACGGGGCGGGCTAACCGACGGCGTGCAGGAGGGCCGCCGCCGTGAACAACTCCACGCCCACCGTGATGGCGGACTCGTCCACGTCGAAGTCGCCCTGGTGCAGGTCCCGGCCGATGCGGTCGCCCGGGTGGCGGACGCCGAGGCGGGCCATGGCGCCGGTGACGTGCTCCAGGTACCAGGAGAAGTCCTCGCCGCCGAGGCTCTGCTCGGTGCTCTCGACGGAGTCGGCGCCACGGCGGGCGGTCATGGCGTCGCGCAGCAGTTCGGTGGCATCGGGGTCGTTGACGACGGGCGGGACGCCACGGACGTAGTTGATCTCCGACTTGGCGCGGTGGAGGTTGGCGATCTCGTCGATGGCGGCGACGACGAGGTCGGGGGCCTGCCGCCAGGTGTCGAGGTTCAGGCAGCGCACGGTCCCGGAGAGCTCGGCGCGCTGCGGAATGACGTTGGGCGCGTGGCCTGACTCGATGCGGCCCCAGGTCACGGAGAGGCCGCTGCGGGCGTCGGCGCGCCGGGCGACGATCGCGGGCACGTCGGTGACGACGCGGGCGGCGGCGGTGACCAGGTCGGTGGTCAGGTGGGGGCGGGCGGTGTGCCCGCCGGGGCCGTCCAGGGCGATTTCGAGCCGGTCGCAGGCGGATGTGATCGGCCCGTGACGCAGGCCGATCTTCCCGGCGTCCACCTTGGGGTCGCAGTGCACGGCGAGGATCCGGCCCACCCCGTCGAGCGCCCCGAACTTGATGGCGTCGAGGGCGCCGCCGGGGAGGACCTCCTCGGCGGGCTGGAAGAGCAGCCGGACGGGCCGGGGCAGCCGGCCCTGCTTGTGCAGCTCGGCGAGGACCAGGCCGGCGCCCAGCACGACGGTCGTGTGGACGTCGTGTCCGCAGGCGTGCGCGCGGTCCGGCACGGTGGAGCGGTACGGGCACTCACTCTTCGTGTCCGGGATGGGGAGGCCGTCGATGTCGGCGCGCAGGGCGAGCACGGGCGGCTCGCCGTCCTGCTTCCCGATCTCCCCGATGTCGCAGACGAGCCCGGTTCCGGAGTCGAGCACGCGGGGCTGGAGGCCGGCCTTCTCCAGGCGGCCCTTGATCGCGGCGGTGGTACGGAACTCCTGGTTTCCGAGCTCCGGGTGCATGTGCAAGTCGCGCCGGAACGCGACGAGTTCCGCACGGAGCGCCTCCGGCAGGATGCCGGGAAGTGCGGCTTCCCCGGTGTGATCGACCTCGGACTCTTGGGACATCAGTTGGTTCACCCTCTACAGGGTAGGACGCCGGGGCGGCCAACTCCCCCTCGATCAACAAAAGTTCAACCCCACAGGGGAAGAAAATCCGGCCGCTCGACGCATGGGTGCGGATGGAGATGGGTAGGTAGTTCTTTTCTCTACGCATACCACGTCCCGCGCTCCCCCGGCGGTTCTGTCCACCGGACGGGATCGCGTCCGGAGGGAAGAGGCCCGGGAAGAGGCCCCGGATCCGGCACCTTCGCCCGCGGCGACGGCACGGTCACGCTGTGTGCACGACCTTCCTGGCGGCGACCCGGCCGCTGCTGCGCGGTTGAGCCCCTCGCGCGCTGGGGATTGAGCTTGGACAGGCCTCGCCCGTAGGGAAGTTGGCCTCGTCATGGACGTACGCGACAGTCGGTGGGGGTGTGCATGGCCGGTTCGCGTACCGCGCCGGAGTCGGGGAGCCTGCTGGAGCGCTGGGACCAGCGCGGGCTGGCCATCGCCTGTGTCGTCGCCGTCGGTGGGTCCGCGGCCGCCGCACTCTTCGGGCTGTCCGCCGCCTGGCAGATGCCGTTCCTCTTCACCGCCCTGTACGCGGTTCTGCGCGCCCTTGTCCCGCTGACCGAGTCGCGCCGGGAACTGGCCGGGCTTCGCACCGAGGTCGAATCGTTGCGGCGTGACTTCGATCAGGTGAATTCTTCCCGCATCGAGCATTATCCGGATGCGACGGCGTTCTACCAGGCGGAAATCGACTATCTCCGCAATCGTCGGCCCAGCCATATGGACGCCTGGTACATGCGGCTGGAAACCCCGGATGACTTCAGTGCGTCGACTCCTGCCTTTTCCGAATATTTCCGGGCGGTGCTCGACTGGGCCGACAACGGCGGTTCGGTGCGGCGGCTGTTCTGTCTGGGCTCGCCTCGTGGATATGCGGGCTGGACGGCGCAGCACCGGGAGGACACCCACCACCTGCGCAGTTACAGCATTCGCGAGGTGACCTGGCCCATCAAGGCCGACCTGATGAGCATGGCCATCATGGACACGAGCGCGGTGTTCCTCGCCTTCACCGTCGGCGACCGGGTCCAGGGCATGCGGATCGAGGACAGTGAGGCCGCGGCGTACTTCAAGTCGTACTTCGACCGGCACTGGGAGAATGCCAGAGAGGTGCCACGCGCCCCGGCACGGTGACGTTAGGGTGCGGTCCGTGAACGCCGAGAACCCGGAATTCATACGGGCCACCCGAATCTCGTACGACACGATCGCCGACGCCTATGCCGAGCGCTTCTCGGACTGGCCCGGCGTCCATCCGATGGACAGAGCCCTGCTCGGCGGCTTCGCGGAGCTGGTGGGGGCGCGGGGCGGCGGGCCGGTGGCCGACATCGGCTGTGGGCCGGGGCAGGTGAGCGCCGCGCTGGCCGCGCTGGGGCTGCCCGTGTTCGGGGTGGATCTGTCGCCCCGCATGGTGGAGCTGGCCCGGCGGGCCCATCCGGGGCTGCGGTTCCATGTGGGGTCGATGACGTCCCTGGGGCTGCCGAACGAGACGCTGGGCGGGGTCGTCGCCCTCTACTCGGTCATCCACGTCCCGGACGATCACCTGCCGACGGTGTTCGCCGAGTTCCACCGCGTCCTGGTGCCGGGAGGTCATGTCCTGCTGGCCTTCCAGGCCGGGGACGAAGACGAGGCCGGGCATCTGCACCTCGCGGAGCGATTCGGTCACCCGATCGACCTCGACTACCACTGGCACACCCCGGACACGTTCGCCGAACGGCTGACCAAGGCGGGCCTCCAGCCGGTCGCCCGGGTGCTGCGGGAACCCCAGGGCGAGGAGAAGCGCGCCCGCGCCTTCCTTCTCGCGCGCAAGGGCGACCGGGGGGGTGTTCTGAAAGGCCCCTAGACCGCGCTGACCGCCGAGAGCCGGGTCACATCCCGCGCCGTCCCCGTGACCCCCGACAGGAACCCCTGCGCCCGAGGGGACGCGCTCTCGGTCAGCCACGCCGGGTCGATGTCGCACACCGCGACCCGGACCTCGGTGCCGGACAGCGCCAGCGGCAACGTGTGCACCACCGTCGACGGGAAGCTCAGGATCGTACGGCCGATGGGGCCCCGGCGGGCGATCAGCTCCAGGGGGAGGTCGGGGCGTACGATCTCCAGGCCGGTCTCGACGGCCAGCCGGTGCAGCTTGTCCGTGCTCTCGCGGCGGTGGGCGAAGTAGCGGGTGGCGCCGTGGGTCCTGGCGAGGGAGCCGACGGCCTCCAGGTAGCGGTCGCCGTCCACCACGCCGGTCTCGACCAACGACGTACCGACCATGTCGGCGCCCTTGGTGATGCGGGGCGGGCCGAAGCGGTCGCGGGTCCAGGCGAAGGTGTTGGCGGTGACCGTCACGCCGTCCGGGGTCTCCTCCATCGGCATGGAGGAGAAGATCTCGACCGTGTGCCGCTCACTCGGGGTGAGGCGCTTGCGGGCCGCCGCTGAGATCGGAGCGAAGGCCAGGTCGCGGGGGCTCGGGCGGCCGCCCTTGCGGTGCCAGCGCACCAGGCGTTCACCGCGGGCGAGTTGGGCGACGAACTCCATCGTCGCCGTGCCGTCGTCGACGACGACCAGGTCGCGGGCCTTGGTGATGGTCAGCAGCAGTTGGACGTAGCGGGAGAAGGGGTCGCCCAGGACCACCCTGTCCGCCCGGCGCAGCAGGCCCGCGAGGCCGCCGATGGTCTGGAACGGGGCCGACGCGCCGCCCCGTGCCTCCTCCCAGCGGACCTCATGGCCGTCGTCGCGCGCCAGTTCGGCCATCCGGCGCAGCTGGCCGCGGGTCATGGGGTCGATCGGGGACAGGACGACGAGCGTGAGACCCGGGCCGGCGGCGGGCTCGCGGGCGTGCGCCCACTCCAGCACGTTCAGGAGCTGTACCGGGCTCTCGACGAAGGCGAGAGTGTGGGGGCCGGTGTTCCCGGCGCGGGGGCTCATCGACGTACGACCGTCCCGTCGTAAGGCGCTCATGCGGCGCTCGTGTTCAGCTCGGGTTCAACAGGAACTCGAAGGGCGCCGAGTCCGAGCGCCCCTGTTGGGGAGCACCCGGACATCGGCGCGCGTTCGAACTGGTGCGTTCCGGGTCAGACCTGGACCGGCTCGCCCGCCGCCGCGGCGATCTCCGCCTCGGCGACCACACCGGCGACACGGCGCAGCTTCTTCATCGGGCCGAGCTCGGAGTCGTAGACCTTCTTGACGCCGTCACCGAGGGAGGCCTCGATGGTGCGGATGTCGCGCACCAGGCGGGTGAGGCCCTGCGGCTCGACCGAGGCGGCCTGGTCGGAGCCCCACATCGCGCGGTCCAGGGTGATGTGGCGCTCGACGAAGACGGCGCCGAGGGCGACCGCGGCCAGCGTGGTCTGCAGGCCCGTCTCGTGGCCGGAGTAGCCGATCGGGACGTTCGGGAACTCCTTCTCCAGGGTGTTGATCGCGCGGAGGTTGAGCTCCTCGGCCTTGGCCGGGTAGGTGGAGGTGGCGTGGCACATGACGATGTTGTCGGAGCCGAGGACCTCGACCGCGTGGCGGATCTGCTTCGGCGTCGACATGCCGGTGGAGAGGATGACGGCGCGGCCGGTGGAGCGCAGGGCGCGCAGCAGCTCGTCGTCGGTCAGGGAGGCCGAGGCCACCTTGTGGGCGGGGACGTCGAACTTCTCCAGGAAGGCGACGGCCTCGGTGTCCCACGGGGAGGCGAACCAGTCGATGTTCTTGCTCTTGCAGTACTCGTCGATCTGGCGGTACTCGTCCTCACCGAACTCCACGCGGTGGCGGTAGTCGATGTAGGTCATCCGGCCCCAGGGGGTGTCGCGCTCGATGTCCCACTGGTCACGCGGGGTGCAGATCTCCGGGGTGCGCTTCTGGAACTTCACGGCGTCACAGCCGGCCTCGGCGGCCACGTCGATGAGCTTGAAGGCGTTCTCCAGCTCACCGTTGTGGTTGATGCCGATCTCGCCGCAGATGTAGACGGGCTTGCCCGGGCCGACTTCGCGCGAACCGAAGGAGCGGAGGCGGGAGTAGGTGCTCATGGCAGAGATGTCCTTACTTGGTGAGGGAGTCGAGAGAGGGGCCGAGGATCCAGCTGGCGATCTCTCGGATTGCGCCGTCGCCACCGGGGAGAGTGGTGACCGCGCGTGCGGCGCCGCGCACGACGTCGTGGGCGCTGCCGACCGCCACGGGCCAGCCCACGAGGGCGAAGCACGGGAGGTCGTTGACGTCGTTGCCGACGTAGAGCACGCGCTCGGGCGCGATGCCCTGCTCCTCGCACCACTGCTTGAGTGCGAGGTCCTTCCGGTCGATGCCGTGCAGCACGGGGAGCTTCAGCTTCCGTGCCCGGGCGGCGACGACCGGGTTCTGCTCCGTGGAGAGGATCAGCATCTTCAGCCCGCTCTTGCGCAGGGCGGCGATGCCGAGGCCGTCTCCGCGGTGCACGGAGACGAACTCCTTTCCATCGGCGTCGATCAGCACCCGGTCATCGGTCTGGGTGCCGTCGAAGTCCAGTACGACCGCGTCGATGTCGTCCGTGGTCGGGAGGGCGCCGGGCCGGTCCGCGTCGAACAGCGGCGCCAGCGCGCGGGCGCGGGCCAGGTCGTGGGGATCGTCGATCTCCAGGACCCGGGCGGGGTCGGTGCGCACCAGTTCGGTGCGGCCGAAGAAGCGGTGCTTGTGCTCGCGGAAGCCGCGCGCGTCCATCGCGTAGGCGGCGCCGGTCTCCAGGAAGTCCTGGGGGCGGTCCTGGCGGCGCGGGCGGAAGGACTTGTCGTGGTTGACGCCGTAGCCGCCACCGGAGGCGGTGGTGCGGGTGGCGACCGTGTCGGTGCCGCCCTCGGCCGTCTGGCGCTCGGCGCGTACGGCCGCCGTCGGCTCGTCGTCGCCGTGGCGCCACACGAAGCCGTGGAAGGGCGCGACGGTCAGGGAGGTGTCGGCGCCGTTCGCGACGATCGCCTTGACCACGCCGTCGATGTCCTCGCGGACGATGAACGGGCTGGTGCACTGCACGAGCAGGACCACGTCCACCGGCGAGCCGTGCAGCGCCTCGTGGGCGTCCATGGCGTGCAGCACGGCCGCCTCGGAGGTCGCGGTGTCACCGGCGATGGCGGCGGGGCGCAGCACGACCTCGGCGCCGGCCTGGCGGGCGGCGGCCGCGATGCCCTGGTCGTCGGTGGAGACGACGACGTCCGTGACGAGCCTGGCCGCCCGACACTCGCGCACCGCGCGGGCCACCAGCGGCACGCCGCCGACGGGCATGAGGTTCTTCGCGGGCACGCCCTTGGAGCCGCCGCGCGCGGGGATCACGGCGAGGACGCGGCGTACCGATGCGCCCTCGTGTGACGGGGAGTCAGACATGGATTGCACTCCTTGCGCAGAAGTTCGCAGAGCTAGGGAGGGCGGCGAAGCCGCCCCTCAGGGGCGCGGGGCTGCCTCGATCAGCGGCTCCGCCGCGGGGCGCGACCAGCCCCAACGGCGCCGCAGCCGCCCGACGACCCGAAGCAGCACTCGCGGAGGCGCTCACAGCTCCCCCATCCGCCGGATCACCGGGGCCACCCGCTGCACCCCATGCCGATAAGCCCCCCGAGCGGCCCGGCGCACGATCTGCCGGACAGGCCCCGGCTCCTTGTCGGCCGAGGGTGCCCCCGGCAATACGCTGCCGTCGGGGCCGAGGTGGTGGCGGGCGAGGATGCCGGGCAGATAGCCGGGGGCGGTGGCCGGCGTGTAGTACGGGGTGAGGGCGGGCAGTCCGCCCGGACGGTCGAGCAGCTTGGCGATGCGCTCGCGGGCCGCGTCGAAGGCGCCGGCGTAGGAGCCGTCGGCGCAGACGCCCTGCCGGGACACCCACTCCTCGTCGGGCGTGGGGCGGTGTCCGTCGTCGAGTTGGTCCCAGGAGGCGAGGCAGCCGGAGCCCACGAAGTGGTGGTTGCCGAGCGTCTCGCGCACGCCGAGGTCGGTGAGGACGACGGTGGGGACCCGGCGGTGCAGCGACTCCAGCGCCGCCGTGGAGCTGATGGTGACCAGCAGGTCGGTGCGGTCGAGGACCTCGCCCATGTTGCCGTACACCAGTTTGAAGTTGGCCGGCGGTTCGAGCCGCTGCACCAGCTTCTGGTACGGCAGTTCCTCGATGTGCGTGGTGTGTTCGCCCGGCTTGGAGCGCAGCTTGAGCAGCACCTCGCGCTCGGGGTGCTTGCGGGCGTGCTGGATCAGCCGGTTCAGCAGGTACGTACGGTCCCGGCGGTTGTCCGGCACCGAGGGCTGCGCGGCGAAGACGACCGTGTACGGGTCGTGCTCGCCGGCGTAAGGTTCGCCGCCGAGGAACGGCAGCGCCACCTCGGTCACCGCCGAGGCGTCGGCGCCGACCCCCTCGTACACCGCGCGGAACCGCTCGGCGTCCTGGCGGGAGTTGGCGAGGACCAGGTCCGCGCCGTGCCGCAGCAGCAGGCCGTCGGCGAGCTTCTCGTAGACGACGCCGACATAGCCGGTGACGACGACGGGCCGCCGCGCCTGCCCCTCCCAGACCCGCTTGAGGCCGTGCAGCACGGCCTGCACGCCGCCGCCCACGAGGGCGAGGACCACGACGTCGTACGACTCCTGCGCCATGGCGCGCAGGAACTCGACCGCGGTCACCTCACGGAGGGAGTCGGCGTGGACGCCGACTTCCTGGAGCTGGCGGGGGGTGGGGGTGGCCCGGCCACGCAGGAGATATCCGTCCAGACGGATGTCCGAATTCTCCGGGGCGATACGGTTCGCGGTGAGCGCACCCCATTTCCACCGGGTATCGGAATCCGCGAGTACGGCAACTCGCCGGGTCTTCGTCGCACTTACTGGCACGTCGAAGACGCTAGGAAGCGATTCCGAGGTTCTGCCCAACCCGAATGCAACAAACGGTTAACAGCACATCGACGAACGGCGAATCGGGGTCCGGAGCGGCCGAGAAAAAGTCCGGTTCACGGCATCGCCACGCGTCGTTCACCTGACATCAAGCTCCGGGTAAAGACGGGTGACGGGCCGCCGCCTAACGTCCTTCGCGTGGTCAAGCTCTCCGTCATCGTGCCGTTCTACAACGTGCAGCAATACGCGCCAGACACCCTGAAGAGCCTGCGTGCGAACACACGCGAGGACTTCGAGTTCATCCTCGTCGACGACTGCTCGACCGACGGGACACCGGACCTGCTCGCGCGCGCGGAGCGTGAGCTGCCGGGCGCGGTGGTCGTCAGACACGAGCAGAACGGAGGGCTGGCCACCGCGCGGAACACGGGCATCGACAGGGCGCGCGGCGAGTACCTGACGTTCCTGGACGGCGACGACTGGCTCGCTCCCGGCTACTTCCCGCAACTCCTGTCCGCCATCCAGGAGTTGGGCTGTGACTTCGTCCGCACCGACCATGTGCAGTGCACCGGGCGGGCCCGCAGCGTCCACCGGGTGCCGCACGGCCGGCGCTGGACCGTGCTGAACCCGCGCGAGGCGATCCTGCCCGCCGACCGGTCGACGTCCGTGGACTACGCGTACGCGTGGGCGGGCATCTACCACCGCCGGCTGGTCGACCGCGGAATCCTGCAGTTCACCCACGGGCTGCGCACCGCGGAGGACCGGCCGTGGATCTGGAAACTGCACCGGGAGGCGGAGTCCTTCGCCGCGGTGGGACTGCTCGGCGTCTACTACCGGCGCGGAGTCGCCTCGTCGCTCACCCAGATCGGTGATGTCCGACAGCTTGATTTCATTCGCGCGTTCGACCAGGTAATCGACGAAACCACGGCTGACCCCGAGGCCGATAAACTGCTTCCGAAAGCCGTTCGCACCTATTGCGCGATCATGGCTCATCATCTCGGACAAATCGAGAGGTTCGAACCCGCCGTGGCTCGAAAACTGCGCTCGATGAGCGCCGCCGCCCTGAAGAGAATGCCGCAGGACGTGCTCGCGGAGGTCATGGACTCGATGGACGCCCAGCGCGCCGCCCGGCTGCGGCGGGTGCGCCGCCGCGCGATCGGGGCCCGGACGGTGGCCGCCTGATGCCACGCACCACCCAGATCTTCTGCGCCTCGACGCTGTACGGCGCCGCGACCCTGGCCGCCGCCCTGGACGCCGGGCTCTTCGAACCGGCCGACCGGCGGCTGCTGCTGGTCGCCAATAACGCGACCAACCCCGAGATCACCCCGTCCGTCGACACCATGCCGGGCTTCGACCTGCTGGGTGAGCGGTTCGACGAGGTGCTGTCCTGGAACGCGACCATCTCCCCGTTCCACCCGAGCGGCTGGTCACCGCGCGCCGACGACATCCCCATGTGGGAGCGGTACGTACGGCTGCTGTGGAACCTCGGCGACGACGAGGTGCGGCTGGCCGTCGAGTCGGTCCAGGCCAACCCGGCGCTCGCGCTCTGCCAGCTGTTCACCGGCGCCCCCGTCGACGTCTACGCGGACGGCCTCATAAGCTACGGCCCCACGCGCGACAAGATCGACCCGCTGGTCGGCACCCGTATCGGCCGGCTGCTGCACCTCGATCTCGTCCCGGGCCTCACCCCGCTGCTGCTCACCGAGTTCGGCGTCCCGACCGAACTGGTGCCGTCCGAGGCGTTCCTGAAGGTGCTCGGCGAACTCGCCGCGGACCAGGACGACCTGGCCGACGGCCCCTCCTCCTCGGCCGCGGACGGCAAGCCGGCCCTGCTGCTCAGCCAGTACCTCTCCGCGCTCGGCATCCTGAGCGACGCCGAGGAGGAGGACCTGCACCGGCAGATGGTGCGCGGCGCCGTCGCACTCGGCCACCGCAGGCTCGTGTTCAAGCCGCACCCCGTCGCACCGGCCCGCTGGTCGCGGCTCCTGGAGGACGAGGCGACGAAGCTGGGCGCCGAACTGACCCTGCTGGACCGGCCCGTCCTCGCCGAGGTCGCCTTCCAGCGGCTGCGGCCCGCACTAGTCGTCGGCTGCTTCTCCACCGCGCTGCTCACCGCCGCCGCTCTGTACGGCCTCCCGGTCGCGCGGGTCGGCACCGACACGGTGCTGGCCCGGCTCGCGCCCTACCAGAACAGCAACCGCGTACCGCTGACCATCGTCGACGCCCTGCTCCCGGACATCGCGGACGGCTCGGCGGTGAACAGCTGGACGATGCCCCCGCGCGAACGGGTGGCCGAACTGTCCGCGCTGCTCAAGGCGGTCGGCTTCGCGATGCAGCCGAAGATCTACCCCGGGCTGCGCGGCGCGGCCGAGACCTACCTCTCCAGGCACCTCAACCCGCACACCTGGCGCTACTTCAAGCGCAAGCGCCTGACCTCGCTGGCCCTGCCGGGCGCCGTACCGGCCCAGCTGTCCTTCATCCCGCGCAACGCGACCGTACGCCGACTGGCGCGCCGGGCACGGGCCCTGAAGCAGGTGGCCGTCAGGAAATAGGACAGGCCGATGTTCATCAGGGGGACATCTTGGAGCCCTCTGTGCGTCAGCCGTCACTCACCTTTCACCCGTCGGAGGTACGTAGCGTTCGAATACGCAACGACTCCGAGGAGAAGGGCCCCAGGATGAGCGCGGCTGACCAGGCCACGGCACCGCCGCCGGTACCGGCGACACCCCGGCTGAACCAGGTGCTCGCCGAACGGCCGCCGGTCCGGGCCCGGGGCGAGAGCCGGCTGCGGGCCCTGGACGGTCTGCGGCTGATGGCCGCGCTGATGGTGTGCATGTACCACTTCACCGGCAAGAACGGCGAGATCGCCACCTCCTGGCACCAGTCCCCCGGCGTCATGTTCCCGACGCTGTCGCAGCTGTCCACCTACGGCAGCCTGGGCGTCCAGTTCTTCTTCGTCATCAGCGGCTTCGTGATTTGCATGAGCAGCTGGGGCCGCAGCCTCGGCGACTTCTTCCGCTCCCGGATCTCCCGCCTCTACCCGGCGTACTGGGTGGCCATCGTCATGGTCACCGGCGCCGCGGTGCTGCTGCCGGTCGTCGTCCACCCGGTCCGCCCCGACGAGCTCCTGGTCAACCTGACGATGATGCAGCAGCCGCTGGGCGTGCCGCGGGTGCTCGGCGTCTGCTGGACGCTGTGGGTGGAGCTGAAGTTCTACGTGCTCTTCGCGCTGTTCGTGATCTGGAAGGGCGTCACCTACAAACGGGTCGTCACCTTCTGCATCCTGTGGACGCTGGCCGGTGCCTTCGCCCGGGTCGCCGACAACCCGCTGACCGACGAGCTGGTGATGCGCGACCACGCCCCGTTCTTCATCGGCGGTCTCGCGCTGTACCTGATCCACCGCTTCGGCAGCGACATGCTGCTGTGGGGGATCGTCGGCATGTCCTTCCTGCTGGGCCAGCGCTACTCGGTCACGGCGCTGTGGCACCCGGGCGAGCAGGGCGACTTCCACCGCGATCCGCTGGTCATCCAGGCCATCGTCTTCTGCGCCTTCGCCGCCGTGGCCGTGGTGGCGCTGGGCTGGACGCGCTGGGCCAACTGGCGCTGGCTGACGGTGGCGGGGGCGCTGACGTACCCGTTCTATCTGATCCACGAGCACCTGGGCTGGTTCTTCATCCGGGTCCTGCACCGGGGCCTGGGCCTCGGCTCCTACCTGACGCTGGCGCTGTCCGTGCTGAGCCTGCTGGGGCTGGCCTGGCTGATGCACCGGTTCGTGGAGAAGCCGTTCGGGCCTCGGCTGAAGCGAGCGCTTCCAGCGGTGCGGCCGGGTTAGGTCGTTGTTCGGGTGCGGGTAGGCGGGGGCTGGTCGCGCGGTTCCCCGCGCCCCTGGGGGGTGGGGGCCGCGCCCCCACCCCCCACCTGCTGCTAGCGCGCCGTCTGTCGTAGGCGCCGTACCGCCTTGCGTACTGCCGGGTGCTTGCGCAAGGCCTCCGCGCGTACCGCGCTGCCGCCGGGCAGGCGCAGGCTGGTGAGGCGGCGGCGCTTGAAGTAGCCCTGGTGCGCGGCCAGGTTGGCGGCCAGCCAGGCCGTGACCTCGTCGCGCAGGGCGTGGTGCTTGCGGGACTGCATGCAGTAGCCGACGCTGCGCACCAGCGGGGCCAGCCCTTCGGCCATGCCGGCGAGTTCGAGCTGCGAGCCGAGCTCGGCGTGCTCCGCGTCCGGCAGGGCCGCGTCGATGATGGTCAGCGGGATGCGGTTGCTGTTCTCGTACGGCGTGATGCGTTCGAGGAGCAGGTCCGTGCCGACGCGGGCGACGGGGATGCCGTAGAAGGCGGCGGCGGTCATCAGCGCGGTCGAGAAGCAGCCGATGACGAGCTTGGGCTTCAGGAAGGCGAAGACGGTCTCGGCGAGGACGGGCTCGTTCAGGACCGTGAGCCTCACGCCGAGTTCGTCGGCGACCGCTTCCAGGGACTCGTTGAAGACGGCGGGCGCGCTCGGGTGCGGCTTGAACAGGACGTCCTGGTGACCGGCGCGGGCGGCGGCGCGCAGCATGCGGATGTGCAGCTGCTCCTCCTCGTCCTGGGTGATCAGGTCGATCGCCGAGAGGTACTGGCCGAGGAGGACGGCGGTGGGCGGGTTGTCGGCCGGGAGGCGTTCGGCGAGGAGGCCGGCGCCGGACTCGCCGATCTGGGCGAGGACGTCGACGATCGCGTCGTTCGGCACGGCCTCGGGCGTCACCCCGTACTCGGCGAGGAGCATGGGCGTAAGGCCCGGCACCAGGTCCAGGTGCAGGACGCGCTTGATGCGGCTGCTCATGCCGTGCGGGATGCGGTTGCGGGTGGGGCCGTAGCTCATCAGGCCGTCCGCGTACACATGGATCGGGCTGTCCGCGAAGATGTCGGCGACCGCGCGGGAGGGGTTGGCCTGGATGGACTCGCAGGCGATCTCGACGGGCTCGTCGCCCAGGTTCCAGGCGAGGCGTACGGCCTTCTCCCACAGCAGGGTGTCCTGCCCCCGGGGCGACCAGCCGGCCGGGTGGTGCGGGGAGATGAACTCGTTCCAGGAGCGCACCTCGTCGAACTCGGGGCGCAGCTTCTCGAAGCCGGCCATCCGGTCCAGCGGGGTGCCGACCTCGGGGATCGCGGCGGTGTTGCTGACGACGAGGATGCGGCGGACGCCCTCGCGCGGGCCGAACTGGCCGGCCCGTATGGCGGCGGTGACGGTCGCGGCCGCGTACTGCGTGGCCGAGAAGAAGATCTGGATCATGCCGCCACTCCCTTCATGCCACCCCGTATCCGGCGCAGCATGTACACGCGCTCCTCGCCCATCCCGACGAGGGCCTCTTCCAGTTCGTCCTCCGACATCCTGCCCAGTGCCTCGGCGGCCATCTGCTTCAGTCGGGCGGCGATGCTGCGTTCGAACCTGCCCCGGCCGATGAGCTGATGGGCGATGACGACGCAGTAGTTGCGCAGCGCCTTCTTGCGCAGGCGGCCCACCTCGGGGTCGTCGGCGAGCTCGGCGAGGACGAGGTCGAAGGAGCGGAAGAAGTCCAGCTGACGGACGTCACCGATCTGGGTGAGCGAACTGGCCACGCCCCGGCGGTAGAAGACCCCGCGCAGGCTGGCGACTGCGTAGGAGTCGGCCCTGCGGTGCAGGTCCCAGATCCAGGGGCGGTCCTCGGCGGTCTTCAGTCCGTCGTGGAAGCGCAGCATGCCCTTGTCGAGGAGCCGGCGGTGGTAGACGCCGGCCCAGGCGTAGGGGTAGTCGACCATGGTCGTGTCGTCGACCGGGAGGATCGAGGTGCGCGGGTCGAGGGCGATGTGCCGACGTCCTTCGGGTGCCCGGTGGACGGTCCGCTCGATGCCGGTGACCTGCACATGGTCGGTCCGGACGAAGTCGACGTCGAACCTCTCGACGGCGTCGACGAGATCCGCGAGATAACCCGGCGCCAGCCAGTCGTCGCCGTCGAGGAAGGTGAGGTAGCGGCCCTCCGAGGCGTCGATGCCGGTGTTGCGCGCGGTGGCCAGTCCGCCGTTCTGCTCGTGCCGTATCACCCGGCTGTTCCTGAGTCTCTTCGTCAGCGTCAGCAGCGCTTCGTACGTCTTGTCCTTCGTGGACCTGTCCTCGACGAAGATGAACTCGAAGTCGTCCCGTGCGTTGTTGACCAGGCTGGTCACGGTCTCGGGTACATACGACTCGATGTTGTAGCAGGGGACGATCACGGACAGGGCGGGTTGGTTGGCCACGTGTGCACACCTGGATTCTCAGCGGGAAATCTCCGAGATCCTAGGAACCGACGGGCTGCCTGAACACGACACCTCGCCGACCTCCAGGTGAACTCGGCATGACATCACCATGCCGGGTCCTACCCGGCCCGGTAGCGCGCCTCGATCCCGGCGATCACCACCGCCAGCCCCTCCTCGAAGTGCCGGTCGTAGTCGGTGAAGATCTCCGCGCCGGCCTGGGCCGACAAGGGAAAGTCGGCCATCAGGCGGGCGCGTTGCTCGATGTCGTAACCCTCGCGGCGCTCCCCCGCGACCGGCTCGACGCCCTGTTCCTCGGTGACGAACCCGAGGGTGTAGGCGTACGTCGTCGAGGTCGCGCGGACCGCCTCGGCGAGGGTGAAGCCGGCGGCCGTGAGCAGGCGCAGGTTGGCCTCCATCTGCTCGGCGTGCTCGATGCCGGTGAAGCGTGAGCCGCTGAAGACCTTGGCGCCGTCGCGGTAGCCGAGGAGGGCGGCACGCAGTCCGCGGTTGGACCTGAGCAGACGCTCCTGCCAGGTGTCCGCCGGGTCGAGGGGCGCCCCGGCGACCATCCGGCGGTACATCTCGGTCGCCATCTCGTCGAGCAGTGCCTGTTTGTCCTTGAAGTGCCAGTACAGGGCCGGCGCCTTGACGTCCAGCTCCTTGGCGATGGCGCGCAGGGTCAGGCCGTCCAGACCGACCTCGTTCAGCAGCTTGAGGGCGGTGTCCGCGACGCGTGTGCGGTCGAGGGGCGCCCGGCGTTCCGTAGTCACGCTTGACAGCTTAACGGCGTTAAGGCCACCCTTGCACTCCAGGGGACTTAACAGCGTTAAGGAGAGTGGATCATGACGGTACGGACCGACGTACTGATCGTGGGCGCGGGGCCGACCGGCCTCACCCTCGGCATCGACCTCGCCCGGCGCGGGGTGGACGCGCTGGTCGTGGAGCGGGCCGACGGGCTGTTCCCGGGGTCGCGGGGCAAGGGGATCCAGCCGCGCACGATGGAGGTCTTCGACGACCTGGGCGTGCTGGACGCGATCCGCGCGGCGGGCGGCGGCTATCCGGTCGGGATGATCTGGCAGGACGGCGAGCGGGCGGGCGAGCACCGGATGTTCGACCCGGCCGAGGTGACGGAGGACTCGCCGTACAACGAGCCGTGGATGGTGCCGCAGTGGCGGACGCAGGAGATCCTCTTCGCACGGCTCGCGGAGTTGGGCGGAAGGGTCGCCTTCGGCCGGGAGGCGGTCGGGATCGCGCAGGACGCGGACGGGGTGACGGTCCGCTTCACAAACGGGGCGAGCGTGCGCGCCCGGTACGTCGTCGCCGCCGACGGCGGCCGTTCGGCGGTACGGCGCGCCCTCGGCATCGGGATGACCGGGGAGACCGTCGATCCGAACCCGGTCCTGGTCGCGGACGTCAGGATCACGGGCCTGGACCGGGACAACTGGCACATCTTCCCGCCGCGTGGGGAGGGCGACGGCTACCTGGCCGTCTGCCCGCTCGCGGGTACGGAGGACTTCCAGGTCGTGGCCCAGTTCGCGGAGGGCGCCCCGGTGGACGTCTCCCTGGAGGGCGTACGCAAGGTCGTCGCCGCGCGGTCGCACCTCGCGCCGCAGGACGTGACCGAGCTGCGGTGGGCGTCGGACTTCCGGCCACGGGCGGCGCTCGCGGACCGGTTCCGGGACGGGCGCGTCTTCCTCGCGGGGGACGCCGCCCACGTCCACTCACCGGCGGGCGGCCAGGGGCTCAACACCAGCGTGCAGGACGCCTACAACCTGGGGTGGAAGCTCGGGGCGGTGCTGCGGGACGGGGCGGACGCGGGGCTGCTGGACACGTACGAGGAGGAGCGGCGGGCCGTGGCGGCCGACATGCTGGGCCTCTCGACGGGGGTGCACCGGGGAGAGGTCCGGCGCGGGGAGGCGACGCGCCAACTGGGGCTCGGCTACCGCGAGTCGTCGCTCACGAAGGAGACCCGGGCCACCCCGGGCCCGGTACGGGCGGGTGACCGCGCCCCCGACGGGGCCCTGGACGGCGTACGCCTCTTCGACACGTTCCGGGGGCCGCACTGGACGGTGGTGGCGGTGGGGGTGGAGGTGCCGGGGGTGCCGGATGCGGTTCGGGTGGTCCGCGGGCGGGTGCAGGAGTCGTACGGCTCCGGGCTGTTCCTGGTGCGTCCGGACGGCTATGTGGGGTGGGCCGGGGACCGGGCGGCCGGGCTCGTCGACCAGCTGGCCCGGTTCGGGGTCCGCCAGTCGTAGCCGTCCTGAGGCGGTCCTGAGGCGGTCCCTCAGAAGGCGTCCGACGGCACGTACGTCCCCCAGACCTCCCGAAGGGCGTTGCACACCTCCCCCACCGTCGCCCGGGCCCGCAACGCCTCCTTCATCGGGTACAGCACGTTGCCCTCCCCCTCGGCCGCCTTCTTCAGCGCCGTCAGGGCCGGGTCCACCGCCCCCTGGTCCCGCTGTGCCCGTAGCTTCGCCAGTCGCTCCGCCTGCTGGGCCTCGATGGCGGGGTCCACGCGGAGCGGCTCGTAGGGCTCCTCCTCGTGCAGTTGGAAGCGGTTGACGCCGACGACGACCCGTTCGCCGGCGTCCGTCTCCTGGGCGATCCGGTAGGCGCTGCGCTCGATCTCGTTCTTCTGGAAGCCGTGCTCGATGGCCGCCACCGCGCCGCCGAGGTCCTCGACCTTCCGCATGAGCTCCAGCGCGGCCGCCTCCACGTCGTCCGTCATCCTCTCGACGACGTACGAGCCCGCGAAGGGGTCGACCGTCGCCGTCACGTCCGTCTCGTACGCGAGGACCTGCTGGGTCCGCAGGGCGAGGCGCGCGCTCTTGTCCGTCGGGAGTGCGATGGCCTCGTCGAAGGAGTTGGTGTGCAGGGACTGGGTGCCGCCGAGGACCGCGGCGAGGCCCTGGACGGCGACGCGGACCAGGTTCACCTCGGGCTGCTGGGCCGTCAGCTGTACGCCGGCCGTCTGGGTGTGGAAGCGCAGCATCAGCGACTTGGGGTTCCTGGCGCCGAACTCCTCGCGCATCACCCGGGCCCAGATGCGGCGGGCGGCGCGGAACTTGGCGACCTCCTCCAGGATCGTGGTCCGGGCGACGAAGAAGAAGGAGAGGCGGGGCGCGAAGTCGTCCACGTCCATGCCGGCCGCGACCGCCGTACGGACGTACTCGATGCCGTCGGCGAGGGTGAAGGCGATCTCCTGCGCGGGGGAGGCGCCCGCCTCGGCCATGTGGTAGCCGGAGATCGAGATGGTGTTCCACTTCGGGATCTCGGCCCGGCAGTACTGGAAGATGTCGGCGGTCAGCCGCAGGGACGGCTTCGGCGGGAAGATGTACGTGCCCCGCGCGACGTACTCCTTCAGCACGTCGTTCTGGATCGTGCCGGTGAGCCGGTCGGCGCCGACGCCCTGTTCCTCCGCCACCAGCTGGTACAGCAGGAGCAGCAGTGCGGCCGGGGCGTTGATCGTCATCGACGTCGACACCTGGTCCAGCGGGATCCCGCCGAACAGCACCCGCATGTCGTCGATGGAGTCGATGGCCACGCCCACCTTGCCGACCTCGCCGTGCGCGATCGGCGCGTCGGAGTCGTGGCCCATCTGGGTGGGCAGGTCGAAGGCGACGGACAGGCCCGTGGTGCCGTGGGCGATCAGATCGCGGTAGCGGGCGTTGGACTCCGTGGCCGTGCCGAAGCCGGCGTACTGGCGCATCGTCCAGGGGCGGCCGGTGTACATGGACGGGTAGACGCCACGGGTGAAGGGGTAGGAGCCCGGCTCGCCCAGCTTCTCGGCCGGGTCCCAGCCGTCCAGCGCGTCCGGCCCGTAGACCGGCTCGATCGGCAGTCCGGACTCCGACTCACGCGCCATGGTGATCCTCCGTGTCCCGGTTCACTTCTGTCTCCCACCATGCCGCGTAGTTCGCAACCGGTCACGCGCGGGGAACATCTCAGGTGACATCAGGGCCGCCAGGGGGCGGCCGCGGTGAGCCGCCGGGGGTCGGGATGCGTACCAGGGGCATGGGGAGATCTACCGCCGTACTCGCCGCGGGCGCGGCGCTCGCCGTCCTGTGCGGCTGTACGGTGCAGGCGTCCGGGGACGACCGGCACTCGCCGGTGCGCATAGAGCTGCCGAGCGGCACGCCGTCCGCGAAGTCCGAGCCGCCCGAGAACGATGCCGACGGCGACGGCGACGGCGACGGCGGCAGCGACGACAAGCCGGGCGGGACGGCCACGACCGCGCCCGCGGCGCCCGCCGCCGTGCTGTGGTCGCGGGGTGACGAGGGCCGTGACATACGTGAGCTGCAGGCCCGGCTGCGGCAGATCGCCTGGCTCTTCGACGGGCCGACCGGGACCTACGACGACCTGACCGAGCAGGCGGTCCGGGGCTTCCAGGGCAAGCGCGGGCTGCCGAGGACGGGGAAGACCGACGAGGTCACCTGGGAGCGGCTGCTGAGCATGACCCGCGAGCCCGGCAAGTGGGATCTGTACCTGATGGGCGGCCAGCCGGCCGACGCGCCGGACGCGCGGTGTCTGACCGGCCGGGTGCTGTGCATCAGCAAGTCGAGCCGGACCCTGCGCTGGATGATCGACGGGCGGACCGTTCTGACGGTGCCGGTGCGGTTCGGGTCGCAGTACACACCGACCCGGGAAGGTGTGTTCAGCGTCTACTGGAAGTCCCGGCACCATGTGTCGACGCTCTATGACTCGCCGATGCCGTACGCCATGTTCTTCAGCGGCGGCCAGGCGGTGCACTACTCGTCCGACTTCGCGGCGACCGGTTACGCCGGGGCCTCGCACGGCTGCGTCAACGTACGGGACGAGCGGGCGATCTCGGAGATGTTCGCCCAGGTGCGGACCGGCGACAAGGTCGTCGTGCACTGGTGAGGCGCGGGGCGCCGGGCCGGGAGGTGGGTGTGGGGCGCGGGCGGGACCGGGGGAACGTGTCCCGCCCGCGCCGATGCACGAGCCGCAGGTACGGGGGGAACCCCGGCTCTGTGCGATGGCCGATGACCAGTCGGCTCACTCAGATCAGCGCCGTGGCGGTCGAAAGTGTCACTCCTGCCGCGAAGAAATTTCCACGAATCACGAATCCGCAGGTCAGCGGCGTGTGAGCGGAGTGAGGCGAGGGAGGATCCGGTTCGTCAGAAGGTCGGCCACGGCCGACGGGGCGACGGCGGCGCCGTCCACGCGGTGGTCGTTGCCGTGGCCGTCACGGCTTCCGTTTCCGTGCCGGTCGCCGTGGTCGCCGCCGTACCGGCCGCCTCGGCCGTCGGGGTGCCGGTCGGCACGGTCACCCTCGTCGTCGTCCTTCTCCCGGCCCTTGGCCTTGTCCCGGGTCCTGTCCTTGTCCTTGTCCTTGCCGTTGCCCGGCTTGCTCCAGGTGCCGTCGCCGGTCGCCTTGAGGACGTTCTTGCAGTACTTCCGCACGCGCTCGGAGCCGCCCGCCGCGCCCTCCAGGGTGCGGCGGTGGTCCTTCGACAGCTGCTTGCCCTCGCGCAGGTCACGGCAGTACGAGGTGACGGCCTTCCACCAGCCGGCGGAGGGCTGGACCCGGTCGTCACCGGCGGACTCGCGGTCCGTGGCCGGGCCGCCGGGTGCCGTGTCGTGGGTGCTGCCCGGGTCCGCGGAGGCCGTCGCGTCGTCGTCCGGCGTGGGGTCGCCCTGCACCCGGCTCTCCGGGGAGGGCGAGACGAACGGGCGGTCCGAGGGCACCGGCGCCGAGACCGAGGCGGCCGGGCGGCCCCCTTCGTCCCCGCCGAACGGCGTAGGCAGGAGTCCGGTTCCGGCCGCCACGGCGACCCCGCCGACCATGCCGACGGCCAGCGCGGCGGCGAGACCGAGCCGTACCGGACGGGCCCAGCGGGGGCGACGGGTGGCACGGGCGGGGCCGCCGATCCGGACGAGCCCCACGTCGGCGGGGTGCTCGGGGTGGGCCCCGGCGCCGGGGCCGTCGCTCACGATGATGTCGTCACAGTCGTCCCGGTCGGCGCGGGCCGCGCGGAACGCCGCCAGCGCGGCGGTCTCTCCGGGGAGTTCCGCGCTGCTCAGCGGGGGTTCGACGGTCAGTGCCTCAAGGGTCTTGGCCAGGCGTTCGGCCTCGTCGCGGTCGGCCGCGTCGACGGCTTCGAGTGACTCTCCGCGCAGCAAACGCTCCGCCGTCTCGCGGTCCAGCCACTGGCCGGGGGTCCGGGGGTCGGCCCCCGGAAAGTCACAGCGCTCGTCGGCCATCACACATCCTTCTGCGTCCGCGAACGCATATGCGTCACACTCGCGGACGTCACCGCACGGCCCCGCGGTTCTCGCTGGGGAGGCAGGGCGTCGAGCACCCCGGTCGATTCCGGATCGTCGCCGAGCAGCTCGGCCAGCCGCTTCAGACCCCGGTGCGCGGCGGTGCGTACGGCACCCGGACGCTTGCCCAGCGTCTCCGCGGCCGTCTTGGCGTCGAGCCCCACGACCACGCGCAGGACGACCGCCTCGGCCTGGTCCTGGGGCAGCCGCGAGATGAGGGAGAGGGTGCCGTCGGTGGCCATGGCCTCCATGGCCTCGCCCGCGGTGTCGGACTCGGCGGCCTTCCCGGTCAGCTCCGTCTCGTCGCCGCCGATCGCGGGGCGGCGGCCGCGCATGCGTATGTGGTCCAGCGCCCGGTTGCGGGCTATGCGGGCGGCCCAGCCGCGGAAGCGGTCCGCGTCCCCACTGAAGCGTCCCAGGTCACGGGCTATCTGGAGCCATGCCTCCGACGCGACGTCCTCGGCGTCCGGGTCGCCGACCAGCGTCCGTACGTACCCGAGCAGCCGCGGGTGCACGGAGCGGTACACAGTCCGGAACGCACTCTCGTCCCCGTCCTGTGCGGCAAGCACCGCGGCGGTCAACTCCGCGTCGTCCCCCAGCACTGGTACCTCAATTGGTGGTTGCGGTTGCGAGACCGCAGGTCGTTGCGGTGGTCATACGCCCTCCGCGTCCGGCGCGCAAGGCACGTTACGGCCTGAAAGCGCTGCTCGTCCATGTCCGTACAACATGCAACTACCCGGGATTCCGCGAATGTGTCCAGCGGGGTGTGACAGAAAACGCAGTCATGACGCTGTAGAAAGTACGGGCCGCCGCGCGGCCCGTGCCG
>NZ_KQ948932.1:81186-301522 GCF_001514235.1 Streptomyces caeruleatus | reverse complement strand
CCGCGACGGCTCTGACGAGGCCTGGACTCACCGGTCAGCGGGGGACCCGAAGCCACGCGGTCGCGTCCTGGGAAGGACGGCCGGCTTCGAGGGGCGCGCTGCTGAGCAGGACCTCGCCCTCGGGAAGGACCACGGGCTCGGCTCACCGGCGAGGCGCCTGGTGGAGGGGGCGGGGTCTCCCACGGGAATCGGTGCGCTGAGCCGTCAATGGGCCAGCTCAGTCCTTCTTCTCGGCCTTCTCTGTCTTCTCGGCGCTCCCGCCGGACGTGTTCTTCCCGCTCGAACCCTGGCCGTTGCCGGTGGCACCGCCCCCGGCCGTCTTCGTGGGCCCCGTCTTCGTCGGCTCGGACTTGGTCGGATCGGACTTGCTCGGCTCGGTCTTCGTCGGCCCGTTCTTCGCCGCCCGCGCCAGTTGCTCGGCGCAGTACGCGGCCACCCGGTCCTCGCCGCCCGCCGCCGTGACGAGCCGTTGCCAGGCGGTGGAGTCCAGGGCCTTGCCGTTGCCCTCGACCTGGTCGTAGGCGCGGCACTTGGCCTCGGTGTCCTGGGCGGTGGCGGGGTGGCCGGGCCGTCCGCCGCGGGTGCCGGACACCGCGGCGGACGGCTCGGCGGACGGCCGGTCGGGGGCACCGGCCGTCGGGGTGGAGCCGACCTTGTCGTCGGCGGGGTCGTCGGACGAGCCGATCGCGGCGACCGCGACGCCGCCCAGAGCGAGGCTGGCGACGAAGAGGGAGAGCGTGGTCTTCACCGACAGGGCCAGTCGCCGTTGCGCGCGGGGCCGCCAGTCGTCCCGGCGCCGGCTGCGCGCCCGATGCGCCCCGGCGGCGCGGGCGGCCCGGTACGCGGCCACGGCACGCTGCTCGCCGTCGAGGTCCGCGCGGTGTCCGCGCAGTACGGCGGCGGAGAGCAGCGCCTCCAGCGCGGCGTCGTCGAGCGTCATGTGCGGGCCGGCCGCCCGGCCGGGGACGAGGCCGTCAGGGTGCGCACGCCGACGGCCGGTGGTTCCACCGCCGCTCTGCTGTTCACCCATGTCCGTTTCCTGTTCCTGTCCGACCTGGCCTGTAAGCGGTCCGCGTGACTCGCGCGTCGCACGTGATCCACGTAATCCACGTGGATCTACGTGATCTACGTGATCTACGCGTCCTTCATGACAGCTGTGACGCCCGAGCTTCGTAGAGCCTGTACGTCCCTCACGCCCCGTACGACTCACCGAGCACCCACCGCTTCGCCTCATCGAGGCGCCGGTGTGCCGCTCCGGTCGCCGCCGTCACAGTCACTGTTCATTTCGATTCCCCCAGCGTCCTGGGGCCGTCATCCGTCACACCTGGGGCGCCGAGCTGCTGGGCCAGACGCTTCAGACCCCGGTACGCGGCCGTCCGCACCGCGCCCGGGCGCTTGCCGAGGACGCGGGCGGCGGCGGGGCCGTCGAGACCGACGACGACCCGCAGCAGCACCGCCTCGGCCTGGTCCCGCGGCAGCCCGCCGACCAGCGCCAGGGCGCGTTCCGTGGAGATCGACTCCAGCGCCTGGTCGTACGTGCTGTGCGGGCCCGGCAGGTCCAGTACGTCGCTCTCCAGCGCCGACGCCCGGGGCCGTACCTTCTGCCGGCGCAGATGGTCCAGGGCCCGGTGCCTGGCTATGGTCGCGGTCCAGCCCCGGAACCCGGCGCCGTCGCCCTTGAACCGGCCGAGGTCGCGGGCGATCTCCAGCCAGGCGTCGGACGCCACGTCCTCCGCGTCGTCCCCGACCAGACCGCGCAGATACCCGAGCAGTCCCGGCTGCACCAGGCGGTACGCGACCGCGAAGGCGGCCTCGTCACCTTCCTGAGCCCGCGCGACGGCCGCGCTCAACTCCCCGTCGTGCGCGCGCACGCGGCGGGGTTCCCCTCCCTGGCCCAAGAACTGTCCTCGTCCGTACCGGTTCGCGGCGCATCCGCACCTCGCGATGCGGCCACCCTTTCGCACGCCCCTCCACGGTCAACAGCGCCCGGCCTCACAGAAGTGTCACAGCGCGGCCGGGATACAACCCTTGCGGTTCATCGGGAGTCACACAGACGCCGCGAGGAGCCAAGGGCCTTGGCACAGCGCCCGCCCCGGAATGGCATACGATGCGCGCGACCCTCATAAAGATCACATAAGAGGATGTACACGTCATGTCGATGCCTCGACCTTCCCGTCCCCTTCGCGGCATAACCGCCGCCGTCGCCCTGCTCGCGCTCGGCGCGGCCGGATGCTCGGACGTCTCGGACGCCGTGGACAGCGCCAAGGACGGCGCCAAGAAGGTGGCCCGCCAGCGCTCGGTGTTCTCGCTGGCCGTCGGGGACTGCTACAACCCCAACACCAAGGGCGAGGGCGAGGAGGTCCTCGTCGAGATCGTGCCGTGCACGGAGGCGCACGCGGGTCAGGTCGTCGCCGACTTCAAGATCGACGAGGGCAGCTCGTACCCCGGCGACGACGCGATCACGGCCATCGCCGACAAGCGGTGCCCGGTCGAGGCGGGGAAGTTCGCCCCGGACACCTGGGCGCTCCCCAAGGGTGTCTCGATCTTCTACTACACCCCGACCAAGGAGAGCTGGGCGACCGGCGACCGCGCCGTCACCTGCACCTACAACAAGGAGTCGGGCAATTTCACCGGCACCCTGAAGGCCGACGCCAACGCGCTGAAGCCGGCGCAGAGCACGTACCTGCAGGGTTCGAACGCCGTCTACGACGCGCTGTGGACGAACCAGTCCGAGAAGGACACCGTCGAGGAGGACCTGCCCGGCTACAAGGCGCAGGCCAAGGCCGTCGCGGCCGCCCTCGACGCGCACCTCAAGGGCCTGAAGGGCATCGAGGGCACGGAGGTCGGCAAGCTCCGTGAGCAGCTGACGAAGACGGCCGCGCACTGGAAGACGGCCGCGAACGCCGCCGACGCCGACGCGTTCTACATCGCCTACGACCCGGCCTTCACCGGCATCGACCCGAACAAGACGGTCGCCGCCCGCAAGGAGCTGGGCCTGGCCACCACCGTCCCGGCCGACGACGCCGAGGTCTGGGCGAGCTGACGCCGTAACCGCCGAGGCGTCCGCCCGGAGCGGCTGACCCGGCCGGGACCCCGCCCATTCACGGGGTCCCGGCCGGGTCATGTCCGACGGTCGCCTACCCCCGCGACCAGCCGCTCGTCGCGTCCCGGCACAGCAACCGCAGCGACCCGTCGCCCGCGAAACACCGCCGGGCCTCGTCGATCGGATCCCACAGCCGCCCGTCGGGGGTCCTGATCCAGTGGTCGCCGCCCGACGCCCACCACTCGGCGCCCGTCTGACGGGCGATCACCTCACCGGCGTACGCGCCGAGACCGCGCAGGGTGTTCTCCACGGCGGGGTACGGGGTCCGTTCGCGACGCAGTTCCTCGATCATCCGGTCGACCCGCCACAGGCTCTGCGCCGAGTAGTCGAGTCGCAGCCGCGCTCCCTCGCGCATCGTCGCCACCGCGTCCGCCGCCCACCGCACCGGCTTGCTCGCGGCTGAGGGCCTGGTCTCCGCTTGAGTCGTCACATCCTGGAGAGCGTGGTCCGACTGCGTTTCGTCACGCGGATCCGGGGGCTGCCCGGGACCGGTGCAGGACCGCCCCACGTCCGCCCCATGACAGTCACAGGACTCCCCCAGGCATCAGGTTTACGCGGGAGTGACGCTTCGCCGCTCCCGTGCGCTCCAGTCACTGATGAGCATGTACTTCCATCTCCGAGCGGTGCCGCCCTCGGCACTGCGCAACAGCGCGACCTGGTTCCAGCGTCTGTTCGAGGACGACTGGGACACCGTGCGGGAGCGGATCGGCCGGCATCGCGAGGAGGTGCTCGACCGGCGGTACGGCGACGTCGAGCTGCTCTACTCCGGCATCCCCCCGAACCACGCCCCGGACGGCCCCCGCACCCATGTGGTCCTAGGCGGCCGCCCGGTCTTCCACCCGGAGACGGCCCTGCCGCCGTTCCTGCTGCTCACCGCGGCCCAGGTGACCGGGGTCGCCGGATACCTCAAGGCGGCCGACTTCGACGACCTGTGGCGCCACGCACGCACGAAGCTGCTGCGGCCGTACGCCGCGACGGACGCGGAGACCGAGGTGCGCGGCCTCTTCGCGGCCACCCACCGGGACCTGACCGCGTTCTACGCCCAGACGGCCGAGTACGGCGACGCGGTGGTGAAGTGGCTGCTGATCTGAGGGCCCGGACCTCGGGGCCTGCCCGTCAGCCCCTGCCCCGGGCCCGGCGCGACACCACCGCCCGCAGCACCCGACGCCCCTCCGTCGACACTTCCAGCGCCCGGCGCAGTCCGCCCGCGCCATGCCCGGCGAGGATCTCCAGGACGCTGATCTGACGCCGCAGTTCGGCGGCGACGAGCGGGGACATGCCCGCCGTACGCCCCTCCACCGCGGGGGCCCCTTCCGCACGTGCCGAGCTGAGCTCCTCGGGCAGCGCGCCGGCCGAGGACGCGTCGTCCTCCGCGGGGTCGAGCAGCCGGTGTATCTGGAGCGAGGCGACGGAGCAGGCGTCGGCCCAGATCCGCGCCTCGGCGGCGGACCGCACGGCCGGGGCGGCGGCCAGCATCCGCCGGGCGAGCAGGGCGGCCTCGTCCTCGACGTCCTCGTCGTCCACGATCTCGGCGACGCCGAGCTTCCCGCGTACCTGCTCCAGCAGTTCGCCCCACGCGGCCGGCTCGCCGCCCGCCGCGAGGTTCGCCCAGAGCGGCCGCAGGACCTCGTCGTCACCGCCCAGCAGGGGCACACACCGATCCAAACAAGCCAACCCGCTGGCGGCCAGTCCGCGTTCGTCGGCCTGAGCGATCAGTTCCACCAGGCTCATCCACGCCTCCCTAAGCGGGTCAGTCATGAGGGTCGGGGTCCCCGCACAGGCCCCTGGCGGGCCCCTTCCTTAACGGAGCCCACACCTCCCCTTACTGCGTGCAACGGCCCCCGAGTGTCACAGGGGTACGACACCGAGCCGGTCGAGCAGCCGAAAGAAGAGGTTTTCGGCCAAAGGATCCGCTTCAGAGGTGAGTACGTCGATCACCGACTCGGCGTTCACCTCGTGCCCCGCCTCGGCGGCCCAGGAGACGGCCCGTTCGGCGGCGTCGGAAGGTTCGAGGAAGTAGTCCTCCAGCGTGAGCCCCTCGTCGGCGGCGCCCAGGTACCCGGCCATCGCACCCCGTGCCAGACAGGTCGTCCACGCCCCGCTCTCGGGCGCCGCCGCCTCCACCACCACCGAGGCGCTGTCCATGACGTATCCGAAGAGCGCGGGCGCCCCGGTCTCACCGGCCAGGGCGTTCATGCTCCCGACGTCGCCGTCCCCGCTCGGGTACTCCCACACCTGCCAGCCGCCCGGCGCCTCCTCGCGCAGGGTCATCCCCTCGGCGCCGGCCAGCGCGTCCAGCTCCGCCAGCGGCCGCTCCCCGCGGCCCACGACGAAGTACCCCCAGTAGCCCATGTGCCATTCCCCCTGGCTCTTCGGTACAGCTCGGGCCGAATACACCACAGTCGCACGGGAGTTCGCAGCCGTATCGGCCAATCCACGGCTCAGTCCAGCCGGTCCGCCAGCGCCTTGAACTCGGCCCAGGACAGCTTTGGCTCACCCGCGTCCCACAGCTTCTGCACGGTCGCCCGCAGCGGCATCCGGATGCCGTCCGCGACCTGGGCCTGCGTCTGTGAGTTCGCCAGGTCGCACCACACCGCGAACGACCCGCCCAGGATCTGGTCGTCGTACGTGGCCGGCACGGCCGTCGTCCCGCGCAGCACCCGCGGCGTCCACTGCTCGTAGATGCGCTCACCGGTCGGATAGACGAAGGTCTGCGGCTCGCCGAGCACGTAGTAGAGGAACTCGTCGTTGTAGTTGATGACCTTCCGCCCCTCCCGCAGGTACTCCAGCGGCACCCGCGCCCCGATCTCCTTGCCCGTCCAGTACGCCACCTGGATGTCCTTGTCGGGCTGGACCGAGGTGTTCCGGAAGAACCCGTCGTTCCAGGCCCGTGGCGTGCGGTCGTGGGCGCGGACGGTGGCGGCGCGGTCGTTGAGCCATCCGGTGGCGAGGTCGGCGACGGTGCCTTGGGAGCCGTAGGCCTCCCGTGCGGCGGTGGCGAGCTGCGGATAGGACGCCTCGGGATTCGAGACGACCAGCGCCTGGTACTCGTCGCCGCCGAGGTGCCACTGGTTCCCGGGGAAGAGTCCCGCGTACTCGTTCAGCAGGTCGTCGACGATCTCGGCGGACTCGGGCTTGGAGATGTCCACGGCACCTCGGGTCGCGACCCCGTTCACGTTGCGCAACTGCAGATCCGGGTGCGCGGCGATGACGGCGCCCAGATGCCCGGGCGAGTCGATCTCGGGCACCACGGTGATGTGCCGGCTCTCGGCCAGCTCGACGATCTTCTTGACCTGCGCCTTGGTGAGGTGCTGCTGGGAGACGATCTCCGGATGCGAGGTGGACTCGATCCGGAACCCCTGGTCGTCGGAGAAGTGCAGCCCCAGCTGGTTGAACTTCAGGTCCCCCAGCTCCCGCACCCGGTCCTCGATCCAGTCCGCGGTGAAGTACTTGCGCGCGATGTCGAGCATGAACCCGCGCACCGGCTTGGCCGGCGCGTCCCGCACGACGCCCTCCGGCGCCGTACCCCCGTCGTGGACCTCCTGCTTCAGCGTCCGGGTCCCGTAGAAGACCCCCGCCTCGCCGGGCCCGGAAATGGTCACCCGTCCACCGCTCACGGTCATCGAGTACGACTCCGGATCCGCGCCCTCGTCGCCCTTCAGCGTCAGCCGCACGTCGCCGGCCCGCACGTCGTCCTTCTCACCGGCGTACGTCAGCCCCAGCTCACCGGCGATGAGCCGCCCCTCGTCGGCGAGCCCCTTGTCGTTCACGACGACCCGCTCCCCCTTGACGGGACGCCAGCCCGGCCCGCGCGCGGCGGTGTGCGAGGTGACCGCCGGGATGGTCCGCGGGGCCGTCGAGAGCGGATACGACCGAGTGGGTGACGGTGTGGGAGTGGGCGCCTGTCTCGGTGCGGAGGGAGAGGCGGCCTCGGACAGGCCCGGCGCCGACCGCCGCTGCTCCGATCCGGCCGACGCCCCGTTGTCACCGGTGGCCAGGAGGCCGAGGCTCACCCCGGCCGCGACCGTCACGACGACCACGGCGACGATCAGCACCCACGTCTGCTTCAGCGCCCTCTTGGCCGGGGCCCGGCGCCTGTGCTTGTGCTGGCTCACATCGCCAACCTAGGCCCTGAGAGCCCGGCCCGCCGTCCAGGGAACGTTCCGAAACTCTCCCGTTCGACTGAAATTCGGGCATCCGTCGGACACGTCACGTCCACACTCGATAACGTGGCGCCACTCCTGCCCCAAGAATCCCCTGTCGAAACCACGTGACGCCCACACACCTTCCTGGCCGAGTCGCCATACCGCCGCTGCCCGAGCAGACCCGAACTCCACCGTCCCCCACAGCGCTGGAGTCCTTCAACACGGCCCCCGCCGACCAGGTCCGACAGACCCTCCTGACCTGCCTGCACAGCCCCCGCTGGGCCGACCGCCTCACCGACCACCGCCCTTACCCCGACCTCGACTCCCTGCTGGCCGCGTCCGACGAGGCGGCCTACGACCTGACGCCGGGTGACCTGACGCAGGCACTGGCAGGAGAAACGTTGCCGGTACTGCCGAAGGGCGCGTACGGGGCGGCGCATACGGCGATAAGCGCCGCGAACGCCGCATACGAGGCGAAGTTCGGCCACGCGTTCGTCATCTGCCTGGACGGCCTCGCACCGAACGAGGCCCTGGACCACTTCCTGGCAGGAATCCGGTCACGTTTGACGAACGATCCGGAGGAGGAACGAGTGGTGGCGGCAGAGGAACTCCGCCGCCTGGCAAGAGCACGGTTGGTGGAGAACCTCAGGGGCGCGGGGCTGTAATCGATTTGCGGCTACCGCCGCGTGGGCGCGACCAGCCCAAACGGCGCAGCACCCGGCAGATAACCCACCAGAGCACCCCCTTAGCCGCCAATCCCCCATCCGCGTGCCACTTTGATCACATACCCAGCCCCCCGCTAAGCGCCGCAGGCAACCGTGGATACGATGCTGAGGGCCGGTGGACCGTACCCGGCCGGGCCCGACCGACAGCACAAGCCGGCTGGCCCCAATCCCCGCTCCCGGAGGAACTTCCGTGCCGGCTGGAACGCTGTACCGCGGCCGGGAAGGAATGTGGTCCTGGGTGGCTCATCGAGTCACCGGCGTCCTCATTTTCTTCTTCCTGTTCGTTCACGTGCTGGACACCGCTCTCGTCCGTGTCTCTCCCGAGGACTACGACAAGGTCGTAGCCACGTACAAGACGCCGATCGTCGCGCTGCTGGAGTACGGCCTCGTCGCCGCCATTCTCTTCCACGCGCTCAACGGCCTGCGCGTCATCGCCGTCGACTTCTGGTCGAAGGGCCCGCGCTACCAGAAGCAGATGCTCTGGTCCGTCGTCGGCCTCTGGCTGGTGCTGATGCTCGGGGCGATCTACCCCGTTCTCGGCCACGCCGCTCAGGAACTGTTCGGGAGCTGACGCGTATGTCCACCACTGAGAAGACCGCCACCGGTATCGGCCCTGTCGAGGGCGAGTCCCTCTACAACGTCGACAACCCGGCCCCCTACATCGAGGCGCCGCGCAAGCGCACCAAGAAGACCCCGAAGTCCACGCGGGGCAACTTCGAGATGGCCGCCTGGCTGTTCATGCGCCTGTCCGGCGTCGTGCTGGTCGTCCTGGTCATCGGCCACCTGCTGATCCAGCTGGTGCTGGACGGCGGCGTGTCGAAGATCGGCTTCGCGTTCGTGGCCGGCCGCTGGGCCTCGCCGTTCTGGCAGGTCTGGGACCTGCTGATGCTGTGGCTCGCCATGCTGCACGGCGCCAACGGCCTGCGCACGGTCATCAACGACTACGCGGAGCGCGCGAACACCCGTCTGTGGCTGAAGGGCCTGCTCTACACCGCCACGGTGTTCACCATTCTGCTGGGCACGCTGGTGATCTTCACCTTCGACCCGAACATCCGCTAGGCACGGGGCTGAGGCAACCACCATGAAGATCCACAAGTACGACACCGTCATCGTCGGCGCCGGTGGCGCCGGTATGCGCGCGGCCATCGAGTCCACGAAGCGCAGCCGTACCGCCGTGCTGACGAAGCTGTACCCCACCCGCTCCCACACGGGCGCCGCGCAGGGCGGCATGGCCGCGGCGCTCGCCAACGTGGAGGAGGACAACTGGGAGTGGCACACCTTCGACACGGTCAAGGGCGGTGACTACCTGGTCGACCAGGACGCCGCCGAGATCCTGGCGAAGGAGGCCATCGACTCCGTCCTCGACCTGGAGAAGATGGGCCTGCCGTTCAACCGCACCCCGAACGGCACCATCGACCAGCGCCGCTTCGGCGGTCACAGCCGTAACCACGGCGAGGCCCCGGTGCGCCGGTCCTGCTACGCGGCGGACCGCACCGGCCACATGATCCTCCAGACGCTGTACCAGAACTGCGTCAAGCACGGCGTGGAGTTCTTCAACGAGTTCTACGTCCTGGACCAGCTGATCACCGAGGTCGACGGCGTCAAGAAGTCGGCGGGCGTGGTCGCGTACGAACTCGCCACCGGTGAGATCCACGTCTTCCAGGCGAAGGCCGTCATCTACGCCTCCGGCGGCACCGGCAAGTTCTTCAAGGTGACGTCCAACGCGCACACGCTGACGGGTGACGGCCAGGCGGCCGTGTACCGCCGGGGTCTGCCGCTGGAGGACATGGAGTTCTTCCAGTTCCACCCGACCGGCATCTGGCGCATGGGCATCCTGCTGACGGAGGGCGCCCGCGGTGAGGGCGGCATCCTCCGCAACAAGGACGGCGAGCGCTTCATGGAGAAGTACGCGCCGGTCATGAAGGACCTCGCGTCCCGTGACGTCGTCTCGCGCTCCATCTACACGGAGATCCGTGAGGGCCGCGGCTGCGGTCCCGAGGGCGACCACGTCTACCTCGACCTCACGCACCTTCCGCCGGAGCAGCTGGACGCCAAGCTGCCCGACATCACGGAGTTCGCGCGGACGTACCTCGGTATCGAGCCGTACACGGACCCGATCCCGATCCAGCCCACCGCGCACTACGCCATGGGCGGCATCCCGACGAACGTCGAAGGTGAGGTCCTCAGCGACAACACCACCGTCGTCCCGGGCCTGTACGCGGCCGGCGAGGTCGCCTGTGTGTCCGTGCACGGCGCCAACCGCCTCGGCACCAACTCGCTGCTGGACATCAACGTGTTCGGCAAGCGGGCCGGCATCGCGGCCGCGGAGTACAGCCAGAAGGCGGACTACGTGGAGCTGCCGGAGAACCCGGCGGAGCTGGTGATCGAGCAGGTCGAGCGGCTGCGCACCTCCACCGGCACCGAGCGGGTGGCGACCCTGCGCAAGGAGCTCCAGGAGACCATGGACGCCAACGTCATGGTGTTCCGCACGGAGCAGACCATCAAGACGGCGGTCGAGAAGATCGCGGAGCTGCGCGAGCGCTACCGGAACGTCTCGATCCAGGACAAGGGCAAGCGGTTCAACACGGACCTGCTGGAGGCCATCGAGCTGGGCAACCTGCTCGACCTGGCCGAGGTCATGGCCGTGTCCGCGCTGGCCCGCAAGGAGTCCCGCGGCGGTCACTACCGCGAGGACTACCCGAACCGCGACGACGTCAACTTCATGCGCCACACCATGGCGTACCGCGAGGTCGGCGACGACGGCACGGAGTCCATTCGTCTCGACTACAAGCCGGTCGTCCAGACCCGCTACCAGCCGATGGAGCGTAAGTACTGATGGCTACCCCCGTTATGGACAAGGTGGAGGCCGAGTCCGCCGCGTCTCCCTACATCACGGTCACCTTCCGGGTCCGCCGCTTCAACCCGGAGATCTCGGCCGAGGCCACCTGGGAAGACTTCCAGCTGGAGATCGACCCGAAGGAGCGCGTCCTCGACGGCCTCCACAAGATCAAGTGGGACCTGGACGGCACGCTGACCTTCCGTCGCTCGTGCGCCCACGGCATCTGCGGCTCGGACGCGATGCGGATCAACGGCAAGAACCGCCTCGCCTGCAAGACGCTGATCAAGGACATCAACCCCGAGAAGCCGATCACGGTCGAGCCCATCAAGGGCCTCACGGTCCTGAAGGACCTCGTGGTCGACATGGAGCCGTTCTTCCAGGCGTACCGCGACGTCATGCCCTTCCTCATCACGAAGGACACGAACGAGCCGACGCGTGAGCGTTTCCAGACGGCCGAGGACCGCGAGCGCTTCGACGACACGACGAAGTGCATCCTGTGCGCCGCCTGCACCTCCTCGTGCCCGGTGTTCTGGAACGACGGCCAGTACTTCGGCCCGGCGGCCATCGTCAACGCGCACCGCTTCATCTTCGACTCGCGTGACGAGGCCGGCGAGCAGCGGCTGGAGATCCTGAACGACAAGGACGGCGTCTGGCGCTGCCGCACGACCTTCAACTGCACGGACGCCTGCCCGCGCGGTATCGAGGTCACGAAGGCCATCGCCGAGGTGAAGAAGGCGCTGATCACGCGCCGCTTCTGAGGTCGCCTCAGGTACGGTCCGCCGTACTACGGCTCTGTGGGCCCCGTCTCCCGGTTCGGTACCGGGGGCGGGGCTCTCGCCTTTCCCGGCGTTCGGACATCCCAACGGCTGTGGCTGGAAGGGCTGTTGAGGTAGTTGAGAGTTCAATACAGACTGCCCTCATGGCACTCCTGAGAAAGGCGGCCGCCGCCCTGTCGGCCACGGCCGCCGTCCTGCTCGCGATACCCCCCACTGCCTCCGCGTCCCCCGTCCCGCGTCCGACCCTCGCCCACGAGAACTTCGACCGGCTCCCCCTGGGCCCGGTGTCGCAGGGGCGCGGCTGGACGACCGACGTCTCCGGCGGCACCCTGACCGTCGTCCCCAGCACCACGGGCCGCCCCGGCCGCGAACTGCGCATCCGCACCGAGGGCAACGGCCGGGCCTTCCTGGTCCTCCCCGACCTTTCCGCCCCCGGCAACAGCTACTGGGCCCGCCTGCGGCTGCGCGTCGACGCCTTTCCCACCGCTCCCGACTGGGCGCACTGGACCCTCGCCGAGGCGTCCGGCTCGGACTCCCCCTCCCTCGTGCGCCCCTTGGGCGGCCAGTACGCCCCGACCGACGACGGCAACTTCTGGGGCGTCGGCTCCGACCTCGGCCCCACGGGCGACTGGACGTCCTGGAAGACCTCCGCACCGGCCGAGGCCGGCACGTGGAGTTGCGTGGAATTCCACCTGGACGCCACCGACAACCGCGTCGCGGTCTACTTCGACGGCGTCGAGCAGCCCGACCTGACCGTCTCCACGCACCAGCACGGCGGCACATCGGATCCCTTCACCTTCCCTTCCTTCGACCAGCTGAAGCTGGGCTGGCAGCTGTACCAGGCCGACCCGACTCCCGCGGCGTACGACGTCCGGATGGACGACATCGCGGTGAGCACGCGGCGGGTCGGCGGCTGCGCGTCCTGACATCCCCCGGGGCCCGTTCTCCCCCACGGTCTCGGGGTGCGGGGCAGGAGGATCCCATGACGACGACAGTACGATCCGCCACTGACAATCACCGGATCCGGTCGATCATCGCCTTACTCTGACGGTATGTCAGATGACGAGTCGTACGAACTGCTCGGGTTCGACCACGTGCTGCTGCCGGTCGGCGACCTCGGCGAGGCCGTCCGTTTCTACGAGCGCGCCGGGTTCACGGTCGGGTTCCGGCTCGACGAGGCCGGGATCGCGCTGCTGAAGGTCGGGGGCGAGACGCCCGGCATCCTGCTGCGCGCCGAGGACGCGATGGGACACCGGTCGCCGCCCTGGCCCTCCCCTCGCGTATGGCTGGAGGTGCCGGACGCGCGGAGGGCGGCGCGGGCGCTGCGCGACGCGGGCATCGAGCCGCTCGACGAGCCCTTCTCCGGCGCCACCGGCTGGACCGTCGAGATCGCCGACCCCTGGGGCAACGTCACCGGGTTCACGGACTACTCCAAGCGGCCGGAGCTCGGGCGCAGACCCTGACGCCCCATCGGCGGGAGGCGTGACGGAGGCCTCACCGACGTTGAGTTGAACATGTTCAAAGACAGGGTCTACAGTCTCCCTTGTCAGCGTTTTGAACGCGTTCAAGAAGAGGGGGCGTCATGGACCGCACGGTCATCGCCTACGTCATCTACCTGGCCGTCAGCATCGCCCTGACCGTCTGGGTGGCCCGCACGCTCAGCCGCAACGGGCGGATCTTCCTCGCCGACGTGCTGCGCGGGAACGAGAAGCTCGCCGACGCCGTCAACCATCTGCTCGTGGTCGGCTTCTACCTCGTCAACCTCGGCTTCGTCGCGCTGTATCTGCGCGACGACGACACCGTCCTCGACACGCGCGGGATCTTCGAGACCCTGTCGACCAAGCTCGGCGTGGTGCTCCTCGTGCTCGGCGTGATGCACCTGGGCAACGTCTACGTGCTCAACAAGATCCGGCGGCGCGGCGTGATGGAGCGCGAGCAGGTACCGCCGGTCGCACCGCAGGGCTGGGTCACACCGTCGGCCGGGGCGTGAGCGGGTGTCCGGCACGACTGCGGGCGGGGCGGCCGGTGTGACGGCCGGGGCAGGGAGTGGCAAGGCGGCCGGCGTCGCGGTCCGCCGGCTCACCGTCCTCTACGACGCCCAGTGCTCCCTGTGCGCATTCCTGCGGGACTGGCTCGTACGGCAGCCGCAGTTGGTGCCGCTGGAGCTGGTCCCGGCCGGGTCCGACGAGGCCCGGCGGCGCCACCCCGAACTCGACCACGCTGCCACCCTCGACGAGATCACCGTCGTAGGTGACGCGGGGCAGGTCTACCGGGGCGGGGCCGCCTGGATCGTCACGCTGTGGGCGCTGCGCGAGCACCGGGGACTCGCGCATCGCCTCAGCACCCCGGCCGGGGCGCGGCTCGCCAAGGGAGCCGTGCTCGCCGCCGCCAAGTGGCGCGGGGCGCAGTGGAGCGGGGCGCGACAGGGCGGGGCGCGACTCGACGGGGCGCGACAGGGCGGGGCGCGACAGGGCAGGGCCCAGTGGAGCGGGGCGCAGTGGGGCGGGCGGGCCTATCGGCGCGGGGACGGGTGGTCGTACGACCCGAGTGGGGGCTGGACGTACAACGCGCCGGGCTGCGAGGGCGGTTCCTGCGCCGCGGGGTGAGGCCGTTGTCGAGCGGCCGTCAGGTCCCGGCCGAGGTGCCCAACTCGTCCTGAACGGCTCGCTTTCGCACCTCGTTTTGGCATGCGCCCTTCCAAAAAGGCGCTCGGGTTGGCACTCTGCCTCCCGGTTCTCCACTCCGCACTCGCATCGACCGTCTGTCGTCCGCCGGGCGGCGCCGACCCGGTGGCGCCCGGTCCCCCCATCGCAGAAGGAGTACGCGTGAGAGGCATACCCGGCGTCACCCGCATACCCCGCCCCCTCCTCGGCGCCCTGGTCGGCGTCACCGCGCTGCTCACCGCGGGCGCCCTCGCCACCCCGGCGAGCGCCGCGCCGAGGACCGACAGCTCGACCGGCGTCAGGTCGGTCTCGGCCGGCGCTCAGCAGCAGGCCCGTGAGTTCTGGACCCCTGAACGGATGCGCGCGGCGACCCCGCTCGACCTGGTCACCGTCGACGGCCACTACGACGGCGGATCGGCTCCCCTCAAGGGCGTCGCGACCGAGGTCGCGCCCAGCGCCCCGGCCGGCGGAGTGGCCGGAGCCGTGGGGGCGGTCGGCAAGGGCGTCTCCGACGTCGGCCTGATGGCCTTCCCGAACGGCGGCGGTCAGTGGAGCGGCGGCGGTGCGGTCGTCTCCACGGCCGGCCGCGTCTTCTTCACCTACCAGGGCCGTACGGCGTCCTGTTCCGGCAACGCCGTCACCAGTTCCAACAAGAGCACCGTCATCACGGCGGGCCACTGCGTGAAGCTGGAGGGCGCCTGGCACACCGACTGGGTCTTCGTGCCCGGCTACCACGACGGACAGGCCCCCTACGGTCGCTGGACCGCGTCGAAGACCCTGTCCACCCCGCAGTGGACGGCGAGCGAGGACATTAACTACGACGTCGGCGCGGCGGTCGTCGCCCCGCTGGACGGCAAACTGCTGACGGACGTGGTCGGCGGGCAGGGGCTGGCCTTCAACACCGGCTACAACCTGCGTATGTACTCCTTCGGCTTCCCGGCCGCCGCCCCGTACGACGGCGAGAAGTTCATCTACTGCTCCGGGACCACCAACCGGGACTTCCTGCTGTCCGACGACCACGGCATGAACTGCAACATGACGGGCGGCTCCAGCGGCGGCCCGTGGTTCACGCAGTTCGACGAGGCCACCGGCAAGGGCTTGCTGTCCTCGGTGAACAGCTTCAAGTACAACTTCCTGCCGAACCGGATGTACGGCCCGTACTTCGGCGCCGACGCCCAGAACCTGTACCAGACGGCACAGACCTCCTGACCGTCGGCCGAATCACCACTCGTTAGGCTCTCGTTCCGTGCCCTCGAAGAACGACAGCCCTGAGCAGGGCGACGCGCCCAGCAAGTCCGAGCAGACCCGCGCGCTGATCCTGGAGACCGCCATGCGGCTCTTCCAGGAGCGCGGCTACGACAAGACGACGATGCGGGCCATCGCCCAGGAGGCCGGGGTCTCCGTAGGAAACGCGTACTACTACTTCGAGGGCAAGGAACACCTGATCCAGGGCTTCTACGACCGGATCGCCGCCGAGCACCAGGCGGCGATCCGGGACGTCCTGGCCCGCGAGACCGACCTGGAGGCACGTCTCGCGGGCGTGCTGAAGGTGTGGCTGGACATCGCGACGCCGTACCACGAGTTCGCCGTGCAGTTCTTCAAGAACGCCGCCGACCCCGACAGCCCGCTCAGCCCCTTCTCCGCGGAGTCCGAGCACGCGCGCGTGGAGGCCATCAACGTCCATCGCCAGGTGCTGGCTGGGGCGACGAGGACGAAGGTGCCCGAGGAGCTCCGGGACGTGCTGCCGGAGTTGATGTGGCTCTCCCAGATGGGGCTCGTCCTGTACTGGATCTTCGACCGCACCGAGGGCCGCGAGCGCAGCTACCGGCTGGCCGAGCGGGGTGCCCGACTGACCGCGCGGGGTGTCGCCCTGGCGCGGTTCCGGGTGCTGCGGCCGCTGGTGCGCGAGGTGCACGAGCTGTTCACGGACTTCCTGCCTGGGATGACGAACGCGTTGCCGGATCCGGCGAAGGAGAAGGCGGGCAGGAAGGCGAGCAGGAAAGCAGACGGGAAGACGGGCGCTCAGGGGGACGAACAAGGGGCGCCCGCTCAGGACGAGCGCCCCTGAAATGCCTCCAGTGACCGTCAGTTGACGGCGTCCACCTCACCGTCGGCCAGCTCGACGTCGTACACGAGCGGACCGTCCGTCACGACCACCTGGGCCGCCCGGGACCCGTACGACTGCGCGGTCGCCGCCAGCAGATACGTACCCGGCGCCGGTACCGAGACGATGTACGAGCCGTCGGCCAGGGACGTCACCCCGTCGAGCCGGCGGCCGCCCTTCGTCAGCAGCGTCACCGCCGCGCCGTCGACCGGATCGCCGTCGGCGGTGCGGATGTACCCGTGGACGACCGACGCGCGGCCCGCCAGGACCGGCTCCTCGTCGGCCGCCGTCGCCTCCTGCCTTGGCTCGACCGCGAGATGCGGCAGCCGCTTCTCCAGCCAGTCCGGCAGCCACCAGTTCGACCGGCCCAGCATGTGCATCGCGGCCGGCACCAGCGCCGTACGCAGGATGAACGCGTCCAGGGCGACGGCCGCCGCGAGGCCGATGCCCGCCATCGCGCCCTCCATGTCGCCGCTCAGCACGAACGCGCTGAACACACAGATCATGATCAGAGCCGCCGAGTTGATGACCCGGCTGGTCTCCGCGAGGCCCACGCGCACCGCGCGCGCGTTGTCCTTCGTGTGGACCCACTCCTCGTGCATCCGGCTCACCAGGAACACCTGGTAGTCCATGGAGAGGCCGAGCAGCAGGGACAGCAGGGACAGCAGGGACAGCATGATGACCGGCAGGAACGACGTGATCGGCCCCTCCTTGCCGATCCCGAGCAGTTCGGTGCCCCAGCCCCACTGGAAGACCGCCACCAGGACGCCGAAGGACGCGGCGGCCGCGATGAGGTTCATCAGGGCCGCCGTCAGCGGCACCACGAGCGAGCGGAACGCCACCAGCAGAAGCAGGAAGCCGAGCGCGGTGATCGTCGCCACGAAGTACGGGAGCCGGTCGCCGGTCACCGACGCGAAGTCCTTGAAGACCGCCGTCACCCCGCCGACATGGGCCTCGGCGCCCGACTGCGGGATCACGTCGTCGCGCAGATGGTCGATCAGCCGGTCGGTCTCCTCGGACTGGGGCGACGTCGTCGGTACGACCTGGATGACCGTGACGCCGTTCGCCGACGGGACGGCGGGACGGCGGCCACCTGGGCGACGCCCTCGGTGGCGCGGATGCCGTCGACCAGACCCGCGGGGGCGTCGCCGTCGACGACGACCTGGAGCGGGCCGTTGACGCCGGGCCCGAAGCCCTCGGCGAGCAGGTCGTAGGCCTGCCGGGTGGTGGTCGACTCCTGGTGGTTGCCCTGGTCGGTGGCGCCGAGACGCAGCGACAGCACGGGGATCGCGAGAGCCGCCATGACGACGAGGGCCAGCGCCGCGATCGGCCGCGGGCGCCTCTGGACGTACGCCGACCAGCGCGCCGCCGGTCCGCTCACCTCCGCCGGCTCCGGTTCGGCCGCCGCGAGCCGGCGCCGCTGCCGGCGGCTGAGCACCCGCATGCCGAGCAGGCCGAGGAGCGCGGGCAGCAGGGTGATCGCGGCCAGCACGCTCAGGACGACGGTGAGCGAGGTCGCGACGACGACGCCGTCCAGGAACCGCATGTTCATCACCAGCATTCCGGCGAGCGCGATGCAGACCGTGCCGCCCGCGAACAGCACCGCGCGCCCCGAGGTGTTGAGGGCCGTCACGGCCGCCTCCTCGGGCCGCATCCCGCGCAGGATGCCGCGCCGGTGCCGGGTCACGATGAACAGGGCGTAGTCGAAGCCGACGCCGAGGCCGAGGCCGATCAACGAGCCGAGCAGCGGGGCCACTTCGGGCACGTCCGTGACATGGCTCATCAGCATGGTCGCGATCAAGGGCCTGCACGAGGGCATGGGCAAGGCGCTGCGGATGGACCTGGCCGTCGGGACGCTGCTGCTGGCGCTGCTCGGCTGTCTGACGATGTTCAGCGTGCGCCGCCGGATGCGGCCGCTGGAGGACATGGTGGAGACCTCGTCGGCCATCGCCGAGGGCGATCTGACCCGGCGCGTCCCCTCCAGCCGCGACCCGACCCTGGAGGTCGAACAGCTCCGGGTCGCCCTCAACTCCATGCTCCACCAGGTGGAATCGGCGTACCGCACGCGCGAGCGCAGCACCGCCCAGCTGCGCCGCTACGTCGGTGACGCCTCGCACGAGCTGCGCACACCGCTGTCCGCGATACGCGGGTACCTCCAGCTGTACGACAAGGGGATGCTGACGGAACCCGCCGAGCGCAAGCGCGCCTGGGACCGGATGAACGGCGAGGTGGACCGCATGGGACGCCTCGTCGACGAGCTGCTCACCCTCGCCCGGCTCGACCAGCGGCCCGAAGTGCGGTTCCGCGACGTCGACCTGAGCCGTCTGGTGCGCGAGGCGGCCGAGGATCTGCGGGTCCAGCAGCCCGAGCGGCCGATCACGGTCGGCGCCGACGGCGCGCTGCTCGTGCACGCGACGAGTCGGGGCTGCGTCAGGTGCTGGGCAATCTGCTCAGCAACGTCCGCACGCACACGCCCGCCGACGTGCCGGTGCGGCTGGGCGTGGAGCGGGCGGACGGTGTCGTCCGGCGGTGTGTCGAGGACGAGGGTCCGGGGCTGTGCGAGGAGGACGCGGCGCGCGTCTTCGACCGGTTCTTCCGGGCCGGCGGGGGGCGCGGGCAGCGGGCTGGGCATGGCGATCGTGCAGGGGGTGGTGGAGGCCCATGGCGGGGAGGTGGCGGTGGACTCTGCGCCGGGTGAGGGTCTGAGGGTGACGGGTGACCCTGCCGACCGACGTCAGATCCAGGTGAGGCGCCAGAGCCGGAAGACCCCGGTGCCGTCCGAGAGGTACTGTCCGCCGCCGACCTCCTCGCTGGCGACCACGTACTCCTTGGCCTGCCACAGCGGGACGGCCGGGACGTCGCGGGCGACGGCCTCCTGAAGCAGACGGAAGTCCTTCGTGGCCTCACTGCGGTCGGCGTACTGCTGGCTGTCCGTGATCAGCCGGTCCACGGTCTTGTCGCTGTACCCGGTGTTCATGGTGCCGTCGGTGCCGACGAGCGGGCCGCCGTAGGTGTCCGGGTCGGGGAAGTCGGCGACCCAGCCGACGGCGTACGCGTCGAGCTTGCCGCTCGCCCAGCGCTTCTGGAAGTCGGTCCACTCGTAGCCCTTGACCGTCACCTTGAACAGGCCGGTCGCCTCCAGTTGCCGCTTGATCTCCGCGGCCTCCTCGGCTCCGGCGCCGCGGCCGGCGCCATAGCCGTAGGTGAAGCGGACGGGCAGGCTCACGCCCGCCTCGCTGAGCAGGACGCGCGCCTTGGCGGGGTTCAGCTTGGGGTAGGTGTCGAAGAACGACGTGGTGTGACCGGTGATGCCCGTCGGGATCAGCGAGAACAGCGGGTCCACGGTCCCCTTGTACACCGTGGCCGCCAGCCGTTCGCGGTCGATCAGCCAGGCCAAGGCCTGCCGGACCCGGACGTCGTGCAGCGGCGAACCCTTGCGGGTGTTGAAGTAGAGGTTGCGGATCTCGGAGCTGTCGGCCTCGGAGACGCGCTGGCCCGGGTCGGCGGCGTTCAGTCCGGCGAGTACCTCGGGCGGCAGCGTGCGCGTGGCGACGTCGATCCGCTTCGCCTTCCAGGCGCTGTCGAGGGCGTCCCCGTCGGCGAAGTAGCGCAGTTCGACGGGGCGGCCGGTGCCTTTGAGGGCGCCCTTGTACCGCGTGTTCGGGGCGAGGACGGCCTCCTTCTCCTTCGTGTACGCGGTCAGGGTGTACGGGCCGGTGCCGTCGACAGCGTTGTCGGTACGCAGCGCGTCGGCCGGATACTTCTCGCGGTCCACGATGGCGCCCGCCCCGGTGGCCACCTTGAGCGGGAACGTGGCGTCGGGCGACGACAGCCGGAAGGTGACCGTGCGGCCGCTCGCGCTCATCGAGGCGAGGGTGCTCAGCAGGGAGGACGGGCCGACGTCCGACTTGATCCGCTTGACGCGGTCGAAGGAGTACTTGACGTCCTGCGCGGTCATGGCCCGCCCGCTCGGGAAGGTGAGGTCCTCGCGCAGCTCACAGCGGTACGTCTTCAGGTCGGTGCCGTCGAAACCGCAGCTCTGCGCCGCGTCCGGCTCGGGTGCGACGCCACCTGGCTCGAAGGTCAGCAGTGACTGGTAGACGTTGTTGAACAGCGCCCAGGAGCCGGCGTCATAGGCGCCGGCCGGATCGAGCGACGTGACGGCGTCCGTGGTGCCGACCGTGATGGTCCTGTTCTCGTCCTGCTGCGACGGCAGCAACTGCCAGCCGCCCACGCCCACGGCCGCCAGCACGAGCAGCGTCGCGAGAATCCGCATGCGAATCGAACGCATGGGTGTGCCCTCTCCCCGGCCCTTCACGGGCCCCCACATGAGCAGTGAATAGGTGAATATCCGCCACTCCCCTAAGTGGCGGGCACACCTAATCACACCCGTTTCACCAGGGGGAAGGGCTTTCTGGCGACATGGGAAAGAACTTACCTACGGGCGTTTCCGGCAGGTTTCACAGGCCGTTCACAGTCACGGAACGGTCGGGCCGGCGGGGCCGGCGGGGCCGGTGGGGCCGTCGAGCGGGTGAGGCCGTCGAGCGGGTGAGGCCGGTCAGGCCTGACGGGACGCCAGCTCGATGACCGTGATGTCCGACGGGGCGCCCACGCGCGTGGGCGGGCCCCAGGCGCCGGCGCCCCGGCTGACGTACAGCTGGGTGTCGCCGTAGCGGTCCAGTCCGGCCAGGGTCGGGTTGGCCATGCCCGCGACGAGGTTGCCCGGCCAGAGCTGGCCGCCGTGGGTGTGGCCGGAGAGCTGGAGGTCGACGCCGTGGTCGACGGCGTCATGGATCTGCACCGGCTGGTGGGCGAGGAGCACACACACGCGTGCCTTGTCCCGGTCGCCGAGGGCCTTGGCGAAGTCGGGGCCCTGGCCCTCGCTTTCGCCCGCGATGTCGTTGACACCGGCCAGGTCGAAGTGGGCCAGTTCGGTCCGGGCGTTCTCCAACGGGCGCAGGCCCAGGCGGCGTACCTCGTCGACCCACTGCTCGGCGCCGGAGAAGTACTCGTGGTTGCCGGTGACGAAGAACGCGCCGTGTCTCGCCCGGAGCTGGGCGAGCGGGGCCGCCGCCGGGCCGAGGTCCTTCACGCTGCCGTCCACCAGGTCGCCGACGACCGCGATCAGGTCGGGCTGGGTGCCGTTGATGGTGTCGACGACCTTCTGCGCGAAGCCGCGGCCCAGGACCGGGCCCAGGTGGATGTCGCTGACGACCGCGATCCGGTAACCGTGCGCCGCGCGCGGGAGCTTGGCCAGCGGGACGGTGACCCGCTTGACCTTGGGGCCTCTGACGACGCCGTAGGTGCCGTAGCCGACGGTGCCCACGGCTGCCGCGGCGGCAGCCCCGGCGACGAACCGGGAGACGAAGAGGCGACGGGTGGGGGTGGCCAGGGGGCGGGGCGGGTCGGCGGGGCCGGATGCCGGGGTGGGGTCGGGCGGGGATGCCGGGGACGGGTCGGTTGTGGGGGCCGGGGACGGGGCGGTCCCGGGGGCCGGGGACGGGTCGGTCCCGGGGGCCGGGGGCGGGTCGGCGGTGAGGGCCGAGGCCGAGCCGGTCGGGGATGTCGGCGCTGTGCCGGTCGCGGTCGCGGAGGCCGCTGTCGAGGCGGTCGCGGAGGCCGACGTGGAGCCGGTGGCGGTCGCGGAGGCCGACGTGGAGCCGGTGGCGGTGGCGGTCGCGGGCGCGGAGGCCGACGTAGAGCCGGTGGCGGTCGCGGGCGCGGGCGCGGGCGCGGAGGCCGACGTAGAGCCGGTGGCGGTCGCGGTCGCGGGCGCGGAGGCCGACGTAGAGCCGGTGCCGGTCGCGGAAACCGCTGTCGAGCCCGTGGCAGGCGCGGAAACCGCTGTCGAGCCGGTGGCGGGCGACGAGATCGGGCCGGCCGCTGAGGCCGACGCCGGAAGGGGCGTGGATGGCGTGCCGTCCGCCGGTGCCGGGTCCGGCGCGGTCTCCCCCGCACGCGCCCGCCGCTCGAGCCACCGCCGCAGCAGCGGCCGTACGACCTCACCCGCGAGCACGCCCAGCATGAGGTACATCGACAGGGCCAGCCACAGGAAGCCCGGCCAGGCCAGAACCTGCTGGAGCCAGAAGGGCGCGCCCGAGCGCTCGGCGACGAGGGCACCGACCGTCAGGGCCCAGCCGCCGGCGATCACCACCACGCCCGCGCGGCGCACGAACCCGGGGCCGCGGGTCGTGTCGCGGAACAGGCGGCGCCACATCCACCAGTTGCCCGCCACCAGGACGGAGACCACGAGCAGTGCGACAAGCGCGAAGACGATGACCACGCCGACGTTCCCTTTCCCTTGCGTGCCGAGTGAACGTCCCAGGTCCTGGCCGAGTTCCTATGACGTCCGGCGCAGTGCGCGCACTCCACGCAACCCGATGACCCCGACGACCGTCCCCAATACGAAGGAGACGACGGCGGGCGCCCGCGGCCCGCACCGCGATCGGGGGATTCGCCAGGGAGCGAGTCAAGCGAGGGAAGGCGTACGTCAACGTCATCGCGCGCGATGAGGCCGGCTCGCCGCTGACGCCTCATAGGGGTGTCACTGACGGGGCCAAGTGGCTTGAGTTGCAGGAGCGCCGGAACAAGCGCAACAAGACGAACAGGCAGCGGGTGGGCAGCCAGGCCAGGGCGGCCTCGCCGGGCTTCAGGCCGTGCTTGGCGAGCAGGTCCTCGTAGGCCTGGATCTTCGCGTGCACCTCGGGGCCGGACATGGCGCCCGCGGCCCGCCCCTCGCTGCGCCGGCCGCCTTTGATCTCTCGCTGACCAGGCCGATGGTGCCGCCGCGGCGGGCCGCGACCTCGTTGGCCTGGGCACCATGGAACCGGGCGTGCGCGAGGCGCCGCGCAAGCGCGGGGTGCTGGCACATCCGTCCTGTGGTTCGAACGGGACTGGGACGGCGACGCACGCCCCCTGCCCCGACCGCTGGCGCGCCGACTGCCTCGCCACCGCCACCACCACGACCTGCCGTCCACCGCGGCCCGCCCGACCGGTGAACGCGTCGAACTCCGCGACCGGCTCGGCCCGCCGGCCCGCCCCCTGGAGGAGGAACGGGCCGAGGCCGCCGCCGACACGGTGGAGTGGCTGGACCTGCCTCCCCACGGCTCGGGCTGCTCGCGGGCTCGGCCGGGGGAGGCGACCGCACCCTCGTAGGAGGCGGAGGTACAGGTCGTCCACCGCTTCCTGCGGCGCACCCCCGCTCGCATGATCGGCGTCTGCTCCCGGACGGCGGCGGCGACCGCCGCCCGCAGAACCTCCCCGGCACCTGGGACCAGTACCCGAACTGGCGCCTGCCGATCGCAGACGGCGCGGGCCAGCCCGTGACCCTGGAGGGACTCGCGCCCTCGTCGCGCCTGCACGGCCTGATCGACGTATGGAAGGAGGCACCCAGAGCTCCTAGGTGTAGTGCCCTGTGAGACACCTCAGGCCGTCCCGCCTTCGGACTGCTCACCCGTCCAGCCGCTTCCTGGTGACCGAGGGCGACTCCGCCGTCCGGCGCGGTGCGCAGGCACCTTCCAGGACACCGGTGGTGTCGTGACTGGCGCACGGCGCACTCCAGGCAGCATCCGCTATGCCTGACCCAAAAAGACGGGATAATACAGAAATGCTCTCGTCTATCCGTGTATGAGTCTTGGCGCCTGCTGAGGAGCTGCGGAGATCTCCTCAGGAGCGAGATGAACAACCATGGAGGGATACATGGCCGCCGACCAGCTGCCAGGGGGATCCGAGGGCGTTCTCGACGAGGCGCTGAGTGCGAATGCCACCATCGACGAGCACGGCGTGGTGACAGCGTGGAATGCGGGGGCCGAGGAATTGCTCGGGTACCCGTCCTCACAGGCCGTGGGGCAAGCGGCGGCTGGTCTGCTGGCCGAGGAGATCGACGAGCGGGAGCTGCGGTCCCTCACGCAGATGCCCAGGTGGAACGGGCGGATTGCCCTGCGGCACCGCGACGGTCACCGCGTGGAAGCCAGGATCCTGGCCCACAGAAGGGCGTCGGACGGGGGGCGGCTCGAATGGTTCCTGGTCTCCGCACTGACGGGGCAGGACCCCCGTCCCGATGACGACGTTCTCGTGAGCCGGCACCACGAGCAGGCCGCGGGCTCGTCCCTGGGGGTATACGACACCAGGCTGCGCCTGCGCCGGTACAACGAGGTCGGAAGGCGCGATCTGGCCCTCGGCGATGACTACGCGCGCGGGCTGTTGCCTTCTGAGTTCGTGGACCACCCAGGGATGAAACGGGTGGAGCAGTCCATGCGGCTGGCGCTGCAGAGCGGTGAGCCGCAGGTCCTTGCGCTCTACTCGAGCGTCCTCGGTGAGCCCCGTGAGCATGCCTGGTCGGTCGTCGTCACTCCGCTGAAGGACGAAGACGGTCGTGTTCTGGGTGTAGGTCTCGCCATTCAGGACACGACCGAGCAGTACTGGGCCCGCAAGCGACTGATGCTGCTCGCGGACGCCAGTACGCGGATCGGCAGCACCCTCGACGTGACGCGGACGGCTCAAGAGCTGACGGATGTGGTCGTCCCGGAATTCGCCGACTTCGTCAGCGTCGATCTGCTCCCCTCTCTCGATGACGCCCAGGAGCCGCCCCCGGTCATCCCGCGTGGCCCCGTCTCGTTGCGGCGTGTTGCCAACGGATCGGTCAACCCGGGAATCCCCGAGGCGGTCGTCGCTCCGGGCCAGGTGGACACGTATCCGGAAGGCTCCCCACCGGCGGAGAGCCTCAGGTCGGGACAGGCCCGACTGCACCTCGCGACCGACCCCGCGATCACCGAGTGGACGGCCCGCGATCGGGGCCGGGCCTCCGCGATCCGTGATTTCGGTATGCACTCGGTGATCACCGTGCCCCTGACCGCGCGTGGCGCCACCCTGGGCGTCGTCGTCTTCGTCCGCCACCAGCATCCCGAGGTGTTCCGTGCGGACGACCTGGTGCTGGCCGAGGAGTTGGCCGCCAGAGCGGCGGTCTGTATCGACAACGCCCGGCGCTTCACCCGCGAACGCGCCACCGCGGTGACCCTGCAGCGCCGCCTGCTGCCCCAGGCACTGCCGGCGCAGGCCGCGGTGGAGGTCGCGTCCCGCTACCTGCCGGCCGGCGCCCGAGCCGGCGTGGGCGGGGACTGGTTCGATGTCATCCCGCTCTCCGGCGCCAGGGTCGCGCTCGTCGTCGGCGATGTCGTCGGCCACGGCATCCACGCCTCAGCCACCATGGGGCAGCTGCGCACCGCTGTGCTCACCCTCGCCGACATCGACCTGCCCCCCGATGAACTGCTCACCCACCTGGACGACCTCGTCGCCCGCCTGTCCACCGAAGCGAAGGACTCCCCGCAGCGGGGCATCGGGGCGGGGACACCGGGAGACGTCGGCGCGACCTGCCTGTATGCCGTATACGATCCGGTCTCCCGTCACTGCACGATCGCCCTCGCCGGGCACCCGGCACCCGTCCTGGTCACCCCCGACGGCAGGGCGAAGCTGCTCGACGTGCCTGTTGGGCCCCCACTCGGACTGGGCGGACTCCCCTTCGAGGCGGTCGACATCGAACTGCCCGAGGGCAGCCTCCTCGCTCTCTACACCGACGGTCTGATCGAAGCCCGCGAGCGGGACATCGACGTTGGCCTGTCCCTGTTCTGCCAGGCCCTCACCCAACCCTCTGCCCCTCTGGACAACCTGTGCGACGCGGTTCTGGCCACCATGCTGCGCGGCCGCCCCTCCGACGACGTCGCCCTGCTCATCGCCCGCACCAAGGCGTTGGACTCCGACCGCGTCGCCACCTGGGACCTACCCGCGGAACCCGTCGCCGTCGCCCAGGCCCGAAAGGACGCCACCGCCCAACTCGCGGCCTGGGGACTCGACGACGCCGGCTTCGTCACGGAACTGGTCGTCAGCGAACTCGTCACCAACGCCATCCGATACGCCGAACCACCCATACAGCTGCGTCTGATCCACGACCGAAACCTCATCTGCGAGGTCTCCGACGCCAGCGGCACCGCCCCCCACATGCGCCGCGCCCGCACCTTCGACGAAGGCGGCCGTGGCCTGCTTCTGGTCGCCCAGCTCACAGCGGCTTGGGGCACCCGCCAAACCGCCGAGGGCAAAACCATCTGGGCGGAACAGACCCTCCTTCCGTGATCCCGTCGGGCAGCCGGCCGCGGCGCTGCTCGACGCGGTCACCGCGCGCTTTTCCCCCCGGCCCCCCGGCCCTCGCCGACGACAGGTTTCAGGGCCTGTTTCATCTGCCGTCATCGGCGATCCTTGCACCGATGGACACGCGTCCGGAGCCATAAACTTCCGAAGATCCCGTAGAGGAGATAATCGCAGCCTGCCAGGTGAAAGCCCTGATTGCCTTCGACAGCTTCCATTGGTGAAGCCCGAAGACCTCGACCCCTCTCAGCGGGGAAGCGCGAAGGGTATTGAAGATAGGCCTCGAGAATTCATTGCAGGCTGTGAGGATGCCGCTAATGGAAGGCCCAATCGTGTAGAGAGCCAGGCGTAGGGCGATGGATTCAGGGATCCAGAGAGTGCTCTACTACCCATGCTCCTAGGTCTCGGCGCGGCGGGATGCGCGAATGCTTCGGAAGCCGATGATGCCGATGGCGGTTCCCGGTTCCCGGTTCCCAGCAGGAACGAGACGACGGCCAGGAGCAAGTACCCAGTCCCCCCCGGCCGCGGACCGAGCTGACGCAGGTCAGATACTGACAGGGCACGAGCCACCCCGCCCGAAGGACGTTCCATGAAGCTCACCCGCCCTGTCTCCTGGTTCCTCGCCGCGTTCGGCATCTGGTCGTGGGTGATCTGGGCAACTTTCGTCAACAACCTGTTCAAGGATGCCAGCGGACTTGCCTTCGATGACGGCGAGCCTACGGCTTACCTGTGGGTGCACCTCACCCTTGCCGTCGTGTCCTTCCTTCTGGGCACCGCCATCGGAGTCATTGGCTTCCGGGGTGTTCGAGCGTCCCGCCGCTCTGACAAGTAGGGGCACAAAGACACCCCGCCCGGAGGGAGCCCGGACGGGGCTGGGTACCGATCTAGCCGAAGTCGGCCGGCGCATTCCTACTATCTGCCGCGTGCCGCCCCCGCCGAAGAAGGGCGACACTCAGCGGGAGTGGCCAGGTCAGCTGCCACTGCTCCGATGGAAGGCGCAACGCCAGCCACAACCAGGCCATCGCGCATCTTGAACTCGACCGGCTCCAGCGAAAGCTCACAGCAGGTTTCTGCATTTTCAACGGAAATAGCAGTCTTGACCGCGTCGACGGACTCCATGAAATCCCAAGAGCTACCGGCAGCTGGCCGAAGCCGGACTCACCCTTGCGTTCACCGAGCATGTCACCGCCCGCACCCCCTACCCGGACGAGCGCACAGCCCTCGGGCTCAGCGACGCAAGCCCCCTGCTGGTCACCTATCGCGTGACCGCCGATGCGGACCAGGAGCGCCCGCTGTTGTGTGAGGAGCTGAAGGCCCCCGCCGCTACCTGTCAGCTCACCTTTCCCGTGACGCCGACGAAGGCAGCCGCCCAGCGCAGCACCCGGCGCCGATCCTGATCGGAGTGACTTCTCTTTACTTGTTTCAAGGGCGCGCCTGCGGCGCGCCGGGCGGCCTTGGCCGCCTCGGCCGGGCATGCGGCCTTCGGCCGGCCCCGTCCGGACGGCCAACCGCCCGACACCCCAGCCCGACCCCGACCAAGCAGAGAAACACCGGCGTGATCGTCGCGAGTGTGACTAGCCGTCTGTCCTGTCAGTCACCGGGAAGGCGAGCAACACGACCGACGAGACCCACAGTCCTCAGACGCGCTGGTCACCGTGACAACAGGCCCTGTCACGTGGAGGGTTGAGGATGGCGGTCGAGGAGCAGGACCTGAACGACAAGGACTCGATGCTGACGTTCTTCGGGTCCGAGGTGCAGCGGCTACGCGCCAAGAAGGGCGTCCCTCAAGAAGCGTTGGCCAAAGCCACTCACTGCACGAGAACCCTGGTCAACAAGATCGAGAACGCCGTCCGGGTGCCGTCGAAGGACTTCGCCAAGGGCGCCGACAAGTTCCTGGACGCCGACGAGCACTTGAGTCGGCTGTGGCCGCTCGTCATCCTCTACGCGTATCCGAGCTGGTTCCGGCCGTTCGTCGAGCTGGAGAAGCAGGCCGCCGTCATCCGTACTCTTGAGCCGACAGTCGTTCCTGGACTGCTACAGACCAGGGACTACGCCAGGGCAACCCTGGCCGTGGGCCGGGCCAACGGCATCGACACCCTGCTAGACGCACGCATGGAACGACAGGCCATCCTCGAACGAGGCACCCCTCCGGAACTGTGGGCGCTCATGGACGAAGCCGTGTTGCGACGGAAGGTCGGTGACGGTCGGGTGATGCGGGAACAGCTAAGGCACCTGCTGAATCTGTCGGAACGGCCGTCGATCGTGATCCAGGTCGTGCCATTCAGCAGCGGCGCCCGCGCAGCTGCGGCCGGTGCCTTCCACACGCTCACCTTCGAGGCAGGCGTCAAGGGCGCTCCGGCCCTGCCTGTTGTCCACGTGGACGGCTTCCCTCGGGGCCAGCTTTTGGCGGATCCAGCCGATTTCAAGGCAGCCGAACGGGCCTATGATCTGCTCATGGGCGACGCCCTGTCCGTGCAAGCGTCGATCGACCTGATCGCCGACGTCATGAAGGAAACAACGTGATCCGCGCAAACAGTCTGCCCGAGGCGGCATGGCGCAAGAGCACCTACAGCTCCGACAACGGCGGAGCCTGCGTCGAGGTCGTTGACGGACTGTCGGCCGTGCCTGTCCGGGACTCGAAGAACAAGGAAGGCGCGGCCCTGGTCGTCAGCCCCTCGGCTTGGGCTTCGTTCGTCAACTCCGTGAAGTAGATCCGCAAGGCGCAGCAAAGCCCCCTTGCCCCGGTTCAGGTCGGGGCAAGGGGGCTTCCGCTTGCAGCCACAGCGGCACGGGCCGCATGCGCGCTACAGCGTCAGGAGTGCTTCCTCCTGCTCGTCCTCCTCCTCGCTGTCCTGTTTGCTCGGAAGTGGCCGCCAGTCCAACATCACGCGATCCTCGATCGCAATGTACTTCCGGCTTTCCGGATCTCGCCCCGGACCAACCGATACACCAGTGAGGAACAACTCAAGGAAAGCGCGTCGCTCATACACATCCCACGATGCCCACAGCGATTCCTGCCCCAACGGATCCTCCCCCGGCATGAACCACTCGGCTGGAATATGAACCGCGCTGGCAGTCTTCTCATCCAACTCCGCAAGACGGGCTACGCATTGATTCTCGTACGCCCTGTACTGCCGCATTGTCGCGCGCCAGGTGGCCAGCTCATCACGACCCCGGTACAACCCGGCCTTACGATCCGCCTGAAGCTCCGCGATGGACTGCTTCACGTGCTCAAGGTGAGCGGCAGTCTCGCGCCGTTCTTCTTCTACCCCCGCCGAGTCGGTTTGCTGCGCGAACCGGAGAGCGGCGGCAGCCACCCATTCCTGGTCTTCCTCGTTGTTCATATCGGCATTCACGAGTCGGGCCCACACCCGCCGCACAACGTAATCGTCGGCGCACTCACGCTTCACCGTAAGCCCGCCATGCCCCTTGGGGTTGGCGCAACTGTAATAGTCCTGCCCACCGTTGTTCTTCGTCTGCCCCATGGATCCAGCGCAGATGTCGCAACGCATGAAACGCCACCCGCTCAAGAGGCGAGCTTCAGCCGTGCCGCCCGGCTGCCTGTTCGTCTTGTTGCGCTTGTTCCGACGGTCCTGCAACTCAAGCCACTTGGCCCCCTCAGTGACGCCCCTATGAGGAGTCAGCGGCGAGCCGACCTCATCGTGCGCAATGACGTTGACGTACGCCTTCCCTCGCTTGACTCGCTCGCTGGCGAATCCCCCGATCGCCGGATGGTTGAGAATCCATCGAACGGTCTGAGCACGCCACTGAATCGGGCTTTGCTCACCGGATACGCGACGCTTCTTGATGGACGCGAGACGCTTCTCAGTGGCGTGAGGTTCCGCAGTCCCGGGGGCGGGAACCCGGAACCCCCTCCCCCTCAAGCGTGGCTGCAACCTTGTTGTCCGAAATCCCTTCCCAGCTCATCTCAATCATGCGCTCTACGGTTGCAACGTGATCCGGGTTTTCCTCGTCCGGCTCAAGCACCGACACAACGAGATTTCCAATTCGCTCACGGACAGCCCGCATTCCGTACGGGGCCGAGCTGGAATGCCGACCACCGACAGCCTTGATTTCTTCCTTCGCGCCCCGCAGTCGCTCCGCCTTGATATCGCTGTCCTGCTTGGCGAGAGCGGCGATCAACGCGAAGATCGCGACGCCGATCGGGTTGGACGTGTCCAGAAAGGGTTCAAGCACGGACACGAACCGCACGCCGTACTTCTTGAACTCCTTGTCGATCTCCAGGGCATCGTGCGCGCCCTTGCGCGTCAGACGCGACAGCTCGTTGACGACCACCACGTCGACCTCACCGGCGCGGACTGCCTTCATGAGCTCTTCGAAGCCGGGACGCACGGCCTTTGGATCCCAACCGGACCTTCCGACGTCTTTGAACCTGTGCACCACCCGCCAACCTGTCCAAGTGCTCGTTACCGGGGAGCGTGGCGATGCCTGCCATAGCGCCTCACCTGCTGTTTTGTAGTGATCAACTCCTAGTCGTTAGTTCCTCATGGAAGGTGACCCAGATGACCCAGCTCCACACCCCGAAGGCGAGCAGGAACCGGGAGACGGGGCGGCTGAGCTTCATGCGCTCGGTGTCACCGTCCCGGGTCCGGCCCTCCGAGCGGGGTGGGGGCAGAAGCGGGACTTCCATGGGTGGGGCATGTACGTTCTCCGTCGTGCCCGCACCCAAGAAGACCGCCAGGCGCGCCCTGCTGGTCACTTCCGCCGTCGTGTCCTCCCTCGCGCTGACCGCGCCCGTCTCCTACGCGGCCCCCAAGCCGTCACCGAGTACGAGCCCGTCGGCCACGCCCCCGGCGAACATGTCGACCGTGGGCGGCGAGCGGCTGGGACAGGCCGGCACCCAGGTGAACCTCGCGGCCGGTGTCCCCGTGCTGCCCAAGGACCTGACCGCCCGCTCCTGGGTCGTCGCCGACGCCGAGTCCGGCGATGTGCTCGCCGCGCACAACGCGCACTGGCGGCTGCCGCCCGCGAGCACCATGAAGATGCTGTTCGCCGACACGGTGCTGCCGAGGTTCCCCAAGACCATGAAGCACGAGGTCGTCCCCTCCGACCTGGCGGACATCGGGTCCGGCTCCAGCCTCGTCGGGATAAAGGAGGGCGAGACCTACTCCGTCCACGACCTGTGGCTCGGGGTGTTCCTGCGCTCCGGCAACGACGCCGTGCACGTGCTGTCGAAGATGAACCACGGCATCGACAACACGGTCAAGGAGATGAACGAGCACGCCGAGGAGCTCCAGGCCCTCGACACGAACGTGGTGTCGCCCGACGGCTACGACGCTCCCCGCCAGGTGTCGTCGGCGTACGACCTGACGTTGATCGCGCGTTCCGGGCTGCAGAAGAAGGACTTCCGCGAGTACTGCTCGACGGTCACCGCCAAGTTCCCGGGCGCCACGACGAAGAACAAGAAGGGCAAGTCGGTCCGCGAGTCCTTCGAGATCCAGAACACCAACCGGCTGCTGTCCGGCGACAGCGACGTGCCCGTCTACCAGGGCATCGCGGGCGTCAAGAACGGCAACACCACCAACGCCGGCGCCACCTTCACGGGTGTCGCCGAGCGGAACGGCAAGGTGCTGCTCGTCACGGTCATGAACCCGGAGAAGAGCGAGCACAACGAGGTCTACAAGGAGACCGCGCGGCTCTTCGACTGGGGCTTCCAGGCGGCCGGCAAGGTGCAGCCGGTGGGTGAGCTGGTCGCCCCGAGGGGCACCGCGCAGGCGAGCGCCCAGCCGGGTGCGAACGACGCCGGGGAGGCCGGTGGCGCCGGGGAGGCCGAGAAGTCCTCGAAGTCGGCGGTGGGTGCGTCGGCCGCCGGCGGTTCGAGCGGCATGGGCATCGCGATCGGGATCGCCGGCGGGCTGCTGGTGCTGCTCGCGGGCGGCGCGTTCCTGATCAACCGCCGGTGGCCGCTGCCCGACCTGGTGCGCCGTCGGGGCCGTTCCTGAGCCCGGGTTCCTCGGGCCGGCCTTCGGCCTCCGGGGCGTCGGGCGCGTCCCCGGACTCCCCGGACTCCTCGGGGGCGTCGGCGAGTTCGGTCTCCTTGCCCTGCGTCGCCGTCCAGGCGGCGCAGAACACGACCAGCTTCGAGGTGAAGTTGATCCACAGCAGCAGGGCGACCGGGACGCCGAACGCGCCGTACATGCTCTTTGTGGCGACGCCCTGCATATAGCCGCTGAGCAGCAGCTTCAGCAGTTCGAACCCGACCGCGCCGATCAGTGCGGCCACCATCAGCCGGCGGCGCGGCGGTTCGACCCCGGGCAGCAGGGTCAGGACGTACAGCAGGAGCAGGAAGTCGGCGAGTACGGCGATCAGGAAGGCGGCGATCCGCAGCAGGATCCCGCCCCAGCCGTCCTCGTCGATGCCCATCTGCCGGGTGATCCAGCCGACCATGGCGGAGGCGACGGTGGAGGCGGCGAGCGTGACGAGTACGGCGCCGCCGAAACCGACCAGGACGCCCGCGTCCTTGGCCTTGCGCAGGACGGGGTTCTCCTCCTCGTCGTCCAGCTCCCACACCGCGCGCAGGCACTCGCGCATGGAGCCGACCCAGCCGATGCCGGTGAACAGCAGGAGGGCACCGGCGATGAGGCCGACGGTGCCGGCGTTCTCCACCAGCGCGCCGATGTCGAGTTGATCGGAGATGCCGGGCACCTGGTCGGTGAGCTTGTCCTCCAGCTTGTTCTGCTGGTCCTTGCCGAGGGTCGCCGCTGCGATTGCCGCGGCCACGGTGAGCAGCGGGAACAGCGCGACGAAGCTGGTGAACGTCATCGCGGCGGCCAGCCGTGTCCACTTCACCCGGTCCATGCGCTCGTACGACCGCCACGCGTGCGTGGTCATCAGCCGGGTCACCGTGGACCCGACGACGGGGAGTTTCTTCAGCCAGTCCATGATCCGACTCTGCCCTCCGCGCGGAAGACCAATGTCCGAGTGCCCCAAAACCGCAGCACGGTAGCCAGCGCCATGCCGATTCCGGCGCCGGAGACGGTGTCCGCCCGCTGGGACGTGAGGCCGAGGCCGTAGTGGCTCACGGTGAGGCAGAGCAGTTGTACGGCGGCTCCGGCGACGTTGACCGCGCAGAAGACGGCGTAGGGGCGCAGGCCCCTGGGCCGGGTGTGGCGGTAGGGGCCGAGGGCGTTCCCGGCGTAGGCGACCGTGCAGCCGGCGACGAAGGAGAGGGCCTTGGCCGTGAGGGGGGCGAGGGCGGCCGGGCCGCGGAGCCAGGTGAACAGGGCGAGGTCGACGGCGTAGGCGAGGAGGCCGACCGCGGCGAAGCCGAGGAGCTCACGTCGGTCGCCCCACGCGCGTGTGCCGACGGCTTCCCGTGGGCCGCGCCACGCGCGCGTGGCTACCAATTGGCCACCGCCAGCCCGTACATGGCCAGCCACACCAGGCCGATGACGGCGAGGGCGCGGTCGTGCAGGACGACGTCCTCGGGTTCACCGGCGGTGCCGCGGTCGGCGAAGACGGCGTACCGCAGGATCGCGAGGGTGAAGGCGACCATGGACAGCTGGCGCCAGGGCAGCACGCCAGTGTGCGGGTCGCCGCCCTCCTCCAGGGCCCACAGGCAGTACCCGAGGACGGCGACGCCGGCCGCCAGCTGCCAGACGAAGCGCAGGTAGCCGGTGGTGTACTCGGTGAGCAACGCGCGCGTGGCGCCCGCTTTCCCGGCCATCTGCACGGCCTCGGAGTAGCGCTTGGCCGACACCATGAACAGCGCCCCGAACCCGGTGGTGATCAGGAACCAGCGCGACAGCGGGATGCCGAGCGCGAGCCCGCCGACCATCGCCCGCATCAGGAACCCGGTCGTGACGACGGCGAGATCGACGACGAGGACGTGCTTGAGGCTGACGCAGTACGCGAGTTGCATGCCGACGTACGCCATGAGCAGGGCCGCGACGGCGGGTGAGGTCAGCCGGGCCGCGGCGGCGGGCCCGAGGACGGCGAGGGCGCCTCCGACGGCGTACGCGACCGGTACGGGGACCTGTCCGGCGGCGACCGGGCGGCGGCGTTTGACGGGGTGCGCGCGGTCCGCTTCGGCGTCACGGGCGTCGTTGATCAGGTAGACGGCTGCGGCGCAGGCGGTGAAGAGGGCGAAGACGAGGGCGAGTTGGGCCAGGGCGTGGACCGAGAAGAGCCGGCCCGCGGCGGCCGGGGCCGCGATGACCAGGATGTTCTTGACCCACTGCTTGGGACGCGCGGTCCTGATGAGACCTTTCAGCAGCGCGCCGGGGCCGCCTTTGACAGGTGGCGGTACGGGCCGTCGCGGGGGCGTGCGCTGTGCGTGCAGCGCCACTTCCCTGATCCGCGCGGCACTCGCCAGGGGCGCGGTCTCAGCCATGGGCGCCCCCCTTCCTCATCCAGCGCGCCCCGATCCGCGCGGTGAGCGCCCCGAGCGCCGCGCCCGCCGCCACGTCGGAGGGGTAGTGCACGCCGACGACCAGGCGCGAGACGCACATCGCGGCCGCGAGCGGGGGGATCGCGTGGGCGCCGAGCGCGCCGAAGGCGACGGCCGCCGCGGTCGCGGAGGCCGCGTGGGAGCTGGGGAAGGAGTGCCGGCCGAGGGTGGGGACCAAGGGCTGGACGTGCGCCGGGCGCGGGCGGCGCACCACCCGTTTCACCCCCATGCTGACGAGGTGCGCACCGGCGGTGAGCGCCGTCCCGCGCAACCAGGCGCCGCGTCGGCCGGCGTCGACGGCGGCCCCGGTGAGCCCCGCCGCCAGCCACAGCGTGCCGTGCTCGCCCGCCCGGGAGAGGGCACGCGCGAGGACGGCGACGCGTGGGTCCGCGCCACGGGCATGGAACGCGGAGAGGATTCGGCGGTCCGCACCCCGGAGGCTTCGGTGATCGATGTCGTCGAGGTGGTCCATGTGGACTCACTGTTCACGTCGACACAGCCAGAATTACGGCAATATTGAGCGACATCCCATTAATCACCCATTTCGGGGAGAGCAGGGATGTTTCACAACTGATCGCTCACAAACGGGCGCTACGGTCGCCGACATGCCTGCCGACACCGTCTCCGTCACGGGATGGGGCCGCACCGCCCCCACCGTCGCCCGTCTGATCCGTCCCAGGACGTACGAGGAGGCCGCGGCCGCCGTCCGGGACTGCGGGGCCCGCGGAGGCATCCCCAGGGGCCTGGGGCGGGCGTACGGGGACGCGGCGCAGAACGCCGGGGGCGCGGTGTTCGACATGACCGGTCTGGACCGTGTCCACGCGATCGACGCCGACGGCGGCACCGTCTCGTGCGACGCGGGCGTCTCGCTGCACCGGCTGATGCGGGTGCTGCTTCCGCTCGGCTGGTTCGTGCCGGTGACGCCCGGCACCCGCCAGGTGACGGTCGGCGGTGCGATCGGCGCCGACATCCACGGCAAGAACCACCATGTCTCGGGCGCCTTCTCCCGCCATGTCCTGTCGCTGGAACTCCTCACCGCCGACGGCGGGATCCGCACGGTCCGCCGCGGCACGCCCCTGTTCGACGCGACCACCGGCGGCATGGGCCTGACCGGCGTGATCCTCACCGCCACGGTCCAACTCCAGCCGGTGGAGACCTCGCTGATGTCGGTCGACACCGAACGCGCGCGGGACCTCGACGACCTCATGGCCCGCCTGGCCGCCACCGACGACCACTACCGCTACTCGGTGGCCTGGATCGACCTGCTGGCGCGCGGCGCGGCGACGGGACGCGCGGTGCTCACCCGCGGCGACCACGCCCCCCTGGACGCCCTGCGCGAAGGCACACGCGCGCGTAGGGACCCGCTCGCCTTCCGCCCCTCCCGTCTGCCGGGCCCGCCCGCCTTCCTGCCGGAAGGGCTGCTGAACCGCCGTACCGTGGCCTGCTTCAACGAGCTCTGGTACCGCAGGGCGCCACGCGCGCGTACCGGTGAACTGCAGAAGCTCACCACCTTCTTCCACCCCCTGGACGGCGTGCCGCACTGGAACCGGATCTACGGCCGGGGCGGCTTCGTGCAGTACCAGTTCGTCGTCGGACACGGCCAGGAGGAGAGCCTGCACCGGGTGGTGCGGCGCATCTCCGAGCACCGCTGCCCGTCCTTCCTGGCCGTCCTCAAGCGCTTCGGGGACGCCGACCCCGGCTGGCTCTCCTTTCCCGTCCCCGGCTGGACGCTGGCCCTGGACATCCCGGCCGCGCTGCCCGGGCTCGGCGCGCTCCTCGACGCGCTGGACGAGGAGGTGGCCACGGCCGGCGGGCGCGTCTACCTCGCCAAGGACTCCCGGCTGCGGCCCGAGTTGCTCGCCGCGATGTACCCCCGCCTGGACGCCTTCCGCTCGCTGCGCGCGGAACTGGACCCGCGCGGGGTCTTCGTGTCGGACCTGGCCCGCCGCCTCGCCCTGTAGAACCCATCAGATCTCTAGGAGCTGTCGTGAAGGACGCCTTCGGCCTCCCCCAGTCCCTGCTCGTCCTCGGCGGTACGTCCGAGATCGCGCTGGCCACCACCCGCCGCATGATCGCGCGCCGCACCCGCACCGTGTGGCTCGCCGGCCGCCCGTCGCCCGCCCTGGAGCAGTCCGCCGCCGACCTGCGCGCGCTCGGCGCCGACGTGCACACGGTCGCCTTCGACGCCCTCGACCCCGAGTCCCACGAGACGGTGCTCGGCAAGGTCTTCGCCGAGGGCGACATCGACATGGTGCTGCTCGCCTTCGGCATCCTCGGCGACCAGGCGCACGACGAGCGTGAGCCGATGAGCGCGGTACGGGTCGCCCAGACCAACTACACGGGCGCCGTCTCGGCGACCCTGATCAGCGCGAGCGCCCTCCAGGCCCAGGGCCACGGCTCCCTCGTCGTCCTCTCCTCGGTCGCCGCCGAACGCGCCCGCCGCGCCAACTTCATCTACGGCTCCAGCAAAGCCGGCCTCGACACCTTCACCCAGGGCCTCGGCGACGCCCTGCACGGCACCGGCGTCCACGTCATGCTCGTACGCCCCGGCTTCGTCCACACCAAGATGACCGCCGGCCTGGAGGCGACCCCCCTGGCAACCACCCCGGAAGCGGTCGCGACAGCCATCGAGACGGGCCTGCGCCGCCGCTCGGAAACGGTGTGGGTCCCGGGCGCACTCAGTGTGGTGATGTCGGCACTGCGGCATCTGCCGCGGGGACTCTTCCGACGGCTGCCGATCTAGAGCGCCGTACCAAAGCCGCGGTCCGGCAGCCCCCTAGGGACGCGGGGAACTACGCGACCGGCCCCCACGGCGCCGCACTCCCAGGGGCGCGAGGAACCACGCGACCAACCCCCACGGCGCCGCACTCCCAGGGGCGCGAGGAACCACGCGACCAACCCCCACGGCGCCGCACTCCCAGGGGCGCGAGGAACTGCGCGCCCAGCCCCCACGGCGCCGCACCTCCAGGGCCGCGAGGAACCACGCGACCAACCCCCACGGCGCCGCACTCCTAGGGGCGCGGGGAACCACGCGACCAACCCCCACGGCGCCGCAGACAACAACCAAACCGAACCCGGCACCCACCCCACGACCCAACCGGCGGAGCTAATTCGCTGGGATGGACCCGCGTTCCACAGCCCCCGCCTGCGAAGGCACCACCGGCCCCCCGAAGTCGAAGTCCCGCAGCTTGCGCCACACTCCGTCGGGGCCCTGCTCGTAGAGCGCGAAGCCGGTGCAGGGCCACTCGGCGCCGTAGTCGGCGAGTTCCTCGAAGGCGCGGTCCATCGACTCCTCGTCGATGCCATGGGCGACGGTGACATGCGGGTGGTACGGGAACTGAAGCTCGCGGGCGACCGGTCCGGAGGCGTCACGGACCTGCTTCTGGAGCCAGGTGCAGGCCTCGGCGCCCTCGACGACCTGGACGAAGACGACCGGCGAGAGGGGCCGGAAGGTGCCGGTGCCGGACAGCCGCATCGGGAAGGGGCGCCCAGCGGCCGCGACCTCGAGGAGATGTGCCTCGATCGCCGGCAGCAGCTCGGCGTCGACCTCGGTCGGCGGCAGCAGTGTGACGTGCGTGGGGATGCCGTGAGCCGCGGCGTCGCCGAAGCCCGCGCGCCGCTCCTGGAGCAGGCTGCCGTGAGGCTCCGGGACCGCGATCGACACGCCGATCGTTACGGTCCCCACGTCGTCTCCTGTCGTCTGTCGGTGAGCTCGCCCGTCGCGAACGGCTCGTCCTGTTGTGAGCTCATGCCCGGTTGGTGAGCGTGAATGGCCGCTGATACGGCCATTCGGCTATCGACTGTACGGCTACGGAGGTGCTGCGGGCAGGCGCAACCGTAGTGATGTGCAGCGCTGTGCGGTGGTACGCCCGTGTTCCGACCGTGTGCCGTGGTGCGGACTCAGTGCTTGGCGGGCAGGAAGCCCACCCTGTCGTACGCCTGGGCGAGCGTCTCCGCGGCGACGGCACGCGCCTTCTCCGCGCCCTTGGCCAGGACCGAGTCCAGCGTCTCCGGGTCGTCCAGATACTGCTGGGTGCGCTCCCGGAAGGGCGTCACGAACTCGACCATGACCTCGGCGAGGTCCGTCTTGAGCGCACCGTAGCCCTTGCCCTCGTACTTCTGCTCCAGTTCCGCGATTCCCGTACCCGTCAGGGTCGAGTAGATCGTGAGCAGGTTGCTGACGCCCGGCTTGTTCTCGGCGTCGTAGCGGATGACGGTGTCGGTGTCGGTGACGGCGCTCTTGACCTTCTTGGCGGTGGCCTTGGGCTCGTCGAGCAGGTTGATGAGGCCCTTCGGCGTGGACGCCGACTTGCTCATCTTGATCGCCGGGTCCTGGAGGTCGTAGATCTTCGCCGTCTCCTTGAGGATGTACGGCTTCGGGACGGTGAAGGTCGGGCCGAAGCGGCCGTTGAAGCGCTCGGCGAGGTCCCGGGTGAGCTCGATGTGCTGGCGCTGGTCCTCGCCGACCGGGACCTCGTGGGCCTGGTAGAGCAGGATGTCGGCGACCTGCAGGATCGGGTACGTGAACAGGCCGACGGAGGCCCGGTCCGCGCCCTGCTTGGCGGACTTGTCCTTGAACTGGGTCATGCGGGAGGCCTCGCCGAAGCCGGTGAGGCAGTTCATGACCCAGGCGAGCTGGGCGTGCTCGGGGACATGGCTCTGGACGAAGAGCGTGCAGCGCTCCGGGTCGAGGCCGGCCGCGAGGAGCTGGGCGGCGGCGAGCCGGGTGTTGGCGCGCAGGTCGGCGGGGTCCTGCGGGAGCGTGATCGCGTGCAGGTCGACGACCATGTAGAACGCGTCGTGGGACTCCTGCAGGGCAACCCACTGGCGGACGGCGCCGAGGTAGTTGCCGAGGTGGAACGAGCCTGCGGTGGGCTGGATTCCGGAGAGCACGCGGGGTCGATCAGAGGCCATGCTCACCATTCTCTCAGGTCTCGGGGGCCGGTCCGGAACTGGTGGGAAACAGATGGGAACCGATCCGTCCTCCGCGGTGTAACAAAGGTGTGAGGACGCGGGAGGGGGGCCGCATCGTCGATGAGGCCGCGGTGATCGCACGTGTACGCGCCGGAGAGCCGGAGGCGTACGCGCAGCTGGTGCGGGCCCATACGGGCATCGCGCTCAGGGCGGCCGCCGCGCTCGGGGCGGGTGCGGACGCGGAGGACGTGGTGCAGCAGGCCTTCGTCAAGGCGTACTGCTCGCTGGGCCGGTTCAAGGACGGCTCGGCGTTCAAGCCCTGGCTGCTGGCGATCGTGGCCAATGAGACGAGGAACACAGTGCGTACGGCGGCCCGTCAGCGCACGCTCGCCGGCCGTGAGGCGGCCTTGGTGGAGGCGGAGCCGCTGATACCGGACTCGGCGGACCCGGCCCTGGCCGCGCTGGAGATAGAGCGCCGCGCCGCTCTCCAGGCCGCCCTGGAGAAGCTGAGCGAGGAGCATCGCCTGGTCGTCACCTACCGCTATCTCCTGGAGAGACCCAGCCGGGTCGGGCGGTGTACCAGAACGTCGGCACGGAGCGGGTGCCGGAGGAGTGGGTCGAGGGGCGGCATCCGCCAATACGGATCACGGTGATCTGGGGGCTGACCGGGATAGGTGGCTGGCCGCAGACGAACCGGCCGCTTGGAGGGGACGTCGCCGTTCAGCGGCAGACCAGCTGTTCGTGGCCGAGGACGGCACACCCTGGGTGCGGTCGGATCTCGCGCCGGAACTGGAGGACGACGACATCCGCTGGCATCGGGCGCCGCGGTCGGTCTTCGAGCGGCTGGGCCTGGAGGAGCTGGTCGGCGTGGCGGAGGACGAGCTCGCCGGGGCCACGGCGGTCGGGGGTCGGCCCGGGTCGGTGATCGGGGACGCGGGGTGGGCGGTGGGGGGGCTGGCCGTCGGGTTCGCGACCGGAGTCGGCGGGACGCTGCTGATACGCCGCGCGGCGGCCCGGCCGGGAGCCGGACCGCCGCGGGAGGGACCACGTCAGGAGTTGATCGACCTGGACCTGTGAGGCCCTCGGTGGATCGCCGCGGGCGTCAGCCCAGGTCGATCTCCGGGTACAGCGGGAAGCCGGCCACGAGGTCGGTGGCGCGGCGGGAGATCTCGTCGGCGATCTTCGGGTCGAGGACGTGAGCGGCCTTGGACGGGGCGCCCGACTTGGTGGTGCCCGGCTCGGTGGTGGTGAGGACGCGGTCGATCAGGGCGGCGACCTCGTCCATCTCGGCGGTGCCCAGGCCACGGGTGGTCAGGGCGGGGGTGCCGATGCGGATGCCGGAGGTGTACCAGGCGCCGTTGGGGTCGGCCGGGATGGCGTTGCGGTTGGTGACGATGCCGGAGTCGAGAAGCGCGGCCTCGGCCTGGCGGCCGGTGAGGCCGTAGGAGGAGGCGACGTCGATCAGGTTCAGGTGGTTGTCGGTGCCGCCGGTCACCAGGGTCGCGCCCCGGCGCATCAGGCCCTCGGCCAGCGCGCGGGAGTTGTCGACGATGCGCTGGGCGTAGTCCTGGAAAGCGGGCTGGCGGGCCTCGGCCAGGGCGACGGCCTTGGCGGCCATGACGTGCGGGAGCGGGCCGCCGAGGACCATCGGGCAGCCGCGGTCGACCTGGTCCTTGAGGGAGTCGTCGCACAGGACCATGCCGCCGCGCGGGCCGCGCAGCGACTTGTGGGTGGTGGTGGTGACGATCTGGGCGTGCGGGACCGGGTCGAAGTCGCCGGTGAGGACCTTGCCGGCGACGAGACCCGCGAAGTGGGCCATGTCGACCATGAGCGTGGCGCCGACCTCGTCGGCGATCTCGCGCATGATCCGGAAGTTCACGAGACGGGGGTAGGCGGAGTAGCCGGCGACGATGATCAGCGGCTTGAACTCGCGGGCGGAGACGCGCAGGGCCTCGTAGTCGATGAGGCCGGTGGCGGAGTCGGTGCCGTAGGAGCGCTGGTCGAACATCTTGCCGGAGATGTTCGGGCGGAAGCCGTGGGTGAGGTGGCCGCCGGCGTCCAGGGACATGCCGAGCATGCGCTGGTTGCCGAAGGCCTGGCGGAGCTCGGCCCAGTCGGCCTCGGTGAGGTCGTTGACCTGGCGGACGCCGGCCTTCTCCAGGGCGGGGGCCTCGACACGGGCGGCGAGGACGGACCAGAAGGCGACGAGGTTGGCGTCGATGCCGGAGTGGGGCTGGACGTAGGCGTGCCGGGCGCCGAAGAGTTCCTTGGCGTGCTCGGCGGCGAGGGACTCGACGGTGTCGACGTTGCGACAGCCGGCGTAGAAGCGGCGGCCGACGGTGCCCTCGGCGTACTTGTCGCTGAACCAGTTGCCCATCGCCAGGAGGGTGGCCGGGGAGGCGTAGTTCTCGGAGGCGATCAGCTTGAGCATCTCGCGCTGGTCGGTGACCTCCTGGCCGATGGCGTCGGCCACGCGCGGCTCGACGGCGCGGATCACGTCGAGGGCGGCACGGAAGGCGGTGGACTCGGTGGAGAGGGGCTCGGCTGACATGGGGACCTCCGGACGTCGTGTGCAGCGTTCACGGTACGGCCCAGGCGCACGGCACTCGGTCTGGACGCGGTCTCACCCGCCCAGGGGCCGCTCCCCGATGGTTGGTCCATCCCAGCGCGCCAGTCACGGCCCGCTGGTCAGCCTACCGGGCGCGCCGACGGCGCATGGTCCCGCGTCCACCATGCGAGCAACGATAGGAAGGGGCCGCAAAGCACTCGTAAGGCCAGAAATGGACAGTGGCCGCGAGGCTCGTGACGGCCGGGACACGAGCCCTCGTGGTGGCGGAAACGGAGAGCCCCGTGAGCACGTCGAGCACCAACGCATCCCTGATCGCCGCGGTCGAGGCGCACAGCGCCCGCAACTACCACCCGTTGCCGGTCGTGGTGGCGACGGCGGACGGGGCGTGGATGACGGATGTGGAGGGGCGGCGGTATCTGGATCTGCTGGCCGGGTATTCGGCGCTGAACTTCGGGCACGGCAACCGGCGGATCCTGGACGCGGCGAAGGCCCAGTTGGAGCGGGTGACGCTGACGTCGCGGGCGTTCCATCACGACCGGTTCGCGGCGTTCTGCGAGCAGCTCGCCGAGCTGTGCGGGATGGAGATGGTGCTGCCCATGAACACGGGGGCGGAGGCGGTGGAGACGGCCGTGAAGACCGCCCGGAAGTGGGGTTACCGGGTCAAGGGGGTGCCGGCGGAGATGGCGAAGATCGTCGTCGCGGGCAACAACTTCCACGGCCGTACGACGACGATCGTCAGCTTCTCCACGGACCCGGAGGCGCGGGCGGACTTCGGGCCGTACACGCCGGGCTTCGAGATCGTGCCGTACGGGGATCTGACGGCGATGCGGGAGGCGTTGACGGAGAACACGGTGGCCGTGCTGCTGGAGCCGATCCAGGGCGAGGCGGGGGTGCTGGTGCCGCCGGCCGGTTATCTGCCGACGGTGCGGGAGCTGACGCGGGAGCGGAACGTGCTGTTCGTCGCGGACGAGATCCAGTCGGGGCTGGGGCGCACGGGTCGTACGTTCGCGTGCGAGCACGAGGGTGTGGTGCCGGATGTGTATGTGCTCGGGAAGGCGCTCGGGGGCGGGGTGCTGCCGGTGTCGGCGGTGGTGTCGTCGGCGGAGGTGCTCGGGGTGTTCCGGCCCGGGGAGCACGGGTCGACGTTCGGCGGGAATCCGCTGGCGTGTGCGGTGGCGCTGGAGGTGATCGCGATGCTGCGGACGGGCGAGTTCCAGCAGCGGTCGGCGGAGCTCGGCGCGCATCTGCACCGGGAGCTGGGCCTGCTGGCCGGCACGGGGCGGGTGACGGCGATCCGGGGGCGGGGGCTGTGGGCGGGGGTCGACATCGCCCGTGCGGTGGGGACCGGGCGGGAGGTGTCCGAGCGGCTGGTGGACCGGGGCGTGCTGGTGAAGGACACCCATGGTCCGACGATTCGTATCGCGCCGCCGCTGGTGATCGGGAAGGAGGATCTGGACTGGGGACTCGCCCAGTTGCGGGGTGTGCTCGGGGTGTGAGCCGGTGGGGCGGGGGTCGGCCGTCGCGGGCGGGCGGGGCTGGGGACGGCCCTCTACAGGATCACGTGGGGCAGGAAGCGGGCGTACTCGTCGGTGATCAGGCCGGACGACTCGCGGATGCCGAGGCCCGCGGACTCGTCCTCGACGACCCACGCGCCGAGGACGACGTGGTTGCCGTCGAAGGCGGGGAGGGGGGCCAACTGCTGGTAGCAGCAGGGCTCTTCGCGCAGGGGTGCCGGCTGGGTGCCGGGTTCGTGGATCGTGACGCCCGCGCCCTCGCGGCCGAGCAGGGGCTTGGCGACGTAGCCCGTGGTGCTCGCCAGTTCTCTCGGGCCGTCGAGGTAGGCGGGGAGCAGGTTCGGGTGGTCCGGGTAGAGCTCCCAGAGGATGGCGAGGAGGGCCTTGTTGCTGAGGAGCATCTTCCAGGCCGGTTCGATCCAGAGGGTCGAGCCGGTGCCGCCGCCGTTGTCCAGGGTCTCCAGGACGTGGCCGGCGAAGCGGTCGGTGGTGAGCCACTCCCAGGGGTAGAGCTTGAAGCAGCTGCGGATGAAGCGGAGCCGGGTGTCGACGAAGCGGCCGGAGAGAGGGTCCCAGCCGATCTCCTCCATGGAGATCCAGCCGGTTTCCAGGCCCGCCTGCTCCGCGGTTTCCTTGAGGTAGGCGACCGTCATCATGTCCTCGCCGAGTTCGTCGGCCGAGGAGTAGGCGAAGTACAGGGGCCCGCCGGGCGGGAGCAGGGCGGACTGCTTCTTCCAGGCGGCGACGAGGCGTTCGTGGAGGGAGTTCCACTGGTCGGCGCCGGGGAAGCGCTCCTCCATCCAGAACCACTGGGGGGACGCCGCCTCGACGAGGGACGTGGGGGTGTCGGCGTTGTACTCCAGGAGCTTCGCCGGGCCGGTGCCGTCGTAGTGGAGGTCGAAACGGCCGTAGACGGAGGGGAGTTCGGCGCGTCGGCGCCAGGCCTCGGCGACCGCGTTCGCGACGCGCGGGTCGGTGATGCCGAGGTCGGCGAAGCGGTCGGCGGAGACGATGTGGTCCGCGGCGGCGAGGCACATGCCGTGCAGTTCCTCGACGACCTCCTCCAGCGCCTCGACCTCGGCCAGGGAGAAGACGTAGTGGGCGCTCTCGTCCCAGTAGGGGCGCAGTGAGTTGTCGGGGTGGCGGGTGAGGGGGTAGATGAGGCCCTGTTCCTCGACGGTCTGCTGCCAGCCGGGGCGGGGTTCGATCGTGCGGCGCTCCATCGGTCTGCCCGCTCAGCCGCCGCTGCTGCCCGAGCCCGAGCAGCCGAAGCCGCCCCGGTCGACAGCATCGCTGCGGTTGAAGGTGCCGTAGTCGGCGCGGCCGTCGTCGATGTCGGCGTCGTAGTACCAGGCGGCGTCGGAGCCGCCGGTCTTCTTCCTGGCGCTCTTGCCGTACGAGGAGCTGGAGCTGGAGCCGGACGTGCAGTTCTTGTCCGCGATGACCTTGTAGCCCTCGTAGGTGTAGCTGTCGCGGTCGACGCAGCGGCGGTCCGGTTCCGAGCCGCACGAGGTCAGGGCCGCGGCGATGACGCCCATGCCGCCGAGGACGACCGTGCTCGAGCGCAGTCGGCGTCGTGTTTCCGCCATGTGTGTCTCTCCCCCGATGGTGCGTTCGGTCCCGATGAACCGTTGGGTCCCCATGAACCGTTGGGTCCCCATGATCCGTTGGGTCCCGATGATCCGTTGGTCCGTTCGGTGTTCAGCGGACAGCCTAAAGATCGCCGTGTGCCGCCGCGCGAGGCCCCCCTGGCTGTGCCCTGCCGCCTACAGTCGCTTTGTGCTCTTCGGAATGATCTGCGCCCTTGGCGCGGCGGTCTGTTTCGGTGCGGCCACCGTCCTGCAGGCCGTGGCCGCGCGGGCGGCGAGTGCGCAAGGGGGACGGGGTGGCGAGGCGGGGGTGCTGCTGCGGGCTCTTCGGCAGTGGCGGTATCTGGCCGGGCTGGCCCTGGACGGGCTGGGGTTCGTGTTCCAGGTCATCGCTCTGCGGTCGCTTCCCATCTACGCCGTGTCGGCGGCGCTGGCGTCCAGTCTCGCGGTGACCGCGGTGGTCGCGGCGCGGTTGCTGGGGGTGCGGTTGCGGCGGAGCGAGTGGGCGGCGGTGGGGGTGGTGTGTGCGGGGCTGGCGATGCTGGGGCTTGCCTCGGGGACGGAGGGGGACCGGGGCGGGTCGGATGCGCTCAGGTTCGCGATGCTCGGGGTGGCTCTCGGGGTGCTGGGGGTGGGACTCGCGGGTGGGCGGTTGCCGGAGCGGGGGCGGGGGCTGGTGCTGGGGCTGGCCGCGGGGTTCGGGTTCGGGGTGGTGGAGGTGGCGGTGCGGCTGATCGACTCGGTGTCGGTGTCGGAGTTGGCGAATCCGGCGACGTATGCGCTGCTGTTGGGGGGTGGGGCGGCGTTCTTGGCGTTGACGTCGGCGTTGCAGCGGGGGTCGGTGACGGTGGCTACCGCGGCGATGGTGATCGGGGAGACGGTCGGGCCGGCGGTGGTGGGGGTGGTGTGGCTGGGGGATCGTACGCGGGAGGGGTTGGCGTGGCTGGCGGTGTTGGGGTTTGTGGTGTCGGTGGCGGGGGCGTTGGCGTTGGCGCGGTTCGGGGAGGCGCCGGGGGTGTCCGACGGGCGGTGAGCGCCCCCGCCGCCCCTACCCGTCCCATCCCTTGAAGGGGCTCCGCCCCTTCGACCCCGCTGGGGCTGCCGCCCCAGACCCCGCTGTCGGCCCGAAGGGCCTCGTCCTCAAACGCCGGACGGGCTGAAAGGGCGGCTCGTCCTCGGACGCTGGGCGAACATCTCCATTCGTTCTCACGGCAGCACCCTGCACAACGCCTCCAACGCCCCCGCCCACGCATGGTCCGGAGGCGTCCCGTAGCCCACGACCAGGGCGTCCAGGCGTTCCGTCGTGGACGACTCGTGGCGGTAGGCGCTCAGGCCGTGGAGGGCCAGGCGCTGCCAGGTGGCGGCTTGGAGGACGGACTGTTCGGTGCCGGGTGGGAGGCGTAGGACGGCGTGGAGGCCGGCGGCGATGCCGGTGACCTGGAGGTGGGGGGCGTGGGTGGCGAGGGCCTGGACCAGGGCGTCTCTGCGGCGGCGGTAGCGCAGGCGGGCGGCGCGGACGTGGCGGTCGTAGGCGCCGGAGGTGAGGAACTCGGCCAGCGTCAGCTGGTCCACCGCGCCGCAGGTGTCCGAGCCGCCCTTGGCCTCCGTGACCGCGTCCACCAGCGTCGGCGGCAGCACCATCCAGGCCAGTCGCAGGCCGGGGGCGAGGGATTTGCTGGCGGTGCCGAGGTAGACGACGCGGTCGGGGTCGAGGCCCTGGAGCGCGCCGACGGGCTGGCGGTCGTAGCGGAACTCGCCGTCGTAGTCGTCCTCCAGGACCACTCCGTCGGTGCGGCGCGCCCAGTCCACCACCGTGGCCCGGCGGTCGCGGTGCAGGGGCATGCCCATGGGGAACTGGTGGGCCGGGGTGAGGAGCACCGCGCCGATCGAGCGGTCCTCCCCCAACCTCCCCGGGTTCGTGCCCAGTTCGTCGAAGGCCAAGGGTGTGGTGGTCAAGCCCGCCGCCGTCAGTTGTTTCCAGTGCGGGGGCAGGCCGTACGACTCCACCGCGACCGTGTCCAGGCCGCGCGCCCGCAGCGCTCTGCCGAGGAGTTGCAGGCCGTGTACGAAGCCCGCGCACACCACCACGCGCTCGGGGTCGGCGCGCACGCCCCGCGCTCGGGCGAGGTAGCCGGCGAGGGCGGTGCGCAGCTCGGGGCGGCCGCGGGGGTCGCCGTAGCCGAGGGCCTGGTTCGGGGCGGCGAGGAAGGCGCGGCGGGCCGCCTTGAGCCACTCCGTGCGGGGGAAGGCGGCGAGATCGGGGGTGCCGGGGACCAGGTCGTAGACGGGGCGCGGGCGCTCGCGGTGCGGTGGGGCGGTCGTGCCGGTCGGCGGGATCACCGGGCGGTCGGCGACGCGTGTGCCCGAGCCCTGGCGGGCGGTGAGCCAGCCCTCGGCGACCAGTTCGGCGTAGGCCTCGGCGACCGTGTTGCGGGCGATGCCGAGGTCGGCGGCGAGGGAGCGGGAGGAGGGCAGCCGGGTGCCGGGGGCGAGGCGGCCGGTGCGGACGGCCTCCCGCAGGGCTGCGGTCAGGCCTCGGCGCAGGCCCGGTCCCGCCGGTTCCAGGTGGAGGTCGACACCGAAAGCGGCCCAAGGTTTCGCCATGGAAGTGGACCATACTCCTGGGCTGCTTCGCTCCTAGGGTCGAGATCATGACGACCACTGAAGAGAGCACCACCACGACCGTCACCTATGCGTCCGAGCCCACCCCGCGCCTGGACTGGGCCGCTCTCGCCCCCGACGTCTTCAAGGCCATGATCCGGCTCGACGCGGCGGCCGGGCGGGGGCTCGACCCGGTTCTGCGCGAGCTGGTGAAGATCCGGGCCTCGCAGCTCAACCACTGCGCGTTCTGCCTCGACATGCACACCAAGGACGCGCTCGCGGCCGGCGAGAGCGTCGAGCGGATCGTGCAGTTGAGCGCCTGGGAGGAGTCGCGGCACTTCTACACCGAGAGGGAGCTCGCGGCGCTGGAGCTGACGGAGGCCGTGACCGTGCTGACCGACGGCTTCGTGCCGGACGAGGTCTACGAGCGTGCCGCCGCGCACTTCGAGGAGGCCGAGCTGGCGCAGCTGATCGCCGCGATCAGCGTGATCAACGCGTGGAACCGGTTCGGGGTGACCTGTCGGCGGACCCCGGGGCACTACCAGCCGGGGCAGCACCTGTGACCGTCCGGACGACGCCTCGGACGACACGTCGGACGACGCTGCTCGACCCCGCCGTCGCCCAGGCCATGTCGGCCGTGAGCGCCGCCGCGAAGAAGGGCCTCGGTGATCCGGCCCTCGCCGAGCTCGTCGTGATCCGGGCCTCGCAGCTCAACCACTGCGCGTTCTGCCTGGACATGCACCTCGGGATCGCCCGCGCGTACGGGGTGAGTGAGGACCGGCTGGACATGCTGGCCGCCTGGGAGGAGGCGGAGGGCCTGTTCGACGCGCGGGAACGGGCCGCGCTGGCGCTGACCGAGGCGGTCACCGTTCTCACGGACGGCTTCGTGCCCGACGATGTGTACGACCGTGCCGCCGCGCACTTCGACGACACCCGACTCGCCCATCTCATCGCGCTGATCGTCGCCATCAACAACTGGAACCGGATGATGGTCGGCCGCCGCATTCCACCAGGGGGACACACACCATGACCAAGGTCGAGACCTTCCGTGCCCTGCACCGGCGCACGGCACCCGGCGACCCGCTCGTCCTGCCCGGACCGTGGGACGCCGCCTCCGCGCGCGTCTGCGTCGAGGCCGGTTCCCCCGCGCTGGCCACGCCCAGTGCGGCCGTCGCCGCCTCCCTCGGCTACGAGGACGGGCAGACCCCGGCCGACGAGATGTTCGCGGCGGTCGCCCGGATCGTCCGGGCGGTGGACGTGCCGGTGTCGGCGGACATGGAGGGCGGCTACGGGATCGCGCCGAAGGAGCTGGTCGAGCGGCTGCTGGAGAGCGGTGCCGTGGGCTGCAACCTGGAGGACTCCGAGGCCGGGGTCCTGAAGGACCCGCGCGCCCACGCCGAGTGGCTCGCCGAGGTGCGGTACGCGGCCGGGGACCAGCTGTTCGTCAACGCGCGCGTGGACACGTTCATCCGGGGTGTGTCCGCTCCGGAACGGGCCATCGAGCGGGCCGCGCTGTACGTCGCCGCGGGCGCCGACTGCGTGTATCCGATCGGCGCCCCCTTCGACGTACTGCCGCTGTTGCGGTCCGGCATCCAGGGGCCGGTCAATGTGCACGGCACCGTGACCGGGGACGGCCCCTCGCCCAGCGCGCTCGGCGAACTCGGGGCCACCCGGATCACGTTCGGGCCGGGGATGCAGCGCAGCGCCGCACAGGCGCTGCGCGAGATCGCCGCGCACCTGAACCAGGGCGTCAGGCCCTAGAGGATCAGGACAGCCACGCCTTCCACGTGGACTCGTGGCTGTCCACCCACTTCTTCGCCGCCTCCTCGGGCGACAGCTTCTGCTCGGCGATCATCAGGGAGACCTCGTTCTGGTCCTCGGTCGTCCACTTGAACTTCTTCAGCAGGGCCGCCGCCTCGCCGCCGCTCTTGGCGAAGTCCGCGTTGAGGTACTTCTGCAGCGGGGTGTGCGGATAGGCGCAGGCGACCTTCTCCGGGTCGGCGTCGCAGCCCTCCTTGTACGCGGGCAGCTTCACCTCGGTCATGGGGACCTTCTTGAACAGCCACTGCGGGGAGTACCAGTACGTCAGGAAGGGCTTCTTCTCCTTGGCGAACTGTTTGATCTGCGTGATCTGCGCGGCCTCCGAACCGGCGAAGACCACCTGGTAGTCCAGGCCCAGGTTCTTCACCAGCGCCTTGTCGTTGGTGACGTAGGAGGGCGAGCCGTCCATCAGCTGGCCCTTGCCGCCGCTCTCGGCGGTGCGCAGCTGGTCGGCGTACTTGTCGAGGTTCTTCCAGTCGGTGACGTCCGGGTGGGCCTTCGCGAAGTACGTCGGGACGAACCAGCCGATGTGCCCGGTGACCCCGAGGTCGCCGCCGGGCACGATCGTCTTCTTGTCCTTGACGTACCGCTGCTCCTCCTCCGGGTGCCCCCAGTCCTCCAGGAGCGCGTCGACGCGGCCCTGGCTGAGCGCGTCCCAGGCGGGGACCTCGTCGATCTGGACGGTGTCGACGCGGTAGCCGAGCTCGTGCTCCAGCAGGTACTGGGCGACGGCCACGTTGGCCTGCGCGCCGACCCAGGACTGCACGGACAGGGTTACGGACTTCGCGCCCTGGGCGTTCGCGAACGGCGAGGCCTGCTTGGTCATGTCGGCGGCACCGCAGCCGGTCAGGCCGGTGAGCAGCGCCAGCGAGGACACGCCGGCCACTACGGCAGTCGTACGCATACGAACGCGCATGTCACGCTCCCTTCTTCGCGCGGCGTTCCGTCGGCTGGGTCACCCGGTCGAGCATCAGGCCCAGGCAGACGATCGCCACACCGGCCACCAGACCGGTCGCGAGGTCGCCCTGCGCGAGTCCGGCGACGACGTCGTAGCCGAGCGCGCCTCCGCCGACCAGGCCGCCGATGATGACGACGGCGAGGACCAGGACGACGCCCTGGTTGACGGCGAGCAGCAACGCCGGGCGGGCGAGCGGGAGTTGGACCTGTCGCAGCTGCTGGGCGGGCGTCGCGCCGAGCGAGCGGGCCGACTCCAGGGCGGCCGGGTCGACCTGGCGCAGGCCCTGGGTGGTGATGCGGACGACGGCGGGCAGCGCGTAGACGACGGCCGCCGCGACGGCCGGGGCGCGGCCGACGCCGAACAGCGCGACCACCGGGATCAGGTACACGAACTGCGGCATCGTCTGGAAGACGTCCAGGACGGGCCGCAGCAGCCGCTCCACGCGGTCGCTGCGGGCGGCCGCGATACCGGTCGCGAAGCCCAGGACCAGGGTGACGGCTACGGCCGCCAGCACCTGCGAGAGGGTGTCGAGCGCCGGTGTCCACACGCCCAGGACGCCGATCGCGGCCATGGCGAGGACGGCGGTCAGCGCGGTGCGCCAGGTGCCGATCAGCCAGGCCAGCGCGGCGACGATCAGCAGGAGCGACCACCAGGGCAGCCACTGCAGGGTGTCGCGCACGGGGTCGAGGACCCAGGTGGTGAAGTGGGCCGCCCAGTCGGCGGTGCCGCCGATGACGGGGACCCCGGAGTAGAGGTGGTCGGTCATCCAGTCGACGGCGCGGTTGACCGGCTCGGCGATGTTCAGGGTCCAGGCCTCGGGCCAGTCGAGACGGCCCACGAGACGCCCGGTGACGGCCACGGCGACGGCGGCGGCCAGGGCGAACAGCCAGCGTGCCCGGCCGTTCGGCCGCGGCTCCTCACCGAGGCCCTCCCCCGCCGCGCCGGTCACCCGGTCCAGGACGACGGCGAGCAGCACGATCGGGACGCCGGCCGCGAGGGCCGCGCCGACGTCGACCGTGGACAGCGCCTGGTAGACGCGGTCACCGAGGCCGCCGGCACCGATGACCGACGCGATGACCGCCATCGACAGCGCCATCATGATCGTCTGGTTGAGGCCGAGCAGGAGTTCGTGGCTGGCCAGCGGGATACGGGCGGTCAGCAGGCGCTGCCGTGCGGTGGCGCCGAGCGACTCGACGGCCTCCAGCACCTCCTTGTCGGCGCCGCGCAGGCCGAGGGCGGTGAGGCGGGCCATCGGCGGGGCGGCGTAGACGACGGTGGCCAGGACGGCCGCGGGGACGCCCATGCCGAAGACCAGGACGACGGGGAGCAGGTAGGCGTACGCCGGGAGCACCTGCATGGTGTCCAGGACGGGGCGCAGGATCTTGTCCATCCGGTCGGACAGTCCGGCGGCGAGGCCCAGCAGCGCGCCCACGACGACGGAGGCGAGGACCGCCACGACCATCAGCGCGAGGGTCTGCATGGTCGGGATCCACATGCCGAGGAACCCGCAGGCCAGCAGCGCCACGCCGGTACCGGCGGCGAGCCTCCAGCCCGCGACCCGCCAGGCGACCAGGGACGCCGCGGCGGTGACGCCGGCCCAGCCGGCCGCGAGCAGCACCAGGTACACGGCGCGTACGGAGAGCACGACCGCGTTGCTGATGTGCCCGAAGAAGTAGACGAACAGCGGGTGGCTGTCCCGGTTGTCGATGATCCAGACGCTGGCCTTGGTCAGCTGGTCGGAGAAGTCGACGGTCAGCGCGGCGGGCCAGCTGCCGCTCGCCCAGCGGGCGTTCGCCAGCGGCACGAGGATCGCGGCGGCGAGGGCGAGCAGCAGGAGCTTGCGGAGGACGGGGTGTTTGAGGGCGCCCGGAACGCCGATGCGCGGGGCGGCAGTGGTGACGGTGGCCATCAAGCCACCTCCTTGCGCTTCCCCGCCCCCGCTACGACACCGTGCTCGGCCCCGCCCGGGTCGTGGTGCTCCGTGCCCGCCACGACGCCGAGGAGCCGTTCGTGGTCGACGACCCCCAGACAGCGCCCGCCCTCCATGACCCGGGCCGGGGCACCGGTGCGCGCCACGGCCTCGATGGCCTCGGACACCGTCGCGTCCGGCGCGACCGCCGGCCCGTCGCCGCTCTCGTCCGCCGACGCGGCACGCATGGCCGTACGCACGGTCATGACCTGCTCGCGCGGCACGTCACGGACGAACTCGCGGACGTAGTCGTCGGCCGGGGAGCCCACGATCTCCTCGGGCGTGCCCAGCTGGACGACGCGGCCGTCGCGCATGAGGGCGATACGGTCGCCCAGCTTGAGGGCCTCGCTGAGGTCATGGGTGATGAAGACCATCGTGCGGCCCTCCTCGCGGTGCAAGCGGACGACCTCCTCCTGCATGTCCCGCCGGATCAGCGGGTCGAGCGCGCTGAACGGCTCGTCGAAGAGCAGGACCTCCGGGTCCACCGCGAGCGCCCGGGCCAGACCGACCCGCTGGCGCTGACCGCCGGACAGCTGGCCCGGCCTGCGGTGCTCCATGCCCTCCAGGCCGACCTTGGCGACGACCTGGGCGGCCCGCTCACGGCGCTCGGCCCTGCCGACGCCCTGGATCTCCAGGCCGTACGCCACGTTGTCCAGGACCGTACGGTGCGGGAGCAGGCCGAAGTGCTGGAAGACCATCGCGGCACGGTGCCGGCGCAGTTCGCGCAGCCGGGTCTTGTCCATGGCGCGGACGTCCTCGCCGTCGATGGCGATGGTCCCGGCCGTCGGCTCGATCAGCCGGGTCAGACAGCGCACCAGCGTGGACTTGCCGGAGCCGGACAGGCCCATGACGACGAAGACCTCGCCCTTGCGGACGTCGAAGGAGACGTCCTGGACGGCCGCCGTGCAGCCGGTGCGGGCGCGCAGCTCGGCGGACGTGAGCCCGGCGAGCTCGGGGTCGGCGGGGACGCGGTGCGCCTTCGGCCCGAAGACCTTCCAGAGACCGTCGACAGAGAAGACAGGGGTATCAGTGGCACCAGGGGTACCAGCGGCACGAGGGGTAGTAGCGGTACCAGGGGCAGTAGCGGTACCAGGGGCAGTAGCGGTACCAGGGGCAGTAGGGGTAGTACTCATCACGCCTCACCTCCAAGCAGATCGACGGCCTTCTCCCCGACCATGAGCACCCCGATCATCGGGTTCACGGCGGTCATCGTCGGGAAGACGGAGGCGTCGGCGATACGGATGCCGTCCAGGCCTCGGATCCTCAACTGTGGGTCGACCACGGCCAGTTCGTCGTCGGCGGCGCCCATACGGCAGGTGCCGGCCGGGTGGTACACGGTGTGCGCGACCTTGCGCGCGTACTCGCCCAGCTCCTCGTCGCCGTCGACGTCGGGGCCGGGGCACACCTCCCGCTTGAGCCAGCTCGCGAGCGGTTCGGTCTTCGCTATCTCACGGGCGATGCGGATGCCGTCGACGAGGGTGCGGCCGTCGTAGTCGTCCTCGTCGGTGAAGTAGCGGAAGTCCAGCGCGGGCTTCACGGCCGGGTCGGCGCTGGTCAGGTACAGCCGGCCGCGGCTCTTCGGCTTGGGGATGTTGGGGGTCATGGACACCCCGAACTCCGGGCGCCGGTAGCCCAGTCGCTCCGGGTTGTCCGTGAACGGGATCTGGTAGAAGTGGAACATCAGGTCGGGGCCCTGGTGTTCGGGGTCGCGCCGCACGAAAAGCCCGGCGTCCGAATCCATCGCGGAGTTGTCGGGGATCGGTCCGTTCGTCTCCCAGACGATCACCGACTCGGGGTGGTCGAGCAGGTTCTCGCCGACGCCGGGCAGGTCGTGGACGACCGGGATGCCCAGCTGGGTGAGGTCCTCCTTGGGCCCGATGCCGGAGTGCATCAGCAGCCGGGGCGAGTCGACGGCGCCGGCGCACAGGACGACCTCGCGCCGGGCGCGGATCAGGACTTCCTCGCCGTCCTTGGTACGGACGTGGACGCCCTCGGCCCGGGTGCCGTTCAGCTCCAGCTTGTACGCCCAGGTCTCCAGCAGGATCGTCAGGTTCTCCCGCTCGTCCATCACCGGGTGCAGATACGCCACCGACGCCGAGGAACGCTTGTTGTTCTCGGGGTGGTAGGCGAGGTCGAAGAAGCCGACGCCCTCGGTGAAGGGCTGCTTGTTGAAGCCCTCGACACGCGGGACGCCGAGCGCGCCCTGCGCCGAGTCGACGAAGTCGCGGGCGATGGCGTTCCGGTCCTTCTCGTCGACCGGGACGATGTTGTTCTTCAGCCGCGCGTAGTACGCCTCCATCGGCACCGCGCCCCAGCCCGTGGCACCGGCCTCCTCCCACTCGTCCCAGTCGGACGGCAGCGGCTTGAAGGCGATGAGCGTGTTGTGGCTGGAACATCCGCCGAGGACACGGGCCCGGCTGTGCCGGATGTGCGAGTTGCCGCGTGGCTGCTCGGTGGTGGGGTAGTCGTAGTCGAGGTCGCCGCCGAGGAGGCCCATCCAGCGGCGCAGCGTGAGGACGTCGTCGCGGCCGACATCACTGGGGCCGCCCTCGATGACGGCGACGGTGGTGTCGGGGTTCTCGGTGAGGCGGGAGGCGATGACGGAACCTGCGGTGCCGCCGCCGATGACGACGTAGTCGTAGACAGGGGTGTTCTGGGACATCAGGGGGTTACTCCAGGATGTGGCGCCGTGGGAGGGCCTGTAGTCATACGGGTGCGGGTTTCGTTGTGGCTGGTCGCGCAGTTCCCCGCGCCCCTTGGTTGGCTGCAGTCAGCCTGTGAACCAGCGCACCGGCCTTGGCGCCAGGTTCTGATACACGTGCTTGCTCTCGCGGTACTCGGCAAGCCCGGCAGGGCCGAGCTCGCGCCCCACCCCGCTCTTGCCGAACCCGCCCCACTCCGCCTGCGGAAGGTAGGGGTGGAAGTCGTTGATCCAGACGGTGCCGTGCCGCAGCCGCCCCGCGACCCGCCGCGCCCGGCCCGCGTCGGCGGTCCAGACGGCGCCCGCGAGCCCGTACTCGGTGTCGTTGGCGAGAGCGATGGCCTCGTCCTCGGTGCGGAAGGTCTCGACGGTGAGGACCGGACCGAAGACCTCCTCGCGGACGACACGCATCTCGCGGTGGCAGTGGTCGAGGACGGTCGGCTCGTAGAAGTAGCCGTTCTCCGGCCGCTCCGGGGACGGCTCGGGACGCCGGCCGCCGGAGCGCAGCACCGCGCCCTCCTTGAGCGCGGAGTCGACGTACGCCTCGACCTTCGCGCGCTGCTGCTCGGAGACGAGCGGACCGCACTCGACGCCGTCGGCGGTGCCCCGGCCGAGCCGGATCCTGCCTGCCCTGCGGGCGAGTTCGGCGACGAAGCGGTCCCGGACCGACTCCTCGACGATGAGGCGGCCGCCCGCCGAGCAGACCTGGCCACTGTGGATGAAGGCGGCGTTGAGGGCCTGGTCGACGGCGGTGTCGAAGCCCTCCTCCGTGGCGCAGGCGTCGGCGAAGACGACGTTGGGGTTCTTGCCGCCGAGTTCGAGCGCGACCTTCTTGACCGAGGGCGCGGCGGCCTGGGCCACCTTGGTGCCGCTGACCAGGCCGCCGGTGAAGGAGACGAGGTCGACGTCGGGGTGCTCGGCGAGCCGGGCGCCGACGGAGTGGCCGGGCCCGGTGACGATGTTGGCGACGCCGGCGGGCAGTCCGGCCTCGACCAGGAGGTCGATGAGCGCGACGGTCGTCAGCGGGGTGATCTCGCTGGGCTTGATCACGAAGGTGTTCCCGGCGGCGAGGGCCGGGGCGATCTTCCAACTGGCCTGCAGGAGCGGGTAGTTCCAGGGGGTGATCAGCGCGCAGACGCCGACCGGCTCGTGCACGACGACGCTGTGGAGGTCGGACGAGCCCGCGTCGACGACCCGGCCCGGGGCCTCGGCGGCGACGAGGTCGGCGAAGTAACGGAAGGCGTCGGCGACGCAGTCGATGTCGACCCGGCCCTCTTCGAGGGTCTTGCCGGCGTCGCGGCTCTCCAGCAGGCCGAGCTTCTCGCGGTCGCGCACGAGGAGGTCGGCGACGCGACGCAGCAGGGCGGCACGCTCGGCGACGGGCGTACGCGGCCACTCCCCCTGGGCGCCGTCGAAGGCTCGGTGGGCGGCCGCGACCGCCAGGTCGGTGTCCTTCTCGTCACCCTCGGCGACCACGGCGAACGGCGTCGCGTCCGCGGGGTCGAGGATCTCGCGCGTCGCGCCGGAGACGGCGTCGCGCCACTCGCCGCCCGCGTGAATCGTCTTCTGCGCCTGCTGTCCGGTCATGATCGGTGTTGCCTTCCGTTCCTGTTCAGTGCCCCTGAGTCACACAGGTGTCACTCACGAGGACCGTGACCGCCTGCCCCGGCCCTCCCATTGCATGCGCAATCGACGACCGAAAGTGCGGTGCATCACTGAACATCCGGACAAACAGGAACGAAAGCGGGCAGTGCGTGGGGTCGACCGGAATCGGACCTTTGACTAAAGTCAAAGAACTATGGAGCCGGTATCGATGGATCATGTGACGGCCTTCCGCCGCTTCAACCGTTACTTCACGCGCCGTATCGGCGTACTGGACGACCACTACCTCGGCCAGGACCGCCCGCTCGGCGAGGCCCGGCTGCTCTTCGAGATCGGCGACGGCGCGTCCCTGCGGGAGCTCAGGAGCCGGCTCGGGCTGGACGCCGGGTATCTGAGCCGGATGGCCAAGGCGCTTCAGGCCCAGGGCCTGGCACGGCTGAGCGCGCACCCGCGGGACAACCGGCTGCGCATGATCGAGCTGACCCCGGCCGGGCGGCTGGAGGTGACGGAGCAGGACCGGCGGGCGGGCGCTGCCGCGGCCGGGCTCCTCGAAGGCCTCGGCGAGGCACAGCGCGCCGAGCTGACCCGGGCCATGGCCACCGCCCAGCGGCTGCTGCGCCTCGCCGGCATCACCGTCACCCTCGTCGACGGCGCCGCACCGGACGCCCGGGCCTGTCTGGACGCCTACGCCGCCGACATCGACGCGCGCTTCCCCGAGGGCTTCGACAAGGACGACCTCGTACGGCCGCGGGAGGTGTCCGGCGACGCCGGGGCGTTCTTCGTCGCCTACGAGGAACACCGTCCCGTGGGCTGCGGGGCGCTACGGCGCCTGGAACCCGGCGTCGGGGAGATCCGCCACGTCTGGGTGCACCCCGACGCCCGCCGCCTCGGCCTCGCCCGCCGGCTGCTCGACGCCCTCGAACAGGAGGCCTCGGCCCGGCACTTCACCGTCGTACGCCTCGACACCCACGCCGCGCTCACCGAGGCACAGGCGATGTACCGGGCGTGCGGATACACCGACATCCCCGCGTACGACGACAACGTCTACGCCAGCCACTGGTTCGAGAAGCGACTGGACGGCTGAGGGGCTGGACGGCTGAGGGGCTGGACGACTGACGGCTGACGGCTTCAGTTCGGCGTGAACGCCGCCCTGGCGCTCTCCAGCGTCTTCCGCGTCCCGGCCCAGTCCTCCGTCGTACCTCGGACGACCATCGCGTAGAGGCGGCCGTCGTCCGTCTGGAAGACCCGGTCGACGGCTCGCACCCGCTCGCCCAGGTCCTTGCTGTCGTACTCGTAGACGAGCTCGCTCGCGTTCGTCTCGTCGGCGACGGTCTCCCGGCTGATCTGTGTGAAGCCCGGCTGCCCGGACAGGCTGTCGACGGCCACGTCGAGCGCGTCGTCGGGTGTGTAGCCCGCTTCGACCACCTCGAAGATCTGCAGGAGGCCGCGCTCGTCGGGCGCGGTGTAGAAGACGACGGCTCCGTCCTTCTGCTCGCTGCGGGTCCAGTCCTCCGGGACGACGGTGGAGAAGCCCGAGGCGTCCTCGACCGCCCGGTATCCGGCGGGCACTCCGGGTGACTCGGACGCGGCCGTGAACGGGTCCTCGGAGGACGGAGCCGGATCGGACGGGGTGTCCGGGGGCGGTGCGGACCGGTCGTCGCGGGAGACGCCGGTGGTGCTCGCCGGGGCGTGGTCCGCCTTGCCGTCGCCGTCGTCCCCCGCCATGTCGACCGCCAGCCAGCTCGCGACGGCGGTGACCGCGACCGCCGCACCGACCGCGGCGGCGATGACCCTCCCCCGTCGGCCGCGCGGGGCCCCGGGGGGTGAGGGGGGCGGCTGCGGCCAGTCGAGCGGGGCGTTGCGCGGTGGGGAGGGCGGCTGCGGCCAGTCGGGCGGGGCCGCGCCGTCCGGATGCGCTCCGGCCTGCCCCTCCCCCGGCGTCCCCACACCGGGGCCGGTCGGCACCCCTGCGGCCGTCGGTGGCCGGACGGGTTTCGCGGGCGGCGGTGGCGAGGCGGGGTGACCGCCTGCGCCCACCCGTTCCCACGACTGGGTGTCCTTGTTCCACCGGACCCCGCCGGTGCCCCCGCCGCCCATCGCTCAGCCCCCGATGAGTCCGGCCACGGCCGTACCGAGGGCCGTGGCGGACGTGATCGCGCCGAGGAGGCCGCCCGCCTCTTCGAGGGCGGTGCGGAGCCGGCTCAGCACGCCGGGCTGGGCGCGGCCGGTGCTGGTCACCTGTTGCTCGGTCTCCTCCAGGCTCGCGGAGAGCTCCTGGGTCTCGGGGGTGACGGGATACCTCCGCAGGTCCTCGCTGAGGTCTCGGACGGCCTGGAGCAGGGCCTGGTGCGAGGCGTCGGCCGGTGCCGTCGTCGAGGTGTAAGCGGCACTGGCGCCCGCACCGACCGCGATGCCGTTGCCGGTGACGGACCCGCCGACGTACGTGCCGGAGCCCTGGCCGTCGCCCGCTGGCGTCTGATTCATGTCACCCTCCGTTGTCTGCTTCTTCGCCGGTCCCGCTGTACTTCTTCGCCGGTCCCGCTCTGCTGCTTCGCCGGTCCCGCTCTACTTCCACGCCGGTCCCGCTCTACTTCTTCGCGGGGCCCCCGGCGCCGGCGGCGGACGGCTTGCCCGGCGCCGAGGTGGCCTTGCTGTCGCTGCCGATGGCGATCCCGTTGCCCTGGACGGAGCCCCCGACGAATGTCCCGCTGTTGTTGAACACGTTGGTGACCTTCTGCTCGAACTCGGCGATGTCGTACCCCGCGTTCCACAGCGCCTGGCGCACCCCGCCCGCGATCCGGTCCTGTATCGACTTCAGATAGCGGGCGATGTCCATCTCCTGGAAGAGGGTCGCCCGGTCGTCCGCACCCAGTTCCCGCACCGAGACACCGGGCCCGTCCGGCAGCGTGTCCGCGTGTACGCCGGTGAGCTGCCGCCACTGCTGGGCGAGGGCGCGGACCAGGACGCGCAGGGCGTCGCCGGTCGCGGCCGGGATGCGCAGCAGGGCGAAGACGTAGCGGCCTGGGCCGCCGCGGTGCAGATGCTCGTGGGCCTTCCTGTCGGCGGTGCCGAACAGCGGGTTGACCGGCGGCAGCACATGCGGCGCGACCTCCAGCATCAGCATCCCGCCCTGCGTGTGGACGCGGACGAACACGGTGACGACGATCTCCTCGTCCCAGCCGCCGACGCGCACCCGCAGGAAGTGCCGTCGCTGCTCGCCGCCCTCCTCCACGGCGTCGGCCCGGTGCATCGCGTACGTGTCCGGCGTGTAGGGAAAGGCCATCCGGCCCGGCAGCCCCTCCGCGGGCAGGAACACGCACTCGTCCACGACGAGTTCGCGCAGCCGGTCGAGCACGCTGTCGGCCGCCTGCGGGGAGCTGCGCGCCGAAGGCTCCCGCAACTGTTCGAGCAGCGGTTTGATCTTCGCCAGGACCGTGGCGTTGTCGAGCGGCTCCGCGGGCGCGGGCACCGTTCCGGGCTTGGTGAGGGCGTGCAGCGGCGAGTCGTCGTCGACCGTCGCTCGGGGGCGGAGTTCGATCGAGAGGGACCACGGCTCGAACGGCAGTCCGGCGCCACGGAACGGATCGGACTTCGCGTAGAGCACCAGCGGCGCGTGCTGCTCCTGACGGATGCGCCGGCTCAGTTCCAGCAGCCGGTGACCGGGCGCGGCCTCGGCGGGGTCGGCGGTGATGTCCGGGAAACGCTTCTTGGACAGTTCACCCGCGATCGAGCGCGCGAACTGACCGCGCTGCCCCACGCTGAGCAGCGCGAGCAGCAGGGGCAGTGCGAGCAGGCACGCGGCGGTGAAGCGGTTGGCCTCCGCGGCGCCCGCGTCCAGCAGGCCGAAGGGGCCTTCGAGGACGCCGCTGTCCGACGAGTCGAACAAGCTGTCACCGGAAGCGCCGTAGTAGTCGGACGAGTAACCGTCGGACTCCTCGGGACCGGCGATGAGCACCCGGAACTGCAGGACGTACACCGCCAACAGGGTGAGGCGGCCGTACCAGCGCAGTACGAACGCGAGGGCGCGCCGGAACAGGGCGAACTGCCGGAACTGTGCGTCGATGCTGAGGCTGCCGCCCAGCCGGCGGCCCACCGCGATCAGCAGGATGGGCCAGATCACCATCGCGATCTGCCATTTGGTGAGTGCCGCCGCGACCACCCACAGGCCGATCATGCCGGCCGCCCACGCCACTTCCTGGCGGCGGGCGCGCAGGGCGTGGGCGAGGACGCGAGCCGCGTCGAAGCCGTAGGAGGGCGCGGCGAACCGCTCGCGGTGCACATACAGTTCGTCGATCACCGCGTCCCGATAGCCGACGTGCAGGTACGTCCCCGCGCACAGCAGCCGACAGGCCTCACTTCGCGACGGATCGACCGGACGGCGTGTTCCAGGTCTCGGTGCTTCCGCCCGTTGAGGCGGGAGCTCGGGCTGGGTCATGGATCGTCCCCCGAGGTGCAGCAGTTCGATCAACCACCCCTGAATAAAGGGAAGTTGAGCTTGTCAGGATCGATCACCATAGCATCTGTGTGACCTGAGTCACCTCAGTATGGTCGCCGCCTCACCCCTCCGCTCACCTTTCCCGCGCAACACCCGCACGCTTCCCCCGCCACCGCCCACCCTCCGCCCACCCTCCGCCCGATCGAACGCTCCGACTTGGCGAACTCTCCTTCCTGCCTGCGGAGTTCGGCCACAATGTTGCGGTGTCCACCTTTCTGGAATCAGAGTTCGACGACGGTACGCCCGTGAGATTCCTGCTCACTCCCGCGCCGTCCCCCGAAGCGCCCTCGCCCTCGCGGGACGACGACCTTCCCGAGGGCATGGGAAGGGCGGTTCCCGTCGCCACCGGAGGCCGGGCCGCCGTCGCCGACCTCGCGACCGCCACCCTGCGCGGGGCGCTCAAGCCGCTCGGGCCGTTGCTGCAGGAAGTGCACGACGCCGCCTCCGCCGTACCGGATCCGCCGAGCGAGCTGAGCGTGACGTTCGGCATCCAGGTCGGCCAGGACCTCAAGCTCGGCATCGTCGGCGGCAGCGGGCAGGCGCACCTCACCGTCACCGCCAGCTGGAAGCCCGCGCCCGGCACGGAGTGACCGTGGGGTGGTTCAGGCCGATCGAGGCGTCGCCGGGCGACGAGACGGGACCCCGCCTGGCGTCCGTGCGCCGGACGAGCGACGACAAGACGGCGGGCGCGGGCCTCCTGCTCGGCGTCGACACAGTGCTCACCTGCGCGCATGTCGTCAACGACGCCTTGGGCAGAGCGCTGTTCGAGCCCCGGCCGCCCGGGCCCGGCGAGCTGTTCGTCGAGGTGAAGGGCGTTCGCAAGACAGACCGGTACGCCGCGCGCGTGGCGCACTGGATCGCGCCACGCACCCACGAGGGCGGACCCGTGCGCAACGACGACCGGGAATGGCTCGGCGATCTGGCGGTCCTGCGGATCGACGCGCCACCCGCGGGTCTGCCCGCACCCGATCGCCGTGCCGCCATGGTTCCCGGGCAGAAAGTGCGGGCCTGGCACGGCAGCGGGCACCGCGCGACCCTCGCCGATCTGCGGGTCGTCGCCCTCGACGGCCCCGTCGGCTATCTCGACGGAAAAGCCACGGGCATGGCGGTGGGCCCCGGCTACAGCGGCGGTCCGCTGTGGTGCGAGGAGGACGGGGCCGTCGTAGGACTCGTCGCCGCGCACTTCATGCCGCCGTGCGATCCCGGCGGGGAACCGCTTCCGCACAGCCCGCAGCACCTGGTCCGGCGTAGTTGGGCGATTCCCTGGCAGCGGATCGAGGCCGAACTGCGGCCCCTCGACGTCCTTGCCGACGAGGACGAAACCCCGGCCGACCGGGACGACCCGGCCTTCGGCATGCTCGTCGCGGCGATCTCGGACGCTCTGCCGTCGGCGTACTCGCTCGGCGACGCGGCCCGCCAGCTGGCCCTCGCGTGCGGCGCCGGACAGGGCAGCCCGGTGAGCCCGCCGCCCATCGAGGAATTCGCGGCCTTTCTGCTGCGTGATCGCCGTGCCGTCGCGGCCTTCACCGAGATCCTGCGCCCCCGGAACGCGATGGCGGCCGACCGCGTGCTGGTCGCCGGGCGGCTGTCGGAGGTCCCGCTGCTGCTCTCGCCGCGCGAACACCGTCGGCTGCACCAGTTGCTGCGCAACGTCGGCCGGTCCGTACTGGAGCGCTTCCCCGAGGCGGTGCGCGAGGCCACCAAGCGGGTCGCCGCCGTGTCCGACGGCGCCACCCTGGATGTCCTGCTGGACAGGCTGGAGAAGCTGTCCGGGGACGGCCACTCGGACGACGGCGAGGTACGGGTGCCGGCGTTGTTACGGGTCGTCGAGTACGTCGCCGCGCTGTGCCCGGCGCCCCGGCAGGCGGAGTTGCGTCTGTGGTCGGACAGCGTGGCGGTGCGGCTCGGCATCCCGGGCGCGGCCCTCAGGGAGCGGCGCTCGGACGCCCAGGACTGGGTCCGGATGCGGCGCGGTACGCCCCGGCGCCAGCGGGTCCTGGTCCAGCTGGGGCGGGCCGAGCGCGGGCGCCACCGGCTGCGGATCTGGTGCGACGAGGGCACCGGACCCCGGCAGGTGTCGGTGGACAGCGACGCCTCGTACACCGGCTCCCAGGCGGCGCGTGAGCTCCTGCGTGTCCTGGAGTCCCTCAGCCCCTCGGACCGGGACGGCGGACGGCCGCTGGTGGAGGTGCTCGTGGACCGGGCCGACCTGAACCTGCCGGTCGACGAATGGGCGGCCCAGGTGCCCGGGGAAGTCGTGCCGGGAGTGCTCGGCGTGGAGTTCCCGCTGGTCGTGCACTGTCCGGAACTCCTGCGCCAGCACGAGCGTTTCCTTCCCGACTGGCATGAACGGTGGCGGCACCTCGACTCCGGAGAGACCCTCTTCGTCACCGACCCTTCGCAGGATCCGCATCAGATCTACTACGAGGGCCGGCTCGACACGGTCCGTGTCTCCATCGACGTGCCACCGGGGCCACGGGACGCGATCGTTCAGATCTGTCTCGCCGTGGGCATACCGGTGGTGGTGTGGGACCGCGGTCGAGGCACCCCCTCGCACGTCACCAAGCACATGGCGGATGTCGCCACCCGTGAACTGCCCGACGGGGTGCGGGTCTACCGGGCCAACGCCCGGGGCTCCCGAGCCCCCGAGTTCCCCGGCCGCCCGGTCCTCGCCTGGGCGGACGCCGACCGCACCGTGCCGCGACTGCACCTGAGCGAACCACAGGAGAGCGCATGACCTCCGCGTCCGAGGCCGACTGGCGCCTCTTCCGCGGCGACGGCGTCCCGCGCGCCGTCATCCTGCCCTCGGCACCGCCGTGGCGCCGCTTCACCCCCACGCAGGCCGTCCGCCCCGAACTGCCGTATCTGATCGAGCCGGAACACGCGGACGTGGTCAACGCCGCCCTGCATCTGCGCCGCCCGCTGCTGGTCACGGGCCCGGCGGGCACCGGCAAGTCGTCGCTCGCCCGGGCGGTCGCGCACGAGCTGCGACTCGGCGAGTTGCTGCGCTGGTCCATCAACAGCCGGTCGACCGTACGGGAGGCGCTCTACCAGTACGACGCGATCGGCCGCCTGCGCGAGACCACGCTCAGCCGCGACCGGGGCGAACGCGAGCCGTCGATCGGGACGTTCATCCGGCTCGGCCCTCTGGGCACGGCCCTGGTGCCGTCGGTCACCCCGCGGGCGCTGCTCATCGACGAGATGGACAAGGGGGACGTCGACCTGCCCAACGACCTGCTGACCGTCTTCGAGGAGGGCTACTTCGACATCCCCGAACTGACCCGGCTCCCCGAGGACATGGCCGACATCGAAGTGCAGACGGCCGACCACCGGGGCGCGGTGACGGTCCACCAGGGGCGGATGCAGTGCGCCGAGTTCCCGGTGGTCGTCATCACCAGCAACGGCGAGCGCGAGTTCCCGCCGGCGTTCCTGCGCCGCTGTGTACGCCTCGCCCTGCCGGTCCCCGACGAGGCCCGGCTGCGCGCCATCGTCACGGCACACCTCGGCGAGGAGGCACTGCGCGACGCGGACGAACTCATCGCCGCCTTCCTGCGCCGTCGCGCCCCCGGCGAGCTGGCGACCGATCAGCTCCTCAACGCGGTGTTCCTGCGCACCGGCGGCGTCGATCTCGACGCGGAGGGGCTGCTGGACGCCGTACTGCACCAGCTGACCGGGGCGCTGTGACGGCATGAGCACGGGCGGGGGTGGGGGTGGGGCGCGGCTCGTCGAGGTGCTGCGGGTGCTGGCGGCCTGTGGGCAGGAGCTGGACGCGGACCAGGTGCTCGACGTGCTGTGGCTGGCCCGGCGGGTGCCGGACGGGGACGACACACCACTGAGCCGCGCCGCCCGGCCCGTGCAGCCGACGCCCCAGCCGCCGCCCCCTGCCGAGCCGGACGGGACCACGCCGCCCCGGCCCACGCCGGACCCCGATCCCGCCGACCCGGAACTGCCCGATCTCACAGCCCCGTCCCTCTACGCGGCCGCCCGGCAGTCCCCACCGGTCATTCCGGGGATACGGCTGCGGCAGGACCCCGAACCGGGCAAGGCGCTCCCCGTGCGGGTCCCGGAGAACAAGGCCCTGACCGGCGAGCTCGCACTGGGTCGCGCACTGCGGCCGTTGCGGCGCCGTCAGGCCAGCCCGCACCGGCTGGAGATAGACGAGGAGCGCACGGCCGCCGAGCTGGCCGAAACCCTGCTGCCCGACGTGGTGCTACGGCCGGTGCAGGAGCGCTGGCTGCATCTCGTACTGCTCGTGGACGACGGCCTGTCGATGCTGCTGTGGCACCGGCTCGGTGCCGAACTGCGCACCCTGCTCGAACGTCTGGGCGCCTTCGCCACCACCCGGATCCTCGGTCTCGACGCCGGCGGCGTCTCCGAGCCGCGCCTGCACGCCCGCCCGTTCCGGCCGGACAGTGCCCCGGTTCCGCTGAGCACGGTGGGCGATCCGTCGGGACGCACCCTCGTCCTCGTCGTCAGCGACGGCATGGGCGCCGCCTGGCGCAGCGGTGCCCTGCACGACCTGCTGTCCCTGTGGGCCTCCCGCGGCCCCGCCGCCCTGCTGCACACGCTGCCGCACAGCCTGTGGGAGGGATCCGGCATCCACGGGGAGCGGTGGCAGGTCACGACCCGACGGATCGGGGGTGCCAACACCTCCTGGGAGATCACCGATCCCGTGCTGCCGCCCGACCTCGCCCGCTTCGACGGCGTGCCGGTGCCGGTCCTGGAGCCGACGGCCGCCTCGCTGCGGGACTGGGCCCACCTCGTCGCCTCGCCCGGGACCACGGTGGAGCTGCCCCTGCTGGCTCGGCCGCGCCGGCACCGCACCGGCGCCGCGCCGCCGGCCGCGGGCGACGTACAGCACTTCCGGGACGCGGCCACGCCCGAGGCGTACCGGCTCGCCGCCCATCTGGCGGCTGTGTCACCGGTCACGGTGCCGGTGATGCGGCTCGTCCAGTCGGCGGTCCCGTGGCAGGCCCGGACCTCCCACCTCGCCGAGGTCTTCCTCGGCGGCCTCATGCAGCCGCATCCCGCGCCGGTGGCGGGGCCGCTTCCCGCCAAACACCAGGTGTTCGACTTCTCCGACACGTCACGCTCGATGCTCCTCGACGCCGTCCCGCAGTCCGAACTCCTGCGGACCAGCCGCAGCATCGGGCGGCACCTGGAGCAACTCGCCGGCAGCTCCCCCGACTTCCCGGCCTGGCTCGCCCATCCCGACGGCTCCGCCCAGCTTCCCGGCTCGCACCGGCCGTTCACGAGCGTGGAGCGCAGGCTGCTGACCCGGTTCGGGGTGACGTTCGACCAAGGCGTGCACGGGCTGGAGCGGGAGCCGGGGCAGAACACCACCACGGAGGACGGCTGGCAGCCGCTGACCGACGACGATCCCCGGGAACTGGGCGGCTATCGGCTTCGCCGCAGACGACGGCTGCGGCGGACGGTGGAGTACGACGCCATCGACGAGCACAGAGTCCCGGCCCTGGTCCGCACCGCACGCCCCGACCTCCCCTTCGACACGTCCGAGCTGATCAGGCTGGAGTACGAGGCGCTGAACCTGTTGGACGGGCAGTACGCGCCCGTCCTGCGCGGCTACGGGTACGACGCCCGAAGCGCCCGGGACTGGGTGGCGACGGCCCCGGTCCTGGACGATTCCGGACCCGTGCCGCTGCCGCCACCACGGCTCTCGGAGATCTTCAACCAGGCCCATGCGACGGGCACCGCCCCCTTCGACAAACTCACCGCGCTCCTCGTCGGCTGGCATCTGGCGAGCGCCCTGGCGCTGTGCCATCTCCACGAGATCGTTCCGGTGGACCTCAGCGCCGAGAACATCTTCGTGCAGCGCCGCACCGTGCTGCTCGGCGACCTGTCCGACTGCGCCGTGTCGGGCCGCTACGCGGGTACGGGCCCCACCCCGACCCCCAAGGACAACGTGCGCGCGCTGGGCGATCTGCTCCAGCTGATCAGCAGCAAGGCGGGCCGGGAACTGCACCGGCAGGTGCCAGGCGGTTCCGAGGGCATGCACATGTGGCAGGGCGACACCTGGGCGCCGCTGCGGCAGGTCGTGCGGCGCTGCTTCGACCCCGATCCGGCCGAGCGTCCCAGCGCCGGAGAGGTCGCCGACGTCCTGGCCAACTACATCGCTCAGTCACGCGCCGAGCGTGTCCCCGCACCGCAGCCCGAGGCGGTCGTACGGCCGACGGTGCAGGCGCCGCTCACCCTGCCGAGGGCCGGCGGCGCACGCCCGGCCGACCCGCCGATCCGGCCGCCCCGGCTCCCCGCCGCCCGCCGTGAACGGGCGGCCCGGTTGGCGCGGCTTCGGACGCCGCTGCGCCACGCCCGACGGCTCACCCTGGTCGGGACCTACCACTACAGCGGTCGGGCCACCACGACGATGGTGCTCGGCTCACTGCTCGCCGCCGTCCGCGGTGAGCCGGTGCTGGCCCTCGACGGAGCGGCCGCCGACGGCGCCCTCGGTGCCTTCCTCACCCAGCGGAACCCGGCCACCGTGCGTGATCTGGCCGACCTGCCGGCCGACGCGTCGTACGAGGAGATCCGCGCCCGCACGACCCGGCTGTCCTCGGGGCTGGAGGTCGCCGCTCATCCACCGGGCCACGTCCCGCCGAACCTGGCCCACACCCAGGCGTACACCCAGGCGCTCACGCGCACCGCGCCCTACTACTCGTTCGTCCTCACCGACTGGGCTCCGCTGCGGCTCGACCGTTCGGCCGACACCGTCCTGGAGCTGACCGACCGGCTGATCCTGTGCTGTGGCGGCGCCGGCTGGTTCCTCGACGCCGCGTGGCGGGTGCTCGACCGGCTGCGCAGCGGCGGGCGCCGACGGCTGGCGGACCGGGCGATCGTCGTGGTGACCCAGGTGGAGGGGGTCTCCAGCCGGCCCGTACCGGACGACCTGCCCGCGCGCTTCGGCATCGGTGCGGACCAGGTGGTCGCCGTCCCCTTCGACAAGGCCCTGCACTCTCCGGGCTTCCGGGAGCTGGACCAATTGCGGACGCCGACGCTCAACGCGTTCCTGGACCTGGCCGAGTTGGTCGTACGGGAGTAGACGCGCCGATCCCCGGGCGGTCACGGCCGCCCGGGGATCGGGGTGGGAGTCGACTCGGAACCGTCAGATCGGAACCGTCAGATCGGACCGTCAGATCAGGCCGAGGGAGCGGACCGCCTCGCGCTCCTCCTCGAGCTCCTTGACGGAGGCGTCGATACGAGCGCGGGAGAACTCGTTGATCTCCAGGCCCTGGACGATCTCGTACTTGCCGTCCTTGGTGGTGACGGGGAAGGAGGAGATGAGCCCCTCCGGAACGCCGTACGAACCGTCGGACGGGATGCCCATGGAGACCCAGTCGCCGTCGGCGGTGCCGTTGACCCAGCTGTACACGTGGTCGATGGCGGCGTTGGCGGCGGAGGCCGCGGAGGAGGCGCCGCGGGCCTCGATGATCGCCGCGCCGCGCTTGGCGACGGTCGGGATGAAGTCCTCGGCGAGCCACTTCTCGTCGCTCACGACCTCGGCGGCGTTCTTGCCGGCGACGGTGGCGTGGAAGATGTCCGGGTACTGGGTGGCGGAGTGGTTGCCCCAGATCGTCAGGCGCTTGATGTCGGCGACCGTCGAGCCCGTCTTCTTCGCGAGCTGGGTCAGCGCGCGGTTGTGGTCCAGGCGGGTCATGGCGGTGAAGCGCTCGGCCGGTACGTCGGGCGCGGCGGCCTGCGCGATGAGCGCGTTGGTGTTGGCCGGGTTGCCGACGACGAGGACCTTGATGTCGTCCGCGGCGTGCGCGTTGATGGCCTGGCCCTGCGGCTTGAAGATGCCGCCGTTGGCCTCCAGGAGGTCACCGCGCTCCATGCCCTTGGTGCGGGGGCGGGCGCCGACGAGGAGGGCGACGTTCGCGCCGTCGAAGGCGACGTTCGGGTCGTCGCTGATGTCGATGCCCTGGAGGAGCGGGAACGCGCAGTCGTCGAGCTCCATGGCGGTGCCCTCGGCGGCCTTGAGCGCGGGCGTGATCTCCAGGAGGCGCAGCTTGACCGGCACGTCCGCGCCGAGCAGCTGGCCGGAGGCGATGCGGAAGAGCAGGGCGTAACCGATCTGGCCGGCCGCGCCGGTGACGGTGACGTTCACGGGAGTGCGGGTCATGGCGTTCTCCGTATGACAGCTGGTAGAGATGATCGATCTCTTGGCGTCGAGAGATCCAGCGGTCAGGCTATCGCGCATCCGGGATCTCGCACGGCCGGGTCCGTGTGGCCCGCCCCACAGAAATGACCTTGACCGCACGAAAGGGCGGCCGCCCTGTCCGGGAGAGGGGGACGTGGGCGGCCGCCGGGTGGGGGTACCGGTTGCCGGACTCCCGTGGGGGTACGGTGCGCGTGCCCACAATCCCGACGACCATTCCTACCGTCGACGATTTTCTCGCCCCCGCCGCTGTCGGCCCTGCGGGCCTCGTCCTCAAAACGCCGGACGGGCTGAGAACCTCAAGGGGCGCGGGGAACTGCGCGACCAGCCCCCACCGGGCGGCGGCCGCGCGGGCGACCTCAGCCCCCTACTGCGTGCACCCTTCCTGCCCAGCGGCCAGCGTCACGCAGGCCTTTGCCTCGCCCGCGTCCTTCACGGCCACCATCGGCGTGTACGCGATCGTGTCGCCGACGGCGGTGATCGTGCCGGTCTCCTTCGCCTTGCCCACCGTCACCACCACCTCGTCGCCCTGCGTGGCCTGCGTGACACGCCCCCAGGCCGCGCCGCACGTCTCGCTGTAGCGGACCTCGACCACGGACGTGCCGACGGTCGCGGTCTTGGCGGTGGTCACGAGGTCACCGCTGCACCCCATGGCCTCGGCGTCCTTGCCGGTGCAGGAGTCACCGCTGCACTTGACGCCGGCCGGCAGATCGGGGTCGGTGGTCGCGGACGGCGAGGGCGACCGCACGGCGTCCTCGTTCTTCTTGCCGCCGCCGTCCGTGAGGAAGAAGACCGCGGCGATCGCGACCAGCACCCCGACGACCCCCGCGAGGAACATCGTCAGCCGCCGCTTGCCGTTCCCGCCGCCGGAGGAGCCGTGTCCCGGCACGGGCCCCCGCGGAGGCTCGCCGTACGGACCGGGCATGCCCGAGGAACCCGGCACGGCACCGGTCGCCCCGGTCGCGCCGGACGTGCCGGGCCTACCGGACGTGCCGGGCGTACCGGACGGACGGACGGCACCCGTCGGCGCCGGTCCCCGATACCCCGCCAGCCCCCACGAGTTGGCCCCGGAGGAGCCGCCGTCCCGTACCGGAACGTCCCGTACCGGAGGAGCGTCCCGTACCGCCGAGTCCCGCACCTCCGGCGCCGTCGGCTGAGCCGGCACCGGTGGCACGGTCGGGGCCACGCCCGCCGGCCCCGCCACACCGGGCGTCGCCGTCGCGCTCCCGCTCCTGCGCGCGGCCTTGGCCGCCTTCGTGCTGCTCTTGACGTTCGCCGGCGGCGCTCCGAACTCGCTCAGGGCCGCGCGGGCCTGGGAGATCCGGATCGCCTCCATGGTCATGTCGTGGCGCATCTCCGAACGGCTCCACGCCCGTTCGGCGAGCTCCCACATCGTCGTCAGATGAACGGGATTGGTGCCCGTGACCTCCGCGAGCGCCACGATCGCGCCCTTGGGCGCGAGCAGCCGCCCGTTCAGGTACCGCTCCCAGGACGTCTTGCTGTAACCCGTCCGGTCGGCCAGCGCCGCGATGCTCAGACCGCTGCGGTCCACGAGCCGCCGCAACTGGCTCGCGAACTCCCTGACCTGCGGATCGAGTTCATCCGGCAAGGCCCTCCAACGAGGCATTGCTTCCCCCTCTTCCCCCGGTTCGTGCTGGTGTTTCTCGCGTTCCCCCGCGCGTGACGCCCTCTGCCGAGTCCCCGTTCTGGCTACCCACAGGGATGCGCCCGACAAGGATCTCAGTTCCCGGGGTGGGGGCGCACGGGAGCATCCGGACCGTGGCCATGCACCGTCGCACGCCCACCGGATGGCGTCCAGTGTTCCACCGGCCTCCCTCTCCGGCCGACACAACCCTGGTAGTAAGCCCTTACAGACCAGCGGGACGCCCCGGACGTCCCGATCGACCACGCTAGCCCGCTTACCGAACGAATTCCTTGCAAATCCGCGAACTTGTCAACACATCGACACACGGAAAGCACATAGGAGAATACTCAGGTCACACGTGTTGTATCCGGGCGATTCGGACACATCACTCCCGGCGTGCTCAGCCCAGCACAACGGCCCCGACCACAGCCGCCAGCACCAGTGCCACGGCGAGCACCACGGCGACGGCCAGCAGCCTCCCCGTGGGCGGCCCGGACCTACGGGGCGGCGCGTCCCACCACGGCAGCGTGGGATCGTCCTCGTACTCCTCGCCGCCGCCCCCGGCCGCCGTCTCGGCCGACCCCTCCGGCTTCGTCGGCAACGGCCCCGTCACCGGCTTCGGCCAGGCCTGCACCGCCAGTTCCCACCGCACCCCGAAGCGCTCCGCCTCGTCCTTGCCGACGTCCGCGACCCGGCACAGCGCGACCACCGCCTGCCGGGGCGGGGGCTGGGTGGCGTTGAGGTAGCGCTGCCAGGAGGACTTGCTGTACGCGGTACGCGCGCCCAGCGCGACCAGACTCAGGCCCGTGCGGTCCTTGAGCTGCCGCAACTGCTCCACGAAATGCCGCACCTCCGACGGCAGATCGTCGGGCAGCGGCTGCCAGGCACCCATCGCTCACCTCCGAACCAGATCCGATCAGGTGACGACACGCAACGGCACATCGGTTCCCGGACCGGCCCCGACGTAGCGGAACGGTCACTTCCGTGCCACAGCGCACGGACAGCCGTTGAACAGCCTCGCCGCCGTGCCCGAGGGTGGACGCGCGACGGCGGCCCGTCCTTCCTCGGGGGAGAGGACGGGCCGCCGTCACGCGCCGGAACCGGGGCCCCGGCGTCAGCTGTCCACCGTGAAGTGCAGCGCGTCCTTCAGGAACGGGACCTTCAGCAACGGATCCGGCTGCGCCATCAGCGCCAGCAGCACGATCACCAGGCCCAGCACGCCGTACGTCACGATGTCGGTGAAGCGGGAGCGTACGGCGAGCATGCCGACGCTCGGCAGGAACCAGCGCAGCACCGCACCGGCCAGCAGCGCGCTGCCGATCACCAGCGTGCCGACCCGGAACACGTCGAGCGCGGTGATCAGCAGGCCCACGCCGACCATGCCGAGGACCAGCAGGACCGGCCACTGCCGGGCGGGCGCCGGGGCGTCACCCGACGCGGCGCGGCCGCCGCCCTCGGGGCGGGCCGTGTCCCTGGTGAACAGCGGGAAGCGGCGGGTGGTGCGCCGGGGCACGCCCGCCGCGTCCGGGGCGCTCACCGGGTCCCGGACCTCGATCTCCTCCGCCTTGTCGGAGCCCGTCTCAGCCGGCACTGCGCTCCGCCGCCTCGACCACGTTGACCAGCAGCTGCGCCCGCGTCATCGGGCCCACGCCACCGGGGTTCGGGGAGATGAAGCCGGCCACCTCGGCGACACCGGGGTGGACGTCGCCCACGATCTTGCCCTCGGCGTTGCGCGAGACACCGACGTCGAGGACGGCCGCGCCGGGCTTGACGTCCTCGGGGCGGATCAGGTGGGCGGAGCCCGCGGCGGCGACGATGATGTCGGCGCGACGCAGGTGGGCTGCCAGGTCCCGCGTGCCGGTGTGGCACTGGGTCACCGTCGCGTTCTCGCTGCGCCGGGTCAGCAGCAGCGGCATCGGACGGCCGATGGTGACACCGCGGCCGACGACCACGACCTCGGCGCCCTTGATCTCCACGCCGTACCGGCGCAGGAGGGTGAGGACGCCGTTGGGGGTGCAGGGCAGCGGGGCCGGCTCGTTCAGGACGAGGCGGCCGAGGTTCATCGGGTGCAGGCCGTCGGCGTCCTTGTCCGGGTCCATCAGCTCCAGGATCCGGTTCTCGTCGATGCCCTTGGGCAGCGGCAGCTGGACGATGTAACCGGTGCAGGCGGGGTCCTCGTTCAGCTCGCGGACGACCGCCTCGATCTCCTCCTGGGTCGCCGTGGCGGGCAGTTCGCGCTGGATGGAGGCGATGCCTACCTGGGCGCAGTCGCGGTGCTTGCCGGCGACGTACTTCTGGGAGCCGGGGTCTTCCCCGACCAGGATCGTGCCGAGGCCGGGCGTGACGCCCTTCTCCTTCAGCGCCGCCACGCGGGCGGTCAGATCGGACTTGATCGCGGCTGCGGTGGCCTTGCCATCGAGAATCTGGGCGGTCATGCCTCCCATCCTCGCGGATGACGCCCTCCCGGTTCCAATCCGGGTCTCCCCAGACCCGCGCCGCCGCATCTCCTCCCGTATCCGCCCATGATCAGTGATGTTGCACTTGCACAACACATAGGGAATGCGGCTGGACAAGTAAGAGGCGTCTAAAGAACGATGAGACGCTAGTGCCGCGGGGCAGTACCGGGGGGACGAACCGCATCCGTAGAACTTCCTCCGAACCGTGCCACGCGTCGTCCCCGCACTGGATTAAAAACGGAGGAAGGACCGCCCGATGAGCTTCGGCGACCCGAACAACCCCTACGGCCCGCCCCAGGGCCAGCAGCCCGGCTACCCGCCGCAGCAGCCCCCTGCCCAGCCGGGCTACGGCTACCCGCAGGGCGCGCCCCAGCAGCAGCCCGGCTACGGCTACCCGCAGGGTCAGCCGGCCCAGCCCGGCTACCCGGGATACCCGGGTTACCCCGGCGGGAACGGGATGCCGATGGAGATGCCCGGTCTGATGAAGACCGCGCGCGTCTTCCTCTTCATCCTCGCCGGCTTCCAGATCCTGTTCGGCGTCATCACCGGCGTCTTCGTCGGCGCCGCCCAGGACGTGTCCAACGGCGTCGGCTCGGGTGACTCCACCGACGCGCTGGCGGGTCTCGGCTTCCTGATCGCGGCGCTCATGGTGGGCCTGGGCGCCCTCTCCATCTTCCTGGGCGTCAAGTTCAAGAACGGTGGCAGCGGCATCCGCGTCACCACGATCGTCTACGCGTCGCTGATGATCCTCGGCGGCATTGGCAACATCGTGAGCGGCGGGAGCGGCTCCGCCACCTTCGGCGGGCTCATCTCCCTCGCCATCGCGGGCATCATCCTCGCCTCGATGGTCAACAGCGCGGCTTCGGCCTGGTTCAACCGCCCGCGGTACTGAACGCTTCACCGAACTCACCGAAAGTTCACGCACGTTCACGCGTGACTGAAGAGTTCGCGCCATTTAACAGCCGGGGCCGTGTCTCACTCGTACGAGGGGGACACGGCCCCGCCGCGTCCCCCTAATCTGGCGTGGGTAGCCGTCAGGCACGGGGAGACGCACCTTGTACAGCATCATCGTGGTACCTCCGCCGACCACGGAGGACGAGACCGATCGCGGCCAGCTGCGGCTGGCGCCCGGCGAGCGGCTCGGCTTCGGCCGTTCCGCCGGTGACAACGACCTGACCATCGCGCACGACGGGGTGTCCCGCAGAGCGGGTGAGATCACCGCGCAGGGCGCCTTCTGGATACTGAGCAACCTCAGCCGGGAACAGACGTACGTCGTGGAGAACCCGGAGGGGGCGGGCGAGCACATCAAGGTGGGGCCGGGGCGCCTGGACGCGCCGATCCCGTTCGAGTTCTCGCGGATCGTGCTGCCCGCGGCCGGCGATCTGCTGGCCATCGAGGTGTGGGCGCCGCGCCATGACTACCTGAGCTCCGACGGCGGCCTGGACGGCGCGACCACCGCGCCCGCCTTCTCCGTGGACCGCACCAAGCGCTACTTCGCGGTCCTCGCGGCGCTGTGCGAACCCCGGCTGCGCGGCGAACCGCACGCCGCGCTGCCCACGGTGGACCAGGTGGTGGACCGGCTGCGGCCGCACTGGCCGACCGCTTCCCGTACGTCCGTGCAGTGGAACATCGACTACCTCGCCGTGAAACTGCGCCTCAAGCCCGGCCCGGACACGGCGGACACGGGTCCGCGGCTCAACGGCAAGAAGGAGTCGCTGGTCTCGCTGGCGCTGCGGTTCGACCTGGTGCGGGAGGACGACCTCGTCGTGCTGAGCAAGTCACCGCGCGAGCCCTCGTCCGCCTCGGCTCCGGGTCGGCAGGACCGGTGACCGAGCCGTACGCCGTGCCGGTGCCGAGGGGGTACCGGGTGGGCGCGTGGGAGGTGCGGGAGCCGATCGCCACGGGGGCGTTCGGAAGTGTGTACGAGGGCAGGCGCGTCGCGTCCGACGGGGATCCGCCGGGCCTGCCGAAGGCGGCGGCCCTGAAGTTCCTGCCCACCGGCACCGGAACCCCGCGCCAGCTCACCCACCTGCGCGAGATCGTCGAGCGCGAGGTCGAGTTGTACCGCCGGCTGAAGCAGCCGCGGCTGATCCGGATGTACGACACCCTCACCGTCGACGACCCGGCGAGCCCCGCCCTCGACGGCGCCACCGTCCTCGTACTGGAGCGGGCGGAGGGCTCCCTGTCGGCGCTGCTCGCGGCGGAGCCCCGCCCGGACGCCGGGCCCGTGCTGCTCGCGCAGATCTGCGAGGGGCTGGCGCAGCTGCATCACGCGGGCTGGGTGCACGGGGATCTGAAGCCGGCCAACGTGCTGCTGATGGCGGACGGTTCGGCCCGGCTGGCCGACTTCAACATGGCGGCGGAGTTGGAGGGCACGCACGCGTACACGCCCGCCTTCTCGACGCCCGACTACACCCCGCCCGAGCTGCTGTGGTCGGAGATCGGTGAACGGGGCCGCCGGATCCGTCCGTCGGCGGACGTGTGGGCGTTCGGCGTGCTGGCCCATCTGGTTCTCACCGACACTTTCCCGCTGCCCGGCGCCACCCCGACGGCCCGCCGCGACGCGGCCGCCGCCTACGCCCGTGGCACCGACGAGCTGCGGCTGTCGCCCGAACTGCCGGACGTCTGGCGGGAGATCGTGCGGGACTGTCTGGCCCGGACGCATGCCGGCCGGATCCCCACGAACGATCTGCTGCGGCGGGTCGAGGAGGCGGCGGGCACGGGCCGATCGCCCCGGCTGCCCCGCAGGCTGCTGCCGCGCCGCCGCCTGCGCCGGACGCGGGTCCTGGCCACGGCGGTCGCCGTCGTCGCCGCCTCGGTGCTCGGCTACGGCGTCAGCGACTGGGCGGGCGTCGGCGGCTCGGGCGGCTCGGACGGGGAGAGCGAGAAGGTGACGCCCGCGAACTACGGTGCCGGCGAGCTCCGTACGGACAAGGGCATCCCGGCCGCGTATCGCCGGCTGATCGTCGACTCCGCTCACGACTGTGTGCAGCCGGAGGTCACGCCCGCGCTAATCGCCGCGCTGCTGAAGGCCGAGAGCGACTTCGATCCGGATCTCTCCGATCCCGACAAGGACGAGTACGGCATCGCCCGCTGGACGCCGGCCGTGCTGCGCTGGTGGATCCGGGACGACGGTGTGCCCGCGAAGGAGACGCCCCGACCGCCCATCACGCCCTCCGAGTCGATTCCGGCCGTGGGCCGCTACCTCTGTTTCATCGAGCCCCGGCTGCGCGACAACCTGGCGGGCGACCGCCGGGTGCTGCTCGCCACCGCGTACCGGACGTCGTACAAGAAGGTGAACGAGGCGGGCGGTGTCCCCCCGAACACCGGCTCCTACGCCACTCGTGTCGCCCGTTTCCTCAAGGAGTACACGCCGCAGGACCGCGACTACACCGCCCGGGTCGCTCACTACATAGAGGAGTACACCCCGCCGCGGAAGGCGTGACCCTGTGAGTTCACAGGTACCGCGCGCGGGCGAGCGAGGTCATCGTGGTCCTGTGGCCGCCTGGTGACGGCCCGGTTCGCGGCTTCCGGCTCCCTCGGGGGAGGGCCGGAGGCCGCGACGCGCCATGCCGGCCCAAAGCTTCGCTGCCGCAATCAGGTCTCCCTTACCCTTTCCCCTGTTGAACGTTGAACTGGGGATCTTGAGGGGGACGGGTCCATGTACAGCGTCATCGTGGTGCCACCGGACTGCGTCAGTGTGGACGGCCAGGTGCGGATCGCGGCCGGTGAGCGGCTCGCGTTCGGCAGGGCCGCGCCGGACGGCGGACTGACCATCGCGCACGAAGGGGTGCCCCGGGTCGCCGGGGAGATCACGGCCCACCGGTCCTTCTGGCTGCTGAGCAACCTGAGCGAGCATCAGACCTATGTGGTGGAGAACCCCGAGGGCGCCGGAGAGCACCTCAAGATCGCGCCGGGGCGACTCGACGCGCCCGTGCCGTTCGAGTTCGCGCGAGTGGTCCTGCCCGCCGCGGGTGACCTGCTCACCTTCGACGTCTGGGCCCCGCGCCACGCCTTCCGCAGCGCCGACCGCCAAGGTCTCCCCGGTCCCGTCACGGCCCCCGCGTTCGCTCTGGACCGCACCAGCAGGTACTTCGCGGTGCTGGCCGCCCTGTGCGAGCCCCGGCTGCGCGGCGAGCCGCACGCGCCGCTGCCCGCGGTAGAAGAGCTGGTGGAGCGGTTGCGGGGCGTCTGGCCGGCCGTCAGCCGGTCCGCCGTGTACTGGAACATCGACTACCTCGCCCTCAAGCTCCGGCTGCGCCCGGGCCCCGACACCGCCGAGCCCGGCCGGCGCGTCAACGGCAAGAAGGAGTCCCTGGTCTCCCTCGCGCTCCGCTTCGACCTGGTCGGCGAGGACGACCTGACGGTGCTGACGGCCCCCGTCGCCGAGTCGCTGCGATGACCGGCCGGTCCTACGCCGTATCCGTCCCGAAGGGCTACCGGGTCGGCCCGTGGGAGGTACGCGAGCCGCTCGCCTCCGGCGCCTTCGCCACCGTGTACGCGGCCCGGCTCGCCAAGGCGGAACGGGACGCGGAGCTGCCCGCCCGGGCGGCCCTGAAGTTCCTGCCCACCGGCACCCGCACCCCCCGCCAGCTACGGCACCTGCGGGAACTGGCCGAGCGCGAGGTGGAGTTGCTGGGCCGGCTGCGCGCACCGCGCCTGATCCGCATGTACGACACCCTGACCGTGGACGACCCGGACCACCCGGAGCTCGACGGCGCCAGCGTGCTCGTACTGGAACTGGCCGAGGGCTCCCTGGACGCCGTGCTGGACCACGACCCGACACCGGAGTCGGCCCCGGCGCTGCTGGCCCAGATCTGTGAGGGCCTGCACCAGCTGCACCACGCGGGCTGGGTGCACGGTGACCTGAAGCCGGCCAACGTGCTGCTGCTGAAGGGCGGTTCGGTACGGCTGGCCGACTTCAACATGGCCGCGGAACTGGAGGGCACGCACGCGTACGCTCCCGCCTTCGCCACCCCCGACTACACCCCGCCCGAGCTGCTCTGGCCGGAGATCGACGAACGCGGCACCCGCATCCGCCCGACCGCGGACATCTGGGCCTTCGGCGTCCTCGCCCATGTCGCCCTCACCGGCTCCTTCCCGCTGCCGGGCGGCAGCACGGAGGCCCGCACGGACGCGGCGACACGGTACGCGCGCGGCACCGAGGAGCTGCGGCTGTCGCCCGAACTCCCGGAGCCATGGCGGGAGATCGTCCGGGACTGTCTGGCCCCCACACACGCGGCGCGCGTCGCCCGGGTCCCCGACACCGAGGCCCTTCTGCGCCGCGTGGAGGAGGCCGCGGGCGCCTCGCCCTCCGCCCGCCTGCCGAGGCTACGGCCCCGTCGGTGGCGCCGCCCGGTGCTGGTCGCGTCCCTCGCGGTCACGGCGGTGCTGGGCGCGACGGCGGTGACGTACGCCCTGCGCGACGACCCGCCGGTCGCCTCGGCGGCGCCGCCCAGCTGCGAGAAGCCGGCGGTGTACGAGGACCAGAAGCACGGCGTCGGCTACACCGCCGGCTGGAACAGCACCTGGGACTTCGCCGTGAAGCAGGGCGAGGGCGGCAGCCAGGTCCGCGAGGCGCAGTGTCTGCTCCGCTACCTGCACGGCATCACCGAGGTCGGCGAGGCGGACGGGATCTTCGGTCCGCTGACGCACGACGCGGTGGTGACGTTCCAGAAGCGGAAGGGGCTGGACGCGGACGGCGTGGTGGACGCGCGGACGTGGAGCGCGCTGCGGAAGAGCGGCGAGGTGTGACACCTGCGGTGATCTCCGGCGCGGTCGCAGAGAAGATACGCGTACCGGCAACTGGCGCACGTGCGTTCGACGTCCTCAAGTCGACGTACTCAAATCGACGTACTCAAGTCGACGTACTCAACTCCAAGGAAGGCCACACGTGAGACTCACCCGTACCGCCCTGACCCTCGCGGCAACCGCCGCCCTGGCCCCGGCGCTTCTGCTGGCGGGCCCGGCGTTCGCCGCGGAGTCCGTGCCGTCGTCCGCCGTCACCGTGACGACGGCCTCCGACACCGCCGGTTCCGGAGTCGACGACATGTCCGACGACGACGTCCGAGTCGCGATCATGCGCATCATCGGTGACCCGAACACCGGCAGGGCCGTCTACGCCGCCGCGCAGAAGGCCATGGACGGCACCATCGAGGACCAGCGGTACTTCCTGGAGACGGGCCGCTGGGTCGCCCAGGCCGAGGACGACCGGGTCGCGATAGCCCGGATCCTCGCCTCCGCCGACCCGAAGACCGACAGGGCGGTCATCAGGGAGGCCAACGAGGCCCTCGACACCAACACCCCAGAAGCCCTGCGCGCCTTCCTGGAGACCGGTTACCGCCTGGCCGTCGCCGAGGACGACCGCGTCCGTGTCGCCCGTATCCTCGCCGACCCGACGATCAGCGACGCGCTGCGGGCCGCCGCGGAGGACGCGATCGACGGGACGCCGGAGGAGTTGCGGTACTTCATCGAGGTGGGCCAGTACGAGGTGGACGGCTAGGGCCTGTCGCCGGGATCGGGGGAGGGGCCGGCCGGCCGGCGAGGCTGATCCGGCCCTCCCCCGCAGGGCCGCCCTGAAGTTCCTGCCGACCGCATGCACGAGACGCTGACGGTCGACGACCCGGAGCTGGACGGCGCCACCGTCATCGTCCTGGCGCGTGCCGAGACCTCCCTGGACGCCGTACTGGCCCACGACCCGACACCCCGGTCCGGCCGCGGAACTGGAGGGCACGCACGCCTACGCCCCCGCCTTCGCCACCCCCGACTACACCCCACCCGAACTGCTCTGGCCGGAGATCGACGAACGCGGCACCCGCATCCGCCCGACCGCAGACATCTGGGCCTTCGGCGTCCTCGCCCATGTCGTCCTGACGGGCGAGTTCCCACTGCCGGGCGGGACGACCGAGGGGCGTATCGACGCGGCGACGCGTTACGCACGCGGCACGGACGAACTGCGTCTCTCCCCCGAACTCCCGGACGGCTGACGGGAGATCATCACGGACCGCCTGGCCCGCACGCACGCCGAGCGCACCACCGCGGCGGCGCTGCTGCCCCGCGTGACGAAGGCCGCGGACGTCGCCACGCCCGCCCGTGCGTCTGGCAGGGGGACGACCGGGACTGGCAGTCGGGCTGCGGATCAGCAGACCCACTTGTTGGAGGCGATGCCGTTCTTGAACTTGCCGCCCTGGAACGTGCTCAGGTCGGGAACGGACTTGCCGCGAGCGAGCAGGAAGCTGGCGCCCTGGAAGTCCTTCTTCACGTAGAGCCGGACGTCACAGGAGGTGCCCCTGTTGAACACCGACTTGGCCTTCTTGAACTTGTCGTACTGCAGGAGGTCCTTGTTGTCGCCCTTCACCTGGCCCGGCGTCCCCGCGTAGTGGGTGCCGACGTAGGCGCACAGGGAGCCAGGGTCACAGTCCGACAGAGCGGCCTGCGCCGGTGACGCCGTCGCCGCGACCCCCAGACCACCCAGCAGCATCGCCCCCGCCGCGATGACCGCCTTGGCTCGCGTTCCCCCGAACTTACGCATATCGCTTCCCCTTTCAGGGCCCCGTTGTTGCTTGACCAGGTCCACTGTGTCCGCCGGTCACCTCGCCTGGCGAGACCGTTGCGGTCGACTGCAAAAGGCCAGGTCAGCGAGGTGCGGCGGCCCGCAGCACCGAGGCGCCCGCCGGGGTCAGCGTGTGCAGCACGCTCGCGCCGTTGCGGCTGGTGGTGATCAGGCCCGCGTCCCGCAGCACGGTGGCGTGGCGGCTGGCGGAGGACGCGGAGACGCCGATGACCCGGGCGATCTCACCCGTGGTGGCGCCGCCCGCCGCGGTCGACAGGACACCGGCCCGCGCGGGTCCGAGCAGGGCGGTGAGGGATTTGCCGGGCGCGCAGCCCTGGGCGGCGAGGGCCGTGGTGGACGGTGCCGTGCGGGCCGGTTCCTTCAGGACCGGGTAGCACAGGACCGGTCGCAGGCCCGGGTCGGCCAGGCTCACCGGCGTACCCCACGAGAAGTAGGACGGTACGAGCCGCAGTCCGCGGCCGTTGAGGTGGAGGTCCCGGTCCGCCACGGGGTACGTGACGTGCAGGACGGGGTTCTCCCAGCGCATCGTGGGGCCGAGTCCGGCCAGCATTCCCTCCACGCCGCCCGTCATGAGAGCGCGGGAGCAGGTCGCGCGCTCGGCCTCGATCCGGGCCCGCATCCGCTCGCCGTGCGGCGCGATGGCCGCCGAGTGATAGGCGCGCAGCAGCCCCACGAGTTCCTGTCGGCCCTGCGCGCAGGGGAGTTGCGCGGTCCAGGGGGAGAGCCGGGAGGGCCGGGGTGCTCGGGGAGATCGAGGTGATTCGGCGGTACGGGCGAGTCGGCGGATCTCCGCCGTGATCCGGCCGGGGTGCTCGTCGAGGATCGCCGAGAGTCCGCCTTCCAGGCCGTCCGCCGCCTGTTCCGGCGTCAGGAAGTCCGGGAAGTAGCCGCCTGTCGGGTACAGCGGCACGAGGAGTGCTCGGACGGCTCGTTCCAGGCCCCGCTCGCGCAGGGTGTGGCGGGCCTCGTGGTGCCACTGGGCGAAGGCCCAGCGGCCGCGACGGGTCTGCAGGCGGTGCAGGCTCGCGGCGATCTCCCAGAGCGGATCCGGGTCGACGGCCAGCGTCGTCCGGGCCAGGTCGACCTCGGTGAAGTGGATACGCAGCATCATCTCCCCCTTATGAGCTGGGGTTTTGCGGTCAGCCGCAACGGTAAGGGGGGATGCCCGGCAGCCGACCCTCAAAGGTTCCAGGTATCAGTTCCACCCGGCGTCCTCTCGCCCGGGCACGGTAGCCTCGCGTCAACTGACGTGACGCGAGGGCACGTTGAGACACCACAGCATTTCGGGGGATCCATGAACGACCAGCGGCTCCTGGAGGACGCGGGCGCCACCCCGCTGCGCCCCGCCGACCCCGGCCGCATCGGGCCCTACCTGTCCCTCGGCCTCCTCGGCAGCGGCGGCATGGGCCGGGTGTATCTGGCCCGCCCCGTCGACAACTCCCCCGGCCTCGCCGCCGTCAAGGTGATCCGCCCCGAGTACGCCGAGGATCCCCGCTTCCGCCGGCGCTTCGAGCGGGAGGCGTCCCTGCACGCCCGGGTGCGTTCGGCGCAGGCGCCGCAGCTGCTCGGTACCGGGTTCGACGACTCGCTGCTGTGGATGGCGACGCAGTACCTGCCCGGTCTGAACCTGGCCGACGCCGTCCGCGAGTGCGGCACGCTCGAATGCCTTGGGGTGTGGCGGCTGGTCGGCGATCTCGGACAGGCCCTGTCGGCGCTGGCCGTCGCCGGTGTCGTGCACCGGGACCTCAAGCCGTCCAACGTGATCCTGTCCCCCCAGGGCGCGCATGTCATCGACTTCGGCATCGCACAGGCCACCGACAGCAGCGCGATCACCTCCACCGGCAGCCGGGTCGGTACGCCCGCCTTCATGGCGCCCGAATATCTGCGCGAGGGCCGCTGCGACACCGCCTCCGACGTCTTCTCCCTCGCCGGAAGCCTGATCTACGCCGCCACCGGGCACGCCCCCTTCGGCGACGGGACCGGCGTCGACGTGATGCACCGGGTCGCGTTCGAGGAGCCCAAGGCCGACGTCATGGCCGGACTCGCGGCACGCGACGCCGACCTGGCCGCGCTGCTGTCGGCCTGCCTCTCCAAGGACCCCGCGGGCCGTCCCACCCCGGGGCAGTTGACGCAGGCCGCGGCTGCCGCCGGTCACGGTCGCGTCCCTTCCTGGCACGAGCCGCTGGCCGGCCGGCTGCTGGCCCGACGGCAGGCCTGTGACGTACTCGAACAGGTCCCCGTCCAGCAGCTGGTGCAGAACCAGCAGGGCGCGTACGAGACCGTCCAGTTGCGTACGCGTACGGCGCATTCGGCCTTACCGACCCCTGGCCCCACGCAGGCGCCCACCCTCGGAGACGGCGGCGGACGGAAGCGGCGGAGGGCCTACCTCGCCGTCACGGCCGGCCTCGCCGTGTGCGCTCTCGCCGCGGGCGCCTTCCTCCTCACCCGACCGTCCCCCGCCGACACGGCCCCGGCCGCGGCGACGGCCGCCCAGAGCAGCGCCCCCGCCGAGGCGACGGCCTCCCCCTCCCCCACGGCCTCGCCCTCCGCCGACAAGGACAAGGGGAAGGGGAAGGGGAAGGAGAAGGGGAAGGGCGACGACAAGGGGACCGGGAAGGACACCGGCTCGGCGGCCGAGGAGTCCGCGGACCCGGACGCATCCACCGGCGGCACGGGCGGCGGGACGCGGGCCACTCCCACCGACGAGACCTCCGCCCCCTCCGGCGGCGACGGCAGTGGTGGCGGCAACGCCCCGACCCCCACCCCGACCAAGACCGCCACCACCCCCGCCACCCCGCCCTGGCTCTCCGACTGCACCCACTACTCCGGCACCGAACTCACCGCCCGCGGCGACAAAGGCCGGCGTGTCCTCCAGGTCCAGTGCATGCTCACCAAGCGCGGCTACAGCGTCGGCGGTTCGGGCGTGGACGGCGAGTTCGGCGCGGACACGGAGTCGGCGGTCAGGCTGTTCCAGAGCGACAAGGGGCTGGCCGTCGACGGCGAGGTCGGGCCCAACACCTGGGCGGGGTTGCGCCGTTCGACGTGACGGGGCCGACCGCCCCGGCGTTGCCGCGAGCACGGTGTTTGCGGCAGCACGCAATCTCCTGGCCCCGGACTCACCCGCTCCGGAGACTGACAGGCATGGACACGACACGTCCATGACGATCGGCACAGTCACCGGAAACGGGGGAGAGTTCCATGAGAAAACGCCTGGCCATGATGCTCGGCGCGGCGCTGGCCGCGGTGGCCCTGAGCGCACCGACCGCATCGGCTGATCCCGACAACCCGCCGGACTTCAAACTGCCGTTTCCCTGCGGCCAGACGTGGGTGATGTTCACCTACGACAACCACGGCCCCGGGGACGGCAGCCAGGAGCAGAAGCGGATCGACATGCAGTGGACGGAGGGCGAGACGGACGGGGCGGACGTCGTCGCATCGGCGGGCGGCACCGTGTCGCACGTCGAGCCCGGTGGTGTCCACATCGACCATGGCGACGGCTGGTTCAGCCAGTACCTTCACATGAGCGACCGGGTCGCGGAGGGCACCGAGGTCCAGGAGGGCGACTGGATCGGCACGGCAAGCAACGTCGGCACGAACGACCCGCACCTGCACTACCAGCAGATGTACGACTCCGACGGCAACGGCTACCCCACCGAGGGCAGCCAGACCGGCGGCCCGGACGAGCTGGTGTACCCGATCATCCAGGGCAAGGAGTACCGGCTCACGCCGGGCAACGCCGTCAATCTGAAGAGCACCAACAACTGCGACGGCGACCCGGGCGAGCCCGAGCCCGAGCCCGAGCCGGAGAAGACCAAGCTCGAATACACCGGCGACACCTCCCTCGCGGACGGCGAGAGCGCCGAGCTGTCGGCCGTCCTCACCGAGGAGGAGTCCGGTGCCCCGGTGGCCGACCAGAAGGTGAGCTTCGAACTCGGCGCCGAGGACAGCGCCCAGACCTGTGAGGCCACCACGGACGCCGAGGGCTCCGCGACCTGCACGGTCGAGGAGGTGGACCAGCCCCTGACGGACGAGGCCACCGTGCCGGTCACGGCCGCCTTCGCCGGAGACGACGCCTTCGAACCGTCCGAGGCCTCCGCCACCCTGGACCTGCGGTACGTGACCGGACGCGCCTACGGCCTGTCGGCACAGATCCCGCTGCCGCTGCTGCCCATCGGCATCGACCCGACCCCGGACACCGGGACCGTACGCACGGCCGGTGCCGAGACGAAGGCTCCGCAGTGCGCCGAGCGCATCGAGGCACTCGTCCTGTCGGCCGGCCCGCTGTGCGCCGAGGTGGTGACGAAGACCGGCCCGAACTCGTCCACGGCCACCTCGACCGTGGCCGAGGCCAGGATCGGACTCACGGGCCTGCCCGTCGTCGAGATCTCCGGACTCACCGCGGAGTCCTCCAGCACCTGCTCCACCACCAAGGGCAGCGTCGGCCTCGACCTGACGGTGGGGGGTACGCCGGTCACGATCCCGGACACCCCGAATTACGAGATCAACCTGGGTCTGGGCGCGAAACTCGTCGTCAACGAGCAGACACCGGTCGAGGGCGCGGACCAGGGCCTGACGGTCAACGCGGTGCACCTGACCGTGGCCGGCGGCACTGACCTGGTGATCGGGTCCACCACGTCGGCGGCGCACAACTGCGCATAGCCACCGGCGTCTCCCGTACGCCCGTCGGGGCGGCGGCCGCAACCGGCCGCCGCCCCGACGCACGCCGTCAGCGGCGCGTCATGCCCAGTGGAACGCGAAGTGCTCAGTGGAAGTGCTCAGTGGAAGTGCTCAGTGGAAGAAGTGCCGCGTCCCCGTGAAGTACATCGTGACCCCGGCCTTCTGCGCGGCTTCCACGACCAGTTCGTCACGGACCGAGCCGCCGGGCTGGACCACGGCCTTGACGCCGGCCTCGGTGAGGATCTCCAGGCCGTCCGGGAACGGGAAGAAGGCGTCCGAGGCGGCGTACGACCCCTGCGCGCGCTCGGCTCCGGCCCGCTCGACGGCCAGCTTCGCGGAGTCGACCCGGTTGACCTGGCCCATGCCGACGCCGACCGAGGCACCGTCCTTGGCAAGGAGGATGGCGTTGGACTTGACGGCCCGGCAGGCCCGCCAGGCGAAGGCGAGCTCGGAGAGCTCCTCGGCGGACAGCGCCTCGCCGGTCGCCAGGGTCCAGTTGGCCGGGTCGTCGCCGTCGGCCTGGAGCCGGTCGGTGACCTGGAGGAGGGCGCCGCCGTCGATGGGCTTGACCTCGGCGGGGTGCGCGGGCGCGGCCGGGGCCTTCAGCACGCGGATGTTCTTCTTCTTGGCGAGGGCTTCGAGGGCGCCGTCCTCGTAGTCGGGCGCGACGATGACCTCGGTGAAGATCTCGGCGACCTGCTCGGCCATCTCCTTGCTGACCGGCCGGTTGACGGCGATCACGCCGCCGAACGCCGACAGCGGGTCACAGGCGTGCGCCTTGCGGTGCGCCTCGGCGACGTCCGAACCGACCGCGATACCGCAGGGGTTGGCGTGCTTGATGATCGCGACGGCCGGCTCGGCGTGGTCGTACGCGGCACGGCGGGCGGCGTCCGTGTCCGTGTAGTTGTTGTACGACATCTCCTTGCCGTGCAGCTGCTCGGCCTCGGCGAGACCGACTCCCGTGCCGTCGACGTAGAGGGCGGCGGGCTGGTGCGGGTTCTCGCCGTAGCGCAGGGTGCTCTTGCGCTCCAGGGCGGCGGCGATGAACTCGGGGAAGGGGGAGTCGTCGGCCGGGGCGTACGCGCTCGCGAACCAGCTCGACACCGCGATGTCGTACTCGGCGGTGTGCCGGAAGGCCTCGGCGGCGAGCCGCTTGCGGGTGGCGAGGTCGAAGCCGCCGTCCGCGACCGCGGCCAGGACGTCCGCGTACCGCTCGGGGCTGGTGACGACGGCGACCGACGGGTGGTTCTTGGCGGCGGCGCGCACCATGGACGGGCCGCCGATGTCGATCTGCTCGACGCACTCGTCGGGCGAGGCGCCGGAGGCGACGGTCTCGCGGAACGGGTAGAGGTTGACGACGACCAGGTCGAACGGCTCGACGCCCAGCTCGGCCAGCTGCCGCTGGTGGTCCTCCAGGCGCAGGTCGGCGAGGATGCCGGCGTGCACGCGCGGGTGCAGGGTCTTGACCCGGCCGTCCAGGCACTCCGGGAAGCCGGTGAGCTCCTCGACCTTGGTGACGGGGACGCCGGCGGCGGCGATCCGGGAGGCGGTCGAACCGGTGGAGACGAGGTCGACCCCGGCCTCGTGCAGCCCGCGCGCCAGCTCTTCCAGACCGGTCTTGTCGTAGACGCTGACGAGCGCCCGGCGAATGGCCCGCTTGTTGCTCTCGGCGGTGGCGGTCACTGGATAACTACCTTTCGTCCCTCAATGCGATAGCCGTTACGGGCGAGCCGCCCCACGACCTCGACGAGCAGCCTTCGCTCGACTTCCTTGATGCGCTCGTGCAGAGCGCTCTCGTCGTCCTCGTCCCGGATCTCCACCACGCCCTGGGCGATGATCGGTCCGGTGTCGACGCCGTCGTCGACGAAGTGGACGGTGCAGCCGGTGACCCTGGCGCCGTACGCGAGGGCGTCGCGGACGCCGTGGGCGCCGGGAAAACTGGGGAGCAGGGCCGGGTGGGTGTTGACGAACCGGCCGCCGAAGCGCGCGAGGAACTCCTTCCCCACGATCTTCATGAACCCGGCGGAGACCACGAGGTCGGGCGCGTGGGCGGAGACGGCGTCGGCGAGCGCGGCGTCCCACTCCTCGCGGCTGCCGTGGTCCTTGACCTTCCGCACGAAGGTGGGCAGTCCGGCGCGCTCGGCCCGCGCGAGCCCCTCGATGTTCTCGCGGTCCGCGCCGACGGCCACGACCTCGGCGCCGTACGCCTCGGCGCCGACGGCGGCGATCTCGTCGAGCAGCGCCTGGAGGTTGGTGCCGGATCCGGAGACCAGCACGACGAGGCGCTTGGCCACGGTGGAGCCCTTTCTCGGGGTGAGCGTCTTTGTATGGTCGTACGAATGCTTCGCGCCCCCGGATACGGGGAAGTCTACGAAGCGGCCGACCGTCAGCAACGATACCGGCACTCCCGCCGCCCCCCACGGGACGGGGGCGTGGCCGGAAGGTAGCGTCTGGGGGGGCCGTCCCGGGAACGCGGTGGTGATGTGGTGCGTTCACGAGGTGACAGCCCATTCGGATCAGTCGTTCATCATGTCGTTCACCAAGGGGAAGACGCTCACTTGATGTCGGACCGCAGCCTGCGACTCCTCACCCTCCCTCCGCAGTCCGCGCCGGGAGGGAAGCGTGACGCCGTCCTGCTGCGCGAGCGGCCCGCCTCGCCGCCCGACGCGCCCTCGGACAAGCCGTCCGGCGACGAACAGAGCAGTGGCACCCAGGACGACAACCCCTTCGCCCCGCCGCCGGAGGGCACTCCGGACCGCCCGTGGCGGCCGCGGCGCCCGTCCGGCGAGGACGGCTCGCAGGGCTCCGGCCAGGGCGGCGGCCACTCGCCCTGGGGCAACCAGTGGAGCGACCGCCAGCCGGGCCGCTCCCCCGGCGGCTTCGGCGACCACCCCCGAGGCACCGGCCAGGACGGCCCGGGGAACGGCACCCCGGGCACCGGCATGCGCTGGGACCCCACCGACCCCGCCCAGCGCCGCGCGCGGTACGCCCTGCTCTCCGGCATGTGGGCCTTCTTCTTCGCCCTGTTCAGCTGGCCGTACGTGGCCCTGCTGCTGGGCGCGCTGGCCCTGTACTGGGGCATCAGCAGCCTGCGCACCAAGCCCCGCACCCCCGACCCGGACACCCCGGCCGCGCCCCGGCCCTCCGGCCGCCCCCAGACGACCGCGGCGGTGAGCGGCCTGGTCACGGCGTCTCTGGCCATCGCGGTGGTCGCCGCCGGGTTCACGGCGCAGGTGGTGTACAGCGACTACTACACGTGCACGAACGACGCGCTGACCAACGAGGCCAAGCAGTCGTGCGAGCAGCATCTGCCGGAGGAACTGCGGGGGGTTCTGGGGACGGGGGACTGACCGGCCGGGTTCCACGGCTGGTCGGCGCCCAGGGTCAGGGGGCGGCCGGTGATCCGGGGGATTTCGGTGTCTCGGGAGCCTCGGGAGCCTCGGGACCTTCGGCGCTCTCGGGGTCGTCGGCGGCCTGCTGGGCCTCCCCGGCGGCGTCCTGAACCTTCGGGACTTCGGGTGCTTCAAGGGCTGTCGACCGCTCCGGGGCCGCCGGCGGCTCCTCCGGCTCCGAGACCTCCTTCATCGCCGCCCAGCGCGCCGCTCGCGCGTCCTCGTCGTGCCAGGGTGACGGCTCGGCGGGCGGGAAGTCGTCCGGCTCGAAGGTCGTGTCGTGGTCGTACGCCCCGTACGGAACCTCCTGGTCACCGGCCTCGTACGGTCCGCCCTCGGCGTACGCCGCCGCGGACCCGGCGTCCTGTTCCCTGCCGTGCGGGCCTGCCTGGTCCTGCGCCAACGCCGTGAACGGCCCTTCCTCGCCGTAGGCGGAGTGCCGGTGCCGCGATTCCGTGTCGGTCGGCGCGCCCTTGCCGTCCTTCGATTTCCCCGCCTTCTCCGCCTTCCCGAGCTTTTCCGCCTTCTCCGCCTTCCCGAGCTCCTCCGCCTCCCCCGGCATCCCCGAGTTCTCCGGCTCGACGCGGGGCTTGCCGATCCGGGCCTCCCGCGTCTCCGTCTCGCTCGCCCGAGACGTCCGCGGCACCCAACCCGTCCGGCACCGCCACCCGCGCACGGCCACCGCCACGGGAACCGCCACCGCCGTGACCCAGCCCAGCGTCGCCGCCCCCACCTGCCACCACACCGGCCCGAACTGCGCCAGCACCCCGCGGCCCAGCGGCCCGCCCGACAGCGCGGCCAGCACCGCGACCACGGCCGCGCAGAACACGGCCGCCAGCAGCGCGACCCCGGCGGTCCGCCCCGGCGCCCAGGCCACGGAGGGCGCCCGCCCGGCCCGGGTCCCTGTCGTCGTGGACGTCCGCCGCTCCTCGTACCCGCCGCCCCACCCCGCCGCGAGCGACCCCACCACCACACCGGCCAGCACCGGCACCGCCCCGACCGCCCACTGCAGCGGCCCGCCCACCCCGGCTCCCGGCACCGCCTCCAGCAGCGGAAGCGGCGGCAGCAGGGGCGCGGGCGAGGAGTGCAGCGGGCCCACGACATGCCCCGCGCCGAGCACGAACCCGGGGCCGAGGGCGTACGACGCCGCCCAGACCGCCGCGTTCGGGACGAGCGCCGCGCACAGCAGCAGCACCGCGAACCGTCCCGACCAGCCCGCCGTCAGCTCCAGGAACGACGCCCGCGCCGCCCCGCCGTGCCAGACCAGCGAGCCGCACACCAGCACCGCCCCGCCGCCGACGAGCGCCGCCGCCCCGGCCCCGGCCGCCCGGGCCGCCGCGCCGACACGGGCGGGTGCCTCCGCGACCGGCACCAGCCGCCGTACCTGGGTCGGCATCGCGCCCAGCACGCCGTTCGCCGCCTCGGGCCGGCGCTCGCAGGCCGTCCACACCCCCACGCCCGCCGCCGCCATCGTGACCAGGGGCACGCACAGCACGGTCCACAACCACGCCGGCCGGAGTTCACCCCCGGTGGCGTAGACCGCGGCAGCCGCCCCGACGCCGAGGTACCCGAGCACGACGCCCGTCCACGCCGTACGGCCCGACACCAGCGGTGCCCCGTCGCCGCCGTCCGCCGCCGCGTCACGGGCGGCCCGGTGCACCAGCCACACCGGCAGCATCAGCAGCAGCAGCGGGGTGACGCCGACCGGGGCGGGGACGCCGGAGAGCGTGTCGGCGCGGACCAGTTCGGCGCCGTGCGCCAGGAGCCACAGCACGGAGGCGACCTGGAGCGCGCCGCCCGGTCCGCTGTCCGGGTAGGGCGAGCTGATCCACAGCGCGATCACCAGTACGGCGAGCACGCCGAGTCCCAACCCGGCGGCCACGGCACCGTTCAGCAGGCTGGCGCCGAGGCCGGGCATTCGGTAGCGGATGCGAGTGAGCAGGGACGACAAGGGCGTTCGACGGGCGGTCATCTCGGTCACGAGCGCCATGCTCCCAACGACACGCGCTTTCCCGTCGTAACAGGCGAACCTCCGATGTGTCGCTCAATATATGTTTATGTACCTTTTCCACCGAAGGGGCGTGCGGTGACGCAATTGACGCAGGATCAGGGCTCGGGAAGCCGCAGGGGAACCTGAGGTGACGGCGCGTCAGCGGTCCGAGGACCAACACCTGCCCCCGACCCCGGAACCCCGCCCGGAAGCACCCCTCACCCCCGCCCAGGCCTTCGACGCGCTCTACGCCTTCTGCGCACCCGCCCTCGTCCGGCAGACCTATCTGCTCAGCGGGCGCCGTGAACTCGCCCGCGAATCGGTCGAGCGGGCCTTCCAGGCCGCCTGGCAGCGGTGGCCCGAGGTGGCGCGGGACCGGGATCCGGCGGGCTGGGTGCGGGCGACGGCGTACGACTTCGCGCTCTCGCCCTGGCACCGGTTCCGGCCCCGCTACCGGCACCCGGAACCCCCGCCCTCCGACGCGTCCGACCGTGCCCTGCTGGACGTACTCCTCGAACTCCCGCCGCCCCAGCGCCGCACGCTGCTCCTGTACGACGGGGTGGGGCTGGACCTGCCGGACACCGCGGCGGAGACGGAGGCGACCACGCCGGCGGCCGCGAACCGTCTCCTGCACGCCCGCGCCGCTGTCGCCACCCGGCTTCCGGGGCTGTCCGACCCCGCCGAACTCCACGAACGCCTGGCCGAACTGGCCTCCACGGAGCGGCTGCGCGCGCCCAAGCCGGCGGTGGTGCGGGACGGCAGCGAGCGCCGGGCGCGCTTTTGGACTCGGGCCGCCATCGCGTTCACGGTGGCCCTCATCGGCACGACGGCGCTCACGCTGCGGACGGCTCCCACCCAGTACGAGCCCCCTGTGCCGCCGGGGGCGACGGTGCGGGGGGTGCCGCCCCGGGTGGCGCCGGGGCCGCTGTCGTCGAAGGAGCTGAAGCTGAGGGCCAAGTTGCGTGAGGAGATGCAGAACGGGCCGGAACGGCTGGCTCCGCAAACGGAGTGAACCACGCGGCGGAGCCGCATATTCAGCACAGCCCCGCGCCCCTGGGACAACGCCGGTGGGCCCGCCCCCACACAGGGAACGGGCCCACCGACGCTCAGCCAGATGCCGTAACTACGACGGTCAGCCGCCCAGGATCTCGCGGGCGAGCTTGGCCGTCTCGGTCGGGGTCTTGCCGACCTTGACGCCCGCGGCCTCCAGGGCCTCCTTCTTCGCCTGGGCGGTGCCCGACGAACCGGAGACGATGGCGCCGGCGTGGCCCATGGTCTTGCCCTCGGGGGCGGTGAAGCCCGCGACGTAACCGACGACCGGCTTGGTCACGTTCTTCGCGATGAAGTCCGCGGCCCGCTCCTCGGCGTCGCCACCGATCTCGCCGATCATCACGATCAGGTCGGTGTCGGCGTCGGCCTCGAACGCGGCGAGCGCGTCGATGTGCGTGGTGCCGATGATCGGGTCGCCACCGATGCCGACGGCGGTCGAGAAGCCGATGTCACGCAGCTCGTACATCATCTGGTACGTCAGCGTGCCGGACTTCGAGACCAGGCCGATACGGCCCGGCTTGGTGATGTCGCCCGGGATGATGCCGACGTTCGACTGGCCCGGGGTGATGATGCCGGGGCAGTTCGGGCCGATGATGCGGGTCTTGTTGCCCTTCTTGCCCGCGTACGCCCAGAAGTTCGCGGAGTCGTGCACCGCGATGCCCTCGGTGATCACGACGGCGAGCGCGATCTCGGCGTCGATGGCCTCGATGACCGCGTCCTTGGTGAACTTCTCCGGCACGAAGATGACGGAGACGTTGGCGCCGGTCTTCTCGATGGCCTCCTTGACGGTCCCGAAGACGGGTACCTCGGTGCCGTCGAAGTCCACGGTCTGACCCGCCTTGCGCGGGTTCACGCCGCCCACGACCTCGGTGCCGTCACCGAGCATGAGCTTGGTGTGCTTCATGCCCGTGGCGCCGGTCATGCCCTGGACGATGACCTTGCTGTCCTTGTTGAGCCAGATAGCCATGGTGTGTTGTGTCCTCGTCCTGAGTGCTTACTTGGCGGCGTGAGCCAGTTCGGCGGCCTTGTCGGCCGCGCCGTCCATGGTGTCGACGCGCTGGACCAGCGGGTGGTTGGCGTCGGTGAGGATCTGCCGGCCGAGCTCGGCGTTGTTGCCGTCGAGGCGGACGACGAGCGGCTTGCTGACGTTCTCGCCGCGGTCCTCGAGGAGCTTGAGGGCCTGGACGATGCCGTTGGCGACCTCGTCGCACGCGGTGATTCCGCCGAAGACGTTGACGAAGACGGACTTGACGTCCGGGTCGCCGAGGATGATCTCCAGGCCGTTGGCCATGACCTGGGCAGAGGCGCCACCGCCGATGTCCAGGAAGTTGGCCGGCTTGACGTTGCCGTGGTTCTCACCGGCGTACGCGACGACGTCCAGCGTCGACATGACCAGACCGGCACCGTTACCGATGATGCCGACCTCGCCGTCGAGCTTGACGTAGTTGAGGTTCTTCTCCTTGGCGGCGGCCTCGAGCGGGTTGGCCGCGGCCTTGTCGTGCAGCTCGTCCCAGTCGTGACGGAACTCGGCGTTGTCGTCGAGCGACACCTTGCCGTCCAGGGCGATGACGTCACCGGAGGCGACCTTCGCGAGCGGGTTGACCTCGACGAGGAGGGCGTCCGACTTGATGAAGGTGTCCCAGAGGGTGATCAGGACGTTGACGACCTTGTCCGCGACCTCGGCCGGGAACTTCGCGGCCTCGACGATCTCGCGGGCCTTGGCCTCGTCCACACCGTCGATGGCGTCGATCGCGATCTTCGCGACGGCCTCCGGACGGGTGGCCGCCACCTCCTCGATCTCCATGCCGCCCTCGACGGAGGCGATGGAGAGGAAGGTGCGGTTGGCACGGTCGAGGAGGAAGGAGACGTAGTACTCCTCCAGGATCTCCGGGGCCGTCTCGGCGATCATGACCTTGTGGACCGTGTGGCCCTTGATGTCCATGCCGAGGATGTCCGTCGCACGCGCGACGGCCTCGTCCGCGGTTGCGGCGAGCTTGACGCCACCGGCCTTGCCACGGCCGCCGACCTTCACCTGGGCCTTGACGACGGACTTGCCACCGAGACGCTCAGTGGCTGCGCGGGCCGCCTCAGGCGTGTCGATGACTTCACCGGCCAGCACCGGTACATCGTGCTTGGCGAAGAGGTCCCTCGCCTGGTACTCGAACAGGTCCACGCGCTTCCGTCCCTATCAGTGATCTCGCGGTTCGTTGTCTGCGTGGGCGTGCCGCGAGGGCAACGTGACGTCCGACCGCTGTCTGTCACAAGGGAGGCGCACACGGTGTCCGAGCGCGCGGCATGTCCGTCTCGCAGGTTATCTCTGCTTGCAGGAGCCCCCTAAATCGAGGGTCACACCTGAGCGGTGATACCTGTCACATGATGCCGCGATCAGCAAAGATCTCTGGCACGGCGTGCCGACTGTGAGCAGACGGGAACCTGCCGGGCACATACAAGGACCAGGCACAGCCAAGGGCCGGACACACAAAGAAAGGACCTCACCGGGTTGGGGTTTGACCCGGTGAGGTCCCTTGAGCAGCCCGAAGGGGCACGAATGGGCCGCCCCTGTGGGCTCTGGCCGGGGTGATCCCCACCCCAATGGGGATCACCCCGGCCGGTCCGCGAGGATCCGGTCGGACCGGCCGACGGTTTTCGGCCGTCCGGGTCCATCCGCCCCGCGGAGTCGGTCGGTCACCTCGGGGGTGACTCGTGGGGGCGCGCGTCAGACGCGGTACGCGCCGCCGTCGTGGAGGTTCTGCGGGAGGTGCTGCGGGAGGTGCTGCGGGAGCTCCTGCTGGAGGTTCTGCTGGAGGTTCTGCGCGTAACCCGGCGTGGCGGAGTGGGCCACCTGCCGCACGCCGACGACGGCGTTGCCGGCCAGCGGTCCGGCCGAGTCCTGGACCGTGCCGGTCAGGTCCTCGGCGAAGGGCGCGACCTGCCCGGCGACCCCGTACGCGAACGGGTCGACCTCGCCGACCACGCCGTACGCCAGCGTCGCGGCGCTGCCGCCGACGCCCCGCACGAGCGGCCGGACGGTGTCCACGACGGTCTCGACGACGGGCCGCACGGCCCCGTTGACGCCCTCGGCGAAGGGCGCGACCTGCCCGGCCACGCCGTGCGCGAACGGGTCGACCTCGCCGACCACGCCGTACGCGAACGGCCGGACGTCGCCGACCACGCCATGGCCGAGCGCCCCCGCGTCCGCGACGGCCTGCCCGGCGACCGGCACGACACCGTGCACGGCGGCGTCGGCGACGGGCGGCAGGACGGTACCGGTGACATCTCCGGTGACGTGCCCGGCCAGACCGGTGGCGTACGGGGGTACGTCGGTGGCGACGCCCCGCACGACCGGCTGCACGTCGGCGACCGCGCCGTCGGCGACGGGCCGGACGTCGGCGACGGTGCCGTGGGCGAGGTGCTGGGCGTCGCCGACCGCTCCGTGGGCCACCGGCTGTACGCCCTCGACGACCCCGCCGACGACCGGCTGGACGCCCGCGACAGCCTGGCCGGCCACGGGCTGGACGTCGGCGACGACGCCGTACGCCAGTGCCGTCGCGGCATCGACCGTGTGCCCGGCGGTCCCGGCGACCCCGGCCACCGCGCCCCCGGCGACCGGAACGACGCCGTTCACCGCCTGACCGACGACCGGCACCACGCCGCTCACCGCGCCGCCGGCCACGGACTGGACGCTGTCGACCGCGCTCACGGCGACCGGCGTCACCCCGGCGACGGCGTGGTCGACGGTAGGGACGACGCCCTCGACGGCGTACCCCGCGATGGGCACCACGCCGTTCACGGCCTGGCCGGCGACCGGCGGGACGACCGCGTCGGCGGTCTGCGCGACGACCTGGGCGACCGTGCCGGGAACCGCGGAGACCGTCCCGACGACGCGCTGCTCGACGCCGCCGACCGTGCCGGTGACGTGGCCCGGGACGGCGGAGACGGAGGCCTCGGCGGCCGTCCTGACGGCGGTGGCCTGGCCGGTCGCGGTGGACGCGACGGCACTCACCGCGCCCTGGGTCCTGCCGTCGACGATGGCGACGGTGGCCTGCCCGACGTCCCGCGCACCCGCGGCGGTACGGCCCGCGCCGGCGACGGCGTACTGCGCCTTCGTCCGTACGGTCCCCTCGACGCCCTGCGCCTGCGAACGCGCCGCGGCCTGCGTGCCCTGCAACCGCGTCTGCGCCGCCGCGAGCGCCTGCTCCAGCTCGGGGGCGAAGGCGGCGAGCGGGCCGAAGAGGTAGTCGACGGTGCCGGGGATCTCCGGGGCGTCCTGGGGCACGTCCCGGACGTCGGAGACGGTGGCGAAGGCGGCGGAGGTGGCAGCGGAGACGTGTGCCGAGGCATCGGCCTCCGCCCGCGCCGCCGCCTTGTCCGCGCGGGCGGCCTTGGCGCCCAGGATGACCTGGGCGGCACGCTTCGCCTTGGCGGCGGACGGGACCGTGACCTTGGCGTCGACGTAACGGCGGGACTGCTCGACGGCGTCCGTGGGCGCGGTCCGGGCCGTGCCGACCGCGCCGTCCGTGGTGCCCGAGACGGTGTCGGTGACGGTGCCTGTGTCGGTGTCGGTGTCGGTGCCCGAGACGGTGTCGGTCACGCCGGAGACGACGCCGTTGACGGTGCCGGTGACCCCGCCGAGCAGGCCGGATGCGCCGACGTTGTCGGCCGCGTCGGCCGCGTCGGTGGTCGTGTCCGGGACGGAGTGGGTGGAGGCGGGCAGCTCGTCCGCGCTGGCGGCGGCCGAACCGAGCGCCCATGCGCCGGTGACACCGGCGGCTATGACGATCGAACGGCGGATGTTCTTGTTCATACTGCGTCGGATCCCTAGATCTCGGGCTCCGAAGGCCCCGGAGGCTCGCAGCGGCGAGGAATTCCGGGACTTCGGACGGTTGGGGACATTCGGCGCCGCTTCCGATCGCGGTCCGGGCAGCTGAGGAGCTGGGACCAGCGGGACCGGGTAGTGCGGCTCCGGAAACTTCCGTCCGGGGGATGTCGGGGGACATCCGGGAAGTGGGGAGTGTCCGGACGGGCGGGCAGACCTGTTTCCGCCCCCGCGCGGCAGGTCTACGGCGGGGAGGGCCGGCCTTCGGGCCTAGGCGGGGGAAACCGGAACGTCCCGGTGCCTGTCCTGGATCTCGTCCGCTTCGACGCGGGCGGCCGCGCCGGGCGCCAACCGCAACGGCGCCCTCGGGTTCAGCGACACGACGTGCGCGTCCCCGTGCCGCGAGCTGCTGCTGTCGCCCGCCGAACGGTTGCCCAGCACACCATCGGGGTGATCGACCGGCGCCTGCTGAACGGGCGTGTACCCGGCCGGCGCGACACCGTGCGCACCGCCGGCCGCCGGGACATGGGCCGCGCTGTCGTCGGCGGACGCCACGAACCTGGGCCCGTAGGCCACGGCCGCTTCGTCACCGTCACGCCCCTCACCGGTACGCCCATCGCCGTCCCGTCCGTCACCGGACCCGGGCACCTGCGCCTCCGGCTGCGAAGCCCCGCCGTCGGGCGCCGGCAACGTCCGCCCGGGCACGGTGGGCACGGCGGGCACATCGGGAAGCGCAGGAAGGTCAGCACCGGGAAGCCCCGGGAACTCCGGCAGCTCCGGCCCCGGCCCACTCGGCCACGCCGAGGTCGGCGGCGCCTTCGCCCGCACCTCGGCCAGTCCCTCGGTCACCGACTCGACCAGACCACCGACCGGCTGTACGACATGCGTGCCGACTGTCCGGGCGACCCGCTCTGTCACGGGGCGGAGAACCTGCCCCGCGCCGCGCCCGGAAGCCTCCGGCTCGCCAGGCACCGGCGTAGCAGTCGCCGTCGACTCGGCGGAGTCGTTCGGCTCCTCGTGCCCGCCAGGCTCGGCCGGAACGCTCAGGACCCGCTCGACGTCTCCTCCCACCGACGCACCCAGATCTACGGGCGCGCCGGAAGCGCCGGACGCGACGGACGCGACGGACGCGACGGACGCGACGGACGCGGCGGACGCGGCGGACGCGGCGGACGCGACGGGCGCGACGGGCGCGACGGAGGGAGCAGACGCGGCGGACGGAGCAGACGCGGTACCCGCCGACACCACCCCGTCCGCCGCAGACGCCTGCCCTCCGCACAGCAACCCGATCGCGAACAGGACGCCCAGCAACAGCGCCAGCTCCAGCGCACGCCGCCCAGCCGCGATGCGCAGGACGCGCAGTGCGGCAGCGGGTGACATGGCTGACCAGGTCAAGACGGGGCAGTCCTCCCGGGTGGCGGAACGAAGTGCACAAGTACACGTGCCGAGCGACGAGTCAGCTGGACGCGGTACGGACGAGGGGCGCGCGGCGCGCCGCTGATGAGGCGTCGATCCTCGCACGCCCCTCCCGAGGTCGCGCAAGCCCCCCACTACCGATGGGCACTCATGTCCGTTTTGCTGGCCGAAGTCGGTAGTCACCGGGTCGACAAATCACCGGTAATTCCTCGCCATCCCCCTCCTCACCCAGCCTCCTCACCCCGCCTCCGGCACCGGAATCGGCCGCTTCTCGATGGCCGCCGCCATCACCTCCGGGAACAGGTCGGGCGTACACGCGAAGGCCGGTGCGCCCAACGCGGCGAGCGCGGCCGCGTGGTCCCGGTCGTACGCGGGCGCCCCCTCGTCCGACAGCGCCAACAACGCCACGAACTGCACCCCCGACGCCTTCATCGCGGCGACCCGCTTGAGCATCTCGTTGCGTATGCCTCCCTCGTACAGGTCGCTGATCAGCACGACGACCGTCTCCGCGGGGCGGGTGATCTGCGATTGGCAGTACGCGAGCGCCCGGTTGATGTCGGTGCCTCCGCCGAGCTGTGTGCCGAACAGGACGTCGACCGGGTCGTCGAGTTGGTCGGTGAGGTCGACGACGGAGGTGTCGAAGACGACGAGCCGCGTGTTGATGGACCGCATGGACGCCAGCACGGCCCCGAACACCGACGCGTACACCACCGATGCCGCCATCGACCCGGACTGGTCGATGCAGAGGACGACCTCCTTCTTCACCGACTGCGACGCCCGCCCGTACCCGATCAGCCGCTCCGGCACGATCGTCCGGTACTCCGGGAGGTAGTGCTTGAGGTTGGCCGCGATCGTGCGGTTCCAGTCGATGTCGTGGTGGCGCGGCCGGTTGACCCGGGCGCTGCGGTCGAGGGCGCCGGTGAGGGTGGCCCGGGTGCGCGTGGCGAGCCGCTTCTCCAGGTCCTCGACGACCTTGCGCACCACGGCACGCGCCGTCTCCTTCGTGGTCTCCGGCATCGCCCGGTTGAGCGAGAGCAGCGTGCCCACGAGATGCACGTCCGCCTCCACCGCCTCCAGCATCTCCGGCTCCAGCAGCAGCGTGGACAGCCCGAGCCGGTCGATGGCGTCCCGCTGCATGACCTGGACGACGGACGACGGGAAGTACGTCCGGATGTCCCCGAGCCACCGCGCCACCGACGGCGCCGACGCCCCGAGCCCCGCCGAACGGTCCTTCCCCGACTGCCCCTTGTCCCCCTTGCCGTAGAGCGCGGCGAGCGCCCCGTCCATCGCCGCGTCCCGTCCGGAGAGCGCGCACCCGGTGCCGTCGGCGTTGTCCCCGCCCAGCACCATCCGCCACCGCCGCAGCCGCTCCTGGGCCGGCTCCGTCACCTCGGCCGTCATCGGCACGCTCCCTCACGAGGCCGCTCCCACAGCGGGATCACCGGCACGGTCGTCGTCATCGGCCGCCCCGGCGCCACGAACCCGTGCGACCGCCGCACGGTGCCCACGACTCCAGCCCGCTCCCTGGACTCCCTTACTCCACCAACCGTCATCCCGCCGCCCCCACAAGTCCGTTGTCCGCGAGGCCGCCCCCGGCGTCCTCTCCTATCTCCGTTTGGCCCATGCCCACCTGGTCCATGTCCTCTTGGCCCATGCCCACCTGGTCCGTGTCCGCTTGGCCCATGCCCACGCGGTCCGTGTCCACGTGGCCCATGTCCACCGGGTCCAGGCCCAAGAGCAGCCGCACCACCGGCACCACCGCGTCCGCCCGCTCGACGTCGAGCCCGGCCGCGAAACCGGGTATGCCGGAGCCGCCGCCGGCCGCCGCACGCCCCCGCTCCCCCGGCCCACGCCGAACCAGCTCCCCCAGGGTCCGCCGCACCCCCGGCTCATAGGCCGAGAAGGTCCGCCGCAGCAGCGGCAGCACGTCCGTGAACGCCTCCGCCGACACCCCCGTCAGCCACGCGTCGACCAGCCCGAGCAGCCGTTCGTCGTGCACGAGCAGCATCCCGCCGCCGGAACCCCCGCCGACGAACCCCTCGATCCACGCGGCCGCGTCCCCAGGCGGCGTCCCCGGCGACAGAGCCAGCCCCATCAACCGAGCCGCTTCCTCCTGCCCCAACTCCCCGTCGTCCAGGAGCAGCCGCACGCCCCGCCCTCTGATGACGCCGGGCACGGTGTCCCGCACGGACAACACCCGCAGCACCGCGTGCCACCGCGCCCGAAGGTCGCCGTGCCCGAGGGCGGACGCCCTGTCCGGAGCGCCGGGGTCAGCGGGCGTGTCCTTGACCACCGCATCGCCCAGCAACCCCACCGCCCCATGGACCGCGTCGACATGCCCCCGCATCTCGTCGGCGGCATCCGCGTCCAGCGCGGCGCACGCCGGGGGCAGGCCGACGAAGATCCGCTCGGCGAGCCCCGCGGCGACCTCAGTGAGCGCCGCGGTGTCCGTGCCGCGCACATCGCCGTATCTCAGGGAACGGACCAGCGCGGGAAGGGCCTGGGCCAGATGGCCGACGTCGGCGTCGAGGGCGGCCCGGTCGGCGAGGGCCTGCATCACGGTGGGCAGCGCGTCCGACAGTTCGGCCAGCAGACAGCGCTCGGCGAGAGCGGTGACGTCGGCGAGGGACTGCGCGGCCACGGCGTCCGCCTCCGCCTTGGCGGTCGCCGCGGCGAACACGGTCGTCCCCCACACCCCGGCCTCGGCGACCCGCACCGACAACTCGGGCTGCCACCGCAGCCGCCACGTCTCCCGGAAGGTCCCCGTGCTGCCCCGCGACGCGACCGGTTCACCCCACCCCACGCCGAGCAGCCGCAGCCGGTGCAGCAGCCTGCTGCGCTCGGCGTCGTTCTCCTTGCGCAGGTCGAGTTCCAACTCCCTCTCCAGCGCCTCCGGTTTGAGCCGCAGCCGCCGCTGGATCCGGTCGAGGTCGCGCTGCAACGGCACCGCCGGCGCCGACGGCGGCACCTCCCCCAGCACATCCCCCACGACCAGCCGGTCCCGCACGAGTGCCAACGGCACGTCCGAGCCGTCACACATCACCGCCCGCACCGCGTCGGTGGTCTCACTCAGCCCCGGCAACGGGCGTCCGCGCATCGCCGCGAGGGTCTCCGCGAGTCGCACCGCCTCGATGACATGCGCCGAGGACACGATGCGGTCCTCGTCCCGCAGCAGCCCCGCCACCTTGGTCATCCACCGCTCGACCGGCCGGTCCGGCGCACTGAAGAGATGCCCGTACCACCCCGGTGAGTCGATCCCCGCCCCGTACCCACTGGCCCGGGCCAGCCGGCGGTAGGTCCACGGCACCCAGGTCATGTCGGCCTTGACCTTGGGCAGCCCCTTCAACAGGGCCTTGTCGGTGGCCACGGTGGTCTTCTGTCGCAGTGCGGGCACATGCCACGCCCCGCACACGACGGCCACCTCGTCCCCGAACTCCCGCTGGGCGGCACGTACTTGAAGCCGCATGTACGCCTCCCGCACGAGATCCCGCTCATGCCCCCCGCTGCCGTACGCCTCCCGCAACGCCCCCATGGCCTCCTCAAGCCCGAGAAACGGCGCGAACGCGTCCCCGTCCCCCTCCCCGTCGCCCGTCCCCCGGTGCTCGACGACGTCCTCCCACCACCGCTCGGGATCGTCGTATCCGGCGACCTCCGCGAGAACGGCGAGGGGATCGACCCGGACATCGGCGACCGCGCCGGCGCCCGGGGCAAGGTCGGCGCCGGGGCCGTTCCCGTCGGCCGGACCGGTCTCCGCGTCCTGACCGGCCGCCCCCACCTCCGGATCCTGACCGGCCACCCCCACCTCCGTGTCCGGACCGGCCACCCCCACCTCCGTGTCCGGACCGGCCACCCCCGCCTCCGGATCCTGACCGGTCGATCCCGTCTCCACGTCTTCCCCCCACGCCAGCGTGTGCGTGACCGGCAGGTCGATGAAGCGGGCCGGGACCTGGTGCTCCAGGGCCCAGCGGATCGCGACCCACTCCGGGGAGAACTCGGCCAGCGGCCAGAAGGCCGAGCGGCCGGGCTCGCCCACGGCATGGGCGAGGAGGGCGACCGGCGGCCGCATGGCCTCGTCTGCGGCGAGCGCGATCAGGGCGTCGGCCTCCGGTGGCCCTTCGATCAGCACGGTCCGCGGCCGGGCCGCTTCCAGCGCCGCCCGAACGGCCCGCGCCGACCCGGGCCCGTGATGCCGCACGCCGAGCAGCAGCGGCCCGCCGCCCCGGCCGTCGCTCCCGAACCTGTCCACGCCGGTCACACCGTCCCCCCTCGCTCCTCGACCGTCCGGCGGCGCCACCGCCCTTGCCCCGCACACCGTCGCGCTCCCCTCCGCGGCCGGCGCACCTCCTCACCCCTCGTCACGGCGCATCCCTTCCTACGCGGCCACGGGACGCCGCCGCCGAACGCGCCCTCTCCACCACGGATCCGCCCTTGGTCGACCCGCCGCTCGGGCGTCCCCATCCGAGGTCGTCGTCGCTCACGCGCTCACCTCCCGGCACGCCCGGTAGAAGTCCGTCCATCCGTCCCGCTCGCGCACGACCGCCTCCAGGTACTCCTGCCAGACGACCCGGTCGGCCGCCGGGTCGCGGACAACGGCACCGAGGATGCCCGCGGCGACATCGCCGGGTCGGAGCACCCCGTCGCCGAAGTGGGCGGCCAGGGCGAGGCCATTGGTGACGACGGAGATCGCCTCCGCCGTGGACAGCGTGCCGCTCGGCGACTTCAGCTTGGTGCGGCCGTCGGCGGTGATGCCGTCCCGCAGCTCCCGGAAGACGGTGACGACGCGGCGGATCTCGTCGATGCCGTCGGGCGCGGCCGGCAGGTCGAGGGAGCGGCCGATCTGGTCGACGCGGCGGGAGACGATGTCCACCTCGGCCTCGACGCTCTCCGGCAGCGGCAGCACGACCGTGTTGAAGCGGCGGCGCAGGGCGCTGGAGAGGTCGTTGACTCCCCGGTCGCGGTCGTTGGCCGTGGCGATGAGGTTGAATCCGCTCACCGCCTGCACCTCCTGCCCCAACTCCGGTATCGGCAGGGTCTTCTCCGACAGGATCGTGATCAGCGTGTCCTGCACATCGGCCGGAATCCGGGTCAGCTCCTCGACCCTGGCCGTCATCCCCTCCGCCATGGCCCGCATGACGGGGCTGGGCACGAGGGCGTCACGGCTGGGCCCGTGCGCGAGCAGCTGCGCGTAGTTCCAGCCGTACCGGATCGCCTCCTCCGGTGTGCCCGCCGTGCCCTGCACCAGCAGCGTCGAGTCGCCGCTGACCGCCGCGGCAAGGTGCTCGGAGACCCAGGTCTTCGCGGTGCCGGGGACACCGAGCAGAAGCAGGGCGCGGTCCGTGGCGAGCGTGGTGACGGCGACCTCGACCAGGCGGCGCGGGCCCACGTACTTCGGTGTGATCACCGTGCCGTCCGGCAGTGTGCCGCCCAGCAGATACGTGGCCACGGCCCACGGCGACAGCTTCCAGCGGGCCGGACGCGGCCGGTCGTCCTGCGCGGCCAGCGCGGCCAGTTCATGGGCGAAGGCGTCCTCGGCATGCGGTCGCAACGCCGTGGTCGATTCCGTCTCCCCCACTTCGACGGACGTCGGCTCAACGGACACAGTCATGGCAAAGTCCCCTCCAGCTCGGCCGGTTCGGATCTGCCACCAACGTTGCACCACGCCACTGACAATGCGTTCCCACCTGCGGAAACGCGTCTGCGAGGCTGGCCGCGAGACGTCGGCCCCGGCCGATTGTCAGTGGTGGGATCTACCTTCGATGTCATGACTCAGCAGGGGGTGCGCTGGACCGCGGACCAGGTGTTGGCACTGGCTCCTGACGCCGCGTCACGCAAAGCGGGAAGCAAACTCGGCGCGGCAGGGCCGTGGTCCGAGGCGGGGAGTTCGAGCGAGGGGACGGTGTGGGGGCTGTGCAAGGGCAGTGGCAGCAAGCCGTATCAGACGGTCATCGACATCGCGGACGCCGCCGGGCCCGCGTACAAGTGCAGTTGCCCGAGCCGGAAGTTCCCCTGCAAGCACGCCCTCGGGCTGCTGCTCCTCTGGGCGGACGGGGAAAGCGCGGTGCCGTCGGCGCAGGCGCCGGACTGGGCGGAGCAGTGGATAGAGGGGAGAAGGCGGCGCGCCGAGGAAAAGCAGACGGCGGGCGCGTCCGGCTCCTCGTCGGCGTCCGGTGATCCGGAGGCGGCGCGGCGCCGGGCGGAGCGCCGTGCCGTGCGGGTCACCGCGGGCGCCACGGAGCTGGAGCAGCGCCTGGCGGACCTGCTGCGCGGCGGCCTGGCCGGGGCGGAACAGGCCGGGTACGGGATGTGGGAGGAGACGGCCGCCCGCATGGTCGACGCCCAGGCCCCCGGACTGGCCGCGCGGGTGCGGGAACTGGGGGCGATCCCGGCATCCGGTCCGGGCTGGCCGGTGCGCCTGCTGGAGGAGTGCGCCCTCCTCCATCTCCTCGACCAGGGCTGGCTGCGCCGCGAGGGGCTGCCCGGCGCCCTCTCGGACACCGTCCGCTCCCGCGTCGGCCTGCCCGCCTCGGCAGACGGCCCGCCGGTGCGGGACCGCTGGCTGGTCCTCGCCCAGTACGACACGGCGGACGTGAAGCTGACGACGCGCCGGATATGGCTGTACGGCGCCGACACGGGCCGCACCGCGCTGCTCCTGTCCTACGGCGCCGCCGGCCGAGCGCCGGAGCTGACGCTGCCGGTCGGGCTGGTCCTGGACGGGGAGGTCGCGGCGTACCCGGGTGCCGGGCAGCTGCGGGCGTCCCTGGGCGAGCAGTTCGCCCCGCCTGCGCCCGTGTCGATACGGCCGCCGGGTGTGACGACGGCCGAGGCGACCGCTCGTTACGGCCAGGCGCTCCGCGACGACCCGTGGCTGGACTCGGTCCCGGTCACCCTGGACCGGGTCGTACCGATCCCGGACGGCGACTCCTGGCAGCTCGCGGACGCCGACGCGGACACGGCCCTGCCCCTGACCCCGGCCGCCCGCGCCCGCCCGGGCCTGTGGCGGCTGGTCTCACTGTCCGGCGGCAGACCGGTCAAGGTGTTCGGCGAGTGCGGCCACCGCGGCTTCACCCCGCTGACGGCCTGGCCGGAGGGCAAGGGAGAGGCGGTACGGCTGTGCTGACCGGCACCTCTCGGACACCAAGGCAGAGTGGAAGGCGGACAGGCATGAGCCTCACGAACACTCCCTCCGTTCCTGCGGACGCGCCGGCGCCGAGCGCCTGGGAGGAACTCGTCACGGCGGCCCTCCTCGGCACGGACCGGCGTACGCCCCCAGGCTGCGTGCCGGGCCGGGAAGCACCGGTGACGCTGCTGGACACCGCGGCCGTGGAGACCGTACGGCGGCGGGCCGGGCTGAAGCCGGCCCGGGCGGCGGGACGGCCCGATCCGGCGCCCGAGGACCTCCGCCCGGTGCTGCCCCCGGCGGCGGCCCGCAGGCTGGCGAGGCTGCTCGCCGACCGTCCCGGCGCGGGCGGCGGACGCAGAGGCACGGCACCGGACCTGATGGAGCTGCTGCCCCAGTGGCTCGCCACGGCGAACGACCGCGGTTTCGCGCCGCCCCCGGAGACGCTGCCCGCGCTGCTGGACGCGGCACGGGGCCGCACGGATCTGCGGCCGTCCGCGCTGACGTTCGCCGGCCCGCGGGCGGTGTGGCTCGCCCGGCTGAACCCTGACTGGCGGTTCGCCCTGCGTGCGACCCCGGGCGGGGGTGCGGCACTGCCGTACCTCGACGATCCGGCCGAGGTCCAACAGCTGTGGCAGGAGGGCCTGTTCGCCGAACGGGTCGCCCTGCTCTCCGCGATCCGCGCCCGTGAGCCCGCCGCCGCACGCGAGCTGCTGACCGCGACGTGGCCGACCGAACGGGCGGAGGACCGGCTGATGTTCCTCGACTCGCTGCGAACCGGTCTGGGCCCGCAGGACGAGCCGTTCCTGGAGCAGGCGTTGGCCGACCGGAGCCGTAACGTCCGGGCGACGGCCGCGGAGCTGCTGTCGGCGCTGCCGGGTTCGGCGCTCGCCGCACGGATGGCGGTACGGGCCGGGACCTGCGTGGCCCTGGACCACACCCGGGACGCGCCGACGATCAGCGTGGAGGCGCCGCACGAGTGCGACGCGGGCATGGAGCGCGACGGAGTCGTGGCCAAGGCTCCGGCGGGACGCGGTGAACGGTCCTGGTGGTTCGGCCAGTTGGTGGAGGCTGCACCGCTCGGCACCTGGCCGGGACGGCTCGGAGGCCGCACGCCCGCCGAGATCGTGGCGCTGCCGGTGACGGACGGCTGGCAGGGCGAGCTGCACGCGGCGTGGTGCCGGGCGGCGGTACGGCAGCGGGACGGCGAGTGGGCGCGGGCGCTGCTCGGGTCGCCGTCCGCCCCGGAAGCCGGCGGTCCGGGGGCGGTGTCCCTGGCCGAGCGCGCCAAGCTCCTCGGCACGCTGGGCGCCGCCGAACGGGCCGAGTGGGTCGCCGGGTTCATCGCGACGCACGGTCTGTCGGAGGCGTTCCAGCTGCTCGGGGTGTGCGCGGTGCCGTGGAGCGGGCCGCTCGGGCGGGCGGTGGTCGACGCGCTCAACATCGCACGGGACGAGGGGAGTTACCCATGGAGCTTCAGTGGAGCGATGGGCCTGGCCGAGCGCTGCCTCGACCCGGCCGAGGCAAGCCGCCTCGACGGCCTGCTCGCGATACCGGACGAGCCGGAGGACGCGTCGCCGGGGGCCGGGGGCTACTGGGCGGAGGCGTTCCAGCGACTGGTCACGACGCTACGGTTGCGGGCGGCCATGATCGAGGAACTGGAATCGAGCAGCCCGCCCCCGCACCGGACGTCGACTCAGCCGCCGGAGGCAGCCGGCTGATGCACGTTGGCCCGCACCCAGTCCACGATCGCCTGCGTCGTCGCGCCCGGCGTGAAGATCTCGGCGACACCCTTCTCCTTCAGCGGGGCGATGTCCGCCTCGGGGATGATCCCACCGCCGAAGACCAGGATGTCCTCCGCCTCGCGCTCCTTGAGGAGGTCGATCACGGCGGCGAAGAGAGTGTTGTGGGCGCCGGAGAGAATGGACAGACCGATCGCGTCGGCGTCCTCCTGGATCGCGGTGCCGACGATCTGCTCGGGCGTCTGGTGAAGCCCGGTGTAGATGACCTCCATACCGGCGTCGCGCAGCGCCCGCGCGATCACCTTGGCTCCCCGATCGTGGCCGTCGAGCCCAGGCTTGGCCACCACCACGCGGATCGGACCGGCTGCCACACCCATCACTGCCTCCATGAAGCGACTACATCCATCCGTACCGACAGGCACCGCTCATATCTGAGTTATGCCGCACTCTCCGCACATGTCATACATGGTGCGCGTATCGCACTCCTCCGTCGCCCATCGCTCCGGAGGCGCCCTTGCGGCACGGACGCCCCGGGCCACATCACCCGAGGAAGTGAACGAACGTTATCTCCAGCATCCCGCAACCGGCAGTTTCGCGGTGCGGACAGAGGGGGAAATCACACGGTGGGACACGTTCGCCGCGCACCGTTCCACATCTCTGCGGCACACGGGCCGCAGAGTCTGCGGTGCACGCGTCGCAGCGGGACCACGCGCAAAGGGAGCCGCAACGAGGTCGTCGCACCACCGCGCCGCCGACCGCGCGCCGTGGCGATGCGGCATCGACGGTGGCACGAAGGGCACGTAGGGCACGTAGGGCACGTAGGGCAGGTAAGGCACGACAAGCGGGGAGCTTCGTCGCCACACCGGCAGGGAGCCCCGTCAGGTCGTCGGCGCGCCATGGCCGACCCGACCGAAGCACAGCACGCGCCTCGCTCACCCCACGCGCCTTCCTCATGCTCCGCCGGCCGATCTCCGCCGCGACTTCCACGAGGGCACACGGGGGCCGGAGCCGTCCTCCTGCGTGCCACAAGGAGGTCGGCCATGAAGGTCACCGGGGCAGCACTCCCCTTTCTTCCGCTCTGCCGACGCCTGCTCCCGAGCAGACTCGCCGGCCTCTCCCTCGCCCTGCTGAAGGCGACCGCCCTGGAGATCGCGATCCTCGCCGGTCACGCCCTCCTGTACCCCTCCGGCATCACCCAGGAGCGCCGTACGACCCCCATGCTTCCCGCTCGGGACACCGCCCCGCTGCCGACCCGGACCCGGCCGCCCGTCGTCCTGCTGCACGGCTTCATCGACAACCGCTCGGTCTTCGTCCTGCTGCGCCGCAGCCTCGCCCAGCACGGCAGGCACCAGGTCGAGTCGCTCAACTACTCCCCGCTGACCTGCGACATCCGTGCCGCCGCCGAGCTGCTCGGCCGGCACATAGAGGGGATCTGCGAGCGCACCGGAAGCAGCCAGGTGGATGTCGTCGGACACAGCCTCGGCGGGCTGATAGCGCGCTACTACGTGCAGTGCCTCGGCGGGGACCTCAGGGTCCGCACCCTGGTCACGCTCGGCACACCGCACTCGGGCACCCGCGTCGCCCCGCTGGCGAACGCGCACCCGATCGTGCGTCAGATGCGCCCCGGCTCACCGGTCCTCGAGGAGCTGTCCCGGCCCGCACCCGGCTGCCGTACGCACTTCGTGAGCTTCTGGAGCGACCTCGACCATCTGATGGACCCGCTGGAGACGGCCTGCATCGACCACCCGGACCTGCTGGCGCAGAACGTCCGCGTGAGCGGCATCGGCCACCTCGCCCTCCCGGTGCACCCCGCCGTGGCGACCGGGATACGGCAGGCACTGGACACCGCATCGCCAGGAACCGAAGCCACTCCGCGGGCCGACGGCCTGACCGTGGCGTAACGACCTCCGACGACGCACCCCGACCGACCCCTCGACTCACCCGACTCACCCTCGGCCCACACCCGACACACAGCCCCGGAACAGCCGACCGACATCGAACAAGCTTCGAACACAAGGCCAAACTCGCGCCCGCAGTCCGCCAAAACACGGCCGAATGCCCGTTTCCTTCGCGCGCGAAACCTGCCGAAGATTGTCGTGCCCGCATACCGCCGGGTACAGTCGCCGCACTGCTCTGGCAGCCCCTGTTGTCGAGGCGAGAGAGAAGTTGGTGAACGATCGTCACCCGTCGGGGACCATGAACTCCCCGGCCACGGCTTCCGACGCCGCCTCGGCGCACTACGCGTCCTATGGCGCCCAGGAAGCCCAGTACGGTGACTCCACCACGTACGGCACCTACGACGCCACCGGATTCGACGCCGCCGGTCACGCCACCACCACCTTCGACGCCGACCCCCTGTTCGGCTGCCTCCCCGGCGACACCACGGGCGCGTACGACGCCACGCAGTGGTCCACGGGCAGCCACCACACCGTGAACTACGACGCCTACGCGGCCCAGCACCACGCCGCCTACGACACCGGCGCGTACGACACCACCGCGTGGACGGCCGAGCACGAGCGACTGGCCTTCGTCCCTCAGCAGGCCAACGGCCACGACACGTCCGGCCATTGGGACGCGACCGCCTGGGCCCAGCCCGACCAGTCCGGCGTCCCGGCCGACCAGACCCAGCAGTGGGAATGGGGCACGCAGTCCTTCGACACCGGCGCGTACGACGCCACGCAGTGGAACTCCGACGGCGCAATCGACGGCACCACGGCACAGGCGACGGGCGAGTACCAGCAGCCAGCAGAATCCTTCGATCAGCAGTCGACCGCGCACTTCGACCAGATCGACCCCGCAGGACACGCCGACCCGACGGCGCACGACGGTCCCGCCCAGCCCGACGCCGAGTCGGCCGCCACCGGCGAACTCCCCGCCGCGGCGCCGCTCCTTGACGACCAGGAGGAGACCGCTCCGGCCCCCTCCCCGCGCGCGGCGTCCCGCAGCGGCTCGCGCTCCCGCCGCCGTACGCCCCCCAAGCGCTCCGCGCTGCTGACGGTCGCCGTGCCTTCCGCCTGTGTGATGGGCGTCGCCGGCATCGCCGCCGCCTCCGTCGGCACCCTGACCGACGACAAGGACGCCTCCACGCTCGCCTCGGACAGCGAGGCCGTGAAACCGTCCGCCGCGAACAACAAGCTGGACACCCAGCTCGAGAGCCTCTCCGCCGGCGCCGACGACTTCGCCGACCGGGCCAGCCGTACGCAGGAGCGCATCGACCTCAAGGCCCAGCAGGCGGCAGAGAAGCGCAAGGCCGCCGAGGAGGCCGCCCGCAAGGAGCGGCTGCGCCCGAAGTTCGCGATCCCGGTCGCGAACCACGGCCTCAGCGCCTATTTCGGTCAGTCCGGCATCAACTGGATGTCCGTGCACACCGGCATCGACTTCCCCGTCTCGTACGGCACGACGGTGATGGCCGCGACCGACGGCACCGTGCGGACGCAGTGGAACAGCGCCTACGGCAACATGATGATCGTGACCGCGAAGGACGGCACGGAGACGTGGTACTGCCACCTCTCCAGCTACCGCGTCGCCTCCGGTACGACGGTCAAGGCCGGCGACCCGATCGCGTACTCCGGCAACTCCGGCAACTCGACCGGCCCGCACCTGCACTTCGAGGTCCGCCCGGGCGGGGGCTCGGCCATAGACCCGCTGCCGTGGCTGCGCAGTCACGGTCTGGACCCGACGTAACCGACCGGCCGTCAGCAGACGACGCCGACCACCGGACCGACCGCAAACCGCCTTCCCCGCATGCCGCACGCCCCCGCCCGTCAGCGGGGGCGCACGCTTGCCCGTCCTACAACTTCTCCACCGGCGCGTACCGCAGCAGCAACCGCTTCGGCTTGGTCTCCCCGAAGTCGATCGTCGCCTCGGCGTTCGCGCCGGTTCCCTTCACGGCCATCACGGTGCCGAGCCCGAACTGGTCGTGCGTGACCCGGTCCCCGACAGCCAGTTGGACGACGGGCTTCTCCGACGTACGGCGGGTGGCGAAACCGGACGCGCCCGAGGCCGAGGAGCGCGAGCGGGACGAGGACAGCGAGGCGGCCACCGCGGACGCGGGACCGGAGGACACCGGCGAGGTCGCCCCCGTCCGCTTCCAGTCCACGTGCTGGGCGGGGATCTCCTCCAGGAACCGGGACGGCGGGTTGTACGACGGCTGTCCCCAGGCGCTGCGCATCGCCGACCGCGTGAGATAGAGCCGCTCACGCGCACGCGTGATGCCGACATACGCGAGCCGCCGCTCCTCCTCCAGCTCCTTGGCCTGGCCGAGGGCGCGCATGTGCGGGAAGACGCCGTCCTCCATGCCGGTGAGGAAGACGACCGGGAACTCCAGGCCCTTGGCGGTGTGGAGGGTCATCAGGGTGATGACGCCGGAGCCGTCCTCGTCCTCGTCGGGGATCTGGTCGGAGTCGGCGACGAGGGCGACCCGCTCCAGGAACTCCGCGAGACCGCCGGAGGTCTCGCCCTCGCCCGACTCCTGCTCGAACTCCAGGGCGACGGCCGCGAGTTCCTGAAGGTTCTCGATCCGGGTCTCGTCCTGAGGATCCGTGGAAGCCTGCAGCTCGGCGAGGTAGCCGGTCCGCTCCAGGACCGCCTCCAGGATGGTGGCGGGACCAGCCCCGGACTCGACGACCGTACGGAGCTCCTCCATCAGCGTGTTGAACCGCTTGACGGCGTTGGTCGACCGCGCGGCCATGCCGTACGCCTCGTCCACGCGCCGCAGCGCCTGCGGAAAACTGATCTTCTCCCTCTGTGAAAGGGCGTCGATCATGGCCTCGGCACGGTCACCGATGCCCCGCTTGGGCACGTTCAGAATCCGCCGCAGCGGCACGGAGTCCTCGGGGTTGGCCAGCACCCGCAGGTAGGCCAGCACATCGCGGACCTCCTTGCGCTCGTAGAACCGGACCCCGCCGACGACCTTGTAGGGCAGCCCGACGCGGATGAAGACTTCCTCGAAGACACGGGACTGCGCGTTCGTCCGGTAGAAGACGGCGACGTCGCCGGCCTTCGCGTCCCCCGCGTCCGTCAGTCGGTCTATCTCGTCGGCGACGAACTGCGCCTCGTCGTGCTCGGTGTCCGCGACATACCCGGTGATACGCGCGCCCGCGCCCGCGTTGGTCCACAGGTTCTTGGGCCTGCGGGACTCGTTGCGCTCGATGACGGCGTTGGCGGCGCTCAGGATCGTCTGGCTGGAGCGGTAGTTCTGCTCCAGCAGGATGGTCGTCGCGTCCGGGTAGTCCTCCTCGAACTGGAGGATGTTGCGGATCGTCGCACCCCGGAAGGCGTAGATCGACTGGTCGGCGTCACCCACGACACACAGCTCGGCGGGCGGGACGTCGTACTCGCTGGGCGGCACGTCGACGGGGTGCTCACTGGTCCCGACGAGCTCGCGCACCAGCGCGTACTGGGCGTGGTTGGTGTCCTGGTACTCGTCCACCAGCACATGGCGGAAACGTCGGCGGTAGTGCTCGGCGACGTCCGGGAAGGCCCGCAGCAGATTGACCGTCGTCATGATCAGGTCGTCGAAGTCGAGGGCGTTGGCCTCCCGCAGCCGCGACTGGTACAGGGCGTACGCCTGCGCGAGCGTCTTCTCGAAGCCGTCCGTGGCCTGCGCGGCGAAGTCCTCCTCGTCGATCAGCTCGTTCTTCAGATTGCTGATCTTGGCGCTGAAGGACTTGGGCGGAAACCTCTTCGGATCAAGATCCAGGTCCCGGCACACGAGCGCCATCAGCCGCTTGCTGTCGGCAGCGTCATAGATCGAGAACGACGAGGTGAACCCGAGCCTCTTGCTCTCCCGCCGCAGGATGCGCACGCACGAGCTGTGGAAGGTCATCACCCACATCGCGTTCGCCCGCGGCCCGACGAGCTGCTCGACGCGCTCCTTCATCTCGCCCGCGGCCTTGTTGGTGAAGGTGATCGCGAGGATCTGCCCCGGATGCACGCTCCGCTCGGCCAGCAGATGGGCGATGCGATGGGTGAGCACACGTGTCTTGCCGGACCCGGCGCCGGCCACGATGAGCAGCGGGCTGCCGGAGTGGACGACGGCCGCACGCTGGTTCTCGTTCAGCCCCTCCAGCAGCGCGGCGGCGTCGAGGGCCGGGCGCGGGGCGCCGTCACGGTAGTAGGCGTCCCGGTCCGGCGGCACGTCGAACTTCCCACCGAACAGATCGTCCGGAACCGGTTCCGGAGCGTGATCGTCCTCGGGCGGTGGCGGGTGCTCCTCGTGGGCCCGTGGGGCCTGGAGGTCCGCCAGGAAGCTGTCGTCAAAGAGGCTGCTCATCGCTCTCCGAGTCTAGGGCGCCCCACTGACAGCCCGCCGCCACCCCGAGAACCTCGCCCGAACCAATCCCCGACACCGCCCCACCCCTCACCCTCCAGCACCCGGCAATCACCCTCAGCGACCAACTCGCCAAGCACCCCACACTCCACCAATCACCCCCAAACCGACCTCCGCCCGCGATACACCTCCCCCAGGTCACGAAAATGTATCGGGCATATCGAACATCAACCTTCACAGGGGCCACACGAGTTGGCTACCGTGCCGGGCAGGCCGTACGACCCCCACCGGCGAACGTCGCCGGGCCGCGCGGCCTCCGCCGAGTCCGGTACGCCCCGTGGGGCCCGGAGCCGGGGACCCACCGAACTTGGGGTGAATCGGCCGGATTTCCGAGCCGTAGGGCAACCCTTCCGAACCACCCGCCCGAACCCGACAGCTAACTCGGTAGGCGGAGCACGGAAGGAGTCGCCTCCCTTGGCGTCGCACCGCAAGTCGCGTCCCGCAGGTACGCGCGTAGCAGGCATACGGACCCCCGCCCTCGCCACGGCGGCCCTCACGTCCGTGGCCCTGCTGTCCCAGACGGCCAACGCGAACCCGTCCACGGACGACAAGCCGAGCCTCGAAGAGGTCGAGAAGAAGGTCGACGACCTCTACCGCCAGGCGGAGTCGGCGACCGAGAAGTACAACGCGGCCAAGGAGAAGACCGCGAAGCAGCGCAAGCGCGTCGACACCCTCCTCGACGACGTCGCCGAGCGCACCCAGACCCTCAACGACGCCCGCGAGGAACTCGGCCGCAACGCAGCCGCCCAGTACCGAACGGGAGCGGCCGCCCCCGACACGGCCACCTTCCTCCTCGCGGACACCCCGCAGGACTACTTCGACCAGTCCCAGCTGATGGACCGCATGACGGGCCGTCAAAAGGAGGCGGTCGACGAATACTTCACCCAGCAGTCCGCGACGATGAAGAAGCGCCAGGAGGCCGCCAAAAGCCTCGAAACGCTCACCGAGTCGCAGAACGACCTTCGGTCCGCCAAGGCCACCGTCCAGACGAAGCTCGCCGACGCCCGCCAACTCCTCTCGAAGCTGACGGCCGAGGAAAAGGCCCGCCTCGCCGCGATCGAGAAGCGCAAGCAGGAAGAGGCCGCCCGCAAGGCAGAGGAACTGGCCCGCCAGCAGGCAGAGGCCGAGCGCCAACGCCAGGAAGCGGCACAACAGCAGGAGAGCACCGAGCCCCCGGCCGACTCGTCCTCCTCGGACTCCTCCTCGGACTCCTCGTACGCCACCAAGGCCGAAAAGGCCCTGGCCTTCGCCCGCTCCCAGATAGGCAAGCCATACGTCTGGGGCGCCACCGGCCCCGACTCCTACGACTGCTCCGGCCTCACCCAGGCCGCCTGGAAGGCCGCCGGCGTCGACATCCCCCGCGTCACTTACGACCAGGTCAACGCCGGCACCACGGTCCCGCTCTCCAGCGCCCAGCCCGGTGACCTGGTCTTCTTCTACGACGACGTCACCCACGTAGGCATCTACATCGGCAACGGCATGATGATCCACGCCCCCAAGCCCGGCGCGTACGTCCGCGAGGAGTCGATCTACTACGACGGCGAGTCATCGATCCACAGCGTCGTACGCCCGGCGTAGGACGCCACACACCGAAGGCCATCCGGAACCCCCGGCGGCGCCGCAGCCGCGTGCGGCGACAGGGGGCCGCGTCGGGGGTGTCCGCCGGCAGCGGCGGGCGTCAACAAACAGCACCTCTGGAGCCACGGCAACCGCCCGACCGAGGACGGACACCCCCCGACGCGGCCCCGCCCCCCGCAACGCACCGCAAGGCGCTACGCGCACCTCCACCCACCGCGACAGGCCGCCGCAGGCACCCCCGCCATACCGCCGGGGGCACCCGCAGGCATACCGGCCAAACCGCCGGAGGCAACCGGCGTGCCCCACCCCCCGACCCCCACCCCCCTCCTAGCATCGACGCATGCCCGCCACCACCACCCCCACATCCCCCCTCCACACCTGGTGGTCGCGACGTCCCCCCACAGCCGGCGCCGCGGTCATGGCCACCGGCATCCTGTCGGTCACCCTGCACCAGACCGGCTACGAAACCCTCTCCCGCCTCGCCCTCGCCCTGGCCTCCGTAACCTGGCTCGCCCTCGCCGCCGACTTCACCGCACGCCTCCTGTGGGACCGCGCGAGGTGGGTGAAGGAGGCAGCCACCCCGGCCGCCCTGACCGCCATCGCCGCGACGACCGTCCTGGGCACCCGCTTCAGCGTCCTCGGCTGGCAGACCCTCGCCAAGGCCCTCCTGGCCCTCGCCGCCGTCCTGTGGCCGGGCCTCCTCGTCGCCGTCGTACGCCACTGGCACCGCGGCATGCCGGGCGCCGTGTTCCTGGGCTGCGTGGCCACAGAGGGCCTCGCCGTCCTGGGCGCGACGCTCGCCGTGACCGAGGCCTCGGCGTGGCTCGCCCACGCGGCCCTCGTACTGTTCTGGCTCGGCCTGGTGCTCTACGTCGTCGCCCTGACCCGCTTCGACCTACGGCAGGTGGCCCACGGCGCCGGCGACCACTGGGTGGCGGGCGGTGCCCTCGCCATCTCCGCGCTCGCCGGCTCGAAGCTCTTCGCCGCCGACAGCGCCCGCCTGTACCTCTGGAACGACGACGACACCAGCACCCTGCACACGGTGACCGTCGCCCTGCTGGTGCTGGACCTGGCCTGGTACGCCGCCCTGCTGCTGGCCGAGATCGCCTGGCCACGGCCGCGCTACGACATACGGCGTTGGGCGACCGTGTTCCCCCTCGGCATGACGGCCGCGGCGACCCTCTCCGTCGCCACCGCCCTGGACGTCCCCTGGCTCGACGGCCCCGGCGAGGCACTGATGTGGATCGCGGTGGCGGCCTGGCTGGTGGTCACGGCAGGCGCGGTCTGGGCCTACGCCCACCCGGGCTCCACCACCGGAGCCGGAGCCAGGACCTCCGGGACGGACGTCACGTCCACAACACGGCGATGAAGATGTTCGCCACGGTCAGCAGCCCCACCACCCCGAACAGCCGCTTGTCCACCGTCTCCTCGTCCCGCTTGACGTACACGAGCCCGAGGATCACGACCAGCAGCGCCAGTTTCACGCCGATCTTGACGTTGTCGACGGGCTGGTCGTCCGCCTGATTGAGGCCGACGAGGATCACCCCGGTGACCAGCATGGTCAGCGCGCCGTGCAGCATCGCGGGGACGAACCGGGCGGTGCCCTGGCCCATCGCCTTCATCTGGGTGAGGAAGCCACCGAGCAGGGCGGCGATACCGATGATGTGCAGGCCGACGAAAAGGTGGATGAGTACGTCCATAACGCCGGAGCCTAACCAGCCCCACCGACACCCCCACCACCGCACCCCAACTACCCCACTCGCCCCACCCACCCCTCTCGATCATGCATATATGCGCCCCATAGCACCCGATCGCCTCGCCCCACCCCCCATTTCGCCACATCGGTCAGCACACAGCGTGAACACGACGCCCCCAACCGGGGATCACGCTCACTTACGGTCATCCCCCGGTCTGCTCCCGGCACTTCCGCACAACGCGTTACCGGCCCGACACACAGAGGTTTAGCGTCCTCCACCAGGTGACCGGCTCCCCACCGCCGCCCGGGCCAGGGGCGGCAGTCGGACACCACCGCCGAGAAAGTCCGGCGGCGGCCCGCTCCCCCTGTGCAGGCCGCCGCCGGACGCGTGACCCGCCCCCGGGCGGCCGTACGTCCGCACCCCCAGGCGCTCGTACGCCCGCCGCTCCCCCAAGGGCGGCCCGCTTCCTCCGGGGACGGCCGTACGGCCACCGCCCTGGCGGACGTACGGGACGAGGCGGTCGTACGAAAGGACGTGCAAGTCCACGTGGCAGCGCACCGAAAACCCCGTCAGCGCTCGGCCGGCGGCAGTACGGCCCGCACGGCATGGACGATCGCCCTGGCGGGCGCGGCGACGGCGACGGGCTTCGACGGGACCGGACATGCCGAGCCGCAGCTGACTCCGGCGCAGGTGAAGGCGAAGGTGGACAAGCTGTACCAGGAGGCGGAGGTCGCGACCGAGAAGTACAACGGCGCGAAGGAGCAGGCGAACGCGGCCGAGCGGCGGATCAGGACGCTGCAGGACGAGGCAGCCCGCAAGACGGAGAAGCTCAACTCGGCCCGGGAGAAGCTCGGTTCGATGGCCGCGGCGCAGTACCGCGACGGCGGCCTCGACCCGGCCCTCCGGCTCGCTCTTTCCGCCGACCCCGACCGCTACCTCGACGGAGCGGAGTTCGCCGAACGCACCGGCAACCGTCAGGCGGCGTCCGTCGCGAGCGTCCGCAGCCAACTGCGCGAGATCGAGCAGCTGCGTGGGGCGGCCCACATCGAACTGACCTCCCTGAAGTCCCGCCAGGCGGAACTGCGACGCCACAGCAGGACGGTCAACGGCAAACTGGACACCGCCCGCACTCTGCTCGCCCAGCTGACCACCGAGGAGCGCGCCCGGCTGCAGGCGAACGGCACGGACCGCGCCGCCCGATCCTCGACCGGCAGCCGCGACGCCCTTACGGCCCCCGGATCGGCCACGGCCCAGGCACCCAACTCCCGTGCGGCGGCGGCCGTTTCGTACGCCTACTCAAAGCTCGGCAGCCCTTACGTCTGGGGCGCGACCGGCCCCGACGCCTTCGACTGCTCCGGCCTCACCCAGGCCGCCTACCGCTCGGCCGGTCTCTCCCTCCCCCGCACGACCTACGCCCAGATCGACGCCGGCCGCCGCGTCTCCCGCTCCGAACTGCTCCCCGGCGACCTGGTGTTCTTCTACTCCGGCATCAGTCACGTGGGTCTCTACATCGGCAACGGCCAGATGATCCACGCCCCGAACCCCTCGGCCCCGGTCCGCGTGGCCCCGCTCGACGAGATGCCGTTCGCCGGAGCCACACGGGTCGCGTGACCTCGGAGGCCCCGGCACCCCGACACCCCGGCGCACCGGGGCCCGGTCTCACACCAGACGCCGCGCCGTCGCCCACCGGGTCAGCTCATGCCGGTTGGACAGCTGGAGCTTCCGCAGCACCGCCGACACATGCGACTCGACCGTCTTGACGGAGATGAACAGCTGCTTGGCGATCTCCTTGTACGCGTACCCCCGCGCGATGAGCCGCAGCACCTCCCGCTCGCGCTGGGTGAGCCGGTCGAGGTCCTCGTCGACCGGCGGTGCGTCCGTCGAGGCGAAGGCGTCCAGGACAAACCCGGCGAGGCGCGGCGAGAACACCGCGTCGCCGTCCTGGACCCGGAAGATGGAGTCGACCAGGTCGGTGCCGGTGATCGTCTTCGTCACGTACCCGCGCGCACCGCCCCGGATCACCCCGATCACATCCTCCGCCGCGTCCGAGACGGACAGGGCGAGGAAGCGGACGGGCTGCTCGGGGTCCGCCATCAACGGGGCGCAGCGGCGCAGGACTTCGACCCCGCCGCCACCCGGGAGGTGCACGTCCAGGAGGACGACCTCGGGCCGTGTGGCGGTGATGACGGTGACCGCCTGGTCGACGTCGTCGGCCTCCCCGACGACCTCGACGCCGGTCTGCTCGGTCCGGCCGATCTCGGCCTGGACTCCGGTGCGGAACATCCGGTGGTCGTCGACGAGGACCACGCGCACATGCCGCTCGACCGCGCTCCCGCCGGTCGACTCCACAGGCTCGTTCGCCTCGGTCGGGTCGCTCATGACGTCTTCTCCGCCCTCTCCATCTCCAGCTCGACCTCCGTGCCGCCGTCGGGTACCGCCCGAAGCCGGGCCGTACCGCCGTTGCGCTCCATACGGCCGATGATCGATTCTCTGACGCCCATGCGGTCGGCGGGTATCGAGTCGAGGTCGAAGCCCGGACCGCGGTCCCGGACGGACACGAAGACGGTCCTTCCTTCCACCTCGGCGTAGACCTGCACGGCGCCGCCCTCGCCACCGTACTTCGCGGCGTTCACCATCGCCTCGCGCGCGGCCTGCATCTGTGCGGCGATTCTCTCGTCGAGCGGGCAGTCGCCGACGACCACGACCTCTATGGGGACGCCGTGCTTGTCCTCGATCTCGGCGGCGTTGCGCCGCACCGCGTCGGCGAGGTTGGCGGGTTCGTCGGCCTCGTCCTTGCCGGTGCCCTCGGGTTTGTAGAGCCAGGTGCGCAGGTCACGCTCCTGGGCGCGGGCGAGGCGGCGGACCTCGTTCGCGTTCTCCGCGTTGCGCTGGATCAGGGTCAGGGTGTGCAGCACCGAGTCGTGGACGTGCGCGGCGACCTCGGCGCGCTCCTGGGCGCGGATGCGCATCAGGCGTTCCTCGGACAGGTCCTGCGTCATCCGGACCAGATACGGGCCCGCGAGGAGCGTTATCCCCACGAGGACCGCCAGGGCCGCCTGAAGAACGGAGCCGAGATGGGCGGCGGAGCCCTGGAGGACGAAGATGCCGGAGACACCGGCCGTGACCAGCACGACGCCGCCCGCGGCACGCAGCAGAGTGAGGGTGCGCCGGCGCCGGCCGACCTCCATCCAGCGGGCCCGCCGGGAGTTGTCCGCCTGGCGCCAGACCAGGGCGACGCCCGCGCCGACGAGCACGGCGGGCAGCAGGTAGGCCTTGGCGCCGCTGCCCAGGTCCACGCTGCCGACGAAGACCATCGCCACCACGACCATGAGGAGCAGCGCGACGATCTGCCCCTTGTCCGGCTTGCGGGCGACGAGTCTGCGCCGGCCGTCGGGTGCGGTCTCGGTGGCGAAGGGGGACGGCCGCTGCGCGCCGACGCCGCCGACGCCGAGCGGCACGAAGAACCAGAACGCGGCATACAGCAGCGCCCCCAGGCCGTCCGCCATGAACAGGCCGACGAAGACGACCCGCACCCAGATCACGGGCAGGCCGAGATGCCCGGCGAGCCCCCGCGCCACGCCCCCGAGCCAGCGTCCGTCGCTGCTGCGGTAGAGCTTGCGCGGCGGCCGCGGTTCGACGAGGGGCGCTGCTGCGGCTTCCGGCATGCCATCGATGTTCACACGGTCGGAGCACCAGGGCATCAGGGTCGACCCCGGATACTCCCCTGATCTTCGACACCCGCCGCGTCGAACACTTCCCCCGCCGCCTCCTCAGGGCCGATATCAGGGTCCGACCAGGGTCATTCCGACTCCCGCAGAACCGACCCGCCCGTCACCATGGACACATGACAGATCACCAGCCCGCCGCGGACTCCGTGCCCGAGCCGGACGCCGTGCCCACCGCGGGCACCGCGTCCGGCCCGGCAGCCGCGTCCGAGCAAGCGGGCGTGGAAGCGGAGGCACTCGACCCGCCGCACAAGTTCCGGCGCGACCGTCGGCACAAGATGCTGGCCGGCGTGTGCGCCGGGCTCGGGCGGCAGTGCGACATGGACCCGGTGATCTTCCGGATCACCCTCGCCGTGCTCTCCGCGACCGGTGGCATAGGCCTCCTCTTCTACGGCTTCGCCTGGCTCTTCGTCCCGTACGACGACGAGGACGAGAACGAGGTGCGCAAGCTGCTGACCGGCCGCGTCGACGGCCAGGCGCTGACGGCCGTGCTGTTCGCGCTGGTCGGCTGCGGCGTGTTCCTGACGCTGCTGAGGAACGGCGGCGTGCTGACCTTCGCCGTCGTCCTCTCCGTCCTGGTAGCAGGCGCCGGCTACTGGTCCCGGCACCGCGGCACCCCCGATCCCGACCCCCTCGCCGCCCAGGCCGTCGCCGACGCCCCACCGGAGGCCCAGGCCCCACCGGTCCCCGCCGCCTACCCCTCCTGGTGGCGCGACCCCATCGTCAAGGACGGCACCCACGAGGGCGGCACCGGCTATCTCTGGGGCCCCCGCGACTCCCGCGACCGCGATGTCGCGGCGGCCGTCAACATCGGCCTCGGCACCTGGAGCAGCCGCCGTGACACACACGCCCGACGTCCCCCGCAGCCGAAGCCGCGCGGCCCCCGCTGGATCGGCGGCTGGGTGTTCCTGCTGGCCCTCCTGGCGGGCGCCCTCGGCACCGGCGCCACCTGGGACGACCACGCCCTCGGCACCACCCTCCAGACCGGCCTGGCCTGCGCGCTGCTGGTCCTCGGCCTGGGCATAGCCGTCAGCTCGTTCCTGGGCCGTACCGGAGCGGGCTCCATATTCCTGGCGATCGTCACCGCGGGCCTGCTGGCCGCCTCGGCGGCACTCCCCAAGGACATCAGCACCCACTGGGTCGAGCGGGACTGGCGACCGGCGGCCGTGGCGGACGTACAGCAGCAGTACGACCTCGGCACTGGCGTCGGCACCCTCGATCTGACCCGCCTGACCATCGCCGAGGACAAGACCTTGACCACCAGAGCCGACGTGGGCGTGGGCCGCCTGAAGGTGATCGTCCCCAAGGACGTGACCGTGCAGCTGAGCATCGACGTAGGAGTGGGAGACATCCAGCTGCCGGGCGACGACCGGCAGGACGTGGACGTGGCACCGGGCAAGCACAAGGAGCTGACGCTGACACCGCCCGCGGGCACCAAGGAGGCGGGCACGATGGACCTCGATCTGAGCGTAGGCGTGGGACAGGCGGAGGTGAGCCGTGCTACGTCATGAGTTCCAGCCCGGCAGGCTGGTCGCCGGCACCTTCCTGACCGTCACGGGCGTCATCTACGCCGGAGACGCGGGCGGCGCCTGGGAGACACCCTGGTTCGTGGTGATCCCTCTGGTCATAGGCGGCCTCTGTCTGGCAGGCGCGGTGGGAGTCCTGACCCGAGGGATACGCAAGCGCGGCGCCGCGGACCCCCAACCCCCCACCGACTACCGGTAACCGCCCGCCCGCTGCCGTCGCCGCCCACGAAGCGCGGCGTCCACGGACAACATGGGAGCGCCCGCCAGCACGAGAGGCAGCCAGGCCATCAGATAAGCCAGGTCATTGCCGTAGTAGTAGGGATCGGAGGCCCAGCTCACCGTCAACCACAAGCTCAGTGAAATGAGGGCCCCACCGAGCGCCGCCAGTCGGGCGAACAGCCCGATCAACGTTCCGATACCGACGGCCAGCTCACCGAAGGCAATCGCGTAGCCAAACGCGACGGGACTCTCCAGGGCCATGTCCACCATGGCCGGAATGGCCGAGGAGTCACGAACGGCACGCATCATGTCGCCGACCGATCCCGCACCGGAGACCTTCATGAAGGCACTGTCAGTCAGCTTGTCCAGCCCGGCGTAAATAAAGGTGACGCCCAGAAAGACGCGCAGCGGAAGCAACGCATACCGGGAAGCCGTGTCCCGCCAGTTCCGGTCGCCGTCGAGATAAGGGGAGTGCGTGTCCGAATGCATACCGTGAGTCATCGCCCGTAGCCGCCTCTCGCCCGCCGTGCCGTGACCCCTCAACAGACGATACGTACGCAGCGCCCGCGCCGCTCACCTGTCACAGCCCCGTATTCTCCGACCACCCCCGCCCGAGCGAAACCCCACGGCGCCAACAGCCGCCCGGCGAGAAGCCCCACCCACCCCACCCACCCGCAGTCGCCCACGGCGGCACGGCCCCGACCACAACGCCCGCTCAGGCGCTACGCGAACCCCCGCCGAACACCAGCGGGCCGCCGCAGGCATCGCCCGCCCAACCACCGGAGGCACCCGTCACTCGGTCACATCAATCACGTACCGGTTGGTCTCCACCCCCACCGCACTGACCACCTGCACCTCCACCCGCCCCGGCTCCACATCCGCCGGCACCGGCACCATGAGCACCGCGTCCGTCGGATTGCTGAACCCCCCGTTCACCGGCACCAGCGGCACCCGCACATGCACGGTCCCGATCCGCACCACCATCCGCGACAACCGGTCCGCCCCCTGCGCCCCGGGCGGGACGAACCCGGCCCCCCGGATCTCGATGTCGTCACCCGTACGGATGGGCGCGTCCAGGTCACCGGCCTCCCTCGCCCGTACCACCGAAAGGATCACCGGCCGACCTCCCTCGGCGTACTTCCCGGCCAGATACGTCGCCGCGGAGACCAGCACCACCACCGCCAGTCCCCACGGCAGATCGGGCAGCTGATCCGGCCGCCGAGCCAACCGCACCGCCGCGAACAGCAGTGCCACCCCGCTGATCACGACGTACTGGATGTCGGCGAAGGTGCCCCGTCCCGCGTCGTCCGTCAGCAGGTCCGCCGCCCGAGGCCGATGGGCCCGTACCTTCTGGAGGCGTTGCCCTAGCACCCGCACCCCGACGACCCGCCGCACCAGCACCGCGATGGCACAGACCACGGCGAGCACGGTCACCACACCGGCACCCCGCCCGAGTTCAAGACCGGCGATCAACGCGTCGCGCTCACGGTGCCCGGACGCCGCCGCGAGCTGACCGACCAGCACCAGCACGGCGTAGGCGACGAACAGCACCCAGGCCGCGGCCACCGCACGCGACGTGGACAGCCGGTTGTCCTCACCGATGATCGGAGCCAGCGCCCCGCCGCGCGCCCGGTGGAACCACGAGGCGGCCGTGAGGGCCCCGGCCGTCACCAGCGCCGCCAGCAGCCCGGCCGTACGCGCCGACGTCCACCCCGTGCCGATGGCCGTGAATGCCTGCACCAGCAGCAGCGCGACGACGAGACCCCAGACGGCCCCCGTCGTGCGTGACCACAGCCGCGCCAGCCACGCCTCCCCCTCGGCGCGCCCCCGCTCGGCGACGAGTTCCGCCGACTGGGTCAGTTCCTCGGAGACCCACTGCCGGGAGGCCGAGGCCGAGTGGGCCACCGCGGCGGGGAGTCCTTGACCGGCCGCGAATTCGTCCCGTTTCAGCAGGAATTCGGCGACCGCGCGCCGATGCCCCGCCCGCGCCCCGTGCGGACAGTCCCCACAGGCGCAGCCACCTCCGTGCGCGCCCACCGCCGCGCTGCCCCGTCCAGCCTCCTGCACCGCCACGCCCGACGCCCGCCTTCCCGAAAAACCCTCATGCCCCAGTGCCCCATGGCCTACGACCTCATGGCCTTATAGCCCCACAGCCCCACGATCGGCAGCCCGATCTCAGATACCGGCCACCGCCGATTCCGGCCCCGGCCGCACCACCGACCACCATCGCCGCCAACTCACGTGCGGCGACAGCGAATTGTGCCGTAGTCCAGGCACGACCCGCCCCGCAGGCCGGTTCGGCGCGGGTGATGGGCGGGCCCCCGATGTTGACCCGGCTGCGAGAATTTCCCCATGGCCGAGATCATCCAGCGCGACGGGACCTGGGCCTTCGACGGCACAACGGTCCGGATCACGCCGGGACTCCACCGCTCCGTGCCGCTGTTCCGGCAGACCTACGGAGAGATCGCCGTACCCCTGGAAGCGGTCGCGAGCATCGTCTTCGAGCCCGAACGCAAACGGGGACGGCTGCGGATGCGGCTGCGTGAGGGCGCCGACCCGCTGCTCCAGGCGACCGGCGGCCGGCTGCCCGACACGGCGGATCCGTACCGGCTGACGGTGGACGCCGACCGGGCCGGGGTCGCCGAGTACGTCGCCGAGGAGATCCGCCACGCGCTGCTCCTGGACCAGATCCCCAAGGAGCCGACCAAGACGTATCTCCTCCCCGGCCCACCGGTCCCGGTCTCCGTCCGTTCCTCCGACGGCACGGTCTCCTTCGACGGCAGCCAGGTGCGGATCGACTGGTCCGACACCTCCGAGCGGGTCAAACGGGCGACGGGCCCGCGCATCATCGGCATGGGCGATCTCGTCCAGGTCGAGTGGCTGCCGAACTCCGGTCACGAGGACGGCTTCCTGCGGTTCGTGACCCGGGAGACGGTGTTCTCCAAACTGCCGCCGGAGAAGGACCCGTACGCCCTGGACCTGTGGGGAAGCGTCCGCCGCGACCTGCTCACCGCCCTGGTGGCCACCGCGGTCATCGCCCGCCTGCCGCACCCGTCCACCCGCCCCGTCATCGACTCCCCCGACCGCGCCCCGCTGACGGCGTCCGTCCCGCCACCCCCGGCCGCCGACCACCACGACGTACTCCTGCGCAGACTGAGGGAGTTGGGGGAGCTGCACCGGGACGGCGTGCTCACGGACGAGGAGTTCGCGAAGACGAAGGCGGTGGTCCTGCGGGGCTTCTGACCTCGGCCGGGCTACCCGCCCTCGGCCGGGCTTACGGACCTCGGCCGGGGCTACGGACCCCGGCCCTCCCGCCGTCAGCTCAACAGATCCGGCTCGCTCCGGCTCACGTCCTGCCACAACGGCTGATAGTTGATCCACGCCACCAGATCCCCGCCCAGCTGCTCCCGCGTGGCCACGGCCTGCCGGTGTTCGATGAGTACGGGACGCCCCGCCGCCCGGGCCGTCAGCTGGACCTGGCTGGAGCGTTCCATCGACAGGAACCACCAGGCCGCCGCGTCCACGGAGTCGCCGACGGTCAGCAGGCCGTGGTTGCGCAGGACAAGGGCCTTGCGGGAGCCGAGCGCGGTGGCGATCCGGCGGCCCTCCAGGGCGTCGACGGCCACGCCCGAGTAGGCGTCGTAGAGGGCGTGGTCCTCGTAGAAGGCGCAGCTCTCCTGGGTGATCGGGTCCAGCAGCTCCCCCAGCGCCGCGAGCGCCCGTCCGTGCACGGAGTGGCAGTGGGCGACGGCGACGACGTCCGGGCGGGCGGCGTGGACCTGGGAGTGGACCGTGAAGGCCGCCTGGTTGACGTGGTACCGCCCCTCGATCACCTGGCCCTCGGAGTTGACCAGGACCAGATCGCTGACGGTGACGTGCTTGAACGGCATCCCGAACGGGTTCACCCAGAAGCAGTCGCTGAACTCGGGATCGCGCGCGGTGATGTGCCCGGAGACCCCGTCCTCGAAGCCGCGCCGCCCGAAGATCCGCAGCGCGCCCGCGAGCCGTTCCTTGCGGTGCCGGCGCTCGTCCTCGACCGCCTCGTGCATGGGCGGCATCGCGAACTGCAGCCGTTCGGTCGGCAGCGGCGAGGGCGGAGTGGGCCCGAGGGGCGTCCCGTGCATGTGTCCTCCCGCACTGGGTTGCTTACGGGGCGGAAGTTACCGGCGGTCAGCGCAGGAGAACAGAGATGTTCTGTAAAGATCCCGCCCCCATGGCCCCGGGATCGGCCCTCCCCACCCGGGAATCCAGACAGCGGATGTCGGATATCGACGCGACACTCACCGTATGACAGCGAACTGGGCCACCTTCACCGAGGCCGAACCCGATCTCGCCCGCACCGCCGAGGAACGCTTCGGCGCCTTCACCCACCACGTCCTCGCCACCCTCCGCAAGGACGGCTCACCCCGCACCACCGGCCTGGAGGTGCGCTTTCTGAACGGCGAGCTGTGGCTCGGCATGATGCCGGACTCACTCAAGGCCCTCGACCTGCGCCGCGACCCGCGCTTCGCGCTCCAGGCGAACCCCGGGGACGGGCAGTCCATGGGCGGTGGTGACGTACGGGTCTCCGGGCGGGCGATCGAGGTCGAGGACCCGGCGCAGAAGGCCGCGTACGGCGAAGAGGTGGAACCGCCGGAGCCGTTCCACCTCTTCCGCGCCGAGCTGACGGAGGTCGTGCGGACCTACGTCGAGGACGACAAGTACCTGGTTCTCCAGGTCTGGAAGCCCGGCGAGCCGGTGCGCACGATCAAGCGCAGCTGAGCCCTACTCCCACTCGATGGTGCCCGGCGGCTTCGAGGTCACGTCGAGGACGACCCGGTTGACGTCCCGCACCTCGTTGGTGATCCGCGTCGAGATCTTCGCCAGGACGTCGTACGGCAGCCGCGACCAGTCGGCCGTCATCGCGTCCTCGGACGAGACCGGCCGCAGGACGATCGGGTGGCCGTACGTCCGTCCGTCACCCTGTACGCCCACGCTGCGGACGTCGGCGAGCAGGACCACCGGGCACTGCCAGATGTCGCGGTCGAGGCCGGCCGCGGTCAGCTCCTCGCGGGCGATGGCGTCGGCCTCGCGGAGCAGGTCGAGCCGCTCCTTGGTGACCTCGCCGACGATCCGGATGCCGAGGCCGGGGCCCGGGAAGGGCTGGCGCTGGACGATCTCCTCCGGCAGCCCGAGCTCCTGGCCGACCATCCGGACCTCGTCCTTGAACAGCTTGCGCAGCGGCTCGATCAGCTGGAACTCGAGGTCCTCCGGCAGCCCGCCCACGTTGTGGTGGGACTTGATGTTGGCGGTGCCGGTGCCGCCTCCGGACTCGACCACGTCGGGGTAGAGCGTGCCCTGGACGAGGAACTCCACGGCGGGACCCTCGTCCGCGATGATCTCGGCCTGGGCCTGCTCGAAGACCCGGATGAACTCGCGGCCGATGATCTTCCGCTTCTCCTCGGGGTCGGAGACCCCGGCGAGTGCCTTGAGGAACCGCTCCTCCGCGTCCACGACCTTCAGCTGGACGCCGGTCGCGGCCACGAAGTCCTTCTCGACCTGCTCGGTCTCGCCCTTGCGCATCAGGCCGTGGTCGACGTACACGCAGGTCAGCTGGGAGCCGATGGCCTTCTGGACCAGGGCCGCCGCCACGGCGGAGTCGACGCCGCCGGAAAGGCCGCAGATGGCGCGCTTGTCGCCGACCTGCTCGCGGATGGCCGCGACCTGCTCGTCGATGACGTTTCCGGTGGTCCAGTCCGGCTTGAGGCCCGCGCCGCGGTACAGGAAGTGCTCCAGCACCTGCTGGCCGTGCGTGGAGTGCATGACCTCGGGGTGGTACTGGACGCCGTACAGCTTCTGCTCGTCGTTCTCGAAGGCGGCGACCGGGACGACGTCCGTGGAGGCCGTCACGGAGAAGCCCTCGGGGGCGGCGGAGCAGGCGTCGCCGTGCGACATCCACACATGCTGCTCGGCCGGGGTGCCCTCGAAGAGGGTGGAGGACGACTTCGAGACATGCAGATCGGTGCGGCCGTACTCGCGGGCGCCGGTGTTGTCGACGGTTCCGCCGAGGCTCTGCGCCATCAGCTGGAAGCCGTAGCACATACCGAAGACGGGGACGCCGGCCTCGAAGAGCGCGCGGTCGATACGGGGGGCGCCCTCCTCGTACACGGACGAGGGGCCGCCGGAGAGGATGATCGCCGCCGGGTTCTTGGCGAGCATCTCGGCGACCGGCGTGGTGCTCGGCACGATCTCGCTGTAGACCCGGGCCTCGCGGACGCGACGGGCGATGAGCTGGGCGTACTGCGCACCGAAGTCGACGACCAGGACGGTGTCGGTGGCGGCGGCGGGGTTCGCTGATGACACGGGTTGCCTTCCGGCGGTGAGCGAGGTGTGTGTAGGGCCGAGTCTACCGGGCTCGCCGGAGGCCCTCCCGGGCCGAAGCCCGTCTCACGATGCGAACCCTCTTGGACACCCGTCGACGGCACGGCATACTGACGCCATGCTCACGCACCAGACCTTCCTCTTTACCTATGGCAACCGGCCCACCGGCTGCCATGGTCGTGCTGCTTGAGCAACTGACAAGCGACTTCCCAGGCGCCCCGGGCCGACAAGGTCCGGGGCGCCTGGCGTTTTCCGGATCCTGCCGCTCCGGGGCCCCGCATCCATCCACCCCCATCACCCCCATCAGCCCCATCCAGCGAGGAGCCCCCAGATGACCGCCACCGCAGCAGAGAAGACCGCTTCCGCAGCGGAGAAGACCGGCGCGCACACCCCCGAGGCAGCCGGCGTGATCACCGGTGCCCGGGAACGCATCGACGCACTCGACGACCGGATCATCGGCCTGATCCAGGAACGCGTGGCCGTCTCGGCGGTGATCCAGGAGGCGCGGATCACCTCGGGCGGCCGGCGCGTGAACCTCTCCCGCGAGATGGAGATCCTCAACCACTACAGCGAGGCGCTGGGCAAGCCGGGCACCTCGCTGGCGATGACGCTGCTGGAGCTGTGCCGCGGCCGGATCTGAAACCGCGTTCCGGGGACAGACGTACGCATCCCCTCTCACCCGGACGGAGCGTGACGCCTCCCCGACCCCTTCGTTGGTACCGGTGTCCGTGCCAGCCAGGGGCGGGCCCGAAAGAACCACGCGTGGCTCGCTGGGGCGATGAGGCGTACGGATCGTGTCGTACGCCGTGGGACCTCGCCCCAGGAAGGTGACCGGACGGCAGGGGACAGCAGCCCGGTCACTCAAGAGAAGGTCGGCTCCGGGGACGCCCGGGGCCGACCGGCGGGGAGGGCGACAGGAAGTGCGAGGCCCGGGCCGGAGTACAAGACAGGGTCGAGCGGTTGCGGTGACCCCGTCCGTCCAGCACGATGCGTGAGAAGCGCCTCGGTTCCCTCGACCACCCGGCGCACCCCGACCTGACCAGCGGCGCAACCCCCCGGCGCCGCTCCGCAGGCACCGACGCTGCCCTGACGTCGGTGCTGACGAAAGAAGGGCCCCGCGGCTCCGTCCCGCGGGGCCCTTCTCATGCCGGTCTCCCGACGGTCGCCCGACCGTGGAGCGACGTGTCAGGTGGACGCGTCAGGTGGACGTATCAGGTGGACGCGTCAGGTGCGGGAGACGATGCCGCATCCCTCCGCGCGGTCCGCTTCGATGTCCTTGCTGCGGTCGTACGGGTCCGTCGTCGGTCCGGAGGGGGGTGCGCCGGTGGGTGCCGACGAGTCGAACTGCGGATGCAGATATCCGTCGTACACGTCGCAGGCCGAGTTGCCGATCTCCTGGTCGTAGCGCAGGACGGCGATCTTCCCGGGAGTGACCTGGTACCTGGCCGGGTCGGACAGCTCGATGTCGACGACCCGGCGGACGATGGTGCGGGCCACCTCGGTCGAGCCCTCACGGACGAGGGGGTAGACGAACGTGTAGTCGGCGTGCACGGCGACGGAGGCGTCCTCACCCGCCTTGAACGTCATGCGGCCCCGCGTCTTGACGACGTCACCGGCGAGCCGGACCTCGTCGGGGTCGAAGCGGCTGAACATCCACAGCGGGTCGTGGTCCTTGTCCGGCTTGCGCAGCGCGGTGGTCAGCAGGTTCAGCAGTTCCGTCTGGCGGGGCTCGATGACGCCGAGGGCGGTTTCCGGGCGTTCGCCGCGGAGCGTGGCCGGGTCGAGGTTGGCGTCGACCAGGAGCTTTCTGGTCTGTTGCAGCGCCTGCTCCACCTGGCCCTTGGACAGCGTGCCGACGGGGGTGGCCTTCGGCAGCGATATGCCGGCCTCGCCGTCGGCCCAGCGCTCGGCCGGCGAACCGGCGAACGGCCGGGCCACGGTGGGAACGGCGGAATCGGCGGCTCCGGGCGCGGCCGTCGGGGCGGCGGTCTCGGCCGGGAGCGGCGACGCGGCCACGCCCTGCGGGGACGAGTCCGCGGTGCCGAACGGGTCCCCCGGTATCAGCGAGGGCCGTATCGCCACGACGGCGACGGCCACGGCGAGCGGCACGCCGACGATCGCCCACCGCCGGCGGCGCCGGGCGGCCTGCCCGTTCATCTCCTGCCAGGCGGGTCCGGTACGCCAGCCGGGCGGCAGCTCTCCCCGCGCCTCCTGCTGCCGCAGCCGCTCGGTGACCATGCGGGCGCGGGCGGAGGGTTCCTTCGGGGCGGAGGCGGCTTCGCGCTCGGCGTCCTGAACGAACTTCTGCCACTCGTCGTCGGATATGGACGACGAGGAGGGGCCGGCTCCCTCGCCCTCGTCCGAACCGGGTCTGGGCCCTTCTGACGGTCTGTCGGCCATGCCTGTGCACTCTCTCTCGGTCTGTTGCAGGGCAGCTGAGCGTACGTCAGGCCTCGGACATCGCTCGGTGCCGCCGGGACCGGGCGATGTGATGCAGGCCACATAAGAAACCTGTTAGTGAAGGCACAACCATTCACAGCCGTCACTGATCAAACCCTGCGAATCAAGGGCCACACCCGCGCCCCACACGGGGAGGCCTCCCTGACACGCGTGCCGCGACATCGCGGCACTCCGGACTTTCGAGGTCTTCATGAAGCTTCGCCGTGCCCTGGCCGCCGCGGCCACGACGGCCGTCATAGCGCCGATCGCGCTGCTGTCGGCCCCGGTCGCGTTCGCCACGGACGAGACGCCGACGCCGACTGCGTCGGAGAGCACGCCGGCCGCCGAGGAGTCGACCCCGGCCGCCGAGGAGAGCACTCCCGCCGCCGAGGAGTCCACCCCGGCCGCCGAGGAGAGCACTCCCGCCGCCGAGGAGTCCACCCCCGCGGCCGAGGAGAGCACCCCTGCCGCCGAGGAGTCCACCCCGGCCGCCGAGGAGAGCACGCCGGCTCCCGAGGAGAGCAACCCTGCGGAGGAGCCCCTTCCGTACTGCGAGGAGGTCGACGAGGACTTCGCCGAGGAGGCGCTCGAGACCGAGGTCAGCGCCCTGCCCGGCAAGATCGTGGCGGGCAGCGGTTGGCACTCCTTCTCCCTGAAGGTCACCAACACCTCCGACGTCACGCTCAAGGACGTCGCCTTCTACGCCGAGGTCGAGAGCACCAAGTACTGGGAGACCTGGAAGCCGACCCTCAGCCCGTACGTCGACCTTCAGTTCCGCAACCCCAGCACGAAGGCCTGGGAGGGCATCGAGGGCGAGGACGGCCTGGCCGGTGCCTACTTCTGGGGCACCGACACGATGAAGCCCGGCGACTTCAACAAGATCGACCTGCGGGTGAACATCCACAAGGGTGCCCCGGCCGGTGAGTCCTACCACTTCGGCACCGGTGCGTACGTCGACAACATCAACGGCGAGGACTGCATCGCCGAGGGCTTCGGCGACGGCTGGTTCTTCGACGTCCTGCCCGCCGGCTCGTCGAACGAGAACCCGGGCGAGGCCGAGCCCGGCGCCGAGAAGCCCTCGACCGGGGCGGAGGAGAAGCCGCAGGGCGGCGTCAGCGAGCAGCCCGTCACCGGCAGCCTCGCGGAGACCGGCTCCAGCTCCGACATGCCGGCCATCGCCACCATCGGCGGCATCGCCATTGTCGCCGGTGCCGGCGTCATGTTCGCGATGAAGCGTCGTCGGAGCGGTGCGGAGGCCTAAGCCTCACCAGAGCTCGACGCAAGACAGAGAAGGACCTGCGCTCGGAGGGGGGCGCAGGTCCTTCTGTGTTTCCGTGACTTGCCCAGCGGCGTCGCCTACTGCTTCGGCGGCACCGTCGGCATCCCCAGGAACGGCAGCCGCAGGGCCCCGAAGGCCTCCGTCGGGACCGCCGGGGACAGGGGCTCCACCGGCTTGAGGCGTTCGTAGGCGGAGCCCTGGGCCGGGCGTGGGTCGGCCTCGCCCTGGTTGGGCCAGTAGGACATCGCGCGTTCGGCCTGTGCGGTGATCGTCAGGGACGGGTTGACGCCGAGGTTGGCCGAGACCGCCGCTCCGTCGACGACCGAGATGCCGGGGTGGCCGTACAGCCGGTGGTACGGGTCGATCACGCCGGTCTCGGGTGAGTCGCCGATGGGGCAGCCGCCGAGGAAGTGGGCGGTGAGGGGGGTGCCCATGAGTTCGCCGACGTTGGAGCCGGCGAAGCCGTTGATGTCGGCGGCGATGACCGACGCGGCCTGCGAAGCGGCCTTGATCTGCTTGGGGTTGGGGGCGCCGTGGCCCTGGCGGGCCGTCAGCAGGCCCTTGCCGACGCCGTCCTGCTTCAGGTACGTCGTGAGCGAGTTGTCCAGCGACTGCATCACCAGGCCGATGATGGTCCGCTCCGACCAGCGGCGATTGGAGAGGGAGCGCAGGACCAGCAGGGGGTGGCGGGCGGCGTTCGCCAGCCAGCCGCCTACCCGTGAACGGCCCTCCGCGTACGGGACCTGGAGGATCGACAGGCCGCCCATCGAGTTGGAGCCCCGGCCGTAGCGGACCGGCTCGATGTGGGTGTTCTCGTCCGGGTGGATGGACGACGTGATGGCGACCCCGCGCGTGAAGTCGACCTTCGTCTCGCCCGTCGCCTTGCGATAGCGCCGGTTGTCGGTCTGCGCGCCGACCAGGGCCTCGGAGTTGGTCCGGGTCAGCTCGCCCAGCTTCGGGGAGATGTACGGCAGCTGGCCGCCCGCCTTCATGCGGTGCAGGAGGGTCTGGGTGCCGTACGTCCCGGCCGCGATCACCACTCGGCGGGCCTTGAACAGCCTGCCCTCGCCCTTCTTCCCGCGGTCGGTCGGCAGGGTCGACACCGCGTAGCCGCCCTGCGAGTCGTCCGTGACGGAGACGACCGTCGTCAGGGGGTGGACGACCGCGCCGGCCTTCTCGGCGAGGTAGAGGTAGTTCTCGTTGAGGGTGTTCTTCGCTCCGTGGCGGCAGCCGGTCATGCACTCGCCGCACTCCGTGCACGCCCTGCGCGCCGGGCCCGCCCCGCCGAAGTACGGGTCGGCGACCTCCTGGCCGGGCTTGACCTGTGCCTTGCCCTCGGCGTCCTTGCCGTCGCCGAAGAAGACGCCGACCGGCGCCATGTGGAAGCTGTCGCCGACGCCCATCTTCTCGGCGGCCGCCTTGAGGTGGACGTCGGACGGGGTCATCGTCGGGTTGAGCCGTACGCCGAGCATGCGCTGGGCCTGGTCGTAGTACGGCTTCAGCTCCTCCTGCCAGTCGGTGATGTCCCGCCACTGGGGGTCGTCGAAGAAGGCCTTCGGCGGTACGTAGAGGGTGTTGGCGTAGTTGAGGGAGCCGCCGCCGACGCCGGCTCCCGCCAGCACCATGACGTTGCCGAGCAGGTGGATGCGCTGGATGCCGTACATGCCGAGCTTGGGGGCCCAGAGGTAGTTCTTGAGGTCCCAGGAGTTCTTGGGGAGGCTCTCGCGGGTCCAGCGGCGGCCGGCTTCCAGTACCCCGACCCGGTAGCCCTTCTCGGTCAGGCGGAGCGCCGTCACGGAGCCGCCGAAGCCCGACCCGACGACGATGACGTCGTAGTCGTATCCGTCGTGATCCGAGCCGTCGCCCTGTTTCTGGGCAGAGTTCTCCTGTGACACGTGCTCTCCTCGTTGAAAGCGGTGGTGCGGCGGCTGGAAAGCCGGGCTCTAGCGGAAACGGAACGCCTTCATCAGCCGGAGGCTGCGGCTCATGAACTGCGCGTACTTCTCGTCGTCCATCCCCAGCGACGGCGCCATCGGCAGCAGCCGCTGCTGGGCGACCGTCTGGGCCTCCGTGTACTTGAGGATGCCCTCGGAGCCGTGCCGGCGGCCGAGGCCGGAGTCCTTCATGCCGCCCATCGGGGACTGGACGCTGCCGTAGGCGGGGGCGTAGCCCTCGTTGACGTTGACCGTGCCGGTGCGCAGCCGGGCGGCGACCGCGCGGCCGCGGCTGCCGTTCTTCGTCCAGACCGAGGAGTTGAGGCCGTACGGCGTGGAGTTGGCGTGGTCGACGGCCTCGTCCTCGGTCTTGAAACGGTAGATGGAGACGACCGGGCCGAAGGTCTCCTCGGCGCAGACGCTCATCTCGGGCTCGACGCCGTCGAGGATGGTCGGCTCGAAGAAGTACGGGCCGATGTCGGGACGGGCCACGCCGCCGGCGACGAGCTTCGCGCCCTTCGCCACGGCCTCCTCCACATGCCGGGTGACCGTCTCCAACTGGCGCTCGCCCACCAGGGAGCCCATGTCGGCGCCGTACGCGAGGGACTTGCCGAGCCGCATCGCCTTGGTGCGGGCGGCGAAGCGCTCGACGAAGGCGTCCGCGATCGACTCGTGGACGTAGAGCCGCTCGATGGAGATGCACAGCTGGCCGGCGGAGGAGAAGCAGGCGCGGACGGCGCCCGCGGCGGCCTTCTCGACGTCGGCGTCCTGAAGGACGAGCATGGCGTTCTTGCCGCCGAGTTCGAGGGAGACGCCGACCAGGCGGGCGGCGGCACCCTGGGCGACCTGGCGGCCGGTGCGGGTGGAGCCGGTGAAGGAGACGTAGTCGGCGTGCTTGACGACCTCGGGGCCGACGACCGGGCCCTCGCCGAGCACGACCTGGAAGACGTCGGCGGGCAGACCAGCCTCTATGAGCAGGTCACGGGCCCACAGAGCGGTGAGGCAGGTCTCCGTGTCCGGCTTCATGACGACCGCGTTGCCCGTGACGAACGCGGGGAGCGCGTCGCCGACGGAGAGCTCCAGGGGGTAGTTCCAGGGGGCGATCTGGCCTACGACGCCGCGCGGGTGGCGCAGTTCGGTGACGCGGGTGAGCGTGGGCATGGCGCCCGCGTGCCGCTTGGGCTTGAGGTAGGCGGGGGCCTTGCGGCCGTAGTGGCGGGCCGCGACGGCTACGGCCTGCACCTCCTCGTGGGCGTGCAGCCGGGCCTTGCCGGTCTCCAGCTGGATGAGGTCGAGGACCTCGGCCTGGCGTTCGAGCAGCAGGTCGTGGAAGCGGAGCAGGACGGCGGCACGCTGCCGTACCGGAACCTGCGCCCAGACGGCCTGGGCCAGGCGGGCCGCCTCGAAGGCCTGCCGTACGTCCTCGGGCGTCGATTCGGGCAGGTCGGCCAGCTTCTCGCCGGTGAACGGCGTGTGGTTGGCGGTGCGACCGGAGCCGACCACGCCCTTGGTGAGCTGGGCCACCAGCTCGGGGGTGACCACGTCGGCTGCGGTACGGGCGCCCTCCGGGGCGGGGGCGAGGGGGTTCGTGCCGGTCTTGGCCGGGGCCTGCGCGTCCGTCATGAGGCGCAGGGTATGCCGGAGGGCCGGGCTTTGTGTACCCGTCGGTAACGGGGATTCACCGACTGCTCACATGCCGCCAGTGTCCACTGGCAACAAACGCGCTGATCAGGGCGTTGCCGGGGCCGGTGCCGGGTCACTCGATCTCGAGTCGGTCACGGGCGCCCTTGAAGACGGCGGTGCCTTCCTTCTCCCGCGCGGTTCCCTTCGGCATCGTGACGCGCAGTGCGTACAGGCGGCCGTCGTCGGTCTTGACGAACAGCTCCATCACACGGGTCGGGACGTCGCCGTCCTCATAGGCGGTGTCGGCGAGGACGGCGTCGTAGCCCTGGAAGCCGGTGTCGTTGTACTGGGTGGCGGCCCTGTCGTCCGTCAGTTTCCAGTAGCTGGAGTGCAGGCCCGCTTGGCTCCTGACCGGCCCGGAGACCTTGTCCCACCGGGTGAGCCGGACGCTGATGCGGTCGCCCTCGTAGATCACGAGCCGAGGCTGGTCGGTCGGGCTGCCCTGGCGGTGCAGCAGCTCGTACCGGCTCGGCACGGAGAGGACGGCGCCCAGCTTCTCCTCGCGGTGACCGGTCCAGGTGAGGTCGGTGGGGCTGGGAGTGGACGCCGGGGCGAGGGGGGCGGTGTAGACGGGGTTCATCACCTTGCCGTCGTCGTTGTCGACGAGGAAGGAGGAGGTGGTGAACCAGGTGCCGGCGACCAGGAGGACGCCCAGGACGGCGACCGGGACAGGGCGCAGCAGCCAGGAGCGGCGCTGGGACCCGGAGGCCGTGGGAGGCCCGGTGACCTCCGCGCCGGAGGTTCCCTCGGTGGCTTCGGACGTCGGCTCGGGCGCCGGCTCGTCCGCCTCTCGGGCCGCCGCCTCGCTCCTCAGCCGTACCGTGCCCGAGTCCTCCGCGAACTCCCGCAGCCCTGAAGCGTCCTGTGACTCCTCCCCTGCCGGCCCCCCGGAGGGCACCGGCACCGGCCACCCCTCCACCACCGCCTCCAGCACCGCACCGACCTCGTCCGCGCCGGGCCGCCGGTCGGGGTCCTTCACCAGCAGTCGCAGGAGCAGCGGCCCCAGCGGCCCCGCCTGCTTCGGCTCGGGCGGGTCGGCGGCGAGGATCGCGGCGAGCGTGGACTCCAGGGTCGTACGGCGGAACGGGGACCAGCCCTCGACGGCGGCGTACAGCAGAACGCCCAGCGACCACAGGTCGGAGGCGGGGCCGGCGCCGCGGCCGGACATCCGTTCCGGGGCGATGAACTCCAGGGAGCCGACGAACTCGCCGCTGGCGGTGAGGGATTCCTCGCCCTGGATGTGGGCGATGCCGAAGTCGGTGAGGACGACGCGGCGGTGGGGGTTCCCCCGCTTGAGCGCATTCGATAGCGGCGGAGGGCCGAGCAGTACGTTGGCGGGCTTGACGTCGCGGTGGACGATGCCGACGGCGTGCGCGGCGCGCAGGGCGCCGAGGACGGCGAGGCCGATACGGGCGGCCTCGGTCGCCTCCAGCGGGCCGCGCCGCAGGAGTTCGTGCAGGGACTCGCCGCGGACCAGCTCCATGACGATCCAGGGCAGGGTGTCCTCGACGACGACGTCGTGGATGGCGACGGCGGCCGGATGCTCGACGCGGGCGGCGGCGCGGGCCTCACGGTAGAGCCGGTTAGCGGCGCGCTGATGCGCCGCGTCCTCCGGGTCACCGGGCAACCTCGGCTGCTTGACGGCGACTTCGCGGCCCACCAGCTCGTCGGCCGCCCGCCAGACGGTGCCCATGCCGCCGGAGCCGATGCGCTCGATCAGGCGGTAACGCCCGCCGATCACACGCCCGTTGGGCCCGGTGCGGGCACCGTCTTCGCTCATGTGTCCCATGACTACCTTGCGGGACCGGCCCTTGGCCAGTTCAGAGATCGTCGATCTTCAGGTTGTCGACGGCCGTCTGCGCCACCTCGCGTCCGCGGTCCGTGAAGTCGCCCTTGCCGGGGTAGTTGACGGTGAGCTTGTACATGTTCCCGGCCGAGGTCTTGTAGTAGAAGATCCTCATCTCGCGCGGACGGGGGTTCTGGCTGTCGGTGGTGGTGTAGGCGACGGTGTTCTCGGCAGCCGACTTGCCCTGGTACGTGGTCTCGCCCTCGGGCTTGGTCCGAGCGCCCTCGGCCATGTTGAGGTCGTAGGCGGTGCCTTCCTTGAAGTCGCTGTTGTCGTCGTACATCTCGGCGGCCGCGGAGTCGGCGATACTGTTGCCCGTGTCCTCGGCCTTCTTGTCGAGCCTCAGGCCGATCCAGATGGCACCGCTCTCATCGGTGTACGTCACCCAGTGGCCGTCGTCCGTCTCGTCCGGCACGCCCCGCTTGTACCCGTCGGGCACCGCGAGGGAAGCGCCCAGGACCTTCTCCTCACGGACCTTCCAGTGGTCCGGCAACGGCCCCGCGAACGGATCGGCGACCACCAGATACGCGCCCACCGCCCCGGCGACGACCGCCGCACCGATGCCGAGCAGCGCCTTGGGCCCCAGCACGATGCCCCTCTTGACGCTCTCGGGTATCCGTACGACCTGCGTGGCGGCCTGCACCGGCGGATTGGCGGCCTGTTCCAGCAGCGCACGCGTCCGCGCGGCGTCGGGGCGGCGCGCCGGGTCCTTCTGGAGCAGGCCGTTGATGGCCTCGGCGAGCGGACCCTGGGCCGCGGCGGGCAGTGCGGGCGTGGCGTTGAGGACCGACTGCAGGGTGGCGGGGGTGTTGCTGCGGCGGAACGGCGAGACGCCCTCCGTCGCCGCGTAGAGCACGACGCCCAGGGACCACAGGTCGCTCGCGGGTCCCGGGCGCTGGCCCAGCACCCGCTCCGGCGCGATGTACTCGGGCGAGCCGACGAAGCCGCCGGTGTCGGTCAGGTTGGTCTCGCCCTCGATCTGGGCGATGCCGAAGTCGGTGAGGACGACGCGGTCGTGGCGGCCGAGCATGACGTTGTCCGGCTTCACGTCGCGGTGCAGGATGCCCGCCGCGTGCGCGGCCTCCAGCGCGCCGAGCACTTCGAGGCCGATTCTCGCCGCGTCCCGGGCGCCGAGGGTGCCCTCCTGGAGCGCGTCGCCCAGCGAACGGCCCTGCACCAGCTCCATCACGATCCACGGCCGGCCGTCCACGACGGCGACGTCATGCACGTTCACGACCGCGGGATGGTCGAGCCGGGCCGCGGCGCGCGCCTCGCGACGCATGCGCTCGTACGCGTTGGCACGTTCACGTTCGGGAAGGTGGTCCGGTACGCGGGGCTCCTTGACGGCGACCTCGCGGTCCACCGTCTCGTCCTTGGCCCGCCAGACGGTGCCCATGCCGCCGTGGCCGAGCTTGGCCAGCAGCCGGTAACGGCCCGCGATCAGCCGTCCGGTGCCGGGGTCCGGGGTGGGCGCGGAGGGTGCGGCGGGCGGGGCGGGTGTCGCGTACGGGTTGTCCGGGTGGGGGACGACCGGGGGCAGGTTCGGCTGCGGCGGTTGCAGTTCGAAACTCGTCGGCTCGTCGGACCGGTAAGGGGCTCCCCCGTTGCTGCTCATGCGTCCATCCATATCTCGGCAAGCGGTTCGACATCCAGCATGAATGCTTTCCGGTCACAGAGCCGTGACGCGGATCGCTCCTTATCCACCCTTTATTCGGAGTTGGCGGGCAAGGGAGTGGAGGTGCCGGGCGAGGAGGACGTGCTGGGCGATGGGGACGTACTCGGCGAAGGCGGTGTACTCGGCGCATGCGAAGTATTCGGCGCATGCGATGTATTCGGCGAAGGCGACCTGCTCGGCGACGGCGTCGTAGCGGTCGCCCCGCCCGACGTCGCCGGCGCCGAGGTGGTCGGCACCACACCCCCGTCCCCGTCCCCGCCCCCGTTCACCAGCAGCGCCGCCGCCGACACCCCCGCCACCGCCATCGCGGCGACCAGCACCACGGTGGCGAGCATGCTGCGGGTCGAGTGCCGGCGCTCCGCCGCGACGCCACCCGGCACGGCGGCGACGGTCCTGCCGAACCGTTTCAGCACGGGCGCGCTCCCCGTCTCCAGGAACTCCCGCAGCATCCGCTCCGCCCCCGCCGCGTCCAGCCGCCGCCCGGGGTCCCGTTCCAGCAGCCCCGCCACGACGGCGAGGATCGGCGCCGCCTGCGCGGGCGGGCGTATCTCGTCGGACACCACGGCGAGCACGATGCCGCTCAACGAGTCGCGCCGGAACGGCGATTCACCGCTCAGGGCCGCGCACAGCAACGCGCCCACGGACCACAGGTCGGCTGCGGGACCGGTCCTGGAGCCGGACATCCGCTCGGGCGCGGTGTACTCGGGCGAGCCGACGAAGGACCCGGACTCGGTGAGCGTGGAGGTGCCCGGGACCTGAGCGATGCCGAAGTCGGTGAGGACGACACGGTCGGTGCCGTTCTCGATGAGCACGTTGGCCGGTGTGATGTCCCGGTGCAGGACCCCGGCGGCGTGGGCCGTGCTCAGCGCGCTCAGCAGGTCGATGCCGATCCGGGCGGCCTCCTGCGCGTCAACCGGCCCGTGCGCGGCGATCCGGTCGGCCAGGGAGTCCCCGTCGACCAGCTCCATGACGATGTACGGGCGTTCGTCGTCCTTCAGGATGTCGTGGACGACGATGACGTGCGGGTGGCTCAGCTGTGCCACCGCCTGGGCCTCGCGCAGGGTGCGCTCGCGCTGGCGCCGGGCCTCGGCCGCGGAGAGGGTCTCGTCGAGGGGGAGTTCCTTGACGGCCACCTGCCGTCCGAGCAACTGGTCGGTCGCCCGCCACACGACGCCCATACCGCCGCGACCGAGCTGCGCCTCAAGGCGGTAACGCCCCGCGATCACACGGAAGTTGGCTCCCTCGGTCCCCATGGGCCCCATCATGCAGCACCGGACGGATCGACTCCGGGGCGCCGATCGGCCAACTCTGCAAAGGAGCAAAGGGTTTCAAAAGCCGCTCGCCGACCTTCGGACGCTCAGGATCCGCTCGTCTGCCAGCCCTGCAGCACCGCCGTGAACTGCTTGCGGGTGGCCTCCCAGTCGGCCACGGGCGAGGACATGTAGATCGCGTACTCCGTGCCGTCCCGGTCGATGTACGCCTGGTCGATGGCCCGGCGCGGCCCGGGGAAAGGCGTGTCCTTGGCCAGCGCGGTCCACGTGTACTCCCACAGGGAGCCCTCGCGGTCGCGGTAGAGGTCCTTCTTCAGGGACACCGTCGCGTAGTCGGCCAGGTGCCGCCGCAGGTAGTCCTCCAGGTCCCGCTGGTGGTCGTAGGCGTTCGCGAAGTCGGGCGAGGTGTCGACGGCGATACGGACGAAGTGCTCACCGCCGTCGGGCGTGTAGTCGACCTGCTGGAGACCTTCGATCTCCTTGCCGACCACCTCCCGCTTCCAGCCCTTGGGCAGGTAAAGGGTGAAGCCCAGGGGGTCCTTGTAGCGGACCCAGGACGCGGGGACGCCGGCCTCCTGGTCCGGCGACTCGCTCGCCGTGGGGCCGGGCGTGGCCGAGGAGGACGTGCCGCCCGTTTCCGTCCCCCATTTCTGCAGCACCACCGCCGTGCCCCCGCCGACGATCGCGGCGAGCGCGACGACGAGGGCGAGCGTGCGCAGCCGGCGGCGGCGCCTGGGCGGCCGGGCGGGCGCGGCACCGGTACCCGTGCCGATACCGGTACCCGCGGTGCCGTAGGGCGAGCCGATCGTCGTCGGGCCCGCCATCGGCGGGTACGGCGTGCCGGTCGCCGCCGTCACGGCCCCGGTGGGCGCGGCTCCCCCGGTGTGCGCGGCCCCTGTGCGCGCGTCCGGCTCATACCGTGTGTGCTGTGTCGGCACGTACGCCTGTGCCGCGTTCGGCCGCCTTCCCTCCGCCGCCTCGGCCAGCATCTGCTCGGCCTCGGCGGCGTCGGGCCGGGTGGCCGGATCCTTGCGCAGCAGGGCGCTGATCACGGGCGTGAGCGGGCCGGCGTGCCGCGGCTCGGCGGCCTCCTCCTCGACGACGGCCTGCATGGTGCCCAGCGGCGAGGTGCGGCGGAACGGCGAGCGGCCCTCGACAGCCGTGTAGAGCGTGGCGCCGAGCGCCCACAGGTCGGAGGCGGGGCCGGGGTCGTGGCCGCGGACGCGCTCGGGGGCGAGGTAGTCGACCGAGCCGACGACCTCGCCGGTACGGGTGATGGTGGTGTCGCCCTCGATCTGGGCGATTCCGAAGTCGGTGAGGAGGACCCGGCGGTCCTCGGAGAGCAGGACGTTTCCGGGCTTGATGTCGCGATGCAGGACGCCGGCGGAGTGGGCGGCGCGCAGCGCCCGCAGCACCCACAGGCCGATCCGGGCGGCCTCGGCCGGCTCGACGCGTCCCTGCTCCTTGACCTCGTCGGCCAGCGAGTGGCCCTCGACCAGCTCCATCACGATCCACGGCCGGCCGTCGTGCTCCAGCACGTCGTGCACGGTGACGACGGCGGAATGGTTGATACGGGCGGCGGCGCGGGCCTCGGCGCGGGTGCGGGCGAGCAGCCGGTCCTGGTCGCTCTCGGAGACGTAGAGCGCCGCGGTCAGCTCCTTGATCGCGACGGCCCGATGCAGCACCTCATCGTGCGCACGCCACACCCGCCCCATACCGCCGCTGCCGATCGCGTCGGCGAGCCGGTAGCGGCCCGAAACGAGCTGGCCCTGCATCTGATTCACGTTGCCCCGCAATGCTCTTGACACGCTCAGGTTAAGGACCGGCCGACGCGACCGGAACCACGGGGGTGCCAAGGAGACCGCACTGTGATGGTTGTCGCTTTCGGCGCCGGGAAGCAACCTGGAGCGGCTGTCACACAGGGTTCACGGACGCAATCACCCGGTGACCTGATACGTCGCCGACGCCTGCTCGAACAGCCGGGTCACCTCGTCCCGCTCGGCGTCCGGACCGCGCACCTGCACCACGTGGTACCGCCCGTCGACCAGGATCGCGACATTGCGCACGAACAGCTCGCGCCCCTGGTCGTCGGTCCAGGTGAACTGCCCCTCGGCCATAACCCGCTCGCCGACCTGAATGGTCTTCAGTCCGCCGGAGGAGGCCCAGCTGGAGTCCCGGTACGGCTGCAACTCCCGCTCGTGCTCCCGCTGGTAGACCATCGGGTCGCTGCCGTACCGGTCGGCGGTGTCCCGGCCCTTCACGACGATGAGGTCGAAGTCGCCGTGCGAGTACACGACCTGCCCACGCCCGTTCTCCGGGGTGCGGTTCCATCCGTTGGCGACGGCGATCCGGAACCCGGCCGCGTCCTCGCGCAGGGTGAAACCGTCCGGGACGTCGGGATCGTCGGGGCTCTTGGTCTGCGTCTCGGTCGAACCGGCCGACTCCGAGGGGTCGTTTCCGGATCCGGGTGAGGTCTGCTCGGGCCGCGGCTCGCTGCTCGCCTCGGCGGACTGCTCGGGTTCCGCCCCGCCGGCCTGGCCCGCGGCGCCGGTGCGGCCGGCGTCGGCCGTGGCGCCGTCGCCCTGGTCGGCCTTGGGCATGAACAGCATGGCGTACGCGATGGCCGCGGCCATCCCGAGCAGCACCAGCACCAGCAGCGTACGTCCGAGCCTGCGGGGCGAATGCCCCGTCTCCCGCCTGGCCCGCTTGTGCCGCCCGTGATGCGCGGGCAGTCCGGCCCGGCGCCTGCGCACCAGCTCGCCCCGGCGCCGCACGATCGGCAGCCGGTTGGGGTCGACCGGCGGGGCGGGAACGACATGCGTGCCGGCCTCCGGCTCGGGCGCGGACCGTACGAGCGAGCGCAGCCAGCCCCGCAGCTCCTCGAAGTCGAGGCGCTCGGTGGGGTCCTGACGCAGCAGCGACTCCACGACCGGCCTGAGCGGCCCGCACTCCTCGGCGAAGGCCGGGGGCTCCGCGCACACCATCTGCACGAGCTCGGCCGTCGACTCCTCCGGATACGGCGCATGCCCCTGCACGGCCCGGAAGAGCAGCGCGCCGAGAGCCCACAGGTCGGTCGCGGGCCCGATCGGCGCGGCAAGCTGCCAGTTCTCATGCACGGGCCCGGCCTGCTCCGGCGCCCACCGCTCGGTCACCGGCCCGACCACAGCCATCCGCGCCTGCCGCGCCCGCTCCGCGGCAAGCGCGGTGGTGGGCCCACGGTGAACGGGAGCACCGGTCACGAGGTCGTCCCAGCGGGCCGGGGGGCGGGGGGAGGGGCCATCGGCGGGAAGGCCCTGCGCGGGGACGCCTTGCGCGGGGACACCCGCGGGGGTGCCGGACGGGGTGCCGAGACCGCCGGAGTGGGCGCCTGGTACGGCCGGGGAGTGCGGGGCTGGGCCACCAACGGGCCCACCCTGCGCGGGGACGCCCGCGGGGGTGCCGGGCGGGGTGCCGAGACCGCCGGGGTGGGCGCCCGGGGCGCCCGGGGGGAGTGCCGTACGGCCGCGTGTGTCGTCCGTGGGTGTACCGGGGGCCCCGCCTCGGGGCGCGGCGCCGGGCCAGGAGGGGGCCCCTACGCCGTACGGGTCGGCGATCCGGCCCGGGGGCGTGGCCGTGCCGCTGCCGGAGCCGTACGGCTGTTGCGCCGCGCCGTTGGCCAGGGCGGCGGGGCCGTTCTCGGGCGCCGGGCGGGCGCCGGGCAGCGCGGCGCGTCCGTTCTGCGTCTCCTGCACCCGGGCGGCGGCTCGGGCACCCGCCCGGTACGCGGCGATGGCTCCGGCCCGCGCGGCCCTGATGTCCCCGCCGGTCTCCAGGGCACCGCGCGGTGCCCCGCCCGGCGCCTCGGTCCCGGTGCCCGCGTCGGCCCCGGGCACCGGCAGCGCTCCGGTCGCACGCGCCTCGATGGCGGCACGCCGGGCGGCCTCGGGGTCCGTGCCGGCCGCTCCGGGGCCGCCGATCGCCGGCTCACCCGCGCGCGGACCGGGAGGCACGGCCACCCCCGCGCCGCCGGGGCCGCCACCGAACGTCCCGGACGCGCCGCCCTCGCTCTGGTCCCCGTCACCGTCCTCGACCGGCACCGGGTCATACCCGCACAGCGCCTCCTCCGCGGCCCCGACCGCGAGCCCGGTGAGCATCACCCGGCCGTCGTCGCAGACGAGCACCGTGCGGGCGGTGATGTTCCGGTGGACCCAGCCGTGCGCGTGCAGCACCCGCAGCGCCATGAGGACGTCGGAGGCGACCTCGGCCGCCCGATACGGCGTCAGCGGCTTCTCGGCGAGCAGCGCGGCCAGCGGGCGCGCGGCCACGAACTCACTCACTATCCACAGGGAACCGCCCTCGGCGAACACGTCGAAGACCTGGTCCAGCCGGGGATGGTCGGGGATCCGCGCCGCGGCCTGCGCCGCCTCGACCGCCCGCCGCACGGCGGGGTCGCTGGGCCGGCGCGTGCTCGCCCGGGACGAGGAACGCCGTCCCGCCCCGCGCTCCCGCGTCTCCCGTGCCGTGAACCCGGCGGGCAGCCCCTCGGCGTCCAGCACCTCCGCCTCGACGACCTCCGGCAACGGCACCTGCCGGACCAGGACTTCCTGCCCGCTGTAGGTGTCGAAGGCGCGGGTCTCGGTGAGTTCGTACTCGTCGGAGGGCGGCAGCGGCAGGCGGTAGCGGTCGGCGAGCACCCGACCCGCATAGTCCTCCACGTTGCCTCCCCCGGCCGCCCGGTTGGTCAATTCCGTTCGCCTTGCGTGCCGTTCCGGACGCACGACCAAATGCGTACGGTCCGCAAGCATTCACGATACGTGCCGGAGGCAACTCGCAAAGCGGGGTTGCCGTATCTCACGGCTCAATCCCGGCCCTCGCGAGCCCAAACCGAATTCCGCTCACTTCACGACTTCGGCTTGAACGATTCCGTCAGCGTCTTCCATGTGTCCTTGCGCAGCTCGCTGTCCCAATTCGAAGCTTTCGCCGTGTACATCAGCGCATGTCCGAGATGGTCGTCCACCACGAACCCACGGTCGATCGTGCGGTACTTCGTGCCGCCTTCGGCATAGGTGAACTCCCAGTCGGCCGTGTTCCAACCGCGGTACTCCACCTCCTCTATGCGGATCCGCTTGTACTGCGAGCGGACCATGCCCCGCTCCTGGTTCTTCCAGTCCGTCACCGGGTCGCCCTTCGGCGTGGACGTCCAGGCGACGAGGAGCTTCTGCCCGTCGGGCCCGGTGAACCGGTCGCCCGCCGACCCCGAGGACTGGAACTTCCACCCCGCGGGCAGCCCGATCGAGTACCCCTGGCTCCCCTTGTGGGTCGACGCGACCTTGCTGTCGCCGTCGGACCCCGCCTCTGCGCCGCTCCCGCCGGTCGCGCTCGGGCCGGCGCTCGGCGTCTTCCCGGTCTCCGCCGCTCCGGACCCCGAACCGGCCGTCGCGGACGCGGACTTCTCGCCGTCCGCCCGCGTGCCGTCGTTCTCGTCCGTCTTGGTGTCGGCACTGGCGCTCGCCTTGGCGGAAGCCTTGCCACCGCCGCCGTTCGCCGACGAATTCGAGTCGCCGTCGTCGCCGAGCGTGAGGGCCAGCACCACACCGAGCACGACCAGCGCCACGGCCACCGCGATGACCACCAACGTCCGCTTCGGCACCACATCGGTGAGCGGCGCCCTCGGCACCGGCCGCGGCGGCAGATCCGGCGGCGTCATCACGGGCCACCCGGAACTCCGGCCCCCGCTCTGCCCCTTCCCCGACTCCACATCCCGCTCACCGGCACCGACACCGACACCGACACCGGCAGAGTCGCCAGCACTGGCCCCGGCACCTGAACCGGCGGCAGCACCCGCCGCCCCGGCCCCGGAAGCCCGACGCACACCCGAAGCCGAATCCGAACCCCCGGCCTTCGCCGACGCCCCGGCCCCGCCCACTCCCGTAGACGCCGCCCCGGACTCCGAAACGGCCGCCTCGCTCCCGGACTTGGTACGCGCCGCAGCCGCCCCGGCCCCCGCACCCGCCGCGGCCTTCCGCACGGAACGCAGCGCCCCGCGCAGCCGCTCCCCGGCCTCCTCGCCCCGCTTGCTCCCGGACCCGGCGCCCGAACGGCCCTTGCCGTCGGGCTGCGGCGGCAACGGCACGACCTTCGTCGCGTCCGCCGGCTCCGGCTCGGCCTTGGGAGCGGGCGCGTGGACGACGGCGTTGAGCATCGCCCGCGCACCGGCGTCGTCCAGCCGCTTCTCGGGGTCCTTGGTGAGCAGACCGTAGATGACGTCCTTCAGCGGTCCCGCGTTCTTCGGCTCCTCCAGCGGCTCGGTCATCACCGCGGTGAGCGTCGCGATGGCGGAGCCCTTGTCGTACGGCGGGGTGCCCTCCACCGACGCGTACAGCAGCCCGCCCAGCGACCACAGGTCGGCCGCGGGGCCCGGCTTGTGACCGCGGGCCCGCTCCGGGGAGATGTAGGAGGGCGCGCCGACGAGCATGCCGGTCGAGGTGATGGAGGGGTCGCCCTCGACCTGGGCGATACCGAAGTCGGTGAGCACGACCCGGCCGGTGTCGGACTCCAGCAGGACGTTCGACGGCTTCACGTCACGGTGCAGGATGCCCTCGCGGTGCGCGGACCGCAGCACGTCGAGCACGGCGAGGCCCACCTCGGCCGCCCGCTTGGGCTCCAGGAGACCGTCCTCGCGGATGACCTCGGCGAGCGACTTGCCCTCGACGAGCTCCATCACGATCCACGGCCGGTCGTCCTCGTCGACCACGTCGAACACCGTCACGGCGCTGTTGTTGCGGATCCGCGCGATTGCCTTCGCCTCACGCAGGGTGCGCGTGATCAGCCGCCGCTTCTCCTCCTCGTCGATGTTCGACGGGAACCGCAGCTCCTTGACGGCGACGGTCCGTCCGAGAGTCTCGTCGACGGCACGCCACACCGTGCCCATGCCGCCCCTGCCGAGCACTCCGCCCAGCCGGTACCGCCCCGCGAGGAGACGCTCGCGGTCGTCCTGACGAGTGTCCTGACGAGATGTCCCCGCCCGCTCCGCCTCCGACATGCGTCCCCTCATACAACCCGCCCTGACAGAGCCTCCATTGTCTCTCACCCGACAAGTGCCCGACGCCCAGGGTGCCCCAGGCCCCACCACCCGACCGCACAGCCCTCGCCCGCACGGCACGGCGCCCTCGAGGCCCGGTGAATCGCGCGTTCCGCTTGACCGGCATGATGAGCCGCGACAAGGGAAGGAACCCGCATGGCACGACCGGCGATGCCCCTGCTCCGGACACTGGTGGCCCTGCCCGTGGCCCTGACGCTCATCGGCCTGGTGGCCCCGGCACTCCTCGGTCTGTCCTCCACCTCCTCCTCGACCCGCACCGCCTCGTCGTCCTCCACGGCACAGGCGACGGACTCCCTGCTACCGCGGCTGCTCACCCGGGGCAAGGCCACCGCCGCGGCCCTGCTGGCCCGCGAGACGACCGGTACCCATTACGCCGGGGCCGGCCAGGGCATCGCCCGCGCCGACCACTTCCGCGCCGGCAGCATCACCAAGACCTTCATCGCGACGGTCGTCCTGCAACTGGCCGCCGAGCGACGGCTGTCCCTCTCCGAGCCGGTGGAGCGGTACCTGCCGGGACTGGTGCGCGGGGCGGGCAACGACGGGCGCGCGCTGACCCTTCGTTCCCTGCTGACCCACACCAGCGGCCTGTACGACTACACCGCCGCGACCGGGGGCGCCGTCCCCCTCACACCGCTTCAGGCCGTGCGCATCGCGCTCACCCACCCCCCTGCCGAACCCGGCACCTTCTCCTACTCGAACACCAACTACGTCCTGCTCGGCCTGGTCGTCGAACACATCACCGGCCGCTCCTACGCCACCGAGACCGAGCGCCGGATCGTCGCTCCGCTGGGCCTGACCGGTACCTCCTTCCCTGGCTCCCGCACCTCGCTGCCCGCTCCGCACGGCCGTGCCTACGCCACCGACGGGACCGATGTCACCGAACTCGACCCGCGGGTGGCCGGCGCCTCGGGCGAGCTGGTGACCACGCTCGCCGACCTCGACCGCTTCTACGCCGCGCTGCTCGGCGGCCGACTGCTGCCCCCGCGCTGGCTGCGCGAGATGCTCGACACCCGTGCCGCGCATGGCTCGTACGGCATGGGGCTCTTTCCCCTGAAACTGCCCTGCGGCACCGTCGTCTGGGGGCACAACGGGCGCATCTCCGGCAGCTACGTGCGCTCCGCGGCCACCGTCGGCGGTCGTCGTGTCCTGACTTTCCGGGTGAACACGACGGCGATAGCGGATCCCGGTCTCGAACCCCGGCTGCTCGCCGCCGGGTTCTGCCCTCGCACCAAGTAGAACGGCCCGGGTTCGAGCGGAGATCCCAACTTCCGCCACCCGTTCGAGTGACGTTCCCGGGCTGGCCCCCCACCGGCCCGATCCCTACAGCGGCACGATGTCCGGCGCCCCCAACCGCGCCGCGTCCGCCGTCAGGTCGTCCGGCTGCCGCTGCGACTCACGCTCGGCCTCCACCCGCTTCTCGTAGTGCTGGATCTCGCGCTCGATGTGGTCCTTGTCCCAGCCCAGCACCGGCGCCATCAGCTCGGCCGCCTCACGCGCGCACCGCGTCCCCCGGTCGAACGTCTCGATGGAGATGCGCGTACGCCGCGTCAGCACGTCGTCCAGGTGCCGCGCCCCCTCGTGCGAGGCGGCGTAGACGACCTCGGCGCGCAGATAGTCGTCGGCGGAGTGCAGGGGCTCGCCCAGCGTGGGGTCGGCGGCGATGAGTTCGAGCACCTCCTCGGCCAGCGAGCCGTAACGGTTCAACAGGTGCTCCACGCGCACCACATGAATGCCCGTCCGCGCCGCGATCCGCGCACGCGCGTTCCACAGCGCCCGGTACCCCTCCGCGCCCAGCAGCGGAATGTCCTCCGTGACGCACTCGGCGACCCGCATGTCGAGCCCGTGCACCGCCGCGTCCACGGCGTCCTTGGCCATCACCCGGTACGTCGTGTACTTGCCGCCCGCCACGACCACGAGCCCCGGCACCGGGTGCGCCACCGTGTGCTCGCGCGACAGCTTGCTGGTGGCGTCCGACTCACCGGCGAGCAGTGGCCGCAGGCCCGCGTACACGCCCTCCACGTCGTCGCGGGTCAGCGGCACCGCGAGCACCGAGTTCACGTGTTCCAGCAGGTAGTCGATGTCGGCACTGGACGCGGCCGGGTGCGCCTTGTCGAGGTCCCAGTCGGTGTCGGTGGTGCCGACGATCCAGTGCCGGCCCCAGGGGATGACGAACAGCACCGACTTCTCGGTGCGCAGGATCAGGCCCGAGGTGGAGTGGATGCGGTCCTTGGGCACGACCAGGTGGATGCCCTTGGAGGCGCGCACATGGAACTGCCCGCGCTCCCCCACCATGGACTGGGTGTCGTCGGTCCACACACCGGTGGCGTTGACGATCTGCTTGGCGCGGATCTCGTACTCCCCGCCCGCCTCGACGTCCTGCACCCGGGCCCCGACGACCCGCTCGCCCTCGCGCAGAAACCCGGTCACACGCGCGCGGTTGGCGACTTTCGCGCCGTAGGCCGCCGCCGTGCGTACGAGGGTGGCCACATAGCGGGCGTCGTCCATCTGGGCGTCGTAGTACTGAAGGGCGCCGACCAGTGCGTCCTTCTTCAGCGCGGGGGCGATGCGCAAGGCGTGACGGCGGCTCAGGTGGCGGTGCAGGGGCATGCCCCGCCCGTGGCTGCGGGCCATCGACATGACGTCGTAGAGCAGGACGCCCGAACCGGCGTACAGGCGCTCCCAGCCCTTGTACTGGAGCGGGTAGAGGAAGGGCACCGGTTTCACCAGGTGCGGGGCCAGCCGCGACACCAACAGCCCGCGTTCCTTCAACGCCTCGCGTACGAGGGCGAAGTCGAGCATCTCCAGATAGCGCAGGCCGCCGTGGATCAGCTTGCTCGACCTGCTGGAGGTACCCGACGCCCAGTCGCGGGCCTCGACCAGGCCGGTGGACAGTCCCCGGGTGGCCGCGTCGAGGGCGGTGCCCGCACCCACGACGCCGGCGCCCACGACCAGTAGGTCCAGCTCGCGCTCGGCCATTGCTGCGAGTGACTCGGCGCGCTCCGCCGGCCCCAGTGTCGCTGTCCTCACCGCTGCCTCCCGCTCATCGGTCGCGTAGGCCGCACCCGTCGGGCGAAGCCCGCTTCGTACCCCCCATGCCCAGAATTCTGACCGGGTTGCCCGAGTTCAGCCACCACGCGCCCCCAGCCTGTGGACAACACTCCCGGAAACGCGATCATTCAATGCCGCAAATCGGTCATATTTACTCCTAGTCTGACATTGCGCTCCCTCGATCTGTCCACAGGGCTTGCGCACCTGCTCCACTTCGGTTACTGGGAAGGACGGCCCACGCCATGCCCGCAGATCTCGCCGTCATCGGACTCGGCCCGTACGGCCTGCCGCTGGCCAAGGCCGCCGTCGCGGCCGGCATCGCCACGCTCGGTTACCGGACCGGGCCCGAGGCCGCCTCCCTCAGCCCCGCGGAACTGCGCCGGATGCTCTCGGGGGGCTTCCGGCACGCCACCAGCCCCGCCGAGCTCGGCCGCGTACGCACCGCCGTCATCTGCGCGCCGACCCCGCCCGGCGCGGACGGCGGGCTCGACCTCAGCCAGGTGGAGGCGGCCGCCCGCACCCTGGCCGCGCACTTGCGCCCGCACACCACCGTCATCCTGGAGTCGCCCGTCCCGCCGGGCACCACCGAGAACGTTCTGCGCCCCCTCCTCGAAGAGGGCTCGGGCATGGCCGCCGGCCGCGACTTCCACCTGGCGTACTCCCCCAGCCGCATCGACCCCGGCAACCGCGACTTCACCCCCGCCAACACCCCCAAGGTGATCGGTGGCCTCACCTCCGCGTGCACCGAGTCGGCCGCCGCCTTCTACGGCCGTCTCACCGACAAGGTGGTACGCGCGCGTGGCCCGCGCGAGGCGGAGACCGTGCAGGTCCTGGAGACGAACTTCCGGCACGTCAACATCGCCCTCGTCAACGAAATGGCCGTCCTCTGCCACGACTTGGGTGTCGACCTGTGGGACGTCATCCGCTGCGCGGAGACCAAGCCGTTCGGCTTCCAGGCCTTCCGCCCCGGCCCCGGCGTCGGCGGCCACGCCGTCCCGCAGGACCTCACCGCCCACGCCGGCCGCACCCTGCGCATGGTCGAACTGGCCCAGCAGGTCAACAGCCAGATGCCCCAGTACGTCGTCCAGCGCGCCGCCGCCCTCCTCAACGAACACGGCAAGTCCGCGCGCGGCGCCCGAATCCTCCTCCTCGGCGTCACCTACAAACCCGACCTCGCCGACCAGCAGTCCACCCCCGCCGAGGAGGTCGCGGTCCGCCTGATGCGGCTCGGCGCCTCCCTCAGCTACCACGACCCGCACATCCCGTCCTGGAACGTCCTGGACCGCCCGGTCCCCCGCGCGGACTCCCTGTACGAGGCCGCCGCCGACGCCGACCTGACGATCCTGCTCCAACAGCATCGCCGGTACGACCTTCAGGGGCTGTCGGTGAAGGCACAGCTGCTGCTGGACACGCGGGGGGCTACGCCTACGGGGGCGGCGCATCGGTTGTGACGGGGGGCGCGTGGGTGGTCGGGCTCCGGCGGCTGGTGGCATGCGGGGCGCGGCGCGGGTACCTTACGGAGACAGGTGGGGTCGGCCGCAGTGGGCACTGTGGCTGGCTCGTGGATGGATCAGGGAGTGTCCGCCCCTAGTCTTCGTAGGGACGGCCGCTCACCGTCTCACCAACAGGTGGAGCCCACTGCAGTGGGTGCTGCAGCGGGCTCCTAGCTGATTCACGGGTGTCCGCCCCTAAGCTCTCTGGGGGCGGCCGCTCACCAGCTGTTGATCCACAAGACACACCTCCTCCGGAACTTCACCAGCCGAAGCCGAATGCGATCCCAGCGGGTGGGCTTGCGGTGACGGCCCATGGGCGCGCCCCCTTCCACGATGCCGCCCATATCCCGGTAGGCAGTCCGTCTGGAGCTCGGGCCGGGCCCCGAGGGCCGGGGTCCGGAACATCTCCTTGGAAGGGGGCGCCCCGGAGAGCTTGGGACGCCGATCACGGACACTACCGACTCCGTACGCCCGTTCAGCCCACATTCGCCCCAAACGCAACCACGCGCCCCCTCCCCCACAACACGCCCCCACCCAGCCCCACTTGGACACTCCTGGGCGCTCCTGAGCACGCAAAAGGGCCGGTCACCCCACCCGGGGCGACCGGCCCTTCCCTGACGTATCGGCCGTAGCCGTACCGGCTACCGCATGTGCTGCGAGTCCGCCACCGTCACCTCGACGCGCTGGAACTCCTTCAGCTCGCTGTACCCGGTCGTGGCCATGGCCCGCCGAAGTGCGCCGAAGAAGTTCATCGAACCGTCGGGAGTGTGCGACGGGCCCGTCAGGACCTCCTCGATGGTGCCGACCGTGCCCAGGTCGACCTTCTTGCCGCGCGGCAGCTCCTCGTTCACGGCCTCCATGCCCCAGTGGTGGCCCTTGCCCGGCGCGTCCGTGGCGCGGGCGAGCGGGGAGCCCATCATCACGGAGTCGGCGCCACAGGCGATGGCCTTGGGGAGGTCGCCGGACCAGCCGACGCCGCCGTCGGCGATCACGTGGACGTACCGGCCGCCGGACTCGTCCATGTAGTCGCGGCGGGCCGCCGCCACGTCCGCGACCGCGGTGGCCATCGGCACCCGGATACCGAGGACGTTGCGCGTGGTGTGCGCGGCGCCGCCGCCGAAGCCGACCAGGACACCGGCCGCGCCGGTGCGCATCAGGTGCAGGGCCGCGGTGTACGTGGCACAGCCGCCGACGATCACCGGGACGTCGAGCTCGTAGATGAACTGCTTCAGGTTCAGCGGCTCGGCCGCACCGGAGACGTGCTCCGCCGAGACCGTCGTACCGCGGATGACGAAGATGTCCACGCCGGCGTCGACGACGGCCTTGGAGAACTGGGCCGTGCGCTGCGGGGAGAGCGCGGCGGCGGTGACGACGCCGGAGTCGCGCACCTCCTTGATGCGCTGCCCGATCAGCTCCTCCTTGATGGGAGCGGCGTAGATCTCCTGGAGGCGGCGGGTGGCGGCCTCGGTGGGCAGCTCCGCGATCTCGTCGAGGAGCGGCTGCGGGTCCTCGTACCGCGTCCACAGGCCCTCGAGGTTCAGCACGCCGAGGCCGCCGAGCTCGCCGATGCGGATCGCGGTGGCCGGGGAGACGACCGAGTCCATGGGGGCGGCCAGGAACGGCAGCTCGAAGCGGTAGGCGTCGATCTGCCAGGCGATCGAGACCTCCTTCGGGTCGCGCGTACGACGGCTGGGGACGACGGCGATGTCGTCGAAGGCGTACGCCCGGCGGCCGCGCTTGCCGCGCCCGATCTCGATCTCAGTCACGATGTGTGGCCTTTCCCTGATGCGTTTCAGCGTCTTCCAGTATCGCCGACGGGCACGACAGGGGCGGCCCCGGATGCTTCCGGGGCCGCCCCTGAAGGACCGTGCCTGAGGACCGATGCCTACTTACGGCTGTAGTTCGGCGCCTCGACCGTCATCTGGATGTCGTGCGGGTGCGACTCCTTCAGACCCGCGGAGGTGATCCGCACGAAGCGGCCCTTGGACTCCATCTCGTCGATGGTTGCCGCGCCCACATAGCCCATGGTCTGGCGCAGCCCGCCGACGAGCTGGTGCAGGACGCTGGAGAGCGGGCCCCGGTAGGGCACCTGGCCCTCGATGCCCTCGGGCACGAGCTTGTCGTCCGCGGAGACCTCGGCCTGGAAGTAGCGGTCCTTGGAGTACGACTTGCCCTGGCCACGGGACTGCATCGCGCCGAGCGAGCCCATGCCGCGGTACGACTTGAACTGCTTGCCGTTGATGAACTGGAGCTCGCCGGGCGACTCCTCGCAACCCGCGAGCAGCGAGCCCAGCATCACGGTGTCGGCGCCGGCGGCGAGCGCCTTGCCGATGTCGCCGGAGTACTGCAGGCCGCCGTCACCGATCAACGGGATGCCCGCGGGGCGGGCGGCGAGGGAGGCCTCGTAGATCGCGGTGACCTGCGGGACGCCGATGCCGGCGACGACGCGGGTCGTACAGATGGAGCCGGGGCCCACGCCCACCTTGATGCCGTCGACACCGGCGTCGATCAGCGCCTGGGCGCCGTCGCGGGTGGCGACGTTGCCGCCGATCACGTCGACGCCGACGCTGGACTTGATCTTCGACATCCAGCTCAGCGCGTTGCTGTTGTGGCCGTGCGAGGTGTCGACGACCAGAAAGTCCACACCGGCCTCGGCGAGCGCCTGGGCGCGCTCCAGGGCCTCGGGGCTGGCGCCGACGGCGGCACCGACGAGGAGCCGGCCCTCGGAGTCCTTGGCGGCGCTCGGGTACTTCTCCGCCTTGACGAAGTCCTTGACGGTGATCAGGCCCTTGAGGACACCGGAGTCGTCGACGAGCGGAAGCTTCTCGATCTTGTGCTTGCGCAGCAGGTCCATGGCGTCGGTGCCGGAGATGCCGACCTGGCCGGTGACCAGCGGCATCGGCGTCATGACCTCGCGCACCTGACGGCTGCGGTCCGACTCGAAGGCCATGTCACGGTTGGTGACGATGCCGAGGAGCTTGCCGGCCGGGTCGGTGACCGGGACACCGCTGATGCGGAACTTGGCGCACAGGGCGTCGGCCTCGGCGAGGGTCGCCTCCGGGTGCACCGTGATGGGGTCGGTGACCATGCCGGACTCGGACCGCTTCACCAGGTCGACCTGGTTGACCTGGTCCTCGACGGACAGGTTGCGGTGCAGCACACCGACACCGCCGAGGCGGGCCATGGCGATGGCCATGCGGGACTCGGTCACCTTGTCCATGGCGGCCGAGAGCAGTGGGATGTTCACCCGGACGTTGCGGGAGATGCGGGACGAGGTGTCGACCGCGTTGGGGAGCACCTCGGACGCTCCCGGCAGCAGCAGCACGTCGTCGTAGGTCAGCCCGAGTGTCGCGAATTTACCGGGCACTCCGTCGACGTTTGCAGTCATGACACCTTCCCCAAATGGCCTTGATCGGTGCGGATGTCCATGCTAACGGGAAGCAAGGGTGGCAAATTCCACGGTTCAGGGCCGCTCCGGGCTTCGTATGTTCGTACGGAATCGGCGCGACGCCCGTTCAGGAGCGCCGCCTACTGCTCGGCCAGCGCCCGCAGTCTGCTCAGCGCCCGGTGCTGGGCCACCCGGACCGCGCCGGGTGACATTCCCAACATCTGGCCGGTCTCCTCCGCGGTCAAGCCCACCGCGATCCGCAGCAGCAGCAGCTCCCGCTGGTTCTCGGGCAGGTTGGCCAGCAGTTTCTTGGCCCACTCGGCGTCGCTGCTCAGCAGCGCCCGCTCCTCCGGGCCCAGCGAGTCGTCGGGGCGCTCGGGCATCTCGTCCGAGGGAACCGCCGTGGACCCCGGGTGCCGCATCGCCGCCCGCTGGAGGTCGGCCACCTTGTGCGCGGCGATGGCGAAGACGAACGCCTCGAAGGGGCGGCCGGTGTCCTTGTAGCGCGGCAGCGCGAGGAGGACGGCGACGCAGACCTCCTGGGCGAGGTCCTCGACGAAGTGGCGGGCGTCACCCGGCAGCCGGGACAGCCGGGTGCGGCAGTAGCGCAGGGCCAGGGGGTGGACATGCGCGAGCAGATCATGCGTGGCCTGCTCGTCTCCGTCGACCGCGCGATGGACGAGTGCACCGATCGCCCCTGCGGCTTTGGCCGCCTCGTCGTCGCGCATCGGTCCATGGTGCCTTGTGGCCGTATGGTCCGTGGCATCGCGCCCGATGTTGTGCACCGAAGCGTTATGAGCAGGTGCGCCGGCACTCATCCCCTGCGCCCTCCCCTTCCGCTCGATCGACTCGTCCCCGAGAGACTCCACACCTCAAGGATGCGGCATCCGCCGCGAAACGAGCAGCGGGCACCGACCAGAGCTACTTGGCCGACCTGGCTCCCGCGCCCCTTCAGGGGCGCGGGGCTGCATCGATCGGCGGCTACCGCCACGTGGGCGCGACCAGCCACGACGCACCCGCAGCCGCCGTACGCCACAACACGGCAGCCTCGGTGAGGCGACTAACGAACCAGGCCCCACCGGAAGCCGAGAGCCACGGCGTGCGCCCGGTCCGAAGCACCCAGCTTCTTGAACAACCGCCGGGCATGCGTCTTCACGGTGTCCTCGGAGAGGAACAGCTCACGGCCGATCTCCGCGTTGGAGCGACCGTGACTCATGCCTTCCAGCACCTGGATCTCACGCGCGGTGAGCGTCGGCGCGGCGCCCATCTCCGCGGACCGCAGCCGGCGCGGGGCCAGCCGCCAGGTCGGGTCGGCCAGCGCCTGCGTCACCGTGGCGCGCAACTCCGCGCGCGAGGCGTCCTTGTGCAGATAGCCGCGGGCACCGGCGGCGACCGCGAGGGCCACACCGTCCAGGTCCTCGGCGACGGTGAGCATGATGATGCGCGCACCGGGGTCGGCGGACAGCAGCCGCCGCACGGTCTCGACGCCGCCCAGACCGGGCATGCGTACGTCCATCAGAATCAGGTCCGAGCGGTCGGCGCCCCAGCGGCGGAGGACTTCCTCGCCGTTGGCCGCCGTCGTCACGCGCTCGACGCCGGGCACGGTCGCGACCGCGCGGCGGAGCGCCTCTCGGGCAAGCGGGGAGTCGTCGCAGACGAGGACGGATGTCATGGCCGCCCTCCGCAGCTGATGCACGTCACCTTGAGCCTCCAGGCTGGTACGAAATCGTCACCTGTGCGGTCGACCGTCTCGGACGCCTGCCCGAGCCCTTGTTCCTTCAACCGCCTCCGCCCTCTCAACGACGGTCACTCGAAAGAGTTACGGGGGCATGTGCCGTCTTCGGCACTCTACGTGAGGGGGCGGACACGGGGCAGACATGCACGGCGGACCCTCAATCTTTCATCACAACCCATGCCCCATTCGGCCCTTTTTCTTCCTGTTTACTGGCGTTTGGGGCTAGATTCGCAATGAGTCATATTTTCATCTTCTTAGATCGTAGATGTACGGTCGTAGACACCGTATCCGCCCAGAACGGCTACAAGGGGTCACGCAATGGCAGATTTCTCCCGCCTTCCCGGACCGAACGCGGACCTGTGGGACTGGCAGCTGCTGGCTGCTTGTCGCGGGGTGGACAGCTCGCTCTTCTTTCATCCGGAGGGCGAGCGCGGTGCGGCCCGGAGCGCTCGAGAGAACTCGGCCAAGGAGGTCTGCATGAGGTGCCCGGTCCGCGCACAGTGCGCGGCGCACGCGCTCGCGGTGCGCGAACCGTACGGCGTCTGGGGCGGCTTGACCGAGGACGAGCGCGAGGAGCTCATGGGGCGGGCGCGCAACCGGCTGGTGGCGGCAGCGTCGACGGCCGGCGGAGAGCCTGGCCCGCATACCTGAAGGAACGTTTCTGCACCTACGGGCACGCGCACGCGTGCCCTTCTTCTTCGCCGAGGGCTCCCCCGCTAGCGGGCGGCGGCCCGCGCCAGCTGGTCGAGCGTCGCCGCCACGGCCGGCACCTGCGCCAGGTCGGGCAGCGTGAGCGCCACGATCTCCCGCCGGACAGCCGGTTCCAGCGTCAGCATGCGCACCCCTCGCGGCCGTACGGACTCGACGGCGAGCTGGGGCAGGACGGCCACGCCCAGGCCGGCGCCCACCAGGCCCACCACCGCCGGGTAGTCGTCGGTGGCGAAGTCGATGCGGGGCGTGAAGCCGGCGCTCGCGCACACCTCGATCAGCTGTCCCCGGCAACGCGGGCATCCGGCGATCCACGGCTCGGCGGCGAGCTCGCCGATGGCGACCGGTCCCGCGGAGGCGGTGCGCGCGAGGCGGTGGCGTTCGGGGACGAGGCCTACGAGACGGTCCGTCAGCAGGGGGCGTACGACCAGGTCGTCCCACTCCTCGGCGCCCGCGGCACCCTCGTAGCGGAAGGCGAGGGCCACGTCGCAGTCGCCCTCGCGCAGCAGCTCGACGGAGTTCGGCGGCTCGGCCTCCTCCAGGGAGACCCGGGTGCCGGGGTGGACGGCGCGCAGGGCGGCCAGGGCGGTCGGGACGAGGGTGGAGCTGCCGCTGGGGAAGGAGACGAGGCGGACGCGGCCGGCGCGCAGTCCGGCGATGGCGGCGACCTCCTCCTCGGCGGCGGTGAGTCCGGCCAGGATCCCGGCGGCGTGCCGCACCAGGGCCTCTCCGGCCTGGGTCAGCCGCATCTCGCGTCCGCTACGGATGAGCAGGGGGGTGCCGACGGACGCCTCCAGGGCCTTCATCTGCTGGCTGACGGCGGGCTGGGTGCAGCCCAGTTCGCGTCCGGCCGCGGAGAAGGAACCGGTGGCGGCGACGGCGCGCAGGACGCGGAGATGACGGGCTTCGAGCACGGGACCGATCATAAGCGAGCCTTGGGGAGATCGCCGAATAATGCGTCGGCACTTTGGCCACCGCTCGCCTACCGTGCCCTCATGAAGCTTCTGTCTGTGAACGTGGGCCACGCGAAGCCGGTGCCGGACGCGGATGACCCCGACACCGTGACCGGCATCGACAAGCGGCCGGTGGCCGGGCCGGTGCGGGTCGCGGCGCCCGGGCCCAAGGGCATCGGGGGCAGCGCACTGGCCGGGGACGCGGTGTGCAAGAGGGAGCACCACGGCGGCGACGACCAGGCCGTTTACGCGGTGGCGCGCGAGGACCTCGACGAGTGGGAGCGCGAGCTGGGGCGGCCGCTGGCGAACGGCGGCTTCGGCGAGAACCTCACCACGTCCGGCCTCGACGTGTCCGGCGCGCTGATCGGCGAGCGCTGGCGGATCGGGTCCGGGGTGGTGCTGGAGGTCACGAGCAGCCGGATTCCCTGTCTCACCTTCCAGGGCCATATAGGTGAGAAGCAGTGGGTGAAGCGGTTCACGGCGAAGGGGGCGCCGGGCGCGTACCTGCGGGTGATCGAGCCGGGCGAGATCCGGGCGGGTGACGCGCTGGAGATCATCCACCGCCCGGCTCACGAGGTGACGGTGGCCCTCCAGTTCCGGGCGGTCATGACCGAGCGGAAGCTGCTGCCGCGGCTGCTGGCTGCCGGGGAGGCGCTGCATCCGGAGTTGCTGGAGCAGGCGCGGAAGTACGTGGCGCAGCACGGGGCCTGACAGACGCTCACCGGGACGCTCCTCGCACGCGTCTTCGCCAGGGCTTCACTGATCGGGAGGGCCTGTGCAGCAAACGGATCCATGCGGTCCGGGTCACTAATCTTGCGTCATGACAACGGCATTGATTACGGGATCGACCGCGGGCATCGGCGCCGCGTTCGCGCGGCGGCTCGCGGCGGGCGGGCACGACCTCGTCCTGGTGGCCCGGGACGTCAAGCGGCTGCGCGAGCAGGCGACCGAACTGCACGACCGGCACGGCATCGAGGCGGAGGTGCTGGCGGCCGACCTCGCCGAGGACTCCGGCATCGAGACGGTCGCCGCCCGCCTCGGCGACCGCAGGAACCCGGTCGACCTGCTGATCAACAACGCCGGCTTCGGTAACAAGGGCCGCTACCTCGACGTCTCGATGGCCGACGAGCTGAAGATGCTCAAGGTGCACTGCGAGGCCGTACTGCGGCTGACCTCGGCGGCCGCCGAGGCGATGCGGGAGCGGGGGCGCGGGGGTGTCGTCAACGTCGCGTCGGTCGCGGCCTTCGTGCCGCGCGGGACGTACGGCGCCTCCAAGGCGTGGGTCGTGCAGTTCACCCAGGGGGCGGCGCGGGACCTGGCCGGGAGCGGGGTGCGGCTGATGGCGCTGTGCCCGGGGTTCGTGCGGACCGAGTTCCATGAGCGGGCCGGGATGGGCACGGACAACATCCCGGGGTGGATGTGGCTGGACGCGGACAAGGTGGCGGCCACGGCACTGGAGGACCTGGCCCGGGGGAGGTCGCTGTCCGTTCCCGACCCCCGGTACAAGGTGCTGATGGGGGCGGCGAAGCTGGTGCCGCGGGGGGTGCTCGGGGGGATCAGCTCGCGGACGGGGCGGAAGTACGGGCCGCAGTAGCCACCTGGTGTCCGGGGAGGCAGGCCGCCCGCATCGCCTCCGCGGTCTCGACGACGAGCGGCACCGCTTCGGGGGCGAGTTTCAACAGACCCGGAAGAGCCGGCGCCCAACCCCCGGCCCGGAGGGCCACTGTCGTCATGCGCCGGGCCTGTCCGGCGTCCGTCGTCACGAGGGCGACGTGAACGCAGGCCCGGGCAGCCGACGAGGGGACGCCGATGGACTGAGCGAGGTGCTCAGCGCGGTCGAGCGTCCCGGCGTCGGCCAGAGCCGTAGTGATCTCTTCCTGGATGCGGGCGCGCTCGTGGGGATCCGAAAGGAGTTCGGTGTGCGCGACAGCGGCGTCGAAGTCACCGAGGGCGACCATCAGCTGTGCTTCGTGGTTCACCTTCTGGTTCTGCGGGCGCCGGGACCTGTAGCGAGCCATCACCCTGCTCCGCACCGTCAACTCCATGACCGCGTCCCGTCGGCCCACCGCTGACAGCGTCTTCAACAGGAAGATGTCGTTCGCGTCGTTGAAGGTCCACAGGCGCCGAGTCCTTTGGAGGACCTCATTGATCACTGCCCGCGCCCGATCATGCTGGCCTGCCTTGTACAGACCCCAGGCGATGCGGGAGAGCTCCCGGTACTCACTGTTCAGGTCGGACAGACCCCGAGCCTCGGCAAGCGCCGGGGACCACCGTCCGCCGTCGGTGAGACCACGAACGAAGGCGATCCGTTCCGGGGAGTCACCGCGATCGGGCAAGGCACTGGCCCTCACCAGACGCCGGGCACTTTCCACTTCGCCCACCGCGGCGCATCGCCGGATCAGAGCCACTCGCAGCTCAGCGGTCTCTTCGGGAGGTGCATGCCGGGCGAGGAGCGACTGGGCACGCTCCACCTCTCTCACGCAGGCCAGTGCTGTGACGGCGTGCCGCAACGCCGCGGCCTCGGCGGTCAGCGCTGTCATCCTCGTCGGCGGGAAGAGGTCTTCTATGCCGTCAACGAGTCTTCGGGCCGTCTCCCCGGCTCCCGCCTCACAGAGGGCCACGGCCGCCTGGCTCAGCTTCTGTGCGGCCAATGGCGCGCTGGGGACGCGGGTGCTGCTCTCGATCTCCAGGAGCAGCTTCTCCGCCGCCGGCGACCGGCCGGCCCGGGACAGACCGGCGGCCAGTTGGACCAGCGCCCGGGCTTGGGCCTCCGCCCCGTTCAGCGACCGGGCCACCTCCGCCGCCCGATCCTGCGAGCCCGCCTCCGCCATACAGCCGACGATCTGGCAGACCGCATCGACACGCTGCTCATCTTCCGGGATCCCACGGGCCAGTTCCTCGGCCCGGTCGAACTCGCCCTGTCGCGCGAGGGCTTCCGCGAGATTCCTCGAGACCGCGGCGAAGCCTTCCTCGCTCAACGAGACGAGACGGGCTTCGGCACGGTCGTGGTCGCCGTCCCGCACCAGACGGAGCGCCACGATTTCCCTCGCCTTGTCACGCATCACCCGGACGTTGATGGCCTCGCCGACCACTTGGGCACGAACCATGTCGCCCGACAGCACAAGCGCCTGGACGACGTCGATGCGCCGGCCGCCGGTACGCGTCAGCCGCTTCGCCTGTTCCATGAGGGCATCCGCGCGGCGGCGATCACCGGACCTGGCCCGGGCGACGGCGGCCACGACCAGGCTCCGGCATCGGACCGGGCGGGGCGCGGTACGTGCCACCCGCTCCGCCTCCTCCAGCAGTCCGTCCTCCACCAGCGCCGAGACCACAGCAGCCAGCGCCCGGCCACCGCATGCCTCGTCAGGCGCATCCCGCACCAGTTGTTCCGCCTGCTCGCGGCGACCGTCCGCCATGCACGCGGCGACCGCAGCCGCATAGAGACGACTCGCTTCGCCCGATCCGACGGCGTCACGTGCCAGACCGGCCGCCCTCTCGTACTGGCCTGCCTTCAGCAGAGTCAGGCTGACGCGCAGCCGGACCACGTCTCCGAGTGTGCGCTCGTCACACCTGGCCGCGCAGTCCTCGGCCTCGGCGCACACCTCGAGAGCCTGGCCGTGATCGTCGCCCCGATCCAGCAACTCCTCGGCGATCGAGGCGAGTTCCATTCCCCGCCGATAGGCATCGGGAAGGCTGCGCGCGAGGGCCAGAGCGCGGCTGGCCCCACCCATGGCAGCCCAGGTCGCGGGCAACGCCTCGGGGAGGCCGGCGTTGCGATCACCGAGCCGGTCCCGGTGGACAGCCAGCCGCAGTGCGTCCAGAAGCGAGGCGGTCTCCCGCTCGGCGAGCAACTCCTCGGTGGCCCGCACCTCGTTCACCGCGGCCACGTCGCCTCCGGTGAGCAGCAGCATGCGGTCGTGCCGGGCTTCGTCCAGGGCACAGCGGAGCATGCGGTCGAGGTCGCCGTCCGCCCACAGCATGCGGAAGTAGCCACGCAGCAGGTAGTGCGGCGTTCCATCGGGCCAGCCACGCGCAGCCCACTCGTCGGCCCAGGCGTACAGCTTCTGCCGGTACCGGCTCAGCTCGGCGGCGCTCAACATGTCCTCGGCCTGTGCCTGCAGTTCCTCGTGGCCCAGGAGGTACACATCATCGACCCGTACGGCGAAGGTCCGCCCGGCCCGGGTCCGGAGAACGTCACGCACCCGGTACGGCACCGCTCTGGTCAGCTCGGCCAAGTCCTCGGCCGTCAGACCGCCCCCCGCCGCGGTGACCAGGGCGAGAAGGTCGTACTCCAGCCCACCGTCCTCGATCAGTTGTTTGAGTTCCTTTTCCGCTTCGGCGCGGATCGCCTGGGCGTGCGGTGACTGCCGAAGGAGACGCACGATCCCGGGATCTCGCAGCGGATGATCGTCCGGGACGTCGACCGGCAGCGGAGGGTTCAGTCTTCCGGCGACCATGACGCGCATGCCCGCCTCCGTCCGCGCGGGCAGCAGACCGGCGATGCTGTGCGTGCCCGACCGTGTCGTCACGCCCCGGTCCTCATCCAGGCCGTCGACCAGAAGCACGAGCCGTTCACCGCGTGCGGCGCATGCGCGGGTCGCCTCCCCGTACAGGCGCAGGAGGTGTGCGTCCCGGGTCGACTGCGTCAGATACGCCGGAAGTCCCTCGCCCGCGATCTCGGCCAGTTGCTCCAGCACGACGTCGACATACGCCGTGGCGTCGTTCTGCGCGCCCAACCGCGCCGTGACGAAGAACGGCACAATGCGTACGCCGGGCGGTGGATGCAGTGCGAACCACGCCATCAGCGCCGTCTTGCCCGCCCACGCTCCCGCCCGCCACCAGGTGTACGCCGGGCCGGAGTCCGCCGTGCAGAAGTCGGCCAGGTCGCTCAACTCGTCCGCGCGGTCGACGAGTTCGAGGGGAGCGATGCGGTGCACCTGCTCCCAGTACGCCGAACGCACCGCGGGCGCCAGCAGCAGCTGATTGTGGTCGCCGGTGACGGCGACACCTATGTCTCCGCCTGCCGTGACGGACTGTCTCCCCCGCGTGTGCATGCCGTCATGATGCCAAAACGCCGAGAGGCGCACCGTCACGCCGGCGGGGACAATGGTCGTGTCCAGCCCGCCCAGCGTCACCGGGAGGCGACGACGTCATGACCTTCGTACAGCTCATCGACTGCAAGACCAGCCGCTTCGACGAGATGAACCGGCTGATGGACAGGTGGGTCGAGCAGACCAAGGGGAAGCGGACGGCGACGCACGACATCATCGGGAAGGACCGGTCCGACCCGGCGCACTTCATCGAGATCGTGGAGTTCGCCTCGTACGAGGAGGCGATGCAGAACTCCAACCTGCCCGAGACCGACCGGATCTTCCAGGAGATGGTGGCGCTCTGTGACGAGGAGCCCACGTTCACCGATCTGGACGTGGTGCGCGACGAGCAGTTGAACGTCCTGGCCGCGCGGGCCTTCTTCGAGGCCATGGGCAGGATGGAGCCGGGGCGGATCGGTGACCACCTCACCCGGGACTACGTGGACCACGATCCGTCGTACCCGCAGCCCGTGCAGGGCATCGACGGGATCCGCGAGCAGTACGAGGGGTGGCGGGCCGCCTTCGACTTCACCTTCCGGATCGACGACCAGATGGCGCAGGACGACCAGGTGTGCACCCGGTGGACCTGGGTCGCGCACCACAAGGGCGAGTTCCTGGGGATTCCGGCGACCGAGCAGGACGTGAGCATGCGGGGCATGACCTGGCAGCGGTTCCGGGAGGGCAGGATCTGCGAGAGCCACTGGCTCTACGACCGCGCGGGACTGCTGGAGCAACTGGGGGTACTCGGTCAGTGAAGCCCGCGAAGGGGGAAGGCCCCGGTCCCGCGCACACGCGCGGGAGCGGGGCCTTCTTCGAGCACTGGGCTCAGTGGGCGTGCCCGTGGCCGTGGCCACCGGCGGCGGCCGGCTCTTCCTCTTCCTTCTTCTCGACGACCAGGGTCTCGGTCGTCAGCAGCAGGGAGGCGATGGAGGCGGCGTTCTCCAGGGCGGAGCGGGTGACCTTGACCGGGTCGATGACGCCGGACTTGACCAGGTCGCCGTACTCGCCGGTCGCGGCGTTGAAGCCCTGGCCCTTGTCGAGCTCGGCGACCTTGGAGGTGATGACGTAGCCCTCCAGGCCGGCGTTCTCGGCGATCCAGCGCAGCGGCTCGACGGCGGCCTTGCGGACGACCGCGACACCGGTGGCCTCGTCGCCGGTCTTGCCGAGGTTGCCCTCCAGGACCTTGACGGCGTGGACCAGCGCGGAGCCACCACCGGAGACGATGCCCTCCTCGACCGCGGCGCGGGTCGCGGAGATGGCGTCCTCCAGACGGTGCTTCTTCTCCTTCAGCTCCACCTCGGTGGCGGCACCGACCTTGATCACGCACACGCCGCCGGCCAGCTTCGCGAGGCGCTCCTGGAGCTTCTCGCGGTCCCAGTCGGAGTCGGTGTTCTCGATCTCGGCCTTGATCTGGGCGACCCGGCCCTGGACGGCCTCGGACTTGCCGGCGCCGTCGACGATCGTGGTGTCGTCCTTGGTGACCGTGATGCGGCGGGCGGAGCCCAGCACCTCAAGGCCGACCTGGTCGAGCTTGAGGCCGACCTCCTCGGAGATGACCTCGGCGCCGGTCAGCGTCGCCATGTCCTGCAGCATCGCCTTGCGGCGGTCACCGAAGCCGGGGGCCTTGACGGCGACCGCGTTGAAGGTGCCGCGGATCTTGTTGACGACCAGGGTCGACAGGGCCTCGCCCTCGACGTCCTCGGCGATGATCAGCAGCGGCTTGGAGGCACCGGCCTGGATGACCTTCTCCAGCAGCGGCAGCAGGTCCTGGATGGAGGAGATCTTGCCCTGGTTGATGAGGATGTAGGGGTCCTCCAGGACGGCCTCCATGCGCTCCTGGTCCGTCACGAAGTACGGCGACAGGTAGCCCTTGTCGAAGGCCATGCCCTCGGTGAAGTCCAGCTCCAGACCGAAGGTGTTGGACTCCTCGACGGTGATGACACCGTCCTTGCCGACCTTGTCCATCGCCTCGGCGATGAGCTCGCCGACCTGCTGGTCCTGGGCGGACAGACCGGCGACGGCGGCGATGTCGGACTTCTCGTCGATCGGGCGGGCCGTCGCGAGGAGCTCCTCGGAGACGGCGGCCACGGCCGCGTCGATGCCCTTCTTGAGCGCGGCCGGGGAGGCACCCGCGGCGACGTTCTTCAGGCCCTCGCGGACGAGCGCCTGGGCCAGCACGGTGGCGGTGGTCGTACCGTCACCCGCGATGTCGTTGGTCTTGGTCGCCACCTCCTTCACCAGCTGGGCGCCGAGGTTCTCGTAGGGGTCCTCGACCTCGACCTCGCGGGCGATGGTGACGCCGTCGTTGGTGATGGTGGGCGCGCCGAACTTCTTGTCGATGACGACGTTGCGGCCCTTGGGGCCGATCGTCACCTTGACCGTGTCGGCAAGCTTGTTGACGCCGCGCTCGAGGGCGCGACGGGCGTCCTCGTCGAACTTCAGGATCTTCGCCATGGGAGCGGTTCAGCCCTCTCGGAAAACGTGGGTGAAACGAACTGCGCCCCAGACGCCCGGCTTCACAAGGTGGCGGGGGCCCGGGGCGCAGCTCACAAGCAAATGTGCTTGAGGTGACTTACTTCTCGATGACCGCGAGCACGTCGCGGGACGAGAGGACGAGGTACTCCTCGCCGTTGTACTTCACCTCGGTGCCGCCGTACTTGCTGTACAGCACGATGTCGCCGACCTTCACGTCGAGCGGCAGACGCTCGCCGTTCTCGAAGCGACCCGGGCCCACGGCGAGGATGACGCCCTCCTGGGGCTTCTCCTTCGCGGTGTCCGGGATGACCAGGCCAGAGGCGGTGGTCTGCTCGGCGTCGAGCGGCTGGACCACGATGCGGTCCTCGAGCGGCTTGATGGCAACCTTGGAGCTGGTGGTCGTCACGATCCGACCTCCCCCTTCGGAGATCTCACGGGGTTAACTGTCTGAGGTGGCGACCAGGTGGATCCGTCGTCGCGGGTGCCGGACCTGCCCGTCGCGTAGTTGGCACTCTCATCTGCCGAGTGCCAGAGCCGAGACTATGGCGGGGGTTAGCACTCGGTCAAGCGGACTGCTAATTCACTGCGTGTTCGCTGCGGGTTCGCTGCGCTGGCTGAGCGGGGTTTCGGGTGGCCGGCGTTGCCGTGGCCGCCCTGGGGGCTGCGCCCCCGGACCCCCCTTGTCGGCCTGAACGGCCTCGTCCTCAAACGCCGGACGGGCTGAAAGGGCCGGGCCGGTGTCCAAAGGTTCTGCCGGAGAACTCCGTCAGACGTAGTCCTCCAAACGGCCTACCGTCAGGCCCCTGCGTTGGATCTCGCGCAGCAGCCTTGTCGTGCGGTCTCTCAGGGAGAGGCCTGTCGGTTCGCCTGAGGGGACGGAGATGATGTCGCCGGGGTGGAGGTGGGTGGGGCCGTGGGCGTAGGTGAGTTCGCCGTCGGCTTCCATGGCCGCTCGCCAGAGGGTGACGGCCGTGATGCCGCAGTCCCGTGCCGCGCGGAGGGTGGTGGTGTCGTACGTGCCGTAGGGCGGGCGGAAGAGGCGGGGGCGGATGCCGAAGCGGGCGCGGAGTTTGTTCTGCTGGCCGCAGATCTCGGCGCGCTGGCCGGCGTACGGCAGACCGCGCAGGGCGGCGTGGTCGAGGGTGTGGTTCTGGATGGACGCGCCCACCGAGCGCAGGCGCGCGAAGTGGCCGTAGCCCGGGCCGACCACGCTGTCCGTGAGGAACATGCTGACGGGCAGCCGTAGTTCACGGACCAGGTCGACGAAGCGGGGGTCCTTCTCGGCGCCGTCGTCGTAGGTGAGGAAGACGACCTTGTCGCGGGTCGGGACGCGGTGCACGACGGGCAGCGGACCGTGGGCGGGGAGCCGCAGCCGTCGGGTGGGCGGGGGCGGCGGAGGGGGGAGCGGGGCGGTCAGGCCCCAGCGGCGGTAGGGCTGGGCGGTGTGGGTCGGGCCCTTCGCCGAGCGGGCGCTGTGGGACCCCTCGGTGGACGGACCTGCCTCGGGAGCCACCGTCGTCGCCGGCCGGGCGCAGCCGGCGAGCAGGACGGACGCCAGGACCGCGGCTGCCAGCGCGCGCGGCCCCGGCGTCGGCCTCACAGGTAGTCCTCCAGCCGGGCCACCGCGTACCCCTCGGCCGTGACCTTGTTCAGGAACCGGCGGATCATGTCCGGCATTGTGCCCTTCCAGTCGCCCCTGCCCCGGAAGTGCGTGAGGACGATGTCACCCGGTCGGATGCTCCGGTCCCACTCGCGGTAGTCCCAGTGGTCGACGAAGACCTCCTCGTTCCACAGCGGGACGTACTTGACGCCGCACGACTTCGCGGCGCGCAGGCTGTCCCGGTTGTAGTTCCCGTAGGGCGGGCGGAACAGCAGCGGGCGCTTGCCGTAGCGCTCCTCGATCACGTCCTGCATCGCGCAGATCTCGTACTGCTGGCGGCGGTAGGAGAGCGCGGGGAGGTACGGGTGGTGGAGGGTGTGGTTGTTCAGGGCCACGCCGTCGCGCTGCATGCGCTTGAAGTAGCCGTAGTCGTCCTTGATCAGGTAGTCGCTGAGGAAGGCGGTGTACGGCACCTGCAGGTCGTTCATCATCCGCAGGAACGCCGGGTCCTTCTCGGCGCCGTCGTCGATCGTGAGGAAGACGACCCGCTGCTTGGTGGGGACGGTGGTGAAGACCGGCGGGAGACCCAGTTCCTCGTGCCCGTCGACCTCGAAGCCCTCGCGGGTGGTGATCTTCGGCTTGGTGAGGGGTGGGGGCGGGGGCGTGAGGGGGATTCTCGCCAGGCCCCAGCGCCTCGCCGCGGCCGCCCGGGCGGCGAGGGCGGACTTTCCCGAACGGTACTTCTGGGCGGGCGGGGTCTGGCTGGGCCGGGTCTGGGTGGGTGGGGTCTGGGTGGGTGGGGTCTGGGTGGTGGCCGGGGGTGGGGCTTTCAGGGGCTGGCGGCTGGTGGTGGGGGCGGCCGTGGGGTGTGCCGGGCCGGTGCCGCCCGGGGCGCCCGGGGAGCCGGCTGGGGCACAGGCCGAGGCGATGGCCGCTGCGGCCAGTGCGGCTACTCCGCCGCGGAACCCGGCTTGCCCGGCACGCCCGGCACGCCCGGGTCTCCCTCGACGGCGGCGCCTCACGGCTGCCCCATTGCGGTGACTTTTGTCATTTTGTACTACTAGTCGCATGGTGCGGGATCTTCGCAGGCACTCACCCCGAACCCCGGCCGACACCGCCGCCGGCCGCGGACCATCCACCGACTGGCCGACAATGGCCCGGTGAACGACCTCGCTTCCTTCTCCGCGCTCCTCACCCCCAAGGGCCGCGCCCTCCTCGACGCCGTACGCGACACCGATCCCGCCGACGAACTCGCCGTCGCCACCCGTCTGCGCCGCGAGCACCCCGCCGAGCTGGTGTCGGCGGCGCTCGGGCAGGCGCGGCTGCGGCAGCGGGCGGTGGCGAAGTTCGGGGCGGCGGACGCGGGGCGGATGTTCTTCACGCCGAACGGGGTCGAGCAGTCGACGCGGGCGAGTGTCGCGACGTACCGGGCCGGGCGGATGAAGGCGCTGGGGGTCGGTTCGGTCGCCGACCTGTGCTGCGGGATCGGCGGGGACGCCATCGCGTTGGCGCGGGCCGGGATCCGGGTGCTCGCGGTGGACCGGGATCCGGTGACGGCGGCGGTGGCGCGGGCGAACGCGGAGGCTCTGGGGCTCGCCGACCTCGTCGAGGTGCGCGAGGCGGACGTCATGGGCGTCGGAACGGCCGGCTACGACGCCGTGTTCGTCGATCCGGCCCGACGCGGCGGCCGCGGGAGGATCTTCGATCCCGAGGCGTACTCGCCGCCGCTGTCCTGGGCCGTGGAGACGGCCGGCAAGGCGCCGTGCGCCGCGCTGAAGATCGCGCCCGGCATCCCGCACGAGGCGGTCCCGCAGGACGCCGAGGCCGAGTGGATCTCGGACCGCGGGGACGTGAAGGAGGCGGTGCTGTGGTTCGGCACGGACTCCGGCATCGCCCCCGGCGCGGTACGGGCCACCCTGCTGCCGGGACCGCGCTCACTGCTCTCCCGCGGCCTGCCCGACCCCGAAGTCCGGCCCGTCGGACGGTACTTGTACGAGCCGGACGGCGCCGTCATCCGCGCCCATCTGGTCGCCGAGGTGGCCGAGGACCTGAACGGCGGGCTCATCGACCCGACCATCGCCTACGTCACCGCCGACGAACCGCACGACACGCCGTACGCCACCGCCTACGAGATCACCGACCAACTCCCCTTCAACGTCAAGAAGTTGCGGGCCCTGCTGCGGGAGCGCGAGGTCGGGGTCCTGACCGTGAAGAAGCGGGGGTCGGCCGTCGAGCCGGAGGAGTTGCGGAAGAAGGTCAAGCCGCAGGGGCCCCACGCGGCGACGGTGTTCCTGACCCGGGTGGCAGGGGCGCCGACGATGCTGGTCGGGCGGCCGGCATAGCGGCACGGCTCACTCGACGACGGCCGCCGCCCGCCGCGACAGCATCTCCCGCTCCCGCTCGTTGTGGGTGAGCGTCGCCGCCCGCTCGAACTCGGCCCGCGCCTCCGCCGTACGGCCCAGGCGCAGCAGCAGGTCGCCGCGCACGCTCGGCAGCAGGTGGTACTCCCGCAGGGCCGGTTCGGCGGCGATCGTGTCGATGATCCTCAGGGCGGGCTCCGGGCCGTCCGTCATGGACACGGCGACCGCGCGGTTCAACTCGACGACAGGGGAAGGGGACCGCGCGGCCAGCAGGCCGTAGAGGGTGGCGATGCTGTTCCAGTCGGTCTCCTCGTACGTGTACGCGTGCGCGTGGCAGGCGGCGATGGCTGCCTGGAGGGCGTACGGGCCGGGGGCGCCGGTGGCTGTGGCGTCCGCGCGGGACAGGGCCGTGATGCCGCGGGCGATGAGCATGCGGTTCCAGCGGCGGCGGTTCTGGTCCTTGAGGAGGACCGGTTCGCCGGACGGGCCGGTACGGGCCGCGGTGCGGGACGCCTGGAATTCGAGGAGGGACGCCAGTCCGTGGACCTCGGGCTCCTTCGGCATCAGTCCCGACAGCACGCGGGCCAGGCGCAGCGCGTCCTCGCACAGGGCCGGGCGCAGCCAGTCGTCGCCCGCGGTGGCGGCGTAGCCCTCGTTGAAGATCAGGTAGATGACGTCGAGGACGGAGCCGAGGCGGGCCTCGCGGTCGGGGCCGTACGGGACCTCGAAGGCGATGTTCCTGGTGGCGAGGGTGCGCTTGGCGCGGACGATGCGCTGGGCGACGGTCGGCTCCGGGACCAGGAAGGCACGGGCGATCTCCGGGGTGGTCAGGCCGCCGAGGAGACGCAGGGTGAGGGCGATACGGGCCTGAGGTGACAGCACCGGGTGGCAGGCGGTGAAGACCAGGCGGAGCAGGTCGTCGTCGATGTCCTCGGGGTGGGACGGCTCCTCGGGCGGTGCCGTCGTCTCCAGGTCGCGGCCGATCTCCGCCAGCTTGCGGGCGTAGTTCTCGCGGCGGCGGATCAGGTCCACGGCGCGGTGCCTGGCGGTGGCCATGAGCCAGGCGCCGGGATTGTCGGGGATGCCGTCGCGCGGCCACTGCTCCAGCGCGGCGACCAGCGCGTCCTGCGCGAGCTCCTCGGCGATGCCGATGTCGCGGACGGTGCGGGCGACGGCGGCGATGACGCGGGGTGACTCGATGCGGAAGACGGTCTCGACGGCGGCCGCCGTGGTGTCGTGCCGGAGGACGCCGGGGTCCGCGGTGCCGTGGGTGTCTGCGGTGGGCTGGGGCTGCGGTTCCACAGTCCACCATCAGACACCCCTACGGCCGTGCAGCCAAGGAAGATCAGGCCGGCGGCGGCTCAGCCCTCCACGATCTCCCGCACCTCGCAGGTCAGGGTCCAGTGCTCCTCGTGGATCTTCAGGAACCGCTTGGTCCACTCGACCGCCTCGGCCATGTCCTTGCACTGCGAGATGGCGTAACCGCCGACGACCTCCTTGGCCTCGGTGAACGGGCCGTCGGTCACGGACAGCTGCCCGCCCTCGTAGTGCACCCGGCTCCCCTGGGCGGTCGGGGTCAGTCCGGCGGTGTCCAGCAGGACGCCCGCCTTGGTCATCTCCTCGATCAGCTCGCCCATCCGCTGCATCAGCTCGTCGCTGGGGCCCTCGGCGGCGGCCGACTCGTCGACACGGATCATGGAGAGGTAGCGCGGCATGGTGACTCCTCGGGTCGGCGACCGGGTCCTTCCCGGCCTCTCACCCCTGCGTCGAACGGGAGACCCCCGGATCGACACGCCGCCCGGGATTTCCTCGAAGATCTTTTTCTCTCACCGCAACGACTCCCACAGCTCCCCCGCCTCCGGCTCCCGCGCCAGGAGGGCCTTCAGCAGGTTCTGCTGGAGGCCTATGCGGCCCAGGTCGCTGCCGTCGCCTATGCCGTGCCGGGTGCGGGCGAGGGCCAGGGCCTGCTCGCCGTCCAGGTGGTGGGTGCCCGCCGCGAGGGTCAGGTGGCTGTCCTCGTCGTCGATGTCCTCGTCCGTGGTGACCGTGACGCCGCCCAGCGCGTCCACCAGCTTCGCGAAGCCCGAGAAGTCGATCTCCAGGTAGTGGTCCATGCGGACGCCGGTGAGCGACTCGACCGTCTTCACCGCGCAGACGGGGCCGCCGACGGCGTACGCGCTGTTGAACATGGTGTTGTACGCCTCCCGCGTCGTGCCGCCCGAGGGGAGCGGGCAGGAGGGGCGGGTGACCAGGGTGTCGCGGGGGATGCTGACGACCGTCGCCGCCGTGCGGCCGGCGTCGACGTGGACCACCATCGCCGTGTCCGAGCGGGCACCGCCGCCGCTGCCGCTGCCGCTGCCGCTGCCGAGTTCCTGGTTCTCGGCGCCGGTGCGCGAGTCCGAGCCCAGGACCAGGATGTTCAGGGATCCGGTGGGCAGGGCAGACGCCGAGGCGGAGGGGGACGGTGTCGTCATTGCGTGGGGTGGGCGGTTGTCGCCGAGGGCGCTGTTGATGTCGACGCTCTTGATGTTGTCGTTCAGGTGCCAGTAGGCCCAGCCGGCCGTGCCCACGCCCAGCAGCAGGGTGCCCGCGAGGAGGAGGCCGGCGGTCTTCAGCACCCTCGACCGCCGGCCCGTATGTCTGCCGTCGTCCCCGTTCGCGTCCCGCCCGTTCGCCCCAAGTCCCGTCACAGGCAGGAACGTACGTCCGAATTATTACGGGCCGGGACGCCAGGGACGGATTTCTTCGGAAATTCTCAGATTTCCCCGTCCTGTCTGCTCTGCCTCAGCCCAGCGTCACGGCCGGCACCGGATTGCTCCCGCTCCACGACCCGTTGAAGCCGAAGGTGACCGAACCGCCGTCGGGAACCGTCCCGTTGTACGAGGCGTTGGAACAGGTGACAGTCGCCCCCGACTGCGTACAACTCGCGTTCCAGGCCTGGGTGAGCTGCTGGCCCGCGCCGAAGGTCCAGCTCGCCTTCCAGGACGACAGCGCCGCCCCCGAGCAGGCGATCCGGACCTGCCCGGTGAAGCCGGTGTTCCACTGGCTGGTGACGCTGTAGGCGGCCGTGCACGCGTCCGTGGGCGGCGGGGTGGTCGTGCCGCCGCCCAGCGACTCGGCGATGGCGTGGTAGGCCGGTTTCGGCGCGTAGTTCTCGTCGTACGGCGTCGCCGCGCCCTGCCCGGGGAAGGTGGACGGGACCCAGGAGTCGGAGTCGGTGAAGCCCCACACCGTGGCGCCGACGCACCGGGACACGGCGAGGCAGGCGTTCATGACGGCCTTGTAGTCGGCGGCCTGCTGGGTCAGCTTGGCGCTGTCCGAGGGCAGTTGCATACGGATGTCCAGCTCGGTGATCGCCACGTCGACGCCGAGATCGGCGAACCGCTGGATGTTCTGCTGCATGGTCGACGGCACCTGGCCGAGGATCAGATGGGCCTGGAGTCCGACGCCGTCGATCGGGACGCCGCGCTCCTTGAGGGACTTGACCAGGTTGTACAGCGCCGTGCTCTTCGCGTTGACGCCCTCGACGTTGTAGTCGTTGATGTACAGCTTGGCGCTCGGGTCGGCGGCGCGGGCCGCGGTCAGGGCCTGGGCGATGTAGTCGGCGCCGAGGCCGTTGTACCAGAGGGTCTGGCGGTAGGTGCCGTCCTCGTTGAAGGCCTCGTTCACCACGTCCCAGGTGGCCAGCCGGCCCTTGTAGCGGCCGACCTCCAGCGCGATGTGGTCGTTCATCAACTGGCTCAGCTCGGCGGACGTCCAGCTGCCGTTCGTCAGCCAGCTCGGGTTCTGGCTGTGCCAGACCAGGGTGTGGCCGCGCACCTGCTGGCCGTGCGCCTCGGCGAAGTCGACGATCTGGTCGGCCTCGGCCCAGTTGAAGGAGCCGCGCGTCGGCTCGACCGAGCCCCACTTCATGGCGTTGCCGGGGGTCAGCGCGTTGAACTCGCTGCCCGCGATGTCGCCGTAGGTGCCGGTGAGCTTGGAGCCGGTGACGGCGGTGCCGATGACCTTGCCCTTGGCGGCGGCCAAGTCGCGCAGCGGTGTCTCGGCGGCGTGCGCCGCGGGCGCCGTGAGCAGAAGGGCCCCGATCGTCGCGACGCCGGTGAGAAGTGCCCCGAGGGGTAAGCCTGTTCTCAGAGTGGTTCTCAGAGTGGTTCTCAGAGATCTCATTGCGGGTGCCTCCGAAAGTTTCGGTCGAACAACCGACTGGCTTCGGTGCAGTGTGGGGCGCCACGAAACACCCGTCAATACAGCAACAGGCTTCTCCTGCTAAACCGCCGGAGGCGCCCCCGTACTGCTGCGCACGACCAGGCTGGTCGCCAGCTCCACCCGCGTGGCCGCCGGTGTCCCCGCCTCCCGTGCCAGGTCGAGGACCAGCTTCGCCGCGGCCTCCGCCATCTCCGTCAGCGGCTGCCGGACGGTCGTCAGCGGCGGCCCCACCCAGCGCGCGATCGGCAGATCGTCGAAGCCGACCACGCTGAGGTCCTCCGGGATCCGCAGCCCCAGCTCGCGCGCGGCCTCGTACAGCCCGAGCGCCTGGAGGTCGTTCCCGGCGAAGACGGCGGTCGGCCGGTCCGGGCGGCGCAGCAGCTCCAGGCCCTGCCGGTAGCCGGTCTCGTGGTGGAAGTCGCCGGGCCGGATCAGGTCGGGGTCGACCGGGAGTCCGGCCGTCTCCAGGGCGGCGCGGTAGCCGTCGATGCGGGCGCGGCTGCACATCATCCGGGACGGCCCGGTGATCGCGCCGATCCTGCGGTGCCCGAGGTCGACCAGGTGCCGGGTGGCGGCGAGTCCGCCCTGCCAGTTCGTCGCCCCGATGGACGGCACGTCGGCGCCCGGGTCGCCCGCCGGGTCCATCACCACGAACGGGATGGACCGGCTGGTCAGCAGGGCGCGCTGGGACTCGTCGAGGCCGGACAGCACGAGGATCACGCCGTGCGGGCGGCGCGCGGCGACCTGGTCGGCCCAGGTGCGCCCCGGGGTCAGCCGCCCGGCGCTCTCGCTGAGCACGACACTCAGCCCGGCGTCCCGGGCGACGTTCTCCACGCCCCGGATGACCTCCATCGCCCAGGCGCTCTCCAGCTCGTGGAAGACCAGGTCGATGAGGGGGGAGCGGCTGGCCTCGGCCCGTCGTCGGCGGTAGCCGTGGGCGCGCAGCAGTTCCTCGACCCGGCTGCGGGTGGCCGGGGCGACGTCGGCTCGTCCGTTGAGGACCTTCGAAACAGTCGGCGCGGAGACGCCGGCCTCGCGGGCGATCTCGGCGAGCGTCGCTGTCTGCGTGGACCGGCCGGAGGACGGTGATGTCGTCCGGGTTTCACGCGTTGTCGTCCGGGTTTCGGCGGGCTCCGAGGGTGTCATGGCGGCGATCGTATCCCTGCACGACCTCTTGACGAACCCTTCTCACCGCGCCTAGGTTCCCGGAACATTCGAGGTGAACAACGAAACATTCGCGAGTGGGCCATCGCCCCGACAGGAGTTTCATGACCACCGCCCCCTGGCGCGACCCCGCCCTGCCCGCCGCCGCCCGCGTCGACGACCTCCTCTCCCGGATGACCCTCCAGGAGAAGACCGCCCAGCTGTACGGCGTGTGGGTGGGCGCCGCCACGGACGGCGAGGGCGTCGCCCCGCACCAGCACGACATGACCGCCGACCGCTCCGACGACGAATGGGACGAGCTGATCACCCACGGCCTCGGCCAGCTCACCCGCTCCTTCGGCACCGCCCCCGTGGACCCGGCGCTGGGCGCGCAGGCGCTGGCCCGCGCCCAGCGCCGGATCGCCGCCGCGGGCCGCTTCGGCATCCCGGCCGTCGCCCACGAGGAGTGCCTGGCGGGGTTCACGGCCTGGCAGGCCACCGCCTATCCGGTCCCGCTGGCGTGGGGGGCCACCTTCGACCCCCCGCTCGTCGAGGAGATGGCCCGCCGCATCGGCGAGGACCTGCGCTCGGTGGGCGTCCACCAGGGTCTGGCGCCGGTCCTGGACGTCGTACGCGATCCGCGCTGGGGCCGGGTCGAGGAGACCGTCGGCGAGGACCCGTACCTGGTCGGCACGATCGGCACGGCGTACGTGCGGGGCCTGGAGTCGGCCGGGGTGGTCGCGACGTTGAAGCACTTCGCCGGGTACGCGTCCTCGGCGGGCGCCCGCAATCTCGCGCCGGTGCGGGCGGGCGTCCGGGAGCTCGCGGACGTGACCCTCCCCCCGTTCGAGATGGCGCTGCGCGAGGGCGGGGCGCGGTCGGTGATGGCGGCGTACAACGAGACGGACGGGGTGCCGGCGTCGGCGGACCCGGGGCTGCTGACGGAGCTCCTGCGGGAGCGGTGGGGCTTCACGGGCACGGTGGTCGCCGACTACTTCGGCATCGGCTTCCTCCAGACGCTGCACCGGGTGGCGGGCGGCCCGGGCGAGGCGGCGCACGTGGCGCTGACGGCCGGCGTCGACGTGGAGCTGCCGACGGTGAAGTGCTACGGGAAGCCGCTGGCGGACGCGGTACGGGCGGGGGACGTACCCGAGGAACTGGTGGACCGGGCGGCGCGTCGGGTCCTGCTCCAGAAGTGCGAGCTGGGCCTCCTGGACGAGGACTGGGCCCCGGAGCCGAAGGCGTCCCGCATCGACCTGGACTCCCCCGCGAACCGGGCGCTGGCCCGGCGCGTGGCCGAGGAGTCGGTGGTGCTGCTGGACAACCCGGACGGCGTGCTGCCGCTGCCGCCGGACGCCCGCGTCGCGGTCGTCGGACCCCGCGCGGCCGACGCCCTGGCGATGCTGGGCTGCTACTCCTTCCCCTCCCACGTCCTCACGCACCACCCCGAGGTGCCGATGGGCATCGAGATCCCGACGGTCCTGGAGGCACTGCGCGCCGAACTCCCCGACGCCAAGGTGACGTTCGCGGAGGGCTGCGGGGTCGTGGACCCGGACACGGCGGGCTTCGAGGAGGCGGTGGCGCGGGCGTCGGAGGCGGACGTGTGCCTGGCGGTGCTGGGCGACCGCGCCGGGCTGTTCGGGCGGGGCACCTCGGGTGAGGGCTGCGACGTGACGGACCTGCGGCTGCCGGGCGTACAGGCCGATCTGCTGGACGCCCTGGTGGCGACCGGCGTCCCGGTCGTCCTGGTCCTGCTCACCGGCCGCCCGTACGCGCTGGGCCGCTGGCAGGGCCGGCTGGCGGCGGTCGTCCAGGCCTACTTCCCCGGCGAGGAGGGCGGGCCGGCGGTGGCGGGGGTGCTGTCAGGCCGGGTGAACCCGTCGGGGCGGCTGCCGGTGAGCGTGCCTCGGGTGCCGGGAGGCCAGCCCTGGACGTATCTCCAGCCGCCGCTGGGCCTCGCGGGCGAGGTCAGCAACCTGGATCCGACGCCGCTGTACGCGTTCGGACACGGGCGGACCTACACCGACTTCACCTGGGACGACTTCCGGGGAACGGCCTCGCGGATCACCACGGACGGCACATACGACCTCTCCCTCACCGTCCGCAACAGCGGCGACCGCGCCGGGGCGGAGGTGGTCCAGCTGTATCTCCACGACCCGGTGGCCTCCGTGACCCGGCCGGACGTCCGGCTGATCGGCTACCAGCGCGTGGAACTGGCCCCGGGCGAGGCGATGCGGATCACCTTCCGCTTCCACGCCGACCTGTCGTCGTTCAGCGACCGCGCGGGGCGCAGGGTGGTCGAACCGGGGGTGCTGGAGCTGCGGTTGGCGGCGTCCAGCGCGGAGGTCCGGCACACGGCGCGACTGGAACTCACCGGGCCGGTACGGGAGTTGGGGACCGAACGGCGGCTCCGGTGTGAGGCCGTGGTGTCGGAAGCGGGCTGACGCCCGCGCCCCGGGACGGGGGGAGGCCCACCAGCACCGGCTGGTGGGCCTCGGACTCACGCTTCGGCTTCAGGCTCCGGATTCGGGCTCCGGATTCGGGCTCCGGATTCAGGCGCGCAGCGCTTGGAGCCTCCTGAAGTCGGGCTGGTCGCCCCAGCCGTGCGCCCGGCACGCTTCGAGAAGGGCGTCACCGACGGCGTTCAGGGACCGCAGCAGTTCCTCGGCCGAGGCGACCGCCGTGCCGCCCGGGACGGCCGCGTTGACGGACAGTTCGATCGATTCGCCGTCGCGGTTCGTCAGGTCGACCCAGTAGGGCCCGTCGAAGAACCGCACCGTCCTGCGTCTGCCGGATGCCGCGCGGACGTCCTGGACCGCGTCGAGGAACTCGACGACGAACGCCACCGGCATGTCGTTCCAGCCGGACTCCGGAAAGGCGACGCCCGAGAGTTCGACCCAGACACCTCCCCAGATCGCACCCGACCTGGCCTGCTCGAGCGATCCGGCGTCGAACCGCACCTCGAAGGACATCCCTCACCGCCATACCGGGTACGCAGTTTCCACCGTGCGGGTCTCCCGGTTCACCCACATCTCGATGTCGAGGCCGTTCGCCCGGCCCCGGAGGAACACGCGCGCACCCTGCGAGGGTCCGGCCGTCGAAGCGGAGCGGTAGGCCTGCTTGATGGTCTTCTCGATTTCTCCGGCCGACATGTAGTCCGGGAACTTGGTCTTGATCCCGCTCTGCTTGTAGGTCTTTCCGGCGGCGGTGTGCCGATCGAGAACGTGCTCCATGTCGATGCTCACCTTCCGCCAACTCGGAAGGTTCACCGGCTTCGTGCAGCTGGTGTTGTGCACGAGGACCGGGGTGTCGCCCGCCAGCACATAGTACGTGTGGAGATCGGCGACGGTGAGGTTGCGCACGGCCGCGAACCGCTTGCCGTGCCGGACCGCGGTGATCCGGACGCTGTTCCCGGCGGCGGTGCGCAGGTCCTGGCCGGCCTTCAGGTCACCGGCGTCGATCCAGTCGGCGAGCCCCGGGACCCAGAACGGGTGGCCTGCCGTGGCCGTCACGTGGACTGCCCGGCCGTCGACCGTGAGCGTGATGTCCACGAGGTCCTTGAGACCCTCGCCGATGATCTCGGCGGTGACCTCCTTGACCGTGGTACGGCCGGTCTCCGGATCCGTCGCGAGGATCTCGTCGCCGATCCGGACGTCCTCGATGGGCTTCGTGGTGCCGTCCGCCATGAGGACCTCGGTGCCCGGGACGAAGCTGTTGCACTTCTCGGCGACCTTGCCCGCGTCCGCGAGTTCGTCGGACGCCCTGAGGACCTTCACCCCCTTGAGCACCCGCGCCCACGGCAGATCCAGCGCCGCCGAGCCGCAGGCCTTGACGCTGTCGCCGCCCAGGCAGCTCTTCCAGGCGTCGAAGTCCGGGGCGACGAGGGCGACCACGACCTTGTCGAACAGGGTCTGCTCGTAGTTGAGCAGCCCGAGCGCCTCGGCGGCGCCGCAGAACGAGGCCGTGTTGCCGTCCTGGGCGAAGCACTTGCGCTTGGCCCACTTCTCGACGCGCTCGTTCTCGGCGACGAGCGGGAACATGTACTCCAGCTCGATGGCGCTGGGCACCCTGACGTCCTCGATCCAGACCTCGTCGTCCTTCTGTGTGACGTTGACGGTCTGGGAGGGCGACTGGCTGTTCCCGCCGTTGCCGTTGCCGGTGCCGCCGCTGCCCGTGTGGCCCTTCGAGGGCTCGTCGTCCTCGTAGCCGTCGACGGTGGGCCAGCCCTTGCCGTCGTTGCAGCTGTCGCACCACAGGCCGGTCGGGTCGGAGAACGTCACCGGGTTGTTGTCGCTGTAGGCGTAGCCGTTGATCTGCTGCGGGTCGGTCAGGTCCAGCACCGGGTCGACCGAGAGGAAGCGGCCCGTCGCCGGGTCGTACTCGCGGGCGCCCAGGTGGGTCAGCCCCGTGGCCGTGTCCCGCGTTCCGCCGACGAAGCCCTTCGTGCCGGGCCAGGAGGCGGGCGCGGTGCCGCGGTCGCCGCCGAAGGGCAGCACCCGGCGGTGGCTGAGCTGCTGTGTCGCCGCGTCGATGGCCAGCAGTGCGGTGCCCTGGTGGTCGGCGGTGGTGAAGGAGACCTTGCCGTCGTCGGACTGGACCGCCGTGTGGCCGCCGCCGACGTCGATGTAGCGGGTGGCCTTCGGGGCCGTCGTGCCCTTGGCGACCGTGATCTCGGTGCTGCCCAGGTAGAGGGTGGTCTCGGTCGGGGTGCGGCCGACGAGCCGGTTGCCGTCGGCGTCGTAGACGTACTCGGTGACCTTCGGCGAGCCGCCCTCCACGGGCTCGGTCACCTTCGTCAGCCGGCCCTCGGCGTCGTAGTCCAGGTCCTGGGTGGTGCCGCTGCCCAGGGTGCGGACGTCCGTGTTGCCCGTGGCGTCGTAGGTGAAGCTGTCGCCCGCCGTGACACCGCCGCCGGTGCGGGTGACCGCCTTCAGGGCGTGCGGGCGGACCACCCCGGCACCCGGCACCGGATAGTCGTAGGTGCTCCTGACGTCCTTGGCCGTGTCACCCGTGACATCGTGCTGGACCTCGGTACGCCGGTTGCCGATCTTGTCGTAGGTGTACGACTGCCAGTACGGCGCCGGTCCGCCGAGCACGGACGCCGTGGGCGCCGGGGCACAGGCGGCCGTCGGCTGGGTCCACGCCTGCGTCATGCGGCGCAGATGGTCGTAGCCGAAGCACTGGGTGTCCGTGCCGGCGCGTGAGGTGTCCGAGACGGACAGGACGTTGCCGGCCTCGTCGTAGCGGAACGTGGACGCCTGGTCGACGCCGGCGACGTCCTGGCGGTCGACGCGGGTGTACGACAGGCGCTGGGTGCCCGGCTCGTACTCGTTGGTGACCCAGGCCTTCCTGCCGCCCGCGTTGGACAGTTCGTACTGCAGCGGCTTGCCCGTGAGGCTGTAGCGCACCGAGGAGCGGATGCCCTCGCGGCCGTCCACGGTGATCGGCCGCAGTGTGTCGTCCTCGTACGCGTAGACCACGGAGGACGCGGCCAGCGAGCCGGCCTTGGGCAGGCCCACGCCGGCGACCAGGCCGGACACGTCGTACGAGGTGGTCGACAGGTAGGTGCCGCTCAGGCCGTTGTTCGCCTCGGTGGCCGGGATGGTCACGGAGGTGCGCAGCGGCCGGTAGAGCCGGTCGTAGGCCACGACCTTCGAGGTGTAGGCCTGCCCGTCGACGTACCGGGTCGACTCGGCGAGGTAGCCCTTCGCCCCGCTGACCGTGTCGTACGTCCACTTGGCGCGCAGGGCGCCCGTCGCGGACCCGGACCGCGTCTCGGTCTTGCGCCCGATGCCGTCGTAGCCGTAGGCGAGCGTGTTGTTCCGGGCGTCGAGGGTGGACTTCAGCAGGCCCCGGTCGTCGTAGAAGTACTCCACCGTGCCCTTGTCCGGGTCCTCGGACCGGCCCATGTGGCCGAGCAGGTCGTACTGGTAGCTCCACTCGTTGCCCGCCGCGTCGGTGACCTTCGTCAGGTTGCCGCTCGGCGAGAAGCCGTACTTCGTGGTGTCGTACGCCGCTTCGGCGGCCCGCGTGTGGTGCTGGCGCAGCTCGGTGGTCTGACCGCGGGCGTCCGTCAGGGTGGTGGTGGCGGTGCCGCCGACCGGCGGGACGACCGTCGTGCGGTCGCCGCCGTAGATCGTCCGCGTCGTGTTGAGGACCGTGCCGCCGTCGCCGTTGCCCGCGATCTGCCGGAACTCGGTCTGCCGGCCCAGGCCGTCGTACGCGTACCGGTTCTGGGTCTCGACGTCCAGCGCGTCCTGCGGTGCGACCAGCGTCGTGGTGGGCCTGGCCGTGTCGTAGTAGGAGAGGAACTCCTTCGCCGTCAGGCCGCGTTCGTCGTAGAAGGTGTCGGTGAGCAGCCGTCCGCCGTCGGGCCCGGGGTCCTGGGTCTGGCGGGGGCGCAGGAAGCCGTCGTAGAGGACGTACGCGCTGATCTGGGCGCCGTTGTTGCCGATGCTCTTCGTCCCGACGACGACCGGCCGGCCCTCGGTGACCGTGTAGGTGTACTCGTACGTCGGGACGTCGCCCGTGTGCCGGTCGGCGAGCCACACCTTGGTCTTGCGGCCCAGCGCGTCGTAGGCGAAGTCGGTGACCTTGCCGTTGGTGTCGGTGACCGTCAGCGGTACGCCGCGTGCCGGGTCGTTGGTCGTGGTCGTGGACTGCGCGGTGGTGCTGTCGCCCGGGGTGACCGGCGGGGTGGTGACCTTGGCCGAGGCCGGGAAGCCGGTCGTCGGGGTGTACGCGGTTGTGGTGGTGCGGCCGTCGTCGCGCGCGGTCCGCGTGAGCGTGCCGGACTTGACCGTCACCGTGCCGCTCAGGTCGTTGGCGGTGAGCTTGCGGCCGTAGGTGTCGTAGCCGGCGCCGGTCTCCGTGTAGGTGGCCGTGGTGCCGTCGTGGGACTTGAGCATCGCGGTGCGCGTGGCGTCGCCCTGGGTGGGGGCGGCGTCGTAGCCGAGGCCGTCGTAGGCGGTGCGGACGTCGGAGATGACGTCCTTGGCGCGGTCGGTGGTGGCGTCGCAGGCCTTGGCGACCGTCTCGGCGCGGGACGGCAGGGTGAGGATCGCGCCGGACGCCGGGTAGGACGTGCGGGTGCACTTGTCGTCGGCGCTGGTGGCGTCGTCACCGCGGTCGTCGGTCCGGGTGATCCGGCCGGCCGTCGTGTCGAAGGAGTTCGCGGTCGTGGTCGTGCGCCATCGGTCGCCCGCCCCGCCGTCCAGCGACGTCCAGGTCCTGCTCTCGGCCGTGCCCGTGAGGTTGGCCGTGATCGTGCCCCAGTCGCGGACCCGCTTCGCGGTCTCGTGGTGCCAGGGCCGGCGGACGGTCTTGGACAGCACCGAGCCGCCGGGGCCGGAGAAGTCGACCGTCCGGTACTCGAAGCCGGCCGCCGACTCGTGGTCGCCGATCGCGTCGCCCTCGCCCGCGCCCAGCGGGACGCTGACGCTCTTCGTGCCGCCGCCCGGCGTCTCGCGGTCGCCGTGCATGCCGCGCAGGAAGTAGCTGTCGCTCTGCGAGCGCATCGCGGCCGCGCCGCCCTGACCACCGGTCCGCACCCGGACGTGGCCGTAGCCCCGCCACTGCGACCAGGTCTTCTCCTTCTCCTTGGTCAGCCCGTCATCGTCGTCGTAGTGCCAGGCCGCGCCGTCCAGGTACTCGTACGCGGTGACCTGGTCGGGCGCGCCGCCGGTGCGGTCGGTGAGGGTGACCGCGGAGGTGACGTACTTGTTGAACCAGTGCAGGTCCGGGTCGTCCGTCGCGCTGCCGCCGATGTACTGCGGGAAGCAGCGCGTGGTGTTGGTCTGCGGCGTCGGCAGGGCGTCGAAGGAGCAGACGGGCGCCGAATAGCCGACGTCGATCTGTCCGCCCGCCTCGTCGGCGACGGTGGCCAGGCGCTCCTTGACGAACGGGGCGAAGCCGTCACCGGTCCGGTCGAGCCGGTTGGCGAGCTGGACGTAGGAGAAGGACGTCTTCGGCAGGGTGACGGCCGGGCTCGCGCTGTGGCCGGTGCGCTGCACGGACTCCAGCAGCAGCTGGTAGTCGGTGTCGGCCATGCCCCAGCGGTGGGTCAGTTTCCAGGAGTCGACGTCCGTGTAGGCGCCGGACTTCAGCACCTGTGTCTTGACCGAGGTGAGCCGCTTGCGGGTGAAGAACACCGGGGACAGCCGGCCCTGGTCGCAGGTGGCGCCCTCGTCGCAGTTCAGGTCCCAGGGGGTGTCGTACCAGGAGAAGGCGTCCTTGCCGATGTCGGTGCAGGTGGTGTCGGCGTCCGGGAGGCACCGCTCGCCGCTGGTGAAGTCGACCTTGGCGAGCGGCTGCGCCGAGTACATCGAGGTTTTGCGCAGGCCGTACTCGATCCGGTCGAGGAAACCGCCGCGCACATAGCGGGTGTCGTCGGTGTCCTTGAGGTTGCGGCCGTAGGAGTTCCACTCCTTGTCGTAGTAGTACGCGAGGGCGTTGCCGTGCGGGTCGACGACGTAGTCGAGGTTCCAGCGCCAGCCCTGGTCGCAGGAGGAGCTCGCGAAGGTCGAGGCGTGGCAGGGCTCGCCCGTGTCGTCGCCGAAGACGGGGGCCGTCCAGGCGGAGTCGGTGGTCTCGTCGCCGCTCGCCCAGCCGGGCAGCCGGTTGTAGCCGAAGTAGTACTGGACGCCGTCCGGGGTGGTGACCTTCCAGTACTCGTCGTCGCGGGCGCCGTTGGACCGCACGTCGGAGGCGGTGCCGTGGATCCGCTGGACCTTGGTGCCGTCGTCGTTCTTCAGCCGGAAGGCGTCGGTGCCGTCGGGAACCAGCTCGCCGCCCTTGCCGTTGAAGGAGATGAACGCGTTGTCGTAGGCCCAGCACAGGTCTCCGGGCTTGCCGCCGTCCGCGTTCTCCACCCCGTCGTCGGCGCCGCAGGACTTGTAGCGGCGCTCGATGAACCCGGGCCACAGGTCGAAGCCGTCACCGAGCCAGGAGCCCTGGTTGTTGGTGTTGCCGGTGCGCCCGTCGATCGAACCGGAGGAGTAGGACATGCCGACGCTCGGCGTCAGCCCGCCCGGCACGTCCGGCACACCCATCTGGTACGACCAGGAGAAGTCACCGGTGTTGAGGTTCGTGCTCCACTGCGCGGACGGCGACAGCGGGGTCGCCTTGTAGTCGCCGCCCATGCCCGCCTCGTCGGCGACGGCCGCGAGGACGGTGGCGCCGGAGCCGCTCAGGGCGACCTTCGGCGCGGTGAGGGTCTGCCGCTCGGTGTCGTTGACGGTCTCGATCGGCTTGGCGGTACGGCACCCGGCCCGGTCCGGGGTGGTCAGCGCGCAGGCGGGCAGCTCGACGAGGCGCATGCGGTCGGCGTATCCGCCGCCGAAGGCCCCGGCGAAGGACGCGTAGTCGACGCGCGTGCGGACCGACTGCTTCCGGCCGGACTGGAGGCTGAACAGCAGCCCGCCCGTGCCCGCCCGACGGGCCGCCGCACGGTCGAACAGCCGGGCCTTGACCTCGCCTTGAGTTCCCCGAGCCCCTCTGAGTCCCTGTGCCCCGTTGGCCCGCTGGGTACCGCCGACCGCGAGTGGCAGCCCCTTCGCCCGTACGACACCCGAGGGGCCGCCCCCGGCCAACTCCACTGTCGCCGAACCCGCCTCGGGCCAGCTCGCCCTCGGCTTCTCCTTCGGGGTACGGGGCCCCTTCGTCACCGGCCGCGGTGTGACCTTGACCGGCGTGACCTCGACCGGCTGTTCCGACCCGGGCAGGCCGGGGCGGCCGGTGCCGCGGTCGGCGGCGACGCTCGCGGGCTGGGCCACAGCCTGGAGCAGCGTGCCGACCATGACCGCCGCCGAGGCCAGGGCGACACGGCGGCGCAGGGCACGCGCAGGCGTGCGGAATCTACCGTTCATCCTCGTCCTTCGGTCCCGGAGTGGGCGATCAGCTGTGACCCGGCACGGTGGTGGCCGTGCCCGGCATACCGAGCGACAGGTGCCCGATCTGTGCGTCGTCGAGGGCGCCCTGGAAGGTCCAGACGTCCGAGAGGGAGCCGGGGAAGTAGGCGCCGGCCCGGTCGCGGCCGAGCTGCAGCGACTGGACGGCCTTGAAGGTGAGCACGTTCTCGGCGTACGACACCTGCTCGGCGCAGCCGCTGACGTCGGGCTCGCCGTCGTCGTCGGCGTCCTGGCAGGCGACCTCCTCCAGCTCGCCGTTGACGTACAGCCGCAGCTCGTGCGCGAACCCGTCGTAGACCAGCGCCAGATGGGTCCAGTCCTCGGGGCCGTAGAACTGCCCGTTCTCCACCTCGGCCGACGTGGCGTCGGTCTTGTCGGCGTCGGCGGTGGTGATCCGCCAGCGGCCGCCGTTGGTGTCCGGAGTGCTGCTCGGGATGTAGCGGACGGAGAAGGCGTCCTTGTTCGTGCCGGGCGCGCTGAGCAGGGCGACCTGGCCGGTGGGCCGGGCCGAGGCCTGTGCGAAGGCACTCACGGTGAAGCTGGCGGTGGTGTCGAGGGGCACCGTGCCGCTCGCGGTGGCGGCGTAGTCGTTGACGCCGTCGAGGGTGAGGCCGCCGTCGACCCAGCCGGAGCCGAGCGCTGCGCCGTTGTGCAGGCTCAGGCCCGCGGCGGCGGGGCCGGCGTCCGGGGTGACCGGCGGGGTGGCGGTGGACGCGGTCTCGAACTTCCAGCGGCTCTTGACCAGCGGCCGCTGCCTGAACAGCTGCTTCACCTCGTCGTCGGAGACGGCCCGGTCGTAGAGGCGTACGTCGTCCATGGCGCCCTTGAGCGGGCTGCCCAGGGTGCCGTCGGCCTTGCGGGTGCCGCCGAGGGTGACCTGGCCGACGGCCAGCCACGGGGTGGTGAAGGCGGCCGTGCCCTCCAGGACGCCGTTGACGTACAGCAGGATCTTGCCCGCGTCGACGTCCTGGACGGCGACGACGTGGTTCCACTCGCCGAGCCGGGCCGCGGCGCAGTTGGTGTTCGCCGGGCAGGCGGACTCGGTGACGCGGACGACCGTGGAGTCGGCCGTGTCGCTCTGTTCCCGGATGAAGACCCAGCCGCCGAGCGCGGTGGAGTGGTACAGCTCGAAGCCCGGGTTGACGGTGCCGGCCTGGGCGACCGCCGTCATCGCCTTGGCCTCCTTGTCCTTGGGCAGCTTCACCCAGGCGGAGACCGCGAAGCTCTGCGCGGTGTCCATGATCGGGCGGCCGGTGGTCGCGTGGTCGTCGACGCCGTCGAACTCGACCGCCCGGTTGTTGACCCCGGCGACCCCTGCGGTGGCGCCGCCCTTGAGCTGGGCCGGGGCCTGCTGGGCGCGGCCGGTCAGGGCGACGGCCTCAGCGGTCTCGTCCAGCGGGAAGACCAGCTTGGCCGGACGCGCGCTGCTCACCGGCACCTTGTTGTACAGCTGGGTCACCTGGGAGTCGGTGATCTGGTAGTCGAAGAACTGCGCCTCGTCGAGGGAGCCCTTGAAGAACCCCTCCACGGTCCCGTAGTGGGAGGCGGCGCCGAGGATCGTGCGGCCGCGGGCGTCCCACGGGGTGGTGGTGTACGGGGCGGTGGCGACGAGGGCGCCGTTCACGTACAGCTTCAGCTGCTGGCTGGGGTAGTTGAAGGCGGCGACCAGATGGGTCCAGGTGTTGACGCGGGCCGACTGGCAGGCGGTGTCCCCGCTCGCGCAGGCGGGCTGCACGGCCCTCGCCACACCGGTGCCGGACGCGTCGGTGGTGTGCCGCAGGAAGACCCAGCCGCCGAGCGCCGTCGAGTAGTAGATCTCGTAGCCGCTGGTGCTGGAGCCGGCCTGGGCGACGGCGACGGGTGCGCCGGTCGGGTCGGCGGGCAGCTTCGCCCACACCGACACCGCGAAGCTCTTGGCGGTGTTGAGGACCGGGGAGTCACTGGCCGCGTAGTCGTCGGTGCCGTCGAGTTCGAGACCGTTGCCGCTCACGCCCTCGGCGCCGGGCTTGGCGCCCGCGTACAGCTGGGCGGGCCACTCGCCGCCCGAGCCGGTGACCTCGGTGGCACCCGTGCTCTCGTCCATCTGCCAGGACAGCCGGTCGGGCTGGCCGGAGCGGACGCGGAAGTAGTAGGTGCGGGTCTCGGAGCCGTTGCCGGCGGCGTCGAAGGCCTTGGCGGTGATGAAGTTGACGCCGGGCTTGGTCGGCATGAACTTCATCGTCTTGGCGCCGCCGCCGGAGGTGGTCAGCGTGTGGGCGCTGGTGGGCGAGCCGTTGACGCCGAACCAGTACTTGGTGACGTCACCGGAGGAGGTGTCGATGGTGAAGGTGCCGTACCGGCCGACGCCGTCCCACCAGGGGTCGTTCGGGTCGGCGGGGTCGGAGGCCGGGTACTGCGACGAGGCGATCGACGGGCCGACGGGCACGGTGGTGTCGTAGACGAAGTGACAGCTGTGCGCGTTCTGGGAGCTCCAGGCGGACCACTGGCCGCCGTCCCAGGCACGGGCCTGCCAGCCGACGGTCTTGTTCTGCGGGATGGTGGTCGGCAACTGGATGGAGAAGTCCGAACCGGACGCCTTGTCCGTGCTCTTCGCCGAGATCCAGTGCTGCTTCCAGCCGTCGCCGTTGTCCCACAGCGCCCGGAACTGCACCTGGATCCGGTCCTTGTCCGGGTCGCTGACGTTGTTGGCGCGGACGGTCGCCCGGGAGCGCACCCGCACCCGGGTGTCGTTCGGCTCGCAGGTGCCGCCGGGGTCCATGGTGAGCTGCGAGGTGGAGATCCGCGGCGGCGGACGGTTGTAGCGGACGCGCAGGAACGCGTCGTCGGAGAACCGCTTCCAGCTGTAGCGGTCGCCCTCGCCGGAGGCGCTGGCCCGCATGCCGAAGGTGATCTGCGGCCACTTCTTCGCCGCCGCCATCGCCACGGCGTCCTTCACGTCGAACTCCGCGTCGGCGGCGGCACAGCCGTCGTAGCCGTAGGCGAAGCTGCGGCTGCGCAGGTGGTCGATCCAGAAGCCCGAGTCGTCCTGGGTGTTCCAGGTGGTGGAGGAGTTGATCGCCTTGGTGCGCCAGAGCTGCACCTCGCGTGCCTCACAGGACGACGACCAGGTGTTGCGTACGACGAACTCGGCGGACAGGATGCTGCGGCCCGCGAACTTGGTGGTCGGGATCTGGTAGAAGAGCCGCTTCACGTCCTGCGGCTGGCAGTAGCTCCAGCCGCAGAACCCGAGCCCGGCGTCCGAGTCACCGTTGAACTTCCACTGCGGTGAACTCGCCCAGTACCGCGAGGCCATGGTCCACGAGGTGGCCTTCGGCGTGTACCACTGCGGGTCGATGAAGACCGGGTAGACGGTGTCGGACCCGGTGAGCAGCTCCTTGTCCGGGGTGAGGACGAGTTCGTCCCCGCCCGCGGGGAGGTCGACGCCGATGGGCTCGACCCGGCCGGCGTCGGCGGCGGTGGGCTCGGCCCCGGAGGCGTCCGTGCCGCCGGCGGCCTGGGTGATGTCGCCGGCCGCGGTGCTGTCGTCGGCCTCGGCAGCCGAGAACGACGCCGGCTGTACGCCCGTCCCGGCCCGGGTGTCCGACGACGGCTGCGGTTCCTGGGTGCTGGAGTCCCACATCACGGGCCGGGGCGCCTCGAACACGACCCCGCCCGAGCCCTCGTCGACCGCGGCCAGACCCCCGTTCGCGGTCTCCCGCGTCACGAGCCCCTCGGTCCCCAGCCTGAGCCGCAGCTCGGCGAGTTCCCCGCTGCCGGCCGCCTCGGCCGACTTGACGACGAGGAGCTGGGTGAAGCCCTCGGGCCGGGCTGCCAGTCGGAGGTCGACGTCCGGCAGGATGTCGGGGTACGTGGCCGTGTCGCCGTCCAGACGAGGCGCCGGCACGGTGCCCGGCCACGACAACTCCAGGGTCCGACCGGCACGTTCCAGCCGCACGAGCGGCCCCGCGCCGCCACCGGAGAACGCCAGCCCCACGGAGGCCGCCTTCGGCGCGACCATCCCCTTGCCGGCGCCGCCGGTCACCGCGGCGAGGTCGGTGTCGATCGCCCGCCAGGCCCCGTCGATCCGGGTCCGCACCGGACGCAGGTACTCACGGGACTCAAGGTCGCCGTCGGGGGTGGCGAAGACGTCGGTGCTCTCGCCGCGCAGCGCGAGGATCTCGACGTTCCTGCCCAGGCGCGCGGCCCGCGCGAACGCCTCTGCCTCGGTGTCGGCGAACGCCTCTGCCTCGGTGTCGGCGACGGCCGCTTCCCCGGCGTCGGACGACTGGCCGCTCACGGCCCGCGTCACCGCGGCGGCCTGCGGACCGCCCCAGGACGACGGCAGGAGGCCGACCGTCACAGCGATCCCCACACCTGTCGCGACGAACGCGACGGATCTACCAGACCCCCTGCGGCCACGCGCACGACGAACCGTCACGGCCCCTCCCCCGTCCGGCGAAAGCCGGTTCAAGATCCCGTTATGGACACGTCAAAGTAAGGGGATCCTGGGAAGGAAGGGTGAATTCCGAATGCCGGAAAGCTGAACTCGCCTCACGCCTCTTGAGGCAACTGGGGCCCCACCGGCTCGAACCGCCACCGATGCACGGCCCGCTGCGCCAACTCCGCGTCCGGCTCGGGAAGTTCGGGCAGCTCGGCGTCGAACTCCGCGTCCCACCACGTGATGACGAGGACCCGGTCCTGCGGCGCCCGGAAGGTCTCCCGGCGCAGCGGCGCCACGGCCAGCTCCTGCGCCCGTGCCCACGCCAGCAGTTCCTCCCCGCGCCCCGCAACCGCGCGCGCCTCCCACATCAGCGCGACCGTCACGAGTACAGGTTCTCCTTGCTGACCTCGTGCACATGGTCGTGGCTGTGGTCATGCCCGGGCACATGAGGGTCCGTCACCGGCAGCGAGGAGTCCGCCGACAGGTCCCAGCTGGACGCCGGCCGGTTCCGCGCCACCATCTCCGCGCCCAGCGCCGCCACCATCGCCCCGTTGTCCGTGCACAGCTTCGGCCGGGGCACCCGCAGCCGGATGCCGGCCGCCTCGCAGCGCTCCTGGGCCAGGGCCCGCAGCCGGGAGTTGGCCGCCACGCCGCCGCCGATCATCAGGTGGTCGACGCCCTCGTCCTTGCAGGCACGGACGGCCTTGCGGGTCAGCACGTCCACGACCGCCTCCTGGAAGGAAGCGGAGACGTCCCGCACCGGCACCTCCTCACCCGCCGCCCGCTTGGCCTCGATCCAGCGGGCGACCGCCGTCTTCAGACCGGAGAAGGAGAAGTCGTACGCCGGGTCGCGCGGGCCGGTCAGACCGCGCGGGAAGGCGATGGCCGCCGGGTCGCCCTCGCGCGCGTACCGGTCGATGACCGGGCCGCCCGGGAAGCCCAGGTTCAGCACCCGGGCGATCTTGTCGAAGGCCTCGCCGGCCGCGTCGTCGATGGTCGCGCCCATCGGGCGGACGTCGGAGGTGATGTCCGACGACAGCAGCAGGGAGCTGTGCCCGCCGGACACCAGCAGCGCCATCGTCGGCTCCGGCAGCGCCCCGTGCTCCAGCTGGTCCACGCAGATGTGGGAGGCGAGGTGGTTGACGCCGTAGAGCGGCTTGCCCAGCGCGTAGGCGTACGCCTTCGCCGCCGAGACGCCGACCAGCAGCGCGCCCGCGAGCCCGGGACCTGCGGTCACCGCGATGCCGTCCAGGTCGCGGGCGGAGACACCCGCCTCCTTCAGCGCGCGGTCGATCGTCGGGACCATGGCCTCCAGGTGCGCCCGGGAGGCGACCTCCGGCACGACGCCGCCGAAGCGGGCGTGCTCGTCGACGCTGGAGGCGATGGCGTCGGCGAGCAGCGTGGTGCCACGGACGATGCCGACGCCGGTCTCGTCGCAGGAGGTCTCGATGCCGAGGACGAGCGGCTCGTCCCGTGAGTCAGTCATTGATCTCGGTTCCTTGTACGGAAGGTGAACCCGCGGCGGAGCCGCTGCCGGATTTCGTGTTCAGTCGCATCACCAGGGCGTCCACGTTCCCCGGCTGGTAGTAGCCGCGCCGGAAGCCGATGGCCTCGAAGCCGAAGCGCTCGTACAGCTTCTGCGCGCGGACGTTGTCCACCCGGCACTCCAGCATCACTTCGGCGCACTCGAAGGCGGTGGCGGCCCGCAGCAGTTCGGTGAGGAGCCGACCACCGAGGCCGGTGCCCCACTGGTCGCGGGCGACGGCGATGGTCTGGACGTCGGCCAGATCGCCGGAGGAGGCGAGCCCGGCGTATCCGACGAGCCGTTCGCCGTCCTCGGCGACGACGTAGTGCCGGGTCGCGCCGGGCCCCCGCGCGTGGGCCAGCTCGGACCAGAACATCCCCCGGGACCAGGCGTCCTCGGGGAACAGGGCCTTCTCGAGACCCAGTACGGCGTCGATGTCCCACCAGCGCATCTCGCGCAGCGCAGGAGTCACGGGCGGCCCGGTCCGCGGTCCGGTCGGCTGTCCTGTCACTTGGGGGTGACCACCTTGTAGTTCTTGGGGACCTGCGCGTCGGGGCGGCGCAGGTACAGCGGCCGGGGCGCGGGGAGTTCCTCGCCGGCCGTCAGTCTCTCGGCGGCCAGCGCCGCGAGGGCCGCCGCCGACACGTGCTCGGGCGCGTGGGCGCCGGGGAAGGTGTCGGGGTACAGCAGCGCGCCCGCGCCGACGGCGGGCAGGCCCGCGACCTGGTCGGCGATGTCGGCGGGCCGGTCGACGGCCGGGTCGGTCAGCCGGGTACGGGAGTCGGCGTACCGGGCCCAGTAGACCTCCTTGCGCCGGGCGTCGGTCGCCACGACGAAGGGGCCCGTCTCGATGTCGGTGGCGTACGCGAGACCGTCCAGCGTGCACACGCCGTGCACGGGGACGCCGAGGGCCAGCCCGAAGGTGTCGGCGGTCATGAGTCCGACGCGCAGCCCGGTGTACGGGCCGGGTCCGATGCCCACGACGATGCCGGTGACGGCGTCGAGTTTGAGTCCGGCCTCGGCGAGCACGCGGTCGACGGCCGGCAGCAGCAGCTCGCCGTGCCGGCGCGCGTCCACCTGGCTCGACGAGGCGATGACGTCCGTGCCGTCGTGCAGCGCGACGGTGACGGCGGGGGTGGCGGTATCCAGAGCGAGCAAGAGCACGCAAACAGCCTACGGCGCCCGCGCCCCCAGAAGCGCCGCCCCGGTCGGCCGCTTGACGGCTGCTACGGTCGGCTCGAACCCGACGTACGACACGAACGCTGAGGTGGTGACGGTGGCAAGCAGCAGCTCCTCGATCGTCGCGGGGCTCACCGTGGCGGCCCTGGCGACCGTCGGCTTCCTCGCCTTCCAGGCCTCGGCGACCGTCCCGGCCGACCTGCGGGCGCCGCACGCCGCCCGCTCACCCGAGGCGAGCACCTCCAAGGCGCCCCACGACAGGAAGCCGGGCGCGCTGCCCGCCGGTTCCGGCGCCGGTCAGCGGGTCGTGTACGCCATGGGCCGCGACCGGGTCTGGCTGGTCGACCCGGGCGAGAAGGTCAAGCGCACGTTCCGCGTGACCCCCGGAACGGTCGACCCGCCACCGGGCACCTACACCGTCACGTCCCGCTCCAACACGGTCACCGGCACCGACGGCCTCCCCGTCGAACACGTCGTCCGCTTCGCCACCGTGGAGAACACCACCGTCGGCTTCAGCGCCCCCGCCGACGGTTCGTCCCCCCGGCCCAACAACCCGACGGCGAAGACGGGCGGCATCCGCGAATCCCGGGCGGACGGCAACGCCATGTGGGACTTCGCGACGATCGGCCGAACGGTGGTAGTGATCCCCTGAGAAGCGGCTACGGATTCGGTCGCGGTTCAGCAACGTCCTTAGGGGCGCGGGGCTGTATCAATGTGCGGCTCCGCCGCGTGGGCGCGACCAGCCACAGCGGACCCGCAGACAACGGACGGCCTCACGGCACACCCAGCGGAGCGCCGCGGCGGCGTCGAAATCACCTTCGCCGCCACCCCCGCCGCCAACAGATCCCGCATGGACACCCCGGCGACCACCTGGGAACCCTGCGGAACCTTGTTCTCCGAAGCCGACATGGACGCCTCCTGGGAGCCGGGGGCGGAGTAGTTAGGCACACCTAACTACGAGCTGGATACCATGTGACCACGCACGCGACCGCGAACGCAATATTTTGCCGACACCTTGTCGGAACGCACTGCACCCGGTTCAGCCCCGGTTCAGGCGGACAGCACGCTCAGGTCCACGGAGCCCCACCGCTCCCCCAGCCCCGTCACCGTCACATGCCGCACCTCGTCGGTCGTGTCGCCCACGGCCCGGTGGATCACGAGCTGCAACCGCTCCTCGGTCAGCTCCTCGACCTTCCCCTCGCCCCACTCCACGACGATCACCGACTCCGGCAGCGAGACGTCGAGGTCGAGGTCCTCCATCTCGTCCAGCCCGCCGGCCAGGCGATACGCGTCGACGTGGACGAGCGGCGGACCGTCGCCGAGGGACGGGTGGACCCGGGCGATCACGAAGGTCGGCGAGGTGACCGCACCCCGGACCCCCAGCCCCTCGCCGAGCCCGCGCGTCAGCGTCGTCTTGCCCGCGCCGAGCTCCCCGCTCAGCATCACGAGATCGCCGGCGCGCAGCAGCTTGGCGAGTCGGCGGCCCAGCTCCCGCATCTGGTCGGGAGAGGTGACGGTGAGCTCTAGATCACCCGCGTTGTGCGGTGCTGCTGGTGCTTCCATAGCCACTTACGGTAGCCCCTGCCGGCACGGCACCCGCCCGGGTGAGCAGGTCGGCCATACGGTCGGTGACGACCTCCGGGTGCTCCAGCATCACCAGGTGCCCGGCGTCCGGCACCAGGACCAGCTCGGCGTCCGGCAGCAGGTCGGCGATGGCCTCGCTGTGCTCGCTGGGCGTGACGAGGTCCCCCACACCGGCCAGCACGAGCACCGGCATGTCCGTGAAGAGGGCGAGCGCCTCGGTCTTGTCGTGGTCGGAGAAGGCCGGGTAGAACTCCGCGACCACGTCGATCGGCGTCCCCTCGATCATCCGCTCGGCGAACCGGGCGACCGCCGGGTCGACGTCCCGGGACGAGAACGAGTACCGCTTGATGATCCCGGCGAACAGGTCGGCCGTGGCCCGGCGCCCCTTCTCCACCAGCTCGGCCCGCTGCCCCAGCGCCCTGAGCACGCCCGGCAGCACCCGCCGCACCGCGTTCACTCCCGCGACGGGCAGCCCGAAGTTGACCTCGCCGAGCTTCCCGGACGACGTACCGACGAAGGCGGTGGCGACGACCCGGTCACGGATCAGCTCCGGGTACTGGTCGGCCAGCGCCATGACGGTCATGCCGCCCATGGAGTGCCCGACCAGCACGAGCGGTCCCTCGGGCGCGGCCGCGTCGATGACGGCCTTCAGGTCACGGCCGAGCTGCTCGATGTCGACGTGGGTGCCCTGCTCCGTCTGGGCGACACCCCGGCCGGACCGGCCGTGGCTGCGCTGGTCCCAGTGCACGGTGCGCACGACGCCCCGCAGCGCGGCGCGCTGGAAGTGCCAGGAGTCCTGGCTGAGGCAGTAGCCGTGGCTGAAGACGACGGTGACGGGGGCGGGAGCCTTGCGGCCGAAGAGCCGACGCCGGCGCGGTGTGAGGGCGGGAGCGGCATCGGGGTCGATGTCGTCGACCTCGTAGTACAGCTCGGTGCCGTCGTCGCCGTAGGCCTTGCCGGGCATGCCGCGCAGCGAGCCGTACGGTCCCGCGGAGTCGAGGGCGAGGCGGGCCTTGGCCCGCATGCCCCGGCCGACGGTCATCCGCTCTATGGCGACGCCGGCGGCCGCCCCGGCCGCGATCACGCCTATCGCCGCACCGGCGAATCCGGTCGCCCTGCGCCAGTTCGCGGCCGCCCCCGTGGCGGAGGCGACGGCCGCGACGACCTCCGCGCTGCTCTCGCTCACGTACCGCTCCTCTTCGCTGGGTCGGGTGGTGCTGGTGTGACGTGGGTGGTGGATGGTGCCGGTGTTCGGTTGCGATGTTCCGCTACGGGTTACCCGTCTCGTTCCTCATTCACATAGCCGCATGCCCACGAACGCGTCACATGGACGCGTCCATCGGCCGCATCCTGGGCCTGTCGGCAGGCCGCGTCACAGGGACGCATTCCTATAGACGCGTGGAACGCGCGTTCCGATCCGGGTGACGATTTCGTACGCGATGGTCCCGGCGGCCTGCGCCCAGTCCTCGGCGGTGGGCTCGCCGTGTTCGCCGGTCCCGAACAGCACGGCTTCCGCCCCGGCCTCGGGCTCGTCCCCGCCCAGGTCGACCACGAACTGGTCCATCGCGATCCGCCCCGCTACCGTCCGCCACTTGCCGCCGACCAGGACGGGGCCGGCGCCGGAGGCGTGCCGCGGGATGCCGTCGGCGTAGCCGAGGGGGATCAGGCCGAGGGTGGTCTCGCCCGGGGTGACGTATCGATGGCCGTAGCTGACGCCGTGGCCGCCCGGGACGTGTTTCACCAGTGCGAGGGACGCCGAGAGGGTCATCACGGGCCGCAGTCCGAAGTCGGCGGAGCTGCCGAGCTCGGGGCTGGGCGAGATGCCGTAGGTCGCGATGCCGGTGCGCACCAGGTCGAAGTGGCTGTCCGGGACGGTGAGGGTGGCGGGCGAGTTGGCGATGTGCCGCACCTCGGGCCGCGCGCCCTGCGCCTCGGCGTACGCCACCATCTCGCGGAAGCGGGAGAGCTGGGCGGCGATGGACGGATGTCCGGGCTCGTCGGCGCAGGCGAAGTGCGACCAGAGCCCGGTGATCCGGAGCAGCCCGTCGGCCTCGGCGCGCAGGGTCTCGCGGACCAGCTCGGCCCAGTCGTCACCCGGCTGGCAGCCGTTGCGCCCGAGACCGGTGTCGGCCTTGAGCTGTACGCGCGCGGGGGCGCCGGCCTGCCGGGCGGCCTCGGTGACCTCGCGCAGGGCCCACATCCCGCTGACGGAGACGTCCAGGTCGGCCTCGATGGCCTCCCGCCAGGGCCCGCCCGGCGTCCACAGCCAGCACATGATGCGGACGCCGTCCAGCCCGGCGGCCCGCAGCACGAGGGCCTCCTCGGGCGTGGCCGTACCCAGCCACCGGGCCCCGCCCTCGATCGCGGCGCGGGCACACGGGAGCGCCCCGTGGCCGTACGCGTCCGACTTCACGACGGCCATCAGGGCCGCGCCCGGCGCATGGGCGCGCAGGGTCCGCACATTGGCCCGCAGGGCGGCCAGATCGATCTCGGCGCGGGCCCGCAGGGGCGCGGTCCGCAAGGCTGCTGTTTCTGTCATGGCGCCCCCAGTGTCTCAGAGGGCACCGACAACGCCGCCGAGCCTGGACCCGGCCCGTGGCTGCCGGGTCTACGGCTCCGAGCGGTGCCCCCACACGTACACCCGGTCGTTCTGCTTCAGCAGGCCCCACAGTTTCCGCGCGTCCTCCAGGCGCATGTTGACGCAGCCCATGGAGCCGACGGGGGTGAAGAGGGTGGCGTAGACACCGTGGAAGGCCTGGCCGCCGCTGAAGAACTGGGAGTAGGGCATGGGGCTGTGGTAGAGCGACGACACATGGTTCTTGTGCCGCCAGTAGACGCGGTGCCAGCCGACCCGGGTGCCGTATCCCTTGCGGCCGCTGCGGATGTGCACGGGCCCGTACACGACCTTCTTGCCCTGCTGCACCCAGGCCAGCTGCCGGTCGAGGTCGACGCAGGCGACCCGGTACGCCCGCACCGGGCACTTCCCGGCCGCGTTGGGGTCCTTGCGGGCGGCGTCGAGCTGCATGGTGGCCCAGGTCACGGGCCCGGCGAAGCCGATGGCGGGCTTGATCTTGTGCTTGGTCTGGAAGGTGCGGATGGCCCGGCAGTCGTCGGGCGACTGCTTCCCGTCCGCCTCCCGCTTCAGCCACGCCTCGACCTCCCGCTGACGGGGACCCGTCTGCTCGCTGCACTTGGGCTCGTCGAGGACGTCCCAGGGGTCGACGTACTCCACGAGTTCGTCCGTCCCCTTCTTCGCCTTCGGCGGCTCTACGGCGTCCTCCTCGGCGGTGGGCTCGTACACCTTCGGCGGCAGGGCCTGGTCGGGCGTGTCGGTCGCCCAGAGCGGGAGCGTGCTGAGGGGGACGCCGGGCACGAGTTCGGCCTGCGGTCCGGAAGCCGGGGGTTCGGGGTCGTCGGCCGAGGCACTGCCGACGGGCAGCACGGCGGCGCCGGCGAGCAGCAAGGCGATGCTCCGGCTTGCGATACGTCCGCTGATCATGCGGACAGGGAAGCGTGCGGAACCCGCGGTGCGGGAGGCGCCGCGCGGCGGGGTCACTCTTTAGGGAGCGTTTTCGAGCGCGCCATAGGGTGCTAGGCATGAGCATCATCGGGGTCGGTATCGACGTGGCGGAGATCGACAGGTTCGAGGCGGCGCTGAAGCGCACCCCCGGGCTGGCCGAACGCCTGTTCCTGCAAAGTGAGTTGCTGCTGCCCACGGGCGAACGCCGGGGCAGTGCCTCGCTGGCCGCCCGTTTCGCCGCGAAGGAGGCCCTCGCGAAGGCGCTGGGCGCGCCCGCGGGCCTGCTCTGGACGGACGCCGAGGTCTTCGTCGAGGACAGCGGCCGGCCCCGGCTGCGGGTGACGGGGACGGTGGCGGCGAAGGCGGCCGAACTGGGCGTCCGGTCCTGGCACGTGTCGCTGAGCCATGACGCCGGGGTGGCGTCGGCGGTGGTGGTGGCGGAGGGCTGATCCCCGCCACCCTCCACCCGCCCCGCGCCCCGCGCCCCGCCGGCGTCAGCAGATGGACTGGCTGCTGTTCACCCGCGTGATGTTCCGGAAGGTCGTGTTCTCACCGCAGGGGCTCTCCCTGATCGCCGAGTTGGTCACGGTCAGGTTCTGGACGGTGATGTCCCGGTTGTTCGGGAACTCCGACCGCGCCGCCAGCCGCAGCTCGCCGCCGCCGGTGATGCTGCCGCTCTGGGCGGCGAGGTTGACGTTGTAGCAGTTCTCGATCAGCACCGAGTTGTTCCCGGTGTTGGTGAGGGTCACCCGGTCGATGACGGCCCCGCCGCTCTCGGACACGCAGAACGTGCCGCGCGAGTAGACGGGCGCCTGGTCGCCGGACCCGCTCCCGGTGACGTCGATGGTGCCGCAGACGTCGAGCGCGGTGTAGCTGGGCAGGGAGATCCGCGACCCGGCGGACATCGATCCCGAACCCCGCACCACCACCCGCTCCTTGGCGGTACGCCCGGAGGTCAGGCTGTTCACGGCGGCCTGGACGGCGGCCCGCATGTCACCACCGGTGTAGACGGTGCTGCCGCCGCGCCGGGCGGTCCAGGTGCTGCCGTTCAGTACGGCCTCGGCCTGGTAGGAGCCTTCACCGCAGGCGGCGGCCGCGGCCTGCGGCGCGGGACCGGTCAGGGTGCCTACGACGGTGAGGAGAGCGGTGGCGCCGACAGCGGCGAGGAGGGAGGCTCTGCGTCCCATGGGGGTCCTCTCATCAAACCGATCGCGTCGAGGTCCGCTCGCATCGAACGGATCGACTGAATCGATTCACCATGTGGGGGCCGGCGAGTTTGGCAAAGGCACGGCAAAGCGTCAATGGATGCGACGTGTTCGGGCCGGTGCGGGAGACTCGAACGCATGCGGACTGCGTACAGCGTGGAGACGGTAAGGGCGGCCGAACGGGAGCTGATGGCGCGGCTTCCGGACGGGACGCTGATGCAGCGGGCGGCGGCCGGACTCGCCGCGGCCTGCGCGGATCTGCTGGGCCGGGTGTACGGCCGCCGGATCGCCCTGCTGGTCGGCAGCGGCGACAACGGCGGCGACGCCCTCTACGCCGGGGCCCGACTGGCCAGGCGCGGCGCGGGAGTCACGGCGATCCTGCTGACGCCCGAACGGGCGCACGCCTCAGGCCTCGCGGCGCTGCGCCGGGCGGGCGGCCGGGCGGTGGGGGTCACCGGGGCCGAGGCGTTGATCGAGCGCGCGGATCTGGTCGTCGACGGCATCGTCGGGATCGGCGGCAAGGGCGGGCTGCGCCCGGAAGCGGCCCCGCTGGCCGCGGCGGCCGAGCGGTCCGGCGCTGCCGTGGTCGCCGTCGACCTGCCCAGCGGCGTGGACGTCGAGACGGGCGAGGTACGCGGCACGGCACTGCGGGCCGACCTCACCGTCACCTTCGGCACCCACAAGCCCGGCCTGCTGATCGATCCGGCGCGGGAGTACGCCGGTGTGGTGCGCCTGGTGGACATCGGCCTGGCGCTCCCGAACGACGCGGTGGAGCTGGAGGCACTGCAACACGCGGACGTGGCCCGGCTGTTGCCCCTGCCGGCCGCGGAGACGGACAAGTACCGGCGAGGCGTCGTCGGTATCGCCGCGGGCTCGGCCCGCTACCCGGGCGCGGCGGTGCTGGCGGTCGCGGGGGCACTGCGGGGCGGGGCCGGCGCCGTACGGTACGTCGGTCCGGCCGGGGACGCGGTGATCGCCCGGTTCCCCGAGACGCTGGTGTCGGACGGGGGCCCGAGGAAGGCGGGGCGCGTGCAGGCCTGGGTGGTCGGCCCGGGCGCCGGGGACGACGCGGCGACGGTCGCGGAGGTGCTGGCGACGGACGTACCGGTACTGCTGGACGCGGACGGGCTACGACTGGCGGACCCGGCGGCCGTACGGGACCGTACGGCACCGACCCTGATGACCCCGCACGCCGGGGAGGCGGCGGCCCTGCTCGGGGTCGCGCGGGAGGAGGTCGAGGCGGCTCGGCTGGCTTCGGTACGGGAGTTGGCGGCGCGGTATGCGGCGACGGTGCTGCTGAAGGGGTCGACGACGCTGGTGGCGGACGCGGGGGGTGGGGGCGCGGTCCGGGTCAACCCGACGGGAACCGGCTGGCTGGCCACGGCCGGCAGCGGTGACGTGCTTTCGGGTCTGGCGGGATCGCTGCTGGCAGCGGGCCTGACGACGCTGGACGCGGCAAGCGTGGCGGCGTATCTCCACGGCCTCTCGGCGAGGTTCACGGCGGACGGGGCGCCGGTGGGGGCGCATGATGTGGCGGAGGGGATTGGGGGGGCTTGGCGGGATGTGCGGGGGTGAGGGGACGGGGAGGCGGGGGCCTGGGGGGCCTGGGCACCTGTCCCAGGGCTCAGGCCTTTCCGGGTTCGGCCCGTGGAAGGCCCTTGTCCTCGGCGAACAGGTCCTCGACGGCGGCAGCTGTCAGAGAGCGGTCGAACCAGAGCGTGAGGGCATCGAGATCAGTGCACGAGGAGATGCGCTCCCGCACGCTGTCCGGTACGGGGACGCCACGCGCCTCAAGCACGGACAGGATCGCCTCAGCCTTGCCCTCAGCCTTGCCCTCAGCCTTGCCTTCCAGGTAGGCCGTCTCACGAACCGTCCCCCGGCCGGGGAAGTAGCTGACGAACGTCGACATGATTGCCTTCCATTTCTCTCCGGCTGGAGTCTTGCCCAGGGTGACTTCGAGGAAGTCGAAGAAGTACTTGGCGGTGGCAGGATCGGTTTCCAGGAGTTCCTGGAGGGCGATGCCAATGGCCTCCAGTATGGCGTTGCCTTGGCGGCTACGGGCGTGTGCCAGGGCGGAGAGCACGGCCAACGGGAGATTCTTCGCCACGGTCCTGACGTCGGTGATCACCGGCAGGTTGTCCGGCCCGGCGACCAGGGGATACGTCCGCAGAGCCGTCCAACCGCGCGTACCGCAGTCGAAGGGACCGGCGGCCCACTTGGCAGTCGCCCTGTTCTGACAGACGACGAGAAGCAGTACGGGCAGCTTGTACTTCGCCTGGAGGTAGCCGATGTAATACGCCCAACTCCACTCCTTGCCTTCGACCTTGCCCGACTGCGCTTCGATGGCAAGCAGAAAGTCCTCGCCGTCAGACGGCCCGACGCGCAGCACGGTGTCCACACGCCGCTCCAGCGGCCGGGTCTCCGTCACGTCCGCGGTGACAGCATCCACCGTCGCCTTGGCCGATAACGGGACGCCCAGCACCCCGAACACGGGAGCCAGAATCTCTGGCCGCTCCTGAAAGATGCGGTGCATGCCCTCGTGAGCTGATGTGACCATGTGCGCAACCTTGATGCCGTGATGGACAGAAGATCCAGATGATCGGGATACGTTCACTCTTTCGAGCAGCGAGAAAACGTTCAGGCCGCCGAGATCAGCTCGCACCACACGTACTTACCCCGGTTGCCGTTCCTGGTCAGCGGCTGCCACCCCCACAGATCGGAACAGGCCCGGACCAGCGCCAGCCCCCGCCCCTCCTCAGCCTCCCCGAGCGCGGCCAACTCCCGTGGCGGCTCCGGCGGTTCGGGGTTCGCGTCCCACGCCCCAATCCGCAGCACACCGGCCGACCAGCGCACACGCAGGGCGGCGGGGCCCTTGGTGTGGAGTACGGCGTTGGCTACCAGCTCGGTGGCGAGGAGTTCGGCGGTGTCGGCGAGGTCGATGAGGCCGTGCATGGTGAGGATGAGCCGGAGGGTGCGGCGGGAGACGGTGACGGCTCGGACGTCGTTCGGGATATAGAGCGTGTACTCCCAGGGTTCGGTTTCGGGCATGAGTGAACTCCGTTCGGGTGGAGGGGAGTTAGGCGTGCGGTGTCATTGCCGCGGCCGTCATGGCAGGACGGAACGGTGCGCTTCCGCTGCGTGTACGTTGCGTCACTGACAGTATGGGTTACATGTAACCCCGGGCAAGCCGATCCCGTAATCTGACCCCGAACGAGCCGTACGGGCAGCCGCGTTGAACCAGGGAGCAACTGATGGTCCAGAGGCGCGAACCGACCGCGCGTCAGGTGCGGCTGGGCGTGGAGCTACGGAGGCTTCGAGAGGCGGCAGGACTCAACGCTGTCGAGGCAGCAAGGCTCCTTGGTCTGAATCGAGTCCAGATCAGCCAGATCGAATCCGGGGCCACAGGGGTGAGTGAACAGCGCTTGCGTCGCCTCGCATCCCACTACGCGTGCACGGATGAAGAGTTCGTCAACGCGTTGGTCGGCATGGCCACGGACCGAACGCGCGGCTGGTGGGAGGAGTACCGCGGCCTGCTGCCGACCTCGTTCCTGGATCTCGCCGAACTGGATCACCACGCCACGTTCCTGCACGAAGTAGCGATCCTCTACGTACCGGGCTTGCTGCAGACCGAGGGCTACGCCCGCGCCGTCCTCTCCGGAAGAGTCCCCGAACTCACACACGATGAACTCGATTTGCGCGTACACCACCGATTGAGGCGTCAGCAGATCACCCGACCGTACAAGTTGGTGATCCACGAGTCGGCCCTGCGCATCAGGGTCAGCGACCGCGCGACCTCCCGAGCTCAACTCACCAAGCTCCTGGAACTCTCCGAGGCGGACAACATCACCTTGCGCGTGATCCCCTTCGACCTGGACGGCTTCTCTCGGGCAGCCGACACCATGTCGTACGCAGGCGGCACCGTTCCCAAACTGGACACGGTGGTACGTGACGTACCCCATGGCTCAGCCTTCATCGATTCCGAAGCACAGCTCAATGTCTTTCGAACGCGCTTCCGTAAAGTAGAAGCGGTATCACTGGACCCTGAACAGTCGCGTGACTTCATCAACCGTCTGACGAAGGAACTGTGAGGCACCCCATGGACAACTGGCGGAAGTCGTCCTACTCAGGTCCGGATGACGGCAACAATTGCGTAGAGATCGCGAACTCGAACACCCACGTCGCCGTCCGCGACTCAAAGACCCCGGCCAGGGCAACCCTCACCTTCCCCCGAACCGCCTTCACCCCGTTCATCACCGCCCTTAAACACACCACCCAGGGACCCCACGCCGAATGAACGCCAAGGTAACCGCAGTCAGCAGCAACAACGACTACTCCTTCACCAAGCCCAACCGCCCCGGCATCACCCTGTTGGCCGGCCTCGGCGTCGAGGGAGACGTGCACGCCGGCGTCACCGTCAAGCACCGCTCCCGTGTCGCACAGGACCCCACACAGCCGAACCTGCGTCAGGTCCACCTCATTCACGAGGAACTGTTCACCGAGGTCGGCAAGGACGGCTTCGCCGTCAGGCCCGGTGAGCTCGGGGAGAACATCACCACCAACGGCATCGACCTGCTCGCCCTGCCGACCGGGACGCTGCTGCACATCGGCGACGAGGCGGTCGTGCAGGTCACGGGCCTGCGCAACCCCTGCCTGCAGATCGACGCCTTCCAGCAGGGCCTGCTGAAGCAGGTCGTCGGCCGCGACGAGGCGGGGAACATCGTGCGCAAGGCAGGGATCATGAGCGTCGTCGAGGTGGGCGGCGCGGTGCGTCCCGGTGACACGATCACCGTGAAGCTCCCGGACGAACCGCACCGCCCGCTCGAACAGGTCTGACCCCACCGGCGACGCGCTACTCCACCGTCACCGACTTCGCCAGGTTCCGAGGCTGGTCCACCTCGTTCCCCCGGGCGGTGGCCAGCTCACACGCGAACACCTGCAACGGCACCGTGGCCACCAACGGCTGAAGCAGCGTCGGCGTGGCCGGGATCCGGATCAGGTGGTCCGCGTACGGCACCACCGCCTCGTCCCCCTCCTCGGCGATCACGATGGTCCGGGCGCCCCGAGCCCGGATCTCCTGCATGTTGGACACGATCTTGTCGTGCAGAACGGACCGTCCCCGGGGCGAGGGCACGACCACGACCACCGGAAGATCGTCCTCGATCAGGGCGATGGGCCCGTGCTTCAACTCCCCCGCCGCAAACCCCTCGGCATGCATATAGGCGAGTTCCTTCAGCTTCAGCGCGCCCTCCAGCGCCACCGGATACCCCACATGCCGCCCGAGGAAGAGCACCGTGTTCTTGTGGACGAGGCTGCGCGCGAGCTCCCGTACCGGCTCCATGGTCTCCAGGACCCGCTCGACGTCACCGCCGATGTGCGCGAGGTCCCGGATCACGGCGTGGATCTCGTCGCCCCATTTCGTGCCCCGCACCTGCCCCAGGTACAAGGCGACCAGGTAGCAGGCCACCAACTGCGTCAGAAACGCCTTCGTCGAGGCGACGGCGACCTCGGGCCCGGCATGGGTGTACAGCACCGCGTCCGACTCCCGCGGAATGGTCGACCCGTTGGTGTTGCAGATCGCCAGCACCCGGGCACCCTGCTCACGGGCGTGCCGTAGCGCCATGAGCGTGTCCATGGTCTCGCCGGACTGGGAGATGGCGATGACGAGGGTCTGCTGATCGAGGATCGGATCCCGGTACCGGAACTCACTCGCCAGCTCCACCTCGCACGGAATCCGCGTCCAGTGCTCGATGGCGTACTTGGCGATCAACCCGGCGTGGAAGGCCGTACCGCAGGCGACGATGACGACCTTGTCGACCTCCCGCAGCTCGGAGGCGCTGATCCGGACCTCGTCCAGCGTCAGGGAGCCGGCGGCGTCGATGCGCCCCAGCAAGGTATCGGCGACAGCCTTGGGCTGCTCGGCGATCTCCTTGAGCATGAAGTAGTCATAGCCCCCCTTTTCCGCGGCGGCGGCATCCCAGTCGACGCGATACGACCGCACCTCGGCCGGCCGCCCGTCGAACCCTGTGACGGTCACCCCGTCCCGCCGCAGCTCGACGACCTGGTCCTGACCCAGCTCGATCGCCGACCGCGTATGGGCGATGAACGCGGCGACGTCCGAGGCGAGAAAGGCCTCACCCTCACCAACGCCCACCACGAGCGGCGAGTTCCGCCGCGCGCCCACGACCACATCGGGGTCGTCGGCATGCACGGCGACCAGCGTGAAGGCCCCTTCGAGCCGCCGGCACACGAGCCGCATGGCCTCGGCGAGATCGGCGGTCACCGAGAACTCCTCGGCCAGCAGGTGCGCGACCACCTCGGTGTCCGTCTCGGAGGCCAGCTCATGCCCCCGCTCCTCCAACTCCGCCCGCAACGCGGCGAAGTTCTCGATGATCCCGTTGTGCACGACGGCGACCCGCCCGGCGTTGTCGAGATGCGGATGAGCGTTGGCGTCGGTGGGCCCGCCGTGAGTGGCCCACCGCGTATGCCCGATCCCCGTACTCCCCGTCGGCAGCGGCCGCTCCGTCAGCTCCTTCTCCAGGTTGACGAGCTTCCCCGCCTTCTTCGCCGCCGCCAGCCCCCCGTCCGCCAGGACGGCGACGCCCGCCGAGTCGTACCCCCGGTACTCCAGCCGCTTCAGTCCGGCCGTGACAATCTCCAGCGCCGACTGCGACCCCACGTATCCCACGATTCCGCACATGCGCGGCAGCCTACGGTCCGGACGTCACCGAGTTCGCCCCCGAACACCGCGCCGCCTGCCCGAATTCGGAAATTCCCGCCGAGGTACTAGCACCTGGTCCGAGCACCTGGTCCGCACGCCCCCGCAGGTCATCTCACGTCTTCGCCCGATAGGCCCGCATGGCCACCGGATAGAAGACCATCGCTATCCCCGCGGCCCACACCAACGACCACAGCACCGGCTCCGCCACAGCCCCACCCAGCAACAGCCCCCGGAACGCGTCCGACAGATGCGTCACCGGATTGACGTCGCTCCACGCCTGGAGCCACCCCGGCATGGTGTCGACCATCACGAAGGCGCTGCTGGTGAAGGTGATCGGGAAGATGATCGTGAAGGCGAACGCCTGCACCTTCTCCGCGTCCCCGGCGAGCATCCCGATGAGCACCGCGCTCCACGACACCGCCGCGGCGAAGACGACCACCAGCAGCATCCCGAGCACCAGCCCGTCCAGTCCCCCGGTGATCCGGAAGCCGAGCAGCAGGCCGAGGCCGATCATCAGAAGCATCGCCCAGACGTGCTTGGCGAGGTCCGCGGTGATGCGGCCGATGAGCGGGGCGGAGCGGGCTATCGGCAGGCTGCGCAGGCGGTCGAAGACGCCCTTGGTGAGGTCGGTGTTGAGCGCCATGGCCGTGTACATGGTCATGAACAGGGTGTTCTGGACGATGATCCCGGGCAACGCGTACTTCAGGTACGCCTCGGGCGACCCGGCCATCTGCCCGCCCAGCACATACGTGAAGAGGAACACGAACATGATGGGCGTGATGCTGTAGTCGACCAGCTCCAGCGGGTTGTGCTTGACCGCGACCAGGCTCCGCCAGGCCATCGTGAAGGTCTGCCGGAGCCCGTCGAGCGGTCGGACGCGGCCCGACTTGGTGACCGGGGCCGTGATGGTCGTGGCGGTGGCGGTCATGGCCGCGTCACCGCCTTCCGCAGCTCGGCCTCCCGCACCTGAGCGTCGTCCCCTTCCCGGACGGCGGCACCGCCGTTGCCCTCCGGCTCGCCCGGTTCGGCGCGGTGGCCGGTCAGGGCGAGGAAGACCTCGTCGAGCGAGGAGCGGCGCAGCGCGAGCTCGCCCACCGCGATCCCCTCCCGGTCGAGGGTGCGCACTACGGCCGGCATCAACTCGGGGTCCTTCACCGGGGCGGTGACCGTCTCGCCCTCGATCCGGGCCTGAGGCCCCGCGGCCGCGGCCACCAGCACGTGCGCCCGCGCGAGATCCCGTTCCGCGACCGGCCGCAGCTCCAGCACCTGCCCTCCGACCTGCGACTTCAGCTGGTCCGGGGTGCCCTCGGCGATCACCCGCCCCTTGTCGATCACCACGATGTCGTCGGCGAGCACATCGGCCTCGTTCAGATACTGCGTGGTCAGCAGCGCCGTCGCCCCGTCCGCCACCAGCCCCCGCAGCAGGTCCCACAGCTCACCGCGGCTGTGCGGGTCGAGGCCGGTCGTCGGCTCGTCGAGGAAGAGGATGCTGGGCCGGCCCACGAGGCTGGCGGCGAGGTCCAGACGTCTGCGCATTCCGCCCGAGTACGTCTTCGTGGCCCGCCCGGCCGCGTCCGTCAACTGGAAGCGCTCCAGCAGCTCACGGGCCCTCGCCCTGGCGTCCCGCCGGGACAGACCGAGCAGCCGGCCGATGAGCAGCAGGTTCTCCGTGCCGGTCAGGTTCTCGTCCACCGCCGCGTACTGCCCGGTCAGCCCGACCATGGCGCGCACGACCCCGGCGTCCCGGACCACGTCGTGCCCGGCCACCCGCGCCCTGCCCCCGTCGGGCCGCAGCAACGTCGCGAAGATCCGCACCGCGGTCGTCTTCCCCGCGCCGTTGGGCCCCAGCAGTCCGAGCACCGTGCCTCTACGGGCCCTCAGATCGACCCCGGCCAGCGCCTCGGTGTCCTTGAACCGCTTGACCAGGCCTTGCGCCTCGATCGCATACGTCGTCATGGTCACCCCTCGTCACCCCTCGAGGTCGTGGACCCGGCCCGGGCCCACCTCTCCCACAACTGTGACGCACGCCACTGACATTCCCCACTTGCCCAGCCTTGCCCTCCATTGCCCCCTTTGCTCCCCCTGGCTCCCTCTGGCTCCCCCTTGCCCCCCTTCCTTCCGATCGCCGTATCTTTCTCCAAAAGGTCGCGGGGTGACGGATCCCACCTCACCGTCCGTTCGTACTCCCGTAACAATGGACTGTGATCTCTCCGGTCTCCTCGATGCCCCGGAGCGCCCACCGGCCCAGGCCGGAGGCGACTCCCTACGTCGACCTCACCCGCTCGGAGTGGAGCGCGCTGCGCGACAAGACCCCGCTGCCGCTCACCGCGGAGGAGGTCGAGAAGCTGCGCGGTCTCGGCGATGTCATCGACCTCGACGAGGTACGGGACATCTACCTCCCGCTCTCCCGCCTCCTGAACCTCTACGTGGGCGCCACCGACGGCCTGCGCGGCGCCCTGAACACCTTCCTCGGCGAACAGGGCTCCCAGTCCGGCACCCCGTTCGTCATAGGGGTCGCCGGCTCGGTCGCCGTGGGCAAGTCCACGGTCGCCCGCCTCCTCCAGGCCCTGCTCTCCCGCTGGCCCGAGCACCCACGCGTCGAGCTGGTGACCACGGACGGCTTCCTGCTGCCGACCAAGGAGCTACAAGCCCGCGGCCTGATGTCGCGGAAAGGTTTCCCCGAGTCCTTCGACCGCCGCGCGCTGACCCGCTTCGTCGCCGACATCAAGGCGGGCAAGGACGAGGTCACGGCCCCCGTCTACTCCCACCTGATCTACGACATCGTCCCGGACCAGAAGCTCACGGTCCGCCGCCCCGACATCCTGATCGTCGAGGGCCTGAACGTCCTCCAGCCCGCCCTCCCCGGCAAGGACGGCCGCACCCGGGTCGGCCTCGCCGACTACTTCGACTTCAGCGTGTACGTCGACGCGCGCACCGAGGACATCGAGCAGTGGTACCTCAACCGCTTCAAGCGGCTGCGCGAGACCGCCTTCCAGAACCCGTCCTCGTACTTCCGCAAGTACACCCAGGTGTCCGAGGAGGAGGCCCTCGACTACGCCCGCACGATGTGGCGCACCATCAACAAGCCCAACCTGGTGGAGAACATCGCGCCCACCCGGGGCCGGGCCACCCTGGTCGTCCGCAAGGGCCCAGACCACAAGGTGCAGCGCCTGAGCCTGCGCAAGCTGTGACGGCTACGCTGCCGCCATGCTGCACCTGCGCCTGATCACACCGTCCGACAAGACCGACGACGTGGTCCGCCTCATCGAGAAGACGGTGGGGACGGCCCATGTCGCCGTCCTGCCCGGCGCAGCCCGCAACCCCGTCGGGGACCTGGTGCTGTGCGACGTGGCGCGTGAGGCGGGCGACGAACTCCTCACCGACCTCCAGGAGTTGGGCATCCAGGAGCGCGGCTCCATCGCCGTGGAGAACATCGACCTGTCACTGTCCAAGCGAGCCGACAAGGCCGAGGCGGAGGCCCCCGGCGAAGGCGCCGACGCGGTGCTGTGGGAGCACCTGGCCGACGCGACGCACGAGGAGTCGACGCTCTCCGCGACGTACCTCGCCTTCCTCACGCTCGCCACGATGATCGCGGCCTGCGGTGTCGTGCTCGACAACGCGATCCTGATCGTCGGCGCGATGGCGGTCGGCCCGGAGTTCGGCCCGCTCGCCGGCCTCAGCACGGCCCTCGTCCAGCGGGCACCCCGGCTCGCCCTGCGGTCGCTGATCGCGCTCGTCGTCGGTTTCGCCGTCGCCATGGCGGTGACGGTCGGCTTCAGCTCGTTCATGGACACGCTGGACCTGTTCTCGAAGGAACAGCTGAAGGCCGACCGCCCGAGCACCGCCTTCGTCTACGCCCCCGACGCCTTCTCGTTCATCGTGGCGGTCCTGGCCGGCATCGCCGGCACCCTGTCCCTCACGTCCGCCAAGTCCGGCGCCCTGGTCGGCGTCGCCATCTCGGTCACCACGGTCCCGGCAGCCGCCAACGCGGCGGTGGCCCTCAGCTACGGCGACACAAAGCAGACCTGGGGCTCCACAGAACAGCTCCTGCTGAACCTGCTCGGCATCGTCCTGGCCGGCGCCCTGACCCTACTGGCCCAGAAATGGCTCTGGGGGAAACGCCCGAGGGGCAACGCCCCTTAGGGGCGCGGGGCTGTATCGATGTGCGGCTCCGCCGCGTGGGCGCGACAAGCCACGACGAGCCCGCAGCCCGCAACGCCACGGAAACCCCCCACCCCTACCCGGCACGCTCCACTACCCCAGCGCGGACTTCACCACATCAGCCAACCGCCCGGCAACAGACCGCGCCTGATCAATATCCGCGGCCTCAACCATCACCCGCACCAACGGCTCAGTCCCGGACGGCCGCAACAACACCCGCCCCGTAGCCCCGAGTTCCCGCTCAGCCTCGCCAACGGCAGCCGCAAGGTCGGCCGAGTCCCCGACCCGGGACCGGTCCACGTCCGGCACATTGATCAGCACCTGAGGCAACCGCTCCATCACAGCCGCAAGCTCCCGCAGCGTACGCCCGGTCTGCGCGACCCGAGCGGCCAGCAGCAGCCCGGTCAGCGTGCCGTCACCGGTCGTCGCGTGATCGAGGATGATCACATGCCCGGACTGCTCGCCGCCGAGGGCGTACCCGTGCTGCTTCATCTCCTCCAGCACATACCGGTCACCCACGGCGGTCTGCACCAGCTTCAGCCCCTCGCGCTCCAGCGCCAGCTTGAAGCCGAGGTTGGACATGACGGTCGCCACGACCGTCTCGGAGCGCAGCACGGACCGCTCCCGCATGTCCAGCGCGAGCACGGCGAGGATCTGGTCGCCGTCCACCTCGTCGCCGGTGTGGTCCACGGCGAGGCAGCGGTCGGCGTCACCGTCGTGCGCGATCCCGAGAGCGGCACCGTGCTCGACGACGGCGGCCTTCAGCTTCTCCAGATGCGTGGACCCGCACCCGTCGTTGATGTTGAGCCCGTCCGGCTCGGCACCGATGGTCACGACCTCGGCACCGGCCCGCTTGAACGCCTCCGGCGACACACCGGCCGCGGCGCCGTGCGCCTCGTCGAGGACGATCTTCAGCCCGTCCAGCCGGTTGGGCAGCACGCCAAGCAGATGGGCGACGTACTCCTCGAACCCCTCGCCGTACGACCGCACCCGCCCGACCGCCGCACCCGTCGGCCGCTGCCACGGCTCACCGTGGCGGTGCTCGTCGTAGACGGTCTCGATACGGTCCTCCAGCTCGTCGGCGAGCTTGTGGCCGCCGCGGGCGAAGAACTTGATGCCGTTGTCGGGCATGGCGTTGTGGCTGGCGGAGAGCATGACGCCGAGGTCGGCGCCGAGCGAGCCGGTCAGGAACGCCACCGCGGGCGTCGGCAGCACGCCGACCCGCAGCACGTCGACGCCCGCACTCGCCAGACCGGCCACCACGGCGGCCTCCAGGAACTCCCCGGACGCACGCGGATCCCGTCCGACCACCGCTGTGGGCCGGTGGCCCTCGAAGGTGCCCGCCTCGGCCAGTACGTGCGCGGCCGCCACGGACAGACCGAGCGCCATCTCGGCCGTCAGATCCGCGTTGGCGACGCCGCGCACGCCGTCCGTGCCGAAGAGTCGTCCCACTTGTCCTCCTGAGGAAACTTCAGATCCGGAAGCGGACCCGGCCCGCGGTCTGCGGCCGGCGGCTCCCGCTTCCCGGCATTCCATGCCCGGGGTATCGGATCACACAAGCCTTTGAACGTCTTGTGCCGTTATACGCCCGAGGCCGGTGATAAAACGAACGCCCCGGTGGCACTGTGGCGTGCCGCCGGGGCGTTCGGAGTACTCGGCGTACCGGAGTACGTGCAGAGGCAGCCCGCGCTTAGCGCTTGCTGTACTGCGGGGCCTTGCGGGCCTTCTTCAGACCGGCCTTCTTGCGCTCGACCGCACGGTCGTCGCGCTTGAGGAAGCCGGCCTTCTTCAGCGCGCCGCGGTTGTTGTCGACGTCGGCCTCGTTCAGCGCACGGGCGACACCGAGACGGAGCGCACCGGCCTGGCCGGAGACACCGCCACCGGCGATGCGGGCGATGACGTCGTAGCGACCCTCGAGCTCAAGAACCTTGAACGGCTCGTTGACCTCCTGCTGGTGCACCTTGTTCGGGAAGTAGTCCTCGAGCGTCCGCCCGTTGATCTTCCACTTGCCGGAACCCGGCACGATGCGAACGCGCGCGATGGCGTTCTTGCGACGACCCAGGCCGGCGGCGGGCTGGGGCTCACCGAAGCGCGAGGCGAGGGACTCGGAGGTGTACTCACCCTCCACCGGAACCTCGGACTCGGTGGTGTAGCTGTCGATGTCGACGAGCTCGGTCTCTTCGATCGGCTGCTCGGCAGTGGTCTCGGCCACGATTCTCCTCAGATTCTCTTCAGGCTTAGGGGGTGGCCGGACTTACTGCGCGACCTGGGTGATCTCGTACGGCTGCGGCTGCTGCGCGCCGTGCGGGTGCTGGTCACCCTTGTAGACCTTCAGCTTCGAGAGCATCTGACGGCCCAGCGTGTTCTTGGGAAGCATGCCCTTGACGGCCTTCTCGATCGCCTTCTCAGGGTTCTTGTCGAGGAGCTCGTCGTAACGGACGGAGCGCAGACCACCCGGGTAGCCGGAGTGGCGGTACGCCATCTTCTGGGTCCGCTTGTTGCCGGACAGGTGCACCTTGTCGGCGTTGATGATGATGACGAAGTCACCGGTGTCGACGTGGGGCGCGTAGATCGGCTTGTGCTTGCCCCGCAGGATGGAGGCGGCGGTGCTGGCGAGACGGCCCAGGACAACGTCCTGAGCGTCGATGACGTGCCACTGGCGCGTCACATCGCCGGGCTTGGGGCTGTACGTACGCACGGTTCGTAGCCTTCGCTTCGAGTGAATGGTCCTGAACAGGTCACCGAAACGATCACGACAGCCTGGACCGCACTGCGGCGACGCATACCGCGTACGTGGGGTCGCTGGTCATCGGCCCGGTGGACCGGTGTAAGGGCCCGTCCCGTGAGAATGAGCAAGCCAATACACAACGAACATGCAGGATACCTGCGGCGCCTCGGCCGGGTCAAAATGGCGTGACGACGACTGCCCTGCTGTCCACCGACCAGGATAAACACCCCGCCCGCGATCCGGCACCGGAAGCCGCCCCGGCACCGGGAGCACCTGAGCCGGACGCGGTCGCTCGGCGACGGTGGCGCCGACCTCGGCGCCGCCCTCACTGCGTGCGACGCACGGCGCGCTCGACGCGGCACCGGCGCTCACTCCCCCGCCCCGGGCGCCTCCGACGCCGCCCGGCGCCGCCTCCTGGCCGACCGGCTCGGGGCCGGGTGCTTGAGGGCGGAGCCCTCGGCGGGGTCCAGGGGCGCAGTCCCGGGCGGGGTCGAAGGGGCGGAGCCCCTGGAGGACGGGACGGGCAGGGGCGGCGGGGGCGAGGAAAGACCTCGTCGGCAGTGCGCGGCCAACGTCACCGCCGCCGCACACAGCGTCACCGCGTCCCGGAACGCCCGCCGCTGGACCGTCTCCAGATACGGCCAGCTCACACCGGGCAGCTGCGGCACCAGCGCCAGCCAGAACCACGGCCCCCGGGCCACCGCCCCCGCACACGGCAACCCCGCCACCAGCAGCGGCACGACGACGAGCAGATAGTGGTCGTACGAGGGCCTGGCCACCAGGAACGCCGAGAGCATCACCATCGCCGCCGTCTCCGCGAGCCGCACGGCCCCACCGTCCCCCCGCCGCCACCGCCACCACGCACACCCCACCCCCACCCCGGCGAGCACCACCCCGATCCCCCCGGCCAACGCCCCCGGCACCCCCACCCGCGGCAGTACCGCACCGGGCGACGCCTCATAGAGCCGTACGAACCCGTCGTCCCCGCTCAGCAGGAACGGCAGGGTCCGGGTGAAGAACCCCGACGGATCCGGCAGCAACAACGCCGCGCCCGCCGACGCCACCACCGGCACCCCGACCAGCGCCCCCAGCCCCCGCCAGCGCCCCGCGAACACGAACACCAGCGCCACCGGCGCCAGCAACGGCTTCAGCGCGACCGCCGCCCCGATCACCGCCCCCGCGGCCACCCACCGCCCCCGCCCGGCCAGCAGCAACCCCAGCGGAAGGGCGAGCGCGGCCGTCGCCGTCCAGTTCCCCAACAGGACGAGGTGGGCGAACGGCGCGAACCCGACCGCGAGGCCGAGCAGCCCGAGCGCGGCGAAGCGACTGCGCAACGGGACGCCGTGGAGACGAACGGCACACACCCAGCCCCCGACCAGACACCCGGTCACCACCAACGGCACCAGCACGCACAGCACACCCCGCGGCAGCAGCATCTGAGGCGCCGCCGCCAGCACCGCGCTCGGCAAATAGAGGAAGTGGGAGTCGTCATACGGCGAACCCCCGGCCCACCACACCCGCGCCGCCCGCACGACGATGGCGTTGTCCATCCCTCCGTCCGAGGTCATCCGGGCCGTACGCGCCACAAGAGCGCCCAGCACCACCCCGAGCGCCCCCCACAGATGCCACGTCGCCCGTCGTACCAACCACCCGGAGATGTCGCTTTTGCGCTCGCTCACCGTGTGAACGCTAGGTGGGGGTGCGCCTCTTGGGGCGGACCGGCACACCCTCGGTCCGTCTAAGATGCGCCCCATGAGCTACGGGCAGCAGGGGGGACCCCAGTCCCAGTGGGATCCCTGGAAACCGCATTCCCAGCAGCCGTGGAACAGCGGCGCCGACGAGACGCCGGACTGGGCCGCACTCGCCGAGGCGTCCGAGACGCGCAACAAACGGCGTCGGCTGCTCTTCATCGGCGGCGGCGCACTGGCCACCGTCGCGATCGGTGCCGCGGTCGCCGTGGCCGTGGTGTCGGCGAACGACGGCAACCCGGCCGCGAACAAGCCGAATTCCGGCGTCCCGGGCAGCTCAGGCCTGCCGACCCAGACCACCGCCCCGTCGTTCGCGTCGACCAGCGCTCCGCCGCCGCTGAACCCGAAGGACTTCATCTCCAGCAAGAGCAAGGACACCGCCCCGCTCAGCGCGGAGAGACTCTTCCCGGGCACCCAGCTGACCGTGGGCAGCGACACGGTGTACAAGAAGGGCGCGACGGACGACACGAAGAACTGCTCCGCGGCCACCAAGGGCGGTCTGCCGAAGATCCTCTCCGACAACAAGTGCACCAGTTTCATGCGCGTCTCGTACATGAAGGACGACGTGGCGGTGACGGTCGGCGTGGCGGTCTTCGACAGCGCGGCGCAGGCCACCAAGGTCAAGGGCAAGGTCAACACCGACACGGACCTCGTCAGGACGCTCCCCGGCAAGGGCATCAAGGACTTCTGCACGTCCGCCTTCTGCCTCGTGACCGCGAACTCCTACGGCCGTTACGCCTACTTCACCCTCACCGGCTTCACCACCGGAAAGGACATGACGGACAAGGACACCGAAGCCCTCCAGGTCGGCGAGACCCTGGAGGACTTCACCTTCCGTCAGATCCGCAGGCGCGGCGAGATCCAGGCGTCGGCAGCGGCCGGCGAGTGACACCCGGCCTCACCTGAGCCCCCCCCCCGCCCCCGGGCGGGGGACAATCTCCGCACGAACGCGGCGGGGAGGGGCGGGGGCTGTGCGGATGCGAGGCCGGATCGGGCTGCTCGGTGCGGCAGCGGGTGCCGCGCTGCTGGCGCCGCTGGGCATGTGGGCCTGGCCGGAGGAGACGGACGACGAACCGGGCGGGTCCGCGCTCGTGCCCACCGACCTGCGGACCCGGGACCCGAAGGCGACCGTCGCCGCCCGCCGGGTGTACGCCCTGCTGGCCGGCCTGGAGAACGACGCCCGCCGCGGCCGCCCGAGCCGCACGGTGATCGGGCAGCACGTCGAGCTGCACAACGAGCGGTACAACCCCGGGTACGGCGACTACCGGGGCACGAAACAGCCGGGCTACTACTACCGCAAGGCCCGGGACATCACCGGCCGGCTGCCGGGCTTCGTGGAACTGGACCTCGGGCCGGGCTACGGCCGTCCGGGCTGGGCGGTGGGCGAGGCCCGCTCCTACTCCCGCGCCTGGCCGAGCTGCCGGCCGCGGTGGGGGTACACCGAGGACGCGGTGGACCTGGCGGTCGGCGTGTGGGCGGGCCTGCCCCGGCCGGCCGACGGCTCGTACCGTCCCACCGGCAGGCACACGGACTGCGCCGACGGCACCGAGGTCTCTCTGCCGCGGGGCGCCGACGGCCCGGCGGGCATCGTCGGCTTCTCCTTCCACCAGCCCTACCCGGGCAGCCCCGTCAAGGGCTTCGCGCAGACACTGCACCGCAACTCGCCCGGCGCCCGGGAGCCGGACTGGTTCGCCCGACTGGGAGTTCGGCTACTCCGACCGGTTCCGGGTCGCGGTCCTCTCCTTCCTCTGCGCCATCGCGATGCACTTCATCGTCGAGAAGCGGTTCCGGGAGAACATGAAGCTGGTCGTCCGCCCCTGGCGAGGCATCCTCACCGGCGGCACCCTCACGGCCACCTCCGCCATCGCCATGGTGGTCGCCCTCCAGGTACCGCTCAACCTCTCCATCGGCACCGCGGGAACCGCCGCCGCCCTCACCGGATTCACCGGCACCGACTCCGTCGAACAGGCGGTACGTGAGAGGAACGACCCCAGGATCAGCCAGAGCACACTGCTGAAGTCCCCCGACGACCGGGGCGACCACGGCTGCATCGACCAGCTCCTGGTCACCAGCTTCACCCCGTACGACGAGTGCGTCATCGGCGACAAGACATCCGACCGAACCATGGTGCTGCTGGGCGACTCACACGCCTACCAGTGGGGCAACGCCTTCGACGCCCTCGGCCGAAAGCTGAACGTCAAGGTCGTCACGGTCATCAAGAGCGGCTGCTCCCCCGAGGTCTACAAGATCACGCGCGAGGATCTCGGCCGCGAGTACACCGAGTGCCCCCAGTGGCGAAAGACCGCCCTCGCCTACATCGAGAAGCTCAAGCCGGACGTCATCGCGGTGGCCAACCGCGTCCAGTACACGACCGTACGCGAGGGCGCCGAGGACACCTTCAAAACCCTCAGGGCCACAGGGTCGAAGCTGGTCTACCTGACCGACACCCCGAAGCCGACCTTCAGCGTCCCGGACTGCCTGGCCGAGCAGTCCGACAACCCCGCCGAATGCACCCTCAGGGCCGAAACCGCCGTCGACCTCCCCGACTTCCGCAAGCTGGAACGCGAGGTCGCCGAGGAGTACGGGGCCACGGTCATCAACACACTCCCCGCCTTCTGCGCCGACGGCTACTGCCCCGCGGTGATCGGCGGGCACGTCGTCTACTGGGACAACAGCCATATGACCGGCAGCTACGCCGAGTCCCTGGTGCCGTTCCTGGAGCCGGCCTTCAAGCAGGCCCTGGCCGGCTGACCCGGCACACCCCCGTCTCCCGGGGCCCGGCTCAACAGCAGCCGGCCCCGGGCAACGACCGCTTGTTCCGCGCCTCCTTGCTCCGCGCGGCCAGCAACTCGTCGGCCGGATACCCGACCTCCTCCAACGTCAGCCCATGCGGCCGTACGACATGCACGGCCGAGTCCCTGACCCCCGCGGCCAGTACCTTCCCGGGCCAGTCCGCCGGCCGATGCCCGTCCCCCACGAACAGCAACGCCCCGATGAGCGACCGCACCATGTTGTGGCAGAAGGCGTCGGCCCGCACGGTGGCGGTGACGATCCCGTCGTCCCCCCGCACCAGACTCAGCTCCTGCAACGTCCGGATGGTCGTGGCCCCCTCCCGCTTCTTGCAGTAGGCGGCGAAGTCATGCTCCCCGAGCAGCCGCTGCGCCGCCTCGTTCATGGCGTCGACGTCCAACGGCCAGTCGTGCCACAGGACATGACCGCGCAGCAACGGATCGACGCCTCCGGGATTGTCGGTGACGCGATACGCGTAACGCCGCCACACAGCCGAGAACCGCGCGTTGAACCCACTCGGCGCCTCCCGCAGCGCCCACACCCGCACATCCTTGGGCAACCGCCCGGCCAGCCGCTTCAGCAACTTCTCGTGATGCTCACGCCAAACCGCCTCCGGCAGATCAACATGCGCGACCTGCCCCCGCGCATGCACCCCGGCATCCGTACGCCCCGCCACGGTCAGCTCATACGTCGTCCCGCCCGACCGCGTCACGGTCCGCAGGGCATCCTCGATCTCCCCCTGCACGGTCCGCCGCCCACCGGCCTGCTTGGCCCACCCGGAGAACTCGGCCCCGTCGTACGACAGATCAAGCCGCACCCGCACGAATCCGGCCGGCACTTCGTCACTCACCCGTAGATCCTCTCACCCACACAAAAGCGGGCCCGCTCCTCGAAAGGAACGGACCCGCCAACGCCCTGCTTCTAGGGGCGCGGGGAACTGCGCGACCAGCCACGACGAAAGCCGCACCCGCCCACGAACAGTCCCCGGCAGAACGCTTACGCGTCCTTGGACTCCTCGGCAGCGTCCTCGACCTCGTCGGCCTTGGCCGTGTCGACCTTGGCCTCGGCAACCTCGGCAACCTCGGCGTCCTTGGCGGCACGCTTCGTGGCGGCCTCGGCCTCGCCCGTGGCCTCCTGCGCGACCGTCAGCGCCTCGACCAGCTCGATGACAGCCATGGGCGCGTTGTCGCCACGACGGTTACCGATCTTGGTGATCCGGGTGTAGCCACCGGGACGGTTCTCGTACCGCGGGCCGATCTCGGTGAAGAGCGTGTGGACGATGCTCTTGTCCGTGATGACCTGGAGCACCTGACGGCGGTTGTGAAGGTCACCCTTCTTCGCCTTGGTCACCAGACGCTCGGCGTACGGCCGCAGACGACGGGCCTTCGCCTCGGTGGTGGTGATACGACCGTGCTCGAACAGCGCCTTCGCGAGGTTCGCGAGAAGCAGCTTCTCGTGCGCGGCACTGCCGCCCAGACGGGCACCCTTGGTGGGCTTCGGCATTTCTTTCTCCTGTGTGTCTGCCCCGGCCGTGTCAGGTACCGGGGTCAGTATCCGAGCAGGCGGTCGCCTGTCGGAGATCCGGGAGCAGCCCCGAAGGGGCGCTCCCGGAAGGGGCGCGGGGAACTGCGCGACCAGCCACAACCGGCCCGCAGACGCAGTACGGCCTCCCCGCGGAGCGCTTAGTACTGCTCGGTCTCCACAAACCCGGCGTCCGCGTCGTCGTCCGCGCCAAAGGCGTCCGCAGCCGCGGTCGGGTCGAATCCGGGCGGGCTGTCCTTCAGGGCCAGGCCCATACCGGCCAGCTTCGCCTTGACCTCGTCGATCGACTTCGCACCGAAGTTACGGATGTCGAGCAGGTCGGCCTCGGAGCGCGCGACCAGCTCACCCACGGAGTGGATGCCCTCACGCTTGAGGCAGTTGTACGACCGAACGGTGAGCTCCAGCTCCTCGATCGGCAGCGCCAGATCAGCGGCAAGGGCGGCGTCCGTCGGGGACGGGCCCATGTCGATGCCCTCGGCGTCGATGTTCAGCTCACGGGCAAGCCCGAACAGCTCGACCAGCGTCTTACCGGCCGACGCCATGGCGTCACGCGGACGCATGGCCTGCTTGGTCTCGACGTCGACGATCAGCTTGTCGAAGTCGGTGCGCTGCTCGACACGCGTGGCCTCGACCTTGTACGTGACCTTCAGAACCGGCGAGTAGATGGAGTCGACCGGGATACGGCCGATCTCCTGGCCCACCTGCTTGTTCTGCACGGCGGAGACGTAACCACGGCCACGCTCGACCGTGAGCTCCATCTCCAGCTTGCCCTTGCCGTTGAGC
>NZ_KQ948932.1:0-80246 GCF_001514235.1 Streptomyces caeruleatus | reverse complement strand
TACGGATGGACGTGACCGCCGCACCCGGGATCGAGGACAGGAGGGTCCGGCGCAGGGAGTTACCGAGGGTGTACCCGAAGCCCGGCTCCAGCGGCTCGATCACGAACCGGGAGCGGAACTCGTCGACGACCTCTTCGGTCAACGAGGGACGCTGAGCGATCAGCATGTGTGGATCAGATCCTTCTTTCGTGGACGCCCGCTATTTGACGCCCGACGGAAACCGCACCCGTGAAAAGCGCGGGTACTGCAAGGGTACGGGCGATACGGCCTTACAGCGCCGTACCGCCCGGAACCCAAACCCAGCCTGCTCGAAGCAGCCGTGCGTCAGACGCGACGACGCTTCGGCGGACGGCAGCCGTTGTGCGGGGTCGGGGTGACGTCCTGGATGGAGCCGACCTCGAGGCCCGTGGCCTGGAGCGAACGGATCGCGGTCTCACGACCGGAACCCGGACCCTTCACGAACACGTCGACCTTGCGCATGCCGTGCTCCTGAGCGCGGCGGGCAGCCGACTCGGCGGCCATCTGCGCGGCGAACGGCGTGGACTTCCGGGAGCCCTTGAAGCCGACGTGGCCGGCGGAGGCCCAGGAGATCACGTTGCCGGACGGGTCCGTGATGGAGACGATCGTGTTGTTGAACGTGCTCTTGATGTGCGCGTGGCCGTGAGCGACGTTCTTCTTTTCCTTGCGGCGCACCTTCTTGGCAGCGCCCTGACGACCCTTGGGGGGCATCTACAAACTCCTACGGGGAGGTGGTCGGTCCTACAGCGAAGACCGCTGATGAAGCGTTGTCCGCTGAGGACTACTTCTTGCCCGGCTTCTTCTTGCCGGCGATGGCGCGACGCGGGCCCTTGCGGGTACGGGCGTTCGTGCTGGTGCGCTGACCGCGGACGGGCAGACCGCGACGGTGACGCAGACCCTGGTAGCAACCGATCTCGACCTTGCGGCGGATGTCGGCCTGGATCTCACGACGGAGGTCACCCTCGGTCCTGATGTTGTTGTCCACGTACTCGCGGATCGCGACGAGCTGCTCCTCGGAGAGGTCGCGAACGCGGGTGTTCGGGTCGACGCCGGTGGCAGCCAGCGTCTGCTGCGAGAGGGTCCGGCCGATGCCGAACACGTAGGTGAGGGCGACCTCCACGCGCTTTTCGCGCGGGATGTCAACACCGGAAACGCGTGCCATTCAATGGCTCCTGGTGATCTTCGGAGGTCTTCCGCAGAACCGACTCCCAGCCGCCGTACGAGGTACGAACTGAGTCCCCGGCCTCCGAACCGGGGGTGTCAGGCAAAAACTCGCCTGGGTTCTGCGTATGAACATATTCAGCTTGCGTCGCGCGAATCTCTGCGATGGAAGCAGAGGGATCGGTCGTGCGTCAGCCCTGGCGCTGCTTGTGGCGCGGGTTCTCGCAGATGACCATGACCCGACCGTGACGGCGGATCACCCTGCACTTGTCGCAGATCTTCTTGACGCTCGGCTTGACCTTCATTGGGTGAGGTTCTCCGGGTCAGTGCCATCGCCCAGGGAGGTCCCGGGGCTCGGGCAAGATCTACTTGTACCGGTAGACGATCCGGCCACGCGTCAGGTCGTACGGAGACAGCTCCACCACGACCCGGTCGTCAGGGAGGATGCGGATGTAGTGCATACGCATCTTGCCGCTGATGTGTGCCAGGACCTGGTGGCCGTTCTGGAGCTCGACCTTGAACATGGCGTTCGGCAGAGACTCGACGACAGTGCCCTCGATCTCGATGGCACCTTGCTTCTTGGCCACGCTTCGCCCTTCGAATCGACTACCTTGATCGACTCCCCTGCGTTCCCTTACGGGCGCATGCGGACATGCGGGTGCACGAGAGCCGACGAGTCAGTCTACGTCAGCCCACCCTGAAAGACGAATCGAGGAAGCCTGCCCTGGCGGGGAGATCATTAAGCGCCGGGGAGGATACACGCCTCAGGGGCGCGGGGCTCTGTCAATATGCGGCTCCGCCGCGTGGGCACGATCAACCCCCACCGGCCCGCAGCCGCCCACCAACAGAACCACCCTCCCCGGTAGGCGCTCAGGCCAACGGATCCGGCGCCGCGACGATCCCGTGCTCCGCCAACTTCGCCTTACCCCCGTCGGGAGACGTGAGCACCAGCGGCCCCTCTTCGGTAAGGGCGACCGAGTGCTCCCAGTGGGACGACCACGTGCCGTCGGTCGTGATCACCGTCCAGTCGTCCGAGAGCACCTCGGTCTTCGGCGTGCCGAGCGAGACCATCGGCTCGATGGCGAGGCAGAACCCGGGCACCAGCTTCGGCCCCTTCCCCCGCCGCCGGTCGACGTAGTTCAGCAGATGCGGGTCCATGTGCATCTCGGTACCGATGCCATGACCGCCGTAGTCCTCGACGATCCCGTACTTGCCGCCACCCGGCTTCGGCTGCCGGCGGATGTACGTCTCGATGGCACGGGATACGTCGACGAGCCGGTTCCCCTGCTTCATCGCCGCGATGCCGGCCCACATCGACTCCTCGGTCACCCGGGAGAGCTCGACCAGCTCCGGGGCGTGACCGGAGCCCACGAAGGCGGTGTAGGCGGCGTCGCCGTGCCAGCCGTCGATGACGGCGCCGCAGTCGATGGAGATGATGTCGCCGTCCTTGAGGACGACGTCCTCGGACGGGATGCCGTGGACGACGACGTCGTTCACGGAGGTGCAGATCGTCGCGGGGAAACCGCCGTAGCCGAGGAAGTTCGACTTCGCGCCGTGCTCCGCGAGCACCTTGCGCGCGACCTCGTCCAGATCCTTGGTGCTGGCCCCGGGCACCGCGGCCTCGCGCGTGGCCGCGTGAATGGCGGCGACGACCAGCCCCGCCTCACGCATCTTGGCGATCTGCTCGGGGGACTTGATCTGCACCATGGGGACGGGCGCCTTTCGTGGGCCGGATAGAGGGGACTGTGTCAACCATAAGGGCGGAGCCTGCGCGCCCCACCCCACGCAGCAGCCGCGGCCCCCTCACAGGGAGCCGCGGCCTGAGCTACGTACGAGCCAAGAGCGCTGCTACTTGCCGTCCTCGTCACGCTGGAGCGCCTCCATGGCGCGCGCCGTGACCTCTTCGACCTTGCCCAGCGCGGAGATGGTGACGACCAGCCCCTGCGCCTTGTAGTAGTCGATGATCGGCTCGGTCTGCGTGTGGTAGACCTCCAGCCGCGTGCGGACGGTTTCCTCCGAGTCGTCGTCGCGCTGGTACAGCTCGCCACCGCAGGCGTCGCAGACGCCCTCGGCCTTCGGCTGGCTGTACGTCACGTGGAAGACGTGGCTGGAGTCCTTGCGGCAGATCCGCCGCCCGGCGATCCGCTTGACGACCTCTTCCTCGGGGACCTCGAGGTCCAGCACCGCGTCCAGCTTCATGCTCTCGGACTGGAGCATCTCGTCGAGCGCCTCGGCCTGGGACACGTTGCGCGGGAAGCCGTCCAGAAGGAAGCCGTTCTCGGCGTCCGGCTTCTCCATGCGGTCCTTGGCCATCCCGATGGTGACCTCGTCCGGCACCAGGTTGCCCGCGTCCATGTAGGACTTCGCGAGTTTCCCGAGCTCCGTCTGCTGGCTGATGTTGGCCCGGAACAGGTCGCCCGTGGAGATGTGCGGGATCGACAGGTTCTTGGCGAGGAACGCGGCCTGCGTTCCCTTGCCGGCACCCGGCGGCCCGACGAGGACGATACGCATTAGCGGAGGAACCCTTCGTAATTGCGCTGCTGGAGCTGGCTCTCGATCTGCTTCACCGTCTCGAGACCGACACCCACGATGATCAGGATGCTGGTCCCGCCGAACGGGAAGTTCTGGTTTGCCCCGAAACCAGCCAACGCCATCGTCGGCACGAGAGCGATCAGACCCAAGTACAGCGAGCCCGGCCAGGTGATCCGGTTGAGCACGTACGAAAGGTACTCAGCGGTCGGTCGGCCAGCCCGGATGCCCGGGATGAAGCCACCATACTTCTTCATGTTGTCCGCGACTTCCTCGGGGTTGAACGAGATGGCCACGTAGAAGAACGCGAAGAAAATGATCAGGAAGAAGTAGAGGACGATGTGCGTCGGGGCGTCCGTCTGCGCGAGGTTCCGTTCGATCCAGGCCTTCCAGTCGGAAGATCCACCGGAGAACTGTGCGATCAGCGCCGGGATGTAGAGCAGCGACGAGGCAAAGATCACAGGGATGATGCCCGCCTGATTGACCTTCAGCGGAATGTAGGTCGACGTACCGCCGTAGGACCGGCGGCCGATCATCCGCTTCGCGTACTGCACCGGAATACGGCGCTGAGCCTGCTCGACGAAGACCACCAGGCCGATCATCACGAGGCCGACGGCGACCACCGTGCCGAACTCGATCCAGCCGTCGGCCAGCGAGCCCTGCTCCTTGATGGCCCACAGCGCGGACGGGAAGGTCGCGGCGATCGAGATGAACATCAGGATCGACATGCCGTTGCCGATGCCGCGGTCGGTGATGAGCTCACCGAGCCACATGACCATGGCCGTACCGGCGGTCATGGTGATGACCATCACGACGGTGGTGAAGATCGACTGGTCCGGCACGATCTGGTTGGCGACCTGGCAGCGCTGGAAGAGCGCGCCGCTGCGGGCGGTGGCCACCAGGCCGGTGCCCTGGAGGATCGCCAGCGCCACGGTCAGGTACCGCGTGTACTGCGTGATCTTCGCGGTACCGGCCTGACCCTCCTTCTTCAGGGCTTCCAGACGCGGGATCACTACGGTCAGCAGCTGAAGGATGATGCTCGCCGTGATGTACGGCATGATGCCGAGCGCGAAGATGGTGATCTGCAGCAGAGCGCCACCGCTGAACATGTTGACCAGACCGAAAAGGCCGGTGTTGGTGCTCGCCTGATCGATACAGACCTGGACGGCCCTGTAGTCGACGCCGGGGATCGGGATATGCGTACCGATCCGGTAGATCACGATGATGCCGAGCGTGAAGAGCAGCTTCTTGCGCAGGTCGGGCGTCTTGAACGCCCGGGCGAACGCGGTGAGCACGGTGCCTCCTGCGACCCCCGCGTGTGCGCGCGTGAGGTAACGACTGAATTGGGTTAACGGCCTGCGGAACGAGATTACGGCACGCCAGGACAGCGCTGGGCGCTAGCGCCACAGCCTACCTACATCAGAGCCCTAACGGGGCGTCGATCCACCCCCCTTGTGGTTCTCCTTCCGCCCACCGGCCGAAGGATTCGAACACACACACGTAAAACGCTTGACCGCCCCGGACACGCCTCGTATGGTCCTTGATCGAACGGCGTGATCATCACGTCGCACAGCGTCAGGGAACGCGGCCGACCAACCGCACGACCAGCCCTGACGAACCAAAACTGGGGGTTCAACAATGCGCGTGAAGCGCTCCATAGCAACCATCGCGTCCGTCGCCGCCGCCACCGTGGCCGCGGGCATCATGCTGGCGCCGTCGGCCTCGGCCGGCAGCGGTGACGGCACCTGCTCCAGCAGCGACATCTGTGTGTTCAACGACCACGGGCACAACAAGAGCAAGGGCTACTACGACCTGGGCTCGCCCGCCCTCAAGAACTTCCACGGCCGGCACTACTTCAACGACGGCGCCTACATCGGCGACTCCATCTCCGGCTGGACCGCCGGCTCGGGTACCTCCTGCACCGGGTTCAAGTTCTTCGTGAACGTGGACTTCAAGGGCGCCAGCATCCAGATCGCCAAGGGCACGAAGGGCGAATTCAGCAGCCCCTTCACCGGTCCCTACAACGACATCATCTCCTCGTACTCCAAGTACGGCTGCTGAGTCCTCGACGGACGGCTGACTGACGTCCGATTCAGCTGCGTGGCCTCCTGACGTGAAGCAGGGGGCCACGCGGCTTTTCCTGTTGCTTTACGGAGGACCAGTGGCACCCAAGAAATTCACGCTCTTCCTCGCCGCCGGCACGGTGCTCGTGACCGGCTGCTCAAGTCTCGGCTCCACCGCACAGCCGGACGGCACGGCAAGCCCGCAGCCGGAGCCGTCCGTCCGCGCCGTACCCAAGGTGCCGACCGACCGGCTCCAGGTCACCCGGCCCCTGGACAAGTACACCCCTGACACGGCCGACGACACCGCCCTGAAGAAGGCCGAGGCAGTGGTGGTGAACCGCTGCCTGCGCGACCTCGGCCACCGACAGCATCCGCTCGACGAGAACGCGGTCGCCGAGGCCGAACCGAACATCTATGAATTCCTCTGGTTCCCCGAGGCGGCGAAGAACGGCTATTCCCTGCCGCCCGAGGGCCCGGAAAAGGGAAGTTGGGACGACACGGCGACACAGACCGAGAAAAAGCTGCTCTCCGGAAAGATGGTGACCTACAAAGGCCACCAGGTCCCCAAGGACGGATGCTACGGGGAAGCCGGACGCGAATTGACGGAAGGCGCAAGCCCGCCCAGCAAATTCGAGGAACAGGGCATGGTCATCACCCGTGTCTCGGACGCCAGCCCACGAGGTCTCATCGAGTCCTATGTGAGCGTGATCCGCCAGACCCTTTCCCTTCAGATCCAGCAGGACAGCCGTATCAAGCGGGTGATCTCCCGCTGGTCGTCCTGCATGAAGTCCGACGGCTACAAGTACACGTCCCCGACGGAGGCCGCGACGGACGCGCGGTGGCAGACGAACACCGGAAAGGGCCCGGGCAAGGCAGAAACAGCCACGGCCGCCGCGGACATGGCCTGTAAGAAGAGGGTGCGCTACCTCGACGTGGTCGTCGCCGTCGAATCCGCCTACGAACAGCGGTACATCAGCCGGCACGCGGAGCAGATGAAGGAGTTCCTCGACCTGCGTGCCAAGTGGCGGAAGAACGCCGAGCGCATCACCGGCGCCTGACGGACCGAAAAAGAAACGGCCGGGGACGCCCCTCCGAAGAGGGCCGTCCCCGGCCGTCCTGCTTCTACGTCAGCGAAACGCCGTCCTGGCTCAGACGAGCTCGGTGACGGTGCCGCCGGCGGCGGTGATCTTCTCCTTGGCGGAGCCGGAGACGGCGTCGACCGTCACCTGCAGCGCCACGGAGATCTCGCCCTGGCCGAGCACCTTGACGAGGCTGTTCTTGCGAACGGCACCCTTGGCGACCAGACCCTCGACGGTGACCTCGCCACCCTCGGGGTACAGCGCGGCCAGCTTGTCGAGGTTCACGACCTGGAACTCGGTCTTGAACGGGTTCTTGAAGCCCTTCAGCTTCGGAAGACGCATGTGGAGGGGCATCTGGCCACCCTCGAAGCGCTCCGGAACCTGGTAACGGGCCTTCGTACCCTTGGTACCACGACCGGCCGTCTTACCCTTCGACGCCTCACCACGACCCACACGGGTCTTGGCGGTCTTGGCGCCCGGGGCGGGACGGAGGTTGTGGATCTTGAGCGGGTTCTGCTCCGCCATGATCAGTCGACCTCCTCGACCGTCACGAGGTGGCGGACGGTGTGCACCATGCCGCGGAACTCGGGGCGGTCCTCCTTGACGACCTGCGTGTTGATGCCCTTGAGACCAAGGGAACGCAGGGTGTCACGGTGGTTCTGCTTGCTGCCGATGTAGGACTTGACCTGCGTAATCTTGAGCTGCGCCATGATTACGCACCCGCCCCGGCACGCGCACGGAGAAGAGCCGCGGGGGCGACGTCCTCGAGCGGCAGACCACGGCGAGCCGCGATCTCCTCGGGACGCTGCAGACCCTTCAGGGCCTCCACGGTCGCGTGCACGATGTTGATCGCGTTGTCGGAGCCGAGCGACTTCGACAGCACGTCGTGGATACCGGCGCACTCGAGCACGGCACGCACCGGGCCACCGGCGATAACACCGGTACCGGGGGACGCGGGCTTGAGCAGGACGACGCCGGCAGCCTTCTCACCCTGGATGGGGTGCGGGATGGTGCCCTGGATACGGGGGACCTTGAAGAAGTGCTTCTTGGCCTCCTCAACGCCCTTGGCGATGGCGGCCGGCACCTCCTTGGCCTTGCCGTAACCGACACCCACGGTGCCGTCACCGTCGCCTACCACGACCAGCGCGGTGAAGCTGAAGCGACGACCACCCTTCACAACCTTGGCGACGCGGTTGATCGCGACAACGCGCTCAACGTACGCGGTCTTCTCGGCGGCAGCTGCGCCGCCGTCACGGCCCTTCCGGTCCCGCCGCTCGCCGCCACCGGCACCGCCACCGCGGCGCTGGGGTCCAGCCATTGGATTTACCTCTCTCTTTTCCGCTAGCTACGAACGGCTCAGAACTTCAAGCCGGCTTCGCGGGCGGCGTCCGCCAAGGCGGCGATGCGCCCGGCGTACTGGTTGCCACCACGGTCGAATACGACGGCCTCGACACCGGCGGCCTTGGCACGCTCGGCGACCAGGGCACCGACCTGCTTGGCCTGCGCGGACTTGTCGCCCTCGCCACCGCGGATCGAGGTGTCCAGGGTGGACGCCGACGCAAGGGTGTGACCCTTGATGTCGTCGATCACCTGGGCCACGATGTGGCGGTTGGAGCGGGTAACGACCAGACGGGGACGCTCCGCCGTTCCGTTGATGTGCTTACGGATCCGGATGTGGCGGCGCTTGATCGCGGCGCGCTTGTAGGCGTCGCCCTTAAGGATCTTCTGTCCGTATGCCATGGCTTACTTACCCGCCTTTCCGACCTTGCGGCGGATGACTTCGCCCTCGTACTTGACGCCCTTGGCCTTGTACGGGTCGGGCTTGCGCAGCTTGCGGATGTTGGCCGCAACCTCGCCGACCTTCTGCTTGTCGATGCCCTCGACCGAGAAACGCGTGGGCGCCTCGACCTTGAAGGTGATGCCCTCGGGGGCCTCGACAGTGATCGGGTGGCTGTAGCCGAGAGCGAACTCGAGGTTCGAACCCTTGGCCGTCACGCGGTAACCGACACCGCTGATCTCGAGCTTCTTCACGTAACCCTGGGTCACGCCGGTGATCATGTTCGCCACCAGCGTGCGGGACAGGCCGTGCAGGGCCTTGTTCTGACGCTCGTCGTTGGGGCGGGTGACGTTCAGAACGCCGTCCTCACCCTTGGCGATGTCGATCGGCGCGGCAACGGTGTGGGTCAGTTCGCCCTTGGGGCCCTTGACCGAGACCGTACGGCCGTCGATGGTGACGTCCACGCCGGCGGGAACCGTGATGGGGAGCTTGCCAATACGCGACATAGCTGTTTCCTCCGTTCCCTTCCGCTACCAGACGTAGGCGAGGACTTCCCCACCCACGCCCTTCTTGCCGGCCTGCTTGTCGGTGAGGAGCCCGTGCGACGTGGAGATGATCGCCACGCCGAGGCCGCCCAGCACCTTCGGCAGGTTGGTGGACTTCGCGTAAACCCGGAGACCGGGCTTGGAGATCCGCTTGATGCCCGCGATGGAGCGCTCACGGTTCGGGCCGAACTTCAGCTCGAGAACGAGGTTCTTGCCGACCTCGGCGTCCTCGATCTTCCAGCCCGTGATGAAGCCCTCCTGCTGGAGGATCTCCGCGATGTGCGACTTGATCTTCGATGCCGGCATCGTCACGGAGTCGTGGTATGCCGAGTTCGCGTTCCGCAGACGCGTAAGCATGTCTGCGATCGGATCAGTCATGGTCATGAATTGGCCTTCGGCCTCTCTCGCCGGGGTTTCCTGGTGCGCCATCCCTCTCCCCGATCCGAGACGGGACGGGTGCGGCGCGGTGGACCTACGGCGTAGTAAGTCGTACGGGCGACCGTCAGGCGCCCAACCCTCCAAGCCTAAGCCATGGAAGGGAGGGCGCCTGACACGCCCAGTGCTTACCGAGAGCCTCTGGAATCCCTAAATAAGGGGATTACCAGGAGCTCTTGGTCACGCCCGGCAGCTCGCCACGGTGAGCCATCTCACGAAGGCACACGCGGCACAGGCCGAACTTGCGGTACACGGAGTGGGGACGGCCGCAGCGCTGGCAGCGCGTGTAGCCACGCACGCCGAACTTGGGCTTGCGAGCAGCCTTCGCGATGAGAGCCTTCTTCGCCATCTCGCTCACGCCTCCTTGAAGGGGAAGCCGAGGTGACGAAGGAGCGCACGGCCCTCAGCGTCGTTGGTCGCCGTGGTCACCACGGTGATGTCCATGCCCCGGGTACGGTCGATCTTGTCCTGGTCGATCTCGTGGAACATGACCTGCTCGGTGAGACCGAAGGTGTAGTTGCCACGGCCGTCGAACTGCTTGGGGGACAGACCACGGAAGTCGCGGATGCGCGGCAGCGCGAGCGACAGGGTGCGGTCCAGGAACTCCCACATGCGGTCGCCACGGAGCGTGACGTGGGCACCGATCGGCTGACCCTCACGCAGCTTGAACTGCGCGATGGACTTGCGGGCCTTGGTGACGGCCGGCTTCTGACCGGTGATGGTGGTCAGGTCGCGGATCGCGCCCTCGATCAGCTTCGAGTCACGGGCGGCGTCGCCGACACCCATGTTGACCACGATCTTGACGAGGCCGGGGATCTGCATGACGTTCTCGTACTTGAACTCGTCACGCAGCTTGCCCGCGATCTCCTCGCGGTACTTCGTCTTCAGACGCGGAGTGGTGGTGGTAGCCATCAGATGTCCTCACCCGTCCGCTTGGCAACGCGGATCTTGTTGCCTTCGTCGTCGAAGCGGTAGCCGACACGCGTGACGACCTTGTTGCCGTCCTTCTCAACGACCAGCTGGACGTTGGAGACGTGGATCGGCGCCTCGGTCGTGACGATGCCACCGGCCTGCGAGCCCTTGGCGGTCGGGCCGGCCTTGGTGTGCTTCTTGACCCGGTTGACACCCTCGACCAGGACACGCTCGTCGCGCGGGTAAGCGGCAATGACCTTGCCCTGCTTGCCCTTGTCCTTGCCGGTGATGACCTGGACCAGGTCGCCCTTCTTGATCTTCATGCTTACAGCACCTCCGGAGCCAGCGAGATGATCTTCATGAACTTCTTCTCGCGCAGCTCACGCCCGACCGGGCCGAAGATGCGGGTGCCGCGAGGGTCGCCGTCGTTCTTCAGAATGACGGCGGCGTTCTCGTCGAAGCGGATGTACGAGCCGTCCGGACGGCGGCGCTCCTTGACGGTGCGAACGATGACCGCCTTGACGACGTCACCCTTCTTCACGTTGCCACCGGGGATCGCGTCCTTGACGGTGGCGACGATGACGTCACCGATGCCCGCGTAGCGGCGACCGGAGCCACCGAGCACACGGATGCAAAGGATCTCCTTCGCACCAGTGTTGTCGGCGACACGCAGTCGCGACTCCTGCTGGATCACGTCTATCTCCTGTTTGTCTGCCGGTTCCCCGGGCGGGTGTGCAAGTTACACACCCACCCGGAGCCTGGCGGAACTGACCTGCGGGTTTGCCCGCAGGAAATTACTTGGCCTTCTCGAGGATCTCGACGACGCGCCAGCGCTTCGTCGCGGACAGCGGCCGGGTCTCCGCGAGGAGGACACGGTCGCCGACACCCGCGGCGTTCTGCTCGTCGTGCGCCTTGAGCTTGTTGGTACGGCGGATGACCTTGCCGTACAGCGCGTGCTTGACGCGGTCCTCGACGGCGACGACGACGGTCTTGTCCATCTTGTCGCTGACGACGAGACCCTCGCGGGTCTTGCGGAAGCCGCGGGCCTCTGCAGTCTGCTCAGTCACGTTGCTCTCACTCATCAGGCGCTCTCCACCGTCTCGATGCCCAGCTCGCGCTCACGCATCAGGGTGTAGATCCGCGCGATGTCCTTACGGACGGCCTTGAGCCGACCGTGGTTCTCGAGCTGACCGGTCGCCGCCTGGAAGCGGAGGTTGAACAGCTCTTCCTTGGCCTCGCGGAGCTTCGCCAGAAGCTCCTCGTTGCCCAGCTCGCGCAGCTCGGACGCCTTGGTACCGGCCGACATCACGCTTCACCTGCCTCGCGCTTGACGATCCGGCACTTCATCGGCAGCTTGTGGGCCGCACGAGTCAGCGCCTCACGGGCGATCTTCTCGTTGGGGTAGGACAGCTCGAACATGACCCGGCCCGGGTGCACGTTCGCGATCCACCACTCCGGAGAACCCTTACCGGAACCCATGCGGGTCTCGGCAGGCTTCTTCGTCAGCGGGCGGTCCGGGTAGATGTTGATCCAGACCTTGCCGCCACGCTTGATGTGGCGGGTCATCGCGATACGGGCCGCCTCGATCTGGCGGTTGGTCACGTACGCCGGCGTGAGGGCCTGGATGCCGTACTCGCCGAACGCAACCGTCGTACCGCCCTTGGCCTGACCACGGCGCTTCGGGTGGTGCTGCTTGCGGTGCTTGACCCTACGGGGGATCAGCATGTCGGTCAGGCCTCCGTTCCGGTGCTCTCAGCCGGAGCGGACGCGGGAGCCTCGGCCTTGGGGGCCTCGGAACCAGCAGCCTGCTGCGGCTTACGACCGCGCCGCTCGCCACCGCGGCCACCACGGGCCGGGCGGTCGGCACCACCACGGGCCGGGCGGTTACCCGCACGGGCCGCAGCGTTCTCGGCGCGGACCTCGGCGATGTTCTTGACGTCGCCCTTGTAGATCCAGACCTTCACGCCGATGCGGCCGAAGGTCGTCTTGGCCTCGAAGAAGCCGTAGTCCACGTTCGCGCGGAGCGTGTGCAGGGGCACACGGCCCTCGCGGTAGAACTCCGAGCGGGACATCTCGGCGCCGCCGAGGCGGCCACCGCACTGGATCTTGATGCCCTTGGCGCCGGCCTTCATCGCCGACTGCATGCTCTTACGCATGGCGCGGCGGAAGGAGACGCGGGAGGAGAGCTGCTCGGCAACGGCCTGGGCAACCAGCTGAGCGTCGGTCTCGGGGTTCTTGACCTCGAGGATGTTCAGCTGGACCTGCTTGCCCGTGAGCTTCTCGAGGTCACCGCGGATGCGGTCGGCCTCGGCGCCACGGCGGCCGATGACGATGCCCGGACGCGCGGTGTGGATGTCCACCCGCACACGGTCACGGGTGCGCTCGATCTCAACCTTCGAGATACCGGCGCGCTCCATGCCGGACGTCATCATCCGACGGATGGCGACGTCTTCCTTGACGTAGTCCTTGTACAGCTTGTCGGCGTACCACCGGGACTTGAAGTCCGTGGTGACACCGAGCCGGAACCCATGCGGGTTAACCTTCTGGCCCATTACCGGGTTCCTTCCTTGCTGGCGACGACCACGGTGATGTGGCTGGTCCGCTTGCGGATCCGGTAGGCACGGCCCTGGGCACGCGGACGGAACCGCTTCAGGGTCGGGCCCTCGTCGACGTACGCCTCGCTGATGAACAGCGAGGTGGCGTCCGGGTGGTCGTAGTTGTGCGCGGCGTTGGCGATGGCGCTGTCGAGCACCTTGCCGACGGGCACGGAGGCTGCCTGCGGAGCGAATCGCAGAACAGCCTGAGCCTCCGTGGCATCCATGCCACGGATAAGGTCCACCACGCGGCGGGCCTTCATGGGCGTAACGCGGATGTACCGCGCCTGGGCCCTGGCTTCCATGGTTGTCCCTCTCAGTTACTTACGTGTCTGAATGCGATCCGCTACTAGCGGCGCTTCGACTTCCGGTCGTCCTTGACGTGGCCCCGGAAGGTGCGCGTCGGCGAGAACTCGCCGAGCTTGTGGCCGACCATCGACTCGGTGACGAACACCGGGATGTGGGTCTTGCCGTTGTGCACCGCGAGCGTGTGGCCGAGCATGGCCGGCACGATCATGGAGCGACGGGACCAGGTCTTGATGACGTTCTTGGTGCCGGCTTCGTTCTGGGCTTCCACCTTCTTGATCAGGTGGTCGTCGACGAAGGGCCCCTTCTTGAGACTGCGCGGCATCTAAACCCGCTCCTAGCGCTTCTTGTTCGTCTTGCGGCGGCGGACGATGTACTTGTTCGACGCCTTCTTGGGCGAACGAGTACGACCCTCCTTCTGACCCCACGGGGAGACCGGGTGGCGACCACCGGAGGTCTTGCCCTCACCACCACCGTGCGGGTGGTCAACCGGGTTCATCGCCACACCGCGAACGGTCGGGCGAACGCCCAGCCAGCGCTTACGGCCGGCCTTACCCCAGTTGATGTTGCTCTGCTCGGCGTTGCCGACCTCGCCGACGGTGGCGCGGCAGCGCACGTCGACCAGGCGGATCTCACCGGAGGGCATGCGCAGGTGGGCCATCTGGCCCTCCTTCGCGAGCAGCTGCACGGAGGCACCGGCGGAGCGGGCGAACTTGGCGCCGCCACCGGGACGGAGCTCGATCGCGTGGATCGTGGTACCGACCGGGATGTTGCGCAGCGCCAGGTTGTTGCCCGGCTTGATGTCGGCCCCGGGACCGTTCTCGACGCGGTCACCCTGCTGCAGGTTGCGCGGGGCGAGGATGTAGCGCTTCTCGCCGTCGGCGTAGTGCAGCAGCGCGATGCGCGCGGTGCGGTTGGGGTCGTACTCGATGTGCGCGACCTTCGCCGGCACGCCGTCCTTGTCGTGACGACGGAAGTCGATCACGCGGTAGGCGCGCTTGTGGCCACCACCCTGGTGGCGGACGGTCACACGACCGGAGTTGTTACGGCCACCCTTGCTGTGCAGGGGGCGGACCAACGACTTCTCCGGCGTGGACCGCGTGACCTCGACGAAGTCGGCGACGCTGGAGCCGCGACGGCCCGGCGTAGTCGGCTTGTACTTGCGGATTCCCATTTCTCAGTCCTCGTCCGATATCGGACGATCCGGACCGCCCTTAGGCGGTCGGACCGCCGAAGATGTCGATACGGTCGCCCTCAGCGAGGGTCACGATCGCGCGCTTGGTGCCGGCACGCTGGCCGAAGCCCGTGCGGGTCCGCTTGCGCTTGCCCTGGCGGTTGATCGTGTTGACCCCGGTGACCTTGACCTCGAAGACCGACTCGACGGCCTGCTTGATCTGGGTCTTGTTGGAGCCCGGCGCGACGATGAACGTGTACTTGTTCTCGTCGAGAAGCGCGTAGCTCTTCTCGGACACGACCGGCTTGATCAGGACGTCACGGAGGTCCGTGAATGCCTTGCTCGCCGGCGTGATGACGGTGTTCTTGCCCTCGGCGGCGTGGCGACGCGCCTTGGCGACGCGAGCGGCCTTGGCCTTCTTCGCGGCCTTGGAGGCAATGGCGGGGTGACGGATAGCCATCAGGCCTCGCTCCCTTCGGTGTCATTGGCCTTCGGGCCGGACACGAAGGACTCCAGGGCGGCCTGGGTGAAGACCACGTCGTCCGAGACGAGAACGTCGTACGTGTTCAGCTGGCCCGGCTCCAGGATGTGGACCTGGGGCAGGTTGCGGGCGGACAGCCACGCGGCCTCGTCGGCGCGCTCGACGACCAGGAGCAGGTTCTTGCGCTCCGAGATCTTGCCGAACAGGCTCTTGGCGGCCTTCGTGGACGGGTTGTCGCCCTCGATCACGCCGGAGACGACGTGAATGCGGTTGTTGCGGGCCCGGTCGGTGAGGGCGTGGCGCAGGGCCGCGGCCTTCATCTTCTTCGGGGTCCGCTGCGAGTAGTCACGCGGCACGGGACCGTGCACGACGCCACCACCGGCGAACTGCGGCGCGCGGGTCGAGCCCTGACGGGCGCGACCGGTGCCCTTCTGGCGGTAAGGCTTCTTGCCACCACCACGGACCTCGCCACGCGTCTTGGTCTTGTGCGTGCCCTGGCGGGCAGCGGCCAGCTGCGCGACGACGACCTGGTGGAGCAGCGGAACGCTGATCTTCTCTACGTCGAAGATCTCCGCGGGGAGCTCGACGGAACCGGCCTTGTCGCCCGCCGGCGAAAGGATGTCAACAGTGCTCATCGGTTACCTCAGGCCCCCTTGGCCGCGGTGCGGACCAGGACGAGGCCGCCGTTCGGACCGGGAACCGCGCCCTTGATGAGCAGCAGACCCTTCTCCGCGTCAACGGCGTGGACGGTCAGGTTCTGGGTGGTGACCCGCTCGTTGCCCATGCGACCCGCCATGCGGAGGCCCTTGAACACGCGGCCCGGGGTGGCGCAGCCACCGATGGAACCGGGCGAGCGGTGCTTGCGCTGGGTGCCGTGACCGGCGCCGAGGCCCTTGAAGTTGTGACGCTTCATGACACCGGCGAAGCCCTTGCCCTTGCTCTTGCCGGTGACGTCGACCTTCACGCCGGACTCGAAGACCTCGGCCGTGACTTCCTGGCCGAGCGTGTACTCGGAGGCGTCAGCGGTGCGGATCTCGACGAGGTGACGACGGGGGGTGACGTCGGCCTTGGCGAAGTGGCCCTTGAGGGGCTTGTTCACCTTGCGCGGGTCGATCTCGCCGAAGGCGATCTGGACCGACTCGTAGCCGTCGACGTCGTTGGTACGGACCTGGGTGACGACGTTGGGGCCGGCCTTGACGACGGTGACCGGAACAACACGGTTGTTCTCGTCCCACACCTGCGTCATGCCGAGCTTCTCGCCCAGGATGCCCTTGATCTGCTTAGCCATTCTCAGATCACCAGCCCTCAGAGCTTGATCTCGATGTCGACACCGGCCGGGAGGTCGAGTCGCATCAGAGAGTCAACGGTCTTGGGGGTCGGGTCGAGAATGTCGATCAGGCGCTTGTGCGTGCGCATCTCGAAGTGCTCGCGCGAGTCCTTGTACTTGTGCGGCGACTTGATGACGCAGTACACGTTCTTCTCAGTGGGCAGCGGCACCGGGCCCGCGACCGACGCACCAGTGCGGGTCACCGTCTCGACGATCTTCTTCGCCGAGGAGTCGATGACCTCGTGGTCGTAGGCCTTGAGCCGGATGCGGATCTTCTGTCCCGCCATGGCTACTCAGTAGTCCTGTCTCTCTACAGCTCTGGAACCCGGTGTTCCCTTGACCTCCTCCGACCCACGCGGTCGGGCGTGTCGCGCTTTCGCTGACACAGATGTCCCTTGTTCGAACATCCCTGCCTTGGGAAAGAGGTTCACCGGGTGCCTGGCCAGTGCCGCACCACACTTCCCGGAAGATTCCCGTACGTCCGCCCCAGCGCTGCCTTACGGCAGTTAGGGCGACGAGTACTGTGGGACTCGCTTCCGGTCCTCCCGGCGGGAGGCGCGCAGCATCAACACTCGACCGAGCAACTCGGACAGTCTGCCATATGGGGCAGGGGGCTGGCCAATCGAGCCGGAGAGAATACCCCGAGGGTGACGCGGGTCAAACCCGGGTGCGGACGCCCTCGCCCCGACCCGGTCGGCGCCGCCTGATCCGGGCGGCCGCCCCCGCGCTCCCCTCAGTGAGCTCCCTGATCACCCCGTGGTCCGGGGAGAGCCGGCACGCGGGGTCCGTACGGGCCGCGTCCCCGGTGAGAGCGTAGGCCTGGCAGCGGCAGCCGCCGAAGTCCTCGTCGCGGCGGGAACAGCTGCGACAGGGGCCGACCATCCAGTCGGTGCCGCGGTAGCGGGTGAACGCCGCGGAGTGATCCCAGATCCAGTCCAGGCGATGGTCCCGGACGTTCGGCGGGTCCAGGTCGGGCAGCGAGGCGGCGGCCGGGCAGGGCAGGGCGGTGCCGTCCGGGGTGACGGTGAGGAGACCGCTCCCCAGCCGCCCATGCAGGGCTTGGCGACACCGTCGAAGTGGTCGGGGACGACCCAGACCAGCTCGGGTCCCGTAGAGAGCCGCTCTCGCCATCGCTCCACGGTGTCCCGCGCGCCGGCTAGCTGGTCGCGGGTCGGGAGCAGCGCGGCACGGTTGAGCAGGCCCCAGCCGTAGAACTGGACGTTGGCCAGCTCGATGCGGTCCACGCCCCAGGACACTCCGAGCTCGATGATCGCGTCGACGGCGTCGAGGTTGTCGAGGCGTAGATGACGTTGTCGGCGACGGCGATCTGGGCGGGCGCTCCACCGTGATCCACCGCCCACACGAACTTGGGGTTCGTCATTCCCGCGGCGGAGCAGTGACCCTCGCAGGTGGGCCAGCCGTAGTTCCGGCCCGGCTTGATGAGGTTGAGTTCGTCCCAGGCGCTCTGGCCGATCTCCGTTTCCCACAGCCGCCCGGAGCCGTCCCAGGCGAGACCCTGCGGGTTTCGATGACCATAGCTGTAGACGCGGGTTCCGAAGGGGTTTCTCGGAGCCGCGGCACCGGTCTTGGTGATCCGCAGGATCTTTCCGTTGAGTGAGTTCTTCTTCTGGGCCAGCCGCCCCTGCTGCGCGTCACCGGTGGCGACGTAGAGATAGCGGTCGGGGCCGAGGGCAATCGTCCCGCCGTTGTGCTGTGTGTCCCTGACGATGCCGGTCAACACGGGCGTGTAGCCGCTCAGCGTGGAGCCGTTGAACTTCATCCGGACCACACGGTTGTCGGTGGCCGTGGTCTCCATGAAGAACACGTCCTGGTCCGTCGTCCCGTTCCAGGTCGGTGACACGGCGACACCCAACAGACCGCCCTTGTCCTGCGTGGCCTTGCTCCAGACCGCGTTCGGTACCGAGCCGACCCGCTTCTTGCTCCCGTTCAGGCCGACCTTCCAGACCACACCGGTGTTTCGCTCCGTCACCAGTGCCGCCGCCTTGCCCGGCAGGAACGAAACACCCTAGGGAACCGTCAACTGGTCCGAGAGCCTGCTGATGCCGGACGGTTCACCGCCCTCGGCGGGAAGTGCTGCTCCCGCCTCAGCGCACTGGAATACTCCGAATGCCGCCACGAAAGCGGTAACAGCAGTGATCGTGGCCGTCTTCGGACGAACCCGGCAGCACAAGTGACATGCAGATGCCTTCCTTTGAAGGACGACCGCGAAACGCCGGTAAACGGCGTCAAGAGTCGCGGCAGGCGCGATGGCTCCTTTCTGGGATGTTCGACGCCCGCCAAGACACCCGCAACCTCTGGCCTCCATCCTGCTGAAGGCCTTTTCCGCCGATTCGGTTCCCTCATTCGGTGCGCACACCGAATGGAACGACCGTGCGTCGTAACGCGGCGGCATCTCAGACCTGCGTCACCTGTCCGTTGTGCTCAGCCGTGGCCCCGCCAGTTGTCCTGAGGCCGCTCCGGGCGGTGCCTGCTCGCCGAGGAGTCTCAGCGCCTCCCGCAGCAGGGTGCTCGAGGTGTGGACGGTGTAGGGGAAGTAGACGACCTTCACCCCCACCGCAGCGAACTCGGATTCGAGCGTCGTCCAGACGTCCGTGCCGAGCCAGTCGTCGCCCTTGAAGATGACGTCGAAACCGACCTCCTTCCAGATCGCGATCTTGTCGTCCACGGTCGCGACGAAGGTCTCGTCCACATAGCGCACACTGCGGACGATCTGCAGTCGCTCGGAGAGCGGCACGACGGGCGGCCTGCCCTTCAGGCGCACCACGAGTTCGTCGGAGCAGACGCCGGCGATGAGCCGGTCGCAGTGCCCTCGCGCCCGGCGCAGGATGTTCAGATGGCCCACGTGGAAGAGGTCGAAGACCCCCGGTGCGTAGCCGAGACGTTCTCCCATCAACGCCTTGCCTTCGTACGCTCGGCGGCCACGGCGCTGACCACGAGCGTCTCCGACGCGGGCGAGGCGTTCACGCCGTCGGTGACGGCGATCCGGTAACGGTGGCGGGAGCCGGGCGTGACGGTGTCCGTGTACTTCATCGTGGGGCGGTTCCACTCCGCGGACCGGCCCGTCGGCGAGGCCACGAGCCTGCCGTCCCGGTAGATGCGGTACTTCAGCACCGCGTTGTCCCGGTCCCATGCCGAACGCCAGCTGAGCGTGACCCGGCCGGCGCTCGATGTCGAGGCCTTGAGCTGGGGCGGCTCTTCCGGGGCGCCCCGGTCGGGCCCGGCGGTGAACCGGGTCAGGCTCTGCTGCCGCCTGCCGTTGACCTCGGTGAACTCGCCGCCCGCCCAGAGGATTTGCCCGGCCGTCTTCAGCGCCCGGGGGCCGTTGCCCTCGCCGGTGCCGCCGTCCGTGTCGGGGAACCAGTGCAGGATGTGCCGGTCCCGGATCGACTGGGCCAGGAAGTGCTGGCGGAAGTTGCCCTCGGCGAAGCCGCCCGGTGTGTCCCGGCAGTTGTGGGCGTGGGAGCCGCTGTAGAGGACGCCGTTGAGCACGGCGAGGGCCTGGGTGGCGCCCAGGCAGGTGTCCTTCCACACCATTTCGCCGTTGCCGAGACGTCCGGCGATACGGCCGTCGAAGATGCCGGTGCCCCTGCCCTCGGCCGCGACATAGAAGTTGGTGTCGTCGCGGGTCAGGGCCTGCACGGAAGATCTCGACGGCAGCCAGTCCGGGTACGACGTCACCGTCCTGCCGGTGGCGGGGCGCAGGGCGATGAGCGACCTCGCCAGGTCACCGTTGACCATGTTGAAGTTGCCGCCGACGAGGAGCTTGCCGAATTCGGGCGCCGCGAGAAGGGCACGTACGGGACCGTCGATCTCCGCCTTGAACGGCAGCAGCGAGCCGCTGGGGGTGAACGCCGCGACGCGCTCCCTCTCGCGACCGTTGACGCGCGTGAAGTCGCCCCCCAGGTAGACCGCGCTGCCCGTGACCTCGATGGCCCGGACGAACGACGAGATGTTCGGACGGAAGTCGTCGCGCAGTGAGCAGTTGCCCATGTTGAGCGCGACCGCGCCGGCCGCCCGCCTCTTGCCGGCCTTCGTGAACGAGCCACCGACGTACAGCACTTCGTCGGCCGGCGAGGCCTTCAAGGCCCGTACCGTGTTCCCGCCGCCGGAGAGCGGCAGGGTGCACGGCAGGAGCCTGCCGGTGCGGGCGTCGAACGCGGCGAAGTTCTTGCGTGCGACCTCCCGCTGACCGGGTTTCGCGCCCGGGGGACGGACCTTGCTGAAGGTTCCGCCGACGTACATGACACCGTTCGCGTACTCCAGCGACCAGACGATGCCGTCGGTCTGCCAGGTCGCCAGCGTGTCGGCGGTCAGGGTCTTCTCGTCGCTGTCGGCTGCTGAGGCGGACGCGGTGATGAGCGAGGCAGCCGCGAGGAGGGCCACAGCCGAAACCGTGGTGGCCCCTCTCTTGGTGCTTTTTCTCAGACGCATGGAACATCCCTGGTTGCAGCAAGTACGGGTGGAGGAAACGGGGAGGGTGGGGCGGTCTCGATTCCGGGACGGCCTCAAGTGGCGCGTTCGCGCAGCACACCGACGAGTTCATGCACCCCCAGGGGTGTGCTAAATCGCCACAAACTTATACCGAATACGCACAATCCCATGGTGATTGCGACGGCAAGTCCGACGGCCGTGTCACCTGCCAGCAGCCTGGTGGGAAGGACAAGCGGCACCGTGAGACACAGGCCGGCGAAAGTGGCCGTGAGATATCCGCTGTCGATGATCGTGAAGCCCGGATGCCGTCGCACCAACGCGGCGGCGACAAGGTTCTCGACGACGGTCGCCGCCCCCCAGGACAGGGCGGCTCCGAGGACGCCCAGACGGGGAACGGCGAGGAGGCCGACCGTCAGCTGCACGGTGAACGCGACGCCGGTGACCGCCAGATGCCAGGAGCTCTTGCCCGCCATGAGCAGCACCGTCTGGGCGTTCCCCACACCGACGTTGACCGCCGAGGCCACACAGAGCACCACCAGCGCGTCCGTCCCCTGCTCGAACTCCGGCCCGAACAACGACAGAACAGTGCCGGGGAAGCTCGTGAGCAGGACGAGCAGGGGCCAGGAGAACAGCACGATCCAGCGGGTCGAGACCCGGTACAGATGGCGGGCCTGCGGGATGTCGTCCACGGCGAGCAGTCGGCTGATCTCCGGAGCGACGGCCAGCCGGATGGCGAGCTGGAGCAGCGTCGCCGCGATGACGACACGGCCGACGGCTGTGTAGATGCCCGCCTCTTCGCTCGTCGCCAGGCTGGACAGCAGGACCACGCCCACCCAGACCGCGCTGATGTCGAAGACGGAGGAGATCGCCCGAGGCATGGCGAAGGCCCAGAATCCGTGTCGTGGGACGGCCACATCGGGCTCGGAAGGATGTCTGGGGCCGGTGCGGCGGCACCGGCGCAGCGCGTGCCAGGCGACGAGGACGCCGGCCAGGGAGGGGACGAGCCAAGCGGCGGCCAGGCTCAGCACACCTGGAGCCAGCAGCGCGACCGGCACGGCGATCAGCACGCGCAGGACCGGTTTGCCGATCTGCTCGACCCCGACCAACGGGATCACGGTGCCGTACCCCTGGGTCGCTCCGAGCAGAATCAGGGTGATCGTGGCCAGGGGGAGAAACAGCGCGAAGAGCCTGACCAGAGTGACCGCGTCACCGGGAGCGAGGTTCGGCAGCAGCGAGGTGGCCGTCGAGGGGGACAGGAACAGCAGCGCGGCGGCCCCGGTGCTCACCGCTGCTCCCGGTACGACCGCGGTGCGCAGCAGCGCGCCCACCTGTCGGCCGCCGCCGGTGGCCACGTCACGGGAGACGAAGCGCACCAGCCCCGTGTCGGCTCCGAGCTTGCAGGTGTTGCTGAGGATGGTGAAGACGGCGACGCCTGTGAACACCGCTCCCGACCCGTGCGCCCCGAGGGCACGAGTGACCAGGGTGACCAGGACGTAGCCGAAGACAGCGCTGACCGCCGACCCCAGGAAGCCCCACCAGCCGCCCCGCGCGGTGGCGGCGACCCCGCTCCGGGCGGCGGCCTTCCCGCCGGCGGCGGGAAGGGCCGTTCCGGAGGCGCTCATCCTTTGGAGGCGGTGAGCGTGTCGTCCTGCTCGGACGAGTTCTGCTGGGGCTGGGGAATCAGATCCTCGGCCCGGGCGGCCGGCGTGGCGGACGAGCCCTGCTCCTCCGGTCGGCGGCCGCCGAGCAGCGCACCGCGGAACAGTCGGCGCCGCGTGGCCGGGTGGAGCACCGCGCCCAGGATGTGTCCGCCCGAGCAACCGATCAGCTCGCGGACCCGCCTGAGGTCGTCGCGCGTGGTGTGCTCCAGGCCGCCCACGATGAGGACGCCGTCCGCGCGTTGGGCGACCGCGAGGCCATCGGCGTGTTCGAGCACGGGCCGGGCGACGACCACCGAGGACGTTCCGGAACCGGCACGCGACAGGACGCGCGCCACCATGGGGGACATCGGGATGTCGCTGGTGGCGGCACCACGTCTGTCCGGGCAGAGCGTGATGCGCCCCGCTGTGCCCGCGTCCACGACGGCCCGGACGTCCCGGGGACGAAGCGATGCGCCGCCGTCACCCGGATCCTCGGTGAGCAGCGGCAGGCGTGCGGCGAGGCCAGGTGTGCTCGCGGTGGCGTCCACCAGCAGCACCTCCTCACCGGACTCGGCGAACACGGCGGCGAGGTTGACGGCCACCGCCTCGGTCTCGCGGTCCTGCTTCGGCGCCACGACCAGCAGGGCGCCCCCGGCGGTGCGGGCGTCGCCGCCCCGGAGGTGGAAGGCGAGAGCGCGGTACGCCTCCGCGCGGCTGCTGGCGACCCGGCCGACCTCCAGCAGGTCGCTGTCCGTCCCGGTGTCCGGGAGGACGGACAGCACCGGGGCACCCAGGGCGCCCTGGACCTCGTCGACCGAACGGACCCGTGGTTCGAAGGCGGACCGCAACCAGGCGAGGACGACGGCCAGCACCAGCCCGCTGATCAGGCCGAGGCCGATGAGCGCCACCGGCCCGGGCCCCGCGGGATGCTCCGGGGGCTCGGCCTTGCGTACGACGTCGCCGCCCGTGGTGTCGCGGGCCTCGTAGTCGGCGATCCGCTTGCGCAGCGCGTTGATCTGTTCCCGCAGCGCGGTGGCCTCGGCCTTGCCGAGCGCGCTGGTGTTCCTCCTGGTCAGCGGGTCGAGCTGCTGCTGCAGCGCGCTCGCCATCCGCCTCACCGTGGCGTCGGAGCGCTCCTTGCGGTCGGCGAGGTAGGCGTCGACGAACGCGTTGGTGACCCGGGCCGCCCGCTGTGCGGTGCCGGCCGTGTACTCGAACCGGAGGATCTGGGTGTGCGGCGGATTGCTGACCCGCAGCTCCTCCAGCAGCGCGTCGGCACGGGACGGTTCGCCCAGCACACCTGCCGCGCGGGCCGCGACGGTTGCGCTGAGCGCGATCTGCTGCTCGGTGCCCATGCTCACCTGGTTGTCGACGGACACGCCGTAGGTGCTGAACGGGTCCACCGTCGAGCGGACCAGAACGTCACCGGTGGAGGTGTAGCTGCCCGCGCGGAGCAGCACCAGCAGCAGGCCCCCGAGCAGCCCGAGGACGATGCCCAGCGCGATGGTCACGCGGTACCTCAGCAGCTGGCGCAGCTGGTCGCGGAGCTGGTCCGGTTCGCCGTACCGGTCATCGAAGCTGGTGGAGCTGGTCACGGATGCCTCCTGTTCCGGGGATGGATGCGTGGCCGGCGGTATCGGGCGGCAGCGCCGGTGAAGGGAGCCGGGATGGCCGGGCGGCGGTGGGGCGGGTGATGAACAGCGGGACGACCAGGAGCAGCAGCATCGGTCCCACGATGGCCAGGAGGCTGCCGCGCAGAAAGATCATCTGGTAGAAGGCGAAGGCCGGGACCAGCAGGATCGCCAGCGTGGTCCGGCTGTCCCGCCGTCGTTCCCGGATGTCGTCCATACGGCGTCCGGCCGCGCCCAGCAGACAGAAGACGGCGATCACCGAGGGGAATCCGGCCCACATGTAGCTCTCGATCCACAGCGGTGCCGAGAGGTTCCAGAAGTCGTAGCCCGCATGCTGAGCGAGCGTGATGCCGACGGCCTGCGGCTTCTCCGGCCATACCGAGCGCGGCACCATGAACACGGCGGGGCCGAGCGCGTCCGACGGCGAGAAGCCGTTCTCCTTCACGTAGTCGACGCCCGTCTGCATCTGCTGGAAGGAGTCGTAGTCCATGTTCGAGGTGAGCTGCTCCGTCAGGCTCACCACGCGGACGGCTTCCCGTTGGCTGTACCGGAAGTAGTCGCTGTACGGGAAGACGAGCAGCACCACCGCCGTGAGCGCCGCGGCGGTCATGCGAAAGGCCCGGGGGCGGTTGAACCGGCTCCAGGAGAACAGCAGGGCCAGAAGGACGGTGCCGGCCCAGAAGCGCGGCCTGCTGATGGGGTTGTTGACGACCACGTTGAGCCCGATCAGCAGCGGGAGCAGCATCCAGCGTGCACGGCGCAGCCACCGGTCCCCCGTCGTCCGGCAGGGCAGGTGGATCAGGCCCAGCAACGCCCAGAAGGCGGGGACGGACAGGAGCCAGATGCGTAGCGTGCGCTCCGAACCCGTCGCGGCATCCAGCCGCCACAGGGCCTCTCTGCTGGTGAAGAAGGCGCCCCACCCGCCCAGCAGAGGGACGAGTACGACCGCGAGCACGAGCGCCAGGCCGCTCAGGACGAGCACACGCAACGGCGCGAGCCTGCGGGAGAGCAGCGGCTCGAGAACGACCGAGCGTTTCTGGGCCCGCCTGGCGGCCAGTACCGCTCCAGCGCTGTGGGCGAGGAGCCCGACCTCGATCAGGACCGTGGCGGTGAAGGCGCCGGCTTGGTCGGTCCGGTATTCGAGGGGGTAGGTGTCGGTGGCGAGCATGGCGAGCGGCGCCAGTCCGAGCCACACATAGGCGAAGAGCCAGAATCCGAACGCGACGAGCCGGACCGACGTATCGGTGAGCACCCACGTGAGCGCACCACCGGTATGCGCCACGACGACGCAGTGGACGACGAGTGCGGCACTGAGGTGCGCGTCGGAGGTCTGCAGGACCAGCCAGGGCAGCAGGCCGACGAGGGCCGCGGCCCAGGCGCACACCGCGGCCATGCAACGCTCTTGACTGCCCCGCACCTGCACCCCTCCCGTGAAAGCGAGAAAATAGGCTGAATACGCGTCAACCTATTTTTACCGCACAAGCGATGCATGTCGGGTGAATACAGGAGCGTTTCGCCGGAAGGCCTGCGGAATGTAGATCACATTATGCGCACACAGCTGAATTACTTGCGGAGTTTCGCTTCGGACGACAGATCATGAAGTACTGCGAGCTCAGCCACCAGGGCATGTTCGGCATCGGGCTCATATGCGTGGCGTCAATGGAGAATCGCCCTTCCACGACCTCCCGCAACTGACGAAAATCAAACCCCTTGTGCGTGGTCCGCGGGTTCTCCGGCCGACTCACCCGCATGCCCACCATCGCTTTCAGTACTTCCGTCGGCGTGTATTCCGACTTGAGCGAGCGGCTGCGAATCATCCAGTTCGACACCTTCGGCACGATCGCCAGGCCACACATGATCGGCACGGAGATCACGAGCGCGCCGTTCGGCCTGAGGATGCGCAGGGCGTCGTCGAGCAGGGCATCGAGTTCGTCGGCGTAAAGGTGCTCGCAGACCTCGAAAGCCGTCAGCACATCCACGCTTCCCGCCGCGATGCCTTCCATCGATGCCACGTACTTCACTTCCGGATACGTCGGCTCCATGTACGCGTCGTATCCGAGGAGAGTGACGTCGGGGCGCGCCTCACCGAGCGCGTGCAGAAAAAGCCCCGGGCCGGCACCGAAATCGACGACGGTGCCGTGCTTCGCGGTTACGCCGGTGACAAGATTCACCGCCATCGTCATGCGAGTGCGATGAGCGAAACGGGCCAGTGGGTTGCTGGACCTGACCGTCTGCTCCTCGTACGAGATTTCACGCATCGAGAGCTCCCAACGTCGGTTCTGTGAAGCGGCCTGCCATGACGAAAAGGCTCAGTCGGCGCCGGAGCGGCTCACGGTCCGCAGGATGTCCTCGAACCGCGAGGCACAGCCCTCCAGGGCGAACTCCCGCTCGGCCAGCGCCCGGCTCTCCTTGCCCAGCGTCTCCGCGCGCGCCGGGTCGTTCAGGACCTCGCGGACCCAGGAGGCCGCGTCCGGCAGTGAGGACTCCTCCGGGGCGAACACCGCCGAGCCGGCCCGGCGGAGCAGCTCGGCCGCCAGGTTGTCCGACGGCATCAGGCCCAGCACGGGGCGCCCGGCGCACAGATAGGACAGCGTCTTGGAGGGCACCGAGAACTCGCCCGCGTCCGCCGCCAGCAGCACGACCAGCACATCGCCGGTGCCCAGCACCTCGGGCAGCCGGTCGTAGGGCTGGAAGGGCAGCAGGGTCAGGTCGACGCCTCGGGCCGCGGCGGCCGCCCTGATGACCGGCACGGCCGGGCCGTCGTTGACGACGACGAGGCGGACCCGTTCGCCCTGCCCGCGCAGCGTCTCGGCCAGCCGCACCAGGAGGGCGGGGTTGTGCTTGAGGCCGATGGTGCCGGAGTAGAGCACGGTCCTGACGCCGGTGAGGCCGTGCTCCCGAGACCACGCGTTGGCGCGGGCAACGGGGAGGATCTCGTCCAGCGGCGCCCAGTTGGGGATGACGGTGACCTTGCCGGCGGTGCCCCACTCCCGGTGGATCCGCACGAAGGAGTCGGCGATCACCACGATCGCCGAGGCACGTCGGGCCGCCCACTTCTCACCCCGCTCGAAGACCTTCGCGGCGATGCCCATCAGCCGTGACACCCCGGCGGCGGCGAAGCTCTTGAGGGCGACGGCGGTGATGTCCTGGTGCCACAGCACCCAGGGGATGCGCAGCGCCCTCAGTGCCGCCGCGGCCACGACCAGGGTCGGGACCGGCAGGTTCCCCAGCATCGCCACGTCCGGCTTCTCGCGCCGTACCTGGCGGGCCAGTTCCAGGCCCAGCAGGGTCTCCTGGAAGAGGCGCCGGACGTAGGCGCCCTTGTCGAGCACGACGCGGTCGCCGATGGTGACGAACCGGAGGCCGACGACCGGGTCCTCGGCGAGGTTGCCCTTCCCGGAGACGTAGGCCGGGCAGGTCGAGTGGACGACGTCATGACCGCGCCGGGCCAGCTCACGGGAGAGCTGTACCTGGAACGGGTGTCCGCTGTAGTCGTGGACGAGGATCCTCATCGACTGCTCTCCCGGCCGGTTCGAAGGGTCAGGAGCGGGCGCGCTTGACCTGGTCGTAGACCCAGGCGTACGTCTTCTCCATCCCCTCGGCCAGGGGGATCGACGGCTCCCAGCCGTGGAGTTCGCGGATCAGGCTGTTGTCGGAGTTGCGGCCGCGTACGCCCTGCGGAGCGTCCAGCTGGTACTTGCGCTCGCAGCGGATGCCCGCGATCTCCTCGACGATGTCGACCAGTTGGTTGATGGTGACGAGCTCGGAGGAGCCGATGTTGACGGGGACACTGCTGGTCCCGCGCATCAGCATCTGCGTGCCGTGCAGACAGTCGTCGATGTACATGAAGGAGCGGGTCTGCCGGCCGTCGCCCCAGATGTCGATCCGGTGCGCCCCGGAGAGGACCGCCTCGGCGACCTTGCGGCACACGGCCGCCGGTGCCTTCTCGCGGCCTCCGGTCCAGGTGCCCGCGGGGCCGTACACGTTGTGGTAGCGGGCGATACGGCAGGTGAAGCCGTAGTCCTCCTCGAAGTGACGGCACATGCGCTCGGAGAACAGCTTCTCCCAGCCATAGCCGTCCTCGGGCTGCGCCGGGTAGGCGTCCTCCTCCTTCAGCGCGGTGACGTTCGAGGCGGTCTGCTTGCCGGCGGCGTACACACAGGCGGACGAGGAGTAGAAGTAGCGCTCCACACCGGCCTCGTGCGCGGCCTTGAGCATGTGGGTGCTGGTCAGCACCGACATCATGCAGGCGGCCTTGTGGTTCTCGATGAATCCCATGCCGCCCATGTCGGCGGCCAGCATGTACACCTGGCCGGCGTCGCGGACCGCGGCGCGGGCGTTCTCGAGGAGCGACAGATCCGCGACGACGTTCTCGGCCTCGGGGTGCAGTTGGTGCCACTCGTGCTGCGGCTTGACGTCGACGCAGCGGACGGACATCCCCTGCGCCAGGAGGTCGGCAGCCAGGTGCCCACCGATGAATCCCCCGCCTCCGGCAACGACGACGTCCACCTGGTTGGTCATGGCAGCTCCTCCAGAAACCCGGAATCGGTGGTCACTGAGATCTGCCTGGTAGGTTATGCACTATTTATCCGAATTAGACTGATATGCCACGCCCTTCCGTGCCCCGAGTCACCTGATGCCTCCGTCTGGGCCTGTCAGAGATTTCGGTAGAGCTCTTCCAGCCGGTCCGTCACCGCGTGGATGGAGAAGGCCTCTTCCACTGCGCGCTTGCCCGCTTTCACCACCCCGTCTCGCTTGTTCTCGTCGGTGAGCAGCTCGCAGACCGCGTCGGCCATGGTCGGCGGACTGCCGTCCGTGACGATCGCCGCTCCACGGCGCGCGAGCTCGTCCGCCATGCCACAGGTGTCCGTACACACCACGGGTGCTCCCGCGGCCAGGGCTTCGATCACGGTCATGGGGAAGGGCTCGTCCACGCTCGGCAGTACGTACACCGCCGCGTTCGCGTAGGCGCGCAGGGCCTCGGCGTACGACAGCGCCCCGCCGTAGGAGACGACATCCGTGAGCCGGTGTTCGGCGATGAGCTGACGCACCGCCGGCAGTGAGCCCTCGTCGGGCCCGTGCAGGGTGAAGCGCACACCGGGCAGCTTCCGGTGAACCAGCGCGGCCATCTCGACGAACGCCTCCGGGCGCTTACGCGGGTGCAGCCTCGCCATGAAGAGCACCTCCGGGGCGTGCCGTCGGCGCTCCACCGCCGCGTTACGCTCCGGCCGCACCCCGTTGGGCAGCGTCAGCAGCGGCGGGCACTGCGGTCCGACGACCTCGGACACGGCCCGCCGCTCCCGCTCGGTGAGGACCAGACAACCGCGCGCCCGGCGCAGCAAAGGCACGTACAGACGGTCGAAGATCCTGGCGACCAGCCTGTGCCGTGGCTCCACCATTCCATGCGTCTGCGTGAAGAACCTCTTTCCCCGCAGCGCCGCCACGGCCAGCGCGGTGAGGGAGACGAGGTCGCGCCCCGCGTGGATGTGCACCACATCGGCCCTGCCCATGCAGCGCCACATGTCCCTCACCAGCATCGGGTGCATGATTCCGGTGAAGCGGCCCGGAAGCAGCGCGCGCGCCGGACGCGTTCGCAGCGGCACCGAGCCGATGCGCGCCGGCGCCCGGGATCTGCCGCGCCACAGGGAAAGCAGCGTGACCTCGTGGCCGCGCGCGGCGCACTCCTCCAACTGTCCCGTCGCCACGCTCGTGGGGCCGCCGTACGCCCCGTCCTCGCTGACGAGCGTCACCACGTGCACGAGTCTCATCTCACGTCCCTCGTCGTGACCACCTCGGCCGGCGCGACGTCACGGCGGGCGATCGTCGAGGCGCCCACGACAGCGCCACGCCCGACGGTGACCCCTCGCAACACCACGGCCCGCGCCGCGACCCAGGCGCCGGGCTCCAGGCGGATCGGCCCGTTGTCGAACTCGAAGGTGGGGCTGTGGCGCTGATGGCTTCCGGTGCACAGCAACGCCCCCTGGGAGACACAGGCGTTGCTGCCGATGCTGATGCGCTCGAGGTTGAGCAACCAGGCGTCCTCGCCGATCCACACGTCGTCGCCCACGTCCAGCCGCCACGGCCAGTGCACCCGCACACGGTGACGGATCAACACCCGCCGCCCGACCCGCGCACCGAAGGCCCGCAGCAGAGCGGGACGCCAGCGGGCCGGAAACCACCACTTGACGAAGACAAGGTTGAGAACGGCGAACCAGGCCGCCTGAACGAGCAGGGGCCGCCCCTTGTCGTAGCCGGCTCCGGTGAAGCCTCGCAGGGAGCGTTCCCCGGCCGTCGGCACAGTGGTGTCCGCCATGGGGCGGCTCTCCTTCCTGTCTTCTTGAGGGGCATGAACCGAGTCAGGAGAGTTCCCTGAACCACTTGACGAAGAATGCGGGCACGAGCACCAGGTGGGCCGCGAGCAGGGCCGCGTACACCGCGAGGAAGAGATCCTCATGCCCGAGGAACAGGAAGAGCAGGCACAGCAGCCCGTAATCCACGGGCAGCAACGCGATGCCGCGCACGGTGGAGGCCTGGCGCACCGGGGCGACCTGTGCGTCGGTCGCTCGCCGCCTCAGCTGTTCCGTCAGCATCCCTCCGAAGAAGAGCAGAACAGCGGCGAACTGGAACGTGATCGGGACGAGCAGTACGACGGGATGCGGCAGGTCGAAGAACCGGTAGAACGAGATCAGAACCGCCGCGTGGACGCTCAGCAGCTTCGCGCAGTCCACGACATGGTCCATCCACGCACCGGCAGGGCCGGCCGACCCGTGCAGCCGGGCCAGTTGACCGTCAGCGGAATCGAGGGCGAACCCGACCAGCAGGGCGAGCGTGACCCATGCTCCGAGTGCTGGTGTAGGCGGGTGAAGGGCGATGGCGGCGATGGCCGGAAAGGTGACCAGGCCGCTTGCGGCGGTCACATGGTTGGGCGAGAGGCCGATGCGGTGGGCCGCGGCCGCCAGCAGCCTTCCGGCCGGCCGATTGACGAACCGCGAGTAGCCGGGAACCCCGCGGGCAGGCTTCTGCGCCTTCGAGAGCTGCCTGACTGTGCTGGGGAAGTCCACACTCCGAACGTAGACGCCGGGCGCCCCCACACCCGATGGGACAAGCGGACTTATCGTGAGATCCACCTGATTGGCCTCGCGCCCGCTCAGTAGGCCCCGCGCCCGTCCAGCACAGCCCGGACCGTCCGGGCCATGACCGCCATGTCCCAGCCCCACGACCAGTTGTCCACATACCGCAGATCCAGCGACACGGTCTCGTGCCACGACAGGTCCGACCGCCCGCTCACCTGCCACAGCCCCGTGAGACCGGGTTTGACGCTCAGCCGGCGCATCTCCACCCGGTCGTAGCGGGCGACCTCCTCGGGCAGCGGCGGGCGGGGGCCCACCAGCGACATGTGGCCGAGCAGGACATTGGCCAACTGGGGCAGTTCGTCCAGCGAATAGCGGCGCAGGAAGCGCCCGGCGGACGTGACGCGCGGGTCCCGGCGCAGCTTGAACATATGGCCGTCGTGTTCGTTCGCCGCCGCGAGGTCACCCTTCATCCGGTCCGCGTCCACGACCATGGTCCGGAACTTCCACATGGGGAACGGCGCCCCGTTGCGGCCCACTCGGGTCTGGCGGTAGATGACCGGCCCGGGCGAAGTCAGCCGGACGGCGAGCGCCAGCACGGCGAACAGCGGGGCCAGCACCACGAGCAGGACGAGCGAGCCCGACCGGTCCGTGGCGGCCTTCAGCAGCGTGGGCAGGCCGCGGCGCGTCGGCGGCGAGACGTCGAGCAGGGTGAGCCCGGCCGCGGAGGCGATACGGACCCGTCGCCGGGCCACTTCGACGATGCCGGGCAGCACCATGAGCCGACGGCCCCGGTCGTGCAGGGCCCAGGACAACCGCCGTAGCCGGTCCCCGCACATGTGCCGGCCGGCGGTGACGAAGACCAGGTCGGCACCGAGCAGTTCGGCCGCGTCCGCCACCGGCGCGGCATCCTCGTCCGGAGCGGTCGGCGAGTCGCCGGGCAGCCGGGCGGGCACGGGCACCCCGGACAGCACGTCGCCGTCGCCCAGCACACAGGCCCCGACCACCACATACCCGTGGTCCGTACGCTCGGCGAGCTGCCCGACCACGGCGTCCACGGCCCCGGCCTCGCCGAGGACGAGGACACGTCGCAGCCCCTCGGCCCGTCGGCGTACGGTCAGGATGCGGCGGTGGATCGCCTTGCGGCACAGCACGGTCACCGCCAACGACGGACACAGCGCGGCAAGCTCCGTCGCGGCTGGGTCACCGAGCCCGGAGACGGTGCGCAGTACGGCCAGCACGCCGAGCAGGACCAGCCAGTCCCGCACGACCGGTCCGGCGGGGGCGCCTTCGTCCCAGGCGGAGGGTGCGTAGCGCCGGGCGGCGAGGCCCACGAGCAGCCAGATGAGCGTGACGGCCATGGCCTGGTGCACGGGGTGGGCCGTACCGATCACCGAGAGGGCCACCGCGGCCGGCAGCGCCATGCCGGCCGCGTCGGCGCCGACCGCGACCGGTACGTACCACCCGTCCGCCGGGCTCCGGCGCATGGCTGGCCGGTGCGGTGTGAGGGGAACTGCCCGCCCTGACACCGTGCTGGTGGACTGCCGCATGGTTCTCCCTGTGACCCCGGCCCTAGGCGAAGACATGGGGCGCCGCCGCATCGGAGGATCAGCGCACGCCCCATGAGGGTTATATCAACCTTTTTTAAATGTATGTCCTATTTGCAGGGCGTACTGCCAGGTGTGGCGGCCGGTCGGCACTCGGCCTTTCCGGTGCTCCGCGACCCGGACGGGCTAGGCGGAGGAAGTCCCGGGAGTGGCGTTCATCGGATTGTGCAAATGATCAGATGCCCGGCGGTGGATGCGTGTCAGTCCGGGCGAACTCCGGTACCTCCAGAGCAAGAAGGAGCACTCGTTGTGCGAGTAACCACCCGAACAACCACACGGTCGACCCGAGCGAGATGGACAGCCCGCGGCATCGGCCTCGGCCTGACCACGGCCCTGGCGGTCACCGTCGGCGCCGGCCCGGCGTCGGCGGTTCCGGGGCCTCCCAGCACCTCCGGCGAGCAGCCGGTAGAGGTACTGGGTAACCAGAACTTCGACTCGCTGCCCGCCAGCATCACCCCCTTCGACTGCGACCGGATCGTCCAGGTCGAGCCGGTGTCGGCAGGGTCGTTCGGGGAGGACGATGAGGTCACCATCCTCGACCTCGGCACCGACAACACCTTCGACTTCGACATCTCCGACGACTTCGCCGCCATCGGCGTCCTCGTCAAGGGCGGCCCGAACACCAACGTCTACGACTACCGGCCCACGGGCATTCAGGCGGACGGGGAACTCCACGCGCCGGTCAACCCGATGAACATGACCTTCTACGGCCTCAGCCACCTCGACTTCTGCCTCGTCGAGGACGGCTCCAACACCTGACGCGTGCCACCTGCGGGAAAGCAAAGGGGCCCGTACGACCGAAGTCGTACGGGCCCCTCCAGGAGCTCAGCTCAGGCTGGAGCTACCAGGTCAAACCAACAAAACTACTTGTTGATCTTGGTGACCTGGCCGGCGCCGACCGTCCGGCCACCCTCACGGATGGCGAACTTCAGGCCCTCTTCCATGGCGACGGGCTGGATGAGCTCCACCTTCATCTCGGTGTTGTCACCCGGCATGACCATCTCGGTGCCCTCGGGGAGGGTCACCACGCCGGTCACGTCCGTCGTACGGAAGTAGAACTGCGGACGGTAGTTGTTGAAGAACGGCGTGTGGCGGCCACCCTCGTCCTTGGACAGGATGTAGGCCTGGGCCTCGAACTCGGTGTGCGGCGTGACCGAACCGGGCTTGATGATGACCTGGCCGCGCTCGACGTCCTCGCGCTTGATGCCACGGAGCAGCAGACCGACGTTCTCACCGGCCTGGCCCTCGTCGAGCAGCTTGCGGAACATCTCGATGCCGGTGACCGTGGTGGTGGTCTTCTCCTGCTTGATGCCCACGATGTCAACGGTCTCGTTGACCTTCAGGACACCACGCTCGATACGGCCGGTGACGACCGTACCGCGACCGGTGATCGTGAAGACGTCCTCGATCGGCATCAGGAACGGCTTGTCGACGTCACGCTCGGGCTGCGGGATGTTCTCGTCCACGGCCTTCATGAGCTCGAGGACGGTGTTGCCCCACTCCTTGTCGCCCTCAAGGGCCTTGAGCGCCGAGACCTTGACGACCGGCAGGTCGTCGCCCGGGAACTCGTACTCGGAGAGCAGCTCACGAACCTCGAGCTCGACGAGCTCCAGGATCTCCTCGTCGTCCACCATGTCGGCCTTGTTCAGGGCGACGACGATGTACGGAACGCCGACCTGGCGGGCCAGGAGCACGTGCTCCTTGGTCTGCGGCATCGGGCCGTCGGTGGCGGCGACCACGAGGATGGCGCCGTCCATCTGAGCGGCACCGGTGATCATGTTCTTGATGTAGTCCGCGTGACCGGGGCAGTCGACGTGGGCGTAGTGACGCGTCTCGGTCTGGTACTCGACGTGCGCGATGGAGATGGTGATACCGCGCTGGCGCTCCTCGGGAGCCTTGTCGATCTGGTCGAAGGCCGAGGCCTCGTTCAGGTCCGGGTACGCGTCGTGCAGCACCTTGGTAATGGCGGCCGTGAGGGTCGTCTTACCGTGGTCGATGTGACCGATGGTGCCGATGTTGACGTGGGGCTTAGTCCGCTCGAACTTCGCCTTCGCCACGGGGTCCTCCTGTGGAGTGGTTCTGAACGCCTTGCTTCATCGGCGCCAGGTGATCTTTGCTGGAAAGCCCGGGGCCGGGGGCATCCCCCCACAAATGTGGGTGAATACCCCTGGCGGCTCCGGAGTCAAGCCTAAAGCGTGTGAACGCGGAGCGTTACTCGCCCTTGGCCTTCGCGATGATCTCCTCGGCGACGTTCCGCGGAACCTCGGCGTAGGAGTCGAACTGCATGGAGTAGCTGGCACGGCCGGACGTCTTGCTGCGCAGGTCGCCGACGTAGCCGAACATCTCCGAGAGGGGAACGAGGCCCTTGACGATCCGGGCACCCATCCGCTCCTCCATGGCCTGGATCTGGCCACGGCGGGAGTTGATGTCGCCGATGACCTCACCCATGTAGTCCTCGGGCGTGGTGACCTCGACGGCCATCATCGGCTCGAGCAGCACGGGGCTGGCCTTGCGCGCGGCCTCCTTGAAGGCCTGCGAACCGGCGATCTTGAACGCGAGCTCGGAGGAGTCGACCTCGTGGTAGCCACCGTCGATGAGCGTGACGCGGACGCCCGTCATCTCGTAGCCCGCGAGGATGCCGAACTGCATGGCCTCCTGCGCACCGGCGTCGACCGAAGGGATGTACTCCTTCGGGATACGACCACCGGTGACCTTGTTCACGAACTCGTACGAGGCGTCGCCGCCCTCGATCGGCTCGATCGCGATCTGCACCTTGGCGAACTGGCCGGTACCACCAGTCTGCTTCTTGTGCGTGTAGTCGACGCGCTCGACGGCCTTGCGGATCGTCTCGCGGTAGGCGACCTGCGGCTTGCCGACGTTGGCCTCGACCTTGAACTCACGGCGCATACGGTCGACCAGCACCTCGAGGTGCAGCTCGCCCATACCACCGATGATGGTCTGGCCGGTCTCCTCGTCCGAGTGAACCTGGAAGGAGGGGTCCTCCTCCGCGAGACGCTGGATGGCGACACCCAGCTTCTCCTGGTCACCCTTGGACTTGGGCTCGATGGCGACCTGAATGACCGGCGCCGGGAAGTCCATGGACTCCAGGATCACCGGGTTCTTGTCGTCGGACAGCGTCTCACCGGTGGTGGTCTGCTTCAGGCCCATGACGGCGATGATGTCGCCGGCGCCCACCGACTCGATCTCCTCACGCTTGTTCGCGTGCATGCGGTAGATCTTGCCGATGCGCTCCTTCTTGCCCTTGACGGAGTTCAGCACGGCGGTGCCGGACTCCAGGCGGCCCGAGTAGACCCGGACGAAGGTGAGCTTGCCGAGGTGCGGGTCGCTCATGATCTTGAACGCCAGCGCGGACAGCGGCTCGTCGTCGGACGGCTTGCGCTTGACGACCAGCTCGGGGTCCTTCACGTCGTGGCCCTCGATGGCCTCGACGTCGAGCGGGGTCGGCAGGTAGCGCACGACCGCGTCGAGCAGGGGCTGGACGCCCTTGTTCTTGAACGCGGTGCCACAGAACACCGGGGTGACCGTGGTGTCGCTGGACTTGCCGGACGCGATGGTGATGCGACGGATCGCGGCGTACAGCTGCTCCTCGGTGGGCTCCTGGCCCTCCAGGTACAGCTCCATGATCTCTTCGTCGTTCTCGGCGACGCCCTCGATCAGCTTGCCGCGGTACTCCTCGGCAGCCTCGGTGTGCGTGGCCGGGATGTCGACGACGTCGTACATCTCGCCCTTGGCGGCCTCGGCGGACCACACGAGCGCCTTCATGCGGACCAGGTCCACGACGCCCTTGAAGTCGGCCTCGGCACCGATCGGAAGCTGCATGACCAGCGGCTGCGCACCAAGGCGGTCCGAGATCATGTCGACGCAGCGGTGGAACTCGGCACCGGTGCGGTCCAGCTTGTTCACGAAGCAGATGCGCGGCACGCCGTAACGGTCGGCCTGACGCCACACCGTCTCGGACTGCGGCTCGACACCGGCGACACCGTCGAACACCGTGACGGCACCGTCGAGCACGCGGAGCGAACGCTCCACCTCGACCGTGAAGTCGACGTGACCCGGGGTGTCGATGATGTTGATCGTGTAGTCGTTGTCCTCGAGCGGCCAGTGACAGGTGGTGGCAGCAGAGGTGATCGTGATGCCACGCTCCTGCTCCTGCTCCATCCAGTCCATGGTGGCAGCGCCGTCGTGGACCTCACCGATCTTGTAGCTGACGCCGGTGTAGAAGAGGATCCGCTCGGTGGTGGTCGTCTTGCCCGCGTCGATGTGGGCCATGATCCCGATGTTGCGGACCTTGGCCAGGTCAAGTGAAGTGGTAGCCATAAGGCTTCAGTCTTCTCTCGGTCTCGATGGGGTCTGCGACTACCAGCGGTAGTGCGCGAAGGCCTTGTTGGACTCGGCCATCTTGTGGGTGTCCTCGCGCTTCTTCACGGCCGCACCGAGGCCGTTCGAGGCGTCGAGAAGCTCGTTGAGGAGACGCTCGGTCATGGTCTTCTCGCGACGGGCGCGGGAGTAACCGACCAGCCAGCGCAGCGCGAGCGTGTTGGCACGACCGGGCTTGACCTCGATCGGAACCTGGTACGTCGCACCACCGACACGGCGGGACTTGACCTCGAGGGTCGGCTTGATGTTCTCAAGCGCGCGCTTCAGCGTGATGATCGGGTCGTTGCCCGTCTTCTCACGCAGACCCTCCATGGCGCCGTAGACGATGCGCTCGGCGGTGGAGCGCTTGCCGTTCAGCAGCACCTTGTTGATGAGCGACGTGACAAGAGGAGAACCGTAGACCGGGTCGATGATGACCGGGCGCTTCGGGGCGGGGCCCTTACGAGGCATTCTTACTTCTCCTTCTTGGCGCCGTAGCGGCTGCGGGCCTGCTTGCGGTTCTTGACACCCTGAGTGTCAAGCGAACCACGGATGATCTTGTAGCGAACACCCGGCAGGTCCTTCACACGGCCGCCGCGCACGAGCACGATGGAGTGCTCCTGCAGGTTGTGTCCCTCACCCGGAATGTAAGCGGTGACCTCGATCCCGCTGGTCAGACGCACACGCGCGACCTTACGCAGGGCCGAGTTCGGCTTCTTCGGGGTGGTCGTGAACACACGCGTGCAGACGCCACGACGCTGAGGGGAACCCTCGAGTGCGGGCGTCTTGTTCTTCTCGACCTTGTCCTGCCGGCCCTTACGGACCAGCTGCTGGATCGTAGGCACTACTTCTCCGGTTTCTGTGTGCCGAATGGTGAAGCTAACCTGGAACGTCGCCGACCCACGCGGTCGGGTGTGTCGAATCCGGCGGATTCCCGCCGCGAGGCGAAAAGAGCACAGATTACGGTGGCCGCTCACAGCTCGCTATGCGGTTGAAGGCACGCACGAGAGCCAGGGCACACCCCAGGCACAAGGTCTGAGCGTACCTACCTCAAACGCTACGGTCAAAACAAATGGACCTCGCCCGCATCGCCATACGGCCGATGTCAAGACCACACGACGTGTTCGATCTTCGAAACGGCGATTCGAGCACATCGGAGCACCTCCCGGACCACCTTCGCGCCGGCCTAGGTCGACACCGCGGCGGCCACGAGCATCAGCGTCAGCAGCACCGCCCAGCCCGCGGTCGACAGCCACCCGAGCACCAGCCCGGTCAGGGCGAGCGCGTCACCGCCCTCCCCGCTGCGCCGTATCTCGGAACGGGCCGAGTGCCCCAGCACGACCGCCGGAATCCCGGTCAGCCCGAAACTCACCAGGCACAGCACCCCGCAGACGGCGGACCCCACCGCCTTGCCGTTCACCTGCGGCCGGGCCACCGGCAGAAAGGCCCGCGGCACGGGCGTCACGGGCACCGGCTGCGGCAGCGGCCCCTGGGGAAGGTCCGCGACCAGCAGAGCCAGCTCACCCACCGTACGAGCCGTATAGGCGCGCTCGATCCGCTGATCGAACTCGCTCTTCTCCAGCCGCCCCTCCCCGAACCCCGCCCTGAGCACATCCACGGCCCGCTCACGATCCGCATGCGAGGCAAGCATCGCCGAGCCACCCAGGCCAGGCCACACCTGCGGCCCCTGAGCGCCCTGCCATCTCGACGGGGCACGATTCCCCTGCCACGGCTGCGGAGCACCGCTCCCCTGCCACGACGGATGTGTCATGGAGCACCTCCCCCGTACTGGTCGGAGTCCTTCCATGATGCGCCGGTGGGACGCTCCCGGCATCGGGGTCCTACCCGGAGATGTCCCGGAGGCCGTGCCCAGCAGTGCCGAGGCGGGCACATCGGCCACAGCGGCCGGTTGTCGCCGGTTTCCCGCGCACCCCGTCCAGGTACGTTGACTGGTTGCGGGACATGAGCATCGGCGCAGGTGAACACGGGGGGCCGACGGGTATGGCCGGGAGACAGACACGCGCCTGGGACGACGACGGCTTCGACGACAGGGTGCCGTTCCTCGCCCGTCTGGAGAAGGAGGACCGGGCCGACCTGCTGGCCGCCGGCCGCCCGCTGCGGTACCGGGCGCGGGAGGTCATCATGCGCCAGGACGAGCCGTCCGCCCATGTGCTGCTTCTCCTGCACGGCTGGACCAAGGTCACGGCCCTCGCGGCCAACGGGTACGAGGCGCTTCTCGCCCTGCGCGGCCCCGGTGACATCCTCGGCGAGGGCGCCGCCCTGAGCAGACGTCAGCGCGCCGCGACCGTCACAGCGCTGGAGCCGGTCGAGGCGGTCGTCATCGAGCAGAGTCGTTTCACCGCCTTCCTCTCCCGCAATCCCCAGGTGGCCTTACAGCTGCTGAGCCTGACGACCGACCGACAGCGATCCACCGACCGCCGCCGGCTGGAATGGGCAGCGCTCACCGTGCGCGAGCGATTGGCCGTCCTGCTGCTCGAACTCGTCCGTACCCATGGCAACAGAACCGCCGAGGGCATCGAGCTCACCATCGGACTCAGCCAGCAGGAGTTCGCCGGCTCGGTCGGCTCCTCGCGCGAGGCGGTGGCCCGGCTGCTCAGGGACCTGCGCGCACGTGAGGTCGTCGTGACCAGACGCCGCCGCATCGTCGTCCTCCGTCCCGAGGTGCTGCGCCGCATCGTCGGCGAAAGCTCAGCGTGACCTGCATGCCCGCGTGACCGCACTGCGGCCGCCCTTCTGTGCACACGGTCACAGTTCGTCCATGTCATCGGTCCTCTGACGCGGGCCTGCGGCCAGCCATCGTGCTGGGCAACGGACGCCGACGTACGAGAGGCAGACATGACCGACCCCGTGTACCGCACGATCCTTCTCTTCGACATCGAGCAGTACGGCTCCCGCGACGACGTGGAACAGGCGTTCCTGCGCCGGGTCCTGTACGACGTCGTGGACGCGACGCTGGTCGCCGCCTCGGTCGACGAGACCACCCGCCTGCGCGCGGACCGCGGCGACTCCGTCATGGAGTTGATCGACACCCAGGTCTCCGTACCGACGCTGGTGAAGGCTCTCCTGACCGAGACCCCCGCCCTCCTGCACAACAAGAACCGGCTGATCGCCAGCAGCGCCCGGATGCGTCTGCGCATCGTGCTCTCGTCCGGCTACGTCGCCATCGACGAGCTGAACGGCTGGGTCGGCTCGGACCTCAACCACGCCGTACGTCTCCTCGACGCCGACCCCCTGCGTGACGCGCTCAAGCAGAGCGAGGGCGACAGCGTCCTGTGCGTGTCCGACGGGGTCTACCAGGGCGTGGTCCGGCACGGTCCGCTCGGTGTGCGCCCCGAGGACTTCCACCGCATCACAGTGGACACGAAGGAAGGGCCGACCGTCGCCTGGCTGCACGGCAGGCCGGGAACCGCGGACTCTCCCGCAGCCGCAGCCGCCGACTCCCCCTCCGTCCCCGACTCGCCCGCCCCCCAGAGCCACGTCACCCACATCAACGGCGACCAGTACGGCCAGGCCGGCGGCACCCACCACGGCGACCAGACCTTCCACTTCGACCGGCCCGCGCGGGACGAGCGCCGATGAGCCAGGAAGAGGCAGCGGGCAGCTCGGCGCAGACGGCCGAGGAGTCGTCGCAGGACGGCGAGCAGAAGAAGCAGGACGAGGCGGACAAGGAACAGCGACAGCCGAGGCAGCCGGCCTGGGCCGCCCGCCGGGACCTGATCGCGCACGGCCCGGACTTCGTCTCCACACTGGTCAGGGGCGACCAGTTCGGCCAGACAGGCGGCACGCACAACGGAGATCAGCACATCTACTTGGGCGGCCCGGCCCCGATCCCGCGCACGATGTCCGGCCCGATCTCGCCGAAGGAAATCAAGGAGGTCGGGGATTTCTTCCGAGGCTGCCCCAGTTTCGACAAGGCCCTCAAGCAGCTTCGGGACGACCGGCTCGTCATCCTGTCCGGCGGACGCGAGACAGGCCGCCGCTCCGCCGCACTGATGCTGTTGCGGCGACTGGGCATCGACCGGATGCGCTCACTCGATCCTCCCGCGTCGTTCCCCGAACTGGCGGACCAGGTGGACAGCCAGGCGGGATACGTCCTGTGCGATCTACCGGTCGGCCGGAACCATCCGGTGCGCGAGGCCCAACTGCTGTCGCTGCGGGAGCGGTTGGAGCACACGGATGCGCACCTGGTGATCACCGTCGAGCCCTCGGCGGCACTCAGCGGCCTCCCCTTTGTACGGTGGGAGCCCCCGTCGGCCAAGGACATGCTGCACGCGCACGTCACCCCGGCAACCGGGGAGTCCGCCTGGCCGGAGCTGTGCGGGCTGACGGCGGTGAAGGAGTTCCTCACCCGGTATCACCGGCCGGCCGAGATCAAGCAGTTCGCGCTGCAGCTCCTCGCGCACCGACGCGGCGAGATCGACGAGGAGCAGCTCGCCGCATACGGGGAGACCGCCGTGGCGAGCCAGGTCACCCGCTGGCTCACCGAGGAGAAGCCCGAACTGCACGACAAGGCCTTCCTCGTCTCCCTCGCCGTCTTCGACAAGGCGCCGTACGCGGTGGCGGCAGAGCTCGCCGACGGCCTCTTCGTACGCCTGCACAGAATCCAGGCCCCCAACGTCCAGCCCAGCATCCCGGTCTTCGGCAGCTCCCGCGAAGAACGGCTCCGGCTCGCTCACGCCGACGGCTACATGACCGCGGAGATCACCGAGTGGGGCCCTCTCGACGGCAAGTTCTGCGCCCGCTTCCGGGACGAGCGCACCGCCCCGATGCTGCTGGAGGAGGTGTGGAACCTCCACCCGTCGGCGCGCCCCGCCCTCGCCGAGTGGATCCGCAAGCTCGCCGACGACCGCCGCCCCCTGGTGCGTACCCGTGCGGCCTCGGCCGCCGCGCTGCTGGCCACCGCCGATCTGTCGTCCGCTCTGGCCCTGGTCATCGAGCCGTGGGCCGACGGCCGTAACCCCCATTCATGGCTGACCGCGGCCAACGCCCTCACCATGACCCAGCTGCTGAAGGTGCCGACCACCTCCCGGATCCTGCACGACTGGTGCACCGGCGACATCGAGAGCCGCCGCTGGACGGCCATCCGCGCCTACGGCCTCCTCGGCCCGGTGCACCACCAGGAGACGCTGGCCGCCCTCGTGGACGCCATGCACCGGCCGGCGCCCACCGAAGCCGAGAGCGGTGACGAGGAGGACGCGGACGCCGAGCTGTCGGAGGAGGCCCGGCAGCTCGCGGACGCACTCGAGCTCCTGCTCCTCGCCGTCCGGGAACCCGTACTGGCCGCACTCGTCGAACTGCTTCCTACGGATCGCGTAGTGCGCCCACACGCCCTGCTCGCCTTCCGCCAGGCCTGCCAGCAGACGAAGGACGACGACACCGACCGACCGCCCGTCCTCCACTGGTACGCGCAGGCCGCGGCAGCCGAGGACCAGACGGCCGCACAGCACCTGGCCTTCTTCTGGAACGCGCTGCTCGCCGACCAGACGCACAACGCGTACGCCCTGGCCATCCTGCGGGGCTGGGTACGCAGGGCCGACGGTGACCCGGAAGCCGAGTCCGCACTCGCCTCGCTGCTCGCCGCCCTCGTCACCACGTCCACCAATCGCCGACGCGTCAAGCATCTGCTGGACACGGTCCGCGACTCCAAGAGTGCTCCCTTGCCGGTTGCCGTTCGGCTGAGCAAGCACCTCGCCCTGGACTGACCCGCTTTCGGAGGCCAACCATGGAAGACCCCGAGCAAGAGCAACTGGACTGGTTCCGGCAGCAGCCCCAGCGCCCTGCCGCCCCGCGCACCGATCCCGTCCGCACCGTCTGGCAGCTCCCGCGATTCAGTCTCGGCGGCCGACGATTCACGGGGCGCATCGACCACGCCCTGGTCTGTGTGACCCGGCGGGGCGAGTACGAGACCTTCCTGCCGCCCGACCGTCCCACGAGTGTGCGGCGCTACGTCGCCCTGTACGAGGTGAACACGGATCCGCACGCCTTCCAGCTGAACGTGCCCCTGCCCAGCCTGGTCGACAGCTTCGAGTTCGAAGTCGCGGCCGACGTCGGCTGGCGGGTCGCCGATCCAAAACAGTTCGTCCGCAGCCAGGAGCGCGACGTGCCCGGCCTGCTCACGCGCGAGTTGCTGCCGCTGATGCGGGACGCCGGGCGCCGCCACCCGATAGATGCCAGTGCCGAGGCGGAGCGGGCCGTACAGCAGAGAGTGGACGCCGCGACATCACTCGGCCGGGATCAGGGTCTGCGGGTCACCTGTTCCATACGCCTGCGCCGCGACGCCACCGAGCGCTCCCACCAGTCCCGCCTGCGCACCGCCCGGCACGAGGCGGAGGCCGCGCTGCCCGAGCACGAGGTGAACCGGCGCCGCGAGACATACGAGGCCCGGCTCAGGGACGAGCAGATCAGGTTCTACGAATCCACGCTGGCCAGGGGCGGCACCGCCGCCCTCGCCCTGCACCTGGCCGCACACCCCGAGGAGACCCAGCGCGTCCTGGACCATCTGCAGGCCGGCCAGAACAAGCTGCTGGACACCCAGATGGATCTGATCAACCAGGCGTTGACCGGCAAACGCCTGGAGGATCACCAACTCCACGAGCCCCATGAGCTCATCGCCGAGCGTATGAAGACCATCCTGCGGACCGGCGCCCTCGCCGAGGCGGAGAACCCGCCTTCGTCCGCGGAGCTGGAGCGACAACCGCCGGCGACCGAGTCCGGCCCGGCCGACGACGACCGGGCAGCCCTCACATGAACCGGGCCGTCACCTCGCCGGACGACCCCGGAGCACAGGTGGCCGCCCGGCTGCTCACAGAACTCCGCGGCGAGATCACCCGCGCCGACAGCAAGGCCACCGTCCTGGTCGGAGCGCTCGGCATCTCGGCGGGCGTGCTGGCCGCGCTGCTGACCAGCCGCCACTGGACCCCGGCCCGGCTCCCCGGCCCCGCCGCCCTGCTGTGGTGGGCCGGGGTGTTCTCCCTGGTCATCGCCCTCTTCGCCCTGCTGCTGGCGGTGCTGCCCCGCTACGGACGAAGCCGCTGGACGCCCGGTCGGCCGCTCACCTACTTCGGCGACATACGGCGAGCCGCACAGGTCGGCCGGCTCACCGCCGCACTCACGGACACGGGACGCGACCCCGTCAGGGCCCTGCTGCTCGCCCTGACCGAGACGAGCGCCATCGCCTCCCGCAAGCACTTTTGGATCCGGACCGGCCTGATCGCCTTCGGCAACGCAGCGGTCCTGCTGCCCGGGTCGATGCTCCTCGCCTGAACCTCCCCGCTCTGTGCCGTCGGCACGGGAAGGAAGAACCATGCCCCCGTCGTACGAGTCCGGGATACCGGAGGAACCGGCCCCCTCCCCGTCGGAGCCGGACGACCTTCTCGGGCGTACTGGCCGTATCCACATCACCGCACGTCAGCGCGGCGTGGACGTCACCACCCTCGGATCGCTGGTGCTCCACCTCCCGCACCTGTTCGCCGGCCTGGCCGTCGTCTTCGGGGCGGCGTACGCCGTGGACGCCCTGAGCGGCATGCCCTGGTGGGCGCCGTTCGGATGCTGGGTGCTGAGCGGTTCCCTGGCCTTCCACCAGCCCTGCGAACGGCTCATGGCCCGACGGCTGTTCGGCCTGCGCCACCCCACCCCGGAGGAGGGGCGGAAGCTACGGTCCGTGTGGCGTGAGGTCACCGCCCGTGCGGGAGTGGACGGCAACGCCTACCAGCTGTGGGTCGAGGACGGCGTCGGGATCAACGCCATGGCCGCGGCCGGTCACATCGTCGGTGTCACCAGCCACTCGCTGCGGACCCTGCAGTCCGCCCAGCTCGCCGGCGTACTCGCGCATGAGCTGGGCCATCACGCCCGGGGACACGCCTGGGCATCGCTGCTCACCTCCTGGTACGCCCTGCCGGGGCGGCTCGCCTGGCGGCTGCTGCTGCGGCTGGCCTCGCAGGTCGACCGCCTGCCCGTGGGCGCCGCCGCCGTACTGATCGGTGTGCTGGGCGCCACCGTGGTCGCCCTCGCGACGGCCACGTACGGCCTGGTGTTCCTGCCGTTGGCCACCCCTTACGTGGCCGCAGCCGTGTCCAGGCGCGCCGAGCTCAGGGCGGACGAGCACGCGGCGGGTCTCGGCTTCGCGCCCCAGCTGATCACCGTGCTGCACGAGGAGCACCAGCGGGAGGAGTCCGAGCGGGCGGTCGCCGCGGCCGGGGGTGCCCCGTTCGGACCACAGGGCCTGATCGCACGGCTGCTGGACTCGCATCCGGATGTGCACACGCGCCTGCACCACCTACAGGCACACCTGGAAAGCGGCCACTGACACGCCGAAGGGCGGCCACCCCGAGAGGTGACCGCCCTTCAGTGGACGTACGCCTTACTGGTTGTACGGACCGTAGTCGTAGTCCTCCAGCGGAACGGCCTGGCCGGAGCCCGTACCGAACGGCGAGTAGTCGATGTCGTCGTAGCCGACGGCCGAGTACATCGCGGCCTTGGCCTCCTCGGTCGGCTCGACCCGGATGTTGCGGTAGCGGGACAGACCCGTACCGGCCGGGATGAGCTTACCGATGATGACGTTCTCCTTGAGGCCGATCAGGGAGTCGGACTTGGCGTTGATCGCCGCGTCCGTGAGGACCCTGGTCGTCTCCTGGAAGGACGCCGCCGACAGCCAGGACTCCGTGGCCAGCGAGGCCTTGGTGATACCCATGAGCTGCGGACGACCGGAGGCCGGGTGACCGCCCTCCTGCACCACACGACGGTTCTCGGTCTCGAACTTCGAGCGCTCGACCAGCTCGCCGGGCAGCAGCTCGGCGTCGCCGGACTCGATGATCGTCACACGGCGCAGCATCTGCCGGATGATGATCTCGATGTGCTTGTCGTGGATCGACACACCCTGCGAGTTGTAGACCTTCTGGACCTCGCCGACCAGGTGGACCTGGACGGCACGCTGACCCAGGATGCGCAGCACGTCGTGCGGGTTGGTGGCACCCACGGTGAGCTTCTGGCCCACCTCGACGTGCTCGCCCTCGCTGACCAGGAGCCGGGCACGCTTCGAGATCGGGTACGCCGTCTCGTCGCTGCCGTCGTCCGGGGTGACGACGATCTTCTTGGTCTTCTCGGTCTCCTCGATCCGGACGCGGCCGGTGGCCTCGGAGATCGGGGCGACACCCTTCGGGGTACGGGCCTCGAAGAGCTCGACGACACGCGGCAGACCCTGGGTGATGTCGTCACCGGCCACACCACCGGTGTGGAAGGTACGCATCGTCAGCTGGGTACCGGGCTCACCGATGGACTGGGCGGCGATGATGCCGACCGCCTCACCGATGTCGACCAGCTTGCCGGTGGCCAGCGAGCGGCCGTAGCACATGGCGCAGGTGCCGACGGCGGACTCACAGGTCAGGACCGAGCGGGTCTTGACCTCCTCGACGCCCGCGCCGACCAGCACGTCGATGAGGACGTCACCGAGGTCGACGCCCGCCGGGGCGAGCACCTTGCCGTCGACGACGATGTCCTCGGCGAGGCAGCGCGCGTACACGGACGTCTCGGCGTTGTCCGCCTTGCGCAGGACGCCGTCGGCGCCGCGCTCGGCGATGGCCAGCTTGAGGCCGCGCTCGGTGCCGCAGTCCTCCTCGCGGATGATGACGTCCTGCGAGACGTCCACCAGACGACGGGTCAGGTAACCCGAGTCGGCGGTACGCAGGGCGGTGTCCGCCAGACCCTTACGGGCACCGTGCGTGGAGATGAAGTACTCCAGCACGGACAGGCCCTCACGGAAGGACGCCTTGATCGGACGCGGGATCGTCTCGTTCTTGGCGTTCGACACCAGACCACGCATACCGGCGATCTGCCGCATCTGCATCATGTTTCCTCGGGCACCCGAGTCAACCATCATGAAGATGGGGTTCGTCTTGGGGAAGTTCTCGTTCATCGCCTCGGCGACCTCGTTGGTCGCCTTGGTCCAGATCGCGATGAGCTCCTGAGTGCGCTCTTCCTTGGTGATCAGACCGCGCTCGTACTGCTTCTGGACTTTCTCGTCCTGCGCCTCGTAGCCGCGGACGATCTCCTTCTTCGCCTCGGGAACGACGACGTCGGAGATGGCCACGGTGACACCGGAACGGGTCGCCCAGTAGAAGCCGGCCGCCTTCAGGTTGTCGAGCGTCGCCGCCACGATGACCTTGGGGTAGCGCTCGGCCAGGTCGTTGACGATCTCGGAGAGCTGCTTCTTGCCCACCGAGTAGTCGACGAACGGGTAGTCCTCGGGCAGCAGCTCGTTGAAGAGCGCGCGGCCCAGGGTGGTGCGCAGGCGGAAGGTGTCCCCCTGCTGCCACTCGGGCTCGCCCTCCTCCTGCGCCGGCGGGGTCCAGCCGCGCGGCGGGATGGTGCCCACCGGGAAGCGGATGTCGATCGCCGACTGCAGCGCCAGCTCACCGGCGTCGAACGCCATGATCGCCTCGGCCGTGGAGCCGAAGGACCGGCCCTCGCCCTTGGTGTCACGCAGCTCGCCGTCGGTGGTGAGGAAGAACAGACCGAGGACCATGTCCTGGGTCGGCATCGTCACCGGACGGCCGTCGGCGGGCTTGAGGATGTTGTTCGAGGACAGCATCAGGATGCGGGCCTCGGCCTGCGCCTCCGCGGACAGCGGCAGGTGCACGGCCATCTGGTCACCGTCGAAGTCCGCGTTGAACGCGGTGCAGACGAGCGGGTGGATCTGGATGGCCTTGCCCTCGACCAGCTGCGGCTCGAAGGCCTGGATGCCGAGGCGGTGCAGGGTGGGAGCACGGTTCAGCAGCACCGGGTGCTCGGCGATGACCTCTTCGAGGACGTCGTACACGACGGTACGGCCGCGCTCGACCATGCGCTTCGCAGACTTGATGTTCTGCGCGTGGTTGAGGTCGACGAGCCGCTTCATCACGAACGGCTTGAAGAGCTCCAGCGCCATCGCCTTCGGCAGACCGCACTGGTGCAGCTTCAGCTGCGGACCGACGACGATCACGGAACGCGCGGAGTAGTCCACACGCTTACCGAGCAGGTTCTGACGGAATCGACCCTGCTTACCCTTCAGCATGTCGCTGAGGGACTTCAGCGGGCGGTTACCGGGGCCGGTGACCGGGCGACCACGACGGCCGTTGTCGAACAGCGCGTCGACGGCCTCCTGGAGCATGCGCTTCTCGTTGTTCACGATGATCTCGGGCGCACCGAGGTCGAGAAGGCGCTTCAGTCGGTTGTTCCGGTTGATCACACGGCGGTACAGGTCGTTCAGGTCGGAGGTCGCGAAGCGGCCACCGTCCAGCTGCACCATCGGGCGAAGGTCCGGCGGGATGACCGGGACGCAGTCGAGGACCATGCCCTTGGGGCTGTTGGAGGTCTGCAGGAAGGCAGACACGACCTTCAGCCGCTTCAGCGCACGGGTCTTCTTCTGGCCCTTGCCGGTGCGGATGATCTCGCGGAGGCGCTCGGCCTCCTCGTCGAGGTCGAAGGACTCCAGGCGCTTCTGCAGCGCCGCGGCACCCATCGAACCGTCGAAGTACGTGCCGAAGCGGTCACGCAGCTCGCGGTAGAGCAGCTCGTCGCCCTCGAGGTCCTGGACCTTGAGGTTCTTGAACCGGGTCCACACCTCGTCGAGACGGTCGATCTCGCGCTGCGCACGGTCACGCAGCTGCTTCATCTCGCGCTCGGCACCCTCGCGCACCTTGCGGCGCACGTCGGCCTTGGCGCCCTCGGCCTCCAGCTCGGCCAGGTCGGTCTCGAGCTTCTTGGCGCGGGCCTCCAGGTCGGCGTCCCGGCGGTTCTCGATCTGCTGCCGCTCGACGGAGACGTGCGCCTCCAGGGAGGGCAGGTCGCGGGTACGACGCTCCTCGTCGACGTACGTGATCATGTACGCCGCGAAGTAGATGACCTTCTCGAGGTCCTTGGGCGCCAGGTCCAGCAGGTAGCCGAGGCGCGAAGGAACACCCTTGAAGTACCAGATGTGCGTGACAGGCGCGGCCAGCTCGATGTGGCCCATCCGCTCACGACGCACCTTGGCGCGAGTGACCTCGACGCCGCAGCGCTCACAGATGATGCCCTTGAAGCGGACACGCTTGTACTTGCCGCAGTAGCACTCCCAGTCCCGGGTCGGACCGAAGATCTTCTCGCAGAAGAGTCCGTCCTTTTCCGGCTTGAGGGTGCGGTAGTTGATGGTCTCGGGCTTCTTGACCTCGCCGTGGCTCCACTGACGGATGTCGTCAGCGGTGGCCAGACCGATCCGGAGCTCATCGAAGAAGTTGACGTCGAGCACTATGCGTCAATCCCTCTCAGGGTTGTAAGTCTTGGGGTCTGAAACGGGGGCCTGGGGGTCGGCGGGGCCCTGTGGGTGAGGGCCCCGCCGGACTCCCGTCAGACCTCTTCGACGCTGCTCGGCTCGCGCCGGGACAGGTCGATGCCGAGCTCCTCCGCAGCGCGGAAGACGTCCTCGTCGGTGTCACGCATCTCGATGGACATACCGTCGCTGGACAGCACCTCCACGTTCAGGCAGAGCGACTGCATCTCCTTGATGAGCACCTTGAAGGACTCGGGGATGCCGGGCTCGGGGATGTTCTCGCCCTTGACGATGGCCTCGTAGACCTTCACGCGGCCGGTGACGTCGTCGGACTTGATGGTCAGCAGCTCCTGGAGGGCGTACGCGGCGCCGTAAGCCTCCAGCGCCCACACCTCCATCTCACCGAAGCGCTGGCCACCGAACTGGGCCTTACCACCCAGCGGCTGCTGGGTGATCATGCTGTACGGACCGGTCGAGCGAGCGTGGAGCTTGTCGTCGACCAGGTGGTGCAGCTTCAGGATGTACATGTAGCCGATGGAGATCGGGTCCGGGAACGGCTCACCGCTACGGCCGTCGAACAGCCGCGCCTTACCGGTCGGCTGCACCATGCGCTCGCCGTCGCGGTTCGGGATGGTGTGCTGCAGCAGACCCGCGAGCTCGTCCTCACGGGCACCGTCGAAGACCGGGGTCGCGACGTTGGTGCCCGGCTGGACCGAGTCGGCGCCGATCGCCTGGAGGCGCTGCGCCCAGTCGTCCGCGAGGCCGGAGACGTCCCAGCCGCGGCTGGCGAGCCAGCCGAGGTGGATCTCCAGGACCTGTCCCGGGTTCATTCGGGACGGCACACCCAGCGGGTTGAGGATGATGTCGACCGGAGTTCCGTCCTCGAGGAACGGCATGTCCTCGATCGGAAGGATCTTCGAGATAACACCCTTGTTGCCGTGACGGCCGGCGAGCTTGTCACCGTCGGTGATCTTGCGCTTCTGCGCCACGTAGACACGAACCAGCTGGTTCACGCCCGGCGGCAGCTCGTCGCCCTCTTCACGGTCGAAGACGCGGACGCCGATGACCTTGCCGATCTCGCCGTGCGGGACCTTCAGCGAGGTGTCACGGACCTCACGGGCCTTCTCACCGAAGATCGCGCGCAGCAGGCGCTCCTCCGGCGTCAGCTCGGTCTCACCCTTGGGCGTGACCTTGCCGACGAGGATGTCGCCGGCGACGACCTCGGCACCGATCCGGATGATGCCGCGCTCGTCGAGGTCGGCGAGGACCTCCTCGGAGACGTTCGGGATGTCCCGGGTGATCTCCTCGGGGCCGAGCTTGGTGTCACGGGCGTCGACCTCGTGCTCCTCGATGTGGATCGAGGAGAGGACGTCGTCCTGCACGAGGCGCTGCGACAGGATGATCGCGTCCTCGTAGTTGTGACCCTCCCACGGCATGAACGCCACGAGCAGGTTCTTGCCCAGCGCCATCTCGCCGTTCTCGGTGGCCGGACCGTCGGCCAGGACCTGGCCCTCGATGATCCGGTCGCCCTCGTTGACGATGACCTTCTGGTTGACCGAGGTGCCCTGGTTGGAGCGGGCGAACTTGGCCAGGCGGTACGTGATGTACGTGCCGTCGTCGTTGGCGGTGGTGATGTAGTCCGCGGAGACCTCCTGGACCACACCCGCCTTCTCGGCCTTGACCACGTCGCCGGCGTCGACGGCGGAGCGGTACTCCATGCCGGTGCCGACGAGCGGGGACTCGCTCTTGATGAGCGGGACGGCCTGACGCATCATGTTCGCGCCCATGAGGGCACGGTTGGCGTCGTCGTGCTCGAGGAAGGGGATCATGGCGGTCGCGACCGACACCATCTGGCGCGGCGAGACATCCATGTAGTCCACGTCGTCACCGGCGACGTAGTCGACCTCGCCGCCACGGCGGCGGACCAGGACGCGGTTCTCGGTGAAGCGCAGGTCGTCGTTGAGCGTGGCGTTGGCCTGCGCGATGACGAAGCGGTCCTCTTCGTCGGCCGTCAGGTAGTCCACCTCGTCGGTGACCTGACCGTCGACGACCTTGCGGTACGGCGTCTCCACGAAACCGAACGCGTTGACGCGGCCGTAGGAGGCGAGCGAACCGATCAGACCGATGTTCGGGCCCTCAGGGGTCTCAATGGGGCACATACGGCCGTAGTGAGACGGGTGCACGTCACGGACCTCGAAGCCGGCCCGCTCACGGGAGAGACCACCCGGGCCAAGAGCCGACAGACGGCGCTTGTGGGTGAGACCCGACAGCGGGTTGTTCTGGTCCATGAACTGCGACAGCTGGCTGGTGCCGAAGAACTCCTTGATGGAGGCGACGACCGGCCGGATGTTGATCAGGGTCTGCGGCGTGATCGCCTCGACGTCCTGGGTCGTCATGCGCTCACGGACGACGCGCTCCATACGAGCCAGACCCGTGCGGACCTGGTTCTGGATGAGCTCGCCGACGCTGCGCAGACGACGGTTGCCGAAGTGGTCGATGTCGTCGGTCTCGACGACGATCGTCTGGCCGTTGTCCGCGGCCGTCTCGGTCTCGCCGGCGTGCAGCTTCACCAGGTACTTGATCGTCGAGATGACGTCCTCGACGGTCAGGATGCCCGCGTCGAGCGGAGCCTCCGCACCCAGCTTCTTGTTGACCTTGTAGCGGCCGACCTTGGCGAGGTCGTAGCGCTTCGGGTTGAAGTACAGGTTCTCCAGAAGCGTCTGCGCGGCCTCACGCGTGGGGGGCTCGCCCGGACGCAGCTTGCGGTAGATGTCGAGCAGCGCGTCGTCCTGGCCCTGGGTGTGGTCCTTCTCCAGGGTGGCGCGCATGGACTCGTACTCGCCGAACTCCTCGAGGATCTGCTCGGTCGTCCAACCGAGAGCCTTGAGCAGAACGGTCACGGACTGCTTGCGCTTGCGGTCGATGCGGACACCGACCATGTCGCGCTTGTCGATCTCCATCTCCAGCCAGGCACCCCGGGACGGGATGATCTTGGCGGAGAAGATGTCCTTGTCGGACGTCTTGTCGATCGAGCTGTCGAAGTAGACACCCGGCGAACGGACCAGCTGCGACACCACGACACGCTCGGTGCCGTTGATGACGAAGGTGCCCTTGTGGGTCATGAGCGGGAAGTCGCCCATGAAGACCGTCTGGGACTTGATCTCGCCGGTCTCGTTGTTGGTGAACTCAGCCGTCACGAAGAGCGGGGCGGCGTACGTGAAGTCGCGCTCCTTGCACTCGTCGATGCTGTTCTTCGGCGGCTCGAAACGGTGGTCGCGGAACGTCAGCGACATCGACCCGGAGAAGTCCTCGATCGGGGAGATCTCCTCGAAGATCTCCTCCAGACCGGACTTGGTGGGGACGTCCTGACCCGACTCCAGAGCCGCCTCGACCCGACTCTGCCAGGCGGTGTTGCCGAGCAGCCAGTCGAAGCTCTCGGTCTGCAGCGCGAGCAGGTTCGGAACCTCGAGGGGCTCCTTGATCTTTGCAAAAGAGATGCGCAGCGGGGCGGTGCTGGCGCCGTTGTTCGTATTCGCGGTCGAGGCAGTGCGCGAGGCGGCCAAGAGGGGGTCCTTCCGAGGGCTCGGACTCACTACGCGCGTACCGGCCCCTCACCGGGACACAGAGACACGGGGTTCCTTCTCCGACCAAAGAATGGCCAGGTCAGGGATGGTCCGGTCATCGGTGCTCAAGCGAGGGCATGCCCCTGGTGACGGGCAGGGGACAGCTAACAGGCAGCGCAAAGGGTCAGTGTAGCCACTTGGCACACTGATGTCCAGTGCGGGTTTTTCGCGACCCTCGTTGTTCTCAACGCCCTCGGCATGCTCGCCCTCAATGCACGTTGATACTGCCCTCTTCGTCGCCGATCCATGCCTCGGATTCGGATCCTTGTGACGACGCGTCCTGAGAATTGCGCGCTGCGTGCGGTTCGTCAAGGCCCCCATGCCCGAACCCAGGGGCTCCCGGAGACACGACGAAGATCACCATACCCCCCGCCCTAGCGGGTGCAAGGTAACCGTGGCCGCGCCCCCAGGAACGCCGAAGAGCGACCACCCGAATGGATGATCGCTCTTGGAGGCGACTGCGTTACAGCCTTACGAGGCTGCGTTCAGTACGCGAGACGGTCGTACTCGACCGAAAGGTCTTACTTGACCTCGACGGAGGCGCCGGCGCCCTTGAGGGACTCGGCGGCCTTCTCGGCGGCGTCCTTGGCGACCTTCTCGAGAACGGGCTTCGGGGCGCCGTCCACGAGGTCCTTGGCCTCCTTCAGGCCCAGGGAGGTCAGCTCACGCACGACCTTGATGACCTGGATCTTCTTGTCGCCGGCACCGGTGAGGATGACGTCGAACTCGTCCTTCTCCTCGACGGCCTCGGCGGCGGCGCCACCAGCGGCACCACCGGCGACGACGACCGGCGCGGCAGCGGCGGCGGTGACGTCGAACTTGTCCTCGAAGGCCTTCACGAACTCGGAGAGCTCGATGAGGGTCATCTCCTCGAACTGCGCGAGCAGGTCTTCCTGGCTGAGCTTCGCCATGATGGCGGTCCTTCCACTAAATCGGCAGGTGCCGGATGTACTGGGTGAGGCGGGCGTACGTCGGCCCGCTGTGGCCTCCGCGGTCAGGCTGCGGCGGCCAGTGTGCGAGCCGAATTACTCGGCACCGCCCTGCTCGGCCTGCTTGGCGCGGAGCGCGTCCACCGTGCGGACGAGCTTCGACGGCAGCGCCTGGAAGACGGAGGCAGCCTGGGACTGCTTCGCCTTGAAGGCACCGGCCAGCTTGCTGAGCAGAACCTCGCGGGACTCGAGGTCCGCAAGCTTCTTGATCTCGTCGGCGCTGAGCGCCTTACCCTCAAGGACACCGCCCTTGATGACGAGATTCGGGTTGTCCTTGGCGAAGTCACGGAGACCCTTCGCCGACTCCACCGGGTCACCGGTGACGAAGGCGACAGCCGTCGGACCGTTGAACAGGTCGTCCAGCGTCGTGATCCCGGCCTCGTTGGCCGCAATCTTGGTCAGCGTGTTCTTCACCACGGCGTACTGGGCGTTCTCACCGAGCGAACGACGCAGCGTCTTGAGCTGCGCCACGGTGAGACCGCGGTACTCGGTCAGCACGGCAGCGTTGGAGTTGCGGAACTGCTCCGTCAACTCGGCCACTGCGGCAGCCTTGTCGGGCCTCGCCATGAGCCTCGGCCTCCTTCCGGGTGATTCTGACCGCGCGGACCCGAAGGAGGACTGGGGAAAACGAAACGCCCCGGCGCAGGCGCACGGGGCGGACTCGACCGGTGGCACACACGTTGACGTACGCGCTCCGGGAGTTCTTCCACAGTCACCTGCGCGGGTCGCCCGCATTTTCAGCGGATCCTTCGGCCACCGCGCCCTCTCACGAGCGCACGGCAACGACCAGCGGTCTTTGGCTTCTGTAGGAGAGTACGGGACTCAGTCGCAGTCAGGCAAATCGGCCCCCACGGCCCTCAGCTCCCGCTCTTCTTCAGCGGCTTGCGCATGTCCGCCGTGTCGTCGGCGCGCGGCGCGCGGACACTCACGGGCTTGTCCTGGTCGAGGAAGGTGAAGGTGAGGTCGAGCGCGCCGTGGCGGCCGAAGCCCTGGGTGCGGAGCTGCTTGACGTGCTCGTCGCGGTCGACCCACACGTCCAGGCTGAGCTCGTCCACGCCCGCCTTCTCGTACTGGTCGAGGCTGTTCGCCCGCCCTTCCCTGACGGCCTTGTCCTTGATCCCCTCGAGCGAGGCCCGGAGCTCGTCGACCGTGGCCGTGCCCGTGTAATGCGCCGTATCGGCGCCGCCGACCTTCTCTGAGCCGACGCGCTTCACGTCCTCGGCGTCGGCGAGGAAGGCGGCCTCCCGTGCCGGGTTGCGGCCGACCTGGTCGCGCAGGCCGCCGACGTCCATACGCAGGCCGCTGTCCGTGGTGAACTCCTCGTCCGGGCCGTAGCTGATCCAGTGCCGGCCGCCCAGCTGCCCGACCATGTCGTCCCCTGCGCTGCCGTACAGCACCCCGCCGACCAGACGCAGCTCGGTCTCGCCCTTCTGGTCGCCGCTCAGGTTGGCCGTCGTGAGCCGTGCCTCCAGCGGCTTCCTCCGGACGCTCCCCTCGTCCGCTATCCGCCCCCGCTCCGGAAACCGGCCGGTCACGCGATAGCGCAGGGAAGCGAGCCCTTCGGTCCTCTCCGCGGCCCGCGCGACGGCGTCGGCGGCCGATGAGCCGGCGGACCCCTGCACACCGGCTCCCTCCCCACAACCGGCGAGCAGCAGCACGGCGGCCGGCAGAGCGACGGCAGGCAGGACGGCACGTACGGCAAGCCTCACTGATTCCCCCCAAGGAACACACGGCTGATGCGAACACATGGCTGATGCGTGGTCGGCGCACAGCAAGATCGGGAGCGTATCCCAGGCGGCCTGAACAGTCCTGCGAATTCAGCGCCCCGCCGAGCCCGTCAGCAGCCTCTTGAGGTCCGCCGTGTCCTCCGCCGGGGGCTTCTCGACCGTGGCCTTGACTCCGTAGTCGCTGTAGTACGCGGTCTGGGTCAGCCGCCCCGTGGCCGTCCGTCCCTTCTCGACCTTCTTGACCAGCAGGTCCCGGCCGTCGACCCATATGTCGACGGTCTGTTCGGTGGTGCCGCCGTCCACCCGCACCGACCCGGAGTAGTGCGTGGTGCGCTCGCCTGCGACCGTCTCCTCGCCGACCTTCCGTACGTCCGTGGAGGACAGCAGCCGCTTCACCGACGCGTGCGGAGCGGTATCGCGCATCTGGGCCGCGAGATCGGCTCCGGAGCTGCCGGCGAGGTCGTCCAGGTCGTCGTAGGCGTACTTGATCCAGTGCTTGCCGTCGGTCTTCGCGGCGAACGCCTCGCCTATGCGCGCGTAGTAGGCGTCGGGGAGGTAGCGGGCCTCCATCGACGTGGTCCCGAGGCGGCGCATCGCCTCGGCCGTCGTGCCCCCGGTGTAGGTGATGGTCATGATGCCCGTGAGGTCGTCGGGCCAGGCGAGGGTGCCGTCGGCCTTCATGGACAGCGTGGAGCCGATGGTGGTCGTGGATCTGACGCGAGCGGACGCGGCCCGGTCGGTGGAGCGCTCGACGGTGCGCAGGGCGGCCGTCACGGCGCGGGCCGGCCCGGTGCGCTCCGCCTTCTCGGGGCGGTCGGCGGAGGTGCAGGCGGCCAGGGCCGTCAGCGCGGTCAGCAGCGCGACCCAGAACGCCGACCGGCGCACCCTCGTGCTCGTCATTCGTCCCCCCTGTGCGAATCCCGTGAATGCACGTTAACCCAGGGCACTGACAACGTGCCTGGGAACGGGGACGGGCCCCACACCCGTGAAGAGTGTGGGGCCCGCTTTCGAGCCTGGTGAGCCGGTGGCTCAGACCGCGGCCGGGTCCTCCTCGACGAGGAGGTTGCGGGTGCGGTTCGGGTCGACGGGAACGCCGGGGCCGATCGTGGTGCTGATCGCGGCCTTCTTGATGTAGCGACCCTTGGCGGCCGACGGCTTCAGACGGAGGATCTCCTCCAGCGCGGCACCGTAGTTCTCCACCAGCTTGGCGTCGTCGAAGGACGCCTTGCCGATGATGAAGTGCAGGTTCGAGTGCTTGTCGACGCGGAACTCGATCTTGCCGCCCTTGATCTCGGTCACGGCCTTGGCCACGTCCGGGGTCACGGTGCCGGTCTTCGGGTTCGGCATCAGACCACGCGGGCCGAGGACACGGCCGAGGCGGCCGACCTTGCCCATGAGGTCCGGGGTGGCGACGACGGCGTCGAAGTCCAGGCGGCCCTTCGAGACCTCGTCGATCAGCTCGTCGGCACCGACGATGTCGGCGCCCGCGGCACGCGCGGCCTCGGCACGGTCGCCGGTCGCGAAGACCAGGACCCGGGCGGTCTTACCGGTGCCGTGCGGAAGGTTCACGGTGCCACGGACCATCTGGTCGGCCTTACGCGGGTCGACACCCAGACGGAAGGCGACCTCGACGGTGCCGTCGAACTTGGACGTGGACGTCTCCTTGGCGAGACGGACGGCCTCGAGCGGGGCGTACAGCTTCTCCCGGTCGATCTTGGCGTCCGCAGCGCGGAGAGTCTTGCTGCGCTTGCTCACTACTGCTCCTGTGATTTCTTAGGAGTTGTGGTCCGGGCCGAGCAGGCCCCGCCACTCACTTCTGCTTGGGGGGTTGGGGTCAGCCCTCGACCGTGATGCCCATGGAACGGGCGGTGCCGGCGATGATCTTCGCGGCGGCGTCCAGGTCGTTGGCGTTGAGGTCGGGCATCTTGGTGGTGGCGATCTCGCGGACCTGCGCCTCGGTGATCTTGGCGACCTTGGTCTTGTGCGGCTCGCCGGAGCCCTTCTCGACACCAGCAGCCTTGAGGATCATCTTCGCGGCCGGCGGGGTCTTGGTGATGAAGGTGAAGGAACGGTCCTCGTAGACCGTGATCTCCACCGGGATGACCCAACCGCGCTGCGACTCGGTCGCGGCGTTGTAGGCCTTGCAGAACTCCATGATGTTCACGCCGTGCTGACCCAGCGCGGGGCCGACCGGCGGGGCCGGGTTGGCGGCGCCGGCCTGGATCTGGAGCTTGATGAGCCCCGTGACCTTCTTCTTCTTGGGAGGCATTACTCTCCGGGTCCTTTCGATTGAGGCGTGCCTCCGCCCGGGTCGCGTCCCAGATGAAGGCATACCGCACAACGATAACGGGTATAGATGCGCGGCCAAAAACCGAGCAGGTCAGACCGGCTGCGAGAGCCCGCCTGACCTGCGCGGAAGCGGTGGGTCCAGAGAGAGTCAGTTCTTCTGGATCTGGTCGAAGCTCAGCTCGACCGGCGTTTCGCGCCCGAAGATCTCCACCAGACCCTTGACCTTCTTCGAGTCGGCGTTGATCTCGTTGATCGTGGCCTGCAGCGTGGCGAACGGGCCGTCGGTGACGGTGACCGAGTCGCCGACCTCGAAGTCCAGCACCTGGACCTCGACCTTGCGCTGCGGAGCGGGCTTGCCCTCGGCCTCGGCGGCCTCGCGGGCGGCCTTCTCCTCGGCCTCCGGGGCGAGCATCTTGACGATCTCGTCCAGGGTCAGCGGGTACGGGTCGTAGGCGTTGCCCACGAAGCCGGTGACGCCGGGGGTGTTGCGGACGACGCCCCAGGACTCGTTCGTCAGGTCCATGCGGACGAGGACGTAACCCGGCAGCTTGTTCTGCTTGATCGTCTTGCGGTCGCCGTTCTTGATCTGGACGACCTCTTCCTGCGGCACCTCGGCCTGGAAGATGTAGTCCTCGACGTTCAGCGAGACGGCGCGCTGCTCCAGGTTGGTCTTCACGCGGTTCTCGTAACCGGCGTAGGTGTGGATGACGTACCACTCGCCGGGGAGCGTGCGGAGCTCGTCGCGCAGTGCGGCGACGGGGTCGACCGGCTCGGCCGGCTCCTCCTCGGCGTCCTCTTCCTCGTCCTCGACAGCCTCGACGTCACCGCCGGACTCGTCCTCGACGTGGAGCGCGGCCTCCTCGGCGGGCTCGCCCGCCTCGGCCTCGGCAGCCTCGACCTCGTCCAGGTCCTCGTCCGCGCCTTCGACGATCTCGAGCTCGTCTTCCACGGACTCGACACCCTGCCCGTGTGGCTCGATGGCGTCGTTCACGTTCTGGTCAGACACGGTGGCTGCTTCTTCCTGGATACATAGGGGTGGAACATGCGAAAGGGGCGCCGGTAACCGCGGCGCCCTTCGCTCTTGGCTCAGCCGAAGACGTACTTGGCGGCGTGGTCGAGCCCATAGTCAATCACGGTCACCAGGCCGATCATGATGACGACGAAGATGATCACCACGGTGGTGTACGTCGTCAGCTGGTTGCGCGTCGGCCAGACGACCTTGCGGAGTTCCGCGATGATCTGGCGGTAGAAGAGGGCGAGTCGCTTCAGCGGGCCCTTCTTGGCGCGCTTGCCACCTTTGCGGGTCTTCTTGGACTCCGGCGCCTCGTCCTGGGCATCAGGCATGTCGATGGAGCCCACGGCGTCCGTCACTCGTCCTCACCTGATTCCGGGTCGTGGCCGTGCCGCGCCCGGTCTGAGCCGCACGGCGGTGCATTGCTGTACGTACATGCGCACACATCCTGGCGAAGGTGTGTGTAGCAGGGCCGGAGGGACTTGAACCCCCAACCGCTGGTTTTGGAGACCAGTGCTCTACCAATTGAGCTACGACCCTTTGTGTGTCCCCCAACGTACCGCATCCGAGCGAGTGCACGGTGTGCACCCTGTGACTGCGGGCCGCTGAAGGCCAACGAGGTGAGAGTGTACGTGGTCCTGGGCGCGCCGTCGAACAGAAAGTGCCCGTGGGAGCGTTGACCGGCGAAAGATCGGCCGAAGATCACCGGTCCTCGGGCGCAAGATCCGCTGGCCGTGGCCCGGATCCGCACGGTTGTTCAGCTGATGTTCAGTCTGTGAAACCCCCGTGCCGGGCGCGTTTCCTGTCTGAAACGATGGGCCCCATGAGCGCTGCAACCCCTCCCACCGAGCGCCGGGTCTCCGCCCGAGTCGGCGCGATCTCCGAGTCCGCCACCCTCGCCGTGGACGCCAAGGCGAAGGCCCTCAAGGCCGCCGGGCGTCCGGTGATCGGCTTCGGCGCCGGTGAGCCCGACTTCCCGACCCCGGACTACATCGTCGAGGCCGCCATCGAGGCCTGCAAGAACCCGAAGTTCCACCGCTACACCCCGGCCGGCGGTCTGCCCGAGCTGAAGGCCGCCATCGCCGCGAAGACGCTGCGTGACTCCGGCTACGAGCCCGACGTCTCGCAGATCCTCGTCACCAACGGCGGCAAGCAGGCCATCTACGAGGCCTTCGCCGCGATCCTCGACCCGGGCGACGAGGTCATCGTCCCCGCCCCGTACTGGACGACGTACCCGGAGTCGATCCGTCTCGCGGGCGGTGTCCCGGTCGAGGTCGTCGCCGACGAGACGACCGGCTACCGCGTCTCCGTGGAGCAGCTGGAGGCGGCCCGTACGGAGAAGACGAAGGTCGTCCTCTTCGTGTCGCCGTCCAACCCGACCGGCGCCGTCTACAGCGAGGCCGAGACCGAGGCGATCGGCCGCTGGGCCGTCGAGCACGGCCTGTGGGTGATGACCGACGAGATCTACGAGCACCTGGTCTACGGCGACGCGGTGTCCGTGTCGCTGCCCGCGGTGCTGCCCGAGCTGCGCGACAAGTGCATCGTGGTCAACGGTGTGGCCAAGACGTACGCCATGACGGGCTGGCGGGTCGGCTGGATCATCGGCCCGAAGGACGTGGTGAAGGCCGCGACCAACCTCCAGTCGCACGCCACGTCGAACGTCTCGAACGTGGCGCAGGTGGCCGCCCTCGCCGCCGTCTCCGGCGACCTGGACGCCGTCGCCAAGATGCGCGAGGCCTTCGACCGCCGCCGCAAGACCATCGTGCGGATGCTCAACGAGATCGACGGCGTGGTCTGCCCCGAGCCCGAGGGCGCCTTCTACGCGTACCCGTCGGTGAAGGCCCTCATCGGCAAGGAGATCCGCGGCAAGCGCCCGCAGGACTCGGTCGAGCTGGCCGCGCTCATCCTGGAGGAGGCCGAGGTCGCCGTCGTGCCGGGCGAGGCCTTCGGCACGCCGGGTTACCTGCGGCTGTCGTACGCGCTCGGTGACGAGGACCTCGTCGAGGGCGTGAGCCGGATCCAGAAGCTGCTGGCCGAGGCCAGGGACTGACATCTACTCACGTGAGTAGACGGTGAGCGGGCCGTTCCCTCGTGGAGCGGCCCGCTTTGTCGTGTGCGCGTGCGAGCAAGACCACGTTCGGGGAAAGCGCTACCGGGACGGGCGGGGCGTACGGCAGGATCCTGGAATGGAGCGTGTACGTGATGTCTCTGAACTGCCGAAAGCCCATCTGCACCTGCACTTCACCGGCTCGATGCGGCCGACGACCCTGCTGGAACTGGCCGACAAGTACGGCGTGCGTCTGCCCGAGGCGCTGACGGACGCGCTGACCAGCGGTGAGCCGCCGAGGCTACGGGCGACGGACGAGCGGGGCTGGTTCCGCTTCCAGCGTCTGTACGACGCGGCACGGTCGTGCCTACGGCAGCCGGAGGACATCCAGCGCCTGGTCAGAGAGGCCGCGGAGGAGGACCTGAAGGACGGCTCCGGCTGGCTGGAGATCCAGGTGGATCCCACCTCGTACGCGCCCCGGCTGGGCGGTCTGATCCCGGCTCTGGAGATCATCCTGGACGCGGTGGAGACGGCGTCGCGGGACACGGGGCTCGGAATGCGTGTCCTGGTCGCCGCGAACCGTATGAAGCACCCTCTGGACGCCCGCACGCTGGCGCGGCTGGCGGTGCGGTACGCCGACCGGGGGGTGGTCGGCTTCGGGTTGTCGAACGACGAACGCCGGGGCATGGCAAGGGACTTCGACCGCGCCTTCCACATCGCCGGTGAGGGCGGCCTGCTGTCGGCCCCGCACGGTGGCGAGCTGACCGGCCCGTCCTCGGTCCGTGACTGCCTGGACGACCTGCACGCGAACCGGATCGGTCACGGGGTGCGGGCGGCGGAGGACCCGCGGCTGCTGAAGCGCCTCGCGGACAGGGGCGTGACGTGTGAGGTGTGTCCCGCCTCGAACGTCGCCCTCGGCGTCTACGAGAAGCCGGAGGACGTCCCGCTGCGGACGCTGTACGAGGCCGGGGTACCGATGGCCCTCGGCGCCGACGACCCTCTGCTCTTCGGCTCGCGGCTGGCCGCCCAGTACGACATCGCGCGCCGGCACCACGCCTTCACCGACGAGGAGCTGGCGGAGCTGGCCCGGCAGTCGGTGCGCGGGTCGGCGGCGCCGGAGGAGATGAAGGCGAAGCTGTTGGCGGGGGTGGACGACTGGCTCGCCCAGCCCCGGTGACGCGCTCCTAGAGGCTGACGCCGACCGTCACCGGCTCGTTGACCAGCGTGATGCCGAAGGTCTCGCGGACGCCCTCGACGACCTCGCGGGCGAGGCCCAGGAGGTCCTCGGTGGTCGCGCCGCCGCGGTTGGTGAGGGCGAGGGTGTGCTTGGTGGAGATACGGGCCGGGCCGGTGCCGTATCCCTTGGTGAAGCCCGCCTTGTCGATGAGCCAGGCCGCGGAGGTCTTGGTGTGGCCCTCCCCCGCCGGGTACGCCGGGGGCTGAACGCCCTCGCCGAGGTGCTCGCACGCGCGCGCGTGGAACGCGGCGAACTGCTCGTCGGTGAGGATCGGGTTGGTGAAGAACGAACCGGCCGACCAGGTGTCGTGGTCCTCGGGGTCCAGGACCATGCCCTTCCCTGAACGCAGCTTCAGCACGGTCTCGCGCGCGGAGGCCAAGGGGACCCGGTCGCCGGGCTCGACGCCGAGGGCGCGGGCGGTCTCGGCGTACTTGATCGGGGCGGAGAGACCTTCGGCGTCCTCCAGCCGGAAGCGGACGCGCAGGACGACGTAGCGCTCCGGGTCGGCCTTGAAGCGGCTGTGACGGTAGGAGAAGGCACAGTCGCCGTTCGGGATGACGACGGTCTCGCCTGCCTGCCGGTCGTACGCGATCACCTCGGTGATCGTCGAGGAGACCTCCTGGCCGTACGCGCCGACGTTCTGGATCGGCGTGGCGCCTGCGGAGCCGGGGATTCCGGCGAGGCACTCGATCCCGGCGAGTCCTGCCTCCACGGTCCGGGCCACGGCCTCGGTCCACACCTCGCCGGCGGCCAGTTCGAGCGCGGTGCCGTCCAGCTCGAAGCCCTTGGTGGCGACGACGAGCGCGGTCCCCGCGAAGCCCTTGTCCCCGATGACCAGGTTCGATCCCCCGCCGATCACCAACAGCGGCGTCCCGTCGGCGTCCGCCTCACGCACGACGTCGATGACCTCGGCGTCGGTGGTGGCGGTGACCAGCCGGGTGGCTGGGCCGCCCAGGCGGAAGGTCGTCAGGGGGGCGAGGGGGGCGTCGTGGAGTTCCTGCACGGGCTCAAGAGTACGAGACGCCTGCGGCGGCCTGCTGGTGTTGGGTGGGGGGTACGTGTAGCGCGGTTCGGTGGGGTGGTGGGTCGGGGCCCGCGCCGGGGGGTGTCCGTCCTCGGTCCGGTGGCGGGCGTAGGCCAGGAGGCCCCATCTCTTGACACCGGACTCTGCGGGCGGGGCACCCCCCGACACATCCCCTTGCGGCCGTGGGCGACCGCGGGCTCGTGGGGGTACGTCCTCCGGGACCCGCCGGGCATACGGCCCCTGCCGCCATCAGGTCGGAACGCCCCGCAGGAATCCTCGGCCTGTCCCGCGTTTGAGGACGAGGCACTGCCGTCCCGACCCCCCACCCACCCGAAGCGGCGCTGCCCTACGGTCGGGAACGGCCGCTTTCGGCGCCCGGCCAGGCACCCCCCCCAGCCCGTCCGGCGTTTGAGGACGAGGCCCGTCGGGCCGACAGCGGGGTCTGGGGCGGCAGCCCCAGCGGGGTCGAAGGGGCGGAGCCCCTTCGAGGGATGGGACGGGTAGGGGCGGCGGGGGCGAGGAAACGCTTCGCCAACCCCACCACCCCGTTCGCTGAAGTCACCCGGCGACCGTTTCCAGAGTCGGCGCCTGCTCGGTCGGGCCCACGGCCCGGATGACCCGCCGCCGCGGAATCAGCAGAGCCGCAACGCCGGCGAGAGCAACCACCGCCGCCCCCGTGACCAGCGCGGGCCGCAGGCCGTCCACGAAGGCCTGCCCAGTCTCGTAGCCACCCCGCGCCGAGAAGATCGACGCCATCACGGCGATACCGAGCGCCCCACCGACCTCCCGCAGCGCATTGTTGGCACCGGAGGCAATGCCCTGTTCGGAGGCCCGGACGCTGGACATGACCAGGTTGGCCGCCGGCGCGAAGAACAGCGCCATGCCGATGCCGCTGATGATCAGGCCGGGCAGCTGCGCGGCGTAGGAGGCGTCGACGGTGACCACAGAGGCCATGTAGGCGAGGCCGGCCGCCTGGAAGAACAGCCCGGTGGCGACGACAGGCCGCCCCCCGATGCGGTCGGAGAGGATGCCGGCGATCGGCGCGACGAACATCGGCATGCCCGTCCACGGCAGCATCCGCAGCCCCGCCTCGGTCGGCGAGTACCCGAGCACCCCCTGCATGTACTGGCTGAGCAGGAAGATCGACCCGAACATCCCGAGGAACATCAGCATGCTCGCGGCGTTGATCCCGGAGAACGCCCGCGAGCGGAAGAGCCGCATCGGCAGCATCGGGTTCTTGGCACGGGTGCTGTAGAGCACGAACCCGACGAGCAGCGCCCCTCCGGCGAACAGGCCGGTCAGCACCAGACGGCCGGTCCACCCGTCGGCCGGCCCGCGCACCAGGCCGTACACGATCCCGAACAGGCCGCCGCTGGCGAGCAGGGTGCCGGCGATGTCGAGCGGGGACCCGGTGCCGTGCGACTCGGCCAGGCGCAGGCGGGCCAGCGGCAGCAGGACGAGGCCCAGCGGGACGTTCAGCCAGAAGATCCACTGCCAGGAGATGTGTTCGGTGAGGCTGCCGCCGATGAGTGGCCCGGACGCGACCGCGAGCCCGTTGACGGCACCCCATATGCCGTACGCCATCCCACGCTTGGCGGCGGGCACGGCGGCCGTCAGCAGGGTCAGCGTCAGCGGCATCATGATCGCCGCGCCGACGCCCTGTACCGCGCGGGCGGCGATGAGGGAGTCGAGGCCCGGCGCGAGGGCCGCGGCGGCGGACGCGCCGGTGAAGATCGTGATGCCGACCAGGAAGAGCCGACGGCGGCCGAATCGGTCACCGAGCGCCGCGCCGAACATCAGCAGGACGGCGAAGGTGAGCGTGTACGCGCTCACCGTCCACTCCAGGTCGGGCAGCGATCCGCCCAGGTCCTGGCGGATGGACGGCAGTGCGGTGGTGACGACGAGGTTGTCGAGGGCCGCCATGAACCCGGCGACGCTGGTGATGACGAGGGCCCATACGGCCCCTCCGAGGCCGGTCGCCCGCGCGTTCTGTTCGGTCTGGTGTGACATCGCTCCCCCAGGGGTGATGCGTTCCGGTTCCTGTTGACGGACTCTTCAATCTGGATAGTTATTGATTACTAACTTTTGCGGTCACGGAAAGGCGGGGCGATCCACGCCGCCCCCACCCCTTGCCTACGGCCGCCCCTCGGTCCCCTTCGGTGGTTCCATCCCGGCCCAAACACGGTGCTCGGGAGGGAAGCCCATGGCCACCAGGCAGTTAATGAGCATTCCGTACGCCATGAACGTCGTCGTCTCGTGGACGTCCGCTCCCAGCGGCAGGTGGACGGTGCCCCACAGCCGCATCCAGCCGGCGCGCACGGCCTCGCCGAACTCGTGGTCACCCTCCTGCTCGGCGGCCGCCACGGCGAGGTACATCTGCATCTGCATCATCAGCCGCTCGGGCTGCTCCGAAACGACCTTCCGGTACGCGACCCCCATGGCATGCAGGGCCTCTTCACCCTCCAGCCCCTCGGACGCCTCCGCGAACATCCGGATGGTCTCCTCCACGCAACGCTCGGCCGCCGCCAGGAAGATCGCCTTCTTGCCAGGGAAGAGCCGGAAGAGATACGGCTGCGAGACACCGACGCGCTTGGCGATTGCCTCGGTCGAGGTGCCGTAGTAGCCGCCGCGAGCGAACTCGGTCGTCGCCGCGCGGATGACGCTCTCGCGCCTCTCTTCTGCGCTCATCCTGACCATGTGAAGTAAGTTAGTACTCAATCACTAACTAGGTCAAGGGATACGCGGCGGAAACGTGCCGCGACCGAAACATGTAAGGGGCGCCCCACCATGGAGGACGCCCCTTACCGCACGGCACGCGCGTGCCGCTACGCCAACTGCACGACCGCCCGCGACATCCCGAGCACCTTCTGCCCGGCACTCTTCACGAGCAGGTCCACGCGGACCTTGTTGTCGTCGAGCTTGGCCGCGACCTTCCCGCTGACCTCGATCGTGGCGCCCTCGTCGTCGTTCGGCACGACGACCGGCTTGGTGAAGCGGACGCCGTACTCGACCACCGCGGCCGGGTCGCCGGTCCAGTCGGTGACCACCCGGATCGCCTCGGCCATGGTGAACATGCCGTGCGCGATGACGTCCGGGAGCCCGACCTCCTTGGCGAACTTCTCGTTCCAGTGGATCGGGTTGAAGTCACCGGAGGCGCCCGCGTACTGGACGAGGGTGGCACGAGTCACAGGAAAGTTCTGGGCGGGCAGCTCGGTGCCGACCTCTACGTCACCGTAGGCAATCTTCGCCGTCATCGGTCTCAGGCCTGCCCTTCTTCGGCGTCCAGGCCACGGGCCACGAGCTTCGTCCAGGCGGTCACCACGTGCTCCCCCGCCTCGTCGTGCACCTCGCCGCGAACGTCCAGGATGTCGTTGCCCGCCATGGTCTTGACCGCCTCGATGGTCGAGGTGACGGTCAACCGGTCGCCGGCGCACACCGGGCGGGTGTAGGCGAACTTCTGGTCGCCGTGCACGACGCGGCTGTAGTCCAGGCCGAGCTGCGGGTCCTGGACGACCTGACCGGCGGCCTTGAAGGTGATCGAGAAGACAAAGGTCGGCGGGGCGATCACATCGGGGTGCCCGAACGCCTTGGCGGCCTCCGGGTCCGTGTACGCCGGATTGGTGTCTCCCACCGCTTCCGCGAACTCACGGATCTTCTCCCGGCCCACCTCGTAGGGCTCGGTGGGCGGGTAACTCCGCCCCACGAAGGACTGGTCGAGCGCCATGGCTCGGCACCTCCTGGTGTCTGCTGCCGTTGACCTGCTGGTTCACCTGGGTCGGCCCCAACCGACCGGTAACCGGGGCGAAAACGACACGAGGCCGCCCCCCGACTGAGGGGGCGGCCTCGCGTACGAGCCTGATTTATCGCGTTTCGCGGTGCGCGGTGTGCGCGTTGCAACGCGGGCAGTGCTTCTTCATCTCAAGGCGGTCCGGGTTGTTACGCCGGTTCTTCTTGGTGATGTAGTTCCGCTCCTTGCACTCCACGCAGGCCAGCGTGATCTTCGGGCGGACGTCGGTGGCAGCCACGTGAGTGCTCCTTGACGAACGGATAGGACTGAATTAATGCATAAAAGAGTAGCCGATCGAAGGACCGACCCCACAATCGGCTACTGTCAGTAGCGGTGACCGGACTTGAACCGGTGACACAGCGATTATGAGCCGCTTGCTCTACCGACTGAGCTACACCGCTGTGATGCGATCGGTTCCCGTCACAAGACGGGAACCTCCCACACCAGAGCCCCAATACGGAATCGAACCGTAGACCTTCTCCTTACCATGGAGACGCTCTACCGACTGAGCTATTGGGGCGAGCGATGAAGACATTACACGCTCGGCAGCCGTTCACCCAAATCCGTTTCCCGGCCCCTCCCGAGGGCCGATCGGCGGAGCACACAGACGCCTCGCAGGCCACTGCGGTACCGCTGGGCGCGGCTCCGTTCGGCGGACCACACCGGTACGACTATTGCGCTCCTGCGCGCCAGGGCGGTATCGCCACCCTAGGCTCGACTCACGCTGCGTGATCTTGCGTGCCCGGCGTATCCCCCGGCACCGTCCCCGCAGCCCGATGCGCAGCCCCGAACCTCTGGAGCGCGATGCCCGACAGCCATCCCCAGCCGCCCCACTCGTCGTCCTCGTCGGGTTCGTCCGGGCCGGCCGACCCGGGTGCACTGCTGTTGTGCGGGGCGCGGCTCACCGACGGCCGGACCGTGGACGTACGGCTGGGCGGCGGGCGCATCGAGGCGGTCGGCACCGCCGGGAGCCTGGCGGGGGACGGCACGCGTGCGTGCGCGCGCGTGGACCTCGGCGGCTATCTGCTCCTGCCGGCCCCGGCGGAACCGCACGCCCACGGCGACACCGCCCTCTCCGCCGACGAGGGCGGCCCTGTCTCGTACGAGCCCCAGGACGTCCAGCGCCGGGCCACCGAGGCCGCCTTGCTCCAGCTCGGGCACGGGGCGACCGCGCTGCGGGCACACGTGCGCGTGGGCGACGTTCAGGGTCTGGGCGCGCTGACCGCCGTACTGCAGGCACGGCGTTCCCTGCGCGGGCTCACGGAGTTGACAACCGTGGCGATGCCCCGGCTGCTGACCGGCGTGGCCGGCGCCGACGGGCTGGCGATGCTGCGGGACGCGCTGAAGATGGGCGCGTCGGTGGTCGGCGGCTGCCCGGATCTGGACCCGGATCCGACGGGTTACGTGGAGGCGGTCCTGGAGGTCGCCTCCGAGCACGGCTGCCCCGTTGACCTGCACACCGACGCCACCGACCCGGCCCGCCTGGCCCGGCTCGCCGCGATGGCCGGCGGACTGCGCCCCGGCGTGACCCTCGGCCCGTGCGGCGGCCTGGGCCGTCTGCCCGCCCAGACGGCCAGCCGCACCGCGGACCAGCTCGCCGCGGCGGGGGTGACGGTGGCCTGCCTGCCCCAGGGCGGCTGCGGGGGCGCGGAACGGCGGAGTACGGCGCCCGTACGACTGCTGCGCTCCGCCGGCGTACGCGTCGCCGCCGGAAGTGGTGCCCTGCGGGACGTGTCGAACCCGGTGGGACGCGGAGACCCGCTGGAGGCCGCCTACCTGCTGGCCTCCCGGCACGGGCTGCGCCCCGAGGACGCGTACGACGCCGTGAGCGCGTCGGCGCGTGCGGTGCTGGGCCTGCCCGAGGTGCGGGTGGAGGCGGGCTTCCCGGCCGAGTTGCTGGCGGTGCGCGGGGACCGGCTGGCGGGGGCGCTGTCGCTGGCGTACAGCCGCATCGTGGTCCACCGGGGGCGCGTGGTGGCGCGGACCAGCGCGGTGCGGGAGTACTGCAACTCGGCAGTGGCGGCGGAGCTGGGGTTGCCACGGCAGGGGCGGGGAGAGCTGTCCTGAGGAAGCACGGGGCCGGCACTCCGAGGTGTGGCAGGGCGGGTTGGGGCGCGCAAGGGGTTCACGGGCAGCTCGTGCGCCCGGCGTCTGACCATGCGATGCGCCCCTGTGGGGCTGTGATGCACGCGCCTCGGGAGACGTGAGGCGTGGCTGAAGTCGTGCGGCGGATGCGGCCGTCCGGGCGTACGGTCGGAGACATGCGCATTGTCATCGCTGGTGGTCATGGTCAGATCGCGCTGCGGCTGGAGACGCTGCTCGCCGCACGCGGGGACGAGGTCGCGGGGATCATCCGCAAGGCCGAACAGGCAGACGCTCTGCGGGAAGCCGGTGCCGAACCGATCCTGCTGGACCTGGAGTCGGCCTCGGTCGAGGATGTCGCGGCACAACTCCGGGGCGCTGACGCGGCCGTCTTCGCCGCCGGCGCGGGCCCCGGCAGCGGAACGGACCGCAAGGACTCGGTGGACAAGGGCGCGGCGGTCCTGTTCGCGGACGCGGCGGTCCAGGCAGGCGTACGGCGCTTCCTCGTCGTGTCCTCCATGGGCGCGGACCCGAAGCACGAAGGCAGCGAGGTCTTCGACGTCTACTTGCGGGCCAAGGGCGGAGCCGACGAGTACGTCCGTGGCCTGGCCGGGCTGGACTGGACGATCCTGCGCCCCGGCATGCTGACGAACGACGCCGGAACCGGCCTGGTGCGCCTGGAGGCCCACACCGGACGTGGCCCGATCCCGCGCGACGATGTGGCCGCCGCCCTCGCGGAGTTGCTCGACACCCCGGCCACGGCCGGCCTGACGCTCGAACTCATCAGCGGCTCGGCGCCGGTGTCGGTGGCGGTGAAGTCCGTGGCGGGGAACTGAGGATGGGCCCGGCGGGCGTCCCCGCCGCGTGTGAGGCACTGTTGCGCCGCATGTACGAGGTCTTCTCGACGGACGAGCGCGAGCCCTTCATGGAGCGGTGCCTCGCCCCCGACGTGAACTGGCCGAACGTCGCGGACGGAGCCCGGTTGCACGGACGCGAGGCGGTACGCGCGTACTGGGCAGGCAGTTAGCCGCCGGACATCCCCTCGTCCACCTGGAAGGCCTACGACCGGACTTGGACGGCGAGGCCGTGGTGGCGACCGTGCGGCTGGGAATACGCGACGCGTCGGGTGCTGACCGGTGGGCGGAGGAGAGGGTCGAGCACGTCTACCGGTTCGACGGGGACGAGCTGGTCGCGCGGATGGACGTGCGGCCCGGTTCCTCGGGCGGCCCGGCCGCTTCGGGGTGAGGCAACCGGGCTCGGTGCGCAGGGACGGGACTCGGCCACTCGACGACTCGGCGACTCGGCGACTCGGTGTGTGAGGCCCTGCGTCCACCTCCGGATGCAGGGGGTAGTCAGAACAACGGCAGCTGCCCGGGAAACTCCGGCATCACGTACCCGTCCAACGCGGGCTGCGCGGCCCCGAGTTGCGCCTGTCGCCTCGACCCGGAACACGACACGAGTTCCCCGTGCTCCCGCGCGCCGGGCGGATCGTGCCGCGCGAACCGACCGGCGACGACGGCGATCTCACGACGGCACTCGGGGCAGCTTCTACGACGCGTGGACATGGCATCAGTGTGCCCCGAGCCCGGCCCCGGAACGCGAAAACCCCTCCGCTCTACGTTTCCGCAGATCGGAGGGGTTTCCCCAGTGTGGCGGCGCCAGGATTCGAACCTGGGAAGGCTGAGCCGGCAGATTTACAGTCTGCTCCCTTTGGCCGCTCGGGCACACCGCCGGGGTTTGCTGCCGTTCGAACCGCTTTTCGGCGGTGCTCCCTGGCAACGACGTAAACAATACCCGATGTGGAGGGGTGCTTCGCCACCCGATTGATCGCCACCCGGAGGACGAGGGGTGGCTAGGCTTGTCCGGATGCGGCCCGGGTTCCGCCCCGGACTCGGCGGCCACCCCCACGCCCGCCGATACGCATCCATACGCACCCCGATACAAGGAGCCACAGGACATGGCCGACTCCAGTTTCGACATCGTCTCGAAGGTCGAGCGGCAGGAGGTCGACAACGCCCTCAACCAGGCCGCCAAGGAGATCTCACAGCGCTACGACTTCAAGGGCGTGGGTGCCTCGATCTCGTGGTCCGGTGAAAAGATCCTGATGGAGGCGAACTCCGAGGACCGGGTCAATGCTGTCCTCGACGTCTTCCAGTCCAAGCTGATCAAGCGCGGCATCTCGTTGAAGGCCCTGGACGCGGGCGAGCCCCAGCTCTCGGGCAAGGAATACAAGATCTTCGCGTCGATCGAGGAGGGCATCTCCCAGGACAACGCGAAGAAGGTGGCGAAGATCATCCGTGACGAGGGTCCCAAGGGTGTGAAGGCCCAGGTCCAGGGAGACGAGCTGCGGGTCAGCTCCAAGAGCCGGGACGACCTCCAGGCCGTGATCGCCCTGCTGAAGGGCAAGGACTTCGACTTCGCGTTGCAGTTCGTGAACTACCGGTGAGCTGCTGATCCGATGCCGGCCCCGGCGGCTTCGGCTTCGGCTTCGGCTTCGGCTTCGGCTTCGGCTTCGGCGCGATGCTTTACGAGGAAGGGTGGGCACCCCCGGGTGCCCACCCTTCTCGTCTGCTGGCTGCGGTTCGGGGCTGTGCCCGTCTCACTCAGTTGCGCGAGTGGCCGAACAGCAGGCGGTAGGCGATCAGGAGCACGAGGGAGCCTCCGATCGCGGCAGCCCAGGTGGCGCCGTCGTAGAAGTCCTTGGTGATGGGGTGGTCCAGCCAGCGGGCCGAGATCCAGCCACCGATGAACGCGCCGGCGACACCGATGACAGTGGTGCCGATGAAGCCGCCCGGGTCGCGCCCAGGCAGCAGGAACTTGGCGATGGCCCCGGCCAGCAGCCCCAGGATGATCCAGCTGATGATCGTCATGCCGTGAACCCTGCCCCTCCGCGCTGTGCCTGCACTCTCCGGGCACTGTGATCTTGGGCGCGCTTATTCGTGCTCTGTTGATGAACAGGACGTCACGGGGGCGTCCCTCGGTTGCGGCGATCAGTAGGGTTCCGGCCATGGAACGGTCCAGCTCCGCCCCCTCCGAGCTGCGGCGCACCCTCGGTCTTGGGGACGCCGTGGTCATCGGACTCGGCTCGATGGTCGGGGCCGGCATCTTCGCCGCCCTGGGCCCTGCCGCCCGCGCGGCCGGATCCGGACTGCTTGTCGGACTCGCGGTCGCTGCCGTGGTCGCCTACTGCAACGCCACGTCGTCGGCACGGCTGGCCGCCCTGTATCCGGCCTCAGGTGGCACCTATGTGTACGGGCGTGAGCGGCTCGGGGAGTTCTGGGGGTATCTCGCGGGCTGGTCGTTCGTGGTCGGTAAGACGGCCTCCTGTGCGGCGATGGCGCTCACGGTGGGCGCGTACGTCTGGCCGGGGCAGGCGCACGCGGTGGCGGTCGCGGCCGTGGTGGCGCTGACCGCGGTGAACTACGGCGGTGTCCAGAAGTCCGCCTGGCTGACACGGGCGATCGTGGCTGTGGTCCTGGCTGTCCTCGCTTGTGTGGTGGTCGTCTGCCTGGGGTCCGGGCAGTCCGACTCCGAGCGCCTGGACGTCGGGGTCTCGGGCGGTGTGGACGGCGTGCTGCAGGCCGCGGGGCTGTTGTTCTTCGCGTTCGCCGGATACGCGCGGATCGCGACGCTCGGTGAGGAAGTGCGGGACCCGGCACGCACCATCCCTCGGGCGATTCCGCTGGCCCTGGGCATCGCGCTGGCGGTGTATGTGTGCGTGGCGGTGGCCGTCCTTTCCGTGCTGGGGTCGGAGGAGCTCGGGAACGCTGCGGCGCCGCTGGCCGACGCGGTGCGGGCGGCTGGGCTGCCGGGGCTGGCCCCGGTGGTACGGGTGGGCGCGGCTCTCGCAGCGTTGGGCTCGCTGCTCGCCCTGATCCTGGGCGTCTCGCGGACGACGCTGGCCATGGCGCGCGACCGGCATCTGCCCGGAGTCCTGGCCGCCGTGAATCCCCGCTTCCAGGTACCGCACCGGGCAGAACTGGCGGTGGGAGTGGCGGTCGCGGTCCTGGCCGCCACGGTGGACCTGCGAGGCGCGATCGGGTTCTCCTCCTTCGGGGTGTTGGTGTACTACGCGGTGGCCAACGCCTCGGCGTGGACTCTCGATCCGGCAGCGACCCGGCGGTTCGTGCCGGCGGTGGGGCTTCTCGGGTGCGTGGTCCTGGCGTTCTCGCTTCCGGGGATCTCCGTGGTCGTGGGTGCGGGGGTGCTGGCGGTGGGTGTGATCGCGTACGGGGTGCGGCGGTGGGTGGCGGGCCGGGGGGCGGTCGGGTGACCCGGTGATACGGGCGCGCACGGCTACGGGGTAGGCAGCCGACGTACGCGGGTGCGTCGTTGTTGGGGGCTTGCGGGGGGGGGCTTGCGGGGGGCGATGGGAGAGAGCAGGGCCGGGTTGGTGTCTGAGCCTTGGCCTTGTGGCGGCATGACCGGTTCGCGGAAAAGCGCGGGCGCAGTCGGGCTGACTTGGGTGGTCGTCGCGGTCCGCTCAGTGGCCGTTGATCCACTCACCCGGCCGTGTCGCGGCGATCGTCCTCCGGTCCATCGCTGCCCGCGGCCCATTCGCGGCCCTTCTCAGGACACCTGTCGCGTGGCCGTGCGTATGCGGAAATCGGCCCACGGCGTCGGCTCCACATCCTTGTTCGTCTCCTCGTACCAACCTGTGCCGTCGATCCAGGCACGCAGCCACTCCGTGAGGCTCGGCGCGTCCACGTACCATGCCTGGTCGGCGTCGTCGGCGTTCGGTTCGAAGAGGAGGACGGTGGCCTGAGGGCTGCGGCAGTCCACGCAGGCGTACATCGCGCAGCCCCAGTGGGAGATCGGTAGGACGCCTTCGGGCCAGGGCCAGTCGGGGTCCTCTCGGCCGCTCTCGCGGTTGGTGAGGTACTGCGTGACGGCGGCGGGCTCGCCGGCCGGAGGGCTGTCGAGCAGGGGCAACAGGCCGTACTCCGGACCGAATCCGCCGTCACCTATGCGCAGGTAGAGGTCGGCGAGCAGTTGGGGCAGGGGGAAGCCGAGCGCAGCCTCGGCGCGAGCCAGGGTGGCCGCGTCCACTGGCTCGGGGAGGGAGGTCCAGCCCCACGGGCGGACATTGCGGGCCTTGCCCGCCACGCTCGTCAGCAACTGCTCGTTCTCGGTCATGCGTTCATGATGCAAGCCGCCACTGACAATCGATCCGGCCTGTGGACAACTGTGGGGCTGTGGAAAACCTTCGGCTTCCGTCCGGGACCTCCGGACGGAAGCCGGTGCGCCGCGAAGGTGCCTACCAGGTCGATGCGAACGGCTGGTTCGTCGACACGATCTCGCGGCCCAGCGGGAACAACGAGACCGGGATCAGCTTGAAGTTGGCGATGCCGAACGGGATCACTCCCCGACGCTCACAACACTCCCACCCGGCCGTTGCGGTTCCGGCTTCATACTTAAGCGCCGGATACTGGCAGGTGAGACCATGTACGAGTGTCAATCTTGAAGGGGAAGCGATCATGAAACCGATCAACCTCGTCCTCAACATCCTGTGGTTGATCTTCTGCGGGATCTGGATGGCAATCGCCTACACAGTGGCTGCGCTGATCTGCTTCGTCCTCATCGTGACGATCCCCTTCGGCGTAGCCTCGCTGCGGATCGCTGGCTTCGTTCTGTGGCCATTCGGTCGCACTACGGTGCCGAAGCGGGACGCCGGGGCGGCCTCGCTCATCGGCAACGTGATCTGGATCGTCTTCGCGGGCTGGTGGCTGGCCATCGGCCATCTGATCACGAGCATCCCGCTCTTCCTGTCGATCATCGGAATTCCCTTCGGCTGGGCGAACCTCAAACTGATTCCGATCTCCCTTACGCCCCTGGGCGTAGAGGTCGTCGCCACTGACGAGGCGTTCGGCAGGCGCTGATTTCCTTTTCGCCCACGGCCCCCTGCACAGTCCAGCGGGCATAGCTGGAACAGAACAGCACCACGTGAAGACGTCCCCGGCTTGCCGAATCGCCGGGGACGTCTTCACGTGTAGTGCAGTCCCTTACTCTCGCTGCCTGGTGAGCCACGCGAGCAATCCAGCGTTCTCCGCGAGCACCTGTCGGCGGAACGCTTCCATCGCCGGGTCACGCAGAGCCCACGAGTGTTCGCGGGCGTGGTCCCGGTAGAGCCAGCATGCGTCGCCGTCGTCCGAGCCATCAGTGATCTCGCAGTGCGCCAGCGACTCGAACCGCATCACCCCGTCCGGTGTCCAGCGCGCCCACAGTCCCTCATGCGGCTTGTGCTCCCACTCCCAGACGAAGTCGGCGTGTTCGTCTCCATGCCAGAGGCCGAGTTGGCATCGGGCCGTGTCGGGGATGTCCTCACAGTCCTGACTGGAGATCTGCCCTTGTCCGGCGAGAATGGCTATCAAAATATCCGTGAGCAGCACTTCGGCTGTGGCCGTGCACTGGCGCATCAGTCATCCCGTGTCACGCGCGCGTGGTCGGTGAACACACGCCGGAAGAGGTCATGACCGGGGTTCAGGCCCGTATGCCGAAGGCACCACATCTGAACGGCGTCTTCATCACCAGGACCGGAAGTCCCCTTGCAGCCGCCCGCAGCGCAGAACGCTTCACGAGTGGACTCAAGGTCTGGTACATGCCGGATCGTGTGAGGCACGAACCGCAGAACCGCGCGACTCATCCCGTCACCCCCGTAGGCTCAGCCGGGCTGGTGTCGGCGTCGCTCTTGACGAGAGCCAGGGGCAGCGCTTCCAACAGCCTCACCGCCGAACCGACCGGAAGCGCCCCGATACCCACGTACGCACGCCCCTCGATCACCAGGGCACGCACCCGCGCGGCCTCACGCTCGGGGATTCCGGCGCGTTGCAGGGCCGCTCGCAGCAGCGCCGCCGTGTGATCCGCTTCAGCGCGTGCGCTCTTGTGCTGGATCATGAGGATCACGAGCGCCGCCCCCGACTCGTGTGCGGGTGGTTCCGGATCTCGACGTTGAAGTCCGAGACCTTGGACATGTCGCGCTGTGCGTGGGCTAGCGAACGCTGCCTGTCCAACGCTTGGCACACGTCGCAATCCGGCGCGGGCTTCGGGTCGCCATCGAGCCTCAGCGGCAGTTCGACGGGCGGACTGGGGTACGTCCTCGACGAGCTCACGCGCTCACCCCCGCCCGCTCCCACAGCGTGATGATCCTGGTTGTAGCTTTGGGCACTGTCGTCAACCCCGATGGTTGGTGGCCACGCCCCCGGACCGGTCGCACGGTCGCGGGGGTCTCCTGACCCTGGCATCGTGCCGACATGCGAAGGCCGGAACTATCAGACATCGTTGATAGCCCCGGCCATCGATTGACGCAGTGTCACCTACCCAGCCATGTCCCATAGTTGCTGAAGGTGTCAGGCATCCTGCGCTTGGCCGCCTCCAGTCCGGCGTAGGTTTCGCGGACTGTGGGGTGATACCGCGTTTGCTGTGGGGCGAGCTTGCGTGCCTTCAAGAGGCTCTTGAACGCGCTGTCCGTGTGGCCCGTCCACATCTGCGCTCGTGCCACATCGGCGTGATGGTGTGCGAGTCGGGACGGCGGCCACCCGTCCGGGACGGTGATCTCCTGCGCGGAATGGACGGCTTCGGGGTACAGGTCCAGTTCAGCCAGCACGCTGACCCGGTGCACGCCGACGTTGGTCGGACCGAAGGACAGCCAGTGCACCTTCTCAGCCGGGCCGGTCCGATTCGCGATGCGCTCGGCCTCGCTGAGATGCCCTTCTGCGGTGTCCTTGTCCTTGTCACGTCCTGCGAGGACGGCGGCGCCCAGGTGGAGCTGTCCGGTAAGGACATCGGTCACTCGCCCGGGCTCCGCCTGGTCCAGGGTGGCCATGCCCAACCGGACCAGCCGCTTGCCCGTCCGGTAGTCGCTTGCCCGGAGGTAGGCGAGGGCTCGCAGGTACTGGCGCATCCCGCTCAGGGCGGGGTCAGAGGCCCGCTGTGCTGCCCAGTCCATGCGGTCAAGTGCCACTGTGCACAGGTCGGGGAACCCGAGTTTCGTCGTCACGTCGTAGGCGGTCCGGTACGTGCTCGCAAGCAGCCGCCAGTTGCGGTCTGCTGGGGCCGTGTGCGCCGTCGTCGTGGCTTCGTGGATGAGGCCGGGAAGGTCGGCGGCAACCTGCTTGATGTTCGTCGCGCGGACCATGGCGCACAGCTTCTCGGCGTGCGCCTCCAACTCCTCGACGGGGCGCGGGATCACATCCGGGTCCGGGCCCAGATCGTAGATGTTCAGGGCCTCGCGAATCGGGTTGATCAGGCCATCGAGCTGGTCTTGCCTCAGCTCTTCGAGGTAGGGCTGACCGGTTAGCTCCGTGACCGGTACGGACATTGCGCGGGCGAGTGCGCCGATCACTGAGGGGCTCGCGGGCAAGGCGCCCTGCTCCACCTTTGTCAGGGTGCTATAGGAGACGTGTGAGAGGTCGGCCAACTCGCGTTGCGTCAACCGGCGGACTTTGCGCGTACGCGCGATGCGTGCGCCCGTGTGCTCGTCAGTGTGCGGGGGCATACTGGTCTCTCCGTTCTGCATCGACACCAGAACGGTACCCCTGGCCTGTTGCCGGGGAACTGCGATCGGCCCCCGTTGCAGGCTTGGGCGGGGGCCGTAGCTTTGTGCGCGTGCAGTGCGGTTGTGGCGCGGTGTGGGCACGCCGCCGGCCGTAGAGGCTTTGGGCGGGAGCTGCCATGGAGCGAGTGAACAGGGGGCCTTACGCTGCCTGGCGGATCGGGCAGTCTTTGGGACCTGCCCGCAATAGCCCGATCGGCCCCCTGTTCTTAGAGGCTCGCTCCATGGTGGCTGCCTAAAGCCTCGTAGGCCGTCGGCCCCCAGCCACGCGGGGTTTAACCCCACCCCTAGTCGGCGGTGGCCTCCGGCCGCGTCGAGCTGCTTGATACCGACGGGGACAGGGTCTTGGGCTGGCCGGTGAGTGGTCCCGGCGCGGATCGGTGGCTGAGGTGCTGGAGGCCGTGAGCACGGGCCACAGCTCACCGGAGAGGGCCTACGGGGTGGGCTGCTGTGGCGGACCGGCTCACTTTCTGGCGTCGTCCTGGTCCGCGCGCCGGGGCTGCGGCGCCCCGGACCGGACCGGCCGAAGGCCGCATGCCGGGCCGGGGTGCGGCAAGCGGCCCCGGCGGCGCGCCGAAGGCGCGCCTTCAAAGAAGTGAAGACAACTTACGCCACATGCTCCCCACCTACGTCTGCTCCGCATCCCGGTGAGCGCATGGACCCGCGCCGCAACCGGCCGCCCAGCTGACGCGAGATCACCGCATTCAGCCCAGGCACGCACTCATCCGGATAAGCGGTTGACCTTGCGCCATTGGTTGAGTGAAGATCTCCATCCCGACTCATCCGGATAAGTGGATGGGCTTGCGCTCTGGAGGTGCCCTGTGCTCAACCCCTCACACGACGTGACCACCCTGAAGAACCGCTCCACCGAACTGGAGCGGGAAAGGAGCCTGCGGCTGATCTCCGATGCCGATCGTGACCTCACCCGCCTCGTCAACGATCCGAAGTTCTCGCGCTGGCTGGCACAGATCAAAGCCATCGGAGGATGCGCCCACCCCATCTACCTGTCCGGCTCCACACTCACCCTCAACCCCGTAACCGGTGAGGTGATCTCCTCCTACTCGACCGCCGACGAACCCGGCGAGCGGCTGGCCGTGCGCTGCGGCAACCGGCGCGCCTCGGTCTGCCCGACCTGCTCCTACCTGCACGCCGGAGACACCTATCAGCTCGTGCGCGCGGGCCTGTCGGGCGGCAAAGGGGTGCCCGGCGCCGTAACGGAGCGCCCCCGTCTCTTCGTGACCCTGACGGCCCCCTCGTTCGGACCCGTGCACCACGCCCTCGACGGTACGCGCTGCCGTCCGCGCTGGGATGATCCGGCGTGCGAGCACGGGCGCCCCCTGGGCTGCGGCCGTATCCATGGCGAGGATGACCGCCTGGTCGGGCTGCCGCTGTGCCCGGACTGCTACGACTACGTCAGTCATGTGCTGTGGCACGCGCACGCCGGACGGCTGTGGAACCTGTTCACCACCGCCGTGCGGCGCCGCCTCGCCTCCACCGGGGGCATACCGCGTTCCAAGCTCCGTGAGCACCTGGTCGTGTCCTTCGCCAAGGTCGCCGAGTACCAGAAGCGGGCGGCCATCCACTTCCACGCCGTGGTGCGCCTCGACGGCCCGGACGGCCCCGGGTCGGCGCCCGCCTCCTGGGCGAGTGAAGAGCTGCTGACCGATGCCGTCACACACGCGGCGGCGTCCACCTTCGTCACCGTCCCCGAGTCGGACGCCTACGGCACCGAACGGATCGGCTGGGGCGGGCAGTTCGACGCGCGCCCGATCCATCCAGCCCCTGATAGTGACGGGCCGTCAGGGTCGGCGGTCGCCGGGTATGTGGCCAAGTACGTGACCAAGGGAGCGGCCGAAACCGGCGCCGGACTCGACTACCGCATCACCACCCCGGACGACATCCGCGCGGCCGTCGTCACGACCCACATACGGGCACTGATGGCCACCTGCTGGCGCCTGGGCGGCCTGGCCGAGCTGGAGCACCTCCGGCTGCGCAGGTGGGCTCACAGCCTCGGCTACCGCGGCCACATCCTCACCAAATCCCGCCGCTACTCCACCACCTACGGCGCACTGCGTGAGGAACGGGCCGACCACCGACGGGGCGGCCCGGCACCAGGAGCGGACACGGTCACGGAATCCGCCTGGCGCTTCGCCGGATCCGGCTACACCCCCGCCGAATCCGACTTCGCCGCCGGAATCGCAGAAGACCACGCCATGAACATCCAACTCGCCCGCGAATCAAGGGAAGAAGAACGGCGGTACGCATGATGCCAGCGACCAAGGTCATCTGGACCGCCGACAAGACGTTTTCTTCCGCCGAGCGGGCACGACTCCTCAGGGTTCTGTTCGGGCCATCAAAGAAGACGCCACGGAAGTTTCAACAACCCCCAACGTGACGTC
>NZ_KQ948931.1:482130-486871 GCF_001514235.1 Streptomyces caeruleatus | reverse complement strand
AATGGTGGAGTCGGGTATTGGAACTCCCGGAATACCTCCCGGCCGTGGGGGTGCTTGAGGCAGCTCTGACCCCTCCGGTGCACGAGCTGTGGTAGGCAGGGCTGATGATCAGCCGACTCCCTCTCGATCAGCAACTCGAATCCCTTCGTGCAGTTCTGTCCCGTAACGGCATGTTGATGGAGGTGTTGGCGCGGGCTGTGACGTTGGATCTCCCCGGGTGGTATGTGACGGCTGGCTGTCTGTTCCAGACCGTGTGGAACGTCGTCACGGACAGCCCGCCGACCAACGGCATCAAGGACTACGACGTCTTCTACTTCGACGCCGGTGATCTGTCCTGGGAAGCCGAAGACGCGGTGATCAAGGCTGGGCGAGAGATCTTCGCCGACCTGCCTGTAGAGGTCGAGATCCGCAACGAGGCACGGGTCCACCTCTGGTATGAGGACAAGTTCGGGGTGGCGTGTCCGCCGTATGACTGCACCGAGGCGGCGATCGACAGTTTCGCCGCCACGACGTGCTGCCTCGGAGTACGCGTGGAGGCGGACGGTCAGTGGCGCGTGTATGCACCGCACGGCCTGTCGGACGTGTTCAACCTCGTTGTTCGGCCAAACCCGGTGCTTGCTCCCCGGGTGGTCTATGAGACGAAGGCGGCGCGGTGGCGAGAGCAATGGCCCGAACTGACTGTCCTGGACTGGCCTTCCACAAGTGTCACGTCGGAATCGTCCGGCGACTGACGTCGGCGGCGTAGGCGGCCCAGTCCCCGCCGGATGCCTTCTGCCACTGGACGGCGACCTGGATGTGGACGCCGAGCATCCGGGCGAGGATCGCGGCGGGGAGTTCTGCTGCGAGGGTGAACAGGGCTGTGGAGCGGTCCTGTTGGGGGCGAATGCCGATCTTGTGGAGTCGCAGGCCGATCTGGCTGTCGCTGAGCGGGCGACCTGGCTGGCCTCCGGGGAAGAGCCAGGGGACGTCGTCCGGGGTGCCGATCTTGGCTTTGCCTTGCCGGTTGGCGAGGAGTTCGCGGACCAGGGTGGCCAGCGGCATGGGGAGGACGACCGGCGAGGTCCCGAAGGTGATCGCGACGGTCTCGTCGGTGATATGGACGTCGTCGACGGTGAGTTGGCTGATGGTGGAGATCTTCTGTGCGTAGAGGATCAGCAGCAGTCCGGCGACGCGGTCCGCGGTGGGCAGGGTGTCGTCGTTGAGGAGGCGTCGCGCGTCGGCCCAGCGTTTCTCGCTGTCGATGGTGCCCTGCGGGCCCGTCCAGCGGACGGTGCCGAAGGTGAGGCCGTGGGCATGGCGGTGCTGTACGGACCAGCGGACGAAGTGGCCGGTCTCTTCACGGTAGGTGAAGGCGGGATCGGTCATCCAACGTTCCACGTCGGCTTGCGTGCAGGCGTCCAGGGCGAGTCCCTGGGCGGCGAGCCAGGTGAGGAAGTTGTCGGCGGCGGTGACGTGGCAGCGAACGTTGAGGTCCTGGAGCTGGGTGGTGTGCTGGTCGCCGATGCGCCGGCGGAGTCGGCGCAGGTGGTGCCAGACCGCGTAGCCGTGCAGGATCCGGCGTGCGGTGAGGTCCGTGCGGGCCTGGACCGTTTCGGTGATCCATTTCTCCAGGGCGACGAGCCGTTCGTCGCGAGGCGTCAGGGCGCCCGTGGCGACGAGGACGCTGCGAAGGTGAGCGAGCACCTTGCCCGCGGGAAGGCCGTCGAGGATGTCGTGGGTGACGCGGCGTTCGTCGCCGATGCGTTCCAGCAGGTCCTGGACCTTGGGCCGGGAGATCCAGGCCAGAGCGACATCGGGGCGCTCGGCACTCGTCAATGCCTCGTGGAACGGCACAAGTTCAGGGCCGATGGTGCCGGTGTCGTTGCCGAGTAGATCGCGGATTCTCTGGTCGAGGACGCATCGCTGGCAGGCCCGGGGGCTGAGCTGCCAGGTGGTCTCGCAGACCGGGCAGCGTCCCCAGAATTTGGGGTTGGGGTTGGTGCACTTCGCGCATAGCGGCTCCTCGAAGCTGCCGCCGCGGGCTTGGGCAACGGTGCCGCAGCCGGTGCAGGTCGCCCATCGCTGCTGGCAGCGTTCACACCAGGGCTGCCCGGTGGCCCGGGACATCTCGCAAGGGGCGGTGCGGCCGCAATGCCCGCACTCTTGGATCTCCTTCGGCCTGCAACTGGGGCAGCGGACACCGTCGGCGAGACGGACGGCGACCGGTCGACGGCGGCCGCAGCCGACGCAGACTTCCTGATTGACCGGGTCGCGGATCAGGCAGGTGGGACACAGCGGCTGGCCGGCGGCATCCCGGGTGGCGGGTTCACGGACGGCGCCGCAGCGTGCGCAGGGGACGGCCGCGTGCTTGGCGAAACAGGCCCGGCAGATCCGCTGACCGTCCAGGAGCTTGGACAGCGCCTTCACTCCGTGGCAGCGCGGGCAGGCCGGCTTGACGACTGTGGTGGCGCCGCCGGCGACGAGTTCGCTGATGAACCGCAGCACCGCCGGAGTGGGCGCCTCGTGCCCGGCGCTGGTCAGCAGTTCGGGGCGGTCGATCACGGCCCAGGCCAGTCGGTACTGCCCGGCGGGCCGTTTCGTGGCGCGTTCGAGAGCGGTCCGGACGGTGTCCTCATCGAGCGCAGAGTCGAGGCCGGTGATCAGCTGGGTGAGTTCCTTGACGGGATCGCCGTCGGTGTCGGGGCATTTGGCGCATCGGGGCTGGCCATGGCGGTCGCGCCTGACGACTCGCCGCTGCTGGTGGCAGCCCGCGCAGATGGCGGGCTTGTCGAAGCAGGGTGAGCATCCCCAGCGTCCGCCCGAGCGGCTGCCGACGTAGGGGCGGGGGCGACCGCATTCGCCGCAGTGGGGCAGGGCGACGTCCTGGGCACCTGCTTCACGGAGGGCCATCAGCAGCTTGGCGACGCGGAACGGTGCGGGTGGCTTGCCGGTCCGCAGCAGCGAGGGGTTGTCGTGGAGTGCCTGGGCGAGGTTGCGGCGGCCGGCTCGTGAGCGTACGAGGTCGCAGACGATGTCACGGACGCGGTCGGTGTCCAAGTGTTTCTCGACGTTGCTGACCAGCCGCACGATCGTGCCGACTGGATCGGCGAGGACTTCCTCAGAGTTCTCGGTCACCGGTCAACACCGGTGATCCGGGCTCGCCTTGGCCGCAGTTCGCCGACTCCTTCGGAGACCGAAGACCCGCCTGCGGCGGCCTTCTTCGGCTTCGTCGTGGAGTCGGCTGCGGCGATGGGTTCGATGAGGTCGTCCATGGTGCAGTCGAGGATGTCGAGCAGGGCCATGAGGATCTTCAGGCTGAGGCGTTCGGGCCGCTCGACGACGAGCCGGTAGACCTGGCTCGACGACAGGCTGATGCCGCGTTCTTTCAGCGGCGGGATGAGGTCGGTGGTGGAGAACATCCCGCGGTCCGCCATGACCTTGCGCAGGTGCCAGTGGTAGTCGAGCTTGGCGGCCATCATCGGGTCCTTCCTCGTCAGACGCCGGCGAACGCCGGGGCCAGTGCCTTGCTCAGGGCAGTGTTCATGAAGTCGTCGCTGACGTGCGTGTAGATGGCCGTGGAGCTGTCGCACTCGTGACCGACTTGCTGCTGGATAAATCGCCTATCCACTCCGTCTTCGGTCAAATGTGTGACATATGAATGACGGATTGAGTGCGGAACTAGGTCTTTTGGGAGTTTTAGTGCGTCGCGGTATGCCTCGAACCGGTCGTTAATAGAGCCGGGCTGGAGGCGTCCGCCGCGTTCGGTGATCCAGAGAGCCGGGTGATCGGGGAACCCGAAGCGCGGCCGGACGTTCTCGACGTAGTCGGCGACCGCCTCGACGGCCCAGTCCATCACCGACAGCACGTTCCGACGTCGTGGCGGCTGACCTTTCTTCGCCTTGCCATAACGGACGTTGAGCGTGCCGTACCGCCCGAACTGGCGAGCCTTCGGGTTCCGTCCGAAGTCGACCACGTCCAGCTTGGACGTCTCGGTCCGGCGAAGTCCCCAGCCGTAGATGACCTTGAAGAGGGTGGCGTCACGGTAAGCAGCGAGGGCTCCCTTGCGTTTGGACTTCACGGCGCGGGCGACCTGGTCGTCGGCGTAGTCGAGGAACCGCTGCAGTTCTTCCCTCGTGAACGGCCTCGCTTCCGGATCGCCCTCGTAATCCTGCAGGTGCGGGAGGGTATTCCACTCGTGAGCGATGGCCACCGGATAAGCGCCGAAGGCTTCTTCACATGCCGGGCCCCAGCCGTAGCGGGCGTCGATGAGGAGGTCGGTGAACAGCCGAACCGTGCCCTGGTAGCTGCGGATCGTGGACGGTGCCAGGTGCTTCTCGCTCGACAGAGAGGCCGACCACTCGTCCATGTGGGCCGGCGTCCACTGCCACGGGTACTCGTTCGCGAAATCGAGGAACCGGCGGATCAGCCGTTCCCTCGGGTCGATCGTCTCGTCCTTCAGCCCCCGCGACTTCTGCTGAGCCCGCCAACCCCTCAGCATCGCGTCGAACATCGCGTCCTCCGGACGCAGCTGGACCACACCGGAGACAAGCTCCATGCGAGCCGACCCAGCGAGGGCCACCTTCTGCTGATGCACCACTCCAGACCATCCCTTCTGGAGGGCAGATATTGCATCAGACGGGATCACGGTGGCAAACTGCCTGCTCAGGCGGCTAGGTCGTAGTAGCCTCGGAGTGCGTCAGGCCCTCGCCGTGAGCTGGCGACCTGCGACTTATCGCCCGCCTGATGCAATTCCCGAGGGTCG
>NZ_KQ948931.1:434300-481778 GCF_001514235.1 Streptomyces caeruleatus | reverse complement strand
CTGTATCCGTCTGCCATGGTGAGCTGGAGATGGCCGTACTGAATGCCCAGCGCGAGGCGGCCCCCGGGCTGACGGTTGATGAACCAGGCCACCGTTCTACGGAACCGCCTCATGCTGATGCGTCCGGCGGGGTCCGCGGGGATCATCTCGTGCACCGCCCCGTGCCGGGCTGCCAGCCGGTTGACCCAGCGTACGAATTTCTGGATCCGCTTCGCGGCCATCTCGGGCGTCATGGCCGCTCCGAGGTGATCACGCTGCTTGGGCTGCTCGGAGAAACTCCGCGGGAACAACAACTCCTCCTCTCCCAGGGCCTCCAAGACCTCAACAGCCTGGTGGACGACGTGCAAAACGGTCCAGGGTTCCTCGCGGATCTCGCCTTCGGGTTTGAGGTTGCCCTCCTCGTCCCTCACTCCCTTGAAGTGGCGGCCGACGAGCCGGTAGCGGACCACGCCGCCGGCTTCCGGTTCGTCGACGCGACGGCAGCCGCGCTCGAGATGGAGAACTTCTTCGGGCCTCATTCCCGACAAATAGGAGATCGTGACCAGAGCCGCTGTACTGAGGTGGATCGCGATCGCATCGGCCTCGTTGAAATCGGGCTTGTGCCAGGGCTTTCCGTTGATCTCAGCGGTGACCGAAGTCTCCAGCGGGGCGCCGTCCCCGAAGACAAGGCCGGCGGTGGCTTCGGGGCAGTCGCGGATGACGCTGTCGACCTGTCGCTGGGCGACGCCCAGGGTGCCCGCGATGAACCGCTTGTGCACCGGTCTCCACCCTGCCGTCTCCTCACCGCGGGCAGCCCGCCGCTCGGTCAGCATGGGGTTGACCCTGGACTTCAGGGTGGGCAACGGCCGGCCTGTCTCTCGCAGCTGGTCGAGGTAGGCCCTCACCGTTTCCCGGCCGCCCTTCCGGGCCCTGCCGGGCACCGCGTCCTCGATGCGGCGGGCCTCACGGAAGGCGGCCAGGACGTCCGGGGCGAACTCGGTCACGAACCGGATCGCCCAGACGATCAGCGGTGACATCACCGACGGGTGGATCGGGGCGGTCTTGTTCTCGCTCGACGGGGCTTCGGTCGGATCGAGGTAGGCGTCGAGCCCTTCCTCGTCCCAGGGCGGCATCGGGATGCGGTCCTGCGGCAGCAGGTGCGGTGCGTAAGCCCACAATCTCGTGATCGCCAACAGGTGCTGGAAGGTCGTGTTGTAGGACCGCTGCGGCAGATCGTCGGCGTACTCGGACAGCACGTCCGCATCAACTTCCGCCAGACTGGTGATGCCCTGCTTGGACAGCCATGTGGCGAACCGGAGCCAGGCGCCGACGGTGTTCCTCGCCGTGCCCGGGCTGACGCGGGGCCGTGTCGTCGAGTACGGCCGGTTCAGCAGGACCGCCGGAGTCGGAACGTTCAGCAGAGCCCAGCCGCATCGCTTGAACGACGCCAGCAGCGGCAACGGAAACCCGCCCCAGTTGATCACTGCCGAGGTGTTCGACTCTCTGTGGTGCATCCCCGCCAACTGCCAGAGCATGGCCGAGAAGAGAGGAATCTCCGAGGTGGGAAAGCCGGGCTTGGCCCGCTCCGGAGCGAAAGCCAGCGTGCCCGGAGCCGGGTCGACGAGAACCACATCGCCGCCCTGCTCAGCGGCCCTGCGGATCGGGTGCCTCATCATGCGTCCAGCCTCCGCTCCAGCATCCGGTCGACCAGCCCTCGGTCGGCCTCCGTCAGCCTCGCCCGTAGAGCAGGCCGTTCGTCTTCTCGGGTATGGGTCTTCACCAGGTCGCTGATCCGGTCATGGTGGGCTGACCAGTCGGCATCCCAGACCGCCTCGCTCACCACCGAGCGAAGACTGTCGATCGCCGCCTGGAGATAGAGGATCCGCGGCAGGTGCCGTTCCGTCGCGATCGCGTTGGGACAGGCGAAGCACATCAGGAACGACACCGAGCACGGGCCCTGCGGGGTGAACGGGCTGTGCTCGAAGTCAGTGCAGGACCCCACCGCCGTATCGAGGTCTCCGGCCATCACCTGCTTCGCCGTGTCCAGCGCGATGCCGGTCTGTCCGGCAAGGCGGGCCGCCTGTTCCTCGCTCTCCCCGGTATGCCGGACCAACCGCATGCGGACCTTCTCGACGGCGTCGTCCACGGCCGCCTGCAGGCCCTTGGCGACCACGGTGGCCGCCCCGTCGCGGACCTGCGCGTCCCGTAGGCGGTAGGTGTCGTCGCTGACCTGGCTCGTGTTGTGCCGGGGCCCGCCGTAGAGGACCTGGACCGTCCGGTGGATCCGCTGGGGCGACAGCGACAGAGGCGTCCCCTCGGCGGTCAGCATCGCGGCCGCCTTCGACCAGTCCTTGACAGCCTGTTCCAGGCTGCCGGCGCCCATCCCGAAGGGTTCGCCCTCCACCGGCGTGAACCGGCGGGCGATCAGCAGCCGCTCGGTGGGCCGACCCAGTGCCGCCCGGGTCGCCCGGGCCTGCTCGGTGATGAAGACCACCTGCCGCATCGCGCGGCCCGCCGAGCCCTCTCCCAGGTCGACGAGGTTGTTGCTGCCGTGCCGTAGCCGCCGCGGCCTTCTCGCTTTCTGCGTGGACACCCTCTGGATCACCGCGTCCTCGTCCTCCGTCTCACCGTTGGGACGGTGATCGGGAACGTCCATCCTCGCGAGCGTCGTGAAGTTCCAGCCGTCGTGGCAGCACAGCAGGATCGCCGCGGCTCCCATCTCTTCGAACGTCGGGAACAGCCGCCGCCAGAAGTGATGGCCGGCTCCCGAGCCGCCGACCAGCCGCCGCAGCGGCCGGCTGATCGCGCCGCGAACAGCATCTCCGTTCCGCGGAGCGTCCGCAGTCTCGGAGACATGGTGCAGAGCCCGGCCCCACAAATCCTCGTCCGTGCCCGGCTCGAACTCGCCGTCGCGCCAGCGCTCCAGCAGTATCCGGCCCTCGCGGATGCGGATTTCCGCGACTCTCACCTTCGCCTGAGCCGCCTGTCGGATCGCTCTGAACTCCTCCGTCGAATGAGAGGAGACCTTCGCCGTGGCCCTCTGCCGCGTGCCGCGAGTCCTCATCGCCTCCCGTGTGGCCTGCGGAAGCCCGGGAATCCTCAGCAGCACCGGCCGCAACCTCACCCCAGCCGAGGCCGCCAGCATCCACGCCTTCCAGACCGCCGGCGTGACATGCCGAGCCGCCTCGACGTCGGGATATTTCTCCCGTACGAATCTCAGGAAATGGGTGGCGAACTTGAAGTAGGTGCGGCAGCTCGACTCGCTGGTCCAGTCCCCGACCGGCGGCGCCGCCTGAGCGAAGGCCCATGCGATCTCCCGCCGCAGTTCGTCCGGCCCCTCGCAGGACCGGAAGTCGTAGATCCCCAGGTCCTCACCGTCCTGGGACGCCGCCGCGATCACCAGGCCGGCCTCGCTGACCCGATCCGGGCGCCGGTATCCAGCCGGCGGCAGGGCTGCCGACCGACCCGTGGAACCCCCGCTCATGCAACCGCCCCAGCAACATCGAGGATCAGCCCGGTCGACTTCGCCAGCCGAGCGAGCAGTTCCTCGTTGTCCGACACCTCTTCGCTGCCACTGAGCAAGGTGTCCAACTGCAGCCCGCGGACCGGCTCCAGATAGATCTCCCGCGTCACTGTCTCGGACTTGTGTCCCAACAGGTCCCTGACCAGCAACCAGACGTTGCCGTAGAGCTCCTCGTACTCACGACGCTCCTGAGGACTCAGCCCCAGCCGGCGGTCCAGGACCAGGTTGAGCGACACGAGCATCCGCAGCGCGAACGAGTGCCGGCACATATGCGGCGTGCAGAACACCCCGAGCCCCAGCCGTTCACATCGCTCGCTCGCCCGCTCGAAAACCTTGCTCCAGCTGCGATACCGCATCGGCAGCCCGGCCTCGGTCAGCCAGAGCGCCAACGGCTCCAGTCCGTCCTCGCCCTCCGTGTAGAGGTTCATCCGCTGCCGGTCGTTGAGGTCGTTGAGCGAGCTCTCAAACCGTCCACCATGCTCGTCGATCCAGACGATGTTGCCCGCGCGGTTGACCGATTGAACGATCCAGCAGTTCTCCAGCGCGTCATATCGGCCTGCGGCCTGGGCTTTGCGGACGGCCTCCGCCCGCGTCGTCACCCGGTAGAGCTCCGTCGCCATCAGCGCGGAACGGCTCACATAGAAGAAGCGGTCCGAGGTCTTGGCGACTGCGGCGGCGCCCCGGCCCGGATAGTAGGCGCGGACCGTCGCCATGTCCGGAAGTTCGATGGTCAGCAAGGTGCCGGCCTCACGGCGTCGCAGTCCGCTCGTGAACAGGACGTCGGCGAACGCCGCGTCGCGTCCATCATTGCGACCGCGCCAGCTGCGATCGGGGTGGCCGTCGGCGCCGTAGCCGCGAAGACCGACATCCCGCCATAGTCGGAATGCCCGTGGGGTCAGCCACTTCACGTTCGAGCTGCGGATGTTCTTCGGCATCAGCTCCGGAGTCGATGTGACCTGCCCATTCGGCAGTACGACCTCTCGAAGCTGCACTGGGCTCACCGTCACGTAGCCCCGTCGTGCCGCCCAGTCGTAGAGCAACCGGAAGGCGGTCAGCTCCCGTCCGAACTTCGCGCCACCGACCCGCCTGGGGTTGCCCTCCCCGCGAAGGCGCCATTCCTCCCAGTTCTCCAGGTCATCGGGCGTCGCCTCGTCCCAGTAGCGGCCCTCCAGCCACAAGTACGAGAACAGCAATCGGTAGTCACGGACGTACGACTCCTGCGAGCCGAACTCCAGCCGCCTGAATTGGGACTTGCGGAAGAACTCGCTCAGCCTCGGATCGACCCGGAAGTTCGGGTCGACAAGGATCGGCTGACGCTCCCGAATCCGCAGCCGTCGTTCCCACGTCTCCAGATCGTCCCAGCCCTCAAGCTCCGGCCAACCGGCGTCCTTCGGTATCGCACCATCGGCCCAAAACAGACTCCACTCGCCCGCCACACTTCCGCCTTACGCGTGCAACACGACCTGCAACAACACGCGGAATGTATACGGAAGTGCAGGTCACCGTGTCCGGTAGTCCAGTCGGCGGCGGTGACTGGCGGGATGCCGAGGAAGGCGGGAAACCCGCGGTCGATCCACTGCTGCCGTACGGCCTGGCGGTTGGTGGGCACGGTGGCGATCTCGTTGACTGCGCGCCGCAGGGCCGCCCACCACGCGTCAGGCAGGTACGGGGACTGTTCGAGGACGGGGCCGCCTGCCTGGAGTACGGGGAGGGTTACGTACTCGGTGAGTTCGGCGCGGTAGGCGTGGCCGTCGTTCGTCCAGGTGCCGATGCCGACCAGCTTGGGGCGCGGCACGACCGCCGGGATCTGCTCGGCGGCCGTGGCCGTGCCCTCCCACAGTCGGCCGCCCGCCTTCTCTTCGGACATGGACAGCACCCGAAGCCACAGGTGCCCGGCGCGGCGGCCGAGGGTGCGGCCCTCCCAGCCCCACGCCTCCGGCCCGGACGGCTCGGCGTCGAGTGCCCGCGCGCCTTGGGCGTGGGCGTCGCGCATCCGGGACCGTGTGGCGTCGTCAGGCGGCGGCGAGGACATCGGTTACCTCTCTCAGTCGATGGGCGTCCAACGGTAGGGCGAGCGCTCCTTGCGCCTCCAACCAGTGCGCTTCGGTGCTGGCGGAGGTGAGGACCACATCGAGGCTCGGGCACGAGGCGGCGGCGAGCAGGCAGGCGCCTGCAGGGGAGGACCCGGGCCGGATGAAGTCCGCCAGTTCCGGGGTGACCATGCCCGGGAGTTCCCCGCCGTGCAGGGGGGATGAGCCGAACGTGGTCAGTCCGGCGGCGCGGGCCTGGACGAGCGGGCCGCGGCCGTCAAGAGCAAGCGTCATCGGCCGTACCGCGACCAGTGAGACGGGGAGTTGCACGGCCCTGAGATGGTGGTCCGGGCCGCCGGCGGCTTCGCGGGCCAGGGCGAGGAGTTCGGGCACCGTGAAGGCCCCGGTGTCGAAGCCCGACCATGTGGCGACGCCGTAACCGCCGATCCGTCCGCCGCGTGCGAAGTCCTCCAAAACGGTGAAAGCCTCACGCAGCGCCGAGTGGACGGCTTCCCGGTCGTCTCCGACTCGTTCGGGGTTGTGGACGAACACGAGGTCGACGCGGCTGAGATACACCAGGGATCGGGCGGTCTGCCAGCGCAGGAAGCGCGGAGCGAGGCTGTGGCCAGTCGCGGCGGCCTGCGCCGGGAGAACCCCTGTCGTGACTGCCGCCTGTCGCTGGTGGCCGGAAATGAACCCGGTCTTCGTCGACACCCTCACCCCCGGGTGGTCGGCGATGACGGGCGGCAGCTCCCGGTGAGCGCGGCCGTTTTGGTAGTTGGGGGCGGTGTCGATCCACGCGGCGCCCGCCTCGCAGGCAAGGTGCGCCGCCTTGGGGACGTCGCGCACCCGGTAGGTACCCAGCCCCAGGGCGGCGCTCACAGCGCGGCGCCTACGACGGCGGCGGCCTGTCCCTTGACGAGCACGCTCACCACGGCGGCGACGTCCTCCAGCGGCAGCGTGGAGCACTCGGCGAGGTCTCCGAGGTCGATCGGCTGACCGGCCACGAGGAGTTCGAGGAGCGGGCGGACGGGGGCGACGAAGTCCCACGCTGTTCCTGCGGCGGCGAGCGTGACCGTGCCGTCCTCGCCGTCGGCGAGTCGGGCGCGGGGGCAGGTGAGCCGCACCGTGACGAACGGGTTCGCCGGCACGTCGGTGACGTAGGGCAGGGAAGGACGGTGGCGGCCGGGGTGGGTGGTGTCCATGGAGCGGGCCCACTGGCCGAGGATGCCGGGCTCGTCGAGCAGCGCCGACAGTTCCCTGCCGAGCTTGGCGACGTAGGCGGCCTGGTCCTTTACCGGGGCGAAGCGCGGCACGTCGAGTCGGTAGGAGAGCCGGGAACGGAGCTGGTCAACAACCCAGTTCAGGAAGTCGGCGCCGATACGGGTACCGAGACCGAAGGTCAGATGCAGAGACGGGGTGCCCTGGTCGGCGGATACGGCGTGCCACCAGCCGCGGGGCAGATAGAGGACATCACCAGCTGCCAGGACCGCGTCCACCAGAGGAGGTCCCTCCGGAGCGGCCGGAGCCTCCGTGTCCCGCCAGGCGGGGGCCTGCCGGGTCGGCCCGTACAGTCGCCACCGCTTCGCGCCGTACAGCTGGACAACGACCACGTCATGATCGTCCCAATGAGTGCCGAAGCCCTCTTCGGCGGTCCACGACGCATAGGCATTCACCTGCACGGCAGTGCACAGGAAGCGTTCAAGGGATTCGGCGGCGGCACCAATCGGGGGGTGCATCTCGTCGATGGCGTCCACGACGAGGGAGGCGCCGTCGGCGAGCCGGTCGTGCAACGAAGCGGCCTGCAAACGCCGCCATGCCACACCCCGACGGGTCGTCTCCGGCTGCGTATACCGGTGGTGGTGGACGGGTTCGCCGCCCTGGGAGAGGCGCAGGCGCGGGGGGGCGGTTCGGTGGGAGGCAAGAAGTTGGTTCAGTGCGTCCCAGGTGAGCAGATCGCGGACGTCGTCCGCTTCCCCGGGGACGATCTTGTGTGAGCGGAAAAGCGTCTGGGTGAGGAATTCAACCCCACCCAGACGCTCCGCCCACGATGCGGTGTCAATCATCGTGGGATGCGGCCCCTTCGGTCAGTCGTTGGAGTCGGAAACGCCGGTGCTACCGCCGTCTGACTCCTGTTCGAAGCGGCCACGGGCCGCGGCGATCCGGCGGGCGGCGACGAGCAGGCCGCCCTCGTTCTCAGTGGACGGGATTCCGTTCTCGGGCATTGCATCCTCCAAGGTGTTGCGAGGCCGGGCCGGTCGCCCGCCTCGGGTGACCCTGCCGAGGTCGCGGTGTGTGTGCGGCCCTGGCAGGGGGCTTTGTGGGGCCGCCCGCCCCCAGGGAGAGGGGATGGGCGGGCGACCGATGGCCTGGTGACCAGGGGCGTCTCCGGGCAGGCCCCTGGACTGAGTTGGATACCGGCGGCCGGGCGAGAGCCTCACGCACCGCCCGGCCGTCGGAGATCACCAACCGTCGCTGTGGGAGAGCAGGGCGAGGACGAAGGCGGTGATCGCGAGGACGTATAGGACTTGGGCGATCACCTGCCGCCAGCCGATCCGGGTTCGCCGTCGGCGCTCGCGCCGACGCTGCGCCCGGGTGGTCCCCTGTAACGCCTCGTCGATGCCGTCGAGGATCACGGGTCCCCCTGCTTCACGGAGAGTTCGGCCCAGCAGCTCTTGCCCCACGGGCGGGCGGCGGGCCCTAGCCGGTCATAACCCCACCTCTCGCTGAGGGCCTCGATCAGGACCAGGCCGCGCCCGCTCTGCTCCTCGTCCTGCGGGATGTGCAGGTGAGGGAGGCGGTCGGGGGCCCGGTCGACGACGGCCAGGCGCACGCGCTTGTCGCTGGGCCGGTCGACGGTGATCCGTACCGACGGGCCCCAGGCGTGGCGGACAGCGTTGGAGAGGAGTTCGACGATCACGAGAGCCGCAGTGTCGGTCATCTCCTCCGTGAGACCCCAGGTTATGCACGCGGTCCGGACCAGGTCGCGGGCCAGGGGAGCCGCCGCCTCGTTGCGGGGATGGGTCTCGCTGTAGCCGGGGTGCCCATTGGAACGGTCTGGCCGCCGTCTTCGTCATGGATCAACGCCTTGGTCAGGGGACGGTGGGACAGACCGGCCCCGACGGGGGGACGCAGGGCCGGACTGCCAGCCGCCACACCCGGGGCACGGGCCCCGGGGGTGGCACGTATTCAGTGCAACGGCAAAGCGTGGTCAAGAGGTAGGAAAAATGGGCCGGTTGCTACTCGCGGTGACCGGAAATTTCCAGAGCGGGAACCCCCCATCCTCTGCACGCTCCATGATCAAGTGGCTACGGTGAGTGGGTGGCGAAAAATTTCCGGTTGCAGGCCCACATGGAACAACACGGACTCAAGCAAGGCGTGTTAGCCGAGCGGGTGAACGACGAGCTGAGGTCTGCCGGGCACAAAGGCACCGTCACAGACCGCACGGTCAGGAACTGGGTAACCCGAAAATCCCGATGGCCTCACCAGCGCCAACGCGAGGCGCTGGGAGCAGTATTCGGATGTACTCCCGAGTGCCTGGGCTTCTACCCTCCTGGTACACCCGCACCACCGCCCCCAGAGGACCCCGACGTGTTCCGTCGCCACTTCTGCACCGCCACCGTGGGCACCGCCGCCACAGCGGTCCTCCTCATCGCCGCCCGGCCCACCATCGGCACCTCCGACGTGATACGCCTGCGCAGCGGCATGGACACTCTCACCGCGCTCGACCAGAGCAAGGGCGGCCATGCCGCGCTGGAGAAAGCCGCGCTCTCCGGCGCGGCCAAAGCCGTCGGCCTACAAGACAAAGCCGCATCCCAGACCATCCGGCAGCGGCTGTTCAGCATCGCCGCCGACTACACCACCACCGCGGCGTGGTCCTGCATCGACGCCCGCCAACTCGACCGCGCACAGACCCACCTGAACGAGGCGCTACGGCTCGCCGGAATGGCACAGGACCCCATGGCGCAGATGCGCGTATGGAACTCCACCGCCATCCTCGCCCACCAGCGCGGCGACGCCGGCGAGGGCATCGCCGCAGCCCAGGCCGCCCAGGCAACTGCCATCACCCGCCGCGACCCGTTGTTCGGCTCCCTCGCCCACGCCCGCGCGGCCATCGGCCACGCCGAACAAAGGAACAGGCAGGCGGCCATCCGGTCTCTCGGATACGCCGAAGAAGCTCTCGCCAAAGCCGAGTTGCGCCCAAGGCCGGGCTGGGTGGCCTTCTACGGGACTGCTGAGCTTCACGCCCTGGCCGCGATCGTCCGGGAACAGCTCGGCGAACCGGCACACGCTGAGGCCGCCTCACACCGGGCCCTGGCCGCCCTACCGAAGGAGTACCGGCGCAACCGCGCGATGGCCACCGTGCATCTCGCGCTGGCCCAGCTCCGCCAGGGCGACGCCGAGCAGGCATGCACCACCACGGAAGACGTCTTCGAGCTGATGACCGGCAGTCAGCTCCCCGGCCGCCTGCGTGTCCTGCTCGGGGACTTCTATCGCGATCTGCTCACCCTCGCGCCCTCGGCTCACGTTGCGCGAGAGTGGGGCGACCGATACCGATCCGAATGGAGCACCGTGTGACCCCGGCAGTCGACTTCCGCCACTTCGCCCATGCCGATCTCCCTGATATCCGACAGACGCTCTTGGACGTGCACGCCGACGCCTACGCCGACCGCATCCACGAGGAGTTCGTACAGCGGTTCCCCTGGTTCGTGGACCACTGGGGGGGACGTGAGGGGTTCGCGTGCGTGATCGCGTACGCGGGCGGGGAAGCGGTCGGCTTCACCTACGGCTCACCGTCCGAGCCGGGCCGGGAATGGTGGCGTGACCACCTCGACCCCACGCCGACGAACACCTCCACCTTCGCCATCTCGGAACTGATGCTGCGGCCGAAGTGGCGCAAGCAGGGCTTGGGCGAACAGATGCACGCCACTCTGCTCGCCGACCGGCCAGAGTCGATGGCCGTGCTCACCGTCGACACCAAGCGGCCCAAGCTCCAAGCGATGTACGAGGGATGGGGATACCGAAAGGTCGGCGAGAATCAGCCGTTCCCCGACTCCCCGCTGTACGCGGTCATGCTCCGCAACATGAAATGACCTGGACGCACCACAGCCGCGGCAACTTCTGACCAGCCCCGACCAGGCCACCACGTCGCGGGCGCGGGCCGCGTTGCAGTGGGGTCAACTGTCATCGCGACGGCCCAACGCCGTAGTTCTCATAAGTGGCCAGGGGGGAGGTATGCCAGCCACGTGCGGGCACCCTGAAGACCCGAAGACGCCTGCGCGGCGGAGGGGAACGCGACGACGGTCCCCGCCGTGAGCGCCGCCGCCACGGCAGCGCGGCGAACGGCCCGTACCGTCCTGCTGGTCTTCGACCTGGAGTGATCCCCCTGGGGTGGTGGACGTGCCCGACAACGAACGGATCCGATGCTGGCCACGGCCGTTCACAAACCGATGACATGTCGATGACCCCGCAGGTCACGGCCGTCCCGCCCGGTCGGATTGTGCGTGGTCGGTAACAGACGGATCCCCCGGCCGCTTTCCCCCCTCTTGCCGTTTGCACGGGCCACAGCGACGGCGAGGGACAGAGGACATGGTGCGAAGCGGCGGACGGGGATGGTACGGCAAGGTGCTCGCGGCGGCGCTCGGCGTGACCGCGGTGGCCGCGATGACCTCGTTCTGGAACGCGCAGGTCGGCTCCCCCGACGGACGGCCCGCACAGGCGGGCGTGTCGGCGCCGCCCGCCGCGTCGCCCGCCCAGCCGCGGGGCCGGACGTCGACGCCGGTGTCGGCGGAGATCGCGCACGCCTCGGACGGCGGCGCCCGCAGCGTCAACATCACCATCGACGACGGACCGGACCCCGTGTGGACGCCCCAGGTGCTTGAGGTGTTGCGGGAGAACGGGGTGAAGGCGACGTTCTGCATGGTGGGCACGCAGGCCCAGGCCCACCCCGACCTGGTCAAGACGGTGGTGGCGGCCGGACACCGGCTCTGCGACCACACGGTCTCGCACGACGTCACCATGGACCGCAAGTCGGAGGCCTACCAGTCCCAGCAGATCCTGGACGCCGAACGCATGATCACCGAGGCGTCCGGCGGTGTCCGCCCGCTGTACTACCGGGCCCCGGGAGGCGCCTTCACGCCGTACAGCCGGCACCTCGCCGCGTCCCACGGGATGCGTCCGCTCGGCTGGAACATCGACTCCAAGGACTTCGAACTCCCCGGCACGGCCGCCATGGTCGCCACCGTCAAGAACGAGATCTCCAACGGCCCGACCCTGCTCTTCCACGACGCGGGCGGCGACCGCTCCCAGACGGTGGCCGCGCTGCGCGAGGTCCTGCCGTGGCTGAAGGACCAGGGGTACGCGTTCGGCTTCCCGGTCCGCTGACACCCGGGGCCGGGGCCGGGCCGGTCCACCGCCGGCCCGGCCCCGCACCCGTGCGCCCTACTCCTGGTCCGCCGCCGCCGACTTCACCACTTCTTCGATCAGCAGCCTGTTCTCGCGGTCCGCGCTCTCCCCGAGGGCGAACCGGCTGCGGACGTAGCCGTACGCGAGGCCGAGGCTCGGGCTCGCGAAGGCGACGGCGCCGGCCGCCCCGGCGTGGCCGAAGGCGTCCGGACCGAGGGCGGGGTAGCGGTCGTCGAAGACCTGGAAGCCCAGCGCGAACCGGCTCTCCACGCCGCCCACGGCGTCGATGCCGGTGGAGTGGATCTCGCTGAACGTCGCCATGGTGTCCGCGGTGAGCAGCGCCGGCCTGTCGTCCAGCCCGCCGATGACCGCCGCGTAGGCGCCGGCCGCGCCGCGGGCCGAGGCGACCCCGCCGGCCGAGCCCTGTCCGAGGGCCCGGGTGCGCCGGAAGTTCGGGAAGACGGACAGGTCCGGCATGTACCGGGTGCTGAAGGCTATGGACACCAGCCTCGGCGGCTCCGGCACGATCTCGTCCGGGTCCGGGACCGCGGGCTCCACGGGCAGGTAGCGGGGCTCCAGTTCCTCGGGCAGGCCCAGATAGAAGTCGACGCCGTGCGGCCGCCGCACCCGCTGCTCCCACCAGTCCTGGAGGGTCCGTCCGGTGGCGCGGCGTACGACCTCGCCGGTGAGGGCGGCGATGACGAGCCCGTGGTAGCCGAAGGCCGTGCCGGGCTTCCAGTAGGGGGCCTGCGCGGCGAGCCGGTCGGCGAGCAGGCGGTCGTCGGCCAGTTCCTCGATGGTGAAGACCTCGTCGGCGCCGGGCACGCCGGCCTGGTGGGCGAGCAGCTGGCGCAGCGTCACCTCGTCCTTGCCGGCCGCGCCGAACTCGGGCCAGTACGCGGCCACCGGGCGGTCCAGGTCGAGGACGCCGTCCTGGACGAGCAGCGCCACGACGAGGTGCGCCGCGCCCTTGCTCACCGAGAACACGCCGGTCAGCGTGTCCCCGTCGGCCACGGGCCCGGCCCAGAGGTCCACCACCCGCACACCGCGGCGGTACACCGCCAGTTGCTGCCCGGTCGGCTGCGGCTGCTCCCGCGCCAGCCGTGCGAAGACCTCGCGCACCCCTTCGTATCCGGCGTGGACGTGTCCACGCACCGTCGGCTCGCCGTCGCCGGTCGCGCCGCTGTGAGTCCCACCGTGGTCGGTCAACCGTTTCTCCCCTTGTCGGTTCCGTTGTGTGGCGCATCGTTTCTGCCCGGGCTGCCGCACCGGCACGCCCGCTCCCCTGAGGGCGAACACCGTCAGTCGTCCTGCTGGGCGCGGACCGTGAGCAGATAGCCGGCCTGGAAGCGGCTCTGCGCGCCCAACTCCTCCATGATGTCCGCGATATGGCGGCGGCAGGTGCGCACCGACATGCCCAGGCGGTTGGCGATGGAGGCGTCCGTGAGGCCTTCGACGAGCAGCCGGACGATGGCCTGCTTGATGTCTCCGGCTACCTCGGCCCGGGTGCCGAAGGCCACCGCGTAGGGCTCGGCCGCCAGCCACAGTCGCTCGTACGTCTCCACGATGAACGCGACCACGTTCGGCTCGCGGACCACGGCCGCGCCCAGCCGGTTGCCGGGCAGGGAGATGACCGCCGTCTCCCCGTCGAAGACCAGCAGCCGGCTGAAGTGGTCGTCCAGCGTCCGCACCTGCGCGCCCAGCTCCGACATGTGGTCGACGTAGGCGGCGGTGCCCGGGCTGAACCTGGCCGTGTGCTGGTACAGGACGCGCATCCTCACGCCCCGGTTGAGGGCCGCCCGGTCCCGGGGCGCGGCCTCGTTGAGGATGTCCTCCTCACGGGCGCCGCCCGGCTGGGCCGTCAGTATCTCGACGCGGGCCCGCGCGGTCAGGTCGGCGATGACCGCGCGGACCTCGTCGAGGTCCGGCACCACTTCGAACCTGCTCTCCCGCTCCCGGGCGAACTGGCTCGCCTCGAAGTCGGGGAGGAAGGACATGATCGATGCCCTGGTCTCCTCCGCGAAGGCGCGGCGGGAGCGGATCTCGCGCTCGACCGGGCTGACGACACAGGCCACGGCCTCCTCCGGTGCCACCGCGCGCAGTTCGTCGGCGGGACCGCTGCGCAGCAGTCCCAGGTCCAGCAGCTCCCGGACGGCGGCGCCGACGCGCTCGGCGGGCAGGCCGGTCGCCCCGCTGACGGAGTTGGCTGAAATGGTCTCCCCCACGGCGCGTTGCAGTGCATAGGAATACACACTCCGCAGGGCCGTACTGTTCACTCTACTTCCGTCCGTATCGGTCAACTTGTCCCCCTATAACGCCATATACAGACCTGGCATCAAGCTGCCATGCAGCTTGATGATCCATTCTGCTCCCTCATGTACCTGCAAGTCCTGGCATGGTGATTCATCCAGCCCCCATCGACGCAAAGGAGCTTCTGTGGTGGGTCGGTGAACAAAGCCCAACATTCAGATGAAGGCAGGGACATGAAGATTGCGCGCAAGGCGGTTCTCGCCGGCTGGCTCCTGGCCGCGGCGCTCGGTGTGCTCGGCGGCGCGAGCGCGAGCACGGACACCGTGAGCGTGGCCGGCGGCGCCTCGACCTTCGACACCGGCTGGGGCTGACCCCGGCCCCGCTGGTTCCGGTAGTCCCGGTAGTTCCGGTAGTTCGGTAGTTCCGACAGCTGTTCCTGCGGCGCCGCCCGTCACGCGGCCGCGCCCCTCAGGTCCTGTCGTCACCCAGGCCTCTCCGCCTCCCTCGCCGCCCGCCCCTCGCGTGGCCGCGGCCTTCCAGGCCCCTTCGCGGGGACGGCTCTCCGAGGCTCTTCACATCTCTCTCACGAGAACGAGCGAACAGGTCACCCCATGATTCTGACCGGGAGTGAGATCGCGCGCGAACGGGCGAATGGTCGTATCACCATCGAGCCCTTCACGCCCGAGCAGGTCAATCCCAACAGTTACAACTTCCGTCTCGGCAAGACCCTGCGGGTCTACCAGGAGATGCCGCTGGACGCCCGGCGCACCAACGACTTCGAAGAGGTCGAGATCCCGGACGACGGCTATGTGCTGGAGCCCGGACGGCTCTATCTGGCCCACACCATCGAGGTGCTGGGCAGCGAGCACTACGCGCCCACGTTCGCGGCCCGCTCCTCGGTCGCCCGGCTGGGTCTGTTCATCAACCTCTCCGCGAGCCTCGGCGACATCGGTTACACCGGACAGTGGACGCTCCAGCTCTACTCGATGAACCGGGTGCGGGTGTATCCCGGCATCAACATCGGCCAGATGATGTGGTGGCGTCCGCAGGGCGAGATCGTCCTGTACGACGGCAAGTACCAGGGGTCCGTCGGCCCCCGCTCCAGCGACATCCACGTCGACTTCGACAAGCAGTTCGCCCGCCAGCGGTTCCCCGGGCTCGGGGCGAGCTTCGACGCGCACGACGTCGGCCCCAAGTTCGCCCAACTCGCCGTCTCCAGCCATGACTTCCCCGTGCCGGCCGCCTTCTGCGTGCCCGCGGGAGAGTTCACGGACGCGCTCACCGCCGAGCAGAACGCCGCGCTCGCCGACGCCTTCGGCGACCTGAAGGCCACCGTCGGCGCCTTCTTCACCGACTCCGTGGCCAAGATCCAGAAGATCGGCGCCGAGATCCGCGTCCCCGAGCAGGCCCGCAAGCTGCTGGCCGCCCGGCTGCACGAGATGTTCCCGGACGCCGGGGAGGACAGGACCGAACTGGCCGTGCGCTCCTCGGGTCTGGACGAGGACACCGAGGCCTCCAGCCTCGCCGGAATCCACCAGTCCGTCCTCGGGGTCAGCGGCGTGGACGCCGTCGTCGACGCCGTCGAGCAGTGCTGGCGCTCCTACTACGAGGCCCCGGCCGTCGCCGCCCGTATCCGCGCCGGTGACTTCTCGCCCGCGCCCCGGCTCGCCGTGATCGTCCAGCGGCTCGTCCGCCCGACTCTCGCGGGTGTCGCGTTCACCGGGCTCGACGGCGACGGCGACCGGGTCTCCGTCGAGTACGTCGAGGGCCTCGCCGACGAACTGGTCGCCGGTGTCGCCGTGCCGCGGCGTGCCGAGTCGGCCGCGCCGGGCACCGGACCCGAGGCACCGGACGCGGCCGAACAGGAGGTCCTCGTCCAGGTCGTGGACCTGGCCCGGCGGCTGCGTGCGAGCCGCGGACAGGACGTGGACGTGGAGTGGGCGGCCGACGCCGACGGGGTCCACCTCGTCCAGGTGCGCCCGCTCACCGCGGCCCGCGAGGCCTTCCACGCCAGCGCCGAACCGGTCACCGAGGCGCACCGGCTGTACGTCGACGAACTCCCCGCCGACTTCAACCTCGGTGCGGTGGCCGCCGTCTACAGCGGTTACACCGCCAAGCGCGGTCCCGCGCACCGGCTGGCCCACGAGCACGGAGTGTCCACCGGCGCCGGCTGGGTCATCCGCTTCAACGGCCTTGGCCTGCACGGCGACGAGGGCGGCCGGGCCCTGCGCGACACGCTGGCCGGCGGCACCGACGAATGCGTCCTCGACTTCGGCGACACCCTGCGCCAGATCGTGGTGCCCAAGGAGGAGGTGCCCCGCCAGCTCGCCGTCACCACCGGCGTGTCCGCCGACGGCACCGACCTGCACACGGTGGTGGTGCGCGACTTCATCCGCGGCGAGCTCGGGGTGATCTCCCGGAAGGCGGGCGAGGCCGGTCTCGTCGTCGAGTACACCGACGAGGGCCTGATGGCCCTGAACCGCGGCACCGCGGGCGGCGAGGCGATCGTCGTCAAGGACGTGACGGCGGGCTACGACGACGCCTCCAACGTGACCTGCCCGGCCGGGGGCGAGGTGCTGCGCCCGCACCTCGACGAACTCGCCCGCTTCACCGCGGCGATGCACGCCAAGCACGGGCCGGTGACCCTGGAGTGGGTCTTCGACCGCGGCACGCTGTACTTCGTCGACTACTCGGTGCTCGGCGGCGACGACACCGTCACCGTCGCCCACGGAGAGGTCTGCATCTCCCCCGGCACCGCCCGGGGACCGCTGCTGCGCCTGGACGACGACGCGCTGCTGCGCCGCCTGTCCATCGGCCCGGCCGTGAGCATCGACAAGTCCCAGGACGTCACCGAGCACGAGGGCCTGGCCCGCATCCTCGACCTGGTCAAGTCGTACGACGAGAAGCCCGTGATCAGTGCGGCGCGGCCGTACGCGGTGCTCTCCGTGCTGCTGGAGCACGTCGCGGGATTCGTCTTCGACCAGGGCTCGGCGCTCGGCCACCTGGCGATCCTGCTGCGCGAGGCCCGCGTCCCCGCGGTGACGGCGGCCGGGATCAGCGGCGCCGAGGCAGTGATCAGCGATGGCACGGTCGCGACGACCGGCCGCAAGGGAGAGTGACCGTGAGCGACAGCACCCCCACCCCTGCCGGACGGCGGGCCTGGCTGGCCCTGGGCGGCCTGCACCTCCTCAACGGCACGGCCCCGCTCGCCGGGTCCGACCCGGTCGTCCTCGTCGAGCTCGACTCCCCGGTGGAGCAGGCCTTCCCGAGCAACACGGTCGTCCTGCGCTGGGACCGGCTCGGACCGCTGGAGCTCGCCGTCCGCACGGCCGACGGGACCCGCCGGCACACCGCGAAGGCGGCCGGCGACGAGCTCTTCCCCGGCATGCTGCCCGGCCCGGCGCTGCGCGAGGCCGTCACCGAGGTGACCGGTCAGGGCGTCGGCCCGCTGGTGCCGCTGTTCTACGTCACCGCGGACGGTGACCGGGCCCATGTGCACAGCCAGATCCGCTTCCTGGCCGAGGACGCCTGCTTCATCCGGATCACGCCCGAGGCCGTGGACACGGCCGGCGTCGAGGAGCTGGGCTGGCTGCCGGAGGCGGTCCGGCTGCACGCGGAGCAGTTCCTCTTCCTCAACAACCACCAGCGGTACTACCGCAAGTGCTTCAGCGGCAAGGAGCTGGAGTACAAGTACACGCTCACCCCACCCGTGGACTCCTGGACGCTGACGGTCGAGCTGTACCGGAGCCTGCTGGACGGCGAACTGCCCGGCTACGTCATGGAGTACCGGGACGAGTACCAGGCCTGGGACTACCTCAACCACCTCTTCGAGGTCACCGGCCCCACCGAGGCCGAGCGCGGCTACGCCTCCTTCATCCCCACCACCGACGGCAAGCACCTCCTCAAGCGCAAGTGGTACGCCGAGGACACCTTCAACCGCCGGGAGAGCCACACCTACGGGCTCGACCTGGCCGACGACGGCGGCTTCGAGCGGTACATCCGCGAGGAGCTGAAGGTGGAGGCCGTCCGGCTGCCGTCGTTCCGCAGGGTCCGCTACGACATCAACTTCGAGTCGGTGCGCACCGGTCATGTCTACGGCGTCTTCTTCGACCACTGCAGCCTGGTCGAGGCACGCGAGGTGACGCTCAACCAGTGCGAGCTGGAGTACCTGCGCAGCCGGGTCGCCGTCGAGCCCGACGAGGCCGAGGTGCTGGCCGAGATGGAGGAGATCGTCGGCTGGCTGGAGGCGTTCCTGCGCGAGCGCGGGCTGAGCGACCAGCGGGGCTTCTACTCCAAGCGCACCTTCCTCAAGGACGCCGTGGCGGCCCGGCCCGAGCTGGCCCGGAAGGTCGGCTGATGACGGGCGGCGCCGTGCGGGCGGTCCTGCTCGACCTGGAAGGCACCCTGTACGCCCGGGGTGCGGTGATCGACGGCGCGGTGGAGGCGGTGGCGGCCCTGCGCGAACTGGGCGTGGGGCTGCGCTTTCTGACCAACACCGACTCCAGGACGGCGGAACAGATTCGGGGCGAACTGGCCGGGTACGGCCTGGCGGTGGCGGCGCAGGAGCTGTTCACGCCCGTGGTGGCGGCGGCCCAACTGCTGACCGCCGCCGGGGCCCGCACCTATCCGCTGGTCTCCCGTGAGCTGCGCGCGGCGCTGCCGACCCTGGTGGACGAGCCCCCGTACAGCCATGTGCTGATCGGGGACTGCCGGGACACCCTGGACTACGCCGCGCTCGACGGCGCGTTCCGTGCGGTGCGGGACGGGGCGGTGCTGCTCGCCCTGCAGACGGGCCGCTACTTCAAGCGGGCCGACGGGGACCACCTGGACACCGGTGCGGTCGTCGCCGCCGTCACCTACGCCGCCGGCGCCGAGGCCCGGGTGCTGGGCAAGCCCGCCACCGACTTCTTCGAACTCGCGGCCCGCTCCCTGGACGTGCCCGTCACCGCGTGCGTGGTGGTCGGCGACGACGCGACGACCGACATCGCCGGCGGCCGTACCGCGGGGCTGCGGACCGTACAGGTCCGCACGGGCAAGTACGCCGACCAGCAGGCCGAAGGGCTGACCGGGCGGGCCTCGCACGAGCTGGACTCCGTCGCCGGGCTGCCGGGGCTGATCCGGGAGTGGGGTGTCGGATGACCGTCTACTGGGTGGTCTGGGACGCCGGGGCGCACTGGGTCGTGGACCGGCTGGAACGCGAGGGCGCCCTGCCCAACGTCAGCCGGATGCGGGAGCGCGGCGTGTTCACGGCGGCGCGGCCCGCCCGGCCCAACTGCCAGACCCCGCCGTCCCTCGCGACCCTGTTCACCGGCACCTGGCCGGCCGAGCACCGGGTCACCGGGTTCACCGTGCCGGGAGCCGGGGAGGGCGTCGCCAGCCATGTCAGCGGCTTCTCGCCGGGCTTCCCCGCCATGCCCACCGTGTGGGAGGCGATGTCCGAGAACGACCTGACCAGCGCGCTGGTGCACGCCCCCTGGGTCTTCGGCGCCGACGACCACGTCGGGCCGCACATCGACGGCGCGGTGGAGGCGTACAGCGACCGGCTCACCCGGCACGCCCTGCGCGTCCTGGACCCCGGCCCCGGCGAACAGCCCTGGGACATCGGCGGCCACCGCGTCGACGCCCTGGTCGAACGGGCCCCGGACGGGACCGAGCGGGTACGGCTCATCGGCGGCGAACGGCCGCTGCTGCTGGACCCGGACCAGGGGTGGCGGCCCTTCGAGCTCGACCGGCGCCACGGCACGTGGGTGCGCTGTGTACGGGCGGGCGGACAGCTGCTCCTGGTGCACACCGGGGTCTGGCGGACGCGTACCGCCGGGCGCAACGCCAAGACGCTGCACCGGCTCGCGCAGTGCCCGCCGTTCGCCGGCGAGGGGGTCGGGCCGCTCTACCGCCGGGCGGCGTTCGGGCCCCGGCTGGCCGAGGGCGGGGACGGCTCGGCCGAGGAGGTCTTCCTGTCCTCGGTGGAGTGCGTCGCCCAGTCCTTCGGTGCCGCGGCCGACGCGGTCCTGGAGACCCACGACGCCGACCTGGTCGTCGTCTACCTGCCGATGACCGACGACGTGGGCCATGAGTTCCTCGGCTGGTGCGACGAGCGCAGCGCGGCCCACCGCCCGGACCTCGCCGCCCGGGTGTGGTCGTACGTGCGGCGCTGCTACCGCTGGTCGGACGCGATTCTCGGCCGGGTCCTGGACCGGGCCGGCGCCGAGGACACCGTGGTGCTCGGCGCGGACCACGGCATGGTCGGCAGCACTCATCTGGTGCATCTCAACGACCAGTTGGTGCGGGCCGGCCTCGCGGTGCGCGACGCCGCCGGGGAGCTGGACCCGGCGGGTTCCCAGGTCTTCTACCACCCGGCGAACAACGGCTCCCTGTGGCCCGGCGAGCGCACGGCCGGCGATCCCGTGCGGGCCCGGCAGGCGATGGCGCGGGCGCGGGCCGCCCTGTGCGCGGTCACCGACCCCGAGACGGGCCGGCCCGTGGTGGCCGGTTTCCTCGACGGCGACGGCGAGCCGCTCACCGACCCCACGGCCGACGCCCCGGCCGCCCCCGCGGTGACCTATGTCGCCCTGGCCGACGACTACCAGCCCAGCTCCCAACTGGTGGGCGAGGGACCGGTCGTGCGGCGGGTCGCCAAGACCGGCGCCCACGTGGTCAACACCGGGGACAGCAGGCTGCACGCGATTCACGCCGCGATCGGACCGGGCATCCGGCCCGGCCGTGCGCCGGGTGTCCTCGACAACACCCTGCCGGCCGCGCTGGTCCTCGGTCAGCTGGGCCTGGGCACGGACGCCGAGCGCCTGTACGACTCCGGCCCTTTCGAACCGACCGACGAAGGATGATGGTCATGCCGTCCGCCTTTCCCCATTTCCTCTCCCCCGACGAGCTCACCGCCCGTCGCCACGCCCAGGTGACGGCCTTCCTCTCCGGCCGCGGCCTGGAGCCCGGGTGGCTGTCCGACCTGATGCGCGAACGCGTCGGCCCCGGCCTGCTGCTGTTGACCAGCTCTCCGGTGCACGGACTGGCCAACCCGACCAGCGACCTGGACTTCATCCGTATCCAGGAGGCCGAGATCGACGGCCCGCGGATCTCGACCAAGATCTTCGAGGACGGCCACCACCTGGAGGTCGTGTCGTTCAGCGAGGCCGAACTCGCCTCGAACCTGGACGAGTTGAACCGGCTCGCCGCTCTTCCGGCCGAGCAGACCGTGGCGGGCTTCCGCGCCTGGGACAAGCAGCGCGAGCCCCGCCGCAAGCAGACCGAGCGCATCGTCAACGGCATCGCGATGGACGGCTCCGCGCCCTACCTGCCGTGGCTTCCCGCCCTCAGCCGCGTCTGGTGCCGGGCCGCCCTGCAGACCGCGGTCGAACAGGTCACGCACGCCACGCTGGCCGAGGCCGCCGGCGAGACACGCGGACGCGTGGGCTACGCGTACAACGTGCTGCTGCACCTGATGGACGGCCTGCTCTCGCACCACGGCGACGTGTACACCACCCGCAAGTGGTACGCGTTGCGCTGGACCCGGCTGATGTCCGAGGGCGGCTGGCACGACGAGCGGCTCCAGTCGGCGGCCGCCGGGCTGGAGCGCCTCCGCAAGGAGGTCCACACCTTCCTCGACCCCGCCGCGGCCGCCGAGCCGCTGGCGGCACCGCTCACGGAGCTGGCCCTGGACGCCGTACAGGCCACCGGGACCGCCCGGTCCGTCACCGTGGGCGTCGAACTCACCAGCCGCGTACGGGCCTTCCTGCCCGGCGCCGCCGTCCTCGTGGGCAAGGACAGCGGAGTAGTGCTGCCGGGCGTCGGCACCGAGTCCGACCTGCCGCTCACCGCCGCCCCGGCCCGGCTGGACGAGCTGTCCGCGCTCGACGCGCCGGCCGCCGCCGCGCTGCTGCGGGCGCTGCGCGCGGGCGCGGCCCGGCTGCGGATCGGCTACCTGGACGAGGAGGCCGGGCGATGACGACGTACACCACGACAGACAGGGGCGACGCGGAGATGACCGACGACCGCGGCCGGGCGGCGCGCACCTCGCGCGGCGCGAACGAGCTGACCGCCTTTCCCTCGGTACGGGCCGGGCACGTCATGGCGGGCCCGCAGGCCGTGCAGGTCTGGGTGCAGGCCGCCTGGCTGATGCTGGCCGAGGGGCGGGCCTACATCGAGGACCTCGAAGGGGGCACCGAGCAGCCGCAGATGCAGCAGGCCGCCAAGCTGCGGTTCCTGGAGCAGCTGCTCGACATCGACCAGCGGCTGGCGGGCCGCGTCGCCGTGGACGACGCGCACTGCCTGGCGCTGGCGCTCGAGTACGGGATGCGCGAGGTCGTCGACGCCACCGGCCCGGAGCTGGCCGGGGTGTTCGGACTGCACGAGGAGTTCGGCGGCGACAGCTGCGCGGTGGACGAGATCCATGTGCTGTGGGAGCGGCTGCTGGAAGCGTTCCCCGGCGAGCTGCCCGACCGGCTGGTCGCCGAGGGGCAGCGGGACATGCTGCGCACCCTGCGGGTCTGGGCGGAACTCGCCCGCACGGCCGGACTCGACATCGGATTCCTGGCCCCGTTCATGAAGGCCGCCTGAAACCGCCACCACGAAAACGAGGTTGCACATGCCTGAAATACAGGCGGAGACCCTGATCGAGGGGCACGCCCCGGAAACAGTGTGGGAGTTCGTCAAGGACAGCTCGCTCGTCGCCTCCCGCGCCCGGCACGTGGTGGCCGTACAGCCGCGGTCCGAACAGGACAAGACGTTCCGCATCAACGAGTGGACCGTGCTGCTCAACGGCAGCGAGGTCACCTGGAGACAGCGCGAGGCCGCCGGGCCCGGGCTGCGGCTGCGCTTCGAGCAGACCGCCGGTGACCTGGAGAAACTGTCCGGCGAGTGGTCCGTGGCCACGGCCGGCCCCGACACCCGGGTCACCCTCGCCCTCGACTACGAGCTGGGCGTCGACGGTCTCGCGCCGCTGCTCGAACCCATCTGGTCCCAGTCCTTCCAGGCCCACGCGGACGAACTGCTGCGTGCCCTCACCGCCTGCGCCGCACAACGGGGAGCGACCTCGGCATGAACCTGTACCTGAACTTCCTGCACACCACCGTGCGCTTCGACGTCGCCGAGGACGCGACGGCCGTCTTCGAGCCCGTGCGCCGCTTCTTCCGCCACCTGATGGCACCCGCCCCGGCCGGGGACGTCACCTTCTCGGTGGACGTGCGCTCCTACGACCCGGACACGGACGTCGCCCCCGAGGTGTGGGGGCTGCCGCAGTCGGTGATCCGGCGCAGCAACGCCGCCGAGTTCAACTTCGACGCGCACATCGTCGACACCGGGGGCCGCAGAACGTACGTCAACCGCGCCACCCTGCTCGACGCCCCGGCCGACACCGCGAAGGACAACACCTTCCTGGTCCGGATCACCGAGGGCTCCACGGTGCAGATCCTCGACTTCGTGCGCGATCTCGTCATCCGGCACGAGGAGAACCTCGGCACGGTGGTGCTGCACGCCTCCGGTCTGCACCGGGACGGGGAGGCCGTGATCATCGCCGGGCCCAAGGGCGCCGGCAAGACCACCACCCTGCTGTCGGCCCTGCGCCGCCCCGGCTGGCAGTACTTCACCGGCGACAAGCTCTTCTGCACCATCGAGGACGGCCAGATCCTCGCCCACCCGTGGCGCGACTACCCCTACGTCGGGGTCGGCACCATCCGGGCCGACGCCCGGCTGGAGCGGCTGGTCCGGGACAGCGTCGACGACCAAATCGACACCTACGAGCCCGGCCACAAGATCCTCATGGACCCCGACGTCTTCGAGTCCTGGCTCGGCGCCGAGTTCACGGCCGAACCCAAGCGGCTGGCCGCGCTGCTGCTGCCCGAGGTCAAACCGGGCGAGCCGCTGACCGTGCGCCATCTGACGGACGACAACGAGCGCTGGGCGCATCTGAACAAGATCGTGGACCGGCAGGTCGACACCACCTTCTTCACCTGGCAGACCTACCTGGTCCCCGACTACACGGCGTTCTACCGGGGCCTGGCCGAACTGCGCGCCGTCCTCGGCTCCGTGGACATGGTGCGGCTGCGCGGCACCCTCGACGTCGACCCGGACGCCGTACTGCGGCACACCACCGAGACCGACAAGGAGACCGCACGATGAACACCGACTCCCGCAGCGGCCTGCGGATATCCGTCGTGGGCCTGGCCGGTGCCGGGAAGTCCACCTGCGCCTCGCTCATCGAGGAGTTCGCCGGGGACAAGGGCCTGACCCACACCCGGATCAAGCTCGCCGAGCCGCTGTACGACCTCCAGGCGGAGGTGTACCGCAGGGCCGGCGGCCCGCTGGCGGACGGGGCGCAGGACCAGATCCTGATGGAGGCGCTCGCCGACGCGATGCGCCGCATCCGCCCCGACTCGCTCGCCGCCGACTTCACCGCCCGCCTCACCCGGGCCGACGCCGACGTCATCGTCAACGACGACCTGCGCGACCCGCACGTGGACGCGCCGGCGCTGCGCGGCCACGGCTTCCGCGTGCTGCGCATCACCTGCGACGAGGAACTGCGCCGGGAGCGGCTGGCCGGCCGGGGCGACCCGTCCCGCGCCGACCGTTCGACCCGGGAGATCGACCTGATCACCCCGGACGCCGTCATCGACAACGGCGCGGGCCTGGACGAGTACCGGGCCGCCGTCCACGAGTTGCTGGGGAGCTGGCTGTGATCCTGAGCGGGCCCGAGATCCTGTCCGAGGTACGCGCGGGACGGATCCACATCGACGACTTCGACCCGGAGCGCCTGGAGCCGAACAGCTACGGCTTCCGGCTCGCCGACGACATCCTCTGGTACGAGCAGGACGTGATCGACTGCTACGAGCCGCCGACGGCCGAGCACGTCAAGATGGGCCCCGAGGGCATGGTCCTCGAACCGGGCCGCTTCTACCTCGGCGGCACCATGGAGGCCATGGGCAGCCCGCACTACGCGGCCACCCTCTACGCCTGCCGGTCCGCCTCCACCCTCGGCATCTGGATCCAGTTCTCCGCCCCGCTCGGGCACAGCGGCGCGGTCTTCCCGTGGACGCTGGAGATGAAGGTCGCCCACCCGGTCCGGGTCTATCCCGGGATGACGATCGGCAAGCTGGCCTTCTGGTCGATGCAGGGCGACTCGATCGGCTACGACGGCAAGTACACGGGCTCCACCTCCGCCGTGGCCTCCCGCTTCAGTCTGGACGCCCGTGTCACAGACTGAACTCTGCCGGGTCCTGCTCGCCCTGGCCCTGCTGCTGGCCGCCGCGCACGCCACGGGCCGGCTCTTCGCCCGGTTCCGGCAGCCGCCCGTCATCGGGGAGATCCTCGGCGGTCTCGTGCTGGGGCCGACCGTGCTGGGGCAGCTGCTGCCCGGCGTCGAGAACTGGCTGTTCCCCGCGAAGGGCCCGGTGGCCTTCGGACCCGCGCTGGTCTACCAGCTCGGCATGCTCCTGCTGATGTTCACGGCCGGGGTGGAGATGCGTACCGTCTTCTCCCGCAAGGACGGCCGCTCGGTCGCGGTGATCGCCGTGGCCGGGATGGCCGTGCCCTTCGCGATCGGCCTGCTGGCCGTCAAGGTCGTCGACACCGGCGACCTCGTCGGACCGGCCGACGACGTGACCGCGCTGACCCTGGTGCTGGCCTGCGCCATCGCCGTGACCAGCATCCCGGTGATCTCCCGGATCATGCTCGACATCGGCATCATCCGGACCCGGTTCGCCAAGGTCGTGCTGTCGGTCGCGGTGGTCGAGGACGTCGTGCTGAACGTGATCCTGTCCGTGGCGCTGGGCATGGTCGCGGGCGCCGGGAGCGACGGCTTCGGCCTCGCCCACACCCTGGGCGTCGGCTCGGCCAACGCCTCCGCGGCCTACCACTCGGTGGCCTCCGTGGTCTTCTTCGTCGTGATGGCGCTGGTGGCGCTGGCGCTGCGGCGCCTGCCGCGTCCGGCGCGCGGCGGGCCGGCCGGTGCGGGAAGCCCGCTGGGCGCGGTCGCGGTGCGCATGGCCGTGCTGCTGGCCGTGGCCGCGAGCTGTGTGTACCTGGGGGTCGCGCCCATGTTCGGCGCGTTCGTCGTGGGCCTGCTGTCCGGCATGGCGGGGCAGACCTCGCGGAGCGAACCCCTGGGGCAGCTGCGGGGGTTCGCCGCCGGGTTCTTCATCCCGGTGTACTTCGCGACGGTCGGCCTCAAGCTCGACCTGGTGCACTCCTTCGACCTGTGGTTCACGGTCGGCTTCATCCTGGTGGCCTGTCTGGCGAAGGCGGCCAGCGCCTACGTCGGGGCCCGGCTGGCGAGCCGGTCGAAGGCGGAGTCCCTGGATCTCGCGGTCGCGCTGAACGCGCGGGGCGGGCCGGGCATCGTGCTGGCGACGGTGTCCTTCGACGCCGGGATCGTCAACGCCTCGCTGTTCACGACCCTGATCCTCACGGCCATCGTCACCTCGCAGATCGCCGGCTGGTGGCTCGAACGGGCGGTGGCCCGCGGGGCGTTCGCCGCGGAGGGCGTCCCGGCACCCCGCGCCGAGGACGCCGGCGCCGGCACCAAGACGCCCGTGGACGCCACCTCGGGCTGACCCCGGCGCGCCGAGCGCGCGGCCCCGGCGGCCCCCCTTCCCCCCTTCCACCCCGCGACCTACGGGAGTCCCAGTTGGACACGCAGACCCGCCCCTCGCCGTCCACGACGACCAAGCACATCTTCGTCACCGGGGGCGTCGCTTCCTCGCTCGGCAAGGGGCTGACCGCCTCCAGCCTGGGATCCCTGCTGAAGGCGCGGGGCCTGCGGGTCACGATGCAGAAGCTGGACCCGTACCTGAACGTCGACCCCGGCACGATGAACCCGTTCCAGCACGGCGAGGTGTTCGTCACCGCCGACGGCACCGAGACCGACCTGGACATCGGCCACTACGAACGCTTCCTCGACGTCGACCTGGACGGTTCGGCGAACGTGACGACCGGTCAGGTGTACTCGACGGTGATCGCCAAGGAGCGGCGCGGCGAGTACCTCGGCGACACCGTGCAGGTCATCCCGCACATCACCACCGAGATCAAGCACCGCGTCCGGCGCATGGCGACCGACGACGTGGACGTCGTCATCACGGAGGTCGGCGGCACGGTCGGCGACATCGAGTCGCTGCCCTTCCTGGAGACCGTCCGCCAGGTCCGTCACGAGGTCGGCCGCGACAACGTCTTCGTCGTGCACATCTCGCTGCTGCCGTACATCGGCCCCTCCGGCGAGCTGAAGACGAAGCCGACCCAGCACAGCGTGGCCGCACTGCGCAACATCGGGATCCAGCCGGACGCGATCGTGCTGCGCTGCGACCGCGAGGTGCCGGCCGCGATCAAGCGGAAGATCAGCCTGATGTGCGACGTCGACGAGGCGGCCGTGGTCGCGGCGGTCGACGCCAGGTCCATCTACGACATCCCCAGGGTGCTGCACACCGAGGGCCTGGACGCCTATGTGGTCCGCAAGTTGGGCCTGCCCTTCCGTGACGTGGACTGGACGCGCTGGAACGACCTGCTCGACCGCGTCCACCACCCGGACCACGAGGTCACCCTCGCCCTGGTCGGCAAGTACATCGACCTGCCCGACGCCTACCTCTCCATCGCCGAGGCGCTGCGGGCCGGCGGCTTCGCCAACCGGGCCCGGGTGACGGTGAAATGGGTCGCCTCGGACACCTGCGAGACCCCGGCCGGCGCGGCCAAGCAACTCGCCGACGTCGACGGCGTCTGCGTCCCGGGCGGCTTCGGCGACCGCGGCGTCGCCGGCAAGATCGGCGCCGTCAAGTACGCCCGCGAGAACAAGGTCCCGCTGCTCGGGATCTGCCTGGGCCTGCAGTGCGTCGTGATCGAGGCGGCCCGCAACCTGGCCGGCATCCCGGACGCCGACTCCACCGAGTTCGACCCGGCCACCGCGCACCCGGTGATCTCCACCATGGCCGAGCAGTCGGCCATCGTCGCCGGCGACGGGGACCTGGGCGGCACCATGCGGCTCGGCTCCTACCCGGCCAGGCTGGCCGAGGGCTCGCTGGTGCGCGAGGTGTACGACGGCCAGGAGTACGTCGAGGAGCGGCACCGTCACCGGTACGAGGTGAACAACGCCTACCGCGCGGAGCTGGAACGCAAGGCCGGGCTGGTGTTCTCGGGCACCTCACCGGACGACCGGCTCGTCGAGTACGTCGAGTACCCGCGCGAGGTCCACCCCTATCTGGTCGCCACCCAGGCCCACCCGGAGCTGCGCTCCCGCCCGACCCGCCCGCACCCCCTCTTCGCCGGCCTGGTCAGGGCCGCCGTCGACCGCATCACCGCCACCCCGTCCGCGGCCACCCCCACACACCGATAAAGGAGCCCCCGCATGGGTACCTCGCAGGGCCATCGCCCGGTCGTCGCGATAGTCGACGCCTTCTCCACCGCGAGCCATCTCGCCCCGCTCTTCCACGCCCGCGGCTACGACTGCGTACATGTCCAGAGCCTGGCGCAGCCGCCCGCCGCGTTCGGCGCGTCCTTCAGTCCCGACGACTTCCTCGCCAACGTCGTCCACGGCAGCGACCCGGCCGAGACGCTCGCCGCCCTGGCGCCGTACGCCCCGGTCGCGCTGCTGGCCGGTGCGGAGATCGGCGTGGAGCTGGCGGACGTCCTCAGCGAGGCGCTGGGGCTGCGGACCAACGGGACCGAACTGAGCAGCGCCCGGCGGGACAAGTTCCGCATGGTGGAGACCGTCAAGGCCGCCGGGGTGCCGGCCGCCGACCAGATCCTCGCCACCGACCTGGACACCCTGCTGGACTGGTACGGCGAGACCGAGCGGACCGTCGTCCTCAAGCCGGTCCGCAGCGCGCTGAACGACGGGGTGTCCTTCTGCGGCACGGCCGAGGAGGTCCGGGCGGCGTTCACCGCGCTCGTCGGCGCCGAGAGCGCGGTCGGTCTGCGCAACGACGCCGTGGTCGCGCAGGAGTACCTGGTGGGCGCCGAGTACTACGTCAACACGGTGAGCCTGGACGGCGAGCACTACGTGTGCGACGTCTGGAAGACCCAGCACCTCGGGGTGAACGGCGTGCGCGACCTGCTCGGCGGGTCGGCGCTGATGGTCCGCCGGGGGCCCGAGCAGGATCTGCTGACCGAGTACGCGTTCTCCGTGCTGGACGCCCTCGGGGTCCGCAACGGCCCCGCCCACACCGAGCTGAAGCTGACTCCGCAGGGCCCCCGGCTGGTCGAGACCGGCGCCCGGGTGTGCGGCGCCATGCTGCCCCTGCTGACCCGGGCGGCGATCGGCGAGAGCCAGCTGGAGTGGACGGTGCTCGCCTACACGGACCCGGCGGCCTTCGAGGCCCGTCGGCACACCGACTACGAGGTCGCCCGGCACGCGGTCTGCGTCAACATGATCGCGCCCGAGGCGGGCAAGCTCGTCGACTACCCGAAGATGGCCGACCTGCGCGCGCTGGAGAGCTTCCACGACGTGCTGCTGAAGGTGAGGCCGGGCGAGGAGATCTCACGGACCGTCAACGACCTCACGTACCCGATGCTGGTGCACCTGCTGCACGAGGTCGAGGGCGTCGTCACGCACGACTACATGACCGCCCGGTACCTGGACGGCGAGGGTTTCTACGATGTCGTCTAGCCGCCGTCTCGCCGTGGCCGCAGGCCCGCTGCTGGTGCTCGGCTACTGCGTCATCAACTCGACCAAGTCGGTCTTCGAGGGCGCCCTGGTCCAGGACCTCTCGCCGGAGTTCATCGCCTTCAACTCCTTCGTCGTGGCCCAGGCGTTCTACTTCCTCACCCTGCGCGACAAGCGGGAGCTGCGGGCCGCGGTGCGGCGCTGTCTGCCGGACGTGGTGATGCTCAACGTGTCCACCGCGGTCTGCTGGATCGCGGTGCTGTACGCGTTCACCGCGTTCGAACCGGCCCTGGCCAACTCGTTGATCATCGGGCTGGGCCCGGCCGTGACCATCGCGCTCGGGTTCAAGCTGCGGCCCGGCACGAAGGCACTGCCGCTGGAGATCGCCGCGGCCGGAGCGATGCTCGCCGCCATGGCGTATCTGCTGGTCACGGCCTCCGACGGCGAGTCGGCCATCGGGGCCCTGCCCACCGGAAAGCTGGTCTTCGGGCTGGTGATGTGTGTACTGACCACCATCTCGCTGTCGGGGGTGACGTACTACACGAAGCGGCTCGGCGACGCGGGGATGTCGGTGCGGCAGATGATGGCCTCCCGGTTCGTGGCCCTGATCGTCGCCACCTTCGTCATCCTCGTGGCCCGCGACAGCTTCGGCGCGTACTCCCGGGACAACGTCGGCGCCATCCTCGTGATCAGCCTCGTCGGGGTGATCATCTCGCTGTACCTGCTCCAGCAGGGCATCGTCCGGACCGAACCGATCACGGTCTCCATGCTGTTCGGGACGAACCTGCTGATCACCTACGTCGTCCAGTTCTTCGACCCGCGTCTGCACCAGTCCCAGGACACCTTCTACGGCGTGCTGGCGATCTCCCTGGCCATGTGCCTGGGCACCTGGGCCCGCTGGCGGGCGGGCAAGCGGGACGCCGAGCAGCCCGAACAGGACCTCAACGCCGAGGCGGAGGTGAAGGCGTGACCGTCCTCGCCCACCTCAGCGACCTGCACCTGGACGGCACCGCGCGCAGCGCCGAGCGCACCCGCCGGGCCGTGGCCCGGCTGACCGCGCTGCCGGGCGCGGTGGACGCCGTACTGATCACCGGGGACATCGTGGACCGGGGCACGGTCGCGGAGTACCGCCAGGCCCGCGAGGTCCTCGCCCCGCTGTACGAGCGCCACGAGGTGCTGCTGTGCCCGGGCAACCACGACTCCCGCCCGGAGTACCGGGAAGTGCTGCTCGGGGGCGGCGGTACGGCGACGGCACCGGTCAACGAGGCCCGTGACGTCGTCGGCGTCCGCGTCCTGATGTGCGACTCCTCGATACCCGGCCGCCCCGAGGGCCTACTGGAACCGGAGACCCTCGACTGGCTGGACAGGACCCTCGCCGCCGCCCCCGACCGGCCCGCCTTCGTCGCCCTGCACCACCCGCCCGCGACGCTCGGCCTGCCGTACATCGACCGCATCGCCCTGCGCGAACCGGACGCCCTGGCGAGGATCCTCGACCGCCACCCCCAGGTCGTCGCCGTCCTCTGCGGCCACGCCCACACCCCGGCCACGACCTCCTTCGCCGGCCGCCCCCTGCTCTGCGCCCCGGGCATCATCTCCACGGCCCTGCTCCCCTGGGAACAGGGCCCGGACTCCTCGTGGAAGACCTACGAGGCGCCGCCCGCGCTGACCTTCCACGTCTATGAGGAGGGCCGGCTCACCAGTCACGTACGGGTGGTGTGAGGCCGGGGGGGCGGGGCGGGGCCGGGCGGAGTCAGTACTGCCGGTGGTCGCCCCAGCGCAACCCCCGTTCGGCCTTCTCCAGTTGGCTCTGGGCGTGGCGCAGCCCCTGGGCGTTGCCGAGGGTCCGGCAGGCGGTCACGGCCTGTTGGTTGGCGGGGACGGCTTCCGTGTAGCGCATCGAGTCGACCAGGGCGCCGCCGAGCAGGACGAGGGCCCAGCTCTCGCGGAGGCCGTCGCCGCTGTCCCGGCAGGCCTCGCGGCACCGGCGCATCAGGGGGATGAGTTCCTGCGGGCGTCCGTACGGGGCGAACTCGTTGGCGAGTTCGAACAGCGCATAGACCGCGGCGGCGGGGCCCTGCACCGATTCGTACAGGTCGGCGCCGCGCACGCCGAAGGTGACGGCCTCCTCGTACCGGCCCTCCTTCCAGAGGGCCTTGCTGAGGGCGAGCAGGGCCGTGCCCTGGTGGCCCTGGGCGCCAATCGTGCCGTACGCGGTGGCGGACCGCAGATAGGCGTCGGCGGCCTCCTCGTAGCGCCGCGCCTCCATGAGGTGGTGGCCGAGGTGGAGGCGGGCCTTGCCCTCGCCGTCCCCCTCGCGGATCTCCGCGTAGATGTCGGCGGCCTGGCGCAGGACGGCGATGGTCTCCTTGAGCCGACCCAGTCCCTTCAGGGCGCGGGCGAGGTTGAGGAACGCGGAGGCCTGGAGGCTGGGGAAGCCCAGCCGGCGCATGATGTCGGCGGTGCGCACGTAAGCGGGGATGGCGTCCTCGTACCGCTCCTCGTCCAGGAGGAACTCCCCGAGGTTGTACAGCGACAGGGACTCGCCGCGCTGGTCGCCCGACTCCTGGTAGCAGATGATGGACCGCCGCGCGGCCGTGATGGCCTCCTTGCGCCGTGCCAACGACGCGAGGGCGAGGCTCAGGTTCCGGAGCGCGTCGGCCTCGCCGTGCCCGTCGCCACGTTCGCGGAAGAGCGCCACTGCCCGGGTGCCGGCGGCGACGGCCTCCTCATGCCGGCCGCTGCTCTCCAGGCCGAGGGCGACGTTGTCCAGGGCCTTGGCCTCCTTGGCGCCGTCGCCGAGTTCCCGGAAGAGCTCGGCGGCCCGCCGACTGGCGGCGACGGACTCGGCATACCGGCCCAACCGGCCCAAGTCGTTGCCGAGTTCGCCCGTCGAGGTGGCCTCGGATTTCGGTTCGCCGGCGGCGCGGAACGCCGCGACGGCCCGGGTGCGGGCGGCGATGGCCTCCTGGGTTCGATCCGACTTGACCAGCGCGGTCCCGAGGCACTCCCACGCCGCGCCCTCGCCACCCCGGTCGCCCGACGCACGGCAGATGGCCGCGGCCTCCTCACTGACGGCGACGGCCCGCTCGTACCGCTCCAGATACACCAGGCAGAGGCCGATGCTGAGGAGCACGTTGCCCTCACGGTCGCGGCCGGTCTCCCGGCAGATCACCAGTTCCCGTTCGTAGGCGCTGACGGCCTCGTCGTATCGGTCCATCGAGAGGAAGTTGGTGCCCAGTGCGTGCAGCAGCGCGCGATCCCGGGGACGGTTGCCCGTCTCGCGGTACAGGGCCAGGGCCTGCTCACAGACGGCGACGGCCTCCTCGTACCGTTCCGCCTTCGTCAGGGCCTCGCCGCGGTTGGACAGGGCATCGGCCTCACCGCTGTGGTTGCCGGCCTCCCGGAACACGGACGCGGCCTTGCCGCACGCCGTGGCGGCCTCCGCGAACCGGGCCGCCCGGACACAGGCGCCGCCCAGATTGGCCAGCGCCCGGGCCTCGCCGTCTCGGTTGCCGGTCCCGCCGAGGAGGACGGCCGCCTTCTGACAGGCGGTGACGGCCTCCTCGAACCGCCCCACCTCGACCAGCACGACACCGAGTCTGCCGAGTGCTCTGCCCTCCCCGGCGGGGTCGCCGATCTCCAGGCGCAGGGCGGCTGACCGTTCGTAGACGGGAACAGCGTCCTCGTACCGTTTCAGCTCGTACAGGGCGTCGCCCAGGTTGGTCAGGGAGTCGGCCTCGCTGCTGCGGTTGCCCTTCTCCCGGTAGACGGCGGCGGCCCGCCGGGTGGGGTCGAGGGACTCCTCGAACCGGCCCAGCCGCAGCAGGGCATGGCCCAGGTTGTGCAGCGGCGGCCCCTGCGAGCCACCCGCTTCGTGCTCCTCGAAGACGTCCAGGGCGCGTCGGCTGACGGTGACGGTCTCCTCGTAGCGCTCGGCCGCCGTCAGGGCGTTGCTCTGGTTGGTCAGCGCGGCGGTCTCCAGGTGCCGCTCGCCGGTCTCCCGGTAGATGGCCGCGGCCCGTCCGGCCGCGTCGGCGGCGTCGACCGCCCGCTCCAGCCGGGAGAGGGCGTTGCTGAGGTTGGTCAGCGCGGCGGCCTCCAGTGCGCGGTCGCCGGCCCGGCGGTAGAGCCCGACGGCCCGCTCGCTCGCGGTGGCCGCATCCTCGAACCGCCGCAGGTTCACCACCGTGCCGGCGAAGTTCAGGAAGAGATCCGCCGCGCCCTTCTCGTCGCCGCTGTCGAGACGCGCGTCGGCGGCCCGCTCCACGGCGGTGACGGCCTCCCCGAAACGCCCCAGCCCGGCCAGGACTTCGCCGAGCTCGGCCAGCGACTTCGTGAGCTCCGTGAGGTCGGTGCCGGGAGCGGCGGCGTCCAGTCGCCGCCGCAGGTCCGCGGCCTTCTCGACGGCGGCCAGCGCCTTCTCCCGGCGTTCCTTGCGGGGCAGCGACAGCCGGTGCATGACCTCCGCGTACGCGGGGAGGTCGAGCGCGGGGTGGGCCACGGCCACCTGCCGGTACAGGTCGGCGGCCTCCTGGGTGAAGGCCACGGCCTCTTCCTCACGGTCGAGGTCCCACAGCCGCCTGCCGAGGCTGTTCAGCGCGTTGGCGAGAGCGAGGGGCGAGTTGAAGCCGTCCTCAGCCAGCTGCCGTTGGATGTCCACCGCTTCCTGGATCGGCGCGAGCGCCTCGTTCGCACGGCCCACTCGCACGAGGAACTCGCCGAGGTTGAGCAGCACTTTGGACAGGTCGGGCCGATAGGCGGTCGGGTTCGCCTCGGCCAGCTCCCGGAACAGGCCGGTGGCCTCCCGTACGGCGTCCAGCCCCTCGTCCGTGCGGTCCAGTTCGAGCAGCGAGCGACCGAGGTTGTTCAGCGCCGCCGCCAGATGGGGCCGCTCGGCGCCGGGGTGGACGACGGCCAGTTGACGGTGCAGGTCGGCGGTCTCGCGTGCGGCCTCCAGGGCCTCCTCCCGGCGGCCCGCGTCCGTCAGCCGCAAGCTGAGGTTGCCCAACGCCCCCGCGAGAGCGCTCCGGTGGCCGGCCGGGTCCTCGGCGGCCGTCTGCCGGTGCAGGTCGGTGGCCTCCCGGGTGGCAGCCAGCGCCTCCTCCGGGCGGCCGTGACCCTGCAGCCGGTTGCCCAGGCTGGTCAGTGCCTTGCGCAGGGTGTGCCGGTGCGCGATGGGGTCGGCCGCGGTCAGCCGGCGACTGATCGCCACGGCCTCCTCGGTCAGGAACAACGCCTCTTCCGGACGGTCGACGTCGGACAGCCGGTCCCCGTGGTCGGCCAACGCGGTGGCCAGGCGACCCAGATGGCCGAGGTTCCCGGGGTCGGCCTCGATGAGTTCCCGGTACAGCGCGACCGCCTTCCCGGCCGGACCGACCGCCTCCTCCCGGCGTCCAGCGTTGGTGCGGCGCCACGCCAGGGTGCTGTACAGCCCGGCCCGTTCGCCCAGGTCCGTGGCGACGGCCAGGCGGTGGGCGATCAGGACCTCCATGACCGCGAGGATGCCGATGTCCAGGTTGACGTCGCTGCCTGCGGGGAAGCGGGACTCGACGGCCTCCAGTACGGCCAGCACCTCGGGGTCGGTGGCGGCGGCGTCCGGGGAGCCCTGGAAGCCCTGCGCCTTGATGTCGGCAAGCCCGGCCAGGGTGGTCAGGGCCGGGCTGCCGGCGGTGATCGCGAGGTCGGGATCGTCGAGCAACAGCGGGAACAGGACGTTCTCGCGGACATGGGCCCAGCGGCCGGCGGCCGACGCGAGGAAGGTCACCGCGCGCGGGGCGATGACGGTCCGCAGGTCCTCCTCGGCGGTGAGGGCGCCGGGGACGTCGCTGGCCCAGGGATCGGGCTCGTAGGACGTGATGTCGTGCCCGGGGGTGAGCAGCCCGAGGAAGTCCTCCGCGAGCCGGTCGGGGTACAGGGGCTCCAGGACCAGGGAGCGGTCGGCGGGCGGGTAGCAGAACCGGTGGTCCTTCAGCAGGTACCCGGAGTGTTCGGGCAGGTCCAGGGTCTGCAGGGCGCGCTTGCCGGTGAAGTGACCGACCGCTCCGGTGAGGACGGAGGTGAACACGGTCTGGGCCATGACGTCGGGGTCGGTCCGGTAGGTCTGCCCCTGCTTACCGGCGTCGTAGAGCCGCTGCCAGGCCAGGCGTTCGCGGTCCAGCAGGTACGCCGACAGTTCGTGCGGCTCGGTGAGCGACGGCTTCTTGCCGTCGGCGTGCGCGTCCACGGCGACCAGGGCCGCCATGTGCAGGTTCAGCGTCAGGCCGAAGTCCCGGTGATCCAGGGAACCCGGCGGCTCGATGTCCGCGGTGTCGGACAGTCCGTACAGGTCGGCGGCGCCGTAACGGTCCCGGGCGGCGGCGAACATCCGCGCGCGGTCCGCGGCCAGTGAAGGCAGGAGCAGGTCGTCGGAGTCGGCCCGGCGTTCGCCGAGCTCACCGCGGAGCGCGGCGAACCAGCGAACGGTACGGCCCACCAGCAGGACCCGGGTGGGCCGGTCCTGGTTGAGCACGGGATCGGACAGCAGACGTGCCAGTTCGCTGTGCGCCCACCGGTCGGCGTAGTCGACGACGAGGAGCACCCCGGCCCCGGCTCCGGCCTCGTCCGGGGCGGACGGACCGTCCGGCGCGGCTGCGCCGACCACGCCGCGGAACCCCGCCTGGCGGACCAACCACCGCTCGCCGACGGGCAGTTCCGTGCTTCTGGACTGCTCGGCGAACTCCGTCGCCAGCCGGGTCTTGCCCTGCCCGCCGGGGGCGTGCACCAGCAGGACCGACAGCCGCGTCCCCGGATCGTCCCGCCACCGCCGCAACCGCTCCAGTTCGGCTTCCCGGCCGACGAACGGCACGACGTGGCTGCGCGCGTCGAGCAGACGGCTGGGCTGCGTCATCAGCCAGGCGGAGCGGGGAGCGGACGGGGCGGGGAGGGGCTCGATCGCGGGTACGCGGGTGCCGTAGACGTTGATCGCCGTCGCGGTACCGCCGTCCCCGACGACGATCGCGCTGCCCTCACCGCTGCGCAGATAGTTGACACTCGGGCCGGGGTTCTCGGTCACCGCTGCTCACCCGCGCTCTCGGGACCCGGCGAAGGCGCACCACCGGTCCCGTTGGTGACACTCGCGTTCCCCCCGTTGCCCACGACGATCGCGCTGCCGTCCCCGCTGTGCAGGCTGCCGACGTAGGGGCCGGGGCCCGGGGCGTGGCCCGGTGCGGGCTTCTTCGGGGGCGGGTCCAGGTCCAGTTGGCGTATGTCTCCGCCGGGGAGCCAGATCCAGGCCTCGCCCCGGTGTTCCTTCTTCTCGACGTCGACGCGCCGGAATTCCTCCGGCGGGATGGTGGTGTACCCCTCCTCGACGACCTCGTGGAAGACGGTCGACGACAGCGCGACGGCCAGGCAGGCGTACGGCGCCGTGTCCAGGGCGGCGCGCAGGGGCGCGCAGTCGAGGATGCGGCCGGTCTCGACCGGGGCCCGTCCGACGAACCCGTTGGCGCCCAGCGCGACCGCGCCGAAGTGGACGACGGCGCGCAGCCTGAGCCAGGGCCGCCGCCCCTCGCCGAGGTTGAAGTTGAAGGCGCGCAGGCCCGCGTCCAGGGCGCGCATGAAGTCGTCGACCAGGGCGGGCTCCGAGGTGTCCGCGGGCAGGACGGCGAACAGCGAGTCCCCGCCCTCCTGTGTCTCCCATGCCGCACGGTCCAGCCCGGCCTTCGCGGCCGCCGAGTCCAGCAGCCCCACGATCGCCTGCTGGAACTGACGCTGTGTCTCCGCGTCGACCCCGCCGTACCCTTTGGCGTCGACCGCCAGCAGCGGCCTGCGCCCGAACGCCGTTACGGCGTCCGGCTCGTCCACACCGTTCCCCACCATGACACCTCTCGGTACACGAACTTCACTGGGGAGATGGGCGTGTCTCTCAAATCCCCTTCAAATCAACGGAGTTACCGCACAGACTCCGTCCGGAGGGGCCCGGCGCCCGCCCGCTCCCCCGAAGGCGAGCGCCGGTGACAGCATTCGTACACCTGTCGTCCCGTGTGAACCCCGTGGAAGTACGGGTTGCTGGTCCGCCTGGGAAGAGCGACCGCTGTCGAAGTCCGGAGAACCCGCAGAAGTGACTGGTCCGGTCGCGGTCTTCGCCCGCCTACTGGACGGACCTCGTGCACGTCGACCGAAGGAGACTTCATGGCACCGACCGGACAGGCGGCGGCCGGCCGCCCCGCGCAGTACATGCTGACCGCGCTCCAGACGACCCACCAGCACGCGGACGCCAAGGCCGGGATCCTGGCGGCGGTGCAGGCGGCGCTGGTCGGCACCTCGGGGACGTGGATCCGGCAGTCCGTGGCCGTCTGCGGGCAGGGCGGCGCGGCCGGGGTGTACGCGGGGACGCTGCTGGCCCTGTTCGTCTGCGGGCTCGTCGCGGGCGCGGTGACCCTGGCGGCGGCCGTGCGTCCCCGGTTGCTGCGGGGCTCGGCCGACAGCAACCGGTACAGCTTCGTCCAGCTGGCCTCGGGTCCCGACCTCGCCGGCACTCCGCCCACCGGCACACCGGCCGCCGACGAGGCCGCGGACCGCCTGGAGCTGTCGCACACGCTGCGATTCCTCGCCCGTGTCGCCGTACGCAAGTACCGCTGGCTGACGGGAACCGTGGTGTGCACGGCCGTCATGGGGGTGAGCGCGGGGCTGAGCGTGGCCCTGCTGCCGGTGCTGAGCTGACCTGGCACCCTCTAGGGGAGCGGAGGCGTCAGGTCCGCGAGGCCGGTGAGGCGGGGCAGGTTCAGGATCGTGGTGGTGCGGTAGCCGGTCTTCAGCACGCGGTCCTTGCGGAGGTCGCTCAGCACCTTGTGGATGGTCGTCTCGGCGGCGCCGACCATCGTGGCCAGCTCCGGCTGCGTCAGCGAGCAGCCGATCTCCACTCCGTCGGCCCGCTCGGTCCCGTAGCAGTCGGCGAGTTCGACCAGCAGCCGGGCCAGCCGCGCCTTCGCCGGATAGCCACGGAAGTCCAGCCGCCGCCGGTTCGCCCAGCGCAGCCGGTTGGCGACGATCCCGGTGAGCGCCAGGGAGATCTCGGGCCGGCTCAGCAGCAGTTCGCGCAGTGTCTCGGCCGAGATCCGCCGGGCGGTCAGCGGGCCGCAGGCGGTGACCGTCGCGGAGCGCGGTGCCCCGTCCATGGCCGCCATCTCGCCCACGGTGTCGCCGCCGGCCCGGACCGCGAGAAGCGAGGTCTCGCCGTTCTCCACGGTCGCCGTGACCTTGACGAACCCGGACAGCAGCAGCAGTACGTGCCGGTCGTCCCAGCCCTCTCGCAGCAGTACGTCACCGGCGTCGAACCGGACCTCCGTGCCCCGGCGGAGCAGTTCGAGCCGCGCCGGGAGCGGCAGCATCCCCAGCAGACTGCGCGCGGGCCACTGTGCGGCCCCGATCGGAACAGCCACGGGCATCCCCCTGTCTCCCGGCGCCGGCCGTGTTCGTGTCCGCTCTCGTGTCCGGCGCCCTCAGGACATCATCGGGCGGCCGTCGAGGGAAGCGTTTTCGCGTCGACGGCCCGAGCGGCCCAGGGCGATGAGGCAGGTGTCGATGGCGTCCCGTGCGCGCGGCCCCAGCCGTGAACCGGGGCCTCGGCCCGCCGTCCCGGCGTATCCGCACGTCACCGCGCCCGGCCTATCCTTGGCAGTGAGTGACCGGCCCGCCGGTCAGGGGGTCTCGGACGTTCCCGGACGAGCCAGGGAGGCCCCCGTGAGTGTGCGTCGGGGTCGTGCGGTCCTTGCCGCAGCCGTGTTGCCGCCGGTCGTGGCCGTCGCCCTGTCGCTGGGGGGCTGCGGCTCGGGTGGGAGCGGGTCCGCGGAGGGCGGGTTCAAGGTCGGGCTGTTGCTCAGCCAGAACGTGCAGACGCGCTGGGAGAGGTTCGACAAGCCGCTGATCGAGAAGAGGGTCACGGAGCTGTGCGCGCGGTGCACGGTGGAGTACGCCAACGCCGAGGGGGACGTCGCCACCCAGAAGCAACAGGTGGAGACCATGATCAACAGGGACGTCGAGGTCCTGCTCCTCAGCGCCGTGAACTTCAGGTCGCTGCGCTCCTCCGTCGAGAGGGCCCACGACGCCGGCATCCCGGTGATCGCCTACGACGGTCTCGTCGAGGGCCCGGTCTCGGCCCATGTCTCCTTCGACAACGAACGGGTCGGCAGGCTCCAGGGCGAGGCACTCCTGAGGGCGCTGGGGAACAGGGCCGACAAGGCCGACAGCGGGCAGGTCGTCATGATGAACGGCCCCCAGACCTCCCCGACGAACGTCGCCTTCAAGAAGGGCGCGCTGTCCGTCCTCCAGGGCGAGGTCAGGATCGTCAAGTCGTACGACACCCCGGGCTGGAGCCAGGAGACCGCCCACACCAACATGGACAACGCCCTCGCCGCCCTGGGCACCGACAGCGTCGACGGCGTCTACGCCGCCAACGACGGACTGGCCGCCGGTGTGATCTCCGCCCTCAAGAACGCCGGCATCGACCCGCTGCCGCCGGTCACCGGCCAGGACGCCGACCTCGCCGCCGTACAGCGCGTCGTGCTGGGCGAGCAGTACATGAGCGTCTACAAGCCCTTCAAGGCCGAGGCCGACGCGGCCGCGAGGATCGCCGTCGCCCTGGGCCGCGGCGATGACATCACCGACCTCACCGACACCACGGTCGACACGGCCACCACCAAGCACATCCCCGCCGTCCAGCTCGACCCCGTCCCCGTGACCGTCGCCGACATCAGGTCCACCGTGGTCGAGGACGGCGTCTACACGGTCGACCAGATCTGCGCGCCCGAGCTCGCGGCCGCCTGCCGGAGGGCCGGACTCACCGAGTGATGCGGGACGCGCCCCGTCGCCTCCCCTCGACCCTCGCGAGAAAGTCTGTCTTCGCGGATCCACATCTCCGCACCCGGCGGCGCTAGGGTTGTCGGAGTCCCCGAATCGAAGGTGCTATGCCCGCTGAGAACGTCCCCGTCGCCGGGAACCTCGACGACGACGACTATCCCGCCTACACCATGGGACGAGCCGCAGACGTTCTCGGCATCACCCCCGCCTTCCTCCGCGCGGTCGGGGGCACCGGGCTGATCACCCCGCTGCGTTCGGAGGGCGGCCACCGCCGCTACTCCCGCCGCCAGTTGCGGATCGCCGCCCGCGCCCGTGAGCTCGTCGACCAGGGCACCCCCGTCGAGGCCGCCTGCCGCATCATCTCCCTGGAGGACCAGCTGGAGGACGCCCTCCGGCTGAACCGGGACCTGCGCCGAAGGCTGGACGAGCGGGACGCGGGCGCTTAGATACCTGATCCGGCCGGTACAGAATTACGGTCCACGGCGGACGAGAATTCCTGGTCCGTCCCCAAAATGCACAGGGCCTTCCGGCCCGACTGTGTTAGCGTGATAGCAGTTGCAGTTTTGGTTGCCAGAGACTTGTTTCTTTGCAGAGCTTTCCGGATCTTTCCGGAGGGGTGATCATCGCGGCGACTCGGATCCGTAAAGTGCGGATTCCGGCACTGCCCCCCAAGGGAGATTCAATATGGCATCTGGCACCGTGAAGTGGTTCAACGCGGAAAAGGGCTTCGGCTTCATCGAGCAGGACGGCGGCGGCGCTGACGTGTTCGCCCACTACTCGAACATCGCCACCAGCGGCTTCCGCGAGCTTCAGGAAGGCCAGAAGGTTACCTTCGACGTCACGCAGGGCCAGAAGGGCCCGCAGGCCGAGAACATCGTTCCCGCCTGACGCTGACTGTCGCGAACATGTGGCTGGGGCCCGCGCTCTTGGGGTGCGGGCCCCAGCCCATTGCTTTCCCCGAGTTCCCCGGGCTCCCCGGGGTCTCCCAGCCTCGGTGATCCCGGATTCCCCGAGTCACTGACAGCCCCGGCTTCCCGCCGAGCGGCATTTCGTATTCCCCTCGGCTCATTCTTGTGAATCCGCGTGCGGTCTCCCACCGCTGGGCAGAATTCCTCGATACGCCGGATCGAGGAAGGTTCCCCATGAACCGCACCCGCCGTACCGGCGGCAGCTCAGGACGTGTCCGTGCCCACAAGTCCGGCCGGCAGAACCCCCGAGCACGCACCACCACCACCCGTCCGCAGGAGTTCACCCTCCCGGTCACCCTCACCGAGCCGCTGCCCGCGGTCGCGACCTTCGCCGAGCTTGAGCTGCCGGCCCGGCTGCTGACCGCGCTCGCCGCCGAGGGCGTGACCGTGCCCTTCCCGATCCAGGCCGCCACGCTGCCGAACGCGCTGGCCGGACGGGACGTGCTGGGCCGGGGCCGCACCGGGTCCGGCAAGACGCTCGCCTTCGGCCTGCCCGTGCTGGCCCGGCTGAACGGCCGGCGAGCCGAACCCCGACAGCCCCTCGCGCTCGTCCTCGTCCCCACCCGGGAACTGGCCCAGCAGGTCACCGACGCGCTCACCCCCTACGCCCGCGCCCTACGGCTGCGGCTCGCCACCGTCGTGGGCGGCATGGCGATCGGCCGCCAGGCGACCGCGCTGCGCGGCGGCGCCGAGGTCGTCGTGGCGACACCCGGCCGGCTCAAGGACCTCATCGAACGCGGCGACTGCCGGCTGGACCAGATCGGCATCACCGTTCTGGACGAGGCCGACCAGATGGCCGACATGGGCTTCATGCCGCAGGTGACCGCCCTGCTCGACCAGGTCGCCCCCGGCGGCCAGCGACTGCTGTTCTCGGCCACCCTCGACCGGAACATCGACCTTCTGGTCCGCCGCTACCTCCACGACCCCGTGGTGCACTCCGTCGACCCGTCCGCGGGCGCCGTCAGCACCATGGAGCACCATCTGCTGCACGTGCAGGACGCCGACAAGCACACCACCGCGACCGAGATCGCCGCCCGCGACGGCCGGGTGATCATGTTCCTGGACACCAAGCACGCCGCGGACCGGCTGGCCAAGCACCTGCTGTCCGTCGGTGTGCGCGCCTCGGCCCTGCACGGCGGCAAGTCCCAGCCGCAGCGCAACAAGACGCTCGCCCGGTTCAAGGACGGCGAGGTCACCGTCCTGGTGGCCACCAACGTCGCCGCCCGCGGCATCCACGTCGACGACCTCGACCTCGTCGTCAACGTCGACCCGCCCGGCGACCACAAGGACTACCTGCACCGCGGCGGCCGTACCGCACGCGCGGGCGAGTCCGGCACCGTCGTCACCCTGGTCCTGCCGCACCAGCGGCGCGCCATGGACCGGCTGATGGCCGACGCCGGCATCACACCGCGCTCCGCCCGGGTCCGCCCCGGCGAGGCCGAACTGCACCGCATCACCGGCGCCCGCACCCCCTCCGGCGTGCCCGTCACCCTCACCCCGCCGCCCGCCGAGCAGAGCGAGCGTACGGGAGCCCCCGGCCGCGGCCGGCGCGGACGGGGCACCGGCCGCAGCGGAAACGGACGCTCCACCACCACCCGCAGCCGTCGCTCCGCCCCTAGGAACACTCCGAGGAACACCCCGTAGCCCAGGCAACCCCGTGGAGGCACCCATGCGTTGTGTCATCGCCCGTTTCCCGTTCGACCTGATCAAGAGCGAGGTCGAGCACTCGATGAGCGGCGTCACGCCCGAACCCCTCGTGGGCGTGGCCGTGACCATCGGCAGCAGCGTCTACCCCGTGATGCAGGTCGGGGAAGTGATCACCCGGCAGAACCGCCGTGACTTCACCGCCGGAGAGATGCGCCGGGCCCTGACCCGGCTCGGTTTCACCTGCCACGACACCCCTCCGGTCACGTCGGCCGGCGGCACGCGCGCCGACGAGGGTGCGCTGGGCTGGTGACGTCCCGACCGCTGTCCGTACCGTGACGGCTGTGGTCGGGCTAGGCTCCTGAGACATGACGCACCCTGACGACCTGCTCGTCGCGATTGCCGCGATGGTGGAGTCGCGGCACAGCAGCCAGATGTCCCTGACCGTGGTGATCCCGGGAGCCGTCATCACGGGACGGCTGGCCCCGGAGGCCCTGTGGAAGGAACGCGTGGCCGAAGTCCTCGGGGACTCCGACCACCTGCGGCCGTTCGCCGCGGCGTTCGCCCCGCCCCGGGACCGCGGCGGCCACCGGCCGGAGGACGGCTCCGGACCCACGCATCTCCACTTCCACGTCGCCCGGATCCTGCAGGGCAGCTTCGGCATCCCCGACACGGGCGGCATGTACCGGGTCGCGCTGAAGGACGTGAGCGCCTGGACCATCGGGGACATCGGCTACTCGGACCAGTAGAGAGCCCCCGGCTCCTCCCCTGCGCGGGGAGGAGCCGGGGGCTGACCCGTCGCTCGGTCTACGCGGCGTCGTCACCCGTCACATCGGTCACCGTCCAGCGCTGGTTGGCGCCGGAGTTCGGCTGCCACAGGCCGACGGCGGCACCGTCGTTCGTGGACTGACCGGAGACGTCCGGGAGCTGTCCGGTGGCGGCGTTGACGAGGGTCCAGGTGCCGTCGCCGGTCGTCGACATGATCCACTGGGCGGCGCCGTCACGGCGGCCCTCGTCGGGCTCGGCCACCAGGGCGCCGTCACGGACGGCAAGACGCTTGTCCTCGGTCGCCTCGGTGAACGCGTACCGCTTGCGGTTGTCGCTGCCGTTGCCGCTGATCTGCTCCACCCGCCACTGCTGACCGCTGGGGTCGGCGGCGTCGGCGGCCCTGATGACGAGGCCGGTGCCGTTGTCGGCGATGGTGAGGTCCTTGCCGCTCTGGACGCCGGTCAGCCGGTAGGTGTGGCCCTTGCGCAGCTCGGCCGCGTCCTTGGCGACCCCAAAGACGCCCTTGACGAGGAACGACGTCACGGACTGGGCGGGCACGGCGATCGTGGCCTGCTTGCCGGTGACCCGGACGGGCTTTTGCTGCTCCAGCTTGCCGTCGGCGCTGGTCACCACGGGGGTGACGGTGGCGTGCGAGGAGACGCGGCCGAACTTCGACAGGTCGAGCGTGACGTCGCGGGCCTCGGTGGTGCTGTTGACGTGGACGACGGTCGCCGCGTCGCCCTTGCGGGAGATGGCCGCGGTGCTGGAGGTGTCGTTCGTCTTGATCAGCCGGTCGCCGGGCTTGATGTAGTGGGTGAAGTTCCGGGCCGTGTCGAACTTGGTGTTGGTGTAGATCGGGCAGGACTCCAGGGTGTCCTTCGAGGTGCAGCTGAACGACAGCTGGATCTCGCCCCAGTTGCCGCCCTTCGCGGACTCGCCGCCCGGCTTCATGTTGTCGTAGTCCTCGACGGGCTGCCAGAACACCCAGGCGCGGGGCTCCAGTTCACGCAGGTCGTCGACGATGCGCTGGGCGAGGCCGAGGCCGGGGCGCATGTCCGTGAAGCTCTGCCCGTCGCCCCAGTCACCCTCGACCTCGCTCATCCACAGCGGCTTGTCGGCGGCCTTGGCCAGGTCCCGGACGGTGGTGCGCTGGCTGGTGCCGTAGGTGTGGACGTTCATCTGGCCGACCAGGTCGCGCACTTCCTGGGGGTAGGAGTTCCAGTTGGTGGCGAAGGTGCCGGGGTTGGTCTCGTCCATCGCGGAGATCTCCGCGTCGGACTTGGACTTTGCCAGGGTCGGGGCCAGCGCGCGGAGCACCTTCTGCTGGAGCTCGGGGCCGATGTGGGCGCCTTCCTGACGGCCGCCGACGGGCTCGCCGTCCGCGCCGAGCTTGGTGCCCCAGTAGTTGGTGTTCGGCTCGTTGAACGGGTCGAGGGTGTCGACCTTGATGCCGTGCGCCTTCTCCAGGCGTTCGGTGGCGCCCACCAGGTACTTGGCGAAGTCGTCCACGGACTCGGTCTTGAGCTGGTCCTTGCCGGCGTCGAAGTTGCCGGAGACGTAGCCGCTCTCGGTCATGAACCACGGCGGGGAGTTGCTGAAGGTCTCCCAGTGGGTGATGTCCTTCTTGATGCGGTCGATCCACCAGCGCTGCGTCTTGTCGGCCTTGTTGTTCCAGTCGGCGGGGTCGTCCGCGTCCCACCAGTCGACGTCCTCGCGGGTGGTGCCCGCCGGGGCCTTCCACCAGCCCTCGACCGCGCCGCCGGCCCGCAGGTAGTCCTTGACGTCCGGGGCGTTGCCGCCGCCGATGTTGTAGCGGGCGATGTTCAGGGCGAGGCCGTCGTCGCCGAAGAGGAGCTTCGCGAGCCTCTCGCGGATCGCGGGCGGGTAGTCGCCGGTGGCGTTGGCGAACCAGACCAGGCTGGTGCCCCAGCCCTCGAACTTCTCCTGCTTGTACGACGGGTCGGGGCGGACGGTGACCGAAGCGGCGGCGGTCGTGTCCGCGGGCGCGGCCGGCAGTGCGGTGGCCGCCAGCGCGGTGCCGGTCGCGAGGGCGGTGACGCCGATGCCCAGGAGTCTTCTCTTACGGGTGCGGTGTGCCATCTCGAGTACTCCAGCTCTTCCGTGCGCCGCGCGGACCGGTGGGGGTTCGATGCGGGTTCGGTGCGGGTTCGATGCGGGTTCGATGCGGGTTCGATGCGGTTGGATTCGGTGCGGTTCGGTGTGTTCTCGTCCGGTTTCGGCTCGTAATGTTTACGTAAACATCCGCTGGCGGGATGTCTACACTGTGCGAATCTCGGCGGTCAAGGAGTTGGCCGGAATCGAAAGTTGCGCACCCAGGGGGCAGCGTGGGGACGACGGACAGGGACGGCGCGCCGATGGACGCGCGCCCCGCGGGAGGCCGTGGCCGGGGGCGTGCCGCACGCCCGCGGCAGGGCGCCTCCATGGCCGACGTCGCCCAGCTGGCGGGGGTCTCCTCCCAGACGGTGTCCCGCGTCTCGAACGGCTTCCCCGGGGTGACCGAGGAGACCCGGCAGCAGGTCATGGCCGCGATGCGGGAGCTGGGCTACCGGCCCAACAGCGCCGCCCGGGCCCTCAAGCGGGGCGAGTTCCGCACGCTCGGTGTGATCACGTTCTCGCTCTCCACCCACGGGAACATCCGCACCCTGGAGGCCATCGCGACCTCCGCGGCCCGACACGGGTACGCCGTCACGCTGCTGCCGGTCGCCGTGCCCACCCAGGACGAGGTGAACGGCGCCTTCTCCCGGCTCGGGGAACTCGCCGTGGACGCCGTCATCGTCATCATGGAGATCCACCTCCTCGACGCGGCGACGGTCTCGCTGCCGCCCGGCGTCCAGGTCGTCGTGGCCGACTCGGACGCCGGCGACCGCTACACCGTCGTCGACACCGACCAGGCGGGCGGCGCCCGCGACGCCGTACGGCATCTGCTGGACCTCGGCCACGACACGGTCTGGCACCTCGCCGGTCCCGAGGGCTCCTTCGCCGCCCAGCGCCGCGCCAACGCCTGGCGTGACGCCCTCACCGGGGCGGGCGTGACCCCGCCGCCCCTGGTCCGCGGCGACTGGTCGGCGGAGTCGGGCTACCGGGCCGGGCTGCGCCTCGCCGACCACCACGACTGCACGGCCGTGTTCGCGGCCAACGACCAGATGGCCCTGGGCCTGCTCCGCGCCCTGCACGAACGCGGCCGCAGGGTCCCCGACGACGTCAGCGTCATCGGCTTCGACGACCTGCCCGAGTCCGCGTCCTTCCTGCCGCCGCTCACCACCATCCACCAGGACTTCGCCGAGGTCGGCCGTCTCTGCGTCGAGAGCATCATCACCAAGATCCGCCAGGGCGGCACGGCCCACGGCACGACACTGGTGCCGACGCGTCTCGTACGCCGTGCGAGCACGGGCGCGCCGGCGGGTGCCCGGGAGGGCGGCTAGGAGGTTCCGCGCGGTCGCCGTCGCGGGGCAGGATCACTCG
>NZ_KQ948931.1:316071-433728 GCF_001514235.1 Streptomyces caeruleatus | reverse complement strand
TCAAACGCCGGATGGGCTGAACAACTCAGCCACCGTCCGTCACGGCACGGGAGGCCGCGGTGGCGCAGGGGGCAGTGTCGTCACGGGTGGGGCCGGTTCCGGCCAGACCAGGAGGACGGGGCAGGGGGCGTGGTCGACGACGAAGCGGCTGGGCGGGGCGAGGCTGGGCGGGCCGAGGCGGGTGCGGTCGCCGTCGCGGGCCAGGATCAGCAGGTCGGCGCCGTCTGTCGCGGCGACGACCTCGTGCTCGACGCGGCCGGTGCGTTCGAGGCGGGTGCAGGGGCGGGCGAGGCGGTCGGCGGCGGCATGGAGGAGGGTTTCGGCGGAGGCGGCGGCGAGGTGTTCGACGCGGGTGCCGGGATCGCGTTCCGGGTGGCCGCGGCCGAGGAGGCCGGCGAAGGCGCCGTGGGCGGCGTCCGCGGCATCGGGACCGGTGACGTGCAGCAGGACGACCTCGGCGTCCGCGGGGGCGTGCCGGCGGGCGGCGTCCACGCAGGCGGGCCAGGTGCCCTCGACGATCCAGACGACCACCACCACAGGGCTCAGCCTCCTCCGATCAGGGCCAGTGACGCCCACAGTGCCAGCACCGAGGCGCCCAGGCTCGCCGGTACGGCGTACAGGCCGAGCCGGGTGAACTCGCCCAGCCGCACCTCCGCGTCGTGGGCGTGCACGATACGCCGCCACAGCAGGGTGGCAAGCGAACCGGCGTAGGTGAGGTTGGGGCCGATGTTCACGCCGAGGAGCACGGCGAGGACGGCGCCGGGGCCGGTCGCGGCGGCGGGCGGCAGCAGGACCAGTACGGCGGGCAGGTTGTTGATCGCGTTGGCCAGGACGGCGGCCAGCACGGCGATGCCGAGCAGGGCGGGCAGCCCGGTGCCGTCCGGGATCAGGTGGCCCAACGCCGTGTCGAGGCCGTTGTCGACGACCGCGCGGACGACGATCCCGAGCGCCAGGACGAAGGCCAGGAACGGCACCGAGACCGACCGCAGCAGCGCCTTCGGCGTCGTACGGCGCCGCAGCAGGGCCCGTACGCCGAGGACCGTCGCGCCGGCCAGCGCCGCCCAGGCCGGGTCGACGCCGAGCGCCGAGGTCAGCACGAAACCGGCCAGCGTGCACGCGACGGTCACCAGGGCGAACAGCGGCAGTTCGGGGGCGTCCCCGGTGGACGGGGCCTGGGCCCCGGCGTCCAGGTCGGTGGCGAAGAAGCGCCGGAAGACCACGTACTCCACGACGATCGCGGCCACCCACGGCAGCGCCATCAGCGCGGCGAACCGGGTGAAGCTGAGCCCGCTGGCCGCGAACGCCAGCAGGTTCGTCAGGTTGGACACCGGCAGGAGCAGGGAGGCCGTGTTGGACAGGTGTGTGCAGGCGTAGACGTGCGGTTTGGGGCGGGCGCCGAGCCGGGCGGCGGTGGCGAACACCACCGGCGTGAGCAGTACGACCGTGGCGTCCAGGCTCAGTACGGCCGTGATCGCCGAAGCGGCCAGGAAGACCTGCGCCAGCAGCCGGCGCGGCCGCCCCGCCGCCGTACGCGCCATCCACGCCCCGCAGGCCTGGAACAGCCCTTCGTCGTCGCAGAGTTGGGCGAGGACCAGGACGGCCGCGAGGAAGCCGATCACCGGGCCGAGTTGTTCGGCCTCGTCGAGCGCGTGGGCCGGGGAGATCGCCCCGGTGGCCACGACGAGCGCCGCGGCCGGTACGGCGACGACGGCCTCCGGCCAGTTGAAGGGACGGACGACAGCGCAGACCAGCACCAGTGCGAGCATGGCCACGGACAGGGTCTCCGCGAGCGGGGTGTTCAGGTTCGGTCCTTACGGGCGGTCACGGGCGGCGGTCTCGCCGCACGGTACTCCGCACGGGTAAGCGCTTCCGAATCCCCCGCCGGGTCAGCGTTCGTGCACCACGCGCCCGTCGAACACCGTGAGGTCGACCTCGACGTCCGGGACGTCGTGCGGGTCGAGGTCGAGGAGCGGACGGTCCAGGACGCACAGGTCGGCCACCTTGCCCGGCTCGACCGTGCCCTTCCAGTCGTCGGCGAAGTCCTGCCAGGCCGGGGTCGCGGTGTAGGCGCGCAGGGCGTCGGCGAGCGGCACGCACTGCTCGGGGCCGCTCGGCCGGCCGGTGGCCTTGGACTCGCGCAGCATCATCGAGGCGACGCCCTGCCGCCAGTCGGGCTCGGTGATCGGCGCGTCCGAGCTCGCGCACACCCGGACACCGGCCTCGACCGCGGCCCGTACCGGCCACTGGCAGGCCGACCGCTCCGGACCCACGACCTCGTCCATCAGGTCGGAGACGGTCCACTTGATGGCGGGGTTCATGTTGACGCCGTAGCCGTGCGCGGCCAGCCGGGCCAGGCCGCCGGGGCCGATGAAGTCGCCGTGGATGACGTAGTGCCGGGCGTCGGGGCGGGGCGCGGACGCCTGCGCTGCGGCGAAGGCGTCGACGACCGTGTCGATGGCCCGGTCGCCGGTGACGTGCACACCGAGCTGGAACCCGGCCTCGTGGGCGACGCGGATCATCTCCCGGAGCTCGTCGACCTGGAGGGCGGGGGTGGCGCCGTGCACGCAGAGCGCGCCGTGGCCGCCGCCCGTGTAGGGCTCGGTCATCCAGGCGGTCCGGTTCGGCGGCACTCCGTCGGCGAAGATCTTCACGCCGATCGCGTTCAGCAGCCGGGGGTCGGCCGAGCGCGGGCGCCGCAGTTCCGCGAGCCCCTCGCGCAGGTCGTCGGCCGAGCCGCCCATGGGCGCGGGCAGCAGCAGCACGCTGACGCGGGCGTCGAGTTCACCGTCGGCCACGAGTTCGGCGTACGCGGTCCAGTTGTCGGTGCTCAGGCCGCCGAAGAGGGTTCCGGTGCCGCCGGGGCCGAGGCCGGGCTCGGTGTAGCTGGTGATGCCGCGCGCGTGCAGTTCCCGGACGACACCCTGGACGGCCCGGCGGCGCTGCTCGATCGTCGGGGCGGGCAGCGCGGCCTGGACGAGGCGCTGGGCGGCCTCCCGCAGGATGCCGGTGGGCGCCCCGTCGGCGTCGAGGTCGATGACGCCGCCCGCCGGCGCCACCGTGGCGGCGTCGATGCCGCAGCGGCGCAACGCCGCCGAGTTCGCCCACACCATGTGCGAGGAGAAGTCGGTCAGACAGACCGGGTGGTGCGGCGCGACGGCGTCCAGGTCGCGGCGGTGCGGGAAGCGGCGCGGGTCGGCCAGGCACTCGGCGAGGTAGCCGGGGTCCCAGCCGAGGCCGACGATCCACTCGCCGGGCCGGGCGGCCCGTACCGCCTGCCGTACGGCCGCGACGACGTCGGCGATCGAGCCCACCGCGGGGTGGCCGACGGCCAGGGCGAACGGCGGCTTCGTCATCCCGTACGCCGCCCCGTGCAGATGCGAGTCGTTGATGCCGGGCAGCACGGTCCGCCCGGCCAGCTCCACGACCCGGGTGCCGGGGCCGGCCAGCGCGCGCATCCGCGCGTCACTGCCGACGGCCACGATGTCCTTGCCGCGCACGGCCACTCCCTCCGCGACGGTGAACTCCCCGTCGACGGTGAGGACTTGGCCGCCGGTGAGGACGAGCGTGGGGGGTGTCGCGTCGAGGCGGCTCATGGGGGCTTCCTTCGGGATCGGGACCCAGGGCCCCAGGGACCCAGGGACCCAGGGACCCAGGGACCCAGGGAGTCGGCGGGTCGGCGAGTCGGCGAGTCGGCGAGTCGGCGGGTCGGCGGGTCGGCGGGCTGTGCCGACCAGGAAAGACCGCCCCGCCCCACTCCACCATCCGTAGAAATACCGATACCGTCGTGCTCCCTCGACCCTCGTGGTCCGTCCCGAGCCGCTCCCCGGAGGCTCGTATGCTCAGCCACCACCAGATCGCGGCGGCCACCCGCATCGGCATGCTCACCCGCGAGCACGACACCGTCTCCGCCTGCGCCGAGGCCCTGCGCGAACTCGCCCGTGCCCTGCCCCTGGACGCGGCGACGCTGCTCACCGTGGACCCGCTGACCGGCGCCCACGTCCAGCTGGCGGGCATCGGCTACGCCGCCGGGACCGCGCAGGCCCTGGCCGGTGAGTTCGTGGCGACGCCCTGGTACCGCAATGTCGTACAGCGGGAGTTGCCGCCGTCCATCTCCGCGGACGGCGAGGACCCGCGGGAGTTCCGTACGGACTCAGTCCGCGCGAACTGGAGGTGCTCACCCGCGCGGCCACCGGCGAGACCAACCGGGCCATCGCCGAGGCCCTGTTCCTCTCCCCGCGGACCGTGCACACCCATGTCGAGCACCTGCTCCGCAAGACCGGCACCGCCTCCCGCGCCGAGGTCACCGCCCTCGCCGTCCGCGACGGCCTGCTCCGCCCGGCGCCGGAGCACCTGGCGTTCTTCGTGGAGAGGTAGGTCGCCGGGGCCAGCGGTCGGTCACGCGACCTCGGGCCGGAAAGTGACGGAGCTCCCGGAGAAGCGGGCGCTCAGGCCGTCCGCCGTGGCGGGGCCCTCCTCAGTGGGCTCGGTGGGGCGGACGGAACCGCGTGGTGAACCGGGTGGTGGCGTGCAGTCGGTGGACCGTGGCGGAGGCGGTGTCGCTGTCGACCCCGGCGGCGATCAGGGCGGCGGTGGCGGCGCCCGTGCCGTCGTCGGCCCAGATCCCGGAGTTGACGGTGCCGAGGAGCGCGAGCAGGTGGGCCTCGATGGCGCCGCTGAGCGGGCCGGGCGGAACGACGGTGTGGAAGACGCCCCGGCGCTGCCCCTCGGCGAGGATGCCGGCGACCGTCTCACGGGCCGGCGCTAGGAGGTCGCTCACCTGGTGGGGGCCCAGGTCCTGGCGGGCGAGGCCCATCAGGGTGCGGTAGCAGTCGCCGACCGGCCACAGGGTGAGGACGAAGCGGGCCAGGGCACTCGCGGGGTCGGCGTCGGGGTCGGCGTCGGGGTCGGCGTCGGGGTCGGCGTCGGGGTCGAGGTCGGGGTCGAGGTCGGAGTCGAGGTCAGCGCCCGGGGGGCCGAGGGCGCTCGCGTCGGCGATGGCGCGGCGTATCGCTGCCCCGGCGTCCTCGGCGAGGCCTTCCACCAGCGCCGCCCGGCCGGCGAAGTGCGTGTAGAGGGTGCGCCGCGCCACACCTGCCGACTCGGCGATGTCACCGAGGCTGCAGTCGGGGTCGCGGCCCAGTTCCCGCAGGGCCGCGCCCAGGATGCGGGCGCGCGTGACAGGCGTCCTACGGCGCTGTCGTGCGGGTGGCGGGGCGGTGGTCGGGCTGGTCACGTCGGGACCTCGGAGTGAGGGGGCAAGTGGGACAAGTGGCGCACCGCGATATTTGCACATGGACGGGCAAGAAACTAGTCTGCTCACTGATGTGCAAATAACGCACCCCCATCCCGCTTGTCCTGGGAGTCCCCGTGCCCTTCCTTGCCTCCACACCCGTAGAGAAGATGACCGGGCCGTACACACGCCGCTGGTGGGCCCTGCTCGTGCTCTGCCTGAGCCTGCTGATCGTCGTGATGGCCAACACGTCGCTGATCGTGGCCGCGCCCGACATGACCCGGGACCTGAACCTCGGCAGCAGCGACCTGCAGTGGGTGATCGACGGCTACACCGTCCCGTACGCCGCGCTGATGCTCGTACTGGGCGCGATCGGCGACAAGTACAGCCGTCGCGGTGCCCTGGTCACCGGTCTGCTGATCTTCGCCGGCGGGTCGGTGATGGGCAGCCTGGTCGACGAGACGGCGCTGGTCATCACCGCACGCGCGGTCATGGGCGTCGGTGCCGCCGTCGTCATGCCGGCCACCCTGTCCCTGCTCGTGGCGACGTTCCCGAGGGCCGAGCGCGGCAAGGCGATCACGGCCTGGAGCGCCACGTCGGGCCTCGCCATCGCGGTCGGTCCGCTGATCGCCGGCTGGCTCCTGGAGGACCACGCCTGGGGCTCGACGTTCCTGATCAACGTGCCGATCGCCGTCGTCGCCGTCGTCGGCGCGCTGATACTGGTGCCGCCGTCCAAGGCCAACGGCATGGGCCGGATCGACTACATCGGCGGGCTGCTCTCGATCGTCTCCATCGGCTCCCTCGTCTACGCCACCATCGAGGGCCCGCACTTCGGCTGGGGCGCCGGCCCGGTCACCGCGGCCGTCGTCGCCGGCGTCGGTCTCCTCGCGTTCGTGGCCTGGGAGCTGCGCCACCCGAGCCCCATGCTGGACGTGCGCAAGTTCACGCTGCGTCCCTTCACCGGTTCCATGATCGCGGTGCTGTTCTTCTTCTTCGGCACCTTCGGCGCGATCTACTACTCCACCCAGTTCCTCCAGTTCGTCCTCGGCTACGACGCCCTGGAGACCGGCGTACGGCTGCTGCCGCTGGCCGGAGCGGTCTTCCTCGGTGCCGCCGTCACCGGGAAGCTGACCCCGAAGCTCGGGGTGAAGGCGATGGTCGTGGCCGGCATGGTCATCGGCACCGCCGGCGTCTTCCTGCTCACCCAGGTCGACAAGGGCTCGACGTACACCGACTTCCTGGCCCCGATGATGATGCTGGGCTTCGCGATCGGCCTCAGCGTGTCCCCCGCCACCGACACCGTGATGGGTTCCTTCCCCGAGTCCGAACTGGGCGTCGGCGGCGGCGCCAACGACACCTCCATGGAACTCGGCGGCTCCCTCGGCATCGCGCTGCTGGGCTCCCTGCTCGGCACGGCCTACCGGGACGAGCTGACCGACCTGGTCGGCGGGCAGTTGCCCGCCTCGGCCCTGGACACGGCCAAGGACTCGGTCGGCGCCGGGCTCGCGGTGGCCGAGGAGGTCGCGAAGAACCCGGCCGGCGGCGCCCAGCAGGCCCAGGCCCTGGTCGACGCCGTCCACGAGGCCTTCGCCCACAGCGTCGCCCAGACCAGCCTGGTCGGCGGCATCATCATGGCCGCCGGAACGCTGATCGTCCTCGCGGTGCTGCCGGGCCGCCGTAGCCGTAGCGGAAGCGGAAGCGGAAGCGGAACCGGAAGCCGTAAGGAAACCGACAAGCGCGCCCCCGAGAACGCGCCGCAGGCCCAGGAGGCTCAGGAGGCCCAGGAGGCCCAGGAGGCCCGCACGGGCGTCGCCTGAGACGCCGTCACCCCGGAGCGGGCCGTGCCTTGAGCGGCGCACGGCCCCGGAGTGTTCGCCCCACCGCGAGGTTGCGGTGCTCGCCTCCGGACCCAAGCATGGCCTCAGGGAACAGCGACAGAGCCCCTCGGAGGGGGCACGTCCCGGGAAGACATGAGAGCCATGACATTTCCTGCGGCCCGGTCCGCCGCCCGTCGCCGGACAAGGCGCACTCGACCGGCAGACGTGCGACCGGCATGAGCGACGACGGCTCCACCTACGACGGCTCCACCGACGACGGCCGGCCGCTGCGCTGTCTGGTCACCGGCGCCACCGGTTACCTGGGCGGCAGGCTGGTGCCGGAGCTGCTCGCGGCCGGGTACTCGGTGCGCTGTCTGGCCCGCTCACCCGGCAAGCTGCGGGACCAACCGTGGGCAGGGCAGGCCGAAGCCGTGCGCGGGGACGTGCTGGACGAGGCGTCCGTGCGCGCGGCCATGGAGGGAACGGACGTCGCGTACTACCTGGTGCACGCGCTGAACACCGGGCGGGGTTTCGAGGAGACCGACCGGCGCGCGGCCAGGATCTTCGGTGAGCAGGCGCGTGCTGCCGGCATCCGGCGGATCGTCTACCTCGGCGGGCTGAGCCCGTCCGGAGTACCCGAGGACGCCCTGTCACCCCATCTGCGGTCCCGCGCCGAAGTGGGCCGGATCCTCCTGGCCTCGGGCGTACCGACCGCCGTACTGCGGGCCGCCGTGATCATCGGTTCGGGTTCGGCGTCCTTCGAGATGCTGCGGTATCTGACCGAACGGCTTCCCGTGATGGTGACCCCGAGCTGGGTGCGCACCCGCATCCAGCCGATCGCCGTCCGCGACGTGCTCCGCCTCCTCGTGGGGTGCGCGCGGCTGCCCTGCGGCGTGAACCGAGCCTTCGACATCGGCGGGCCGGATGTCGTCACGTACGAGGAGATGATGCGGCGGTACGCCGTCGTCGCCGGGCTGCCGAAACGCGTCATCGTCCCCGTTCCGCTGCTCACTCCCCGGCTGTCCAGCCTCTGGGTCGGCCTTGTCACCCCGGTCCCGGGCGCTCTCGCCCGCCCTCTGGTCGAGTCCCTGAAGCACGAGGTGGTCTGCGCCGAGCGGGACATCGTCCGGTACGTGCCGGAGCCACCCGGGGGGCCGGTCACCCTCGACCGGGCGATCCGGCTGGCTCTGCGGCGCGTGCGGGACGCCGACGTGGCCACCCGATGGTCCTCGGCGTCGACGCCCCGCGCCCCCAGCGACCCGCTGCCGACCGACCCGGACTGGGCGGGCGGCAGCCTCTACACGGATGACCGCCGGCGGACTGTCGCGGCGTCGCCGCAGGCGCTGTGGCGGGTGGTGGAGGCGATCGGCGGCGAGAACGGCTGGTACTCCGCGCCGCTGGCCTGGTCCCTGCGCGGCTGGTTGGACACCCTGGTGGGCGGTGTCGGCCTGCGCCGGGGCCGTCGGGACGCGACCCGGCTGCGGGTCGGCGACAGCCTGGACTTCTGGCGAGTGGAGGAGATCGAGCCGGGCCGGCTGCTGCGGCTGCGCGCGGAGATGCGGCTGCCGGGCCTGGCCTGGCTGGAGATGACCGTCGACCCGGGTCCACGAGGGGGCGCGGTGTACCGGCAGCGGGCCCTGTTCCATCCGCACGGCCTGGCCGGGCACGCCTACTGGTGGGGCGTGGCCCCGTTCCACTCCGCGGTCTTCGGCGGCATGGCCCGCAACATCGCGGCCGCGGCCGAGGCCGAATCGGCCGCCGCTGAACCGGCCCGCACCCGCTGACGGGATCGAGGAACCGTGCGCGTCTCCGTCGCCCTGTTCACCGCGGACCTGCGGGTGCACGACAACCCGGTGCTGCGGGCCGCTCTGCGAGACGCGGAACGCGTGGTCCCGCTCTTCGTCGTCGACACCGGCATCCGCCGCGCCGGTTTCGCCGTGCCCAACCGCGCGGCCTTCCTGGCCGACAGCCTGGCCGACCTCGACGCGGCCCTGCGGGAGCGGGGCGGCCGGCTGGTGGTGCGGCTCGGGGACGTGGTCGAGGAGACCTGCCGGGTGGCGGCGGAGACCGGCGCCCACGCCGTGCACCTCGCGGGCGGGGTGAGCCGGTACGCGGTACGGCGCGAGGAACGGCTCCGCGCGGCACTGGCCGGCGACCGGCGTGAACTGCGCGTGCACGACGCCTCGTTGACGGCCGTACCGGCGGGGGCGCTGACACCCTCGGGCGGCGGCAAGGACCACTTCGCGGTCTTCACCCCGTACTTCCGCCGCTGGGAGAGCTTCTCCGTGCGGGGCGTCCTGCGGGCGCCGCACACCGTACGGGTGCCCGACGTGCCCTCGGCGGACCTGCCCGGCGCCGATTCCCTCGCGGTCGGCTCCCCGTCGCCCGGTCTGCCCGCCGGAGGGGAGTCCGAGGCGCGGCGCAGGCTGCGGTCATGGCTGTCCGGACCGCTGTCCGCCTACGACGAGCGGCACGACGACCTGGCCGCCGACGCGACCTCGCGGCTCTCGCCGTATCTGCACTTCGGCTGTCTGTCCCCCACCGAACTCCTGCACCGGGCCCGCGCCCAGGACAACGCCGGGTCGCACGCCTACGTCCGCCAGCTCGCCTGGCGGGACTTCCACCACCAGGTCCTGGCGGCCCGTCCCGAAACGGCCGCCCACGACTACCGCCCCCGGCACGACCGCTGGCGCCACGCCCCCGGGGAAGTCGAAGCGTGGCAGGAGGGCCGCACCGGCTACCCCGTCGTCGACGCGGGCATGCGGCAGCTGCGCCACGAGGGCTGGATGCCGGGCCGGGCCCGGCTGCTCGCGGCGAGCTTCCTCACCAAGACGCTCTACGTGGACTGGCGGGTGGGCGCCCGCCACTTCCTGGACCTGCTGGTCGACGGCGACATCGCCAACAACCAGCTCAACTGGCAGTGGACCGCCGGCACCGGCACAGACACCCGCCCGAACCGCCTCCTCAACCCCCTCGCCCAGGCCCGCCGTTTCGACCCCACCGGGGAGTACGTACGCCGCTGGCTCCCGGAACTGCGCCACCTCGACGCCGGAACGCTCCACCGCCTTACACATCTCGACGAAGCGGCCCGTGCGGGCCTGGACTATCCCGCCCCGATCGTGGACCTGGGGGTGGCGGCGGTGAGGTTCGGGGAGGGGCGGGGTGGGGCGAGGAGGGGAGGCAGCTGACCGGACGGCCGGAAGCGAACCACCTCCGCGAGTGCGGCTGCTTTCGCCTCAGAGATTTAGCTTGGCCGCTCTGACCAGCCGGTCGATGTCGTCACGGGTCCGTACCCTGGCCTCGTCGAGTTCGGTTCTGCTGTCCTTCTTGGACAGTGCCGTAATGTCCGGCAACACCACCTGCGCAGCCCGGCTCAGCCTCTCGTCATCGGTGAGCATCTGTACCCGGAACAGCGACTCCGATGCTCGCTGCGGTGTTGACCTGCGGCGGAGGAACGAAAACCGCCCCCTACCAGCGTGCTCCCGCCCTGTACATGCTGGCGCAGCTATGTCCGGCCCGCGACCGACAGGCAGGAACCGGTGCCACGGACGCGCGAGTGAGACTCCGGCCAGCGGACTGACGGACCAACGGCGCGTCACCGCAGCTCAGTCGCCGCCGCCCCCGGCTCCACGGCCGACTCCGCCACCGCCGACTCCGCCACCGCCGCCGTAGCCGCAACAGCCTCGGCCACCTCACACGCCCGCGCCTCCGGCACCCCGGCCGCGATGAGCGTGGCGATGGCGGTGCGGGCGCCGTCGTCTTCCAGGACGCCGTCGTTGACCGACTCCAGCAGCGCGACGGTCATCGCTTCGAGGACGGCGCTCAGCGCGGCGGCGGGCAGATGGGTGTGGAAGACGCCGTCGCGTTGCCCGCGCTCCAGGATGGCCGTGGCTGTCGCACGGGCCGGGGCGAGGACCTCGGCAACGCGGTGCGCGCCCAGGTCGCGCTGGGCCAGGGCCAGGAGCAGGCGGTAGCGGTCGCCGACGGGCCACATCGAGAACGCGAGGCGGGCGAGCGACAGCTCAGCGGACTCGTCCCGCGCGGACGGCACCCCGGCCGCCAGCGCGCCCCGCAGGCTCTCGGCGGCCTCCTCGGCGAGGGCCTCCAACAGCGCCTCGCGCCCCGGGAAGTGGCCGAAGAGAGTGCGCCGTACGACACCGGCGGCTCGCGCCAGTTCCTCCAGCGTGACGTCGGGATTCCGTCCGAGTTCACGGCGGGCCGTGGCCAGGATGCGTGCCCGGTTGGCCCTCGAGTTGCGGCGCAAGGGCTCACGGGCGACGGGCTTGGCCACGGGAACCTCGCTGGATCGGGCGGACGGGCGGGCGGGCGGGCGGGCGACAGAGAGGAGCGGACCCGCATTCTCGCACGCGGGCCCACGCACCCGACCCGGGCGCAAGCCCAGCGACCCTACGCGGGCGCAGGCCCACCCGCTTCGGCCGCGTACGGCTGGAGCGGCAGTGCGGTGGTGACCTCGAAGCCGCCCTCGGGACGGTGCCCGGCGCACAGGTCGCCGCCGATGGAGCGGGCGCGCTCGCGCATGCCCATGACGCCGAAGCCCTGGCTCCGCGCGGCGTCGGGCTCGGAGGACGCGGAGGACGCGGAGGACAAGGAGGACAAGGAGGGCGCGGTGGCCCCTGCGGCGACCGGACCGTCGTTGCTGACGGTGATCGTCAGCCGGGACCCGGTGTACTCGAACCGGACGTTCGCGGCCTGGGTGGAGGCGTGCTTGGTGACGTTGGTGAGCGCCTCCTGGACGATCCGGTAGGCGGTCAGGTCGACGCCGGGGGACAGGTGCTGGGGTTCGCCGTCCGTGGTGACCGTGACCTTGAGCCCGGCCGACGCGCACGCCGAGACCAGCTCGGGCAGCCGGGCCAGCCCCGGCGAGGGCTCCAGCGGGGCGGAGTCCGGGTCGCCGTTCTGCCGCAGCAGCCCCAGCGTGGCCTTCAGCTCGCGCAGCGCGGACGACGTGGTGCCGGTGAGGTCGGTGAGGATCGCCTTCGTCTGCTCGGGGCTGGTCAGCGCGAGGTGCGCGGCCGTGCCGGCCTGGGCGTTGGCCAGCGCCATGTGGTGGGCGACGACGTCGTGCAGCTCGCGGGCGATCCGCATGCGCTCCTCGGTGACCCGTAGCCGGGCCTCCTCCTCCCGGGTGCGCTCGGCGTGCTCGGCACGGGCCTGCACCGCGGCCAGGTAGGCGCGGCGCAGCCGGGTCATGTTGCCGGCGGCCAGCGGCAGCAGCAGCCAGAACAGCGGGCCGAGCGTCCTGAGCAGCAGCGAGATGTGCTCCATGGAGTCGGAGAACGCCGCCGCGACGATCACCCCCACCAGGGTGGTGATGCCGTAGGCGCGGGTGGTCCGGCGGTCGGTGAGGGTGGCCAGCCAGTAGAGCGCCGCCATGACGGGGGCCAGCAGCAGGGGGGTCAGGAGGTATCCGAGTCCGACCACGGTCGCCGCACAGAGCCCGGAGACGACGACGGCGACGCGCGGGTGGGTGCGGTGCTTCAGCAGGGAGAGGCAGGACAGGCCCATGAGGGCGGTGGCGGTCCGGTCCTGGTCCGGCGGTTCGGCGCCGGGCAGGGTGAGCATGCTGCCGAGGGTCGCGCAGCCCATCAGCGCCATGACCAGCACCGCGTCGATGGCGAAGGGGTGGCGGTCCGAGAACTCCTCGATGCGGTCCGCGTAGCGCCGCTCCGGGCTGGTGGTCATGGTGCTCTCCGGTCGGTGGGCTCGGTCCATGGTGGACGCCCGCGGTACGAACGGCCGCCGGGACTGCCCGTGTCCTTGGTCACGGGCGGTCCCTGTGGGGGGGTGGGGCGGGGTGGGGCGGTCGGCTCGGGCCGGGCGGAGGGATCAGTCCCTGTGGGGAAGGGACCAGTCCCTGTGGGGAAGGGGCCAGTCCCTGTGGGGAAGGGACCAGTCCCTGTGGGGGGGGGTGGGCGGTCAGTTCGGGCCGGGCGGAGGGATCAGGTGCGCCCGCGCGTCAGCCGCACCGACCGGATCAGGCGCGCCCGCCCGTCAGCCACGCCGACCGGATCAGGCGCGCCCACCCATCGAGCCACGCCCACCGGATCAGGCGCACCCGCCCCTCAGCCACGCCCACCAGATCAGGCGCGCGCCACGTCCAGGTCCGCCGCCCGGGCCGGATCCGCCCCAGCCTCCGCGTCCGCCTGCTCCTGCTCCTGTTCCTGTTCCTGCTCCCGCTCCTGCTCCCGCTCCTGCGGCTCGGAGCGTCGGCTGAGTGCCTCCCCCTCCACGTCCACCCGGGGCAGGATCCGGTCCAGCCACTTCGGCAGCCACCAGGCCTTGTCGCCGAGCAGGGCGAGCACGGCCGGCACGATCGCCATCCGTACGACGAAGGCGTCGAACAGGACGGCGGAGGCGAGCCCGAACCCGATCATCTTGATCATGGAGTCGCTCTCGCCGATGAACCCGGCGAAGACCGCGATCATGATCAGGGCGGCGGCCACGACCACGCGGGCGCTGTGCCGGAAGCCGGAGGTGACCGCCTGCCGGGCCGGCTCTCCGTGGACGTACGCCTCCCGCATCCGGGAGACGAGGAAGACCTCGTAGTCCATGGCGAGTCCGAAGACGATGCCGACCAGGAAGATCGGCATCAGGCTCATGATCGGCCCGGTCTGCTCCACGCCCAGCAGTTCGGCGCCGTGCCCCTGCTGGAACACCACGACCACGGCGCCGAGGGACGCCAGTACCGAGAGCAGGAAGCCGAGGGCCGCCTTCAGCGGGACGAGCAGCGACCGGAAGACCACGAGCAGCAGCACGATCGCAAGACCGACCACGACGATCAGATACGGCACCAGCGCGGCCTGCACCTTGTCGGCGATGTCGATGTTCATCGCGGTGGTGCCGGTGACCTCGAAGGTCGCCCCCGTCTCGGCCTCCACCCCGGCCCGCTCGCCCCGGATGGTCGTCACCAGGTCCTTGGTCTTCTCGTCGGTCGGCGCGGTGGACGGCACGACGGAGAACACGGCGGTGTCACCGGCCTCGTTGAAGCGGGCCGGGGAGACGGACACGACGCCCTTGGTGCCGCCGATCTGCTCGGATATCGCGGTGACGGCGCCCTTGGCGTCCTCGTCGCCCCTGGCGTCCACGACGACGGTGAGCGGCCCGTTGAAGCCCGGCCCGAAGGCGTCGGCCAGCGCGTCGTAGGCCCGCCGCTCGGTGGTGGAGGTCGCCTTGGCCTCGTCGCCGGGCATGCCCAGCTGAAGGTCGGTCATCGGCACGGCGAGCGCCCCGAGTCCGACGACGCCGAGCAGCAGCACGGGCAGGGGCCGGCGCAGCACGAACCGCGCCCAGCGGGTACCGCCGTTCTCGGCGGCCTCCTCCTCCACCCGGCCGCTCTTGCGGGCCCGCCTGGACAGCACGGCGTTCGGCCAGAACCCGAGGAACGCGGGGACGAGCGTCAGCGCGACGAGTACGGCGACGACGACCGCGCCCGCCGCGGCCAGCCCCATCTTGGTGAGCATCGGAATGCCGACGACCGAGAGGCCGGCCAGCGCGATGACGACGGTGAGCCCGGCGAAGACGACCGCGGAACCGGCCGTACCGACCGCCATCCCGGTCGCCTCCTGCGGCGTACGGCCCTTGGCGCGCTCCTCCCGGTACCGGGAGACGACGAACAGGGCGTAGTCGATGCCGACCGCGAGGCCCAGCATCATGGCGAGCGTGCCGGTCGTGGTGGACAGGCCGAGGGCGGAGGACAGGGCCAGGATGGTGGCCATGCTGACGCCGACGCCGATGATCGCGGTCAGCAGCGGCAGCCCGGCGGCGGCGAGGGACCCGAAGGTGACGAGCAGGACGACCGCGGCGATGGCGACGCCGATGACCTCGGCCGCCCCGCCGGGGCCGCCACCGCCGTCCATGGCGGACCCGCCGGCCTCGACGGTCAGCCCGGAGTCCCGGGCCTGCGCGAGGGTCTGCGTCAGATGCGTCTTGCTGGCGTCGGTGAGGTCGTTGGCGCCGACCTTGTAAGTGACGGTCGAGTACGCGGTCGTACCGTCCTCGCTGACGGCCCGCGCCTGGAACGGGTCGACGGCCGCGGCGACCTGCGCCCCCTGGCCCAGCTCGGCCACGGCCTCCTCGACGGCCTTCTTGTTCTCGGTGGCGGTCACCTTCTCACCGCCCGGCGCGACGAACACGACCCGCGCGGTGGCGCCGTCGGCGCTCGCGCCCGGGAAGCGCTCCTCCATCAGGTCGAACGCCTTCTGCGACTCGATGCCCGGCATCGAGAACTCCTCGTCGGCCGCGCCCGGGGCCTTCAGCGCCCCCAGTCCGACGGCGGCCAGCACGGCCGCCCAGACCAGGGCGACGTACCAGCGTCGCCGGAAGGCCAGACGGCCCACTCGATACAGGAAAGTAGCCACGGCAGGGGGTCTCCACATCTGGGACTCGAACGTGAGCCCAGACTCTCGGGAGCGGGTGTGCCGTGTCGTCGTGCGGCTGCCGACAATCGCCGGTACTCAGAACGCAGTACGGGCGGGGCAAAGGGTCCACCCAAGGGACCAGGTGCGGCGGACGTCGGTCGTACGACGCCCGTCCGCCGCCTGTCCCTGGCGCGCCGGTGGCGGCCCGTGGCCCGGCCGGGGCTCAGCCGTAGAGGGCGACCCTCGGGTGCACGGTGCCCTCGGCCTCGGAGTTGAGGGCGGTGATCCGGTAGACCTCGGTGAGGGTGTCGGCCGCGTGCAGCGTGCGCTGGGCGGTGACGAGGTCGGTGTACAAGGTGCCGGTCTGGGTGCCGAGTTCCACGGCCTCCCAGCAGCCGGTCGCACTGCGCCGCTCGACGCGGACGTCGGCCGGCTTCAGGAACGGCCCGCCGTCGGGCGACTCCACGAGGAGCTGCGGGGCGACCGTCCGGTCCGCCGACGAGTCGTTGCGGTAGGTGACGGTGACCTCGTGGCTCGCGTCGTCGGCGACGAGGGCGCTGGTGGAGAAGTCGACGAACTCGGTGGGTATGGCGGGCGTCTGGCCGGGCAGGGCCGTGGACGTCGTGGTGATGGTCTGCGGGGTGGTCTGCGGGGTGGTCTGCGGGGTGGTCTGCGGGGTGGTCTGCGGACTGGTCTGCGGACTGGTCTGCGGACTGGTCTGCGAGGTGGTCTGCGAGGTGGTCTGCGAGGTGGTCTGCGGACTGGTCTGCGAGGTGGTAGCCGCCGCGGCCGGTCCTGTCGCGGCGAGGCCCATGAGCGCCGCCATGAGGGCGGCCAGGGCGGCGACCCCGGGACGGCTGATCTTCAACGACACGTTCGCTGGTCCTTCGGATCCGCTCGGGTGACTGGTGTTCCCCCCGCCCATGGCTGCCGCCAGGGACGCGACCAAGGTTACGCAAGCCCTATCTGCGGCTCTACGGCATCCACTGCCCCGCTGCCGACCGCTGACCGCCAACCGCCAACCGCCTACCCGATGTCGACCACCCGTGCCCACGCGGGCGGCCGGTCCGGCACGTACTCGGGATCGTCCTCGTCGTAGGGCCGGTAGGTGTGCCGACGCGGGAACAGGCCCACCACCGTCCGGCAGGGCGGCCGTTCGCTTGGCCACGGGGTCTGACCGTCCGTCAGGACCACGACGACATCGGGCCGAGGGCGTGCCCGCAGCGCCCTGGCGAAACCGGCGCGCAGATCCGTTCCCCCGCCTCCGACCAGCGGAATCCCCTCAGCTCGGCACACCCGGTGCACGCCCCCGGCCGCCGCGTCGCACGGCACCACGCTGACCAGGTCCCGGCGCCCGCCGACGGCCCGGGAGATCGCGGCGATCTCCAGGAGCGCGCTGCCCAGTTCGGCGTCGCTGACCGAGCCGGAGGTGTCGATGACGACGCAGACGCGGGGCGGGCGGCGGCGCAGGCTCGGCAGGACGGCGCCGGGCACCGAGGCGGCGCGGCGCGACGGGCGGCCGTACGTGTAGTCCTCACCGGCGCCGGGACCGGAGGCGGCCGACCGTACGGCCGCGCCCAGCAACTCCCGCCAGGGCTGCGGCGGATGGAACGCCTCCTCCGCCCACCGCTGCCATCCCTGCGAGGCGCTGCCCGGACGCCCGGTGATGCCCTGCGCGACCCGGAACCGGACCGCGTCCCGTTCCTGCGCGCTGAGCCCGTGCGCGCCGTCCGCCCCCAGGTCCCACTCCCGTTCCAGCCCGTCGGCGCCGCTGCCGCAGTCCAGCCAGGCCAGGTCCTGGGTCCGCGGCCCCAGCCGGAACTGACGCAGGTAGTCCTCCATGAGCTCACCCTCGGGCAACAGCAGCGTCGCCGGCTCGACGGCCCCCTCGGGCCGGGCCAGCCCGTCCCCGTACACGTCGTCGTTGATCTCGCAGTCCGCGGCGATGTTCATCCGCAGCCGCTCCCCCGGCCCGCTCAGCCCACGTTCCCGCGCCACCCGGTCGCCGCGCCCGTGGTGGTCCCGCAGCAGATGCGACACCTCGTGCACCCACACCCCGGCCAACTCCTCCACCGGCGTCCGCGCCACGAACCCCGGCGACACATAGCACCGCCAGTGCCGGTCGACCGCCATCGTCGGCACCCGTCGCGACTCGACGACGTGCAGCGCGAACAGGGCGGTCGCCAGGTAGGGGCGGACCCTGGCGGCGTGCAGCCGGGCGGCGAAGAGCTTGTCTCGGTTCAGGGGGGCGGGGTTGCCCCCGGCGGGCCCCGGCTCCGGGGCCCGCGACGTCTCCCGCGACGTCTCCCGCGACGTCTCCCGCGACGTCTTCCGCGACGTCTTCCGCGACGTCTTCCGCGACGTCTCCCGCACCGCCCCCGCCTCCTCCCCCCTCATCGACGCCCCGCCTTCGCCGCCGCCGTGGCCGTCCGGGCCGCCACGTGGTCCGCCCGCCGGGACAGGGTGACCACTCCGGCGAGCCGCTCGATCGACGCCGGTACGTCCCAGTCCTCCTGACGCAGGGAGGCGAGCGTGGTCGCGGGGACGACGACCAGATCCGGCGCCCCGGTCTCCACCGCCCGCACGAGCAGCGCCCACGCGGCGTCCCAGCGGGCCCGGTCCGGACGTGCCCGCACCGCCTCCACCACACCGTCCAGCGCGGCCTGCCGCAGGTCACCCCGCTCGGGCAGCTCGGCGGCCGACGGATCGGCGAGCAGCAGTTCCGGATCCGGCAGGTCCATCCGGTCCACGCTCGCCAGCAGCTCCAGCCCCGGACCGTCCCCCACCGTGCCCCGCACCAGCAGGGAGAGCACCTCCCGGGAGGCCCCGGCCGCCGTGGCGAACGCGACCAGACACTGCGTCATCTCCCAGCTCCGCGGCGAGGGCCACGGCCCGCCCCGCCGTGTCTCACTGCTGGGCAGCCGGTGCACCAGCCCCGGCCGCCCCGAGAGCAGCCCGCCGACGGCACGACGAGCGAACTCGACCGCCCCCGCCAGCTTCTGCGGATCGAGCCGCGGCAGCGTCGCCCGGGGCCAGGTCCCGCCGAGTCCCCGTACGACGACCTCGTGGTCGTGCGTCCACTGAAGGTGCACGAACCGGTTGGCCAGCGGCGCGCTCAGCTCCCACCCGTCGGCCGCCGAGGAGCGCGGATTGGCGGCGGCCACGATCCGTACCCCCGGCGGCAGCCGCAACGCGCCGATCCTCCGCTCCAGCACGAGCCGCAGCAGCGCCGCCTGCACCGCCGGCGGCGCGGTCGACAACTCGTCCAGGAACAGCAGCCCCCGCCCGGCCTTCACCAGCCGTACGGCCCAGTCCGGCGGAGCCATGGGCACACCCTGTTCCGCCGGGTCGTCCCCGACGACGGGCAGCCCGGAGAAGTCGGACGGCTCGTGCACGCTCGCGATCACGGTGGTGAGCGGAAGTTCCAGGGCCGCGGCGAGCTGGGTGAGCGCGGCGGTCTTGCCGATCCCCGGTTCGCCCCACAGCAGCACGGGCAGGTCGGCGGCCACGGCCAGGGTGAGGGCCTCCAGCTGTTCGTCGGGGCGGGGTTCGGTCGTGGTGTCGCGGAGGAGGGCCAACAGGTCTGCGGCTACGTCGAGTTGGGACACGGGGGAGACAGAGGAAGAGGCAGAGGAGGGCTGGGTGCGTGTGGGCATATGGGTCACCTTTGGGGGTCAGGAAGGGAAAGAAGGAGTGGCGCGTGGGCGCGGGTCAGGGCCGGGTCGCGTGCCGGGCGGGCGTGCGCTGGAGGCGGGGCGGCCGGCCGCGCTCGTCGTAGCGGACCCGCGCCGGTCCGGGCCCGATCAGCCCCGCCCTGAACAGCCCGTACGTGATGCGCCGCCGCGCGGCCGCCTCCAATTCCTCCCGCAGCGCACCGTCCCGCAGCACCGCCGCGGGGCCCAGCAGCCCCTCGACGACAGCCAGCGCTCCGGCGATGTCACCGTGGTCGAGCCGTTCGCGTACGTCGGGCAGGCACTCCGGATGCCGGTGCGCCTCGTCGATGGCCTGGAGGCAGGGCAGGGGCGTGCCGGTCAGGGCGGTGAGCAGTTCCTCGCGGCGGATCTCGGCGGCGTCGTGGTCCAGGGGAGCCAGTACGCCGTCGACCAGACCGATCCGGTGCCGGGCGCCCCGGCAGTCCACGGAACGCGGCTGCCCTGGTGACCCGGTCGACCCGGGCGCCGGGTACGGGCCCGTTTCCGCTTCCGTTTCCGCTTCCGTTTCCGCTTCCGTTTCCGTTACGAGTGCGGAGGCGACCAGCGGATGGAGCCGCCCGGCCTCGACGGCCCCGGCCCGCAGCAGCTCCAGGTCGGGCAGGACCCAGGTCGCGGCGTCGGGCAGCACCGGCAGCGCGGTCGTACGCCCCTTCGCGGCGGCCACGACCCGCGGTCCGCCCTCGTCCGCGAGCCCCTCCAGGACCAGCCGGTGCCGACCGCCCAGCCGCACGAGCACGGGCCCGACCGGCCGGCCCTCGGCGCGCAGCAGTATCCGCGCCTCGTCGGCCCAGCGGTCGACGGCACAGCGGCGCCCGTCCGAGGGCACGGCCCCCACCAGCCCCGGATCCAGTCCGTCCCCGGCCCGGATCCGCAGCTCACCGGCCCTGCGCGCATCCCACAGATGCCGGTGCAGATCGAGCCGGAACCTGCGACTGGGGCGGGGGTGGGGGTGGGGGTGGGGGTGGGGGTGTGGATGCGGGCCATGCGGGTGTGGCGGCGGGGGCACGCCCCGGGAGCCGCCCCCGGTCCACAGAGCGAGGCTGATCCGCTGCCCGGCGTCGGCCCACGCCGGTGCGGTGCGCACCACGAGGTGCACCGCGCGTCCGGCGTCCCGCGCCCCGCCGCCGTACCGGGCCAGAGCGAGGGTCAGCCCCGGCCGCAGCAGGCCGTCGGGGGCGATCCTCGGCAGGTGCCAGCGCAGCAGGTCGGGGGCGAGGTGCCGTAGGTCGTCCCGGACACGGGCGGCGAGGTCCCGGCCGTGATCGCGCGCGACGGAACGCAGGTTGAGATCGACGTCGACACCGGCGGCGGCGCACGCTCCCGCCCAGTCGCCGGCCAGTCGGCGGGCGGTGGCGGTCTCGATCATGGGGGCCGGCACGGCGAACTCGCGCACGCGCGGCCAGAAGGAAAGCTCGAAAGGCCCTGGGGAGTGGGAGGGCCGGGAATCCCCGTTCGCGATCTGAGTGCCCATCAGCACTCACCTTGCGCGGACGGGACCCCCAATCTGGCAACAGAATGAGTCGTCATCGCGGGCGAGCGTAACGCCGCGCGCGCCGGGACGCGAGGGATTTTCCGTTCCGGGGGCGGCGACGCCCCGAACCCGGCAGCCTTCAGCGTCCCCGGCTGCCATTCAGCGTCCCCGGCAGCCATTCAGCGTCCCCGACAGCCATTCAGCGTCCCCGACAGCCTTTCAGCGTTGCCGGAACCTGTCAGCCTCCCCGGAACCTGTCAGCCTCCCCGGAACGTGTCAGCTCCCCCGGCAACCTTTCGTCCCCCGGCGACCACTGACACACGGACGACTCCCTCCCCGTAAGGACTCCCCCGTGGCATCCCCTTCCCACCGCCGGTCCCCCAGCAAGTGGCGCGGCGCTCTCGTCCCCGCGGTCGTCGTGGCGGCGGTCGCTCTCGCAGCGTCCCTGCTCATGGCCCTGCGCCCCGACGGCACGTCCACGGCCGGTCACACCACGACCGCGCCCACCGCGGACAGCCGGTCGACACCCCCGCGGACCACACCGAGTCCGAGACCGACCCCGAAACCGAAACCGAAACCGAAACCGTCCAAGGCGTCCCCGACCGCCGGCGCCAAGAGGACCACCCCGCCGCCCCGCACACCCGCCACCGCGGCGGCGGACTCGGCGGCCAAGTCCACCACCCCGCAGCGCGCTTCGGGCTCGGCGCCCCTGGCGGGCCGTATCCGCCCCGGCACCGACTACGAGGGAGTCGCGACCTTCTACGACATCGGCGACGGCGACGGCGCCTGTCTGTACGGCCCCACCGACGACGTGATGACGGCGGCGATGAACCACACCGACTACGAGACGTCCAAGGCCTGCGGGGCGCACGTCCTGGTCCGCGCGGCCAACGGGGCCTCGGTCACGGTCCGGATCACCAACGAGTGCCCGCTGCCCTGCGCGCCCGGCCAACTCGACCTCAGCGCCCAGGCGTTCGCCAAGCTCGCGGCCCCTTCGGCCGGTCGCATACCGGTCACCTGGACCCTGCTGAGCCCGGACACGTCCGACAAGGTCGCCATCCGCTACAAGGCCGGCTCCAGCGTCCACTGGTGCGGCATCCAGGCCCTGGACCACCGCAACCCGCTGGCCCGCCTGGAGGTCCGTGACGCGGGCGGCGCCTGGCGCCAACTGCCGCGCACCGCCTACAACTACTTCCTCTCCGAGCAGGGAAGCGGCTGCGGGGGCGCGCTCAGGCTCACGGACATCTACGGGGAGACGCTGACGGTCGAGGGGATCGCGCTACGCCCGGACGTCGTGCAGCCGACACGGGTCCAGTTCGCGGCGCACTGACCCGTCGGCCGGTAAGCGGCCGGTAAGCAGGGCCTGTCCTAGGCCCGCTTCCCCTCCTGGTACTCCTGGGCGAGCAGCCCGAGCAGGACCTCGTCCAGGAACTCGCCCATCACCCAGGCCGAGGAGCGCAGGACGCCCTCGCGGACGAAGCCGTTGCGCTCGGCGGAGCGCAGCATCGCGGTGTTGTCCGCCAGCGTCTCGATCTGGAGCCGCTGGAGGCCGCGCACGACGAACCCGTAGTGGCACAGCACCGCGACGACGTCGGTGCCGTAGCCCTTGCCGCGCGAGGACGGCAGCAGGCCAAGACCGATGTGCGCGCACCGGTTGTGCGGGTCGATGCCCCAGAGCGTCGCCGTGCCGACCAGGGTGCCGCCGGCCAGCTCCACCACGGAGAAGGGGACGGACGCCTCCTTGGTGTCGTCCACCACGAGCCGCGGATCCTTGAAGCCGGGGGTGATCGGCCGCCACGGTCCGCCTTCGGCACGCGAGGCGTTGACCACGTCGTCGTAGAGCTCGGCCCGCAGGACCGGTATGTCGTCCTCGTGCCGAGCCCGAAGCCCGACCTTCTCGCCCTTCAGCATGCAGGCTTCCTATCCGACCGGGCCGACCTGCGGCAAACGAATAGCCGGACCCTCGCCGGGCTCAGTGCAGGCAGAAGCAGAACGGATGGCCGGCCGGGTCCGCGTAGATCCGCCAGTTGGCCTCCGGACGGATCTGGTCCGTGCGCTCCAGCACGGTCGCGCCGAGGGCGAGCGCCCGCTTCTCCTCCGCGTCGAGGTCGTCCACGTCGAAGTCCAGGTGGAGTTGTTGCGGACGCTCCTGGCCGGGCCACTCGGGCGGCCGGTAGCCCTCCGCCCGCTGACAGGCCAGCGGCGTCCCCTCGAACCCGTGCACCTCGACCCATTCGGGCGCCTCGGGGTCCGCGACCACCCGGCCGCCGAGCAGCTCCGCGTAGAACTCGGCGAGCCGCAGCGGATCGGCACAGTCCAGCGCGACCGCCTGCAACTTTCGAATCACTTCCGACACCTCTCGCTCGTCGCCCGGTTCCGCGCCACGGCAGCCGAACTCGATCCGCGGCCCGCCCCCACCGTAGTGGTGCACGGCAGCGGTGCCACGGGAGTTGTCGCCCGAGCACGTCGACGCTACGGCCGGGTCGCGCCCGTCTCGCTCGGCTCGCTCGGCTCGCTCGGCGTGACTTCCCTCGTCGGCGTCACCGACGGCGCGGCGGTCGGCACCGCCGGGCTGCTCGGGGTCCGGGACACCTCGATACCGGAGGTCTGCGTGGGTTCGGCGGTCGGGGTCCGCGGTGGAACGGTCGGTGTGGGCAAGGTGGTTCGGGGCGATGACGCCGAGGGGCTGGGGACCGCCGACGGGGAGGGGGGCGTCGTACGGTCGGTCACCGGGGGCGGGGCGAGCGGGGGTGCGGGGGTCGCGGGGCCGTCGGACGTGCCCAGGTGGAGCGGCAGGGCCACCAGAAGGGCCACGGCGCAGGTCGCGCCCGCGCCGATCGCCGTACGGACCAGGCGTCGGCGGGTCGCCCTGCGGCGGATCGTCTCGTAGCTGCCGGGGGGTGGGGCGAGGTGGTCCGAGGAGGGGGCCAGGATCACCGCGAGGGGGTCGTCGGGGGCGAACTCCGGGTCGTCCGCCTCGTCGTCAAAGCGTGTGGTCAAGGCTTCTCCTCAGGTGGACGCGGAGCAGTTCGCGGGCCGCGTGGAGGTCGGCCTTGACGGTTCCTTCCTTACGTCCGGTCAGCACGGACACCTCCCGGATCGGCATGTCAGCGTAGTAGTGGAGGAGGATCGGGGTACGGAGGCGTTCGGGCAGGGACTGGACCAGCAGGCGCACGGACGGGTCCGCCTGCTCGGTGTGGGGGGTGATCGCCGCCTCCGTGGAGGCCCGGCGCACCGCCCGCCGTTCGCGCTCCAGCTTGCGCCAGTGGTCCCGGACCAGGTTGGCCGCCGTGACGTAGAGGAACCCGCGGGGCTCCTCCACCCGGCTCCAGCGGGCCCAGAGCCGGGTGAAGGCCTCGGAGGCGATCTCGTGGGCCGTCTCGTCGTCGTCGACGAGACGGCGGCACCAGCCGGCCAGGCGCGGGTAGAGGGCGGCGAACAGCTCGGACGCCGCCTTGTCTCGGGACCGTTTCAACGCTCTCCAACGCTCTCCATGGTCAGGTGGACGGATACCGGGCGCTCACGAGGACGTGGCGCTCAGCTTCGCGAACACGATCACGTTGTCCCGGTACTCCTCGCCCTCCCGCGGCCCCCCGCACGTGATCAGCCGCAGCTCCGGACGGTCCACGTCCCCGTAGACGTCGTCCGCCGGGAAGTCCGCCTTGGCGACGGTCCGTACGGCACTGACCGTGAACTCCGCCGAGCTGCCGTCCTTCCTGACCGCCACGATCCGCTCGCCGCGGCGGAGCCGGCCCAGGTCGCGGAAGACCCCGTCCCCGTAGGCGCCCACCGTGACATGTCCGAGGATCACCGACGGGCCGACCTGGCCCGGCGTCGGCGAGTGCCGGTACCAGCCCGCCCGGTCGTCGGCCGTGATCGGCGGCACCTCGACCGTGCCGTCCGGCGCCAGGCCCAGCCGGATGACCGGGGTGTCGACCTCGATCGCCGGGATCCGCAGCCGCACCGGGGCGGAACGGCCCAGCGCACGCGCCGAGTTCGCCGACGGGGCGGGCGTGCGGTCCGCACCGGCCTCGTCCGCGCCCCTGCGCCGCCGCGAACCCGCGGTCGCGCCCTGCTGTTCCGCTTCCTGGCCGGCGCAGCCCACCAGCAGCGACGCCATCGCCGCCGTGGCGAACGCCCGCCTGGACAGGGGCCGCGGGCCCGTCGCCGGCGGCGTCACGCCCCGGTCGCCCGCCGACGCCGTACGACGAAGGCCGTCGCGCCCCCGGCGACCAGCACCGCCGCCGCGCCCGCGCCGAACAGCCCGGCCCGCTCGTTCCCCGAGTCCGAAGTGCCCGCCGCCTCGCCGGTGTCGGGCGCTCCGGACGGTACGACGGAGACCTGGCCGCCTCCGGGCGCCCGGGTCGGCTCGGCCGAGGGCACCGAGGTCTCCGACGGGCTGGACGGGACGGCGGTCGGCGGACGGGTCGGCTCCGCGCTCGGCGTCGGGACAGCCGTCTCCGAGGGGACCGTGGCCGTCGGGCTGGGGACCGAGGTCGGCGAGGTGCTGCTGTGGGCGACCGCGGGCACGGCGGTCGCGAACAGAGCCGTGCAGGTCAGGGCCAGGGCGCTGAGGACGCTTCGGCGCATCGGTGAGCTCTCTTTCGTCGGTCCGCGCGGCACTGCCGTACCGGGCGGGCTGGGTGACGGGTCGAGCGGAGAGACGACGCGGGAGCGGGACCGGTTGTAAAGAGATGGCAAAGTCGCCCCGGAGGCCGGGGCGGTGAACGGGCCCCGCGCGGCCTTCGTACGATGAGGGCGTGACGGCCCGTGCACAGCACCACCGTGCGCCGCGGCTCCCGATGGCGGGACCGTGGCGCGTGCTTCTGCTGCTCGGGCTGCTCGCCGGACTGTTCGGGATGCACGCGCTCGCTCCCGGCGGCACGGTCGCGGCCGGCTCGCACGCCTCACCCGCCTCGCACGCCTCTCATGCCTCACCGCATCACGCGTCCGCACCCGCGTCCGCACCCGCCACCGCGCCCACCATGGGCAGCCGTACGACGGCGATGACCGACGAAACGGCCTGCCACGGATCCGCCCCGGGCGGCGGCCACGCCCAGCACGCCGATCCGACCTGCGCCTCCGGTGCCGTCGGCGCGGGCCCCGTGCTGCCCGCCCTGGCACCCGATCCGGGCGGCGCGGCGGTCGCCGGCGACCTCGACCGCCGTTCCGCGAGGGCCACGACTGAGGGCGGGCGCGCCCCTCCCTCGCTGGCCGAACTCCAGATCCTGCGGACCTAGGACAAGGCCGAGCCGTCCGTCCCCGTCACCTGCGGGCGCACGGCACTCAGCCATGTCCGTACCTCACGTATACGCAGGAGTTCTCAGCATGACCCGTACCTGTACCTGTACCCGTACCCGTACCCGTACCCGTACCCTGACCCGTCGCGCCGCCCTGGCCGCGACGGCCGTCACCGCCGCCCTCGTCCTCGCCGCATGCGATGGTGACGAGTCCCCGGCCGCCGCTCCCGACGAGCACAACGCGCAGGACGTCTCCTTCGCGCAGGGCATGATCCCCCACCACCAGCAGGCCCTCCAGATGGCGGAGCTTGCCGCCGGCCGCGCCTCCTCGGCCCAGGTCAAGGGCCTCGCCGCACGCATCGAGAAGGCCCAGGACCCGGAGATCAGGAAGATGACCGGGTGGCTGAGGACGTGGGGCGAGGACGTGCCGTCGGCCGCGCCCGGCATGGACCACTCCGGTCACTCCGGTCACTCCGGTCGCTCCGGTATGGCCGGGATGATGGACCAGGAGGACATGGACAAGCTGTCCGAGGCCTCCGGCAAGGCCTTCGACACCCTCTTCCTGACCCTCATGGTCGAGCACCACGAAGGCGCGGTGGAGATGGCCGAGGACGAGGAGGCGAAGGGCCGGTACCGCCCCGCGACCGAGCTGGCCGACGACGTCGTCACCGCCCAGACCGCCGAGATCGAGGAGATGAACAAGCTGCTCGGCGAGAACGGCAGCTGACGCACCGCTGAGCGTTCACGTAAGCCCTGACCGGGCTGACACGACGCCCTAGGACCCGCCCGGCCCACGAGTACGACGCGGGCCGGGCGGGGCAGGGCGGGGCGGAGCCGGGCGGGGCGGGCTACGGAGGTTTCGGACAGCGGCCGCACGGAGGATCGTTACGGACATGGCGCAGCAGCGGTTCGACGTGTGGGCCTCGGGGGCCGCCTACGAGCGGTACATGGGCCAGTGGAGCCGGGTCGTCGCGCGGGAGTTCCTCGCGTGGCTGGCCCGCGCGGACGGGCTGCGCTGGCTGGACGTGGGGTGCGGCACGGGGGTGCTGTCGGCGGCGGTGGCGGCGCGGCACCGGCCCCGGGAGGTGGTGGGGTGCGACCGCTCCGCGGGGTTCGTGAGCGCCGCCGCCCGGGCGACGGCCCCGGCTTCCGGCACCGGTTCGCCGCGCTACCTCGTGGCGGACGCCCTCGCGCTGCCGGTCCGCGACGGCGCCTTCGACGTGGCGGTCAGCGGCCTGACCCTGAACTTCCTGCCCGAACCACCCGTAGCCGTGGGCGAGTTGACCCGCTCCGTCCGCACCGGCGGCCTGGTCGCCGCGTACGTCTGGGACTACGGCGACGGCATGGACCTCCTCGCCCACTTCTGGGCCGCCGCCGCCGAGACCGACCCGGCCGCCGCCGCGCTGGACGAGGGCCGCCGCTTCCGGGACTGCCGTCCCGAGCCGCTCCACAGCTTGTGGACGGACGCGGGACTCACCGACGTCTCGACGACCCCGATCGAGGTGCCCACGGTCTTCGCCGGCTTCGCCGACCTGTGGGACCCGTTCCTGTCCGGCCAGGGCCCCGCCCCGGGCTACGTCGCCTCCCTCGCCCCGGCCGCCCGCGACCGACTGCGCGAGGGCCTGCGTGCGCGGGTCCCCGTCGCGCCGGACGGGTCCGTCCCGCTCACGGCACGGGCCTGGGCGGTGCGGGGAGTGCGTCCGTAAGGTCAGCCGACGCCGCCGAGCCAGTACCCGAACCCGCGGCGCGTATGGATCAGGGCCGGCTCCCCCGGGTCGCTGTCCACCTTGCGGCGCAGCCGCGAGACGAGCTTCTCGATCGCCTCGTTCGCCCGGAAGTCCCCCCAGACATGCCCGCTGATCTGCTCCTTCGACAGCACGCACCCGGCGTGCACCAGCAGATGGCGCAGCAGGCGGTACTCGGCCGGGGTGAGGTCGAGCGGACGGGCGCCGCGGCGGGCCCGGCAGGTGGCGTCGTCCAGGACCAGGTCGCCGTAGCGGGGCAGCGCCGCCTGGCGTCCGGGGCGCCGGCGGCGCAGCAGGACGTCGACCCGGGCGAGGACCTCGGCGATCCGCAGCGGCTTGGTGACGTAGTCCTTCTCGCCCGGACCGAGTTCGGGCACCAGACGGTGGAGGGAGTCGCAGGTGGTGAGGAAGAGGAGCGGGGGGTGGGCCGGGTGGTCGGCGGCGCGGGGCGGCCGGGGCGGATGTGTGAGGTGGGAGAGGAGTACGGCGTCCCAGACCGCCAGGTCGAAGGGGTGCTCCGTCAGCCGGGTCAGCCCCTCGGCGCCGGTGCCCGCCGTGCCGACCCGGTAGCCCGCCAACTCCAGGGTGGTACTGAGCAGTTCACTGTCGCCCGGATCGTCGGCGACGACCAGGACCCGCTGTCCGTCGCCGCGTGGCGGTGCGGGTTTCTCCAGAAGGTTCGAGAGGTTCGCGTTCATGGCGACGCCCTTCGTGTGGGGCCGGGTGGGTCGTGGGGCCGTGCGGGTCGTGGGGCCGTGCGGGTCGTATCGGGTCGTGTGGCTCGTGCAGAACGGCGTGGGGACGGCTCCGCCCGGCGGATACGGGTCGTCAGGCGGTGGGGCCGAGGTCGGCGGTCACCTCGGCGTGGGTGACGAAGTCGTCGACCAGGCGGTGGAAGAGCTCGGCCAGCCGCCGCAGGTCGTCGTCCGACCAGTCGGCCAGCGCCATGCCCATACCGACGCGGCCCGCCTCACGGAAGCGGTCCACTGCCGCCCGGCCGGCGTCGGTCAGCCCGATGCGCCGGGCCCGTCGGTCGTGCGGGTCGGCGGCCCTGAGCACATAGCCGGCCCGCTCCAACTGCTGGACCTGCCGCGTGACATGGGACGCCTCCACGGCCAGCAGCCCCGCCAGCACACCGGGCCGCATCGGTTCGGCCTCGGCGAGGCGGCGCAAGACCGCCACGGCGGCCCGGTCCAGCGGCAGGCCGGCCATGGCCATCCGGTACTCGTGCTGTCTCGCCCGGCCCGCCAGGTAGCTGACGCGGGTCAGGCAGTTCTCGATCTCGGCGATGGCCGACGGAACGGGGGACTCCGGCTCGGGGGCCGTGGAGGGCTGTGGGGGCATGACTTCACCGTACCGCAAACGCTTGCTTGACTTAAGTAATCCATCTATGCTTGCCTAAGTCAAGCAACGAAGAAGCGGAGTGCACTCCCTTCCCCTCTGAACCAAACCCCTCGACGGAGGCACCCCATGTCCCACGCTCTCGCTCGCCCCACAGACTCCGGGAGGAGGGCCGTCGCGCCGAACGCCGTCGTCGCGGTGCTGGCCCTCGCCGGGATCGTCGTCTCGTTGATGCAGACGCTGGTCATTCCGATCGTTCCGGAGCTGCCGAGACTGCTGGACGCGTCGGCGTCCGACGCGGCCTGGGCGGTGACCGCGACGCTGCTCGCGGCCGCCGTGGCCACGCCGGTGGTCGGGCGGCTCGGGGACATGGTCGGCAAGCGGCGGATGCTGTTGACGAGCATCGCGCTGCTGGTAACGGGGTCGGTGGTGTGTGCGCTGGCCGACTCGCTGGTGCCGATGATCGTCGGGCGAACCCTGCAGGGTCTGGCGGCCGCGGTCATACCGCTCGGGATCAGCATCCTGCGGGACGAACTGCCCGCCGACCGTCTCGCCGGCTCCACCGCCCTGATGAGCGCCTCACTGGGCGTCGGCGGCGCGCTCGGGCTGCCCACCGCCGCGTTCATCGCGGACAACTGGGACTGGCACATCCTGTTCTGGGTCTCCGCCGCCCTCGGGGCGCTCTCCTTCCTGCTGGTCCTGGTCGTCATACCGGTGTCGAAGGCGCGGACCGGCGGCCGGTTCGACCTGGTCGGCTCGCTCGGACTGTCGGCCGGACTGGTCTCCCTGCTGCTGGCCGTCTCCAAGGGCGCCGACTGGGGCTGGACCAGCGGCACCACGCTCGGCCTCGGCGCCGCCGCCGTCCTGGTCCTGCTGGCCTGGGGCTGGTGGGAGCTGAGGGCGAAGCAGCCGCTGGTCGATCTGCGGACGACCGCACGGCCGCAAGTGCTGTTCACCAACCTGGCCTCGGTCGCGCTCGGCTTCTCGATGTTCGCGATGTCGCTCGTGCTGCCGCAGCTGCTCCAGCTGCCCGAGCAGACCGGCTACGGCCTCGGCAAGTCGATGCTCACGGTCGGCCTGGTGCTGGCCCCGCAGGGTCTGGTGATGATGGCCATGTCCGCGGCGTCCGCGGCCGTCACCAAGGCCAGGGGCCCCAAGGTCACCCTGATGATCGGCGCGCTGATCGTGGCCGCCGGGTACGCGCTGAACATCGTGCTGATGAGCGAGGTCTGGCACCTGATCCTGGTGTCCTGCGTCATCGGCGCCGGCATCGGCTTCACCTACGGCGCGCTGCCCGCGCTGATCATGGGCGCCGTCGACCCGTCCCAGACGGGCGCCGCCAACAGCCTCAACACCCTGATGCGCTCGCTCGGCACCTCCTTCGCCAGCGCCCTCGCGGGCGTCATCCTGGCCCAGATGACCACCGACTTCGGCGGCTACGCCCTGCCCTCGGAGAACGCCTTCAAGGTCGTCATGGCCATCGGCGCCGGAGCGGCCCTGCTGGCCTTCGCGGTCGCCGCGTTCATCCCGAAGCAGCGGACCGCGGTCGCCGACGGGGTCGCCGCCGAGGGCGACGCGTCCGAGCGGACCGTGGTCAGGGCCGGTTAGGGCGGAACGGGCAGGTGGGTACGAGCGCGGGACGCCGTGAAGTACGGCGTCCCGCGCTCGTCACCCGCAAGGCCGCAAGGCCGCAAGGCCCAGAAGACCCGCGAGGCCCAGGTTCGGAGGACGCGTGTAGACCCGCGAGAACTGGGGGTACGGACGGTTCCGGGCGTTCTTCCGGGAGCTTATTCGGCCCTTTCGGTGATAATTGGGGCATGAGTACAGCGACGTTTGTTGTTGCGGCCACGTCGAGTGAAGTACTCAACGTGATCGCCGCCTTCGCGGGTGGCCTGTTCATCGCCGGCGCACTGGTCTGGGCCGTGCAGCTCGGCATGCGGGTCCGTGATCGAGAGCTGCCCCGGCCCACGCCGGACGAGCAGCCGCATCTCCCCGACACCGGCCCGGTCCATGAGGAGCGCGAGCTCAGGGAGCCGGACGAAGTGCCGCACGCGGAGGGCAGGGAACGGCTCCTGCCGCACGAGCTGCACCACGCCGGCAGCAGGCGCAGCGAGGATCAGCACCGCAAACGCTGGCTGCCCGGAAAGAGCGGTTCCTTCGGCGGGGGCGGCCTGGGGCACGGGTGAGCCGCGTGCACGGGTCCGGGCAGCGCCGCCGCGACCGTGACTCTCCATGACTCTTCACCCCCTGGAGGCGCCATGCCCCGTCACCGCACGCGGTGGACGACCACCGCGACGCTCGCGACGACCGCCGCCGTGACCGTCGCCCTCACCCTGACCTCCTGCTCCGACGACGACACGCCCTCCTCGGTGGCCAGCAAGGCGGCGTCCGCCTTCGCCTCGGCGACCGCGGAGGCCGGACGCCAGTTGGACGACATCAAGGGCGGGGTCGACGCCAAGGGCTCGGTGCGGCTGGGCGACCCGACGACCGACTCGGAGGGCCGTACGACCGTCGAGGTCACCGTGGAGAACACGGCCGACTCGAAGAAGTCGTTCGCCGTACAGGTCAACTTCCGTGACGGGAACGGCGATCTGCTGGACGCCAACGTGGTGACCGTCTCGGATGTGGCGGCGGGCGGGACGGGAACGGGCACGGTGCGCAGCACGCATGACCTGAGCGGGGACGTGAAGGCCGAGGTGGCCAGGGCGCTGCGCTACTGATCAGCCCGCTGGCCGTCGGCCGCTTCAGCCCTTGTCGGCCTCCCGCGCCGCGCTCTCCAGTCGACGGCGGTGGTTCTCCCACCATGCCCCGTCGCCCTGCGGCAAGGACTCCTTGCCCTCGCCGTACCCCACGCTGCCGTCGATGAGTTCGCGCAGGATGTCGGCGTGTCCCGCGTGCCGCTGGCTGTCGGCGATCACGCGCACCATGAGGTGGTGCAGCGTCACCTCGCGCCGCTCCACCGGCCACCAAGGGACGTGACCTGTGGCGTCGAGCGGCAGCGCGTCGATGGTGCCGTCGGCGTGCTTCCAGGCCCGGCGGTACAGGCCGACGATGTCCTCGCGCGACTCGTCCGCGCCGGCCCACATGTCCGCGTTGGGTTCGGCGTCCTCGGTGTACCACCAGGGCGGTGGCGGCTCCTCGGTGAAGAAGGGCCGTCCGAAGGTGTCGCCGAAGTACCCCAGCTCCACTCCGGCGACATGCTTGACCAGCCCCAGCAGGTTGGTGCCGGTGGGCGTCAGGGGGCGGCGGACGTCGTACTCCGAGAGCCCGTCGAGCTTCCACAGGAGGGCGTCCCGGGCGTCCTGGAGATACCGGAGGAGGTCCGCTTTCGGGTCCGTTGACGTCATGCCCGGCAGTCTTCCACCGAGCACTGACAGCGGGGCGGCCGGACAGCAGGACCGCAGGACCGCGGCGACGGCGACCCCGGTGGTCCCCTACCTCCGGTGCCGGCCCCCACCGCTGTCCGCCGCCGTGCCCGTCACGAGGATGTCGATCTGTTCGCTCGCCGCGCTCACGCCGTTGAGCGTGGCCGTCGCCTGGAGGCGGCCCGTGCCCGGGGGCAGGGCGTGACTCGGGACGCACCACCAGACGCCGTTGGGGGCGGTGGTCGCCGCGCAGACCTCCTCTTCGCGGGCGTCGCGGACCGTGACCTGAGCGCCGGGATACGCCGTACCCGCGATCTTGGGCCGACCGCTGACCGGCACGCCCGAGTGGGGCCGGGACAGGACCGGCGCGGGCAGGCCGACCGTCACGGTGCAGGTGCCCTTCTGCCGTACGGTGCCGTGCGCGTCCCGCAGGACCAGGGCGCAGTCGGGGAGCCGGGTGCCGGGCTCGGCGTCCGCGGGGACCGACAGGACGAAGGGGTACCTGCGGTCCTTCCAGGCCGCCGGTGCAGCCGGTGCCGACTCCGCCGACTCCGCCGATTCCACGGATTCCGCCGACTGCGCCGACTGCGCCGATTCCCCCGGTACCTCCGGATCCTCCGACTCCTCCGGCTCGTCTGCCGCGGCGGGCGCCGCCCCCTCGAAGGTGTACGTCCCCGTACTCCCGCCCAGCGTCACCGACCCCCGGTAGCCGGGCCCGGTGTACGGCGTCCCCGTCACGGTCGTCGTCGACGGTGCCGTCAGGGTCAGGACGGAGCCCGCGCCCAGGGGTGTCCCCGCGTAGCCGCCGACCTCGACGATGCCCTCCCGTCCGGGTTCGATGGTCGCGGTCGCCCACAGGTCGTCACCGCCGTAGGCCGTCCCCGGCGTGATCACCACGCCCGCGACGGCGAGCAAACCGAGGATCGTCGTCTTCCAGGACCTGCTCATCGTCGGCGGAGCTCCTCACACACGTCGGCGGCACCCCTGCCCGCGATTCTCGCGGCCGCCCCCGCGAACGGCGCGCTCCGCTCGGCCGTACGGGCCCGCGCCGCCGCCCGCACCACCCGTCCGGGCGTGGGCTGTCGGCTTTACGGAGTCGATGCCAAGCCAAAAGGTTCTCCGCGGGGTGGGGCGCGTACCGATGGGTGACCCCTGGTGGACCCGGCCGTACTGGAGGAACGACGTGCGCATCACGCGGAAGGTGACGGGGACGGTGCTCGTGGGCGGGGTGCTCGGTGTGACGCTGAGCGCGCTCGCCTGTCCCGCCGTGCTCGGGTTCAGTGCCGTCTCGGCGGCCCAGGACCGGGTCATCGCCCAGACCTCGGCCGGGCCGCTGACGGAGGCGGACCGGGACTTCGTCGTGAAGGTGCGGGCGGCCGGGCTGTGGGAGTACCCGGTGGGGAAGATGGCGCTCCAGAAGGGGACGACCGACGCGGTGCGCACGGCCGGGCGGCATCTGGTCTCCGGGCACGCCGCGCTGGACGCCACCTGCCGGAAGATCGCGCCGCGGTTGGACATCGCCCTGCCCAACCGGCCCAGCCCCCAGCAGCAGGGCTTCGTCGCGACGCTTAGCGCGGACAGCGGCAGGCAGTTCGACAGCGACATGGCGAACATCCTGCGCATCACGCACGGCCAGATCTTCACCACCATCGCCAAGATCCGGTCCACCACGCGGAACACCCTGGTGCGGCAACTGGCCGACCAGGCCAACACCACCGTGCTCGACCACATCACGGTCATGGAGAAGACGGGGCTCGTCGACCTCGACCAGGTCCTCTTCCAGGAGACGACCCCGCCCAAGCTCCCGGCCGACGACACGACCCCGCCCCCTCCGACGGCCGGCGAACCCCAGGTGACCCTGAAGCCGTGACCGCGGCAGTCCTGCCCGCGGCAGTCCTGCCCGCGGAAGTCCTGCCCGCGGCAGTCCTGCCCGAAGGCCTACGTCAGCCAGACCGTCGTGTCCGCGCCCAGCAGGCCGCCCTCCTCCAGCGGCGCGCTCGCGAGCAGCACCTCACCCGGCGGCAGCTCCACCGCCGTACCGGACAGGTTGGCCACGCACCGCCAGCCCTCCGAGCGGGCGAAGTGCAGGACGCCGGGCGGGGTGTCCGGCGCCCACTCCAGCTCCTCCCCCTCCAGCAGCTTGCGGCGCAGCCGCAGGGCCCTGCGGTAGAGCTCCAGGGTCGAGCCCTCCACACCGTCCTGGGCCTGCACCGCGTACGCCGCGAAGCCCTCCGGCTGCGGCAGCCAGGACCCGCCCGCGCCGAACCCGTACGACGGCCCCGTCGTCGTCCACGGCAGCGGCACCCGGCAGCCGTCACGGCCCTTGCGGACGCGTCCCGTCTGTTCCCAGACCGGGTCCTGGAGGACCTCGAAGGGCAGGTCGGCGACCTCGGGCAGGCCGAGTTCCTCGCCCTGGTAGACGTACGACGAACCGGGCAGCGCCAGCATCAGCAGGGTCGCGGCGCGGGCGCGGCGCAGGCCGGCCGCCTCGTCGACGGCCGGTGCGTGGCCGCCGGACAGCAGCCAGGCGTTGTCGTCGGTGCCGGGCGGGAGCATCAGGCGGGAGGCGTGGCGTACGACGTCGTGGTTGGACAGCACCCAGGTGGCGGAGGCGCCCGCCGCGCGGGCCGTGGCGAGCGAGTCGGCGATGACCTGCCTCAGCTCCTCGGCCTCCCAACCGGCTTGCAGATACTCGAAGTTGAAGGCCTGGCCCAGTTCGTCGGGGCGGGCGTACAGGGCGCGGCGGGCGGCCGGGGTCACCCATGCCTCGGCGACGGCCATCCGGGGCGGGCGGTAGGCGTCGAGGATCTTGCGCCAGTCGCGGTAGATCTCGTGGACCTCGTCGCGGTCGTAGAAGGGGTGGGTGCCGGGCGGGAGGTCCGGGAGGGCCTCCTCGCGGCTGAGTTCCGGGGCGCCGAGGTCCCGTAGCGGCTCGCTGAGGTCCTTGGCGAGCGCGTGCGCGACGTCGACGCGGAAGCCGTCGACGCCCCGGTCGGACCAGAACCGCAGGGTGGTGCGGAAGTCGGCGCGGACCTCGTCGTTCTCCCAGTTCAGATCGGGCTGCTGGAGCGTGAAGAGGTGCAGGTACCACTCGCCGTCGGGGACCCGGCGCCAGGCGCTGCCGCCGAAGACGGACTGCCAGTCGGTGGGCGGGAGTTCGCCGTGCGTGCCGCGGCCGGGGCGGAAGACGTAGCGGTCGCGGGCGGCGGAGCCGGGGCCGGAGCGCAGCGCCTCCTGGAACCAGACGTGCTGGTGGGAGGTGTGGTTGGGGACCAGGTCGACGATCACCTTCAGGCCGAGGCGGTGGGCCTCGGCGACCAGGGCGTCGAAGTCGTCGAGGGTGCCCAGGCGCGGGTCGACATCGCGGTAGTCGGCGACGTCGTAGCCGCCGTCGGCAAGTTCGGAGGGGTAGAAGGGGCTGAGCCACAGGGCGTCCACGCCGAGGGCGGCGAGGTGGTCGAGGCGCTGGGCGACGCCCTTCAGATCCCCGAGCCCGTCGCCGTCGCCGTCGGCGAAGCTGCGGGGATAGACCTGGTAGATGACGGCCTGGCGCCACCAGTCGGGACGGGTGGAGGAGAGGTCGGACACACGGGCTCCTCATGGCTCGGTACGGGCGACAGTGAGAACTCTGTCCACTTGGCCGGAAAAGCGAACCCCGTACCGAGCGGAGGAGATCATTCTGGGCGTGACGAAATTGTGATTGCCTCTTGAACCACCATTGCGTTGTCGCAGGTTGACAGCGTTCTGCGGCCGTCCGACGATGTGCTCACGCTGTGGCGCATGTGATCCATGTGACCGATGTGACCAATGTGACCCATGAGCCCGGCGACTCCTTCTTCGCACTCACCCCACGATGGGATACGCATGTCCATAGCGAGACGTGTCATCGCGCGACGCCTGTTGGGGACGGGCGCCGCGTCGCTCGCCCTATGCGCGGCCACCGTCGCCTCCGCCTCCGGTGCCTGGGCCCACGGCACGCCCGGCGGCGACGGCTGGAAGTCCGGCGGCACCTACCAGCCGGGTACCGGCGCCGGCACGGAGACGGCCACCGATCGCTGCCAGTTCTCGCTCGACGGCTCGAACTTCTACGACTCCGTCAAGGTCGACGACCAGAACCTGAAGGTCACCGACGACGGCAAGGTCCACGTCAAGGTCCGCGCCGCCGCCGACGCCACGACCTGCACCGCCTCGCTCGCCTCCTACCTCGCCCACGGCGCGACCTTCGCGACCTCCGGCGAGCAGGTCTTCGTCGACTTCGACACGGTCACGGTCAAGCCCGGCCAGACCGACTCCCTGGACATCGCCGTCCCGGACGCGGGCTGCTTCGCGCAGATCGACCTGTACCGGGGCGCGGTGAAGTTCGACGGCAAGCTCGACGCGGGCGACGGCTTCGAGCACGGTGACGTGCCCAAGGGCCCGGACCGCCCGGTCATCAAGGACAAGCTGATCGCGGCCTGGAACGGCGGCACCAAGGACTGCACGAGCGAGCCCCCGGCCACCGAGGAGCCGCCGGCCGAGCCGTCGGAGCCCGCGACCGACGAGCCGTCGACCCCGGCCGAGGAGACGACCCCGCCGGCCTCCGAGACCCCGTCCACCGAGACCTCGACCCCGGAGGCCTCCGAGTCGACGACTCCCGCGGCCCCGAAGCCCAACGGCGGCGGCGACGACCTCGCCGAGACCGGCGGCAGCAGCGCGACCGGCCCGATCGCCCTCGGCGCGGTGGCGCTGGTGGCGGGCGGCGCGGCGTTCGTCGTGATGTCGAGGCGGAAGCGCGCGGCGCGTTCCTGACCGACGGTATGTGAAGGGGCCCGGGGTGATCGGGTGGTCACCCCGGGCCCCTTTGCCGTGTGACAGCCGGTCAGACACCTTCCAGCGTCGCCAGGTACAGCTTCACGAACCGTTCGACGTCCACGTCCAGGGCCACGTCCACCAACTGCTGCTCGCGCGGGCCGTCGTGGATCTCGGACTCACCGGGGCGGGGGCGGCGGTCGACGATGGTCTGGCCCCGCGTCGGCCCCGGAGCCAGGGAGACCTCGACGGGGAGCGGGCGGGTGGTGATGCCCTCCGGGTCCACGACCGCGCAGACCGCGCCCGCGTCGCCGATGCCGCCGGTAGGGGTGGGGTCCCCGGAGGTGGCCGGGTCGCGATGGGCGAGGAGTTCACCCGCCAGGCGCAGGGCGGGCTCCGAGCTGCCGCGCAGCCGCTGGACGTCCGCGGCCGGGACCAGGACCCGCTGGAAGACGTCCAGGCCGTACATCGTGATCGGCACCCCGGCGGTGAGCAGGATCGCCGCCGCCTCCGGGTCGTGCCACACGTTGAACTCCGCGACCGGCGTGGCGTTCCCGGTCGCCACCGCGCCACCCATGAACACGATCCGCTCGATGCCCCGGGTCACCTCCGGGTACATGCGCAGGAGCAGCGCGATGTTCGTGAGCGGCGCCATCGGGATGAGCGTGACCGGACGCGGTGACGCGAGGATCTCGCGGCGCAGCAGCGTCACCGCGTCCACCTCCACCGCGCGGCGGGTCGGCGCGGGCAGTCCGAGGTCGCCCATGCCGTCCTGCCCGTGCACGTGCCGTGCCGTGCGCACCGCCTCGATCAGCGGCCGCTCGGCGCCCCGCGCGACCGGGATGTCACCGGCCCCGGCCTGCTCCAGCACGGTCAGGGTGTTGCGTACGACGCCGTCCACGTCCGTGTTGCCCGCCACACAGGTGACGGCGCGCAGGTCGAGCCCCGGATGGCGTACGGCGAACAGCAGCGCCAGGGCGTCGTCGACACCGGTGTCGCAGTCGATGATCACCGGGATGGGCTGCCCTTCGGCGTTCGTCACGGCAGGTCTCCTCGCACGGGTGCGGTGGCGGGTTCCGGGAAACCGACCTTACGGTGTCGTACAGGTGGAGTGCGTCGCCGTATGGCGTCGCCGTGCGGCAGCGTGCGTGCGGCGTCATGCGGCGTCTCCGTCCCACAGCGCGAGGCCGCGGGCCGCGACGCGGGCGGCGATCCGGTCCACCAGCTCGCCGCCCGGCACGACACCGGGCCTGCGCCCGTCCCGCAGCCGTACGGCCACGAGGTCCCCGTCCCCCTCGGCCTCCCGTTCCCCGCTGACCGCCTGGTACGGCACGAGGCGCGCCGCGCGGATCCGGGCGCCCAGGGTGCCGTGCTCGGGACCGGCGATCTCGGCGCGCAGACCCGTTCGGCGGGCCCGGTGCAGCAGTTTCTCGGCCGCTGCGTACTGCGCCTGCGCCACCGGCAGGATCAGCAGCTGGACCGGCGCCAGCCACGCCGGGAACGCGCCGCCGTGCTCCTCGACCAGATGGGCGACGGCTCGTTCGACGCTGCCGATGACGCTGCGGTGGACCATGACGGGACGGTGCCTGGCCCCGTCCGGGCCGATGTAGCGCAGGTCGAAGCGTTCGGGCTGGTGGAAGTCGATCTGGACGGTGGAGAGGGTCGCCTCGCGGCCCGCCGGGTCGGCGATCTGGACGTCGATCTTCGGACCGTAGAACGCGGCCTCGCCCTCGACGGCCTCGTACGGGATGCCGGAGGCGTCCAGGACCTCACGGAGCAGGGCGGTCGCGCGCCGCCACAGCTCGGGATCGGCGACGTATTTGCCACCGCCGTCGCCTTCTCCGGCTCCCTCCCCCGGGAGCGAGAGACGGTGGCGCACGGCTCTGATCCCCAGATCGGCGTAAGCACGGCCGATCAGTTTCAGGGCGGCGCCCGCCTCGTCCACCGCCTGGTCCAGAGTGCAGAAGACATGCGCGGAGCGGCAGTTCGCGGTAGCTGCGGGCCCGGGAACGGTAGATCAGGGCATGGTGCGGGCAGAGGCTGGGGCGCAGCACGACCTGCTCCGCACCGAGCTCCATCGGCGGGAACATGTCGTCGCGTGCCGGACGGTGGCGCCGTCGGGCAGCCAGTACGGCAGGCCCGCGCCCATCAGGGGGTCGGTGTCGAAGAGGTCGAGTTCACGGCCGAGCCGGCGGTGGTCGTGGTGCATGGCTGCTCCTCCGGATGAGATGAAGGGACGAGCACCCATACGCCGAAGCCCCGGGGCACTCGCCCGGGGCTTCGTTCTTCGCTCAGGTGTCAGCGCGGCGCCGGGACGGGGTCCGGCGTCGTCGTGAGAGCGGGGTGGCGGCGCGCTGCATGGGGGGACGGTAACAGGGGGGTGGGTGGATCGCGCCGGTGATTTTTCCCGTTCACATCACCAGTGTGAAGTCACGTGGTTACGCTCAGCTACAGACCGGACTCGGAGGTGGCACGCCTTGGTTCACATTCGGCAACTCGACCCCACGGCTTCTCCGTTGGACTACTTCGGCTTCGAGCTGCGCAGAAAACGGGAGGAGGCCGGGCTGACGCTGAAGCAGCTGGGCTCCGTCCTGTTCTGCTCGGGCTCGCTGGTCGGCCAGATCGAGACGACGCTGAAGGTCCCGACACGGGATTTCGCCGAGCGGCTGGACGCGGCGCTGGTGACGGACGGGATGTTCTCGCGGTTGGTGGGGCTGGTGTTGCGGAGCCAGTTGCCGACGTGGTTCCAGCCTTACGCCGACATGGAGGCGAAGGCGACGTACATCTCGACGTACCAGTGTCAGCTGGTCTACGGACTGCTTCAGACGAAGGAGTACGCCCGTGCCGTACTGGCCACGGGTCAGCCGGACAAGCTCGACGAGCTGCTCGCCGCCCGTATGGAGCGGCAGCGCATCCTCAAGCGGGAGCGGCCGCCCCTGACGTTGGTGATCCTCGACGAGGCGGTGCTGTACCGCCCGATCGGCGGCCCGAAGGTCATGCGGGACCAGCTCCTCCACCTGTTGAGCCTCAAGGACGAGCGCTGGATCCGCCTTCAGGTGCTGCCCTTCGGGACGGGTGAACACACCAGCCTGGACGGCTCGTTCAACCTGCTCCGCTTCGACGACGACCCGGACATCCTGTACACCGAGGACCTCATCTCGGGCCACATGACGGCCAATACGGAGACTATCCGCGAAGCCGCCCTTCGTTACGCTGGCTTGCAGGGAGCCGCGCTCTCCGTGGAGGATTCGGCGGAACTGATCAAGCGGGTACTGGAGGAGCGTTATGGGCACCATGCCGACACAGGTCAACGTCCAGTGGCGTAAGTCCAGTTACAGCGGAAGCACGGGCGGCGACTGCGTCGAGTGCGCCCCCCTCGGAGCCGTCGCCTGGCGCAAGTCCTCGTACAGCGGAAACACGGGCGGCGAGTGCGTCGAGGTCGCCGACCTCACCCCCTGCGTCGCCGTCCGCGACTCCAAGGACCCCGAGGTCGGCACGCTCACCCTCGCCCCGCAGACCTACGCCGCGTTCATCAACCACGTCCGCAGGTCCGGTACCTCCCAGCGATAGCCGATCCGGGCGGGGAGGGCCAGAATGAAGCCCCAGGCCATCGGCCTGGGGCTTCACTGAGGGGCGAGGACGGTCTCCAGTAGAGGCTGTGCCCCTTACCTCCTACCTCTTACCGGTTGAGGATCTGCTCGACCTTGGTGGCCACGTGCTGGGCCTGGAGGTCACGGCCCTTCTCGTTGGGGTGGGCGTACCACGGGATCGGCTGGCCGAGGAGTTCGAGCTTGGAGTTCTCCAGCAGGCCGCCGATGCCCCGGTTGGCGCCGTCGCACGCCGTGTTGTTCGCGGTCTGGTCGTAGAGGTCCACGAAGTCGGCACCCTCATCCGCGGCGGCCTTCTTCATGACGTCGTCCAGCCGCTTCTGGACCTGGTCCAGGACCGGCAGCGCGCCCTCGGGGATGTCGACGAACGGCAGTTCCGTCTGGCCGGGTGCCGCGGTCAGGCACTTGGTCGTGTCCTTGGGCACGAGCCGGGGATAGCCGACCAGGACACGGTCGGCATCCGGAGCGAAGTAGCTCATGCGCAGGAGCATCTCCTCCAGGTCCCCTTCGACCCGCTGGAACTGGTAGTCCAGCCATGCCTTTCCGTCTTCCGACTCGAAGAAGTCCGCGCACTCGGCCGCCGGTTTGTCCGGGTCCAGCGGATATCCGGGCAGCAGCGCTCCCTCGTCGCCCCGGAGCCTGGCGGAGCACTGCTTGAGGATGCTGGTGAAGCCCAGCGTGTTGCCGCCCATACCGCCCACGACCAGCTGGGTGTCCTCCTTGAGCGCGTCGTGCTGCGCCGGGATCGTCCCCGCGCCGAAGGGCAGCTCCTGCTCCCTCCAGAAGTGTTCGACGAGCGCGCCTCCGCAGGAGACGTCCGACTGGACGTCGAGGGTGATGCCGTTGTCGGCCAGGCGCCGGGTGGCGACGGCGGGATAGTTCTCCGTGGCCTGGAAGCACCAGCCTCTCTCGTTGTCCTGGTCGTTCACGGGAGCGATACCGAAGTTGGCGGTGTAGGAGTCGCCGAAGAAGACGGTCGGCACCGGGTCGGCGGGTGCCGCGCCGGCGGTACCCGCCGGGACGGCGAGCGCCAGGCAACTGCCCAGCGCGACGGCTGCGGCGGCCAGCCGCCGTGCCCGTGGAGTGGTCGTCTTCTTACGCATGGCCGAAGGCATGCCTGTGCCCTTTCGTCGAGGCCCACGCGAAGCGGGGCGAGAGAGCGCTACGTTCTGTATTCACTCATGCGCGGACAGTGATGTCTCCAGGGGTGGTGAACCACAACCGGGCGTTCTCGGACAATCCCTGCCCTCGTGCTCATCTCGCCTGTTCAGCAAGGGTGTTGGCAAGGCGCAGCCACGGCGTCCGGATGCGAGCCCGACCCGAAGGGGGAAGGGGGCTTGCCCGCTCGCCGCGCGGACCCGACGGCGTGACCGTGTACTGAGGGGGGCACGGGGGCCTGGCACACGGTCGGCCTTGCCGCACAAACGAGCGCCTACCGAAGGCGAGTTCCGTGGTCGACGCGGTCACCTTCGCGCACTTGGCCAGAAGTCCGCCTGAGCCGTGGACCCAGACTGGCGCACCGAAGGTGCCCGGCTCCGGCGCCGATCAGGGGGTTGGTGTCGAAGAGGCCGAGTTCACGGCCGAGCCGGCGGTGGTCGTGGGCACGTTCGTTCCAGTCGCTGGCCGCGTACTGGGCGGGACGATCAAGGCCCGGCTGCTGAGCTTGGAGGCACGAGCCCATGCAGCCGGAGGAGACAACCGCAGCGCGCTGCGAACGCTGGCTCTGGCCCATGAGGCCCGGACCCCAGTGGGACCGGAAGAGCTGCCCGGCGTCTTCTCCTTTCCCGAAGCCAAGCAGTGGGCCTACGCCGGTACCACGCTGTTGGCCGCCGGGGGCGAAGCCAGGTCCAGCAGGCCATTGCCGCCTCACACCGCGCGGTGGAGCTGTATCAAGCCGGGCCGGAAGGCGACCGCTCTCCTGGCGGCCTTCAGGCCGCGCATCTCGACCTGGCCACGGCTTACCTCGCGAAGGGTGATGTCGACGGGGCCGGTGCGAAGCTCTCAGCAGTACTTGCCGCCGAGACGCATACCGCAAGCATCACCATCAGGCTTCGCAATCTGGCCGGACTTTTGGGTAGCGATCCGTACCGTGACACACGGTCAGCAGTCGCTCGCGCCAGCAACCCCATGGAGCCACGATGACTGCTCAGCCCACGCCTGATCTCTCGGTCACCGACCGCAGCCTTCTCTCCACCAAGGCCTACGGCACGGGCCGGTACCTGGCCGCCCGCCAGTCTCTCTACCAGTGGCAGACCCCGCGCCACGATCTTCCGGGCATCGTTGCGAACGAGCTGGTCGACATACGCGGTGCGGTCGCGGACGTGGGATGCGGGAACGGGAAATTCGTCGCACGCATGCGGGAGGGGCGTTCCGACCTGACCGTCCTCCCCCTGGACATCTCCCCCGGCATACTGGGCACCATCCCCGGAGCGGTCGTCGCGGACATCCAGCAGTCGCAGTCGTCTCGACCAACAGCCGTACTGACAAGCGAGAACTGGAAGATCTCTGGCGCAGTGCCGCAGGTGACGTACTGGGCGTCAAGGAAGGCCCCGCCCGGGTGCAACTGTCCGCCCGCTTCGCCTTGGAGGATGCCCCGGCGGTCCTCGGCGAGGTTTTCGACGACGTCCGTACGATCCCTCTGCCCGGGGTGATCGAGGTGACCGACGCCGAACCCGTGATCGCCCACTTGGCCTCGTACGAAGCCTGGGCAGACCAGATGGGCGTACCGTTCGAGGACACGATCGAGCGCGCCCGGGAACGGGTCGACGAGGCCATTCACACCGAGGGCGCGTTTCGCGTCACCTGCCTGGGCGGCGTACTCGTCTGCCGACAGCGCAGCCGGTAGGACCCTGGCAAGCAGGCGTTCAGAGAGTCTCGCAAGGTTCGCATTCGAGCTCGTACCAGACCGTCTTGCCGATGCCGCCCCCGCGGGGTTCCGCTCCCCACTTGTCTGCCAGCGCGGACACCAGAGTCAGACCCCGGCCCGACTCCTCGTCCAACGCGGCGGGACGGGGTTCAGGGAGAGTGTCGTTCGCGTCCGCCACCGAGATGCGGAGGCGGTTCGCCTCCAGGATGCAGCGGGCCCAGATCTCGCGGCCCGGGGAGACCTTCGCGTGGCGGTACGCGTTCGTCATCAGCTCGCTGAGGAGCAGTACCGCCGTCTCCGTCACTTCGTCCGGCAGCTTCCACGACGTGGCCTGTTCCCGGAACAGCGTTCGGGCCCGGCCGACGCTTCGGGCGTGGCGGGGCAGTCGCCACTCGATGTCCTGCGGGACGGCTGTGGGGGCCGGTTGAGGTGTGGGGCCTCCGGGCATGGGCATACGCGCGCCTTGCTTTCTTGCGTGTGGTTCTCCGTCATTCGGTCAGCTCAGGCTGGTGGGCGGCGCGTAACGTCGCGAGTAGCGGCGTGGGTACACAGCGTGCTTGTACACGGTGTGTTGGCGGGAGGTGGGGCGTGGCGGCGTCCGGGGAGTCTCAGCAGGTGCAACAGAACTGGCGATACTGTGGCGGTCAGATCAAGCTGTGGCGGGAGGAGGCTTCGGTCAGTCGGCAGGCGCTGGCTGAGGAGGCCGGTTACGACTACGAGTACGTCAAGTCGATGGAGTGCGGGAGACGGCGACCGACGCTCAGGTTGCTGCAGACTGCAGATCAACTCTGCGGAGCACGCGGCAAGTTGCTTGCCGGGCACGAGTACTTGAAGCCGGAGAAGTTCCTCTCTTACGCGGAGGACTACGTCCGGTACGAGGCTGAGGCGATCTCCCTGGGCTTTTATCAGCCCCTGCACATTCCCGGCCTGCTCCAAACTGAGGAGACCATGCGGGCCCTGCTCAACGCGTACCTGCCTCCGCTTGACGACGAGACCATTGAGGAACGTGTTGCTGGGCGGCTGGAACGGCAGGCATTGCTGGGCAAACAGACCAGAGCGTTCAGCTTCGCTATCGGAGAGGCTGCGCTCCGGAACCCTGTTGGGGGCCGGGATTCGCACAAGAGGCAGTTGCTCCGGCTACTGGCTGTCGGCAAGGCCCGCAACGTGACGATCCAGGTGCTGCCCTTCGTGGGGGCTGGCCCTGGCGTGGACGGCCCCTTTGTCTTGGTGGAGACCGGCGAACATGAGCTACTGGTCTTCGAAGAAGGGCAGGAGACTGGGAGGCTGTACGCCGACGCAGAGAAGGTCAGCGCCATCGTGCAGCGGCATGCCATGATCCTTCGGCAGGCTCTGAGTCCTGAGGAGTCGGCCCGGTTTATTGCGAAGTTGGCGGAGGAGCTGTGAGCAGCGAGTTGACGTGGTTCAAGTCCAGCTATAGCAGCAGTGGCGGCGGCGAATGCCTCGAAGTCGCCTACACCTGGCGCAAGTCCAGCCACAGCGACTCGTCGGGCAGCGCCTGCCTCGAAGTCGCCGCCTGCCCCTACACCATCCACGTCCGTGACTCGAAGCTCGGCGCTCGCAGCCCCAAGTTCAGTGTCACCCCCGACACATGGACCGCCTTCGTCGCGTACGCACACGACACCGCGGCCTGAGCCCCGGGCGTCGGACCCCGGCATTCGAGCCCCTTTTGCAAGGAATGAGCGGGAAGAATTGAACCCACCCTCCCGCCCTCCCCGTGCCGCCACGGGCGCCAACTGTCGCGTATACCAGCGCACATGACTTTTCGTGATCGGCTTGCGACACGACGTCACGACCCTCTAGCGTTCGCGGCAACAAACAACCCCGGTCGGGTGCTACCAACACCCGCCGGGGTCTCACCCCAAGATCGGATCGGTCGATCCCGTGGCTTACGAAAACTCTAACGCCCCCTTGCCCGCGCCCGCAGCCCATCCCATGGCCAAGCCCGGCTACGGCAAGCGCTCCGCCCCGGACCAAGCGGCGCCCCGAGCCGACGACTTCGCCCACCTGCCTCCCCGTGAGGCGTACCTCGCCGGATTCCTCGACCGGCTCAGCGACAACGCGGCCATGGACGCCAAGACCGTCGCCAAGGCGCAGCCGCTGTACGGCCAGCAAGCCGTTCGCAGCGCACTCAACGAGCTCAGCAGGCACGGCCACTTACGGCGAGTACGCCGCCGCGCCCAGCCCGGTGAGACCGGCGTCGACAACGTCACCCGCTGGGTGTTCCACACGTACTGGTCGCGTACCGCACGTTCCAACGACTGGTGGGCACGGTTCCTCGCGGGTGACGAGCCGGTAGCAGACGAGGTAGCTGACGTACGGCCGCAGACCGCTCCCGGCGACGTGCCCCCGCAGGCCGAGACCGAGGCCGAGCCGCCGCCCAACCCTCCTGCGCGCCCCCACCCCGCCCCCGCCTACACCGCCCTCGCCCGGCTCGGCCTCCATGACCCGCGCCTCGCCCTCTCCGCCTCCGACTGCGAGGCCCTGCAAGCCCTCGCCGAGGAGTGGCTGGCCCGGGGCGCGACCCCGGTTCACCTGACGCGGAGCCTCGTCGCGGGGCTCCCCGACCAGGTTCACTCGCCCCGCGCCTTCGTCCAGCACCGCCTCCGCGACAAGATGCCGCCAGAGCTGCCCGCAGCGCCCACAGCGCCCACAGATCCCGCGCCGCCCGCGTCGCCCGGACCCCGCCGCCTCATGGAGTGCACCGACTGCGGAGTACCGGGCCGCCCGGAAGCCCTTCCAGGGGGCCTCTGCCGGGGATGCCGGGGCGAAGGGATCCAAAGGGCCCGAGGAGGCGAGGGGAGCGACGGGAACGCCGTAACGCCCGTCACGCCCGTAACACCCGAAAGGCTCCTCTCGCCGCTCACCCGCCCCGCAGCGACCCCCGACACCGTGCGCGCCCTCGCGGGGCAGTTGCGGAGCGCCGTACGCGCCAGTCGGGCGGGACTATGCCGAAGCCCTGGGGATCAGGTCGGGTCGCCCTCGTAGTCGGGCCGGATGGCGATCCTCATCGGGTCGCCGGGCGGGTAACTGGTCCTCGTGTCCCAGAGTTCGAGGGTGCGCTTCAGGCAGTCGTTCTCGGAGGCCACGTCCATGGCGAGCTGCTGGCCGATCTTGTTGTTCTTCTCGTCCGCCTCGTTGTCCGCGTCCGTACCCGGCCTGCCGGCCTCGTGCGCATCGCCCATTTCGGTCGCGAAGTCCTTGCCCAGCCTCTTGGTGAGCATGCACTGCCAGAAGACGTGACGGACGGAGTTCTGCTTCTCCGGGTCCGTCATGTGCTCCACGACCTTGTACACCTGGATGTGTACGCCGATCCACGGGTAGATCTTGTCCAGGTTCTCCGGCCTTCGGATGACCTCGACTTCCTCCTTGCTGATGTTCTTTCCGATCAGGTACACGGACTCCAGGACGCCGTCGAACCCCTGGTTCCGGACTTTGTCGCCGATCTTGCTCACGATGGCGGCGACCGTGCCCATCTTCTCCGCGCTGTCCTTCTTCCTGACGGCGTTGTAGCCCATCCCGACAAGTCCCGCCCCGGCGACGGCGACGGTCAGAGCGGTGGTGACGACCGCCTCGGGAATGAGGACCACGGCGATGGCGACGCCGAGGAATGCCGCGAGGATGTCGCCGCCGACGCTGCGGGGGCCGATCCCGCCGGCCCCTCCGTCCCTCCGGCGGACGGTCTCCAGCATGGTGTCGTAGACGTCCTTGCTCGGAACCGTGTTGCACTCGCAGTGGAACTCGGCGTCGGAGGCCACGCTCATGGTCATCGTCCAGTCGCCCGCCTGCGGATCCTTGACGACCACGAGGCGCACCGAGTCGCCCGACATCTTGACGAGTCGACCGGCCTCGTCGACGTCCTTGTCGTACGCGTTCCCGTCGGGGTCCTTGAGGCTCATGAGGACCCCGTCGGGGAAGTCGACCGAGTCGTCGTCCTTCGTGACCACCGCATAGAGGAACGGCGCATCCTCACCGATGGTCATCGTGTTCGTGAGGTTGAACCGCTCCACGTTGTCCCAGCCGTCCGGGGACGGAACGGTGTCGACCTGGCAGTACATGCAGTCGTTCTCACCCCGCGCCTGCTTCGTGGGCGCGGGTACCGGGCTCGGATCGTCGCTGACGTCGAAGATGCCCCAGAGTCCGCCGACTCCCTTGTCCTCGATCTCCGTCGGCTCGTCGAAGTACTGGCCCGCGATGAGCGCCGGGGTCTGCTTTGCGGCCTCTTGCCAGTCGTCGCTGAGGGAGAGGCCCCACAGGCGCGAGGCGTACCGCGTGTACCCGTCGGGCGCCCCGTCCTTCTCTTCCACGTGACCCCAGAACCAGTCCGGGACGTCGTCATTGTCGAGGACGTCGAACTCGCCCCAGAGTCCGAGAGCGCCCTTGTCCACAATGCGCGTCGGCCGGTTGAAGTACTGCCTCTTGACCACGGCCGGACAGTTCTGGGCGACGCTCTTCCAGTCCGCGTCGTCGGGGATGTTCCACAGCCGCGCCGAGAACTGCCGCATGCCGTTGTCCTGGGTGCCGTCGTCCTGGAACTGCAGGGCGCTGGTCGCGTGCCCAAGGAATCCGACGGAGTCCCACAGATAGGAATTGGCCACCGGGACCGGCGGATCCGTGACGGGCGAGGACTCGGGAACCTTGTTGCCGGAGGCGAGGTAAAGGGCCTTGATGATGCTCTTGCCGTCTTCCCAGACGTCGTTGGAGAGTTCCCAGATGATGACGCCCTTGGCGCCGACCCCCTTGAGGAACTTCAGCTTGGTGACGGCGGTGTCCGGGGTCTCGAAATAGATGTTGTGGGCGTACGGGTACTCGCCCGGAGGAAGGGGTTCGCCGAGCTTGGGGCGGGGCGTCTTCCCGTCCACCTTGATGTTCGCGTCCTTGGCGTCAAGGGCGTCCGGGAATTCGTCCAGGATTTCCTTGTACCGCAGCACCTTGTACCCCGGGGGAACTTCACCGGTCAGGTCGTCCGGCTCCTTGGCCGCGGCGAAGTCATAGCCGTAGACCGGCACGCCGGCGGCGATCTTTCCGCGGTCCACTTCCTGTCCCTTGCCCTGCCAGTTCATGAAGAGCGGATTCGTCCAGTACCAGAGGCAGTCCTCGACCGACAGGATCGGATTGTTCTCCGCAGCGTCGCCACCCGGGGCGTCCGAACCAGCGCCCGCCCTGGCCCCCGGCCAGCCGCCCTGCTGTTCGCGGAGGTACGACTCCAGATACTCATCCGCCTCACGGATCTTCGCCGTGTCCTTCCCGCGGATCTTGTGCAGGGCGGAATGCGGACCGACCGGGGACTTGTCCCACGACCCGGTGAGGTCGTAGGTCATCACGCCCACCCAGTCGAGGTGTTCGGCCATGTCCGGGTCGTAGTTGTTCCCGTACCACGACGTGCCGAAGACGGCCGCCGACACGATCTTGTCGGGCATGGCCTCCTTCAGCTTCTTGGCGAAGAGAGTCAGGCCCCGCCCCGCGGGATGCGGGCCGTCGCTCTTCATCCGGCCGCCCTGGTCCTGGTCGCCGGGCCGGCCCCACCAGCACTCCAGGTCGAGATCGACGCCGTGCAGACCGTTCTGGGTGACGTAGTCGACGACGTTGCGCACGGCCTGGTCGAGCTTCGGCGAGGCCGGGTCGGTCCCGACGGCCGTCATCAGGTCAAGGAACGCGAAGTCGTTCGCGCCGCCCAGCGCGACCATGATCTTGGTCCCGTACAGGTTCGCGGCCATGAGCACGTCCGCGAGAACGGCGCCGACCTCCCGGACCGACTTGGGGTCGAACGCGCCGGAATCCTGCTCGCTGAACGTCAAGAACGAAATGATGCCGTGCGTGATGTACTGATACATCTCGCCCTTGCCGTAGTCGAATCCCTCCTCTTTCCGCCAGGTAGGGATGTACGCGATGATGTTCGCCCGCTCGGTCTCCTTGTGCGAGGTCTTGTCGTACAACTCGTCGAAGAATCGCCAGCCGTTCTTGTTCGGATCCCCCACCCCCGGCTCGTCGGCCCAGAAAGCGGCGCGGAAAATGTTGCCCTCGTACTTGGTGACGGAACCCGTCTTGTAGCCCTGGGGATTCTTTACCCACTTGGGAACGTCAGGGTAGTCCGAGGAATTTCCCACTTGAACTCACTCTCCATGGTGCGGTGTCCGTGCGGTCATGGACAGCCAACTGGAGACTTCCTCGCCGTGCCAGACCAGAATCAGCCCCGCTGCCTGCTGTGAATAACGTCTCCGCTGGCGCGCCGACTTGAATCGCCTGAGGCACTACCGGCGCGACCGAGACGGAGACAGCACAGTGCGGGCGAAGGGAGTTCTTCAAGGACGACGTTCTCGGCGGCGGCGATACCTACCGCGTCCATCTCGGCGAGTACCACACTGCGGCAGCTCGGCCCCACCGTGACCTAGCGGCAGTCGCCGAAGCCCTGGAACGGGCCAGGGCGGGACGGGTAGGGGCGGGTAGGGGCGGCGGGGGCGAGAGCCTGTCCGGCGTGCATCCACGTCACCCGGACGGCCCGGCGCACTGGTGGTCGCCCCCGTGGGGTGGTGCCTTAAGAACACGTACCCGATCTTGAGCGCCCGCCGACCCCAGCCCAGGAGGCCCCGCGATGCCCCGTCCCCCGGCCCGCGCCGCCCTCGTCGCGGCCCTCTCCGCGGCTGCCCTGCTGACCGCGTCGGCCTGCGACACCATCGCCGGCCTGGGCAGACCGGCGTCGGCCGCCCGCGGTCACGCCTCCGCCGGGACCCCCACCGCCCCGGCGACGCCCGCGGCGGCACCCACCCTCACCGAGGCGCAGGCGCAGGCGGCGCTGATCAGTGAGGCGGACCTGGGCGAGCCCTGGGTCGCCACCGACGGCTTCGCGACGTGGCGGGAGTCCATGCTGAAGGCGAGCACCGAGTCGGCCGAGGCGGGGTGCGGAAAGCTGCTCGACGCGCTGTACGCGGAGGAACTCCTCGGACCCGACGCCACGACGCGCGCGTCGACCGGGCTGGACGACCTGTACGACGAGGCCCAGCTGCGCTACCAGGTCGTGGCGCACCGGCCCGACGCCGTGGACGGCACGCTGGCCTGGCTGGACAGCATGCCGCGCGAGTGCGCCGAGTTCACGGCGACCGCGGGCGGCGGAGAGATGACCGTCGAGGTGACCGGCGCCGAGATGCCGGAGGTCGGCGACGCCCGCCAGGGCCTGCGGCTCGTGCTGCGCGCCGTCTCCGAGTACGACGACGCCCCCGTCCTCACCCTCCATGTCGCCGTCGTCCGCGTGGGCGACGACGCGATCGTCCTCACCAACGGCGGCCTCGGCGAGGTACCGGCCGACGCCACCTGGACGGCCGTCGAACTGGGCGCCCACCGCCTCACCGAGGTCAGGAAGCGGGGTCGGGCGGAGATCTGAGCACTCAGCCGGCCACCGCGACCGCCGCCGCCGCTCCCCCGATCCTGGACCAGTCACTCCCGGGCGACCAGCGCCACACCGACTCCCCGTCCGCCGCGACCCGGTACAACGCGCGGCTGTCCATCGCCAGAGCCGCCCCCGAGTCGCCGATGTCCGCCCAGACACCCGGCTCCCCCGTGTACTGCCACAGCCGCCCCGTCTCCGGATTCACGGCGAAGAGGCCGAGCTCGCCACCGTGGATCGCCCGCGCCGGCCCGCCGATGACGTCCCACTTGTCGCCCTTGCCCGACCACTGCCAGACCAGGTCACGGGCAGGGTTGAGCCCGTAGAGGTGGTCACGGCCGACGACGAAGTGTGCGCCGGGGTTGCCCACTCGGGCCCAGGTTCGCCTGGCCGAGTCGTAACCGATGAGGTGCCCGCCGACAGGTTCGGTGGCGAAGAGGCCGAGCCCTCCCGCGTAGATGTGCCCGGCAGGCCCACCGATCGAAGTCCAGCTTCCGGCACGGCCGTTCCAGCGCAGGACCTTGTCACGCTCCGGAGTGAGGGCGTAGAGGGAGGAGCCGCCGATGGCGAGTTCGGAGGCGGTGCCGATGACGGTCCAGGAGTTCGGGGTGCCGTTGTAGCGGGAGACGCGCCCGTTCTTCTCGTCGAGCGCGAAGACGCCGGGCTCTCCCGCGTACGGCGCCCCGACCCCCGTTCCGACGGTGGCCCAGGTGTCGCCCGCCCCGGACCAGCGCAGCAGGGTGCGGCCGTCGGAGGAGAGGACGTAGACAGGTCCGGAGGCGTCGGCGGCGGAGACGGTGCGGGACGGCGGCGACACGCTCCGTTCAGGGCCCCGGGAAGGGGCGGAGGCGGAAGCGCCGGTCGGTGAGGTGGTCGGCGTGCCGTGCGTACGGGTGGCCGAGGGCGAGGGGAGTGGGGTGCGGGGGCCGACGGTGGCGGTTCCGGGGCGACCGCCCACGGCGCTGTCGCCTTCGCGCTGTAGGGCAAGGACCGCTCCTGCCGCGACCATGGCGAGGACGACGGCCGCAGCGATCACGGGCCGACTCCGACTGCGGCGGGCCCGGGCAGGAACCGTTTCGGTGGTGACGCCGAGGGGCTCGGCGAGGCTGTCCGGGCTGGTCAACGCATTGTCCGCAGCGGAGGCCACGGACGCGGCGGCCGTGGCGGCCGTGGCGGCCGCAGCCGGGTTGTCCGGAGCGGATTCGTCCGGAGCGGACTCGTCCGGAGCGGCTTTGACGGGAGCGGACTCGACCGGAGCGGACTCGACCGGGCCGGAGGCAGCTGGGCCGGGCGCCGCAGTCACGGCCACGCTCGGCGCTGCCGTGACGGCTCCCCGGCCTCGTCCCGCGACTTCGCCTCCGCCCGCGACCGCCGCCCGCTGGGCCGCCTGGTGCAGGCGCCGTGCCTCGTCCAGCTTCCCCCTCCGCACAGCCGGGTCCCGTACTTCCCGCTCCACCACGATCTGGAGCCGTCGCCAGGGGATCACCCGTACCCCTGACCGGTACTCCCCCCACGTCGTCTTGCTGACCTCGCCGTACCGCTCGGCCAGGTCACGCACGGTCCGCCCGTCCGTCAGTTCGCACAGGAACCGGGCCAGCGCATTGGCCTCGCCGCTCCGTCCTCTGAACTCCCCCTGCTGACGACCGGCCACGGCCCCGCACCCCCCTGACTGTCCGGGCGGACAAACCCTGTCCGCCCACTTCCACCGCTCTGACCTGCCCGGACGAACGCACCCCCGGGCGTCCAATTCCCCGCCCCGCCACGGTGGTCGACGTGAGGACGGCACCGCCCGCACCACCTCAGGTGTCCGCCCGATCACACCACGTACGTGCGTGGCCGTGACACCTGATGTGCACAACTCGCCGCGCACGCACGGGATTCAGCCAGTCAGTCAGCCGGCGCCGGTCCTCCGGCCGAACCGGCCCATCACTCCGAGGAGCCTTTCTTGCCTCACACACGCATGCGTACGACAAGCCTCCGCGTCCTCTACGGGACCCTCGGCGCCGTACTCCTCGCCACGACCGTGGCCTCGGAGCCCGTGCAGGCGCAGACCGTCCAGGCGGGCGACCGGAAGGCCACCGGCACCGGGACCATCGGACGGGGAGCCACGCCCGGTGGCAGGGTCACCCGCGAGCAGATCATCGAGCGCGCCCAGGCGTGGGTGGCGCAACGGGTCCCGTACAGCAGCAACGGGCTGACCTCCCCGTACAGCTGGTGGTCCGACGAGGCCACCGGCGGGCACTACCGGCAGGACTGCTCGGGCTTCGTCTCGATGGCCTGGCAGTTGCCGTACAGCCGCTCGACGAGCACCCTCCGCGAGGTGTCGTCGAAGATCGACACCTCCGAGCTGAAGCCGGGGGACATCCTCAACTCCGATCGGCATGTGCTGATCTTCGGCGGGTGGACGGACCGCGCGGGCCGGGAGTTCACGTACTACCAGCAGAGCAGCCGCAAGCGCCCCGCCAACCGGGCCGAGGGCGACCTGGACGACGCCACCCTCTCGGCTCACCCCACCAGCAGCTATGAGGCCCGCCGCTATCACCAGGTGATCGACACCCCCACGCGCCCTTCCGACGTGAGCACGCCGCCGGCCGCCCCGCCTCCCTCCCCGCAGCGGCGACCCGCGCCGCCGACGCCCAGGCCGCTCCCGCGCACTCCGGCTCCCGAACGCGCGGCGCCCCACCCGGCCACCCGGCCCACCGCCGAGGCCAAGCCCACGCCTTCCCGGCCCACCGCCGAGGCCAAGCCCACGCCTTCCCGGCCCACCGCCCGCCAGGCGGTCCGGCTGGGTCCGCTGGCCGCGCACCACCGGCGGCTGTACGCCCTCGCGGAGGACCGTAGCGGGGTCTACGAACGGGGCGACGGCGGCTGGCGACGCATCGGGGGCCCGGCGGGACGCCTGTACGCGGGCGGGGCCGGGGTGTTCGCGACGAACCCGAAGGACGGCCGGATCTTCAAGTACGGCGGCACGCCCGGCTCCTGGACCTGGATCGGCACGTCCGGCGCGGAGTTCACGATCGGGGGCAACACGCTGTACGGGCTCACGCCGAAGCGTGACGCGGTGCTGCGCTGGACGGGGAGCGGGAGCCACTGGACGAGGATCGGTGGCCCCGCACGGCACATCCACGGGGGCGGGGCGGGCCTGTTCGCCACCGACCCGGGCGACGGGCGCGTCCGGAAGTTCCTGGGCCGCGCGGGCGCGTGGAAGCAGATCGGCGGAATGGGCCTGACGTTCGCGGTCGACGGGCGCACGATCCACGGGATCAGCCCGGACGGCTCGGCGGTGTACCGCTGGACGGGCTACGGGACGACGTGGGTCCGGGTCGGCGGCCCGGCGGTGCGGCTGTACGCCGGCTGGGCCGGTGTCTTCGCGACGAACCCCAAGAGCGGGGACCTGTACCGATTCGACGGGAGCGCGGACTCCTGGACGAGGGTCGGCGGCCCCGGGGCCACCTTCACGGCGGGCGCGGACGGCGAGTTGTACGGGCTGAGCCCGGACGGGCGGGCGGTCTTCCGCTGGACAGGCCGCGGTTCGGTCTGGACGCCGATGGGCGCCCCGACGAGCAGTTGAGCCGACCCACCACCTTCGAACCCCTCCGAGAGGAGACGTGACCACGTATGTCCAGAATCAACCAACGCTTGGCTGTGCTCATATCCGCGGCGATGGCAGCGAGCCTGCTGACGGCGCTTCCCGCGAGCGCCGATCCCGGGGAGCCACGCCGGCGGGCCACGGGGAACATCCCCGTGGAACAGCCCCTGGCCCCGGCCACTGCCCCGGCAGGCCCGGCCGATACCTCTGTGGCTGACTCCGAGTTCGACCCGGAGACCGACCCGGACCCCACACCCAACTCAGATCTGGGGTACGGCGCGGAACTCGCCGTGACCGGCAAGGGCGCGGTCTACGCCCTGGCAGCCGACCACACCAGCGTGTGGCAGCGGGAGGGTGACGGCACCGACTGGACCAGGATCGGCGGCCCCGCGGACTCCATCCGGGCGGGCCGGGCAGGCCTCTTCGCGATCAACCCGCAGACGCGCGAGGTGTTCAAGTACGCAGGGGAGCCCGACTCCTGGACACGGGTCGGAGACCCGTCGGCAGACGTCGTGGTGAACGGCGACGACGTCTACCGCGCGGCAGCCGACCACAGCGGAGTCTTCAAGTGGTCGCGCAAGAGCGGTGACTGGGAACGGATCGGTGACTCGGCGCAACGCCTGTTCCTGGGCGAGGCGGGGCTCTTCGCCACCAGCCCGGCGGACGGCGCGATCCACAAGTACGGCGGCGAGCCCGGCAAGTGGGAGCGCGTCGGCGGCCCCGGCTCGACATTCGCCGTGGACAACGACGACCTGTACGGGGTCGCCCCGGACGGCAGCGCGGTCTTCCGCTGGAAGCAGGACAAGCGCGACCGTACCGCCTGGGAGAAGATCGGCGGCCCGGCCCGTGAGCTCTACGCGGGCGGCGCCGGCCTCTACGCCACCAACCCGGCGGACGGCGCCCTCCACAAGTACGACGGCGAGCCCGGGCGATGGCACGCCGCGGGCTCGGCCGGTGCGGTCTTCGCCGTCAACGACAAGCACGCGATCGGCCTCTCGCCCGACCGCGGGGCGTTCTTCCAGAGCGAGGGCCAGGGCGAGCCCTGGAAGTACATCGGCGGTCCTTCTTCGGAGCTCCAGGAGCTGAAGGACGAGCAGACCCTGCTCCAGGAGCGCGGCCAGGAGTACGTCGACGAGTTCCGCAGGGCCAGGGACCTGGAGCGGATGTCACTGAGCGAATGGCTCCGGAAGGAGGGGCTCGGCGTCCTTCTCGACGTCATCGGCGTCAACGACGTCGAGCAGTGCCTCTCCGCCGCCACGTCGTTCGAGGTGGACGTGAGCAGCCTCTCCAAGTGCCTGCTCGCCGCGGCCAGGCCGGTCGCCGTGATCCGCGCCCTCACCAAGTACGACAAGGTGGGCGGCGCGGTGCGCAAGGCCGTCAAGACGCTGCCTCGCTACCCCAAGGAGGCGGCCAGGGCCCGCGACGCCCTCAATGACGCCCGCAAGATCCTGGACAAGGTCAAGGAGAAGCCGGAGGAGCGCGACTACAAGCCGCAGGTGTTCGACTGCCGCGTGGGAGGCCGGGGCTGGCAGGACCTGGGGCACAGCGACCCGGCAAACGGTGACCGCCCGACCGGGATCACGGCCTGTCTGGACAAGAGCTACCTGGCCGAGCAGCCGGGTTCGCCCACGAACGTCAAGCAGGTGAAGCCACCGGCGTACGACTGGGCGCGCCGCACCATGGCGTACCACGACAACTTCCCGCTCAGGTTCTGGCGCAACGCCTGCCATCTGCTGGGCAACCAGCTGGGCGGCAGCGGACTCGACCTGAGGAACCTGTCCACCTGCACCCGAGCGGCGAACGCCTCTCCGATCGCCAGGAACGACCCGGGGCTCCCGCAGCACATGCTGACCTTCGAGACGCGGGTCAGGAACGCCGTCGATGCCGGCCAGGTGGTGTGGTACCAGGTCACGCCGAAGTACTCGGGAGCGCGCACGTCCCCCGTCACGTACGAGATGACCGCACGTGGCCTCACTCCGGAGGGCGGTACGGGCCTGGTTCTCGACGAGGTGGTCCCCAACTCCGCGTACAGCAACAAGTTCAGGAGCTACTTCAACCTGGGACTGGTCACGGACCGGGTCGGCCTGCCCGTCCCGTCGCCGGGTACTCCGTGACCGCCTCGTAAGGTGCGGGGGCCGGCTAGCCGAGCCGGTCCACCGCGTCCTTGGCCTCCTTCAGGCCCGCCCCGGTGATCTCCCGGTAGACCTTGATGGCCTGGATCTTCTTGTCGGTCCGCACGAGGGACAGGACCTCGCCCATCCGCGGGTCCTCGGCGTCCAGTCCCAAGTGGTCCAGAACGAGGTCGAGTTTGCGCTCGACGCGGGCAACTCTCTGGTCTGCCTGGGAAATCCTGCTCTGGATGGTCATGATCCCCCAGAAGGCGGCGAGCACGAGAAAGAGAACCGCTATGTCCATGGTCGGCGATCCTACGTGCCGCTACCAGCCGCTACTCCACGTCGAACCGCAGCCGGTGCTCCACCACGTCCCGCGCCACGTCCACCGCCATACGCGCCTGCGCGAACGCGTGGGCCCGCAGCCGGGCCAGCGCCTCGTCCGTGCCGACGCCGAGCTGGGCCATGATCATGCCGGTGGCCTGGTAGACCTGATCCTGGTCGGTGGCGAGTCCGCTCAGCCACCGTTCGTCCCCCGGGTCGCCCGCCTCCTCCATCCGCGGCAGCGCCATCAGCGCCACGGTCATCATCCCGGCCACCACCCGCGCCGTCCGCAGGTCCCGTTCCGTGAGGTCGCCGGGGGTGTCGCGATAGAGGTCGAGCGTGCCCACGCACACCGTGTCGTTGCCGAGTGGCATCGAGTAGACCGCCCGTACCCCGACGGCCGTGGCCTGCTGAGCGAAGACCGGCCAGCGCAGGACGTCCTGCCCCGCCGTCAGATCACGGGCGAGCACGGGAGCTCCGCTCTGCGCGGCGGACTGGCAGGGCCCGTCGCCCAGGGTGGCCTGGATCTCGGTCACATACGCGGCCTGCGCACTGCTCGCGCCCAGTTGTACGGGCATGCCGTCGCTGTGCAGCGACACACTCGCGCCGGTCACGGGCAGCAGCTCCACGGCGACATCGCACAGCCGCGCCGGGATCTCGCCGGGTCCTGCCCCGCGTACGCCTTCGGCGATGGCGTCGGCGGCACCGGCTCGCTCTCGTCCCCGCCCGTCATGATGATCGTCATTGGGCCGCACGGCAGCCTCCTCAGCAACGGGAGCGGCCTGCTGGGTCCGGATCAGGGCCAGATCAGCACCCTGGCCTGGGCCCTTCGGACGGCCTTTCCACCGCCCACCCGGACGACGCCCGACTACCCGAGGCACGTCCGACGAAACCCTGGCCGCCCCCGCGCGAGGACCTCTTCTACCGGTTCTCATAGGGGTTCGCCGGCTGCGCGATCCGCCGCACCCCCGTGGTGTCCAGCACCGGAGGCCAGGCCTCGTCCGTGCCCAGCCTGCCCTTGGGGTGCCAGGTGCCGGTGACGGTGACCCAGGTGTCGGCGGGCGGTGCGTCGGCGTCGGCGTTGCGGATCTCGACCTCGCTGGTGGTGGCGTCGGCGGCGCAGCAGGCGACGAGGAGGCGGGTGACGTACCAGGTGCCGTCGGCGTCGCGGGTGACGAAGCCGGTCAGCCGGACCGTACGTCCCCACAGCGACCGTCCGCTGTCGTAGATCGCCCGGGAGCTGAACTCCGCCAGCGTCAGCGCCACCGGGTTCCCGGCCGGCAGCGCGGGAAAGTGGCCGATCCCCTGCGCCGCGCGCTGCGCCGCCTCGCGTTCGGCGCTGTAGGAGCCGAGGGCGGGGGGCGGGAAGAGCAGGAGGGCGAGGGCGGGGAGGGTGAGGAGCCAGGCGACGCGGGGGCTATGGTGGCCGCCGTGCTGATCGTCGCCGTGCTCGTCGTGCTCGCTGTGCTCGCCGTGCTCGCCGTGCTCGCGTTGCTGATCGCGGCCGGTGTGTTCGCCGTGCTCTGCGTGCTGGCCCTGCTCGGCGTGCGGTTCGCGTTCCGGTCGCCCGCCGACCGCCGCGGCCACCGCCAGCAGCACCAGCAGAAAACCGGACACGACCAGGTATGGCCGTAGTCCCGCCTGCACGTACCGCAGATACAGCTCGCTGAACAGGGAGATCCGCAGGATCGCCGCGCCCGTCAGGAGCAGCAGTACCGCCGGGCCGTAGCGCCTCACAGCAGCCACCACCCCACGAGCACGCTGCTCGCCACGGCCACCACCCAGGTCACGGACGAGAACCGCAGGGCGAAGGACCGGCCGAACGTGCCCGCCTGGAGGGCGATCAGCTTCAGGTCCACCATCGGGCCGACCACCATGAAGGCCAGGCGGGCGGTCGGTGAGAAGCCGCTCAGGGAGGCGGCGACGAACGCGTCCGCCTCGCTGCACACACACAGGACGACCGCGAGGAGGGCCAGGAGCAGCACCGACATCCAGGGGGAGCCGGTGAAGAGGTCCAGGACCGAGCGCGGGACCACGATGTTGAAGGTCGCCGCGGCCGCCGCGCCGAGGACGAGGAAGCCGCCGGCGTGCAGGAAGTCGTGCTGGAGGCCGGCGGTGAAGGCGCGCAGGCCGGTTGCGGCCGGGTCGGTGTGCCGTCGCGGTGGGCGCAGCCACTCGTCGCGGCCGAAGCGGGCCCACAGCCAGCCCATCAGCACGGCCGTGGCCAGTGAGGCGACCAGCCGGGCGAGGACCATCTTCGGCTGGCCGGGGAAGGCGACGGAGGTGGCGACCAGGACGACCGGGTTGACGGCGGGCGCGGAGAGGAGGAAGGCGAGGGCGGCCGCGGGGGCGACGCCGCGTCGCATCAGGCTTCCGGCGACCGGCACGGACGCGCACTCGCACCCGGGCAGGACGACGCCGGCCGCCCCGGCGACGGGTACGGCCAGCGCCTGGTTGCGGGGCAGCAGCCGGCTGAAGACCTCCTCCGGTACGAAGGCCCCGATCGCCGCCGAGACGACGGTGCCGAGCAGCAGGAAGGGCACGCCCTGCACGGCGATGGCCGTGAAGACGGTCCACCAGGCGGCGACGGGCGGGGTGTAGAGGTCGAGCGCGAGCATCGGCCCGAGGACGGAGGCGACCGTGGCGATGGCCAGGAGCGCGGTGCCGCCGAGGACGGCGTACACGAGCGCGCGTACGGCGACACGCAGCCCGTCGACCACGGTCCGCTGGTTCTGCACGCGCCTGTCCCCACCTGTCCGAACCCGTTCGAATTGCCTCCGCGCAGGCTAACCGGTGGGAGCTGTGCGCAGCCTTGGGTTCCGCGGGGAAGGGGCTGTGGGCTGGACGGAGCTTGCACGCGCCGAGCCCCGCGCCCTACAGCGGCGGCTGTGCGGGGGCCGGGCCCAGGGTCGTGGTGCCGGGAGCCGTGCGGTGGCCCAGTCCCGTGCGGTACGCGTCCAGGGCCGCCTCCACCCGGCCGGTGCGGCGCAGGAGGTCACCGAGCAGGCGGCACAGGTCGGCCAGGTCGCCCGCCGCGCCCGCGCGTTCCAGGAGGCTGAGGGCGCGGACGTAGTGCTCCTCGGCGGTCTCGGTGTCGCGGGTGTCCTCGGCGATGATGCCGAGGAGGCGGTGGGCGGCGGCGGAGTGGAGGGCGCCGCGTTCGGGGCCGAGAGCCTGTCCGCAAACCCCCGTCGTCCGCCCGCAGGGCGGGCGCCGCGGCGGCATGGGGGTCCCCCCGCGCGAGGTTGTTCGAGCGTGCGTGCCGGGCGTCGCGGCGCAGGCGGGGGTTTGCGGACAGGCTCTCGGGTCGCTGAGGACCTCGTGGAGGAGGGCGGCGGCCTCGTCGGACTTGCCGCGCCGGTGCAGTACGTCGGCGAGTTCGACGGCGACCTGGCTGGTGTAGAGGGCGGCGCGCTTGGCGGTGAGCATGGCGCGGGCCTCGCGCAGTTCCGTCTCGGCGCTCGCGAGGTCGCCGTTCTGGGCGTGGACGTAGCCGCGCATCCAGTGGCAGTTGGCGAGTTCGGTACGGATCTGCAGCTGCCGGTACAGCTCGGCGGCCTTGGCGAGGGAGGCGTCGGCCTCGGTGACGCGGCCCTCGGCGAGGAGGGTGCGGGCGACGGAGCGGTGCATCCGGGCGACCAGGGCCGGGTCGGCCGCCTGCGGGGCGAGCGCGAGGGCGTACTCGGCGGCCTGGGCGGCGCGGGCGTGGGCGCCCATGTCCATGTAGGGGCCGATGACGCTGGCGTAGAGCAGGAGCAGGGCGTCGGGGTCGTGCAGTCCGCCCCGGTTGAGTTCGTCGAGGGTGGACTCCAACAGGTAGACGGCGTAACGGAGTTCACCGGCGAGGTAGTGGGAGACCGCTCTGCCGCGCAGGGCCGGGACGCGGGCGGGGAGGGGGGCGTCGGCCTCGGCGAGGACCTGTTCGGCCTGCTCGAAGTGGCCTCGGGCGGAGTCGAGTTCGCCTATGTCGATGGCGCACTCGCCGAGCCCGAGCAGCGCCGCCGCCCGCTCCTCGGCGAACCCGTGTCCTTCCGCCTCCGCGAGCAGCGCGGCGTACTGCTCGGCCGCCGCGTCGGCGTCGCCGGTGGCGAGGGCGCGGTGGGCCTCGGTCAGGCGCAGCCGCAGGTCCGTGACGAGGTGCGCGGGGCGCCCGGTGGCGAGTTCCTCGAAGGCGACCCCGAGCCGGCCGGCGATGTGCCGGAGCGCGTCGTCGGAGGCGCGGACGCGGCCCGCCTCCAGGGTGGAGATGTAGGCGGGGGTGTACGCCGGCTCCGCCAACTGCCGCTGTGTCAGCCCCCGGTCGGCCCGCAACCGCTGCACTCTTCGCCCGATGGTATCCGGGTCGTCACGGTCCGACATCGCCCAACTCCCCCTGCGCCTCTTGCCGTTCGCGTCCGGCAGCGCCTAGGTTAAACCGCGTATTAAACGTGGTTAACACAACGCTGTTGCGAGGTCGCCGTGCAGGAACGCACCAGCACCGCCGAGCGCTACACCCGAGGGTTCGCCGCGGCGGTGGCCGCCGTGGCGACGTTGATCCTGGCGGCGAACGCGGGGCCGGCGCCCGCGGAGGTGCCGGATCCTGCCCAGCGACCGGCTCAGCATGTCATCTCGCAGCCGGAGCGTGGCTGAAAGTCGCACAAGCCGGCCCCGGCAGGACACTCAGCGTGTCCCCACCGGGGCCTGCGGACGCGTCGGACGCGTCGGACACGTCAGAGCTGGAACTCCACGGGGTTCAGGCCAAGGGCCGCGCAGGCCTCGCGGAGGACCGCCTGCTCGGCCTGGGAGAAGTGGCCGTCGGCGCCGGCGATGACGATGCCGGTCTGGACGACCGCGCGGGCCTCGGTGGGCTTCTTGGCGGCCTTGGCGATCTCCTGCATGGCCTCGGTCTTGCCCTGCGGGAAGTTGCGGGTGAGCTGGTCCACATGCCGGTTGAAACGCTGGCGCAGCTGGTCCGGCGGGAAGTTCTGCAGCACGTCGTTGCTGAGGATCATCGACTCCATCTGCTGGCGCTCGGCCGCGTCCACATGGCCGTCCGCCGCCGCGACCAGAGCGCACATCGCCATGCTGGCGTCCCGGTACGCGCCGCTCTTCAGCTCGCTCTTCAGGGAGCCGAGCTGGCTCTTCAGCAGACCCACCAGCTGGGCCTTCGAACCGCCCCGCGAGCTGCCGTGCGCACTTCCGTGCGAGCCGCCGGCCGCCGCGCCACCGTGGCCGCCGTGACCGCCATGGCCACCGGCCGCGCCGTGGCCGCCGCCCTGGACCTGCTGCTGGAGTTGCTTGGCCTGGTCCTTGAGCCGGTCGAACAGTGCCATTGACGTCACCTCGGTATTCGTCGGGTCGTGCACGCTCACTCGATCAACGCCCGCCCGCGAGCAAAGGTTCCACAAAGGCGCACAGGACCGTGACGCGGGCGGAGGAGGTTGGCCCGCGTCACGGCCCGATCGAGACTGACAGGCCGGATCATTGATCAGTACCCCGTCTGATCAGGGCAATCAATCAACCCGGGGGCTGTCAGCCCGCGCACACCTTCCGGTACGGCGCGTCCGGCACATACGTCCTCCACTGGGCCCGCGTCAGCCGGCCGCCGCCGTCCAGCCGGTCGCAGACCCGCTCGGCCACCCGGCCCGGGTCGACGACGTAGCGCTGGAGCGGCACATGGATCCCGGCCGCGTAGACCGTGCCGCTGTCCGCGCTGAACGCCACCGAGACGATCTCCTCGCCGGCCGTCGGCAGCGGCCCGCCGAGCGGCTGCTGGGTGGCGACGTCCCACAGCTGGAGCGTTCCCGAGCTGCCGCCCACGGCGAGCGTGCGGCCATCGGGGCTCAGCGCGAGCGCGCTGACGCCCTCCGGAGTGTCGCCGAGCCGGGCCGGGAAGACGTTGCGCAGGACGCCGGCCTTGCGCTTCAGCTCCCCGTCCCACAACGCGACCCGGCCGGTCCCGTCGCCCACCGCCAGCCGGGTGCCGTCCCCGCTGAAGGCGACGGCGCCGATCTGGTCGCCCTGCACCAGGTCCTTCCCGGCCACCGACCCCTTCGGCAGGCGGGCGACGCGGTTGTCGCCGACGAGCAGGCCGCCGTCGGGGCGCACGGCGAGGTGGCTGCTGGTCAGACCGGTGACCACGGAGGTGCGCCGGTGGCTCGCGGTGTCCCAGACCTCGTCGGCCAGGTCGCCCACCGCGGGCGTACGCACGGCGTAGAGGGTGCGGCCGCCGGAGCCCAGGGCGAGCTCGATCACCGGCGTCGAGTCGGCGGTGGCCAGGTCCAGGGTGTCCCGGACCCTGTGGTGGCGTACGTCCCAGATCGTGATCCGTTGCGGGCTCGCTTCCCGGCCCGGCGCCGAGACGCCGTACGCGAACAGTCCGCCGTCCGGGCTGAACGCCGTCAACGCCATGGTGTCGGCGGGGACGACCGGGTCCGTGCCCGCGTCGGCGACGGGGAACGGCGGCGACGGCAGGGTTCGGGCCGGCTGGTCGTCCCGGGTGTCGCGCAACCGGAAGCGGTAGCTGGTGCCGGTTCGTTCGGCGGTGGCGAGAGTGCGGCCGTCCGGTGCGAGCCGCGCGCCCGCCAGGCCGTCGTCGTGCCAGGCCGACGTCGTCGCCGCCGACACGTCCAGGGAGTGGACCGTACCGGCCTCCAGATAGCGCAGAACCGGGTGCTCGGGGTCCCAGGCGAGGCCTCCGTACAGGTACTGGTTGTTGAGGGAGTGCCGGAAGACCGGGGCGTCGGGCGACGACAGCCGCCACACCTTGATCTCCGTGCTGTCGGCCGCCGCCAGGAACTTCCCGTCCCCGCTGAAGGCGGCGTACGTGGCGTTGGCGGCGGTCAGGTCGGCCAGCAGCCGCCCCGATCCGGTGTCCCAGACGCGGATGCCGGCCGGGGAGAGGGCGGCCATCCGCTGTCCGCCGCCCATGACCAGGGTGGAGTCGTTGTCGGCACAGACGTCCTTGTCCCGCGTCCAGTCGCCGGGCAGCTCTCGGTGGCCGGCGACGTCCCACACCTGGGGCGCGCGCCCCTCGCCGGACGAGGCGCGGTCGCCGGTGGCGACGGACACCTGGGGCGTGGCGCCCTGGCCGCCCGTGGGGCAGACGGCGACCGTGCGGGCGTCGGGGGCCATGTCCGCGCTGCCGGCCTCCGGGCCCTCGAACAGGGGCGTTCCGTCGGTGCGGGAGCGCACGCGCGCCCGTTCGTCCTTGGTGCCGGTCACGAGGTAGGCGTGGTTCCCGACGACGACGTCGTCGGAGGACGCCGGCCACGGCCCACCGCCGGTCCAGCGCCCCGTCGCCGTGTCCCACAGCCGGATGCCGTCCGCACCGGACACCGCGATCACCTTCGCGTCCGGAGAGGTCCCGACCACCTGATCGCCGTCGACCGGGAGCCGGCCAGAACCGGTGCGGCGGTGCGTGGCCACGTCGTACGTCCGCCATGTGCGGTCCTCGACGCTCAGCAGGACCCGGCCGGAGGCGGCGAGGAAGCGGAAGGCGCTGTCGCCGGGGGCGGGGTCGGAGAAGGTGTCCTGTTCGGGCTGGGCGAGGGCGCCGAGCAGGGCCCGGCGGGACTCGGGGAGCGGGGAGACCCGCCAGGCGGCGACGCCCAGCAGCATGGCGGCGCGCGGGTCGGTGGTGCGCAGCGAGTCGGCGACGGAGGCGATCCGGCGGGCGGCGGTGTCGGTGCGCTGCCGTTCGTTGTCACGGTGCTGGCTCCACGCGGTCAGGCCCACCACCAGCGCTACCGCCAGGACGGCGGACAGGGCGGTGCCCAGCACCCGGGACCTGCGGGCCGTCCGCGCGGCGGCCCGCCGCTCCGCGTCCCGGGCCTCCAGCGCGGCGACGAGGAACGCCCGCTCCGAGACGGTGAGCGTGCCGTCGTCGTCCCCGAACAGTTCCTCGGCCCGCGCCAGCCTGCTGCCCCGGTACAGCCCGCCGGGGTCGCGGTCGTGCTCCAGCCAGGCGCGGGCGGCCTCGGTCAGCCGGCGGTGGTGGCGCAGCCGTTCGCGGTCCTGCTCCAGCCAGCCGGACAAGCGTGGCCAGCAGGTGATCAGGGCCTCGTGGGCGAGCTGGACGCCGTCCTCGTCGGTGGTGAGCAGGCGGGCGCGGGCCAGCCGGTCGACCACCCCCGGCACCTCCGGATCGGTCCACTCGGCCAGGTCGGCCCGGGTCAGCGGGCGCCGGGTGTCGGGGGTGCCCTGACCTGGCTCGACCAGCCGCAGCAGCAGCAGCCGGGCGGTGCGCGCCTGGGCCTCGGTCAGCTGCTCGTACACCTCCTCCGCCGTCGCCGCGATGGCGCCGCGCACCCCGCCGGCCGCCTGGTAGGTGGCGAGGCTGAGCACCCGGCCCTTGCGGCGCCGCCAGGTCTCCAGCAGCGCGTGCGAGAGCATCGGCAGTCCGCCGGGCTGGTCGACGACCTCCTCGACGATCCGTGCGGCCAGCTCCCGCTCCACCAGCAGCCCGGCGGCCTGCGCCGGCTTGGTCACGGCGTCGCGCAGCTCGTCGGCCGTCATCGGCCCGAGCAGCAGCCCGGCGCCGGAGAGCGCGTCGGCCAGGCCCCGGTGCTCGGAGCAGCGGGCGTAGAAGTCGGCCCGTACGGTCACCAGCACCCGCAGCCGACTGGCCGGGCCCCGGGCGGCGAGCAGCAGGTCGATGAAGCGGGCCCGTTCCTCGCGGTCCCGGCACAGGGTGAAGGCCTCCTCGAACTGGTCGACCACGACCCAGCTCTCCGGCTCGTCCTCGGCGGGTGCCAGCAGATGGCCGTAGGTCTGCGCGGGCCGCGGGCCCGGGGTGAGCACCCGCAGCACCGCCGGGCTGCCACTGAGGGCGATCTCCTCACGCAGGACGGGGAGCAGCCCCGCGCGCAGCAGCGAGGACTTGCCGCTGCCGGACGCCCCGAACAGCACCGCGAACCGGTGGTCGCACACCAGCCGGTGCAGCTCCTCGACCATCCGTTCCCGGCCGAAGAAGAGGTGCCGGTCGCCGGGCTCGAAGCGGGCGAGGCCCCGGTACGGCGGTGCGGTGTCCGCCGACTCCTCGCGCACCGCCTCGGCGACCGCCGCCTCCGCCTCCTTCCAGCGGGGCTCCCACTCCAGGGGGTCGCCGCCGCAGGCCTTGACGTAGCCCTGGACGACGGCGAGCGACGGCAGCCGTTCGCCGGCCGCGGCCTGCGACAGCGTTGTCGCGGAGAATCCGGCTGCCTCGGCCATCCGCCGGTACGAGGGGGTGCCCGCGTCCTTGCGGACCTCGCGGAGCTCGTGGGCGAGCCGGGCTACGGGACCGGACGCGGGGTCCAGGGGTCTTTCGGGACGACCCATGTGCACGTACCTCCACACAGCTGACGAAACCGACGTCAGGGCGGCGACCATACGCCGCGTGACCTTTCACCCGGGCATGCCCTCAGTGACATACAGGCAAATGAAAGGCGACAGGACGTACATCACCGGACAAGTAGCCACTGATCATGGAATTTGATCACCTTGATTGTCCTGACAAAGAGGACGCGGCGATCAATTCCTCGGTTCCACGAGTCGGCAGCGGCGGTCGACGGCCACCCGGACGCGACGAAACGCGAGGTGAACGGCGCGGAACGGGTCAGCGGCGCGGGATGGCCGCCAGGAGAACAGCGCCACGAAAGGACGAGAGGAATTGATCGCCCTGATCAGCAGGGCTGCCGTACAACTTCTCCCCTCTCCAGTCTCGATCTCGCCACGCCGCATCGGCGGACCGAGCAACTGGAGGAGACCCGCATGTCGCAGGCACTCAGGACCAAGTTCAAGACCAAGGGCAAGGCCAAGAGGACGTCCCGCCTGGGCAAGGCAGCGGTCGTCGCGGGCAGCGTCGCCGCGCTGACGGCCGGCCTGGCCGGCAGCGCGAACGCCGCGATCCTGAACCCGATCACCATCGACAAGGTGTGGCAGGCGGCGCCGACGCAGGAGATGTTCCAGCCTCTCTTCGACTACGACTCCGACAGTTGCTTCCCCGCAGCCGCCGTCGAGTCGAACGGGAGACTCAACGGCGGTCTCCAGGACACCGGATCGATCACCGGCGGCTGCCGCACCAACCACCTCGGCAAGGCCAACACCTACTCGCGGGCCAAGTGCGACAAGGGTTCCGGCTGGTGCGGCATCATCTACACCCTGTACTTCGAGAAGGACCAGAACGCGCCCGGCAACGTTGTCGGCGGGCACCGCCACGAGTGGTGGTCCTTGCCGTGGTCTGGTACCACGGCAAGGACCAGTGGCCCAGCTACGTGTCCGTCTCCGCCCACGGCAACTACACCACCAAGCGGTTCAACGACGTGGAGCGCGTGGGCAAGCGCATCAAGGTCGTCTACCACAAGGACGGCGGCCTGACGCACTCCTTCCGCTTCGCGAAGGCCGGCGAGCGGGCGGAGGCGTGGGGGGACGGTGGCTGGGACCGGCCCACCCTGGCCCCCTACAGCATCCTGTGGAGCAACTACCGGAGCGCGTGGAACGCCCTTGAGAAGTCCAAGTGGGGCAAGGCCAACTTCCCCCTCCAGGACCAGGAAGACCACTTCCGCAAGGACCTGAACGAGGCCAAGCCGTCCGGCATCCAGTTCAACGCCTGGAGCAACTGACCCCGGCCCACCAAAGCCGCCCCCGGCGGGGACACTCCCCCCTGTCCCGCCGGGGGCTTCTCCGCGCTCGCACCGGTCCGTTCACGTGGTCCTTTCACACCGGTCCGTTCACGCCGGTCCGTTCACGCCGGTCCGTTCACACCGCCCTCTTACATGCGGCTTAACCCGGCTGTCAGCGCGATGATCTAGCCTGCGATCGCTTACGGCGGTGCGCGTGCCCCTTTCTGCCGCGTCCGCCCCTGATCTCTATCGCTTGGCTTCTCTTCTCTTCGCTTCTTTCGTTCCGGGGGGTTCGAAATCACCGTGCGCAGACGCACTCTCCCTGCCGCGACGGCACTCGCGGTCCTCTTCAGCTCGGTCGCCCTGGTCGCGACCGGCGCCGGGTCGGCGGCCGCCGACTCCAGCACGTCCCTGCCCCTGAAGTCGACCGGCGACATGGTCGTCGACGGGGTCCACCAGCGGGTCTTCATCAGCGACCCGACCGCCGGACAGGTCGTCGTCACCGACTACGCCGGCACGGTCGTCGGCACCGTCGGCTCGCTGCCCGGCGTCCTCGGCCTGGAGCTGTCGCCCGACTCGGGGACCGTGTACGCGGCCGTGGGCGACGCCGACGCGATCGTCGCCATCGACACCGCGACCGCCACCGAGGCCCACCGCTACTCCACGGGCACCGCCGACCCGCAGTACCTCGCCGAGACCGGCGGCAAGCTCTGGTTCGGCTACGGCGGCGCCGCCCAGGGCAACATCGGCTCGCTCGACCTGACCGGCACCGACCCGGTCGTCGCCCTCGGCCAGGCGCCCACCAACGCCTGGTACTCCGCCCCGATGCTGGACGCCTCCGCCGGCGCCCCGGGCACCCTCGTCGCGGGCGCCCCCGGCCAGAGCCCGGTCGTCCTCGCGGTGTACGACGTCTCCTCGGGCACGCCCAGCCAGACCGCGTACGCCTTCGACCCCGGTTCCACGGGCGGCGGCAACCTCATGGACCTGGCCGTCACGCCCGACGGCAAGGACGTCGTCACCGCCAGCGGCGCCCCGTACTACCAGGCCGTCTACAAGCTCACGGACCTGTCCAAGGACGGCAAGTACGTCACCAACCCGTACCCGAACGCGGTGGACATCGCCCCGAACGGCGACGTGGCGGCGGGCACGAGCTCCACCGACGAGCCGGACGTCCACCTCTTCAAGCCGGGCACCTCGATCCCGCTGAAGGACTTCACCTTCGGCTCCGACGAGCTCACCGCGCGCGGGCTGGCCTGGGCGCCGGACAGCAGCAAACTGTTCGCGGTGTCCCGCGGCGGCAGCGACGCCTACGCCCTGCACGTCTACGACGACCCGACGAAGGTCGCCACCACCCTCACGGTCGACGCCCCCGCCACGGCACCGCGCGCGAAGGCGCTGACGCTGACGGGCAAGCTGGCCTCGTCCACGGCGTTCGCGCCCGGCACCGAGGTCTCCGTCACCCGCACCGACGACGAGTCGCCGGCCGGCAAGGCGCTCGGCACCGCGACCGTCGCCGCGGACGGCTCGTACACCTTCACGGACACCCCGCCGGCCGGCGGCAAGGTGACGTACACCGCCGCCTACGCGGGCGACGCGGACCACGCGGGCGCCACGGCCGCCGACTCGGTGACCGTCGCCAAATCCGCGTCCACGGTGACGCTGAACAACAACCTCAAGGTGTACGGCTACAACAGCGCCGTCACCTTCACCGCGCACCTCGGCACCACGTACAAGAACCGCACGGTGGAGATCTGGGCCGACCCCTACGGCTCCGACAAGCCGAACGCCCTGGTGAAGAAGGGCACGGTCGACTCGGCCGGCAACCTGACCGCGACCCTCCGGCTGACCCGGGACACCAAGGTCAGCGCGAAGTTCACGGGCGACACCCGGTACGCGGCGAAGACGACGACCAACACCGTCTACACGAAGGTGGCGGTGTCGACCTCGCTCAGCGGCGCGTACAAGACGGCCACGGCCTGGAACCAGAAGTACTACTACTTCCGCCAGTCCAAGGACCCGGTGCACAACACGACGATGACGATGTACCGGGGCCGCAAGTACCAGCTCCAGGTCCAGCGGTTCTCCGACGGCGCCTGGCACACCACGCACACCGAGTACTTCGCGCTCGACACCTACGGCAAGGACTCGGTCGTCCTCGACGGCACGCCGCCCGTCGGCCCCCGCTTCCGGATCCGCTCGTCCTACATCGACACGACGTCGGGCGACAACGTGAACGCCACGACGTATGGCGCCTGGAAGTACTTCGTCTTCACGAGGTGACGTCCGCTCCGGGGCGTTCAGACCTGCGTCTGCAACTGCTGGAGCTGCCGCATCACGTTCTCCAGCGCACCCCGCCGCCGTCCCGGCACTCGGCCCCGCAGCTCCGCGAGCGCGGGGCCGAGCTCACGGGCCGGGGCGGCGTCCTTGATCTGCCCCCACTGGTGGTGCGCCCGGTCGACCGCCGCCTCCACCGCGGGCGCGTCCACCGCCTGCCCCGCGGACAGCCGCGCCGACGCCACCATCAGCCACGCCCGGCAACTGCGCACCGGATCCCCCGCCATCATCGCCAGATCGGCCCGCACCTCGATCCAGTGCAACGCCTCCTCCGACGCCGGCCCATGCGCCCGCAGCGCACCCTGCTCAAAGTGCGCGGCCAACACCTCCGCCTCACCGTGCCGCCCGGACTCGACGGCGGCGGCGATCGTGGCGTGGGGGTCCGGGGCGGAAACGGGGGTCGACGCGGGCGGATGCGCGGGCAGCGGCGGCAACTCCGGCACGGCCTCACGCCCGGGGACCGGAAGCACCAGGGTGACGGCCGACTCGGGGGTCGGCTCCGGGACCGGCGCCAAGGTCGGGGGAACGTCCGCGGCCGGAGTCGGCTCGGCCCCAGGGGCAGGGCTCGGTGCAGGGCTCGGGGCAGCGACCTGCGCCGGGCTCAGCATCGAACTCGGTGACACGTGCTGGGCCGGAAGCGGCGCGGACGCCGGAGCCGGGTTCTCCGCGGGAAGCGGCATGGAAGCCTGAGCCGGCGTCGGCTCGGCTCTCTGCGCGGGATCCGGCACGGGGATCGGCTCGGCGCTCTGCGCGGGATCCGGCACGGGGATCGGCTCGGCGCTCTGCCCGTCGCCAGGCGCGGGGCTCGGCGTCGGGGCCGTAGCCGTGACCGGGGCCGGAAGCGGTGTCGAACCCGGAGCGGGGTTCTCCGCGGGGAGCGGCAGGGAGCCCGGTGCGGCGGCCGGGGCCGGGCTCGGGGTCGGGCCCGGCACGGCCGCCTGCGGCGGGAGCGGTGGCTGGGCGAGGCCCGGAGGGGGGCCGTAGCCGGGGATGGAGGCAGGGATGGAGGCAGGGAGCGGGGCGGAGCTCTGGTGGGGGCCGGGGTCGAAGCCTCGTGGGGGAGTCGGGAGGCGGGGCGGGATCTGGGGTGGGGCGTAGGCCGTCAGGACTATGTCCGTGCCGACTCCGCCCTCGCGTGAGATCCGGGTCAGGGCCTGCTGGTGGAGCTGGTCGAGGGAGGGGCGGTGGCCGCTGCGGAGCAGGGTCGCGACGGCCTTCATGTACGCGGGACCGGCGACCGTACGGCGGCTCGGGGGCGGGGCGATACGGCCGTAGACCGCGCTGTTGCGCCCGGAGTCCAGGGGGTTGGCGCCCAGCCACTCCCAGGTCTCGGCGTCGGCGTGCAGGTCGAGGACGAGGGACGTGGAGCCCGGTACGCGCAGGCGCAGTTCCTCGCGGAACCAGTGCCAGGGGAAGCCGGTGTAGCGGACGGTCGAGGGCGTCGTCCGGGCCAGCGCGAGGTGGGGCAGGTGCTGGCGGCGGTCGAGGTGGAGCTGGCCGGTGACGAAGACCGTGAGGGGGGCCGGGGAGGCCGCCGCCGCGCGCAGGCGGGTGAGGACGGCCTGTGGTTCCAGCGGGTCGGCGAGTTCCACGACGTTCGCCGTGTCCGTGCCGGACAGCACCGTGGGCGGGACCGCGGCGAGGACGGGGAGCACGGAGGCGGCGTCCACCAGACAGCCCTTGCCCGCCGGGGCGGCGGCCAGCAGCAGCACGGTTCCGGGCATCGGTCCCTCCCCATCCCCCGTCGATCACTTAGGGCAGCACCGTAACCGCTGCGGCTGCAAAGCGGGATCTCAGGACTGTTTACGCCCGATTCCGTCCGTATTCCCCACACCAGTTCTCCTCCGACGCACCGCGAACACCGTCGTGTCGTCGGCCAGATGCCCCCCGCAGTGCCTGAGCGTGCCGTCCCGCACGAAGTCGACCAGCCGCCGGGGCCGCGCGTTCTCCGGGTCGGCGGCGACGGCCGCGGCGACCTCGGGGGCGAGCGGGAAGAAGACGTCCTCGCCGTCCCGGGCCTCGGTCACGCCGTCCGTGGTCAGCAACAGGGTCTCGCCGGGCCGCAGGGACACCCGGTGCACGGGCGGCGGGCCGTCGACGGGGTCGAGTTCGCCGAGGCCGAGGGGCAGGCCGTGCCGGCCGGGCGGCAGGGACCGTACGCCGTCCGGGCCGACGACGAGCGGGCTCTCATGACCGAGGAGGAGGGCGTCCACCGCGTCCGGCTCGTCGTCGGGGAAGCCGATCAGTACGGCGGTGGCGAACCGGTCGCCGTCCTGGCCGCCGAGAGCCGTACGCATCCGGATCTGCCGTTGCATGCGCACCTCAAGCCGCTGGGCGACCGTCGCCAGGTCCGGCTCGTGATAGCCGGCCTCCCGGAACGTGCCGAGCAGCGCGGCCGCCGCCTCCACCGCCGCGAGCCCCTTGCCCTGGACGTCACCGAGGATGACGCGGGTGCCGTACAGGCCGGTCTGGATGTCGTAGAAGTCGCCGCCGACCCGGGCCTCGCTGTCGGCGGCGAGATACACCTCCGCGTGCTCAAGCCCGCCCCAGCCCGGCGGCAGGGGGCGCAGGACGGTGCGGCGGATGGTCTCGGCGACGTCCTGGATGTGCAGCATGCGCTGCTCCTCGCGCACCCGGACCACGCAGGCCAGCGTGGCGAGGACCCCGCCGATGCCGGCGAGGACGAGGTCGGGGATGCCGGCCTGGTACTCCTTGGGCAGGGCGGCGTCCGCGGCGAGGTAGGTGGCGGGCGCGAGCACCGCGAACAAGGCCGTCCCCCACACCCCGCAGATCGCGGCGGCGATACCGGGCACCAGCACGATCCAGGACAGGATCCGGAAGTCGCTGCTGGTTCTGAAGTCGACCGCCACGATGGCGACGAGCAGCAGCAGCGGCGGCACCCAGGCGACACTGCGGCCGCGCACGCGCAGCAGCTCCGGCCGGCGGGCGGCGCCCTGCGGGCCGGCTCCGCCCTCGCTGACGGCCCTCATGGGCCTCAGACAAGCACGCCGGTCACCGGGCCGCATCCGGGTGCCGACTTGCCAGGCGCCCGCTTCAGGTGTGCCCTGGATGGCGGGGCGAGGAGAGAGGAGTGCTCTCATGGCTCATGCGGCACCCGCGCCCGGCGGACGGACCGTGACGGCGCGAACGGCCACGGCCGGCACGAGGGGTCTGCCCGATGTCTTCAGCGCACGGACCCACCGCGCGATGAGCGTGGTCGTACCGGTCGTCCTCGGACTCGTCTACGGCTACTGGGCCGCGGCGAACCGGCGCTCCGGCGGCGAGATCACCGGCTGGAACCTGCTCTTCGGCTTCGTCACCGCGGCCGCGTTCATGGTGTTGTACGTGGCCGTCCGCTCGATCGCCTCCCTCGCGATCCGCGAGGTGCACGCGGTCCTGTGGGCCGCCTTCACGGGCGGTACGTTCGGGTTCCTGTACAGCCAGACCGGCGCCGCGGTCATCAGGTCCTCGATGATGGGGCTCGTGATCGGCGCGGCCTGCTTCGTCGTGCTGTTCTACCGCTACTACACGCACGAGGACGCGCAGGGCCACCGCCTCACCTGACCGATACGCGGATCGACCCCGGCGACCGATGGCTGACTACCGATGGCACCGGGGCCGACCCATTCCCCTGCATCCCTGCATTTCTGCATCCCTGCATCCCTGCATTTCTGCATCCCTGATCCATGAGACACCCGTTCGGGTGAACGCTCCACCGGAGAGCGCAATCGTGCGGCCGTATGCAGGCACGGCGCTGGCGCCCGAGCCCTCGTGACCCTTGCCTGGAAGGGTGCTCACCCGGCTACGGAACGCCCTGTCGGCAGCGCTGATCGCGCTGGCGTGCCTCCTCGTGCCGTTCGGGGTGCTGGCGGCGTGGGTGACGTACGGGCTGGCGGACACCGGTCGCTATGTCACCGCGATGGCGCCGCTCGCCGCCGATCCGGCCGTGCAGGGCGCGGTCGCGGACACGGTCGGGGCCGGGATCATGCGGGAGATCGACGACCGGATGGAGGCGTCCCCGGCGTCGCCCACTTCGCCCGAGCCCGGTTCCGTGCGGCCCTTCGCGCAGGACGCGGTGCGTTCCTTCACCCGGACCGAGGCGTTCCGTACGGCGTGGGAGGCGGGCAACAGGGTGGTCCACGACGCCGTGCTGAAGGCCCTTCAGGACGGGCGCGAGCGCACGGTGACGGTCGACCTCGCGCCGGTCACCGCGCAGATCAAACGCCGGCTGACCGACGACCACGTCCCGCTGGCCCACCACATCCCGGTCGAGCACACCGAGGTGGCGCTGCTGCCGGCCCATGAGGTGCACCGCCTCAGGAAGGGGTACGAGGTGCTCGAGGTCGCCGGGTTCTGGCTGCCCGTCTCGGCGGCGGTCCTCGCCGCGACCGGCATCGCCGTCGCCGCCTGCCGCCGCCGCGCGGTCACGGCCACCGCGCTGGGCACGGCCCTGGGCGGCGCGCTCCTGCTCCTCGCGGTGACGCTCGGCCGCCGCCTCACCCTGGCCGACCTCCCCGACCCGGCCCATCGCCCGGCCGCGGCCGCGATCTACGACGCCCTGACGGCAACCCTGCGCGGAGTCTCCTGGCTCCTGATCGCCCTCGGCCTCACGGTGGCCCTCACCTGCCGCCTGACGCACCTCCTCGCCCAACGCCGCCAAGCCTCCGCGAGGCCCACCGCGGATCAGGCGCAGGAACCGACGCGGGCCCGGGCCTGACGACGGGCGGTACGCGCAGGCCCCGCTGCGGATCGCCCCCGGCCTCACGGTGACCCTCACCCGCCGCCTGACGCACCTCCTCACCCAACGCCGCCAAGCCTCCGCCAGGCCCACCGCGGATCCGGCGCAGGAACCGACCCGAGCCCGAGCCTGACCGGCGGGCGGTATGCGCAGGCCCCGCTGCTGACCGCCCTCGGCCTCACGGTGGCCCTCACCTGCCGCCTGACGCACCTCCTCACCCAACGCCGCCAAGCCTCCGCCAGGCCCACCGCGGATCCGGCGCAGGAACCGACCCGAGCCCGAGCCTGACCGGCGGGCGGTATGCGCAGGCCCCGCTGCTGACCGCCCCCGGCCTCACGGTGACCCTCACCCGCCGCCTCACGCACCTCCTCACCCAACGCCGCCAAGCCTCCGCCAGGCCCACCGCGGATCCGGCGCAGGAACCGACCCGAGCCCGAGCCTGACCGGCGGGCGGTATGCGCAGGCCCCGCTGCGGATCGCCCCGCCCCCCCACCACCACCGCTCCCGCCCGCTGGCCGCCGGGCCAGCGCTCACAACCCGCCTCGAACGACCCCGGCCAACACCCGCAAAGCCTCCCGCAGCTCCGCCTCGCTCACCGACCCGAGCCCCAGCCTGACCGCATCCGGGGTCCGGTTCGGGTCGACCGCGAACGCGGGCCCCGGTGTCACCGCGACGCCCCGCGCGGCCGCGGCGGCCGTGAAGGTGTCGGCGCGCCACGGGGCGGGCAGCTCCCACCAGGCGTAATAGGCCCGGGGATCGGACCGTACGGTGAACCCCCGCAGCTCGTCCCGCACGATCCGCTGCCGAAGCGCGGCATCCGCCCTCTTTCCCGCCACCAGCCGCTCCACCGTCCCGTCCCCGATCCACCGCGTGGCCGCCTCGACCGCGAAACGCCCCGCGCTCCACCCGCCGGACCGGACGGCCGCCGCCACCGCGTCGACCCGTTCCTCCGGTACGACGACGAAACCGACGGTGAGTCCGGGGGCGACGCGCTTGGAGAGGCCGTCGACGACGTGGGTGAGGCCGGGGGCGTGGGCGGCGAGGGGGTCGTCGTCCGTGAGGAAGGACCAGATGCGGTCCTCGACGACCGGGATGCCCAAGTCGGCGGCGACATAGGCGAGTTGGCGCCGGCGTTCCGGGCTGGTCGTCACCGAGGTGGGGTTGTGCAGGGTCGGCTGGAGGTAGAGCGCGGCCAGGGGAGCCGTGCGGTGGGTGGCGGCGACGGACTCCGGGAGCGGGCCCTCCTGGTCGGTGGCCAGCGGCACCAGGATGATCCCGAGCCGGGCGGCGATCTCCTTCACCACGGGATACGTCAGCGCCTCGACGCCGACCCGGCCCCCGGGGCGGACCAGGGAGGCGAGGGTGGCGGCGACGGCCTGGCGGGCGTTGCCGGTGAAGAGGATCCGGCCGGGGGCGGGGCGCCAGCCGGGGGTGGTGAGGAGGGCGGCGGCCGCCTCCCGGGCCTCGGGGGTGCCGGTGGCGGCGGCCGGGCGCAGCGCCTCCGCCAGGACGTCCGGCCGCAGCAGCGGGGTGAGGGCCGGGGCGAGAAGCTCCGACTGGCCCGGCGCGGACGGGTAGTTGAGCTCCAGGTTGACCGGCGCCGCGGTCGCGGCCTCGACGAGCGCCCGCTCACCCGGCCCCGCCGGCGCCGCCCGCACGAACGTCCCGCGCCCGACCTCGCCGACGACCAGACCCCGCCGTACGAGCTCGGCGTACACCCGCCCCGCCGTGGACCCGGCGATCCCGCGCCGCCGCGCGAACACCCGCTGCGGAGGCAGCCGTTCACCGGGCTGAAGCCGTCCGTGGGCGATGTCCTCGGCGATGCGGTCGGCCAGACGCCGGTAGTCGTCCACGATCCGATTCACGAGCTCCCCCATTTACCGATCAAGTGCCGATCAAGTGCCAATCAAGGCCGATCAAGGCCGATCAAGGCCGATCGGGATGCCGAATTCCCAGATTGCACCGAGAGCAAAGATCTTATTGCACCGAGCAGTTGGGGCGATCTAGGGTCGTCCACATGAGCCCCTTCCTCGCATACGAGGACAAAGGCGTGGATGTCGCCGCCGCCACCTCCTCACTCCCCCTCGTCCTCGTCCACGGCCACCCCTTCGACCGCACGATGTGGACCCCGCAGATCGAGGCCTTCTCCACCACCCGCCGGGTCATCGCCCCCGACCTGCGCGGCTACGGCGCCTCCCCCGTCGTCCCGGGCGTCACCCCGCTCTCCGTCTTCGCCGCGGACATCGAGGCCCTGCTGGACGACCTGAAGGTGGAGACCTGCGTGCTGGCGGGCCTGTCGATGGGCGGCCAGATCGTCATGGAGTGCTACGCCCGCTTCCCCCACCGCATCCGCGGCCTGGTCCTCGCGGACACGTTCCCGGCCGCGGAGACGCCCGAGGGCAAGCGGGCACGGGGCGCCATGGCGGACCGACTGCTGCGCGAGGGCATGCGCGGCTACGCCGACGAGGTACTGGAGAAGATGGTCGCGCCCTACGCCGCCCCCGAGGTCAAGGCCCACGTCCACCGCATGATGACGGCGACCCCACCCGAGGGCGCCGCAGCCGCCCTACGCGGCCGCGCCGAACGCCCCGACTACCGCGACCTGCTGACCCACGTCACGGTCCCCACCCTGGTCGTCGTGGGCGCCGACGACACCTACACCCCCGTGTCCGACGCGGAGGCGATGCACACCGCGCTACCCGACTCGACCCTCCGGGTGATCGAGGGGGCGGCACACATGCCGAACCTGGAGCGGGCGGGGGAGTTCGACGAAGCGCTGGGGGAGCTCCTGGCCCGCGTGGACGACAGCCGTTTCTAGGCCATTCACGGGCCGGCGGTGCCAGACGCGTTCATGCCCGCCCTGGGCGTGTCATCCTCCTCCACGACACCCTCGGCCTCCCAGCGCAGCAGGTCGCCCGGCTGGCAGTCGAGCACCTCGCAGAGTGCGGCGAGTGTCGCGAAGCGGACCGCCTTGGCGCGGCCGTTCTTGAGTACCGCCAGGTTGGCGGGCGTGATGCCCACGCGGTCGGCGAGTTCGCCCACGGACATCTTGCGCCTGGCCAGCATCACGTCGATGTCGACGGCGATCGGCATCAGATCACCTCGTCCAACTCGGCCTGCATCTGCGTCGCTTCGACGTCACGCGCCACGGCCTGGGCGAGCAGCATCCGCAGCACGAGCACGATGAGGGCGACCCCCAGGATGGCCACGCCGATCCCGCCCATGATGACCGTGACGCCCGGGTCCTCCCGCTGGCCCGGCGCGTTGACGGCCGTGACCGTGAACCACACGAGGGAGGCCGCCACGATCGCGCCGATCACTCCGTCCACGTACCGGAAGGCGGTGGGGGAGAACACGGTTCCGCGTCGCACCATCGTCACCAGCCGCCATACGCAGACCACGGCGACCTGGACCGACACCATGCCCAGGATCGTGATCACGCGCAGCGGGGTCAGCGGGAGCGATCCGTCCTCCGGGTCGCTCCCGCTGACCAACGCCCACACCATCCCCGCCTGTACGAACACGGTGCCGGCGAGCACCACCACGAGCACGACACGCAGCGCGCTCACTGTCAGCTTTCCCATGACCCGACCTTCCGGCATTCCATCGAGTTGCGATGGGAATCTATCGAATTTCGATAGACTGAACAAGTCTCCACCCCACTCGCCCCGCCTTGAGGGAGGATTCAGGCATCCCGCACGCGAGCTCGGCGGGGTCGGTCGTCCTCAGCCGCTTCCCGCTCGACCCGGCCGACGGAGTCGACGGAGTCGACGGCACCACGGCCTCGACCTGACCGGCACCGACCACCGGGCCCTGCTCGTGGACGTCACGCTTCACCAGCGGGGATGACCTCGACGGCACCCGGAACGAGGGTGCTCATAATGGGCGCATGTCCCGCGAGTTCCCCATCGGCCTCACCCCTCCCGACTGGCTGGTGCGGAACCTCCGGGCCCAGCCCGCCCCCGTCAACTGGCCGGCGGTGGTCCGCGCCGCCATCGCCATCGCGCTCCCGCTGGCCGTCGGGCTGGCCGTCGACCGCCCCTTCTACGGCGCCCTCGCCTCGATGGGCGCGCTCAACGGCGTCATCAGCGACACCGCCGCCGCCTACCGCGTCCGTATCCCCACCATCGCGATCCCCCAGCTCTTCGGCGCCGTCGGCATCACCCTCGGCGCCGCGGTGTACGGCCACGGCTGGGTCGCCGTCGCGGCCGTCACCGGCGTGGCGCTGGTCTCCGGGATGATCTCGACGATCGGCGCGGTCGCCTCCGCGGCGGGCCTGGTGCTGCTGCTGACCAGCGTGGTCGGCGCGGGCCTTCCGATGCCGGGCGCCTGGTGGCTGGCGCCGCTGCTGATGTCCGGCGGCGGCCTGCTGGTCCTGCTCCTCGCGCTGCTCGCCTGGCCGCTCAGGTCGGGAGTGCCGGAACGGACGGCGGTCGCGGACACCTACCGCAAGGTCGCCGAGCTGCTGGCGGCCGGAGGAGAGAGCGGCACCGGCGACACCCCGGCGTACGACGACGCCCGGCACGCCGTCACCCAGTCCCTGAATCAGGCGTACGACATCATCCTCGCCCACCGCGCCCGCCACCACGGCCGCAGCCCCGAACTGACCCGGCTGCTGGCCCAGTTGAACGCCATCACCCCGGTCGTGGAGGCCGCCCCCGCCGCCCGTCTCAGCGGCAACCCCCTGCCGCCCGAGGTCCCGGAGGCCGTACGGCACCTGGCCTGCGCCGTGGAGACCGGCTACACCGGCCCGATAGGCCTGAGGCTCCCCACCCCGACCAGCGAGACGGCCCGCGCGGTCGACCACGCCCTGCGCCACGCCGCCGAGGTCGTCACCAGCCCGGACGTCGACCCCCGCGGCATCGACGACCGCCTAGGCCGCCCGGCCGCGCTGGGCAACCGGGCCGCCCGAGCCCTGCGGGGCGTCACCCTCTCCGCCGCCTCCTGGCGCTACGGCCTGCGTCTCGCCCTGTGCATCGGGCTGGCCCAGGTCCTCGTCTCGATCATCCCGGTCCCCCGTTCCTACTGGGTCGCCCTCACCATCACCTTCGTCCTCAAGCCCGACTTCGGCTCCGTCTTCTCCCGCGCCCTGCTGCGCGCCCTCGGCACGGTCGCCGGGCTGGTGATCGCGGCGGCGGTGCTCGCGGAGGTGCCGCGCGGCTGGTGGGACGTACCCGTACTGCTCCTGCTCGCGCCGCTGGTCCCCGCGCTCACCCCGCGCGGCTACGGCTACCAGACGGCCGCCATCACCCCGGTGATCCTGCTCCTGTCCGACGTCCTGAACCGCCAGGGCACCGCCCTGCTGCTGCCCCGTCTGGTCGACTCCCTCGTGGGCTGCGCCATCGCGCTGATCGCCGGCTATCTCCTCTGGCCGGAGAGCTGGCACACCCGCGTCGGCGACCGCCTCGCCGACGCCGTTGCGGACACCGCCCGCTATGTGGAGGGCGCCTTCGGCCCCGGCGCCGTCGACCCCGCGGCCCGCGCCCGCATGCGCCGCCGCCTCTACCGCGACCTCTCCGCCATCCGCACCGAATTCCAACGCGCCCTGACCGAACCCCCGCCCACCGGCCGCCGCGCGGCGGCCTGGTGGCCCCTGGTCGTCGCCGTCGAACGCATCGTCGACGCCACGACAGCGGCCCGGGTACGGGTGAAACACGGCTCGCCCCCACCGTCCGCAGGCGAAGTGACCCAGGTCGCCCTCCAACTACGGGAACTGGCGGCGGGCGTGAGGGAGGCGGAGACCCTGTACGAGGTCCGCACCGACCTCACCGGCCCATCAGGCAGCGTCCTGGAGCCCTTGCGGCAGGAAGTGGCAGCGGCAAGAGCAATCGCCTCGCCTCATTGAGGTGGCCTGGGCGGCCACGCCCCAGGGGCGCGGGGAACTGCGCGACCAGCCCCCACAGCCCGCAGCCGCCCACAAGGAGAGACCACCCGAGCTGTCAGGCGCCCAAAAAGCCGGCGCGGCCGCCCCGTGCAGGGGAGCGGCCGCGCCATGTGGGGGGTGGAACTCGGGCAGACCTATCGGCCGACCTTCTCAAGCGCCTTGTCCATCGCCGCGGCGAACCCGTTGGCCCACAGCTGATCCACGCGGGCCCTCTCGTTCGCGTCCGGGACGGAGTTCGTGCAGGAGGTACCCGGCCCGCCGCCCGACATCAGCTCACTGCACGGCCCCTCGTAGTGGTCCGGCAGCCCCAGCACATGCCCCGTCTCGTGCGCGGTGACGCGAGTCGAGTCGTACTCCTGGTTCTGCTGGTAGTCGAGGAAGATGTAGCCGTTGCCGTGACCGTCGGTCGAGGCGTAGGAGCCGCGCGAGTCGTTGCCCTCGCGGTAGGTGAAGTCGGCGTTCGAGCCCTGCTGGAGCTTGACGTTGGACACAGCGCCGTTCCATATCTCGGTGCTGCGGGCTATCTGCGCGCTGAACGTGGGCGCCGCGGAGGCGTCGTAGGTGACGGTGACGGCCGCCGCGGCACTCGGGTTCGCGGCGCGCTTCTCGGCGACGGACTTCAGGACCGCCTCGAAGAACGCCCGACTGGCGTCGGACTCGGCGGACTTGGCGACGTAGCCGGCCTGGGCGGTGTGGGCGGGGGCCGCCGTGGCCGGAGCCGCCGTACCGAGACCGAGGGCCGCGACACTGAGACCGACTGCCACCGCCGTACGGGCGGACAGGGACGTGGATGTGGATGTGGATGTGGAGATGCGCATTGATGACTCCTGGGTGGGGGGTGAGTCGTCAAGGCGAGTGTCGGCGCCTGTGGGGCCGCTGTGATGATGGCAATCGGTGATAGCACCGCCCTATCGGGGCCCCAATTGGCAGGGATCCGGGGGGATTTGTGCGGCTGGTGAAACCTGGTGTTCCGCTTTAGTGTGCGAGGGCATGGACCTTGAGGTCAGACACCTCCGCGCGCTGTGCGCCATAGCGGACACCGGCAGTCTGCACCGGGCCGCGCGCCAGCTGGGCGTGGCCCAGCCATCGCTCAGCACGCAACTGCGCCGGATCGAGCAGGAGCTGGGCGGCGCGCTGTTCGTACGCGCGAGAACCGGCTGCCGCCCCACCCCGCTGGGCCGTCTGGTCCTCAGCCGGGCCCGGCCGCTGGTGGCCGATATGCGTGCCCTGGTCGCGGAGGCGAGGGCGGCCGCGATCGGCGGTGCGGAGCTGCGGGTCGGGTCGACGGCGAGCAAGGCCCTGGCGGGCTGGCTGCGCCGGCTGCGCGGCCACGGCCAGGATCCGACCCTGCACATGAACGTCTCCCCGAACGCCCTGCTCCACATGGTCGCCGCCGGCCAGCTGGACGTGGCCTTCGTGCACGAGGTCGAGGGCTGCCCCCTGCGTATCCCGCCCGAACTCCGGCTGCGGGTGCTGATGGAGCGCGAGCCTCAGTTCGTGTCGCTGCCGACCGACCATCCGGCCGCGGCGAAGGCGGAGGTCACCCTGCCCGACCTGGCCGACGACCGCTGGATGGTGGACCCGACGGTCGACGGGGAGTGGGACGCGGTGCAGCGGATGTTCCGCGCGGCCGGCGTCAGCCCGCACGTCCTGCACGGCGACTACTACACGGCCGACGCCCTGGTCGCCACCGGCGAGGTGGTCGCCGTCTGCCAGCCGACCCACCCCGACAGCCCCACCATGGCGGTACGGCGCCTGCACGGCGACCCCCTGGGCGTACGCCTGCTCCTCGCGGCCCGTACGGAGACGGACCTGGACGGGGTCTATCCCGCACTGGAGGAGGCGTACGGGGAGGTGGCACGGCAGGCGCCGGCGTACCGGGAGTGGCTGGAGCGGGAAGGGCTGGAACACGACGGTGAGCGGCAGCCGCCGGTCCCAGCACTCCCGTAAAGGCGCCCCTCCCGGCACCGGCTCAGACGCCGATGTCGCAGCCGTCCTTGCGCCAGACGGCGACGACCGCGGGGCGGTTGATCTTCCCTTCCCCGTCCGGCCAGGCGCTCAGCGGCTTCTCGGCCGTCGCGCCGTCGATCTCGCCCGGGTGCTGCACGGAGACCAGCACGCGGCGGTCCTGAATCACCGGCCCGCAGGTCTCCGCGCCGTTCGGCATCGTCAGGAACTGCTTCAGCTCACCACGGCGTTCACCGCGCGTAGCGACGCCGAAGAGGCCGTCGTGCGAGCCGAGCTGGTTGCCGTCGGTGGAGATCCACAGGTTGCCGTACGAGTCGAAGGCGACGTTGTCCGGGCAGGAGATCGGGGAGACGTCCTCCTTCGGGAACCCGGCGAAGTAGGTCGCCGGGTCGTTCGGGTCGCCCGCGACCAGGAACAGCGTCCAGGCGAACTTCTTGCTGTCGGCGCGGTTCCAGCGCTCGGTCAGCTCCAGGACCTGGCCGTGCTTGTTGGCGTTGCGCGGGTTGGCCTCGTCGGCCTTGGCGTTGGAGCCGACGCCGCGGTTGGTGTTGTTGGTCAGGGCGACGTACACCTTGCCGGTGTGCGGGTTGGGCTCGATGTCCTCGGGCCGGTCCATCTTGGTGGCGCCGACCTTGTCCCCGGCGAGCCGCGTGAACACGAACACCTCGTCCGCGGTCATGCCCTCGACGTGCGAGACGGCGCCGTCGGCGGTGGCGGTGGCCAGCGGGATCCACTCGCCGCTGCCGTCGAACTCCCCGTCGGCCGGAAGCTTCCCGCTCCCGTCGATCTCGATGGCGGGCGAGTCCCCGGTGAGCTTGGCGACGTAGAGCGTCCCCTCGTCGAGCAGCGAGAGATTGTGCTCCCGCACTGCCCGGCTCGACCCCTTCTTCATCCGCTTGCTGCCGATGAACTTGTAGAAGTAGTCGAAGCGCTCGTCGTCACCGGTGTAGACGACCGGACGCCCGTCCTCGGTCAGCCGGACCGTGGCGCCCTCGTGCTTGAAGCGCCCGAGCGCGGTGTGCTTGCGCGGCTTGGAGGTGGGGTCGTACGGGTCGAGCTCGACGACGTACCCGAAACGGTGCGGCTCGTTGGGCTCCTGCGCGACGTCGAACCGCTTGTCGAACCGCTCCCACTTGCGCTCGCTCGCACCGGTCCCGAGCCCGTACCGCTTGTCGGTCGCACGGGTGGCGTTGGCGAAGTACTGGTTGAAGTTCTCCTCACCGTGGAGCGTGGTGCCCCACGGGGTGACGCCACCGGAGCAGTTGTTGAGCGTGCCGAGGACCTTGGTGCCGGTGGGGTCGGCGGAGGTCTTGAGCAGGTCGGACCCGGCGGCGGGCCCGGTGACCTTGAACTCGCTGGTGGCGGTCACGCGCCGGTTGATCGGATGCCGCGGCACCGGGGTCAGCTTCCCGGTCCGCCGGTCCCCCTCCACCACGACCGCCGAGAGCCCGTGGGCGGCCCAGGCGACCTCGACCTGCTGCTTGGTCGGGTTGGCGGCGTCGTACCCGCGGAACATGAGCACTTCGTCCGTGTACTCGTGATTGGCGACGAGAACCTGCCGGTCGCGCTCACCCGGCAGCGGAAGCAGCGCGAGAAAGTCGTTGTTGTAGCCGAACTGCTTGGCCTGGGCCTCAGCGGTCTGGTTCTCCGGGTCGAACGCGGGGGCGCCCCGCAGAATGGGCTCGCCCCAGCGGATGACGATGTTCTGCGCGTAACCGTCCGGAATCGTCACGACATCGGCGGTGTTCGGCACGACCGGGTTGAAGCGCAGACCGCGCGCACCCCGCCCCCGGGAGGACCCGCCCCTTTCGGACACCCCGGCGGCCTCGGCGGCCTTGGCGGCCTCGGCGGCGTCCGCCTTCGGCGCTGCCACGGTGACGGTGCCGCTGACGGCGGCGGCCGCGGTGACGACGGCGGCGGCGCGCAGCGTGGTGCGGCGGCTGACGGCTTCGGCGATGACGTCACCGACGTACGGGTTCGTGGTGGTGTTGGGCACCTCGTGGAAACACGCGTCACCACACCGGAACCGGCAGGTCAGGGCGGACCGGCCACCCGGGTGCGAGTCGCTGTTCGTTCTGATGATCGGCAACGGAATGCGCATGGTGTCTTGTTCTCCCCTTTACTTCCCCTTGAATGCAGCGTGGGGGACGCTAGGGGCACGTCTGTGCGGGAGCGGGGCGACCGCATGAACTAAAGGTGAACCAGAGGTAGCGGTACCGAAGTTGAGCCCACGCGCGGACTCGGCGCGATGCAGCCCTTGACGGACAAGGGGCTCAGGTGGCAGCCCCTCCCCAAGATCGCCATCCGGGGCCGCTAACCTTACGTGTCCGTCCTGGCCAGGGATCTACGGGCATCAACTCACGCGAAGGGTTGCGCACATGGGCATTCTCACTCTCCTGCGGAACGCGTTCGGCCGGTCACGCAAGGGGCGTACCGCCGAAGCAGAGGGTGCGACGACGCCTTCGCCGGAACCCCGGCCGACGGTCCCGTCCCCGACCCCGGAACCCCAGCCGACCCCGAAGGCCCAGGTCCCGGAACCCCGAACCGCCGACCGCCAGACCCCGGACTCCATCAAGCCCACCGAGCCCACCGAGCCGCCGACCGATCAGGACAACTCAGACGAAGAGCACGAACTGGTCTCGGCCGCCTTCGACAACGTGACGGTCCCGAAGTCGACGGGGGTGGCGGAGGAGCCGGGGGCTGAGGCGGCGGGGGCGGCTGAGGCGACGGTGGTCGAGGAGCCGGTGGTCGAGGAGCCGGTGGCTGAGGCGGCAGGGGCGGCTGAGGAGCCGGTCGTCGAGGAGCCAGTGGCGGCTGAGGAGCCGGTGGCCGAAGAGCCGGTGGGCGAGGAGCCGGCCGCGGTGGAGCCGGTCGTCGAGGAGCCAGTGGCGGCTGAGGAGCCGGTGGCCGAAGAGCCGGTGGGCGAGGAGCCGGCCGCGGTGGAGCCGGTCGTCGAGGAGCCAGTGGCGGCTGAGGAGCCGGTGGCCGAAGAGCCGGTGGGCGAGGAGACGGCCGCGGTGGAGCCCGTCGCCGAGGAAACGATCCCGGAGACGCCTGCCGTCGAGGAGCCGGAGGTCGTAGAGCCGGTTGCGGAGGAGACGCCGGTCGTTGAGGAGCCGGCCGCGGTGGAGCCCGTCGCCGAGGAGACGGCCGCGGTGGAGCCCGTCGCCGAGGAGACGGCCGCGGTGGAGCCCGTCGCCGAGGAGACGTCTGCCGCTGAGGAGCCTGCGGCGGAGCCGGAGCCCGTCGCCGAGGTCGAGGCGGAGCCCGTCGAGGCTGCCCCCGAGGCCCCGGAGCCCGAGCCCGCGGCCGCCGACGGCGGGGACGCCCCACAGGGGCCACCCGCAGCCGACGACGAAAGCAGCACGGGTGGTGCGGGTGGGAACACCCAGGCCGAAGGCGAAGCCGAGGCCGAGCCGACGCCCGAGCCGGAGGCCGCCGCAGCTGACGACGAAACCAGCACGGGTGGTGCGGGTGGGAACACCCAGGCCGAAGGCGAAGCCGAGGCCGAGCCGACGCCCGAGCCGGAGGCCGCCGCAGCCGACGACGAAACCAGCACGGGTGGTGCGGGTGGGAACACCCAGGCCGAAGGCGAAGCCGAGGCCGAGCCGACGCCCGCAGAAGCAACGCACCCCGAGCCGGAGGCCACCCCGCCCACCCTCGCCCTCGCAAAAGCCGGCCTCACCACCGCCCGCGCCAAGGTCTACCTCGTCCTCGACCGCTCCGCGAGCATGCGCCCGTACTACAAGGACGGCTCTGCCCAGGCCCTCGCCGACCAGACCCTCGCCCTCGCCGAGCACCTGGACCCCGACGCCCCGAACCACTCCCTCCACGTCGTCTTCTTCTCCACGGAGGTGGACGGCACCACGGACCTCACCCCCACCTCCCCCGAGAACGCCGTCGACGCCGCGCACGCGGACCTCGGCCGCATGGGCCGCACCAGCTACCACGCCGCCGTAGAGGCCGTCCTCGCCCACTACGACAAGAACGCCACCCCCGGCACCCCCGCCCTCGTCGTCTTCCAGACCGACGGCGCCCCCGACGCGAAGACCCCCGCCACCCAGGCCCTCACGAACGCCGCGAAGACCCACCCCACCGTCTTCTTCTCCTTCATCGCGTTCGGCGACCACGACAACAAGGCCTTCGACTACCTCCGCAAGCTGAAGACCGACAACACGGCCTTCTTCCACGCGGGCCCGACCCCCCTGGAGCTCACGGACGCGGAGCTCTACGACGGCGTACTGATCGACTGGCGCCCGTAAACCCCGTGGATCACCCGAAGCACCCGTAGATCACCACCGAAGATCACCACCGACAGCTACAGATCACCACCGAACATCCCCGGCCGCCCCTTCCCACCCCTCAAAACGGGAAGCGGGCGGCCCACCCATGTCGGCTACGATTTCAAGGTTCGCAAAGCACACAGAAACCGACCTGGGAGCAGCCCCCGATGGCTCGACACCTCATCACCAGCGCCCTTCCGTACATCAACGGAATCAAGCACCTGGGCAACATGGTGGGGTCCATGCTCCCGGCGGACGTGTACTCCCGGTACCTCCGCCAGCGCGGCCACGACGTCCTCTACATCTGCGCGACGGACGAGCACGGCACCCCGGCCGAACTGGCGGCGAAGGAGCAGGGCCTCCCCGTAGACGAGTTCTGCGCACAAGCACACGACGCGCAGAAAGCGGTCTACGACGGCTTCGCACTCGCCTTCGACTACTTCGGCCGCAGCTCCAGCCCCCAGAACGTCGAGATCACCCAGCACTTCGCCCGCAAGCTCCACGAGAACGGCTTCATCGAGGAGCGGGCGATCCGCCAGGTGTTCTCGCCCGCCGACGACCGCTTCCTCCCGGACCGCTACGTCGAGGGCACCTGCCCCCACTGCGGCTACGACAAGGCGCGCGGCGACCAGTGCGAGAACTGCACCCGCGTGCTGGACCCCACCGACCTGATCAACCCGCGCTCGGCGATCTCCGGCTCCACGGATCTGGAGGTCCGCGAGACCAAGCACCTGTTCCTCCTGCAGTCCAAGCTGCAGAACGAGGTCAGGGAATGGGTCGCCCGCCACGACGGCGTGTGGCCGCACCTGGCGTCCTCCATCGCCCACAAGTGGCTGACCGAGGGCCTGCACGACCGTGCGATCACCCGTGACCTGGACTGGGGCGTCCCCGTCCCGGCGGACACGTGGCCGGAGCTGGCCGCCGAGGGCAAGGTCTTCTACGTCTGGTTCGACGCCCCGATCGAGTACCTCGGCGCGACGAAGGAGTGGTCGGACATCGACCCGTCGACCCGCGACTGGAAGTCGTGGTGGTACGACGTCGACACCGACGTCCGCTACACGCAGTTCATGGCGAAGGACAACGTCCCGTTCCACACGGTGATGTTCCCGGCCACCGAGCTCGGCATCCGCGAGCCCTGGAAGAAGGTCGACTTCGTCAAGGCCTTCAACTGGCTGACGTACTACGGCGGAAAGTTCTCCACGTCCCAGAAGCGCGGCGTCTTCACCGACCAGGCCCTGGAGATCCTCCCCGCCGACTACTGGCGCTACTTCCTGATCGCCAACGCCCCCGAGTCGGACGACTCGTCCTTCACCTGGGAGCACTTCACGGCCACGGTGAACAAGGACCTCGCCGACACCCTCGGCAACTTCGTCAACCGCGTCCTGTCCTTCTCCAAGAAGCGGTTCGGCGAGGAGGTCCCGGCGGGCGCCGCGGCCGGTGAGGCGGAGGCGAAGCTCGGCGAGCAGATCGCGGAGCTCCTCGCCGAGTACGAGTCCCAGATGGAGTCTCTCCAGTTCCGCAAGGCCGCGGCAGCGCTCCGCGCCCTGTGGTCCGCGGGCAACTCCTACCTGGAGGAGAAGGCCCCCTGGCTGGAGATCAAGACCGACAAGGACGCCGCCGCGCTCACCCTGCGTACGGCGATGAACCTGATCCACCTCTACGCGGTGGTCTCGGAGCCGTTCATCCCGACGTCGGCGGCCGCCATGCGCCAGGCCTTCGCCCTCGGCGACGACACGGCCACCTGGGTGAGCGCCGACGAGGCCCGCTCCCTCACGTCCGTACCCGCCGGCACCCCCTTCACCGTCCCCCCGGTCCTCTTCGCCAAGCTCACGGACGACGACCTGGAGGCGTACAAGGAGCGCTTCGGCGGCGAGGCGGCGTAGCGGCGTAGCGGCGTAAGGGAGCCCGGAAGCCTGTAAAGGCCGACGCCGTGGGTCTCTCTACTTGAGGACCCCGGCGCCGGTCGTCGCCGCCAGCTCCGTCGCCAGGTTCTTCGCCGACGTCTGGAGCCCGGCCGTGAGCGTCGGCTTCCAATTCACTGTCGTCTTGATCTTCTTCGAGTTCGCGGCGTTGTAGGCGGCCACGAGGTCGGTCGACGTGCCGTTGACGAGGTTGCCGGTGCCCGCGATCGAGCCGGTGCCGTCGCCGCTCAGCAGCTTGGCGGCCTTGGCGCCGGACGGGAGCTTCCAGGCGTTGTGCTCGGCGACGACCTGGGCCTTGGCGCGGGAGTCGATGCTGTACTTCGGCGTGTAGCCGTTGAGCGTCGTCGTGTCGTACAGGTTGTTGTAGAGGTGGATCTGGCCGATCCGGGCCAGCGGTGCCCGCTGCACGATGCCCTTCCAGACGTTGTGGTGGAGGGTGACGCGCAGCTTGCCGGTGCTGTCGGTGTCGCTGCTGCCGATCAGCATCGTCTTGTCGTGGCAGTCGAAGACGTTGCGCTCGACGGTCACCAGGTCGGACCCGTTGGTGATGTCGAGAGCGCCGTCGTGGATCTGGTACTTGCGGCCGAAGTACGTCTTCAACGACTTGTCGAAGGTCGGCGCGTCCGTGAACGTGTTGTGGTCGGCCCAGACGTTCGTCGCCCCGCGCAGGGTGACCGAGTCGTAGGCCGAGTTCCACTCACCGGCCGAGCCGTCCGTCGGGTCCCACTGCGGGAAGCAGTCCTCGGTGGCGGAGAAGGCCAGGTTGCGGACGATGACGTTCTTGACGTTCTGCACCTGAAGGCTGCCGCCCCGGATGCCGGCGCCGGTGCCCGGCACGCCCACGATCGTGGTGTTGGCGGGGACCCGGAAGACGATGTTCTTCTTCTGCTGGTCCGCGGCGGCCTTACGGGCGTTCTCCTGACCACCCGCCGGCGCCTTCTTGCCGTACGTCGCCGGGTCGTAGGCCTTGAGGTAGGCGGAGAGCGAGTAGCCGGTGCCGGAGGCGTAGTCGGCGCAGGTCAGCTTCTTGCCGGTGTCGCTGGTGTTGGCGTCGATGGTGCCCTTGACCTTGATGATCCGGGGCGTGGTGTCGGTGACCGAGCCGAGCGCCTTCACGAGCTGGGCGCGGGTGCTGACGGTGAAGGTGTGCGCGGAGTCGGCCTTCGCGCCGCCCGTCGTACCGGAGCCGGAGGCCGCCCAGCCGTCCTTCGCGGGCAGGGACTGGTGGTACAGGTCGACCGGGCCGGCGTTCGCGTTCAGCACGAGGACACCGGCACCCACGCCGGCAGCGGCCACGGCGGCGGTGACGACGACGGTGCGGCGCCCGCGGAGGGAGCGGCGGTGGGACGGGCGGGGGGTGGAGCGGGGCGTGGAGCCGGGCGTGGAGCCGGGCGTGGAGCTGGGCGTGGAGCGGTGCGTGGAGCTGGGCGTGGAGCGGTGCGAAGGGGATGCCACGAATGAGTCCTTACGTTCTTCGGTGAGGCTCGCGCGTCGGCGAGCGGGCCCGGGTGAACGGGCTTCCGGCTCCTTCGTGGTCGCGGAGATCGGAAAGGTTGCCGTGAATCTTTTGACTGAACGGTGGTCAAGTCGCGGGCATCACGGGGATGTTGCCCATTGGGTTGGCATCGATCGCCCCCCGCCGCCACCATGTCCCCCTTCACGACCGTATGGTTTCCGCCATGGCAGTCCCTGAGGTCATCCCGATCGCGTATGAGCCGCACGGTCGTACCGAGGCGATCGGCTGTTACGCAGACGGGCAGTTCATGGGGTCGGTCACCTGGGCCTTCCCCAAGGGGTTCGACCTCGACACCGGCTGGGAAGAGCACAAACGTCTCTATGCGGTCCTGCACACCTTCGACTCCGAGGGCAGGTACCGCGAGTCGGAGATCTGGTGCGCCGGCACCTGGGCCGAGCAGCAGCGCGCCCCGCACGGCCCCGACTCGGTGCTGGCCCGCGCCCGGGCCCACCTCGCGACCCGGCTGCGCAGCCTGCCCCGCCGTACGTATACGGACATCGCCGTCCGGCCCTTCCAACTCGCTGTCGACGGCGTGCTGTTCGGCCTGGTGACGGGGGACGACGAGGGCGAGGCGTGGGCCGAGCTCCATCCGGACAACCTGGGTTTCGGTGCGCCCTGGGACGGTTCGTACGACACCTGATCGTTTACGCCCCTATGCCTGGCAGCCCCCGAGGCGCTATACATTGCGAAGATCACGCAAGGTCGTCACAGGCCGTCAAGTGGGGGGATCCATCCATGGCGCTCTTCGGAAACGCGCACACCATCGACCAGGGGCAGGCGCAGCAGGACTACGCGCGTCTGCTGGGCCACGGGGAGCAGGTGCACGCGGCGTACCTGCTGATACGCGACACCATCCTGTTCACCGACCGCCGCCTGATCCTGGTCGACAAGCAGGGCATCACCGGCAAGAAGGTGGAGTACCACTCCATCCCCTACCGCAGCATCACCCACTTCGCGGTGGAGACCGCCGGCACCTTCGACCTGGACGCCGAGCTGAAGATCTGGCTCTCGGGGTCGGCGACGCCGATCGAGAAGACGTTCACCAAGGGTGTGGACATCTACGAGGTGCAGGCGATTCTGACGCAGTTCGTGGCGAAGTAGGGACCGTTGTCCGCTTTCCCCGTCGTCAGGCGGCTCGGCCGAGGGCCAGCGCGCCGACGACGGGGGCGGCGTAGACGAGCGGGTACGGGATGTGCGCGTACCAGCGGGCCCTGGCCACGGTCACGGCGGCGCCGGCGAAGTAGACCACCAGCCCGGTCCCGGCCAGCACGCCGATGACCGGCACGAACAGCCCGACCACCAGCCCGACGGCACCCGCGCCCTTGGCCAGCCCGAGCCAGGTCCACCACGAGCGGGGCACGCGGTAGTCGGTGAGCGCCCGCACGATCCACTCGGCGCGCGCCAGCAGGACGACCGCCGAGAAGCCGGCCATCGCGGCGGCCAGGACAGTGACGACTACGTGTGCGACGTTCATGGTGGGCTCCTCGGCGTGTGCGGTCGGGTACGACGGTGTCCTTGTCATCCGTCACAGGACTGACGCCGGGCATCGGGCGAGTGTGACAGCCAGGGGGTTGGCGGCGGGTACGCCGAACGGACGGCATGTTGGCCGTACGTCCCTTGGTGCGGGACCGCGATAATCGGGCCCACCATGCTGCCCCCGCCCCGCGACCTCCCCTCCGACGTCCTCACCGTCGGCGCCCGCTACCCGCTCGTCCTGGCCGGCGACTGCGCGGTCCGGGCGCACGGCCTGACCACCCGGCACGTGAGGTCGGTGGAGCTGGCGACCGAACACCCCGAGCCCATGGACCAGATCGCGGCCATGGTCCGGCACGGTCTGACGGAACGCGGCTGGCGGGTACGCCCCCTGGAAGCCGACCCGCTCTCCGCCCGGCTGCTCGTCACGGACCCCGACACGGGCGCGGAAGGTGCCGTCGACCTGCTGAAGGAGACCTTCTGGCGGCCCCCGGTGACGACCGGCCTCGGCCCGGCCCTGTCCCTGGAGGACCTCATCGGCACGAAGGTCCGGGCCCTCACCGACCGCGGCGCCGTGCCCGACCTCACCGATGTCCACGCGGCCGCGGCCCACTGGACCTACCCCGACCTGGAGGAACTGGGCCGCCGCCACGCCTGGGACGACCTCGACCTGGCGGACCTCCAGTCCCGCCTGGAGGCCACGGAACTCCTGGACGACCGCGAGTTCGTCACCGCCGCCGGCCTCGCCCCGGAGTCGGTACCGGCGCTCCGCCGGTGGGCCCGGACCTGGGCGGACGACATCGCGGAACGACTGCTGGAGGAGGAGGCGCTCAGGCCTCCGGCGGACGGGGAGGAGTGACGGCGGCTTCCTGTCCCGAACACCGCGGACATCGCGTTGAAGGCCGTGAGGCGCCAGAGGGGCGGCAAAGATCCCCGGGCGCTTCTAGACTTCCCGCGTGATGCCGGCGCACAGGGGGTGCGCCTGGGGTGGAGGGGAATCACATGGGCGGAAACCGCATGGGCAGAAACCGTATGGGCAGAAACCGTATGGGCAGATGGGGCGCGGCCGCGTTCGTGGTCATGGGTCTCGTCGGGGGGACGCTGCTGCCGGCCACCCCCGCGGCCGCCGTGCACGGGGCGGTCCCCGGCGACTTCAACGGCGACGGATACCGCGACGCCGTCCTGCCCGCCCCCGGCGCGAACGTGTCCGGCAAGGAGGCCGCGGGTGCCGTGGTCGTCCTGTACGGCTCGGCATCCGGGCTGTCGGCGACGCGCCGCAGGACCATCACGCAGAACACTTCCGGGGTGCCCGGCGCGGCCGAGGCGTACGACCGTTTCGGCTCCGCCACGGCCACGGCCGACCTGAACCGGGACGGATACGCCGACCTGGTGGTGACGTCGCCGTACGAGGACACCACGGCGGGCGCCAACGCGGGTGCGGTGACGGTTCTGTGGGGTGGCAGAAACGGTCTGACGAGCGGCACGAGCCTGCCGACACCGTCCGGCCGACCCACCAGCTACGGACTCGACGTCGCCGCGCTGAGCACCGGGGCCGGTGCGAGGACCCGGGTGATGGTGGCGGGTTGGGACGCGGCCGTGGAGTTCGCGGGGCCGTTCACCCGAGCCGGCGGCTACGGCTCGGTCGCGGTGCACGACAAGACCCCCTCCCTCGAATCCACCGCTCTCGGCGACTTCGACCGTGACGCCGTGCCCGACCCCGCCGTCGCCACCACCCGCGGCGGCGGCATGACCGGCGGCAGCCTCTACACGACGCTCGCCCACGGCGAGGAGCTCCGGGGCGAGGGCCTCATCGTCGCCGCCGGCGACGTCAACGGCGACGGATACGCCGACCTCGTGTCCGGTGACCCCGACGAACCCGAAGTCGAGGGCGTGGACGGCGCTTCGGGTGGCCGTGTGCTGGTCTGGTACGGATCGGCGAGCGGCATCACGAAGGACGCCAAACCCGTGCAGATCACCCAGAACACCGCCGGTGTGCCCGGCGCGAGCGAGAGCGGCGACGCCTTCGGCGGTGCGCTGGCGGTGGCCGACCTGAACCGGGACGGGCTCGCGGACATCGTGGTCGGGGCCCCGTACGAGGACCTCGCCAAGTCCCGCGCGGGCATGGTGACCGTCGTCCCGGGCCACCGTACGGGCGCGCTCGGCACAGGTGCCTACTCCTTCTCCCAGGACACCGCGGGTGTGCCGGGCGGCTCGGAGACCGACGACTTCTTCGGCACGACCGTCTCCGTCGGGGACGTCGACAAGGACGGCAGGCCGGAGCTGCTCGCCGGCGCGTCGGGCGAGAACAACTCGACCGGTGCCGTCTGGGTGTTCCCCGGCGGCAACGCCCGCCCGACGACCACGGGTAGTCGTATGTTCACGGCGTCCTCGGTCGGCCTCACCCAGTACAACGGCACCGACCTCGGCGGCCACGGCCTGCTCTGGGTCATCTGACGGCCGCCCCGCCCCCTCCCGCGGTCACGCGCGCGTCGCCGCCGTCTGCGGGATCGGCACGGCGGCCGTCCGCGGCCGTTTGATGAAGGCAACGCCGCAGACGGCGACGTCCGTGGATCAGGTTCCGTTGTTGTCCGCCTCCGGGTCGACGCCCATGGTGATCGTGGCGACGACGCCCTCGGCGATGGCGTTCTTCTTGTACTTCAGCTTCAGCAGGCCACCCTCGATCCCGTTGTCCGGGTAGATGGTGTCCTCGTCCAGCGTGGTGCGCGTGGTCGTGTTGGTGGAGTACGGCTCCGCCTCGGCGGACGCCAGCACACTCGCCTCGTCGAAGAACAGCTGACCGGTGTGGCAGGTGTTGCCGCCCTCGTAACCGGCGTCCGTCCAGGTGCCGTTCACATGCACCTTGGTGTGGATGTGCACACAGCGCCCCTGGTATCAGCCCGGGAAGACCGTCCGGAAGACCACCTGCCCGTTCCGGTCCGTCCGCCACGTGCCGCGCAGATACCGCTCGTCGTCCGTCGGCTCACCCGAGGGCGGGGTACCGCCCCCGCCACCCCCGCCGCTGCCCATCGCCTCGTAGCCCGAGTACACGCCCAACGGATGTAATAGGGGCCCTCGGTCGTCTCGGAGGTCAGCCGGTAGCAGACCTCGCCGCTCGACGCGCCGCTCGACGCGCTGCTCGACGCGCTGCTCGACGCGGTGGCGCCCGCGGCTGGGGATCCCTTCGTCTCTCCGGCGAACGCGCCCGCCGCGAGCGTGCCGCCCACGCCCACCGCCGCGGCGGCTCCCGCACCGGCGACGACGACCTTGCGACGCGTGAGGTCCCGCTTGTGTTTCGGCCCTTCGGCCGTGTGGTTTCCCGTCATGGGCAGGGAAGTTAGGGACGGCGCCTGTCAGGAGCATGGGTAAGAGCTGGGCAAGAGCCCTGCATGAGCACCGTAAACGAAAGTGGCTCGGAACCGACGCCGGTTCCGAGCCACCTACGACTGTCCGCGGCCACCTGCGGCCGCTCCCACGTGCCTACTTGGGCTGCGGCTTGCGCACCGTCAGGTGCAGCTCCTTCAGCCGCGCCTCCTCCAGCTCCGTCGGCGCGCCCATCATCAGGTCCTGGGCGTTGCCGTTGAGCGGGAAGGCGATGGTCTCGCGGATGTTCGGCTCGTCGGCGAGGAGCATGACGATACGGTCCACGCCCGGCGCGATACCGCCGTGCGGCGGGGCGCCGAAGCGGAACGCGCGGAGCATGCCGGCGAACTTCTCCTCGACGGTCTCGCGGTCGTAGCCCGCGATCTCGAAGGCCTTCAGCATGATCTCCGGCTCGTGGTTCCGGATCGCGCCGGAGGACAGCTCGACGCCGTTGCAGACGATGTCGTACTGCCAGCCCAGGATGTCCAGCGGGTCCTGGGTCTCCAGGGCCTCCAGACCGCCCTGCGGCATGGAGAACGGGTTGTGCGAGAAGTCGATGGCGCCGGTGTCCTCGTCCTTCTCGTACATCGGGAAGTCGACGATCCAGCAGAACCGGAAGACGCCCTCCTCGAAGTGCCCGGCACGCTTGGCGGCCTCGACCCGCACCGCGCCCATGATCTTCGAGACCTCGTCGAACTCGCCCGCGCCGAAGAACACGGCGTGACCGGCGGCCAGCGACAGGCGCTTGGTCAGCTCGGCGACGTTGTCCTCGGTGAGGAACTTCGCGATCGGGCCGGTCAGCGAGCCGTCCTCGGCGACACGGACCCAGGCCAGGCCCTTGGCGCCCTGCGAGACCGCGAAGTCACCGAGCTGGTCGAAGAACTTCCGGGGCTGCGCGGAGACGTCCGGCACCGGCAGCGCACGCACGTGCTTGCCGGCGAACGCCTTGAACTCCGAGCCCTCGAAGATGTCGGTGATGTCGACGAGCTCCAGCTGGGCGCGCAGGTCCGGCTTGTCGGAGCCGTACTTCAGCATCGCCTCGCGGAACGGGATCCGCGGGAAGGGGGAGGTGACGTGGCGGCCGCCGCCGAACTCCTCGAACAGCTCGGTCATGAGCTGCTCGATCGGCTGGAAGACATCCTCCTGCTCGACGAAGCTCATCTCGACGTCGAGCTGGTAGAACTCGCCCGGCGAACGGTCCGCGCGCGCGTCCTCGTCACGGAAGCAGGGCGCGATCTGGAAGTAGCGGTCGAAGCCGGAGATCATCAGCAGCTGCTTGAACTGCTGCGGCGCCTGCGGCAGGGCGTAGAACTTGCCCGGGTTCAGGCGGGAGGGGACGACGAAGTCACGGGCGCCCTCGGGAGAGGTCGCGGACAGGATCGGCGTCGCCATCTCGTTGAAGCCGAGCGCCGTCATCTTGTGACGAATGGCGCTGATCACCGACGTACGCAGCAGGATGTTCTTGTGCATGCGCTCGCGGCGCAGGTCCAGGAAGCGGTACTCCAGGCGCCGCTCCTCGTTGACCCCGTCCTCGGTGTTGATCGTGAACGGCAGCGGGGCGGCCGCGCCGAGCAGCTCGACCTCGCCGACCTCGACCTCGACCTCACCGGTCGGCAGCTCGGGGTTGACGTTCTCGGCGCCGCGGGAGACGACCTTGCCGTCGACGCGGACCGTGGACTCCTTGGTCAGCTTGTCGAGGGCCTCGTACGCGGGCGTGCCGGGACGGGCGACGAGCTGCGTGATGCCGTAGTGATCGCGCAGATCGATGAAGAGGATGCCGCCCAGGTCGCGCCGATTGTGCAGCCAGCCACTCAGTCGGACGTCGGTGCCGACGTCAGAGGAGCGGAGCTCGCCGCAGGTGTGGGACCTGTACCGATGCATCGTCGTTCATCCAGTCTTCGCGGATCGGGGGGCGTGTTTCACGTGAAACTTCCCCCAGCCTACCGGGGACCCCAAGATCGCCTCCCCACCATTTCCCCGCGCCGACGGCCCCACCCGTGACCCGCGCCCGACCGGATGCCCCATACAGCTTCGGTGGCAGTCTGCGATCACCTGTTCGTAAAGTAGGGCAATGCGCACTGGTGAGCCCCTGCCCACCGTGGGGGAGGTTCTCGCCGCCCTCGCGACCGGACTGTGGCACTGGAACACCGCCACGGGACTCGTCACGGTCGACGCGGAGGCGGCACGGCTGCTGGGGCTGCCCGCGGAGCAGTCCACCCTCAGCCAGGCCCAGGTGCGCGCCCGTCTGCACCCGGTCGACTGGAACGAGATCAGCGGGGTGATCCAGCTCGCCGTCGCCGAGGGCACGCTGGGTGAGGCACGGGTACGGATCATGGACGAGCGGGGCCGGGTCATCCGGGTCGGCCGCAGCCGCTTCCACGCCTCCTTCGACCGTGAGAAGCGGTCGTACGAGGTGACCGGCTCCCTCCAGGAGGTCACCGAACCGACGCCGGGGACCCCTGCGGGGCGTACGGCGGTCACCGGTGACTGGCGGCGTTCGCGGGAGGCATTCCTGCTGGACGCGGGCCGGGCGCTGGCCGAGGCGCGGTCGACGGAGGAGGTGCTGCGGGTCGCGGCCGGTCTGTCGATGCCGGGCTTCTCCCCGGACGGCCTCGCCGTGTTCGGGGTGACGGGCGATCGCCTGACGATCACCGGCCACCACGGCCACCAGCCCGGTGACGAGGGCCCCTTCTCGCACATGCCCCTGGACACCGACTATCCGGCCGCCGAGGTGGTCCGCACCGGTCGTGCCGTGTACCTGTCCACGCCCGAGCAGTACAAGGACCGCTACCCGGTCACCTGGCCGCTCGCCGCGCACTTCAACCGGCAGTCCTGGGCGTTCCTGCCGCTGACCGTGGCCGGCCGCACGATGGGCGCCTGGATGGCCGCCTTCACGTACCCCGTGGCGTTCACGCCCGACGAACGGTCCGTGCTGACCACGGTCGCCCGCATGCTCGCCCAGGCCCTGTCGCGCGCCGAGGCCGCCGAGTCCGCGCGGGAGCTCACGGACGGCCTCCAGCGCTCGATGCTGCCGCAGCTGGGCCCCGAGATACCGGGCATGAGCGTCGCGGCCCGCTATGTGCCGACCGGGGGCGGGCTCCAGGTCGGCGGCGACTGGTACGACATGATCCCGCTGCCCAACGGCCGGTTCGCCCTGGTCATCGGGGACGTCCAGGGCCATGACGTACGGGCGGCGGGCCTGATGGGCCAGCTCCGGATCGCGCTGCGCGCCTACGCCTCCGAGGGCCACCGCCCCGACGCCGTCCTCTCCCGCGCCTCCCGCTTTCTGCACGGCATGACGTTCGGCGCCCTCGACGAGGACCCGTCCGAGCTGCGCTTCGCGACCTGCCTGTACGTCGAGGTCGACCCCACGACCGGGCTGCTGGACATCGCCCGCGCCGGGCATCCGGACCCGGCGATCCGGATGAGCGACGGCACGGTGCTGGCCCGCCCGACGGCCGGCGGCCTCCCGCTCGGGATCGACCCGGACGCCGACTATCCGACGACCCGGATCACCCTGGAACCCGGCGAGACCATGCTGATCTGCACGGACGGCCTGATCGAGACCGGCGGCCACGATCTGGAGACCGGCTGGAAGCGCATCCGCGCCATCCTGGAGGACCACGACGGCGATCTTGAGGCCCTCGCCGACGCGCTCGTCCAGGCCGTCCACGGCCCGTCCTCCCACCACACCACCGGGCCGCTCGCCGACCGGCGCGAGGACGACATCGCGGTGCTGCTGCTGTGCCGGGAGGGGGAGGGCTGCGGCTGCGGTGACACGGTGGCCGTGCGGCCCACGATCCGGCGCACCATGCTCACGGTCGCGCAGGACGAGCCGGAGCGGGTCGCGGTGGCCCGTCAGCAACTGCGGGAGCTGCTGCACGACTGGACCTCCGAGGACCAGGTGGACTCGGCGGTCCTGCTGCTGTCCGAGATGCTCACCAACGTCCTCGTCCACACCGACGCCGACGCCCTGCTCCTCGCCGAGGTGCGCGGTGCCTCGGACGACCGCCGGATACGCGTCGAGGTAACGGACACCAGCGACGACCTGCCCCACAAGCGCCGCCCCGGTGAACTGGCCTCCTCCGGCCGGGGCCTGATCCTGATCGAGATGCTGGCTCAGGCGTGGGGCGTGGACCCGCGGGGCGAGGGCAAGAGCATCTGGTTCGAGCTCTACGAGGCGGACGGCGCCGTGGGGCTCGGGGGCGCGGAGGGCGGCGGGGGTTCGGGGGGTTCGGGGGCGGCGTAGCGCTCCCTGAGTTCGTTGACGACGCCGAAGGCGGCGGCGGTCAGCGGTACGGCGAGCAGCATGCCGAGGATGCCGGCCACGGAGGCCCCGGCGGTGATCGCCACCATGACGACGGCGGGGTGCATCTGCACGGTCCGGCTCTGGATCATCGGTGTCAGCACATGCCCTTCCAGGACCTGTACGGCGAGCACGACGGCCAGCACCCACAGCGCGATCACGAACCCCCGGTCGGCGAGCGCGACGAGCATCGCGACCGCCCCCGAGAGGAAGGCGCCGAGGTAGGGGATGTACGCCCCGACGAAGACCAGCGCCCCGAGCCCGACCGCGCCCGGCACGTCGAGGACCAGCAGGCCGACGGTGATGCAGACGGCGTCGATGAGCGCGACGAAGGTGGTCCCCCGCATGAACCCCTCCACGGCCCGGAAGGCCCGCCGTGCCACGGCCTCCACGAGTTCCCCGCCGTCGCCCGGGACGAGGGACCGCAGGGCGCCGGCGGCCCGGTCGGAGTCCCGCAGGAAGAAGAAGACCAGCAGCAGCGCGAGTACGGCCATGGCGATGGTCTCGCCCACGACGCTGACCCCGCTGAGGACACCGGAGGCGGCCGTGCCGCCGAACTTGGTGAGCAGCTCGCGGGCGTTGGAGGCGACGTCGTCCAGCGAGGTGCCGGCCGCCCCGAAGTGCTCGGCGAGATCCTCGGCCGCCTGCTTGAGCGCGGCGACGATCTCGTCGCCCGTGTCGACGACCGCGGCGACGACGATGTAGACGGCCCCGCCGACGACGGCCACGACGGCGACGCAGGTGAGCCCGGCGGCGACGGACCGGTTGACCCTGGCCTGTACGAGCCGTCGGTGCAGCGGCCTGAGCAGGGCCGTCCCGAGCAGCGCGAGCAGCACGGGCACGACCGCCGTACGGAACTCCACGGCCAGCCGGATCCCGACGTAGACCACCCCGGCGACGAGCAACACGACGACGCACCAGGCGGCGAGCCGCCGGACGGGAACAGGAAGCAGCTGCACACGTCCAGCGGATCACGCGGCGGCGCGGGTGTCCTGCGCGGTGAGCCGGTCAGGTGACGCCACGTCAGCGGATGCCCCGTCCTCTTACCTCGTCTATCTCACCGTTCGTGTACACAGCGTGACCGTGCGCGGCTACCGTGGACGGAATGACCGGCTCTCCAACGCGGCCGTCGCGAAAGGGCGTTGCACACATGACAGGTCGGACGGGATCCCAGGGCAGGCAGTCCAACGAGCAGCGCTACGGCGACGAACTGCGCCGCAGACGCGAGGCCGCGGGCCTGACCCAGACGGAACTCGCCGACATGGTCGTGTGCTCACCGTCCCTCATCGCCCACTACGAGGCGGGCCGCCGCACCCCCTCCCCGGCGGACGCGAGGCGACTGGACCAGGTGCTGGGCACGGACGGGTTCTTCGAACGCTGGCGGGCCACACTGGCCAAGGCCCGTTTCGCGGAGCACTTCCAGGAGGCGGCGGAGGCGGAGCAACTGGCCGTGTTCATCGAGGAGTACGCGGTCGCCTTCGTACCAGGGTTGTTGCAGACCAAGGCGTACGCGTGGGCCGCGCTCAAGACAGCCAAGCCCAACAACACGGCGGCCGAGCTCGACAAGAAGGTCGTCAACCGCCTGGAGCGGGCCCGAATCCTGGAGAACCCAGAGTCCCCGACGGTATGGATGATCCTGGGCGAGAACGTCATCCGGACGGTGGTCGGCGGCCCACCTGTCATGGCCGAACAGCTTAGGCACATCGTGGAGTTGGCGCGCATGGGCAGGATCATGGTGCAGGTGGTCCCGTTCAGCGCGGGAGCCCACCCGGCCATGGGCAGCATGGTGAAACTGATGCGTTTCGCCGACGCGCCTGACATGGCGTACGTAGAGGCACTGCACACAGGTTCGCTGACCGACGATCCGTCACTGGTCCGGCAGTACCGCGACGCTTACGATCTGGCCAGGGCCGCCGCGCTGCCGCCGGAGGCGTCCCTCGACCTGATCGCATCGGTGGCGGAGGACTACGACGACCATGAGTGCCCACCACATCCCTGACGCGTCAGCCCTCACCGCCTGGCGCAAGTCCAGCTACAGCGGCGCCGACAACGGCGACTGCGTGGAGGTCTCCGACGGTCACCCGGGCCTCACCCCCGTCCGCGACAGCAAGACCCCCACCGGCCCGGCGCTGCTCTTCGGTGCCGACGCGTGGTCGGCGTTCGTCGCGGGCGTGAAGGGCTGACGCGGTCGGCAGAATCGACGCGTCTGTCCACTTTCGGGTGAACATCCTTGCTATGGACGCGAGTTGCACCTCCGCGTGTCTACCGTCCGACGCGGAGGTGATGCTCGATGAACGAGCAGAACAACACGCGCAAAGACGCGATCGACATCAATGACTTCGTGTTCGCGGCCACGGGGGCGCGGGTGCGGAGGCTGACGATGCCGGACGGGACGCACTGGTTTCCCGCGGCGGACGTACTCAAGGAACTGGGGTACAGGAACCCTCGGAAAACTCTGGCGGACCATGTCCCCACAGAGCACCGAGAGACTCTTGAGAAAGTAACTGGAGGTTACGCTCTCAGCATTCCCGCAGGTCGGGAGTGGCGCCGAGACATGAATCTCGTGGACCTCCAGGGCCTGATCCGCTTGGTCAACGGCTGCACGAAGCCAGAGTCCCAGCCCTTCAAGGCCTGGGTCTCCGAAGTCATCGCCACCATCCAGCGCGACGGCTCCTACTCCCTGGAACCGGCCCCCGTACAGCCCGCCGCCCCCACCGGCACCACCGCCTACGCCGTACCGCAGCAGCTCGCCGACGCCCTCGTCCGGCTCGAAGAGCGCAGTACCCGGTCGGACGCGGCGCTACGGCAGATCGATGACAAGCAGAACACGATCGTCGAGATGCTCCGCGACATCACCAAGACTCTCCGGCGCTCCGACGACCGCTCCCGCCCCGTCCAGGCCCCGGAGCTGACACCCCAGCAGCTTCTGGCCAACTGGAAGTCCAGGAACCTCGTCGTCACCGAGGATGTCCACGCGGTGGCCGCCCACCTGGCCCCGGCGCTGCTGCACGGCGGCGCCGGGTACAGCGTGGAGGAGATCTCCGTCTGCACCGGGCTCTCGCCCGACCGCGTCCACGACAGCCTGGAGCTGCTGTCCGAGCAGGAATGCGTACGGCAGGTGGGCCGCGCTCCGAACGGCGCCCCGTTCTACGTGCTGCCGTAGCCCGATAGCGCCCAGGTGAGAAAAGGCCCGAAGTCGCAACTCCAACTTGCGGCTTCGGGCCTTGTCGTACCGTACCCGTCCCTCAGCCTGTACAAGCCACTATCGGACATCCCATACGACGGCCCCAAGACGAAGCATTACAGTCCGCCCTCAGACATCCCGTGCACTGCCGGGATCGTGCCCAGCCGTCCTTTCTGGAAGTCGTCGAAGGCCTGCTGGAGTTCCTCACGGGTGTTCATGACGAACGGGCCGTAGTGGGCCATCGGCTCACGGATCGGCTGCCCGCCCAGGAGGACGACCTCCAGGTCCGGCGTGTGGGAGTCCTGCTTCTCGTCGGCGCGGACGGTCAGGGAGCCGCCCTCGCCGAAGACCGCCGTCTGGCCCAGCTGGACCGGCCGGCGTTCCGCGCCCACCGTTCCGCGGCCCGCGAGGACGTAAGCGAGCCCGTTGAAGTCCTCCCGCCACGGCAGCGTGACCTCCGCACCCGGCGCCACCGTCGCGTGGATCATCGTGATCGGCGTGTGCGTGATGCCGGGACCGGCGTGCCCGTCCAGCTCACCGGCGATCACTCGCAGCAGCGCGCCACCGTCGGGGGTGGTGAGCAGCTGGACGTTGCCGCCGCGGATGTCCTGGTAGCGCGGAGGCATCATCTTGTCCTTGGCCGGCAGGTTCACCCACAGCTGGAGACCGTGGAAGAGACCGCCCGACATGACCAGGTGCTCCGGCGGCGCCTCGATGTGGAGGAGACCCGCTCCGGCCGTCATCCACTGCGTGTCACCGTTGGTGATGGTGCCGCCACCGCCGTTGGAGTCCTGGTGGTCGAAGATCCCGTCGATGATGTAGGTCACGGTCTCGAAGCCGCGGTGCGGGTGCCAGGGGGTGCCCTTGGGCTCGCCCGGCGCGTAGTCCACCTCACCCATCTGGTCCATCATGATGAACGGGTCCAGATGGCGGTAGTTGATCCCGGCGAACGCACGGCGCACCGGGAAGCCCTCACCCTCGAAACCGCTCGGCGCGGTCGTGACGGCGAGCACGGGACGAGCCACTGCCTCCGCGGGCGCGGCGACACGGGGCAGCGTCAGCGGGTTCTCGACGGTCACTGCAGGCATGTCGGTACCTCCTTGTGCGGCCAGTTTAGTTGAGCATTGAACTTCCTGCCACCCTCAACGGGAACGCCCCGCAGGACATTCCCTCCGGGCACAGCAGAAGGCCGGCACCGCGCGGGGTGCCGGCCTCCGTCACAAGGACCTGGTTTCGGGGGCGGCTCAGTGTGCCAGCCGGAGCGGGGGCGGGGGGCGCGAAAGCCCCAGAGCCCGTCCTAGCCGCCGTACATCCGCCGCATCGCGAACTCGACCATCTGTTCCACGGCCTTCGCGTCGAAGACCATCCGGTGTTCGCCCTCCATGTCGAGGACGAAGCCGTAGCCGGTCGGCAGGAGGTCGATCACCTCGGCGCCGGTGATGACGAAGTACTTGGACTCCTTGCCCGCGTACCGCCGCAGCTCCTTGAGCGAGGTGAACATCGGGATCACCGGCTGCTGGGTGTTGTGCAGGGCGAGGAACCCCGGGTTGTCGCCGCGCGGGCAGTAGACCTTCGACGTGGCGAAGACCTGCTGGAAGTCCTCCGCGGACATCTGCCCCGTGGTGAACGCCCGCACCGCGTCCGCGAGCGAGGGCGGGGACGGCTCGGGGTAGAGCGGCGGCTGCTGGCCGTACCCGCCGACACCGCCGGACATGGGCTGCTGCGGCGGGGCGTACTGCTGCTGTGCGCCGACGTTCTGGTCGTAGCCGTACATGGGCGCAAGCGTACCGAGAGCGGCCGCGGGGCGGGCCGGTACCGGGGGCTCCGGCAAACCGACAGCGACTTGACAGCGTGTGGCCCTGGGTTCACGCCGTTGCCGCTCCTAGCGTCTTTCCATGCGCCGAGACCATGCCGAAGAAATCGCCGGAGAAGTCGCCGAAGAAGTCCATGAGCACGACCGCGGGCTCTCCCACGACCTGCCGGTCCTTGCCCGCCGCCGCATGATCCGGCTGGTGGCGGGGGCGGGACTGGTGCCCCTGGTGGGGTGCAGCTCGCAGGACGAGACGTCGGCCGCCCCCTCCGCCAAGGGCCCCGGCAGTCCCGCCTCGTCCGCCGAGTGCGCCACCATCCCGGACGAGACGGCGGGGCCGTTCCCCGGCGACGGCTCGAACGGCGTGAACGTCCTCAAGGAGAGCGGCGTCGTCCGCGCCGACATCACCAGGAGCTTCGGCGACTCCGCGGGCGGCACCGCCGAGGGCGTGCCGCTGACCGTCACGCTCACGGTCGTGGACGCCGCCTCCGGCTGCGGGACGCCGAAGAAGGGCGCCGCCGTCTACCTCTGGCACTGCGACCGGGAGGGCAACTACTCCCTGTACTCGGAGGGCGTCACGGACGAGAACTACCTGCGCGGCGTCCAGGAGACCGACGACAAGGGCCGGGTGACCTTCGAAAGCGTCTTCCCGGGCTGCTACACGGGCCGCTGGCCGCACATCCACTTCGAGGTGTACGGCAGCCTGGCCGACGCCACGGCCGCCACCTCGATCACGAACACCTCACAGCTCGCCTTCCCGAAGGACGTCTGCGACACGGTGTACGCCTCGGCGGGCTATGCGGCGAGCGTGCGCAACCTGAGCGGCCTGTCCCTGGAGACCGACGGCATCTTCAGCGACGGACACGACCAGCAGCTGGCTGTCATGGAGGGGAGCGTGGCGCGGGGATACACGGCGAAGCTGACCGTTCCGGTGTGACCTGTCACAGATCGCGGATCGGGGTTGCGTCTTATTACTGGCGGGTAGCATCATCGTAGCTACTTGTTGGTACGTGAACTAGCGCGAGGATGCACTCCCAGTGCCTCGCCGATCTCTCTAACGGAGCCGTCGCCATGGGGCACTACAAGTCGAATCTCCGCGACATCGAGTTCAACCTCTTCGAAGTACTCGGGCGCGACAAGCTGTACGGCACCGGCCCGTTCGAGGAGATGGACACCGAGACCGCGAAAAGCATCCTCGACGAGCTGACCCGCCTCGCCGAGAACGAGCTGGCGGAGTCCTTCGCGGACGCCGACCGCAACCCGCCGGTCTTCGACCCCGAGACGAACACCGCACCGGTCCCGGCGTCCTTCAAGAAGAGCTACAAGGCCTTCATGGACTCCGAGTACTGGCGCCTCGGTGTCCCGGAGGCGATCGGCGGCACGACGGCTCCGCCGTCCCTGATCTGGTCGTACGCGGAGCTGATCCTCGGCTCGAACCCGGCCGTGTGGATGTACTCCTCCGGCCCGGCGTTCGCCGGGATCCTCTACGACGAGGGCAACGACGTACAGAAGAAGATCGCCCAGATCGCCGTCGAGAAGACCTGGGGCTCCACCATGGTCCTCACCGAGCCGGACGCCGGCTCGGACGTGGGCGCCGGCCGCACCAAGGCGGTCCAGCAGGAGGACGGCTCCTGGCACATCGAGGGCGTGAAGCGGTTCATCACGTCCGGTGAGCACGACATGGAGGAGAACATCCTCCACTACGTCCTCGCCCGCCCCGAGGGCCACGGCCCCGGCACCAAGGGCCTGTCGCTCTTCCTCGTCCCGAAGTACCTCTTCGACTTCGAGACCGGCGAGCTGGGCGAGCGCAACGGCGTCTACGCCACGAACGTCGAGCACAAGATGGGCCTGAAGGCCTCCAACACCTGCGAGATGACCTTCGGCGACCAGCACCCCGCCAAGGGCTGGCTGATCGGCGACAAGCACGACGGCATCCGCCAGATGTTCCGCATCATCGAGTTCGCCCGCATGATGGTCGGCACGAAGGCGATCTCCACGCTGTCGACGGGCTACCTGAACGCGCTGGAGTACGCCAAGGAGCGCGTCCAGGGCTCCGACCTCGCGGCCTTCGGCGACAAGGCCGCGCCCAAGGTCACCATCACGCACCACCCGGACGTGCGCCGCTCGCTGATGACGCAGAAGGCGTACGCGGAGGGCATGCGCGCGCTGGTGCTGTACACCGCCTCCATCCAGGACACGATCGCCGTCAAGGAGGCCGCCGGCGAGGACGCCAAGGCCGAGCACGCGCTGAACGACCTGCTCCTGCCGATCGTCAAGGGCTACGGCTCCGAGAAGGGCTACGAGCAGCTCGCCCAGTCGCTGCAGACCTTCGGCGGCTCCGGCTTCCTGCAGGAGTACCCGATCGAGCAGTACATCCGCGACGCCAAGATCGACACCCTGTACGAGGGCACGACCGCGATCCAGGGCCAGGACTTCTTCTTCCGGAAGATCGTCCGCAACCAGGGCGCCGCGCTGAACTCGCTCGCCGAGGACATCAAGAAGTTCCTGGCGGTCGGCGAGGGCGGCGAGGAGCTGTCCGGCGCCCGCGAGCACCTCGCGAAGGCGGCCGTCGAGCTGGAGGCGATCGTCGGTCTGATGCTGACCGACCTCGCGGCCACCGAGCAGGACGTCAAGAACATCTACAAGGTGGGCCTGAACACCACCCGCCTGCTGCTGGCCTCCGGTGACGTGGTCGTCGGCTACCTGCTCCTCAAGGGCGCGGCCGTCGCCGCCGAGAAGCTGCCGACCGCCTCCTCCAAGGACAAGGCGTTCTACACGGGCAAGATCGCGGCGGCGAAGTTCTTCGCGGCCAACGTCCTGCCGGGCGTCACCGGTGCGCGCAAGCTCGCCGAGGGCATCGACCTGGACCTGATGGAGCTGGACGAGGCCGCGTTCTAACCGTCCGTTCCAGGCACTCACGGACAATCCACATGGCCCTGACGAGGGCCCGCTCCCCTTCACCGGGAGCGGGCCCTCGTACGTCGTTAAGGTGAACCCCATGAGCGAACCCCCCCGCTTCGACCGCGGCCACACCGACGACCTCATGTCCTTCCTGGCGGCCGGCCCGTCGCCGTACCACGCCGTGGCGAACACCGCCGAAAGGCTGGAGAAGGCCGGGTTCCGGCAGGTCTCGGAGACGGACGCCTGGACTGTGACATCAGCGGCTGAAGCCGCGGGGTCGAGCGGCGGCAAGTACGTGGTGCGCGGTGGCGCGATCGTGGCCTGGTACGTCCCCGAGGGCGCGGCGCCCCACACGCCGTTCCGGATCGTCGGCGCGCACACGGACTCCCCCAACCTGCGGGTGAAGCCGCTGCCGGACGCCGGGGCGCACGGCTGGCGGCAGGTGGCCGTGGAGATCTACGGCGGACCCCTGCTCAACTCCTGGCTCGACCGCGATCTGGGCCTGGCCGGCCGGCTGACCCTGCGGGACGGCACGACCCGGCTGGTGAACGTGGACCGCCCGCTGCTGCGCGTCCCCCAACTCGCCATCCACCTGGACCGCTCGGTGTCGGCGGAGGGGCTCAAGCTCGACAAGCAGCGGCACCTGCAGCCCGTCTGGGGCCTCGGCGACGACGTGCGCGACGGCGACCTGATCGCCTTCCTGGAGGAGACGGCCGGGCTGCCGGCGGGCGAGGTCACCGGCTGGGACCTGATGGTCCACTCCGTGGAACCGCCGGCCTACCTGGGCCGGGGCAAGGAGCTCGTCGCGGGCCCGCGCATGGACAACCTGCTCTCCGTGCACGCGGGCGTGGCGGCGCTGACCGCGGCGGCGGCCTCGGGGTCGGCCCTCTCCTCCATCCCGGTGCTGGCCGCCTTCGACCACGAGGAGAACGGCTCGCAGAGCGACACCGGCGCCGACGGGCCGCTGCTGGGCGGCGTCCTGGAGCGTTCGGTGTTCGCGCGCGGCGGGTCGTACGAGGACAAGGCACGCGCCTTCGCCGGCACCGTCTGTCTGTCCTCCGACACGGGCCACGCGGTCCACCCCAACTACGCCGAGCGCCACGACCCGACGCATCACCCGCGCGTCAACGGCGGTCCCATCCTGAAGGTCAACGTCAACAACCGCTACGCGACCGACGGTTCGGGCCGGGCGGTCTGGGCGGCGGCCTGCGAGAGGGCGAACGTCCCCTTCCAGTCCTTCGTCTCCAACAACTCCATGCCCTGCGGCACCACGATCGGCCCGATCACCGCGGCCCGGCACGGCATCAAGACCGTCGACATCGGCGTGGCGATCCTGTCGATGCACAGCGCCCGCGAGTTGTGCGGCGCGGACGACCCGCATCTGCTGGCGAACTCCCTGGTGGCCTTCCTGGAGGGGTAGCCCGGGCCCGGTGGGGTACCCGCCTCCGACCGGAACCACCGGACCAGGGAGGCGACACTTATGGGCCTCGGCGGATGCATCATCCTCATCGCCGCGGGAGCCATCCTCACGTTCGCGACCGACTGGGACATGGAGGGAGTCAATCTCGACCTGGTCGGCATCATCCTGATGATCGTCGGACTGATCGGCGTCACGACGTTCAGCAGCATCGCCCGGCGCAGGCGCGTGGTGGTACCTCCCGCGACGCCGGTCGTCGGCGAGGAGCCCCACCATCATCGGCGGGACGGGTACAGCGACGGTTACGGCGTCTGAGCCACGGTTACGGCGTTTGCGGGACGGGTTACAGCGCCTGCGCCGCGGTTCACGGCCGTCTGCGCCGCGCTCACCGCCGTCTGAGCCACAGTGACGGCGTCTGGGTTCAGGGCGTTCGCGCCTCCGCGCCGCTGTCCATCCCGGCGAGCACCAGCGGCAGTCGGTCCGTGCCGGTCCCGGTCAGCCGGACCGGCACGCCCCAGTCCTGCTGGTGGACATGGCAGGCGGGGTACTCTCCCCCAGTCCTCGACCGGGAGGTGCCCCCAGCCGGGTCGTCGTCGCAGGACGCCGCCATCGCCGACACATGCAGAACGCCCTCCGGGACAGCGGGGTTGAGCTCCAGGGTGCGGGACAGGTCCGTGTCCGCGCCCTCCCCAGCGAGCAGCAGTTCGGGCGGGGTCGCGGAGACCAGGAGGCGGGTCGAGGGGCCGTACCGGGTGTCGAGCTTCTGCCCCGCCGGGGCCTCGAAGACGACGTCCAACCGGAGCTTGCCCGGGGTGACTTCGGTGGCGGCGCGCCGGGTGCGGTGGGCGACCGCCTCGACGCGGACGGCCTCCTCCGGAAGGCGCAGCCGGGTCAGCCGGTGCCGCGCCGACTCGACCACCACGATGTCGTCCCCGACGAGCACCGCGTCCGAGGGCTCCCGCAGATCCGTGGCCAGGGTGGTGACCTCGCCGGTCGCGGGATCGTAGCGGCGCAGGGCATGGTTGTAGGTGTCGCTGATCGCGACCGAGCCGTCGGGCAGGGCCGTCACTCCCAACGGGTGCTGCAACAGGGCCTGTTCGGCTGCGCCGTCGCGGTGGCCGAAGTCGAAGAGGCCGGTGCCGACGGCGGTGTGGACGGTGCCGTCGCGGTCCACCCAGCGCAGGGCGGACGTCTCGGAGTCGGCCACCCACAGCCGCTCCCCGTCCGCCGACACGGCGAGACCGGACGGCTGGGCGAACCAGGCCTCGGCGCCCGGGCCGTCGACGAGACCCTCGTTCGAGGTGCCGGCGGTGACGGAGACCGTGCCGTCGGCCGGGTCGTACGCCCACAGCTGGTGGATGCCGGCCATGGCGATCCAGACCTTGCCGTGCCACCACGCCACGTCCCACGGTGAGGACAGGTTGACCTCGCGCGCGGGGCCCGAGACGGCGTCGCCCTGCATCCACTGGAAGCCGGTGCCCGCCAGGGTGGTGGTGCGGCCGCTCTCCGGGTCGAAGCGCCTGACCGCGTGGCTCACCGTGTCGGCGACGACCACCGAGCCGTCCGGCAGCAGGGCGAGACCCTGCGGCTCGTTGAACCGCGAGCGGGCCCAGGTGCTGTCGGTGAACCCCCGGCTGCCCTGACCGATCCGCCGTACGACCGTCTCCCCGTCCGCCTCCAGCTCCACCAGCTGATGCCGGGTGGTGTCGCTGACCAGGAAGTTCCCGGAGGGCAGACGCAGCGCCTTGCCGGGGAAGCGCAGCACCGTCGGCTCCGGCTCCGGCGCCACGTACGGCCCGTCGCCGCGCCGCAGGGTGCCCTTGGCCTCGTGCTCGGCCTCCAGCTCGGTCACCAGCCGCTCGATGGCGTGCACATGCCCCTCACCGGCGTGCTGCGCGACGACGTACCCCTCCGGGTCGATCACGACGAGCGTGGGCCAGGCCCGCACCGCGTACTGCTTCCAGGTGGCGAGGTCCGGATCGTCGAGAACGGGATGCCCGACGCCGTACCGCTCCACCGCGTCGACGACCGCGCGGTGCTCGGCCTCGTGGACGAACTTCGGCGAGTGCACGCCGATGACGACGACGGTGTCCCGGTGCTTCTCCTCCAGCTCTCTGAGCTCGTCGAGGACATGCAGGCAGTTGATGCAGCAGAACGTCCAGAAGTCCAGGATCACGATGCGTCCCCGCAGGTCGGCCAGGCCGTATGGACGGCCACCCGTGTTCAGCCAACCGCCCCTGCCGACCAGCTCGGGGGCGCGGACACGGACGCGGCGGGGTGCGGAGTCGTTCATGCCCCCAGGGTGCCACCGGGCACTGACAAACCGGCTCAGTCCGTCGGCCTACAGACGGCGTTTCGGACCGGGCGGCGGGGAACGCCTCGTGTCATGAGATTCCTCGTACGCGACCGGCTCCTCGGCTTCGGTGACGACTACTGGATCGAGGACGACCGGGGCACCAAGGTGTACCTCGTCGACGGCAAGGCGATGCGGCTGCGGGACACCTTCGAGCTGAAGGACACCGAGGGGCGCGTCCTCGTCGACATCCACCAGAAGATGCTCGCCCTGCGCGACACGATGGTGATCGAGCGGGACGGCGGGCCGCTCGCGACGATCCGCCGCAGACGGCTGTCCCTGCTGCGCAACCACTACCGGGTGTCCCTGGCGGACGGCAGTACGGAGCTCGACGTGAGCGGCAAGATCCTCGACCGGGAGTTCGCCGTCGAGTACGACGGCGAACTGCTGGCCGTGGTCTCCCGCAGATGGCTGCACGTGCGGGAGACGTACGGCGTGGACGTCGTACGGGACGACGCCGACCCGGCGCTGCTGATCGCGGTCGCGGTGTGTGTGATCCACCTGGCGGAGAAGGAACGGCGGGACGACGACTGAGGGGGAGCCGAGCCCTCAGCGGCGCGGCGTCGCCAGCCCCAGCACCCGGTCCTTGAGCGCCGGGAACTGATCCCGCGTCACCGCGACCTTCCCCGGGTCGAACTCCACGGTGAGCACCTGCTCCCCCGCGCCGGCCTGCGCCAGCACCTCGCCCCACGGGTCGACCACGATCGAGTGACCGGCCTGGGGAACTCCCGCGTGCGTCCCGGCCGTTCCACAGGCGAGCACGAACGCCTGGTTCTCCACCGCCCGCGCCTGGGCCAGCAGCGTCCAGTGCGCCCGGCGGCGCTCCGGCCAGCCCGCCGGGACGACCAGGGTCTCGGCGCCGACGTCGACGAGACCGCGGAACAGCTCGGGGAAACGGAGGTCGTAACAGGTGGCCACGCCGACCGTGGTCTGCGGCAGCCGCACCGTCACCAGTTCCTCGCCCGCGCCCATCAGCACGGCCTCGCCCTTGTCGAAGCCGAACCGGTGGATCTTGCGATAGGCGGCGGCCAGATCACCGGAGGGAGAGAAGACGAGGGACGTGTTGTAGAGGGGACCCTCGGGGTCACGCTCGGGGATCGACCCCGCGTGCAGCCAGACGCCCGCGTCGCTCGCGGCCTTCGCCATCACCTCGTACGTCGGCCCTTCGAGCGGCTCGGCCTCGCTGCCGAACTCCTCGTAGGCGAAGGCTCCGGTGGTCCACAGCTCGGGGAGGACGACGAGGTCGGCCGACCCGGCCTGGTCCCGGACCAGGGAGGCTACGCGCGCTCGGCGCGATTCGACCGTTTCGCCCTCATTGACGTCGATCTGGAGCAAAGAGGCGCGCACACTACCACCGTCCTGGCATTCGAGCGGTCCACATGGGCTTCCACGCGGGCCTACGATCGTCACACGAAAGCACTGCCGGGGTGCCTCACAGCAGCGTAACTTAGCGTTTCAAGACACCCGCCGACAGCCGCCACCTCCCACTGGCAACGCCGCCACAAACCGCCCGTGTACCGACCGCCGAGGGGTCCCGTTCCGTGAGTCTGCATCCCACCCTCCAGCCCTACGCCGACGCCTGGACCCACTCCATCGAAGCGATATCCGAGCTGGTGACACCGCTTGTGGAGGGTGAGTGGAACCGGCGTACGCCCTGCCCCGGCTGGTCGGTCCGCGACGTCGTGTCGCATGTCATCGGCCTGGACTGCGAGATGCTCGGCGACCCGCGGCCCATCCACACGCTCCCGCGCGACCTCTTCCACGTCACCAACGACCACCAGCGCTACATGGAGATGCAGGTCGACGTCCGCCGTCACCACACGGCGCCGGAGATGACGTCCGAGCTGGAGTACACGGTCATCCGCCGCAACCGCCAGCTGCGCAACGAGTCCCGCGACCCCGGCACGAAGGTCCGCGGCCCGCTCGGCGCCGAGCTCACCCTCGAAGAGTCCATGCGGGCCCACGCCTTCGACATCTGGGTCCACGAACAGGACCTGCGGGCCGCCCTCGGCCGTCCCGGAAACCTCGACTCCCCCGGCGCGCACGTGGCCCGCGACGTCCTGCTCGACAAGCTCCCCGAGATCGTCGCCACCAAGGCCGACGCCCCGCGCAGCTCGGCGATCGTCTTCGACATCCACGGCCCGATCGAGTTCCTCCGCACGATCCGCATCGACATCCAGGGCCGCGGCACCCTCGAAACGGCCCCCGCCCTCGGCCCCGCCGCCACCCTCACCCTCGACTGGGAAACCTACGTCCGCCTCGCCTGCGGCCGCGTCACCCCGGACGCGGCGGCGGACCGCGTGAAGACAGAGGGTGACACGGACCTGGCGGCGGCGATCCTGCGCAACTTCACGGTGACGCCGTAGCACTTTCAGCCCGTCCGGGACACTTTCAGCCCGTCCGGGACACTTTCAGCCCGCCCGGGACACTTTCAGCCCGTCCGGCGTTTGAGGACGAGGCCCGGAGGGCCGACAGCGGGGGTCTGGGGGCGCAGCCCCCAGGGATGGGACGGGTAGGGGCGGCGGGGGCGAAAACCGCTGTCGCCCACCACCTACCCCCGGCTAACGTCCCGCCGTGACCGACACCCACCCACCCCGCCTGACCCGACTCACCTTCCACGGCCCGCTGTCAGAGCCCCGCGCCGACCGTCTCGTCCAGCGCCTCATAAGAACCGACCCCACCACCGTCCTCGACATCGGCTGCGGCTGGGGCGAGTTGCTGCTGCGCGTCCTGACGGCGGCGCCCGCCGCGAAGGGCACCGGCATCGACGTGAACGCCCGGGACCTCACCCGCGCCCGCCACAACGCCGAGACCAGAGGCCTGACATCCAGGGTCGAGTTCGTCGAGGAGTCCGCCGTCGGAACCCGCCGCGGCCCCGCCGACCTGGTCCTGTGCGTCGGCGCGAGCCAGGCGCTCAGCACGGCCAGCACCCCCGACCACACCACCGAGGCCCTGCGCGAACTACGCCGCCTGGTCACCGACAACGGCCGCGTCCTGCTCGGCGAGGGCTTCTGGCAGCGCCCCCCGACCCCCGCCGAGCTCGACGGCATGTGGCCCGGCGCAGCCGCGACCGACCACCACGACCTCGCCACCCTCCTCGACCTGGCGGTCGCCGCGGGCTTCCGCCCGGAGTGGACCGAGACGGCGAGCCTCGACGAGTGGGAGGAGTTCGAGTCGGCGTACCAGGCGGACACCGAGGTGTGGCTGGCCCGGCACCCCGGCCATCCCCTGGCCGCCGAGACCCGCGAGGACCTCGACCGCCACCGCGCCCAGTGGATGAGCTACCGCGGAGTGCTGGGACTGGCGTACCTCACCCTGGTCCCCGCCCTCTGAGCCACGGTCCCGCCCGCTGAGCCACGGTCCCGCCCGCTGAACCACCGGGCCCGCGCCGGCTCAGGCGGGAACGTGCACGGTCTCCACCCTGCTGGCGACCAGCCGTTCCCGCTCCCGGCGCGCCGCCCGCTTCCGCAGCCGCAGGATCTGGCTCACGCCCAGTGCCTGGAGGACGAAGACCACCGAGAAGGCGACGGCGTAGTCGTCCCCGGTCGCGTCCAGCAGCACCCCGATCGCGAACAGCGTGGTCATCGAGGCCACGAAGCCGCCCATGTTGGTGATGCCGGAGGCCGTGCCCTGCCGCTCCGGCGGGTTCGCGGGCCGGGCGAAGTCGAAGCCGAGCATCGAGGCCGGTCCGCAGGCCCCGAGGACCGTGCACAGTACGACGAGCAGCCACATCGGCGCCGTCTCGCCGGGCCAGGCCAGCGTCGTGGCCCAGAGCAGCGCGGTCGCGCCCACCGTGCCGAGGGCCAGCGGCAGTCGCGCCCCGTGGTGCCGGGCGACGACCTGGCCGTAGACCAGGCCGACCACCATGTTCGACAGGACGACGAGGGTGAGCAGTTCTCCGGCCGTGGCCCGGGACAGCCCCTGCGCCTCCACGAGGAACGGCATGCCCCACAGCAGCAGGAACACCATCGCCGGGAACTGGGTCGTGAAGTGCACCCACAGGCCCAGCCGGGTGCCCGGCTCCCGCCAGGACGCGGCGATCTGACGGCGTACGTATGCCGCGCCCTGGTGCGGAAGGGGCGCGGGCTCGTGGCCCTCGGGGTGGTCCTTGAGGAACAGCAGGAGCAGGACGAACACCACGGCGCCGGCGGCGGCGCTGCCGGCGAACGCGGCCGTCCAGCCCACGCCGTGCAGCAGCCGTGCCAGCACCAGCGTGGAGACGAGGTTGCCCGCCATGCCCGCGAGGCCGGCGAGCTGTGCGATCAGCGGGCCGCGGCGGGCCGGGAACCAGCGGCTGCCCAGCCGCAGCACGCTGATGAACGTCATCGCGTCACCGCAGCCCAGCAGGGCGCGGGAGGCGAGGGCCATGCCGTACGACGGCGAGAAGGCGAAGCCGAGTTGGCCCGCGGTGAACAGCACCACGCCCAGGCCCAGCACCTTCTTGGTGCCGAGCCGGTCGACGAGCAGGCCGACGGGTATCTGCATGCCCGCGTAGACGAGCAGTTGGAGGATCGAGAACGTCGACAGGGCCGAGGCGTTCACGTCGAAGCGGTCCGCCGCGTCGAGGCCGGCGACTCCGAGGGACGTACGGAAGATGACGGCGACGAAGTAGACCGAGACGCCTATGCCCCAGACGGCGACGGCACGGCGGCCGCCGGGAGGGTCGCCGGGCAGTGCGGTGGACCTCATCGCTCCTCACCCCGCGCGAGGTGCGAGAACCAGCCGATGTGCCGGTGGACCAGCCCGACGGCGGCCTCGGCGTCGGCGGAGCGCAGGGCCTGAAGGATCTCCTCGTGCTCGGTCAGGGTCTTGGCGATCCGGTCGGGGTGGGAGTGCAGGACGGCGACGCCCATGCGCAGTTGCCGGTCGCGCAGCTGGTCGTAGAGCCGGGACAGGATCTCGTTGCCGCCGCTGCGGACGATCTCGGCGTGGAAGCAGCGGTCGGTCACGGCGGCTCCGGCGAGGTCACCGGCGGCGGCCTGTGCCTTCTGCTGGGCGAGCAGTTCTTCCAGGCGCGCGATGAGCCCGGGGGGCGCGGGGACGGCCTTGCGCGCGGCGTGCTCCTCGACGAGCATCCGGGTCTCCACGACGTCCTTGATCTCCTGCGCGGAGACCGGCAGGACCAGGGCGCCCTTCTTCGGGTAGAGCTTGATCAGCCCTTCGACCTCCAGCCGCAGCAGCGCCTCCCGCACCGGCGTGCGCGACACGCCGACGGCCTCGGCGAGCTCGCCCTCGGTGAGCAGGGTCCCGCCCTCGTAACGGCGGTCCAGGACGCCCTGCTTGACGTGGGTGTAGACGCGGTCGGCGGCGGGGGGCTGCTTGAGGGGCGCGGGCGGGGCGGAAGGCATGCCCACAGCATAGATACAACACGTACGCATGACAGTGGTCATTCCAGCATGCGGACTTCGCGGCGGAATCCGCGTGATCTACGAAATCTTCCGGCAAAGAAGCACCACCCGCCCCACAAGTCGCACAACCTTCTGTGCTAGTTACGTGTCACACACGTGCGGCCCCACTTTCTTTCCCCTCCAATTCGGCCGCACTTTCGGGGCATTAGACGTAATCGGGGTATTTCAGTTGATAAGTGCAGTCAAGGGCGTGCGTGTCCGCAGAGCCGCAGCCGTCGTGCTCACGACCGGCGCGGTCATCGCCTCCGGAGCGATCACCGCGGCGCCCGCGCAGGCCGTCACCGCGCCCTCGATCAGTGCCAAGGGCGGGTTCCTGATGAACAGCGCGAACGGCAAGACGCTGTTCGCCAAGTCCGCCGACACCAAGCGGCTGACCGCCTCCACCACCAAGATCATGACCGCGAAGGTCGTGCTCTCGCAGTCGAACCTGAACCTGGACGCCAAGGTCACCATCAAGAAGGAGATCAGCAACTACATCGTCTCCACGGGCGGCTCGTCCGCCCGGCTGATCGTCGGTGACAAGGTCACGGTCCGTCAGCTGCTGTACGGGATGATGCTGCCGTCCGGCTGCGACGCCGCGATGGCCCTCGCCGACAAGTTCGGTTCCGGCTCGACGGTCTCGGCCCGCACCAAGAACTTCATCGGCAAGATGAACACCATGGCCAAGAGCCTGGGCATGACCAACACGAAGTTCGACTCGTTCGACGGCATAAGCAAAGGCTCCAACGCCTCGACCCCGCGCGACCTGACCAAGCTCGCCCGCAGCGTGATGAAGAACTCCACGTTCAAGACCGTCGTGAAGACCACGTCGTACACGGCGAAGACGATCACGAAGACCGGCGCCACCCGCACGATGGCCGCGTGGAAGAACACCAACACGCTGCTCGGCTGGAACGGCACGCTCGGCATCAAGACCGGCTCCGGCACCGAGGCGAAGTACTGCCTCGTGTTCGCCGCCACGAAGAGCGGCGAGTCGGTGATGGGTGCCGTCCTCACCGCCCCCAACGCGGCCAGCCGCACGACGGACGTGAAGAAGCTGATCAACTACGGCTACGCCAAGATCTGACGCCCGCTGAGGCTCACGTCGACGAAACGGGGCGGCCACTCGACAGTGGCCGCCCCTTTCGCTGCTCTGGCTCGCCGCTCCTACGGGCTCACGCCCAGGTGATCAGCCGCTTCGGCTGCTCCAGGACGGCCGCCACGTCCGCCAGGACCTTGGAGCCCAGCTCCCC
>NZ_KQ948931.1:313831-315181 GCF_001514235.1 Streptomyces caeruleatus | reverse complement strand
CGGGTTCACGCGCAGGCCCGCGAACTCCTTGTCCCGCTTGAGCTCCTCGACCAGCTTCATCGTGCGCGTCACGTCCACCGTCACGAACTCCGTGACATGCGGCGCCGTGAACGCCGAGCCGACCATCGCCGCCGCCGTCGCCTTGCGGACGCCCTTGACCGGGATACGGGTCTCCCGGGCCGTGTCGTACGCGAGCACCGGCGCCGGAGCGGCGGCGGGCGCGGAGACCGGTCCGGCCGGGGCGACCTGCGGCACCGGCTCGGCGGCCGGCGGCTGCGGGGCCACCGCGGCGTGGACGTCCTCGCGGGTGATGATGCCGTCAGGGCCGGTCGGCGTCACCGTGGCCAGGTCGACGCCCAGGTCCTTCGCCAGCTTGCGCACCGGAGGCTTGGCCAGCGGCCGGGGAGGCGTCACGGCCGCCACGGGACCGTGGCCGTTCAGCTCGGACTGCAGAGCCTGGGCCGCGGGCTCCTGGCGCGGGACGTCGGCTCCCTTGCGCGGGCGGCGCTTGGTGGAGGACGCGGCCACGCCGTACCCGACCAGCACCGGCTGGCGGCCCTGGGGCTTGGCCTCCTCCGGCGCCGTCTCGGCGGGAGCCTCGGCCCGGTCCGGTGCCTCGGCGGCCGGGGCCGCCCCGCCCGCCAGGTCCACCGCGATGATCGCCGTACCGACGTCCACCGTGGTGCCCTCGGGGAAGTGCAGCTCGCGGACCACGCCGTCGTACGGGATGGGCAGCTCGACGGCCGCCTTGGCGGTCTCGACCTCGCACACCACCTGGCCGTCGGTGACCGTGTCGCCCGGCTGGACGTACCACTTGAGGATCTCGGCCTCGGTGAGTCCCTCGCCCACGTCGGGCATCTTGAACTCACGCACGGACGCTTCCGTCATCGTCGTCACGACCCTCTCCTCAGTACGCCAGGGCACGGTCGACGGCGTCGAGTACCCGGTCCAGGCCCGGCAGGTACTCCTCCTCCAGACGCGCCGGCGGATACGGGGCGTGATAACCGCCGACCCGCAGCACCGGGGCCTCCAGGTGGTAGAAGCAGCGCTCCGTGATCCGGGCGGCGATCTCCGCGCCCGAGCCGAAGAACACCGGTGCCTCGTGGACCACGACCAGACGGCGGGTCTTCTCGACGGAGGCCTGGATGGAGTCGAAGTCGAGCGGGGAGACCGAGCGCAGGTCCAGGACCTCCAGGTTGCGGCCCTCCTCGGCGGCCGCGTCGGCGACCTCCTGGCAGAGCTTCACCATCGGGCCGTAGGCGGCCAGGGTGAGGTCGGAGCCCTCGCGGACGACGCGCGCCTTGTGCAGCGGTCCCGGGATCGCCTCCGTGTTGACCTCGCCCTTGTCCC
>NZ_KQ948931.1:162152-313362 GCF_001514235.1 Streptomyces caeruleatus | reverse complement strand
GGAGTGTCGATGACACGGCTCTCGCCGAAGTCCTTCTGAAGGCCGTCCGTCACACGGAAGACGCCGCCGAGCTTGCCGACGTCCTCGCCCATGACGAGGACCTTGGGGTCCGAGTCCAGGGCGCGGCGCAGCGACTCGTTGATCGCCTTGGCCAGAGCCATGTTCTTGGATGTCGCGGTCTCCGCCATGTCAGGCCCCCTCTACGTCCGCGAACGACGCCTGGTAGGCGGCGAACTGGGCGCGCTCCTCGTCGACGAGCGCATGCCCGTCCGCGTACACGTTCTCGAAGATGGCGAAGTGGTCCGGGTCCGGCATGGCACGGACCGCCTCGCGCACTCGTTTGCCCAACGCCTCGCTCTCGGTCTCCAGTTCCGCGAAGAATCCCTCGTCCGCGTGGTTTGAAGCCTCGAGGTACCGGCGGACGCGCAGGATCGGGTCCTTCGCCTCCCAGGCCTCGCGCTCCTCGTCGGCGCGGTACTTCGTCGGGTCGTCGGAGGTGGTGTGGGCGCCCATGCGGTAGGTGTACGCCTCGACCAGCGTGGGTCCCTCGCCGGCGCGGGCGCGCTCCAGCGCCCACTTCGTCACGGCCAGGCACGCCAGGACGTCGTTGCCGTCGACGCGGACGCCCGGGAAGCCGTAGCCCTGTGCGCGCTGGTAGAGCGGCACGCGGGTCTGCTTCTCGGTCGGCTCGGAGATCGCCCACTGGTTGTTCTGGCAGAAGAACACCACGGGCGCGTTGTAGACCGCGGAGAAGGTGAAGGACTCGGCGACGTCGCCCTGGCTGGAGGCGCCGTCACCGAAGTAGGCGATGACCGCGCTGTCCGCGCCGTCCTTGGCGATGCCCATCGCGTAGCCGGTGGCGTGCAGCGTCTGGGAGCCGATGACGATCGTGTAGAGCTGGAAGTTGTTGCTGTTGGGGTCCCAGCCGCCGTTGTTCACGCCGCGGAACATGCCGAGCAGGTTGGCCGGGTCGACCCCGCGGCACCAGGCGACGCCGTGCTCGCGGTAGGTCGGGAAGACGTAGTCGTCCTCGCGGGTGGCCCGGCCGGAGCCGATCTGGGCGGCCTCCTGGCCGAGCAGCGAGGCCCACAGGCCCAGCTCGCCCTGGCGCTGCAGGGAGGTGGCCTCGGCGTCGAAGCGGCGGGTGAGCACCATGTCGCGGTAGAGGCCGCGGAGCTCTTCGGGGGTGATGCCGGCGACGTACTTGTCGTACTCGGCGTTCTTGACGCGCTTACCCTCGGGCGTCAGCAGCTGCACGAGCTCGGGGTCCGTGCTCGGCGATTTCCTCGCGGTCGTCTTGCCGGCCGTGCTCTTGGTACCGGCGCTGCGTCGCGGCTTGCGCGCGGCAGTGCTCTCCACGGTCACGTGTGCTCCTCCGTCGGTCCGGCTACCCGGGTTCGCCGGGTGCCAGTGCGGCTCACCTGAAGCCCTACGGACGCACAGGGTGGGTGCGGCTCGTTGGGGGACAGGCGTGACAGGTGCCCCGGCGAGCGCCCTGCAAAAGGCACGTTACCCAGTGCTCCACATTTCTGTGAAACCCCTCCTGACCTGCGATTTTGCTTGGATTTCCAAGTAAATCGCGAAAGTCCGGAACAAGTCCTGGTCACAGCCTTGCAGGGGGCCGGAACAACGGCACGTTATATCGGTGACCCAGGTCACGGGAAGAGTGACCGAGGTCGAGGTCACGGAAGAGGTGTGAGCCTGGTCTCGCCCACGAAAGCGGATAAATCAGGGTATGCCTGCAGAACGATCCAGCCATCTGCCGTAAACGACACGCGCGCGTGGAGCCCGTTTCCGGGCCGCACGCGCGCGTGGGTGGGTTTCTCGGTGAAGCCGGGCCGCCGGATCGGTCCGCTCAGGCGCCGCCCCCGATGGCACCGCCCGTGGGGGCCGTCGGGTCCTCCGTGGGCTCCACCGTCGGGTCCTCCGTCGGCTCCTGAGTCGGGTCCTCGGTGGGCTCCTCGGTGGGCTCGGCCGTGGTCGGGTCCTCCGTCGGCGTGACCGTCGGGTCCTCGGTCGGCTCGTACGTCGGGTCCTGAGTCGGCTGGTAGGTCGGGTCGGTGCCCGTGCCGCTGCCGTCGTCGGTGACCGCGTCGGTCGGCTCCTCGGTCGCCTCGTCCGTGGCCTCGTCGGTCGCCTTGTCCTCGTCGGTGGTCTGCGAGGTCGTGGGCGTCTGCGTGGTGTCGCCACCGCCGCCGCCACCGCCGCCGCCGTTCTGCAACGCCAGCGCGACACCGGCCGCGATGGCGATCACCGCGAAGACGGCCAGGATCCACAGCTTGCCGCGGCCGCCGCCCTTGTTGCCGTGCCCCTCGAAGCCGCCGTCGTCGCCGCCCCCGTACCGGTTGGGCAGGATCGGCTGCGGGATCTGGGTCGTACCGGAGCCCGGGTCGCCGGGGTGCCCCATGACCGTGGTGTTCGCGAAGCCCGAGGCCGGGGTGTGCCGGCCGTCGTGCATCGTCACCGGGCCGGTGTTCCAGGTGCCGGTGTGGCCGCCCTGGTCGTACAGCATCTGCAGGCCGTACTGGACCAGGCCGCGCATCTCCTCGGCGGTCTGGAACCGGTCGTCCGGCTCCTTGGCGAGCGAGCGCATGACCAGGCCGTCGAGCTCCGGCGGCACGCCGTCGGAGACCTCGGACGGCGGGGTCGGGATGTCCTGGACGTGCTGGTAGACCACCGACAGCGGCGTCTCGCCGGTGAACGGCGGGCGCAGCGCCAGGAGTTCGTAGAGGAGGCAGCCCGTCGCGTACAGGTCGGAACGGTGGTCGACGGCCTTGCCGAGCGCCTGCTCGGGCGAGAGGTACTGCGGGGTGCCCATGACCATGCCGGTCTGCGTCATCGTCGACTGCGCGCCGTGCAGGGCGCGGGCGATGCCGAAGTCCATCACCTTCACGGCGCCGTTGTGCGTGATGATGACGTTGGCGGGCTTGATGTCGCGGTGCACGATGCCGTGCTGGTGCGAGTAGGCGAGTGCCTCCAGGACGCCGGAGACGATGATCAGGGCCTGCTCGGGGCCGGGTGCCTCGGCGTTGAGGAGGAGGTCGCGGATGGTGCGGCCCTCGACGATCTCCATCACGATGTACGGCACGCTGTGCGCGCCGACGACGTCCTCGCCGGAGTCGTACACGGCGACGATCGCGTGGTGGTTGAGGCCGGCCACCGACTGGGCCTCGCGCGTGAAGCGGGCCTTGGACACCGGGTCCTCGGCAAGGTCGGCGCGCAGCAGCTTGACCGCCACGGTGCGTCCGAGGCGCACGTCCTCGGCCGCGAACACCTCGGCCATGCCGCCCCGGCCGAGTCTGCGGGTCAGCCGATAACGGCCGTCCCCGACAAGTCCGCCATTACCCCACATTTCCGGCGCGTCTGACATACCGCCGCCAGCCGCCTCGGGGTCGGACGGGCCCTGAGCGCGCTGCTGCTGTGCCATCAGTCCTCGCCGTCGTTTCTGCCCGCGGTGCGCGCGGTGTTGTTACGGTCTCCGTCGGCCACGCTACAGCCTCCGCGCAAGCCGTCGGTCCGAGACGGCCGCCCCAACCGGAAGGAGACGGACCGGCCATCAAACCCGCACCCCCTCCACTCGTGCAAATTCTGTGCACCGGCCGTACGACCCTTGTAACGCTTCCGCGACGCTCCCTTCGCGTACGGTCACGGAACGGGCACCGCGCTTGACCTGTCAGTGCCGTGGGGCAGACTTGGCCGGGAATAGCACATTGGATCACTCGGGATTGCCGGTTCCGCAGCAGTCGCAGGCGCCCGAGAGGCTACGGGGGACGCAGAACATGAGCCAGGACGGCGCACAGGGCCGATACGCGGGGCGGGCGTTGGCCGGCGGCCGCTATCAGCTGCGCGACTTGCTCGGCGAGGGCGGCATGGCCTCGGTGCACCTCGCGTACGACTCCGTGCTCGACCGGCAGGTCGCGGTCAAGACCCTGCACACCGAACTGGGCCGCGAGCAGGCGTTCCGCGAGCGCTTCCGCCGCGAAGCCCAGGCCGTGGCGAAGCTCACGCACACCAATATCGTCTCGGTATTCGACACCGGCGAGGACGATGTCGACGGCATGACGACGCCGTACATCGTCATGGAGTACATCGAGGGCCGCCCGCTCAGCTCGGTCTTCGACGCGGACGTACGGCAGTTCGGCGCGATGCCCGCCGACAAGGCGCTGAAGATCACCGCGGATGTGCTCGCGGCGTTGGAGATCAGCCACGAGATGGGCCTGGTCCACCGGGACATCAAGCCGGGCAACGTGATGATGAACAAGCGCGGCGTCGTGAAGGTCATGGACTTCGGCATCGCGCGCGCCATGCAGTCCGGTGTGACGTCCATGACACAGACCGGCATGGTGGTCGGCACCCCGCAGTACCTCTCGCCGGAACAGGCCCTCGGCCGCGGTGTGGACGCCCGCTCCGACCTCTACTCGGTCGGCATCATGCTGTTCCAGCTCGTCACCGGGCGGCTGCCGTTCGACGCCGACTCCCCGCTGGCCATCGCGTACGCGCATGTGCAGGAGGAGCCGGTGGCTCCGTCCTCCGTCAACCGCGCCCTGCCGCCCGCCGTGGACGCGCTGGTCGCCCGTGCCCTGAAGAAGAACCCGAACGAGCGTTTCCCCAGCGCCGAGTCCATGCGCGACGAGTGCCTGCGCGTGGCCGCCTCCTTCCAGGCGGCCCCGCCCAGCATCGTGCCGGGCGCGCAGACGCAGAACGGCCAGGGTGTCGGCGCCTCGGTGTTCCCGCCGGTCGGCCAGGCGCCGCCGCCCGCGGGCCCCGTCCAGACGCCGTACCCGCAGACCCCGCAGACCCCGGCCCCGAACCCGTACGGCACCCCGCCGCCGTCGATGCCGTCGCCCGCGTACGGCTATCCGCAGCAGCAGCCCGGCTTCCAGACGCCGCCCCCGGCCTCGTACTCCCCGCAGCCGGGCCACGCGACGCCGCCGCCGTACACCATGTCGCCCCAGCGGCAGCCCGGTTCGGGCGGCGGCAAGAGCAACCGGCCGGTGATCATCGGCTCGATCGTCGTGTCCGTCGTCGCGGTGGGCGGCCTGATCGCGGCCCTGACGCTGACCGGCGGCGGCACCGAGGACGACGGCGGCAGTGGCGGAACCGGCGGCTCGACCACCACGGCGTCGGAGTCGACGTCGAAGAAGCCGGGATACCGGGCGGGGGACAGCGGTGACACGGTCGAGACGACCGAGTGCACCGAGCCGCGGGAGTCGCTTCTCGATCCCGACAAGGTGCAGATGCCGGACTTCTCCTTCAAGTACTGGCCGTCCGTCGTCAAGTGCCTCGACGCCGCGCACTGGAAGTACAAGAAGGTCGACGTCGACGAGAACACCTTCGGCGAGGGCACCATCATGCGGCAGTCGCCCACGGCGCGGTACGACATGGACCCGGACAACCCGCCGGAGCTGGAGTTCCAGGTCTCCACCGGCAACCCGGAGTGATCCCCGTACGTCAGTGATCGCAGCGAACTGAAAGGGCCCGGCAGCAGCGGCTGCCGGGCCCTTCTCGTACACGTCGGACGTCTTCTGTTCCTACGGGTGTCTTACAGGTACGGTCCGCCCTGGCGGTGTTCGCCACCCTCCTCGTGACCGCCGACGCCCGGCGGAAGAGCGCGGCGCATCTGCTCCAGCTGGGCGCGGGCGGCCATCTGCTGGGCGAAGAGCGTGGTCTGGATGCCGTGGAAGAGGCCCTCCAGCCAGCCGACCAACTGGGCCTGCGCGATCCGCAGTTCCGCGTCGCTCGGGGTCGCCTCGTCCGTGAACGGCAGGGAGAGCCGCTCCAGCTCCTCCACGAGCTCCGGGGCCAGGCCGTCCTCCAGCTCCTTCACGGAGCTGGCGTGGATCTCCTTCAGCCGGACCCGGCTCGCCTCGTCCAGGGGAGCGACGCGCACCTCTTCGAGCAGCTGCTTGATCATGCTGCCGATCCGCATGACCTTCGCCGGCTGCTCGACCTGCTCCGTCACCGGGATCTCGCGGGAGTCCTCGTCTCCGTTGCCGCCGCTGAGCGCCATCCCGTCCTGGCCCACGACCAGGATCTGGGGGTTCTCGGACGACCTTTCGTTCCTCGGCATCTCCATGCCGCCATTCTCTCGCACCCGTACAGCTCATCATCGTGGTGCCCCCTGTGTGGGGTGATCCACCGTTTACACCGGCGCGGATTCCGTGAGGGCCGTGTCGGCGCGTGCGGGCGTACGCCCGGTTCGGTCGGGTGGCGCAGTCCGGAATGCCGGGTACGTTCCGTGCTGTGACGCTTGTTCCATGACTTCATGGCTGGCGGTGGTACGCGGGGGGCGGGGGCGCCCGCGCACCTCCCGCGGTGACCGGCGCGGCTCGTCGAGGGGGGCGCTGCGCACGGCCGGGACGCTGGGTGTGCTGGTGACGGGGCTGGTCGTGGGGCCGTACGGGGCGGCCGGGGCGGCGTACTGCTTCGAGGGCCCACGGGGGCCTACCGCGTCCGGGGCTTCCTCCGGCTCCCCGACCGCTTCACGGACCCCCTCCACGCCCTCCGGGCCCACGGGCTCTCCTACGGCTGGCTCCGAGAACCCCTCCAGCGCCGGCCCGAGCCGCCCCGGCCCCACGGCCGAGTCCCGGCCCTCCGCCAGCGCCGCGGGCCCGTCCGGGTCCCCTTCGGCCTCGTCCGCCGGGTCGGGGGAGTCGGGGAGGCCCGGGAGGCCCGGGAGGCCCGGGAAACCCCGCAAGCCCGGCAGCTCCGAGGCGTCCCGGCAGGACGCGAAGGACAGGAATGATCCGAAGGACAGGGACGATCCGAAGGACAGGGGCGACAGGAACGACAGGAACGACGGCCAAGACCGACAGGACCGACAGGACCGACAGGACCGGCAGGACCGGCAGGACCGGCATTCCGGGGCGTCCCCCACCTCCAGCGCTCACGGGCCCGGCGCCTTCCGTCCCGACCCGTCCGACGAGCCCTCCCGGGCCGGGAGCAGGGCTGGGGAGGGACGGGAGCGGCCGGGGCGGGAGAAGGGGCCGCTGGAGGACGAGGAGGCGGCGGCACGGCACGAGCCGTACGGGCGGGAAGCCGACCGGGAGGGGGATCGGGAGGGAGACGGTGACGTGAGGAGGCCGCCGTACGACAGCTCGGACGGTGCCGACGAGACCTCCACGGCCCCCCTCGCCCCGGCCGAGCCGCCCGCCCGGCAGCCCGTCGCGCACGCCGCCGACCCCGCCGAGCCCGTGCTGCAGGTCCTGCCGCTCGGCACCGGCCTGGTCCTCATCGGGCTCGGCCTGGGCCTCGCCTTCGTGGGCCTCCGGCTGCGGCGCGGGTAGGGCCTGTCCGGTGGATCAGGCCCCACAGGGCTGTGCGGCCGGCCTGGGCGACCGAATGGGCGCTACGGCGCCACCAGGAGCACCTTGCCGACGTGACCGCTCTCCTCCAGCACGCGGTGTGCCTCGGCCGCGTCGTTCATCGGGATCTCGCGGTCGACGACCGGGCGTACATGCCCGGCGTCCAGCAGGGGCCAGACATGCTCTCGTACGGCCGCGACGATCGCCGCCTTCTCGCCGAGGGGGCGGGCGCGCAGCGAGGTCGCGCTGATGGCGCCGCGCTTGGCAAGGAGCGCGCCGATGTTGAGCTCGCCCTTGACGCCGCCCTGCATGCCGATGATGGCGAGACGGCCGCTGACGGCGAGGGCCTGGACGTTGCGGTCGAGGTACTTGGCGCCCATGTTGTCGAGGATGACGTCGGCGCCGGCCCCGTCGGTGGCCTTCTTGACCTCGACGACGAAGTCCTGTTCCCGGTAGTTGACGAGGATGTCGGCGCCCAGCTCGGCGCACCGGTCGAGCTTCTCCTTGCTGCCCGCCGTGACGGCGACCTTGGCGCCGACGGCCTTGGCGAGCTGGATGGCCATGGTGCCGATGCCGCTGGAACCGCCGTGCACGAGCAGGGTCTCGCCGGGACGCAGATGGGCCACCATGAAGACGTTCGACCAGACCGTGCACACCACCTCGGGCAGGGCGGCGGCCTGAGTGAGGCTCACGCCCTTGGGCACGGGGAGCAGTTGGCCGGCCGGTACGGCGACCTTCTCGGCGTAACCGCCGCCCGAGAGCAGCGCGCACACCTCGTCGCCGACGGCCCAGCCGGAGACGCCGGGGCCGAGCTCGGCGATCCGGCCGGAGCACTCCAGGCCCGGGTAGGGGGAGGCGCCGGGCGGCGGGTTGTAGAAGCCCTGCCGTTGCAGGATGTCGGCGCGGTTGACGGCCCCGGCCACCACCTCGACCAGTACCTCGCCCTCACCGGGCACGGGATCGGGGACCTCGTCCCACACCAGCGCCTCGGGCCCACCAGGTTCGGGAATCGTGATCGCATGCATGGGACGGACGCTACTCCCCGGCCCGCCCGCCTCGGCCGCTCGGTCCCTCGGTCCCTGGGTGGGGCCGCGCGAAATTTCCTGTGCGGCGGCGATGAGTTTGCGGGACCGTAAAGGTCTCCCCATACGTAGCCCAAGAACGCGGAAGGCCATCGGAAGGACCCCGAAGCATGAGCACGCAGACGACGTCCGGTCTCGCGATCGAGACCGCGGGCCTGGTGAAGACGTTCGGTGAGACACGGGCCGTCGACGGCGTGGACCTCGCGGTTCCGGCCGGCACGGTCTACGGCGTCCTCGGCCCGAACGGCGCCGGCAAGACGACCACGGTGAAGATGCTCGCCACCCTGCTACGCCCCGACGGCGGTGAGGCCCATGTCTTCGGCCACGACGTCGTCCGCGAGGCCGACGAGGTGCGCGGCAGGGTGAGCCTGACCGGCCAGTACGCCTCCGTCGACGAGGACCTGACGGGCACCGAGAACCTGGTTCTGCTGGGCCGGCTCCTCGGACACGGGAAGCACGCCGCGCGGGAGCGGGCCGGGCAGCTGCTGGAGGCCTTCGGGCTGTCCGACGCGGCCGGGAAGCAGGTCAAGAACTACTCCGGCGGCATGCGGCGCCGTATCGACATCGCCGCGTCCATCCTGAACACCCCCGACCTGCTGTTCCTCGACGAGCCGACGACCGGCCTCGACCCGCGCAGCCGCAACCAGGTGTGGGACATCGTGCGCGCGGTCGTCGCCCAGGGCACCACCGTGCTGCTGACCACGCAGTATCTGGACGAGGCCGACCAGCTGGCGTCCAGGATCGCCGTCATCGACCGCGGCAAGGTGATCGCCGAGGGGACCAAGGGCGAGCTGAAGGCCTCCGTGGGCGCCGGTTCCGTGCATCTGCGGCTGCGCGACGCGGCGCAGCGGCCGGAGGCCGAGCGGGTGCTGCGGACGACCCTGGACGCGGACGTGCAACTGGAACCAGATCCCGTGGCCCTGACCGCCCGCGTCGGCTCCGGGGCCGCGAACGGTCAAGGCGCCGCTGAGCAGGCGGGCCGCGCGCTCGCCGAACTGGCCCGCACCGGCATCACCGTCGACAACTTCTCGCTGGGTCAGCCGAGCCTGGACGAGGTGTTCCTCGCCCTCACCGGCCACGACACGCGCGACGGCCGGAACGACAAGAGCGACACGAACGCCAAGGACGCAAAGAACGCCAAGGACGCGAAGAACTCCAAGGACGACAAGGACGAGGTGGCGGCATGAGCACCGCGACGCAGGCCGAGAGCAAGGAACTCGCCCCCGTCAGCGCCGAGTCGCTCGCCGCGTTGCTGGTCTCCGGGGAGCGGCCGCCGCGGCCCAGCGCCTGGTCGGCCTCGATGACCTTCGGCTGGCGGGCGATCCTGAAGATCAAGCATGTGCCGGAGCAGCTCTTCGACGTCACCGCGTTCCCGATCATGATGGTGCTGATGTACACGTACCTGTTCGGCGGCGCCCTGGCCGGGTCCCCGGAGGAGTACATCCAGTTCCTGCTGCCGGGCATCCTGGTGATGTCGGTCGTGATGATCACCATGTACACCGGCGTCTCGGTGAACACCGACATCGAGAAGGGCGTCTTCGACCGGTTCCGGTCCCTGCCGATCTGGCGGCCGTCGACGATGGTCGGCTATCTGCTGGGCGACGCCCTGCGCTACACCATCGCGTCCATCGTGATGCTCACCGTCGGCATGATCCTGGGCTACCGCCCGGACGGCGGCGTTGGCGGGGTGCTCGCCGGGATCGCGCTGCTGGTCGCCTTTTCGTTCGCGTTCTCGTGGATCTGGACGATGTTCGGGCTGATGCTGCGCTCCGAGAAGTCCGTCATGGGCGTCAGCATGATGGTGATCTTCCCGCTCACCTTCCTGTCCAACGTCTTCGTCGACCCGAAGACCATGCCGGGCTGGCTCCAGGCCTTCGTCAACAACAGCCCGATCACCCATCTGTCGTCGGCCGTACGCGGGTTGATGGGCGGTGACTGGCCGGCGGACGAGGTCGCCTGGTCGCTGGGCTGGGCGGGGTTGTTCGTGGCGGTCTTCGGGCCGATCACGATGCGGCTGTACAACCGGAAGTAGCCGGGCCGGGCGCGGGCAAGCACCTCGTCCCCCGGCCGCCTGACCCCGAGGCTTCATCCCCGGGGCTTCATCCCGCCGGGGGCGTCATCGGCTTCACCCCCGGGGGCAGACGCCGCTCGTCAGGTGCGACCTGACTGCCCGGCGTCGCCCGTACGATCGTGATGAGCCGGTCCGTCAACTCCAGTGTCCCGACGGCCGGATCGTCGTATCCGAGCACCCGGTGTCCGCGTACGACGCTCACCACCAGGTCGTCCATCTGCCGCGGGCTCATGCCCACCTCGGCCTTTATGACCGGCCGTTCGACGATGTCGAGCCCGCTGCCCTGCTGGATCAGGTCCTCAAGGACCATGCCGGCGGCGGGGCTGAGCACCGAGAGGCCGAGCAGCCGGCCGGCGGCGCTGGCACTGGTGATGACCGCGTCGGCACCCGACTGCTTGAGCAGCGGGGCGTTCTCCTCCTCGCGGACCGCGGCCACGATCTTCGCGCCGCGGTTGAGCTGCCGGGCCGTCAGGGTCACCAGGACGGCGGTGTCGTCCCGCTGCGTGGCGATGATGATCTTCCGCGCCTTGTGCACCTCGGCCCGCATCAGCACCTCGCTGCGCGTCGCGTCCCCCGTGACCCCGGCGTATCCGTCGGCCACGGCCGCCTCGATCACCTTGGAACTGGGGTCGACCACGATGACCTGGTCCTTCCTCAGTCCGGTCGCGCAGACGGTCTGGATCGCCGATCGCCCCTTCGTGCCGAAACCGACGACGATCGTGTGGTCGCGCAAGGTGGACCTCCAGCGGGTCAGGCGCCATTCCTCCCGGGTCCGTTCGGTGAGGACCTCGAGCGTGGTGCCGACCAGGATGATCAGGAACAGCACCCGCATGGGCGTGATGACGAAGATATTGGTGAGCCGGGCGCCGTCACTGACCGGGGTGATGTCGCCGTATCCGGTGGTGGAGAGACTGACGGTGGCGTAGTAGAAGGCGTCGAGCAGGTCGACGGAACCGTCGGAGTTGTCGTTGTAGCCCTCGTGGTCGGCATAGACGATCAAGGCGGTCAGCACGAGCAGGCTCAGGGCCAGCAGCACCCGCTTGGCGACCTGTCGGAAGGGATGCTCGACGATCTTCTTCGGGAGCTTCACCCGATAGGTCGCGACCCTCTCGTCCGCACGGCGGGCAATCGCGTCCTGGCCCGGAAGTTTCACGTGAAACACACCTCGATACCGGCGAGCGCCCAGGGCAGGTCGAGCAGCTCGGCCTCCTGACCGGCTCGGATACCGCCCGGCGGCACGACGGCCACCGCGTCGGCCGCCGCCATGCCGCGCAGCATGGCCGGCCCGTGGTAGTGCAGCGGCACGGCATGGTCGCCGCGCAGTACGACGGGGATGAGCCGGGTGTCGTACGGATGCCCGTGCGCCGCGTCCCTCAGGGGCAGCGTGTAGGGCTCCGGGGCGGGGCGGGCGGCCAGCGTGCGCAGCAGGGGTTCGGCGAGCGTGAGCAGGCCGGAGACGGCGGCGAGGGGGTTGCCGGGCAGGCCGACGAGGTGCTGGTGCTCCTTGAGGCGAGCCAGCAGCATGGGGTGGCCGGGGCGCACCTTGACGCTGTCCACCAGGAGTTCGGCGCCGATGCGCCGCAGGGTGGGGTGGACATGGTCGACGGGGCCGGCCGCGGTGCCGCCGGTGGTGACGACGAGGTCGGCACGCGAGGTGGTGAGGGCCTTGTGCAGGGCCTTGGCGTCGTCGCCGAGGCGGCGTACGGCCGTGACCTCGGCGCCGAGTGCGCGCAGCCAGGGCGGCAGCATCGGGCCGAGGGCGTCACGGATCAGCCCGCCGTGCGGCAGTCCCTTGGTGAGCAACTCGTCTCCGAGGACGAGGACTTCTACGCGGGGGCGGGGCACGGCGCTGAGGGTGTCGTATCCGGCCGCGGCTGCCAGGCCGAGCACGGCCGGGGTCACGAGGGTGCCGACGGCGAGCAGGTGGTCGCCGCTACGGCACTCCTGGCCGCGTGGGCGGATGTCCTGGCCCTGCTGGACCTCCCGGGTGGCGTGCAACTGGCCCTTGGTGTCGGTGCGGCCGTGCTCGCTGCGCAGGACGGCGGTGGTGTCCGGGGGGATACGGGCGCCGGTCGCGATCCGTACGGCCTCGCCGTCGGTGAGCGGCTCGGGCTCGGCGTGTCCGGCCAGGACGCCCCCTTCCCGTACGGCCCAGGGGCCGGGGCCCGCGATGGCCCAGCCGTCCATGGCGGAGGTGTCGAAGGAGGGCAGGTCGGTGAGGGCGGTGAGAGGGGCGGCCAGCGCGAGACCGAGGGCGGCGTCGAGGGGGACGGAGACGGGAGCTCGGCCGGTGGCCCGGGCGGCCACGGCGGCGCGGGCGGCGATCTCGCGGGCCTCGGGCCAGGGGGTGGCTTTGTGGTGCCGGTCCGACGTGGACTGGTCCGGCTTGGCGGCCCGGTCCGTCTGATGCCGGTCCGACGCGCGCTGGTTCGACGTGTGCCGGTCCGAGGTGTGCCGGTTCGACGTGTGCCGGTCCGAGGTGTGCCGGTCCGGCTGGTCGGGGCCCGTCGCGTGCGGGGTGGGTGGGGGCACGTGGTCGCCAGGGGTGTGGTGGCCGTTGTCTTCGTTCACGAGGGCGAGCACCTCCTCGACGTCGAGGTCCTCGGCGTCCTCGTCCGCCCGGGTGCCGCGGGGGGTCATCCGGCGTCCGGGCTGGTGTCGGGGGTGGCGTCGGGGGCCGCGTCGGCCTGGGCGGCCTCTTCCGCCCAGCGCAGGGCGAGCGCGGCGGCCTTGCGGGAGGCCTCGGCGACGGCCTCGGGGCCGCCCTGGCCGCCCCTGGCCTGCGCTGCCGCGTACCCGACGAGGAAGGTGGTCAGCGGGGCCGCGGGCCTGGCCACACCGTGCGCGGCGTCGCGTGCGAGGTCCAGCAGCAGCTTGGTGTCGACGTCGAGGTCGAGGCCCAGTTCGTCCTTGACTGCGGAAATCCATTCATCCAACACGTGCCCATGCTCCCTGATGCGTGCCCTGGCGGTGGCGATGTCGTCCCAGGTGTCGCAGTCGAACGACGCGACGGGGTCGGGGACGCGGGTGAGACCGAGCGCGCCGGTCAGCCGGCGCAGGGGGAGGCCGGTGAGGCCGTCGTTCTCCCGGGTGAGCGCGGCCAGTTCGCGGCGCAGCACGGGCGCGCGGTAGGCGGCGACGAGGGGCTGGTCGCGACCGTCGGCATCGGTGAGCAGCGCGCCGTCGGCGCCGCTGGTGCCCAGCGCGGCCAGCAGCCGCCGCACCGTGCGCTCGTCGAGGAAGGGCAGGTCGGCCGAGAGGACGACGACCTGCTCCGCGGTGGTGTGCCGGAGCCCGGCGCCCAGGGCGGCGAGCGGGCCGCCGCCGGGCGGGTCCTCACGGGCCCAGGTCACCGCTCGCGCGGTCGGCCGGGGCTCGGCGACGACGACGGTGCTCCGCGCGTCGGCGCAGGCGGCGAGCACCCGGTCGAGCAGCGGGCGCCCGCCCACCCGTACGCCGGGCTTGTCCACACCCCCGAGCCGCCGCGCTACGCCCCCGGCGAGCACGACGGCGTCGTACGCGAGGTCGTGTCCGGCAGCGGCGGCGTCCTGCGCGCCCGTCGGTTCGTACGCGGTCACCCCCCGAGTATGCGTGCCTCCGCGATCACAGGGAACGCAGGGGAAGCGGCGGGCCCCGGGGGATCCGTCACAGCGTGCGCAGCAGCACCGCCGGGTGTTCGACGCAGTCCGCCACATAGCGCAGGAACCCGCCCGCCGTGCCGCCGTCGCAGACCCGGTGGTCGAAGGTGAGCGCCAGCTCGACGACCTGCCGGACCGCGAGCTCGCCCTCGTGCACCCACGGCTTGGGGATGATGCGGCCGACGCCGAGCATCGCGGCCTCGGGGTGGTTGATGATCGGCGTGGAGCCGTCGACGCCGAACACGCCGTAGTTGTTCAACGTGAAGGTGCCGCCGGTGAGTTCCGCCGGGGTGAGGGTGCCCGTGCGGGCCGCCTCGGTCAGCCGGGCGAACTCCGCGGTCAGCGACTCGGCGTCGCGCGCGTGCGCGTCCCGTACGACTGGGACGACGAGTCCGCGGTCGGTCTGCGCGGCGAATCCGAGGTGCACCTGGTCGAGTTGGACGACCTCCCTGGCCTCCATGTCGACCGTGGAGTTGAGCTCGGGGAACCGGGCCAGGGCCGCGGTGCAGATGCGGGCCAGCAGGGCGATCAGGGAGATCTTCGGCCCACCCGCGGCGTTCATCGCGGTGCGCGCCCGCATGAGCTCCGTCGCGTCGGCGTCCACCCAGCAGGTGGCGTCCGGGATCTCCCGCCGGCTGCGGGAGAGCTTGTCGGCGACAGCGCCGCGGATGCCCTTGAGGGGGCCGCGGAGGCCGGCCGGGGCGGCGGAGGAGCGGACGGGGGGCTGCGCGGGCGGCACGGCCTCGGTGGGCGCCGACGGCACGCGCGGGTACGGCTCGGTGGCCGGCCGCGCGGTACGGCCCTGCGCCTCGGCGGCGCGCAGCGCGTACTCGACGTCGGCCCGCAGGATGAGCCCGTCCGGCCCGGAGCCGTGCAACTCCCGTAGATCCAGGCCGTGCTCGCGGGCAAGGCGGCGCACGAGCGGGGAGATCACGGGCACGGGGCCGTCGCCTCGGGTCTCCTCGTCGGCGGGGGCGGTTTCCGGGCGGTGACCTGCGGAGCCGTGGACCGCGGGGCTGCGGCCGGCGGAGCCGTGGCCTTCTGAGGTGTGGCCTTCGGCGCTGTGCCCCGCCGCCGTGCCGACGGGTCGCGCCACGCTTTCCGCGGCCGGCGCGGTCGCACGCGTGGCGGCGCCGTTCGCCGGCTGGGCCGCCGGGGGCGTCGGGGTGGCCGGCCGCACCCTGCGGCGCCGGGCCGGCGCCTCGGAGGTGCCGTACCCCACCAGGACGTTCCCGGAGCCCTCGGTCTCGCCCTCGGCGGCGGGCGCGCCCACCGCGACCGTGATCAGCGGCGCCCCGACGGGCAGCTCCGTGCCCTCCTCGCCGAAGCGGGCCGTGACCACTCCGGCGTAGGGGCAGGGGATGTCGACCATCGCCTTGGCCGTCTCGACCTCGACGACCGGCTGGTCGACCGCGACGACGTCACCGACCTCGACCAGCCAGCGGACGATCTCCGCCTCGGTGAGCCCCTCCCCGAGGTCGGGGAGCTTGAACTCGAGCACCTGTGCCATCAGCTCTCCGCCTCCCACTGCAGACGCCCCACGGCGTCCAGGATCCGGTCCACGCCGGGCAGGTGGTGACGCTCCAGCATCGGCGGCGGGTAGGGGATGTCGAACCCGGCCACGCGCAGCACCGGCGCCTCCAGGTGGTGGAAGCAGCGCTCCGTGACCCGGGCCGCGATCTCCCCTCCCGGTCCGCCGAACCCGCCCGACTCGTGCACGACGACCGCCCGCCCGGTCCGCCGTACCGAGGCGGCGACCGTCTCGTCGTCGAACGGCACCAGCGAGCGCAGGTCGACGACTTCCAGGTCCCACCCCTCCTCCCGGGCCGCCTCGGCGGCTTCGAGGCAGACGGGCACGGACGGTCCGTACGTGATGAGCGTGGCGCTCCTGCCGGAGCGCCGCACCACCGCGCGGCCGATCGGTTCAACGCCCGGCGGGTCCTGCGGGTTCCAGGAGTCCTTCGACCAGTACAGCCGCTTGGGCTCCAGGAAGACCACCGGGTCGTCGGAGGCGATGGCGGCGCGCAGCAGCCCGTAGGCGTCGGCGACGGTCGCGGGCGTGACGACATGGAGCCCCGGAGTCGCCATGTAGTACGCCTCGGAGGAGTCGCTGTGGTGCTCGACGCCGCCGATGCCGCCGCCGTAGGGGACGCGGATCGTGATCGGGAGCGGCATCTTGCCGCGCGTGCGGTTGCGGGTGCGGGAGACGTGCGAGATGAGCTGTTCGAACGCCGGGTAGGCGAACGCGTCGAACTGCATCTCCACGACCGGGCGCAGGCCGTACATGGCCATGCCGATCGCCGTGCCCAGGATCCCCGCCTCGGCGAGCGGCGTGTCCGTGCAGCGGTCCTCGCCGAACTCCTTGGCGAGTCCGTCGGTGACGCGGAAGACGCCGCCGAGGGTGCCGACGTCCTCGCCCATGACGTGCACGGACGGGTCGGCCGCCATGGCGTCGCGCATCGCGCGCGTGAGGGCCTGCGCCATGGTGGCCGGCTTGACGGCGACGGTGGTCATCGGTGCGACCCTTCCGACTCGGCCTCGAGCTCGGCCTTCAACTGGGCCTGCTGTTCCCGCAGTTGCGGGGTGGGCTCGGCGTACACGTGGGTGAACAGGTCCATCGGGTCGAGCGCCGGGTCCTGGTTCATGCGTTCGCGCAGGTCGGCGGCCATCGCCTCGGCGGCGTCGCGGGCGGCCTGGATGCCGGCCTCGTCGAGGAGGCCGCGCTCGGTCAGCTCGTGCTCCAGGAGGGCGATCGGGTCGTGCCCGCGCCAGGTCTCGACCTCGGTGTCGCCGCGGTAGCGGGTGGCGTCGTCGGCGTTGGTGTGGGCGTCGATGCGGTAGGTGACCGCCTCGATCAGCGTGGGGCCGCCGCCCGCGCGGGCGTGCCGTACGGCGTCGCCGACCACCTCGTGCACGGCGGCCGCGTCGTTGCCGTCGACCAGGCGGCCGGGCATGCCGTAGCCGACGGCCTTGTGGGCCAGCGACGGGGCCGCGGTCTGCTTGGCGAGCGGGACGGAGATCGCGAAGCCGTTGTTCTGGACGAGGAAGACGACCGGCGCCTGCCATACGGCGGCGAAGTTCAGCGCCTCGTGGAAGTCGCCCTCGCTGGTGCCGCCGTCGCCGACCATGGCGAGCGCGACCACGTCGTCGCCCTTGAGGCGGGCGGCGTGCGCGAGGCCGACGGCGTGCGGGAGCTGGGTGGCGAGCGGTGTGCACAGGGGGGCCACGCGGTGCTCGTACGGGTCGTAGCCGGTGTGCCAGTCGCCGCGCAGCAGGGTCAGGGCCTGCACGGGGTCCAGTCCGCGGGCCACGGCGGCGAGGGTGTCGCGGTAGCTCGGGAACAGCCAGTCGCGGTCCTGGAGCGCCAGCGCGGCGGCGACCTCGCAGGCCTCCTGCCCGGTGCTGGACGGGTACACCGCGAGGCGGCCCTGCTTCGTGAGCGCGGTCGCCTGCGCGTTGTACCGACGGCCCCGCACCAGCTCGGCGTACAGCCGGCGCAGCAGGTCCGGGTCGGCCTTCGTGGCCGCCTCGGTGCCGAGGACGCGGTAGGGCTCGGCGTCGGGCAGCAGCGGCGCGGGGTCCATGCGGGGCTGCCAGGCGGGCGGCGGCGATGGCCGGTACGCGCCTCGCTGCTCCATGACCGTCATGACGGCACCTCCTCGTGGGAGCGGCTACGGGAGGCGCGGCTTCAGTGACGCGCCTCACCTACCGATTGTTCGGTCGTCGGCACATTTTGGCTACAGGCACCCTCAGGCTGTGGACAAACGGTTCTCCACAGCCTCCAATGAACGCAGTACGTCCACGGGAGGAAGGTGGGGGGACATGGCGCCTGAACAAATGGCCGAAAGCCCGGACGGCAGCGCCCCCCTGCCACCGGCGCGCCCGCTCGACGCCATTGATCAGGACATCCTCCAGATGCTCCAGGCGGACGGCCGCGCGTCGATACGGTCGGTCGCCGAGCGGGTCCACGTCTCCCGTGCCAACGCCTACGCGCGCATCAACCGTCTCGTCGAGGACGGCGTCATCCGTGGTTTCGGCGCCCGCGTCAACCACGAGCGCGCGGGTCACAGCACGTCGGCGTACATCACCCTCAAGATCGTCCAGAACACCTGGCGCACGGTCCGCGAGCAGCTCCGCCAGCTGCCCGGCGCCTCGCACATCGCCCTGGTGGGCGGCGACTTCGACGTCCTGCTCCTGGTGCACACCCCCGACAACCGGGCCCTGCGCGAACTGGTCCTCACCCGCCTCCAGGCGATCCCGGAGGTCCTCAGCACCCGCACTCTGCTGGTGTTCGAGGAGGAGGACCTGGAGCCACAGGGCTGAGCGTCCGCCGCGGGGTCAGCCGGAGGCCATCGCGATGCCCATGAGCACGACGGCCACCAGCGGCAGGACCGCGCACACGAAGGCGGAACAGGCCGCCGTGACGCGCAGCATCCGCGCCGCCCGGTGACGCGGGAGCGTCCAAGCGACCACGAGCAGGAAGAGTCCCCCGTAGACCATCACATCGAGGCCGCTGACGTAGCTGTCGACGCCGAACATGACGCACTCCCACACGAGGAGCGGCAGCCCGAACAGCGTGGCCACGAGCGGTGCCGTACGCCAGGCAGGGTCAGGGGCGAGCTGAGCGGCGAGCTGCGTGTCGTTCTCGATCATGCGTCCCAGCTCACCAGGCGGGGCCACCCCGGGACATGGGGCGGCGTACTCAACCGTCCACGCGCGCGTACTCAGGCCACCGAAGCGCCGGTCAGTCGGCCTGCCGCAGGCCCCCGAAGACCAGCCGGACCACCGTGTCCGCCACCTCGCGCTCGTTCATGCCGCGGCCGTCCGGGCGGTACCACTCCACGATGGAGTTGATCATCCCGAAGACGAGCCGGGTCGCGAGGCGTACCTCCACGTCGGCGCGCACCTCGCCGTCCGCGGCGGCCGCCTTCAGAAGTCCGGCGACCTGGTGGTCGAAGTCGCGGCGGCGCTCCAGGGCCCACCGCTCGGTGTCGGTGTTGCCACGGACGCGCAGCAGCAGCGTGACGTAGGGCAGGTCGGTTATGAGCACCTCGACCATGCGCCGGACGACGTACTCCAGGCGGTCGGCGGCGTGGCCCCCGCGCGCGTGCTCCTCGTCGAGGATGCCGAAGAGCCCGTCCAGCGCACGGCTGACGGCTCGGCGCAGCAGCTCCTCCTTGCCCGTGACGTGGTGGTAGATCGACGACTTGGAGATGCCGGCCGCCTTGGAGAGGTGCTCCATGGACGTGCCGTCGTAGCCGCGCTCGTTGAAGACCTGCACGGCGACGGAGAGCAGCGTCTCCGGGGTGTACGTGTCGCGCTTGGCGGTGGTCATGAGGTGTTGCCCTCCCGCTTGTCGGAGGCGTACGCGTGGCGGTACAGCGCGAGGGACGGCGCGTAGCGCCCCGAGGGGTCGCGCAGGTGCAGGTCGTCCAGGAGGGCGTACGCCCAGTTGCGGCCGAGCCTGCGGCTCCACTCGAAGGGGCCGAGCGGGTAGTTCACGCCCAGGCGCATCGCGGTGTCGATGTCCTCCTCGGTGGCCACGCCCTTGGCGACGGCGTCGTGCGCGAGGTCGACGATCCGGGCGACGGTGCGGGCGACGATCATTCCGGGGACGTCACCGATGACGCTGACCTGCTTGCCGAGCGCCTGGAAGAGTCCGGTGGCCTCGGCGAGGGTCTGCTGCGAGGTGTCCTGGGAGGCGGACAGGGCGATCCGGGTGGCCCGGCGGTAGTCGAGGGCGAGGTCGAAGTAGACGACGTCCCGGAACTCCACCGACGTCTGGCCGTCGGCGAGCGCGAGCTGGCCGCCGCCGGGCAGCACCAGGCGGGTGCCGTGGTCCTCGTCCTCCTCGCGCACCGGGACGCCGGCCTCGCGGATCAGGGACAGCAGCTCGGAGGCGGGGCCCAGGTCGCCCTCGGCGACGACGTAGGCGGGCGGGGAGGCCTTCTCCGCGGTGTGCGGCTCGTCCGGCTCGGCGTCCTCGGCGTAGTCGTACCAGCCCTGCCCGCTCTTGCGGCCGAGCCGGCCGGACTCGACCAGGCGGCGCTGGGCGAGCGAGGGCGTGAAGCGCACGTCCTGGAAGAAGGCCTGCCACACGGAGTGCGTGACGGACTCGTTGACGTCCTGCCCGATGAGGTCGGTCAGCTCGAACGCGCCCATTTTGAAACCGCCGCACTCGCGCAGCACGGCGTCGATGGTGGCCGGGTCCGCTCCTTGCGCCTCGTGGACGGCGAAGGCCTCGGCGTAGAAGGGCCGGGCGATGCGGTTGACGATGAAGCCGGGGGTGTCGGCGCAGGCGACCGGTGTCTTGCCCCAGGCGCGTGCCGTCTCGTACGCGCGCGTGGCGTACGTGACGTCGGTGGCGAACCCGGAGACGACCTCGACGAGGGGGAGCAGCGGGGCCGGGTTGAAGAAGTGCAGGCCCACGAAGCGGCCGGGCAGGCGCAGGGCGCCGCCGATGGCCGTGACGGACAGGGACGAGGTGTTCGTGGCGAGCAGACAGTCCTCGCCGACGATGCCCTCCAGCTCCCGGAACAGCTCCTGTTTGACGTCCAGGCGCTCCAGGACGGCCTCGATGACCAGGGAACAGTCGGCGAGGTCGGCGAGCGCCTCGGCGGGCAGCAGCCGGGCACGGGCGGCGTCGCGGTCGGCGCCGGTGAGACGGTCCTTCTCGACGAGCCGGTCGAGCCGGGCGCCGATCGCGTCGGCGGCGGCCCGGGCGCGCCCGGGAGCGGCGTCGTACAGCCGTACGGGATGGCCCGCGACCAACGCGACCTGGGCGATGCCCTGGCCCATGGTGCCGGTGCCGACAACGGCCACGGGGCTGCTGAGGTCGAGTGCTGTCATGTGCGCGATCCTCCCGCACGGGGTTTTCCACAGATGCGGCGGACCCCCTTGAACCGACCGATCGTTCGGTTACTCTAACTCTGACTGGCCTTTCCTGCCCATGTTTCTGCCCAGGTCATGAGCTCGACGGAGAGCTCTTGAAACGAGGAGTTGGTCCCGCATGGCCGCCGAACTGACCGCCCACGAGCTGATCGCCAAGCACCGGCCCACCCTCGACCAGGCGCTGGAGGCGATCCGCACCCGCGCCTACTGGTCCCCGCACCCCGAGCACCCCAAGGCCTACGGCGAGAACGGCAGCCTGGACATGGCGGCGGGCAAGGCCGCCTTCGACGCCCTCCTCGGCACCCGCCTCGACCTCGGCCAGCCCGGCACGGACGGCTTCGTGGGCGGCGAGGTCTCCCCGTACGGCATCGAGCTGGGCGTCGAGTACCCGCACGCGAACATCGACGAGCTGCTGCCGGCCATGAAGTCCGGCATGCGCGCGTGGCGGGACGCGGGCGCCGAGATCCGCGCGGTGGTCTGTGTGGAGATCCTCAAGCGGATCAGCGACCGGACCCACGAGTTCGCGCACGCCGTCATGCACACCTCCGGCCAGGCCTTCATGATGGCGTTCCAGGCGGGCGGCCCGCACGCGCAGGACCGCGGCCTTGAGGCGGTGGCGTACGCGTACGTGGAGCAGGTCCGCACGCCCGACACCGCGGAGTGGACCAAGCCGCAGGGCAAGCGCGACCCGCTCGCGCTGAACAAGCAGTTCACGCCGGTCCCGCGCGGGATCGCGATGGTCATCGGCTGCAACACCTTCCCGACGTGGAACGGCTACCCCGGCCTGTTCGCGTCCCTCGCCACGGGCAACGCGGTCCTGGTGAAGCCGCACCCGCGCGCGGTGCTGCCGCTCGCGCTGACCGTGCAGGTCGCGCGGCAGGTGCTCGCCGAGGCCGGCTTCGACGCGAACCTGGTCGCGCTGGCCGCCGAGCGCCCCGGCGAGGGCATCGCCAAGACCCTCGCCACCCGCCCCGAGATCCGGATCATCGACTACACCGGCTCCACGTCCTTCGGCGACTGGCTGGAGTCCAACGCCCGCCAGGCACAGGTCTACACGGAGAAGGCCGGGGTCAACTCGGTCCTCGTCGACTCGACGGACGACTACAAGGGAATGCTGTCCAACCTGGCCTTCTCGCTGTCCCTGTACAGCGGCCAGATGTGCACCACCCCGCAGAACCTGCTCGTCCCCCGCGACGGCATCCGCACCGACGAGGGCCCCAAGACCTACGACGAGGTCGTCGCCGACCTGGCCCGCTCGGTCGACGGGCTCCTCGGCGACGACGCCCGCGCGAACGCGCTGCTCGGCGCGATCGTCAACCCGGACGTCAAGGCCCGCCTGGAGGCCGCCGCCGGCCTCGGGGAGGTCGCGCTCGCCTCCCGGGAGATCGCCAACCCGGAGTTCCCCGACGCGGTGGTCCGTACACCGGTGATCGTCAAGCTGGACGGGGCGAAGCCGGACGACGAGGCCGCGTACATGAGCGAGTGCTTCGGCCCGGTGTCGTTCGCCGTGGCCGTCGACTCGGCGTCGGACGCGGTGGAACTGCTGCGGCGGACGGTGCGGGAGAAGGGGGCGATGACGGTCGGGGCGTACACGACCGACGACGAGGTCGAGGGCGCGGTCCAGGAGGTCTGCCTGGAGGAGGCGGCGCAGCTGTCGCTGAACCTCACGGGCGGGGTGTACGTGAACCAGACGGCTGCGTTTTCCGACTTCCACGGGTCGGGGGGCAATCCGGCAGCCAACTCGGCGTTGTGCGACGGGGCGTTCGTGGCGAACCGGTTCCGGGTTGTGGAGGTGCGTCGGGAGGCCTAGGAGCTCGGGAGGTGCGGTGAGTGCGCGGCTGCCGGTTCGTTGTGGCCGGTCGCGCAGTTCCCCGCGCCCCTACAGGGGCGCTCCGGTGGCCGTGCTCCAGTGGTAGAGCGTCATCGCCACGCTCGTCGCCAGGTTGTAGCTGGAGACCTGGGGGCGCATCGGCAGGGACAGCAAGTGGTCGGCACGCGCGCGTAGTTCGGCCGACAGGCCGCTGCGCTCGGAGCCGAAGGCGAGGACGGCGTCGTCCGGGAGCTTGGTGCCCCGGATGTCGTCGCCCTCGGGGTCCAGGGCGAAGAGGGGCCCGGGTGGCAGCTCCTCCACGGTCAGCCGTTCCACGGCCGTCGCGAAGTGCAGGCCCGCGCCGCCGCGTACGACCGTGGGATGCCAGGGGTCCAGCGTGCCGGTGGTGACCACGCCGGTCGCGCCGAACCCGGCGGCCAGGCGGATCACCGCGCCCGCGTTGCCGAGGTTGCGGGGGTGGTCGAGGACCACGACGGGGGCGGTGCGCGGGGTGTGCGCCAGCTTCTGGAGGTTGGCCGCGCGGGACGGGCGCACCGCAAGGGCTGCCACCCCGGTGGGGTGCGGGCGCGGCACCAGGGGCGTGTACGTCGACTCCGGGACCTCGGTCAGGAGTGCGTCCAGGGCGTCCCGTACGTCCGGCGCCAGTTCATCGGCGAGGGCGAGCGCGGCCGTCCGGTCGACGGTGACCGCCACCGGGACCTCGGCTCCGAAGCGCACGGCGTGCTTGAGGGCGTGGAAGCCGTCGAGCAGCACCGAGGTGCCGGCGAGCCGGTTCCAGGAGGTCACGGTCATGCCGTGAAGCCTACGTGCGCGTGCTCGGGGTTCTCCGGTGTGCGGGGTCCGGGAAGTTCCGTACGGTCGTCACCGCGCCGCAGCAGCCGCGACAGGCCGCCACGCGCGCGTGCCGCCCAGCCGCCGAGCCGGCGCAGGAACGTCGTCGGCAGGAAGACCGCGTCCGCCGCGATCATCGCCAGGGAGAAGAACGGCAGCCCGAGGACGACCGCGATCACGGCGTGCTCGGTGATCATCGCGGCGAGCAGGACGTTCTTGACCCGCCGGTTGAACAGCGTGAACGGGAAGGCGACCTGCACGATGACCGTGCCGTAGGTGATGAGCATCACCATGAGGCCGCTGGACGACAGCAGCTCGGCGAGGGCGGGCCAGGGCGAGAAGTAGTCGAGGTGGAGCGGGTAGTGGACGGCGGTGCCGTCCTGCCAGCGGGAGCCCTGGATCTTGTACCAGCCGGCGGTCGCGTAGATCAGACACGCCTCGGCCATGATCACCAGCAGGGCGCCGTTGTGCACGATGTTGCCGACCACGTCGAGCAGGATGCGCGGCTCGGCGGTCGACGCTCGGCGGCCCACAAGCCACCACACGGCCTGCGCCAGCCAGACGCCCCACAGGATCACCGGCACGGTCAGGTCGCCGTCGAGGCGGCCCGTCGCGGTGACCGCGACCAGCGCGAACCCGAGCACGGCCCACAGGACCGGGCCGAGCCGGTCGGGCCGGTCCCGCTCGCCACGCGCGCGTGCCTCGCGCGCGAGCCGGGCCCGGCGCCCGTCCAGCGACCAGACCTGGCCGCAGCGCGTGAACACGAGGTAGACGCACATCAGGTGCAGGACGTTGTCACCGCCGTCGCCCATGAAGATGGAGCGGTTCTGCAGCGAGAGCACGCCCACCATGAACAGGACGGACATCGTGCGGGTACGCCAGCCGAGCAACAGCAACACGCTGGTCAGCACGGCGAACGCGTAGACGCTCTCGAACCAGAACTGGCTGCTCGACCAGATCAGGGCGGTGAAGGAGCCGTTCGTGCCGATCAGCTGCTGGGCGAGGTCGAAGTCCCAGGGGCCGTCGGGGCCGTACAGCTCCTGGCGGTGGGGGAACTCGCGCAGCAGGAACAGCAGCCAGGTCGCGGTGAAGCCGATGCGGATGACGGCCGTCTGGTAGGGGCCGAGGGCGGACTCAGTGACCCGGGCGATGGCCGCGGAGATCCCGAGGGCGAAGCGGTTCACCGGACACCCTCCTCGGCCTGACGCAGGGCGCCCGCCCCGCCCGCACCACCGGTCTGCTCCGCCGGTACCGACCACCAGGGCAGGATCCGGTCGGTCGGCCTGTCCGAGACCTGCTCGTCGCTCCACTCCGGCGGCCGCACATTGGTGGTGCGGGAGCGGACCTGGACGCGCTCGACGACGCCGCCGTCGCCGGCCGCGTTCGCCCGGTCGAGGCGCAGCTGCACTATGTGCCGCAGATACGTCTCGGACAGGGCGCCGCGCAGGCCCACGGGACGGTTCTGGGCGTCGTGCGTGGCGACGAAGAAGTCCCAGGCCCGGCGCAGCTCGTTCTGCTGGGTGTGGCTGGGCAGCAGATTGCCGTCGATGGCCCGGCCGTCCTGGGCCGACAGGTCGTACCAGCCGGTGGTGCGGGTGCCGCCGTCGGCCGTGTCGACCTGGGCGCGGACCTGGACGGCGATGTTCTGCTGGAGCGGGTTGGGAGCGAACAGCTTCCAGTTCTGTTCGAACTCCGGGTATATCCAGTCGTCGATCGCCTTGCCGTGCTGCTTGGTGACCGTGTTCAGCGGGGCGACGTGCAGGAAGACCATGCCTATGTGGACACAGACGGCTATGGCCACGACCGCCAGGGCGAGCGCGGCGCCGACCTGGTACCGCAGGGAGAGGGCGGCCACGCCGGTGCGGGGTTCGGGGATCACGGGGGCCGGAGGAGCGGGCGGGGACGCGACGGCGGGCGGGGCGTCCCGCGTCTCCTCGTCCGGCCCGTGACGGGCGGCCGAGCCCGCGTCGTAGGCGTCCATGCAGTCCCGTTCCCTGATTCCGGTTCGTCTTCCCTCAGCGCTCGCACGGGAACGGTACTCAGGCCCACCCGCCGGGCACAGCCCCTGTCGGGCCGACGTTGCCCACACCTTACGGGGGTCCGACGAGGACCATTCCCTTCTTCTAGAACCTGTTCTATCTTGACGCTCCGTCAGATCGCCGTGCGTGTGGAAGGGCAGGGACCGTGGACTTCACCTTCACCGAGGAGCAGCAGGCGGCGGCCGAGGCGGCGCGCGGGGTGTTCGCCGGGGTCGCGCCGGACGCGGTGCCCTCCCCCGCGCTCACGCCGGGTGCCGTCGCCGACGACTTCGACCGCCCCCTGTGGGGCCGGCTCGCCGACGCGGACCTGCTGAGCCTGCTGCTCGCGGAGGAGTACGGCGGGGCCGGCCTCGACGCCGTCGCGCTGTGCCTGGTGCTGCGCGAGTCGGCGAAGGTGCTGGCCCGGGTGCCGCTGCTGGAGAGCAGCGCCGCACTGGCCGCCGTCCAGGCGTACGGCAGCCCCGAGCTGAAGGCCGAGCTGCTCGCTCGGGCGGGGCGCGGTGAGATCGTGCTGACGGTCGCCGCGCACGGTCGCACCGGCCACGACCCGGCCGAGCTCGCGGTGACCGCCCGGCAGGACGGTGCCCGCTGGGTGCTGGACGGCGTGCAGACCGCCGTGGCCTGGGCGTACGACGCCGATCTCGTCGCCGTCCCGGCCCGTACGGCCGCCGACCGGACCGTCCTCGCGCTGGTGCCGCGCGGCGCGCAGGGGGTCTCGCTCGGCGAGCAATTCTCGACCAGCGGCGAGCGGCTGGGGGAGCTGCGGCTGGACTCGGTGGGGCTCACGGCGCGGGACGTCATCGACGCCGAGGGCGTCTGGGAGTGGCTGCGGGAGCTGCTGGCCACGGGGACGTGTGCGCTGGCGCTCGGACTGGGTGAGCGGGTGCTGGGGATGACCTCGGACTACGCGGGCAAGCGGGAGCAGTTCGGGCATCCGATCGCCACGTTCCAGGCGGTCGCCGTGCAGTCCGCCGACCGGTTCATCGACCTGCGCGCGATGGAGGCGACGCTGTGGCAGGCCGCCTGGCGGATCGCCTCGGGCGCCCCGGGTGCGCTGCCCGCCTCCGCGGACGTGGCCGTCGCCAAGATCTGGGCCTCGGAGGGCGTACGGCGCGTCGTGCAGACGGCCCAGCATCTGCACGGCGGCTTCGGTGCCGACGTCGACTATCCGCTGCACCGGTACCACGCCTGGGCCAAGCACCTGGAACTTGCACTCGGCCCGGCGGCGGCACACGAGGAGGCGCTGGGGGAGCTGCTGGCGGCGCATCCGCTCGGCTGACCCGCGAACAGGACAGCGGGCGCGGGTGGCGGCTACCTCTACAGCACGTACCCGGACTGCCCCTCGTCGTTCACCACGGGGCGTCCCACCGCCGCCCACACCTGCATGCCGCCGTCGACGTTCACGGCGTCGACGCCCTGCTGGACGAGGTACATCGCGACCTGCGCCGAGCGACCGCCGGAGCGGCAGATGACATGGACGCGGCCGTCCTGCGGGGCGGCCTCGGTCAGCTCGCCGTAGCGGGCGACGAACTCGCTGATCGGGATGTGCAGGGCCCCTTCGGCGTGGCCCGCCTGCCACTCGTCGTCCTCGCGGACGTCCAGGAGGAAGTCGTCGTCCTTGAGGTCGGTGACCTCGACCGTGGGCACGGCAGATCCGAAATTCATGACTCCGACGCTACCGGAACGCTGCGCCGGCTGGGCGGGGCGCCCAGGATGGAGGGTGGGTCTGCCCTCTGGAGGGTGCGGGTCTCGTCGTGGTTGATCGCGCAGTTCCCCGCGCCCCTAGGGGCGATTCCCGTGCCCTTGGCCGAGTAGTGCTACCAGCTCTGCCTCTCGTTCCGCGACCTGGGCCAGCAGCTGGTCGGCGATCTCTTCGAGGAGACGGTCGGGGTCGTCCGGGGCGAGGCGGAGCATCGCGCCGATCGCGCCCTCCTCCAGCTCCTTCGCGACCAGCGTGAGCAGTTCCTTGCGCTGGGCGAGCCATTCGAGGCGGGCGTAGAGCTCCTCGGCGGGGGTGGGGCCCTGCTCCTCGGGCACCGGTCCCGCGGCCCACTCCTCGGCCAGCTCCCGCAGCAGCGCCTCGTCGCCTCGGGAGTACGCCGCGTTGACCCGGGTGATGAACTCCTCGCGCCGGGAACGCTCGGCCGTCTCCTGGGCGAGATCGGGGTGGGCCTTGCGGGCCAGCTCGCGGTAGAGCTTGCGGGCCTCGTCGCTGGGGCGCACCCGCTGCGGCGGCCGCACCGGCTGCTCAGTGAGCATCGCGGCGGCCTCCGGGGACAGCCCCTCGCTGTCCATCCAGCCGTGGAACAGCTCCTCCACGCCCGGCATGGGCAGCACCCGGGCGCGGGCCTCGTCGGCCTTGCGGATGTCCTCCGGGTCGCCGGTCCGGGCGGCCGTGGCCTCGGCGATTTGGGCGTCCAGCTCGTCGAGGCGGGCGTACATCGGGCCGAGCTTCTGGTGGTGCAGCCGGGAGAAGTTCTCGACCTCGACGCGGAAGGTCTCCACGGCGATCTCGTACTCGATCAACGCCTGCTCGGCGGCCCGCACGGCCCGCTCCAGCCGCGCCTCGGGCCGCTCGGCCCCGCCTTCGGCCATCATCTGCGCCTCACCACCCTGCTCGGCTCCACCGACGGGGACCTCGGCACCACCGTGCGTCCCCGCACCAGCGGGCTCGGCCTGGGACTGCTCAGCTTCGGGCGTCGTCACCCGACCAGCGTAGGGGACCGCGTCAGCCGATCCGAGGCCCGGGGACCGCAGGGTGGACAGCACCGGCGTTGTCGCCGGCCTGCTGAGCTGCCGCCCCAGGCCCGCTTCGGCCCGGAAGGAGCCTCGTCCTCAAACGCCGGACGGGCTGATCGGTGCGACCGGCGCCGAGAGGCGCAGCCCTCTGCCGTCACACCCCGACTTCGGCCGCGATCCGCCCCGCCCGCACCGCCGTCACCAGCGCGCTGTGGTCCGCCTCCGTACGGTCGGCGTAGCTGACGGCGAACGTGGCAATGGCCTCGTCCAGTTCGTCGTTCTTGCCGCAGTAGCCGGAGACCAGTCGGGGGTCGGCGCTGTGGGAGTGGGCGCGGGCCAGGAGGGCGCCGGTCATGCGGGCGTAGTCGTCTATCTGGTCGGCAGCCAGGGCTGCCGGGTCGACGCTGCCCTTGCGGTTGCGGAACTGGCGGACCTGGAAGGGGAGGCCGTCGACCGTCGTCCAGCCCAGCAGGACGTCGCTGACCACCTGCATGCGCTTCTGGCCGAGGACCACGCGCCGTCCCTCGTGCTCCGCCTGCGGCGCCTCGAAACCGGCCGTCACCAAGTGCGGGAGCAGGGCCGACGGGCGGGCCTCCTTCACCTGGAGGACCAGCGACTCGCCCCGGTGGTCCAGGAGCAGGACGACATAGGAGCGGGTGCCGACGCTGCCCGTGCCCACCACGCGGAAGGCCACGTCGTGCACCGAGTGCCGGGAGAGCAGGGGGTGGCGGTCCTCGGAGAGCGTGGTGACGTAGCTCTCCAGCGACGCCGCCACCGAGGCCGCCTCCGCGTCCGGAACCCGGCGCAGCACGGGCGGGGCGTCGACGAACCGGCGGCCACCGTCCTCGGTCGGCTCCGTCGACTTCGCCGCGAAGCGACCGCTGGTGTTGGCCCGCGCCTTCTCCGCGACCCGCTCCAGCGTGCCGAGCAGATCATGGGCGTCGGTGTGGGAGACGAGCTCCTCGTCCGCGATGGCGTTCCACGCGTCCAGCACCGAGAGCTTGGCCAGCAGGCGCATGGTGCGCCGGTAGGCACCGACCGTGTCGTGCGCCGCCTTGCGGCACGCGTCCTCGTCTGCGCCCGCCTCCCGGCCCGCCAGCACCAGCGAGGTGGCGAGCCGCTTGAGGTCCCACTCCCAGGGGCCGTACAGCGTCTCGTCGAAGTCGTTCAGATCGATGATCAGGCCGCCGCGCGGGTCGCCGTACAGGCCGAAGTTGGCCGCGTGCGCGTCACCGCAGATCTGGGCGCGGATCCGGGTCATGGGTGTGCGGGCGAGGTCGTAGGCCATGAGTCCCGCCGAGCCCCGCAGAAACGCGAAGGGCGTCGCCGCCATCCGGCCGACCCTGATCGGGGTGAGGTCGGCAAGCCGGCCGAGGTTGGACTCCTCGACGGCGGCCACGGCGTCGGGGCGTGCGGCGTCGAGATCGAGGAGGGCGTGCTCACCGCGCGGCACGCGCCTGCGCAGCGCCTTGCCCTCCTCCTTGGGCGAGCCACCGCCGGGCCACTCACCGCCGGGCCACTCGGCGAAGCCGGGCACCCGGGGCAGCCGACGCGCCACGGATGCCGACAGCGCCTCGGAAGGCGACTCCGCCGCCACCGCGGCAGCCTCCGCCGCAGCACCCGCACCGACCTCGGTCATCTCGACCGCCTCCCCCGCTCACGCACGACCATCGACACGAACATCAACTCGTGCCGACGTTACAGCCGGTGGCCGAAACGCGTCAGACCCTGTGGACAACTCCGCGGCGCCTGACGAGCCGCCTGTGGAAAACCCACCCGGAAACTCGGCTGGAACCCGGCGAGAGCCGGCGGACCGGCGAGACCCGGCGAGGCCCGCGAAGCCCGCGAAGCCCGGCGAGACCCTGCGAGACCTGGCGAGACCCGGCGAGACCCTGCGAGACCCGGCTCCGGAAGCCTGAAGCAGAAGTCGGCCGCGCAAGGTCCTCCCGAGAACCGACCTCAGCAGCCCCCAGCCCCGTCCCCCAGGTACGTCTTCGCCCACCCGCCCAGCTCGGTCAGCGCCGGCTCCAGCGCGGCGCCCGCCTCCGTCAGCCGGTAGACGACCCGCAGCGGCGGCCCTTCATAGACCTCGCGCACGACCAGTCCCGCGGCGGCGAGTTCGGTGAGCCGGTCGGAGAGCATGCGTTCGCTGATGCCGGGGATCGCCCGCCGCAGGGCGACGAAGTACGCGGGCCCCGCGGTCAGGACCGACACGATCGGGCCCGTCCAACGCTTGCCGAGCAGCTGGAAGACCTGGGTGATCCCGTCGTCGACCCGCTTGCACGCCCCTACGTCGTGACTCTGCTCACCCGCCATCTCACCCGCCATGTCACCCGCCATGTCCTTCAGGGTACTGCCCTCCCGTACGGGGATGAAAAAAAGTAAGTGACTGTGTTATCCATAGTCGAGTACAAACTTTCAGTCGCTTCCCATCCCCCTGTATCCCCTGTATCCCCCTGTATCCCCCTGTATCCCCCTGGAGATCCTCATGGCCACGCTCCTGCACATCGACTCCTCCGTCTTCCCGTCCGACGCATCCTCCTCCCGTGCCGTCGCCGACGCCTTCCGCGGCGCCTGGCAGGAACAGCACCCCGAGGGCACGGTGATCCACCGCGACCTCGCCACGGACCCCGTGCCGCACATCACCGCCCACGCCCACACCGCCGGCTTCTCCGATCCGGCCACGCACAGCCCCGAGCAGGCCGCCGCCTTCGCGGAGCGCGTGAAGCTGATCGAGGAGCTGGAGCGTGCGGACGCGGTGCTGATCGGCGCCCCGATGTACAACCTGACGATCCCGTCGACGCTGAAGGCCTGGCTGGACAACGTGGTCCTGTTCGGTCGTACGGCGGGCGACGCCCAGTCGGTCAAGGGCACCCCGATCACCGTGGTGGCCAGCCGCGGCGGCGCCTACGGGCCGGGCACCCCGCGCGCGGGCTACGAGTACGTGCAGAACTACCTGTCGGCGGTGCTGGCCGACTTCCTCGGCGCCGACCTCGACTTCATCGTCCCGGAGCTCACGATGGCCCCGGCCGACCCGGGGATGGCCGAGCTGGTCCCGCTCTTCGAGGCCTCCCGTGAGCGCGCCCTCGACGAGGCCGCCACGAAGGCGAAGCAGCTGGCCCAGCGGCTCGCGGCGTAGTCGCGCCGACGGGCACGCGCGCGTAGGGCCCCGGTCGAGCGGCCCGGGCCTCTACGCGTGCGCGTGCAGCCACCCCCGCGCACGACTCGGGCACGACCCCACATACACAGCGCCATACACAGCGCCACGACCAGCCCGCCCCCGCGAGACGGCGATCCGCACCAGACGCGCCCCCCTGCCCGCTGCCGCTCCCCCGAGGCTCACCCCCGCCCTCGCCCACACCGCCCCACCCCCACCAGCAGCCCGACCCGACGAGCAGCCGTCCGCAGCTCGCTACGCCGGAACCACGCGGCCAGCACGATCGGGTAGACCAGGTATCCGAACCGGGTCGCCGGGATCAGGCACATCGCCAGCCCCAGCCCGAGCGCCAGCCGGTCCGCGGCGGCGACGACGGTCCTGGGCGGACGTACCGCCAACGACACGGCCACGCCGACGGCGGCGGCCACCAGCGCGGCCATGGCGAGGGCGGAGCCCCCGGGGACGTACGTGGCCAGCAGGTGCCCGGGCAGTGGGCTGGCCGCCGGTGAACCGACCCCGCCCTCACCGAGCGGGAAGAGCACCACGTGCTCCACGAAGGCGTGCGGATCGGCCAGGGCCACCGGCACCACGGCCAGCGCGGCCACCAGCACGGCGACGACACCGGCCCGCACGGCCGCCCGACGCCCCGCCGTCACCGCCAGCAGTACGAGACCCACCGGCAGCAGCGGCCAGGCCGTCCACTTCAGCGCGGCCGCGGCCCCCATCGCCAGCCCCGCCGCCGTCCCGGACCCGCCGCGGCCCGCCAGCGCCAGCCCCAGACACATCAGCCCGATCACCGGCAGGTCCACGCCTCCGACAGCCAGCGGCAACGCCACCGCGGGGAAGGCCGCGAGGAGAAGCGCCGCACGCGCACTCGCCCGCTCGCGCCCCGAACGCCGCGCCGCGACCAGCATGCTCACCAGGAACACCGCGCAGAACCACACCCGGGCATCCGCGAGCGGCGTACCGCCGAACAGCGCGTGGGGCAACCCGAAGAGCGCCATGCCGGGCAGATACGGGTTGTAGTCGTCGACGCCGACCGGGTGCGGCACGTACGGGCTCCCGGAGCCCAGCAGCAGGCCGCCCGAGTGCTCGACGACACGCACCTCCGACTGCGCGGCACCCACCGCGACCATCAGCACCAGCGGCACCACGACGGATCCGAGCAGCGCGGCGACCGCACTGCGCCCGCTCCAGGGCCGCGGCGCCCGCCGGGCGAGTTCCGCGGCGACGGCGTACCCGACGGCGGCGCAGGCGCCCCAGATCCGGTGCGGGGTCAGGTTCGTGACCAGGGCCAGCGACAGCGCGAAGAACGCGCAGCCCAGCCAGAACAGCACGTCGCGGGGTATGCGACGGCCCAGCCGAGGCGTACGGCGGGACGGCGCCGGGCCGTTGCCGGTCGGCGCCCGGCGCGCGGGGGCGACGAGGGCTGTGGGGGCCGCGGGGGCGGGGGCGGGGCCGCCGGGCCTGACTCCGGCGACGAAGGAGAGTGACTCGGGTGGCATCGGTGGGCTCCTGGGGAAGGGGAGCTCCAATCTCGCGCCGGGGCGTGGACCGCCACCTCGGCCGAACGGTCACCGTTCACCGGCCGGGAAGCGAGCCGCTCAGCCGAAAGTCCGACCGCCCCGACGGGCCCGGACGGCTCACCGGCACAATCACCCCATGCATACGCTCTCTGTCGTCCTCGTCGCCCTGATGGCGCTGCTGCACGCCTACATCCTTGTCCTGGAGATGTTCCTGTGGCAGCGCGGCCCGGGCCGCCGTTTCTCCGGCTTCGACGCCGAGATGGCCCGCGCCACCGCATCGCTCGCGGCCAACCAGGGCCTCTACAACGGCTTCCTGGCCGCGGGCCTGGTCTGGGGCCTGATCGCCGACGACCCGACCGGCTACCGGGTCCAGATCTTCTTCCTGTCCTGCATCGTCGTCGCGGGCGTCTACGGCGCGGCCACCGCCAACCGGCGCATCCTCTTCGCCCAGGCCCTGCCCGCGGCCGTCAGCCTCGCCGCAGTCATCGCCGCCGGCTGAGCCCCGAGGGCCGGCAGCGACCTCAGCCCTCTGATGCGGGCCGTGAGGATGCCGCCGGCCCGGCGGAAGGCGTAGAAAGCGCAGAAGGCGCAGAAGGCGCAGAAGGCCATGGTGACGAAGAGGATCACCTTGGTCCCGTTGCCGTAGACGGCGAGCGGGTCCTCGCCGAACCGCGCGACGACGCCGACCAGCGCGGCGCCGATGCCCGTCCGCGGCACGAAGTCCAAGTCCCCGGACGTCGGAAGCCCGACACCCAGGATGTGCAGCGGGGCTGCCGGCCGGCGCAGGGTGGCGGTCTCCCCACCGACGTCGCCTCACCGATGACGAGTGAGAGAGCACACACTCAGAGGTCGCGCCGAAGATCACTCAACGGGGACCCGGCCGCATGTAAGCATCATCACACCGGGCCGGATCGAACCCGGAAACGCCGAACGGGCTCATCGTCATCACGATGAGCCCGTTCGCTCTGTGCGCGAGGGGGGAGTTGAACCCCCACGCCCTTGCGGGCACTGGAACCTGAATCCAGCGCGTCTGCCTATTCCGCCACCCGCGCATTGGGTGTGTCCTCGGGCTCTTCCCTTGCGGTCCGGCGCCTTCCGACACGCAGAACATTAGCACGCCGTCCAGGGTGGGTTCACATCCCTTATCCCCAGGCAGCCGCCGTGCGAGCACGGTGCGGGCGCCCACCAGCACAGTCGACAGATGCCGCCCGACGGCGACCGATCCGCTGCGCCCTCCGCTCCGTATCAACGAGTACCTGTTCACGTATCAACCTCGTACCGGTACCACGCATCTCCCCAGGAGCCGGTCGGGGTCCACAGTCAGGTGCGGGACACTGGTCTTCGGCCGCCTCTACGATCCATGGCAAGACTGTGCCCCTGAGGAGTTCGAAGGGGAGCTCCACAGGGAACTTCGAGGGCGTCGACACCCGTCGACCGGGCCGACAGGGGGAACCAGCCGATCGACCGGCGCGTGGATACGATCAGTAAGCAGTACCAGGTAAGGCAGTACCCGCCCGGCGGGATGCAGGACGAAGCAGGCTACGGAGGAGGTGCCCCATGGGAGTCCTGAAGAAGTTCGAGCAGCGTCTCGAAGGTCTGGTCAACGGCACCTTCGCCAAGGTGTTCAAGTCCGAGGTCCAGCCCGTGGAGATCGCGGGAGCGCTCCAGCGCGAGTGCGACAACAACGCGACCATCTGGAACCGCGACCGCACGGTCGTCCCCAACGACTTCATCGTGGAGCTCAGCGCCCCGGACCACGAGCGGCTGAGCCCCTACTCCGGCCAGCTCGGCGACGAGCTCGCCGGCATGGTCCGCGACTACGCCAAGCAGCAGCGCTACACCTTCATGGGGCCGATCAAGGTCAACCTGGAGAAGGCCGACGACCTCGACACCGGCCTGTACCGCGTGCGCAGCCGTACCCTCGCCGGCTCCGCCGACCAGCAGAGCGGCGGCCGACCGGCCCCCGCCGCCCCGGCCGGGCGGCCCGGCGGTGCCCAGGGCCAGGGCGGCTACGGCTATCCGCCGGCCGCCGCACCCGCGGGCGCCCCGCCCATGCCGGCCGCGCCGCCGCCCGGCGGCCGCCCCGGCGGTTACGGCTACCCGCAGCCCGCGGGCGGCCAGCGCCCCCCCGCCGCACCCGCGGCCGGCGGCCGCACCCGCTACTGGATCGAGATCAACGGCACCCGCCATCAGATCTCCCGCGCGACGCTCGTGCTGGGCCGCAGCACCGACGCCGACGTGCGGATCGACGACCCCGGCGTCTCCCGCCGGCACTGCGAGATCCGGACCGGAACGCCCTCGACGATCCAGGATCTCGGGTCCACCAACGGCATCGTGGTGGACGGGCAGCACACCACCCGCGCTACGCTCCGCGACGGCTCGCGGATCGTCGTGGGCAGCACCACCGTTATCTATAGGCAAGCCGAAGGGTGAAGCGGGGGCAATGTCAGAGCTGACCCTCACGGTCATGCGGCTGGGTTTCCTGGCCGTCCTGTGGCTGTTCGTGATCGTGGCCGTGCAGGTCATCCGCAGCGACCTGTTCGGTACGCGTGTCACGCAGCGCGGAGCGCGCCGCGAGGCCGCCCGGCCGCAGCAGGCCGCCCGACAGGCGGCGCCGCCGCAGCAGCGCGGCCAGCAGGGCGGCGGCCGCCAGCGCCGTAACGCCCCCACCAAGCTGGTCGTGTCCGAGGGCACCCTCACCGGCACCACCGTCGCGCTCCAGGGCCAGACCATCACCCTGGGCCGGGCGCACGACAGCACGATCGTGCTGGACGACGACTACGCCTCCAGCCGGCATGCCAGGATCTACCCGGACCGCGACGGCCAGTGGATCGTCGAGGACCTGGGCTCCACCAACGGCACGTACCTCGACCGAACGCGGCTCACGACCCCCACACCGATTCCGCTGGGCGCGCCGATCCGCATCGGCAAGACCGTCATCGAGCTGCGGAAGTAGTACGACAATGAGCGAGCGGAGCGAGCACGCAGCGGCGGCCCACCCCACGGGCCCCGGCGCGCTCCCGACCGGAGGGTGGGCACCGTGCGGATGTACCCGGAGCCGACGGGCGAGGTGCGCATGAGTCTGTCACTGCGCTTCGCCGCCGGATCGCACAAAGGCATGATCCGGGAGGGCAACGAGGACTCCGGATACGCCGGACCCCGCCTGCTCGCCATCGCCGACGGCATGGGCGGCGCCGCCGCCGGAGAGGTCGCCTCCTCCGAGGCCATCTCCACGATCGTCGCCCTCGACGACGACGTCCCCGGCTCCGACATCCTCACCTCGCTCGGCACCGCCGTACAGCGCGCCAACGACCAGCTGCGCTCGATGGTCGAGGAGGACCCCCAGCTGGAAGGCATGGGCACCACGCTCACCGCCCTCCTGTGGACCGGACAGCGCCTCGGCCTCGTCCACGTCGGCGACTCCCGCGCCTACCTGCTGCGCGACGGCGTCCTCACGCAGATCACCCAGGACCACACCTGGGTGCAGCGCCTCGTCGACGAAGGCCGCATCACCGAGGAAGAAGCCACCACCCACCCCCAGCGCTCCCTGCTGATGCGGGCGTTGGGCAGCGGCGACCACGTCGAACCCGACCTCTCCATCCGCGAGGTCCGCGCCGGCGACCGCTACCTGATCTGCTCCGACGGCCTCTCCGGCGTGGTGTCCCACCAGACCCTGGAGGACACCCTCGCCAGCTACCAGGGCCCGCAGGAGACCGTGCAGCAGCTGATCGAGCTCGCGCTGCGCGGCGGCGGCCCCGACAACATCACCGTGATCATCGCCGACGTCCTCGACCTGGACACCGGCGACACCCTCGCCGGGCAGCTGTCCGACACCCCCGTCGTGGTCGGCGCCGTCGCCGAGAACCAGAACCACCTGCACGACAACGGCATCATGCAGACCCCCGCCGGCCGCGCCTCCGGGCTCGGCCGCCACGTGCCCGGGCAGGGCGGCGGAGGCGGCGAGTTCGGCCCGCCCGGCTCCGGCGACACCACCGGCTACGTCCCCACGGGCAGCTTCGGCGACTACACCGACGACGACTTCGTCAAACCCCGCAAGGGCCGCTGGCTGAAGAGATCCCTCTACATCGCCCTCGCGCTCGGCGTGATCGGCGGCGGTCTCTACGGCGGCTGGCGCTGGACACAGACCCAGTACTACGTGGGCGCCAACAACGAACACGTCGCCCTGTACCGGGGGATCAGCCAGGACCTGGCCTGGGTCTCGCTCTCGAAGGTCGAGAAGGACCACCCCGAGATCGAACTCAAGTACCTGCCGCCCTACCAGCAGAAGCTCGTCGAGGCGACCATCACCGAGGGCGGCCTCAAGGACGCCCAGACGAAGATCGACGAGCTCGCCCTGCAGGCCTCCGCGTGCAAGAAGCGGTCCGAGCAGCAGGCCGCCGAGAGCGACAACAACTCCCGGACCGGCGAGGGCGAGGCCGGAGGCACCACGGGAACCACCCGTACCTCCCTCACGTCCAAGGCGTCACCGACACCGAACCCCTCGGCGTCCAAGCCCACGACCCCGCCCAACTCCACCTCCCCGACACCGACTGCGAAGCCAAGCCCCGGCCCCACTCTCTCGGAGGAAGAGCAGAAGGTCGTCTCGAACTGCGGTACGCAGTAGGCAAGCCGTGAGAGGCCCCGTCACACGATGAGCAGTACTACGAACCCGCCGACGCATCACACGTCCACGATCGGCGCGATCGGCGCGCCGAGCAGGCGCAACACCGAGCTCGCGCTGCTGGTGTTCGCGGTCGTCATTCCGGTCTTCGCCTACGCCAACGTGGGCCTGGCGATCCATGACGAGGTGCCCGCCGGGCTGCTCGGCTACGGCCTGGGCCTCGGCCTGCTGGCCGGCGTCGGCCATCTCGCCGTACGCAAGTTCGCGCCCTACGCGGACCCGCTGCTGCTGCCGCTGGCGACGCTGCTGAACGGACTCGGACTGGTCGCCATCTGGCGGCTGGACCAGTCGAAACTGCTCCAGCAGATCGGACAGGCCGGCGGCAAGGCGACCAACCAGCTGATCTACACGGCCATGGGCATCGCCCTCTTCATCGCCGTGCTGATCTTCCTCAAGGACCACCGCACACTGCAGCGCTACACCTACATCTCCATGGCCGGCGCGCTGTTCCTGCTGCTGCTCCCGCTCGTGCCCGGCCTCGGCGCCGACATCACCTACGGCGCCAAAATCTGGATCCAGATCGGCAGCTTCACCATCCAGCCCGGCGAGTTCGCCAAGATCGTGCTGGCGGTGTTCTTCGCCGGCTACCTCATGGTCAAGCGCGACGCGCTCGCCCTCGCCAGCCGCCGCTTCATGGGCCTGTACCTGCCACGCGGCCGCGACCTCGGCCCGATCATCGTCGTCTGGATCATCTCCATCCTCATCCTGGTCTTCGAGACCGACCTCGGCACGTCGCTGCTGTTCTTCGGAATGTTCGTCATCATGCTGTACGTCGCCACCGAGCGGACCAGCTGGATCGTCTTCGGTCTGCTGATGTCCGCGGCCGGCGCGGTCGGCGTCGCCAGGTTCGAACCGCACGTCAAGACCCGAGTCCAGGCCTGGCTCGACCCGATGCGCGAGTACACGCTGAGCCGCACCCCGAACGGCGACGGCCTGGTCCACTCCGAGCAGGCCATGCAGGCCCTGTGGGCCTTCGGCTCCGGCGGCACCCTCGGCGCCGGCTGGGGCCAGGGCCACTCCGAACTCATCCGCTTCGCCGCCAACTCCGACTTCATCCTCGCCACCTTCGGCGAGGAGCTCGGCCTGGCCGGCATCATGGCGATCCTGCTGATCTACGGCCTGATCGTGGAGCGCGGCGTGCGCACCGCCCTCGCCGCCCGCGACCCCTTCGGCAAGCTGCTCGCCGTCGGCCTCTCCGGCGCCTTCGCCCTCCAGGTCTTCGTCGTCGCCGGCGGCGTCATGGGCCTGATCCCGCTGACCGGTATGACCATGCCGTTCCTCGCGTACGGCGGTTCGTCGGTCATCGCCAACTGGGCGCTCATCGGCGTACTCATCCGCATCAGCGACACCGCCCGCCGCCCGGCGCCCGCCCCCGCCCCCAACCCCGACGCCGAGATGACCCAGGTGGTCCGCCCGTCATGAACAAGCCCCTGCGCCGGATCGCGATCTTCTGCGGCCTTCTCGTCCTCGCCCTGCTCATCCGCGACAACTGGCTCCAGTACGTCAAGGCCGACACCCTGCGCGAGGACCCCGACAACCGCCGCGTCCTCATCGCCCGCTACGCCACCCCCCGCGGCGACATAATCGTCGGCGGCAACCCGATCACCGGGCACACCGAGACCACCTCGGGCGACTTCAAGTTCAAGCGCACGTACAAGAACGGCGCCATGTGGGCGCCCGTCACCGGCTTCGTCTCGCAGGCCTACGGCGCCAACCAGCTGGAGTCCATCCAGGACGGCATCCTCAGCGGCACCGACGACCGGCTCTTCTTCCGCAACACCCTCGACATGATCACGGGCAAGGAGAAGGAGGGCGGCAACGTCGTCACCACCCTCAACGCCGCCGCCCAGAAGGCCGCCTACGACGGTCTGAAGAAGCAGGGCGGCAAGGGCGCCGTAGCCGCCATCGAACCCTCCACCGGCAAGATCCTGGCGCTGGCCTCCTTCCCGTCGTACGACCCCTCCACGATCGCCGGCGGCGGCGACTCCGACGCGGCGGCCTGGAAGAAGCTCGACAAGAAGAACAACCCCGACGACCCGATGCTCAACCGGGCGCTGCGCGAGGTCTACCCGCCCGGCTCCACCTTCAAGGTCGTCACCGCCGCAGCGGCCCTGGAGAACGGCCTGTACACGACCGCTGACGAGAAGACGAAGTCGCCGGACCCGTGGGTCATGGAGGGCACCACCACCAAGCTGCCCAACGAGGGCAACATCCCCTGCGAGAACGCCACCCTGCGGGTCGCCCTCCAGTACTCCTGCAACACCGTCTTCGGCAAGATCGGCTCCGACCTCGGCAACGACAAGATGCTGGAGGAAGCCAAGAAGTTCGGCTTCACCGAGGAGCAGTTCACGCCGACCCGCACCAGCGCGTCGGTCTTCTCCGACGACATGAACCCCTCGCAGACCGCGCTGTCCTCCATCGGCCAGTTCAACACCGCCGCCACCCCGCTCCAGATGGCCATGGTGGCCTCGGCGGTCGCCAACAACGGCACCCTGATGAAGCCGTACATGGTCGACGAGCTCCAGACGCACAACCTCGACGCCCTCGAGAAGACCGACCCCGAGGAGCTCAGCCAGCCGCTGACGCCGGAGAACGCCCAGATCCTCCAGTCGATGATGGAGACGGTCGTCGAGGACGGCACCGGCAAGAACGCCCGGATCCCGAACGTCAAGGTCGGCGGCAAGACCGGTACCGCCCAGCACGGCGTGGAGAACAGCGAGAACCCCTACGCCTGGTTCATCTCCTACGCCAAGCTCAGCGACAACAGCTCGCCGGTGGCCGTGGCCGTGGTGGTCGAGGACGACAACGCGGTCCGCGACGACATCTCCGGCGGCGGCCTCGCGGCCCCCATCGCCAAGAGCGTCATGGAGGCGGTCATCGACAGCAAGAAGTGACCCCGCTCACGTCCCCTTCACATCGGTGCACGTTGCGATACCGGTCCTGTATCGGGTTACGGGCTTGGCCAGGTCACACAAGATGAGCCGGGTACGGTATGCCCGGACGGACCACCGCCACACCCACAAGGGTGACGGCGGGACCGACGGAGAGGGCTGGTAGGTAGCTATGGAAGAGCCGCGTCGCCTCGGCGGCCGGTACGAACTGGGCCAGGTGCTCGGTCGTGGTGGCATGGCGGAGGTCTACCTCGCGCATGACACCCGGCTCGGCCGCACCGTGGCGGTGAAGACGCTGCGAGCGGACCTCGCGCGCGACCCGTCATTCCAGGCCCGGTTCCGCCGGGAGGCCCAGTCGGCCGCCTCGCTCAACCATCCCGCGATCGTCGCGGTCTACGACACGGGCGAGGACTACATCGACAACGTGTCGATCCCGTACATCGTCATGGAGTACGTGGACGGCTCCACGCTGCGTGAGCTTCTTCACTCCGGCCGCAAGCTGCTGCCGGAGCGCGCCATGGAGATGACCATCGGCATCCTCCAGGGCCTCGAGTACGCCCACCGCAGCGGCATCGTCCACCGCGACATCAAGCCGGCCAACGTCATGCTGACGCGCAACGGCCAGGTCAAGGTGATGGACTTCGGCATCGCCCGCGCCATGGGCGACTCCGGCATGACGATGACCCAGACCGCGGCCGTCATCGGCACCGCCCAGTACCTCTCGCCGGAGCAGGCGAAGGGCGAGCAGGTCGACGCGAGGTCAGACCTCTACTCGACCGGCTGCCTGCTGTACGAGCTCCTGACGGTACGCCCGCCCTTCGTCGGCGACTCCCCGGTGGCCGTGGCCTACCAGCACGTCCGCGAGGAAGCCCAGGCCCCGTCGGTCTTCGACCCCGAGATCACGCCCGAGATGGACGCGATCGTGCTGAAGGCCCTCACGAAGGACCCCAACTACCGCTACCAGTCGGCCGACGAGATGCGCGCCGACATCGAGGCCTGCCTCGACGGCCAGCCCGTCGCCGCCACGGCCGCGATGGGCTCGGTCGGCTACGGCGGCTACCCCGACGACCAGCCGACCACGGCCCTGCGCGCCACGGACGCCGGCGCCACGTCGATGCTGCCGCCCATGAACCCGGACGACGGCGGCTACGGCTACGACGACCGCATCGACCGACGCCGCCAGAAGAAGTCCAACACCTCGACGATCCTGCTGGTCGTCGCGGCTGTGCTGGTGCTGGTGGGCGCGGTTCTGATCGGTAAGTGGATCTTCGACGGGGAGGGGGTGGCCAACGACACCACCTCCGTTCCGGACTTCGTGAGCAACACCGAGCCCGAAGCCAGGCAAGCGGCCACGAACGCCGAACTGAAGCTCGAGTTCACGCAGAAGCCCTGTGAGAACCAGGTCAAGGGCAAGGTCTGCACTCAGGACAAGCAGCCCGGCGAGAAGGTGAAGAAGCAGTCCGTCGTCAACCTGGTCATCTCGACCGGTGCTCCGAAGGTGACGGTGCCGAGCGTGATCGGCCTGAGCCTGGAAGACGCCAAGACGCAGCTCGAGGGCGACGACTACGGCTTCGAGATCAAGACGGAGACACGTGAGGTGTCCTCCGACGATCCCGGCACCGTCCTCGACCAGGACCCGCGGCGTGGCGAGGAGGTCGAGAAGGGCTCGACGATCACCCTCACCGTCGCCAAGGAAGAGGAGAAGTCCACCGTCCCGGCGGTCCTCGGCAAGACCTGCGACGAGGCAAAGGCCCAGATGACGGCCAACGACCTGGTCGGCAACTGCACCGAGGTCGAGACCCAGGACCCCAACCAGGTCGGCAAGGTCATCGCGACCTCGCCGGAGGCGGGCAGCCAGGCGGACAAGAACTCGACGGTGACGATCCAGATCGGCAAGCAGGCCCAGCAGAAGACGCCGGTGCCGAGTGTGGTGGGTCAGACGGTGGGCCAGGCCAAGCAAACCCTGCAGGCAGCAGGCTTCACCAACATCCAGTTCGCCGACGGCAGCGACCAGAGTGACACCGCCTTCGTCACCGACCAGGACCCGAAGGGCAACCAACAGGTCGACGACCCGGCGAACACGCAGGTGACCCTGACCACCTTCGGCGCCGGAGGCAACGGCGGCAACAACGGAGGTAACAACGGCGGCCAGATCTTCGGCGGCGTGACGGGAACGTCCGCCCGCACGGAGGACTGACCCTCCCGCACACAACCGAGCCCCGGCGCCCTGACAGGGTGCCGGGGCTCAGCCATGTCCCTGCCGCGAACCGGCGAGGCTCGGAAACCCGTTCCCCTCTCGCTCGTGCCTTCCCACTTCACGGCTCGTTGACCGGGTGGGGTGGGGACCCAGAGCTCTGCCCCAGCCATACGGCTACACCGTGAACGGAAGGGCAGAACGTGATCGACCAATCGGCACTGCTGGAGTCCAAGAGCCTGCGCGACAGCGTGCTGGAACGAACCGACGTCCTCGACAGGGTGAAGGCGCTGTCACTGCTGCCGGACGGGATGCATGTGACTACGGCGATGGTGGCGGCGTACTTCGGGGTCACCACCGATGTCATCCGGCAGCTCACGAAACGCCACCGCGAAGAGCTGGAAGTCAACGGGATGGTTGTACTGCGCGGCTCTGACCTGCGGAAATTCGAGAGTGACAACGTGTCACTCTCGCTGGGCAGTCATCCACAGGCACGTCGAAGCCTCACCATCTACTCCCGGCGCGCCGTCCTCAACATCGCCATGCTCCTCCGCGACAGCGACGTCGCACGTCAGGTGCGCGCGTACCTCCTCGACATGGAGTACGCGGCCCGCACACAGCCTGTGGAAAACCCGCCCCCGACCGACATCGCCTCCCTCGACGACCGCATCGCCCGCATCGACCAGCGCATCACCCACATCCTCGGCAAGACCGTAGTGCCGATGTTCAACGCACTGATCGCCACCTCCGGCGAACACCGCCGCGAACTCATCGAGCTCCGCGAGGACATCCAGAACGTCGAGCGCAAACTGTGCTGGCACCACCGGCGGATCAGCACCCTGGAAGGAGAGTCACCGACAGACCAGGTACGCGCCTCCATCGCAGCCATGACCTGGCAGGCCTTCGAACGCCACGTCGCTGATCTGCTGCGCCGGGACGGCTGCATGGGCGTCGTCGTACGACAGGCCCGCAGCGACCGGGGTATCGACATCACCGGGCACACCGCGGACGGCCGCAGCGTGGCCGTCCAGTGCAAGAACCGGACCGGCCGTGTGTCCGTCCCCAGCGCCGAGATGCAGAAGTTCGCCGGAGCGGCATGCGCGATCGGGCAGGTGGATATCGCGCTCTTCGTCGCCACATGCAACTTCAGCAGCGAGGCACAAGCAATCGCTGACCTGAGCGGAGTCGTCACCGTAAACCGCGACGAATTGGAGGCATGGAGCGCAGGCGCCCGCCTCCCGGCCCTGCGATAGACCTCACACGCCAAGGGCCCGAAGCCGCAAAGACAAGTTGCGGCTTCGGGCCTCCACCATGCTAGGTGACCGACCTCCTGCAAGGAGCTCAGTCAGCGCAACTCCTCCGGCAACGTCCGCTCCGCATCCACCTTCTCCACCCGCTCCAACTCCCCCCACACGATGTACCGGTACCGGCTCGTGTACACCGGCGTGCAGGTCGTCAGCGTGATGTAGTGGCCCGCCTTCGTCTTGCCCGACTCCTTCGGGATGGCGGAGAGGACCTTGACGTTGTACTTCGAGGTCTCGGGGAGGATGCCGTAGACCTTGTAGACGTACCACTTGTCCTTCGTCTCGAAGACGATCGGGTCGCCCTTCTCGATCTTGTGGATGTTGTGGAACTCCGCCCCGTGCCCGTCACGGTGCGCGGCCAGGGAGAAGTTGCCCTTCTTCCCCGAGGTCGGCAGGGTCGCCTTGACCGGGTCGGTGTAGTAGCCGGCGACGCCGTCGTTGAGGATCTTCGTCGACGTGCCCTTCTCGACCAGGATGTCGTCACCGCTCATCGTGGGCACATGCAGGAAGCCGATGCCGTTCTTCGAGTCGAACTCGACGGGACGACCGGAGCCCTCGTCGTCCTGGTGGGCCCAGATGTCACGCACCTTGTCGGCCTGCTTCGCCGCCGCGCGATCGGCGACGACGTTCGTCCACCACAGCGAGTAGACGACGAACAGACCCAGCACCAGGCCCGCCGTGATGAGGAGTTCCCCGAACACGCTGACCGCCATCGCGCCCCGGCCCATACCCCGGCGGCGTGGCGGGGGCGCATTGGTTTCCTCTGGTGCGCCTTCAGTAGTCGCTGCCACGTTCATCGGGGTCCTCCGTGGATGCCCTGGCCTTCAGGCCGGGAAGGAAACGTACTCCTGCAGAACAGGGCAGGGAGAGCCAAGTCGTCGCCAGGACGATTCGGCGTCCACCACTGATAATTCGTCAGGCACTCACAAGATGACATGATAGTTTGTGAGCCATGTCCACTCATGTGAAGCGGGCGTTCAAGTACCGCTTCTATCCGACCGATGAGCAGGCAGCGGAGCTGTCGCGCACGTTCGGATGCGTGAGAAAGGTCTACAACCTGGCGCTCTCGGCACGTACTGAGGCGTGGGCGCTGCGGCAGGAACGGGTCAACTACAACGCAACATCGGTGATGCTGACGGCGTGGAAGCAGACTGAGGATCTGGCATTCCTCAACGACGTCTCCTCCGTCCCGCTCCAGCAGTGTCTGAGGCACTTGCAGGCCGCATTCACCCACTTCTTCGCCAAACGGGCCAAATACCCGCGGTTCAAGTCGAAGAAGAGGTCCCGAAAATCCGCGGAGTACACCTCCAGCGCGTTCCGGTTCCGGAACGGAAAGCTGACCCTGGCCAAGATGACGGAACCGCTGGACATCGTGTGGTCCCGTTCCCTCCCAGAAGGCGCATCGCCGTCCATGGTGACCGTGTCCCAGGACAGCGCGGGCCGCTGGCACGTGTCCCTGCTGTGCGAGGATCCGTCCGTCAAGCCGCTCCCGGCCACCGGCACGGCGATCGGCGTGGACGCTGGGCTCGACCACCTGCTGACCCTGTCGACCGGAGAGAAGATCACCAATCCCCGGCATGAACGGCGTGACCGCTGCCGCCTCGCCAAGGCCCAGCGGCAGCATGGCCGCAAAGCCACAGGCAGCAACAACCGGGAGAAGGCGCGCCGGAAGGTCGCCAAGGTCCACGCCCGGATCGCCGATCGCAGGCGTGACCACTTGCATCAGATCACCACTCGCCTCGTTCGTGAAAACCAAACGATCGTGATCGAGGACCTCACCGTTCGGAACCTGCTGAAGAACGGCCGCCTCGCCCGCGCCATCTCCGATGCGGCGTGGAGCGAGTTCAGGAGCCTGCTGGAGTACAAAGCCCACTGGTACGGCCGCGAAGTGATCGCGGTCGACCGCTGGTTCCCTTCGTCCAAGCTCTGCTCCACCTGTGGCAGCTTGCAGGACAAGATGCCGCTCAACGTCCGTATCTGGACGTGCGCCAGCTGTGGTACGGCCCACGACCGGGACGTGAACGCAGCGAAGAACCTCTTGGCCGCCGGGTTGGCGGTGTCGGCCTGTGGAGCCGGTGTAAGACCTCAACGGAGCACTCCGGGCGGGCAGTCGGCGACGAAGCAGGAAGCCCTACGGCGCGAGCCGCAGGATTTCCCCTCCCGGAGGAGGGGAAGGAAGCCAACTGCCCTTAACTGACGAGCGCATCCGGCTTGCCCTTGCTGCGCGGCCGTTCCTCGACCATCTTGCCCCAGACGATCAACCGGTACTTGCTGGTGAACTCCGGCGTACACGTGGTGAGTGTGATGTAGCGGCCCGCCTTGGTGAACCCCGACCCCGGCGGAACCGGATCCAGCACACTCACATTGCTCGGCGACGTCACCGGCAGGATCGACGCCATCTTGTACACGAAGTACTTGTCCTGCGTCTCCACGACGATCTCGTCGCCCTGCGAGAGCCGGTTGATGTACCGGAACGGTTCACCATGGGTGTTGCGATGCCCCGCCAACCCGAAGTTCCCGGTCTTGGCGTCCGGCATCGGCGTCTTCAGCTTGCCCTCGCCGTAGTGACCGACCATGCCCCGGTCGAGCACCTTCTTGTTGCTGACGCCCTCGGCGATCGGGACGACGACATCCAGCTTCGGGATGTGCAGGATGGCGAAGCCCTGCCCCGGCTCGAACGTCCCGGGATTGCGCTTGCCGCTCGCCCAGTCGTCCTGAAGGCTGCTCGCCTCCTTGTCCGCCTGCGCATGCGCCCGGACGTTCGTCCACCACAGCTGGTAGCTCACGAACAGCAGCATCAGCACACCGGTGGTGATGAACACCTCACCGATCGCCCGGCTGGCCAGCACCCCCGGACTGGGCTTACGCGCCTTGGCCTGCCTACGGGCCTCCACCCGCGAGAGCGGCGCACCGGAACTCTCCGAGCCCGACCCCGACTCCGTCTCCTCGCCCTCCGACGCCGGCCGGGAACCCCCATGGCGCCCATGACGCCGCTTGGCCGCCTTTCTACGGGCCGCACGGCCACCCGTCGGGGTTCCGGTGGTCGAAGTGACGGAAGAGGCGGCAGAAGCCGATATGGACTCGCCGGCACCCGCAGTCGGCGGATCCGCTATCCGCAGCGCTACGGTCTCGTCGTCCGCCGGAGGTATGTACGGCTCCGCATACGGCTCCTCGTACGACGCCGCCTCATACGGCTCCTCATAGGCGCCGGGGCCATACCCCTCACCCCCATAGTCGTCACCCCCATAGTCGTCACCCCCGTAGGCGTCACTCCCGTAGGCGTCACTCCCATAGGCGTCCGCGGCATGACCGTCAGCGGCAAAGCCCTCACCGCCGTAGCCATCACCGCCGTACCCCGCAGCGCCGAACCCCTCGACCCCCTGGCCCCGCGCCTGCCCCTGCCCCTGCCCCTGCCCCTGCCCCTGCGTGACGTAGTCCTCCCCGCCCTGCCACTCCCCGAGCGCACCGGAGCCCTCGTACGGCTGCTGCCCGTACGAGGTGCCCTGGTCGCCGGCGCCGCCGTAGGAGTCCGTGAAGGACTCCCCGTACGAGGCGCCGGACTCGCGCTCGGGGCGCAGCGCGGTCACGCCGTGGCCCTGCCCACCACCGGGGCGAGCCCCGCAGACCTTGCCACCGCACCCTGGTCGCCGCACTCCACCAGCCAGTTGGCCAGCATCCGGTGCCCATGCTCGGTCAGGACCGACTCGGGGTGGAACTGCACACCCTCGACCCGGAGTTCACGGTGCCGCAGCCCCATGATGATCCCGTCGTGCGTACGAGCCGTGACCTCCAGCTCGGCCGGCACCGTCCCCGGCTCCGCCGCCAGGGAGTGGTAGCGAGTCGCCGTGAACGGCGTCGGCAGGCCCGCGAAGACACCCCTGCCCTCGTGCTCCACCAGCGAGGTCTTGCCGTGCAGCAGCTCCGGCGCACGGTCCACCACACCGCCGTACGCCACCTGCATCGACTGCATACCGAGACACACACCGAAAACCGGCACGCCGGTCGAGGCACAGTGCCGGACCATGTCCACGCACACCCCCGCCTCCTCCGGCGTCCCCGGCCCCGGCGACAGCAGCACACCGTCGAAACCGTCCTGGGCATGCGCCGTCGACACCTCGTCGTTGCGCAGCACCTCGCACTCGGCACCGAGCTGGTACAGGTACTGGACCAGGTTGAAGACGAAGCTGTCGTAGTTGTCCACGACCAGAATGCGCGCGCTCACTGGTTGTCCACCGTCACATCGTTGAAGGGCAGCAGCGGTTCGGCCCACGGGAAGACGTAGTTGAACAGGACGTAGACCACGGCCACGACCAGAGCGAGCGAGATCAGCGCCCTCACCCACGCATTCCCCGGCAGATGCCGCCAGATCCAGCCGTACATGCCGTCCCTTTCGTCGCACCACGGCACCAGACTCACGCCGTACAGCCAACAGACTAACGGCGCAACGCCTCCGGTTTCCCGGCCTCCACAGGCTGGGTGGAGTCCAGATGGGCCCACACGATCAGCCGGTGACTGTGCCCCCACTCCGGATCACACGTGGTCAGAGTGAGATAGCGGCCCTCACGCGTGTACCCCGACTTACGGGGCACAGCGTCGATCACCTCAATGTCCGTGGGCAGGGTTTTGTAAGGGCCTTTGTCGATCCGATACGTGAACCAGGTGGTCCCGTCGGTCAGGACCACGGCGTCACCGGGCCTCAGCCTCGGCAAGTCCTTGAAGGGATCACCGTACGTACGCCGGTGACCGGCCACCGAAAAGTTCCCCTTCTGCCCCAGCTGCGCGGTCCTCGCGTAATGACCGAGCCCCTTCTTCAAGGTCCCGGTGGCGGTGCCTTCGAGCACCGGCTTGTTCCACGTGAAACCAAGACGCGGGATGTACATGATCGCGAAAGGCTTGTCCGCAGAGTACGGCGCGGGCGTCGGCGGACTCGCCTGCGCGCCCTTGCCCTGACCGGCCTCGCTGCCGGGAGCCGCGGCCGTGGGCCGCACCGCCCCCTGCGCCCACTGCTCCTGTAACCGATCAATCTGATCGTCCATGACGTGATCGGCCTTCACACCGGTCCAGAACAGCACATAGACGACGAACAGGACGATCACAGAGCCCACAGTGATGCACAGCTCGCTGACGGTCCTGACGACGACACGCACCGGCAGCTCCAGAGAGGACTAGAGCGGGCTCATTCCACAGGCTTGGCGTACTGCAGATCCACTGTGCCCGAGTAACCCGGCAGAGTCACCGTCCCGTCCTCGGTGACTTTCCAGCCAAGACCGTAGACATTCACGTACACCATGTAGTTCTGGATCGCCGGCGAAGCCGCGAGCGCCGTCTGCATCTTCTCCGGGTCCCCCACCGCCGTGATCTTGTACGGCGGCGAGTAGACCCGCCCCTGAAGAATCAGGGTGTTACCCACACAGCGCACCGCACTGGTCGAGATCAACCGCTGGTCCATGACCTTGATGCCCTTGGCGCCGCTCTGCCACAACGCGTTGACCACGGCCTGCAGGTCCTGCTGGTGAATGACCAGGTAGTCGGGCTGCGGCTCGGGATAGCCGGGAAGCTTCGCGGTCGCGTCCGGCGGAGCGTCGTTCAGCGTCACCGAGATCGCCTCACCCGACAGCTTCTGCGTCCCCGCGTTCCGCTCCAGCGCCGCCAGCTTGTCGTCCTCGGCCTGGGTACTGCCGTCATCCCGCTCGGCCAACGCCTCCACGTCATCCCGCAGGACCGCGTTGGACTCATTGAGCTGACCGTTCTTGTGACTGCGCTCCTGGATGAGGTCCGACAGCTTCAGCAGCGAGGCGTCCGTACGGATGTTGGTGCCCTTGGCCGTGTTGAAACTGGTGAAGAAAATGAGCCCCGCGAGAGCGAAGACGGCCGCGGTCAGCACCCGCACCGGCCGGAATCGGCCACGGACAGGACTGGATCCCGTCCCGGGGGAGTCGGCAGAATTGCTCAACGTACCCTTATCTCCTTCGGCGCCGCGGAAGCACTACGCTAACGGACGCCCGGGGGAGCAATCAGAGTCCCCTTGTACGCTGCCCCGAGCCAGCCACAGTTCCCTGCGCGGCCACGCAGCGCATCGACAGGAGAGACCCTCGTGCCGAAGTCACGTATCCGCAAGAAGGCCGACTACACGCCGCCGCCGTCGAAGCAGGCGGCAGCCATCAAGCTGAACAGCCGCGCCTGGGTCGCGCCCGTGATGCTGGCCATGTTCCTCATCGGCCTGGCCTGGATCGTCGTCTTCTACGTGACTGACGGTTCGCTGCCCATCGACGCCCTCGGCAACTGGAACATCGTGGTGGGCTTCGGCTTCATCGCCGCCGGATTCGGCGTCTCCACCCAGTGGAAGTAGCCGCCGAACGGGCGGTCACTTCACGGTGAACGCAGCTCTGCCCAGGGCTATCCGCTGAGTTATCCACAGCCGTTGTCCACAGTGTTGAAAAAGAAAGACGATCTGTGGATAACTCATCGACCGTTGACGCCGGTGTGACGAATTAACAGACCGGCGCCCGCAATCGAAAACCTGTTCACCCCCTGCCTGACCTGCGGAAACGCGGCTCGGTGACAGGGGGTACAGCTGTTCCCGCACAATGTGCACAAGATCCGGCACCCACTGTGGACAACAGGGCGCGTTAAGTGAGCTGGGCAGTCCTGAGCAGGGTCAGGAGCACCACGACAGCCAGGACCAGCGCGCATGTGCCGTACTGGATCAGCGCCCGGTGCTCACGTGGGGCGTGGACCATCGCGTAGCCCGTGATCACGCCGGCGACGAGGCCGCCGATGTGGGCCTGCCAGGAGATGTTGAATCCTGGGGCGAAGGTGAAGATCAGGTTGATCACCAGCAAGGCGATGATCGGCCGCATGTCGTAGTCGAGGCGCCGCATCAGGACGGCGGTGGCGCCGAACAGGCCGAAGATGGCGCCGGAGGCGCCGAGTGTGGCGGTGGTCGGTGAGGCCAGGAGGTAGGCGAGGGCGCTGCCTGCGAGGCCGGAGACGAAGTAGACCGTGAGGTAGCGGGCGCGGCCGAGGGCGGTTTCCAGGGGGCCGCCGAGCCACCAGAGGCTGAGCATGTTGAAGCCGAGGTGCCAGGGTGCCTCGTGGGTGAACATCGAGGTGACCAGGCGGTACCACTCGCCTCCCGCGACGCCTTGGGTGGGTGTGTACGGCGCCGGTGGCCATGCGCCGAGGAGGACCAGGTCGTTGCGGAGGGCGTCGCTGGTCTGGACGGCGATGAAGATCGCCAGGTTGATCCCGATGAGGATCTTGGTGAGGAGGCGGGGGTCGGCGGTGAGGGTGCCGCCTGCCAGGGTGCGGGGCTGGGAGGCGCTGGGGGCGCGGCCGGTGCCGGATCCGGTGCGGACGCAGTTGGGGCATTGGAAGCCGACGGAGGCGTTGACCATGCATTCGGGGCAGATGGGGCGTTCGCAGCGGGTGCAGCGGATGCCGGTCTCGCGGTCCGGGTGGCGGTAGCAGACGGGCAGGCTCTGGGCGTCCTGCGGGCTGCCTGCCGGCTGGTCCATGAGGTCCCCTAGGTCGTCGTACGCGGTGCACGTCCTCATGCACCGCCCCGCTCATCCTTACGGACGAGCGGGGCGTTTGGTTCCCTGTGGGAGGTGTCGGGCGCTGTGCGCGTCGCGGTCTCAGCTCTCGCGGGTTTCGATGACGACCGACTCGATGACGATGTCGTTGACGGGGCGGTCGGTGCGCGGGTTGGTCTGGACGGCGGCGATGGTGTCGACGGTCTTCTGGCTGGCGGGGTCGGTGACCTCGCCGAAGATGGTGTGCTTGCGGTTCAGCCAGGTGGTCGGGGAGACCGTGATGAAGAACTGGGAGCCGTTGGTGCCGGGCCCGGCGTTGGCCATGGCGAGCAGGTAGGGCTTGTCGAAGCGCAGGTCGGGGTGGAACTCGTCCTGGAACTGGTAGCCGGGGCCGCCGGTGCCGTTGCCGAGGGGGTCGCCGCCCTGGATCATGAAGCCGCTGATGACGCGGTGGAAGACCGTGCCGTCGTAGAGCTTGGCCGTGGACTTCTCGCCGGTGGTGGGGTTCGTCCACTCACGCTCGCCCTGGGCAAGTTCGACGAAGTTCTTGACCGTGATCGGCGCGTGGTTCGGGAAGAGCCGGACCTCGATGTCGCCGTGGTTGGTCTTCAGGGTGGCGTAGAGCTGCTCGGCCACGATCTGCCTTCCGTTGTCTTCCTGTGACCCTCCGATCCTCGCATGGACGTGGGTGTCCGTCGCCCGGCGTTCGTTCACCCGCACGCAACCGGGCTGATTCCTTGCAGAAAACCCATCGAGTCGGTCCGTGGCGGGGGCGCGACGGGAAGAACCGTGGCATTGTCGACGACAAGCCACGTTGCCCCGCATTGGTCCGTTATTGCACTTGATCAAGCACATCGGCACCCATATGCCCGCCCTCACATGCCGCAGAGCGTTCCGGCAGGCATGATCCGTAAAAGGGTGGAAAGTCGAATTACCGTACGCCACCGAGGAGGAGGAAACCCGTGACCCGCATCGACAGCGTGCGCGCCGCGACCGGCTCGGCGAAGGACAGCGTGCTGCACGCCGCGGAAGTGGTGGCGCCCTACGCCGACACCGCCAAGGACAGGGCTACGCACTACGCGCACGAGGCGCGCGTACGGCTCGCGCCGAAGGTGACGCAGGCCACCGAGCAGGCCCGCGCGCAGGCCCTTATGCAGTACGGCACGTATGTCGCGCCACGCCTGGAGCAGGCCCGTGCACATGTGCCGCCGAAGGTCGACCAGGCTGCCCATGAGGCTGCCGTCCGTACGCGTCAGGCTGCCCGGCAGGCCGCCGTCTACTCCCGGCCGAAGCTGGAGCAGGCTGTGGCCGCGGCCGGGCCCGTCAGGGACGAGGCCACTGCGCGTGGTGCGGCCGCGTTGGCCGCGTTGCGCGGTCAGGTCTCGCCGAAGGAGATCCAGAAGCTGGTCCGTAAGCATCAGCGGCGTGCCAAGGCGGGCCGTGCCGCGAAGATGCTGGCGGTGCTCGGTGTTCTGGCGGGCGGCGCTTTCGCGGCCTGGAAGTGGTGGGACAAGCAGGCCAACCCTGACTGGTTGGTCGAGCCTCCGGCTGCGACCGAGGTCCCCGAGGCGAATCGTCTGTCGTCGGTGGACGGCAGCGGCCAGTCTGTTCTCGATCCTGAGGTGCAGGCGAAGGAAGCCGAGGAGGAGGCGGCCCGGCGCGACGAGGGCCGGTGATGTGAAGGGCCGGTGACGGCCCTGGGCATCGAACTGGACTGTGGGGCGGGAGACTTGAGGGTCTCCCGCCCCACAGTGATGTTTCACGTGGAACACCGACCGGGTTCCACCAGGCGACTGCGCGACGGTGCGTGTTTACGCCCGCCCTCCACGATGACGTTTGCAACGGCCGCCATGTGCAGGTCCCGCGCAGATTTCCTTAACGGCATGCGTCCGCCTGATTACGCGAAGGCATGCACACCAGCTCACACGGGCCCCCCGCACCCGGGCGCCCACCCCGGCATCATGTCCACGACCTGCGCAACCATCGACGTCACCACTCGTCGCGGGCATTTGCGCAAACATCTGCAATGACGCCACGTCGCTTCACGTGACGCACGTCACCCGGGGCGTCGCGCCCGTTCGGGTCCGGGCATGCGAAGACCGGCCAGAGGCGGTGAAGCGTCTGACCGGTCCGAGGTGTGGAGCCTAGGGGAGTCGAACCCGAAATTGTTACCTTCCCGACCTGCGGAAATGCCGGAGAACCCGGACAAACACTCCTGTTCCATACTCCTGCATCCCGCTCGATCCCCTTCGATCCGCGCCCCGTGCTGACACGTCAGCACGGGCCTGCCAGCCGTTGCAGCCACGAACCTTGGACCGACCTTGATCTTCCACAGGCCCATAATCCCTGCGATCGCAAGCCGCTGAACTGACAGTGCTATCGCAAACTTCGCCTGATGTTCCGACCACACCCCACGAACAGCATGTCGGGCCCCTGCCCCCAAGCGAAGGCCTCTGATTCTGATGCGCCTCTGACCGGCTACTCAAGGGTTTGGCGGACTGGTACGTCGGACCTGGGCACCACCGGGACCTAGTGCACATGTGTGCCAAAAGGGAACCAACGCTCCCACCTTCCCCAGCCGAGCAGTCACGGTCTTCACTCCGCGAGGCGAGGCATCGGGGCGCCGCAACGGACACTCTCACTTCACCCCTGCGGCTGAGCTCCGACCGAGGGTCAGTGTTCAAGCTTCGCCGAACATGACGTTAGCGGTCGAGTTCAGCTGCGAACTCATCTGGTCCAGCCGGCCACTCCCGCACTTCCCAGTGTGACGCTCGCCGCATGCGGAAGCTGACTTTTCGCCTGCGGCCCCTACCGAGTCACGGGCTGTTGGGTCAACATCAACTGAAGACGTATCAAGGCCCGTGAGGTTCAGGGAGAAGCGTGCGCGAAGACATGACCATCGCAGGCCGCTACAAGCTGTTACGCACGCTCGGCAGCGGCGGCTTCGGTGAAGTCTGGGAGGCACTGGACCAGACTCTTGACCGGCTAGTCGCCATCAAGTTCATCACTGGCATCGCTCAGTACCCGGAAGCAGCCAGCCGGTTCGCACGCGAGTCCAAGACCCTCGCCAAACTGAACCACCGCAGCATCGTCACGGTCCACGACGCCGGAACGATTGAACACGGCGGCCACTCAGTGCCGTACGTCGTGATGGAACTCTTGGCCGGCTCGACTTGGGATGTCGCGCAAGTGAACTCGGTCGTTGAAACCGGAGCGAGCCTGGCGGACGCGCTCGCTCACATCCACGACGTGAAGATCGTTCACAGGGACGTCAAGCCCGCGAACATCATGATCCGCGCGGACGGGACCGCCGTGCTGATGGACTTCGGCATTGCGCGCGACGACAACTCCATCACGCGTACCGTCACCGCACCCGGGATGGGGTTCGGTACCCCTGCCTACATGGCTCCCGAACAGCTCGACGGCGAACCCGCCACCCCCGCCTCCGATGTCTATGCACTGGGCCTGGTCCTGGTCGAGAAAGTCACCGGCACGCGCGCCTCCTCCGGGCTGCTCGCCCCCAAGGACCGCGACTCGGTCCCCCCCGGACCTGCTGATGCTGCTGGATCGGATGACCTCCCTGCAGCCGGCCGAGCGGCCTTCCGCCGTCGAATGCCGCGAGCTGCTGCGAGAATCCACCTCCACGCCACCCCCCGGCGCGCTCCCAGGCCGCCGCGCTGCGACGTCGAGGGCTACGGCACACCTTCGCGGTGTGCCAGCCGCAGCGGGCCAAGCGGGGCCGGAGAGCCGCCCGGTGACGATCAAGCACGGTGGCAGGAGCGCGACCGCCGCAATCACGCTGGCATTGCTGTGCGCTGCAGCGGGCCCGGTCCTAGCGCAGGCTCAGCCGCTGATGGGCGTGTCATGGGCGGCCTGGTTCGTCACGGGCGCGCTGCTGCTTCTCCGGCGCAAGGTGGCCGGACGCTGGGTGATCGCGACAGCTGGCGGCGCGGTGACCCTGCTGTACCTATTCCTTCTGGGGGTGGGAGCGGCGACGAAGGGACCCCCGGTGATCGTCTTCGTCATCGGCCCACTGACGGCCCTTTCGGCGGTCGCCGCCATGATCACAGCCCTAGACCCGTCCACCGGCCACTGGTGCCGCCGTCAAAGCTAGATGAGCTGCCCTCGTTCGAACCGGTTTTTCCGGCACGAACGAGGGCGGCGAGGTGGGGAGCCTTCACGGCCCGCCACCGGGCCTGGGGATTCGACCGGCTTGAACACCATGGCCAGGGCGGGGGCCGCACTGTCAGCGCACTTGGTGACCTTCGTGTGCACCTCAACGTACGCCGACCGACGCCGCACTCCGCGTCGTGATCCCAACACGACTGCGCTCTGATCCGCTGACATTGACGTAAGCACAGCGACGGTCATGAGGAGATCACCCCGCCTGGGGAACACCCGGTGGCCCGAATCTACGGTGGCCGTTGGATCTGGTAGTCGATCGCGGCTCCGGACCCGTCTCGGTGTTCAGCGATTGCTATCCCAAGGCGGGCGCGCCATGACCTCAACCCGGATTCGGCAGAGCCGCCCGTGGGGTGCAGGCCACCCAAACCGGGATGCCGATGCCGGTGGCCAGCGGTTCACCGAAGAGCTGCCCGGAGACAAGATCCGACAGTTGCGTCGTCCCATGCCGGTCGGTGCGGGCGGCCAGAAGACGGCTGTCGGAGCAGTTCACGATGGTCACCGACCCGCCGGTGGGAGCGGTCAGAGGCTGGTCGAGGAGCCGGCCGGTGGCGGGATCCCAGAGCCGCACCGTGCCGTCCTTGCCGCTGGTGGCCAGCAGGCGGCCGTCCGGGGAGAACGCCACCGCCCAGACAGTGTCAGTGTGGCCGGTTAAGGGCATGCCGACGGGCTTCCTGGTGACCGTGTCCCACAATCGCACCGTCCAGTCCCGGCCAGTCGTGGCCAACAGGCGACTGTCGGGAGAGAAGGCCACGCCTTCCGAGTCTGCGGTGTGACCGGTCAGGGGTCTGCCGACTCGCTTGCCCTGGACCGGGTCCCACAGCCGCACTGTTCCGTCCCTGGAGGTGGTGGCCAGCACACGGCCGTCAGGGGAAAATGCTGCCCTGACCACGGTGTTGGTGTGGCCAGTGAGCGGTTTGCCGACGGGACGGCCGGTAGTCGTGTCCCACAGCCGCACCGCGCTGTCCCGGCCGCAGGAGGCGAGTAGGCGGCCGTCCGGTGAGACCGCCACGCCCACCACGGCATTTACGTGGCCGGTGAGGGGCGGGAGGAGCGGCTTGCCGGTGGCTGTGTCCCACAGCCGGACCGAGCTGTCGCCGCTGCCAGTGACCAGAAGGCTGCCGTCGAAGGAGAACTTCAGGTCCCAGACAGCGGCGGTGTGCCCGGTCAGCGACGGCCCGACCGGTCGCCCGGTCGCCGGATCCCATAGCCGGACGTCGCTACTGCTCGCTGCCAAGGTCTCTTCGCCGCCCGTGGTGGCAACGCAGTACTCGCCGGGCCCGGGGCCCGGTGCGTCCGGGGCGAAGTCCGCCTGTCGGAACGGACCTGTGTCCACCTTGGTGGGAGGCACCGTCGACTCGGACGGACGGTCGAGCTGCCGCAGGGCACCGGCTAGATGCCCTGCGTCCCGGTGCCGTCGATCGGGCTCCTTGTGCAGCAGGGTCAGTACTAGCTGGTCCCAGGCGGGTGGGATATGGCCGGACACGGAACTCGGAGCCGGCGGCTCCTGGACGAGGTGCGCCGAGATCTGGCCCACGGCGTCGGGGGCCTGGAACGGCAGCTGCCCCGTGATCATCTCGAAGAGGAGGCAGCCGAGCGCGTACAGGTCACTGCGTGGTTCGGGGAAGCCCCGTGCCTGTTCCGGGGCCATGTACGCGGGGGTGCCCACGAGGAAGCCGGTCTGGGTGAGCCGGTCGGCGGTCGCCCCAGTGTCGACCGCCCGGGCGACACCGAAGTCGAGGATCTTCACAGTGCCGGACTGCGTGAGCAGGATATTCGACGGCTTGAGGTCCCGGTGCAGAATTCCGGCCTCGTGCGCGGCTGCCAGCGCGTCGCACATCTGCGCGCCCCATCGGGCGGCGTCCGACAGGACGACCGGGCCCCGGCGCAGGGTCACGTTCAAGCCCTCGCCGCGGAGCAGCTCCATCACCAGATACGGCACCTTGCCAGGGCCGGCGCCAGCCCCGATCTCAGAGTCGGCTTCGGTTTCGCCGAGGTCGTGGATGGTCACGATGTTCGGGTGCTGCAGGCGCGCGGTGAGCTGTGCCTCCCGAAGGAACCTGGCGCGTGCCTGGTTGCCTCGGCTTCCGCCTCCGGCGAGCGGGGAGATCACCTTGGCCGCGACAGGTCTGCCCAAGGTCTCGTCCTGGGCCTCCCACACCTGCCCCATCCCACCCTCACCGACCAGCCGCACCAACCGGTAGCGCCCACCGAGGAGTTGACCTTGCCGCATCACACCACCCCCTGTTCCAGACGCAATTAAGCCTCCCGTCGCCACGGGCGGGCCTGAATCCCGCACGAGGACTACGGAAGCGGGGGACGGCCTGCCGATGCCGGGCAAGCATTCCACCCCATGCGTCTCCGTGACCATGGAACGGCTGGTGACGCACACAACCGACACGGATCGGCTCCCACCCCAACTCGCCGCGCAGCCGGCAATGCGGTGGCACCAGTGCAGAACCCGCGCCCGGGCGCGGGCGCCTCGCGGCCCTGCGTACAGCGCCTGCCTCAGTGCCTCGAAGCAGCTCTCCCCCTACGTGACGGTTTGCCGGTTCGCTTGGCAGGTCGTTTCGGCTGTGGGTGGGGGCATCCCCGCCGCTGACTCTGGCTGAAGCTCGCCAGCGCGGCACTCGGCGGGGCACCGGTGGCCTTCGCAGAGACACATCAAATCGGCGGCGCGGACGCAAAGCGCTTCATGGCCGAGGGCCAGCGGCGCCTCCCCTGCGATCGACGCCGTCACAAACGGCGTCGAGTCCATCGTCGAGATCCTGTTCCTCAAGGGCGACTACGAGGAGAACGTCTTCGCGAAGTCGAGCTGACGGGCACAGGAGACGCCCGCTTCGGCAACCGGAGCAAGAATCCCGGACGTCGACTGCCAGGACGAAGACGGACACCGCGCGCACCGACCTGCGACTCGCGGTAGGCACTCCATCCACATGTAAGAGATGCAATGCAACTTCGCAGCTTACGCAAACCTTCGATGGTGGCGCTCGCCGTGCACTTGAAGAAGCAATCTTGAGCCGACTGCGGACTTTTTCTTCCTCACAGGCTGGGGACAGACAAACCTGCTGTTCAGAGCCACTATTTCGTGCGGCGCGACCCGCTATCCACAGGCCCGTCCCTCGGGTTGCCCACAGCCGAAGGTCAAGTATCCCCAGAGGCAAGGCCGTTGTACCCAGGCGCCTGTGGACAGCCAGATTCGACTGGGGCCATGGGCGTGCCACTATCAGTGAGCCGGGCGACCGAACTGGTCCTCTGCGTATTGCAATTGACGTTGAGTAGGTTTCACGTGAAACGACGCGTGGGCGCAACTCGCCGACATGAAGCGGAGTTGGGCCTCTCGTTTGTCAGGTGCGTGCCGTAGAAACGACATGCCAGACACGACGCACTGCCCCAGCTGACCCGCTTCGTGTCAGTGACGCACCACAGAATTGTTCATGGCGGCCTTTTGGAGCCACCGCCAACACGGCGCTGGCTCCCTGCTCGCAACAGAAGGCCACCGACTTCGACAGCAAGAACCGACGACCTCAGGAGGTCACGATTCCCACCGCGAAAGAGCCTGAGGGCTCCCACCGTCAAAACAGCCCTGACCAGCACCTTGAGGGTCCCCCGCTCGGCGAGAAGCCGCAGACCAAGCGGCTTAGCCCGGCCCAGATCCGGGCGCGTCGACTGCTGGACACCGCGAGCGACGAACTCGTGCGCCTGGTCATGCAGGCGTCCGCGACCGGTGCGTACGTGTGGGCGGTCCACTGGATCGAGCGCCGCTGAGCTCATGCCGCCTGGGAGTAGTGGTGCTCCCAGGCGGCCACCGTGTACCGACACGGCCGCCTGGTCAGACCGCGTTCTGCCGGAGATCGAGGTAGTCCCGACGGACCCCGGGTACTTCATCGAGATCCTCGACGTCAGGGCGACTACGAGGCGAACGACTTCGTGAACACAAGCCGGCAGACATGGGCCTCGCCGAGTTCGGCAAGCTGATCGACCATCCCGTACGTCGACCGCCAGGACGAGAACAGGCATGTCGCGCAGGCACCAAGTGCGAGACGTGAATCGTGATGATCGGGAACATCTACCGGAAGCGGAGACAACAGCATCGGACGCCGCCGAGTGCAAGGCCGGGGACGTGCTCACCGGGATGTGTACAGATTGACGTCTCAGTGATCGGACGCGCACATCGGCATCGGGCGGGCAGGAACACGCCGGTGGACTACAAGGACTTCGACGTCGCGTACGTCTTCGTCACCTTCGACTACGTACGCGACAACCTCACCTTCCGCGAGGAGACGGGGCGACCACCGCTGACTTCGAGGGCCAGACCAAGAAGGCGACTTACCCCAAGTCAGCAACCACAAGGACGACGGACATCTGGTGAGCGGGCGCACGGCGACCATGCTGCACGCCGGCGGCAAGTTCGGCGAGTAAGAAGCACCTGCGGGAGGACAACGAGGAGAACGGCGGCGCGTAGCCGCGAATGTGCAGGTCACCAGACCTGTCCGAGATCAGCGGCGAAGCAGCGGCGTGGTTCATGGGCTCCAGGTACCGCGCCATCCATTGCGTCGGCGGAGACCGATAGACCGCCGCCCTGAATCGCGTTTGCGCAGTTCAGCGTGCCAATGGCGCAGGATGCGGCATGCACGAACGGCTCTATGTGACCGGCTTCACCATCGGGCGTGTCGGGGTGCCGAGCTATCCGGCGTTGTCGGTCGCGCCCCACACAATGGTTCCCGGCGGCCTTTTGGTGCCACCGCCACAACGGCGGCGGCCCCCTGCTCGCAACAGGAGGCCACCGACTTCGACAGCAAGAACCGCCAACCTGAAGGAGACAACGATTCCTACCGAGAACGAGCCTACGGGCTCCCACTGTCAAAGCAACTCTGACCAGCACCTGGACGGTCCCCCGCTCGGCGAGAAGCCGCAGACCAAGCGGCTTAGCCCGGCCCAGATCCGGGCGCGTCGACTGCTGGACACCGCGAGCGACGAACTCGTGCGCCTAGCGGTGAAGGCGTCCCTGACCGGCGTGTTCGCGGGGGCGGTCTACTGGATCGAGCGCCGCTGAACCGGGCCGCCTGGGAGTGCCCGAGGTGCTCCCAGGCGGCCCTCCCTGTCAGGGAAGCTGCGAGATGGGATACGGCGCTGACGACGACGTCGACATCTTTCCGCTTCTCCAGTTCGAAGTGGTCAAGGACGACTATGTCGGGCATCGCTGAACGCGCGGGGCGTGAATGACAACGCGGCCGGTATCCGAAACCGGGGGCTGGCGATCACAGAGCCTGAAACCCTGACCACACCACCCAGCCATGCGTGAGACGGAGCCGCTCGCCTTGATCATCCTGGACACGAACATCCTGACGAAGTCCGGCATCGACAGCGCCACCACGGATCTGGTCAAGATCATCAGGGCGTCCGGCATTGAGCGCGTGGCCGTGCCATGGGTGGTGCTGGAGGAGTTGACGGCACATCGGGCAGTGCCGTACCGCCGGAAGTACGAGGCGGCGGAAGCGGCCCTGCGCAGCCTCACGGAAGGAACGCCGTGGCCGATCCGCGTGCCGCTGCCGCAGATGGATCTACAGCGCTTCCAAGAAGAGTGGCGTGAGAAGTGGCTCGACGTGGTCGATCTCGTCCCAACGAGCGAGGCCGCGCTCAAGCAGGCATTGATCCGGGAGGCGAACCTCCTGCCGCCATGCAAGCAGGTCACCATCAACGAGGGCGGCGACACGGCAAAGATCGGCGGGCGGGACGCCGCGATCTGGCTCACGGCCGTCGAGTACGCGCGGGAGAACCCTGACGAGACGGTCTACTTCGTCAGCAAGAACACGACGGACTTCGGCGACGGGGACGCCTTCCCGTACCCGATGAACGAGGACCTCGCCGACATCGAGGATCGGTTCGTGCTCCTCACCACCTGGCACGCCCTCGTGGAGAAGTTCGCACAGCAGACCGACGACGCCGACGAGGCCGCGGTACGTTCTATCCTCCAGGCACCGGAAAGCCTCAGCGCGATCGAGGCTGAGGCCATTCGTCTGATGCTCGTGCCGCCGAGCCTAGAAGGGCCGGGCTTCGAGGGCACTATGGGCTTCTTCGTCGAGGGCGAGGGCACGCTGCTTGATACCGACACCGTGCGGGTGCTGGGCTGGGCTGTGCCCCCGTTCGTCGCATTCGATCAAGCAACCGATCTGAAGGCCTACCGCATCGGGGATCATGTCTGGTGCATGGCTACCGTGCGGTGGGTCCTGAGCGGGCCCGCTGCCCTGAGAAACACCCTCCGAATTCAGGGCGTCGGGTGTATCTGGGAGACCCGCGTCCTCGTGAGCACGACGAACGCTGACGCCCGGCTCACTGTCCTGCGAAGTCAGGGCACTCGTGCGCTGCCCGCGGGACACTTCTCCGTGCTGTCCTCAGAGCTCGCTGATTACACCAACCTCATCAGCCACGAGCGCAGGTGGATGGAAGTTCAACGCCTCCAGCTCTCTGGCCGCCGCACTGTGGAGAGGCTCATCGCGGAAGGCCGTCTGGACGTCCCTCTTCCTCCGCTGCGCTGAGCCTGGCCGGGTCGAAGTTGTCGCCCCGGCACGGCCGTTCCGCTGCTCACTAGCCGATCCTGCGCCCGTACGCCGACGCTGCGCCGCGCGGCCGACCGGTGGGCTGCGGGGTGTGGGGCGCGGACGATGGCGCCTTGGTTGGCCTCGGGGGGTCCGCCGTACACGCGGATGCAGGAGGCGTCAATTCGGCCTGGCGAGTCCGGGTCGGTGGACTACGACGTCGAGGTCGCCTACGCCAGGCAAGAGGGAGCACGGGGTCCCCCGGGGGGGCATGGCGATGTCCCGGGCCCCACACCGTTGGGGTCGAGATGCTCACCGCGGCGGGCACGCGCGGCGTGGACGGATTGTTGGAGTGCAGCCATGAGGTCGACGAGTTGCTCGCGCTGTGGCGGTGCGGAGGGCTGGGTGAGCTCACGGACGTGGACTTTGGCCTCGACGAGTTCGGCGAGGGCTTGGGCGTAGTGGTCGGTTAGGTCGTCAATGTCGCTCAGCTCGTCGGCGCTGAGGGTGTCGACGAGTTCGAGCGCGGCGGCCAGCTCGGCCTCGTTGATGTCGGCTGGGGCGGGCGCGATGCCGCTCTCGACGTCACGGACCTCCTCGGGCCAGAGCAGGCCGTTGAGGACCAGGACGTCGCCGAGCGGCCGGAGCATGCCGAGCCGCTCACGGTCCCCGCGGGTCGCGTACTTGACAATGGCGACCTGCGAGCGTCGCTTGAGGGCCCGTACGAGCAGGGTGTAGGGCCGGGCGGTGGCGGGGGAGCTGTCAGCGGCGAGGTAGTAGCCGCCAGCGCCGATCTCCCGGGGGTCGATCCGGGCGGCGGGGATGGCGGCGACCAACTGGATGGCGCGTGCGGTGGCGATCGGCAGGTTGTCGAGGTCGGCGTCGGTGAGCGGCACAATGCCGGTGGGCGTCTCGTAGCCGCGGCCTATCTGGTGCTCGGCGAGAGCCTGCCCGTCGAGCTCGCACACCTTGCGATAGCGGATGCGTCCGAGGCAGCCGCCGGCGGTGTGGACTAGGTGCAGTGGCGTCGTGCTGCACTCGGTCGCCTTGACCAGGCCGACGGGTACGGAGATCAATCCGAACACGATGTGGCCGTTCCAGATGACGGGCCCCGGCATGACGGCTGCCCTCCCTCATACCCCCCCTAGTGAGCTGGGCTTTCATGCTATGCCGCAGGTGGTGGTGAAGCGTTCGGTGTCTCGCCTATGTTGCATGAGGGCTCATCGGTTCGGACCGAACCCGCACAACGTGCACAGCCGTACGCCTGCCTTCTCGGCAGCGTCCAAAACCCGGTCTGCCTTGAGCACCGGCGCTCCGCGCGGCGCCTCGTCACAGTCCGGAGCGTGCAGGACTCCGCGTCGGGCCCGCACTCCCCCTCCAGCTGCTGCAACACTCAGCCCGTCGGCCGGCGCGGCCCGCGGATCCCAGCGGCCTCCGTCGATCTGGCAGACAGCTCGCGGGCTCCACCGTCCGCCGCCGTGATGTTGGCGACCTTCTTGCTGGATTTGCGCGTGCCAACCCGGCCCACTCCCGCGTCGGCGCGACTGTGACTCCGACGGGCACCACATGCGGCCTCCCGTCGGGATGCATCGTGGGTCAGCGTACACAGATGGTATTCGCTTCAGAACGCAGAGTACTCAAGCGCCTGGCTGATTTTCTTGCTCCGCGCGGTCGGGAGCGGACCGCGAGGTGCCGCCCGGATTTACGCAGAAGTGACCCCTTCCACACACAACGCGAGGCCACCGCTATGCGCCATTCATAGAACTCTGTTCCTATTTGTCGGGCACTAGAGATCTCAAATAGATAACAGAAGTATGCGCTTGCTACGTCACACCGATCAATATGAACACAAGTGAATCCGCACTTCAGAGCCTTGATCGAATTCGGGAATGGTGGATTTGGCGGGTTTTTTCGCCACCTTCGCCCCATTCAAGAGATGTCGCTTTCCGGCCTTGATCTCGGGTGGCCTCACGTAGGGTCCGAGACAGTTCCCGCGCCCCCCACCAAGGGACCTTCCCCAAGCCAGTTGCTCGTTCGCGCTAGCGATGACACGTGTCGGCAAGGGGCAAGCGCGGCGTGGCGGTTCCGTCACCGAGGACGGCGTGGGCCATTTGGCCAACGCCTCTCCAGGTCCGTGATCATCTTCGTGGAGTCAGCCCGGGAACCGAACATCGTTGACCCGTGGTGGCTGTCGCCCGGCTAGGAGCAAGGGCCTCGACCAGCCGGTACGAAGGGATTGCTCACATGTCTCTGGGAGAGAGCCTCCGCGGCACTCAGGAAACCGGGCCGCCTGCGCCTGAGAGAGCGAGCCGCCGCCGCTTGGGACGGTGGCGTACGGCAGAACGGCGGACGGTGGAGCGCAGGCTCCACAACCGACTGCGGAAGGAGTTGCGCAGTCTGGGCATTCGCCCTCCGCTGAATGTGGAGGAGTTGGCCAGGGCCCTCGGCGAGAGGCGCGGGCGCCCGATCGTCCTTCACGCCGTCCCGCTGCCGGTGCCAGGCCCCTCGGGGATGTGGCTCGAAATGCCGGAGATGGACTTCATCCTCTACCAGCAGCACACGGCCCGGTGGCACCAGCTCCAGATCATCCTCCACGAACTGCTGCACATCATCGTCGCGGAGTGGGAGGGGGACACCCCGGAAGCGCTCTCGGACGACTTCATCGAAGACTTCGTGGAGAACTTGGCGGGCCTCATTCCTGTAGTGGATCCGAAGCTGATCCGGCGCGTCGCCATGCGTTGCTCGTATGAGGACAAGACGGAGTGCTCGGTCGAGCTCGCTGCGACGATCATCCTGGAGTGGTCCTCTGTCGTCGACGCGCTGCCGCCGTTGTCGGATGACCCGGAGGTCCGCCGGGTGCAGGCTGCTCTTGGTGACCGGCGGGGGTGGCTGTAAGCCATGGCAAGGTACCTTCCGCTGATCATCGCCGCTGCCGTCGTGTGGAGACTGTTTCTGTGGTCGCGCGCCCCGCGCGACGCTCCCACCCGGTCGGTTGCCCTCACCCTCCTGAGCGTGTGCCTGTCGTATGCAGTGGCCAGGCCAGGGGGCGCCCATGGCCTCGACATCATGGCGGGGCACGACATCGCGCGGCTGGTCCAGAACCTGTTTCTGCTGCTCGCGTGCTACTTCCTGATGTGCTTCTACCTGTACTCGGCCGACGAGCCGGTGGCTCGGCGTCGAGCCCGGGTGGAGGGCGCCGTCGTCGCCCTGGTCTCGGCAGTGATCACTGTGGCGGCCCTGACCGTTCCGCTGGGGGCGCTGAGCGGGCCGAGCCGCACGATGGACATGACGATCCCGCAGGTCGCCGTCTTCTACCTCTGCGCGGGCCTGTACATGACGTACGCGATCGGGATGGCCGCACGGTGGTCCACCCCCTATGCCCGCAAATCTGGTCGGCCTCACGCCACCGGGCTGTGGATTACCGCGGTCGGCCTCGGCGGGATGTCGGTTGCCTGCGCCGTCCGGGCGGTCTTCACCGTCGTCCGCTGGAGCGGAGGGGCCGTGCCGCACCAGCTCACGATCTCGGCAGCGGTCTTGCTGACGGTGTCGAACCTGGCCTTCGTCGCGGGCGTCACCTATTCGGCCCTGCGCGCGAGGATCACCGCCACCCGGCTGTGGCTGCGTCGGCGCCGGCATCACCGTCAGCTCACTTCGCTGTGGGAGCTGCTGATCGAGGTCTACCCGCAGAACGAGCTGAAGCCCGCGTCCCGCACGCTGTGGGATCGGTGGCGGGCGCGTGGCGTACACCGCCGCTACACCCGGCGGATAGTGGAATGCCAGGATGGACTGGTCCGTATCAGCCCCTACTTGTTCCATGAGGGGGAGGAAGCTGACTTGCGCCGCCTGGAGGCTGCCGAACTGGCCATACGGCTCCGGCGTGCCTACGGCGCGATCAAGCAGGGCGCTCCGGCGCCGACGACGGCTCCCCAGGCGTTGAAGCAGGCAAACGATCAGAACGCGGATGTCGACCAGCTGATCGCGGTGTCGGACGCGCTGCGATTGACCGCGTGACCGTGAAAGAGACGGGGACAGGCGAGACGACATGCTGATCACCGCCGACCGGGTCCTGACCGGCTCCGGGACCTACCTGGAAGACGGTGCCGTCCTCGTCGACGGTGACCGCATCACCGCCGTCGGGCCTCGCGCACAGTTCGCCGGCCACTCCCGCGCGCTGGGGGCAGAGCTCTCGTTTCCCGGTGCCACGGTCATGCCCGGGCTCATCGACGCCCACGTGCATCTGGTGTTCGACGGCAGCGCCGATCCGCTGGCCACCTTCAACGCATCGAGCGACGAGCAGCTGCTGCGCGACATGCGGCGACGCGCGGAACAGCTGTTGTCGAGTGGTGTGACCACGGTCCGTGACCTGGGCGACCGCAACGGACTGGCCCTCCGCCTTCAAGAGGAGATCAGCCGGGGCGGAACCCCCGGTCCCCGGATCGTGTCCGCGGGCACACCCGCGACAACTCCCGGTGGCCATTGCCATTTCCTCGGCGGTGAGGTCGGTGGCGAGGCCGCGATTCGTGATCTGGTACGGCGCAACCTTGCGGCGGGTGCGGGAGTGATCAAGGTGATGGCGAGCGGGGGCGGCCTGACGAAGGACGGACCGCCGAGCTGGCAGAGCCAGTTCTCCGCGGACGAGCTGCGGACCCTGGTGGAGGAAGCGCATCAAGCTGGCGCGCCGGTGGCCGCGCACGCACACGGGGCGGACAGCATCGCGGCGGTCGTGGATGCGGGCGTGGACACCATTGAGCACTGCACGTGGATGACCAAGGATGCCTTCGGCCTGCGTCAGGACGTCCTGAAGAAGATTATCGAGCGGGGCATCGCGGTCTGCCCGGCCGTCAGTCCGCACTGGCAGATGGTGGCCCGCCATTTCGGCGAGGAGCGGACGAAGGTGTTGTTCGGGCAGGTTCGGCAGATGGCCGAGGCCGGCGTCAGGCTCATCGCCGGGACCGACGCCGGAGTGCAGCGGACCGGCTTCGAGAACTCGCTTGCCGGGGCGCTCCCCTTCTACGCGCACGTGGGTATGCCGACCGACAGGATTCTCGACATGGTCACTGCCCACGCGGCCGACGCTCTTGGGCTCGGTGGGTCAGTGGGCCGTATCAAGTCCGGGCTCCGCGCGGATCTGGTGGTCGTCGACGGTAATCCTCTGGCCGATCTTGGGGCGCTCAGGGAGATCCGTGCCGTGATCACGGCAGGATGTGTAAAGGACCCGGGCTCGTCAGCGGAGTAGAGCGGTAGCTGCGGCGGCGGCGCGCACAGAGTTGGGCGGGCTACTTCCCGCTCTCGGCTTCCTTCTCCGTCATCTCCTGCGCGAGTTGGGTGACCAGCGCCATCACGTTGGGCGGCAGACCCTCCGGTCCCAGACCCCGGGCCTTGATCCTTCCGACCAGCCCTTGTTTGTGGGCAGCGATTAGCTTGAGCCCTTCGTAGACCTGGGCGGCGACGGCCTCGTCCGATTTGAAGTACATCTCCGATACACCGACAACCGTGGCCAGCGCGTCCAGGACACCGGGAGGCGCCGTCTCCTTGGCACCGGTGCGCAGACCTTCGAAGTCCTCTGCCGTCAGGACCTCCGCCCCGAGATGGGCGTTCACATCGGCAGCCATCTCGGCATCCGACGGAGGGCCCTGGGGACCCGGGTAGGACCGCTGAAGGATGAAGGTGATCTTCTCGGCCAGCGAGGCCGGCGGCCTGTCCAAGTCCGCAGCGGCAGAGCCTTGGTCTGGTCCGGGCTCCCTTCCCCCTCGCTTCTTCTCTTCCGCCGCGGCGATGGATCGCTCCTGGGCCCGCAGCAGCTCTGCCGTGCTCACGCCATACCTCTCCGCGAGGAGCGGGACATACCTGTCCTTGAGCCGGCGCTCACCACGCTCCGCTGCGGCCACCGGGCCGGCGCTCTTCATTTGGATCACAGGTGCCGTCTCGTACTGGTAGAGGCCGGCATCGCAGCGCAGGTCCGTGAGATCGGGCAGGCCATCACGGGGGAAGAGGTCGTCCAGGTTTTCCTTGAAGAACTTTGCCAGGGCAGGAAGCTTTTCCTGGTCCGGCACGGACGTTCCGAGCTCCCACCCGGCCACCGTGTTGTCTGCGACGCCGACGGCTCGGGCCACATCGGCCTGCGGGACCTCGCGGGCTCGCCGCACGGAGCGCACACGACCTCTGTCGAAGCGTCGAGCAGCCATCAGAACCAGAACCTCATTTTTCGGCAAACCGAAGAAACATCGACCCGTTGACTTTTTTAGCCAGTCGCGATAGTTTCAGTTTAGCGAAAAAAGAGGGGACTCGCACCCCCTCCGCCTTCGCTCACCCGCCGTTCACCATCTGGCGTGCGGTGGGGTGGAGGGTGAGCCCGGTACGTGCTTCGCACATGACCCGCGCCCCCTCAAAACGCCATCGGCGTCCGAGAGTTCGCACCTCCCGGACGCCAGACAGCTCGTGACTTGCGCCCCTACTGAGGTGCTAGTCACGCGAAACGGCCACTCCGTGTCCCTCGCACGGCACTAGCGGAGTGGCCTACCAACACAGAGGAGTGTCGCATGTCCCCTACTCAGGACTGCAACCCCAAGCCGGACACCGCTCCGGCTCGCGCTGAGCGGCTGGCAGCCCAGCTCGCGTCGATGCTGCCCGGGGCCGCCGTTGTCCAGGTTCGCCTTCAGGGCCCTCGGACCCTGTGGCCCCATCTGGGGCTCAAGGCCATCAACGACTGCGGAACGGCTCTTCGCGTTCCTCGCGCCAAGTCCCTCACGATCGCAAGGTGGATCATCCGCTCGTTCCCGCACGCGGGCTGGACGACCGCAGGCCACGCATTCGACCTGCGAACGGCGAAACTCCACGGCTTGGACGCGTGATGGCATCTGTCGCCCACCCGGACACGAGTACCGCACCCTTCGGACCCAGTGAGCTGCAAGGACTCGCAGCAGTCCTGAACCTCCTGGGGCGTGTCAGCGACTTCGAGGCTCTGATCGACAAGCTCCCGACCAGCCCACGCGACAACCGCCTGCACATCGGATACGCGGAAGCTGCTGAGCGTCTGAACATTCCTGAGAAGTGGCTGCGCGAACGAATCTCCACACTTCCTCACCGGAAGTTCGGGAAGTTCGTCCAGTTTGCCGAGGAAGACCTTCGCGCAATCTCTGAAATGCATCTCGTGAAGCCTGTTACCGAAAAGCTGAGCGCAGCGGCCCAAATTCCGCTTCAGCCATCCAGGCGATCACGAAAGCGTTCCTGACTCCTCTCCGTGTACTCGCTCCATTCTTGAAGCGAGTGCCGCAATCATCGTGAGTTCAAATGAGCACAGACATATACGGGCTTTCCGAGGCTGCACGGCAGGGTAATTGGTCACCTCTCCTCAGGGAAGCCGAAAAGGTCCCGAGCAAGCATTGGGCAGAAGATGCCAACTGCGCCGCCGAGGACACAGATACTTTTCTCCCTTTCGGAGACGGGCCTCGGGAAGATCCTGAGGAGGTAAAGGAGCAGCTGGGACCCGAGCTGGTCCGGCCTCTCAATCTCTGCTCTTCCTGCCCGCTGCCTATCGCGGCCCGATGCCTGGTCGATTCGATCAGGCACGACGATGAGTGGGGTATCCGCGCAGGACTCCTCGCTTCAGAGAGGTCAGCGCTTCGGGCCACGTGGAAGGACCGCGTGGACGAAAAGACAGTGCAGGGCGCTCTGAGGGGTGCAACCGCGCCGCTTACCAAGAATGAGCGCAAAGCGGCAGTCAAGCGTTTCGTGGCAGATCAGACTCTGGATTCGGCAGCCGTCGCCCGAGGGCTCGGAATCACCCACGAATATCTGCTCAAGCTTGCCTGGCGCGAGCGGCAGCGCTCCAAGCAGACAGCCTCTCCATCGGCCGATCAGGAAGCCGACGCCGCCTGACACGCGCCTCATCTAGAGGAACCATTCTTCACGCAGGAGCATTTCTCTGCGCTTCCGGGAGATTTCCCATGCCTCAGAACAACTCTGCCTCTTTGCCGAGCGCGAACCTCCGTGACGATATTCACGCCGTCGCCCCAACAGCAGCCTTGGTCCGCATTTTTCCGGAGTACCGGGCTGTTACCCACATCTTCGAAGATGACTTCTACCGCGTGTGCGCTTCCCGGGAAATCGAGAGAGAAGTGACGCGCATGATCAGGCAGAAGTTCGGTCACACCGCCGACTGGCGTCGTGCACACGATTTCTTCCTGCCCACGGGCACGCTGTATCTCACCCCTGAACCGAATCGGATCGGATTCGTACCGGAGGACGATCTCAGCTTTGGGCTTGCGCCCGCGCGCCTCATAGCAATATGCGACGGGAGCAACTAGTGAGTGATATAGCCACAGAACTGGTCTGGTCACAGTCGAAGTCCTGCCGTGGTTCACGTCTTGTAATGCTCGCGCTGGCACGCATGGCGGACGACATGGGCAGAGCTACCCTCACTCTGGAAGAGATTTCGCGCCTGACCCGTCTTACGGCCCGTTCTATCACCAAATGCCTCGGCGAGTTGGCTGCTCTTGGTGAGCTGAGCCATCAGCGTGGCGGCGGGGCTTCCAATCCCAACAGCTACTCAATTCTCCTCTTCAACCGGTCCCGGGACGACTCCCAGCAGTCTGGTACGGAACTTCCCACTTCGGCCGCTGATGAGGGGATAGATGGAACGACGTTCCAGGAAGTCCCTTCCCAGAAACCCGCTGAAGGTCCTGGAAGGGGGAAGTCTCTGTCACGCGAGTCAGAAGTTTCTTCCTCGCGTACGCGTGGTGGTAATACTCCCTCTGGGAGTATTACCACTTCTCAAAAGCAAGCTAGCTTGCCTACTCAGTACCGGAGAACCCACGCTTCGGGGCAGGGGCCGGTAACAGTTCCGGACGCAGCTAATGAGCTTGTGTCCGCGATTACGAGCGCCGGGATGCTCGTTGGATGGCGCCTCACGGAATCCGAATGGGATCGGGTAACAGCTCTCGTGGGCCGGTGGGGACATGAACGGCTGGTCGAGATGGTTGCGCGGCGTTGGAATCCGGACCGCCCGCCTCAGTCGGCCCGCTATCTGCTCCGTATTTGGGCGGATCTCCCGGCCGATGCCCTCGCTGCTGCGAAGCCCGGCAACGTCGTACCCATTCGACGCGCGCCAGGCAGATGGGCGCCTTTCCAGAACACAGCGAAGCCCAGCGCCTACCAGAACGGATTTTGATCATGGCGGAGCCGGAACGTGTGAGCAGCGCCGGATCAATGCGCGCCATCGAGCGAATACTTACTGCGAGAGGAATCCAAGTCGTGCCAGAGAGCCTTGGCTTCGAGCCGCCGGAAGAAAATCCCGGCGACCAGGCATGGCACCGACGCGCTCGTGCCGAGTACGCGCTGAACCGATGGCGCACCGCTACCCCGCCTCGCTTTCGCGATGCCGAGGCAACGGTGCCGGAGGTCGCGGCCTGGGCAGATCACACTCTGACGGACAACGCATCTGCGGGCGGCCTGCTTCTCAGCGGCCACACTGGGACGGGCAAGACGCACCAGGCGTACGGCGCCTTGCGCAGGATCGCGGCCGGCGGTCCGGACAAGTTCGAGCTGATCGCCGTGAACAGCGCGGACATGTACGGAAGCCTGCGGCCCACACAGGTCCTGGGTGCTGCCGAACGGGAGCTGCGGCGCCTCTGCGAAGTGCAGTACCTGCTGCTTGACGATCTCGGTACGGCGAAGACCTCGGAATGGACCGAGGAGATCACCTACCGGCTCATCAACTACCGGTACAACCACTGCCTGCCGACGATCATTACGTCCAACCTGCCAGCCCGCGACGACGCGGGGCCGGACCTGACCGACTTCGTCGGCGCTCGGGTGGCGAGCCGCCTCGCCGAGATGGTGACGACGCTCGTACCCATGATCGGGGACGACCGGCGTCGTGGTGGGAGGGCGGCCTGATGCCCGTCCGTATTCGCGGAGCCGACTGGTCCGCTTCCCTCGCGCCTACCCCGTGCGTGTTCGTGGGCTATGGCAGCCGGTACGCCAACCCCTTCAGCAAAGGGGATCGTGGCCCATCGCTACTCGGTCAGCCGATGGACGCAGCGGACGTCGTGGATCTCTTCGCCGCCACCCTCCAAGGCCCGGTCGGCCGCCGGTACGCCGAGCAGTTCGCGAGCGAGCTGCACGGCTTCGACCTGATGTGCACCTGCCCCCTCGACATGCCCTGTCACGCGGACGTCCTGCTGCGTATCGCCAACGGCCCCGGCTTCGCTGACGAAGCCTGCACCGCGTTCAACCTGAAAGGCCGCAACCGATGAGTCACCCGATCATGATCGCTGCGGCCAATCGCCTCACGCGCGCCGAGGAACGTCGCACGGCCGCGCGGGAGAACGCCTTCCGGACCTGGGGGCCCCGCTCAATCGCGGCAGCGTCGAAGTATGCACGCCGCCTCCTGGGCGACGAGGCGGTGACGCTCGACTGGGAGGTGCTGGGACTCCTTTCCTTCGAGGAACACCTCCAAGCGTTTGCGCCCCTCGACACCGTCGCAGGTCAGCACCTGGAGCTGTACTACACCGATGAAGGCGGCACGGAACGCCTCCAGTTGCGGGTGTCCTGTGCGAGCTGCCCCAGTCAGCACGTGCACGACGTGACGTCCCTCGAACAGCTCGGGCAGTTGCTCTCACAGACACCGGCCTGGCAGTCGATCGACCCGCGCAACGGAGGCACGCTCTGATGTCTCACGCCCACATACTCCCGACGGACGCTGAGTCGCAGACCGCAGGCAGCTTGCGCCCGATGACGGCCTGGGACAGAACGGCGATCGTCCTCCTTGGCTCGGCCGGCTTCGCCTTCTCTTACGACGCGCTACGGCAAATCGCCGTCGCGATCCACGCGCGCGAGAGCCTGTCCTATCTCTTCCCGGTGTTCGTCGACGGGTTCATTGCGTACGGCGTGCGCGCGATCGTGCTCCTCCGCAACCGCCACTTCGGTGCGCGCCTGTACGCCTGGGTCCTCTTTCTGGCGGCCACCGGAGCGAGTCTCGGAGCTAATGCTCTTCACGCCATCACTCTGAACCACGGACCGCAAGCCGGACGGTCCGCACTGCACCTCTCGGACAGCGTGGTCGGGGTCCTTTCGACCCTCGCGCCGTTGGCGCTGGCGGGGTCTGTCCACCTCTACATCCTGATGGCGCGGACCGCCGAACACACGGTCCGGGACCGAGCAGACGACGGTCCGGGACCGGTCCGCGGCAACGTTCGTCCCGAACACGATGATGCCCACTGGACCACGGCTGTCCGCCTGGTGCCCGAAGTCCAGGCACCGGAGGCGCAAGGCGATGGAACCGGTCCGTCCGCGCCGGACGGACCTACCGGAATCCGGGTTGACCTGCACAAACACGGTCTGCCGCTTGCGGACACAGCTCATCTCGCGCCCGATGAGCTGCCGGGCCTCGCACCGTCCCCGGTGTCTGCGGACGGCTCCGGCGAGGCACGGGACGAGTCGGACGGACAGCTGCTTCACGTCGCGGACCAGGAGTCGGCGACGCCGTGCGCGACGGTGACGCCCTACCCGGCTGCGGCGCCGGTCCGCGTCTCGGCGGACGGGGAAACGCCGCCCGTCCCGGACGGCATTGAGTCCCCGCAGGACCGGAAGGCTGAAGACAGCTGGCTGGACGACGTCATGCCGATCGCACGCGCCGCCGCCAGTCAGGTCGGACGCATCAGCCGGGACGCCTTGAAGGAACACATCCGAGCGCACACGGAGCTCGGCAACGATCGCATGGGCGTTGTCCTCGCTCGCCTCAAGGAAGAGGAGAAGGCCGCAGCGAAGGAAGCCGCCGCTGCCTCCAGCGCTCCCCAGTGATCTCATCTACAACGTGCCTCCCGGCCGCTGCCCGCTCACTGGGCATCGGCCGGGGACGGCCAACGGACCAGGAAGGAAGCATCATGTGGCGAGGCCGCCCGAACCACACAGAGGAGTCCAACCGTCTCGAAGCCGTGTCACCGACAACGGCCCTGAGGAACCACCTCCTGAGCGGCGGTCGCCTTTCGCCTGTCCACGTGCCGGACCTCCCCTTGGCCGAGGGCGAGACAGCCTTTGCCGATCTCGTGGCTACGACAGCACGGTTCTACGGCACTGAGCCCGCCTTTCCGCCCGACCGCCCCGCCGGGTACTACGAGGACCACCCGGCGTTCGGCCGGCGCTGGGTGCCCAATCCGCGGCTCGACGCCCGGCGCAGACGAGAGGCAGAAGCTGCGGCCAGTCCCCGCTGGCGCGACTTCACCCCGGCCCGGGTCGTCCTGACCTCCATGGGCCTTCGGATCAGGCCCGCTTACGCGCCGGAGACTTGGCTGCCGTTCGACCACTGCCTTCTCACACAGGTCGTGGTGGAGCCCCACGAGACCGTGCTCTCTTACAGCGTGTGCGCCCCGCTCCTTCTCGCCGGTCCAACCGCGTCCTGGCTCGGCATCGTCACCGAGCACATTTGGCACGCCGCCGCCTAACTGTGCTGTCTCATCAGGTTGGTGCCCCGGCCCGCGTCCCGTGCTGGGTCGCCACCTGCTCCAGCGCCGCGTAGAAGGCGCTGGCCCGCTGGCTGCGCGGGGGGCGTGCCCCGCACGGGCACTGCGGACCAGGGCCGTGCGGCCGTACGAGCCCGCTGAGTTTTACACGTCACTGCTACCAGATCACCCGATCCGGTCACGATCAGAAGAGCGCATTGTGCTCCGTTATCGGGAAGGTCGAGTCTGAAAGCATCGGAATCCTCAAGAAGGAGGCGATGTGGCGGGTTTTCCTTCGGTATGGCGGCGCAGTGTCGGGGTACTGATCGCGGTGCTGCTGGCGTTGGCGATGTTGCCGCAGACGGCGGCGAGGGCGACCTCAAAACTGGCGCCCACGGCCACGGCACAGGCCAACGGTTTCCCCGAGGGCTATTTCTTCATCCGCAACGCGGCCAGCGGTTTGGCGCTCGACGTCGACGGGGGTAGCACGGAGCCTGGAGCCTCGGTCATCCTCTGGCCGAGGAAGGCCGACGGCTACGACAACCAGCTGTGGAAATACGATCAAGGCTTCCTCGTGAACAAGGCGAGCGGGCTCGTCGTGGAAGTCCCGGGATATGAGGGCGGCGGCAACATCCAGCCAGGCACGCCAGTGGCGCAGGGCGAGCGACGAGAAAGGCCGGACAATCTCAACCAGCTCTGGGCGGAAAATTACCGCCACATGATGCCGTACGACCCCAAGGTCACCCTCTGGGGAGAAGGCGGCAATGTCTCCCTTCCAGGCACCAGGGTGGTCGTGGATACCTCCTTTTCTAACGAAGTGACACAGGAATGGGAGTTTGAAATGCCATAACACGGAAGCGCGCTGCCGCCTGCCCGGTCACCACCGTGGCCGGGCAGGCAGGGCTGATGCGTTCTCACCACCGACCACTACCGGTCACGAACGACCACGCACTCCAACTACTCGATCTTGAAATCTGAGAACGCATCAGCCCTGGCGCACCGGTGAGTAACCAACCTCCCGAGATACCACAGATAACCGCGAGTCGGGCCAACATCTCCTCCACACCGAGAAGTCGGAACCTAATTCTTGGAATTAGGTTCCGACTTTTTTGTTGATTCGAGTTGTCCGCAGACCCCTGCAATGATTCAGGCACGGCCAGCGCCACAGCTAACTGGCTATCGCTGGAGACTCGCCATTACAACGGATCTCCACTTCTGGGAGGGGCTGATCGACCTTGATATGAGTAACGGCTAACGCCACATCACCCTGCTGAATACTCACTGCCCACGGATACAGGAAGCGCACCCAAGCATCGAGCGCACGGATATTCGCCCGGCAGGTCGGAGAAGGGGCTATGTGCGCCCCTCGATCCACGCATCGGATTCCCGGCAATCGCCGGTAGAAGCCCGCGGGAGAGCTTCCCCCACTCCTGCGAAGGGGTGTTGCGGTCCCCTGGTCAGGGACCGCAACACCCGCTCTCCCCCTAGAACACTGCACCAAGGTCGTGGTTCCCTCATGCCTAAATCCAGGCGTTTCATAAATCCATGGGTCGGAATAGGAGCCGTCTGCTGTCTTGCGGCTCTGTCAGTCGGCTGCTCCAGCTCGGCGGACGCCGCCTCGAAGGCGGCAAGCCCGCAGCACCGCTCCGTCAGCGTGGGCATCGCCGAGACGTCCACCCCGAGCGCAGAAAGCTTCGCGCCAGCACCAAGCACAGCCCTGCCCAAGGATGTTGAGCGCACAGCGCGGGCGTTCACCACGGCCTATGCGGAGCACGATGCCCGCGACGGCAAGGACAGGTCCTATGCGGACGCCGGCGCTCGCGCAGCCAAGCTCGTTTCCGGTGAGCTCGCGAGCGTCCTCGCCCAGAAGAGGCCGAGCCAGGACGCCGCATGGGCAGCCCTTCGTGCTGAAAGGGCCCGCCAGACCGTAAAGATCGACTCCGTGGTAGTTCCCGACGGAGCTCCCTCTGTTAGCTCGTCCTCGGCCCTTGTCCGAGTCGGCTACACAGTCAGCACGACCCCGAAGTCCGGACAGGTGCGACAGAGCCGCGACCACCTGGTCGTGCGTCTGGAGCACAGCTCCGCAGGCTGGCGCGTCACGGCTCTGCCGTGGGCGTGACGGGGGCGGGATGAACAAGGGCATCCACTTCGGTCTGGGGCTCTTCGCACTCACGGTCGTTTCGACTATCACTCTGCTGACCACATTCGGCGGGGCTGACAGCGCCTCCGCTCAGGAGACCGGCCCGGGCGGCAGCATCACGACGGACGCCCCCGTTCCGGGCTGGGTCCGAGCGCTGATCAGCAAGCACGCGGGCGAGTGTCCGCAGGTCACTGCATCACTCCTGGCGGCTCAGCTCTACACCGAGAGCAAGTTCGATCCGGATGCGAAGTCTCGGGTCGGGGCACTCGGTATCGCACAGTTCATGCCTGCGACCTGGTCTCAGCACGGTGTGGACGGGGACGGGGACGGCGTCAAGGACATCCGTAACCCGGCTGATGCCATCGCGGCCCAGGCGAAGTACGACTGCACGCTCGCCAGAGAGGTCAAAGAGGTACCGGGCGACTCGACGGACAACATGCTCGCCGCGTACAACGCCGGCGGCCCTGCTGTGATCGACTTCGGCGGCATCCCGCCGTATCCCGAGACACGCAACTACGTACGGGACATTCGGCAGTTGGCGGAGAAGTGGGCCGACGCAGTCCAGCCCAACGCTCCGGCTGGCAAAGGCGCCGCCCGCGCGATCTCCGCCGCGAAGACTGCCCTGGGCAGCTGGTACCGGTGGGGCGGCGGCTGCGTCAAGCCGTACGAGGGCGCGAACGGCTGCGACTGCTCCTCGCTGACCAAGATGGCCTGGAAGCAGGCAGGCGTGAACCTTCCCCGGGTCACCTACGACCAGGTTCATGCCGGGACGGCGGTCAAGAGCGTCTCCCAACTGCGCCCCGGTGACCTCCTATTCAGCGTTCCGGGCAGAGCTGGCCCGGAGCACGTCGGGATGTACATCGGCGACGGCCAGGTCATCGATGCCCCGCACACCGGGGCGAAGGTCCGGATCAAACCGCTCAGTTTCTGGAAGCCGCAGATCATCGCGATGCGGCACGTCGGATGACCACTGCGGAATCCCGTGTTCCATGTCGCTCTTAGCGAACTCCCACACATCGGATTCGCCTTACGCCCAGCCAGGATCCCAGCAATTTCTGGTCGATGAGGGCGCAGCCGCGCGGCCGGATTAGGCGAATTTCGCACGCCCCGTAATCACCCAATCAAGTCACTTCGAAAGGTAGGACTTTCATGAACCTGCATACCCCCGCCCGTCTGGCCACTTCGGGCCTGCTGGCCCTGTCGGTGGTCGCCGGCGCGACAGCAGCCACCACCGTGCCCGCCAGCGCCGCGGCCAGCAGCGTCGGTACGAAGGCTTGCACCGAGTGGGTCCACCTGAAGACCGATGTCTCCGCCACTGTGAAGCTTCGCAGCGGCCCGGGGACCAAGTACGTCGCAATGAAGCAGCTCTCCAAGGACACGAAGGTCTATTGGGACTGCAACCGCGGATCGACCGGCAGCGGGAAGTCCTGGGGCCACGTCCAGGTCAAGTCCGGCGTGAACAAGGGCAAGACCGGCTGGGTGGCCCGGACCTACATCAACACGCCGATGCAGCTCTCCTGAGGAATCCGGCGTGGAAAACGGCACCTGTGTGCCGAAGTTCTTCTGCACTCCTTCGGGCATGCAGATCCTCGTGAATACTCATCTGACGAAAAGGAATTCCATGAACCTACGCACTTCGCGTCTGGCCACTTCGGGTCTACTGACCCTTTCGCTGGTCGCTGGCGTGACAGCCGCCACCTCCGCAACTGCCAACGCCGCGGTCAGCAGCGTCGGCAAGAAGGCATGCACCGAGTCGGTGAAGTTGAACACCAGGGTTTCCGCCACCGTGAAATTCAGGACGGGGCCCGGGGTCAAGTGTCTGGCGAAGGGGCAACTCGCTGAGGACACGCGGGTCTATTGGGGGTGCAACCGTGGTTCCACGGGCTCCAACAAGAGCTGGTCGTACGTGAAGGTGAAGAACGGCGTGCACGCGGGAAAGGTCGGCTGGGTGTCCCAGCGCTACGTACCCGTGCCGATGCAGCTCGACTGACCGAGCAATTCTCTCCGCTGCCGGGGAATCCGACCCATTCGATATCCAAAGCATCAGGGGAACCAATATGAGCAGCTTCCTATCTGCCGTCTCCGACTCTTCCTTGCACTCGACCCTCGCCGCCGGAGCCGACGTCGTGTCCGGCGTAAAGCCGGACTGGGGCCCCTTCGGCAAGCTCGGCGGGACGGCGAAGGTGATCCTCGGCGTCATCGCGGCTGTGGTGCTCGTCATCGGTGCCGGGGCGTTCCTCGCGGGTGTCGGCAAGAGCAAGGGCTGGTTCGGAGAGGGGCACTCCACGATGGAGAGCTCGCGCGGCAAGGGCATGATGGTCGGCGGGCTGACCTGCGTCTTCCTCGTGGCGTCCTTCGGCACGATCTTCGTCATCACGTACGGCATGGGTGTGTGACCCATGGCTTCTCGCTCCCGTAGAAGGACCGATCCGGCGATGCCGGCCGGCGCGAAGCGGTCGTCCGCAAAGCTCTGGGGCGTGGCTGTCGCTGGGGCGGCAGTCGTCACTGCGGCCGGGGTGATCGTCAGCCTCGCCACCGGCAGCCCGTCCGCTCCCGCTGCAGCGCAGTCGTCGCCCGCGCACTCCGTTCCGCGGGTGGGCGAGGAGCGCGTACGCACCGTGAACGGCGTACCCGTGGGCTATCCGCGCACGCAGGCCGGTGCCAAAGCGGCAGCGGCCAACTACACGACCGTCAGCGGCAGTGCCGCGTTCCTCACGAACAGGGGAGCGCGGCACCGCGCGGTGGCGGTAATGGCGAGCGACGCCGCCACCAAGGCTGTGACGAAGAAGGCCGACCAGGACGCGCGCCGCGTTGTCGGCGCACTTCGCGGCGACAACGCCAAGGTGCACCCGGAGCGGACCATCGCCCGCACCGGCGTGCTCGCCGCCCGCCTCCTCGGCTTCGATGATCACGGCGCGATGGTCCGGCTGTGGACGACGACCGTTCGGGGCAGCACAGCCGGGCACGCGACTCCGCGGGTGGGCTTCCAGTCGGTGACGGTCACGCTCTCCTGGGAGTCCAACGACTGGAAGCTGAGGGACAGTTCGGGCACGAGCGGGCTCGTGGCACCGATCGACGAGCGGCAGGCATCGAACGTCACGAGCGACTTCTCTGACTACGTCCCCTCGGCTGCCGACGACCCGGTCCTGAGCGGCTCCGCCGGGAGGAACGGCTTCCCGGCGAACTACGCCCGGGACGAGCACGGCGCCCACGCTGCTGCGGTCAGCGCCGCGATGCTCTTCGGCGACCCGAGGTTCTTCGTCAATGACGACTGGCGGCACAGGATGCTGGCGGCCACGGCCGCGCCGAGCGTGCTGGAGGCGGTCACCTCGGATGCGGACTCGACGGCACGCCTGGTCATGGAGAACCGCGGGGTCGGCGTCGACGGCAAGACCGCGGACGGCAGCGAGCTGGTCACGCGGACGGCGGCGCTCGCCACCCGCTCCATCTCGTACTCCGACCAGGCTGCGAGCGTCGAGTTGTGGACGGCGTCCGTGGGCGGAGTCGCTGGCAAGGTCGAGACCCAGCGCCCGCAGATCGCGTTTCTGCGTATGACCGTCGATCTGGTGTGGATCGACGGGACATGGAAGACGACGGCGGTAACGCCCTCCGAGCCGCTCGTGCCGTCGCCATCCGCTCTGCAGGAAGCCTCGCCGGCCGACAGATTCGCGGACGTGGGAGGTGCCAGCAATGCGCCTGCGCTTGCGTGATGACGCCCCTGGTCTCCTGAGCGTCGAGCGGGGCACGCCGGGCCGGTGGGGTCGCCGTCTTCAGACGGTGGTCTGGGTCAACGTGGTCCTCGGATTCGTCTTTGTTCCGTCCGCGGTGGCCAACCCGTTCTGCTACATCCCGATGGTGTGCGAGGCGAAGGCCGCGATCGATTTCGTCTCGGATCCGCTGGGCTTTCTGCTGCAGAAGCTCACCGACGCGAACATCTGGTTCCTGCGGAAGATGCTGGAACTGATCCAGAACACCACGAAGATCGATCTCACGAGCAGCGGGTTCCTGAAGCAGTACGCGATCATCTTCGCGGTCTCCAGTCTGCTCACAGTCGCCCTGTGGCTGATCGCCGTCGCGAAGCGGGCGGTACGCGGTGTCGCCCTGACCACCGCGATCTCCGAGGCGGTCGGCTTCCTGCTGCTCCAGTTCATCGTCAACGCCATGACCCCGGCTGCAATCGCCCTTCTGATGAAGGCGATTGACGAGGTCACCGCGATGTTCGAGCCGTACGCGACTTCGAACTTCAGGCCATTCCTGGAGAACATCCTCAAGACGATGGCGGCGAACCCGACGGGAGGCGTCGGTCAGCTGCTTGTCGTCAACCTGATCATGCTGATCGGCGCCCTGCTGATGTGGGTCGAGCTCCTGATCCGCAGTGCGGCGATCTACGTGGGCGTCGCGCTCGGCCCCATCGTGAACGCCGGACTCGTCGACAAGGATCTGTGGGGCAAGAGCAAGCGGTGGTTCGCTGCGATCTTCGCGATCGGGTTGAGCAAGCCGGTGCTCTTCGCCCTGCTCGGCCTGGGCGGCGCCCTGCTCAGTGACTCGTCAGGCAGCATGTCCGACGAGGTGTCCAAGACCCTGGTAGGCGCGCTGATCCTGCTGCTGGCCGTGTTCGCCTCAGCCACCCTCTACAAGTGGGTGCCTGCCTTCGGCGACGAGATGGCACAGCTCCATCACGACCGGAAGAGTGCCCAGTCCGCGGGCCCGGCTTCTGTGATCGACGGCCCCGGCCAGCATGCGAACCGGGCCATCAACTCGTACGTGCAGGATGCGCTGGTCGGGGGCGGCTCGAAGAGCACGGCGGCCAAGACGGCCGCGACGACGGGGGGCGGCGGTGTGGCTGCCGCCGGGCCGATCGGCGTTGCGGCCGCTGCGACCAAGGCGGGCGTAGACGTGGCGAGGAACAAGGCCGCCGCTTCTCCCGGCATGCAGGGCGCCGATGCAGTCAACGGCGGCTCCGGCCAGGACCAGGCACAGCACGGCGACGACAGCCGTGCCGGATCGGTCGGTGCACCAGCTGCTGCGCGCCCGGAGGGAGCCTCGTCCTCCCCTGTCGTCGGCTCGGCTCCGGACTGGGGATCAGCGGGCAGTCACGCTGCCTCCGGGCGTCCACCGGGCACTGGTGGAGCACCGATTCCGGCACCGCCGACCTCGACGCAGCCTCCCGCCTCGGCGGCGCCGACTTCACCCGCGATGCCTGCCTCCCCCACGTCCGCATCAGGAACTACCTCGGGCCCCGGGCCCTCGGTGACGCCCCCGCCGCCGTCGCGGCCGTCGGGCGGCCCACTGCCCGGCAGGCCGACCCCCAGCAAGGACCAGTGACATGACGACTCGTACGTATCAGTTCGGAAAGCACCGCCCTACGGGCTTGGTAGGCCGCCGCGACATGGGTGAACAGGTCGTACTCGGTGGTGGCGCGGTCGCCGGGATCCTCCTCGGCTATCTCTTCAGCGGTGCCACGGCCATCGCGGCAGTCGGCCTTGTGACGCCGATTCTGTTCGCGCTCGTTGTCGTGTACGCCCCGTACCGGCCGAAGGGCACGTCCCAGCGGCGCACGCTGTACCGGTGGTGGAGGATCAACCGCTACCACCGTCGTGCGCTGCGTCGTACGGGCGGCGTGTGGGTGTCCCCGGCGTTCGAGGCCGGCGTGCGCCGGGACGGCACGCCGCCGGACGCGGCGCTGGCCGAGCCTGAGGGCATCGCGGGGATGACCTGGGTCCGGGTCTCGGTACGCGGTCAGCGAGCCGCGGTCGTCCTCCAGCCGGAGGCCCGCTGTGTCACGGCCACCCTGGAGATCGCCTCCCCCGGCCTGGGCGGCAAGGAAGTCGCCGAACAGGTCGTCGCCCTGGAGCGCTGGGGCGAACTCCTCGACGCCTTCGGCAACGTCGACGAGCACCCGGTCAAGCGGGTTCAGGTCATCGCCCGGCAGATGAAGTCCGACCCCTACGCGCACCAGCGGTTCATCACCCAGCGGGACGAGTCCGCGGCGACGGCCGCAGCTCCGCAGTGGCTGAAGGACTCGTACGACGTGCTGGCCAACGCGGTGTCGACCTCGGCGGAAGAACACCGCTACTACATCACCATCCACGCGAAGTTCACCCGCGACCTGGCGGCCGAAGGCGCGGCCCGGGGCACGGGGGACGAGGGGATCGCAGCGGCGATGGCCGCGTATCTGGAGGAGCTTTGGTCACGCGCGGAGGATGCTGACCTGTCGGTGATCGCACCTCTTGATGAAGGCCGGCTGGCTGCGTTTATCCGCAACAGCTACGACCCGGACCACGCCATCTGGGACACCGAGCTCCCACCGGCACACGCTTTCCCGCGCAACGTCGATGTCCGTCCGGGCACACATGTGGCCACCCGGGCCGCGGGCTCAACGAACCAGTGGTTCCATGCCACTGCGGCCGTCGTCGGCTGGCCCACCACACCGGTCGGCCCCGACTTCCTGGCGCCCCTGTTGATCGGCATGCCTGACGTGATCCGAACCATCGCGATCACTCAGCAGCTGGAGCCGAACAACAAGGCCGTGGAGCGCATGCTCGCCGAGGACACCAACAACCAGGCGGAGATGGACCGCGACCGCAAGCGCGGCAAGAACATCGACCCGCGCGACCAGATCGCGGCGAACGCCACCGGCTCGCGAGGCATGGCCCTGGCCCAGTCCGGTGCCGCCGGGTCCGCAGTAGTCGGCTACATCACGATCTCCGCGCGCAGTGCTGAGGAACTGGAGCGCATCAAGCGCACGACGGCTTCCCGTGCCCGCAACGCCCAGCTCCGGGTGGAGTGGCTCGACCTCGAACACGCTCGCGCCTTCGCCACCACGCTGCCCTTCGCCGGAGGCGTCAAGTGACTGAGCTTCTCGATCTCGCCCCTCTGTCCCCGATGTATGAGACGGTGCGCCGCCCGCTCTACACGGAGACGACCACCAGCCAGGCCCTGTACCTGCCCATCGCGCCCCCGACCCTGGGGACCGCGGGGGCGATCATCGGCCGGGAACTCTACTCCGGCAAGGCGTTCATCTACTGCCCCTTCTCCGCCTTCGGGGATGGCTTGCCCGGCGGAAACATGCTCGTGGTGGGTGACACGGGCCGGGGCAAGTCGGCGCTCGTCAAGACCTACGCCGCCCGGCAGATCCGTCTGGGCCGTCAGGTGGTGGTGCTGGACACCAAGGAGCAGAAGGAACGGGAAGAGGGTGAGTGGGCCGCGCTGGGCCGCTCGCTGACGGGCAAGGCCCCGGTTAAATTCGCTCCAGGCGGCGGGCGCGGCGCCTCCTGCATCAACCCGATGGACCCCGCGATTGCGGGCAAGCGACAGATCGAGCTCGTTCGGACGATCGTGGAACTCGGGCTCGGTCAGCCCCTGGACGAGTTCGCCGGCTCGGCCCTGCGCCTCGCCATCCGCCGTGCCCGTCAACGGGCAGGCGACGCTGGACGCACACCCGTCCTCGCTGACGTCGCAGCCGCCCTCCGGTCCCCGGAGGGAAGCGACGCACTGGCCAAGAAGCGGACGCGGGAGGAACTCCTCGCCGACGGGCTGGAAGCGTCCTACGTCCTGGACCGGCTCTGCGGCAGCGAACAGGACGCAACCGGCGACCTCACCGGCATGCTCGACGGACCCACGAGCCTCGGCGTGGATCTCGACACAGACATGATCGTCTTCGATCTCACGAAGGTACCCAGCGGCGGCGTCGCCATGACGATCCTCGTCGCGGTGATCTCGGTATTCCTCGAAGAGGTCTGGCTGCGTCCACGGTGCGAATGCGGCTCCGCTCCGAGCCAGCACGAGCGTGTGGTCGTGGACGCGCATTCCGGGGCATGGGAACTCGGGGGGAACCCGGAGTCCGGATGCCGCCGCTACACCCAGCGCAAAAGGATCCTCGTCTGCGAAGAGGCATGGCACATCCTCGGAACGCCCCAACTCGCCTCTCTGCTGGAGAAGTTCCTCAAGTTCGCGCGAGGCTACGGTCTGTCCTGCATCTTCATCGTCCACCACTTGTCGGACATCGACGACAGCCCGGAGACCCAAGCGGCGCTGAAGATGGCGGACACCATCGTCATCTACTCGCAGAAGAAATCCGAGGCGGAAGCGACGGTGTCCCGGCTGGGCCTGCCGTCCTGGACGGCGGAGCACATCATGCGCCTGCGCCGCGGAATCGCTCTGTGGAAGGTCGGCGAGGTCATCTATCCCGGCGTCCAGCACCTCTTGGTCGAGGCCGAGCAGCACCTGTGCTTCTCCTCCGGCTCGATGACCGACCTGACCAGCACATCTCCGGACGCCGAATGACCAGGTACCGCCACCTCTCCGCCGCCGACCCCTTCCACGCAGATTCGGAGCGTGCCCCTTCCATGACCACCACCACCGACGAGACCACGTTCCCGACCGACGAGCACGCGGTGCGTCAGGACATCGACCAGCTGCACGCCGAAGCTCTCGCACTCGCGGGTCGTACGAAGGCGCTGGCCACCGTGCTGGACCACGGGGACTACTCCGCCGCCGGGGGCCGCGTCCGTACGGCCGTCGCCCACATCTGGCGAGCTGCCGAGGACCTTCACAGCGCCTTCCACACGGCGCCGCCGCGCTGTGCCGGCCCCGACGCGTCTCTCTCCCGGCTGTGCGGCCGGCGGATGCGCTACCTCGCGGCCCGCGTCGCGCGGAGGGCCGAGTAGTGGACGTCATGCCCAGTGGGACCGCCCTGGCTCTGTATGCCCTGACCGTCGTGTGCGCGGTGGTCCTGGTGACGGTGTGGGTCCTAATGAACCGGGGCCGACGCAATGCCGGATTCGCAAGCAAGGGGCAGCTGAAGCGCCAGATGTCGGCCAAGGCGGTCCTGAGAGCCACGGAGATCCGCCCTTCCCTCACGCGCGGTGACGACCAGCCCGCTCGTGTATCAGCGGTGAGTCTCGCGAAGGACCGCTCCGTCGGTCGTTGATCCGCCCTTTCCTCGCCCTACTTTGTTCCGGAGCACGTCATACACCACCTCCTTGATCCTTACGACTTCGGCTATTCGCTGGGAACCTCGCAACGCCCGAAGGGTGTTGAGCTGTGGTCTCGCGCTGACAAGGCATGCCGGGTCATCGGTCCCATGGGCAGCGGAAAGACTCTGCGTTTCTTCGCTCCGACCATCCGCAACTGGGCCGGTCCGGTCCTAGCCACCTCAACCAAGCCCGACCTGGTCGAACTGACCCTCGACGCACGGCGGCGTGACGGCCGCCCCGTCATGGTCTTCGACCCGCAGAACATCGCGCCCTCCCTCCCGAAGTTCCGTTGGACGCCGATCAACGGCGCATCCGAAACGGAGGTCGCGATGATGAGGGCCAAGGCGTTCGTCGCGGGATCACGGACTCCCGGTTCCGCGGCGCAGTCCAGCGAGGGCAGCGCCTTCTACAAGGGACAGGCATCCAAGATCCTCGCCGCCTTCTTCCACGCCGCCGCCCTCGACGGCGCTAACCTCAACTGGGTGCTGAAGTGGGCCCGCAAGCTCACGGATCCCGCCCCCCTTGGCATCCTCAACGCCCATCCCGGCGCCGGCCCCGGCTGGGCGGACATGCTTCGCACTGCCACCACAGGAGATAGCCGCACCGTCGGCAACACCGCCTCGACCCTCGACGCGGCCCTCGAACCCTTCATGCACCAGACGGTGATCCGCGCTCTCCAAGGAGACGGAGAGGACGCTACGGACTTCCACGAGTTCCTTGACGCAGGAGGCACTATCTACCTGCTCGGCAAGGACTCGGAGGTGAACAGCGTCGCACCGCTGACCACGGCGATAGCCGAAGACCTGCTCGACCTCGCCGAGGCTCACGCCATCGCCTCCCCGGCCGGACGCCTCGACCCGGCCCTCCTCGCCGCCCTGGACGAGGCACCGAACATCGCGCCCATCCCGAGCCTGCGCCAGCGCGTCGCCGACGGCCGTGGTCGAGGCATCACGGTCATCTACGGGCTTCAAGCTTGGGCCTCCGCCCGAGCCCGCTTCGGAGAGGACATTGCGAAGGAGCTGGCGGCGTTCACCAACAACGTCGTGGTCTTCAGCGGGGACAAGGACCCGGCCTTCCTCAAGGACATGTCCGACCTGTGCGGTCAGGTTGAACGGGAGCGGACAACTAAGACCACGACTGGGGGAGACCGCGGCGGCCACTCGACCGCCACGCACATGGCACTGGAACCGGTCCTGCGCGGGGACGAAATCAGGGGGCTGCCGGAAGGACACGCTCTGGTCCTCGCCGACAACCTCCCGCCCATCGTCACGCGTCTCGACGGCATGTGGACCTGGGAGTCCTGGACCGAGATCGAAGGTCACGTCCGCGACCTGCGAGCTGCGAACGAGGTGGAGCGCTCACGGCAGGCCACGACGAAGAAGAACCAGGCCAAGGCTCACGCCGCCGCGTGGGCTGACCGCGAGGGGGCGGCTGCCGCATGACGAATCTCCTTGCGCAATTCGAGCCCTTCCCCGAGCCGCCCGCGCTGATCTTGGAGTACATCGCGGAGCGGAGCGCGGAGGAGTCCGTGGTCGATGGCCCCGCTCCGTGGGATCTGGGAGCCCTTCCAGCCGAGTTGATCGCTCCGATGCCCACATGGCTCGACTCCGTGTGCCGCTGGCTGAACTGGACGTATGCCTGGCAGCCGCAAGACGTCATCCCACCGTGCTGGACGCAGCACGAGGGCCTTGGGTACGAGATCGCGGCCCTGGCCCTCGCCCGAACCGATGCCTACGCGGACGCGGGCTCGACCGTGATCTGGCACGAGCAGTACGACCGGTTCCTCACGCGGATGAACAAGGCCCTCGGCAAGGCTGGCGACGAATGCCGCGTCGGACGGCACGAAGACCGTCCAGCTCGCTTCCAGCTCGCAGCCTGGCCCTCACAAGCCGATGGGGGCCGCGAAGAAGCCGAGCCTGCGGGACGAGCCGAGGAGATGGCGAAATGATGACGAACCCCGACATGGTCTTCTCGGCGGACCCCCGACATGGGTTGGTGGCGCGGAGCGGCTGGGAGAAGGAAGAAGCTCGAACGGTGCTCCGCGATCTCGGCTGGGAGTGGGTGGAGGAACTGCACGCTCTCCTCCCGCCGGACGACGTGCCACAGGTCGATGCCGCGGTTCAAGCGGTGGCAGAACTGCATCTGCACGGCCACCGCACCGGTTACGCGGTGGGACCTTACGGCGCCATGCGGCTGACCCTGGCCCGCGCGGAGCAGGTGTTTACAAAGGTCGCTGGTCGGGAGACCTCCGAGGCTCGACCAACCGCAGCCACTCAAAATGATCAATCCACAACGGCGAAGCAGCAACAACAGTCGGCGTACGGCGACGCAGTTGTCTCAGGGAGCCCCGTTTCGCCTGAAGGCCCCGGGGCCCCGTTGATCTAGTGCCGCCGCGGAGCCCTGGGCGGCAGCCCGGCCTCTGATCAGGCCCGGACGGCGGCGAACTCCCTGCCGGAGACGGCACCTGGATCGCTGATCATCGTGCGGGCCTCGCGAGCGGCGAGCGTGACGCCGTTCGACGATTCGAACCCGGCCTCCCGGTGGGCGCGCTGATAGCGACTGATCGATGCCCGCATAATGACGCCCGTGCTGAGCCCGAGGAGAATGACGACAGCGAGCGACCCCAGCGTCAAGAATCCGGTATCGATGCCGGCCCAGGCCGACACGATCCCGGCCACGAGCCCTGCGAGAGCCACGTAGGCCAGGTAGAGGAGGACCCTGGACCTTCGCTCGCCGGAGGCGCTGGCATGCTGCAGCCCCTGCTCCATGGCATCGAGCTGCTCGATCTTCGGCGTCCACGTCGTCGCAAACTGCTGGAACAGCTGTTCGTGCTCCGCGCTGCCCCGGGACCGCTGCTTGATCACCGTTCCATCTGCGGCAATATGCCACTGGATCGTCCATGGCTTCTTCTGTTCCACGCTTCACCCCGCCATATCAGTAAGCGACGGCCTTCACCTCGCCACGTCGGCGACGATGCTACTTCTTCCTGGCACGCCCCGATCCGCTCTCCGGTCAGGGCCTCTGGCCGCCCACACCCAGCCGTTCCTGCTCCTCCTCGATGATCCGGCGGGCGAGCTCGGTGTCGGACACGTTCACCGCGTCCAACGTCGCCTCGGCCCGGCGACAAGCCGGTGCACGCGGACCGGTCCGACCCGGCCCATACGGTGGGCACGCGCCACCGCCTGGTGCACGAGGGCCGTGTCCGGCGTGGCGCGCTATCTGCCCAGGTCCGGCAGAAATCCGTCCGCCCACACCCGGCCGACGCGCCACCAGTCGGAGCATCCGAAAGCTCTCCGCAAAGCCCCCCGCCGAACCACTCGCGAGCCATGGGCGAACAGAGACCCGCCGGGGCAATAAACGAGATCAACAGAGGTTCAAAGATGGGCTCTGAGCCGCCTCCAGCATGATCGAGTTGTTGGAGACTCCTGTGTCGGGCTGAGCACGGGCACTACATGATCCCTTTCCAGTGCCAGGGTCGTGGTTCTGCTCGGCCGCGCAGACAGTCGACGCGGTATTGAGCCTCGGCCCGCCACTCGGGGCGGGTTGCGGCGTGCTGGGCCGCATAGGTGGTCATGCGCAACTCGCGGGCTCCTGCGAGTAGTTCGTACCCCTCCCACTGCGTGACGTCCGTGCCGTACGCCGTGCAGAACTCGGCATACTCGGCCCGAGTAACTGCGCTGGTCGTCGTCATCTTGACCGCGGTGGAGACGAGATCCCACTCCGGCGGGCCGACAGAGACCCGTTCGAAGTCCATCAGGAGCGGCCCGGCCGCGGTGCGGGGGACGTTGCCGACCCACGCGTCACCGTGCACGACGCATTCGCGCAAGCCTACGGGCCTGCGCTCCCACCAAGCGCGGAGTTCCGCGTGCCGATGCCGCAGCCAGCCGCGATCTTCTTCGGACAGGGACGTCGCCGCGTCGATCCGCTCGGTGACCCGTACAAAAGGGTCGAGCCGGTCCAGTGGAAAGTCCGGCACGGGCAATGGGTGGAGCATCTTCAGCAGCGTGACGACGTCTCGGACGGTGCCGTTCTCATGCGGCGGGAGCTCGACCCAAAATGTCACCGGGCGCCCCGCGGCCTCTACAGGCTGCTCGATCGGCAGTGCGCGGACGGCCGGCACGTCGTTGTCGGCGAGCCAGCGGGCGACGCGGACCTCACGGACAGCCGCCTTCCACTGGCCGGCGCGGGCGATGCGGACGATCACCTTCCCTGGGAGGCGCCATATCTCGTTCTCGGCCATGCGAACGGGCTCGGCGCCTGCCGGGTTGAAGCCAGCGGCGCCGCACGCTTCTTCCAGTATGGTGCGGGTGGGGCCATCCGAGAGCGTCATGCCTGCAAGGTAGCCGTGATGCGCTGGCGCAGGTGCGCCGCCTCTTCCAGCGTGCGGTGCTGTCCGGCGAATCGGCGAAGTTCCTTCAGATCATCGGCTGCCCTCTGTGAGGTGAGACGGCCGACATCGGTGAGGGCCCTATGGCCGAGAGCAATGGCCTGCATCGGGTCCCCCTTCGCCATGACGAGCGACGCCAATTTCGTACCGGAGATCCCGCGCGAGCGGGCGTAGTCGTCGCTGTGTCCGGCTACCGCCTTCGCGAACCGGTCCGCAGCCCGCCCTGGGTCCTGCTCAGCGTGGATGGCCAAGTCCCACAGCGCGTGTGCCGTGTCGCCGTGGTGCTGCGCCTCGTCGTAGTAGTGCATCCACGTCGGGTCTTCGGCGGGGTTCGAGTGGGCGAAGGCGTCATCGGCCTCGCCGACTGCGGCCATCGTGCCCTGTATGTCGTGCATCTTGCCGAAGGCGCGTGCGCGAGCGCTGTGCATCATGGCCCGGATCGTCGGGGTGAGCCGATCGGAGCGGACAAGGCCCTTCTCCGCGTACGTCAGGCCCGCGTCCGGATCGCCGAGCCAGGTCGCCTGACGGGAGAGGAATGAGAACGTCTTCGCGCGGAGCCACCAGTCGCCGGCCTCCTCCGCGCATTCGGAGGCGACCTTGAAGGCGACCCGGGCCTCGCCGTGAGAGTAGGCGTCGAAGTGGGTCGCACCGACGACTATTCCCAACCTCGCGATGCTGCTGAGGAGATCCGGGCGGAGCTGCTGCGGGCAGTCGACGGACAGCAGCCGTACGGCCCATGCCAGGGAGCGACTCGCGAAGTCGCCGACCAGACCCCCACCGCCCTGGGTGTTGTCCCAACGGTGGATGCCGTCGGCGATGAGACGGAGGTGATCGAGTTCCTTCGGCCGAATCCGCTTCGGGATCTCGGGTGGTGCAGTCGGAGCTACGAGGCCGGCGAGGTCTATCGGGGCGATGGCGGCAAGGCTGGTGTAAGCCAGAAAGGCGCGTCGGTCCACTGGCGGAACGCTCCCAAGTAGCGCGGCTGAGGTCTCTCCGCCCAGCATGCGGCCTCGGTGGACCTGAATGGCGCCCTCCACGGGCCCTTTGCGGGCACTATCCGCATCAGCCCGCTTTTTATCCGCATCACCCCACACCATCCCCCACGCGCGGGTGAGGACTCCGCCCGTTTCGAGGACGGCGTCCAGGCGCTCGGCGAGGTCCCGTTGGCACCGGTATATGCCCTTCTCAATCTTGGAGATCATATCCGGGCTGACCTGCACCATCGGCCCCAACTGGGCAGCGGTCAGGCCGGGTTGTCGCTTGCGCCAGTAGCGCAGTTCAGCGCCGAACCACTCCTGTGGTGAGGCGTCGGGGTTGAGCTCCTTCTCGGGCTGCGGCATCAGCGTCCCCTAGGTCGTGATGCGGATATCTCAGGTCTCCGCATCCGGATCTGCACGCGGGTCTCGCGGCCTGACTGAATGGTTGCCGACCGGTTCCACCAGTACACACCGCAGTCAGACCTCATTGGTGGGGATTCCGCCAGACCGAAGTGGATCTGAGATGGCCGACCTCCTCTTGGAAGTACCAGCTGCGCCAGCAACCAGCGTGCGTGCGATGACGCGCAGCAAGCCGGGACGGCTGGAGATAGACCTCGATGTCACCCCCGAGGCCGTGCCCAGCGTCCGAGCCATCATCCGCGCCCACTTGGAACTGTGGGGCCTGTCCCGCCTGAGTGGCCGTGTCGCGCTGACGGCCACGGAGCTGCTGACAAACGTCCTACGGCACACACAACCTGACGCGCGTACGGGGGCCAGGGGCGCGCGGCTAATGGTCACGCGATTGCCCGGAGCGCTGAATATCTGCGTACGGGACTTCGATGTCGCTCTACCACAGCTCGCCCACGCTGGCCTTGAGGCCGAGCGCGGCCGAGGGCTGCAACTCGTTGTGGCCTCCGCTGACGACTTCGGATGCTCGCTCATCAACGGCGGCAAGGACGTGTGGGCCAACTTCCTTATCAGCGACAGCGATGCAAATGAGAGCTCGCAGGGGCGTGAGGCGTCGTGACGAGTTCGCTTACGTCCAGAGAGCAGGGGCCGGATGCATCCGGCGGCGGCAGGCTTGAGGCAACGGGGGTCACGACCCTGCCAGAGCGCCAGCTCGCCATTACTCACTGGCTCCTCGGCGCCGCCGTGGAGCAGGACCTTGCGCGTAGCCAATGGGAGGACCAAGGGGGGACCGCGCTCCTTGCCTGCGGCGGCATCCTGGCCGCCGTACGGATCCCCGCTCACATGGTGTGGGCTGTGGCCAAGACGGACGAGTTGGAAAAGGTGGACGCCTTCCTCCATCAGTGGTTCGACGGCGGCGCGGTGTTCATGGACCTCCACGCACAGCTGTACTACGCCCTCGTACCCGGGAGCGCCGCCTGGCGATGGAATGACCGGGACTTCCCCGGCGTGGAGTGCCTGCGCAGTGACAACTACCTCGGTGTTCCGGCGATCCGGCTCACTAAGCCGAAGGGGCGCGCGTACTGGTGCCGCCCGATGGATTCCCCCGGGGACCTCTGTTTCGTGGACGAGGTGGAGGAGCTGGTCCGCCACGGGCGAGCGGCCCGGGCAGAGGGAGGCAGCCAGTGAACGTGCAGGCTTTGACTCCGGTGCGGAGACCTGGTGTCGCCTCGTCCTCCCTGTGGCGAATCCGTCTGACCTTCATCAGGGCGTAGACGGCGGACTCGCGTCGCGAATTGCCCGTTAACCCACTCACCGACCTATCGGAGATCCCCTCCTATGTCTGACCGCGTGTCCCCCACTCGCCCGGTCACCCACCGCCGCAGACGAGACCGCCGGCCTCGGGTGGACCGTTACCTCTTCGATGAGGTGGCTGGCGTGTTGGCCGCGCCGCTTGTGTCCATCGTTGCGCTGTGGGGCGTGGTCCTCGGCGCCGCGTGGCTGTACGAGTTCAGCCTCACGCAGATCGCGCTTGCTCTCGGCGGCGGCCTCGTCATCACCGGCCTGGTGGGCGTCTCCCGGATACGGGCCGTGGCCCTGTCTCTTCAGCAACAGCGTGCCGCCGACTTCGAGCGGATCGCGGAATCGGCGAGTGCGGCCGAACAGACCATGATCTGGACAGCGGAGCAGCTCTGCCAGGGTGCCCGGCCCCCGCTCCCCCAAGAGCCTCAACCGGCTGGCGACGACCCGCTTGAGAGGGTCATCGAGCTGATCGGCAACCTCCAGGTGCAGGGTGCGGGCGCCTTGCTGCGGACGCACGACGAGTCGCAGGCGGCGGTGCTCGTAGCGATGCACCGGACCCTCACGCGGCGCCAACACGTGCTGATCGACGAGATGCTGGATCACCTGACCCGTCTACAGACGGCGACCGAGGACGCAGAACTCCTGGACCGAAGTTTCAAGATCGACCACCTTGCGACGCGGCTGCGTCGCATGGTCGAGAGCGTTTCCGTCGTCCTCGGCGGCCAGTCCCTGCGCGAGACGCGGGCGCCTGTGCAGGTCGCCACGGTGTTGCGCGGCGCGAAGGCGGAGGTGGTCAAGTACAAGCGAGTGCAGACGGTGCCCGGCGACGTCGGCAGCAGGTTCGCGCTGCCCGCGCATGTGCACCCCGACATCGCGCACTTGCTCGCCGAGCTCATCGACAACGGCTTGGAGCACTCCGATCCGGCAACCAAGGTCACCGTCAGTGCGCAGAAGGTGGCCCACGGCCTGCTGATCGAGGTTGAGGACCGGGCAACGCTGCTGATGGACTCCCACAAGCGGGAGGTGCTCAATCAACTCCTGGCCGACCCGGCTCAAGCCGATGTCGCAGGCCAGGTCCGCGCTGGGAACCTCGGCCTGATCACTGCCGCGAAGATCGCCGCCAAGTACGGCCTGAAGGTCTGGCTGGCGATGAACCCGATGGGCGGGACGACCGCCAACGTTGTCGTCCCCAATCAGTACCTCGTGCCGACCACGCCCACGATCGGCACCATCACGGTCTCTGCCGCCCCCGTCCCCGCCGGCCCGCAGCTGGCGTTTGCGGGAGCCGCCCAGCAGCCCGCGCGCCCGGCGCCCAGCACCGCGCGCCCTGCGGAGCAGGCTGGCAGCGGCAGCGCATCCCCTCTGCCCCGGCGCCGACGGGTGGCCAGGCCGATGCCTGACCAGGCGGCCGGCGAGCCTGCGGCGCCGGCCCCAGCCGCGAACCCCCAGGCCCTGGCCGACTGGCGTGCGGGCCTGCGCGCTGGGATGAGCACAGATCCAACGCCCGACACGCCCGCCTCCCCCCAGTCCTGACCTCGTTACCCCGCAGGAAGCGACCCGCCATGACCCACGATGTGAACGCCGCCCCCGTGATCTCCCCCGAGGACGTCAAGGAGGAGATGACGCGCCTGATCGACGAGTTCGTAGAAGACACCCCCGGTGTCACGCACGCCCTGCTGGCCTCCCGCGACGGCATGAAGCAGGTCGTCCCCTCGCACATGAACTCCACCAAAGCGGACGAGGACTGGACCGACGAACTGGCCGCGGCGGCCTCGGGCTTGGCGGCCCTGGCCAAGGGCGTCGCGGGCCCCACAGGCGACAAGCGGCCGGTGCAGCAGATCCTCATCGAACGCGACGACGCCCTGTTCCTCCTCACCGAGGCCGGGGTGGGAAGCGCGTTCACCGAGTCCGGGAAGAGCGTCGCGACGGTGCTGATGGTGCTGACCCGCACGGACGCGAACGTCGGCGCCGTCGCCTTCGCCGTCGGGCGTCTGGTGCAGCGGTTCTCCCCATTCATGACGACCCCGGTCCGCGCCCACGACGGCCAGGGCGATGGTGCCGCATGAATTCCCCGACAGGCCAGGACTCGTTAGAGGCTGAGGCCCTGGAGGACACGGCCACCATCGTCCGGCTGTACGCGGTGACCGACGGGCGCACCCGCGCCCGTCACCACCTCAGTCTCCACACCGTCCTGGGCCCCGGCCGCCGTCCGCCGCGCCCCGGACTCTCCGAGGAGAGCGCCAGGATCGTCGAGCTGTGCGGCCAGCGGCATCGTCCGCTCGCCGAGCTGGCCGGCGTCCTCGCACTTCCCGTGACCGCGGTGAGCGTGCTCGTCTCCGACCTGATCGACGCGCAGGCTCTGGCCTTGCCCATCCCGGACCGGCGCAGCGCAGGCAGCGACCTGCAACTACTCCAGGCGATCAGCGCCGGGCTCAGGCGCCGGCACCCCAACGCGACCGCGAAGGCCGGGTGACTCCCATGACCCAGTTCCCGCCCCCCGCCAACCGGGCCATCGCCAAGCTGGTCATCGCGGGAGGCTTCGGCGTCGGCAAGACCACCGCCATCGGCTCCGTCAGCGACATCACACCGCTGCGCACGGAGGAAGTCCTCACCACACAGAGCACCGCGACCGACAGCCTCCACGGCATCGAGGACAAGACGACCACGACGGTCGCCTGCGACTACGGCCGCGTCGGCTGGGACGACCCCGACCCCGTGGAGCTGTACCTCTTCGGCACACCAGGACAGCCCCGCTTCTGGAGCTTCTGGCACGACCTGTGCGAAGGGGCGCTCGGCGCCGTGGTACTGGCCGACACCCGACGGCTGGAGTCGAGCTTCCCCGCGGCCGACTTCTTCGAACAGCGCCGCCTGCCCTTCGTCATCGCCATCAACCGGTTCCCCGGAACCGAGACCCGGACCCTGCCCGAGATCCGCGAGGCATTCGACGTGGACGAGCAGGTACCGCTGATGTTCTGCGACGCCCGCAACGCCGATTCCGTGGCCGGGGTCCTGCTCACCCTGGTCCAGCACATCACGCGCATCACATCCGCCCACTCCACCCTCCTGGACGCATGATGACCCACCCCCCGCAACACCCGGCCCCCACCGTCCCCATCCCCGCCCCCCGCACGGCCCAGGTCCAAACGTTCACCGATGACCCGGGCACCGAACTCGCCGAGATGCAGCAGCGCCTGAACAGGTTCAGCGAGCTGGGCATCCGCCTGGAAGGCCACGAGGTACTCGACGACATCGCCACCGACATGGCCCAGCGCAGCGGCTTCATCTACGCCATGGCGAACGCGTTCGGCGAAGAGCAGACCTTCCTCGGCCTGTACCAGCCGCCGCCCGACGCCGGCTACCCGATCGTAGGACGCACGATGAGCCGCGGCCACGGCTACTGCCCCGAGGTCGTGCAGCGCAAACGGGGCCTGCCCCTGCCCGACGTAGCCGCCTCCCCACGCTTCCAGAGCAACCACGTCGCCGACGCCATCGGCATCCAGAGCTACTTCGGCAGCCCCGTCATCGACACCGACACCGGCCTCGTCCTGCTCACGTTCTGCATCATCGACCCCGAGACACGCACCCTGAAAGACGCGAACCGGCTCCAGGCCATCGTCAAAGACGCCGCCCAGACCACCGCGGACGTACTCAAGATCAAAACCCCTGGTCCCTGACACCAAAACCCCTCCGTGCCCCCACACGCGGATCCGGCCGCACCCCGCTTTGCGACCCCACACAGGGAGAGGTAGACGACCATGCCCATCACCGGCACCCCACCCCTGGCTCTCCGCCCGTACCTCACCGCCGCCCACGAGCAACTGTGGGCTGAGGCCGAAGAGTTCGCCTCCGAGCACGTCGCTCCCCGTGTGCCTCTGATGGAGGCCGCCCCACACCGGCTGGAACGCGAACTGCCCCGCCTCATGTCTCACAAGGGCTGGTTCGGGGTGACGATCCCCGAGGAGTACGGGGGGATGGCGGCGGGGCACGTCGCCAAGACGGTGCTGATCCACCGCATCGGGGTGGTCTCCGCCGCCGCGGCGGCGATCCTCCAGGCCACCCTGATCCCCGTCGGCGCCATCTGCCACTGGGGCACGGTCGAGCAGAAGCAACGGTGGCTGCCGAAAGTGGCCGCCGGGACCATGCTGGTGTCCATCGCGGTCACCGAGCCGGATACGGGCGGCCACATCGGCGGTTGCCAGACCGTCGCTGAGCTCGTCGGGGACGAGTGGGTCATCACCGGCGAGAAGATCCACATCGGCAACAGCCACATCGCCGGGCTCCACGTCGTCGTCGCGCGTACGGCCCAGCCCGGCGTCACGGCCTCCGAGGCGCTGACGGCTTTCCTGGTCGAGAACCAACGCGAAGGGCTGAGCCACGGTACGCACCGGGCGCGCCTCGGCCTGCACGGCTTCTCGGCCGGGCGGCTCATCCTGGACGGGGTGCGCATACCCGCGGCCAATGTCCTCGGCGAGGTCGGCCAGGGCCTGTATGTGGCGCAAAGCGCGAGCATCCTCTACGGCCGCCCCAACCTAGCCGCCGTGAGCCTCGGCATTCACGAGGCACTCGTCGACACCACCGCGCGCTTCCTGAGCACCCGGCCCCGCTACGGGGGCTACCTGTCCGACCACCCCGTTGTCCAAGACCGCCTCGGCGAGATGCAAGGCCGCCTCCAGACCGCCCTGACTACCGCCTACAGCGCCGTCCATCTCCTCGATAATCATGTGGCCTGCGACAACCTGCTCATCGGCGCCAAGCACACCAGCCACCAGCTCGCCGCCGAGTCCGCATGGGACGCGATGGAGCTGCACGGCGCACACGGCCTGGACGGCGACTACGAGCTCCAGCGCCTCTTCCGTGACATCCCGCACGCCTATTCACCCGCAGGCACTGGCGAGTTCCAGCGTATCCACCTCGCCAAGGCCGCCCTCGGAACGACCCCCCGGCAGTGGAGCGAGCACTTCGCGGCTGACACCGCCTGACGCCAGCCGACACCAGACCTCGCCCCCGCATGACCCTGCACGGCAGGCCAGCCACTCCCGTCCCATGCTTCAACCACCAAACGACTTGTTCAGGTAATCCATGACGAATGACGACCTGCTGGTAGCGGAGGGCAATCCGCTGCAGGCAGTTGAGAACACCGCCAGTCGGCTCACGATGGCACCGCCCGAACTCACAGAGCGGCAGCGGAAAATCATCGCGTTCATCGGCGACGCAACCCTAGAGCGGGGATACCCGCCTTCCCTGCGCGAAATAGGCGACGCTGCCGGGCTGGCAAGCACCTCATCCGTGACCCACCAGCTCGACCGATTGCAAACGATGGGGCTGATCGCCTATGACGCGGGCCGCCCACGCTCGTACCGAATAGTCGCCGACGTGCCCGCAGCGCCAGCGCCGTCCCATCCAACCCCGAGACACACCGAGTGCTGCCACCAGCACGGCGGTGCCATATACGGAGAGGAACCCATTGTCCTCAGGGTCGTGCTCGATCGCGCTCACCGCCAGGCCCTGCTCGACGGAGCACTGCTGACCGTGCAACAGCTGCCGATAGTTGACGCCCACACCATCACATTCCCTGGCCGTGCCCTCTTCGGCCAGGTCACAGACTTCGCCTACCCGGTGGACACCCCTCACCCGTGAGACAGCCAATCTCTTGCCCCTTACTGCCCTGCCCACCAGCCACTGACGCCCGAAGCTGACGGGGAGCTGATGCTCTGATGCCCGACACCCCACGCCTGGACTGTCCGCCGTCCGGCACCGGCACGCCGCCGGCGGCCGAGCTGCGGCAGCACCTGGACGACGCCTTCGTGGCCGCCCGGCTCGCCGCCCGGGTCGATGTGGCGCCCGGCGGCGCCCTGGACCTGACCCTTCTCACGGCCGGCAGGATGCCCTTCGACCGTGACCCGGAACAGGCCAACGCCTGGCTCACCGAAAACGGCATCGAAGCCAGCGCACGGTTCGACGATGCGATGGACCTCGTGATCAGACTTCCCACCGCCGAGGCTGTTCACCAGCTGACCGAGCTGACTCTCGACGCCCGCATCGTCACGCATGCCGCCGCCGCAGCTCTGGACGGCGCACTCGCCGCCCACTGCCTGATCTTCGAGGTCAAGGTGAGGGGACCTGGCCAGTTGAGCCTCGTCCTCCACGACTCCGAAGGCGCGGGCACCGTCCCCGCCTTCGCCGCACTGTTCGGCGCCACGGGCATCGACGCCGAGCTCGACCTCGCTCGTGCCCGCGGCATCCGCCGGATCACCGACCGGCTCGCCTGGCTGCTCACCGGCGTCACCAACTCCCTCGTACAGGCAGAAGGGGCCCCGGGATGCCGGCATGAACCCGACCGAGTGGAGCTTTATCTCGACCCCGGCCAGGCCGATCTGCTGACCCAGCGGCTCGAACAGGCCAGTGTCCCCTGACCAGAGCATCACCTGCTGACTCCCGTGCGCAGCAGCCTCGTTGCCATCCACTGCCGCGCACAGGTTCCACTCCCTGTCGCCGAGAAGGCCCCTAACTCCCCTCCCGGCGGCAGGAACCTGCCCCCTCGTTCCCTGGATCGGCCGGTGGTCCAGGGAACGAGGGCCAGCCCGGCCCTGTGCTCGCCGTGCGTGGGGTTCTGCGGTACAGGGCCGGGAGCCTGCCCCGGCTGCGGGCACACGACACACCTGCCAGCGAGGAAACACCCACCGATGAATACGACGACGCGAACGACCCACACCGGCCTGCCGGAAGACTGGTTCCTGCGCCCTGCGGTCGCGCGGATCAACACCTTCCTCACGGGCGGAAGCGACCACTACAAGGCCGACCGACAGCTGGCCAGCCGCCTCCTGCGCTCGGCTCCGTGGCTGAAGGACATGGTGACGATCAACCAGCGGCACCGGCCCCACGCCGTGACTGTCCTCGCACGCGAACTCGGGATCACTCAGTTCCTGGACCTGGGATGCGGGCTGCCCTCCAGATGGAACCGCGCACTTGAGCGCCACGAACCCGCCCTGACCTATGAGGCCGCGGTCGGCGTCCACGCGGCCTCCCGCGTCGTCTACGTGGACAACGACCCGATGGTGTTCGCCCTCACCCGCTTTCTCCTGGGGGAGACCGCGACCGCCGCTCTCCGGGCCGACATCCGCCAGATCGACGAACTCCTCAACCACTACGAGATCCACTCCACCCTCGACCCCAGTCACCCCATCGCCGTGCTGGCCCACGACCTGCTGCCATGGGTGGACGATGAAGCGGCTGCCGCGGCCATGACCGCCCTGCGGGAGTGGCTTCCATCTGGCAGCGCGATCTCCATCACCCACGCGAGCACCGATATGGAGCCGCAGGCGATGGACAGCCTCGTCGACCACTACGCCGAGGCCGGCATCACCTACCGGCCACGCCAGCTCAAGCAGATCCGGTCGCTGCTGGGCTCATGGACCCCTCTCCCGCCGGGCCTCGTCCCGACCGCGCAGTGGCGTAGCGGGAGCATCCGTTGTCTGCCGTCCGCCGAGCACTCGCACGCCTACGCCGCCGTCATCACCTGCCCATGACCCAATCGCCCGTCCGCTGGACAACGGCCGGCGGGTTCCCTCCTGTCACCGAGTTGTGCCAGCAGATCACCCACGCACGCCGAGGAGTTGAGCAGTGACCACAACGACCATCTCCAGGATCATCCTCGCCCCCCGAGAGCGACAGGTCCTCGAAGGAGTGGCCGACGGAAGCACGCTCGCCGCGGTCGCGCTGAGCCTCAAGATCCGCGAGAGCACAGCAACGGGCTACCTCAAACTCGCCAGGCGCAAGCTCTACGGCGTGAGCGAGAACGCCGCCGCACTCGCCGTCGGCTACGCCACCCAGGCCATCACTAGGCCGGAAATGCTGGCCCCCGAGGCCCTGGACGTTCCCCGTGAACAGCGAGAGATCGTGCCTCTCATCGCGCGGGGAATGGCGGCTGCGCAGATGGCCACCGAGCTGAAACGCCCGGTCGACATCGTCCGCCGGGACGGCCGCGACCTGCTGCAGAACCTCAAGGCCCAGAACCGCGCCCACGCCATCACCCGCGCGTGGCAGTACCAGATCCTGACCGAAGATCAGGTGATCGCATGGCTGCGCTGACACCGGCCGTCCCCGACAAGGCCGAGATTCTGCCGCTCGTGGAGACGACGCTCGCCTGGGACCTCAGGGGCCCCCACCTCCCGTCCATCGTCGTCGCGCTGAACATGGTCGAGAAGTTCACCGAGTTCGGCCGGGCCGCCGCCGACGACCTGCGCACCGGGTGCCTGAGTATCCCCGCCGACTCGGAGGCGGGGATCGGTGCGCAAGCCACGCTCGGCCAAGCCGCCGGGCTGCTGTACCTGTCGCCCCCGCACGCCAGCCAAGAGCTGGCGGCGCACCGCGCGCAGAACCTCGCCCATCTCGTCCATCGCCTGGTTGAAACCGCCGAAGAAGTGCGTCAAGAACAGGAGCGTTCCGCGGGCGGGAATCCGCAGCACGCGCGTGGGGAGAGGTCCCCTCTCACTGTCCTCTCCCCACGCGAATCGGCCCAGCGAGAAAGAGGGGGGAACGGCGGTGACGATCTCTGAGACCGCTCTTCAGCCGAACTCCGACAGGCACACCGACCGGCGGCGCCAATCCGTTCTCAGTACGGAGCCCTGGTTAGCGTCCTCGCCGACCACAAGGACGAGCTGGGCTGCCGCAAGAACCGACACCAACGGAAGTAGGGAATTGGATGACTTCAACGGATGACTCGCCTGTTCGCGATCCCGACACGCTGCGTGCGGACATGGTCCGCGCCCTCCGTGACCAGGACGCGATCACGTCCGACTCGGTGGCTGCTGCCTTCGCCGCAGTGCCCCGGCACCAGTTCACGCCGGAGGCGTCCCTGGAGGTCGTTTACGATCTCCACCGGATTGTGCCGGTCAAGAAAGACGAGAACGGCCTAAACGTCAGCGTCATGTCCGCCGCCCACCTTCAGGGTGTGATGCTGGAGCAGGCCGACATCGCGCCCGGGATGAGGGTCCTGGAAATCGGCTCGGGCGGCGTCAACGCCGCCTACCTCCAGGAACTCGTGGGCAGCGACGGTGAGGTCACCACGGTCGACATCGACCGCGACATCGTCGACCGTGCCCGCCTCTTCTTGGACGAGGCCGGATACCGGCAGGTGAAGACGGTCCTCGCCGATGGCGAGACCGGCGTCCCCGACGGGGCACCGTATGACCGGATCGTCGTCACCGCCGCGGCGTGGGATATCCCCCCGTCGTGGATCGACGGGCTCACCGAGAAGGGCCGGCTCGTCGTCCCGCTGACGGTGTGCGGCACGACCCGCTCGATCGCCTTCGACCGGGACGGTGCGGGCCTGCTCAGCTGCTCCTACCGCCTGGCTCACTTCGTACCCATGCAGGGCGAGGGCGCCGCCGAGGAACGCAAGGTGATGCTGCGAGAGGGCGTCGTCGTGCAGACCGACGACGTACGAGTGCCCCTCAACGCGCAGGCGCTGAACCATGCCCTGGACACCCCCGGGCTGGTGCACTGGTCGGGGGCGGCTTGGGATCTGCCGGACGAGCTGGACCTGTACCTCACGCTCAACCTGCCGCGTGCGGTGCGGCTGCACGCGGCCAAGGACGTCATCGAGCAAGGGCTGTTGACACCGGCGGTCCAGTTCGGGGTACCCGCCCTGGTCAGCGAGGACAGCATCTCCTACCGCACCCGCCGCGAGAACGAGGACAGCGGCGGCTTCGAGAGCGGTGTCATCGCCCACGGCCCGCAGGCCGAAGCCCTCGCCGACCAGTACGCGGGGCTGCTGCGCCGCTGGGCCCAACACCACCGTCGCCGGGGAGCTGCGACGTTCCGGTACCTGCCCGGCCCCGCCCCGACGCCGCTGCCCCAGGACGCCGTGCTGCGTCGCCACGGGATCGTCACCGCGTCCTGGGCCTAAGACTCCGGGGCCCACGAGGGCTCCGGGACCTTGCACCTTCCATCCACGGGCACGCGTCGCGATGGCCGAGAACGCCATACTCTCCGCCCTGCAAGACCCCCTCCACCTGGACAAGCTTCCCGAGACCGGGCTGTGCCACGGCATGGCAGGGCTCCTTCAGGCGGCGTGGCGGATGGCCACCGAGACGGACAGCCCGGAGATCGCCGCGGAACTGCCGATCCTGACCAACCACCTTGTCACCGCGCTCGACCAAAGCGACCCCAACCCGGAACTCCTCGATGGACCTGCCGGAGCAGCACTCGCTCTGCACACCGTGGGCACAGGCCGCGCGCCCGCTCCGCACTGGGACACCTTCCTCGCTCTGGCGTGATACCGCACCTATCCGCACTGATATCGAAAGGTCTGAAGTGACTGACCTCGTGACCGTCGCCGTTTGGAACATCGAGGCCGACGGTGGCCGCAACGGCGAACACCGGGATCTCGCACTCGACGTTCTTAGGGAGTTTGAGCCGGACATCTTCCTCCAGCAGGAGGCCAAGTTCAGCCGCGATCGGGGCAGTGAGCGCCTGCACGCCACGGAGAAGCGGCTCGGGCTGCGCGGGTTCCTGTCCGCGCCGAACCCGTACGCGGACGCTGACATCGCGACCGCCGTCTACCTCCGGCCCTCCCTGTTCGACGTCGTCGAAGCACGGCCCCGCGCCAAGCCGTGGTGGCTGCACCCCTGCCACGTGGTCGCGCGGCTCGGCAGCTGTCCGGTACCGCTCAACCTCATCTCCTTCCACATGTGCTGCTTTGACGCCAACCAGCGTCTGATGGAGGCCAGTTGGCTGGCCATGCACGCACAGCCGGGCATGGTGACTCTTGCGGCCGGCGACACCAACAGCTACCCGCGCAATCCCGAGCGCCTCGTCCTGCCCACCTGGGACACGGTGACCGATCGCGCGCACATGGTCCACCGGACCTACCTCGACGCCGACGGACACCGTCGCAGCGACACCCGCCCCGACGCCGCCCTGACCGACGCCGGCTACCTCGACCTCGCCCGCTACGCCGCCGACCACCTCAACCAGCCCGAGGCACTCAACGCCACGGCCGGACAGCAAAAACCGGACCAGGGCGGTCCCCAGCGCATCGACCGCCTCTACGGGGCAGGCGGCCTCGCCTCCGCACTGCACAGCGTCGAAGTCGTCGACAACGACGAAACCCGCGAAGCCACCGACCACTCACTCCTGATCCTGCGCTTCTACCTGGTACGCCTCGAACGAACGCTGACACCGCACCTGGCCGCTGCTCACACCGCAGAGACCCTCCGATGACCTTGCCCGCCTGGTGCCAGGCCAATGTCGTGTTCCCGGACTGGGACGGCGCCGAGAGGGTTGCCGTGTCCCGGCTCGCCCCCGTTCTGCGTGCCGCCGAGGACGATGGCCTCCTCGCCGGGTGGTTCGTCATCCGCAAAAGCCCGCGCTGGCGGGTGCGCTACATGCCCGCCATCGGAGGAGCAGACCGTATCGGCCAGGGCCTCGACGACCTGGTTGCCGAGGGTGCCGTCACCGCATGGACAGAGATCGTCTACGAGCCGACCAGCCGCTCACCGTGGAGGACCTGGCCCGCCAGGCCCGCATGAGCTCACGCCACCTCGCCCGCCACTTCAAACACCTCACCGGCACCACCCCCCTGCAATGGCTCCACACCCAGCGCATCCGCCACGCCCAGGAACTCCTGGAAACCACCAACGCCACCGTCGACACCATCGCCACGGCCACCGGCATGGGCACCGCCACCACCCTGCGCCGCCACTTCCACCGCAGCGTCGGCGTCCCACCCGACACCTACCGCCGCACCTTCCGCCCCTGAAAACCAGTCCCAGGAAATCTGACACTTCACGCTCGGTAGCCATCGGTGGCCAGTTGGCTCCCCGGTGACTGGCCGCCGATGGGGAATTCCAACTGGCCGCTGTCAGGCCACCCCAGCGTGCTCAGCACGAACGCAGACGTTCCAGGAACTCTGGCACCCCGTCGACCAACTTGTACGGCCGGAAGGCCGGAGCAAGGTCGCGTACCAGGGCCACGCACCGGTGAGCTCCGATCCGCCGCGCCACGTTCAGCGACTCGTTGGAGACCACGAGCGCCTGTTCGACCTCCCGGGCCTGAAGCAGGGACCTCGCCTCGTATGTACGGAACACGCCCCGCGTCTTGTCCCGCGAGCCCGGCAGCAGCAACAGTCCCTCGTCGATCCGAGCCCGCGCCTGTTCCGTCTGGCCGAGATCGAGCATGCACTGACCGGAGTCGACAGCCAGGTCCGCGGTGCTCATCCACCGGCACCAGGACGGTGCCGGGTCCCGCGTATCCGTCAGCAGCGTCTCCTCGGCCGCCTTCAGGTCGTCGTGGCATGCGCCGGCATTTCCCATCGCCGCGTGTGCACGAGCCCGGCGCAGATGGAGCAACGAACGCGCCATGGGGTGGCGAGTGTGAATGAGGGCCTGGCTCAACGGCCCGACGGCCGACTCCGGCTTCCCGAGCCAGATCGCCTGATACGCGAAGTCTGCCAGGACCCCCGCGCCTTGATCCCGGTCCCGGGCGGTGTGGGCGTTGGATAGCGCGGCGGTCCAGAGTTTCCCGGCCGCGTAGTGCTGTCCCTGGTCGAACCGGTACCAGCCGCACGTGCTCGCCAACGACGACGCCAGCTGATGCAGACGGCGCTCCGTCGTCTCGTTGTAGCGGCCTCCTTCCAGCAGGTCAGTGACCGTATCCAAGTGGGCTTCGGTCAGCTTGTTCATGTGCTGGCGCTTCTCCGTTGGGAGCGCCGACAGTTTCGCGCCGGTCTCCTCCAGCCAGCTCATCAGCTCCTCGTCAACGCGAGTGCTGCCCTCGGCGGCGGTTGTGAGGCGTTCGGGCTCCAGGTCGGCCCACTGCGAGGCGAGTCCCGCCAGGGTGAGCGCGCTGTAGGTCAGGAAGGTTCGGCGTTCGCGGTCCATCACGGCTCTCTGTGCATCTCGAAGGGCGTGGACGGTGTACGCCGACCCGAGCGGCACTGGTTCCTCGCGGCCGGGCAGCCAGTGAGGCCACGGATAGCGCTCAAGGTCGGAAACCGGCACGTCGAACGCGTCAGCGATGAGGAACTGCGTTTCGACATCGGGTTTCTTCCGGTCGTTCTCCCACCGGCTGACAGCAGCCTTGTCCGCCCCGCACCGAAGCCCCCGCCTCCGCGCAGCCTGGTGCATCCGGGTCACCAGGTCGCTTTGTGACCAGTCACGCAGAAATCGTGCGTACGCGAGGGGATGCCGGATCGGTTCGTCCACGGAATCAACCCCATCATCGGCAGCTACTTCGAGGGTAGCGAGTGTGCGCCCGGGACAACCTCGGGACAACCCCCAACCCCTCGATCGCGAAAGGGAGTTGGGATGTACTTGTCATCCCCGGAGGCGTTCGACGCCCACCCGGACACCTCCCGCACAGAAAGCGACGCGCCGTCGCGCTCCGGGCATAGCCACGCGACCCCGCGCAACCGACGGGCTCTCCCCACGCTGCGATGGCAGCCACGCCCGGACGGGAAGCACGCGCATCACATCGCCGCAGAAAGGGACACCACCATGTCCGAGATCGTGACTGCCGACCAGCACGTCTTCATCGACCTGCCGGAGCAGTTGGAAGCCGATCTGATCGACCTTCTTCTCCCGCCCTGGGAACTGGACGGTTCGTTCCTGGCGCAGTCCACCATGGAGCGGTATCGGACCGAGCTGACGGCCACCCCGCTGTTCAGGGAGACCGCCGCGACCCTGCGCCACGCGCTGACCGAGGAGGGCGGCGGATACGCCGTGCTGCGCCTTGGGATCCTCGCCAAGGCGCTGGGGGCCGATGACGGCCGGTTCCTGCGGCTGGCCACGGCCTTCGCCGCCGAGGTGGCCGTCCCCTTCTCGCCTTTCCCGCGGTGGCCTCTCTGGAAGGACATCGGGGTCAAGGTCGACAAGGACCCCGGCAAGTCCAGCGGCATCGGGTACAACGCGTTCCACATGGACCTGGTGAACGGGACCCGGCCCCCGGACTACACCACGCTCCTGTGCGTTCGCCCCGACCCGCTTGGTGGCGGCCGCAGCATCCTCTCCGACGCCCACGCGGCGGTGGCGCGGCTGTCGGAGGACAGCCGCGCCCTGTTGGCCGAATCGGCCTATTCCTACGGGACCTTTTTCGACCTGTTCGACGTGGGCGAGGAGTACAAGCCGTTTCCGATCCTGGATGACTCCAACCCGAGTGAGGAGTTCGTCCGGTTCACCGCCAAGATGCTGGAAAGGTCCGAGCTCGGCCAGGCGCACGCCGAAGCCGCCAGAGAGCTCGCTGAGGAGCTTGTCCGGGGTCAGGTCTCGTTCATACTCCAGCCCGGGGACTACCTCATCGTGAACCAGCGCCGCTTCCTGCACGGCCGGGAGGCGCTCCACAGCCGTCAGGAGACCGTCCCGGTCTCCGACCGGCGGCTGCTCCTCCAGTTGTTCCTGCGCGCGAGGGCCGACGATGGCTCGGCCGCGTAGCCGGCCGATGGCACAGGTGACCCACCGAGTCACGCCCCGGGGTCCAGCCCCCGAGCACGTGGCACGGCCATGGGCGGGGCCCGGTCAGGCACCCTCAGAAACGGTCGCGTACCGGGCTCCCCGGGCCGTGCACGGATCTAGATACGCGAGTTGCGCAGCGACTGCCACACAGCGCCGGCCAGCGCCCGCGTCGCCCGCGGGACCGACAGATGCTCGTGCTCGCGGTACAGCTCCCAGTTGTACGGGATCAACGACATCTTGTTGGAGGACAGCGATCCCGACTGGTGGGCCCTGTACACCGCCAGCGGCTCATCCAAGCCCCGGGCGTCAGCCCCGTCCCGCATGATCGACAGCCAGAGGGCGTAGTCCTGGCGCTTGCGCATCTCCGGCATCAGCCTCGTGCCCAGGACAGTGCGGTCGTACATGGCGGTGAGGGCGCCGATGTGGTCTCGGACCAGCATCGCGCGGTAGTCCACGTGCTCCCGCGCACGGACCACCCGCCCGTTCGGGACCCAGTCGGTGCTCTCGCCGTCGTAGTCGGCGTCCATCTTGAAGTACGAGGTGAACGTCAGCGGCGCATCACCATCCCCGGCGAAGGCGAGCTGCTTCTCGGTCTTCTCCGGCAACCACATGTCGTCGCTGTCGAGAAAGGCAATGTAGTCCCCGCGGGCACGCTCGATCGCGAGGTTGCGGGCTCGGCCCGCACCGCCCCGTTCGGGTGCCGACTCCGGCAGAACGCGCTCGTCCTGCTCGGCGAACTCGCGGAGCAGATCCATGGAGCCATCGGAGGACTGGTCATCAGTGACCAGCAGCTCCAGGTCGCTGTGGGTCTGCGTGAGCACCGATCGGACGGCTGCGCCGAGGGTGGCTGCCGAGTTGTACACGGGCATCACGACGGACACCAGGGGCACAGCACTTCTCCTTGCCAGACCAGGAACGACGGTCCATTCAAGCACCGCAATCGCGTAGGAGCTGCCATGCAGATAGTTATCGCTGGTCAGGGCTATGTAGGACTTCCCCTGGCCGTACGCGCCGCAGAGGTGGGTCACCATGTCGTCGGCTACGACGTGGACCCGCACCGCGTCCAGCAGCTCGCCGCCGGCCAGTCCCACGTGAGGGACGTGGACTCTGCACGGCTGCGCGCGGTGCTGGACTCCGGGTCCTACTCCGCGACCGCCGACGCTGCTGCGCTGGCCGACTTCGACATCGCAGTGATCACCGTGCCGACCCCCCTACGGAACGGCGTGCCCGACCTGGGCCACATCGAGTCCTGCGCCCGGACCCTGGGCGAGCACCTTCGCCCCGGTGCGACCGTGGTCCTGGAGTCCACGTCCTATCCTGGCACCACCGAGGAACTGCTGCTGCCGATCCTGGAGGAGACGTCGGGCCTCAAAGGCGGGGTGGACTTCCTGGCCGGATTCAGCCCAGAGCGGATCGGAAACAAACGGTGGTCGTTCGAGACGCCGAAATTGGTGTCCGGAATCGACGCCAAATCACTCGATTCGATCAAGGGTTTCTACGACGGCATCTTTCAGACCACGGTTCCGGTGTCCGGGACGAAGGTCGCCGAGCTGGCCAAGCTGTTGGAGAACACCTTCCGGTTCGTCAACATCTCCATGGTCAACGAGATGGCGATGCTGGCCGCTTCCCTCGGCGTGAACATCTGGGAGGCGATCGACGCCGCCGCGACCAAGCCGTTCGGATTCACGCGGTTCACTCCGGGGCCGGGGGTCGGCGGGCACTGCTTGCCCGTTGACCCGATGTTCCTCTCGTGGAAAGCCCAGCAGGACCTTGGCATCCCGTTCAGGTTCGCGGAACTCGCCGCCGACGTGAACCGGCACATGCCCGACTACGTGGTCCAGCGTGTCGTGGAAGGGCTCGACAAGCGCGGCCTGCCCGTCAGGGGGTCTCGGGTTCTGCTGCTCGGCCTGACGTACAAGTTCAACGCCACCGACCTGCGCAATTCCCCCTCGGCTCGTGTCGCCGAACTTCTCATCGGCTTTGGCGCCGATGTCCGCGGCGCCGAACCCAACGTCCCGAACGACGCCGAGCTGGACGTGCTCAGGGTCGATGCGACCCCAGACGAGGTAGCGGCCGCTGAGGCAGTGGTTCTTCTCATGGACCACCCGCTCTTCGACCTCCCGATGATCGAGAAATGCGCGACCTATGTTCTCGACTGCCGAAACCGCCTTTCCGGAGCGAACGTCGAGACCCTGTAGCTCCCGAACTCCCGCGGCCCGCTGCTGACTTCAACCCCAGGAGTTCCCTTGCGTAACGAGTGGGAGCACGCCCACACGGACTACACCCGGCCCGCGCGGCGCCCGGCCCCAGCTTCGCTGGCCGAGAGCGAGGGTGACTGGCGCCGCTACCTGGAAGGTGACACCCCCAACGGCTGGCTGATCCAGCACAGTGCGATGACCGAGGCGCTCGTCAGCGGCCGGCCCATGTACCTGCTGCACACCACCAAGGACATCGACGCCATCCTCACCAGCGGCGAGCTGCACGTTTCCACCGGATGCCTGGTCGGGGCCCTGTACTGCTCCCCGCTGGCCCGTCAGCGCGAGGGACTGCGCCCGCACAACCTCGGTGCCTACCTGATGCGGATGAAGCCCAACACCACGCCCGTGATCTTCGAGGTCATCCCGGACGCTCCGATCCCCACCAAGGGCGTGGACTACCTGCACCTCGGGGCCATCCACCTGCGCACCTATCTGCGCTACCGGAGTCTCCTCACCCTGGCCGAGAACGACCAGCTTGACCATGCCGTTGCGGCCGGGCTGGGCTCCGCGGCCGTGTTCCTCGACACGGCCCTGCGCAACGCAGCCGGCCGCGCCACGGCGGCTCTGGAGTTCATCGACCAGTTGGCCGCTGCCGTGCCCGCCGTGCCGTTCCTCGGATACCTGTACTTCGAGGTGCTGTCCGAGTACCTGATGCTCCACTCCACGACTCCGGAGACCAAGAGCTACGCCCAGGCCGGGGAGCTGAACAACTGGCTGTACAAGCGACTCGCGTTCGCCGCTGTGGACGGCATGCACCAGTTGTTCGACCTGGCCCGCTTCCATCCGCGCCACCAGCAGCTCGTCCAGCTCATCGAAGGCGTGGAACCGGCGCTCGCCCCGGGAGCTGCAGATTACGTACGGCGGCGGCTGTCCCACCTGCTCGCCCGGACCACGCTGCACCCTTCCCGAGACACGGCGTCGGTCAGCTTCCAGGGCGCTGATCTCAACACGCTCCGGCAGGTCGCGCCGGGGCTGATCGGTCAGATGGTCTTCCGCGAAATCCGTTACATGCCCCGCTACAAGCAGCTTTACCACTGCTTCGAGAAGGCCAAGGCTCTGGAGGCATGGGACTACTGGAACCACGAGGGCATCCCCACGCCGTTCAACGGCATCCTTCCCAAAGGCGAGATCGGGATACACCCTGTCTACCCGCGGTCAGCCGTCAGGGCGTGGACAGCCCAGCAGGACAGGAAAGGTCTCCTGCACCCGGTCCAGGAGGTGAACGCCGTCCTCACGCCACACCTGGCGTCGTGGTGGGCGCCACCTCGCAACCGCAGCCGGAAGGTCACCACCGATCCGCGGATCACGGTGGACCGTAGTGCCTCGCTTCCCGCCCGCCACTTATCGATCAAGGGGATCTCCGCATGAGCACGAAACCCCTGACCATCCTCACCGGTATCAACCGCAGGTCCGAGCCCTCGTCCGGGAGCCTGATCCTCGTCAACGACCTCTACCGCGCCATGCCCGACACCCACACGACCTACCTCGGCCGGACGCCGGTCGATCAGGAGTGGAAGGCCGCGTTCGATCACCTGATCCCCCTCTCCACGACGAAACGCCCCCAGGGCCCCGGCTTCGACGACTACGTGGACGAGTTGACGCGTGAGGTCGGTGCGCTCGTTGAGAAGATCCAGCCGAACGTCATTCACGCTCAGTACCTCGGGTTCGCTCTCAGCCTGGCCGTCACCCGCACCGCCGGCAACATTCCTATCATCGCCATCGCCCACGGTCCCGATGTAATGGCGGCCGAGCGCAGCCCATCGGAACGCGAGGCCATGAATGAAGTCGCTGCCGCCAGCGCCGCGATCGTCGCCCCGACCTTCGCCCTCGCCGACCGCATCGACCATCTCACCGGACGCCGATTCACCGATCGGCTCACCGTCATCCCGTGGGGTATCCCGTTGAGCGATGCCCAGGTACGCGATCAACCGCCTACCGGAACCGGACCCCTGTCTCTGGTACACGCCGGTCGTCTGGACGACAACAAATCCACGATCACCGCCGTCGAAGCCCTCGCCCTAACCAATCAGCCGCACCACCTGACCGTGATCGGCAAAGGAACCCTGCGGGAGCATCTGGAACAGCGGTCTATCGAACTCGGGCTCCGGGACCGGGTTCAATTTGACCCGTTCCTGCCCCGCACTGAACTCTGGCGCCGCCTGCCGAACTACGACGCCTTCGTCTTCACGACCAGGGGCCTGGAGGCTTTCGGGCTCGTCCTCATCGAGGCCCAAGCCAACGGACTTCCGGTCGCCTACTCCGATCTTCCCGGTGCGAGGGAAATCCTCGGAAGCTCGGGCGTTCCCTACACTCCTGGCGACCCGCGCTCGCTGGCCGTGGCCCTAGACGAGATGAGCCGGGACATCCACCAGCGCAAGGCCCTGACCAAGGCGGCTTTACACAACGCGCGCCGATACGACATCACCATCACCGGCCGCCGGCTTCGCGAACTGACGCTCTGCGTTACCTCCTGATGCAAGGGATATCGGACGCCGATCCAGACGACCCCCGGAGTGGGAGGCGGCGGATTCCATCACAGGAGTGGCCCTACGGGTGGCTCGCTCGGTCCATCGTGCGACTGATGCACATGCATCTCAGCCTGCCCGGTGTAGGGAGAGACAGGAACCCCATCCCGCCCATTCTGGCGACGAGGCTCGTCACTCGACGTCGGCGCCTTCCCTTCGGCCCGCGCTGACAACTCATTGCGAAGACCAGCTACGCGGTAGGCCGCACCGTTGGACGTGTTCCGAGCCCTGGCGGCCTCGACCCGGAGTTGCTTGGCTGTCTGGTTGTCCTTGTCCTTGGCCCGCCGTAGAAGCTCGGTCTTCTCCTCCTGCGACAGGTCCGCCGCCGCGAGCACAGCTTCGTGTTCGCTGACAGGCCCGGCGTGCTGGGCAACCTCGTGGACTCGCGTGTTCATCTGCTCCAGTTCCCGTCCGGTCTCCTCGCACGTACGAAGCAGTTCCTCACGCTCCGCCTCGACCGCAGCCCGCTCGTCCCCGCGGAGCACTGGACGCCCGAAGCGGCCGGTCACGGCCAGCTGCTGTTCGAGTCCTTCGACACGGGCCTGTGTGCTGTGCAGTCGGGCAATGCGTTCGGTGATCGTGCTGTCCAGTGCTCGAACTTCGCGGATTGCCTCGGCGCGGTCGGCCACAGCCTGATGCCGGCGATGAAGCGCGAGCGCGTTCCGACCGGTTCCCGCGGCGGCTTGCTGTTCGGCACGGTCGGCAGCAACCTCAGCCTTCTCGGCCGCTGTCCTGGTGGCGCGCGCAGCCGAGGCAGCCTTGCGCGCGGCGTCACGCAGGGCCGAGTTGCTGAGGTGAGCGTAGGGACGGTCGGCAGTCGGCGCGGGTTCCGAAGGCATCGGGGGCTCCATGGGCCGCTCAGTCTTTACCGGGGCGGGCCAGTCCTCATGCTCCGGAGCCCCTTCAGGAGTGTCCGCGTCGTAGGGCTCGTCGGCGCCGGGAGCACGCGGGATCGGAAGGTCCGCTACGGCCTGGCGAACGTGAGCGGGGACCGCGTTCTCCGGGAGTTCGGTGAGGATCATGCGTTCCTCGGTGCCGTTCTCGATCTCGCGAATGAGGCCCGCGACCGCGCGGTCAAGTCGTTCCTGCTCAGTGAGTGCGTCGCCGTGGCGGGCGCGGTCGGCGTCGGTCTCGTAGACGGACAGCGGCAAGAACAGGTGAGACTCTTTCTTGTCGCGGCTCATCATCGTGTAGAGGGCGTTCGCCTGCGCGCCAGGACCGTAGACCAGGGCCTCTTGGACGCTGAGGCCCTGGGACTTGTGGCCGGTGATCGCGTATCCGAGGCGGAGTCCGCCCTGTGCGATGTAGTCGGCGTCAACCCATTCGGCAACGTCACGGTGGCCGTCGGCGGTCTTCTCTCGCCACTCGACCAGCACCCGGCGTTCCTCGTCTACGGCCCGCACGATTCCGCGGTAGCCGTTCAGTACGTCTTCGTTCGCGCCTCGGCTCTTTTTGCCCCGGTAGTCGTTGATCCGAAGGAGGACCTGGTCTCCGATGGACAGCATCAGCTCGCCGCCGCCGGGCAGCGCGTAGGCGTGCTCGGGGCCGGTGAGATCACCGTTCGCCTTCCGCAGTGCGCGGGCCCCGATGTTCAGTTCCTCCACGATCTCATTGGTGGCGGCCATCATGAGGAGCTGCTGCACGGCGGTGTGGTCATCGGTGTGCGCGGCGCGCTTGTCGGCCCAGACGGTGAGCATCGCGGCGAGGGTGGCGTCCTTGTCCGCGAGTGCGTGTACGCGGCCGGTTCCGGCAAAAGTACGTAGTGCTTCCACGCGGTTGTCGTCGCGCCACAGTTCCAGTGCCCGGCGCTCGACCAAGTCCTTCTGCCGGTAGTTCTCGCTAAGGCTGAGTCCGCCAACGATGTGGTGCACGGCCGCGAAGGACCCGCCGATGCCGGGCGAGTGCAACTGCTTGGGGTCACCGATACCGACGACCTTCGTTCCGGTTTCCGCAGCGTGGGTGAGCAGTTCGGCGACGTCGCGGTCATCGCACATGGCGGCTTCGTCCACGACCAGCACGTCAACGCCCGTGAGGCCGGGGCCGCCGTTTCGAATGCCGGTGAGCCAGGACGCGAGGGTGCGGGACTCGATGCCCGCCTCCGCCTTCAGGTTCGCGGCGGCGACGGCGGCCGTGCTCGCGCCGGCAATGACAAGACCGTGAGCCTCCCATGCCTGCCGGGCGGTGTCCATGATCGTGGTCTTGCCCGATCCGGCGATGCCCTCCACCGAGTCGATCCCATGCCCGGCCGTGAGCAGTCGTTCGAGGACGGCGCGCTGTTCGTCGGAGAACGCGAAGCTGCCGCCGTGCTGGGCCTCGACGGTGGAGAGGGTCATGTCGACCGTGTCGCGGCTGACGACGGCGGCCTGCTTGTTGAGCCGGTTCGTGGCCTCGGAGACGATCAGCGTTTCCGCGGCCACGATGTCCGCCGTCGTGTACCGGTCGGCGTGCGTGAAGTGCTGGGCGCCCCTCGGATTCAGCTGGACCGCGTAACCGGCGTGACGGAGGACGGAGGTGGTGAGCTGTTCGGCCTCCTCGGCGTTCGCGACTCCGTATGGAAGGGCGTCCAGCACAGCGGCGATGGCAGCGGCGTGGGTGAACTCCTTGGAGTGGCTGGTCAAGCCGGTCTTCGGGTCGAAGACCTGAGCGCACAGCTCGTCCAGACCAGGGTTCTGATCCGCTCGGTCCTGCTCCATCGCGCTGGCTGCGATGGCCTCGGGATCGTCACCGGCAGCGCGGCCTTCGGCCTGCCAGTAAGCGCGCAGAACGTCGTCCCCGACTCCAGCGGCTTCGCCGTTCTTCGCGGCCTTGGACGCGGTGGAGGCGGCGGTGCGCTCGCGGGTCGTGGCGCTGTCGTAGTCGATGCCCAGCTTCGTCAGCAGTTCCCGGACCTGGCTGTCACGCTTGCTGAACAGGCGGATCGTGGCCTCGGGAATCGCCGCGATCTCCCACGCGCCGGTCCGCTCCTCGCGGCGGAAGCTGATGCCGAAGGTGTCGGTCAGCTCCCTGCGGATACGGGCGTTCATGAGGGACTGGGTCGCGCGGGTGTGCCGGTGGAGGTCGCGGCCCCCGCTGGCCATGGTGGACCACTTGCCGTCGGTGCCCTTGACCATGTTGGCCAGGGTGAAGTGCAGGTGGAAGTGAGGGTCGCCGTACGGGGCGCCGTCCACGGGCCGGGCGGCGCGGTGCACCATCATCCAGCCGGAGAACCCGCTCGTCTTTACCGTCTCCGCCTCGTCGCCGTCACCGTGGTGACCGCGCATCGCGTACGCGGTCCAGCGCTCCAGGGCGCTGATGGACTCGCGGCCGGCAGAGGTGTAGATGCCCTCCACCTGGGCGGCGATCTCCTCCGGGGCGTAGGCGAGGAACGCGCTCTTCGACTTCGCGAGGTCCAAGGTGACGTCGGCACCGAAGTTGCCGACCTGCACGCGGCCTTCGAGGAGGGCGGCTTTGATCTCCTCGGCGTCCCACACGTCCTCGGGCGCGAGTCCTGCCGCCTTGGCCATGGCGACGGCTTCACGGACGTCCATAGGCAGGTCCCGAAGCCGTCGTTCGCCCTCGCCCGCGGTCTGGACGTACCGGCGCTTCATGGACGCAGCGGTGAACAGGTCGGCGGGCTGCTGTCCGATCTCGGTAGCGCGCGCCTCGACGGCGCGCAGGAGTGCGCGGGCGTCAAGGTGGCCGCCTGCCTCGGCGGCCACGGCCTTCTCCAATGTGTCTTCGCCGTACAGGTCGACGGCATCGATGCCGACGGCGTCGGCGAGTTTGAGCAGAGTGGAGGCGGGGATGCGGTGCGATTCACCGAACCGCTTGAGCTGGCTCTCCATCCTGCGGAAGGCGTCCTGCTTGCGCTTGGAGTCCAGCAGGGACACGGGGTTCACGCTGCGTTCGGCGGCGGCGCGGCGGATGGCGCGGGCCAGCGGGGCGGCGGGGAGCTTTGCGGCCGGCGCGATGGCGAGCTTGGGTTCTACGAGGGTTTGCCCGGTCCGGGGGTTCTCACCGTGCATGAGGCGTCGGGCGGCCTGGAAGTGCTCGGGGGCGAGGATGCTGCCGGGGGTGATGTCGAACTCGGTGAGGCCGTCTCCGATCCAGACCAGGGGGCGTTCGCTGGCATCGAGGTGGTAGTCCACCTGTCCGTCGTTGGCTGGTTGGGGAAGGGCCTGGTCGCCGTAGAGGTCGCGGGCATCGAGTCCGGCGGCGGCAGCGACTTCGACGGCGTCGAACCCGGTGAACCGCGCCGTGCCCTTGCTGCGTATGAGCCCGCGGGCGCGGAAGAAGGCGCGCTTGGCCTCGCGGGAGCCGAGCAGGGAGGCGACGCGGGCACCAGCCGATTCGGCCTTGGCCTCGATGGCGGCGACGAGGGGGGCCGCGTCGACCGTGGCAGACTTCCCGCAGCCGTGGCCGCCGGTAAGGCGGTATTCAACTTGCTCGTCGGAGGGGCCGATCATGGTCACCCATCCCATCGGCCCGCTCACCCCCCGTACCGAATCGATCAGATTCGGTCATCTTGGCTGATTGTATCGTCACGAAGTGACGATACCTTGGTCCTCCGGACATGGACTTGCTGTGCTGAGCAGGGGGTTTTCTCCTGGGGGCGCGCTACGAATCAGTGGGCTTTTGCGGCTGAAGGCGTCGACGGCTTGGGGCTGTTACCTCGGCTCGCTAGAACGGCGACTCACTCATCAGACGCGTTGTAACCTGCGCTCATGGATACGTGGGACGCCGAGCCTCGGGGACATCGCCCCCTGGTGGATTTCCGGAGAGTTCACGAATTCTGAAGGGGTGCAGCCTGCGAACTCAGGTGCTGAAACCTCGACTTCGGCATGATCAGCCCCAGGTTCGGGAACCCACGTGCTTGCGTGTTCTGCGGCCAAGATCGTCATGATCCGACGGCTCGGCCGGATTACCCGTGGAACTCGGTGAGATCGATGCTGTGAACTCTCAGCGGAAAGCCGTACATCGGGTGTGTCGTCTCGTGCTCCGGTGCCATGCCGAGCTTGCGGATGACGTTCTCGGAAGCGTCGTCACCCAGAAGGCTGATGCTGATGACGCGGTCGAGGCCACGGTCCTGGAGCGCGAACTCCAGCGTGGCGTGGGCGGCTTCGGACGCGTACCCCTGGCCCCAGAACGGTGAGCCGAATCGCCAGCTGATCGCCACAGCGGGCAGCACCTCCGGCAGGAACTCGGGCACGGACAGACCCGTGAAGCCGGCGAGTTCGCCCGAGGCCAGCAGCTCGACGGCGAAGATGCCGAAGCCTTCCTCGTCCCACTCCTCCTCCCACCGTTCGATGTCCTCCGCCGTGCTGTCCAGGTCGCGCAACGAGCCGTCGTCGATCCAGCGCATGACCTGCGGGTCCGCGTTGATGTCCGCCATAGGCGCAAGGTCGTCGTCATGCCAGCGGCGGAGGAGGAGGCGGGGGGTGCGGATCTCGGTCATGGCGACCATCCTGCCGAAGGCATGGGCCTCATCGGTAATCGGCGCTCGACCGTGGTGCCGCCCGCGGACCGCACGGCATCAGGCCGCCTGCGCCGCACGCCGAGGCGGTCGACAATCGGGCCGAGAGCTGGGGGGAGATGACGAGGCGCTTCCGTATGGTGGTCGAGAGGTGAGACCGATTCGGCGGCGGCCCTGACGCGGCACGAAGATCGTTCACGGAATCGCGGTCAAAGCCCAATTGCGCGACATTCCACATGATTGAGGAAACCGCACCGCACGCTGGCTCAGGGCTGCGTAGTCGCCGGGCGTCCGGGTCATGACGGTCTGTCGGCTTGATTGGCCAGGAAGAGCGGAACAGGCCCAACTCACATCCGCTGCAAGTCACCACTCCGGTTCAAAGTTCCCCACGTTGTTCTGCGGGAGGCGGTGCGTTCTTCGTTCGGCCTGAAGGCGCGCGGCAACACGGCGAAGGGCTTGGTGAACCCGTAGGGGCACGGTCGGTTCACCAGAGGGCGCTCCGTGTGCGGGCAGGCACCCCCGCCGTTGAACTGTTAATCGAACACTGGACAAGTTTGGCCGTGTCCGATGCCTGCGACGTCACAAGATGCGGCTGCTGTAGTTCGAATCTAGGGTTGCGGGCGGAGGGGGATCCCACCGAGGGCTGGCAGAACCGTGGCACCCCCATGCCGTCATGCGACGTGCTGGTGTCCGGTTCGTTCTCTGGAAGGAAACCTGGAAATGCCCACGGAGAACCTCGTTCGAAACGGCACCTTCACCGAGCCTCGCGTCAGCGGCGCCGCCAAGTCGTGGCGCCCTGTGCACCCGGCCGCTGCCTATCGGGCCACGGGCTGGGACCCGGTGAACGCATACGGCTACGACCACCTCAACGCCGCGTTCGCCAATCACCCGAACGGCCTTCAAGCTGTCGACCTGGGGATAAATTTCACCAACGGCGGCATCAAGCAGACCGTCGAGACTAAAGCGGGTGCCACCTACAACCTCTCGTTCGAGTGCAGCCCGAACGAGTACAACAACTGCAACGGCCGGCCGAACAACTTCACGGTGAAGGTGACCGACGATGTCGGCGGCAGAGAGATCACCTCCCGTGACTTCGACCCCGGAGTCGGGTACGGCCGGGCGAACTGGCAGCGGAAGGAGTTCTCCTTCCAGGCGAAGAGCAGCCGCACGACGATCACTTTCATGGGCATGGCGCCCGGCAGCTGTCAGTCGGGCATCACCAATGTGTCGGTCATCGGCCTGACGGACGGCCAGGGCACGAGCACCACGACCCAGAACCAGAACCAGAACAAGGGCCCCGTCACCACCGGTCAGGACCAGGAGCTCACGAACCTCCGGAACAAGGTCAACGAGCTCACCGGTCAGGTCAGCGACCTCACGGGGAAGCTGGCGGAGTGCCAGAGGACCTCCGAGCAGCTGCGCAAGAACGCGCAGGACGCCGCCGCGGAGTACCGCCGTGGCAGGCAGGAGGGGTGGGCGAAGGCCACGGAGCACTTGCAGCAGGCCAAGCCTTAGTCGCCTCCGTCGCACCACCACCCCCACCACAGTCAGGAGCTGGACATGACCAGTGCACTCGGCATCGACACCACGAAGCAGGACGCCTACAACCGCGGCGAGGACCAGGGCGTCGCGGACGCGCTGGCCGGACGGCCGAGCACCTCGCCGCCTCGCGACGGCAGGAGCGGGGAGCAGGACTACTACGCCGACGGCTACGACTTCGGCTACCAGCAGGGCCTGAAGATGCGCCGACCCGGCGAGGGCAACGGCGGGCAGCCCGTCGTCGACCCGATGCAGCCTATGGGCCAGACGACACCGCCCGTCGGTCAGACCACCACGACGGGGGTGGACGCCCAACTGCGCGTGGACCAGGCCGTCACCCCCAGTATCGACCTCGACGACCCCAAGCCCGCCGGCCTGGCCGTCCTGATCACCTCCGGCGGAGTGCCGGTACGCCCGGGACGCGTCGAACTGCGCATCGCCGCCCCGACGGGCATGGTCTTCGACGACTACATGACGCCCTCCTACCTCTACTCGCCCACGCCGGTCTCCGAGGCGGAGCGTCCCACGCACCGTCTTGAGGAAGGCGGTCGGGTGATGGTGATCACGGGTGACTTCCACGTCCGCACCAACGAGGCCGACCAGCACGGCTGGCTGATCTCCGCGTCGGTACGCCACATGAACGGCGCCAAGCCCGGCAAGAACAAGGACGGCCTGGTGACGATGAACGGTGTCACCAAGTGCGCCCTGGGCGGCAACCTCTTCTGACCCGGAGAGGGCCATGCGGAAGCAGTGGGTGATCGGAGTCGGCTCCGATCACCCACTCCGACGAGCGGGACTGGGCGTAGTGGCGGGACAAGTCGTGGTGATGCCGAAGGAGTTGAGCCATGGACACAGAGATCCGGGGGTCGCGGCGGGGCAGGGCACCGGTGCCGCTGTCCGTGCTGGACCCCGTGGTCGTCGGCAGTGGGTCCACCGCCGCACGGGCACTGCGGGGCTGCGTGACGCTGGCCCGGACGGCGGAGCGGCGGGGGTATCACCGGTTCTGGGTGACCGAGCATCATTCGGTGCCGGGTGTCGCCACGTCCTGCCCCACGCTGATCCTGGCTCATCTGGCCGCGCACACCTGGCGCATCCGGCTCGGCTCGGGCGGTGTGATGCTGCCCAACCACGTCCCGCTGGTTGTCGCCGAGCAGTTCGGCACGCTTGAGGCGCTGGCGCCGGGGCGGATCGACCTGGGTGTGGGGCGTGCCCCGGGCGCGGATCTGGGCACGGCCACCGCGCTGCGCCGCACCGACCCGCTGCTGGAACGCCCCGAGGATTTCTCCCGCCAGGTGGGCGAGTTGATCCGGTTCCTGGACGACGACTTCCCCGAGGGCCATCCGCTGGCCGGCGTGCACGCGGTGCCCGGCCCGGTGCAGAGCCGTGTACCCGGCGGTGCGCCCGCATCGGGGCGGCCACCGGTGTGGGTGCTGGGCTCCGGCGGCAACGGCGCCCAGCTGGCGGCGGCGCTGGGGCTGCCGTTCGCGTTCGCCCATCACATCGCGCCGGCCGCCACCGCCCCGGTGCTCGACCTCTACCGGCGTGCCTTCCGGCCGTCGGCGGTCCTGGACCGGCCGTACGCCATGGTGTCCGTCCTCGCCTTCGCCGCGGCGAAGGAGACGGAGGCCCGTCGGCACGCCCTCACCGGTGCGCACACGATGCTGCGGATCCGTAGCAGCCGCCCGCCCGGCCTGGTGCCGGCCATCGGTGAGGCCGAGTTCTGCGAACTCACGCCGGGGCAGCGGGAGTTCGTCGACGGCTGTCTGGCCGACACCGTGCACGGCACTCCGGACGCCGTGCGGGCCGGGCTGGACGAGCTGGTGGACCGTACCGGCGCGCAGGAGCTGATGATCGTCTCGCCCGCCCACAGCCTGACTGCCCGGATCCGCTCGTACGAGCTGATCGCCGACGCCTACGGCCTAGCGGGCTCCGCCGTCGAGCAGCGGCCCGGCGATCACGACCGTGCCGAGGACGACGTCCTGGTACAGATGGAAACCGGCCGCCAGCTCGGGCAGCTCCCCCTCTGAACCGCCCGGCCCCTCCTCGGCCGGAGCGTCGGCCGAGGTCGCGGCCATGGTGCCGAGGTCGCCCGCGATGCCGTCCAGCGCCGCCTTGGCCGTGACGGTCAGGAACCGCAGCGGAAGGTCGAAGGCCGCGGCCGTGCGGTGCAGCGGCCCGGTCTGGAGCATGGTCGGCGCGGCGTCGACGGCTTCGGACAGCAGGCGCAGCGGCAGGCGCAGCGAGGCCGCGAGGTCCTGGGGCCGGATCGGCGGGGGAGGGTCGCCGTCGAGCATGAAGTCCTCCCACTCCAGCAGGTCGAACAGGAACTGTCCGCCCTTGTACACCGGCCACACGCCGAGGGCTTCGAGCAGCCGAGCGGCTCGCTCGGGTTCGTCGCGGCGCAGGGCGACCCCGTGCCGGGCGAGGGTGCACAGGACCGCGCGCGTACGGGCGTTGCCGCGGCGGACGAGGTCGAGGAACGCCGCGTCCTGGGATTCGGTGGTCCCGCCCGACCCCGACGCCGCTCCCGACTCCGGTGTGTCGGATCCGGGCGTCTCGCTCTCGTGCGTCTCGGTCTCGGGTGTCATAGGAGCCTCGTGGTGACGTAGTGGGCGATCTGTCGGAGGATGGCCTTGCCCTCGTTCTCGGGGATCACGGCGAGATCCTCCTCGAACCGGGTGATCCCCTCGTCCGCCAGCCGATCGGCGAGGGCTACGGCGTAGTCGATGGAGCCGTGGCGCCGCATGGCGGCCAGGATCTCCTCCGCGTCCTGCTGGGCCTTGGCGGACCGGGGGCGCCGCAGGATCTCCCGCATCCGGGGCCGCTCCGCTTCGGCCATGGTGCGGAAGAGGTGGATCAGCATGACGGTGCGTTTGCCTTCCAGCAGGTCGCCCAGGGGCTCCTTGCCGTACAACTCCTCCTGGCCGACGAGGTTGAGGATGTCGTCCTGGATCTGGAAGGCGATGCCGATGAGCCGGAACGCCTCGTCGAAGCGGCCGAGGAGCGCGGGGTCCGTCACCCCCGCGCACACCGCGCCGATGCGGCACGGGCTGATGCAGGTGTACCAGCCGGTCTTCTTGGTGCTCATGGTGAAGTACGCCTCGTCCTCGGCCGGCACCACGTGCTTGTGGATCCAGCCGAGTTCCATGGCCTGGCCCTCCACGGACTCCCGGCACATGTGGATCGCCTCGTGGATGAGGGCCAGGGTGCGGGCGAGACCGAGCGTGTCCAGGTTGGACAGGATCGCGTCCACCGCGAGGAGGTTGAGCCCGTCACCGCAGTTGACCGCCAGGCCGATGCCGTGCTCCTCGTGCAGGGTCGGCAGACCGCGCCGGTGGGTGGACTCGTCGGCGATGTCGTCGTGCACGAGGAAGCCGTTGTGGAAGAGCTCCAGCGCGGCGGCGGCCCGTACGGCGTCCTCAGGGCGTCCGCCGAAGGCGGCACAGGCGGCGATGGTGAGGGTCGGCCGGAGCCCCTTGCCCTGCCGGGCCGGGTACAGCCGCATCAGGTCGTAGAGCTCGGCCCTGGGCTCCCGGTACGGGACGAAAGCCTCCATCGCCTCGCCGGTACGGGCCCGGCAGGCCGCCATCGTCGCCAGCAGATCGGCGTCGTGAATCGGCGATTCGTGCCACCACGGCGAGCTGCCACGGCCGTCCCACAGCAGGCGTGGACGGGTCACCACCGTCCCGCCGACCAACTCAGGCTCGACGTCCGTGGCGTCCTGCGGCCGGCGGCGCAGCAGGTAGTCCACGCCCTCCCAGCCGGAGACGGGCTCAGCGGGTCCCGGCGACTCGGCCTCGTCGGCCCTCTCACCCCATGGGGCGGGCGCGTCGTCCCGGTAGGACCGCCACAGTTCCTGCACCGAGCGCAGCCCCGCGGCGCGCTGGGCGAGCAGGCTGAAGGCGCGCCAGACGGCCAGTACCTGCTCGCGGGGGCCTCGGGTGTCCAGACTGTCCGGCAGTGCCTGGTCGGCCGGTCGGTGCTGCAGGTCGAACAGCAGGTTCATGGCCCGGTTGTCGAAGACGACCTCGACGTCGGGCTCGACATCGGGGCCGGCCGCTTCGGTGCCGTCGGTGGGATGTTCGACGACCAGGCGGCTGTGCCGGGCGGAGAGCAGGGCTCGGCTGCCGTCGTGGAAGCCGAGCCCCAGCCGGATGCCGCGCATCTGGCTGGCCGCCGCCGCGACGATCGCCGGCGCTCGCTGCGAGAGTTCCTCGACGGTCGCCGTCAGCAGGGCTGCCCCCGTACGGAGCGGGATCGGGTCACTCACCGCTCGCACCGCCGGCGTACTCCACGATGCCAATGGCCGAGAAGGACGTACGTCGCCCGGAGACGCGGGCGTCCACCTCGCACTCACCGAGGGTCTCGTGCACGCTGAACGGGTTGAGGCTCGTCTCCGACGGGTTGGCGATCCGGCCCGCCGTGCGGGCGCGGAAGTCCATGACGAGCCGGTCCTCGCCCATCCGCGCCGTGATGAGCAGCCGCCGGGGAACGGCGGCCGCGGGGGCCGTGCCCAGCATCTGCGCCAACGGCGGGACCAGGACCACCTGGTCCCTGGCCAGCGTGTCCTGCACCGTGATGCGCAGGCTGCGACGCGGGAAGTGGCGGACGAGCCGACCGTCCCGCCACAGCATGACCGAGCCGTTCGCCGCGTCGACGGGCCGACTCGGCCGGGTCGGCTGAATGAGGGTGAAGACCACTGCGGACGGCGGCGGACCGGTGGGGTCGCCCCCCGGGTCGTTGACGAAACCGAACACCCAGCCGCCCAGGGCGGGCCAGCTCCAGCGCCCGCGGACCCGCTCGTGATAGCCGATCAGGTCGGTGTGCCGTGCGGCGTCATCGCCTCCCGCCTCCGCCCGGGACCACCGCAGGGTGCCCGTCGCCAGGATGCCCGGCTCGGACTGCCAGCGCAGGTGCTCGCCGTCGCCGAACGGCGCGCACTGGGAGGTGCAGGACCTGCTCGTGCGGCGCAGGCGCAAGTCGACCTCAGGGCCGCCACCCCGCCCGGCGACACGGAAACCGTCCTCCGGGCCCCGGCTGCCGTGGGGGCGCGGGCGCGGGAGCCGGAAGGCCGACCACGGGACGGACGGCTGTTCCGCGTTGAACTGGCTCGACGACCAGCCCCGGCCTTCCTGATGGACGAGCAGGATCGCCATGCGTTGCGGCTCCGGGCCGGTGCCACCGGTCGCTTCGCCTTCGCAGCCGACCGCTCCCGGCTCACCGGAGACGACGCCCGTGGAGGCGCCCAGGACGGAGAGGTTCGCGATGATCGCCTGGCCGCCCTGCCGGGACAGGAAGGCGTAGTGCAGCCACCTGCGGTCCAACGGATGGCTCAGGGGAGCTCGCGGGAACGGTCCGGACACGCCGAGATCGGCCCCCGGCCAGAGGGTATTGGTCGTCGACACCCTCCGGATGGTAACGGAATGAAGTCATTAATTACTGTGAGTAATCGTTTCTCTGGGCTGGCTCGGTTCCGTGGCGTCGTGAGCCGGAACGAATGGCCTGCGAGAACACCTTGTCCGCCGTGACCGTCTCGGCGCCGGCCAAGCCGGAACAGGCGTCTGGCTCCGTTCGCGTGAATCGCGGTTGTGTCCGGGTGCCACAGTCGGTGACCGCCACGATGCGCCCTCATCGTGGATCCGGCCCGCCGACCCGGGCCGTTTCTCCCCGGTACCCGGGCCTGCCGCCCGGTGTCCGGGCTCACCGCGAAGGGGTCCACCCGTGGAGACCGACCGACGAAATGTACTGAGGACCGCAGCGGCCCTCGCGGCCGCCGGGACCCTGATCGGTCCGGGCGGCAGTGCAGCCGCTGCTCGCACCCGTTCCGGTGCGGCCGCCGCCCATCCGCCTGTCGAGGGTGAGGGTGTCGAGCCGGCCGCGTGGCGCGAACTGAGGCAGCGCCTCAGCCCGGCGGCAGCCCTGCACCGCCCCGGGATTCCGACGTACACGGCACAGGCCGCGCCCGACAACCAGCGTTACGCCTCCGTCCAGCCGTCCGGCGTCCTCGCCTGCGCGACCGAGGGCGACGTGGCCGCAGCAATCCGGTGGTGCGCCAAGCACGGAGTGCCCTTCGCGCCTCGCTCCGGCGGACACAACTACGCCGGCTACTCCACCACCCCCGGTCTCGTGATCAGCCTGCGCGCGCTGAACGAGGTGGTGCCACAAGGCCGGCGGCTGCGGCTGGGCGGCGGCGCCACCAACTCGGACGTGTACGCGGCCCGTGCGGCGAACCTCTACTTTCCCGGTGGGCGCTGCCCCGGAGTGGGCGTCGCCGGGCTGACGCTCGGCGGCGGGCTCGGTTTCAACGACCGTAAATGGGGCCTGACCTGCGACCGGCTCACCGAGACCCGGGTCGTACTCGCGGACGGGACGCTGGTACGCGCGGCCGACGACGAGAACGCCGACCTGTTCTGGGCCTGCCGGGGCGGGGCAGGCGGCAACTTCGGCATCAACACAGGCTTCGTTTTCGAGACCGTGCCGGTCGGCCGACTGCGCGCCACCGTCTTCGATCTCGCCTTCGGCCTGCACGCGGGCGTCCGGGTGATGGAAGAACTCCGGCAGATCCTCGACGCGGACGGCGACAACGACTTCGACGTGCGGATCGGCTTCAAGCACGCCGGCGACGGCAGCACCTCGCTGGTACTCCTCGGGCAGCGGCTCGGCGACGGGGAAACCCTGCGCCGCCTGTTCGCACCCCTCCTCCGACTGCGACCGACCCGGACCTTCGTCGAGGAACGCGGATTCTGGTCCGCGCAGGACTACCTCATGGAAACCCCCGGAGCAAAGGACGCCTACGCCTCCAAGTCCCTCGTCCCCGACCGATGGCCCACTCCCGACACCGTGGCCGCCGTAGCCGACTGGACACGGGGCTGGCAGCCGGGGCCCGGCCGGGCCACGGGCTACGTGACCCTGTTCGCCATGGGCGGCGAAAGCGCCACGCCCCGCCCGGACGAGACGGCCTACCCACATCGCCATGCAACCTTCGTGATCGACATCGGTACCCACTGGAAGCCCGGCGCCCCGCCGTCCGAGGTCCGCGCCCTCCTGGAACAAACCCGCTCCGCCCACCACATGCTCTGCCGCCGCCTCTCCACCCGCGCGGCCTATGTCAACTTCCCCGACCCCGACCTGCACAACTGGCAGCGTGCCTACTACGGAATCAACTACGACCGCCTGGTCACCGTAAAACGGCGCTACGACCCCGCCAGCCTGTTTCGCTACCAGCAAGCCGTCGGCGGTCCCCGCAGCTGAGACCGACAGACCCCTGGCCCCAGGGTGGAGGCGCTGTCTGGGACTCAGGCCGCGGCTGTCCTGTCGTTTCGGGGCGGAGAGAGGTGCGTCCGCAGTGGTCTTGCCGGTCTTGCGGTCGGTGCGACGGCGCTTGATCTGGACGGCCTGCAGGGCTCCGGGAAGGAGCAGGCCGTTGACCGTGGCCACGTTGATCCGTCGGATCTCCAAGCGTCCGTGGCCAGTGCCCCTCACGCGGCCCTGCAGGGGGATCTCTGCCCACGGAAGGGACTTGAGCTGCTTGCTTCGTCTGGTTGCCCTTGACGATCACGGTGTAGTGGGCTTGGCGGCCGAGAAGGTAGTCGGCGTGCTCGCGCTGGGTGTGCATGGCGTCGCTGGTGACGACCACTCCGGCCAGGTCGGCCACGGTCTCCAGCGGGAGCTGGAAGCAGGTGATTTCGTTCGTCTTTTCCTGCACGTTCAGCTGGGCCAGGACCAGGCCGGTAGCGTGGTCCAAGGCTGCGAGCAGGTGGATCTTACGGCCGTGGGCCCTGGCCGCTCCGCGAAGGTTCTTACCGTCGACCGCCAGGCCGCGGAGCCGGCCCCCGGCTCGGTTGCGGCGGTCGGCGAGCCAGCGGCCGACTGCCAGGTCCAGTGTGTCGCCGTCGATCCGGGCTAGCAGTCGTCGAACCGTTGTTTCCGCAGGTAGGGACTGTTCGGGGAACAGGGGGTCGATCCGCACACCGACGTTCTCCAGCACGTGGGGCGGAGCGTCGGCGATCCATTCGCCGACCGCCAGCAGCGATGTTGCCCCGCCAACACCGCGCAGGCGGGCAGGGCAAGGGCGCCGACCAGAGCGTGGGGCACTCCACGGGAATCACGCGGATCGGGCACCTGGGCGAGGCAGTCCAGCCATGAACCGGATGCCCGGCGACTACGCCGAAGCCCTGCACGCTGGCCACATGGACATCGCGCGCGAGCTCATCGAAGAGGCCACCGGCGACCACCTTTGGTACTGACCCGCTGTCTCAGATCCTGACCATGCAGCCGTGAGGCGCCGGCTCGGTGGAGTAGCACTGGGCCGCATCCCGTCGCAGCTGTCACGGATACACGGTCAGTATCAAATGGAGGGCGCACCGCCGCCGCCCGGCTGGACTTTGACCGTCATCGGCGCGGGCCTGGGCTACGCGGCGGTGATAGCGGTGGCTTGCTCGGAGCGCTCGCCACAAGGCGCTTCCGTCGCTTCACCCGAATGGCCCGTCCACTGCGCCGACGGATGCATCGCGCGCCACGGTGGTGTGAGCGGGATGTCGTTCGGGCTCCACTTTCCAGGAGGTTCCATGAACATGTTCATCACCGGTGTACGCGGTGACGGTGACGCAAAACAGATCCGTGTCCATGAGCGGGGGAAGCCGGACCCCGTGTGGACGTGGAGTCCCCGTGATGCCGAGAAACTCATGACCGAGGCAGAACGCACAGAATTCGCTGCAGTTCTCCAGAGCATGCGCAAGGGTTCGTCGATCACGGAGTTCAAGTGGGCTGCCGGCGGCACGAAGATCGCGGCCATTGTCGGCTGGGCTGCCGTTCTGATCGGCTACCCGTCGAAGAAGCTCCTCTTCGGCAACGCCAACGAAACCTCCATGCACTCTCTGGAAGTGCTGCCCGGCAACAAGCTCGCCCTGGTAACCAGCGGGGCATCGCAGAGCGACGGCGTGTGGGTGTTCGACACCAGCCGCAAGGTCGCCGACCAGCCGATCCAGAAGCTGCCGGGACTGCCTTCCGGGCATGCCCTGGTGTGGGACCAGGCCGAGAGCATGCTCTGGGCAGCGGGAACGGACATCTGGCCCGAGACGACCAAGCCGGTGCGCGGGCGCTTGGTCGGCTACAAGTACGACGGCAAGAGCGCCAAGCCGCTGTCGTACAGCGCCGACCGCGATTACACGATGCGCGAGGCCGGGCAGCTCAAGGACGAATACCCGGCTTGGAAGGAAGGCCCGCACGACCTCGCTCCTGTACCGGACCAGCGGAAGATCCTAATCGCCACTGATCTCAGCATCTACGAATTCGACCTGAGCACCAAAAAGTTCAAGTACGACATCGCGGACACGTACTTCAACGGGTTTATCTCCTCCCCGGAACGTGGCGAAAAGAAAATCCCACGCTCTGGCCTGAAGAGTCTTTCCCTGTCCTCTTCGGGTGGCGACTACGTGTATCTAGCGAACGACTGGAAGGGCGACTTCAGCAAGCAGGTCCGCTTCTTCCGACGGGGCGAGAAGAAGCCGGGAGAGACAGTGCAACTGCCGTCCTATGCCTACAAGGCTCGCTGGTTCTATGAAATGCCCGGCTGGCCGACCGCGCGCTGAAGGCGTCCAGGACTGTCCGGCGGATCATTGACGGTCGCCACGACACGGATGCCCTTGAGTGGCCCTGGTCGCCGGCTGGATCCTGCCCACCGCGCTCAATCTCGCGGTTTTCTTCTTCGCTGTCGCCCCCAGCCTGCGTCCGACAGCAGCCGTGGGCCATGTCTGGCCCAGTTCGGCCAGTCAGACAGCGTTGCTACTGCTCTGTACCGCCGTCCTTTTTGCATGTGCTCAGCGCTCTCCAGACTCCCCTCTACAGAATCCTTGAGGGCTATCTGCTGTGGCCGCGCATTGCCGATCCGGGTCGGGGCAAGTTGGGCATCATCTGTCGGGTAGCGAGCCAACTGCTCGCAGCGCGCCCGCAAAGTACAGCTGCTGTCCCTTCCGGTTGCCGTCCTCGAGATCCATGCGTGCCTTGCTGCCGCGCTCGCGCTCGGCGAGCGCGGCCTGGCGGCGACACAGGCGGCAGGCGCCGTCCCACAGGGCCCCGGTGTGCCGGCAGATGCGGCACACCCCGCGTTCGGGGTGCCGCTTGCGGAACATACGGCAGGCCAGGCAGATCCCGCGCGAGTGTTCTGCTACCGGCCGATCGGCCACTCGCCGAACGGCACCGGGGTCCGGCCTGTCGCTTCCCTGACGGCCTCGTCCGATCCGCACGCGGAGCAGATCCGTACTTCACGGTCGACGGTCATCCGGGTGCGGGCAGGCCGTTCGCCGAGGGGACCGCCGCAGCGCGGGCAGGGGGTAACAGGCACGGTCACTCCTCGGGGTGCTCTCGGGCAGACTTGAGGATGAGGTTCCAGACCGTACGGGAGTACGTCTTGTCCGTCTGCCCCTGAAGCTCGGCGATGAGGTCGGCGTTTTTGGCGCCCGGGTTCGCGGCGAGTGCCTGCCGGGCAAGCATGAGCCGTTCGTCCCCTTGGTAGGGATAGGCCAGTCCGCGGCGGCCCCGGGGCCGTCCGCCGGCGTGCCCGCGCCCCTTCCGCTCCGCTACGTACTGCCACAGCCGCCACCGCTTCCACTTCGGGCGCCGCCGGGTCGGCAGCTCGTCCCAGTCGTCGGGGTCGGGCCACCCCTCGGGCGGGTTCCTTACGTAGTGGGAGACGGTGGTGGAGTCCGCAAACCCGCAGACCTTCGCGGCTTCGGCGGGGCCGACCATTTCTTCGGGGTCGCCGTCGAGCTTCGGCGGGTTGGTGGTGTTCGCGGCGGCGCGCTGTCGCTGAAGCTCGTGGTGCCACTTCGCCCAGACGTCGCCGTCCCAATGCATGACACCGTCGATGGTCTCAGCGACGGGGGGATGGCCGTTGTTCTCGCGGTCACTCCAGAGGTTCTGGAGCGTGGGCTCACTGATTTTGTGGACCTTGCGCAGGTCGGCGCGCGAGTAGAGCGTGCGGCCGGTCTTGCTGGGCACGGCGGTCTCCTCTTCTTGTTCGGGGCCGTGATCGAGTGGCGGGGTCATGTGCTGTCGCCGGGTTCGGGTGCCGGCGTCCATGTGCGGCTGCCGTCTGGCTCGATCCGGGTGAGGGTGGCGATGTCGTCCAGGGGGACGGCTGCAGCCCAGTCCGCGCGGCTGGGGTGGTGGGCCGGGAGGTTGAGCACGAGGTGCCGGCCGGTCGGGGGAAAGTCCTCGACGAGGATGAAGCACTGCTTGGGCGAGGCGCCGATGCTGTTACCCCCCTTCAGCTGGGCGATGTCGCCCGGCTGGGGACAGTCAGGGTGTCGTTCGCATAGCATGGTGTGGTCTTTCTGGTGAGAGACACCGACGGCCAGCGCCTTGTTGCCCTTGTGCGCTGGCCGTCATTTGTTGTCTGGGGTTCGTGGCGCCCCGTGGGACGCGCGGCCGGTCGGAGGTTGCCCTGCTCCGCTGACGGCGGAGTAATTAAACCACCTTTGCATTGGGGTGGGCGGGGCCCTGATCCGTAGGGCGGCGGTCGTCAGAAGAGGGCCTCTTGATCTGTGGGGCGTTGCCGCCGGTTGCTCGGTGGCCGGGTGATGCGGAGTTCGTAGTGGGGGCGGCTCGCGTGCGGCGGTGCGTGGGCTTCGCGGCGGTACCGGCTCCAGGCCACGATGGGGGCGCCCTGGTCGATCCAGCCTGCGGGGTACTGGGAGGTGAACTGAGCCCAGCGGCTCCGGCTCTGTAGAACGGCCCATCGGTCCTCGACCTTGGTGATCGACGGCAGTGTCCGCCAGCCGGGGAACGCGTGGTCGTGAGCGTCCTCCACCGCCTCGTTGTCGCCGTCGCCGTACCCGCCGCCGCGGTGGACGGGACCTTCCCAGTCGCAGCTGAGGCACCCGCCCCGGAACTCCTGCTCGTCCCCCCGGCGGCCGGTCGGCCGACTGCGGGAGAGCAGGGTCGGGGCGTGGTGTGCGGGTGGGTCGAGCTGGTGGCCGAGGTCGCAGTACGCGCCGCCGGGGTGACCGGGCTGGATGTGCCACGCCCTCCCCGCGCTCGCGGGGGGCTGGCGGGTCCGTGCGTTGCGCACCCGCCAGTAATGCGTCTGCCGTGCCCGTGCTCCGGTCGGCTCGGTGACGGACGAGGTCACGACTTCCCACCTCCGGCGGCAGCGAGCACTTCGCGGAGAGGATCGGCGAGCACGGTCTGTTCGTCGGGGGCGTCGTGGAACCGCGGCCCGTACGCGCGGCGCACTGCACGGCGGGCGTCTTGGTGGCGGGCGAGTTCCGGGTAGTACGGCGATCGGTCGAGCACGGCATAGCCGTGCTGGGTGAGCACGTCGGCGATGAGCGACCGGACCCGTACGGGGTCAAGGGTGTGGAGGTCTGTCTCCACTGGAGCCGCGAGGAGTACGCGGATCAGCTCGGCGGCACTGAGCCGGGGGTGGAGGGGCACGCTGAGCCGGTGGACGCCGTCCCGGCTGGGGGTGGCGGCTCCTCGGCGGCTGGGGGTCCTGGTGGTGCTGCGGTGGTCTGTCGTCTCGTCCATGGTGCTGGCCTTCGATGACTCGGGGTGCTTGCGGTGGGGGCTGTCAGAACAGGGCCTGTTCGGCGCGGGCGGCGGCGGTGCGGAACGCGCGGGCGGCGTCGGCGGCGGTGCGGCCGGGCTCGGCGCTCCATCGGTCGATGACCTCGCGGTGCTGGGCTTTGGTGGCGGTGGGCTCGTCGGTGTCGACGGGGTGACCGGTGAGGGTTTCGGCGAGGATGCCGATCGCCTGATCGCGGGCGCGGTCGATGCGGTCCCAGTCGTACCTCCGGCCGGCGGCTCCCCGCCCGTGGCCGGCGGCGACTTCGAGGGCACCGCGGGGCCAGCACGGCAGGGTGGCCGTGCGGCCGGGACCGGCGAAGAGATGAGGGCCTTGGTGGATGTCGACGTGTTCGATGTGGCGGGCGGCCCATTCCAGGATCGCGGCCGGGGTGTCCGCGATGACGATGCTTTCGGGGGTGTGGCGGGTCGGCACGCTGGTGTCCTTCGGGAAGTCGGGGGCGGCGGCGCGGTGCCGCCGCCCCTGGTCGGGCTGCTACTGGTAGGCGGGGATCAACCGGCGAACCTTGTCTTCGCCGATGCACCCGCCCTTGTGGCGGCGCGCGCTCGGCGGCTCTCCGTTGCGCCCGCGCAAGTGCGACCAGAACTTCGGTCCCTCCCACGGGCACAGTTCGCAGGAGAGAAACCAGTGGTTGTCGGAGCCCGGAAAACCTGTGAGGACTGCCCGCCAGTGGTGGGCCGCGAGCCCTGCGAACGCGGTCTGTGCGCTCTCGATGTTGCGATCGTTGATCGGCATGCGCGGGTGCAGGAGTGGCACCGGTCCGCATAGCGGTGTGGGTGCCTCGGCGAGCACTTGGTCCAGGGGGACGGCGCCGATCCGACCGGCGGCGTACTCCTCGGCGAGGTGGGCGGCGGCCATGTCGGTGCCGGGGGTGCCCTTGGGCGGGCGACGGAGGTTGTGTTCGCCCTTGGTGGTGATGACAAACCAATCTCGGTGCCAGCGGTAGGCGCGGCCGATGACCTGGTCTTCACCAACGATCACGGGGTATCGGCATTGGATGTCGGGGGCCCCGACGCGGTACGGCGTGGCCGTCTCGACGGTGATGGTGTTGCCGCCGAGTCCGGCCGTCGACTGGTCGCCGGAGACGGTGATGGCCGTGGGGCGTTCGAGAAGTTGGGTGCTCATGGTGCGTGCCCTGTTCTGGTGAGAGCGGGGCCCGCCCCGGGGCGCTCGGCCGCTGGGGCGGGCGGGGCAGTCTTTACGCGGCGTTGGCCGGGGCCTTCGGGGCGGCGGTCCATTCACGGCGTGGGGTGATGCCCAGGTCCTCAAGGACCGGGTCGAGGCTCCCGTTGTCCGGGACCCAGTCCCAGTCGGCGCCTTCGGTGCCGGGCCGCTCGGTCCAGGTGAGCATGTATGAGCGGCCGGAGGTACGGGGGTCACCGCATACGGCCTGTGCCTCGCGGCGGGTCATCGCCCACAGGGCGCGCTTGCGGGAGCGGCGGGAGTTCTTCGAGGCGATGAACACCAGCGCCATGCCCTCCTGCCAGCTCTTCCCCGCAGCGGGGGCCGACGCGGGGCTCGGCTTCTCCTCGGGGGCGTGGTGGCAGTGAGCGCAGCGGCGTGCTTCCGCGTGCCACTGGCTGGAGTGGCACGCGGGGCAGGTCTCGGCCGCCGGTGCCGGCTCCTCGACGGGCGGGACCTGCTCGGCCTGCTCCTGGTGTTCGGCGGCTTCCGGGGCGGGCGCGGGCGCTGCCTTGAAGTTCTTCGGCTTGGCGTGGCCGCACACGGTGCACATGCCGCGGGCTTCGCTGAAGCGCTTCTGTCCATTCGCAACCCTCACACAGTGGGGGCACACGGTGCGCTCGGTCTCGGGCTCAGGCTCGGTGGCCTCAAGTCGGGCGATGTCCTCGGCGGATGCCCACCCCCGCACCCTGTCGTAGGGGATTGTGAAGCCGCCGCGGGCCTTCTCCTTGGGGTCCTTGCGCAGGACCGGGACGCCCACCCCTCCGTGGATGTGAGGGATCGTCAGCGTCTTCTTGTTCACGCGCTGGACCTGGTACCAGGTGCCGCCGGTATTAACGAAGTCGCCCTTCGCGAAGTCGCCGGGGCCCCACACCTTGAAACCGCGCCGCTCGGCCTCGGCGATGACCTCGCGCCAGTAGGCCAACTGCTCCGCGATCTCGGCCTTCCTGCGGTGGAGCTCGTCGGTGTCGGAGCGTGTATAGCCTCCGGCGGACTGCCCTGCCAGCCACTTGTCGACGCGGCGGTCCTCCACCTCCAGCATCTCGATGCGGCGCAGGGTGCGACCGGGATCGGTGCGGAACGCCTTGTATGCGGCGGCGGCCTGTTCGCGGGCTGTCCAGTACCCGGCGCGCTTGCCCTCCTCGACGTGCTTACGCAGGGCGCTGTCGATGCGCTCCTGGTCACGGCGGGCGCGGGCCTCGCTATGGTGCCCGACGAGGATCGGTTGGCCGAAGGGGATACCGTCGGCGATCTGGTTACCGCGCTCTCGGGCGGCCTCGGATCGGCCCGCCGCGTTGTCCGCGTACTCGCCGAACCGCTCGGTGCGGCTCTCGGCCCGGTCGTACCGCTCCTGTTCGGCTTCGGCGAAGGTGCGGCGGGTGTCCTCGTCGATCTCGATCTCGACGGTCCATCCGGCCTGGCGCAGGGCCTCGGCGGCGGCGTTGATCTTCCAGCGCTTCGCGGCCTTGTCGCGGGACTGCTGGATGCCCAGCATCCCGAGGGAGCGGAAGTAGCGGAAACCGCAGGGGCGGATCAATTCGTACACACCGTCGCCCTTGCTGCTGCCCTCCACGAGGGTGCCGTCGGCGCGAGTGTGGGTGATCTTGATAGTCACTGAACTGGTCTTTTCTGGTGAGAGTTTGTGGTCCGGCCGGAGGGCGGACCGTGCGTTGGCAGCGGCGCGCACCACGGGCGCGGGCCGTGAGGGACGATCGGCTCGCGGGCCGTCGCGCCTTGCGCGACGGCAGGGGCTGCCGCGCCCCCGCGGGGCGCGTCCGCTTTGGTCCGGTGCCCGTCGTCGGTCGGCGGAGCCGCCTGCGGCGGAGTCGGCCGGCGGCGGTGAACGCACCGGGCCATGTGCTGTCGCCCCGAAGGGGTGTCCGCTTGAGTGCTGGGGGCCTGCCGGTCCGGAGGTGTTGCCCTCCCCCGGACCGACGGGGCCTGGTTCAGCTGCGGTGGAGTGTGTGGCGGGCGGCCGGGTCGGCGTCGGCCAGTCCGGTCCGCTCGCGCCATGCCTGGCGGACGGCGGCGCGGAGTGCGTCCCCGTCGTCGTAGGCGAACCGGCCCCGGCGCAGACCGCACACGATGTCGCGGAAAACGTCCTGGTTCATCGTGGTCAGCGTGTCGTCAAGCGGCGTCAGCTCGTGCGGGAACATCGCCTGGACGCTGTCGCCGGGCTCCGGGGCCCCGAGGGTGAAGAACCAGACGACCGCCATGGTGGCCTCGTCCGCGAACTCCGGGCCGCCGAACGGGCCGACGACGACAGCGGGGCGGGTGTCGAGCTGGTGGCCCCGGAACCAGGGCCCGGCCAGTACGAGCGTCGCGGTGGGGAAGTCCTGGACGGTGGGCTTCTTGTCGGTGGTGACCATGTCGTGTCCTGTCTGGTGAGAGGTTCCGCCGGGGCCGGTTGGCCCCGGCGGGGGTGTCGGTCGGGGGGTTGCCCTCCCCCTTCCGACACCATTAATTAAACCATGTTTATGCTCTTGGGTCAACCAGCCGGGGCAAGTTCGCGGCGGCGCTCGGCGGCTGTGGTGACGGCGTGGGCGATGGCGCGGCCGGTCTCGATGGCCCGGACGGCGGACTCGTGGATCGGGGGCTTCTTGTCCTGGGTGATGATGCCCGCGAGCGGGGGCATGACGGCCGGTCCGGGGGCGATTCCGAGGATGAGCGCGGCGACGTGGGCGGCTGAGGCGACTTCGGCGGCGTGCTGGCCGGGGAGCGGGGCGGCGGCCTCGGTGATGCGTCGCCATGCGTGGCCGTACAGCAGGATGCGGACGGCGTTGTCGGGAGCTTCCTGGGTGAATGCAAACCCTCCGGCCTGTTCGGGGTCCTCGCGGTACCAGTCCCGGTACTGGCTGACCAGAACGTCCCGGATGACCTCGGCGGCGAGCGGGGCGGCGGCGGGCGGCTCGTAGGTGTCGCCGTCGGTCTGGCTGATGTCGAATACCGGTCCGGCCTTGAAACCGGACACCTTCCGCTCTCCGCCCTCGGCGTTGGTGGCGGCGTCCTGCTGCCCGCCGCCGTCGGCGGTTGCGGCCGTGGCGTCCTGGGCCTCTTCCGACCGGCGCTTGATCGGCGTCCATATGCGGATGGAGGTGGAGCCCTTGACCGGGAACCGTCCGGCCTTTCGCCAGTCTCCGGAGCTGAGTACGCGGGTGGCGTGGGGGCACTGGGCGGCGATGGCGATGGAGTTGACGGGGCTGCGGTCGGTCAGGGTCGCGGCGGCGCGCATGACCGTGGCCCAGAAGTCTTCGCTGGTGACCATCGCGCCGTACGCGCGGTCCATCACGGCTTCGAGCTCACCGCGCATCTTGGCGCTGTAGGCGCGACGGTCCTCGTTGGTCATCGGCTTGCGGGGCATGTCGCGGTCCTCCTGGTGAGAAATTGGCGTCCGGGGCCGACTGGCCCTGCGGCGTCGGTTCGGGGTGTTGCCCTCCCCTCCCGACACCATTAATTAAACCATGTTTAGAGGTGTTCAGCAACCCCTTAAATCCAGTGCAGTCCTTCCGCGTGGCTGGCGGCGCGGTATGCCTCTATGACCTGGTCCTCGATTTCTGTCCAGTGTTCGATGATGCCGGGGGCGGATTTCCGGTCACGGGCTGCTCGCGTCGCTCTGCGCCACTCGATGGCGATTTTGAGCGTGCGGAGTTGCGAGCGGGTGAGCAACCAGCGTCCGGAGTCTGGAAGTTCGTTGCCGTACGCCATGGCTACGGCGTTGTTGATGTTCTCGGTTCCGGACCAGACATTCTGCGTGGCCTGGAGGGCAAGAGCCCGTTGGAGCGTGCACCGCAGATGGCGGGCCTGAACGGTCCATCGCGGCGTGATGACGAATATGTCGGCACTCATGACTGATCTTTCGCCGTGGGGAGGGGGCGGCGCGCCGCAAGAGCGCGCCGCCGGGAGGTGTTCGGGAGTCAGAGGATGTATCCGTCGACGTATCCGTGCTCGCCTTCTGGGGTCTGAACATGGGGGAAAGGAATCGGCTCACGGCGAAGACGACGGCGTCAGCGATGATCCGGGGAGCGTCGTTGAGCGTGATGCTCACCGCTTCTCCGTCGAACCCGATCCGCACTTCGCCCGGCTCAAGGTTCATGTAGACGTAGGCGCTCGTCCCGTCGATGCGGGTTCGGGCTCCTGGAAGCCGGGCAGAGAGGTCGCGAGCCACCTCTTCAACACTCCGCCGCATCTCGGCTTGGTCGCGGTTGTGCTCCTTCACGCGCTCGTGAACGTCACGGTGCACGGGAATCAGGCCATCTGAGATCAGGGCCGCAATGTCCGCAGGGTCGCCGCCCACAACGACGCGGACGCTGTCGCGCTCGCCCCTGCGGAACGGATAGTCGGTGACGGGGAATACGCCTCGAATGTGCAGGTGACCGGGGTCATCGAAGCGCTCAGAGAGGTGGAGCTGCCGGCCGTCAAGATGGGTGAGAGTGGCGGCATAGTCCAGGACCTTAGGGCCGTAGTACGCCTGCTGCGGTCGCCAGTTCCCGCCGAGTTCGATGGCGATCAGGTGGGCCAAGTCTGCGACGGTGGGCCGCTGGTCCATTTTTATCTCCTGGTGAGAGGGGTTCCGCCGGGCCGTTCACCCGGGGCTGCCGGTCGGGGGTTGCCCTCCCCTTCCGACATCACTAATTAAACCATGTTTCAGGGTCTTGGTCAACCCCGGTAGAGGCTCTGACCTGCTCTTTCTCACCTCACCGGCCCGCACCTGCCCGGCCACAACGGGCCTGGGCGGGGTTCCCTCCTCGGTCGGACAGCTCCGCCGTACCAGGGTTCCGGGCGCGGTGTCCTGGCTCGCGTAGCGACCGCGCAGCGGCTCGGCCTGGACGCCGTGTCCGGGTTCCTGGTACGCCCCTTGGGGTGTCCGGCCGAGGAGGGAACCCCGCCTTCACCCGCACCACAACGCACCCGCACCCGACCAACCAGCCCCCACCCCCTCCGAGAGAGGACCCGCCGGAGGCAAGAAGGCTTTCCGGCCGGCGCCCGGTGTCACCACAAGGCGGGCTGCACGGCGGACTTCGCGCCCGACCATGAACTTGTCGGGGCAGGGGGCGGCTCGGCCGGGGTCGTTGCTGGGTGCGGCGCCTTCACCGCGGGGCAGTAGCCGCCTTCGTCCTCCCAGCGGTCGACGGCGTCGCGCTCGGCGCGGGCCTGCTGTTCGGTGAGCAGGAGCGGTTTCCGGTACAGCTTCAGGGCGATGGAATCGAGGGGCGGGAGTACTCGGGCGGCGGCCTTCTGATCGTCGCGGCGCTTATGGCGTCGCCGGACTCGGGCGAACCGTGCCTCGTAGGCGGCCTGGTCGCTGTCGTGGAGCCCGGCCGGGTGGAGGCGGGCCAGTTCAAGGGCGGCTTGACCCATCGGGGTTGGGGTCAGTACGCGGGTGCCGTCCTCCTGGCGGACGGCGGCGAGGAAGCGTGCGGCGAACAGGGCCTGGGTCCGCTCGCGGCTGATCCACCGGCCACCGTTCCACACGCCGTGACGTGCTGCCTGCCGGGCTCGCCCGTCTCGCCAGTACAGGCGTGCGGATTCGGCGGCCTCCAGCACCCGGACGTGTCCGGCCGTCCAGCCGAGTTCGGCAACGTGACCTTCCGCGAGATACCGATTCCTCGCCGCCCGGTCGCGGTTCTCCCTGTCCATGCCGGTGGCCGCGCGCTCCTCTGCCTCCCGCTCGGCTTCTTCCCGGCGGCGTTCGGTCTCCCGCTCGGCGTACTCGGCCGTCGTCAACTTCCGCTCCAGTTCGGCCCGCAGGTCGGTGGCCGTCGTCTCGACTCCGGCGGCCGACTGTGCCCGAACAGCGTGGTCGACGGCCTCACGGGCGCAGTGCAGCAGGGCATTGCTCGGCATGGTGGGGTCGTCGGCGTACTGCTCGGCGCGGTCGGCCCACTTCTCGGCCTCGACGGCTTCCTTGTGGGCCGCGTGCATGACCGCCTCCAGACGGGCGGCGGCACCGGCTCGGCTGTGGCACGCAGCGGTCATGGCGTCGTCGGCTGCGGTGACGGCGAGGTTCGCGGCCTGCCTGGCGACCTGAAGACAGGTCTGCGGAGACGGGTCTCCTACCGGGCCAACCTGACGTTGGACGGCGCACGCGTTCTCGGGCATGGGGATGTTCCTCGGAGTTTGTCGGTGGTGCAGTCGGCGGCGTGCCGTTCCTCCGTCGGAGAGGTGCCGCCCGTGGTCGCGCGGAGCGCGATGGACAGTGCCGTCGTGCCCGCAGGGCACGCCCGTTTGGCCCGGCGTCCGGACGAGGCGGGAGGGCCGTCTGCGGCCCGGACGTTCCGGCCGGCTGCGAGCCGGGCCAGGCTGAGCCGTCCCGGAGGGACGCCCTTCGTACGGGGCCGGTGAGCGGGGCCGGCCGCCGACGCGGGCGTTCCCGGACGGTGATGGGCGGAGCGTGGGGTGGGCGGCTCGATGCCGCCCACCCCACGGCCCGGCGGCCGGGGCCCGGCCGGGCGGTGGCTCCCGCCCGGCCGGGGCTGCTGCTACGCGGCGACCGGTTCGCGTGCGGCGACGCGGCACCGGGTGAGCACGGTCTGTGCGGTCTCGCCGTAGATGCTGTGGTCCTTGACAGTGCCGGTCAGCTCGACCTCGTCGCCCTGGTCGGGGACGTCGGCGGCTGAGCTGAACCAGACGAACACGTTGCCGCTCGGGTCCTGGAACTTCACCAGTCGGCGGCGCTGGGTGTGGTAGCCGTACGTCCGGCCCTCCAGCTCGATCACGGTGGTGACGGTGGCGGTGGTGGTGATGCGCTCACCCACGGTGCCTTGCGGCTTGCTGTTCTGGGCGGCCCGCTCGGTGGCCTCCTTCTCCTGATCGCGGTACCAACCCGCGATGGCAGACACCAACGTCGGCAGGTGGCGGGGGTCGACGGTTTCACCCTTGGCCAGCTGGCCCACCTTGTGGCGGTAGTCGGACAGGCTGCCGTAACCCTGGATGGCCCATGCCCGGACGGCGGCGGCGGTGCCCGGCGCGTCCGGGTCGGCATCGAGCGCGTCCCGCCACTCCTTCGGGGCCTTGCGGTCGAAGAAGTACGCCTCGACGCCGTCGGCGGTCGGACTGGTGTCCTTCCACTGCTCGGATCGGCTGTAGAACCGGCCTTCGGCCTTCACGAGGGCGGCGGTCACCCGCAGCACCTTGTCCACCGGGACGCGGAGATCGGCCGGGATGCCGCCCTCGTCCCCGTCCCAATCGGAGTCCTTCAGCGTGCCGAACCTCCACAGGGCCTCAAGACCCTTGATCGGCAGACCGGTGTACGGCTCGACGCACGTCGTGCCCAACTGCCGCATCTCGCCGTTCTCGTGGCGGGCGAGATAGGTGGCGGTGCGGTGGCGGGCGACGGCGCACCCGTGGCAGAAGTTCTCGATCGCGCGGTACTGGCGCGCGGCCTCGGCGTCCTGCTCGGGCAGACCGGGGAACAGGCTGGTGATCGTCTCGCCCTCATCGTCGTGGTCCAGGCGGGCGATGACGGTCCAGCCGTGGTGACGGGGGATGTCACCGGAGATCGTCACGGTGACGGTGGGACGCTTGCCGATCAGGCGGCCGTCCACGTCGTGGTAGTCCGCCAGGAACGGCGTGGAGATGTCGAGCGTGTACGCGGTGAGCTGGTGGACGGCGGCGCGGGCGTTGGTGGCCTCGACAAGCTGACGGACGCGGGACTCGGCCGTGGCGGGGATGGAAAAACGCATGGCTGCGCTGGTCATCGTGGGTGCTCCTGCTGGTGAGAGAGGAATCGAGGCCCCGGCCGGGCGGGTTGCCCTCCGCGTACGGCCGGGGTCGGGGCCGACGTGCGGCCCGTGGTGTCGGAGGGGGGTTGCCCTCCCCCTCCGACATCATTAATTAAACCATGTTTTGAGCTGTGGGGCAAGCATCCCGGCCGGGAATGTCGAGTGCGGCGCGGTCGCGCAGGAACGCGGCGAACAGGGCGGCGGTGTAGCTGTCGGCGGTGCCGTACGTGCGGCGGCAGTCCAGCGCGCCGATGCGCTCGCCCCGGTGGCGGACGGGGAACGGCTGGCCGGGGGCCGGGATGGCGAGTGCGTACAGTCCGCGCGGGGTGTCCACGCGCAGGACGACGGCGGCGGCCTGGTGGTCGTAGGCGGCGGACCAGCGGGCGGGCCCGATGCCGAACTCCGCGAGTCCGGCCGCGATGGCGCGGGCCTGCATGATGTCGGCGGTGGTGCCGGGGTCGGGCTCGGCGGGGGCGGGGACGCATCCGCAACCGTGGTCGTCGGCGTGGGTCTCGAACAGAGCTGTACGGGTCATTGTGGGGCTCCTGGGGCGACCGGGGGCGGGTGGGTTCCCGCCCCCGGCATCGGGCTGAGGTGCTTAGGCGGCGGCTTCGTCGTCGTGCGCCGGTTCGTCGCCCTCCTCGACCTCCGGCTCGTCCGCCTTTTCGTCGGTGCCGGACTCCTGCTCGGTCTCCGGCTCACTGCCGGACGTGATCGCGGCGCGGGGCTTCTTCTTCGACGGGTCGTAGGGCTCGTCGTCCACGACGGACTGCTCGATGGGCGTGAGCGGGTACCCCAGGGATGCGAGCACCTGGAACCAGCGGCCGGTGGGCTTCCGCGTCCACGGGGCGTGCTGGCTATCCGTCCGCCACGCCGACCGGTTCGCGCACTTCTCCCGGACTGCGGCGATGGCCGCGAACTGGAGCTGCGGGGCCCGGCGCGGGTCCTTGGCGACGTGTCCGGCGAAGCTGCCCCGGTCCTTGGCCTGCTGGGCGTTCAGGCCCAGGAATCCGGCCAGGATCTCAGTGGTGCCGTCCTTGTTCAGATCGTCGCAGATTCCCCAACTGCCGTTCAGCAGTGCGTTATTGACATGCCCGATCAGGGTGTTGGTGGTGTTCTTCGGTAGGTTGCGCCGCTTGATCAGGTCCGTGATCCACTTGCGGCGCAGGTTCTCGGCCGCGTCCCAGTCGATGTTCCCCTTTTTGACGGCGGCGCGGGCGGCGCGCTCGGCCTCCACCTGAGCGGCGGTCTTCGTCCCACCGCTGCCGCTGGCGCCCTCGGGGACGGTGTGCCCGTACAGGCCGGGGGCGGAGCAGTAGGGCTCGTACCGGTCCCCCCGCCGCTCGTCGAACACCCACACCTGCCCCTTGCACTCGGCGTGCTCCTCGGTGCTGATGCCGCGCAGTCGCCACACGGGCATAGCGCGCTCGGACAGTTCTTCGGCATCCCGGATCTTCTGCCCGGCCGTCTCCAGCTCGGGGCGGTGGGCCTCGGCCTTGGCCTTCTTGTCGCGCTTGGTCCGCTCGACGGCAATGGCCCAGTCGACATCGTCGGCGTCGGCGTTGTCCTCGGCGGCGGCCTCGGTGATCGCGGTGAGCGCTTCGGGGTCGTCGGCAAACTCCGAGAGTGCGGCCAGGTGCTCAAACGTCCACTCGTAGCTGCTCGCGCCCGCGACGGCGGCGCTCAGCTTCTCGTCGGACTTCACCTTGACCAGCGTCCTCACGTCCTTCTGTCGCACGCCTGCGGCCTTGGCGATGCGGCCGACCTGCGCGCCCGCTTCGGCGGCGCTGAACATGGCCTGATTCATCTCGGCCGTCGTAAGGCTCTTGCGGTGCTGAGCGGTCGTGATCATGTCCATGAACTGTCCGGCCGCGTCGCGGTCGTCGTCGTCCCACTCGTACGGCAGGTGGGTGAGGCCTGCGTCGGTCGCTGCGTGGTAGCGGCGGTTACCGTCGTTGACCTGGAGGACTCCGCCGTCAAGTCGCTGGATCTTGACGGGGATGCGGCACCCCTCGGCGCGGAGCGATTCCACGAACGGCGTGTTGATGTCGAGGTCTTCGCGGGCGTTCTTTCGGGTGCGGGGTGAGCGCGTCGATCCGGATGACGGGGCGGGGCGTGACCGGCACGGTTTCCAGCCCTGCGGCGACGGCGGCGGCCAGCCGCTGGAACCCGTCGATGATCTGCGGCACGTCGCCGTGGGTGCGCACGACGTACAGCGGCTCCATGACGCCGTGGTCCTTCACGTCGGCCAGCAGATCGGCCGGGGTCTCGATGTCGCGGACGTTGCCGGGGTGCGCGGCGAGTTCGGCGACGGTGAGGGTCGGCCACGAAGCAGGGGCGGCCTGGACGCCGGCCTGGGTCTTGGTGTTCGTCATTGGTCCTTCTCTTTCTGGTGAGAGTCCGTCGGGCCGTTCGGCCCGGTGACGGCGCCGGTCGGGGGGTTGCCCTCCCCCTTCCGACACCACTAATTAAACCATGTTCTTGATGCTGGGGCAACCGGGGGTGCTGTGATCGCCGTCACTCGGGTGCAGGGCTGCGGCAGCGCGGATCATCGCGGCGGCCTCGGCGGTGGTCCGGTCGGGCTCGTCCCCCCAGCACCACAGCAGGGTGCGCCGGTAGGCGTCCTCGGTGAGCTTCAGCTTCCGCCACCGGACGCCGGACACGGGGCGGCCGTTGATGTGGTTGCTGAGCACGACGAGGGAGTCGAATAGGGCGCGCTGGAAAATCTCCCACGGTTCGCCGCGTACGGACCAGCGGGGCCGGACGGAACGTACGCCGCGCTCCCACGCATGCAGCACGGTGCACGGGGCGGTGCCACCCATCTGGCCGGGCTGCCAGAGGTGGTCACCCTGATAGAGGCCGACGCGTTCGATGTGGTCGGCGGCTGCCGTGAGGATACGGGCGGGGGTGGGCGCGATCCGGTGGGGAGGCATGGCGTTCTCCTGAAGGGGGCGGGAAGGTCAAGAGCGTTTGACAGCGGTGGACTTGGTGGCAGCCGCTAGGTCGTACAGGAGCGCTATCGCCCTGTCTTCAAACGAGTTGGTGGCGGCTTCCTCGTCCTCCTGGTCGCGCTCGGCGTACTCGGTGCGGGGGTCCGCGTCGGCTTCCCACTCGTCCAACAGGGACTGGGCTCGCATCACGAACTCCTCTGGCACTGCGGCAAGTCCGGACCACTCAAGGAAGTCTTGCCGTGCGGTGTCATAGCTCTCGCCGTGATAGTTGCCCTGCCACCATTCGGAGGGGTCGGGGCCGAAGGATTTCGGGATGACGGCGGTAACCCATTCGTCTCCGTTGTGGAGCAACGCCGTACGCATGCCGGTCTGGCGGATGGTGTGAAAGCTGAGCACTTCGTGATTGCCGATCTTCATAGCTTGCCCTCCGGGGCGGCTTCGGAATTGCGGGCGCCGCTGATCGTGAACCGCGCCCGGGACCGGGGGCGGCAAACTGCCGCCCCCGGCACAAGGTGGCTACGCGGTTATGGACCCGGTCGTGGCGCGACCGATCCGCTTACCGCCGATGTCGGCGCGGCTGCCTGCGGCCCATCCGGCTCCGTACCCGTTGCCGGTCATGGTGATGGTGCCGCCCTTCCGCGAACGCGGGTACGCCTGCCGGTAGTTGCGCGAGACGACGGCCTTGCGGTCGGCGAGCACGAGTGCCGCGCTGCGGCCGGTGGCGGTGGTCTCGCCCCTGGCCTCTTCGCGTGCGCCGCGCTCAGCCTCCTCGATGCGGTCGCCCACCCGCTTGATGAAGCCGAGGAGCCAGGAGCGACGCCATGCGCGCGCCCCCTGCCCGGCCGGGACCGACTGAGCGGCCAGTCCGCTGTTCATCTGGAGAAGAAGGGAGGTGTAGAGCAGTTCGACGCGCCGAAGGTCGCTCGCATACCCGAAGATGTGCACTCGGCGGGACGGGCCGCTGCCGTCCCGGCCAAGGTGGATCAGCTCGCAGCCGAGGGCGAGCGCGATGCGGTTGATGAGGCGGACCCGCTCCATCGCCCACGGGTTATCCAGAACGATCTGGCGGTCCGTCGGGGCGTCGCTGGCCGGGTTGGCGTCGTTGAGCATCGCCTGCTCGACTCCGTACTTCGCCATCATCTCGAACGCCCGCTTCCGGGCCAACTCCGCCTCCGACTCCGGCGTGCGGGGGTCCTCCGCCTTAGCGAGCAGGGCGCGGATGGTTTCGAGCTTCGCGGGGGCCTTCGTGTTGCTCACGTACGTTCTCCTGGTGAGAGAGGTCATCGGCGGCCGGTCGGCCTACCGGTGCCGGTTGGGGGTTGCCCTCCCCTTCCGACATCATTAATTAAACCATGTTCTAGGGTGTCGGTCAAGCCTGGCAGCGCTCTGACCTGCCCTTTCTTCGCCGTCCGGACCTGCACGGCCCGGCCGGGCTTGGCCACAACGGGCCTGTGGCGGGGTTCCCTCCTCGGTCGGACGGCACTGCCCGGCGTGCCGTGGTGCAGGGGTGCGGAGTGGAGCGCCCGGAAGCCGAGACTTTCTGAGGTACGAGGAAAGTCCCGGACCCGGACGAACGACTTCGCGCCCCTGCGGCGCGGTGCGCGAAGCTGGGACGGCCGATCGAGGAGGGAACCCCGCCCCCTCTCCGCAACCACGATGGCGCGGCAGCCGAGCGACCGGCCCCTCCCCCTCCGAGAGAGGACCCGCCGGAGGCATGCCTCCTTCTGCGGCCGGCGCCTCCGGCTGGACGTGCACTACGTGGCCACCTCCACTGCCATATCGACCTTCAGGCTCTGGTAGCTCGCTGGGCGCCTCGCTGCCCTGTGCCATCGAATCTTGGTCGTGTGCCATCGATGTTTGAGTGGCGTGGATCACTGACGGTCACAGATGTCGGGCCACGAGAATGCCCCGCCGCGGACGTGAAGGCCGCGGCGGGGCAAGGAGCCCGACAGATCCGTCAGACGTCGTACAGGGTGATGGTGACTGACCCGTCGGGGCCGGGGATGGTGTACGTGCCGGGACCCTCGACCGGCACGCAGCCGGCGGCGAGGGTGTCGTCGTCGTTGATGCCGGTGTCGTCCTCGCCCACGAGGGCGCACAGCTCGGTGACGGGGTGGTCGGCGTACCTCACGCTGTAGGGGCCGTCGTCCGGGTAGCGCGGGAGGGTGGGGGTGTTGATGTCGACGTCCGGGTGCTCCCACAGTGCGGTCTGCTGGCCCCACGGTGCCTGCACCCAGACCCTGCCGTAGGGCTCGGGCAGGTTGTTGTCGTCTTGCTCCTGGGGGTTGGAGAAGTCGATCGAGTACGCGACGGGTCCAGGTGCCGCCGCCTGTGCGGAGGTGGCCGCCCCTCCGAGCAGCAACAGTACTGCCGAGGCAACGGCCGCCAGTCGGCCCACGGACTTGAAACGCATACGCCTCCCCTTTCACTTCATGTAGTCGCTCGACTACCAAGAGAGACGATAGGGGTGGATGGCGTCCGATCTTCGGGGGCGATGACCAAACCGCCTATGGGGCTGACACTGGTGCTCACCTCGCCTCCCGTGGCCACCTTCGGGCCGTGTGCGCCCGCTCGACCTCACCGCAGGGGCTCGCACGCAGCCCCTCCTGCACGCCGCCATGCGCTCGGAGACCGGTCCAGCACTCAGTGCCGATCAAGCTTCGATGGCGCCAACTTATGGATCATCAACCTTCGATGGCAAAGATCAACCTTCGATGGCACAGGACACTCGCGCATGACTTTGGACGCTCGGGTGTAGCTGAGTGGCACACTAAATCGAACAAGTGCTCTAATCAAGGTATGCGACAGATTCCCGATGACCTGGCTCAGGCGCAGGAGGAGTGGCACGCCACCTACCAGCAACTCGCTGCGTGTCAGCGCACCGCGCACCGAAGGCGCCTGATCCACCTGTCCTCGGTAGTGCTGTTTCACCCGTACTGGCAGGGGCAGCGGTCGGCTGGCTGGGCGGCGCTGCACGGTGCACACCATGTCCGAGCTGCCACCTGACCCCCGCCGGCTCCGGGCGATCCTCGCGCACCTGGACAAGCAGCTCTCGGACAATGGCGCCGTCACCGCGCACCTGGACGAGCAGCTTGCGGACAGCAAGACAGTCGGCACCTATCTGCTGCTCCAGCGGAAAGCGGTGGAGACTGCACTGACCCAAGCTGAGGCCACACCCCCAGGACACCCGAGACGTCCGAATCGGCCAGTTAAGGGAGCGAAGGGGCTTTCCGCTCTGGCCCAGGCACATCCCCGAGTCGGGTTCGTGGTCCAGCAAAAGCGCACCCCCACAGGGCCCGAACCAGCAGTGATCCACCTCAACGACTGCACGATGATCTCGGGCACTCCGCACCGGATCAGGCCCGACGAGGCGCGAGCTGCGCTCACCGACCCGAACATCGAACCTTGCCAGTTCTGCCGGCCGGACACCGAGCTGGGGCTTGATGTGGCCTAGCCGCAGCAAGCGAGGCCCCGTGGTGCCTGGGGCTCAGCCAGCGTCAGGGCCGCAGCGCGGCAGGAAGAGCAGCCGCCGTCGGGGCCACCGGGCTTACGAGGTGGGAGGAAGCTGGAGCGGGAGAGACGAACCGGCGATCGCGGCAAGCTCATCGAGCAAAGTCATGAGCTGGGCGAGCCGGTCGGTTCGGTGCTCCTCCCAGGTGAAGACCACCTCCTGGGCCATGTGGACCAGGTCGGGATGGCCAGGGCTCAGCATGTCCCGGCACCGGTCCAGCTGTGTGAGGGCATCGTGGATGTCGCCGGGGATTTTGTCCCGAGCCGAGGTGATCACCAGGCCGAGGGATTGGCTGTCCGCCAGGCAGTGCAGCGCCACGTACAAGTCAAACGCAGCACGGCGTACGTTCGGGTCCTCGTCCACGCTCGGCACCCTACGCCTGCCCGCGATCGGTTAGGAGGAGCGCGACCATGCTCCCGGCCTCGGTGATCCGGCCGGAGTGGATCGCCGCGACAGCGTCGTCCAGGGGCCACCGCTGCACCGTCATGCCAGCCTCGGTGGCGTCGCGGTGAACTGCCCCTGGCCGAAGGCCAGTGGCCACGAACAGATATGTCCTCGCGCTGGTCGTCGCGGGCAGTGGATCGACGACCCCCAAGAGACGGAGTTCACCGGCGACCAGCCCCGTCTCTTCCTCAAGCTCCCTCCGGGCTGCATCGCGCGGGTCTTGCCCTGCACAGCCACCACCGGGCAGATGGAGAACGCGTTGCCCTTGAAGGTAGAAGTCGTCCTCAACCAGAACAACGTGATCGTCGCCATCGAGGGCAACCACACGGACGCCGTCCTCGACAACGACGTGCTCGTATGTGCCGGCGGTGCCGTCCGGACGACGGACCGAGTCGCGGTACAGGGCCACGAAGGGGCCCTGGTGCAGCAGTTCTCTCGCTGTCCGTACCCATCCCATGCCGTCCCTCCCAGTAGTAAGAGCACTGGCCACCACCGGGGCCCCATGTGTGAAGGGAAGGCCATGCGCTGGCCGGTCCGGAAGAGGGGTGCCGGAACCGGGGACGTGTTCTGTCTGCCCGGGCCCATATCCGCAACAGAGCGCTGGCGCCATCTGGCGGCAGGGCGGTTCACGAACTCGGGAGGTTGGTGTCTTCGAGGTACCTACCGGCGGCGTCGGCGAACGCCTCAAGCACGCCCTTGACCTCGTCTCGGGGTGTGCCGAGCCTTTCGTCAGGGCGCGAAGCTCCGGTTTTCATGGGGTCGGCCTGGAGCCACTCGCGCTGATCGTTCGTGATGATCCCCGCGGTCTCAACGTCCTGAAGTGGCCCATCGGCTTCGTCGCGGCGCCGTTCTCGTTCTCGTTCGGATCGGGCTCTGTACATCTTGATCAGTGCCATACGGGCATTCCGAGCGCTGTTGGTCGGATCCCCCGTGGCTATGTGGAGGTTGCGCCATCCGTAGAACACGTGACGGTCGGCGTCGATCTTCCACGTCACCGTGTTAACCCAGCCCTCAACATCGTGCGCGTGTTGCCAAACGGGACCGGGGCCGAGAATCCGGATGGCGGCCACAGCTTCGGCGATGCGGTTCCGGTGTTTGGCAAATGGATCTGCGGGCTCGTCGGGGGCAATGGTGCGGGAGTTGAGGTGCGCGAAGTCCTTCAGCTCGTTCAGGAACCGTTGGCCGGCCGTGTAGAGCGCGATGTAGGCGGCGCGCCTCGCCTCCTGGTTCTGCTGCTCAAGTGCCGTGGTGTACCCGGCGCGTGCCGTAGTGAGGGCTGAGTCCTGCGCACCACGTGCCCCGATCCGGGCGCCGACCACGACTCCCACCAGCCCAGCCACAACGCCGACAATCGCGGGCACGGAGGTGATGAGCGCGGCCGTCACCTCGGGTTCGCCGCTGGCTATCTGGAATGCGTCTGCTGTTATGTAGCCCACGCTGGCTGATCATGCCCGAGGTTTCGACGTGGCACTCCGCATCGCGGCCCTTTATGGCCGCGATCAATGGAAACCGCGGTTGGCGGTGAGAATGATCTTGGATGCCGTCACAGGTCAGGGTGACACGGCCGCCGCTCTCAACTGCCCTTTCAGCTTTGATGGGTGAACACAACAGTGCCGAAGGATCGGTAGCTCCCTCGAAACAGGTGATCACCTGCTGACGCTGAACTGGCACCTCCCCTCGGTTCGAGATGTCCGCGGACCTGTGCCTACGGTGCGCGCGACGAGCAGAGATTTCGAACAAGACTGGGGGCTCGGGTGAGCACGACTCCGGCATCGGTGAGCGCGGCAGAGCTGCGGCGGCGGGTTCGCGCTGTCGAAGCACTCCAAGCGAGAACGCGTGAGATGGCCGCGGCAAACGTGCTGGCCACGCGCGAGGCCGCGGTAAAGGCGGCACGGGCGAAGGACGAGGCCGATGTTGCGGCGCGGGAGGCCGCGGCGGTCGTCCTGCGGTTGTTCGACAACGACGCGGACCTGGTCGCGGATCTGCTGGGTGTGCCGGCGGAGGAATTGGAACGTGAGGCGAAGCCTGTTACCGCCGCTCGCGCCAAGGAGGTCATCGAGGAGTTGCGCGCCCGCGCGGAACGCCCGCCGCGCTCCCGCCGAGCCCCTAGGTCTCGGGCGGAAGCGTCGCCCCCGTCCCCTCCGGTCTCCGACGTTCCGGTCCGGGTCTCCGCACCGGACGACGGCCGGGCTGATGCCGCCTGAGAACGACTTCGGGCCCGGACTCTTCCCGCTCTCAGCGGTGAACGGGTCCGGGCCCGCTCTCGTTGACGAACAGCTTGCTCTGATCGGTGAACCAACTCCCGTACGCATACCGGCGGTTGAGTGGGCTAGCTGGCTGGCTGACGAGTCCGTTCGAGCGCGCTACTGGGCCAAGGTCTACCGCACCGAATCCACTGAGGACTGCTGGTTTTTCCTCGGCGGGATCTCCAGCACCGGACATGCCAGCTTCAGGGCGGCCTCGCGGCCGGGCAGGACTCGACGTGGCACAGTACCGGGCCACCTGTACGGGTATCAGCTCGCGCACGGCGTCATCCCTCGCCTCGGGTGGGGGACTGACAGCCCGACCGTCTGCCACACCTGCGACAACCACTCCTGCCAGCAGCCCACGCACCTCCGACTCGGCACAGCGGCGGAGAACCGGGCCGAATGGCTGGCCCGCCGCAGAGACCCGGGCAGCCCCCTCGCCGACCTCCGCGGCCCCGCCGGACGCTCCCGCGCTATCGGTGCCGCTATCCGGGCCGGCCAAAAAGACGGGGATTCCAAGGCGGAGATCGCGGCACACATCCGGGTGGCCATCGCAGCGGGCAGGCCCTTGAGCCTCTGGTGACCCCCCGCCCTACCGCGGCATTCCTCTTCAGCATGAGCATGGATAACCGATGCATGCCCGGCGACTTCGCGCATCTCGGCGATCGCATCCGACTTGGGTGCTCGACACTGAGGGACCCGCGCGGCGCTGTGGGTGGAGGCGCCTCCGGGCCCGCTGGCCTGCCACCGAAACCAGTGCGCCAGCACTCGCGTGGACAGGCGTGGCTTGCTGACGGGTCTGAGCGAGGCGATCCTCGAACTGGCGGGGTGGGTCCACCCTGGCTGTGGGCCCACCTCGTCTCGTGGCTGGCGGTCAGGTCTTCCGGCTCCTGGCCGTTGCCGGAGACCTCTTCTTCGGGGTCGTTGCCGCTGCCTTTGCCGCCGTCTGCGGTGAGAAGCCGGCAGCCTTGAGGATGTCCATCGCGTCGAAGATGGACTGCAACTGCTTGGTCAGCAGCGTCACCGTGAGGAGTTCCTGAGCTTCGGGCGGCAGTTCCTTCAGCGAACACTTGTAGATGCGCACAGCCTGCCGATACAGGGACTGCATGCGCTCGGCCGCGTAGGCCGTGCACTTGTCGGCGTCAACGGTGACCGTGTAATGGCCCCGGTACCGGACGAAGCTCTTCTTCTCGGCTCCGCACTTAACGTCTCGGATCCAGCCCTTGCCACGCTCGAACTGGCCCCTGGTGTTGCGGCCCATGGCCTCCGCAGGGGGAA
>NZ_KQ948931.1:0-161489 GCF_001514235.1 Streptomyces caeruleatus | reverse complement strand
ACCGAGAGGAGTGGCTTCCTCCTCGAACTCCTCCTCCACCTCCGCGGCGTCGTCCGCTGAGGCCAGCTCGGCTTCGGCTTCCGCCGCCTCTTCAACCTGCTGCCAGTGCTCGTACTGAGCCTCACGCATCAGGCTCCGGGCATGCTGGTCGGATGCGAGACGGGCCCGGACGTCCGGACGTCCGAGCATCTCGGTGACCGCCTTGGCCGCATCCTCATCCGTGCGGAGCAGGCGCCGGGTGTGAGCGAGGCGTTCCGCCTGGTTGGTCGGCGTTCCGACCGCACGGTGCGCGACCTTCTCGGCCTCGTTCACCGTCCAGCGGTGTTCCTTGGTGAACGGGTCATAGGGGTCCTTACGGATCAAGATGTACCGGCTCCGGACGTAAGCCAACTTTTCGTGCACCGAGAAGCTCACATCCGCCCGGCGCTTCGCCTCCGGCCACTGCCGCGCCACGGCGTAGTAGTTCCGCAGTGTCTCCGGATTGGCCCCGATTTGATGCGCCAGGATCTTGATCACCTGGTTCACCTCGCCGTGTCCGCGGCCGTGTCCTTCGAGAGCGTCAATGACGAGGTCGCCGAGAGCCCACTGGATCCCGGACTTCTGCTTCATCAGCTTCTGCCCGCGGCGGACAATCTTCGTCCATTCGGCCTTGGTATAGCCGTCGGGAACAGTCAGGGTCGTCACGAGGAGCCTCCTCGCTTGTCGAGCGTCAGGCCACAGGTGCAGCGCCGCCACGCCCCCGACTTCCAATTTACTCCACTTTGCTAAGATAAACCTGAATGTCACACATGGATGCTGCACTGGTCGGCCCAGGGGCCGCTACGGGCCTGCGGGGTGCGAAATGTCCCACCGAAGCTTTCCCGCCGACTACTCCGGCGAAGAACGAGCCGCGTTGATCGCTCGTGGCCGCATGTTGGTGGCGCGGCGTAAAGACATCGAACGCGAGCTTGGCTGGCGCGTACAGGACGTGATCGTCTTCCAAGGGCTCGACGCCGTCCAGCACCTCGGCGAAGCCATCGGTATGACACCCAGCATTCTGCTCAAGTACGTAGAGGCCACCGCGCAGTCATCCCTTCACCCCGACCGTCCCTCCGGTCCGGCAGAGGAGGGGCAGTCGTGACGAAGCGCAAACTGATCCCCTCGGTCTGGTACTGCAAGTACTGCTACCAGCGGCAACCAATCGACATCGGCCCCGACGGGAGCCTGATCATCTGCACCGTATGCGGATACGGGCTGGCCCCGCTCGATGAAGTCTTCGCCGCCGGATCCATGCTGACTTGGTATGAAGGAATCTGCGACAAGTTCTACGCCGAAGCAGCCGCCTACCAGGTGAAAACCCACAAGGGCAAGGCCGCAAGGTTCCTGCTCGGAGATCTGGCCCTGGGGCTGGTACCCCTGAACGCCCCCTTCACCGGTAGAAGGCTGTCGAAATACGCCGAGTCCGTCGGCCTCACGCCAAAGGCCATGAACCAGTACCGACGTGTAGCGGCAGCATGGCCTGCGGCCCGGCGAAGGCACGATGCCTGCTGGTCAGTTCACGCCCTACTCGCCTCCCATCCCGACCGTTTCGACCTCGTCAAGTCCCCGCCGCCACAAGGGGGACGGTGGACGTGTGCGGACGCTCATGGGGTCATGGACACCTTGCATGCACATCCAGCCCGCTCGTGAGCAGACAAGCAGTGCCTCACGCTGTTGGGTCGGGGCCACCATCGGCAACGAACGCGAGAAGTGACAACAGCAGGCAGGAGCCACGGGCCGGTCAAAGCAAGTGCTTTCCGACATACCCGAGGCAGCGGGCCGACGGACCCGCGTTCCTCTGCGCGAAGGCCCAGGAAATCGGCCCTCAGCTGTAGTGGGCCGATCTTGTTGTGGTGTCAGACACATCACCCTGAGTGATGTGTCTGACGGCCCTCACCAAAATCACGCCTTGACGTTGGCGAGATCAACCTCGGAGTGCTTGGCACACGCCTCCAGAGCCTCCACGCGGGCCTGCTCGAAGGCTCGGGACACGGCCGACCTGTTGATTCCCCGGGCGTGTGCCTCGGTGCTGCCGCGGGGACGGAACTCGGTCCGGAACTCGGCGGCCCGCGTCGTGAAACCGTCGGGCTCAAACTCCCACGTCCACCGGCTACTCACCGGAAGCGGCTCGTACGTCAGGGTCCCGTCGGCTTCGTACGACGCCAGGGCGGAGTACACGAACTGTCGCTCTGGCATCCGGGTCCAGACGGAGCCGCCGCCGGCCCACCGCTCGCGTTCTTCGGGGCCGAGGGCTCCGTGGCGGGCGATCTTCTCCTCCGGCCAGCCGTCTGCCGTCATGACTGTGATCTCATTCTCGTGGTCGTCGTTCCACTGGTCGGCAACATCCTGCGCGTGCTGGCGGTCCGCGAACGGCACTTCCCGGCCTCCCAGGGTGACGACGAAGACCGGGCCGTCTCTGTGCTCCGTAGCGTTCGGTGGCATGTCGCTGACGCCCTTCCATGTTTCCTGAGCTGGGTCAGAAGATTGGTGGGGCACACGAGGGAGAGCGCCCGTCGCGGACGAGAGGCCGGAATGCTCCAGGAAGCCGGGCAGCGGAGCAGTGGGGTCCATTGCCCATTCGACGGCGGCCAGGACCTCGTCGTCCAGCGCGTCCAGCAAGTGCCCGTACGTGTCCACCGTGGTGGTGATGGACTCATGGCCCATGCGCCGCTGGATGGCGGGCAGGGGCACCTTCGCCGCGATCAGCCATGACGCGTGCGAGTGCCGGAGGTCATGAATTCTCGGCCGCTTGATCAGACCGTACTTCTCGGCGGCGAGTTCGATCGCAGGCACCCAGCGCAGGCGGCGGAAGGTTCCCGGGTCCCACTTATTGCCCTCCGGGCCGGTGAACAGAAGGTCGTCCTGCTTCAAGCCCTTGGCCCGGCGCCGCAGCATCCGGTCCAGCTTGTGCGTGATGACGACGGTTCTGCGCGACTTCCGGGTCTTCGGAGGGCCGAGCACGGACTTGCCGTCCTCGTCCTTCTTCCACGCCCTCTGTACGCGGATGGCGGGGCGGCCGTTGCGCCGCCGGAGGTCGCGGGGCTGAAGCGCGGTCGCCTCCCCCCACCTGAAGCCGGTCTCCGCGATGGTCTCGCCAAGTTCCTTCGCATCCTCGGCCATGCACTCGTGGATCCACGCCCACTCCTCGCGTTCGAGGAAGACGATCTCTTCCTCATCTTCGGTGGAGTCGAGTCGAGGCAGACGGGTCTTGGCGCATGGGTTGGAAGCGCGCAGTGACGTTTCTGCATCGACGGCGGACTGCATGATCGCGCTGAGCAGACCGTGCTTGTTGTGGATGGTCTTCGGCTTGTATGCGGTCCGGGGTTTCCGGTCGGGCGGGTCGAGCGGAGCAAGGCGCCCAACCTCCAGGTCGTTGACCCAGTCCTGGACCATGGTCCGGAGGATGCTCCCCTCGCCGCCCTCTACGGAGTAGGGGCCGAACCAGGGGACCATATTGTCCAGAACATCCTTCTTGTACTTTGCGCGCGTATCACCCTGGATGCCCGTGAGGCGATCGATGTAGGCGAGCGCGAAGGGCTCGAACATCGTCTCCGCGCGGCGCTGCTCGGCGACGAACCCCTGCCCCCGAATCCACCCCGGGGGCCAGTTCTGGCCGTGTCCGTTGACCAGATCCTTGAAGCGCTGGGCGTCCGGCTCCTCGTCGAAGACCTCTGACTCCTGCTTGCCTCCAGCGGTCCCGCCGGCTCGCCACATCACGGTGTAATAGACCGATCCGTCGCGTCTGACCCTGTCTTTCACGTACGCCATGCCCAGCACCGTAAATCAGGTCGATGCTGACGCGGTGCTGACGTTATGAACACGTAGAGCCCCCTTGACCTGCGTTTCCGCAGGTCAAGGGGGCTCTCCGGTTGTGGAGCCTAGGGGAGTCGAACCCCTGACATCTGCCATGCAAAGACAGCGCTCTACCAACTGAGCTAAGGCCCCGGAAGAGGAACGTCCGACCGGAAGAACCGCGTACCGGCGGGCGCCGCAGACCAGAGTACCGGGTCGCCCCCCGTATCTCGCAAAAAGATTGGGGGTCCCGGTGAACGACCACTCTCCGTAAGATGCTCGGCGTGGTTCGCTACAGCGAACCGCAGTTTTTGGGGAAGCGATGGGGAGACGCAATGGACGCCGCACAGCAGGAAGCCACCGCAAGAGCGCGGGATCTGCAGCGGAACTGGTACGGGGAGCCGCTGGGGACGCTCTTCCGTAAGCTCATCGACGATCTTGGTCTTAACCAGGCTCGTCTCGCGGGGGTGCTGGGACTGTCCGCACCGATGCTGTCGCAGCTGATGAGCGGTCAGCGGGCGAAGATCGGCAATCCCGCCGTGGTCCAGCGGGTGCAGCTGCTGCAGGACCTGGCGGGGCAGGTCGCGGACGGCAGCGTGAGTGCGGCCGAGGCGACCGAGCGCATGGACGAGATCAAGAAGTCGCAGGGGGGCTCGGTGCTCAGCAACACCACACAGACGACGAACAGTTCGGGAGCGCCCACGGTCAAGCGGGTGGTCCGGGAGATCCAGTCACTGCTGCGTTCGGTCGCGGCCGCGGGGGACATCATCGAGGCTGCGGACACCCTCGCCCCCACGCACCCGGAACTGGCAGAGTTCCTCCGGGTGTACGGCGCGGGCCGCACCTCCGACGCGGTAGCGCACTACCAGTCCCACCAGAACTGACCCCGAGGCCCGGTCGCCGAAGGGGGTTCGGCAACCGGGCCGACGGCCCACGTTCCGGAAGGACCCGGATTGCGTCAGCGAGGGGGAGTCGTATCGCTCGTCGAGGGGGAGGCAAGGGGGGTAGCCGAAGGGGGAGGAGCGACGCACAGCCATGGGTGAGGTCTTCGCCGGCCGGTACGAACTGGTCGATCCGATCGGACGCGGCGGCGTAGGTGCCGTCTGGCGTGCCTGGGACCACCGGCGTCGCCGGTATGTTGCCGCCAAGGTGCTCCAGCAGAGCGACGCGCACTCGCTGCTGCGGTTCGTCCGCGAACAGGCCCTGCGGATCGATCATCCCCATGTGCTCGCGCCGGCCAGCTGGGCCGCCGACGACGACAAGGTCCTGTTCACCATGGACCTGGTGGCCGGCGGCTCGCTGGTCCATCTCGTCGGGGACTACGGCCCCTTGGCGCCCTCTTTCGTCTGTACGCTCCTCGATCAGCTCCTCGCCGGGCTTGCCGCGGTGCACGCGGAGGGTGTCGTCCACCGTGACATCAAGCCCGCCAATCTGCTCCTCGAAGCCACCGGCACGGCGCGTCCGCGGCTGCGTCTGTCCGACTTCGGCATCGCCATGCGGCTGGGCGAGCCCCGGTTGACCGAGACCAATCTGGTGGTGGGCACTCCGGGCTATCTCGCGCCCGAGCAACTCATGGGTGCGGAGCCGGACTTCCCGGCCGACCTGTTCGCCGTGGGACTTGTCGCCCTGTATCTGCTGGAGGGCGCCAAGCCTGACGTGAAGGCGCTGGTGCAGTACTTCGCGGATCACGGGACGCCCGGTGCGCCCAAGGGCATTCCCGAACCTCTCTGGCAGGTTGTGGCGTCGCTGTTGCAGCCGGACCCCCATGCGCGGTTCCGCACGGCCACGGGGGCGCGCAAGGCGCTCGCCTCGGCTGCGGAGCTGCTGCCGGAACCGGGCCCGGACGACGAGCTCATCGAGATTTTCGACCAAATCGGGCCGCTGCCCACGGGGTTCGGACCGGACGGGCCGCTCCAACGGGCGCCGGGCGTCGAGGAGAGCACGGGCAGCCGTCGCCGGTTCGGCACGAGTACGGACTCGGTGAGGGCGGCCAACTCCGGTTCCCTGCATACGGGTACCGGGGCGGTGGCCGGCGCCGCGGGCTCGGTCTACGGCACTGGCACTGACTCCGGCTCCGGCTCCGGCTCCGGCTCCGGCTCCGGCTCCGGCTCCGGCTCCGGCTCCGGGACAGCAGGCACCGGCTCGGGCATCGCGCCGAGCGATCCGCGCCAGGGCGTGGCTGGGCCGGCCCCGGCTTCCCGGGAGTCGTCCGTCCCCTCGCGGACCGGCGACACGGACGGGCCCCTCAGCATGTCGGACACCGGCAGCTTCCACCTGCTGCCCCCGCAGGACACCGTCTCCTCCGCGCGGCCTCAGACACCCCCGCCCCAGCCGCCCTGGGCCCCGGCGGCCCCTCAGGACCCGGCCCAGGGCCAGCCAGAGCAGGCCCATCAAGCCGCACAGCACCACTTCACCCACGTCTCCCCCTACGACACCACGCACGTCCTGTCCTCCCCCCGACCTCGCACACCGCAGTACCCGCCTCAGCCCCCGACGCCGGTGCAACCTCAACGCGTCGATGCCTCTACTGCTTCGTACACCGCTCAGAGCCCGCAGGTTCCACCTTCGGCGCCCTCAATTCCGCAGCCGCACCGCCGCGGCGGCCACCGCGCCGCCCGCCGCCTCGCACGCCGGCGTCCCGGCCCGCCCGCGAAGGTGGCCGTACCGCTCCTTCTGCTGGCGCTGGCCTGTTACGCCGTGGGTTTCTGGGCGCTGGCCCGCATCTGAGCCCGCCGCGGCGCCGACGGGGTCCAGGCCGCGTCATGTGCTGCCCCGGCTGTCCCTACAGGGCCGCGGCCCTGCGCCGAGCCACCATCGTCCACACCCCCAGCACCACCAGCACCACAGTCCCCGTGCCGATACCGCTCACCGCCAGCACGGTCATCGCGGAGTCGCCGCCGCTCCCAGCCCCGCCGGCCGCGGAAGTCGCCTGATCGCCACCGGTCCCGGCCTGCCCGAGCTGGAAGAGGCCCTTGGGCTCGGACTCCCCCGCGTAGCTGGGGCCGGCCTCCGAGGCACCCTCCACTCCCACGCGCAACGTCAGCTGAAACGGTCCCTCCCCGTACTTCTCGGCGACCTCGGCCGCGAGGTTCACCACGAGGTAGTAGGAACCGGCGAACCGCATCCCGTTGAGCGGGTCGGACCGGGCGTACCGGTTCTCGTAGGCGACCGGGGGCAGGGGGTCGAGTTCGGCGGACTTCTGGCGGCCGTCGTAGGTGGCGCTCGCCTCGTCGACGAAGCCGTGCACGGGGTTGTAGAGCGAGAGGTTCAGGGCGCCGCCCGCGGAGCCCTCGCCGCTGTTCGAGCTGCCCAGTTCGGCGGTGGCGTTCAGCTGGCGCCCCCAGTCGAGCGGCACCTTGTAGAAGAGCGTCCGGCCGGGCTCGATGGCGGAGCTCCAGACGCCGTTCCCGATGGAGGCCGCCGTGGCGAAGCCGGAGCCTCCGTCGCGCCGGGCGGCGTCGCCGGTGAGGGGTGCCGGCGGGGCGGAGTTCCAGTCTTCGGGGGCTTCCGTCGCGCCGGTCTGCTCCAGGGAGGGCTCCGTGACGGCGAAGAGCTCCAGGTCCCAGGTGTCCGGTGCGGAAGTCACCGTACTGACGCGCTCGAGGACCACGTAGTAGGTGCCTCTGGTCGCACATCGGGTCGGCTTGACGGAGATCTCACGCCCGGCCCACGCCGCGAGCGGGCGGGCGGTGGCGACGATGCCGAAGGTCTCGCTGTCGGAGGAGCAGATGCGGCCGTCGGAGTCCTCCACGGAGACCCTGACGCCGTCGCCCGGGCGGATGGTGCTGCCGGCGGCGGGGACGGCGGTGGCGGAGACGTAAGCGTCCGAGGCGGCGTCGAGTTCGAGGCTGTAGTAGATCTCTCCGTCGCTCGGCAGGGAGCTGCGGTACGTCGTGCCCGGTGTGAGGGGTGCGGCGTCCGCCGTGCCCGTCGCTCCCGGGACGAACTGTGCGTCCGGCGCGAAGGCGTAGGGGCTGGGTGTTCCGGCCGCGAGCGCGGCTGCGCCCGGCAGGGCAGCCGTCATGCACAGCAGCAGTGCCCCTACGACGGCCACGCGCGCGCGTGCCGCGTGATGACCGCGCCGCACCCTCGCCCGGCGCCACCACGCTGTACGCCGCCGCCTCATCACGCGCCACCCCTCGTCGCCGCCGGACCATGGACCGTCGCCCATCCTGCCCAGCCGGGCCGCCCGCCACCCACGCAATCCGTACGACCGTCCGAAACGCCCGGCTCTACGGTCTCCGCTCCGGTCCCGCAACTCGAGTCGTGACGCTCCGCGCGGCCGCCGCACGAGTGGTCGTCCCAGCGGACAGGTCCGGGCTCCGAACGAACAAGAGCCGGGCACAGAAGGGCCCAGGCACACAAAACCCCGACCGCTTGGCGGCCGGGGTCTGCTTCAGAATCCGATGTGATGACTCACGAACCCGTGGGCACGGAGTCGGTCGCCTCCGTCCACAGATCCTGCTCGGCGCGATCCGCCTGGATCTGGCGGTACACGAGGAGCCCGCCGATGGCGGCCAGTGCGACCAGGAGAAGCTTCTTCACCGCGCGACCTCGTCTTTCCTTGACGTAGGGGACCTCTGGCGCCCGACTATACACACCGACCGATATCGATCGGTGACCTGCGTCCGGGCTCAACTGCCCTCCGGAACACCGCAGTAGAAGCGGACCGGATCGCTCCGATCGGAGGGTGATCACACCTCGACAGAGGGTGACTTCGCTCCCCTTCCTCCGCGTTTCCGCGCTCTTCGAGTTTCTTGCACCCATTCGAGTGTTGTTCATCTGAAGATCGACGCGTCATGGGCGTCGGTCCATGACTTCTCGGCCCCCATACACATCATGAGGAAAGTACGCAAATCGCCCAACCCGAAAGTGAGGGGCCATGACCAGGAACAAGGTCATGAAGCTGTGGACCGCCATTGTCTCCGCCTTCCTCGCGCTGTTCTCGGCGCTCGGATTCGTCTCGACCTCCGCTGCCGCGGCCGTACCGCACACCGAGACGACGCGCAAGAGCGGCAGCGACGACAGCGACCGCAACGCGGAGCTGACGGTGCCGGCGATGCCTCACTGGGCCTGGTCCTACGCCAGAGCGCTGCCCCCCACGATGAAGCAGCGCATCCGGGCCGAGGCCCACGGCAAGACCCCCAGCTGCCGACACCGCCCGCTCTCGGACACGGAAGCGGCCTTGCCCGACTCGGCCACCCGCGAGTGCGCCCACGCCGGCCCCCCGGCTCAACCGCTCGTCCCGCACCAGCGTTGACCCGACGGCTCACCCCCTGAGCCGTCCCCCCTTTGACTCTCTGTGCAACACCTGTTGATTGTCCTCAGTACCGTTGTGACAACGGCCCCCAGGGCGTGCTTCACCCCGCTTCGACGATGTGCCGCAGATAGGCCCATGGATCGTTGAGGTAACGCCTCCAGTGGTCGACGAGTTCCAGATCCCGCCAGCCGGCGGGACGCATTCCGTGGTCGCCCACCTCGATGATCTCGGCGCCTGGCAGTGCCGTGAGCACGGGTGAGTGCGTGGCGCAGACGATCTGCGCACCGGAACGCCCCAGTTCATGCAGATGTCCGACGAGTTGAAGACAGGAAGCGAAGGACAGCGCGGCCTCGGGTTCGTCCAAGACGTACAGCCCAGGCTCCTGAAACCGCTCGCGGAAGGCCATCAGAAAGCCCTCGCCGTGGCTCATCTCGTCCGCGGCCCCGGACAGCCTTCCCGTCTCCTGTTCCCGGCCCAGCGCGTCCAGCGCCGTCTCCGCCCGCAGAAAGAAGCCTCTGCGGCGCGTCCGAGGCCCGCGCAGCATCCGACGCCCGGCCGCCGTCGCCTCGAACCGTATCCGGCCGCCCAGCTCCGACGGTTCACGCCGGCTCGCGTACTTGTAGCCCGCGGATCCGCCCCAGGAGTCCAGGCCGAACCCCTCCGCCAGCGCCTCTACGAGCGTCGACTTGCCCGAGCCGTTCTCCCCCACCAGGAACGTGACCGGCGCGGTGAACGTCAGGCCGTCCTGCAGCAACTGCCGTACGCACGGCACCGACCACGGCCACTGGCCGCCGTCTCCCAGCTCGCCCTCGGCGACATGCGCGTATGCCCGTTCGACGATCATGCCGTCAGGCTCTCATCCGGCACTGACAACCGCGCCGGCCGATCCTTCACTGCCGTCGTTGGGCGAGGACGCAGAACTCGTTGCCCTCGGGGTCTTGCATGACCACCCATGCCTGGTCGCCCTGGCCGATGTCGACGCGCTTGGCGCCGAGGGCCTCCAGGCGGGCCACCTCGGCGTCCTGGTCGTCGGGCACGAAGTCGAGGTGCAGGCGGCTCTTGGCCTTCTTGGGCTCGCGAAGCAGCACGAACTCCAGCCCCGGCGAACGATCCCGCTCCGGGCGGATCGCGAACTCCACGTCAGACGTGTGGACCACGACCCAGCCGAGAGCCTCGGCCCACCACTGACCCAGCGCCGCCGGATCCGCCGAGTGAACGATTACGTGTCGCCATTCCAAGGTCATCCGGGGAGTCTAGGCCGACCGGGAGTGTTCGACACTCGGCGAACGTGGGCAGCCGTGCATGCCAAAGACCCCCAACCATGATCGGTTGGGGGTCTTCTCGAATGTGGGGCTAACAGGATTTGAACCTGTGGCCTCATCCTTATCAGGGATGCGCTCTAACCAACTGAGCTATAGCCCCGCCGCGCTCTGCGGTGTGTCCCGCGCGCTGACTCCTGAAGATTAGCGCACGGCCGGGGCAGTCCCAAAATCGGTTGTCGGGGGACGGTCAGCCGCGGTTCAGCCGCAGGTCACTCGTCCTCGGCCAGCGTCAGCTCGACGCCGCCCACGAAGCCGGCGGACAGGTTGTAGATGAACGCGCCGAGGGTCGCCAGCGCCGTCGCGAGGACAACGTCGATGACCGCGATGATCGACGTGAACATCAGGACGTGCGGCAGCGACAGGAACGACTGAAGGTCGAAGCCGTTCGACTCGTTCGAGCCGGTGGCCTCGGAGATCGTGCCGCCGACCGTCGAGAAGACGCCCATCGCGTCCATGACCATCCACAGCACCGCGGCCGCGACGATCGTGCAGATGCCCAGCGCGATGGAGAGCAGGAAGCTGACCTTCATGACCGACCACGGGTCGGCCTTGGCCACGCGCAGGCGTGCCTTGCGGGTGCGGGGCGTCGTACTGGCCCCCGTACGCGGCCGGCGGACCGTGCTCGCCGGAGCGGGCGTCTGGTAGGCCTGCGGCGGGTGGTAGGGCCCGGCGGCGGGCTGCTGTGCCTGCCGTTCCCCGGGCAGCGGCGACGCGGACGGCGCCGCGGCCGCCTGCTGCGTACCTGTGGGCGCCGGCTGCGGCTGGGCGCCGAGACCGGTCGAGCCCGCGCCGGCCGCGTACTGCTGGGACTGCGCGCCTCGGCTGTCCGTCACGGTTCCCCCCTGGGATCCACCGCCTGACGAGGGCGAGTCCTTCGCGGGCGACTTGATCGCCTTCAGCTGCGTGGTGTGCGTGTCCGCCGCACGCGCGGCGGAGCCACGGCCTTTGCCGTCCGTCTCCTTACCGGCCGTAGAACCGGTCGGGGTTCCGGAGGATCCGGCGCCCGTGGCTCCGCTCACGATGACTCACTCCTCGTGCTACTCGGCCGAGGGTGCCTCACCCTCGTCCGTGCCGATGGTCACGGCGGCATCCTCGGCGGTCTCGTCGACGACCACGTCGCCGTCGACTTCCTCCGCCTCGCGTCCCGCCTCGGCGTTACGTGCGATGCCCACGACGGCATCGCGCTTGCCCAGGTTGATCAGTTGGACGCCCATGGTGTCACGGCCCGTCTCCCTGACCTCGTTGACTCGCGTACGAATCACACCGCCGCCCAGCGTGATGGCGAGGATCTCGTCGGTCTCCTCGACCACCAGCGCACCGACGAGCGAGCCACGGTCCTCGACGATCTTGGCGGCCTTGATACCGAGGCCACCGCGACCCTGGACGCGGTACTCGTCGACGGGGGTCCGCTTCGCGTACCCGCCGTCGGTGGCAGTGAACACGAACGTACCGGTTCGAACAACATTCATCGAGAGCAGCTCGTCTCCCTCGCGGAAGCTCATGCCCTTGACGCCAGAGGTGGCGCGGCCCATGGGACGCAGCGACTCGTCCGTGGCCGTGAACCTGATCGACTGTGCCTTCTTGCTGATCAGAAGCAGATCGTCGTCGGCCGAGACGAGTTCGGCGCCGATCAGTTCGTCGTCGGAACCGTCCTCGCGCTCACGCAAGTTGATCGCGATCACGCCGCCGGAGCGGGGCGAATCGTAATCCTTCAGCGGCGTCTTCTTCACAAGTCCGCCCTTCGTGGCGAGCACCAGGTACGGCACCGCCTCGTAGTCGCGGATCGCGAGGATCTCGGCGATGGCCTCGTCCGGCTGGAACGCGAGCAGGTTCGCCACGTGCTGGCCACGCGCGTCACGGCCGGCATCCGGGAGCTCGTACGCCTTGGCCCGGTACACGCGGCCCTTGTTGGTGAAGAACAGCAGCCAGTGGTGCGTGGTCGAGACGAAGAAGTGGTCGACGATGTCGTCTTCCTTCAGCTTCGTGCCGCGTACGCCCTTGCCACCGCGCTTCTGCGCCCGGTAGTCGACGGTCTTGGTGCGCTTGACGTAACCGCTGCGCGAGACCGTGACGACGATGTCCTCCTCGGCGATCAGGTCCTCGATGGACATGTCGCCGTCGTAGGGCACCAGCATGGTCTTGCGGTCGTCGCCGTACTTCTCGACGATCGCGGCGAGTTCCGCGCTGACGATGCCGCGCTGACGGACCGGCGAGGCCAGGATCTCGTTGTACTCGGTGATCTTCGCCTGGAGCTCGTCGTGCTCCTGGATGATCTTCTGGCGCTCCAGGGCGGCCAGTCGGCGCAGCTGCATCTCGAGGATGGCGTTGGCCTGGATCTCGTCGATCTCCAGGAGCTCCATCAGGCCCCCGCGAGCGATCTCGACGGTGTCGCTGCGCCGGATCAGCGCGATGACCTCGTCGATGGCGTCCAGGGCCTTCAGCAGGCCGCGCAGGATGTGCGCCCGCTCCTCGGCCTTGCGCAGCCGGAACTTCGTACGGCGGACGATGACCTCGATCTGGTGCGTCACCCAGTGCCGGATGAACGCGTCCAGGGAGAGGGTGCGCGGGACGCCGTCGACGAGCGCCAGCATGTTGGCGCCGAAGTTCGTCTGGAGGTCCGTGTGCTTGTAGAGGTTATTAAGTACGACCTTGGCGACCGCGTCCCTCTTGAGCACGATGACCAGACGCTGACCGGTACGGGAGCTGGTCTCGTCCCGGACGTCGGCGATGCCGCCGATCTTGCCGTCCTTCACCAGGTCGGCGATCTTCTGCGCGAGGTTGTCGGGGTTGACCTGGTAGGGCAGCTCCGTGACCACCAGGCACTGGCGGTTCTGGATCTCCTCGACCTCGACGACCGCGCGCATGGTGATCGAGCCGCGGCCGGTCCGGTACGCCTCCTCGATGCCCTTGCGGCCCACCACCAGGGCGCCCGTCGGGAAGTCGGGGCCCTTGATGCGCTCGATGAGGGCGTCCAGGAGCTCCTCGTGCGAGGCCTCCGGGTTCTCCAGGTACCACTGGGCGCCGGACGCGACCTCGCGCAGGTTGTGCGGCGGGATGTTGGTCGCCATGCCGACCGCGATACCGGCCGAACCGTTGATCAGCAGGTTCGGGAAGCGGGCCGGCAGGACGGTCGGCTCCTGGGAGCGGCCGTCGTAGTTGTCCGTGAAGTCGACGGTCTCCTCGTCGATGTCGCGGACCATCTCCATCGACAGCGGCGCCATCTTGCACTCGGTGTACCGCATGGCCGCCGCCGGGTCGTTGCCCGGAGAGCCGAAGTTGCCGTTGGAGTCGACGAGCGGCATGCGCATCGACCACGGCTGGGCGAGGCGGACCAGGGCGTCGTAGATGGAGGAGTCGCCGTGCGGGTGGTAGTTACCCATGACGTCACCGACGACACGGGCGCACTTGTAGAAGCCGCGCTCGGGGCGGTAGCCGCCGTCGTACATGGCGTACAGGACGCGGCGGTGCACGGGCTTGAGGCCGTCGCGGACGTCCGGCAGCGCGCGGGAGACGATGACGGACATCGCGTAGTCGAGGTAGGAGCGCTGCATCTCCGTCTCGAGCCCTACGGGCTCGACACGCTGGGCGATGTCGCCGCCCTCGTCAGGCGTGACGGGAGTGTTCTCGTCGGTCATTGCTGGTGAGGATCCTTCCTGATGCGGTCAGCTGAGACCGACTCAGATGTCGAGGAAGCGGACGTCCTTGGCGTTGCGCTGGATGAACTGGCGGCGGGCCTCGACGTCCTCGCCCATGAGGACCGAGAACAGGTCGTCGGCCTGGGCGGCGTCGTCGAGGGTGACCTGGCCGAGGACGCGGTGCTCCTGGTCCATGGTCGTGATGCGCAGTTCCTCGGCGTTCATCTCGCCGAGACCCTTGAAGCGCTGGATCGAGTCCTCACGGACGCGCTTGCCGCGCTGACGGCCCATCTCGATCAGCGCGTCGCGCTCGCGGTCGGAGTACGCGTACTCGACCTCGTCACGCCCCCACTTGATCTTGTACAGCGGGGGGCGGGACAGGAACACGTGCCCGGCCTCGACCAGCGGCCGCATGAAGCGGAACAGGAAGGTCAGCAGCAGGGTGTTGATGTGCTGGCCGTCGACGTCGGCGTCCGCCATCAGGATGATCTTGTGATAGCGCAGCTTCTCGATGTCGAAGTCCTCGTGGACTCCGGTACCGAAGGCCGAGATCAGCGCCTGGATCTCCTGGTTCTGCAGGATCTTGTCGATCCGCGCCTTCTCGACGTTGAGGATCTTGCCTCGGATCGGGAGGATCGCCTGGTACTCGGGGTTGCGGCCCGACTTGGCCGAGCCGCCGGCGGAGTCACCCTCGACGATGAAGATCTCGCACTTGGTGGGGTCGTTCGACTGGCAGTCGGAGAGCTTGCCCGGCAGGGACGCGGTCTCCAGCAGGCCCTTGCGACGCGTCAGGTCACGGGCCTTGCGAGCCGCCACGCGCGCGGTGGCCGCCTGGATGCCCTTGCGGATGATGTCCGCCGCCTCGTTCGGGTTGCGGTCCAGCCAGTCATTGAGGTGCTCGTAGACGACCTTCTGGACGAAGGTCTTCACCTCGGTGTTGCCCAGCTTGGTCTTCGTCTGCCCCTCGAACTGGGGCTCGCTCAGCTTCACCGAGATGATCGCGGTCAGACCCTCGCGGATGTCGTCACCCGTGAGGTTGTCGTCCTTCTCGCGCAGCAGCTTCTTGTCACGCGCGTACTTGTTGATCAGCGAGGTCAGCGCGGCCCGAAAGCCCTCTTCGTGCGTACCGCCCTCGTGCGTGTGGATGATGTTCGCGAAGGAGTACACGCCCTCGGTGTAGCTGCTGTTCCACTGCATCGCGACTTCGAGGGAGAGGCTGCGCTCCTTGTCCTCGGCCTCGAGGTCGATGACGGTGGGGTGCACCACGTCTCCCTTGCGGGAGTTGAGGTACTTCACGAAGTCGACGATGCCGCCCTCGTAGTGGTAGTCGACCGACTTGACCTCGGCGCTCTCGTCCGCACCCGCCTCGTCCGCGCCGGACGTCGCCTTGGCCGACTCCCGCTCGTCAGTGAGTTTGATCCTCAAACCCTTGTTGAGGAACGCCATCTCCTGGAAGCGGCGCGAAAGCGTCTCGAAGGAGTAGTCGGTGGTCTCGAAGATGTCCGGGTCGGCCCAGAAGGTGACCGAGGTGCCGTGCTCGTCCGTGGCCTCGTGCTTGGCCAGCGGTGCCGTCGGGACGCCGAGCTTGTAGTCCTGCGTCCAGCGGTAACCATCGGTCTTGACCTCGACGGCCACCTTGGTCGACAGGGCGTTCACGACGGAGACGCCCACGCCGTGCAGACCACCGGAGACCGCGTAACCGCCGCCGCCGAACTTTCCGCCCGCGTGCAGCACGGTGAGGACGACCTCGACGGCCGGCTTGCCCTCGGAGGGCACGATGCCGACCGGGATGCCACGGCCGTTGTCCACGACGCGGACCCCGCCGTCGGGGAGGATCGTCACGTCGATGGTGTCCGCGTGGCCCGCCAGCGCCTCATCGACGGAGTTGTCGACGACCTCCTGCACCAGGTGGTGCAGGCCGCGCTCGCCGGTCGAGCCGATGTACATACCGGGTCGCTTGCGGACCGCGTCCAGACCCTCGAGGACGGTGATGGCGCTGGCGTCGTACGAGGCGGTTACCTCGCCGTTCGACGAGGCCGCCTCGGCGTCGGTGGACGGGATGTTCTCGTTGGGGTTGCCGGAATCGGCCACGAAGCGCCCTTTCTGGCACAGCACGAGCCAGGCTCGTCGGCGGGTTGCCGGAGCGGCTGCGGCATGTTGCGTTGGTAAGCCTTGATCAGCGTTGCTCAGCTTTTCCCGGACGGTCCCCACGTTTGGGGCGGGATTGGCTTCCAGTCTACCGGTTGCGCCGACAGTGATGGGGGTTTGCCGGTACCTGAGTCCGCATGTGCCGCCCTGAACCCGGCTCGGCCGACTCCCGATATACGGATGGGGTCTCCAAGAGGCTCAGGGAGCCACTCAGCGCTTCCGGGCGTCAACCCTTGGCTACTTAGGAGTCAGGTCGCGATTCGCAACCGCGCGCGGTGGTACGAAGAGCAGGTCACCGACCGCCCTTCGGGACCGTCGGCAACTACTGATGTGATGTCGGTCACCTGTGGCTGACGAGGCCTCGGAGACTGCTGTGACGGCGCCTCGACAGGCCCCGCACACCCTTCACGGACAGCCCGACCACGCCCTGTACGACCCCCGTCACCCGTAGGTGTCGCCGGGCCCCGTGCTGCCGGGCGCACGCAGCGGGCCGTACCGGCGCGCTGGGCCGCCCGGCCCCTGCACCCTGATCTGCCGCACCGCGCCATGGCCGAGGTCCTCGTTGAGGCGGGCCACCAGGGTCGGGGCGAGCAGCCGCAGGTTCGTCGCCCAGGCCGTCGAGTCGCAGCGCACGACCAGGACCCGCTCGTCCTCGTCGTACTTCTCCGGCACACAGTGATTGGCGACGTCCTCGCCGACGATCTGCGGCCAACGGCCCATCACACCGCCCACCGCGGCCGGGGCCTCCCAGCCCCGCTCGGTGATCAAGCGGTTAATGGCAGCTCCGAGCGCCAGGGGATCGCGGCCGTCGGCGCGCGCGCCCGAGCGCAGCCCTCCGCGCCGCGCCTGCTTCTTCTGCTGCGCCGCGTCCCCACGCGCGCGTGCCTGCTCCTTGGCAGCTCTGAGCGCCACGCGCGCGAGGTCGACACCGGAGGGTTCCGGAGCCTTCTTGGCGGCCTCCGGGGCCTTCTCGGACGGGTCCTCGCTCATACGCGCTCCACCGTCCCCTCGGCCACCGCATACCGCGCCCCCGCCAACGCATGCGGCACGTCGTCGTCGACCGCGGCGGTCACCAGGACCTGCTCACCGGGCGCGACCAGCTCGGCCAACCGCTCACGGCGCCGGGCGTCCAGCTCGGCGAAGACATCGTCCAGGACCAGCACCGGCTCGTTGCCCTCGGCCCGCAACAGGTCGTACGAGGCCAGCCGCAGCGCCAGCGCGTACGACCAGGACTCGCCGTGCGAGGCGTACCCCTTGGCGGGCAGCTGACCGAGTTTGAGAAGCAAATCGTCCCGATGAGGGCCTACGAGGGTGACGCCACGCTCGATCTCCTGCTTACGGGCCTCGGCGAGCGCCGCCATCAGCTGCTCGAAGAGATCCTCGCGCGTGTGCGCCTCGCCGGGGGCCGACGGCTTGTAGTCCAGGGAGACCGGCCCGCCACCGGGGGCCAGCTGCTCGTACGCCTTGTCGGCCAGCGGCTGGATCGCGGCGATCAGATCGAGACGCTGGGCGAGCAGTTCGGCGCCCGCGCGCGCCAGGTGCTGGTCCCAGACGTCGAGAGTGGACAGGTCCATGGAACGCCCGCCGTGCCGACGGGCCAGCGCGGCCGACTTCAGCAAGGTGTTGCGCTGCTTGAGGACCCGCTCGTAGTCGGAACGCACGCCGGCCATGCGCGGGGAACGGGCGGTGATCAGCTCGTCGAGGAACCGGCGCCGCTCCCCGGGATCGCCCTTGACCAGGGCGAGATCCTCCGGCGCGAACAGGACCGTCCGCACGATGCCGAGCACGTCACGGGGCCTGACCTGCGAGGACCGGTTGATCCGGGCACGGTTGGACCTGCCGGGGTTCAGCTCCAGCTCCACCAGTTGCTGCCGGTCGCCCTGGCGCACCTGCGCCCGGATGATCGCCCGGTCGGCGCCCATACGGACCAGCGGGGCGTCGGAGGCGACACGATGGCTGCCGAGCGTGGCGAGATAGCCGACGGCCTCGACGAGATTGGTCTTGCCCTGGCCGTTGGGGCCCACGAAAGCGGTGACGCCCGGGTCGAGCGGAACTTCGACCCGGGCGTAGGAGCGGAAGTCGGCCAGCGACAGATGCGTGACGTGCATGGTCGTTCGCCGACCTCCCCCAACATGTAGTTCAACCTTCCCCAGTTGTGGACAACCGGGTCACTCCCGAGGGTGCCAGGGTGCCACCCCCAGGGTGTGGATTACTTCTTCTCGTTTCCGGCGGCCGCTCCGCCCGCCGTTTCCGACGGGCGCTGCCGACGGCTACTTCGTCTCGACCGCGTGGCCACCGAACTGGTTCCGCAGCGCCGCGATCATCTTCATCTGCGGAGAGTCGTCCTGCCGGGACGCGAACCGCGCGAACAGCGACGCGGTGATCGCCGGCAGCGGCACCGCGTGGTCGATCGCGGCCTCCACAGTCCAGCGTCCCTCACCGGAGTCCTGTGCAAAACCCTTGAGCCTGTCCAGGTGCTCGTCCTCGTCGAGGGCGTTCACCGCGAGGTCCAGCAGCCAGGACCTGATCACCGTGCCCTCCTGCCAGGAACGGAAGACCTCCCGGACGTCCGTCACGGAGTCGACCTTCTCCAGCAGCTCCCAGCCCTCGGCGTAGGCCTGCATCATCGCGTACTCGATGCCGTTGTGGACCATCTTCGCGAAGTGCCCCGCGCCGACCTTGCCGGCGTGCACCGCGCCGAAGTCACCCTCGGGCTTGAGGGCGTCGAAGACCGGCTGCACCTTGGCCACGTTCTCCGCGTCGCCGCCGTACATCAGCGCGTAGCCGTTCTCCAGGCCCCAGACGCCGCCGGAGACGCCGCAGTCGACGAAGCCGATGCCCTTGGCCGCCAGCTCCTCGGCGTGCCGCTCGTCGTCCGTCCAGCGCGAGTTGCCGCCGTCCACGACGACGTCACCGGGCTCCAGCAGCTCGGCGAGCTCGTCGATGGTCGACTGGGTCGGGGCACCGGCCGGGACCATCACCCAGACCACGCGCGGCCCGGGAAGCTTGCCCACAAGCTCTTCCAGGCTGTGGACATCTGCGAGGTCCGCGTTGCGGTCGTATCCGACGACGGTGTGGCCCGCGCGGCGTATCCGCTCGCGCATGTTGCCGCCCATCTTGCCGAGGCCGACGAGACCGAGCTCCATCAGTTGTTCCTTAGGTTGCTGTGGCGTGTGGGGCACCTTCGTACCCACGCATGAGCCTAAACCCGGACGCACGCGCACATCCGTGGGCATAGGCGCTCATACGTACGCCCTCACCTGCGGGTTCTCCCACAGGCCGGGCTCACTTCTCCACCGGCCTGTGGACAACTGTCGGCTCAGCCGCTCAGACGCACCGGCATGATCAGGTACTTGTAGGCGTCGTCCGCCTCCGCGTCCAACGCCGGCTTGCCGCTCAGCAGCGCCGGCTTCGTGGACGTCGTGAAGGACAGCTGGGCGACCGGGGAGTCGATGGCGCTCAGACCGTCCAGCAGGAAGGTCGGGTTGAAGGCGATCGAGATGTCGTCGCCCTCCAGCTGGGCGTCAACCCTCTCCACAGCCTGTGCGTCGTCGCTGGAACCGGCCTCCAGGATCAGCACACCCTGCTCGAAGCTCAGCCGCACCGGGGTGTTGCGCTCGGCGACCAGAGCCACACGCTTGACGGCCTCCACGAAGGGGGCGGTCTCGATCACGGCGACGGAGTTGAACTCCGTCGGGAACAGCGTGCGGTACTTCGGGAGGTCGCCCTCCAGCAGACGGGTCGTCGTACGACGCCCGGCGCCCTCGAAACCGATCAGGCCCTCGCCCGCACCCGAGCCGGACAGCGCCAGCGTCACGCTGTCACCGCTGGTGAGCGCCTTGGCGGTGTCCAGGAGCGTCTTGGCGGGCACCAGGGCGACCGCGGAGGCCTCCGGGTTCTCCGGCTTCCACAGGAACTCGCGGACCGCGAAGCGGTAGCGGTCGGTGGACGCCAGCGTCACCGTGTCGCCCTCGATCTCGATGCGCACACCGGTCAGCACGGGCAGCGTGTCGTCGCGGCCGGCCGCGATGGCGACCTGAGCGGCCGCGGACGCGAAGACCTCGCCGGGGACGGTGCCCGTGGCGCTCGGCATCTGCGGCAGCGCCGGGTACTCCTCCACCGGCAGGGTGTGAAGTGTGAACCGCGAGGAGCCGCAGACCACGGTCGCCCGTACACCGTCTGTGGAAATCTCGACCGGCCGGTTGGGCAGAGCACGGCAGATGTCCGCGAGCAGACGGCCGGAGACCAGGACCGTGCCCTCCTCCTCGACCTCCGTCTCCACGGACACCCGTGCCGAGACCTCGTAGTCGAAGCTGGACAGGCTCAGCTGGCCGTCCTCGGCCTTGAGGAGGAGGCCGGCGAGGACAGGCGCCGGCGGACGGGCCGGGAGGCTGCGTGCCGCCCAGGCCACTGCCTCCGCGAGTACGTCGCGTTCCACCCGGATCTTCACTGTTGCCGCCTCCTGCTGTTGCCGGCGCTTCTCGCTCTGCCTGGCCCTCGTCGTCTGTCTCTGTGTCGTCGGCCCCTGTGAGGGGGAGGACACCGGGGACCAGTCTGACGCACGGCACTGACAGTAGGTGCCTCTCGGGGTCAAGTCGTGACGAGGGGCAGCCGGGAGCCGGACAGCGAGTTGTGCACAGGACCCCCTTCGAAACGAATTCCCAGCTCTCTCTAGTTGGGAGTAGTAGTAGGGCCTGTGGATACCGTGGATAACCTCGTTTGCCCAGCTCAGAGCGGAGATTTTGTCCACGGGGCCTGTGGGTGACGGCGGTGGACAACTCGGCGTTTCTGTGGAGAACGGAAAGTTCTGCACACCCCGTGCACAGGCTGGGGCGACTTCTCCCCAGCGCCGTCCCCAGCTTTACCCACCTTTCCCACAGCCCAACCCGGCACCTTCGTGTGACGCCTTTCACTCAGGGCGGTGAGAGGGCGCGTCGCGTTGCCGAACAGTGGACAGCGGTGTGGAGAAGCCGGCAATCACTGGGGACAACTGGCCACAGCCTGTGGGTTGCCGGTGGACAACTTGATGCACAGCCTGTGGATCTTCTCGCTGTCCACAGGCTGTGGAGATCGTTCGTCCACGAATCCACAAGCAGTTGACCTGGTCTGATGGTCTTTCAACAGCCATCTCTGTGGACACAGTCTGGACAACTTCCCAGTCCCCAGGGTGTGGACGCCAGAAAGTCACCGAATCTGTGGAGGGTGGCCGTAACCCGACAGGTAATCGAACAGTCGGTGTCCGGACGTTCGGCCGTGGCATGACGAAGATGACGAAGGGCGCCCCCGGAATCTCCTCCGGGGGCGCCCTCGGCGTCGTACGACGGCTCTTCCGGCCGTTGGCCGGCCGGCTCGGTCAGCCGTTCTTGATGCGGTTGGTCAGCTCGGTGACCTGGTTGTAGATGGAGCGCCGCTCGGCCATGAGATTGCGGATCTTGCGGTCGGCGTGCATGACCGTGGTGTGGTCGCGGCCGCCGAAGAGTGCGCCGATCTTGGGCAGGGAGAGGTCCGTGAGCTCACGGCACAGGTACATGGCGATCTGGCGGGCGGTGACGAGGGCGCGGCCGCGGGAGGTGCCGCACAGGTCCTCTACGGTCAGGCCGAAGTAGTCGGCGGTCGCGCTCATGATGGCCGTGGAGGTGATCTCGGGCGCCGAGTCCTCGCCGCCGGGGATCAGGTCCTTCAGGACGATCTCCGTGAGGCCCAGGTCCACCGGCTGCCGGTTGAGCGAGGCGAAGGCCGTCACCCGGATCAGCGCACCCTCCAGCTCGCGGATGTTGCGCGAGATGCGGGAGGCGATGAACTCCAGCACCTCCGGCGGGGCGTTGAGCTGCTCCTGGACCGCCTTCTTGCGGAGGATCGCGATGCGCGTCTCCAGCTCGGGCGGCTGGACATCGGTGATCAGACCCCACTCGAAACGGTTCCGCAGCCGGTCCTCCAGCGTGACCAGTTGCTTGGGCGGCCGGTCGCTGGAGAGCACGATCTGCTTGTTCGCGTTGTGGAGCGTGTTGAAGGTGTGGAAGAACTCCTCCTGCGTCGACTCCTTGTCCGCGAGGAACTGGATGTCGTCGACGAGCAGGATGTCCATCTCGCGGTAGCGCTTGCGGAAGCTGTCGCCCTTGCCGTCGCGGATGGAGTTGATGAACTCGTTGGTGAACTCCTCAGAGCTCACGTAGCGCACGCGCGTGCCGGGGTAGAGGCTGCGCGCGTAGTGCCCGATGGCGTGTAGCAGGTGTGTCTTGCCGAGGCCCGACTCTCCGTAGATGAAGAGGGGGTTGTACGCCTTGGCGGGCGCCTCGGCGACGGCGACGGCGGCCGCGTGGGCGAAGCGGTTGGAGGCGCCGATGACGAAGGTGTCGAAGAGGTACTTCGGGTTCAGTCGCGCGGTGGGCTCGCCGGGGCCGGGGGCCGGGGCGGGCTGCGCTGCCAGGGGGCCGGGGGCGCCGGTGGTCGGCAGGTTCGCGCCGACGGGGCCGCCGCGGTGCACATGACCGGAGCCGGGGGGCGGGTCGGGCAGGTCGCGGCGTGCGTCGCGGTCGTACTCGGCGCGTGGTTGGTCGTAGTCCGGCCGCTGCTGCTCGTACTCGGGGCGGTGCTGCTCGTAGTCGGAGCGGTGTCCGTCGTAGGACGGCCGTTCCATCCGCTGCGGCCGGTAGTCCTGGGTGGGGGCGCCGTAGGAGTCCTGTGCGTAGGAGTCCTGGGAGGGCGATCCGTACGGGTCCCGCTCGGGGAAGCCGAGTCGCTGCTGCTGCCAGCCGTAGTCGTCCTGGGTCGGGCGGGGCCAGCTGCCGGGGCCGGGCTCGGGGCGCTGGTACTCGCCCGGGTAGGCCGGGCGGGCGGTGGGCAGCGGGTCGTTGGGCGCGCCGTTCCCGCGGTCGTCGGCGCGGTGGCGGCCGTAGCCGTCGTACGAGGGAAGCTCGGGCTCCTCGTAGCGCGGCTGGGGTGGGGCGGGGGGCGCCGGTGGGGCGGGGGGTTCGCCGGCGGAGTCGTCGACGGTGATCGCGATGCGGATCGGGCGGCCGCATTCGCGGCTCAGGGTCTCGCTGACGATGGGGGCCAGACGGCCCTCCAGTACGCCCTTAGCAAATTCGTTCGGTACGGCGAGGAGGGCGGTGTCGGCCACCAGGGCGAGTGGCTGGCAGCGGCGGATCCAGTGTTCGTCCTTGACCTCGACGCCCTGCCCGCGGCCCTCACCGAGAAGTTGCTCGAGTACTCGTGGCCACACTGCGGCAAGATCGGCAGGTACGTCAGCCACAGGGCACGCTCTCTCACGGGTCCCACGAACGTGTGATGGTGGGACGGGTCGGGATTCAAAAGGGGTGGAGCCAGAATCAAGGGGACAAGGGAACGAATCGGAGTTCAGCCACGGTAGTCAGGGCGGCGGGTGCGGTTCAAGTTGTTGTCCCCAGCCTGTGGATAGTGTCTCCCCGTGACCTCTGGTTTGACCGGATGGCGTAGCCGCGCGTACCGTAACCAGGTCGAGTTGTCGATGGCTGCTGCCGCCTGCCTCCGATGGGCACAGATCGCCTCGGGTGATCGGGAAGCGGTGCACTCGGGCGTAACGCGAGCTACTCGTGGGCGCACGGTGACAGCCAGGACGGCACCCGCCAACACCGATTTCTTTCTGGAGCCCCCGAGTGAGCAAGCGCACCTTCCAGCCGAACAACCGTCGTCGCGCGAAGACCCACGGCTTCCGCCTGCGGATGCGCACCCGCGCCGGCCGCGCGATTCTCGCGAACCGTCGTGCCAAGGGTCGCGCCAGCCTGTCCGCCTGATCCTGATCAGGTCATGACGTCGTGCTGCCCACCGAGAACCGGCTGAGGCGGCGCGAGGACTTCGCGACCGCGGTACGACGAGGTCGCCGGGCAGGCCGCCCGACACTCGTCGTCCACCTTCGTAGCGGTGCCACGGACCCGCACGCGCCTGGGGAGAGCGCTCCCCGGACACGTGCGGGTTTCGTCGTGAGCAAGGCTGTGGGCGGTGCGGTCGTGCGGAACAAAGTGAAGCGCCGGCTTCGCCATCTGATGCGCGACCGAGTCGACCAGCTGCCCCCCGGTAGCCTGGTAGTCGTACGAGCGCTGCCCGGTGCGGGTGACGCCGACCATGCACAGCTGGCCCGAGACCTGGATGCCGCTCTGCAGCGGCTCCTGGGAGGGGGCGCGCGATGAAGTACCCACTGCTGGCCCTGATCAAGCTGTACCAGTGGACGATCAGTCCGCTGCTCGGGCCGGTGTGCAAGTACTACCCGTCGTGTTCCCACTACGGCTACACGGCGATCGACCGGCACGGTGCGATCAAGGGCACGGCGCTCACCGCCTGGCGCATCCTGCGGTGCAATCCGTGGTCGCTGGGTGGTGTGGACCATGTCCCGCCACGCAAGCGCCCGCGGTGGCACGAGATGCTGCGGGGCGCTTGGCGCGCACGCAAGGGCGGGCCCTCCGCCGCCGAAACGGCCACCGAAGAGAATGCTTCTTCGAGCCCGGCCGCAGAGACCTCGCCCCATGCCCAAGGAGCATGATTAGTGGACACGATTGCCAGCCTCTTCAGCTTCATCACGACACCCGTCTCATGGGTCATCGTCCAGTTCCACAAGGTGTACGGCGCCATCTTCGGCCCTGACACCGGGTGGGCCTGGGGCTTGTCCATCGTGTCCCTGGTGATTCTGATCCGTATCTGCCTGATCCCGCTCTTCGTGAAGCAGATCAAGGCGACCCGGGCCATGCAGACGCTCCAGCCCGAGATGAAGAAGATCCAGGAGCGCTACAAGAACGACAAGCAGCGTCAGTCCGAAGAGATGATGAAGCTGTACAAGGAGACGGGTACCAACCCACTCTCCTCGTGCCTTCCCATCCTGGCGCAGTCGCCGTTCTTCTTCGCCCTGTACCACGTGCTCAACAGCATCGCGAACAACGACACCATCGGTGTCATCAACCAGAGCCTGCTGGAGAGCGCTCAGAAGGCGCACATCTTCGGGGCCCCGCTGGCGGCGAAGTTCACCGACAGTGCCTCGGACGTCGCGGCGCTGGACGCCTCGCTGACCACGGTCCGGATCGTCACCGCGGTCATGATCGTCCTGATGTCGGCCTCGCAGTTCTACACGCAGCGTCAGCTGATGACGAAGAACGTCGACACCACGGTGAAGACGCCGTTCATGCAGCAGCAGAAGATGCTGATGTACGTCTTCCCGGTCATGTTCGCCGTCTTCGGTATCAACTTCCCGGTCGGTGTCCTCGTCTACTGGCTGACCACCAACGTGTGGACCATGGGCCAGCAGATGTACGTCATCCGCAACAACCCGACGCCGGGTTCCAAGGCCCAGGCCGCGTACCTGGAGCGTCTCACCAAGCACGTCACGCAGCACGGGAAGGCCCGCAAGCGCAGCGAGCGCGTCATTATCAAGGCGATCGTCACCAAGGGCCGTGACCGCAACGATTACGAGCGCAAGTTCATCAACGGCCTGAGCAAGGCGGGTCTCGTGGCGCAGACCGACGGCAGTGTGGTGAAGGGCGAGGGCTCTGTCGCCACCGTGACCGAGGACGGTACGCCGACAACGGCTGGTGCCCCCAAGCGTCAGCAGCCGAAGCGGCAGAGCAAGTCCCAGCGTCAGTCCGGAACTGCGAAGCAGGCCGGTGAGCCGACCACCTCGCTTCAGAAGTCCGACGAGCCCGAGGACGCCAAGCCCGACGCTGCGAAGCCTGAGGCTGCCAAGAAGGGCGCGCAGAAGCCCGGTGGCGGCGCCCGCAGCAAGGCCCAGTCCGGGCAGCGCAAGGGCGGCCCGCAGCGCCCCAAGTCCCCGTCCAAGAAGTAAGAAGGAGCCCATCCCGTGACGGAAGGCACCACCTCCGCCGCTGCCGAGGGTGCAGACACCCTGACCCGCCTGGAGCAAGAGGGCGAGATCGCGGCGGACTACCTCGAGGGTCTGCTCGACATCGCCGATCTCGACGGCGACATCGACATGGACGTCGAGGCCGACCGCGCCGCTGTCTCGATCATCAGCGACGCGGGCGGCCGAGACCTGCAGAAGCTGGTTGGGCGTGACGGCGAGGTGCTGGAGGCACTCCAGGAGCTCACGCGCCTGGCCGTGCACCGGGAGACCGGGGACCGCAGCCGGCTGATGCTGGACATCGCGGGCTACCGGGCCAAGAAGCGTGCCGAGCTCTCCGAGCTGGGCGCCAAGGCCGCCGCCGAGGTCAAGAGCACGGGCGAGCCCGTGAAGCTGAAGCCGATGACGCCGTTCGAGCGCAAGGTCGTGCACGACGCGGTCAAGTCCGCGGGCCTGCGCAGCGAGTCCGAGGGCGAGGAACCGCAGCGGTTCGTCGTCGTGCTCCCCGCCTGATCGGCCCGTTCGTTCCCCCGGCCCCGTCTGCCCGCAGACGGGGCCGAACTTTGTCAGCCTGATAGTTCTGGTGGTTCTGGTGTCGGCGCTCGGTGCGTCGGCGGTACGGAAGGACGGTCCCCGTGACGGAGGAAGCGGAGCTTCCCCCCGCGCCCGAGCAGGCACGTGAGGTGTTCGGTGATCGCTTCGCTGATGCGGTCCGCTACGCCGAACTGCTCGCCGAGGCGGGTGTGCAGCGTGGTCTGATCGGCCCACGCGAGGTGCCCCGCCTGTGGGAGCGGCATCTGCTGAACTGTGCCGTGCTCTCCGAGGTCGTGCCCGAGAGTGTGACGGTGTGCGATGTCGGCTCGGGCGCGGGCTTGCCCGGCATCCCCCTGGCTCTGGTCCGGGAGGATCTGAAGATCACGTTGTTGGAGCCCCTGCTGCGGCGTACGAACTTCCTGACGGAGGTCGTGGAACTGCTGGGGCTGGACCATGTGACGGTCGTCCGTGGGCGTGCCGAGGAGGTCATGGGGAAGCTGCCGCCGGTGCATGTGGTGACCGCACGCGCGGTGGCACCGCTGGACCGGCTGGCCACCTGGGGCATCCCGCTGCTGCGCCCGTACGGCGAGATGCTCGCCCTCAAGGGCGATACCGCCGAGGAGGAGCTGAAGAGCGCGTCGACCGCCCTGAGCAAGCTCGGTGCGGTGGAGACCTCGATCCTGCATGTGGGTGACGGCGTCGTGGATCCCCTGTCGACGGTCGTGCGGGTCGAGGTCGGGGAGAGCCCGGGCGGTGTGCGGTTCGCCGCGAAGCGGGCCAAGGCGGCGAGGACGGGACGGGTACGTCGTCGACGCTGATCCGTCCTGACGACGAGACGTACTCCACACAAGCTGGCAAACCTACCCATGCCGGAGTGTCGCGGCAGATCGGCGACGGCGGCTGTGCATCGTGTTTCACGTGAAACGTCGCTCACTGCTGCACGGCATCATCAGTCGTGGCCGCGCCGCGGCCGAACCCCGAGACCGAAAGCCCCTCGGTTCTCTCGGAGAGGATGCTTCTGACGGCATTCCGTCCCCCTTGAGGGGCACGGAGTTGTCCACAGAGGTGTATTTCTCCACAGAACACCAGGCCTCACTGGTTCACGACCCCGAAGACATGGGAGGCTCTGTTCATTGCGAGCCTGAAGTCGAGGAGAGTGAATCCTTGCGGTCCGACGCCAACATCGCGGGACCGATGACCGATCCGGTCCCCGGTCCCCGTACCGAGTCGACGGGGGAGGATGTTTCACGTGAAACACCGCCCCCGATGGACGACACTCCCATCGGTCGTGCTGCCCAACTGGCGGTGGAGGCTCTAGGCCGCGCCGGCGAGGGTCTTCCGCGGCCCGAGCAGACCCGCGTCATGGTGGTCGCCAACCAGAAGGGCGGCGTGGGCAAGACGACGACGACCGTCAACCTTGCCGCGTCGCTGGCCCTTCATGGTGGCCGCGTGCTGGTCATCGACCTCGACCCGCAGGGCAACGCGTCCACTGCCCTGGGTATCGATCATCACGCCGAAGTTCCATCCATCTACGACGTGTTGGTCGAGAGCAAGCCGCTCGCGGAAGTCGTCCAGCCGGTCCCCGATGTCGAGGGTCTCTTCTGCGCCCCTGCCACGATCGATCTCGCCGGTGCGGAGATCGAGCTGGTGTCTCTGGTGGCGCGCGAGAGCCGTCTCCAGCGGGCGATTCAGGCTTACGAGCAGCCGCTGGACTATGTCCTCATCGACTGCCCGCCTTCGCTCGGTCTGCTGACGGTCAATGCGCTGGTGGCCGGGCAGGAGGTCCTGATCCCGATCCAGTGCGAGTACTACGCGCTGGAGGGCCTGGGCCAGCTGCTGCGGAACGTCGACCTGGTCCGGGGGCACCTCAACCCCGTTCTGCACGTCTCGACGATCCTGCTCACCATGTACGACGGCCGGACGCGGCTCGCGTCCCAGGTTGCGGACGAGGTACGCACCCACTTCGGCGACGAGGTGCTACGGACGAGCATTCCCCGCTCGGTCCGTATCTCCGAGGCGCCGAGCTATGGACAGACGGTACTGACCTACGATCCGGGATCGAGCGGTGCCCTGTCGTATCTTGAGGCGGCACGAGAAATCGCGCTGAAGGGTGTGGGCGTCAGTTATGACCCGACGCACGCCCACTTCGGCGCCCAGAGCAATCCGAGCATGGCGGAGGGGATCCAGTGAGCGAGCGACGGAGGGGGTTGGGCCGTGGTCTCGGCGCACTGATCCCTGCTGCACCGACGGAGAAGACGGTGCCCCCTGCTGCGATGGGAGGGGCTGCTTCCCCGTCCCCGACTGCCGTTCCGGTGCTGAGCGAGCGCGGAGTGGCCGCGGCCAAGGTGGCCACACTGGCGCCTGTTTCACATGAAACCGAGGAGCCGGCCCACCATGGTGCCGCGGAGACGCCCGCACCTCCCATGGGCGCCCACTTCGCGGAGATCCCCCTTGAGGCGATCACGCCGAACCCGCGGCAGCCGCGTGAGATCTTCGACGAGGATGCGCTGCAAGAACTGGTCACCTCCATCCAGGAGGTCGGCCTCCTCCAGCCGATCGTCGTACGACAGATCGGCCCCGCACGCTACGAGCTCATCATGGGCGAGCGGCGCTGGCGGGCCTGCCGTGAGGCTGGCCTCGAGGCGATCCCGGCGATCGTGCGGGCTACGGACGACGAGAAGCTTCTGCTGGACGCCCTCCTGGAGAACCTGCACCGGGCTCAGCTGAATCCGATCGAAGAGGCGGCTGCCTACGATCAGCTGCTGAAGGACTTCAACTGCACGCACGACCAGTTGGCGGACCGCATCGGCCGTTCGCGCCCACAGGTCTCCAACACCCTGCGTCTGCTGAAGCTCTCCCCCAAGGTCCAGAACCGGGTGGCTGCCGGAGTGCTCTCCGCCGGGCACGCGCGGGCGCTTCTCTCCGTCGAGGACCCGGAGGAGCAGGAGCGGCTGGCCTACCGGGTCGTGGCCGAGGGGCTCTCCGTCCGCTCCGTCGAAGAGATCGTGACCCTGATGGGCTCCCGCCCGCAGAAGGCCCAGCGCTCCAAGGGGCCTAGGGCCGGGTCCGTGCCCTCGCCGGCGCTGTCCGACCTTGCGACCCGTCTCTCGGACCGCTTCGAGACGCGGGTGAAGGTCGAACTGGGCCAGAAGAAGGGCAAGATCACCGTCGAGTTCGCCTCCCCGGACGACCTCGAGCGGATCCTCAGCACGCTCGCTCCGGGCGAGAAGCTGGCCCTTCAGAAGAGTCTTCTGGACGGTGACGCGGACGACACCGAGCTCTGAGCTCGGCTGACCGGGGATCAGCCCGGTCACCCATGCGGGCCGTGTCCGGTGTGTACCGGAACACGGCCCGCACTTTGCTTTCTGGCGGTATCGAGGGAATCGCTTCGTGGATACGATGCGTTTGGGTATGGCGCATCCACCTGGCAAGACCTCTTAGGGGAGGCGGGGTCCATGCGAACGGTGAGCCGCACCGGACTGGTGAGCGCGGGTCTTGGGCTGGGCGCGGTCGGCGGGTTCGTCGGCAGCCTGCTCAGGGAACGGAGCGCCCTGACAGCCGCCCGCGATGCCGCGGGCGAAGGAAGCGAGGATCAGCCTTCATGGGGCGTCGGCTCGTACCGCTCACGCTGGACAACCTTCCGGACCTTCCCAAGCGCTGCCGCTCGTGTGTCTTCTGGGAGTTGGACCCCGTCAGCGGTGAAGCCGCGGTAAAGGCCGGCACCGCCGGCCTGGAGAAGGAAGCCTGGATCTCCGCCGTCCTGCTGGACTGGGGATCCTGCGGTCGGGTCGTCTACGTCGACGACGTGCCCGTGGGTTTTGTGCTCTACGCCCCGCCGGCTTACGTGCCCCGTGCGACAGCGTTCCCCACGAGCCCCGTGTCGCCGGACGCGGTGCAGTTGATGACCGCGTTCATCATGCCGGGCTATCAGGGCCAGGGACTGGGCCGGGTGATGGTCCAGACGGTCGCCAAAGACTTGCTGCGGCGGGGCTTCAAGGCGATCGAGGCGTTCGGGGACGCACGCTGGAAAGAGCCGGCATGTGTGCTGCCTGCCGACCATCTCCTGGCCGTGGGCTTCAAGACAGTGCGCCCTCACCCGACCTTCCCGCGTCTGCGGCTGGAACTGCGGACGACGCTGTCGTGGAAGGAAGACGTGGAGATGGCGATCGACCGGTTGCTGGGGGCCGTACAGAAGGAACCGGCGTTGAGGCCGCTCTAGAAGCCGTCTCTCGAAAAGCGAATGGGCCAACCCTCCCGGGCTGGCCCATTCGTGTTTCACGTGAAACGTCACTCGGCGATGAAGTCCTCGAGGTCGCGGACGATCGCGGCCTTCGGCTTCGCACCAACGATGGTCTTGGCGACCTCGCCGTTCTGGTAGACGTTCAGCGTCGGGATGGACATGACGCCGTACTTGGCGGCCGTACCCGGGTTCTCGTCGATGTTCAGCTTGACGACCTCGATCTTGTCGCCGTACTCGGAGGCGATGGCCTCGAGGGACGGCGCGATCTGGCGGCACGGTCCGCACCAGGCGGCCCAGAAGTCCACCAGGACGGGCTTGTCGCTCTTGAGGACGTCCTGCTCGAAGGAGTCGTCGGTCACGTTCTTCAGGGTGCCGGCCACGGCGGGCTCCTTAATTGTGTGGTGCGTGAGGCGGATGGGGGTGAGGCGGGGGGTCAGACAGCGGTCTTCTCGGGCTCGGCCTGCTCCTCGTCCGCGAGGGCGGCGAGGAAGCGCTCGGCGTCGAGAGCGGCGGAACAGCCGGTACCGGCCGCGGTGATCGCCTGGCGGTAGGTGTGGTCGACCACGTCGCCGGCGCCGAAGACACCCGTCAGGTTGGTGCGGGTGGAGGGGGCGTCGACCTTGAGGTAGCCCTCCTCGTCCAGCTCCAGCTGGCCCTTGAACAGCTCGGTGCGCGGGTCATGGCCGATCGCGATGAACAGGCCGGTGACCGCCAGGTCCGAGAGTTCGCCAGTCTTGATGTTGCGCAGCTTCAGGCCGGCGAGCTTCTGGTCGCCCTGGACCTCGGCGACCTCGCTGTCCCAGACGAACTTGATCTTCGGGTCGGCGAAGGCACGGTCCTGCATCGCCTTCGAGGCGCGCAGGGTGTCACGTCGGTGGACGATGGTCACCGACTTGGCGAAGCGCGAGAGGAAGGTGGCCTCCTCCATCGCGGTGTCGCCGCCGCCGATCACGGCGATGTCCTGGTCCTTGAAGAAGAACCCGTCGCAGGTGGCGCACCAGGAGACGCCGCGGCCGGAGAGGGCGTCCTCGTTCGGCAGGCCGAGCTTGCGGTGCTGCGAACCGGTGGCGACGATGACGGCCTTGGCCCGGTGGACCGTGCCCGCGGTGTCCGTGACGGTTTTGATCTCACCGCTCAGGTCGACGTTGACGATGTCGTCCGGAACGAGCTCGGCTCCGAAGCGCTCGGCCTGGGAGCGCATGTTGTCCATGAGCTCGGGGCCCATGATGCCGTCCTGGAAGCCCGGGAAGTTCTCGACCTCGGTCGTGTTCATGAGCGCACCGCCAGCGGTGACGGCTCCCTCGAACACAAGCGGCTTCAGCGACGCGCGCGCGGTGTAGAGCGCCGCCGTGTAGCCGGCGGGCCCGGAGCCGATGATGATCACGTTACGGACGTCGCTCACGGCTTGATTCCTCGTCTCTGGACTGCGTCGTCGGACCGGGGGGAGCCCTTTCAGAACTCTCACCCCACCCAACGGATCCTAAGGGGCGCGCATTCCCACTGTGTCCGGGCACACGGTGACGCCACACCGTAGGGGTTGTCAGGCAGACGGAGGCGAACCGCCGGGTTCTAGGAACGCGCGTAGGACTCCTGGAGAAGGACCTTGGCCTTGGTGGAGGACGGGTGCTTCACGCAGGTCGCGTCCATCACGTAGACGGTGACCCGGCTGTCGTTGGTCGCATGCGGCAACACGACGAGCAGAGCGTCCTTGCCCTTGTAGACGCCTTCCTCAGCGGCGAGCGCCATGTCGTCGCGGCCGATGCCCTTCCTGACGCATTCGGGCACAGTGATCTCGCGCAGGATCTGAGGACTCTGGGTGTCGGGTCCGCCTTGCGTACCCAGGCTGCGGTCCGGTTTGTGGGAGCCCTCTGCGGAGCTCTCGCTCTTGGCGAGGAGATCGGCGACCTGCGTCTCCAGCTTCGCCGCGGAGAAGGTGTCGGTGGCGGTCTGCCCGCCGTCCGCCGTGGGGCCGGCTCCTCCGCCGCCCATCAGCGAGGTCAGCAGCACCGAACCGAGGCCCAGGGCTGCGGCTGTGAACGCGGCGCTGAGGACGGCGACCTTGCGTCGCCCTGCCTTCTTGCGGTTCTTGCGGCCGGGGCCGGTGCTCGCGGAGCGGGCGTGTCCTGCCGGACGGTCTGCCGTGGCCGATGTTTCACGTGAAACATGCGCGCTGTCGTGTGCACCGGAGACCGGGCGGGTCTCTCCGGTGGGCATCGTCGTCGCTTCGGCGTCATCGGGTGCCGTGGCGTTCAGTAGCGCCTCCGCGGCGAGGGCGGCGTCGATGCGGCCGGCGACATCCGCGGGCATGCGCGGAGGGCCGGGCACGGTGCCCAGCAGGTCCCGGATCTCCTCCAGCGAGGCGTGGACGTCTGCGCACAGTTCGCACTGCTCCAGATGCCGCCGTACGTCGGCAGTCCTGGACGGGGACAGCAGGCCCTCGGTGAGGTCGGAGATCTCGGCGACGTCCGGGTGCCCGGCCGTGTCCGTCGTGGATGTCACGCTCGCCCACCTCCGCCCTTCACTGCAGCTGAATCACTTGGCCCGGTATCTCGCGGATCCGTGACCGATGGCCTGGTGGCCTGTGGACCCGCTGCCGGTGGGACGGATGTCCCCTGCGTCCGGTTCCGCCTCTCACCCGAGTCCTTGCCGTTGCTGGCACCTTCCGGCCTCAGATGGGTGAGCAGGGGCAGGAGTCTGGCTCTGCCGCGTGCGCAACGGCTCTTGATCGTGCCGGTCGGCACGTCGAGTACGCGGGCCGCTTCCGCGACCGGGTAGCCCTGCATGTCCACCAGGACGAGCGCCGCGCGCTGGTCCGGGGGGAGCGTCCCGAGGGCCTCCAAGAGCTGGCGGTGCAGATCGTTGCGCTCTGCCGGAGCGGATGCCTCCTCGTGGGGCTCCAGCAACTGCTCCAGGCGCTCGGTGTCGTCAACGGGGGAGGTCTTGCGGGAAGCCGCCTTGCGCGCGCGGTCCAGACAGGCGTTCACGGTGATTCGGTGCAGCCATGTCGTGACGGCCGACTGGCCCCTGAACGTGTGGGCGGCCCGGTAGGCGGAAACGAGGGCATCCTGGACGGCGTCAGCGGCCTCCTCACGGTCGCCGAGCGTCCGCAGCGCCACCGCCCAGAGCCGGTCGCGGTGCCGCCGCACGAGCTCACCGAAGGCGTCGGGGTCGCCCTTCACGTGGAGGGCGAGGAGATCCCGGTCGCTCACGCCGCGGTGAGCGGTGCCATCTGCCATCGGACCCCCTCCCCTTGGATCTCGTGAGTTCTAGCCGGTGAACTTCAGGTCGGTGATGGCCTGCTTGAATCCGGCGCCGCTGTACTGGTCCCCGTCCGCATGGGGCATGGCGGTAAACCATACGAGAACGTACTGGCTCTTCACCGGCTTGGTGACCTTCACCGTCGCACTGGTGCCGTTCGTCGTGATGCTGCCGATCTTTTCCATCGAGTCCAGCGACGAGGGCGTCAGGGAGTCCGAGGCATAGAGGGAGACCGTCGTGTGGTCACCGGGGTACAGGAGCCCTATCGAAGCGGTCGACACCGTCTGTGCCGAACCGAGGTCGTAGACGATGCCGATACCAGGCTTGTAGGCGGGCTTCATGTCCGGACCGTCGACGAAACTCCTGCTGCGCCAGTACGTCGAGCTGTCGCCGTCGTAGGTCTTGTCCACATCCTCCGGCGCCTGGGCGTCGCCCTTGGCGACGAACTCCTTTGCGCTCCGGATCTCGATCGGCTTGACCGGCTTGGTCTTGTCGCTGCTCTTGTCGTTGTCGTCCGTCGTCTGCGTCTGGTTGCTGTCCTCGGACTTGTTGCCCTGACCCATGAGGGCGTCTGCGAGCTGCCAGCTGCCGAGACCCAGGGCAGCGATCAGTAGGGCCGAGACGGCCCACTTGAGCGCCTTGCCGGTGCGGCTCTGCAGCGGGGGCGGCGGAGCCGGGACCGGCTGTGTGACACCCGGACGCGGCGTCTGGCGGCCGTAAGTGCCCTGCTGGTAGGTCGTGCGCTGGTAGTCCGGTGGGGCCGTGAAGGAGGGCTCCGGCGGGCGGATGCGGGGCATCTCGCCGATCGCCTTCACCAACTCCTCCGGCGTCGTGCATGCGGACTCATGGCGGGACGCCGTCGCGCCGTCGTTGACCAGCGCGCGCATGGCGAGCTCCGACAGCCCACGGTGGACGCCGGCACGCACCTGGTCGGGGGCGATCAGACCGACGTCCTTCGGCAGCCCGGACAGGCCGTACGCGTCGCTCTCGTACGGCCAGCGCTGGGTGAGCGCGGCGTACAGCAGGGCGCCGATGGCCTCCGTGTCGGTGCGCTGCGGGGTGTCGGAGCTGATGCCGCGCAGCGCGGCGTTCACCGCGAGTCCCCGGATGCGCCACTGGCCGGTCGAGGTGCGCAGTACGGCGTTCGGGTTGAGACGGAGATGGGCCAGGCCCTCGCGGTGGGCGGCGGCCATGGCCGCGGACACCTGGGTGACCATCTGGTAGGCGTCGTAGACCTCCAGCGGGCCCGCGGCGAGCAGGGTGCTCATCTCGGTGGCGTCGGGGAGCCACTCGTGGACGACGTAGACGAGGTCGTTCTCCTCGACGGCGTCGAGGACCTGGACGAAGCGGGGGTCGCCGAGAAGCGCGGAGGACCGGGCTGAGGCCAGGACGGACCGGGCCCGTGCGTGGTCCGCGGGCAGGATGTGGACGCCGACGGCGCGACGGAGTTTCTCGTCGACCGCACGCCAACTGCTGAAACCGTCCAGACGGGTGACGCACTCCTCGAGGCGGTAGCGTCTGGCGAGTTTGTGACCGCTGTGCAGTTCGGGCGGTGAGGCCTTTCCGGGACCCTCGGTCCCGCCACTCCCCTGTGCCTCGTCGATGTCCGTGTCCCGCTCCCGATTCTTGGCCACCCCGTCGGCCGTGGACTGGTCCGCCTGCGCGGTCAGCGGCTCGTCGCCGCTGTTGTCTGCCACGTCGACGGCAGCCGTGCTCCGTTCCGCCACCGTCGTTCCTGCCTCCCCATCCAATGCGCGCCGCCAGACTCCGTGCGCGCCGTCCGACGCCGAACCAATTGTGCCCACAGTCCGCCGCTATGCACGACACACGATGGCGGACGATGGTTGTGCGCGTACCCCCGGCTCAGCGACCCAGGCGTCCGCGCACCATGCCGACCAGTGAGTTCAGCTCCTCGATCCGCATCCGGCGTGCGGCGACGAAGAAGATCCCGAGCAGCACGGCTCCACCGGCCAGCAGAGCGGCGAAGGAGCCGACAACGCCCTGCCCCAGGGTTTGGGCGATGCCGTAGCAGGCCGCACCACTCAGCAGCGCCGCGGGCACCGAAGCGATGCAGAGTCTGGCGTACGTCCGCATCACGCGGGCGCCGTCGAGGTCGCCGCCGAGCTTCTTGCGCAGCCGGCTCCAGGCAACGCCCACACCGATCGCGTAGGCCAGTCCGTACGAGGCGGCCATACCGACGACGGCCCAGCGGGCCGGGATGACGAAGTAGCAGACGGCGGAGGCGGCGGCGTTGACGGCCGCCACGATGACCGTGTTGTAGAACGGGGTCCGGGTGTCCTCGTAGGCGTAGAACGCGCGCAGGACCACGTACTGCACGGAGTACGGGATCAGGCCGAGGCCGAAGGCCATCAGCATGAAGCCCATGTTCGTGGCCTCGCTCGCGCCGGAGGTGCCGAACATCAGGGTGCACATCGGGATGCCCAGGGCGAGGAATCCGAAGGCGATGGGGACGATCGCGACCGCCGTCGTCCGCAGGCCCTGGGAGATGTCGTCCCGGACAGCGCCGCTGTCGCCCTCGGCCGCCGAGCGCGACAGGCGCGGCAGCAGGGCCGCCATCAGCGAGACGGTGATGATGGCCTGCGGCAGACCCCAGATCAGCTGGGCGTTGGCGTAGGCGGCGAAGCCGGTTCCGTCGACGTCGGAGTTGACGCCGGCGGCCGTGGACAGCTGGGTGACGACGAGGGCACCCGCCTGGTTGGCGAGGACGAACAGGATCGTCCACTTCGCGAGCATCGCCGCCTTGCCGAGACCGTGGCCCTTCCAGTCGAAGCGCAGCCGCAGTCGGAAACCCGTCTCGCGCAGGTACGGAATCATCGCCAGGGCCTGGACAACCAGGCCGAGCAGTACACCGATCCCGAGGAGCCGCTGGCCCTCCGGCGGGATGTTCGTGACGGCCATGCCGGAGCGCTCAGCGGTGCCGTACACCCAGAGGAACATCCCGAGCGTCACGATGATGACGATGTTGTTCAGGACCGGGGTCCACATCATCGCGCCGAACTTGCCGCGGGCGTTGAGGATCTGGCCCATCACCACATGGACGCCCATGAAGAAGATCGAGGGCAGGAAGTAACGCGTGAAGGTGACGGCCACCTCGTTGGCGGCGGGGTCGTTGGCGACGGGGGTCGACAGGGCCTTGACCAGGAGTGGCGCGCCGACCATCGCGAGCGCGGTGAGGGCGGCGAGCGCCACCATCACCAGGGTCAGCAGACGGTTCGCGTAGGCCTCGCCGCCGTCCTCGTCGTCCTTCATGGCGCGTACCAACTGCGGCACGAAGACGGAGTTGAGGCCGCCGCCGACGGTCAGGATGTAGATCATCGTCGGCAGCTGGTAGGCGACCTGGAACGAGTCTCCCAGCAGGCCGAGGCCCAGCGCCGAGACGATCATCATGGACCGTACGAAGCCGGTGAGCCGGGACACCATCGTGCCCGCGGCCATCACGGCGCTTGACTTCAGCAGACCGCCGGCCCGCCCGCCCTTCTTCGCGGCCGGCGCCGCGGCAGGGGCGGGCGCAGGCGGGGCGCTCTCGGCCGCGGCAGGCGTTGGAGCTCCCTGGTACGGGCCCGCGGTCGGCGCCGGGGACGGCCCGGGGACGGCGGGCGGCTGGTACTGCGGGTGGCCGCCCTGCTGCTGGTCCCGGAAGAGGTGCGCGAAGGCGTCGTGCTCGGGGCGCTTCTCGGTGGAGTGCGTGACGAGGTCGTCGACGCCCACGTACTGGGTCGTACGGTGATCGTCGCCGTACGGCAGGTACTGGGTCGGACCCTCCGGCTCGGGCGCCGGGGTCTGCGCCCACACGTGCGGGTCGGGGGCGTACGGCGACTGCGGCGGCTGGGCGTACAGCGCCTGGGGCGGCTGGTACGTGCCCGGCGGGGGCGGCGGGTGGGCGGCGCGGTCGTACAGCGCCTCGGCGACCGGGTCCTGGGCGGAGAGGTCCTGGGCCCGGTAGGGGTCCTGGGCGTATGCGTCCTGGAGGTACATGTCCGCGGGGTGCTGCGGCGGTACCTGGCCGTGCTCGGGCGGCGGGCCCTCGGGGTGCCCCGAGGGGCCCGCGGGCTGGCCGCGGTCACCGTCGTACGGCGCGTTCATGGTTACCCCACCTCATCGTCCCGGGCCCACCGGCCACGACATCGCTCAACGGTCCACTCTCTCACCCGTGCCGGACGGGTCGTTGCTTTCCGCTGCGGTGTCCGGTGCAGGGTCACTCGGCTGCTCCGGGGCGTCTGCCCGGATACCGGTGTCCGACTCTTCCTCGAGGAGTCCCTCGGGCGTGAGACGGTCCTCGGGGCCTTCCGGGTTCTGCGGATCGCCGTCGTTCTCGTCCGTCTCCTGGGAACCGTCCTCCTCGGCCGCCCGGGCCACCGCGCGCTTGCGCTGCGTGTACATACGGAACCCGGCGAGGACGAGCAGAAGGAAACCGCCACCGATGACCAGCATCACGGTGGCCGTGAACTCGGTGACCTTCACGTCGAAGGTGACGCGTTTGCCGTAGGGCTGGCCGTCCTCCGTGAATAGCTGGGCGACGACCGTGGCCTGGCCATTGGCCTGTGCCGACGTGGTGAACTTCACGGTCTGGCTGTGTCCACCGGAGACCGCGACGTCCTGCTCGGAGAAGGCGTCGCCGTCGATCTCCAGGCGCCTCGGGCTCATCGACGTGAGCCGCAGCACTAGGTGGTCGACACCCTGGACCAGGTTGTTCTGCACGGTCACGGGGATCGTGGCGCTGCGTCCGGAGAGCTTGGTCTCCGACTTGTCGATCAGCGTGACCTGTCCGGCCAGCGAGTCGACGTACGCCTCGATGCCGTTGCGGTAGTCCGCGGCCTCCGCGGAGCGGCCGCGCCACGACGTGGACATCGCGCGGTTCATGGCCCGCCCGAAGGGGGTCACCACCCGGGACTTGTTGGTGAGGATCACCTTGAACTTGTCGAGCTTGTCCTGCGTGCCGGCGACCTGCTCGAAGGCCGACCGCGGCAGCTGCTGCTTGCGCAGCGACGAGGGGTACCTGGACGCCGCCGGCACCTTCGTGGTGGCGCCGGAGTCCGGCTTGGCCGTGGCCGCGGCCGTGAGGTCCTGGGACTGGGTCCACGTGCCGTCCTGGAGCGCCGTGACCGCCTCGGCCATCGTCTGGGCCTGGCTCGGCGTGGGCATCCGCTGTGGGGCGAAGACGATGCTGCGCTGTTTGTCCGTCTGGTGGTTGAGGGCCAGGCTCAGGGCCAGGAACCGCTGCACGGCGAGCGTCGAGTTCGACGCCTTCGTCAGGTCGCCCTGGAACGCCGTCGACATCCGAGCGTCCGCGACGACCGCTGTCGTCCCGCCGCCGATGGGGCGGGCCGCGGACGGCGTGTAGGTCAGGCCGCCGGTCTCCACGAGGCTGTCGCTGCGGGCGATCACCTTGTCCGCGCCGGCGGACGTGGCGACCTTGACGATGGACGGGTCGACGGCGCCGTTCACAGGCCAGGCGAAGTCGGTGGACGGCTGCACGTGGAGGATCGAGTCGACCGTGTCAGCGGCGACGTCGGTGGCCTCCTTGAGGTGGTTCAGGGAGCCGGTGACATTGGTGCCGTTGTGCGCCAGGGAGGCCAGGTCGGGGTCGGCGAAGGGCAGGGCGACCACCTCCTTGTCCTGCACCGCGTCCTGGAGCTCGGCCAGCCACTGCGTGGCGACCGTGCGATAGGTGCCCGGCCTGGTCGTGTCACCGTCGCCCTGGACGCGGTAGCGCTCCGTCATCGCGTCCACCGAGGCCAGCAGGTCCGGGTCGATCACCCAGGTGACGTCGAGTTCCTTGCCGAGCGACACGAGCTGTTGCAGCCGGCCGCCCGGGGAGATCTCCTTGGCGAGGTCGTCGTCACGGAAGACCGGCGTCTGCGACTCGTCCGACCCCGTCTGCGCCGTCATGTGCGAGGTGGACATGAGCGGCCACAGAACGGTCGTCCGGGTCTTCGTATCGGCCGCGTCGGGCTGCCACGGCAGGAACGTCCGCTGGATGCCGAGCACCTGGTCCCACGGCCGCGCGGCCGTCTCGCCGGACAGGGAGACGGCGAACTCGTAGACACCGTCCGCGCCAAGATCCAGCTTGTCGACCGGTACGGAGACACTGAAGCGCTGGGAAACGCCCGGAGTGAGCTTGGAGAACTTCTCGACGTACTTTCCGCCCACCGGGGACCCGTCGAGGCGCTCCTGATAGTCGCTGCGCCCCGCGACCGTGTCGATGGCCGAGCGGGTGTTCACGGGCGATCCCAGGCGCAGGTCCACCTGAGCGTCGGTGACCGCCTGCTTGCCTTCGTTGGTCACCGTGCCGGACACCGTGAGGGTGTCGCCCTCACCGGGAACGGTGGGGGTGAGCGAGTCCACAGCGACGGCCACCGTGCCCGAGCCGGAAGCGGCCTCCAGGGAGTCCTGTTCGGCGGCGTGTGTGGAGGTGGCGGCAGGCAGCTGGAGCAGACCGGCCAGCAGAGGCGCCCCGGCGAGCAATGCTCCGGTGCGCCGCATCCACCGGCGGGCAGGTGAGGGACTCATCCCCTGGAAGTCTGCCGCCTCGGCCACGCGCTCGCCCGTCCCTCGTCGTCGTCAGTGGTCGTCGGAATGTGCGTCCACGCATGGTAACGATGCGCGCTGAGAGGAAGTGCCGCGGTCTCATCCACAAGATCGGTTCGGGCCGTCGGTCCTGTCCTGTATGTGCCCCTATAAAGGGGAGCAGTTTCGTACGTCGCAAGAGCAGACCTTGTGCGCGTATCTCCGGAGCTGTCCGCACCACCGAATGTGCACGTTTAATGGAGGCGATCCCGGTCGCCTCGGCCACGTACCCTCTTCTGTTGTGCCGAACGCCAACGAAGACAAGCCCAGCGCCCTGAGCCAGGCGCAGCACCGCGCGGTGAGTGAACTGCTGCGGGTTGCCCCTGTCGCCGACGACCTCGCCCGCCGTTTCCAGGAGGCCGGGTTCTCACTCGCCCTGGTCGGCGGGTCGGTCCGGGACGCGCTGCTCGGCCGGCTCGGCAACGACCTGGACTTCACGACCGACGCTCGTCCCGAGGACGTGTTGAAGATCGTGCGCCCGTGGGCGGACGCCGTGTGGGAGGTCGGTATCGCTTTCGGCACGGTCGGGGCACAGAAGGACGGCTACCAGATCGAGGTGACCACCTACCGCTCGGAGGCGTATGACCGGACCTCGCGCAAGCCCGAGGTGTCGTACGGCGACTCGATCGAGGAGGACCTCGTCCGTCGGGACTTCACGGTGAACGCGATGGCCGTGGCGCTTCCGGCGAAGGAGTTCATCGACCCGCACGGCGGCCTGGAGGACCTCGCGGAGCGTGTGCTGCGCACGCCGGGCACTCCCGAGGAGTCCTTCTCGGACGACCCGCTGCGCATGATGCGGGCGGCGCGCTTCGCGGCACAGCTCGACTTCGAGGTGGCTCCCGAGGTCGTCACCGCGATGAAGGAGATGTCCGGCCGCATCGAGATCGTCTCGGCGGAGCGGGTGCGGGACGAGCTGAACAAGCTGATCCTCTCCGCCCAGCCTCGCAAGGGCCTGACCCTGCTGGTCGACACCGGGCTCGCCGACCATGTGCTGCCCGAGCTCCCGGCTCTGCGCCTGGAGAGCGACGAGCACCACCGCCACAAGGACGTCTACGAGCACACGCTGATCGTCCTGGAGCAGGCGATGGCGCTGGAGGAGAACGGCCCCGACCTGACCCTCCGGCTGTCGGCGCTGCTCCACGACATCGGCAAGCCGCGCACGCGGCGCTTCGAGAAGGACGGCCGGGTCTCGTTCCACCACCACGAGGTGGTCGGCGCGAAGATGACGAAGAAGCGCATGACGGCCCTGAAGTACTCCAACGAACTGGTGAGGGACGTCTCACATCTGGTCGAACTTCACCTGCGCTTCCACGGCTACGGCACGGGTGAGTGGACGGACTCGGCGGTTCGCCGCTATGTCCGCGACGCCGGCCCCCTCCTCGACCGTCTCCACAAGCTGACCCGCTCGGACTGCACCACTCGGAACAAGCGCAAGGCGGCCGCGCTGTCCCGTGCCTACGACGGCCTGGAGGAGCGGATCGCCCAGCTGCAGGAGCAGGAGGAACTGGATTCCATCCGCCCCGACCTCGACGGTAACCAGATCATGGAGATCCTCGGCGTGGGGCCTGGGCCGGTGATCGGGCGGGCTTACAAGCACATGCTGGAGCTTCGGCTGGAGAACGGGCCGATGGTGCATGACGAGGCCGTGGCGGCGCTCAAGGAGTGGTGGGCCGAGCAGGGCTGAGCTTGTGGAGTGGGTCATGTTTCACGTGAAACATGACCCCGCGATGCACTGAGGGCCGGTGTTTCACGTGAAACACCGGCCCTCAGTAGTGAAGAGATCAGATCAGACGTCCTTGAGGCACAGCAGGAACTCGTCGTCGCTCGTGCCCGTCTTCATCGTCTCGGTGTAGAAGCTGGTGGCACCGTCGACCTTGCCGCACTCGGCCTCAGCAGTGAGCTGCGTGTAGTGCCCCTTGACCTTCTTGAGGACCTTCACCTCGGCCTCGGAGGAGGAGCAGTCCACAACCTCCAGCTTGTCATCCGAGACCGACGAGGACGGGGTCTTCAGGCAGTCGCCTTCCGCAGCGTTCTTGGCATCGTCCTGACTCATTACGTAGCCGACGATCATCATGATGGCGACGATCACGACGGCGCTAACGTTCTTGATCGTCTTGAAGGTGACCTTGCGACGCGGCTGCTGCGGCGGAACCGGCGCATAAGGCGCCGCGCCCTGTTGGGGGAACCCGGGCTGGCCCGGCTGCTGCGGGTAGCCGCCCTGGGGCGGGTACGGTGCCTGGGCCTGCGGCTGGCCGTACGGGTTCTGGCCCTGGGCGAACGGATTACCCTGGGGCGGCGGAGTTGTCACTTGGGGGTCCCCCTAGAACATGGGTGCGTGGCGCGAACTAAGCGCGGAAATAAGACGCACGTAAGTTACCGGGCCCCACTGACACCGGAGCGGCCGGGAGTGGCTCTGTGTCATTGATGTGACACAGGCTGGCGTTCAAAGCGGGCCATAGCCGCAGCAACTGCCGCGTAGATAACGGCGACAGTGACCACGAGCGGCACCGAGCGTCCGTCCGGCGGCAGCATCAGCGCGGCGACGCCTGCCGCTCCGACGAAGGAGACGTTGAACAGCACGTCGTACACGGAGAAAATCCGGCCACGGAATCCGTCCTCGACCGAGGCCTGCACGATCGTGTCAGTGGAGATCTTCGCTCCCTGCGTCGTCAGGCCCAGGACGAATGCCGCCGCCAGCATGGGAGTTGGGGTGAACGGGAGACCGAGCGCGGGCACAAGGATCGCTGCGGTCCCCGCGCATACGGCGATCCAGAGGCCTGCGCCCAGTCGCCCCGCAGCCCAAGGAGTCGCCACGGCCGCCGCGAAGAAGCCGGCGGCAGAAATGGCCAACGCCAGCCCCAGCAAGGCGAGTCCGTCGTCGGCGTTCGAGGAGAAGGCGTACCGGCAGAGCATCAGCAGCATGACCAGCAGGGCGCCGTAGCAGAAGCGCATCAGGGTCATCGTGAACAGCGCCCAGACGGCCTCCCGCCGCGGCGGTGTGGCGAGATGGCGTACCCCCGCCACCAGGTCGCGCGCCGTGCCGGAGATGGCCGTCGCGAGTTGCTGCTGCACCAACTCTTGGTCGGGCCCCAGCAGTTCCCGGGACATGCGCAGTGACGCCAGTCCCGCGCACAGGTACAGCGCGGCCCCCAGAAGCACCACGGCCGCGTCGGAGTCCCACGCCACCAGCCGTACGACGAAGGCCAGGCCGGCACCCGCGGTCGCCGCGAGCGTCCCGGCGGTCGGGGACAGGGAGTTGGCGATGACGAGCCGGTCTTCGTCGACCACGCGCGGCAGTGCGGCGGACAGGCCGGACAGGACGAAGCGGTTGACGGCGGTGACACACAGGGCGGAGACATAGAAGAGCCAGTCGGGGGCCCCGGTAATGATCAGAGCGGCCGTCGCCGAGGCCAGTGCCGTGCGCAGCAGGCTGCCGTAGAGCAGGACCTGGCGGCGGCGCCAGCGGTCCAGGAGAACGCCGGAGAACGGGCCCACCAGGGAGTACGGCAGGAGCAGTACCGCCATCGCGGAGGCGATCGAGGCGGCCGAGGTCTGTTTCTCCGGGGAGAAGACGACGTACGTGGCGAGTGCGGTCTGGTAGACGCCGTCGGCGCCCTGCGAGAGCAGACGTACGACGAGCAGGCGCCGGAAGTTCCGGAAGCGCAGCAGGACCCGCAGGTCGCGTACGACGGACATGGGGCACAGCCTCACATACGGGGAGGGTCCCCGGGCGGTACAACCCGGGGACCCTCGGCAGCTCTGGCAGGAGCGTTCTAGTGCGGCGCTGAGGAGCCTTAGCGCTCGACCTCACCCTTGATGAACTTCTCGACGTTCTCGCGGGCCTGGTCGTCGAAGTACTGGACCGGCGGGGACTTCATGAAGTACGAGGAGGCGGAAAGGATCGGGCCGCCGATGCCGCGGTCCTTGGCGATCTTCGCGGCGCGCAGGGCGTCGATGATGACGCCGGCGGAGTTCGGGGAGTCCCAGACCTCGAGCTTGTACTCCAGGTTCAGCGGGACGTCACCGAAGGCGCGGCCCTCGAGGCGGACGTAGGCCCACTTGCGGTCGTCGAGCCAGGCGACGTAGTCGGACGGGCCGATGTGGACGTTCTTCTCGCCGAGCTCACGGTCGGGGATCTGCGAGGTGACGGCCTGCGTCTTGGAGATCTTCTTGGACTCGAGGCGGTCACGCTCGAGCATGTTCTTGAAGTCCATGTTGCCGCCGACGTTCAGCTGCATCGTGCGGTCCAGGACGACGCCGCGGTCCTCGAACAGCTTCGCCATGACGCGGTGCGTGATGGTCGCGCCGACCTGGGACTTAATGTCGTCGCCGACGATCGGGACGCCCGCCTCGGTGAACTTGTCCGCCCACTCCTTCGTACCGGCGATGAAGACCGGCAGGGCGTTGACGAAGGCGACCTTGGCGTCGATCGCGCACTGGGCGTAGAACTTCGCCGCGTCCTCGGAGCCCACGGGCAGGTAGCAGACGAGGACGTCGACCTGCTTGTCCTTGAGGGTCTGGACGACGTCGACCGGGGCCTCGGCGGACTCCTCGATGGTCTCGCGGTAGTACTTGCCGAGGCCGTCGAGGGTGTGGCCGCGCTGGACGGTCACACCGGTGCTCGGCACGTCGCAGATCTTGATGGTGTTGTTCTCGCTGGCGCCGATCGCGTCCGCGAGGTCGAGACCGACCTTCTTCGCGTCGACGTCGAAGGCGGCGACGAACTCGACGTCACGGACGTGGTAGTCGCCGAACTGCACGTGCATCAGACCGGGGACCTTGGACGCCGGGTCGGCGTCCTTGTAGTACTCGACTCCCTGAACCAGCGACGCGGCGCAGTTGCCGACGCCGACGACGGCTACGCGAACCGAACCCATTCCGGTTGCTCCCTGTGTGTACGAGTGAGGCCCTGAGTGGGCTCTCACGTGGCGGTGTCGCCGGGCGAATCCGTCCCGGGGGTACCCCCGGGACGGGGCAGATCGCCCGGCTCTCCAGATGTGGTGTCCTGCTGAGCGGCCCCCCCGGAAGCGGAACCCTTCAGGTCCCGCCCGGCTCGCTCGCTCTCGATGAGCTCGTTCAGCCAGCGCACTTCGCGCTCCACGGACTCCATCCCGTGGCGCTGGAGCTCAAGCGTGTAGTCGTCGAGGCGCTCCCGCGTGCGGGCGAGAGAGGCGCTCATCTTTTCCAGGCGCTCCTCCAGCCGGCTGCGGCGGCCCTCCAGCACGCGCATGCGCACGTCCTGTGGTGTGCGTCCGAAGAAGGCAAATCGGGCAGCGAAGTGCTCGTCCTCGTACGCGTCGGGGCCGGTCTGCGAGAGCAGTTCCTCGAAGTGTTCCTTACCTTCCGCCGTCAACCGGTAGACGATCTTGGCGCGACGCCCCGCGAGTGGTGCGGCGAGGGCGTCCTCGGCGGTGCTCCCCGGTTCCTCGATCAACCAGCCGTTGGCGACCAGCGTCTTGAGGCAGGGGTAGAGCGTGCCGTAGCTGAACGCACGGAACACGCCCAGCGACGTATTGAGTCGTTTGCGCAGCTCATAGCCGTGCATCGGGGATTCGCGGAGCAGTCCGAGTACGGCGAACTCGAGGATGCCGGAACGTCGGCTCATCCCCTCGCCTCCTCGTCATATCTCGCGCTGATGTATCGACTCGATACATCAAGACGATAGAACGGCCTTCCGGGCGCGACAAGTGGGGGAACGGTGAACGGGATCACATCAACGATTCATGTGGAGCGAGTTGCCCGATTTGGGGTGAAGTTCGGGACTAGGTGGGCTTTGACGGTGCGTAGTCTGTGCGCCATGCACAGCACCGGGAACCGAGTGAAGCCTGAGGGCGTCGTTGTCCTTGGTGCAGTACGGGTGAATGCGGAACCGACCGCATCCGTACTTCGGGGGGACCGGAAAACAGCCGCCGTTGTCAGGCGCGCAGGGGTGCGCCTGCCCGAGGAGTAGTCGTTCGATGAGCGAGCACCGTCGCAAACCGCCGCACCCGCAGGGAGGCGGACGTGCCGCGGCCCGACGCGGCCAGGCCGGCTCGTCCTCCGGCCGCCGAGCGGCACCGCGAGGCGCCACCGGATCTCCTTCCGACTCGTACGGGTCGGGTCCCAGCGGTTCGGAAGGCGAGGAACGTCCGTACGGCGGACGCGCCGAGGCACGGCGCGCTGCCCAGAGAGGCGCAGGCAGCCGCCGTAGAGCGGCCGAACCGGCCCGGGGCGGCCGCCGTGCCGCTCCCGGCGGTCCGGGCGGCCCCGGACGCGGCAGAGGGCGTTCGGCCCCGCCTGCCAAGAAGCGGTTCATCGACTATCCCCGCGCGGGCAAGTACGGAGCGGCGCGCTGGGTGCCGTCGTGGCGGCTTGTCACGGGTACGTTCCTCGCCTTCATGGGCGGTCTGGTCGCTGCGGCGGGCATCGGGTACGCCATGGTGGGCATCCCGAAGCAGCAGGACACGGCCCTGGCCCAGAACAACGTCTTCTACTGGTCCAACAACAAGCAGATGGCGTCGACCGGTGGGCAGACCAACCGTCAGCTCGTGAGTAACTCGGAGATCCCGAAGGCCATGAAGGACGCGGTGGTCTCCGCCGAGAACGCGTCCTTCTACGAGGACAACGGCATTGACCCCGCGGGTATCGGGCGAGCCCTCCTCAACATGGCGAGGGGCGGCGAAACGCAGGGTGGCTCGACCATCACCCAGCAGTTCGTGAAGAACACTTACCTGAGCCAGGAACAGACGCTCTCCCGCAAGTTCAAGGAACTGTTCATCTCCATCAAGGTGGGCCAGAAGATGTCCAAGGACGACATCCTCGCGGGCTACCTGAACACCGCCTACTACGGGCGTAACGCCTATGGCATCCAGGCGGCGGCCCAGGCGTACTTCGGCGTGGACGCCGAGAAGCTCACCCCCTCCCAGTGCGCCTTCCTCGCTGCCGTACTGAAGGGCCCGAACTTCTACAACCCTGACGGCGGTGTGGGAGCCAACGCCACGGAGAAGGCCAACACGAAGCGGGCCAAGGAACGCTGGTCGTGGATCCTGGACCGCATGGTCGAGGTCGAACGAATGACTCCGGCGGAGCGTGCCAAGGTCGGCGCCTTCCCCACCTTGAAGAAGCAGACCTCAAATCTGTCCGGTCAGTCCGGTTATCTCATCGACATCGCCAAGGAGTACGTCGCCAAGAAGGCGAACCTGTCCCCCGAGGACCTGGAGAAGGGCGGCTACCGGATCTACACGACCTTCGACAAGCAGAAGGTCAACGAGCTGGCGGCGGCCGTCGAGAAGACGGAGAAGAGCTTCCTCGACCCCAAGAAGCGCGAGAAGGACAAGTACGTCCAGTTCGGCGGTGCGTCGGTCGACCCCAAGACCGGGGCGATCGTCGCGCTGTACGGCGGCGCGGGCTACAACAAGGGGCACTACTCCAACAACGCCAACACTCTGGGTGTGCCGGTCGGATCGACCTGGAAGCCCATCGTGCTGGCTGCCGCGATGAAGTACGGGACGTACCAGACCAACGGAAAGCCGCTCTCGCCGTTGGCCAAGTACAACGGCAACGACCTCCTCGAGATCAAGGACCAGAACGGCGACCCGATCATGGGCGACAACGGAAAGCCGTTCCGTCAGAAGAACGAGGGCACCACGGCCTGGGGTGATGTGACGCTCAGGAAGGCCATGGAGCAGTCGATCAACAGCCCGTTCGCTCAGCTGGGTATCGACGTCGGGCTGTCCAGGACCCAGCTGATGGCCAAGGAGATGGGCATCTCGTCGGCCTTTTTCGACAAGGCCAACCTCAGGAACGTGTCGTTCTCGCTCGGTACATCGACGCCCAGCGCCATTCGTATGGCAGACGCGTACGGCGCCTTCGCCAACGACGGCAAACACTTTGAACCGTTCTCCGTCACCAAGGTGATCAAGGATGGCAGGGAGCTCCCCGGGTTCGAGAAGCCGGAGGGGGAAGACGCCATGGAGCCGAACGTCGCGAACAACGTGACGGACGTCCTGGAGAACGTCGTCAAGAACGGCACCGGCAAGAAGGTCGCGGACATCGGGTTCCCGGTGGCCGGCAAGACGGGTACGACCGACGAGAACAAGTCGGCGTGGTTCGTCGGCTACACCAGGGAACTGTCCACGGCAGTGACGCTGTTCCGCACGGACCCCGCCAAGGGCAAGCTGCTGTCCATGAACGGCACCGGTGGCGTGCCGTCCATCCACGGTGGTGACATCCCGGCGCAGGTCTGGAAGGACTACATGGTCGAGGCCATGAAGAGCTGGGACACGCCTGAGCCCTTCCCCGAGGCCGAGCCCATCGGTGAAATCATCAACGACACCCCGACACCGAGCGCGATTCCCACTCCCACGGAGACCGAGGAAGAGAGCCCGAGCCCGACGCCGACGCCCTCCGAGTCGCTCACTTCGCCGTCGCCGTCGCCGACCGAGACCTGCGGAGAGTTCGACTGGCAGTGCAACAACGCCAACGGCGGACAGAACGGCGGCTCAGACGGAGGCACGACGACGTCACCGACACCCACGGAGACGGAGACGGACAACTCCGGAGGTAATGCCAACGGCAACGGAGGCATCTTCGGCGGGTCGTCAGGCTAGATCGACAGCCGAACGCGAGGCAGAAGGCCGGTGGCCGGTACCCATGGAGGTGGGTGCCGGCCACCGGCCTTTGTCGCCTCTACGGCCCATCGCATGGCGGCCTGTTTCACGTGAAACGTCGGTTTCACGTGAAACACTCAGCCGCCGCGGGCCCAGCGTCCTCGCCCCGTTCTCAGACAGGTACGGCAGGATGTGCCCCATGCCCAGTGCAGAGACGACGCCCACGAGCGTGCACGAGCCCGACCCGGTGCGGCCGACCGCGGAGGACGAGGTCGCCGCCAACGGGAGTGAGCTGATCGGCGGCCCCATCGGCCGGCGTGCCCTGCTCGGGACGTCCTGGTGGACTCCCGTGCGGATCATCGCGCTCGTGGCGATCGGTATGTTCGCCCTCGGCCTGGTCCAGAAGGCGCCCTGCTACAACGGCGCCTGGTTCTTCGGCGCCAGCTCGCAGTACACACATGCCTGCTACTCGGACATCCCGCACCTCTATCAGGGGCGTGGCTTCGCCGACGGGCTCGTGCCGTACTTCGACAAGCTCCCCGGCGACATGGAGTACCTCGAGTACCCGGTGCTGACCGGCGTGTTCATGGAGGTCGCCTCCTGGCTCACGACCGGGAGCGGCACCATCCAGCACCAGGAGCAGTGGTACTGGATGGTCAACGCCGGAATGCTGATGGCGTGCGCGGCCGTTATCGCCGTCTGTGTGAGCCGCACGCACACCCGGCGCCCCTGGGACGGGCTGCTGGTCGCTCTGGCGCCCGCCTTCGCGCTGACCGCGACCATTAACTGGGACCTGCTGGCCGTCGCCCTGACGGCCGCAGCGATGCTGATGTGGTCACGCGGCCGCGCCCTCGCCTTCGGCATCCTGCTGGGGCTCGCCACGGCCGCGAAGCTCTACCCGGTCTTCCTGCTCGGGCCGCTGCTCGTTCTGTGCTGGCGTGTGGGCAAGTGGCGGGACTTCGGGAAGGCGCTTGGCGGCACCGTAGTCGCCTGGCTGGTCGTGAACCTGCCGGTGATGCTGCTCGCCTGGGACGGGTGGTCGCAGTTCTACCGGTTCAGTCAGGAACGGGGCGTCGACTTCGGATCCTTCTGGTTGATCTTGGCCCAGAACTCCACCGACCCGCTCAGCACAGAGACGGTCAACACGCTTGCCACGCTGCTGATGCTGCTGTGCTGTGCCGGCGTCGCCGCGCTCACGCTCACCGCGCCGCGACGTCCGCGGTTCGCCCAGCTGGCCTTCCTGATCGTCGCGGCGTTCATCCTCACCAACAAGGTCTACTCGCCGCAGTACGTCCTGTGGCTGGTGCCGCTGGCCGCGCTGGCCCGGCCGAGGTGGCGGGACTTCCTCATCTGGCAGGCGTGCGAGGTTGCCTATTTCCTCGGGATCTGGCTCTACCTCGCGTACACAACCAGCGGGGACGCCCACAAGGGGCTGCCGCCCGACGGCTACCACTGGGCCATCGGCGTGCACCTGCTGGGGACGCTGTACCTGTGCGCCATCGTCGTACGGGACATCCTCATGCCGGACCGCGATCCGGTGCGCCGGGCCGGCGAGGACGACCCGTCGGGCGGGGTGCTCGACGAGGCGGAGGACGTGTTCGTGTTCGGGCCCGCGGCCCATCCGCCACGGCACGCGGCCCACTTCGACGGCCCGTATGTGGAGTGGGGCAGTCCGGGGAAGGCGACCGAAGGTTCGCTCTGAGCGAACAGGCAAGGTGGCGCAAACAAATGGCCGTACACGGAGGAGTTCCGTGTACGGCCTTTCGCTGTTAGGGCGCTGTCGAGCAGGTTGCTCAGCGGTCGACGATCCTGTCGAACTGCGTGGTGGTGTGCCGCAGATGGGCGACCAGCTCGTCGCCGACCTTCGGCTCGGGGGCGTCCGCAGGGACGAACAGGATGGACACTTGCATGTGCGGCGGCTCGGCGAACCAGCGCTGCTTGCCGCCCCACACGAAGGGAGAAAGGTTCCGGTTGACCGTGGCGAGGCCGGCCCGGGCGACGCCCTTGGCGCGCGGCATGACGCCGTGCAGGGCCTTGGGGGCCTCCAGGCCCACCCCGTGCGACGTACCGCCCGCCACGACCACCAGGAAGCCGTCGGAGGCCGTCTTCTGCTGCCGGTAGCCGAAGCGGTCGCCCTTGGAGACGCGCGTGACGTCCAGGACCGCGCCGCGGTACTCGGTGGCCTCGTGGTCGCCGAGCCACAGCCGGGTGCCGATGCGGGCCCGGAAGCGGGTCTGCGGGAACTGCTGTTGCAGACGGGCGAGTTCCTCGGCTTTGAGGTGGCTGACGAACATCGTGTGCAGCGGCAGCCGGGCCGCACGCAGGCGGTCCATCCAGCCGATGACCTCCTCGACGGCGTCCGAGCCGTCGGTGCGGTCCAGCGGCAGGTGGATGGCGAAGCCCTCGAGCCGGACATTCTCTATGGCGGCGTGCAGCTGCGGCAGATCGTGCTCGCTCACGCCGTGCCGCTTCATCGAGGACATCACCTCGATGACCACGCGGGCGCCTACGAGGCCGTACACGCCGTCCACGGACGACACCGAGCGGATGACCCGGTCGGGCAGCGGTACCGGCTCCTCGCCGCGCCGGTACGGCGTCAGCACCAGCAGGTCACCACCGAACCAGTCCTTGATGCGCGCGGCCTCGTACGTCGTTCCGACGGCGAGGACGTCGGAACCCAGGCGCGTGGCCTCTTCCGCCAGCCGCTCGTGCCCGAACCCGTAGCCGTTGCCCTTGCAGACCGGGACGAGTCCCGGGAACTGCTCCTGCACGTGCTTGTGGTGCGCCCGCCAGCGCGCGGTGTCGACGTAGAGCGTGAGCGCCATGGCCGGACCTGGAACCTTTCTCGGGGCTGCGGTGTATCAGAGGTATGGAAGCTATCGACGGTGCAGCTGTTGACGGTATCGAAGTAGAGACCGCGAGGTCAGCGACGCGACATGTAGATGTCGAGCGCCTTGTGGAGCAGCTTGTTCAGCGGGAAGTCCCACTCACCGAGGTACTCGGCGGCCTGCCCGCCCGTGCCCACCTTGAACTGGATCAGGCCGAAGAGGTGGTCGGTCTCGTCCAGCGAGTCGGAGATGCCGCGCAGGTCGTAGACGGTGGCGCCGAGCGCGTAGGCATCGCGCAACATCCGCCACTGCATCGCGTTCGAGGGCCGGACCTCACGGCCGATGTTGTCGGAGGCTCCGTAGGAGTACCAGACGTGTCCGCCGACGATCAGCATCGTCGCCGCCGACAGGTTCACACCGTTGTGGCGGGCGAAGTACAGCCGCATACGGTTGGGGTCCTCAGTGTTCAGGGCCGTCCACATGCGCTGGAAGTACGACAGCGGACGCGGCCGGAAATGGTCGCGCACAGCCGTGATCTCGTACAGCCGCTGCCACTCCTCCAGGTCCTGGTAGCCGCCCTGGACGACCTCGACGCCGGCCTTCTCCGCCTTCTTGATGTTGCGTCGCCACAGCTGGTTGAAGTTCTTGTGGACCTCTTCCAGAGACCGGTTGGCCAGCGGCACCTGGTAGACGTAGCGGGGCTGTACGTCGCCGAAGCCGGCCCCGCCGTCCTCGCCCTGCTGCCAGCCCATACGGCGCAGCTTGTCGGCGACCTCGAAGGCGCGCGGCTCGATGAAGTCGGCCTCGATGTCGCGCAGCCGCTTCACGTCCGGGTTCTGGATTCCCTGCTTGATGGAGCCCGCCTCCCAGCGCCGGATGATCACCGGTGGGCCCATCTTCACGGAGAAGGCGCCCTGCTGCTTCAGGTGCGCCAGCATCGGTTCCAGCCACTCCGTCAGATTCGGCGCGAACCAGTTGATGACCGGACCCTCGGGCAGATAAGCGAGGTAGCGCTTGATCTTGGGCAGCTGCCGGTAGAGGACGAGTCCGGCACCGACGAGTTCGCCGCTCTTGTCGAACCAGCCGAGGCTCTCCGAGCGCCACTCAGCCTTGACGTCCGCCCAGGCCGGGACCTGCATGTGGCTCGCCGACGGCAGGCTCTGGATGTACGCCAGATGCTGCTCGCGACTGATCGTCCTCAGGGTCAGGCTCATTCGGGGCGCTCCTCGGGCTGGTGTGTCCCCATGGGTACAGGGGCTCCGGCTCTCGCGCCGAAGCCTACTGCGCCTGGCGAGCGCCCCGACTGGGCGTACGGAAGCTTCGCCCCGGCCTGGTGGCCGCCGAGGCGTTCGAAGGTGCGCTATGCGGGGTTCTACCGGTGTTCGGAGGGCGGTCTCCGTGACCGGTGCGGGGAGGACAGTGCCCCTGGCGTCAGAAGACCCCGCCGAAGAGGCCGCCGTGCGCCATGCCGAGGAAGAAGCCGACCGCCGAGGCACCGAGACCGATGATCAGTCCGAAGCGCTCGCGGGTCGTCTCCGAGATCCACTGCCCGTACGCGCCGGTGAGGATTCCCACCAGGCCGGTCCAGGAGCTGAGCAGGTGCAGGTTGTGGAACATCGCCGTGACGAAGGCCGTGATGCCCAGCACCAGGGTCACCACGAGCAGGGTGTCTTGGAGAGGGTGGGGCTTTCCGTCCGTGGCGAAAAGGCCTCCGACGGTGTTGGGTCGCAATGCCTGTGCCATAGGGCACCTCCTGCGGAAGGCGGCGCATCGTAGCGCCATACACACCCGATGTGTACAGATTGTGGCCGCCGGCGGCCGGATTTCAACCGGAAGCCGGTGTGCGGGTACTGTGTAGCGTCTGCAGCGGTGTCTGCCCGGGCCAGCTCGGGGGCAACCGTGAGGTCACCCCCGATTGTCAGTGGCGGCCGATACCGTTGCGTACGCATCACAACCCTCCTGCCACGGAACGACCGTGGCCGCTGAGTCCAAAGGAGGTGGGTTCCACATGCGTCACTACGAGGTGATGGTCATCCTCGACCCCGATCTGGAGGAGCGCGCTGTCGCCCCCCTGATCGAGAACTTCCTCTCCGTCGTCCGTGAGGGCAACGGAAAGGTCGAGAAGGTCGACACCTGGGGCCGTCGTCGTCTCTCGTACGAGATCAAGAAGAAGCCTGAGGGCATCTACTCGGTCATCGATCTGCAGGCTGAGCCCGCGATCGTCAAGGAGCTCGACCGCCAGATGAACCTGAACGAGTCGGTCCTCCGGACCAAGGTCCTCCGCCCCGAGACCCACTGAGCCTTCCCGCTCAGCTGAACTCGGGATTCGAGTAGCAGCAACCAAGCAGCCAGAGCAGCAAACCCGCCGAGAGGTTCCCCCATGGCAGGCGAGACCGTCATCACGGTCGTCGGCAATCTTGTCGACGACCCCGAGCTGCGCTTCACCCCGTCCGGTGCGGCGGTCGCGAAGTTCCGTGTCGCGTCCACCCCCCGCACCTTCGACCGCCAGACGAACGAGTGGAAGGACGGCGAGAGCCTGTTCCTGACCTGCTCGGTCTGGCGTCAGGCGGCGGAGAACGTCGCCGAGTCGCTCCAGCGAGGCATGCGCGTCATCGTGCAGGGCCGGCTGAAGCAGCGGTCCTACGAGGACCGCGAGGGCGTCAAGCGCACGGTCTACGAGCTGGACGTCGAGGAAGTCGGCGCCAGCCTGCGTAACGCCACTGCCAAGGTCACCAAGACTTCCGGTGGCGCTCGCGGTGGCCAGGGTGGTTACGGCGGCGGTGGCGGCCAGGGTGGCGGCGGCTGGGGTGGAAACTCCGGCGGCGGTCAGCAGGGCGGCGGAGCTCCCGCCGACGACCCGTGGGCGACCGGTGCTCCCGCCGGTGGCCAGCAGGGCGGCGGCGGTGGCGGCGGCTGGGGTGGAAACTCCGGCGGCGGTCAGCAGGGCGGCGGCTACTCGGACGAGCCCCCCTTCTAGGCCCTCGGGCCGAGGGTGGGTCGTACCCACACTTCTTGATCACACAGGAGAAACATCATGGCGAAGCCGCCTGTGCGCAAGCCGAAGAAGAAGGTCTGCGCTTTCTGCAAGGACAAGGTCACGTACGTGGACTACAAGGACACGAACATGCTGCGGAAGTTCATTTCCGACCGCGGCAAGATCCGTGCCCGCCGCGTGACCGGCAACTGCACGCAGCACCAGCGTGACGTCGCCACGGCCGTCAAGAACAGCCGTGAGATGGCGCTGCTGCCCTACACCTCCACCGCGCGATAAGGGAAGGGTGACCGACCAATGAAGATCATCCTCACCCACGAGGTCTCTGGCCTCGGCGCCGCGGGCGACGTCGTCGACGTCAAGGACGGTTACGCTCGCAACTACCTGATCCCGCGGAAGTTCGCTATCCGCTGGACCAAGGGTGGCGAGAAGGACGTCGAGCAGATCCGTCGTGCTCGCAAGATCCACGAGATCCAGACCATCGAGCAGGCCAACCAGATCAAGGGCCAGCTCGAGGCGGTCAAGGTTCGTCTGGCCGTCCGCTCCGGCGACGCCGGTCGTCTCTTCGGCTCCGTCACCCCGGCTGACGTCGCTTCCGCGATCAAGGCCGCCGGTGGTCCCGAGGTCGACAAGCGCCGCATCGAGCTCGGTGCGCCGATCAAGACCCTGGGCGCTCACGAGACGTCCGTGCGTCTGCACCCCGAGGTTGCCGCCAAGGTCAACATCGAGGTCATCGCGGCCTGATTGCCGCGCTCGGCTTGGACAGCTGAGAGGAGGGGCCGTACCCGTTGGGGTACGGCCCCTCCTCTGTGCGGCCAGCGGCAGCGTCTTCCTGGTGCGAGCAGACGGTTTCGAGGCGCGGGCAGCTGATCGCGGCAAGTCCGTTTCACGTGAAACCGCGTGTTTCACGTGAAACATTCAGCGCGTCGCACCCGTGACGATCCAGCGGCCCGAGCGGGTGCGGAGCCAGAGGGTCAGCATGCGCACCGTCATCATCAGCGTCATGGCTGCCCACACTGCGGTGAGGCCGCCGCCGGTCATGGGGACGAGTAGAGCCACTGGAATGAACACAGCCAGGGTGATCACCATGGCCCACGCCAGGTACGGTCCGTCGCCTGCTCCCATGAGGACGCCGTCGAGGATGAAGACGATGCCGCAGATCGGTTGGGAGAGCGCCACCATGAGCAGGGCAGGGAGGGCTGTGTCCTGGACGACCGTGTCGCTGGTGAACAACGGCAGGAAGAGTGGCCGGGTGATCACCACGAGCAGTCCGAGTACGACGCCGGCTGCGATCCCCCACTGCACCATGCGGCGACAGGCAGCTCGGGCGCCCTCGGCGTCGCCGGCACCGAGGTACCGGCCGATGATGGCCTGTCCGGCGATGGCGATGGCGTCCAACGCGAAGGCGAGCAGGCTCCACAACGACAGGATGATCTGGTGCGCGGCGATGTCGGCGTCTCCGAGGCGGGCCGCGACAGCCGTGGCAATCATCAGAATCGCTCGCAGCGAGAGGGTGCGGACCAGCAGCGGCACCCCGGCCTGTGCACAGGCCCTTATGCCTGCCGCGTCGGGGCGTAGGGAGGCACCGTGCTCGCGGGCGCCGCGGACGACGACCACGAGGTAGACCGCGGCCATGCCGCACTGGGCGATGACGGTGCCCCAGGCGGATCCGGCGATGCCGAGGCCGACGCCATAGACAAGGCCTACGTTAAGGACGGCATTGGCGACGAAGCCCGCTCCGGCGACATAGAGGGGAGTCCTGGTGTCCTGCAGTCCACGCAGGACGCCGGTGGCAGCCAGTACGACGAGCATGGCCGGGATACCGAGGGCGGAGATCCGTAGATAGGTGGTTGCGTACGGGGCCGCTGTGTCCGAGGCGCCGAAGAGTTCCACGATGAACGGTGCCATGGGGAGGACGACCGCGACGACGACGGCGCCGAGAAGGAGGGCCAGCCAGATACCGTCCATGCCTTGGCGGATGGCGGCCTGGAGGTCGCCGGCGCCTACGCGGCGGGCAACGGCCGCTGTGGTGGCGTAGGCGAGGAAGACGAACACGCTGACGGCTGTCATGAGGAGGGCTGAGGCGACTCCGAGTCCGGCGAGTTGTGCTGTGCCGAGGTGGCCGACGATCGCGCTGTCGGCCATGACGAACAGGGGCTCGGCGACGAGTGCGCCGAAGGCCGGAACGGCCAGGGCGACGATCTCTCGGTCGTGCTGTCGCCGGGCGGCCTTGGGAGTCGCGGGAGCCTGTGTCATGGCCACCAATCTAATCGTCCACAGGTAAGAGATGCAATGGAGTAGTGACCCTTACTTGCTCACTTGTGGTGTGTGCTTGCGCGCACCGTTCGAAGAGATCTTGGTCCGACTGGGAAAGTTTTTCTTCTGCACAGTCGGTGGACGGTAAACAAGCAGGTCAGGAGCATTGTGTGCGAACCTCTGGGGGCTTGTTCACAGGGCTGTCCACCGTGTCGTGCACAGGTTTCGTGGAGTTCTCCACAGCATCGGGGCCGTCGTCCACATGGCCTGTGGATAACCAGATTGGCTGACGGTGCCGACAGGCCTACCGTGGTCCGGCGCCCACTCCGTCCGTCGGTCGGGAAAACGTCACAAAACCGACGTGCCAGGACCGGAGCTGGGCCTCTTATTTGTCAGTGGCGTGCCGTAGAACTGAGGGGCACGGCGAGGTCCGCTCGGCGGACGGGAGGAGGTGGCTCGGTGAGTATTTCCGAGCCCTTGGACGACCCCTGGGCCGACAGCGGTCCCAGTGATCGTCTGCCCGCCTCCCGCCGACGTGGTGACGGCGGCCGTGGACGCGACGAGCAACATGATCGCGGCCGGGACAGCGGTCAGTGGGACGGCGGAGGTTCGGCCTTCGAGCGGGTACCGCCGCAGGATCTCGACGCCGAGCAGTCCGTCCTCGGCGGCATGCTGCTGTCCAAGGACGCCATCGCCGATGTCGTCGAGGTCATCAAGGGCCATGACTTCTACAAGCCCGCGCACGAGACGATCTTCCAGGCGATCCTCGACGTATATGCCAAGGGTGAGCCCGCCGACCCCATCACCATCGCCGCCGAGCTCACCAAGCGCGGCGAGATCAACAAGGTCGGCGGCGCCGCGTACCTTCACACGCTCGTCCAGACGGTGCCGACGGCGGCGAACGCCGAGTACTACGCGGAGATCGTCCACGAGCGGGCCGTCCTGCGCCGCCTCGTCGAGGCGGGCACCCGCATCACGCAGATGGGATACGCGGCCGACGACGACGTCGACGAGATCGTCAACCGCGCCCAGGCCGAGGTCTACGCGGTCACCGAGCAGCGCACCAGCGAGGACTATCTGCCGCTCGGCGACATCATGGAGGGCGCGCTCGACGAGATCGAGGCGATCGGCTCGCGCTCCGGCGAGATGACGGGTGTGCCCACCGGGTTCACGGACCTCGACTCGCTCACCAACGGACTGCACCCGGGACAGATGATCGTCATCGCGGCCCGTCCGGCCATGGGTAAGTCCACGCTCGCCCTGGACTTCGCGCGGGCGGCGTCGATCAAGCACAACCTGGCGAGCGTCATCTTCTCCCTGGAAATGGGGCGCAACGAGATCGCGATGCGTCTGCTGTCGGCCGAGGCGCGCGTGGCCCTGCACCACATGCGTTCCGGAACCATGACGGATGAAGACTGGACCCGCCTGGCGCGTCGGATGCCTGAGGTGTCGGCGGCGCCTCTCTACATCGACGACTCCCCGAACCTGTCGATGATGGAGATCCGGGCGAAGTGCCGTCGGCTGAAGCAGCGCAATGACATCAAGCTCGTGATCATCGACTATCTGCAGCTGATGCAGGCCGGTGGGTCGAAGCGTTCCGAGAGCCGTCAGCAGGAGGTCTCGGACATGTCCCGTAACCTCAAGCTGCTGGCCAAGGAGCTGGAGGTCCCGGTGATCGCGCTCTCGCAGCTCAACCGTGGTCCCGAGCAGCGTACGGACAAGAAGCCGATGGTGTCCGACCTGCGTGAGTCCGGCTCCATCGAGCAGGACGCCGACATGGTGATCCTGCTGCACCGTGAGGACGCCTACGAGAAGGAGTCGCCGCGCGCGGGCGAGGCGGACATCATCGTGGGCAAGCACCGTAACGGTCCGACGGCGACGATCACGGTCGCCTTCCAAGGGCACTACTCGCGTTTCGTCGACATGGCACAGACCTGATCCACGGTGTAGGTTCTCTGTCTCCGCGTCATTTTCTCTGCCGCCGTGGCATGGCGATGGCAGTCCTGACAGCGTCTGGAGAACCACAGTTCAGGGGCATCACCCGATCAGGTGATGCCCCTGAACTCTGCCTCCTGCGGTTCATGCCCGGTGCGACTCTCGTCGTGTCGAGCTGAGTGGCCGACAGGGGATGGATCGTGGAGATCGGACCGGCCGAGGACGTGACGGTGAGCCGCCGTCGTGTCGATGGGGCTGTGGAGGAGAACCGCCCCTGGGAAGCTGTGGATATCTCCCGGCTGTCGCAGGCATCGCCGTGGCGTACGTACCGCTGGTACAGCGGGCAGCAGCACTACTCGGGTACGTACTGGTCGGTGACGGTACGCGACCACGTGATCTACGAGTCGAGGCTGGAGCTTGCGCGGCTGCTGCTCGCCGACTTCGATCCGTCGGTACGGCACATCGCGGCCCAGCCGTTCCTGCTGAAGGCGCAGGTGCAGGGCAAAGTCCGCAAGCACATCCCCGACTACCTGCTGCTGACGCGGGAGGGCCCGCTGGTCGTCGATGTGAAGCCGAGTCGCCGACTGGAGAACCCGGAGGTGGTCTTCACCTTCGCCTGGACACGCCAGGTCGTGCAGGACCGCGGGTGGGCCTATCAGGTGCTGAGCGAACCGGAGCCGGCGTTGTTGGAGAACGTGCGGTTCCTCGCCGGATACCGCCGTGTCTGGCTCTTCCCCGCTGATGTACTGGAAGCAGCCGATGGGGCCATCGTGGACGGGATGCCCCTCGACGAGGCCCTCGGCGCGGTGGGCGGGTTCGCCCCCGAGCTTGTCCGGGCCGGGGTCTTCCACCTGCTGTGGTCAGGCCGGTTCACGACGGACCTTCGACAACCGCTCGGTCCAGCGCATGTGCTGCGGAGGCCGGCCTGAGTGGGGCGGGCACACGGGTGGGTATCGGCACCCACTTCCATTACGACGGCGAGACCGTCGAGGTGGTGGAGATGGCCGCGACCGCCGCGGGCAACGAGGTGGTCCTCAAGAACGCCCGCGGAGGACTGCTGCGGGTCAGCCTGAAGGAACTGCTCTTCTCCGAGCGGGCAGCAGTCATTCCCTGCTCAGGGCGGCCCCGATGCCACCGACGAGGGGGGACTCGCAGGGGTCGTGCTGGGACAGCTGTCGGAGCCGCAACGACGGCAGGTGATTGAGCAGGCAGAGCACGTCCGGGAGGTGCTGACAGGCTTCCGCTCCGGTAGCCGCGAGCTGTCCCGTGGCGGGGAACCACGCCCGGAGTTCGCACCGGACCTTCCCTTGGACGCTCGTTATGCCGCCAAGGCGGCCGAACTCGGCGTCGCGAACCGCACGGTCCGACGGTGGGCGGCCGCCTACCAGCGCGGCGGCGAAGCAGGGCTGGCGCCGCGGACACGGCCGGCGAAGTCCGCTGCTGACCGGGTAGACGAGCGGTGGGTCGAGACCGCGCTGGAGGTGATGGTCGAGCACACCGACGCCTCGAAGCCGTCGCGCAAGATGGTGATCGACCGTGTCAGGGCCCGCGTCATCGCCCGCTACGGGCCCGAGGTGGTGCGACTGCCGAGCCAAGCGGTCGCCTACCGGGTGTTGGCGGAGCTGGAGTGTCGACATCCGCTGTTCCGGCTGAGTACGAAGCGGAACCGGGACATCGCCGACCGGCCGGAGGGACCTTACGGGAAACTGCGGCCGACGCGACCGGGTGAGTATTTGCTGATGGACTCCACGCGGCTGGATGTGTTCGCGTTCGATCCGCTAACACTGCGGTGGGTTCAGGCCGAGCTGTCGGTGGGGATGGACTGGTACACCCGCTGCATCACCGGAATCAGGGTGACGCCGGTCTCCACGAAGGCTGTGGACGTCGCGGCGGTCCTCTTCGAATCCTTCCGCCCTTGGCCGTTCGGGAAGGACTGGCCGCGCGGGGCGGTCTGGCCCGAGCACGGCATCCCGCGCACCGCGCTGGTCGACGTCGCCGTCGAAGGGATCGGCTTGGCCTCGCCACCGATCGCCCCGGAGACCCTGGTGGTCGACCACGGCAAGGTCTACCTCTCGGACCATCTCAGCAGCGTCTGCCGCAGGATGGGCATCTCCATCCAGCCAGCCCGCTTGCGCACGGGGCGGGACAAGGGGCCGGTGGAGCGGTTCTTCCGCACCCTGCGCGAGGATCTGCTGCAGGCTCTGCCCTGCTACAAGGGACCCGACATCCACTCCCGCGGCGAGTACGTGGAAGGGGAGGCGTTCTTCTTCCTCGACGAGCTGGAGGAGATCATCCGGGAGTGGGCCGCGACGGTCTACCACTGCCGACCGCACTCCAGCCTGGTTGACCCGGGCCTGCCGGGGCTGCGTATGTCTCCGGCCCAGATGTTCGAGCACGGCATGGCCCGAGCCGGGCACATCGAGGTGCCCCGCGACCGTGATCTCGCATTTGAGTTCCTGCCCACGAAGTGGCGCACGATCCAGCACTACGGCGTCGAGATCGACGGCCGCCGCTACCGCGGTCCCGGCCTGCCGGCGGCTAGCACAAAGAGCCCGTACACCTACCGTGGTAAACACGATCACTGGCCGTTCCAGGTCAACCCCGACGACATCACGACGGTTTGCTTCCGTGATACTGACCGGGGCTGGCACAGGCTGCAGTGGGAGCACGCTCCGGTGATCCGGATGCCGCTGAGCGAGGAGGCCCTGGTCTTCGCTCGGCAGCTTGCAAAGAGGAAGTACCGCTACCCCGACGACCAACTCGCCGTCGCCGACCTGCTGGAACGGTGGAACGTCGGACTGGGCACCACCTCGGCCGAGCGGCGCATGGCACTGCGTCTCTCAAGAGAACAGGTCGCCCTGGAGCTGCCCGAGACTGCTGAAGAGACGGCCGTTTCCCTTCCGTCCGTACTCCGGGCCCTGGGTGAGGCGGAGGAGACGTCGTGCCTCGGTCTGGAGAGAGTCGGGGACATGGAGGGCGGGGACGACGACGAGGCGGATCTGGAAGATTCGATGGTGATTTCTATGCCGACGCCTTGGAGGACGCGTGACGGGCGCTGCAAGCCCGGGCCTGGGAAATCTGGCGCTCTCGCGCAAAGAGGGCTTTCGGGCCTTTGCTGAGGCGCCCCGCCGAATCCAGCCCGAACTTCTCAAGCGGACTGCGCTGCAGGGCTTGAGTAGTGACGCGCGAGCTGAGTACGACCGGCGACGCCGGGACTGGCATGCCAATCTCGGCCCGCTAAAGACGCCGCAGTTGGCGTGCCTTGCACGAGGACTTGTGGGACATCCTGGACAGCAATCTGCAGGACGGGGACAAGGCCAAGGGCGCGGTGGCTGTCGATGCCTTTCCCGGGCTGGGGAAGACCACCTCGGTGCTTGCGTTCGCCCGGGATTTCCACTGCCGGGAGATTGCTGAACGCGGCCGTTTCACCGATCAGGGGCACGAGCGGTGGCCGGTCTGCCGGGTGGGCCTGACCGGGAACACCAGCCTGAAGGACCTCAACCAGGCGATGGTGGAGTACTTCGCTCACCCCGGGCGTCTGCGTGGCACAACCGCTCAGCTCGGCCGCCAGGCACTGGACTGCGTGCTGTCCTGCGAGGTACGTCTGCTCATCCTGGACGACCTGCACTTCTTGAAGTGGCGGCACACCAACGGGATGGAGCTGAGCAACCACCTCAAGTGGATTGCCAACGAGTTCCCGGTCACCCTACTCAAGGTCGGCGTCGGGCTCGCTGACAAGGGACTCTTCAGCGAGGGAGAGGCCAGCGGGGATGCCGCCCAGGCCCAGACCGGCCGCCGCACCACCCGTCTGGACATGCCTCCTTTCACGATCACCAGTGAGACGGGCCGTCGTCAATTCCGGAAACTCCTGCTGGCCCTCGAACAGCGTCTGGTTCTGGCCGACAAGTGGCCCGGCATGCTCGCGGACGACCTGTCCGACTACCTCTTCGCCCGCAGCACCGGCCACATCGGGTCGCTGATGACGCTGATCAACCGGGGATGCCAACGCGCGATCCGCAACCGTTCCGAGTGCCTATCCCGGGAACTGCTCGATGGAGTGAAGAACGATGCGGCAGCCGAAGAAGCCCGCAGAGAACTGGAAGTGGCCTTGGACCAGCGGAAGCTGACCAGCCGCCCCCGCGCTGACCGGGGCACCGCGGCGTGAACGCGAACCTGGTGCGGACCCTCCCGATCCGGGTGCGGCCGTTGCCGGGCGAAGGACTCGACTCGTGGCTGGAGACCACCGGTGCCCGACTGGGGGTGAAGCTCGGCCAGCTCGTGACGGCTCTCTCTCCGCCGCGTTCGCCCAGCGCCAGCCGGGCAAACGATGTCACTCACCGGTGGACGGTGCTGCTGCACGCATCCCAGGCCGACTTCTTGTCCGCCGCGACCGGGACCGCAGCGGCTGACCTGCATGCGATGACACTCGCCCGCTTCGACGGCACAGCACTGCTGATCGACCGCACGCGACACCAGATCAACCGCCGACGGCTGTGGGGACGACAGCGCGGATCACGCTTTTGCCCGCAATGCCTGGCCGAGAACGGAGGACGCTGGCCGCTGTCCTGGCGACTGGGCTGGTCGTTCGCCTGCCTGCACCACCAGTGCCTGCTGGCGGACATGTGTGCCTCCTGCGGGCGCATGCAACGTCAGCGCCCCTACGCGGCACATTGCATCCCCAGGCCGGGACTCTGCATGAACACCCATGCTCCAGGGGCAGCGGGCCCTTCCAGCGAGCGATGCGGCTTCCCTCTGTCCGACGTCCGCACACCGCAACTCGCGCCGGACCACCCAGCGTTGACGCTACAGCGGACGTTACTGCTGGGCATGGATCAAGGGCGCATCAGCTTTGGTGTTTACGGTGATCAGCCCCCACAGGTGAGCATGGTGCTTTCCGACATGAGGAGCTTCGCCAGCCGCATTCTCAGCTTCGCGTCCCGAGAAGACCTCGCATCACTTCTGCCGACGGACCTCCTGCATCTGCACGAACAGGCCGCCCAGCACCCGCACCGAGGCAGCACCTACCGACGCGCGGGTTTCATGGCTCCGCCTCACGCCGCCACCACGGCCGTCGGACTCACCGCAGCCGCCCAGATCCTCGGCCAGTCCGACATCCACGAAGCAGGAGCGATGCTGCGGGGTCTGACCAGGACAGGCACCGATGGGGCCCAGCCTCTGATGCCCAACGACATCGCACCCTGGGGAGGAGAAGGCACCAGCACGACACTGAGATCGGTACAGCTCTCCAGTCTGACCCCGAGGATGAAAGCCACCTCGAAACTACGTCACCGGACCGCAGCTCCGGCACCCACGGACCCCGCCCTCACCAGCGCGGCCGAACAGCGGGCCGCGGGCATGCCCTCGATGCTCTGGACACATTGGGCACTACCGCTGACACCCTTGCGCCGCACGAGCCTGCACACGCTGCGAATGGCAATGCCCTGCTGGTTGCTGACCTCCGGCATCGCCATCAACCTGAAATCCGCCTCCGCGCTGCTGGGCACGCTGCTGGAGAACGACACCCTCTCCACCACCCTCCACGAACTCCACATTGGTCCGCACTGGGACACAGTCCACCAAGCACTGATCCGCCTCGCCGATTGCCTGGACGCCTATCCGACGCCCATCAACTACCAGCGCCGCCGGAGGCTGGACTACACCGAGCTATTGCCGAAGGAGACATGGATTCAGGTCTGCGAACGGGCAGGAGTGAACCGAGGACTGGAACGCAAGCACCGTCTCGCCCAGTGCTACCTGTTCGAGCGGCTCAGCACCCTGCCGGCGGTTCGCGCTCCAGCCGCATACGCAATCACCGACAGACATCTACGGCCGAAGCTCGTCGAGTTCCCCAGAAACCTCACCCCCCGCCTGGCAGACGAACTCGACCGCGCAGGTGTCGATTTCCTGGCCCCGCATGCCCCTGGTGAGCCGGTCATATGGGAGCCGCCCCTGCCGCTGCAGGACCTGACGCTGACCGGACCTGATCCGGACAGCGTCGACATCGACAGCCTGCACCACCTGATCCGCAGCGAGAACCTCTCCACACGCCAGGCAGCCGACCGTCTCGCCACCACCTCAGAGGTCGTCCGATACTTGCTGACCCGGCACCCTGCTCCTCCGAGTCCCAGCCGGCAGCGGGCCGTCGGCGCCGCAGCAGCCGACCTCAAGCGGCGACTCCCCGCAGCACGACTGGAGGAACTGCGCCGCACCCGCACTCTCGCAGAGATCGCCTCCCAGTTCGGCACCAACAGAACGATGATCAAGAAACTGAGCAAGCAGTACGACCTGCCGGACCGGTCACACGGGCGGCCCTGCCGCCATCCCGAGGTCAACCGCGAAGGGCTGAGCGAGCAATACCTCGCTCGGCGGAGACCGCTTCCCGAACTCGCCCGGGAAGCCGGGATGAGCACGAGCCAGATGAGCAGGCAAGCGCAGACGTGCGGCATCCCGCTCCGACGGCCCGGCGGGGCCAGTCACGCGGCCATCCTGCAAGCTGAAGCCCGCGCTGCAAACGCACCCAAGGTTCTGCACCCCGTGCTCACAGGACGTCATGCGCGCCAGCGGCTGGCCCGATACGCCGTCGCGATCACATACGACACCCTCACCGGAGGCCGCTATCGGCCTCAGCATGGCCAAGGGGCACCTGATCAACCAGATCGGCATGCTTGAGGCACAACTGGGAGCATCCCTGCTCACCAGGGCTCAGCGCGGGCATCCCATGAAATCGACATCTTTGGGGCGAGAGGTACTTACCGCCATGAAGCGACTCGGCATTACACCCGAGGAAGCCAAGCCAAGCAAGAAGTAGCCCCGCTGACTGTCAGTGAACCTTTCCCGGTAATGGCTCATGACGTTGCGTGATCGTTCAGATGGCTCGGCCGTAGTCGTTGGAGCAGGACGAGAGCTGCGGCGATCGAGCCGCGACTGGCTCCCCAAGTAGGGGGGAGGCTGCCGAGTAGGCGGGAGAGAGCGGGGGCAGTGGATTGCTGCTTGTCTACGCTGGTGCACACATTCACTCGTTGGGGGACTCCGTTGCCAGCGGGATACCGCACCGCCAGCAGTCGTTCGCGTGGTCGTCCTGGCAGACGTAGCCGATGGCACCATCCACGCACCATTCGGCGGCCTCCTCGGACAGCAGGTCGGGCCCGGCAAGGAGCAGCCGACGAAATTCCGTGGTGTCCGCAATGTCGGCCGGCCGGTTGGTGAACCACTCGTCGAACCAAGGCTTGTCCCGGTGTATGCGCCAGTGCGCATTCTCCCGGTCGTCGACAGCCGTAAGGAACCGATCGACGATGCGCCCCCAACTCGGTGCTCCGAACCAGCCGTTGTCGGACGCACAGAAGGATTCGATCAGGGTTCGCAGGCCGAACTCCTTCTGGCGAAGGCAGTACCTTCGCCCCCACGAGATCGCGACCTGTGCCATCTCCGCGAGTTCTTCTCGCGGATCAACCTCGTGCGCCGGGTCGTCAGGGTTGTGGCAGGCCAGCCCGAGCTCGAGTACGGACTGCCCTGTCGGTAGAACCCGGGACGGATTGACGATCGCGAGACCGAGACCGATCCAGTCGACATGGTCGAACGACAGCATCGAGCGCACGAGTCGGGTGGTTGCCGTGTTGATCCGCATCATTGTGCCGTCGTGGAGCGGACTCTTCCCGGCATGCCAGTTCTCGACGGGTGTGTTGCGCCACACGGCGAGCGTGATGCGGGTGGCAGCGAGCCACAGCAGGGCGTCGTCGTCGAGGTGCCCGAACCGCTTGGCACACTCCTGGGCGCCGTAGGTGATCAACTCTTCCGGTTTCGGCCACCTGTGGCTGTCGGGCCCTTCAGGCCCTTCAGGCGCGTACTCGTAGTCGTCGGCGTACTCGTCGAGGATCGCGCTCAACTCGGCTGCGCTGTAAGCCTCGCTGTACTCGGAGCTGTCCGGCTCCTCGACGGTGTACATGTCGTGGTCCCAGGAGACGTACACGTCGCCCCAGAGCACGACGTCATCGCACTCGCTGGCGTTGTCCGTCACAACCGGCCTGATGGTGATCGGAGCAGTACGCCCGTCGGTTCGCTCGCCGTCCTTCTTGGCGGCCCATGCGCTGATGATCCCGAGCGGCTTCGGAAGGAGAGGGCCGACCTCGGTGATGCTGAACGGCTCGTCGTCGTCATCGGTGTCGAACCGGCTGTTGACGAACGCGACCGCCTCGGAGGGCGTGCTGACGATGGACTGGGTACCACTCTGGTTGTCAACCACTCGCCACAACGGGCTGTTCTTCACGATGCTCTCCGATCGCGGTGAGTGCACCCGGGGTGGGTGCGATGCGCCGGGTCGCTCGGCACTGACACCAACTTATGGGCTGATCAACCCATCCGTAGTCCCGAAGGTGCTTGTCGGCGATGACGTTCGGTACGTTCGCGTGCAACCTGCTTTTCGCGACCGCGGCGACACAGCAGAGTCCAACAGCGGAGGAGGCGAAGATGGCGCTGAGCAAGAAGGGTTCCCGGCGCATAACCGTTGACGGGATCGAGTACCGCTGGCGGATCCGCAGGAAGCCCTCCTACATGCAGGGACTCTGCTGGATGCCGATGACCTATGCAGTTGAAGCGGCCAGCGGCAGCCAGCCGGGCGCGACCTTGATCGTCACCAGCGGCCAGGCCCATCCCAGCAACTGGGTGGGTGCCGAGGCAGTGCCCATCCGCCCAGCCCACGTTGCTGCCAGCATCCGAGAAGCACGGGACCGAGGCTGGGAACCAACCAAGGCCGGATCTCCCTTCCAGCTCGACCGATCTGCAAGGTCCATCGCCCAGCCGTGAGACAAAGCGAACAAAAGCAGTCCATATCGGTCGAACTGCCGCAGAGGATCCAGGCCTGGTTCGCCGAGCATGAGGAACGCCTGTAATCCTGCGGAATCACGGGTGCGGTCCAGCAGTCGTCCGAGGACGGCCGAACCAAGAACAGCACCTGGATGACGCTCGAAAACGATGACTTCGTCGCCGTGCTCATCGTCTGGAGCAGCGGGGAAGCCGAGCTTGAGTACGGGGACATGGCAACAGGCTGGGTCCGACAACAGCGCCGGTATCTCTGCACCTTGCAGGACCTCCTCGACGCCATCGAGACCATCCACGAATGGATCCGCATAAAGGGCGAGCCGACCGTGGAAGGGTGACCTCCGGCGAGTTCGAGAAAGCCTGGGCCGAGTTCCTTGACAGATTGCAACCCGACCCCGCCGACCTCTCGGTGTTCCGAGAGCTTCTTGGCATCATCGCGACATGACCCCGACCCTTCCCCGCACCATCCGAGCCGTCGACAGCGCTCAGCTGCTGGACCTGGCCCAGGAGGCCGCCATGCATGGCTTCAGCCAGCGGCTCCCGGTCGACTGGCTACGAGAGCACCTCGCCGCAGAAGCGACGCATTACCTGTTCCCGACGCTCGTGCAGCGGCTCACGCACCGTCCCGAGGTGCCGCTGCAGTGGAGGTGCCAGCAACTGCTGACCGTCAGCACCGGCGAACAGATCTGGGGTCTGATCGATGTCCTTCCCGACACCTTCGACAAGATCCCGGAGACCTTGGACACGGCGTCCAAGAAGGACATCGTCAACCGCATCGAGCAAGCAGTGACGGTGCGGGAGTGGATAGAACGGACGGCTGCCGATGCAGGTTCATGAGGTACGGCGCAGCCGGCTGGGCAGTCTGAGGAAATGACATCGATCTGAGACAGCCGCTTGCCGACACGTCGTGAGACTGGAGGGGAACGTCCAGGTCATAGCGTCGGCGCCTGACACCGAAAGTGAGAACCTACAGCCCCTGCGGGGGATATGCGCTCGACTGCCGGCTGCTCACCGGGATGGACTGGGGGCATGACGACATCTCAGGAAGAGCTGCTGCCCAGCACGCGCCGGGCGCTTCTGCACTGCATCGCCGTGGCCCAGGCCGAAGGCCGTGCGCCCTCGCTGGTCGCCGCGGTGGTACGGGACGGCAGGGCTGTGTGGCACGGCTCGCGTACCTCGGTGGACGGGCATGGACCGGACGAGAGCGTGCAGTACCGCATCGGCTCGATCACCAAGACCTTTACCGCCGTTCTCGTACTACGGCTGCGCGACGAGGGGCTCCTCGACCTCGGCGACCCGCTGGAGAAGCATCTGCCGGGCACCGGTGCGGGGGAGGTGACCATCGCCGAACTGCTCGCGCACACGGCCGGGTTGGCGGCCGAGTCGCCGGGGCCCTGGTGGGAGCGGACTCCCGGGTCGCTGCGGCCCGAGTTGTCGGACGTGCTGGGTGAGCAGCCCTTCCCGCATCCGTCGGGACGCCGGTTCCACTACTCGAACCCCGGCTACACGCTGCTGGGCGCACTGGTCGAGAGGCTCAGGGGCGCGGCCTGGGAGGACGTACTCAGGCGAGAAGTGCTCGAACCGCTGGACCTGAACCGCACGAGTACACGCCCGCAGGCACCGCATGCGGGCGGCTGGGCCGTGCATCCCTGGGCCGATGCGATGCTTCCCGAGCCCAGCGAGGACCTGGGCCGGATGGCGCCGGCCGGCCAGCTGTGGTCGACGACTGCCGACTTGGCTCGGTTCGCCGTCTTTCTGGCCCAGGGTGACGACCGTGTGCTCAGCGACCGGTCCGTACGGGAGATGCGGACGCCGGCAGCGCCGCCCGAGGCCGCGGATGTGGTGGACAGAGCGGCCTACGGGCTCGGTATGCAGATCCAGCACAGGGACGGGCGGCTCCTTGTGGGGCACGGTGGATCGTTGCCGGGCTTCCTGGCGAGCTTGATGATCAGCGTGGAGGACGACGTGGCTGCCGTGGTCCTGGCCAACTGCACCTCCGGACCGCTGGTCTCCCTCGTCGCCGCCGATCTCGTCCGGATCGTCGCGGAGGCCGAGCCGCGGATTCCCGAGCCCTGGCGGCCGATGCATGAAGTCGACGCGGCGGAACTGGAGTTGGCGGGGCAGTGGTACTGGGGGACCCACGCCTTCGCCCTCCGACTGACCGCCGACGGCCTGGCATCGCTGGAGCCCCTGTCCGGCAAGGGGCGCCGCTCACGGTTCCGGCCCAACGGTGACGGCACATGGACGGGCCTGGAGGGGTACTACGCCGGCGAGCTCCTGAAGGCCGTACGACGCCCGGACGGCATCGTGGACCATCTGGACCTCGGGTCGTTCGTCTTCACGCGTCAGCCGTACGGCGAGGGGGCTGCCGTGCCGGGCGGAGTGGATCCGGACGGGTGGCGGGGGAGCGGCTCGTTCTGACGGCCCGGCGCTGCGCTGTTTCACGTGAAACAGCGCAGCGCCCTGTCACAGCTGGAGCTTGAATCCCACATGCGAGGCCGTGAAGCCGAGGCGCTCGTAGAAGCGGTGGGCGTCGGTACGGGAGGTGTCGGAGGTCAGCTGCACCAACTGGCAGTTCTGACGCCGGGATTCAGCGACGGCCCACTCGATGAGCTGCGTCCCCAGCCCGCTGCCGCGCTCATCGGCATGGATGCGTACGCCTTCGACGATGGAGCGCGTCGCGCCCTTGCGGGACAGTCCGGGAATGACCGTGAGCTGGAGCGTGCCGACGATTCGGCCCTCACGGACGGCGACGACCAGATGCTGGTTCGGGTCGCCGCTCAGCCGCTCCAGTGCGGCGAGGTAAGGCGCCAGGTTGTCCGGCGACTCGCGCTGGGCGCCCAGTGGATCGTCCGCGAGCATTTCGACGATCGCGGGGATGTCGTCGGCGACAGCGGCTCGTATCTCAAGATCTCCCATGACCGCACCCTATGCGGGCACCGGGAGTGACTCCACGACGCGGACCAGCGGGGCTAGTTCGGGGTTCTGTGCGGCTTGGGCGAGGGCTTCGCGGAGGGCTTTGTCGTTGGTGGGGCGGGCTTCCTGCAGGAGGTGGAGGCCTGCTTCGGTGACGTCGGTGTAGATGCCGCGGCGGTCGGTGGGGCAGAGGTAGCGGGAGAGCAGGCCGCGGTCTTCGAGGCGGGTGACGAGTCGGGTGGTGGCGCTCTGGCTGAGGGCGACCGCGTCGGCGACCTGTTTCATCTGGAGGTGGCCGCCTTCGCCGTCGTGCTGGCGGCTGAGCACGTCGAGCAGGGAGTACTCGCGCACGCTCAGCTCGTGTCCGGTCTGAAGGGCGCGCTCGATGTGCGCCTCGATCCTTCCGTGCAGCAGGGAGAGCGCGCACCAGCCCTGGGCGAGGGCGGTGAGTGCGGGGTCCGTCGCTGTCATGGCGTATTCCTCCGTCCCGGAGCGGCCTGAAGCCAGGGTAGAGCAAGGCTGCAATAGCCTGCGTTTGCAAGTAGAGCGCGTCTGCAAGTATTGTTGTCGGGCGTAAAGCGCTCCTGCAATCTTCTGGGAAGGTGTACCCCTTCATGCCTCTCGCGCTTCTGGCCCTCGCGATCGGGGCCTTCGGAATCGGAACGACCGAGTTCGTGATCATGGGCTTGCTGCCCGAGGTCGCGGGCGACTTCGGGGTCTCCATCCCCACGGCCGGCTTCCTGGTGACCGGCTACGCGCTCGGCGTGGTCCTCGGCGCTCCCCTGATGACCGTGCTCGGCACCAAGGTCTCCCGCAAGCGGATGCTGATGCTGCTGATGGGACTCTTCATCGTCGGCAACGTGCTGTCCGCTCTCGCCCCCGCCTTCTCCGTCATGCTGATCGGCCGCGTGGTCGCCTCGCTCGCCCACGGCGCCTTCTTCGGCATCGGCTCGGTCGTCGCGGCCAAGTTGGTAGCCCCGGACAAGAAGGCCGGAGCCATCGCGATGATGTTCACCGGTCTGACCGTCGCCAACGTCGTCGGCGTCCCGCTGGGGACGTTCGTCGGACATGCCGCGGGCTGGCGGGTCACCTTCGGCATCGTCGCCGTCCTCGGGCTCGCCGGCCTCGCCGGAATCGCCAAGCTGGTCCCCGACATGCCCAAGCAGCAGGGCGTACGCCTGCGTCACGAACTGGCCGCGTTCAAGAACGCCCAGGTCCTGCTGGCTATGGCGATGACGGTCCTCGGTTTCGGCGGCGTCTTCGCGGCCATCACCTACATCGCGCCGATGATGACCCATGTCGCCGGCTTCGCCGACGGATCCGTCACCTGGCTGCTGGTCCTGTTCGGACTCGGCATGGTCGGCGGCAACCTCGTCGGCGGCAAGTACGCCGACCGTGCGCTGATGCCCCTGCTCTACGTGTCCCTGGGCGCCCTCGCCGTCGTGCTCGCGCTCTTCACGCTCACGGCCCACAACAAGGCCCTCGCGGCTGTCACCATCGCACTGATCGGCGCCCTGGGCTTCGCGACCGTGCCTCCGCTGCAGAAGCGGGTCCTCGACCAGGCGCACGGTGCTCCGACTCTCGCCTCGGCCGTGAACATCGGCGCCTTCAACCTCGGCAACGCCCTCTCCGCCTGGCTCGGTGGCATCGTCATCTCCGCCGGGTTCGGCTACACCTCCCCCAACTGGGTGGGCGCCGCCCTCGCCGCGGCCGCGCTGCTGCTCGCGTTCCTCTCGGCCGCGCTGGAGCGCCGCGCCGGCGACCCTTCCGGCACCGTCGTCACGGGTACGGCGCCCGTCGAGCATCGAGCCGTCGTCCACCACTGAGCCGACCCGAGTGCGGGGTCAGGGCCGCCCCGACCGCACCCCTGTGTCCAAAACGAAAACGCCGGCCCCTGACGGGGGACCGGCGTTTCCTCATGCGTGCCGCAGTCCGCAGCCGAGGACCTCAGCCCGCGGCCACCGTCAACGGAGCGAACCGTCGGGTCCAGTCGCCGGGCAGCTCCGAGAGGCCGGACATCATGACCGAGTTGAAGGTGACGGACGCCAAGCCGTGCTCCTTCGCCCAGATCAGCAGTTCCTCGTGGCGTACGTCGACATCGGTGCGCAGCGGTTGGTCGGTGTGGGCGGCGAGGGAGGCGATGAGCGCCTTCGCGGTCTCCGTGTCGCGAGCGATCAGTGGGCCCACGACCTGCGTGGCCATGTTGGGCCAGGCGCCCGCGTAGCCGATGATCCTGCCGTTCTCCTCGGCGACCCGCAGTTGGTCGAGGAAAGCGGGCAGCCGCGTGATGATGTGCGTGCGATCGGCGCCGAACACCTCCTCGTCGAGCCGGAGGATCGCGCTGAGATCCTCCGCGGTGGCCGCACGGGTGGCCACCGCGGGCTTCCAGGTGCCGGGCACGAAGGTCCCGCGGAGCATCTCCGCCCGGCCCGTTGCCTTGAAGCCGAGTTCCTCGTAGAGCGGCCGTCCGTACGGCGTCGCGTGCAACGTCAGCGGTGTCGTACCCATCGCGGAGATGACGTGTTGCATCAGCCGGCGTCCGATGCCCTGGCGGGCGTGGCGCTCGGCGACCAGGACCATGCCGATGGCCGCCAGGTCGGGTCGGTCCCTCGGTCCGTACTCCGTGATGACGCAGGCGCTGACGAGTCCGCCGGTGGGGTCGTCGATCCCGTAGCCCTTCCCGGCTGTCAGAAGGAAGCTCCACTTGTGTTCCTCACGGGGCCAGCCCCGGTCCTCGGACAAGTCGGCGCAGGCGGTGAGGTCGCGAGGCGAAAGACGGCGGATGGGCAGAGCGGCGAGGGAAGGAGTCGGCACGCAGGTCAGGCTGTCTGACGACTGCACTGGTCGTCCAGCCGTTTCCGGGGAGACGTACGAGCTTTTGGCCATGTCATGGTCCACCGCGTGGCGCGCCGATGGCCGTCGGGTGTTTCACGTGAAACACGGGCGAACGTGGGGCGTCCATCGCGGCAACTCGACCTGGAGACGGAGACCGTCGCGTCGGAGGCGTATGCAACCCCGCTGATCCATGGGGATGGGTCTGTGGGAAGCCCATGAATTGGTGCGCAGACGCCGGTAATTGAGGGAAATGCGGCACGTTCGCCCCTCTACCCATTCGTGAGGAAGGAAGGGGGGACTTGTGATCGGCGTGGCTGCCGGTATGGTCGACTCCGGTTCGTGTCCGAGCTGTGATCGAGGCTCACTGCGGCGACCGAGCGCAAGGCAATGCAGCTTAACGGGACGGAGAGATCGAAGACCCGCGTTCTCGGTTATGCGACCGAGCGTCCGCACGCGATGGGATGCTGCGGTGAGAGTACTGCGGTCAATGTCACACTCTCGCCTTACTTGTCCGTACTGGGTGTGAATACGGGTTGAATGTCGCCGTATTGGGTTGTGGCAACGAACGGCGACAAACGGGGAATGCAAGCCGTCGCGGGGGAAGCAGGCACCTTCCGATCCAGGAAGTGCGCAGACCGACCGAAATATGTTCGAGGCGAGGCACACCATGGACGCTCCGACCACCACGTCGGCCGACAACGGCACTTCAGGCGGCGGGGGTGGCTGGTTCACGCCGCGCGAGCAGTCGGCGACGACTCCGGGCAGCGAACAGGAGACGGCCGAGGGCAGCCGCTTGGCGGCGATGCGCCCGGTGGGCAGGACGGCGACAGCCGATGGCCCGATACCCCCGCCCCAGGACGGCCCAGAGCTCACCACGACGGGCGCTCCGGCAGGACCCACTGTGCCGCCGGACCCCGGCTCCTTCCCCGCCGCCCCGGCGCCCACTGGGCACCAGACCCCGGAGTGGGAGACACCGATGGCGCTATGGCCCCCCGCCACACCCGCCCCGAGCCACCTATCGCCCGCTGCGGCACAGCCGGAGATATCCGGCCCCACCCCCCTCGCCCCGCCCGCCCCGCACGTACGCGTGCCGCCTCAGTGCCCGGCGCCGGCACTCACCGCCTCCCCCGACGCCATCCTGATCCGCCGGACGATGGCCGAGATCGGGCCCGTGGCCGACAAGGTCACCTCCTACTTCTACGCGCTGCTCTTCGTACGCCACCCTGAGCTGCGCTCCCTGTTCCCCGCCGCGATGGACACCCAGCGCGACCGGCTGCTGAGAGCGCTGCTCACCGCGGCCGAACACATCGACAACACGCCGGTTCTCGTCGACTACCTTCAGAACCTCGGGCGCGGCCATCGCAAGTACGGGACCCGGGCCCAGCACTACCCGGCCGTCGGTGAGTGCCTGATCGGCGCGCTCAGCAAGTACGCCACCGGCGTCTGGGACGGGGAGACCGAGGCCGCCTGGATCCGGACGTACACGACGATCTCGCAGGTCATGATCGACGCGGCGGCGGCGGACGAACTACGCGCCCCGGCCTGGTGGTACGCGGAGGTCGTCGCACACGACCTGAGAACCTCGGACGTCGCGGTCATCACCGTCCGCCCCGACCAGCCCTACCCCTTCCTCGCCGGGCAGTACACGAGCCTGGAAACGCCCTGGTGGCCCCGGATCTGGCGGCACTACTCCTTCGCCTCGGCGGCCCGCTCGGACGGCCTGCTGACGTTCCATGTGAAGGCCGTGCCCGCAGGCTGGGTCTCCAACGCGTTGGTGCATCGCGCCCGGCCGGGCGACATCGTCCGGCTCGGCCCGCCGATCGGTTCGATGACCGTGGACCACACCAGCGACAGCAGCTTGCTCTGCCTGGGCGGAGGCACCGGCATAGCGCCCATCAAGGCATTGGTCGAGGACGTCGCCGAGCACGGCGAACGGCGAACGGTCGAGGTCTTCTACGGCGCCCGCAGCAACCAGGACCTGTACGACATCGACACGATGCTCAGGCTCCAGCAGTCCCACCCCTGGCTGGCGGTCCGCCCGGTGGTGGACCGGCACGGACTGCTACAGCTTCCCGACGCCATACGCGAGTACGGGCCCTGGGCCGAGTACGACGCCTATGTGTCGGGCCCGCCCGGCATGATCCGCAGCGGCGTGGACGCACTGCGAGGCGTCGGTGTCCCGTCCGAGCGCATACGCCATGACTCGGTGGAGGAACTCGTCGTCATCGGGGACTGACGAGCCGCCGTCGCGGACGAAGCCGGCGGGCGCGGACAGAGTCGGCGGTCCGTATCAGCCCAAGTCAGGGGCGTGCATGGCGCGGACGCCCTCGATGTTCCCGTCCAGGTAGTGCCGCAGCGACAGCGGTACGAGATGGACGGACGCGATCCCGACCCGAGTGAACGGCACCCGCACGATCTCGTACTCGCCGATGGGTTCGTCCACTTCCGGTCCGTGCCGCAAGGACGGGTCCATGGACTCCAGGTGGCAGACGAAGAAGTGCTGCACCTTCACGCCGGTCGCTCCGCCGTCGTCGCCGATGTGCTCGACGGTGTCGACGAAGCAGGGCACCACGTCGGTGATCTTGGCGCCGAGTTCCTCGTACACCTCGCGGTGCAGGGCGTCGACGACGGTCGTGTCCGACGGCTCGACCCCACCTCCGGGCGTGAGCCAGTAGGGATCCACGCCGGGCTTGGTGCGCTTGATCAGGATCAGGTCGTCACCGTCCAGCAGAACGGCGCGGGCGGTGCGCTTGACCACGGGTCGGACGGTCATGCAGGAAATGTGGCCCGGCTGGTTCCACGTGAAACATCGCGAGACGTCACTGGTCGAGTTCATGGCGTGACGGCCACCGAAGAGCTGATGAGAATCAGTGGAAAACCCCTGATCAGGCCCCGTGGAAGACACTGCTCGGGCCCCGGCCGGCAGGCACTGTTCAAGCCCGTCGGCAGGCGCTGCTCAGGCCCAGTCGGCAGGCGCTGCTCAGGCCCAGTCGGCAGCCGCCCGCAGCAGCCACTCATGGGCCCGTGCGATGTGCGGCATCGCGAGCGTCCCGGTGCGGGCCACCAGGAAGTACGTCCGCAGCGGCGGCACCGGCGGATCGTGCAGCGGGACGACGTCCCCGCGCTCCAGGGCGGCCGCGCACAGATAGCGGGGCAGCACCGCGAGCCCCGCGCCCGCGACCGCACAGGCCAGGGCCGCGCGCAGGTCGGGGACGATCACAGTGCCGGGGGTGGCGGGACGGGAGTCGTAGACCGAGGCCCAGTAGCGGGAGACGAAGGGCAGTGACTCGTGCACCTCCACCACCGGGATGTCCTCCAGCGCGTGCGCCCCCTTGCCGCGCAGCATCGCCGGGCCGATCCGTTCCTCCCAGCGGGGGGCGGCCACGAGGACGTGCTCCTCGTCGCAGAGCGCAGTCGCCGTGAGCAGGGCGCCCCGCGGACGGGCTGTGGTGATGGCCAGATCGTGATGCCCGGCGGCCAGCCCCTCCAGGGTCTCCTCGGCATTGCCGAAGGACGCGCGCAGCGCGAAGCCCTGGCCGTCCTCGCCGGTCAGTTCGGTGAGCGCGGGCAGCGCCCGCTCGGCGGTGAACTCAGGAGGGCCGGCAAGGTGCAGCGTGCGTAAGGAGGACTCGTCGTCGAGGCCCGTCTCGGTGATCTCCACCAGGGCGTCGAGATGTGGGGCCGCCTTGTGCGCGAGTTCGTCGCCGATGGTCGTGGGCGTCACTCCGCGGGCCTGCCGCAGGAACAGGGGGCGGCCCAGCTGCCGTTCCAGGGTGCGGATCTGCGAGGTCACGGCCGGCTGCGACAGCCCGAGCAGCGCGGCGGCGCGGGTGAAGGAGCCGGCCCGGTGCACGGTCACAAAAGTGCGCAACAAGGCCAAGTCCATGCCACACCCTCCCCTTCCCCGCCCTTCTCCCCACCCCCAGGGCAGGGCCCAACTATAAATAAGTCGATAGGTCGCTGTCGCTACTGTGATTGGACACTGACAGAGAGTCAACTAGCCTTGTTCGCGCGGTTCTTCGCGCGCAGAACCGAGGGCGGTCCGAGCCACGAGGGGGGAGGTTCGGACCGCCCGTTCTCCGTAGTCGAACGTAGGTGGACGCAGCAGGACAGCGACGGACGCGGTGCCGGGCCCGGTCACCGATCCGACTCGTCCAGCGCCCGCAGCACATCCGCCACGAGGTCCTCGGGGTCCTCGGCGCCGACGGACATACGGATGAAGCCCTCCGGTACGGCGTCGCCGCCCCAGCGTCCGCGCCGCTCGGCCGTGGAGCGCACCCCGCCGAAGCTGGTCGCGTCGTCGACGAGCCGCAGTGACTCCAGGAAACGCTCGGCACGCGCGCGCGTGGGCAGCGTGAAGGACACCACGCAGCCGTAGCGCCGCATCTGCCGCGCGGCGATCTTGTGCGAAGGGTCGCCCGGCAGCCCCGGATACCGCACCCCGAGCTCCTCCGGCCGGTCCCGCAGCGCCTCGGCGAGCGCGAGGGCGGTGGCGTTCTGCCGCTCCACCCGCAGCTGGAGCGTGGCGAGGGAACGGTGCGCGAGCCAGGCCTCCATGGGCCCCGGGATCGCCCCGACGATCTTCCGCCAGCGCCGTACGGCAGCCATGGCCTCGGCGTCGCGACCGCTGACGTATCCCAGCAGCACGTCGCCATGCCCCGTCAGCTGCTTGGTGCCGCTGGCCACCGAGAAGTCGGCGCCGAGCTCCAGCGGCCGCTGCCCGAGCGGTGTCGCGAGCGTGTTGTCGACGGCGACGAGGGCGCCACCGGCGTGCGCCGCCTCGACGAGTCGCCGGATGTCGCACACGTCGAGGCCGGGGTTGGACGGCGTCTCGATCCACAGCAGCTTCGCGCCGTCCAGGACGCCGAGCTGGGCATCCCCGCCGGTCGGCGCCGTGCGCACCTCGATGCCGTATGCCTCCAACTGCGCGCGCACCAGGGGCAGTGCCTGGTAGCCGTCGCTGGGCAGGACGACCGTGTCCCCCGCCCGTAGCTGCGAGAAGAGCACCGACGACGTGGCGGCCATGCCCGACGCGAAGACCAGCGTCTCGACGCCGTCCTCCCCCGGCGCCTCCAGCTCGCCGATGGCGCGCTCCAGATGCGTCCAGGTCGGGTTCTCGTCCCGGCCGTAGGTGTACGGCCCCGTGGGCTCGCCCGGCAGGTGGAAGTGGGCGGCGAAGACCGGGCCCGGCAGGGTCGGCTCGTACGCCACCGGCTCGGGCAGCCCGGCCCGCACCGCGCGCGTGCCGTCTCCGCCGCCCGACGCCCGTCCCTGGTCCTCCGTACCGCTCATGCCGCCTGCCCTTCCACCTGTTCGCGGACCGCCGTGAGGAGGCCCGTACTTGCCGCCTCCACCATCTCAAGGCACTCCTCGAACCCGTCCCGGCCCCCGTAGTACGGGTCGGGCACGTCGAGGTCGTCGCCCGCGGCGGGGTCGTACGAACGCAGCAGCCGTACCTTCGCCACGTCCTCCGGCGTGGGCGCGAGGCGGCGCAGGGCCTTGAGATGGCCGGTGTCGAGCGCGATCACGAGGTCGACGCGCTCGAACCAGGACGTCTGGAACTGCCGGGCCGTGTGGCCGCTGTCGTAACCGTTCTCCTCCAGGACGGAGACGGTTCGCGGGTCGGCAGGGTCGCCCTCGTGCCAGCCACCGGTGCCGGCGCTGTCGACCTCAACCCGCCCGTCGAGCCCGGCCTCCGCCACGCGGGCGCGGAAGACGGACTCGGCCATCGGGGAGCGGCAGATGTTGCCGGTGCAGACGAAGCAGACGCGGTAGGTCATCGGATGTCAGTCCCCGTCAGGCAGGACGACGTGCAGCGCCCAGGAGACGATCGAGATGATCAGGCCACCGAGCACGGCCGTCCAGAAACCCTCGACATGGAAGCTCAGATCGAACCTGTCGGCGAGCCACGAGGTCAGCAGCAGCATCAGCGCGTTGACGACCAGGGTGAACAGGCCGAGCGTCAGGATGAGCAGCGGGAGGCTCAGGAGTTTCACGATCGGCTTGACGACGAAGTTCACCAGGCCGAAGAGCAGCGCGACGACGAGCAGGGTGCCTATCTTCTTGCCCGTGCTGTCACCGGTGAGGGTGATCTTGTCTATCAGCCAGACGGCGACCGCCAGGGCACCCGCGTTGGCGATCGTCTTGACTACGAAATTCTTCATGTGTCTGATCGTGGCAGACGAAATCGGCCAAGAGCACGGGGACGAGGGCGGACAAGAACGATGAAGGCATTCCGGCTGGACGAACTGGAGGCGGAGCGCGCCGCCAACGAGGGTGCCTACCTGCAGTTTCTGCGGGAGCGCAACATGTCGGTCGGGTTGTACGCGCTCAACGCCGGAGAGCACGATCCACAGAAGCCGCACAACCAGGACGAGGTCTACTTCGTTGTGAGCGGCCGCGCCCACATCACCGTCGGCATGGAGACCACACAGGTGGCGCGCGGCAGCGTGGTGTACGTCCCGGCCGGGGTCGCCCACAAGTTCCACCACATCAGCGAGGACCTGAGGGTGCTCGTGGTGTTCTCTCCACCTGAGAGCTGACACGAGGCCTCGGGGTTCCCTAGGGGATCGATCAGGGGAGGACAAGGGCTGCGAGGGCCCCGCCGGGGCACCTGCCGGACCTAGCATCGAGGGCAGGGAATCAGCGGATTCGACCCGATGGAGTCGAAGTCGGCGGATTCGAAGGATCAGCACCCGGCACAGAGACGGGCGGAGAGGTAAGGACGAGGGCGATGCGTGAGATCTTCGCAGGAATGCCGTGGTGGGTTAAGTGGATCGCGGTGCCCGTCATCGCCCTGGTCGTGTTCGGCGGGCTGATAGCCAGCGTCGTCGGATTCGTCATCGGACTGCTCTTCAAGCTGTTGGTCTTCGTGGCCCTGGTCGGTGGACTGATCTACGTCGTACGGAAGTTCACGTCGAGCTCCTCGTCGCGCAGCGACTGGTGAGGTCCGTGAGGGCCGTGGGGACCGGTGGGCGGTAACAGGAATCACCGGTTCCCTCGGGCGAGGGAAGTTTCCCGGGCGGGGCGTCGGCGAACGGTGGCCGACGCATAGAGTCCGGAAATCGACGCGGGGACCCCCCCGCGTGCGGCGTGCACCCCCACCCGTGTTCCCCGCACGGGCTCCCCCCTCGCGCTCCGGGAGTGACCCATGGCCACGGTTGACACCGCACCTTCAGACCCCCACCCACCCGTCGGGCGACCCCGTTCCGCCGTGCCCCAGGTACCGCGGCAGGCTTCCCCGACCCCCACCGAGCAGCCGCAGTCCGCGACGCTCATCGGATCCGTCCAGCGCGCGATGCGCCTGCTGGAATGCGTCGCCGAGCACGAGTACGGCGCTCCCGCCAAGCAACTCGCCCGCGAGACGGGCCTGGCGCTGCCCACCGCCTACCACCTGTTGCGCACCCTGGTGCACGAGGGCTATCTGCGCCGCGACAAAGGGCTGTTCTTCCTCGGCGAGGCAGCTGTACGGCTGAGCAGCAGCGCGGCCCAGCAGAAACGTCGCAGCACGGTTGCCGACGCGCTCGCTCAATGGCGTGATGTCATCGGTGTCCCCGTTTACTACGCCCAGTACCGCGACGGTGAGATCGAGGTCATGTGCGTCTCGGACACCCCGGGCAATCCCGCGGTGGAGGAATGGGCCGACTTCCGGGAGACCGGCCATGCACACGCCATCGGTCAGTGCCTGCTCTCCCAACTGGACGACGAAGCCCGCCGCGATCACCTCGACCGCCATCCCGTGCAGGCCATCACCCCGTACACCGTGCGCGACAGCCGCACCCTGCTACGACGCCTTGAACGGACCCGTCGGATGGAGCCGGTGACCGAGCGTCAGGAGTACGCGCTGGGCACGGTGTGCGCGGCGATTCCGATCACGGTCGGCACCACCGCCGCGACGATGGCCATTTCCCTGCCCGCCCATCAGGCCGACCGGCTGCTGTCGGCGGCACGGCAGCTGCAGGACGAGATCGGGCGGCTCCTGGGGTCACTCGCGATCTCTATCAGTATCTGAAAACTCACTCCTTGTGATCTCTCGTGTACGTTCAGCAAGATTCCACCAGTGTCGGGCTCCGGTCCCGGCCAGTCGACGGCAAACGACGGGGTAGGCGATGCGCGAGTCCGTAGAGGCAGAGGTCATGATGAGCTTTCTCGTGTCCGAGGAGCTCTCCTTCCGCATCCCGGTGGAGTTGCGCTACGAGACCTGTGATCCCTATGCCGTACGGCTGACCTTCCACCTGCCCGGCGATGCCCCGGTGACCTGGGCGTTCGGCCGGGAGCTGCTGGTGGACGGGGTGGGCCGACCGTGCGGGGAGGGAGATGTACGGGTCTCGCCGGCCGGTTCCGAGACACTGGGCGATGTGTTGATCCGCCTTCAGGTCGGTGCCGACCAGGCGCTGTTCCGTTCCTCGGTGGCGCCGCTCGTGGCCTTCCTCGACCGCACCGACAAGCTGGTGCCGCTCGGCCAGGAGGGCGCGCTCGCCGACTTCGACGCCCATCTCGACGAGGCACTGGACCGCATCCTGGCGGAAGAGCAGAGCGCGGGCTGAAGCGTTACGGCAGCCTGGTGCGGGAGTGGCGTAACGCTTCAGCGGCACGCAAGGGGCGCGTGGGAGCGCTTCCGCATTGCCGGGTGTGCTTCACGCTCCGCCGGACGGGCGGAGTGGTTGCCCCGGCTGGAAGGACTTCGCCCGTCACCGTTTGCGCCGACGCCCCCGCCCACCGCGTCCCGGAGCCGGCTGTGCGCCGGTCGAAGCCGACGACGCGCCCGCCGGGACCGGCTGGGTTCCCGTCGACGCCGCCCCCTTCTCCGGGCGGTCGGCCGAGACGACCAGGGCCGCGAGGGCCGTGGTCACCGGCACCGACGCGACCAGGCCGATGGAGCCCACCAGCGTCCGCACGATCTCCTCCGCCACCAGCTCGCTGTTGGCGACCGTCCCCACACCGCTCTGCGCGATCGAGAAGAGCAGCAGCAACGGCAGCGCGGCACCCGCGTAAGCGAGGACGAGGGTGTTGACGACGGACGCGATGTGGTCGCGGCCGATGCGGATGCCCGCCCGGTACAGCCCGCGCCAGCCCATCGTCGGGTTGGCCTCGTGCAGCTCCCAGACCGCGGACGTCTGGGTGACCGTCACGTCGTCGAGGACACCGAGCGAACCGATGATGACGCCGGCGAGCAGCAGACCGCTCATGTCGATCGACGGATAGAGCCCGTGGATCAGTCCGGTGTTGTCGTCGGTGTTGCCGGTGAGCGCGGCCCAGTCGATGAAACCCGAGCCGAGGAGGCCGATCAGCAGCAGCGAGAGCAGCGTGCCGAGTACCGCCACGGAGGTGCGGGCCGACAGGCCGTGGCACATGTAGAGGGCGATCAGCATGATGGCGCTCGCCCCCACCACCGCCACGACCAGCGGGTTCGAGCCTTGAAGGATCGCCGGCAGGATGAAGAAGGTCAGCACGAGGAAGCTGATGGCCAGGGCGACCAGCGCCATGACACCGCGCATCCGGCCCACCACCACGACCGCGAGCGCGAAGATGCCGGCGAGCAGCGCCATCGGGAACTTGCGGTTCACGTCGGTGACCGAGTACTGGAGATCCTTCGGCGCGGAGGGCTCGTACGCGACCACGACCTCCTGGCCCTCGTGCAGCTGGCGCGACTGGTCGGGCTGCACGATCTCCGTGAACGTACGGCCCTTGTCCTTGCCCGTGTCGACGCGGATCGTCGCCTTCTTGCAGGTGCCGCTCTCCTGCTGCACGGCGGAGGAACCCTCGGCGGTGGAGGTGTCGCCGGTCGGGGGCACCCCCGTGGCGTTGACGTCCTTGCAGCTCAGCGCGACCACCTTGGTGACCGTGGCCTGCTGGGTCTGCCGGTCGAAGCCGACACCGGTGCGCTCGTGCGGCGGGGCACCGCCCGGCCACAGCACCGCGAGCCCCACCACCACCGCCGCGGCGAACGGGATCAGGATCGCCGCGATGACCTTGCGCAGATGCCGGGATACGGGTGCCGCCGGGCCATGGGCGTGACTGTGCGAGTGCCCGTGCCCATGGCCGTCGCCCCCATCACCACCTCCCTGCCGCCCGCCGGATCCGGGGCCGTGACCATGGCCACCACCGGCGTCCTGGCCGGACCGGTCACCCGGACCGTGCCCCTGCCCATGCCTCTGCCCCGGCCCTGCCGAGCCGCCGGCCTGGGCACCGTGGTCGTACGGGCCACCGGAGCCGGGTCCGCGCTCCTGCCCGCCACCGACGCCGTCCCCGTGCGCAGGCATCCCATCCCGTCCGGGGCCGCGCTCGTGCCAGTCACCGGCCCCGCCTTCGCGCTCACCCATCCCACCGGGCCCGGTGCCGTGTTCGTGCCACCCGCCGGTTCCAGCCGCGTGATCATCGTGGCCGTCACCGGAAGCACGGCCGTACGCACCGTCGTATCTGCCTCCGGGCACGCCTGAACCCCGGCCGTCCATACGGCCGTTGCCCCGCACGGGGCCGTTTCCGGGGCCGTTTCCGGAGCCGGAGCCGCGCCGTGGCTCGTGCGGTGGGTAGGGAGGTTCATGCGTCGTGGTCACCGACCGATCATCGCAAGAACGACCGGGGCCCTCTGTTCACCGCGCCCGAATTGACGCTAGCGTGGTGCCACCTTTGTACACGCGGGAGCTCGGAGCACCGGGCTGAGAGGGCGCTGACCTCCGTCCCAGCGATGTTTCACATGAAACATCACCCATCGCGAGTGATGTTTCACACGAAACGTCGGCAGACGGAAGCCGCTGCGTCGACCGCCGAACCTGTTACCGGGTAATGCCGGCGTAGGGAGTAGGTCTCATGACCATCAAGGACGCGCGCACGCCTGCCTCCGTTCAGGACGACAAGTCCGAGGAGGCCGGGAAGTCCATCGGCTGGCACAAGGCGTATGTCGAGGGCTCACGCCCCGATCTGCGGGTGCCGGTCCGCCAGGTGCACCTCACCAACGGGCAGTCCGTCACGCTGTATGACACCTCCGGCCCGTACACCGATCCACTCGCCGACACCGACGTCCGCAGGGGGCTGCCCCCGCTGCGGGAGAACTGGATCATCGCCCGCGGCGACACCGAGGAGTACGCGGGCCGTCCCGCCCGTCCCGAGGACGACGGGATCAAGCACACCTCGCCACGTGGCGGCCTGCGCAACCTCGACGCGGTCTTCCCCGGGCGTCCGCGCCAGCCGCGTCGCAGCCGGGACGGCAAGGCGGTGACACAGCTCGCCTACGCTCGCCGCGGTGAGATCACTCCGGAGATGGAGTACGTGGCCATCCGGGAGAACGTCTCTCCCGAAGTGGTCCGCGAGGAGATCGCCGCGGGCCGGGCGGTGCTGCCCGCGAACGTCAACCACCCGGAGATCGAGCCGATGATCATCGGCAAGCGGTTCCTGGTGAAGGTCAACGCCAACATCGGCAACTCCGCGGTCACCTCCTCCATCGAGGAAGAGGTCGAGAAGATGACCTGGGCGACCCGCTGGGGCGCCGACACGGTCATGGACCTGTCGACCGGCCGCAACATCCACACGACCCGTGAATGGGTGCTGCGCAACTCCCCCGTCCCCATCGGCACGGTCCCGCTCTACCAGGCGCTGGAGAAGGTCGACGGCCGCGCCGAGGAGCTGACCTGGGAGATCTACAAGGACACGGTCATCGAACAGGCCGAGCAGGGCGTGGACTACATGACGGTCCACGCGGGCGTGCGCCTGCCGTACGTCCCGCTCACGGCCAACCGCAAGACCGGCATCGTCTCGCGCGGCGGCTCGATCATGGCGGCGTGGTGCCTGGCGCACCACAAGGAGAGCTTCCTGTACGAGAACTTCGAGGAACTCTGCGAGATCCTCGCCGCCTACGACGTCACGTACTCGCTCGGCGACGGCCTGCGGCCCGGTTCGATCGCGGACGCCAACGACGAGGCGCAGTTCGCTGAGTTGAGGACGCTCGGGGAACTCAACACGATCGCCAAGCGTTTCAACGTACAGACCATGATCGAGGGCCCGGGACACGTCCCGATGCACAAGATCAAGGAGAACATCGACCTTCAGCAGGAGATCTGCGATGAAGCTCCGTTCTATACGCTCGGCCCGCTGACGACCGACGTCGCCCCGGCCTACGACCACATCACCTCCGGCATCGGTGCCGCGATGATCGCCTGGTGGGGCACGGCCATGCTCTGCTACGTCACGCCCAAGGAGCACCTGGGCCTGCCCAACCGTGACGACGTCAAGACCGGCGTCATCACCTACAAGATCGCCGCCCACGCGGCCGATCTCGCCAAGGGGCATCCCGGTGCGCAGGAGTGGGACGACGCGCTGTCCGACGCCCGCTTCGAGTTCCGGTGGGAGGACCAGTTCAATCTGGCGCTCGACCCGGACACGGCACGCGAGTTCCACGACGAGACGCTGCCGGCCGAGCCCGCCAAGACGGCCCACTTCTGCTCCATGTGCGGGCCGAAGTTCTGCTCGATGAAGATCTCCCAGGACATCCGCCGCCAACACGGCGGATCCCAGCAGGAGATCGAGGAGGGCATGGCCCAGAAGTCGAAGGAGTTCGCAGCGGCGGGCAACCGGGTGTACCTGCCGATGGCGGACTGAGCGCGTGACGGCCGGGCAGGGGAGCAAGCTCACCGCACACCGCGGCGCCCCTGCCTGCCGCCCGCGGTAAGTCGGCCGCCCGTAACGGTACGGGCACGACGCTGCTCCGCCCGATCAAGATCTTTAGGGTTTCGTGTGTGAGTGGGATCGATGTCACCAACGGCGTGGTCGGCGCCTTCATCGGCATGCTGTTCGCGGTGCTGTTCCAGCAGCCCCTTCAGAACGGCTGGTACCGGCTGCGCAGGCGGTCGGCGAGTGCGCTACGCAGCATGCGGCGGAAGGAGGAGTCCGAGCCGGCCTGGAGCACGTTCTCGCTGGGGCCGCTGCAGACGTCGGCGCTGATCGTCGAGGGAGACGGAGACAAGCCGATACCCCCGGAGGCGGTGTACATCCATGTGCTCGACGGTGAGGTGGAGTTGCCGTCGGACATGGCCGGCTGGCGTGCGGAGATCGCCGAGGAGAGCGAGCGGCTGAGGGCCGAGGGACGAACCCCGTTGTGGAACGGGCCGCGGTACGCGGTCGAGTCGGTCGACATCTCCCGTACCGCCCTCGAGGAGTCGCCCGAAGTACATCTGCGGTTGCGGCCGACGGATTACTACACGTTCCTGGCCGCTCAGCAGCTCGACCGTCGGCTGCCCGACGGCACGACTCCCCGCTCCCGTTACCTGGATCCGGAGAGGCCGCTCCAGGCACCGGAGTTCCTCCAGTGCAGCTTCGCGGTCAACGTCGCGGTCATCACCGCCGACGACATGCTGGTGGTCAGCCGGCGCAGCGACCGGGTGCGCATGGCGCCGGGCGTATGGAACTCCTCCGTCAACGAGGGGCTGTCGCGGCACATCGACTCCTCCGGCAGAAGCGCACCGGATCTGCACGGGGTGGCCCGGCGCGGCATGCGGGAGGAACTGGCCCTGGAGCCGCACGAGTACACCCTCGAACTGCTGGCGTTCGTGCTGGACATCCACAAACGCCACTGGAGCGGACACTTCTACGCCAGGCTCAAGGAGCTGACGAGCTCGGATCTGCAGGCGCGGATGAGCCGGGGCGTCGCGGACCGGTGGGAGCACGAGACCATCGAGTACGTGCCCTTCCGGCCGGCCGCGGTGATCAAGTACCTGTTGCGTGAGGACCGGGTCCATCGTTGGGCTCCCCTGGCACCGGCCCTGTTCCATCTGTCCCTGGTGCACGCCTTCAGCCGGACGCTCGTGGAACGCGTGGAAGCGCAGTGCCTTCGGCGCCTGTAGCCCCGGCCGACGTCCATGTCCCAGGGCATCGAGGGCCGGAACCTCCGGTTCACCACAGGCCGTATCCCCGACCATGCTGCCCCGTGGATCGGCTCTCGCGCTTGCGCTCCCCAGGACGGGGGCGCAAGCCGAGGGCGCTTTCGGCCGACGTCACTCCGGCTGGTGTTCCGGCCCTCCGAAGTCCGGGCTCGTGTAGTCCGGGCTGGTGTAGCTCGGACGGGAGCCACGGGAGGCGCCGTCGTCCGGGCTGCTGAAACCCGGGCGGTCGTAGCCGAGGTTCGGGATGCGGCCGGCCGGGGTCGACGGTGGCGTGCGGTGCAGGACCGATGCCGTGCCGGGGTCGGCGAGTGCCTCCCGGAGGAAGGGCAGGATGCCGCGCTCAAGCAGGGCCTCGCGCCAGGCTTCCTGGGCTCGGGTGACCTCCTCGCTCAGTTCGCCGTAGGGGCCGCCGTCGAGTGCCGGCCGGTTGCGCAGGGCGGTGAGCAGGAGCCCGACGCCGGCGACCAGGATCGCGGCCGCCGCGACGGCGCCGAAGACCCATCCGGTGGTGAGCATCGTCTGGGCGAACGCCGGCTCGGGGTCGAACATCTTCAGGATGTAGCCGACGAGCAGGAAGATCGCCGCGGCGGTGCCGGCGAGGACGGGTGCCAGGACGGCGAGCACGGCGACCACGCCGGGCCCGGCCGTCTCGGCGACCTCTCCCACAGTGGTGGCGAGCCCCATCGCGCCCGTGCCCGACTCGGAGGAGCCGCTCTCACGGGTGGACGGCGGGGTGGACGGCGCCGGCCGGCGCAGTTCCTCGCGGACCTTCACATAGTGCTGGTACTCGGTCGCCGCGGCCGCCGTGATGAGTGCGGTGGCGTTGAGCGCCATGGTGCGCAGCTGTTCGGGGTTGAGCCGCTGTCCGACAGCGGTCAGTTCCGGGCGGTGTGGTGCGGAGCGCAGCGCCTCATCGAGGATCCGCTCGTATTCCTGGCGGTCCTCGCTGTGCAGGTGCTGCGGAACGCTGTTCATGTGCATCCCCCGATGCTCCGTAGGGCTTGGGGCTCGCATGCCAACGAGCCGTCGGGCAGAAACGGAGGGGAGCCTGCTACGGATAAGCCGATGGTAGAGCGGTGACGGCACACGGTGACAGGGGGTTTGCCAAAATTGGGCCCTGGCCTGCGCCGTCTTCCGTCACTGCGTCATGAGGGGGCGTCTGCCCGGTGAACGCTCAGATATCCAGGGGAAGTTGCTGGACCAGCAGCTTTCCGGCCATGGTCACGCCGCCGTCCATCGCGATGGCGAGGCGTTCGGCGTAGACGTGCGGTCCCTCGACCAGGGGCCCGCCGCTGTCCTCGCTCTCCTCGGAGCCGACCTCGCCCTTCAGATACGGAATGGGGCTGTGGCCGTGAACGATGCGGGTGCCGCCGTACGTATCGAGAAGGGAGCGCACATGGTCGGCGCCGCCCTCGTCGCGGAAGGAGAAGCGCTTGGTGAACTTGCGGAAGAGATCCCAGACCTCGTCGGCGTCGTTGCGTGTGAGTGTCTCGCGGACGGTGTCGTTGACGGCCTCGATCGAGTCGCCGTAGTCGAGATAGGCGGTGGTGTCCGAGTGCACGAGCAGATGGCCGTCGACCTCTTCCATGGCGTCCAGCCGGGACATCCACTGCAGGTGGTGGTCCTGGAGGCGGTCCATGTCGGTCTTCTGGCCGCCGTTGAGCAGCCAGGCGGCCTGGAAGGTGGCGGTGCCCGCGCCGGAGTTGACAGGCGTGTCGCCGAAGCGCTTGGCGCCGATCAGCAGCAGCTCGTGGTTGCCCATCAGCGCCTTGCAGTACCCGCCGGCCGCGGCGGCCTCCGCGGACAGCCGCATCACGAGGTCGATGACGCCGATGCCGTCGGGGCCGCGGTCGGTGAAGTCGCCGAGGAACCACAGGCGGGCGGTGCCGGCGCACCAGTTCGCCGCCGCGTCGATGAGGCCCTTCTCCTGGAGGGCGGCCACCAGCTCGTCGAGATAGCCGTGCACGTCGCCGACGACGAACAGAGGGCCGGGACCGTCCACCGGCTGCGGGGCCGACAGGGAGTCGGGGTCGACGTGCACCTGGACCGTGTCACCGCGGTTGATCACGGGAAGGTCCCGCTGGGTGGGCGTGTACCCCTCCGGGTAGGCCTCGTCGGCGGGCGGGGCGACGTCGCCCGGGTGTGTGCTGTGGGCGTACGGACCGGTCTCGTGCACGTAAGCGGGCACCCGGAAGTCGCGCAACGTCGCCGTCCGCTCCACCTCGGGTCCCTGACCGGCCCCCTGAGTCATCAGACCCCTCCACCATCGCGCCGCAGCTGCACCGCATCGGACTGCCTGGTCGCAGCGGCCCGCGGGTGTCGTGCGCCCATCATAGGAATGCCGATCGCGCCATGTGATGACCCAGGGGTGGTGAATCGGAGCAGGACTCCTGTTCACCGCGGCTTTCGCCCCGATTGCGCCGGGCTTAGGCCGCTCGATGACCTCGCTCCCGTCGCCCCTCGACCTGGGGTCAGCCGCCCCTCGGGGCCCGCTTCTACCGTTCCTCGGGCGACCGGGGCGGGCTGACCGTCGTCCGCGGAGGCCGTCGCTGGGACGAGGTACGCACGATCAGCTCGGTCGGTATCACCTGCTCGACCGGGTCGTCCGACTCGACCCCCTCGATGGCGTCGATGAGGAGCTGGACCACGGCCGTGCCGATGCGGCGCGGCTTGAGGGAGAGCGTGGTGATGGGCGGCTCGGTGTTGGCGTACACCGTGGACTCGCTGCAGCACACCAGAAGCAGGTCGTCCGGTACGCGCAGGCCGTAGCGACGCGCGGCGGCGAGCAGGTCGGTGCCGTTCGGGTCGAACAGGCCGTAGACCGCGTCGGGCCGGTCGGGGCGGGCGAGCAGCCGGTCCGCGGCGACGGCGCCCGCGCACGGGTCGTGCGCCGGGTAGGCCTCGTACACCGGGTCCTGGCCGACCCGCTCGCACCAGCGCAGATACGCGGTGGTCGACAGATGGGTGTACGTGTCCGTCGTGGTGCCCGTCAGCAGTCCGATCCGTCGGGCGCCGGCGTCGGCCAGGTGGTCGAGGATGCCGAGTACGGCGGCCTCGTGGTCGTTGTCGACCCAGGCGGTGACGGGGAGCGAGCCGGCCGGGCGGCCGTCGGAGACGACCGGGAGGCCCTGTCTGACCAGCTCGCTGACGACGGGGTCCTGGTCGGACGGGTCGATGACGACCGTGCCGTCGAGGGCGACGTTCGACCAGACGTCGTGGCGCGAGGTGGCGGGGAGGATCACGAGCGCGTAGCCGCGGGCGAGCGCGGCCGAGGTGGCGGCGCGGGCCATTTCGGCGAAGTACGCGAACTCGGTGAAGGTGAAAGGTTCATCCCCGTATGTCGTCACGGTCAGGCCGATGAGTCCTGACTTGCCGGTACGGAGTGTCCGGGCGGCGGCCGACGGGCGGTAGCCCAGCCGGTCGGCGACCTCGCGGACATGGCGTCGGGTGGCGTCGGGGAGCCGGCCCTTTCCGTTGAGGGCGTCGGAGACGGTCGTGATGGAGACCCCGGCGGCGGCCGCCACGTCTCTGATGCCCGCCCGACTGGGCCGACTGCCTCGACGTGAGGTTTCCGCGCGGCTCACCTGGTGCTTCCCTGCTGCTGTCATGGCGAGCCGATAGTAGGGCTCATTCGGTGGGGTAGTGCGGACGCATATGCAGCCGTTGACAGACACGTTTCTGCAAGGTCATCTGGTGTCAAACTCCTTAGAAAGCAAGGGAGTTGAACGATCCAATGGCAAGACGTGACTTGTCGGCACGCATGGGCCTGCCAAGTGCCCGATGTTTCGAAGAGGTCTCAACTCACCTTCACGGGTGATGCGCGCCACGGCGTGAGCCACCGGCGCATAGATATATGTGTGATGCGCCCCCTAATTCGTACGCCTTCGTACGCTGATGCCCCTGATGCAGGTGTGACAGCTGGGGTCGGCAGGACTCGGCAGGACTTGGCGCGGGTCGGCAGGACGGTCTGCGGAAGGCTGCAGACGGGCGCCCGCACCTGTACGCATCGGCGCCGAATCCTCATAAGGTGAGAAGTATTGGAGCCGGCGGTGGTGATGGGCCGCCGGTGGTCGCGAGGAGGACTGCGGTGAGCGAGACGAGCCCCAAGCTGCGCGCCGAGCTGGAGGGTATCCCCACCTACAAGCCGGGCAAGCCCGCCGCGGCCGGTGGTCCGGTGGCCTACAAGCTGTCCTCCAACGAGAACCCCTATCCGCCGCTGCCCGGCGTGATGGAGACCGTGACGGCCGCCGCCTCGTCCTTCAACCGCTACCCGGACATGATGTGCACGGGGCTGATGAACGAGCTGTCCGAGCGCTTCGGCGTCCCGGCCTCCCACCTGGCGACCGGCACCGGCTCGGTCGGCGTCGCCCAGCAGCTGATCCAGTCCACCGCCGGCCCCGGCGACGAGGTCATCTACGCCTGGCGGTCCTTCGAGGCGTACCCGATCATCACGCAGATCAGCGGCGCCACGTCCGTCCAGGTGCCGCTGACGCCGGGCGATGTGCACGACCTGGACGCGATGGCCGCCGCCATCACCGACCGCACCCGGCTGATTTTCGTCTGCAACCCCAACAACCCGACGGGCACGGTCGTCAGGCGGGCCGAGCTGGAGCGGTTCCTCGACCGGGTGCCCGGCGATGTCCTGGTGGTGCTGGACGAGGCGTACCGCGAGTTCATCCGTGACCCCGAGGTGCCGGACGGTGTGGAGATCTACCGTGAGCGGCCCAACGTCTGTGTTCTGCGGACGTTCTCCAAGGCGTACGGCCTTGCCGGCCTCCGCGTCGGCTTCGCGATTGCGCAGGAGCCGGTCGCGGCTGCGCTGCGCAAGACGGCCGTGCCCTTCGGGGTGAGCCAGATCGCGCAGGAGGCGGCCATCGCCTCGCTGCGTGCCGAGGACGAACTGATCGGCCGGGTCGGCTCGTTGGTGTGCGAGCGCAACCGCGTGGTCGACGGGCTGCGCGCTCAGGGCTGGACGGTGCCCGAGACCCAGGCCAACTTCGTGTGGCTGCGGCTGGGGGAGCGCACGGTCGCCTTCGCTCAGGCCTGTGAGCAGGCGGGCGTGGTGATCCGACCGTTCCCGGGCGAGGGTGTGCGGGTGACGGTCGGGGAGGCCGAGGCGAACGACATCTTCCTGAAGGTGGCGGAAGGCTTCCGCAAGGAGCTGTAGGGCTCGGTCAGAAGGAGCTGTAGGCCCCGTCAGAAGGAACCGCAGGGCTCCGTCGGCAGGTCAGACGTCCACGAGTTCCACGCGCACGGGGTCGCCGGCGCGGACGGTCGCCAGCAGTCGGGGGTCGCCGTCGAGGTGACCGAGGACATTGCACGGGCTCGCGAGGCGGCACTCGTCGCCTCGCGAGATCGGTGTGGGTCCGTAGGGGAGGGCGAGCGCGTCGCCGTCCGTCCAGAAGGCGACCGTGCCCGGCTCGACGACCTGCCGGGCGTTGGTTTCACGTGGAACGGCGATGCCCGTGTCGAAGTAGACCTCCTCGCCCCAGGTGCAGGCGGTGGAGACGAGGGGCAGGGCCTTGGCGAGGGCCTGTGCGGTCGGGGTGTCGTCGAGGGTCGCGGTGAGGTGTCCCGCGGGCCAGGAGATCCGTATGTGTGTCGGCGTGGGTGTCTGCATGCTGCTGATTCAACAATATGTTGAAGTTCGCGCCAAGGGTTGGGTGCGGGGAGGGGACCCCCCTTTGATGGCCCGTGGAGCGGTGCTGCATAATTGCTTGTGAATGTGAACGCTTTCACAAGCGGTTAGTAAGGAGCGGCGACGTGGACCTGGCTTTGGCGCCGGAGACTCTGGCGCGCTGGCAGTTCGGTATCACCACCGTCTACCACTTTCTGTTCGTCCCCCTGACGATCTCGCTGGCCGCCCTCACGGCCGGCCTGCAGACCGCCTGGGTGCGCACGGAGAAGGAGAAGTACCTCAGGGCGACCAAGTTCTGGGGCAAGCTCTTCCTGATCAACATCGCGATGGGTGTGGTCACCGGCATCGTGCAGGAGTTCCAGTTCGGCATGAACTGGTCTGACTACTCCCGTTTCGTCGGTGACGTCTTCGGTGCGCCGCTGGCCTTCGAGGCTCTGATCGCCTTCTTCTTCGAGTCGACCTTCATCGGCCTGTGGATCTTCGGCTGGGACAAGCTGCCGAAGAAGATCCACCTGGCCTGTATGTGGATGGTCTCCATAGGCACGATCCTGTCGGCGTACTTCATCCTCGCGGCCAACTCCTGGATGCAGCACCCGGTCGGCTACCGGATCAACGAGGCGAAGGGGCGGGCCGAGCTCACCGACTTCTGGCTCGTACTGACCCAGAACACCGCGCTCGCCCAGGCCTTCCACACCCTTTCGGCGGCCTTCCTCACCGGTGGCGCGTTCATGGTCGGCATCTCCGCCTTCCATCTGCTGCGCAAGAAGCACATTCGCGAAATGAAGACCTCGCTCAGGCTCGGCCTGGTCACCGTCGTCATCGGCGGCATGCTCACCGCGATCAGCGGCGATGGCCTCGGCAAGATCATGTACGAGCAGCAGCCGATGAAGATGGCCGCCGCCGAGGCCCTGTGGGACGGCGAGGCGCCGGCGCCCTTCTCCGTCTTCGCCTACGGCGATGTCGACAAGGGCCACAACAAGGTCGCCATCGAGATCCCCGGCCTGCTGTCCTTCCTGGCCAAGGACGACTTCAGCTCGTACGTCCCCGGCATCAACGACATCAACAAGGCCGAGCAGGAGAAGTACGGCCCCGGCGACTACCGGCCCAACATCCCTGTCGCCTACTGGGGCTTCCGCTGGATGATCGGCTTCGGCATGACGTCGTTCGCCATCGGTCTGCTCGGACTCTGGCTGACGCGCAAGAAGTTCTTGCTGCCGCAGCACCTGAGGGTCGGTGACGACGAGGTTCCGAATCTGGTGCTGCTGCCGAAGAAGGCCCTCAGCCCGAAGCTCACCAAGTGGTACTGGCGCATCGCCGTTCTGACCCTGGGCTTCCCGCTGATCGCCAACTCCTGGGGCTGGATCTTCACCGAGATGGGCCGCCAGCCATGGGTCGTCTACGGGGTCCTGCGCACCCGTGACGCGGTCTCCCCCGGCGTCTCCCAGGGCGAGATCCTCACCTCGATGATCGTCTTCACCGCGCTCTACGCCATCCTCGCCGTCGTCGAGGTCAAGCTGCTCGTGAAGTACGTCAAGGCCGGCCCGCCCGAGCTCACCGAGGCCGACCTGAACCCGCCCACGAAGATCGGCGGCGACTCCCGTGACGCCGACAAGCCGATGGCCTTCTCGTACTAGGCCGAGGGAGCTGCACAGTCATGGAACTGCACGACGTCTGGTTCGTCCTGATCGCCGTCCTGTGGATCGGCTACTTCTTCTTGGAGGGCTTCGACTTCGGGGTCGGTGTCCTCACCAAGCTGCTCGCCCGCAACCGGCCCGAGCGGCGGGTGCTGATCAACACCATCGGCCCGGTCTGGGACGGCAACGAGGTGTGGCTGCTCTCGGCGGGCGGCGCCACCTTCGCCGCCTTCCCCGAGTGGTACGCCACGCTCTTCTCGGGCTTCTACCTGCCTCTGCTGGTCATCCTGGTCTCCCTGATCGTCCGGGGTGTCGCCTTCGAGTACCGGGCGAAGCGACCCGAGGAGAACTGGCAGCGCAACTGGGAGCACGCCATCTTCTGGTGCTCGCTGATCCCGGCGTTCCTGTGGGGCGTCGCCTTCGGCAACATCGTGCGGGGCGTGAAGCTCGACCAGCGCCATGAGTACGTCGGCACTGTGCTGGACCTGCTCAACCCGTACGCGCTCATCGGCGGTCTGGTGACGCTGACCCTGTTCACCTTCCACGGTGCGGTGTTCACGGCGCTCAAGACCGTCGGGGAGATCCGGGAGCGGGCGCGGAAGCTGGCTCTGGGGGTCGGCCTGGTGGCGGCCGTGCTCGCGCTGATCTTCATGCTCTGGACGCAGATCGAGAACGGCGACGGCAAGAGCCTGGTCGCGCTCGTCGTGGCCGTGGCCGCGCTGGTGGCGGCACTGGTGGCGAACCAGGCCGGGCGTGAAGGATGGTCGTTCGCCTTCTCCGGCGTCACCATCGTGGCCGCCGTGGCGATGCTCTTCCTGACGCTCTTCCCGAACGTCATGCCGTCCTCGCTCAACGACGAGTGGAGCCTCACGGTCACCAACGCCTCGTCGAGCCCGTACACCCTGAAGATCATGACCTGGTGCGCGGTGATCGCCACGCCGATCGTCATGCTCTACCAGGGCTGGACCTACTGGGTGTTCCGCAAGCGGATCGGTACGCAGCACATTGCTGAGACCGTGCACTGAGGTGTGTTTCACGTGAAACCAATCGACCCGCGTCTCCTCCGATACGCCCGCGCCACCCGTCTCTTTCTGATCGCGGTCGTCGGGCTGGGGGCCGTCGGTGCGGCACTGATCATCGCTCAGGCGATGCTCATCGCCGAGGCGGTGGTGGGGGCGTTCCAGCACGGAATGTCCGCAGCCGAACTGCGCACTCCCCTGCTGCTGTTGGTCGCCGTCGCCGTAGGCCGCGCGGTCGTGGCATGGCTCACCGAGCTCGCCGCTCACCGTGCGAGCGCGGCGGTGAAGTCGGAGCTGCGGGGGCGGCTGCTGGAGCGGGCGGCCGCACTGGGGCCCGGCTGGCTGGGCGGACAGCGGACGGGATCGCTGGTCGCCCTGGCCACGCGTGGGGTCGATGCCCTCGACGACTATTTCTCGCGCTATCTCCCGCAGTTGGGGCTAGCGGTCGTCGTACCGGTGGCGGTGCTGGCGAGGATCGTGACCGAGGACTGGGTCTCGGCGGCGATCATCGTCGGCACCCTTCCGCTCATCCCGATCTTCATGATGCTGATCGGCTGGGCCACACAGTCCCACATGGACCGTCAGTGGCAGCTGCTGTCCCGGCTGTCCGGGCACTTCCTGGACGTCGTCGCCGGGCTGCCCACCCTGAAGGTGTTCGGGCGGGCCAAGGCACAGGCCGAGTCGATCCGCCGTATCACCGGCGAATACCGCAGGGCGACCATGCGGACCCTGCGGATCGCCTTCATCTCCTCCTTCGCGCTGGAACTGCTCTCCACGCTTTCGGTGGCCCTGGTCGCGGTGACGATCGGCATGCGACTCGTCCACGGTGAGACGCATCTGTACGACGGCCTGGTCATCCTCGTCCTGGCGCCCGAGGCCTATCTGCCGCTGCGCCAGGTGGGTGCGCAGTACCACGCGGCCGCCGAGGGGCTGTCGGCGGCCGAGGAGATCTTCGAGGTGCTGGAGACTCCGGTACCGGCGTCGGGGACCGCGGCGGTGCCGACGGGGGCGGTGTCCTTCGAAGGCGTCGCGGTCCGTTACCCCGGGCGGTCCGTCGATGCCGTGTCGGGTGCGTCCTTCGCCGTCGAACCCGGCGAGACGGTCGCGCTCGTCGGACCGAGCGGCGTGGGCAAGTCGACGCTGCTGAACGTGCTGTTGGGGTTCGTCCCGCCGACCGAGGGGCGCGTCCTGGTCGGGGGAGCCGATCTCGCCGAGCTGGACCTCGATGAGTGGCGCTCGCGTATCGCCTGGGTTCCGCAGCGGCCGCATCTGTACGCCGGGACGATCGCCGAGAACGTACGGCTGGCTCGTCCCGACGCGGACGACGCCGCGGTCCGCCAGGCGCTGGTGGACGCCGGGGCGGTCGAGTTCGTGGACGCGCTGCCCCAGGGCCTCGACACCATGCTGGGCGAGGACGGGGCCGGGCTGTCCGCAGGGCAGCGGCAGCGGCTGGCGCTGGCACGGGCGGTCCTCGCCGACCGGCCCGTCCTGCTCCTCGACGAGCCGACGGCCGCCCTCGACGGGGCCACCGAGGCCGAGGTCGTGGAGGCCGTGCGGAGGCTGGCGGTGGGACGGACCGTGCTGCTCGTGGTGCATCGGCCGGCGCTGCTGGGTGTGGCCGACCGGGTGGTGCGGCTGACGGAGGCGGAGGCGGCGGCGCCCGAGCAGGCGAGCGCGCCGCCCAAGTCGTCCGTGTCCACCGGCCGTCCGATCGAGCCGGAAGGGCATGGCGGCGTCGCTGAGGACAGGGCCCGGACGACTCCGGTCGACGCCGAGACCGTGTCCCCCACGGCGGGCCCGCGAGGTGCCCTCGCCCGCGTCCGTGGCATGTCCGGCCCCCGGAGCGGTCGCCTCGCGCTCGCGCTGCTGCTCGGCAGCCTCGCGCTCGGCAGCGCCGTCGGGCTCATGGCCACCTCCGGGTGGCTCATCTCGCGGGCCTCGCAGCAGCCGCCCGTGCTCTATCTGATGGTGGCCGTCACGGCGACGCGGGCTTTCGGTATCGGGCGGGCGGTGTTCCGGTACGCCGAACGCCTGGTGTCGCATGACGCGGTGCTGCGGATGCTGGCCGACACCAGGGTCGCCGTGTACCGCAGGCTGGAGCGGCTCGCACCGGCAGGGCTGCGCCGCACACGGCGGGGGGACCTGCTGGCGAGGCTCGTCACCGATGTGGACGCGCTCCAGGACTACTGGCTGCGGTGGCTGTTGCCCGCGGCTTCCGCGACCGTCGTGTCCGCCGCGGCCGTCGGCTTCACCGCATGGCTGCTGCCCGAGGCCGGTGCGGTACTCGCGGTCGGGCTGCTCGTCGCCGGCGCCGGAGTCCCGCTCGTCACGGGCGCCGTCGCCCGACGCGCCGAACGCAGGCTGGCCCCTGCCCGAGGCGTGCTCGCGACCCGCGTGACGGATCTGCTCACCGGCACAGCGGAGCTGACCGTCGCCGGCGCCCTGCCCAGCCGTACCGCCGAAGCACGACGGGCCGACGGGACGCTCACCCGGATCGCCTCGCGGGCCGCCACCGCGACCGCGCTCGGGGACGGACTCACCGCGCTGATCTCCGGGTTCACCGTCGCCGCCACCGCTCTCGTGGGCGCCCAGGCGGTCGCCGACGGACGGCTCGGTGGCGTGGCGATGGCCGTCGTGGTCCTCACCCCGCTGGCCGCCTTCGAGGCCGTCCTGGGCATGCCGCTCGCCGTGCAGTACCGGCAGCGGGTGCGCAAGAGCGCCGAGCGCGTGTACGAGGTGCTGGACGCGCCCGAGCCCGTACGGGAACCGGAGCGGCCCCGGCAGGCGCCCGCGTCGCCCTTCCCGGTCGCCGTCAGGGACCTGACCGCTCGCCACGCGGGACAGGACCGGGACGCCCTCGCCGGCCTCGACCTGACGCTGGAGGAGGGCCGCCGGATCGCCGTCGTCGGACCGTCCGGGTCCGGCAAGACGACGCTGGCGCAGGTGCTGCTGCGCTTCCTGGACGCCGGCGCGGGCTCGTACACGCTCGGCGGCGTGGACGCGTATGCGCTCGACGGCGACGACGTACGGCGGCTCGTCGGGCTGTGCGCGCAGGACGCGCACCTCTTCGACAGCTCCGTGCGCGAGAACCTGCTCCTCGCCAAGAAGGACGCCACCGAGGCCGAACTGCGCGACGCGCTGAAGCGCGCCCGGTTGCTCGACTGGGCTGACGGGCTGCCCGACGGGTTGGACACGCTCGTGGGCGAGCACGGCGCACGGCTTTCGGGTGGGCAGCGGCAGCGGCTCGCGCTGGCCCGCGCACTGCTCGCCGACTTCCCCGTCCTCGTCCTCGACGAGCCCGCCGAGCATCTCGACCTGCCGACCGCCGACGCCCTCACCGCCGACCTGCTGGCCGCCACCGAGGGCCGTACGACGCTGCTCATCACCCACCGGCTGGCCGGGCTGGACGCCGTGGACGAGGTGGTCGTGCTGGAGCAGGGGCGGGTGGTGCAGCGGGGGGCCTTCGCGGAGCTGGCCGCGGTGGAGGGGCCGTTGCGGACGATGGTGGCTCGGGAGGAGGAGGCCGATCTGCTGGTGGGGGCGCCGTAGCGCCCGCGCTTCGTTGCCCGGCTGGCTCCGCGCTCCTGCGGGAGTCCGCGTCAACACCCGTACTGACCCATCCGCAGCAACCCGTCCCCCGGGCGTACGACCTGAACGAGGCCCAGACCCGATCCGCGAGCCAGGATCGCTGGCATGTGCTCACATCGCCGTCGCCTCCTGGTCGTTCCGGCGCTTCTGTGCGCGATCACCTCACTCGTCGCCCTGCCCGTCGACGCGGTCGGTGACGGCAAGGGCGGCCCGAACCGCAACGGCACCGGAACGGGCGGTGACTCGGTTCTCAGCGCGCGGGTGGTGCAGCTGTACGAGGACGCGGCGCTGGCGACGGAGCGGTATGAGGCGGGACGCCAGGAGGCCGAGGCGCAGCGGGCGCAGGCACTGCGGATCGAGAAGCTGCTCGAACGGGAGCGACGGTAGATGGGCGTCCTGCGCGAGGACCTGGGCCGGCTCGCGCGTGCCCAGTACCGCAGCGGTGGCGGGATGCCGCTCACCGCGCAGATCATCCTCGCGACGAGCCCGGACCAGCTGATGCGCGGCCAGCACGTGTTCTCGCAGACGAACCTGGCGGTCGGCAACGCCATCGACAAGAGCCGCCGCGCCGAGGCCCGGCTCTCCCGGGACGAGGCCAGGTCCGCGGCGGCCTGGCAATCGCTGGAGCAGCGCAACACCGAGCTCGCGCGGCTCAAGCGGGGCATCGAGGACAAGCTCGAAGAGGCGCGGTGGCAGTTGCAGGGACAGGCCGACGCCTCCGTCGCGGCCGGCTCCTGCCCCGGTGCCGTCCGGCTCGACCAGAAGAAGACGGACCGTGCGAGCACGTGGGTCACGCCGGTTCAGTCGTACGAACTGTCCGCCGCGTTCGGCAGCGGCGGACTGCGATGGGCGCACCGGCACACCGGGCAGGACTTCGCGGTGCCGATCGGGACGCCCGTGCGCGCCGTGGGGGACGGGCGGGTGGTCAAGGTGGCGTGCGCAGGCGCCTTCGGCATGGAGATCGTCGTCCGGCACGCGGACGGCTACTTCACGCAGTACGCCCATCTCGCGTCCGTCGCCGTGGACCAGGGCGAGCGGGTCGACACCGGGCAGTGGATCGGCCAGTCGGGCACGACCGGCAACTCCACGGGCCCGCACCTGCACTTCGAGGTGCGGGTCACGCCGGAGATGGGCTCGGCGGTGGATCCGGTGCCGTGGCTGGCGGAGCGAGAAGCGCCGGTCGGCTAGGCCCAGGCCCTGGTGCCGTTACGCCAGGAGCTGTTCGATCACGACCGCGACACCGTCGTCGTTGTTGGCGACCGTCCGCCCCGACGCCGCGGCGATCACATCCGGGTGCGCGTTGCCCATCGCGTACGACTGGCCTGCCCAGGTCAGCATCTCGACGTCGTTGGGCATGTCCCCGAAGGCCACGACCTCCTCGTGCGAGATCCCGCGCTCGGCGCAGCACAGCGCGAGCGTGCTGGCCTTGGAGACACCGGGGCCGCTGATCTCCAGCAGGGCGCTGGGGCTGGAGCGGGTGACGTTGGCGCGGTCGCCGATGGCGAGGCGGGCGAGGGTGAGGAAGGCGTCGGGGTCGAGAGAAGGGTGGTAGGCGAGGATCTTGAGCACCGGCTCGCCGGCCCCGGGGGCGTCCGGCGCCAGCAGGTCCTCGGCCGGCGCGAGATTGTCCGGTATCTCCATGTGCAGCTTGGGATAGTCCGGCTCCTGGTAGAAGCCGTACGTCTGCTCCACCGCGTACACCGTGCCCGGAGCCGCGTCGCGCAGCAGCCGTACGGCGTCCAGGGCGTTGTCCCTGGCCAGCTCCCGGACCTTCACGAACCGGTGGGCGCCGGGACCGCCGTGCAGGTCGACCACGGCCGCGCCGTTGCCGCAGATCGCCAGACCGTGACCGTGGACGTGGTCGCTGACGACGTTCATCCAGCGGGCCGGGCGGCCGGTGACGAAGAACACCTCGATGCCCGCCTCCTCGGCGGCGGCCAGCGCGGCGATCGTGCGGGGGGAGACGGACTTGTCGTCCCGCAGCAGGGTGCCGTCCAGGTCGGTGGCGATGAGCCGCGGGCGGACGGCGGCCGCCGGGGTCTGGGGCTGTCGAGTCGCTGAGGTCACCGGCTCATTCTCCCGCATATGCCTGCACGACCGTGCGGGAGTCCGCACATCTGAGGGGCCGCCTGAGGAGAAACCGCCCCTGCCGGCACCGCTTCCAACGCCCTGACCAGCAACAACACCACCGTCGATCTCACCGCAGCTGCGCCGCCGCCTCCATGGCGATCTGCTCGAAGACCTTCTCGTCGGCCGCGAAGTCCGAGTCGGGGATCGGCCAGTGGACGACGATCTCGGTGAATCCCAGCTCCTGATGGCGTCCCGCGAAGTCCACGAAGGCGTCGAGGGACTCCAGCGGCCGGGCACGATCCGGGGTGAAACCGGTGAGCAGGACCTTGTCGATGGCGGCCACGTCCCGACCGATCGCGGCGCAGGCGTCGGCCAGCTTCTCGGCCTGTCCGCGAATGGCTTGAACCGACTGTTCAGGAGTGCCGTTCTCGTACAGCTTGGGGTCGCCCGTGGTCACCCAGGCCTGCCCGTACTGCGCCGCGAGCCGCAGCCCGCGCGGCCCGGTCGCGGCCACCGCGAAGGGCAGCCGGGGGCGCTGCACACAGCCCGGGATGTTGCGCGCCTCGTGCGCCGAGTAGAAGTCGCCCTCGTAGGACACCGAGTCCGAGGCCAGCAGTCGGTCCAGGAGCTGGACGAACTCGGCGAACCGGTCGGCCCGCTCGCGCGGCGACCAAGGGTCCTGGCCGAGCACGGTGGCGTCGAAGCCGGAGCCGCCCGCACCCACACCGAGCGTGAAACGGCCGCCGGAGATGTCGTCCAGGGAGATCAGTTCCTTGGCGTAGGGCACCGGATGCCGGAAGTTCGGCGAGGTGACCAGCGTGCCCAGCCGCAGACGGTCGGTGACGGCAGCGGCGGCTGTCAGAGTCGGCACCGCACCGAACCAGGGACCGTCGCGGAAACTCCGCCAGGACAGGTGGTCGTAGGTGTACGCGGCATGGAAGCCGAGCTGCTCCGCGCGCTGCCATGCCTCGCGGCCCCCCTCGGACCAGCGGCGGTACGGGAGGATCACGGTGCTCAGGCGCAGACTCATATGGCCGAGCCTATGCGGCCGAACGTGTTTCACGTGAAACAGTCACCGCGCGCTGCTGCCCCGCCACGGAGCGAGGCCGAGGGGGAACGGGAGCGGGGCCGAGGGGGAGGGGGAGCGGGGCCAGGGCTGCGGTGGACCCGAGGAAGATCAGTGAGGCTCGCGGGAAGACCAGTGCAACCCGAGGGAAGGATCAGTGCGACTCCGGAAAGCGCAGGTACTCCGGTGGCACGGCCTTCGTCAGCCACACCCCGTTCGCGCTGACGTGGAAGACATGGCCGTCGCGGTGCATGGCGCCTGTGTCCACGGAGAGCACCAAGGGGCGGCCGCGCCGGGCGCCGACCCGCGTCGCGGTCTCGCGGTCGGCGGAGAGGTGCACATCGTGCCTGTTCATGGGTTTGAGGCCGGCGCTGCGAATCGCGTCCAGGTTGCGGGCCACAGTGCCGTGGTAGAGGTACGGCGGCGGCGTCGCGGGGGCCAGTCCGAGATCGACGTCGATGCTGTGGCCCTGACTGGCACGGATCCGGGAGCCCTCGATCGCGAAGCGCTGCTTGTCGTTGGCGGCCACCACATGGTCCAGCTCTTCCCGCGTGAACCGGAATCCGTGCGCGGTCGCGGCGGCGATCAGTGCGTCGATCTCGACCCAGCCGCCCTCGTCGAGAGTGAGCCCGATGCGCTCGGGCTGATGGCGAAGGTGTTTCGAGAGGTACTTCGACACCTTCACGGTGCGTCTTTCGTCCATGCCACCAGCCTGCCGGGAGAGGCAGGAATCACGCGAACGATTTCGCTCCGGACGTTTGATCCACAACCGAGTAAGGTTATCCACAGGGGAATTGGCGATTCTGTGGACAACAAGCCGTTGATTCAAGGGGTTTCGTCAAGATCAACCGATGAACTGTGATTTGAGGCAAGCCGGTCCAAGGTGCGGGCGCGTACTTCCCGTTCAGCCGCCAGAGTGACGAACGTCGCCGCCTGCTGGTGACCAACCAGGCTCTCCACGGCCCGCATTGTCCCTTCGGGAACGAGCACGGTTCTCGTTCGGTTTCGAAGATCCGGCGCCTCGGGAGTCCCCAATTGCTGCCGTAGGTGGCGTACCGCCAATGTGCGCATCGCGCGGGCCAGTTCGGCGTCCACGGTGTGCTGGGCGAGTGGGCGCAGCCGTCGTACCAGGGAGGCCGCCTCGGCCGCTTCCGCGTCTGTCGGGCGATGCGTTCCGTCGAGATAGCGGGCGAAGACGTGCTCGGTGGTGAACTCCAGGAAACGGGCGGCGATGTGCTCGACCTGACCCCTCAACTCCCGTAGATGAGCCGAGATCGCGGACAGCGGGACCCCGGCCGCGTGCAACTCGACGGCCACGGCCAGCTCTTGGGGACTCGGCACGACGAAGGTGTCCTCGTCGTCGAGGACCGGCTCAAGTACGCCGAGCTCCACGGCCTCGGCCACCGCCGCGTCGTCGGGGCTGCCGCCGAAGCGTCGGTCCAGCTCGGCGCGCGAGATCCGTACCGCCTCCTCGTCGGTCCAGGGCCCGTCGACCTCGGCGACGAGCCCGAGTACCCCGCCGAGGCCCCGACCGGCGTCCCAGGCCTCCAGGAGCTCCTTGATGGAGGCCAGGGTGTAGCCGCGGTCGAGGAGGTCGGCGATCTGGCGCAGACGGACGAGATGGGCGTCGGAGTAGAGGTTGGCGCGGCCCCGGCGCTCGGGGCGGGGGAGCAGGCCCCGGTCCTGGTAGGCGCGGATGGTGCGGACGGTGGCGCCGCTGAGGTGGGCGAGGTCCTCGATCCGGTAGGCGGGCGGGGGCGGCCCGTCGGCCATGTCGCCGCCCCCGCCGCGCTGTTCGGCCTGGCGGCCGTCCTCGCTCACAGGGGTGGCTCCAGCCGCGCGATCCTGCGCAGCGCCCTCGGTGTGAACCTCGACATCAGATACGCGCCCCGCGCCTCCGGCGTCACCGGAACCACGGCCTCACCGCGCACCACCGCCCGCAGGATCGCGTCGGCGACCTTCTCCGGCGGGTAGTTGCGCAACCCGTACAGCCGGGCGGACTTCTTCTGGCGCCGTTTCTCCTCCTCGGCGTCGACCCCGGCGAAGTGCGCGGTCGACGTGATGTTGGTGTTGACCAGGCCCGGGCATATCGCGGTGACACCGATCCCCTGTCCCGCCAACTCCGCGCGCAGGCACTCGCTCAGCATCAGCACGGCCGCCTTGGAGGTGCTGTAGGCGGGCAGTGCCCTGGAGGGCTGATACGCCGCCGCCGACGCGGTGTTGACGATGTGGCCGCCCTGTCCGCGCTCGGCCATCTGCTTGCCGAAGAGCCTGCAGCCGTGGATGACGCCCCACAGATTGACGTCGAGGACCTTCTTCCAGTCCTCGGGGGTCGTGTCGAAGAAGGAGCCCGACAGCCCGATTCCCGCGTTGTTCACCAGGACGTCCACCACGCCGTACTCGGTGGCGACCTTCGCGGCGAGCTTCTCCATGGCCTGCTCGTCGGATACGTCGACGGTCTCCGCCCAGGCCTCGGGCGCGCCGATCAGACGGGACATCTCGGCGGTGCGGATCGCGGCCTCGGCGTCCCGGTCGACGGCCACCACGCGCGCGCCGGCCTCGGCGAACGCGTACGCCGTCGCCCGCCCGATACCGCTGCCCGCGCCCGTGACCAGCACGAGCTGTCCGCCGAAACGGTCGGCGTACTTCCCGGTCGCCGTCACGCTCTCCGGTCGGCCGCCCTCCACGGAGGTCACGAACTCGGTGATCCAGGAGGCCAGTTGGGCGGGCCGGGAGCGCGGGATCCAGTGCTTCGCCGGCAGTGTGCGCCGGATCAACTGCGGAACCCACAACTCCAGCTCGTCGTAGAGCCGCTCCGAGAGGAAGGCGTCCCCGAGGGGCGTGATGAGCTGCACGGGCGCGTGGGCGTACGCGTCCGGGCGGGGGCGGCGCAGCCGGGTTCGTACGTTGTCCCGGTACAGCCACGCCCCGTGCGCCGCGTCCGTCGGCAGGGACGGGGTCGGGTAGCCGTCGCCGGGGACCTTCTCCACGCGCTCCAGGATGCGCGGCCAGGTCTTGCCGAGGGGGCCGCGCCAGGCCAGCTCGGGCAGCACGGGCGTGTGCAGCAGATACACGTACCAGGACTTGGCGCCCTGCCCGAGGAGCTGACCGACACGGCGCGGGGTGGGTCGCTTGAGGCGGCTGTTGATCCAGTGGCCGAAGTGGTCCAGGGACGGCCCGGACATCGACGTGAAGGACGCGATCCGGCCCTCGGTGCGCTTGATCGTGGCGAACTCCCAGGCCTGCACCGAGCCCCAGTCGTGCCCCACCAGATGCACGGGCCGGTCCGGGCTGACGGCGTCCGCGACGGCCAGGAAGTCGTCTGTCAGCTTCTCCAGCGTGAACCCGCCGCGCAGCGGCTTCGGCGCCGTCGACCGGCCATGCCCTCGGACGTCGTACAGCACGACATGGAAGCGGTCGGCCAGCCGCGGCGCGACCTCGGACCAGACCTCCTTGCTGTCTGGATAGCCGTGCACCAGGATCACCGTCGGCTGCCCGGGATCGCCCAGCTCGGCGACGCACAGCTCGACCCCGCCGGCCCGCACCCGGCGCTCACGCGCGCCTTCAAGAGTCACCGGCACCGTCACTTCTCCTCCGCCCAGCGCCGCACGTGCGGCAGATCGTCGTCCAGCCAGAAGGCGCTCTGCTCGGGGTCCCTGGAGTCGGTGACGACGAGGATCTCCTCGAACTTCGCGCCCGTCCCCCGGAATCCGAGGTGCGGTTCGACCGCCCACAGGCCCGGCCGCGGGGGATGGTCGGAGAAGCGGTACGGCGACCACAGCGGGGACCAGCCGTCGCGGTGGCCGTGCAGCGCGTCGCTCGCCAGGCCCTTCAGGGACTGGGTGCCGAACCCGAAGACATGCGGTGACCAGCGGCGCTCCTTGACGCGGTCGATCTTGTGGGCGATCACGCCGAAGGGATAGGCGCGGTGCCGGTTGGCGTAGCCCTGGCGGACCATGAGCCGGTCGACGTCCTCGTAGATCTCGCGCAGTGGCCGCCGCTCGCGCACCTCGCGCAGGATCAGCTCCCGGTGTGCCTCCAGGTCGGCCATCAGCTTGTCCTGCACGGGGTTGATGCCGAGCGAGCCGGAGTAGCCGATGTCGGCCGTGTAGCCGTCGTAGACCGGGGCCATGTCCAGGATGAACGGCATTCCGGGCTCAAGGCGGCGGTTCGTGGGGAAGAACTGCAGCGGGATCCGGAAGTTCACGAACGCCGTGCGGTCGCCGAACCAGGCGAAGGGCAGATGGAACCAGTCGCGTACGCCGCGCTCGCGCAGCCATTCGCGCTGCATCCGCGCTGCCTCCCGCTCGGTGATGCCGGGCTCCAGCCGCGCCGCGACGGCCTCCGCGCATGCGTAGGCCAGCTGCTGGACCTGCCTGAACCCGCGCAATTCCGCCGAGTCCACGGAGAGTTCGCCTGTCACCGCCGTAGTCATGCCACCGCCCCACCTTGTCCACGCCGACTGCGGTACGTGCTCGTAACTTGACAGTGGCGAATGTGACAGTTGTTAGAGGCTGCGTCAATAGGGCTGCCGAGCGCTGTGGAAAACTCCGCTGACGGCCCCGCCAAACCCCTCTCGATGTGGAAAACCAGGGGCGTGTTGTTGGACTCAGGGGTGACCCCTAGGGCCCCGTAGTCCTGGAGTCTGACTCCAATACAGCTCTGAGGGGTGACGACCGGCGTGGTCCACGTCACTACCTTCGAAGCGTGACTGTGATCGCGACCGAAAGCCTGAGCAAGCGGTTCCCGAGGGTGACCGCGCTTGACCGGCTCTCCGTGGACGTCGGGCCCGGTGTGACCGGACTCGTCGGAGCCAATGGAGCCGGCAAGTCCACACTGATCAAGATCCTGCTGGGTCTGTCCCCCGCCACCGAGGGCCGAGCCGAAGTGCTCGGACTCGATGTCGCCACCCACGGCGCAGCCATCCGCGAGCGCGTCGGGTACATGCCGGAGCACGACTGTCTGCCGCCCGACGTCTCGGCCACCGAGTTCGTCGTGCACATGGCACGCATGTCCGGCCTGCCGCCCACCGCCGCGCGCGAGCGCACCGCCGACACGCTGCGCCACGTCGGTCTGTACGAGGAGCGCTACCGCCCCATCGGCGGCTACTCGACCGGCATGAAGCAGCGCGTGAAGCTGGCGCAGGCTCTGGTGCACGACCCGCAGCTGGTCTTCCTGGACGAGCCGACCAACGGCCTCGACCCGGTCGGCCGCGACGAGATGCTCGGCCTCATCCGCCGCATCCACACCGACTTCGGCATCTCGGTCCTGGTCACCTCCCATCTGCTGGGAGAACTGGAGCGCACCTGCGACCACGTGGTCGTCGTCGACGGCGGCAAGCTGCTGCGCTCCAGCTCCACCACCGACTTCACGCAGACCACGACGACCCTCGCCATCGAGGTCACCGACAGCGACGACCACCCGGACGGCACCCGCGCGGTGCGCGACGCGCTCCACGCGCGCGGGGTGGACGTCCTCGACGGCAGCGGCGGCCTTCCCGGCGCCGGTCACATCCTGCTGCTCACCGCGCAGGGCGACGAGACGTACGACCTGGTGCGCGACGTCGTCGCCGACCTCGGTCTCGGCCTGGTCCGCATGGAACAGCGCCGGCACCACATCTCGGAGGTCTTCACCGACAGCGAGCAGGGCGGCGAGCAGAGCACCGGAGCACAGCGGAAGGAGGCGGTCGGTCATGGCAGTTGAGCACCCCGTAGCCGCACAGCCGGGTGACCAGACCCGCATCCACAACATCGGCTACCGCAGCTACGACGGCCCCCGCCTCGGCCGCTCCTACGCCACGCGGTCCCTCTACTCGCAGTCCCTGCGCGGCGCCTACGGCCTCGGCCGGTCGGTGAAGTCCAAGGTGCTGCCGATGCTGCTGTTCGTGGTGATGTGCGTGCCCGCGGCCATCATGGTCGCCGTCGCGGTCGCCACCAAGGCCAACGACCTGCCCCTCGACTACACGCGCTACGCGATCGTCATGCAGGCCGTGATCAGCCTCTACATCGCCTCGCAGGCACCCCAGTCCGTCTCCCGCGACCTGCGCTTCAAGACCGTACCGCTGTACTTCTCGCGGCCGATCGAGACCGCCGACTACGTCCGGGCGAAGTTCGCGGCGCTGGCCTCGGCGCTGTTCGTCCTCACCGCGGCCCCGCTGCTGGTGCTCTACGTCGGCGCGCTGCTGGCCAAGCTCGACTTCGCCGACCAGACCAAGGGATTCGCGCAGGGACTCGTCTCCGTGGCACTGCTCTCGCTGCTCTTCGCCGGCATCGGCCTGGTCATCGCATCGGTCACCCCGCGCCGCGGCTTCGGCATCGCGGCCGTGATCGCCGTACTGACCATCTCCTACGGCGCCGTGTCCACGCTCCAGGCCATCGCCGAGGTGCAGGACAGCACGGGCGCCATCGCCTGGATCGGCCTGTTCTCGCCGGTCACGCTGATCGACGGCGTGCAGTCCGCCTTCCTGGGAGCCACCTCCGCCTTCCCCGGCGGAGTCGGCCCGACCAACGCGGAAGGCGCGGTCTATGTGCTCCTCACGCTGGGCCTGATCGCCGCCAGCTACGGCCTTCTGATCCGCCGCTACAAGAAGGTGGGACTGTGACCACGCTCCAGATCGACCATGTCTCCCGCTGGTTCGGCAACGTGGTCGCCGTCAACGACATCACCATGACGATCGGCCCCGGCGTCACCGGCCTCCTCGGCCCCAACGGCGCCGGAAAGTCCACCCTCATCAACATGATGGGCGGCTTCCTGGCCCCCTCCACCGGCACCGTCACCCTCGACGGCCAGCAGGTGTGGCGCAACGAGTCGATCTACAAGCACATCGGCATCGTCCCCGAGCGCGAGGCGATGTACGACTTCCTCACCGGACGCGAATTCGTCGTCGCCAACGCCGAGTTGCACGGCCTGGGCGCCAAGGCGGCCCAAAAGGCCCTGGCTACGGTCGAGATGGAGTACGCGCAGGATCGCAAGATCCAGACGTACTCCAAGGGCATGCGGCAGCGCGTGAAGATGGCGAGCGCCCTCGTGCACAACCCTTCCCTGCTCCTGCTCGACGAGCCCTTCAACGGCATGGACCCGCGCCAGCGCATGCAGCTCATGGACCTGCTGCGACGGATGGGCGACGAGGGGCGCACGGTGTTGTTCTCCTCCCACATCCTCGAAGAGGTCGAGCAACTCGCCTGGCACATCGAGGTCGTGGTCGCCGGACGGCACGCCGCGAGCGGCGACTTCCGCAAGATCCGCCGCCTGATGACCGACCGCCCGCACCGCTACCTGGTGCGCTCCAGCGACGACCGCACCCTCGCGGCCGCACTGATCGCCGACCCGTCGACGTCCGGCATCGAGGTCGATCTGGCGGAGGGCGCGCTGCACATCCAGGCCGTCGACTTCGGCCGCTTCACCACCCTGCTGCCCAGGGTGGCGCGCGACCACGGCATCCGCCTGCTCACGGTCTCGCCGTCGGACGAGTCCCTCGAGTCCGTCTTCTCGTATCTCGTCGCGGCGTAGGAGGCCGAAGATGTACGACCCCACAGTCGCCCGGCTCACCTATCGAGCCCTGCTCGGCCGCCGCCGGGCCCTCATCCTCGGCGCGTTGCCGCTGCTGCTCATCGGCATCTCCGTCGTGGTGCGCGCTCTTGCCGGAGCCGACGACCAGACCGCGTCCGACCTGCTCGGCGGGCTGGCGCTGGCCACCATGGTGCCGATCATCGGCGTCATCGCCGGCACCGGCGCGATCGGGCCGGAGATCGACGACGGCTCGGTGGTGTACCTGCTGTCCAAGCCGGTGAAGCGGCCGACGATCATCTTCACCAAGCTGATCGTCGCGATTGCCGTGACAATGGTGTTCTCGGCGCTGCCGACCTTCATCGCGGGCTTCATCCTCAACGGCAACGGCCAGCAGATCGCCGTCGCCTACACGGTGGCGGCGCTCGTCGCCTCCATCGCCTACGCCGCGATCTTCCTGCTGCTCGGCACGGTGTCCCGGCACGCGGTGGTCTTCGGCCTCGTCTACGCGCTCGTCTGGGAGGCCCTGTTCGGCTCCCTGGTGTCCGGTGCGCGCACATTGAGCGTCCAGCAGTGGGCGCTGGCGGTGGCGCAGAAGGTCGCGGGCGGGGACCTGGTGACGTCGGACGTCACCCTGCCCACGGCGACCGTGCTGCTGGCCGTGGTCACGGTCCTCGCGACCTGGTACGCGGGACAGAAGCTGCGGTCGCTGACGCTGGCCGGTGAGGAGTAGGGCGGCCGAGGAGCAGGGCGCGCGAGGAGCAGGGCGCGCGAGGAGCAGGGCGCGCGAGGAGCAGGGCGCGCGAGGAGCAGGGCGAGTCAGGAGATAAAGAGCCGGGCCCTTGACCGGGCCCGCTCTTGACGGGGGCTTCATCCCTGCCCGGGCACACTGGCAAAGGGGGGCGCACGGTACGAACTGGAGGACGGCGATGGCAGGCGGCATGGCGCAGCACGAGGATCGCGAACAGTCCGGGGACGACACCTGGAGCAACCTGGTCCTGGACGACGACTTCATACGCGCGGCCGAGACCGCCGAGCCATCCGCCCGCGCCCGCATGCTGGCCGCGCGCTGGCGCCGTGAGGATCCCGAGCCGCAGCCGTGGCGCTCCGACGAACCGCCTGCCGGATGGTTCTTCAGCAAGGGCCGCCGACGCAAGTGGCGCCGCCGGTAAGGGCGGTTCGGGGCGGAGTGTTCGGAGGCGGCGTACGGAGGGGCGTGCGGCGCCTGTCCTCGGCCCTTAAATCAGTGGCACCCAACTCGGCGTACAGGCACAGTGGTTGTGTCCACACCGCCGGACGACGAGTTCGGCGCCACGTTCTGGGAGAGGAGCGCGACGATGTCCATGCACGGCAGTACGTCGAGCTCCCGACAGGGCAGCCGGCGGCGGACTCCGGAGTAATCGCTACCCCTCCGTAGAGTCCGTACCGCACGGGGAGCTGCCCGGGGCGGCCGCTTCGAGCACGCGATGTCGCTCTCGCGTGGGTCGCCCACCCGGAGGATTGGCCGAGTGGTAAGGCACTGGCTTGCTAAGCCAAGGTCGGGTCTTAGCCCGCGCACGTTCGATTCGTGCATCCTCCGCGAGACGTTGCCACTGGGGCTGGGCCGTGGTGCAGGGGTTGGGGTGCCTTAAGTCGGCGCCCGGCGCCCGGCGCCCGGCGCCCGGCGTTGCGGCTGAGAGGTCGGCCGCCCAGCCCGGCGTTCGGGTCACCGCCCGCGCCCACCCGTACCGCCCGGGGCGGCACGCATGCCCGCGGTTTCCGACGGCGTCGTTTCCGTGGGCGTCCGGGACTGGCCCTTCTCAGCCGCGCACGCGGCCGGGGGCGCGGGTGACCTCAGCCAGGTGCTGCCGGAACCCGCTGCCTTGGGCTGCGCGTGCCTGGGCCTTTCCTGTTGGTCAGCCGTGCGCGGTGGGGACTCCGTCGGTCTCCGCCACGCGTTGCCGAGGCCCACTGGCCTGAGCCACGCGCCGGTGGCCGCTTGTCCTCAGCCTCGCACGCGGCTGAGTCCCGGCTGACCTGAGCCAAGCGCTGCCGAAACCCGCTGCCCTTAAGCCATCCGCGTTCGGGACCGCCCGTTCCCCCGCCATCCGCGTTCGGGACCGCCTGTTCCCCCGCCATCCGCGTTCGGGACCGCCTGTTCCCCCGCCATCCGCGTTCGGGACCGCCTGTTCCCCCGCCATCCGCGTTCGGGACCGCCTGTTCCCCCGCCATCCGCGTTCGGGACCGCCTGTTCCCCCGCCATCCGCGTTCGGGACCGCCTGTTCCCCCGCCACTCGCGTACGGGGCCGCCTGTTCCCCCGCCGCCCGTGCCCTAGATCTCCAGCAACCGCTCCACCACCACCGCGATCCCGTCCTCCTCATTGGAGGACGTCACCTCGTCCGACACGGCCTTCAGTTCCGGGTGGGCGTTGGCCATGGCCACGCTGTGGCCGGACCAGGCGAACATCGGGATGTCGTTCGGCATGTCGCCGAAGGCGATCGTGTCCGCGGCCTTGAGGCCGAGGCGGCGGGCGGCCAGTGACAGGCCTGTGGCCTTGGAGAGGCCCAGGGGCAGCAGTTCGACAACGCCCTCGCCGGCCATCACCACGGTGACGAAGCCGCCCGCGGCCTGGCGGGCGGCCTCGGCCAGTTCGTCGTCCGAGAGCTTCGGGTGCTGTATGTAGATCTTGTTCAGCGGGGCGCTCCACAGATCGGACGCGTCCGTGAAGGGGACCGACGGAAGGTGGCCCGTCACCGCGTAGCCGGGGCCGACCAGGATGTCACCGGCCAGGCCGTCGCGGCTCGCCGCTAGGAACAGCGGACCGACCTCCGCCTCGATCTTGGCCAGGGCCACGCCCGCCAGCTGCCGGTCCAGGGTCACCGACGTCAGCAGGCGCCGCTCCCCGGCGTGGTACACCTGGGCGCCCTGACCGCACACGGCGAGGCCCTCGTAGCCGAGGTCGTCGAGGATGGGGCGGGTCCAGGGGACCGCCCGGCCCGTGACGACGATGTGCGCCGCGCCCGCCGCGGCGAGGGCGTCCCGGGTGCGCCGGGAGACCGACTCGTCGGAGCGCAGGAGCGTTCCGTCGAGGTCGGTCGCGATCAGCTTGTACGGGAACCCGGCGACGGGCGAGGCAGAGTTCACTTGGCGACCGGCTCCAGGACCTCTCGGCCGCCCAGATACGGACGCAGCACCTCGGGCACCCGGACGGAGCCGTCGGCCTGCTGGTGGTTCTCCAGGATCGCCACGATCGTGCGCGGTACGGCGCACAGCGTGCCGTTGAGCGTCGCGAGCGGCTGCACCTTCTTGCCGTCGCGCATGCGCACGGACAGCCGGCGCGCCTGGAAGCCGTCGCAGTTGGAGGCCGAGGTCAGCTCGCGGTACTTGCCCTGGGTCGGGATCCACGCCTCGCAGTCGAACTTACGGGAGGCCGACGCGCCCAGGTCGCCCGAGGCCACGTCGATGACCTGGAAGGGCAGCTCCAGGCCGGTGAGCCACTGCTTCTCCCACTCCAGGAGCCGCTTGTGCTCGTTCTCCGCGTCCTCGGGGGCGACGTACGAGAACATCTCGACCTTGTCGAACTGGTGCACGCGGAAGATGCCGCGGGTGTCCTTGCCGTAGGTGCCGGCCTCGCGGCGGAAGCACGGCGAGAAGCCGGCGTAGCGCAGCGGCAGCTTGTCGGCGTCGACGATCTCGTCCATGTGGTACGCGGCGAGCGGGACCTCGGAGGTGCCGACCAGGTAGTAGTCGTCCTTCTCCAGGTGGTAGACGTTCTCCGCGGCCTGGCCGAGGAAGCCGGTGCCCTCCATGGCGCGCGGGCGGACCAGCGCGGGGGTCAGCATCGGGGTGAAGCCGGCCTCGGTGGCCTGGGCGATGGCGGCGTTGACCAGCGCCAGCTCCAGCAGGGCGCCGACGCCGGTGAGGTAGTAGAAGCGGGAGCCGGACACCTTGGCGCCGCGCTCGACGTCGATCGCGCCCAGCGCCTCGCCGAGCTCCAGGTGGTCCTTGGGCTCGAAGCCCTCGGCGCCGAAGTCGCGGATGGTGCCGTGCGTCTCCAGGACGACGAAGTCCTCCTCGCCGCCGACCGGGACGTCGGGGTGGACGAGGTTGCCGAGCTGCAGCGCGAGGCGCTTGGTCTCGTCGTCGGCGTCGTTCTGCGCGGCCTCGGCGGCCTTGACGTCGGCCTTGAGCTGCTCCGCCTTCTGCAGGAGCTCCGCGCGCTCCTCGGGGGAGGCCTTGGGGATGAGCTTGCCGAGCGACTTCTGCTCGGAACGCAGCTCGTCGAAGCGGACGCCGGACGACCTGCGCCGCTCGTCGGCAGACAGGAGGGAGTCGACGAGCGCGACGTCCTCTCCACGGGCGCGCTGCGAGGCGCGCACTCGGTCGGGGTCCTCACGAAGCAGGCGAAGGTCAATCACGCGCTCAAGGCTACCGGGGCAGGGTGACAGCCAACGACTCACTATTCCGAGCTGCGGCTTACATGGCTTACGTTCCGTCGTGGGTGAATTGCCAATCGTGTCAATAAAGGGCGTCTCACTCCCTGGAACGGGGCAGGCATGAGGCGGCCGGTTGACTCGATTCCCTTGCGGGGAACGGGACTTGGGCTTCGGTTGTCCACAGGGATCCCCAGCCTCCGAAGAGTTATCCACAGGGTGTGTGGATGGACTGTGGACTTCGGAATTGATCACTCCGTAACGTGCCGAGCGAGTCGAGGATTCCCAGGGCAAACCTGCCTCATCCCCACGTTCGAGTGGAAAGCGGTCGCCTCAAAGGATTGCTCAAAGGAAAAGAGTGGACGAAGGGTGACTTGCGTGGCGGTGGATGCAGGGGCGTCCCAGGGGCTGATTTGTCGACAGACTCACCCATGCTTGTCGACTTGTCCCCAGGTCGAGATGAGTACCTGTGGATAACTTCTGTGGATAACGACAATCAGCTGGTAGTACCGGCCGCGACGACGTGCCGAACCCGGCCCCAGGCGCTCCTCGGAGCCGCCCGGCACCGCCTGTCAGAGCCGCCTGCGACCGCCTGTCGGAACCGCCCGGGACCGCCTGTGACGGCCTGCTCGGAACCGCCCGGGACCGCCTGTCACGGCCTGCTCAGAACCGCCCGGGACCGCCTGTCACGGCCTGCTCAGAACCGCCCGTCCTGGCACCGGGCCACCCAGTCCGCCGCCGACACGAACTCATCGTCCGACGTCCCGAGGCGCGGCCGCTCCACATCCCCAGGCTTGATGCCCGCACGCGGATACGAGCCCAGGAAGCGCACCTCCAGGCAGATCCGCTTGAGGCCCATCAGCGCCTCGGCCACCCGGCGGTCGGAGATATGACCCTCGGCATCGATGCAGAAGCAGTAGTTGCCGATGCCCGCGCCGGTCGGCCGGGACTGGAGCAGCATCAGGTTGATGCCACGCGTGGCGAACTCACCCAGGAGGTCGCGCAGCCCACCGGGGTGGTCGTCGCGCTGCCACAGCACGACCGACGTCTTGTCCGCGCCGGTCGGCGCCGCGGGCCGGGCCGGCCTGCCCACCAGCACGAACCGCGTCTGGGCGTTCTCCGCGTCGTGGATCCCCGTCTCCAGGGCCTCCAGGCCGTACAGCGCGGCGGCGAACTCGCCCGCGAAGGCCGCGTCGTACTGGCCCTCCTGGACCAGACGGGCGGCGTCCGCGTTCGAGGCGGCCGACTCCCAGTGCGCGTCGGGAAGGTTGTTCTTGAGCCAGTTGCGCACCTGCGGCTGGGCGGCCGGGTGCGCGGAGACCGTCTTGATGTCCGACAGCTTCGTGCCCGGCCGGACCAGCAGCGCGAAGGTGATCGACAGCAGCACCTCGCGGTAGATCATCAACGGCGCGCCCGCGACCAGCTCGTCGAGCGTGGTCGTGATACCGCCCTCGACGGAGTTCTCGATCGGCACGAACGCGGCCTCGGCCTCGCCGACGCGGACCGCGTCCAGCGCGGACTGCACGGACACGTAGGGGATCAGTTCCCGGGTCGCGGCCTCGGGGAGGGTGCGCAGGGCGGCCTCGGTGAAGGTGCCTTCGGGGCCGAGATAGGCATAGCTCGCTGGCATGACCTCACCCTAATGGGCCTTGCGCGGGGCGGCGCACGCCTCTCGACCGCGGACCACTCCCGAGAGCGACCTCACCGCCGTACGCCTGTGCACCACCCGTACGACCCTCCCGTCACCGTCACCCCTCCAGCAGCCCCTGCCCCACGTACCCCCCCTCCGCCGCCCCGCCCGGCACCGCGAAGAGGCCGCTCGCCTCATGGCGGATGTACTTCGAGAGCGCGTCGCCCCGGTCGAGCTTGCGCTGGACCGTGACGAAGCCGCGCAGCGGGTCGGCCTGCCAGCAGATGAAGAGGAGCCCGGCGTCGGGGACGCCGTCCGTGTCGATGCCGTCGTGGTAGGAGAACGGGCGCCGCAGCATCGCCGCACCGCCGTTCTGGTCGGGCCGGGTGATGCGCGCGTGGGCGTTGATGGGGACGACCAGGTTCCCGGCCTTGTCCGTCTTCTCCAGGTCCATCTCGGTGGTCTCGGTGCCCCCGGACAGCGGTGCCCCGTCGGACTTGCGGCGGCCGATGACGTCCTCCTGCTCCTTGACCGAGAGCTGCTCCCAGTCGTCGAGGAGCATGCGGATGCGGCGTACGACGGCGTAGGAGCCGCCCGCCATCCACGCGGGGTCCTTCGAGCCGGACTCCGGCACGAAGATCCGCGCGTCGAAGTCGGACTCCGTCGGCTTCGGATTGCGCGTGCCGTCCATCTGGCCCATCAGGTTGCGCGCCGTCATCGGGTGCGAGGTGGCGCCCGGCGACCGGTTGAAGCCGTTCATCTGCCACCGCACCCTGGCGGCGTTGCCCGCGTCCTTCTGGATCGCGCGCAGGGCGTGGAAGGCGACGAGGGCGTCGTTCGCGCCGATCTGCACCCACAGGTCGCCGTTGCTGCGTGCCTTGTCGAGCTGGTCGGAGGAGAAGTCGGGCAGCGGGTCCAGGGCGACCGGACGCTGCTTCTCCAGGCCCGTCCGTGCGAAGAAGCTGTGCCCGAAACCGAAGGTGATCGTCAGCGCCGAGGGCCCGGAGTCCCGGGCGACATCCGTGTCGTCCTGCTGGGCCGCCTCGCCCGCCATCAGCCGCCGAGCCGTCTCCGACCAGCGGCGCAGCAGCGCGGCCGCCTCCTTGCGGCCCGCGCCCGCCGCCAGGTCGAAGGCGACGACGTGGCCGCGTGCCTGGAGGCCCTGGAGGATGCCGGGCTGATGTTTTCCGTGAAACATCACCTGATCGGCGCCCAGCGAGGTGAGTGGCGTCGCCTCGGCCGGCCGAGCGGCGTATCCCACGGCGGCGCCGGCCGCACCGAGCACCAGCCCGGTCGCACCCGCGGTCCCGAGTAGCCGCCGACGCGACAGGACCTCCGTGCGCGACAGGACCTCCGTGCGCGACAGGACCTCCGTGCGCGACAGGACCTCCGTGCGCGAAAGGCTCTCCTTGCGCGAAAGGTCCTCCCTGGAGGAGGCGCCTTCGGAAACGCCGTCATTAAGTGCCGTTTCGGCGGTGGCGGGAGTACGGGCCTCCGGAATGGACTGGTCAGCCATGGTGTGGTTCAGCCGATCTGCGCGTTCTTGGAGACGGTGGTCTGGTCGATGTCGGAGGTCCGCACGGTCACGGCGATCTTCCACTCGCCCGCCATGGGGATCTGCACGCCGCTCGCCGACCAGTGTCCGGTGGAGATGTGGTCGGGGGCGACGGGCAGCGGCCCGATGTCCTGGGACTCCAGGGTGAAGGCCACCTTCACCTCGGGGATGTCGAAGGCACGGCCGTTGGGCCGCTGTACGTAGACGTGCATCTCGTTGCCGCCCACGCGTGCGGGATCGAGGTCGATCCGTACGACGCCCTTGCCGTCCTGGCCACCGGTGTCGAAGGACATGTCCAGGGTCAGTGCCCCGGTCGAGGACGCCTCGGCGGACGAGGCGGCGGTGGCGGCCTTGGCCTCCTCCTCCGTACGCCCCGGTTCGGTCGACGTCAGCATTGTGGTGACGGCGAGCAGGACGACGGCTACGCCGGCCTCGGCGAGCACGGAACGGCGCAGCCCGAAGCGGTTCGGGTCGGCGTCGCGCCGCTGCTTCTGCCGTGCCGTGTCGATCGCGGCCTGCTGCCGGGCGAGCTGGGCGGCGCGCTGCGAGCCACCGCCCTTGGCCGCGTCGCCCTTCTTGCCGCCGACGGCGGAGGAGGAAGAGGAAGAGGAGGAGGAAGAGGAGGGGGAGGGGGAGACGGAAGTGGCTGATGAGGCGGAGGCGGTGGCGGTGGCGGAGTTCGAGGTACCGCCCCGGGCAGCCGCGTGCTCCTTGTCGCCCTCGACCGCCTCGCCCTCCCCGGTCTCGCCCTCGACCGCCTCGCCCTCCCCGGTCTCGCCCTCGACCGCCTCGCCCTCGACTACCTCGTCCTCGACCGCCCCGTCCACGTGCTCGGCCAGCCGCCCCGTCCAGCGACGCGAGATCCACGCGATCCCCACCAGCAGCACCACGAGCCCGATCTTGACCAGCAGCAGCTGTCCGTACCGCGTGCCGGTGAACGCCGACCACGAGCCGAGCTGGCGCCAGGACTGGTAGATCCCGGTGGCGATCAGCGCGAGCACGCTGCCGAAGGCGTGACGCGAGAACCGTCGTACGGCGGTCCCGTTGACCGGCGTGTCCGCGGGTGCCCGGTAGAGGGCGACGAGAAGTGCGGCGAGCCCGCCGAGCCAGTCGGCGACGGCCAGCAGGTGGATGACGTCGACCGGCATCGCGATGCCGGCCTGGAGCCCGGTAGAGGCGTGCTCGGACATCGCCCAGCTGGCCGCGAGCCCCGCCGCGACCACGGTCCCGCCGATGGCGAGCCCGAAGGTGAGGTCCCGCTTCTCGTCGTCCTCGCGTTTGTCGTACGCGCCGAAGAGCACGGCGATGAACAGGGCCGCCGCGGCGAGCAGCAGCAGCCGGGACACCAGCGCGGCACCCGTCTTGGTCTGGAGGACCTGCCCGAGCAGCTCCAGGTCGAAGATGTCCCCGACCTTCCCGGTGCCGGTGTACGACCCGCGCAGGAGCAGCAGCCCGAGCGTGGCGGCGGTCAGCGCCGTCCAGCCGGAGACGACGAGCCGCTGCAGGGCCCGTACGCCCGACCCACGCTGCCAGCAGGCGAGCACGAAGGCGGCGCCGCCGACCATGACGAGGAAGCCGGCGTACGACACGTAGCGGCCGAAGCCGTAGAGCACGCCGACGATCCCGCCGCCCGCGGTCTGGTCGGAGACGGAGACGGTGGTCTGGGATGGCGCTCCGATGGAGAAGGTGTAGGCGCCGGCGACGGGGTGGCTGTCCTCGGACACCACCTGGTAGGTGACGGTGTACGTGCCGTCGGGCAGGCCGCTGTGGAGTTTCACGGCGTACGTCGTGCCGCTGAGGTTGGCCGGGTCGCCGCGGTCGATGCGCTTGCCCTTGGGGTCGAGCACGCGCAGGGAGTCGTCGGACAGGGCGACCTTCTCGGAGAAGGTCAGGGAGACCTGCGTGGGCGCCTTGTCGACCACCGCCCCCTGCTGGGGGTCGCTGCCGGTCAGCGCGGCGTGCGCGGAGACCGGCCCGGCACCGGCGAGAAGGAGGCCGGTGGCGGCCAGGAGCAGCAGCACCAGGGTCCGGACGCCGGGCAGCACCAGGGTCCGGACGCCGGGCAGCACCCGGGGCCGGACGCGGGGGGCGATGGTCTGGGTCAAGGCGATCTCTCCCTCAGTGTCCGGTCTTCGGGCTGTACGTCGCCGACTTCACCGGCATCTCGACCGTGACCGTGCCGGACTCGGCGAAGTGGAGCTTCACGGTCACCTTCTCGCCCTGTTCGGGCTTGCGCTTCAGCTTCTCGAACATCAGATGGCTGCCGCCGCTCTTGAAGACGAGTTGGCCGTGGGCGGGGACGGCGAGGTCCTTGGCCTCCTGCATCGACGAACCGACGGTCTCGTGGGCGGTGACCTCACCGACGTCGCTGGTGACGGAGGTCAACTCGTCCTTCGTACCGCCCTTGTTGGTGACGGTGAGGAAGCCGGCCGCCATGGAGTCGGAGACGGGCTGCGGCATATAGGCGCCGCTGACGGACAGTTCGGCCTTGGAGTCGCCCTGGGAGTCCCCGGATCCGCAGCCCGTGAGGACCAGGGCCCCGCTCAGTACCGCGACGGGCGCGACGAGACGCCTCACGGCTTCTCACCCTTGATGAGCTTGGGGAGGTCCTTGGTGTAGTCGTCGACGTCGGCGTCCTCGGTGTAGAGGACGTACCCGGCGTCGGTCTTCGGCGAGAACGCCACTACCTGTGTGCCGTGGGTGGAGACCATCTTGCCGTTCTTGTCCTTGTGCGGCGGCTCGATGGAGATGCCGAGGGTGCGGGCGCCGGCCTGGATGGTGTCGAAGTCGCCGGTCAGGCCGACGACCTGCGGGTCGATGCCCTTGAGCCACTTGCCGAGGGCGGGCGCGGTGTCGCGCTCCGGGTCGGTGGTGACGAACACCACGCTCAGCTTGTCCTGTTCGGCCTTCGGCAGCTGCTTCTTGGCGACGGCGATGTTGTTCATCGTCAGCGGGCAGACGTCGGGGCAGTTGGTGTAGCCGAAGTAGATCAGCGTCGGCCTGCCCTCGGTCTCCTTGCGGAGGTCGTACTTCTTGCCGTTGGTGTCGGTGAGGACCAGGTCCGGCTTCTCGAACGGCTTGTCGAGGACGATGGCGGCCTCGTCCGAGCCGGCCTCCTCGGAGACCACGGTCACCGGCGAGGCGCTGTCGTCACCGTTGCCGCAGGCGGACAGGGTCAGGGTGGCGGCGGCGAACAGCGCGGCCGCGGCGAAGGTGTTCTTACGCATGGTCTTCCGCGCGGTCTTACGCATGGCAGTTCTTCTTACGCATAGAAAAAACGTCCCAGTGGTGAGTGCTCCGGCGCGCACCGGGGCTGCCCCGGCGCGCGCCGTGAACCGGAGGGGCCGTCAGGCCCCGGTGCGCCGGCGGCCGGCGAGCACGCCGTACGCCACGCCCAGTGCGCCGACGACGATGCCGACGATGCCCAGGACGCGAGCGGTCGTGTCGCTGGTGTCTTCGGGCTCCGCGGCCTCGGTCTTCGTGGCGGCGGCCTCGGCGTCGTCGGAGTCGGCGGCCTTGTCGGAGGAGGACGAGGAGCCGTGGTGGTCGTCCTGGGCGGCGGACAGTGCGAGCACCGGCGCCGGGTTCTCGGGCTCCTCCTGGCCCTCCTGCGGCACCTCGATCCAGCGGACGACCTCCTTGTTGGAGTACGTCTGGATCGCCTTGAAGACCAGTTCGTCGGCGTCCTCGGGGAGCTGGCCGATGGAGACCGGGAACTTCTCGAAGTAGCCCGGCTCGACGCCCTTGCCGTCGGCGGTCCAGGTGATCTTGGAGACCGCCTCGGAGATCTTCTCGCCGTGCATCTCGATCGGCTTGTCGAGCTTGGACTTGGTGACCTCGATCTTCCAGCCGGCCATGGGCTCCGGCATCGCGGAGGCCAGCGGGTGGTCGGTCGGGAAGCTGACCTCGAGCTTGGTGGTCGACGCGTCGTCGCGCTCGTTGGGGACCTTGAAGTCGACGACCGCGTAACCGCCCTTGGCGGCGGTGCCCTCCGGCTGCACGCTGACGTGGGCGAAGGCGGGGGCGGAGAGGGCGAGCACGGCGGTGCCGGCGAGGGCGCCGGCGGCGGCGAGGCGAGAGGCCTTCATTCGGAGCACTCCACTGTGAGTGAGATTCGGATTCCGGTGGTGAAGAGGAGTACGCGTGCGTGGGGGTGCCCGATCAGGCCGGAACGGCCAAAAGACGGCAAGGTGTCGTCCCCCGGTCGAGACACCGGTACGCGCGCGTGCCGCACGACGGCGGCCCTCAGCCCACGTCAGTGGAGTGGCGGTCGCGTCGTGTCAGGCGGCGAGGGCGAGCGCGGTGGCAGGCGGGCCGCGCCGGATCACCGTGTGCTGGAGGGCGACGGTGCGGGGCGCGGGGCGCGCGAGTGACTCGGTGCGCAGGAAGCGCGGGCCCGCCTCGGGTGCGCCCGGCAGCCCGGCACGCAGGGCGCGCACCAGCGCGAGCGCCCCGCGCAGGGATCGTACGAACGCCCCCTCGGCGACCGAATGCGCCGACAGCGTGGACATCTCGGCGATCCGCAGCAGGGCCAGGTCCCCGCGGCGCAGCAGCCACCCCGCGACAACCGCCGCGAGCACGTGGGCGAGCAGCATCGGCAGGGACGGCAGCAGTGCGAGGGAGGAGGCGGAGGAGGCGGAGGAGGCGGAGGAGTTGGCGGCTAGGGACATGGCGTCCGCCGACCGGTGCGAGAGATGCGCCCCCGTGCCCGCCCCCGTGCCGATCCGCGCCTCGGTGAGGATCCGCTGGGCCTGGGCCGGGCTGATCGCCGCCGCGGCGGTCCCGCACAGGAGCCGCGCGGCCTGTTCGACCAGGGCGGCGTCGGAGGCGGGTACGGAAGCGGAGGAGACGGAGGACGCGGCGGACGCGGAGGAGGCACCGGCCATCGTCCCGTGCTGCCCCAGCCCGAACAGCGTGTGCAGGACGGTCTGACCGACCGCGAGCAGCCCGGCTGTCCCGGGCAGCGAGCGTTCGCGGCCCGTGAGCGGCACCGTGACCAGCAGAACCCCCAGGAACCCCGCGACCAGCGTCCACAGCGGGATCGCGGCGCAGGAGCCCAGCACATGCCCGACCCCGGCCAGCACGACGCAGACCGCGGCGAACACCGCGGCCCGCAGTATCCGGAGACCATGTCCGGAGCGCGTCGTGCGCGGGTGGGGGGCACTCATGGCGGGCTCATCATCGCACTGGCCTTATGGCCGCCATACGGCAGGTCCGCAAGATGGCAAACGAGTGCTTGGGGACGTACGGGGCATAGGGGTTGTACGACCGGAAGGTCACTCTCTGGTGTGGCCCGACCCCACATACACCGATTCCATCGTGGATGCATCGACCATATGGGCGGCATCACGTCAATGATGTGCTTACAGCCGGGCACTCGCGGCAATACGTAACGGTATGTCGAGCCGCGGCCGGGAGGCTGGAGCATGAGCATCTGGTGGTCACTCCATCTGCGGCGGGAAGCCGCGAGCGTGCCGCTCGCCCGGCGGTTGCTGATCGGCACCATGGAGACCGCGGGCGTCGACCCCGACGTGTCCTACGACCTCTCCGTCGCCCTCAGCGAGGCCTGCGCCAACGCCGTCGAGCACGGCGGCGGCACCACGCCCGACGGCTCCCCGCCGGCCTACCGCGTCACGGCGTACCTGGACGGCGAGAAGTGCCACATCGAGGTGACCGACTCGGGCCCCGGCTTCACCGCACCCCATCGCCCGCCCCGCCCGGCGAACTCCGACGCCGAGCACGGCCGGGGGCTCTGTCTCATCCAGGAACTCGCCGACCACGTCTCGATCGGCAACAAGCCGGGCCGGAGCGGTGCGGTCGTGAGCTTCGACAAGATCCTCAAGTGGAAGAAGGACCCGTCGCTGATGGCGGTGTAGCGCCGAGGGCACGCAAGGCACGCAGGAGACGCAAGGCACGCAGGAGACGCAAGGCACGCAGGACACGCAAGGCACGCAGGACACGCACGGCGGGCCGCCGCCGGCTTCAGCTTTCTCAGGACTCAGGACTCAGGACTCACAGTCCCCGCACAGCGCCACCCCATGGTCCTGACGGCCGGCGTTCCTAATTTCCTGGCCATGACGGGAAACCACAAGGACAAGTCGATCACCCGGCGCCGCGCCATCGCGGTGACCGGCGGCTCGGTCGCGGCGGGCGGGCTCGCCGTCGCGGGCTACCAGGCGGCCTTCGCCGACGCCGGCACGACCACGACCGACGCGGCGGCGACGGCCGCCACGACGGCCTCGGAGAGCACCGGCTGCATGACGCTGATGTCCAGCGTCACCGAAGGCCCGTACTACCTCGACAACGCCCTGGTGCGAAAGGACATCACCGAGGGCAAGAGCGGCGTCCCGCTGACGCTGCGCCTCACCGTCGTCGACGCCACCGACGGCTGCACCCCGGTCAAGGGCGCCGCCGTCGAGATCTGGCACTGCGACGCCTGGGGCTACTACTCCGGCTACACCACGGCCAACCCCGGCGGCTCCGCGCCCGCCGAGAGCGAGGACGGCTCCACCGCGAACGACAACACCTATCTGCGCGGGTACCAGCTGGCGAACGCAGGCGGGGTCGTGAAGTTCGAGACGATCTTCCCGGGCTGGTACACCCCGCGCACCTGCCACATCCACCTCAAGGTCCACACGGGCGGCCAGAAGGAGGACGGCACCTACGAGGGCGGCAAGGTCAACTACACCGGCCAGCTGTTCTTCGCCGACGACATCGCCGAGGAGATCTTCACGCTGGAGCCCTACTCGAAGCACTCCGGCAACTACACCACCCTCGACAACGACATGGTCTACGACGGCGGCAGCGCCTCCAGCGGCCTGCTCACCCTGAAGCCGGTCAAGAAGGCCGACCCGTCCAAGGGGTACAAGGGCTTCCTCACGGTCGCCATCGACCCCGACGCCGAGAACACCGGCGCGGGCAGCGGCGGCGGTGGCGGCGAGGGCGGCACCCCGCCGAGCGGCGCCCCGACGGGCACCCCGCCCAGCGACGCCCCGTCGGTCTCGGCTTCGGCCTCCTCGTAGGGGATACGGCCATGAGCAGCCGCGAGGACGAGGCGCTCGCGCAGGCCGCCGTGACCGCGCTGACCGGGCAGCTGGCCCTGGCTCCCAAGCCGGGCCTGCCCGACCCGCGCGACCTCGGCGCCCGCGTCAGCCGCCGGACCACCGGATGCTGCGCTGGTCGGCCAAGGCGCTCGCGCCCGGCCTCGCGGCGATGGCCGCTGCCGCCCGCCGCACAGGCGAGCCGACGCCCGGGCTCCGCGCGGAGCTGGGCGCGATCGGCAGGTGCACCGAACACTCGGTGCACCTCGCGGGCGGCGGCCACCGGGGCGCACTGTGGTCGCTGGGCCTGCTGGTCGCCGCGGCCGCGCTCGACCCCCTGGCCGGCGCACGGAACGTCGCGGCGACCGCCAAGCGCATCGCCGCCCACACCGACAAGCGCGCCCCGCGCAGGCCCTCCCGGGGCTCCTCGGTGTCCGCGAAGTACGGCGCCGCCGGCGCGCGCGGCGAGGCACGGGCCGGGTTCCCCCACGTACGCCGTGCCCTGGACGCCCTCACCACAGCCCGCTCGTCCGGCGCCACCGAGGAACAGGCCCGCCTGGACGCCCTGCTCACCGTGATGTCCACCCTCCAGGACACCGAACTCCTCTACACGGCGGGCCCCATCGGCCTACGACACGTCCAGGCGGGCGCCCGAGCGGTCCTGGAGGCGGGCGGCACGGCGACAGAGGCAGGCGCGGCAGCCCTGGCATCACTCGACACCGACCTGCACACACGCGCGTGGAGCCCGAGAGGCAGCGCGGGCCTACTGGCGGGAGCGCTTTTCCTGGACTCACTACGCCGGTGAGGGCAACCCCTGAAGGGGCGGGGGGCTGTATCGATTTGCGGCTCCGCCGCGTGGGCGCGATCAACCCCCACAACCCGCAGCCCGCAGCCCGCAGCCCGCAACGATGGCCGGACACCCCTCCGGTACCCGGCCATCAATCCAACGTCAGCCCTTAAGAGAGGCCATCCAGCCCTCGACCTCATCCGACCGCCGAGGCAGCGCAGCGCTCAGGTTCCGATTCCCGTCGGCCGTCACCAGGATGTCGTCCTCGATCCGCACCCCGATCCCCCGGTACTCCTCCGGCACGGTCAGGTCATCGGCCTGGAAGTACAACCCGGGCTCAACGGTCAGCACCATCCCGGGCTCCAGCACACCCTCGACGTACGTCTCGGTCCGCGCGGCAGCGCAGTCGTGCACGTCCATGCCGAGCATGTGCCCGGTCCCGTGCAGCGTCCACCGCCGCTGGAGCCCCAGCTCCAGCACCCGCTCCACCGGCCCCTCGACGAGCCCCCACTCGACCAGCTTCTCGGCGAGCACCCGCTGCGAGGCGTCGTGGAAGTCCCGGTACTTCGCGCCCGGCTGCACGGCCGCGATACCGGCCTCCTGGGCCTCGTACACGGCGTCGTAGATCTTCTTCTGGATCTCGCTGTAGCGGCCGTTGACCGGCAGCGTCCGCGTGACGTCGGCGGTGTAGTACGTGTGCGTCTCGACACCCGCGTCGAGCAGCAGCAGGTCACCGGAGCGCACGGGTCCGTCGTTGCGCACCCAGTGCAGCGTGCAGGCGTGCGGGCCGGCGGCGCAGATCGAGCCGTAGCCGACGTCGTTGCCCTCGACCCGCGCGCGGAGGAAGAACGTGCCCTCGATGTAGCGCTCGCTCGTCGCCTCCGCCTTGTCGAGGACCTTCACCACGTCCTCGAAGCCGCGCACGGTCGAGTCGACGGCCTTCTGCAGCTCGCCGATCTCGAAGTCGTCCTTGACCAGCCGTGCCTCGGACAGGAAGACCCGCAGCTCGTCGTCCCGCTCGGCGGTGACCTTGTCGGTCAGCGCGGCCTCGATGCCGGCGTCGTAGCCACGGACGACCCGCACGGGACCGGTGGCCTCGCGCAGCTTGTCCGCGAGCTCGCGCACGTCGGACGCGGGGATGCCGTACAGCGTCTGCGCCTCGGTGAGCGAGTGCCGGCGGCCGACCCACAGCTCGCCCTGGCCGGAGAGCCAGAACTCGCCGTTCTCCCGGTCGGAGCGCGGCAGGAGGTAGATCGTGGCCTCGTGGCCCTCGCCCCTGGGCTCCAGGACGAGGACGCCGTCCTCGGTCTGGTTGCCGGTGAGGTACGCGTACTCGACGGACGCGCGGAAGGCGTACTCGGTGTCGTTCGACCGCGTCTTCAGGTTGCCCGCGGGGATCACCAGACGCTCACCGGGGAACCGCGCCGACAGCGCGGCACGGCGGGCGGCCGTCTCGGCGGCCTGGGGGATCGGCTGAAGGTCGCGCAGCTCGGTGTCGGCCCAGCCGGACTTCATGTTCTCGGCGAGCTCTTCGGAGACGCCCGGGTACAGGCCGTTCTTGCGCTGCTTGATCGGCTCTTCAGACTCGGTCTCCGGGGTCTCCGGGGTGAGCTCGTCGGCCACGGTCATCCTCCTCGATACGGCGCTGGACCCCGTCCATCGTACGGTCGTACAGGGAACGATCCGGGGACGACCGAAGTGCCGCCCGACGCTGCTATGGCGCGGACCACATGCCTGTTATGGGCAGTGGCCGGGAGGTGGAGGGGCCGCGGACCGCTACTCGAAGCGCGCCGCCAGCAGGACGACGTCCTCCTCGCTGTCCGCCCGGTCCGTCCCGCCCGGCAGCACGGTCCGCAGGACGTGGTCGACGACGGCGTCCGGGTCGTGCCGGATCGCCCTCGGCACCCCGGCCGCCGCCGCGTGCAGCCGGGCGAAGGCGCGGTCGGTGGCGTCGCCGGTGCGGTGCAGCAGCCCGTCGGTGTACAGCAGAACCGTCTCTCCGGGTTCCGTCGTCAGCTCCACGCTCGGCGCCTCCCAGCAGGCCAGCATGCCCAGCGGCGCGGACACGGAGGTCTCCACGAACTCGGTGCGCCGCTCGCCGATCAGCAGCGGCGGGGTGTGGCCGGCACCGGCGAGCGTGATCCTGCGCAGGGAGGGCTCGCAGTAGGCGAACAGGGCGGTGGCGCAGCGGGCGGGCTCGGTGAGTCTGAGCAGCAGCTCCAGGTCGGACAGGACCGCGACCGGGTCCTCGCCCTCCATCACGGCGTACGCCCGCAGGCTGGCCCGCAGCCGTCCCATCGCGGCGACCGCGCTGGGCCCGGACCCGGTGACCGAGCCGACCGCGAGGCCGAGTGCGGCGTCCGGCAGCGGCAGCGCGTCGTACCAGTCGCCGCCCCCGCGCGGGCCGGTGCGGTGCCGCACGGCGAGCTGGACGCCGGCCATGCGCGGCAGCCGGGACGGGAGCAGCTCCTCGGCCATCGTCTTCATGCACGCGCGCGTGCGCTCGATCTCCAGGAGCCGGGACAGGTGCTCGGTGGCGTAGCGGGTGTACAGGCCGGCGAGGTGGCGCTGGCGCTCGGCCGGTTCGGCGGGCTCGTCGTACAGCCAGACGGCGGCGCCGAGGCGCCCGGCGGCCTCGGTGGACAGGGGCAGGGCGTAGCTGGCGGCGTAGCCGAGGCGGGCGGCGACCTCGCGGTGGCGGGGGTCGAGTCCGTCCTCGGAGAGCAGGTCCGGCTGGGCGATCTCACCGTCGCCGCCGGGCAGTCCGTCGAGGATCCTGCCGTACGACATCGCGCTGCGCGGCACGGTCTCGATGTGCCCGAGGTCGGCGCGGGCGAGGCCCAGACCGATGGTGGTGTCCGGGCCCAGTCCGTCCGCGGGTTCCAGTACGACGAGACCGCGCCGGGCGCCCACGAGGGCGGATCCGGCGCGCAGCAGTTCCTGGAGGGCGTCGGCGAGTGCGTCCGTACGGGCCAGGCGTTCGGTGAGTTCGTGGAGGGTCGTGAGGTCCGAGACCCAGCCGGCGAGGCGGTCCTGGAGCACCGCGCCGGGTGCGTTCGGCGCGGGAACCGCTGGGGTTCCCGGGGCCGCGGGCGCGGGCGCGACAGTGTGTGCGGGCGAGGGAACCGTGGAATCGATTCTGGCCACTTTCGAAGGGTGAGGGGCGTTCATGGCGTCCGGCTTTCCGACCGGTGCGTATTGCTCAAAAGCATCGCAAACCCCCATGTCATTCTGCGCCGCTAGCAGTGTCTCCACATGTACACGCACTCGTAAGGGGATGTCCAGCATTGTCCTGCCGGGATTCCTGGTGTCCGTGGGTAACCTGAGCACTCGTCGTAGACCTCTTGCGTAAAGGCAAAGTTGGCCTAAAACTGCCTCAGGGAACGGGGTATTGCGGTCGACTGGTTTCGCTCCACAGAGCGTCACAGCGGTCGTGATGGGTACGTACTCGGTGAAGGCCAGGGGTGGTTGACAACCACCCGGAACCTGGTGACGGACCCGGGCGTCTTAGCCACCGACGATCGTGCCCCATCCTCCCGTGGCGGAGGCGAAGAGAAATACGCGCGACGGCAAACGCCATACTTCGCCACCCCACGCACGTGCTTTTGATGGACGACGTATGGACGAGGCTGCCGCTGAAGCAGCCAACGCTCGGCCCATAGGGGATCCCCTTGCTCGCGGCAGGGGTGTGATGCGCCTACAGGTACGCACAGTGAAGTGATCGACACATGGTGTGATGTGACCACGGTGTTGCCAGCGGTGCAACGGAAAGGAACGAGCGCTCATGCGCGAGATCCTCGGAAGGCGACGCAGGCTTCTGCGCGGCGACGGGAAGTCTGAGTTGATCAGCGCGGCCCTGACCTTCGCGACGGAATGGCGCTGGCCCGTACTCCCGGGCGTGACGACGCACCCGCAGGGACACTCCCGCTGCGGCTGCCCCGACCCGGACTGCACGGTGCCCGGCGCGCACCCCTTCGACCCCGGACTCCTCGCGGCCACGACCGACGAGCGCATGGTGCGCTGGTGGTGGGCCAACCGGCCCGCGGCGCCGATCATCCTCGCCACCGGCGGCACGGCGCCCTGCGCGGTCAGCCTGCCCGCCCTGCCGGCAGCGCACGCCCTCACCGCACTCGACCGCAAGGGCATGCGCCTCGGCCCGGTCGTCGCCTCGCCCGCCCGCTGGTCGATCCTGGTGAAGCCGTACTCCATGGAACAGCTGGGCGAGCTGCTGTACGCCAAGGACTTCGTCCCCGGCTCCCTCCGCTTCCACGGCGAGGGCGGCTACATCGCCCTGCCCCCGTCCGAGACCGGCCAGGGCCCCATCACCTGGCAGCGCGCCCCCCTCCCCGGCTCGGCCTCCCCGTGGGTGCCCGATGTCGAGGCCGTGGTGGACGCCGTGGTCGAGGCCCTCACTCGTACGGGTGTGAGCGCGCCCGAGTTGTAGGGCCATCCGGCGCGCGCGGAACGGCACATGCCCGTGCGGTCGTTACATTCCGCTGTATGCCGCGTCATACCAGGGGAAATAGGGCACCGTCGTCGCATCGCCGCGGGCCGAACCATCGAAGAGTCCGTCTGATCGCCCTCGCGTCCGTCGCGGCGGCCGCGGTCGCCCTGCCACTGGCCTGGGCGGCCGCCGGCCAGGTCGTCGACGCGGGCCGGGCGGCCGTGGGGGCATCCGACCGGGAGGCTGTACGGCCCTCCTCGCCCGCCCCGAAGAACGGCGCCGTACGTCCCTCGCCACGCGGTGACGCCAAGGCGCCCTCCGCCGACCCGACCGGCACCGCGCTGCTGCTCGACCTCGGCCTGTCCACCGCCGTGCGCTGCGGTCCCGAACTCACCTCGCCCGAGGGCATCGAGGCGCAGACCTGTGTCCTCACCCAGGGTGAGGAGACCTGGGCGCGCACGTACTTCCGCAATGCGACAGGCGGTGCGCTGGACTCCGTGCTGAGCCTCATGGGGCCCGGTGGGCGCACGCTCCAGATGCGCTGCGTCGTGGGCGCCGAGGACGAGCCGGGGACGTGCGAGACGCCTCGGGAGCGCACGCGCGGCGGCTCGGACGCCTATACGGCGGTCACGGAGTTCGCGGAGCGGGCCGGGCGCGGGGCGCTGTTGCTGCGTTCCGCGAGCAACGCCGAGCGGGGCAATTCCGAGGACACCTCGAGCCGTTGACATGTGCCGCCGTTCCGTAAAGGAACGTGCACATGGAAAGACCCGGTTGCTGGCGACGGGGGATGCACCAGCAACCGGGCTACTCGAACGGTAACAAGAGATCGGCGGTTCGCAAATTCGATCCGGGCTTTCCAGTCACGGACTCCCTTGCTCCGCATGGGAGTTGTGATCGGATTCACCCTCCCGGCGCGGGCCGGTTCGGCTGAACGGCCGTTCAGCCGAACCCGATCTCCGCGGCGCGCGTCAGCTGAGCGTGACCTGCCGGTTGGTCAGGCCGCCACGCGCGCGACGCTCGTCAGGAGTGAGCGGTGCGTCCGTGGCCAGGGCGGCCGCGAGGCGCTCGGCGAACTCGGCCGCCGGCTTCTCCACATCCTCGGCGCCGACACCGCGCGGCAGGTCCCAGACCGGCACGGTGAGGCCGTGAGCGCGGAAGGAGCCCACGAGACGGGTGCCCTCGCCGAGGCTCGACTTCCCCGCCGCGTGCAGCCGCGCGAGGGCGTCCAGAAGCTGCTCCTCGGGGTGCGGCATGACCCAGCGCAGGTGGTTCTTCTCCGGCGTCTCGCACCAGTACGCGGAGTCCACGCCGGTCAGCTTCACGGTCGGGATGGCAGCGGCGTTGGCCCGCTCCAGGGAGGCGGTCACTTCCGGAGTGGCGTTCTCCGCGTCCGGGACCCAGAACTCGAAGCCCGCGTGCACAACTGGCTCGAACGCGCCTTCCGGGTCGAGGAGATCCTGCAGCCGCGGACCGTCGGCCGGGGCGCGCCGCCCCTGGACCGGGGTGCCGGGCTTCGCGGTGAGCGCCTGCTGGAGCGTGTCGGCGAGGTCGCGGCTGATGTCGCCGGACGCCGTGTCGTTCTGCAGGCCCAGCAGCACCGAGCCGTCGTCGCGGCGCAGGGCCGGCCAGGCCATCGGCAGCACCGTGGCCAGCGTGACGGACGGGACGCCTTCGGGGAGGCCGCCCTTCAGGGGCAGTTCGACGGTGGCGGCGGGCACCAGCTCGCGCAGGGCCACCCAGTCGCACTCGCCGGGCAGTCCCTCGAACGGACGCTGCACCAGCTCGGTCACCGCGTGCGCGGCGGCCCGGCCGTGACAGGCCTTGTAGCGCCGACCGCTGCCGCAGGGGCAAGGTTCGCGCGCGCCGACCACCGGAATGTGTCCATCAGCGCCTCCGGCGCGGGCTGCGTCGCGGAGCTGCGGGCGCTTGGCCTTGGTCTGGGGTCGCTTCTTGGCCATCGTGGGTGTCTCCCGGTTACGGCTCGTCTCGTACGGGCGCGAGCCTAGCCGTTCACGCCATCGTCGACGGGAGCCTGTGGACAACCAACGGGTCGTGCCGGAAGCGGGGCTTCGGCAACCGGGTGCCCTTCAGTCCAGGTGGTCGAAGGCGTCCGCGAAGTCGAGGCCGGATATCGCGCTCACCGCCGGTGCCGCGACGCGCGTAGCGAAGTCGGCGCGACGGTGCCCCGCGTCGGGATCATGAACGTCGTCATGGACCACGACCCAGACCGTGACCTCGCCCCGGGCGTCGTCCCGGACACCCCAGTCGTCGGCGAGGGCGGTGATGATGTTCAGCCCGCGGCCGCCGTGTGCGGTGACCGAGGGCGTGGCCGGAGCAGGGCGAGTGGGTCCGCCGCCGTCCGTCACCTCCACGGTGAGCCTGCCGCTCAGATCTACGCGCCATGCGGCCCGGACGTCGCCGTCCCCGGCCAGTGCGTCACCCAGTGGCCGGCCGTGTTTGCACGCGTTGCTCAAGAGTTCGGAAAGAATCAGTACGGCGTCGTCGATGACCGATTCCGCAACGCCACCCCTGCGCAACTGTGAGCGCATACGGTGTCTTGCTTTCCCCACGCCCGCAGGGCCATGGGGTACGGCCATGCTCGACGACGTGGGCACCTCCTGTGCCACCACCAACGCCACCCCCGAGACCTCCTTTGCCCCACGCCACGGTGTGGATGCCCCATTGGCCTGTACCGGAAACCGGCCAATCAAGGTCCGGTGACGCATTCGCAACGATCGAATACGGACCGAACGCGCCGGAGCACACCCTGTAATCGGGATGGCTGAAATCCGTCGGTGTGGCCGAGAGTGGAGGATGGGGCTGAAGGGGCTCGGGGGTCAATAGGTTGCGCAGGGATTGGTGAGGTTTCGGGGGTTTACACGTGCACGCTTTGCCTGAGTCCCGCCTTGAGCGCTCCACGCGCGTGTGTGAGCGCTCCACGCGCGCGTGCGTGTGTCAGCGGCCGAGCTGGTGCAGCACCGCGCGCGGGCGGTTGGTGATGATGGCGTCGACGCCCAGTTCGACGCAGAGGTCGACGTCCTGCGGCTCGTTCACGGTCCATACGTGCACCTGGTGGCCGGCCCGCTTCAAGCGCTCCACGTACGCCGGGTGACTGCGCACGATCCGGATCGAGGGGCCCGCGATGTGGACGCCCGCGGGCAGCCGCCCGTCCCGCAGCCTCGGTGAGACGAACTGCATCAGATAGACCGTCGGCAGCGTCGGCGAGGCGGCACGCACGCGATGCAGTGAGCGGGCGGAGAAGCTCATGACGCGCACCGGGGAGTCGGCGGCCGAGGCGGGCGCGTCGAGCCCGAACCGCTTCAGCAGAACCAGCAGCCGTTCCTCGACCTGCCCCGCCCACCGGGTCGGGTGCTTGGTCTCGATCGCCATCTCCACACGCCGCCCCGCGTCCGCGACGAGCTCCAGCAGCCGCTCCAGGGTGAGTACGGAGGTGTCCTCCGGGTCCTCCGGCCGGAACTCCCAGTCGGGCTCCTCGGCCCGGTTCTTCCACGAGTCGCGGTTCTTGCGGGAGCCGAAGTCCAGGGCGGCGAGCTCGGCGAGCTCCAGCGCGGAGACGGCGCCGCGGCCGTTGGACGTACGGTTGACACGGCGGTCGTGGACGCAGACGAGATGGCCGTCCGCGGTGAGGCGTACGTCGCACTCAAGGGCGTCCGCACCGTCCTCGATCGCCTTCTTGTACGCGGCCAGGGTGTGCTCAGGAGCGTCTTCGGAGGCTCCGCGGTGGGCGACGACTTGGATCTGGTGCTGCCGTGCGTGGGTCACCGCGTCATGGTGCCACCGCACAGGGGTAGACGTGCGAGCGGAGAAGGCACGAGGACACTGAGATTGTGCCTTTTTGGTCTCACATGACCTATGTAAGGAGTGGCCGTGGACGCACAGCAACCGCTTATGGTGCTCTGACGGCCTGTGGGAAAAGCTGACCGCATACACAAAGGCATGCACAGCTGAGCGCACCGGCCGTGGACAAGCGTGAACGGGCGTGACCGAGTGCGACCGAAAAAACCAGCCGTGGATCGAGGAGAGAAGCTGTGAGCACCGAGAACGAGGGCGCCGCGGTACCCCCGGCCCCGTCCGCACCCCCCGTGCCGGTGGACGCTCCTGCTGCTCCGGCGCCCCAGGAGCCCCCCGCTCCCGAAGCCGGTGCCGCCCCGACCACCCCGCTGCCACCGGTGCCGCCGGCGCCGAGCGACACCCCGGCGAACGCGAACGGCACCCAGCCGCACGCCGCCGAGCCGCACGCCCCTGAGCCGTACGTCGCCGAGCAGCCGGCCAATGGATCGCAGCCGACACACGCCCCGGCCGCCTCGAACGGAGCCCAGCCGCTCGGCCCGGCCGCCCCGGCCGCTCCGCAGGGCTCGGCCCCCGCCGCCTCCTGGCCGCCCCCGCCGCCCCCCGGCACGCCGCCGTACGCCGACGCCGGTGCCCCTGCGGGTGCCGGTGCCGGTATGGGCGCTGCGGGCATGGGCGCCGCCGGTATGGGCGCAGCGGGCGCGGGCGGAGCCGGTGCCGGCTCCGGCTGGGGCACGACGTACCAGCAGCCGGAGCCGAAGTCCGGCCGCGGCCGCGGTGGCCTGCTCGCCGCCGTGCTCATCGCCGCGCTCGTCGCGGGCGGCCTGGGCGGCGGCCTCGGCTACACCCTTGCCAAGAACGACGACAACACCTCCTCGACGACCGTCTCCGCCTCCGACAGCGGTGGCTCGCTCAAGCGCGACCCGGGCACCGTCGCGGGCGTGGCCGCCACGGCGCTGCCGAGCACCGTCACCATCCAGGCCGAGAGCAGCGCGGGCGAGGGCGGGACCGGCACAGGCTTCGTCTTCGACAGGGAGGGCCACATCCTCACCAACAACCACGTGGTGGCCGACGCGGTCGACGGCGGCAAGCTGACGGCGACCTTCCCGAACGGCAAGAAGTACGACGCGGAGGTTGTCGGCCACGCGCAGGGCTACGACGTCGCGGTCATCAAGCTCAAGAACGCCCCGTCGGACCTGCAGCCGCTCACCCTGGGCGACTCCGACAAGGTGGCGGTCGGCGACTCCACCATCGCGATCGGCGCCCCGTTCGGCCTCTCCAACACGGTCACCACGGGCATCATCAGCGCCAAGAACCGCCCGGTCGCCTCCAGCGACGGCACCGGCAGCAACGCGTCCTACATGAGCGCCCTCCAGACCGACGCCTCGATCAACCCGGGCAACTCCGGCGGCCCGCTGCTGGACGCCCAGGGCAATGTGATCGGCATTAACTCCGCGATCCAGTCCGCGGCGAACGGCCTGGGCGGCACCAGCCAGTCCGGCTCGATCGGCCTCGGCTTCGCCATCCCGATCAACCAGGCCAAGTACGTCGCCCAGCAGCTGATCAAGACCGGTAAGCCGGTCTACGCCAAGATCGGTGCCTCCGTGTCCCTGGAGGACACCGCCGACGGTGCCAAGATCACCGAGCAGGGCGCCAGCGGCTCGGACGCGGTCGAGGCGGGCGGCCCCGCCGACAAGGCCGGCCTCAAGCCCGGCGACGTCATCACCAAGCTCGACGACTCGGTGATCGACTCCGGTCCCACCCTGATCGGCGAGATCTGGACCCACCAGCCCGGCGACAAGGTCACGATCACCTACGAACGAGGCGGCCAGACCCACACCGTCGACGTCACCCTGGCCGCCCGCACGGGCGACAGCTGACCCGACCGCCACACGCGCGTACGGCCCGGCTTCGACCAACAGGGGATCACCATCCCCGCACAGCGGGCGAGGCCGGTAGTCTGTACGCGCTCCGCCCCTGGTGGGCCGGGGCGAGGTGGGTTGCCCGAGCGGCCTAAGGGAACGGTCTTGAAAACCGTCGTGGCAGCGATGTCACCGTGGGTTCAAATCCCACACCCACCGCGCAATGAGCAGTGCGGAAGGCCCCTGACCAGCGGAATCGGTCGGGGGCCTTCGGCGTAGCCGCCCGTGACCGAGCCGCTCAGGCCTTCTTCGCGGTGGTCCGTTTCGCGGTTCTGCCTCCACCGGCGCGAGTCCCTCCGGAACCGGCGGCAGGGCTCCTCCGCCTGCCTCCGGCCTTCTCCGTGCCTCCGGCCTTCTCCGCTCCCCCGGCCTTCTCCGCTCCCCCGGCCTTCTCCGTGCCCGCGGCCTTCTCCGTGCCCCCAGGCGTCCGGGACGCCGTGGACCGGGTGTCGGGCGAGATCGGCCACTTGAGCTCGATCTCCAGCTCGATCTCCCCGTCCTCGACCTCGACCTCGATTTCGCAGTGGAGGTCGGAGGGGACCCGGAGGCTCAACTTCCACGGTTCGAGCTCCAGCTCGGCATCGCCGCCCTGGCGTAGCGCGGCCGCGAGCGCCGTGAGCTGATCAGCCGCCTCGAGGCGTGACAAGGAGCGCTTCTGCTCAAATTTGAGGTCCGTCATGGCCTCTCCGATCCAGCACGCGAACAGCTGACATTCATATTCTGGAGCGAGGAGGCAGATGGGACATCTCGGCCCTTGTGGGGTTGTGAAGAGGGACGGTCGGCTCAGCGCTCCGGCTGAGTCCGCAGCAGTAGCCGTAGCTGCCCGATCTCCGTGACGTTCTTCATCAGCTCGGCGTTCACCCAGCCGATCATGCGGGCGACGGTGTACTGCGGGTCGTTCGGCCAGGGGAACGGTGCCGTGGCGTCCAGGGCCGTGTCGTCGTCGAGCGCGTCCAGAGCTGCCAGCCAGTCCGTGCGCAGGTCGCGCAGCCAGGCGACGGTCGGCTCGCCGTCACCGGGCCAGGTGACGTCGGTCCGCTCCCGGGGCGGGCGGCCGTGCAGATGGTCGGCGGCCACGCTCCACCACCAGCCGATGTGCCAGCTCACCCAGGCGATCGTCGGCACGGGGACGGGGTCGGGCTCGGTGTCCGCCCAGTCCGGCACCCAGGAGCCGTCGGCGGCCCGACGTACCGTCCAGCAGAGGGGTCCCGGTTCCCACAGGAAGTCCTCGGGCCGCAGCCGTTCCAGGTGGTACTCGAACAACGCCCAGGTCAAGTCGAACTGCCAGCGCAGCAGCTCACGTCGGGAAGCGCTCATCGGCCGAGCCTGGCACAGGGGTTCCCTTCCGGAGCAAGCCGTTTTCTTCGCCCCGGCCGGTTCTGTAGTTCGGCCGGTTCTGAATCCGGCCCCAAGTCCGGCGCCGGCGACCCTAGAACTCGTAGTCCCGCGCCAAACCCTCCCAGTCCACGCCGCGCAGCGTCTCCTCCGTGTCGCGACCGTCCGGCACGCGCGCGGTGGGCTGGAACCAGACGATCGTGAGGGCGGAGCGGCGCAGGACCGGGTCGTGGTCGCGGTCGAGGGCCGTGGAGTGGAAGGCGCCGACACACGCCACGGCGGGCAGTACCTCGACCGGACCGAACGCGCCCGCGTACTGGTCGGGATACTCGCGCGGCGGCGGGACGAGGTGCACCGGCACGGCGGGGTGAGCCCGCGCCGCGGCGCGGACGAGGCCCTTGATCTTCAGGTCGTTGACCGGCTTGCACGGGTAGCCCTCCGGCGTCCCGAGCATTCCGAGCATGCCGCCGTACGTCGCCGACAGCCGCAGCTCGGAGAGGTCGAGCGAGCGGCCGGAGGCGAGGACGACGCGGGCGAGCGACATGGTCGGCGCCTTTGGGCGGTGGTGCATCGTGCTCCCGTGCGTTTTCAAGCCCCCGTCGGGCGTCTGGCGTCGGCGCCCGTCAGGGCCGGTGCCCCGTCATCCGCGCCGCCGACGCGATCGTCGCGCGGGCCTCGCGTTCGGTCAGGCCGGTGTTGAGCGCCGCCTCGACCAGGGGGTCGACGAGGGCGGGGCCGATGCCGTCCTCGTAGGCGCGGCAGGCGGCCCAGAACAGGCGGGTGTTGCGCTGGCCCTCGTGCGCGGCGAGTACGAACTGGACGAGCCCCTGGCCGTGGCCGCCGGCCGAGAGGGGCGTGAAGTGGTGCGTGCGGGGCGGGGGGAGCAGAAGGCGCAGGAGGGCGCGCGGACAGGGCGCGGGGCCGATGTGGGAAGTGCCGGGGGCGGTGCTGTAGACGCCGTGGTCGGTGCGGGAGCCGGGGCCGACGAGGTAGCCGCCGGCGCCCCGGATGTCGATGCCGGGTGCGAGGCGGCCCGCCGAGTTGGGGACGACGGCTTCCGGCGGGCCGGTCAGCCAGAGGTGGCGGCCGCCGCTCGGGGTCAGGACGACGACCGTGGGCGGAATCGTGAACAGGTGGCGCAGGGCCAGTTCGCGCAGGGCGGCGGAGGCGTCCGTACCGGACTTGGTGTCGAGGTCGATGCCGATGAGGTGGTGCGGGGGCAGGCCGCAGGCGATGCCGTAGCCCGTGGCCCAGGGAGCGGCGGCGAAGAGTTCACGGATGCGGGCGGGGTCGGTTGACGCGTCGTAGACCCCGTGCCCGAAGCGGCCGCACTCGCCGTGGCAGGGGGCTGGGTCGGGGTCGTCGCGGTGCGGGGATCGCAGGGCCGGGAGTTTCGTCCGGGACAGGGGGATGACGGCCAGTCCGCGCTCGGCGGCTGACAGGGCGTGTGCGAGGGCCAGCGTCGTGGCCTGCCGGTCGGTGGTGGCCATGCCTCTATGTTCGTACGAATGTTCGAAAAATGGAAGGGTCGACGGCTGTGACCTGCCGCCGAAGCGCCGGTCCCTGACGAATGGCCGGAAGCCTGCCGGAACCTTTCCCCTCTTGTGGGCCTTGGGGCGGGACTGGTCGTGCTGCCCGTACTGCCCTGCCATGGGCGCTGGAAGTGGCGAAAGGGGTTTATCGACTTGTCATCACGCTTCAGGGCGAATAGGGGCTTCCGGGGTGGTTCGCCGGGGATTCGGTGGGCAACTCTGATCTCGCGACGTCGTGCAGAACTCCGGGGCGGTCGGCCAACTGCCTTGGGAAGCGCAGTACTTCATGCACTACCAATGCGTCCGGCGGGGAGCCTGGGCGCACCTGTTCTGGAGGAACAAACATGGCAAGCATCCGTACCGCCCGCGTCATCGCCGCCGTCTCCGCCCTCCCGCTGGCCGCCGTCCTCTTCGCCGGCGTCGCGACGGCGGACAGCGGTGCCTTCGCGGACGACGGATCCAGCGCGGCCGTCACGAACGCCGCGCAGGGCCTCATCGGCAGCGGGGTCGGCGGCGACAACTACGGCAACTCGGCCACCACCCAGCAGCAGGCGACCGGCTCCGGCGCCTCGAACCAGAGCAACACCGCCCAGGTCAACGGCTCCGCGTTCACGGCGGTCAACCAGGGCAACGACAACACGTCCGTCAACTTCACCCCCCTCTGGTGGTGAGCTGAGGAGGCCGGTGCCCGGTGCTCAGCACCGGCCTCCTCGGAGTTGTGTGGGGTGTGCTCTGTGGGGTGTGACGCGCCTGCGCGGCGGTACTTCGGTACCGCCGCGCAGGCGTTTTTCCACTGCTGCCTGCTGCCTGCTGCCTGCTGCCTGCGCCCTGCTGCCTGCTGCCTTTCCGCTGCTTCCCGCTGCTTTCCGCTGCTTTCCCCGGTCTTGACAGCGCACAGCATCTGACGGACAGTCAGAAACCTTCGCGGACTCAGGAAAAACTCGTGGGAACCGGATCGGCGTGGGCGGTGTACCAGAAGTGTCAGTGCGATACGCCGCGGGGCGATGAGGGCGAGGGGGCGACGGTGAGCTACGGACCGGTGGTGAGCCGTGAGGCGGACGTGGAGACGGGCGAGGCGTACGAGGCGCGGCTGAAGGTCTATGAGGGGCAGCGCGCCGCCGTCGCCCGGCCCGGCAAGGACCCCGTCAACACGCCCATGATCCGTCACTGGTGCGAGGCGATGGGCGACACCAACCCGGCGTACTCGGGACCGGACGCCATCGCACCGCCCACCATGCTCCAGGCGTGGACCATGAGCGGTCTCTCCGGCCAGACGAGAGGCACGCACGCGTACGACGAGCTGCTCGGCCTGCTCGACGAGGCCGGCTACACCTCCGTGGTCGCCACGGACTGCGAGCAGGAGTATCTACGGCCCCTGCGACCCGGGGACGAGATCATCTACGACTCGGTGATCGAGTCGGTCTCGGAGAAGAAGACGACCAAGCTCGGCACCGGGTACTTCGTCACGACCCGAATGGACATCCGCGTCGGCCCCGACCTCGCGGGCACCCACCGCTTCCGCATCCTCAAGTACGCGCCGCTACGCCCGACGGACCGCCCGGGAGGCAGCCCGACCCGGCGCGACCGGGCACAGAAGCCTTCGCGTCCCCGCCCCGTCGTCAACCGCGACAACGCAGGCTTCTGGGAGGGCGTCCAGCGGCGCCGACTCCTCATCCAGCGCTGCACCACCTGCGGCACGCTCCGCCACCCCTGGCTTCCCGGCTGCCACGCCTGCGGCGGACTCGACTGGGACACGGTCGAGGCGAGCGGTGAGGGGACGGTCTATTCGTACGTCGTGATGCACCACCCGCCCTTCCCCGCCTTCGACCCTCCCTACGCGGTCGGCCTGGTCGAACTGGCCGAGGGCGTGCGCATGATCGGCAACGTGCTGGGGGTGCCGTACGACAAGGTCCGCATCGGATTGCCGGTACGGCTCGAATTCCGCGAGTACGACGAGGAGTTGGTGTTGCCGGTCTGGTGCGCCCAGGAGGTGCCCGAGATGCAGGAGACGCGGGAGGTCGGCACATGAGGGGCGGTGAAGGAGTGAGCGGACAGCCTGTGGAGGCTGGTGACGAACTGCCCCCGCTGGAGATCCCGATCACCCGCACACTGATCGTCGCCGGCGCCATCGCCTCACGCGACTACCAAGACGTCCACCACGACGCGGAGTTGGCACGCCAGAAGGGCTCCCCGGACATCTTCATGAACATCCTGACGACGAACGGCCTGGTCGGCCGCTACATCACCGACCACTTCGGACCGACGGCCGAACTGCGCAGGGTGGCCATACGACTCGGGGCGCCCAACTACCCGGGAGACACGATGGTGTTGACAGGGCGCGTCGAGGAGGTCGACGGAGACACGGCGACGGTCCGGGTGATCGGCGCCAACGGCATCGGCAAGCACGTGACCGGCACGGTGACGGTCACAGTGTCGGCGGCGGAGGGCCCGGTATGAGCGTGCGTGCGAAGGACGCCCTGGCCGGGCGGGCGGCGATCGTGGGTATCGGGGCCACCGACTTCTCGAAGGACTCCGGGCGCAGTGAGCTGCGGCTGGCCGTGGAGGCGGTGCGGGCAGCCCTGGACGACGCCGGGCTGACGCCGGGGGACGTGGACGGGATGGTGACGTTCACGATGGACACCAGCCCGGAGATCACCGTGGCCCAGGCCTGCGGGATGGGGGAGCTGTCCTTCTTCTCCCGTGTGCACTACGGCGGTGGCGCCGCCTGTGCGACGGTCCAGCAGGCGGCGCTCGCCGTGGCGACGGGCGTCGCGGAGGTGGTCGTCTGCTACCGGGCCTTCAACGAGCGGTCGGGCCGGAGATTCGGCTCGGGAGTGCAGCACCGGGAGCCCTCGGCGGAGGGCGTGGCGCTGGGCTGGTCCCTGCCGTTCGGGCTGCTCACCCCGGCCTCCTGGGTGGCGATGGCGGCCCAGCGGTATCTGCACACCTACGGGCTGGCGCCGGAGGTGTTCGGGCATGTCGCGGTGACCGACCGCAAGTACGCGGCGACCAACCCGGCCGCCTACTTCCACGGCAGACCCATCACCCTCGCCGACCACGCGGCCTCGCGCTGGATCGTCGAGCCACTGCGGCTGCTGGACTGCTGCCAGGAGACGGACGGCGGCCAGGCGATCGTCGTCACCTCCGTCGACCGGGCCCGTGACCTGCCCCAATCGCCGGCCGTCATAGCTGCGGCGGCCCAGGGTGCCGGCCGGGGGCAGGAGCAGATGACGAGCTTCTACCGGGACGACCTCACCGGCCTGCCCGAGATGGCCGTGGTGGCGCGGCAGCTGTGGCGGACCGCGGGGCTGGGGCCGGGGGAGATCGACGTGGGGATTCTGTACGACCACTTCACCCCCTACGTCGTGATGCAGCTCGAGGAGTTCGGGTTCTGTGGGAAGGGAGAGGGAGGGGGCTTCGTGGCCGAGGAGCGGTTGCCGCTCAACACGCACGGAGGGCAGCTCGGGGAGGCGTATCTGCACGGGATGAACGGAATCGCGGAGGGAGTGAGACAGGTGCGCGGGACATCCGTGAACCAGATATCCGGGGCGGAAAGGGTGCTGGTGACGGCGGGGGCCGGGGTGCCGACGTCGGGGCTCGTCCTTACTGCCGACCGATGACCCCCAGGGGTAATCCCGCAGTATGTGTCCCCCGCTCGTCCACCTTCAGGAGGTGGAGTCAGCCCCACCCCTACAACCTGAGGCGGACGTGGCTTCGGCACCTGCGGCCGATCCGCTGAAGCCGGGCCCGCTCATAGCGTGGAGTCATGACCACACCCGTCTGCACCAGCGCTTCCGACGCCGCGACGCGGTCCCTTCCGAACGCGATGTATCCGTCCTTCACGTCGTACATGCGGGCCCGCCAGCCGGTGCTGCTGCGTACCGCCCGGTCGCTGACCGCGAACCCGAGCGACGCCGAGGACCTGCTGCAGACCGCGCTCACCAAGACATACGTGGCCTGGGAGCGCATCGAGGACCATCGCGCGCTCGACGGCTATGTGCGCAGGGCCCTGCTGAACACGCGGACGTCGCAGTGGCGCAAGCGCAAGGTCGACGAGTTCGCCTGCGACGAGCTCCCCGAGCCGGAGCCGATGCCCGGTCACGACGACGACCCGGCCGAGCAGCAGGCGCTGCACGACGCCATGTGGCGCGCGATCATGCGGCTGCCGGCGCGGCAGCGGGCGATGGTCGTCCTGCGGTACTACGAGGACCTCAGCGAGGTTCAGACGGCCGAGGTGCTCGGCGTCTCCGTCGGCACGGTGAAGTCGGCCGTGTCGAGAGCGCTCGGGAAGCTGCGCGAGGATCCTGAGCTGGGGCTGGTCCGGTAGGTCCGATAGGACCGATAGGACCGATAGGACCGGTAGGACCGGTAGGACCGGGGGCACGGGGCATTGCGCACGCCGTAAGCCGGAGATCGGAGATCGGGGACCGGAGGTCGGGGACCGGGGACCGGGGGCCGGAGACAGAGAGCCGGGGTTTCACCCCACCCCTAGCGGGAGGGCTCTGTGAACGCAACGTGACATGATCGATCGCCCGACCCTAGTGACATACCGCGCGGTATGCGCGCAGAATCTCCGCAACCCTTACTACCGCGTAGGCAATGTCGCCCCGGGAGGACCGCCGTGCTGAGCACCATGCAGGACGTACCGCTGCTGATCTCGAGGATCCTGACCCACGGGTCGACGATCCACGGCTCATCGCAGGTCATCACATGGACCGGCGAGGCCGAGCCGCACCGCCGTTCCTTCGCCGAGGTCGGGGCCCGGGCGGCACAGCTGGCGCACGCCCTGCGCGAGGACCTGGGCGTGACCGGCGACGAACGGGTCGCGACCCTGATGTGGAACAACGCCGAGCACGTCGAGGCCTACTTCGCGATCCCCTCCATGGGCGCGATCCTGCACACCCTCAACCTGCGCCTCCCGGCCGAGCAGCTGGCCTGGATCGTCAACCACGCGGCCGACCGCGTCGTGATCGCCAACGGTTCGCTCCTCCCCCTGCTCGTCCCGCTGCTGCCCCACCTCAAGACGGTGGAGCACGTGGTGGTGTCGGGGCCGGGTGACCGTTCCGGTCTGGCGGGCGCGGCCGTGCAGGTGCACGAGTACGAGGAGCTGATCGCCGGGAAGCCGACGGCGTACGACTGGCCGGAGCTGGACGAGCGTCAGGCCGCCTCCATGTGCTACACCTCCGGGACGACCGGGGACCCGAAGGGCGTCGTCTACTCCCACCGTTCGGTCTACCTGCACTCCATGCAGGTCAACATGGCCCAGTCGATGGGCCTGACCGACCAGGACACCTCGTTGATCGTGGTGCCGCAGTTCCACGTCAACGCCTGGGGCCTGCCGCACGCCACCTTCATGACCGGCGTCAACATGCTGATGCCGGACCGCTTCCTGCAGCCCGCGCCGCTCGCCGAGATGATCGAGGGCGAGAAGCCGACCCACGCCGCCGCCGTGCCCACGATCTGGCAGGGCCTGCTCGCCGAGCTCACCGCGAAGCCGCGGGACGTCTCCACCCTCGGCCAGGTCACCATCGGCGGTTCGGCCTGTCCGCCCTCGCTCATGGAGGCGTTCGACAAGCTGGGCATGCGGGTCTGCCACGCCTGGGGCATGACGGAGACCTCCCCGCTCGGTACGGTCTCGCGGCCGCCGGCCCACGTGGTCGGTACGGAGGAGGAGTTCGCGTACCGGCTCACCCAGGGCCGTTTCCCGACGAGCGTCGAGGCCCGCCTCACCGGCCCCGGCGGCGAGCGCATCCCGTGGGACGGTGAGTCGGCCGGCGAACTGGAGGTCCGCGGCCCCTGGATCGCGGGCGCCTACTACAACGGCCCCGACGCCGAACCGCTGCGCCCCGCCGACAAGTTCAGCGAGGACGGCTGGCTGAAGACCGGCGACGTCGGCATCATCTCCCCCGACGGCTTCCTCACCCTCACCGACCGGGCCAAGGACGTCATCAAGTCCGGCGGCGAGTGGATCTCCTCGGTCGAGCTGGAGAACGCGCTGATGTCCCACCCGGACGTCGCCGAGGCCGCCGTGGTCGCCGTTCCGGACGACAAGTGGGGCGAGCGCCCGCTGGCCACGGTCGTGTTGAAGGAGGGCGCCACCGCCGACTTCGAGACGCTGCGCGCCTTCCTCGCCGAGGAGGGCAAGATCGCCAAGTGGCAGCTGCCGGAGCGCTGGACGGTCATCGCGGCGGTGCCGAAGACGAGCGTGGGCAAGTTCGACAAGAAGGTGCTGCGCAGGCAGTACGCGGAGGGTGGCCTGGACGTCACGCAGATCTGACGGGGCGCCAACAAGGGGAACCGTTGTCGACCGGCCACGGGCAGTCCGTGGCCGATCGCGCCCACGCGGCGCCAGCCGCACACAGTAGACACGGTCCCGCGCCCCCTACCGCGTGGCGAGCACCAAGGGGGCGCCACCGCACCTGTCCCTCAGTTAGTCCCGATCCTCGACAGCAGATCCACGATCCGGCCCTGCACCTCACCGCTCGTCGACCGCTCCGCCAGGAACAGCACCGTCTCGCCGGAGGCCAGCCGCGGCAGGTCCGCCTGGTCGACGGCGGCGGTGTAGACGACGAGCGGGGTGCGGTTGAGCTGACCGTTCGCGCGGAGCCAGTCGACGATGCCGGCGCGGCGGTGGTGCACCTGCATCAGGTCCATCACGACCAGGTTCGGCCGGAAGTCACCGGCCAACGCCACCGCGTCCGCGTCACTCGCGGCCCGCGCCACCTGCATCCCGCGCCGCTCCAGCGTCGCGGTCAGCGCCAGCGCGATCTCCGCGTGCTCCTCGATCAGCAGGACACGCGGCGGGTGCTGCTCACTGTCCCGAGGCGCCAGCGCCTTGAGGAGTACGGCGGGATCGGCACCGTACGCCGCCTCCCGTGAGGCCTGTCCGAGCCCCGCGGTCACCATCACCGGCACCGAGGCCGCGACCGCGGCCTGCCGCAACGACTGCAGCGCGGTCCGGGTGATCGGCCCGGTCAGCGGGTCGACGAAGAGCGCGGCCGGGAACGCCGCGATCTGCGCGTCCACCTCCTCGCGCGAGTGCACGATGACCGGCCGGTAGCCGCGGTCGCTCAGCGCCTGCTGGGTCGTCACATCCGGGGCGGGCCACACCAGCAGCCGCCGCGGGTTGTCGAGCGGCTCCGGGGGCAGTTCGTCGTCCATCGGCTGCGGCCGCGGAGTGTCGGCGACCTCGACGGCCCCGCCCGGCCCGTCCAACGGCTCGGGCCCTTCGGCCGCGTTCTCGTCCGGGGCGCCTATGGCGTACGAGCGTCCGGCGCCCTCGGTCATCGGCGCGAGCCGCGACTGCCCGGCCGACGACGGCTGGGGCTGAGGCTGCCCGCCGAGCGAGGGCTGCGCCTGCGCCTGCGGTTGGGGCTGCGGCTGTGCGGGCACCGGCGGCTGGTCGTCCGACGGATGCGGGCGCGCCGTCTGCTCGGTCGAGGCACCGGCCCGCGCGGCGGGGTCGGGCGGCGTACCGAGCTTGCGGCGCCGTCCGCCGTTGGTCTGATGCGGGGGAGGCGTCGCCGACGACGGCGCGGGCTGCTGCACCTGGGCCGCCTGCCGCGTGAACGGCACGCCCTGCCCCAGCGTCCGCACACTGATTGCGCGCCCCTGCGTCGAGTTCGGGTCCACCGGGGCGGCGGCAGCGGCACCGGAGGCACCGGCCTCGGCCGGCAACGGCTGGGCCGCCGCCCGCTCCTGCCGACCGGCCCCGGCGACCGCGGTGGCCGCGCCGGCTTCCGGCGGCAGCGGCGTGCCCGGCGCCGGCGTGCCCGGGGCGGGCGTGCCCGGGGCGGGTTGGGGGGCGTTCGGATGCGGCGGTACGGCGGTGGCGGCGGCGTTCGCCGGTACGGCCGTACCGGCGTCGGGGGTGTCGTCCGCGGCCGGCCACGGCTGAGGGGCCGGGACACCCTGCGCCGCAGTGCCCTGCTCGGGCGCCTCGGCGGGAAGCGGCCGACCCGGGGCGGGCTGGGGCTGCCCGGCCTGCACCGGTGCTGCCGGGGCCGCCTGTGCGAGAGCCGGCTGTGCTGAAGCCGGCTCCGCGGGCTGCCCCACGGCCCGTCGGCGACGCCCGGTCGGCGCGCTGGTGGGGTGCGGCTGAGGCGGGGTGTGGTCGTCGGCCTGGTCGTGCGGCACGGCATCGTGCCGGCCCTCGTCGGCGAGAACGTCGCCGGGAGCCCCCTGTCCGGGAACCTGAACCGGGCCCGGGACCGGCGCCGGAGCGGGAACGGGTGCCTGCCCCGGAGTCGGGACCGGTGCCGCAGCCACCGGCGAAGCCGGGGCCATGTTCGCGTCGGCGGCCGGAGCCACCGGCGCGGCGGTGCCCTCGCCCGTCTCCTCCGCGGGCGCGGCAGTGGCGCGGTCCGCCTCGGCCGGCGGCAGCGCGAACACCGGGCGGGGCCCCGCCTCCTGCGCCTGCGCGGCCGCGGCACTGCGCTCGGCCGCCGCGGCCAGAGCACGTCGACGCCGTCCCGTCGGCTGGGGAGCCTCGCCCGGACCGGGCGTAGCGGACCCGGAAGGCGTCTGGGGGGAGTCACCGGCCGCGGGCAGGGCAGGCGGCAGCGCGTGCTGCTCCCCGCCGTCGCGCCGGGCGCGCCGTCCGCTGGGCGCGGGCACGCCCTGCGGCGGTACGGTCCCGCCCAGGTTGTTCCCGGCGGCCGCGGTCCCCGCCGCGTGCTCGGCGGCCGTGACGACGGCCCCCTCGGCGACACCGTCGGCGACACCCCCGGCGCCGTCCAGGCCGTCCGCGCCGTCCAGTCCGTCCACGGAGTCCTGGCCGTCCACGGAGTCCAGTCCGTCCACGGAGTCCTGGCCGTCCTCGGCCGGTCGACCGCGCCGCCGTCCGGTACCACCGGAGGCCTCGCCGCCCGCGTCGCCGGTGCCCTGGGGCAGTTCGGGCGCTGCCGCCGCGCGCCTGCGCCGACGCCCGGTGGGCGCCGCACCCTCGGCATCCGCGGGCCCGCCCTCGGCGTCGGCACCGGGCGTGTCGCTCTCCAGGAAGGCGTCCACGGAGGACCGCCGGGCCCGCCGCCGACCACCACCGGCACCACCCTGCTCCAAGCCCTGCTCGGCACCTGGGGCAGCGCCCCCGGTCCCGTCACCGGCCTCCAGGGCGGCGGGGCCGCCGGGGGCCGCGGGAACGGCACCGGCGCCGCCCCCGATGGGCACTTCGAGGACGTACGCGCTGCCGCTCATCCCCGGCACGTCGTGCGTCTGGAGCACACCGCCGTGGGCCCGCACGATCCCGCGCACGATCGGCTCGTGCACCGGGTCTCCCCCGGCATACGGCCCGCGCACCTCGATCCGTACGACCTCACCCCGCTGCGCCGCCGCGACCACGACGGTGTTGTCCATGTAACCGCCCGCCGACACCGGAGAGTTCCCGGTCGCGTCGACCCCCGCCACGTCCGCGACCAGATGCGCGAGCGCGGTGGCGAGGCGCTGCGGGTCGACCTCGGCCTCGATGGGCGGCGCGTGCACGGCGAACTGCACCCGCCCGGGCCCGATGAGCTCGACGGCGCCGTCGACACCTGCGGCGACGACGGCGTCGAGCATCACCTTCGTACGGACGATCGCGTCGCCGCCCGTGTCGAGCTGCTGGTAGCCGAGGACGTTGTCGATGAGCGTCGTGATGCGCGAGTAGCCGGCCGAGAGATGGTGCAGCACCTGGTTGGCCTCGGGCCACAACTGCCCCGCGTCGTCCGCGGCGAGGGCGGCCAGCTCACGGCGGAGTTCGTCGAGCGGGCCCCGCAGCGAACGGGCGAGCAGCGTCAGCAGCTGCTCATGCCGACCCGCCAGCGCCTCGTACCGGTCCTTCTCCCGCTCCCCGAGCGCGGCGTACCGCTCCTCGCCCGCGGCGAGTTCCTCCTCGTGGCGCTCCTTGAGCTCCTCCAGCTCGGCGACCTGCTTCTGCCGCAGCGCGGTCAGCTCGGAGGCGTGCTCCTCGGCGAGCCGCTCCAGCTGCTCGGCGTGCTGCTCCTCGGCGGCGGTCTTCTCCTCGGCGAGGGCGTCGAAGGGCCGCCGGTCGGCGAAGGTCATCACGGCGCCGACGAGTTGGTCCCCGTCGCGCACCGGCGCGGTCGTCAGGTCGACCGGCACCTTGTCGCCGTTCTTGGCGAACAGCACCTGCCCGCGCACCCGGTGCTTGCGCCCGGAGCGCAGGGTGTCGGCGAGCGGGGACTCCTCGTACGGGAAGGGGGAGCCGTCGGGACGGGAGTGCAGGACGAGGGTGTGCAGCTCCCGGCCGCCCAGGTCGCTGGCCCGGTAACCCAGTATCTGGGCGGCGGCCGGGTTGACGAGGACGATCCGCCCGTCGGTGTCGGTGCCCACGACGCCCTCGGAGGCGGCGCGCAGGATCATCTCGGTCTGCCGCTGCGAACGCGCCAGCTCGGCCTCGGTGTCGACGGTCCCGGTCAGATCCCGGACGACGAGCATCAGCAGCTCGTCGCCGCTGTAGCCGTAGCTGTCGTAGGCCTGCTGGCTGTTCTCCAGATTCGCGGACGTGACCTCGACCGGGAACTCGGCGCCGTCGGTCCGCCGGGCCATCATCCGGGTCGGCTTGGTCCGCCCCTGCGGGGCCATGTGGTCGGGCCGCCGCATGGACCCCGGGATCAGCTTCGAGTCGAACTGCGGCAGCAGATCGAGCAGCCCCCGCCCCACCAGAGCCGTCCCCGGCGCCTCGAAGGCCTCCAGGGCGATGGTGTTGGCGTTGACGACGGTCCCATTGGCGTTGACCAGCACCAACGCGTCGGGCAGTGCGTCGAGTATGGCTGCGAGGCGAGCAGCGCCTCGGGATGGCCTGCTGCTCACGAGACGCTTCCTCCCTGTTACCGCACCTTGCCGACCGCTCGGGCCATCTTGCCAACCGGCCCGCGGCGTGTCACGCGAGGGAGTCTAAAGGCTGGGGTTGCGCTCGCGACGCCGGATGAGAGGCAGGTCGCACGACGAAGTGACCCAGAACGTATGACCGCCCCTGCCGACGTCCTTTCCTGTGCACTTCCGGTGTCATTCCGGCTTCGCGAGACCTTCGCGGGACTTTTACGGTGCCGGTGCTTCCGCCATGGAAAGTCTGTGCGACGACGTACCGGACCCCCTGCTTCCCTGACGGGGTGGCTCGACCGACGGCTCGACCGCCCGCTACGGCCGCCCCGTCTGCCGCAGGTCGGGAAGGAGCGGCACCAGCCGGTCCCACCGTGCGATCTCGCACCCGTCACCGCGATCGAACCGCGCGTCGACGGGCCGCCCGGCCCAGATGCCGGTGACACGGGCGGTGGCCGCCCCGCCGTACTGCATGGTGCAGAGGCTGCCCTGCGGTACGGGGGCGAAGGTGTCCTTGCCCCACCGGGTGCCGCGATCGAGCGCGGCACAGGCGCCGTCGGCGTCGGGGTGATCGCCCCCGGCCGGATGGCAGGACAGCTCGTACGTCCCGTCGGCACCGGCGCCGGCGTCGCGGACGGTGACCGTGAGGTGATCGCCGGAGCGGCCGGCGTCCTGGAGGGACGGGGACGCGAGGGAGAGCGGCGTGGCATGGGCGTACGCGGCGGGCGCGAGGGCGGTGGAGCCGACGGCGGCGAGGGAGCCGGCGGTGACGAGGAGAGCCCGGCGAAGGCGCCCGGCCGCGGCGGAACGGTTGGCCTGCAACATGACCTGACTAACGCCGCACGCCCCTGGACGTTGCGCCCACCCCCCGGCCCCCCCGGACGTCGTGCCCCTAGCCCCGACGCCCGCGAAGCACGCCGGGAAGAGCTTTGCCCTGCGGCCTCCCCGCCTAGTACCGTGGAGGTCGATTGGTGACAGCACGCTCGACTGTGTCATCATCTGCACGCACCACTCGCGCTCGCGCGAGCGGCTGTGCTGGAGGCGTCGCCTAGTCCGGTCTATGGCGCCGCACTGCTAATGCGGTTTGGGCCTTAAAGCCCATCGAGGGTTCAAATCCCTCCGCCTCCGCGCCAGATCACGAAGCCCCGGTCCAGTGGACCGGGGCTTCGTCGTTCCATAAGGCTGTTTCCGCAGGTCACAAGGGGTGCGGCAAACGGATTTCACATGGCGGCGGCAGTCATGTAATGTTCTTCCTGTCGCCGCGAGCGGGCCGGAAGGGCCGGGAGCGACGGAAAACAGAACAAGCACTCGTAGCTTAACGGATAGAGCATCTGACTACGGATCAGAAGGTTGCAGGTTCGAATCCTGCCGAGTGCACAGTATGTTCAAAGGCCCTGTGGAGTGATCCGCAGGGCCTTTGGCTTTTGCCTCGCCCGCAGTTCTGGCGGCGGTCGTGCCTCGCTACGATCCCTGCTCATGGACACCAGGGGCGGGGCTTCCTCACATCAGAACGCGGATTGCGGTACGGCCGTGGAGTTCGTGTACCGGCCGACGTCGGCGGACTTCGAAGAGGCGCTCCGTGCGCGAGCTCGGCGGTCATCGGCGGGGCGGGCCCAGGCACTTATGGCGCCGTTGGTGGGGGTGGGCGCCGTGAGTGTCTTCTCGGTTCTCCGGGATGCTCCGCTGCCCGTGTGGATCGTCTCGCTGGTGCTGACCGTGTCCGTCACCGTCTGGGCCACTCTGCGGGGGCTGCGCACCATGGCCCGCCGGATGTTCAGCATGGTGGAGCCGTACGGGCAGTGCCGGACGGTGGCCGACGACCGTGGTGCGGTCACCACGGGCGAGCGGGCGTCCTTCAGCATGGACTGGACTGTGGTCCGGGAGTATCTGGAGACGCCCGGACTCTTCGTGCTGCTTGCCGGTGACCGCGCGGCCGGAGTCGCGCTCCTGCCCAAGCGGGGCGCTCAGGACCCTGCGGACGTCGACCGGCTCCGGGTGATCCTGGACCGGAACGTGAAGCGGCTCTAGGTGATTAGTCCAGAATCCCCAACTCGCTGTCAGGACGGCAGAACGCGCACGGTTCGATGTGGGGGTCGGTGAGGGCGGCGCGGGCCTCGTGGGGTCTGATCGGGTGGGGGGTGCCCTCGGTCATCGTGCAGTCGGTCGTGTGGATCACGGCGGGTTCCGGGCCGTCGGGGGTGCGCTTCTGTTGGACGACGTAGGTCCCCGGGTGGCCGGGGGCGAAGGAGGGGAGCGTCGGCCGGCGTCGCTCGGGGGCGGGCGGTGTTCGGGGGGCTTCCTCGGTGCCGGCGAGTGCCGTGCGTACGGCGTCGCTCTGGAGGCGCAGATAGATGCCGACGGTCTCGTTCTCGGCGATCCGGGCCTCGAGGTAGGCCAGGATCGCCCGGAGGCGTCGGGCGTCAGGCGGTAGCGCGGCCATCGTCCGTACCGTCGCCGCGCGCGGTGGGGATCCTCACCTCCAGCTCCTTTCCCCACGGCCCAGGCTCCGCAGTTCCCACCATGCCGCCGGTGTTCTGCCGTGCTCCTGCCAGTAGGGGTGGAAGAGGACCGCGGTCGACAGCTGGTTCAGGCGCCGGCGCAGCTCGGTCCGGTCGGGGCGATGGGCGAGCCGGTGGTAGGTGTGGCTCCACTCCTGCTGTGCCTGGACCAGGTCGTCGGGGAACGGTCGCGGTCGCATGGCTGAATTCAATCATGTGTTCGATTTTCTGCGCCATCGCGACGCCGTGCCCCCGTGTCCCACGGAGGCGCCGGTGCGGTCGGGCGCACATCCGGTGGCTGGTCCGGGACGAGTCGGGACAGGGCTTCCGCGAGGTCGTCGCAGGCCTCCTGGAGGGCCCGGAGGGTCTGGTTGCGTTCGGCGATGATCGCCGAGAGCAGGAGGGCGGTGAGGGCCACGGTGCCGTTGAAGGCCTGGAGGATGACCATCTTGGCCACGAGGTTGTGGCCGGCGAAGGGGCCCGAGCCGACCGAACCGGCGTAGATCGCGATGAGGGAGGCGATCAGGGCGCAGGGCGCGGCGCCGAGGAGCTGGAAGCGGAAGGCCGCCCAGATCAGGAAGGGGACGACGAGGAAGAGGAGGTTGACCGAGGTGCGGGTGGCCACCTGGGCGATCGTCGCCGTGCCGCCGAGCAGGAGCAGGAGCTCGGCCCAGCGCCACCCGGGCGAGCCGCGGGGCAGCCGGGCCGTGCGGGCGGCCAGCAGGAGCGGCGTGATGAAGAGGACCCCCATGGCGTCGCCGGTCCACCACACCGACCAGGTCGGCCAGAAGTCGTCGGCCGACAGCGCTTCGGAGGCCACCAGGACGCCGGTGCCGATCGTCGCGCTGAGCAGCATCCCGAGCAGGGCGCCGAGGAAGACCAGCGCGAGGGCGTCCTGGAGCCGGTCGAGTGCCGGGCGGAACCCGACGCGCCGCAGGAGGAGGAAGGCGCAGATCGGGGCGATGGTGTTGCTCGCCGCGATGGCGAGGACGGGGAGGACCGACGGCCCGAGCGTCACGTTCACCACGAACGCCCCGAGCGCGATGGCCGGCCACATCCGAAGGCCCCACAGCATCAGGGCGACGAGGGCGATACCGGTGGGCGGCCAGAACGGCGTGACCTGACCGCGTACGAGCTGCTGTTCCAGGCCGAGCTTGGCGCTGCCGTAGTACGCGGCGGTCACGGCGGCCAGCTTGAGGGCCTCGGTGCCGTACCGCCGGAGCCGCGCGTCGGGCGCCACGCCGGTCATCCCGGGTCGCCGCCGCTTCCCGATCGCTCCCCGAGCTTTCCGTAACGCAGGACCAGGACCGCGGCGTCGTCGTTGTGGCCGGTGAGGTCGGCGACCTTGATCACCTCGGCGGCCAGTTCGTCCGGGTCGGTGCAGCAGGCCTCGCCCACCAGCTCGGCCACCTTCTTCATACCGTCCTCGATCGGGTACTCGGGGCCTTCCACCACCCCGTCGGTGAGCAGCACGAACGCGCCCGCCTCGGTCAGCTTCCGGCGGGACGACGGGTAGTGTTCGCCGGCGTGGATGCCCAGCGGCAGGCCGCCGTCGTTCAGGACGACCTCGCAGCGGCCGTCGGTCGTGGCCCACACGGCCGGGACGTGTCCGGCGCGGGCGTCGCAGAGCTCTCCGGTGGCGGGGTCGAAGCGCAGGAACGAGCAGGTCACGAAGAGTTCGGTGGCCATCGAGACGAGGAGGTCGTTCGTCCGGCCGAGGACCTCCGCCGGGTCCGTGGTGGCGGTCGCGACGGCGCGCAGACAGGTGCGGACCTGCCCCATGAGCGCCGCGGCCTCGACGTCATGGCCCTGGACGTCCCCGATCGCGAACCCCACCGAACCGTCCGGCATCACGAAGCCGTCGTACCAGTCGCCCCCGATGTCCAGCCCGACCCGTGCGGGCGTGTACCGCCCCGCCGCGCGCAGATACGGCAGCACCGGCAGCTCCGCGGCGAGGACCTGGCGCTGGAGTGCGGCGGCGAGTTCGACGCGGGCCTGCTGGAACTTGATCTGGTCCAGTATCCGGCCGGTGAGGTCCCCGAGCTTCTGCAGCAGCTCCCTGGTGGCACTGGCCGAATCGGTGCGGCGGTGGGCCATGGCATCACACTCCGGGTTCTTGCGGAGCGCCGCGCCATATGCGGCGTTTTCACGGTACTACCGTGACGGGAAGGTCTCCCTGGGAACGGCCGCGTCGATGACGTACGCCGGCGTCGATGACGTACGCCGCCCACGCCGACGGCGTACCTAGAACTCCTGGTCCCCCCACGCCAGCGCGTCCAGATCGCCGTCGAAGTCCTCTCCCAGGCCCGCCATGGCCAGGAACGTCCCCTCCAGCGGGTCCGGCGCCGTCGGCTGTACGGCCTGTTCCGTCCAGATGCACTTGCCGGTCGGCGTGTACCGCGTGCCCCAGCGCTGCGACAGCGCGGTGATCAGCTGGAGCCCGCGGCCGCCCTCGTCGGTCTCCGTGGCACGGCGTATCCGCGGCATGGTCAGGCTGCCGTCGAAGACCTCGCAGATCAGGTTGGCGTCGTGCAGGAGGCGCAGGCGCAGGGGGCCCTTGGCGTGGCGGATGACGTTGCCGACGAGTTCGCTGGCCAGGAGTTCGGTGGTGGGGGTGAGGTCCTCCAGGTTCCAGGCGGCGAGCTGCTTGCGGATCAGGCTGCGGGCCTGGCCGGCCGCCTTGGGGTCCTTGGGCAGGGGCCAGGAGGCCATGCGGGAGGTGGGCAGCGCGTGCAGGCGGGCCAGCAGGAAGGCGGCGTCGTCGGCCGCCTGGTGGTGGGCGGGGAGGAGGGCGGCGGTGACCTGCTCGCAGAGGTGCTCCAGGTCCGTCGCCGTACCGTCCGCGTGGGCGGTGCGCAGGACGTCGGCGAGCGCCGCCATGCCCTCGTCCATCTCGCGCTTGGACGACTCCACCAGGCCGTCGGTGTACAGCACCAGCACGCTGCCCTCGGGGACCGGGATCTCCGTCGTCTCGAACGGGGGCTCGGCCGCGCCGAGCGGCGGGTCGGCCGACAGGGGCGGGAACACCACCGTGCCGTCGGGGTGCAGCAGGGCCGGTGGCGGGTGGCCCGCCCTGGATATGGAGCAGACGCGGGTCGTGGAGTCGTAGAGCGCGTAGAGACACGTCACGTACGACTCCTCGCCCATGGCGCCGACGATGTCGTTGAGGTGGCTCATGATTTCGTCGGGCGGCAGTTCGAGGTCGGCCAGGGTGTGGACGGCGGTGCGCAGCCGGCCCATCGTCGCCGCCTCGGGCAGGCCGTGGCCCATGACGTCGCCGACGACCAGGGCGACCTGGCCGCCCGACAGCGGGATGATGTCGTACCAGTCGCCGCCGACGTCCATGCCCTGCCCGGCCGGGAGATAGCGGGCGGCGGCCGTGCAGGCGGGCAGGTCGGGCAGGTCGCGGGGGAGCAGGCTGCGCTGGAGCTCGCGGGACCGGGTGTGCTCGGCGTCGAAGAGGCGGGCCCGTTCCAGGGCCTGGGCGACCAGGGCGCTGGTGGCGGTGAGGAGGGTGCGCTCCTCGTCGGTGAGGCGGCGCGGGTGGTCGAAGGTGACCGCGCAGACGCCGAAGGTGTGGCCCGAGGCGGTCAGCGGGAGCAGCGCCCAGGCCTGCTTGCCGGCGCGGGCGGGCAGGTCGGCGAGGTCGGGGTAGCGGGTGGCGAACTCCCGCTGGGAGGACATGAACATCGGTGTGCCGGCCCGGACCGCGTCCCACAGCGGGCTGGGTTCCGTACGTTCACGGCCGTCCAGGATGGCGAGGATGTCCCGCGGGTAGCCGACGGAGCCGACGGTGGTCAGCCGGTCGCCCTCCACGGCCTGCACCACCAGACCGGTCGCCTCGAACGGCGGCAGCACCCGGCGGGCGACCGCGTCCACCACGTCCTTCGAGGTCGTCGCCTTGGCGAGCGCCTCCGTCAACTCCGCTATCCGCGCGGCCCGTTCGGACGCGGCGCGCTCGGCGCACCGGCGCTCCTCCTCCAGCCGGCGCTTCTCGGTCACGTCGGTGAAGTAGATGGTGCGGCCGTCGGGACCCGGCACCAGCCGCAGATGGCACAGGCGGCCGTTGGGCAGGCGTACGTCGAAGCTGACCGACTTCTCCGCGGCGGCGGCCTGCCGGCAGCGGATCTCCAGGCCCGGCACCTGCTCGGCGGCGGGCAGGTCCCACAGCAGCCGGCCGAACAGCTCCTCCTCGGAGTAGCCGAGGGTGCGTTCGGCCTCCAGGTTGGCGAAGGTGATCCGCCAGTCGTCGTCCATCGCGAGGAAGCCGTCGCTCATGTGCCGCAGGGCCCGGCCGAGCGCGTCACGGGCGGACCGCGGCTCGTTGCTGTCCCAGCCGACGCCTATCATCCGGTGCGGCTCGCCGTTGTCGTCGTACGTCGCCCTGGCGCGGGCCTGCGTCCAGCCCCAGCTGCCGTCCAGCTTGCGCACCCGGTACTCGGCCTCGAACACGCCGTGCTCCAGGATCGCCCGGTCCACCAGGGCCAGCGTGGGCGCCAGGTCGTCGGGGTGGACGCATCTCATCCAGTTCTCGACCAGGCCGGTGTACTCCTCCGGCCGGGTGCCGTACAGCTCCAGCGCGGCCTCGTCCCAGAGCAGTTCGCCGGTCTGGATGTTCCAGTCCCAGGATCCGACGCTGACCTCCTTCAGGGCCTGGCGCAGCCGTTCGCCGTTCTGCTCCGGCTGCACCGGCCGGGAGGGGCCGGCCGTCGGCGGCGCCTGGACCATGCGTTCCTCGGTCCACGCGACGACGGCACGCAGGAACTCCCAGTGCTCGGGGGTCGGTTCGCCCTGGTCGCCCATCAGGACGCTGAGGGCACCGGTGCTGCGCCGGCCCCGGTACAGCGGCAGGGCGGCGATGCCGGTGCCGGGCCAGGTGGGGGGTGGGGTGTCGGGTGCGGGTGCGGGTGCGGGGGCGGGGGTGGCGGTGGCGGTGGCGGTGGGTACAGGGGTGGTCAGGTAATTGCTCGTGGGGAAGGTCGGCGGACCGGCTGTGAGGCGGGTCAGGGGGCCGGCGAGGGGGTTGGCCGGGGAGGAGCCGGCCGTCCTGGAGCCCGCCTGGGGGTGGGCCGGTGAGCCGGCCGAGAGGTGGGGCGGGGGGCCGAACGGGGAGGCAGCCGTAGGGCCGAACGGGGAGGCGGCGTCGGGGCCGGCCGCAGAACCGGCCCGGGAGTCGGCCGATGAGCCGCGCGGGTAGCCGGGCGCGGGACCTGCCGAGGAGCCGGGCGCGGGGCCCGCCGGGCCGCCGGTCCGGGAGCCGGGCACAGAAGGAGTCGGTGAGCCGGGCGCGGAAGCAGTCGGTGAGCCGGACGCGGAGCCGGCCCTGGAACCGGCGCCCCCGGCCATCCTGGTCGCCCCGCTTGCCCCGCTCGCCCCAGCCGTCCCAGCCGCCCCAGCCGCCCCCATGGGGACCCAGACCCCGCCCCCCTGGTGCAGCGCACGTGCCGGAGCCAGCGGGCCCTCCTGGTCGATGATCTCCCAGCTGCGGGTGAGGGCGGGCGGCAGCCCGGCCGTCGACACCAGGCGCAGCGCGGACATCGGCCCGCGCAGATGGATCATGCCGCCCAGAGCGCCCAGCTCGCCCACCGCGTGCTGCAGGGCCAGCCGGAAGACCTCGCTTTCCGCGACACCGGGGGCCACCGTGCCGAGCAGGGTCAGCCGAGCGTTCATGTTGTGGACCCTACCGTTCCGCACTCAACCGAATCGATCGTTCGCAAGATCCTCACGCCTCGTACCCGGGCGGTCGACACGACGTCAACAGCCAATATCTAACGTTGAGTTGATGTACTCCGCTTAGCATCACCCGGGATCCCCCAACCCGCTGAGGAGTGTCATGGACATCGGCGTATTCATCCCCATCGGCAACAACGGCTGGCTCATATCGAAGAGTTCGCCCCAGTACCTGCCCACCTTCGAGCTGAACAAGGCCATCGTGCAGAAGGCCGAGGAACACGGGCTCGACTTCGCGCTGTCGATGATCAAGCTCAAGGGGTTCGGCGGTGAGACCGAGTTCTGGGACCACTGCCTGGAGTCGTTCACGCTGATGGCGGGCCTGGCGGCGGTGACGGACCGGATCAAGCTGTACGCCTCCACGCCGATCCTGGTCCTGCCGCCGGCGATCGTCGCCCGGATGGCCACGACCGTCGACTCGATCGCCCCCGGCCGTTTCGGCATCAACATCGTCACCGGCTGGGCGCCCGGCGAGTACTCCCAGATGGGCCTGTGGCCCGGCGACGACCACTTCGGCAACCGCTACGACCGGGCCGTCGAGTACGTCACCGTGATGAAGGAGCTGTGGCGCGAGGGCGTCAGCAACTTCAAGGGCGAGTTCTACGAGATGGACGACTGCGTGCTGTCGCCGCGCCCGACGGACGGGCACATCGACATCGTTGCCGCGGGCCAGAGCAACACCGGCATGCGGTTCGCGGCCGAGCACGCCGACTACAACTTCATCCTCGGCAGCGGCGTCAACACCCCGCTGGCGCTGGCCGACACCACGGGCACTCTCGTCGACGCGGCGCGCGAGACCGGCCGGGACGTCGGCGCGATGTCCCTCTTCATGGTCATCGCGGACGAGACCGACGAGGCCGCCCAGGCCAAGTGGCAGGACTACCACGACAACGCCGACCGCGCCGCCCTCGCGTACATGGCGGGCGAATCGGCCTCGGACACCAACGCCGACGACTCCTCGACCGCCCGCACCATCGTGCTGCCCGAGGGCGCGGTGAACTTCAACATGGGCACGCTGGTGGGGTCGTACGAGACCGTCGCGAAGATGCTCGACGAGGTCGCCGAGGTCAACGGCACCAAGGGGATCATGCTGGTCTTCGACGACTTCCTGGACGGCATCGAGAACTTCGGCACCCGCATCCAGCCGCTGATGAAGTGCCGGCAGGCGTGAGCGGGTTACGGCACCGGGAGCCGCCGGGGGACGAACCGGGGGACCATCGGGGGGACGACCGGGGGGACGATCCGGAGGCCGACTACGAGCGGGCCGGACTGGCCGGGCACCTGGCCCCCGGCACCTCCCCCGCCCTGCTCCTGGTCGACCCGGCCCGCGCGTACGTGGACCCCGACTGCCCGCTGTACGCCGGGGTCGAGCCGGCCGTGGAGGCGATGAGGGCGCTGCTGGCGGCGGCCCGGCGAGCGGGGATTCCCGTGGTCGTCACGCGTGTGCGGTTCCGGCCCGACGGCCGCGACGGCGGGGTCTTCTTCCGCAAGGTGCCGACCCTGCGCGTGTTCGCCGAGGGCAGTCCGTACGGCGACTTCATCGACGGACTCGGCCCGGCGCCGGACGAGTTGACGGTGACCAAGCAGTACCCGAGCGCCTTCTTCGGCACCTCACTGGCGGCGTACCTCACCGGGGCCGGAATCGACACCCTCCTCATCGCGGGCCTGACCACGAGCGGTTGCGTACGCGCCACCGCGCTGGACGCCATGCAGCACGGGTTCGTCCCCGTCGTGGCGGAGGAGGCGGTCGGCGACCGGGACCCGGACGTGCACGCGGCGAACCTCTTCGACATTCGGCACAAGATCGGTGAGGTGTGGCCGATGGAGCGTGTCGAGGAGTACCTCGGAGCGAGGGGCTGAGCCTGGGCCGGGGTGGCGTTCGCCGGGGCCGCCTGCTTCCTCCGCTCGGCGAACACGAACAGCCGCAGCACCAGGAACCGTCCGATGCCGGCCAGCCCGGAGGCGGTGAGGTAGACGGCCTGTTCCCAGAGCAGCGTCGGGGACGGCTGGACCGCGTGCAGTACGAGCATCGCGGCCGTCGTGGCGAGGTAGGCGGCGCCGGCCGACCCGGAGGACGCCAGGTGCCGCCGCAGTCCCGGGCGGCGTCCGGTGCCGAACGTGAACAGGGCGTGCAGTTCGGTGCACAGGAGGGTGGAGGCGATGGTGATCAGGGCATTGGCCAGCGCCCAGGGCATCGCGGCGGCCAGCAGGGGGACGGCGGCGCTGGAGAGGAGGCCGACACCGCCGCCGCACACGACGAAGCGGACGAAGGAGGAGAGGGGGCTGGGCGTCGAGGGGTGCGGCACCACCGACAGGCCCGGCTCCGACCGGCTCGGCTCCGACCGGCTCGGCTCCGACAGGCCCGGCTCCGACCGGCTCGGTATCGACGGGCGCTGCGACTCCATGACGGTTTCCTTCCGGGCGGGCCTGTCCTCTGAGGGACTCAGCTCATCCCGGTGCGGCTTCAGCGGTGCCTCAGTCGGGCTTCAGCCGGTATCGACGGGGCTTCAGCCCGTGTCGACCGGTTTCAGCCGGGATCAACCGAGGCCAACGATTCCGCTGTCCGCCCGCGGAAACGATGGAGTGCGCCGCCGGACCGAGGGTGGTGCAGACCCCACCATGTGATGGGGGGTGGCGGCGGGGTCATGCCGTGCGTCGGGTCGTCAGCGTCAGGCGGCTCGTCGGGGCGTCAGCGTGAGGCCGTTCGTCGGGTCGTCAGCGCCATGCCGTTCGTCGGGTCGTCAGCGTGAGGCCGCTCGTCAGGGCGTCAGCCCTTGTCCTGCTCGCGGAGTTCGTCGATGTAGCCCTGCGCGAGGCCGGTCGTCCGGGTGAACCAGTCCGTGAGTACGGCGATCTCGTCGGTGGAGTAGTCGGCGAAGAGGTCGGTCAGGCGGGCGTAGTAGGGGCCGTAGAGGGCCTCGACCCGGGCGACGGCGGACGGTACGGCGGCCACGCGGACGCGGCGGCGGTCGTTCGGGTCGGGCCGGCGCGTGACGAAGCCGGCGCGTTCCAGCCGGTTGAGGATGCCGGTCATCGCGCCGGTCGTGACGTGGGCGTGTTCCGCGAGGTCACCGGCCGTGAGGAGGTTCTCGCCGGCCTTCAGGACGCAGCCGAAGCAGAGCAGGTCGGTGATGTTCAGGCCCAGCCGCTGGGCCATCTCCTGCTGACCGAGCAGGTGGGCGGCGATGAGGGAGTCCATCGCGTCCAGCGCCTGGGCCGGGGTGGCGGTGGGACGCGGCGGCTTGGCTTGCATCTTTTCTTATTGCCTTAGCTCGTGAGAGATTTAGTCTCTAAACTTCTTACGTCGTGAGGAAGTTTTGCTGCCTACAGGAGGGAGCAGGCACATGAGCCAGTATGACGAGGGACATACGGTCGCAGGATGGACCGGAACCGCGATAGCGACCATCGGTTCCGCCGTGCTGGGGGCAGGGGTGTGCACGGTGTCGGCCCCGCTGATCGCGGGCGGACTCGGCATCACGGCGGCGAGCGTCCTCGTCACCTGGGCCCTGCACCTGTCCGGCTGGGGCAAGCCTCCGGGCGTACGGCCGCGGGGCCAGTGGCGGATGGGGGCACGCGACGTGACCGCGCGGGCGGGGCATGTGGGGTGCTGGGGGTGCCGGTTGGCGGGGCGGGGGCGAGGGCGGGCACAGGGACGGGGACAGGAACAGGGACGGGGGGTGCGTACGGCTGAGGTGGCGGTCGGGGTCCCGGTGGTGGGGGAGCCGGTGGGGGAGCCGGAGGTGGCTGCGGCGGAAGCCGGTCGCTGAAGTCCGGCGGTCACTGGACGGTCACTGGACGGGC
>NZ_KQ948930.1:540362-556829 GCF_001514235.1 Streptomyces caeruleatus | reverse complement strand
GTGAGAGAGCCCCCGGCCGGGGATACCGGTCCGGGGGCTTTCTGCATTTCCGAACCTGTATCGGTTGGGCTAAGGGGGGATCATCTCCGTAGGAGATGATCCCCCCTTTTCTCGTTTTTACAGGCGCCCTGCGGTCTTGAGGGCCAGATAGGCGTCCGCCAACGCCGGCGCGAGTTCTTCCGGGGTTGCGTCGACGACCGTGACGCCGTAGTGGCGGAGTTGTTCGGCTGTACGGTTGCGCTCGGTCTGGGCCTGGGCGGCTGCCGCGGCCTCGTAGACGGCGTCTGTGTTTCCGCGTCCAGTTGCCATATGTGCGATGTGAGGGTCCGCTACTGATGCCAGCAGAACTGTGTGGCGCTGGGTGAGCTGGGGCAGGACCGGGAGCAAGCCCTCTTCGATCGGGGCCGCGTCCAGGGTGGTGAGCAGCACGATCAGGGAGTGGCGGGGGGCCGTACGGAGCGCCATGGCCGTGAGGCCTCGGGCGTCTGTTTCGATCAGCTCGGGTTCGAGGGTCGCCATCGCGTTGACCAGGGAGGGGAGGACGTCGCCTGCTGTGCGGCCCTGGACGAGGGCGCGTACTCGGCGGTCGTAGGCGAGGAGGTCCACGCGGTCGCCGGCTCGGGAGGCGAGGGCGGCCAGGAGGAGGGCTGCGTCCAGGGAGGCGTCGAGGCGGGGTGCGTCGCCGACGCGGCCTGCCGAGGTTCGGCCGGTGTCCAGGACGAGGAGGATGTGGCGGTCGCGTTCGGGGCGCCAGGTGCGTACGGCGACCGTGGACTGGCGGGCTGTGGCGCGCCAGTCGATGGAGCGGGTGTCGTCGCCGGGGACGTATTCGCGCAGGCTGTCGAACTCTGTGCCTTCGCCGCGGGTGAGGAGGCTGGTGCGGCCGTCGAGTTCGCGGAGGCGGGCCAGTTTGGAGGGCAGGTGCTTGCGGCTGGTGAACGGCGGGAGGACCCGTACCGTCCAGGGGACCTTGTGGGTGCCTTGGCGGGAGAAGAGGCCCAGGGGCCCGAACGAGCGGATCGTCACGCGGTCGGTCTGGCGGTCGCCTCGGCGGGTGGGGCGTAGGCGGGTGGTGATGCGGCGGCGTTCGCCGGCGGGGACCGTGAGGTGGTGACGGGAGGCGGCCACCTCCGTGCCGGGCGGCCAGCTGCTGGGGGGCCAGGCGTCGCGGAGGTGGGCGCGGAGTGGGCGGTTGGACGTGTTGGTCACCGTGAGGGTGACGTCGGCGGCCTCGCCCAGGCGTACGGAGGTGTCGCCGGAGCGGGTGAGGCCCAGGCGTCGTACGGGGGCGGCCAGGGCGAAGTCGCAGGCGCAGGCCACCGCCAGGGGGGCGTTGACCGCCAGGATGCCCGTCCAGCTGGGGTCCCAGATTCCTACGGGGAGGGAGCCCAGGGCCGCGAGGAGTGCGGCGCGTCCGGTGAGGGCCATCAGCGGGGGACGGGGACGTGGGCGAGGATCGCGTTGATCACGGAGTCGGCGGTGACGCCTTCCATCTCGGCCTCGGGGCGGAGTTGTACACGGTGGCGGAGGGTGGGGAGGGCCAGGGCCTTCACGTCGTCGGGGATGACGTAGTCGCGGCCGGTCAGCCAGGCCCAGGCGCGGGCGGTGGCGAGGAGGGCCGTGGCGCCGCGGGGGGAGACGCCCAGGGTGAGGGAGGGCGATTCCCGGGTGGCTCGGCAGATGTCGACCACGTAGGCGGTGATCTCCGGGGAGATGGTGGTCTTGGCGACTGCTGCGCGGGCTGCCTCCAGGTCCGCGGGGCCTGCTACGGGGCGTACACCGGCGGCGCGCAGGTCGCGCGGGTTGAAGCCTTCGGCGTGGCGGGTGAGGACGTCGATCTCGTCCTGGCGGGAGGGGAGGGGGATGGTGAGTTTGAGGAGGAAACGGTCCAGCTGGGCTTCGGGGAGGGGGTATGTGCCCTCGTACTCCACCGGGTTCTGCGTTGCCGCGACGAGGAACGGGTCGGGGAGCGGGCGGGGGATGCCGTCGACCGTGACCTGGCGTTCCTCCATGGCCTCCAGGAGGGAGGACTGGGTCTTGGGGGGCGTCCGGTTGATCTCGTCCGCGAGGAGGAGGTTGGTGAAGACCGGGCCGGGCTGGAAGGAGAACTCGGCGGAGCGGGTGTCGTAGACGAGGGAGCCCGTCACGTCGCTCGGCATGAGGTCGGGGGTGAACTGGACGCGCTTGGTGTCGAGTTCGAGTGCGGATGCGAGGGCGCGGACGAGCAATGTTTTGGCGACCCCGGGGACCCCTTCCAGTAGTACGTGTCCGCGGCAGAGGAGGGCGACGACGAGGCCGGTCACGGCGGGGTCCTGGCCGACCACGGCTTTGGCGATCTCGGCGCGCAGGGCCTCCAGGGAGGCACGGGCGGTGCCCGGGTCCCCGGTGGTCCCGGCGTTGTCAGTGGTCGGGTCCATCATGGACGGCGTACCTCTCTTTCGAGGGCGTCGAGTTGGTCGGCGAGGCTGATGAGTGCTGCGTCGTCGCTGGGCGGCGGGCCGAAGAGGAGGGTGTGCAGGGCCTGTCCGTCTCCGTGGTCGTGGAGGTGGGCGGACAGGGCGGGGAGCAGGGCCTCGGGCGTGTGCGCCTGAGTGACGGGGACACCTACGAGGGGGGCGAGGCGCGTGCGGGTGGTGGAGCGAAGAGCGGCGGCCGCGCGGTCGCGGGCGTTGGATTTGCGGTAGAGGCGGGCGCGGCCTTCGACGGTTTCGGAGGCGCGGATCGCCACGGGGAGATTTTCGGGCACCAGAGGGCCGAGTCGGCGTGCCCTCCAGAGGGCGGCCAGGGCTGCGGCGATGAAGAGCTGGAGCGTGCCCCAGAGCCAGCCCGAGGGGAGCAGGTCGAAGAAGCTGCGTTCGTCGTCCGCGTCGGCGGCCGACGTGTCGGAGAGCGAGGGGAGGTACCAGACCAAGTGGGGGCGGGAGCCGAGGAGTTGGAGGGCGAGCGAGGCGTTGCCCTGCTCGTCGAGGTGGTCGTTGTAGAGGATGTCGGGCGCGCCGAGGACGACGGTGTCGCCGCCCTCGGTCGGGTCCGGGATGCGCAGGAGGGTGGCCAGGCGCTCGCTGGGGTAGCACTCGTCGGCGTGGAGGTGGGTGGTGGTGTAGCGGACGCCGCCCAGGTCGGCGGTGCCCGCGCGCTGGGCGGCGGGCAGGGTGCAGTCGGGGGCGAGTTCCGAGTCGAGGCTGGTGGCGGGGTCGGCGGTGACGCCAGGGGCGAGGCGTTCGACGGACCAGCTGCCGGGGGCGACGAGGAGAGTGCGGCCGCCGGTGCCGGCGGTCGACGAGCGCAGCCAGGTCTGCTGACGGCGCGTCAGCAGGTCGGGGGCGGTGACCAGGAGGGTGGTGTCCGGGGCGGCTGCGGCGCGTGCCTCGTCCAGGGTGGTGACCACGCGCGTGTCGACGCCGCGGTCGGCGAGGAGTTCGGCGACCGCTCTGCTGCCTCGGGGGTCGGCGGAGCGTGGGTCGAGGGTGCCGTGCCGGGCGTCGGAGCGGATCGTGGCGATCACGACGGCCGCCACGAGCAGGAGGACGGCGGCGGCGACGATGCCTCGTGTGCGGGTCCACAGCTGGCGTGCGGTGGGCGAGGCCGAGGTGGACGGGAGCGTGGCCTCGGTGGTCATTCGGCGGCTCCCTGGCGGGCGTTGGGGGCCGTGCTCGGGGTGCTGCTCGCGAGCTGGGGCTTGGTGCTCTCCAAGGCGCGGTCGAGTTCCGCCATGCGCTGGTATGCCTGCTGGGTGGCGGTTCTGCCGCCGTATGTCACGTCGTCGAAGTCCCGGGCCGCGGCGTGCAGTCGGTCCGTGTGGGACGGCAGTGAGCGGCCTGCTTCGGCGGCGGCCTCGTCCGCGGTGCGGCCGGGGCGGACGTCGAGAAGTGCGCGTTCTTCGAGGGAGCGGACGATGGCGCGCATGCGTTCCTGGACGGCCTGGTTCCAGTGGCCCTGGGCGGCGTGTGCCTCGGCGGCGGCGCGGTGTTCGGCGGCGCTGCGGGGGCGGTCGTTGAACAGGGCGGTGGAGGAGGTGGGTTGGCGGCGCGGGGTGCCCAGGCGCCACCACAGGGCGCCGAGGACCGCCACGACGACCAGGATGACGACGACCAGTCCGAGCGGTCCGCCGGGCGTCACTGTCGAGGCGCTGCTGAACAGGTCCTCTACCCAGCCCCAGAAGGCGTCCAGGGCGCGCTGGAACCAGCTGGGGTCGTTCTCGTGGTACATGCCCTTGGACAGCTCACGTCGAGCCGCCTCCCGTGCTGGGTCGCGCGGGATGGTCAGCGGCGGTTCGTCGTCCGAGCGGGTCAGCAGCGCCAGTACGGACGTGTCGCCGATGCGCGGCAGCGATCGTACGGATGTGTTGCCGACGCCGAGCAGTGCGCGTGCGGCCGTGTCCGGCAGTGCTGATGCTGCCGTGAGAACTCCCCCCGCCAAGCTCACCTGTTCAGCTCCCCGGGGTGCCGGTGCCGTAGTTCTGGACGCCGGCTGCCCGAGCGAGTTCGAGGTCGAGGGCCTCGCGGCGAATGCGCTGGTCGATGTAGAGCAGGACGGTGACGCCTGCGGTGATCGGGAACGTGATCATGGAGCCGATCACCGAGCCGACGCCGCTGATGATGAGGAATGTCCAGCCGAACTCGGTGGTGCCGTTGAGGAAGCTGGTGGCGCCGTCGCCGCTGACGGCGCCGGCCAGGAACGTGAAGGGGATGACGACGATCGCCGCGATGACGTTCGCGATGATCGTGGCGAGCAGCTGGATGCCGAAGACGCGCCACCACGAGCCGCGGACCAGTTTCGCGGAGCGGCTCAGGGACTTCGTGATGCCCTGCTTCTCCAGCATCAGCGCGGGCGAGGCGAGGGAGAAGCGGAACCACAGCCACAGCGCGACGATGCCGGCGCCGAGGATGCCGAAGATTGTGAGTGCTCCGCCTGCCGCGCCGGCGCCCGTGGCGGCCACGAGGATGCCGGGCACGGCGCCCGCGAGCACCACGCCGAAGGTCATGAGCAGCAGCAGGAAGAGCAGGCCGAAGAGTTGCGGCACCTGTGGGCGGGCGTCGCGCCAGGCCTCGCCGGTGGTCACCGACTTGCCGAGTACCGCGCGGCTGGTGACCGTCGTCAGCAGGGCGGTCGCGATGATCGCGCCGATCACCGAGATCAGGAGGATGACGCTGGAGCTGATCAGGGCGTCGCCGGTGGCGCGGGTCAGTTCGCTGAGGGTGGCGTTCGGGTCGTCGAGGGCCTCGGTGTCGAGGCGGTCGTTCAGGACGAGGCCCTGGACGAGGATGACGAGGATCTCCGTGACGACCGCGACGGTCAGGGAGATGCCGAGGACCGTGCGCCAGTAGGTGCGCATGGTGGAGACCGCGCCGTCGAGGATCTCGCCGACGCCGAGCGGGCGCAGCGGGATCACGCCGGGCTTGGCGGCGGGCGGCGGGCCGCCCCAGCCGCTTCCCCAGGGGCCTGCGCCCGGGGCGCCGTAGCCCGGGTGGCCGCCGCCGTATCCGCCGGGACCGGCGGGCGGGTGGGCTCCCCAACCCGGGCCGGGCGGAGGTGGGGGTGGCGGGGTCTGGCCGGGTGCCTGGGGCGCTGTCGGGGCGGACCACTGGCCGGGGGGCGGTTGGTCCTTGGACCACTTGGGGCCGGAGTCCTGTGGGTCCGTTCCCGGCTGCTGCGCGGGGTGGGGACGGTCTGCGGGCTCGGCAGGGCCGGACGCGCCGGGTTCCTGTCCGTCGGACGCGGCGGATCCGGGCGAGGCCCAGCCCGGCGTGTCTTTCATCGTCGCTCCTTCACGGTGCCCGTCCGCGGTCGCGGCGGCAGGTTGGCAGCCATCGTGCCATGGGGTGGTCGGGGACGTACCGGCCGCGGTATGGGCTGGACACCTTCAATTGTCCGCCGGACAAGGGGCAGACTGACCATATGGCTGATCAGTACGCGCAATCCGGCGAGGACGGCAGGCCGAAGGAGATTCCGGCGATCCGGTGGGACGAACCACCTGAAGGCCCTGTACTGGTCCTTCTCGACCAGACGAGACTGCCGGCCGAGGAGGTCGAGCTGGTCTGTACGGACGCGCCTGTGCTGGTCGAGGCGATCCGTTCGCTCGCCGTGCGTGGGGCGCCGTTGCTCGGGATCGCGGGGGCGTACGGTGTCGCGCTCGCCGCCGCGCGGGGCTTCGACGTGGATGACGCCGCGGAAGCGCTGGCGGGTGCCCGGCCCACCGCGGTGAACCTCGCCGTCGGTGTGCGCAGGGCTCAGGACGCGTACCGGGGGGAGCTCGCCAGGAGCGGGGACGTGGAGCGGGCGGCCGCCGCGGCTCTGGGTGCGGCGCGGGCGTTGCACGAGGAGGACGCGGAGGCCAGTGCGCGGATGGCGGAGCGAGGGCTGGCGCTGCTGGACGAGCTGCTGCCCGGCGGTGGGCACCGCATCCTCACGCACTGCAACACCGGGGCGCTGGTGTCGGGCGGCGAGGGTACGGCGTTCGCGGTGGCGCTCGCGGCGCACCGGGCCGGGCAGTTGCGGCGGTTGTGGGTGGACGAGACGCGGCCGTTGCTGCAAGGAGCCCGGCTGACGGCGTACGAGGCGGCGCGCAACGGCATGGCGTACGCGTTGCTCACGGACAACGCGGCGGGGTCGCTGTTCGCGGCTGGTGAGGTGGACGCGGTGTTGATCGGGGCGGACCGTATCGCGGCCGACGGCTCGGTGGCGAACAAGGTGGGGAGTTATCCGCTGGCGGTGCTCGCGCGCTATCACCATGTGCCGTTCATCGTGGTGGCACCGCTGACGACGGTCGATCTGGATACGGCGGACGGGGCGTCCATCGAGGTGGAGCAGCGTCCGGGGTTCGAGGTGACCGAGATCGCCGCGCCTCAGGTGCCGTTGGCGGGAGGGGAAGCGGGAGGTGGGGTTCCGGTGGCTCCGCTGGGGACCCAGGCGTACAACCCGGCGTTCGATGTGACGCCGCCCGAGCTGGTGACGGCGATCGTCACCGAGGAGGGGGCCGTGTCGCCTGTGACGGGTGAGGCGCTGGCCGAGCTGTGTGCCAGGTCGCGGCAAATCACGCGGACGTTCTGAGACGGATACCGGATCCACAGGTCGGGCATAGAGGGGCGAACCCGCGCAATAGTCACGCCCTGTGATGTGGCCGAGGGCAGACAGTGGTGATGGCGTACGACTAAGGTCACTGGCCGGTGACCTACCTCACCTGAGCCTTCGCCACTGTTATGAGAATGGGATGATGTCGTTTATGAAGGGACGAGTCCTTGTCGTCGACGACGACACCGCACTGGCCGAGATGCTCGGCATCGTGCTGCGTGGTGAAGGTTTTGAGCCGTCTTTCGTAGCCGACGGCGACAAGGCGCTGGCCGCCTTCAGGGAGGCCAAGCCCGATCTGGTGCTGCTCGACCTGATGCTGCCCGGGCGGGACGGCATCGAGGTGTGCCGCCTGATCAGGGCGGAGTCCGGGGTGCCGATCGTGATGCTGACGGCCAAGAGCGACACGGTCGACGTCGTCGTGGGCCTGGAGTCCGGCGCCGATGACTACATCGTGAAGCCGTTCAAGCCGAAGGAGCTCGTCGCGCGGATCCGGGCGCGGCTCAGGAGGTCGGAGGAGCCGGCGCCGGAGCAGCTCGCTATCGGTGACCTCGTCATCGACGTGGCCGGGCACTCCGTGAAGCGGGACGGGCAGTCGATCGCGCTGACGCCGCTGGAGTTCGACCTGCTGGTCGCGCTGGCCCGTAAGCCGTGGCAGGTGTTCACGCGTGAGGTGCTCCTGGAGCAGGTCTGGGGCTACCGGCACGCGGCCGACACCCGGCTGGTGAACGTGCATGTGCAGCGGCTGCGTTCCAAGGTCGAGAAGGACCCTGAGCGGCCTGAGATCGTGGTGACCGTCCGGGGCGTCGGATACAAGGCAGGGCCGAGCTGACATGTCCGGGGACAGTGCCGCTGCGGCCCCCGGTCGGACCGGGGCCCGTCCGGAGCGGCCTGTCGGCCGGAAGAAGGCGGGCTCCCGCTGGGGGCGGTTTCTCGAGGGCGGGCTGCTGCAAGGAGGCGTCCAGGGCAGCCCGGTCCTTCGGCTCCTGCTGCGCTGGGTGCGTCGGCCGCTGCTGCCCGTCATGCGGCTGTGGCGACGCAACATCCAGCTCAAGGTCGTCGTCACCACGCTGCTGATGTCGCTCGGCGTGGTCCTGCTGCTGGGCTTCGTCGTCATCGGGCAGGTGCGCAACGGCCTGCTTGACGCCAAGGTGAAGGCCTCGCAGAGCCAGGCCACGGGTGGGTTCGCGGCGGCCAAGCAGAACGCCGACGAGGCCGCCGCCGGTACCGCCGACGACGGCGCGGCCGGGGACGAGCGGGCCGAGCAGAACGTCATCCAGTGGATGAGTGATCTCGTCACCTCGCTCTCCAGCGGTGGGCAGGGCGCCTTCGAGGTGGTGACGCTCCCGGCCTCCGCGGGAGGGGACACCGGTGGGCGGGGCCCGCGTGCCTCCGGCGGGGTGAGCCCGACGGACAGCGTGCCCGAGGACCTGCGCGACCGGATCGACAGCAATACGGGGGCGTTCCAGAGCTACACCCGCATCGTCTACCACTCCACCGCCAACAAGGAGTCCCAGCCGGCGCTGGTCATCGGCAAGCAGGTCAACGACCCCAACAACAACCCGTACCAGCTCTACTACCTCTTCCCGCTCACGCAGGAGGAGAAGTCGCTGAGCCTGGTCAAGGGGACGCTCGCCACCGCGGGGCTCTTCGTCGTCGTCCTGCTCGGGGCCATCGCCTGGCTCGTGGTGCGTCAGGTCGTCACGCCGGTGCGGATGGCTGCCGGGATCGCCGAGCGGCTGTCGGCCGGGCGGCTCCAGGAACGGATGAAGGTCACCGGCGAGGACGACATCGCGCGGCTCGGTGAGGCCTTCAACAAGATGGCGCAGAACCTTCAGCTGAAGATCCAGCAGCTGGAGGACCTCTCGCGGATGCAGCGGCGGTTCGTGTCCGACGTGTCGCACGAGCTGCGGACGCCGTTGACGACCGTACGGATGGCCGCCGACGTCATCCATGAGGCGCGGGAGGACTTCGACCCGGTGACCGCGCGGTCGGCTGAGCTGCTGGCCGATCAGCTGGACCGGTTCGAGTCGCTGCTCGCCGATCTGCTGGAGATCAGCCGTTTCGACGCGGGCGCGGCGGCGCTGGAGGCCGAGCCGATCGACCTCCGGGAGGTCGTGCGACGCGTCGTCAGCGGGGCCGAGCCGCTCGCCGAGCGCAAGGGCACCCAGATACGCATCGTCGGCGACCAGCAGCCCATCGTCGCCGAGGCCGACGCACGCCGCGTGGAGCGCGTGCTGCGCAATCTCGTCGTCAACGCCGTCGAGCACGGCGAGGGCAAGGATGTCGTGGTCAAGCTCGCCTCGGCGGGCGGGGCGGTGGCCGTCGCGGTGCGCGACTACGGCGTCGGGCTCAAGCCCGGTGAGGCCACTCGGGTCTTCAGCCGCTTCTGGCGGGCGGACCCGGCACGCGCGCGTACCACGGGCGGTACGGGGCTGGGGCTGTCCATCGCGCTGGAGGACGCGCGGCTGCACGGCGGCTGGCTGCAGGCGTGGGGCGAGCCGGGCGGCGGTTCGCAGTTCCGGCTGACGCTGCCGCGAACCGCGGACGAGCCGCTGCGGGGCTCGCCGATACCCCTGGAACCCAAGGACTCCCGCCGCAATCGTGGACTTAATGACGCCGGTCTGCCGAGCGGGGGCGGTGACAAGGCCGCGACGGTGCCGGCCCAGCCCTCGGGTGACCAAGCGCCCCCGATGCCGACGAGGGACCCGATCCCGTCGCGGCTGGGCAGCGCGGCGCCCAAGGCCGATCCGACGGCGCTGCCCGGCAACGGCGCGCGGGTGGTTCCCCGGCCCGCCTCGGGCGCGCGGCGCCAGGACGACATAGCCGGGCCGCCCGGTGCGGAAGAGCGGCCGAGCGACGAAGCCGGGCAGGACGGGGAGTCGAGCAAGCATGGGGAGGCATCGCGTGGGCGCTGACCGCGAGGGGCGCGCGCGGCGCACGCCGGGGCGCACGGTGGCGTACGCAGCCTGTGGCGTCGTACTGCTGGCCGGATGCGCCTCGATGCCCGACAGCGGCGATCTGCGGGGTGTCGAGTCCACGCCGCGCCAGGACACGCAGGTGCGGGTCTTCGCCATGCCGCCCCGCGAGGACGCCTCGTCGTCGGAGATCGTGTCGGGCTTCCTGGAGGCGCTGACCAGCGACGATCCGGACTATGAGACCGCGCGCAAGTATCTGACCACCGAGGCCGCGCGTAAGTGGCTGCCCCGGCAGGCCACGACGGTGCTGGCCGACGGCCCGGGCGTCGACATCGAGCACCTGGGAGGCCGCGAGGAGACGGACAGCCTCTCGTACACACTGACCGGCACCAAGGTCGCCACCGTCGACGCACAGCAGTCGTACGCGCCTGCCAGCGGCGACTACAGCGAGCCGATGCACCTCACCCGGGAGAAGAAGTCGAAGCAGTGGCGCATCGACGTGCCGCCACGCGGCGTGGTCATGGGCAAGTCGGACTTCCAGCGCAACTACATGTCCGTCGACAAGTACTACTTCGCCACGAACACCCAGCTCGGGGCCTCCCCGCACACGGCGGCCGTCGCCGATCCCGTCTTCGTGCGCAGGAACGTGGACCCCATGACGCAGATGGTCCGCTCGCTCCTCAAGGGGCCCACCAGCTGGCTCGATCCGGTGGCCAGGTCGAGCTTCCCGACCGGTACGGCGTTGAAGGACGACGACACCACGCTGACGCCCAACGACCAGAACAGACTGACCGTGCCGTTGAACGACAAGGCGGCCCGGGTCGGCGCGGCCCAGTGCGACGAGATGGCGGCGCAGCTGCTGTTCACGCTCCAGAACCTGACTCCCACGGTGGACGAGGTCCAGTTGGAAGCCGGGGACAGGCACCTGTGTGAGCTCAGAGAGGACCAGGCGGAGGAGGTCGCCGCGCGCGGGTCCGTGCAGCGCGCCACCTACCTGTACTTCCTCGATGACAAGCACCGACTGGTCCGGCTGGCCGCCGCCGCCAACGACACGGCCCCCGATCCCGTGCCGGGTGCCCTGGGCGAGGGTGAGACGCAGCTGAAGTCGGTGGCCGTGTCGCGTGACGAGGACATGGCTGCCGGGGTCGGCCTGGACGGCAAGAACCTGTACGTCGGGGCGCTGGTGTCCGGCGGTCCGCTCGGGGAGCCGGAGCTGACCAGCGCGGGTCCGTCGGCGGATGAGCGGCTGACGGCGCCGAGCTGGGATGCCCAGGGCGACCTCTGGGTGGCCGACCGCGACCCCCGCAACCCCAGGTTGCTCCTGCTGAAGGAGGGCGTGGGCGATCCGCTGGTCGTGAAGACACCGCCGGGGCTGGAGGGGCGCATCGAGTCCGTGCGGGTGGCCGCCGACGGGGTGCGCATCGCGCTCGTGGTGCAGCAGGGTGAGAAGTCGTCGCTGCTCATAGGGCGGATCGAACGCACGGAGGACGGCAAGGAGGCGGAACGTTCGGCCGTCTCGGTGCACGAACTGCGCTCCGCGACACCTGAGTTGGAGGAGGTCACGGCCATGTCGTGGGCCGGTGACAGCCGGCTCGTCGTGGTCGGGCGTGAGCAGGGCGGCGTGCAGACGATGCGGTACGTGCAGGTCGACGGCTCCACGCCGGAAGGACCGGCGCCCGCCGCCCTCAGCGGCGTGAAGGAGATCACCGCGTCCGAGGACGCGCGGCTGCCGCTGATCGGCTACTCCGAGGACGGGATCGTACGGCTGCCCTCCGGGGCGCAGTGGCAGAAGGTCGTGACGGACGGGACGGCGCCGGTTTATCCGGGGTGAGCGCGGTCGGGTCCGGGGTGGCGTCGGGATGCCGGGGCCGCACGGGGATTCGGGACGGCGAGTGTGGTGGCCGCTTCTGGCCGGGGTGTGACTCCGGTTGGGGCGGCCACTTTTTTCGTGTGTGGAAGTCCAGCGGAGCGGAGTCGATTCCGGGGAGGAAAAGGGCCCGCGTGAGGGGGCCGGAGTATTTCCACAGGGAGTTATCCACAGGGGTGGTCGGTCTGCGCGGGTGTTGGCACAGTGGTGGGCATGCGGGGGTGGTGGCAGGACCTCACCGACCTGGTGCTGCCGGCTGAGTGCGGAGGCTGCGGGAGGCCTCGCACGGTGCTCTGCCCGGAGTGCCGTGCCGTCCTGAGCGGGACCGGACCGAGCCGGGTGCGACCGGTGCCGGAGCCGCCGGGACTGCCGGTGGTGCACGCGGCGGCGCGGTATGTGGACGAGGCGCGCGCAGTGCTGCTGGCCCACAAGGAGCGCGGCGCGCTGGCGCTCGCGGCGCCGCTCGGGACGGCTCTCGCGGGGGCCGTGCGGGCGGGGCTTCGGGAGGCCTGCGCGTACGGCAGCGGGGCGTCGGGGCGGGCTCTGCGGTCCGGGGGCGGTCAGGTACGGGACGACGGGGCTCGGCGGATCGAGGGTGCTCGGGCGCCTGTGCTGCTGGTGCCGGTTCCGTCGGGGCGTGGGGCGGTGCGGGCTCGGGGGCATGATCCGGCGCGGCGGATCGCGCTCGCGGCCGCGGGTGACTTGCGGCGGGCGGGGACGCCGGCGCGGGTCCTCGCGGTACTGCGGCAGGGGCGTGGGGTGGCCGATCAGTCGGGGCTCAACTCCCGGCAGCGGCTGGACAATCTGGCCGGCGCGCTGACGGTGGCTCCTGGAGGAGCACGGTTGCTTACGGGTGAGGGGCCGGTCGTGCTCGTCGACGACCTGATGACGACGGGCGCGTCCCTGGCTGAGGCGGCGCGTGCCGTGCGGGCGGCCATGGTGGAGGAGGCGCGGGAAAGGAGGGGATACGTCAGAACGGCGGAGGGGGTTGACGCGTATGGACGGGTGGCCACGGAGCGCGACGCGGGTGGCCAGAGGGCAACGGGTAACCGGACAACGGCTGTGTACCTGGCGGGAAGTCGGGAAAGCACAGAGGAACGGACGGCCGGATCGACGGAGGGCGCTGTGCGGCGGGTACGGGAGATGCCGGGAATCATGGGCGCCGGACATGGCTGCGACCTGATCTGCGCAGCCGTGGTCGCTGCTCCGCCGGATTCTTTCGAAATAAACCGGAACTGACTGAGAACTTGCATCGTTGCAGGTAACGAGAGGCTCAATTCACCTGAACGGAGGTACGCCGCAGTAGAGGGTGACGACATCCGTCCGGGCGAGATATGTTCGGTTGTGAGGGAAAGGCGCAGGCCATCCCCGTCATATCCGAATGCCGTGCCACGGGTTTTGCGCAATCACCCGAGGCCATGGGGTGGAGATCTTGCCCATGGGGGAGGAGGAGGTGGAAGTCACCGAGTCCGAGGTTCCGGGGCTCACCGGAGCCTGGTGCAAAAGGGAGATGCTCCGCCGATGGAGCGGAGCGATCCGGGAACGGAGTTCTGCGTGGACATCGTCGTCAAGGGCCGCAAGACCGAGGTGCCCGAGCGGTTCCGCAAGCACGTGGCCGAGAAGCTGAAGCTGGAGAAGATCCAGAGGCTCGATGCCAAGGTGATCAGCCTCGACGTCGAGGTGTCCAAGGAGCCCAACCCGCGACAGGCCGACCGCAGCGATCGAGTGGAGATCACCCTCCGCTCCCGTGGTCCGGTGATCCGGGCGGAGGCAGCGGCCAGCGATCCGTACGCGGCGCTCGACCTCGCGGCGGAGAAGCTGGATGCCCGGCTGCGCAAGCAGCACGACAAGCGTTTCTCGCGCCGAGGTGCACGCCGACTCACGGCGGCCGAGGTCCCCGACCACGTTCCGGGCGCGGCGACGCTCAACGGCAATGGCCACTCCTTCCAGGAAGAAGAGCCGGACGGCGTCCCCACCAAGAAGATCGGCTCGCTGGAAGTCAAGGGTGAAGGCCCCCTCATCGTGCGCGAGAAGACGCACGTCGCCTCCCCGATGACCCTCGACCAGGCCCTCTACGAGATGGAGCTGGTCGGGCACGACTTCTACCTCTTCGTCGACTCCGAGACGAAGGAACCGAGTGTCGTCTACCGGCGGCACGCGTACGACTACGGGGTCATCCACCTCAACACGGACCCGATGGTCGCCCAGGCGCAGCCCCCTGCGGCTGGTGGCACGCTGGGCGGCTGACCCGCCCGGCCGACGCTGAGCCGGTGCCCCTGGAGCGCGGTGTGCGCCCCCAGGGGCACCCGGTGTGCGACCACTTCGCGCCCCGCACGTCACCGTAGTGTCGGCCGGGCATGAAATCATGGCCGCACCGGCCCAACCGGTGGGCCGCTGCCTTGGGTTGGCGATGGCAAACGACCAGCCACAGCCTCAGGGGGAGGAACGATGGCGGACAGCTTCGGACCGATGCGGGACGAGGATGCCGACGGCGATGTCGTCGGCATGGGCCCGGACACGGGCTCTCCACGCAAGGAGCCGATCAGAGTCCTTGTCGTCGACGACCACGCCCTGTTCCGCCGTGGACTGGAGATCGTGCTCGCGGCCGAGGAGGACATCCAGGTCGTGGGGGAGGCGGGCGACGGCGCCGAAGCCGTCGACAAGGCCGCCGACCTGCTGCCGGACATCATCCTGATGGACGTACGGATGCCCAAGCGGGGCGGGATCGAGGCCTGCACCTCCATCAAGGAGGTGGCCCCCAGCGCGAAGATCATCATGCTGACGATCAGCGACGAGGAGGCCGACCTCTACGACGCGATCAAGGCGGGCGCGACCGGTTATCTCCTCAAGGAGATCTCCACGGACGAGGTGGCCACCGCCATTCGTGCCGTGGCCGACGGGCAGTCGCAGATCAGTCCGTCCATGGCGTCGAAGCTGCTCACCGAGTTCAAGTCGATGATCCAACGGACGGACGAGCGTCGGCTCGTGCCCGCGCCACGGCTGACGGACCGCGAGCTGGAGGTTCTCAAGCTCGTCGCCACGGGGATGAACAACCGGGATATCGCCAAGGAGTTGTTCATTTCCGAGAACACCGTGAAGAACCACGTGCGGAACATCCTGGAGAAGCTGCAGTTGCACTCCAGGATGGAGGCCGTGGTCTACGCGATGCGGGAGAAGATCCTCGAGATCCGGTGACGTGGGCCGGTAAGGGTCACCCCAGGATGCGGCTGAGCTCCTTGGCGAGGGGCTCGCGCAGGTCGGGGGCGTCGACCCGTTCCACCCGTACGTCTGTACAGTCCACCCAGCTCGCTGCTTCCGCCAGGGCCTGGGCCACTGACGTGACTGCCTTCGGGCCGTTCAGCACGACCTGCTTGGCCACCAGGGTGCGGCCCTCGCGGGCCGGGTCCACGCGGCCGACGAGACGGCCGCCGGACAGGACCGGCATCGCGAAGTAGCCGTAGACCCGCTTCTGCTTGGGGACGTAGGCCTCCAGACGGTGGGTGAAGCCGAAGATCCGTTCCGTGCGGGACCGCTCCCAGATCAGGGAGTCGAACGGGGACAGCAGCGTCGTACGGTGGCGGCCGCGCGGGGGTGTCTCCAGGGCCGTGGGGTCGGCCCAGGCCGGCTTGCCCCAGCCCTCGACCGTGACCGGGACCAGGCCCGAGTCGGCGATCACCGCGTCGACCTGTTCGCCCTTGAGACGGTGGTAGTCGGCGATGTCCGCGCGTGTGCCCACTCCGAGGGACTGGCCGGCCAGGCGGACCAGGCGGCGGACGCACTCGGTGTCATCCAGTTCGTCGTGCAGGAGCGGGTCCGGGATGGCGCGTTCGGCGAGGTCGTAGACGCGCTTCCAGCCGCGGCGCTCCACGCAGACCACCTCGCCGTACATCAGGGCGCGTTCGACGGCGACCTTTGTGCCGGACCAGTCCCACCAGTCGCTGGTCTTCTTCGCGCCGCCGAGGTCGGTCGCGGTGAGGGGGCCTTCGGTGCGGAGCTGCTTGATCACCTGGGCGTAAATGCCGTCGGGGAGTTCGTGGTTCCAGTGAGGGCGGTTGCGGTAGGCGCGGCGGCGGAAGGCGAAGTGGGGCCACTCCTCGATGGGGAGGATGCAGGCGGCGTGGGACCAGTACTCGAAGGCGTGGGGGTCGGCCGGGGGCGGGGCTGTGGGCGCGGCTGTGGGCGCGGTGGCCGTGGTGGGTTCGGGTGCGGTAGTCCAGTAGGCGTTCTCGATGGTCTTGCGGCCGACCGCGCCCAGGCGGGCGTACGGGATGAGCTCGTGGGAGCGGGCCAGGACCGAGATGGTGTCGAGTTGGACCGCGCCGAGATGACGGAGGATGCCGCGGACGCCGGATCTGCGGTCGGGCGCGCCGAGGAAGCCCTGTGCGCGAAGGGCGATGCGGCGGGCTTCGTCTGCCGTCAGCTCGGTGGTGGGGCGCGGGGTCGTCATGGGTTCGGACGATAGGGGGTGGCACTGACAGTGGGGGGTGAGCTGCGGGTTTTGGTGGGGGCGGTGGGTGGATTCGCCCCCGCCGCCCCTACCCGTCCCATCCTCCAGGGGCGCTGCCCCTTCGACCCCGGCCCTCCTGGGGGCCTGCGGCCCCCAGACCCCCGCTG
>NZ_KQ948930.1:429794-539977 GCF_001514235.1 Streptomyces caeruleatus | reverse complement strand
GCGGCCCCCAGACCCCCGCTGTCGGCCCCGAAAGGGCCTCGTCCTCAAACGCCGGACGGGCTGGTGGGTGCGGGCAGATACGGTGCCGTCGACGGTAGGCCCAGGTCCGAGGGGAGCAGGGAGCCCAGCCAGCAGTCTCGGCGTACGCCCTGGTGGATCAGGGCGGAGCGGAGGGTGCCCTCCAGGGTGAAGCCGGTGCGGACCGCCACGGCGCGGGACGGGGTGTTGCCGACCTCCGCGCGCCATTCCACGCGGTCGATCGACAGGTGGACGAAGGCCCAGCGGGAGGCGGCGAGGACGGCCTCCGTGACGTAGCCGTTGCCGCGGTGTTCTTTCGTGCCCCAGAAACCGATCTCGGCGCTGCTCATGGAACGCATCGTGAGGCCGAGCATGCCCACCAGTTCCTCCCCTTCGGGGAGGAAGAGGCCCCAGGTGAACATCGAACCGTTGGCCCAGCCGTCGGGGGCCAGCTGTTCCGTGAAGCTCTGGGCGTGTTCGTACAGATAGGGCGAGGGGATCGCCGTCCAGCGCTGGATGTCGGGGTCCTGGGCGGCCTCGTACACGGTATGGGTGTCCTTCGGGCCGACCGTGCGCATGAGGAGGCGGCCGGTGGAGAGCGTGACGGGTTCCATCGGCCGATTCTGCTCGGGGTGCCGTAGCAAGCGCCATCCCTTATGCGGTGTGTGAGCGCGCGAACGCATTTCGCACAATTCGTTGGCGGAACGCGGCACCATCCGCGACCCCCGGCCGTTGTCCCTTTGACGGAGATTTGAAGCAGCTGACGTTCGGCGTCCACGGCAGGCTCCCGACGCGGCGGGGTCCTCGCATACGATGGCCGTTGCTCAGTCAAGTCAAATGGAAACCGACCGTCCCAGGCCCGACCGGCAAGGAGACCAACCCCCGTGTCCGTCCTCTCGAAGATCATGCGTGCAGGCGAAGGCAAGATCCTGCGCAAGCTGCACCGCATCGCGGACCAGGTCAACTCCATCGAAGAGGACTTCGTCGACCTCTCCGACGCCGAGCTGAGGGCACTCACCGATGAGTACAAGCAGCGCTACGTAGACGGTGAGAGCCTGGACGACCTGTTGCCCGAGGCCTTCGCCACCGTCCGCGAGGCCGCCAAGCGCGTTCTCGGACAGCGTCACTACGACGTCCAGATCATGGGTGGCGCGGCCCTGCACCTCGGCTATGTGGCCGAGATGAAGACCGGTGAGGGCAAGACCCTCGTCGGCACGCTGCCCGCTTATCTGAACGCGCTGTCCGGCAAGGGCGTGCACCTGATCACGGTCAACGACTACCTGGCCGAGCGCGACTCCGAGATGATGGGTCGCGTCCACAAGTTCCTGGGCCTGAACGTCGGCTGCATCCTCGCCAACATGACGCCGGCCCAGCGTCGCGAGCAGTACGCGTGCGACATCACCTACGGCACGAACAACGAGTTCGGCTTCGACTACCTGCGCGACAACATGGCGTGGTCCCAGGACGAACTCGTCCAGCGCGGCCACAACTTCGCCATCGTCGACGAGGTCGACTCCATCCTCGTCGACGAGGCCCGTACGCCGCTGATCATCTCCGGCCCGGCCGACCAGGCCACCAAGTGGTACGGCGACTTCGCCAAGCTGGTCATCCGCCTGAAGAAGGGCGAGGCCGGCAACCCGCTCAAGGGCCTCGAGGAGACCGGCGACTACGACGTCGACGAGAAGAAGCGCACGGTCGCCATCCACGAGTCCGGTGTCGCCAAGGTCGAGGACTGGCTGGGCATCGACAACCTCTACGAGTCGGTGAACACACCTCTGGTGGGCTACCTGAACAACGCCATCAAGGCGAAGGAGCTCTTCAAGAAGGACAAGGACTACGTCGTCATCGACGGCGAGGTCATGATCGTCGACGAGCACACCGGCCGTATCCTCGCCGGCCGCCGCTACAACGAGGGCATGCACCAGGCGATCGAGGCGAAGGAAGGGGTGGACATCAAGGACGAGAACCAGACCCTCGCCACGATCACCCTGCAGAACTTCTTCCGCCTCTACAAGCGCTACGACCACAACGAGAAGGAACAGCCCGGCCTCTGCGGCATGACCGGTACGGCGATGACCGAGGCCGCCGAGTTCCACCAGATCTACAAGCTCGGCGTGGTCCCGATCCCGACGAACCGGCCGATGATCCGCAAGGACCAGTCGGACCTGATCTACCGCACCGAGGTCGCGAAGTTCGAGGCGGTCGTCGACGACATCGTCGAGAAGCACGAGAAGGGCCAGCCGATCCTCGTCGGTACGACGTCGGTCGAGAAGTCCGAGTACCTGTCGCAGCAGCTCTCCAAGCGCGGTGTGCAGCACGAGGTGCTGAACGCCAAGCAGCACGACCGTGAGGCGATCATCGTCGCCCAGGCCGGCCGCAAGGGCGCCGTCACCGTCGCCACCAACATGGCCGGTCGCGGCACGGACATCAAGCTCGGCGGCAACCCCGAGGACCTCGCCGAGGCCGAGCTGCGTCAGCGCGGTCTCGACCCCGAGGAGCACATCGAGGAGTGGGCCGCGGCCCTGCCCGCCGCCCTGGAGAAGGCCGCGCAGGCGGTCAAGGCCGAGTTCGAGGAGGTCAAGGACCTCGGCGGCCTCTACGTCCTCGGTACCGAGCGGCACGAGTCGCGCCGTATCGACAACCAGCTGCGCGGTCGTTCCGGCCGTCAGGGCGACCCGGGCGAGTCCCGCTTCTACCTGTCCCTCGGTGACGACCTGATGCGGCTCTTCAAGGCCCAGATGGTCGAGCGCGTGATGTCCATGGCGAACGTGCCGGATGATGTGCCGATCGAGAACAAGATGGTCACGCGCGCGATTGCGTCCGCCCAGTCGCAGGTCGAGCAGCAGAACTTCGAGACCCGTAAGAACGTCCTGAAGTACGACGAGGTCCTCAACCGCCAGCGCGAGGTCATCTACGGCGAGCGGCGCCGCGTCCTGGAGGGCGAGGACCTGCACGAGCAGGTGCAGCACTTCATGGACGACACCATCGACGCCTACGTCGGCGCGGAGACCGCCGAGGGCTTCCCGGAGGACTGGGACCTGGAGAGGCTGTGGGGCGCGTTCAAGCAGCTCTACCCGGTGAAGGTCACCGTCGACGAGCTGGAGGAGGCGGCCGGCGACCGGGCCGGACTGACCGCCGAGTTCCTCTCCGAGTCCATCAAGGACGACATCCACGAGCAGTACGCGTCGCGGGAGGCGCAGCTCGGCTCCGAGATCATGCGTGAGCTGGAGCGCCGGGTCGTGCTGTCGGTCCTGGACCGCAAGTGGCGCGAGCACCTCTACGAGATGGACTACCTCCAGGAGGGCATCGGCCTGCGCGCGATGGCGCAGAAGGACCCGCTGGTCGAGTACCAGCGCGAGGGCTTCGACATGTTCACCGCCATGATGGAGGGCATCAAGGAGGAGTCCGTCGGCTACCTGTTCAATCTGGAGGTCCAGGTCGAGCAGCAGGTCGAGGAGGTCCCGGTCGAGGACACCAAGCCGGTGGCCGACCTGGAGAAGAAGGACGCGGTGCCGGCGCAGGCGGGTGCCCGTCCCGAGATCCGCGCCAAGGGCCTCGAAGCTCCGCGCCGCCCGGACCGGCTGCACTACACCGCCCCGAAGGTCGACGGCGAGGGCGACATCGTCGAGGGCGACTTCGACAACGGCGACGAGCCGGTGCGCTCCGAGGCCGACGGCCTCACGCGCGCGGAGCGGCGCAAGCAGGCCCGCGGTGGGCGCCGCCGTAAGAAGTAGCGCCGGCGTGATCGCGGCGTCGTAGCGGCTGGAAGGGCCGGGTCTCCTCTGGGGGCCCGGCCCTTCGGCTTGCGTGCTTCCCTGCCGGGGTTCTGAGGGCCTCTGGGGCCTGCCAGAAGGCCCTGGTCCGCCCGGGCCCTCAGCGGGCCCGGGCGGACCGGCGGCGCTCGCGGGTCAGCCGAGGTCAGTCGTCGTCCGTACGTGGCCTGCGCGGGCCGCCCAGTTCCACCGCCGTGCAGCGCCAGCGCAGGTCGCCGCCCTGTTCCAGGCGGAACGCCATGGCGCGCAGCTGGTCGCCGGCGCCGATCCGGGCGAAGGCCTCGATGGCACCCGTGCGGGGTTCGAAGTAGCCGATGTCGCGGACGACGGGGCGGGCGCCTCGGGTGCGCAGGGGGCCGCGTTCCGCCAGCCGGGCGAGTTCGTCGTAGGCGCGGCCGGCGGTGTGGCGGAGCATCGAGTGGACGGGGCGTTGGCCGCTCAGGACGAGGACCAGGCGGTCGGCGAAGACGTCGGTGGGGCGGGGCTGGGGGACGGCGTGCCCGCAGAGGGGGGCTTCGTTCGCGGGCGGCACGGTCGCTCGCGGCTGGGTGGGAGCGGTGGGCGGGCGGGTGTCGGTGGGGCTGGTGCGGGCGTGGGGGCCCTGCGTGCTGGGTGAGCCGGGTGGGCGGCCGCCGGAAGGCGCCGTACGGGATGTGCCGCCGGTCGGTGTGCGGGGCGGGGCGCCGCCGGGGCGGCGGGTGTCGCGGCGGCTCGGCGGGCGGGTGCCGGGGCGTTGCTGGGTCCTGGTCATGACCTTGTTCATGGGGTCCCCGTTCGGTGGGTCCGGTGGATACCGGTCAGTAACTTCGAGGTTGGTGATCTTGTACGGCCTTCCGGGCCGCGGAAGCAAGGAAGCGGGGATCCCGATCCGGCGGGCGGAATCTTCACTTATCTGGGTGACGCGAACGTGCGGAAGGCCGTGGTGGCGGGCCGGTACCGGGTGAATCCGTGGATCGGGGTGGACGCCGGGCGAGGGGGTGAAGGGGACTCGAAAGGGGACGCCCGCACGTATCCTGAAGGCCCTCCGGAAGGGGCGGGGCCGCCCTCTCCTCTCCGGGTCCTTGTGGAGCCTCTCGAGTACGAAAGCGGTCAGTCATGCGCGTCTACGTCCCCCTGACGCTCCCCGGTCTCGCCGAGGCGTACAAGACGGGCGAACTGGGGGCCGGGCCGCTCGTCGCGTACGCCGTCACGCCCGCGTTGCGCGAGTGGTACCTCTCCGACGACATCGAGGAGTTGGAGTACGCGGCGCTGAACCGGGCCGCGCTCGCCTCGCTGCGGCTGCTGGCGGCGGACGGCGCCGCGGCACGGCGCCGGGTCGTGGTCGCCGTCGACGTGCCCGACGGGGCTGCTGTCGCCGACCCGGACCGGGGGCTGGACCCGGCGGCGCTGGGCGAGGTGCGGATCGCCAAGGGCGTGGCGCTGGCCAAGGCCGCCGCCGTGCACGTCGACTCGGGCGACGCGGAGGCGGATGTGGCGGCGGCCGCGGAGGCGCTGGCCGCGGCGGACGGCGGGGACGACGACGCGCAGTTCGTCGTGGACGGGGCCGAGGACCACGAGCTGCTCTGGTACGCCACCCAGGAGATCCCGAACCTGGTGGAGCCGACGGGCTGATCCCCGTGCCCGTGCCCGTGCCGATGTCCCCGCCTCGTTGACCTGCCGTTCTCTTGATTGTCAGTGGTGGCGGGTACGGTTTTTGGCATGGGGAAGCAGGTAGGGGCACACATCGTCTGGGACTGGAACGGGACCCTGTTCCACGACAACGACGCGATCATCGGGGCGACGAACGCGGCGTTCGGCGAGCTGGGACTCGACCCGATCACGATGGAGCAGTACCGGGCGCTGTACTGCGTGCCGGTGCCGAAGTTCTACGAGCGGTTGCTGGGGCGGCTGCCGACCGATGCCGAGTGGGAGGTCATGGACGAGACCTTCCACCGGTACTACACCGAGCACCGGGTGAGGTGCGGGCTCACCGAGGGTGTTTCGCAGCTGCTCGTGGAGTGGCGGTCGGCGGGGCGCAGTCAGTCGATCCTCAGCATGTACGGGCATGACGAACTCGTGCCGCTGGTGCGGGGGTTCGGGATCGAGGAGCACTTCATACGCGTCGACGGGCGGACCGGGCCGTCCGGGGGCAGCAAGGCCGAGCACATGGTGCGGCACATCGCGGCGCTCGTGAGCGTGGACCCCGCGCGCACGGTGGTGATCGGGGACGCGGCCGACGACGCGGTGGCGGCGCTGCATGTGGGGGCGCGGGCCGTGCTCTACACCGGGGGGTCGCACAGCCGGGCGAGCCTTGAGGAGGTGGGGGTGCCGGTGGTGGACACGTTGGGGGAGGCGGTCGCGGAGGCGGAGCGGTTGGCGGCTTAGGCGAGCGGCCCAGGGCTGGGTGCCGCCGGTGCCGGCGCCGGTGCCGGTGCCGGTGCCGGGCACGGTCCGATGGTGCCCGGCAGTGAAGTCGGCCTGGGTTTGCGACTGCGTCGACTGCGTCGGCTCCGGTTACGTCACCGGTGCCTTCGCCCTCAGTACCGTCAGGAACTCGCGCATCCAGCTGGAGTGGTCCGGCCAGGCGCGTGAGGAGACCAGGGTGCCGTCGACCACCGCCTCGGAGTCCTGGAAGGTGGCGCCGGCTGCCTGCATGTCGAGTTCCAGGGCGGGGTACGCCGTGACGCGGCGGCCGCGGAGGCTGTCGATCGCCGCGGTGAGCAGGGGGCCGTGGCAGATCTGGGCGACCGGCTTGTCGGAGTCGAAGAACGACTTGAGGATCTTGCGGAGTTCGGGGTCGTTGCGGAGGTACTCGGGGGCTCGGCCGCCGGGGATGACCACGGCGGCGTAGTCGCCGGGGTCCACTTCGGAGAAGGCGAGGTCGGCGGGCCAGGTGTAGCCGGGTTTCTCGGTGTAGGTGTCGAAGCCGGGCTCGAAGTCGTGGACGACGAACTGGAGCTGCTTGCGGGTGGGGGCGGCGATGTGGACGTCGTAGCCCTCTTCGCGGAGGCGCTGGTAGGGGTAGAGGACCTCCAGTGACTCTGCGGCGTCGCCGGTGACGATGAGGATTTTCGCTGTCATGTCGGGTGCGCTCCTCTTTTGGCCGGGGTGTGTTGCGACTCCGTCGGGGCTCAGGGGCAACGTGCCTCGGGGGCGGGGGTTTGCCAAGGGGGGCGGCGGCTTGGGGGGCGCCGGGAGGGGGGATTCCGTTGCTGGTGGTCGGTGGGTGCCCGGCGTTGCGGCTGAGGCAGGGTGGGTCGCGCGGCCCGGCGCTTACGGGGTGCCGCCTGCGCCCACCCGTGCCGCCCCAGCGGCACGACTGCCCGCAGGCTGGGGCTGGGTGGGTGACGTTGCCCCGGCCGTGGGTCTCCCGGAGGGTGCACAGCGGCCGTGGACCCGACGAGTCTGGGCGCGGTTGTTTTCGGACACGGCGCGTCTCCCGAGGGCGTGGTTCTGCCTCGGTTTCCTGTTCGTGCCCCGGGGGCGGCCCACATCCCAGCCTCCCCCTCCGTGTCCCGCCCCGCCAGTTACGCCCTGCGCGCCCCGTTTGCCCCTGTGCAGAACGTCAAAGTTCCACCCCCGGTTTTGTACACATACGGCTCATGACGGGCCCCCTGTAAGGAGCGATAGCCTTAGTGGCGTGATCAGCGCGATAGCTCGCGGGGGCAGTGTTGCCCCTGCCCAGCGCCCGGGCAGCACGGACGACATCCGTGGCCGGGCGGCGGTCGCTGGTCTTCGCGGGCGGGAGGGGGGCGTAAGGGCCCCCGGGACGTCATTCACACCCCGGGCCCGGACGTCGCAGAGAGCAGCGTCACACCCCGTGGGCAGCTCAAGATTGGCTCATATATCCCCGCTCATCTCACCTCGCGGCATAGCGTCGAAGCAGACCGGACACCCCGCGTCACGGCGTTACACCGGAGGGGAAGAGACCGTACTTCCTTCTACGTCACGCAACGGCGCGCGACAGGAGCCAGAGGACAATGCAGACCAAGCTGGACGAAGCCAAGGCCGAGCTGCTCGAGAGGGCCGCCCGGGTAGCTGAGAACAGCCCGGTCGGGGGGTACCTACCGACCGGGACGACGGACGAGAGCAGCCCCGGCACCCCGGACCACGACACCGTGCTCTCGTTCCTCCAGCGCTACTACCTGCACACCGCCCCGGAGGACCTGGGCGACCGCGATCCGGTCGACATCTTCGGAGCCGCCTTCTCGCACTACCGGCTGGCCGAGAACCGCCCCCAGGGCACGGCCAACGTGCGGGTGCACACGCCCACCGTGGAGGAGAACGGCTGGACGTGCAGCCACTCCGTCGTCGAGGTCGTCACCGACGACATGCCCTTCCTGGTCGACTCCGTCACCAACGAGCTGACCCGGCAGGGACGCGGCATCCATGTGGTGATCCACCCCCAGGTCTTCGTCCGGCGTGATGTCACCGGCAAGCTCATCGAGGTGCTCACCGCGGCGCCCGCGGACGAGCAGCCGCACGACACGCACACCGAGTCCTGGATCCACGTCGAGTTCGACCGGGAGACCGACCGCGGTGACCTGAAGCAGATCACCGCAGACCTGCTGCGCGTCCTGTCCGACGTCCGAGAGGCCGTCGAGGACTGGAGCAAGATGCGGGACCTGGCCGTGCGCATGGCCGACGAGCTGGTCCAGGAGCCCCATTCCGACCTGCGGGAGCAGGAGTTCGAGGAGGCCCGCGAGCTGCTGCGCTGGCTGGCGGACGACCACTTCACCTTCCTGGGCTACCGCGAGTACGAGCTGCGCGGGGACGACTCGCTGGCCGCCGTGCCGGGCACCGGGCTCGGCATCCTGCGCGCCGACCCGCACCACTCCGAGGGCGACAGCCACCCCGTCAGCCCCTCCTTCGAGCGGCTGCCCGCCGACGCCCGCGCCAAGGCCCGCGAGCACAAGCTGCTCGTCCTCACCAAGGCCAACAGCCGGGCGACCGTGCACCGGCCCTCGTATCTCGACTACGTCGGCGTGAAGAAGTTCGACGAGAACGGCGAGGTCGTCGGCGAGCGCCGCTACCTGGGGCTGTTCTCCTCGGCCGCCTACACCGAGTCCGTCCGCCGGGTGCCCGTCATCCGGCGCAAGGTGGACGAGGTGCTGGAGGCCGCCGGGTTCTCGCCCAACAGTCACGACGGCCGCGACCTGCTCCAGATCCTGGAGACCTACCCGCGCGACGAGCTCTTCCAGACGCCGGTCGACGAGCTCCAGCACATCGCCACCTCCGTGCTCTACCTGCAGGAACGCCGCCGACTGCGCCTCTATCTCCGCCAGGACGAGTACGGCCGCTACTACTCGGCCCTCGTCTACCTCCCGCGCGACCGCTACACCACCGGCGTCCGGCTGCGGATCATCGACATCCTGAAGGAAGAGCTCGACGGCACCAGCGTCGACTTCACCGCCTGGAACACCGAGTCGATCCTCTCCCGGCTGCACTTCGTCGTCCGGGTCCCGCAGGGCACCGAGCTGCCGCAGCTCAGCGACCAGGACAAGGAGCGCATCGAGGCGCGCCTCGTCGAGGCCGCCCGCTCCTGGGCCGACGGCTTCGCTGACGCGCTGAACGCCGAACTCGGCGAGGAGCGCGCCGCCGAGCTGCTGCGCCGCTACTCGGGCGCCTTCCCCGAGGGCTACAAGGCCGACCACACCCCGCGCTCCGCGGTCTCCGACCTGGTCCACATCGAGCAGCTCACCGAGGAGAACAACTTCTCGCTGAGCCTGTACGAGCCGGTCGGCGCCTCCCCCGAGGAGCGCCGGTTCAAGATCTACCGCAAGGGCGCGGCCGTCTCCCTGTCCGCCGTCCTGCCGGTCCTCACCCGGCTCGGCGTCGAGGTCGTGGACGAGCGGCCGTACGAGCTGCGCTGCTCCGACCGCAGCGTCGCCTGGATCTACGACTTCGGTCTGCGCATGCCCAAGACGGCGGGCGGCGCCGGGGACTACCTCGGTGACGACGCGCGCGAGCGGTTCTCGGAGGCCTTCGCCGCGACCTGGACCGGCAAGGCGGAGAACGACGGCTTCAACGCCCTCGTGCTGAGCGCCGGGCTGACCTGGCGGCAGGCGATGGTGCTGCGGGCGTACGCGAAGTACCTGCGCCAGGCCGGCTCCACCTTCTCGCAGGACTACATGGAGGACACCCTCCGCAACAACGTCCACACCACCCGCCTCCTCGTCTCCCTGTTCGAGGCGCGGATGTCGCCGGACCGCCAGTCCGCCGGCCGGGAGATCGTGGACGCGCTGCTCGAAGAGGTCGACGCGGCGCTCGACCAGGTCGCGAGCCTCGACGAGGACCGGATCCTGCGGTCCTTCCTCACCGTCATCAAGGCCACGCTGCGCACGAACTTCTTCCAGGAGGCGGCGGGCGGCAAGCACCACGACTACGTCTCCATGAAGTTCGACCCGCAGGCCATCCCCGATCTGCCCGCGCCGCGCCCGGCGTTCGAGATCTGGGTCTACTCGCCGCGCGTCGAGGGCGTCCACCTGCGCTTCGGCAAGGTCGCGCGAGGTGGTCTGCGCTGGTCCGACCGGCGTGAGGACTTCCGTACCGAGATCCTCGGCCTGGTCAAGGCGCAGATGGTGAAGAACACCGTCATCGTGCCGGTCGGCGCCAAGGGCGGCTTCGTCGCCAAGCAGCTGCCCGACCCGAGCGTGGACCGGGACGCGTGGCTCGCCGAGGGCGTGGCGTCGTACAAGACGTTCATCTCGGCGCTGCTCGACATCACCGACAACATGGTCGCCGGCGAGGTCGTGCCGCCGCAGGACGTCGTCCGGCACGACGAGGACGACACCTACCTCGTCGTCGCCGCCGACAAGGGCACCGCGACCTTCTCCGACATCGCCAACGGGGTCGCCGAGCAGTACAACTTCTGGCTCGGGGACGCCTTCGCCTCCGGCGGCTCGGCCGGCTACGACCACAAGGGCATGGGCATCACCGCCCGCGGCGCCTGGGAGTCCGTCAAGCGGCACTTCCGCGAGCTGGGCGTGGACACCCAGAGCGAGGACTTCACGGTCGTCGGCATCGGTGACATGTCCGGTGACGTCTTCGGCAACGGCATGCTGCTCAGCGAGCACATCCGCCTGGTCGCCGCCTTCGACCACCGGCACATCTTCATCGACCCGAAGCCCGACGCGGCCACCTCCTACGCCGAGCGCCGCCGCGTCTTCGAGCTGCCCCGCTCCAGCTGGGAGGACTACGACACCGAGCTGATCTCGACCGGTGGCGGTGTCTTCCCGCGCACTGCCAAGGCGATCCCGGTCAACGCGCACATCCGCGAGGCCCTCGGCATCGAGGGCAAGGTCGCCAAGATGACGCCGGCCGAGCTGATGAAGGCCATCCTCAAGGCGCCGGTGGACCTCCTGTGGAACGGCGGCATCGGTACGTACGTCAAGGCGTCCACCGAGACCCACGCGGACGTCGGCGACAAGGCCAACGACGCCATCCGCGTCGACGGCGCCGACCTGCGCGTCCGGGTCGTCGGCGAGGGCGGCAACCTCGGTCTGACCCAGCTCGGCCGGATCGAGTTCGCGCTGCAGGGCGGCCGGATCAACACCGACGCCATCGACAACAGCGCGGGCGTGGACACCTCCGACCACGAGGTGAACATCAAGATCCTGCTGGGCGCCCTGGTCTCCGAGGGCGACATGACGGTCAAGCAGCGCAACAAGCTGCTCGCCGAGATGACCGACGAGGTCGGCCGTCTGGTCCTGCGCAACAACTACGCCCAGAACACGGCCATCGCCAACGCCCTGGCCCAGTCCAAGGACATGCTCCACGCCCAGCAGCGCTTCATGAAGCACCTGGTCAGGGAGGGGCACCTGGACCGTGCGCTGGAGTTCCTGCCCACCGACCGCCAGATCCGCGAACGCCTCGGCTCCGGCCACGGCCTGACCGGTCCGGAGACGGCCGTCCTGCTGGCGTACACGAAGATCACGGTCGCCGACGAGCTGCTGCACACCTCGCTGCCCGACGACCCGTACTTGAGCACCCTGCTGCACGCCTACTTCCCGACGGCGCTGCGCGAACAGTTCCCGGAGTACCTGGTCAGCCACCCGCTGCGCCGTGAGATCACCACGACCGTGCTGGTCAACGACACGGTCAACACGGGCGGTACGACGTATCTGCACCGGCTGCGCGAGGAGACCGGTGCCTCGCTGGAGGAGATCGTCCGGGCGCAGACCGTGGCCCGCGCGATCTTCCGCTCGGCGGTCGTGTGGGACGCGGTCGAGGCGCTCGACAACAAGGTCGACGCCGTCGTCCAGACCCGGATCCGGCTGCACTCGCGCCGCCTCGTCGAGCGCGGCACACGCTGGCTGCTCAACAACCGGCCGCAGCCGCTGGAACTCGCCGACACCGTCGACTTCTTCGCCGACCGCGTCGAGCAGGTCTGGTCGGAGCTGCCGAAGCTGCTCAAGGGCGCGGACCTGGAGTGGTACCAGCAGATCTACGACGAGCTGACCGGCGCCGGCGTCCCGGCCGAACTGGCCACCCGGGTGGCCGGCTTCTCCTCCGCCTTCCCGACGCTGGACATCGTCTCGGTGGCCGACCGCGTGGGCAAGGACCCGATGGACGTCGCCGAGGTCTACTACGACCTCGCCGACCGGCTGCGGATCACCCAGCTCATGGACCGCATCATCGAGCTGCCCCGCGCGGACCGCTGGCAGTCCATGGCCCGCGCCTCCATCCGCGAGGACCTCTACGCCGCCCACGCGGCCCTGACCTCGGACGTCCTGGCGGCCGGCAACGGCACCGCGACGCCCGAGCAGCGGTTCAAGGCGTGGGAGCAGAAGAACGCGGCGATCCTGGGGCGGGCGCGGACCACGCTTGAGGAGATCCAGGGGTCGGAGGCGTTCGACCTGGCCAACCTGTCGGTGGCGATGCGGACCATGCGGACGCTGCTGCGGTCGCACACGTAGGCGGTACGACGGGACGGTAGGCGGTGACGCCTTTCCGGCCGTACGGATATCAGGCGCCCCGGACTCTCGCAGTCCGGGGCGCTCGTACATTTCGGGCAAAACGGGAATTACAGTGCTCGCGTGAGTACGATCCGGGACGCGCTGCGCAGGACGACGGTCGTTCCGCAGATCGCTGCCGCGCTGGTCGTTCTGCTGCTTGTGCTGGTGATCGTCCGGCTGCCGTGGGCCGGTGACCTCGGGATGCACGCGGCGACCGTCGAACGTCTGCGGCACAGCCTGGTCGACCCCGGCAATCCGCTGGTCGACGCGGACACGCCGAGCCCGTACTACTCGCCTTGGATGCTCGTGCTCGGGTGCGTCGCGCGGGTGACGGGCTTCTCGGTCTTCGTCGTGCTGCGGATCGGGGCCGTGGTGGGGCTCGGGCTGCTCGTCAGCGGGGTGTGGCGGTACGTGCGGACGCTGAGCGCGCATCGGGCCGCGCCCGCGCTCGCCGTGCTGTGCCTGGTGTTTCTGTGGGGGACTTCGCTGTTCGCGTGGAGCGGGTTTCTCGGGCTGAACTCGCTGGCGTTGACCGTGTCGTATCCGAGTGTGTTCGCGCTGGGGCTGGCCTTTCACTTCTGGGCGTGGCTGGCGGGGGCGGTGCGGGGCGTGGCCGGGTGGGGGGTGTGGGTCGGGCTCGGGGCGCTGTGGGCGGTGATTCTGCTGTGCCATCAGTTCTCGGGGGTGGTGGCCACGTTGGGGGCGTTGGCCACGGTGGTCGCTGCGCGGGCGGGGCGGGGGGTGTGGCTGCGCCTGGCCGGGGGCTTGTTGGTGGGGGTGGGGGTGTTGTGGGGGTGGCCGTACTACGACTTCTTCGCGTTGTTCGGGGCCGGCGGGGAGTTGGAGGCGGTGCATCGGGGGCTGTACCGGGGGCTGGTGGGGCGGTACTGGCTGGTGTCGGTGGGGGTGGTGGCGTTGGGGGTGCGGTGGTGGCGGGACCGGTGGGATCCGCTGGTGCTGTTCTTCGTGCTGGGGGTGGGGGTGGTGGGGCTGGGTGGGGTGAGTGGGCACTACTCGTGGGGGCGGGCGTTGCCCGCGGTGGTGATTCCCGCGCAGGTCGCTGCCGCGGTGGTGGTGGTCGAGGTGCGGGGGTGGTGGCGGGGGGTGTGGGTGGGGGTGCTGGGTGGGGCGCTGGTTCTGGGGGCGTGGGCGCAGGTGGGGACGGTGGGGTACGTCGTTCCGCGGGGGGTGTTGCCGGGGGTGGTGGCGGGGAAGTACCGGGCGCCTTGGGTGGGGTACCACTGGGTCACGCCGTGGGTGAAGTACGGGGATGTGGTCATGGCGCGGAGGGGGGTGGCTCGGCAGATTCCGGCGTATGGGGCTTACACGGTGGCGCCTGGGTATCCCGACTTTTTCCTGCCGGATGAGGGGCGGCGGGTGGCGGATGTGCGGAGGTATTTCGCGGTGGGGACGGGGGAGGGGGTGCGGCGGGGGATTGTGCGGGCTTATGGGGTGCGGTGGGTGGTGGGGCGGGGGGTGGTGGGGCGTGGGTTGCGGGTGGTGGCTCGGGGGCCGGGTGGGGAGGTGCTGTATGAGGTGGTGCGGTGAGTTTTTCGCCCCCGCCGCCCCTACCCGTCCCATCCCTTGAAGGGGCTCCGCCCCTTCGACCCCGCTGTCGGCCCTTCGGGCCTCGTCCTCAAACGCCGGACGGGCTGAAAATGCGGCTCGTCCTCGGACGTCGGACGGGCTGGAAGCCTGCCTAGCGCAGCGCGCTTCTCAGCAAGCGGGCCGCTCGTCTCACCCTTGGGCGGGCCAGGCGGCGTACCAGTGGGCGGATCAGACTTGCCGTGATGCCTGTTGGTTGCCAGCGGATCTGGAGGCGGCCGGGGCCTCTGCCCTCCGGTTCGATGGTGACGCGGTGGGGGGCCGTGTTGGTGTGGTAGTTGATGCGGGTGGTGAGGGGTGGGAAGGAGAGGGGGGCCAGGAGGACGGCGGTGTGGGGCTGGCCCTGGTGTTCGATGCGGAGCAGGGGGTGGCGGACGCCGGCGAAGCCGTGGTGGGGGACGGGGGCCGTGGTCAGGTCCAGGTGGACGTGGCCCTCGTAGACGCCGGGGCGGGTCGGGGTGAGGCGGAAGGGGACCTTCAGGCGCTGTCGGCCGGGGGTGAGGAGGAGGGCGGCGCGGTGGGGGCCCACGGGGAGGCGTAGGCCGGGGTCGTAGGTGCGGATGGTGAGGTCGATCGAGGCGCCGGGACCTCGGGTGAGCTCGGTGATCTCGTGGCGGAACTGGGCGCTGCGGAAGGGGCGGGTGTCCAGCTCCAGGTCGGAGACGTCGAGTTCGCGGCGGGCCCAGGTGGAGGTGGGGAGGGCGGTGCCCCAGTACAGGCGGCCGTCCGCGTCCGGTGTCACGTGCCGGGGCGCCACCGCGCGGCCGAGGCCCCGGGCCGCCGACCGGGCCTCGTGGAAGCGGTGTTCGCGGATCAGCTGCAGGACCACGCGTTCCATGCGGGGCAGGCGGGCGTAGGCGGCGGGGGAGAGGGTCTCCAGGTAGGGGGCGGTGATGTCGGTGAAGGACGACATCCACTCCTCGTCGCGGTAGGGGAGGTCTCCGGCGTACATCCGGAAGTCGTGCTTGAGGAACTTGTAGTCCTTGTCCTCACGCAGCCCGGCGTGGCCGCTCTCGACGAGGAAGTCGTCGATGAGGCGCTGGACGTGGACGCGGTCGCGGACGTTGTCCAGTTTGTGGCGCTGGTTGGAGATCGAGGCCGCCTCGGTGGCCGCGTACGGCGCGATGTACCAGCGGTACACCGGCTCCGGGATGATCGTGAACTCCTTGGCCAGACAGTACGCCTGCGTCGAGAACAGCTGGTCCTCGTAGTGGATGCCCTCCGGGAAGCGGAGGTCGTAGCGGTCCAGGAAGGCGCGGGCGTACATCTTGCTCGTCGACAGGTGCTCGAAGAGCAGGCGGGGTTCGGACTCGATGCCGATCACGGTGCGGCGCTCCGCGACCAGGTGCGGCATCCACTTCGTACGGCGGCCGCTGTCCTCCCGGACCCGCACGACCGCCCCCATCGCGAAGTCGATCTCCCGCTCGCGGTGGGCCGCCAACAGCAACTCGACCGCGTTGTCCGGCAGTTCGTCGTCGCTGTCCAGGAACATCGCGTACGGTGCCCGGGCGATCTCCAGGGCCCGGTTGCGCGGGGCGCTGCAGCCGCCGCTGTTCCGCGGCAGGCGGAGGTGGCGGATACGGGGGTCCTGGGCCGCCAGGTCCGCGGCGACCTGCGGGGTCTCGTCCGTGGAGTGGTCGTCGCTGATGATGATCTCGATGTTGGCGTGGGTCTGACGGCGTACCGACTCCACGGCTCGGGGGAGGCGTGCGGCGTCGTTGTAGACGATGACCGTCACGGTGACGTCCGGGGGCGCGTCGGGGGTCATGCGGCCTCCTCCGGGGTCGGCGCCGGTGTGCGTTCCTCCAGCGGGGTGACCGGGGGCAGGGCGTCCTCGCTCTCGGCCAGGAACACCCGCCGTACGACCCGTTCGGCGGCGTGGCCGTCGTCGTACTCGCAGAAGCGGCGGCGGAAGGCGGCCCGCGCCTTCGCCGCGCCCTCGTCGCGCCAGGCCGTGGTGGTGAGGATCTCGGTGAGCTCGGGCTGGGTGCGGGCGACCTGGCCGGGCGGCTCGGCCGTCAGGTCGAAGTAGACGCCGCGGGTGGAGCGGTACGTCTCCCAGTCGTCGGCGTAGACGACGATCGGGCGGTCGAGGTTGGCGTAGTCGAACATGATGGACGAGTAGTCCGTGACCAGCGCGTCCGCTGCCAGGCACAGGTCCTCTACGGGGTCGTACGCCGAGACGTCGATGACCCGGCCGGTGCGGCGCAGGGCGGTCAGCGGGGACGGGGTGCCGCCGTAGAAGTAGTGGCCGCGGACCAGCAGGACCGTGTCCTCGCCGAGTTGGTCGGCGAGGGTGGCGAGGTCGAGGCGGGGGGTCCAGCCGGCCTCGTAGTCGCGGTGGGTGGGGGCGTAGAGGATCGCGCGGTGGGCCGGGGGGATGCCGAGGCGGGCGCGGATCGACCGGATGTCGGGCGCGGTGGCCGTGTAGTAGACGTCGTTGCGCGGATAGCCGTGGTCCAGGGAGACGAAGCGGGAGGGGTAGGCGCGCTCCCACATCCGGGTGGAGTGGCTGTTCGCCGAGACGCTGAAGTCCCACTTGTCGATCCGGGCGAGCAACGCCTCGAAGTCCAGCCCCTTCGCCGCCGCGGGGAACTCCATCTGGTCCACGCCCATGCGCTTGAGCGGGGTGCCGTGGTGGGTCTGGAGGTGGACGGCGTCCGGGCGTTTCACGATCGCGTTGGGGTAGTTGACGTTGTTGACCAGGTACTTGGCCGTGGCCAGCACCTCGCGGTAGCGGCGGGTGCCGGGGAGCACATGGTCGGTGTGGGGCGGCAGGAGCGGGGCGTTCTCGGGGGTCACCACCCACACCGGGTGGATCTGGGGGGCGAGTTCGGTGAGCTTGGCGGCGATGGCCGCCGGGTTGCAGGCGACTCCGCGGTTCCAGTACGCCGAGAAGACGGCCAGGTGGGGGTCGACCGGGCGGGACAGGGCCGTGCGGTAGTGGCGGTCGCCGAGGGCGGCGGCCACCTGGCGCCTACGGGTTCGTACGGCCGACTTCGCGGCGCGGCGGGCGCGGTTGGCGGCCTGGAAGGCGCGGTACCTGGTGTACGCGTTCTCTTCGAGCAGGGCTCGGCGGATGCCCTCCGGGCCGGCGGGGCGGCGGTACCCGGGCGGGCGCAGACGGACGGCGGCGTCGGCGGCGCGGCGGAAGAACTCCCTGGCCACGGGGTCCGGCAGGGGCGTACGGGCGAAGGTGCGCAGGCAGTCGCGGACCATGACGTCGTAGAGGACGGCGTGGCAGGGGGAGCGAGGGGTGGTTTCGGGGGTGGTCTCGGGGGTGGTTCGGGGGGGCGTCCTGGTGGTGGCCCGGGACGCGTCGGCACTGTTCCGGACGACGGCCAGGGCGATGGCCAGGAGCCTTTCGTAGCGGTCGACCAGGGCGTAATGCTTCTCGGGCGTGACCGGTGGCAGGCTCTCGGGGCGCAGCTCGTGGTGTTCGTACGCCACTTGGTTCAGGGCGGCGACGTGGTCGGCGAGGAGGAGTGCGGCGTAGGCGGCGTACGGCTCGTCCGGGGTGGTGAGTTGGGGTTCGTGCGCCTGCCAGAAGGAGGTGCGCAGCGCGCGGTTGCCCAGCAGGGGCGTGATGCGCAGGGCGCTGCGGGCGAGGTCGTCGATGCGGTGCGCGGCGCGACCCGCGCGGGCCAGCCGGGGGCCGTCCGGGGCGGGGAGGCCGGAGGTCTCCCAGGTGGAGCGGACGTGGTCGAAGAGGAGTACGTCCACCTCGTCCGGCAGTTCCGCGGCACGCTCGGCGACCAGGCGCGGGCCGCCGACGGGGAGTCCGTCCTTCGCGTGCACGAAGTGCAGCCAGCGCCCGGTGGCCCGGGCCGCCCCCGCCGACCGGGCCGTGGCGTCGTCCGTCCCGTCCGGCAGGGGCAGCACCAGCATCTCGGGGGCGTGGGCCCGGGCCGTCTCCTCGGCCCAGGGGCCGACCGCGGCCACGATCACCTCGACCTCGGGGTGGGGGTGGGCGGCCAGCGAGGCGAGGAGTCCGGTCAGCCGGTCCTGGGTGTTCGGTCCGTGGACGATGACGCTGAGCTCGGGCATCGCGGGGACTCCTTCACCTTCTCCATCGCGCCGGGCGCACCCTGTCGGCGTTCAACCCGATCTAGGACATAGTGACACTAATGGGATGAAAGGGTGACTCGCGGTTGCGCCGTACGGGGGAGGCTTCAGGAGGGAAGAGGGGCGGGCGCCGATTCTGTTGGGGCTGGGGCTGGGGCTGGGGCTGGGGCTGGGGCTTCAGGCTCGGCTTGGCCGCCGGCTTGTCGCTCTAGCGGCCCGTGAAGGCCTCGTACTCCTTCAGGACGTCGTTCGTCGGCCCGTCCATACGCAGCTCGCCGCGCTCCAGCCACAGGACGCGGTCGCAGGTGTCGCGGATCGACTTGTTGTTGTGGCTCACCAGGAACACCGTGCCCGCGTGCTTGCGCAGCTCGCGGATCCGGGCCTCGGAGCGCTTCTGGAACGAACGGTCGCCCGTCGCCAGCGCCTCGTCGATGAGCAGCACGTCGTGGTCCTTGGCCGCGGCGATGGAGAAGCGCAGCCGGGCCGCCATGCCGGAGGAGTACGTGCGCATGGGGAGGGTGATGAAGTCGCCCTTCTCGTTGATGCCGGAGAAGTCGACGATCTCCTGGTAGCGCTCCTTGACCTGCTCGCGGGACATGCCCATCGCGAGGCCGCCGAGGTGGACGTTGCGCTCGCCGGTGAGGTCGTTCATCAGGGCCGCGTTCACGCCGAGGAGGGAGGGCTGGCCGTCGGTGTAGATACGGCCGTTCTCGACCGGGAGCAGGCCCGCGACCGCCTTGAGCAGGGTCGACTTGCCGGAGCCGTTGGTGCCGATGAGGCCGATGGCCTCGCCCTTGTACGCCACGAAGGACACCTTCTTGACGGCGTGCACCTTGCGCACCCCGGCCGCCTTCTCGGTCTGCTTGCGGCGCAGGATGCGGTTGAGGGCGGCGGTGGCGGAGCCGCGGCCGGCGCCGGTGCCGTTGACGCGGTAGACGATGTCGACGCCGTCGGCGATGACGGTGGGGATGTTCTCGCTGGTGTTGTCAGCCACGGCCGTACGTCTCCTCAGCCTTCCAGAAGTAGATGAAGCCGCCGACCCCGGCGAGCAGGGCCCAGCCCGTCGCGATGGCCCACACGTGCGGCGGGAGCTGGTCGCCGCGGAAGCTGTCGATGAGCGCGAAGCGCATCAGGTCGATGTAGACGGCGGCCGGGTTGGCCTGGAGCGCCGACGTCACCCAGGACGGCGTGTCCGTGTGCTTGGCCATCATGTGGCTGATGCTGAACATCACGCCCGACGCGTACATCCACGTACGCAGCACGAACGGCATCAGCTGGGCGATGTCCGGCGTCTTCGCGCCCATCCGGGCCATGATCATCGCGACGCCGGCGTTGAAGACGGACTGAAGCACCAGCGCCGGGACCGTCAGCGCCCAGGAAGCGGTGATCGGCATGCCGAGGCAGAGCAGGATGACGACCAGGGCCACCATCGAGAACAGCAGCTGCTGGAGCTGTTGCATCGCGAAGGAGATGGGGAGTGCGGCGCGCGGGAAGTGCAGGGCGCGTACGAGGCCGAGGTTCCCGGAGATCGCGCGGGTGCCCGCCATGATCGAGCTCTGGGTGAACGTCCACACGAACACGCCCGTCACCAGGAACGGGATGTAGTCCGGCACACCGCGGCTGGTGCCCATCAGCTTGCCGAAGATGAAGTAGTACACCGCCGCGTTCAGCAACGGCGTCAGCACCTGCCAGACCTGTCCGAGCTTCGCCTGGCTGTACTGGGCCGTGAGCTTCGCGGTGGAGAACGCCCCGATGAAGTGACGGCGCGCCCACAGCTCGCGGACGTACTGGGGCAGGGAGGGGCGGGCGCCACTGACCGCCAGTCCGTGCCGGGCGGCGAGCGCCGCGAGGTCGGTCTCGGGGGGTGGGACCGGGGCCGTGGTGGGCGGTGTGTGGAGGGCCTGGCTCACATCCGCTGCTTTCGTTCGGGGGTGGGGGGTGAGGGGTGGGCTGCGACGTTCCGTTCCGTTCCGTTCTCTTCTCTTACGTGACTCTTCACGTTTCCTTACGTCGGGACGGGACCGTATCGTCGCAACGTGAGCGTAGGACGCGTTGGCGTCGGAACGCAACCGTTTCGTCGTGACGTGTGCGACGTTTTGCTCCCGGCCCCCGCGAGGCCGTTCGTGGGGACGGGACCGTATCGTCGCTACGCCCTATGCTGTCCGCATGACGACGAACGCCGGCCAGCCCTCGACGAGCCCGCGCCGCCGGACCCCCGCCGGGGCGGCCGTACTCCGCGAGGACGTGACGGAGGCCATCCGGGCGGCGGTCTTCGAGGAGCTGGCGGCCGTCGGCTATGCGCGGATGTCGATAGAGGGCATCGCGCGCCGCGCGGGTGTCGGCAAGACGGCGGTGTACCGGCGTTGGCGTTCCAAGCTGCACCTGGTGCTCGACGTGGTCTCGGCGGTCGCGGTCATGGGGCTGCCCACGCCGAACACGGGCTCGCTGGAGGGCGACCTGCGGATGCTGTACGAGGTGACCTCGCGTGCCCTGCGGCACCCCGTCGTCTCGCAGATCATCCCCGACCTGCAGGCGGAGGCGGCCCGCAACCCGGAGATCGCCGAGGCGCTGCAGAAGGCGCTGGAGCAGGGCCAGGAGGGGGTCGCCAGCAAGATCCTCGCCGGAGCGGAGCAGCGCGGCGAGGTGCGTGCGGGCCTCGACGCCGAGCTGGCCCTCGACCTGATCTCGGGCCCGTTGTACTGGCGGATGGTGGTGGCCCGCGGCCGGAAGCTGCCGAAGGGCTATCTGGACGCCTTGGCCAGGTCCACCACGCAGGCGCTCAAGGCGCTGTGACCCGTACGGCGACCGGAGTAGAGGCGGAACTGCCGTGAGAGTCGTGATCGCCGAGGACAACGCGCTGCTGCGCGAGGGCCTCGTCCTCCTCCTGACGTCGGCCGGACACGAGGTCGTGGCCGTCGCCGGCACCGGCCCCGAGATCCTGCCGGCGCTCCTCGAACACCGCCCGGACGCCGCCGTGCTCGACGTACGGATGCCGCCGAGCTTCCGCGACGAGGGCCTGCGCGCCGCCCTCGCCGCCCGCAAGGAGCTGCCGGACCTGCCGGTCCTGGTCCTTTCCCAGTACGTCGAGGAGTCCTACGCCGCCGAACTGCTCGCCGGCGGCGCGAGCGGCCTCGGCTATCTGCTGAAGGACCGGGTCGGCCGGGTCGACGAGTTCCTCGACGCCCTGGAACGGGTCGCCGCCGGCGGCACCGCCCTGGACCCCGAGGTCGTCACCGAACTGCTGACCCGCCGCCGCGACTCCCCCCTCGACTCCCTCACCCCACGCGAACGCGAGGTCCTGTCCCTGATGGCCGAGGGCCACGACAACGCGACCATCGCCAAGACCCTCGTCGTGACGGAACGCGCGGTCCACAAGCACATCGGAAACGTCTTCCTCAAGCTGGGCCTGCCCCCGAGCGACAGCGGCCATCGGAGGGTACTGGCCGTGCTGACGTACCTGAAGAACTCCTAGCCGGCGCTCAGCCGCCGCGCCGGCTCGCCCGGCGAGGGATCCGGATCAGTCACGCGCCGCCTCCGGATGCAGGCGGATCCAGCCGTCCCAGGCCGACGTGATCATGTCCTGGACGTCGTGTTTGGCCTTCCAGTCCAGTTCGGTGGCGATGCGGTCGGCGGAGGCGACGACGCGGGCCGGGTCGCCGGGGCGGCGGGGGGTGACGGTCGGGGGGTGGGCGTGGCCGGTGACGGCGTTGATGAGGTCGATCATCTCGCGGACGGAGACGCCCTCGCCGCGGCCGATGTTGAGGGTGAGGGTGTGGCCGGGGGAGGAGCGCAGGGCGCGGGCCGCGGCCACGTGGGCCTCGGCGAGGTCGACGACGTGGATGTAGTCGCGGATGCAGGTGCCGTCGGGGGTCGGGTAGTCGTCGCCGAAGATGCGCGGGGGCGCGTTCTCGGTGAGCCTCTCGAAGACCATCGGGATGAGGTTGTAGACGCCGGTGTCGGCGAGTTCGGGGGTGGCCGCGCCCGCGACGTTGAAGTAGCGGAGGGACGCCGTGGACAGGCCCGTCGCGCGGCCCGTCGCCCGGACCAGCCACTCGCCCGCCAGCTTGGTCTCGCCGTACGGCGACATCGGCACGCACGGCGTCTCCTCCGTCACCAGGTCGACGTCCGGCATGCCGTACACCGCCGCCGAGGAGGAGAAGACGAAGGACGGCACGTCCGCCGCCGTGACGGCCTCCAGCAGGACGCGCAGGCCCTCGACGTTCTCCCGGTAGTAGTGCAGCGGGAGGTCGACCGACTCGCCGACCTGCTTCTTCGCCGCCAGGTGGACCACGCCGGTCACGCCGTGGTCCGCGAGGGCACGGGCGACGCGCTCGCCGTCCAGGGTGGAGCCCACGACCAGCGGGACGCCGTCCGGCACGCGGTCGGCGATGCCGGTGGACAGGTCGTCGTACACCACGGCGTGCTCGCCCGCCTCGGTCATCGCCCGTACGACGTGCGCCCCGATGTAGCCGGCGCCGCCGGTGATCAGCCAGGTCATGTGCGGCCGTCCCCTCGTGACAAGTGAAGTCAGTGACAGTGAAGCAGGCGGCGGAGTCTGCCGCGCAGAACCGACAGCACCCCCCGTGAGCCGTGGGCGACGCGCAGTGCCAGCGCCCCCGAGTGGGTGGCGTACGGCTGGACGAGGACGACCGCGTGCCCGGCGCCGATCGCGGCTCGTCGGCGCAGCAGACCGGCGCCCGTCACCGCGTGCGCCGTGACCTCGCGGTACGCGCCGCCCCGGAAGCGCACGCGCAGCCGGAGATCCCACGTGCCCGCCCGGAACGCCGCCCAGTACACCGTCACCTCCGCCGACCGGACACCTTCCTCGTCAGCGGGGCACGACCCGAGCGGCACCCTCGTACGCGCCCCCGCCTCGACCCCCGTCTCCCGGCACCGCCACTCCACCTCCAGCGCCTCCGGCCCCGCCTGCGCCACCCTGCCGTACAGCTCGTGCAGGCGCAGCCGCAGCAGGGCGGTACGCGCGCGTGGGCGCAGTTCCGCGTCGACGGCGAGCGGGAGGACGTGGACGGGGCGGGTCAGCAGCGGCTCCAGGGTGACCTCGGGCAGGTCGGCCGACCAGACGGGAGTGCCGTCGGGCGAGCGGGCGTACGGCGGGAGGAGGCGGGCCGGGCGGGAGGCCAGGTCCCGCAGGCGGGGGAGGTCGCGGGGCTCGGGGGAGGCCAGGACAACCCGGCCGATGAGGCGGCCGGGCGCCGTGGGGTTGTGGGCCCAGTCGGACGTGTCGTACTCCGCGAGACACGCCCGCGTGTGCGCCCACCACGCGCGCCGGTACCGCTCGTGGCGCAACCCCAGCTCACGGGCGTATATCCGCAGCTCGTGGTCGAGGAACTTGGCGCGTGCCGCCCGCGCCAGCTCCTTCTGTCCGGCGCCCAGCAGGATCTCGTACGCCAGCCGGCACGCCTCCGTGCGCGCCCGCCAGTTGGCGATGTCGGCGCGGTCCAGGGAGATCGACAGCCGGTCGGCCGAGCGGCGCACGTGCCAGACGTACACCCGGTCCGGGACGAGGGCCATGCGCGGCCGGGCGGCGAGCACGCGCGCGGTGAAGACGAAGTCCTCGTAGGGGAAGCGGCCTTCGGGGAAGCGGATGCCGTTCTCGCGCAGGAAGTCGGTGCGGTAGAGCTTGTTCACGCAGAGGGTGTCGTGGACCAGGCGCGGGCGCTGAGCGGGGTGTTCGAGGACGGCGTGCGTGGCGTACAGGGGCGCCTGCCAGGGCACTTCGCGCCGTCCGGGCAGCTCCCGCCGCACGCACAGCCCGCCCGCCACCTCCGCGTCCGCCCCCGTCGCCGCCGCGAGCAGCGCGTCCACCGCGCCCGGCGGCAGTACGTCGTCGCTGTCGAGGAACATCACGTACGGCGAGGTCACCCGGTCGAGCCCGGTGTTGCGCGGGCTGCCGCAACCGCCGCTGTTGACCCGGCGCCGGACCACCTTCAGGCGTGGATCGGTCGCGGCGAGGCGGTCGAGCAGGCCCACGCTGTCGTCCGTCGAGCAGTCGTCCACGGCGACGACCTCACGGACTGCGGGCCCCTGCGCCAGTGCCGAGCGGACGGCGGTCGTCACATGCGCGGAGTCGTTGTAGCCGATGACGATGACGCCGACCTGGGGGGCGCGCGCGAGGCGGGGGGCGTGAGCGTGCATAGAGGCCACGTTCCGGAATCGTAGGAATAATGCGCAATCGCCCGTTAGGGGGGACTTGGGGCGCGTTCCGGAAGACGTCGGGAGGTGAAGGCGGGTTCACTCGCGTGCGGCGGCGTTTCGGAGACGGCGGCCTCATCGGCCCTCAGGGCGTCACCGCCCCTGCGGCCTCACCGCTCCCACGGCACGGCCTCACCGCTCCCACGGCACGGCCTCACTGCCCTACGGCCGCGAACCCCGGCAGGCTACGCGCCGCGCCCCGCTGCCGCCGCCTCCGCGGCCGCCTCCTCCGCCGCGGCGGCGTCCAGCGCCTCGGTGAGCTGGTCCAGCCGTGCCCGCAGCGCGCGGATCTCGTCCACGTCGAAGCCCGTCGCGGTGGCGATCCGGCGCGGCACCTGAAGCGCCCGTTCGCGCAGCGCCGTGCCCTCCTCGGTCAGCCGCACCTCCACCGAGCGCTCGTCGCGGGCGCTGCGCTCCCGGCGTACCAGGCCCGCCGCCTCCAGCCGCTTGAGCAGTGGCGACAGGGTGCCGGAGTCGAGGCGCAGGTGTTCGCCCAGCTTCTTCACGGGCAGGTCGCCGTGCTCCCAGAGCACCAGCATCACCAGGTACTGCGGATAGGTGAGCCCGAGGTCCTTCAGGACCACGCGGTAGACGCCGCCGAAGGCGCGGGACGCGGCGTTCAGGGAGAAGCAGATCTGCTGGTCGAGGCGGAGCCAGTCGGCCGCGGGCGTGGTCGTCATGGTTCCAGGGTAACTCGTGCCCATCATTTAGTTGTGCCCAATTGAATTGTGTGCTCTACTTGTGGTCGTGCGGCGGCCGAAGACCGAGCCGCCGACCGTGACTCGACTCGAGAGGGATGGTTTCCCATGGACGCGCTCTACACCGCTGTCGCCACCGCCACCCACGGCCGCGAGGGCCGCGCCGTCACCAACGACGGCAAGATCGACCTCGCGCTCGCCATGCCGGTGGAGCTCGGCGGCAACGGGCAGGGCACCAACCCGGAGCAGCTCTTCGCCGCCGGGTACGCCGCCTGCTTCGGCAGCGCCCTCGGCCTCGTCGGCCGCGCGGCCAAGGTCGACGTCTCCGACGCCGCCGTCACCGCCGAGGTCGGCATAGGCAAGCAGGGCGAGGGCTTCGGCCTGAAGGTGACGCTGCGCGTCGAGCTGCCCGACGCCCTGGACGAGGCGACCGGCCGCAAGCTGGTCGAGCAGGCCCACCAGGTCTGCCCCTACTCCAACGCCACCCGCGGCAACATCGACGTCGACCTCGTCATCGAGTAACCGTCATCGAGTAACCCCACCCCGGACCGACGGTCACCCGATCCGCGCCAGCACCTCCCCCGTCTCCCGGCTCCACGCCACCACCACCGCCTCCTCCGGCACCCGCTTCCACCGCGTCAGCAGCAGCCAGCGCGCGTGGTAGCGCCGGGCGACGGCCGTGCGCCCGGCGCGGGTCGAGTCCGGGGCGAGGTAGGCGCGGACATCGGCGAGCCGGCGCTCGCGTTCCCGCTCGTCCAGGGCGGGGTCGGGCCAGATCGGCGCGGCGAGGTTCGGCCCGTATCCGGGCAGCGAGCGCGGCGCGAAATGCCCGTCCGAGATGACCACCTCGCCCTTGGCGACATGCCGTGCCACCCACGCGTACGACGGCCAGAGCGACGGCTGCTCCAGCCCGACCGGGTCCAGCACGCGCGGCACGACCGCCCCGCCCTGCACGGTCAGGAACCCGACGCACGCCCCGACGGCCGCCGCCCCGCCCAGCACCCGCCGCACCCTGCCCCACGGCCGGGGTGCCGCCAGCTCCACCGCGAGCGCGAACTGCAAGGGCACGAGGGTGAGCCCGAGGATCCTGCCGTACGTGTAGTGGCCGCTGACCCAGCCGTACGCCACCACCAGGCAGTCGAGGGCGAACAGCAGCACCAGCGGATCCTGCCGGGAACCCCTCCGCCACCGCAGCCACAGCGCCGGCAGTCCCAGCAGCGCCAGCCAGAACTGCCCACCGAGGTCCGCGTACAACCGCTGGTGCATCCAGTCCACGCTGCTGTCCCCGGCCAGCGCGAACACGTCGAAGTACGGCCACCCCCCGGCGACCAGCACCGCCGCGGCCGCCATCGCCCCCCACCGCACCCCCACGGCACCCCGCCGCCACCCGCGCTGCCACCCGGCGACGAACGCCACCGCCCCCAGCACCGCCGCCACCGCGGTGATCGGATGGATCAGCAGGACCAGCCCGTACAGCGCGCCCAGCCCCACATACCCGGCAAGACCCGGCAGCCCGCTCGGACCGACGTACCGGACGGCCCCCCGGCCCTGCCGACGCCCATTGCCGTGTTCCCCCTCCTGCCCCCGTGCCCGCGCCCGCGCCCCCGTCAGCGCCCATGCCCAGAAGGTCAGCCCGATGGCGAAGGCCGAGGGGTAGCCGAGGTTCCCGGTCATCGACATCAGGTTCAGATAGCCGCTCCACCAGGCCCGCTCGGTCCCCCACAGCAGCGTCATCGCCCCCAGCGCCAGCACCGGCGCCCACGGCCTCGGCGTCAGCACCCGCACGAGACGGCCGATGCCGGTCAGCAGCACGAGCAGGTTGAGCACACCGGCCAGCCGCACCACCTCCCAGCCGCCCAGCCCCGTCAGCCGGGCGAACGCGCCCTGCGCGACCGCGTACGGCGAGTAGTACGGGCTGCCCGCGCCCGGCAGATCCGCCATCGGATGGCGCGGGTGCAGCAGGTTCGCCTTGAGGCGTTCCACGACCGCCGCGTGCTGACCCGCGTCGCAGCACAACGGCACGGCCCAGTACGCCAGCAACATCACCAGGAAGAAGGCGAAGCCGAAGACCTGGTACGGCGTCGGACGCCAACTGCGGCCGCCGCGCAGGGCACCAGGGCGTGTTGCGAAAGCCCCGCCTGCCGGGCGGACGACGGGACTTTCGCAACACGCCCTAGCGCCGCGCACGGTCCTCCGGACGAGGACACCGACGGACGCGCCCGCGGCTCTGGTCGTGGAGTCTGTGTGGGTTTGAGGCATTTGCCGTATGTTCCCGGCCGAACCGGTCGGGGCAACGGCTTCGCCTCACATCACCTCATCGAGTGAGCCCCCGGTGCCGCCGGAGCCGGCACCCGCCCCACCCCTCCCGGCTCCACCCCGCCCGGCGGCTCCGGCATCCGCTCACCCAGCATCAGCGTCCGTACGACCCGCTCGGCGGCCAACCCGTCGTCGAACTCGCAGAACCGCTCCCGGAACCCGGCCCGCAACCGCGCCGACTCCCCGTCCTGCCACGTCCCGGACGCGAACAGCCACGCCAACTCCCGGTACGAGCGCGACACATGGCCCGGCGCGTCGGCCGTGATGTCGAAGTAGGCGCCCCGGCTCGCCACGTACGCCCCCCAGTCGTCGGCGTGGATCACGATCGGCCGGTCCAGGTTGGCGTAGTCGAACATCAGGGCGGAGTAGTCGGTGACCAGGACGTCGGCGGCGAGCAGCACGTCCTCGACCCGCGGTTCGTCCGTCGCGTCGATCAGCACGCCCCGCCGGTGCAGATCGGCCAGCCCCGTCCCGCGAGCCGTGCCCTGCGCCAGCGAGGGATGCAGGCGCACGACGAGCGTGTGGCCCGGACCCAGGTCCCGGGCGAACCGGGCCAGGTCGATCCGGTCGACATGCCCGCCCCTGCGGTACTCGCGACGGGTCGGCGCGTACAGCACGACGGTGTCCCCCGCGGGCACACCGAGCCGCGCGCGGGCGGCCTCACCGGCCTGTGGACCCGCGTTGACCAGCACGTCGTTGCGCGGGCTGCCCGTGCGCAGCGAGGTGAAGTGACACGGGTACGCCCGCTCCCACGCCAGCTCCGAATGCCGGTTGGCGACCAGGCTGTAGTCCCAGCGGTCGGCCCGCCACAGCATCTTCGGCACGTCGAAGCCGTGCCGGGCGCCGGGCTTGGTCAGCAGGTCGGCCGCCATGTACTTGAGCGGGGTGCCCTGGTGGGTCTGGACGTGGACGGTGCCGGGGCGCTTGGCCAGGGTGCCGGGCCAGTTGACGTTGTTCACCCAGTACGTGGCCCGCGCCATGACCTCGTGGTAGCGCCGCGAGCCCGGAACCACGAAGTCTGTGCCGGGCGGCAGCGTGTCCACCGCGTCCTCCTGCACCACCCACACGCCCTTGATGTGCGGGGCGATCTCACCGGCCTTGGCGTGGATCGCCGCCGGATCACCCAGCACCCCGCGATGCGAGAACGCCGAGTACACGGCCAGGTCGGGATCGAGCGGCAGCCTCGACCGGACGGCGTACCAGGCCCGTTGGGCCCGCTGCGACGCCGCCCGCGTCACCCGCCGCTTACCGGCCCCCGCCACCCGCCGCACCTCGCGCAGCCCACGTGCCACGGCGTACGACGCGTAGGGCGCCGTCGCCAGCAGCCGCATCTCCTGACCGCGCCATCCGTCGGGCAGGGCGAAGCCCCCCTCCGGGACGTGACGGGTGTGGAAGGAGCGGATCTCGCGGTAGAAGTCCGGCCGGTCGGCGGGCCGCACCCGGTCCTCGCGCGCGAGCACGAACAGCATGTGGTCCAGGGCCCGTTCGAACAGCAGCGGACGCGCCCACTCCAGGTCCGGCCGAGCTTCGACGAACCTGAACAGCCCCTCGTACTGCGGGAAGATGTCGAAGTGCCGCCGCCCCGGCGTCCTGGTGATCGCCCCCTGCCGGCGCTGCCGGTACTCCACCCCGATCCGCTCCAGACAGGCGACGCGGTCGGCCAGCACCATCGAGCGGTAGGTGACGGGCGCGTCCTCGTACAGCCCCGGCGCGTAGCGCAGCCCGTGCTTCAGGAAGAAGTCCCGCCGGTACGCCTTGTTCCAGGCGACCAGGAACAGATGCAGGTACTCCGGCTTCTCGCGGACGCTGAAGGTGCCCGTACCGGCCGCGGCCAGCAGGTCCGCCGCCGTACTGCGGCCGCCGCGTCCCCACCAGTGGGTGCGTACGTGGTCGAAGACCACGATGTCCGGGTCGTCGCCCGCCTCCAGACGCGCGGCCACGGCGGCCAGCAGACCCGGCGTGTAGCAGTCGTCGCTGTCGAGGAACAGGACGTAGTCGCCGCTCGCCTGCTCAAGGCCGGCGTTACGGGCCCGGCCGAGGCCGACGTTCTCCGGCAGGTGCAGCACGCGCACGCGTGCGTCGCGCCCGGCGTAGCCGTCCAGGATGGCGGGGCAGCTGTCGGGGGAGCGGTCGTCGACCGCGATCACCTCGAAGTCGGGGTACGACTGCCCGAGCACCGAGTCCAGGCACTCCCGCAGGAAGCCCTGCACCTTGAAGACGGGCACGATGATGCTGAAGCGGGGCACGTCAGTTCCTCACTAGGGTCGCGGCGGCGGGGGCGGGGATGCGCTCGGCGAGCGGGATCACCGGCGGGATCGCCTCGGGCGGCTCGCCCAGCAGCACCCGGCGGACGACCCGCTCGGCGGCCTGTCCGTCGTCGAACTGGCAGAACCGCTCCCGGAACGCGGCCCGCAGCGCCCCCGCCTCCTCGTCCGCCCACGAGCCGTCGCGGAACACCGCCGCCAGCTCCCCCGGCGTCCGGGCCACCCGCCCCGGCGGCTCCTCCATCAGGTCGAAGTAGACGCCCCGCAGCTCCCGGTAGACCTCCCAGTCGTCCGCGTACACCACGATCGGCCGGTCCAGGTTGGCGTAGTCGAACATGATCGAGGAGTAGTCGGTGATCAGCGCGTCGGCGGCCAGGCACACGTCCTCCGACGAGCGGTGCCCGGTGACGTCGATGACCCGGCCGCCGCCGCGCGCGCCGCCCCGGTCGTAGAAGTAGTGGGCGCGCAGCAGCACCACGTACTCGTCGCCGATCTCCTCGCACAGCGCGTCGAGGTCCAGGCCCGTCTCGAAGCCGGTGGCGTGGTCGCGGTGCGTCGGCGCGTAGAGCAGGGCCTTCTTGCCCTCGGGGACGCCGAGTTCGCGGCGGACGCGGGCCACGTCGGCGGCGGTCGACGTGTAATAGGCGTCGTTGCGCGGATAGCCGTACTCAAGGGTCTCGTGCGCGGCGGGGTACGCGCTCTCCCACATCTGCGTGGAGTGCCGGTTGGAGGTGAGGTTGTAGTCCCAGCGGTCGACGCGGGCCAGCAGCCTGGCGAAGCTGCCGGTCGCCGCGGCCACCACGGGGTACGTCGCCTGGTCGGCGCCCATCTTCTTCAGCGGGGTGCCGTGCTGGGTCGACAGATGCACACTGCCCCGGCGCTTGACCACGGCGTCCGCGAAGTTGGCGTTGTTGACCAGGTACTTGGCCCGCGCGAGCACGTCCCAGTACTTGGGGCTGCCGATGACCGCGTACTCCACGTCGCTCGGCACACTGTCCACCGCGTCCGGCTCGACCAGGAACACCGCGCGCAGATGCGGGGCCAGTTCCCGCGCCTTGGCGTGGATCGCGGCGGGGTTGCAGGTGTAGCCCCGGCCCCAGTACGCGCAGTACACGGCGAGGTTCTGGTCCAGACGGCGGCGCAACTGCACGCGGTAGCGCAGTCGGGTGCGCAGCCCGCGCGGCCGCGGAACGGACGAAGTGACCTTCACCGCTGCCTGGTTGGCGCCGCGCAGCGCCCGGAACGCCGCGTACGCCCCCCGCGCCAGCAGCCGGTGCTGGACCCCGACGCTCCCGCCCGGCGCACGGAACCCGGCGGGCCGGTACCGCCGGTAGAGCCCGCTCGCCCGCCGGAAGAAGGCACGGCGCCGGCCCGGCAGCCGTCGCGGATGGGCCGCCGTCTTCAGCACGGCGGCGAAGAGCTGCTCGAACAGCGGCCCGAGCCGTCGCGCGGACAGCCCGTGCCCGGCGGCCCGCGCCAGCACCAGCTCGACCTGGTCGAGCAGCTCGAAGTGGTGCTCCCCCGGGAGGTTCAGCCGGTTGCCCTGCCGCCGCAGCAGATGCCGTACGACGACCTGCCGCAGCACCGCCATGCGCTCGGCGCACAACACGACCAGACCGCCGAAGCCGACGTCGGTGAAGTGGCCGTCGGGGAAGGCGAGTTCCTGGTCCAGGAGGAAGACCCGCCGGTAGGCCGCACTCCACGCCGGGAGCTGGACGCCCGTCAGCCCGGCCGCCTCGCGCGGCGCGAAGACCCCGCCCGGCGCCCGTGCCAGCAGCAGCGCGGCCGGGTTGCTCGGCTCGCCCGTCCACCACGGGGTCCGCTCGTGCTCGAAGTACAGGACGTCCACGTCACCGGTCTCGCGCAGCCGGGCGTCCAGCGCCGCCAGCGCGCCCGGCACCAGCACGTCGTCGCCGTCCAGGAACAGCAGCCAGTCGCCCAGCGCCGCCCGCAGCCCCGCGTTGCGCGCCCCCGCCAGACCGGCCGCCGGGGGCGCGTGCACGGGCGCCACCCGGCAGTCCCGCTCGGCGTACCCGGCGGCCACGTCCGCCGCCGGTGAGCCCGGGGCGTCACAGACCGGGATCAGCTCGAAGTCGCCGAAGGACTGGCCGAGCACCGAGTCCAGCGCCTGGGACAGCCGGCCGGCGACCCCATGGGACGGAACGATGATGCTGAAGCGGGGCATACTGCTCTTTCTGTCGAGGTTCTGGCAGCCGGGTTCTTCAGGAGGCCGAGTCGGCTTTCGTCTCAATAAGCGGGACCGCATCGCCCCTCAGGGGCGCGGGGAACTGCGCGACCCGCCACGACGGCGCGGCAGACGACCGACGACCTGTCGCGGCACCCTCCGCGGCGCGCTCCGCGGCACCCTCCGCGGAGCGCTCCGCGGCCGGGGACGGAACGGGGTGGCGCCGGTCCAGCGGCACGACCGGCGGCAAGTCGGTCTCGCCCAGCACCACATGGCGGACGACCCGCTCGGCGGCGCGCCCGTCGTCGTGCGGGCAGAACCGCTCCCGGAACGCCGACCGCAGCTGCACGGAACGCGAGCCCCGCCAGTGCCCGGTGGCGAAGATGTCGATCAGCTCGTCCTCACTGCGCGCCACCGCACCAGGCGGGAAGGACCGCAGGTCGAAGTAGGTGCCGCGCGCGGCCTCGTACGCCTCGGCGTCGTCGGCGTGGATGACGATCGGCCGGTCCAGGTTGGCGTAGTCGAACATGAGGGACGAGTAGTCGGTGACCAGGGCGTCCGAGGCGAGGCACAGCGACTCGACGCTCGGGTGGTCGGTGACGTCGATGAGCCGGCCGGGCTCGGTGGCGTCGGTGAGCGGGCCACCGTGCCGGCGGTGGGCGCGGGCCAGGACGACGTAGCGGGGGCCCAGCCGGCGCAGGACGCGGGGCAGGTCGAGCGTGCTGCGCTGGGTGCGGCGGTAGTCGCGGTGGGTGGGTGCGTAGAGGATCACCACCGAGCCCTCGGGGATACCGAGCTGCTCACGGATCCGGGCCACGTCGGCCGACGTCGCCTGCTGGAAGACGTCGTCGCGCGGGCTGCCGTACTCCAGGGTCCGGTACGTGCCCGGGTGGACGCGTTCCCAGGTCAGGGTGGAGTGGCGGTTGGCGGAGACCACGTAGTCCCACTTGTCGACGTTGTCGAGGAGCTCGTCGACGTCCAGGTCACCCGCGGCGGCCGGGCGTTCCCGCAGGTCCAGGCCCTGGTGCTTGAGCGGGGTGCCCCGCTGGGTCTGCACGAAGACCTGGCCGGGGCGCTTGACCAGACGACGGTCGAAACCGGCGTTGTGGACGAGGTACTTGGAGCGGGCGAGGGCCGTCCAGTAGGCGGCCGAACCGGGCCGCAGCCGGCGGGTGCCGGACGGGACGGCGTCGGCCTGCTCGGCCTCGGCGACCCAGGCCGTGCGGATGTGCGGCGCGTGGGTGCGGAACGCCTGCTCCAGGGCGCCCGGGTGACAGCCGTGACCGCGGACGCCCTCGGCGGCGAACACGGCACGGTCGGCACGCACGGGCAGGCTGCGCTGGATGCGGTAGTGCAGCCGCAGGACGGCCGAACGCAGACCCTTCAGCAGCCGGCCCGTGACCTTGGCGGTACGCCGGGCCAGGGCGAACGTCAGCTGCAGGGCGCGGTACGTGCGGTGCAGGCCCAGCCGGATCAGGGTGTGGTGGACCCGGGCGCGCGGCGGTACGGGGACGCCGGGGGAGCGGTAACGGCGGTAGTGGGTGCGGGCCTTGCGCAGGAACGCGGCGCGGCTGCGGCGCGGGAGACGGTCGCGCCGGGCGAACACCACCACCAGGTGGTGGACCATCCGACGGAACAACATCGGCCGCCACCGGGCGAGTTCGGGGTTCTGGTCGACGTAGGCGAAGACCCGCTCGTACTGCTCGAAGATGTCGAAGTGCCGCGGGCTGACCGTGCCGAGGATGGCGCCCCGGCGCCGCTGCCGGTAGTGCACGCACACCCGGTCCAGGGTCGCGATCGACTCCGCCGTCATCAGTACCGGGTACGTCCACGGCGTGTCCTCGTAGTAGCCGGGCGGGAAGGCGAAGCCCTCCTGCTCGACGAACTCCCGGCGGTACGCCTTGTTCCAGGCGACCATCAGCAGCCGCAGCAGCCCCGGCCGGTCCGCCAGCCGGAACGGCGCCGGGCCCTCCTCCGAGAGCAGGGTCGCGACCTGGTTGCGGACGGTCTCGCCGGTCCAGAAGGTCCGCGCGTAGTCGTAGACCAGGACGTCCGGCTCACCGGTCTCCTTCAGCCGGTCGGCGATCGTGTGCAGGGCGTCCGGGGTGAGGGTGTCGTCGCTGTCCAGGAAGATCAGGTAGTCGCCGGTGGCCGCCGCGACACCGGCGTTGCGAGCGGGCCCGAGGCCCTGGTTCTCGGCGAGGTGCACGGGACGTACCCGCTGGTCGCGGGCCGCGAACTCGTCGATGATCGCGCCGCACGCGTCCGGCGAGCAGTCGTCGACGGCGATCACTTCGAGATCGGGGTACGACTGGGAGAGCACAGATTCCAGGCACTCGTGCAGGTACGCCTGAACCTTGTACGCGGGGACAATGACACTGAACCTGGGCAAGGGACATCCACTTGGTCGACCGGGACGGTAGGCGGCGAGCGCGCCTTGCCCGGCAACGGCCAAAGGAGTGACTTGGTTACGGAGAGGTACGGCATACGGGGGATCACGGATGAACGAACGGGGGCGGACCGATGACGGCCCGCCCCCTCAAGTGTGCTTGTCCTTGCGCTACTTGACCGCGCCCGCCATCACGCCGGACACGAACTGCCGCTGGAACGCGAAGAACACGACCAGCGGGATCACCATGGAGATGAACGCGCCGGGCGCCAGGATGTCGATGTTGTTGCCGAACTGCCGTACCTGGGTCTGCAACGCGACCGTGATCGGCTGGCTGTCGGCGTCCGTGAAGATCAGCGCGACCAGCATGTCGTTCCACACCCACAGGAACTGGAAGATGCCGAGCGCGGCGATGGCCGGACCGCCGAGCGGCATCACGACACGGAAGAACAGCCGCAGTTCACCGGCGCCGTCCAGCCGCGCCGCCTCCAGCAGCTCCCTCGGGATCTCCGCGAAGAAGTTCCGCAGCAGGAACACCGCGAACGGCAGCCCGAAGCCGACATGGAAGAGGATCACGCCGATCAGGGAGCCGAAGATGCCGATGTTGCCGAACAGTTCGGCGATCGGGATCAGCGCCACCTGCACCGGCACCACCAGCAGCCCGACCACGCCCAGGAACCACCAGTCGCGGCCCGGGAACTCCATCCACGCGAACGCGTAGCCCGCGAGCGAGCCGATGACGACGACCAGGACCGTCGCCGGGACGGTGATCAGCACGGTGTTGAGGATCGAGTCGGTGATGTCGCTGTTGCCGAGGAGCTTGTCGTAGCTCTCGAAGGTGAGCTGGGAGGGCTTGCTGAAGACCTCCCACCAGCCGCTCACCGTCATCTCCTCCGGCGGCCGCAGCGACGACAGCAGCAGACCGATCGTCGGGACCAGCCAGAACAGGCCGACGACGACCAGGAACACCCGCACCAGCCCACCGCTGACGAAAGAGGCCAGCCGGGAGCCGAGGGACTCCTTACTCATCGCCGCACCTCCCGTCGCAACCTACGGACGTTGAACCACATGACCGGGATCACCAGCAGCAGCAGGAACACCGCGATGGCGCTGGCGATGCCTGGCTGGTCCTCGGAGAAGCCCTTGCGGTAGAGCTCCAGGGCGAGGACGTTCGCGTCGTCCTGGGAGGAGCCCGGGGCGATGATGAAGACCAGGTCGAAGACCTTCAGGACGTTGATCATCAGGGTGACGGTGACGACCGCGAGCACGGGTGCCAGCAGGGGCACGGTGACCCTGCGGAACACCTGCCACTCGCCCGCGCCGTCGACACGGGCCGCCTCCAGCAGGTCGCGCGGGATGCCCGCCAGCCCGGCCGCGATCAGCACCATCGCGAAACCGGCCCACATCCAGATGTACGAGACGATGATGGACGGCGTGACGAGGGACGGGCCGAGCCAGTCCACGCCGTTGTACGGCTCCTTGAAGTTGTCCGGCGGCAAGCGCAGTTGGGCCCCTTCGGCGGCGGCCGGCAGCGTGAACGTACCGTCGTCGGCGGCGTTCGTGGAGGCGACCACCTTGCCGTCCTTGACGGCCTCGATCCTCAACCCGGCGTATCCCAGCTCGGACGCGTCGACCCCGCCGAGCGTGCCCACGCCCTTGCCGCGTGTGAAGTCCTGCCAGGTGGTGCCGGTGATCCCGTCCGGATCGGCCTTCGCCTGTACGGCCCTCTTGGCGTCGTCCGGCATCTGGTCGGGGGCGACGCCCACGAGGGGCAGGGTGACCGGCGTGCCGGCGCTCACGGTGGCCTTGGTGATGAACCCGCCGCCCGGTGCCGCTTCGAGCGGCGACTCCCGGCCCGGATGGGCCTTCGGGAACGCCGACGACTGCGCGAAGGTGTCATGGACGCCCACCCACACCGCGTTCGCGACGCCCTTGTCCGGGTCCTGGTCGTAGACCAGCCGGAAGATGATGCCCGCCGCCAGCATCGAGATCGCCATCGGCATGAAGACGACCAGCTTGAACGCCGTGCCCCAGCGGACCCGTTCGGTCAGCACCGCGAAGATCAGACCGAGCGCGGTGGCGACGGTCGGGGCGAACACCACCCAGATGACGTTGTTCTTGAGGGCCGTGCGGATGCCGTCGTCCGTGAAGAGCGCCTGGTAGTTGTCGAACCCGGCGAACCCGTCGCCGGACTGGTCGTAGAAGCTGCGGATGACCGAGTACCCGATCGGGTAGACCACGAGCGCGCCGAGCAGCACCAGGGCGGGCAGCAGGAACAGCGCCGCCACGGCCCTGCGGGTGCCGGTCACGCTCCTGCGCGACTTGGGTGCGGCAGGAGGCGCGCCGCCCCCTGCCGCCTGTGTCGACGCCATCGCGTCAGTTTCCGTACGCCGCGGCCGCGTCGGCTTCCAGCTTCGCCTGCGTGCCCGCGATGTCCGACGGGTTCTTCAGGAAGTCCTGCAGGGCCTTCCACTCGCCCTTGCCGGGCGTACCGCCGAAGGCCTGCGGGGCCTGGTCGGACATGTCGAAGCGGAAGTCGTCACCGGAGTCGATGAGCGCCTTGGCGATCTTCCGCTGGACGTCGTTCGGGTACGCCGAGTTGTCGACGTTCTTGTTCGGCGAGAGGTAGCCGCCGAGCTTCGCCTGGATCGTCGCCGCCTCCGGGGAGGCGAGCCAGGTGGCCAGGGCCTGCGCCGCCTTGGAGTCCTGGAGGATGACGGCCGCGTCGCCGCCGGACACGACGGGCGCCGTGTCACCGACGGTCGGGAACGGGAACACCTTCGCGTCCGTGCCCACCTCGGCCTTGGCCTGTGTGATGTTGACCTGCGCGAAGTCGCCCTCGTAGACCATGGCGGCCTTCGGCTGGTCGCCACCGGTGAAGGTCTGGGTGACGGAGGCCGGGAAGTCCGTCTGGAGCGCGCCGGTCGCGCCGCCCGCCACATAGTCCTTCTTGCCCCACACCTGGGCGAGCGTGGTCAGCGCGTCCTTCACGGACGGATCGGTCCACTTGATCTCGTGCTTGGCCAGCTGGTCGTACTTCTCCGGACCGGCCTGGGAGAGATAGACGTTCTCGAACCAGTCGGTGAGGGTCCAGCCCTCGGCGCCGCCGACCGAGAACGGTGTGACACCGGAGTCGTAGACGGTCTGGGCGGTGGTGAGCAGCTCGTCCCACGTCTTGGGCTCACTCGCCCCGGCGTTCTCGAAAACCTGGTTGTTGTACCAGATCAGGGACTTGTTGGCGGCCTTGTAGTAGACGCCGTACTGCTTGTCGTCGACCTTGCCGATGTTCTGCCAGCCCTGCGAGTAGTTCTCCTGGAGCTCCTTGATCGCGTCGGCGCCGAGGGGCTTGGCCCACTTCTTTTCGACGGCCTGCTTGATCGCGCCGGGCTGCGGAAGCATCGCGATGTCCGGCGGCTGGCCGCCCGCGACCTTCGAGCCGAGGAAGTTGATGATCGGGTCCTGTGCGGGCACGAAGGTCACCTTGGCGCCCGTGCGCTTCTCGAACTCCGCGAGGACCTTCTTGAAGTTGGCCTGTTCGGCACCGGTCCAGACGGCGGCGACCTCAAGGGATTCGCCGTTCAGCTTGGGAAGGGTGACGGTGCTGCCGGTCTCCTGACCGGTCCCGCCCTGTTCGTTGCCACTGCCGTTGTCGTCGTCGCCACCGCATGCGGTGAGCGAGACCGCGAGGGCGCCCGCGAGTACGGCCGCCGCGGCCCGTGCGGCCCTGCTTGTCCGGTTCCTGCTGCTCGTGCTGCGCATGACTGCCCCGTTCTTCGTGCCTCGTCGAACGTTCGAGCGCTGTCCCGTGCGATCTGGTCTACGCCTTGGGTTTGGGGTCGGCAAGACCGCGTCCGCTGTCAAGCAGGGGATCGTGACCGCCTCGTGACCAGGCACCCAGCGTTGGTGTGAACGTCGCTGAGGGCTGCCGCCCCCAGACCCCCGCTATCGGCCTGAACGGCCTCGTCCTCAAGCGCCGGACAGGCTGAAAACGCCGACCCGCGTCACAGGAGCGACGGCACCTCGGTCGCCGATACCTCCCGTGCCGCCCGCTCCAGCGCACTGGCGAGCAACGCAAGATCCGTGGGCCCGTTGCCCAGCTCGCGGACCGGGCGGCGGGCCGGCGGGTCGCCCATGCGGTGCCACTCCAGCGGCACGACCGTGGGCCGCAGCGTCGCCGTCCGCGGGATACGGCCCGTGACCCGGCCGCCCTGGAACGGCACCGCTCTGCCGTCCGCCCGGGTCAGCCGCCCACGCCCCGGCGCCGGCTCGTCCGGCCCCGCCGTCACCGCGTCCAGCGTCACCCGCAGCGTCGCCCGGCGGGCCGGCTCCGACTCCGCCGTACGGCCCCCGACGCCCGCGGCGGCCACCAGATGCACCCCGAGCCGCTCGCCCTCCCGGGCCACCGCCTCCAGCGCGCGGATCACCGAACCCGCGGCGGGCCTGCCGGTCGAACCCAGCGCGGGCGACACCAGCGCGTCCAGGTCGTCCACGACCACGACGAGCCGGGGCAGTGGTGGCACGGCCTGCGCCTCGGCCTGCCGACGGGCCGCCCCCGGCCGCAGCCGGATCGTCGAACTGGGCGGCGAGTCCAGATCCCCGGTGAAGTCACCGCCCCCTGCACCGCCCCCTGCACCGGCCCCGGCGCCGCCCGCCGCGCGCTGTGCGACCACCCGGCCCGACAGCGCACGCCCCGTGTGCCACTCGGCGAAGTCGGACCGCCCCAAGAGCTCGGCGCGCCGCTTCAGCTCCGCGCTCAGCGACTGGGCGAACTCCCGCATCCGGACGGGGTCGTTGGCGGTGAGGTGGGTGGTGACATGGGGCACGTCCGTGCAGACCCGCAGCCCGTCGCCGTGCGCGCCGCCCGCGCCGACGCCGTCCCGGCCGTCTATCAGCACGACGCCCAGCCGGTCCGGCCGCTCGGCCGCGGCCAGCGAGGCGACGACGGCCCGCAGCAGCTCCGTACGCCCGCTGCCGGGCGGCCCCTCGACCAGCAGGTGCGGTCCGTCGGCCCCGAGGTCCACGCCGACCGGGCCGCGCGGTCCGGCCCCGAGCACGGCACACGCGCGCCCGCCGAGGGCCTCCGGATCGTCGGCCGCGTCGGCCCAGCGCGCCATCAGCGACGCCGGGGTGGCCCGGGCCAGCCCCAGCTCGTCCAGCAGCCGTGCCGCCTGAGGCAACGGCACCGACACACGCGCGTGCCGCTCCCCGACGGCCCCCTCCGTACGCAACGGCGCCAACGCCCGCGCGAACCGCTCCGCCCAGGCGAGCGAGACGGCGTCCACCGCGGCGACGGTGCCGTGCCCGACGGGACCGTGGGCAGGGGAGGCAAAAACGGAGGCGGGGGCGGGGCCGTGGTCCGGGGAGCTGTGTCCGGGCGGGTTGTGTGCGCTGCCCGAGCTGTGGCCGGCCATGTCACCGGGTGCCTGCCCGGCCGTCGGGACCGCCCCGCCCCGAGCCACCCGCACCAGCCGCAGCGCCGTCGCCACATCACCGCTCAGCAGCCCGACCGCCCCGCACTCGCGGAACGCCGGCGCCACCGTGCAGGCCGCTTCATAGGTCTCCGTCACCGGTGACGCGGGCGAGGCCGCGGCCGTCTCGGCGAGGCACACCACGTGAATACCGGCCCGCGGGCCCTCCAGCGCCAGCCGCGCCACCGCCTCCCGCAGATCGGTGCCCCCGGGGTCGCCGTCCACGACGACCACGGTGTACGGCCCCGCGAACCCGTCCGCCGTCCCGTCGCCCGACTCGTCGTCCCGCGCCCAGGAGGGCCGGCGACCGGCACGCCGGTCCGGGACCTGGCCTTCCGCGCCGGCGACCGTCGTCCGGGCCGGACTCGCGCCCGCGGCCCCGTCCGCCGACTCCGCCGTCAGGTCCTCCAGCCGCCGCAGCAGCTCCTCCGTGCGGGCCGCCGCCTGTTCGCGGTCGTAGGCCAGCAGCAGCCGGCAGTCCTGGCCGTGCCCGGGCCGGACATGCGGGAGCCAGCCCAGCCAGGCCCACTCCGCGGTGCGCTCCTCCACGGACCGGGAGCGGTCCGCGCTGATCAGGACCGTCTCCAGCACGTCCGGCGAGTGCAGCGCGGCGAGCTGGGCGATCACCGCGCGGGCCAGCCCGGCGAGCCGCTCGCGCGGGCCGGCCAACCCCAGCGCCCCGACCTCCCGCAGATCGGCGGTCACCGGTACGGCGGGCAGCAGCCCCGAGCCGTCGGGCGCCGCGCGGTCGGCGGTGCCGAGCCGCACCGTGAGCGCCTCCGGGTGCCCCGGTGCGCGCTCCCACAGCCGGGGTCCGGGGCCGAGGGCCGTCAGCAGCAGTGACGCCGGGTCCGGCCAGGTCTCCGGCTGCCGGGAGCCGGTCGTCGCCGTGGGGAGCCCGAGCGCCTCGGCTGGCGGCATCTCGTCGTCGTACGTCTCGTGCCCGGTCGCCGCGCCCTGCTCGCCGCGTCCGCCCGTCAGCCGTCGCGCCCATGCCGTGAGCCCGCCGCGCCTGCGCACACCGGGCGGCACGTCGGTGCCCCGCAACGGAGTGCCCTTGCGGCGGCTGCCGGCGCCCCCGCCCTCGGGGCTGCCGTCCTCGTCCTCGTCACCCTCGTCGAGCGCGCCCACTCCGAAGCCGGCGCCGTGGGTGTCGCCCGCGCGCGGTGCCGGGAGCGTCCTCCCGGACCCGCCGTCCCGTTCGATCCGCGGCGCCCTGCCCTGCACCGGCACGCCGGACGGCTCGACCGGGCCGCGGTCCCGAGCCGTCGTGTCGCCGCCGTCCGCCACACGCGCGTGAGGCACCGGCGCCCCGGCTCCCGAGGGCGGGCCGTCCGGCGCGTCGACGCCCTGGCCGGCGGCCGGGACGCGGGTGTGCCCCTCGCCGTCCGGCTCCGTCCGCACGCGCGCCCCCGGGCCCCCGGTCGGAGCCAGCCGCAGCGCCGACTCACCGATCCGCAGCAGCGCGCCCGGCGCGAACCGCACCGGGCGGGTGGTCACGCGGGTGCCGTCCAGCGTCGTGCCGTTGGTGGAGCCGAGGTCGGCGACCGAGACGCGGCCGTCGGAGGCGACCGTGACCGCGCAGTGCAGCCGGGAGACGTCCGGGTCGTCGAGCGGTACGTCGGCCTCGGCGGAGCGGCCGATGCGGATCTCGCCGCCGTGCAGCAGATGGACCCCGCCCGCGTCCGGGCCCGCCACGACCTGGAGCTGGGTCGGGGCGTCGTCCAGCTCGGGGTGGGGTTCGGGGGCAGCGGGGGCGCCCAGGGACAGCATCGCGCCGTCTGTCAGAGGGGGTTCGCCGAGAGTGCTGCGCCGGTCGTCGAGCCGCTCCGCGCCCGCGTACAGCACGACCGGGCCGTCGCCCGCGGACACCGCCGAGGCGAGCGCCGACGCCACCGCGGCCAGGGCCGTACCCGCGGGCGCCGTGACCAGCACGTCGCAGCTCGCGGCGCGTCCTCGCGCCGGGGTGGACGGGGCCAGCGGGTCTACGACGGTCAGCCGGATCTGCATCGGCGTCAGCGGTCCCTTCTGCGAGGGCGCCAACCACCCCCACCCCACACGAGCACATCGGCCAGTACTCCACGCACTGCAGGCATCCTCGCACCTGCCACTGACAACGCGCCCCCCGCCCGAAGGCAAGTGATCTTGATTGGTCGGCTCTGCCCGCAAAAGTGCCTGACAACTGCACCGCCGGCGATCAGTTGAGATCGCTCACTTCCGCTTGCGGCAACCACGAGACAGAGCCGAGCGTCTTTCCTTCGAACATGTGCGGGAAGCCATACGTAAGACGCACAGAATGACGACAAGCCGGTGCCCGGGGGCACGGCACTACAGTGGTTCGGAACGTAGGCAAGCAGCAGGGAGCGCGACGTGCGGCCGGTAGGCAGCAAGTACTTCCTCGAGGAGCCGCTCGGTCGCGGCGCCACGGGGACCGTCTGGCGAGCCCGCCAGCGGGAGACCGCGGGCGCCGAGGCGGCCGTGCAGGGCCAGCCCGGCGAGACCGTCGCGATCAAGGTCCTCAAGGAGGAGCTCGCCAGCGACGCCGACATCGTCATGCGGTTCCTGCGGGAGCGCTCCGTCCTGCTGCGGCTGACCCACCCGAACATCGTCCGGGTCCGCGACCTGGTCGTCGAGGGCGAGCTGCTGGCCCTGGTCATGGACCTCGTCGACGGCCCCGACCTGCACCGCTACCTGCGCGAGAACGGCCCCTTCACCCCGGTCGCCGCATCCCTGCTCACCGCGCAGATCGCCGACGCCCTCGCCGCCAGCCACGCCGACGGCGTCGTCCACCGCGACCTGAAGCCCGCCAACGTCCTGCTGGAGCAGAACGGCGGCCAGATGCACCCGATGCTGACCGACTTCGGCATCGCCCGCCTCGCCGACTCCCCGGGCCTGACCCGCACCCACGAGTTCGTCGGCACGCCCGCGTACATCGCGCCCGAGTCCGCCGAGGGCCGCCCGCAGACCTCCGCGGTCGACATCTACGGCGCCGGCATCCTCCTCTACGAGCTGGTCACCGGCCGTCCGCCGTTCGGCGGCGGTTCCGCCCTGGAGGTCCTGCACCAGCACCTGAGCGCCGAGCCGCGCCGCCCGTCCACGGTCCCCGACCCGCTCTGGACGGTCATAGAACGCTGCCTGCGCAAGAACCCCGAGGAACGGCCCAGCGCCGAGAACCTCGCCCGTGGCCTGCGCGTCGTCGCCGAGGGCATCGGCGTGCACGCGAACTCCGCGCAGATCGCCGCCGCCGAGGGCGTCGCCGCGCTGCTCGCGCCCGACCCCGCGCCGGCCGCCGTGCCGGGCTCGGCCGACCCCACCCAGGTGATGCAGCACGGCTCGGCGCCGGGAGCGTACGACCCGAACGGCGCGACCAGCGTCCTGCCGCACACCGGTGCCCCCGGCCCGACGGGCGCCGCCGACCCTACGGCCGTCATGCCGTCGATGCCGCCGGGCCCGCCCGGACAGCAGCCAGGTCAACCCGGCCCCGAGGAGCCGCACCCCTGGCAGAACCAGCTGCGGGCCGCCCGGGACCGCAACGAGCAGACCCAGGTCCAGTACCTCGACCCCAACCAGGACCCGCTGCGCCGCCGCCCGCAGCGCCAGGTCGCCCACCCGCAGCAGCCCCAGCAGCCGCCGCACCCCCAGCAGCAGCGACCCCCGCAGGGCCGCGGTCAGCAGGGCTACGGCCACCCGCAGCAGCAGCCGCAGCAGTACGCCCCACCGCGCCAGCCGCAGCAGCAGCCTCAGCAACAGCCCCAGCGATACGCCCCGCGGCCCACGCCGGAGCCGCAGCGGCCGCAGCGCGAGCCGCGTCAGCCCCGGCAGCGCAGCGCCAACCCGATGCGGATCCCCGGGCTCGGCTGCCTCAAGGGCTGCCTGTTCACGATCATCATCCTGTTCGTCGCGGGCTGGCTGATCTGGGAGCTGAGCCCGTTGCAGGACTGGATCGGCACGGGCAAGGGCTACTGGGAGCAGCTCAGCGACTGGTTCAGCAGTGTGTCCGGGTGGATCGGGGACCTGGGCGGGGGTTCGGGCGGAGGCTCGGGCACCAACTGACCCTGGGTCACCACCCGGCCCGCGTCGGCTGGTTTGGTTATTTGTCGACATCTGGCGGGTGATTTCCGCCTCGGCGGTGAAGGTTGGCTCTCCGGACGCGTAGTTTTAGCGACACACGCGTCTGTAGGAGCAGCCTTGGCACGGAAGATCGGCAGCCGGTACACCGCCAACCAGATCCTGGGGCGGGGCAGCGCCGGCACGGTGTGGCTGGGCGAGGGGCCCGAGGGGCCCGTCGCCGTCAAACTGCTGCGCGAGGATCTCGCGTCCGACCAGGAGCTCGTCGGACGCTTCGTGCAGGAGCGCACGGCACTGCTCGGTCTGGAGCACCCGAACGTCGTCTCCGTGCGCGACCTGGTCGTCGACGGCAACGACCTCGCGCTCGTCATGGACCTGGTCCGGGGCACCGACCTGCGCACCCGGCTCGACCGCGACCGGCGGCTCTCGCCCGAGGCGGCGGTGGCGATCGTGGCGGACATCGCCGACGGCCTGGCGGCGGCGCACGCGGCCGGGGTGGTGCACCGGGACGTCAAGCCGGAGAACGTCCTCCTGGACATGCAGGGCCCGCTGGGCCCGGGCGGCGCCCACCCCGCCCTGCTGACGGACTTCGGCGTGGCGAAGCTCATCGACTCACCGCGTCGTACACGCGCCACGAAGATCATCGGGACCCCGGACTACCTGGCGCCGGAGATCGTGGAGGGCCTGCCGCCGCGGGCCGCGGTCGACATCTACGCCCTCGCCACGGTCCTGTACGAGCTGCTGGCCGGCTTCACGCCGTTCGGCGGCGGCCACCCCGGAGCGGTCCTGCGCCGCCACGTCACGGAGACGGTGGCGCCGCTGCCCGGCATCCCCGACGAGCTGTGGCAGCTGCTCATCCAGTGCCTCGCGAAGGCGCCGGCCTCGCGGCTGCGGGCGTCGGAGCTCGGGGCGCGGCTGCGGGAGCTGCTGCCGTTGGTCGCCGGGATGCCGCCGCTGGACGTGGACGAGCCGGACGCGGAGTCCGCGGAGGACGAGGCTCCGGTGGTGGCGGAGGAAGCGGCGCCGGCGGGGGAGCGGGTGCGGCGGCGGGGTGCGGTGCCGTTGGTGCCGGGGGCGAAGCCGGCCGACTCCAACCGGGACACGCATACGTCGATGAGGGTGCCGGGGCCCGACGAGCTGGCCGGGGGTGCGCGGGGTACGGCCCGGGTGCCGCGGGCCGCCGGGGCGCCCCGGCCGGGGTCGGCGCGGCATCGGGCGGTGGCCCGGCGGCGGCGGGTGGCCTTGGGGGCGGCCGCGGTGGCGCTGGTCGCGGCGGCGGGGGTGGGCACGTGGCTGGCGACCTCCGGGGACGACGCGGACGCGACCCCGCAGGACACGAACAACTCGGCCCCGGCAAGCCCCTGACCTCCCTCGCCCCCGCCGCCCCTACCCGTCCCATCCCTGGGGGCTGCACCCCCAGACCCCCGCTGTCGGCCCACCGGGCCTCGTCCTCAAACGCCGGACGGGCTGGAAATGCCTGGGTCGGTGTAGTCCCCTGTGGGTGGGTGGGGGCTGGGGGCGGCTGAGACTTGTCCTCAAAACGTCGGACGGGTTGAAAGATCCAGGCCCGGCGCCCCCCGCGGGTGGGTGAGGGCTCGGGGCAGGGCCTCGTTCTCAAATGCGGGACGGGCTGAGGGGGACGGTTGAGTCCCGAGGTTTCGAGTCCGGCCTCTTGGCCGACCGAGTCGGGCGGTGGGTGGGCAAAGGTCCGGGGGTCCAGGGGGCGGAGCCCCCTGGTGCGCCAGCGGTGATGCCGGGTGCGGCTCGGCCAAGGGCGGCGGGGTCCGGCGCTTGGCGGAGCCGTTACGCTGGAGGCGTGGCAGTCGTCGATGTATCCGAAGAGCTCAAGTCCCTCTCCTCGACCATGGAGTCGATCGAGGCCGTTCTGGACCTCGACAAGCTGAGGGCAGACATCGCCGTGCTCGAGGAGCAGGCGGCCGCGCCGTCCCTGTGGGACAACCCGGACGAGGCGCAGAAGATCACCAGCAAGCTGTCCCACCTCCAGGCGGAGGTGCGGAAGGCCGAGGCCCTCCGCGGTCGTATCGACGACCTCGGCGTTCTCTTCGAGATGGCCGAGGAGGAGGACGACCCGGACACCCGTGCCGAGGCCGAGTCCGAGCTCGCCGCCGTCCGCAAGGCGCTGGACGAGATGGAGGTGCGGACGCTCCTCAGCGGTGAGTACGACGCCCGTGAGGCGCTCGTCAACATCCGCGCCGAGGCCGGCGGCGTCGACGCCGCCGACTTCGCCGAGAAGCTGCAGCGGATGTACCTGCGCTGGGCGGAGCAGAAGGGCTACAAGACCGAGATCTACGAGACGTCGTACGCCGAAGAGGCCGGCATCAAGTCGACCACCTTCGCCGTGCAGGCGCCGTACGCCTACGGGACCCTCTCCGTCGAGCAGGGCACCCACCGGCTCGTCCGTATCTCGCCCTTCGACAACCAGGGCAGGCGGCAGACCTCCTTCGCGGGCGTCGAGATCCTCCCCGTGGTCGAGCAGACCGACCACATCGAGATCGACGAGTCCGAGCTGCGCGTGGACGTGTACCGGTCGTCCGGCCCCGGCGGTCAGGGCGTGAACACCACCGACTCCGCGGTGCGACTCACCCACCTCCCCACCGGCATCGTCGTCTCCTGCCAGAACGAGCGGTCGCAGATCCAGAACAAGGCGACCGCGATGAACGTCCTCCAGGCCAAGTTGCTCGAGCGGCGCCGCCAGGAGGAGCAGGAGAAGATGAACGCCCTCAAGGGCGACGGCGGCAACTCCTGGGGCAACCAGATGCGGTCGTACGTGGTGCACCCCTACCAGATGGTCAAGGACCTGCGCACCGAGTTCGAGGTCGGCAACCCCGAGGCCGTGTTCAACGGTGAGATCGACGGGTTCCTCGAAGCCGGAATTCGCTGGCGCAAGCAGCAGGAGAAGTAACTTTGTCGACAAGGCAACTGCCGCCACCTCGGCGGCGGTTGCCTTTTCTGTGCCTGCATGTCTGGGTTTTACATCACACTCACAGGCTCCAACCCCTGTCATAGCTCCCGTATTTGGACATGGCGCCCGCAAACGGCCTTGACGTGTCTTTGAAAAATGGGAAGGGTAAAGCGTGGCATGCGTATCTCTGGGGCGCATGTGAACCGGGGGGCTTGAGTTTCAGTACTACCTCCGTCGATCACGGCCCCCGAGCGCCGCCTCACTGACGATTCAGCTACTGGGGGTAGCAACCACATGACGAAGAAGACGCGGGTCCGTATCGCGCGCCTCGCGGCCGGTGCCGTGATCGCGGCTGGTGCTTCGATCACCGCTGCGGGTGCCGCATCCGCCGCGCCGTCGGAGGACTGCCTGCTCGGCATCTGCCTCGGAGGCCCGACCGACCCGACCGACCCGCCGGTTCCCACCGACCCGCCGGTTCCGACGGACCTCCCGACCGACCCGGGCATCCCCACCGAGGAGCCCACCATCCCGACGGACCCGACGGTGGACCCGACGGAGCCGCAGGAGCCCACCCAGGACCCGACCATCGACCCGACCGACCCGGGTGACGACGGCAACGGGAACGGGAACGGGAACGGCAACGGGAACGGCAACGGCAACGGCAACAACGGCGGCGGTAACGACAACACCGACCCCGACGGTGGCACGTCCCCGCAGGAGGAGGGCTCCTCTTCCCTGACGGACACCGGCACGGAGACCACCGGTACCGGCACGGGTGCCAGCACCTCGGCCCAGGGCGGCGGTGACGAGCTCGCCGAGACCGGTGCCGCTCAGACCACGTTCCTGCTGGTCGGCGCTGCCACGATGATCGCCGGCGGTATCGGCTTCCGTATCCTGCCGCGCCTCGTGAGCGGCCGTGGCGGTGCGGCTGCCTGACGGTAGCCGGTCGCCCACGCTGCGTGATATCACGCCGTACGGCCGAGGGGCCCGGAGCGCCTACGCTCCGGGCCCCTCGTCATGTCCGCCTATGCGGTCTGGTGCGCCAGCAGAGCCACCGCCGCGATCAGCACCGCCAGCAGGGCGATCAGCGTCATCGGGTTCAGACCCGCGAACGGGTTCTCCTGCTGGAGCCGCTCTCGGTTCGCCCGGCACACGGGGCAGCGGCCCTCACTCACGGGTGCGGCACAGTTCGCGCACACCAGCCGGTCGTACGTCATGCGCCACCCTTTCCCTCCGGGGGTTCAACGGATGCGGCCCCGAGAATGTTCCCCTCCCTCTACTGTGCCAGGTTCCTCCTGGGAGGGCGCGGGCGCTCTCGGAGGGGTGGTTTCCCATTGTCTCGCGGCCGCGGGCCGTATGGGGCTGGTCGCGCAGTTCCCCGCGCCCCTTTGGGGCGTCCCCCTCATCCGGCACAAATGTGCACAACCCTTGCGCAACCCCTTCCGGCGACTGCGCCTCCGCCCCCGGTTCGCGTATGGTCCCCCCATCTACCCCCGGCGACCCATGGTGCACCCGTGATCCGACTCGACAACGTCTCCAAGGTCTACCCCAAGCAGACCCGCCCCGCACTCAGGGATGTGTCCCTGGAAGTGGAGAAGGGCGAGTTCGTGTTTCTCGTGGGGTCCTCGGGCTCCGGAAAGTCCACCTTCCTGCGGCTGATCCTCCGCGAGGAGCGGTGCAGTCACGGGCAGGTGCACGTTCTGGGCAAGGACCTCGCGCGCCTGTCCAACTGGAAGGTGCCGCAGATGCGGCGCCAGCTGGGGACGGTGTTCCAGGACTTCCGGCTGCTGCCGAACAAGACGGTCGCCGAGAACGTGGCCTTCGCGCAGGAGGTCATCGGCAAGTCCCGCGGCGAGATCCGCAAGTCCGTCCCGCAGGTGCTCGACCTCGTCGGCCTTGGCGGGAAGGAGGACCGGATGCCCGGTGAGCTGTCCGGTGGTGAGCAGCAGCGGGTGGCCATCGCGCGCGCGTTCGTCAACCGGCCCAAGCTGCTGATCGCGGACGAGCCCACGGGCAACCTCGACCCGCAGACCTCCGTCGGCATCATGAAGCTGCTCGACCGGATCAACCGGACCGGTACGACGGTCGTGATGGCCACGCACGATCAGAACATCGTGGACCAGATGCGCAAGCGCGTCATCGAGCTGGAGAAGGGCCGCCTCGTCCGCGACCAGGCGCGCGGCGTCTACGGCTACCAGCACTGACCCCCGTAGAAGTCCGGAAAGGCCTGAAGAAGCCGCCATGCGCGCCCAGTTCGTACTCTCCGAGATCGGTGTCGGTCTCCGCCGCAATCTGACGATGACGTTCGCCGTCGTCGTCTCCGTCGCCCTGTCGCTCGCCCTGTTCGGCGGGTCGCTCCTGATGAGCGACCAGGTCAACACGATGAAGGGCTACTGGTACGACAAGGTCAACGTCTCGGTCTTCCTGTGCAACAAGGCCGACGCCGAGTCCGACCCCAACTGCGCCAAGGGCGCGGTCACCGAGGACCAGAAGAAGCAGATCCTCACCGACCTGGACAAGATGACGGTCGTCGACAAGGTGACGTACGAGTCGCAGGACCAGGCGTACAAGCACTACAAGGAGCAGTTCGGCGACTCCCCGCTGGCCGCCTCGCTCACGCCTGACCAGCTGCAGGAGTCGTACCGGATCAAGCTGAAGGACCCCGAGAAGTACCAGGTCGTCGCGACCGCCTTCAACGGGCGGGACGGCGTGCAGTCCGTGCAGGACCAGAAGGGCATCCTGGACAACCTCTTCAAGCTGCTCAACGGCATGAACTGGGCGGCGCGCGCGGTGATGGCGCTGATGCTCGTCGTCGCGCTGATGCTGATCGTCAACACGGTGCGTGTCTCGGCGTTCAGCCGTCGGCGGGAGACCGGGATCATGCGCCTGGTCGGCGCCTCCGGCTTCTACATCCAGGCGCCGTTCATCATGGAGGCCGCGGTCGCCGGCCTCATCGGCGGGACGGTCGCCTGTGCGTTCCTGGTCATCGCGCGGTACTTCCTCATCGACCACGGCCTCGCCCTGGCCGACCAGCTGACCTTGGTCAACTTCATCGGCTGGGAAGCCGTGTTGACCAAGCTCCCGCTCATCCTCGCGACGAGCCTGCTGATGCCCGCGTTGGCGGCGTTCTTCGCGCTGCGCAAGTATCTGAAGGTGTGACCAACGCCAAGGGGGCCGTACGGGCAACGGACCGTGCGGCCCCTTCGCGTTGTCCTAGACTCACCGGCATGTCAGGTCGTGACCTGTTCTGTCAGCCCCGCCGCTTCGGCCGCGGGGCCGCCCTGACATTGGTGTTCGCGAGCGTGCTCGTCGCCGGTGCGGCGACCGGCTCCCTGCCCGGCGACCGGAAATCCTCGGCCGACGCGGCCGGTTCGGCCGCCCCCGCGGGCCGGCGTGTGGACGTCGCCGCGGCGGCCGCCGAGGCCATGGCCGCCGGCAAGTCCCCCGTGGAGGCCGCCGAACGCGCGGTCAGCCGCAGCGGGGACCGCTGGGGCGCCGTCTACTCCGAGGGCGAGTACGAGGAGTTCGAGGAGGCCCTCGACGGCGAGTACACCGGCGTCGGGCTGTGGGCCCGGCGCGAGCGGGGCGGCCGTATCGAGGTGACGAAGGTGCGGGCCGGGTCGCCCGCCGCCACCGCCGGGATCCGCTCCGGCGACCTGTTGCGCAGCGTCGACGGCAGGACGGTCGACGGGCGTCCGGTCACCGAGGTCCTCTCGTTACTGCGCGGCGACGCGAAGGACGCGCCCGCCGGGACGCCGGTGAAGGTGGGCCTGGAGCGCGGCACGCGCGCGTGGGACCTCACGCTGCGCCGCGCCCGGCTGTCCACCGACTCGGTCACCGTCTCAGAACTCGCCGGCGGCATCACCGTCATCCGGATCTCCTCCTTCACCAAGGGCTCCGGCGACGCGGTCCGCGACGCCGTCCGGCAGGCCCCCGCCACCGCCGGCGTCGTGCTGGACCTGCGCGGCAACTCCGGCGGCCTGGTCACCGAGGCCGTCACCGCCGCCTCCGCCTTCCTCGACGGCGGCCTCGTCGCCACCTACGACGTCGACGGCGAGCAGCGCGCCCTGCACGCCGACCAGGCCGGCGACACCGGCAGACCCCTGGTCGCGCTCGTCGACGGCGGCACGATGAGCGCGGCCGAGCTGCTCACCGGCGCCCTCCAGGACCGCGGCCGCGCGGTCGTCGTCGGCGCCCGCACCTTCGGCAAGGGCTCGGTCCAGATGCCGAGCCGCCTGCCCGACGGATCCGTCGCCGAGCTGACCGTCGGGCACTACCGCACCCCTTCCGGGCGGGCCGTCGACGGCCGGGGCATCACTCCCGACCTGGAGGCCGACCGAGGCGTCCTGGAGCGGGCCGAGACGGTCCTCAGCGGACTCGGCGACTCGTAAAAGGGCTTTCCGCCCACCCCCCGCGTAGTGCGAAAATGGACGGCACTATGAGCAAGGGAATGTACGTACCGAAGGAGTCCCAGCCCAAGCAGGGCGGGACGGCGGGCGCGAAGGCCAGGGACGGCGAGAAGGGCGGCAAGCGCAAGATCGTCGCCCAGAACAAGAAGGCCCGCCACGACTACGCGATCATCGACACCTTTGAGGCCGGTCTGGTGCTCATGGGCACCGAGGTCAAGTCGCTGCGCGAGGGCCGGACGTCGCTGACCGACGGCTTCGTCCAGATCGACCGGGGCGAGGCGTGGCTGCACAACGCCCACATCCCGGAGTACCACCAGGGCAGCTGGACCAACCACTCCGCGCGCCGCAAGCGCAAGCTCCTGCTGCACCGCGAGGAGATCGACAAGCTGGAGGCCAAGTCCCAGGAGACGGGTCACACGATCGTGCCGCTCGCCCTGTACTTCAAGGACGGCCGGGCCAAGGCCGAGATCGCGCTCGCGCGAGGCAAGAAGGAGTACGACAAGCGGCAGACCCTGCGCGAGAAGCAGGACCGGCGGGAGTCGGACCGGGCCATCGCGGCGGCGAAGCGGCGGCAGCGGGGCGTCTGACGGGCGGGAATACAGTGGCATCGGCGTGCGTTGGTCACGTACGATGGCACCAACACCGGCCAGGCTGGTGGGCGCATTGAGCTGTTTTTAATTGAATAGTGGCAACATGGGGATGATCGGTTTCGACAGCGGCTGTTGAAACAGGGGAAGCGTGTCGAGGAAGCGGCAATGATCTCGTAAACCATATGTCGCAAAAAATAATCGCCAACACCAAGCGCGATTCCTTCGCCCTCGCTGCCTAAGTAGCGACTTGCGAAGTGTCAGCCCGGGGCTGTTCCCGACCCGGATCCTGGCATCAGCTAGGGAACTAAACCTTGATCCCGGTCACGGGGTGAAGAGGGAAATCTAACAGTGACTGGGCCCGTCGGCGACTTGTTCGCGTGATCGCCGGGGCCGAGAAAATCACAGCGAACTGCACACGGAGAAGCCCTGATTCTGCACCGTTGGACGCGGGTTCGATTCCCGCCATCTCCACGATCAGGAGGTTTTCGGACCTCCAGTCACCCATGTGGGCAAAGGCCCCGCCGCCTTCGGGCAGCGGGGCCTTTGTCATGTGATCTGTGACAGCGCTGTGGCCGGAGGTATGGCTTCCGTCACAGCCTGCCGGGCGCCACCCTGGTGAGCTGGGCGGATGCCTACCGCCTCGCGCACCGTCCCCGCCGCCTTCGCCGGTGTCCTGCTGCTCGCCGCCTGTGGTTCCCAGAGCGCCACGCAGGGCGATGACGCGGCACGGGCGGGTGGCGCCGGTGCGCCGGTCAACGCCGCCGCGCTGTGCCCCTCGGGCTACTCCCAGTACGGCAGCCTGCCGTCCTCCGCCGGGGACGATCCGTCCGTCGCCCCGTCCGGTACGCCGACGCCGCTGCCCCTGCCCTCTCTCACCGGTCCGGACGAGGACGGCGTGCAGGTCACCGGCCTGTACGCCTGGGAGGCGGGGAGCGGCTGCCAGGCCGACTACTCGGCCGCGTTCGAGATCACCAACTCCGGGACAAGGAAGGCCACTTACACGGTGACCTTCTCCTTCCTCTCCTCGTCCGGCGGCGCCGTCGACAACGTTGAGCAGACCGTCCAGGACGTAGCGCCGGGGCGGACCGTCAAGGGGGCCGTCGCCATGAAGGGGGAGGTCATGCACACGCCCGAGGTGTCGGGCGTCGACGTGCTCAAGGTGCGCAGCGTTCCCGCCGACGAGGCGCCGTCCGCCTCGGGGCCGTGCCCCGCGTCCGGGGTGCATGTCTACGCGGACCAGGGGGACGCCGCCATGGGCCTGCGCGTCGTCGGACTGCGTCTCGTCAACTGCGGCACCAAGACCTACGAGCTCAACGGCTACCCGGAGCTCGAACTCCTCGACGAGCGCCACGGCTCGGTGGACGGTGTGCGGATCCTCCAGGGGACCGGCCGGATCAGCACCGCCGTCGGCGGGGGCGACAGCCCGCGGCCCGTGACCCTGCGGCCCGGCGAGGCCGCCCAGTCGACGCTCGCATGGCGGAACACCACCGGGTTCGGCGATCCGGTGAACGTGCCGTACGTCCGGGTGCGGGCGAAGTCCGGTGCCGCCCCCGTGATCGTGCAGCCGGAGCTGGACCTCGGGACGACGGGGCAGCTCGGCGTCGGACCGTGGCAGAAGGACGAGACGTCCCGCGCGACCGGCACCGGAGCCGAGCGGCCGACGTCACCGCTCCCGTCCCCGGTCTCGCCGACCTTCCCCTCCCCGTGAACCGCCACCGCGCCTCCCTCACCGTGTGAACCACCATGGCGGAGGCGTCCGTTGTGGTGTCCGATTCCATATCGACGGGTCGTTCGTGCTTCTACGGTCCCTCCGCATGACACAGACCCGAGCCGCAAACCGTCGCATTCTCCTGGGGGCGACTCTTCTCGTCGCCGCCCTGATCGCCGCCTTCCTCTCGCCGGGCAGAGCCACGGCCGCCTCGCTCCAGGAGGTGACCGGGTTCGGCGCCAACCCCGGTGCGCTGCGCATGTTCCGGTACGTCCGGGGCACGGGCAGCCCGTCGACCCGGGGAGCGGGAGCGAGCAGTGCGGGAGCGCCGGGGCGTATGTCCTGGACGTGAACCTGTGCGCCGCGTACCGGACGGGGCGGGCCTGGGGACTGGGCTGAGCCGGTCGCGGGAGCGGAGGCGCTCTGTTGCCGGGGGCGGTTGTCCGGAATGCTGCTGAGGCATGAGCGGACCCGTGGGAACGTCCGGGAGAGGCTTCAACTCCCGTGGAAGAAGATGGATTTGGCCCGTCGCCGTGGCGCTCGTCGCCGCCGTTCTCGGGCCCGGCGCGCAGGCCGGTGCGGACGCGGACCGTACCGGCCTGCCGGAGGCCGTCGACACCGTTCTGGGCGATACGCGGATGGAGGGCGGCGTGGCGAGCGTCGTGATCGCGGACGCCGGCACCGGTGAGCTCCTCTACCAGCATCTGCCCTCGACCCGGCTGATGCCCGCCTCCAACACCAAGCTCGCCACCTCGGCGGCGGCCATGGAGATCCTCGGGCCGGAGTACCGGTTCACCACCGATGTGCTGGCCACCGGACGGCGGCACGGCTCCGTGCTGCGCGGCGACCTGTATCTGCGCGGCACCGGAGACCCGACCCTGCTCGCCGACGACTACGACGGACTGGCCGCGCGCATCGCCGCGGCCGGGATCAGACGCGTGGAGGGACGGCTGCTCGCCGACGACACCCGGTTCGACGACGTACGGCTCGGGCGGTCCTGGGCCGCCGACGACGAGACCTCCTACTACTCCGCGCAGATCAGCGCGTTGAGCGTGGCGCCGGACACCGACTACGACACCGGACGGTGACTGTGCAGGTCACGCAGGGTGCGCAGTCCGGGGTCCAGCTGCACGGCACAGTGGTCTGGGGTCGGCTGCGTCTCCGCGACGACAGAGGCGCCGGTCACCCGTGCGAGTGATGGTCAGGTGCAACCTCACCACGGGGCTGTCCATTCGCTACGGTACTCGGTGTTCGAGGGCGTCAGCGCCTTCGGCCTACCGCCGGGCTGGCGGGAAGTCAGGTCTGTGGAGTCGACGTAAGACCACTGGGCGGTACCCCGTCCCTAGCCTTGACCGGGGTGGCAGTTGGCGGTGAAGCAGAAAAGCCTGGTCCGCGAGGGCCGGAATCGGCTCTGTTCGCGGGGACGATGAGGTCAAGAAGCTCTCCAACAACAGGAGGAGCACCCCGGGCGCCTTTGCCGGGCTTCGTTCGTGAGGCCCGGCGCGCCCGGGCTCGCCGCGGTCAGCGGCTACCTCAAGGGCGTCGGCGTCGACTCCGGGAAGGTGCGGCAGGTCGACGGGTCCGGGCTCTCGCGGATGGACAACTTCCCCGCCGGGCAGCTCGTCGAACTGCTCCTCGCCGTGCGCGCCGAGCCCTGGTACGCCGACTGGTACCGCTCGCTGCCCGTCGCCTGCGCGCCCGACAGGTTCGTCGGCGGCACCCTGCGCTCACGGATGTGCGGGACGCCCGCCGCGCTCAACGCCCGTGCCAAGACCGGGTCGTTGACGGGGGCGTCGGCGCTCTCCGGGTACGTCACCGGTGCCGACGGACGGGAGCTCGTCTACGGCATCGTCCTGAACAACTATCTGGCCTCGTCGGTGAAGCCCCTGGAGGACGCCATCGTGGTGACGCTGGCCCGCTCGACCGCCGAGGCCGCGACACCGGCCGCCACGCTCAGGAGCGACGCGAGGGCCGACGTCGAGTGCTCGTGGCGCAAGCCGCTGTCCTGCTGAGACGGCACGGGCGTCACGCGAAGGCGTGGGCGTGGCGCCGTGCCCACCCCGCGAACGGGCCGGCCGGGCGGCCGAGGAGCTTCTCGACGTCGGGGCTGACCCGCTGTTCGGCGGGGAGGGGCTCGCCGAGGACGTCGAGGGTGCCGTCGATCACCGGCTCGGGCATGAACCGTGCCATGTGCTCACGCGCCTGCGCACGGGTCAGCTCCACGAAATCGACCTGCTCGCCGAGCGCCTCGGCGAGCGCCGCCGCCTGCCGGCGCGGGGTGACGGCGACCGGTCCGGTCAGTTCGTACGTCTGTCCCGCGTGGCCCTCGTCGCGCAGGACCAGGGCGGCGACCTCGGCGATGTCCGCCGGGTCCACGACCGGGAGGGCGACGTCGGCGAACGGGGCGAAGACCGTGCGCCGGGTGCGGACGGTCTCGCTCCAGGCGTAGGCGTTGGAGGCGAAGCCGCCCGGCCGCAGGATCGTCCAGGCCAGTCCCGAGGAGCGTACGGCCTGCTCGAACTCCCGTAGCCGGCCGTGTGAGGGGGCGTCCGGGCGGGTGCCGTTGATCTGCGAGGAGAGCAGGACGACGCGTCGCACGCCGGCCTCCCCGGCGGCCGACAGCACCTCGGCCGCGGGCGGGCCGCCGCCGAGCAGCTCACCGGCGGGCAGGAGGAACAGGGCGTCCGCGCCGTCCAGGGCCGGGCCCAGGGTGGCGGGATCGGCGAGGTCGGCGCGGACATGCCGGGCGCCCTCCGGGAGGTCGTGGGGGAGGGGGTTGCGGGACACGGCCGTCACCTTCTCGCCCGCGAGGGCGAGCGCCTCGACGAGCGGGCGGCCGATGTTTCCGGATGCTCCGGTCACGGTGATCACGAGAACTCCCAAAGTTGGTGAAAGCGGGTGGAGTTGAGCGATGTCCGTGACGCTAGCATCCTCGGTATAGTAGGTACCTAGAAGAAAGTGACTTCCCTGGGAGGGCCTGATGGGCGGTGACTCGGAGCAGGCGTGTCCCGTCTCGCCGGTCGTGGATCTCGTCTTCAGCCGCTGGACGACGCCGATCCTGTGGACGCTGAACGAGTTTGGCCGGCAGCGTTTCGTCGAACTCCAGCGCGCCATCGGCACCATCACACCGAAGGTCCTCACCCAGCGGCTGCGCCAGATGGAGCGCGACGGCCTGGTCGTGCGCACGTACCACCCCGAGGTGCCGCCCCGGGTCGAGTACGAGATCAGCGACCTCGGCCGCAGCCTGGCCCCGGTCTTCGCCCACCTCGCCGACTGGTCCGCGCAGAACCTTCCGAAGGTCGAGCGGGCCAGGCAGGAGTTCGACGCGGCGGGCGAAACGCGGTAGGGCTCCTTCGCCGCCCAGGCGTCAGTGGTGGTGGCCCTGCCGGCCGAGGGTGTCCACGGGGGTCGCGCCCGGGCGGGTCCACTGGGGGACGGGGCGGCTGGTCGGGCCCCAGGTGGCGTTTCCGTCCGCGTCCGAGCGCCAGGACCAGCACGCGTTGCCGCCCTTGGGCCAGTCCTCGGGGTTGTCCTCCCAGGTCTCGCCGCGGCCGTAGGGCGTCATGTCGAGCAGGCCGAGGGAGCCGTTGACCCGCTCGTTGCCGCGACCCGTCGTGGAGTAGGTCAGGAACACGCGGTCGCCGTCGCGCAGATAGCTGGTGAGGTACCCCATGTCGCCGCCGGCCGGCCCGTCCACGCCGCGCACCGAGTACCAGGGCTGGGTGTAGCCCATGAACTCGACGTAGGCGGCCACCTCGTCCCAGCGGCCCGTGGTCAGGACGGCGAACGACACACCGCGGGCGTTGAGGTAGGCGGCGTCCGTCAGGTGCCAGGCCGTGGTGGTGCAGCCCTCGCACTGGCCCTGGTGCGGCGCGCCGTCGTACCACATGTGCTTGTAGACCACGAGCTCCTCGCGCCCCTGGAACAGGTCCAGGAACGGCACCGGCCCGTCCGGCCCCACGACCTCGACGGTCCCGTCGAACTCCACCATCGGCAGCCGCCGTCGGGCCGCGGCGATGGCGTCGCCCTCGCGGGTGTGGGCCTTCTCTCGGACCAGCAGCTCGTCGCGGGCGGCCTGCCAGGTGGCCAGGTCGACGACGGGCGGGCGGCCGGGCAGCTCGGTGTTCGGTTCGTCCGGCGTGGTCGTCATGGCGTCCTCCGTGGCGTCTGGTGTCGCGGGCACCGGCGTAGCCGTCCTACGCCGGTCGCCGGTCACCACACCAGACTCCCGGCCGGCCCGAAACTCATCGCGACGCCGCGCCCTCCCCGCCCCGAGGCCCCCTCACGCGACGGCCCGCGACGTCGCGCTCCCTCCGAGCCGCCCTCACGCGACCGCCCGCGGCGCCGTGCTCCCCCGTTCCGTCATCCGCGGCGGCAGCAGCGTCGCCTCCGGTACGGCCGTTCCGTCCAGCTTTCTCATCAGCAATTCCACGGCCCGCGTGCCGACCTCGTCGCGACGCCGCGCCCTCCCCACCCCGAAGCCCCCTCACGCGACCGCCCGCGGCGCCGTGCTCCCCCGTTCCGTCATCCGCGGCGGCAGCAGCGTCGCCTCCGGCACGGCCGTTCCGTCCAGCTTCCTCATCAGGAGCTCCACGGCCCGGGTGCCGACCTCGTCGGCGGGCAGCGCGATCGACGTGACCGGCACTCGCAGGGAGGCGGCGACCTCGTCCGGGCAGATGGCGGTGATCGACAGGTCGGCCGGCACCCGCAGGCCCAGCTCCTCGAACGCGTCGATCAGGGGCTCCAGGACCGTCTCGTTGTGGACGACGACCCCCGTCAACCCGGGCTGCTCCCGCAGCAGTCGCTCGGCGACCGCCCGGGCGGCCTCGGGCGAGGCCTCGCACGGGTGCACGGCGGAGGCGAGCCGCCCCCGGTCCGCGGCGGCGGTGAAGCCGCGCACCACCCGCTGGGCGAACGCCGTCCCCCGGACGTACACCTCCGGCGGCGACCCCACCAGCGCCACCGCCCGGTGGCCGAGCCGCGCCAGATGCTCCACGCACGCCTCACCCGCCGCCGTGAAGTCCAGGTCGACGCAGGTCAGACCCTCCGGATCCGCCGGGAAGCCGATCAGCACCGACGGCCGGCCCAGGCCGCGTAACAGCGCCGGCCGGGGATCGTCCAACTGCACGTCCATGACGATCAGCCCGTCCACCCACGCCGTGTCCACGACCCGCCGCAGCCCCTCCGGACCCTCGTCCTGGGTCAGCAGCAGCACGTCATGGCCATGGCGCCGGGCCGTCGTCACCACCGACACCGCGAACCGCATCGCCACCGGCACGTCGATGCCCGGCCGCAGCGGCACGGCCAGGGCCAGCACGTTCGACCTGCGGCCGGCCAGGGCACGGGCGCCGGCGTGCGGGCGGTAGCCGAGCCGGCGGACGGACTCCTCGACGCGGTGCCGGGTCTCGTCGGAGATCGGCCGCTTGCCGCTGAGCACGTACGACACGGTGCTGGGGGAGACCCCGGCATCCCGCGCCACGTCCGTGATCCTCACCATCAGCCCAGCTCCAGGGAGAGGAACCCGGTCCCCGCCTGCGCCCGCACCTCGCGCTCGCCCGCCGCCAGCCCCCAGGGCGCGGCCGGGTCCCCGCACGACGCCCGCAACGTGTCCCCTTCCCGTACGACCGTGAAGACCACCTCCCCGACCCGCACCGCCACCCGCGCGCCCCGCTCCAGCCCGAACGCCCGCAGCGTCACCCCGTCGGCGTGGTCGTAGTCGGGCCGGTCGTCCACCGCGCCCACCGGGATCACCGCACCCGGCCGCACCAGCAGCGGCACGCTTGTGAAACCGTGCTTCTCGCGCACCCACCGGGGCCCGGTCACCGTCCGCCCGCCGAGCAGGTCGGTCCAGGTGCCCTCGGGGACGTAGTACGAGACGTCCCCCTCGTCGCTGAAGACGGGCGCCACCAGCAGGTCGGACCCGAGCATGTACTGCCGCTCCAGATGCGCGCACCCGGGATCGTCCGGGAACTCCAGGACCATCGCCCGCATCATCGGCACGCCCTCGGTGTGGGCGGTGCGGGCGGCCTCGTAGAGGTAGGGCATCAGGCGCAGCTTGAGGCGGGTGAAGTGGCGGGTCACGTCCACCGACTCCTCGTCGAACTGCCAGGGGACGCGGTACGACGACGACCCGTGCAGCCGGCTGTGCGAGGACATCAGTCCGAACGCCAGCCACCGCTTGAACAGCGCGGCCGACGGCGTGCCCTCGAAGCCGCCGATGTCATGGCTCCAGTACCCGAAGCCGGACAGGCCCAGCGAGAGACCGCCGCGCAGCGACTCCGCCATCGACTCGTAGGTGGCCTCGCAGTCGCCGCCCCAGTGCACCGGGAACTTCTGACTGCCCGCCGTCGCCGAGCGGGCGAAGAGCACCGCCTCGTCCTCGCCCCGGTGCTTGCGCAGCACGTCGAAGACGGTGCGGTTGTAGAGGTACGTGTAGTAGTTGTGCATCCGCTCCGGGTCGGAGCCGTCCGACCAGACCACGTCGACCGGCACCCGCTCGCCGAAGTCGGTCTTGAAGCAGTCGACGCCCTGCGCGAGCAGCGCCTCCAGCTTCGCCGCGTACCAGTCGCGGGCGGCCGGCAGGGTGAAGTCGACCAGCGCCATCCCCGGCTGCCACAGGTCCCACTGCCAGACGCTCCCGTCCGGCCGCTTCAGCAGGTACCCCAGCTCCTTGCCCTCCGCGAACAGCGGGGAGCGCTGGGCGATGTACGGGTTGATCCAGACGCAGACCCGCAGGTCCCTCGCCTTCAGCCGGGCCAGCATCCCCTCGGGGTCGGGGAAGACGCGTGGGTCCCACTGGAAGTCGCACCAGTGGAACTCCCGCATCCAGAAACAGTCGAAGTGGAAGACGGACAGCGGCAGTTCACGCTCCCGCATGCCGTCCACGAACGACGTCACCGTCTCCTCGTCGTACGACGTGGTGAAGGACGTCGACAGCCACAGGCCGAACGACCACGCGGGCGGCAGCGCGGGGCGGCCGGTCAGGGCCGTGTACTTGCGCAGGATGTCCTTCGGCGTCGGGCCGTAGACGACGTAGTACGTCAGCTCCTGGGTCTCCGCGCTGAACTGCACCCGGGAGACGACCTCCGAGGCCACCTCGAAGGAGACCTTGCCCGGATGGTCGACGAAGACGCCGTAGCCCGCGTCGGTCAGGAAGAACGGCACGTTCTTGTACGCCTGCTCGCTGCACGTGCCGCCGTCGGCCTGCCAGATGTCGACGACCTGCCCGTTCTTCACCAGCGGTCCGAAGCGCTCGCCGAGGCCGTAGACGGACGTACCGACACCGAGGTTCAGCTGTTCGCGCAGATAATGCGCCCCGCTCGCGTCCCGCATGATGCCCATGCTCTTGGGGCCGCTGGAGGTGAGCGTACGGCCGCCGGCCAGGAAGTCGACCTGCCAGGAACCTGCGCGCGCGACGCGGACCGACAGCGCGCCGGAGGTCAGGGTCGCGTGCTCGTCGTCGTACGAGATCTGCGGCACCGTCTCCGCCGACTCGGTGAGCTCGAACTCGGGGCCGCGCGGCTGCTCACCGCTGAAGTGGGTGAGGGTGAGGCCGATGACGTCGGGCATCGGGGTGTGGGCGTTGATCGTCATGACCGGTCCCGTCATCAGGTCGCCGCGCGAGCGGATGGGCCGGGTCGGCGCGTGGATCTCCAGGGCGCCGGCCGACTCGGTGACGTCCAGGACTTCGGCCGGGTGGGCCGCGGTGACGCCTTCGCGCAGCAGCCAGTAGCCGTCGGTGAACTTCATGTGGGGGGTCCCTTACAGCGTCCGGTCCTCGGTCCTCGGTCCTTTGTCGAATCGTTTCGATCAAGATTGTCGAAGCGCTTCGATTGGCGAAGGTATGTGCGACCGGAGGGTGAGTCAATGGGGCGACACGGGAAGGGGGGCACCATGACGATGACGACGACGGCCGCCCAGGCGCCGATCGTGACGGGGAGCGCGTTACTCGGCTCGATGAGTGCCCTGCTGAACGATCCTCTCGCCGCCTATCTGCGAGCCCGCCGCGACCATGGCGACGTGGTGCGCTTCCGGGCCGGACCCCCGGGACTGCGGTCCGAGATCTACGCGGTCTTCTCACCCGAGGGCGCCCAGCAGGTGCTGGCCACCCAGGCCGCCAACTTCCGCAAGGACAACACCTTCTACGAGGAACTGCGCCAGTCCGTCGGCAACGGGCTGCTCACCAGCCAGGACGACGCCTACCTGCGCCAACGGCGCCTCGTGCAGCCGCTGTTCACCCGCCGCCGGGTGAACGGGTACGCCTCCCAGGTGGCCGAGGAGGCGACCGTGCTGGCCGCCGCCTGGCGGGGGGCGACGGGCGGCGGTGACGGCGCCGGGACCGTCGAACTGGTCGGTGAGATGCATCGGTTCGCGCTGCGCGTCGTCGGCCGGATCGTCTTCGGTACGGATGTGGAGCAGGCCTTCGAGGTCGTCGGGCGCACCCTGCCCGCACTCCAGGAGTACTCCCTCAAGCGCGGCTTCTCCCCGCTGAAGCCGCCGCGCACCTGGCCCACCCCCGCCAACCGCCGCGCCGGACGCCTCCAGGCGGAACTGCACGCGCTGTGCGACGGGATCGTCGCCGGCCGCCGGGACTGCACCTCCTCGCCCGGCACCCCGAGGAACAGCGGCGCGTACGGGACGAGGTGGACCAGGTGCTCGGCGGCCCCGGCGGGCGGGCGCCCACCGCGGACGACATGGAGGCGCTGCCGTATTTGGCGATGGTGCTGAAGGAGGCGATGCGGCTGTATCCCTCCGCGCCCGTGATCGGCCGCCGGGCGGTCGCCGAGGCGGAGATCGACGGCGTACGGATACCCGCCGGCGCCGACCTCCTGGTCAGCCCCTGGGTCACCCAGCGCCACCCCGACCACTGGCCGGACGCCGAGCGGTTCGACCCCTCCCGCTTCACGCCGGAGGCGGAGGCGGGGCGGCCTCGGTACGCCTGGTTTCCGTTCGGCGGGGGGCCGCGGGCGTGTATCGGGCAGCATCTGTCGATGCTGGAGTCGGTGTTGGGGCTGGCAGGGGGAGGTCCCGTTGGGGGCGGGGATCACGCTGATGGCGAAGGGGCCGGCATCCGTACGGGTTGCTCCGCGGGTTCAGCGGGTGGGGGGTGCCGTGTGAGGGTTGTTCTTTGGGTGCGGCGCCGTGGGGGCTTGTCGCGCCCACGCGGCGGAGCCGCATATTGATGCAGCCCCGCGCCCCTTAGGGGGTTGTTGCCAGGGTGATGAGTAGTGCTGTTGCGGCTGCTGTGAGGGGGACTCCGTAGGCGGCTGTCGGGGTCAGGTGCTCTGCCGTCCAGCCTCCGATCGCGCTGCCGCACGCGATGCCGCCCAGGAGGGCGGTCACCGCCAGGGTCATGCCCTCGTTGAGGCGGTCGGGCGGGGTGCGGTGCTGGACCAGGGCCATGTTGGTGATCATGGTGGGGGCCGTGGCCATGCCGGCCACCAGGAGGGCGAGGGCCAGCAGGGGGAGGGAGCCGGTGAGGGTGGCGGTCAGGAGGGGCAGGGTCAGGAGGGCGGTCATCGCCGCCAGGCACCAGGGGTAGCGGTACTCGGCGGGGCCCGAGAGCCTGAGCCGGCCGTACAGCAGGCCCGCCGCGCAGGAGCCGGCCGCCTGGAGTGCGAGCACCACGCCTGCCGCCGTGCGGTGGCCCGAGGTGTCCGCGAAGGCGATGGTGACGACCTCCGTCGAGCCGAACACGGCGCCCATGGCGAGGCAGACGGCCAGCAGCGAGGGCATGCCGGGGGCGCGCAGCGGCGACTGCACGGCCGTGTGTTCCCGGGGCGGCGGCTCCGTGGAGCGCTGGGCCGCGAAGAGCAGCACGCCGGTCACCAGGAGCACCGCCCCGACCAGCGTGCCCGCCTCCGGGAAGAACGTTCCGCACAGGAAGGCCGCGAGCACCGGGCCCAGCATGAAGCACAGTTCGTCGGCGGCCTGCTCGAAGGAGTTCGCCGTGTGCAGGGACCCGGGGTCGCCCTTCAGCAGGTGGGTCCACCGGGCGCGGGACATGCCGCCGGTGTTGGGGGTGGTCGCCGTGGCGGCGTACGCGGCGAAGAGGGTCCAGGCCGGGGCGTCGTAGCGCACGCACAGCAGCAGCGCGAGGCTGCCCAGCGCGGCGACGAGCGTGGCGGGCACGGCGACCCGCGCCTGTCCGTACCGGTCGACGAGCCGTGCCGTCCAGGGGGCGACCAGCGCGGTCGCCGCGAGGCCGGTCGCGGTGACGGCGCCGGCGAGGGCGTACGAACCCCGGGTGCCGGCGATCATCACGACCGCGCTCACGCTGAACATGCCCATGGGCAGACGGGCGGTCAGGTTCGCCAGGGTGAAGGCACGGGTGCCGGGGTGGGCGAAGAGCCGGCGGTACGGGCCGGGGGGCCGGTTCCTCGTGCGGGAGCCGAAGTCGACGGCCACGATCGTGTCGGCGGTGAGGGTGAGCAGGGGGGCTTTCGGAGTGTTCAGGGAGTTCGTGGTCTTCGTGGTCTTCGGGGCTTCTCTGTACGACGGTTGCGGCATGAATCAACCGTCGCCCCGAGTGGATCACGGGGTCCAACACCTGCTGGGCGCTGATTCACGCACCTGTGTTGTGAGACGGGCGTGAGCTGTATGTTCCCGGCATGCCCGCACACCTCGACCCCCGGCTCCTGCGCGCGTTCCTCGCCGTCGCGGAGGAACTGCACTTCACGCGTGCCGCGGCGCGGCTGTACGTCGCCCAGCAGGCGCTCAGCCGGGACGTACGGCGGCTGGAGCGGGAGTTGGGCGCCGAACTGTTCGTGCGGACGACCCGGCAGGTCACGCTGACGGGGGACGGTGAGCGGCTGGTGCCGTACGCGCGTCGCGCCCTGCAGGCCCAGGACGACCTGCTCGCCGCGTTCGCGCAGGCGCGCGCCCTGCTGGTGGACCTCAACTCCCCGGGCCTGCGCACCCCGCGCCGGGTCCTGCACCGGGCCCGCGAACTCGCCCCCGAGTACGAACTGATGGCCCGCTACGAGAGCGGCCTGACGTGGGCGGCCGGCGAGATGGTCGCCGGGCGGTTGGACGCGTCCTTCGGGCGGTTCGCCGGTCTGGACCCGGCGCTGCGGGCGGCGCTCGACCATCAGCCCGTCCGCTACGAGCCCATGGCGATCCTGCTCCCCGAGGACCATCCGCTCGCGGCGCTGGAAGCGGTGCCGCTCGCCGCGCTCGCGGGTGAGGTCGTCTACGCCGGGGCCGGGAACCCCCGTACCCCGGAGTGGACCGACCTCGCGCGCCGGCTGTTCGAGGGGCGGGGCATCGAGCTCGCGGCACCCGCTCCGCTCGCCGTGGGCGACGAGGAGTTCGAGCGGCTCATGGCCAAGACGCGGACGCCCGTGCTCGTCGTCGTGGACTTCCCGCCCATGCCCCGGACCGTGCTGCGTCCCCTGGTCGATCCGGTGCCGCTGTCACCCGTTTCCCTGGTCTGGCGAAAGGGGCTCGCGCACCCCGCTTTCGACAGCCTTCGACGGGCTGCGGCCCAGGTGGCGGCCGAGGAAGGCTGGCTGCGGAGGCCTGCGGACGGGTGGCTTTCGGCCAAGGATTCGGCCACTATGAGCGCGCAGGATTGACACATCGCAAACACGAAACCTCCGCGTGCGCTACATTCATGGCCTGAGCACGGTGTGGTAATGGGGGGCGCTCGGCCGGGTGGGGGCTCGGTACGGCGACGGGTGCTCAGTGTCGTACGCGCACCCAGAACGGTCCCGTGGGGGGATGTGCGTGCGCGTGAAGAAGTGGCGAGAAGAAGCCCAACCGGAGTGGCCCGAGATCGCGGGGGGCTCCGGAGGCGGCTCTTCCGTGGGGGGCTCCCGGGCTGACACCCAGGCCTTCCCGGCGACCGGGGAGACCGAGGTTCCCGGTCGGGGCCATCGCTCCCGGTCCGAGGCAAGGGAGACGGAGATACTCCACGGTGGCGGACGCGCGTCCTCGGACGCCGACGAGACACAGGTCCTGGGGGGCGGTTCCGGTTCGTCCGCTTCCGGTTCCTCTTCCGGTGGTTCCTCCACCGGTGGTTCCTCTTCCGGTGGTTCCTCTTCCGGGGGGTCCGCGTCCGACGCGGACGGGACCGCGGTGCTTCCGGCGATCGGGAGACCGGCGGTGGGGGGTTCCGCCCGGCCCACGGGGAAGACGGAGGCCTGGTCGGCCTTCGACCGACGTCCGCCGACTCGCGGAAGCGACGGGGCGCCGGCGGTCGGGGGTGACGGGTTCCGTGCTTCCGGCCACGCGTCGCAGGCCTCCAGGGCCGACGCACCCCCGGCCTCCCCGGCCTCCAGGACCGACGCGTCCGGCGCCCCCGGGTTCGACGCGTCCCCGGCTTCCCGGAACGCTCCGTTCCAGGCGCCCGGTGAGACGCGGGTCGCCCCCGCCGTCCGTGACCCGTGGGCCGAGGGCGACGCACCCTCCGAGGTAGCCGCCCAGGCGGTCGCGGGGGCCGGTGCGCCCGGTGCCACCCATGACCCGCACGAGGTCACCATCCAGCTCGACGGCGTCGGGCTGCAGCTGGACAACATGCTGCGCGCGGCGAAGGACGCGCCGGGCGGGGGCGGCGAGGGGTCCGACGGGCCGGTGTTCGTCGACGAGTCGGGGCGTCGTAGTCGTCGTTTCCGCCGGATCGGCATGGCCGTGGCCCTCGCCTGCGCGGTGTACGCCATCGTGATCGTCGCCACCGTGCTGTCCGGCAACTCCGACGCGCCGTGGCTGCCCGTGGAGGGCCCCAAGGAGCAGCCGGCCGGTCAGGTCGACACCCCGCCACTGCCCGCCGAGTCGGCACCGGTGCCCTCCGGCACGGGCAGCGTCTCCCCGGGCGTCTCCCCGACGGCCGACGCCGGTACGACCCCGTCCCCGGGCGCCGGCGTGTCCGCACCCGGCGCGTCGGCCGGCGCCGAGAGCCCGGGCGCGTCCGCCGACCCGAAGCCGAGCGCCACCAAACCCAGCGTGAAGCCGGACACGGATCCCACCCCGGATCCCGACCCGACCGTCGAGCCCACCGTGCCCGACCCCGACCCGACCCCGACGGACGGCGGCGGCCCCACCGAGGAGCCGACCGACACCCCGACCGTCGACGAACCCGGCACCGGCACGGTCGCCGACGGTCCGAGCGACCCGTCACCCATCGCCCAGGAACCGGGCGCCACCGCTTCCGCTCCCGCCGCCCCGTCCCCGGAGTACACCCTCTGATGGCATCCCGCACCCGCCGTCAAGGCCCCGCGAAGGGAGCCCCCGACGGCTCCCGGCGCCGCCGCGTGCCCATGCGCCTGCTGCTGCCCTGCCTCGTCCTCGTCGCGCTGATGGCGATGCTGATGCTGCGGGGCTACGTCCACAGCGAGATCCTCGCCGACTACCGGGTGGCGCCCGCCGCCGCCAACGACAAGGTGCCGCGGGACGTCCTCAAGGGCGGCCCCGTCATCGACACCCGCGGCGGCAAGGCCACCACCCTGCGCGTGCCGGACGACAGCGTCGTCCTCACCTTCGACGACGGCCCCGACCCCGAGTGGACGCCGAAGGTACTGGACGCCCTGAAGCGCAACGACGCGCACGCCGTCTTCTTCATCACCGGCACGATGGCCTCCCGCTACCCGGACCTCGTCCAGCGCATGGTGGACGAAGGCCACGAGATCGGGCTGCACACCTTCAACCACCCCGACCTCTCCTACCAGTCCAAGAAGCGCGTCGACTGGGAGCTCTCCCAGAACCAGCTCGCGCTCGCGGGCGCGGTCGGCATCCGCAGCTCCCTCTTCCGGCCGCCCTACTCGTCCAAGTCCGAGAACATGGACAACAACTCCTGGCCGGTCACCGAGTACATCGGCAGCCGCGGCTACATCACGATCGTCAACGACACCGACAGCGAGGACTGGCGCAAGCCCGGTGTCGAGGCCATCGTCCGCAACTCCACGCCCAAGCCCGGCAAGGGCGCGATCGTCCTGATGCACGACTCCGGCGGCGACCGGCACCAGACGGTCCGGGCCCTGGACCGGCTCATCCCCCAACTCCAGGGGAAGGGCTATGAGTTCCAGAACCTCACCGAGGCCCTGGACGCCCCCAGCGCCCACACCGAGGTCACCGGCCTCGACCTGTGGAAGGGCAGGGCCTGGGTCTTCCTCGTCGACGCCTCCGACAACATCACCGCGATCCTCGTCGTCGGCCTCGCCGCCATCGGCTCCCTCGTCATCGCCCGCTTCGGCCTGATGCTGCTGCTCTCCGGCCTGCACGCCCGCCGCACCCGCCGCCGCGACTTCAGCTGGGGCCCGGGCGCGCCGGTCACCGAGCCGGTGTCGGTGCTGGTCCCGGCGTACAACGAGGCCAAGTGCATCGAGAACACCGTGCGGTCCCTGATGCGCAGCGAACACCCCGTCGAGATCATCGTCATCGACGACGGCTCCAGCGACGGCACGGCCCGGATCGTCGAGGGCCTCGGCCTGCCGAACGTCCGCGTCATCCGCCAGCTCAACGCGGGCAAGCCGGCCGCCCTCAACCGCGGCCTGGCCAACGCCCGGTACGACCTGATCGTGATGATGGACGGCGACACGGTCTTCGAGCCGTCCACGGTCCGCGAACTCGTCCAGCCGTTCGCCGACCCGCGCGTCGGCGCGGTCGCCGGCAACGCCAAGGTCGGCAACAAGGACACCCTCATCGGCGCCTGGCAGCACATCGAGTACGTGATGGGCTTCAACCTGGACCGCCGTATGTACGACGTCCTGCAGTGCATGCCGACCATCCCCGGCGCCGTCGGAGCCTTCCGGCGCTCGGCCCTGGAACGGGTCGGCGGCATGAGCGACGACACCCTCGCCGAGGACACCGACATCACCATGGCGATCCACCGCGACGGCTGGCGCGTGGTGTACGCCGAGAAGGCCCGGGCCTGGACCGAGGCCCCCGAGTCGGTCCAGCAGCTGTGGTCCCAGCGCTACCGCTGGTCGTACGGCACCATGCAGGCGATCTGGAAGCACCGCAAGGCACTCGTGGAAGGGGGCCCGTCGGGCCGCTTCGGCCGGGTGGGTCTGCCCCTGGTGTCCCTCTTCATGGTCCTGGCCCCGCTGCTGGCCCCGCTGATCGACGTCTTCCTCATCTACGGCCTGATCTTCGGCCCCACCGAGAAGACGATCCTGGCCTGGTTCGGCGTCCTCGCCATCCAGGTGGTCTGCGCGGCCTACGCCTTCGTCCTGGACCGCGAGCCCCTCACCCCCCTCATCTCGCTCCCGCTCCAGCAGATCCTCTACCGACAGCTCATGTACGTCGTCCTGCTCCAGTCCTGGATCACCGCCCTCACCGGCGGCCGGCTGCGCTGGCAGAAACTGCGGCGCAAGGGCGGGGTGTCCGCCCCGCCGACCGTTCCGGCCCAGCGTCGGCAGATCATGGACGAGAGGCCGGTCCGATGAACCCACCCACCCCCGCGACCGCACCGACGTCCGAAGCGACCACCCCGCTCCCACCGGAGACGGCGCCCGAGCAGACCGCCCGCAGAGCCCCGGTACGGGACCGCTACTTCGACCTCCTGCGCGCCCTCGCCCTGTTCCGCGTGGTCCTCTACCACCTGACGGGCTGGGCCTGGCTGCCGCTGGTCTTCCCCTCCATGGGCGTGATGTTCGCCCTCGCCGGCAACCTCATGGCCCGCTCCCTGAAGCGCCCGGCCCTGCAGGTCATCAGGAGCCGCATACGCCGGCTGCTGCCCCCGCTGTGGCTGCTGGGCGTGGTCGGCGTCACCGGCATGGTGATCCAGGGCTGGGGACCGGACGCCGACGGCCACCCCGGCTGGTGGTGGATCCACCTCGCCTACTGGGCCGTCCCGCTCAGCGACCCGCCCTACGGCGAGGGCCTCCCCGGCCTGCACGGCTTCATCGGCGAGAACTGGGCCTCCGACCTCGCCGGACCGCTCTGGTACATCCGCGCCTACCTCTGGTACGTCCTGCTCTCCCCGTTCCTGCTCAAGGCCCTGCGCGCGATGCCGCTGGCCACCCTCCTCGCGCCGCTCGCCCTGTCGGCGGCCTTCGAGCTGGGCTACCTCAACCTCCCCGGCGAGCGGATCCCGTCCGCCCTCACCGACTTCAGCACCTTCGGCGCCTGCTGGATCCTCGGCATGGCCCACCAGGAGGGCATCCTGCGCCGGCTGCCCCGCTACGTCGTGCCGTCCGTGGCCCCGGTGTTCGCCCTGGTCGGCCTCTGGTACGCCCTCCACCACGACTTCGGCGAGGGCAACGACCTCGACAGCATGCCCCTGGCCCAGGCCCTCTGGTCCTTCGGCACGGTCCTGCTCCTCCTCCACCTCAGCCCCTCCTGGTCCGAGTGGCCACGCCGCCTGCGCCGCTGGGACCGACTGATCACCCTGCTCAACTCCCGCGCGGTGACGATCTACCTCTGGCACAACACCTGCATCCTCATCGCCGCGACCATGTGGGACCAGCTGTGGGGCATCGACCTGATGTGGATGCACTTCTCCTGGCTCCTCGAAAGCCCCTGGCCGGTCCTGGCCTTCACCTGGGTACTCATCGGAAGCTGCATCGTGTGGTTCGGGTGGGCGGAGGACCTGGCGGCGAAGAGGAGGCCGCAGTTGTGGCCGGACGGTTCCACGAAGCGGACGGGCGGCCGCAGGGCCAAGGGCGCCAAGCGGCACTGAACCTGTCAACTCAGGCAAGGTTCCCCCAAGATCCTGTGAACCCACCGGCCGAGATACCTGACTGTCAGACCCCCGTGGAACACTGATCGCGTTGCGGAAGTGAACGGGGCGGCCCTGGTGGCCGGGTGGGCCCAGGTGGCCGGTGGGGAGCAGGGACTGATGAGCAAGCGGCAGGTGCAGAAGATGCTGCGGCTGATGGCGAGCGGGGAGCCGGTCGAGCTCACCAGCCCGCTGGCCTCGGTGAAGAAGCTCGCCAGGCTCGCCTTCATCGCCCAGCAGTTCGGGTACGAGTACGCGGACGTACGGCAGAGCGCCGGGCGGAACAACGCGCTCGTCATGCTGATCGCCCCCGACCCCAGCCCCCAGGCCCGCGCCCGCGCCGGGCAGAACTGGGCGCAGTACCCGAACGCCGGCGACGGGGTGTCCGTACCGCCCCTGATCCCCGACGCCTTCGAACTGCTCAAGGCCCGGATCAACTTCGACCTCACCGGCAAGAACGCCGAGAAGCGGATGGGCTACGCGGCCATCGGCCTCACCATCGGCGCCGTGATCCTCGGGCTGCGGCTCGGCGCGGACGGTGCCGCCTGGATCGCCGCGTTCCTCACCTGGGCGTTCTTCATGGCGATCGTCGGCATCGGCTTCGCCGTGACCCGCAAGCGCAACGCCAAGTTCGCGGCCCGCCTCCAGGCCGCCGGGTTCACACCGATCACCGACCAGGCGGGCCGGGTGCGCTATCTGCCGCCCGGCGCGCAGATCCCGGGGCAGCACAACCCCTTCGCCTCCGGTCCCTACGGCAACCAGCCCCCGCCCGCCCCCGCCGGTTACGGCCAGCAGCCACCGCAGCAGCCGTACGCCGCGCCGGCCCCGGGCCCGTACGGCGGCGCCCCCCAGACCCCCGGCCCGTACGGCGGCGCCCCCCAGACCCCCGGCCCGTACGGCGGCGCCCCCCAGCAGCCGCCGTACGGCCAGCCGCAGCCACCGCAGCAGCCCCAGCCCCACCCGCATTACGGTCAGCAGCCTCAGCCCCACGTGCCCTACGGTCAGCAGCCTCAGCCCCAGCCCCAGCCGCCGTACGGCCAGCCCCAGCCCCACCCCCAGCAGAACCCCCACTGGCAGCCCCCGCAGCGCTGACACGCGCCCCTCCAGAGGGCCCGGCCGGTAAACCTCTCATCCACCCCCCTCGCCGGGTGAGAGCAAAGTTCCTTTCCGGTCACTCGGTGCCACAGCGCGGAAACGAGCCCTCTCTACCTTCGGGATCAGTCACCCGTACCGCGACCGGGCCCGAAGACCGTGGAGGCGTCATGACAGCCAGTAGCACAGCCCCCGCTGCAAGCAGGGGAGGCCGCTGGATCGAGCACTGGGATCCCGAGGACGAGACCTTCTGGAACGAGACCGGGGAGAAGATCGCCAAGCGCAACCTCTTCTTCTCCGTCCTCTCCGAGCACATCGGTTTCTCCATCTGGACCCTGTGGTCGGTGATGGTGCTGTTCATGGGCCCGGAGTACGGGCTCACCCCCGCCGACAAGTTCACCATCGTCTCCATGGCCACCCTGGTCGGCGCCGTCGTCCGCGTGCCCTACACCTTCGCCGTCGCCATCTTCGGTGGCCGGATCTGGACGGTCGTCTCGGCGAGTCTGCTGCTCGTGCCGACCGTCGCCGCGTTCGCCGTGATGGAACCGGGGACGTCCTTCGGCACCTTCCTGGTGTGCGCGATGCTGGCCGGTGTCGGCGGCGGGAACTTCGCCTCCAGCATGACCAACATCAACGCCTTCTTCCCGCTCCGGAAGAAGGGCTGGGCGCTCGGACTCAACGCCGGCGGCGGCAACATCGGCGTCCCCGTGGTCCAGCTCATCGGCCTCGCGGTCATCGGCGCGAGCGGCGGCCCGCGCCTGCTGCTCGGGATCTACATCCCGTTCATCGTGATCGCCGCCGCCCTCGCCTGGCTGAAGATGGACAGCATCGCGTCCGTCAAGAACGACACCGGCGCCGCCCGGGACGCGGCGAAGGACGCCCACACCTGGATCATGTCCTTCCTCTACATCGGGACGTTCGGCTCGTTCATCGGCTACAGCTTCGCGTTCGGGCTGGTCCTCCAGACCCAGTTCGGCCGTACGCCGCTGCAGGCCGCCTACGTCACCTTCATCGGCCCGCTCCTCGGCTCCCTGATCCGCCCCGTCGGCGGCTCGCTCGCCGACCGGTTCGGCGGCGCGAAGATCACGCTGTGGAACTACGTCGCCATGGCCGCCGCGACCGCCGTCGTCGTCGTGGCCTCCATGCAGAAGTCGCTGCCCCTGTTCACCTGCGCCTTCATCGCCCTGTTCGTCCTCAGCGGGCTCGGCAACGGCTCGACGTTCAAGATGATCCCCGGCATCTTCCACAACAAGGCCCTCGCCAAGGGGCTCACCGGTGAGGAGGCCGCCGCCTACGGGCGCCGCCTGTCCGGCGCCTCCATGGGGCTCATCGGCGCGGTGGGCGCGCTCGGCGGGCTCGGCATCAACCTCGCCTTCCGCCAGTCCTTCCTCACCGTGGGCTCCGGCACCGGCGCCTTCCTCGCCTTCCTCGCCTTCTACGGCGTCTGCTTCGTGGTCACCTGGGCCGTATACCTTCGCCGCCCGGCGGCCCCCGAGACCGACACCACAACGGCGACGGAGGAAAAACCGCAGCTCAGCTACGCGCAGGTGTGACGTAACACCGCCGACATCCAGCCGAACCGAGCCTGTCACGCACCGTTGACAGGCTCGCTCGGCATGCAGGTGTAACCACCAAGGGTGCGATCAGTAAGCACCTCCGGCCACCCTTGGTGTGAGCATCTGGCGCAAGCACCACGACTCGAGTGCGGGACGAGAGTTATGTACGACGAACAGCAGCAATCCCAACACGGGCCCCTTGAGGGGTTCACCGTGGGCGTCACCGCCGCGCGCCGGGCCGACGAGCTCGGGGTGCTGCTCCAGCGGCGCGGCGCGGCCGTGCTGCACGCCCCTGCCCTGCGCATCGTGCCGCTCGCCGACGACAGCGAACTGCTCGCCGCCACCAAGGAGATCATCCAGCGCACGCCGGACGTCGTGGTCGCCACGACCGCCATCGGCTTCCGGGGCTGGATCGAGGCCGCCGACGGGTGGGGGCTGGGCGAGGACCTGCTGGCCCGGCTGCGCGGCGTCGAGCTGCTCGCGCGCGGGCCCAAGGTCAAGGGCGCGGTACGGGCCGCCGGGCTGACCGAGGACTGGTCGCCGTCCAGCGAGTCCATGGCCGAGGTGCTGGACCGGCTGCTGGAGGAGGGCGTCGAGGGACGCCGGGTCGCCATCCAGCTGCACGGGGACCCGCTGCCCGGGTTCGTGGAGTCGTTGAAGGCCGCGGGAGCGGAGGTGCTCGGGGTGCCGGTGTACCGGTGGCTTCCGCCGGAGGACATCGGGCCGGTCGACCGGCTGCTGGACGCCGCGGTCTCGCGCGGTCTGGACGCCGTCACCTTCACCAGCGCCCCGGCCGCCGCGTCCCTGCTGTCGCGGGCCGAGGAGCGCGGCCTGCTTCCCGAGCTGCTCGCCGCCCTCAACCACGACGTCCTGCCGGCCTGTGTCGGGCCGGTCACCGCGCTGCCCCTGCAGGCCCTCGGCGTCGACACCGTCCAGCCGGAACGCTTCCGCCTCGGGCCGCTGGTCCAGCTGCTGTGCCAGGAGCTGCCCGGACGGGCCCGGTCCCTGCCGATCGCCGGGCACCGGGTGGAGATCCGCGGTCATGCCGTGCTGGTCGACGGGGTGCTGCGGCCGGTGCCGCCGGCGGGGATGTCGCTGCTGCGGGCGCTGTCGCGGCGGCCGGGATGGGTGGTGCCGCGGGCGGATCTGCTGCGGGCGCTGCCGGGGGCCGGGCGGGACGAGCACGCCGTGGAGACGGCGATGGCCCGGCTGCGTACGGCTCTGGGGGCGCCGAAGTTGATCCAGACGGTGGTGAAGCGGGGGTACCGGCTGGCGCTGGACCCCGCGGCGGACTCCAAGTACGCGGACGTGTGACCCCGCCGGCCTGGCCGGTCCGGGCCGGGCCGGTCAACCGCCGGTACGAGGGGTTCCGGCTCCGCCGCCGGGCAGGCACTGTTAGAGGGAACGGTTCCCCCAGCTCTCCTCACCGACCCCTCCTTACCGGGGTGACCCCTAGGCGGTGACAGGCACATGGCACTGGGTTCGGCCACGGGCGCGTACGAGCTGCGGTTCGACGCGGGGCGGCTCTGTCTGGATCTCCTCGCGACCACGCACCCCGAGGAACGGTTCGACTCGGTCGAGGTGTTGTGCGCCTGGATCGTCGGGGCCGGCCTCGCGCCGCCGGGCACACCGCTGAGCCACGCCGACGCCTCCTGGCTCGTCGACTTCCGTGAACTGCGCGGAAGAATCGGGCAGTTGGTGCGCGGCGGACTCGCGCCCGAACCCTGGCCGTCATACGACATCGCGCTCGCCCGGGTCAACGACATCGCCCGCGCGGCACCGCCCGCGCCGCGTGCCGTACGCGCGGAAGACGGCACCCTCGTCCGGCAGTTGGATCATCCGCCCGAGTGCGCGGCGCTGCTCGGCGCCCTCGCGCGGGACGCCCTGGAACTGCTCACCGACCCCCTCGCGCGGGCCGGCCTGCGGGAGTGCGAGGGCGACAACTGCCCGATCGTTTATGTCGATACGTCCCGGGGACGCAGGAGGCGCTGGTGCTCCAGTGAGGTCTGCGGGAACCGGGAAAGAGTGGCCCGGCACCGTCGTCGAGCCGCCCTCGCCCGCGCCTGACGGTCCGTTATGCGGCTTCTGCGGAACGGCTGTCGAAGTGATTTCGATTACATGCCGTTTACCTACGCACCCGTAGGGAAGCCCGCTTTCGATCTTGCCGATGTGACGGAAATGTAAAGATCGCACGGTGAGAATGTGCTGCCATGTCCCGCTCGTCACGTCACTCCGAAGAAAAGTGTCGCCTCGGTTTGAACACTCAACGGGCCGCTTCCGTACGGGTGGTCGAGCGACCGACTGGGGGAACCCCCGGACATCGGAGGTGGGCGTGCGCAAGGATTCCGTCGTGGCCAATGAACGTGGATCGAGGGCCCGACATCGCATGTCCCAGCCCTCGGAACCTGATGAGGAGCTGATGCGTGCGCTGTACAGAGAGCACGCCGGACCCCTCCTTGCGTATGTCCTTCGACTGGTCGCCGGTGACCGGCAACGAGCAGAGGACGTCGTGCAGGAGACGCTCATCCGTGCCTGGAAGAACGCCGGACAGCTCAATCGAGCGACCGGATCGGTACGCCCCTGGCTGGTGACGGTCGCCCGGCGCATCGTCATCGACGGCCACCGCAGCCGGCAGGCCCGGCCGCAGGAGGTCGATCCGTCGCCGCTGGAGGTCATCCCCGCGGAGGACGAGATCGACAAGGCGCTGTGGCTGATGACGCTGTCGGACGCACTCGACGACCTGACCCCCGCCCACCGGGAGGTCCTGGTCGAGACGTACTTCAAGGGGCGTACGGTCAACGAGGCGGCCGAGACGCTGGGCATACCCAGCGGCACCGTTCGCTCAAGGGTTTTCTATGCCCTGCGGTCGATGAAGCTGGCTCTGGAGGAGCGGGGGGTGACGGCGTGATGAGTGTTTACGGGGGAAACCAGGGATTCGGGATGGGCGGTTCGGGTATGTCTGGACCCATGCAGGGACATTCGGCCCCGAGCGAGCACGAGACCGTCGGCGCCTACGCCCTCGGGATCCTCGACGACGCCGAGGCAACCGCTTTCGAGGCCCACCTCGCGACCTGCGAATGGTGCGCCCAGCAGCTGGACGAGCTCGCCGGCATGGAGCCGATGCTGGCCGCGCTCGCGGACCTGCCCGGCGCCGGTACGCCCGCGATCGGTGACTCCCTGTCCGCCAAGCCCAGCCCGCGCCTGGTGAACAAGCTGGTCGACGAGGTCGCCGAGCGCCGCGCCCAGAAGCGCCGGCGCAGCTTCTACATGGTGGCCGCGGCGGCCGCGCTCATCGTCGGCGGCCCGTTCGTGGCCGTGGCGACCAACGGCAGCGACGGCGGCGGCGGTGGCACCGAGGGCAACAACACCGTGGCGGCCGCCAACCCCGCCAAGGACCTGTTCGACAGCATCAAGAACAAGGCCTCGGGCAACGACACGACGACCGGCGTCAGCGCGACCGTCGCCATGTCGGAGAAGCTCTGGGGCACCGAGACGGCCCTTGAGCTCAAGGGCGTCAAGGGACCGCTCAAATGTTCCCTGATCTTCGTCAGCAAGAGCGGCGAGCGCGAGACGGCCGCCTCCTGGTCCGTCCCGAAGTGGGGCTACGGCATCCCGGACGCCAAGACCGAGCAGGCCAGGAACCCGCTCTACGTCAGCGGCGGCGTGTCCATGTCCCCCGACGACGTGGACCACGTGGAGGTCATGGACTTCGACGGAAACAAGCTGGCCGAGGTCGACGTATAGCGTGCCGTAGCTTTTCCGGGTCCCCTTCGCGTACGGTTGACGGCTGCCCAGCACGTCAGAAGGGGGCCCGGTGGCCGCTCAGGCTCCACAGGAAACCGCGCTCGAAGACTCCTCGAGAGACCGCGAGATCGGCGTCGAACAGGAACACCTGGACCGGGTGTACCAGCGGCTCGAGGAGAAGATCCACGAGGCCGAGTTCCTCATGAACGACGCGGCCAAGCGCGGCCAGGTCGGCACGCCCGGCGCACTCGCCGAGCGCGACGCACAGGTCTTCCGCGCGGGTGTCCACCTCAACCGGCTCAACAACGAGTTCGAGGACTTCCTCTTCGGCCGGATCGACCTGCTCCTCGGCAAGGACGGCAAGAAGGGGCCCGACGGCGCCTACACCGCCGTCGAGCCCGCCGAGGGCGCGGTCCGCGAGGACAACACCGCCGACATCGCCGAGACCCTGCACATCGGCCGTATCGGCGTGCTCGACCAGGACTACGCCCCGCTGGTCATCGACTGGCGGGCCCCGGCCGCGGCGCCGTTCTACCGCTCCACCCCGGTCGATCCCGGGCGGGTCGTACGGCGCCGGGTCATCCGCTCCAAGGGGCGCCGCGTGCTCGGCGTCGAGGACGACCTCATGCGCCCCGAGCTCAAGGCCTTCCTCGGCGGCGACGAGCTGGCCGTCATCGGCGACGGCGCCCTCATGGCCGCCCTCGGCCAGGCCCGCAGCCACACCATGCGGGACATCGTGGCCTCCATCCAGGCCGAGCAGGACCTGGTCATCCGCGCGCCCGCCGCCTCCGTGACGTACGTCGAGGGCGGCCCCGGCACCGGCAAGACCGCCGTGGCCCTGCACCGCGCCGCCTACCTGCTCTACCAGGACCGCCGCCGCTACTCGGGCGGCATCCTGATCGTCTCCCCGACCCCGCTGCTCGTCGCGTACACCGAGGGCGTGCTCCCGTCGCTCGGCGAGGAGGGCCAGGTCGCCATCCGGGCGATCGGCTCGCTCGTCGACGGTGCCGAGGCCACGCTGTACGACGCCCCGTCCACGGCCCGCGCCAAGGGCTCGTACCGCATGCTCAAGGTGCTGCGGAAGGCGGCGCGCGGCGCGCTGGAGCTCGGGCCGGGCGGCCGGGCCCCGCAGGGCCGACCCGCCTCCGGCGGCACGGCCGCGAACCGGACGGGCCAGCTCGCCTTCGGCGACGACCCGGGCGACGACGACACCGGTACGCCCGCGCGGACCCCGGCCGGGCCGCCCACCCGGCTGCGCGTGGTCGCCTTCGGCCGCCGTCTCGAACTGGAGGCCGCCGAGCTGGAACGTGTCCGCCGCACCGCCCTCGGCGGCACGGCACCCGTGAACCTGCTGCGCCCGCGCGCCCGCAAGCTGCTGCTCGACGCCCTGTGGACCCAGTCGGGCGCCGGCACCCGCCACAGCGACCCCGAGCTCGCCGCCGAACTGCGCTCCTCCTTCGACGAGGACGTCAGCACGGAGGACAGCTTCATCGCCTTCCTCGACGCCTGGTGGCCGGAGCTGACCCCGCAGGCCGTCCTGGCCGCGATGGCCGACGAGCGCCGCCTCGGCCGCTGGGCCCGCCGCATCCTCAACCCCGGCGAGGTCCGCAAGGTGGCCCGCTCGCTCAGGCGGGACGGGTACTCCGTGCACGACATCGCCATGCTCGACGAACTCCAGGCGATCCTCGGCACCCCGGCCCGCCCCCGGAAGAAGCGCGACCTCGACCCGCTCGACCAGCTCACCGGCCTGGAGGAGCTGATGCCGGTCCGCGAGGAGTCGCAGCGCGAGCGCGCCGAGCGGCTGGCCGCCGAGCGCACCGAGTACGCCCACGTCATCGTCGACGAGGCCCAGGACGTCACGCCGATGCAGTGGCGGATGCTCGGCCGCAGGGGCCGGCACGCCACCTGGACGGTCGTCGGCGACCCGGCCCAGTCGTCCTGGTCCGACGTGGACGAGGCGGCCGAGGCCCGGGACGAGGCGCTGGGCACCCGCCCGCGCCGCCGCTTCCAGCTCACCGTGAACTACCGCAACCCGGCCGAGATCGCCCAGCTCGCGGCCAAGGTGCTGGCCCTGGCCATGCCCGGCTCGACCTCACCGTCGGCTGTCCGCTCCACGGGCGTCGAGCCACGCTTCACGGTCGTACGGGACTCTCTCGCACAGACCGTCCGTGAAGAAGCCGCGCGTCTGCTCGACCGTGTCGACGGCACGGTCGGCGTCGTCGTCGCCATGCAGCGGCGCGAGGAGGCGGCCAAGTGGCTGGCGGGGCTCGGCGACCGGGTCGTGGCGCTCGGCAGCCTGGAGGCGAAGGGGCTGGAGTACGACGCGACGGTCGTCGTCTCCCCGGCGGAGATCGCGGACGAGTCACCGGCCGGACTGCGCGTGCTGTACGTCGCGCTCACCCGGGCCACCCAGCAGCTCACGGTCGTGTCCGGGGACCGGGACGAACCGGACGACTGCGGTGTGCCGGACCTGCTCAGGGATTGATCCGCAGGAACCACTGTTGGGGGAATGGCCTTACGGGATCCGTTTGTTAGCCTGGGTGTGGCACCGGCTCGATCCAAGCCCCCGGGCCCAACCTTCGTCGCTACGAGCGACCACCCGCCGCGAGGCGAGCATGGCGGGCCGGTGTCATGAACGAAGAGAAGAGACCCACGTCACCAAGTGACGTGGGTCTCTTTTCATGAGAAGGCGTGGCGAACAATACGTTCGCAATTCAAGCCCGGCTAACTCCTACTCGGCGGTAGGTGCGACGATCGGACGGCATCCAGCGTCACAGGTGAAAGCAGAGGAAGTCGGCCATGGCAACGGCGCCCAGCGTCTCCTACTCGATGACGGTCCGGCTGGAGGTGCCCGCGAGCGGAACCGCGGTCTCCCAGCTCACCACGGCCGTGGAGTCCCACGGAGGCTCGGTAACCGGCCTCGACGTCACCGCTTCCGGGCACGAGAAGCTCCGGATCGACGTCACCATCGCCGCCACCTCCACGGCGCACGCCGACGAGATCGTCGAGCAGCTGCGCACCATCGAGGGCGTCACGCTCGGCAAGGTCTCCGACCGTACGTTCCTGATGCACCTCGGCGGCAAGATCGAGATGGCGTCGAAGCACCCCATCCGCAACCGTGACGACCTGTCGATGGTCTACACGCCCGGCGTGGCCCGCGTCTGCATGGCGATCGCCGAGAACCCCGAGGACGCGCGCCGCCTGACCATCAAGCGCAACACCGTTGCGGTCGTGACGGACGGGTCCGCGGTCCTCGGCCTCGGCAACATCGGCCCGATGGCCGCCATGCCGGTCATGGAAGGCAAGGCAGCTCTCTTCAAGCGCTTCGCTGACATCGACGCCTGGCCGATCTGCCTGGACACCCAGGACACCGACGCGATCGTCGAGATCGTCAAGGCCATCGCCCCCGGGTTCGCCGGCATCAACCTGGAGGACATCTCCGCGCCCCGCTGCTTCGAGATCGAGGCGCGGCTGCGCGAGGCCCTCGACATCCCCGTCTTCCACGACGACCAGCACGGCACCGCGATCGTCGTCCTGGCCGCCCTCACCAACGCACTTCGCGTGGCGGGCAAGGCGATTGAGAACATTCGTGTCGTGATGTCCGGTGCCGGCGCGGCCGGTACGGCCATCCTCAAGCTGCTGATCGCCGCCGGCGTGAAGAACGCCGTCGTCGCCGACATCCACGGCGTCGTGCACGCCGGCCGCGAGGACCTGCGGGACGCCCCCGCGGACTCGCCGCTGCGCTGGATCGCCGACAACACCAACCCCGAGGGTCTGACCGGCACGCTGAAGGAGGCCGTGCGCGGCGCGGACGTCTTCATCGGCGTCTCCGCCCCGAACGTCCTCGACGGCGACGACGTGGCCGCCATGGCCGAGAACGCGATCGTGTTCGCGCTCGCGAACCCGGACCCCGAGGTGGACCCGGCAATCGCCCGTCAGACGGCCGCAGTTGTGGCCACGGGCCGCTCCGACTTCCCGAACCAGATCAACAACGTGCTGGTCTTCCCGGGTGTCTTCCGCGGTCTGCTGGACGCGCAGTCCCGCACGGTCAACACCGACATGATGCTCGCGGCCGCGAAGGCGCTGGCGGACGTGGTGACCGAGGACGAGTTGAACCCGAACTACATCATCCCGAGCGTCTTCAACGACAAGGTCGCGGGCGCGGTCGCGGGCGCGGTGCGCGAGGCCGCGAAGGCCGCCACGGCCGCGGGCGCGGGCGAGTAATCAGCCGGAATCTCAGCCGGAATCAGTGCCTCACAGCCCGCGAAGTGTGCGCGGGCTGTGAGGATCGCCACGGCAAGCCCTTGTAACGGCGCGTCGTGGAACCTGGGTCCTTGGGACGCCGTTTATCGTGACGGCCAAGTTCAGGCCCTCTCTTCGTGTGACTCCCAAGGGTTGTCTCACGACTCCTCCGGGCGCCGGATTGGCTTTCCCGCCGCAGGTAGGGGCAGGATGCGTCTCTGGGCGCGAGGGTCTGACGACGGACCCGGGTCCCGGGTCTCACCGAGGACCCTGGCAGCATCGACATCGCTGTGCCCGACATGCGGCTTCGCCGCGTGGCACGCCTCAAGGCAAATGAACACGGGAGTAACAACATGAACCGCAGTGAGCTGGTGGCCGCGCTGGCCGACCGCGCCGAGGTGACCCGCAAGGACGCCGACGCCGTGCTGGCCGCGTTCGCCGAGACCGTCGGCGAGGTTGTCGCCAAGGGCGACGAGAAGGTCACCATCCCTGGCTTCCTGACCTTCGAGCGCACCCACCGTGCCGCTCGCACCGCCCGCAACCCGCAGACCGGCGACCCGATCCAGATCCCGGCCGGCTACAGCGTGAAGGTCTCCGCGGGCTCGAAGCTGAAGGAAGCCGCGAAGGGCAAGTGACCTTGCCGTCTGTACGCCACGGGACGGCGTGCGGCTTGTAGAACGCCGATGGGGCGGCGCCCGGTTCTCGGGTGCCGCCCCATCGTGGTTGCTCACCAATGGCCTCAAACGCCGGCCGGGCTGGAACTACCCGAGTGCCTTGCCCGGCAGCTCGACCTTCGCGCCCAGTTCCACGAGCTTCTCCATGAAGTTCTCGTAGCCGCGGTTGATGAGGTCGATGCCGTGCACCCGCGAAGTGCCCTGGGCGGCCAGGGCCGCGATGAGGTATGAGAAGCCGCCGCGCAGGTCGGGGATGACCAGGTCGGCGCCCTGGAGTTTGGTGGGGCCCGAGACGACCGCGGAGTGCAGGAAGTTGCGCTGGCCGAAGCGGCAGTCGGAGCCGCCGAGGCACTCGCGGTAGAGCTGGATGTGGGCGCCCATCTGGTTCAGGGCGGAGGTGAAGCCGAGGCGGGACTCGTAGACCGTCTCGTGGATGATGGACAGGCCCGTCGCCTGCGTCAGGGCCACCACCAGGGGCTGCTGCCAGTCCGTCTGGAAGCCCGGGTGCACGTCCGTTTCGAGCGCGATGGACTTCAACTGGCCACCGGGGTGCCAGAAACGGATGCCCTCGTCGTCGATCTCGAAGGCGCCGCCCACCTTCCGGTAGGTGTTGAGGAACGTCATCATCGAGCGCTGCTGGGCGCCACGGACGTAGATGTTGCCCTCGGTCGCGAGCGCCGCGGACGCCCAGGAGGCGGCCTCCAGGCGGTCCGGGAGGGCGCGGTGGGTGTAGCCGCCGAGCGAGTCCACACCGGTGATGCGGATCGTGCGGTCGGTGTCCACGCCGATGATGGCGCCCATCTTCTGCAGGACGCAGATGAGGTCCTCGATCTCCGGCTCCACGGCCGCGTTCGAGAGCTCGGTGACGCCCTCGGCGAGGACGGCCGTCAGCAGGACCTGCTCGGTCGCGCCCACGGACGGGTACGGCAGCCGGATCTTCGTGCCGCGCAGCCGCTGCGGAGCCTCCAGGTACTGCCCGTCGGCGCGCTTCTCGATCGTCGCGCCGAACTGCCGCAGCACCTCGAAGTGGAAGTCGATGGGCCGGCCGCCGATGTCGCAGCCGCCGAGGCCCGGGATGAAGGCGTGCCCGAGGCGGTGCAGCAGCGGACCGCACAGCAGGATCGGGATCCGGCTGGAACCCGCGTGGGCATCGATGTCAGCGACGTTCGCGCTCTCCACGTGGGAGGGATCCATCACCAGTTCGCCCGGTTCCTCACCCGGACGGACCGTCACCCCGTGCAGCTGGAGCAGACCGCGGACGACCCGCACGTCACGGATGTCCGGCACGTTGCGCAGTCGACTTGGCGCGCTGCCCAGCAGGGCAGCCACCATGGCCTTCGGTACGAGGTTCTTCGCACCGCGGACACGGATCTCGCCCTCCAGCGGGGTTCCGCCGTGGACAAGCAGGACATCGTCGTTGACGGTCATGTATCTCGCGTTCCGATGAGTTGGGCAGGGGCCAGAAGGGAAAGGGTAATCGCCGCCGCCCCCCCTTCAGTAAGCCCAAGGACGGCTCAGGAACGTCATAGCTCTGTCACAACACGATCCGTTCCACGTCGGGCACGAGCGGTTACCGACCCCGGCCGCGCGCCGGGGGGCGCTCCTTTCCGCCCTGAGCTGCATTCACTCCCGAACCGGCATTGCCTCCCCAGATGAAGGGAAGATGCGGGATCATGTCTGGCATGACCGAGGTGTCCTCGCTCACAGGGCGGCTGCTCGTGGCAACGCCCGCCCTGGCGGACCCGAACTTCGACCGCGCTGTGGTGCTCCTTCTCGACCACGACGAGGAGGGCTCCCTCGGTGTCGTCCTCAACCGTCCGACGCCCGTGGACGTGGGCGACATCCTGGAAGGCTGGGCGGACCTCGCCGGTGAGCCCGGTGTCGTCTTCCAGGGCGGCCCGGTCTCCCTGGACTCGGCGCTCGGCGTCGCCGTCATCCCCGGTGACGCGAACGGCGAGACCGCACCGCTGGGCTGGCGCCGGGTGCACGGCGCGATCGGGCTCGTGGACCTGGAGGCCCCGCCGGAACTGCTCGCCTCGGCCGTCGGATCCCTGAGGATCTTCGCCGGATACGCCGGCTGGGGACCCGGCCAGCTGGAGGACGAGCTGGTGGAGGGCGCCTGGTACGTCGTCGAGTCCGAGCCGGGAGACGTGTCCTCGCCGTCGCCGGAAAGACTCTGGCGCGAGGTCCTGCGCCGGCAGCGCAACGAGCTCGCGATGGTGGCCACGTACCCCGACGACCCTTCGCTCAACTGATGCCTGTGAGCTTCAGTACTCTTGGCGTTATGAGCACTCTCGAGCCCGAGCGCGGGACTGGTACGGGGACCCTCGTCGAGCCCACGCCGCAGACTTCCCACGGCGACGGCGACCACGAGCGCTTCGCCCACTACGTCCAGAAGGACAAGATCATGGCGAGCGCCCTCGACGGGACCCCCGTCGTGGCGCTGTGCGGCAAGGTCTGGGTGCCCGGCCGCGACCCGAAGAAGTACCCGGTGTGTCCCATGTGCAAGGAGATCTACGAGTCCATGGGCGCCGGCGGCGACGACAAGGGCAAGGGCGGCAAGGGCGGCGACAAGAAGTAGCCCTCCCCTCGGCCTGAGGTTTCGCAAGGCCCCCGAGGCGCGTTTTGGCGCGCCCCGGGGGCCTTTCGCGTGTCACGAAGTGGTTGAGACCTCTTGTGGACATGTTCACGCAGTCCCTAGGCTCCGATGCGTTGTGCAGAGCGAAACCGTCATTGCATATGCTGCAACGCACGCCCGGAGGACCGCTCCATGAAGCTCGCCCCCAGACTCGCCGTACTGCTCACCGCCCTCGCCGTCACCGCCTGCGCCCCGCAGACCTCCACCAACTCCTCCTCCGACAAGGACGACAAGACCGGCACCCTGCGGGTCTGGCTCTTCCAGGAGGTCGGCAACAAGCCGAAGGAGAAGGTCGTCGACTCCGTCGTCACCGCCTTCGAGAAGGCCCACGACGGCACGAAGGTCGACGTCGAGTACATCCCGGTCGAGACCCGCGCCCAGCGCGTCAAGGCCGCCTTCAACGACCCCGCCTCCGCGCCCGACGTCATCGAGTACGGCAACACCGACACCGCCGGCTATGTGAAGGACGGCGGACTCCTCGACGTATCGAAGGAGTTCGGTGACTGGACCGAGGCGAAGGACACCGACCCCACCGCCAAGCAGTCCGTCACCGTGGACGGCAAGGTCTACGGCGCCCCGTTCTACGTCGGCGTCCGCGCCCTGTACTACCGCACGGACGTCTTCAAGGAACTCGGCCTCGAAGTCCCCAGGACCATGGCCGAGTTGGCGACCACGGCGCGCAAGATCCGCGCCGAGAAGCCCGAGCTGTACGGGCTCGTGGTCGGCGGGGCGTACACGTACGGCGCGATGCCGTTCGTCTGGGCCAACGGCGGTGAACTCGCCACCGGCGAGGGCGGCTCGTACACCTCCGCTATCCACAGCGCGGCCGCCCAGAAGGGCATCAAGGCGTACACGTCCCTGTTCGGCGACGACAACTGCCCCGCCGCCAAGTGCGCGGGCATGGGCGGCAACGACACGATCACCGCGTTCGCGGCCGGCAAGGCGGGGATGGCGATCGGCGGCGACTTCAGCCACACCGCTGTGGAGGCCGGGAAGGTCAAGGGCAAGTACGCGGTCGTGCCGCTGCCCGGCGTGAAGGCGGGGTCCGTCGCGCCGGCGTTCGCCGGGGGCAACAACATCGGGGTGCTCAAGAGCACGTCTCATCGGACGCGGGCGGTTCAGCTGATGGAGTCGCTGGCCTCTAAGGAGACGCAGGCCTCGATGTTCGAGGCGATGGGGTTCTTGCCGACGTTCTCCGACGTGCGGCAGCGGGTTGCGGCGGAGCAGCCGTATGTGAAGCCGTTCGCGGAGACGCTCGCCGCGGGGACCAAGTTCGTGCCTGCCTCGCCCGCGTGGGCCCAGATCGACTCGTCGCTGGTGTTGCCGACCATGTTGCAGGAGGTCATCAGCGGTAAGAAGGATGTGGCTGGGGCTTCGGGGGATGCGGCGAAGAAGATGGACGAGGCGTTTGGCTCCGCCGGATGACACCGGGTGCGCCCAGTAGCTCGGGGGTTCTGGAGCGTCGGCGGGTGCGGCAGGGTCGTGGCTTGTCGCGCCCACGCGGCGGTAGCCGCAAATCCAACACAGCCCCGCGCCCCCAGGGGCGTCGCCGTGGGCGGAGTCAGAGGACACCCTGGCTCTATCTCGCCCCCGCCCTCGTCGTTCTCGGCGGGCTGCTTGTCTATCCCGTCTATCAGCTTGGGCTGATCTCCTTCTTTCAGTACACCCAAGCGCAGGTCAGCGGGGGTGAACCGACCACCTTCGAAGGGTTCGGGAACTACGCCGAGCTCTTCGGGGACCGGCAGTTCTGGGAGGTGTTGCTGGCGACCGTGCTGTTCGCGGGCGCCTGTGTCGTGTCCACCCTCGCCGTCGGCTGTTCTCTCGCCGTGCTGCTCACCCGCGTACGTGCCGTGCCGCGGCTTGCCTTGATGCTGGCCGCGCTGGGGGCCTGGGCGACCCCGGCCATCACCGGGTCGACTGTGTGGCTGTTCCTCTTCGACCCGGACTTCGGGCCGGTGAACCGGATGCTGGGGCTCGGGGACTACTCCTGGACGTACGGGCGGCTCAGTGCCTTCTTTCTCGTGCTGCTCGAAGTGGTGTGGTGCTCCTTTCCGTTCGTGATGGTGACGGTGTACGCGGGGATCAAGGCCGTTCCCGCCGAGGTGCTGGAGGCCGCCGCGCTGGACGGGGCCTCGCAGTGGCGGATCTGGCGGTCGGTGCTGGCGCCGATGCTGCGGCCGATCCTGGTGGTTGTCACCATCCAGTCGGTGATCTGGGACTTCAAGGTCTTCACGCAGATCTATGTGATGACCAACGGGGGCGGCATCGCGGGGCAGAACCTGGTCCTGAATGTGTACGCCTACCAGAAGGCGTTCGCGTCCTCGCAGTACAGCCTGGGTTCGGCGATCGGTGTCGTGATGCTGCTGATCCTGCTGGCCGTGACGCTCGTATATCTGCGGCTGCTGCGCAGACAGGGGGAGGAGATGTGAGGTCCTTGAGTTCCGTGCGTCTCGTACGGCGGCCCTGGCGCCTGTTCGCCGAGGCGTCCGCGCTGCTGATCGCCGTGGTGGTGGCGTTTCCGCTGTACTGGATGGTGCTCAGCGCCTTCAAACCGGCCGGGGAGATCGAGTCGAGCGAGCCTCGGCCGTGGACGCTGGCGCCCTCCTTGGATTCCTTCCGGCGGGTCTTCGAGCAGAACGAATTCGGCCGGTACTTCCTCAACAGCCTCGTCGTCGCGTGCAGTGTCGTGATCGTCTCGGCGTTGATCGCGTTTCTCGCCGCGACCGCGGTGACACGATTCCGCTTCCGCTTCCGGACCACCCTGCTGATCATGTTTCTGGTGGCCCAGATGGTGCCGGTGGAGGCCCTGACGATCCCCCTGTTCTTCCTCATGCGGGACTTCGGCCAACTGAACACGCTGGGCTCGCTGATCCTGCCGCACATCGCCTTCTCGCTGCCGTTCGCGATCTGGATGCTGCGGGGGTTTGTGAAGGCCGTTCCGGAGGCGCTGGAGGAGGCCGCGTACATGGACGGGGCGAGCCGCTCGCGATTCCTGTGGCAGATCCTTTTCCCGCTGGTCTTCCCGGGGCTGGTGGCCACCAGCGTTTTCTCCTTCATCTCCGCCTGGAACGACTTCCTGTTCGCCAAGTCCTTCATCATCAGCGACACCTCGCAGTCCACGCTGCCGATGGCCCTGCTCGTCTTCTACAAGCCGGACGAGCCGGACTGGGGCGGCGTGATGGCGGCTTCCACGGTGATGACGATTCCGGTACTGGTCTTCTTCGTGCTCGTGCAGCGCCGGCTGGTGTCGGGGCTGGGCGGAGCGGTCAAGGACTGAATCAAGGACCGAGTCAAGGACCGAGTCAAGGACCGAGTCAAGGGCTGAAAGGTCTGATCATTCATGGATCTCATTCCGGCACCTCGCCAGATGGAGCGGGCCGAGGGTTTCTACGAACTCGGTGACGGCTTCGGGATCGAGGCCGGGCCGGGCACCGAGGACGTCGCGCGCCGGCTGCGCGGGACGCTCGGCGCGGCGACCGGGCTGGCGCTGCCGCCCAAGAAGGGAGACGAGCACGACGTCCTCCATCTGTCCGTCCAGCCCGGCCTCGACTCCGTGGAATACCGCCTCGTCGTCGCCCCCCACGGCGTCCACATCCAGGGCGGCTCGCCCGCGGGTGTCTTCTGGGGCGCCCAGACGCTGCGCCAGCTCCTCGGCCCCGACGCCTTCCGGCGCGCACCCCTTCCCGGCCGTACGTGGCGGCTGCCGCTGACGGAGATCCGGGACTCGCCCCGCTTCCGCTGGCGCGGCCTCATGCTCGACGTGGCCCGGCACTTCATGCCCAAGGACGGTGTCCTGCGCTACCTGGACCTGATGGCCGCCCACAAACTCAACGTCTTCCACTTCCATCTGACGGACGACCAGGGCTGGCGCATCGAGATCGAGAAGTACCCGCGGCTGACGGAGGTCGGCTCCTGGCGGGCCCGTACGAAATTCGGCCATCGGGCCTCCCCGCTGTGGGAGGAGAAGCCGCACGGCGGCTACTACACCCGGAACGACATCCGCGAGATCGTCGCCTACGCCGCCGAGCGGCATATCGCCGTCGTCCCCGAAATCGACGTACCCGGCCACTCGCAGGCCGCCATCGCCGCGTATCCGGAACTCGGCAACACCGACGTCACCACCGCATCCATTGAGGGGGGCACCGTCCTCTCCGTCTGGGACACCTGGGGGATCAGTCCGAACGTACTCGCCCCCACTGACAACACCCTGCGCTTCTACGAGGGGGTCCTCGAGGAAGTCCTGGAGCTGTTCCCGTCGGAGTTCGTTCATGTCGGAGGTGACGAATGCCTCAAGGACCAGTGGCGGCGGTCGCCGACCGCACAGGAACGCATCCGGGAACTCGGGCTGAGGGACGAGGACGAACTCCAGGCCTGGTTCATCGGCCACTTCGACAAGTGGCTGACCGCGCGCGGGCGCAGGCTCATCGGCTGGGACGAGATCCTGGAGGGCGGTCTCGCCGACGGGGCGGCCGTGTCGTCCTGGCGCGGGTACGCGGGCGGCATCGCGGCGGCCCGCGCGGGTCACGACGTCGTCATGTGCCCGGAGCAGCAGGTGTACCTGGACCACCGTCAGCACGCGGGCGCCGACGAGCCGGTGCCGATCGGCTATGTGCGCACCCTGGAGGACGTCTATCGGTTCGAGCCGGTGCCACCGCAGTTGACGTCCGACGAGGCCCGGCACGTGCTCGGTACGCAGGCCAACCTGTGGACCGAGGTGATGGAGGACCAGGCGCGCGTGGACTACCAGGCGTTCCCGCGCCTCGCCGCCTTCGCCGAGGTCGCCTGGAGCCGCCTGCCCGCCCCCGCGGAACGGGACTTCGCCGACTTCGAGCACCGGATGGCCACCCACTACCGGCGGCTCGACGCCCTGGGAGTCGCCTACCGTCCGCCGACGGGACCGCGGCCGTGGCAGCGGCGCCCCGGCGTGCTCGGCCGCCCGATCGACGGCCCACCCCCGAACAGGTAATTGAAAAAAACCGGCAAGGGGTCACCGAAGAGTGTCAATCGGTAAACACCGGTGATGCCGTACGAAAACGGACCATCTCCCCGATGAGGTGGGCGAATGCCTCCTAGCGGACCCCTGTCCTCGGGTCCTGCGAAGATGTGCCAGAGTTGCCACGTCCGCCCTGTCAGCACGTACCGTACGGCAGCACAGGTGGGACCAGGTGGGGCAGCGGGAAGGGGCAGCCGGTTTGACCACGAGCGCACCGCAGGCGGCGCAGGCCGTCACGCTGCCCACGACGCTGGACGAGGCCGTGGCGGCACTCGCCGCCGTGCCCGCCGCCGTGCCCGTCGCGGGCGGCACCGACCTCATGGCCGCCGTCAACTCCGGGCAGCTCAGGCCCGCCGCACTGGTCGGCCTCGGCAAGATCAGCGAGATCCGCGGCTGGCAGTACCAGGACGGTCACGCCCTGCTCGGAGCGGGCCTCACGCACGCGCGTATGGGTCGCCCCGACTTCGCCGCCCTGATCCCGGCGCTCGCGGCCGCCGCACGCGCCGCGGGCCCGCCGCAGATCCGCAACGCGGGCACCCTGGGCGGCAACATCGCCTCGGCGTCCCCGACCGGTGACGCGCTGCCGGTCCTCGCCGCCCTCGAAGCGACCCTGATCATCGCGGGCCCGGGCGGAGCCCGTCGGGAGATCCCGGTGTCGCACCTGCTGGCCGGCATGGACATGCTGCGGGCCGGTGAACTCATCGGCTACGTGCGCGTGCCGCTGCTGCACGCCCCGCAGGTCTTCCTCAAGGCCACCGGCCGCACCGGCCCGGGGCGCGCCATGGCATCCGTCGCCGTCGTGCTCGACCCGGCGCGGCGCGGCATCAGGTGCGCCGTCGGCGCCATAGCGCCGATGCCGCTGCGGCCGCTGGACGCCGAGCACTGGGTCGCCCAGCTGATCGACTGGGACAACAACCGCGCGATCGTCCCCGAGGCCCTGAACGCCTTCGGGGAGTACGTCGCCGCGGCCTGCATCCCGGACCCGGCCCCGGCCGAGGACGGCTCCGTACCGCAGCATCCGCCCGCCGTACTGCACCTGCGGCGCACCGTCGCCGCGCTGGCCCGACGAGCACTGGGGAGGGCGCTGTCGTGACCGACGACCAGCACGGAGAGGGCACGCCCCAGGGCGGCGGTCGCTGGGACCCGCTGCCCCAGGGCGACTACGACGACGGCGCCACCGCCTTCGTCAAGCTTCCCGAAGGGGGCGTCGACGCCCTCCTGGCCTCCTCGGACACCCCGCTCGCCGCGCGCGGCCACGGCTATGTGCCCCCGCAGATAACGGCCACACCGGGACCGGCCGGGAACGCCGACCCCGCGGCCCCGGGCGGCTGGCCGGTCGCGGGCCCGCCCGGCGACGGCAACCAGTGGCCCGACCCGAACGCCATGGCGCAGGGCGCCGGCACCGGCCAGTTCGCGTACAACCCCGGGGCGACCCAGCAGTGGGACTTCTCGGAGACCGCGCAGGGCCAGGCCGGCCCGGCGGGTCACGAGGCCGCTGCCGCGCCCGGTCACGACGTCACCGGGCAGTGGTCGATCCCCGTCGCCGATGGTGACCTTCCGGATGAATCGGGCGAGTTCACCACGTCGTCGCTCGTCGAGCAGTGGGGCGGAACCCCTCCGGCCACCCTGCCCGGCGGCGCGCCCGCGCCCTGGGCGACGCAGCCGACCGGGCAGCCGTGGGGTCAGCAGGCCGAGGCCGCCGCGACGGCCGAGGAGGCGGTGGGAGCCGGGTCCGCGGCCGGGCACGTGCACGGGCAGCCGCCGCACCCCGACGCGTACGCCGCCGAGCAGCCCGTCCCGCACCCGCACGAGCATCAGGCCCAGAGCGCGCCCGAGTTCACGCCCGAGCCGCCCGCCGAGGAGTCCGCCGAGAGCCCCTCAGAGCCCGCACAGGCCTCACAGACCGCCCCCGGGCCCGGTGAGGTCGCCCCGGACACCCAGGGCGCCCCAGAGGCCGCAGAGGGCCCGGCAGAGGCGTCCGCCGAGACCGCCCCGGCCGAGGACGGCGCCCCCGCCGAGGAACCGGCCCGGACCGCCGCCTCCGACGGCGTACCGGCCCCCACCGGCGAGGAACACCCCCTCGCCTCCTACGTCCTGCGCGTCAACGGCGTCGACCGGCCCGTCTCGGACGCCTGGATCGGTGAGTCGCTGCTCTACGTGCTGCGTGAACGGCTCGGCCTCGCGGGCGCCAAGGACGGCTGCTCGCAGGGCGAGTGCGGGGCCTGCAACGTGCAGGTCGACGGACGGCTCGTGGCGTCCTGCCTGGTGCCCGCCGTCACCGCCGCGGGCAGCGAGGTCCGTACCGTCGAGGGCCTCGCCGAGGACGGGCAGCCCTCCGACGTGCAGCGGGCGCTCGCGCGGTGCGGCGCCGTGCAGTGCGGCTTCTGCGTGCCGGGCATGGCGATGACCGTGCACGACCTGCTGGAGGGCAACCCGGCGCCCAGCGAGATGGAGACCCGCCAGGCACTCTGCGGCAACCTCTGCCGTTGCTCCGGATACCGGGGCGTGGTCGAGGCCGTCAAGGAGGTCGTCGCCGAACGCGAGGCCCACACGGCGGCCGGCGACGGCGAACAGAACGGCGACGAGCCACGTATTCCCCACCAGGCGGGCCCCGGGGCCGGCGGGGTCAACCCGTCGGCGTTCGAGGCACGCGGCCCCGGGGGACCGCATGACCAGGCGTACGGACAGGACGGAGGCCAGGCGTGAGCAACGAAGCCGCCACCGCGACCACAGCCGCGGAGGCAGCACCCGCCCCCGAGCCGATCCCGCACGGCCTCGGCGCCTCCCTGCCGGCCGCCGACGCCCGCGCCAAGACCGAGGGCACGTTCCCGTACGCGGCCGACCTGTGGGCCGAGGGCCTGCTGTGGGCGGCCGTACTGCGCTCGCCGCACCCGCACGCGCGCATCACGTCCATCGACACCTCCCACGCGCGCGAGATGCCCGGCGTCCGGGCCGTCGTCACGCACGAGGACGTGCCGGGCAGCCCTCTGCACGGCCGCGGCACACCGGACCGCCCGGTCTTCGCCTCCGAGGTCGTACGCCACCACGGCGAGCCCATCGCCGCGGTCGCCGCCGACCACCCGGACACCGCGCGACTGGCCGCCGCCGCCGTCATCGTCGAGTACGAAGTACTCGACCCGGTCACCGACCCCGAGCAGGCCTTCGAGGCCGAGCCGCTGCACCCCGACGGCAACCTGATCCGCCACATCCCGCTGCGCCACGGCGACCCCGACGCGGCCGGCGACATCGTGGTCGAGGGCCTGTACCGCATCGGCCGCCAGGACCCCGCCCCCATCGGCGCCGAGGCGGGCCTCGCGGTCCCGCGTCCCGACGGCGGCGTGGAGCTCTACCTGGCCTCCACCGACCCGCACACCGACCGCGACCGGGCCGCCGCCTGCTACGGCCTGGAACCCGAGCGCGTCAAGGTCGTCGTCACCGGCGTCCCCGGCGCCACCGCCGACCGCGAGGACCAGGGCTTCCAGCTTCCGCTCGGCCTGCTGGCGCTGAAGACCGGCTGCCCGGTGAAGCTGACGGCCACGCGCGAGGAGTCCTTCCTGGGCCATGTGCACCGCCACCCGACGCTGCTGCGGTACCGCCACCACGCGGACGCCGAGGGCAGGCTGGTGAAGGTCGAGGCGCAGATCCTGCTGGACGCGGGCGCGTACGCGGACACGTCCGCCGAGGCCCTGGCCGCCGCCGTCGGCTTCGCCTGCGGTCCCTACGTCGTCCCGAACGCCTTCATCGAGGGCTGGGCCGTGCGCACCAACAACCCGCCCTCCGGCCACGTGCGCGGCGAGGGCGCCATGCAGGTCTGCGCCGCCTACGAGGCGCAGATGGACAAGCTGGCCAAGAAGCTCGGCGTGGACCCGGCGGAACTGCGCCTGCGCAACGCCATGGCGACCGGTGACGTCCTGCCGACCGGCCAGACGGTGACCTGCCCGGCGCCGGTCGCGGAACTGCTCCAGGCCGTACGGGACTACCCGCTGCCCGCCCTCCCCAAGGACACGCCCGAGGACGAGTGGCTGCTGCCCGGCGGCCCCGAGGGCGCGGGCGAACCGGGTGCCGTGCGGCGCGGCGTGGGCTACGGCCTGGGCATGGTGCACATGCTCGGCGCCGAGGGCGCGGACGAGGTCTCCACGGCCACGGTGAAGGTGCACGACGGGGTGGCCACGGTGCTGTGCGCCGCCGTCGAGACCGGCCAGGGCTTCGCGACGCTGGCCCGGCAGATCGTCCAGGACACGCTGGGCATCGACGAGGTGCACGTGGCGCCCGTCGACACCGACCAGCCCCCGGCGGGCGCCGGCTGCCGAGGCCGTCACACCTGGGTGTCGGGCGGCGCGGTGGAGCGCGCGGCCAAGATGGTCCGTACGCAACTGCTCCAGCCCCTGGCGCACAAGTTCGGCATGTCCACCGAGCTGCTCCAGATCACCGATGGCAAGATCACGTCGTACGACGGCGTCCTGTCGACGACCGTCACCGAGGCGCTGGACGGCAAGGAACTGTGGGCCACGGCCCAGTGCCGCCCCCACCCCACCGAACCGCTGAACGAGACGGGTCAGGGCGACGCCTTCGTCGGCATGGCCTTCTGCGCGATCCGCGCGGTCGTCGACGTCGACATCGAGCTGGGCTCGGTCCGCGTGGTCGAGCTGGCCCTCGCCCAGGACGTCGGCCGGATCCTGAACCCGGCCCAGCTGGAGGCGCGGATCGAGGCGGGCGTGACGCAGGGCCTGGGCATCGCGCTCACCGAGAACCTGCGCTCGGCCCGCGGCCTGATCCGCCACCCCGACCTGACGGGCTACTCCCTGCCGACGGCCCTGGACGCCCCCGACATCCGCATCGTGAAGCTGGTCGAGGAGCGGGACGTGGTCGCGCCCTTCGGCGCGAAGGCGGTGAGCGCGGTCCCGGTGGTCACCTCCCCGGCGGCCATCGCCTCCGCCGTACGCGCGGCGACGGGCCGCCCGGTCAACCGCCTGCCGATCCGTCCGCAGGCGGCGGTGGTGACCGGGCAGTGACCGGCACGCCCCGGATGCCGCGACGGCTGTGACGGACGGCGTCGTCCTGGCGTCGGGTGCCGCGGATCGGGTTGTGGCCAGCAGGAGGTTGGCGGACTCCTCGGAGCTGACCGTGGCGCAGACCGTCGCGGCGATTGTGGCGCAAAGGCAACGTGCGAGGGTGCCCTGAGCGTCTACTGAGGTGAAGCGCTGTCAGTGGGTGTGCCGGGCCGGGGGAGTTGCCGGCGGCCGGGCTGATCCGGGGGCGTTGTCAGTGGTGGCGCGTAGTGTTCTGGGCAGTGGGGACGGCGGCTGGGTCCGGCGGGCCGGGCGGTCGGCCGTGTCCCGCCCTGGGGCGGTGAGCAAGCGCATGCGGGGGAGCCATGAGCACGACGATCACGACACACGCCGGTGATACGGCGATCATCCTGACCGAGGCCGAGCTGGAGCCTTACGTCACGCACGCGGAGACGCGGCGCTGGCTGACGGGCCCCGGACTGCCCTGCGACAGCGGCGTGTTGAGCTTCGCCGAGCTCTGCCGGGAGGACCGGCAGGACCAGGAGGGCCGCGAGGTCCTGCGGACCGTGGCGCAGACGACGGGCGATCCGGGCGACCGGCTGGCGGCGGAGCTGCGGGACCAGCTGGTGATAGGCGGACTGCTGGGCCCCGGTGGCCTGGCGGCGGAGTCGGTCCTGCTGGACGGCGCGACGGGCGAGATCTCGACGACGTACTTCCTGTACGACCGCCCCGACCTGATGGACCGCCGCGCGCTCGCGCCGTCGCTGCGGACGCTGGTCCGGTTCGCCGGGGCGACGGATGAACTGGCGGGCCTGCGCGGCCAGTTCGCGTCCTACGTCGGCCGGTACGGCCCGAAGGCGGTCGCGGAGGCCTCGCAGCACCTGCTGGCCGTGTTCGAGGAGGGCACGGACGGCGAGCCGGCGCCGTTCTGGAAGATGGCCGCGCTGATCCGCCCCCTGGCGCTGGTGGCGGGCCGGGCCGGGGCGTCGGGGCTGGCCCTGGACCTTCCGTCGCGCCTGCTGGACCAGGAGTTCGGGCAGGGCAAGGTGGTGCGCTTCGAGGAGGTCGACTTCCCCGCCACGCTCGCACACGAGCCGACCCGTCGCTTCCTGCGCGAGGTGGGCCTCCCGGAGAACGGCTTCCTGTTCTCGCTGGACACCGACGTGCCGCTGCAGACGCTGGCCGAGTACTACGCCGACGAGGAGTGGACCGACGAACTCCCCGCCGGGGCCGGCCGCTTGATACGCCTCGGCCACCTCGTCGAGGACAACAGCCTGGTCATCGACGGCGAGACGGGCGCGGTCCTGAACTGGAGCGAGCCCGAGGCGAGACTGTTCCCCCTGAACACCGACGTCTCGACCCTCGCCTTCACGCTCTGGCTGCTCCACCGCGAGCAGGCGATCGACGAGGAGTCCGGCCACGAGCTGACGACCCCCGACACCTACGACCAGCTGGCCATCACGATGCTCCAGGTCCTGTCGGCGGTCGACCCGACCGGCACCCGGGCCGACGACGGCCGGCACTACTGGACAGAGGTGTTCCAGGACGAGGCGAGCGGGGTCTTCGAGTCGGTGGGCGGGGCGTGGTGACGGGCCTGGACCACGTGATGGCGAGGACGACGCCTGTCCCTGAGGCCGGGTAGCGCCGGGTAGTGCCGGGCGCCTTGGGGCACCTCGGTCGCCGGCCTCAGGGGAGGTGGTGTCAGCCGGACTGGGCGGTGGCGCGGCGGCGGCGCACGGCCATGACCAGGACGCCGCCGAAGGCCGCGGCGGCGGCTGCGGCGCCGGCGATCAGCGGGGTGCCGTCGGATCCGGTGCTCGCGAGGTTGCCGTCGACGGAGCCGGTGGTGGAGGCGCCGGTGCCGCCGGTCGAGGTGCCTGCGGAGGTGCCGGCCGACGTGCTGCCCGTGCCGCCGGTGCTGCCTGTGCCGCCGACGGACTGGCCGTCGGGGTCGTTGCCGTTGCCGGCCGTGGTGGAGCCGTCGGTCGGGTCGTCCGAGGGGGACGGCTCGGGCTCGTAGTCGGTCGGAATGGCGATGCGGATCCGGTCCTTGTCGTTGGCGGGGTTCTTGTCGAAGACCGGGTGGATGTCGTAGACGGAGGTCGCCTTCACCTCGCCGGTGGTGGTCTTCGTGTCGTCCTTGATGTCCAGCATGAAGGTGAAGGAGAGGGACTCGCCCACGTCGAGGGTGTGGTCGGCGGGCCAGCAGACGTACTTGGCCTTGCCCGGGGTCCCCGCGGGCCCGGACGGGCCGTCGATCCCGAACGGGGCGCACTCGTCGGGGACTTCGGCGGCGACCGTGCCCGGCGGGATCTGCACCATGAGCGCCGTCTGGTCGTCGCTGTCCTGGTTCTGGATCCAGCCGGGGCCGTCGTTGCGGAGCTTCACCGTGATGGACTGCCGGTCGCCCGCGAGTGCCTCCGTGTCCTCACCGACGGCCACGAGGTCGGCCGAGCTGTCCGCGGTCAGGGTCAGCCGACGGTAGCTGTCGTCGAACCCCTCGCCCGGGGCGGCGCCGGTCGCCGAGGTGCCGTACTCGACGGCCTCCATCAGCGCGTCGGGCAGGGCCTTGAAGCGGATGGGCGTCTCGACGGAGGCGCCGGGTTCGATGACGGTGTCGAGCTCGCAGAGCGCCTGCCTGACCTGGTCCTCGACGGTCGAGTAGGTGCAACCCTTCACCGCGTCGGGGAAGTCGAGCCCTCGGGTCAGCCGGATCCGGAAGGTGACGCCGTCCGCCGCCGCGGTGCCCTTGTTGGTGATGACGACGGACTCGTCGTAGACGTCGCCGGGCTTGGGAGACGTGCGCGGCAGATTCGAGATCACCAGGGAGGGCTCGCCCTCCTCGGCGTGGGCCGAGGGCGCGAGGGCCGTCGGAACGGCCGCGACGACCGCGGCAGCGGCCACGAGGGCCGCCGAGTGACGGATGTGCGAGGGGCGGATGCGCTGGCGCACGGGTTGGTCTCCTCGGGACAGGAAGCACGGCGACCGGAGGATTACCGTCCAGTCATGTCCTGGACATCCGGACGCCGCCCAGGGTTGTGCCGCTGTTTGAGGAGATGTTGCGAAGGGGTGCCGCGGGGTGCCGCTAGGCCGTCAGGGGGAGACAGGCGTTGACGCCGCCGTCCAGGCCCCGGACAAAGGCCTTCGTCCGCTGGTCGGCGTCCCCGTGGTCTTCGGGATTGGTCCAGGGGAGCTGATCGGAAACGCTGTGTATCGCCTGCTCCAGTTCGGCGGCGTCCCCGTCCTCGAAGACGATCGATTCGTCGTCCTTGGCGCCCTGGAGTTCCGCGCCTGCGAGGCAGTCGGCCTGTAGTTCCGTGGAGACTTCCTGCAATGTGACGTCCAGCCGGCTCTGTATCGCGTGCCCCCATTCATGGGCGACGACGAAATAGACGTAACTGTCCCCGGTCGCATAACCCTCTTGCATCAGACCGACGTCCCACGCGAGGAAGTCCTCCGACGGGCAGTAGAGCGCATTGCCCGCTTCCAGTGCGACGCCGTCGCAGGTGGGCGCGTCCGCCGCCGTGCCGTCGTACAGGCCCAACACCTGTGGCGGGGTATAGCTTTCGGTGAAGTATTCCGACCAGTGCTTCTTCCAGAACTCGTCCACGCCCTGCACCGCCGCGTCGATGTCCTCCTGCATCGGGTCGCCGTAACGCGCGGGCGCGCCGTATGCGTAACCTCCGCTGACGAGCAGTATCGGCGCGATCACTGCCGCGCACACGCGCATCCGGAATGTCCTGCTCATGGCTTACCTCGAACGGCATGAGGAGATTTCGGCGTCGAGTACCGAACGCGAATCGCGAGGGCGCGGTGGACGCGGCGGACGCTGATATCCATTCAACACCCGGTGTTCGTGGGCCGCATCCTCATGCTCCTCCGGAGGAGCGACCCGCCCCGCGCCGTGGCTACCCGCCCTGTCTGGTGGACGCCGTGCGTGCCGAGAACGCGCGGTGGGCTCGGTGGAGGGCGGACGAAGGTGGTGCCCCGGGGGTGCTGCCACGCGTCGGGTAGGTGTATTTGAGGCCGTGGCGGGATTCGAACCCACGTAACTCGCTTTGCAGGCGAGCCCCTGAACCACTCGGGCACACGGCCGTTACCGACCACTCGGGCACGCGGCCGTCGGCAAGTCCGGTCCGGTTGGTGTGGTTTGGGCCGGGCTTGGTCGGTGGACTGAGCGTATGCGGGGGGTCGGGCGGGGCTCAAGGGGATCGGGGGTGGCGTAATGGGACTGCCACACCCCGTTCATGAAACCCCGATCCCGCCGGTCGTACGACCAAGGTCGCAGCGCGGAGCCCGTCTCCGGACAGGGGTCAAAGTTGGTTGCGGGCCTTACGCTGGCGGCCATGACCGTCCTTGAACCGCGTGACGCCGATGTCACGAAGAGAGCCGACGCCCCGCTGGTCCCCGAGGCCGAGGAGACCGTGCTGAGCAGGGCCTATCGGGCTCTCAGCATCGGGATCGTCTCCGTCGTGCTGCTCATCGCCTTCGAGGCGACCGCGGTCGGGACGGCCATGCCGGTGGCGGCGCGGGAGCTGGACGGAGTGGGGCTGTACGCGTTCGCGTTCTCGGGGTACTTCACGACCAGCCTGTCCGGGATGGTGCTCGCGGGGCAGTGGTCGGACCGGCGGGGTCCGCTCGGGGCGCTGACTGCGGGGATCGCTGCCTTCGGGGCCGGGCTGCTGTTGTCCGGGACGGCGGGGGCCATGTGGCTGTTCATCCTCGGGCGGGCCGTGCAGGGGCTGGGCGGCGGGCTGGTGATCGTCGCCCTGTACGTCGTCGTCGGCCGGGCCTACCCCGAGCGGCTGCGGCCGGCGATCATGGCGGCGTTCGCGGCGAGCTGGGTCGTGCCGTCGATCGTGGGGCCGTTGGCGTCCGGGGCCGTGACCGAGCATCTGGGCTGGCGCTGGGTGTTCGTCGGGATCCCGGTGCTCGTGGTGTTCCCGCTCGCCCTCGCGCTGCCGCAGATACGTCGGCGGGCGGCGGGGCCGGTCGGCGGCTCGGCGGGCAGCGCCTCCTTCGACCGGCGCCGGATCCGGCTCGCCCTCGCCATCTCCCTCGGCGCGGGGCTGTTGCAGTACGCCGCCCAGGACCTGCGGTGGCTCTCCCTGGTCCCCGGCGTCGCCGGCGTCGCCCTCCTCGTGCCGGCCGTGCTCGGACTGCTGCCGCGCGGCACGTACCGGGCGGCGCGCGGGCTGCCCTCGGTGGTGCTGTTGCGCGGCATCGCCGCGGGGTCGTTCATCGCGGCCGAGTCCTTCGTGCCGTTGATGCTGGTCACCCAGCGGGGCCTGTCGCCGACGTTGGCCGGGTTCTCGCTCGCGGCGGGCGGGGTGACGTGGGCGCTGGGGTCGTGGGCGCAGTCGCGGCCGCGGGCGGCGCCGTACCGGGAGCGGCTGATGACGGTCGGGATGGTGCTGGTCGCGGCATCCATCGCCGCCGCGCCCGCCGTGCTGATCGACTCCGTGCCGGCCTGGACACTGGCCGTGGCGTGGGCGTTCGGCTGCTTCGGGATGGGGCTGGTCATCTCCTCCACCAGCGTGCTGCTGCTCCAGCTCTCCGCGCCGGAGGAGGCGGGCACGAACTCCGCCGCCCTGCAGATCTCCGACGGCCTGTCCAATGCCGTGCTGCTGGCCATCGGAGGCGCGGCCTTCGCGGCGCTGGGCGGCGGCGCGGTGAGCCATGCGGCGACGGGGGAGTCCGGCGCCGGGTCGCATCCGGCGGCGTTCGCGGCGGTGTTCCTGCCGATGGCGGGGGTGGCGTTGGTGGGGGCCTGGGTGGCGACACGGCTGCGTGACGAACCCCGGTGACACCGAGTGGTACCGCCTAGTACCGTCGAAGTATGGCTGGACTGAACCTGCGTTTCTCGGACGAAGAGCTCGACGCCTTGCGTGAGCGCGCGGCGGCGGAAGGGCGAAGCATGCAGGCCTTCGCGCACGACGCCGTGATCGCGGCCATGAACGAGCACTCACGGCTGTTCAACGAGGCTGCCGAGCATGTGCTGAAGGCCAGCGCCGAGCTGAACCGGAGGCTCGCCTGATGCACTACCTCACGCTGCCGGAGCAGCTGAATCTGGCGCAGCGGCTCGGGGCGGACGAGGTGCGCGACTACGGACTGCTGGATTCCGCACTGGCACGTCCTCAGTCGAGCGTGTTCGGGCAGGACGCCTACCCGGACGTATGGCAGAAGGCCGCCGCGCTGATGGAGTCCCTCGCCCGCAACCACGCACTCGTCGACGGGAACAAGCGCATCGCCTGGTACGCGACCTGGGTCTTCCTGCACATGAACGGGCACCCCTTGGACTCGGACTTCGACGTCGACGAGGCCGAACGGTTCGTGCTGGACGTCTGCCAGGGCGCGCTGGACGTACCCAAGATCGCAGCCCAGTTGCCGCGCTTCGCGCGCTGAATGTGACCTCGATCCCACCCACGGGCGACCCTGCCCGGTCGGCGCCGTGACCCCACCACCCCGCCGGTAGGGTGGCCCGGTTGTCATACCCAGCCGAGCCGCACTACCCCCTACGGAGACCGTGACTACCACCGCCGCCTCCTCCTCGCACCACCTATCCCCCGCCTTCCCGGGCCGGGCCCCCTGGGGCACCGCCAGCAAGCTGCGTGCCTGGCAGCAGGGGGCTATGGAGAAGTACATCCAGGAGCAGCCGCGTGACTTCCTCGCGGTCGCCACGCCCGGCGCCGGGAAGACGACCTTCGCCCTGACGCTCGCGTCCTGGCTGCTGCACCACCATGTCGTGCAGCAGGTGACCGTCGTCGCGCCCACCGAGCATCTGAAGAAGCAGTGGGCCGTGGCCGCCGCGCGGATAGGCATCAAGCTCGACCCCGAGTACAGCGCGGGGCCGCTCGGCAAGGACTACCACGGCATCGCCGTGACGTACGCCGGTGTCGGTGTGCGGCCCATGCTGCACCGGAACCGGGTCGAGCAGCGCAAGACCCTCGTGATCCTCGACGAGATCCACCACGCCGGCGACTCCAAGTCCTGGGGCGAGGCCTGTCTGGAGGCCTTCGAGCCCGCCACGCGCCGCCTCGCGCTCACCGGTACGCCCTTCCGGTCCGACACCAACCCCATCCCCTTCGTGACGTACGAGGAGGGGAACGACGGCATCCGGCGCTCGGCCGCCGACTACACCTACGGCTACGGCAACGCGCTCGCCGACCATGTCGTGCGGCCCGTCATCTTCCTCTCCTACAGCGGCAACATGCGCTGGCGCACCAAGGCGGGGGACGAGATCGCCGCCCGGCTCGGCGAGCCGATGACCAAGGACGCGATCAGCCAGGCCTGGCGCACCGCCCTGGATCCGCGCGGCGAGTGGATGCCGAGCGTGCTGCGCGCCGCGGACCAGCGGCTGACCGAGGTCAGGAAGGGCATCCCGGACGCCGGAGCCCTCGTCATCGCCTCCGACCAGGACTCCGCCCGCGCCTACGCCAAGCTCATCCGCGAGATCACCGGCACCAAGGCGACCCTCGTCCTCTCCGACGACACCGGCGCGTCCAAGCGGATCGACGACTTCAGCGGCAACGACGACCGGTGGATGGTCGCGGTGCGGATGGTGTCGGAGGGCGTCGACGTCCCTCGGCTGGCCGTCGGCGTGTACGCCACCACCATCTCCACGCCGCTGTTCTTCGCGCAGGCCGTCGGACGTTTCGTACGGTCACGCCGGCGCGGTGAGACCGCCTCCGTCTTCCTCCCGACCGTCCCCGACCTCCTCACCTTCGCCAACGAGATGGAGGTCGAGCGCGACCACGCCCTCGACAAGCCGAAGAAGGAGGGCGAGGAGGACCCGTACGCCGAATCCGAGAAGGAGATGGAGGAGGCGAACAAGGAGCAGGACGAGGACACCGGCGAGCAGGAGCAGTTCTCCTTCGAGGCGCTGGAGTCCGAGGCCGTCTTCGACCGGGTGCTGTACGACGGTGCCGAGTTCGGCATGCAGGCCCACCCGGGGAGCGAGGAGGAGCAGGACTACCTCGGGATCCCCGGGCTGCTGGAGCCCGACCAGGTCCAGTTGCTCCTCCAGAAGCGGCAGGCCCGGCAGATCGCCCACAGCCGCAAGAAGCCGGACACCGAGGCCGACCTGCTGGAGCTGCCCGCCGAGCGGCGGCCCGTCGTCTCGCACAAGGAGATGATGGAGCTCCGCAAGCAGCTCAACACGATGGTCAGTGCGTACGTGCATCAGAGCGGGAAGCCGCACGGGGTGATCCACACCGAGCTGCGGCGGGTGTGCGGGGGGCCGCCGAGTGCGGAGGCGACGGCGGGGCAGTTGCGGCAGCGCATTGCCAAGGTTCAGGAGTGGGCCACGCGCATGAGGTGAGCGGTTCGGCAGGTCGTATGTCGGCGGCGGGCCGGTGGGGGCTTGTCGCGCAGTTCCCCGCGCCCCCAAAAAAGCGTCTGCGCCCCGCTCCTTTCCGGGCAAACCCGACGTGGTCCTACCCGCCGCTGCCCGGATTCTGGACGGAGCCTTCCGCTCAGCGAACCGGCTTCGCTAATGTCCCGCTACGCACACGCCCCGTGGCAGCGCCGCCGCGGAGCGCAGCCGTGAAGCGACGCGGTTCGGACACTCCGAGCCGCCGGCCGATCGGCGGCCTCTGAAGCGCGTCACTGACGGGACTCGGTGACGCATCCGCCGCGAGGGGGCTGCCGACCTCACCACTAAGGAGTGGGCGTCGTGACCGCGGAGACCTCTCAGACGCTCGACCGGGGACTGCGTGTCCTCAAGCTGCTGGCCGACACGGACCACGGGCTGACCGTCACCGAGCTATCCAACAAACTGGGCGTGAACCGGACCGTTGTGTACCGGCTGCTCGCCACGCTTGAACAGCACGCACTCGTACGCCGTGACCTGGGCGGCCGCGCGCGGGTCGGGCTCGGCGTGCTGCGCCTGGGCCGACAGGTGCACCCGCTGGTACGGGAGGCCGCGCTGCCAGCGCTGCGCTCGCTCGCCGAGGACATAGGGGCGACGGCCCATCTGACGCTGGTGGACGGCACGGAGGCCCTGGCCGTCGCCGTGGTGGAACCGACGTGGACGGACTACCACGTGGCCTATCGGGCCGGCTTCCGGCATCCCCTGGACCGCGGTGCCGCGGGCCGGGCCATCCTCGCCGCCCGGCAGCAGCCGCTGGACGACCCCGGATACACCCTGACCCACGGGGAGTTGGAGGCGGGAGCGAGCGGGGCGGCCGCGCCGCTGATCGGGGTCACGGGCGTCGAGGGCAGCGTGGGCGTGGTGATGCTGGCCGACGCGGTGCCGGAGCGGGTCGGACCGCGGGTCGTGGACGCGGCACGGGAGGTGGCGGAGGCGTTGCGCTGACGCGTACGTACACCCCCTAGGCAGGGCCCTGAACCACCTCCGACACTCGTGTCATGACCTCACTGAGCATCCGCACCGTCCACGAGCCCGCCGGGTTCACCGCTGTTGCCGACTACTTCAGTGACGTATGGCAGACGCCCCGCAGCGCGCCGCCCCTGCTGCCCGAGACGCTGCACAGCATCGCCCACGCGGGTGGGGCGGTGCATGCCGCGTACGACGGGACGAGGCTGGTCGGGGCGTCTGTCGCGGTGTTCGGGCCGCCCGCGTCCAAAGAGACGTACTCCATGCTCACCGCCGCCGACCGGGGACTGGGGAGTTACGTCAAGTTCGCCCAGCGGGACTGGGCTCTGGAGCAGGGTGCCCGCACCATGCGCTGGACCTTCGATCCGCTGGTCGGCCGAAACGCCCGGTTCAACTTCGTCAAGCTGGGCGCCGCGGGCACCGAGTACCTCGTCGACTTCTACGGCCCCATGGCGGACGGTGTGAACGACGGCGACGAGACCGACCGGCTGTCGGTGACCTGGGACCTGATCGAGCCGGAGCGGGACGAGGACGCCGGCGGACCCGGTGACCGCGAGGCCGCGCCCCCCACCCACGCGGCGCCGGACGGCGGCCCACTCGCCCGTCGCGACCTCTCCGACCGGTACGTCTGGTGCCGGGTGCCGGACGACATAGTGGCGCTGCGGGCCACCGATCCCGAGCTGGCGCTGCGCTGGCGGCGGGCCGTGCGGGAGGTGTTCACGAAGGCCTTCGCCGACGGCTTCGTCGCGACGGGTATGTCCCGGGACGGCTGGTACACGCTCACCCGTCGGGAGGCAGCCTCGTGAAACTCGAACGCGTCGAGCTCGTCCACGTGGCGATTCCGCTGGTCAGGCCCTTCCGTACGTCCTTCGGCACCATGACGACGAAGGACACCTTCCTGCTGCACGTCGTCACGGACACCGCGGAGGGCTGGTCGGAGTTCGCGGGCGACCCCGAGCCGCTGTACTGCTCGGAGTTCGTGGCCGGCGCGGAGATCGTGCTGCGTGACTTCCTGCTGCCGCGAGCCGCCGCGCTCCCCGAGCTCACCGCGGCCCGCCTCGCGCCCGCGACGGCCGGGGTCAAGGGGCACGAGCTGGCGAAGGCGGCGCTGGAGACGGCCGTACTCGACGCGGAGCTGCGGTCGTACGGGATGCCGCTGGCCACGTATCTCGGGGCGGTGCGGGAGCGGGTGCCGGCGGGGGTGTCGGTCGGGATCCACCGGACGGTCGCCGAACTGCTGGACGCGGTCGAGGGGTATCTCGCCGAGGGGTATGTGCGGATCAAGCTGAAGATCGAGCCGGGCTGGGATCTGGAACCCGTACGGGCCGTACGGGCGCGCTTCGGGGCGGACCTGCCGCTCCAGGTCGACGCGAACACGGCGTACACGCTCGCGGACGCCGAGCATCTGCGGCGGCTCGACGAGTTCGGGCTGCTGCTGGTCGAGGAGCCGCTGGGGGAGAACGACCTGTACGCCCACGCCCGTCTCCAGCAGCGCATCGCGACCCCTGTCTGCCTGGACGAGTCCCTGCACAACGCCCGTGACACGGCGGCCGCCATCGCGATGGACGCGTGCCGGGTGGTCAACGTCAAGGCCGCGCGGGTCGGGGGGTACCTGGAGGCGCGGCGGGTCCATGACGTGGCGTACGCGCACGGGGTGCCGGTGTGGTGCGGGGGCATGCTGGAGACGGGGATCGGCCGCGCCCCGAACCTGGCCCTGGCGGCCCTGCCCGGCTTCACTCTCCCCGGCGACACCTCGGCGTCCAGCCGCTATTTCGCCGAGGACGTCACGGAGCCGTTCGTGCTGGTGGACGGGCGCCTTCCGGTCCCGCGGTCGCCGGGCATCGGGGTGGAGCCGCTGCCGGAGGCGCTGCGGCGCTTCACCGAGGAACGCCGAGACCTGTACGTGATCTGAACGGGGCATCCTGGGCAGCTCCCACCTGCACCAGGCCGGATTCCGTCGCCACGTTAGATTGATCCCGTGTTCTCTCGTCTCACGCGCCCCCGGGCCGTCGCCGTCTGCGCTCTGCCGGTCGTGGCCCTGCTCGCCACGGCGGCCTTCGCGCCACTGCCGTTCTCGCTGACGCAGCCCGGCCTGACGGCGAACGTCCTGGGCGAGAACAAGGGCGAGCCGGTGATCACGATCTCCGGTGCCCCGACCCGGGACACCAGCGGTGAGCTGCGCATGACGACCATCGAGGCGACGTCCCCCGACACGGACGTGCGGTTCGGCGACGTGATCGACGCCTGGTTCAGCACGGAGCAGGCGGTCATGCCGCGCGACTCGGTCTATCCGAGCGGGCAGAGCCCGCGGGAGATCGAGCAGTACAACACCGAGCAGATGAAGGAGTCCCAGGACGCCGCGACCGAGGCCGCGCTGAACTACCTGGACCTCAACGACAAGAACGTCAAGGTCACCCTCACCCTCGCGGACGTGGGCGGCCCCAGCGCCGGCCTGCTCTTCTCCCTCGGCATCATCGACAAACTCGACGGCGACGGCACCGGCGGCGACCTCACCGGCGGCCGCACCATCGCCGGCACCGGCACGATCGACGCCGCCGGCCAGGTCGGCGCGGTCGGCGGAGTCTCCCTGAAGACCCAGGCGGCCAAGCGCGACGGCGCGACCGTCTTCCTCGTCCCCAAGCCGGAGTGCTCCGACGCCAAGGCAGAACTCCCGAAGGGGCTGCGCCTCATCCCGGTGACCACGCTGAAGGGGGCGGTGAACGCGCTGGAGGCGCTGGACTCTGGGAAGGGCTCGGTTCCGAGCTGCTAGACGGGTCCAGGAGCCGCCCGCTCCCAGCCCGGAACCTCCCTCACTTCACGAACCCCTCCTCCTTCATCCAGTCCAACGCCACCTGATGCGGATCCTCCCCGTCCACGTCCACCTTCGCGTTCAGGTCCTGGGCCACGGAGTTGTCCAGCTTCTTGCTGATCGGGTCGAGGACGTCCGGGATGGCCGGCCATTTCTTGAGGGTGTTGGTGTTGATCATGGGGGCGGCGTTGTAGTTGGGGAAGAACTTCTGGTCGTCGTCCATGACCACGAGGTTCATGGACTTGATGCGGCCGTCCGTCGTGTAGACCTCGCCGTAGACGCAGGCACCCTTCGCGACCTGGGTGTAGATGATCCCGGTGTCCATCTGGGTGATGTTCTTCGCGGGCAGGTTCATGCCGTACGCCTTCTCCATGCCCGGCAGCCCGTCCGCGCGGTTGGCGAACTCGACCTCGACGCACAGGCTCACCGCGCCGGGGTCGGACTTCGACAGGGCGGCGACCTCGGACAGGGTGTTCGTGCGGTACTTGCGGTGGTTGGCCTGGTTCATCGCCAGGGCGTAGGTGTTGTTCAGGGCGGAGGGCGCCAGCCAGGTCACCCCGTTCCTCGCGTCCTCCTTGCGCACCGCCTCCCACTGCGCCCGCGGGTCGGGGATCGGTTCGCTGCGGCCCAGGTACGTGATCCAGGCCGTGCCCGTGTACTCGTACCCGGCGTCGGCCTCCCCCTTGCGCACCGCCTCCCGGCTGCCGATGGACCCCTGGATGCCGGTGCGGTCGACCACCTTCGCGCCGGCCGCCTGGAAGGCGATGCCCATGATCGCGCCGAGGATCAGCTGCTCGGTGAACGACTTGGACGTCACCGTCAGCTCGGCGCCCTTCAGCGGCTCGCCCCGCCCGATCGTGCCGGGCTTCACGTCGTCGGCCATGGGGGAGCCGCTCGTCAGACCGCACCCCGAGGGCGCGAGGAGCACCGTCGCCAACAGGACAGCCGCGCCGCGCCTCATGTCTCCAACCCCCGTGGCCGCAGCAGCACTTCCGCCAGTGACGCCAGCCAGTCCACCAGCAGGGCGAGGGCGACCGTGAGGACCGAGCCCAGCACCAGCACCGGCATGCGCTGGTTGGTGATGCCGGCCGTGATCAGCACGCCCAGGCCGCCGCCCCCGCCGAAGACCGCCAGGGTGGCCGTACCGACGTTCAGCACCAGGGCCGTGCGGACGCCCGCCAGGATCAGCGGGACCGCGAGCGGCAGCTCCACCCGGGTCAGCACCCCCATGGGGGACATGCCGATGCCGCGCGCCGCCTCCAGCAGCGTCGGGTCGTTCGCCTTCAGGCCGGCGATCGTGTTGGACAGCACGGGCAGGACGGCGTAGGCGATCATGCCGATCAGCGCGGCCTTCCGGCCGATGCCGAGCCAGATCACCAGCAGGGCGAGCAGACCGATCGCCGGGGTCGCCTGGCCCATGTTGGCGAACGCCATGGCCACCGGGGTCGCCTTCCGGAACGGCCGCCGGGTGAGCAGGATCCCCAGCGGGATCGCGATGATCAGCACGAAGAACGTGGAGATCACCGTGAGTTCGACGTGCTGCCACAGCGCCTTGGAGACCTGGCCGTTCGACAGCGCGTTCTCGGAGACCGCGTCCAGGTCGGCCTGCTGGAACCACAGCCAGGTCGCCAGCAGCATCGCCACCAGCAGGGCGGGCACGAAGGTGAGCTTCTGCCAGCTCACCTTCCGGCGCGGGGGCTTCGTGGCGGTGGGGGAGGAGGGGGCGGTGGGAGAGGAGTCGGAGGAGTCGGCGGAGGGCGCGTCGGGCCCGCCCGTCCCGTCGGAGGCGTAGGGCACGCCCGTCCCGTCGGACGCGTCGGGCACGCCCGTCCCGTCGGACGCATCCGTCTCCTCCGGCGCCGCCCCCGTCCCGGGAGCCTCCGGGCCGCTCACGCCTTCCTCTCCCCTCCGTCGCCCTCCTGCTCGGCGTGTGTCAGGTCGGCCCGTGTCTCCTCCAGGTCGTGCTGGGCCTCCAGCGCCTCCAGCCGGTCCGCCTCCAGCAGTTCGTGCACCGAGTTCATCAGCGTCTCCATGTCGACGACGCCCGTGTACTCACCGCGCCGCCCGGTCACCGCGACCCGCCCCGCGTTGTCGATGAGGACCGCCTCCAGGGCGTCCCGCAGCGTGGCGTCCCGGGTCACCGTGTCGTGCACCAGCGTCCCGGCCCGGGCCAGCGAGCCCCTGGCCCGCATCAGGTCACCGCGCCGCAGCCACTTGTAGGGCCGTCGGCGCTTGTCCAGCAGCAGGATCTCGTTGGTGCCGCTGGACCGGAGCCGGTTGAAGATCTCCTGGAGCGGGTCGTCGACGGTCACCGTCGGGTAGTCGGTGATCTCCACATCCCGTACGCGGGTCAGGTTCAGCCGTTTCAGCGCCGCCCCGGCGCCCACGAACCCGGAGACGAAGTCGTCCGCCGGGTTGGTGAGGATCGCCTCGGGGGTGTCGAACTGAGCGATGTGGGACCGTTCGCGCAGCACGGCGATCCGGTCACCGAGCTTGATCGCCTCGTCGAAGTCGTGCGTGACGAAGACGATCGTCTTGTGCAGCTCGTGCTGCAGCCTGATCAACTCGTCCTGGAGGTGATCGCGGGTGATCGGGTCGACGGCCCCGAACGGCTCGTCCATCAGCAGCACGGGCGGATCGGCGGCCAGGGCCCTCGCCACCCCCACGCGTTGCTGCTGGCCACCGGAGAGCTGACGCGGATAGCGGCCGTGGAACTCCCCGGGATCGAGGCCGACCAGGTCGAGCAGCTCCTCGACCCGGTCCCGGATCCGTTCCTTCGACCAGCCGATCATCTTCGGTACGAGTGCGATGTTCTGGGCGACCGTCATGTGCGGGAAGAGGCCGGCGGACTGGATCGCGTACCCCACCTTGCGGCGCAGCTTCACCGGGTCGATGTCGGTGACGTCCTCCCCGCCGATGCGGATGCGGCCGCCGGTCGGTTCGATCAGCCGGTTGATCATCTTGAGCGTGGTCGACTTACCGCACCCGGAAGGGCCGACGAAGATGACCACCTCGCCCGCCTTGATCTCCATGTTCACGTTGTCCACGGCCGGCTGCGCGCTGCCCGGATACCGCTTGGTCAGGTTCTCCAGCTCGATGGAGGCGCCGTGGTTGTCGCTATCGGACACGGATCCCCCTGGGAATCGTCAGCCGCCCGACCAGGACGTACGCGGCGTCGAACAGCAGCGCCAGGATGATGATCCCCACCGTCCCGGCGAGCACCTGGTTGAGCGCGTTCGCGCTGCCCAGCGAGGCCAGACCGCGGAAGATCACATTGCCGAGCCCGGGCCCGGAGGCGTACGCCGCGATGGCCGCGATGCCCATCAGCATCTGCGTCGAGACCCGGATCCCGGTCAGGATCGGCGGCCACGCCAGCGGCAGCTCCACCCGCAGCAACCGCGCGAGCCGGGACATCCCGATACCCCGGGCCGCGTCCACCAGCGTCGGGTCGACACCGCGCAGCCCGACGATCGAGTTGCGCACGATCGGCAGCAGGCCGTACAGGGTCAGGGTTATCACCGTGGGCGGTACGCCAAGACCCACGATCGGAATGAGCAGACCGATCATGGCGAGCGACGGAATGGTCAGAATGCCCGAGGTGGACAGGGTGGCGAAATTGCCGGCCCACTCGCTGCGATAGGTGACCACACCGATCAGCACCCCGAGCAGGGTCGCCACCACCATGCACTGGAACACGGCACTGGCGTGCTGCCAGGCGTCGGCGAGCAGCTGCTGGTGGCGGTTGCCCAGGTACTCCCAGAAGCTCACGCGGACTCACCCCACCAGGTCACGGGCCCTAGGCCC
>NZ_KQ948930.1:218521-428914 GCF_001514235.1 Streptomyces caeruleatus | reverse complement strand
TGTCGTTCGGATCAGGCCCTAGCTCTGCTCCCGGTCCTCCGCCGCCTGCTCCACCAGCGGGATGATCCGCAGCGGAACGGGGTTCTCCATCACGATCGCGGTAGAGGCCCGGACGATCCCATCGAAACCGACAACCCGGTCGATCACACGCTGGAGATCGGCGTTGGAACGCGCCACGAGACGGCACATCATGTCCCCGGTCCCGGTGGTGGTGTGCAGCTCCAGGACCTCCGGCACGGTCGCCAAGTGCGCCCGTACGTCGGCCCCTTGCCCCTGTCGGATCTGCAGCGTGGCGAAGGCGGTGACGGGATACCCGAGCGCGGCCGGATCAACCTCGGGACCGAACCCGCGGATGACTCCGTTCGACTGAAGCCGGTCCAGTCGCGCCTGCGCGGTCCCGCGGGCCACCCCCAGCCGCCGGGACATCTCCAGCACCCCGATCCGCGGCTCCCGCGCGAGCAGCACGATGATCCGCCCGTCCAGATGATCGATCGCCACAGCAGCCTCCCGAGTGGGTGGTCATCCTGTACAGAAAGCCCGCCGAAGCGGGTCCCTCGCTGAGCAGATTGCCCAGCCCTGAACCAATCTATTGCGCACCTTGCCGTGCCGGAGTGAGGCTGCGCCTATGACGCAGACCACACACCACACTCCCGACACCGCCCGGCAGGCCGACCCCTTCCCGGTCAAGGGAATGGACGCGGTCGTCTTCGCCGTGGGCAACGCCAAGCAGGCGGCGCACTACTACTCGACCGCTTTCGGCATGCGTCTCGTGGCCTACTCCGGACCGGAGAACGGCAGCCGCGAGACCGCGAGCTACGTGCTGGAGAACGGCTCCGCCCGTTTCGTCCTCACCTCCGTCATCAAGCCCGCCACCACCTGGGGCCACTTCCTCGCCCAGCACGTGGCCGAGCACGGCGACGGCGTCGTCGACCTCGCCATCGAGGTCCCGGACGCGCGCCGGGCGTACGAGTACGCGCTCGAACACGGCGCCACGTCCGTCACCGAGCCGTACGAGCTGAAGGACGAGCACGGCACGGTCGTCCTGGCCGCCATCGCGACCTACGGCCAGACCCGCCACACCCTCGTCGAGCGCACCGGCTACGACGGCCCGTACCTCCCCGGCTATGTGGCGGCGAGCCCCATGGTCGAACCGCCCGCCCAGCGCACCTTCCAGGCCATCGACCACTGCGTCGGCAACGTCGAGCTCGGCCGGATGAACGAATGGGTCGGCTTCTACAACAAGGTCATGGGCTTCACGAACATGAAGGAGTTCGTGGGCGACGACATCGCGACCGAGTACAGCGCGCTGATGTCGAAGGTCGTGGCCGACGGGACGCTCAAGGTCAAGTTCCCGATCAACGAGCCCGCCATCGCCAAGAAGAAGTCCCAGATCGACGAGTACCTGGAGTTCTACGGCGACGCGGGCGTCCAGCACATCGCGCTGAACACGAACGACATCGTGGCGACGGTCCGGACGATGCGCGCGGCCGGCGTGCAGTTCCTCGACACCCCGGACTCGTACTACGACACCCTCGGCGAGTGGGTCGGCGACACCCGCGTCCCCGTCGAGACCCTGCGCGAGCTGAAGATCCTCGCCGACCGCGACGAGGACGGCTATCTGCTGCAGATCTTCACCAAGCCGGTCCAGGACCGTCCGACGGTCTTCTTCGAGATCATCGAGCGGCACGGCTCCATGGGCTTCGGCAAGGGCAACTTCAAGGCCCTGTTCGAGGCGATCGAGCGGGAGCAGGCCAAGCGGGGCAACCTCTGAGGCCCGTCGCGGCAACCTCTACGGCCTGTCGCGGCAACCTCTGAGGCCGGTGCGCGGCCTGTGAGTTCGTAGAAAGCGCAACCATTCCGGCCCGCTCGGGCCTCTCCAGTCGTGCGGGCGTCACGGGGCGCCCGCACGACCTCGGGGAGACGAGAGTGGCCGACCCCTTCGACCTGTCCACGGCGGCCGAGCGCTGGCTGTGGAAGAAGGACACGCTGAAGGAACCCACGATCCTTCAGTCCTTCGCCTTCGACGAGGCGAACGAGCATCTGTACGTCCTTCAGCTCACCCGGGGCGGCTCCCCGGCCGGCGACCTCTGCCTCAACCGGCTCGACCACCACGGCAAGCGGCTCGGCCACATGTACCTGCGCGGCTTCGGACACGGCGTCAGCATGGGCGTACAGCGCACGTCCGACGGCACCGTGTGGATCTGGACCGAGGCCGCCGCCAAGAACGGCTACGGCACCGGCGTCACCCGCTTCCGCTTCTCCGACGGCGCCGTCCGCACCCGCGACGACGTCAAGGTCCGCCACCCCGTCCCCGGCTCCACCCACAACCAGCCGTCCATCTGCATGGCCTCGCAGCGCATCGCCGTCCGCCACCACGTCGACGGCCGCCCCCGCTACCGGATCTGGGACCTCGACGCCTTCGTCGCCCGCGACTACGCCGACCCGATCGCCGACTTCCCGCAGACCGGCGCCCATCCCGACCCGAAGGTGCCGTTCCAGGGGTACGCCCTGCACGGCGACCACCTCTACCAGGTGGCCGGGACCGCGTACGACGCCAAGACCAACCCGCCGGCCAGGCGCGGCAACGTCCACCTCTCCTGCCTCGACATCCGTACCGGCGAACTGCTCGACCGGCAGCGCACCGAGGCCGGCTACTCCCTCGACCACCGCGAACCGGAGGGCCTCGCCGTACTCCGTGGCTCCCGGCCCCGGCTCTGTCTGGGCCTCGCGTCCGGGCCGGCGGGGGACCGCAGGTTCTCCCTCTACTACAAGCCGCACACCGGTTGAGGCGGCCGTACGCCGACCCCATGGCCAGGATCAACGACGTGGGCGGTACGCAGGGGTTCGGCGCCATCGACACCGCCGGCGACACCGATCCGTTCCTCGCGGACCGGGAGGCCGCGAACCCCGCGCGGTCCTCGCCGAGTTCGGCCCGTGACGCGCAACGCGCTGATCGGCACGGCGGCGGTGGGAAAGCCCCGGGTCACTTCCGCCGCGGCTTGGCGTCCATGTCCGGTACGTCCTGAACGGACGGCTCCCCGAGCTCCTCCAGCGCCGCCTGTGCCAGCGGCACCCGCGTCGGCGAGAAGTGCGGATTGATCCGCAGCGCCTCCTCCAGGTGCCGTCGCGCCGGCCCCGCCAGCTCCAGCGACCGCTCGATCATCCCCCGGTGATAGGCGTACAGCGCGCTGCGCACCCCGCCCCCCTTCTGCCGGTCGGTCGCCCGCCGGGCGAACTTCAGCGCCTCCTTGTCCTCCCCGGCCCGGTGCAGCGCCCACCCCAGCGCGTCGGCCACCGGGATCCCCGGCTGCCGGCGCCACTCGACCCTGAGCCGCCGTACGGCCATCTCCGTGTCGCCGTGGTCCGCCTCGTAGAGGCCCAGCACCAGCTCCTCGTCCACCCCGCCGGCCGCGGCCCGCGCCGCCCGCTCGCGCAGCAGGTCGTACTGCACGCGAGCCGCCTGACCCAGCCCCAGCGACTCGTACAACTCGCCCAGTTCCAGGGCGTATTCGGGCCGCGGCTGCTTGGCGAGGGCCGCCCGGTAGGCGTTCAGGGCTTCCGTCGAACGGCCCAGTGCCGCCAGCGTCCGCCCCTGCCCGGCGAGCGCGGCCCGCTGGTCGGGGTCGAGGCGCACCGCCTCCTGGAAGTGGCGCAGGGCCACCTCCAGGTCGCCGCGTTCCCAGGCGAGTTGCCCGGCCCGTTCGAGATACGCCGCCCGCTCGGCCGGGGCCCCGGTGGCCGCCGCAGCGTCGGAGAGGGCCGCCGCCGCGTCCTCCCGCCAGCCCCGGTCCCGGTAGAGGGCCGCCGCCCGGGCCTGCACCGCCGGTCCGGAGCGCAGCTTCAGCAGCCGGTCCAGGGTCCGCTTGGCGGCCCTGTAGTCACCCATCCCGGTCTGCGCTTCGATCAGCAGCGGATACGTCGTCCACCGCTTCCGGTCGACCTTCAGCGCCGCCTCGCCCCACGTCCGCGCCGCGTGGAAGTCCCGTCGGGCGTTGGCCAGCGCCGCCATGCCGTCCAGCGCCTCGGCGTTGCGCTCCCGCACCCGCAGCGACGCCCGCAGCGCGTTCTCGGCCTTCGGGTAGTTCGCCGGGTCCGCGGTCCGCCGCCCCTGTTCGACGTACGCCGCCCCCAGCACCGCCCACGCCCGGGCGTCCTTGGGATGCGTCCGCAGGTGGGTCTCGTGCTCGTCGATCAGCAGCGCCAGATCGGGCAGCGCGGCGGTCACCCCCGTGGTGACGGCGGCCAGCGCCTGCGCCCCCGGTGCCGGCGGGGCGGCCCGCGTCCCGCTCGGTCCCCACGGCAACAGCGTCAGCACCCCGCCGAGCACGGCACACCCCGCGACGGAGGCGATCAGCACGCGCAGCCGCTTGCGCGGGCGGCGGTCCGGCGGGCCCTGCCGGTCGTTCGCGGCGTCGTTCTCGGACCCGGCGTTCTCAGAGCCGGTGTTCGCAGACCCGGTGTTCGCAGACGCGGTGTTCGCAGACCCGGCGTTCTTCGGGGCGCTGTTCTCCATGGCGATCACTGTGCGTGAAACCTTGCGTCAATACGACGACCACACCCGTCCGACCCCGGCTGCCGTACTCGGGGTTCACACCGATGGCCCCGGGTGTCACTCTGTGATCATGAGCCGTACCGAAGCCGCACTCGACCAGGCCCGGGGTGACCTCACCGAGCGGCTGCTCGCGGGCCTGCCCGCCGAGGCCGTCCTCACCGACCCCGACATCACGGCCTCCTACGCCAACGACATGGCCAGCTTCTGCCCGGCCGGCGCCCCCGCCGTGGTCGTGCTGCCGCGCACGGCCGAAGAGGTCCAGCACGTCATGCGCACCGCCACCGAGCTGCGCGTCCCGGTCGTCCCGCAGGGCGCCCGCACGGGCCTGTCGGGCGGCGCCAACGCCTCCGAGGGCTGCATCGTGCTGTCCCTGACCAAGATGGACCGCATCCTGGAAATCAACCCGGTCGACCGCATCGCCGTCGTCGAGCCCGGCGTCATCAACGCCACGCTCTCCCGCGCGGTGGGCGAACTCGGCCTGTACTACCCGCCGGACCCCTCCAGCTGGGAGATGTGCACGATCGGCGGCAACATCGGCACGGCCTCCGGCGGCCTGTGCTGTGTGAAGTACGGGGTGACGGCGGAGTACGTCCTCGGCCTGGACGTCGTCCTCGCCGACGGCCGCCTGATGACCACCGGCCGTCGCACGGCCAAGGGCGTCGCCGGATACGACCTGACCCGCCTGTTCGTCGGCTCCGAGGGCTCGCTCGGCATCGTCGTACGGGCCGTCCTGGCGCTGAAGCCGCAGCCGCCGCGGCAACTGGTGCTGGCCGCCGAGTTCGCGACCGCGGCGGCCGCCTGTGACGCGGTGTGCCGGATCATGGAGGGCGGGCACGTCCCGTCGCTGCTGGAACTGATGGACCGTACGACCGTCAAGGCGGTCAACGACATCGCGAACATGGGACTGCCGGAGACGACAGAGGCCCTCCTCCTGGCCGCCTTCGACACCCCGGACCCCACCGCCGACCTCGCGGCCGTCGGCGCGCTGTGCGAGGCGGCCGGCGCCACCCAGGTGGTCCCGGCGGACGACGCGGCCGAGTCCGAACTCCTGCTCCAGGCACGGCGGTTGTCCCTCACCGCGCTCGAAGCCGTGCGGGGCGTGACGATGATCGACGACGTGTGCGTGCCACGGTCCAGGCTCGCCGACCTGATCGAGGGCGTCGAGCGGATCGCCGACAAGCACCAGCTCACCATCGGCGTCGTCGCCCACGCCGGTGACGGCAACACGCACCCCACCGTCTGCTTCGACGCGACCGACGCCGACGAGTCCCGGCGCGCCCGCGAATCCTTCGACGAGATCATGGCGCTCGGCCTGGAACTCGGCGGCACGATCACCGGCGAGCACGGCGTGGGCGTCCTGAAGAAGGAGTGGCTGGCGCGCGAGATCGGCCCGGTCGGGGTCGAGATGCAGCGCGGGATCAAGCAGGTCTTCGACCCGCTGGGCATCCTGAACCCGGGCAAGCTGTTCTGACCGGCAGGGCTCACTGGGCGAGCAGCTGGTCGAGCGCGTCGTCGATCCCCAGCTGCTCGCCCTCGGCCCCCGGCGGCACCAGCCGCAGCGTCCGCTCCAGCCACGCCGACACCTGCGCCGCCGGCGCCTCCAGCAGCGCGTCCCCGTCGGGCGAGCTCAGCCCCATGAGCACCAGGCTGCGCCCGTCCACCTTCGACGGCCACACCCGCACGTCCCCGTGCCCGCTCGGCCGGAACACCCCCTCCACGAGCAGGTCGCGCGAGAAGGTCCAGTGCACCGGGTGGTCGGAGTTGGTGTGAAAGGCGACGTGCACGGCGTACGGGTCGTCCCTGTGATAGCTCAGCAGCGCCGGCACGGGGATGCTCCGCTCGGGCGACAGCACGAGCCGCAGCTCCAGCTCGCGCTCCACGACGGTCTGATGCATGGCGTCCATGTCCTCTCTCGTGACTCGTACGAGCCCTGAGAGCGGGCCCGTACGAGTGGAGAGGGAGCAGCCCCCCGATTCATTACGCGACTTCCCAGAACTTTTTCCCACGCCCCTCCCAGCCCTGCCCCAGCCCTGCCCCGAGCCGCTCCCGGGCCGGGTTCCGCTCGTGTGCGGTACGTGTGCGAGGTTGCCCGGAAAGGAGTGGGTCCTACGGGACGGGCGGTGCTTGTTGCGTCGGTCTGATAGATGTGGAGGCCCCTATTTGACCCACGAGCAGATACCGGACGACGGACATGAGCGCCCCAACCCCGGCCCCCGGTGACGACAGGCCCCGCGAAGGGTATTACCCGGACCCGTCCATTCCTGGATATGTCCGGTACTGGAACGGCGCCTCCTGGGTGCCGGGCACCAGCCGTCCGGCGCCGGCGGACGGCGAACCGCTCGCCCCGCCGCCGGGCGCCCACCCGGACGGGCCCGCCGCCCCGGCCGCCTCGGTCGAGGAGACCGGCCCGCACTTCTTCGACGAGGAGCCGACGCAGGAACCCGCGTCGGGCCAGGCCCGGCACGGCAGCCGCCCGGAACCCGCGTCGGGCCAGGCCCGGCACGGCAGCCGCCCGGAGCCGGCGTCCGCGTGGGGCGCCGACCCCGCGCACCAGGGCGGCTTCGGCGGCGACCAGGACCACCGCGTCTCCTGGGGCGCCCCGCAGGAGCCCGACCCGAGGGACCCGCGCGCGGCGGCCCAGCCGGACGGCACGGCCGCCGTCCCGCCCGCCGAGCCGGACGCCGCCTCCGGTGGCGTCGCCTCCGGGGACACGTTCATGATCCGTCGGCCCGTGCCGGGCGGAGCGCAGTCCTCCGGCACCGGCATCCCCAACCCCGGCGGCCCCGCCCCCGCCGACGGCACCATGGCCATCCGCGCGGTGTCCCCGCACACGGGGGCGCAGGGCGGAAGCACGGGCGCGTCCGCCGGATCGGGCGCCGCACGTACGGACTCCGCGGCCGGCGCGCCGCAGGGCCCCGGCTTCGGCGCCGGGAAGGCCGCCGCCGAACGGGCCGCGGTGGCCCAAGGACAGGCCCAGACGGCCGCCGGAGCCGCTGCCGCCGCCCAGGCGGCCGGCGCCTCTCCCACGGCCCTCTCCGGCCCGCAGCAGGCCCAGCAGGCGGCCGCCCCGAGCATCCCGCAGCAGTCGGGCGGCCCGCAGTCCGCGGCGGACGCCTCCGGCGCGCCCATGACGTCGGGCCCCGGCGGCGGCCAGTCCTCCTGGGCGCAGCAGGTCCACCGGCTCGCGGGCCCCGGCGAGGATCAGCCGGTCGCGCCGTGGAAGCCCCCGACCTTGGACCCGTTCCAGGCCGCCGCCATGCGCCAGGCCGCCGCCCGCCCCGCCGGTCTCGGCAAGCGGCTGGCCGCACGGCTGCTGGACACGGTCGTCCTGGCCGCCGTCACCGCGGTGGCCGCCGTACCGCTCGGCACCAAGGCGCTCGACCACGTCAACGGCAAGATCGACGCCGCCAAGCTGTCCGGCGAGACGGTCACCGTGTGGCTGCTCGACGGCACCACGTCGGTCTACCTAGGCATCATCCTGGCCGTCCTGCTCCTGTTCGGCGCGGCCTACGAGGTCCTGCCCACCGTCAAGTGGGGCCGCACGCTGGGCAAGAAGGTGCTCGGCCTGGAGGTGCGGGACATCGAGGCCCACGAACCCCCGGAGTTCGGCGCGGCCCTGAAGCGCTGGCTCGTCTACAGCATCCCCGGCCTGCTCGTCGTCGGTGTCGTCGGCGTGCTGTGGTGCGTGTTCGACCGGCCCTGGCGCCAGTGCTGGCACGACAAGGCGGCGCGTACGTTCGTCGCGGGCTGACCGCCTACCGCGAACGGCCCGGAAGATTCCGTACCCCGGACGGCCCCGCGCCGGATGCGAAGCCGGACGGTTCGCGGTCGACTCGGGCCATGAGCAGCGAACCGCCTCCCGGCTCCGGTCAGCAACCCCCGGAAGACGATCCGTTCAGGAAGCAGCCCCCGCCGCCCGAGGGCGAGGGCTCGGGTCCGCCGTACGGTGACCAGCCCCCGTACGGCGGTCAACCCCCGCCCTACGGGGGCGGCCCCTACGGCGGTGGTCCCTACGGCGGTGACCCGTACGGCGGCGGAGGCGGGCCCGCCGACCCCCTCGCCGGGATGCCGCCGCTCGCCGACAGCGGCAAGCGCACGCTGGCCCGCATCATCGACATGATCCTGGTGGGTGTCGTCGTCTGGCTGCTCACCTGGGGATTCGGCGTCACCGAGTACAACGTCGACACCGACCAGGTGGAGTACGGCAAGTCCTTCGTGCAGTCGCTGGTCGCCGCCGTGCTGTTCATCGGCTACGACACCGTCATGACTGCCCGGACCGGGCAGACGCTCGGCAAGAAGCTGCTCAACATGCGCACGGCCAACCTCGACAACGGCGCCACCCCGTCCGTGCAGACCTCGCTGATCCGGGCGGCGGTGCTGTGGATCCCGTTCGCGTTCTGCTGCGCCTGCATCTGGACCGTGATCTGCGGCGGCTGGAGCTTCTTCGACAAGCCCTACAAACAGGGCCTGCACGACAAGGCGGCGAAGACGGTTGTCGTCAGCACCGGCAACTGACGGACGGCAGGCGGCCGTACGACCGACGCGCGGCCGGCGCCCGGCCGACCCGCGTCAGGACTGCGTCAGTACGGGTTCCTCCGCCTGTTCGCGTTCGGTGGGAGCGGGCTTGCGGACCGCCACCACGCGGGGCTTTTTCGGCATGGGCACCGTCATGGCGACCAGCAAACCGAGCAGGAGCGCCGCGACGGCGATGACCGCGATCCCCACACCCGTACTCGTCTGTGACAGCAGCAGCATGGCGAGCGTCGAGAAGATCACGGTGCACGAGCCGTAAGCGAGCTGTGCGGCAGTCGGACGAGGCATGATCATCGTGTCCTCGGAATCAGGGGTGCACGGGGGTCTCGGCCTGGCTTTCCGCCGACGTCCGGGCGTTCCGCCATCCGACTCTAACCGCGTGCATGCCCGAGAGGAACAAACCGTAAGCGTGACCTAACCAACAGTGCCGGTGCACAGGGGGCGCACGGAGTCATCGCGTCCAACAGGTGGACGGCGCAACGCGCCCGTCGTCGAAAGGTGGTTGTCCGCTAAATGAACATCAACTCCGCATAGTGCAATTGACCTGTCCAAGTCAAGGTCTGTTTTTTCTGCTTAACCTCTAGTCAAATGTCGTCACTTGACTACACGCGTTGATCAGGCGCCCGCGGAACCTCCAGGACCAGGAACCCTTCCTTCCGCGCGCCCGGACGCGGGGGAGGAAGCAAGTGACCAGTAGACCCTGGACGTTCAGAACGGCGGCAACAGCCGTCGCGCTCACGACGGCGGCGGCGACGTTCTCGACCTTCGCGGTGGCTCAGGCCGACGAAGGCGCGCCGGCGTCCGTGGAGCGGCACGACCCGGCGGAGCACACTCACGCCGACCACAACCTCGACGGCCCCATGAGCCGGACGCAGGAGGCCCAGCGCGAGGAGGCCCTGAACCAGGTCATATCCGGCCGGAGCAAGGTCACCAAGCGCGACGGCTCGCAGGTCGTCGAGCTCAAGAGCAAGAAGGGCGACAGCAAGTACGTCGAGCTGGGCCGCGAGAAGACCGACAAGATCTTCACGATCCTGGTCGAGTTCGGCGACCAGATCAGCGAGTTCGGCGGCACGCCCGGCCCGGCCCACAACCAGATAGCCGAGCCCGACCGCGAGAAGGACAACTCGACCGCCTGGCAGGCGGACTACAACAAGAAGCACTTCGAGGACCTCTACTTCGGCACCGGCAACAAGACCGAGTCGCTGAAGAAGTACTACGAGAAGCAGTCCTCGGGCCGCTACTCGGTCGAGGGCGAGGTCACCGACTGGGTGAAGGTCCCCTACAACGAGGCCCGCTACGGCAACAACGCCTGCGGTGACACCAACTGCGCCAGCGTGTGGAACGTCGTCAGCGACGGTCTGAACGCGTGGGTCGCCCAGCAGAAGGCGGCTGGGCGGACCGACGCCGAGATCAAGGCGGACGTCACACAGTTCGACCAGTGGGACCGCTACGACTTCGACGGCGACGGCGACTTCAACGAGGCCGACGGCTACATCGACCACTTCCAGATCGTGCACGCCGGTGAGGACGAGTCCGCGGGCGGCGGCGCCCAGGGCGAGGACGCGATCTGGGCCCACCGCTGGTACGCGTTCGGCACCGACGCCGGTGCCACCGGCCCCGCGAACAACAGGCTGGGCGGCGCGCAGATCGGCTCCACCGGCATCTGGGTCGGCGACTACACCGTCCAGCCGGAGAACGGCGGCCTCGGCGTCTACGCCCACGAGTACGGCCACGACCTCGGTCTGCCGGACCACTACGACACCGCCGGCGGCGAGAACTCCACCGGTTTCTGGACGCTGATGTCCTCCGGTTCCTGGCTGGGCACCGGCAAGAAGGAGATCGGTGACCTGCCCGGCGACATGACCGCCTGGGACAAGCTCCAGCTGGGCTGGCTCAACTACGACACGGCCAAGGCCGCGACGACGTCCGAGCACAAGCTGGGCCTGGCCGAGTACAACACCCGGCACAAGCAGGCCCTCGTGGTCAACCTGCCCAAGAAGGCCGTCACCACCGAACTCGTCACTCCCGCCCAGGGCGCGACCCAGTGGTGGAGCGGCAGCGGCAACAACCTGAAGAACACGCTGAGCCGGTCCGTCGACCTGACCGGCAAGTCCTCCGCGAGCCTCACCCTGGACGGCTGGTGGGACATCGAGAAGGGCTACGACTACCTCTACACCGAGGTGTCGACCGACGGCGGCGCCAACTGGACGGCGATCGACGGCACCGCGAACGGCAACCCGATCAGCCGTGACGGCAGCGACAAGCCCGCGCTCGACGGCACGGTGGACGCGTACCAGAAGCTCGTCTACCCGCTGGACGCCTACGCCGGCATGAAGATCGACCTGCGCTTCCGCTACGCGACCGACGGCGGCCTGGCGATGAAGGGCTTCGCGGCCGACCGCATCACGGTCACCGCCGACGGCTCCGCGGTCTTCTCGGACGACGTCGAGAGCGTGGACAACGCCTGGACGGCGACCGGCTTCTCGCGCATGGGTGCCTCGTTCACCAAGGACTACGCGCAGTACTACATCGCCGAGAACCGTCAGTACGTGTCGTACGACAAGACCCTGAAGACGGGCCCGTACAACTTCGGCTTCTCGTCGACCCGTCCGGACTGGGTGGAGCACTACGCGTACCAGAACGGCCTGTTGATCTGGAAGTGGGACACCTCCCAGGCGGACAACAACACCAGCCAGCACCAGGGTGTCGGTCTGATCCTCCCGGTCGACTCCCACCCGACGCCGCTGAAGTGGTCCGACGGCACGCTGATGCGCAACCGCATCCAGTCCTACGACTCGCCCTTCAGCACGTTCCGCACGGACGGCATGACGCTGCACAACGCGGACGTCGCGACCCGGATCCCGTCGCGTGCCGGGGTGCCGGTCTTCAACGACCACACCAGCACGTACTACAGCGCCGAGACGCCCACCGCGGGCGTCAAGATCACTGACACCAACACCAAGATCAAGATCATCAAGGAGCCGCGCGACGGCTCGACGATCACGGTCGAGGTCGGCGCCGCAGTGAAGTAAACGGCATATTCGCAGGTCAGAGCGCGATCGGCGGCAACCCTCTTGGCGGGTTGCCGCCGGTCGTGTTTAGGTGCACCCTGTGTTTCCGTTATTGACACCGACTCGCACGGGGGTGTGACCAGCATGGCCGCAGGAGGTTTCTGCAAGCTGCCGACCGGCAGCGTGGTGGTGGCTCTGAACCTGCCCAGACCCATCGCCAACGGCACGGGCAGCGTCCGTGTCCTCGTCCACGCCCAGAACCGCGCCCGAGCCCTGACCAGGCTCCGCAACCTCGGCATGCGCGCGGTCTACCTGCGCGGCAACGCAGCCCCACCGTCGCCCGACGAGATCACGGCCGTCCTGCACCACCCCGACGGCCTGATATGGCGCACGGCCCCTGACAACGGTGTCGCCCTGGGCCCTGAGCTGGCCCAGGAGCTGTGGCACCCGATCCGAGCGCTGCTGAGAAGGCCCGCTGCAACGCCGTAAGGGGCGCGGGGAACTGCGCGACCAGCCACGACGGGGCCGCACCCGCCAGGCGACCGGTCAAGGCACCCCGTAGGGCGCTACGCGACGACCGGCTTTCCGGACAGCTCGACGCCGGCCTCCCGCATGTCCTCCAGCGCCCGCTCCGTCGTCTCGGAAGCCACCCCGGCCGTCAGATCCAGCAGCACCTGCGTACGGAACCCCTCCCGCACCGCATCCACGGCAGTGGCCCGCACACAGTGATCCGTGGCGATCCCCACCACGTCCACCTCCGAGACATCCCGCGCCCGCAGCCAGTCCGCCAGCCGCACCCCGTTCTCGTCGGCCCCTTCGAACCCGCTGTACGCCGCCGCGTACGCCCCCTTGTCGAACACCGCGTCGATCGCGCCGGAGGCGACCGCGGGGGCGAAGTTCGGGTGGAACCCGACACCCTCGGTACCGGCGACGCAGTGCGCCGGCCAGGAGTGGGCGAAGTCGGGGTTGGTGGAGAAGTGACCGCCGGGGGCGATGTGGTGGTCGCGGGTGGCGACGACGTGCTGGTAGCCGGACCCGGCCGCCTGCCCGATCAGCTCGGTGACGGCGGCGGCCACGTCGGCACCGCCGGCCACCGCGAGGCTGCCCCCCTCGCAGAAGTCGTTCTGCACATCTACGACGATCAAGGCGCGGCGCATGGTCGGTGTCCTTCGGTTATGGACGCTGGGGCTGGGACGGTGGAAAAGGCTGCTGGCCCGGCCGTGAACTTCCGAGCCTAGAGACTTCGGGTGCGCTGCGGGAGGGGGCATGGCGCGCGCACGCCGGGCGCGCTCGCTTCACGCCCCCGTCCGGCTCCCCGAGCGCCCGTTGACATACTCGGTCGGGATGACAGGTTCCCCGCGCGAGAGCTGCGTGGCGGACAGCGGCAGATTCGCGCGAGCGGCCGTGTGCCGGTCCCGTACGACGTCCAGCGGCTCACGGGCCACCACGTCACCGCCCTCGATCAGCCGCACCAGCAGCTGCCGGTCGGCGAGCCCGTCCGGAACCGGCCCGGTGCCGACGACCTCGGCCTCGGCGACGCCGTACTCGTCGAGGCGGCGCGCGGCCCACTTGCGGCCGCCGACGGACGTCTTCCCGCCGCTCGACTTCTTCGCCACCGGCACCAGCGGCGCCGCGGCGTCGCCGGACTCGGCGCGGGCGACCAGCTTGTAGACCATCGAGCAGGTCGGATGCCCCGACCCGGTCACCAGCTGGGTGCCGACGCCGTACGCGTCCACCGGGGCCGCCGCCAGCGAGGCGATGGCGTACTCGTCCAGGTCGGAGGTCACGATGATCTTCGTGCCGGCGGCGCCCAGCTCGTCCAGCTGCTGGCGGACCCGGTGCGCGACCAGCAGCAGGTCGCCCGAGTCGATGCGCACGGCGCCCAGCTCGGGCCCGGCGACCTCCACGGCCGTACGGACCGCCTCGGCGACGTCGTAGGTGTCCACCAGCAGTGTGGTGCCGCGGCCCATGGAGTCCACCTGGGCCCGGAAGGCGTCGCGCTCGCGGTCGTGCAGCAGGGTGAAGGCGTGGGCGCTGGTGCCGACGGTGGGAATGCCGTAGCGGAAGCCGGCGGCGAGGTCGGAGGTGGAGGTGAAGCCGCCGAGGTAGGCGGCCCTGGACGCCGCCACCGCGGCCAGCTCGTGGGTGCGGCGGGCGCCCATCTCGATGAGCGGGCGTTCCCCGGCGGCCGACGCCATCCGGGAGGCGGCCGCGGCGATGGCGGAGTCGTGGTTGAGGATGGAGAGGATCACCGTCTCCAGCAGCACGCACTCGGCGAAGGTGCCCTCGACCCGCATGATCGGCGAGCCCGGGAAGTAGACCTCGCCCTCGGGGTAGCCCCAGACGTCGCCGGAGAAGCGGTAGTCCGCGAGCCACTTCAGGGTCTGCTCGTCGAGGATGTTCCGCTCGCGCAGGAAGCCGAGGACGCCGGCGTCGAAGCGGAAGTTCTCGACGGCGTCCAGGACCCGGCCGGTGCCGGCCACGACGCCGTAGCGCCGCCCCTCGGGCAGCCGCCGGGTGAAGACCTCGAAGACGCTGCGCCGCTCGGCGGTGCCGGCCTTCAGGGCGGCCTGAAGCATCGTGAGCTCGTACTGATCCGTGAAGAGCGCCGTCGAGGGAACATCCACCGGCAGCCCAAGGTCCGCTGTGTTCATGACTAGGGATGGTACCCCCATTTCGTCACTCTGACGATTTGTGCGGCCGAGGTCACAACAGGCGCCCTTGCCCAGCCCGTTTGTGCGACCACCCCCCTCGGGTGGCAGCATGGGCTCTGTGACGTCACCCGCACCCCTGGAGATCGAACGCACCGAGTCGGCGGAGGAGGTCTTCGCCGTCCCCGAGCCGGACGTCCCCTGGGTCACGATCGTCCACAACGACCCGGTCAACCTCATGAGCTATGTGACCTACGTCTTCCAGTCCTACTTCGGCTACACCAAGGACAAGGCGACCAAGCTCATGCTCGACGTCCACCACAAGGGCCGGGCGGTCGTCTCCAGCGGTACCCGCGAGGAGATGGAACGCGACGTGCAGGCCATGCACGGCTACGGTCTGTGGGCCACCCTCCAGCACGACCGCAAGTGACCCGTACGCCCGCGCAGGACCGGAAGTAGCGAATCGTCCCTATGCCAGGAACCTTCGAACCGCTCCCCGGCGGCGGCGCGGCCGTCGCCCTCGACGACGTCGAGATCTCCATCATCCGGTCGCTGGCCGTCCAGCTCCTGGAACTCATCGGCCCCGGCCCCGCCGCGGACGCCCCCGACGACCCGCTCGCCGAGCTGTTCGCCGACGGGCCGAGCGAGCCGCCCGCCGACCCGGTCCTCAGGCGCCTGTTCCCGGACGCGTACGGCGACCCCGAGGGGACACCGCAGGCCAAGGAGGCCGAGGAGCAGAAGGCGTACTCCGCGGAGTTCCGCCGCTACACCGAGAACGACCTGCGGGCCGGCAAGCGCGACAACGCCCTCGCGGTGGTCCGCGCCCTGGACGAGCTCAGCTCCGCCTCCGCCGGCGAGGGCGGCGCGGTGCTCAAGCTCTCCCCGGAGGAGTCCCAGCGGTGGCTCGGCGCCCTCAACGACCTGCGTCTCGCCATCGGCTCCCGGCTGGAGATCACCGACGAGGACGACACCGACCTGCTCTACCGGCTGCCGGACGAGGACCCGCGCAAGCCGATGGTGATGGCGTATCTGTGGCTGGGCGGACTCCAGGAGACGCTGGTCGCGACGCTCATGCCGTGAGGTCTCCGCGGGACGGCCAGTGGGCCCTGCCGTCCACCGGCAGGGCCCACTGGCCGTCGTTCGATTCAGTCAGTTCAGCAACGCGGTGATGCAGCCGGTCGCTCCCGCACCCACGGCCTGCTTGGCGACCTTGCTCGCCAGATCCTTGTTGAACCTGCCGACGACCAGCGAGATCGCGGCTCCGACCGACGCGTTGACGAGGCACTTCTTCGTCTTCTTGCTCATCTTGAGTCCGCCGACCAGCAGCGCGCAGGACTCCTTGTCGCCGTAGTGGCACTTGCTGGCGGCGATGTCCTGCCAGGTGTCGATCCTGGGCGTCCGCGACGTCGAGCTGTGCTGCGGCTGGGCGACGGCCGGGGCGGCCCCCAGGGCCAGCGAGCCGAGTACGGCGAGGGAGACGATCTTGAGCTTCATTGGTGTTCCCCTGTGGTGGTGCGTGGTGCGAGCCCGCGGTGGCGGTCGACCACCGCTGGTCAGCGGCCCGCGCCGAGCACGCTAGGAGCGTTGGCATGTGCAAGGCCAGAAAATTGATCAAGATCTGAGGAATGTGCCGGCCTCGGGGTGGGGACGTTTTTTGTTCATCTGTTAACCATTTGCGATTCAGCGTCTGTTCGCTCAGGGGATGCTCAGATCCGAATAACGATCCAGTCACCACCCAGGCTCCTTGTGCGGCGGTTTGCGCCTCATGTCCGGACCTCCTTGTGGCGTGGGCCACGCCGCTCCGGTCGATCACTGCAACGGCCGTGATAGATCTTCTCGACCGCCCGGGGACGCCACCCCTGTCCACGGGGGCGCCACCATGCCGGCGGATCGTCGGCTCGGCACCGCTCCATCCACATCCGGGGGGGATCGTGACCCGATCCGGGGCCGCTTCGCAGGCTCGGATCACCATGGAGAAAGGCGCACCATTCATGACCTCAGTGCAGGTCGACAAGCATCGTGACGGCGACGGGGCCGACGGTGCCGCGACGGAGGACGGCGAGGGGTATCAGCGCGGGCTAGGGGCCCGGCAGATCCAGATGATCGCCATCGGCGGTGCCATCGGTACCGGCCTGTTCCTCGGTGCGGGCAAGGGCATCTCCAAGGCCGGGCCCAGTCTGATCCTGGCGTATGCCATCGCGGGCCTCGTGATCTTCTTCATCATGCGGGCGCTGGGCGAACTGCTGCTGTACCGCCCGGTCTCCGGCTCCTTCGCGGACTACGCCCGTGAGTTCATCGGTCCGTTCGCGGGGTTCGTCACCGGCTGGACGTACTGGCTGTTCTGGGTCGTCACCGGCATCACCGAGGTCACCGCCGCGGCTGCCTACATGACGTACTGGTTCGACATGCCGCAGTGGGTCTCGGCACTGATCTTCACCGTCATCCTCTACGGCGCCAATCTGATCTCCGTGAAGCTCTTCGGTGAGCTGGAGTTCTGGTTCTCGATGGTCAAGGTCACTGCGATCATCGGCATGATCCTCATCTGCGCGGGCATCCTGACGCTCGGCTTCTCGGACGCCGGCGACACCGCTTCGGTGACCCACCTGTGGAGCGAAGGCGGATTCTTCCCGCACGGCATCGGCAGCACGCTGATGACCTTGCAGATGGTGATGTTCGCCTTCCTCGCCGTCGAGCTGGTCGGCGTCACCGCGGGCGAGTCCAAGGACCCCAGGACCGTGCTGCCCAAGGCGATCAACACCGTGCCGTGGCGTATCGCCGTCTTCTACGTCGGCGCCCTGATCATGATCCTCTCGGTGGTGCCCTGGACCCAATTCCAGCCCGGCATCAGCCCCTTCGTGGCCGCCTTCGAGAAGATGGGCCTCGCCGCCGGCGCGGGCATCGTGAACTTCGTCGTCCTGACCGCCGCCCTGTCGTCCTGCAACTCCGGCATGTACTCCACGGGCCGCATGCTGCGCAATCTCGCGCTCAACAGCCAGGGGCCGAAGCTCTTCACCGGGCTCACGAAGAACGGCCTGCCGCTGGCGGGCACCACGTTCTCCGCCGCGCTGATGCTGGTCGGTGTCTGGATCAACTACCAGTGGCCGGGCAAGGCGTTCGACTACGTGGTGTCCTTCGCGACCATCTCCGGCATGTGGGCCTGGATCGTCATCCTGATCTGCCAGCTTCGCTACCGTGCCAAGGCCGACCGCGGCGAACTGCCCCGGTCGGAGTTCCGGACGCCCGGCGCCCCCGTCACCAGCTGGTTCGCGCTCGCCTTCATCGGCATGGTGATCGTGCTGATGGGCATCGACAAGGACGCCCGTATCTCGCTGTACTGCGCACCGCTGTGGGGGCTGATCCTCGGCGTCTCCTACCTGGTGCTCAAGCGCCGCAATCCGCAGGCCGCGGCGTTCAACAAGCGCTGACGAAGCCTCCCCGAGGACGTCCAGCAGGGCGGGGCACTCGTGGCGCCCTCTTCCGCTGCCGCTCAAGGCGTCCGGTATATGGGCCGCCCCGTACCACTCTTCGGTACGGGGCGGCCCTCTGCTTATCCTGACGAGCATGCTGACCATCACCCAGGCCCTCGTCGACCAGATCGTCGCCCACGCGCGCAAGGACCACCCCGACGAGGCGTGCGGCGTCGTCGCGGGGCCGGCCGGCTCGGACCGTCCCGAGCGCTTCATCCCGATGCTGAACGCCGCGATGTCGCCCACGTTCTACGAGTTCGACTCCCAAGACCTGCTCAAGCTCTACCGCGAGATGGACGACCGCGACGAGGAGCCCGTGGTCATCTACCACTCCCACACGGCCACCGAGGCCCACCCCTCGCGCACCGACATCTCCTACGCCAACGAGCCCGGCGCGCACTACGTCCTCGTCTCCACGGCCGACACCGACGGCCTCGGCGAGTTCCAGTTCCGCTCCTTCCGGATCGTCGACGGCGAGGTGACGGAGGAGGAGGTCAAGATCGTCGAGGCGTACTGAGCCCCCCCGACGGCCGACCTGAACAGCGCGGTCTCACTCTCCGGCCCTCATCCGTCCGCGATGTGGGATCACATTCCAAAAGCCGGACCGGGAATCGATACGATGACCCCATGGTTTTCCACGACGTGAGCGAAAAGACGCCGGGCATGCTGCTCGTGGCGCGGCTGCACGTCGACCTGTGCAGGCTCGCCAGCGCCATCTGTTGACGCGACACCCTGCCGCCGTACGGCCGTGAGCCGCGGCGCTGCACGACGCACCACCCCTGCTGCACTTGCGCTGCCGCGCGCCCCCGACTGACTACTCCCGACAGGAGCCCTGAGCCATGGCCATCGAGGTCCGCATCCCCACCATCCTCCGCACCTACACCGACGGTCAGAAGGCCGTGGAGGGCAACGGGGGCACCCTCGCCGAGCTGTTCACCGACCTCGAGACCCGGCACACGGGCATCCAGGCCCGCATCGTGGAGGGCGAGCAGCTGCGCCGCTTCGTCAACGTCTACCTGAACGACGAGGACGTCCGCTTCCTCGACGGCATCAACACCAAGCTCGCCGACGGCGACAACGTCACGATCCTGCCGGCCGTGGCCGGCGGCATGGCCTGATCCGGATGCGTTACGACTCCCCGCTGGCCGCGGTGGGCAACACCCCTCTGGTGTGCCTGCCGCGGCTGTCGCCGTCCGCCGACGTCCGCATCTGGGCCAAGCTGGAGGACCGCAACCCCACCGGCTCGGTCAAGGACCGCCCGGCCCTGCACATGATCGAGCAGGCGGAGAAGGACGGCCGTCTGACGCCGGGCTGCACCATCCTGGAGCCCACCTCCGGCAACACCGGCATCTCCCTGGCGATGGCGGCGAAGCTCAAGGGCTACCGGATCGTGTGCGTGATGCCCGAGAACACCTCGCAGGAGCGCCGGGACCTGCTCGCGATGTGGGGCGCGGAGATCATCTCCAGCCCGGCCGCGGGCGGCTCCAACACCGCCGTACGGGTAGCCAAGGAACTCTCCGCCGAGCACCCCGACTGGGTGATGCTCTACCAGTACGGCAACCCGGACAACGCGGGCGCCCACTACGCCACGACCGGCCCGGAGATCCTCACCGACCTCCCGTCGGTCACCCACTTCGTCGCCGGCCTCGGCACCACCGGCACCCTGATGGGCGTCGGCCGCTACCTGCGCGAGCACAAGCCGGACGTCAAGATCGTCGCGGCGGAGCCCCGCTACGACGACTTGGTCTACGGCCTGCGCAACCTCGACGAGGGCTTCGTACCCGAGCTGTACGACGCCTCCGTCCTGACCACCCGCTTCTCGGTCGGCTCGGCCGACGCGGTCACCCGCACCCGTGAACTCCTCCAGCAGGAGGGCATCTTCGCGGGCATCTCCACCGGGGCCGCGCTGCACGCCGCGATCGGCGTCGGAAACAAGGCGGTCAAGGCGGGGGAGTCCGCCGACATCGTGTTCGTCGTGGCCGACGGCGGCTGGAAGTACCTCTCGACCGGCGTCTACACGGCCGCCACGACGGAGGCGGCCATCGAGACCCTGCAGGGACAACTCTGGGCGTGAGCCGGCCCGGTCGGCCCAGGGTCCGCGAGGCCCTGGCGGGCGAGTGACGGCGCCCTACGCGAGGTGACGGACCTGGTCCCACACGACCGGGTCCATCACCCCCACCCGCCGCCGGAAGTCCGACACCGGTACGTCCCGAAGTTCGCCCGTCTCCAGGAAGCTGGCCCGCCCCCGGGTGTCCCCGACGGAGCCCGGCGGCAACGGGATCACGCCGTAGCGCTCGTCCCGGTACTTGCTGGTGATCTTGGCGACGGTGACCCGCTGCCCGCGCACCGCGAGCACCAGACACGGCCGGTCCTTCGCACCGGGCCCGTCCTCGTACGGCACGTTCGCCCACCAGATCTCCGCAGGCGCGGGACGCGTGCCCGCACGCCCCCGCGAACGCCCCGCGGGCCGCCCGGGCGGCCGGCTGCGTCGCCCCTTCGGCCGACGCCCACGCCCCCACCCGTCGAGGAGCGTGGCGACCAGCGCCAGCAGCACCACCGCCGCGAGCGCGAGCCACCATGACGTGTCCATACGCACGAAGGTACCGGCGCCCGCCGCCCCGCGCGCGCCTCAGTGGTTCTCACGGTTTCGCGGCGATTCCCGCATCGATGTGCCCTCGATGTGCCCTCGATGTGCCCTCGATGTGCCCTCGATGTGCCCTCGGCTGGATGCCCGGAGCGGGGCGCACACTGGAAAGACAACCCCGAGGGGGCTGGTCACGATGACTCTCCGCACCATCGCCCATCACCTTGGTCTGCCCGTCCGGCGCGATCCGCAGGAGGTCGCGAAGATCATCGAGGGGCTCCGGCCCAACCTGGACGAGCTTCCTCACGACAGGCGGGAGCGGCTCGCTGCCGAGTGGACCAAGGTCCTCAGTGAACGGCACTGGCACCGGCCATACCTCCGGGACTGAGTGCCGTGTCCTCTGCGCGAAGAAGTGATCACCATGGCCGGCGACGACAAAGAACTCACGTTCGCGGAGGAGATCGACCCCGACCTGGCGAAGATCCTGGCCGAGATCCGCGAGTACTGCGAGACCATGCCGCCCGAGGAGGCTCTCGATCTGATCGACAAGTGCAGGATGGTCGTGGCGCTCTACCGTGATCTCTGGCAGCTGGACGGCGACGCGGCCGATCAGACGGGGTCAGGTTCGTTAGAGCCGGGAGGGGCGCCGGAGGCCCTGAGCTCCCGTTGACATACGGGGGTCTTCGAAGTGAGCCGGGGCACAACCCGCACCGCCCGGTCCCGTCAGAGGCATCCGGCCCATCGGCAGCCCCTCTGAACAGCGAGGGCCCTCCTCGTAGACAGCGCCCCGGCATTCGAGCGGCCGAGGGCATGGCGTTTCGCATCATTGCGGCACGACGGCCGGGCGGGAGTCAGCGGCTCCCGCCCCCCGGCTATGGCAGTTTCAGCTTCAGCGGGCCGCAGCCGAGGCGGGTAGCCTCGGCCTCGACGTAGCGGGGGAAGAGGGTGCGCACGTCCGCGCTCATCCCGCCGTCGTTGGCCTGTACGAGGAACACGGTCGTGCCCGCCTGGCAACGGGCCCGGAAGACACCGAGGTTGGGGCCGAGACCGCCGTAGCCGACGGCGGAGGTCACCTGGTCGCCCTCGTGCAGCGTCATCCCAGTGAAGATCGCGGCCAGCCGCGGGTCCTCGACGGTCATCAGGCGCTGCTTCCATTGCGAGCCGGTGATGTCGCGGTCGCAGGTGCGTACCGGGCCGTCCCCGTCGGTGATCATGGGGTACTTGCTCGGCTTCCGCTTCTTGCCCAGGGTCAGCCCCTTGATGCCGCAGAGCGCGTCCGGCTTCTCCGTGCGGGTGTAGCGGGCGGCTTTCGGAAGGCGTTCGACCGGATCGGCGATCGTGCCCGTGCAGCCCAGGTCCGCACTGACCTTGTTGACGAGCTTCACGACCATGCGGGCCATCGAATCCCGCTCCTGGGGTCGCGGCTCCATGTCGCTGATCCAGTTGCCCTGGGCGATGTCCACGACGGTCGGCCCGTCGAAGTCGTCGGGGCGGCCCAGGCAGCCGTCCGGGATGGCGAGCCAGGCGCGGTTGTCCGAGGCCATGCCCAAGAGGCCGCCGCCGAGCGGGGTGAGGCGGGCGGAGAGGAACTCGTCGGCCCACTTGCCGTCGTCGCCGGCCCGGTCGTCCAGCCGGTGCACCCGGGCGGTGAGCGCCCATTCATCGCCGTCGCTGTTCGTCAACTGGCAGCTGCCGATGGGGCCGTCCATGGAGCGCGCACCGTGCAACACGGGCGCCTCGACCGCCTTGACGTTCTCCGGCTCCCGGAACGTCGTGGCAAGGTCATCGCGGGACAACGCGCCCCAGCACACCTCGTCCGGCGCGAACGGCCCGGCCTGCGCCTGCCAGGCCATGCCGCCGGCACCGAGCAGCACCCCGGCGAGCCCTGCGGCCAGCAGTGGCCGGACCCGGCCGCGCAGCAGCCTGCGCCAGTGCCAACGCTGACGGCGTCGGCGCCACCGCTCCCGGCGCAGGCGCCGATACCGCTCGCTGAGCGACTCCCGGTCGGCGGGCACGGGCTGGTCGTAGCGGTTCGGCTGGTCCGCGGTGCTGCTCACCGGGCGGCTCCCTCGGGGGCGATGGGGGCGCAGCCCAGGCGGGCGGCGGCCGCGTTGGCGAAGGCGGCGAGGTGGTCGGGGTCGGTGGAGGCGCCCATCAGGAAGGTGGTGGGCCGGCCGGCACAGTCGGCTCGTACGATCGCGTGGTCCTCGCCGAGGGAGCCCGTGCCGCGCCAGCCGCGGGCCACGGGGCGTTCACCCGCGATGCCGTCGAACACCGCGACCAGCCGGGGCTGCGCGACCATCGCCAGCTGCAGGTACGGCACACCGTCGCCACGGACGCTGCACGTCTGCAGGTCGCGGGTGACCGCGCCGGTCTGGTCCGTGATGTCCTCCGTGCCGAGGCTCAGGCCGCGGATGCCGCAGACGTCTTCAGAGGCGCCGTAGATGTCCTCCGGATTGCCCGGCAGGTCGTAGACGGGCGAGCTGACCCTCAGCGGCTCGTCCGGCTCGCAACCGGCCGCCGCCATCCCACGGTTGGCCGCCGCGACGAGCAGCACCGCCGCCTGTTGGGCGCCGCCCAGATCCGCCGGATCGTTCTGGCTGTACGAGGGGCCGCTGGCGTAAGTGCCGGACGCGTCCATGGTGACGACGGTCGGCCGGCCATCAGGCGTGTCGCAGGACTTGGGGAGCACCAGCAGACCGCCACCCCCGTTCACCGTGCCCGGCAGGCCGTCCGGGAGCGGAACCATGTCACCGCCCAGGAATCCGTCCTGGACCATCGCCAGCCGGTCCTCCGCGGCCTTGGGGACCGGGCCGTACGTGACGGACACCTGCTGGCGGATGGAGACCTCGTCACCGTCGTGGCGGCTCTTGTAGTCGCCGGCGATGGTGAGCTCGCAGCTGCCGGTCGGACGCTGGCGGGTGGGCGCGGTCTCCTCGCTTGTGCGTGCCCCGTCGTCATCCTCGCCGAAGGCCTCGTCGCCGAGGAAGCCCGGACCGCTGTCCTCCTCCCACGCACCCCAGCAGTAACGCTCCTTCGGCCACGGCCAGGTGTCCGCCGCCCATGTCCCGAGACCGGTGCCCGCAAGCGCGAGCACCAGCGCGGATATCAGCAACAACCGTCCACGCCTGCCGTCCGGCAGCGCCCGCCGCAGCCGACCAGGCACCGCGGACGCCTCGTCTGTCTCACTCACCCCGTGATCCCCCTTCGGCGCAGGATTTTATCCCCGTCGTCAGTCGGGAGCAGGCTCGCTCCGACCCCGCATGACCTCACTCCCGCCCGGCGGCGTCGGACAACTCGAACCACACGACCTTCCAGCCGGGCGTGGGGGAGCGGTCGATCACCGGGTAGCGGCCCCATGCGTCCGCCAGCGCTTGCACCAGGTAGAGGCCGCGGCCGAAGTCCTGGTCGGGGGTGCAGGGTAGGGGGTCGGGGAGTTCCGGATGGTTGTCCATGACTCCGATGCGTACGACGGGTACCGCGCGTACGGCGCCGGGGCGGGAGCGGAGTCTGACGGTGAGCGGGCCGTCGGAGTGCTTGACGCCGTTGGAGACGAGCTCGGAGGTCAACAGCTCGGCGGTGTCGGTGAGTTCGGGTGTGTGGGCGTGGCCGAGGAGTGCGGTGCGGATGGTGTGGCGGGCGATGTGGGGGGCTCGCTGGTCGTTGGTGAGGTGGAGGTGGCATTGCCAGGTGGCGGGTTCGGGCATGGGGTCTGTCCTCGCTGTTCGGGGGAGGGGGGCAGTCGGTGGCTCGTCTCCCTGGCGCGGCCTGCCCCTCCCAGGGAAGGAGGGCGCGGGCAGGGGCGCGCGACGCACTGCCAACTGCCGTGTGTAGCTTGTGCGTTACTGACTGTAGGGCATGGGGGGCTATGTTGCCCTCACGTCGGGGAAACTGAAGCCCCTATGTGGGGTGCCGCACGCCACGAGAAAGGAACGGCATGGCAGCGAGGACGTCGCCGACGGAGCGCCAGAAGAGGCTCGGGGCGGAGGTGCGTAGGATCCGCACCGCTGCCGGCGTGACCGGGGAGTACGCCGCAGGCCTCCTCGGCGTGGACCGGGGCAAGATCTCCAACATCGAGTTGGGTGCGCGCCCCATCAGCCCCGAGCGGCTGCGCACGTTGGCCTGCAACTGTGACTGTGACGACGAGGCGTACATCAACGCCCTGATGGAGCTGGCGCAGCCCGCCGAGCGTGGCTGGTGGGAGAGGTACCGCGGCAGTCTTCCGGCCGGGCTCCTCGATATTGCCGAGTTGGAGCACCATGCGGTGCGGTTGCGCAGCGTGCACCTGATCCACATGCCTGGCCTGCTGCAGTCCAGTGATCACGCTCAGGCCGTCTTCAGGGCCGCGATGCCGCCGCTGCCCGAGCATGAGATCGCCCTGCGTCTTGCTCACCGACTTGAGCGCCAACGGGTCCTCGAAGGCGAGAACCCCATCGAATACGTCGGGATACTGCACGAGGCGGCGCTGCGTATGCAGTTCGGTGGGCGCAAGGTCGCCCGAGCGCAGCTGGAGTACTTGCTCGCCATGTCGGAGCGGGCCAACGTGTCACTGAGCGTCATCCCTTTCGAAGCGGGCTCCTTCCCGGGCGCGGGGCAGACCGTGATCTACATGGAAGGGCCCGTGCCGAAACTCGACACGGTTCAGATCGACAGTGCCCACGGCCCGGAATTTCTTTACCAGGAGGCCCAGTTGTCCAAGTACCGAGCACAACTGGACTGGATGGAAGAGCGCGCGCTGTCGCACCAGGAGTCGCATGACTTCATCCAGGACATCGCCAGCCACCTCTGAGGAGACGACCATGGCCGACATCACGTGGGAAGAGCCGTTCTGTGCCGAGGGTTCGGCCTGCTTCCGCCTTGGCGTGGACGGTGACGGCAATGCCTACGTGGCCATAGCCGGCGCCGAGGACACCTACCTCACCGACACCCGCGAAGCCCTCCGGACGCTGATCCTCGACATCAAGGCGGGCAAGGTGGACCACCTCCTCTGAGGCGCCGTGCCGCCGCCGTGAGGGCCTCAGGTGTTCGCATCACGAAAACCCAAGTGCTGAGCGGTATGCGACATCGCGAGAGGGCATCGGCTGGTGGGCATGATTTTCAGCCATCGACGGTGCCATTGACCGCATTACCTGTCACTGATTCGTGACGTTCGGACGTGACCGGCTGTGCCCAACTTGCCCTCATGTAAGCCCACTTGCATGCGCGAAGTGAGTGTACGAATTGTCAGTGCCCGTAGCTAAAGTGACAGCTGACGCTTTGGCTAACGGGGAGGGTGCTGTGGCGGACGACGGGGCGATCGACGTACCGGTGGCGGACCCGGCCGCATACGCGGAGGGCTTTTGGGGACCGGCTGCGTCGGCGGCCGCAGATGTGTTCGGCGTCGAGTCAGGCCTCCAGACAGCCGTCTCGGCTGTTGGTGATGTCATCACCGAGCTGCAGTCGTTCACGAAGTTCCGGGACCGTATCGATGCGCTGCTGCGGGAGCTGCAGGAGGGCCCGGCGGGTCCGAAGCAGGTGGGGCAGGATGCGATGGCGCGGGCCAGTTTCGGTGGCGGAGCCGGTGGCTGGGGCGAGGCGGCCGGCGTGTTCACCTCGTACGAGACGGTGATCTCGGAGTTGGAGAAGCTGTCCAAGCTGCTCACGGACTCCATCGAGGGCATGAGCATCGCGGTCTTGGCCTCGCACAAGGGCTACGAGAACGTGGATGCGGACGTCCGCCAACGCATGCTGGCGATCAGCACGGGCACGACGAAGCAATACGGCGGTAGCTACGAGCCGCAGGTTCCGGCTGGGACAGGTGGGGAGACCACGAAGCCAGGCGGCACCTTGGGAAGCGGCGACACGTCCGGAGCATCGGGCTTCTGACTGACGGCCGCTCACGCAGTACGGGGACACACGGGGACTACGGGGACACGCGGGGAGACGAGATGGGCAAGGCGGGCAGGGGCAGCGGCCGGACGTCGTTCGAGGGCATGAGCCACGAGGAGATGCTGGCCTGGCTGGATCAGGCCGACGCGGGCGCGGTCGTCGCCGCCGCGGCCAAGCTCAAGAAGGTCGCCGCAGAGATCGAGAAGGCGGGCGAGGAGCTGAAGACGCGCCCGCAGTGGGTGGCCTGGAAGGGCAAGGGCGCTGATGAGTTCCGCAGTTGGAGCGGGGATCTGGCGAACGCGACGTTGAGGCTGGCGGAGTACAGCGCGGGCGCGGCGAAGTGGCTGGACCAGGCAGCCAGCACGATCGCGAATGTCCAGGCGTCGATTCCCCGGAACACGAAGTACGGTCAGTCCCTCCTGAACACGGCGCAGGCCAACCTCGAAGCGGCGAAGGCCGCGCCGAAGGACCCCGATGCGGCGTCCGCTGCCCGTGACTCCACCCGGGACATTCAGGCGGTCATGGGCCAGCGGGAGGCGGACCGGCAAGAGGCTGCCCAGCATATGAGGAAGCTCGGCGAGTCGTACACGTTGTCCGCGCAGCAGATGGACGCGTTGGAGAAGCCGCGTTTTCCACCGCCGCCCAAGGCTGTGCTGCCGCCGAAGGACATCATCACAAGTGAAGGTCTCGCGCGTTCTGGTGGTGCCGCTGGCACAGATGGAACCGGCACTACCGGATCGGCTACTGGCGAACGTGCCTATGGCTCGGTAAGCCCAGGTAATGGAGCTGGTGGGTCGGTTGGCGCTCCCGAGAACTCCGGCCATGCTCCCGGAACCCCTGCCGGGGGAACCCTGCGCCCGCATTCCCCCACGGGAGTGGAGATCGACAGCGTCGCTACCTTGCCCGAGGCGCCAGTTGCGCCGTCGGGGCCGCCGAGTGGCCCGCCACTCGCAGGAGGACGACCGGATGGACCGACGACCATGCCTCCTGGAGTGGTACCTCCGGTGGTCGGAGGTACGCAAAAGCCGACCAGCCCTTCAGCTGGGGCAGGCCGCCCCACTCCTGGAGTCCGGCCGCCGGTGCCCCCTGGGCAACGTCCGATGGGCACCGGGCCTTCCGTCCAGCGCCCCACAGCAGGAGGAGGCATCACGGGCGGGCGGCCAGTGCCCCCGTCTCCGGGACGGGCCAATGGCGGCATCCCTCGGGGCACGGTGATCGGCGGTGAGGGTGTGCATGGCCGTGGCCCCGCGGGCCAGCCCGTCGGTACAGGAAGGCCTGGGACCGTCCAGGGCGGATCGGGGAGTGGCCGTCGCATCGCAGGACAGCCCGAAGGCATTGTTGGTGGTCGCCCTCAGGGGCCGGGCGGCGTGAACGCCCGCCCCATCAGTGCCGGCGGCTCCACCACGGCACGGGGCACGACTCCCGCCACGCCAGGCGGCGGGACGGCTGGTCGCCGCTTCTCCCCGGAAACTGGAGGCATCGTCGGCGGCCGTCCGCAGCAGGCTGGGACGGGGAGTACACGCCCCTTCACCCCAGGCGGCTCTGGAGCGGTACACGGTGCTCCCGGAGACAGCAGGCGTCCTGCAAACCCTGCAGCTCAGGGCGGAACGCGCGGCGAACGGGCAGCTTCAGGCGCGGCACGCCGGCCAGGCGAGCCACAGCAGGGGGCCGGACCGGTTGGCCGTGGCGGACATGCGGTGCCGCCGGGCTCTCGCCCCGCCGAGTCCCGTCGTGAGGATCGCAGAGGCGAGCGCCCCGACTACCTCACCGAAGACGAAGAGACCTGGCAGCAGGGCGCTCGTCGCGCGACACCGCCCGTCATTGACTGAACTCATAAGGATCGCAAGAAGAATGCCGATGCCCACCAGCAACACGCAGCGTCTCACTCAGAGGACCCTGATCCCGGGAGTACTGGCAACCCTGCTGGTGGGTATCGCCGCCGCGCCGTCCCATGCGGAGTCCATCCGTTCCAAGCAGTGGCATCTGACCGCCATGAAGGCGGAAGAGATGTGGAAGATCACCAAGGGGGAGGGCGTCACGGTCGCAGTCATCGACAGCGGGGTCGACGACAAGAACCCCGATCTCCCCGGGCGGGTGCTGGAGGGAAAGGACTTCGCGCCAGAAGCGCCGGGCGATCAGCACACTGACTACCGCAGCCACGGGACAGGTATAGCTGGATTGATCGCCGGAACCGGCGAGAGCGGGGCCGGGGATGGAGCTTTCGGCCTCGCCCCAGGGGCGAAGATCCTGCCCATTCGGGTACCACTGAACGCCACCGTATTCGCCAAAGCGATCAGGTATGCCGTCGATGCAGGAGCCAAGGTCATCAATATTTCCATGGCGGGAGGAGGAACCGCCGTATGGAAACCAGAGAGCGAGGCTGTGAAGTATGCCTTGAGTAAGGGAGCTTTGATCTTCGCAGGCGTTGGCAACGACGGAGACTCTTCTCTCGCTTACCCTGCCGCCACTCCAGGAGTCGTCGGAGTAGGGGCGATCGGCCAAGACCTCCGCAAGACCGCCGAGTCACAGTACGGTCCCCAGGTAGACCTGACCGCGCCGGGCACCGATTTGGTCCACGCTTGCCGTTACAAGACGGGCCTGTGCAACTCCCATGGCACGAGTGGCGCCACCGCCCTTGTCTCGGCAAGCGCGGCTCTGATCTGGTCGAAGCACCCAGGTTGGACCAACAACCAGGTCCTCAGGGTGATGCTCAACACCGCTGGCGGACCAACGAGCGGCGCGAAGCGGAACGACTCCATCGGCTACGGAATCGTGCGTCCACGGATCGCCCTGACGACTCCCGGCGATCCCGGCCCAGCCGACGAGTACCCTCTCCCAGACCTTGCCGCTGCAGACGCCAAGTCCCCGTCCCCACAGGCCTCTGAGCCCGCTGGAAACAAGAACGAGGAAGACAAGCAGTCCGCCGCCGTCCCCGCACGCGACGACGACAGCGACACGGCGCTCTGGATCAGTCTGGGCGTGGGCGCTGCCGCCCTACTGGGCGCTGCAACCGCCATCCCTCTAGTGCGCGCCCGACGCCGCAACACGACGTCCAACGTTCACTGAGTACGGATACTCAGTCGCGCTGGTGGCAGATGCGGATGGGGCACGTGATGCAGCGGCACTACCGTATTTCGCGACCACCGCAGCGTCGCGGTCGCACGTTCACAACCGTTCGACGGCATTGAACAAGACACGGGGAGGGGCCACGCATGGCGTGGGACGAATGGGAGCAGCTCAAGGCTGCGGTGGCCGAGCGGCACACCGCGCAGGTGCAGCTCAACCAGTTGCCGGCCGACCAGGGGAGCAGCGGCACGAGCGGTGTCTACGGTCCTCCTTCCGGCAGGATGCGGTCGGACAGGGACGCGTGGTCCAAGGCGGGGCAGGGCGTCGGCGCGCTGCGGGGGAACATCAGCACGGCGCTGACGAAGCTTGAGGACGGGCAGAAGGGTTTCGGTGGTGACTCCGGGTGTCTGACTGCTGCCGCCCAGCGGGACGTGTACGGCTCCTGGGAGCGCTACATCAAAGATGTGAGCGGGCGGTGCGAGACGCTGGCGGAGCTGTTCGAGAAGGTGGGCAACGATCTGTTGAGGACCGACGAGGCGATCAAGGGTGAGATTGCTCGGGTGGAGGTCCAGTACAAGGACACGCCTGGCGTCGGCGGCCAGGCCGGGGGCCGGTGATCGGAGACCATGGACTACACGACACTCAAGGCCCTCAGGCCCTCCGAGTACTCGGACGCGGCGGACGGATATCGCAGAACCAGCGACATGGCCAGCGCGGCCAAGGACCGCATCGAGAACCAGATCGCCGCGGCCCTGCAGAAGGACAACGAGGGCGAAGCACTGGACTCAGCGCTCAAGCAACTGCGTGAGCTGGGAGGGAACCTCCACTACGTGCAGGTGGAGTGCGGTCTGGTCGCCACGGCGCTCGACGGGTTCGCATACGAGTTGGAGGCGGCCAAGAAGAAGTTGGAGGCGGCGGTCGAGGGCGCGCAGGCCCAGAGGCTCACCGTGCACTCTGATGGCTCGATCAGCTATCCGCCAGGCGGGGAGAAGGCTGACGGCAAGCTCTCCGTCGGCGGCACGGTGACCGGTCTGACGGACTCGGTGGCCTCCGCCGTGGGCCGTCAGGCGGCCAACGTCGACCCCAATCCCAACCACCTTCTGGCACGGGACTACGCCGACCAGATCGCCACCGCTATCGAGGAGGCCACGGAGGCCGACGAGAAGTGGGCGCCGAAGCTGCAGGCGTTGAAGGCCGATGACGACCTGACCGTTAGCGACCGGGACTGGGCCGATGCGTCCTCGGACACGAAGGGTGTGCAGACGGCAGGCAAGGAGTACCTCGACTCGCTGCCGCAGCCTCCCAAGGACGGCAGTCCCGAGGACAATGCGGAGTGGTGGAAGAAACTCAGCCCCGAGGAACAGGCTGCGTGGATATCCACCAACCCGGAGACTGTCGGAAAGCTCAACGGACTGCCGTCAGAGGTCCGGGACGAAGCCAACCGCATCGTTTTCAGCGAGACGCGCGCACGCCTCCAGATGGAACTGGACTCCATCCCGAAGTCGCCGACCAATGAGTGGACGTGGATCACATCGGGTCCGTACCCGTCCAAAGTGCACACCGACGAATGGATGGAGTGGTATCGACAGTACGGCGACCGCCAACAGCAGCTGAACACGACCCTCAAGGGAATGCAGTACATCCAGGATCGATTCGATCGAACCGGTGAAGGAGGCCTGCCCGAGGCGTACCTGCTCGGCTTTGATCCAACTGGACTGGGTGATGGAAAGGTCATCATCGCCAACGGTAATCCAGACCAGGCGGACCATACGGCTGTTTATGTCCCCGGTACGTTCTCCGGTCTCGATAAGATTGGGGAAGGAGATAACCACGGAGACATCGGTCGAGGGGAGCGGCTATGGTCGGAGAGCAACACGTTCTCTCCGACCCAGAAAATCTCTACGATCACCTGGCTCGACTACAACGCCCCGGACAGTATCGTTCCACAAGCAAGTAGCGGCAAGTACGCGGAGGAGGGCGGTCCGCGTCTGTACGACTTCCTGCAGGGGAACAGGGCAGCCCACGAGAACGTCACTGGTAGCACTGCCCATACGACGGTCATCGGGCACAGCTATGGCAGCACGGTTGTGGGTGTTTCGGCACAGTCCGGGAGTTGGAACGACTCGGTGGCGGTCAACGACTACATCTTCGCCGGGAGCCCGGGCGTCCAAGCGGACCACGCAGCAGATCTAGGGGCGGGTGCGGATCATGTTTGGGCGATGGGCGGTCCTGGAGATGACCAGGTTGTCCGGCAAGGCGGTCGTCTGATGGGGCTCGGCGACAACTTGACCATTCCCACCGATAAATCGTTTGGTGGAAACGTCATGAAGAGCGACTCGGACGGGCACAGCGGATTCTGGAATCAGGAATCCGTGAGCCTCAGTAATCAGGCCGCTGTGATCACCGGCAATTACCATAGGGTTGAACTTGAATAGGCGAATTTGGGGATTTGCACACGCTGCTGCGGCCTGTGCTCTGCTGGCTGCATGCGCGCAGGGAAGTGAGGCATCCGGAATGAAAGTGCGCGATGGGGATACGGTCAAGGCGGAGACCGAGCAGGCATCCAGTCAGATCCTGGAGATGATGGCCCTCAAGGGTAAGGTGACCGACACTGGGGCCATGGCCATGGGGTGCACAGACGACGACTCGGACGAGGAAGTCTACCGCGCCCGCCATTCCTGGAGCGTCTATCAGGTTCCTGTCGCGGACATGGAGAAGGCCATGAACCGCGTTCGCGACGGCCTGCCCAAGAAGGGCTGGAAGATCGTAAAGGACGGCGTGGACGACAGCCCAGCCAAGAGTCCGCAGATCATCGCCGAGTCCAAGGGGAAGGAATTCGCGGTGGATGTTCGGCTTTACGATGAGCGAAAGTACAGCGACAATCCTTCACTCATCAAGGTAGCAGTGGAATCAGCCTGCTATCGGTCCAAGTGATTTCGACTCCCGCCTCTCCGGCGTGGCGCAAGCCGATGATGCCTTTGTCAAGACCTGGCCCAAGCATTACTAGGACACCGCGGGGTGGAGACGCTGCCAGCATCGAAGTCGATCTTCATTCCTCCGACGGGCGATGTTCTGAGGGGTGGGGCTCAACTACGGAACCACTACGCGGCGAAGCGTGACGAGGCTGCTACGAAGCCCCTGCGGCCTCTCCAAGCCGTCGAGCCCACCACAACACCGGAAAGCACCAGAAGGGAAAAATAAATGGCAGGAACCCAGAAGGTCACAGATGACGTACTGCGGAAGTTCGAGCAGGAACTCAACGAACGCTTCGGATCGGTGAAGCAGCAACTGCAGCAGCTGCACGCCGTGATCGACGGCGTGGAAGGCAAGTGGCAGGGCCAGGGCGCCGTGTCCTTCGACCGCAAGCAGACTGAAATCAACGAGCGCATGGCCTACATCGGCAACCTGCTCGTCCGCTTCCAGAGCGCGGTCAACGACAACCGCCGCATCGCCGGCAGCACCGACGAAGAGATCTTCCAGGCCCTGGCAGGCATCGACACCGGCTCCGCTTCCGGCTCAGCCGGGGGCACCGCCCCGGCCAGCAAGACCTCGGCCTTCTCCGGCATGTAACTCGCGCACGGCCGGGCGGCGCCCCAACCGGCGGTCGCATCAGCACCTCAACACATCAGCCATGAAAAGCAGTTGGAGGAGCCATGGCAGTAGACAACGGCACAATGCTCGTCACCTACGCGGAACTTGAGAGGGCCGCCGGGGACATCACCAGCCAGGCCAAGAAGCTGGACACGGACCTGGAAGCCCTCCAGCAGCGGATGAAGGACCTCTCCGCCTTCTTCGAGGGCGAGGCCAAGACCGCAGCGGACGGTCTCCACCGTGAGTGGGACATCAAGGCCAGGGAGATCCACCAGGCCCTGAACGCCATCGCGAACGCGGTACGCGAGGCGAGCGCGGCGTACAGCGCTGCGGACAGGAAGGCTGCCGCCAACTACTGACGGTCAGCGACTCAGCGGAGCTTGCTTCAGGGTGGGTACGCACGGGAGGTACCCACCCTGAGTGGCTTCGGCTGAGTACGTGCACCGACTCCCGCTGGGTATCCGCGCCCATCCAGCGCGCTCCTCGCAGGCATACCGTCCCCCTATGCCCGAGCAGACCGTACCGACCAGCACCACCACCGCATCGACTGGGTCCAGCTCCCCCTCTACCGGCCTCACTGCCCTCGGATGCGGTTGCGCCGCGCTCATCGGCATACCCCTGGTGGCCGTACTCGTTCTTATCGGCACGCTCGCCTGGGACAACCGGGGATCGTCCGACTTCCCCCGCGTCGCTCCCGAGGACATGGCGAGCCGCGTTTTCAAGCGCTCCCAGGAGGCGTACGACGTCATGGGGTTCAAGCGCACGGTGGAACCGGGAGTCGAGGACATCGGCGTCAGCACGGAGAACACGCTCAGCTCCGACCTTTGCTGGACAAGCGGTTCGCTGGGGCTGGAGGACAAGACCGTCGACGGCGCCTACGAGATGAGCCACGACTGGGCGCTGGACCACGTGCCCGCGAGCCAGGCCGTCTCCGGCCTCCGCCGACTGGACCAGCACTTGAAGGACGACGGCTGGGAGGTCACGGCCTACCGTGAGGGCGGGCAAGCCAAGTCCTGGAACCTGTACGTGCAGCGGGATAACGAGGACGAGCGGATGTCCTTCACCTGGTACCCGGACCGGGAGTACTTCACCGGCGGCGCCACCATGCCTTGCGCCTACGATCCCGGATGGGAGACCGGCGACACCGACCCGTCCGACGACCGCCAGACGCCACCCGTCCTCGGGCCCGGGCAGTAGGGCGGAACCCCGTTCCAGGATTCCGTGGGTGACATGTCCAGTTGAGTACGAGTCCGCTTGAGGTGAGTATCCGGCCCCCATTCCGTGGCGCTGTCTTCGCGACGAAGATCGCGCACACCTCACAAGGAAGGAACCGACGGTGAATCTGAGCCCCAAGGCCCACGCCGCCCTGTACAGCCCCTATCGGCCGACACACCAACCCAGCCGGGGCGAGACCGTCGTCGCCCTGCTGGCCGGCGGACTGTGGGCGCTCACCCTCGGGTCACTTGCCTGGTTGACGTTTCTCGTGGGCATGGTGGCGGTCTGGGGAGCGGCGGCAGGGCAACCGATCGGAGACCTCCTGCGACCGTTCTTCCTGACCGTCGCCGCCGCTGCCGCCACGCTGATCGCCCTCGCCTTCGCGCCCGGCATTCGCCGTCTCGCGCCGGCGACCCGTCTGCTCTTCCTGGGCGCCCTGGCATGTCCGGTACCCACCTGCCTCGCGATCCTGACCTGGACTCAGACCGGCTGACGGCGCACCAGGGCGACTGCCCCGGGCGCACGACCTCCCCGAGCATTGTGGCCGCGAGCCCGGCGCGGTCTCATCGTCGCTGGCAGGACGCCTGGAGGCGCTACGGGGCGACAACGACGATCCCGTCGGCTGGGAGTTGCACCAGCTGCACGCCGTGTCAAGCGTCGCAGCGACGTCGACAGGGATTCGAGTACGGTCGCGCTGATGGCCGAGCAGGACCAAGGGCGGGGTTCGTGACGTACGCGTCCAGGATTCCCCTCACTTGGCCTCTGGCTTGGTTTGGCGGGCCAGGCGGAACAGGACCTGGGAGTACACGATGGTCGTTGCCCCGGTGATCGTCGGGATGACCGCGAGCGCGAGTATGCCCACCAGTGTGTGGCTGTCTTCGGCGTATCTGCCGAACATGCCATATCCCCGGTCGTCGTCCATCAGCCACCGATAGCCGAACCACCCCCACATCGCCAGCGACAGCAGCATCCACCCGATCGACCACTTCTCGATCCGATGCGCGTCCCGGCGGAACTTTTCCATGTCGACTGTCATCTCTCTCCCCGTTCAGCGGTGATCAGTGGCCAGTTCACCACGCCCCGTACATGACCGCGGCAGAGCCCTCATGTTCACGTAGGCACCCGTTGGCCCCTGGTGGTGCAGCACTGCCATGAAAACCGTCACTTCAGCCCTTTGACCTGCGACGAGCCCTCGGCCCTCCTCCGGCCGTCCCGCATCGCCACAGACCCGCCCGCGATGACTGCCACCAGTAGCAAGCTGCCCACCACCACATAGGTCCCGAGCCGTACCGCCCGTTCCTGCGGGGTTTCTCCGAGCGGGAGTTGAGCCACCGTGGGGGCCTCGGCGCGCCCGGCACCCTCGTTGCTCGGTACCGGGTGGTCGATCGGTTTGTCGTCCTCGGTCAGGGCGCGTACGGGGTCGACCACACCCCAGCCGACCAGACGGTCATGGCCGGGGATGGAGCGTTCCGCGGTCTGCATGATCTGGGCGGCGATCTGCTTCTGAGTCCAGTCCGGGTGCTTGGCTTTGATGAGGGCGGCGACTCCGGCGACGTAGGGCGCGGAGAAGCTGGTGCCGTTGTCGGCGCAGTGTCCCCCGCCGGGGACGGTGGAGACCATGTCGACGCCGGGGGCGGCGACGTCGACGAAGTCGCCGGACTGGGAGAAGGCGGCGCGTTCGTTGTTGCGGTCGGAGGCGGCCACGGCCAGGACGCCGTCGTATGAGGCCGGGTAGGTCTTCTTCACGTTGCCGTCGAGGCCGTCGTTGCCCGCCGAGGCCACGATGACGATGTTCTTGGCCAGGGCGTTGTCCACCGCGCCTTTCAGCGTGGAGGTGGCTGTGATCGGGTTGACCGTGTCCTGGGAGATGTTGATGACGTCGGCCTTGGCCTCGTTGGCGGCGTGATTGATGGCCCTGGCCAGGCTGTCGGTGTCGCCGTGGCCCTCGGCGTCGTTCTGCTGGATCGGGATGATCGTCGCCTCGGGGGCGAGGCCGACGAAGCCTGTGCCCTTCGCCGGCCTGGCGGCGATGATTCCGGCGACCTTCGTGCCGTGACCCACGGTGTCGGTGGTGCCGTTGTCGCTGCCGCGCTCGATTTTGTTGCCGTTGTCGTCCTTGAGGTTCGGCGGCAGATAATTGCGGCCGCTCTTGACGTCCACCGCCGGGGCGAGCTGGCGGTTCTTGACGTCCACACCGGTGTCGATGACCGCGACACGGACACCCTCGCCCGTGGACTGCTTCCACAGCTCGTCCAGCATGACCCGTTGCAGCGCCCAGGGGCGGCCCTCGTATGTCTTGCCCGGGAAGGTGCACTGACCGGCCGTGCCGGCGGCGGTGGCGATGGGCGCCGGGGACGCCGCCGCGAAGGCGAGAGCGGCGGCGGCCGTTCCGACGATCCGGCGCACGCGGGGATGCCTACGCATTGCTCGGTCCGCCTCTCACGAGCCCTGCGGCTGTCGTGCCGCGCCCGTCGACAGCCGCGGCCCCGTGGGCAGGAACGCCGACCAGGCGGCCGGGATCGGGGCCGGTGTGACGTCTTTGTAGCCGAGGCGGTTCTGTGCCTGCTGCGCCTCCTGCAGTGCCGCCTCGCGCTGTTCCCGTCGCTCTGTGGCCGAGCCGGAGGAGCCGATGCCGGCGTCGTCCGACTCGCTGTCGCCGTTGGACTGCATCGCATAGCGCAGACCGGTGTCGGTGACCAGGAAGAAGAAGCCGGAACGGGTCGACGAGCCCGTGAACTGGCGGAAGAACTGGCCCGAGCCGGGAGTGACGTACGCGCTGCTCGAACCGGTGGGGAGGGTGGCCGGGAAGTCCTTGCCCGCCCAGGTGCTGAGGGTCGTGGCGCCATTGTCCTGGTCCACGTCGCGCAGAATGTTGCACACGGTGTTGCGGCTGCCCTCGTCGGTGCTCGCCGAGTTGACCGGCTCAGGCTTCTGCTGGGGCCAGGTCTTCTCGGCGCCGAAGGGTGCCCCGGGTGTGAAGCTGCCGGCGCTGACGGGCGTCGCACGGCTCGCCTGTCCGAGGTCGGTCAGGGCTTTGCTGCTGAGCAGGAGCTTCGCTGTGAAGTCGGAGACCGGGGCGACCCGTCCCCGCAGGACGACGTACTGCTGGATCCTGGTGCCGGAGGGGGCCTGGAGGACCATGCCCACCTTGTTGGCCGCCGTCGGCAGCTGGCCCTGGATCCCGGCGTCGGCGCCGGGCCGGCCCGGGATCTCCGGGAAGGTGATGGGGTCGCCCTTGTGCAGGGTTGCCAGCCAGCCGGCTGACACCCGCTGGGGCTCCAGGCCTTCGCCGACGACTGTGCGCAGCAGCAGTTCCTCGTTCTGGACGGGGTACGCCGTCCCCTTGGCGTCGACGACGTAGCGGGTGCGCTCCGGGCCCGGGCCTTCCACGTACATCAGCTCGCCGCCGCGCAGCCGCTCCGCGCCCTCGGTCCGGTCCATGTCGCGAGCGGCGAGGACGAAGGCCGCCTTCTGGATGGCACGGCCGCCTTCGCCAGGGCGCTCGCAGACCACCCAGCGCTTCTTCGACCCGGCTTCGCCGGCATCGGGCAGACGGTCGGGGGCATAGGGGATACCGAGGGTGGGGCCGTGCGGGATCTTGCCGTTGTCGAGGACCGATTCGTCGACGTTGATGACCTTGCCCTTGTCGGGCGCCAGCAGCAGCTTCGCCGAGGACATGTTGAGCACCGGGTGCAACTGCGTCTTGTCGTCGGTCGTCAGGATCACGTACCGGGTGGTCGACTTGCTGGAGATGATGATGTTCTCTTCGGGCTTGTCCCAGCCCTGCGGTGCGGCGGGCTTGAACATGCCCCAGGCCCCGAAGGCCGCGAGGACGACCGTCGCGACGATCGCGCCCGGCACGACCGCGCGCAGGGGGCGGGGCCAGCCCTCTTCCGTGCCGTTCGGATTCGGCTGCAGGAACTGGCCGACCAGGCGCCGCCGCGCGAAGGTGTAGGCGTTGAGCTCATCCCGCCGTGATGCCATCGTTCTGCTGCCTCTTTCCCCCGCTGGTTGTTCTGGTTGTTCTGGTCCCGTACGAGGAACTCACGATGAGAGCGAGCGCATCTGCTGGTAGGCGCCGAAAACCGCAAGACACAGCGGCAGCAGCGTCAGCAGCACGAAACTCTCGGCGATCTCCAGGAATCGGCCCCAGAACGGGGTGACCCCCTTGCGGGGAACGATCAGCGCGATCGAGGCGATCGCCCCGGCGACGACGGCGACCGCGACCGACAGCCACACCAGCCTGACCGCCATGGCCGTGCCGTCACCCCGTAGAGCCTCCAGGACCATTCGGCCGGGCGGGTTGAGGGAGAGCCCGAGCCCCAGGAGCACCAGCGAGGCAAGGCCCGCCGCGAGCGTGCAACCCACCTGAACCGTGTGCCGGAACAGGTGGGCGCGCATCAGCAGGGCCAAACCCGTGGCGAACGCGAGGAGCTGGGCCCAGACATCGTCGGAGAACCCGAGTACCGCGGCTGCAGCCGCTGCGATCAACGCACATCCGCCCACCAGGCCGAGCAGCAGCTCGTGGCCGCGCCGCGCTTGCGCGGCGATGCGCTCGGCGTCGATGACGGCCGACACCTCAGCGGCTTCATCATCGGTGTCGTCGTAGTCGCTGCCGATGGCGGTGCGCGGCGGGTCGAAGCCGATGGGAAGGCGGGCGAAGCGGGTGGCCAGGCCCGGCAGGAAGGCGAGAGCGCCCAGGGCGAGCGGGGAGCAGACCGCCGCGATCTCCGCCGGCCGCATTTCGGCGAGGATCGCGACGAACGTCAGCAGCATGCCGATAGCCGAAGCGAACGCAAAGGCGACGAAGGGGCCGTCGCCGCTCGGTGTGAGGAAGACCAGTACCACGGATCCCACCAGCACGGCGGCGCAGGCGAGCAGGAACTGCAGCCTGCCGATGCCCTCCCCGGCCGGCAGCGCGAGCAGACCGCTGCCCGCGACTCCCAGGTTCGCGAGGGCGCCGACACCGAAGGCCACCGACGAGCCGCGGTCGTCGTACACCCGGGCGCGGACCGTGGCGATCGCCAGCAGGACCAGGCCCGAGACCGCGGCCACGATGCCCGGAAGCCCGTTCATGTCGTGCCGGACGTCGGAACTCCAGGCCACGAAGGCGAGCAGCATCAGCAGCACACAGCTACCGAAGAGGCCTGCGGTGCGCAGGAGTTCGTCGTTCCACAGCGTGCGGTCGCGGGTGACGGCGCTGGCCGTGGCGTGCGAGACGTCGTCGAACACCGCGGGCGGGAGGGAGTCGGCGAAGGGACGCAGCAGGAGGAAGTCGCCGTCGGCGATGCGCTGTGCGGCGAGCGAGCGTGCCTCGTCGAGCACCGTGCCGTCCCGGCGTACCAGGTGATAGCCGACCGGGGCCCCGGGCGCCGGCGTCTGTCCGGACAGGCGCAGGATCTCCGGGAAGAGGTGCGCGAGGGGAATGTCGTCGGGCAGTGCCACATCGATCCGACTGTCGGGTGCGGCCACGATGATCCGGCGGAAGCCGGTGCTGCGAACGGTCGGCATCCCTGGTCCCCAGTGCTGCCCCGGTCCCGGATGAGCCCCCGCCCCCGGATGGCCCCCTGGTCCCGGGTGACCGCCGGTGTTTCCTGCCGCTCGAACTGTCGCAGGCACGTACTTCTCCCCCTCGCGGTGCTTCTCAACTCGCGGGCCCCGCCCCTGTCCCGTTCGTGTGTCCGTTCCCGCGCCCGCTCCCATTCGGGTTCCGAATTTCCGTGAATGACCCCGAATTCGTTGGTTGTTCGCGGGTGCGCACACGCGTGGCCGTCACCCTACCGTCCGCAATGTCAGTGCCCGCCAGTAGGATCCGACCCGGATGGAGTCGGCGCCACGGGGGTGCGGACAAGGGCTCTTGAAGTCCGCGAGGGGGACGGGTCAGCTTTGAGCCAGATCGTCGTCAAACGGCCACCAAGGACTTTGCCGACCGAGGTGCCCGCCGATCCAGTGCAGTTGCAATCCCCGCCCGAGCTGCCCAGAGGGCAGCAGGAGGGCGCGCTGATGCAGCTGCTCCCCATGCTGGGCATGGGTGGGTCCGTCGTCTTCTTCTTCATGACGCCGAACCCGGTGATGCGCATCATGGGCATGGTCATGATCGCATCGACGATCGCCATGGCCATCGCCATGCTCGTCCGCTACCGGCGCGGCACCCAGGGCCAACTCGCCGATATGCGACGGGACTACCTGAAGTACCTGGCCAAAACCCGTCGCACGGTGCTGCGTACGGCCCGGCTTCAGCGCGACGCCCAGTTCTATCTGCATCCGGCTCCCGAACAGTTGTGGGCCCTGGTCGCCGAGGGCAGCCGCGTCTGGGAGCGGCGTATCAGCGACGACGACTTCGGGCAGGTCCGGATCGGTCTGGGTGGCCAGCAGCTCGCCACCCCCTTGGTCGCGCCCGAGACCGCTCCGGTGGACGAGCTGGAGCCGCTCACCGCCGGGGCCATGAAGCAGTTCCTCACCGCCCACAGCACCATCGAGGGCCTGCCCATGGCGATCTCGTTGCGGGCCTTCTACCACCTCACCCTCAGCGGGGACGAGACTCACGTCAGGGCATCGGCGCGCGCGATGGTGGCATCCCTGGCCTCTCTGCACTCTCCTGACGACCTGGTCGTCGCCATCGCCGCCGGGCAGGACGCGGCCTCGCACTGGGAGTGGGCGAAGTGGCTGCCGCACGTCCGGACCGAGGGAAGTGACGGAGCGGGCAGCCGCCGTCTGATCACGTCCACCGCCCAGGATCTGGAGCTGCTGCTCAAGGAGGAGCTCGAAGGGCGTCCCCGGTTCCAGGCCGGCGGCCAGCCCCTCCTGGAACAGCCGCATGTCGTCGTCGTACTCGACGGAGAGACGCTGTCGCCGTTGTCGGCGCTGGCGGCGGCCGAGGGACTGCAGGGGGTCACGATCGTCGAGGTCGTGCCGGGCAGGCTCACCGGTGCACGCGGCGGTCTCTCGGTCGTGGTGCATCCGCATTCCTTGCGCCTGGAGTCCGGCGACGGCCTCGTCTACGAAGGGACGCCCGACCGTCTCAGTCACGAGGCGGCCGAGGCGCTCGCACTGCAGCTCGCGCCCCTGTACATGGCGTCCGGCGGCGACGCGGACGAGCCGCTGCTCGCCAACCTGGAGTTCACCGACCTCCTCGACCTGGACGACGCGGAATCCGTGGACGTCGGCCGTACGTGGCGCCCGCGCTCCCGTGCCGAACGCCTGCGGGTCCCGATCGGGGTCGGCGAGGACGGCACCCCGGTGATGCTGGACCTGAAGGAAGCCGCGCAGGACGGCATGGGCCCGCACGGCCTGTGCGTCGGCGCCACCGGATCCGGGAAGTCCGAGCTGCTGCGCACCCTCGTGCTCGGCCTGGCGGTGACCCACTCCTCGGAGACGCTGAACTTCGTCCTCGCGGACTTCAAGGGCGGTGCCACCTTCGCAGGGATGGCTGACCTGCCGCATGTCGCCGCGGTGATCACCAACCTCGCCGACGACCTGACCCTCGTGGACCGCATGGGCGACTCCATCCGCGGAGAGCTCAACCGCCGCCAGGAACTGCTGCGCCGGGCGGGCAACCACGCCAACATCCACGACTACGAGAAGGCCCGCTCGGCCGGCGCCGCGCTGGATCCGATCCCGTCCCTCGTCCTGGTCATCGACGAGTTCAGCGAACTCCTCACCGCCAAGCCCGACTTCATCGACATGTTCGTCCAGATCGGCCGCATCGGCCGCTCCCTGGGCGTCCACCTGCTGCTCGCCTCGCAGCGCCTGGAGGAAGGCCGCCTGCGCGGTCTGGAGACCTACCTGTCGTACCGCATCGGACTGCGGACGTTCTCCGAGTCCGAGTCCCGCGCCGCCCTCGGTGTGCCGGACGCGTACCACCTGCCGAACGTCCCCGGCTCGGGCTATCTGAAGTACGGCACCGACGAGATGGCCCGCTTCAAGGCCGCCTACGTCTCGGGCGCGCACCGGCCCTCTTCGGCCCGGGCCACCGCAGGGGACGGTCAGCTGCCGGTGGACCGCCGTCCCGTGCCCTTCACCGCGGCCCCCGTGCCGGTGCAGTACGTCCAGGCCGACCCCCGGGCCCAGGTGCCGGACCCGCGAGCGGGCGGGGACGACGCCCTGGCCGACACCGTGCTCGACGTCATCGTCCGCCGACTGACCGGGCAGGGCCCGGCCGCGCACCAGGTGTGGCTCCCGCCGCTGGACAACCCTCCGCCGCTGGACGCCCTCCTCCCTGGACTCGCCGGGCAGCAGGACCGAGGCCTGACCCAGCCCGGCTACGAGGGCGCGGGTCGTCTCATCGTGCCGCTCGGTGTCGTCGACAAGCCCTTCGAGCAACGGCGCGACGCGCTGTACCGGGACTTCTCCGGGGCCGGCGGCCATATGCAGATCGTCGGCGGCCCGCAGTCGGGCAAGTCGACGCTGCTGCGGACGATCATCGCCGCGTTCGCGCTGACCCACACTCCGCACGAGGTCCAGTTCTACGGGCTGGACTTCGGCGGTGGCGGCATGTCCGCCGTCTCCGGACTGCCGCACGTCGGCGGGGTCGCCTCACGCCTGGACCCCGAGCGGGTGCGCCGCGCGGTCGCCGAGGTGTACGGCATCATGACGCGCCGCGAGGAGTACTTCCGCAGCGCCGGTATCGACTCCATCGCCACGTTCCGCAGGATGCGGGCGCGCGGTGACATTCCGGTGGCGGACCAGCCGTGGGGTGATGTCTTCCTGGTCATCGACGGCTGGGGGAACTTCCGCACGGAGTACGAGGCCCTGGAATCAGCCGTACTCGACATCGCCGCGCGCGGCCTTGGCTACGGCATCCACCTGATCCTCACCGCCTCCCGCGCCATGGAGGTCCGCGCCAACCTCAAGGACCTGCTGATGAACCGCCTCGAACTGCGGCTCGGCGACCCCATGGACTCCGAACTGGACCGCAAGGCAGCCGGAAACGTCCCGGCCGGCGTGCCCGGCCGAGGCGTCACACCCGAAGCACTGCACTTCATGGCAGCGGTTCCCCGCATCGACGGCATCCACTCCGACGACAACCTGTCCGAGGCGACCGCCGCCATGAGCCGCGACGTGGACCGCCACTGGACAGCACCCGGCGCGCCGGCCGTCCGTCTCCTGCCACGCCACCTCCCCTTCGCCGACCTGCCCGCAGCCCTTGCGGAGCCGGACCGCGGCGTCGCCTTCGCCCTCGACGAGAACAACCTCGAACCCGTCCACGTCAATTTCGACCAGGACCCCTTCTTCCTCGTCTTCGGCGAGAGCGAGTCCGGCAAATCCAATCTCCTGCGCCTGCTCATCAAGCAGATCACCGGCCTGCACAACGGGGACTCCTGCAAACTCTTCGTCATCGACAACCGTCGCTCGCTCCTGGACGCCACCCCGGCAACCCACCTGGCCGAGTACGTGCCCATGTCCAACGCCATGGACCACCACGTGGAGGCCCTGGCCGACCTCATGCGCCGACGCACGCCCTCGCCCGAGGTCACGGCCGACCAGCTGCGGGCACGCAGCTGGTGGAGCGGCCCGACGATCTACGTGGTGGTCGACGACTACGACCTGGTTTCGACGTCCAGTGGCAACCCTCTCGCCCCGCTCACGGACCTCCTCCCGTTCGCCCGCGACGTCGGCATCCGCTTCATCGTCGCCCGCAACACCGCGGGTGCCGGCCGGTCCTCGTACGAGCCCTTCATGCAGCGGATCAAGGAGCTGGGCGCGCAGGGCGTGGTGCTCTCCGGCGACCCGAACGAGGGCGACATCCTCGGGAACGTACGCCCGCGCACGATGCCGACGGGGCGGGGGATCTTCGTCTCGCGACGGCGGGGCAACCTGTTGGTGCAGACAGGGCTCATCGGAGTGGAGTGACTGCGGTACCGGGAGTAATGGTCGCTGCAACGCCGCTGAGCGCACGAGCGTCGCCGCCACTCCCTGAGTGAAGATCGACGTTCGGGACTGGACAGGGTGAACGGTCTGGCCCCGTGGCGCCAGGAAGGCCCAGCAGAAGGGCAAGCTTGCCCACGTCCCGTCGTTGCCGCTCACCTGAAGGCGTACCCGGCGAAGCAGGACGGGCACTCGGCTCCACGCTCTGAAGCACACGTGTACAAGCGCCCTGATCAGGCACGCCAAGGGCTCCAGGACCGTGGCGGCCCGGCTGGGCGGCACCGTGGCCGCAGCAATGGCGATGCGCCCTCGGATCATGGCCGAACACCTGAACCCCAGGTAACCCGTATGGCAGCGCCGCACAGGTGAGTTCGCCCACAACAGCCCTTGGCGGAGGAGCGACCGGAGGTTTTGCGCCTTACGCTCGACGAACCGCACGACCCCCGACGCCCCTGTCCCCGATCTTCTGGATTTCCCGCCAGCGGAGGTTTCTGTTTCATGAAGCTCACCGTCGTCGGCTGCTCGGGGTCGTTCCCGTCCGCGGAATCGGCCTGCTCGAGCTACCTCGTCGAGGCCGACGGCTTCCGGCTGCTTCTCGACATGGGCAACGGCGCCCTGGGCGAGCTGCAGCGCCACTGCGGTCTCTACGACCTTGACGCGATCTTCCTCAGCCATCTGCACGCCGACCACTGCATCGACATGTGCGCGTATTTCGTCGCGCGCTACTACCGGCACGACGGCGGCCGCTGCGACCCGATCCCGGTCTACGGACCCGAGGGCACGGAACAGCGCCTGACCACCGCCTACGCCGACACCCCCACCGCCTCGTCCATGAGCGAGGTCTTCGACTTCCACACGGTCAAGCCGTCCACCTTCGAGATCGGCCCGTTCACGGTGCACACGGAACGCGTGGCCCACCCGGTGGAGGCGTACGGCATCCGGATCGAGCACGCCGGGAAGATCCTGACCTACTCCGGTGACACGGGCATCAGCACGGCCCTGGACGAACTCGCCCGTGACGCCGACCTGTTCCTGTGCGAGGCCGCCTTCACGCACGGCAAGGAGAACATCCCCGACCTGCACCTCAACGGCCGTGAGGCAGGTCAGACCGCGGCCCGCGCGGGCGCCCGGCGCATGGTCCTCACCCACATCCCGCCGTGGACCGACCCCGAGGTCAACCTGGCCGACGCGCGCGAGGTCTACGACGGCCCGGTGGCGCTGGCTGCGCCCAGGCAGACGTACGAGATCTAGCCGGTCGGGATCAGTCCGGTCGAGAGCCGGACCGTGGTGGAACAGCCCGTACGGGGTTCAGGCCCGTATGTGCGCGAAGGCCCCGGAACCTTCCCGGTTCCGGGGCCTTCGCCGTTGTTCGTGGGCCGCCCGGCCTACTTCGCCTCCGCCTTCTGGAGTTCGGCGAGTTCCTCGTCGGACTCGCGGCCCGGCGTCGGCAGGTTGAACTTGGTGATCGCGAACCGGAAGATCACGTAGTAGACCACCGCGAAGCACAGGCCCACCAGGGCCAGGCCCCACGGGTTGGTCGCGATGCCCAGGTTCAGACCGAAGTCGACCGCGCCGGCCGAGAAGCCGAAGCCGTCCTTCATGCCGAGCGCCCAGGTGAGAGCCATCGAGACGCCGGTGAGGACCGCGTGGATGGCGTACAGGACCGGCGCGATGAACATGAAGGTGAACTCGATGGGCTCGGTCACGCCGGTGACGAAGGACGTCAGCGCGAGGGAGAACATCATGCCGCCGACGACCTTGCGGCGCTCCGGGCGGGCGCAGTGGACGATCGCCAGACAGGCGGCCGGCAGCGCGAACATCATGATCGGGAAGAAGCCGGTCATGAACTGTCCGGCGCTCGGGTCACCGGCCAGGAAGCGGGCGATGTCACCGCTCTTGCCCTCGTACTCGCCCGCCTGGAACCACGGGAACGAGTTCAGCAGGTGGTGCATGCCGATCGGGATCAGGGCGCGGTTGGCGACACCGAATATGCCGGCGCCGACGGCACCCGAACCCACCAGCCACTCACCGAAGTTGTGCAGGCCCGTGCCGAGGACCGGCCAGATGTAGCCGAAGACGATGCCGATGACCAGGCCCGCGAAGGCGGAGATGATCGGGACCCAACGGCGGCCGCCGAAGAAGCCCGCCCAGTCCGGGAACTTGGTGCGGTGGAAGCGCTGGTACAGGAGGGCCACGACGATGCCCATCACCACACCGCCGAGGACCTTGGCGTCCACCGGTGCGTCGACCATCACGACCTTGCCGTCGACGACCTTCGCCACCTGCGGCAGGTTCGGGTCGGTGAACGTGCCGAGCACGTTCTTGAAGACCAGGTAACCGACCACGGCCGCGAGCGCCGTCGAGCCGTCCGACTTCTTCGCGAAGCCGATCGCGATGCCGACGGCGAAGAGCAGCGCCATGTTGTCGAGGATCGCGTTGCCGCCGGCCGCCATGAAGCCCGCGATCTTCGTGAGGAACGCGGGGTAGTCCGGGTCGCCGAGCATGTCCTCGTTGCCGAACCGGACCAGGAGGGCGGCTGCGGGCAGGACCGCCACCGGCAGCATGAGGCTACGGCCGATGCGCTGCATCACAGCCATCGCGGCGGCGCCCTTTTTCTTGTCGGCCGCCGGAGCGGCGCTGGCCGTGGTCACAACTTCCTCCAGGGGGTCCCCCCGGCCTTAGGCTGGGGAAGAGGGCATGGCGCCGCCCGGGGACAGAAGGAGACGGCGGCGTCTGGTCTACACCACTGAGTGGTGTAGACCTGTTGTAGCACGGTGGGGGCGATATAAGGAACCCGTGAAACCCGCAACCGGAGTGCTACGCGCAGTGCCTGATCCGTGCCTGATCCGTGGACCTCTGGTCAGCTCTTCGTGACGTCCTCGACCTCTTCCTCCGGTTCCCTGCCCGGAGTTCTGAGATCGAACTTCGTGATCGCGAAACGGAAGATCGCGTAGTACACGACGGCGAAGCAGAGGCCGATCGGAATGATCGCCCAGGGTCTCGTGGCCAGCTGCCAGTTGATGATGTAGTCGATCAGGCCGGCCGAGAAGCTGAACCCGTCGTGGACCCCCAGCCCCCAGGTCACCGCCATGGACACACCCGTCAGCAGGGCGTGCACCACGTACAGCAGCGGGGCGATGAACATGAACGAGTACTCGATCGGTTCCGTGATGCCCGTGACGAACGACGTCAGCGCCACCGACGTCATCAGACCGGCGATCTCCTTGCGGCGGTGCGGCTTGGCGCAGTGCGTGATGGCGAGGGCCGCGGCCGGCAGCGCGAACATCATGATCGGGAAGAAGCCCGTGGTGAACAGGCCGGCGTTCGGGTCGCCCTGGAGGAACATGTTGATGTCGCCGTGCACGACCTCGCCGTCGGGTGTGGTGTAGCTGCCGAACTGGAACCAGATGGGCACGTTCAGGAACTGGTGCAGCCCGATCACCAGCAGCGCGCGGTTCGCGACCCCAACACGCCCGCGCCCCAGGCGCCCAGGTCCCGCATCCAGTCGCTGAAGCTCTCCAGCGCGTCACCGATCGGCGGCCAGACCCACAGGCACAGCACCGCGAACACGATCGCCACGAACGCCATGATGATCGGGACGAGCCGCCGCCCGTTGAAGAAGCCGAGCCAGTCCACCAGCTTCGTGCGGTGGTAGCGCTGCCAGAAGAAGGCCGCCAGCAGACCGATGACGATGCCGCCGAAGACGCCCGGGTTCTGGTACTCGTACTCCACCCCTGTCACGTCGGTCGCGGCGCACCCTAGGGGAACGATCTCCCTCGTCCCGGGCGGGCAGTCCTCCGGGAACTCCTGAAGCACGCTGTAGTAGACGAGAAACCCCGTCACCGCCGCCAGCGCCGTCGAGCCGTCCGCCTTCTTCGCCATGCCGATGGCCACGCCTACGCAGAACAGCAACGGCAGTCCGAGCGAGCTGTCGAGGAGTCCGCCGCCCGCGCCGTCCATCACCTTCGAGACGTTGTCCCAGCCAGGCCGTCCGCCCCGAACACGTCCGGCTGGCCGAGGCGGTTGAGGATGCCCGCGGCCGGCAGGACGGCGATCGGGAGCTGGAGGCTGCGGCCCATCTTCTGCAGCCCCTGGAACGCGGCCTGCCACCGCCGGCGGGCGGGGGAGGTCTCGGTCTCGGCACTCATGGGTTGGCGACCGCCTGTCAGGTGGTGTAGACCAGTTACCGACGATTGGGTTGCTGTGACGTCATCCTTCGGTACGCACCACGCAACCGCTCGTACAGTTGAGCCAACAGTGCGTGAGGAGACCGAAATGGCCAGCAAGGCTGAGAAGATCGTCGCCGGGCTCGGCGGCATCGACAACATCGAGGAGATCGAGGGCTGCATCACCCGGCTCCGCACCGAGGTCAGCGACCCCGCCCTGGTCAACGAGACCGCCCTCAAGGCCGCCGGCGCCCACGGCGTCGTGAAGATGGGCACCGCCATCCAGGTCGTCATCGGCACCGACGCCGACCCGATCGCGGCGGAGATCGAAGACATGATGTGAAGCGCGGGCATCGTCCCGGGGTTCAGCCCCTGAGGGACTCCCGGCCGCACACCTGAGGGCCCCTTCCCACCACGGGAGGGGCCCTTCCCCGTGGGGGGCTAGGCTCAGCGCCATGGCAGCTACCTCAGTCCCCCGAATCGACGGCCGCACCCCCGGACAGCTCCGCCCGGTCACCATCGAACGCGCCTGGAGCAAGCACGCGGAGGGCTCCGTCCTCGTCTCCTTCGGCGACACGAAGGTCCTGTGCACCGCATCGTTCACTGAAGGCGTCCCGCGCTGGCGCAAGGGCAGCGGCGAGGGCTGGGTCACCGCGGAGTACGCCATGCTGCCCCGCGCCACCAACACCCGCGGCGACCGCGAGTCCGTACGCGGCAAGATCGGCGGCCGTACGCACGAGATCAGCCGCCTCATCGGCCGCTCCCTGCGCGCGGTCATCGACTACAAGGCGCTCGGCGAGAACATGATCGTCCTCGACTGCGACGTCCTCCAGGCCGACGGCGGCACGCGTACGGCGGCCATCACCGGCGCGTACGTGGCGTTGGCGGACGCCGTCGCCTGGGCGCAGGGCAAGAAGCTGATCAAGGCCGGCCGCAAGCCGCTCACCGGCACCGTAAGCGCCGTCTCGGTCGGCATCGTCGGCGGCGTCCCGCTCCTCGACCTCTGCTACGAGGAGGACGTGAGGGCCGACACCGACATGAACGTCGTCTGCACCGGCGACGGCCGCTTCGTCGAGGTCCAGGGCACCGCCGAGGCCGAGCCCTTCGCCCGCGAGGAGCTCAACGCCCTGCTGGACCTTGCCGTTTCCGGCTGCGGGGAGCTGGCGGAACTCCAGCGCAAGGCACTTGATACCGTCCTCGAAAAGTAAAGGGCGCACCAAGAAGAGCCGCAGCTCCGGGCAACCGAGCGGCCCCGCGTGGCGTCATTACGGGTACGGGCGTACGGCACACCGCTGTACGCCCGGCCAGTGACCAAACGGGGGCCCTGCGAGGCCTGGGAGCAGGGAGGGAACGTCAACCATGGCCACGAGCCGACGCCGCCGGAGCCGTATCGCCACAGTCGCCGCAGCCATTGCGGCGGTCGGACTGACGGCCGGGCTGACCACCGGCTGTGACGCCGTCAGCAAGGCGATGGACTGCGTCCAGACCGCCGACGCCATCGCCGACAGCGTCACGGAACTCCAGCAGGCCGTGGAGAGCGCCGCGAACGATCCGACGCAGTTGGAGGAGTCGTTGACCTCCATCGACAAGAACCTCGACAAGATCGGCGACAAGACGGACGACGCGGACGTCAACAAGGCCGTGGACGATCTGCAGACGGCCGTCACCAATGTCCGTGACGCGGTGAAGAACGGTGACGAGACGCCGGACATCAGCCCTGTTACGGATGCGGCGGGTGAGCTGACCAAGGTTTGTACGCCGTAGCGTCTGCGTGGCTGGGTGGACGGGCGGCTGCGGGTTCGTTGTGGCTGGTCGCGCCCCGCGGCGGAGCCGCATATCGATACAGCCCCGCGCCCCTGGGGGGCGCCTTCGGCGCCCCGGGATACTGGGGCCATGACTCGTCTCATCCTCGCCACCCGTAACGCCGGGAAGATCACCGAGCTCCGCGCGATCCTCGCCGACGCTGGTCTCGATCACGACCTCGTCGGCACGGACGCCTACCCGGAGATCCCCGACGTCAAGGAAACCGGCGTCACCTTCGCCGAGAACGCGTTGCTCAAGGCGCACGCCCTGGCACAGGCGACCGGGCTGCCCGCCGTCGCCGACGACTCGGGGCTGTGCGTCGACGTGCTGAACGGCGCCCCCGGGATCTTCTCCGCCCGCTGGGCCGGGCGGCACGGGGACGACAAGGCGAACCTGGAGCTGCTGCTCGCCCAGCTGGGCGACATCGATGACGTCCACCGTGGCGCCCACTTCGCGTGCGCCGCCGCGCTGGCCCTGCCGGACGGTACGGAGCGGGTGGTCGAGGGGCAGCTCAAGGGCACCTTGCGGCATGCGCCCGTCGGTACCAACGGGTTCGGGTACGACCCGATCCTGCAGCCGGAGGGGGAGAGCCGGACCTGTGCCGAGCTGAGCGCCGAGGAGAAGAACGCCATCAGCCACCGGGGCAAGGCGTTCCGGGCGCTCGTGCCGGTCGTACGGGAACTGCTCGCTCAGTGAGCAGTAAGTGGTGCGGCCGGAGGGACTCGAACCCTCACGGGTGTTACCCCACTGGGACCTAAACCCAGCGTGACTGCCAATTCCACCACGGCCGCGTGACCTTGCCCGGCCATGCTACTGGCCGGGCCGGGTGGTCAGATGCCCAGATCCTTGATGATCTTCGCCACGTGGCCGGTCGCCCGCACGTTGTACAGCGCCCGCTCGACCTTGCCCTCCTCGTCCACGACGATCGTGGAGCGGATGACGCCCAGGTAGGTCTTGCCGTAGTTCTTCTTCTCGCCGTAGGCGCCGTAGGCCTCGGTGACCGTCTTCTCCGGGTCGGCGAGCAGTGTGACCTTCAGGGACTCCTGCTCGCGGAACTTGGCGAGCTTCTCCGGCTTGTCGGGGGAGACGCCGATGACGTCGTACCCCGCGCCGGCCAGCAGCTCCAGGTTGTCCGTGAAGTCGCAGGCCTGCTTGGTGCAGCCGGGCGTCAGGGCCGCCGGGTAGAAGTACACGATGACCTTGCGGCCCTTGTGGTCCGACAGGGACACCACGTTGCCGTCGGCGTCGGGCAGGGTGAAGGCGGGGGCCACGTCCCCCGGCTGGAGTCGCTCGCTCATCGAACCAGCGTAACCGGGGAGCCTGACAGTGCGGTCCGGCGTGGAGCTGACAGACTGTCCGGAAACAGCATCAGCTTCACTTCGGAGGCCGAACCGTGGCGGACACGTCGGACACCAGAACCCCGGCGCAGATCGAGGCGGACATCAAGGCCCGTCGCGCAACGCTGGCCGAGACGCTCGACGAGATCGGGGTGCGTGTGCACCCGAAGACGATCGTCGGCGACGCCAAGGCCAAGGTCGTCTCGAACATCGACCACACGCTCGGACGGGCCTACGTCGGGGTCAACCGGGCCGTGAGCGATGTGCGGGCCAAGTTCACCGACGAGGAGGGCGCGCCCCGGCTGGAGCGGATCGTGCCCGTGGCCCTCGTCGCCGTCGGTCTCGTGGGCCTGCTGGCCCTCGGCACCCGGCGCCGCAGGGGCTGAACGACGGCGGACCCGGCGGCGGACCCGGGCGGCAAAGGCAGGTAGGTTCAAAGGCGTGAGCGCCAACAGAAACGAGCACAGCAGCCAGCACGACAAGCTGCCCATCCGGATGCTGCACGACCGTGTACTCGTGCGGCAGGACACCAGCGAGGGTGAGCGGCGTTCCGGTGGCGGCATCCTCATCCCCGCCACCGCGGCCGTGGGCCGCCGGCTGGCCTGGGCCGAGGTCGTCGCGGTGGGGCAGAACGTACGGACCGTGGAGACCGGCGACCGGGTCCTGTACGACCCGGAGGACCGCGCCGAGGTCGAGGTGCGCGGCGTCGCGTACGTGCTCATGCGCGAGCGCGACCTGCACGCCGTGGCCGCGGACCGGTTCGAGGGGTCCGAGGACTCGACGGGGCTCTATCTCTGAGCTACCTCTGGATCGACGGTCGGAAGGGGCTGGTGGCTTTTGTCACCAGCCCCTTCCTCGTTTCTTTACTAGCTTTGAAGGCCCCCGACGAGACGCGCCGTACCGGGTGAAGGCAAAGACGACGCACCGCCAGGTTTCCGTCTTTGTGAGAGGTGCTCGTCATGGCCTGGGTCCTGCTCGTCGTCGCCGGTCTGCTGGAAGTCGGCTGGTCGGTCGGCATGCTGTGCTTATCTGGGGGACACCCCCAGACCCCCGTACACCGACGGTTTCACCCGCCTCGTCCCCAGTGTGTTCACCGGCGCCGGCATCGTCGCCAGCATGGTGCTGCTGTCGTACGCCGCGAAGTCCCTGCCCATCGGCACCGCCTACGGCGTGTGGGTGGGCATCGGCGCGGCCGGTGCGGCGGTGGTCGGCATGGTGGTGCTGGGGGAGCCGGTCACCGCCGCGCGGATCTTCTTCGTCTGCCTGCTGCTGGTCGCCGTCGTGGGGCTGAAGGCGACCAGCGGTCACTGAGCCGGTCGCCCGGACCTCACTGTCTGCGGGTGGTGCCCTGCGGTCCGACGGTGGTTCCCGTCGTCCCTCCGCCGCCGGTGTCCGTGCCGCCGGTGGAGGTGTCGCCGCCCGTGCTGCCCCCGGTGTCGGTCCCGCCGGTGGACGTGTCGCCCGTGGTGCCGCCGTCGGTGCTGCCGCCGGTGTCGGTCCCGCCGGTCGTCGTGTCGCCCGTCGTACCACCGTCGGTGGTCGTGCCGCCGTTGTCGGTGCCGCCGGTCGTCGTGTCGCCCGTGGTGCCGCCGTCCGTCTGGCCCGGCGTCTCACCGCCACCGGTCTGGCCCTCGGTGTCCTGGCCGCCGGTCGTCGGGTCCCCGGTGGTGCCGCCGTCGTTCTGGCCGCCGGTGCTCTGGTCGCCCTGCGTCGGGTCCGTCGTCGGGTACTGCGGCTGGTCGGCGCCCTCCTGGAGCTCCAGGTCGAAGTCGCGGACCGGCTTGTCCTTCAGCGCCGTCTTCGTGTACTGCGCCCAGATGTCGGTGGGCGCGCCACCGCCGTTGATGCGGTCCAGGCCCATCACGCCGTACAGCGACTTGTGCTTCGCCGTGTCCGGGTCCTGGCCCATGACGGAGACGACGGTGGCCAGGTCGGGGGTGTAGCCGGCGAACCAGGCGGCGGTGTCCTCCTCCGCCGTACCGGTCTTGCCCGCGGCCGGACGGCCTGCGGCGAGGGCCGCGGTGGCGGTGCCGCTGTCGACGACGCTCTGGAGCACGGACGTCGTGGTGTCGGCGGCCTCGCGGCTGATGACCTGGGAGGTCTTGCGCTCCGGCAGCTCGATGACGTCGGCGCCGTCCTTGGTGACCCGGTCGATCATGGTGTACGTGCCGTGCTTGCCGTGGTTGGCGAGCGTCGCGTAGGCCTCCGCCATGTCGAGGACGCTGGCGGTGGCCACGCCCAGCGCGATGGACGGGGACGGGTACAGCTCCGGGGTGCTGGTGGGCAGGCCGAGCTCGACCGCGGTGTCCTTCACCTTCTCCGGGCCCACATCGACGGCCATCTGCGCGTACACCGCGTTGACGGAGCTGTTGGTGGCCGAGCGGACGGTGATGTCGCCGTAGGAGTGCTGGTCCTCGTTCTCGGGGTCGTAGGTCCTGTCGGTCCAGCCCTGCACGGGGCGCTTGTTGGTGCCGTCATAGATCGTGTTCGGGGTGATCTGGCGGCCGTCCTGCGTGGTCGACTCGTTCTCCACGGCGGAGGTGAACACGAACGGCTTGAAGGTGGAGCCGACCTGGAAGTCCCGGCGGGTCGCGTTCGGGGTGTACTGCTTCACGTAGTCGATGCCGTTGTACATCGCGACGACCTTGCCGGTCTTCGGGTCGACGGAGGCACCGCCCGCGCGGACGTAGTTGTCGACCTTGTTGTTCTTCTTGTCCAGCTTGGACATCAGCTGGTCGTTCACGGCGTCGACGAAGGCGTTCTGCTTGTCCTTCTGGAGCGTGGTGGTGATGCGGTAGCCGCCGGCCTCCAGGGAGTCCTTGTCGACGATCCTGTTCTGGGTCAGATAGTCCTTCACGATCTGCACGATGTAACCGCGCTGACCGGAGAGGTTGGTGGAGGTCGAGGCCTCCTTCGGCATCGGGAACTTCATGCCCGCGCGCTCGGACTCCTTCAGCCAGCCCTTGGTGACCATGCCGTCCAGCACGTAGTTCCAGCGGGCCACCGCCGCGGACTTGTTCTCCGGGTGGGCGATGACGTCGTACTCGCTGGGCGCGTTGACCAGCGCGGCCAGATAGGCGGCACGGGCCGGGTCGAGATCCCCCGCGTCCATGCCGTAGTAGGCCTGGGCGGCGGCCTGGATGCCGTAGGCGTTACGGCCGAAGAAGCTGGTGTTGAGGTAACCCTCGAGGATCTCGTCCTTGCTCTTCTCGCGGTCCAGCTTGATCGAGATGAAGAACTCCTTCACCTTGCGGGTGACGGTCTGCTCCTGACGCAGGTAGTAGTTCTTCACGTACTGCTGGGTGATCGTGGAGCCCGACTGCTTGCCCTTGCCGGTGACGGTGTTCCACCCGGCGCGCAGCATCGCCTTGGGGTCGATCGCGGACTCGGTGTAGAAGTCGCGGTCCTCGGCGGCCAGGATCGCGTGCTGGGCGTCCTTGGAGATCTGCGCGAGCGTCACGTTCTCCCGGTTGACCTCGCCGTCGCGGGCGATCACCGACCCGTCCGCGTACAGATAGACGTTGGCCTGCTTGGTCGCGAGGGCGTTGGCCGGCGGGATCTTGACCATGGAGTAGCCGAGGAAGAACAGGCCGGCGAGCAGGAGCGTGCCGATGACGAAGGTGCCCAGCACCATCCGCCAGGTCGGGATGATCCGCCGCCAGCCCGTCCTCTTCGGCCGCTTGGGCTTCACGTTCGGCTGCTGCGCCTGCGGCTGCGGCTGCGGCTCGTCGCTCATCTCGTGCACGGACTCCTGTTTCGCGTCGTACGTTCCCGTACGCCTCGTACGCCTACTGCGCCCCCATTGCTGAAGACTCTCGCACCGGGCGTTCCGTTCCCGGAATCGGGAGCGTGTCTGCGGAAAGTGAGCAGACTCTCGTGCCGCGCCGCCCGGAAATTGCCTGGCAGCCCGTGCCTCGCGCGCACTAGGCTCCTGCGCTTCGGTGCCGGCGCGGGCGAGGAGGGCTGTGGATGTGGGATCGGGGCGGTTGTACTTAGCCGTCGCTGTGGGCGGATTCAGAAGATACGCGACCTATCGGGCGGCGACGGCGGCCGGGGTGTTCACCAACACCGTCTTCGGCGTGATCCTCGTCTACACCTACCTGGCGCTGTGGGACGAGAAGCCGCATCTCGGCGGCTACGGCCAGGCGCAGGCCGTCACCTATGTGTGGCTCGGGCAGTGCCTCTACGCGACCCTGGCCATCCAGGGCGGCGGCGCCGAGAAGGACCTGATGGAGCGCATCCGCACGGGTGAGATCGCCGTCGACCTGTACCGGCCGGCCGATCTCCAACTCTGGTGGCTGGCGGGCGACGTGGGGCGGGCGCTGTTCCAGATGCTGGGACGCGGTGTGCTCCCGTTCCTGTTCGGCGCCGTGTTCTTCCCGATGGCGCTGCCGACGGAGATCACTCCGTGGCTGGCCTTCGTGGTGACCCTGCTGCTCGCGACGGTCGTCAGCTTCGCGATCCGCTATCTGGCGGCCCTGAGCGTGTTCTGGCTCATGGACGGCATGGGCGTCAACCAGGCGTTGATGATCACCGGGATCTTCTTCTCCGGCATGGTGCTGCCCCTGAACGCCTTCCCGGGCGCCTTCGGCGAGATCGTGCGGGTACTGCCGTGGGCGGCGCAGCTCCAGATGCCGGCGGACGTGCTGATGGGGGAGACCGACCCCTGGCGGGCGTACGCCTTCCAGGCGGCGTGGGCGGTGGTGCTGCTCGCGGCCGGACGGCTCGTGCAGTCGGCGGCGACGCGGCGGGTGGTGGTGCAGGGTGGTTGAGACCTCCGCGAGCGGAACGGCCCGGACCGCCGGAACCGGGGCGGGCGAGCCCTTCGGGGGATCCAGGGCGGGTGAGGCGCTGCGGGCCTACCGGCTGATCGCCGGGATGTGGATCCGGTCCTCCATGACCTACCGGACGTCCTTCGTCATCACGGTCCTCGGCAACCTGCTGGTGACCGGCCTGGACTTCGTGGCGATCCTGCTGATGTTCTCGCAGGTCGACTCGCTGGGCGGCTGGTCGCTGCCCGAGGTCGCCTTCCTGTACGGGCTGTCGGCGACCGCGTTCGGGCTCGCCGATCTGACGTTCGGCTCGATGGACGTCCTGGGCGGCCGGATGCGCGACGGCTCCTTCGACATCCTGCTGGTGCGGCCCGCCCCGGTGCTCGCCCAGGTCGCGGCCGACCACTTCGCGCTGCGCCGGCTGGGCCGGATCACCCAGGGCGTGCTGGTGCTGGTCTGGGCGCTGTTGACCGTCGACGTCGACTGGACCGCGGCGAAGGTGCTGCTGGTGCCGATGATGCTGGTCAGCGGCGGGGTGATCTTCTGCGCGCTGTTCGTGGCGGGCGCGGCGTTCCAGTTCCTGGCGCAGGACGCGGCCGAGGTGCAGAACGCGTTCACGTACGGCGGCACCACGCTGCTGCAGTACCCGCCGACCGTGTTCGGCAAGGACTTCGTGCGCGGGGTGACGTTCCTGCTGCCGCTCGCCTTCGTCAACTGGGTGCCGGCCGCCTATGTGCTGGAGCGGCCGTATCCGCTCGACCTGCCGCACTGGGCGGCCTTCTTGTCGCCGCTGGTGGCGGCGGTGTGCTGTGCGCTGGCCGGTCTGGCGTGGCGGGCCGGGCTGCGGTCGTATCGGAGTACGGGAAGTTAGGGGCGGACCATGGCGGACACGAACACGGACCCGAGCACGCAAGCCGGGGCGGACACGGACGCGTTCATCGAACTCGACGGTGTCGAGAAGGTCTTCGACGTACGCAAGAAGACCGGTTTCCTGAAGCGGGAGCGGCGGCAGGTGCGGGCCGTCGACTCGATCTCCTTCACCGTGCCGCGCGGCGAGATGGTCGGCTACATCGGGCCGAACGGCGCCGGGAAGTCGACGACGATCAAGATGCTGACCGGCATCCTGACCCCGAGCGGCGGCCGGCTGCGCGTGGCCGGCATCGACCCGTCCCGCGAGCGCACCCGGCTCGCGCACCGCATCGGCGTCGTCTTCGGCCAGCGCACCACCCTGTGGTGGGACCTCCCGCTGCTCGACTCGTACAAGCTGATGCACCGCATGTACCGCATCCCGGACGCCCGTTACCGGGAGAACCTGGACCGTCTGGTCGAACTCCTCGACCTGTCCGCCCTGTTGGACGTCCCGGTGCGCCAGCTCTCCCTCGGGCAGCGGATGCGCGGCGACATCGCGGCGGCGCTGCTGCACGATCCGGAGGTGCTGTACCTGGACGAGCCGACGATCGGCCTGGACGTCATCTCGAAGGCCAGGGTCCGGGAGTTCCTGCGGGAGTTGAACGCCGAGCGGGGCACGACGGTGCTGCTGACCACGCACGACCTCCAGGACATCGAGCAGCTGTGCTCACGGGTGATGGTCATCGACCACGGGCGGCTGATGTACGACGGTCCGCTGGCCGGCCTGCACGAGGTGGGGGACAGCGAGCGCGTCCTGGTCGTCGACCTGGAGCGGGAGCTGCCGCCGATCGAGGTGCCGCCCGCGCGCGTGGTGAAGGTGGAGGGGCCGCGGCAGTGGCTGGCGTTCCCGGCGGCCGAGTCGGCGGCGGTGCTGGTGGCGCGGGTGGCGGCGGAGTATCCGCTGGTGGACCTGTCGGTGCGGGAGCCGGACATCGAGACCGTGATCGCCAAGATGTACGCGGAGCAGGCGGAGCGGGCGATCTCGTAGCCCCGGGGCGGGGTAGCTCGTAGGCTGCTGTACATGACCGACGATGCCGAGCTTCGCGCCTCCGACGCAGATCGTGAACGAGTCGTTGAGGTCCTGCAGGACGCCCTCGCGGAGGGGCGTCTCGACATGGAGGAGTTCGAGGAACGCCTGGACGCCACGTACAAGGCTCGCACGTACGGCGAACTGGCCCCGCTGACCCGTGACCTGCCCGTCGGCGTCGTGGCCGTTCCGAAGGTCGACATGGTGAAGAAGTCGGCCGGCTCGGACGCGAGTTGGGCCGAGCGGGTCGTCGGCGGCGAGGGGTCGTCGGCGTGGGGCGTCGCCGTGATGTCGGAGTTCCAGCGCAAGGGGCGGTGGACGGCACCGAAGCGGTTCGACTGTGTCGCCTTCTGGGGCGGCGGGACGATCGATCTGCGGGAGGCGGACTTCGCGGACCGGGAGATCGTGATCAACTGCGTCGCGATCATGGGCGGCGTGCAGATCGTGGTGCCGCCCGGGGTCGAGGTCGTGGTGCGCGGGATCGGGATCATGGGCAGTTTCGACCACCGTGAGCAAGGGGTCGCCGGGGATCCCGGCGCGCCCCGGGTGATCGTGACCGGGTTCGCCTTCTGGGGCGGCGTCGGCGTCGAGCGCAAGCGCACGCGGGAACAGCGTCAGGAGCTCCGCGAGGAGCGCCGCCGGGAAAGGCTCGCGCGACGCGAGGAGCGACGGGACCTGCGGGAGTCGGTCCGGGACGGGCGGTACGAGACGCACCGGGAGATGCTGGAGGAGCACCGGGACCTGTGGCGGCACGGGAAGCGGGGGGCCCGGGAGCGGGGCGAGGACTGAGCCGGCAGCCGGGGCCGGATGTCCGCACAGCTCCCCGTGGCCGCTACAGCTCCGCTGGGGCCGCGCCCTTCAGGTCCTTGAGGTCGAAGGTCTCCGCCATCCGCTCGTAGCCCCTGTCGCTCGGGTGGAGATGGTCCCCCGAGTCGTAGTCGGGGCGGAACTTGCGGGGGTTGTACGGGTCCCGCAGGGCCTGGTCGAAGTCGACGACCGCGTCGAATACCTTGCCGGTGCGGATCTGGGCGTTGATCCGCTGGCGTACGTTCTCGCGGGCGTCGGTGTAGCCGCGGTGGCCCTGGAACGGCATCAGGGTGGCGCCGATGACCTTCAGGCCGCGGGCGTGGGCCTGGCGGACCAGGGTGCGCAGGCCGTTCAGGATGCGGCTCGGGTCGGCGAGCTTCGGGGTGCGCAGGATGTCGTTGACGCCGAGGTCGATGACGACGACCTTGACGTTCGTCCGGGAGAGGACGTCGCGGTGGAAGCGGCCGACGCCCGCCTGGTTGTCGGCCGGGCGCCCGGCGCCGCTGGCGAGGATCTGGTTGCCGCTGATGCCCTGGTTGACGACGCTGTAGCGCGGCACGTCCTGGCCGGCCGCGACCGCCGCGCGCAGCCGGCGCGAGAGGACGTCCGTCCAGCGGCGGTTGGCGTTCTCGGTGGACGTGATGCCGTCGGTCAGGGAGTCGCCGAAGACCACGACGGTGCCGTCGGACTCGTGGCTGAGGACGTCCAGCGCGGTCAGGTAGCGCCAGGAGCCGACCTTCCCGGTGTACGCCACTCCGGTCGTGTCCTCGGTGAGGTCGCCCTCCGCGACGTAACTGGTCTGGCGGGCGTGCGGGTGGAAGGTCACCGGGCCGGACGGGGTGGGCGAGAAGGTGGTGACGAGGATGTCGGTGTCCGCGGGGATCGCGAGGCGCACGGCGTCGCTCAGCACCTGCCGCCCGGGCGGGATGACGACACTGGCGCCGCCGCCGAAGGTCAGCCGCCGCATGGTGTCCGCGACGGCCGCCGCGGTCCCGGTGCCCGCGGCGACCGCGATCGACGCGTGCGTGAGGGTCAGCGCGGACTGGCCGTAGAGGTTGGACAGCGTGATCCGCACGCTCGTGCCGCCGACACTCGTGTGGACGACGTTGCGCACCGAACGGCCCGCCAGGCCCTCGACCTCGGTGCCGGGCTCGGCGCCGACCGGCGAGGCGGACCAGGCGCCGACCCAGATGCCGGTGGAGGCGGGTGCGGCGGGGTCGCGCGGCGCGCCTTCACGGACGGGAGCGGTCCTGTGGGTGGCGCTGCCCTCGTCGGAGGCGACTCCGACATATATGGCGGTCGAGACCGCCACGATCAGGGCGATTACCTCCGAAAGCAGGGCATAACCGTAATGCCTGGTCATGCGGTGCGTATCTCCTCGGGCGGATGGGAGCCCGAGGCTCCGATGTGATCACCTCATGATGCGTCATAAGGCAGAGAGGAGTTGCACAGACCCCCCATTGGGCCGCCGGAGTTCACCCGGACTTCGCCATCGACCTCCCCCCACCGGAACAGACGCCGGGAACTCTTGGTTCGTTCCAGGAGTCGGTCAGGAAGGGACAATGTGTTGCGGGGGATCCTGGACGGGTGGAGCGGAATGGAACGTACAGATCCGGATGAAACGGGAACGCCTGGCGTAGAGATGCATGCCCGGTCGGATGCCGCCGATAACCGGCGCGTCCCCGCCTCGGCCGTTCGTGCGATGAACACGTTCACCGCCGCCGACGAGGAGAAGCAGCGCGGCGTACGGCGCATGAAGATCACCGCGACCGGGCTGCTGCTCTTCGTGGCACTCGTGTACGTCCTCGCCAAGGTCGCCTCGAACCAGGGCGCCGGCGACTGGGCGCACTACGTCGCGGCGGCCGCCGAGGCCGGCATGGTCGGCGCGCTCGCCGACTGGTTCGCGGTCACGGCCCTGTTCCGCCACCCCCTCGGCCTGCCCATCCCGCACACCGCGATCATCCCCAACAAGAAGGACCAGCTGGGCATCTCCCTGGGCGAGTTCGTCGGCGAGAACTTCCTCTCCGAGGACGTCGTACGACAACGCCTGCGCGCCGTCGGCATCGGCAGTCGCCTCGGCGCCTGGCTGGCCGACCCCGAGCACGCCGACCGGGTGACCGCCGAGCTGTCGGCGGCGCTCCGGGGCGCCCTGACGGTCATGCGGGACTCGGACGTCCAGGCGGTCGTGGGCGAGGCGATCACCCGGCGCGCCGACGCCCAGGAGATCGCGCCCGGCATAGGGAAGATGCTGGAGAAGATCGTCGCCGACGGCGGCCACAAGCGGGCCGTCGACCTGATCGTCGCCCGCGCGCAGAACTGGCTGATCCTGCACGACGACGAGATCATGCACGCGGTGCAGGGCGGCGCCCCCGGCTGGACCCCGAAGTTCGTCGACAAGAGGGTCGGTGAGCGGGTCTACAAGGAGCTGCTCCGCTTCGTCACCGAGATGCGCGACATGCCCTCCCACCCGGCCCGTGGCGCCCTCGACCGCTTCCTCACCGACTTCGCCTCCGACCTCCAGTCCGACACCGACACCCGCGCGCGGGTCGAGCGGCTCAAGGGCGAGGTGCTGGGGCGCGGCGAGGTCCAGGACCTGATCGCGTCCGCGTGGACCGCCGTACGCTCGATGATCGTCTCGGCGGCCGAGGACGAGCGCAGCGAGCTGCGGCTGCGCGTGCGTGCCTCGCTGCTGTCGCTGGGCGCGCGGATGGCGGTCGAGCCGCGGCTCCAGGCCAAGGTCGACAGCTGGGTGGAGGGCGCGGCGGTGTACGTCGTCACCACCTACCGCAAGGAGATCACCTCCCTGATCACCGACACCGTGGCCGGCTGGGACGCCGAGCACACGACGCGCAAGATCGAGGCGCACATCGGCCGCGACCTCCAGTTCATCCGGATCAACGGCACGGTGGTCGGCTCGCTCGCCGGGCTCGTGATCTACACGGTGTCGCGGGCGCTGGGCGCGTAGCGGGAGCGTGCCGGGGGGTAGAACCGGCGTTCTCAGGGCACTCGACACGGGTTCCGCTCGACGAGGAGCGCCGAGGGGGAGTGCCGAGGAGGGGGCCCATGACCACCGCAGATGCCGGGACCGGCCGCACCATCACGACCGACATCCCCGCCCGCCTCGACCGCCTCCCGTGGTCGCGCTGGCACTGGACGATCGTGATCGGCCTCGGCACCGTCTGGATCCTCGACGGACTGGAAGTCACGGTCGTCGGCAACATCGCGCCCCGCCTCTCCGAACCCGGCAGCGGACTGCCGATCACCTCCGGCCAGGTCACCGGTATGGCCGCCGCGCTGTACGTGGCCGGCGCCTGCCTCGGCGCCCTCTTCTGGGGCCGCCTGACCGACAAATGGGGCCGCAAGCAGCTCTTCATGATCACGCTCGCGGTGTATCTGGCGGCGACGGCCCTGACCGCCCTCTCCTTCGAGACCTGGTGGTTCTTCCTCTTCCGCTTCCTGACCGGCTTCGGCATCGGCGGCGAGTACGCGGCGATCAACTCCGCGATCGACGAACTGATCCCGGCCCAGTACCGCGGCCGCGTCGACCTTATGATCAACGGCAGCTTCTGGCTCGGCGCGGTCGGCGGCTCGCTGCTGTCGATCGTCGCGCTGAACACCGCTGTCCTGCCCGCGAACCTCGGCTGGCGGCTGACGTTCGCGCTCGGCGCCGTCCTCGCCCTGGTGATCCTCCTGGTCCGCCGGCACGTCCCGGAGAGCCCCCGCTGGCTGCTGATCCACGGCCGTGACGACGAGGCGGAACGGATCGTGTCCGACATCGAGCACAAGGTCGAGGCCGAGCGGAACGAACCGCTGCCGCGCGCCGAGGGCGAGATCACCATCCGCCAGCGCCGGAGCGTGTCCTTCGTGGAGATCGGCCGCACGGTCTTCTCGAAGTACCGCAGGCGGGCGACCCTCGGGTTCTCCCTCTTCATCGGCCAGGCGTTCCTCTACAACGCCATCACCTTCGGCTTCGGCGCCATCCTCACCACGTTCTTCGACGTGCCGAGCGGCAACACCGGCTACTACTTCGCGGTCATCGCCGTCGGCAACTTCCTCGGCCCGCTGCTGCTGGGCAAGCTGTTCGACACGGTCGGCCGCCGGGTCATGATCTCCTCGACCTACCTGCTCTCGGGCCTGCTGCTGTTCGGCACGGCCTGGCTGTTCGACCGGGGCTCGCTCAGCGCGACCACGATGACGGCCTGCTGGTGCGCGGTGCTGTTCTTCGCCTCGGCCGGCGCCTCCAGCGCCTACCTCACGGTCTCCGAGGTCTTCCCGATGGAGACCCGCGCGATGTCCATCGCCTTCTTCTACGCCCTCGGCACCGCGGCCGGCGGCATCAGCGGCCCCCTGCTCTTCGCCGACCTCACCGAGACGGGCAAGGTCGGCGACACCGTGCTCGCCTTCCAGATCGGCGCCACCCTGATGTGCCTGGCGGGCCTGGTCGCGGCCTTCCTCGCGGTCCGCGCCGAACGCCGCTCGCTGGAGGACATCGCCCGCCCGCTGACGGCGGTGGCGAAGCCGTCCGCGGCGAAGGCGACGGGCGCGACGGGGGCGACGGGGGCGACGGGCGCGACGGGAGCGATGGGCGCGACCGGGGCGACGGGAGCGACGGGCGCGACCGGAGGGTGAAGGACCGGCCCCGGCGCCCCCCGTGGTGGGAACCGGGACCGGAGATCGCGTCCCTTCGCGTGCCCCTTACTGGGGCTGGGAGGACGAGGCCTCGCGCTGGCCCCGGCCCCGACGCCGCATCAGCAGCAGGCCACCCGCGAGAGCGGTGACACCCGCGGCGGCCGTCCAGCCGACGACGTCGTTCGAGCCGGTCGCGGCGAGGTCACCGCCCGTGGCGGCGGAGGCGGACGCCGAGGGCGATGCCGCGCCCCCGCCCTGCGGCCGGGCGTCCGCCCCCGCACCGGCCGACGCACCGGCCGAGGCGGACGCCGCCGGACTCTGCGAACCGCCCGAGCCCGTGCCCGTGCCCGTGCCCGTCCCCGTGGCCCGCTCCCGCGTGAACGCCAGCGTGCCGAAGCCCAGTTGGTCGTAGCCGCCGCTGTTGGGCCCGTAGTCCCCGCCGCCGCCCTCCGGCGCCGACTTCGCGGCGATCCGCGTGAGGTACGTCGCCGAAAGGCCCCGGCGCTTGGTGTAGTGGTTGGCGATCATCGCCCAGATCGGGCGGACCATCGCCGGGTCCACGGGTGCGGCCTCGGTGACGGTCTCCGACCCCGACCAGCCGTTGATCGCGCCCTTCTTACGGGTGTTCGCGGTGAACGGCACGTCACCGCCCAGGGCCCACTTGGCGACGTACTGGGCGCCCTTGAGGAACCGGCTGTCGTCGTAGCCGTACAGGTCGATGCCCTGGTTCCAGGCCATCTCGCAGAAGGTGCCCATCAGGCCGACCCCGAGCAGCGCGTGCCCCTGGTCGCGGCCCGCCTCCAGCCACTCGGCGAGTCCGTCGTCCTGCACGACGGGGATGGCGTGCCTGATCGACCCGAGCCCCTCGCCGTGCTTGAAGTACTCGACGGCCCGGGCGACCTGGGCCCGGTCGTCGCAGAAGATCCCGGAGGCCAGGACGCAGGCCATGGCGGCGAGGTCCCAGTTGGTCCAGTAGTTGGAGACGACGGCGCCGTTGTGCCGGACCAGGAAGTCGTCGCTGAGCGAGGCGAAGCAGCTGCTCAGCATCTCCTTGAACCGGTCGAGCTCGAAGTCGGGGTGGTCACGGACCAGTTCGGCGGCGTTGGCGATCTGGTAGCCGTACAGCCCGGCGGCCAGGAACCGGTCGGCGCTGCCCTGCACGCTCGTCAGCTTCGCCGACCAGGCGTTGAGGATCGCGACGGCCGTGTCGGCGTGCGCGCTGTCACCGCTGACGTGGTGCCGCAGGGCGTTCTGGTAGGCGGCGTGGACGTCGTTGTAGAGGGTGCGGTAGTTCTCGGGCGACCCCGTGCCCCGGTACACGACCTCCTGCGGGTTGGCCGCCCAGCCGCTCTGCGCGTGCCGGTTGGCGGTCAGCTTGGCGAACCCGGCGGTGTAGGGAGCGGCGCCCGCCTTCACCTTGGCGGCCATACGGCCGAGGTCGGCGCCGGTGTGCAGAAGGCCGGGGTGGGCGTAGGCGCCGGCCGCCAAGGCAGGGCTCGGCAGCACGGCCGTACCGATCCCGACGGCTCCGGCTGCCGCGCCCGCGGCCTTGAGCATGCTCCGGCGGCTGATCTGTCGTGTCACGTCGTCATTCCTCGCGTGCCTGCGGCTGGGGACGGTGAGGAGACGGGGGAAGACTGGGGGCGATAACAAAAAGTCCGCCACCGACCAGGAGAGACCAGGAGCCGCATCCGATGACCGTCCGCAGAATCGTCCCCAACCACCAGGTCACGTCCGAGGAACAGCTGGAGACCAGCCGCGACTTCTACGCCCTGCTCGGCTTCGAACAGGTCATGGACATGGGCTGGGTGACAACCATGGCGTCCCTCACCAACCCCACCGCCCAGATCAGCTTCTTCACCGAGGAACGCACCGCCCCCGTCGTCCCCGACCTCAGCGTCGAGGTCGACGACGTCGACGCCGTGTACGCCCAGGTGGTGGCCTCGGGCGCCGAAATCGTCCGCGAGCTCCAGGACGAGGAGTGGGGCGTACGCCGCTTCTTCGTACGCGCCCCGACCGGCCACGTGGTGAACGTACTGACCCACCACGCCTAGACGGCACGAATCGATACGCTGCCCAGCAACGCCCTAAAGGGGGGGGCGGGGCTGTATCGATATGCGGCTCCGCCGCGCGGGCGCGACCAGCCTCGATGGCGCAGGCAGCCGCCAGAAGCCCATTCGCGGCACCCCGCCAGGCGTCCGACGGCACGGCAACGCCCCTAAAGGGGCGCGGGGAACTGCGCGACCAGCCACGATGGCGCCGCAGCCGCCGGACACCCATTCGCGGCATCCCACAATGCGCGATGGTGCCGCAGCCGCCGGACACCCATTCGCGGCATCCCACAATGCGCGATGGTGCCGCAGCCGCCGGACGGCGATCCGCGGCATCCCACAATGCGCGATGGTGCCGCAGCCGCCGGACGGCGATTCACGGCGCCCCCACCGGACGCTACCGGCGGTCCGCCACAGCCCAGGACGCCAGAGCCACGACCCCCGCCACCCCGAACACCGCCGGCCACGCGCCGACCTTCTTCGCCAGCGGATGCGACCCGGCGAAGGCGGCGACATACGCGGCGGTCAACGCCCCCGCCGCCTTCCCGCCCGCCTGCCGCCGCCACTGCTGCGCGGCCGCGGCCCCCGCGACGGCCAGCACGGCCCCGCCGAGCTGCCGCTTCCTGGTCCAGCGAGCCACGCCGTACCCACCCACGAGCCCGCCGGCGGCGACCACCGCGCTGGGAACCTTCGCCATGTCTGCCTCCGAACACCACGGCCGACCGCTTCAGCCGAGCCTGGACATCCGAGGCTAACCGGCCCGCTGCCCGCGGAACTCGGCACGGGCCCGCAGCTCTGACACGTACGCCGAGCCGATCACACCCCCGGCGCCGGCGAGGGCGAGCCCGAAGACGGCCGGGTTGACGTACCCCGGCACGTCACCGTTGTCGTAGCTCCCGCCGTCGCTGGTCTCGCAGACGAACCCGAGCGGGATGTACGTCACCTTGTGGTCGACGATCTCGATGCCCTGCCGGCTCCGCTCCTGCCAGCCCGCCGTACGGCAGGACCGGGCCGGCGACGAGTCGGTGCCGCCGTCCTCCGCCGTCATGACCGCGCCGCACACGGCGAGCAGCCCCCACGCGTACAGAGCACACGCCCCCGCCCCCGCGAGGGCGGCGAGACCGCGCAGTACGGCGGGAGCATGCGCGCGCCGCAGCCCGTGGTCGGCCAGCGTGCGGCCGCCGTATCCGCACAGCCCCACGCCGACGATCACCGCGACCACGACGAACAGCAGGATCAGCAGGAACACGCGGCCTCCAGGCAGGGCGGACGACGACGGGTGCGCCGAGTCCAACAGGACCCGACACACCCGGCTGTGGCGGACGCCATAGTTCCGGCAACAGCGGTGTCACAGAAGCGGGTTCACGGGTACGGCTTCACGGATACGGCTGCACGGGTACGGCTTCACGGATACGGCTTCACGGATACGGCTTCACCGATACGGCTTCACAGCAGGTCGGCCAGGCGGTCCACCTGGTCGGGGTCGACGCCGTAGCAGTAGAGAACGACCTCGTCGGCGCCCAGGCCGGCGAAGGCGCCCAGCGCGGCGCGGATCTCGGCGGGGGTGGTGAGGAGGCCGGCGACCATGCGGTCGGCCATGCCGGTGAAGGCGTAGTACGCGTGCATCCGGGCACGCGCGTCGTCGACCACGTCCGGCGGGCCGAGCGCGACGTTCACCTGGGCCACGAGACGGGGCCGCCCGTCGCGGCCGTACTCCTTCCAGAACCCGCGGACGGTGTCGAACAGACCGCCCGCCCAGGAAGGCGCCGCCGCGCAGAGGAAGCCGTCGCCCCAGCGCGCGACGCGTTCGAGCGCGGCGGGCTGGAAGCCGCCGAAGAGGATCTCCGGGCCGCCGATACGCGCGGGCACCGGGCCGATGGGACCGACGCCGTCGCCGTACGGCTCTCCGTGCCACAGGCGGCTCATGACGGCCATCTGCTCGTCGAGGCGCCGCCCGCGAGTGCGCAGGGCGGTGCCCGTGGCCGCGTGGTCGTCGTCCCGCCCGCCGATCCCCAGGCCGAGGACGAACCGCCCCCCGGTCATCCGGTCCAGCGTGGCCGCCTGCTTGGCCAGCAGGGCGGTGTCCCGCAGCGGGGCGAGCAGCACCTCGGTCTGGACGCGGACGCGTGAGGTCGCGCCCGCGAGGACGGCCAGGGCGACCAGCGGCTCCGGGTTGTCGTAGACGAGCCGGTCGAGCAGCCCGAGCGTGCTGAAGGGACCGGCGTCGGCACGCCGGGCCCAGGTGAGAAGGGCGGCCGGGTCGCCGATGGGCAGACCGATGCCCACGTCTGTACGGACGTTCATGAAGGGGCCTCCGAATGAGGGGTCGACAAGGACTGCCGCCCCTCCTGCACCTCCACGAGGTGGGACGCTCCCGCTCTGCGGCTTCCTTCCGGGGAACGTCTCTTCGAAGTGAACTCACTGTAGGACGGCCCGTTTCGGCGCGACAAACCATTTGTGCGGCGGGACACGGCACGGATGAGCCACCATCGCCGGATGCGCCCCGCCCATCGAGCCGACGACGAACCTCCCGAGCACGCCCGGTTCGCCGCTTACACCCTTCAGCTGGAGCAACTGGAGCAACTGGAGCAACTGGAGCAACTGGAGCAACTGGAGCAACTGGAGCAACTAGAGCACCTGGAGCACCTGGAGCACCTGGAGCTGGATCACCTGGAGAACCCCACGCCCGACGAGGAAGCGGCCCTGGTCCGCCGTATCCTCACCGACCCGGACCGGACGATGGCCGAGTCCGCCGTGACCCGTCACCTGGACCGCAGGGCCGCCGCGAGCCACGCGACCCCCGAGTACACCGCCTGGGCCGAGTCGATGGCCGCGGCGACGGCCGGTCACGCCTTCCTGGCCGACCGCCTCCGTGAGTGGGCGCTGCTCGCCGAGGCACCGGGCACACCGGCCCCCGCCCTCACCCTCCTCGCCGACGAGGGCCGAACGAAGCGGATCCGCCACCTGGCGCGGGCAGGCCTACGGCTCCGTCGAGGGCCTCGGCCCTGAGCCCCGAGAGGTCCCGCGTTCGAGGACGACCGTCCGCATCCCCCCGGCCCCGCTCTCCTCGTGCCGCACCCGCAGCCCGGCCGTGCGGAGCTGGTCCAGCACCCAGGCGTGGGAGAGCCGCAGTTTGCGGTAACTCCGGGCCGTGAGGGTCCAGTTGGCGTCGGGGCCGTCGGCGTTGCGGGTGTGGATCAGGTCGTGGACGAGGACGGTGTAGTCGTCGTAGTCGTCCGGATACTCCAGGAAGCACGTCATGATCCGGTCCTCGGTGGCCCGGACCGGCAGGAACCGGTCCGTCCCCGTGAGCGGGACCGTCAGATCACGGTAGGCGAACACGGCCGTCCCCTCGGGCGCCAGCGCGGCGGCGACGTCGGCGAAGAGGGCGGCCACATCCCCCCGGGTCGGCAGATGGGTCAGCGTGTCACCCAGACATACGACGGCCTGCGCCGACCCCGGCCGTACGAACTCCCGCAGCGCGGTCCGCACATCCGCCCGCACCACCCGCACGGCCGGTACCCGGGTGGCGTGCGCGGCGAGTTCGTCCAGCAACGGCCGGCTCAGATCGACCGCGAGGACGGAGTCGAAGCCCAGCCCGGCCAGCGCCAGGCTCGCCTGCCCCGGCCCGCACCCCAGATCCACGGCGAGCGCCCCGGCCGCCGGTCCGATCGCCGCCCCGGGAGTGACCCCCCACCCCGAGAGAGCGGCCCCCTGCCCCGCGGCGAGCGCGTCGAGATCGCCCCCGAGCATCCAGGTGTAGTGCTCGGCGAGAAACCGGTCGTAGTGGTCGACGGCCTGGGTGACGGCTCGGTCGAGGCCTTGGCCGATTCCTTGGCCGATGCTTTGGCCGACCGGTCGTGCGGCGGCGGTCGTCATGGACGAGGGCTCCCTTCGGTCCGGCGGCGGGGGAGGAGGAGGTCGAGGGGGTCGAGGCGGAGTCCCGCAAAGCCGTGGGAAATCTATTGCGCGGTACGGGAGTTGAGCGCCTCGGCCGAACCAAATTCGGAACCGCGGGAAGAATGACGGCCATGGACGACACTGATTCGGCGATCCTCACCCATCTCCAGCGCGATGCACGGCTCACCAACCGCGAACTCGCCCGCAGGGTCGGCATCGCACCCTCCACCTGCCTGGAACGGGTCCGCGCCCTGCGCGCCCGCGGAGTGATCACCGGCTACCACGCGGCCGTACAGCCACGCCTGCTGGGCCGCTCGCTCCAGGCCCTGGTCTTCGCCCGGCTGCGCCCGCTGAGCCGCGAGGTGATCGAGGCCTTCGAGAGCTACCTCACCCAACTCCCCGAGGTCGTCTCGGTCTTCGTGGTCTCCGGCGACGACGACTTCCTCGTCCAGGTGGCCGTCCCGGACATCGAGCATCTGCACGCCTTCCTCATGGACCGCTTCAGCGCCCGCCGCGAGGTGGTGAGCTTCCGCAGCTCGGTGATCTACCGACAGACGGGCACGCGCGTACTGGAACCGATCGTGACTGACTGACGGACCTGACGGACCTGACGGACCTGACGGACCTGACGGACCTGACGGACCTGAGGGACCTGACGGAAGGGACCTGAGGGACCTGAGGGACCTGACGAAGGCCGACTGGCCGACTGGCCGACTGGCCGACTGGCCGACTGGCCGACTGGCCGACTGGGGCCTCACACGCCGTCGAGGAGGGACATGAGGCCGTGGTCGAGTTCCGGCCCCAGCTCCTCTCTCCCCGGCTCGACGACGGCGTACGACCGTTGCAGAAACCGCCGGAGAGAAGCCGTCCCGAACCGGATCGCCGCCATGCCGTGCGGCGCGTGGAACTCGACGACTGTCCGGGACCGCCCGCACGGCCGTATTCGTACGTCCCCGATCCCGGCCGCCGCGTCCAGCCCCTCCTCCAGCAGCGAGCGGGCGAACGTCCAGGTGACCCCGCCCTCGTCGGCCGAGACGTGTGCCGGGAAGTCGACGTGCACGGCGAAGGGTTCGGCGGCGAGGTAGCGCAGCGTGGGGCGGATCGGAAGCTGGGCGGAGCCGGGGGTGACGAGGCGGGCGCGAACGGGCTGTTCGAGGGTGAGGCGCATGGACGTTCTTCTCCACGGTCGGGTCTACTGCCGGTCTCTGTGCGCTTTCTCGACCACGCGGCAGCCCTGTTGATTACGGGGAACGACCCGCCCGTGCCTGTGATCTAACTCACGCGAACCATTTACTTGAGATTTTAGTCATCTACGCTGACAAACTCGTCCGCCCCTCAGCCCACCGCCCCAGCAGGCAACCGGAGCGTTCCAGCCATGTCCGACGGTTCCGCCAAGGTGCCCGCCCAGGCGACACCTCCCGTGTCCACCACCGCCTCGTACGCCCGTATCTACGAGGAACAGCAGCCGCGCCTGGTCGCGTTCGCGCGCTCGCTCACCCGCAACAACTCCTGGGCGGCCGAGGACCTGGTCGCTGAGGCGCACTTCCGCGTCTGGCGGCGGCTGTCGGCGGGCCACGAGATCGAGAACGTACCGGCGTACCTGATGACGACCGTGCGGCACCTGGCGGCATCGGCCGGCGGCGAGACGCGCGAGACCCCGCACCACGACCCGCAGGTCGCCGAGCGGGACGGGGCCGCCGCCCACACCGAGGGCATGACGGACCCGGCCGAACAGGTCTCCTCGGTCGACCTGTTGGTGCGGGTGCTGGGCCAACTGCCCGAGCGCTGGGTGCAGGCCCTGTGGCTCGCGGAGGCGGAGGGTCAGCCGCTGGAGACGGTCGGGCGGCGCATCGGCGCCAAGGAGGGGGCGACGGCCGTACTGCTGCACCGCGCCCGCGAAGGCATGCGGCAGGCCTTCCTCCGTTCCCAGACGGCCGCCCCCGACGACCCCGCGTGCGAGGTCCACTGGGTGCGCATGCCGGCGTACGTCCGCGGCAACGCGACCCCGCGCCAGTCGGAACGCCTGCTCGCCCACGTGGACGCCTGCGCCGACTGCCGCGGCCGGCTCGCGGTACTCATGCGCGCCAACGACCGGCTGCCCGCGCTGGTCGGCCCGGCCCTGCTGGTCTTCGGCCTGGGCGCCGCGGGCAAGTTCCTGCTGCCGCTGGCCGCCGGGTCGGCGGGGGCGACGGCTGCCCTCGGCGGTCAGGTCGGAAGCGTGCTGCACGGGGTCCGCCAGGCGGTGACCGGAGGTGGGGCGGGTACCGCGAAGGTGCCTGCCGCCGTCGCGGCCGGCGCGACCGTCACCGGCATGGCCCTCGCGATGGTCCTCGCCCTCGGCACGGGCGGCTCCACGCCGACGCCTGCGCCGCCCCGGGTGCCCCTGGCGGAGGCGCCGGTGGCGCAGCCGTCGGAGGGGGGCGGGGCGGGGGAGCCGGGAGTGCGCGAGGGCCCGGGCCCGGGGTCGGCTGGATCGGCCGGGGCGCCCGAGGTGAAGCAGGCCGAGCAGCGCTGGGCGGGTGGTGGGGCTGAGGTTCTGCGTGCCGGGGTTCTGCGTGCCGGGGTTCTGGGTGCCGAGGTCGGCGGTTCGGGTACGGCGGGGAATGGGGCTGCGGGCGAGTCGGGGGCCGGGGTTGAGGCGGGGTCCGGGGCCGGGGGTGGGGGCGGCGCTGGAACTGGAACTGGAACTGGAACTGGAACTGGGACGGTGGTTGAGGTGGAGCCCGGTCCCGGGGACGTGCAGCCGCCGGCTGTCGAGCAGCCGCCGACCGTCGATGAGCCGCCGACCGTCGATGAGCCGCCGGCCGTCGATGAGCCTGCGCCGAGCCCTGCCGAGCCGGTGACCGAGCCTCCGGTAGAGGCGCCTGAGGTGCCGGTGACGCCCGAGGTGCCGGTGACGCCGGGGGAGGAGGTGCCGTACCCGGAAGGGCCGGACGCCCCGGACGCGCCGACCACGCCAGTGGTCCCGGACGCGCCGACCACACCGGACGCCCCGGAGGCCGAGGCGCCCACGCCACCTTCACCGGAGCCGGTGACTCCAACTCCCGTAGAATCAACGCCTGTTGAGGAGCTTCCGGAAGTCCCGCAGCCGCCGGAGGTCCCGCAGCCTTCGGAAGCCCCGCCGTCTCCGGAGACCCCGCAGCCTCCGGAAGCCCCGCAGCCTCCCGAGACCCCGGACACCCCCACCCCTCCGGCGCCGACGGACCCCGTACCTGCCCCGCAGCCCGCGCCCGAGAACCCCGGCGACGACTGCGGGAACTGACCAGACGGGCAGCCAAGTCACCCTTCCCGCAAACCGCGCCACGGAATGGGCGTGCTGGCGTCGGCTCAGTTCGGTCGACTAGGTTGCGGGGATGACTACCGGGACGGCATCGCGCCACACACGGATCGGTGACCCGGTGTTCTTCTGAGCGCCGTGCGGGCCAGTGCGAGCCCGCTGTTCGACCGAGGATTTCGCGCTGCCGCGCGGGCGCCCCCTCCGTCGTGTTGATCACAGGACACATCAACCACGACAGGAGAGTTCATGCCCACCAAGATGCTGCAGATTCCCACTGCGGACGGCCAGGCCGATGCCTTCGCCGCCTTTCCCGACGATGGCGAACGGCACCCCGGGGTGCTGATGTACGCGGACGGCTTCGGCATCCGGCCCGTGCTGCGGGAGATGGCCCGCGAACTGGCCGACCACGGTTACTACGTTCTCGTCCCCAACGTCTTCTACCGGCACGGCCCGGCACCTGTGGTCGAACTTCCCGAGCACATCGGAGAAGAGGCCCGGACGACGGTCATGGGCCGGCTGATGCCCCTGATCGAGGCGCACACCATCGAACGGACCCTGCGTGACGCCGACGCCTACCTCAGGTTCCTCACCACCCAGCCCGAAGCCGGCGCCGGACCCGTCGCGGTGACCGGCTACTGCATAGGCGGCCTCCTGGCGGTGCGCACCGCCGTGGCCCACCCCGGCCAGGTGGCCGCCGTCGCCGCGTTCCATGCCCCCGTGGGCGCGGCCGGGCCCGACAGCCTGCGCCGCCTCATCGCCCAGGTCCACTTCGGCCACGCGGAAACCGACCTGACGCCCGAAGCCCTCGCCGAACTCAACCAGGCCCTGGACGCCGCGGGCGTCGACCACACCTCGGAGATCTACCCCGACACCGTCCACGGCTTCACCATGGCCGACACCGACGCTTTCAACCCCGCCGCACTGCAGCTTCACTGGGACCGCCTGCTCCCCCTCCTCGGCCGCACTCTGTCCAACTGTTGAGGCTCCGGCCCGGAAACCGAACCTGAAGTGCACGGCTCCGCAGTCCCGGGGTGTGTTGCGAGAGTGCTGGTCACAGCCACAACGCGATGGCCGCGACCAGCACGGCCGCTCCGAGGCGAACGGCAAGCTGGTCCACGCGGGCCGCGCCGGATGCCCTCCGGGGGCGCGGCCCGCGTCCGCATCAAGGCCGACAGCCTGGTCGCAGTCGCAGTCGCAGTCGCAGTCGCAGCCGATAGTCGCAGCCGCAGCCGCAGCCGCAGCCGTAGCCGTAGCCGTAGCTGTGGCCGTACGACCTCGATCAGCTCTAGTCCGAGCTGGACCCCGAGTTCGAGCCCCACCCCGACCCGCGACGAGAACGCCGCGACGCCCGCACCAACTCACCCATGCCCAGGGTCACCGCGGCCACCGCACGCACCCAGCGCGGCCCGCCCCGAGAAGCCCACACCACACAGACGCAACCGCCGACGGCGAGCACGAGAACGCCGACCAGCAAGAGCACGATCATGCTCAGCCCCCTTCTTCCACTACGGTCGGCGCAATCCTCTCAGCCCAACGGCCCCGCCCCCATCGCGCCTCATCTTCCCCCGAACCCTCCCCGAACCCTCCCCGAAGCCCGTACCTCAGGACCGCGGCGGCATCCGCCAGTACTGCCGATGCTTCTCATCACGTATGACGACACCCAGCCGCAACAGCTCCCCGCGCAGCTCCCGGGCGTCCTCCGAGTTCTCCTCCTTCTTCCGGGCCTCCTGCCGAGCCCGGAGCAAGGCATCGGCCCCCTCGGGCAGCCCGGGCATCCCCGGAACCCAACGCCGGAACTCCTCCCGATGCGGATCCTCGTCCGCCCACCGATACCCGTGCTGGGCAAAAGCCTCGGCCACCCGTGCCCAGGACAGACCGCAGGCCTCCCGAGCGAGCTCCATACCGTCCGGCCCCAGCAGCACAAGCTGCTTGCCGTCCCGCACGACCACATCGATCTCGTCGCGCCCGAACTCCTGCGAGGAGTCCCTGACACCGAGGACCACGCGCCCGGCGGACACGCTCACCGACAGCGACTCATGCACGGCGACGAACCCGACGACCAGCCCCAACCCCGCCCCCACCCCAACCCCACCGATCCCGAGCCAGGGCTCCGGCACGGACGTCAGCAACTCGGCCGGCCCCTGCAACGGTGCCCACGACAACGTCACCAGCCACTCGGCAAGGAGGGTGACCAACCATCCGATCCCGCCCCCGCACGCGACACAGAACAGAACCAGAAACCAGGCCGACTCCGCGAGCACGGTCACTTTCCCGCCCGAACGGCCGTCCCCCCAAAGGCCCTCCACCCGCGCCGTCCCACCGCTGTCCCCCGAGCCCATACCACTCCCCACTCTCCCCGTCGTGTCCCCGACAGCCTGTACGGCGCAGTCCGCCCGTCCCAGTGCCCCAACGAGTCTGCCGAGGGGCCGGCCGCCCCACCATCGGCCGAAGGTCTACGACGTACGACTTTGGTCGACCGCACGGATGCACGACCGCACGGATGCACGACCGCATAGATACACGGCCGCATGGATGGACGGACGCATGAACACACGGATGCAGGGACGCATGGATGCCCACCGAAATGCAGGGGCCCCGGCGCCGGGCACTGTCGCCCGGGCACCGAGGCCCCTTTCGACGAACTACGCGACGGATCGCGGATCGCTCAGTGGTGGCCGCAACTGGAACCGACGTGGTTGTACTGCGCGCCGGGGTGGCCCTCACCATTGAGCACATTGCCCGCAAGGCCGTTGAGCGCCCCGACCTGACCAAGAAGACTGAGGTCAAAGTCGTGCGACTTACAGCCGTGACCGTCGTATGCAGGCTGGGCTGAGGCAGTGCCGGTGGCTATGAGGCTCAGGGTCCCGACCATCGCGGCCGCAACAGCGGCCTTCTGAAGCTTGCGCATTTCTCCTCCTTGGGTCGAGTTAGAGCGCACACCTAAAGATCCATATTGCGCTCATTTCGGAGGCTAATCCGATATGCCCGACACCGCTCATCGAAGCTGCCATACGGGCCACGCCCGTGAGGCCCCATCAGCTTGCCCCCCATCCCCCGAAAGGCGGCATCGGTCCGGGGTCGGAGTCCGCCCTCCGCCCGGTGAGGGCGCATCAGCTCTGCCAGAGCGTGGCGGGAGGGCTACGAATCCGTCATGCGTCGCTCCAGAAGGCCAGGGCCTTTCTGATCAGTTCCTTGGCGGCGTCTCCGTAGGCTGCTGCCTCGGTCAGGGCGCTGAACGCCTTCTCGTGGAGGGCGAGTTCGTCTGGATTGGTGATGTCCACTCCGGAGGAGACGAGTTCGTAGTGGGCCCGGTCGTCCCCGTGCAGATTGAAGCCGGGCATAGGGACCACGCTCACTTCGGCGGCGGTGGGAAGCACGCCGAGGGTGAGGGAAGGCAGGTCGATGTCGCGCAGAAGCCGCTCCATTTGGCCCCGCATCACCACCGCCCCGCCGATGTTCGTGTACAGGGCCTGTTCGCCGAGGACCACCTCGTAGTGATGCTCACCGTCGTACAGCACCTGCTGACGCTCCATCCGTTTGGCAACGCCCGCCGACACGTCGTCCGGAACACCGAGAAAGTCGACGACCCGACGCAGGATCGCCGTCGCGTACGCCTCGGTCTGGAACGTCCCCCAGATCATGGTGGGGACGTACGCCTTGCCATGCCTGGACCGGCGATACCAGTCGATGACCTCGCTCTGGATGTCTTCCGTACCGGTGGCCAGCCGCTGCTGCCACGGGATCAAACTGCTCAAGATTGCCCCTCCGGGCTGTCACTTTCCACAGCCGACACTGCCCGTGGGGCGAACAGGGCAATCCGGCCGGTCATGAGGACGTCGTGGTTGACGAAGAGTGCGTCGAGATCAAGGCGACGGCGGATATACGCCGTCCACGTTGCGTTGGGCAGGTCGGTGTGTGCGTTGACCATGCGGGCGCGGCTCGCCTGAGTGAGAATCCAGCGGGCCCGGTCCTGGTCGGCGGTACGGCTGCCGAGGTCGGAAGCCAGTCGCCACAGCGCGTCCCCGTCGCTGTGGTCATCGACGACGGTCACGAGGCCGATGTCACCCATGGCGCGCTGGTCGGTGGACTGCGTGGTGTACGCGACGGTGAGGGCTTCGAGCGGGAAGACGGTCACGCGGCTCGTCGCGGTCAGTTTGGTCAGGGGCAATGGGTGAAGTCCGTTCTGGCGCACGAGGGGGGCAGCCCTGCAGGGGGCGGGCCACTCCCTGCAGGGAGTGGTTGGAAGAACGGATCAGCAGCAGGGGCCGTCGCCGCAGCAGGTCGGCGCGTTGCAGTCGGCAGCGGTGCCCCACAGGCGGTCGTCCACTGCGAAGCCGGCGGTCCGGATCTTGGCCACGACGTCGGTCATCAGGCCGCGGGTCCGGGTCTTGCTGTTCGGCTGGTGGTGCAGGAAGTAGCCGAACTGCTTCTCGCACCACTGGGCGTACCAGTCGGTGTGCAGAATGAGCGTGTGCCAGCCGGGGTCGACCAGATGCGACGGTGCCATGATGGCGCCCTTGCCGGTGGTGCCCATGACGTAGACCAGGGCGAGGGCTTGGTCTACGACACGGTCGGCCACGCAGCGTTCCAGGCCGTACTCATCGGCGCAGAAAGCAGCGAGCATGTCGAACTCGGGTTGGGTGACGAGAGAGCGACCCGCGCGCGATTCGGTGGTGACGGCGGTGGTCATCGCGTCGCTCCCTTCCTGATCGTTCCCAGTGCTGACGGGATTGTGTAGAACACTAATTCACCTCACTGTTTGGATGATTTTCGGGTCGCCCTCTCCCTGAGTTCCTATATGCACTGTCGAGTGCTCGAGGAGAGGGAACTTGAGAGCCGCTGGGGGCAAGCGAGTGTGCGTTCCAGCAATGGCCAATGACAGAAGTTCAATCCGATGCGTGCTGGACGAGCCGCTGTTGGCCGATGTCGAGCAGTTGGCGCACGGCCTGGGCCTGCACAAGTTGCCGAGGATCCATGCGCGGGATGCCTGGATACGTGCCGCTGTGCAGATACGGACGGTTTCGCGGTAGTCCCATACCCAAGCCGGCGTGCCACTCCGAGCAATCCACTCGGAGATCAGTCTGTCCATGCCTGCCGTCGTCAGCACGGCAACTCCCGTCGCCGAGCGCGCAGTTTCCGCTCGGACTTCCTGATCTGGAATCCAGGTAGCGGCACACTGCTCATGATGCGTGCGCTTCTGTCTGATGCTTTCGTAGCTCCCAATTTGCGTCAGATTCTGCTCTGTGGTGGCCGCGGGAGCGGGCATTTTCCCTACGAACGCACATGCTGAGGCATGCACCACATCCTGGTACGGCTCCTGGCTCAGCAGGAAGTTCCGTAAGTCCGTGTCCCTTGGGCTTCTGTGGACCGGCCATCAATCCTCCCTGGCTCTATGGCGAGTCCATGATTCATCAGGACTCCGGAGGATTCGAGCGATATTCCGGTTACGGAATAAAGATCACCGGCAGGCGTTCGCCCACTGATTTAACAGAGTTCGCGCCTCGTCGCCGAAGCAAGCATGCTGTTCGAAGGAGGTGAACACGGCGAGATATTCTGAAACATCGCGGGGGTCTCGAAAGACCATCCGGCCGGTGAAGTTCTCGACCGTGGCCAGTCGGTCGTCGTAGACCGTGAACGTGTTCATCGGGCCACGTGCCATTACGGTTCCCGCTGGAATCACGCCGATGTGAAGGTTTGGCAGGTGGGACAGCGACACCAGGCGGTCAATCTGCACCGCCATGGCGGACGATGGCACGATCGCCCACCGAGCCGCCTGCTCCGTCAGGACAAAAGTGAAGGCCTTTGACGTGTCGTAGAGAACAGCCTGGCGCTCTAGCTTGCGTGCCACAGTCCTCGACGGGTCGCCTGGAGTGTGAGAAAGGCTGGCGCGGATGTATTCAGGCGTGGCCAGCAGGCCCGTCATCATGGAAGGGAGGAAGTAGCGCAGGTTAGCTGACTCCTGCTCAAGGGAAGCCAGTTCGGTCTGCCGCTTCTCCATTCCGCGGCGCCAGGACGAGCGTTTGTCCTGCCACTCGGTGTTCGCGATCCGTGCGAGAGCCGTAACGTCCGCCACTATATCGGCGGGAGCGTTGAGAGCGCGGAGGATACGTTCGACGTCGATGAGATTGGGCGTCTTCTTGCCGGTCTCGAACTTACTGATCTGACTCTGGGACATGTTGCAACGCCGAGCGAGCCGGTCGCCGGTGAGACCGGCTCGCTTGCGCAACTCCCGGAGTGTTTGTGCGAGGTCGGATCTCGACTGACCGAGTTGCTCAGGTTCGAAGGTCACCTAGTTCTTTCACGTACACGGAAAACGGAACCGAGTGAGCCAGCGCAATGCGCTTCCACTCCAAGTACGGAGCAATGTCACCCGTGAACATCTCGCGGCTGATCTGCGTCCCGTCCGATCGGAAATTCAGGTGCACTATTCGCGTCGCGTCGAACATCCACCAGTCGGTTCCTGTTAGGGGGAGTCCGTAGTCCTCCTGCGTGACGTCCAGGATCCGGATGTCCTCGCCGGCCCCGATGTTTCCGGGAATTCCCCACGCGAACTGGTATCGCTGGTAGTCCGTCAACGGCTTCCGAACGATCCGCACTCGCCCAATGGTGCGGCCTGAGGTCACGTATCCGCGAACCCGCTCATGCCAGCGAGCATTATGATCCGCAGGCTTTTGCTCACCGCGCAGGAAGCGGTCGATGTGCTCGGCTTCCCTGGGCATGGTGTAGATGGGTTGCGCCTCGAACCGCCACGCGTCACGTTCGTACGCGTCGAACGTCCTCCGCCACTCATCACCATCCAAGAGCACGGACTGCCTCCTTGAGCACCGACTCAGGGATCTCCACCAGGGCCTCACCCTCCGGAGCCCGGAAGGCATCCGACACGTTCCCCTGGACCACGATGGAGCCGGTTGCCGTGCGGTAGACGTTCGGGCAGTCGTCGTCATCGCAGTTGGGCCCGTTCACAGTCCCAGTGAGTCGAGTCAGATCCTCGCGCGACATGGAACCCCCTTCTTGTTCCGCCCTGCGTGGGCGGCTCCCGGATGACGCTACGGAGTGCGTTGTCCCTCGTCCACGGGGGCTCTGGAATATTCCCGATCTGGCATAAATGATCTCTCGGGCGGGGTAAGTGCCGGTCGGATCGAAGCGAGCTGCATGCGACAGACGAGCCGCCCGTACACGGCCACTGCTGCCACACCGTCCCGATGATCGTCAGGCTGGCCCAAGCCCCGTCATTATGAACATGCACGCGACAGCGCTGGCGTAATGGTTGTCTACGGGTGTCGTCGCGCTGACGCGGAGGCCGTTGGGGCTGAGTGACGAGGGGAGGAACTACTCAGCGGGAAGACCGTCGTCAGGTGTAACCGCGACGATGGCCACGGTGGGAGGCGGTGGCGCCGGTGTATACACGTACGCCACTGCCAACCCTGGCACTCCGCCCCGGGGCTCGATCTTCGTCTTACGGCCTTCGGTGCCGTCCTGGCGGGCTGGCCCGAGAAGGACCCCAAGCCTGGGCACCTGTTCCAGTTCCCGCCGGAGTGCCTCCAGCGCTTGCTCTGCTCCGCGAGCTTTCGCCCGATCTACCGCCCGAACCGTGACGGCTGCGATCACGCTACTCACCGGCCCTGTGCCTCCCGCTTCAGCCGTGCCGCGAGGTCGATACCCTCCTGCACTGCCATGTCGAAGTCAGGGTCCTGGTAGAGCCGAATCCTGCCCCGGTAGTCGACGATGACTGTGGCGACAGCATTTAGGTCCGTTTCTGACGAGGCTTCCAGTGCACGCTGGAGATCTGCTTCGAAGGCCTCCAGGTCTCCTGGAAAGCCGTGTCCGAACCGAAGAGCTACTCGAATGTCGCCGATGGTCTTCACGACAGCGCCGCTGGCCCGGGCGTCTCCGCGTATTGTGCGCTCACGATCGTCTGCTCCTTGCTGTCTGCTGTCCTATGCACGAGTGTCCTACAGCGGAACGAGCGCGGCTGTGGAGACTCCCTCTTCACTGCGTCAAGCGTCCGTGCTCCAGACCGCCACACAGGAATGCATGCCAGGCGCCGCGACCAACAGCGATGATCGGCCCCGTCTCCAACCACAGCGGAGGGTGGCTGCCATCGGCTGCTGACATGCCCATCTTGCGTACGCCATCAGCACGGGTGTGAAGCTCATCAGGCCAGGTGAACGGCAGCCAAGAAACTGGCCCATGCCCTGGCCGAGACCGCGAGGTGCGGATGTGCAGGCCGCTTGGAGTCCCGCACGAGCACGCCGAAGGGGGCGAAGGCGGCCTCGACGCACTCAGTCGTGTTGCCGCCGCTGTACGACGACTTGAACCAGACCTCATCGGCGTGGGTGGGCTGAGGGCCGAGGGACATTTACAGCTCCTTACGGGCACGATGGATCACAGCGGAGGATGCCTCCATGTCCAACGCTTGTGCCCGGAGGTACTCGAACGCAAGTCTGTATCGCTCCAGTTCCTCATCCTTCTCCAGGAAGAGGGAGCCGGTGTGGAAGTCGACATACACCACGTCGAGTGCCTGCTCGGTGCCGCCGATGATGACAAAGCTGCCAAGGGCCGCGGCGTGCGCTCCCTTGGAGAAGGGCAGTACCTGAAGCGTGATGTGAGGGGACTCGTTCGCTTCGAGTAGTAGATCGAGCTGCTCTTTCATGATCTGGGGTGACCCGACGACCCGGCGGATCACGGACTCGTCAAGGATTGCCCATAGATGTAGCGGTTTCGGGCGGGTGAGGATCTCCTGCCGCTTCATACGGATGTCGACGAGCCGCTCGATCTCCGCTGACTCCAGGGGGACTTCGTTCGCCTTCTGCAGCGCCGTGCTGTATGCCCGGGTCTGCAGGAGGCCAGGCACGTAGACGCAAGAGAAGTGACTCTCGCGAACGGCGTCGTCCTCAAGGGTCAGGAGCAGGTTCATGCTCTCTGGGATGGAATCGGCGAAGGAGCTCCACCAGCCTTGCTGCTTGGCATCCTTCGCGAGCCCGACAACGGCCGTGCGCTCCGCCTCAGTTGCCCCGTACTCGCGGCAAAGCGCGTCGACAACGATCCACTTGACCGGCCCGGCCTGGGTCTCGTACCTGCTGACCGTTGCCTTGGATACGCCGACAAGCTGGCCGGCCTCCTCAAGTGTCAGCCCTTTGCGGGCACGCAACTTGCGCATCATTGCACCCAGTTGGCGGCGGCGGGTTGTGGTCCGTTCCGGCATGCGGCTCCTTCGCCATGCGCCGGGCTGCGGCGCGGAAATCCCCATCAGGCTAGACAGTGCGGTGGTGGGCCCACCATCAGATTCACTCGATGGATTCTCGTGAGAAGTTACACGGTGAGAGTTCTCTGTGTCATGCTCGGTGACGGAATCGCTACGCCGTGCAGCCGTGCGGACACGGCAGGCGCAGCATGCGCGTGGCCCGTGAGGGAGGAGCCGGCCATGTCCGGCCATGAAGTCATCGAACCCCGACTCCGCTGTGTTCTGCCTTTTGAAGCGGTGCCGCTGGAGGTCGGCCTCCTCCGGAGAGCGGCCGCCAAACAGCTGAGCCAGTGGGGCATCCCTGCCGCAGTCGAGGAAGCGGAGTTGCTTGTCACGGAGCTGGCTACCAACGTCATCAAACACGTCGGTGAAGGAGTCGCCGCGACTCTAGTTCTGGAGTGGCGCGACGGGAGACTGCGGGTCGAGATGCACGACAGGAGCGAAGCCTTCCCCGCCGCCTCACCAGGCAGCTGGGGAGATGAATGCGGACGCGGCCTTCACTTGCTCGCGGCGCTCAGTGCGGCCTGGGGCACTGCCCTCACGGCGGCGGGCAAGTCGGTGTGGTGCGAGGTCGCGGTCGATTCCATGGGGATGTGCCGAAGGATCGAACGGGCCGCTGAAGCGCTGGAGCGGTATGGGAGCGCGGTGGTGCCTCCGCCTCATGGCCGGTATGCGCGCATGCGTCTGGAGGACGCCGCGGTCGCGCTGATCGCCGATCTCCTGCACTGGACAGCGGCCTGTGGCGGCGACCCGGATGGCGTCCTGGATCAGGCTCAAGTGCGCTACGAAGGGGAGGTCGCCGCGTAAGTGCCGTAAGCCCCAAGCGTGAGCCGATCACAGCATGGCGCGGGCACGAAGCAGGGCGCCGGCGTCATCGGGGGCGCCACGGTCATGGAGTTCCGCCGCTACGAGGACGACGTCCTGATGACTTTGGTCCCGCCCGTAGATATGGATCAGGTCCTCGGCGAGCGCCCTCTCCTGCTGGCGACGCAACAGGCACAGGAGTGCCGCTAGCTCTCCGTGGCTAGCTGTGCGCACCATGTGATGCAGGAGGGGTACGGTGCCACCTTGCCGGCTGCTCTTCCTGAGGGCGTCCGCCTTGCTTGCGATGTTCCGTGCGGCACGCTCATCAGTGCTACTCCGCTGCCGGTACCCGTCTTGCCGGGGGACCGGCAGCGGACCTGGTTCAGTTGCTCTGGTCGGTGCCGGATGGAATCCAAGGCCGGCCCGCCTTGCCGTCCGTGAGGCAGCAAAGATGCCGAGCCGTGTGTTTTCCTTCCTGAGCCGGTCAATCTCGGTCTTAGAGTGATCGCGGTGTTGCTCCAGCTCGTCCCTTTGGGCTGCCAGTTCGTCGCGTTGCGCCTCCAGGGCACGGAGCTGCTCGGTCAGTGTCCGCCGTGCGGCACTCTCAAGCGTCTGCCGAGTCGGGCTGTCGGCGGGAGTGTCCACTGAGGGTATGCCTGTGGTTCGGATGCCTTCCTCGCCCATCTCGGCCCTCAGTTTCTCCAGCTCAGCGCGCAGGTGTACGCAGCTGTCGCAGTGATCCGCGTTCGCTCGTTCCCTCAGGTCCCGCAGGTTGGTGAGAGTGATCTCGGAGGGGAAGGCGCTGCCCGCGTCCTTGCGGGCGAACGTGTGTATCCGCTCCAGCAGCTCCATCGCCGGGACGGAATTTCCGCTCAGGAACCGGGATAGTGACGTCTCGGAAATTCCTATACGTTTCGCGGCTTGTGCCTGGGTTGGCTTCAGAACGCCCCCCTTTGTCCTGCTTTCCCCTGTCAGGTGACGGCACAGCTGCTGAATTCGCAGGGCCAGGGCCCGCTTCCCCGGTGGAACGTCACTGCTGATGCCCTTCGTGGCCCAAGCGTGGCTGGCCTGGCTGTGCGTCATGTCGCAGTCTTCCTTTCTCCGTGATTCCTGCGCGGCGGTGGCCGGTCAAGCTCAGGCTGCGGCCGTTGCAGATTGTGCCGCAAGGAATGAGAGGTTCGCTTGCTCTTTTTGTCGCAAGAGTTACGTCATTGACTTCTCGATGACCGGCAGTGCAAGAATTTTCCTAGGCAATCGCTCGTGGCGTCACCGCAGGTCACGCAGCGGGGGGCTTGTTGCATCTACGGGGTGCTTTATGTGCGCTTTGGGTGTGGCTTGTTTTTGGTGGCGGCTTACGTCCACCTTTGTCGTCGTCACACGGATCTGGAGGATCAGCAGATGACGCTGCCGTCTTGGCAGAGCGAGAACCTGGGAAGCAAGGTGCGTACGGCCCTGTGGCTTCTGCAGGTAGTGGGGGTAGGCGGGACGTTCAAGAAGGTAGAGCTGCGGGAGGCTTTTCCCGACGTCGCGCAGATCGACCGGCGGTTGCGGGACCTCCGGGATCACGGCTGGCAGATCGACACGAGCCGTGAAGATCCGACGCTGACCCAGCAGGAGCAGCGCTTCGTCGCCGCAGGCACGGAGGTGTGGCTGCCCGGGCAGGCCAAGGCACCCAAGCACAAGGCGAGCATTACCGCGGCGCAGAGGGCCAAGATCCTCGCGGCCGACAACTACATGTGCCGTGCGTGCGGAATCGGCGCCGGCGAGCTCTACGAGGACACCGTCACCCCGGCGGTGCTCAACGTGGCCCGGCGCAAGGTGGTGTTGCCGGACGGCTCCACGGACTTCCAGACCGTGACGGAGTGCAAGCGGTGCGGCCTGGGGACCGGCGAGCGGACTGTCGAGCTGGCCCAGGTGTTGGCCCAGGTGCGCGCGCTCTCTCCGATGGAGAGGCAGGCGCTTGCCGCCTGGACCGAGGCTGATCAGCGCACGCTCGGACAGCTGGAAAAGGCGTGGGGCCTCTACCGGAGCCTCCCTGAGGACTCGCGTAAGGCCGTGGCCGCAGAGCTGGCCGATGACACCGAGCTTGACCACGACAACGACTGACGGAGCGGAGACGACGATGGTGCGCGAGTTTGCCCCGCCGCCGCGGGCGGACGAGTTCAGTGAACGGATCAAGACGAAGGTACGGGAGGTGCGCGACGCCGGCGGCACCCGCGAGACCGTGACGGTCGACTGGAACGAACAGCAGGCTCATATCGAGGTCATCGATCTCCCGCTCAGCGGCCTGTACCTCAACCCCGGCACACATCGGATCCGGGCCCAGCGCAGTCACGACCCCGTCCGTGACGAAGGGCTGGACAAGGATCCGTGGAGCGCGGAGAGCCAGGACTACCTTCGTTTCCTCCTCCAGGCATCGCCGGCTGACCCCAGTCTCCGCGACATCGACTTCGACACCCTCAAGGAGAGCCTGAAGCAGTTCGGTCAGAACGATCCTGGGCTGGTCACCCATCACGGCATCCTGGTCAACGGGAACACGAGGGCTTGCGCCCTGCGGGAACTTGGCGTGCAGTCGATGCGGGTTGGGGTGCTTCCCGAGTCGTTCACGTGGGCTGACATCAACGCCGTCGAGCTGTCCTTGCAGCTCCGCAAGGATCACCGCCGCGACTACTCGTATGTCAACCGTCTGCTCGCGATGGAGGAGCAGGCTGCCCTCGGGCGGACCCCGGATCAGATCGCCAAGGCGTTTCGGATTCAGGTGAAGACGTACCACCAGGAGCGCTGGATCCTGACCACGATCCGGGATCTGATCGAACGCAGTGCGAGCGGCGGGGGCTCCAAGCTGCGCCTGGTCGACTGGGAAGGCGCCCAGGAGCGACTGAAGGAACTGCAGCGGCTCTACATGAAGCTGGAGTCGGTTGACCGTGACCAGGCTGAAGTGCTCAAGGAATGGCGGCTGGCCGCCATCCTCCTGGACTTCTCCAAGACGGATGTGCGGCACATCGACGAGCACTTCCTCAAGGAGGGGCTCGGCGACATGCTTCCGGCCCCGGATGCTTCCGGTTCGTCGGTTCCTGAAGCTGCCGGGGTAGTCATTCCCGGCCTGGGGCTTACGGTGCCGGCTGCCTCTTCGGCTGTCTCGGCGGCTCGTGCGCTGAACGACCGGCTCCTGAGGGCCAAGGCTGTGGTGGGTGCCGGCGCCCCTGGCCTCGCGGACAGCGAGAAGGCCGAGAAGCAGGGAACGATCGCTGAGGCGAAGGATGCTTTCGACAAGGCCATCGAGGCGGCCGGCCGTAGTACGCGCCTGCGTAAGCGCAAGCAACTCGCTCCCGCCCGGCTTGCCGAGGCATGCGCCAGCATCGACCAGTGTGTGGCCGATCTCGTGCAGGCGCGGTCGTCCCGCAGCCTGGACGAGGAAGCGTTCGACGACGCTGTCCTCAACCTCCGCTCCAGCCTGCGCAAGCTGGCACAGCAGGCCGGCCGGGGCCTGCCCGACCCCGGTGACGGGGTCACCTGGCTGCTCGAAGCCGCGACGGTGGAGCCCACGGCATGACGCTCAGCTCTGAGGGAACCTCCCTGCGACTCGGTTTCGACGAGACGCGCACCCGTGTAGTACTGCGTACCACCGATGAATACCAGCAGGCTCTCGTTCAGCTGGCCGCCCGTTTTCGTACGGGCGGCCAGCTGGGCCCTCTCAACGCGTCTATCGCGCTGGATGAACTCCTGGGGGACCTCGGGGCGCTCGGAAGCTGGCCACACCCGCAGGGCGTCGAGTGGGAGCCCGAGCTGGGCGCGCTGGTGGCCGGCGTGGTGCAGGACGCGAACACGGTCAAGCAACGGCTGGATGAGTCTCCGGGGCCCACGGAGATTGCCCCCGGCGCAGTGCGCGGCCTTCTCGGAGAGACATGGCGAGGCGAGCTCAGCGAGTTCCAGCTCCGTGACATAGCCAAGCTCCTGTCCCTTCAGCATGGCGCCAATTTCAGCGTCCCTGGGGCGGGAAAGACCCGTGTTGCTCTCGCCGTCTACGCGGCTCAGAAGACACAAGGGCGGGTAAGCCGCCTGCTGGTCGTCTGCCCCAAGTCGGCCTATGAGTCGTGGCGTTACGAAACCGCCGTGTGCTTCCAGTACGCCCTGCGAACGCATGTGCTTGACGGCTCGATGGACCAGTGGACGGAAGTTCTGATCGTCAATTACGAGCGCCTTGACCGCTCGCTCGGCCTGCTGGCGGGGTGGCTCAAGGCTGGGCCTGCGATGATCATCCTGGACGAGGCACACCGGATGAAGCTCGGTGCGCGGGGCACCTACGGAGCTGCCTGCATGGCGCTGGGACCGCTGGCCGCGCGTCGCCTCATCCTCACGGGAACACCGGCACCGAACGGGGCCAAGGATTTGGAGAACCTGCTGGGCTTTGTCTGGCCGGGACATGGCCAGCGCACAGTGGTCCAGGCCGTTGCCGGGGGCGACCTCGCGCATGCGAGCACAGTCCTGAGGCCCCTGTTCACCCGGACGACCAAGCATGAACTCGGCTTGCCCCCAGTGCAGTTGGGCCTGCGCTATGTGGATATGCCGCCACTCCACGACGAGATCTACGAGTCGCTGACGCAGGGTGCGAAGGCTGAAGGAGCACGAGACGATCTCAGTGCTCTGGGTAAGACGGCGCTCCGCTTGCTGATGGCCGCGGTCAGTCCCGCGCTCCTGCTGGAAGGCGGGAGCAAGTATGAGCCTCTGGCGTACCAGCTCCCGCCTCTGGAGATCCCGAAGAACAGCTCCCTGTACTCGCTCATGCAGTCCCTGCCCGACCACGAGCTGTCGCCCAAGTACAAGGAGGCCGTCGCGATCATCGCGGAGAATGCCGCGCGCGGCCGGAAGACCTTGCTCTGGACGACCTTTGTCCGGAGCCTGACGACCCTGGAGCGGATGCTGGAGAAGTACAGTCCAGCCGTCGTTTACGGGGGTACGCCGGACCGTGATGAACAACTCAGGCGCTTTCGCGAAGACCCAAGCTGCATGGTGCTCATCTCCAACCCGGCCACCCTCGGTGAGGGCATCAGCCTGCACCACGTCTGCCATGACGCGGTTTACGTCGACCGGGACTTCATGGCCGGCAGGTTCCTGCAGAGTCTTGACCGCATTCACCGCCTCGGCCTGGCACCGGACACTGAGACCAGGGTCACTGTCCTGGCGGCCCGCAAGACGATCGATGAGGTGGTGGCTCACAGGCTTGAGAAGAAGCTCGACTTCATGGGCCGGATCCTTGATGACCCGACGGTTCAGCAGCTCGCGGATCTTGAAGAGGAACCCTCCGTCGGGGCAGGGCTGGCGCCGGGCGATGTGGAAGCACTGCTGAGCCATGTGGGGAGCCGCTGACTTACCGCAGGTTCGTGCCGACTGGACCGGAGCGCCTACTACCCTCTGGAAGTGTGACGAACGAATCCGAGTGGGTTGCGCCGGAGGGGTCGTGGGCCTCATCCGCGGCGCGACGGCGCAACATGCAGGCGATTCGAAGCCGTGACACGAAGCCCGAACAGTTGATCCGTCGGCTGGTGCACGCCAAAGGACTTCGCTATCGTGTCGCGGCCCGCCCGCTACCAGACCTTCGCCGGACGGCTGACCTGGTATTCCGGCCGACGAAGGTTGCGGTGTTTGTCGACGGATGCTATTGGCACGGTTGTCCTGAGCATTACGTACCTCCGAAGACGAACTCTGGTTACTGGTCGGAGAAGGTCCTCCGCAACGTTACGAGAGACCGTGATACGGACCAGCGGCTGACCGAGGCGGGGTGGCTCGTGCTCCGCTTCTGGGAGCACGAGCCGTCAGGAACTTGCGCCAGCCAGATTGTCGACACGGTTCTGGCGCGCAAGGCGCGCTGACACGGAAAACTCCATTTGTTCTGCCTGAGGGCCGGAAATTTCCGGGGAATTGCTGCCGGTTGACTCCATGACGTACTTCGCCAGCAGTTCGGTCCGGTGCTCGGGACGCAGAACCGCAGCAATGGCACGACCCACGGCTTCGGCGACCGGCGGCGGAAAGGCGTTTCCGACCTGGCGGTAACGCGCGGTCTTCCCGCCTCGGAATTTCCAGTCGCGCGGGAATCCCTGAATGATTGCCGCTTGCTCAACCGTCAGCATAGGGCCGGTTGGTCTGAAAATGTCACGCTCCGGGTTGCATTCCTTACGGTCGTTCGCAACTCCCATGGCGTCCACATTCATGGCTGCCCAGGCGCGTTTGGCGCGGGTCGGGCCGAGGTCTGCTCCACCATGCTTCTTGGAGCCGCCCACCAGGGTGGGGGCGATTCCCCGCCCTGCGGCGGCGGCTTTCTCAGCCGCGTCGTACCAGTCGTCGTACACGTTTTTGCCGGTGCGATCGTCTGGTTTGGCAGGCTGGCCGTACTGATTCAGCTCCCAGTAGTCTTCGCAGCGCTCACGCATGGTCTCCCGGAGGTGCGTGAAAACCGTCGCTTCGTCGGCTCTAAGGCGCACCGGCCATTCGAAATTATGCGGACTCTCGTCCAGCGCGTCCTTGTGAATAGCGACGAGGATTGCTCGCGGACGCAGTTGCGGTACACCGAAATCCTTGGCGTCGAGCCGTCGCCACACCTTACGCATGGCGATATCCTGCGCCTTGGGTGATTTATTGGGATCGATATCTGGAATCACATAACCCGCGTCGCGCAGGCGATTCAGGATCTTGATCCGATATTCGATGAAAAACTCTGGAGGTTCAAGGATGCCGCGCACGTTTTCGATCATTACGGCTTTTGGCTGCAGTTCTTCAATGATCTTCAAAGCTGCCGGGAACAGGTCGCGGTCATCATCTTCCCCCAGTCGTTTCCCAGCCAGGGAAAAGGGAGGGCAGGGTACTCCACCGGCCAGGAGATCAAGATCTCCTCGTCCTGGATCTAGATTCTTCCTGAGGTCGGAGTCCAGGAAGTCGCGGACGTCCATGGGGTCAATCTGCAGTGCCTTTTCAGGATTCCATCCGGGCCAGTCTCCGACATTTGCGCGCAGCGTGTTCACAGCGTGAGGGTCCCATTCCACCAAGGCGCTGTGGTTGAATCCCGCCTGGTGCAGCCCAACGGCTTGGCCGCCTGCACCCGCACAGATCTCTATCGAGGTCAGTGCCTGGGTGAACTGGGGGCGTTCATGGCCGCTGGACATGACTCTCCTTCTGGTGGCGGTTCATGCGAGAGCTGGTCATCTTCCCACGGCAACCCTCGGTGCGAAGAGTCTCGCACTCATCGGAGCGCGGCTGCGTACCCACCCGCCGGGAGATGTGACGGGTACGAGCTAACGATGTGTCCCGGCTGGAGACAAGAGTGCGATGTTCTCGCCTCAGCTATGGCAGGCGCGGTATAGCCTCTGGCTCCCGCACCAGCACTGCGCCCCCCTGTCCGGCGGCCAGGCGGTTGCCCGCCCCCGCGCCGCCAACGTAGTCGCATACTGCGGCAGCAGCGTCGCATCCTCCGGTGAGGCCAGTTCCGAGGCCGCGAAGGCCTCGTACGAAGGCACTGTCCCCGTCACGATCCCCAGGTTCGGGGTGCCCGAAGAGGCCAGTTCCCTCAGGGACCCCTCTATCGTCTGCAGGTGCTCCTCATGCGAGGGGTACTCCACCGCCAACGACGGATACGCGGCAACCAGCTCCGCCAGCTCACCCGCCGTCCAGTGGAGCACCGCCACCGGGAACGGGCGGGACAGGGCCTCCCGGTAGGCGCCCAGTTCCGCGCGGAGGCGGGAGATCTCGGCCTCCAGTTCCGCCGGGTTGTCCGAGCCCAGGGACCAGACGCGCTTGGGGTCGTGGAGTTCGTCCAGGGAGACCGGCATGGAGTGGAGGGTGTCCGCGAAGGTGTCCCACTCGTCGTGGGGTACGCCCAGCATGCGGCGTACGCGGTGGCGGCCGAAGAGGAGGGGGTGGGTGGCGTACGGGGGCTCCGGTACGTCGGTCAGGAGGAGGGTCACGCCCTGGGTGAACGTCTCCTGCGCCTGCTCCAGCTCGTCGTGGGACTCCAACGCCTCCGCGACGATCACCCACGGGGCCGGGTCACGCGGGGCGGCGGCTCGGACGCCTTCGATGATGGCCCTGGCCTCTGCCTCGTGGCCGTACTCCCAGAGGTTGGAGGCCTTCAGGGCCCGTACCAGGTGGGGGTCGTCCAAGGGGGTCGACGACGACAGCAGGCGGTCGTAGAGCGCGGTCGCGGCGGGGCGGTCGCCGGACAGTTCCAGGTGGGCCGCGGCCTGGAGGAGCAGGGCCTCGGCGTCCTCGGGGTAGAGGCCGGCGGTTCGCTCCAGGCGTGCCGCTTCGGCGGTGTGGTCGACGTTTTCGGCAGGCGTGTCGGGGCGCATGGCAGACACCGTACTGGCTGGGGGTGGCGGTGCGGAGAACGGAGGTCGGAAGAGGGTGCAGATATTGCCTGGTCGAGGCGGGCGCCGTCGGTCTTGGTCACGCCTTCGCCAGGCACAGCAGCAACAGGAACGGCACCGGGATCAGTGCCGCCGTCGCCAGCCATCTCCCGGGGCGGTCGTCGGCTCGGCGGCGTGGGCCCAGGACGTCCACTGTCAGCACCGCGAGCAGCAGGATCGCTCCCGTCACCGCCAGCAGGGACATCATCACCGGTGCGTGATCGAGGGTGTGGTAGTCGCAGTTGGACGTGTCCGGCCTGGGCGCGAAGGCGTCGCAGGTCGAGGGCAGGTAGTTCGTCAGCAGCCAGTACGCCGAGTACAGCGGGATGATCGCGGGCAACCCGATGGCCAGGTTCGCCAGCGCGGGCGCCACCAGGCCGGGGCGGCGGCGCCCACGCTCGTCCTCGCTCCTGCTTCCACCTGCCGCTTCCACGGCTGCTTCTACGGCTGCTTCTACGGCTGGTTCTACGGCTGGTTCTACGGCTGGTTTCGTCATGTGACGCACGACGTTCCGGGAACGCCTCCGGTTGCGTCACACCCGCCCCGTCAGATCACCGCCCCGTCAGATCACCGCCCCGTCAGATCACCACCCCGTCGATCTGCAACGTCTGCACCGCCTTCGCCGCGAACGGCACCGCGACCGACTTACCGCTCAGGAACGTGTTCGAGTACGACCGGTACTGGTCGCCGCCCGTCGTCACCGTGTTCCAGCGGGGGACCAGGCCGCCCGAGCCGCCTGACACCGTCGTGAAGCGCGACAGGTCGAAGGTCAGGGTCTGGGCCGAGGTCGACGTGTTCACCGCGACGATCACCAAGCGGCGCGCGGCCGCGTCGTAGGCCGCCGCCGCGTAGCTCACGCCCGTGTCGAGGATCCTCATCCCCGGGCGGATGTGGCGGCTGAACTGCGCCATCACGTAGTACTTGGTCTGGATGGTGGTCGGCTGGAGGGTGTTCGCGTCGTAGGCGATCATCGCCCAGCCCGTCGACGGGTCCATGACCTGCCAGTAGCACCAAGCTGTCGGGTGCAGCCAGCGGAAGTCGTAGCAGAGGTTCGAGGCCAGGGTCAGGCCCGTGCCGTCGCTGTCGCCCGTCTCCGAGTTCCAGAGCTTCTTGCCGGAGGTCGTGACGACGTCCGTGTAGAGGAGGTCGCGGCGGCCGCCCGAGCCCTGGTAGCCGTGTACGTTGACCTGGCTGACCAGGGCCTTGGTGGCAGAGTTGAAGGACGACCATGTCGAGCGGGCCGTGTCGATGTTCGTCTCGTCCGAGGCCGCGATGCGTACGCCCGTCAGGCCCCGCTTGTCCAACTCGCTGCGCATGTACGGGAGTACGGCCGCCTGGACCGCCGGGTCCATGTGGCAGCCCTCCTGGGTGCCGGTGGCGGTCCACCAGGTGGAGGCCGGCTCGTTGAAGGGGTCGACCGTCGCGAAGTTCACGCCCCAGTTCGACTTCGCGTACAGGGCCGTCGCCGCCAGGTGCGAGGCGTGCTGGCGGTAGTTCCAGGTCTGGAGGTTGTTGCCGCCGCCCGCCGCGCCGGAGGGGTTGTGGTTGGAGCACATCCACCACATGGGGGAGTTGGCGAAGAGTTCCGTGGTCGCGCCGCGCGCCGTCGCCTTCTGGAGCATCGCGCGCTGGTTGGCGTCCGCGGTCCAGTCCCAGGCCGAGGAGGTGGGGTCCTCGTTGTTCCAGTCCTGCCAGAAGCCCTCGATCTGCTTGAAGCCGGGGATGTTGGGCGAGGCGACCATCGACTCGCCGTTCACGGTGTTCCAGCTGGACGCGCCGAGGTTGTAGCGGGCGATGTTGAGGCCCAGGCCGGGGAGGCTCGTGCCGTTGTAGGTCACCGAGTTGGTGGTGAAGAAGAGGTCGGCGAAGTCGTTCCGGTTGCCGAAGACGTTGGCCCACCAGGCCAGGGAGGTGCCCCAGCCCTCCCAGGTGCCGTACGACGTGCCGGGGTTGACGGCGATGGTCGCGTCCGCGTGTGCGGTGCCTGTCGCCAGGGCGCCGCCGACGAGGGCGCCGCCTGTCGCCGCCAGCAGAGTTCTGCGTCGGATCATGACTTCTCCGCTTCGTTCAACGGCCGGTGTCGGGGGTGTCGTCGTCGAACCGGCTCCGTGGCTGGTCCCGCTGATGCCGACAGGAAGCATCGGGTGTGACGGGTGAGGTTGTCGAGGGTTTCAACAGCCCTTTCTCAAACCTGTGGAGGAAGTGGGAGGAAGTGTTCGGGGGACCGGACAGCGGCCTTGAACCTGACCGCCTGCGCACGGGTCTGGAGACCTTTCGCCCGACCCCCTATCGTGCGACCCCCTATCGTGCGGGCGGCCCCGGTGAAGGAGGCTCACGGATGGTGCGGGTTCGCGTCGTGCGGCACAGCGGGCTTCGGCGTCGCGCGCTGCGGCGGCGCGTGCTGTGGAGTGGCGGGGAGGCCCTCGTCACCGTCGGGGTGGTGCTTCTGCTGCTGGTCGTGCATCAGGTGTGGTGGACCAACCGGGAGGCCAGGGAGGGGGCCGAGCGCGAGGTCCGGGCGCTGGAGCGGGCCTGGGACGGCGGGGGTGGCTCGGGTGGCGACTTCCCTACGGCCGGTGCGCCGCCGCCCGCTTCGTCGGCCCCGGCCCCGGCTTCGGCTACGGCCACGTCCGCGCCCGCCGCCCCGCCCGCCGGCTCGCCCGACCGGGCCGCCGTCGCCGCCCCGCCCTCGCCCGACTGGTCCAGGGCCTACGCCATCCTCACCATCCCCCGCCTCCACCTCCGGGTCCCGGTCGCCGAGGGCGTCAGCAAGAGCCGGGTCCTCAACAAGGGCTACGTCGGCCACTACCCCGGCACCCAACAGCCCGGCCAGGCCGGCAACTTCGCCCTCGCCGGGCACCGCAACACCCACGGTGAGCCCTTCCGGTACCTCAACCGGCTCGCGCCGAAGGACACCGTGCGGGTCGAGACGCGGAGCGCGACGTACACGTACGCCGTCGACAAGGTCCTGCCGCAGACCACGGCCCGTGACGGGAGCGTCCTGCGGGCCGTCCCGCACTCCACCGTCCGGCCGGGCCACGGCTACCGCGACCCCGGCTACTACCTCACCCTCACCACCTGCACACCCGAGTACACGTCGAAGTACCGGCTGGTGGTGTGGGGCAAGCTGGTCTCCATGAGGCCACGCTGAGGTGCGTGTAACGTACGAACATCAGGGCGAGCAGAACCAGTACGGACGGGAGGGGCAGCCGATGATCCGCAGTGGGTCCGGTCTGCGTCTGCGTCTGCGTCCCGCCGCCGCGCTGGTGCTCCTCTTCCTCGAGGTCGTGCTGCTCGACTCGGGCACCCTCTCCGCGACCGTCGCGCTCGCGGCGACCGCGGCCGCGAGTTCCGCGTTCGCCGTCTGCTCGCTCCTCGCCTCGCGCGCCGCGCCCGCCGTGCCGCCGACCCGGGTGCGTACGGCCATCCGCGACCGGGCCCGCCGTACGGCCTTCCTGCCACAACGCGACCCCGACGCCTCCGGCCGGCCACGGCCCAGGGCGCCCGGACACGCCCTCCCGGCGACCGTCGCGTAGGCAGACAGGCACGCACGCACGCACCGCATCAGCGACAGCGACCAGCTACCGGCGACAGCGCGCCCGTAGCAGCGCATCAGCAACAGTGCGCCAGCAACAGCGCGTCAGCAACAGTGCAGCGCAACAGCGTCCAGCCTGTGACCCGCGCGGGTCGTCATGCCGTCATTCCGCCATGCCGCTTCCGGCATGGTCCGTTCCGGCACGACGAGACCCTCGGAGGGCTCACCCATGTCCGTTTTCGCCGACCTTGTTCAGCGGCTTGCCGATCTGCTCCAGCCGCTGTTCGGCGCGTCCGCGGCCGCCGCCGCGATCGTCCTGTTCACCGCGTTCGTACGACTGCTCGTGCATCCGCTGTCCCGGGCCTCCGCGCGCGGGCAGAAGGCGCGGACCGAGTTGCAGCCGAAGATCGCCGAGCTGCGCAAGAAGCACGCCAAGAACCCCGAGAAGCTCCAGCGGGCCGTAATGGAGCTGCACGCCGAGGAGAAGGTGTCGCCGCTGGCCGGATGCCTGCCAGGGCTGTTCCAGCTGCCGGCCTTCTTCCTCCTGTACCACCTCTTCTCGAACACGACGATCGGCGGAGAGGCGAACGAACTGCTCACCCACCAGCTGTTCGCCGCGCACCTCGGTGACCGGTGGGCCGACGCGCTCGGCGACGGCGGGGTGCTCGGGGGAGCGGGGCTCGTGTACCTCGGGCTCTTCGTGGTCGTCGCCTGCGTCGCCGCGTTCAACTACCGCCGGACGAAGCGGATGATGGCCGCGAATCCGGCCGTGCCCGTGCCCGTGGTCGACGGGCAGCCGGTGCCGGGGATGGGCGCCATGAGCAAGGTCATGCCGTTCATGTCCTTCTTCACGCTCTTCACCGTGGCGGTGGTGCCCCTGGCGGCCGCGCTGTACGTGGTGACCAGTACGACGTGGAGCGCGGTGGAGCGGGCCGCCCTCTACCGCTGAGCCGGAGCGGCCCGGCGCGTGCCCCCGGGCCTACGGTCCAGTACGTGAACCGGGTATTGCGGAGTGGCCGTCGACCTTGGAGGATCGACCAGTCCTCCGATGGCTGCACCCGTCGGCGGGCGCACGCGATCGAGGGAGATTGTGATCATGAAGCTGCTGCGAGTCGGTACGGCGGGAGTGGAGACGCCTGCGTTGCTCGACGCCGAGGGGGTCCTGCGGGACCTCTCCGGTGTGGTGCCGGACATCGACGGGCCGCTGCTCGCGGACGACGCGGCGCTCGGCCGGATCCGGGCCGCCGCGGAGGCCGGGGAGCTGCCCGCGCTGGACGCGGACGGGCTGCGGATCGGGCCGCCGCTCGCCCGGATCGGCAAGGTCGTGTGCATCGGGCTGAACTACCACGACCACGCCCGCGAGACCGGCGCCGAGCCGCCCGCCGAGCCGGTCGTCTTCTTCAAGGCCGCGGACACCGTCGTGGGCCCGAACGACACCGTGCTGGTCCCCCGCCGGTCGGCGAAGACCGACTGGGAGGTCGAGCTCGCGGTCGTCATCGGACGTACGGCCCGGTATCTGGAGTCCGCCGAGGAGGCGCTCGCGCACGTCGCCGGGTACGCGGTGGCGCACGACGTGTCCGAGCGGGAGTTCCAGATCGAGCGGGGCGGGACCTGGGACAAGGGGAAGAACTGCGAGACGTTCAACCCGCTGGGGCCGTGGCTGGTGACGGCGGACGAGGTACCGGATCCGCAGAACCTCTCGCTGCGGCTGTGGGTCAACGGGGAGCTGAAGCAGGACGGCACCACGGCCGAGCAGATCTTCCCGGTCGCGGAGGTCGTGCGCTACGTCAGCCAGTTCATGACGCTGTACCCCGGTGACGTCATCAACACCGGTACGCCGGCGGGGGTGGCCCTCGGGCAGCCCGAGCCGAAGCCGTTCCTGCGGGCCGGGGACGTCGTGGAGCTGGAGATCGAGGGGCTCGGGCGGCAGCGGCAGGAGTTCAAGGACGCGTAGGCGCTCCGCTGGGAGAGCCCGGAGGGTCGGGAGAGCCGGAGAGCCGGAGAGCCCGGAGGGTCGGGAGAGCCGGAGAGCCGGAGAGCCCGGAGGGTCGGGAGAGCCGGAGAGCCGGAGAGCCCGGAGGGTCGGGAGAGCCGGAGAGCCGGAGAGCCCGGAGGGTCGGGAGAGCCGGAGAGCCGGAGAGCCCGGAGAGCCGCAGGGCCGGGAGAGCCGGAGAGCCGGGAGCCCGCGCCAGGGGGGGGCGAGCGGGGCCGAGTGCCGGCCCGTCCGGCGCCGGCTCCGTGCTGATGTCCTGAGAGGCGCGGAGCCGTACGCCGACACAGCCCTGCGCCTCCGGGGGCATCAGCCCCCGGAGGGGCGGCCGGTCCCGGTCACGCCAGCAGTGAACTGATCCGGCGCCACGCCTCCCGTGGAAGTGCCTCGCGCGAACCGCCGTCCACCACCTGCAGGGCCACGTGGTCCGCCCCGGCCGCGACGAAGGTGTCGATCCGCTTCCGGATCGCGGCCTCGTCGCCCCACGCGAACACCGCGTCGATCAGGCGGTCGCTGCCGCCGTCCAGCAGATCGTCCTCGGTGAAGCCGTGGCGCAGGAAGTTGTCGGTGTAGTTCGGCAGGGTGAGGTAGATGGCCAGGGAGCCGCGGGCAAGGGTGCGGGCCCGGCCCGGATCCGTCTCCAGAATCACCTTCAACTCCGGGGCCAGGAGCGGGACTTCGCCCAGGATCTCGCGGGCCCGGGCGGTGTGCTCGGGGGTGACCAGGTACGGGATCGAGCCGGCCGCCCGATCGCGGGCCAGGCCCAGCGTCCTGGGCCCCAGGGCCGCCAGGAGACGGCGGTCCGAGGGAACGCCGGCCTCGTCCAGCTCGTCGAGATAGGCGACCAGCGCCGAGTACGGGCGGCGGTACTGCTCGGCGAACTTCGCGTGGCTGACACCGAGACCGAGGACGAACCGGCCCGGATGCGCCCCCTCCACCTCGGCGAAGCCCGCCGCGCTCCCGGCGGCGTCGTACTGCCAGATGCTCTGGATGCTGGTGCCGACGGCGAGCGTCGACGTGGCCTCCAGGAGCGGCAGGGCGTGGCGGGCGGCGCTGCTGCCGCCCAGCCAGACGGCGCCGTAGCCCAGCTGCTCCAACTCGGCGGCGGCCTCGGCGAGTTCGCCGCGTCGGGCCGGGTCCTCCGAGCGCAGGCCGGCGCTCCAGATGCCGTGGCGTCCGACGGACCTCTTCAAGGCGCCATCGGCCGGGCTGTCGGTCACGCGGCTGTCGGTCACGCGGCTGTCGTTCACCGGGCTGTCGTTCACCCGGCTGTCGGTCACGCGGCTGTCGTTCACCGGGCTGTCGTTCACCCGGCTGTCGTTCACCGGGTTGTCGGCCACTACGCGGTCACTCACGACGCTGTCCCTCCGGTCGGTTCCCGTACGGGGGTGCCAACCGGAGGGTGCCGCCGGTTCTTCCCGTCAGCGCTTCAAGAACTCCTCAAGGGCCTCCACGACGAGCCGGTGGTCCTCCAGCTGCGGCAGCCCGCTCACCGTCACCGACCCGACGACCCCGACGCCCTCAACGTTGATCGGGAACGAACCCCCGTGCGCCGCGTAGACGTCGGGGTCCAGGCGGGAGGAGTCCTCGAACGTCGTGCCCTTGGCGCGGAAGCGGGCGCCGACCACGTAGGACGAGGCGCCGTAGCGCTCCACGACCCGGCGCTTGCGGGCGATCCAGGCGTCGTTGTCGGGGGTGGAGCCGGGCAGGGCGGCGTGGAAGAGCTGCTGGCCGGCGCGGTGGATGTCGATGGCGACCGGAGCCTGGCGCTCGCGGGCCAGCTCGACCAGCAGGGAACCCAGGGCCCAGGCGTCGTCGTAGCTGAACTGACGGAAGATCAGGCGGCGTTCCTGGGCCTCCAGCTCCTCCAGGGGCGGGGTGAGTTCCGGGTGGAACTTCGGGGTGATCTCGGGGTTGTGCGTCTTGTGGGTCTTGTGCGTCGTCACAGGGTCACCGCCACTCCGTCGTGGGCCGAACGACGCGCCGCCTCCAGCACGTCGAGGGCGGCGGCCGCCTCCAGGGCGGACACCGGGTTGGGGCCGCCGGCCAGCAGTGCCTCCGCCACGGCCGCATAGTAGGCGGGGTAGTCGCCGGGGAGGGTGGGTTCGGCGCGGCCGCCGCCCGTCAGCGGGGACTCTCCCCCAGAGGGGGCACCCCCAGCGCCCACCCGGCCCCACATCGACTCGGGTTCCGTGCCCCACTCCGCGCCCGCGCCGGGCCGCTGCCCCTCCCGCAGCGCCGCCTCCTGCGGATCGAGGCCGTACTTCACATAGCCCGCCTTCGAGCCCAGCACCCGGAAACGCGGGCCGAGCTGGGCGGTCGTGGCGGAGGCGTACAGGTGTGAGCGGACGCCGTTCGCGTGCGTCAGCGCGATGAACGTGTCGTCGTCCGTCTCCGCGCCGGCCCGGCGGACGGCCGCCTCCGCGTACACCTGGGTGACCGGGCCGAAGAGCACCAGAGCCTGGTCGACGACATGGCTGCCGAGGTCGTAGAGCAGACCTCCGATCTCTGCCGGGTCGCCGGACTCCCGCCAGCCGCCCTTGGTCTGCGGACGCCAGCGTTCGAAACGGGACTCGAAGCGCCATACGTCGCCCAGTGCGCCCTCGGCCAGGAGTCGACGCAGGGTCAGGAAGTCGTTGTCCCAACGGCGGTTCTGGAAGACGGACAGGAGCAGCCCGCGCTCCTCCGCGAGCGCCGCCAGGTCGCGTGCCTCGGCCGCCGTGCCGGCGATCGGCTTGTCGACGACGACCGGGAGGCCCGCCTTCAGGGCGGCCGTCGCGAGCGGGACGTGCGTCTTGTTGGGGGATGCGATGACGACCAGGTCGAGGTCGGCGGCGCGGGTGAGCAGCTCGTCGGGCGTGGCGACGACGCGTACGTCCGGGTGCTCGGCGGTGGCCTGCTTCTGCCGCTCGGGGTTCGACGTGACCACCGTGTCCAGGGCGAGCCCCTCGGTGGTGGCGATCAGCGGGGCGTGGAAGACGGAACCGGCCAGGCCGTAGCCGACCAGGCCGACGCGGAGGGGAGTAGCACTCATACAGCCCACTTTCGCAACGCTGTTGCCAAAGTGCAAGCGCCGAGGACAATGGACGGCGTGAACAGGACGACGGACGGTGTGGACGGTGTGGACCGCGGGGACGGTGTCGGGGGCGTGGCCCGTCGGAGCCGCGACTCGATGCGGCTGGGTGCCCTGCGCAGTCACAACACCGCGCTCGTGCTCGACCTGCTGCGCACGGCCGGCCCCGAGGGCATCAGCCGGCTCGAACTCGCCGAGCGCACCGGCCTCACCCCGCAGGCGGTCAGCAAGATCACCGCCCGGCTGCGGGAGGACGGACTCGCGGCGGAGGCGGGGCACCGGGCGTCCACGGGCGGCAAGCCGCGCACGGTGCTGCGACTGGTGCCGGAGGCCGGGCACGCGGTGGGCGTGCATCTGGACCGGGACGAGCTGACGGCCGTGCTCTGCGATCTGACCGGGACCGTGGTGGCTCGGCGCCGGGCCCCGCTGGATCTGGGGGCGGGCGCGGAGACGGTCGTCGAGCGGGCGGTGCGTGCGGTGGGGGAGCTGACGGCGGGGGCGGCCGACGCGGCGGGCGATGCGCTGGTGGCCGGTGCCGGCCCTCGGCCGGGCGCCGTGCTCGGTGTCGGTGTCGCGCTGCCCGGGCCCCTCGACCACCGGCGCGGGGTGCTGCACCGGGTCACGGGGTTCCCGGAGTGGAACGGCTTCCCACTGCGGGACGTGCTGGCGCGGCGCCTCTCGCTGCCGGTCGTCGTCGACAAGGACACCAACGCCGCCGCCCTCGGACTCGCGGTCGGCGGCGAGACCGCGTCCGGCACGTCCTTCGCGTATCTGCACTTCGGCGCGGGCGTCGGCGGAGGGCTCGTGATCGGGGGAGCGGTGCACCGGGGGGCCCGCACGGGCGCCGGGGAGTTCGGGCACCAGGTCGTCCAGCTGGACGGCCCGCCCTGCGAGTGCGGCAACCGCGGCTGCGTCGAGGCGCTGTGCCTGGCCGCCGTGGCGCGCGGCGACCTGGCGGAGGCGGCTCGTGTGCTCGGCACGGCCGTCGGCAACCTGGTCGCGCTGCTCGACGTCGACCTCGTCCTGCTGGGCGGCCGCACGGTCGCCGCCGCGCCGGACACCTTCGTACGCGGCGTCGCCGCCGTCCTCGACGAACGCGCCCGGCGCGCGGGCGAGGAGGCGGTGCCAGTACGGGTTGCCTCCGGCGGGGGAGCAGGGGGAGCAGGGGGAGCAGAGGCAGGCGGAGAGGGCGATGAGGGCAGGGCCTTGAGCAGCGCCGGCGGTGAGCGCGGGGTCGCCGAGGGGGCCGCCCAGCTGCTGCTGGCGCCGCTGTTCGGGCGTGCCGAGGGGTGACGGGGCGCCTGCGCTGACCGGGGTACGCGCGCCGGACGGCGTGTGCCCGAGGGACGTAGAGCGTGCCCTGATCGACATCGCGCATGCCCTGATCGACGGTGCGCGTGCCCTGATCGACGTAGAGCGTGCCCTGATCGACATCGCGCATGCGCTGATCGAGCGGACTTTCGATGCCGTACGGAATGGCGCCGCCCGATCCCCGCCCCCACCCGGCATGGTCATGTGTTCATGCGACTACTGCACTCACCCGCTCCCCTCTGCCTCGCAGCAGCCGCCCTTCTCGCCGCTGCGCCCCCGGTGCGCGCGGAACCTCCCGTCGCGCTGCCTAGCTGCGTCACCGACGACGGGGACTTCCCCCTCACCACCCGTCTGCACGGCGGCCCCGACTCCTACACGGCCGGCGGCGGATTCGGCACCTGGTACCTGGACCTCACCAACACCACCGGCCGGACCTGTACCGGCATCCACCCCGTTGTCGTCCTCGTCGACGGCAAACGCGCCCTCAAGCCGTCCCAGCCCCGACTGGAGTTCTACGGGACCCCGAAGGGCAGCCCGAAGCGCCCGGAAGGGCCGGTCGAAGCCGGTAGCCCGGCCGGGGACCGCCCCCTCCCCGTGCGCTTCGAGACCACCGACGAGGACGAACTCGTAGGCGCCTTCGACGGCTTCGACGGGTTCACCGTCGGTCCCCGCAAGACCGTCACCGTCAAGGTCCGGCTCGCGGTCACCTCGGACGCCGTACCGAACGAGGTCACCGCCAACGCGGCCGTCGTACAGCGCCACGACGGCGACGGCGACTGGGTGGGCCAGTCCAACGACTACCGCTTCACCATCGACGCCGAGCCGGCCGACGCCCCCGACGCGACCGGCCCCTCCGACCCGGCCGCCCCCGCGGACCGCGACTCCTCGACCGACCCGGCCGCCTCCGCCGCCCCGAACCCCTCGACCAGCCCCCGCACCGGCGCCGCCGGGAACGAGCTCTCCCTCGCCGACGAACTCGCCCGCACCGGCCTCTTCCCGCCCCCCGGCGCCACCCTCGCCGCCACCGCGGCCTTCGTCCTCGCCGGTGGCGCGCTCCTGCTCGCCCGGAGGCGCCGCTGAGACCCCTCTTCCCGCCCGCGCTGCTGCTCGCCGAGGAGGCGACGTGAGCGGCGGTATGCGCGTCGACTCCGCGTGGTTCTGGGTGATCGACGGGGTCAGGATCAGCCACTCCTGATTACCCTGGGGACGTCGGTACGGCGTGGTTCCGGCGCCCCCCGCTCATCCGCACGTACGCCAGGAGAGTCCCAGCACCATGGCAGACCGCAAGCCCATCGAGTCCTGGCTCACCGACATGGACGGTGTGCTCATCCACGAGGGCGTACCGATCCCCGGCGCCGACGCCTTCATCAAGAAGCTGCGCGAGTCCGGCAAGCCCTTCCTCGTCCTCACCAACAACTCGATGTACACCCCGCGCGACCTGCACGCCCGGCTGAACCGCATGGGCCTGGACGTGCCGATCGAGAACATCTGGACCTCGGCGCTGGCCACCGCCAAGTTCCTCGACGACCAGCGCCCGGGCGGCTCGGCGTACGTCATCGGAGAGGCCGGCCTGACGACCGCGCTGCACGACATCGGCTACATCCTCACCGACCACGAGCCGGACTACGTCGTCCTCGGCGAGACCCGCACCTACTCCTTCGAGGCCATGACCAAGGCGGTCCGCCTCATCAACGCCGGCGCCCGGTTCATCTGCACCAACCCCGACGAGACGGGCCCGTCGACCGAGGGCCCGCTGCCCGCCACCGGAGCCGTCGCCGCCCTGATCACCAAGGCGACCGGCAAGCAGCCGTACTTCGCGGGCAAGCCCAACCCGCTGATGATGCGGACCGGCCTGAACGCCATCGGCGCCCACTCCGAGTCCAGCGCTATGATCGGCGACCGCATGGACACCGACGTCCTGGCCGGCATCGAGGCCGGTATGCAGACGTTCCTGGTCCTCACCGGCCTGACCCTGCCCCACCAGGTCGAGAACTTCCCGTACCGGCCGTCCAAGATCGTGGACTCCATCGCGGACCTCGTCGACCGGATCTGAAACGCCCGGCACGCGCGACACAACCCGTACGGAGCAGTGCGGGCCCCGCTGAGGATGCGGGGCCCGTGCCGCGGGGGGAGTCTCCAGATAACTGGAGGTTCACGATGGGATCACTGCGCGTCACCCTCTGTGCCATCGCCGCCCTGGGCACGGCCGCCGTCACCCCGGCGGCATACGCGGCGGACGGGGGTGGTGTCTCGGTCAGCCCGTCCGCACCCCGCCCCGGCGGCGACATCGCGCTGCTGGTGAGCGGATGCCAGGAGAAGACCGCCCTGGCCGTCTCCACGGCGTTCGTCGCCGACGCCCGCCTCACCGTCGGCGCCGACGGCACCCTCGTCGGCCAGAGCCGTATCCGCTCCACGCTCACGGCGGGCACGTACGACGTGAAGGTCGCCTGCGGGGACACCTCCCGCGCGGGCGCCGTCACCGTCGCCCGGAAGGGGCCCCGGCCCGCGGCCCACGCCTCCCCCGTCGCCCCGGTCGAGGCCGGCGGCGGTGGCACCGCCCACCTCGCCGTCGTGGACGCCCGCGCGGCCGGCCCCGGCACGGCGCACACCGTGACCGGGCTGGTCCTCGCCGGCGTCGCCGCGACCGCCGTGGCGCTGCGCAGCGCCCGCCGGGGCCGCGGACAGGGCAGGCCGCACTGACCATGTCCGACCACGAACGCCCCGCCCACGGCGGCCGCCTCGTGATGGGCTTGGCCTGGGCCGTGCTGCTGCTCGGCCTGTGGCTGTGGGGCCGGGAGCTCACCGGCGTGCGGCAAGGCATATCCGCAGCCGTCTCGGGCGACGTCGCGGCCGTCGGCCGACCGCCCCGCCTGGACCTGCCGCCCGCCGCCCACCCGCTCGGCGACGCGCTCCCGCAACGCCTCGACATCCCCGGCCTGAAGATCCAGGCCCCGGTCGTCGCCCGAGGCCTCGACGCCCACGGCGCCATCGCCGCCCCGCCCTACGACCAGGCCGCCCACGTCGGCTGGTACGCGGCCGGCGTGAAGCCCGGAGCCGCCGGCGTCGCCCTCCTGGTCGGCCACGTCGACACCCAGACCCGCCCGGCCGTCTTCTACAAGCTCAGCACCCTCAGACCGGGCGCCACGATCCGCGTACTGCGCGACGACGGCAGCCTCGCCGAGTTCACCGTCGAGGACGTCCAGGCCGTCCCCCGAGCCGGTTTCGACGCCCACCAGGCCTACGGCCCCCACCACTCGGGCCGCTCCGAGCTGCGCCTGATCACCTGCGGCGGCACCTTCGACCGGACGACGCAGCGCTACACGGCGAACGTGATCGTGTCGGCGTACCTGACCGGCACAGGTCTGTGAGGACGGCACCGGCGCGTACCTGGCCCGGTCGACGGCCCGCTCCCCCCGAAGCCGTCGACCGGACCGGTCCTCGACCGCGCGCGCACGGGTTGCGGGAGTAACCCGGCGACCGGCGCGGGAGGCCTTGTGATGACCAGAGCGGGGGATGGTCCGACCGGGGGCTGGGGTCGTCCGGAAACGACTGTAGAACGGAAGACGGCCCCGGCCTAGAGGAAGTTCGACAGGGGACTACGCGCGTCCCTCGTCCTACGCGCGTGCCTCCTCCTACGCGCGTCCCTCGTCCTGCGCCCGTTCCGCCTCCCGGCGCAGCTCGGCGTCGTCCGCGACCCGGTCGACGACCTCACCCGCCACCTGGTCCAGCGGCACCCGGCGGCGACGCGCGTACTGCCGCAGCGCCACGAAGGCGTGGTCGGCGTCGGTGTTCCAGCGCTCGGCGAGCATGCCCTTGGCCTGCTCGATGCGAACCCTGCTGGACAGGGCCTGCTGCAACTGACCGGCGAGGGTGCGGCATTGGACGTACGCCGTGTGGTTCTCCAGCCCGAGGGCCGCGCAGTCGGCGATGAGCTGGGCCAGCCGCAGCGTCGTACCGTCGTCCGAGCGGGAGCCGTCGGGCAGGGCGCGGACGAAGACGTTGAGCGCGCCCAGCGGCCGCTGATCGCGCAGCAGCGGAACCGCGAACGTGGCCGCGATGTCGTGGACCAGCGCCCGCTCGGTGAACCCGGGCCAGCGGGCCGCCGCCCGGGCCGCCCGGATCGACACCGGCGGCACCGGCCGCCCGGAGCCGTAGCTGTCCAGACAGGGCCCGCCGTCGCGCTGGGCCTCCAGCAGATCACGAGCGACCGCCTGATGCGCGCTGCTCGCCGCCAGCGACACCGTCCGGCCCCCGTCGATCAGCATGAACCCGGCGGCCTGCGCGGGCAGTAATCGCACACAGTGGTCGGCGACCGCCGATAAGTAGGGCCCGGCCTCGAACCCGTCCGCGAGGGTGTCCGCCGTCCCCACCAACGCCTCCGCCAGCCGGATCTCCCGGGTGGATGGGTGCATGACCGCACACTCCCCTTCCCCTGTTCCTCGGTTCCCCTGTTGCCGCCCCCCGGAGCCGTCTTAGTGGCTGTAACAGCTCCCCGACAAGGCTCGGCGACCTCGTGTGCCCCACGACACGTATGTCAGGATTGAACCTTGGAACAGAGCACCCGAGGGGGAGCTGGATGTACCTGAAGAGGGGGGCCTGGAGGGGGGCTCGCGCGCGGACTTCCGCGATGGTGCTGGGGGCGGCACTGCTGATCGCGGGCTGTTCCTCCGGGGACGGCGAGGAGCCGGACGACAACGCCGGCGCCGGGATCAGCCAACAGCCCAAGGAGACCGACCCGTTCTGGGTGAACCCGGACGGGAACGCGGCCGAGCAGGTGGCGGCCTACGAGAAGGCCGACAAGAAGGAGGACGCCGAGAAGATCCGCAAGATAGCCCAGCAGCCGACCGGCGAGTGGATCGGCCCGGAGAACCCGGAGCAGGAGGCCCGCGGCTACACCGAGGCCGCCGACAAGGCCGGCCGTACGGCCCTGCTGGTCCTCTACAACATCCCGCACCGCGACTGCGGCCAGTACTCCCAGGGCGGTGCCGCCGACGGCGACGCCTACCGGGCCTGGATCGACGGCGTGGCCAAGGGGATCGAGGACCGTTCCACGACGGTGATCCTGGAGCCGGACGCGGTGCTCCACCTGGTGGACGGCTGCACCCCGGGCGAGTTCCACGAGGAGCGCTACGACCTCCTCAAGGGCGCCATCACCAAGCTCAAGTCCCTGAAGAACACCAAGGTCTACCTGGACGCGGGCAACGCCGGCTGGGGTCATCCCGACCAGATCTTCGAGCCCCTGAAGTGGGCCGGCATCGACCAGGCGGACGGCTTCGCCGTCAACGTCTCCAACTTCTACACGACCAAGGACTCGATCGCGTACGGCAAACAGCTCTCCACCAAGGTGGGCGACAAGCCGTTCGTCATCGACACCAGCCGCAACGGCAACGGCCCGTACACCGGGGGCAACCCGGACGAGCGCTGGTGCAACCCACCGGGCCGCGCACTGGGCGAGACCCCGACGACCAAGACGTCGGACCCACTCGTGGACGCCTACGTCTGGGTCAAGCGCCCCGGCGAATCGGACGGCGAGTGCAAGGGCGGCCCGAAGGCGGGCGAGTGGTGGCCGGAGTACGCCTTGAAACTGGCGGAGGCCACAACCCCCTAGGGGCGCGGGGCTGTGACATATGCGGCTCCGCCGCGTGTGCGCGAACAACCACAACGCTCCCGCACCCGAAGAACGAGGTGCGGGAGCGCTTCGGTATCTACGGCACCTTGACCCACTGTGCCTTGCTGGGCGTCCCCTGGTCATCCGTAACAAACAGCATGTACCACCCCGACGGAACCAGATTCCGATTCGTCGGCACACTCACCGTCAGCTTGTCCCCGGACTTCTCGAAGTCCAACTTCACCGACCGCTGATCGACATCCGTCACATGCGTGGACGCACTGGGCCGCATCAACCGCACATTCTCGATCGACGACGCGTGCCTCGAGGTGAACGTCCCCGACCCGCCCCGCTTGATCGTCTGCGGCCCACCCGACAACGACGGCTGAGCGTCCCGGTACAGATACGGCGGCGTGTAGATCTCGATCCGCTGCTCGAACTTCCCCGGCTTGGTGTTCGCCTTGTCGGCATACAGCGAGTCCGACCCGAAGAACATCACCCGCCCGTCGGGCAACAGGATCGACCCCGAGTGGTAGTTGCGGCCCACCAGCGGATCGGCGACCCGGTCAAGGGTGCTCGCCCCCGGCCGGTACAGGTGCGCCTGAAGGATGTTGGAGTCCCCGCGCCCCCGGTAGTCCTCGGAGCCGCCGGACACCAGCACACTGTCGTCCGGCAGCACAGACGCCTGCGGATACCGCGTGCCCTTCTCCAGCGACGGCCCGTCCACGAACTTCGGGTCGTCGTCGCTCAGATCGATCAGCCGCGTCTTCTCACTGGACTCCTTGGACTCGCCGACGCCACCGCCGCCGATCACCATGTACTTCTCGTCCTGCGCCGGCGGCAACAGCACCGTGCCCGAGGTCTCCATCAGCTTGGAGTCGCTCAGCCCGGGCAGCTTGCTGAACTTGTTGGTGTCCACGTCCCAGATGCCCGGGTCGCGGCCCACGTCGTCAGGCCCGTAGCCCGCGTTCGACCCCGAGTAGAAGATCTTCCCATTCTCCAGCGGGAACAGCGCCGGGTACGTCGGGAACTGACGCACCTTCGCCGTGTACGTCCACTTCTTGGTCTTCGGGTCGTACACCTCGTTCTTGCCCGGCACCAGCTGCCCGATGTCGTCGAGGCCGGAGACGCTGAGGATCTTGCCGTCGCTCAGGGTGGTGAGCGTCGGGTACCAGCGGGCCTCGTGCATCGGGTCGACCTTGATGTACTTCTCGGCGACCGGGTCGAACTCATAGGCGTCCCGGATGCCCTGGAAGTCCTTCTTGTCGAGGGCGATCTTCTGCGCGATGCCGTACGTGTTACGCGCGTCGGCACCGGACAGCCCCTGAATCCGGTAATTGTCCTGGGTGCCGGTCTGGTGCTTGACGCCCTTCTTCTGCGCCTCGACATAGATCCGGCCGAGACCGGGGTCGTTGCGCAGGAACTTGCCGGTCGCCTTGTCGAAGACCTTCTTCGCGCGCGGCACCAGCACCGGGTCCTTGGAGACGAACGTCTTGCCGTTCTCCTTGCCGGTGAACTTGGTGCCCGCGGGCAGCGTGATCGGCCGGTCCGGGTTCTCGTTGTGGACGATCATCAGGCCACCGGCCTTGGTGACGTCACCCTTGAGCTTCTCGTACCGCTTCGTCCCGCCCGCGATCAGCAGGTTGCCGTTGGCCAGCTGGGTGTGGCCGGTGCAGAACAGGTCGTTCGGCGTCGGCACCTTCTTGATCGTGCCCTTGACCGGGTCCCAGATCCGGGTGTCGTACTTCTTCGCGTCGAAGTTGTCCTGGTTGTTGCCCGAGCCCGCGATCAGCAGCACCTTGCCGGTGTGCAGAAGCGCCGCGTGAATCGTGTTCTGGCGGTACTCCTCCGGGAAATCGATGATCTCCCACTTGCCGTTCTCGGCTTTGTACTCGGGTCTGTTGATCTGGTACTGGTGGTATTTCTCGGTGCCGACGCGATAGAGCCACGGCCCGTTCATTCCGGCCAGCGCGAGTACCACCGCCGTACCTATCGCGAGTCGACGGGCGCGGCGGCGGCCTGCACGGTCGTTCATTCCTTACGTCCCCCAAGTCCACCAAGGGCGATCTGCATCGTCTGATCGCTACCACTACTGCCCGACGCGGCCCAACTCGGCTTGTGCTGCGGCGCGTGTGGTGCGTGCGTGCCATGCGCGGTGTGCGTGCCATGCGCGGCGTGCGGGGCATGGGACGCGTGCTGCGCGGGCAGCGGCTGCGGCTCCGGCTGGTACGGCGCGGACGACTGCGCCGGGGCGGGCTGTGCCGGCACGGGCGCGGCGGGCTTCTTCTTCTCCTGCCGCAGCATGTAGCGCCAGGCGAAGATCGGCGTCGCCGTGATCAGCATGGCGAACGTCGCCCAGATGATCATCGCCGGGTGCGAGTGGCCGTACACGAAACCGGCGGTGATCGAACCGCCGAAGATCGCGATGAAGTACCAGTGGTAGCGGAAGGTCCCGAACCAGCGGTCGGGGCTCGCGGAATCGCCCTTGGGCGTGACCACGAACTTGCTCTTCTTGCGCAGCGCGGAATCGATCAGCGCCTTCGCGTACAGCGGCGCCGACAGCGCGGACATCACCATGCCGGCCACACCGCCGGAGCCCTCGGGCTCGTGCGGCGAGACGTTGTGGCGGCGGTTCCAGACGTACAGGCCGATCTGGAGCGCGGAGGCGTTGCCGTAGAGCATCAGCCAGATCGTCGGGTCGATGTTCACACCCGAGGCGCCCAGGCCCAGGAACAGCGCACAGCTCAGCGCGGCCAGGATCCAGTTCAGGGCGGACATCGGGTAGAAGATGATCATCATCGTGTAGTTGAAGAGCTTGCTCGGCGGCAGCGAGTACCAGCCCTTCCAGTACTGCTTGAGGATCGTCTCGTACGTCCCTCGCGACCAGCGCATCTGCTGGGTGAAGAAGTCGGTCCAGGCGCTCGGACCCTCACCCACCGCGAGCACGTCCGGCGTGTACACCGAACGCCACTTCTTCCCCGTCGCCGGGTTCTTGTGGCGGTGGATCTCGAACCCGGTCGCCATGTCCTCGGTGATCGAGTCGTACAGACCGCCGATCTGCTTGAGCGCCTTGATGCGTACGGCGTTCGACGTACCCACGAACATCGGGGAGCCGTACTTGTTGCCGGCGCGCTGGATGAGGGCGTGGAAGAGGAACTGCTGCGATTCGGCGGCCTTGGTGACGAAATTGTCGTAGTTGCCGTACACCTGCGGGCCGATGACGAAGCCGACGTCCGGGTCGCGGAAGAAGCCGAGCATCCGCTCCAGGTAGTTGGGCAGCGGTACGTGGTCGGTGTCGACCGAGGCGAAGAAGTCGTAGTCGTCGCCGTGGGCGTCGAGCCAGGCGTTGTAGTTGCCGTGCTTGGTCTTGGCGCGGTGCGGGCCCTTGGCCTGGTTCCACTTGGCGATGCCCTTGCGGGAGAAGTGGCGCACGCCGAGCCGCGCGCACACCTCCTTGACCTCCGGGTCATCGCCCTCGTCCAGCAGCCAGACGTGCATCAGACCCCGGTGGCGCAGCTTGACGGCCGCCTCCAGGGTCTTCGTCACCATCTCCAGCGGCTCCTTGCCGGGCACGAAGGAGGTGAGGAAGGCGACTCTCGTGCCGGTCTCCGGCACCACCGGGATCGGGTCGCGGGCGACCAGCGTGGCGTGCGCGTTGGACAGCACGTTCATGCAGCGGAAGAACTCGATCAGACCGATCGAGACGAGCATGACTATGTCGAGCGCCGGCAGGAAGTCGAAGGCCGGGTAGTCCCGCTCGGTCCAGTGCTCTGGCTGGAGCAGCCAGAACAGCAGGACCAGGGAGAGCACCGGCGCCGCGGCCAGCATCAGCGCGACCCTTATCCGGTGCGGCTCCTGCGAGATCAGCGAGCGGTACTCGACCCGGTACGGCTTGTTCGGGTCGGGCTGAGTGAGGGGACCGGCCAGCCGGCTGTAGTGCTCGTAGTCGTACTTCGGCAGCGTCTTCTTGATCCGGCGGAAAGCTCCGGTCCTGGTCTGTGACGGCACCCTGAGCTGGGTGGTTTGAGACGGGTCGAAGTTCTGCCGGGCGCCCGTCGGCGTCGACGTCATGAGTCATCCCCCCACACGCGGGTCACCCGCGTGTCTGTCGGTTCCTTTACACCTGTTCCGGTCCCCCTCGACCGTTCACAGGCGTATCAGTGGTGGGCCGCAGTCACCACATCTTCTCCACCATAGACATGGAACAGCGACCTTCCGGTTGCATCATGCCCCCCTCGGCATGCGGTCATGAACAGGGCCCCCTATGCCCCGGCGAAAACCGGCAACCGGCTCCTTGCCCCCCAACTGCCGCGTATCCGCAGCATCTTGAAAAACCAATCACCAGGGTTCTACGTCGTTCCACATGATCGCAAGATGCGAAACGAGGTGTTTACCGGTCATACGCGCTCATTGTGGCACCTGTGGGGGTCTTGTGTACCCGTCGTGGATACGCGGGCGCGGATGTTGCCGAAGTGCTCCCGTATGGCCTCCTCCGCCCGTATCGCATCGCCCGACCGCACCGCCTCCACGATCTCCCGGTGCTGCCGGCAGGTGACCAGGGGATCCTGCGGGACGCCGCCGAGATCGGTGTGGACGCGGTGGAAGGCGTCCCAGAACGCCTCCATGACCTCGCCCAGCAGCGCGTTGTCCAACCCCCGGTAGAGAGTGGCGTGAAACGCCCGGTCGGTGTCGGCGATCCCGTCGCCGCCGCGCGCCGCCTGCTCTTCCATACGGTCGACGAGCGCGTCCAGTTCAACGAGGTCGCCCTCCGGCACCCGCCCCGCGAGCCGCGACACCAGCCCCGTCTCCACGGCCTCCCGCAGCTGCACCAGCTGCAGCAGGGTGTCCTCGCCCCGGTAGTGCCCGGCGACGGTACGGAAGGCCAGCCCCTCGATCATCGGCGCCAGCGACATCGTCCCGACATAGGTCCCGAACCCGTGCCGGATCTCCACGATGCCCATCGCCTGCAACCCCTTGAGCGCCTCGCGCACGGAGTTCCGACTGGCGCCCAGATGCTCCATCAGCTCGGGCTCCGTCGGCAGCGGGGCCCCGGAGGCCAGCCGGCGATCGATGATGAGCCTCTTGATCCGCTCCTGAAGGTCACGCGCTGCCATGACCAGAGCGTATCCGGCCAAACACAAGAAAGACCCCTCGCTTGCACGAGGGGCCTTGCTTGTCTGTGCGCCGCCAGGGACTCGAACCCCGGACCCGCTGATGCTGCATTTCCCGGGGGATAACCCCCGGACCCCCAGCCGCCTCTGGGGGGGGCGGCTGCATAAGCGAAGGCCCCCCGCGGTTGCGAGAGGCCTTCCCTGTCTGTGCGCCGCCAGGGACTCGAACCCCGGACCCGCTGATTAAGAGTCAGCTGCTCTAACCAACTGAGCTAGCGGCGCGTGCTGACGGCGTTAACTCTACATGACCTCGGGGGGTGGTCCGCACCGGCGGAGGAGGGAGGGGGAGGGGGCCCGGAGGGCCGTAAACCATTCGGACCGTCAACATGCGCGTCCGGAAGACAGTTGAGAAACTGACGACGTGCCCAGCCGCGGACATTTTCAACTGGAGTGTGAAGGGAATCGCATGGAGACTCGGACTCCGGTATTCGAGGAATTCGATCCGGCGAGTGACTGCGACTGCCCGGGATGCGTTCACTGGAGACGTGTCCTGCCGCATTCCACGACCGGCCGACACCCCGCCGCCCACCGAGCACTGATCCTCGCCGCAGCCGCTTCCAGCGCCCTCGCCGTAGGCCACACGGCCCCGGCCGTCGCCGCTCCCCACGCCCCCGCCCGCCCGGCCGTCCCTGCAGGTGACGAGCCCAGCACCCCCCAGGGGGGCATGGCCCCGCTGCACGGCCCGGGCGGGCAGTCGGCCCAGCCGTCCGGCCCGGTCAAGACGCCCGCCACCACCCGTGCCGAGATCATCAAACGGGCCAAGAAATGGGTCGCGGCGAAGGTGCCGTACAGCATGTCCAAGTACTGGTCGGACGGCTACCGACAGGACTGCTCCGGCTTCGTCTCGATGGCCTGGAAGCTGCCCGGAAACGAATGGACCGGCAGCCTGGGCCAGTACGGAGTACGCATCGCCAAGAAGGACCTGCAGCCCGGCGACATTCTGCTGTTCCACAATCCGGCGGACCCCGAGAAAGGATCGCACGTCGTCCTTTTCGGCGGCTGGACGGACCATACGCACACCTACTACGTCGCCTACGAGTCGGCACCCCCGCACGCCCGCCGGCGGACCACCCCGTACGCCTATTGGAGCCACTCCGACCGCTATCTCGCCTACCGTTACAAGGGGCTGAAGAGCACCGCCACGGGCACGAAACCGGAGACCGAGAAGCCGGAGACCGAGAAGCCCGCCGCCGAGAAGCCCGCCACCGAGAAGCCAGCCGCAGAGAAGCCCGCCGCAGAGAACCCGGTCACCGGGCAGCCCGACTCCGGCACCGAGCAGACGGACCCCGGGGCGCCCGAGGTCGGGAAACCGGGGGCCGCCAAGCCCGGGACCGCCACGCCCGGAACCGCCACGCCCGCGACCGCCACGCCGGACGCGTACCCCGGGCCGGCGCACTTCGGTGCCGGGGCCAACAACAAGCACGTCACCCGGCTGGGCAGCCTGCTCGTCGAGCGCGGCGCCGGCCGGTTCTACACCACTGGCCCCGGCCCGCGCTGGACGGACGCGGACCGCAGGGCCACCCAGGCCTTCCAGCAGGCGCAAGGCTGGCGCGGCCAGGACGCGGACGGGCTGCCGGGGCCGCGGACATGGGCGCTGCTGGTGACCGGCAAGGGCAAGGACATCCCGGGCCCGGGCTCGGCCGGCACCCCCGCCCCGGCCGCCACCGCCACCCCCGCCGAGCCCTCGTCGCACGGGGTGCCGGGATACCCGGGGCGGGCCATGTTCCGGCCCGGCGCCGACAACCAGTACGTCCTGCGGCTCGGCAGACAACTCGTGAAGAAGGGGTTCGGCAAGCACTACAAGACGGCGCCGGGATCGCGCTGGGACGAGTCGGACCGCCGTGGCGTCGAGGCGTTCCAGCGGGCGCAGGGCTGGCGGGGCGGCGCGGCGGACGGCTATCCGGGGCCGGAGACCTGGCGGCGGCTGTTCGCGTAACCCGACATCCCGGCAACCACTGTTGTGACGCATCTGGCGCGGAGGCTGGAGGCACGGATGACCACGACCACTTCTCACACGCCCGAGCCCGACGGACCGCTACGGCCCGCACGGCTGATCCAGAACGAGGCGACCACCGAGATCCCCGTCCACCTGCTGTTCCGTGACGAGGCCGGCCCGGTGTCCGTGCCGCTCAGGCCGACGGTCGTGGCACGCCGGCAGGGCACGGGCGAGCAGCCGCGGGTGCGCCGCCCGGTCCAGCCCAAGCCGCGCCCCGAACCGCGGATCGACCCGGAGCTGGTGGAGCGCCCGGCCCGGGTGCTGCCGGGCGCGGCGGGCGTGCTCGCCGGGGTCTGCGGGGCGGCCGGGTGCCTGGCCACCTCGTGGTGGGCGGGGGTGCTGCCGCCGCTGGCGGTCGACGCGCTGGGGCTGCCGGCGTCCGCGGGGGCCGGGTTGGGGCCGGCCCAGTGGGCGGCGTACACGGGGGCCGGGGCCGTAGGGCTGTTCGGGCTCGGCGGGCTGACCCGGGGGCGGACCGGGCGGGCCTGGGTGCTCGGGCTGTTCGGCCGCTACCGGGGGACGGTCCGGCGCACCGGCCTGATGTGGGTCAACCCGCTGCTGCTGCGCCGCCGGGTCGACGTACGGCTGCGGCACTGGCGCAGCGAGCCGATGCCGGCGGCGGACGGGAACGGGGTCGCGCTGCGGGCGGTCGTCCTGGTGGTGTGGCGGGTGAAGGACACCGCGCGGGCGACGCTCGGGGTGGAGGACCACGAGTCGTATCTGCGTGACTGCGTCGAGGCGGCGCTGGCCCGGGTGCCGGTGGAGATGCCCGGTGCCATGCGGGGCTCGGCCGAGGCGGCCTCGGAGACGCTGACCCGTTTGGTGACGCGGGACGCGGGGGCGGTCGGGGTCGAGGTGTTCTCGGTGCGGCCGGCGCGGGTGGAGTACGCCCCGGAGGTGGCCGCCGCCATGCACCGGCGCCGGATCGCCGCGCTGGACGCCCAGGACCGGGCCACGATGGTCACCTCGGTCGTCGACTCGGTCGAGGACACGGTGACCCGGCTGACCATGCGGGGCCTGGTCGAGCTGGACGACTACGAACGCAAGGCGCTGGTCAAGGATCTGACGGTGGCGTTCTGCGCGGGACGGGGGGAGACGGCCCCCTGACGCCCTCCGGCAGACGCCCTCCGGCAGACGCCCTCCGGCAGGCCGCCCTCGGTCACGACGCCCTCCGACACCTCTCTGACGGCCCGTCGAACATGTTCCTCGATTGGTATGGACATGTTCAACGCTCAGCAATAATCTGAGACTTGGTCTAGACCTGCAAGCTCGCCGAACTTCCCCCACGTTCCCAGGAGCAGCAGCATGCGCAGAAAGACCAAGCTGTACGCAGCCGCACTCGGACTCACCACGGCCGGAGCCCTCGCGCTCTCCAGCGGAGGCGCGAGCGGACACGGCTACACCGACCTCCCCGTCAGCCGGCAGAAGCTCTGTCAGAACGGCACCGTGACCAACTGCGGCTCCATCCAGTGGGAGCCGCAGAGCGTCGAGGGACCGAAGGGCTTCCCGGGCTCAGGACCGGCCGACGGGCAGATATGCAACGCCGGCCTCGGCCAGTTCAGCCAGCTCAGCGCCCCGAAGACACCGTCCGGCGCCGCCTGGCCCACGACCAGGGTGACCGGCGGTCAGAACTACACGTTCCGCTGGCAGTTCACCGCCATGCACGCCACCACCGACTTCCGGTACTACGTCACCAAGCCGGGCTGGAACCAGAACCACAACCTGTCCCGGTCCGACCTCAACCTCACGCCGTTCTTCACGGTCCCGTACAACGGCCAGCGGCCGCCGTCCACGCTCTCGCACAGCGGCCGGCTGCCGTCCGGGCTGAGCGGTCATCACGTCATCCTCGCCGTGTGGACCGTCCACGACACGGGCAACGCGTTCTACGCGTGCTCGGACGTCACGTTCTGAGGTTCTCTTGAGTCAGTGTCCCGGCCGGCGTGGGTAGGTTCCTGCCACGCCGGCCGATCGGGGCCGGCGTACCGACCTCGGGGGACTGAACGATGGACGTGTTCTTCTACGTCATTCCCGGCCTGATCATGGCCGTGGCCCTCTTCATGGCGTACCGCGTGGTGCACCGCTCGCTGCAGATGCGCAGTGCGTGGAACAGCGGGCTGACCGCGCAGGCACGTTGTCTGCGGTCGTACACGACGGTGAGCGGCGGCGGCCGTGACACGTCTGTGCACACCACGCTGCATCACGTGTACGAGTTCACCGCGCGCGACGGCCGCCTCGTCCGTTTCGAGGAGGAGGGCGGCCCGGGGACGACGGTCGAGGGCGACCTCGTCACCGTTTACTACGCCGAGGGCGCGCGGGTGGTGGCCACAGCCCATGCGCCGGGCCGGGTCAAGCAGGCGGCGGGCGCTTTCGGCATGCTCGTGTTCCTCGGAGTGGTCGTGGCGTTCTGCTGCGGCTTCATGGTCACCTACAACGACTTCTCCTCGGGCGTGGACGAGACGGGGATCGTGGAGGAGACGGGGTTCGGGGACTTCTGAGGGCCGGACTCCCGGCCACCAAGCCCTCCCCATCTGACGTACCGTCAACTACCGTGCGCCCTCATGGAGTCCACTACGGGACGCACGGTGGCAGAACTCGTGGCGGCGCGGTGGGGTGATCACCGGCCGGGGCTGTGGTTCGAGGGCGGGGCGCTCACCCAGCACGAGGTGGCGGCCGGGGCCGCCGTCCGGGCGGCGCTGCTGACCGACCTGCTGCCCTCCGGCGCCGAGCCGCACCTCGGCGTCCTCCTCGACAACACCCCCGAGTACCCGATGTGGTTGAGCGCGGCGGCCCTCGCAGGCGCCGCCGTCGCCGGGATCAACCCCACCCGCCGGGGCCCCGAACTCGCCCGCGACATCCTGCACACGGAGTGCCGGGTCCTGATCACCGAGCGGACCCACCTGCCGCTGCTCTCCGGCCTCGACCTCCCCGGCGTCCGCGTGCTGTTGACCGACTCGGCGGAGTACGACGCCCTGCTCGCCCCGTACGCCGACGCCCGCCCCGACCCCGCTCGCGCCACCCCGCACGACCGTCTCCTGCTGTACTTCACCTCCGGCTCGACCGGCGCCCCGAAGGCCGCGATCTGCACCCAGGGCCGCCTGGCCGCCGCCGGCCGCTCCCTGGTCGAGCAGTTCGGCGTCCGGTCCGACGACGTGCACTACGTCTGCATGCCGATGTTCCACGGCAACGCGGTGATCGCCGACTGGGCCCCCGCCCTCACGGCCGGCGCGGGCGTGGCCTTGCGGCGCCGGTTCTCGGCGTCCGGGTTCCTGGCGGACGTACGGGCGTACGGGGCGACGTACTTCACCTATGTGGGCCGGGCCGTGCAGTACCTGCTCGCGACCGAGGAGCGCGAGGACGACCGCGACAACCCCCTCCGGCTCGGCTTCGGCACCGAGGCCGGGGCCGTGGACGCGGCGGCCTTCGAGCGGCGGTTCGGTGTGCGGCTGGTCGAGGGGTACGGCTCCTCCGAGGGCGGGGCCGCGATTCCGTGGGTGCCCGGGACGCCCCGTGGTGCCGTCGGGCGGGCCGGGCCGGGGCTCGTCGTGCTGGACGCGCAGACGCGGCAGGAGTGCCCGACCGCCGTCTTCGACCCGGCCGGGCGGCTGCTTAACGGCGACGAGGCGATAGGGGAGCTGGTGAACCGGGCGCCGAACCCCTTCGAGGGGTACTGGCGCAATCCCGAGGCGGAGGCCGAGCGGCGCCGGGACGGCTGGTACTGGACCGGCGACCTCTTCTACCGGGACCGCGACGGCTACCTGTACTTCGCCGGCCGCACGGACGACCGGATCCGGGTCGACAGCGAGAACCTGGCCGCCGCGATGATCGAGAACATCCTCGCGCGGTACGAGGGCGCGGACGCCGTCGCCGTGTACGCCGTCCCCGATCCGGTGACCGGGGACCAGGTGATGGCGACCATCGCCGGGACCTTCGACCCGGTGGCCTTCACGGCCTTCCTGACCGCCCAGCCCGACCTCGGCACCAAGATGGCGCCCCGCTTCGTACGGGTCGTGAAACGGATGCCGGTCACAGCCACGAACAAGATCCACCGGGCACACCTACGGAAGGAAGGCGTGCGGTGCACCGACCCGGTGTGGTGGCGGCCGCCCGGACAGCGGACGTATCAGCGACTGAAACACGCCGAAGGACCCCTCGCTCCCACGAGAGGTCCTTCACCGGTGCGCCGCCAGGGACTCGAACCCCGGACCCGCTGATGCTGCATTCCCCGGGGGACAACCCCCGGACCCCCGGCCGCTCCCGCAGGCCCCGGTGCTGGATGTTTGGACCCGGATACGCCGAAGGACCCCTCGCTCCCACGAGAGGTCCTTCACCGGTGCGCCGCCAGGGACTCGAACCCCGGACCCGCTGATTAAGAGTCAGCTGCTCTAACCAACTGAGCTAGCGGCGCATGACTCTCGCCGACCGCGTTCACTGTGCTCTCGCGGCTGGCGACGAAGAAAATACTACCTGGTCCCGAGGGGTGCTTCTGACCACCGCCGCGCTGGCCGGGCGGTGCTCCTAGATCGCCAGTGACAGCAGCACCGGCGCCGCGTTCCGGTTCAGCGCGTCCGCGGCCTGGCGGAGCCGGTGGGCGTGTTCGACCGGGAGGGACAGGGCGAGGCAGCCCACGGAGGAGCCGGCCGTGATCGGGACGGCTGCGCACACCGTGCCCACCGCGTACTCCTGGAGGTCGAGGTGGGGGACCGTCGGCGGCTGGGACTCCAGGCGGGAGAGCAGGACCCGGTCGCTGGTGATGGTGCGCGAGGTGAGGCGGGCCATCTTGTGCCGGGAGAGATGGTCGCGCCGGCCGTTGTGGTCGAGCTGGCCGAGCAGGCTCTTGCCGATCGCGGTGGCGTGGGCGGAGTAGCGGAAGTCGACCCACTCGTTGACCACGGGGGTGGCCGGACCGGCGGCGAACTGGTCGATCCTGATCTCGCCGTCGACGTACCGGCTGATGTAGACCGCGGCGCCGACCGAGTCGCGCAGCCGGTCCAGGGTGCGCTGCAGGTGCTCCCGCAGGGCCTGCTCGCGGCCCTGGGCGGAACCGAGGCGGCTCAGCGCGGCGCCCGTCGCATACGCGCCGTCGCCGACCTGCTCGACGTAGCCCTCGCGGCGCAGCATCAGCAGGAGGCCGGTCAAGCGCTCCAGGCCGATGCCGGTGTGCCGGGCGAGTTCGGTGTCGGTGACTCCGGTGCTGTGCCGTGCCACGGTCTCCAGGACGCGCAGGGCGTCCTGGGCCGAGTGGTGCGGCGTCGTCGGCTCGTGCTGGAGCGCCACGGTTCCCCCTGCGGTCGCACGTCGCTTCTCATGGTCAGGGTTCGGTTCGGGTCGGCCAATCTCCTTCACGATAACGGGCAAGAGGCTTGTAGTGAGCGCTTGTTGTCGAGATTGCGACGCCCTCAACTGCGGCACCGGCACTCTGGCATATGCCGAGGTCAAGGGCCCCGGCGCAGACTCACAGCACAGCGCTGAGAAACTCCCGCGTACGGTCGTTCTCGGGGTCGTTGAACATCTTTTCCGGGCTGCCCGACTCGATGACCCGGCCGGAGTCGAACATCAGGACCTGGTCCGAGATGTCCCGGGCGAAATTCATCTCGTGGGTCACACAGAGCATCGTGATGTCGGTGGTGCGGGCGATGTCCCGCAGCACGTCCAGGACGCCCGCGACCAGCTCCGGGTCGAGCGCCGAGGTCACCTCGTCGAGCAGCAGCACCTGCGGCCGCATGGCCAGCGCCCGCGCGATGGCGACCCGCTGCTGCTGGCCGCCGGAGAGCTGGGTCGGACGGGCGTCGCACTTGTCGGCGAGGCCCACCATGTCGAGCAGCTCACGGGCGCGGGCCTCCGCCTCGTCCTTGGACAGGCCGAGGACGGTGACCGGGGCCTCGGTGATGTTGCGCAGCACCGACATGTTCGGGAACAGGTTGAACTGCTGGAAGACCATCCCGATCTTCTTGCGGACCTCGCGGATCTGCTTCTCCGGCGCCGGGAAGAGCTTCTCCCCGGCGACCGTGATCGTGCCCTCGTCCGGCTTGAGCAGCGTCATCAGCAGCCGCAGGATCGTCGTCTTGCCGGAGCCCGACGGGCCGATCAGCGTGACGTGCTTGCCGGAGTTCACGGAGAAGTCGAGGTGGTCGAGGACCGTGTTCGCCCCGAACCGCTTGGTGACCTGCTCGAACCGGATCAGCTCGGTGCCGTCCACCGGCGGGTTGGCGCTCGCGTCGGGATCTTTCATCAGCGGGGTGTCAGCGGACAAGGCGTCGCTCCAGGGCTCGTACGAGAAGGGAGGCCGGATAGGCGATGAGGATGAAGGCCACACCGATGACCGTCAGGGGCTCGGTGAACTGGAAGTTCTGCTGCGCGAACAGCCGCGCCTCGCCGAGCATCTCCATGACCGTGATCGTCATCAGGATCGGGGTGTCCTTGAGCATCGCGATGACGTAGTTGCCGAGGGCCGGCACCACGCGGCGGATCGCCTGCGGCAGGATCACCACCCGCCACGTCCTCGTCACCGGCAGGTTCAGCGCCGTCGCGGCCTCCCACTGACCGGCCGGCACCGCCTCGATGCCGGCCCGGTAGACCTGCATCGTGTACGTCGAGTAGTGCAGCCCGATCGCGAAGACACCGGTGGTCAGCGCCGAGGCCGTGACGCCCCACTCGGGCAGCACGTAGAACAGGAAGAACAACTGCACCAGCAGCGGGGTGTTGCGGATGAACTCCGTGACCGCCCCGACCGGCCAGCGCACCAGGCGGCTCGGCGTGCGCATCAGCAGCGCCCACACCAGGCCCAGCGCGAACGAGATCAGCGAGCCGAGGGCCAGGATCTGCAGCGTGAGCAGCAGCCCGTCCCAGAACTTCGGCATGAAGTCGGCGACAGCGCCCCAGTCCCAGGTCATCAGGAAGCACCTCCGAGCGAACCCGCGGCGCCCACGCCCGTCGTCTCAGGACGGTGCAGCTCCTGGTCCGGCGTACGCCCGATCTGCTTGCCGACCCCGGCCTTGAGCCTGCGTTCCAGTCCGCGCATGCCGCGCGTGAGCAGGAAGGCGATGACGAAGTAGATCACCAGGACGTAGGTGTAGATCTCCGCGCTCTCCTGGAGCGCGAGGCGTACCAGGTTGGCGCTGAAGGCCAGGTCGCCCATGCCCATGACGGACACCAGCGCGGTGCCCTTGAGCAGCTCCACCAGCAGGTTGGTGAAGGAGGGGATCATCTCCGGCACCGCCTGCGGCAGCAGGATCAGCCGCATCCGCTGCCACGGCGTGAAGCTGAGCGCGATCCCGCCCTCGCGCTGCGCCGGGTCGACCGCGTTGAGGGCGCCGCGCACGATCTCGGCGCCGTACGCCCCGTAGGTCAGTCCGAGCGCGAGGGTGCCGGCCCACAGGGGCACCAACTGCCAGCCGAACGCGACCGGCAGCACGAAGAACACCCAGAAGATCATGATCAGGGCGGAGGTCCCGCGGAACACCTCGGTGTAGACGCCCGCGAGGAAGCGGACGATCCACAGCCGGTGGGTGCGGGCCATGCCGACCCCGAAGGCGACCGCCGTGGCCACCAGTGCGCTCAGCACCAGCAGCTGGACGGTGATCCATATCCCGTTGAGTACGAGTTCCCAGAGTCCCGAGGTCATCAGCCCGCTCCCCCTCCGCACAGCTCCTTGGCGGTGAGGTCGGTCATCTCGGCCTCGGTGAAGCCGAACGGCTTGAGGATGCGGAACAGCTCGCCGCTCTTCTTCAGCTTGTGCAGCTCGACGTTGAAGGCGTCCCGCAGCGCGGTCTCCGTCGGCCGGAAGGCGAACGCGCCGCCGTCGACGTGCGGTTTGCCGCCGACCAGGGGCGCGAAGGCCTTGGTGGACTCCGCCTTGGCCGACTTCTTGACGACCTCACGGGTGGTCAGCGCCGTACCGGCGAAGACGTCCACGCGCCCCGCCTCCACGGCGTTCAGCCCCGCCACCTGGTCCGGCACGATCAGGATGTCGCTCTCCTCGTACCCCGCCTCGACGGCGTACTGGATCTCGGCATAGCCGGTCCCGGTGGCGAACTTGGCCTTCTTCTCGACGACGTCCTTGTAGTCGTGCAGCCCCTTCGGGTTGCCCTTGCGCACGATGAAGGAGTCGAGCATCTGGTAGTCCGGGTCGGAGAAGATGACCTGCTCACAGCGCTCGGGATTGACGTACATCCCGGCGGCGACGACGTCGAACTGCTGCGAGCGCAGCCCGGGTATCAGCGACCCGAACTCGGTGGGCACGGGCTGCACCCGGTCCACGCCGAGCCGCTTGAAGACGACCCGGGCCAGCTCGGGCGCCTCGCCGGTGAGTTCGCCGTCGCGGTCGATGTACCCGAAGGGGATCTCGCCCGCGATCCCGAGCCGTACGACGCCGGCGGCCCGCAGCCGGTCGAGCAGCTCGCCGCCCTCCTTCGTGGAGGCCGTTGCCACGCGTGAGCAGCCTGCCGCGCCCAGCGCGCCGAGCGCCGCCACCCCCGCGAGCAGCGACCGGCGGGTTGGGGTGCCCGATCTGTGTCCGACATGTGTTTCGACATGTTCCAGTGGTGGAGCCATGGCGGCGCGGCTACCCGAGACCATGCGATGTATGCACAGTGGAATGCATGACTGAACGGTTCATCGAGGTGTCACTGGTCAAGCGGGGCATCCGCTGCACGGCCAAACTCCTGGACGACCGCGCCCCGCTCACCTGCGCGGCCGTCTGGGACGCCCTGCCCCTGACCGGCGACGTCTACCACGCGAAATACGCCCGCAACGAGATCTACGCCCTCTTCCCGCCCTTCGCGGAAACGGAGCCGCCCCTGGAAAACCCGACAGTCACCCCCATCCCAGGCGATCTGTGCTATTTCGCCTTCGCCGGCACGGAACTGGGCACGAAGTCCTACGGCTACGACCGCGAGGTCCGCCCCGGCACGACGGTGGTCGACCTGGCCCTGTTCTACGAGCGCAACAACCTGCTCATGAACGGCGACGTGGGCTGGGTGCCCGGCATCGTCTGGGGCCAGATCGTGGAGGGCCTGGAGGAGATGGCCCAGGGCTGCAACGACCTGTGGCGGTCCGGGGCGCTGGGGGAGTCCCTCAGCTTCCGGAGGGCGTGAGCCCGGCCACGCCGGCCTCGTAGAGGGCGTGCGCCGCCCGCAGGACGAGATCGTCCCGGTGCCGGGCGGCTACGAGCTGGAGGCCGATCGGCAGGCCGTCCCCGTCGGTGCCGACGGGGACGGTGGCCGCCGGCTGCTGGGTCAGGTTGAAGGGGTACGTGAACGGTGTCCAGCCGGTCCACCGGCGATGCCCCGAGCCCTTCGGGACCTCGATGCCCGCCTCGAAGGCCGTGAGCGGGAGGGTCGGGGTGACGAGGAGGTCGTAGGTGTCGTGGAACCGGCCCATGCGGCGGCCCAGTTCCATGCGGACGTCGACCGCTGCCAGATAGTCCAGCGCGGTGAGCCGGCCGCCCACCTCGCAGATCTCCCGCAGCCCGGGGTCCAGCAACTCCCGCTGATGCGGCCCGAGATGCTGGGTCACCCGGGCCGCCCCCGTGAACCACAGGGCGTGGAAGGCGTCCACCGGATCGGTGAAATCGGGGTCGGTCTCCTCGACGTACGCCCCCAGCCCCGCCAGCCGCTCCACCGCCCGCCGCACCGCCGCCGCGACCGCCGGACGGACCGCCACCTGCCCGCCGAAGGAGGGCGAGTAGGCGACGCGCAGACCGCGTACACCGCCGGCGAGACCCGCCACGAACGAATCCGGCGCGGGTGGGAGCGCCGACCAGTCGCGGGAGTCGGGCGTGCCGATGACGTCCAGGAGCAGCGCCGCGTCGGCAGCGTCACGGGTCATGGGCCCGACGTGCGCCAGCGTGCCGAAGGCGCTCGCGGGGTACAGCGGGACCCGGCCGTACGTCGGTTTCAGGCCGAAGATCCCGCAGAAGGCGGCGGGGATCCGCACACTCCCGCCACCGTCCGTGCCGAGCGCCAGCGGCCCCGCGCCGAGCGCCACCGCCGCCCCCGCGCCGCCGCTGGAGCCGCCCGCGGTGCGGGTCGGGTCGTGCGGGTTGCGGGTGACACCGGCCAGGGGCGAGTCGGTGACGCCCTTCCAGCCGAACTCGGGCGTCGTCGTCTTGCCGAGGAACACGGCGCCGTGCGCGCGCAGCCGGGCCACGGAGGGGGCGTCCTCGTCCCAACGGCCCTGCTCCGGGATGGTCTTCGAACCCTTGCGCGTCGGACCGCCCCGCATCAGCAGGATGTCCTTCACGGTGACCGGAACCCCGTCGAGCAGCCCGGCCGGTTCACCGCGCCGCCACCGCTCGGCCGACTGCTCGGCCCGCGCGAGGGCCGCGTCGGCGGTCAGCCGGACGAAGGCGTTGACCCCCGGCTGGATCTGCTCGGCCCGCTCCAGGGCGGCTCGGGTGGCGTCGACGGGACTGAACTCCCCTTCCCGGTAGCCGTCGAGGAGTTGTACGGCGGTCAATTCGGTCAGTTCCGTCAGGTCCGTCATGCGTCGCCCTCCAGCTGTGGACTTCAACGTCCGGGTACGTACCCGCGCTGCTTGTCGACCACGTTCAGCAGTGGCCTGCCCGCTGCCCACCGCTCGTACAACTCGACGAACTGACGGCCGAGTTCATCCCGCCAGCCGATCGTGTCCCCGCTCATGTGCGGCGAGACGATCAGGTTCGGGACGTCCCACAACGGACTGTCCGGCGTCAGCGGCTCGTGCTCGAAGACATCGAGCGCCGCCCCCGCGATCCACCGCTTGCCCAGGGCCTCGGCCAGCGCGTCCTCGACGACCAGCTGGCCGCGCCCGACGTTCACGAACCGGGCGGACGGCTGCATCACCCCGAAGCGGCGGGCGTCGAACATGCCGTACGTCTGCTCGGTGAGCGGCGCGGCCGCGATCACCCAGTCGGCGCGGGCGATCAGCCGGTCGAGGTCCTCGGGACCGTGGATGCCGGTCCGCGCGGCCCGGCCCACCAGGGCGGTCGTGACGTCCAGCGCCTTGAGCGTGCGGACGATCGCCCGCCCGATGGGCCCGGACCCGACCACACACGCACGCGTGCCGCCGACCCGCTGCCCCTCACGGTGCCGCCACTCCCGGGCGCCCTGGAGCTCCAGCGTCCGCGGCAGGTCCTTCGCCATCGCCAGCACCAGCGCGGCGACGTACTCGGCGATCGGCTGGTCGAAGATCCCGCGGGCGTTGGTGACCACGGTGTCGGACTCGGTGAGTTCCGGACACATCAGATGGTCCACGCCCGCACTCGCCGTGTGCACCCAGCGCGGCCGCGGACCCGCACCGGGCCAGGCGTGCCGTACGGCGTGCGAGGCGAAGTCCCAGACCAGGAGCACATCGGCGTACGGCAGCCGCTCGGCCAGCGTGTCCTCGCTCGCGTGCTCCACGCGGGCGCGACCGGTGAGGCGGCCGAGACGGGGGAGGGGATCGGCGTCCAGGACGAGAAGCGTGGGCGGGGCGTCGGAGGCGGGCGGCGGACCGGGGGTGGGTGCGGTCATGCGGGGCGTCTCTCCGGGGTCGCGGGGGCGTGTGTCGGCCGGGGTGTGCGGGGCCGTTCCCCGGCGTTCCGGTCGTGGGGAGGGCCGTCTGACATGCGAGGTTTGACCACGCTCGCACCCGAACCTACCTTCGTCAACACGGGCGTACGTACGGTCCGTTGCTCACCCGTATCTCGTAGTGAGGGCGGTGCCTGCCATGAGCAGCCTGGACATCTCCTTCCTCGGCGGACCTCGACCCCAGCGTGGGGTCGGAGTCGTCGCCCCCTTCGACTTCGCGTTGGACCGGGAACTCTGGCGCTGGGTGCCGGACGAGGTCTCGCTGCACCTGACCCGAACGCCCTACGTGCCGGTCGAGGTCAGCCTCGACCTGGCCCGCATCGTCAGCGAGCACGAGACGCTGAGCGACGGCGTCCGCACCCTGACCGCCATCGCCCCCGAGGTGGTCGCCTACGCCTGTACCTCCGGCAGCTTCGTCGGCGGCATCGCGGGCGAGCGGGCCATGTGCGAGGCGATGACCAGGGCGGGCGCGGTGCCGTCGGTCACCACGTCCGGGGCGCTGCTGGAAGCGCTGACCGAGCTCGGCGTACGACGGGTGGCGCTCGTCACCCCGTACACCGTGTCGGTGACGAGGGCGCTGGAGGAGTACGTCGCGGAGGCGGGGACCCTGGTCACGGGCTGTGCCTTCATGGGACTGACCCGGCACATCTGGAAGGTGCCGTACCGCGATGTGGCCGACATGGCCCGCCAGGCCGTACGCGGTGCCGCCGACGCCCTCTTCATCAGCTGCACCAACCTCCCCACCTACGACGTGATCCCCCAGCTGGAGGCGGAGCTGCGCATACCGGTTCTCTCGGCCAACCAGGTGACGATGTGGGCTGCGCTGCGTCGGCTGGGTACTCGCGCGGTGGGGCCGTACCAGGCGCTGATCGATCCGGCGGCACGGATCGACCCGGCGGCGCGTGGCGGTACGGCACTTCCTGAGGTACCGGATGTACCTGAACAGGAACAGCAGTAGGAGAAACAGGCAGCAGCAAGGGCAAGCAGCGAGCCAGCGAGCCAGTGAGCGAGCGAGCAGCAGAAGGGCTGACATGACCGCACTCGGATTTCTCTACCCGGGCCACTCCGCCGAGGACGACTACCCGCGCATCGAACAACTGCTCGCCAGCGACATCCGGCTCGACCTGGTGCACACCGACATCGGCGAGGACGCGCACCGGGTGGACGCACTGCTGCGGATGGGTTCGGCGGAGCGGCTCGCGGCGGGCGTGGAGGCGCTACGGCTGACCGGCGCCGAGGCGGTCGTGTGGGCCTGCACCAGCGGCAGCTTCGTCTACGGCTGGGAGGGCGCCCACGAGCAGGTCCGCACCCTCGCCGTCACGGCGGGCATGCCGGCGTCGTCGACGTCCTTCGCCTTCGCGCACGCGGTCCAGGAACTCGGGGTGCGGCGCGTCGCGATCGGCGCGACGTACCCCGACGACGTGGCCGGCCTCTTCGCGGACTTCCTCCGCGCGTCCGGCACGGAGGTGGTGTCGGTCCGCGGCTCCGGCATCATCACGGCGACGGAGGTGGGCACCTGGGGCGAAAAGGAACTCTTCACCCTCGCCCGGGAGGCCGACCACCCCGACGCCGAGGTGATCCTCCTCCCCGACACGGCCCTCCACACCGCCTCCCACCTCCCCGCCCTGGAACACCTCCTCGCCAAGCCCGTCCTCACCGCCAACCAGGTCACCGTCTGGGAAGCCCTGAGGCTGACGGACCGCCGCGTGAACGCTCCACAACTGGGCTCTCTCTTCACCCGAGAGCCAATCGTCCAGGCCTAGCCCTCGCCGTGGTGGCTTGCGCTGACTCTTCGACGAACGGTTGCTGGGGGCTGGTCGCGCAGTTCCCCGCGCCCCTTTCGGGGCGCTCTCCAGCCAGCCCGTCCCGGCGCTTGAACAAAGCCGCCCCCAGCCCCCACCCACCCGCAGGGGGCAACGCGGCCCCACCCCCCCCAGCCCGTCCGGCGCTTGAGGACGAGGCCGTTCAGGCCGATGGGGGGTCCAGGGGGCGCAGCCCCCTGGCGGGGTCGAAGGGGCGGAGCCCCTTCAGGGATGGGACGGGTAGGGGCGGCGGGGGCGAGGGAATAAACCGGAGCCACCCTCCTGTTAACGCCGAACGCACACCACAAGAGCCAAGGCAACCCCAGGAGGCACAAGTGCCGGCAGCAGAGATCCGGGCCACCCCCCAAGGCACCGCCCCGGCCCCCCTCTCCGTACTGGACCTGGTGACAGTCAGCCAGGGCCACACCGCCACCGACGCCCTCCACACCAGCGTCCAGCTCTCCCGCCTCGCAGAGACCCGCGGCTTCCACCGCTACTGGGTAGCCGAACACCACTCCATGCCCGGCGTGGCCTCCTCGTCCCCGGCGGTGATCCTCGCCCACATAGCCGCCCACACCACCCGCATCCGCCTCGGCTCAGGCGGCGTGATGCTCCCCAACCACGCCCCCCTCGTCATCGCGGAACAGTTCGGCACCCTCGAAGCCCTGGCCCCCGGCCGCATCGACCTCGGCCTGGGCCGAGCCCCCGGCACCGACGGCGCCACAGCGGCCGCCCTCCGCCGCACCGACCACCCGGGCGAGGGCGCCGACGACTTCCCCGAACAGCTCGCCGAACTCACCCGCTTCCTCGACGACGACTTCCCCGACGGCCACCCCTACCGCCGTATCCACGCGGTCCCCGGCCCCGTCCAGTCGACGTCCCCCGGCGGCGTCCAGTCCCCGCACCGCCCCCCGATCTGGCTGCTCGGCTCCTCCGGCTTCAGCGCCCGCCTCGCCGCGACCCTCGGACTGCCCTTCGCCTTCGCGCACCACTTCTCGGCCCGCAACACCATCCCGGCCCTGGACCTGTACCGCGAGTCCTTCCAGCCCTCGGCCGTCCTGGACCGCCCCTACGCCCTCATCGGCGTATCGGCCCTGGCCACCGACGACGAGAAGGAGGCCCGCCGCCAGGTGAAGGCCGCCGCCCTCAGCATGATCCGTCTGCGCACCGGCCGCCCCGGCCTGATCCCCAGCCCCGAGGAAGCCGAGGCCCACGAATTCACCCCGCTGGAGCGCGAGTTCGCCGACTCCTGGAACGCCAACGTGATCCACGGCACCCCGGACGAGGTCCGCACCGGCCTCGACGACCTCCACAAGCGCACCGGCGCCGACGAGCTGATGATCACGAGCAACGCCCCCGGCATGGACGTACGCCTGCGTTCGTACGAACTCATAGCGGACGCCTACGACTTGCCGACCACCTGACCGCCCCCTCGGGAGCGTGTCGCAGCGCGGCGTCAGACACGTACCCCCAGCAACTCGGAGATACGATCCGGCGACACCGGCCGCGAATACAGCCACCCCTGCCCGGTGTCGCACCCGATCCGCTGTAGCCGCGAGGCCTGCGCCAGCGTCTCCACGCACTCCGCGGTGACGGTCAGCCCGAGCCGGTGGGCCAGATCGATCATCGCCTCGACGACGACCTCGTCGGCCGGGTTCGGCGGGACGGCCGCGTTGTTCTCGCTCTCGTACTGGAAGCCCCGTACGAAGGAACCGTCCAGCTTCAGCACCGAGACCGGCAGCCGGCTCAGATAGGCCAGGTTCGAGTAACCGGTGCCGAAGTCGTCGATCGCGATGCGTACGCCCATGTCGCTGAGCGCCTGGAGGTCCTGGATCGGCCGGCCCGCCGAGCCCATCACCGCGGACTCGGTCAGCTCCAACTGGAGCAGATGCGGGGCGAGTCCGGTCTCGTCGAGGATGCGGGCCACGTCGGCCACCAGGTCGGAGTCCCAGACCTGGCGGACGGCGACGTTCACGCTGACGAAGATCGGCGGCTCGTCGGGGTGGGCCAGCTGCCAGGCCTGGGCCTGACGGCAGGCGGTCGCCAGGATCCAGCGGCCGAGCGGCACGATCGAACCGTCCTCCTCGGCCAGTCCGATGAACCGATTCGGCGCCAGTACGCCGAACTGAGGATGATTCCAGCGGACAAGCGCCTCGACCCCGCGCAGCCGTCCGTCCTCCATGCTCACCAGGGGCTGGTATTCCAGCGCGAACTCACCGCGCTCGATGGCGGGGCGGAGCGTGGAGGCGAGGGCCTGGCGGGTCATGAGGTGGGCGTTGCGCTCGGGGTCGAAGAGGGTCCAGCGGTCCTTGCCGTCGGCCTTCGCCCAGTACAGCGTGGTGTCGGCGGCCGCCATCAGGGCGGAGGGAGTGGTGCCGGCGGCCTGGCGTTCCACGACGCCGATCGAGGCCGACACCGAAAGACGCCGGCCGCCCAGGTCGAAGGGGGCCCGCAGCGCGGCGAGCACCGACTCGGCGAGGTCGGCGAGTTGCTCGGTACCCGTGGAGTCCTCGACGAGCAGGGCGAACTCGTCCCCGCCGAGCCGGGCCACCAGCGGCGGGATCGACCGGGTCTGGCCGGCCTCCTCGGCACAGTGCGTGAGCCGTTCGGCCACGGCGGCCAGCAGCTTGTCGCCGACGCGGTGGCCGAGGGTGTCGTTGATCGCCATGAAGCCGTCAAGGTCCAGGTAACACAGGCCGATTCGGCCGGTGGTGCCGCTCTCGTCGTACGACTCCACCTCAAGGGCGGCCGACAGACGCTCGAAGAACAGGGTGCGGTTGGGCAGCCGGGTCACCGGGTCGTGCATCTCCAAGTGCCGCAGCCGGTCCTGGAGTTCACGGTGGTCGCTGATGTCGGCGACGGAGAGCAGAACGCCGCAGGGCTCCTCGCCGGGCAGCGGCGCCACCGTGACCTGGACCCACAGGGAGTGCCCGTCCGTGTGTTTCAGGCGCCGTGTGCACCGCAGTTGGGCCTGGCGGCCGCGCAGCACCTCCCGATACGCGTGCCAGGCGCGGGCGTCGGAGGCGAGGTCCACCAGATCCGCGGCGAGGGACCCGGCCAGCTCACCGGGGGCCGTCCCCAGCAGGTCGGCGAAGGAGGCGTTGGCTTCGGTCACCAGGCCCTCGCGGTCGACCACGGCCATCGCGAGCGGCGCGGCGGAGAACGCGGAGGAATAGGGCCAGGAAGGGGATGGCAGCCCGGTGGCGACACGGGGCGGCGCTTCGGTACCAAGGGATGGCTGGGTGTTACTCTCTGTGACGGCTGCCCCGATGAGGCCTGCCGCGGGCGTCGGCCCTTCGGACGTTCCGCTCACCGCTCGCTCCCGCAGTGCACTCGATCTTCGGATGGGTCTCATCGGAATGGCCGGCCGGTTGGACGGGGGTGCCCCCTGCGGCCGCCGGGCCGTGTCCGTGCAGGAAAGTGTCAGGAAAGTGTGCCGATCATAGAGGCTGGCCCGGAGGCCTTCCACCTACTGTCCAGTCTTCCCGCCTGACGCGCTCTTCTGACAGATCGTTTCTGCCCGCACCTGGACAGCTTCTTCGAACCCCCGACCAGTTGTGACGTTCCGTGAGCGATTCGGGGGTGTCGGTTCTGACGGCCCCTCGGTCCTCTCACCCGTCTGGTGCAGCTGAACAGGACGTAGTACGACAATCCGACACAGGGTGGATGCGGTGTCCCGCGAACCGCTCCGGAGGTCCCCGTGCCGCGTCAGCTCCCCCTGCTCCGTGGGACGGGCCTGCTGCGGGACCGGCACCGACTGCGCAGCACCGCGGCCGTGTTCACCACGATGTCGGCGCTCGCCGCGACCTCCCTGGTCGCCGGCCCCTCGGTCGCCGAACCCTTCGACACGGCACCCTGCGCCCTCAAACGGACCGCGGCCCACCACTCCGAGGGCCTGGACACCTGGAACGCCGCCTATCCGCGCCCGACGCGGGAGCTCGACGCGGTCATGGTGTTCCTGTCCTTCCCGGACGCGGCCCCCCAGACGACACCCGCCGAACTGACGGCCGACCACTTCCCGGCCACCACCCGCTTCTTCGAACGCGCCTCCTACGGCAGATTCACCCTGCGTCCGCATCCGCTCCACCACTGGATCCGGATGCCGAAGCCGTCCACCGCGTACGCCATACAGCGTGACTGGCGGGTCGCCGACCGGGCCGCCTATTTGCGGGACGCGCTCGCCGCGGCGGACCGTGAGGTCGACTTCTCCCACTACGACATCGTCTACTTCGTCGCCGACCCGGACGCGCCCGGCGTCGACTCGGACGCCACGAAGGTCGTCAACCTGGACGCCCCGCTGCGGGCCGACGGTACCGACATCCGGCGCGTCGTCACGGTCTTCGAGAACCATCCGCCGGACCGGCTGGTCCTCGCCCACGAGACCGGTCACGTCTTCGACCTGCCCGACCTGTACCACCGCCCGGTCGACGGCAAGGGCGACTGGGACACCTATGTCGGCGACTGGGACCTGATGGGCAGCCAGTTCGGGATGGCACCGGATCTGTTCGGCTGGCACAAGTGGAAGCTGGGGTGGCTGGAGCCGCGACAGGTGGTGTGCGTGCAGGGGCGGGGCGGCGGACCCGTACGGCTGACGCTGGAGCCGCTGTCCGCGGCGCCGGGGATTCCGGTGCGCACGGGTGCGGCCGGGTCGCCCGGCGCGTTCGGGGCGGGCGGCTCGCCCGAGGCTCCCGACGCGTTCGGCATGCAGGGCGCGCTCGGGGAGTACGGCCCGTCCGGGGCGTACGGTGGTGTCCCGGGCTTCGGACTGGGCAACGGCATCAAGCTGGCCGTCGTCCCCACCGGCACGGAGAGCGCCCTGGCCTTCGAGGTGCGCGGCCCGGTGGGCAACGACATGCAGACCTGCCGGCCGGGGGTGCTGGTGTACCGGGTGCGCAGTGAGACCGAGTCCGGGGGCGGGCCGGTCGAGGTGATCGACGCCCATCCGCACAGCGAGGCCTGCTGGGAGGAGTCCGTGTACCCACCGCTCGCGGACGCGCCGGTCGGCCTCGGCGAGAGCTTCACGGTGCCGGAGGAAGGCGTACGGGTGGACGTCGAGGGACGGACCGTCTCGGGGGCGTGGACCGTGCGCATCACCGCGATCGGGTAGCGCGTGCGCCGGGTACGGGGTCGCGTGGCCGGACAGATGTACGCCGGATGGCAGCGGTACGCCTTGTGGACCACTTGTGCGCCGGGGCAACGCGGAACCGTAGCCACGACGAGGGGTGACGGGCGAGGGCGGGGGGTGACGGCGGGGGGCGAGGGGCGTTCACCCGTGAGCGCCGGAAAGTCACCCGCGAAACGCGAAGGCCCCCGCAGTTGCGAGGGGCCTTCACCGTCTGTGCGCCGCCAGGGACTCGAACCCCGGACCCGCTGATGCTGCATTCCCCGGGGGACAACCCCCGGACCCCCGGCCGCCCCTGCGGAGCCGGGAAAAGCAACCTCTAACGCGAAAGCCCCCCGCAGTTGCGAGGGGCCTTCACCGTCTGTGCGCCGCCAGGGACTCGAACCCCGGACCCGCTGATGCTGCATTCCCCGGGGGACAACCCCCGGACCCCCGGCCGCCCCTGCGGAGCCGGAAAGTCACCCGCGAAACGCGAAAGCCCCCCGCAGTTGCGAGGGGCCTTCACCGTCTGTGCGCCGCCAGGGACTCGAACCCCGGACCCGCTGATTAAGAGTCAGCTGCTCTAACCAACTGAGCTAGCGGCGCCTGCTGACGTCGTAGACCTTAGCATCCTGATCCGGGTGGGGAAAAATCGATATCCGCACGGCCGCGCGGGCCGCCCGGACGGCCGCCCAGAGCAGCACCTCCGGCCCCGGCAACCAGGGATTACGCGTGTCCGGGGCGACCAGCCAGCGGGCGCCGGAGGGGGTGTCGGTGGCGGACCGGGCCGGGACGGTCACCGCGTCTCCGGTGCCGTGGCACAGCAGCGCCGGGACGTCGCCCGCGCGGCCGAGCTCCTCCCACCGCAGCAGCGACGGCAGCCGCTGGGCCGTGCCGGGCGCGGCGAACAGCAGCATCCGCCCCCGGAACATCGCCACCGGCCCCGATCCGGGCCCTTCCTCCCACAGCTGGTCGACCATCCGGCGCCCGAAGACCGCGGGTGCGCTCACGACATCGAAGACGGAACCGCAGGCCAGCACCATGGGGGCCGTCGGCCGCTCGTCCCAGAAGGCCCGGGCGCTGCGCGGATACGGTTCTGCGGAGGCGAGCCAGGCGGCGCCGTCCGCGGTGAGGGAGGCGGTCGAGAACGGGGCGTTGGGTGCGCTGCTCATGACAGCTACATCTACCGACGGTGAGCGGGCCGTTCCCGAGAGTTCCGGGAAACCGGGACAGGGCGGGGTGGCAGGGCGTATCTTGCCCGCCTGGCATATGCCATCGACGGTGTCGGGGCGCCGGGTGGCCGGGTCACACCGGGTCGACGTGCCCGGGACCCTCGACCCCCCGCATCAGATCCCGGCCGAACTCCACCATCTTCTTGGCATAGTCCTCGGTCCACTCGGCCCGCGCGGCGATGTCGGCCGGCGTCAGACGGTCGAACCGCCGGGGATCCGCCAGCTGGGCCGCCGCGATGGCCTGGAACTCCACCGCACGGTCGGTCGCCGCCCGGAACGCCTGCGTCAGCTCGGTCGCCCGCGTCAACAGCGCCCGCGGGTCGTCGATCGACTCCAGGTCGAAGAAGTGCTCCGGGTCGGCTGCCACCTGCGCGGGCTCGAAGAGCAGGGGCGCGGGGCGTAGCCGCGGTTCGTTCCGACGCGGCGTGGGCTCCGCCATGTCTTCTCCTTCTCTTACGTCGACGATCTCGTGGACCACCAAGGACATCTCACCGAGGACATCTGTGGACCGATCCACCGTCCATTGTCCCGCGCCCACGCAAGGGGGCGTCGAGCGCAGGTCAAAGGGGGTGCCATGAGGAATCAGCCGGGCCGCCACCCCACCCGGTGCTCCGCCAGTCGCGCCAGCACGGCGTGGTTCGCCTCCCAGTCGTCCGGGCTGTGTTCATCGGCCGCCCCCGGCGGCGTGCCGGACTCCGTCCGGCGGACGGGCGCTGTGGTGATCGAGCCGATCGTGCGGGTGCGGTTTGTGTTCACGGCCGCCACCCCACCCGGTGCTCCGCCAGTCGGGCGAGAACCGCGTGGTTCGCCTCCCAGCCGTCAGGAAACTTCACCAGCGTCCCCAACTGCACCGGCTCCGTCGACGGATAGTCGTCCAGCAGGTCGCTCACCCCCGCCCGGCACACCACGATGCAGGCGTGCCGGTGGCGGGAGGCGAGGACGCACAGGCGGCCTGTCTCCAGGTGGAAGGCGGTGGCGTCGGGGCGGCCGGAGAGGGGGTGGAGGACCACGGTCACGTCGTACTCGCGGCCTTGGAGACGGTTCGCGGTGTCGACGGTGACGTCGGTCACGCCCAGCTCGGTCAGCGCGGCCCGGACGGAGGCCGCCTGGTCCCGGTGGGCCGTGCCGACCGCGATCCGGTCGGCGGTGAGGGGCGCGGCGTCGGGTGAGCGCTCCGACGTCGCCGCCCCGCCCCGGTCCAGCAGGCGCCGGACGACCGTCGCCACCGCCCGTACCGCCTCGGGGTCCGTGCGCGGGGTGTGCCGGGCGGGCAGCTCCAGCAGGCCCCAGCCCGACTCCGCCGCCTCGTCGATCACCCGGTCGGGACCCGAGCCGTCCGACGGGACCGCGAAGGACAGGGTGCGGTCGCCGTGGTCCGTGCCGCTGCGGAACGGGGTGTACGGGTAGAAGGCCCCGGAGACCAGCGGCGCGGCGGAGGCCGGGAGCCGCCAGGAGACCGGCAGGCGGTGCTGGGGCAGTTCGGGGTTGTGGGCCAGAAGGGTGGTCACGGCGGAGGCCGACGGGTCGTACGACAGGCCCGCCCACTGCTCGCTGCCGACGATGGAGAAGGGGTCCAGCTGGCCGGGGTCGCCGACGAACAGCGCCCGCTCGAACAGGCCCGCCACCGCGAGCAGCGAGTCCGAGCGCATCTGGTAAGCCTCGTCGACGATCGCGTGCCGCCAGGGCTCGTCCACCTTCACGTGCGCCCACTTGGCCGCCGTCGAGATGACGACCGAGAGGCCGTTCAGATCGCCCGCCTTCGCCGACTTGCGTACGTTCGGCAGGTCGTCCAGCGCCTTGTCGTACGGGTCGGCGTCGCTGCTGTGCAGCCGGCCCACCGGCAGCTCGGGGTTCTTCTCGGCGAGCCTCAGCACCAGGTCGTCGACCTGGGCGTTGGTCTGCGCGACGACCATCAGCGGGCGCCCGGCGTCGGCGAGTTCGAGGGCCGCGCGGACGACGAGCGTGGACTTGCCGGCGCCGGGCGGGGAGTCCACGACGACACCGCGCGCGGTGCCGTGCAGCGTGTCGCGGAGGATCGCGTCGGTGGCCTCGGTCGCCGCGGCACCGGGGTCGAACACGGCGGCGGTCACAGCACATCCTCCTCGGTCAGCGGATCGGCGGCCTCGGACTCCGGCTCCCCGGGCGGACCGCCGTGCGTCCACGGCGTCTGCTCCGGGTCTGGCAGCTTCGCGCCGCCCCGCTGCTCGTGCTCGAACAGCGTGAAGCACAGCACATCGCCCTTCTCGGGCACCGACCCCTCCTCCGGCTCCTTGCCGCGGCCCATCTTGTCCAGCACCCGCAGCACGATCAGCGCACTGTCGTCCTCGGCGTCCCCCTCGTATCCGACGAACTCCGCCGACTGAGGCTTCCCACCCAGGGACCGGAACACCTTCGCCCGCTCGCCCAGATGCGGTCGGTCGTCCGTGCGAACCGTCACCAGCGGGCGAGGACTGGGCCGCTTGCCCTCGCTGTACGCCATCACGACATCGGTGACCTCGCCCGCGAACGCCTCCCCGGACAGCCGCCGCCCCGCCATCACCAGCGGGTCGTCGAGCGCCTCCTGTGCCTCCAGCCGGGCCTGTTCGCGCTCGCGCGCGGCGAGCTTGTTGGCGGCGGTGACCGCGTCGTCGTGGCGCGGCTGCGGGGGCTCGCCGGCGACCACGCGGTCGCGGTGCCCGGTGAAGGACCAGCGGTCGCGAGTCCACCGCTCCTCGACCCGCGCGGCCTCCGGCAGCTCCCGCAACCGGTCGAGGCCCCGCCACACCGCGTCCCAGGTGGGCCGGGTCCGGCTCGCCACGAGGGCGCGGATCTCCCGCTCGGCGGCGGTCAGGTCACCGAGCCGGTCGTCGGCCTCCAGCCCGTCCTCGGCGGCGGCCAGGGCGGTGCGGGCGCGGTCGTAGCGCTCGATGGCGGGGGCGAGCAGCTTGTTGTCGAACGCCGGGTCGGTGGCGGGGCCGGCGGGCGGGCACAGCAACTGGCCGTCCCGGTCCCGGGCGAGCTCCGCCCGCAGGGCCGCCTCGGCGCCCGTCTCACCGTCCGGCAGGTCGATCCACGCCAGCAGCGCGCCGAGATGCTGGTCCTCCAGCGTGGACTGACCGGTCGCCCAGTGCCGGGCCAGTACGTCCGTCATGGCCAGCAGCAGCGAGGACCCCGGCACCCGGGCCCGCTCGGCGAAGTGGGTCAGCCACCGGCCGAGCAACGGCACGCGCGGAGGCGCGGGGTAGGGGGCCTCCGGGTCCTGCTCCGCCGTACGCCTGAAGCGCATGGAGCGGCCCAGGAGCCGGACGAAGTCGACGCCCGCGCGGCTCGGCACGATCAACTGCGGGGCGTCCGCGCACAGTTCCACCTCGACCTTGACCCGCTGGCCGGTCTCCGGATCGGTCTCGTTGCGCTCGGCCGCCTCCACGTCCTCGGCGTAGGCGTCGATGTACGGCAGGACGACGTCCGCCAGCTCGGCCAGGAACGCGAACCTGAGGTCGCGGTCGCGCGGCTGCGGGACGACCAGCAAATGCGGGGCGTCACGGTCCGTGCCGACGAGCGCGCCGAGCGGGGCACCGGCCTCACCCGCGGTGGTGAGCGGCACGAAGACCAGCGGCCGCTCGGACAGCCGACGGTGGCGGACGGTCGCGGCGGGCTGGGCGCGGCCCGTGCTGACGGCTTCCAGTCGGGCGAGAGTGGAGATCAGCGACACGCGGCCACCGCCTCCGTGCCGAGGGCCTCCGCCCGCAGTCGCGCCGCCCTGCGCAGGGCCGCCACGGCAGGATCGTCCGGGTCGCCGGACTCGCCGCGGGCCGCCGACAGGACGCTCTCGACGGTCGTCAGGTCACCCAGCTCGGCCCGCACCGAACGGCCCAGCGACGTCACCGCGCCGGACGCGCGGGACCGGGCGCGGCAGTGGAAGGCCAGCTCACAGGCGGACAGACACTCGGGCGCGTACGTCGCCGGAACCGACTCGACGGCCGCCGTCAGGTCGGCAGCGGGCAGTTCGGGGGAGAAGCAGACGCCGTCGGGGAGGGCGTCGGCGATGTCCTCGATACGGGTGAGACGGGCCAGCTGGCGGGCGGTGACCGCACGCTGCTTGCGGACGTCGACGGCGGAGGCGGTGGGGAGGTTGGAGAAGTCCTTGGGGCAGACAAGGAGGACGCGGTGGCGCACGCGCGGGGCGGGATCCAGCCGGGCGGCGACCTGCTCCAGCGCCAGTACGTAGACCGCCGACTGCCGTGCTGCCGCGCCTACCTTCGCCGGGTCCGCCGAACCGTCCAGCATCGGGAAGGACTTGATCTCCACGACCGTCCAGCTGCCGTCCGGGTGCACCACCACCGCGTCCGGCTCCAGGAAGGCGGGCGAGCCGGCGACGTCCAGCGCGAGCATGGGGTGGTCGAGCAGCGTCCACTCGCCGTGGGTCCCGGTGGCTTCGCGCAGCGCGAGTGCCGTACGGGCTGTGCGGCCCTCGGGGCCGGTCGCGGTGAGCTCGGGCACGCGCGCGCCGGCGGGCGGTTCGGCCGAGCGGTCCAGCTTTTCGTGGACCAGGCGCAGCAGCTCCGCTCCGCCGTCCGCCTTGACCTTGGCCTCGAACGCGTTCCCGCGGGTGAGGGCGAACTGCGACTGTCCGAAGGCCGACGGTGAGCCGAGCGCGCTCGCCAGGGCCGCCTTGTTCACCCCGGCGCCGTCCAGGATCGCGCGCCGCTTGCAGCCGGGGTTGGCGGCGAGGGCGGCCAGGGCGCGCGCGTCGAGCGCCTTGGCCGGTACGTCGGGACCGCGCAGCTCAGCGAGCCGGTGCCGGAGCGCCGTCCCCCGCGTCCTGGGGAGAGGCACTCGGCTCGGCTCCGGATCCGCCCCGGGACTCGCGCTGCCGTGGAATTCGCTCACCCGCGGAAGTCTGGCATCCGCCACTGACAATCGAGGAAGAAGTGTCGTCCGAGGCCACGGTGACGGTCTCGCGCGTACCCTTCGCGACCGTGCCGCCGGAGCCCGTTCCGGCCGCCGCGACGGGGGCGGTTTTCGCCCCGAACCGCGCCCGGACTCGGTCCGAGGCTCGCAGGACGTACGGCGTCAGCAGCAGTCCGACGCCCATCACGGCGGCGCCCGCGACCGCGTCGAGGAAGTAGTGGTTGGCGGTGCCCATCACGACGATCGTGGTGATCAGCGGGTAGGCGACGGCCGCCACCTTCGTCAGGCGCGTCCCGCCGTACCGCCACAGCATCACCCCGCACCACAGCGCCCAGCCGACGTGCAGGCTCGGCATGGCCGCGTACTGGTTCGTCATACCGCCCATGCCCCGCGGCGCGCTCGCCTCGCCGCCCCACCAGCCGTACGAGCTGTACTGCGCCATCGTGTCCACGAAGCCGTGGCTCGCGGCGAGCAGCCGGGGCGGGCAGGTGGGCAGCAGGGTGAAGCCGATCAGGCCTATGAGGGTCGAGGTCATCAGCCAGGTGCGGGCCGCGCGGTAGTGCACGCTGCGGGACCGGAAGATCCAGACCAGGAGCACGGGGGTGACCAGGTAGTGCAGCGACGCGTACCAGAAGTCGGCCGGGACGCCGAGCCAGGGCTCGCGGGTGAAGAGGCGGTTGAGGGGGTGCTCCGCGTTGAGGTAGAGGGCCTTCTCGATGTCCAGGATCGCCAGGCCGTGGTCGACGGCGTGGCTGACATCACCCCGGGCGAGGAGCCGGCCGGCCGAGTAGCAGGCGTACACCAGGAGTATCAGCGGCAGCTCGGTCCACCAGCGCAGGCGGGTCCGCGGCGTCGCCTCCACGCCAGCTGTCTCGGCGCGTGGCATCCGATCGCCTCCCCTTTCATGTCGCGGCGCCCGGTTGACCGGTCGCACCACTTTACGGTGTATGCGCGCGCCCCCTTCGGGGGGCCCCGGCCCTCAAGACGCAGAGATCGCCCCCCGGGTTGCCCCCGCACAGCGTGCGGGATGATGGACGGGTCCCGCCTCTCATTTCTCCCGGAAGGGCACCTCCATGGCACCGCGCATCCTGCTGGCCCGGCACGGACAGACGGCCTGGTCGCTGTCCGGCAAGCACACGGGCAGGACCGATGTGCCGCTCCTGGAGGAGGGCCGCCGGGGTGCGAAGCTGCTGGGGGAACGCCTGCACCGGCCGCCGTACGACGGCCTCGCCCAGGTCGAGATCCGCACCAGCCCGCTGGCACGCGCGCGTGAGACGTGCGAACTCGCCGGCTTCGGTGAGCGGGCGCGCACCTGGGACACGCTCATGGAGTGGGACTACGGCGCCTACGAGGGCATGACACCCGCGCAGATCCAGGCCGTGCGTCCCGGCTGGCTCATCTGGCGCGACGGCGTACCGCAGGGCGAGAGCCTGTCCGAGGTGACGGCCCGGGCCGACGAGGTGGTGGCATGGGCGCGCGAGGCCGACCGTGACGTGCTGGTCTTCGCGCACGGGCACATCCTGCGGTCCATAGGCGCGCGCTGGCTGGGGCTGCCGCTCGACTTCGCGGCACGGATCCGGCTGAACCCGACGTCGCTGTCGGTGCTGGGATGGGCGTACGGGGAACCGGCGATCGAGAGCTGGAACGACCTGGGGCACCTGGCGTTGTAGCCCCCGCGAGCGCGGGCCCCGCCGGTCACGCCCCGTCGGTCACGCCATGCGTGGCACGCTCGCGTGCCGCTCCAGAAACGCCGACACACCGGTCGCTCGGCGGTGCGGCAGCAGCACCCGTGCCGTGCCCGCCAGCATCGTCTGGACCCGCGATGACTGCACCTGGTCGAGCAGGTCCAGCACCCGCATCCCGGCCGCGGCGGCCTCGTCCGGGCGACCGCCCCGGGCCAGGTCGTCCGCCAGTTCCGCCGTGTACAGCGCGATGTTGCGCGTGAAGTGCGGATCCTGGAGCTGCGCCGCGCGCGCGGCGTGCCGCGCCGCCCGCTGCCAGTTGCCCAGTATCGACCAGCACTGCGCCTCCAGAGCCTCCAGCTCGGCCTCCCCGTAGAAGCTCATCCACTCGGGGTCCGCTTCCGAGCCGCCCCGCTCGTAGAGGGCCTGCGCGCGGACGAGGGCCTGTTCGCAGCCGGTGCGGTCGGCGAGCCCGGCCCAGCCGCCCGCCTCGCGCAGCGCCAGCAGCGACATCAGGCGGGGGGAGCCGAGGGGGCGCGCCGCGCGCTGCGCGGCCTGTGCCGCCCGCACCGCCTCACGCGGCCGGCCCGCGTCCCGGGCCAGGAACGACATGTTGCAGAAGGCGTGCGCCTCCAGCGCCGGGTCGCCCGCCATCCGGGCCGTGGCCAGCGCTTCCGCGTAGTGCGAGCGGGCGTCGTCGAAGCGGCCCGAGTCGTGCGCCAGCCACCCGACCGAGATGGCCAGTTCACCCGCGCCGGAGTGCAGCCGGTCGCCGATCGCCTGCCGGGTCGTACCGGCGTCGAGCAGCTCGTACGCGGCCCGCAGCGGGGCGGCCGCGCGCCGGTAGAGGCCGTCGGCGCCGTGCCGGTCGTCGAGCAGCCGGATCCGGCGTACCGCTTCCTCGAGCGCGTCCGCCTCGTGTCCTCCGACACGTCGGACGGGACGCTCGACGGCCGCGGCGTCGAAGGCGAGCCCCAGCGGGCTCAGCGAGGCGGCGGCCACTGTGGCGCCACCGCCGGTCATGAATGCGCGACGCAGCACGTCGCTCTCCTCGTGGATCTCGTGATTCTGGTGGTTCTCGTGGTGCTGTTCCGGAACGTACGGGTCGTGCGGGTTCGTCGGGTCATACGGCTCGTGGCCGCCCCATGTCTCACTGGTGGCGCACGCCGAGCTCGTGGTGTGCACGAGGGGCGCGTCCTCGGCGGTGAGCGCCCGGCGCCCGCGTACGGACGAGCGGGGCGCGAAGCCGAGGTCGGTGAGCGTGCGGCCGGGGAACATATGCAGGAACACCCGTTCGTACGCGTAGTTGGGGCAGCGGATCTCGCCGGCCTCGACCCGCCCGACGTAACGCGCGTCACAGCTGACCCGCTCACCGATCTCGCGAGCGGCCCGCCGTACCGCCGCGGCGAACTCGGCCGGCGAGCGCTGTCCGCGCAACTGCCGGAATGCGAGATTCGGCCTCGGTGGCCGGGAGGGCTGGGACGAGGTCAGCTCTGACGACGCCATGGCCGGGTCCTCTCATGAACCGTCGAACCATGCCGCAGCGAGGACGAGTTGAACCGGATGTCCGTACCGGATACCCGTACCGAATGTCCGTACCGAATATCCGTACCGAATATCCGTGTGTGCCCTTGCTGTCGGCGGGCATGAACGTACCTGCTGTAGCGAACCCGCCACGCAGCGTTTGGCTACAAAACGGATATCTCATACGTGATCTGCCATGAACTGCCATCCTTTGCGGCGGACTTCCGCCGTAGCCGTTGACGTCGCGCCGCGTTGAACTCTGCGGACTGCACAAGGGGTTCCGTGGTGGAGGTCGGGATGGAGACCAGCCAGAGCATCGCTCCGCATGCACCGTCGGCAACGGCGGGGCACGCGTCGGCCGCGGAGTGCGGCGAGCCGCCGGAGGCGGGCTGCGACGTGGTCACGGTTCCGGCGCGGCAGGGCCTGGAGGCGGTCGACATCCTGCGGCGCGGGACGGCCGGGGACGCGGTGGGACCCGTACTGCACGACGGCGGTGGCGACACCCTCGGCTTCGTGGTCCCGTCGGGCACCGCGGCCGCCTGGGACGTGCCGGGCAGCACCTGTACGGAGACCGACGGCCGCGGACTGCGCCTGAACCTCAATCCCGAGCCGCCCGTCGAGGGCTCGGACTGGCTTCTGCCGCCCGGCGAGGCCGACCTGGCGACGGATCCCGCGGTGCTGCGGGCGGCACTGGGAGAGGCCGCGCGGCTGCTCGAGGCGGCCGACAACTGCCGGTGACGGCGCTGGTCGGGCGGCGCCGCGTGCCGCTTGCGACAATGACCGCATGGGAAAGTCCAGGAACGCCAGGCGCCGGTCGGCCGCGGCCGAACCGGTCGTCGAGCGCGTCGACGGCGGCCTCGCCGAGCTGATACCCGACCCGGACCGCGCCCGGGCCTGGACCCTCCTCATCGACGGGGCCCCTCAGTCGCACGTCGACCTGGACGACCCGTCCCACCTCTCCTTCGAGTACCAGCGGCGCCTCGGGCACGTCATCGACCTCGCCGCCCCACCGGGCAGACCCGTACGGGCCGTGCACCTCGGCGGTGGCGCCTTCACGCTCGCCCGCTATGTCGCCGCCACCCGGCTCCGGTCCACCCAGCAGGTCGTCGAACGGGACGCCGCCCTCGTCCAACTGGTGCGCAGGGAACTGCCGTTGGATCCGGGCGCCCGGATCAGGGTGCGGTCGACGGACGCGCGGGACGGGTTGGCCAAGGTGCCCGACGGGTGGGCCGACCTCGTCATCGCCGACGTCTTCAGCGGGACCCGGACCCCCGCCCATCTGACCTCGACGGAGTTCCTCGACGACGTCCGCAGGGCCCTCGCGCCAGGTGGTGTCTACGCCGCCAACCTCGCCGACGGCCCGCCGCTCGCGCACCTGCGCGGTCAGATCGCCACCGCCGCCGACCGGTTCGCGGAGCTCGCACTGGTCGCCGACCCGGCCGTACTGCGCGGCAAGCGCTTCGGCAACGCCGTCCTCGTCGCCTCCGACCGCCCGCTCCCGGTCGCCGAACTGACCCGTAGCGCCGCCTCCGACCCGCACCCCGCGCGCGTGGAGCACGGCAAGTCGCTCACCGACTTCACCGGTGGCGCCGTGCCCGTGACCGACCTCGCGGCGGTGGCCTCCCCGGCGCCGCCCCCGTCCGTGTTCCGGTGACGGTGTTCCGGTGACTCAGTAGTTCCCGATCTCCACCCGCGGCGGCCCGTCGTGCCAGGTGCAGAACACCGACACCCGGTCCGCGCCGGCGCCGAACTCCACCCGGATCCACGTCTCCGTCTTCCACACCTGCATAGACCAGCCCGCACCCGGCGTGGCCGAGACGAGGGACGCGTCGCTCGGGCCGATGTCGAAGACCACCCGGCCGCCGTCGGTGTCGTAGCTCTTGACCTGGCCGGACGTGGCAGGGGAGGGGCTGGTGCTCTTCGGTGGTGCCGTCGAGGGGTCCGGGGTGCGGGGCGTCGCGGGCGGCTTCGGCGAGGGGCTCGCGGGGTTCGACGGACCCTTCGAGGGGGTCGGCCGGTTCGTCGACGACGCGAGCGGCTTCGACTCCTGGGTCGTCGCGTCGGCGGCCGTGATGGGCAGGGCGCGAGGGCGGTCGTACACGGTGCCCGCCATCACCGTGTGGACACCCCACCACGACAGCGTGACCGCCGCGCCCGTGGCGAGCGACCAAGCCAGTACGTGTACGAGTCCTCTGCGCATCGCGGGCCATACTGCCTCACGCGTCCCGAGCGTGTCGCGCCGTTGTGCGCGGGCGTGGAGTTGCCCACACACCTCTGTTTGTCCACAGGTGGTGAGTTGTCCACAGGCCCGGACCGGGCTCGGGCGCATGGCGTACGGTGCGGCGCATGGCAAGTGTGCTCGTGGTCGAGGACGACCAGTTCGTACGCTCGGCGCTCATCCGGCACCTGACCGACGCCGCCCACACGGTGCGCAGCGTCGGTACGGCACTGGAGGCGCTGCGCGAGGTCGCCCATTTCCGTTTCGACGTGGTGATTTTGGACCTCGGTCTGCCCGATCTGGACGGCTCCGAGGCCCTGAAGATGCTGCGCGGGATCACGGACGTGCCGGTGATCATCGCCACCGCCCGGGACGACGAGGCGGAAATCGTCAGGCTGCTGAACGCCGGGGCGGACGACTATCTGACCAAGCCGTTCTCGGTGGAGCACCTGTCGGCCCGGATGGCCGCCGTGCTGCGCCGGGCCCGGTCGGGCAGCGCGGAGGCCGCACCGTCCAGCGTGCTGCGCGTCGGCGGTCTGACCGTCGACCCGCTGCGCCGCCAGGCCGAGTTGGACGGAGCGAGCCTGGACCTGACCCGCCGCGAGTTCGACCTGCTCGCCTTCCTGGCCGGCCGGCCCGGGGTCGTCGTGCCCCGCAAGGAGCTGCTCGCCGAGGTGTGGCAGCAGTCGTACGGCGACGACCAGACCATCGACGTCCATCTGTCCTGGCTGCGCCGCAAACTGGGCGAGACCGCCGCCAACCCGCGCTATCTGCATACCCTGCGGGGCGTCGGCGTGAAGCTGGAACCACCCGTGGGGGAGCCGCCGCGATGAGGTGGGCACTGGTCAAGGTCTGTCTGGCGGTCACCACCATGGTCGTGGTCGCCTTCGCCGTCCCGCTCGGACTCGTCATCCGGGAGATGGCCCGCGACCGCGCCTTCTCCAACGCCGAGCGGGAGGCCGCCGCCGTCGCCCCGGCCCTGTCCATCACCACCGACCGGGACCAGCTGGAGCGGGTCGTCGCCTCGGCCGGATCGGACGCGGGTATGGCCGTGCACATACCGGCCTCCGGTGACACGGCAGCCGTCGACCTCGGACGGCGGCGCGCAGCCGCCGACGACATCGCGACCGTGCGACGGCTGGGCCGCGCCTCCACCAGCGAGGTCCCCGGCGGCTCCACGCTGCTCCAGCCGGTCGCGCTGAGCTCCGGTGAGATCGCCGTCGTCGAGGTGTACGTCCCTGACGCGGAGGTCACCAACGGCCTGGCCACGGCCTGGGCGGTGCTCGCCGGGGTCGGCCTCGCGCTGATCGTCGGATCGGTCGCGGTCGCGGACCGGCTGGGCGTACGGATGGTGCGGCCCGCGCAGCGCCTGGTCGAGGGCGCGCACGAACTGGGGGAGGGCAAGCTGGGCGCCCGGGTGCCCGAGGAGGGGCCGAACGAACTGCGGCTGGCGGCGGTGGCGTTCAACTCGATGGCCGACCAGGTGGTGCAACTCCTGGCGAATGAGCGGGAGTTGGCGGCCGACCTGTCCCATCGCCTGCGTACTCCGCTGACGGTGCTGCGGCTGAACGCGGCCTCGCTCGGGGACGGTCCGGCCGCCGAGCAGACCCGCGCCGCCGTCGCCCAGCTGGAGGGAGAGGTCGACAAGATCATCCGTACGGCGCGGGAGGCCAAGCCGCAGACGGTGGCGGCCGGTCCGGGGGCCGGGTGCGACGCTGCCGAGGTGGTGCGTGAGCGCATGGCCTTCTGGTCGGCGCTGGCGGAGGACGAGGGCCGCAAGGTGCGGGTGGCCGGCGTGGAGCGGCCGGTGCGGATACCCGTGGCCCGGGCGGATCTGGCGGCCGCGCTGGACGCCCTGCTCGGCAACGTCTTCCGGCACACCGCCGAGGGCACGGCGTTCGCGGTCGACGTGCACAACGGCGAGGACGCGGTGATCGTGCTGGTCTCGGACGCGGGGCCCGGCATCTTGGACCCCGAGGCGGCGATGGCGCGCGGGCGGGGCTCGGGCAGCGCCGGCTCGACCGGGCTCGGCCTGGACATCGTGCGGCGGCTCGCGGAGTCGACCGGCGGGGACGTACGGATCGGGTCGTCGGTGCTGGGCGGGACCGAGGTGCGGATCTGGATCCAGCTGAACGGACGGGCGCCCGTGCGCAGGGGGCACCGAGGGGCGGTTCGAAGACGCCGCCCCGGCAGATTGGTCTCGACCTTTAACCGTCCCCGATCCCTTCCTTAAGCGCACCCTAAGGTCCTCAACGCCGGTCTGGATCAGGGCTTTTGCCCGATTCCGGATCGCTAGCGTGCTGCCGCACCCCACCCCTCGGGAACCCCCGTGATGAGCGAAGGCAGGCACGTGATGAGTACGCACCGGCGCAAGGTCAGCGGCAGGAACAAGGCGATCGGCGGTCTCGTCGCCGCGTCCGTGGTCGGCGGCGGCGCGGTCCTGTTCACGGGCACCGCCCAGGCGGCCGGCATCGGGGCGGCGTACACGAAGACCAGTGACTGGTCGACGGGGTACACCGCGCAGTACGTCGTCACCAACAACAGTGGCGGGACCGAGAAGGAGTGGACGCTGGAGTTCGACCTGCCGGCGGGCTCGAAGCTGAGCTCGCTGTGGAACGCCGAGTCGAAGGTGAGCGGGCAGCACGTCACCGTCACGCCGCCCAAGTGGGACCGGGACGGGCTCGCGGCCGGTGAGTCGGTGACCGTCGGCTTCGTGGTCAACGGCAAGGGCTCCCCGGCGGCCTGTCTGATCGACGGCGCCAAGTGCTCCACGGACGACGGCGCGACACCCGAGCCGAGCGGCCGGCCCACGTCCACCGGATCCGCCACGCCGACACCGAAGCCGACGGCCACGCCCACCCGGAGCACGCCCCCGACCCCGACCCCCACCGCCAAGCCCTCGGAGACCCCCGGCACCGGAACCGGAACCGGCGCCGGCGCCGGCTTCGCCCCGTACATCGACACCTCCCTCTACCCGGCGTTCGACCTGGCGGCGAGCGCCGAGGCCACCGGCGTGAAGAACTACAACCTCGCCTTCGTCACCGACGGCGGCGGCTGCACCCCGAAGTGGGGCGGCGTCACCGACCTCGGCACCGACGCGGTGGCCGCGCAGATCGGCGACCTGCGCGCCAAGGGCGGCGACGTCCGTGTCTCCTTCGGCGGCGCGGCCGGCAGCGAGCTGGCGACGACCTGCTCCTCGGCGCAGGCGCTGGCGGCGGCGTACGGCAAGGTCGTGGACGCGTACAAGCTGACCAAGGTCGACTTCGACGTCGAGGGCGGCGCGCTGCCGGACAAGGCGGCGAACACCCGCCGCGCCCAGGCGATAGCCGAGCTCCAGCAGCGGCACCCGGACCTGGACGTCTCCTACACCCTCCCCGTGATGCCGGAGGGCCTGACCCAGCCCGGCGTCGACCTCCTCGCCGACGCCAAGCGCAACGGCGTGAAGATCGACGCCGTCAACATCATGGCGATGGACTACGGGCCCGCGTACAGCGGCGACATGGGCACCTACGCCGAACAGGCGGCCACCGCCACCCAGGCCCAGGTCAAGAGCGTCCTCGGCCTCTCCGACAGCGCGGCCTGGAAGACGGTCGCCGTCACCCCGATGATCGGCGTCAACGACGTCACCACCGAGATCTTCAAGGTCGACGACGCCACGCAACTGGTGAGGTTCGCCCAGTCCAAGGGCCTCGGCTGGCTGTCGATGTGGTCGGCGACCCGCGACAAGCAGTGCGCGGGCGGCGAGAAGCCGGCGGCGGACGCGACGTGCAGCTCGATCCTCCAGGAGAAGTTCGCGTTCTCGAAGGCGTTCGCGGCGTACGGAAAGTGACGCCTGGTGACATGATCCGTGAGTTGCGGGAACAGCTGACCAGTGCGGTGGCGGACGGCGACGGCAGGATGCTGCGCTTCGAGCTGGGTCCCGTCGAGGTCGAGGCGTCGGTCGCCGTCACACGGGAGGGCGGCGGGGACGCGAAGGTACGGCTGTGGGTCGTGGACGCCGGGGCGAGCGGCAAGTACGGCCACGCCGAGACACAGCGGATCACGCTCACGCTCACTCCGAAGGTGGTGCCGTCGGGCGGCGGTACCGCACAGACGGCGTTGATCGCGGGTGACGCGGTCGACGGCGAGATCTGAGCGAGGGCTGCGCGCGGACGCCCCCGCCCAGCTCGCCGCTGGAGTTCCGCGAGGAGGGCCGTGCGCGGAGTTCCAGACCGCACGGAGTGCGGCACGTCCCCTCCTCGTGCCGCACCCCGCACTCCGCCCCCGCTCCGCCCCCGTCCGCTAGAGCTCCGTCTCCACCCCCGGCAACACCCCCGTCCGAGCCGCCTTCCCGTACCAGTACGCACTCGACTTCGGCGTCCGCTCAAGCGTCGAGTAGTCGACGTACACGGCCCCGAACCGCTTCTCGTAGCCGTACGCCCACTCGAAGTTGTCCATCAGGGACCACAGGTAGTAGCCGCGGACGTCGGCGCCGTCGGTGATGGCGCGGCGGACGGCGGCGAGGTGGCCGTGCAGGTAGGCGATGCGCTCCGGGTCGTGGACGCGGCCGTCGGGGTCCGGCTTGTCGTCGTAGGCCGCGCCGTTCTCGGTGATGTAGAGCGGCAGGCCGGGAGCCTCCCGGGAGTAGCGCATGATCAGGTCGTGCAGGCCGGTCGGGTCGATCGTCCAGCCCATCTCCGTGCGCTCACCCGGGGTCTGGTGGAACGTCACGTCGTCCGCGCACGGCCACGGCGAGTGCTCGCTTGCACCGTGCCCGTCCGCCCGCGGACCGCTGACCTCCGTCTCCGCCGCCGACACCAGCGCGGGGGTGTAGTAGTTCAGCCCCAGGGCGTCCAGCGGCTGGTTGATCTTGGCCAGGTCGCCGTCCAGGACGTACGACCAGTCCGTCACCAGCTCCGTCGCCGCGTACAGCGACTCCGGGTACACGCCGTGCAGGATCGGGCCGTGGAAGACGCCGTTGGCCAGGTCGTCGATCTTCCGGGCCGCCGCCAGGTCCGCCGGGTCCTGCGAAAGCGGCCGCACCACGGCGGAGTTGAGGCTGAGCGCCACCGAGTTGCGGGCCGGCATCACCGAGCGCAGGGCCTCGGTGCCCAGGCCGTGCGCCAGGTTGAGGTGGTGGGCCGCCCGCAGCGAGGCCGCCGGTTCCGTACGGCCGGGCGCGTGCACCCCCGAGCTGTAGCCCAGGAACGCGCTGCACCACGGCTCGTTGAGCGTGATCCACTGCTCCACGCGGTCGCCGAGCGCCGCACCGACGATCTGCGCGTACTCGGCGAACCGGTACGCCGTCTCGCGCTCCGGCCAGCCCCCCGCGTCCTCCAGCTCCTGCGGCAGATCCCAGTGGTAGAGGGTCACGGCGGGCTTGATGCCCTTCGCCAGCAGCTCGTCCACCAGCCGGCGGTAGAAGTCCAGACCCCGCTGCACGGCCGGGCCGCGGCCCGTCGGCTGGACGCGCGACCAGGAGACCGAGAAGCGGTACGCGCCCAGGCCGAGATCGGCCATCAGCGCCACGTCGTCGCGGTAGCGGTGGTAGTGGTCGACAGCGATGTCACCGTGCTCGCCGCCGGCCGTCTTACCCGGTGTGTGGCTGAAGGTGTCCCAGATCGACGGGGTACGGCCGTCCTCCCGCACCGCTCCCTCGATCTGGTACGCGGACGTCGCCGCACCCCAGAGGAAGGCGGGGGGAAAGGAGACGGAGGACATGGGTTCAGGCATGGAAGCGCTCCCATAAGGGGTCTGGAGACCGACGGGTAGGAGGGGGGAAGGTGGTGCAGGGGCCGAGGCGGCGGTGACCCGGCCCCCGGAGTCGTACGGCCGAAGCGGGGTGGGCGCGCGTCAGCCCTTGACCGCGCCCTGCATGATGCCGCCGACGATCTGCTTGCCGAACAGCAGGAAGGCGATCAGCAGCGGCAACGTGCCGAGCAGGGCGCCCGCCATGATCACCGCCTGGTCGGGGACATAGCCGGTGCCGAGGGAGTTGAGCGCGACCTGCACGGTCGGGTTCTCCTGGTTCAGGGCGATGATCGGCCACAGGAAGTCGTTCCAGGCGAACACGAAGGTCAGCAGGCCGAGGACGGCCATCGCCGGCCGCGCCGCCGGGAACACCACGTGCCAGACGACCCGCAGACTGCTCGCGCCGTCCACCCGCGCCGCCTCGATCAGCTCGGTCGGCAGTGCCTGGAGCAGGTACTGGCGCATGAAGAACGTACCGAAGGCCGTGCACAGCGTCGGCAGGATGACCGTCTGGAGCTGGTTCGACCAGCCGAGGTCCGCCATCCACAGATACAGCGGTACGACGGCCAGCTGCGGCGGGATCATCATCGTGCCGATCGTCAGCATCAGCAGGAGACCGGAGAACCGGAACCGGAGCTTGGCGAAGGCGAAACCGGCGAGCGTGGCGAACAGGACCGTGCTGATGGTGATCATGCCCGCCACGAAGATGGTGTTGAACATCGCCGTGCCGAGCCCGCCCTCCTCCCACGCCCGTTCCATGTTCTTGAACAGGTTGCCGCCGAACCACAGCGGCGGCGGGGTCTCCGCGAGCCGCCGGTCGGTGCGCGAGGCCGCGATCGCCGTCCACACCAGCGGGGCAAGCGAGACCAGCGCGAACACGGTCAGGACGACGTAGGTGAGCGGACCGGCGTGCAGCTGCTTGCCGGCGCCCATCACCCGGGGCCGTTCGCGCCGGGTCTTCGCGGGCGGCGAGGACTGAGGAGTCGTCAGTTCGGTCGCGGTCATTGGGACTTCCTCAGCCGTCGGGACACCAGCAGTTGGATCACGGCGACGATCAGCAGGATCAGGAACATCGACCAGGCGATGGCGGAGGCCTTGCCGAGGTTGCCGATGATCCAGCCCTGGTCGTACATGTACAGACCGAGCGTCTGGTACTGGTGCTCGGAGCCGCCCTTCGAACCGGACACCCCGCCGAACAGCAGCGGCTCGCCGAAGAGCTGGGTCGCGCCGATCGTCGAGACGACCACCGTGAACAGGATCGTCGGCCGCAGCTGCGGGATCGTCACATGCAGGAACTGCTGCCAGCGGTTGGCACCGTCGATCGCCGCCGACTCGTAGAGATCGGCCGGGATGGCCTGCATCGCCGCCAGGTAGATCAGCGCGTTGTAGCCGGTCCAGCGCCAGATCACGATCGAGGAGACCGCGAACTGCGAACCCCAGTCGGACTCACGCCAGTTCACCGGGTCGATCCCGACGAACTCCAGCAGCCAGTTGATCATGCCGCCGTCCCACGAGTACAGCAGCACGAACACCAGCGTCGCCGCCGCCACCGAGGTGGCGTAGGGGGTGAGCATCACGACCCGCCACACGGTCGAGCCGCGCAGCTTGTAGTTGAGCAGATGCGCCAGGCCGATCGCCATCAGCAGCTGCGGCACCGTGGAGATCACACCGATGGTGAACGTGTTCCACAGCGCGTTCCAGAAGAAGTCCGAGGACAGCAGGTTCTGGTAGTTGTCCAGGCCGGTCCAGGTCTGGCCGTCCAGGTTGGACAACTGCACGTTGTGCAGCGAGTACCAGGCCGTGTAGAGCAGCGGGACGAGCGAGAACGCCCCGAACACGATGAAGAAGGGGGCGACGAACGCGTACGGCGACGCCTTCATGTCCCAGCGGTACAGCCGGCTGCGCCAGGAGTCCTTCCCCGGCGGGGGTGTACCGCGACCCTGAGCGCGGCCGGCCGCGCCCGGCTGGTCACCGGGCGCGGCGTCGGCGCTCGACGCGGGGTGCGCGAGAGCCTGCTTGGGGCTGGTCACTGGCCGAGCACGTCCTTGATCTCCTCGGACGCCGCGTCCCAGCCGTCCTCAGGGCTCTTGCCCTTCTGCTCCACCTGGAGGATGCCGATGTCGGTCAGGGCCGTGTTGATCGCCTGGTCCTTGATGCCGAAGTACTGCGACGGGATGGTCTTCGCCGAGTCGGAGAAGATCTGCGTGATCGGCGCGTTCGAGAAGTACTCCGTGGTGGCGGCCGCCGGCTTCAGGGTCGAGTACGCCGACGGGGTCGACGGGAAGCTCGCCTGCTTGGCGAAGACCTTCGCCTGCTGCTCGGGCGCGGTCAGCCACTTCGCCAGCGCGATGGCTTCCTTCTGGTGCTTGCCCGAGGCCGGCACGCCGATGAACGAACCACCCCAGTTGGCCGCGGTCGGCGCGGCCGCCACGTCCCACTGGCCCTTGCCGGACTCACCGGACTTCTCCAGGATGTAGCCGATCATCCAGGCCGGGCAGGCCACCGTGGCGAAGGTGCCGTTCGCGTAACCCTGGTCCCACGGCTTGTCGAACTGCTTCAGCTTCGCCGACATGTCGCTGGTCGCCACGTCCATGGCGACGTTCCAGGCCTTCTTGACGCTCGCCGACTTGTCCCAGGTGACGGTGCCGTCCGTCTGGTAGTAGCGCTCGGGCTCCCCGCCGAGGGCCGCGTTGTAGACCGAGGAGGCGGAGTCCACGAACTTGGTGCCGCTCGGCGCCTTCTTCATGTACTGCTTGCCCAGGTCGACGTACTTGCCCCAGTCGCCCTTCCACTGCTCGGCGAGCTTGGTGCGGTCGGTCTCCAGACCGGCCTTCTCGAACAGGTCCTTGCGGTAGCAGATCGCCATCGGGCCGACGTCGGTGCCGAGCCCGATCTGCTTGCCGTCCTTGGTGGTGGCCTGGGCGTTCTTCCAGTCCAGCCACTGCGACTTGTCGACCTCCTTGCCGAGGTCGACGAACTTGTCGGCCTGCGTCTCCACGGCCTCGGTGATGTTCATGACCTCGATGGCCTGGACGTCGTCGGCACCGGAGCCGGCCTGGAGCCGGGTGAGGACCTTCGGCCAGTAGACGTCGGTACGGGTGGTGACGTTCTCCTTGATGGTGATGTCGGGGTTGAGCTTCATGTACTCGTCGTAGAGGCCGGCCTGCTTGTAGCCGAAGGTGCCGAAGGTGCCCACGGTGAGCGTGGTCTTGCCGCCGCCGTTGCCTCCGCCCTCGCCCGAGTTGCTGTCGTCCGAGTCCTCGGCGCAGCCGGCGAGCAGCCCTGTCGTCAGCGCGGCTGCGACCGCGAGGGTCACCAGTCTGCGGGACCCGCGGGTACTCGTGCGCATTGCGTCCTCCTGTTGCCTGACGTGCCGACCCCCCGGCCAACTGCACTGTTGGGCCCGTTCGTTGAACTCGCTTCGGCTCGGGCGGGGAACGTGCGGGATGTGTATGTGTCAGGTACTGTGGGAGCGCTCCCACAGGTGATGAGTTGAAGGTTCGTCGGTCCGGGCGGGGGTGTCAAGGGTGGTGGAGCGGAGTTCTGTGTTCAGTTATCGGGCCGTTAACTGGACCCGCTGAGTCCGTCCGGCGAGCGAGGACGAGGCTGTTCGGGCCGATGCGGGGGCCTCGGGGTGGTGGACCCGGGGACGGTCACTTTATTGGCGGGACTGTTAAATTCCAGGCCAGCGTAAGGACAACGGCGGGAAAGGCGGGGCCCATGGCAACCCACGGAACGCGGGGCCGTAGCGGCGGTCGGCCCACCCTCGAAGAGGTGGCGGCCCGTGCCGGCGTGGGCCGGGGCACCGTCTCCCGCGTGATCAACGGCTCGCCCCGGGTCAGTGACGCGACCCGCGCGGCGGTGGAGGCGGCGGTCGCGGAACTCGGCTACGTCCCCAACACGGCGGCCCGCGCCCTGGCGGCGAACCGCACGGACGCCATCGCGCTGGTCGTGCCCGAACCGGAGACACGGTTCTTCGCGGAACCCTACTTCTCGGACATTCTGAAGGGCGTGGGCGCCGAACTCGCCGACACCGAGATGCAGCTGCTGCTGATCTTCGCGGGCAGCGACAAGGAACGCCGCCGCCTCGCCCAGTACCTGGCCGCCCACCGCGTCGACGGCGTCCTGCTGGTCTCGGTCCACGCCGACGACCCGCTGCCCGACCTGCTGTCCCAGCTGGAGATCCCGGCGGTGATCAGCGGCCCCCGCTCCGCCGCGGAGAGCCTGACCTCGGTCGACTCGGACAACTACGGCGGCGCCCGCTCGGCGGTGGAGCACCTGATGTCCCGCGGCCGCACGAGGATCGCCCACATCACCGGCCGCCTCGACGTCTACGGCGCCCAGCGCCGCGTCGACGGCTACCGCGACGCCCTGCGCGACGCGGGCCACCCCGTGGACGACCTGCTGATCGAGCCGGGCGACTTCACGGAGGAGGGCGGCCACCGGGCGATGCGGTCCCTGCTCTCCCGCTGCCCCGACCTCGACGCGGTGTTCGCGGCCTCGGACGTGACGGCGGCCGGCGCCCGCCAGGTCCTGCGTGAGGCGGGCCGCCGTATCCCCGACGACGTGGCGTTGGTCGGCTACGACGACTCCGCCATCGCCCGCCACATGGACCCGCCCCTCACCAGCGTCCGCCAGCCCATCGAGGAGATGGGCCGCCGGATGATCGACCTGCTCCTCACCGAGATCGCGGACCGCCGTCCGGCGATGTCGAGAGGCCTGGAGCGGCCGCAGATGGTGCTGGCCACGGAGTTGGTGACGCGGGCGTCGTCGTGAGCGAGCACGCCTGGTGCCGTACGGCGTCGGACTGTCCGGCGCCGACGTGCTCGTGACGGGGGCGTTCGTGACGGGGGCGTTCGTGACGGGGCGCGGAAAAAGCTTCAGCCGGTGACTTCGTTTCCGAAGCCACCGGCTGAAGACCAGGGTGAGTGACGGGACTCGAACCCGCGGCATCCTGGACCACAACCAGGTGCTCTACCAGCTGAGCTACACCCACCACGACCGGCTTTGGGTTTCCCCGACCGGCCGAGAAAAAGTGTACAGGGTCCGAAGGGGTGCTCGCGCACAGATTCCGCGGCGCCCCCCACAGCACCCCTCCCATCCCTACTGAGCAGGCAGAACGTGCTTCGCGGCGATCGACTTCGCGGTGTCCGAGTCCGGGCCGGGCAGCGGCACGAAGACGGCCTCGCGGTAGTAGCGGAGTTCGGCGATGGACTCGCGGATGTCGGCGAGGGCGCGGTGGTTGCCGTTCTTCTCCGGGCTGTTGAAGTAGGCCCGCGGGTACCAGCGCCGGGCGAGCTCCTTGATCGAGGAGACGTCGACGATCCGGTAGTGGAGGTAGTCCTCCAGAGTCGGCATGTCGCGCAGCAGGAAGCCGCGGTCGGTGCCCACGGAGTTGCCGCACAGCGGGGCCTTGCCGGGTTCCTTCACGTGCTCGCGCACATACGCGAGGACCTGCTCCTCGGCGTCCGCCAGCGTCGTGCCGCCGGCCAGCTCGTCGAGGAGTCCGGACGCGGTGTGCATCTGACGCACCACCTCCGGCATCGTCTCCAGCGCCGAGTCCGGCGGGCGGATGACGATGTCCACGCCCTCGCCGAGGACGTTCAGCTCGGAGTCGGTGACGAGGGCGGCAACCTCGATGAGCGCGTCGTCGGACAGCGAGAGGCCGGTCATCTCGCAGTCGATCCACACCATGCGATCGTTCATGCGAACACCCTACGGCTGAGGTCCGCTTTTAGGGGTGCCCGGTGTCGCAGGCGACGTACCAAGGGGCTGCCGCCCCCTGGCCCCCCGCTTCGGCCCGGACGGCCTCGTCCTCAAACGCCGGACGGGCTGGATGGGCCCGTCCGGCGTTCGTCGTTCACGCTCCGCTGCGCTGGCCCGGCAGGGTCGCCCGGCCGCCGACATACAGTTCGCGCCCGTGCTCAGCGGCCGCGGACGTACCCACGGGCGCCGGTGTCCGGCGGGTCTGCAGCGGTACCGGGCCGCCCTCCGAGTAGGGGGCGGGCGGTGGGCCCTGCTGGACGGTGGGGCCCGTCGGGGGCTCCGTGTCCGTCGGCCGTTCGGACTGGGGACGGCGGGCACGGTACGCCGCCCGGTACGCGGCCGGGGACGAGCCGAGCTGGCGGCGGAAGTGGCCGCGCAGCGCCACCGGGGAGCGGAAGCCGCAGCGTCCCGCCACCTCGTCCACCGAGTAGTCCGACGTCTCCAGCAGCCGCTGCGCCTGAAGCACCCGCTGGGTGATCAGCCACTGCAGCGGGGCGCTGCCCGTCAGTGAGCGGAAGCGGCGGTCGAAGGTGCGGCGGCTCATGTACGCGCGGGCCGCCAGCGTCTCGACGTCGAACTGCTCGTGCAGATGCTCCAGCGCCCAGGCGACGACCTCGGCGAGCGGGTCGGCGCCGATCTCCTCGGGTAAAGACCGATCGAGGTAGCGCTCCTGACCGCCGGAGCGGCGCGGCGGGACGACCAGGCGGCGGGCGAGCGCTCCGGCCGCCTCGTTGCCGTGGTCCGTCCGCACGATGTGGAGACAGAGATCGATTCCGGCCGCGGTGCCGGCCGACGTCAGGACGTCGCCGTCGTCGACGAACAGCTCGCGCGGATCCACGTGCACCGACGGATAGCGCTTGGCCAGCGTCGGTGCGTACATCCAGTGTGTCGTCGCGGGACGGCCGTCCAGCAGGCCCGCCGCGGCGAGGACGAAGGCGCCGGTGCACAGTCCGACTATGCGGGCGCCTTCCTCATGCGCCCGGCGCAGCGCGTCGAGCGCGTCCTCGGGCGGCGGCGAGGTGATCGAACGCCAGGCCGGCACGACGACCGTGCCCGCCCGTGAGATCGCCTCCAGGCCATGCGGCGCCGAGAGTTCCAGGCCTCCTGTGGTCCGCAGGGGGCCTTCCTCACCGCCGCACACCAACAGGCGGTAGCGCGGTACGCCGGCGTCCTGGCGGTCTATCCCGAACACCGACAGCGGTATGGAACTCTCGAAGATGGGGCCGCCGCTGAACAGCAGCACCGCGACGATCTCCTTGCGGCGTCGCCCGGAAAGCTTCCGGGCCGCGGCTTCCGGCGCGGCAGTGGAGTCGTGGCTCATACTGCTAAGCCCCCCTCGGTGGTCGCGGCTCCTCGGTTGTGTCGCTCCTGCACGTTTCCCCTCGGTCCTGCACGAGTCCCCCGCCGTAGACAGTCAAGATCGAATCTACTGTGTCGCGTCACGCCTGAGTGGCCGGTTCGGCACTCGGTAGATTGTCGACTTGGCAACTTGGCGTGAAGCATTCGATCACGAAGCGTTGCACTCCCGGGCCGTGCAGGGAAGTGCGCCTTGTCGCAGTGGCCAATCCACGTAGGGTGCGCAGACCCCCTGAGGCCCTTTCCGTGCAGGTGGAACGGGGGTTGGGGGGTGTTCTGGGTGGGGGATGCCTGCCCGTCAGAAGTTGGCTGAAAAGTGGCGTGCCGGGGTGTGAAAACCGGTCAGCCGACCGGTGTATTTCCCCCGGTGTGACGTCCGCCTCGATGAGCCCCGGTTCCGGTCCGGTGATGGCGACCGCGACGCCGGGGCGACGGGCCCGCCTCGCCGGCCTTGATCCGCGCCGCGCCGCGCTCCGACTGTCGCAGCAGCAGCCGGCACACGGCCGTCACGGCCGCGAGGCCCAGGGCCGTGCCCGTGGCGCCGGCGAGCGAGGTGCCGTACCAGAGGAGCACCACCGGGACCAGGACGCAGCTGAAGGCCGCCCAGCGCACCACATCGGTGGCGCTGTCCTCGGAGGGCGTGCTGGGTCCTGACATGCGTACGTGCTCCCTGGGCTGCCCGGTCGGTGGCTCAGGGAGATCAACGCGGGTCCGCGCGGTCGGTCACTGGTACGCGCGGGTAGGCGGCCGTCCGGCGGGGAGAGAAGTTGAACCCTGTGCAAACCGCCTGTACACCGCAGCAACCATTGCGTTACGGGCGCACCCTCGTGCATGCTCCCTGGAACCCGCCCCGACCGTGCGCGGGGATCTGGGCTAAGGAGGCGTGCCGCCGTACCCTTGGGGTATGGGGTTGGGAAGACCATTCCCGGACACAGCTCCGCCGCACTTGCTGGATCCGTCAGCGAGCTCCGCTCGCGGGCCCACCCATAAAGGATCAATACGCCGAGACAGCCATGGCCGGTCACGAATTCTTCGAACCAGCGGACCGCAAGCGGCCGGTAGCCGACCCCACGGCGTCCGAGCCCCTGGCGGCGGAACAGTCACGCCATTCCTGCGATCCCGCTTTCAAGCACGGCGTTGTCGTCGGCTTCGACGGCTCCACCTCCAGTGAGCGCGCCCTCGCGTACGCCATCGGCATGGCTCATCGCTCCGGGTCGGGCCTGATCATCGTCCACGTCGCCAACCGGCTGCCCACCACGGTGTGGGCCGGCTGCGAGCCGCCGGTCTTCGTCGACGTACCGGACCACCGCACGGAGGTGCTCGGCCTCGAACTCGCGTGTGCCGACTACCTCGCCGAGGTGCCCTGGATCCTGGTCGAGCGCGGTGGTGACATCTGCCACGAGCTCGAAGAGGTCGGACAGGAGTACGAGGCGGACGCGATCGTCGTCGGCTCCACCCACGGGATCGTCGGGCGGATCTTCGGTTCCGTGGCGGGGCGGCTCGCCAAGCGGGCCAAGCGTCCCGTCGTTGTCATTCCGTAACTCGCCGTTCTCCCAGGTGAGATGTGCAAATCTACTCGTGCGTAGAGGTGTTTGTGCCCTTGTGAAGGGCATATAACGCTCACCGCACAACTGCACATGCATGAAGGGAGCCCGCCGTGGACAACGACGTCTCTGCGGGAAGCGGAATCACCACCGTGGTCGGCCGACTCGCCCTGGGAATCACCCTGTTGGCCTTCGGGCTGGGGTACACCGGTGTGATCGACGGTGTGTCGGCTGCTGACGCCGTATCAATCGCCCAGTATGTGGGCGGCATCGCCCTCTTCGTCGCCGGGCTGATGGCCCTCCGAGACCGTGACTCCGCGAACGGGACCGCGTTCGTGGTGCTCGGCGCCCTGTGGTTCACCTGGGCCGTCTCCGCGGACGCCCAAGTCTCCGCCAACGCCGCCGGGTTGTTCCTGCTGCTGTTCGCCCTGGTGGCGCTGTCTCTCACGCTGGCGGGTGGGGATCAGCTGGGGCAGGGGGCGTACGGGCTGTTCTTCGTGGCTCTGGTGCTCTTGGCTGTCGCCGACTTCGCCGGGAGTGACGGGCTCACCAAGGTGGGCGGCTGGTTCGCCGTCGGTGCGGGTGCGGTGGCCTGGTATGCGGCCACCGCGGCTCTGGCGCACTGGCCGACCGCGCTTCCGGGGCGGGCGGCTGGGCGGGGTGTGACGGCCACCGGGTAGCTGCCGCCGGCTGGGGGTTGGGCGGCCCCCGGCGATGAGAACGGACCCCCCCGTGAGTGTGGCATCACGTGGGGGTCCGTTGTGTTTCGTTGGCCTGTGCGGGGCGGTGGGGGCTGGTCGCGCAGTTCCCCGCGCCCCTAAAAACCAAAAGCCAAAAGCCTCTACTCGACCGTTACCGACTTTGCGAGGTTGCGCGGCTTGTCGATGTCCCTGCCCAGGGCCAAGGCCGTGTGGTAGGCGAGGAGTTGGAGGGGGATGCCCATCAGGATGGGGTCGAGTTCGTCCTCGTTCTTCGGGACGACGATCGTCTGGTCGGCCTTTTCCTGGGGCTGGTGGGCGACCGCGAGGATCTTGCCGCTGCGGGCCTTGATCTCCTCCATGGCGGCGCGGTTCTTCTCCAGGAGGTCGTCGTCGGGGACGATCGCGACCGTGGGGAGAGCGGGCTCGATGAGGGCCAGGGGGCCGTGCTTGAGCTCGGAGGCCGGGTAGGCCTCGGCGTGGATGTAGGAGACCTCCTTGAGCTTCAGGGAGGCCTCGCGGGCGACCGGGTAGCCCCGGACGCGGCCGATGAAGAGCATCGAGCGGGCCTCGGCGTACTGCTGGGCCAGCTTCTCGATCTCCCCCTCCTGCTCCATGATCTCGGCGATCTGGGCGGGCAGCTTGCGCAGGCCCTCGATGATGCGCTTGCCGTCGCGGACGGAGAGGTCGCGGGTGCGGCCGAGGTGCAGGGCGAGGAGCGCGAAGGCGACCGTCGTGTTCGTGAAGCACTTCGTCGAGACGACGCAGACCTCGGGGCCCGCGTGGACGTAGACGCCGCCGTCGGCCTCGCGGGCGATGGCCGAGCCGACCACGTTCACCACACCGAGGACCCGCGCGCCCTTGCGCTTCAGCTCCTGGACGGCCGCCAGGACGTCGTACGTCTCACCGGACTGGGAGACGGCGATGTAGAGGGTGTCGGGGTCGACGACCGCGTTGCGGTAGCGGAACTCCGAGGCCGGCTCGGCGTCGGCGGGGATACGGGCCAGCTCCTCGATCATCTGGGCGCCGATCATGCCCGCGTGGTAGGAGGTGCCGCAGCCGAGGATCTTCACGCGGCGGATCTGACGGGCCTCGCGGGCGTCCAGGTTGAGGCCGCCGAGGTGCACGGTGGAGAAGCGGTCGTCGATGCGGCCGCGCAGGACGCGGTCCACGGCGTCGGCCTGCTCGTGGATCTCCTTGTGCATGTAGGTGTCGTGGCCGCCCATGTCGTACGACGCGGCCTCCCACTCGACCGTGGTGGGCTCGGCCGTGGTGCGGGTGCCCTCCGTGGTGTAGGTGCGGAAGTCGTCGGCCTTGAGGGTGGCCATCTCGCCGTCGTCGAGGGTCACTATCTGGCGGGTGTGGGCGACCAGAGCCGCGATGTCCGAGGCTACGAACATCTCCTTCTCGCCGATGCCGAGGACGACCGGGGAGCCGTTGCGGGCGACGACGATGCGGTCCGGGAAGTCGGCGTGCAGGACGGCGATGCCGTACGTGCCCTCGATCAGGCGCAGGGTCTCGCGGACCCTGTCCTCCAGCTTCTCCGCCTGCGAGCGGGCGATGAGGTGGACGAGGACCTCGGTGTCGGTCTCGGAGAGGAACTCGACGCCGTCCGCCTCCAGCTTGCGGCGCAGGTCGGAGGCGTTGTCGATGATGCCGTTGTGGACGACGGCGACCTTGCCCTCGGCGTCCAGGTGCGGGTGGGCGTTCACGTCGGAGGGGGCGCCGTGGGTGGCCCAGCGGGTGTGGGCGATGCCGGTGGTGCCCTTGAAGCGCGCCGGGACCTTGGCCTCCAGGTCACGGACCCGGCCCTTGGCCTTGACCATCTTCAGGGCGGGCGCCTTCGGGGAGGAGACGACCACGCCGGCCGAGTCGTAGCCGCGGTACTCCAGGCGCTGCAGGCCCTCCAGGAGGAGGGGAGCCACGTCACGCTTCCCGATGTATCCGACGATTCCGCACATATATACAGGTATCCCTAGCCGTAGACGATCCGGCGCAGCTGGCGGAGCGTGAGCTCCGGCGGTGCCACCGTCCGGTATTTCAGGTCCGCCTCGATCCGTTCGAAGATCGTCGCGTTCACCAGGCCCTGGGCCTGGAGTTCGCGGTGGCGGCGACGGACGAACTCCTCGGTCGTCTCGTCGAAGTAGGCGAGCACGTCCTGGATCACCCGCGTCGCCTCGCCCCTGCTGAGGGGCGTGCTGCGGGTCAGGTGATCAACGAGGTCGTCGTGCACTCGGTAGATCCTGGGGTATCGGGGACCGCTTCGCAAGAATCCTGCCCGATTTCGGGCAGCCACCTGTGGGATCTCTTGGCGCAACATTGGAGCTCTCATGGAAGGCTGTTCCGGAACCGTCCATGCCTCGGCCCGCATCCCGTTGCCTGAGGGGACGAGTTTCGGACGCCATGGACATTCCTCGCATGGGTGTACCCCAGCAGCTGGCCGAGCGCATGAGCATGGCCGAACAGCACGAGTACCTGCGCGCCAAGTTCTCCCGGCGCACGATGATGAGAGGCGGCGCCGTCACGCTCGGCGCCGTCGCGGGGGGCGCGTTCGTACCGGGCGCCACCGCTCAGGCGGCCACCACCCAGGCCGTTCCGACGCAGACGGCCCCGCGCACCGAGACCGTCGACGGCGCGCTCGTCGCCCCCTTCGGCCGCCACCTCGCCTACGGCAACGACCCGCGCACCGAGATGACCGTCTCGTGGCAGGTCCCGGTCGCCGTGAAGAAGCCGTTCATCCGGATCGGCGCCCACCCCTGGGACCTTTCCCGCAAGATCGAGGCCGAGGTCCGCACCCTCTACACCCCGGCCGGCGTCGGTGCCAGCGCCGACCACACCCAGTACTACGTCCACGCCAAGCTGACCCACCTGCGCCCCGGCCGGACGTACTACTACGGCGTCGGCCACCAGGGCTTCGACCCCGCCGAGCCGCACCTGCTGGGCACCCTCGGCACCTTCACCACCGCCCCCGCGCACAAGGCGCCCTTCACCTTCACCGCCTTCGGCGACCAGGGCGTCAGCTACCACGGCCTCGCCAACGACAGCCTGCTGCTCGGCCAGAACCCGGCCTTCCACCTGCACGCGGGCGACATCGCCTACGCCGACCCGTCCGGCGCCGGCAAGACCGCCGACACCGGCTTCGACTCGCGCGTGTGGGACCAGTTCCTCGCCCAGACCGAGTCGGTCGCCAAGTCCGTGCCGTGGATGGTCAGTTTCGGCAACCACGACATGGAGGCCTGGTACTCGCCCAACGGCTACGGCGGCGAGGAGGCCCGCTTCACGCTCCCCGACAACGGGCCGGACAAGAAGCACCTGCCGGGCGTCTACTCCTTCGTCTACGGCAACACGGCGATCATCTCGCTCGACCCCAACGACGTGTCCTTCGAGATCCCGGCCAACCTCGGCCTCTCCGGCGGCACCCAGACCACGTGGTTCGAGGCGCAGCTGAAGAAGTACCGGGCCGCGCACGACATCGACTTCGTCATCGTGTTCTTCCATCACTGCGCCTACTGCACCTCCACCGCGCACGCCTCGGAGGGGGGTGTGCGCCAGGAGTGGGTGCCGCTGTTCGAGAAGTACCACGTGGACCTCGTCATCAACGGTCACAACCACCAGTACGAGCGGACGGACGTGATCAAGAAGAACGAGGTCGCCAAGAAGCTGCCCATCGGCGGCACGGCGTACCCCGAGACCGAGGGCGTCGTCTACGTGACCGCGGGCGCCGCGGGCCGCAGCCTGTACGCGTTCACCGCGCCCGACTCCTACGAGGGGCACGAGCACGAGCAGGACTCCGTGGCGTCGTTCGTCAACCTCAAGGACGGCAAGCAGAACGAGACGGTCGCCTGGTCCCGGGTGCGCTACCTCGACTACTCGTTCCTGCGGGTGGACGTCACCCCGGCGCCGAGGGGCCGCTACACGACCCTGAAGGTGCAGGGCATCGCCGAGACCGGGGAGCGGATCGACCACTTCACGGTGGCCCGCCGGGCCAAGTAGGCCCCGCACGGCCCCGCACGGGCCCGTACGGGACTACAGCCGCTTGAGCACCGCCTGCTTGGCCATCGTGAACTCGTCGTCCGTGAGCACACCCGTGCGGTGCAGCTCACCGAGTTCGCGTAGGCGGCGCAGCAGGGCGTCGTGGTCGTCCTCGGCGGACGTGACCGGAGGGAAAGGCAGCTCCGGTCGCGGTCCCGGTACGTCCGTGGCGGCGACCCTGGCCGGATGCGGGAGGCGGGCCTGGACCGCCGCCGCGACCAGGGCCATCAGCGGGTCCTTCTTGAAGCCCCACAGCTCCACCGCGTTGGGGTCGTACTTGGGCGGGGCCTTGGTCGGCGCGTTCCGCACGGTGAAGCGGAGGTGGCCGTTCTCCAGGCCCGCCGCCGGATGCCACTCCACCCCCGTGATGTCGGCGAGGGCAAGGGTGCGGGAGCCGGCGGCGGCCTTGGCGTCCTCCGTCTTCCAGTTCCACTCCAGCCGGATGTGCTCACCGTCGAAGGTCGCGGTGCCGTCCCCGGCCGAGACCGACAGGGGGAGCGACGGCCCCGGCAGCAGATACGCGTCGACCGGGTCGGCCGCGACCTGGTCCAGCAGCAGGGCGCCTCGTACCTCCTCCACGAAGTACTCCGCGACGCCGTACCGGTCGGACTCGACGATCAGCTGATAGGGGTCGTGGGGCTCGGCGAGCCGGCCGCCCGTGGCGTGCAGCAGCGGGTCGGAGCCGTCGCGCAGCCGCAGCCGGAGCCGCCCGGCCTTCTTGCCCTGCTCGAAGGAGACCCCCGCCAACGCCCCCAGGGGGACGGTCAGTTCACCCAGCGTCTTGCGGAACAGGCTGACGTTCTTGTCCCGTCCGGGGGTCAGCCTCAGGGCGTCGCCGTCGAAGACCCACGTGCCGTCCCTCTGGATGATTTCCGCCATGGGGTGGATTGTTCCACCAGTCTCACGAGAGAGTGGTCCAGACCTCTTGGAGTGCAACGGCTCAAGGGCATCGGCTCAAGCGCATCGGCTCAAGGAAGGGACACGCTTGTGAGAGTCGGCAGTGTGAGACCGCACCACAGAACGTTCCGCCTGCTGGGTTCCCTGCTGCTGGTCGCGATGGGCGCCTCGGCGACGGGAGCCGCTCCCGACCGGGCGGCCTCGCCCACCCCGCTCGACCGGGTGGTCCCCGCGCCCGCCTCGGTCGACCCCGGCGGATCCCCGTACCGGATCACCCGCGACACCCACATCCGCGTGGACGACTCCCGCGAGACCCGCCGCGTCGGGGAGTACCTCGCCGACGTCCTGCGCCCCTCCACCGGCTACCGGCTCCCCGTCACCGTAAACGGCTCCGGCGGTATCCGACTGCGCCTGGCCAAGGGCCCGTTCGGCGCCGAGGGCTACCGCCTCGACAGCGGCCGGGGCGGCGTCACCATCACCGCCGCGGGCGCCGCCGGCCTCTTCCACGGCGTGCAGACCCTGCGCCAGCTCCTCCCGGCGGCCGTCGAGAAGGACTCCGTCCAGCCCGGGCCCTGGCTGGTCGCGGGCGGCACGATCAAGGACACCCCGCGCTACGGCTGGCGCGGCGCGATGCTCGACGTCTCCCGGCACTTCTTCACCGTCGACCAGGTCAAGCGCTACATCGACCAGCTCGCCCTGTACAAGATCAACAAGCTGCATCTGCACCTCAGCGACGACCAGGGCTGGCGCATCGCCGTCGACTCCTGGCCGCGGCTGGCCTCGTACGGCGGCTCGACACAGGTGGGCGGCGGCCCGGGCGGCTACTACACCAAGGCCGACTACAAGGAGATCGTCCGGTACGCCTCCTCCCGCTATCTGGAGGTCGTCCCCGAGATCGACATGCCAGGCCACACGAACGCGGCGCTCGCCTCGTACGCCGAGCTGAACTGCGACGGTGTCGCGCCTCCGCTCTACACCGGCACCGAGGTCGGCTTCAGCTCGCTGTGTGTCGGCAAGGACATCACGTACGACTTCGTGGACGACGTGATCCGGGAGCTCGCCGCGCTCACGCCGGGCCGGTACCTGCACATCGGGGGTGACGAGGCGCACTCCACGAGTCACGAGGACTATGTGGCGTTCATGGAGAGGGTGCAGCCCCTCGTCGCCAAGTACGGCAAGACGGTGGTGGGGTGGCATCAGCTGACCGGAGCGAGCCCCTCGCGGGGGGCTCTGGCGCAGTACTGGGGGTTGGACAGTACGAATGCCCAGGAGAAGGAGCAGGTCGCGGCTGCCGCGCGGAACGGGACCGGGGTTGTTCTGTCTCCGGCTGACCGGGTCTATCTCGACATGAAGTACACCGCTGATACGCCGTTGGGGCTGGACTGGGCCGGGCTGGTCGAGGTGAAGCGGTCGTACGACTGGGATCCGGGTAACTATCTGCCTGGGGTGCCCGCTTCGGCGGTTCGGGGTGTCGAGGCGCCGATGTGGACGGAGACGCTAGGGAAGTCGGCCGACCTTGAGTACATGGCGTTTCCGAGGCTGGCGGGGGCGGCCGAGTTGGGGTGGTCGCCGGCTGCCACGCATGACTGGGAGAGGTACAAGGTTCGGCTTGCTGCGCAGGGAGCGCGGTGGGAGGCGTTGGGGATTAATTTCTACCGGTCGCCTCAGGTTCCTTGGTGATTCGTCGTCTGCGGGCCGGTGGGGGCTGGTCGCGCAGTTCCCCGCGCCCCTAAAAAACCCGGCGCGCCCGCCCTGGACATATAGACGTGCACCCCGGAGGACCGTACTCCGGGGTGCACGTCTGCCAGGGGGGCTTACAGCCCGGCGATCGGGTTCTTCAGGTTGCCCACCAACTGCAGCGCCCCCGCCGGATCCGCCAGATCCACCATCTGCTTGTTGTTGCGGAGCTGGAGGCGGTTGAGGCAGGACAGGGCGAACTCGGGGGTGAACATGTCGTACTGCTTGAACTTGTCGGCGAGTTCGGGCACCGAGTGCTGGTAGTCCCGGGTGACCTCGGCGACCGTGCGCCAGAAGTCGTCCTCCGCCAGGATTCCCTCGGCGGCGAGGTTCGCGGCGAGGAAGCGGAAGAAGCAGTCGAAGACGTCCGTGAAGATGGACAGGAGCTTCTTGTCCTCCGGGACCTCCACGCGCAGCCGCTCGACCGTGGGCGGGAGTACCGCGTCCGGGTCCATGACGGCGATCTCCTCGGCGATGTCCTTGTAGATCGCGCGCTCGACGACGCCGTTCTTCAGGACGAGGATGACGTTCTCGCCGTGCGGCATGTACACCAGGTCGTAGGCGTAGAAGCTGTGCAGGAGCGGGGTGAAGTACGCCCGCAGGTAGCGGCGCAGCCACTCCGTGGGGGCCAGGCCCGACTGCTCGATCAGGGCGCCGGCGAAGGAGGCGCCCTCGTGGTCGACGTGGACGAGGGAGGCCATGGTGGCGAGGGACTCGCCGTCCTGGAGGGAGGAGACCGGGCTCTCGCGCCAGAGCGCGGCCAGCATCTTGCGGTACGGCGAGTAGCGGTCGGTCGCGGCCTCGTACTCCAGGTGCCGGTAGCCGACGGCGGCGCGTTCGCGGATGATCGACAGGCCGGTCTCCCGCAGCACGGGGTCGTTGTCGATGAGCTGGGCCAGCCAGTCGTTGATCGCCGGGGTCGCCTCCATGTACGCCGCCGAGAGGCCGCGCATGAAGCCCATGTTGAGGACGGACAGGGCCGTTTTGACGTAGTGCTTCTCGGGGCTGGACTGGTTGAAGAAGGTCCGGATGGACTGCTGGGCCAGGTACTCGTCGTCGCCCTCGCCCAGGCAGACCAGGTGCTTCTGGGCGACCTCGGCGGCGAAGGTGACGGTGAGCTTGTTCCACCACTGCCAGGGGTGGACCGGGATGAGGAGGTAGTCGGCCGGGTCGAGGTCCTGGTCGCGCAGGACGGCGTCGAAGCGGTCGACGGTCTCGGCGCCCAGTTCGTCGCGGACGAAGGACTCGTACTCGATGCCGACGCCGGCCGTGAACGCGGCGCGCGAGCGGTGGGCGGCGAGCCAGACCAGCCGGACGGGGCTCGCGGTCTCGGGGGCGTACGACAGGTACTCGTGGATGCCGAAGCCGAGCCGTCCGTTGTTGGCGACGAAGCAGGGGTGGCCCTCGGTCATGCCGGTCTCGATGGCCTGGAAGCCGCTTTTCACCAGCTCGGCGACCGGGACCTGGGGCTTGGTGAGCTTGTAGCAGGTGCCGGAGAGGGTGGAGGAGATCTCCTCCAGGTAGACCGGCAGCACCTCGTCGCTCAGGCCCAGGGACTTCTGGAGCTCGATGAAGAAGTCCAGGGCGGCGAGCGGGCGTTCGGCGCCGTCGCGGTGGCGGGTGATCGAGTCGGCGTCGACCTGCCAGTGGTCGAGGGCGCGGACCGTGGCCGTGAAGGTGTAGCGGGTCAGGCCGTCGTCGCTGCGGACGACGTAGGTGCCGTCGCCGGCGGCTTCCGGCGTGATGAGGCGCTCGTGGGCGAACTCGGCGAGGGCCTTGCGGATCAGGAGGCGGTTGGCCCGCGCCCAGCGGTGGGGGGACAGATGCGCTACGGCGTCGGACAGGGTCATACGGCTACTCCTATGGCGGCCATGAATTGCTCACGCGTGCAGAAGCTCAGCAGCGCGCGCTTCTCCGGCTTCTCGATCTCGCGCTCGGGCACGAAACCGACGGCTTCGTTCAGGGCGTGGACGGCCTTGTTGGAGACGTCCGGCTCGACGACGACGCGCCGCACCTCCGGGTCCTCGAAGAGGTGCGCCATCACGGCCGTGATGACGGACCGGGTGAAGCCGCGGACGGGCTTGTCGGTCGGCGGCGTCAGGAAGTGCATGCCGATGTCGCCCGGCTGCGGCTCGTACAGGCCGACCAGTTCGCGGTGGGCGGGGTCGTACTTCTCCATCAGGAAGGCGGGCACACCCTCCTGGAGGCCGAGCAACGCGTGGTGGTGCTCGTCGGCCGCGATCTCCATGTAGGCGCGCTCGACGTCCACCAGGCTGGCGTCCTGCATCATCCAGAAGGCGGCCTTGGGGTGGGTGACCCAGGCGTGCAGGAGCTCGGCGTCCTTCAGGGGGTCGAGGGTGCGGAACGTGAAGGTGTCTGTGGTGCTCATACCGAGAACTCCTGGAACGCGATCGTCTTCTCCACCGGGTAGTACTCGGTGCCGAGCAGCTCGCGGATGATGTACGCGTTCCGGTACGGGCCCATCCCCAGGTCGGGGCTGGTGATGCTGTGCGTGTGGACGCCGGCGTTCTGCAGGAAGATCCCGCGGCCGGTGACGTCGACGGCGTAGTTGCGGGCGACGTCGTAGTTGCCCTGGGAGTCGTACACCAGACGGTCGCGCACGGGCTTGAGGAACTCAGGCTCGGCGTACTTGTAGCCGGTGGCCAGGACCAGGCCCTGCGAGTCGAGCTCGAAGTCCTTCTGCTGCTCCTCCTGCCGGAAGGAGAGGGTGTACGTGCCGTTCTCGTAGCGCGCGCCGTTCAGCGCGGAGTTGGTGAGCAGGCGGGTCGGCACGGGACCGCCGAGGTTCTTCTGGTAGAGCAGGTCGAAGATCTCGTTGATCAGGTCGCCGTCGATGCCCTTGAACAGGCCCTTCTGCTCGGCGGTGAGGCGGTAGCGGGTCGCCTCGGGCAGCTCGCGGAAGTAGTCGACGTACTCCGGGGACGTCATCTCCAGGGTGAGCTTGGTGTACTCCAGCGGGAAGAAGCGCGGGGAGCGGGTCACCCAGTTCAGCCGGTAGCCGTGGACGTCGATCTCGCTGAGCAGGTCGTAGTAGATCTCCGCGGCCGACTGTCCCGAGCCGACCAGTGTGATCGACTCCTTCTTCTGGAGCTCCGCCTTGTTCTGCAGATAGCGGGAGTTGTGGAGGAAGTCGCCGCCCAGGCCCTGGCAGGCCTCGGGTATGTAGGGCGGGGTGCCGGTGCCGAGGACGAGGTGACGGGCGCGGTAGGTGTCACCGGCGGCCGTCCGCACGACGTACAGCCCGGCCTCTTCGTCGTACGTCACCTCGGTGACCGTCGTGCCGAAGCGGACGTTGCTCAGTTTGCTGGCGGCCCAGCGGCAGTAGTCGTCGTACTCGACCCGCAGCGGGTAGAAGTTCTCGCGGATGTAGAACGAGTACAGCCGGCCCTTCTCCTTCAGGTAGTTGAGGAAGGAGTACGGCGAGGTCGGGTCGGCGAGCGTGACCAGGTCCGACATGAACGGGGTCTGGAGGTGGGCGCCGTCCAGGAACATGCCCGCGTGCCACTCGAAGTCGGGCTTCGACTCCAGGAAGACACCGTCGAGCTCGGCTATGGGCTCGGTGAGGCAGGCCAGGCCGAGGTTGAAGGGGCCGAGCCCGATGCCCACGAAGTCATACGTTGTGGTCGGGTTGTCAGGACGCGCGGTCAAGGGACTCTCCCAGGTACTGCTCGGCGTGGCCGGCGATCAGGTCGAGGACGGCGGCGATGTCTTCGGTCGTCGTCTCGGGGTTGAGCAGGGTGAACTTCAGGTAGTGGCGGCCCTGGACCTTGGTGCCCGCGACCACCGCGGCGCCGGAGGCGAACAGGGCCTTGCGGGCGTAGAGGTTGGCGCGGTCGATCTCGGCGGGGTCGGTGACGGCCGCCGGTATGTAGCGGAAGACCAGGGTGGACAGGCTCGGCTCGACGACGACGTCGTAGCGCGGGTCGGCGGCCAGCAGTTGCCAGCCCTCCGCCGCCAGGTCGCAGACCTCGTCGAAGAGCTGCCCGATGCCGTCGGCGCCCATCACACGCAGGGTCATCCACAGCTTGAGGGCGTCGAAGCGGCGGGTGGTCTGCAGGGACTTGTCGACCTGGTTGGGGATGCGCTCGGTGACCATGCGCTTGGGGTTGAGGTACTCGGCGTGGTACGTCGCGTGGCGCAGGGTCGAGGCGTCGCGGACCAGCACGGCGGAGGAACTCACCGGCTGGAAGAAGGACTTGTGATAGTCGACGGTGACCGAGTCTGCGCGCTCGATGCCGTCGATGCGGCCCCGGTACTTCACGGAGGCGAGCAGCCCGCAGCCGTAGGCGGCGTCGACGTGCATCCAGGTGCCGAACTGCTCGCACAGCTCGGCGATCTCGGGCAGCGGGTCGATGGAGCCGAAGTCGGTGGTGCCCGCGGTGGCGACGACGGCCATGGGGATCAGGCCGTCCTTCCGGCAGCGCTCCAGCTCATGGGCGAGCGCGACGGTCTGCATCCGCTTGTCGTGGTCGACGGGGATGGAGACCACGGCGTCCTGGCCGAGGCCCAGCAGTTTCGCGGACTTCTTCACGCTGAAGTGGCTGACCTCGGAGGCGAAGATGCGCAGTTTGGCGAACGAGTCGCTCTTGGCCTCCTCACGGGCCAGCAGCAGCGCCTGGAGGTTGGACTGGGTACCGCCGGAGGTGAAGACACCGTCGGCGTTCTCGCCGAGCCCGATGCGGGCCGTCGTCCAGTCGATGAGCTTGCGCTCGATCAGGGTGCCGCCGGCCGACTGGTCCCAGGTGTCCAGGGAGGAGTTGACGGCGGAGAGGATCGCCTCGCCGAGCACGGCCGGGATGACGACCGGGCAGTTGAGGTGGGCGAGATAGCGGGGGTGGTGGAAGTAGATCGCGTCCCGGAGGTAGACGTCCTCCAGCTCGTCGAGGACCGCGGCGGTGTCCAGCAGCGGCTTGTCGAGGTCGATCGCGTCGATGGCGGGGGAGAGGGCGTCGACCGTGACGCCGGTGAACGGACGGTCGGTGGCGGCGAGTTTGGCTGCCACCCGCTCTATACCTTCGGTCACGGAGCGGCGGTACTGCTCCGCGGTCGTGTCATTGAGCAGGTGCGAGCGCATGGGGAGGTCCTCCGGTGGGGACGGGCCGTGAAGTGCGGGGGTTGCGACTGGCGGAGTGCAACTTAGGTTAGCCTAACCTAAGTAACTCGGGATGAGGGCAGCCTCGACCGTGACCGTGATCACTCCGGTCTCAGGAGTAACTACTCCGCGGCGCGCAGCTGTTCTTCGGTCATCCCGTGCCGCCAGTAGCCGACGAACGTCACCCGACGCCGGTCGACCCCGCGTTCGCCGACGAAGTGCCGGCGCAGCGCCTTCACCCGGCCGGACTCGCCCGCGATCCAGACGTACGGGTGGTCGGCGGGCGGGAGTTGGTCGGCCCGGACGGCATCGAGCCCGTCCTCCCGCACCAGCCAGGTGATCTCGGCGTCCGCCTCCGTCACCAGGTCCTGGATGTCCCCGGCGTCGCTCACCTCCAGCCACACCCGGGCGCGGGTGCCGGCCGGCAGGGCTTCGAGGATGGCGGAGACGGCGGGTACGGCGGTCTCGTCGCCCCAGATCACCACCAGGTCGGTGTCCTCGGGCGCCCGGAACCGGATCGCCCGGTTGTCGGCGACGGCCGGCCCGAGCAGCAGGACCCGATCACCTGCGCCGGCCCGGGAGGCCCACTCGGACGCGGGCCCTGCCGGGGTGTGCAGGACGAAGTCGATGTCGATCTCGTCGGGGTTCCGGCGCAGGGCGCGCAGCGTGTACGACCGCATCACGGCCCGTACGTCGTCCGGGAGTTCCCGCCACCCCTGCCACCACCCGTCGCCGAGTTCCAGGGGGACCTGCGGCTCCGTCTGGTGGGGGTGCGGCAGGAACAACGACAGGGACTGGTCGCGCCCGTCGGAGAAGAAGTACGCCAGATCGTCCCCACCGAAGGTGACCCGGACCATGGACGGCCCGAGCCGCCGAGTCCGTACGACCTGAAGGGAGAAGAAGCGGAACGGGGCGGCTACGGCGGTGGTCATGGGGGTAACTCCTGAATCGACGTCAGGGATGCCAACCTGCTTTTCAGGGGCGCGGGGCGGTATCGATATGCGGCTTCGCCGCGTGGGCGCGACCAGCCACAACCGACCCGCAGTCGCCCCACAGCCTCAAGTGGCTCTTTCTCAGGAGACCTTCTTGGCCTTTTCGATCGCCTCGGCAAGGCTGGTCAGCAGCGGCGTGCACTTGTCGTACGACAGAATCGGCTCGGGCGACCGGGCGATGACCTGCCCCGCCTTCACCGCGGGCAGCTTCTTCCACGTCGCCTCAGTGATGTCGGCGGGCTGGATCGTCGAGGACCGGTCGTCCATCATGATGATGTCGGCCGGGTACTTGTCGACGTTCTCCCAGCTCAGCGACTCGAACCAGCCGCCACCCTCCTTCTTGGCGCTCTCCGGCGGCTCGACGAAGTTCACGCCGAGGGCCTTGAAGTACTCCAGGTCGATGGAGAGGTTCGTACCGGACACGTAGAAGATGTCCTGGCTGGCCGACCCGGCCATCACCTTGATCTCGGGGCGGGCCTTCGCGGCCTTGCGCAGCCGCTCGGCCGCGGCCTCGAAGTCCTTCTTGGCCCGCACGACCTTGTCGGCCTTCAGGTCCGCGCCGAGGGACTCGGCCAGCGCCCACATGCGCTCCAGCGGCTGGGTCAGCTGGCGGTCGTAGACGGAGACGGCGACGCTCGGGGCGAGCTTGGCGATCTTGTCCTTGGACGCCTCGGGGACGTACCAGAGGGTGCCGGCGCTGTCGAAGGTCGTGCTGAGGAGGACCTCGGGGGCGAAGGCGGCGTACTTCTCGACGTTGAACTGGTCCCAGACGTTGCCGAAGACGGTCAGCTTGCTGACGTCCATGTCGCCGGCCTGGACGTCGGCCTTGCCGTCCTGCGTCTTGGTCGGGCCGAAGACGCCCTTGACCTCGATGCCGTAGTCGTACAGGGCGGCCGCGACACCGACGAAGGCGACGATCTTCGTCGGCACCTTGTCGAGCTTCACCGTGGTGCCGCGGTCGTCCTTGAAGCTCCAGGGGCCCGACTTCGCGGCGGTCGTCTCCTCGCCGGAGCCACCGCTTTTCGCGTCGTCGTCTCCGCAGGCCGCGAGCACGGCCCCGAGGCCGAGTGCGCCGCCCGCGGCGAGGATGCCGCGGCGGGTGAGGTGGGTGGCTCTGGCGTTGGACATGGCTACGCTGCTTTCGAACAGGGCGGATCACGCGCCGGACAATTCGAAGGTAGGTTAGCCTAACCTGAGCTGATGTCCAGGGGTGGGGGCCCTTGTGATCGCAGATGTGCGCAGGCTGTGAGGCCGCCACATAAGCCAACAAGGCCCAACGACCTTGTAATCGAGGGTCGTTGAGCCTTGCTCAAGTGGTCGTCCGGCTCAGCCCACCAGCCCCAACTCCCGCGCGATCAGCATCCGCTGCACCTCGCTCGTGCCCTCGCCGATCTCCAGGATCTTGGAGTCCCGCCACATCCGGGCCACCGGGTACTCGTTCATGAAGCCGTAGCCGCCGTGCACCTGGGTGGCGTCGCGGGCGTTGTCCACGGCGATCGTGGAGGAGTACAGCTTGGCGAGCGCCGCCTCCTTCTTGAAGGGTTCTCCCGCGACCAGCCGGGAGGCCGCGTCGCGCCAGGCCAGGCGGGCCGTGTGGGCCTTCATCTCCATGTCGGCGATCTTGAACTGGACGGCCTGGTTGGCGCCGATGGGACGGCCGAAGGCGTGGCGTTCCTTGGCGTACTTCACCGACTCGTCCACACAGCCCTGCGCCAGCCCTGTCGCGAGGGCCGCGATGGCGATGCGGCCCTCGTCGAGGATGCGCAGGAACTGCGCGTAGCCGCGGCCCTCCTCGCCGAGCAGGTTGGCCGCCGGGACCCGGACGTCCGCGAAGGACAGCTCACGGGTGTCGGAGGCGTTCCAGCCGACCTTGGAGTAAGGGGCGGCGACCGTGAAGCCGGGGGTGCCGGAGGGGACGATGATCGACGAGATGAGCGGCTTGCCGTCGGGCTTGCGGCCCGTCACGGCCGTCACCGTCACCAGGCCCGTGATGTCCGTGCCGGAGTTGGTGATGAAGCACTTGGTGCCGTTGATCACCCATTCGTCCGTCTCCGGGTCGAGCCGGGCCGTCGTGCGGGTCGCGCCCGCGTCCGAGCCGCCGTCGGGCTCGGTCAGCCCGAAGGCGCCGAGGACCTCACCGGAGCACAGCCGCGGCAGCCACTCCCTCTTCTGCTCCTCCGTGCCGAACAGATGGATCGGCATCGCGCCGAGCGAGACACCCGCCTCCAGCGTGATGGCGACCGAGGAGTCCACGCGGGCCAGCTCCTCCAGCGCGATGCCCAGCGCCAGATAGTCGCCGCCCATGCCGCCGTACTCCTCCGGGAACGGCAGGCCGAACAGCCCCATGCGGCCCATCTCCCGCACGATCTCGTACGGGAACTCATGACGCTCGTAGAAGTCGCCGATCTTCGGCGCCACGACGTCGTGGGCGAACTGCTCCACCGTACGGCGGAGTTCCTCCAGTTCGGGGGTCAGACGGTGGTCCATGGCTGTTCACTGCTCCTTGTGGGAGAGGGCTCGTACGGTGCGGGACGGGCTGGGCCGGCCCAGTTGTCCGGCCATCCACGCGCTCGTGGCGACGAGACGGCCGAGGTCGACCCCGGTGTCGATGCCGAGGCCCTGAAGCATCCACACGAGGTCTTCGGTGGCGAGGTTGCCGGTGGCGGACTTGGCGTACGGGCAGCCGCCGAGGCCGCCCGCGGAGGCGTCGATCGTGGTGACGCCGTGTTCCAGGGCCGCGTAGGTGTTGGCGAGCGCCTGGCCGTAGGTGTCGTGGAAGTGCACGCCGACAGCTGCCGCTGGGATGCCGGCTTCCTCCAGTGCCGTCAGGAGAGCTGTCACGTGCCCCGGGGTGGCCACCCCGATCGTGTCGCCGAGGCTCAGCTCGTCGCAGCCCATGTCGAGCAGGGCCTTGCAGACCCGCACCACCTGCGGGACGGGGACCTCGCCCTCCCACGGGTCGCCGAAGCACATCGACAGATAACCCCGGACGTGGACGCCCTCCGCCTTCGCCCGGGCCAGCACCGGCTCGAACATGGCCAGTGCCTCGTCCACCGTGCGATTGAGGTTGGCCTTCGCGAAGGACTCCGTGGCGCTGGCGAAGACGGCGACGCGCGTGGCGCTCAGAGACAGCGCCCGGTCGAGCCCGCGCTCGTTCGGCACGAGGACCGGGAGGTGTACGCCCCTCAGGTCCGCGATGAGCGGGAACAGCTGCTCGGCGTCGGCGAGTTGGGGGACCCACTTCGGGTGGACGAAGCTGGTGGCCTCGATCGTCGTCAGGCCCGCGTCCGCGAGGCGGCGGACGAACTCCGCCTTGACCTCCGTCGGCACGGTCGTCTTCTCGTTCTGCAGCCCGTCGCGCGCGCCGACCTCGTGGATGCGGACCCGGGCGGGCAGGTTGGCGGCCGATACGACCATGGGGAGCCCGGTCATGGTCACTCCACCTCCTCGTGCGGGGCGATCACGGCCAGCACCTGGTCCATGGCGACCGTGGTGCCCGGTGTGACGTCTAGTTCGGCGACCGTGCCGGCGTGCGGGGCGGAGATGACGTGCTCCATCTTCATCGCCTCCACCACCAACAGGCTCTGTCCGGCGGCCACTTCGTCCCCGACGGCGACCTTCACCACCGTCACCGTCCCCGGCATGGGCGCGGTGAGCGAGTCGGCGCCCGCGTGGGCGGCCCCGGTCAGTGAGGCGGCCACCGGGTCGTGGTCGCGTACGTGCCAGGCGTCGCCGTCCCGGCCCAGCCAGTCGCCCGCCCGGTGGAAGGTGTGGCGGACGCCGTCCAGGGTGACGGCCACGCGGTCGTCCGTGACGGCGGCGGAGCCGCGCGGGACGTACTCCACCGGGCCCTGCACCCGCAGGTGGAACCCGACCGGCCTGGCCGTCCCGCCGAGACGCCAGCCGCTCGGCACCGAGAAGGGGTCCGTCCAGCCGTCCCCCTTCGGCAGCAGCGCCTCCGCGCGTACGCCCGCCGCCGCCTCGTAGACCTCGTCGGGTACGTCCGTGGCGACCAGGTCGTCCACCACGCGCTCGACCAGGCCTGTGTCCAACTCGCCCGCGACGACCGCCGGATGCGCGAGCAGCCGCCGCAGGAACCCGGCGTTGGTCTGCACCCCCAGCGTGACCGTCTCCGCGAGGGCCGCCCGGAGCTTCCTGAGCGCGGTCGCGCGGTCGGGGCCGTACGCGATCACCTTGGACAGCATCGGGTCGTACAGGCTGCCGACCTCTGTGCCCTCGCTGAGCCCGGAGTCGGTGCGGATGCCGTCGCCCTGGGGCTCGCGCAGCCGCAGCACCGTGCCGCCGGAAGGGAGGAACCCGCGCGCGGGGTCTTCCGCACAGATACGGGCCTCGACCGCGTGCCCGGTGAGCGTGATGTCGTCCTGCTCGTACGGCAGTTGCTCGCCCGCCGCCACCCGCAGCTGCCACTCCACCAGGTCCAGCCCGGTGATCAGCTCGGTGACCGGGTGCTCCACCTGGAGGCGGGTGTTCATTTCCATGAAGTAGTACGACGACGGGTCGCCGCCCGGCACGATGAACTCCACCGTGCCCGCACCCCGGTAGCCGCACGAGCGGGCCGCCTGCACGGCCGCCTCGCCCATCGACGCGCGCGTGGCCTCGTCCAGCAGGACGGACGGCGCCTCCTCGATGATCTTCTGGTGCCGGCGCTGGAGGGAGCACTCGCGCTCCCCGAGGTGGACGACGTTGCCGTGGCCGTCGGCCAGGACCTGGATCTCGATGTGCCGGGGCCGGTCGACCCACCGCTCGACGAGGAGCGTGTCGTCGCCGAAGGAGGCGCGGGCCTCGCGGCGGGCGGCGGCGATCTCGTCGCCCAGCACGGCCTCGTCCCGCACCAGCCGCATACCCTTGCCGCCACCGCCCGCGGAGGGCTTGAGCAGCACGGGCATGCCGATCTCGCGGGCGGCGTCGGCGAGTTGGCCGTCCGTGAGTCCGCTGCCGCTGGAGCCGGGCACGACCGGCACCCCGGCCGCCTTCACCGTCTCCTTGGCGCGGATCTTGTCGCCCATGAGGGAGATGGCGTCGGCGGGCGGCCCGATGAAGACGAGCCCGGCGTCGGCGCACGCGCGCGCGAAACCGGCGTTCTCCGCGAGGAAGCCGTAGCCGGGGTGGACGGCCCGGGCGCCGGTGCGGGCGGCGGCCTCCAGCAGCCGCTCCACGGACAGATAGCTCTCGGCGGCGGGTGCCGGCCCGAGCCGTACGGCGGTGTCGGCCTCGCGGACGTGCCGCGCGTCGGCGTCCGCGTCGGAGAAGACGGCCACCGAGCGGACACCCAGCGAGCGGAGCGTACGGATGACCCGTACCGCGATCTCGCCCCGGTTGGCGACGAGCACTGTGTCAAACATGGGTTCCGTCCCCCTCACATCCGGAAGACGCCGAACTGGGGGTCACCCAGGGGCGCGTTGGCACAGGCGGTCAGGGCGAGGCCCAGCACCTGACGGGTCTCCAGCGGGTCGATCACACCGTCGTCCCAGAGGCGGGCGGTGGCGTAGTAGGCGTTGCCCTGGCGCTCGTACTGCTCGCGGATCGGCGCCTTGAAGGAGTCCTCGTCCTGCGCGGGCCAGGACTCGCCCCGCGCCTCCAACTGGTCCCGCTTGACCGTCGCGAGGACGGAGGCGGCCTGCTCGCCGCCCATCACGGAGATCTTGGCGCCCGGCCACATCCACAAAAAGCGCGGCGAATACGCCCGCCCGCACATCGAGTAGTTCCCGGCGCCGTACGAACCGCCGACCACGACCGTCAGCTTCGGCACGCGGGTGCAGGCCACAGCGGTGACCATCTTGGCGCCGTGCTTGGCGATGCCGCCCGCCTCGTAGTCCTTGCCGACCATGAAGCCGGAGATGTTCTGCAGGAAGAGCAGCGGGATGCCGCGCTGGTCGCACAGCTCGATGAAGTGGGCGCCCTTCTGGGCGGACTCGGAGAACAGGATGCCGTTGTTGGCGACGATGCCGACCGGGTGGCCGTGGATGCGGGCGAAGCCGGTGACCAGGGTCTGCCCGAACTCGGCCTTGAACTCCGAGAAGCGCGAGCCGTCGACCACGCGCGCGATGATCTCGCGTACGTCGTAGGGGGTGCGGGAGTCGACGGGGACGGCGCCGTAGAGGCCGAAGGGGTCGACCTTGGGCTCCACGGCGGGCTGGACCTGCCACGGGAGCGTCCCGCGCGCGGGGAGGGTCGCGACGATGTTCCGCACGATCCGCAGGGCGTGCGCGTCGTCCTCGGCGAGATGGTCGGTGACACCCGACACGCGCGCGTGGACGTCGCCGCCGCCGAGCTCCTCCGCCGTGACGACCTCACCGGTGGCGGCCTTCACCAGCGGGGGGCCGCCGAGGAAGATCGTGCCCTGGTTACGGACGATGACGGCCTCGTCGCTCATGGCGGGAACGTAGGCGCCCCCGGCCGTGCACGAGCCGAGCACGGCGGCGATCTGCGGGATCCCGGCGCCCGACATCCGGGCCTGGTTGTAGAAGATCCGCCCGAAGTGCTCGCGGTCGGGGAAGACCTCGTCCTGCATGGGCAGGAAGGCGCCGCCGGAGTCGACCAGGTACAGGCACGGCAGCCGGTTCTCCAGGGCCACCTCCTGCGCGCGCAGGTGCTTCTTCACGGTCATCGGGTAGTACGTCCCGCCCTTGACCGTGGCGTCGTTCGCGACGATCACGCACTCGCGCCCGCTGACCCGCCCGATCCCGGCGATGACACCGGCCGCCGGTGCCTGGCCCTCGTACATGCCGTCGGCCGCGAGGGGAGCGAGCTCCAGGAAGGGGGAGCCGGGGTCGAGGAGGGTGTCGACGCGGTCGCGCGGCAGCAGCTTGCCGCGCGCGGTGTGCCGGGCGCGGGCCTTCTCACCGCCGCCCAGCCGGGCGGCGGCCAGCTTGCCGCGCAGCTCCTCCACGAGCGCCCGGTGGGCCTCCTCGTTGGCCCGCCAGGCCTGAGACGCGGGATCTGCCGCGCTCACAAGCTCCGGTGCCTCGTGCATCCTGCGGTCCCCTCACCAGTGGTCGACCAGTTAATGAGCGTTAACGCATTTCCTTCAGGTTAACGACCGCTAACCTCCCTGTCTAGAATTGCTTCCATGGCCACCAGAACCGACGCCCCCACCCGCCGCGAGCAGATCCTCAAGGAGGCCGCGCGGCTCTTCGCCGAACGCGGATTCCACGGCGTCGGCGTGGACGAGATAGGCGCCGCCGTGGGCATCAGCGGCCCCGGTCTCTACCGTCACTTCGCCGGCAAGGACGCGATGCTCGCCGAGCTCCTGGTCGGCATCAGCGGGCAGCTGCTGACGGGCGCCAAGCGGCGCCTCGCGGAGGCCGACGGCGTGCCGCCCGAGGCGGTCCTCGACTCCCTCATCGAGGGCCACATCGACTTCGCCCTCGACGACCGCCCCCTCATCACCCTGCACGACCGCGAGCTGGACCGCCTGCGCGACAGCGACCGCAAGCTCGTACGCCAGCTCCAGCGGCAGTACGTCGAGCTGTGGGTGGACATCGTCCGCAAGGTCTACCCGGACCTGACCGAGCCGACCGCCCGCTCCGCCGTCCACTCGGTGTTCGGCCTGCTCAACTCGACCCCGCACCTGGGGCGACCGGGCTCGCTGCCGGGCCGGGGGGTCACGGCGGAGCTGCTGCACCGGATGGCGCGGGGGGCGTTCGGGGCGGCCGGGGTGGCGTGAGCCGTCCGCGGTACCCGGCTCACTCACGCGGCCCTTAGGTCAAGACTTAGTAAAGTGGCGGCGTGATCATTGCTGCTGCGGCCGACGCCCCCGTCGGCGGAGTCGCCGGCTGGGCCGCCGACCTGATGGAGAGGCTGGGCGGTCCTGGTGCCGGGCTGGCCATCGCTCTGGAGAACCTCTTCCCGCCGTTGCCGAGCGAGGTGATCCTGCCGTTGGCGGGGTTCACGGCGAGCCAGGGGCGGATGGACGTCGTCGGCGCCGTCGCCTGGACGACGGCGGGTTCGGTGGCGGGTGCGCTGGCCCTGTATCTGCTGGGTGCGCTCTTCGGCCGGGAGCGGCTGATCGCGGTGGCGGCGCGGCTGCCGCTGGTGAAGGTCGCGGACGTGGAGCGGACCGAGGCGTGGTTCCTGCGGCACGGCACCAAGGCCGTGTTCTTCGGCCGCTTCGTGCCCATCTTCCGCAGCCTGATCTCGATACCGGCCGGGGTGGAACGCATGCGGCTGCCCCTGTTCCTCGCCCTCACCGCGGCCGGCAGCCTCATCTGGAACACCGCCTTCGTCGCCGCCGGGTACGCACTGGGCGCCCGCTGGCACGAGGTCACCGACCTGGTCGGCCTCTACTCCAAGGTGATCCTCGCGGCCGTGGTCGTCGCGGTCCTGGTCCTCGTGGCCGCACGGCTGCTGCGGGCGGGGCGCGGCACGCGGCGGCGTACGGCCCGGCGGAGCGAGGAGGACGTGCGGCTCTGAGTGCGGCGAGTGCGGCGAGCGTGACGAGCGTTACGGACCTCGACCTCTGGACGCCTGTGGATACTCGCCGGTACGGTTGAGTGAGCAAGCGCTTAGACATGGACGTGTGGAGGTGGCGGCGGTGCGCCGTACGGTGTTCAGTGAGGATCACGAGGCGTTCCGGGAGACCATCCGCGCCTTCATCGAGGCCGAGGTCGTCCCGGTCTACGACGAGTGGTTCGCGGCGGGCCAGGCGCCCCGCGACTTCTACTACAAGCTCGCCGAACTGGGCGTCTTCGGCATCCGCGTCGACGAGGAGTACGGCGGCGCCGGCATCGACTCGTACAAGTTCGAGGCGGTGATGTACGAGGAGACCGCCCGCGCGGGTGTGCAGTTCGGCGGCTCCGGCGTGCACGTGCTGCTCGGCCTGCCGTACATCAAGATGCTCGCCTCCGACGAGCAGAAGAAGCGCTTCCTGCCGAAGTTCGTCTCCGGTGAGGAGATGTGGGCGCTGGCGATGACCGAGCCGGGCACCGGCTCCGACCTCGCGGGCATGAAGACCACCGCCAAGCTCTCCGAGGACGGTACGCACTACGTCCTCAACGGCGCCAAGACCTTCATCACCGGCGGCGTCCATGCCGACCGCGTGATCGTCTGCGCCCGCACCGACGCGCCCAGCGCCGAGGACCGCCGCCACGGCATCTCCCTGTTCGCCGTGGACACCAAGTCCGAGGGCTACTCCGTCGGCCGCAAGCTGGACAAGCTCGGCCTGAAGACCTCCGACACCGCCGAGCTGGCGTTCGTCGACGTCAAGGTCCCCGTCGAGGACCTCCTCGGCGAGGAGAACAAGGGCTTCTACTACCTGGGCCACAACCTCGCCTCCGAGCGCTGGGGCATCGCCTTCGGCGCCTACGCGCAGGCCAAGGCCGCCGTGCGGTTCGCCAAGGAGTACGTCCAGGACCGCACCGTTTTCGGCAAATCTGTTGCATCTTTCCAGAACACCAAGTTCGAGCTGGCCGCCTGCCAGGCCGAGGTCGACGCCGCCGAGGCCGTCGCCGACCGCGCGCTGGAGGCCCTGGACGCCGGTGAGCTGACCCCCGCCGAGGCCGCCTCCGCGAAGCTCTTCTGCACCGAGGTCGCGCACCGCGTCATCGACCGCTGCCTCCAGCTGCACGGCGGCTACGGCTTCATGAACGAGTACCCGATCGCCCGCCTGTACGCGGACAACCGCGTCAACCGCATCTACGGCGGCACCAGCGAGATCATGAAGTCGATCATCGCCAAGGACATGGGCCTGTAACCACCGGGTCCGTCCGCACCCGGGCCGGTAAGGCTCCTGAATTCCTGCCAGTAGAAAAGGTGCCATGAACCAGGCACTACAGGGTCTCCTCGATCTGCTCGACCTGGAGCAGATCGAGGAGGACATCTTCCGCGGCCAGTCCCGCTCCGCCGTCGTCCCGCGCGTCTTCGGCGGTCAGGTCGCGGCCCAGGCACTCGTCGCCGCCGGACGCACGGTCCCCGCGGACCGGCCCGCCCACTCCCTCCACGCGTACTTCCTGCGCATGGGGGACCCGGGCGCGCCCATCGTCTACAACGTCGACCGCATGCGCGACGGCCGCTCCTTCACCACCCGGCGCGTCGTCGCCGTCCAGCACGGCAAGCCGATCTTCGCCCTGTCGGCCTCGTTCCAGGTGCACGAGGAGGGCATGGACCACCAGACGCCCATGCCGCCCGCACCCGACCCGGAGACGCTCCCCACCTCCGAGGCGCGGCTGCGCGGCTACGACCATCTCGACGCGGACGTCGTCGAGCGGTTCCTGGAGGCACGCCGGGCGGTCGACCTGCGCTATGTCGACGAGCCGCCGTACGGCCGCTTCGGCGAGCCCCGCGAACCGCACTCCCAGGTCTGGTTCCGCACCAACGGCAAGCTGGCCGACGACCCGCTCCTGCACGTCGTCCTCGCCACCTACGTCTCCGACATGACCCTCCTCGACTCCGTCCTGCTCGCGCACGGCCGGGGCGGCTGGGCCGTCGGCGACGTCGTCGGAGCCTCGCTGGACCACGCGATGTGGTTCCACCGCCCGTTCCGCGCGGACGAGTGGCTGCTGTACGACCAGGAGTCGCCGTCGGCCCACGGCGGGCGCGGCCTCGGCCAGGCCCGTATCTATACCCAGGACGGGCAGCTGGCGGTCTCGGTGATCCAGGAGGGCGTGGTCCGGATCCCGCGGTGACGCTCGCCGGCCTCCGGGCCGGACCCGTCACCCGGCCCCCTCCCCCGACGCGGCCCGGTACGACCCCTATTCGACCAGGCCCGCCTCACGCAGCAGGTACGCCGTCATCGGGTCGTAGTAGCGCGGGCTGACCACGTGGTCGTCCAGCGGCACCACCACCTGTACGGTCCCCTCGGCCTCCGCGAGGAACAGCGCCGGGTCGTTGCAGTCCGCGTATCCGAGCGAGTCAACCCCGTGCTGACCGGCGTAGCCCGCCCAGCCGTGGTCGGCGACGACCAGGTCCGGCAGCGGACGCTCCTCGCGCTCCAGGCCCGTCAGGATGGCCTTCATCGGGTCGCCGGAGTGGGTGTGCCAGAGGGTGGCGCCGTGTTCGAGGACCGCCACGTCGGCGAACTGCATGACGTAGCCCTCGTCCGTCTGGAGGCCCTCGGGGATCACCACGATCTCGCAGCCCGCCGCCCGCAGTGCCTGCGCCGTCGCGCGGTGCACGTCCAGCAGACCGCCCGGGTGACCGGTCGCGAACAGCACCCGCTGCTGTCCGTCCGCCGCCTTGCGCAGCCGGGCCGCCATGCGCTCCAGCGCGGCCACCGTCAGCTCGGGGTCGATCGTGTCCTGGCCGTGGCGGTGCTCCGCGTCGTCGTTCACGCCGACGCGCTCGGCCATCACCGCGAGGACGTCCTGCTCGTCGGTCCAGCGTTCGCCGAGCTCCAGGCCGAGCCAGTAGTGGCGGTTGCCGTTCGCCAGCTGGCGGTAGTGGGAGAGGTTGTTCTCGCGGGGAGTGGCGACGTCGCCCGCGATACGGGTTCTGACGAGATGGTCGACGAGCTCGGCGCGGCTGGGTGTCCCGGGTATCGGCATGCCTCCCATTGTGAGGCAGACAACTGTGGGAAAGCCCGGCTCCGGGGCGCGTGCGACGCGGGTCACTGTGTGGATCACCCCACGCCGTGCCGCAGGGCGAACCACAACTCCATCCGTACGTCCGGGTCGTCCAGGTCCGTGCCGAGGAGTGCCGCGCAACGGGCGATCCGCTGCCGGACCGTGTTGCGGTGGACGGACAGGGCGACGGCCGTGCGGTCCCAACTGCCGTGCAGGGAGAGCCAGGTACGCAAGGTCTCCGTCAGGGGCGGGGTGAGGGGCGCGAGCAGGGCGCGGGCGTGCGACTGCGCCTCGTCCGGGGAGAGCAGGTCCGTGAGGGCCGGGCGGTGGGTGCCGTGCCGGAACAGGGACGTGCGGGTGGCGCGGGCGCGGGACAGGGCCCGGGCCGCCTGGGCGTCGGCCGCCGGCCACTCCTCGGCGGACGCGGGGGCGCTCACGCCCAGGGTCCAGCCGGGCTGCGGGGCCGGTTCACGGTCCGCGGGGGCGAGGACGCGTACGGCGTCCTGCGCGAGGTCGACCAGCGGGGAGCCGAGGGCCGCGCCCAGGGCCGAGGCCGCCACGGGGTCGCAGGGCTGGGTGTCGGGGCGGCCGTGCACCACGACCCAGCGGTCGGCGCCGAGGAGCGGGGCCACCGCCCGCGGCTCGGCGCCCAGCAGCAGCCGTACGAGCGCCGACGACCGGGCCGCCCCCGAACCGCTCTGGTGCTCGCCGGTGAGGAGGGAGAGGAGCACGGCGGCGACGGAGGCGATGGTGTGGTCGCCGGGGTCCCGGCGTGGGGCGGCGACCCCGAGGACGAAGCCCTGGCCGGCCCCGAGGGCGTAGGCGGCGAGGTGGGTGCCGGCGAGGGTGTCGGTGGCGGAGGTGGGGGCGGGGGAGGGCGTGGTGGGCGCGGAGGATGCGCGGCTGCCGGTCGTGGCGGGGGCGCCGGTGCTGGGGAGTGGGGCCTCGGGCCGGGTGCTCTGCCCTGTGGTGGGGCGGCCGGGCGTCCCCGCGGCGTCGAGGGCCGCCGCTCGCGTGACCTCCGGTCCGCTGGTCTGCCGCGCGGTCCCGCTGCCGGACGCACCCGCGACCGTATCAGCGCCCACAACCGGCCGTACCACCCCCGCCAGCTCGACCAGCGCCGCACGCGCCGCATCCCCCGGCGTCTCCCGTCCCGCCTCCCCGATCACCGCACCCTCCGGCCCGTACAGCACCGCCCAGCCGCCCACCCGCTGGGCCAGCTGCCGCAGGACCGCCCGGACCGGATCAGGGCGTGAGGCCGCGGCGGCCAGGCTCTGCTGGGCCTCGGTCACCCGGCGCAGTTCGGCGTGGCGGGCCCGCGCCATGAGCTGCCAGACCGCGCGGGCCACGCCCGAGAAGGTGGTCCGGGGCGGGACCTCCAGCAGCGGGAGGCCGTACGTGTCGCAGGCGGCCACCAGGGCGCGCGGCACCGTGTCATGGACCGGGGCGAGCCCGAAGCCCAGCGCCGCGCCGCCCGCCGCCACGATCCTGGAGACGTAGTCGTCGAAGTACGTCCCCGAACCCGCCGCCTCCGGGATGTGTACCCCGGCCGTCAGCAGCAGCTCGCCGCCCAGCAGATACGGATACGGATCGGCCATCTCCGAGGTGTGCGCCCAGTGCACGGCCGGGTCCGCGTCCGGCGGGCCGGCGATCCGGCGCAGGCCGAGGTCCTCGCGGGCCAGGAGCGCCGAGAGCGGTACGGGTGGGGTGGGCGGAACGGCGGGATCCGGCATGGGACGTTTCCTACACTCGCGCAGTCTCAGATGGATGAAACGTACACTTCGCAGTCACTTTCCGGCCACCTACTGTCGTTGCAGACCGGCAGCCGCGGGTACGGGCGGATGTCCCCGCGAGCCGCTGCCGACGTCCCCACCCCCCACTTGCACGACACGCCACCGGGATGTTCGCGAAGGAGGCCCTCAACATGGCCGTCGACTACACCGTCATCGTCGTCTATCTGGCCGGCATGCTGGCCATGGGCTGGTGGGGCATGCGCCGCGCCAAGTCCAAGAGTGAGTTCCTGGTAGCGGGCCGTCGCCTCGGCCCGGCCATGTACTCCGGCACCATGGCGGCGATCGTCCTCGGCGGCGCGTCCACCATCGGCGGTGTCGGACTCGGCTACCAGTACGGGCTCTCCGGCGCCTGGATGGTGTTCACGATCGGCCTCGGGCTCCTCGCCCTCTCCGTCTTCTTCTCCGCCCGCATCGCCCGGCTCAAGGTCTACACCGTCTCCGAGATGCTCGACCTGCGCTACGGCGGCCGGGCCGGCGTCATCTCCGGTGTCGTCATGTGGGCGTACACCCTCATGCTCGCCGTCACGTCGACCATCGCGTACGCCACGATCTTCGACGTCCTCTTCGACATGAACCGCACCGTCGCGATCGTCCTCGGCGGCTCGATCGTCGTCGCCTACTCGACGCTCGGCGGCATGTGGTCGATCACCCTGACCGACATGGTCCAGTTCGTGGTGAAGACCATCGGTGTGCTGCTGCTCCTGCTCCCCATCGCCGTCGTCAAGGCCGGCGGGTTCAGCGAGATGAAGGCCGAGCTGCCGACCGAGTACTTCGACCCGCTGGGCATCGGCGGCGAGACGATCTTCACCTACGTCCTGATCTACACCTTCGGCATGCTGATCGGGCAGGACCGGCCATACCTCCCCAGCGCGTGTTCACCGCCCGCAGTGACAAGACCGCCAAGTGGGGCGGCACCGTAGCGGGCACCTACTGTCTCGTCTACGCCCTCGCCGGCGCCGTCATCGGTACGGCGGCCAAGGTGCTCTACCCCAGGCTCGGCAGCGCGGACGACGCCTTCGCGACCATCGTCAAGGACGAACTCCCGGTCGGCGTACGGGGGTTGGTGCTGGCCGCCGCCCTCGCCGCCGTGATGTCCACCTCCTCCGGCGCGCTCATCGCCTGCGCGACCGTCGCCAACAACGACATCTGGTCACGGCTGCGGGGAGCGGTCCGCAAGGCCGAGGACACCTCCGGCGAGCATGACGAGGTCAAGGGCAACCGCGCCTTCATCCTGCTCATGGGCCTCGCCGTCATCGGTACGGCCATCGCGCTGAACAACGTCGTCGAGGCGCTGACCGTCGCCTACAACCTGCTGGTCGGCGGACTGCTCGTGCCGATCCTCGGCGGGCTGCTGTGGCGCCGCGGCACGGCGCAGGGCGCGCTCGCCTCGGTCGTCGTCGGCGGCGTAGCCGTGATCACCCTGATGGCGACCCACGGCATCCTGGCCAACGAACCGGTCTACTACGGCCTGCTGTCTTCCCTCGCCGCCTATGTCGCCGTCTCCTTGATGACAAGGCCGACCGACGCGGCCGTCCTCGCCGCCTGGCGTGAGCGCCTCGCCGGGCGGGATCCCGAACTCGTGTCCGAACCGGTGTCGGCTCCCCAGTAGAGTCACCAGCAGAAGTACATACGCGACGAAGCGTAGGAAAGAAGGCATTTCACGATGACTGGCAACGAGACCCCCCGCGGCCCCGTCGACTCCTCCCGCATCCCGCGGTACGCCGGACCCGCCACCTTCGCCCGGCTGCCCCGCCTCGACGAGGTCGGCCGCGCCGATGTCGCCGTGGTCGGCGTGCCGTTCGACTCGGGGGTCTCGTACCGGCCGGGCGCCCGCTTCGGCGGCAACGCGATCCGCGAGGCGTCCCGGCTGCTGCGCCCGTACAACCCGGCGCAGGACGCCTCCCCCTTCGCCCTCACGCAGGTGGCGGACGGCGGCGACATCGCCGTGAACCCCTTCAACATCAACGAGGCCGTCGAGACCGTCGAGGCCGCCGCCGACGACCTGATCGGAACCGGCGCCCGTCTGATGACCCTGGGCGGCGACCACACCATCGCGCTGCCGCTGCTGCGCTCGGTCGCCAAGAAGCACGGCCCGGTCGCGCTGCTCCACTTCGACGCCCACCTCGACACCTGGGACACGTACTTCGGCGCCGAGTACACCCACGGCACGCCGTTCCGCCGCGCGGTCGAGGAGGGCATCCTCGACACCTCCGCCCTCTCCCACGTCGGCATCCGCGGCCCGCTCTACGGCAAGCAGGACCTCACCGACGACGAGAAGATGGGCTTCGGCATCGTCACCTCCGCCGACGTCTACCGGCGCGGCGCCGACGAGGTCGCCGACCAGCTGCGCCAGCGCATCGGCGACCGCCCCCTGTACATCTCCATCGACATCGACTGCCTCGACCCGGCCCACGCCCCCGGCACCGGCACCCCCGAGGCCGGCGGCATGACCTCCCGCGAACTGCTGGAGATCCTGCGGGGCCTCGCGTCCTGCAACCTGGTCTCCGCCGACGTCGTCGAGGTGGCGCCCGCGTACGATCACGCCGAGATCACGTCGGTGGCCGCGTCCCACACGGCGTACGAACTGACCACGATCATGTCCCGCCAGATCGCGGCGGCCCGTGAGGAGAACGAGGGCAAGTGACCCACGACCACGACCTGGTGCTCCGCCCGACGGAGGAGCAGACCGCCGCCGCACTGAATCCTCCCGCCGGCCGCAACGGCGGAGACCTGGTCGTGGAGACGCTGGCCGGGCTCGGCGCGACGACCGTCTTCGGGCTGCCCGGCCAGCACGCGCTCGGCATGTTCGACGCGCTACGCCGCTCCGACCTGCGGTACATCGGGCTGCGGGTGGAGAACAACGCCGCCTTCGCGGCGGACGCGTACGGCCGGATCACCGGCGAGGCCGCCCCGCTGCTGCTGTCGACGGGCCCGGGCGCGCTGACCTCGCTGGCCGCGCTCCAGGAGGCCGCGGCCGCCTCCGCCCCCGTCCTGGCGATCAGCAGCCAGATCCCGACGGCGGGGCTCGGCGGCGGCCGCCACGGCTACCTGCACGAACTCCCGGACCAGGCGGCGTCGTTCCGGGGCGTGGTGAAGTCGGTCCACACGGTCCGTACCCAGTCCCAGATCCCCTCCGCGATCGAGGCGGCCTGGAAGTCGGCGCTGACGGCCCCGCACGGCCCGGTGTGGGTGGAGATCCCGCAGGACGTGCTGCTGGCCGCGACGTCGATCCCGGTGGTGACGGGCGGCGACGCGTTCCCCGAGGACCTGCCGCCGCGCCCCGAACTGACGGCGGTGGCCGCCCACCTGCTCTCCCGCGCCGCCCGTCCGGCGATCATCGCGGGCGGGGGAGTGGTCCGCGCCGACGCCTCGAAGAAGCTGCGTCAGCTGGCGGAGACACTCCAGGCGCCGGTCGTCACGACCCCCGGCGGCAAGGGCGCCTTCCCCTGGACGCACCCGCTGTCCCTCCAGTCCTGGATCGAGGACCGGCACACCACGGACTTCCTGGAGGACGCCGACGTACTCCTCGTCGTCGGCTCGGGGCTGGGGGAGTTGTCGTCCAACTACCACACGTTCAAGCCGCGCGGCCGGGTCATCCAGATCGAGGCCGACCTCGGCAAGCTGGAGTCCAACCACCCGGCGCTGGGCATCCACGCGGATGCGCGCCTCGCGCTCCAGGCGCTGCTGGAGACGGTGTCGGAACGGGAGGACGTCACGGCGCCGGAGCGGGTGCGTGAGGTGCTCGGGAAGGTGTCGGAGCGGATCGGCGCCCAGGAACTCGCCCTGGAGCAGGACGTGTTGGCATCGGTCCGGCGCGCCCTGCCCGCCGACTCCCCGTCCTTCTGGGACATGACGATCCTCGCCTACTGGGCCTGGTCGGCCTTCGACGCCAAGGGCCCCAACCACATGCACTCCGCCCAGGGCGCAGGCGGCCTCGGCTACGGCTTCCCCGCCGCCCTCGGCGCCGCCGCCGCGGACCCGACCCGCCCCGTGCTCGCGGTGTCCGGCGACGGAGGCGCCCTGTACTCGATCGCCGAGCTGGCCACGGTCCGCCAGTACGACCTGAACGTCACCTGGCTCATCGTCGACGACGGCGGCTACGGCATCCTGCGCGAGTACATGACCGACGCCTTCGGGCAGGCCACGGCGACCGAGCTGACGCGGCCGGACTATGTGGCGCTGGCGGAGGCGTTCGGTGTCCCCGGGGTCCGTACGACCCCGGAGACGCTGGAGGCGGATCTGGCGAAGGCGCTTCAGACCCCCGGCCCGTCGGTGGTCGTCCTCCCGGCGGTGCTGCGGATGTTCGCGCCGACGCACCTCACGACATGATGACCCAGGAGCCCTGCTCCTGCGTGTTGTGGTCGCGGTTGTAGCAGGCGTCGTCCACCGCGGGACCGGTCCACGGTGCCGCCATCGGGACGAGCGCGAGTGCCTGCCTGCAGAGGTTCGGAGTGGTGTAGCCGGCGATGGTGACACGGCCCCGGTCACCGTCGTCGGCGTGGGCCGGGGCGGCGATGACGAGGGCTGCCAGGGTGAGCGCGGCGAGCGCGCTGATCTTCTTCATAGCCGGGTCAACGGTGGTGGATCGGCGCAGGTCATTCCGCTGTACAGGTGGTGACCGGACGCGTCATGGCCTGATCCGCCGATCGCCTGGACGGCACCAGGGTGTCCGTCTAGTCTCCTGTGCATCTACTGCCCGGGGGAAGGTGCGGTGTCACTGCACTATGACGGTTGAACTTCGCGTGTTTCTGAGCGGCAGCGAGCAACTGGAAAGCCTGCGCGAGTGGATGGACGGGCACAAGGACGTCGAGGTCCGGCCGGTCGCGCAGCCGGCCGCGCCCAACAGCCAGGGAACGGTCTGGGACTTCCTCGCGGTGGCCTGTGCCGCGGGCGGCCCCCTCGTCGTCGCGGTACACGCGCTGCAGGTGTGGATCGGCGCGCAGACGACGGACATCGAGATCGAGGTCGGCGACCGGCGCTTCAAGGTGACCGGCCGCAACGCGCAGGCCGTCCTCAAGGACGTCATCGAGACGGCCAAGTCCCTGGAGCCGCCGGAGGACCCGGAGGCCCCGGAGGACCCGGAGGACCCGGAGGACCCGGAGGCCCCGGCGGACCCGGACGACCCGGAGGACCCGGATGACCCGGCGTGACGACATCGACTTCGGTCGGTCGCGCGCCATCCTGCTGGGAACGTCCGAGTACACGGCCGGCTTCGAGGACCGCAGGCCCATGCCCGCGGCCCTGCACAGTCTCAAGGAGATGCGCGGCCTGCTGACCGGCCCGGGCGAATGGCCCAAGGACCGCATCAAGACGTTCCAGAACCAGCGCGACAGCAGCAAGGTGCTCAGGGACATCGTCCAGCTGATCGACGACGTCGACGACGTCCTGCTGTTCTACTACGTCGGCCACGGCCAGCTGCTGCACCGCAGCAACGGCCGGTTCGACCTCGGGCTCGCCCTGACCGACACCAGCGAGGACGCCGCGCATCGCTCGCTGACCTCGCTGCGCTTCCGTGAACTGCGCGAGCAGATAGAGCGCAGCAACGCCCGTATCAAGATCTTCATCCTGGACTGCTGCTGCGCGGGCATCGCCACCCGGTACGCCGACCCCGCCGCCAACGTCACGGCCTACGCCGACAGCGCCACCCCGGCCCGCGGCGCGGGCACCTACATCTGGGCCGCCTGCGGGCGGTCGCAGCTGACGTACTTCGAGGACCGGAAGGGGGGACTGACCTACTTCACGAAGTCCCTCGCCGAAGCGGTCCGTGAGGCACACGGCGAGCAGTCCCTCGGGGCGACCGTCGCCAACCTCCACGACGACGTCCGGCGCCGGCTGCGCGAGGCCAGCATCCAGAACGCCGGTGACCCGCCGGTGCCCGATCTCCTCTACAGCGGCCGGCCCGACCAGTTCCTCTTCGTGCGCGGTCAGGTGGCGCTGCGCGGCGGCGAGGAGTTCCGCTACGAGTCGCTGAAGAAGGGCGATCCGCACAAGGTCGGCCCCTACGTCCTGCACGCGCGCCTCGGCATGGGCGGCGCCGGCCAGGTCTTCCTGGCGTTCACCCCGGGCGGGCAGCCGGTCGCGGTCAAGGTCCTCAAGGCGGAGCTGGGCCAGGACCGGGAGTTCGCGGACCGCTTCCCCCGCGAGATCGAGGTCGCCCAGCGGGTGCGCAGCAGCGATGTCGCCCAACTGGTCAACGCCGACCCGCTGGCGAGCGAACCCTGGCTGGCCAGCACGTATGTGTGCGGGCCCTCCCTGCTCGAACTCGTCCGGGAAGCGGGCCCGTTGCCCGGCCAGGACGTCATGCTGATCGCCTCCGGCATAGCCCGCGCGTTACGGGCCATCCACGAGGCCGGCGCCGTGCACCGGGATCTGAAGCCCGCCAACGTGATGCTGGACGAGACCGGGCCGAAGGTCATCGACTTCGGGATCGCCAAGTCCATCGCGGCCACCCTGATGACCCGGACCAACGTGCAACTGGGCACCCCGGCCTACCGGTCGCCCGAGCAGGCGACGGGCCGCAAGTCGATCACCGCCAAGTCGGACATCTTCACCCTCGGCTCCACGATCTACTTCCTGGCCACCGGCAAGGACGCCTTCCAGGCCGAGGACCCGCTCGGCATCATCCACCTCATCGCGAACGAAGAGCCCGACCTGAGTGGGCTGAGCCCCGAAGTCCGTGACCTGGTCCGGTGCTGCCTGGCCAAGGACCCCGACCGACGGCCCACGGCGGCGGAGGTGGTGGGGCTCTGCGCGGCGGCGGCCGGCCCCGTCACCCCGGGCGCCTATCTGCCGGTCCGGATGGCCGCCCCCGCGATCCACTCCCGCAACCAGGCCCTGCGCCGCCTGATGCAGGCCGCCGACGTCCCCCGGCCCTCGCAGCAGCAGCCTCCTGCCTTCACACCGCCGCCGGACGGGTCCGCGGGGCCGGACCTGGGCCCCGGGATCGTGATCACGCCCCCGCCGCCACCCCCGACCGGCAACCCACAGGCTCGGGCCGTGCTCCTCGCCGTACTCGCCGTGGTCTGCGCGATACTCCTGGTCTGGCTGCCCGGGCACCTGGCCGACGGTGACGACGGAGACGGCAAGGGCGGTTCGACGCTGCCGACGTCGGACACCTCGTCGTACACCGAGCCGGACCCCACCGACGAGCCCGAACCGACGGACGATCCCACGACCGATCCGGTCGACACACCGACACCGACACCGACCGAGTCACCGAGCCCGACGAGCCTGATGGAGACGGCGGACTCGGGTGACTGCCTCGCCAACGACGGGACGTACGCCAAGCCGGACCTGCGCTTCGCCGACTGCGGAGCCGGTGTCTTCAAGGTGGCGCAGGCACTCGACGGCACCTCGGACACCGGCGAGTGCTCCGACGTCGCCGACACCGACTACTCCGTCAGCAACTCCTATGTGGACCGCGTGCTCTGTCTCACCTACCAGAACGGCAGCGCCTATCACGCGGAGCCCGGTGACTGCGTCTACGGCCCCAACGCCCGGGGCACCAACTGGTCCGCGCAGGGGTGCAGGACCGGCAACTTCACCGTGAAGGCACGCCTGACCGGCACCAGCGACAAGTCCCGCTGCGAGTCGTACTCCGGGGTCGAGCAGACCCTCACCACGACGACGAAGTGGGACGAGCTCGACGTCGTGCAGTGTCTCGCGATGAACTTCCCCAACGCGGCCGGCCGGGCGCCCGTCGGCTCCTGCCTGCTGATGACCGGCTCCGGACAGAACACCGACTTCCAGAACGCCGCGTGCGCCCAGGCCAACGTCAGTGTCGTCGGCCGCGTGTCCCAGTACTACAACGTCTCCTACTGCGGTTCGTACGGCTGGACCACGTGGCGGTCGGGCGACTTCCCGCAGATCGCCTACACGGTCTGCTTCAAACGCATCTGACCGACGGGACGCAAAGGGCTCGGCCCCCTTGCACGGAAGTGAGGCCGAGCCCTTCGGGCGCGTCTACCAGATCGCCTCGACCCACTCCGGGTGGTCGATGAACGGGTTGCGGTTGTGCTGGTAGGAGTCGTAGATGACCTCGTTGCGGCGCTCCTCGAAGGCGCTCGGCGGGTCCGCCTCGTTCCAGGCCTTCAGGACGGAGAGCTTGCCCATGTAGGGGTTGGAGCCGTTGTTGACGTTCTCGTTGGGCTCCAGGTCGGCCCAGCCGTCGTCGCCCTCGTAGCGCACGGCCATGTAGAGGATCATGCGGGCCACGTCGCCCCGGTCCGCGGCGCGGGGCGCGAAGGAGTCGGAGTCGACGGTGCTGCCGCCGCCGTTGGTGACGGCGCTGCCGCCGTTGTCGAAGTCCAGGTTGCCGCGGATGCTGTTGACCTGGACGTCGCAGGCGCGCAGGTGGTGCAGGTCCGTGCCGGGGCCGATCGCCTCGCCGAAGTCGCCGTGGGACTTGGCCCAGGTGTGCTCGCGGTTCCAGTTGCCGGTGCTGCCGCCGTTGAGGGACTTGCTGCGGGAGACACCGCTGTACAGCAGGATCACGTTGTTGGTGTTGTTCGGATCCTGGTCGGCGGCCTTCAGCGCGTCCCAGACCGCCGAGTACGAGATCTTCGTCTGATCGCTGATGATCGTGTGCAGCGAGTCCTTCAGCGCCGTACCGGTCTTGCCGATCGCGTCGGCGTAGTACGTGTCGTCGTACTCCGTCGTGGTCGCGGCGGCCGGGGAGGCCATGAGCGCCGGGGTGGTGAGGCCGACCAGGACGGCTGCCGTCGTCAGCGCCACGGACTTCCAGCGGCGGTTGCGTATGTGTGTCGCCAGCATGTGGGGTGTCCCATCTACGCGGGTTGAATGGAGGCGGCAAACGGGAGAGTGGCATGGACATGTGGTGGTGTCGAGGGCTTGCACGTGTCCATTGGGTGACGGGAAACCGCAAATCGGGGCTTGTCTACGCGAGTTGCTGCGCGAACGGGAGTGTGAAGGGGCCCCCGACAGGGAGCCGGGGGCCGTTCACACGAGGAGCCGAGTCGGTGTCAGCTGACGTCCGACGCGTCCAGGCGGTAGATCGTCGACTGGTTGCTCTGCGAAGAGGAGGATGAGGATGAAGAGGGCGAAGAGGGTGAAGAGGACGAGGAGTTGGTGCTGTACTCGCTCTCCTTCACCGCCGTCCCGTTCTTCTGGACCCAGGCCGTGACCTCGGAGCTGAGGGTGCTGCCGCCGCCCATGCCGCCGCCGCCACCGATCTGGATGTAGTGCAGTTCGCCGTTCTTCACCAGCTCCTTGAGCTTGGCCGGCGTCATCGCGTTGTCGCTGCCGGACCAGCCCCACATGGAGATCACGGGCTCACCGCTGCTGAGGATCAGCTGGGCCGCGCTCTGCGAACTCGACACCGCCAGCAGCCACTTGGCGCCGTCCTGGTGCTTCTTGAGGTACCTGATGAGCTCGCTGCTCGCGCCGCCGCCTATGCCGCCACCGCCGCCCATGCCGCCGGGGGCGCCGCTGGTGCCGGTACCGGTGCCGCCCGGGGCCGTACCGCCGGGAGCCGTACCGCCCGTCTCGCCGGTGGCGTTGGGCGGCGTACCGCCCGTCTCACCGGTGCCGCCGGGGGCCTGGCCGTTCTGGCCGTCCTGGCCCTGCTGCGGCCCGCCCGGGAAGCCGCCCTGCTGCCCCTGCTGCCCGTCCGCCTGGCTGCTCTGCCCGTTCTGCCCGTTCTGCTGAGTGCCGCCGCCCGGCATCTGGCCGCCGCCGAAGCCGCCTCGGCCGCCGCCACCGCCCCCACCGGGGCCGCCGCCGAAGCCGCTGCCCGTCGAGGGGCCGGCCGTCGGGTTCGTACCGCCCATGCCGCCGCCCGAACCGGACGGCACCGACCAGGCGTACGCGGCGGGACCCGCGACCGCCGCGACGATCGCCGCCACCACGGAGGCGGCCAGCAGCCGCAGCCGCAGCCGCAGCCGCAGCCGGTTCCCGGACGCGGACCGGAAGACGAGCAGGCCCACGATCGCCAGCGCCATGACGACGGCGATCACCGGCCACAGCCAGGTGTTCCAGCCGGAGGCCCGCCGCAGCAGTACGACCGCCCAGACGGCGGTGACCGCCAGCCCCGCCGGCAGTACCCACGCCCATCGCTTGTCGGCGCGGAACGCGCGCAGCAGCATCACGCCGCCGCCTCCGCACAGCGCCGCGATGCCCGGGGCGAGCGCGGTCGTGTAGTACGGGTGCATCGTGCCTTCGGCCATGGCGAAGGTCAGGTAGTGCAGGGCAGTCCAGCCGCCCCACATCAGCAGCGCGGCACGGGTGAGGTCGGTGCGCGGGGCGCGGCCGCACAGCACGAGGCCGCCGACGCACGCGAGCGCCGCGAAGGGGATCAGCCAGGAGATCTGGCCGCCGAGGATGTCGTTGAAGAGCCGTCCGATGCCCGCCGTACCGGAGAAGCCGCCGCCCCCACCGCCACCGCCTCCGCCGTTGCCCTCGCCGCCGAGGATCCGGCCGAGGCCGTTGTAGCCCATGATCAGGTCCCAGGCCGTGCCGTCCGTCGAACCGCCGATGTACGGGCGTTCGTCGGCGGGCACGAGCGAGACGGCCGCCGCCCACCAGAAGCTGGAGACGGCGAGGGCGACACCGGCGATGAGCAGATTGACGATCCGCTTCACGAGCTTCGGCTTGGCGGCGTAGAGATAGACCGCGAAGACGGCGGGCAGCGCGATGTAGCCCTGGAGCATCTTCGTGTTGAAGGCCAGCCCGAAGCAGACCGCGGAGCCGACCAGCGGCAGCAACCTGCCGTTGTGCACGGCCCGCAGGGCGAGTGCCGCGCCGCCTGCCATCAGGAACACCAGCAGCGTGTCGGGGTTGTTGTCACGGTTGATGGCGACCGTGATCGGGGTCAGCGCCAGCACCAGCGCGGCCACCGTCGCCGCGCCGTGGCCCCACACCCGCTTCACCGAGGAGTGCAGGATCCAGATCGTCGCCAGCGCGACCAGAACCATCGGCAGCATCATCTGCCAGGTGCCGTAACCGAGGATCCGGCACGACAGCCCCATCACCATCAGGGCGAACGGCGGCTTGTCGACGGTGAGGAAGTTCCCCGCGTCCAGCGAGCCGAAGAACCACGCCTTCCAACTCTCCGTACCGCTCAGCACGGCCGCGCTGTAGAAGCTGTTCAAGCTGGAACCGGAGAGGTTCCACGAGTACAGCGCCGCCGCCATGATCAGGATCGCGATCAACGCGGGCAGCGACCAGCGCGGCGCCTTGTCCGGGGGAACCGGGGGTTGGGCCTCCGACGGGGCCCGCGGGGGCACGTCGGTGACGGTCACGGTCGGGTGGGGGTGGGGGTGGGGATCGGTGGCTGATGTCACCAGGGCATCGTGGGCGGCGGGGGTGGGTGCGGGCTGTGCCGTAGCTGGCCGTTCGCTGTGGATACTCAAAGGGCTCTGCAAAGGCTGGTGCTCGGGTGGGGCACCCGAGATGCCGTTTCCTCAGGCCAGCGGTCCCATGGAAACCTGTCGGCATGGATACGTTCGCATCCCGCCTGGACAGTGCACGGGTGTGGGTCGATGCCGCCATCGAGGAATCGCAGGAGGGGCGCTGGGTCCGTGATGCCGTGGAACGGCGGGTGATGGCGGACATCAGCGCTGCGACCAACGCCCTGCACGGCGGTCGATCGGCGCCGTTCACCGAGGACGCGTGGCACGTGCGTATCGGGCGAATCGCCAACTGGGCCGGTGTGCTCCGGCTGGCCGCCAGGGCGGGCGGATGGGAACTCCGACCCGTCGTCGGGCACATCCCCGTACACCCCGTGGGCATGGCCGAGCTGTTGTCGGGAATTTATGCGATCGGCGAGCAGGGCGAGCGATGGATGAGGCAGCTCCGAGAGGGCCTCCCGCCACCAGAGGACGAGATCGCTCAGGCCGAGGGTTTCCTGACCGGGCCAGGTTCGGTCGAGGACCTTGAGCTGTTCTTCTACGACTGACGACCGGTCAGGGCCGTGATTCCTTGAGGGCGGCGACAAAGGCCGACCAGTTGGCGGCGGAGAACATCAGCGCCGGGCCGTGCGGCACCTTGGAGTCGCGGACGGGGACGCCGGCGGGGTGGTGGTCGAGGACTTCGAGGCAGCTGCCGGCCTCGTTCCCGCTGTGGGACGACTTGCGCCAGCCACTCAGCTTGGCGGCGTTCGAGATGGTTCGGTCAGTCATGGTGTCCGTAGTCCTTCGCTGTTGCCCTCAGCAGGGCCAGTGACTCCTTCAACGGCAGTGCGTCGCTGAGCGCAAGATCGTATCGGCTCTGCAACTCGTGGACCACGGAAGGGGAGTCGTGCACCTTCCCCAACCGCTGCCCTTCCGTGTACGCCAGAGGTGGCTGGTCCTCGAACCACATCAGCGTGAGCATGCTCTGCATCATCGGATGCAGACCCACACCGAACGGCATCACATGCACGCGGATGCGTCCAGCCTCCGCGAGACGAACGACGTGCATGATCTGCTCCGCCATGACTTCCTGGCTGCCTACAGGGCGTCGCAGCAGCGTCTCGTCCAGCAGCGCCCACACCACGGGCATCACCGGATCGTCGAGAATCTTCGCTCGCTCAAGGCGTGTGACAACGCGCCTGTCACATTCCTCGTCACTCACCGGAGGGAACGCCGAGCCCAGGACCGCAGTTGCGTACTCCTTCGTCTGAAGGATGCCTGGGAAGTACGTCAGGCCGAACTCCCGGATCATCACCGCCTGCTGTTCGAGTGCGAGCACTGCCTCGAAGTAATCGGCAACCGCCTCGTCGTCCTGCGGCAGGAAACTGCTCAGCACATTCCCCGTGCCCAGAGCCGTATCCAGCCGCCGCGCATCCTCCCGCGACGGCACCCGCCTCCCCGCCTCGATATGCGCGATGTGCGAACGCGTCATGAACGCCCGGTCGGACAGCTCCTCCTGCGTCAGCCCCGCTGCCTCGCGTTGCTGCCTGAGCCAGTCACCGTACGTATTGCCCATGGTCAACTCCTTTGTGACAGGCGCTTTGTCACACCGAACCCTCTGGCGAGGCTAGCCGGGTCGATCCCAGTCTGTGAGGTGATCGCTACAGAACGCGATCGGAATGGAGTTCGTGAAATGCGTCGTCTCATCGGCCGTCTCTTCCGGCGACGACCACGCCGGCATCCGGCCACCACTCCCGTCGGGCCGACCGTCCGGCACATCGGCGCCCGGCCCGCGCAGGCGGCGCATGCGGCCGTCGTGCTCGGAGTCGGTGTCGGGTCGGTCGGTCTGCCCTCATGGGTCGTAGGGGGCGCCAAGTGACGGCGGACATGCGACTGCTGCCCTGGACCGGGGCCGAGGGCAAACCCTGCTATCTCGTGGGTGACGGCACCGGCCCGGTCTCCCGCCTGGCCGACACCGTCGAGAGCGTGCAGCTCGACATGGCCGACAGTCTCCTCGGCCACGCGGCCGACCTGCTCACCGACAGCGGGGCCACGCCCGCACAACTCCGGTTCCTGCTCGCCCGGATGAGCGAGGCGCTGACTGATGTCCGGCGCATCGCGGAGAGCCGGGGGGCGAGTCATCCCGTCCTCTTCCCTGCCCGCGACGACTCCGACCCCAGGGATCAGAAGTGCGTGGCGACCCCGAACACCCGCCGCAACTGAGCCATGTCATGCCGGTCGCGGTCCGCCGGCTCGTACCCCTGGTGGAAGTGGACCTGCTGCTCGGCGGACAGACACGGGACCGGTGTGCCGGCGATGCTGCCCGTCACGAAGGCGGAGGCGGGGTAGTGGAAGGGGTGCGAGGGGTCGAGGGAGGCCTGGTTCGCGGAGCCGTCCTCGGTGAAGAGCAGGGGGTGGAGGTCGACCTCGCGGCCGTCCGGAGCCCTCATCACGAAGCGGACCGGGCGCCAGTCGAGGGTCTCCACGAAGCCCGCCTCCGCGAGGACTGACAGCACCGCGGACTCCTGCTCCTGGCGGTGCATCAGGTCCAGGTCCCGGTGGTCGCGGGTCTGCTCGCCGATGAGGGCGTCGATGCCCCAGCCGCCGCCGATCCAGATATCGGCCCGCGCCCTTCGGAGCAAGGACAGGACGGACAGTGCGCCGTCAGCAGTCATCATGCGTACAACCTTTCATGCGTGCTCGTTGGTCAGAGGGACATGACCAACGGGAGAACGAGCAAGAGCGAGAAGTCAGGGCGCGTTTCGGCACGCGCCAGAGCGGGCGTCGCGGCTGGTGTGGGCGTCGGCGTGGCCATGGCGTCCATAGCCGTCGCGGCCCCCGCCGTCGCGGCCCCCGCCCCCACCGTCAGCTGCACCTCCGCCAAAGCGGGCCTCGCCGCCAAGCTGAAGAAGGACATCACCGCCGCGCTGGCCAACCGCAAGGGGACCATCGCGGTGGGTCTGTACGACCGTTCCACCAACACCACCTGTGCGCTGAGGGCTTCGAGTGCCTACGACTCGGCCAGCGTCGTCAAGGTCACCGTGCTCGCCGCGCTGCTGTGGGACGCGAAGAAGCACAACCGGTACCTCACCGACCGTGAGGTGTCGCTCGCGAAAGCCATGATCACCAAGTCGGACAACGCGGCGACCAGCACGCTCTGGAAGCAGCTCGGGCTGACGAAGATCAAGGGCTTCCTCGGCGCCGCCGGCATGACCCAGACCAAGCCCGGCGCGAACGGCTACTGGGGGCTGACCCAGATCACCGTCACCGACGAGCAGAAGCTGCTGAAGCTGATCACGGCCAAGAACGCGATACTGAGCGACAACTCCCGCGCCTACATCCTGAAGCTGATGGGCCAGGTCGTCTCCTCGCAGCGCTGGGGCACCCCGTACGGAGTGCCGTCCGGCGTCACCGTCGCCGTCAAGAACGGCTGGCTGCAGCGCGCCACCCAGGGCTGGCGGGTGCACAGCGTCGGCGCCTTCAAGGGACGCGGTCATGATTACGTGATCACCGTGCTCACCCACGGCAACAGCACTATGAACTACGGCATCACGACCATTCAGGGCGTCGCCAAGGTCATCCACAAGGACCTGGCCGCGAGCTGAGGCTTCACGAGGCGGCCCACCCCGCGTCACCCACCCGTCCTACGGTGACCCCCATGCGCCTGAGAACCGTACTCGCGACCGCCACCGCGGGCCTGGCGGCGGCCACGTGCCTGACCGCCGCCGGCCCGGCGAACGCCGACGTCCACGCCGACGTCCACGCCGACCTCCACGCCGTCACCGCCACCACGCCGGACAGCCACGCCTGTTCGCCCGCCGTCTCCGTCGACCGCTTCTCCGACGCGCTCGACAAGACCACGTACGACGGCACCTTCGTCGGGAACCTCTCCGCCCTCGCCGTGGACCGGGACGGCTCCCTCGCGGCCGTCTCCGACCGCTCGGCCCTGTTCGCCCTGGACGGGAAGACGCTCGCACCCCGGGCCGTCGTCCCGCTCGCCGACGAGAGCGGCGCCGCCCTCGACTCCGAGGGCCTCGTCGTCGACCGGGACGGCACCCGGCTGATCTCCTCCGAGACCGAGCCCTCCGTACGCCGCTACTCCCGCGACGGCAGGATCCTCGACCGCCTCCCCGTGCCGGACGCCCTGAAGGTCGCCCCGGCCGGCCGCGCCGTCTCCAACGGGACCTTCGAGGGCCTGACCCTGCTCCCGGGCGGCCGTACCCTGCTCGCGTCGATGGAGTACGCGCTCGCCGGGGACAGCGCCGGCATCGTCCGCTTCCAGACCTGGCGGAGGGCAGAGGGCGGTCACTTCCGGCTCTCCCGCCAGTACGCCTACCGCACGGATGCCGGTCTCGGCGTCCCCGAGGTCCAGGCCACCCCCGACGGCCGCCTCCTCGTCCTGGAACGCGGCTTCACCGCGGGCGTCGGCAACACGGTCCGCCTCTACCTCGCCGACCCGCGCCGCGCCACGGACACGAGCGGTGTCGAGAACCTCACCGGGCAGGACGGCGTACGGCTGATCAAGAAGACACCGCTCGCCGACATCGTGAACTGCCCGTCACTGGGAGCGACCGCCAAGCAGCCCCAGCCCAACCCGCTCCTCGACAACATCGAGGGGATGGCGATCACGGGGTACTCGAAGGGACGCCTGAAGGTGCTGCTGGTCAGCGACGACAACCAGAACGCCGCACAGACGACGCGGTTCTATTACTTGCGCGTACGGATCTGAGCGCACCGCCCCCGTTTGTTGCGGCGGGATGAAATCGGCCCTCGTCGGCGTTGGTGCCTTCCGGCAGACCAGGACGAACGGAGGGCACCCGCGTGGCAGCGCATCAGGGGGAGACCGGGGAGACCAAGGGCCGGCCGACTTGGGCGCGCAGACTGGCGGGGTACGCGTGGCGGTACCCCAAGGACGTCGTCCTCGCCCTGGGCTCCTCCCTCGCCGGTATGGCCGTCATGGCCGTCGTCCCGCTGATCACCAAGGTGATCATCGACGACGTGATCGGCGACCACACCCGAGGCATGGCCCTCTGGGCCGGGCTGCTCATAGCCGCCGCGCTCGCCGTGTACGTCCTGACCTACATCCGCCGCTACTACGGCGGCCGGCTCGCCCTCGACGTCCAGCACGATCTGCGCACCGACATGTTCGGGACGATCACCCGGCTCGACGGGCGGCGGCAGGACGAGCTGTCCACCGGGCAGGTCGTCGGGCGGGCCACCAGCGACCTCCAGCTGATCCAGGGCCTGCTCTTCATGCTCCCGATGACCATCGGGAACTTCGCGCTCTTCCTGATATCCCTGGTCGTCATGGCGTGGCTGTCCCTGCCGCTCACGCTGGTCGCCCTCGCGGTCGCCCCCGCCCTGTGGTGGATCGCCAAACGCAGCCGGACCAAGCTGCACCCCTCCACCTGGTACGCCCAGGCCCAGGCCGCCGCCGTCGCGGGCGTGGTCGACGGGGCCGTCAGCGGCGTACGCGTGGTGAAGGGGTTCGGGCAGGAGGAACAGGAGACCGGGAAGCTCAGGGACGTCAGCCGGCGGCTCTTCGCGGGGCGGCTGCGCACCATCCGGTTCAACTCGAAGTACACCCCGGCGCTCCAGGCGGTCCCGGCGCTCGGCCAGGTCGCCATGCTCGCGGTCGGCGGCTGGCTGGCGGTGCGCGGGCACATCACGCTGGGCACGTTCGTCGCCTTCTCCACCTACCTCGCCCAGCTGGTCGGCCCGGTGCGCATGCTCGCCATGGTCCTCACCGTGGGGCAGCAGGCCAGGGCGGGCACCGAGCGCGTCCTGGAGCTGATCGACACCGAGCCGTCGATCAAGGAGGGCACCAAGACGCTGCCCGCCGACGCGCCCGCGACCGTCGAGTTCGACGACGTGTCCTTCGGCTACGACGACTCCACCGGCACGACCACCCCCGTCCTCGACGGCCTCAGCTTCGAGATCCGCCCCGGCGAGACCCTCGCCGTCGTCGGCTCCTCCGGCTCCGGCAAGTCCACCGTCTCCCTGCTCCTCCCGCGCTTCTACGACGTCACCCGCGGCGCCGTCCTCGTCGGCGGCCACGATGTCCGCGAGCTGACCTACGACTCGCTGCGGGCCGCGATCGGGCTGGTGCCGGAGGACTCCTTCCTCTTCTCGGACACGGTCCGCAACAACATCGCGTACGGCCGCCCCGACGCCACCGACGAGGAGATCCGCACAGCCGCCCGCGCCGCCCAGGCGGACCGCTTCATCGCCGAGCTGCCCGACGGCTACGACACCACGGTCGGCGAGCACGGCCTGACCCTCTCCGGCGGCCAGCGCCAGCGCGTCGCGCTCGCCCGCGCGATCCTCACCGACCCCCGGCTGCTCGTCCTCGACGACGCGACCTCGGCGGTGGACGCCCGCGTCGAGCACGAGATCCACGAGGCGCTGAAGCACGTCATGGAGGGCCGGACGACCCTCCTCATCGCGCACCGGCGCTCCACCCTGGGCCTCGCCGACCGCATCGCCGTCCTCGACGCCGGCCGGCTCGCCGACATCGGCACCCACGAGGAACTCCAGCAGCGCTCCGCCCTCTACCGCCGCCTCCTCACCGACCCCGACGAACTCGGCGGCGTCTCACCCGGCCACGCCCAGCCCGCCTGCCCGCAGGAGGACACCTCCGTACGCGACGAGCTGGACGCCGAGTTCGACGCCGAACGCGGGGTGACCCCGAGGCTGTGGACCGGCGACCGCGAACCCAAGGACCAGGCGCTGACGGAGTCCCCGGCCACCCCCGAGCTCCTCGCCCAGGTGGAGGCGCTGCCCCCGGCGACCGACACCCCCGACATCGACGAGGCCGAAGCGGTCCGGCCGGAGCAGTCGTACGGCCTGAAACGGCTGCTGCGAGGCTTCGGGCCGCCGCTCCTGATCAGCCTCGGCCTGGTCGCCATGGACGCGGGCATGGGCCTCCTCCTCCCCGTCCTGATCCGGCACGGCATCGACTCCGGCGTCACACAGGTGGCCCTCGGCGCGGTCTGGGCGGCCTCCCTGCTCGCGCTGCTCGCGGTCACCGTCCAGTGGGTGGCGCAGATCGGCGAGACGCGGATGACCGGGCGCACCGGCGAACGCGTCCTGTACTCCCTCCGGCTGAAGATCTTCGCCCAGCTCCAGCGGCTCGGACTCGACTACTACGAGCGGGAGTTGACCGGCCGGATCATGACCCGGATGACGACGGACGTCGACGCGCTGTCGACCTTCCTCCAGACGGGCCTGGTCACCGCCTTCGTCTCCGTCGTCACCTTCTTCGGCATCATGGTCGCCCTGCTGGTCCTCGACCTCCAGCTCGCGCTCGTCGTCTTCGCGACGCTGCCGCCGCTGATCGTCGGGACCTACTTCTTCCGCCGGGCGAGCGTGAAGGCGTACGAACTCGCCCGTGAGCGCGTGTCGTTGGTCAACGCCGACCTCCAGGAGTCGGTGTCCGGGCTGCGGATCGTGCAGGCCTTCCGGCGCGAGCGGGACGGCGGCGCGCGGTTCGCCGAGCGCAGCGACAGCTACCGGCAGGCCCGCATCCGCGGACAGTGGCTGATCTCGATCTACTTCCCGTTCGTGCAGTTCCTGTCGTCGGGGGCCGCGGCGGCGGTGCTGATCGTGGGTGGCGCCCGGATCGAGGCGGCGACTCTGACGACCGGTGCGCTGGTGGCGTACCTGCTCTACATCGACCTGTTCTTCGCCCCGGTCCAGCAGCTCTCCCAGGTCTTCGACGGCTACCAGCAGGCCACGGTCTCGCTCGGCCGCATCCAGGAGCTCCTGCGGGAGCCGACCTCGACGAAGGCGGCCGAGGAGCCGCTGGAGGTGCTGTCGCTGCGGGGCGAGGTCGCGTTCGAGGACGTGCGCTTCACGTACGGGGCGGACGAGGAGGCGCTGAGCAGCGTCGACCTGCGCATCCCGGCCGGGCAGACGGTCGCGTTCGTCGGCGAGACGGGTGCGGGCAAGTCGACCCTGGTCAAACTGGTGGCGCGCTTCTACGACCCGACCGGCGGCCGGGTGACCGTCGACGGCGCGGACCTGCGCGCCCTCGACATCACGTCGTACCGGCACCGTCTCGGGGTCGTCCCGCAGGAGGCGTACCTCTTCCAGGGCACCGTCCGTGACGCCATCGCCTACGGCAGGCCGGACGCCACGGACGCGGACGTGGAGGCGGCGGCCCGCGCGGTCGGCGCGCACGAGATGATCGCCACCCTCGACGGCGGCTACCTCCACGAGGTCGCCGAACGCGGCCGCAACCTCTCCGCCGGCCAGCGCCAGCTGATCGCCCTCGCCCGCGCCGAACTGGTCGACCCCGACATCCTGCTCCTCGACGAGGCGACGGCCGCCCTCGACCTGGCCACGGAGGCCCAGGTCAACCAGGCCACGGACCGCGTCGCCGGCCGCCGCACCACCCTCGTCGTCGCCCACCGCCTGACCACGGCCGCCCGTGCGGACCGGGTCGTGGTGATGGATCACGGGCGGGTCGCCGAGGACGGCACGCACGAGGAACTGCTGGCGCGGGGCGGGCGGTATGCCGAGCTGTGGCGGACCTTCGTGGGGGAGGCCGAGCCGGAGGAGCCCGCGCAGATGGCCGGGTAGGGGCCGGTGCGGGCGTGACGGGCGGGGCCGGTGTGCAACCATCCGGCATACGTCGTGCGTCCGTACACCAGTACGCTCATCGCCGGTGTACGGGGAGGACAACCAAGTGGACAGTGGTGCGATACGCCGACGACTGGCCGTCGGTCTTGCGGTGCTGACCGCGTCCGGGCTGATCGCGGTCGCGGCCCCGACGCAGGCCCAGGCCGCGGACGCCACGCGCTGCGAGGGCCGCAAGGTCAGGACGTACCCGTTCCCCACCGGCACCCTGTACGTCTACAGGAAGCAAGGCCACGTCTGCGCCATCGTCCTGCCCAGGCGCCCCGGGCGGGAGCAGACGATGACGGTCAGCGTGCAGGCGTACCGGGCCATGCGGGTGACCGACGAGGGCCAGTACACCCGCCGGGCCGGTCCGGTCACCGTCCATGCGGGGCAGCGGTGTGTGTGGGTGAAGGGCCGGGTGGGGAGCGGGTCGGTGAGCAAGGGCTGGATCCTGTGCTGATGCCGACCGGCTGATTCACGCCTCTGCCGAGCCCCCGCCGCGCCTCCGCTTCCGCTTCCGCTTCCGCTTCCGCTTCCGGGAATTCTCCATCTTCCCTGGTGTGCCGGGGAGTTGCTCCGATAGCTTCCGCACGCACATCTGACTCACAAGGGAGGGTGCATGCGGAAGGCGCTCAGATGGCTGCTGGCGCTCGGCGTGCTGATCGGCACGTTGGGCACGGCGGGAACGGCGGGCACCGCGGGGGCGGCCACCACCGCCCGGTCGGCGGCCACCACCACCGACATCAAGGACCGGCTGCTCTCCATACCGGGGATGAGCCTGATCGAGGAGAAGCCGTACCCCGGCTACCGCTTCTTCGTCCTCAACTACACCCAGCCGGTCGACCACCGGCACCCGTCCAAGGGAACGTTCCAGCAGCGGATCACCGTGCTGCACAAGGACGTCAGCCGGCCGACGGTCTTCTACACCAGCGGCTACGACGTCTCCACGACACCCAGCCGCCGCGAGCCGACCCAGATCGTGGACGGCAACCAGATATCCATGGAGTACCGCTTCTTCGCCCCGTCCCGGCCCGACCCGGCCGACTGGACCAAGCTGGACATCTGGCAGGCGGCCAGCGACCAGCACCGCATCTTCAAGGCGCTGAAGAAGGTCTACGACCGGAACTGGATCTCCACGGGCGGCTCGAAGGGCGGCATGACCGCCACCTACTACGAGCGCTTCTACCCGAGCGACATGGACGGCGTCGTCGCCTACGTCGCCCCCAACGACGTCGTGAACCACGAGGACTCCGCCTACGACCGCTTCTTCGGACACGTGGGCGCCAAGGAGTGCCGCGACCGGCTGAACGCCGTACAGCGCGAGGCACTGGTGCGCCGGGAGCCGCTGGAGAAGAGGTACGCCGCGCTGGCCGCCGAGAACGGCTACACCTTCCGCACGGTCGGTAGCCTGGACAAGGCGTACGAGGCGGTCGTGCTGGACTACGTCTGGGGCTTCTGGCAGTACAACCTGCTCCAGAACTGCGCCAACGACACCCTGATCCCGCCGGACGCGAAGAACGCCACCGACGACCAGATCTGGACGTCCATCGACACGGTCTCCGGCTTCTCCTTCTACACGGACCAGGGCCTGGAGCCGTACACGCCGTACTACTACCAGGCGGCCACCCAGCTCGGCGCGCCGACGATCCACTTCCCGCACATCGAGAAGAAGTACCTGCGCTACGGCTACCAGCCCCCGCGGAACTTCGTCCCGCAGGACATCCCGACGAAGTTCCAGCCGCGGGCCATGCGTGACGTGGACACCTGGGTACGGCACAACGCCCGCCACATGCTCTTCGTCTACGGGCAGAACGACCCGTGGGGCGCCGAGCCGTTCCGCCTCGGCAAGGGCGCGCAGGACTCGTACGTGTTCACCGCCCCCGGCGCCAACCACGGCGCCCGCGTGGACGGCCTGGTCGGCGGCGAGAAGGCCCTCGCCACGGCCCGCATCCTGCGGTGGGCGGGCGTCCCGGCGACCGCCGTGAACCGGGCGGAGCCGCTGGCGAAGTACGACGCGAGGCTGGACGTGCGCGACGTGGAGCGGGAGCCCACCCTGCGCCCGTGAGCCCGGTGCCGCGCCCGGCCCCTGTGCGCCGTCACACGGGCCGGGCGCAGCCCACCGGCTTCTCGCCGCCCAACTGGACGTACAGGGCCGTCGACAGCGGGCACTTCGCCCGCTTGTCCACGGCCTTGGTCACCCTGTACTCGGGCCGCTGCTTCCCCTTGCCGTCGCACGACGTCTCGCGCACCTGGCCGTCGCCGGAGCTGTAGACGCAGTCGCCGACGATCGTGCGGGGACCGCCTCCGCCGCCGGGGTCGCCGGGATGGGGCGGGGCCAGGTTGCGCATGCAGGCGTAGCCCTGCGGGATCGCGCCGTCGCCGTCCTCGTCGGAGGTCCGGCTCTGCTCGCTGATGTGCAGCACGAAGTCCGTGGTCCCCGGGCACACCGGCCCGTCGCCCACTGTGCCGTCGTGCCGGGACACGACCCGCGCCGCCGCCCGTTCACCGGTGCACGGCACCTCGGTGAAACTGGTCGTACCGAAGGAACTGCACTCGTCGACGCCGAGGAACACCGCGCCGTACCCGGCGGGCCGGGTCGGCGACGTCACCCGCCGCTCACTGTGGCCGACGCTCGAACTTCCGCTCTCGCCGATCCGCCCGTCCTCCGCCGCCGCTCCCGACGGACTCTGGCATCCCGTCAACAACGCGGCGAGCAGCACCAGCAACGCCCAGGCCACCCCCACGGCACTTCTCCCACGCATCGCACTCCCCCCGGGTACCCCCGCCCAGCGTGACCCGCCGCAGCGGGCGCACGCCAGACATGTGGGGTCCTTTGCGTCGGTTGGGGGTGAGTACGCCCGTTGTGTGGCGTACGGGCGCTACGCCCAAAGCGCTAGCGGCGCCTGTACGACAGTCCGTGGCCGACCGGATACAGCACCCGCGCCGGATCGTCGGCCCGCTGCACCGGCACCGGCAGCCTCCCGCGCGGGGATACCCGCCCGGCGATCACCCGTGCGGCCGCGCGCAGTTCGACGTCGGTCCAGGAGTAGGTCGCCAGGCAGGCGGGCACGGCCGGCAGGTGGGCCACGTCGTACGGGTTGCGGATCGCCACCGCCACCACCGGCCTGCCCGTCGCGACGAGCTGCTCGACCAGGGCCTTCTGTGTACTGCTCGCCGTGACGTTGTACGTCCCGACCACGACCGCGTCCGCCGCCCGGGCCGCCTCGACGGCCCTGGCGATCGTGCTGGAGGAGGGCGCCGTACCCGTGGACAGGGCGGTCGCCGTGAAGCCCAGTTCGGTGAGGGCGGTGGCGAGCACCCCGGTCGGCGGTCCTGTCGTGCCGGACGGGGAGGCCGGGTCGGCGCCCACGACCAGGACCTTGGGGTGGGTACGGCGGGAGAGAGGGAGCAGCGACCCCTCGTTGACCAGCAGGGTGGTCGTCCGCTCGGCGATCCGGTCGGCGGTCGCGAGGTGGGACCGGGTGCCGACGTTGCGGTCGACCCCGCCCTGGCTGACGTACGGCTCGTCGAACAGCCGTAGCTTCGCCTTCAGTCGCAGGACGCGCAGGATCGATTCGTCGAGCCGTGCCTCGGTCAACTCGCCGCCCTGGACGGCCTTCAGCACCGCGTTCCACGCGACGTCGAGGTTCGGCGGGTTGAGCAGCTGGTCCACGCCCGCCTTGAGCGCGAGGACGGGGACGCGGTCGTCGCCGTACTTCGTCCGTACGCCCTCCATGCCGAGCGAGTCGGTCACCACCAGCCCGTCGTAGCCGAGTTCCTCGCGCAGGATGCCGGTGAGGATCGGGCGGGAGAGGGTGGCCGGGTCGCCGGAGTCGTCGAGGGCCGGGACCATGATGTGGGCGGTCATGATCGAGTCGATGCCGGCGCGGACGGCGGCCCGGAAGGGCGGTGCGTCCAGGCTCTCCCACTGGGCACGGGTGTGGGTGATGACCGGGAAGCCGTAGTGACTGTCGACGGCGGTGTCGCCGTGCCCGGGGAAGTGCTTGGCGGTGGCCGCGACCTGCCGGTCGTGCGGCGAGCGCTGGTATCCGGCCACCTCGGCGGCGACCATGCCGGCGACGGCGGCCGGGTCGGCGCCGAAGGAGCGGACGCCGATGACCGGGTTGGCCGGGTTGACGTTCACGTCGGCCACGGGGGAGTAGTTCTGCCGGATGCCGAGCGCCCTGAGTTCCTGTCCGGCGATCCGGCCGAGGGTACGGGCGTCGGAGCGGGAACCGCCGGCGCCGATGGCCATGGCGCCCGGGAACAGGGTGGCGGGCTCGCCGACGCGGCAGACGATGCCGTGTTCCTGGTCGGTGGAGATGAGGACGGGCAGGCCGCGCGGCTGGGTGAGGGAGGCCCGCTGGATGCCGTTGGACAGGTCGGCGATCTGGTGCGGGTCCCGGGTGTTGTGCGCCCACGTGAAGTAGATGATGCCGCCCACCCGGTACCTGGCGACCAGCTCGGCGGCGGTCCGGACGCCGATCTCCTTGAGGTTGGCGTCGATGTCGGCCTGGTCGGGGGTGGTGGCGGAGTGGCCGTAGACCCGCATGACGAAGAGCTGGCCGACCTTCTCGGGCAGGGTCATCCGGGCGATGAGGGCGCGGAGTCTGCTGTCGTCGGGGGCGGAGGCGTGCGCGGTGCCGCCGAGGGGGAGGGCGAGGGCGAGGGCGGAGGTGAGGCCGGTGGTGGCCGCGAGGACCGTACGTCTGGTGGGTCTCGCGGTGTTTCCTGGGCTGGTGTCGGGCACGTGCGCTCCTTCCGGAGGTGGTGCGCTGAAGGAAACTTCCGAGAAGTCACCAATAACCGGGAAGTTTCTGCCAGTCAAGGGAGTGCACCGTGACCGAGGAGGGGCCGTCATCGGCGCAGTTGGAGGGGGGGCGCGCCGATGACGGCGTGCTGCCGGCCGCGGTACGGCGGAGAGGGTTGGTCAGCTATCGCAGCCAGCAGCGAGGGCCGACACCGCACCACGGTGACTCTCCGGCAGCGCGGGGGTTGGACGGGCGGGGGTGGGGCTGGGTTCCCGGCTGCGACCAAGAG